>NZ_JANADS010000001.1:0-4800000 GCF_024199935.1 Bradyrhizobium sp. CCGUVB14
ATGACGACATCGGAACAGGATCGCTGGTCACGCGTGAAGAGCCGGCTGCGCTCGAACGTCGGCGAAGACGTCTACACGAGCTGGTTTGCGCGCATGGATCTCGAAGGCGTGCAGGAAGAGAGCGTGCGTCTCTCGGTGCCGACCCGCTTCCTGAAGAGCTGGATCCAGGCCCATTATGCCGAGCGCGTGCTGTCGTGCTGGCAGGCCGAGATGCCGGAGGTGCATCGCATCGATCTCACCGTTCGCTCCGCGGTGCGCCCCGTGGTGCAGCCGAAGGAAGCGCCCGCGCCGGTCGAAGCACGCCGCGCGCCGGCACCCGAGCTGCGCTCGACCGCGACCGCGCCGGTCTCGGCCAATCATGATGCGCTCGGCGGCTCGCCGCTCGATCCGCGCCTGACCTTTGCGAGCTTCGTCGTCGGCCGCTCCAACACGCTGGCGCATGCCGCCGCGCGTCAGGTCGCCGAAGGTCGCCGCGGCGACCCCGTGATGTTCAACCCGCTCTACATCCATGCCGGCGTCGGCCTCGGCAAGACGCATCTCTTGCAGGCCGTGACCTGGGCCGGCAATTCCGGCAACGAGCGCAAGGTGCTCTATCTCACTGCGGAAAAATTCATGTACGGCTTCGTCGCCGCGCTGAAGACGCAGACGGCGCTCGCCTTCAAGGAAGCGCTGCGCGGCATCGACGTGCTGGTCATCGACGACCTGCAGTTCCTGCAGGGCAAGTCGACGCAGGCCGAGTTCTGTCACACGCTGAATGCGCTGATCGATGCCGGCCGTCAGGTCGTGATCGCGGCCGACCGTCCGCCGTCCGATCTGGAAAGCCTGGATGACCGCGTCCGCTCGCGCCTGGCCGGCGGCCTCGTGGTCGAGATGGCCTCGCTCGGCGAAGAGCTGCGCCACGGCATTCTCAAGTCGCGCGTCGCAGCCGCCCGTGCCCATCATGCGACCTTCGACGTGCCGGAAGAGGTGCTGCACTATCTGGCGCGCACCATCACCCATAACGGCCGCGACCTCGAAGGCGCGATCAACCGCCTGCTGGCGCACTCGAAGCTCAACAACCAGCCGGTGACGCTGGAGATGGCCGAGCGCGAGGTGCGCGACCTGATCCGGCCGCAGGAGCCGAAGCGGATCAAGATCGAGGACATCCAGCGCGTGGTGGCACGGCAGTATAATGTCAGCCGCTCCGACCTCCTGTCGTCGCGCCGGACCGCCAATGTGGTGCGTCCGCGCCAGGTGGCGATGTACCTCGCCAAGACGCTGACCCTGCGCTCGCTGCCCGAGATCGGCCGGCGCTTCGGGGGCCGCGACCACACCACGGTGCTGCACGCCGTGCGCAAGATCGAGGCACTGGTTTCCAAGGACAATGCGCTGTCCGAGGAGGTCGAGTCGCTCAAGCGCCAGCTTCAGGAATAAACGCCTAGGCGATCTCCTGCCATTCTCCCGCCCCCCGGCCCCGCCCGGGCGGCGGTCGCGTTTCTGCGGGTAAATCGTGGGGAACTGGCTCCCGATCCCTTGAATCCCCCGTCCATCCGCGCCACCTTGCGCGACCCTGACGGCTTTGGTCATATCGGCTGGATGATCCGGCTTTCCGGGGTCTTCGGTGCCGCGGCGCACTTTCCTCCGCCCGGCTTTTTCCATCTTTTGGGGATCGGGCGAGTAGTGCAATGAAGGTTACGGTCGAACGCGCGCAACTCCTGAAGTCGCTGGGCCATGTCCACCGCGTGGTCGAGCGCCGCAACACGATTCCGATCCTGGGCAACGTGCTGGTGCGCGCCGAGAACGCGAAATTGTCGCTGAAGGCGACCGACCTCGACCTCGAGGTGACCGAGACGCTGCCGGCGGAAACCGCCACGGCAGGCTCCACCACCGTGCCGGCGCACATGTTCTACGACATCGTGCGCAAGCTGCCCGACGGATCGCAGATCGTGCTGGAAGCCGACGGCGACCGCGCCGTGCTGGCGATCCGCGCCGGCCGTTCGCGCTTCACGCTGCAGACCCTGCCCGAGAACGATTTCCCGGATCTCGCCGCCGGCGATTTGTCGCATTCGTTCTCGCTCGCCGCCAAGGACGTCAAGCGGCTGATCGACCGCACCCAGTTCGCGATCTCGACCGAAGAGACCCGCTACTACCTCAACGGCATCTATCTGCATGCGGCCGGCACGGCGAAGGCCGCGACGCTACGCGGCGTCGCCACCGACGGCCACCGCCTCGCCCAGCTCGACCTGGTCCAGCCCAAGGGGGCCGAGGGCATGCCCGGCGTGATCGTGCCGCGCAAGACCGTCGGCGAGGTGCAGCGCCTGATCGAGGACAACGAGGCCGAGGTCACGATCGAGCTGTCGCAGGCCAAGATCCGCTTCACCCTCGGCAATGTGGTGCTGACCTCGAAACTGATCGACGGCACCTTCCCCGATTACGGCCGCGTCATTCCGCAAGGCAACGACAAGGAGCTCGTCGTCGACAAGAAGGATTTTGAGAACGCGGTCGACCGCGTCTCGACGATTTCGAGCGAACGCGGCCGCGCGGTAAAACTGTCGCTGTCGCCGGGCAAGCTGGTGCTGTCGGTGACCAATCCGGATTCCGGCAGCGCCACCGAAGAGATCGAGGTCGAGTACGCCTCCGACGCGCTCGATATCGGCTTCAACTCCCGCTACCTGCTCGACATCGCCGCCCAGATCGAAGGCGACGTCGCGACGTTGAAGCTCGCCGACCCCGGCTCGCCGACCCTGGTGCAGGACAAGGACGACAAGAGCGCGCTCTACGTGCTGATGCCGATGCGGGTGTGAGGGGCTACCGGCGTCCCTCCGCATCGACTACATCCGTCCTTGCCGGGCGCAGAGGCCCGGCGATGACAAAGACAGCATGACCCCCTCCCGCATTCACCGCCTGACGCTGACGCATTTTCGGAACTATCGGGCGGCGGGGCTCGAGACGGCGGCTGACATGGTGGCGCTGGTCGGGCCGAACGGGGCGGGCAAGACCAATTGCATCGAGGCGATCTCGTTCCTGTCGCTCGGACGGGGCTTGCGGCGCGCCACGCTGGAGGACGTCGCCGACAACCAGGGCGACGGCTCCTGGGCCGTGTCCGCGCAGGTCGAGGGCGCTTTGGGCTTGGCCACGCTCGGCACCGGCATCGAGCCGCCGCGCGCGGATACCGCCGTCAACCGCCGCTGCCGCATCGACCGCGAGCCGGTGACTTCCGCGGCGGCCTTCGGCGATCACATCCGCATGGTGTGGCTGACGCCGGCGATGGACGGGCTGTTCATGGGCGCGGCCTCCGAGCGGCGGCGCTTCTTCGACCGCCTGGTGCTCGCGATCGACAGCGAGCATTCCAGCCGCATCAACGCGCTCGAACGTTCGCTGCGCTCACGCAACCGCCTGCTCGAGACGCGCAATTACGACGACCATTGGTGCGACGCGATCGAGCGCGAGACCGCCGAGCTCGCGGTGGCCGTCGCCGCCACGCGCGGCCAGACCGCGGCGCGGCTCACCGGCATGCTCAACACGCGCGCACAGCAGTCCGCATTTCCCTCGGCGCAGATCGCGCTCGACGGCTGGATGGAGAACGCGCTGCTGACCGAGACCGCGACCTCGGTCGAGGACCGCTACCGCCAGATCCTGCGTGACAACCGCCCGCGCGATGCCATTGCCGGCCGCACCACCGACGGTCCGCATCTCACCGATCTGCAGGTGATCTACGCGCCGAAGAGCATGCCCGCGCGCGATGCCTCGACCGGCGAGCAGAAGGCGCTCCTGATCGGTCTCGTGCTGGCGCATGCGACGCTGGTCGCCGAGATGACCGGCATCGTGCCGCTGCTGCTGCTCGACGAGGTCGTCGCGCATCTCGATCCGAACAGGCGCGCCGCGTTGTTCGACGAGCTGCGCAAGCTCGGCGCGCAGGTGTGGCTGACCGGCGCGGACCCGGCCGCGTTTGCCGAGATCGGCGCGGGCGGCGAAGTCTTTGACGTCGAGAGCGGACGCGTTTCCGCCCGGCGATAGAGCCGTCGTTGAACCCGGTCATTTCCAGTCGCGACTAGCTCCCTGAGGCCGCGCCGACGGTGTCGCAGCCGTTGCAATCGCGGCGATCTCACATCGCGCGATGTCCTGAGGAGTGACCATGCGGACGGTAAGGCTCGGAGCGAAAGCTCCGGCACGATGGCGAGCGTTTGTGTGCGGCCTCGCCCTCCTCGCAGGCTGCACGCTCGCGGCCACTGCCGGCGTCTGGATGCCGCATCTCGCGACGCTGGTCTCGCCTACGCTGACACCGGATCCGGAGGCAACTCTGCCCGCGCCAACCCGGTACAGCTTCAGAGGGATCCACACCACCATCATCCGCGGCGTTGAAGCGCCGCTCCGCACCACGCTGGAGGCCACCATTCCCGCGGAGCTCAGCGACGTCCTCGCTTTCTATCGCACCGAGCTCGGAAAGCGCGGCTGGCAGGAGACGCCGGATGGTCGCGTGGTCGCCGCCGACCATGCCCACGTCGCCTTCGTCTCCCCGCTGGGGCCGGGAATGCTCGAGCTCGGCCGCAGGAACAGCAGCACCATCGTCAATCTCGTCCAGCGCAACCGCGATGTCGCGATCCAGGGCAACGTCCTGCCCGAGCCCGGCCAGGCGATGCTGGTGTTCTCCAATATCAGCGAGACCGACGCCGCGCTCACGATCAACGATCGAACCATCAAGCGCGCCGCCGGCACCCGTGCCGTGTCGCTGGATCTGCCACCCGGCAAATATTCCTACGAGCTGAGCGTGCCGGGCCATCCGGCCACCACCCATGTCCTTGAGTTCGCCGCCGGCGATACCTGGGAGCTCACGGTCGGGCGCGACGGCGAGGCCTGGTCGCCCCTCCTGCTGTACTGAGCCGATTTGAACCTCACGGGTTCCCGCCGCGACTAGTCGTCTGAGGCCGCGTCGACGGTGTCGCAGCCTGCAATTGCGCGATGGATCAAGGCCCGCGCAAAACCCAGGAGTTTTCACGATGTCGACGATCAAGCGCGGGGCGCAGGTCCCGGCCCGCTGGCGGCTGCTTGCCTGCGGCCTTCTGCTGATGGCGAGCGCTTCGTTGCCCGCGCGCGCCGATGATGGCTACGTCGACGTTCACACCCTGCCGCAGCTCGAGGGCGCGGTGGACGATCCGTCACTCAAAAATCGCGACCGCGTCGAATATCGTATGCCGACGCCGGAAACCGTGACCGCGCCGGCCGTGAAGAAACTCCTCAGCGCGGACGGCTGGGTGCCCTATGTGCGACCGCTGGAGGAAAAGAGCGACACGCTGAATTTCAAGAAGGGCCGGCAAGGCCTGTCCGTCCATTTCACGCAGGCCCTCGGCCGGCCCGACCAATCCGTGGTGTACTACACGCCCGACCGGATCTATGGAAACGTGCCGTTCCCCGACGGCGCGCTCGGCATCGTGTTCGATGGCACCAGGCCCTATCTCGGCTGCATCGCGCCGACGGTGCTCGAGGCGACGCTTGATTTCTACACCAGAGAAATGGCCGCAATCGGCTGGCAGAAGCTCACGCCGGAAACGGCCTCGCGCTGGACCAATGCCGGCCTCGACGATGCCGTTCCGAACGGCGTGCGCGTCTACTACGAGCATCCCGACAGCGAAGTGACCGGCTTCTACAGGCAGAAGCCCGTGATGCTGACGATGACACGCCGCGACGACGGCAAGACCAATGTCGAGATCCGGACGGCCGTCTTCGCCCTGCCCGCCGAGCTCAAGCTCGACGGCGATTCCGCAGGCTTTCCGCGACCGGACGCGACAAAGACGTCCATGGGCAAGGGCAACGCCACCACCGCCAAGCGCGAAATGTCGGCCGCCGTGATGGCCAATCTGCCTGCCGTGCTCGCCTTCTACCATCGCGAGCTCGCCGCACGCGGCTGGCACGAGGATGGCAACGCGCCGCTTGCCGCCGGCGACGAGGTGGCGATCAAGGTTTCCACGGCGGAGGAGACCGGCGTGCTGCGGCTCGGCCGCAAATATGATTTCACCATGGTCAGCCTGGCCACGCAGCTGACGGACACGGCGATCGCGGCACGGATCAAGGCCAAGAAGGATGCCGACGAAAAGTTCATGAAGGACGCCGAGGCGATGGCAAAACAGGTCATCGCCGCCGACGAAACCCGTCGCAAGGTGCAGGCCGCCGCGCTCTCCGATGCGCCGCTGCAGGCGCTCGCCGACAGCAAGACGCCGGTGCCGCTGCCCGAGAACGCGCAGGAGGTGACGTTCAACGGCGACGACGGCCGGCTCGAATTCAATGCCGCCTCCAGCGTCAAGGCGCTGACGGCTTTCTACCGGGCCTCGCTGAAGCCCGCAGGCTGGAAGGAGCAGCCCTCGGTGATCAACCAGCCGAACATGGCGGTGATGGAGTTTTCGAAGGGCGGCAAGTCGATCTCGATGACCGTGATGCAGATGGGTCCGAAGGTGAATGTCAGCGCCGACGGCTCGGGCCTCAAGATGGCTGCGGCCAATCCTGCGTCCAAAGCCAGGCCGGCTGGCAACGATCCTGCCGTCGCCCAGGCCAAAGCGTCCGCCCCGCTGGAAGCGGATCCGGACTCAGCGCTGCCCGTGCCGAAGCAGCGCACATCGACCTCACTTGGCACGGCGAAACTGCCTGGAGTTGAGGCGCCGTTCCGCCGAGAGCTCGAGGCCAGCGTACCTGCCGCACTTAGCGACGTGCTGGCGTTCTATCGCAGCGAGCTGACCAAGCTCGGCTGGCAGGAGAAGCCGGACGGCGCGGCCGTCAGCGCCGATCGCGTCCAGCTCGCCTTCACGTCCGCTCAGGGACCGGCCGTGTTGAAGCTCGGCCGCGCCAATGGCGAGACGTCGGTCAATCTGGTGCAGAAGAACCCGGATGCCGCGACCAAGGCGGACATCATGCCCAAGCCCGGCCAGGCCAAGCTGCTGTTCGGCAACATGGGCTCCCAGGACGCGCAGCTCACGATCAACAAGCAGACCATCAAGGTTGCGGCCGGTGCCGGTGGCCCTCAATCCCCGAAGGGGCCGATGCTCGATCTGCCGCCGGGCAAATACCAGTACTCGCTTAAAATGGCAGGTCGCCCGGCCCGCAACGACACCCTGGACATCGCCGCGGGCGATGCCTGGGGCCTGATGGTGGGGCCGACCGGCGACGTGCTGCCGCTGCAAATGTATTGATCCGATCGCCAAACCCTTGATGCGGAGAGCAAGCATGACGACGGTCAGGCACGGGACGAAGGTCCCGGCACGGTGGTGGCTGCTGGTGTGCGGCCTCACGCTTCTTGCGGGCTGTTCGCAGGAGCCGCTGACCGCAGCGGATCCCCACGCCGATATGCCCGTGCCGACGCGAGCCAGCCACTCGAGCTTCAGCACCTCGCACGCGTCCGGCATCGAAGTCCCGTTCCGGGTCGAGCTCGAAGCCCAGGTGCCCGCAGAGCTCAACGACGTCTTGGCCTTCTACCGTGCGGAACTCGGAAAGCGCGGCTGGCAGGAAAAGGCGGAGGGCGCGACGGTCGCCGCCGATCGCGCGCGGCTCGTGTTCGCTTCCCCGAAGGGACCGGGCACGCTGACGCTCGACCGTGCCAAGGGCGAGACCACGATCGACCTAGTCCAGCGAAACACGGAGGTCGCGGCCAAGGCCAACTTCCTGCCCGCATCAGGACAGGCGCGGCTGATCTTCGGCTATCTTGTACCTGATGTGGCCTCGCTCGCGATCAACGATGAGGTCATCGAGATCGCGGGCGGCGTCAACCATCCACAAATGCTGGATCTGCCGCCCGGCACGTATGCCTATACGCTGCTCGTATCGGGCCGTCGGGTCCGCACCGATAGCATCACCGTGGCCGCCGGCGAGACCTGGGGCCTCAGGTTGGATGACGGCGACAGGAAGTCGGACCGGATTTACTGAACTCGGGACGCCCGTCCCGCAGCCCCACGACGCCTTCCGAACAGGCCGCTGCACCCCCGCAAAATCCACGCCTTCAGGGGTCAAAAACAGGGCCTCGAATCGGGCTTTTCGAGGAGCCCGGAATCGGCCCTCAAAAGCCTTGAAAACTCGTTGAAAAACCCTATCTGCTCAAAGGGTTGCCGGAGGATACTTTGCGCTAGGCGCAAGCGGTCTTTCATGGCACAAATAGCCTGCAAATCAGCGCCTTTTGCGCCGCTGATTCGGGCGACATTTCGAAGGCCTCTCATGACAGAACCTGCTCGGCAGACGCCTGCCGAAAACGAGCCCTCAAATCCGAGCGATTACGGGGCGGAATCGATCCGCGTGCTCAAGGGGCTCGATGCCGTTCGCAAGCGTCCGGGCATGTATATCGGCGACACCGATGACGGCTCGGGCTTGCATCACATGGTGTACGAAGTCGTCGACAACGCGATCGACGAAGCGCTGGCAGGACACGCCTCGCGCGTCGACGTCGTGCTCAACGCCGACAATTCCGTCACCGTGCGCGACGACGGCCGCGGCATTCCCGTCGACATCCACAAGGGCGAAGGCATTTCGGCGGCCGAGGTCATCATGACCCAGCTGCACGCCGGCGGAAAGTTCGACCAGAACTCCTACAAGGTCTCCGGCGGTCTGCACGGCGTCGGCGTCTCCGTCGTCAACGCGCTGTCGAGCAAGCTCGGCTTGCGCATCTGGCGCGACGACAAGGAACATTACATCGAGTTCGCCCATGGCGATGCGGTCGCACCGCTCAAGGTCGTCGGCGATGCGCCGGGCCGGCGTGGCACCGAGGTGACGTTCATGGCGTCCACCGAGACCTTCAAGAACGTCGAATATGATTTCGCCACGCTCGAGCATCGCCTGCGCGAGCTCGCCTTCCTCAATTCCGGCGTCAACATCGCGCTCTCCGACATGCGTCACGCGGTCGAGAAGCGCGAGGAGATGCATTATTCCGGCGGCGTCGAGGAGTTCGTCAAATATCTCGACCGCAACAAGAAAGCCCTGGTGCCCACGCCGATCATGGTGCGTGCCGAAGCCAACGGCATCGGCGTCGAGGCCGCCTTGTGGTGGAACGACAGCTACCATGAGAACGTGCTGTGCTTCACCAACAACATCCCGCAGCGTGACGGCGGCACCCATCTCGCCGGCTTCCGCGGCGCGCTGACGCGCCAGGTCAACGGCTATGCCGAAGCCAATGCGAAGAAGGAAAAGATCGCGCTGACCGGCGACGATTGCCGCGAAGGCTTGACGGCCGTGCTGTCGGTGAAGGTGCCGGACCCGAAGTTTTCGTCGCAGACCAAGGACAAGCTGGTGTCCTCGGAAGTGCGCCCCGTGGTCGAGAACGTGCTCAACGAGGCGCTCCAGGCCTGGTTCGAGGAGCACCCGTCCGAAGCCAAGATGATCGTCGGCAAGGTGATCCAGGCTGCGGCTGCCCGCGAAGCCGCGCGAAAGGCGCGCGAGCTGACGCGCAAGAGCCCGCTGTCGGTCTCCTCGCTGCCCGGCAAGCTCGCCGACTGCCAGGAAAAGGATCCGGCCAAGTCCGAACTCTTCATCGTCGAGGGTGACTCGGCAGGCGGCAGCGCCAAGCAGGGCCGCAACCGCGAATTCCAGGCCGTGCTGCCGCTGCGCGGCAAGATCCTCAACGTCGAACGCGTCCGCCCCGACAAGATGCTGGGCAGCGAGCAGATCGGCACGCTGATCACCGCGCTCGGCACCAGCATCGGCGACGAGTTCTCGGTCGAGAAACTGCGCTATCACAAGATCATCGTGATGACGGACGCCGACGTCGACGGCGCCCACATCCGCACGCTGCTGCTGACCTTCTTCTACCGGCAGATGCGCGACATCATCGACGGCGGCTATCTCTATATCGCCCAGCCGCCGCTCTATAAGGTCTCCCGCGGCAAGTCCGAGCAATATCTGAAGGACGAGCGCGCGCTGGAAGATTACCTGATCGACGCCGGTCTCGACGATTGCGTCTTCATTCCCGGCACCGGTGGCGACCGCACGGGGCGCGATCTGCGCGCGCTGGTCGACGACGCCCGCGTCGTCCGCAGCATCCTGCGCAACCTCCACAGCCGCTATAACCGGAAGGTGGTCGAGCAGGCTGCCATCACCGGCGTGCTGAACAAGTCGGTCTACGGCAACCCCGAGAACGCCGCAGCCGCCGCGCAGTACATCGCGACCCGGCTGGACAACCAGGCCGAGGAGGTCGAGCGCGGCTGGGTCGGACAATTCGTCGAAGGCCAGGGCTTCCTGTTCGAGCGCACCGTGCGCGGCGTCAAGGAAGCGGCAATCATCGACGATGCGCTGCTCGGCTCGGCCGAAGCCCGCAAGCTCGACGAGTACGCGCCCAAACTCCAGGACGTCTACGCCCGCTCCGGCAAGCTGCGCCGCAAGGACAGCGAGCATGTGGTGCACGGTCCGTCCGACCTGTTCGAGGCGGTGACCGAAGCCGGCCGCAAGGGCATCTCGCTGCAGCGCTACAAAGGCCTCGGCGAGATGAACCCGGAGCAGCTCTGGGAGACGACGCTCGACACCGACGTGCGCTCGCTGCTGCAGGTGAAGGTCAAGGAGGTCGACGAGGCCGACGACATCTTCACCAAGCTGATGGGCGACGTGGTCGAACCGCGCCGCGACTTCATCCAGGAGCATTCGCTCAGCGCGACGATCGATATCTAGCACTCGGCCCAAGCCCCGGGCGCAGGTCACCTCTCCCGCTGGGGAGAGGTGCACCGAGACCGAGCCCCTGAACCTCACCACCCATGACCACGACGAAGTAGCGTGAACCCATTGGCCAATTCCGGCCGGGAAACGCGATGCCATGAGTGCGCCTGCATTGAAGCCAGCTATTCCCTCCCGCCGGCTTGGCGTGATCGGGAGCCTCGTCGGCATGCTGGCCTTCATTGCGGCCGTGCTGCCGCACTGGGTCGTGCCGATGGTGTATCCGCCGCCACCGGCTGACCAGGTCATCGTCGACACCGGTCATCGCATCAAGGACCGCATCGTCGCGCGCGTGAAGGGCGTGGAGTATCAGGCCCCCAAGGTCGAAAAATCGGCTGGGAGAAGCTGGAGCGAAATTGCATCGGTCGCCGCAATCTCGCTCGGCCTGCTCGCCATCCTGTTCTCGGTCCTGTCGCTGATCTTCCGGGAAGAGCGCCTCCTGGCCGCCGTCGCCGCCACGCTCGGCACCGGTGCCATTGCGACTGAAATCTCCTTCGTCATGATCGGCGCACTGATCCTGATCGCGATCCTCTATGTGGTGGGAAATATCATCGGACTGTTTTGACGGGCACCTTTGGCAGCCTCCCCGGGACTGAAGGACGAGGCCCGAACGACGGCCAGCGCATTTGCTACCGCGCTCAATTCCCTATAGTTTCCGCCTCCAAAGCAGCCCGCCCCAACCCAACAGGACGGAGAGATCCAAGTGGCGCCCATCCAATACATCGTCGAGGGCGGTCACCGGCTCTCGGGCTCGATCGAGCCGGCCGGCAACAAGAATTCGGCGCTGCCGATCATCGCGGCCGCCCTGCTCACCGAGCATCCGGTGACGCTGGAGAACGTGCCGCGGATCCGCGACACCGAGACGCTGGTCGAGCTGGTCCGCTCCGTTGGTGCGTCCGCGGAATGGACCGCCCGCAACACGCTTCATATTCACGCCAAGAGCATTCGCGCCGCCGATCTCGATCCCGAGCTCTGCGTTCGCATCCGCGCCTCGATCCTGCTCGCCGGGCCCCTGCTCGCGCGCTGCGGCGAGGTGATGCTGCCGCCGCCCGGCGGCGACGTCATCGGCCGGCGCCGGCTCGACACCCATGTGCTCGCGCTGGAGCAACTCGGCGCCAAGGTCACCGCGACCGACCGGCTCGAATTCCGCGCGCCGAAGCTCACCGGCGCCGACGTGTTCCTCGACGAGCCGAGCGTCACCGCGACCGAGAATGCGCTGGTCGCGGCCGTCGCGGCCGACGGCGTCACCTATTTGCGCAACGTGGCCTCCGAGCCGCATGTGCAGGACCTCGCCAATTTCCTGGTCGCGCTGGGTGCCAGGATCGAGGGCATCGGCACCAACACCATGATCGTGCATGGACCGGCGACGCTGGGCGAAACGACCTACCGGATTCAGCCGGACCATATCGAGGTCGGCTCGCTGATCGGTCTCGCCGCCGTGACGCGCTCGCCGCTGCGCATCGTGGGCGCCGGCGTCGAGCATCTGCGCTCGATCCGCATGGGCTTCGAGCGGCTCGGCATCGTCTGTCGCGTCGAGGGCGACGACCTGATCGTGCCCTCGAACCAGACGCTGAAGATCCAGGATGATTTTGGCGGCCACGTGCCGAAGCTGGAAGACCAGCCCTGGCCGGCCTTCCCGGCCGACCTGATGTCGATCGCGATCGTCACTGCCACGCAGTGCGAAGGCGTGATCCTGATGTTCGAGAAGATGTTCGAGTCGCGGATGTTCTTCGTCGACAAGCTGATCGGGATGGGCGCGCGCATCGTGCTGTGCGATCCGCATCGTGCGATCATCGCTGGTCCCAGCCGGCTGCATGGCGCGACGCTGAGCTCGCCCGACATCCGCGCCGGCATGGCGATGCTGCTCGCCGCCGTCTGCGCCGAGGGCACCTCCACCATCAACAACGCCGACCAGATCGAGCGCGGCTACGAGCGCATCGACGAACGGCTGAACGCGCTGGGGGCGAAGATCCGGCGCGTGCCGGAACGGAAGGGGTGATCTTCGCCTCTCCCCGCTCGCGGGGAGAGGCCGGAATGCGCGCCCCGGCGCGCGTTCCGGGTGAGGGGGACTCTCCGCGAGTCCAACTCTCACCGTCCCCGCGGAGACTCCCCCTCACCCCGACCCTCTCCCCGCAAGCGGGGCGAGGGAGAAGACGCCCGAGCCATGTTTTCGTCGCCCTGCGATGATAATGGATAGCCATGCTCGACACCGTCGAACCACATCCGCAGCCGCAAACCGGCGTGCAAAGCCATCTCGCGCAGGAGTTCGGCGAGACGCTGCGGCTGGCCGTGCCGATGATGCTGACGCAGCTCGGGCAGATCGCGATGATCACGAGCGATCTCGCGTTGATCGGCAGGCTCGGCGAGGATTCGGTCGCCGCTGCGGCACTTGCGCACACCGTCTATTTCGTCAGCTTCACCTTCGGGCTTGGATTGATGGCTGCGGTATCGCCGCTGGCAGCCCAGGCATTCGGCGCCGGCGACGTCAGGCGCATCCGCCTGTCCTTGCGCGTCGGCCTCTGGGTCGCGCTGCTGATCTCGCTGCCGATGATGGCTTCGCCCCTCTATGGCGAGCACATCCTGATCGCGCTCGGACAGGCGCCGCATTCGGCCGCGCTCGCCCAGCGCTACCTGAATGGGCTGGCCTGGGGCATCGCGCCGGCGCTCGGCTTCATCGCGTTGCGCAGCATGATGAGCGCCGTGAACCGGCCGCAGGCGCCGCTGTGGATCACGCTCGCGGCGATCCCCGCGAATTTCGTGCTGGTCTACTGCCTGATCCATGGCCTGTTCGGCCTGCCCGAGCTCGGCCTGTTCGGCGCGGGACTGGCGACGACACTGGTCAATCTCGGCACCTTCATCGCTGCGCTCGCCATCGCAGGCCTGCGCAAGCCGTTCGCGGATTATCATCCGCTGGTCCAGCTATGGCGGATCGACTGGCCGTTGACGCGCCAGCTGATCGCGATCGGCGCGCCGATCTCGTTCTCCCTGCTGCTGGAATACGGCCTGTTCTCTTCGGCTGCGCTGTTGATGGGACTGATCTCGACGACCGCACTCGCCGCGCACCAGATCGCGCTCCAGGTCACGGCCATCCTGTTCATGGTCCCGCTCGGCATCGGCATGGCCGCGACGGTGCGGGTCGGCCACGCCTTCGGCCGTAACGACCCGGCGGGCGTCCGACGCGCGGGCCTCGTCGCGACGGTGCTCGGGATCGCGTTTGTCGCCGGCCTGACGGTTGCCATCGTCCTCGGCCGCTACGAGCTCGGACGGCTGTTCTTCGGCCGCAGCGAAGCCAGCGCGCCGACTGTCGAGCTCACCGCAACGCTTCTGCTGGTCGGCGCGACCTTCTTCATCGCCGATGCGCTGCAGACCATCATGGGCGGCGCGCTGCGCGGCATCAATGACACACAGATGACACTGGTGTTCGCCGCGATCGGCTATTGGTGCGTCGGCTTCCCGATCGCCTGGGCGCTGGCCTTCCACGCCGGTCTCGGCGCGGTCGGCGTCTGGATCGGACTGTCGATCGGATCGTTCGTCTATGCCGGACTCTTGATCTTGCGATTCCGGATGCTGACGCGCAAACTGGCGGGATGACCAGCCCAGTCCGTGAAGTCACCCCCAATGTCGATGCCGGCACGGTGCTATCAGGCGCGCAGTTCATCGACGCGTTTCGTGTCGATATCGGCCCAGCGGCGGTGAACGCCCGCGAGGCCTGCACCAGGATGGTGTTGAACGGGCCACGCTGGGTCGAGGCGCTGACACGCCTGCGCAACATTCTCGTGACGCCATTCGGCCTGAAGCAATCGGGCGAAGGCGCGCCTGCGCCCGGCGGCCTGATCGGCCTGTTTCCGGTGTTGAGCGAGACGCCGGAGCGGCTGATCGCCGGCTTCAATGATTCTCACCTCGATTTTCGCATCGTCGTCGACGTGGCCGGGGATGCGGCGAGCCGCCAGGTCACCTTGACCACCCTGGTGAAAACAAACAATTTCCTCGGGCGGACCTACCTCACGCTGATCACGCCGTTCCACAAGCTCGTGGCCCGCGGCATGATGGGGAGGATCGCGGAGCCGGTGCGATGACGCTGTCCGTCGACCTGTTCTTCTCGTTTCGCAGCCCCTTCAGCTATCTGGCGCTGCCGAAGACGCTGAAGCTGGTCGCGGACTATGATCTCGCGGTGAACCTGCGGCCGGTCTATCCGCTCGCGGTGCGCGTGCCAGGCTTCTTCAAGAAAGCGAGCCCGAATTTCATTCGCTATGTGGTGCTCGACAGCACGCGCGTGGCGCAACACGAAGGCATTCCGTTCCGCTTTCCGCGACCGGATCCGATCGTGCAGGACAAGACGACGTTCGATGTCGCGACGGAGCAGCCCTATATCCATCGCCTGACACGGCTCGGCGCCATGGCGCAGCTCGAAGGCCGCTCGCTCGCATTCACGGATGCGATCGCGCGCGTGCTCTGGGACGGTTCGGTCGCCGGCTGGAACGAGGGCGATCATCTCGCGCGCGCTGCGGGGGCTGCCGGCTTCGATCTCGCCGCGATGGACGCTGCGATCAGCGCCGATCCGGATCGCTACGAGCAGGTGATTGCCGAGAATGAGAAGGACCACGCCGCCTCCGGCCATTGGGGCGTGCCGACCTTCACGTTCGAGAACGAGCCGTTCTTCGGCCAGGACCGCATCGATCTGCTGATCTGGCGCCTGCAAAGCAAGGGCCTGACGAAACGATAGCTCACTCCGCGAGCTTCACCGGCCCATCGGCCGCGGCTTCCGACCATTCGCCGACGACGCGATCGAGATCGCAGAGATTCTGGTGCATCTGCTCCAGCGAGAAGCCGAGCGCGAAGAAGCGCTCAGCGGTATCGCCGGGATGGCCGCGGATCACGCCGTCCTGGCGCACGGCCGCGACCGCCTCGGCATAATGCTGAAGCGCGACGTGCACCGGATGGATCGGCGGCGCGCCGGCGCCCGCGCGGATGGCTTCGGCCGCCGACTTCAGGAAGCGCACGATTGCCGCGCTGACCTCCGCGAGAGGGCCGGCGAGCCTGACCTGCACCTCGACCGGCAGCGGCACCACCGTGGCGCGACCGATCATCACGACGTCATGGCGCAACCGCAGGATCGTGCGCAGCAGCGGGCCGGTGTCGGGACCGCTCGACAGCCGCGCCGAACGTTCACGCTCCGCCTCGGCACCGATGGTATTCATGCCCACCATGGCGGTGCCGATCCCATCCTGTATCCGATGCAGCGCATCGTTGTCGCGGCCACGGGTGAGACCCGCAAGCAATTCCGTGAACGCCTCCGCGATCAGCTCGAGCAGTTTCGCCGCGCTGGCGCGGATCTGGCGCACCGCGCGCGACGGCAGCACCAGGAACGAGACCAGGAGCCCGGTGATGGCGCCGACCGAAACCTCGCTGACGCGGTCGATCGCCGACGCCATCGGATCGGCGTGATGCATGCTCGGAAGCACCAGCACGATCACGGCCGTCACTGTTGCAGAGCTCAGGTTCGGATAGATCGACGAGAGAAAGGCAAGCGGCGCGACGGCCAGCACCAGCAAACCCAGAAGACCGAGTTCGCTGGAATAAGGGATCAGGATTGCGATGGCGCCACCATAGACCGCGCCGCCGATCGTGCCGAGCATGTAGTCGCGCGTCGCCTTCAGCGAGCGCCCGACGCTCATCTGGGTCACGATGATGGAGGTGAGGACGGCCCAGAGCGGCAGCAGCAGATGCAGAGCGGTGGCAAGCGCATAGGCCCCGGTGGCCGCGACCGTGACCCGGACCGCCAGCCCCAATTGCGTCTTGCGCGACCAGATCCAGTCGAACAGCTCCCTTGCGCCTGCCATCGTCGAATATCCCGATCCTCACAACCAGCCAAAAGCATAGCTGATGCCCGCGGCCCCAAGGCCGCTTGAAAGGCCAAATCACCCCGCCTAACTTGCCGGCCAAAACGAGGAAACACGATGGCTCACGAAACCGCAACGCTGGCTGCCTATGTCGCCAACCTGAAATTCGCAGATATTCCGGCGGAAGTGCTGGATCGCGCCAAGGTGCTGACGCTGGATTTCCTCGGCAGCGCCATCCGGGCGCGGAGCGAGGCGGAATCGACCCCGTCGCTGCTGAAGATGCTCGAAGCGCTCGCGCTCGACACCAAGGGCGACTCCACCGTGTTCGGCGATGCCAAGACCTGGACACCGGCGGTGGCCGCCCTGCTCAACGGGGCGCTCGGCCATTCCCTCGATTTCGACGACACGCACGCGGATTCCTCGCTGCATCCGAGCGCGCCGGTGGTTCCGGCCGCGTTTGCCGTCGGCGAGATGGTCGGCGCCTCCGGGCGCGACGTGCTGACCGCGATCGTGGCGGGCTATGAGGTGTGCTGCCGGCTCGGCAACGCGCTCGACCCGACCTCGCATTATGCGCGCGGCTTCCATCCGACCGCGACCGCCGGCACCTATGGCGCGGCCGCGGCGGCGGCAAAGCTGTTCGGCCTCTCCGAAGCACAGATCATCGCCGCCTTCGGCGTCGCCGGCAGCCAGGCCGCGGGCTCGCTGCAATTCCTGATGAACGGCGCCTGGAACAAGCGCTACCAGGTCGGCGCGGCCGCGATGAACGGCGTGATCGCCGCGACGCTGGCGCGCAACGATTTCGTCGGCGCGACGGAATCGGTCGAAGGCAAGCACGGCCTGCTCGCCGGCTACACCGACGACGCGCATCCCGACAAGGCGGTCGCCGGGCTCGGCAAGACCTATGAGACCATGAAGATCGGCGTCAAACCGTATCCGAGCTGCCGCTACACCCATGCCGCGATCGACGCGCTGATCGCGATGCGGCGCGAGCACAATCTGACGCCCGACCAGGTCAAGCGCGTCGAGATCGGCCTGCATCGCAACGGCATCACGCTGACGGGCGATGCCGCCACCAAGCGGCATCCGACCTCGATCGTCGGCGGCCAGTTCTCGATGTTCTTCACCGGCGCGCTCGCGCTCGACCAGGGCTCGTTCGGCTGGGACGATTACAACCGCTTGGGTGACGCCGCCATCGACGCGCTCGCCGACAAGTTCGACGTGGTGCAGGACGACCGGCTCGAGGTCGGCCGCACCCATCCGTTCGGCGCACGCGTGAGCATCACCACCGATGACGGCGTGCACGAGCGGCTCTATGCCGATCCCTCGGGCGAGCCGACCTCGTTCCCGGATGCGCAGGCGATGCAGCAGAAATTCCTGACGCTGGCGCGGCCCGTGCTGAACGCCCGGGCCGACAAATTCGCCGACGCGATCATGACGCTGGAGCGCTTCGATCGCGTCGCGAAGGCGACGGAGCTGGGGCGGCAGTAGGCCCTTCTTCTCCCTCTGCCCGTTCGGGGAGAGGGTTGGGGTGAGGGGCCTCTCTCCGCGGGTGAGACGGCCGTGAGACCTGTACCCCCTCACCCGGATCGCAAGGGCGATCCGACCTCTCCCCGCAGGCGGGGAGAGGTAAGACTAATTCGCGCCCGCCAGTTTCCCATTCTCGCGCGTGGTCGCCACGACGTCGCGCACGAGGTCGAACACGCCATCCACTTCCGGCGGCCAATTCAGTGTGCGGCCGAGGCGCACGATCACCAACTTCTCCGACGGGATCACGATCGTGTATTGCCCGATCGTGCCCTTGGCGAAGAAGGCATCGCGCGGCCAACCATGGTCGACGCGAAATTTCGCGCCGAAACTGTTGCCCTGGTTGGTCCAGAAGCCCGCACCGATGCCGACCCACGCGTGAGGCGTGGCCGTCGCGGAGTAGTTCACCCAGCCCTCGGGCAGGATGCGCTTGCCGCCGACGACACCGTCGTTGAGATAGAGCTGGCCGAACCGCGCCCAGTCGCGTGCGGACGCCATCATTTCGCCGGCGCCCTCGATCGTGCCGGCGCCATCAAGCTGAAGCGTGACGTCGTGCATGCCGAGCGGCGCGAACAATTCGCGGCGCGCGAAGGCGAGCGCATCGGCGGGCTTGCCGCCGGCGGCGTCACGCAACAGTTGCGCGAGGATGAGGAAATTGCCGTCGTGATAATTCCACACCGTGCCCGGCGCGGTTGCGAGCGGCGCGCGCTCGGCGAAGCCAGCCATATCGTCCTCGGCATATTTCATGGTGTTGACCGGCTCGAGCACGGAGCCAAGCTTGGCCTCCAGCGAGCTGCCGAGCGCGAGGCCTGCGGTATGACGCAGCAACTGGTCGACGGTGATGGCATGGCGCGGATCGTCCGGATTTTGCCAGGCGGCAATTGGCGCGGGCCCGTCCAGTCTCAACTTGCCCTGACGCACGAGAATGCCCGTCAGCGCTGACATCACCGACTTCGTCATGGAGAAGCCGAGCAGCCGCGTCTCCGGCCCGATACCGTCGGCATAACGCTCGGCGATGATACGGCCGGCCTTCATGACGACGATCGCGCGCGTGCGGCGGTAAGGCGGCTGCGCGGGCTCGGCGAAGGCACGGTCGAGCGCGGCGGACAGCCCCTCGCTTTGCGGAGCCACGAGTCCCGGGCCGGCGATCTCGGGCAACAATGCTGGCTGCTTGTCATCCGGCGGCAACGCGACGTCGGCGATCCCCCGGCCGTGCTCGAGCGAGCAACCGAGACCTTCGCGATAGACGGCATGGCTGCGGCCGATCCCGAACAGGGACACCGTGACATCCTTGCGCGTGCGATCGATCTGCAGATTCATTGCCCAGCTCAAGAGACCTGTGCCCGGCATCGCGTCGATGGTCTCGTTGAGATCGCGCATGGGATCGAGGCCGGAGACGAAGGTCTCCGAGCAGAGCGTGTGGGCGATGAAGCCGGTGGCAACCTTGGGCACGTCACGCGCCCGCGCCGCGCCGAGCGCGAGGCCGGCACAGGCGATGGCGGTGGTGAGGAGGACGATCTTACGGCGACGGGTCACGGGCTTTCTCCGGCTACGGGGCATGTGCGGGAGAGCAAGGCCGGATGCGGGCGAGACACGCTCGCCGGATTTGAAAATCGACCTCGTCGAAACTGATCGGGACTAGTCGATTTCGAAATTCATACGTGATTTCAGGTGCTTAAAAATCTAAGCCGCGTCGGCCTTGAGCCGCCGGTATTCCGTCGGGGTCACACCCGTGACCGCCTTGAAGGCGCGGTTGAACGGACCCAGCGACTGGAAGCCGGCGTCCATCGCGATGGTGATGACGGGAACCTCGGCCTGGGTGGGGTCGGCGAGCGCGGCCTTGGCCTCCTCGATCCGGTGGTTGTTCAGGAACACATTGAAGTTGCGGTAGCCGAGCCGCTGGTTGATCAGCCGACGCAACCGGTATTCCGGAATCTTCAACCGGCCCGCCAGCACGCCGATGGTGATGTTCTCCTGGCGGTAGATGCGCTCGTCCGCCATCAGACGCATCAGCGCATCGATCAGCTTTTGGTCGGCGGCAGCATCGGCCGCAGGCTGGCTGAAAACAGTCGGCGGTGCGGGCGCCACTGCTGCCGGAAACAGATCCGCGCCGTCAACGCGCATCATGGCATAGACGATCGCCGCGACGGTGCCGGTGAGCACACCGGCATTGATGGTTTCGGCGACAGCGCCGACGTGGTGGCCGGCGACGGCGATCTGGAGCACCGCGTTCAGCCCGCCATAGAGCGCGATGGCGCAGACGATGAAGACACGAACGCGGCGGCGGCGCTCGACCAGGTCAGTTGGCCAGGAGGCGATCATCTGCCCGACCGCAAGGGCGATGAAACCGAGCACGATCAGATTGACCACCGTCACCGAGAACCGCACATGGCCGCTGGGTGCAATCCAGACGCAGCCTGCGAAGCTGAAGGCCGCCACCAGCGCCCAGATCAAGCCGTGCCACCAGCGGAGGCGAAACTCGTCGTCGAACAGGGCGCGCGTGAACAGCCAGAACACCACGATGGTCCCGGTCGACAACGCGATCAGCGGTGCATGCCAGAGCGGGATCCGCGACGTGACATCCAACGAATAGCTCACGGCATGCGCAACCGTGCTGAGCACGAAGACGGCACCGAGGCGGGCAGCCAGTACATTGCGAAAATCAGAGAGTAGCGACGCCGCCAGCACCAGCAGCAGCGCGACGCTGGCGGCGCGAAAGGCAAGGTCGAGATTGGTCAGCAGCATCCCATCGATCCGGTCGTCGGCGCCGCGAACTTAAGTCAGATCGTCGATCGATTCAATTTCGCCGCCACGCGGCGCGCGTCGTGATCCAGGCGTCGGCGGGCTTGCCGAACAGATCGATCACGCGATCCTTCCGCGCACCCAGCCTGCGCGCCACCGCCTGCGACGGCGCATTCACGCTTTCGATACAGTGCATGATCTCGTCGACCTCAAAACTGTCGAACGCCCAGTCGATCGACGCGCGGGCCGCCTCCACCGCATAGCCCTTGCCGCGAAATTCCTTGGCAATGCCCCAGCCGACCTCGAAACCGGGCCAGCCCGGCGGACACCACGGGCCGACGCGGCCGACATAGTTGCCGCTCGACTTCTCCTCGACCACGAACATGCCGAAGCCGTAGAGCGCCCAGTGTCCGGAGATCACGGCTGCATTGCGCCAGCCGGCGATCGCGGTGGTGACCGGATTGCCGTCGGCCGCGATGAACCGCGCCGTGCCGGGGTCGCTCAGCATCGCGGCGTTGGGCGCGATGTCGCTGGCGCGCCATGGACGCAGGATAAGACGTTCCGTCTCGATTTCGGGGCCGGTGACCTCGAGCAGCCTGGCGCCTGGCTTGAGCGGCGGAATCATCTGTCTCCTCCCGTTCCCATCGATGTTCTGCTACGATCATACCAGCAAGAAACAGGAGTCCACCATGAGCTGGCAACCCTCCAACGATCCCGTGCTCGGCGATCCCATGTCCTGCGACGCGCTCGATCTCGTCATCGTGCCGCGCACCCGCGATCTCGGCGACGGATTCGTGGTGCGGCGCGCGCTGCCGCATGGCAAGCGGCAGATGGTCGGGCCGTTCATCTTCTTCGATCATTTCGGGCCGGTGCAATTCGTGTCCGGCAAGGGCATGGACGTGCGGCCGCATCCGCATATCGGGCTTGCCACCGTCACCTATCTGTTTGACGGATCGATCATGCATCGCGACAGCGAGGGCAATGTGCAGGAGATCGCGCCCGGCGCGATGAACTTGATGACCGCGGGCCGCGGCATCGCGCATTCCGAGCGCACGCCGGATGCCCAGCGCGCCTCGGGCCAGCAGATGCTCGGCCTGCAAAGCTGGATCGCGCTGCCGGCCGGCTCCGAAGAGATCGATCCCTCGTTCCAGCATTATGCGGCGGGCGATCTGCCGATGATCTCCGAGCGCGATTTCACCGCGCGCGTGATCGCCGGATCCGCCTTCGGCATCGCCTCGCCAGTGAAGATGGTCTCGCCCTGGTTCTACACCGAAGTCACTGCGGTCGCCGGCGCGACCGTGCCGCTCGACCCCGACCATGAGGAGCGTGCGATCTATGTCGTCGATGGCGAGGTCGAGATCGCGAACGAGCGCTACGAAGGGCCGCGGCTCCTGATCTTCCGGCCCGGCGACCGCATCACCGTGAAGGCGCTCAAGGCCACGCGGATGATGTTTCTCGGCGGCGATGCATTGGAGGGCCCGCGCCACATCTGGTGGAATTTCGTCTCCTCGAGCAAGGAGCGGATCGAGCAGGCCAAGCAGGACTGGAAAACCGGCCGCTTCGCCGCGGTTCCGCAGGAACATGAGTTCATTCCGCTGCCGGAATAGGCTAATCCGGCTTCCGGCCCGCGCCATCAGACGCGGCCGGACGCCCTGTCTTGAAGCCTTCTGCCTGAAAGCTCTGCCGATGACCGCCATGCTCTCCAGCGACCTGCCCCTGACCAAGATCGGCCGCGGCAAGGTGCGCGATATCTACGCCGTCGACGACGACCGCCTGCTGCTCCTCACCACCGACCGCATCAGCGCCTTCGACGTCGTGATGGGCGAGACCATCCCGATGAAAGGCGCGGTGCTGACCCAGATCAGCGCGTTCTGGTTCAACAAGCTCGAAGGCGTGGTGCCGCATCACATGATCAGCGCCGACACCGACGAGATCATCGCGGCCGTGCCGGCACTGAAGCCGCATCGCGCCGAGATCCTCGGTCGCGCCATGCTGTCCCGCCGCACCACCGTATTCCCGATCGAATGCGTGATCCGCGGTTATCTCTCGGGCTCGGCCTGGAAGGAATATGCCGGCTCCGGCACGCTGGCGGGCGAGAAACTGAAGGCCGGCCTCGTCGAGAGCGAGAAGCTCGAGCCCTCGATCTTCAGCCCCGCGACCAAGGCCGAGACCGGCCATGACGAGAACATCACCATTGCCAAGATGCGCGCGGTCGTCGGTGACGACGTCGCCTATACGCTTGAGAGCATGACGCGCGCGATCTACACGCTCGGCGAGGAGCTAGCGCGCGAGCAGGGCATCATCATCGCCGACACCAAGTTCGAATTCGGCCGCGACAAGGACGGCCGCATTATCCTGATCGACGAGGTCATGACGCCGGACAGCTCACGCTTCTGGGCCGTCGATGCCTACAAGCCCGGCCAGCCGCAGGCGAGCTTCGACAAGCAGCCCTTGCGCGACTATCTCGACGTCGAGCGCCGCGCCGGCCGCTGGAACGGCGACGCCCCGCCGCCGCCGCTGCCCGCGAGCGTGGTCGATGCGACCAGCAAGCGGTATCTGGAAGCGTATCGGCGCGTCACGGGGACGGAGCTGAAGATTTAGGCTGAGGATTGTCGTCCCGGCGAAGGCCGGGACCCATACCGCGGAATCTATCGTTTGCGGATGATAGGCGTACCGAACTCCTAGTCTTCGCCAAACTGCTCCCTGTGGTTAAGGGTCCCGGCCCCCGTGCGCAATTGCGCACTCGGCCGGGACGACACCGATGAGCGATTTCGGTTTTTCACATCAACCATATGGCTGACCGTTCACACGCGGAGCGCCGCAGAACTGTCGGATACTTCATATTTACAAGAATCCTGTTGCGCTAGGCTCGCACTCGTCTACCTCTCCGGGCGGGTATTTTCATGAGCGAGTGTCACGGCGTGACAGATCCTGCAATTGACTTCGATCCGGTCACCGGGGTCAGCCCGTCCGCCAAGCGTGCGCTGAATGATATGCTGGGTGGAGGTGCTGCGAGCATCCTCACCGTCACGTTCGGGCTGTCCTATTCGCTGCTCATCTTCGCCGGCCCGCTCTCACCCTATTTGTCCTACGGCATCGCTGCGACCTTCATCAGCTCGGCGGTGCTTGCGCTCGTGATCGGGCTCGGCAGCTCGCTTCCCTTTGCGATTGCCGCCCCCGACAGTTCGACGGCTGCGGTCACAGGAATTCTGGCGGCCTCGCTGGTCGAGCACATCGAATCGGCCAATCTTTCGGCGCCGCTGCTCTCGCCCGTTCTGATCACGCTCGGCCTGTCGACCGTGCTCACCGGCATCGTGCTGTGCGGGCTGGGCCTGACACGAATGGGCCGCGCCATCCGTTACGTGCCTTATCCCGTGGTCGGCGGCTTCCTCGGCGCCACCGGACTTCTCATCGCGCTGGGTGCGATCAGGGTCATCACCAATTACCCGGTACAGCTCGCGACATTGCCGCGCTTTGCCAACGGCACCACGCTGCTGGAGCTCGGCGCCGCCTGCGCCATGGCACTGGTGCTCTACCTGACCTGGCACCGCTCGCGGAATCCGTTCGGTCTGCCGATCATCCTGGTCGGCGGCGTGATCACAGCGCACCTGGCGTTCTGGATCTCGGGTGTTTCGCTCGACGAGGCTCGTAGCATGGGCTGGACATTTCAGCCTCCGCCGCAAGCCGCGTTCATGCTGCCCTGGCACACCGACGAACTCGCCCAATATCCCTGGTTTGCCGTGCCGGACCTGCTCGGCAATCTCGTCGCCGTCATCTTCGTCACGGCATCGAGCACGCTGTTCAACACCACCGGCATCGAAGTCGCCGTGCATCGCGAGGCCAATCTGGAGCGCGAGCTGAACGTCACGGGCGCCGCCAACATCCTGACCGGCGTGCTCGGCGGCTACACCGGCTGCAGCTCGATCAGCCGATCGATCCTCAATTTCTCCAGCGGCGGTCGTGGACGGCTGTCAGGCCTCACCGCTTCCGCACTATCGCTGCTGATGCTCGCGATCGCGCCCGAGCTGCTCGGCTTCATTCCAAAGTTCGTGCTCGGCGGCCTGCTGCTCTATCTCGGCGCCGACCAGCTGCACAAATGGATCATCGAGTCGCGCAAGCGGCTTTCGAAGCTCGAATATCTGTCGCTGGTCGCCATCATCGTCATCATCGTGGCCTGGGGGTTCGTGCCGGGCATCTTGATCGGCGTGATCATCGGCTGCGCGACCTTCGCCTTCAGCGCGGCACGGGTCGAATCGATCAAGTACAGTTTTGACGGCTCCGAATATCGCTCCTCGCTCGACCGCTCGCGCGACGACCAGGAGGTGCTGCTGGCTCATGGCGGCAAGATCCAGGGGCTCAATCTGCAGAGCTATCTGTTCTTCGGCTCCGCCAACCGACTCTATCAGCACGTCAAGCGGCTGCTCCAGGAGCGTCCGGAATGCCGCTATCTGCTGTTCGATTTCAAGCTCGTCACCGGCGTCGATTCCTCCGCGGCCTATAGCTTTGCGCAGATCAAGCGCAGCGCCGCCGACCTCGGCGTCGAGCTGATCCTGGTGCATCTGTCGGCGGCGGCCGAGAAGGTGCTGCGCTCCAGCGACTTCGTCGGCGACGGCGTCACCATCATTCCCGAGCTCGATCACGCGCTGGAATGGTGCGAGAACGAACTGATCTCGCAGCATCAGGGTCTGGCGCAGGAAGAAGCCAGCCTGCGCGACTGGTTCGCAAGCATCCTCGCCAGCGAGGACGACGCCGACGAGCTGATCCGCCGCTGCCAGCGCATCGAGGTCGAAGCCGGCGAGGTCATCGTGCAGGCCGGAGACCCCGCCGATTCCATGCACTTCATCCTCGACGGCCGCGTCGGCATCATGGTCCCCGCCGACGACGACCGCACCACGCGCGTCCGCAGCCTCGGCCGCTACACCACGATCGGCGAGATGGGCCTCGTATCGCACACACCGCGCAGCGCCACGATCCAGGCCGAGGTCGACAGCGTGCTCTACGTGCTCAACACGCACCAGTTCGACGAGATCAGGGAAGAAGACCCCGCGCTCAGCCACAAGCTGCTGACGTATTTCGTGTCTGTCATGGCGGAGCGGCTGACGTTTGCGAACAGGACGATCGCGGTGCTGCGGCGGTAGCAAGTCCGTAGCCCGGATGGAGCGCAGCGCAATCCGGGATCGTGCCACAGGCGACGAAGGCCCCGGATTTCGCTTCGCTCCATCCGGGCTACGAAACCCGCGCGACGCTCGCGGCAGAGACACTGCCTTAGACGAGCTCCGCTGACCAGGGCTCATGACGGATCTCGAACGATTGTCCTGTCTTCGACAACCGCGCGAATCCCGGGAAGTTCAGGTGCATTCCGGCGACGAGCTCTCCGGTCGCAGAGACCCTCTCCAGCACTTTCTTACGAGTTTCCGCGGCCGCCTTCTGATCCACGTCGAAGGCAATCGTCACGCCGGGTCTGGGTACCTGGATATCCGGATAGTGAACGATATCACCCCAGATCAGCAGGGACGCATCACCGCCATCGATCCGATAGCCGCTATGTCCCGGAGTGTGGCCGGGCAGGTGTTCGATCCCGATGCCGGGCGCAACTTCTCCCGCGCTGATCGTACGTCGCCGTGCGGCGTAGGCCACGAACGCGCTGCGGGCGCCCTGAAAGAACGGCTTCACCGCGTCT
Source organism: Bradyrhizobium sp. CCGUVB14 (assembly GCF_024199935.1). Lineage (NCBI taxonomy): Bacteria > Pseudomonadati > Pseudomonadota > Alphaproteobacteria > Hyphomicrobiales > Nitrobacteraceae > Bradyrhizobium > Bradyrhizobium sp. CCGUVB14. Next base: position 26,437 of record NZ_JANADS010000001.1, read on the forward strand.
GGAGCCTGACTGAGGTTCGCATCATCCGACCAGAAGACAAATTCGGCGTCGTGCATCACGAGTTCGGCGTTCGGAAACTGGGGCGCCGACAAGGCTCCGACGAGACCTCCGATGTGATCCGGATGCGCATGGGTCAGCAGGATCTGGTCGATTGCGCGCGGGTCGACGTTGGCCGCCGCAAGCGAGGCGTGCAAACGCCCTCCCCAGCCACCGATGCCGCCACTCCCACCATCGACCAGGATGGTGCGGCCTTTCCCCTCGATCAGATAGGTGCTGACAGTTATCGCGGATGATGGACGACGTCCCGCCGCCACCGTCATGCTCATTGCCTCGTCGGGTCCTATTCCAGACAGAAGGTCGAACGGCGCGGCCACGATGCCATCGACAATCGCGGTGACGATGTAGTCGCCGATTTTCCGTCGGTTCAGGCCGGGAGCCTGCCAGTTGTTCGAGTTCGTCATTCCATCCCCATTAAGACAGTGTGTCACGCACCATCGCGTCCAGGCTGCTTGCGGTGACGCCCAGCAGCTTCTCCGTGTCGCCGGCGTCGAGCAGAAGCGGCTTTTCGAACAAGTAGGCCATCTCGACGGCCTCCCCGAAGCCGATGCCGTCGAGATCGGCCGAGGTGAGGCGCTGCAGGTTTGGAACGTCGATCCTCAGCGCGACTGCGAATCTCCGCACCAGCTCGCGCACAGACGCGGACTGCGACGGCACATGAAAGGCGCGGCCCCATTCTCCGGTGTAGCGCGATGCGGCAACCAGCGTCTTCGCGGTGTCCTTGGTGAAGGACCAGGCATGCGCGACGTCGGGATCGCCGAGGAAAGAGACCGGCTCGTTCTTGAGCAGCGATGGCAGCGCCAGCAGCGAGAAATACGCGACCGCACCCTTCCCCAGATAATCGCTTGCGCGAACCTCGATGGCAGGAACGTTCGACCGCAACGCGCGCTGCCACATGATGTGCCGGGTCGTACCCTTTCGACTGGTCGGGTCCGGCTCCATCTCCGGAGTGAGCGGGCTCGCAGCCCCCGCGCCGTAGCCATAGACATTCCCGGCGACGAGCAACCTTGCGCCAACCTGCTCGGCCGCCTTGACCGTTCCATCCATGATGGGAAAGAAATCGGTCGGCCATCGATGATAGGCCGCCATGGCGCACATGAAGATGGCGTCCGCGGCCTTGGCCAGTCCCGCGAGTTGCGCGGCGTCAGTGGCATCCGACGAAACCGCGCGCACGGATCCGGCATCGATCGACCCGGCATTTCTGCTGGTGAGGATGACGCTGTGTCCCTCCTCTGCCAGAAGACGAGCCGTCTCGCGTCCAACGGGACCGGCTCCAACGACCACGTAGTGGCTCACTCTGCACCCTCAAAGTTCAGGAAAACGACAGGTGAGCTCTTTGACGCCCGCGCCGTTGAAAATCGCGCAGGATGCGCCAAATACCGATCACATTCCGCCAAGACCTTGGAGCCCGGCCATGCCTGCGAGATCGAGTTCGGCCTCATCATCGGTCGGCAGCATCGCTGCAGGAACGCGAACGGAATCTGATCCGGTCGCACTCGAACCGATCGGCGATCACCGGATCATCATCCATCTCACACCCACCACGCGCTCACGTTGCCTCGCGACCGGTGAGGAGTTTTTGCGTCGCGCCGGCGATATCGATCTGATCCCCTCGGGCACGGCCGCAGGCTTCGTCGCAGAGACGCCCTATCAATCGTTTCAAATCCGGCTCGCACCCGGCATGCTCGATCATGCGGCGTCGAAAGCCGGACGATTGACGTCAGTCCGGCTTGGTACGCATCACATGCTGCGAAATGACCGCATCGTCCTGCTCGGACAAGCGCTCGAAAGCGACATCAGGGCGGGCTCGCCGCGCGGCCCGCTGTTCGCAGAGAATGTCGGAATGGCCCTGGCGGTCGAACTGCTGGGTCTGGCAGATGATGCGCCGCGTCAAACGACGCGCCTCTCCGACGCGCAACTGCTGAGGATCGCAGCCTATGTCGACGAGAATCTGGATCAGCCGCTCACCGTCGACATTCTCTGCCGCGAGGCCGGCGTCAGCAGCTCGCATTTGAGGACATGGTTCAAGGCGGCGACGGGCGTGACCGTGCACCGCTACGTCCTGCAGCGAAGGCTGGAGCACGCACGCGAGCTGCTCCTCCAGGGCGATCGCAAGCTCAGCGACATCGCCCTGGAGGCAGGTTTCTCGCATCAGTCGCACCTGGCCAAATGGATGCGCCGCGAATTCGGGCGCAGTCCCGGCGAGCTGCGCCGAAGCAGGAACTGATGGGGGGCCTTACACCCCCGCCATCATCACGTATTTGATCTCGACATATTCTTCCATGCCGTGACGCGAGCCTTCACGGCCGAGGCCGCTTTCCTTGACGCCGCCGAAGGGCGCGACTTCGGTGGTGATCAGGCCGGTGTTGACGCCGACCATGCCCGACTCCAGCGCTTCTGCGACACGCCAGACGCGGCCGAGATCGCGGGAGTAGAAGTAGGACGCGAGGCCGAACGGCGAAGCGTTGCACATCGCGATGACGTCGGCTTCGTCCTTGAAGCGGATCACCGGCGCGAGCGGGCCGAAGGTTTCCTCCTGCGACACCAGCGAGTCAGGCTTCACGTCAGAGAGCACGGTCGGCTCGAAGAAGGAGCGTCCGAGTTCGCTGCGCTTGCCCCCGGTGACGACCTTGGCGCCGCGCTTGACGGCATCGGCGATGTGGCGCTCGACCTTGTCGATCGCCTTCATGTTGATCAGCGGGCCCTGCGTGACGCCGCTCTCGGTGCCATCGCCGATCTTCATGGCCGCGACCTTCGCCGACAGCTTCTTGACGAACTCGTCGTAGATCTTGTCCTGGGCGTAGATGCGATTGGCGCAGACGCAGGTCTGGCCCATGTTGCGGTATTTCGAGACGATCGCGCCTTCCACCGCCGCGTCGATATCGGCGTCGTCGAACACCACGAACGGCGCGTTGCCGCCGAGCTCGAGGCCGAGCCGCTTCACGCCGACGGAGGCCTGCTGGTAGAGGATCTTGCCGACCGCGGTCGAACCGGTGAAGCCGACGAAGCGCACGGCCGGATGCTCGCACAGCACCTTGCCGATCGGCGGCGCGTCACCGGTGATGATGTTGAGCACACCCTTGGGGATGCCGGCCTTCTCGGCGAGCACGGCCAGCGCCAAAGCCGAGAGCGGCGTCTCGTTGGCGGGCTTCAGCACCACGGTGCAGCCCGCGGCCAGCGCCGGCGACACCTTGCGCGTGATCATGGAGTTCGGGAAGTTCCACGGGGTGATGGCGCCGCAGACGCCGATCGGCTGCTTGATCGCGAGCAGCCGCGCATCGGGCCGCTGCGACGGAATGGTCTCGCCATAGACGCGGCGGGCTTCCTCCGCAAAGAACTCGATATAGGCGGCGCCGATGTCGACCTCGCCGAGCGCCTCCGTCAGCGGCTTGCCCTGCTCGGAGGTCAGGATCAGCGCGAGGTCCTCGCGGTTGGCGGTGATCAGCTCGAACCATTTGCGCAAAATGTTGGAGCGCTGCTTGGCGGTGTGCTTGGCCCAGGCCGGGAAAGCGCGCTGGGCGGCTTCGACCGCCCTGGTGGTGTCGTCCGCGCCAAGCTGCGGGACCTTTGCAATCTCGACACCGGTCGCGGGATTGTTCACGGCAAAGACCGGCGTGCCGACCCAGGCGCCGTCGATGTAGCAGGCCTCCTTCAGGAGCGAAGGGTCCTTCAACCGGTCACGCAGGGTGGCGGTGGCGTGCTGGGCGCGTGCGGCGGCGGTCGGCGTCATGGCGTTGCTCCTCGGACGATCATTTGGGGGCGATCGGATCGGCCGGAATATAGGGACAGACGGCGCACAATGCACCGTCCCGCAACGCACAGCTGATCGGAATTAAGCTGAGATCGGCGCGTTACGCCGCGCCGCTCATATAGGTCTCGCGCCGGCCGATCATGCGCTCGGCGGCGGCCTTGGCATCGGCCTTCGAGGAGGTCGCACAGGTCCGATATTCGAGATCGGGCGCATCGGAGGTGTCGCGGCGACCGAACCAGGACTTCGAGCCGACCGGCAGCAGCGCCAGCGACTGCGCCAGATTGTCGACCGCACCGAAGGAATAGAGCGCACCGGTGCCGGCGATCCGGACCTCGTAAATGCCGGGCGAGATCGGCGCTTCGAGATTGTCGCCCCGTCCGGGACGGGGATAGCGCTTCCATTCGCTCCAGGTCGAAATCATCTGAGGTCCCCTCGCAGCCGGCTAAGCGGCCGCCAAATTTGTTTCAAGTCTTAACGTCAGCCGCCCACTGGGCCCAATTCCGAACGCCGCAACGCACAAAATGTTTCGAGTGCTTCAAACACTCGAAACATATCGCCTCAGCCCATCCATGGTCACGGCGAAGTGCGGCCATCCACCGCAGATTGTGAAGACGTGTTGCAAATCAGTCGTCCCGCGCCACGCCGGGACCGTCAAGTCACGACATCGCGACCGCAGGGTGCATATGGCCACGCTTGCCGTTCAGCGGATGCAGGAGGACAATCGATCGCTTCCAACAATAATCAAACCGGAGGAAATGCGTATGCAAAGCAAAGCCCAGATCGATGAGACTCTGCGCAAGACAAGCGACGCCAAGGAGATTCCCGGCGTTGTTGCGATCGCCGCCAGCGGCAAAGACGTGATCTATCAAGGTGCGTTCGGCAAGCGCGATCTGTCCAAGCCCGATGCAATGACGATGGATAGCGTGTTCTGGATCGCCTCGATGACGAAGGCGGTGACATCAGCCGGTGCGATGCAGCTGGTCGAGCAGGGCAAGCTGTCGCTCGATGCGCCGATCGGATCGCTGCTGCCCGATCTCGCCAAGCCGCAGGTGCTGGAAGGCTTTGATGCCAAGGGCGAACCAAAATTGCGGCCGGCGAAGAGCGCGATCACGCTGCGCCAACTGATGACCCACACCGCCGGCTTCGCCTACAACATGTGGAACGGCGATCTCGCGGTCTATCTTGAAAAGAAGGGCATCCCCGCGATCACCACCTGCCAGAATGCCGCGCTGAAGACGCCCGTCATGACCGATCCCGGCACGCGCTGGGAATATGGCACCAATATCGATTTCGTCGGCAAGGCCGTCGAAGCCGTCAGCGGCAAGCGGCTCGACGCTTATCTGCGCGACAATCTGTTTACGCCGCTCGGCATGAGCGACACCGGCTTCAAGATCACCGACGATATGCGCAAGCGCCTGGTCGGGATGCATGCGCGCGGCGAGGACGGCCAGCTCGCCGCGATTCCGTTCGAGCTCGAGCAGAACCCGGAATTCCACATGGGTGGCGGCGGCCTGTATTCGACCGCGGCCGACTATATCAGGTTCACCCAGATGATCCTGAACAAGGGCCGTGGCAACGGCAACCAGGTGCTGAAATCAGAGACGATCGCCATGATGGGACAGAACCAGATGGGCGATCTCAAGATGACCAAGATGACGACGGCGGCGCCGCCCTACACCAACGACGTCGATCTCTATCCGGATCAGGTGAAGAAATGGGGCCTCAGCTTCATGATCAACACCGCCAAGACCGCAGAGGGCCGTAGCGCCGGCAGCCTCGCCTGGGCCGGGCTTGCCAACACCTATTACTGGATCGACCCGGCGCGCGACGTCACCGGCGTGATCCTGATGCAGCTGTTGCCGTTTGCCGACGCGAAATGCCTGCAGGCGTTCGCGGGATTCGAGCGTGGCGTCTATGCCGGGCTCGATGCGGGCAGTGGCAAGAAGGCAGCCTAACCCCATAGTATGAGGCGCCCGGCATCGCGCGCCTCTCTGGCAACGGATAACCTCGTGCCGAAAGCCATCGGCTTCAGGCACGAGGCAACAATTTCGAGGAGACGAACTTGGCGGACGATCTTGCAGGCAAAGCCGACAGCTACGTTTGCGGCATTTCGGACACGCCGCTGCTCGGCGACACCATCGGTCGCAGCCTCGATCACGCCGTGCGGCGCTGGGGCAATCGCGAGGCGCTGGTCTCGCCCAGCCACGGCGTGCGATGGACCTGGAGCGAATTCGCCGAACGCGTCGACGCGCTTGCCGCGGGCTTTCTCGCGCTCGGTCTGGAACGCGGTGAGCGCATCGGCATCTGGTCGCTGAACCGGCCGGAATGGACGCTGACGCAGTTTGCGGCGGCCAAGGCCGGCCTGATCCTGGTCACGATCAATCCCGCCTATCGTCTCAGCGAACTGGAGTTCGCGCTGAAGAAAGTCGGCTGCGCCGCGATCGTCACCGCGACCGCGTTCAAGACCAGCCAATACATGGAGATGCTCAACACGCTGCTGCCGGAGCTGGCGAGCGCCACGCCGGGGAAGCTGCAGGCGGCGCGGCTGCCGGCCCTGCGGATGGTGATCCAGATCGGCGGACCTTCTGCGCCCGGGACGATCTCCTTCGAGAACGTCGCGCGCATGGGCGGGCCTGCGCATCGCGAGCAGCTTGCCGTGCTCGGCGCGGCGCTTCAATTCGACGATCCCGTCAACATCCAGTTCACCAGCGGCACCACGGGCTCGCCGAAGGGCGTGACGCTGACGCACCACAACATCCTCAACAACGGCTATTTCACCGGGCGTGCGATGCGCCTGACCGAGCAGGATCGGATCTGCATCCCCGTGCCGCTCTATCATTGCTTCGGCATGGTGATGGGCAACCTCGCTTCCGTCACGCTCGGCACGACCATGGTCTATCCCGGCGAGGGCTTTGATCCACTGGCGACGCTGCGCGCGGTCGAGCAGGAGAAATGCACCGCGCTCTATGGCGTGCCGACCATGTTCATCGCGGAGCTCGATCATCCCGAATTCGCGACGTTCAATCTGAAATCATTGCGCACCGGCATCATGGCGGGCGCGCCCTGCCCGATCGAGGTGATGAAGCGCGTCAACACCGAGATGAACATGCGCGAGGTCACCATCGCCTACGGCATGACCGAAACCAGCCCGGTCAGCTTCCAGAGCGCGACGGACGACCCGCTCGAGCGGCGCGTCTCTACTGTCGGGCGGATCCATCCGCATGTCGAGGTGAAGGTCGTCGACCTCGAAGGCAAGATCGTCAGCCGCGGCGAACGCGGCGAGCTCTGCACCCGCGGCTACAGCGTCATGCTGGGCTATTGGGAGGAGAGGGAAAAGACCGGCGACGTGCTCGACGCCAACGGCTGGATGCACACCGGCGATCTCGCCACCATCGACGACGCGGGCTATTGCAACATCGTCGGCCGCATCAAGGATCTGGTGATCCGCGGCGGCGAGAACCTCTATCCGCGCGAGATCGAGGAATTCCTGTACCGGCACCCCAAGATCCAGGACGTGCAGATTTTCGGCGTCGCCGACACCCGCTATGGCGAAGAGCTCTGCGCCTGGGTCCGCGTCAGGCCCGGCGAGACGCTGACGGCAGAGGAGGTTCGCGCCTTCTGCGACGGCCAGATCGCGCACAACAAGATCCCGCGCTACGTCGAGTTCGTCGACGAGTTCCCGATGACCGTGACCGGCAAGATCCAGAAATTCGTGATGCGCGATGCGGTCGAGCAGCGACTGGGGCTGAAGGCGGCGAAGACGGCGTGAAGCGCTGACGCTCTCACTCCACGACGACTGTCATTCCCGCGAAAGCGGGGAATCAAGTACGCCGTGGCCTCTCGATTAGATCACAATCGTCTCTGGAATACTGGGTCGCCCGGTCAAGCCGGGCGACGACAGCGGAGTTAAACCGTCAGCCCGCGCTGCTGCGCCAATTCCTTCAACGACACCTGCGGCCGCGCGCCGATGTGCTGGATCACTTCGGCGGCCGCGAGCGCGCCGAGCTCGCCGCACTGCTTGTGCGACAGATCACGCGAGAGGCCGTACAGGAAGCCGGCCGCGAACAGGTCGCCGGCGCCCGTGGTGTCGACCAGTTGCTTGATCGGGGAGGCCGGAGCTGCGACGGCGTCGGTCGGCGTCACCACCACGCAACCCTTCTCGCTGCGGGTGACCACGCCGAGCTTGACGTCGTTGCGCAGCTGCTTGAGCGCGGTGTCGAAGTCGGAGGTCTCGTAGAGCGAGTGCAGCTCGGATTCGTTGGCGAACACGATGTCGGCCGTGCCGTTGCGCATCAAGCCCAGGAACTCGTCGCGATAGCGGCCGACGCAGAAGGAGTCCGACAAGGTCAGCGCCACCTTGCGGCCGGCCTCGTGAGCGATCTTGGAGGCCTTCAGGAAGGCTTCCTTGGCGCCCGGCGGATCCCAGAGATAGCCTTCGAGATAGACGATCTTGGCGGCCGCGATCTCGGCCGGATCGATATCGGCGGGCGACAGATCCTGCGCGGCACCGAGATAGGTGTTCATGGTGCGCTCGCCGTCACCGGTCACCAGGATGTAGGAGCAGCCGGTGGCGGGGCCGTCCTTCGCAGGCGGCGTGTTGAAGGCAACGCCGGCGGCGCGGATGTCGTGGACATAGAGTTTGCCGATCTGGTCGTCCTTGACCTTGCCGACATAAGCGGCACGCGCCCCCAAACTGCCGACGCCGACGATGGTGTTGGCGGCCGAGCCACCCGAGACTTCCGTCGCCGGACCCATGTCGTTGTAAATGGCGGCGGCGCGCGCTTCGTCGATCAGGGACATGCTGCCCTTGGCCATGCCGTGCTTGACCAAAAAGGCTTCATCGGTCCGGACCAGCACGTCGAACAGCGCGTTGCCGATGCCGAGAACGTCATATTTCACGTCAGCCATTCACCTTGATCCTGTTTGCCGGATTGCGATTGCCGGGGAAATCAGCTTCCTGTCGGCCTGAAATCTGGCTCGCGGCCTATCACGACCGGGCCGCCACGGGCAAGCAACGAGAGGCTTCTTTTGACGCGTTTTCTTCACGCGAACCGGGACCACTTCGCTCGAAAACGCTATGGTATGTCGACCCGATGATCCGCTCCTTCCTGACAGTTTCGACGGGAACACTGGCCTCGCGGCTGCTGGGCTTTGCCCGCGATTCCCTGATCGCGGCGCTGCTCGGCACCGGCGCCGTGGCGGACGCCTTTCTGGCCGCGTTCCAGCTCGTCAATGTGGTGCGACGCCTGCTCAGCGAAGGGGCATTGAATGCGGCCCTGATCCCGGCCTGGCTGCGCGTCCGCGACCGCGATGGCGAAGCGGCCGCCTCCGCATTTGCGGGGCGCGTGCTCGGCACGGTCAGTGCGGCCTTGATCGTGATCTCGATCGGCATTGCCGTCGCGATGCCGCTGATCATCATGATCATCGCGCCGGGCTTCGTCGGCAGTCCCACGCTCGATCTCGCCGTCCAGAATGCGCGGCTCATGCTGCCCTATCTCGCCTTCGCCGGCCCGGTCACGGTGCTGATGGGGCTGCTGAACGCGCAAGGGCGATTTGCGCTCACGGCGTTCTCGCCGCTGCTGTTCAACATCGCGCTGATCGCAACAATCGCCGCGCTGCTGCTGTGGCACGCCGATGCGTCCTCGGCTGCGTGGATGCTGGCGGCGACCGTCGGCATTGCCGGCCTGCTGCAGCTCCTGATGCTGGTGTCGCAGCGGAGTGCGCATCTCGCGACACCGTTGCGCGCAAGATTCGACAAGGAGATGCGCGGCTTCTTCGCCAAGGCGATCCCCGGCATGATCGCAAGTTCCGGACCGCAATGGCTGATGGTGGCCGGCGCGATCATCGCGTCGGCGACGCCCTCCGCCGTATCCTGGCTCTATTTCGCCAACCGCCTGATCGAGCTGCCGCTCGGCATCGTCGGCGTCGCCATGGGCACGGTGCTGGTGCCGGAGCTGACACGCGCCGTCGGCGGCGGCGACCGCGACGCGGTGGCCCATGCGGAATCGCGCGCGCTCGAGCTTGCGACCGGGCTCGCCCTGCCCGCGACGCTCGGCCTTGCGGTGCTGGCCGAACCGATCGTGCGGCTGTTGTTCGAGCACGGCGCATTCGGCGCGGAAGACAGCACCGCGACTGCGCATGCACTGATGTGGCTGGCATTGGGCCTGCCCGCGCATGTGCTGATCAAGGCGCAGTCGCCGGCCTTCTTTGCCCGCAGCGACACGATGGCGCCGCTGCTCGCGACCGCCAAGGGTTTTATGGTCGCGATCGCCCTCGCCGTCCTGCTCGGCCACTTCTTCGGCGCAAGCGGGATTGCCGCGAGCATCGCGGCGGGCGCCTGGAGCAGCGCGCTCTCGCTGCTTCGGAGAGGCACGCGCGAGTTCGGCTTCTCGGTCGACGCCGCCGCGCGAAAACGGCTGCCGCGGATCGTGCTTGCCGCCGCCGCGATGGGCGCCCTGCTCTGGCTGACGACAGGGCTGATGCCGGTCGAGGCCCACGGCCTGATCCGCTTCGTCGCGCTGGGCCTGCAGATCACAGCCGGCATCGCCGTCTACGGCCTGCTCCTGCAGTTTCTCGGCGTTGTCGCCCTGCGCGAGGCGGTTAACGCCCTGAAACGGCCCGCCTGACCGCAAGGCCCTCGAATTGCCCTTGACGGGGCAGCGCCGCTGTTGGAAACGACGGCCGGCGACTTCTCAGGAAAACTGACCATGCCATTTGTTGAACGGGTTTTTTCGGGCGTCCAGCCGACGGGCAATCTGCACCTCGGCAATTACCTCGGCGCGATCGTCAACTTCGTGAAGATGCAGGAAACCCACAACTGCATTTATTGCGTCGTCGACATGCACGCGATCACGCAGGGCGTGGACGTCTGGGGTGGCCCGGCCGAGCTCGCACGCAACACCCGCGAGGTGACCGCGGCGTTCATCGCGAGCGGCATCGATCCCAAGAAGCACATCGTGTTCAACCAGAGCCAGGTCTCCGGCCACGCCGAGCTCGCCTGGATCTTCAACTGCGTCGCGCGCATGGGCTGGCTCGGCCGCATGACCCAGTTCAAGGAGAAGGCCGGCAAGGATCGCGAGAACGCCTCGGTCGGGCTGTTCGACTATCCCGTGCTGATGGCCGCCGACATTCTGCTCTACCGCGCCACCCACGTGCCGGTCGGCGAGGACCAGAAGCAGCATCTCGAGCTCTCCCGCGACATCGCACAGAAGTTCAACAATGACTTCGGCGATTCCATTCGCGCGCAGGGCGCCAATGACGGCCTGTTCTTCCCGCTGCCGGAACCCTTCATCACGGGGCCGGCGACGCGCGTGATGAGCTTGCGCGACGGCACCAAGAAGATGTCGAAGTCGGACGCTTCAGACAATTCGCGCATCAACCTGACCGACGACGCCGACACCATCGCGCAGAAGATCCGCAAGGCGAAGACCGATCCGGAGCCGCTGCCGAGCGAGGAGAAGGGCCTGGAGCCACGCCCCGAAGCCGACAACCTCGTCGGCATTTTCGCCGCGCTCTCCGACCGCTCCAAAGCCGACGTGCTGCGCGAGTTCGGCGGCGGCCAGTTCTCCAGCTTCAAGAACGCGCTGGCTGAGCTGTGCGTGACGAAGCTCGCCCCGATCGCGGGCGAGATGAAGCGCCTCGTCGCCGACCCCGGCCATATCGATGCGATCCTGAACGATGGTTCCGACCGGGCACGTGCGATCGCCGAGGAGACCATGAACCTCTCCAAGGACATCGTCGGCTTCATCCGCCGTCGCTGACGATTGCGATCGCGAACTTGGGCCTGCGCCACGGCGCGGGCCGCTTCGCCTCTCCCCAAGCGTGAGCGAGTGTGGCAGCATGCGCCCCGTGCACACTCCGGGATAGGCATGACCAGCAAGCGACTTTGCTTCGAGCCGGGTCACAAGCCCAAATGCCTCGTCATCGTCGACGACACCGCCGAATGGGATCGCGCGGTCTATTACGCCAGCCGCTGGGCGATCCGTGCCGGCGGCGGCGTGGTGATGCTGCGCATCATCGAGATCGAGGACCAGAACCAGCAATGGCTGGGTGTCGCCGACATCATGCGCGCCGAGGCGCATGAGGCGGCGGAAGCAGCACTGGACCGCGCCGCCGGCCGCGCCAACGGCATTGCAGCGATCACGCCGGAACGGCTCATCCGCGAGGGCGCCGCGATGGAGCAGCTGCTCGCGGTGATCGATGAAGACCCTGACATCGCCATGCTGGTGCTCGCCGCCAGCCCGGGCGCGGAAGGGCCGGGACCGTGGGTGGCGCTGCTCTCGCATGCGCTCGGCACGTTCCCGGTGCCGGTGACCATCATTTCCGGCGCGCTGAGCGACGGAAGCGTGGATTCGCTGGCGTAGCGACGCCGCCTCTTACCCTCCCCTGGAGGGGGAGGGTCGATCGCGCGCAGCGCGAGCGGGGTGGGGTGATCTCTCCCCACGGGCACTGTTCGAGGCGGATAGACCGTCACCCCACCCCGTCTCATGTCTCGCTTCGCTCAACATGAGCCGACCCTCCCCCTCCAGGGGAGGGTAAACGCAACCCAACCCTCTGAAAATCTTGAACTAATATCCCATTTCCCCTTGACCGTGCGTTCCGCGTCGCCATCTGCTAGTGGATAGCCCACGCGCCGGCCTTGAACCGGCGACGTCTGGAGAAAACCATGTTCATTCAAACCGAAGCCACCCCCAATCCCGCCACGCTGAAGTTCATTCCCGGCCGTGTCGTAGCCGACAGCCCGGTGGAATTTGCGAGCCGCGAATCCGCCACGCGTTCGCCGCTCGCGGAAAAGCTGTTCGAAGTGCCCGGCGTCACCGGCGTGTTCTACGGATCGGATTTCATCACCGTCACCAAGGCGAACGGTGAATGGCAGCAGCTCAAGCCCGCGATCCTCGGCGCCATCATGGAACACTACATGTCCGGCGCGCCGCTGCTCGCCGACGGCGCGGTGCAAGCCGATGCCGATCTCGATGACGAGGACGAGTTCTTCGACGAGGCCGACGCCGAGACGGTCGACATGATCAAGGACCTGATCGAGACGCGCGTGCGTCCGGCGGTCGCCAATGACGGCGGCGACATCACCTTCCGCGGCTTCAAGGACGGTATCGTCTATCTCAACATGAAGGGCGCCTGCTCCGGCTGCCCGTCATCGACCGCGACGCTCCAGCACGGCATTCAGAACCTGCTGAAGCATTTTGTGCCCGACGTGGTTGAAGTCCGGCCGATGTAAAAAGGTGCCGTAGGGTGGGCAAAGGCGCGAAGCGCCGTGCCCACCATACGTTCGCGGCGAGAGGTGGTGGGCACGCTTCGCTTTGCCCACCCTACGAGATCTCGCTACGCCGCCTGCCCGATGCTCGCGGCTTCCTCGGCCGCCTTGCGCATGCTCGCCGACATTTCCTGGGTGACCGTGCTCTGCTCCTCGACGGCGGCGGCCGTTGACGAGACATATTCGCTGACGCCCTGGATCGCGCTCTTGATCGCATCCAGCGCCCCGACGACGTCGACCGAGATGCCGTTGAGATTGCCGATCTCCTGCTCGATCCGGTCAGCCGCCTGCTTGGCCTGATTGGCGAGGTTCTTCACCTCGGATGCGACCACCGCGAAGCCACGACCGGCCTCGCCCGCACGCGCGGATTCGATCGTCGCATTGAGCGCCAGCAGATTGATCTGGCCGGTGATGTTGCCGATCAGCTGCACGATCATGCTCATCGACTCCGCCGCCTGCGTCAGCCGCTGCGCCTGCTGATCCGCCGCCTCGACCCGATCGACCGCGGTCGACGCGGTCTCGCGCGAACGCGTCATCGCTTCGGCGATCTCGCGCACCGAGGCATTCAGTTCCTCGGCCCCGGCGGCGACCGATTCCATCATGTCGCGCACCTTCTCGCTGCGCTTGCGCGCGATCACCTGCGCGGTCGTGTCGGAGGCGTATTTCACGACCTTGAACGGCTTGCCGTTGAGATCGCGGATCGGATTGTAAGAGGCCTGGATCCACACCTGCCGGCCGCCCTTGCCGACGCGCTGATATTCGCCGGACTGGAATTCACCGGCGTTCAGCCTGGCCCAGAAGGCGCGATAGGCGTCGCTGTCGCGCTCGCTGGAGTCCACGAACATGCTGTGATGCTTGCCGACGATCTCGGAGAGCCCATAGCCGAGCGCGCCGAGGAAGTTTTCGTTCGCGGTCAAAACCTTGCCGTCCATGTCGAACTCGATCACGGCCTGCGACTTGCCGATCGCCTCGATCTGGCCGGCGAAATTCGCGTTCGACAGCTTCTGCGCACTGACGTCGGTGGCGAACTTCACCACCTTGAACGGCTTGCCGGCGTCATCGAGGATCGGATTGTAGGACGCGAGGATCCAGACCTCCTTGCCGCCCTTGCCGAAGCGCTTGTATTCGCCGGCCTGGAATTCGCCGCGGCCAAGCCTTGCCCAGAACTCCCGATAGGCCGCGCTGTCGCGCTCGCCTGCGGCCACGAACAACTTGTGATGTTGGCCCTGGATCTCCTCGAGCCGGTAGCCGACGGTATCCAGGAAATTGTCGTTGGCGGTGATGATGGTGCCGTCGAGATTGAACTCGATCACGGCCTGAGCCCGGCCGATCGCGGAGATCTTTCCGGCATCCTCGAGGCTGCGAAACTTGCGCGCGGTGATGTCGGTGGCGAACTTGACGACCTTCACCGGCTTGCCGGCCTCGTCGATGATCGGATTGTAGGACGCCTGGATCCAGATCTCGCGGCCGCCCTTGCCGAGCCGCTTGTATTCGGCGGACTGATATTCGCCGCGGCCGAGGCGGACCCAGAACTCGCGATAGGCCGGGCTGCCGCGCTCTTCCGGCACGACGAACATGCCGTGGTGCTTGCCCGCAATCTCGTCGAGCCGGTAGCCCATCGCGTCGAGGAAATTCTGGTTGGCCGTGAGGATGGTGCCGTCGAGATTGAATTCGATGACCGCTTGCGACTTCCCAAGTGCAATGACCTGCGCCAAAGCCTCCCTAGCCGAAGAACCGCTTCGCCAAAAAGACATAAATGAACCTTTCCAAATGACCGAAACGGGCGCGGCTTGATCTGCCGAAACGCCCCGTCCGAGTCGTCGTTGACTCGCTCTCCCGCTCGTTGACGGTGTCACCGGTTTGCTAATGATTGATTAAAATGGCAATATTTCAAATACTTAGCTATCCGGGAGGTTGCAAATCGATGCACCCGCATCAAAAATGGGGCACGAAAATCCTGCCAGCTCCCGTACACGTAGAATTACGGGGATGATCGTGCGCCTGTCGAGAAATCAAACTTGGACTGGTTCGACCGCGGCGGGACCGACTAAGCTGATTCGATGCTGATCCTTGCCATCGATACCGCGCTGGAGGCGTGCGCGGCCGCCGTTCTCGACACCGACGCCGGCGAGCTCCTCGCGCAGGAGCAACAGCTCATGAAGCGCGGCCATGCCGAGGCGCTGATGCCGATGATCGCGCGCGTGATGCAGTCGGCCGATCTCGCATTCACGGCGCTCGACCGTATCGCGGTTACGGTCGGCCCCGGCAGCTTTACCGGCTTGCGCGTCGGCATTTCGGCGGCCCGCGGTCTTGCGCTCGCGGCCAAGCGGCCGGCCGTTGGCCTCACGACCCTCTCGGCCTATGCGGCCGCCATTGTCGGCCAGAGCGGCGTGGTGCCGGTGATTTCGGCAGTCGATGCGCGGCATGATCACGTCTATTTCCAGATCGTCGCCGGCGACGGCAGTCTGCTGGTACCGCCGGCCGTCGCTTCCATCGACGAGGCGATCGCGGCCTCGCAATTCGGCGCGCCGCATCTGGTCGGCAATGCCGCAAGGATTCTCGCCGAGCGCTGGCCGCAGGATGCGCCACAACCTGTTTCGGTCGACGCGCAGCCCGCGCCTGACATCAGCTGGGTCGCCTGGCTCGGCGCTGCGGCAAATCCCGACACCAATCCGGCGCGACCGTTTTATCTGAAGGCACCCGATGCAAAGCCGGCGGCCCAGCCGCTGTTCGCAGCTCAAGCCGCAACGTCATGATGAGTTGGTTTTCGGAATGGTGGCGCGGCGGCACCGCCGCCGTCGAACCCGCGTCGGCGCGCGACGCGGCACGGCTGGCACAGCTCCACGGCGCCTCCTTCGCACACGGCTGGGGCGAAAACGAGTTCGAGACCATGCTCACCGAGCGCAACACCCTGGTCCACCGCTTGCGGCTCGGTCGCAAGACGATCGGCTTTGCGGTGTCGCGGATCGGCGCGGACGAAGCCGAAATCCTCTCGGTCGCGGTCGACCAGTCCCATCGCGGCCGCGGCCTTTCCCGCACGCTGCTGATGACCCATCTCGGGCACCTCGCGGGGCGAGGCGTGCGCACGATATTTCTGGAGGTCGAGGAGAACAATCAGCCGGCACGGCGGCTCTATGACGGAGGCGGATTCGTGGTGGTCGGGCGCCGCGAACGCTACTATAAGCAGGCAAACGGGGAACAATTGAACGCACTTCTGATGCGGCGTGACTTGTCGTAATATTGATGGCAGAAAGCGCCCCCTCAGGCGGACACAATATGACTGGACTCAAACCTTCTTCCGCATCCAAGGCGACCGGCATCGAGGCGCGCTGTGCCGCCACCGGCATGCGCATGACCGAGCAGCGCCGCGTCATCGCGCGCGTGCTTGCTGAAGCGGTCGATCACCCCGATGTCGAGGAATTGTATCGGCGCTGTGTCGCGGTCGACGACAAGATCTCGATCTCGACCGTCTATCGCACCGTCAAATTGTTCGAGGATGCCGGCATCATCGAGCGTCACGATTTCCGCGAGGGCCGCGCGCGCTACGAGACGATGCGCGACAGCCATCACGACCACCTCATCAATCTGCGCGACGGCAAGGTGATCGAGTTCACCTCCGAGGAGATCGAGAAGCTTCAGGCGGAGATCGCCCGCAAGCTCGGCTACAAGCTGGTCGATCACCGGCTCGAGCTCTATTGCGTTCCGCTCGACGACGACAAGCCGACGTCTTAAGTCTCGTGGCGATAGACCTCATCATCTTCGATTGCGACGGCGTGCTCGTGGACAGCGAGGTAATCTCCTGTCGCGCGCATGCGAATGTGCTGACCCGGCACGGCTATCCGATCACGGCGGAGCAAGTGTCCGCGCGCTTCCTCGGCCGCGCCACGAAACAGGCCAATCTCGAGATCGAGACCGAGCTCGGCCGCAAGCTGCCCGAGGCCTATCACGACGAGCTGCAGGACGAGCTGTTTCGCGCATTCGAAGCCGACCTCGAAGCGATCCGCGGCATCCACGACGTGCTCGACGTCGTGACGCAACGTGTCTGCGTTGCCTCGAGCGGCACGCATCCGCGCATGCAAGTGAGCCTCGGAAGCACGGGGCTCTATGAACGCCTCGCGCCGAACATCTTCTCGTCCTCGCAAGTGACAAACGGCAAGCCCGCACCGGACCTGTTCCTGTTTGCTGCGAAGGAAATGGGCGTGCCGCCCGAGCGCTGTGTCGTGATCGAGGACAGCCTTGCCGGCATCGCCGGCGCGCGCGCGGCCGGAATGAAAGTATTCGGCTTTTACGGTGGTAGCCATTGCGGGGCCGGCCATGCCGAGACCCTGCGCCAGGCCGGTGCCGACCTGACCTTCTCGGACATGCATCAATTGCCTGAGCTGGTCCGGCGGGTCGCAGCCGACGCCCTGACGGGCTGAATCCGGCACCAAACCTCTCGATTCCGCCCTTTGCGGCTGCCTCGCCCCCAGGAACGCTGCTTTTCGGCCCCCAATCGCTGGATTTTCAGCCCCTCAGCCTATATTTGAGGGCCGTCCTCCACCTCAATTCCGGGTTCCATGACGCCGCCGCGCAAGCTGCACATCAAATCATATGGTTGCCAGATGAACGTCTACGATGCCCAGCGCATGGTGGACACGCTGGCTCCGGAAGGATTCGTGGAGACGGCCAACGCCGAGGACGCCGACCTCGTCATCCTCAACACCTGCCACATCCGCGAGAAGGCCTCCGAAAAGGTCTATTCCGAGCTCGGCCGGTTGCGCGTCGCCAAGGACGAGGCCGCGCGCGAGGGCCGCGCCATGCAGATCGCGGTGGCAGGCTGCGTCGCGCAGGCTGAAGGCGAGGAGATCGTGCGTCGCGCGCCCACGGTCGACGTCGTGGTCGGTCCGCAGAGCTATCATCATTTGCCCGAGCTGTTGAAGCGCGCCGGTCATGAAGGCCGCGCGATCGAGACCGAGTTTCCGGCGGCCGACAAATTCGGCTTCCTCGCCCAGCCCAGGCCCGATGCGATTCGCGCACGCGGCATTTCCGCTTTCGTCACGGTGCAGGAAGGCTGCGACAAGTTTTGCACGTTCTGTGTCGTGCCCTACACGCGGGGCTCGGAAGTCTCGCGCCCCGTGACGAAGATCGTCGACGACGTGAAGCGCCTCGCCGACAACGGCGTGCGCGAGCTCACGCTGATCGGCCAGAACGTCAACGCCTATCACGGCGACGGACCGGACGGGAAAAGCTGGGGACTCGGCCGATTGCTGGAGCGCCTGGCGCAGATTCCCGGCGTCGCGCGGTTGCGCTACTCGACCAGCCACCCCCGCGACGTCGACGACGGCCTGATTGCGGCCCATCGCGATCTCGATGCGCTGATGCCGTTCGTGCACCTGCCGGTGCAGTCGGGCTCGGACCGGATCCTGGCCGCCATGAACCGGAAACATACCGCCGATGATTATCGGCGAGTCATCGACCGTTTCCGGTCGGCGCGCCAAGACATTGCTTTTTCATCAGATTTTATCGTCGGCTTCCCCGGCGAGAGCGAGCAAGATTTTCTCGCCACACTCGCGCTTGTCACGCAAATCGGCTACGCTGCAGCATATTCGTTCAAATACTCCGCCCGGCCGGGAACGCCGGCCGCGGATATGCAGGAGACGGTGTCCCCCGCCGAGATGGACCAGCGATTGGAGCGGCTCCAGGAATTGATCGACAGCCAGCAATCGGCCTTCAACAAGGCTGCGATTGGCTCAACGGTCGACGTGCTGTTCGAACGTCCGGCGCGCAAGGACGGCCAGATCGTCGGCCGCACCGCCTTCCTTCAGCCTGCTCATGTAATGGCCTCGCCCGACATCATCGGACAGATCCTTCCGGTGCGGATCGACAGCCTCGAGCGCTACAGTTTCCTCGGTGAGCTCGCGACGCCACGCAGTGCGCGCGAGCCCGCTTTATCATCCATCGCCACCGGAGCCTGAACCCTTGCCCAAAAGCGCATCGGATTCGTCTTCTATCGCTCCCAGCCGCAAATTTGACCGCGACATGCAAGTTCCGCCCGAGACCCAGGTCGTCATAGACTTCGACGACAACCGCGCCGCATCCGCGCTGGTCGGCCCCTATGGCCAGAACCTGGCGCAGATCGAACGGCGGCTCGGCGTCGTGGTGGACTCCAAGGGCAATCACATCACCATCGGCGGCACCCGCGACGGCTGCGACGCGGCGCGTCGCGTGCTGGAGACGCTCTACGCGCACGCCGTGAAGGGACAGGATGTCGACCAGGGCGAGGTCGAAGGCGCGATCCGCGCCGTCATCGCCCAGGGCTCCCTGTTCGAGTTCGACGCCAAGTCGGCGAAGTCGGCCTTCGACAGCATCAATCTGCGCAAACGCCCGGTGCGCGCACGCACGGCCGCGCAGGACTCCTACATCCGCGCGCTGAAGCGCCATGAGCTCGTGTTCGGCATCGGCCCCGCCGGCACCGGCAAGACCTGGCTCGCGGTCGCCCATGCCGCGCAATTGTTCGAGCGCAAGGAGGTCGACAAGATCATCCTGTCGCGTCCGGCGGTCGAAGCCGGCGAGCGGCTCGGCTTCCTGCCCGGCGACCTCCGCGAGAAGGTCGATCCCTATCTGCGCCCGATCTACGACGCGCTTTATGACCTGATGGATGCGCGCATCGTCGAGCGCGCACTGCAGACCGGCGAGATCGAGATCGCGCCGCTCGCCTTCATGCGCGGCCGCACGCTGACCAACGCCGCGATCATCCTCGACGAGGCGCAGAACACGACGTCGATGCAGATGAAGATGTTCCTGACCCGTCTTGGCGAGAACAGCCGCATGATCGTGACAGGCGATCCCTCGCAGATCGATTTGCCGAACGGCCAGACCTCGGGTCTGGCCGAGGCGACGCGCCTGCTCGATGGCGTCGAAGGCATTGCGCAAGTTCATTTCAAAGCCGAGGACGTGATCCGCCACGAGCTCGTGGCGCGGATCGTCTCTGCCTATGAAGGGCAGCCGCAGCGGCCGGCCGCCGGTAAATCCTGACGGGACAACAGCCGGACCCGACGGGCGCGGACGAAGCGCCCTTTCGTTCCGAACAAAGACAATGTCACATCCCAATCTTCCCATGACCGAGGTCCTCGTCGTCGCCGATTGCTGGCAAAGCGAGCCTGACGCCGAAGCCGTGATCCAGCGCGCCGTTGCGGCCGCCGCCGAATCCGTCGACGAAGACGTTGCCGACGCGGAAGTGGCTGTGATGCTGACCGATGATGCCGGCATCCGCACGCTGAACAGCAACTGGCGCGGCATGGACAAGCCGACCAACGTGCTGTCATTCCCCGCGCTCCAGCCGGAGGGCGAATGGAAGCCGGGCGATGCGCCGCGCATGCTCGGCGACATCGCGATCGCCTACGAGACCATGCGGCGCGAGGCGGACGAGGAACACAAGCCGTTCGATCATCATTTGAGCCATCTCGCGGTGCATGGTTTCCTGCATCTGATCGGCTACGATCACGAGAACGACGACGACGCTGAAGAGATGGAAGCGCTCGAAACCGAGATCCTGGCTCACCTCGGCATCCCCGATCCCTATGCAGACCGCGCGGGGACGCACTGAGATGCCGGATTCAGAGCCTACTCACGACAATCCGCGCAACACGGCCAATCTGCCGGCCGTGGTCGCGCCCGGCGAGGTGCTGCGTCCGACGGCGGACGGCTGGCTGCTGCGCGCCATCCGCACGCTGTTCGGCTGGAAGGCCGGATCGGTGCGCGACGATCTCCAGGTCGTGCTCGATGCGACCACGCCCGACGACACCGGCTTCTCCGCGGTCGAGCGCACCATGCTGCGCAACATCCTCGGCCTGCACGAGCGCCGCATCGCCGACGTCATGGTGCATCGTGCCGACATCATCGCGGTGAAGCGCGACATCCCGCTCGGCGAATTGATGGACCGCTTCGAGAGCGCCGGCCACTCGCGCCTCGTGGTCTACAACGAGACGCTCGACGACCCCGTCGGCATCGTCCACATCCGCGACCTGCTCGCCTTCATGACCGTGCGTGCGCGGGTGTCGGAGGCCACCAAGACCAAGCGCAAGAAGCCGCTGCCGGCCGGGCTCGATTTGCGCGCCGTCGATCTCGCACTGCCCCTGCACGACGCGCGCATCATCCGCAAGCTGCTCTATGTGCCGCCGTCGATGCGGGCGATCGACCTGCTCGCGCAGATGCAGGCGACGCGCGTTCACCTGGCGCTGGTCGTCGACGAATATGGCGGCAGCGACGGGCTGGTGTCGCTCGAGGACATCGTCGAGCAGATCGTCGGCGAAATCGACGACGAGCATGACAGCGACGAGCCGCCGTCGATCGTGCGGCTGCCCGACAACGCCTTCATCGCCGATGCCCGCGCCAGCCTCGACGACGTGCGCACCGTGATCGGCGAGGACTTCGTCACCGGCGAGGCCGGCGAGGAAGTCGAGACGCTCGGCGGCTACCTCGTCAGCTTCGTCGGGCGCCTGCCGGTGCGCGGCGAGGTGATCTCGGGCCCGGGCCATTACGAGGTCGAGGTGCTCGATGCCGATCCGCGCCGCGTCAAGCGGCTGCGCATCTCGACGCGGAAGGAACGCCCCGCGCCCCGCACCCAGCGCGAGAGCCGCCGCCGCGAGGCCGCGCCCGAGAGCGGCCAGCCGCCGGCCAGCGACACGCCGACCCCGCCGCCAGCCGACGGGACCGGCCCGCAGTGACGGCATTCCAACGACTTCGACAGATTGCGCTTGCCATCATCCTGACCTGGGGATGGAAGCGCGCGCTGTTGGCCATGGCGTGCGGTGCGCTGTCGGTGCTGGCGCTGGCCCCGTTCAATTTCTTTCCGGTGCTGTTCATCACCTTTCCCGTGATGGTCTGGCTGATCGATGGCGCCGGGGCCGGGCGATATGGCGGCGTCCCCGCTGCCGCGCTGACCGGCTACTGGTTCGGGCTCGGCTATTTCGTCCCCGGCCTCTACTGGATCGGCATCGCCTTCTTCGTCGACGCCGATGTGTTCGCCTGGCTGACGCCGTTCGCCGTGCTGGGCCTGCCGGCCTATCTCTCCATTTTCACCGCGATCGGCTTCGCGCTGGCGCGCCTGCTCTGGACCAAGGATGCCACCCGCATTCTCGCGCTCGCGGCAAGCCTCACCGTCGGCGAATGGTTGCGCGGGCACGTGCTCACGGGCTTCCCCTGGAACGCGTTCGGTTATGCGCTGTCGGAGCCGCTGGCGCTGGCGCAGACCGCCTCGCTGATCGGCCAGTGGGGCATGACGTTCCTCACGGTTGCGATCTTCGCGAGCCCTGCGGTGCTGATCGACCGCACACGCGATCGTCGCCTCGCCTGGCGCGTGCCGGCGGCGGCCGTTGCGCTGCTGGTCGTGATGGGAATCTTCGGCACCATCCGCATGGCGCTGCATCCGACCACGATGGTTGCGGGTACCAAATTGCGCCTGATGCAGCCGAACCTGCAGCAGGACCTGAAGTTCAACTACTCCGCCAAGGCGGAGGTCATGAAGAAATATCTCGCGCTGTCGGACCGCGCCTCCGGACCGCAATCAACCGGCGTGAGCGCGGCCACGATTCTGATCTGGCCGGAATCCGCCTTTCCGTTCTTCCTGACCCGCGAAGCCGACGCGATGGCTGAGATCGCCGAGCTGCTGCCCAAGGGCACGGTGCTGATCACCGGATCGGTTCGCGCCCCCGATGTGCCGCCGGGCACGCCGATCACGCGGGCCTACAATTCGATCTACGTGATCGATCACGACGGCAGCGTGCTCGCGGTCTACGACAAGCTGCACCTCGTTCCGTTCGGCGAATTCCTTCCCTACCAGGGTTTGATGGAGAAGCTCGGCTTCGAGCAACTGACGCGGATGCGCGGCGGCTTCATTCCCGGCACGGTGCGCCACGTGCTGCCGATACCGGGGGCACCCTCCGCGCTGCCGTCGATCTGCTACGAGGCGATTTTTCCCGGCGAGGTCGGCACGCGCGACGAGCGCCCGGGCTGGATGGTGAACCTCACCAACGACGGCTGGTTCGGCATCTCGACCGGTCCGTACCAACATCTGGAGCAGGCGCGGATGCGCGCCATCGAGCTCGGACTGCCGCTGGTCCGCTCCGCCAATACCGGCATCTCGGCCGTGGTCGATCCGGTGGGACGCACGGTGGCCAGCCTCGGTCTCGGCATCGAAGGCATTTTGGATGCAAGCCTGCCGACCGCAATCCCGCCCACCATCTATGCGAGAGTCGGTGACATCCCCGCAGCCATGCTCGTCGCGCTGGCTGTGATTTTGGCGGTGCGACGGCGTGTTGCCAAACGGCACCCCTGATCGCGCGGTCGCTAGCGGTTTCCGGCGAGGCGGCCGGAAACTTTTGACAACCGCAGTCCCACGGTTGACAGACTGCACGCGGGCTCCCCATTCTGCACCGGCTGCACAAGACAGCGGTGCATTGCTAAATTTCTCCGCAATGTTTCCCCAATCAGGGTGAAGTTTTGACGTCGCTGTCACCTGAGGCAATACAATCATTGCGCCGACGGTGGTGTTTGGAGGGCTGAGGAAATGTCGAAAGCGCCCAACCCTGTTGACAAATATGTCGGCAGTCGCGTGCGCATGCGCCGCATCATGTTGGGCATGAGTCAGGAAAAGCTCGGTGAAGCTTTGGGCCTGACTTTCCAGCAGATTCAGAAGTACGAGAAGGGCACGAACCGCGTCGGCGCAAGCCGAATCCAGCAGATCGCCGAGATTCTGCAGGTGCCGGTGTCGTTCCTGTTCGAGGGCGGACCGAGCGGCGTCGCCGGCCCCGACGGCTTCGCGGAAGGTGCATCGCCCTCTTATGTCTCCGACTTCCTCGCGACCTCCGAAGGTCTCGCGCTGACCAAGGCGTTCACCCGAATCACCGATTCGAAGCTGCGCCGTTCGATCGTCGATCTCGTCGAGCAGATCGCCGCCCGCGAAGGTCCGGACAAGCGCTAAGGCGCCAACTCATTCCGATTTGAGACTGCGCCAAATCTGGCCTATGTCGTCATTTGCGGGTGCGCCTTGTGTTGCCTCCGCCAAGATGATGCGATTCGAAGGCACAGATACGTTCATGGCGAACTCCAACTCGTTCGATTCCCAAACTATTCTCGCAGGTATCCGCCGCTGGGTGGAGATCGAGACGCCGACGGAAGTGCCTGACCAGGTCAACCGGCTGGTCTCCGTGGTTGCCGATCATTACCGCGACCTGCCCGTCACGCTCGAACGCGTCGCCGGCGTCGATGGCTGCGGCGATCATCTCGTGGTGCGTTCGACCTGGGGCCAGGACCGGCCCGGTATCCTGGTGCTCAGCCATCTCGATACCGTTCATCCCATGGGCTTCATCGAACGTCTGCCGTTCAAGGTCGACGGCGACAGCGCGTTCGGTCCCGGCATCTACGACATGAAGGGCGGCGCCTACATCGCCTATCACGCCTTTCGCGAGCTTTGCGCAAAGCCCGACCGTCCGCCGCTCGGCATCACCCACATGTTCACCGCCGACGAGGAGATCGGCAGCCCGACCTCGCGCGCGCTCATCGAGGCCGAAGGGCGCAAGGCCAAATACGTGCTGGTGACGGAGCCGGCGCGCGACGGCGGCAAGATCGTCACCGGACGCAAGGGCGTCGGGCGATTCAAGGTTTACATCAAGGGAGTGCCCGCCCATGCCGGCTCGCGGCCCGAAGACGGCCGCAGCGCGGTGCGCGAGCTCGCCAACGTCATCCAGACGCTGGAAGCGATGAACGATCTGAAGCGCGGCGTCACCGTCAATGTCGGCGTGGTGCGCGGCGGCACGCGGCCCAACGTCACGCCGGAAGAGGCCTATGCCGAAGTCGATCTGCGCGTGCCGAGCTCCAACGATGCCGACGAATTCGTCGGCAAGATCCTCGGACTGACATCGAAGACCGACGGCGTGACCGTCACCGTCACCGGCGAGCTCAACCGTCCTCCTTACGAGAAGGGCAATGCGGGCGCCTCACTGTACGAGCACGCCAGGACGCTCGCCGCGGAGCTCGGCTTCGAGCTGATCGACACCCACACCGGCGGCGGTTCGGACGGCAATTTCACCGCGCCGCATACCGGCACGCTCGACGGGCTCGGCGTCGACGGCAAGGGCGCGCACACCCATTATGAGCAGCTCTACGTCTCCTCGCTCGAGCCGCGCGCGCGGCTGCTGCATCGCCTGTACCAGACACTGCGATGAGCGAACGCAAATCAGACCCCGATCGCGCGAACGACGAGCGCGCATTCTTCGGACGGCGCAAGGGCCACAAGCTCAGGCAGCACCAGGCCGAGCTGGTCGATCATCTGCTGCCGCACCTTTCGCTCGACATCACGACGGAGAGGCCGGCGAACGCCGCCGAGATCTTCGATCCCGCGGCCGAAGATTTACGGCTCGAGATCGGCTTCGGCGGCGGCGAACATCTCGCCGCGGAAGCGCAGAACTTCGCGACGACCGGCTTCATCGGCTGCGAGCCCTATGTCAACGGCATGGCCAAGATCCTCGCGCAGATCGAGGCCGCCAACATCGCCAACATCCGCCTGTTCGCCGGCGATGCCGCCGAGCTGCTGGCCTGGCTGCCGGACGCCTCGCTGTCGCGGATCGATCTGATCCACCCCGATCCCTGGCCGAAGCGGCGGCACTGGAAGCGGCGCTTCGTTCAGGACCGCACGATCGTCGCAATGGCACGCGTGCTGAAGTCGGGCGGTGAATTCCGTTTCGTTTGCGACATCGACGATTACTGCGCCTGGACGCTGTCGCATCTTGCGCGCGCGCCGGACTTTCAGTGGCTTGCGGAACGCGCCGATGATTTCCGTCAGCCCTGGGAAGGCTACACCATGACGCGCTACGGCAGGAAGGCCGCGCGCGAGGGACGCAAGGCTGCGTATTTGCGATTTCGCAGAAGCTAGATCGTTCGGCGGTTGCGCCAGAAATTCACGACGCGCTCGGCGGTCGCCGGCATCAGGCGGGTGAAATTCGTGCGCGCCTGCTCGAGATCGGCATCGGCCGGCATGCGATGCGGCCCGTACCACATCAGGATCAGCGCGCGCACCGTGGGCCAGCCGAGATTCAGGACACGGCCGAGGATCAGGATCGGATCGTAGCGGTCGCCCGCGATCAGGCGATCGAGCATCGAAAGCCTGACGCCGGCCATCGCCGAGAGCGTGGCGACCGATTCCTCGTATTTGTGCGCCTTGGCAAAACCGAGCAGCGCGCTTTCGCCGAGATGGCCGCCGCGATGCAGGCCAAGCACCGTGCGTTGCGCGGCGGAGAAATCGCGCCGCGGGCCGGGTGGCAGCGCGGCTTCCTCGATCGAAGCCATGGCGCGCTTGATCTCGACTTGGCGCGCCGGATTGACCACGCTGGACAGGCGACGACGAATGACGTCGAGCGTGCCGTCGAGGAGTTCCTTGAGATGCTCGCCGGAGAGATCTTCGCGCTGGCCGATCTTGAGCGTCAGCACGCCATCCTGGCTCGCGCGCTTGATCAATTCCGAATAGCCGCCGGGGGAGAAGATCGCGCCGGCGTTGCCGGCGGCACGACGCACCACGTCGCGATCGCCGCGCTCGACCAGCACGTCGGTGATCTCGGCGGACAGGGTCGGCCGCTCCGTCATCGCCAGGAGATGGCCCTGGCCCTTGAGCCGGGCGATCTCGACGAGCGCGGCTTCATCGAGCACCGGAGACCGGCGCAGCACCGGGGCCGCCACCAGGATTTCATTTTCACGCGCGAGCTGGCCGACCAGATGACGCGGCGCGTTGTCCAGCCGCGAGAAGCGCTCGGCGAGATCGACGCGCGAGGCGAGCTCCGCATGCGGGACGAGATCGATCAGGAGATTGTCGAAGAGATCGATGAGCTCGGGACGGAGTCTCGAGGCGTCCTGAAAGAACAGCGCGGCGATGGCGTTTGCGATCTCGCCACGACGCCGGGGATCGCCGCGTTTGACGATATCGTCCAGTCCGGGAATGAGCGACGTGGCAACGGTCATGAAACGCAACTCGAAATCTGGCACGCCGTGGGCGCGCCATAGGCTCAAGCCGCCCCACAACCGGGAAATTTAGGCCCGCTTCATGAAAGAAGCGTTGCTCTTTGGGGCGCCTGTCGGCGCTCCCAGGGGGGCCCGCCGGGACGCAAAAAGCCCGCATCCGGCTGCGATGGGCCTTGTCCGGGCAGGCGGAACGGGCTATATGAGCGCCAATTCATCTTCTCATACGATCCGCGTAGTGAGAGTGGGCCCGAAAGGACCCGCTCTTTTTTATTACCTGAACGCGGCTTGGCGGAAGATGCGGCCCGACGGAGTGTCGGGAAAGTTCCGAAGCGGGCTTTGACGTTTTAACCAAGCCTTAACCATCGAGACTATCGAGCGCCTTGACCCCTGCTATGACCGAACCGAACACTGGTTCCACCGATGCCGAGTTGCTTGCCGAGCCGAGGCTCGTGGTCGAGCCGGGCGCGGCGGCGCGGGTGTCTGCGGTCGCCGCTCCCGTGCTCGAGGGCATGGGTTATCGCCTGGTGCGGATCCGCATTTCCGGCGAAGCCGGCTGCACCGTGCAGATCATGGCCGAGCGGCCGGACGGCTCGATGCAGCTCGAGGATTGCGAGGCGATCTCGCGCGCCCTGTCGCCGGTGCTTGACGTCGCCGACCCCATCGATCGCGCCTATCGGCTGGAAATCTCCTCGCCGGGGATCGACCGTCCGCTGGTGCGCCGCTCCGATTTCGAGCGCTATTCCGGCCATCTGGTGAAGATCGACATGGCGGTCGCCCATGAGGGGCGCAAGCGGTTCCGTGGCACCCTCGGTGCCGTCGAAGGCGACCGCGTGCACCTGCATCGCGACGACGCCAAGGCAAGCGACGATGCCGACGTGCTCCTGACGATGGAAGATATCGGCGAGGCACGGTTGGTGCTGACCGATGAGCTGATCGCTGAATCCATGCGCCGCGGCAAGGCCGAGGAGCGCCAGATGCGCAGGGATCTCGGCATTGAGCCGCCGCAGCCGGCGCACGCGAAAATCAGCGAAAAAACCACCAAGAACACCAAGCCGCAAAAGCAAAAGAAGCCGGCCCCGACCAATACCAAGAAACATCGCCTTGCCGCCGAACGCGCGCGACGCGGCGAGATCGAGCCTGACGAAGGAGATTAGCCATGGCAGTCAGCGCCAATCGACTTGAATTGCTCCAGATCGCCGACGCCGTCGCCCGCGAGAAATCGATCGACCGCGGCATCGTCATCGCGGCGATGGAAGATGCCATCGCCAAGGCTGCGCGGGCCCGTTACGGCAGCGAGACTGACGTTCACGCCGAGATCGACCCGAAGAAGGGCGAGCTGCGGCTGTCGCGCCACATGCTGGTGGTCGACAAGGTCGAAAATCATTCCAACCAGATTTCGCTGGTCGACGCACAGCGCGCCAATCCCGGCGCCCAGGTCGGCGACACCATTGCCGACACCCTGCCGCCGCTCGAATACGGCCGCATCGCCGCGCAGTCGGCCAAGCAGGTGATCGTGCAGAAGGTGCGCGAGGCCGAGCGTGACCGGCAGTATCAGGAATTCAAGGACCGCATCGGCGACATCGTCAACGGCGTCGTCAAGCGCGTCGAATATGGCAGCGTGATCGTCGATCTCGGCCGCGGCGAAGCCATCATCCGCCGCGACGAGATGCTGCCGCGCGAAGTGTTCCGCAACGGCGACCGCGTCCGCGCCTACATCTTCGACGTCCGCCGCGAGACCCGCGGTCCGCAGATCTTCCTGTCCCGCACCCATCCGCAGTTCATGGCGAAGCTGTTCGCGCAGGAAGTGCCGGAGATCTATGACGGCATCGTCGAGATCAAGGCGGTTGCCCGCGATCCGGGCTCGCGCGCGAAAATCGGCGTGATTTCCCGCGATTCCTCGGTCGATCCGGTCGGCGCCTGCGTCGGTATGCGCGGCTCGCGCGTGCAGGCCGTCGTGAACGAACTGCAGGGCGAGAAGATCGACATCATTCCCTGGTCGCCCGACATCGCGACCTTCGTGGTCAACGCGCTGGCGCCGGCCGAAGTCTCCAAGGTCGTCATCGACGAGGACCGCGAGCGCATCGAGGTCGTGGTGCCCGACACCAACAACCAGCTTTCGCTGGCGATCGGCCGCCGCGGCCAGAACGTCCGTCTCGCCTCGCAGCTCACCGGTTGGGACATCGACATCCTGACCGAGCAGGAGGAATCGGAGCGCCGCCAGGCCGACTTCGAGAACTCCACCCGCGTCTTCATGGAATCGCTCAATGTCGACGAGGTGGTTGGCCAGCTGCTCGCCTCCGAAGGCTTCACCTCGGTCGAGGAACTCGCGATGGTGGACCTCAAGGAGCTCGCCGGGATCGAGGGTTTCGACGAGGAGACCGCACAGGAACTCCAGAACCGCGCCCGCGAATATCTCGATCAGCAGGAAGCCGAGATCGAGGCCCGCCGCAAGGAACTCGGCGTCGAGGACGCCGTGAAGGACGTGCCCGGCGTCACCTCGAAGATGCTGGTGAAGTTCGGCGAGAACGACATCAAGACGGTCGAGGACCTCGCGGGCTGCGCCACCGACGATCTGGTCGGCTGGACCGAGCGCAAGGAAGGCGGCGAGCAGACCAAGTTCGCCGGCGCGCTCGACGGCCTCGGCATCTCGCGCGACGATGCGGAAGCCATGATCATGCAGGCCCGCGTCAAGGCCGGCTGGATCACCGAGGCTGACCTCGCCAAGCCGGCCGAAGAGGCCGACGCGACCGAAGATCAGCCGGCTTAAGGGCAAAGGAGAATGTCGCCCGGATGCTTGCCAGCACTGACACCGACCTTGACCATGGACCGCGGGCCGAAAGGTCCGCGACCATGCGCATGTGCGCTGTCAGCCGCGAGATCCGGCCGATCGACGAGCTGATCCGCTTCGTCGTATCGCCGCAAGGCGACATAGTTCCCGATCTCAAGCGCAAACTGCCCGGACGGGGCATGTGGGTCACGGCATCGCGACGGGTGGTTGCGGAAGCCGTCCGTCGTCACCAATTTACCAAAGCCTTCAAGCGCGACCTGCGCATTCCCCCGACGCTTCCCGACGACATCGATGCGCTCCTGGTTCGGAGCGTGACCGAGGCCCTTGGGATTGCCGCCAAGGCGGGCCAGATCGTTGCCGGCTTCGGCAAGGTCGAGAGCGCCCTGCGGGAAGGTACGGTCGAGGTCCTGATCCACGCCAGCGACGGGGCCGCGGACGGAATCCGCAAATTGGACATGCTGGCGCGTCAAAATGCCGGAAATCGCGGTGCCGAGCCGCAGATTCCCGTCGTTACGGCCCTGAAATCGATAGAATTGGATTTGGCACTTACCCGGTCAAATGTGATACATGCTGCCCTGCTCGCGGGCCCGGCGAGCAAGTCATTCCTGTCACGTAGCCAGATGCTGGTCCGATACCGGATGGCGGACGCTGACAAGACTGCCGAAAAGCCCGGCCAGGATTTCTGAAGATAACGACGACCCGATAAGACGGTGCGGCAACGCACAACACTGATAAATCAGGATTAGGACTGCTGAATGGTTGATACCAAGACCCCTGACGACAAGAAGCTGAGCGTTCCGAGCAAGACGCTATCGCTCAAGCCGCGCGTCGAAACGGGCACTGTGCGCCAGAGCTTCAGCCATGGCCGCAGCAAGCAGGTCGTGGTCGAGAAGCGTGGCAAGCGCCGTATCGACGGCACCCCTGAGCCACAGGCACCGACGGTTGTTGCAAAGCCGGCGCCCGCTGCCCCTGCGCCCGCCCCGTCGCGCCCGGCGCCGCCGCGCAACGCCGGCTCCGGCGTCGTGCTGCGCACGCTGACCGAGGATGAACGTTCCGCTCGCGCCAGCGCGCTCGCGGACGCCAAGGTGCGCGAAGTCGAAGAGCGCCGCCAGGCCGAGGAAGAGGCCCAGCGCCGCTCGGTTCGCGAGGCCGCCGAACGTGCCGAGCGCGAAGCCGCCGAATCCCGCCGCAAGGCCGAGGAGGAGCGTCACCGTCACGAGGACGAAGCCAAGCGCAAAGCCGAGACCGAAGCCAAGAAGCGCTTTGGCGAAGGCGAGCAGCCGGCTGCCGCGCGTCCCGCTGCAGCGGCCGCCCCGGCGACCAGCGCTCCGCGCCCCGCGCCGACCACGGCGCGGCCTGCGGCAACGACGACCGCCCGTCCGGCAACTACCGCGCCGCGGCAGGGTGTCCCAGCGGCTCGTGCGCCCGGCGTCGCAGCCGGCCCCGACGAAGATGACGGTCCGCGCCAGATCCGTCGCGGTCCCGGCGGCGCCGCGCGTCCTGTGGTCGCGCCCAAGCCGACCCATAAGCCTGGCCCGCAGAAGGAGCGCGGCCGACTGACCGTCGTCACCGCGCTCAATGCCGACGAGGTGCGCGAGCGCTCGATCGCCTCGTTCCGCCGACGCACCCAGCGCCTGAAGGGCCACGTCTCGAACGAGCCGAAGGAAAAGCTGATCCGCGAGGTGATCATTCCGGAAGCGATCACCATTCAGGAACTCGCCAACCGCATGGCCGAGCGCGCGGTCGACGTCATCCGCATGCTGATGAAGCAGGGCGCGATGCACAAGATCACCGACGTGATCGATGCCGACACCGCGCAGCTGATCGCCGAAGAGCTCGGCCACACCGTCAAGCGCGTTGCCGCGTCCGACGTTGAAGAAGGCCTGTTCGACGCCGTCGACGATTCCACCGACACCGAGACCCGCTCTCCGGTCGTCACCGTCATGGGCCACGTCGACCACGGCAAGACCTCGCTGCTCGACGCGCTCCGCCATGCCAACGTGGTGTCCGGCGAAGCCGGCGGCATCACCCAGCATATCGGCGCCTATCAGGTCGTCTCGCCCGAGAGCGGCAAGAAGATCACCTTCATCGACACGCCCGGCCACGCCGCGTTCACCGCGATGCGCGCCCGCGGCGCCAAGGTCACCGACATCGTCGTGCTGGTGGTCGCGGCCGATGACGGCGTGATGCCGCAGACGATCGAAGCCATCAACCACGCCAAGGCGGCGCGGGTGCCGATCATCGTTGCCATCAACAAGATCGACAAGCCCGATGCCAAGCCCGAGCGCGTGCGCACCGAGCTGCTCCAGCACGAGGTGCAGGTGGAATCGTTCGGCGGCGATGTCGTCGACGTCGAAGTATCCGCCAAGAACAAGACCAATCTCGACAAGCTGCTCGAGATGATCGCGCTCCAGGCCGAAATCCTCGACCTCAAGACCAATTCGGAGCGTCCGGCCGAAGGCACCGTGATCGAAGCCAAGCTCGATCGCGGCCGTGGCCCGGTCGCGACCG
Organism: Bradyrhizobium sp. CCGUVB14; assembly: GCF_024199935.1. NCBI lineage: Bacteria > Pseudomonadati > Pseudomonadota > Alphaproteobacteria > Hyphomicrobiales > Nitrobacteraceae > Bradyrhizobium > Bradyrhizobium sp. CCGUVB14. The sequence goes on from NZ_JANADS010000001.1 coordinate 58,801, forward strand.
TGCTGGTCCAGCGCGGCACGCTGCGTGTCGGTGACATCATCGTCGCCGGCGCCGAAATGGGCCGTGTCCGCGCGCTGATCTCCGATCAGGGCGAGACGGTGCAGGAAGCCGGTCCCTCAGTGCCGGTCGAAGTGCTCGGCTTCAACGGTCCGCCGGAAGCCGGCGATCGTCTCGCGGTGGTCGAGAACGAAGCCCGCGCCCGTCAGGTCACCAGCTACCGAGCGCACCAGAAGCGCGAGAACGCGGCTGCCTCGATCTCCGGCATGCGCGGCTCGCTCGAGCAGATGATGTCGCAGTTGAAGACGGCGGGCCGCAAGGAATTCCCGCTGATCGTCAAGGCCGACGTGCAGGGCTCGCTGGAAGCGATCCTCGGCTCGCTCGAGAAGCTCGGCACCGACGAAGTCGCCGCCCGCATCCTGCATGCCGGCGTCGGCGGCATCTCGGAATCCGACGTGACGCTCGCAGAAGGCTTCAACGCCGCGATCATCGGCTTCTCGGTCCGTGCGAACAAGGAAGCCGCCGCGGCAGCCAAGCGCAACGGCATCGAGATCCGCTACTACAACATCATCTACGACCTCGTGGACGACGTGAAGAAGGCGATGAGCGGTCTGCTCGCGCCGACCTTGCGCGAAACCATGCTGGGCAACGCCGAGATCCTGGAGATCTTCAACATCTCCAAGGTCGGCAAGGTTGCCGGCTGCCGCGTCACCGACGGCACCGTGGAACGCGGCGCCAATGTGCGCCTGATCCGCGACAACGTCGTCGTGCACGAAGGCAAGCTGTCGACGCTGAAGCGCTTCAAGGACGAAGTGAAGGAAGTCCAGTCCGGTCAGGAATGCGGCATGGCCTTCGAGAACTATCACGACATGCGTGCCGGTGACGTGATCGAGTGTTATCGCGTGGAGACGATCCAGCGCTCCCTGTAAGTCCAAATCTTACCGAAGCGCCCGGATCTTTTTGAACTGAAATAGCGGGAGTGAGATGGCCGGATTTTTTCCGGCCATCCACGCCCCATTCGTTCCAGCAGGACAAATGACAATGCTCGTGTCCCATACGCGGGCACGACGAGGTGATTTTCGACTATGCCGCGCCATCATCAGAAGAAAAGTTCCGCGCCCGGCGGCTCGCAGCGTCAGCTGCGCGTCGGCGAGCAGGTTCGCCACGCGATAGCCGAGATTCTGGCGCAAGGCAGCGTGCATGATGCGGACCTCGAAGGTCACATCATCACCGTGCCGGAGGTGCGGATGTCGCCCGACCTGAAGCTCGCGACAATCTACGTGATGCCGCTTGGTGGCCGCGATACCGAGCTCGTCATCACTGCGCTCGATCGCAACAAGAAATTCCTGCGCGGCGAAGTCGCGCGGCGCGTTAACCTGAAATTTGCACCTGATATTCGTTTCCGCGTCGACGAACGATTCGACGAAGCGGAACGGATCGAGAAGCTTTTGCGAACGCCTGCGGTGCAAAAGGATTTGGAACAGGATCCGGATTCGGATCGGGAAGAAGAGCAATGATGATGGACCCGGCTCACGGCACGATCGGCAGCGACGAGGCCGATACCCGCGACATGCAGCAAAATAATTTTGCAGATGTCGGCGGCAATGCTCAGCCGCATCAGGAGGCGCGTCGGGTCAACAACGATCCGCGCGCGGGCAAGCAGAAGGGCAATCAGCCGCGCCGCGACCGGCGCGACGTGCACGGCTGGGTCGTGCTCGACAAGCCGATCGGGATGACCTCGACGCAGGCCGTTGCCGTGCTCAAGCGTCTGTTCAACGCCAAGCGTGCGGGCCACGCCGGCACGCTCGACCCGCTCGCCTCTGGCGGCCTGCCGATTGCGCTCGGCGAAGCCACCAAGACGGTTCCCTTCGTCATGGACGGCCGCAAGCGCTACCGCTTCACGGTGTGCTGGGGCGCGGAGCGCGACACCGACGACATCGAAGGCCAGGTCACTGCGACCTCGGACCAGCGCCCGACCCGCGAGGCCATCGAAGCCCTGCTGCCCCGTTTCACCGGGGTGATCGAGCAGGTTCCGCCGCGCTATTCGGCGATCAAGGTCCAGGGCGAGCGGGCCTATGACCTCGCACGCGACGGCGAGGTCGTGGAGCTGGCGCCCCGCCCGGTCGAGATTCATCATTTAACCCTTGTAGATCAACCAGATAACGACCGAGCCGTGTTCGAGGCCGAATGCGGCAAGGGAACCTATGTCAGGGCATTGGCCCGCGATATGGGCCGGATTCTCGGCACTTTCGGCCATATCTGCGCGCTGCGGCGGACCCTGGTCGGCCCATTTGGCGAAAATGACATGATTCCGCTGGATCAGCTGGAGGCTTTGTGCGATAGAGCCGCGTCCGGTGAGGGAAGCCTCGCCGACGCGCTGATGCCCGTTGAGACCGCGCTGGACGACATCCCGGCACTGGCCGTCACTCGGGCTGATGCGGCAAGGCTCCACCGGGGCCAGGCCGTTTTGTTGCGCGGACGGGATGCGCCCACAAGTAGCGGCACAGTCTATGTCACGGTAGCAGGCCGTCTTTTGGCGCTTGCTGAAGTCGGCAACGGCGAAATCATCCCCAAGCGTGTGTTCAACCTGACCGGCTTGACTGCCTCAACCGGTCGCAACGAGAGAAATTGACGATGTCGATTGCCGCAGAACGTAAAGCGGAAGTCATCAAGACGAATGCCACCAAAGCCGGCGACACCGGCTCGCCGGAGGTTCAGGTCGCGATCCTGTCGGAACGCATCAACAACCTGACCAACCATTTCAAGACCCACGTGAAGGACAACCATTCGCGTCGTGGCCTCTTGAAGCTGGTCTCGACCCGCCGCTCGCTCCTCGACTACCTCAAGAAGCGGGACGAAGCGCGGTACAAGGCGCTGCTCGAGAAGCACAACATTCGTCGTTAAGAGCTCTTGCGCGCGCCACCGGCGCGCGTTTTTGCGCGTGAGTTCGAGCCAAAGCGTTTGCTTTTAGGTTTTTGATCGAGGCTCACGCGTGCGTCCGGTGCGGGCCAATGATGCTTCGCATCCGGGGCACGATCAGCGAAGACCGCGGTTCGGTGTTCGCGTTCGTGCTGACTGACAGTCCAGCAGCAATCCGGCGGCTGGGCGCAACGGGCAAGGTGCCCGTATGACCCCGAAAGGATGGACGCCATCCGACATCCAAAAACCATGGCAGGATCGCAGGACGCTGATCGCCCGCTCCGATCAGCGTCCTGCAATCTTGACATGGTTTTTGTTTTTCGAGCCGTCCCTTCTTTCGAGAACCCATGAAAGAAGACCTCTATGTTCAATAAGCATTCAGTCGAGATCGACTGGGGCGGACGCCCTCTCAAGCTCGAAACCGGCAAGATCGCTCGCCAGGCCGACGGCGCCGTCATCGCCACCTATGGCGAGACCGTGGTGCTCGCCACCGTCGTCGCCGCGAAGTCGCCGCGTGAAGGCGTCGACTTCCTGCCGCTGACCGTCGACTACCAGGAAAAGACCTACGCAGCCGGCCGCATTCCCGGCGGCTATTTCAAGCGCGAGGGCCGTCCCACCGAGAAGGAGACGCTGGTCTCCCGCCTGATCGACCGTCCGATCCGTCCGCTGTTCGTCGACGGCTGGCGCAACGAGACCCAGGTGATCGCCACCGTGCTGTCGCACGACATGGAGAACGATCCTGATATCGTCGCACTGGTGGCCTCCTCGGCTGCGCTGACCCTGTCCGGCGCGCCCTTCAAGGGCCCGATCGGTGCCGCCCGCGTCGGCTTCGCCAATGACGAGTTCATCCTCAACCCGACGCTCGACGAGATGGTCGACACCCAGCTCGACCTGGTCGTCGCCGGCACCGCCGACGCCGTCCTGATGGTGGAATCGGAAGCCAAGGAGCTGAACGAAGACATCATGCTCGGCGCCGTGATGTTCGGTCACCGCCACTTCCAGCCGGTCATCAACGCGATCATCGAGCTCGCCGAGAAGGCCGCCAAGGAGCCGCGCGAAGTCACCGTCATCGACAATGCCGCGCTCGAGAAGGAAATGCTCGGCCTCGTCGAGCAGGAGCTGCGCTCCGCCTACGCCATTCCGGTCAAGCAGGATCGCTACGCCGCGGTCGGCAAGGTCAAGGAAAAGGTGATCGCCCACTATTTCCCCGAAGGGCAGGAGCCGAAATACGACAAGCTGCGCATCAGCGCGGTGTTCAAGGAGCTCGAGGCGAAGATCGTTCGCTGGAACATCCTCGACACCGGCAAGCGCATCGACGGCCGTGACAGCAAGACCGTTCGCAACATCGTCGCCGAAGTCGGCGTGCTGCCCCGCGCTCACGGTTCGGCGCTGTTCACCCGCGGCGAGACCCAGGCGATGGTCGTGACCACGCTCGGCACCGGCGAGGACGAGCAGTACATCGACGCGCTGTCGGGAACGTACAAAGAGACGTTCCTGCTGCACTACAACTTCCCTCCCTACTCGGTCGGTGAGACCGGTCGCCTCGGCGGCACCAAGCGCCGCGAGATCGGCCACGGCAAGCTTGCCTGGCGCGCGATCCATCCGGTGCTGCCGCCGCATCACGAGTTCCCCTACACCACGCGCGTGGTGTCGGAGATCACCGAATCGAACGGTTCGTCCTCGATGGCTTCGGTCTGCGGCGCTTCGCTCGCGCTGATGGATGCCGGCGTGCCGTTGAAGCGGCCGACCGCGGGCATCGCGATGGGCCTGATCCTCGAAGACAAGCGCTTCGCGGTTCTCTCGGACATCCTCGGTGACGAAGACCATCTCGGCGACATGGACTTCAAGGTCGCCGGCACGGAAGCGGGCATCACCTCGCTCCAGATGGACATCAAGATCGAGGGCATCACCGAAGAGATCATGAAGGTCGCCCTGGCCCAGGCCAAGGACGGACGCATCCACATCCTCGGCGAGATGGCCAAGGCGCTGACCAACGCCCGCGCCGAGCTCGGCGAATACGCGCCGCGCATCGAGACCTTCAAGATCGCCACCGACAAGATCCGCGAAGTGATCGGCACCGGCGGCAAGGTGATCCGCGAGATCGTCGAGAAGACCGGCGCCAAGGTCAACATCGAGGACGACGGCACCGTGAAGGTCGCCTCCTCCGACGGCGAGGCGATGAAGGCCGCGATCAAGTGGATCAAGTCGATCGCGTCCGATCCGGAAGTCGGCCAGATCTATGACGGCACCGTCGTCAAGGTGATGGAGTTCGGCGCCTTCGTGAACTTCTTCGGTTCGAAGGACGGCCTGGTTCACATCAGCCAGCTCGCCTCGGCCCGCGTGCAGAAGACCTCCGACGTCGTCAAGGAAGGCGACAAGGTCAAGGTCAAGCTGCTCGGCTTCGACGATCGCGGCAAGACCCGCCTGTCGATGAAGGTCGTCGACCAGACCACCGGCGAAGACCTCGAAGGCAAGGACAAGGGCGGCGAGGGCGAGAAGGCCCCGCGCGAAGCGGCCGGCGAGTAATCGCTCCGCGACCCCAAAACACGAAGGGCGGCCTCGCGGCCGCCCTTTTTGTTTGTGTTCAAATCTGTCCGCTTGGCTCTTCACCTCTCCCCAGCGGGGAGAGGTGTTAAACCTCAGGCCGTGAGGTCGAACCGGTCGAGGTTCATCACCTTGGTCCAGGCCTTGGCAAAGTCCTGCACGAACTGCTGCTTGGAATCCGACGAGGCATAGACCTCGGCGAAGGCGCGGAGCTGCGAGTGCGAGCCGAAGATCAGATCGGCGCGCGTGCCGGTCCACTTCACCGCATTGGTCTTGCGGTCACGGGCCTCGTAGGAACCGTCGGCAACCGGCGTCCACTGCGCGCTCATGTCGAGCAGGTTGACGAAGTAGTCGTTGGACAGCGTGCCCACCTTGGCGGTGAAGACGCCGGCCTTCGAACCGTTCGCATTGGCACCGAGCACGCGCAGGCCGCCGACGAGCACCGTCAATTCGGGGCCCGAGAGCTTCAGAAGCTGCGCGCGATCGACGAGCGCCTCTTCCTGCTTCAGGAACTGATGCTTCTTGCTGACATAGTTGCGGAAGCCATCGGCCCGCGGCTCCAGCGGTGCGAAGGAGGCGGCATCGGTCTGCTCCTGCGAAGCATCCATGCGGCCCGGCGTGAAGCCAACCTTCACATCGACGCCGGCATCCTTCGCAGCCTTCTCGACCGCGGCAGAACCGCCGAGGACGATCAGGTCGGCGAGCGAGACCTTCTTCGCGCCCGCGTTGAAGTCCTTCTGGATCGCTTCGAGCTTGCCGAGCACCTTGGAGAGCTGGGCCGGCTGGTTCACTTCCCAGTCCTTCTGCGGAGCAAGACGGATGCGCGCACCGTTGGCGCCGCCGCGCTTGTCCGAGCCGCGGAACGTCGAGGCCGACGCCCAGGCGGTCGAGACCAGCTCCGACACCGAGAGGCCCGAAGCCAGGATCTTGGTCTTCAGCGCAGCGATGTCCTGATCGCTGACGACCTCGTGGTTCAACGCCGGAATCGGATCCTGCCAGATCAGCGTCTCCTTCGGCACCAGCGGGCCGAGGTAACGCACGATCGGACCCATGTCGCGGTGCGTGAGCTTGAACCAGGCGCGGGCGAAGGCGTCCGCGAACTGATCGGGGTTTTGGAGGAAGCGGCGCGAGATCTTCTCATAGGCCGGATCCATGCGCAGCGACAGGTCGGTCGTCAGCATCGTCGGGCGATGCTTCTTCGACTTGTCGAACGGATCCGGAATGATCGCGTCGGCACCCTTGGCGGTCCACTGGTTCGCACCGCCCGGGCTCTTCGTCAGCTCCCATTCGTAGTTGAACAGGTTCTCGAAGAAATTGTTGCTCCACTTCGTCGGCGTCGTCGTCCAGGTCACCTCGAGACCGCTGGTGATGGAATCACCGGCCAGACCCGACGCGTGCTTGCTCTTCCAGCCGAGGCCCTGATCTTCCAGCGCGCCCGCTTCCGGCTCCGGACCGACCAGCGACGGATCGCCCGCGCCGTGGGTCTTGCCGAAGGAGTGGCCGCCCGCGATCAGCGCGACGGTCTCTTCGTCGTTCATCGCCATGCGGAAGAAGGTCTCGCGGATGTCCTTGGCCGCGGCGACCGGATCCGGCTTGCCGTTCGGACCTTCCGGGTTGACGTAGATGAGGCCCATCTGCACGGCGCCAAGCGGCTCGGCGAGCTGGCGTTCGCCGCTGTAGCGCTCATCGCCCAGCCACGTGCCTTCGGGACCCCAATAGAGCTCTTCCGGCTCCCAAACGTCGGCGCGACCACCGGCGAAACCGAAGGTCTTGAAGCCCATCGACTCCAGCGCGACGTTGCCGGCGAGCACCATCAGATCGGCCCAGGAAATCTTGCGGCCGTATTTCTGCTTGATCGGCCAGAGCAGCCGGCGCGCCTTGTCGAGGTTGGCGTTGTCGGGCCAGCTGTTGAGCGGAGCGAAACGCTGCTGACCGGCACCGGCGCCGCCACGACCGTCGGTGATGCGGTAGGTGCCCGCGCTGTGCCAGGCCATGCGGATCATGAGGCCGCCATAGTGACCGAAGTCGGCCGGCCACCATTCCTGCGAATCCGTCATCAGGGCGGTCAGGTCCTTGATGACCGCGTTCAGGTCGAGCGTCTTGAATTCCTTGGCATAGTCGAACGCCTCGCCCATCGGATCGGACAGGCCTGAATTCTTGTGCAGCATGTCGATGCTGAGATTGGTGGGCCACCAGTCGCGGTTCACCGGCGTGGGTTTTCCGCCCGAAAACGGGCACTTCGATGAGTCGTCCATGAATACCTCCTCTGGTGGCGTCGAACTCGCGCCTTTGACCAGGTAGAACCACTCTAAGCGTCGCCTTCGATCAGGGGAAGTTGACTTTAATGATCGCTGCGATAGGTTTTTCTGATGATCAATCTGACGCTGCGCCAGCTGCGATATTTCGACGCGCTGGCGCGTCATGGCCATTTCGGCCGCGCCGCGGAGGCCTGTTCCATCTCGCAGCCCGCGCTGTCGATGCAGATCAAGGAACTGGAGGAGGCGCTCGGCGGGCTGCTGCTGGAGCGCAGTGCGCGTCAGGTCGCGCTGACCCGGTTCGGCGAGGAACTCGCGCAGCGCGTCCGCGACATCCTGCGCTCGGTCGATGAGCTCGGCGATTTCGCCCGCGCCTCGCAGGACCGTTTTGCCGGCCGTCTGCGCATCGGCATGATCCCGACGATCGCGCCTTATCTCTTGCCCAAGATCACCAAGAACCTCACGCGCATGCATCCGGAGCTCGACATCCGCGTGCGCGAGACGATGACGCCGCGGCTGATCCAGGAACTGGTCGAAGGCCGGCTCGACACCGCCATCGTCGCGCTGCCGGTCTCCGAACCCTCGCTCACCGAGGTCGCCCTGTTCGAGGAAAAATTCCTGCTGGTACGTCCGGGCACGGATGCGGGCACCCCAGCGCCGTCGCGCGAGATGATGCGGGAGATGCGGCTGCTGCTGTTAGAGGAGGGCCATTGTTTCCGCGACCAGGCCCTATCGTTCTGCAACATGCAATCAGCGCCGCCGCGCGAGATGCTTGATGCGAATTCGCTGTCGACATTGGTCCAGATGGTCAGCGCCGGCATCGGCGTGACCCTGATCCCGGAGATGGCGGTGTCGGTGGAAACGCGATCGGCCTCGGTCTCGCTGTCGCGATTCCGCGACCCCGAGCCCTCGCGCACCATCGGCATGGTCTGGCGCAAGACCAGCCCGCTGGCGCGGCAGCTGCTCCAGATCTCCGAGGTGGTGTGCCTGTCGGCCGGCAAGGCGCGCCCGCGGCAGGCCACGCGCAACCAGAGGGCTTGAGGCACCAATGTCCGATCCGATCATTCGTCCCGCTCGCAGTGAGGAATATGACGAGATCGGACGCGTCTGGATGGAAAGCTGGGTCTCGACCGGGCTCGCCGAGGCGAGCGAATTCCTGCTGGCAAACCTGCGCGCGCGCATCCGCCGCGAGATCGAGGACGGCTGGAGCCTGTTCGTCGCCGACGACAACGGCACCATCGCCGCAATGCTCGCGCTGCATCTGCCAAAGCTCTATCTCGATATGCTGTTCGTCGGCCCCGCCTATCAGGGGCAATCGCTCGGGCGGAAGCTGCTCGCCTTTACGCGCACGCAGATGCCGGATGAAATGTATCTGCGCTGCATTCGCGAGAACGAGAAGGCGTGGCGCTGGTACGAACGCGAGGGCTTTGTGTTCGAGAAGGAAGAGCTCGAGCCATCGAACGGCTTCATGATGAAATACTACCGGTGGAAGCGGCCCAGTTCGTGAAAACACTGTCGTCAACCTAGCGCGTTGACCAAGATGTCGGCTTCCGGGCGTGGCATTCGCCTAGACGTAGTGCGTTGCGATTTCGGGGCGAACACGCAATGAATGAGCCCTCACCCGCCTCTCGCCCACGGAAGGTTCCCCGCCATGATCAAGCTCTATTGGTCGCCCCGCTCGCGCTCGTTCTCGACGCTCTGGCTGATGGAAGAGAGCGGACTACCCTATGAGCGCGTGCTGACCGATATCTCGACGGGCGCGCAGAAGGCGCCGGACTATCTGAAGGTCAATCCGATGGGCAAGGTGCCGGCGCTCAGCGACGGCGACGCCGCGCTCGGTGAAGCCGCCGCGATTTGCGCCTATATCGCCGACCGATATCCCGAGACGAAGCTCGCGCCTGGTGTGACCGATCCGCGCCGCGCACGCTATCTGCAATGGCTGTTCTTCTCGCCGAGCTGCATCGAGCCCGCGATCATCCAGATCTTCACCAAGATCGAGGTACCGACCTCGACCGCCGCCTGGGGCAGCGCGACACAGGTGTTCGACGTGCTGGAAGCGGCGCTCGACAAGGGCCCGTGGATTCTCGGCGAGGACTTTTCCGCGGCCGACATCACGATCGGCGCGGGCCTGAACTTTGCGGTGCGCCTGTTCAAGATGGTGCCGACGCGCCCGGCCTTCGACGCCTACATCGCGCGCTGCATGGCGCGGCCGGCGTTCCAGCGCGCGGAGAAGATCGCGGCGGGTTAGACCAACTGTCGTAGGGTGGGCAAAGGCGCAACGCGCCCTGCCCACGTTCTGTGCGCAATGATTGAGAAATGGTGGGCACGTCGCTTGCGCTCCTTTGCCCACCCTGCGGAGTTCTACTCCGGGGCCTTCAAATCGTCCGGTCGCGGCATCAGGACGATGTTGTAGCCGGAATCGACATAGTGGATTTCGCCGGTCACGCCGCCGGAGAGATCCGACAACAGATACAGCGCCGAGCCGCCGAGCTCATCGAGCGTGACGCCGCGGCGGAGCGGCGAGTGCTTCTGCATGAACGCGAACATCGCGCGCGCTTCGCCGATGCCGGAGCCGGCGAGCGTGCGGATCGGGCCCGCCGAGATCGCGTTGACGCGGATGCCGCGCGGTCCGAAATCGGAGGCGAGATAGCGCACTGAAGCTTCCAGTGCCGCCTTGGCCACGCCCATCACGTTGTAGTTCGGCATCGAGCGCTCGGAGGCGCCGAAGGTCAGCGTGATCATGCTGCCGCCGTCCGTCATCAGATCGGCCGCACGCTTTGCCACCTCCGTGAACGAGAAACAGGAGATCACCATGGTACGCGAAAAATTCTCGCGGCTGGTGTCGGCGTAGCGGCCCTTCAGCTCGTTCTTGTCGGCAAAGCCGATCGCGTGGATGACGAAGTCGAGCTTGCCCCATTTTTCGCGCAGCACGTCGAAGGTGGCATCGACGCTGGCGATGTCCTCGACGTCACAGGGGAGCACGAGTTCGACACCGAGAGATTCCGCCAGCGGCTTGACGCGCTTGCCGAGCGCTTCGCCCTGGAAGGTGAAGGCGAGCTCGGCGCCGTGAGCATGCAGCATCTTCGCCATGCCCCAGGCGATCGAATGATCATTGGCGATGCCCATGATCAGACCGCGCTTGCCTTGCATCAAACCTTCCATGTCTCAATTACTCTCCGCTCTCCGTTACCCGGGCATAGCCGTCTGAAGGACGGCGTCGCTTCGCTCGCCTATGTCCCGGGCATCCGCGTTCTGTCGAAGCCAGTAGCCAACACGTGGATGGCCGGGACGAGCCCGGCCATGACGAAAACTACCAGCAATTCCGCAACAACGTCGTCACACATCCAGCCGGCTGAACACCAGCGTGGCGTTGGTGCCGCCGAAGCCGAACGAGTTCGACAGCACGGTGCCGATTTTGACGTTGTCGATCCGCTTGCGCACGATCGGCATGTCGGCAAACACAGGATCGAGCTCCTGGATGTGCGCGCTCTCGCAGATGAAGCCGTTGTTCATCATCAGCAGCGAGTAGATCGCCTCCTGCACGCCGGTCGCGCCGAGCGAGTGGCCGGTCAGCGCCTTGGTGGCCGAGATCGGCGGGCACTTCTCGCCGGCGCCGAACACGCGGCGGAGCGCGTCGATTTCCGGCGGATCGCCTGCCGGCGTCGAGGTGGCGTGCGGGTTGATGTAGTCGACCTTGGTCTTCACCGTCGACATCGCCATGCGCATGCAGCGCTCGGCGCCTTCACCCGACGGCGCGACCATGTCGTAGCCGTCCGAGGTCGCGCCATAGCCGACGATCTCGCCGTAGATGCGTGCGCCGCGCGCCTTGGCGTGCTCGAGCTCTTCCAGCACGAGGACCCCCGCGCCACCGGCGATGACAAAACCGTCGCGATTGAGGTCGTAGGGCCGCGAAGCGGTGGCGGGCGTGTCGTTGTATTTCGAGGACATCGCGCCCATGGCGTCGAACAGCACCGACAGCGACCAGTCGAGCTCCTCGCAACCGCCGGCGAAGACGACGTCCTGCTTGCCGATCTGGATCGTCTCGTAGGCGTTGCCGACGCAGTGGTTCGACGTCGCGCAGGCAGAGGAGATCGAATAGTTCACGCCCTTGATCTTGAACCAGGTCGCGAGCGTCGCCGATGCCGTGGACGACATCGCCTTCGGCACGGCGAACGGACCGACGCGCTTCGGTCCCTTGGTGCGGGTGATGTCGGCGGACTCGACGATGGTGCGCGCCGAGGGACCGCCGGAGCCCATGATGATGCCGGTGCGGATGTTGGAGACCTCGTCAGGCGACAGACCGGAGTCCTGGATCGCCTGCTCCATCGCAACATGATTCCACGCCGCGCCCTGACCGAGGAAGCGCATCGCGCGGCGGTCGACCACCGTCGAAGGATCGAGCGTCGGCGCGCCCGCGACCTGCGACCGGAAGCCGAGCTCGGCGTATTTCTCAGCCCGCGAAATGCCCGACTTCGCCTCGTGAAGGCTCGAAAGCACTTCCTGGGTGTTGTTTCCGATCGACGAGACGATACCCATCCCGGTGACCACAACCCGCCTCATGACAGCCTCGCCTCTATCGTTGTCTTCTTGATGATGCGCGTTAGCCCAGGTTCACGCCCTGCTTGAACAGGCCGACCTTCAGATCCTTGGCGCGATAAATAATCTGGTCGTCGACCGAAAGCCATCCGTCGGCAATGCCGAGCACGAGCTTTGAACGCATCACGCGTTTGATATCGACGTTGTACACAACCTTGCGGGCCTCGGGCAGCACCTGGCCGCTGAACTTCAATTCGTTCAGGCCGAGCGCGCGGCCACGGCCTTCGCCTCCGGTCCAGCCCAGATAAAAGCCGACCATTTGCCACAGCGCATCAAGGCCGAGGCAGCCGGGCATCACGGGGTCGTTCTTGAAGTGGCAGCCGAAGAACCAGAGGTCGGGTTTCACGTCGAGCTCGGCGCGCACCACGCCCTTGCCGAACTCGCCGCCATTGTCGCTGATTTCCGTGATGCGATCGAACATGAGCATCGGCGGCAGCGGCAGCTGGGCATTGCCCGGGCCGAACATCTCACCGCGGGCACATGCCAGCAGATCTTCGTATTCGTAACCATTGCGCCTGTTCAGCATGCGGAAGCCTCTGTTTGAACCCCGATTGAGCGGCGTTTCTGGCAAAAATGGGCCCCGTTTCGTTCGGAATGCAACGCCAATTGCCATCGTCAGGCGCAAATCCGAGCCGGATGGACTGCCGGCCGGGCCTCAATGCCCGGCTGCGCCAAAATCGGTTAAGCGGAACCGCGCGCTCTCTAACACAGGCCTTTCGGGTGGCAAAGCGGTCCCATGAAGGTAAAATGACGGTGGCGCGGCCCGGTTCCTCGGCTGATTAGAACCACTCTAGTTGCGAGAAACTTGCATCTGCATCTATCTGTCCATATATTGCAGATAGATAAGTGTTCACGCGTGCCCGAATTCTGGAAATGAGCGAAAACAACGCCACCCATCACGACGAGGACGCCCAGGTGGCGGCCCTTCTGTCCGGCCGTCAGCCGGCCCTGACCGGCTGCCCCTGGCACGACGTCAATGAAATGCTCCAGTCCGCCGGCCTGCGCCCCACGCGCCAGCGCATGGCTCTCGGCTGGCTGCTGTTCGGCAAGGGTGCGCGCCACCTCACGGCCGAAATGCTCTACGAGGAAGCGACGCTGGCCAAGGTCCCGGTCTCGCTCGCGACCGTCTATAACACGCTGAACCAGCTGACCGATGCCGGCCTGCTGCGTCAGGTCAGCGTCGACGGTACCAAGACCTATTTCGATACCAACGTCACCACGCACCACCATTATTACCTCGAGAACAGCCACGAGCTGGTCGATATCGAGGATCCGCATCTGGCGCTGTCCAAGATGCCGGAGGTGCCGGAAGGTTACGAGATCGCGCGCATCGACATGGTCGTGCGCCTGCGCAAGAAGCGCTGAGGTCGTCCTCAGCTGCTGATCTGATCGTCATGGCCGGGCTTCGTCCCGGCCATTGTCGTTTCAGGCCGTCAGTTCACCTGCTCGTCCGCATAGACGCCCCAGAGGCGCTCCTGCTGGATCCAGCCGTCAAAGCCGTTGCCGGTGACGTGGCACCAGCTTGTGGTGCACTTTTTCACGGTCGTGACGACGCCGGCCTGGAGTTTCGCGGCCACCGCACTATCGGGATCGGCGCGGTCATAGATCGGCGCGAGGTCGTCCTTGTTCTTCATGGTGACCACCGCAGTGCGGCGGCCCGACAGCAGCGAATGATAGACCCAGCCCTCGGCGCCCTCGGAATCGCGCACCCGACGCCAGTTCTCGAACTCGGCGGTGATTTCGACCGGCAGACCGGAACGGGTGTAGACCCAGGCCACGTCATTGTCCTTGGTCGGGCCGGCGCGGACGTTGACGTGATCGGATTTGAGGCTGACATAGCGCGGCACCGGAAGGCCGCTGGCGGTCTGGGGCGTCGCGGCATCCTTCGCCGAATGCCCGGGGCTGACCGAAGCGCTCAACCAGGTGCAAACGAGCGCCATCACCGAACAAAAACGCCCCAACGCCATCAACCCGTCTCCTGTCGAGGAACCGGCTCAACCGGGCCCTCACCCCAAACTCCAAACATTGCCGCGCAATCCCCTCTCCCGCCCCATGCGGGGTGCTCCTGAAGCCAACTTGTCTTGGCCCGGCCTTCTGCTAGAGAGGACGGACATCTGAACAACCAGTTTGCCCCGATTTTCCGGCCGGAAAGTGGGGGAACAGCTTGAAGGAAACGCCGGGGACGACACGGCCAAGGCAGTGTCGAACAACCGGGTTAATGAGGCCTCAACAGCGAGCCTTTGGCGACAAAGGCGGCCTGCAACGCCTCATGAGGGCAGGACATGTCGGTGAAGAAAAAGCCCCTCGTCGTGGTGACGCGCAAGCTGCCGGACTCGATCGAGACCCGGATGCGCGAACTGTTCGACGCACGCATCAATCTCGACGACACACCGATGTCGGCCGAGCAGATTGCGGAAGCCGCGCGCACCGCCGACATTCTGGTTCCGACGGTCACCGATCACATCAGCGCCGACATCGTTAATCAGCCCGACTGCAAGGTGAAGCTGATCGCCAATTTCGGCAACGGCGTCGACAATATCGACGTCGAGGCTGCGCATGCCCGCGGCATCACGGTCACCAACACGCCGAAGGTTCTGACCGAAGACACCGCCGACATGACCATGGCGCTGATCCTGGCCGTGCCGCGCCGGATGATCGAGGGCGCCTCGGTGCTGACGGAGGGAAAACCCTGGGCGGGCTGGTCACCGACCTGGATGCTCGGCCACCGCATCGGCGGTAAGCGCCTCGGCATCATCGGCATGGGCCGCATCGGCCAGGCGGTCGCGCGCCGCGCCCGCGCGTTCGGCCTGCAGATCCACTATCACAACCGCCGTCCCGTCGCGCCGAAGATCGCCGAAGAGCTTGGTGCGACCTATTGGGAAAGCCTCGACCAGATGCTGGCGCGGATGGACATCATCTCGGTGAACTGTCCGCACACGCCGGCGACCTATCACCTGCTCTCGGCGCGCCGGCTGAAGCTGATCCGCAAGGACGCCTACATCGTCAACACCGCGCGCGGTGAAGTCACCGACGAGGACACGCTGATCAAGCTGATCGAAGGTGGCGAGATCGGCGGCGCCGGCCTCGACGTCTATGAGCACGAGCCGGCGGTCAATCCCAAGCTGGTGCGGCTTGCGAAGGCCGGCAAGGTGACGCTGATGCCGCATATGGGCTCGGCCACGATCGAAGGCCGCGTCGAGATGGGCGAGAAGGTGATCATCAACATCCGCACCTTCCTCGACGCCCACAAGCCGCCGGATCGCGTGCTGCCGAGCATGCTGTGAAGCAGCTTTACTGCGCAGCAAGCCCTCGCTCCTCATCCTGAGGAGCGCGGAACGCGCGTCTCGAAGGATGGCCGCGGGCGAGAGTTCGGCCTGCATGGTTCGAGACGGCGCTTCGCGCCTCCTCACCATGAGGGTCTAAGAGCGCAGCCCATTTCGCTTGCGCCAATCCGCGACGAAATCGATAAACGCACGTAGCGCCGGCGGCACCTGGCGCCGGCTGGGATAATACAGGAACGGGCCGGGGAACGGCTCGCACCAATCTTCCATCAGGCTGACGAGTGCGCCGGACTTGACGGCATCGCCGACATAGCCATTGAGGCTAGCCCAGATGCCGGCGCCGCCAAGCGCGGCACGCATCGCAAGACCCATGTTCGTCGAAATCAGTTTTGCAGGCGGATCGACCTTCACGATCTGGCCGGCTTTTTCGAATTCCCAATCATGCATGACGCCGCTCGAATAGCGCGCGCGAATGCAATCATGATCGAGCAGATCTTTCGGATGTTTTGGCCTGCCACGCCGCGCGACATAATCGGGCGATGCGACGACGACATAGTGCTGCGGGCCGCTGAGCGGGATCGCCACCATGTCCTGCGCGAGATGCTCGCCATAGCGCACGCCGGCATCGTAGCCGCCGCTGACGATGTCGACGAAGCCGCTCTCGGAGACGATATCGAGGTCGACCTGCGGATGGGCCTGCAGGAATGGAACGACCATCGGCGCCAGCACGAGATCAACCGCCGGCGGCGGCGCGTTGATGCGCAGGCGGCCCGAGGCGACCTCGCGCAGGCCACGCACCTGATCCAGGGCATCGCCGACGTCGCGCAGCGCCGGCGCCACCCGCGATAGCAACAGCTCGCCCGCCTCGGTCAGCGCGACGCTGCGGGTGGTGCGGTTCATCAGGCGGACGCCGAGGCGCTCCTCAAGATCCCGCAATCTCTGGCTAAGGCTCGACACCGACACGCGGATTTCAACCGCCGCGCGCCGGAAATTGCGGGTGCGGGCGACCGCCACGAAGGCGTCGAGATCGCGCAGGTCGGGATCAGCCATTGTTCGCTAATGTGAACAAGCTATTCCGCATTGTCCAGCTTATCGCGGCAATCGACCAGGCGCATATCTGGCGTCGTCACGCGGCGCCATCGGCCGCCGCTCTTGAGGAGAGCCATCATGGAACAGCGCAAACTCGGTTCGACCGGCCCCAACGTCTCCGCCCTCGGCCTCGGCTGCATGGGTATGTCCGAGGTTTACGGCCCCGCCGATCGCGGCGAGGCCATCGCCACGGTTCATGCCGCGATCGATGCAGGGATCACACTGCTCGACACCGGCGATTTCTACGCCATGGGTCACAACGAGATGCTGCTGCGCGAAGCACTGGCGAACGTGCCGCGCGAAAAAGTGCAGATCAGCGTGAAGTATGGCGCGCTGCGCGGGCCCGCCGGTGATTTCATCGGCATGGACACGCGGCCGGCCGCGACCAAGAATTTTCTGGCCTATTCATTGCCACGCCTCGGCACCGACTACATCGACGTCTACCGGCCGGCGCGGCTCGATCCCAGCATTCCGATCGAGGAGACGATCGGTGGTCTCGCCGATCTCGTGAAGGCTGGCTACGTCAGGCATATCGGCCTGTCCGAGGTCGGCTCCGACACCATCCGCCGCGCGCACGCGGTGCATCCGATCGTCGATCTCCAGATCGAATATTCGCTGATCGAGCGCGGCATTGAGCGCGACATCCTGGAAACCTGCCGTGAGCTCGGCATCGCCATCACCGCCTATGGTGTGCTGGCGCGCGGCCTCATCAGCGGTCATTGGTCGAAAGAATCAGGCAAGACCGGCCGCGACTACCGGCTGATGACGCCGCGCTTTCAGGGCGCGAACCTCGTCGCCAATCTCGCGCTGGTGGAACAGCTGCGGACGATCGCCGGCGAGATCGGTGCAACGCCGGCGCAGGTCGCAATCGCCTGGGTCGCAGCCCAGGGCAGGGAGATCGTGCCGCTGGTCGGCGCGCGTACCCGCAACCGCCTCAGCGAAGCGCTTGGATCGACCAAGGTGACGTTGACGCCGGCGCATCTGGCCGCATTGGCAAAGGCCTTCCCGCCGAATGTCGCCGCCGGCACGCGCTATGCGGCCGAGCAGATGGCGCATCTCGATAGCGAGAAGCCGGCCGGCAAATAACGGCGATCAGGTGCGATGGGTGCTGAGATCGGTGATCACAGGCCCGTCGCCATTGAGCGGATTGGCCGGATCGCGCGCGTAACGCAGCGTCTCGAAGCGCATCGCGCGCGCATCGATCATCAGGAGGCGGCCGACCAGGCCGTCGCCGAAGCCGACGATCTCGCGGATCGCCTCCAGCGCCATCATCGAGCCCATCACGCCCGCGAGCGCGCCCATGACGCCGGCCTCGGCACAGGCCGGCACGGTGCCGGGCGGCGGCGCCTCCGGAAACAGGCAGCGATAGGTCGGATTGAATTCGCCCCGCTCGTTCGTCTCGTGCGCGCGGATGGTGGTGAGCGAGCCGTCGAAGGTGCCGAGCGCCGCCGTGATCAGCGGTCGCTTCGCGAAGAAGCAGGCATCCGAGACCAGATAGCGCGTCGAGAAATTGTCGGACCCATCGAGCACGAGGTCATAGTCGCCGATCAGGCTCAGCGCATTGTCGGCATTGAGCCAGGTGGCATGGCCGACGAAGCGGACATGCGGATTGAGCGCCGCGATCCGTTCCGCCGCGCTCTCGACCTTGTGCCGGCCGATGTCGGGCGTCGTGTGGATCACCTGGCGCTGGAGATTCGACAGCGACACGACGTCGCAATCGACCACGCCGAGCGTTCCGATACCGGCGGCAGCCAGATACATCAGAGCCGGCGCGCCGAGCCCGCCGGCGCCGATCACCAGCGCAGAGGCGCGCTTCAGCGCGGCCTGGCCGGGGCCGCCGACATCGCGCAGCACGATATGGCGGGCATAGCGTTCGAGTTCGTCCGGGCTCAGCATCGTCGTACGTTCCTCTCAACCCTCATGGTGAGGAGGCGCGCTGCGCCGTCTCGAACCATGCAGGCCCCGCTGCGGCAGCCCGGCCTTCATCCTTCGAGACGCCGCTTCGCGGCTCCTCAGGATGAGGGTCAACACCTGAACCACCTCAACATTGTTCGCGACCAACGAGATGTGCTTCAATGGCAGCGCGTTCAATGGGCTGGCTGGATTTGTCATGAGATCGATGCTTGCGGCAACACTGATGTTGGCGTCTGCCACAGGCGCCGGCGCCCAGATGACGACGCCACAGGTCCCCGGCACCAAGCCGAAAGTGGTCCAGACCGTTCCGATCAGGCCGCCCGCCCTGCAAACGCCGTCGGAAACCGCGGACGGGATGGCGCAGGCCGAGCGGCTGTCGCTCCAGTCCGACCTCGCATGGGTCGGCGAATATAACGGCGCCATCACCGGCGACGTCAGCTCGCGCATGGTCGACGCCATCAAGGGGTACCAGAAGGCCAAGGGCGGCAAGCCCACCGGCGTGCTCAATCCGCAGGAGCGCGCCGCGCTCGCCGAAACCGCACGGCGCAAGCAGGACAGCGTCGGCTGGAAAATCGTGACAGAAATGACCAGCGGTGCGCGGCTCGGCATTCCCTCGAAGCTGGTGCCGCAGCAGGCCACGGACGCCAACGGCTCGAAATGGAGCTCGCCGACCGGAACGGTGCAGGTGCTGCTCAGCCGCCGCAAGGAGGCGAACCCGACGACCGCAAAACTCGCGGACGCCGAGAAGAAGGAGCCGGCCGGACGCAAGGTCGACTACACCGTGGTGAAGCCTGACTTCTTCGTGCTGTCGGGATTGCAGGGCCTGAAGAAGTTTTACGTGCGCGGCACCTTCAAGGGCGACGAAGTCCGCATCATGACGATCTTGTACGACCAGGCGACCGAGAACACGGTCGAGCCGGTCGTGATCGCGATGTCGAGCGCGTTCAACGCGTTTCCAACGGGACCGCAAGCCGGACCGCCACCACGCAAGACCGTCGAATACGGCACCGGCATCGTCGTCAGCGACGACGGCGCGATTCTGGCCGACCGTCTCGTCACCGATAGTTGCCTCGCGATCACCATCGGCGGCTACGGCAATGCCGATCGTCTCGCCGAGGACAAGGAACACGATCTCGCACTGCTGCACATCTATGGCGCGCGCGGCCTAAAGCCGCTCAGCCTCGCGACCGGCGCAGCGAAGACGAGCGTCGATGTCGTCGGCATCGCCGATCCGCAGAGCCAAGGCGGCGCGACCGGTGTGTCGAGCGTCAAGGGCGCGCTGGCATCGCTTGGCGGCGGCGATTCTGTGCTGTCCCCACCACCCGCCGTCGGCTTCTCCGGCAGCCCGGCCATCGACGGCGACGGCAAGTTTGCAGGCGTCGCACTGCTGAAGCCGGCGATGGTCGCAGGACCTGCAGCATCCGTGCCCGCGTCGCAATCGGTCATGGTCGCTGCGGAGACGGTGCGCGATTTCCTGAAGGCGAACGCCGTCACCGCCAACGGCACGTCGACCGATGCGAAAGCCGCCGTCGTGCGCGTGATCTGCGTGCGGAAGTAAGCCGGGCGACAATCACAACTCTCGTGTCCCGGACGCGGTGCGGCATGAAATGCCGCTCCGCTGAGCCGGGACCCATGCATTCACAAATTCCGTTCGTCCGGCTTTCTGGGCCCCGGCTCTGCAGCGCACCGCTGCGTGATGCGCTGCGTCCGGGACACGAGACTAGGCGAGCCTGAACCTGATCCCGGCCTTCGCGAGCCCGCCCGAAATCCCGACCGGCGTGCCATCGGCGCGCCAGCAGGCCGCACCGGTCATGGTGCCGTCATCGTGGAAGGCGATGCCGTTCATGCCGCCGGCGACCGTGGCAACGGGCTGCACCTGGTGGCCGAGCGCTGCAAGCCTGGTTCGCACGGCCTCCGGCACGGCCTGCTCCACCTCCAGCGCATTGCCCTCGGTCCAGACCCGCGGCGCTTCGACCGCTTCCTGCAGGCTCATGCCATGGTCGATCAGATTGACCAGCGCCTGCATCGCGCTCGGGAAGATGCGCTTGCCGCCGGGCAAGCCGAGCGCGTAGCGCAGCTTGCCGTCGCGGAGCGCCATCATCGGCGACATCGAGGTCGTCACACGCTTGCCAGGCGCGAGCGATAACGCATGGCCGGGGCGCGGATCGAACAGGTTCATGTAATTGTTGGCGATGGCCCCCAGCCCCGGGATCATGATCTTGGCGCCGAACAGATTGTTGATGGTCTGCGTGGTCGCGACCACGTTGCCGAAACTATCCGCCGCCGTCATGTGCGTGGTGTGCGCGCTTTCGAGCTGAGTCACGCCCGCGCCAAAAGCCTGCGCCCGCGCCGGATCGATCGTGCGGCGGCGCTCCTCCGCATAGGCCTTTGACGTCAGCTTCTCCACGGGCACGCCGACATAGTCAGGGTCGCCGCTGGCGGCGGCGCGGTCGGCGAAGGCGATCTTCAGGACCTCGGCCAGGCAATGGATGGTCTCCGGTGTGCCGAAGCCGAGGCCACCGATGTCGTAGCCTTCAAGGATGTTCAGCATCTGCGCTATATGCACGCCGGAGGCGGCGGGCGGCGGCGGCCCGAAAATGGTCCAGCCGCGATAGTCGGCGCGGATCGGCCGCCGCTCGACAGTCTTGTAGTTGGTCAGATCGTTGCGGCGGATGAAGCCGCCGGCTTTCTCCATGTAGTCGGCGAGGATGTCGCCGAGCGGCCCCTCGTAGAGAGCCTTCTCTCCGTGGTCGGCGATGTAACGCAGCGTCTCGGCATATTCAGCCTGTACGACGCGCTCGCCGACCTTCAAGGGCTCTCCGTCAGGCAGAAAAATCGCCGCGATCGGCTTGTCCTTGCGCATCGCGGCGGCGCTCTCGCTGATGCATTCGTGCAAGTAAGGCGTCGCCGCATAGCCGCGCGCGGCGTGCTTGATCGCGGGCTGCATGACGTCGGCGAGCGACATGGTGCCGAACCTTTGCTGCGTCTCGCACCAGGCTTTCAGCGAGCCCGGCGTGGCGACGGCCT
Organism: Bradyrhizobium sp. CCGUVB14; assembly: GCF_024199935.1. NCBI lineage: Bacteria > Pseudomonadati > Pseudomonadota > Alphaproteobacteria > Hyphomicrobiales > Nitrobacteraceae > Bradyrhizobium > Bradyrhizobium sp. CCGUVB14. Next base: position 80,423 of record NZ_JANADS010000001.1, read on the forward strand.
TCGGGCCATTGAGGTTCTCGTTGCCGACGGTGTCGAACACGTCATGGGCCGAGCCCGGCCTGGAGGTGTAGGTGGTGTCGCGCACCGAAGCGGGCACCGTGCTCTGGCCGTCGATGAAGCGGTGGCTGCCGTCGGCCAGCCGGATATGCGCCATGCCGCCGCCGATGATGCCGACCATCATCGGCTCGACCACGGTCAGCGTGAACAGGGTCGCGATCGCGGCATCGACGGCGTTGCCGCCGGCCGCGAGCATCTCGGCCCCGGCGCTGGAGGCCAGGGGATGGTTGCTCACCACCATGCCGCGGCTCGAGACCGCCGGCATCTTCTGGCATTCAAAGGTGGTTGCCGTCCGGTCGCGCCAATTGCCGCTCATCCCACTCACCCTTCCGATGCAAGGCGGCGAGCACACCATGCGCGCGATAATGGGTCCAGTGTTGGTACGGATTGGCTGGCATTCCCGATTCTGCCATCATTGTTACCGTTGATTCGGACATCCGCGGTCCCCTTTGGATCGGGCAGGGCACGTCCTGAGCGAGAAGAGCTCAGCATCGAGAAGCGATGCACGTTCGCGTGGCGTTACTCCCAGACCCTGGCAATCCAAAGGAATCCTCTTCCAATGCATACGATCGTACTGGCCACCCAAAAGGGCGGCAGCGGCAAGAGCACGCTTGCCATCGGCCTCGCGCTGGCTGCCAAGCAGGCCGGCTTCACCGTTCGCCTGATCGAGACCGACCCGCAGGGCACCCTGTCGAACTGGGCCCGCCGCCGCAACAACGACGATGTCGTCGTCGAGCCGATCTATCACGCCGCCGATTTCGAGCCGCGGCTAAAGATGCTGGCCGGGAGCGGCCTCCAGCTCGCAATCGTCGACACCGCGGCCGGCCTCAGCGCCGTGACCACCGCTGCGATCCGCTATTCCGACCTCTGCCTGATCCCGGCCCGCCCCAGCGTCGCCGACATCGAGGCCACCGTCTCCACCCTCAGCGTCGCGCGCGCCTGGAAGCGTCCCTACAGCTTCGTGCTGAACCAGACGCCGATCCGCGGCCAGCGCATCGACAACTCCGCCAACGCGCTCGGCGAGGAAGCCGCGCTCGATCTCACCGAGGTGCTCGCGCGCCCCATGATCGTGATGCGCAACGACCACCAGGACTCACTCGCCTCGGGCCTCGCCGTCAGCGAGTTCGCGCCGAACGGCAAGTCGACCGAGGAAATCCGCGGCCTCTGGCGCTGGGTCGAGACCCGTCTCGACCTCTCCGCCGGCAGTCTGCTGATCGATCAGGTCATGTCGGCGGCGAACGGAATGCTGCATGCCGCGGCCGAGATTTCGGCGGACGAAACTGTTCTGGCGTCCTGAGCGGGGCGATCGCTCAAGGCCCGGACGGGCTCTTCGCCATCCAGTGAATGAGCCCAGGCGACGAAGCAATCCGACCACCAGCCCGGCCGGATTGCTTCGCGTCGCGTTTTGTTGAAAACAACCCCATGCACAGTAGAACCGCTCGCGGCCGAGCTATCCCGGCGGCGGCGCGTAGACGTTTGAATCATCGGGGAAAACGGAGCTACGCCAGCTTTCGTAGCCCGGATGGAGCGCAGCCCAATCCGGGGCACCTGCATCCGCCGCGCGAAGATCCCGGATTTCGCTGCGCTCCATCCGGGCTACGGCACTTCAATCAAGCCGCCGGCCGAGCCAGGCCTCACGCCGCACGATCCACTTCTCCGACTTCGTCTGCCCATCGTGATGCGCAAGCTCGATGAGGCCGACGAATTCCGCGCCGGTCTTCTGCTTGACCCGGCGCGAGCCTTCGTTGGTCGCGGCGTTGCAGACGTAGAAATGATCGAGGCCGAGCGTGAGAAAAGCGAAATCGTTCATCGCGGCGATCGCCTCCGTCATCAATCCCCGTCGCCAGTAAGGCTCGGCCAACCAGAAACCGCGATTGCCTTTCAGACCTTTGGCGCGAGGCCGCAGATGAATAATTCCGATCGCCTCGCCATCGCTGCCCTTCAGCACCAGCACCCAGAGATGGATCTCCTCGCCGGCTGCGATCTTGTCGAGCTGTGTTCTGACGAATGTCTCCGCACCATCGGCAGGATATGGCCAGGGCACGACAGTCGAGAGATGCCGGATGATATTCCAATTGTCGAAATGACGCTGGATCGCCGGCGCGTCCGACATTGCGAGCGGGCGCAGGATCAGGCGTTCGGTCTCAAGCTGCGGCGTCGGCATGACCTGCTACTTCTGGCACTTCGGACACCAGAAGGTCGAACGGCCGTTCTGGGTGAAGCGCTTGATCGTGCCGCCACAGCGCGGGGTGGCGCATTTCTCATCCTCGCGATCGTAGACCTTGAACGAGTGCTGGAAATAGCCGAGCTCGCCCGAGGTCTGGCGATGGTCGCGCAATGACGAGCCGCCGGCCTTGATGGCGTCGTTCAGCACGGTGTGGATGGCGCCGACCAATCGCTTCGCATGATCCGTCGCCTCGCCCTTCTTGGTCGACAGGGTCGCTGCGATCCGGCGCGGCGACAGATGCGAGCGGTGCAGGGCTTCGCAGACATAGATGTTGCCGAGGCCGGCCACGACGCGCTGGTCGAGCAGCGCGGCCTTCAGGCTGGTGGTCTTGTCCTGGCAGGAGCGCGCCAGCATCGCGGCATCGAACGCATTGCCGAGCGGCTCGGGGCCAAGGTCGCGCAGCAGCGGCTCGTCGTCGAGTGCGTTGCGCGCGATCACTTTCATGTAACCGAAGCGGCGCGGATCATTGAAGACGATGTCGGCGCCCGAGGACATCCGAAACAGCACGTGGTCGTGCGCGGAATCCTTACCCTTGGGATAGTGAAACTCGCCGGGCGCGGCCTCGTTGTCCGGCTTGATGACGCGGAACGAGCCCGACATGCCCAGATGCATCAGCAGCACGTCGCCGGAGGCGAGATCGGCCATGAGATATTTTGCACGGCGGCCGAGGCCCGTGACGACCTGTCCCTGGAGCCGGGCCACGAAGTCCGGCTGGAACGGAAAGCGCAAATCGGGCCGGCGGGCCTCCGCAACGACGATTTTCGCACCCTCCATGACGGGCTGAAGGCCGCGGCGGACAGTCTCGACTTCGGGCAATTCAGGCATGGTCAGGCATTCACCTTATGAGGGCGGTGTGATAGCGCCATTGCGGCGGCCGCGCTATGGTCGGCGCCGTGGAGTAGAGTAATGGATCGGCCGGGCGAAACCACGCATTTTGGCTTCAAAGACGTTCCCCTGGGGGACAAGCAGACGCTGGTGAACGATGTGTTTCACAGCGTGGCGTCGCGCTATGACCTGATGAACGATTTGATGTCCGGTGGCCTGCACCGGGTCTGGAAGGACATCATGATCAACGCACTCGCCCCGCCCCGCGGCGACCGGCCGTTTGCGTTGCTCGACGTCGCCGGCGGCACCGGCGACATCTCGTTCCGGGCCGCCAAGGCGGCAGGTCCGGGCTTCCATGCCACCGTCTGCGACATCAATTCCGACATGCTGGCGGTGGGCCGCGAGCGCGCCGCCAAGCGCCATCTCGAAACCCAGGTCGATTTCGTCGAGGGCAATGCCGAAGCGCTCGCCTTCGCCGACCGCAGCTTCGATGCATATACGATCGCTTTCGGCATCCGCAACGTGCCCCAGATCGACAAGGCCCTGCGCGAGGCCTATCGCGTGTTGAAACCCGGCAGCCGCTTCCTGTGCCTGGAATTCTCCACCGTCGAGATGCCCGGCCTCGACAAGATCTATGATCTGTTCTCGTTCAAGGTGATCCCGCCGCTCGGCCGCATGGTCACGGGCGACGCCGAATCCTACCAGTATCTCGTCGAGTCGATCCGCAAGTTTCCGAAGCCGAATGCGTTCGCCGACATGATCCGCGACGCCGGCTTTTCCCGCGTCAGCTTTCAGACCCTGACCGGCGGCATCGTCGCACTGCATTCGGGCTGGCGTTTGTGATTTCTGCCATCACCCACATTTCGCGCCTGATCCGCGCCGCGTTCGTCTTTGCGCGCGAGGGCGTGTTCGGCTCCGTCGATCCGAGCCTGGTGCCGCCGCCCGGACAGCTCGCGCTGAAGCTTGCGCGTATCGTCGAGCGGCGCGGCCCGAAGGATAGTCCGCGCTTGTCGCGCGCACTGACCCGGATGGGCCCGGCCTATCTCAAGCTCGGACAATTTTTGGCGACACGGCCCGACGTCGTCGGCGTCGGAATGGCGCGCGACCTCGAAAGCCTGCAGGACCGCCTGCCGCCATTCTCGCAGGCCGAAGCAGAAGCTGCGATCGCAACGTCGCTGGAACGGCCGCTCAAGGACGTGTTCGTGAGCTTCGGCCCGCCAGTCGCGGCTGCCTCGATCGCGCAGGTGCATCGCGGCGAGATCGAGCGCGATGGCATGCGCAAGCCGGTCGCGGTCAAGGTGCTCAGGCCGAACGTGTCCGCGCGCTTCCGCCGCGATCTTTCCGACTTTTTCTACGTCGCGCACAAGGCCGAGGCCTACTCGGCCGAAGCGCGACGGCTCCGCCTGATCGAAGTCATCAACACGATGTCCCGCTCGGTCGCGATGGAGATGGATCTGCGGCTGGAGGCGGCTGCGCTGTCGGAGATGGCGGAGAACACGCAGAACGATCCCGACTTCCGCGTCCCGACCGTCGACTGGGACCGCACCACACACAACGTGCTGACGATGGAGTGGATCGACGGCATCGCGCTGAACGACCACAAGCGCCTCGCGGAAGCGCAGGTCGATCTGCCCGATCTCGGCCGCAAGGTGATCCAGAGCTTCCTGCGCCACGCGCTGCGCGACGGCTTCTTCCACGCCGACATGCATCCGGGCAATCTGTTCCTGGACGACGCCGGCCGCCTCGTCGCGGTCGATTTCGGCATCATGGGCCGGCTCGGCATGAAGGAGCGGCGCTTCCTCGCGGAAATCCTGCTCGGCTTCATCACGCGCGATTACCGCCGCGTCGCCGAGGTGCATTTCGAGGCGGGCTATGTGCCCGCGCATCATTCGGTCGAAAATTTTGCGCAAGCCATCCGCGCCATCGGCGAGCCCATTCATAACCGCACCGCCGAGGAAATCTCGATGGCGCGGCTATTGACGCTGCTGCTCGAGGTCACCGGCCTGTTCGACATGACGACGCGGCCCGAGCTGATCCTGCTGCAAAAGACCATGGTGGTGGTCGAGGGCGTGGCGCGCGGTTTCGATCCCAAGCTCGACATCTGGAAGGTCGCCGATCCCGTGGTGCGCGAATGGATCGAGCGCAATCTCGGGCCGATCGGCCGGGTTCAGAGTGCGCTGGCCGGCGGCGGCGACCTCACCAAAGTGCTGATGCGCCTGCCTGACATCGCCCAGCGCTCGGTCGCGGTGCTGGAGCAGCTCGAGACCATGACGCGGGAGGGCCTTCGGCTGTCGCCGGAGAGCATCGCCGCGATGGGGCGCAGCGAGGGCCGCAAGAACCGCTGGCGCACCGTGGCGCTCTGGATCATCGCCGCGACCTTCATCGGCATCCTGATCGCCGTCCGGAATCTGTGATTGCCAAAAGCGTGATTGCACTGCAATCACACGAGTGATAGCATCGCTATCATCCCGTGCTGGAGGGCGTCATGGCAAGCCTGACCATCCGTAAGCTCGACGACACCGTCAAAGCCTATTTGCGGCTGCGCTCGGCCAGAAACCGCAGATCGGTCGAGGAAGAGGTCCGGGTCATCCTGCGGGAGCTGATCGAGGGCCGCGAGGAGCCGCTGACGCCGTTTGCGGTACCGCCCGAAGCGTCACCTGCAGCCGCGTCAGCCCGCACCAGCGCCGTCCCCGAGGCCAGCGTCACCCTGATTATCGGCGGCGGGATCGCGGCGTTCAAATCGCTCGACCTGATCCGCAGGCTGAAGGAGCGGCGCATCGAGGTCCGCTGCGTGCTGACCAAGGCGGCAGAGCAGTTCGTCACGCCGCTCTCGGTCAGCGCCCTCTCCCATGAGCGCGTCTACACCGACTTGTTCGATCCCCAGAGCGAGTTCGACGCCGGCCATATCCGCCTCGCGCGCGACTGCGATCTGATCGTGGTGGCGCCGGCGACCGCCGATTTGATGGCGAAGATGGCCAACGGCCATGCCGATGACCTCGCCAGCGCCATCCTGCTCGCGACCAACCGCAAGGTGCTGCTGGCGCCCGCGATGAATCCGCTGATGTGGAACAACCCGGCAACCCGCCGCAACGTCGCGCAGCTTCAGCGCGACGGCATCCTGCTGGTCGGTCCCAACTCCGGCGAAATGGCCGAAGCGGGCGAAGCCGGGGTCGGACGCATGTCGGAAGCCATCGAGATCGCCACTGCTGCCGAGAAACTGCTGCGGCCGCCGGTGCCGCGGCCGCTCGCCGGCAAGCGCGTGCTGATCACGGCGGGTCCGACCCACGAGCCGATCGATCCGGTGCGCTACATCGCCAACCGTTCCTCCGGCAAGCAAGGGTTTGCGATTGCCGCCGCCGCGCAAGCTGCCGGCGCCGAGGTGATTTTGGTCAGCGGCCCGGTGGACCTCGACGATCCCGCCGGCGTGACGGTGAAGCATGTGGAATCGGCGCGGCAGATGCTGGAGCAGGTGCAGGCTGCACTTCCCGCCGACATCGCGATCTTTGCCGCCGCCGTCGCCGACTGGCGCGTCGCCAATGAAGGCGAGCAGAAGCTGAAGAAGACTTCGGCCGGCATGCCGCCGCTTCAACTGGTCGAGAATCCCGACATCCTCGCCACGATCTCCAAGCTCACGGACAAGCGTCCGCCGCTGGTGATCGGCTTTGCCGCCGAGACCGAGCATCTCATCGACAACGCCAAGACGAAGCTCGCCCGCAAGGGCTGCGACTGGATCGTCGCCAACGACGTCTCGCCCGCCACCGGCGTGATGGGCGGCGATCGCAACACCGTGCACCTCATCAGCAAGAATGCTGAGAACAACGGCGAGATCATTGTTGATTCCTGGCCGGTGATGACCAAGGAACAGGTCGCCATCGAACTGGTCGCGCATATCGCCAAAAGCGTGACCGACAAATCCCTGGAGCCGGCATCTTGAGCACGAAGGTCACCGTCGAACTGCAGCAACTGGCCCACGCCGAAGGCCTGCCGCTGCCGGCCTACCAGACCGCGGACGCCGCCGGCCTCGATTTGATGGCGGCGGTGGCGGACAGCGAGCCGATGACGCTCGCGCCCGGCCAATATGCGCTGGTGCCGACGGGGCTTGCGATTGCGCTGCCGCCCGGGCACGAGGCCCAGGTGCGGCCACGCTCGGGGCTTGCGGCCAAGCACGGCATCACCGTGCTGAATTCGCCCGGCACGATCGACGCCGACTACCGCGGCGAGATCAAGGTGATCCTGATCAACCACGGCGCCGCGTCGTTCGTGATCAAGCGCGGCGAGCGCATTGCGCAGATGGTGATCGCACCAATGGTCCAGGCCGCCTTGGTTCCCGTGACCACGCTGTCGTCGACCGATCGCGGCGCCGGCGGCTTCGGGTCGACGGGCCGCTGAGCCGACAACAAAGGTCTCTCCGTTCCCTCCCCCCTTGTGGGGGAGGGGGGGGGTGCCGCACGGGGATTCTTTCCGTCGTCCTCTCAACCGCGATGCATCATCAACAAATGAGCACCTTTTCCTTGGCTACCCCTCTCCCTAACCCTCCCCCACAAGGGGGGAGGGAACGCACCTTCATTGGAGCGCCAATCGAGTCTCATCTCTTCACCCGCTAACACGCGGCAATCTCAACCGAATCACCCGCAGAATTACGTGCGACTGGAACTCAACGCCCCGCATTTTTTTGGGACCGCCTTTGCGTTCACGGTCTGGACTCTTACCGGTGGAGTCGCGGTGGGGGTATTGTCGTTTGATTCGCGCGCGACGGGGGTTGCCGCGCGTCAATTCGTGCGGTCTTGGGGCAACTATGTCAGGCGTGATCGTGTCGATGCGTCGGACGCTGTTGTCGTGCACTTCGTTGGTGCGCAACGGCTTGTTGGGAGGCGCTCTCGCAGCGCTGCTGCCGGCTGCGCCGGCTGAGGCCGCCGACCTCGTCGACACACTCTCGATATTGCTGGACTTCAACCGGCAGGAACTCGCGGTGCTGGCCACCGCGCTGGCTCTGCTCGGCTTCTCGGTCGTGGCCGCGATCCTGCTGATGCGCACACGCGTCGGCAAGGCCAAGACCGAGGCGGCGTTGCGCGCGCGAATCAGGGACCTCCAGCTGCAAACCGACCGTTTCGGCGCGCTGCTGTTTGCCGAGCCGCAGATCCTGATCTCCTGGCCGGCCGGCGACGATCGCGCGCAGATCTCGGGCGACATCGCGATGGTGCTGCCGCGCGATTCGTCGCCGCAGCGCGTGCTCGCCTTCGGAACCTGGCTGCCGCCGGAACCGGCGCTGCAGATGGATCACGCCGTCGATGCGCTGCGCGAGCGCGGTGACGGCTTCCAGCTTACGCTGACGACCGCCAACGGCCACACGCTGGAAGCGATCGGCCGCGCCATCGGCGGCCAGGCCATTGTCCGGATTCGCGAACTCTCCGGCCTGCGGCGCGAACTGGCCGAGACCCATCTGCGCTACCGGGCACTCGCCGACGAAACCGAGATGCTGCGCGGCTTCGCCGCCGCCGCGCCGTGGCCGATCTGGGCCAAGGGCGAGAACGGCGCGCTGACCTTCGCCAATCCGGCCTATGTGCGCGCGACCGAAGCGACCAGCATCATTGACGCCCAGGCACGCAAGCTCGAGCTGCTCGACAGCGCCGACCGCACCGCCATGGAGCGGGGCCTGAAAGACGCAGCTCACTTCACCTCGCGGCTGCCGATCGTGATCGGCGGCGAGCGGCGCATGTACGACGTGCGGGCCGTCAATGTCGGCCATGGCAGCGTCGGCGTCGCGATCGACGCGAGCGAAGCCGATGCGCTGAGCGCGGCCCTGGTGCGGATGGCTGAGGCGCATCGCCGCACGCTCGATCAGCTCTCTTCCGGCGTGGCCGTGTTCGACGGCCAGCGCCGGCTCGCCTTCTACAACGATTCCTACCGGCGGCTGTGGGATCTCGATCGCACCTTCCTCGACGCCCATCCCGATGATTCCAGCGTGCTCGACCAGCTCCGCGCCGCGCGCAAATTGCAGGAGCAGCCGGACTTCCGCGCCTGGAAGGCCAAGCTGCACGAGGCCTATCGCGCGGTCGAGGCGGCCAAGGACACCTGGTACCTGCCCGACGGCCGCGCGCTGTCCGTCGTCACCACGCCGAATCCCGAAGGCGGCGTCACCTATCTGTTCGACGACGTCACCGAGAGCCTCGAGCTCGCCCGCCGCTTCGACGGCATGATCCGGGTCCAGCGCGAGACGCTGGACAGCCTCGCCGAGGGCGTTGCCGTGTTCGGCAGCAACGGCAGGGCGCAGCTGTTCAATCCGGCCTTCCTGCGGATGTGGAAGCTGTCGAACGATGCCATGCGCGAGGAGCCGCATATCCAGACCGTCGAGGGCTGGTGCCATCAGCTGTTCGACGATCCCGTGGTCTGGCGCCAGATCCGCGAAGCCATCACCTCGATCGAGAACCGCGCCGACGTGCCGCTCAAGCTCGAGCGCAAGGACGGCAGCGTGCTCGACGGCATGATCCGTCCGATGCATGACGGCGCGACCATGCTGACCTTCCTCGACATCACCGACACCGAGAATGTCGAGCGCGCGCTGCGCGAGCGCAACGAGGCGCTGGAGACCGCCGACCAGATGAAGGTGGATTTCGTCCACCACGTCTCCTACGAGCTGCGCTCGCCGCTCACCACCATCATCGGCTTCGCGCATTTCCTCAGCGATCCCTCGACCGGACCGCTGACGCCGAAGCAGGCCGAATATCTCGACTACGTCACCAAATCGACCAATGCGCTGCTGGCGCTGACCAACAACATCCTGGATCTCGCCACCATCGACGCCGGCGCCATGAAGCTGGAGCTCGGCCCGGTCGATGTCAGCAAGACCATCGAGCTCGCCGCCGAAGGTATCCAGGACCGGCTCGCCACCGACCGCATCCGTCTCAAGGTCGAGATCGCGCCCGATGTCGGCAGCTTCGTCGGCGACGAGAAGCGCGTGGTGCAGGTGCTCTACAATCTGCTTGCCAACGCCGTCGGCTTCTCGCCGCAGGATTCCACCGTCGGGATCAGCGCGCGCCGCACCGAGCGCAGCGTGGTCTTTATTGTGACAGATTCCGGACCTGGAATACCCGCCGACATGAAGGACAAGGTGTTCAACTGGTTCGAAAGCCGCTCGCAGGGCTCGCGTCATCGCGGCGCCGGGCTCGGGCTTTCGCTGGTGCGCTCCTTCGTCGAGCTGCATGGCGGCAAGGTGCAGGTGGATTCGGTCGTGGGCAAAGGCACGGTCGTGATCTGCGACTTCCCGACCGACCAGGCGGCGCATCGCGACGCCGCCGAATGACAGAACCGACCACATTCTCCGTCGCGCTTCATAACGAGACGGCCACCGCGCAATTGATGGCCGACCTCGCGCTGCTGATCGGTCCCGGCGATACCATCACCCTCACCGGTGATCTCGGCGCCGGCAAGACAGCAGCCGCCCGCAGCCTGATCCGCTACCTCGCCGGCGACGACGAGCTGGAAGTGCCGAGCCCGACCTTCACGCTGGTGCAGGCCTATGAGCTGCCGGCATTTGCGGTGATGCATGCCGACCTCTATCGCGTCGAGGATGAGAGCGAGCTCGAGGAGATCGGGCTGTCGCCGCTGCCGGAGGCGACGCTGGTGCTGATCGAATGGCCCGAGCGCGCGCCCTCGGCCATGCCCGCGGACCGCATCGACATCGCGCTGACGCATCGTCCCGCACTGGGATCGAATGCGCGCGCCGCCGACGTCACGGGGTATGGCAGGAGCGCAGCGACCGTTGCTCGGTTGAAGACGTTGCGCCAATTCCTCGATGCGTCCGGCTATCTCGACGCAGGCCGCAGGCACATGGCCGGCGACGCCTCGACGCGTTCCTACGCACGGCTGGTCCGCGACGATGGTGTCGTCATTCTCATGAACTCGCCGCAGCGCCCCGATGGTGCAGCGATCTACAACGGCAAATCCTACAGTGCCGTGGTGCATCTTGCGGAGAACATCAAGCCATTCGTCGCTATCGACGAAGGTTTGCGCGCGGTCGGAATCTCGGCACCGAAGATCCACCATATCGATCTCGACCACGGCTTCCTGATCTCGGAAGACCTTGGCAGCGAAGGCGTGATCGAAGGCGATCCGCCCCGGCCGATCACCGAGCGCTATGAAGCCGCGACCGACGTGCTGGCCGTGCTGCATGGCAAGGCACTGCCGGAAACGTTGCCGGTGGACGGGCAAACCCATGCCATTCCCGCCTGGGACACCGAGGCATTGCTGATTGAAATCGGCTTGATGCCGGAATGGTATCTGCCCGATCGCAATGCGCCGTTGAGCGAAGAGAAGCGCGCGGAATTCTTTGCGATGTGGCGCGAGCTGCTGAAGAAGCCGCTGGCCGCGCCAAAAACCTGGATCATCCGCGACTACCATTCGCCGAATCTGATCTGGCTCGCGGACCGCACAGGCATGGCGCGCGTCGGGGTGATCGACTTCCAGGACACCGTGCTCGGACCGCGCTCCTACGACGTGGTGTCGCTGCTGCAGGACGCCCGCATCGACGTGCCCGAAGCCCTCGAGCTGACGCTGCTGTCGCGCTACATCAAGGCGCGCCGCGCTGAGGATGCGAGCTTCGATCCGGCCGGCTTTGCCGAGCTCTATGCCATCATGTCGGCGCAGCGCAACACGCGCCTGCTCGGCACTTTTGCGCGACTCAACCGCCGCGACGGCAAGCCGCATTATCTGCGTCACCAGCCGCGGATCTGGACCTATCTGCAGCGTTCGCTGGCGCATCCGGCCCTCGCGCATTTGCGCGAATGGTATCTCGCTAACGTCCCGCCGCCCCAATCCTGAGCTGGAACCGATTTACCGGCTGTTAGCCATCGCGCCGGTATCATCGCCCGCAGGCCGCCGGAGAAATAGGGGCTGGAGCAAGGGCAGATGGCGGTCAAGACGGACCATCGCGGCAATAGTCGGGTTGTTTTCGAACGCGGAATTCCGGCCCAGATGATGGGGATCGACGGCACCTGGCGGCGCGAATGCACCATGGAGGACGTCTCCGAAAGCGGCGCCAAGCTGACGATCGACGGCTCGGTCGAAGGTCTGCATCTGAAGGAATTTTTTCTCGTCCTGTCGTCCACCGGCCTGGCGTACCGGCGCTGCGAACTGGCCTGGGTCAATGGCGATCAGATCGGGGTCAATTTTCTCAAGCTCGGCGACAAGAAGAAAGCGCGTTCCACAGCCGCCGGGGCGTGAGAGCAACACACGTCGTACAACCGTCACGGCGGGTGGCTAAGGCCGTTGAGATGCGGTGCAGCTGACCGGGGCTCGTGCTAGGCTTGCCGCGAACGTAGAGATTCCAGAGGTTCGAGAAAGCGAAGGATGTCCGTCAAACCGACCAAAGCCATGGTGCTCGCCGCAGGGTTCGGCCTGCGCATGCGTCCGCTGACGGATAAGATGCCGAAGCCGATGGTGCCCGTGGCCGGCCAGCCGCTGCTCGACCACGTGCTCGACAAGCTCGCCTCGGCCGGCGTGACCGAGGCGGTGGTCAACGTGCATTATCTGCCCGACCAGATCATCGAGCACACCGCGACGCGCCAACATCCGCGCGTGACCATCTCGGACGAGCGCGACCAGGTGCTCGGCACCGGCGGCGGCGTGGTCAAGGCGCTGCCGCTGCTCGGCGATGCGCCGTTCTACCACGTCAATTCCGACACGCTGTGGATCGACGGCGTGCGCTCCAATCTGACGCGGCTTGCCGAAAATTTCGATCCCGAGCGCATGGACATCCTGCTGCTGATGGCGCCCACCGCGACCAGCATCGGCTATAGCGGCCGCGGCGATTACGGCATGCTGCCCGACGGCGCACTGCGCAAGCGCAAGGAAAAGGAGATCGTCCCGTTCGTCTATGCGGGCGCGGCGATCCTGTCGCCGACGATCTTCGCCGATGCGCCCGAGGGCGAATTCTCGCTGACGAAAATGTTCGACCGTGCCAACGAGCAGGAGCGCCTGTTCGGCCTGCGCCTCGATGGCGTCTGGATGCATGTCGGCACGCCGGATGCGGTCCACGCCGCGGAAGAGGCGTTTTTGGAGAGCGTGGCGTAGGCCGCGCTACTCTTGTCCCGGACGCGGTGCGGCGCGAAGTGCCGCTCCGCAGAGCCGGGACCCACACTGTCCTTCGCGGAACGAAGTAACTGGGCCCCGGCTCAGCGGCGCATCACTGCGTGCTGCGCCGCGTCCGGGGCACGAGCGTGGTGCCAGACGAACAGCGGGGACGATTCCTCCCCGCCCCATGACCAATCCAGCCTGCGTCCCTATATTGCCGTGATCCCCGAATCAGGCAGCCCATGCGCGTTTTCAGCGTTCCCCTCTCAGTTCCGTTCCTGCGCACCATCGTCACGGCCCTGCTCGACGGCCGGCTGGTCGATGGATTCGAGGCGCGCAAGGAACCGGCGCGACTCGCGGACGCCACGCTGTACCTGCCGACGCGGCGCGCCATGCGCGTGGTCCGCGAGATCTTCCTCGACGAGATGAAGGCGGACGCGGTGGTGCTGCCGCGCATCGTCGCGCTCGGCGACATCGACGAGGACGAGCTCGCCTTCGCAGATGAAGGTGAACAGCAATTTTCCGGCGCAACGCCGCTCGAGATTCCACCACGGCTCGGCGAGCTCGAACGCCGCTTGACGCTGGCCCAGCTCGTCGCCGCCTGGGCCAAGGGCCCGGTGCTGGCGCCGCTGGTGGTCGGAGGGCCCGCCTCGACACTGGCGCTGGCCGGCGACCTCGCCCGCCTGATCGACGACATGGTCACGCGCGGTGTCGACTGGAGCGCGCTCGACGGGCTCGTGCCGGATATGCTCGATCGCTACTGGCAGCATTCGCTCGAATTCCTGCGTATCGCCCGCATCGCCTGGCCGAGCCATCTCGCCGAGATCAACCGCATCGAGCCGGCGGCGCGGCGCGATCTCCTGATCGCGGCCGAAGCAAAGCGGCTGACCGCGCATCCGCATGGACCCGTGATCGCGGCCGGCTCGACCGGTTCGATGCCGGCCACCGCGAAGTTCCTGCATGCGGTCGCGGCGCTGCCGCACGGCGCCGTCGTGCTGCCGGGTCTCGATACCGATCTCGATGACGAGGCCTGGCGCAGCATCGGCGGCAGCAGGGACCTGCTGGGCATCACCGAGAATCCTACCTCGAACCATCCGCAATATGCGATGCATGCGCTGCTGGATCGCTTCGGCATCAAGCGCAGCGACGTCGAGATCCTTCATCCGCCGGCCGAAGGTGGCCGCGATCTGCTCGCATCCGAATCGATGCGGCCCTCCGCCAAGACGGAGGTCTGGCACGACCGGCTGAAGCAGCCTGATGTTGCCGCGAAGATCGCCGGCGGCATGAGGAACCTTGCCGTCGTCGAAGCCCCCAATCCGGAAATGGAGGCGCTCGCGATCGCCATTGCGATGCGCGAGGCGCGGCATCTCGACAAGTCGGCGGCACTGGTGACGCCCGATCGCGCGCTGGCGCGGCGGGTGATGGCGGCGCTGACGCGATGGGATCTCGCTTTTGACGATTCCGGCGGCGACGTGCTGATGGAAACCTCCGCCGGCGTCTTTGCCCGGCTGGCAGCCGAGGCTGCGACCAGGGGATTGGAGCCGCCGACGCTGCTGGCGATGCTGAAGCATCCGCTGTGCCGGCTCGGCCGGCCGCCTGGCGCATGGAAGACGGCGATCGAGGGATTGGAGCTTGCCGTGTTGCGCGGCACGCGCCCGCCTTCGGGCACGGGCGGGCTGCTGCGCGAATTCAATCGCTTTCGCGAGGAGCTGGCAAAGCTGTGGCGCAGCGAAGTCTCCGCGTTGCACCACGCCGAACCCCGCGCGCGCCTCAAGCCGGAAGACCTCGATCGCATCCAGGCCCTGATCGATGCGTTGCAGAAAGCCCTGGCGCCGATCGAGAGCCTGGCGTCATCGAAACCGTTTGACTTCGCCGAGCTCGCGCATCGCCATCGCGAGATCATGATCGAGCTGTCGCGCGACGAACTGGGCATTCCGCTCGCCTTCGAGGAGCGTGAAGGCCTCGCGCTCGCCGGCGCCTTCGACGATCTCCTGCGCGGCGGCACGACCAGCGGATTGATGGTGACGCTGCCGGACTATGCCGACTTGTTCCAGACCGCGTTCGGCGATCGCGCGGTGCGGCGGCGCGACAAGCCCGGCGCGCGCCTGCAGATCTACGGCCCGCTGGAATCGCGCCTGATGCAGACCGACCGCGTCATCATCGGCGGGCTCATTGAGGGCGTCTGGCCGCCCGCGCCGCGGATCGATCCCTGGCTCAGCCGCCCGATGCGGCACGAGCTTGGTCTCGATCTGCCGGAGCGGCGCATCGGCCTCTCCGCGCACGACTTCGCGCAGCTACTCGGGGGCGACGAGGTGATCCTCACCCATTCCGCCAAAGCCGGCGGCGCACCGGCGGTGGCGTCGCGCTTCCTGCATCGGCTAGAGGCGGTCGCGGGCGACGAGCTCTGGAAGGCTGCGATTCGCGCCGGCGAGAAATACGTGCAGTTCGCGGGCGCGCTGGACCAGCCCACCCAAGTCACGCCGATCAAGCAGCCGGAGCCGCGACCGCCGCGCGCGACGCGGCCGCTGAAGATGTCGGTGACCGCGATCGAGGATTGGCTGCGCGATCCCTACACGATCTACGCCAAACACATCCTGCGGCTGGACGCGCTCGATCCGGTCGACATGCCGCTCTCGGCCGCCGACCGCGGCTCGGCGATCCACGATGCGCTCGGCGAGTTCACCGAGACCTACGCCGCACAGCTCCCGCCGGATCCCGCGCGGGTCTTGCGCGCGATCGGCGAAAAGTATTTTGCCCCGCTGATGGAGCGGCCCGAGGCGCGGGCGCTGTGGTGGCCGCGCTTCCAGCGCATCGCGCGCTGGTTCGGCGAATGGGAGACGGTACGGCGCGACGCGATCGAGGCCATCACCGCGGAGACCCGTGGCGAGATCTCGATCCGGCTCGACAACGAGCGCAGCTTCCACCTCTCCGCCCGCGCCGACCGCATCGAGCGGCGCCAGGGCGGCGGCTACGCCATCCTCGACTACAAGACCGGCCAGCCGCCCACGGGCAAGCAGGTCCGCATGGGCCTGTCGCCGCAACTCACCTTGGAAGCCGCGATCCTGCGTGAGGGCGGCTTTCCCGACATCGACGCCGGCGCGTCCGTGAGCCAGCTCGTCTATGTCCGCCTCAGCGGCAACAATCCGCCGGGCGAGGAGCGCATTCTCGAGCTCAAGTACAAGCAGGGCGACGAGCCGCAACCGCCGGACACGGCCGCCGCGGAAGCGCGCGCCAAGCTGGAGGCGCTGATCCGCGCCTTCGACGACGAGAACCAGCCCTACACCTCGCTGAACCTGCCGATGTGGACCAACCGCTACGGTGCCTATGACGATCTCGCCCGGATCAAGGAATGGTCCGCGGCTGGCGGCCTGGGGATCGAGGAATGGTAAAGGTGCCGCGCCCCATCCCGGATGAAGTGCGTGCCCGGCAGGCGCGTGCATCGGACCCGACCGCGTCGGCGTTCGTGTCGGCCAATGCCGGCTCGGGCAAGACTCACGTGCTGGTGCAGCGCGTGATCCGTCTGCTGCTCTCGGGCGTGCCGCCGGAAAAGATCCTCTGCATCACCTTCACCAAGGCCGCTGCCGCCAACATGGCCGAGCGCGTGTTCACCACGCTTGGCCATTGGGTGACGCTCGACGACACCGGGCTCGACGCCGCGATCCGCGCCGTCGGCATCCCGCATCCGGATCGAAAACTGCGCCGCGAAGCGCGAAAACTGTTCGCCTGCGCGCTGGAGACGCCGGGCGGATTGAAAGTGCAGACCATCCACGCGCTCTGTACCCGCCTGCTCCAGCAGTTTCCGTTCGAGGCCAACGTGCCGGCGCGTTTCGCCGTGATGGACGACCGCGACCAGACCGACATGATGGAGCGCGCCAATCTGAAAGTATTTTTGGAGGCCGCGCGCGATCCTGACAGCGTCACCGGCCGTGCGTTGCTGACCGCGATGGCGAGCGCCGCCGACGTCACCTTCAAGGAAGTGATCCGCGAGGCCTGCCTGAGCCGCGATCACTTCATGGCCTGGACCGATGAGGCCGGGAACGCCGGCACGGCAGCCGAGCAGATGGCGACCGTGCTGGGCGTCGATGCCGGCGATCGCATCGAGGACGTCGAGACCGAGATTCTCGATGGCCCGTTCCTGCCCCGCTCGCGCTGGGACGACATCGCTTTCGCACTGGAGGATGGCAGCAAGTCCGACAACGACCAGGCCGGTCGCCTTCGTGAGGCGAAGGTGTTTTCCGGCGCGGCGCAGGTCGATGCCTATCTCGGCGTTTTTCTCACCGACGAAAAACTGCCGCGCAAGGCCGTGCTGACCAAGAAGTTCGGCGAGCAAAATCCGTCCGTCGCGCGCCTGTTCGAGAACGAGGCGCTTCGCCTAGGTGGATTGATCGAGAAGCGCCGCGCGGTGACCATGCGCGACCGCACCGCGGCGCTCCTGCACATCGCCACAGCCGCCGCCGCAAACTACCGCCGCGAGAAGCAGGAACGCGGGCTGCTCGACTACGACGACCTCATCGACAAGACGCTGGCGATGCTCAACCGCATCTCCGCAGGCTGGGTGCATTACAAGCTCGACCGCGGCGTCGATCACGTCCTGATCGACGAGGCCCAGGACACCAGCCCGCGGCAATGGGACATCGTCGCGCACATCATCTCGGAATTCACGGCCGGTGAAGGCGCGCGCGAGGGGTTGAACCGCACGGTCTTCGCCGTCGGCGACGAGAAGCAGTCGATCTTCTCGTTCCAGGGTGCGGCTCCCCACGAATTCGACGCACGCCGGCGCGAGCTGCACCGCAAGTTCACCGCGGCCGGGCTGAAATTCGATCCGGTCGCCTTCACCTATTCGTTCCGTTCGGGCGCTGCGATCCTGCATTCGGTCGACCACGTCTTCCGCGATCCCCAGATCTACAAGAGCATCCATTCGGTCGAGATCGGTCATCCCCTGCACAATGCGCTCGCCGATGCCGGCCCGAGCGTGATCGAGCTGTGGGATCTTGCCGAGGCCGATGACCGGCAGGAGATCGAGGGCTGGCGCGCGCCGTTCGACGGCGTCGCCGTCACCAGTCCCGAGGTCAAGCTCGCCCGCCGCATCCAGACCGAGATCAAGCGGCTGGTCGAGAGCGGCACGCTGACGGGGCACGAGGGCGAGCGCCGTCCGCTGCGCTACGGCGACATGCTGATCCTGGTGCGCCGGCGCGGCAACGCGTTCGACGCGGTGATCCAGGCGCTGAAGCACGCCAACGTTCCCGTCGCCGGTGCCGACCGGCTTAAGTTGACCGAGCACATCGCGATCATCGATCTGATGAATCTCGCGGATGCGCTGCTGCTGCCGCAGGACGATCTCGCGCTGGCGGTGGCGCTGAAGAGCCCGCTGTTCGGTCTCGACGACGACGATCTGTTCCAGCTCGCGCATGGCCGCAAGGGATCACTGCGCCGCGCGCTCGGCGAACAGGCGCCGACAAGCGAGAAGTTCGCGACAGTGCTGCGACGCCTCGAAGCCTGCGAGATCCGTGCGCGCGAGGAGACGCCGTTCGCCTTCTATGCCTGGCTGCTCGGCGGTGACGGCGGCCGCGCGCGCATGTTGCGCCGGCTCGGCCATGAGGCCAACGACGCGCTCGACGAATTTCTGGAACTGGCGCTGAATTGCGAGCGCAAGGCACCGGCTTCGCTGCAGGGCTTCATGGCCTGGCTGCGCTCGGCAGACACCGAGGTGAAGCGCGACATGGAAATCACCCGCGACGAGGTGCGGGTGATGACGGTGCACGGCGCCAAGGGCCTGGAAGCGTCGGTCGTGTTCATGGTCGACACCACGTCGTCGCCCGCGGACTCGCAACGGGTCCGGCTGATTCACGTGCCGCGGGGCAATGGCGGCGAGGTCGTGGTCTGGGCCGGGCGCAAGGCGGACGATCCCAAGCCCGTCGCCGATGCCCGCAAGGCGATGCTGGAGGAGACCGAGGACGAATATCGCCGCCTGCTCTATGTCGCGATGACGCGCGCGGCGGATCGGCTGATCGTCGGCGGCTGCCTGCCCGGCAACATGCGGACGGTCCGCAAGCTGAGCTGGTACGACCTGATCGACACCGGGCTCACCGGCTCCGGCCTGGACAAGCAGACGATCGAGACGCCGCTCGGCAAGGTGACCCGATTCGCCCGTCCCGAGGATGTCGCGGCGCTGGGCACACCGGCGACCAGCGTGGACCAGACGATCACCCTGCCCGACTGGCTGCGGATGCCGGTGCCGCGTGAGAGCCTCGACGACGATCCGGTGCGCCCCTCCGGCCAGCCGGCCGAGGAAGGCCGGGCGGTGCGATCAGGCGAATCGGTCCAGTCGCGCGCATTGGCGCTCCAGCGCGGCACGCTGGTGCACCGGCTGCTGCAGTCCCTGCCCGACATCGCCACCGAGCGCCGGCGTGAGGCCGCGCTTGGCTTCATGACCCGCAATGCCGGCGACTGGTCCGAAGCCGACCGCGTGTTGCTGGCCGACAAGGTGCTCGGTTTGATCGCCGAACCACGCTTTGTCCCGGTGTTTACCGAGGGCAGCCGGGCGGAGGTCGCCATCGTCGGGAAACTCGACCGGCCGGGCCGCCCGCCGGCGCTGGTGTCGGGGCAGATCGACCGGCTGGTGGTTCGCCCAGACGAGGTTTTGATCGTTGATTTCAAGACCAACCAGACCGCCCCGAAAAGCGCCGCGGAAGCCCCCGCCGCCTATGTCCGGCAGCTTGCGCTGTACCGGGCGGTGCTGACGCGGCTTTATCCCCAAAAGCCGATCCGCGCCGTCCTGCTCTGGACCGAGGCCCTTGAATATATGGAGATTTCAGCCCCCGCGCTGGACGCGGCGCTGGCATCCCTTCATGTCGGCGTGAGCGTCCTTGACCCGGCAAGGGGCCGTTCATAGGTTGAGGCCATGATCCCGGGCGCGATTCCACGTCGCGCCGATTCTCTTTCAAACGAGTGAGGTACTCCAATGGCCGTTGGCAAGGTTTCCGATACCGATTTCGAAGCCGAAGTGCTCAAGGCGAACGGTCCGGTCGTCGTCGATTTCTGGGCCGAATGGTGCGGCCCCTGCCGCATGATCGCACCCGCCCTCGATGAGATCGCCGGCGCGATGGGCGACAAGGTCAAGATCGTCAAGCTCAACGTCGACGAGAGCCCGAAGACCGCGTCGAAGTATGGCGTGATGTCGATCCCCACCCTGATGATCTTCAAGGGCGGCGAGATGGCCTCCCGCCAGGTCGGCGCGGCGCCGAAGGCGAAGCTCCAGCAGTGGATCACCTCGGCGGTCTGATCCACCTCGCGACACGATGATTTTCGAAAACGGCCGGCCAATCGCCGGCCGTTTTATTTTGTCCGTGGCTCGGCGAGCGACCTATTTCTGCTCCGCGAGCTTCGCCAGGCTTGCGAGAACCTCGGGAAAATCTGCGGAAACAGCCGGACCGATGTCGGAGGCCTCCGGGCCTTGCGCATCAACGGCGTAAATGATTCGCGTGCGCGCCGATCCGAGCGGCTCGATGCGATGGGCGACCTTGATGACGAGATCGCCGACCCGCGTTTCGTCGACGAAGTGGACGTTCTCGCGCACATCGATGAGTTGCGACCGCAGCGCCTCCTCACCGGGCGGCTTCATCGTGAACCAGGTGCCGGCCGCGAATGGCCCGTCAATGTCGATCTGCTCGATGCCCGCGTTCCAGTTTTTCCAGCCAGGTACGTCGCAAAAAATGCTCCAGATCGTCTCTGGGGTTGCCGACGTCTCGATGGCATATTCGGTTCGCCAGGCATCCATCACGCGTTCCCCCCTTGATATCGACGAATATAGCAAGGGTAGCACGGATGGAGCGCGGCGCTACTTGATCCACCCCGTTGCCAGCGCGTTCGCGAGCTCCGGCTGATTGTTGCGGCGGGCGAGCGCGGCCATCGTTTCATGATCATAGGCGATCTGGCGGAACGTCACCCGCCAGGCGGCGTCGACGAACTCGAGGATCGCATAGCGCGCGTGGGGCGTGCCGGCTTCGACCAGATGCGGGAACGGATGCACGTCGCGATAGCCGGGGCTGCCGACGCTGCCGGGATTGACGATCAGGCGGCCGTCGCGAAGCTGCACGGCGCGGGCAAGATGCGTGTGGGCGCAGAGGATCAGCGGCTGCGTCACGCCTTGCGCAAACGGCTCGATCCGGTCGAGCGGCGACAGCGCCACCGTGCCGTCGGGAAGCACGGTGTCGAGCCAGTAGATCTCGTCATCCTCGGGCGTGGCGTGGCAGAGAAAGACCTGATCGCGAAACACCCGCGTCATCGGCTGCGCGCGCAGCCAGTCGAGCTGCGCCGCAGTGAGCTGCGCATGCGCGGGACGGTCCCACGAACCCATCTTCTCCGGGGGACGATCGAGCAGATAGCGGTCGTGATTTCCGAGCACATGCACGGCGTCGAGCTTCATCAGGATCTCGATGGTGCGCCGTGCATCGAGCGGACCGCTGAGCATGTCACCGAGATTGACGATGTCGGAGATGCCTTGCGCGCGGATGTCGGCAAGAACCGCCTCCAGCGCGAGATAGTTTCCGTGGACGTCGGCAATCGCGGCAAAACGCATTGTTGGTCTCTCCTGCCCCGGACGCAGCGCAGCGCTTCTTCAGCGGTGCGCTGCAGAGCCGGGGCCCATGTGGTGGCACTCTGGGTCCCGGCTCTGCGCTCCGCTTTGCTGCGCTTGTCCGGGACACGAGACCATCTATGCAGGAGGCGTGCCGTTGAGCCCCAGCACATGGCCGGCGAGATAGAGCGAGCCGGTGATGAGGATGCGCGGCGGCACCTCGTAGGCGAGCTTCGACAGAGCGCACAGCGCCGCCTCGATGCCGGGGGCGATCTCCACGCGCATGCCGAGGCTGCGGACCGCGTCCGCGAGACGATCCACCGGCATCGCGTTCTCGGTGTCCGGAATCGGCACCGCAATGATGTGGCGGGTGAGGCCTGCGAAATTGGCCAGAAACGCCTGCGCATCCTTGTTGGCCATCATGCCGGCGATGACGACCAGCGGCCGCGACACCCGCTCCTCGAGGTCGCCGAGCGCGGCAGCCGCGACGCGGCCGCCTTCGGCATTGTGCCCGCCGTCGAGCCAGATCTCGCTGCCTCGCGGCGCGAGAGCGAGCAGTTCGCCCGAGGTGAGACGCTGCATCCGTGCCGGCCATTCGGCACCGACGATGCCGGCCTCGAACGCTGCGTGGTTGACCTTGAACGTCGGAATCGCCCGCAGCGTCGCGATCGCAAGACCGGCATTGTCGAACTGGTGGCGGCCGAACAGCCGCGGCGCCGCGAGATCCATCAGGCCGCGCTCGTCGGAATAGACCAGACGCCCATGCTCGACATTGACGTGCCAGCTTTCATTCGCGGCAAACAGCGGCGCGCGCATGCGCTTGGCCTGCGCCTCGATCACCGCCATCGCTTCCGGCAACTGCTCCGCGCACACCACGGGCACGCCGTGCTTGATGATCGCGGCCTTCTCGCCGGCGATCGATGCCAGGGTATCGCCGAGGAAATCCATGTGGTCCATGCTGACAGGCGTGATCACGCAGGCCGCGGGCGTATCGACCACATTGGTCGAATCGAGCCGGCCGCCGAGGCCGACTTCGAGCAGCACCGCGTCGGCAGGATTTTGCGCGAACAGGTGGAAGGCGGCCGCGGTCTTCAGCTCAAAGACGGTCGCAGGCTCGCCGGCATTGACGCGCTCGACCTCTTCCAACGCCGCGCGCAATTCGTCGTCAGAGACGAGCACGCCACCACCGGCGCGGCCGAGGCGAAAACATTCGTTGATGCGGACGAGATAAGGCGAGGTGTAGGCGTGGACGCGCAGGCCGGCGGCCTCCAGCGTGGCGCGCAAGTATGCGACCGTCGAGCCCTTGCCGTTGGTGCCGGCGACATGGATCACCGGCGGCAGCTTGCGTTCGGGATGACCGAGCCGCTCGAGCAGGCGATGCATCCGCTCGAGCCCGAGATCGATGCGCTTCTGATGCAGGGCCGACAGCCGCCCGATCAATTCACCGAGCGGCGGCTTTGCACTGTCAGCGGAGGCGTTCACGCGTGGGGCGCTGCCGGCGCCGTCTCGGGAGCCGATACGATCTGTGCCGGGCTGACGACTGGCTGCACCGATTTCGACGCCCCTTCCTGCGCCGGCGCCCTGGTCAGCAGGCGGCAGAGCCGCGCCAAGGTCGGACGCAGCTCGTGGCGATGCACGACCATGTCGACCATGCCGTGCTCTTTCAGATATTCGGCGCGCTGGAAACCTTCCGGCAGCTTCTCGCGGATGGTCTGCTCGATCACGCGTGCACCGGCAAAGCCGATCAGCGCGCCGGGCTCGGCGATCTGCACGTCGCCGAGCATCGCATAGGATGCGGTGACGCCGCCGGTGGTCGGGTTGGTCAGCACGACGATGTAGGGCTGTTTTGCCTCACGCAGCATCTGCACCGCGACGGTGGTGCGCGGCATCTGCATCAGCGACAGGATGCCTTCCTGCATGCGCGCGCCGCCGGATGCCGCAAACACGATGAACGGCGATTTCTTCTCGACCGCAAGCTCGAGCCCGCGCACGAGGGCTTCACCGGCAGCCATGCCGAGCGAGCCACCCATGAAATCGAAGTCCTGCACGGCGACGACGACGCCGGCGCCTTCGAGCTTGCCGTAGCCGACCTTGACCGCATCGTTCAGATTGGTGCGCGCCCGCGCATCCTTGATGCGGTCGGCATACTTCTTCTCGTCGCGAAACTTCAGCGGATCCGGCGTGACCTCGGGCAGGGCAACATCGAACCAGGTTTCGTTGTCGAAGATCGACTTCAACCGCGCCACCGCGCCCATGCGCATGTGATAGTTCGAGCCGGGGATGACGAACTGATTGGCCTCGACGTCCTTGTAGAACACAAGCTGTCCGGAATCCGGGCACTTGATCCACAGATTCTCCGGCGTCTCCCGCCGCAGCATGTTGCGGATCTTCGGCCGGACCACATTGGTAAGCCAGTTCATGGTTTGCTCCGATGTGCGAGCCCGCAGGGGATCGCCTGAAGAGATATATGGCGGCCGGGCCTTTACCCGGCAAGCGGCTGTGTCACCCGCCCGAGCAGCGGAATTATGGCCTACTCGGCCGCCTGTTTCGCACCCTTGACGCCCTGGGCCAAGGCGGCCGTCAGCTCGGCCACGGCATTAACGGTTTTGGCGGTTGCGCGCCCCTCGGCATCGAGACTGTTCTTGAGCGCATCGACCAGCGCGGTGCCGACCACCGAACCATCGGCCTTCTCGGCAATGGCGCGCGCCGCTTCCGGCGTACGGATGCCAAAACCAACGCAGATCGGCAGCTTGGTGTGCCGCTTGATGCGCGCGACGGCTTCCCCGACGACATTCGCGTCCGCGGCCGCAGCGCCGGTGATGCCGGCGATGGAGACGTAATAGACAAAGCCTGACGTGTTCGCGAGCACCGCAGGCAGGCGCTTGTCGTCGGTGGTCGGGGTCGCCAAGCGAATGAAGTTCAGCCCCGCCTTCAGCGCGGGAATGCAGAGCTCGTCGTCTTCCTCCGGCGGCAGATCGACGATGATGAGGCCGTCGACGCCGGCCGTCTTGGCATCAGCCAAGAACTTGTCGACGCCGTAAATGTAGATCGGATTGTAATAGCCCATCAGCACGAGCGGCGTGGCGTTGTCGGCCTTACGGAAGTCGCGCACGAGATCGAGCGTCTTCTTCAAGGTCATGCCGACCTTGAGCGCGCGGAGCCCGGCGGCCTGGATCGAGGGACCATCCGCCATCGGATCGGTGAAGGGAATGCCGAGCTCGATGACGTCGGCGCCTGATGTCGAGAGCGCCTTGACGATCTCGAGCGACGTCGCCGGATCGGGGTCGCCGGCCATCACATAGGTGACGAAGGCCGCGCGGCCCTGCTTCTTCAGCTCGGCGAAACGGGTGTCGATACGCGTGGTCACTTGCTCTTGCCCTTCAGGATGTCGCCGACCTGCGGGACGTCCTTGTCGCCGCGGCCGGAGAGATTGACGACCATCAGGTGGTCTTTCGGTCGCTTCGGCGCGAGCTCCATCACCTTGGCGATGGCGTGCGCGGGCTCGAGTGCGGGAATGATGCCTTCGAGCTTCGAGAGCAGCTGGAACGCGGCGAGCGCCTCGTCATCGGTCGCGGAGAGATAATTGACGCGGCCGATCTCATGCAGCCAGGAATGCTCCGGGCCGATGCCGGGATAGTCGAGGCCGGCCGAGATCGAATGCGCGTCCTGGATCTGGCCGTCGGCATCCATCAAGAGATAGGTGCGGTTGCCGTGCAGCACGCCGGGGCGGCCGCCCGCGATCGAGGCTGCATGCAGCTGCGTGAGCCCGTGGCCCGCGGCTTCGACGCCGAAGATTTCGACGGAGGGATCGTCGAGGAACGGATGGAACAGGCCCATCGCGTTCGAGCCGCCGCCGATGCAGGCGACCAGCGAATCCGGCAGGCGGCCTTCGACCTCCTGCATCTGCGTCTTGGTCTCGTTGCCGATGATCGACTGGAAGTCCCGCACCAGCGTCGGATAGGGATGCGGCCCCGCCACCGTGCCGATGCAATAGAACGTGTTGTGCACGTTGGTGACCCAATCGCGCAGCGCCTCGTTCATCGCGTCCTTCAGCGTGCGCGTGCCCGACTGCACCGGATGCACCGTTGCGCCCAGCATCTCCATGCGGATCACGTTGGGCTGCTGCCGCTCGACGTCGACGGCGCCCATATAGACCACGCATTCGAGGCCGAAGCGCGCGCACAGCGTCGCCGTGGCGACGCCATGCTGGCCGGCGCCGGTCTCGGCGATGATGCGCTTCTTGCCCATGCGCCGCGCCAGCATGATCTGGCCGAGCACGTTGTTCACCTTGTGCGAGCCGGTGTGGTTGAGCTCTTCGCGCTTGAGATAGATCTTGGCGCCGCCGAGATGTTCGGTGAGACGTTCGGCGAAATAGAGCGGCGAGGGCCGGCCGACATAGTTCTTGAGATAGCCGTTCATCTCGGCCTGGAAGGCCGGATCGGCCTTGGCCGCGGTGTAGGCCTTCTCCAGATCGAGGATCAGCGGCATCAGGGTTTCGGCGACGAAGCGTCCGCCGAAAATGCCGAAATGGCCGCGCTCGTCGGGCCCGCTGCGATAGGAATTTGGTTTGGCGATGTTCATCGAACGCTCAACTCTTGAGTGGCGCGCGCGGCGCGAATGAAGGCCTTCATCAGCTCGGGGTCCTTGACGCCGGGCGTGCTCTCGACACCGGAGGACACATCGACGCCGCCGGCGCCGGTGACGCGAAGGGCTTCGGCGACGTTGTCGGCGTGAAGTCCGCCCGAGACCATGTAGGGCAGTTTGAGATCGAGATTTTCGAGCAGGTGCCAGTCGAAGGGGGCACCGAGACCGCCAGGCCGCGTCGCATCCTTCGGCGCGCGTGCGTCGAACAGGATGCGGTCGGCGACCGCGGCATAGCCGGGCAGCACGGCGAGATCACCAGCGGTTGCGACCGGCACCGCCTTCATCACCGGGCGGCCGAATTTCTGCTTGATGTCGCGCAGCCGCGCCACGCTTTCCTTGCCGTGGAGCTGAAAAATGTCCGGCGACAGCGCGTCCATGATGTTGTCGAGCGTGGCATCGTCGGCATCGACCGTGAGCGCGACCTTGAGCGCGCGCTGCTTCGCCTGGCGGCCGAGGTCGCGCCCCGTCTCCAGCGAGACATGCCGCGGCGACGGCGGAAAGAACACGAACCCCACCATGTCGGCGCCCGCGTCGAGCGCGACGTCGAGCGTCTCACGCGTGGACAGACCGCAGATTTTGACGAGCAGGGACATGGTCTCAAAGCGGGTGAAGGCCGCAAGCGGCGGCCGGAAAACAGGGTTTTCGGTCGGGGCCGCTTCTACAACGTCGCGCGCTGCTTGTCTCGCCCGATGGCCCCGTAAAGGCCGACCCCGGAGGGCACCGGAAGGTGCCGGGGCTCGGGCTTGGCCGGGGCCGTCTGGGCCCGCAGATCGGCCAGCTCGACCCGGGCGGCCCGTGCATCCGCCTCATGGCGGCGCGCGGCACGGCGCCAGTGCCGCTGGCCGAACCAGACGGCGCAACCGCCGGCGATGACGCCCACGGCAGCGACCAGGATCAGCAGCAGGAACAGCGGCAGCGTGATCGACAGGGCCGGATCGGCCGCCATAAAGGGATCGAAGGAGACGGTGACGAAGTGCCGGTTGGCGACCGCAAAGGTCACCAGGATCAGGGCCAGCGGAATCAGGATCAGCGCGGTCAGGAACTTTCGCATCGCGAGCGCCCGTCTTGAATCAAGCTTGCTGCCGCATCATGCGGCCATCAGGTAAAACCCGGACGACAGCGCTAGTCCGGTGCGCCCGGATCCGGATGATCGCGGTTGAGCCGCTCGCGCATTTCCTTGCCGGTCTTGAAGAACGGAACGCTCTTCTGATCGACGGGGACATGGGCGCCGGTGCGCGGATTGCGGCCGGCGCGTGCGGGGCGATGCTTGACCGAGAAGGCACCAAAACCGCGCAGCTCGACGCGGTCGCCGCGTGCGAGTGCTGCGACGATTTCCTCGAGAATCGCATTCACAATGTTCTCGACATCCCGCTGGTACAGATGCGGGTTGTGCTCGGCGATACGCTGAACAAGTTCGGATTTGATCATCGAGGAATAGGACCCGGAAGCGTGCGGATGACCATTTCCGTGAAAATACTGTGATCTGTCAAGACGCTAAATGAAGGTTGAGCGTCGTGAAAATGCGTGACATTTGCCGAAAAAGCGGGCTGCACCGCTACCCGCGGGACGGGAAAAAGCTCTCGAGCTCGCGTTGTTCCCACTTATTCCCGGTCAATTCGACGCAGCCGGCTGCCACAGGGCCAGCATCCCGTCCAAGCCGACGCGATCGACCGCCTGCACGACGCCGGTTTGCGCGATTTGGTGCGCAATCGCGCTGAATCCAAGCGCTTCCAGCGTGACGGAGGCGGCTGTCTTGAGGAACGGCAGGTCGCCAAAGCGCGGCTCGAGCTTGTAATCGCGCACCGAAAGACCCTTCTTGACGCCCTTCTGCTCCTCGAGCCAAGTCACGGCGGTTTTCTCGTCACCGAGCTGATCGATCAGCTTGAGATCGATCGCCTGGCGGCCGGTAAAGACGCGGCCATCGACCACTTTTTCGAGCTGCGTGTCATCCATGCCACGCCGCTGCTTCACCAGATCCTTGAACCAGGCATAGGAATCCTTCACCAGCGCGTCCAGCGCGGCCCGGGCCTCGGGGCTGGTCGGCTCAAAACCGTTGGGGGCGGCCTTCAGCGGCGTGGACTTCACTTCCTCGACCTTGACGCCGATCGTCTTCAGAAGCTCCGAGACGTTGGGAAACTGGAACAGCACGCCGATCGAGCCCACCAGCGAGCTCTGCTGCGCGATGATGTGGTCGCTCGCAATCGCAGTGATGTAGCCGCCCGATGCCGCAAGACCCTCGACCACGACGACCAGCGGCTTCTTTGCCTTCAGGCGCGTCAGGGAATCGTAGAGCTGCTCGGAGCCGGCGGTGGTGCCGCCCGGCGAGTTGATGTGAACGATCACAGCGGCGGCCTGCGAATTCTCCAGCCGCTCCAGCGCCCGCGTCCGCTCGGCATCGCTGCGGATCAGACCGTCGATCTGCACGCGCGCGATCGCGCCGGCGGAGGCGAAGGTGCCGCGCGCGCCCGGCGTCGCGACCAGCGCAAAGCCCGCGATCGCAGCGATCGCGATCAGCGCGGCCACCACGCGCCAGAACGTCAGCTTGCGGCGGATCCTGCGGCGATCGACGATGATGTCAGAATCGAGCGACATCGGAATATCTCCAAATGAAGGGCCGCTGGCGTTGTGCCGTCACAACGTGACCAATGGCTTGTCTGGATACATCAATTGCGGCGCAATTTGAAGAAAACAAGGCTGTGAGCGGGGTACCGGGGACGACGACGGCAACAAAAAAGCCCCGGCTCGCGCCGGGGCTCTGATGTCTGCAAAAGCAAGCGTTTCGCTTACTTGCTGTCGCGGTTCTTGAGCGCGGTGCCCAGGATGTCGCCGAGCGTCGCACCCGAATCCGAGGAGCCGTACTGCGCGATGGCTTCCTTCTCTTCGGCGACTTCGAGCGCCTTGATCGACACCTGGACCTTGCGGGCCTTCTTGTCGAACTGGATCACGCGGGCATCGACCTTCTCGCCGACGGCGAAGCGTTCGGCGCGCTGGTCGTTGCGGTCACGCGCGAGCTCCGAGCGCTTGATGAAGGTCGAGAAGTCGGTACCGGCGATCTTCACCTCGATACCGCTTTCCTTCACTTCGAGCACTTCGCAGGTCACGACC
This sequence comes from Bradyrhizobium sp. CCGUVB14, assembly GCF_024199935.1. Taxonomy (NCBI): domain Bacteria; kingdom Pseudomonadati; phylum Pseudomonadota; class Alphaproteobacteria; order Hyphomicrobiales; family Nitrobacteraceae; genus Bradyrhizobium; species Bradyrhizobium sp. CCGUVB14. The sequence goes on from NZ_JANADS010000001.1 coordinate 109,924, forward strand.
GCGCCCTTCTTGACATCGCCCGGCTCGGCGAAGGGGTCGCCTTCGAGCTGCTTGATGCCGAGCGAGATACGCTCCTTCTCGACGTCCACATCGAGCACCACGGCCTTCACCATGTCGCCCTTCTTGTAGTTGTCGATCACCTGCTCGCCCGGAAGCTTCCAGTCGAGGTCGGAGAGATGGACCATGCCGTCGACGTCGCCCTCGAGGCCCAGGAACAGACCGAACTCGGTCTTGTTCTTGACTTCGCCCTCGACCACCGAACCGGTCGGGTGACCTTCGACGAAGACCTCCCACGGGTTGCGCATGGTCTGCTTGAGGCCGAGCGAGATGCGGCGCTTGACGGAATCGACTTCCAGCACCTGCACATCGACTTCCTGCGAGGTCGACACGATCTTGCCGGGGTGCATGTTCTTCTTGGTCCACGACATCTCGGAGACGTGGATCAGGCCTTCGATGCCCGGCTCGAGCTCGACGAACGCACCGTAGTCGGTGATGTTGGTGACACGGCCGGTGAAGCGGGCACCCAGCGGGTACTTGGCTTCGATGCCCTGCCACGGATCGTCCAGCAGCTGCTTCATGCCCAGCGAGATGCGGTGCGTCTCGTGGTTGATCTTGATGATCTTGACCTTCACGGTCTGGCCGATCGAGAGCACCTCGGTCGGGTGGTTGACGCGGCGCCACGCGATGTCGGTGACGTGCAGCAGGCCGTCGATGCCGCCGAGGTCAACGAACGCACCGTAATCGGTGATGTTCTTGACCACGCCGTCGATGACCTGACCCTCTTCGAGGTTCTGCACCAGCTCCTGACGCTGCTCGGCGCGGGTCTCTTCGAGAACCGTGCGGCGGGAGACGACGATGTTGCCGCGGCGGCGGTCCATCTTGAGGATCTGGAACGGCTGCGCGTTGTTCATCAGCGGCGCAACGTCGCGGATCGGACGGATGTCGACCTGCGAGCGCGGCAGGAAGGCAACGGCACCGTCGAGGTCGACGGTGAAGCCGCCCTTGACCTGGTTGAAGATGACGCCCGTGACCTTCTCGTTGTTCTGGAACGCCTTCTCCAGCTTGCCCCAGCTCTCCTCGCGGCGCGCCTTGTCGCGCGACAGCACGGCTTCGCCGAGGGCGTTCTCGATGCGATCGAGGAACACTTCCACCTCGTCGCCAACCTTGATCTCGCTCTCACGGCCGGGGCCGGAAAATTCGCGCAGCGCAACGCGGCCTTCGGTCTTCAGGCCGACGTCGATGACGGCCATGTCCTTTTCAATTGCAACCACCTTGCCCTTGACGACCGAGCTCTCCTGCAGGTTGCCACCTGCGAAGGACTCGTCGAGCATCGCGGCGAAATCGTCACGCGACGGGCTATAGGTATCAGCGGAAGTCGAAGCCATTTGTTCTCCAGTTGCGGATGTCTTGCCGGCCGTTGGGTTGTTGGGCGTATCGGACGCGCAGTGTCGGAAGGTCCACAAAACCTTCGAGCGACCGCTCGTTGCTCCGGTTTTGCGACCGGAACAGCGGAAGCGGGCCGGCTGGGCCCGCACGTTCGATACGTGAAAATCTGTTGTCCGGAGCCTGGATCGCGTCGGCCCCAAACAGGGACCGAGAGTATCGACCTCAAAGAGCGGGAGCGGGCGCTTCCTCCAATGACGGCAGCGGCTTAACCCCGCGACCGGCCCGCTCGGACGGCCTCGATAATGTCGATGGCGGCCCGGACGCCGCCTTCTATATCCAGTTGGGAGTTATCTAGCAAGTAAGCATCCGCGGCCGGTTTCAAAGGCGCAATCGGCCTGTTCTTGTCCCGCTCGTCGCGCTGGATGATGTCGGCGAGCACCGCCGCCTCATCCGCCTCCTCGCCCCTGGCCCTCGCCTCCATGGTGCGGCGGCGGGCGCGGACTTTCGGGTCGGCCACGACGAAAATCTTCACGTCGGCGTCGGGGCAGATCACGGTTCCAATGTCGCGGCCGTCCAGGACGGCACCGGGCGGACCGGCGGCGAATTGCCGCTGGAAAGTGAGCAGGACCTCGCGAACCCGGGGGATTGCCGAAACGATCGAAGCGCCCTCGCCGGCCGTCTGGGTCTTGAGGGCGGGATTGCCGAACTTTTCGGGATCGAGTTCCAGCGCGGCCTGCACCGCAGCCGCCTCGTCCCGGAGATCATGACCGGACTGCATCAGGGCGTAGGCGACCGCACGATAGATCACGCCGGTATCGAGGTGACGATAGCCATAGTGATGGGCGAGGCGCTTGCCGAGCGTGCCCTTGCCCGAGGCCGCGGGTCCATCGATGGCGATGATCATGAAAACTCGGCCCCCAGCGACCGCATCATCGGAATGAAGTCCGGGAAACTGGTGGCGATGAAGCCGGTGTCGTCGACGGTCACCGGCTGATCGGACGCGCAGCCCATCACCAGCGCGGACATCGCGATACGGTGGTCCATATGCGTGGCGACAGTGCCGCCGCCGGGCACATGGCCACGGCCCTCGACGATCAGGTCGTCGCCGGAGACGGTGACCTTCACGCCGTTGACGCGGAGCATGTCCGCGGTGGCCTCGAGCCGGTCGGATTCCTTGACGCGTAGTTCCTGCAGGCCGCGCATGATGGTCGTGCCTTCGGCGAAGGACGCCGCGACCGCCAGCACGAGATATTCGTCGATCATCGAGGGCGCGCGTTCCGGCGGCACCTCGACGCCACGCAGTTTCGACGCGCGCACGCGCAACTGCGCCATCGGTTCACCGGCGTCACCGCGCACGTCGCTTTCCTCGATCGAAGCGCCCATCTCGCGCAGCGTCGTGAAAAGGCCGGTGCGCAGCGGGTTGGTCATCACGTCCGACAGAACGACATCGGAGCCTTCGACGATCAGTGCCGCGACGACCGGAAAGGCCGCTGAGGACGGATCGGCGGGCACGATGACGGTCGCGCCATGCAGCTCGGGCTGGCCGACCAGCGTGATGCGGCGGCCGTGAGCGCCCTCGGCCACCGAGGTGATATCCGCGCCAAAATGCTTCAGCATCAGTTCGGTGTGGTCGCGGCTGGCCTCGTTCTCGATCACCGTCGTGGTGCCCGGCGCAGACAAGCCCGCCAGCAGCACCGCCGATTTGATCTGGGCCGAGGCAACCGGGGTCTTGTAGGTGATCGGCAGCGGATCGCGCGCGCCATGGACGGTCAGCGGCAGCCGGCCGCCCTCGGCTGCAGAAGCAACCTTGGCGCCCATCTTTTCCAAGGGATCGAGGATCCGGCGCATCGGGCGGCTGCGCAGCGAGGCATCGCCGTCAAAAATCGCCGAGATCGGGCAGCCGGCGACGGCGCCCATCACGAGCCGGCAGCCGGTGCCGGAGTTGCCGAAATCCAGCGCGGCCTTGGGCTGCGCAAAGCCTCCGACGCCGACGCCCTGCACTTTCCAGGCGAAATCGCCGGTGCGTTCGACCTTGGCGCCGAGCGCCTGCATCGATTTGGCGGTGTTGAGGACGTCCTCGCCCTCGAGAAGGCCCGTAATGCGGGTTTCGCCGACCGCGAGCGCGCCCAGGATGAGGGCCCGGTGCGAGATCGACTTGTCCCCGGGCACCCGTACTTTCCCGGTCAGGGGGCCGCTCGAGCGCGACTTCAGCGGCGTCGGCTTGTCGGAATGGGTCAAGATTGTGTCCTTGGATGCGCCTCAGAGGCTCGCGGGCACCTACCACATGGTCTCCCCGCCGTCACGAGCATGTCTTTCTCTCGTAATGCGCTATTGACAGCGGGCCGCCAACTAGCCAAGTGAAACACCGCTTTTCAGACATCCCAGGATTCCTCTGCCGTGGCCAAGTCCGAACTCGGAACCAAACGTATTTGCCCGACCACGGGCAAGAAGTTCTACGACCTCAACAAGAATCCGGTGATCTCGCCCTATACCGGCGAGGTTGTGCCGATCGCGCCCGTGGCGCCGGCCCGCGCGACCCGCGGCGCCGAAGCTCGTCATGCGGCTGCCGCGGATACCACGCCGGAGCCGGCAGAGGTCGAAGAGGTCTCGCTCGAGGAGGCCGATGCCGAAGAGAACACCGGCAAGGTGAAGGCCGTCGTCCCCGAATCCGAGGATGATATCGAGGTCGACGAGACCCTCGATGACGACGATGACGATGATTCGACCTTCATTGCCGACGAAGAAGAGGGCGATGAGGACGTTACCGACATCATTGGTGATGTCGGAGGTGATGAAGAGACTTGAGATCAGTCCTGATCTGTGAAAAAGGGTGCACCGCGCGAGTCGGAAGGCTCGCCGGTCGGGAGTGATCCCCCAGGATCATACCAAGAGTTAAGGGGCCATAGCTCAGCTGGGAGAGCGCTTGCATGGCATGCAAGAGGTCGGCGGTTCGATCCCGCCTGGCTCCACCACGCTTCGCCCTTCGGGCTACGCGTGGCGCAGCCGCGCAGAGCCTGAAGGCCGAAGCGTGGTGTCCGGCGAAGCCCGCAGGGCGAAGACGGACTGACAATTGGTTGGCTCGCTCACGATGACCCAGGCGATAGCCCGTCAATGTGGTACGTCTACATCATTCAAAGCATCGAATTTCCCGACCAGGAATACATCGGCGCCACGGAAGATCTGAAGCGACGACTGCCTGAACATGATGCCGGCAAATCCACCCACACGGCGAAGTTCAAGCCATGGAAGCTGGTCTGGTACTGCGCCTTCCCTGACAAGCTGAAAGCGCTGGCGTTCGAGAAATATCTCAAGTCGCACTCGGGTCGCGCCTTCTCGAAAAAGCGGCTCTGCTAGCTCCGCCCCCTACTCCCCAATCACCGCATTCAACCGATCCCTCAACGCAACGATCTCGTCCTTCATTGCGACCAGCTCCGACACGGAGCAGTCCGACGCGGCCAGGATCGACTGCGGGACGCTGCGCGCCTTGTCCTTGAGCGCGTGCCCCTGCGGCGTCAGCGCGATCAGGACCTGACGCTCGTCCTCGCTGGAGCGCGTGCGCTTGACGAGGTGCGCGGCCTCTAACCGCTTGAGCAGCGGCGTCAACGTGCCGGAATCAAGAAACAGCTTCTCGCCGATGTCCTTGAGCGGCACGTCGTCGCGCTCCCACAGCACCAGCATCACCAGATATTGCGGATAGGTCAGGCCAAGCCGGTCGAGCAGCGGCTTGTAGACGCGGTTAAAGGCATGCGCGGCCGAATAGACGGCGAAGCAGATCTGGTTGTCGAGACGTTGCGGATCCGGGGTCGATAATTTCCGGGCCATAGGGAATCTCACGAGATTGACCCGCATTGTGGGACCGGGCGGGGCGACATTCAATTGCGAACAATTAAATGTGAGGCATGCAAATTTCAATTGCGCACAATCTAATTGTTTGCGATATAGATTCCACCCCAACCCGAAGACCCCAAGGGAGACGAAAATGTCCGTGAACGTCCTCTACAAGACCAGCGCAAAAGCCACCGGTGGCCGTGACGGCCATGCCGCGACCCTCGACGGCGCACTCGACGTCAAGCTCACGACGCCGAAGGAGCTCGGCGGTGGCGGCGGCGCCGGCAACAATCCCGAGCAGCTGTTTGCGGCCGGCTATGCCGCCTGCTTCATCGGCGCGATGAAGTTCGTGTCCTCGCAGGGCGGACCGAAGGTTCCCGCCGACGCTTCCGTGACCTCGACCGTCGGCATCGGCCCGCGCTCGGCCGGCGGCTTCGGCCTCGACATCGATCTGGCCGTCTCGCTGCCGGGCCTGTCCCGCACCGAGGCCGAGGCGCTGGTCGAGAAGGCGCACCAGGTGTGCCCGTATTCCAACGCGACGCGCGGCAATGTCGACGTTCGCCTGACGGTCGTCTGATCTGACGGTGGATTGGCTGGCCCGGGATCCCCCTCGGGCCGGCCGCTTCCGCCTGATTTGCCATGCCGCGGGATTGCCGCCTGCGCTGCATGACCCTCTACGCGACAAGCCATTGCTGGCTTGAACGAACCTCGCTAGGCCTGTCGTCAACATCGACACAGGGGAAGCGAAGGCATGACTGAAGCCGCAACCGGCGCAATGAGCGGACTGCGCGTCATCGATCTCACGCGCGTGCTCGGCGGCCCCTACTGCACCCAGATTCTCGCCGACCACGGCGCCGACGTGATCAAGGTCGAGCCGCCCGCGGGCGACGAGGTGCGCGACTGGGGCCCTCCCTTCCACGACGACGACGCGGCCTATTTCGTCGGCATCAACCGCAACAAGCGCTCGATCGGGCTCGATCTGGCCTCCGAGGGCGGCCGTGTCGTGCTGCTCAAGATGCTGGAGACGGCCGACGTCCTGATCGAGAATTTCAAGCCGGGCACGCTGGAGAAATGGGGCATCGGCAACGATGTGCTTAGCAAGAAATATCCGCGTCTCGTGCATTGCCGGATCTGCGGCTTCGGCGCCGACGGCCCGCGTGGCGGCAATCCCGGCTATGACGCGATCATCCAGGCCATGACCGGCATGATCGCGGCGACCGGCTCGCCCGAGAGCGGCCCGATGCGGATCGGCGTGCCGCTGGTCGACATCACCACCGGGCTCTATGCGGCGATCGGCATCCTGATGGCACTGTCCGAGCGGCAGCGCTCCGGCAAGGGTCAGTTCCTGGAGACGACGCTGTACGAAACCGGCCTCGCCATCATGCATCCGCACACCGCGAATTATTTCATGCATGGCAAGCCGCCCGGCCTCACCGGCAACGAGCACCCGAACCTCGTGCCGTACGCGATCTTCCCGACCAAGACCGACAACATCTTCATCGGCGTCGGCAATGACGGCACCTTCCGTAAGCTCGCCAAGGAGATCGGCAAGCCCGAGCTCGGCACCGATCCGCGCTTTGCCCGCAACAAGGACCGCATCGCCAATCGCGACGCGCTGCGCGCCGAGCTTGCCGCGGTGTTCAGCCAGCACGAGGCCGAACCGCTGTGCAATCGCCTGCTGGCCGCAGGCCTGCCCGCAGGTCCCGTGCAGAAGATCGACCAGGCGTTGACCAACCCGCACACGATCGCGCGCGGCGATGTCATCGAGAAGGACTGGTACAAGGGCGTGGCCTCGCCGATCCGGCTCGATCGCAGCAAGCCGAGCCTGCGCCGCCTGCCGCCGAAGTTCAGCCAACACTCCCAGGAGGTGTTGGGTGAGTTCGGCTACTCAAAGGCGGAGATCGACGCGATGGTCGCGAACGGCGTCGTCTGCGGGCCCGAGCGCAAGCGCTAGGGCCCAGCCTCCGCGCATCCAACGGGTGATGCCGCACTGCGGCGCGGGCACATGTGTGCACCGCGAACGGAGGAGGCTGCCCGCGCCGTGTTCGCCTATTTGATGGCTTCCCTTTTCCAGCGCTTGCCGCTTTCGTTTCGGCCGCTTACACAGTCATGTGAACGTCATAAGGCGCTGCTAGCGCAAGCGCTTCTTTTTGACGGCCAAGAGAACGGCCAAGGGAGGTTACTTAATGGCTCTTCGACATTTTGGAGCGGCTGCCGCTGTTGCATTCGCGGTCGGCATGACGGCTTCGCCGGCGCTGGCCGTGACTGAAATCCAGTGGTGGCATGCGATGACGGGCGCGAACAACGACGTCATCGTCAAGCTCGCCAACGACTTCAATGCGTCGCAGAGCGACTACAAGGTCATCCCGACCTACAAGGGCAGCTATCCCGACACCATGAACGCAGGCATCGCCGCCTTCCGCGCCGGCAACGCCCCGCACATCATGCAGGTGTTCGAAGTCGGCACCGCGACCATGATGGCCGCGACCGGCGCCGTGAAGCCCGTCTACAAGCTGATGGCCGACGCCGGCGAGAAGTTCGATCCGAAGAACTATCTATCCGCGATCACCGGCTATTATTCGACCTCGAAGGGCGAGATGCTGTCCTTCCCCTTCAACTCGTCGTCGACCGTGATGTGGGTCAACCTCGACGAACTGAAAAAGGTCAACGCCGAGATCCCGAAGACCTGGCCCGAAGTGTTCGAGGTCGCCAAGAAGCTGCACGACAACGGTCATCCGACCTGCGGCTTCTCCAACTCCTGGGTCACCTGGGTCAATCTCGAGCAGCTCTCCGCGTGGCACAACGTGCCGCTCGCCAGCAAGGCCAACGGCCTCGACGGCTTCGACACCAAGCTCGAGTTCAACGCGCCGCTGCAGGAGAAGCATCTCGAGAAGCTGGTCGAGCTGCAGAAGGACAAGACCTACGACTACGCCGGCCGCACCAACCAGGGCGAAGGCCGCTTCACCTCGGGTGAGTGCGCGATCTACCTGACCTCGTCGGCCTTCTTCGGCAACGTCAAGGCGCAGGCCAAGTTCAACTTCACCGCCGCGCCGATGCCGTATTATCCGGACGTCAAGGGCGCGCCGCAGAACTCGATCATCGGCGGCGCTTCGCTCTGGGTGATGGGCGGCAAGTCGGCCGACGAATACAAGGGCGTCGCCAAATTCCTGACCTTCCTCTCCGACACCGATCGTCAGGTCTACATCCACAAGGCCTCGGGCTATCTGCCGATCACCAAGGCCGCTTATGAGAAGGCCAAGGCCGAGGGCTTCTACAAGGATCAGCCCTATCTCGAGACCCCGCTGCTCGAGCTGACCAACAAGGAGCCGACCGAGAATTCGCGCGGTCTGCGCCTCGGCAACATGGTCCAGCTGCGTGACGTCTGGTCGGAAGAGATCGAGCAGGCGCTGGCCGGCAAGAAGACCGCCAAGCAGGCGCTCGATGCCTCCGTCGAGCGCGGCAACACGATGCTGCGCCAGTTCGAAAAGACCGCCGCAAAATAAGGCGAAGGCGCCGGCGGGCCGCACGATCGGCGGCCCGCCGGCACCACCCCATCATGCAAAAGCAAGCGATTTTCCAATCAAAGCTGCTGCCGTATGCGCTGGTTGCGCCGCAACTCGCGATCGTTCTGATTTTCTTCTACTGGCCGGCCGCGCAGGCCGTCATCCAGTCCTTTCTGCTGCAGGATGCTTTCGGCCTCTCGACCAGCTTCGTCTGGTTCGAGAATTACGTCGAGCTGTTCAGTGATCCCGCCTATTTCGAGACGGTCGTCCGGACCTTCTTCTTCTCGTTTGCGATCGCGGCGTCCTCGCTCTCCGTGGCACTGCTGCTCGCGGTGATGGCGGACAAACCGTTGCGCGGCGGCGCGGTCTATCGCACGCTGCTGATCTGGCCCTATGCCGTGGCGCCGCCCGTGGTCGGCGTGCTCTGGGTCTTCATGCTGCATCCCTCGCTCGGCGTGCTCTCGCGCTATCTGCGTGCCGCCGGCATCGAATGGAATCCGCTGCTCGACGGCAACCAGGCCGCGACGCTGGTCATCCTCGCCGCCGCCTGGAAGCAGATCTCCTATAATTTCCTGTTCTTCCTCGCGGGTCTCGCGGCCATTCCGAAGAGCGTGCTCGAGGCCGCCGCGATCGACGGCGCGCGCCCGATGCGCCGGTTCTGGACCGTGACCTTCCCGCTGCTGTCGCCGACCATCTTCTTCCTGCTGGTCGTCAACATCGTCTACGCCTTCTTCGACACGTTCGGCATCATCGACACCATGACGCGCGGCGGTCCCGGCAAGTCGACGGAGACGCTGGTCTACAAGGTCTACAATGACGGCCTGATCGGCGGAAACCTCGGCAGCTCCGCGGCTCAGTCGGTGATCCTGATGGTCATGGTCATCGTGCTGACCGGCATCCAGTTCCGTTTCGTCGAACGCAAGGTGACCTACTGATGGTCGAGCAAGAGGGCTTTCGACGCTACGTCGCCCACATCGTCCTCTGGATCGGGATCGCGATCGTCGCCTTCCCGGTCTACGTCGCCATCGTCGCCTCGACCCAGGACAACGCGCTGATCGCCAACGGGCAGATGTCGCTGTTGCCCGGCGGCCATTTCTTCGAGGTCTACTACCAGACCATCTTCGTCGGCACGAGCGGCACGACCCGCGAGCCGGTCGGCAACATGATGCTGAACTCGCTGGTGATGGCGCTGGCGATCGCGATCGGCAAGATCGCGATCTCGATCATCTCGGCCTATGCGATCGTCTATTTCCGCTTTCCCTTCCGGATGCCGATCTTCTGGATCATCTTCATCACGCTGATGTTGCCGGTCGAGGTCCGCATCTATCCGACCTACAAGATCGTCGCCGATCTGCACATGCTCGACAGCTATGCCGGCCTCGCACTGCCGCTGATCGCATCGGCCACCGCAACGCTGCTGTTCCGCCAGTTCTTCATGACCGTGCCGGATGAATTGCTGGAGGCCTCGCGGATCGACGGCGCCGGCCCGTTGCGCTTCTTCTGGGATACGCTGCTGCCGCTGTCGCGCACCAACATGGCCGCGCTGTTCGTGATCCTGTTCATCCTCGGCTGGAATCAATATCTCTGGCCGCTGCTGATCACCACGCGCGACGACATGCAGACCATCCAGATCGGCATTCGCAAGATGATGACCACCAACGATGCGCTGACCGAATGGCCGATCGTGATGGCGACCGCCGTGCTGGCCATGCTGCCGCCGGTGTTCGTCGTCGTCGCCATGCAGAAATTGTTCGTGCGCGGCCTGGTCGAGACGGAGAAGTAGAGAGTCATGGCCAACGTCACCCTGCGCAACGTCCGCAAGACCTATCCCGGCGGCTTCGAGGCCATCAAGGGCGTCAACGTCGATGTCGGCGACGGCCAGTTCTGCGTGCTGGTCGGCCCCTCCGGCTGCGGCAAGTCCACGCTGCTGCGCATGGTCGCGGGGCTCGAGACCGTCACCGGCGGCGAGATCGACATCGGCGGCAAGGTCGTCAACCAGGTCGAGCCCGCCGATCGCGACATCGCGATGGTGTTCCAGAACTACGCGCTCTATCCGCATATGAGCGTGTTCAACAACATGGCTTACGGCCTGCGCAATCGCGGCATGAAGGAAGCCGAGATCAAGACCCGCGTCGAGGAAGCCGCGCGCGTGCTCGAGCTCGCGCCGATGCTGGAGCGCAAGCCGCGCCAGCTCTCCGGCGGCCAGCGCCAGCGCGTCGCCATGGGCCGCGCCATCGTGCGCCAGCCAAAGGTGTTCCTGTTCGACGAGCCGCTGTCGAACCTCGACGCCAAGCTCCGCATCTCGATGCGCGTCGAGATCCGCAAATTGCAGCGCCGGCTCAACGTCACCTCGATCTACGTCACCCATGACCAGCTCGAGGCGATGACGCTCGCCGACATTCTGGTCGTGATGAACGGCGGCCAGGTCGAGCAGGTCGGCAATCCGCTGGCGATCTACGAGAAGCCGGCCACGACCTTCGTTGCGTCCTTCATCGGCGCTCCGCCGATGAATCTGATGTCGACGCGCCAGGACGAGATCAAGTCGCAGCTCGGCGGCGCCGCGGGCGAGGCCGGCATCCTCGGCATCCGTCCGGAGGATCTTGCGATCACCGACCAGACTCCGGCCGGCGGCGTTGCACTGCCGCTGACGGTTGAGGCGATCGAGCGCGTCGGTGCCGAGACCTTCGTTTACGGCTCGCGCGCCCAGGACGGGCAGCGTGTCGCCGCCACCCCGGGCGAGCTACCGGCAGGCGAGGTCATCGTCCGCATTCCCGGAACCGAGGCCCCGGCGATCGGCCAGAAGATCCGGGTCGCGGCGGTGCGCCAAAAGCTGCATCTGTTCAGCGGCGACGGGCGGACGCGGATCGAGGCCTGACGGGTTCCGACACGTCCGGCCGGCAAAGACCGCGAAAACAACCCCATGCACAGTAGACGGGGCGCTGTTTTCATTGAGGTAATTCGCCCGCGCCGTCGTCATGGCCGGGAGACGGCGGAAGCAGTGAATCCACAGCCCCCTCCTACGTCCTTGAACCTCCACAGAGATATGCCCATATTGCTGACCAAGGGGCGCCGCTTCCGGGCCCTGAAATGCCAAAGTCGCTTCGAGAGGACTTTGTAAACTATGTCTCGTGTTCCTACGTTATCCAGTCCGTTCCTTCTGGGCTTCGACGAGATTGAGCGCGTGCTCGATCGCGTCGTCAAAGGCGCCGACGGCTATCCTCCCTACAATATCGAGAGGTGCGGCGGCGCGGACAGCCAGCCCGAGCGTTTGCGGATCACGCTGGCGGTCGCTGGATTCACCCGCGACCAACTCGATGTAACCATTGAGGAAAACCAGCTAGTCATCCGCGGGCGGCAGCAGGACGACAAGACCCGTCAATACATCCATCGCGGCATCGCCGCGCGCCACTTCCAGCGCACCTTCGTGCTGGCGGAGGGGATGCTGGTGCTGGGTGCGGATCTGAAGAACGGGTTGTTGTCGATCGACCTGGCCCGGCCTGAACCGGAGAGGATCGTTAAGACAATCGCTATCAATGAGCACGAATAATGGAACGAGTAGCGGACTCGACCGCTTAGTTTCTGTGAAGGAGTCGAGACCATGAGTGAAGGTCACGTTGTATTCGAACACGAAGCCAGGAACGCCTCGCCCGAGACGCTGGCGAACCTCGGCGAAGGCCACATCGCCTATGTGAAGCAGATCCGCTCCGAGGATGTGCCCGGCCTGTTCCCCGAAGCCCCGAAGATTGCGCCCGGCCTCAAGCTGTTCGCGCTCCACGCCGCCGACGGCACGCCGATCATGCTGACCGACAGCCGCGAAGCCGCAGTGGCCAATGCCTGGAGCAACGAGCTGCAAGCCGTCAGCGTGCACTGAGCGCACGCGCGTCGCTTGACTAGACGTTTTGACGGGCATGCCTTCGCAGGAAGGCGTGCCCGTTTTCATTTGTGCCGCGCCGCTGCTAGACCCTGGTCATGGATCAGCAGATGCCCATCGCGATTACGACATCCGAGTTGTCGCCCGGCGAGAAGCTGGCCGAGAGCATGCTCGCTCTCAACAACAGCCATGCAGAGGAATTGTCGTGGCTTGAGCGCGAGCGGCTGCAGGACCTCGTCGCGCAGGCCTTCTACGCGCGCAGGATCGGCCAGCTCGATGCTTTCCTGATCGCACTCGATCAGGACGGGCGATACGACAGCCCGAACTTCCTGTGGTTTCAAGCGCGTTACGCGCGCTTCGTCTATGTCGACCGGATCGTGGTCGCAGCATCCGCACGCGGCATGGGATGCGCGCGCCGGCTCTATGCCGACCTGTTCGATCGCGCGGCCGAGGCCGGCCACGATCGCATCGTTTGCGAAGTCAATCGCGTGCCGCCGAATCCGGCCTCAGACGCTTTCCACGCCGCCCTCGGATTTACCGAGGTCGGTAGCGCGAGCATCCACGACGGAAGCAAGACGGTCCGCTACCTCTCGCGCCAGCTGTAGACGCGGTCCCGGACCACGACGAGGTAGCGCCCGTCAGGCGCGATTCAGGCTGCCGGTAGCTTTGCCTTGCGCAGATAGGGTAGCACGGTGACGAAGGAGCCGAAACGCTTGGCGGCGTCTTCATCCGACACCGACGCCGCGATCACGACATCTTCGCCTTGCGTCCAGTCGGCGGGCGTCGCCACCGGGAATTTAGCCGTGAGCTGCATGGAATCGATGACGCGCAGGATTTCCCGGAAGTTGCGCCCGGTCGTCATCGGATAAGTCAGCACCAGCTTGATCTTCTTGTCGGGGCCGATGACGAAGACCGAGCGCACCGTCTGATTATCGGCCGGCGTGCGCCCTTCCGACGTGTCGCCGGCCGAGGCCGGCAGCATCCCGAAAAGTTTTGCGACCTTGAGATCACGATCGCCGATCATCGGATAATTGACGGCATGGCCGGTGGCCTTGTGGATGTCGCCCTTCCACCTGTCGTGGTTCTCGACCGGATCGACGGAGATGCCGATGATCTTGACATTGCGCTTGTCGAACTCGCCCTTCAGGCCGGCCATGGTGCCGAGCTCGGTGGTGCAGACCGGCGTGAAATCCTTCGGATGCGAGAACAGCACCGCCCAGGAATCGCCGATCCAGTCGTGGAAGCGGATATCGCCTTCGGTGGTCTGCGCCGCGAAATCCGGCGCCATGTCGTTGAGTGCGAGTGCCATGAGGCAGGTCCTTCTGTGGTCTTCCGGTGAATGGCCAATGCGCGCGACGAATCCCGATGCAACTTCGACCTGTCCCTGATCGAGGCCGGGACGACGCGTTGCACCTGTTTGATTTTGCGACCGAAAATCCGGCCGGATCGAATAGCGCTGCAAGCAATGGCCCGATATCTGCGCCTGGCCGGGCCGAAAGTCATGGTGTCGTTCTGAAAAAGTTCTTAAGCATTGCGCCATGGCTACGAGCTACATCATCGGCCCGTTCCGGCTCGACGCGGACGCCGCGCTCCTGTTTCGCGGCAGCGCTCCGGTCGCGATCGGCCAGCGCGCCCTCGCCGTGCTGCGCGTGCTCGTCGAGCGCGCGGGAATGCCGGTCTCAAAGGATGCGCTGATCAAATCGGCCTGGGCCGGCCTCATCGTCGAGGAGAGCAATCTTCCCGTGCAGATCGCCGCACTGCGCCGCGTGTTCGAAGAAGAGCCGGGCGGCGAACGCTGGATCGAGACCATGCCGAAATACGGCTATCGGTTTGTCGGCCCGGTGAGTCCAGACCACCAGACCTCCGTCGCCGCGTTGCCTCCCGCCGCGACCGACGCGCCTCCCCTTCCGGCTCAACCGGCGATCGCGGTGCTGCCGTTCCAGAACATGAGCGGCGATCCAAGCCAGGAGTATTTTGCCGACGGCGTCGTCGAGGAGATCATCACGACGCTGTCGCGCTTCCGCTCGCTGTTCGTCATCGCGCGCAATTCCAGCTTCACCTACAAGGGCCGCGCCGTCGATGTGAAGCAGATCGGTCGCGAGCTCGGCGTCAGCTTCGTGCTCGAAGGCAGCGTGCGCAAATCGGCCGACCGCGTCCGCATCACCGCGCAGCTCATCGATGCGTCGACCGGCGCGCATCTGTGGGCCGACCGGTTCGACGGCGCGCTCGAGGATATCTTCGATTTGCAGGACCAGATCGCGCGGCAGGTCGTGGGGCTGCTGGTGCCGAAGCTCGAGCATTCCGCGATCGAGCGCGCCAAGCGCAAGCCGACGGAGAGCCTGGGCGCCTACGAATATTATCTGCGCGGCACGGCGGCGATCTATCGCTTCACCATCCGCGAGGCCAATGTCGAGGCCCTGCAGATGTTCAGGCGTGCGATCGAGCTCGATCCGGAATTCGCGGCCGCCTACGGCATGGCCGCCTATTGCTACGTCAAGGACAGGACCAATCGCTGGCCCACCGACGATCTCGCGCGCGACATCGCCGAGACCGATCGGCTGGCGCGGAACGCCATTCGCCTCGGCGGCGACGACGCGCTCGCGCTCGCCACGAGCGCCGGCGCGTTGGCCTATGTCGTACGCGATCTCGACACCGGCGCCGCGTGCATCGCGCAGGCGCTTGCCGTCAATCCCAACATGATGTGGGCCTCCTATTTCGCCGGCTTCATCAAGAGCTGGATGGGCGAGCCTGAGGCCGCCGTCGCGCATCTGATGTATGCGATGCGCCTCAGCCCGGTCGATCCGTTGATGCCCCTGATGCAGGTCGCCACCGCCCACGCGCACTTCTTCGCCGGCCGCTACGCGGAAGCCTCGTCCTGGGCCAACGCAGCCTTGCGCGGCACGCCGAGACTGTTGCCGGCACTGCGCATCGGCGCAGCCGCCGATGCATTCGCCGGAGAGCTCGACGCCGCGCAGAAGTCCGTGGCCCGGCTGCTCCAGATCAACCCCGGCGAGCGCGTGTCCAATCTGGAGGCGATCTTCGGCCCCTACCGGCGCCCCGACGATGCCTGGCGCTATGGCGAAGGCCTGCGGCGAGCTGGACTGCCGGAATGACCGAGGCGTAGGGGCACGCTCGATCAGGTCAATCGCGCGCGGATGTCCGGCTTCAGCACCTTGCCGACCTTGGAGCGCGGAAGATCGTCCCAGACTTCGATCTGCTTCGGCGTCTTGACGCTGCCGATCTGTCCCTTGACGAAGGCGGCGAGCGCCACCGGGTCGATCCGATGGCCGGCGCGGGGCTGCACCACGGCGACGATCCGCTCGCCCCATTTCTCGTCCGCCAGCCCGATCACGGCGCAATCCTGCACCGCCTCATGCGCCCGCAGCGCGTTCTCGACCTCGATCGAGTAGACGTTGAACCCGCCGGTGATGATCATGTCCTTGGCGCGATCGACGATATAGAGGTAGCCGTCGTCGTCGAGGTAGCCGATGTCGCCGGTGTGGTGCCAGCCATGTGCCGATGCTTCGGCGGTCGCCTGCGGATTCTTGTAATATCCCTCCATCACCAGCGAACCGCGCACCACGATCTCGCCGCGCGCGCCGGTCGGCAGCAAATTGCCGTCGCCATCCATGATGCCCGCCTGCACCAGCGGGCTGATCCGCCCGGCCGAGGCGAGACGCTCCATCGCGATCGTGCCGCCGGCATTGTAATGCTCGCTCGGTGCCATCATCGAGATCATCATCGGCGCTTCGGTCTGACCGAACAACTGCGCCATCGGCCCGATACGCCGCAGCGCCTCCGCAAGCCGCGTGGCCGAGATCGGCGCCGCGCCGTACCAGAAGCATTGCAACGAGCTGAGCCTCTCGCGATCGAGCTTGGGATGATCGAGCAGCATGTAGATCACGGTCGGCGGCAGGAAGGTGTGCGTGACCCGGTAGCGCTCGATCAAATCGAGGAATTCGCCGATATCGGGGTGATGCATGATCACGATGCGGCCGCCGAGCGCCATGATCGGGAAACACAGCACGCCGGCCGCATGCGTCAGCGGCGCGAGCGCGAGATAGACCGGACGGCCCTTGAAGGGATAGCCCATCAAGGTCAGCGCCGTCATGGTCTCGATGTTGCGCCCGGACAGCATCACGCCCTTGGGCTTGCCGGTGGTGCCGCCGGTGCCGGGGATCATCGCGAGATCGTCGATGGTCTCGCGCTGATAAAAGCCGTCGTCGAGACCCACGAGCCAGTTGTCGAAGGATGGCGCGAAGGGTAACTCGGCATCGAGGCAAACGAGTGCGCGCAACTTCGGCAGCTCGGGCCTGACCGCCTCGACCATCGGTGCAAAGCTGGAATGGAACAGCAGCAGACCGCAGTCGAACCCGTCGAGGATGAACTTGTTCTCGGCCGCTTCATTGCGCGGATTGATCGGGCACCACACGGCCGCAGCGCGCGAGATGCCGAACACGCAGGAGAAGGCAAGCGGATCGTTGCCGGACAGGATCGCAACCTTCTCGCCGGGCGCGATGCCCGAGCGGTCGAGCCCACGCGCGATCCGATAGCTCAGCCGTTGCACCTCGCGGTAGCTGAGGTCGCGCCCGTCCATGGTGAGGCAGGGCGCGTCGGCGCCGAGCGAAGCACCTTTGTCGAGGTAATCGATGAAGCGCATGGTCGCCTCCGAAGCGGCGTAAGGTTGGTTAGACGCGGGCCGCGGTGAAGGTCCACCTCTCCCCGATGGGGAGAGGTGAAGAAAGATCGCCGTCGCACCACATCCCTAATCGTACACGGTCAGGATCGGCTTGCCGACAAGACCAAAACTGCGCAACTGGCCGAGCAGCTCGTGATGGCCGAACGCCTGGCAGCCGGAGGCGAAGCCGACGCGCTTGGGCGGCTGCTGCAGCAGATGTGCCGCCGCATAGGCCTGAAGCATGCCGGTCTGCTTGTAGTTGCTGTTGCCGTTGATGACGCAGTGCGCGCGCCCGAGCGGGCCGGAGGCATGCACTGAATCCAGCGACTTGTTGACGCGAGGGTTCTCGCGCGGCGGCATGGTGTTCATCACGCTGGCCGCGGTCTGCGCCAACGCCGCGTAGCGGTCGTCGGGGTTCATGTTCTTGGTCGCCTCCAGCGCGCCGGCGACGATCTGCGGCACGCCCAGCATCAGGGCGCGATTGAACACGCCGCCGAGCACCTTCACGTTGGCGACGCGCGGATCGCGCTTGAACCACACCGGGTGCGAAGTGCCACCCCAGGGCAGCGCCAGCGCCAGCTCGTGCTGGCCGGGGATGGCGAGGTTGTAGAGCCCGGCATCGGGCTGATGCTCGACGTACTTGTTCTGCTCCAGATAGTAGGCCTTGGCCATCGCGGCGTTGACCAGGATGGTCTGCGTCGATGCGATCGTCGGGCTGCCGCCCCAGAACACGGCAATGTCGAGCGTGTCGAGGCCGGGCGTCTCCAGGCACAGTTGAGCTGCGATCTCGCCGGTGGTGTACATCTGCGCGATACCCGGGGCCAGCAGCAGGCCGGCATTGGCGAACTTCGCGCCAAACTCCTGCTCGAGCGTGATCAACCAATCCTGCTCGCCGGTGGTGTCGGTGTAGTGGCACCTGGCAGCGGCGCAGGCCTGCACCACCTCGGTGCCGAACTTGGCGAACGGGCCCACGGTGTTGAGCACCACCGAGGCGCCCCTGAACAGTTCAGTCAGCGCGCTCACGGTGTGCGGCACTTCCACCACCTCGTAGTCGGCAGTCTCGATGCCGGCCACATTCGATTTCATCGCGGCGTTGAGCTTCTCGGCGCTGCGGCCGGCGGCGATGAACGGGATATTGTACTCGCGCAGATATTCGCAGACCAGGCGGCCGGTGTAGCCGGACGCGCCGTAGACGATGACGGGCTTCTTGCTCATTGCGTTCCTCCGAGGGATTTGTTGTTGATCGTCCGCGCTTACATGCCCATGCCGCCATCGACCGGCAGGCCGATGCCGGTGATGAAGCGCGCCTGGTCCGAGCACAGGAAGACAGCAGCGTCGGCGATGTCCCTGACCTCGGCGAGCTTGCCGAGCGGCGTCTGCTCCACGACCGAGCCGACCGCGGCGTTGACGTCGGGCGCGAGACCGATCTTCACGATGTCATTGGCAAGCTGCATGCCCATGTCGGTCGGGATCAGGCCCGGATAGATGCAGTTCACGCGCACGCCGAAACCGAGCTTGCCGGCCTCCATCGCTCCCACCCGCGTCATGCGATCGACCGCGGATTTGGTGCCCGAATAGACCGCGATGCTCGGGAAGGCGATCGTCGCCGCGACCGAGGCGATGTTGACCACGGCGCCGCCCTTGCCCGCCGGCCCGCCCGGACGCATGGCGCAGAAGGCGTGCTTCATGCCGAGCACGGTGCCGACGATGTTGACGTCGCACATCCGCCGCGCGTCCTCGGCCTTGACCTCGGAGATCAGCGACGTGATCTCGATGCCGGCATTGTTGATCAGGATGTCGTAGCCGCCGAGCGTTGCGACGGTGTTGGCAACCGCCCGCTCCCATTGAGCGTCGTCGGTGACGTCGAGATGCACGAAGCCGGTCTTCACACCGAGCTTGGCAATCTGGCCGGCGCTGTCCTTGCCGACGTCATCGAGGATGTCGCCGATCATGACCGCCGCGCCGGATTGCGCGAGTGCATTCGCAATCGCGGCGCCTATGCCGCGGGCTCCGCCGGTGACCAGGGCTTTGCGGCCATCAAGACTCTTCTCACTCATCGCACATCCTCCCTTTGCTGATCTTCTGGACTGATCTTGTCGCTGATGATCGGTGCGTGCTGCGCTTCGCAGCACGGTGCCGGCGTCATGGCGCAACGGCATGCGAGTCCGTTCCGGCGGCGCGGCGCCGGTGGGGGCATTTCCTCCATTTGCTGGCGTCTTGACGACTGTCCAAATTCTTGGCGCGCACCCTCCTCCCGGAGCTTGACAGTTGTCAAGGCAAAATTTGACAGTTGTCAAAGAGAATGGTCTCTAGACGATGTGATCGTCGTAACGAAGAGACGGGAGACAGCGCGACAATGGCGCGGCGAGCGACAGGAGCGGTGAAGCGTGAGGCCGTGGTGGAGGTCGTGCGGGACGACAAGTTCAACGCGCGGCGGATCGAGCTGGCGGAGGCTGCGCTCGAAACCCTGGGCGAGCTCGGCTTCGCACGCACCAGCCTGCGCGAAATCGCGCAAAACTCCGCATTCACGCACGGCGTGTTCCACTATTATTTCAGCGACAAGCTCGACCTGATCTGCTGCTGCGTCCGCCACTACAAGGCGAAATGCGTGACGCGATATGACGATGTCGTCGCGACGGCAACGAGCCGCGACGAATTGACGGAGGGTTTCCTCGCCAAGCTCGCAGCAACGCTGCAGAGCGAAGCCCGCATGCACCGTCTTTGGTACGATTTGCGCTCGCAGGCGATGTTCGAGGCGGCGTTCCGCAAGGATGTGCTCGAGATCGACAAGAGCCTGGAAGCCATGATCTGGCGCATCGCCTCGCGCTATGCCGAGCTCGGCGGCAAGAGACCGGCGTCGTCGCCGGCTGCGCTCTATGCGCTGTTCGACGGTCTATTCCAGAGCGCGCTGCTCAGGCACCTCGCGGGTGACAAGACGGCGACGCCCGAACTGCTCGACGAAGTCCGGCGCCTGATGCCGACGATCTGCTGAAGCGCACGAGCGCGCATTCACGAAGGAAGCGGGATCCGTCGCCGCTCTCACCACGCATAGCGCAGCACGCCCTTGCCGGCGTAGCTGCGCGTGACGTTGGAGAATTCGCCTTCGAATGTCGCAGCCGCAGACCAGCCGTTCAGCCATGCCTTTTCCACTGAGGCCGTGACCAGCGCCGCGTCGGCGGCCTGCGCTGCGCCGTTGACGACGAAGCTTGCGCCCGGCAGCGCCTGGAAGGTCGCGCCGATCGAGCGATCGGGATTGAAATCGTGGGCCCATGCGATGCGGCCGCGCAGAGTGGCCACGCCATCGGCCATCGCAAAGGATTTGTCGGTGCGCAGGCCGAGTTCGCTGCGGGTGTCGGTGACGCTCTTGGCGCCATAGCCAAGGGCAAAGGTGCTATTGCCCGTGATCGCCTGTTCCGCATAGGCCGGCAGGTCGAACCTGGTGAACTGGGCTGCCGCATAGGGCGTGACGCCGGCGCCGCCGATCGAAGGCACGACGAAACGGTAGCCGCCTTCGAGCCGGCCGGACCAGGCGTTCGCGTTGAAGTGGGCCTGGAGGTGATCGGCGCCTGCGATGGTGACGGTACGGTCGGTGGTGTTGTCCTGCCAGCCATAGGCCAGCGCGCCCGTGACATAGGCCGCACCTGCATTGTGGCGGATGAAAGCGCCGGCCTGAAACAGGTCGGAGCGGCCGGTGCCGCCATTGGCGACCGAGAAATTGGTGCCGCCGCCGGCAAGCGCAAAGCCGGCCACGGTAGAGGGGGAGATCCAGTAGTCGGCTCCAGCGGCTGTGCCCGCAATGCGGCTGGTCGCGCTGTTCGAGCCGAGCGTCGCATTGCCATCGGTGGTCTGAGAGCCGCCAAAACCCGCGGCCCATACATTCCAGCGCGACTCGAAGCTCTGGGCCAACAGAGCCTTGCGCGACATCGCCGCATAGGCCTCCCGCTCGGCACCCTTGTCGGCACCCTTGCGGCCACCGGCGTAAGCGAGCGCCTCGCTGTCCTCTGCCGCATAGCCGGTCGTGCCACCGGACGCGCGCGGATCGCCGCGCCCCGCCACGAACGGATCGGTCAGCACGCCCATGAACTGGTTCATGGCGCTGAACGTCGCCTGCTGCGAACCGGTTGCCGTTTCACCCGAGGCCTGTGTCAGCGCATGGAGCAGCGGCGTGCCTGCCAGCGCGAACAGCGGGGTGAAGCCGGCCGGCAGGGCCGCGCCGCCGATCAAGGGAGCATCGATACCCGCGGCGACGTTGCGCTGATTGACGCTGGCATTGCCGGGCAGCGAGTACGACAGCAGGCCGGGATCGAGCGTCAGCAGCACGTCGTTGCCGACTTGGCTCAGCCGCGCGTTCCGCGCAAAACTGTTGGCGATCAGGAAGTCCACACCGGAAAAGCTGCCATTGACCGTGCCTGCGGTCGCGATGGTGTAGGTCGTCGTCGTCGCAAGGCGCGTCAGCGGATCCACCACCACCTTGCCGGCGAGGCCCGCCGTGCCGCTGACGTTGAGCCGATCCGCGGTGTGGGCGGTCGGGTCCACGTCCACGATGAATTGCGCGCCCGCGCCCTGCACGAAATTGCCCGTGAGCGTCGTGGTGCCGACCGTGCCGACGCCTGATGGCGCCAGGGTGCCGCCATTGCTCAGGAGATTGCCGGCGCCGAGATCGACCGTCGCGCCGCTGTTGAACACGCCGCCCGCGAGATTGTTGAAGGCGTTCGATCCCGCGCCGAACGCGACATTGCCGCTGACGATGCCGGAATTGTTCACCGTATGGTCGCCGCTGTTGCCGATGACGGCGTAAAGGCTTCCCGCGACCGATGCCGTGGCGCCAATGGTCAAGGTATTGGTTGCGCCGTTCAGATAGACGCCCCACGCGCCCGATATCGCGCCGCCATTGACCGTGACGGCGACATTGCCGCCACCGCCGGCATAGATGCCGCTCGCGGCGAGCGAGGTGACGTTGCCGATGCTGTTCACCGTGACGTCGCCCCCGGCCTCGGCGTGGATGCCGTCGTCATGCGCGCTGATGTTTCCGCGGCTGGTGACCGTCGAATAGCCGACGGCGGAGTACGCAAAAATTCCTGCGCCGCCGGACGCGGTGATGTCGGCAATGCTGTCGACCGCGACGACGAACCCGAAGACATTCAACATGGTCGCATAGATGCCGTGATCGGCGGCGCGGATGTTTCCGCGGTTGGTAATCGAGATAGCTCGCTGTGATACGATATACATGCCGGAGCCGTTGCTCACGGTCATGTCGCCGATGCTGTTGATCGTGACATCGCCCCCGCCGCTCACGATAATTCCGTAGTCACGGGCGACAAGATTGCCGTGGTTGGTAATGCTTGAGTTATCGAGGCTTGTCGCAAAGATGCCGGTACCACCGGACGAGATATCACCGCCATCATGCGTGATTGTCAGGGAGGCACCCGTCGGCGTCTGCGCGACAAGACCGTATTGAGTGGCCGTGATGCTTCCGTTCTGCGCGATCGTTATATCGCTAAACTGTGACCCGGCCATAATGCCGGTGGCGGCGACAATGTTCCCAGTGCTTTCGACCCTAACGCCAAGGTTGCCTTCTGCGTAGATCCCGGCCCCCTGCGCGTTGATGTTTCCGACATCCTTGACGGTGATGCCTGCGCTGTACGAAACGGCAAAAATGCCGCTACCAATGCTGGAGCTAATGTCGCCGCCGTGCGCGATGGTGATATCACCGCCGGTAAATCTGGCATGGGTACCGGTGTTGATGCCATCACGATATGCTGTGATCGTGCCGCTGCTGGTGATGTTGAGGCCAAGGGTGCCGAAAATGCCACCTGTGAACGCGTAGATGCCGAAACCGCCGGCCGAGCTGATGTCGCCCGCTTGGTTGATCGTCAACACCCCGGTTTCCCACGATCCCGTCGCCAAGGACGAGACATGAATGCCGTCGGCAGTTCCGGTCACGGCGATGGAATAGCGCGTCATGTCACTGTTGATCGTGACGTCACCGCTCCCGCGCTCGAAATCGATGCCGGACGTGCCCGTAGCCGGCGTGATCTTGGTCGTCAGCGAATTGACGTTGAGCGTATCGACCGTGGCTTGATTGAAGTCAGCAGCGCCGATCCCGCCGGATTGATCGCCGGTGCAGGTGGCGGTGGTTCCGACCGTCGTACAGCCCCCGGGTCCGGCCTGCGCCGGCTGCAGCGCCATCAGCCCGAGCGCGCCGTTTGCCGCCGTGCCCAGCAGCGCCGCGCGCAAGCGGCGGCGCATTCCATTCCGCATCATGTCCGTTCATTGCCAATCGTGTCGCTGAACGACTTCTAGCGGACCCCGGCGCCTGACAATGTGCCGCCCGTCTCAAGCGCAAAAATTTCGCGACGCCTGTTCGGCTATCGCGAGACCGCGACGATCCGCGCGCGTGTCGCAGCGCGGCTTCGATCCGGCTTCGTGGCTCGGCGGGGAAGGAAAGCGGCCTTACGCCGCGGTCGCCGGCGGCAGCGCCAGCACCGAATAGATCGCCTGGGCATCGCGCGAGGCGCGGAGCTTCTTGGCGATGTCCTGGTCGCGGAGCAGGCGGGCGATGCGGGCGAGCGCCTTCAAATGATCGGCGCCGGCGCCTTCGGGGGCGAGCAGCAGGAAGACGAGGTCGACCGGCTGGCCGTCCATCGCCTCGAAATCGATCGGTCGATCGAGCCGGGCGAACAGGCCGAAGATCTTCTCGAGCTTGGGCAGCTTGCCGTGCGGAATGGCAACGCCATAGCCGACCGCGGTGGTGCCGAGTTTTTCGCGCTGGAGCAGCACCTCGAACACCGCGCGCTCGTTCTGTCCGGTCAGCTCAGCCGCCTTGGCCGCGAGTTCCTGGAGCGCCTGTTTCTTGCTGTTGACCTTCAATGCCGGGAGAATCGCCTCGGGCGCGACCAGATCGGTAATCGGCATGGAAGTGTTCCGAGGTGAATTAAACCGTCAGGTTCCGAATTGGCCGTCTCGATAGGTCGAGCCCGGCCGGCGTCAAGAAGGTGAAGCAGGAGGGGGACTTAGCCCAAGTCCCGTTACGTCCTGATGTGGGGCGCTTCTACTCCAACGCAATCCCGGTGCCAACTCCCGCGTGCGGCTTTGCCCCGGTCATTGTTAAGGGCTGTGGTTGATACGGGGCTTCCTACCCCCCGGATTTGGTGCCCGGCGGGTCGATCCAGCCGACATTGCCGTCGGCGCGGCGGTAGATGATGTTCACCCGGCCCGAGGAGCCGTGCTGGAATACCAGGCAGGGTGCTCCGCTGAGGTCGAGTTCCATGACGGCTTCGCTGACCGACATCTGCCGCAGCGACGTCGTCGCCTCGGCGATGATCACGGGGCTGTAGCCGGTGACCTCGTCCTCGTCGTCGCCCTCCCCCGGCGCCTCCAGCACGTAAGCCGTCGCGTCCAGCGCAGCCAGCGCCGCGGAAGCAACGTGGGCCTTGCGGGCCGAACGATCCTTGAGCCGGCTCTTGTAGCGCTTGAGCCGCTTCTCGATCATGATCAGCGCCTGGTCGGCGCTGGCATAGGCGTCCTGCGCGTTCGAATCGGCCTCCAGCGTTATTCCCGAATCGAGATGCAGCGCGCAATCGGTCCGGAAGCCGAAGCCGTCCTTGGACAGCGTGATGTGACCGGAATAATTGCCGTCGAAATATTTGCGCAGGACCTCTTCAGTCCGGTCGGTCACGCGGCCTCGCAGGGCCTCGCCGACGCTGACGCTCTTGCCCGAAATCCGAAGAGTCATGTGATGCCTCGCTTGGTTGCCCAGCTTGGATCGGTCGCGGTGGGGGGATGAGAGTAGCGCGATTTTGCGCCAGCGCAATCAGGCCGGTTCGGTGTTGCGGGAGCGATCGGACATCGCCGTTGAAAGGACGTTACCAAGAGCGCTCTGCTTGTCGCGGCGGCGTTGCACCGAGGACGGAATGCGCATGGCTTCGCGGTACTTCGCGACCGTGCGGCGGGCAATATCAATGCCTGAAGCGCGCAAGCGTTCCACGATGGTATCATCAGACAGGATCGCGGACGGCTCCTCCGAATCGATCAGCTGCTTGATGTGGTGACGCACGGCTTCGGCGGAATGCGCCTCGCCGCCGTCGGCCGAGGCGATCGAGGCCGTAAAGAAATATTTCAATTCGAATGTGCCGCGATTCGTCGCCATGTATTTGTTGGCGGTGACGCGCGACACCGTGGATTCATGCATCTGGATGGCGTCGGCAACGGCCTTCAGATTGAGCGGCCGCAGATGCGCGACACCATGGGTGAAGAAGCCGTCCTGCTGGCGCACGATCTCGGTCGCAACTTTCAGGATGGTGCGGGCGCGCTGGTCGAGCGCGCGCACCAGCCAGGTCGCGTTCTGCAGCGCGTCCGAGAAATACGATTTGTCGCCGTCCTTGCCGATCTTCTTCGACAGCTCGGAATAGTAGGTCTGGTTGACCAGCACGCGCGGCAAGGTGTCGCTGTTGAGCTCGACATGCCAGCCGCCGTCCGGACCCGGGCGAACGTAGACGTCGGGCACCATGGTCTGGAGCCGCGCCGAGCCGAACTTCATGCCGGGCTTGGGATTGAGGCGCCTGATCTCGCCGATCATGTCGGCGATATCCTCGTCGTCGACGCCGCAGAGCTTGCGGAGCGCGGCGATGTCGCGCTTGGCAAGCAGATCGAGATGCTCGACCAGCGCCTGCATCGCGGGATCGTAGCGGTCGAGCTCGCGGAGCTGGATCGCCAGGCATTCGCTCAAGCTGCGCGCGCAGACGCCGGGCGGATCGAATTTTTGCAGCACGGCAAGAACGTCCTCGACGTCCTTTTGCGTTGCGCCAAGCCGCTCGGCAGCCTGGCCGAGATCGGGCGGCAGATAGCCGGCCTCGTCGACGAGGTCGATCAGGTATTGCCCGATCATGCGCTGGGCCGCGCCGGTGAAGGCGACCGAGAGCTGCTCCGCGAGATGGTCGCTGAGGGTGGTTTCCGCCGCGACGAAGGCTTCGAGATTGTAGTCCTCGTCGCCGGAGGCGCCGCCGCCCCATTCGGTGTAGGTGGTCGGTGCCGCGTCCTGGGCGTTGCGCGCCGCCGCCTCGGCGGGCTCCTCCGAAAAGACGTTGTCCAGGCCCGTGTCCAGGGTCTGCTCGATCTCGGCGCGGGTGCCGAGATCCTTGCTCATCCATTCTTCCTGGCCGGGCTCGAAGGCGTTGCCGCTGCCGCCAAAGCCGTCATCGGCGCCATGACCGTCACCCTGGCTGCCTGAATCATCGCCATCGTGGTCGCTGAACTGGCCGGCCTCGGCCGGGGCCTCGCCGGCGGGGGCCTCGTCATTGGCCCGCTCCAGCAGGGGATTACGCTCGAGCTCCTCTTCCACGAAGGTCGTGAGATCGAGATTGGACAATTGCAGCAGCTTGATCGCCTGCATCAGCTGCGGCGTCATGACCAGCGACTGCGATTGCCGGAACTCTAATCTCTGCGTAAGCGCCATCTAACAAGAACCGTTCCCGAAAATTGGTCCGATTCTTGCTTATCTTAGTCCTAGCCCGATGTACACGCCTTGACGAAATGGAAAAAAGGGCTAGAGGCGGAATTCCTCGCCAAGGTAAAGACGGCGCACATCCGGATCGGCGACGATCTCGTCCGGGCTCCCCTCCGTCAGGATTTCACCGGCATAGACGATGTAGGCGCGGTCGGTGAGGCCGAGCGTCTCGCGCACATTGTGGTCGGTGATGAGCACGCCGATGCCGCGATTGGTGAGATGGCGGACGAGGTCCTGAATGTCGCCGACCGCGATCGGATCGATGCCGGCGAAGGGCTCGTCGAGCAGCATGTAGTTCGGACGCGTTGCGAGTGCGCGCGCGATCTCGACGCGGCGGCGCTCACCGCCCGACAGCGCGATCGAGGGCGATTTCCGCAGCCGCGTGATGTTGAATTCGTCGAGTAGGGAATCGAGCTGCTGCTCCCGCTTCTTGCGCGAGGGCTCGACCACTTCGAGCACGGCGCGGATGTTCTGCTCGACGGTGAGGCCGCGGAAGATCGAGGCTTCCTGCGGCAGATAGCCGATGCCGAGCCGGGCGCGCTGATACATCGGCAGCTTGGTGACGTCGTGGCCGTCGAGCTCGATGGCGCCGCGATCGGCCTTGATCAGGCCGGTGATCATGTAGAACACGGTGGTCTTGCCGGCGCCGTTCGGACCGAGCAGACCGACGGCTTCGCCGCGGCGCACATAGATGCTGACGCCGCGCACGACCTGGCGGCTGCCGAAACTCTTTTCCACGCTATGCACAGCCAGGAAGCCCGGCCGACGCAACAGCTGCGGCGCGCCCGTGCCGTTGGACTTTACGGCAGGCTTCGCGACGGGTCTGGCTTTGGGCGGTTGAGCAGCCGGCTGACGCGCCCGCGGCGGCGCCTCGACGCCATAGGGGTCCGGGGCCTGCATCGGCTGGTCACGGGCAATCGGCGGTGCGTCCCGCACCGGGCTCGCCACCAGCCCGCCGACGCTGTCACCGAGCGCGGTGATGTCCTGACGGGCAAATCCTGGCCGGCCGCGCTTGGCGGGGCGCCGACGGAACATGCTGAACAGATCGACCATCCCCGCCTTCTAGCCTTCCACGGATCCAGCGCGGTCATCGCGCGGTCTGCCACGCCGGCTTCTTGCTTCGCCGACGCAGCATGAATGTAGGGATGTCTCATGCCCAGTGAAACACGCCCGAAAAGCGGCGGACGCCGCTTCGAAAGCCCTGCCGCTAGATACAGTCTCGCCGGGCAAGCTTCAACCTCGGATCGGCCGCATCTGAGCCAAGTCGTTGAAGTTACTCTCGGAATTTACTTTTGTTTACCTGAACCGGGCAATTGCATTGGCGCGCCCGCGCCAGGCGCGACGGGCGTTCCGCATTTGCCGTTCGCGCCGCCCTGGGTCTGGATGAACAGACCCTGGACCTTGCCGCTGTCGGATTCCACCCGGGAGACACCGGTGGTCATGTCGACCATCAGGCGGTCGCCGCGCAGCACGTTCTGGCACTGCGTCAGCACCACGCCGCCGAGCATGGTGATGAGATTGGTCTTGGTGTCGAACACCGCGGTCTCGCCGGTCACCACCTGGTCCTTCTGGGTGACGACGACATTGCCGCGCGCTTCCAGCCGCTTGATCGAGGAGGCGCCGCCAGGCCCCGGTGTCGCCGATTGCATCGGCGCCCCCGCTCCCGCCCCCGTTCCCGTCCCCGCTCCTGTCCCCTTGGCCGCCGCCTTGGCCCCCTTGGCCGGCTCAGCCGGCGGCGCGGCCTGCTTGTCGCCTGAGGATTCGTAGAACACCACCAGCGTCTTCGAGGTCATGGTGGTGTCGCCCTGCACGACCTTCACATTGCCGGAGAAGGTCGCTTCCTTCTTCTTGTCGCGCATCTCGAGCGAGGCGGCCTCGATCTGGATCGGCTGGTCGCGGTTCTGCGAAAAGCCCTGCATCGCGTTGGGCACGCCTTGCATCGTGCTCTGCGCGACGGCGGCGCCAGTCGCGATCAGCGCCGCGCCGCCGAGCATCAGCGCTGCGACGATGGCGCGACGCTTGCTGTCGTTGCGCGGAAAAAATTGAGCCATGAAAATCACTTTGAGTTCGCAGATTTGTTCTTGGACTTCGCAGGCGCAGGCACAGGCGCAGGCGCGGGCTGCTCGACCGGCGCGGGCGCAGCGTCATCCGTGCTGATCTTGTCCAGATGCATCACGACATTGCCTTCGAAGCGGATGACGTCGCCGCCCTCGGTGATGCGCAAGCGATCGGCAGTGAGCGTGCCGTTGGTCAGCTTGACGTCGACATGATCGTCCGAGGAGACCGTGCCCTTGTTCATGTCGACGAAAGCGGAATTGAGCCGCGCCTCATAGCCGGTCGAGGTGCGCAGGAAGATGTCCTTGTGCAGGTCGAGCTGCTGCTGCTTGTTGTCGAAGCGGCCGGTGCGGGCGTCGAGCAGCAGCGTCGACTGGTCTTCCATCAGCACCTTCGCCTTGAGGTCATTGAGGTCGACATGGTCGGGATCGGTGATGTCCTGCGTCGCGGTCTTGGCCCAGAGCTCGTAGGGCCGCTGATCCGGCGTGAAGCCGGACAGATGCGGCGATTCCATCGTGATCTTGGTGCCCGTCACCACCAAGTTTCCGGAATCGACCTTCACGGGGATCATGGTGAAGGGGTTGAGGAAGGTGGAGACCGCGACGATCGAGGCCATGGAGAGAACCACGGTCACCGGCACGGCGATGCGCAGAATCCTCACCAGGCGGCTGTGGCGCGCCGCGCTGGCAAACTTCGCCGCAAGCGCGGCGTCGTAGGTGGGAAACTGGGCCGAGTTCACCGCTGCTCCAGAGAGTCGCTCGCCTTCCGGTCCGAGAGGCGCGCCATTGTACCCGGCATCGCCACGATATGCAGCCTGCGACAGGCCGGACGAAAGTGTCCGAAACGGGGCGGCAGCCTGAACCTAACCGCCTCCAGCGGGCTCAGGAATGCGCGAAAATGTCCTCTTCCTCCCAGCCCTGGAGGTCGAGCAGGGCGCGGGTCGGCAGGAAGTCGAAACAGGCCTTGGCGAGCGCGGTGCGGCCCTCCCGGACCAGCATGGCATCCAGCCGCTCGCGCAGGGCGTGCAGGTGCAGCACGTCGGAGGCGGCGTAGGCGAGCTGCGGCTCGGTCAGGCTGTCGGAACCCCAGTCGCTGGATTGCTGCTGCTTGGAGAGGTCGACATTGAGCACCTCGCGGACGAGGTCCTTGAGGCCATGGCGGTCGGTATAGGTGCGGGTCAGGCGGGAGGCGATCTTGGTGCAGTAGATCGGCCCGGTCATCACGCCGAAGCTCTGGTACAGCACCGCGACGTCGAACCGCGCAAAATGGAAGATCTTCGTGATGGCGGGATTGGCCAGCAGCGCCTTCAGGTTCGGCGCATCGGTGTGGCCCTTGGGGATCTGCACCACGTCGGCGCTGCCGTCGCCGGGCGAGAGCTGGACCACGCAGAGACGGTCGCGGTGGGGGTTCAACCCCATCGTCTCGGTGTCGATCGCCACCGCGCCGGTGTAGCGGGAGAGATCAGGCAGGTCGCCGCGATGCAGGCGTACGGTCATGGCGTTTCAAACCCTTTGGTCGAATCGGTCGCGTCGATATCGTCAGCAAATTGGATAGCCCGCGATGTATCCACTGCCGGAGGCCTGCGCAAGCGCGGAGAGGGCCCGCTCAGATCGCCGCCAGCATGATGCAGACCATCGCCGCCACCGTGGTGCGGCTGGCGCCGTCCCGGAAGGCGTAGATGATGGGGTCGTCGGGCATCTCGCGGCGATGCGCGATCATCAGGGCGCGGCCGAACCAGTAGAGCAGCAGGGGCGCGAGCAGCCAGAGCATCCAGGGACGGCTGTAGAGCGGCGTCACCGCGGAGGACGAGACGTAGAGCGCGAACACGGTGACGGCATTCATGGCGCTCGCCGCGGCCATGGCGGCGATGATTTGCAGATCGGTGATGCGGTAGTCGCGGTTGGACGGATCAGAGAGCCCTGCGCCCTCGCGCATGCTGAGTTCGCTGAAACGCTTGATCAGCGCGAGCGAGGTGAACACGAACAGCGAGAACACCATCAACCATTCCGACAGCATGACGCCGGCCGCGACCGCGCCCGCGCCGATGCGCAAGGAGTAGAGGCCGGCAAGCGTAACGACGTCGACCAGCATCTTGCGCTTGAGCACGAGCGAATAGGCGATGGTGGTGGCGAGATAGGCGGCGAGCACGCCGAGGAAGGTGACGGAAATGCAGAGGCTGGCGGCGACGGCGAAAGCCCACAACACGGGGATGGCCGTGAGCGCGGAGGAGATCGGCAAGTCGCCCGCCGCGAGCGCGCGATGGCGCTTGGTCGGATGCTGGCGGTCGGCGGCGAGGTCGAGCAGATCGTTCATCAGATAGGCGCCCGACGCACAGGCCGAGAACGCCAGGAACGCCAGCAGCGTCGAGCCGAGCGTGGCCAGATTGAGCTGATGCGCGGTGATGACGGGCACGAACACCAGCGTGTTCTTGGCGTATTGATAGATCCGCAGTGCCTTGGCCCAGATCTTCAGGCTCGCGCGGCTGGGGCTTCGGTGCGCGATACGCTCGATCGACGCGCGATCGAACGGCAGATGATCGCCCGCGGCAAGATGGGCCGGCGTCACGACGCCGTCAAAGCCGAGATGCGCGGCGATGCCGGCGGCATGATCGGCGAAGCGGCCCGCGACCAGGAAAATCCGCTCGCCCCGCGCCCGCGCCACCAGCGCCTGGTTCAGCACGTCGGCATCATAGGGAAGGTGGGCGTAGTCGAGCTCGGCGCGTGCCAGAATATCCGTGAGTGCCGCCATGCCGGCGCGTCCGCCGGCGCCGAAGCGGGCCAGCATGCGCGCAGGCGCGGAGAACAGCGCCTCCATCAGCAGCTCCGAGCGCAGCAGCGCGCCCTCGAGATCGATGACGAGGGTCCGGGCAGGCGCGATCGTCGCCTGCGGCGCGGCCTCGCTCCGATCGTACTGCCTGACGGGCTGCTCCATCCGGAAACGCTCTGACTGACTGCAACACGACCGGCCCAGGGGTTGGGGAGGCCGGGAGCAGGAAAATGGACGGCCGCGAGCCTAGGGAGCATTCGCTAAGGGCGGCTTAATTCGGCTGTCGAAGGGGCCGGCGCCGGCCTGTTGCAAGGATCCCACAACCCGGCGCGCGCTTGATATACCAGCGGAACTTGGGCCCCGCGCCCGTGGAAATCGCCTCCAACCACCCTATGTGAGGCCAGCCCCTCAGCACACATCAGGTGTCATGACAGACCAGACGCTCGCCGCGCCGATCGACGATCAGCAGGAACGCCAGCGCGGCTTTACGCGCTACCAGTCACTCCTGGTGGCGCTGCTCGCCTTCGCCCAGTTCACCATCATCCTCGACTTCATCATCATGTCGCCGCTCGGCGCCATCCTGATGCCCTCGCTCAACATCACGACCTCGCAATTCGGCGTCGCGGTGTCGGCCTATGCGTTCAGCGCCGGATTTTCCGGCATTCTCGCCGCCGGCTTTGCCGACCGGTTCGACCGCAAGCGGCTGCTGCTGTTCTTCTATACCGGCTTCACGCTCGGCACCGCGCTCTGCGCCGTCGCACAGACCTACGAGGTGCTGCTGCTCGGCCGGATCGTGACCGGATTGTTCGGCGGCGTGATCGGTTCGATCGTGCTCGCCATCGTCACCGATCTGTTTTCCCTGCAGCTGCGCGGCCGCGTCATGGGATTCATCCAGACGGCGTTCGCCGCGAGCCAGGTGCTCGGCATTCCGGCCGGCCTGTTTCTCGCCAATCACTGGAACTGGCATGTCTGCTTCATTGCGATCGTCGGCCTGTCGATCCTCGCAATTGCCATCATCGCCTTCGCCATGGAGCCGGTCGATGCGCATCTGAAGCTGAAGCAGGACAGGAATCCGTTCCATCATCTGCTCGCGACCGTGTTCGAGCCGCGTTACACGCTGGCCTTCGCGGTGACGACATTGCTGGCGACCGGCGGCTACATGCTGATGCCGTTCTCCAGCGCGTTCACCGTGAACAATATCGGCATCGACATGGCGCATCTGCCGACGATCTATCTCGTCTCCGGCCTGTTCAGCATCATCACGGGACCGCTGGTCGGCAGGGCGAGCGATGCGTTCGGCAAGTACCCGACCTTCGTGTTCGGCTGCGCGATGACCGTCCTGATGGTGCTGATCTACACCCATCTCGGCCACGTCTCGCTCACGACGGCCATCGCCGTCAACGTACTGCTGTTCGTCGGCATCTTCTCGCGCATGATCCCGTCGCAGGCGCTGATCTCGGCGATCCCCGACCAGAGCCAGCGCGGCTCCTTCAGCGCGATCAGCGCATCGCTGCAGCAGCTCTCCGGCGGGCTCGGCTCGGTGCTTGCGGCCGCAATCATCTCGCAACAACCCGACGGCTCGCTGCTGCATTTCGAGCGGATCGGCTATGTCGTGGTCACGACCACGATCATCACGCTGATCGCGATGTATTTCGTGCAGAAGGGGGTGGCGGAGCGGGCGGGGAAGCGGGTGGTTTGAGGGGCGCCTCGCAGCGATTGAAGTTCTACGGGCGGCGCATCCAAATCAGGGGATCGCGGCTCGTGTGAAACACCGCAACGACATAGACAGCGTCTTCGGTTTCACGAAACACCAGAATGTAGGGGAAACGACGAAGCAAGGCGCGGCGCGCATGCTTGGAGGTCGACGGAAACTGCTTGGGATTCTCCGCGACCCGATTCAACGCTGCTCGCAGGGCGTCCCGAAACTGCGGAACAACGTGTGGAGCGTGGGTGTCGTACCAGCGGATGGCCTCGACGAGGTCGGCTCGCGCCGCCTGCGTAAAAAGGACCTTGGCCACTTATCGTGACCGGCGATCAAGCTCGGCTTCAATATCTTCCCAGGGAATCGCTTCGCGGCGGTCCGCATCAAATGTCGCGAGCCGTCGGTCGAGTTCGGCTTCCTGTGCCGGGGTCAGCAGCACTTCGGTTGTAGAGAGGCTGTCCCAGAGCTCGCCGATGAGGTCGAGCCGCTCCTTGGGCGTCAAGCGGCTAATGTCGAGCGTTGCCATCGTCCCGAATCCCTTCGGCCGTTTCGCCAACGAAATCACAATCCTTACGGACCCGTCGAGACCAATATCGTTGGTGCCGCGGCCGACAGAAAGGGGGCATTCGGCGATCCTTGGATCGATTTTCGAGCCTACACCGCAACATTGTTGCGTACCAGGCGCGGCGTCGCCGCGACCGTCTGCTCGCCTTGGATTGCGCCTAGAGGGGCATCCAAAGGAAAAAGATGGTGCCCAGGAAAGGACTCGAACCTTCACGGCCGTTAAGCCACTGGCACCTGAAGCCAGCGCGTCTACCAATTCCACCACCTGGGCATGCCGTTTGGGGCACGGAGGCGGTTACTACGGTTCGGTGACGCCGTTGTCAATTCATGGTTCGGGATGCGGATTGCGCATTGCAAACCGGCCCGATACAAGCCTGATAACACGCACTCTTCCCGCAGGATCTGACCCATGGCATCGAATCTGGAAACTCTCGTCACGGTTTTCGGCGGCTCGGGGTTTTTGGGCCGGAATGTCGTCCGCGCGCTGTGCCGGCGGGATTACCGGGTCCGGGTCGCTGTGCGGCGGCCGGAACTAGCCGGATACCTCCAGCCCTCGGGCAAGGTCGGCCAGGTCCACACCATCCAGGCCAATCTGCGCTATCCGGCGTCGGTCGAGGCGGCGGTGCGTGATTCGCACATCGTCATCAATCTGGTCGGCATCCTCACCGAGGGCGGCGCCCAGACCTTCGACGCGGTCCAGGCCAAGGGCGCCGAAACCGTCGCCAAGGCGGCAGCCGCCGCCGGCGCCAGCCTGATCCATGTCTCGGCGATCGGCGCCGACGCCGAATCAGCCTCGCGCTATGCCAAGGCCAAGGCAGCCGGCGAAGCCGCGGTCCTGGCCGCGGTGCCGTCGGCCACGATCTTCCGCCCCTCCGTGATGTTCGGCCCCGAGGACCAGTTCACCAACCGCTTCGCCTCGCTGGCGCGGCTGTCGCCGGTGCTGCCGCTGATCGGCGGCGAAACCAGGATGCAGCCGGTCTATGTCGGCGACGTCGCCACCGCGATCGCGGATGCCGTCGACGGCAAGGCCAAGGCGGGCGCGACCTACGAGCTCGGCGGGCCGGAAGTGCTGAGCATGCGCGAGATTATCGAGACCATCGTCGGCATTGCCGATCGCAAGCCGATGCTGGTGCCGCTGTCCTTCGGGCTCGCCCGCTTCCAGGCCAATTTCCTGCAATTCGCGCCGGGCGCGATGAAGCTGACGCCGGACCAGGTGACGCTGCTCGAGCGCGACAATGTCGTGTCGGATGCGGCGAAGGCCGCCGGGCTGACGCTGGAAGGCCTCGGCATCACGGCCGATTCGCTGGAAGCGATCGCCCCGCAATATCTGTGGCGTTTCCGCCCGCAGGGCCAGTTCCAGCGCAAGAACGCGTGAGGGCTCGCTAGTCGCCGCAGCGGCGGTGCGCTCCCTCGCCCCGTTCTTACGGGGAGAGATAAAGCAGAGCGCGTCACACGACGTTCAAAACTTCAGCTTCTTGAAAACCGCCTCGGGCAGCGTCTTGATGATCACCATCACGAGACGCCATTTGCCGCTGACATAGACGACGTCGGTCTTCTTCTCGACGGCGTTGAGGATCGCATCGCCAACCACCGGCGCGTCGACGGTGAGCGGGCCGATCAGCTTCATGCCTTCGGTCATCTTGGTGCGGACGAAACCGGGTTTCACGGTGACGACGTGGACACCGCCGCGGCTGGCGCGGGCGCGCAGGCCGGACAGGAAGGCGGAGAAGCCGGCTTTGGCCGAGCCGTAGACATAGTTCGAGGCGCGGCCGCGATCGCCGGCGACCGACGACACGCCGACGATCGTGCCATTGCCGCGGCCTAAAAACTTCTCGGCGAACAGGCCGAGGATCAGCGACGGGCCCTCGTAGTTCGAGCGCATGATGGTGGTGGCGTGCGCGAGATCGCTCTCGGCGTTTGGCTGCACGCCGAGCAGGCCGATGATCGAGACGACGACATCGGGCAACGCCGGAAGGCCTGCGACAAAGCCGTCGAACGAGGCGGTGTCGAGCACGTCGAAGACCAGCGTGCTCGCTTCGATATTGTAGCGCGCGCGCAGATCGGCGGCATCAGGCTCGAGCGCGGCGGCATCGCGGCCTGCGAGGCCGACATCGTAGCCCGCCTTGGCAAAGGCGCGTGCCGCGGCGCGGCCGATATCGGAGGAGCCACCGAGCACCAGAACGGTTTTGCGTGACGTCACGGGTTAAACCTCATCGAACAGGCGTTGTGAAAGTTTCGAGCGGATGTTTTGGGCGGGATCGAGCGATCTGCGGATCGCGTTGAAGCGCGCCAGCGCGGGGTAACCGGCCTCGAACGTCGCACGCGACTGGCGCGCATCCTTGGCGAGATAAAGCCGTCCACCGGACGCGACGACGAGGCGGTCGATCTCGTCGAGGAAATTCAGGATGTCGCTCTTCACCGGGAAATCCAGCGCCAGCGTGTAGCCGGGCAGCGGAAACGACAACAGGCCGTCGCCATGGCCGAGTTTCTTCAGCACCGCCAGGAACGAGGCATCGCCGCGCTTCGCAACACGATCGAGGATATCGCCGAGCACGGCGCGTGCACTGGCTTGCGGAATCACGCATTGATGCTGGAGGAAGCCGCGCCGCCCATAGATGCGATTCCAATCGGCAATGCTGTCGAGCGGAAAGAAATACGGATAGAGCGAGACCACGTGGTCGCCGC
This sequence comes from Bradyrhizobium sp. CCGUVB14, assembly GCF_024199935.1. Taxonomy (NCBI): domain Bacteria; kingdom Pseudomonadati; phylum Pseudomonadota; class Alphaproteobacteria; order Hyphomicrobiales; family Nitrobacteraceae; genus Bradyrhizobium; species Bradyrhizobium sp. CCGUVB14. The sequence continues at coordinate 146,467 of NZ_JANADS010000001.1, forward strand.
CGGCGCGCCTTGCGCCCATGCGGTAATAGAGCTCGTTGAAGGCGCGGATGCTGATGCGATTGAGCGTCATCGACGGCAGATCGATCGGCACCGCGAGCCCGGGATTTTTGCCCACGGGAAAGCGATCGGCGCCCTCGGCAAGCTCGCTGGCCGCTGCGTGCTCGCCGAGATAGATCAGCGAACGGCCGAGATCGTTGCCGCGCGCCACGCAATCGATCCACGCCACCGAATAGGTCGCGGAGTCACCGGCCTCGAGCGCGCGCATCGCGGCATCGAGATCGGACGCCGAAATCACGCGCTCGCGGATCCAGCCGGTCTCGACCGGGCGCAGTCGCATCGTGGCTTCGAGGATGATTCCGGTGAGGCCCATGCCGCCGACGGTCGCGAAGAAGGCATCCGAATTCTGCTCGCGCGAGATCTCGATGGTCTCGCCCGCGCCCGTGCGGAGCAGGATGCTGTCGACATAGCGGCCGAAACCGCCCTCGCCATGATGGTTCTTGCCGTGCACGTCGGCAGCGATGGCGCCGCCGACCGAGACGAACCGCGTGCCCGGCACCACGAACGGCAGGAAGCCGCGCGGGCCAAAGGTATCGATCAGGTCGGACAGCAGCACACCGGCTTCCAGGCGGATGCGGCCAGTTGCCGGATCGAACGACCTGACCCGGTCGAACCCGGTCATCCCGATCGTCCTGACGGCACCGATCGCGGCATCGCCATAGGCGCGGCCGTTGCCGCGTGCCACGGAACCGGTCACCACGGCTTCGCCCACGGCCTCGAACGACCGCGGCCGCAGCACTTCGCTATCGACGACCGGGAAGCGCCCCCAGCCGCTGACGAGGGTCATCGTTCAGCTCCGCCCGCGGGCCATCCCGCTCCGGAAACTGCCTACCGGTCAAAAGCTGATATTGGGTTGAGACTCGTCAACAAAGGTTAATGGCCGAGCGCCAGTGCGATCAGGCCGAGCGTGCCTACGATGACGCGCCACCAGGCGAACACCGTGAAACCATGCCGGGTGACGTAGCCGAGGAACGCCTTCACCACGATGATCGCGGTGATGAACGACACCGCGAAGCCGATCGCGACGATGCCCATGTGGTCCATCGTCATCTCGGAGCGGTTCTTGTAGAAATCGTAGGCGAACGCGCCGATCATGGTGGGGATGGCGAGGAAGAACGAGAACTCCGCCGCCGCGCGCTTGTCGGCCCCCAGGAACATCGCGGCGACGATGCTGGCGCCGGAGCGCGACACGCCCGGGATCATCGCGATGCACTGGGCGATGCCGATATAGAGATACATCAGCAGCGGAAATTTGGTGGCATCATGCTCGCGCGCCTTGAGCTCGAGCCGATCGACCCACAACAGGATGGCGCCGCCGACGATCAGCGAGAAGCACACGACCCAGGGATTGAACAGCAGGCTCTTGATGTATTTGCCGGCGACAAGGCCGACGATCACAGCAGGCAGGAACGCCACCAGCACGCCGATCACGAAGCGGCGCGCATAGGCATCGCCCGTAAACATACCGATCGCGACGTCCCACAATTTCTTGAAATACAGCACGACGATCGCGAGGATCGCGCCGAGCTGGATCAGGACGGTAAACGAATCCCAGAAGGCGCCCTCGCCGAGGCCGAAGAAGCGTTCCGCAAGCAGCAGGTGGCCGGTCGAGGACACGGGAAGGAACTCGGTCACACCCTCGATGATGCCGAGGATCACTGCCCGTATTGTATCTGACATATTTACGGTCCATTTCCGCTGGAAAAGCGGGGTTCTTCTCGCCTATTCGTCCCTCGCTCGCAATCGCAAAATGCGCTAACGCGCCCTTGCCTCGCGGTTTTGAAGGACTAGTGTGGCGCCGCACAAACATTGATGGATTCTTAAGCACCATCAAATAGTCAAAGGCTTCATGTTTACGCTGTTTCATCATCCGTTCTGTCCGCATTCGCGTTTCATCCGCCTGATCGCGGGCGAATACGGGCTCGAACTGAAGCTGACCGAGGAGCGCAGCTGGGAACGGCGCGAGGCATTTCTGCTGCTCAATGCGGCCGGCACGACGCCGGTGCTGGTGGACGACGAACAGCCGCCGATCCCCGGCGCGGCCATTATTGCCGAGTATCTCGATGAGGCCTATGGCGCCGAGATGGGCCCCAAGCGCCTGATGCCGGAGACGATCGCCGAGCGCGTCGAGGTGCGCCGGCTGATGGCCTGGTTCAACGAAAAATTCTTCGAGGAAGTCTCCCATCCGCTCGTCACCGAGCGCATCTACAAGCGCTTCATGAGCGAGGAGAATGGCGGCGGGCCGCCCTCGCCCGACGTGATGCGCGCCGCCAAGGCCAACGTGCGCTATCATCTCGCCTATATCGGCTGGCTGGCGCAGACGCGTAACTTCCTCGCCGGCGACCGGCTCAGCTACGCGGATCTCGCCGCCGCGGCGCATCTCTCGGCGATCGACTATCTGGGCGACGTGCCATGGAGCGAGGACGACGCAGCAAAGGCGTGGTACGCGCGGGTGAAATCCCGCCCGTCGTTCCGTCCGCTGCTGAGCGAATGGCTGGCGGGCGTGCCGGCGTCGCGGACCTACGTGGACCTGGATTTCTGAACTCCGATCCGACTGAACTGAAGGCGGCGCTGGCGCGCGAAGCGCGCGCGCTCGGCTTCGACTGCATCGGCATCACCGAGCCGGGCACGATCGAGAACGCCGGAAAACATTTCCTCGAATTCATCGCCTCCGGCGGCCATGGTGACATGGACTGGCTCGCGAGCCAGCCCGAGCGCCGGGTCGATCCGCGCGGGCTGTGGGCTGACGTGCGCAGCGTGATCATGCTCGGCGTCAATTACGGCCCCGACTCTGATCCGCTGAAAATCCTGGAGCAGCGCACGCGCGCCGCGATCTCGGTCTATGCGCAGGGCGACGACTATCACGACCTCATCAAGAAGCGGCTGAAGGCGCTGGCGCGCTGGCTGGTCGCGACCGCGCCGTCGGAGGTGAAGGTGTTCGTCGACACCGCGGCGGTGATGGAGAAGCCGCTGGCGCAAGCCGCCCATCTCGGCTGGCAGGGCAAGCACACCAATCTGGTCTCGCGCGAATTCGGCTCGTGGCTGTTTCTCGGCGCGATCTACACCACGCTCGACCTGCCGCGCGACGATGCCGAGATCGATCATTGCGGTTCGTGCCAGGCCTGCCTCGACATCTGCCCGACATCGGCGTTCCCCGCGCCCTACAAGCTCGATGCGCGGCGCTGCATCTCCTATCTCACCATCGAGAACAAGGGACCGATCCCGCACGAGTTTCGCAAGAACATCGGCAACCGCATCTACGGCTGCGATGACTGTCTCGCCGCGTGCCCCTGGAACAAGTTTGCGCAGGAGGGACGTGAAGCAAAACTCTCAGCACGCGACGAGCTGCGTGCACCCGGTCTTGCTGAACTTTCACGGCTCGACGACGCCGCGTTTCGCGCGCTGTTCACGAAGTCGCCGGTGAAGCGCATCGGCCGCGATCGCTTTTTGCGCAACGTGCTGATCGCGATCGGCAACTCCGGCGACGCGGCGCTGGCCGAAGAGGCGCGGCGGTTGCTCGATGATGCGAGCCCGCTGGTGCGTGGGGCTGCAGTGTGGGCGCTGAGGCAGTTGGTGGCGCGCGATGCGTTCGAAGTGCTTAGAACAAATGTCAGCGCTAACGAGCAAGACGAAAGCGTTCGTCAGGAGTGGCAAGCCGCTTCCTAATTTCCGGTGTCATGCCCCGGCTTGACCGGGGCATCCAGTACGCCGCGACGTATCGGCTCAATCACTGCTGCCTCTGGAATACTGGATCGCCCGATCAAGTCGGGCGATGACAGCGGTGTGTGAGGCGCGCCCTTGATTTCCCCGCGCATTCCCGCAAAGTCGCGCATCATGACAGCAAACATGCCTTTCTTCACCCGCGACGGCGATACATTCCATCCGACGGAAGTGGCCAATGGCCCCTGGGATCCGAAATCGCTGCACGGGCGCGTCATCATCGGCCTGCTCGGCTTTGCCATCGAGGAGCGCCATTCCGGGCCTGAATTCGTGCCGGCGCGGTTGACCGTCGATATGTACAAGTTGCCGACCATCGACAAGCCGATCGAGGTCAAGACGCGACTGGTGCGCGACGGCCTGCGCATCCGCGTGGTCGAGGCGGAATTCTTTTCCGGCGGCGTCAGCATGGCGCGGGCCTCGTGCCAGCTGTTGCGCAAAACGCAGAACCCCGACGGCAATGTCTGGTCGCCGCCGAACTGGGACGTGCCGAAGCCATCGGACATTCCAAAGCCGACCGATCCCAGGCTCGGCATGAACGGCAAATGGACGACGCGGCCGATCGTCGGTCACATGGGTTCGCTGGGTGCGCGCCGGCTCTGGATGAGCGAGGTGCGCGAGCTCGTTGCTGGCGTGCCGATGACGCCGTTCGTCCATGTCGCCACCGGCGCCGATTTCGCGAGCCCGTTCGCCAATGCCGGCGACAAGGGGCTCGGCTACATCAACAGCGACGTGACGATCTATCTGCATCGCCTGCCGGTGACGAACTGGATCGGCTTCGACGTGGTCAACCACCAGGCCACCGAAGGTGTCGCGATCGGCGAATGCTGGCTCTATGACGAACAGGGCCCGATCGGCACCGCGACGGTGGCCGCACTGGCGCAGCGCAAGCCGATGGCGAAGCCACCGCCGCCGTAGTTCGGAACAACAGACATCCGCGACTCGCTCCGCTGCGCTCCCTCCCCCGCAAGGGGGGAGGGAATGAGAGAGCGGTGCATCACGCCAGATGCCGCTTCATCTCGTCCCGCGCCTTCAGCTCTGCGCCCTGCTTGCCGACGATCTTGGCAATCCGCTCCGGCGCGAATTTCAGATCGACGAACGCCGGCGCGGTGTTCGCGACCTCGTGATAGCTGACGATCTTGCCGTCGCGCAGCGTCATGATCGCGACGCCTTCGAACATCGCACGCGCGCCGCCTGCTTCCGGCAGGGTTGATTTGTAGCTGAAGGTGTAGCGCGCATAGAGCGTGGTGCCGTTGCTGACGGGATCATGCATGTCCCAGCGGAAATCCATCGCCGTGCGATAGAAGAAATCATCGACCATCGCGGCGATCTTTTCGCGGCCCGCAAATGCGCCGTAGAACACGTCGTGATAGACGCCGTCCTCGGTGAACAGGTCTGCAAAGGCGCGACCGTTGCGTTGTTCGACCGCATCGCAGAAGGCGCGCAGCATGGCGGCGGTGGTCATGGGCGTTTCTCCCTTTCCATTCTCTGTCATGCCCCGGCTTGACCGGGGCATCCAGTACGCCGAGGCTTATCGGCTCTATCGCTGCTGCCTCTGGAGTACTGGATCGCCCGATCAAGTCGGGCGATGACACCGAGTGCTTGGCTGCACTTCACCCGATCTCCGCCACCGCGGCAAGAATGCGCGCGATGTCCTGCGGGCGCGACAGGCGGTGATCGCCGTCCTGGATCATGGTCAACACGACATCGTCGGCCGGCAGGCGATGCGTCAGCGCGAACGCATGCTGCCACGGCACGTCAGGATCCTGGGCGCCTTGCAGGATGCGGACGGGACAACCGAGATCGATCGCGCTGCCGAGCACGAGATGGTTGCGTCCCTCCTCGATCAGCTTGCGCGTGATCGGATAGGGCGTGCCGTCACCATATTCGGACGGCCGCAGCCAAAACCCCTTGGTCTCGATCTCCTTCTTCACCTCGGGCGAAAAATTCTTCCACATCAGCTCTTCCGTGAAGTCGGGCGCCGGCGCGATCAGCACCAGGCCGGCGAGCGAGGCCTTTCCCGAGCGCTTCCTGATCTCGCGCGCGAGCAGCAGCGCCATCCAGCCGCCCATGGAGGAACCGATCAGGATTTGCGGACCGGTGCAGAATCGCTCGAACACGGCGACGCTGTCCTCGAGCCAGCTTCCGATGGTTCCGTCGGCGAAATCGCCGCTGGATTCACCATGGCCGGAATAGTCGAACCGGACCGCGGCGCGGCCATGCTCGCCGGCCCAGCCGTCAAGCGCCACCGCCTTGCCGCCCTGCATGTCCGACTTGAAGCCGCCGAGCCAGACCACGCCGGGCCCTTGTCCGGCGCGGCGGCGCACCGCGATCCGGCGCGCCGAGGGCCCCTCGCCCACATCGATAAAATCAAGCACGGCATCTGGAATTGCTGGAGTCATGGAACGTTTACTCTGGCTGTGGGGTTTGAGCTGTCCGGGCGCATTCCGCGAAACAACCCTATATTGGTATTGTCCCTTTGGGACGCTTGCGGAACAGGTGCAAGGTGTCTATGTCGAGCACCGTGTCGATGGGCGTGACCAAAATGCCTCGCATTTGAGGGTTTTTCGCTCCCTGCAGGAGCGAGTTGCTTGCCCGCAAACGCATCTTCCTGCAAAATAGCCGCTTCCTTTCACAACTTTGGAGAACTACCCATTCGCCGTCCCAATAGAGCCCCGGCGCCTGCCGCCAAAGACGGGCCGCGCATCAATGATGATATTCGCAATGCGCAGATCCAGCTGATCGATCAGACCGGTGACAACAAAGGCACCGTCGAGACGATGCTTGCCATCAAGATGGCCCAGGAAGCCGGCATGGATCTGGTCGAGATTTCGCCAAATGTCAGCCCTCCCGTCTGCAAGATCATGGACTACGGGAAGTATAAGTATTCCGCCCAGAAGAAAGCCGCCGAAGCCCGCAAGCGTCAGAAGACCGTCGAGATCAAGGAGATCAAGCTCCGCCCGATGATCGACGATCACGATTATGACGTGAAGATGCGCGCGATGCTGCGGTTCTTCGAGGAGGGCGACAAGGTCAAGATCACCCTGCGCTATCGCGGCCGCGAAATGGCGCACCAGGAGATCGGCACCAAGCTGCTGGACAAGATCAAGACCGACGTCGCCGAGCTCGCCAAGGTCGAGCAGGACGCCCGGTTCGAGGGCCGTCAGGTCGTCATGGTCCTGGCGCCGCGCTGAGCGCAGCTCTTCAGGACTGAGAGTTCAACGGCCCGTCCGGATCCCCGGCGGGCCGTTTTGTTGTCAGGTCCGCGTCGCCTGCCACGTGCCGCTGCACTGGTCTCCGGAAATGATGCCCCTCCAGGAGCCTGCCCCCGCCGCACCGCCGAGTCGACCGCCGCCGGCGGCGTGCGAGGCGCCGACCGACACCTGGACCGCAACGGCGCCGCCACGATTGACCGTGCCGGACACCCGGCCGCCGCCGGCCGACGACACCCGGCTCCCGGTGACGGTGAAGGGGACGCTGTAGCCCGAGCTGCAATTGCCGCGGGTGGTGGCGAAAGTGACATTCCAGACACCGTCATAGCTGCGGATGCGGGCATCGGCCGTCGACGGAACGGCGGCAGCAGCAAGCACGGCGAGCAGCGCCAGATGGCGCGGACGGGCGACGACAGACAAAAGCGATTGGGAAAAATGGGCCATTTTGGTCCTGCTCGAGCCACACGACTTGGACAAGGATGTAGTAACTCCGAATAGTCGGCGCCCGGGTTCGGGCGGTTCATCGTTGCCAATTCGCCCGTTCTCTGTCATAAGCCCGGCCTTCATCGCCCGGCTGATTAAGGGCTGCCGTGGCGGTGTTTCGTGCGGGTTTCGCGCTTGTTCGTAAAACCTGAGCACAATCAACGCTCTAACGAGCATTTTTGACGGCCAGCCGCCTTCGCGGGCGGAACTCTGTGGCCATTAGGAGAGCCAAATGCCCAAGCTGAAGACCAAATCGGGCGCTAAAAAGCGCTTCAAGGTGACTGCCACCGGCAAAGTGATGTTCGCCCATCGCGGCAAGCGTCACGGCATGATCAAGCGGACGAAGAAGCAGATCCGTCAGCTCCGCGGCACATCCGTGCTGTTCAAGACCGACGGCGACAACGTCAAGAAGTACTTCTTGCCGAACGCCTGATCGCGTCCAGCGATCGTCGAAGATCATTGCCATCCGCGCCGCGCCTTTCGCGGCGATCCCAAACCGAAGTCATCTCTGAAGGATTTTTGTCATGTCTCGCGTCAAACGCGGTGTGACCGCTCACGCCAAGCACAAGAAAGTCTACAAGGCCGCCAAGGGCTTCTACGGCCGCCGCAAGAACACCATCCGCGCCGCCAAGCCGGCCGTGGAGAAGGCCCAGCAGTACGCGTTCCGTGATCGCAAGCGCAAGAAGCGCACCTTCCGCGCGCTCTGGATCCAGCGTCTCAACGCTGCCGTCCGTCCGTTCGGCCTGACCTACAGCCGATTTATCGACGGTCTCGCCAAGTCGGGCATCACCGTGGACCGCAAGGTGCTGTCGGATCTCGCGATCCACGAGCCCGCGTCGTTCCAGGCCATCGCCGAGAAGGCCAAAGCCGCCCTCGCGGCGTAATACGGCAAGGCTGCTCTGGCAGCCTGGGGCTTGCGCTAGCGGGCCTTCGAGCCCGCAGCCTTCAGCGCGCGTTGCGAGTAACGCTGGGCGACCTCCGCCCGGCAGAATGCCGTAAACGAGAGATACATGGTGCCGGACTTGTTCCGGTACTTGACGTCGCACGCGTGCATCTCGCGCTTGTAAGCCTGCGTTTGTGCGGCACTGAGGCCGGGCTTGAAGTCCGCCTCGCATTTCTTTTCGACGGCGGCACCGAGCTGGACGTCGCCGCTCGCGGTCAGCTCGCAATCCCTGAAGACCTTCATCGCGCTCTCGCAGCTCTTCTGCGCGCTGATGGTGTCGGCGACCTCGTCCAGCGTCATGGACGTGTCCATGCAGACCATGGCGCGCGTCGGGGTGGCCGCGACCGACAGGACGATGGCCACGACGGCAAGGGAAGCGGCACGGCAGCATTTCGAAAGCATCGCAAAGGTCTCCTCGTATCCCCCTTGGTGCCCGGCCCCCGCGCGAGGTTCAACCCAGCTGGTCCCATGCCCGAAATGACCGGCTTTTTGCTTGACGTTACGGCCTTCGGGCGGCGACAACCCAGCCGAATTTGGCAGCAAGGATTTGACTGTGTCCGACCTCGCAACGCTCGAAACATCCATCCTCGACCAGATCGCCGGCGCCGGCGATGAAGCCGCGCTCGAAGCGGTGCGCGTCGCAGCCCTCGGCAAGAAGGGCTCGATTTCGGCGCTGCTTGCCACGCTCGGCAAGATGTCGCCCGACGAGCGCAAGACGCAAGGTGCGGCGATCAACCTGGCCAAGGACAAGGTCACCGAGGCGCTCGCCGCGCGGCGCGACCTGCTGAAGTCCGCCGCGCTCGATGCGCGGCTGGCATCCGAAACAATCGACGTGACCTTGCCTCTGCGCGATGCCCAGGCCGAAGCCGGCCGCATCCATCCGCTGAGCCAGGTGTGGGACGAGCTGACCACGATCTTCGCCGACATGGGTTTCTCGGTCGCCGAAGGCCCCGACATCGAGACCGACGACTACAACTTCACCAAGCTGAATTTTCCGGAAGGCCATCCGGCGCGCGAGATGCACGACACGTTCTTCTTCCATCCGAAGGAGGACGGCTCGCGCATGCTGTTGCGCACCCACACCTCGCCGGTGCAGGTGCGCACCATGCTGAGCCAGAAACCGCCGATCCGCGTGATCTGCCCGGGCCGCACCTACCGCATCGATTCGGATGCGACCCACACACCGCAATTCCACCAGGTCGAAGGCCTCGTCATCGACAAGCATTCGCATCTCGGCCACCTCAAATGGATCCTGCACGAGTTCTGCAAGGCGTTCTTCGAGGTCGACCACATCAACATGCGCTTCCGGCCGTCGTTCTTCCCCTTCACCGAGCCGTCGCTGGAAGTCGACATCCAGTGCCGCCGCGACAAGGGCGAGATCCGCTTCGGTGAGGGCGAGGACTGGCTCGAGATTCTCGGCTGCGGCATGGTGCACCCGAACGTGCTGCGCGCCTGCGGCATCGATCCCGACGAGTACCAGGGCTTTGCCTGGGGCATGGGCATCGACCGCATCGCCATGCTGAAATACGGCATCGCCGACCTGCGCCAGCTGTTCGACAGCGACGTCCGCTGGCTCAACCATTACGGCTTCAAGCCGCTCGAAGTGCCGACACTCGCGGGAGGGCTGAGCTCGTGAAATTCACCCTCTCCTGGCTGAAGGATCATCTCGACACCGACGAGCCGCTGGAAAAGCTCGCCGACAAGCTCACCATGATCGGGCTCGAGGTCGAGAACATCGAGGACAAGGCGAAGGCGCTGAAGCCCTTCACCATCGCCAAAGTGATCTCGGCCGAGCAGCATCCCAATGCGGATCGCTTGCGCGTCTGCATGGTCGACACCGGTGACGGTGGCGCGCCGGTGCAGGTCGTATGCGGTGCGCCGAATGCGCGCGCCGGGCTCGTCAGCGTGTTCTCAGCCCCCGGCACCTACATTCCCGGCAAGGACATCACGCTCGGCGTCGGCACCATCCGCGGCGTCGAGAGCCGCGGCATGCTGTGCTCGGCGGCCGAGCTGCAGATCTCCAACGACCACGACGGCATCATGGAATTGCCGGCGGATGCGCCGATCGGCGCGGGTTACGCCGAATGGGCGGCCCTTGGCGATCCCGTGATCGAGATCAACCTGACGCCGAACCGGCAGGATTGCACCGGCGTGCACGGCATCGCACGCGACCTCGCCGCCGCCGACATGGGCAAGTTCAGGGATCCCTCGATCAAGCCGATCAAGGGCGAATTCCCCTGCCCGGTGAAGGTCACGGTCGAGGACGCCGCGCTGTGCCCGGGCTTCGCGTTGCGCCTCGTGCGTGGCGTGAAGAACGGCCCGTCGCCGGAATGGCTGCAGAAACGGCTGACCGCGATCGGGCTGCGCCCGATCAATGCGCTGGTCGACGTCACCAACTTCATAACCTACGACCGCGCGCGTCCGCTGCACGTGTTCGACGCCAAGAAGGTGGTGGGCAATCTCGTGGTTCGCCGCGCCCGCGACGGCGAGGCGCTGCTCGCGCTCGACGGCCGCGCCTACAATCTCGATCCCTCGATCTGCGTGATCGCGGACCAGCACGGCGTCGAATCGCTCGCCGGCATCATGGGCGGCGAGGCCTCGGGCTGCGACGAAAACACCACCGACGTGCTGATCGAATCGGCGCTGTGGAACGAGATCAACGTCGCCCAGACCGGCCGCAAGCTCGGCATCAACTCCGATGCGCGCTACCGCTTCGAGCGCGGCGTCGACCCGGCCTTCATGGTCCCGGGACTGGAGCTCGCGACGAAACTCGTGATGGAGCTGTGCGGCGGCACGCCGTCGGAGAACGTCGTGGTGGGCAAGACCTTCGGCGACGATCGCGTGATCGATTTCCCGCTCACCGAGGTCAAGCGTCTCTCCGGCATCGAGGTGCCGCAGGTCGAGATGAAGCGCATCCTCACCCATCTCGGCTTCATGATGGCGGGGCCCGGCCCCGTGGTGAAGGTCGCAGTGCCGTCGTGGCGTAGCGACGTGCATGGCAAGGCCGACATCGTCGAGGAAGTCGTCCGCATCTACGGCGTCGAGAAGGTGCCGATGACGCCGTTCGAGCGCGGCGAGGATGCGCGCAAATCCGTGCTGACCCCGCTGCAGCTTCGCACCCGCCGCGCCCGGCGCGCGCTCGCGAGCCGCGGCATGATCGAAGCCGTGACGTGGTCATTCATCACGAAGCCCGCGGCAAAGCTGTTCGGCGGCGGCCAGCGCGAGCTCGAAGTCGCCAACCCGATCGCCGCTGATCTCTCGGACATGCGTCCGAGCCTGTTGCCGGGCCTGGTGGCAGCCGCGCAGGCCAATGCCGATCGCGGCTATGGCGACGTCGTGCTGTTCGAGGTCGGCCAGGTCTTCAAGGGCGACCGTCCGCAGGATCAGTTCATGGCGGCGAGCGGCGTGCGCCGCGGCCTTGCGTCGTCGGACGGATCGGGACGGCACTGGTCGGGCTCGGCGCAGGCCGATGTGTTCGACGCCAAGGCCGATGCGCTGGCGGTGCTGGCCGCGGCCGGCGCGCCGATGCAGGCGCTCCAGATCGTCGCCGGCGGTCCCGCCTGGCTGCATCCGGGCCGCTCCGGCACCATCCAGATCGGCCCGCAGAATGTGCTCGGCACCTTCGGCGAGATGCATCCGCGCGCGCTGGAGGCCCTCGGCGCCGACGGCCCGCTTGTCGTGTTCGAAGTCACGCTCGACCGCATTCCGGAAGCCAAGAAGAAGCCGACCCGCGCAAAGCCGCTGATCGAGCTGTCGGCGTTCCAGCCGGTGTCGCGCGACTTCGCCTTCATCGTCGACCGCGCCGTGAAGGCCGGCGACATCGTGCGCGCCGCGCAGGGTGTCGACAAGAAGCTCATCACCGGCGTCAACGTGTTCGACGTCTACGAGGGCAAGGGCATCGACGACGGCAAGAAGTCGATCGGCATCGCGGTGACGATCCAGCCGCGCGAGAAGACGCTGACCGACCAGGAGATCGAGGCGGTTGCCGCGAAGATCGTGGCGGAGGTCACGAAGAAGACCGGCGGCTCTCTGAGAGCATGACGCCGAAAATTGCGAAGCGGTTTTCGGACGACGTCATGCTCAAGAGTCATAAAGCATGATGCCTACGGACTTCCTTCCCAAAGATGTCAGTCTCACCATCGCGATGGCGCTCTGCGCCATCGCTTTCGTTTCAGGCACTGCGCGCGGCTTTTCGGGCTTCGGCTCGGCGCTGATCTTCATGCCGCTGGCGAGCAGCGTCGCGGCGCCGCGGCTGGTTGCTGCGCTTCTCCTGGTGATCGATTTCGTCGCGGCGGCGCCGCTGCTGCCTGATGCGTGGCGGAAGGCGGATCGCAAGGCGACCGCGGTGATCGTGCTGGGCGCGCTGGTCGGCGTGCCCGTCGGCACCTATTTCCTCAGCGTGCTCGAGCCCGTCACCACGCGCTGGATCATCTCCTGCTTCGTCGCTGCGCTGCTTCTGCTGCTGCTGTCGGGCTGGCGCTATCGCGGCAAGGACCATGCCTGGCTTTCGGTCGGCATCGGCGGCCTCTCCGGCTTTTGCAGCGGACTGGCGCAGACCGGCGGACCGCCGATCGTCGGCTATTGGCTCGGCCGCCCCATCGCTCCCATCGTGGCGCGCGCCAACATCGTGCTGTTCTTCGGCGCGTCCGATTTCTTCTCGATGGTCAGCTATGCCACCACCGGCCTGATCTCGCGCGAGTCGCTGCTGCTGTCGCTGATCGTCGGGCCGGTCTACGCGATCGGCGTCGCCTTCGGCGCGTCCCTGTTCGGCCGCGCGAGCGAGATCGTGTTTCGCAGAATCTGCTATGCCCTGATCGCGATCGCTGTGATCACCGGGTTGCCGGTGCTGGACGGGGTGCTGCGGTAATCTCCGCCGTCGTCCCCGCGAACGCGGGGACCCATAACCCCAGGGAGAAGTGATCGGGCGAGGTGATAACTCCGAGTCTTCGCCAAACCACTTCCTGTGGTTATGGGTCCCGGATCTGCGCTTCGCTTGTCCGGGACGACGGCGGAGTTTGTTGCGGCTTGGTTGCCTCTGCCCTACTGCCTCAGCGGCGACGCTTCTTCGTCGACTGCGTCGGCACTTCGGCCGGCTCGTCCTTCAGCGCACCAATTTTACGGAGCGCGGCGTCGGCCGCGCGCTCGCCGCTGTCCCAGGCGCCGTCGACCGTGCCCCACAGCGTCTCATGCGTGGCTTCGCCGGCGAGGAACACATTGCCGATCGGCTCGCTCAGGATTTTTCGCGACAGCTGGCCGCCGGGAGAGGCTGCCGACATCGCGCCCATGACATAGGGCGAGGCATTCCAGCGCGTCACGGCGGTCTTCTGCACATTGGCGGCCGCTTCGCTGCCGAACAGCTTCGTGATCCATTCCCTGGCGAAGGCCACCATTGCCTTCTCGCCCTGCTCGGAGAGATCGCGGCCGAACGAGCCGCCGACGTCGATCGAGCACAGCGAGGACCCGCCGATATTGGCGAACATCAGCGCGGTGCGCGTCGAGTTGCTCTGCTCGATCAGGATGTCGTCGCGCGAGAGCCCGAGCGGATTTCCGGGCAGTTGCAGCACGATGTGATCGTAGCTGCCGAGCGTGAGCTTCGACGCAGCATCGAGCGTGCGCTTGGGAATGTCGGGCGCAAACTTGATCGCACCGCTCATGAGCACGTTGGTCGAAACCGTGATGATGGCCGCGCGCGCGGCGATCTTGCCCGCTTGCGTCTCCACGCTGACGTCGCGATTGCTCCAGACGACCCGGCTGGCCGGGGTCGAAAGCACGACCGGCGCCTGCTCGCCCAGCTTGGCAATGAGGGTGCCGAGACCCTGGCGGCAGGCGATCGGAGCGTTGCGGTCCTGCGCACGCGCCTTGTCGATCGCCGACAGCTCTTTCAGGTCCTTGCCGGCAAAGCTCGCACCGAGCACGAACTCGGCGGCGCCCGCCCAATCGCCGAGCTCTTTTGGCAGGACCGATGCGCAGGACGTGTCGAGCTTGCCGCGCGCGGCCTCGTCGATGGCACGGTTGGCGCGCACCAGCGCTGCCAAAAACTCCTCGGTCTCGCCCGCGCGGGCATTGCGGCGGCCGATGCGCATCTTCTGGCCGGACGGTGCCGGCGAGACATCGAGCCCGGCACTGCGCGCCAGCCGGATCATCGGGTTGGTGTCGGGATTGTGCATCCAGCGCGCGCCACGATCGAACGGGACGTCGAAGGTGGTGCTGTCGGTGATGCAGCGCCCGCCGATTTGCGACGCCGCCTCCACCACGACGACCTTGCGATTGGCCGCCATGACGCGCCGCGCTGCAGCGATGCCGGCCGCACCTGCGCCGATCACGACAATGTCAGCCTCGCGCGGCAGGGGTGCGGCAGTTGCGCCCAGGACCGGCATCGCAGCAAAGGCCGCCGACGCCGATAGGAAGCTGCGGCGCGTGATTGTCATGTCATGGTTTCCGGAGACTTGCAGCGAACGGGAACAGCAAGCGAACCTTGCCGCATCTGATGTTGCGCAGCAACCATCATGGTGAATCAATCGTGCTTGACCTCACAGACCCATGAACTGAATTGCAACAGGTTTCGACCATGATACAGATGGAAAAAAGATGGCCAGAAAGGCCCAGGGGGAGTTCATGGGGACGGTCCTAGATTCAGTCGGCAAGGTGATTGCCGCGTACCTCTCGAAGGAGGTGCCGGGCTACGAGCCGTTCACGCCGAGCGACCCCGAGCACCTGCGCGGCGTGATCCAGCCCGGCGACGTGATGCTGGTCGAGGGCAACAACCGCATCTCCGGCATCATCAAATATCTGACGCAGTCGACCTGGTCGCATGCCGCGCTCTATGTCGGCCCGGTCGAGGGCGCGGTCGAGCCCAACGGCGAGCCGCATGTGCTGATCGAGGCCAATATCGGCGAAGGCGTCACCTCCGCGCCGCTGTCAAAATATTTTCCGTACCACACCCGCGTCTGCCGCCCGGTCGGGCTGTCCTATGAGGACCGCACCACGGTGTGCCGCTATGCGATCAACCGCATCGGCTTCGGCTACGACACCAAGAACATCATCGATCTGATGCGCTTCCTGTTCCCGCTGCCGATACCGCAGCGATGGCGGCGGCGCATGATCGCGATCGGGTCGGGCGATCCGACCAAGATCATCTGCTCGGCGCTGATTGCGCAGGCCTTCGACGCCGTGCGCTATCCGATCCTGCCGAAGATCACCAAGGCCGGCAGCCGTGCGGCCCGCCGCGAGATCCTGCACATCCGCGATTCCTCGCTCTACATGCCCCGCGACTTCGACATCTCGCCCTATTTCGAAGTGGTCAAACCCACCATCGTGCACGGCTTCGACTACACAGCCTTGCACTGGGCCGACAAGCAAAAGCCGCTCGAGGAGGTAGCGGGCTCATTCGGTGTGTTTCCAGAAACGCTCCGTGCGCCGCCGCTCGTTCCTGAAGCGATTGACGAAGAAGCGCCGGCTGAGGTTTCGGCTGAGCAAGTGAGTGCGGAAGCGGTTCAACGCGACGCCGACTCCGAGCGTTTCCCGCTGCTGAAGCGGCTGGCGATGTACCGCCCACGGCGCCGCCGGCTAGCTCGCGAAAGAGCTGCATAAACA
The DNA here is from genome assembly GCF_024199935.1 of Bradyrhizobium sp. CCGUVB14. Lineage (NCBI taxonomy): Bacteria > Pseudomonadati > Pseudomonadota > Alphaproteobacteria > Hyphomicrobiales > Nitrobacteraceae > Bradyrhizobium > Bradyrhizobium sp. CCGUVB14. The sequence goes on from NZ_JANADS010000001.1 coordinate 162,472, forward strand.
GCAATCGTCCCGGCGAAGGCCGGGACCCATACCGCGTGATCTAACGCTTGCTGACGGTAGAAGTACAGAACAACGAGTCTTCGCCAAACCACTCCCTGTGGTTATGGGTCCCGGCCTTCGCCGGGACGACACCTGTGGGTGTGGCGCGATATCGCTTTTCCACAGTTGCTGCGCTCGCAATGAGATCGCGCCCTACCGCTCCGCCCGGCCAATCACCGCCATCAGCTCCGCAATCTTCTCGCGCTGATCCGCCTTGTCGCCGCTCGCGATCGCATGCTCGACGCAATGGGCGACGTGGTCCTTCAAGACCTCTTCCTCGACACGGCGTAGCGCGGCGCGCACCGCCGAGATCTGCGTGACAATGTCGATGCAGTAGCGATCTTCCTCGACCATTTTCGACAGGCCGCGAACCTGGCCCTCGATCCGGCCGAGACGTTTTCCGACGGATGCCTTGATGTCCTTGCGCATGGGGTCTATATACCCCTACCGGGTATAGGTTACAAGGCCGGAGTGCAGGAATGAACGACGCGGACCACGAGCATCATCACGAGGGGAACACGCATTCCGGATGCGGCTGCTCCGCCAAGACCGCCGCGCCTCCCAAACCCGCGGCCTCGTCCTGCTGCGGCGGCCATGGCGGTGATGCCGGCCATGACCACCATCACGCCCACGACCATGGAACGGCCGCGGCAAAGGTTCTTGATCCCGTCTGCGGCATGACGGTCGATCCCGCGACGTCAAAGCACCGCTTCGACCATCACGGCGAGACCTTCCATTTCTGCTCGGCCGGCTGCCGCACCAAATTCGCCGCCGATCCGGCAAAATATCTCGCAAAGGACAAGGCGCCCGAGCCGGAGATGCCGGCGGGCACGATCTACACCTGCCCGATGCATCCGGAGATCCGCCAGGTCGGACCCGGCAGCTGCCCGATCTGCGGCATGGCGCTGGAGCCGGAGGTCGCGAGCCTGGAGACCGGACCGAATCCGGAGCTCGCCGACATGACGCGCCGGTTCTGGATCGGCGGCGCACTGGCGCTGCCGCCTGTCATGCTCGAGATGGGCGGGCACCTCGCAGGCCCGCACAACTGGGTCGACCCGACACTGTCGAACTGGATCCAGCTCGTTTTCGCCACGCCCGTGGTGGTGTGGGCCGGCTGGCCGTTCTTCGTCCGCGGCTGGCAATCGCTGCTGACGCGCAACCTCAACATGTTCACGCTGATCGCGATGGGCACGGGCGTGGCTTATGTCTACAGCCTGATCGGCACCATCGTGCCGCAGATTTTCCCCGCCACTTTCCGCGGCCATGAGGGCGCGGTCGCCGTCTATTTCGAAGCCGCCGCGGTCATCACCGTGCTGGTTTTGCTCGGCCAGGTTCTGGAGCTGCGCGCCCGCGATGCCACCTCGGGCGCGATCAAGGCGCTGCTTCAGCTCGCCCCGAAAACCGCGCGGCGTGTCGATGCCGATGGCGGCGAGCATGAGGTCGAAATCGACGCCCTGCACGCGGGCGATTCCTTGCGCGTACGTCCCGGCGAAAAGGTGCCGGTCGACGGCGTCATTCTCGAGGGCCGCTCCTCGCTCGATGAATCGCTGGTGACCGGCGAATCCATGCCCGTCACCAAGGAGGTTGGCGCCAAGGTGATTGCTGGAACGCTCAACCAGTCGGGCAGCTTCATCATGCGCGCCGACAAGGTCGGGCGCGAAACACTGCTGTCGCAGATCGTGCAGATGGTCGCGGATGCACAACGTTCGCGCGCGCCGATTCAGCGACTGGCGGACCAGGTCGCCGGCTGGTTCGTGCCGACGGTGATTGCCGTCGCCGTCGCAGCCTTCGCCGCATGGGCGTGGTTCGGCCCGGAGCCGCGGCTCGCCTTCGGCCTCGTCGCCGCCGTCAGCGTGCTAATCATCGCCTGCCCCTGCGCGCTCGGACTGGCGACCCCGATGTCGATCATGGTCGGCGTCGGCCGCGGCGCGCAGGCCGGTGTCCTGATCAAGAATGCCGAGGCGCTGGAGCGGATGGAGAAGATCGACACGCTGGTGATCGACAAGACAGGCACGCTGACCGAGGGCAAGCCCAAGGTGGTCGCGATCGTGCCGGCATCCGGCTTTGCCGAGGATGACATCCTTCGGCTTGCGGCCAGCGTCGAGCGTGCCAGCGAGCATCCGCTCGCCGACGCGGTCGTGCGCGCGGCCAAGGAGAAGCAGATCGCGCTGAGCCAGGTCGACGGGTTCGACTCGCCGACGGGCAAGGGCGCGACGGGCAAGGTCGACGGCAAGAGCATCGTGCTCGGCAACGCCAAATATTTTGCTTCGATCGGCATCGATACCAGATCACTCGACGCCGAGGCTGAGCACCTGCGTGGCGACGGCGCCACCGTCATCAACATGGCGATCGACGGTCGGCTCGCCGGACTGTTTGCCATCGCCGACCCGGTCAAGGCTTCGACCCCGGAGGCGCTGAAGGCGCTCGCCGCCGAAGGCATCAAGGTGATCATGCTGACCGGCGACAACCGCACCACGGCGCAAGCCGTCGCGCGCAGGCTCGGCATCGCCGACGTCGAGGCCGAGGTGCTGCCGGACCAGAAGAGCGCGGTGGTGACAAAGCTGCAAAAGGCCGGCCGCAGCGTCGCGATGGCTGGCGACGGCGTCAACGACGCCCCGGCGCTGGCTGCAGCCGAGGTTGGCATCGCCATGGGCACGGGGACGGACGTGGCGATGGAAAGCGCCGGCGTCACGCTGCTGAAGGGCGATCTCACCGGCATCGTCCGCGCCCGAAAGCTGTCGCAGGCGACGATGAGCAACATCCGGCAAAACCTGTTCTTCGCCTTCATCTACAACGCCGCCGGCATCCCGATCGCCGCCGGCATCCTCTATCCTGCCTTCGGCGTGCTGCTGTCGCCGATCATCGCGGCCGCCGCGATGGCGCTGTCCTCGGTCAGCGTGGTCGGCAATGCGCTGCGGCTTCGGGCGACAAAGCTATAGCGGAGCTGCTACGGTCGACGGATAGAGACCAGGCGCGCGGAGAGGACCTGATGCAGCGGATTACGATCACGATCGAGGACGATTTGCTGGCGGAGATCGATGCCGCGGCCGAGGCGCGCGGCTACCAGAACCGCTCGGAGATCATTCGCGATCTCGCCCGCGCCGGCCTGCAGCAATCGAGCGAGGACACCGCCCAGACCGGCCCCTGCGTCGCCGGCCTTGTCTATGTCTACGACCACGCCGCCCGCGATCTCTCAAAACGGCTGGTGCAGGAATTCCACGGCCACCACGACCTCGCGCTGGCGACGCTGCACGTCCATCTCGACGACAACAATTGCATGGAGATGACGGCGCTGAAGGGCGATGCCGCCGAGGTCAAGCATTTCGCCGACCACATCATCGCGGAGCGCGGCGTGCGCTATGGACGTGTGGTGATGATCCCGACGGGGGAAGGCAAGCCGGCCAAGGTGCGGAAGCACGGGCATCGGCATGAGTAGGTTAGACTAGCAGAGCGGGCCACTCTTACCCTCCCCTGGAGGGTAAGCAAGATCACGCCGCCTTCGCGGCGCTCCCGCCCGGCAAGCCTGCTCGCGCGAGGCCGCCATAGAGCTGCTCGTTCGGCATCTCCTCGCGCAGGATCTTGCGGACCGCGATCAGCCTGTCGAGATCGATGCCCGTCGCAAAGCCCTTGCTCTCGCACAGGAACACGAGGTCTTCGAACACCACATTGCCGGTCGCGCCGGGCGCGAAGGGGCAGCCGCCGAGGCCGCCGAGCGAACCGTCCAGAATCCGCGCGCCTTCATCCAGCGCGGCGGATGCATTGGCGATGCCCATGCCGCGGGTGTCGTGGAGGTGGATACAGATCGGCTTCGATCCCGAAAGCTTGACTGCGCCGCGGGTCAGCTCCGCCACCTGCTTCGGCCCCGCGTAACCAACGGTGTCGGCGATCGCGACGAAATCGACGCCGGCCTCGAGGCACTTGTCGACCAGACGCAACACCTCCGCAGGATCGACCGCGCCGGTGATCGAGCAGCCCAGCGCCATCGAGATCGCGGCATTCACCAATGGCTTGTGGGCGCTGGCGTCGCGCATTTCGCAGAGACGCTTCACATTGGCGATCGCGGAGTCGCGCGAACGATGCGCATTGGCCTGGCTGTGCTCCTCCGTCGCCGACACCACCGAGGCGATCTCGCCGACGCCGGATTCCAGCGCCTCGTTCACCCCGCGCTCGTTGAGTGCCAGCGCGATGCCGTGGGCCCCCGGCAGGCTCGCCACCGTCATGACGACATCGCGGACATCGACGAATTGCGGAAAGGTCTTTGCCGGCAGGAATGAGCCGACCTCGAAATGCCGCACGCCGGCCGCATATTCCTCACGCACCCAGCGTTGCTTGGCCTCGGTGGAGGGAAACTTTTTAACGAGCTGAAGACCGTCGCGCAGGCCGACCTCGCGCAGGCTGACGCGGTCCGCGGGGTAGATGGTCTCGATCCGGCTCATGTGCGCCTCCCAGCGGCTTTTGACGTGACGTCGTTGTTGTCGATCTCGGCGCGGACCGCCGATGTGTCGGCGCCGAGCGGCGCGACCTTCAGGCCTTCGCCGAGATGGTCGCCGTTCCACTCGATCGGCAGCGTCGGCACATGGAACGGCTTGCCGTCGGCGGTGACGTTGGTGACGAGCCCGCCCGGCCGCAGCACATGCGGATCGCTCAGGAGGTCCTCGGGCCGGTTGATCGGCGAGAAGCAGATGTTGAGCGCGTCGAGCCTTTGCGACAGCTCCGCCACGTCGCGTTGCCGGATGATCTCGGCCACGCGCGGCAAGATCCGCGGCCGCGCCAGGATGCGATCGGTCGTGGTGCGCAAGGTGGGATCATCGAGAAACTCGCTCAGGCCGAACTCCCGGCAGAACGCCTGCCAATGGCCCTCGGTGACGACGCCGATGAAAATGCGGCCGTCGCCGGCGGCATCGAAGATGTCGTAGATCGGCCAGGCATGTTCGCGCTCCGGCATCGAGCGCGGCTTGTTGCCGGTCATCTCGTACTCGACCATGTGCTGGGCGACCAGGAACAGGCAGTTCTCGAACAGGCCGATGCGGATGTCGGCGCCGTCGCGTTTTCCCCCGCGCTTCTGATAGAGCGCGGCGAGAATCGCGATCACGCCGAACATGCCGCCCATGATGTCGTTGGCGGAGGAGCCGACCCGCTGCGGCTTCTCCTTCGTGCCGGTCATGGCAGCGAGGCCCGACATCATCTGCACGACTTCGTCGAGCGCGGGGCGATGCTCATAGGGGCCGGACAGAAAGCCCTTGTGGCCGGCGATGATCAGATGCGGATGGCGGCGGCGCAGTTCCTCGGCACCTAACCCTTGCTTCTCGAGCAGGCCGTCACGAAAATTCTCCAGGAACACGTCGGCTGTTTCCAGCAGCCGGTGCATGGTGTCGCGATCCCCTGGCTTCTCGAAGTCCAGCACCACGCTGCGCTTGCCGCGGTTGAACAGCGGGAAGAATGCCGTGCCCATGCCGCCGAGTGAGCGGGTCTTGTCACCGGCGGGCGGCTCGACCTTGATCACGTCGGCGCCGAGTTGCGCGAGGATCATGCCGCAGGTCGGGCCCATGACCATGTGCGTCATCTCGACGACTCGTACGCCTTCGAGCGGCAATCCGGTCTCAGCCATCCGTCACTCCTGTCCGTTCGGCTTGAAGACTAGGCCTTCACAAGCCTTCTTAAAAATATAATCTGTCGAAGATTGCCTTCGCACTTATAGAACGCTGGACCATCATGGATTCGCGCCAGCTCCGCTACTTCATCGCCGTCTACGAGCAGCGGAACCTGTCGCGCGCGGCCGACCAGGTGAATGTCGCGCAGTCCGCGCTGAGCCATCATATCTCGAATCTGGAAGCCGAGTTCGCAACGCCGCTGTTCGAGCGCAAGTCGCGCGGCATGGACCCGACCGCGGCCGGCGAACGGCTCTACGAGCACGCCCGCATCATCCTGCGCGCGATGGCGGAAGCCGAGACCGAGGTGCGCGAGGGCGCCCGCGTCATCGCCGGCGAGATCTCGATCGGCATGGCCAATTCCGGCGTCAAGGCGATCGGCGTCGAGCTGATGCGCACGGTGCTGACCAAATATCCCAAGCTCAAGCTGTCGCTGACCGAGAGCCTGTCGGGCGCGACGCTGATGCACCTGATGATCTCCAATGTCGATCTGGCGCTGGTCTACAACCCGCCGTCGGAGAAGGAGCTGATCACGGAAGCTGTGCTTGAGGAGGAGATGTTCCTGGTCGGCATTCCAAAACTGGTCGGCAAGACCAAAACGCCGATCCGTTTCGAGGAACTGAGCCGGCTGCCGCTGATCCTGCTGCGCTACGGGCTTGGCCTGTCCTCGCGTGCGCTGCTCGACGACCCCGTGCTGCTCAAGCGGCTGGAAGGCAGCGCCATCCTGCACGCCAACTCGATCACGGGCATGACCGGCGCGCTGGTGGAGGGGCTCGGCTGCACCATCGCGACCAAGCTGTTTGCGCGGGAGGAACTCGCCGCCGGCCGCCTGGTCGCGCGCGAGGTGATCGCCCCGAAACTCACCCGCACGCTCTATCTCTGCCGCCTGCGCAACCGTCCGATGACCTACGCGATGGAAGAGATGCGGCGGTTGATACTGGCCCTGATCGCCGAGCAGGTGCGCGCGGGGGCCTGGCAGGCGGAGCTGGTGGGGTAAGGGGGCGACGGTGCTGCACTCCCTCTCCCGCTAGCGGGAGAGGGCTGGGGTGAGGGTATCTCCTCATCGGGATTGTCCCGTTGCGGAAAGAACCCTCACCCGGCGCTGCGCGCCGACCTCTCCCGCAAGCGGGCGAGGTGACCGAGCGTGCCGACCGACTGTCCTGCCCCATCAGCCTGAGTTCGAAAATCTCGAACGCTTCCATCGATATGTTCTTCTGGATTTCCGGCATCGACCCGCCAACATGGCGCGGTCCGGCAAGGCTTACGAAAAACCTCAGAGATGAGCCGCCGGGAACCGCGCGCGATCCGCGCGCCACGGGAGGACTTCATGAGCGTTGTCGGCATCGACACAGGCTTTGAGCTCGGCGCTGCACCATCCGGACCGGACGAGATCTCGCGGCGGCTCGAAGCGATGCCGGCGACGGCGTACATCTGGCGGCTCGTTATCCTGCTCTCGCTCGGCGGCTGTTTCGAGATCTACGATCTGTTCCTGACCGGCTATATCGCGCCGGGGCTCAGCCGCAGCGGATTGCTCTCCACGACGACAACGGCCTTCTTCGGTTTCTCCGGCATCGGCGCCTTCGTCGCTGCGACCTTCGCCGGCCTGTTCGTCGGCACCTTCTTCCTCGGCTTCCTCGCCGACCGTTTCGGCCGCCGCGCGATCTTCACCTGTGCGCTGCTCGGCTACAGCGCGGCGTCGGTGATCATGGCCTGCCAGACCTCATCGGAAGGCCTGCTGCTCTGGCGCTTTCTCGCCGGAATCGGCATCGGCGTCGAGGTCATCACCATCGATGCCTACATCACCGAGCTGGTGCCGAGCCGGGTGCGTGGACGCGCCTTCGCGGTGAACCAGTCGATCATGTTCATCGCTGTGCCCGTGGTCGCCTTCCTCGCCTGGTGGCTGGTGCCGCTCGCGCCTTATGGCGTCGAGGGCTGGCGCTGGGTGGTGCTGATCGGCGCCGCCGCCAGCATGATCATCTGGGTGCTCCGGTTGTTCCTGCCGGAGAGCCCGCTCTGGCTGGCACGCCATGGTCGCGCCGAGGAGGCGTTCCGGATTCTCGCGACGTTGGAAGCCCGAAGCGGCGCTACCGCACCGGGCCCCGCACCCTCGCTCGCACCGCCGGCGGCGCACACCCTCGCACGCATCGGCTTTGCCGACCTGTTCCGCCCGCCTTATGTCTCGCTCGTGGTCCTGTTCATGGTGTTCAACCTCTGCCAGGCGTTCGGCTTCTACGGCTTTGCCAATTGGGTGCCGACGCTGCTGGTGGAGAAGGGCATCACCGTCACCAAGAGCCTGCAATATTCCTTCATCGTCGCCGTCGCCTATCCGATCGCGCCGCTGCTCGCCGCCAGCTTCGCCGACAAGTTCGAGCGCCGATGGATCATCGCCGGCGCCTGCATCGCCATCATCGTGTTCGGCATGGCGTTCGCGCAATTGACCGAGCCTGGATTGCTGATCGTCTGCGGCGTGCTGTTGACGGCCTGCAACACGACAATGTCCTACGCCTATCACGCCTACCAGACCGAGGTGTTCCCGACCCAGATCCGCGCGCAGGCCTCCGGCCTCGTCTATTCGATGAGCCGGCTGAGCGCGACATTCTCCGGATTCATCGTCGCCTACATGCTGAAGGAGGCCGGCGTCGTCGGCGTGTTCGGCCTGATCACCGTGGCCATGCTGATCGTGGTGATCACGATGGCGCTGTTCGGCCCGAACGTGCGCGGCAAGGCGCTGGACACGGTGTAGCCGCGGTCCATCCACGCGTCATTGCGAGTGCAGCGAAGCAATCCAGAATCTTTCCGCGGAGACAGTCCCTCACCCTAACCCTCTCCCCGTAAGGGCGGGGAGAGGGAAAAGCGAGAGTCTCTACGACCTCACGTCGCCAGCAGATTCTGCAACGCTGCGCCGTTGGGGACACCCAGGCCGGAGCAGGCATCCCAGCCGGGGCCGGCCTTGTACATGCCGTGCAGATCGCCGGTAATGTCGTTGTTGCCGACCGTGATGTCGCGGAACACGCCTTGTGCATGCGAGGCGTAGATCAGCGGGTTGATGAAGCCGACCGTCTTGCCGAACTTCTTGGTCGTGGCCTCGTTGATGCGAGCGATCAGTCCGGCCATTAGCGGCGCCACAGCGCTGGTGCCGCCGATCGTGGTCATGACGCCGTTGAGGAAGATCTGGTAGCCGGTCGCGGGATCCGCATCGCCGGAAACATCGGGCACGCCGCGCCCGACCGAATGCGACGGCGATTTCGGCACATGTGCGTTGGCCTGGTATTTCGGCTTGGGGAATACGATGCTGACGCCGCCGCCACCGGCGCCGTCCTGCGGACCGCCGTTCCAGACCGTTTCGGTGATGGTCCCGTTCGAGGCCCGCAAATTGGTGCCGCCGCAGGCCAGTGCAAACGGGCTCGAGGCCGGGAAGTCGGCGTGCGGCTTGCCGTCCCATCCCTCGGCCATGTCCGCGGAACCGTTGTCACCGGAGGCGACACAGACGGTGACGCCCATCGCGGCGGCATCGCGGATCGCCTCGTTGAGGCCGTCGACGAATTGCTGCGAGCCGGCCGGATCTTCCGGTCCGCCCCAGCTGATCGAGATTACCGAGGGTTTTCGCGCGCTGTCGTGGACGGCGGCTTTCATCGCGTCGATGAAGCCATTGGTGGTGTTGGGCGCGAAATAGACCACGATCCTGGCGCCGGGTGCGATCGCGCCGGCCACCTCGATGTCGAGCACGACCTCGCCATCGGCATCGGAATGGCCCGGCTTGTTGGCGCCACCGTCGACGCTCGCGGGGACGATCCGCGGCATCGGAATGCCCGCCTTCTTGAAGAAGGTTTTCAGGTCCGAGGTCTTGTAGCCGGCGCCCGTGGGATGACCCTTGGTGTCGATATCGTTGAGCTCGATGATGGCGATGCACTGGCCGGCGCCGGTCTCACCGCCCGGGAAGTTGTAGAGCTGCGCGATCTGCTCGACCGAGAAGCTGCCGCCCTGGCCCGCGCGCGCGGTCGCGCCCTTCTTCGCAAGCTTGCGCCGGAAATGCGGCTGCGCCACCGGCCGGTTGTCCAGGCCATGCACGCCGACCACGATGCCTTCGAGCTCGGCCGGGATCTGCACATTGCCCTTGCGCATGCGATAGGTCGCGCCGTCGTGCTTGACCTTGTCGAGCTTGACGCCGAAGGCGGCGTTCATCGCCTTCACCGTACCGGTCAGCTTCACCGTGCGCGAGGCCAAGTGCACGCTCTTGACGTTGAGCTCGTGGTGATGCGCGAAATCGTCGATCTTGGCGACGTCGGCGGTATCGGCGCCCATCTGTTCGGCGAACTCGGCGCGGGAAAGATATTGCCGCTCGCGCGGTGGTTGCGCGCCGAGTGCCATCACCTGTTCGTCGTCGGAGCGCTTCGCCCGCAGGCGAATACTGATCTCGATTTCCTGCTTGGGATCGGCCGCACCGACGATCTTGGCCCCCTTCGGCAATTTACGGGCGCTGTTCGCCAGCGTGACACGCTTAGTCGAGCTTGCCATGACTTCCTCCGTTTGTGATTGGAAGGCTGATTGTCGCACCTCAACTATAGGTGTAATCTCAGCGGCGAATTGGTTCAGATGATTGAGCGATTTTTTCCGAAATAGTCTTGTTTGGTAGAGTCATTTCTCACTGCCTCAAATCGGCACGGAATCGGTCAATAGTGCGGACCATTCGGCACCTGCTTTTTCGACCTCAGATTGCAACCATTGGCTGGCCTGGCCGACCAATGAAAGACGCTTGTCGACAACAGATGCTTGTCAAAAACAATTGGCGGAGATCGCGCAATGCCTGCTGACCGCAAATGGGTTGAGAAGAATCTCGGCTTCGATCCGATCACCACACCGCCACCGCGCGGGACCTTCGTGGTCAAGCGCATCGCGGATGCCGCCGTGAAGAAGACCGCGAAGGTCGCGCCCGAGGACTTCCAGCGCGAGATCATCGATTTCGATTCCGAATCGACCGAAGGCCGCGAGTTCATGGCCTTCTCGACCGCGACCGGGCTGTCACGCTTCACCGATATTCCCTGGCCCAAGGGGCTCGCACCGCAGACCGGGCCGAAGCCGGGCAATGGCAAGGGCCCGCTGCCGCGCGCCGACGTGCTGGTCGTGACCTGGACGGTCGACGAAGGGCACGCAACCAGCCGCGTGCTGACGCCGGGCAAGGACTCGCACAACGACTACGTCCCCTACACGCACAATTACGCGACCATCTCGAAGAAGATGCGCAATGGCTGCCCGGCCAAGGAGCTGAAACGGCTCGGCGCCTTCTGGACCACGACGATCAACAAGAAGAAGGTCGTCGTCTTCAAGTCAGATTCACACATGTCGCAGGACGGCCCGCAACTGCCGAACATCGACGTCTGGCGCCAGATCATCACCGAGGTGCAGCCCACGCTCGTGATCACCACGGGCACGGCCGGCGGCATCGGCAAAGAGGTCGAGGTCGGCGACGTCGTCGTCAGCCCGATCGTGCGCTTCGACTGCCTCTCGAAGTTCAAGAAGCAACCGTTTGCGCAGGAGCATTTCTCCAGCAAGCCGGCCAAAACGACGAAATTCGCAACGGCCAAGACGCTGTTCAAGGCCAATGCCGGGCAACTGCCGAAGACCAATACAAGGCCGCCGAAAATCTTCGTCGTCGCGCCGAGCGGCCTGTCATCCTCCGTGGTAACCACAGACTTCTTCGGCTTCGACACCTCGGACAATCACTTCAAGCTCCAGGGGCTTGGCGACGTCTCCGAGATGGGCGACGCCATCCTCGGTCTCGTCGCCCAGGAGATGGGCGCCAAGGCGCCGCGCTGGCTCGCGATCCGCAACGTCTCCGACCCGCAGATCAAGGCCGAGGGCACCCTGAAGCAGCAGGAGCAGGTCGCCGCCCAGATCTACAAGGGATTTGGCCGCTGGAGCACGGTCTGCAGCGCCATCGCGTGCTGGGCCAGCATCGTGGCGGAGCCATAGGCCGCGGCGGTCCAAGGTCAGGCCAAGGGTCAGCCTCCCTTGCCGAAGCGGCCCGGGGTGTCTACCTCTCGCGGGTGGTTTGGTGAGAGGTTCCCATGCTGGATGCCGCCGTGAAGGCGCTGTCGCAAATGATGTCGCCGCCGATGCGCACGATCCTGTGGCGATCGATCGGACTTGCACTGGTGCTGATCGTCGTGCTGGCGATCGGGTTGCAGCGGCTGCTGAGCTGGTTCGCGACCTATGGCGAGGTCTGGCTCGAGGGCCTGCTCGGGCCGAGCTGGCACTCGTCCCTCGAAGTCCTCGCCTGGATCATCTCGATTGCGGCCGGCCTTGGCGTCGTGTTCGGCAGCGTATTCCTGATGCCGGCGATCACCTCGCTGGTCGCGAGCTTCTTCGTCGACGACGTCGCCGACGTCGTCGAGCGCGAATATTATCCGGCCGAGCGGCCGGGCACGGCGCTGCCGTTCAACCAGGCCATCCTCGAGGGTATCAAGACGGCGCTGCTGACCCTCCTGGTCTATCTGATCGCGCTGCCGCTGGTGTTGTTTGCCGGCGCCGGTTTCCTGATCTTCTTCCTCGCCGCCGCCTGGCTGTTGGGCCGTGAATATTTCGAGCTCGCCGCGATGCGCTTCCGTTCGCCGGAGGACGCCAAGGCGATGCGGCGCGACAATGCCGCGACCATCTTCACCGCGGGCCTTTTCATCGCAGCCTTCGTCTCGATCCCGATCGTCAACCTGGCGACGCCGATCTTCGGCATGGCCTTCATGGTCCACATGCACAAGCGGCTATCGGGACCGCGGCCCGAGCTGATCGAGCCGGCGCGACAGATGCGGTGACGTTCGCTACGTCACCGCTACCCCGCATTTCCTCAGCACCATCTTGGCGAAGCCGAATGGCGCCGGCCTAAACGGGCCCGGCGGCGCGCGGGTGATCAGGGCGATGAAGCCGAGCGCTGATATCGCCAGCCAGAAGCAGAGCCAGAAGCCGTCGATATAGGCGAGCACATTGGCCTCGCGCGCAACGAAGCTTGCGAGCGTGCCGACCGCGCGCGCCGGCGCCGAACCGACGCCGTGGGCGGCGAAGAGATCGGCAAGCTGCTTCAGCGCACGCACCACATTGACGTCGCCGACCTCCAGGTTCTGCCCGATATAGAAGGAATGGACCTGCTCGCGAACGCGCAACCAGGTTCCCATCAACGCCACGCCGATCTCGGCACCGCCGAGCCGCATGACCTGGATGTAGGCGGCAAAGGCGGTGGCGCGGCTCGGATCGGAGTTGGACAGCAGCGTGATGATCAACGGCAGCAAGGTCAGCGACTGTCCGATCGCCTGGAGCAGCACGATGCCGATGAAATCCTCGCGCGCCCACTCATGGGTCAGTTGAGTCCCCCAGAGATTGGCAGCCGCGAAGCAGGCAAATCCGACGACCGCCACGGTGCGCGTATCGAAATGCCGCAGCAGCCAGATCGAGATCGGCACCAGCACGAACATCGGCAGCGCGCCATAGGTCAGCAACAAGAGACCGCTTTGCTCCGGCCTGAGCAGACCGACATTGCCGAGGAAATTTGGTACCAGCGACGAGTTGGAGAGGCTGGTCAGCGTGTAGAGCAGGATCAGGACCAGGCCCAATCCGATGTTGCGCGAGAACAGCACATCGACATGGGCCCAGGGCTGGCGCACCAGCGATTCATTGACGATGAAGCCCGCGAACAGCACCGCGCCGCCGACGAGCAGCGCCATCACCGTCCCGGAGCCCAGCCAGTCGAGCCGATTGCCCTGGTCGAGGCCGGCATAGATCATCGAGACCGCGACGCCGAGCAGCAGCATGCCGCCCCAATCGGCCTCGCGCAGCAGCGCGCGGTTCACAGGCTCGCTCGGCGTGCCGAGATAAACCATCAGGCCCATCAGGGGCGCGATCACCACGCTCTGCCAGTAGACCCATTGCCAGCCGAGATGATCGACATAGAAGCCGACCAGCGAGCTCGACGTGTCGAAGGCAAAGCCGACGCGGATCGAGTAGAGCGAAATCGCCGGCAGCCACCAGCGCATCGGCAAGTTCCGGAATATGATCATCAGCGTCGCCGGCACGAAGGTGCCGAGCAGGAGGCCATGCACGACGCTGAGCGCGATCAGCGTCGGATAATCGTGCACCAAGGGAACGATCAGCGAGATCACGGCATAGATCAAGCTCGGGATGCCGAGCACGCGGCGCAGGCCGAACGCGGTCGCAAGCCACGGCACTGCGGGCGCGATCAGGATCTGCGATCCGATGCCGGCGGTGGAGAGCCACGCACCCTCGTCGAATGAAAGCGAGAACGCGCCGCGCAGATCCGGCAAGCCGACTGTGGTCAGGCGGCTGTCGACATTGGTGAGGAACGAGCCGAGCAGCACGGCCGCCACGGCAAACAGCGGCTGAGGCGCGATGCCGCCGCGCGAGACCGGGCCGCGACTGGCGTCGTCATTTTCCGCCATCCGCGCCCTTCGTATCGATGCTGGTGACGACAGACATGCCCGGCACGAGCCGCGCCAGCAAAGGCTGGTTGTCATCGAACTGGATGCGCACGGGAATACGTTGCACGACCTTGGTGAAATTGCCGGTCGCATTGTCGGGCGGCAGCAGCGCGACCTGCGCGCCGGTCGCGGGCGCAATGCGCTCGACCTTGCCCCGCAGCTTCTCGCGCGAAAAGCTGTCGACGGTGATCTCGACAGGCTGCCCCGGCATCACGTGCGTGAGCTGGGTCTCCTTATAGTTCGCGATCACATAGACCTTGGGCAGCGGCACGACGTTGATGAGGTTGGTGCCGATGTTGACATAATCGCCCGGCTGCACCTGGCGTTCGCCGACGACGCCATCGAACGGCGCCGTGATCTTGGTGTAGCCGAGCTTGAGCTTGACGCTCGCCAGCGTCGCCTTGGTGGCGTCGAGATCGGCGGCGCGCTGCTTCTTGGTGCCTTGCAGGACCTCGAGCTGATGCTGCTGGGCCGCGATCACGGCGCGGCTGGCGCGCACATCGGCTTGCGCCTTGGCGAGGCCCGCAACCGCCTGCTCGAGCCGCTGCCGCGTGCCGGCTTCGGTCTGCGTCAGCGATTGCTGGCGCTCCTGCTCCTGCTTGGCCTCGACCTCCAGCGCTTCCGCCGACAGCCGCGCGGCCTCGGCCTGTGCGATCGTCGCGTATTGCAGCTCGATCTGGTTGGCCAGATTGTCGAGCACGGCTTGCGCGGCGGCGACCGCGGCCTCGGACTGCGCGACCTGGGCCTCGTAATCGGCGGGATCGATCTGGATCAGGAGATCGCCGGCCTTGACGCGCTGGAAGTCGTCCACTGCGACGGTCAGCACTTCGCCGGAGACCCGGCTCGACAGCCGGGTCAGGTCGGCGCGCACATAGGCGTCATTGGTGGTCTGAACCACGGCATTGCCGACCCATTCGTCGAAGCGCAATGTCGCCAGCGCGACGAAGACGAGCGCGACGATCACGGCAAACATCGGGATCGCGAGACGGCTCCAGAGCGAGGACGCCGGCCGCTGCGTCGGCTTCGGCGGCGGCGCCGGCGTGGCTGCGGGTGGCGGTGACGGAACTTGTTCCTGCTGACTCAACGAATGCCCCCAAAACCACTTGGCCCGAACGCCACGTTCACACCGTCTTCTCCGGCCACCGGCAGAGATCGTTGATCAGGCAAACCTCGCAGCGCGGCTTGCGCGCGAGGCAAGTATAGCGGCCGTGCAGGATCAGCCAATGATGGGCATGCAGCATGAACTCGGCCGGGATCACCTTTTCGAGACCAAGCTCGACTTCCAGCGGCGTCTTGCCGGGCGCGAGTCCGGTGCGATTGCCGACGCGGAAGACGTGCGTGTCGACCGCCATGGTGTGCTCGCCGAAGGCCATGTTGAGCACGACGTTGGCAGTCTTGCGTCCCGCGCCCGGCAGCGACTCGATCTCGGCCCGCGTGCGCGGCACCTCGCCGCCGAAATCGCTGAGCACCTTGGCCGACAGCGCGATCACGTTCTTGGCCTTGGTACGGTAGAGGCCAATGGTCTTGATGTATTCGCGCAGGCGCTCTTCGCCGAGGTCGAGCATCTTCTGCGGCGTGTCCGCGATCTCGAACAAGGCGCGTGTGGCCTTGTTGACGCCGGCGTCGGTTGCCTGTGCCGACAACACCACGGCAACCAGCAGCGTGAACGGATTGACGTGCTCGAGCTCACCCCTCGGCTCGGGATTGGCCTGTTGGAAACGGCTGAAGACCTCGCGAACTTCCGCCGGCGTCCAGGGTTTAATAGAATTGGGTTTGATGCCCTTGAGGGATTTCTTCGCAGGCGCCTTTGGTTTGGCCGTGGCCGCCTTTGCCTTTTTCTTCGGCACCGCCGCTTTGCGCGAGGCCGGCTTGCGGGTGATTTTCGCCATGATCGGGATATACTGAGGGACGATGAGCACAGGCAACGAAATTGAGCGCAAGCCTTCTGAAGATCCGCGCGAACAGCAGATCTTCTCCGCGCTGCTGACGCCGCACCGCTCGCTGAACCGCACCGGCTTCCTCGCCGTGATGCTGTTCCTGAGCGTCGTCAGCTTCGTCACCGGAATAGTCTTCCTGATGAAGGGCGCTTGGCCGGTGCTCGGCTTTTTCGGCCTCGACGTGCTCGTGGTCTGGTGGGCCTTCAAGGTCAATTTCCGCACCGGACGGGCGCGCGAGGAGATCACGGTCACGACCTCCGAATTGCGCGTGCGCCGCGTCAGCCACCACGGCCAGGTGGCCGAATTCATCTTCAATCCGCTCTGGGTCCGCCTCGACATGGAGGTCGACGAGGATTTTGGCATCGAGCATCTCTACCTGATCTCGCGCGGTCACCAGATCCAGATCGCACGTTTTTTAGGGCCCGATGAAAAAGCGAGTTTTTACAAAGGCTTGATCGAGGCGCTGAACGCCGCCAAGCGCGGCCCGACCTACAACCCGGTGACCTGAAGCGCAGTCGGAAATCGGGTGGTTTCGCATCCCTGCCGCGCCTACATTTCCGACCATGATGACACTCGCCATACATGACCAGCGCCTGGCCAAGCCGGGCCCCCAGAACGCCGCGCTGCGCGACTACGATTCCGTGCGCCGGGCCATCGCGTTCATCTCGGAGAACTGGCGCGCGCAGCCGACCATCGAGGCGATGGCCGACGCGGCCGGCGTCACGCCGGATGAACTGCACCATCTGTTCCGCCGCTGGGCCTCGATCACGCCGAAGGCCTTCATGCAGGCGCTCACCCTCGACCACGCCAAGGGATTGCTGCGGGACTCCGCCAGCATCCTCGACGCGGCGCTCGACTCAGGGCTCTCGGGTCCGGGCCGGCTGCACGACCTCTTCGTCACGCACGAAGCGATGTCGCCAGGCGAATGGAAGAACGGCGGCGCGGGCCTGACCTTGCGCTACGGCTTCCATCCCTCGCCGTTCGGCACTGCGATCGTGATCGCGACCGATCGCGGCCTCTCGGGTCTCGCCTTCGCCGACCCCGGCGAGGAGAAGGCGTCGCTGGCCGACATGACGCGGCGCTGGCCGAACGCAACTTACATCGAGGATCACGAAGGCACCGCGCCGCTGGCGCAACGCATCTTCGACACCAAGCTGTGGCGGCCGGACCAGCCGTTGCGGGTGGTGATGATCGGCACCGATTTCGAGGTGCGGGTGTGGGAGACACTGTTGAAGATCCCGATGGGACGCGCGGTGTCGTATTCCGACATCGCCTGCAACATCGACAATCCGAAAGCCTCGCGCGCCGTCGGTGCAGCGGTCGGAAAAAACCCCGTCTCCTTCGTCGTGCCGTGTCACCGCGCCCTCGGCAAGAGCGGCACGCTCACCGGCTATCACTGGGGCATCACCCGCAAGCAGGCAATGCTGGGCTGGGAGGCCGGGCAGCTGGGGATGCAGTAATCGTCGCGCACGCGGCGCGCGATGCCTCCCGCTTGCGGCATCGACCGGTCACGATCGTTCGGGGATGACCGGCAAGACCACGTGCGACGGGCGATCGCGGTCCAGATAGATGCTGTTGCGAGCCACCCGGCGCGAGAGGCCCTTGCCCTCGGATGCGCCGGTGTTCGGGTTGACGTCGAAGTGAGGAAAATTGCTCGACGAGACATCGAGCCGGATACGGTGCCCGCGCTTGAAGAGATTGGCGGTGGGGAAAGCCTCGACCGTCACTGCAACGGGTTCGCCCGGGTGCAGCAGCTCGGGCTTCTCCCAGGAATTGCGATAGCGCAGCCGCAGGATGCCGTCAGTCAGGTTCATGGCGAAGCCCTGCGGATAATCATCAGACGACGGATAGACGTCGATCAGCTTGATCGTGATGTCGGTATCGAGCTGGTCGGACGAAACCCAGAGATGAGCCACGATCGGCCCGGTGATTTCGATGTCGCGATCGAGCACCGGCGTCTCGAAGACCAGCACGTCGGGGCGTGCGGCAAGCGGAAGATAGGGCTCGCGCGAGCCGAAGAAGCGCGGTCCCTCGGTCTGGTCAAACGCCCCGCCAACCATCACGGGAGCGCCCGAAGTCACCGTACCACCGATCGTCGGCACCGGATGCGCCGGATCGAAATCGAAGGTCAGCGGCTCGACTGCTGCCGCAGGCAACTCCGGCGCCAAACGGCCGTTCTCATGCAGATGGTAGGCCGTATTGCGCGCGTCCGGGATAGGCCAGTCCTTTTCGGCGCGCCAGCGTCCGCCGTGGTCGAGCCGGCCTGCAGCATTGCGGCGGCCGGAGCCGCCTCCCATGACGAAAATCCGTACCGCCGGCTCTTCGGCCACACCGTTGGGCTCGCCTTTCAGCCAGGCGTCGAACCAGCGCAATCTCAGGCTCAGATAATCCTGCGCCAGATTGCGGTCGAGCGTGGCGGCCGGCCCGAAATCGACGTCGCCTGCATAGGTCAGCGAGCGGTCGCCGTGCGTCCAGGGGCCAAGGATCAGCCTGACCGGGCCCTTCTTGCGAGCCTTGAGACCTATATAATTTTCGGACGCCGTGCGCGGATAGGGATCGTACCAGGCCGACATGTGCACCATCGGCGCGTCACTGAACTGGTCGTAATAGCCAGCCGCGTGAATGCCGATCTGCTTCCAGTAATCGTCGAAATTGCCGTGTTCCCACTGGTCGTAGACATAGTTTTCGTATTCGGGAGCGGGCGTCAGCGGAGAATGGCCGCGCTTCCAGGGCATGCGCGCGAACCAGGCCTTCAGGTCGATGGCCTTCATTTCGGCGAGCCGGATTGGATCGTTCTGAACCGCCGGGCTGACCAGTCCGTTGTTGAAGCCCCAGGTCACCTGCTTCAGTTCGAACGCACCGCCCTGGCGAATCCCGCCCTGGTAGGAATTGGAGAAGCCGCCGCTGTCGAGAAACATCGCGGCAATGCCTGGCGGGTTGGTGCAACCGAGCGCGCCCTGGGTATGAGCCGCGTAGGATAGCCCCATGGTGCCGATCTTGCCGTTGCACCACGGCTGAGCCACGATCCATTTGCAGCAATCGTAGCCATCGTTTCCGTCGCTCAGATATTTGACGAACTCGCCCTCGGAATCATAGCGCCCGCGGCAGTCCTGATAGATCACGACATAGCCGGTCCTTGCAAAGAACGCCGCAACCTCGGCACGCGATTTCGGCTTCGGCTCCGCGACGGATATTTCGGATCGACTGACGATATTGCGGCCGTAGGGGGTCCGCTCGAGAATGACGGGAAACGGACCGGGCAGTGCCTTCCCGTTCAGCGCGGGGCGATAGACATCGGTGGCAAGCCTGATGCCGTCGCGCATCGGCACCATGAGTTTGGCTTCGAGGATCACCTCGTAGGATTGGGCCGCCTTTCCGGCGCCGGCGACCGACATCAAACCAAGGCCAATGCCGAGCTTGGCGGCTTCACGTCGGGAGATTCCGCTCCGTGCCGAACCGTCCATGGAGGCCCGCCCTTTCTGCGCCGCTCCGCACCAGCTCCCGAACGATTACGACGCCAGATCCAGCTTCGACGCCACCGTCGAATCCGCATTGAGCCGATAGATAATCGGCACGCCGGTCGCGAGCTCGCGCTTCAAAATGCCTTCGGGCGACAGCTTCTCCAGCACCATGATCAGCGCGCGCAGCGAGTTGCCGTGGGCGGCGACCAGCGTACGCTTGCCGTTGAGCACGCCGGGCAGGATTTCCTGCACGTAATAGGGCAGCGCGCGCGCCAGCGTGTCCTTCAGGCTTTCGCCGCCGGGCGGCGGCACGTCGTAGGAGCGGCGCCAGATCAGCACCTGGTCCTCGCCCCACTTCTTGCGCGCGTCGTCCTTGTTGAGGCCGGAGAGATCGCCGTAGTCGCGCTCGTTCAGCGCGAGGTCCTTCGAGGTCGGCAGTCCCTTCTGGTCGAGCTCGCCGAGGATGAGATCGAGCGTGTGCTGCGCGCGCGTGAGCACCGAGGTGTAGGCGACGTCGAACACGAGGCCCTGTGCCTTCAGCTTGCGGCCCGCCTCGGAGGCTTCCTTCACGCCGAGCTCGGTGAGATCAGGGTCCTTCCAGCCGGTGAACAGGTTCTTCAGATTCCATTCGCTCTGGCCGTGCCGCACCAGCACGAGAAGACGTTCGCTCATTGACAGTTTCCGTTGCTTGCTTGGTTCAGATGTCAGCGAGGCCGAGCACATCGGCCATGGAGTAGTGTCCCGGCTTCTTGCCGTGCGCCCACAACGCCGCTTTCAGCGCGCCGTGCGCGAACAGCATGCGGTCCTCGGCGAGATGCGACAGCGTCAGGCGCTCGAACTGGCCGAGGAAGGTCACGCTGTGCTCGCCGGCGACGGTGCCGCCGCGCAACGAGGCAAAGCCGATCGCGCCGGGCTTGCGCGCGCCGGTGATGCCGTCGCGACCGCGTTCCGAATGCTCATCGTCGAGCGGGATGCCGCGACCGGCAGCCGCCGCCTGGCCCAGCATCAGCGCAGTCCCCGAGGGCGCATCAACCTTCATGCGGTGATGGGACTCGACGATCTCGATGTCGAAATTCTCGTCGAGCGCCTTGGCGACGCGCTTGACCACGGCGGCGAGCAGATTGACGCCCAGGCTCATATTGCCCGACTGAACCACGACCGCGCGGTTGGTGACGCTCTTGATCACGGCGTTGTCGGAAGCCGACAGCCCGGTGGTGCCGATGACATGGACGAGCCCGCGCTCGGCGGCGATCGCGACATTGGCGATGGTCGCGGCCGGCACGGTGAAATCCAGAATGCCGTCGGCGTCCTTGGACATCGCCCAGAGATCGGCGGACAGCTTGATGCCGTTTTCGGGCAGGCCCGCGAGCACGCCGGCATCCTTGCCGAGCAACTCCGAGCCCGGCGCCTCCAGGGCGCCTGCGAGCACCGCGCCTTTGCTGTCGGCAATCGCCCGCGTCAGGGCGCGGCCCATCCGGCCACCGGCTCCAGCAACAATCAGGCGCATATCTGACATGGTTTGATCCTCTCAGCGCCGTTGTAGCGGCGGGATGCAGTTCCGGCAACCGAGAGGCCATGGGCGCACGGCGCGCTCCCACCCTCCCCTAGAGGGGGAGGGTCGGCTCACATGGAGCGAAGCGAAATGTGAGACGGGGTGAGGTGACAGTCTCTCCACAACGGACAGTGCCCGTGTGGAGAGATCACCCCACCCCACCCGCGCTTCGCGCGATCGACCCTCCCCCTCCAGGGGAGGGTAAAGAAGACCGCGCCTCAGCCGTCCGACGGCTGCGGGCCGTCATAGCCCTCGATGATGATGAGGTCGGCGATCGAGTGCGGTTGGCGCACCTTGATGTTGGCCTGGTATTCCGGGGAATTGTAGCAGGCGATCGCGGTCTGGTAGTCCGGGAATTCGATCACGACGTTGCGGGTGCGGCTTGCACCTTCGACGGTGGTGAACTTGCCGGCGCGGACGACGAAGCGGCCACCCCATTTCTTGAAGATCGGACCGTTGGCGACGGCGTAGGGCTTGTAACCCTCGTCGCTGCTCACGTCGACGCGTCCGATCCAGTAGCCTTTTGCCATTGTTCTTCTCCCTGGGTGTTGGTTAGGCAAGCGCCTGCGCAATCTCGACCTGGATGGCCTCTGCAATCGCCTTGGGGTCGGAGGCTTCCACCACCGGCCGCCCGACGACGAGATAATCCGCGCCCGCGACAATCGCACGACCGGGCGTCATGATGCGCTTCTGGTCGCCGGTTGCCGAACCCGCCGGGCGAATGCCGGGGGTGACGAGATGCATCTGGTGGCCGACGATCTTGCGCAAGGCTCCGACTTCCTCGGGTGAGGACACGAGCCCGTCGACGCCAAGCACCTGCGCCTGCTGCGCGCGTGCTTCGACCAGCTCTGAGACGCCGAGCCGGTAGCCGGCCGCGTGCAGATCGTCCTCGTTGTAGGAGGTCAGCACCGTGACGGCGAGGATCTTCAGCTGCGAAGAGCCGCGGCCTTCGACGGCGCCCTTCATGGTCTGCGGATAGGCGTGCACGGTGAGGAAGGTCGCACCCAACTTGGTGATGCTCTCGACGCCTTGCGTCACGGTGTTGCCGATGTCGTGCAGCTTGAGATCGAGAAAGACCTTCTTGCCCTTGTCGGCAAGCTTGGCGACCAGCGGCAAGCCGCCGGCATAGGCGAGGCGATAACCGATCTTGTAGAAGGTGACGCTGTCGCCGAGCCTTGCGATCATCGCCTCCGCGGCATCGACACTGGGTAAATCGAGCGCAACGATCAGGCGGTCTTTCGGGGCGATTTCGGCTTGCGTCATGTCACCTCACATCATGCGTTGGGAAATGTCGATCAACTGCCGCACCATCTCTTTCATGGCGTCGATATCGCCCTGGTTCTTGAGCCTGTCCATATCGTCATAGGCCTGGTCGGCAAAGGCGAGCGTGAGCTGGCTGGCAATCACATTGGCGTGGCAGGATGTCAGGATCAGCCGCAACGCTTGCAGCGCGCGGGCCGCACCAAGCCGGCTCTGCGAAGCACCGGCAAGCGCGAAGGCGCGGTTGCGGAAGACGTCGCCACGCGCCTCGTGCAGATCCTGCACGCGACTGACCCAATCGATCGCATTCTTGAGCAGCGGCGGCACCGAGGCGTTGTACTCGGGCGAGACGATCAGCACGCCATGATGCGTACCGATCATGCGCTTGAGATTGATGGCGTGCTTCGGGATGCCCGACTTGGCCTGGAGATCGCCGTCGTAGATCGGCAGCGGAAAATCGGCGAGCGAGATGCGGGTGACGTCGACGCCGGCCTGGGCGAATTCATAGGCGGCGACCGCGGCCAGCTTCGCGTTGTGCGAGCCGGTGCGCAGCGAGCCGGGAATGACCAAGATTTTCGGGGCTGACATCCTCTTCCATACGTTCGGCGAAACGAGCCCGCCGCGCATGAAAGGAAGCCGGCGGAATTAGTCCTTGCGATACACCCAGACGCGGGCCGGCGGAAGGTTCATCCAGATCCGTTCCGAGGCCTCTGTGGACACGCCGGGCAGCGATTTCGGGATCGGCGGCACCACCGCATAGGTGAACTGGACGAAGGGCGCGCCGGGCGAGAGCGCCGTAAAGGCATCGCGGATCAGCCGCAACCGCGTCAGCATCGGTTTCGTGACCAGCGGCAGGCCGGACACGACGGCGGAGGCGGGCGCGCTCAGCACGTTCCAGAGCGTGTCGCGCAGGCGGTAGGCATCGCCCTGCACCACCTTGGCCTGCGGATAGCGGTCGCGCAAAAGCGCGCAGAAGCCGGGATTGTATTCGACCAGGACGAGGCGCTTCTGATCAACGCCGCGCTCGACCAGCGCCGAGGTGATGGCGCCGGTGCCGGGCCCGAGCTCGACCACCGGAGCATCCGAATCGATATCGACGTAGTGAGCCATGGTCCGGGCAAGCAGCTTGCCCGACGGCATCACCGCACCCATGTGGAGGGGCTTTTCGATCCACGATCTGAGAAAGCGCACCTCGTCATCAAGACGAGGCTTCTTCAACGCACGCGCGGACGACGGCAATGGCATGTCTGGACCGGACGGGACGAGACCGCATGATCGCGGCGTGTCAGAAAATGGTCATAAACACGTATAGGCCGAAGGCGGTACGGTCAAGACGGCTCAACTCGCCCGATTACCGAAGAAATCCTTGACCTTGGTGAAGAAACCCTCGGATTCCGGCTGGGTGTTGCCGGAGGAGAGCTTTTCGAACTCGGCCAGCAATTCCTGCTGCTTCTTGGTGAGGTTCTGGGGGGTCTCGACCACGACCTGGACGTACATGTCGCCCATCTGGCGCGAGCGCAGCACCGGCATGCCCTTTGATGCAATGCGGAATCGGCGGGCGGACTGGGTTCCGGCCGGCACCTTCACCTTGGCCTTGCCCTTGTCGATGGTCGGCACCTCGAATTCACCGCCGAGCGCGGCCGTGACCATCGAGATCGGCACGCGGCAATGCAGATCGGCGCCGTCGCGCTGGAAGAACTGGTGCTGGGCCAGCGACAGGAAGATGTAGAGGTCGCCGGGCGGGCCGCCACGGACGCCGGCTTCGCCTTCGCCGGCGAGCCTGATCCTGGTGCCGTCCTCGACGCCTTGCGGAATGTTGACCGACAGCGTCCGCTCGCGGGTGACACGACCCTGGCCCGAACAGGACGGGCAGGCGTCCTCGATCATCTGGCCGCGGCCCTGGCAGCCGGGGCAGGTGCGCTCGAGGGTGAAGAAGCCCTGCGACTGCCGCACGCGGCCGGCGCCGCCGCAGGTCGAGCAGGTCTTCGGCTTGGTGCCGGCCTTGGCGCCGATGCCCGAGCAGGCCTCGCAGGTGACGGAGACCGGGATCTCGATCTGCGCCGTCTTGCCGCCAAAAGCTTCCTCGAGGGTGATTTCCATGTTGTAGCGCAGGTCCGCGCCACGCTCGCGGCCGCCGCGGCCGCGCTGCCCGGCCATGCCGAACAGATCTTCGAAGATGTCGGAGAAGGACGAGGCGAAGCCCGCGCCGAAACCGGCGCCGCCGCCACCGGGACCGCCCTGCTCGAAAGCGGCGTGGCCGAAACGGTCATAGGCCGCGCGCTTGTCCTTGTCCTTCAGGACCTCGTAGGCCTCGTTGATTTCCTTGAACTTGACCTCGCTGCTGTCGTCCCCGGGATTGCGGTCGGGGTGAAACTTCATCGCAAGCTTGCGGAAGGACGATTTCAGGACCGAATCGTCGGCAGAGCGTTCGACTTCGAGGGTTTCGTAATAGCAGCGCTTGGTGGACATTTCTGACTCGGCCTATCCAATCGCGATTCAAGTCGGGGCGAAGCAACGTCGCCACGCGACCATATAGGCAGCCTTCCGCGCGATGGCAGAGGGCTGCATGGCAGCGTTGAGCTTAGTGGCTGGGAATTGATTGATCGTAACGGGACCGATCGAAACAGATCCGCCGCCCGTCGCACCCGACACGAAAGCCTCCCCCCTGAGGGGGGAGGCCATTGCAGTGTGTGGGGTCCAAGCCGTCCGCATCATACCCTCTCGGGCTTAAGCGGACTTCTTGTTGTTCTTGTCGTCGTCGACTTCGGTGAATTCCGCGTCGACGACGTCATCCTTGGCCGCATCCCTCTTGGCGTCGGCCTCGGCTTGCTGCGCGTACATGGCCTCGCCGAGCTTCATCGAAGCCTGGGCCAGCGTGTTGGTCTTGGCCTTGATCGCCTCGGCATCGGTGCCCTTCAGCGCTTCCTTGAGGTCGCTGACGGCGTCCTCGATGGCGCGGCGCTCGGTCTCGCCGACCTTCGAACCGTGCTCGGCCAGTGCCTTCTCGGTGGAATGCACGAGCGCGTCGGCGTGGTTCTTGGCATCGACCGCCTCGCGGCGCTGCTTGTCGGCCGCGGCATTGGCCTCGGCGTCCTTGACCATCTTGTCGATGTCGGCTTCCGACAGGCCGCCCGAGGCCTGAATGCGGATCTGCTGTTCCTTGGCGGTCGCCTTGTCCTTGGCCGAGACGTTGACGATGCCGTTGGCGTCGATGTCGAAGGTCACCTCGATCTGCGGCATGCCGCGCGGAGCCGGCGGAATGCCCATCAGATCGAACTGGCCGAGCATCTTGTTGTCGGCCGCCATTTCACGCTCGCCCTGGAAGACGCGGATGGTGACCGCGTTCTGGTTGTCCTCGGCGGTCGAGAACACCTGGCTCTTCTTGGTCGGGATCGTGGTGTTGCGATCGATGATGCGGGTGAACACGCCGCCCAGCGTCTCGATGCCCAGCGACAGCGGGGTCACGTCGAGCAGCAGCACGTCCTTGACGTCGCCCTGGAGCACGCCGGCCTGGATCGCGGCACCGATCGCCACGACTTCGTCCGGGTTGACGCCCTTGTGCGGCTCCTTGCCGAACAGCTGCTTCACGACTTCCTGGACCTTCGGCATGCGCGACATGCCGCCGACCAGGACGACTTCGCCGATCTCACCGGCGGTGACGCCGGCGTCCTTCAGCGCTTTGCGGCAGGGCTCGACGGTTTTCTGGACGAGGTCGTCGACCAGCGCTTCGAACTTGGCGCGGGTGAGCTTCATCGTCAGATGCTTCGGACCGGTCTGGTCCGCGGTGATGAAGGGCAGGTTGATCTCGGTCTGCGTCGTCGACGAGAGCTCGATCTTGGCCTTCTCAGCGGCTTCCTTCAGGCGCTGCAACGCGAGCTTGTCGTTGCGCAGGTTGATGCCCTGCTCCTTCTGGAACTCGTCGGCCAGATAGCCCACGAGGCGCATGTCGAAGTCTTCGCCGCCGAGGAAGGTGTCGCCGTTGGTCGACTTCACCTCGAACACGCCGTCGCCGATTTCGAGAATGGAAATATCGAACGTGCCGCCGCCGAGGTCGTACACGGCGATCGTGCCGGTCTTGGTCTTGTCCAGACCATAGGCCAGCGCAGCCGCGGTCGGCTCGTTGATGATGCGCAGCACTTCAAGGCCCGCGATCTTGCCGGCGTCCTTGGTGGCCTGACGCTGGGCGTCGTTGAAGTAGGCGGGAACAGTGATGACCGCCTGGTCGACCTTCTGGCCGAGATGGGCTTCCGCGGTCTCCTTCATCTTCTGCAAGATGAACGCCGAAACCTGCGAGGGCGAGTAGGTCTGGCCGTCGGCCTCGACCCATGCGTCGCCGTTGGAAGCCTTCACGATCTTGTACGGAACGAGCTTCTTGTCCTTCTCGACCATCGGGTCGTCGTAGCGGCGGCCGATGAGGCGCTTCACTGCGAAGAACGTACGCTCTGGATTGGTTACGGCCTGGCGCTTGGCAGGCTGGCCGACGAGGCGCTCACCGTCGTCCGTCACGGCGACGATCGAAGGCGTCGTGCGCATGCCTTCGGAATTCTCGATGACTTTGGCGTTCTTGCCATCCATTACGGCGACGCACGAATTCGTGGTGCCGAGGTCGATCCCAATGACCTTTCCCATGGTCCTGATATCCTTGTTTTTGCGGCAGGTTGGCTGGGCCCAGAAGGCACCCGAACCGAAACCCCCTAAGATCAAACATTCGCGATATTGCGATGGTTGACGCTCATATAGGAGGGGGGGAGGGGCCCGCAAGGACCGAACGCAAGTTTCGGCCGTGAAAACATTGGGTTTTGGAAGATCATATCCGGGCTCAACCGCCCTTGCGGGTGAGGAAATATTAACAGGTTCGGCGATCTGCCGGCCCTGCCGCCGTGGTCGGCCCCGGCCCTGTTACCGGCGCGCCAAACCCGCTACAAGGCCGACCTGCCGGACAGCCTCGCCATGGGGCCGCCTCGCGCGACAAAGCGGCCCAATCGCCGACCATTGAACGGCCTCAATGTGAACCAATCAGAGTGCCCATGAAGCTGACCCGCCCCCTCGCCGCGCTCGCCCTGCTCGTTGCCACGGCACTTCCGGCGCTTGCCGCCGATGCCGTCTACCCGCCCGGCTTGCGCCTCGGCATGGTGCCGCTGGTCGGATTGAACACGGCCAAAACCTTTCCGGGCTTCGAGAACGAGGATGGCAGCGTCAAGGTGCTGGTCACCGAACTGCCGCCGGCGGCTTACGGCGAGGTCGTGAGCGCCTTCACCGCCAATCCGGCCGGCAACAATGGCGTCAAGCCGGACAAGATCGAGACGCCGGCGGGCCTTGCCTATTTCACCACCGAGAGCGGCAAGGCCGGCACGACGCCGGTGAAGCGTTATTCGATGATCGTGCCGGGCACCGGCTTCTCCGGCTATGTCGCGGTGCAGGTCCCCGAAAACGCGTCGAAGATCTACACCGATGACGCGGTCCGCCAGATGTTTGCGACCGCCACCACCCGCAAGGAAGTGTCGGCTGACGAGCAGATCGGGCTGATGCCGTTCAAGATCACCGATCTCGCCGGCTTCAAGGACGTCCGCACGCTGGTGCCGGGCTCGAGCCTGATCCTGGCCGACGGCAACGAAGCCTCGGGCTATGAATCGAAGCCCTTCATCATCCTCGGCCTGATCGGCGCCACCCCGCAGCAGGCTGACGACCGCGCCCGCTTCGCCCAGGAAGCCGCGCTCCAGATTCCCGGCGTACGCGAGTCCCGCGTCACCATGTCCGAGCCAATCCGCATCAACGGCCAGCCGGGCTTTGAGACCCGGATCGACGGCGTCAGCGGCAAGGACAAGACCCCGGTGACGGTGGTGCAGTGGATCCGCTTCGGCGGCGGCACCTCGCTGCGCATCATCGCCAGCGCGCCGCGCGACCAATGGTCGGACGCCTTCACCCGCTTCCGCGCCGTGCGCGACGGCATCCAGCCGAAGGGCTAGCACGGCTCGTCCAGCACCCTCGGTGTCGTCCCGGCGAAGGCCGGGACCCATAACCACAGGGAGAGGTTGTTGGGCGAACTGGTAACTCCGAGTCGTCGCATAACTATTGCTGCGGCGTATGGGTCCCGGCCTTCGCCGGGACGACGGCGATGTTGGGGCTGGCAGCTCAACCGCTAGCCAAAGCCGGCTGCATTTTCGGGCTTTTGTTCGTACACGAACGGAATTAGGCTTCCCTCCATTGGATCAACCTTTGAGGGGAGGTGGACGATGCTGGACCGACGACAAATCTTGGCGGCGCTGGGAACCACGGCGCTCGCGAGCCTCGCACCAAGCGCACTTTTCGCAGCAGCCTCGATCAAGCCGGATGACACCTCCGCGCTGCTGGTGATCGACGTGCAGAACTGCTTCCTGCCCGGCGGCAGCCTCGCGGTGAAGGAAGGCGAGCAGGTCGTGCCCGTCATCAACAAGATGGCGAAAGCGTTTTCGAACGTGGTGATGACGCAGGACTGGCACACGCCCGGCCACGTCTCGTTCGCATCGGTGCATTCCGGCAAGAAGCCGTTCGAGACCATCGACCTGCCCTACGGCAAGCAGGTGCTGTGGCCCGACCATTGCGTGCAGGGCACCGACGGTGCCTCGTTGTCGAAGGACCTTTCGATCCCGCAGGCCGAGCTCATCATCCGCAAGGGTTTTCACAAGGACGTCGACAGCTATTCGGCGTTCCTCGAGGCCGACGGCAAGACAACGACTGGCCTTGCCGCCTATCTGAAGTCGCGCAAGATCAAGCGCGTCTTCGTTGCGGGTCTCGCCACCGATTTCTGCGTCGCCTGGACCGCGCTCGATGCACGCAAGGCGGGCTTCGAGGTCTATGTCGTGGAAGACGCCTGCCGCGGCATCGACAATCAGGGCTCGCTCGCGAAAGCCTGGGCCGACATGGCCAAGGCCGGCGTGAAGCGGATTCAGTCTGCGGATATCGCGGTGAGCGCGTAAGGCGCTCACGTTGTCAAACCTTGATGATGAGGAGACGCGCGCGAGCGCGCTCCTCAAAATCGCTCAGTTCGCTTCGTTGCTGTTCGCAGCCGGCGCGGGCTTGGCGCCACCCTTGGCGACGCCGACCAGCGCGGGGCGCAGCACGCGCTCGCCGATGGTGTAGCCGGCCTGCATGACCTGCACGACGGTGCCTGCGGGCACCGACGCATCCGGCACCTCGTACATCGCCTGCTGGAAGTTCGGATCGAACTTCTGGCCCTGCGGATCGAACTTCTTCACGCCATGCTTTTCCAGCGCGTTGAGCAGCGAACGCTCGGTCAGCTCGACGCCCTCGATCAGCGCGGTCAGCCCGGGATCGGCCGCCGCACGCGCTTCGGCCGGAACGGCATCGAGCGCGCGCTGAAGGTTGTCGGCGATGTCGAGCACGTCACGGGCAAAGCCGGTGACGCCGTAGAGCTTGGAGTCAGCGACCTCCTTGGCGGTGCGCTTGCGCAGATTTTCCATCTCGGCCAGCGTCCGCAGCATGCGGTCGCGCGCCTCGGCGGCTTCCTTCTGCAGCAATTCCACCGAACCCGGCTCGGGGTCGTCGGGCATGATGTAGGGTTTCGACACCACGGGCTCGCCGGTCGCGGCAGTCGTGTCTTCGGGTTGCCGGTCTCGATCGGTCATCGGCTCTCTTTTCGAACTGGTCTTACGGGATTTTGCTGGCCCGGATATCGTGCTTCGGGCGCTGAAAATCAAGCGCCCGTGATCGGCTCAAATGCCGGTCAGCCCCCCAGCAGGCGGCTGACGATGCGGGCGGCGTAGTCCACGGTCGGGATCACACGGGCATAATTCAGCCGTGTCGGCCCGATCACGCCCAAAACGCCGACGATGCGGCCGGCGGCATCCCGATAGGGCGAGATGATGGTGGAGGACCCGGAAAGCGAAAACAGCTTGTTTTCGCTGCCGATGAAGATCCGAACGCCCTCGGCGGTTTCCGCGCGCCCCAAAAGGTCGATGACGCCGCGCTTGGTCTCGAGATCGTCGAACAGCAGGCGAACGCGCTCGAGATCCTCCAGCGCGTGCAGGTCCTCCAGCAGATTGGCGTGGCCGCGGACAATGAGCTGGCGGTCCTCATTCTCGCCGCCAGACCAGCTCGCGATCCCGGCCGAGATCACCTTTTGCGTCAATTGATCGAGCTCGGCGCGAGCCTCGCCCAGCGCGGTTTCCAGCTCGAGCCGCGCCTCGGCGAGCGTCCGGCCGCGAATCCGCGCATTGAGGAAATTGCCGGCTTCGATGATGGCGGAGGAGGGAACTCCCGGCGGCAGCGTCAGCACGCGGTTCTCGACCTGGCCGTCCTCGCCAACCAGGATGACCAGCGCCTTTTCGGGTTCCAGGCGGACGAACTCGATGTGCTTCAGCCGCGTATTCGATTTCGGCGTCAAAACGACGGCCGCGGTGCGGGTGAGACCCGACAGCCGCGTCAGCGCTTGATCGAGCGCCGCCTCGACTGATTGGGCCTGACCGACGGAGGTCAGCTGGCTCTGGATCGACTGCCGCTCGGCCTCGTTGAGATCGCCGACCTGCATCAAGGCGTCGACGAAGAAGCGCAGGCCGAGTTCCGTCGGCAGCCGGCCGGCAGACGTGTGCGGGGCGTAGATGAGGCCGAGATGTTCCAGATCGGCCATGACGTTGCGGACCGAGGCCGGCGACAGCGGCATCGCGATCAGCCGCGAGATGTTGCGCGAGCCCACCGGCTCGCCGGTCGCGAGGTAGCTTTCGACAATTTGACGAAAGATGTCGCGTGAACGCTCGTTGAGCTGGGCGAGGCCTGCGCGCGGCGCGATCAGATGGATCGGATCGTGATGGGCCACAGACGGTAACTCCTCTCAGATGCTCATAATTTGTCCATCCCCGAGGGTTCTGACAAGCGTGGCGTTTGCGGGGTGGAAAACCCGGGGTGAAAAAGCCTTGTCCTTTCCCCTTGCCGCCCACCCTCACCCCACCTACAAGCACCGCGAATAGCCCTTTTCCGAGAGTTTTGGAGGATTCCCCATGCGGCCAAGCCGCCGTGCGCCCGACGAATTGCGCCCCGTGACGCTGGAGCGTGGCGTGGTGAAGTATGCGGAAGGCTCCTGTCTCGTGAAGTTCGGCGACACCCATGTGCTGGTCACCGCCACGCTGGAAGACCGCCTGCCGCCCTGGTTGAAGGGTCAGGGCCGCGGCTGGGTCACCGCCGAATACGGCATGCTGCCGCGCGCGACCTCCGAACGCACCCGCCGCGAAGCGGCCGCCGGCAAGCAGAGCGGCCGCACCGTCGAGATCCAGCGCCTGATCGGGCGTTCGTTGCGCACCATCGTCGATCTCGAAGCGCTCGGTGAGCGCCAGATCACGGTCGATTGCGACGTGCTCCAGGCCGATGGTGGCACCCGCACCGCCTCGATCACCGGTGCCTGGGTCGCGCTCGCCGACTGCATCAACTGGATGAAGACGCGCAACATGATCAAGGCCAACGTGATGCGCGACAACGTCGCCGCGATCTCGTGCGGCATCTATCAGGGCAAGCCGGTGCTGGATCTCGACTATGCCGAGGATTCCGAAGCCGAAACCGACGCCAATTTCGTTATGACCGGCGACGGCCGCATCATCGAGGTGCAGGGCACCGCGGAACGCGAGCCGTTTACGCAGGACGAGTTCCTCGCGCTGATCGCCCTGGCGCAAAAAGGCATCGCGCGTCTGGTGGACTTGCAGAAACTGGCTGTCGCGTAGTCAATAGGCCCATGCACCGCCGAATCACCGGAAAGCTCGTCATCGCGACCCACAATCCCGGCAAGCTCGCCGAGATGAGGGAGCTGCTCGCGCCTCACGGCATCGAGGTGGCGTCGGCCGGCGAGCTCGGCCTGCCCGAGCCCGACGAGACCGGCAACGACTTCCGCAGCAATGCCGCGATCAAGGCGATCGCGGCGGCGCAGGCGACCGGGCTTCCATCCTTCGCCGATGATTCCGGCATCGTGGTCGATGCGCTCGACGGCGCGCCCGGCATCTACAGCGCGCGCTGGGCCGGACCGTCCAAGGATTTCGCGGCGGCCATGGCGCAGATCGAGCGCCTGTTGCAGGAGCGCGGCGCCACCACGCCCGACAAACGTAAATCGCATTTCGTCTCGGCGCTCTGCGTCGCCTGGCCCGACGGTCATCTCGAAGAGGTCGAGGCGCGCGTCGACGGCACAATGGTCTGGCCGCCGCGCGGTACCGCCGGCTTCGGTTACGATCCGATGTTCTTGCCCGACGGTCACACGCGCACCTTCGGCGAGATGGAAAGCATCGAGAAGCACGGCCTGCCGCCACTCCGCCTCGGCCTGTCGCACCGCGCCCGCGCCTTCGTGAAACTGGCGGAGATCTGCCTTGAGCCGCGCTAAAGCGTTTTCAAGCGAAGTGGACACCGGTTCGCGCCAGGAAAACGCGTCAAAACAAGAATCTGAAGCCTTTGGCGTTTACGTGCACTGGCCGTTCTGCCTGTCGAAGTGTCCCTATTGCGACTTCAACAGCCATGTCCGCCACGCCGCGATCGACGAGGCGCGTTTTGCCTCCGCGTTCGCCCGCGAGATCGAAACCACCGCACAGCGCGCGCCCGGCCGTGAGGTCTCCTCGATCTTCCTCGGCGGCGGCACGCCGTCACTGATGCAGCCTTCGACCGTCGGCGCCGTGCTCGACGCGATCGGCCAGCATTGGAACGTTGCCAAAGACGTCGAAGTGACGCTCGAGGCAAACCCGACCAGTGTCGAAGCCACGCGCTTTGCCGGCTATCGCGCAGCCGGTGTCAATCGCGTTTCACTGGGCGTGCAGGCACTCGACGATGCCTCGCTGAAGGCCCTCGGCCGCATGCACAGCGCGCGCGAGGCGCTCGATGCCGTCGCGATCGCGCGCCGCTCGTTCGATCGCTATTCGTTCGACCTGATCTACGCCCGCCCGGACCAGACGCCGGCGATGTGGGCCGACGAGCTGCGTCTCGCCATCGATGAAGCGGCCGAGCATCTGTCGCTCTACCAGCTCACCATCGAGGAAGGCACGCCGTTCTTCGGCCTGCACCAGGCCGGCAAGCTGAAGACGCCGGACGAAGCCGTCGCGCGCGCGCTCTACGACGTGACGCAGGAGACCTGCGACAAGCTCGGTCTGCCGGCTTACGAGATTTCCAATCACGCGCGGCGCGGCGCCGAGTGCCGGCACAATCTGGTGTACTGGCGCGGCGAGGAATATGCCGGCATCGGTCCCGGCGCACATGGCCGCCTCGACATCGACGGCGTGCGCCATGCCACCGCCACCGAGAAGCGGCCCGAAGCCTGGCTGATGCGCGTCGAAAGCAGCGGCCACGGCGTCGTCACCGACGATCTCCTCAACAGCGAAGAACGCGCCGACGAATTTTTGCTGATGGGGCTGCGCCTCGCCGAGGGCATCGACCCCGAGCGTTACACGGCGCTCTCAGGTCGCCCGCTGGACCCCGGTCGCATCGCGCTGTTGCGCGAGGAAGGCGCGATCACGGTCGATGCAACGGGCCGGCTGCGCGTCACGAGTAGCGGATTCCCGGTGCTCGATGCCGTGGTCGCGGACCTGGCGGCGTAAAGGCTTTGATAAGCGAACCGCCGGGATTTCCGGCAGCTGACCTTATGCCATGCTAGATTGGCTCGCGCGTCATCCTGCCCCGCATTCGGACGGCCATGAACGAGCGAGCCCCTCTCCCTGCGATCCACGATCCCGAACTCGACCGGCGCGTGAAGGATGCCGGTGCGAGCAAGACGGTCTACGCCCTCGTCACGCCGGAGACCGAAGCGGCGAAGCACGCAATCCTCGGCAACTGCCCGGCGTCACCGGATGCCGCGCGGCGACAATATCTCGAGCAATTCCGCGACGCCTGGACCGGCAAGCAGTTTGCGCTTCACGAAGCCTTCCTCGCTCGCTGGATGGCCTGGGCTGACCCGGTGGTTGCGCTTTCGCCGGCCGGATTTCCCTGGCGCTATCCGACGGCCGGCGGCAGCGAAGCGCTATTTCATGTCATAACCGCTTATGGCAACCGCGCGCGCAGCGAGCGATTCAATCCCGAAATCCACGTCTTCTCTGGCGAGTACGAGGGCTACAAGGCCTATGCCGAGGCATGCGGGATAGCGGTCGTTGAGCATGACCGCGCCGATTGGGAAAAGGTCGGACGTTTGCTTCCGCCGACCGCGTTGTTCTGTATCAGCCAACCCTCTGCGATTGACGGCGATGTCTGGCCGCAGGCAAACGCTTTCTTCGACCTGCTATCGGCCGGCGC
Organism: Bradyrhizobium sp. CCGUVB14; assembly: GCF_024199935.1. Lineage (NCBI taxonomy): Bacteria > Pseudomonadati > Pseudomonadota > Alphaproteobacteria > Hyphomicrobiales > Nitrobacteraceae > Bradyrhizobium > Bradyrhizobium sp. CCGUVB14. Next base: position 197,092 of record NZ_JANADS010000001.1, read on the forward strand.
CTCAAAACCTCGCCTGCTGCTCGACGTCACCTATGTCGGAAGTATTGCCGAAGAGCTCGGATCGCGTATTGCCGCGGACAGTCCCGCGGTGCAGGCCGTTGCCTTCAGCCTCTCAAAGCCGTTCGGGGTCTATTACGACCGCATCGGCGGCATCTTCTGTCGCGAGGCCATGCCGTCCCTGTTCGGCAATCAATGGTTCAAGAACCTCACCTCGCTGCAGCTCGGTCTCGCGCTGATCGAGCGTCATGACGTCTACGACCTGCCGCGCCGCTATAAGCGTGTTCAGCGCGAGGCTGCCACGGAAGTCGGCCGCCGGCTCGGCATCGCGCTCACACCGAGTGACGTCACGATCCTTGCGCGGGCGTCCCGGTCTGACACTCTGGACCCCGCGCTCGCCGCCTTCCTACGGCGACCCGCGAATAACGCGCAGGCGCATTTGCGCGTTTGTCTCACACCCGCCATGGCGCAAATGATCGGCACCGCCGGCCCGATCCCCGGAGGCGCATCTTGAAGAATCTCGTCGCGGTGACTGATCCCGAAGACATCCACCGCCATGTGCACGGCTTGTGGCGATGCGAGCCGATCCGCGATTCGCACGCCAATCGCGGCTTCATCCATGACATCGTCGAACAATTCGCGAGCCTGCCGCGCTTGTTCTGCGATACCACCAATGACCGGCTCGAACGCGCTCATTTCTGCTCGTGGTGGGGCGTGTCGATGAACCGGACCTACGACAATCCAGCGATCGAGGATCTATACCGCCTGCACGAGATGTTTCATTCGGCCTTCATGCCTTACTTTCCCGGCATCGGCTTCGATGCCTTTCATCGCAAGATGGAAGACAACGAACTGAAGGCGAGCGTCTGTTCGGAGATTCGCGTCTATTTCGAACTGCCGCATTTGCGGGAGCTTGCGTTCGAGCATCCGATCTATGCCGACCGCTTCCTCTCCGACACCTCGATGCAGACGCTCTGGCGGAAGAACAAGCCGGTCGCGATCGAGACGCTGCAAGAAGCGCGCCGCGACGTGATGTTCTCCAAGCCCGAGCATGAGATGGACCTGGCAGAGCGCTGGATCAGGCGCTTTGCCCTGCAAAACCGTCAGTGGTCGACGTGCTGGTACGATCGCTACCTCGATATCGAGCAGCACATGTACGAATTCCAGATCCGTGCCCTGCAGGGCGACCGCTCTGGCGCCATTGCGGAGCACCTGGCCTGGATCGAGGCGCACGCCGGCGAGGACACCGACGATCATATTCCCTATCGCCAGGAAGCCGCTCTGTTCGCAAACATCTATTGGAGCAACCGGCGCCGGTACGAGGCGCAGGTCCCGGCCGTGGCCAAGCCAGGATAGATTTTTAGGCGAAGCCTGCTACGCACCAAAGCTCTTCGGCGATCCAGCCACCGCGACACCGCCGCCCGTCGTCACCTTCATCACCGCGAGCCCGCGCTCGTTGGTGCCGTCGGCGCGGAAGCGGAACAGGCCGTCGATGCCGGCGAAGCCGGAGGGATTGGTGAGCACATCGGACGAGAAGCGCGTGGTGCCCTGCGTGCGCGCGAGTGCGGCCACGAGTGCGACCGCGTCATAGGCGAGTGTCGCGGTGCGGATCGGCTCGGCGCCGTATTTGGTGCGGTAACGGCCGGCGAAGGCGCGGAAGCCGGCCGGATCCGGCGCGGCGTAGAGGCCGCCTTGCAGGTTCGGGCTGGCATAGACGCGCGGGCTGTCCCAGAGGCCGGTGCCGAGCAGCTGGATGTTGCGTAAGTTCGCGCCTGCGGCGGTCATCGCATCGGCCACCGCGACGACGGCATCGCCGTCATCGGCAATGAACAGCGCATCGGCACTGCCGAGCTGCTGCGCGACGGTGCGCGCGGGCGTAGCGCGGTCGGCGCCGTATTTCTCGAATGCGACGATGCGTCCGCCGCGCCTGGGCACCGCGGCCTTCACCGCGGCTTCGACGACATTGCCATAGGCATTGTCGGGCAGGAGCACGGCGACGGAGCGTTTTCCGATGCTGGAGGAATATTCGACGATGCGATTGACGTCGGACTCCGGCAGGAAGCTCAAGAGATAGACGCCGCGGCCGGCGACGCTCGAATCCGTCGAGAACGCCATCACCGAAATGCCCCGCGTGCGCGCGACCTGCGCCACGGCCGGGACCGACTGTGCGAACAACGGCCCCAGAATGATCTCGGCGCCTTCGTCGACCGCCTGCTGCGCGCCGGCTTGCGCGCCCTGCGGGCTGCCATTGTCGTCCTTGATCAGGAGCTGGATGTTCGGGTTCTGGAACTCGGCCAGCGCCATCTCGGCAGCGTTGCGCATCGACTGCGCGGCGAGCCCGGCATTGCCCGCGGCCGACAGCGGCAGGATCACCGCAACCTTCACCCCGCCGGTGCCGGCGGTGGTCGCCTGCTGCGGCGGGCCTGCCGGCTGGGCCGGCGGCGGAGAGGAGCTCGAGAACGGGTTGGAAAACTGGCTGAGGCTCTGCTGCACGCCGGCGCAGGCTGACAGCAGGGGCGTGCCGAGCAGCAGGCCAAGCGCACTCCGCCGGGTCGCACCCGCGAAACGGGGCCCCTCAACGGGAGACTTCAGATCACGCGGGCCCACCATGGCAACTTCTCTTCTGATCGTCCGTCGCCGGCCGATCACAGCAAATCTTGCCGCGACAGAAGCCGCGGATTCAGGCATATTGTCGGCAAATAGTTAACCAAAACAAAAGGATAATGACCGCTTAACGCGGCTGCCCTCGCTGCCTGGCTGGCTGTTCGCCGTCCGTCATCCAGCATCAAGGCGGGCTTTCCGCCGCGAATATGGCGCTGACGCTTCGTTCCCGTGAGAATGTGATGCCGGATGGATCACATTCCAGTCCTTCCTCGCCCCTCATCTGGCACGATCTTTTTCGAAGGACCGGTTCCCAGCCCCGGGGATCATGCCTAAGTTCGAATCATTATGCGCGCAAAGCCGGCCCCGATAAATACGCCTGAAGGCCCAGACGCCGCCCCGCGCGGTTTCTCCATCGACGCCCATCGGCTCGCGGTGCCGAAGCCGGCGGCCGGCCTCTATCTGGTGGCGACCCCGATCGGCAATCTCGGCGACATCACGCTGCGCGCGCTGCAGACGCTCGCCGGGGTCGACGTCATCGCCTGCGAGGACACCCGCATCACGCGGCGCCTGACCGAGCGCTACGACATCTCGGCGCAGCTCAAGCAATATCATGAGCACAATGCCGAAGCCGCCCGGCCAAGGATCCTGGAGGCGCTTGCCGCCGGCGGCTCGGTCGCGCTGGTATCGGATGCCGGCACGCCGCTGATCTCCGATCCCGGTTACAAGCTGGTTCGCGAGGTCTGCGCCGCGGGCCACGCGGTCTATGCACTGCCCGGCCCGTCCTCCGTGCTGGCAGCGCTGTCGGTCGCCGCGCTACCGACCGATCGCTTCTTCTTCGAGGGCTTTCTGCCGGCGAAATCCGCCGCGCGGCGGTCGCGCCTGGCCGAGCTCGCCCGCATCGATGCGACGCTGGTGATGTTCGACTCCGGAAACCGGGTGCAGGACACACTCGCCGATCTCGCCGAGATCATGGGCACGCGTGAAGCCGCGATCTGCCGCGAGCTGACAAAGCTGCACGAGGAGATTTCGCGCGCGACGCTGAGCGAGCTCGCCCGCGACGCCGACAGCCTCGAGACGCGCGGCGAATTCGTGCTGGTGATCGGCCCGCCAGCTGCGGATGCCGACGTGCTGACGGCGGATGCGCTGGACGATCTCCTGCGCGCGCAGCTTGCCGCGCATAGCGTCAAGGACGCCGTCGCGCACGCGGTCGCGCTCTCGGGGCGGCCCCGCCGCGAGGTCTATGCCCGCGCGCTCGAGCTCGCAAAGGATTTGCGGGGCGGCGATGGCGAAGACTAAGGACGCAACGGAACCGAAACCGGCCTCGCCTGAGCGCGTCGCCGCGTTCCGCACCGGCATCTCGGCCGAGAGTCGCGCCGCAGCCTTCCTGATGGCAAAGGGCTACCGCATCCTCGCCAAGCGCTACCGGACGCCGCATGGCGAGATCGACCTCGTGGCGCGGCGGCGCAATTTGATCGCCTTCGTCGAGGTCAAGGCGCGTGCCAGCCTCGATGAGGCCGCCTACGCGGTGACGCCGCGCCAGCAGCAGCGCATCATCGACGCCGCGCAGGGCTGGCTGGCCACGCATCCCGAGCATGCGGAATTCGAATTGCGATTCGACGCCATGCTGATTGCGCCGCGATCACTTCCACGCCATGTGTTGGCGGCATTCGACGCCTCGACCTGAAAGGCAGACCATGAAACTGAACGTCGCCGTCCAGATGGACCCCATCGCCCGCATCAACATCAAGGGCGACTCCACCTTTGCGCTGCTCCTGGAGGCGCAGAAGCGCGGCCACGGCCTGTCCTATTACACGCCCGACAAGCTTTCGATGGTCGGCGAGGAGATCGTTGCGCCGGTCCAGCTCCTGACCGTACGCGACGAGCCCGGCGATCATTTCACCCTGGGCGAGCCCCGGCGCGAGGCGCTGAACGGCTTCGACGTGGTGCTGCTGCGCCAGGACCCGCCGTTCGACCTCGCCTACATCACCTCGACGCACATGCTCGAGCGGATTCATCCGAAGACGCTGGTCGTCAACGATCCGGCCTCGGTGCGCAACGCGCCCGAAAAGCTGTTCGTGATGAATTTTCCGCAGCTGATGCCGCCGACCTTGATCTCGCGCGACCTCGATGAGATCAACGCGTTCCGCGACAAGCACGGCGCCGTCGTGATGAAGCCGCTGCACGGCCATGGCGGCGCCGCGGTGTTCCGCGTGATGCCGCAGGACATGAATTTCGGCTCGCTGTTCGACATGTTCTCGGTCACCTTCAAGGAGGCCTGGGTGATCCAGCAGTTCATCCCCGAGGTGAAGCTCGGCGACAAGCGCATCATCCTGGTCAATGGCGAGTTCGCAGGCGCGGTGAACCGCGTGCCGGCCGCCGACGACCTCCGCTCCAACATGGTGCGCGGCGGCGCGGCCAAGGAGACCGAGCTGACCCCGCGCGAGCGCGAGATCTGCGCTACCGTTGGACCTGCGCTGCGCGAGCGCGGCCTGCTGTTCGTCGGCATCGACGTCATCAACGGCAACCTCACCGAGATCAACGTGACCTCGCCGACGGGCATTCGCGCCATCGCCCGCCTCGGCGGCCCGGACGTCGCGGCCAGGATCTGGGACGTGATCGAGCAGAAGCGGGCGAAATAGCCACCGTCGCGTCGCCCGGATGGAGCGCTAGCTGCAAAATCCCCGGACGCGGCGAACCGTATCGGACGGATAGAAGCCAAATGCAGCGCGGTACGACGCTGCAAATCGGCCCATATGGGTAAATCCCCATTTCAGCGCGACTTCGCTGACCGGAAGGAGATTCTCCGGTCGGGAGAGTTCGTCATGGATCGCTTCGAGTCGAATTCTGCGCAAATAGGCGACGGGTGTCGTTCCGTGGATCTTGCGAAATCCCGATTGCAGCAACCGGCTGCTAATGCCGACATTCCCGGCAATGTCGGCAATCGTCAGCGGCAGATGAAGGTTGGCCCGCATATATTCGACGGCCCGCCTGACGTGCCGAGGCGGCACATCCATGGGACGGCGGTTCAGCCGCTCGATCAGCCGATGGGGCACATTTTCGAGGACCAGCTGCACCGCAGCTTCTGAGAGCAGAGCGCTTGCTTTCGGCGAGCGTGCCAGGATCCCGTCATACAAGCCGGTCGTGCTGGCGCGAACGAGCTGAAGCAGGGTTTGCCCGGCGCCGGTGGACAGATCGACCTTGGGCGCCAGATCGAGATCTTCCAGCGCCGCGTTCCCGAACGCCGCGGACAGCACCTTTGTCACCACATCCGTGCGCACCGTCAGCGTCACGCTCGAATACCTTCCATCGACCGCTTCGACCCGCTGCTGCTGCAGCGTCGGAAGCGATACGATCGCCATCTCGGCTTCCGTGCGTTGCACGATCTTTCCGGCAATGAGCATCTCGGCCTTGCCGGCGTTCAGGAGGCCGATGGCGAGCTGGCCCGATGAATCGCCGTAGGCGTAGCGCCAATCCCAGCCTGCGGACAGATCCGCTCTCACGACATCCATGCCCGCGCCGATCGCGACATCCGCGCGCCAGCGGAATGATCCATCGGGCTTCGGTGAGGAATGCGCGTTGATCCCGTGCGGGCGGAGTATTTCGAGCAACTCCGGAAACGACGATCCTGATCGCGCGTGAGGTGTGGCAAGCATGTCTTCGACCATGAAGATCCCAATCGTTGGCCATTTGCCGTCTGCAATTCGATGTCATCGGTCGGACCGCGTGTCCGTCGTTCGGGGTATCCGCTGCTGCGATCAACCGCGTCGCTCACGCTAGCATGGCGTCGATGAATCCGGCTCGCGCTCTCACTCGCTCAATATCCGATTTCCGAACGAGAATATCCAGATCGCGCAACCGATCGTCCTAGCCAGAAACCGAATACGTCCATCCCGAATGCGCCGACGTCCATGGACTTGCGGCGCGGTTGGCCTAAATCGCTTCGACCGACTCAAACAGGTTATGGAAGCATGCTTACGAGAATAATTTGCGCGGTCACGCTGATGGCTTTCGCCTCGATGCCGGCACGGGCCGACAGCTGCGCAGACCACTATCAGATCAGCGGCGTTCCACTGGTGACGGGCACGACCCACAAGGTCTGGATGATCTTCCCGTCGGTCAACCCCACGCTCGCCCTCGACAGGGTCTCCCGCGCCGTTCTGGCGGAGGGCTTTGTCAATGTGAATGTGGACAAGGCGCTTGGCACGCTGACCACCCAGCAGGAAACCACCGGGTCCGGGCGGCCGCAGACGCTGCGTGTCGTCGTACGCAAGGATGTCAAAGGCAGCCGCATCGATGCGGTCTTCATCATGCCGCCGGGACAGGTGGCTCCAGGCATCAGCAACAACCTCTGTCGTGTGGTGGATGCCGCCGGCCAATGAGCTCCGCGTTGGGACGAAGCGGGAGGCAGGCGCTGTCCTGCACCCACAGCAATGAAGCAGGAAATTCGATGCGAAACGATCACACCTCAAAGATTGCCCTGATGGCCGCTGCCGGTATCGCGCTGTTTTCAACCTCGGCCATGTCGGCGCCGTTACAGGCCGCGCCGGGCCTCGCTGCCGCGGCGCCGGCACTGACCGAGCGGGTCTGGTGCCGTTACGGGCAGTGCTACGACAACGGCGCCGGTGTGGGCGGGCTGGTCGGCGGCCTCATCGGCGGCGCCATCGCGGCCGGTGCAGCCAGCGCCGCCGCGCAGCAGGAAGCCGCGGCCGCCCAGCAGCACGCGACCGCGTGTGCGCAACGTTACCGCTCGTACGATGCGGCGACGAATACGTTCGCAGCAAAGGACGGCCGCCGGTATCCCTGCCAGTAGGCTTGTTGCGCCCGAGCGGCCCGCGTCGGACGCCGCGTCGCCCACGCTGGCTGCGGACATCGATGGAAACACGGCGAGCCCATCACTAACCACCCATTCACCATGACGCGCCCCGCGCCTCGTGCGAACGCACGAGCGCGTATGCGTGAATCTACGGGGTCGGCGCCGTTCGAATAACGCGGCATTCACCATCTGCCGAAAACCAGCAGCATCACTGACCATCACACTCGGTCTCGCAACACCCCTTATACTTTTACTCCCTACTCATCGATGCAGGGGAACCCGCCACGTGCGGTTCGCGTACCCCGCGTAAGAGTAGAAGCGTATGAACACCGCACGCATTGTGGTTCTCGTCATCGCGCTGGGCGCCGGCGGCGTCGCTGCGTATCTGGCGAGCAGCTACGACAACAAACCCGCGACCGCGCTCCCGGTGGCCGAGAAGCTGCCGACGGTCGAGGTGCTCGTCGCCAAATCCGACATTCAGCTCGGCCAGGCCGTGAAGGCCGAGGATCTGCAATGGCAGACCTGGCCGCAATCGACCGCAAGCAGCGCCTTTATCCGCCGCGACAACCGGCCCGACGCGCAGACCCAGATCGCCGGCTCGATCGCACGCGTGCCCTTGATGCAGGGCGAGCCGATCCGCGAGCAGAAGCTGGTGCGGGCCGACGGCTCCGGCTTCATGGCCGCGATCCTGCCGTCCGGCATGCGGGCCGTGTCCACCGAGATTTCGGCCGAGACCGCGGCCGGCGGCTTCATCCTGCCGAACGACCGCGTCGACATCGTCCTGACGCGACGCCTGAAGAATCCCGACGGGGTCGGCACCAACGGCTCGACCGGCGGCAATGACCTGATCCTGTCGGAGGTCATCCTGACCAATATCCGCGTGCTCGCGATCGATCAGGCGCCGAAGGAAAAGGAAGGCCAGAACGCCGTGGTCGGCAAGACCGTCACGCTGGAGCTCAGGCCCGACCAGATCACGACACTCTCGGTCTCGCGCCAGGGCGGCACGCTGACACTTGCGCTGCGCAGTATCGCCGATGCGAGCGCCGCCGACGGGCCCGAGGACCAGGCATTCAAGCAGCGTTCGAACGGCGTGAACGTGATCCGCTACGGCGTGCAAGCGAGACAACTGACGTCACAGAAGTGATGGGGACATGATGACCTACGGGGACAATCGGATGGGCCTGCGCATTCGGGGGAAGCGCGCCGGCTCGATCTGGGCAGGGGCAATGCTGTTACTGGGGCTGGTCGCAGCCCCCGATCTCGTCCGTGCTGCGGATGCGCCGGTCGGAGACCAGGCGCCGATGCAGGCGCCGGACCTCGGCGTGTCGCCGGTTTCGACCATGCCGGCGCGGATGCGTTCGCTGTCGCTCGGCATCGGCAAGTCGGTCGTGATCGACCTGCCGCGCGAGGTCAAGGATGTGCTGGTGGCTGATCCCAAGATCGCCAATGCGGTGATCCGCTCGGCGCAGCGCGCCTATATCATCGGCGGCCAGGTCGGCCAGACCAACGTGGTGTTCTTCTCCGCCGACGGTCAGCAGGTCGCGTCCTACGACATCGCGGTCAAGCGCGACCTCAACGGCATGCGCACGGCACTGCGCTCATCGCTGCCGGGCGTGCAGATCGAGGGGGTCGGCGACAGTGTGATGCTGACCGGCTCGGTGTCGAGCCCGGTCGAGGCCCAGCAGGCCGGCGACGTCGCCGCCAAGCTCGTCGGCGGCGCCGACAAGGTCGTCAACAACATCGTCGTGCGCGGCCGCGACCAGGTGATGCTGAAAGTCGTCGTCGGCGAAGTCCGCCGCGACATCGTCAAGCAATTGGGCGTCGATCTCAGCGCCAGCCTGAATGCCGGCACCGCGGTGGTGAATTTCAACAATTCCAACCCGTTCTCGGTCTCCGGCGGCCCGCTGGTCTCCAGCAACGGGCTCGGCGTCGCGGGCCTCGCCAAGGGCGTCGCCACCGTCAGCGCCACCATGCGCGCGATGGAAAGCGCGGGCGTGATGCGGACGCTGGCCGAGCCGAGCCTGACCGCGATCTCCGGTGAATCCGCGACCTTCATCGCGGGCGGCGAATTCCCCATCCCCGCAGGCTATTCCTGCGATCCGACCACGCATGTCTGTACCACCCAGATCTCCTACAAGAAGTTCGGTATCTCGCTGAACTTCACCCCGGTCGTGCTCAGCGAGGGCCGGATCAGCCTGCGCGTGATGACCGAAGTCTCGGAGCTGTCGAACCAGCAGGCCATCACCGTGACACAGGCGGTGTCGTCGACCGCGAACAACTCCATCACCATTCCCTCGATCCAGACCCGCCGCGCCGAGACCACGCTCGAGATTCCCTCGGGCGGCTCGATGGCGATGGCCGGCCTGATCCAGCAGCAGACCAAGCAGGCCATCAACGGCCTGCCCGGCGTCGACCAGGTGCCGATCCTCGGCGCGCTGTTCCGCAGCCAGGACTTCGTCAACAACGAGACCGAGCTGATGGTGATCGTGACCCCCTATGTGGTGCGCGCGGTCGCCCAGAAGGAATTGTCGCGGCCCGATGACGGCTTCGCGCCGTCCTCCGATGCGCAGTCGGCGCTGCTCGGCCGCATGAACCGCCTCTACGGCATCGCGCGCCGGGTCGATCCGATCGACGGCAATGCCGGTGATTTCGGCTTCATCATCGACTGACACCAACGGTTCGGGGACCGGGCGAGATACGGGCAAGGGGGATGAAGCGATGACGAAGACAAATGATCGACGTCGCAACTGGCGCATCGCGCTCGCGCTGACGGGGCTCTCCGTCGCGCTGGGTGCCTGCAACACCACGGGTGATGTCGTCACCACCCAGACGGTGCCGACCGACTACCGCATGCGTCACCCGATCGCGGTCCAGGAAGGCAAGCGCTCGATCGTGATCTTCGTCGGCAAGGCGCGCGGCGGGCTTTCGGCCGAGCAGCACGCCGACGTGACGGGCATCGCCCAGGACTGGGTGCGCGAAGGCACCGGCTCCGTCGTCATCGACGTGCCCATCGACACCACGAATTCGCGCGCGGCGGCCGCGACCTATCGCGAGATCCGCGCGGTGCTCGGCAGCGGCGGCGTGCCGTCGCGCGCCATCGTGCAGCATCCCTATCGTCCCGAAGATCCCGGACTGCTTCCGACCATCCGGCTGAGCTATTCCAAGATCGCGGCGGTGGCCGGGCCCTGCGGATTGTGGCCCGAGGACATGGGACCGTCGATCCTCGACCCCGGCTACAACGAGAACCGGCCCTACTTCAATCTCGGCTGCGCCACCCAGCGCAATCTCGCCGCGATGATCGACAACCCCGCCGACCTCGAGCAGCCGCGCGCCGAGACGCCGGCCTATACCGCACGGCGCGACATCGCCTTCGACCGCTACCGCAAGGGCACGACCACGGCGACCTCTTATCCCGAGGCTGACAAGGCCAAACTCAGCGACACAGGCAAATGACGGACATCGACGAAGAAGCGGACGATCCGCAGCACCCCGAGGAACACATTGCGCCGGTTCCCCGCATCTCGGTGCAGGCCTTTTGCGAGACCGAGCAGACGCTCGCCGCTGTGACCGCGGCCGGCCAGGACCGCCGTCTCGCCAAGGCGCATCTCACCGCCAAGAGCGGCGGCCTCGCCGCGGCGATCGAAGTCTATGACACGATGCCGACGCCGAACGTCATCGTGATCGAATCCGACGGCACGCGCGACATTCTCGAGGGGCTCGACGATCTCGCCGGCGTTTGCGATCCCGGCACCCGCGTGGTCGTGATCGGCAATCCCAACGACACCGCGCCCTATCGCGAGCTGGTGCGTCGCGGCGTCAACGATTACGTGGTCGGGCCGGTCGAGACCCTCGACGTCGTGCGCTCGATCTGCAGCCTGTTCTCGGCGTCCGAGACCATCATCACCGGCCGCGTCATCGCGGTGGTCGGCGCCAAGGGCGGCGTCGGCGCCTCCACCGTCGCGCACAACGTGGCCTGGACCATCGCGCGCGACCTCGCGCTCGACTCCGTCGTGATCGATCTCGACCTCGCCTTCGGGACCGCCGGCCTCGACTACAACCAGGATCCGGCGCAGGGCATCGCCAACGCGGTGCTGTCGCAGGACCGGCCGGACACGGCGCTGATGGAGCGCCTGCTTTCCAAATGCACCGAGCGCCTCAGCCTCCTCGCTGCACCCGCCACGCTCGATCGCGTCTATGATTTCGGCGCGGAAGCGTTCGATGCCATCTTCGACACGCTGCGCATGACCACGCCCTGCATCGTGCTCGACGTGCCGCACCAATGGTCGGCCTGGACCAAGCGCGCGCTGGTCAATGCCGACGACATCGTCATCGTGGCCGAGCCGGATCTCGCCAACCTGCGCAACACCAAGAACATGCTGACCGTGCTCAAGACGGCGCGGCCGAACGACCGGCCGCCGCTCTACTGCATCAACCAGGTCGGCATGCACAAGCGCGCCGAGATCGACGTTAAATCGTTCGCCAAGACGATGGAGAGCCAGCCGCTCGCGGTGATCCCGTTCGATTCAAAGCTGTTCTCGACCGCCGCCAATAACGGCCAGATGATCGCGGAGGTCTCCAAGAGCCACCGCACCACCGTGCTGTTCCAGAATATGGCCAACCGCCTGGCCGGACGCGGCGAGGTGAAGAAGCCGAAGCGTTCGCTGCTCGAACCGCTGCTGAAGAAGCTGAAGGGCAAATCGGGGCGCGGATCCGCTCCGCATCGCAAGGCGTCGTAAGCGCAAGCGCGTATTCGAACGAAAGCGACTCTCGGCGGCGGCGGATTACTTTTCCGCCCGCTGCTGCTGCTTCTTCGACAGCAGCTGGCGCAGCGCCGTGACCTTGGCTGCGGCCTGATCCGGCGGCAAATCTGCTTTCACAAGGATTTCAGCCTCGGCCTCGCGGCCCTGCAATCCCAGCACGAGCGCAAAATTGGCGCGGACCCGCGCATCGTTCTGATTGCGCTGATGGGCGCGGCCGAGCACCTGTTCGGCCTTCGACAGATTGTTTTGCAGCATGTAGGACAGGCCGAGATTGGACAGCACGGTCGGCTCGTCGGGCACGATCTTCAGCGCTGCAGCGTAATATTGCTGCGCTTCCTCGTTGCGGCCGAGCTGATCGAGCGCGGCGCCCTGCGCCGACAGGATGCGCCAGTCCGGATCCTCCGGCGTATGCGCGCGGCTGAGCACGTCGAAAGCCTGCTGGAAATTGCCATTGTCGGCGAGCGCGCGGCCATAGCCGGCGAGCAGCGCCTTGTTGCTGGGATGGGCGAGCACAGCCTGCTCCATCACCGCGACCGCCTGGGCACGCTGGCCGCTTTCGCGCAGCGCCTTGCCGTATTCGAGCGCAACATTGGGATCGCTGGGCTTGGCGCGATAGCACTCGCGCAGGGCGTCCATGGGCCTGGCATCGGCCGTCGCCGCAGGCTCCGACTTGCTGCCGCCACCGAGCGCGCCGGTCACGTCCTCCAGGCCCGTGGTCTGGCAGCCACCAAGGGCAAGCACCAGAAGCGCGGGAAGCAGAAATCTCGCCGGGGGAGAGGCAAGGGACGAACGCTTGGACATACTCTGATCACCGCCGGCGGACTGATCAGAGATGCTTTGCCGATTAACGCTAAAGTCCGGTTAAGGAAACGCGTCTGGCAGGACTAGTCGGTGAATTCCGCACCGAATTCGCAGCCGATGCGCCAGCGCAGGCGGCACTGCCGGGAATAATCGGGCGCGAAGATGATGGTGAATTGCGGCGGCACTTCCAGAAACTCCGCCACGACCTTCACGCCCCCATCCGAGATATCCGTGATCGTGCAGTCCCGCGGCAGCGAGCCCGCACCAAAATGGATCTTGGCGAGCCGCGTGCACACCCGACGTTCGCTTCTGCGGCGATTTGCAAGCATTTGAATTCTTCACCCGTTAGACCACGGCCCATCCCGCAGCCTTAGGAGTAGCGGACATTCGTTGGAATGTGCTGAGGAGAGCCGGTCGCATTCGAGGCGTAGTCGAAGCTTAATGTCTGGGTCCCGTTTACCGGTCGTTAGGGAATGCGGCGCCCTCACCTTCGTTCCCGTATTGTTCTTGTCAGAGCGGTCCGGGTCTGCTACCCCTAATTGTGCGAGGGGCAAATCTGGTTCGAGAATGGTCCAGCGGGTTTCGACAGTCGCCTTTGAAGGGATCGAGGCCCGCGCGGTCGACGTGCAGGTGCAGGTCGCGCCAGGCCTGCCGGCCTTCGCCATCGTCGGCCTTCCCGACAAGGCGGTGTCGGAGGCGCGCGAGCGGGTCCGCTCGGCGCTGATCGCCTCGGGCCTGGCGCTGCCAGCGCGGCGGATCACCGTCAATCTCGCCCCTGCCGACCTGCCCAAGGAGGGCAGCCATTACGACCTGCCGATCGCGCTCGGTCTGATGGCGGCGATCGGCGCGATCCCGCCGGATGCGCTGACCGGCTTTACCGTGCTCGGCGAGCTCGGCCTCGACGGCTCGATCGCGCCGGTGGCCGGCGTTCTGCCCGCCGCGATCGGCGCCAACGTGCGCGAGGAAGGCCTGATCTGTCCGGCAGCCTGCGGCTCGGAAGCGGCATGGGCGAGCCCGGATATCCAGATCGTCGCCGCACATTCGCTGATTCAGATCGCCAACCATTTCAAGGGCACGCAAGTGCTGTCGCGGCCCGAGCCGAAGGTGCACGAGGCTGCCGCCTCAAGGCTCGACCTGCGCGACATCAAGGGCCAGGAGAGCGCCAAGCGCGCGCTGGAGATCGCGGCCGCGGGTGGGCATCACCTCCTGATGATCGGCGCGCCCGGCGCCGGCAAATCGATGCTGGCGGCGCGCCTGCCCTCGATCCTGCCGCCGCTGTCGCCGAGCGAATTGCTCGAGGTCTCGATGATCGCCTCCGTCGCCGGCGAGATCGAGGGTGGCGCGCTGACATCGCAGCGACCGTTCCGCTCGCCGCATCATTCCGCAAGCATGGCCGCGCTCACCGGCGGCGGCGCGCGCGCAAAGCCCGGCGAGATCTCGCTGGCGCATCAGGGCGTGCTGTTCCTCGACGAGCTGCCCGAGTTCGATCCGCGCGTGCTGGATTCGCTGCGCCAGCCGCTGGAGAACGGCGAGGTCTCGGTCTCCCGCGCCAACCATCGCGTCACCTACCCTGCCCGCTTCATGCTGATCGCGGCGATGAATCCCTGCCGCTGCGGCAACGCGTTCGAGCCCGGCTATTCCTGCAAGCGCGGCCGCATCGATCGCTGCACCGGCGATTACCAGGCGCGCATCTCCGGCCCGCTGATGGACCGCATCGATCTGCGCATCGAGGTGCCGGCCGTGACCGCGGCCGATCTGATCCTGCCGCCGCCGGCCGAAGGCTCCGCTGAGGTCGCCGCGCGCGTCGCAGCCGCGCGCGACATCCAGCTCGCGCGCTACGCGGATGCCGGACTGCCGCAGATCCGCACCAATGCCGAGGCGCCGGCGTCGGTTCTGGAGGATATCGCCAAGCCGGACGCGCAGGGACAGAAGCTGCTGCGCGATGCCGCCGAAACCATGCGGCTGTCGGCGCGCGGCTATCACCGGGTGCTGCGGGTGGCGCGCACGCTCGCCGACCTCGACGGCGCCGATAAGATCGGCCGGCTGCATCTCGCCGAAGCGCTGTCCTATCGCGCACTCGCGGAGGATGTACGACAGCTCGCCTGATCATCCAGCGCATCAACCCGGCGGTAACGAGTTTCCTTTACGCTCTGCAAACCATAGGCCCACAAGTTCCAGTTCGGGCTTGGGTGTGTCCTTGGCGAGTAGCGTGTCATGTTGCGTTTCAAGATCCTGGCCTCGGTGGTTCCCCTGTTGGCGGCTGCGGTGTTCGCCCGCAACGAGATCGGATCGGTCTCGAATCCCTGCATCGCCCTCGGCGAGACCTCGGTCGAGCTCACCTCCCTGTTCTGGACCGCCGGCGTGCATGTCGCCTTCACCGAGGATCCGGAACGGGCAACGGTGCGGGTTCAAATCACCGACGATGCCGACGCTGCCGACTTCGCGGTCGTCGACGATGGCGCAAGCGACGAGCCGGGCGCCTGCCAGGGCAATCCGTCGACCCGCCTCATTACGATTGCCTCGCAGCCCGTCGACGGCGGTCCGGTGATCTATCTCGCCACCGACGGCCCGGCCGATTACCGCATCTATGTCCGCTCGAAGACGTTCTCGCAGAAGGAAGCGGCAGCCCTGATCGTCGGCGCCCGCGGCAACCGCCCACTCCCCCTCCAGGCCGCCTCGCTTTGAGGCGTTAACACCTCGTCAACCCTGTTTGGAGGCCGCCGCAAAGCCTCAAGTTGTTCGCAAGGTCCGCGAGACATCGTCGCGAACGGCGGTGGCAGGTTTCGAATAAGAGTCGGGGTCGGTGGCAATGGGTCGGACGTTCCGGATCAAGGTGCGCATGCGCCGCTTCAGGCGACAGCACCCCAAGATTGCCTTCGCGATCCGCTCCTTCATGATCTTCTCGGCGACGTTCGGCGGCGCCTATGGCTTCGTCACCGGCAGCCGCGCGCCGAATTCCGGCTACGATCCCAACGCGTTTGCAATCGGTGCGAGCTTCCTGTTTGCGCTGGCCTGCCTCGGGCTGGCAACGCTCAGCATGCGGCTGCGTTTCGTCAACAAGCGGATGAAGAAGCTCGCCGCCCACAACGAGGTGCTGATCGACCGCAATTGGGAGTTGAAGGAAGCCGAAGAGCGCGCCCGCAGCCTGTTCGAATCGCAGGGCGATCTGATCGTGCTGCGCGACCATCAGGGACGGATCACCTTCGCCAACGACGCCTATTGCGCGCTGGCCGGACAGGAGCGCGGTGCGCTGGTCGGCACGCGCTTCGATTTCGACGTGCTGGAGCAGGGCGATAGCGCCCGTGAAAGCAACGGTACCCGCATCCACGATCAGAAGATCGCGACGCCGGTCGGCGCGCGCTGGATCGCCTGGCGCGAGGGCTTTGTGCGGCACGACGCCGGTCAGCCCGCGGAGTTGCAGAGCGTCGGGCGCGACGTCACCGACCGCACCGAGACCGAACGCGCGCTGTCGGATGCCCGCGACCAGGCCGACGCCGCCAACCGTGCCAAATCGCGCTTCCTTGCGATGGCCTCGCACGAGATCCGCACGCCGCTGAACGGCATCATCGGCATGGGCGGCCTCCTGCTCGACACCTCGCTGACGCCGGAGCAAACAACCTACGCCCGGGCGGTGAAAACCTCGGGCGAAGCGCTGATGGCGCTGATCGAGGAGCTGCTCGACTATTCCAAGATCGAAGCCGGCAAGCTCGATCTCGACCAGCGTCCCTTCGCGCTGTCGACCTTGATCGAGGAGGTCACCGAGCTGCTGGCGCCGCGCGCGCAGGCCAAAAACCTCGAGATCGCGGCTTACGTCGACGAGCGCCTTCCGCTGGAAGTCGTCGGTGACGCCGCACGGCTGCGCCAGGTGCTGCTCAACCTCGCCGGCAACGCCATCAAGTTCACCGCAAGCGGCGGCGTGGCGCTGATCGTCGAACCCGGCATCTGGCCGAACGAGATCAGTTTTCTGGTCCGCGATACCGGCATTGGCATTGCGCCGGACGCGCAGCAGCGCATCTTCCGCGAATTCGAGCAGGCCGACGACCGCGTCGCCCGCACCTATGGCGGCACCGGGCTCGGCCTCGCCATCTCCGAGCGCATCGTCAAGCGCATGGGCGGTCGCATCACGCTGGAGAGCGCGCCGGCGCAGGGCTCGACCTTCGAGGTCGCAATCCCGCTCGCGCCGTCGCACGGCGACGCCGGACATACCGCGTTCCCGAGCCCCGATCTCGCCGGCAAGTCGATCCTGCTGGTGGCCGACGGCATCGAAGCGTCGCTGATCGCGCGGCGGCTGGAACGCTGGGGTGGCCAGACCTGCCTGGTCTCCGATACGTCCGTCGCGGAAGCGTTGCTGCCGGAACGCCCATGGCATGCGGTGCTGATCGACCGCGCGCTCGGTCCGGTCGTTGCCGACCGCCTGGGCGAAATCGCCCGTGGTCACGCGACGCAGCGGCTCGTGCTGCTGACGCCGAGCTCGCGTCATGACAAGCTTTCGCCGGCCTTCACCGGCTTCCTGGTCAAGCCATTGCGCGCAGCCTCCCTCGCCGCGCGTCTTGCGCTGACGCCCGAAGTCGTCTCGCCCGATCTCGCGCCCGAGCCTGTCGAGCCGACCGCGATCAAACCGCCCGCGAGAGGTCTTTCGATCCTCGTCGCCGAAGACAACGAGATCAACGCGCTGTTGATGCGGTCGCTCCTCACAAAACTCGGCCACCGCGTCGTCATTGCGGTCCATGGCGAAGCCGCACTGGAATCCTGGCTCGCGGCGAGCTCGGCCGGCACGCCCTATGATCTGGTCTTGATGGACATCCAGATGCCGCAGCTCGACGGCATCGAGGCAACGAAACGCATCCGCGCCCATGAGACGGCCACCGGCGGCCGCCACACGCCGATCCTCGCGCTCACCGCGAACACGCTGGTGGAAGATCGCTATGCCTGCTTCGAGGCGGGCATGAACGGGTTTTTGATCAAGCCACTCGATCGCGAGAAGCTGGACGAGGCACTGGCGGGATTGGCCGCGTCGCGGCAGCTGGCGGTGTAACCACAAGCGACACGGCCGTAGGGTGGGCAAAGCGAAGCGTGCCCACGTATTTGCATTTGGCAATACGGATAGAGGCCGTGGGCACAGCGCTTCGCGCCTTTGCCCACCCTACGGCACTGATCGACAACTTCACGACAACCTGATATCGGCCGGCAATCGACAATTGAAATCGACTGCGCGGCGCGCCACCATCCTCCGGGGCATTTGAATCGAGGATTTTGCGCATGGGTGTGCTTGTCCGGCTCGCAATCATTGTCCTTCTCGCTGGCCTCTCCCGGGGCGCTGCCGCCGATACGCCGGAACTCATCTCATCGCTCAAGCAAGGCGGCTATGTGCTGGTGTTTCGGCATACCGCGACCGACGACAGCCAGAAGGACGTCTACCCCTTCAAGTTCGACGACATGAGTGCCCAGCGCCAGCTGAGTGAGAAGGGCAGGGATATGGCGCGTCAGATCGGGGCGGCAATCCAGGAGCGCGCGATTCCGATCGGGAATGTCTACACGAGCCGTCTGAACCGCGCGATCGAAGCTGGCAAGCTGATCGCCGGCAAGGAGGGTAAACCGGTCGACGCATTGACGGACAGCAGCAACGCCAGCGCATCGGGAATGGCAAACCCCACCGCGGCGAACGCAAAGGCCGGAGCGGCCGTGCGTCAGCTCGTCGATCAATCTCCGGCCCCCGGCACGAACACCGTCCTCGTCACGCACAAGACGAACATTGCCGATGCCTTCGGCAAGGAGGCCGGAGACGTTCAGGAAGGCGAAGCCTTCGTCTACCGGGCCAACGGCTCCGGGCCCGCGACTTTCATGGCACGCATCAAGTTCGCAGATTGGACAGCAAAGGCCGGCAAATAGGAGGCTGCGAAGCTACAGCCTTCTCAGCGCCACGCTCTCCACCGCGTGATCCGCGCCCTTCTTCAGGATCAGCGTCGCGCGTGGGCGGGTCGGCAGGATGTTGTCCTCGAGATTGGCGAGGTTCGTGCGTTCCCAGATCGCGGTGGCGGTGGCGGTGGCCTCCTCGTCCGACAACAGCGCATAGCGATTGAAGTAGGATTTTGGATTGGTGAACGCGGTGTCGCGCAGCGCCAGGAAGCGCTTGATGTACCAGCGCCGCAGCGCCGCCTCGTCGGCGTCGATATAGACCGAGAAGTCGAAGAAGTCGGAGACCACGGGCACCGCCTTGCCGTCGCGCGGCAGCTTGCCGGTCTGCAGCACGTTGACGCCTTCGACGATCAGGATGTCGGGCTGGTCGACCTCGGCCCATTCGTTCGGCACGATGTCGTAGGTCAAATGCGAATAGACCGGCGAGCGCACATGCCGCCGGCCCGCCTTGATGTCGGACAGGAAGTTGAGCAGCAGCGGCAGATCGTAGCTCTCCGGAAAGCCTTTCTTCTGAAGGATGCCTTGCTGCTCGAGCAGGGCCTTCGGGTAAAGGAATCCGTCCGTCGTGATCAGCTCGACTTTCGGGCGCGGCGACCAGCGCGCCAGCAGCGCCTGGAGCACACGGGCCGTGGTCGACTTTCCGACCGCAACCGAGCCGGCGACGCCGATGATGTAGGGCACCTTGCGGTCGCGGATGTTGAGGAACTGCCGCTCCGCGTAATACAGCCGCTGCATCGCATCGACATAGATCGAGAGCAGGCGCGACAGCGGAAGATAGATGTCCTCGACTTCCTTGAGGTCGAGGCGGTCATGCAGCGAACGCAGCCGGTCGAATTCGCCCGGCTCCAGCGTCATCGGCGTGTCGTCGCGCAACCGCGCCCACTCTTCGCGCGTGTAGACGCGGTATGGATTATATTGCTGCTCGGGTGCGCGGATATCCATGACGCGACCTTCTCCGTAACGAGCCCAGCTCGGCTAGCTGCCGCTCTTGCGAGACGCTTTCTCTTCCAGCCCGGACATGTTCGTACGCTTGTCCAGCGCCGCTTCCACCTCTTCCAGTTTTACGCCGCGCGCCTTGAGCAGCACAAGGAAGTGATAGAGCAGGTCGGCGCCCTCGGCGATCAGATGATCGCGATCGTTTTCGACTGCTGCGATTACGGTTTCGACTGCTTCCTCACCGAACTTCTTGGCGCAATGTTCGGCGCCCTTGTCGAGCAGCTTGCGGGTATAGGAGCCCTCGCCACCGGAGGCCGCGCGGGCATCGATGGTGACGGCGAGATCGTGGATCGTGAAACGCGGCATACTGAATACTCGAAACGCGCGTCTGGCCGGTTGGGCCAGTCCCCGCCGGTTGATGTAGCACTTTTATGAACGGGAGTCGTCAGGCATCCAGGCGCATGGGTAATCCGCGCCGGGCCATGTGCTCCTTGGCTTCACGGATGGTGAATTCCCCGAAGTGGAAGATCGAGGCGGCGAGCACCGCGGTAGCGCGACCATCGCGGATACCGTCGACGAGGTGGTCGAGATTGCCGACACCGCCCGAAGCGATCACGGGAACGGGAACGCTGTCGGCGATCGCCCGGGTCAGCGGGATGTCAAAACCCTGCCGGGTGCCGTCTCGATCCATCGAGGTGAGGAGAATTTCACCAGCGCCGAGCGAGACCACTTCCTGGGCATATTCGATGGCGTCGATCCCGGTCGAGTTGCGGCCGCCATGGGTAAAGATCTCCCAGCGCTCGCCACCGCCGGCGCGCTTGACCCGCTTGGCGTCGATCGCCACCACGACGCACTGCTCGCCGAATTTTTCGGCGGCTTCCTTGACGAACTCGCGGCGCGACACCGCGGCGCTGTTGATCGAGACCTTGTCGGCGCCGGCGCGCAGCAGCGTCTTGATGTCGTCCACCTTGCGGACGCCACCGCCGACGGTCACCGGCATGAAGCAGGCCTCTGCCGTGCGCCGGACCACGTCCAGCATGATGCCGCGGTTCTCATGGGTCGCGGTGATGTCGAGGAATGTGAGCTCGTCGGCGCCGGCGGCGTCATAGGCGATCGCGGCTTCGACGGGATCGCCGGCGTCGCGAAGATCGACGAAGTTGACGCCCTTGACGACGCGGCCGTCCTTGACGTCGAGGCAGGGGATCACGCGCACCTTGAACATGTGTCAGCTCCCGGGCGCGTTGCGGATCAGGGTGAGGGCGGCGGCGGGGTCGAGCCGGCCGTCATAGAGCGCACGGCCGGCGATCGCACCGGCGAGCTTTTTCGCGCGCGGTGTCAGCATGGCCTTGACGTCCTCGATCGAGGCGAGGCCGCCCGACGCAATCACGGGAATCGAGATGGCGTCTGCCAGCGCAATGGTCGCATCGAGGTTGAGGCCCTTGAGCAGGCCATCGCGCGCGATGTCGGTGAAGATGATGGCGGCAACGCCGGCATCCTCGAAACGCTGCGCGATCTCCAGCACGGTGACCTGCGAGGTCTCGGCCCAGCCTTCGACCGCGACCTTGCCGTCGCGCGCGTCGAGCCCGACCGCGACGCGGCCGGGGAATTTCTTTGCGGCCGCTTTCACCAGCTCCGGATCGCGCACCGCAGCGGTGCCGATGATGACGCGGGTGATGCCCTTTTCGAGCCAGGCTTCGACGGTCGCGAGATCGCGAATGCCACCGCCGAGCTGCACCGGGATCTTGATCGTCTTCAGCATCGCCTCGACGGCCTGCGCATTCACCGGCTTGCCGGCAAACGCACCGTCGAGATCGACGACGTGGAGATACTCAAAGCCCTGCGTGACAAAGCTCTCGGCCTGGGCGGCGGGATCGAGATTGAACACGGTCGCGCGCGCCATGTCGCCTTGCTCGAGGCGCACGCACTGGCCGTTCTTGAGGTCGATGGCAGGAAAAAGAATCACGGTTTCCATCGCAAAAAGTTCGAGATCAGGGCTAGCCCAAAACGCTGGCTCTTCTCGGGGTGAAACTGCGTACCGATGGCGGTGTCCTTCGCGACGATCGCGGTGACGGGACCGCCGTAATCGGCGCGCGCGAGCACGTCCGCCTCGTTGGCGGCGTTGAGGTGGTAGGAGTGCACGAAATAGGCGTGCTGGCCCTTGGGACCGAGCGGCAGCTTGTTCAGCACCGGATGCTCCGCGAGCACATCGAGCGTGTTCCAGCCCATGTGCGGGATCTTCAGGCTCTCGTCGCGCGGCGTGATCTTCTCGACGTCGCCGCCGATCCAGTTGAGGCCTTCGGTGATGACATGTTCCTTGCCGCGGCTCGCCATCAGCTGCATGCCGACGCAGATGCCGAAGAACGGCCGCGCCTTGACGCGGACCGCTTCGGTGATCGCCTCGACCATGCCGTTGACGGCATCGAGCCCGCGCCGGCAATCGGCGAAGGCGCCGACGCCCGGCAGCACCAGGCGATCAGCCTCATAGGCCTGATCGGGATCGCTGGTGACGAAGACCTTTTGCGGATTTTCCAGGCTGCGCGCGGCGCGCTCGAATGCTTTCGCGGCGGAATGCAGATTCCCGGAACCGTAATCGATGATGGCGACGCTCATCTTGACCCTCCCGGTTCTGGAAACAATCCAATGATGCCGCCGGCCGGAATTGGCGGCGGGTTGGAAAATTGCTGACCCGGCACGTTGCGGGTCGGCGGCGGGCCGCCGCGATCGACGGCCCATTGATCGTTGACAATGCCGCGCTGCTTCTGGCTCCAGCGCTCGAAGAAACGCCGCTCGGCGGTGTCCTCGTCATCGGCAACGACGACATCGAGCTGCCGCCAGCTGCCGCGTGAGAGAGTCCAGCGGCGCAGGCTCGAGGCCTCGAAGCCCATCAGCAGCGCGACGATGATGTTGGCGAAGAAGATCGAGCCGCGGCCGACGCCGAGACTGTGAAGCCCGGCATCGAACGCGGCGAGGAAGACGATCCAGCCGATCAGGGCCAGCCAAAGCCTGTTCCAGGCCAGCCAGAATGGACCGAACACCATGGCCCAGAAATGGAAGCCGTCGCGCACGAACACGAATTTGTCGGTCGCGCGCAGGTCGGCCCCGCCTGGGGTGGGAGCATGAACTGTGTAGACAGGCATTTTCGATGCCCCGTTCTCGAGAATTGAAGTCAATGCCGCCGGCGGCGCCTGGCCACCGAAACGGAGATGTCAGCCGCCAAGCGATCCCTTGGTGGACGGGATTTCGCCCGCCGCCTTGGGATCGATCGCGACCGCGGTGCGCAGCGCCCGCGCCAGGCCCTTGAAGCAGGACTCGGCGATATGGTGGCTGTTATCGCCATATAGGGTCTCGACGTGGAGAGTCACGCCGGCGTTGATGGCGAAGGCCTGGAACCACTCGCGCACCAGCTCGGTGTCGAACTCACCGATCTTGTCGCGGGGGAAGTCGGCCTTGAACACCAGGAACGGGCGGCCCGAAATGTCGATGACCACGCGCGTCAGCGTCTCGTCCATGGGCATGTGCACGCCGGCATAGCGGGTGATGCCCGCCATGTTGCCGAGCGCCTGCCTGACCGCCTGGCCGAGCGCGATGCCGGTGTCTTCGGTGGTATGGTGATGATCAATGTGCAGGTCGCCCACCGCCTTGACCGTGAGGTCGATGCGGGAATGGCGGGCGAGGAGATCGAGCATATGGTCGAAAAAGCCGATGCCGGTCGCGATATTGGCCACGCCGGTGCCATCGAGGTTCACGGAGACCTCGATGTCGGTTTCCTTGGTCTTGCGCTTGATCGTCGCGGTGCGCATTGAAAGCTGGCTTTCATCCTAGCTTGGAGCCGAAAACGCCTGTCTCTTAACAGCGAAATGACGCCTTCGCTACTGCGGGAACGGCTGGCGGGGCCTCTACTTCTGCCTATGGTGAGCGAATTCGGCCCGGAACGGCCCGTTGTGCCCCGGTTGTCCCTTTCGCCGCGACCGCCTAAATCAGCCGGGACAACGAGGTTTAAGATGCAGGATTCCCAGAACAGCTCGCCGGTCTGGCACGGCACCACGATTTTGACGGTCCGCAAGGGCGGCAAGGTGGTGGTCGGCGGCGACGGCCAGGTCTCGATCGGCCAGACCGTCATCAAGTCCAACGCCAAAAAGGTCCGGAAACTCGGCAAGGGCGACGTCATCGGCGGCTTCGCCGGCGCCACCGCCGACGCCTTCACGCTGTTTGAGCGGCTCGAATCCAAGCTCGAGCAATATCCGGGGCAACTGACCCGGGCCGCCGTGGAGCTCGCCAAGGACTGGCGCACCGACCGCTACCTGCGGCGGCTGGAGGCCATGATGATCGTGGCCGACAAGGACGTCTCCCTGGTCCTGACCGGGACCGGCGACGTGCTCGAGCCCGAGGCCGGCGTCATGGCGATCGGCTCAGGCGGCAATTATGCACTGGCCGCGGCCCGCGCCCTGATCGACACCGACAAGGACGCCGAGACCATCGTCCGCCGCTCGCTCGATATCGCCGCCGACATCTGCGTCTACACCAACCGCAACGTCACCATCGAAGCGCTGACGGCCGGCTAAGCGGATGGCATTGGCCCGCAGCGACAGCCCGACCCGACCCGCGTTTCCGGCGCTCGCCTGGGTCGGCATCGCGCTGTTGCTGCTGGCGCTGCAGGCCTCGATCCTGTTCGCGATGGGGCGGGTGCCGATCTGCACCTGCGGCTACGTCAAGCTCTGGCACGGCGTGGTGAACAGCTCGGAGAACTCCCAGCACATCGCCGACTGGTACAGTTTCTCGCACGTGCTGCACGGCTTCCTGTTCTATGGACTGACCTGGCTGTTGTTCTCGCGGCGCTTGAGCTCTTTGCAGCTCTCCTGGCCGGCGCGGCTGATCATCGCGATGCTGATCGAGGGCGCCTGGGAGATCGTCGAGAACTCGCCGTTCATCATCGAGCGCTACCGCGCCGGCACGATCTCGCTGGATTATTTCGGCGACAGCATCGTCAACTCGGTCTCTGACAATCTGTTCATGGTGCTGGGCTTCCTCACCGCGCGCGTGCTGCCGATCCCTGCAACCGTCGTGATCGGGCTCGCGTTCGAAATCATGCTGGCGCTGCACATTCGCGACAATCTGACGCTCAACGTCCTGATGCTCATCCATCCGATCGAGGCCGTGAAGCAATGGCAATCCGGTCCGCCGATCATTTGACGGTCAAAAAACCGGCTTGTCCCCGCCGGCTTCTAATCCTAGCTAAGGTCCCATGACAGACTTTTCCCCCCGCGAAATCGTTTCCGAACTCGACCGTTTCATCGTCGGCCAGGCCGATGCCAAGCGCGCCGTCTCGATCGCGCTGCGCAACCGCTGGCGGCGACAGCAGCTGACCGGCTCGCTGCGCGAAGAGGTGCTGCCGAAGAACATCCTGATGATCGGCCCGACCGGCGTCGGCAAAACGGAAATCGCGCGGCGATTGGCGAAACTCGCGAATGCGCCGTTCCTGAAGGTGGAAGCCACGAAGTTCACCGAGGTCGGCTATGTCGGCCGCGACGTCGAGCAGATCGTGCGCGATCTCGTCGAGGTCGCGATCGCCCAGGTGCGCGAGCGCAAGCGCAAGGATGTGCAGGCGCGCGCCCAGCTCGCCGCGGAAGAGCGCGTGCTCGATGCGCTGGTCGGCGCTAATGCGAGCTCGGCGACGCGGGAATCCTTCCGCAAGAAGCTGCGCGCCGGCGAGCTCAACGACAAGGAAATCGAGATCGAGACGCAGTCGTCCGGCAGCGGCATGCCGATGTTCGAGATTCCGGGCATGCCGGGCGCGCAGATGGGCGCGATCTCGATCGGCGATATTTTCGGCAAGATGGGCGGCCGCAGCAAGACGCGGCGGCTGACGGTCGAGGGCTCGCACGAGATCCTCGTCAACGAAGAGTCCGACAAGCTGCTCGACACCGACCAGCTGACGCTGGAGGCGATCAGCGCGGTCGAGAACAACGGCATCGTGTTCCTCGACGAGATCGACAAGATCTGCGCCCGCGATGGTCGCGTCGGCGGCGACGTCTCGCGCGAAGGCGTGCAGCGCGACCTGCTGCCGCTGATCGAGGGCACCACGGTCTCGACCAAGCACGGCGCGGTCAAGACCGACCACATCCTGTTCATTGCCTCCGGCGCCTTCCACGTCGCAAAGCCGTCCGACCTGCTGCCGGAATTGCAGGGCCGGCTGCCGATCCGCGTCGAATTGCAGGCGCTGACCCGCGACGACATGCGCCGCATCCTGACCGAGCCCGAGGCCTCGCTGATCAAGCAATACGTCGCGCTGTTGCAGACCGAAGGCGTCACGCTCGACATCACCGACGACGCCGTCGACGCGCTCGCCGACGTCGCGGTCGCCGTCAATTCGACCGTCGAGAACATCGGCGCGCGCAGGCTGCAGACCGTGATGGAGCGCGTGCTGGACGAAATCTCCTTCACCGCCCCCGACCGCAACGGCGAGACCGTCCGGGTCGATGCCGATTTCGTGCAGAAGCACGTCGGCGACCTCGCCAAGAACGCGGATTTGAGCCGGTTTATTTTGTAATTCGGGGCGGCCGCGCTATTCATTCCGCCGTCGTCCCGGCGAAAGCCGGGACCCATAACCACCAACGCTTATTGTTGGAAAAGATAGCGGCCCCAGCCTTGGCTCAAAACGAACATTCGTGGCTATGGGTCCCGGCTTTCGCCGGGACGACGCCGGAGGTTGACGCGCGCCGGGTGCCGCGTGCCCGCTAGCATTTGGCAAAACCCCTGGCGGCTGCTGCTCGCGATCAACGCGGCGGTCATCGTCGGCGTGTTCGTTCACAAGATCCAGCTGCCGCCTTACGTCCCCTACATCCACCTCCTCGTCGATTACCATTTCGGCTTCATCAAGCGCGGCCTGATCGGGGCTGTTGTCGCGCTGTTCACCAGCAAAGTGCCGGTGTGGCTTGTGTTCGCACTCGGCGGCGCGACCTGGCTGGTGACAACAGCGCTGTACGCAAAACTGTTTCAGAAGACGTTCGGCTTCACCGCGAAGACGCTGCCGCTGTTCGTCTTCATCGCGGGATCGCCGTTCTTCCTGAAGAACTTCATGCACACGCTCGGCCATTTCGACATCTATGGCTGCGCGCTGGCGATCATCCTGTTGCTGATGCCGGCAGGCTCACTCGTGTTCGTGGCGACGGCGGCGCTGTTCTCGATCATCCTCGTGCTGATCCACCACATTCATCTCTTGATGTATGTGCCGACGATCATCACCATCGTCGTGACCAGGCACTATCTCGCTTACGGCCTCAATCGCGGCAATGTCGCGTTCGGCATCGCCGCCCTCGCCGCGGTCTCCGCACTGTTCTTCGCGGCGCAGTTTTTGGGAACGATGCCGGTGCCGGAAGCGGATTTCGTCGCGTACCTGAAAACGCGGATGGCCGATCCCTCGCGCACCGATCTGCTGCAATTCAGCTACATCTGGTACCAGCCGCTGGCGAAGGAGCTTTCGGATACCTGGGGCCGCCTGCCGCACAACAGCCTCGGCATTCCCGTGTTCGCGCTGCTGATCTGGCTGCACACACCGCTGTGGCGCTATTTTGCGAACCTGATCGGCGGTCTTGCGAACCAAACGCACCGCCGCCTCGTCATCGCAGCGCTGATCGGAATCAGCCTCGCCTATCTCGTGATGTTCGCGATGGTGTTCGACTATTCGCGCTGGATCTCGAACTGGGCAGTCTGCATGTTCCTGATCCTGCACGCGGTGAAGATGCTGCCGGCCAAGCAGGAGACGCCGCTGATTCCTGCGGAGGATCAGAAGACGAACATCTTCGGCCTGATCGTCACGCTGATCCCGCGCGTCGGAATCGTCCGGCCGTTCTAGAATCTGGCCCGCCTGATCCGCACATAAAGCGCACCCTCGCCGCCATGACCGATAGCGGCCTCTTCAAAGCCGACGACGAAGGCGCGGAATTCCGGCAGGCTCAGCCATTCCGGCACTTGCCGACGCAGCACGCCGCTTTCGCCGCCGCTGCGGCCCTTGCCGGTGATGACGAGCACGAAGGTCAGGCCATCGTGATGGGCGCGGTGGAGAAAACCGGTCAAGGCGCGGTGCGCGCGCATCTGGGTCATGCCGTGCAGATCAAGCCGCGCCTCGATCTCGCTACGGCCACGTGACAGCTTTGTCCGCTCGCGCTTGCCGAGCGGGGCGAGCGGCGGCATCGCCGGCTTTGACGGACGCGGTGCGGCCGCAGCCGCCAGCGGCCGCGGCGATAGCGCGGGCTTGGCAACATGCGCTGCGGGCGCAGGCTCCGCGCGCTGCACGGGATGCAGCTTCGTCGCGCGATGCTTCCGCAGCGGCTTGACCTGCTTTGCGACCAGCTCCCACAGCTCGCGATCTTCCTCGGTGAGCCCGCGACGGCGCGGTGAGGGACGCGGAGGATCCAGCGCGGGCGGACGGGACGATCGCTTCATTGCTGGTGGGGACGACTTTTCATGTGCCTGCGCGGTTCGCGAACAGGTTCTATCACAGGACGCGGCGCCGGCAGCGGCACCGGGCCGGCGATTGCGACGGTCTCGCCCTTGGCCGCCTCCTTGGGATCGGTCTGCGGAAACAGCTTTGCGATCTTCTCCGACGGCCGCGGATCCGGCACCGGCAGCCGCGCGGCGCGCATGGCGGGATCGAGGCTCTTCGGCACCAGCATCACGAAATGCATGGGATGACGCAGCCGACCCGAGACGCGGCCGGCGTCAGCGCCCGCGCCAAAATAGAGATCCGCGCGGGCAGGCCCGATAATGGCCGAGCCGGTGTCCTGCGCGATCATCAGGCGATGGAACGGCGTCTTGGCGCGGTCGGACTCGATCGGCAGCTCGCCCTCGATGAAGAACGGCGTGCCGTAGACATGGAGCGATTTGTCGACCGCGATCGAACGGCCGGCGGTCAGCGGGATGCCCTGCGCACCGACCGCTTCGTCCTTGTCGGACAGATTGACCTCGTGGAAGAAGATGTAGGAGCGGTTCTGGCGCCGCAGCTCCTTGGCGCCGTCAGGATTCTGCGCCATCCACTCCCTGATCTTCTGCATCGACATCTCCTCCCTCGGAATGATGCCGCGCTCGATCAGGACACGCCCGACGGCCGTGTAGGGATAGCCGTTATAGGAATCGTAGTTGAGCCGAAGGGTGCTGCCGTCGTCGAACTTGATCCGCGCCGATCCCTGGATCTGGGCGAACAGCAGATCGGTCGGGTCCTTCAGCCAGGCGACCTCCAGCCCGCGGCCGGCGATCTTGCCGTCCTCGATCTCGCCGCGGTCGTAATAGGGCACCAGCTTGCGGCGGCCGATCTTGCGGTAGACCGATCCCTTGTTGGGCAGGCTGACCGAGGCCTGATTGAAGCCGCGCACGAACAGGTTGGAGGGGCGGCGATAGACCGGGACGTTGTAGACATCGGTCTGCGTGCGCGATCCGTCCAGCACCGGCTCGTAATAACCGGTGACGAAGCCGTCGGGCTCGCCGAGCCGCGAAATCCGCAGCGGCGAAAAATTCTCCTCGAAGAACGTCTTCGCCTGGGCGTCGTCGGCCGGCTCGAGCGATTTGACGGCCCGGCAGGGTTCGCTCAACGAGCCGCCCAGGGCCTTTTGTTCGGGAGCGCCGGTCTGCGCATTGATCGAGCGGCAGCTGGCGCGAAAGGTCTTGTAGGCCGCGAGATGATCGTCGTCGCTCCAGCCCTTCACGTCGGCCCAGGCCAGCGGCAGATATTGCGCGCCGGGAATCTCGAACGGGAGCGGGAGCTGCGGGTAGGGCAAAGCCCGCGGCGGGATCGCAGCGACTTCGGGAAGGTGGTGGTAATGGCTGCGGTAGTGACGCCGCGCAGCCTCGGCGCCAAGCGAAAACGAAGCCAGCACGACGAGGCCTGCGCAAAGCGCCGTCGCGCTGTTCTTCAGAAAGATCTTAATTCGCGCTTCCGGTGCCAACCAGCTTCCAGTTCGGATCGCGAGAGGTGGTGTCGCGGGCGAAAGTCCAGATATCGGTGATATCGGCGACCTTGTCGGCGCTACCGTCGACGATGGTGCCGGCCTTGTCGCGGGTGGCCGAGATCATCTGCGAGACGAAGCGGATGGTCAGCTGCGCCGTGCGGTCGCGCAACTCGGCGCCGACCAGCTCGGCCTTGTCGATCGAGACGAAGCGCGTCTCGGTCTTCTGCTCGTTCTTCTCGCGGTCCTTGATCGCGGCGTCGAAGCTCTCATAGACCTCCGACGACAGCAGGTCGCGCAGCGCGCGGCGGTCGCCATTGGCGAAAGCCAGCACGATCATCTCATAGGCGCCGCGGGCGCCCGAGATGAAGTGACGCGGATCGAAGGTGGAATCCTTGTCGACGATGGCATCGAGGCCCTGGGCGAGCGCAGTGCCCGGCTCGGTCAGGCCCTTCCAGCGATCGGAGGGCGGAGCCGGCTCGGCCGTCGGCGCCACGGGCGCCTGGTCGATCACCTTGCCCGGCATGGTCACGACGTTCTTGTCCGGGGCACCACCCAGCGCATTGCGAGCCGTGCGGTCGAACGGCGGCCGTTCGTTTCCGGTCCGCTGCCCCAGCACGCTGCGCAGTCGCAGGAAAATAAAGACCGCCAGCGCCAGGAAAATGATGGTGTAGATGTCCACGTGGTATTCGCTTTCTGGTCTTTTCGAGAAGGGGCCGTCGCCGGGAAAATCGATCCGGCCAGTAGACCGTTCCATACGGGAACGGCAAGTCTACATCACCATTTTGGGTCCGAGCGTCACGTCCGCCGGATGTAGGCACGAAATTCGGCCCGGCCAATGGCGCCTTTTGGCACAGCGCGGAGTGTAGCGCGTTTTATGCTTAAGGGGAAACCCGATCCTGGCCGGAAATCGCGCATCTTCAAGCGTTTAACATGCGATTTCGGGTTAGGGACGGGTCAAACGTCACAGTTACGGGCGCGGCCCGGATCGATCCTCCGGAGCCGTTCGTCCTTGTCGAATGAGGCGGCCCTATGTTAGCCAACCGCCGCGAAATTCAGCCCAAATCGGGTAAGGAGACACTTCGATGACCAACGGTAACGGTACCCCTCCCGAGGCGGCCCAGGCTCCCCAGCTCAACGTGCTGGCGCAGTATACCAAGGACCTCTCGTTCGAAAATCCGAACGCACCGGGCTCGCTCCAGCCGCAGAACCAGGCGCCCCAGATCAACATCCAGATCAATGTCAGCGCCAACAACCTCAGCGATTCCGAGTTCGAGGTCACGCTGTCGGTCGAGGGCAAGGCCGAGAACGCCGGCAAGGTGATGTTCTCGTTCGAGCTCGCCTATGCCGGCGTGTTCCGGATCGTCAACGTGCCGAAGGAAAACCTGCACCCGCTGGTCATGATCGAGTGCCCGCGCCTGCTGTTCCCGTTCGCCCGCGAGATCATCGCGACCGCCGTGCGCGACGGCGGGTTCCCGCCCCTGATGCTGGACCCGGTCGATTTCGTCGGTCTCTATCGCCAGAACATGGAGCGGCAAATGGCCGCCGGTGGTCAGGCCGGCCAAGCGTAAGGCTAAGGCCTAACCAGCAGGATCGACGGCAGCTGGAGCGGGCAGGAACTCGTTCCAGATCGCCTTGTCGCCGAGCGTTGCGATGAAAGCCCGGTGGGCTTCGCGCTCGGCGTCTGACACCCGCGGCGCGAGCGGCACGGACCGCTGCCGCCGCGGCGCATCGCCCGCGGCATTGACGCGAATCTCCTGGGTGTCCGACGCCAGCAGCAGCTGCGACTGCCGCGCCCCGACCAGATCAACATAGACTTCCGCGAGCAGTTCGGAATCGAGCAGCGCGCCGTGCTTGGTGCGGTGTGAATTGTCGATCGAATAGCGCGAGCAGAGATCGTCGAGCCGGTTCGACACGCCGGGATGCTTGCGCCGCGCCAACAGCAGCGTGTCGACCAGCCGCTCGCGCGGGATCGCGGGACGCTTGATCCGGTCGAGCTCGGCATTGATGAAGCTGATGTCGAACGAGGCGTTGTGGATCACCAGCGGCGCATCGCCGATGAATTCCAGAAACGCGTCGACCACCTCGGGGAATAGCGGCTTGGTCGACAGAAACTCCGCCGACAGCCCGTGCACCGCGAAAGCCTCCGCCGGCATATCTCGTTCGGGATTGATATAGACGTGGTACGTCTGTCCCGTCGGCATGCGGTTGAAGATCTCGACGCAGCCGATCTCGACCAGGCGATCGCCGCGCAAGGGATCGAGGCCGGTGGTTTCGGTATCGAGAACGATTTCACGCATGTTTCAAAGAGATCTGAGGCGCCGTGTGGAGCGGCGAATCAGGCTCGCCGCTGCGGCATCTTAACGACCTCGGCCAGGATGTGCGTGATTTGCGCGCGCACCGGCTCAAGTCCGTGTGAGGTATCCACGACGAAATCGGCCCGCTTGCGCTTTTCGGCATCGGGCGTCTGCTTGGCGATGATGGCGTCGAGCTTTGCTTCGTCCATGGTTCCCCGCGCCAGCACCCGTTCGCGCTGGACCTCCGGCGAGGTCGAGACCACGACCACGGCGTCGACGCGCTTCTCGCCACCTGTTTCGAACAGCAGCGGAATATCGAGAACCACGACCGGAGCCTTGGCGGCTTCGGCATCGGCAAAGAATTTCTGCCGGGAGGCACCGAGCATGGGGTGAACGATCTGCTCAAGCTGCTTGATCGCGGCGGGATCATGCACCACGCGCGCTGACAGTTTGGGACGATCGACCTTGCCGTTCGCGGTGGTGCCGGGGAAGGCGGCCTCGATCGCGGGCGCGGCCTCGCCTTCATAGAGCTGATGGACGGCAGCATCGGCGTCGTAGACGGGCACACCGGCCTCCGCGAACAATTTCGCGGTGGTGGATTTGCCCATTCCGATCGAGCCGGTCAGTCCGAGAATCCGCATCAGCGCAAAACCATCCCTGTCAATCACACCGTCATGAGCCGTTCGCGCCGCAGGAACGCAAGCAGCGGCAGCAGCGGCAGGCCGAGAATGGTGAAATGGTCGCCCTCGATCCGCTCGAACAGATGGATGCCAAGGCCTTCGAGCTGATAGGCGCCGACGCTGGTGGTGACGGCATCACCGGCGGCGTCGAGATAGGCCGAAAGCTCGGCCTCGGTCATAGCTCGCATGGTCATGCGGGCAATCGACACATCCTCGAAAACAATCTTGCCGTCATGCGCCACTGTGACGGCGGAATTCAGCTCGTGGCTGTGGCCGGTAAGATCGCGCAACTGCGCCAGCGCCTGGGTCCGACCGGCCGGCTTGTTGAAGAGGCGCTCGCCAAGCGCGAGCGTCTGGTCGGCGCCGATCACATAAGTTCCGGGACGATTGGCCGAGACGGCCTTGGCTTTCTCGCCCGCCAGCAGCAGGGCGATCTCGCGCGGGTTTGAAAGTCTCGAAGCAGCCTGGATACCGCGCTCGTCGATGTCGGCGGTCACAGTCTCGAATTCGAGCCCGGCGTTCGCCAGCAGCATTTTGCGTGCGCTGCTCTGCGAGGCCAGGATCAACGGAGTTTTGCCGCGCCACAGAGCCATTTTCAAAAGCTATTCAGAAGGCCGGTTACGCTGACGATCGCTGTAGAGCTTCATGATCGCCGCCGCGGTTTCCTCGATCGAGCGCCGCGTCACGTCCAGCAGCGGCCAGTCGTGCTTGGCGCTCAGCTTGCGCGCGAACGCGACCTCCTCGGTGACCGACTGCCTGTCGGTATAGGTGTCGCTGCCGGATCCGGATTCGGCGCCCATGGAGAGCAGGCGGTTCTGACGGATCTGGATCAGACGTTCCGGTGTCGCATGCAGGCTGACCACCAGCGGCCGGGTCAGCGTCTCCAATTGCGCCGGGACAGGAATACCCGGCACCAGCGGCACGTTCGCGGTGCGGATGCCGCGATTGGCGAGATAGATCGACGTCGGCGTCTTCGAGGTGCGGGACACGCCGACCAGGACGACGTCGGCTTCCTCGAGCCCTTCGACGTGCTGGCCGTCGTCATGGATCATCGTGTAGTTCAGTGCGTCGATGCGCTTGAAATATTCCGCATTGAGCACGTGCTGCGCGCCGACGCGACCCGTCGTCGCAGCGCCGAGATAGGCTTCGAACAGCTGCATGACCGGGCCGATGATCGACAGGCTCGGAACATTGATCGCCTTGCACTTGTCCTCGAGCCGCGAGACCAGGTCCTTCTCCAGCAGCGTGAACAGCACGATGCCCGGCGCTTCCTCGATCTCGTCGAGCACGCGGTCGAGCTGCTTCTGGCTGCGCACCAACGGATAGACATGTTCGACCGGCGTGACGTTCGCGTATTGCGCGGCGACGGCGCGCGCGACCGTGATCAGGGTCTCGCCGGTGGAGTCGGAGACGAGGTGCAGATGGAAATAATTGTTCGAGGTCGGCACAAAATCTCTTTGTATGTCGGCGGTGTGGTTTGTGGATTTCTGTGGACCTTAACCCCTCGGAAAGGGTTGCGCGACACCAGGGGCGGGACAAGTGCCAATTTTCTTCACACCACTGCCCGTCAGAACAACTCCGGCGGCCGGTCGCGCGAGAAGCGGGATTGCGCGGACAAGCCCCTTGATAGGCTGCGGATGGAAATGCGCAAGCCTTTGAGTCCGGACCATTTATCTGGTCGGGCGGGAACTGTCGCGGACATGTTGATGGATGTGAACAAGCGTCTGCGAAGTGGCGGACGGCATTGTGTGAGTCCAATCCACGGTCACTCAGACTCAAACCTTAAGAATCTAAGATTCTTTATTGGAGAAGGGCGCTCCAGAGAGATATGTGTGCAGGTGAGATCTTAACGAGTTCTTACTATCCCCAGATCGCCGAACGGCTGGGCGCAAAGGTGGACGCCGGACATGTTTGAAGACGTCTATCTCTGGATCAAGGCGCTGCACGTGATCGCCGTCATCTCCTGGATGGCCGGCATGCTCTATCTGCCCCGGCTGTTCGTCTATCATTGCGAGGCCGAGATCGGCTCGAAACAGTCCGAAACCTTCAAGGTGATGGAACGTCGCCTGCTCAAGGCGATCATCAACCCCGCCATGATCGTCACCTGGCTTGCCGGGCTTTACCTTGCCTGGGCCGGCCATTGGTTCACCTTCGGCTGGCTGCACGTAAAACTGGCACTGGTGCTGGCGATGTCTGCGGTCCACGGCTTTTTTTCCCGCTGGCTCAAGGACTTCGCTGCCGACCGGCGCCCGCGCAGCCAAAAATTCTTCCGCATTATCAATGAGGTGCCGACCGTCCTGATGATCATCATCGTCTTCATGGTGATCGTGAAGCCGTTCTAGGCAATGATCGGGAATGATCGCCCAGCGCTTCGGCTTGCGGAGTGGGAAGCAATTTTCTATATTATCGATATCCCACCCAACGCAGGCGGATGTGGTTGTGTCCGAGCTTTTTGAAGGCCGGACACCGCATCAGGTTTGAAGCCCCCACCGGCACTTAACCTTGCCAGACCTGCGGACCTTACCTTCTCACGTCCGCATTTCAGAGCCTCCTCGCACCCCTCCCAAGGTTACCCCACAGGACCACCCCAATGCGGGAAATTAAACTCCAGGACCTCAAGTCGAAGACGCCGGCCGAGCTCGTCTCGTTCGCGGAAGAGAACGGGGTCGAGAATGCCAGCACCATGCGCAAGCAGGAGCTGCTGTTCGCCATCCTCAAGCAGCTTGCGCTGGCCGAGACCGACATCGTCGGCGAGGGCGTCGTCGAGGTGCTCTCCGATGGCTTCGGCTTCCTCCGCTCGCCCGACGCGAATTATCTGCCGGGCCCGGACGACATCTACGTTTCGCCGTCGCAGATCCGCCGTTTCGGCTTGCGCACCGGCGACACCATCGAAGGCCACATTCGCAGCCCGAAAGAGGGCGAACGCTATTTCGCGCTGCTGAAGGTCAACACGCTCAATTTCGAAGACCCGGAAAAGGCCAAGCACAAGGTCAATTTCGACAACCTCACGCCGCTGTTTCCGAATCAGCGTTTCCGCATGGAAATCGACGATCCGACGCGGAAAGACCTGTCTGCGCGCGTGATCGACATCGTGGCGCCGATCGGCAAGGGCCAGCGCGCGCTGATCGTCGCGCCGCCGCGCACGGGTAAAACCGTGCTGATGCAGAACATCGCGCACTCGATCACCCACAATCATCCCGAATGCTATCTGATCGTGCTTTTGATCGACGAGCGTCCGGAAGAAGTCACGGACATGCAGCGCTCGGTGAAGGGCGAGGTCGTATCGTCGACCTTCGACGAACCGGCCGTACGTCACGTCCAGGTGGCCGAGATGGTGATCGAGAAAGCCAAGCGCCTCGTCGAGCACGGCCGAGACGTCGTGATCCTGCTCGATTCGATCACGCGTCTGGGCCGCGCCTACAACACCGTGGTGCCGTCATCCGGCAAGGTGCTGACCGGTGGCGTCGACGCTAACGCCCTGCAGCGCCCGAAGCGCTTCTTCGGTGCCGCCCGTAACATCGAGGAGGGCGGCTCGCTGACCATCATCGCGACCGCGCTGGTCGATACCGGCAGCCGCATGGACGAAGTCATCTTCGAAGAGTTCAAGGGCACCGGTAACTCCGAACTGATCCTGGACCGCAAGGTCTCGGACAAGCGGACCTTCCCGGCCATCGACATCTCGCGCTCCGGCACCCGCAAGGAGGAGCTCATCACCGACAATCAGGTGCTGAAGAAGATGTACGTGCTCCGTCGCATCCTGAATCCGATGGGCACCATGGACGCGATCGACTTCCTGCTCGACAAGCTGCGCTCGACCAAGAGCAATTCGGAGTTCTTCGACTCCATGAACACCTAGCCAGGGTGCAGCAAGAATTTTGAGGGCGCCTTCGGGCGCCCTTTTTATTTGTGCGGCTTTGCTGCGGTAGTGGTGCAGTATGGCTGACGGATCGGCTGGGAATTCGGAATCGCGTCAAACTGTTGATATATTTACAGTATGATTGACTTTGGCCGGCTGAATCGCTCAGAGCGAAGTCGGGTTTGCAGTAAAATGCTGCGGTGCAGTATTAATATTGCTGCGGGCTAGAGCGCAGCAAAATAGGGTTCCCAACAGATCGTTTGCCTTTTTGAACGGGACCCGAAAGATAGGCGGGGTCCCAATTAGTTCCATGCGCGAGAACCGTGATTGCCGCCTACCTTCCTGATCTTTCTCTGGCTGGTCGTCGGCTTGCCTTCGTTCGTGGCAGGCGTGGCCATGACCATCGTCGCTATTTACGGCCGGAAGCTTTGGCGGCTAAGGCGAAGACGGCAATTCGTCAGAGGCAAACGCGCGACGCCCTGATCTGCCTTCTGCGCTATTAAGCCAGGATCATGCACCCGCGAGACCAGACCATCTTTGCGTTGTCGTCCGGCCGTCCGCCGAGCGCGATCGCGATGGTGCGAGTCTCGGGCCCACACGCCGGCCTGGTGTTGACGGCACTGACCGGCAAGCTGCCGACGCCGCGGCGGGCCAGCCGCCGGCTGCTCCGGGACCATTCCGGCCAACCCATCGACGATGCGGTCGTGCTCTGGTTTCCGGGGCCGGGGACCGCGACCGGCGAGGACGTCGCCGAATTTCACGTCCATGGCGGACGCGCCGTGCTGGCCGCGCTCCTCGCTGCTATTTCGTTAATTCCGAATACGCGTGCGGCCGAGCCCGGCGAGTTCACGCGGCGCGCATTCGAGAACGGCAAGCTCGATCTCACCGAGGCCGAGGGGCTCGACGATCTCATTCACGCCGACACGGATCGCCAGCGCCGCCAGGCGCTGCGGCAGTTGCAAGGCCTGCTCGGCGATCGCGCGCGTGATTGGCGCGAGCGCATCATCGAGGCCTCGGCGCTGATCGAAGCGGGAATCGATTTTTCCGATGAGGGCGATGTGCCAGCGGAATTGCGCGCGCCGGCGGTGAAAGCGATCAAGGCGCTTCACGACGAAATCACAAAAGTCCTTGCGGCACAGGGACATTCCGAACGCCTCCGCGACGGTCTGGTGGTTGCGATCGCAGGCGAGCCGAATGTCGGCAAGTCGACGCTGATGAATCAGCTCGCCCGCCGCGACGTCGCGATCGTTTCGCCGCACGCCGGCACCACACGCGACGTGATCGAGGTGCAGCTCGATCTCGATGGCTATCCCGTCACGGTGATCGACACGGCCGGCATCCGCGAGACCAATGATCCTGTCGAGCAGGAAGGTGTGCGCCGGGCGAGGGCGCGGGCCGAAGACGCCGACCTCGTGCTATGGCTGGTGGAGGGCGAGCGCGCCGTCGATCCATCCGGCGGCCAGGTCTGGATCGTCCGCAACAAGATCGATCTCGGGGGAACAGGGGCACGCGGCGAGTTCGGGATCTCGGCGAGCCGGGGCGACGGCATTCCGGAGCTGGTCGAGGCCCTCGTGAAATTCGCGGCGGACTTCTTCGGGACCACCGAGGGCGCATTGGTGACCCGGGCCCGGCAGCGAGACTTGTTGAGCCGCGCCTCGGACAGCTTGCGCCGGAGTCTCGACCTTGTAGAAGAGGGCGAAGAGCTCGCGGCCGAAGAGCTACGTGCCGCGGCTTATGCTTTGGGCCGACTGCTCGGTCGGGTCGACGTCGAGGACGTCCTCGGGGCCATTTTCCAGAAATTCTGCATCGGAAAGTAGCGCTAGTTCTTCAATGTAGAACTAGCGCTTGTTCCATTGTTTGTGTTCCACGTGAAACGGACGATGGGGCTGCATGCTGTTTCACGTGAAACGAGTACCGTAGGGTGGGCAAAGCGAAGTGTGCCCACGATCTTGAATATGCGAGCAGCTCGTGGGCACGACGCGCGAAGGGCGGGCCTTTGCCCACTCTACAGGACCTATTCCGCACACTGTTTCACGTGAAACAGCAGCCGTTTGACGCACTTCCTACTGTGCATGGGGTTGTTGTCGCGGAGCCGCGCCGAGCGCTCCAGCCCTTCCGTTTCACGTGAAACACCCGCCTCCCCAGTTTCCACTTCCGGCTTTCCTGCCGCTGAGCTAGAAGTCCGGCCATGCGAGCAGAGCGAGAGAGTTTCGACGTCATCGTCATTGGCGGCGGCCACGCCGGCTGTGAGGCCGCGGCTGCGTCTGCCCGGATGGGCGCGACGACCGCTCTGGTGACACACCGTTTCTCGACCATCGGCGCGATGTCCTGCAATCCCGCGATCGGTGGCTTGGGTAAGGGTCATCTGGTCCGCGAGGTCGATGCGCTCGATGGTCTGATGGGTCGCGTTGGTGATGCAGGCGGTATCCAGTTTCGCGTTCTCAATCGCCGCAAGGGCCCGGCTGTCCGTGGTCCGCGGGCCCAGGCCGACCGGAAGCTTTATGCCGCCGCCATGCAGGCCGCGATCCGCGCGACCGAGGGTCTTTCCGTCATCGAAGGCGAGGCCGACGAACTGATCGTGGTCGATGGCCGGGTCACGGGACTTCGTCTGGCGGAGGGTCGGGAGCTCCGGGCAGGGGCTGTCGTCGTCACCACCGGCACCTTTCTCCGCGGTCTGATTCATCTCGGCGAGAAGAATTGGCCTGCCGGCCGTGTCGGTGAGGCGCCGGCGATGGGTCTTTCGGCCTCCTTCGAGCGTGCCGGCTTCACTCTCGGACGGCTGAAGACCGGGACTCCGCCGCGTCTCGACGGCTCCACGATCGACTGGTCCGCGGTCGAAATGCAGCCCGGAGACGAGCCGCCGGAGCCGTTCTCGGTCATGACCAAAGGGATCACGACCCCACAGATCCAGTGCGGGATCACCCGGACCACGACCGCCACCCATGAGGTGATCCGGGCCAACGTTCATCGCTCTCCGATGTACTCCGGTCAGATCAAGAGCTCCGGTCCGCGCTATTGTCCCTCGATCGAGGACAAGATCGTCCGCTTCGGCGACCGGGACGGCCACCAGATCTTCCTGGAGCCGGAAGGTCTCGACGACACCACGGTCTATCCCAACGGCATCTCGACCTCGCTTCCGGAGGAGGTCCAGCTCGCGATCC
The DNA here is from genome assembly GCF_024199935.1 of Bradyrhizobium sp. CCGUVB14. Lineage (NCBI taxonomy): Bacteria > Pseudomonadati > Pseudomonadota > Alphaproteobacteria > Hyphomicrobiales > Nitrobacteraceae > Bradyrhizobium > Bradyrhizobium sp. CCGUVB14. The sequence continues at coordinate 236,851 of NZ_JANADS010000001.1, forward strand.
TCGCCAGCATCCCCGGCCTGGAGCGGGTCAAGATGGTCCGCCCGGGCTATGCCATCGAATACGACCACATCGATCCCCGCCAACTCGATCCAACCCTGCAGACCAAGCGTCTGCGCGGTCTTTTCCTGGCCGGGCAGATCAATGGCACGACGGGATACGAAGAGGCCGCCGGGCAGGGCATCGTGGCCGGCCTCAACGCGGCGCTCTCCGCCAGCGGAGCTGCACTGACAGTGTTCGACCGTGCGGACGGCTATCTCGGCGTGATGATCGACGACCTCGTGACCCGCGGGATCAGCGAGCCCTATCGGATGTTCACCTCACGGGCCGAATACCGGCTGACCTTGCGGGCCGACAATGCCGATCAGCGCCTGACCGAGAAGGGGATCGCGTTGGGCTGTGTCGGGAGTGCCCGGACCCAGCATCATCGCGCCAAAATGGACGCCCTGAACGCCGCGCGGGCGCTGTCGAAGTCACTGACCATCACCCCGAACGAGGCGATCAAGCTCGGGCTGTCCCTGAACCGCGATGGCCAGCGCCGCTCGGCGTTCGAGCTGATGGCCTATCCGGATATCGGCTGGAGCCAGGTCCGAGCGATCTGGCCGGAGCTGTCCGCCATCGATCCCGTCATCGCCACCCACCTCGAGATCGACGCCAAGTACGACGTCTATCTCGAGCGCCAGAGCGCTGACGTCGAAGCCTTCCGGCGCGACGAGGGGATGGTGCTGTCGGAGGTCGACTACAGCCTCGTCCCCGGTCTCTCCAATGAGGTTCGGGCCAAGCTGGAGAAGGTGCGGCCGTTCACCGTCGGCCAGGCCGGTCGGATCGACGGTATGACGCCGGCGGCCCTCGGCATCCTTGCGGCCTATCTCCGCCGCGAGGCACGCAAGACTTCCAAAGCAATCGCATAGGCGTTTCACGTGAAACAGCGCGGCGGGGACAAACCGCTCTCCCGACGACCCGGCACAGGTGAGGGCGCCGGTCGTCGAACCGAGCCGGCACCAACCAGGCCTAAGATCGACAAGGCCAACGCCAACGATCAGGCGCTCGATTCCATCATCGCCGCGGACAAGCGCACGGCCCTGAAGCTCGCGCCCGTTTCACATGAAACAGAGGCGCGGCTCGATCGCTACATCGCGCTGCTGCGGGAGTGGCAGGCCAAGACCAATCTGGTCGCGCCCTCGACCCTGCCAAACCTCTGGACCCGGCACATCGCCGATTCGCTTCAGCTCGTGGATCTCGCGCCGACCGCAAAGCGCTGGGCCGATCTCGGCAGCGGCGGCGGATTTCCAGGCGTCGTGCTGGCGTGCGCCATGGCGGGGTCGCCGGGCGCGAGCGTCCACCTCGTCGAGCGAATCGCCAAGAAGGCCGCTTTTTTGCGCGAAGCAATCCGCGTCACCACATCTCCGGGAGTCGTACATCTCGCTGAGATCGGGGATAATGTGGATAGAATCACCGGCCCCGTCGATTGCGTCACCGCCCGTGCGCTGGCTCCGCTACATCAACTCATCGGCTTTGCGGAGCCGCTGATGCGCCAGGGTGCAAAAGCGCTGTTTCCGAAGGGTCAAGATGTAGAGGCTGAATTGACCGAAGCCGCTAAATATTGGAATATTCAGCCGCAACTCCACCGAAGCCGGACCGGTGACGGTTGGATCGTCGAGCTGACTTCAGTTGAACGGCGCGGGTGAGGCACTCAGGGGTTGAGTTGGGGAATTTTCGATGACCGTGATTGACGAGCCGCAGCAAGAACAGACCGATCAAGTGCCCCATGGTCACCCGCGCATCCTGGCGCTGGCGAATCAGAAGGGCGGCGTGGGAAAAACAACCACAGCGATCAATCTTGGCACGGCACTCGCTGCGATTGGCGAGCGCGTCCTGATCGTCGATCTCGATCCGCAGGGCAACGCCTCGACCGGCCTCGGCATCGATCGCCGCAACCGCTCGTGCTCGACCTATGACGTGCTGATCGGCGAAGCCCCGCTGCGCGAAGCATTGGTCTCGACCGCGGTGCCGCGGCTGCACATCGCGCCCTCGACCATGGATCTCTCCGGCCTTGAGCTCGAGCTCGGCACCACGCCCGGCCGCGCCTTCAAGCTGCGCGATGCGATCGGTGCGCTCAACAACAACGTCTCGCCGGACGCCGACTACACCTACGTGCTGATCGACTGCCCGCCGTCGCTCAACCTGCTCACGGTCAATGCGATGGCCGCGTCGGACGCGATCCTGGTGCCGCTGCAGTGTGAGTTCTTCGCACTCGAAGGTCTGTCGCAATTGCTGCAGACGGTGGAGCAGGTGCGCTCGACGCTGAACCCGAACCTGTCGATCCACGGCATCGTGCTGACCATGTTCGACTCGCGCAACAACCTCTCGAACCAAGTCGTGGCCGACGTCCGCCAGTTCATGGGCGAGAAGGTCTACAAGACCATGATCCCGCGCAACGTGCGCATCTCGGAAGCGCCGTCCTACGGCAAGCCGGTGCTGGTCTACGATCTCAAATGCGTCGGCAGCGAAGCTTACTTGCGACTCGCCACCGAAGTCATCCAGCGCGAGCGCGAGCTGCGCGTCACGCATTGAAGCGACGTTGATTCGTAGGATGGGTAGAGCGCAGCGAAACCCATCATCACTTGCACGAACAGCGATGGGTTTCGCTTCGCTCTACCCATCCTACAAGTTTCGATAATTCAGTTCTGGAGTGCTGCAGCGTGAATCCAAGGGAGCTGGCGATGGCCGACGAAGCGCGTTCGCGACTGGGCCGGGGTCTTGCAAGTCTGATCGGTGATGTCGGCGGAGAGGCTCAGCACGTCGACCGTCCGCGCGCGCAGCGCAAGGTGCCGATCGAATTCATCAAGGCCAATCCGCGCAATCCGCGTCGGACCTTTTCGGACACCGAGCTCAAGGAGCTCTCCGAATCCATCAAGCAACACGGCGTGATCCAGCCGATCGTGGTGCGCCCGGTAAAGGGCACGCAGGATCGCTTCGAGATCATCGCCGGCGAACGGCGCTGGCGCGCCTCGCAGATGGCCGGCCTGCATGAAGTCCCGATCGTGCCGGTCGACATCAGCGACAGCGATGCGCTGGAATTCGCGATCGTCGAGAACGTGCAGCGCGAAGACCTCAACCCGATGGAAGAGGCGCTCGGCTACCACGCGCTCGCCAACGAGTTCAAGCGCAGCCAGGACGACATCGCAAAGGTCGTCGGCAAGAGCCGCAGCCACATCGCCAACATGATGCGGCTGACCAAGCTGCCGACCGAGGTGCAGGCCTTGATCACCAGCGGCGATCTGACAGCCGGCCATGCCCGCGCGTTGATCGGCGTGCCCGATCCGCTCGCGGCCGCCAAGCGCATCGTCGCGGAGGGCCTCAACGTCCGCCAGGCCGAAGCGCTCGCGCATGAAGAGGGCGTGCCGGAGCGCAAGCCGCAAAAGGCGCGTGCGACTGCCGGGAAGGAAAAGGATCCGGATACGATCGATCTCGAGAAACGCGTCAGCGATGCGCTCGGCCTCAAGGTCACAGTCAATCACCGCGATCCCGGCGGCTCGGTCCAGATCAACTACCGCAACCTCGATCAGCTCGACGAGGTGATGAAGCGGCTCGCGAAGGGCGCGCTGTAGCTCACGCACACGCTCTATCGCCGTCACCCTGAGGTGGCCGCTTCTTCAGCGGCCCTCGAAGGGCGACGGCCCGGCTACATCGGGGCCGTTCATCCTTCGAGGCTCAGGGCACGATGCTGCGCATCGCGCCACGCGCACCTCAGGATGACGAGTTTGGCGCTTCGCTTCTTTGTTGTGAGCGGTTCTGCATCCACATCGTCATTGCTTCGCTGCGCTCGCAATGACGGGGAGAGAGCGGGGCCTACCCCCGCCGCTTCGCATTCGCCGCGATGGCCATCAGCGTGCGCTGGGCGATTGCCGCGGCGAGCGTCGATTGCTTGCGGGTGTCGAGCGCGGCGGTCGCAAGCTGCTCGATGATGCCGGCGAGCCGTGCCACGCTGAAATTGCGCAGCGCGGTTTCGACCATGGGCTTCCGTGAGAAATGCAGCCGCGGGAATCCGCCGTCGAGCACGGCGGAGGCAGGCTGGCCGTCGGCGATCGCGAGCGCGGATTTGTGCAGCCACGCCGCCTGGCGCTGCGCGGCCGAGATGATCACGCCGGGATAAGTGCCGGCGATCATGGCCTTTGCGAATTCGGTCTCGACAATATCGGGCCGGCCGGCGAAGGCGCCATCGACGATCGGATCCAGCTTCAGCTCGGAGGCATCCGCGACGACGGACATCACATCATCCAGCGTGATCTCGCCTTTGCCGTGGGCATAGAGCGTGAGCTTGCGCAGCTCGTTGCGCGAGGCCTGGCGGTCGCCGCCGAGGAACGACATCAGCGCGGCGCGGGCATCTTGCGCGATGCGCAGGTTGGCGATGCGAAGCTCGTCCTCCATCAGCTTGGCGAGGTCGCGCTCGGTGTCGGGATAGCAGCCGATCGCCACGGCCGTCTTGGCCTTCTCGCAGGCCTTGCGCAGCGGCGATTCCGGGCGCAGCTCGCCGGCCTCGATCACGATGCGGCATTCCTTCACGTTCATCTCGGCCAGCGTGTCGACGCCGCTGGCAAAGCTGCGCGAGCCGGCGCGGATGCGAATGGCGCGGCGGCCGCCGAACAGCGGCACGGTCATGGCCTCGTCGACCAGGCGCGACGGCTCGGCCGAGAGCTCGTCGCCGTCGAGTTTGACCAGCGAGAAGGGATCGTTGGGATCGTCGACGGCGGACGCAATCAGTGCGTCGGCACGCTCGCGCACGAGGCCGGCATCGGGACCGTAGAGCAGGATGATCGGACGGCCCGCGTCGGGGCGGGCGAGGAAGGCGTCGATCTCTTTTCCGCGCAACGCGACCATCGGGCCCAATATGGATCGAGACTCCGGGCTCGCCCGTCAGGCACCCCGAAAGGACAGACTAGGTGCCCGCGGTGAAGAACGCGGCGAGCCTTGTGTTGATGTTGTCGGCAATCTCGTTGGAGGCACGATCCTCGGCGTCACGCACCGCGCGGTTGCGGGAGAAGCGCTGGTAGGAGCCGGGCATGTCGTAAGACACGCGCGAGAACGTCGTGCCGGTCATCACCGATTTGCCGGTCGCGATCTCGATCAGATTGTACTGGCAGTCGATGCCGTAGTTCTCGCTGTTCGGCAGGCCGGTGTTGGGATCGACGATCAGGGACGTCTTGCTGGAGGTGAAGCGGATCACCAGGCGGTGGGTCGGCGGCATGCCCGTGGCCGAGCCGTAGAGCTTGAACGCCAACGCGTTGCGGACCTCGACCCCGACGCGCGCCTCACGCGAGGCATTCGCCTTGTCGATCGGCGGAAGATCGACACCCATCAGCTTCTCGCGCAAGCCGGGGGTGCCGTCGGTATGCTCGGCATACATCGGCTGGAAGCAGCCGGCCGTCGTCGCCGCCAAGGCGGCAACCGCCAGCAAGCGGGCTGCGATACGGATCCTAGCCGACAACATTCACGATCCTCTTGGGGACGATGATCACCTTGCGGACGGGCTTGCCGTCCAGGGCCAATTTTACCGCATCGAGGGCCAAAACGGCAGCCTCGATTTCCGGATTCTGGGCCGCTGTTGCAACTGTGACATCACCCCGTTTCTTGCCGTTGACCTGAACCACGAGGGTCACGCTGTCTTCAACCAGCAAATCGCGTTCGATTTGCGGCCAATTGGCCTCGGAAACCAGCCCCTTGTGGCCGAGAACCTGCCAGCATTCCTCGGCCAGGTGCGGCATCATCGGGGAGAACAGCTGGACCAGGATCTGGCTGGCCTCCCGGATGGCCCAGGCGAGATCGGCCGCCGGCTGGCTGGGGCGCTGCAGCACCTCGGAAAACGTGTTCGTGAATTCGCGGATATGGGCGAGGCAGACGTTGAAGTGCAGCCGCTCGACGCCGGTCGTCACCTTGTCGAGCGCGCCGTGGGCGGCCTTGCGCAGGAGGAGCGCGTCGTCGCCGAACGAGGCCGGCCGGGCCACGGGGGCGGCCTTGCCGAGTTCAACCGCATCGTTCACCAGCCGCCACAGCCGCTGCACGAAGCGCGAGGCGCCCTGGACGCGCTCGTCGCTCCAGATCACGTCGCGGTCGGGCGGGGAGTCCGACAGCATGAACCAGCGGGCGACGTCGGCGCCATAGGTCGCGATGATGTCGTCGGGGTCGACCGTGTTCTTCTTCGACTTCGACATCTTCTCGATCGCGCCGATCTGGACGGCTTCGCCGGTCGCGAGCAGCGTGGCACGGCGGTCACTGCCGGTGCCTTCGACCTTCACCTCGGCCGGCTGCACCCAGCTGCCGTCGGCCTTCTGGTAGGTCTCGTGCACCACCATGCCCTGCGTGAACATGCCGGCGAACGGCTCGTCGAGCGCGATGTGCCCGGTCGCCTTCATGGCGCGGGTGAAGAAGCGGCTGTAGAGCAGATGCAGGATCGCGTGCTCGACGCCGCCGATATACTGGTCGACCGGCAGCATCCGGTTGGCGACCGCAGGTGTCGTCGGCGCGTTCTCGTTCCAGGGATCGGTGAAGCGCGCAAAATACCAGGACGAATCCACGAAGGTGTCCATGGTGTCGGTTTCGCGCTGCGCTTTGCCGCCGCATTTCGGGCAGGTGACGTGCTTCCAGGTCGGATGATGATCGAGCGCGTTGCCCGGCTTGTCGAAGCTCACGTCCTCCGGCAGCACCACCGGCAACTGGTCGTCCGGCACCGGCACCACGTCGCACTTGGGACAGTGGATGACGGGAATCGGGCAGCCCCAATAGCGCTGGCGCGAAATGCCCCAGTCGCGCAGGCGGAAATTGACCTGGCGCTCGCCGACCGGCGCGTTGCCGCGCAGCTCGTTTTCCAGACGTTTTGCGACTTCATCCTTGGCTTGATCGATGGTCATGCCGTGGAGGAAGCGCGAATTGATCATGCGCCCGTCACCGTCATAGGCGGTGTCGGATATGACGAACGTCTTGGGATCCTGGCCCTCGGGACACACGACCGGTGTGTTGCCGAGATTGTACTTGTTGACGAAGTCGAGGTCGCGCTGGTCATGCGCGGGGCAGCCGAAGATCGCACCCGTGCCGTATTCCATCAGCACGAAGTTCGCGACATAGACCGGCAGCTTCCAGCTCGGGTCGAACGGATGCACCGCGCGGATGCCGGTATCAAAACCCTGCTTCTCTGCGGTGTCGATGATCGATTGCGCCGTGCCGATCTTCTTGATGTCGGCAATGAACTCCGCAAGCTTCGGGTTCTTCGCCGCGGCCGCCTGCGCCAGCGGATGATCCGCCGAGATCGCCATGAACTTCGCGCCGAACAGCGTGTCGGGGCGCGTCGTGAAGATCTTCAGCTCGCTCTCGCCGGCAGGCGTGGTCGCCTGGTCCAGCGCGAAGCGGACCAGCAGTCCCTCGGAGCGGCCGATCCAGTTGCGCTGCATCAGCCGCACCTTGTCGGGCCAGCGGTCGAGGCTATCAAGCGCGGACAGCAATTCCTGCGAGTACTTCGTGATCTTGAAGACCCACTGGCTCATCTCGCGCTGTTCGACGACAGCACCGGAACGCCAGCCGCGGCCGTCGATCACCTGCTCGTTGGCGAGCACGGTCATGTCGACCGGATCCCAGTTGAGCTTGCGCTTCTCGCGCTCGGCGAGACCTGCGGCGAGCATGTCCAGAAACATCTTCTGCTGATGCTTGTAGTAGCTGGGGTCGCAGGTCGCGAACTCGCGGCTCCAGTCCAGCGACAGCCCGATCGAGCGGAGCTGCTTCTTCATCGCGGCGATGTTGTCGTAGGTCCAGGCCTTGGGCGCGACCTTGCGCTCGATGGCGGCGTTCTCGGCCGGCAGGCCGAAGGCGTCCCAGCCCATCGGATGCAGCACGTTAAAACCCTTGGCGCGCATGAAGCGGGCCAGCACGTCGCCGAGCGTGTAGTTGCGGACATGGCCGATATGGATGCGCCCGGACGGGTAGGGGAACATCTCCAGCACATAGTATTTCGGCCGCGAATCGTCGTTCTTCGAGACGAAGATCGCCTGTTCGTCCCATTGGCGTTGCCAGCGCGGTTCGGCGTCGCGGGCGTTATAGCGTTCGGAGGTCATGGAATCGTTGCGTTTTCGTGGTTTCGGCGGCCTGAAGAGGCCGGACTAGGCCATAGAAGTCCTCGGGGGGTCAATGGGTTGCCGCGGGCGGTGGCGCCCCGCAATGCTGCTCCGCAAAAGTACCGATGAGGGCATTGGGATCGGATTAAGGGGTCGGTGCGAATTTGGCCCTCACAGCACCCCCTGCAGGCGATGGATTCAGGCTTCGACGATCCCGATTACGACTATGCCGCGTCCATCGCCGGACGGGCGGTGCGGAGCATGGAAGACCAGCGGATTCCGCCGACGCCGACCAATTTTGCCATCTGGTTCCAGTATTACGCCGGCAGCCATGATGACCTGCGCAACGCCATCGACCTCCTGATCGACCACAACCGTCCGTTCGACACCAGGACCAATCAGGACCTGTTCGAGACCTATATCGCGCCCCAGGTGAGCGCCGTCGTGGTCCACACGTCCGAGCGGTTGCATGCCCTGATGGGCGCGGCGAAGGAGTTTTTGGCCACCGCGATCGCCGACAATCGCTCCCAGATGCAGGCGATCAGCCAGGTGGCTGACCAGGGCCAGGCCGGCGTCGATCCGAAGACACTGGTTGCCCAGCTCATGAACGAGCTGGCGCGGGCGGCCACCCGAACGACGCGGCTCGAGGCGGGCTTTGCGGAAAAGACACGCGAGCTCGACGTGATCCGTGATTCGCTATCCAAATCCGAAGAGCGCGCCCGGACCGACACGCTGACCGGGCTGGCAAACCGGCGGGCGCTGGATGAATTCCTGCGCAAGGCGCAGACGACGGCGGATTGGGGCGAGCCGCTCAGCGTGCTTCTGCTCGACATCGACCACTTCAAGACCTTCAACGACAATTTCGGCCACGGCGTCGGCGATCAGGTGCTGCGCCTGATGGCCAAGGTGTTGCGCGAAAGGGTGCGCCCGCAGGATCTGTCCGCGCGCTATGGCGGCGAGGAGCTGATCGCGGTGCTGCCGGACGCCGATCTTGCGGCTTGCGCCGAGACGGCCGAGCGCATCAGGCGCGCGATTGCGGAGTGCACCATCACGCGCCGCTCGACCGGCGAAGTGCTGCCGAACATCACGGTCTCAATCGGCGTGGCGCAGTATCGGACGGGTGAGAACGTTGCCGATCTGATCGAGCGCTGCGACCGCGCGCTCTATCTCGCCAAGGGCGGTGGGCGCAATCGCGTGGTGACGGAGAGCGAGCTCGATCGTGCCGAGGCTGCGGGTTAGATCGAGCACAACGCGCGCGGAACAAGCCGTCGCGCTTTAACCTGCCATCGCGATTTCGGCGGTGGTGCCCTCGATCCGCAAAATGCCGTGCTCGACGACATTGTTGCGGCCGCGATGTTTGGCGGCGTAGAGCGCAGCGTCGGCGGCTTCGATCAGATCGCCCGGACGCAAGGTCTCGTTCGGCCGCGTCGCCGCAACGCCGATCGACACGGTCACCACCATGTGGGCCGAGGTGATGTGCGGCAGGCAAAGCTTCAGCACCGCGGCACGCACCAGCTCGCCGATCTCGACGGCGCGGTGCACGTCGGTGTTCGGCAGCAGCAGGCAGAATTCTTCGCCGCCATAACGCGCCGCAAAGCCCATGGTGTCGGCGGCGATGCCGGACAGCGACTCGCCGAGCCGGGTCAGGCAGGAATCGCCTTCGAGATGACCGTAGGTGTCGTTGAACAGCTTGAAATGGTCGACGTCGATCATCAGAAGCGCAAGCTCGCTGCCATATTGCTGCGCGCGCATCCATTCGAAGTCGAGACGGCTCTGGAAGCCGCGCCGGTTGGCAAGCCCTGACAGCATGTCGATCGACGCCATCACCGTCAGCCGGTCATTGGTCGCGATCAGCTCGCGCTCGCGCTGGCTGAGCTGCGCCGCCATCGCGTTGAAGGCGCGCGCCAGCGGCACGAATTCGGACGGCAGCCGGTTGCGCGCCGCGCGGGCCGACAGGTCGCCCTCGCCGAGACGCTTGGCCATGTCGGCAAGCATTTCGATCGGCTTGATCACGAGCTTCTCGGCGGCGATCAGCGCGCCGAGCAGCACGAACACGACGACGAAGGCGAGCTGCAGATAGGCGGTGCGGATGTCGCGGCTGACCGCCGCGGACACCTTGTCCTCGTCGATGCTGGCGATCAGGCGGGCATTGGTGCCGGCGATGCGGGTGTAGCTGACCGCGCGCCGCGAGCCGTCGGCGGCGAGAAACGACAGCGAGCCTTCGTCCTGGTCGGAGCGCAAGGCCATGTCGGCGATCGCCGACATCAGCGGCATGTTGTCGAGCGGGCGTCCGACCGCGCTGTGCTGGTCGGCGGGCGCAGCCAGCACGGTGCCGGCGCTGTCGACCAGCACCGCCGTGATGCCGGCGCGGCCGCCCAGATTGTTCATGACCTTCGACATCCAGTCGAGGTTGACGGTGGCGAGCACGACGGCATCGGCAACGCCGCTGAACGCGGAGACCGGATAGACCGCCATGACGGTCGGCGACTGCACCGGCCGCGACAGGATGAAGTCGGACAGCACGAAGCGGCCGGTCTCCTGCGCCTGCTGGAAGTAGGGCCGGTCGGAGAGATCGAGGCCGACATACATGTTGTTGGTCGCGCACTGGATGCGGCCGTCCTGGCCGGCGATCAGAAGCGTGCGGATCCAGGGAAGACTCGTCGGCAGGCTCGCGCGCAACACGTCGCAGCTCTTGCTGACGCCGCCGGCGGAGGCGCGGATGAAGGCTTCCGATTTCAGGATGGTCTCGACCGACGAGATCACCTCGCGCTGCGCATCGGCGCTGTGCCGTGCGACGGTGGTGAATTCGGCGGTGGCTTGCGCGATCTGCTTGGTGCGGGTGTCCTCGAGCGAGCGAATGCGCTCGAGCATCAACGGCGCGACCAGAATCACCGCGAGCAACGCAAGCCGGGCCCTGATGCCGAGGACCTGCTTGAGTTTTGCTCGTTTGCGGTTGAAACTAACGTTTGCCATCTTCACTGCCCACCCCGCGGGCAAGGTAAAGCGAAGGGTTCAAAAACTCTTTCTTGAACTCGGTAAAATTGGAACTACCTCCGTTACTCCTGCAATTGATCGACGTCATGACAGATGAAAACGCCGCGCCGGTAACCGGCGATTCACCAAATGCGCTCGCCGCGGTCGAAGCGGAAATTGCACGCGCCTGCAAGGATGCGCGGCGCGAGCGCGCCTCCGTGACGCTGATCGCGGTGTCCAAGACTTTCGCGGCGGATGCAATTATCCCGGTTATCGGCGCCGGACAGCGCGTGTTCGGCGAGAATCGCGTGCAGGAGGCCAAAGGCAAGTGGCCGGCGTTAACGTCCGTTTACCCGGACATCGCGCTGCATCTGATCGGGCCGCTGCAATCCAACAAGGCGAAAGAGGCGGTGGCGCTGTTCGATGCCATCCATTCGGTCGACCGTCCGAGCATTTGCCAGGCGTTAGCCAAAGAAATCGAATCCCAGAACAAGCACCCGCAACTCTTCGTGCAGATCAATGTCGGCGAGGAGCCGCAGAAGGCCGGCGTCGCGCCCGCTGACGCCGACGCCTTCCTCGCGAGCTGTCGCGACACCTACGGCCTGACGATCTCCGGCCTGATGTGCATCCCGCCGGTCGACGAGCCGCCGGCGGCGCATTTCGCGCTGACCGCCAAGATCGCTGCGCGCAACGGATTGCAGAACCTGTCGATGGGCATGAGCGCGGACTATGCGACCGCCATCATGCTGGGCGCCACCCATGTGCGCGTGGGCAGCGCGATCTTCGGGCACAGGTAGTTGCTGTCGTCCCGGCGAAGGCCGGGACCCATACCGCGTGATTTTTGATTGGTGCGCGGTCTTCGTACCGGCGAAAGTAAGGTAACTCTGGTCTTCGCCAAACTTCTCCCTTGGGTTATGGGTCCCGGATCTGCGCTTCGCTTGTCCGGGACGACGGTGGAGTGTGAGGCTGCCCCCTACGCGAACCTCACGGACACATTCCCCAACACGCCAAAATCCACCGCAAAGTGATCGCCGGCCTGGATCGGCAGTGGCGGATGGCACGTGCCCGTCGTCACCACCTCCCCTGCCCGCAAGGTGATGCCGAGTCCGCGCAGCTCGTTGGCGAGCCAGGCCAGGGCCACGCGGGGATCGCCGAGCACGTTCTTGCCGTGCCCGACATAACGCTCGCCGCGCAGCGTGATCTGCGGCCGTTCCTCGACGAGATCCATCGCGCGCCAGTTGGCCGACGTCGCGGCACCCAGCACGAACAAATGCGCGCAGGCATTGTCGGCGATCAACTGCGCCTCGCCGGCGCTGGCAAAATCGGTAAAGCGCGAATCCGGAATTTCGATCGCGGGATGCAAGCTGTCGACGGCCGCAAGCACCTCATCGACGCTGTAGGGCGAAGGCCGCGGCGCCAGATCGCGTCCCATGCGGAAGCAGAATTCGGGCTCGCCAACGCGCATCGCGTTGCCCTTCATCGATGCGGTGCCGCCGTCGGCGATGACGGTGTCGCGCATGATGCGACCGGCCAGCGGGCCCGCGACATTGATGTGCTTCTGTCCGGCCTCGCTCGTCGCGGCGATCTTCCAGCCGAACACGCGATCGCCAAGTGCTGTCTGCACCGCGTAACCGTCAGCACGGCTTTGTGGTCGAAGCGGTGGCTCGAGCGCGTCAAGCTTGCTGCCGTCGCGCCAATGTCGAACGAGGACCTGCGAGGCGGCGGCGATCTGATCCTTGTCGAGCATGTGTCCTCACCCGATGATGATTCTTGTTCTTGGTCCGATCAGCCGCAGCAATTGTAGCATCGCCGCCTTGGTCATGGAGACGCAGCCCGCGGTCGGGCCGAAATTGTCGCGCGCCAGATGCAGGAACACCGCGCTGCCGCGGCCGGCGATGCGCGGCCTGGTGTTGTGGTCGATTTCGATGATGAAGTCATAGAGCTGGTCGGCGCGCTTGAGCCGGTCACCGCCCTCGCCCTCCCCGCGCCGGATCCACCGGTTGTAGTGGCGATCGGCGGGATCCTCGCACCAGGCGTCCGCGCCGGTGATGAGCCGGGCCGGCAGAAACGTCCGGGGCCGGCTGTGCCGGTCGCCCCGCCACCACAATTGCCGGGGTCGAAAGCTGCCCCTCGGGGTGCCGCCGTCGCCCTCGCGCTTGTTGGCCAGAATGCCGCCGCGCCCCAGCGCCACCGGAATCGTCAGCTGTCCGGCCGTCAGCCAGCCCCGGCGCGGATTGCCGGCGGCAGGCTTAACGCGGATCGCCGAGAGCTGCTGGACGCGTCGATTCATGGTATAAGCATCTGACTTGGCGTGAGTTTTCATGTGACCGGGCGGTATCGAATTCATTACAGGACATTCATCAATCCGCCCTGCTATTCTGGGTTAGAGTAATTCCGGCTTGTGAATCGGTAACAGCCCACTACTTCAACACGAACAACAATAAAAACAGCGACCCTTTAAACTTCCCATCACGGCTGGGTGCGGCATGCATGCGCGCCTGGTCGACCCCAAAAGGATGATCCCCCATGGCCAATGCCCGCAAGATCCTGATCGTGGATGACGATACCGATCTGCGCGACACGTTGGTGGAGCAATTATCGCTGCACGAAGAATTTGAAGCCTCCGCCGTCGATACTGGCGCCAAGGGTGCCAGCGCCGCAAAGGCCAACGCCCCCGATCTCGTGCTGATGGATGTCGGACTTCCCGACACCGACGGCCGCGAAGTGGTCCGCTCCCTGCGCAAGGGCGGCTTCAAGGCGCCGATCATCATGCTGACGGGGCATGACACCGATTCCGACACGATTTTGGGCCTGGAATCCGGCGCCAACGACTATGTCGCAAAGCCCTTCCGTTTTGCCGTATTGCTGGCCCGCATCCGCGCCCAGCTGCGCCAGCACGAGGCCAGCGAAGACGCGGTGTTCTCGGTCGGCCCCTATTCCTTCCGTCCCGGCTCGAAGATGCTGACCGCTGCCAATGCGCGCAAGGTCCGTCTCACCGAGAAGGAAACGGCGATCCTGCGCTTCCTCTACCGCGCCGGCCAGATGCCGGTGTCGCGCGAGACCCTGCTCCAGGAGGTCTGGGGCTACAATTCGGGCGTCACCACCCACACGCTGGAAACCCACATCTACCGTCTTCGCCAGAAGATCGAGAAGGATGCCGCCAACCCGGAAATCCTGGTGACGGAAGCCGGTGGCTACAAGCTGGTGCCGTGATACGTTCCAGGAACGCGCGATTCGTCGTAAATTAGCGCGTTCCACGAGCCTCGGACCGGAATGTCAATCGATGACGACGTAGCGCTGCTCGAGCGTGTCCCGACACTGCGCCTGTTGGGAGACGCCTCGTTGCGCATGCTGGCGATCGGCTCCGAGCAGCGTGACTTCGTGCGCGGCGACATCCTCTTCAATCTCGGTGACGATGCCGACGCCGGCTTCGTGGTCCAGCGCGGCGCCTTTCGCGTCGATGACGGCGCCGGCGCCGAGATGATTGCAGGCCCCGGTACGCTGATCGGCGAGCTCGCGCTGGTCGTGCCGATGAAGCGGCCCTCGGGCGCGGTGGCGCTGGAACATTCCTCCGTCATCCGCGTCGCGCGCAGCCTGTTTCAGCGCGTGCTCGAAAGCGATCCCGCCGCGGCGCTCCGCCTCCGCGACGAGTTTGCGGTACGCTCCAGCCAGATCGCGAGCGACATTCTGATGGCCGGTGCGAAGCTGAGCACCTGAGCGCGGCAGATTTAGCCGGGCCCTGCTCCGCCGATTTCATTCCTTGTTGAAGGCGTACAGCGCGCTGCGGTCGTCCTGGTAGAGCCGCCGCAGTCCCGGCATGACCGGCAGGTGCGACGCATCGACGTCGAGCAGCCAGACATGATCGAAGCGATCGCGCGGAATTTGCGCGATCCTTTGCGCGAGCGCAGCGCTCAGATCGCCGTCGCAGTCGACCGGGGCGATTTCGATGTACTGCGACGGATCCGCGTTGAACGCGGTGCCGCGTGCACGGAGCGGTGTCAGGAGTTGCTGACCACCCGATGCGTCCCATTGCGAATTGACGAAGGCGTCTCGCCGGACGATGGCGAGCGACCCCAGATGCGCGACACGCGGTGCACGCCATCGCTCGCAGCCTGGTGGCCGTGTCAGGACGGCGATGCTTGCGCCGCGCGGAACGTCGTTCAGGGCCTGCAAATGTTGCGCGTAACCGGAATCATAGGCCGCAAATCCGACAGCCATGGCGGCGATCCGAATCGCAAAAACAGCCAGGGCCATGCCGGCTATCATCGCGGCGGCGCGCCGCAGGCGGTCGGTGGGCGCGATGGCGGTGAGGCCGACGATGAAGAAGATGGGCCATAGCCGCACATCGGCATAGACCGCGCCGAACATCTCGCCTGGCATCAGCAGGATCAGAATGAGGAGGCTTGCGGCTCCGACCAGCAGTGCCGGATTGCGCCTGACGTCACGGCTGCGGATTCCAAAGTACAGCAGGCCGATGGCCAGCAGCAGGCTCAGCGTATCGAGCCAGATATTCTGGTCACGCAGCGTCCAGACCAGTCCAGTGATCTTCGTACTGATGTCGAAGAAATGCCCCGTCGCGGCGGCGCCATTGCCCTGCCGCCAGACGATCATGAGCAAAGCGGGAATCATGACGGGCCAGGCGCGTCGCAGAATGACGAGCACCATGGCAGGCCATGCTGCCGGCGCACGTTTCCAGCTGCGGCAGAGCTCGAAGGCCCCGACGAGGACGACCAGAACGACCCAGCCATAGGCGTGAGCGAGCCAGACCACGCAGGCAGCCGCCGCGAACAGCGCGACGCGCATCAGCGAGCCGTTCTTCCCGGCCGTCTCGACCCAGGATGCGAAAACGTGCAACGCGAGCGCACAGCCGAGCCAGTAATTCACGAAGCCGAGCTGGAACGGATAGGCCACCGCGAACCATGCGGCCGCGATGGCAAAGGGCGTGAGCTCGCCGTGCAGCGCCCGGCTGATACGCCCGATCGCGGAGATCATGAGCAGCGGAAGCGCCAGCGCAATCAGCCAGGCCGCGCGTTCGAGACCGAGCAGAGGCGCCAGCGGCGCGATGAGCAATTCAACGCCGAGATTGCCGACCAGTTGCCAGTGAAAATCCCAGTTCTGCTGGAGCGCCGGCGAGTCCGACAGGTGCAGCTGCACATGGTAACGGCCGATATGGGCGAGGTAATCGATCAGCGGCGGCGTGTGCACGAACCAGAACGGGACCGTGCTCAGCAACATCAATCCCGGCACGACGAAACGGGAATTCCACCACGCACGAACCGGCGGTTCTGGGTGCTCTGACGGTGCGGGCGTGCCCATCGTCGTCTCCGAAGGCCTAGACGTCCAGCGTCACCGTCACCGGCACGTGGTCCGACGGCCGTTCCCAGCTTCGCGCATCGCGCAAGATTTTGAAATCCTGGACCGCGTCTTTCAGCGCGCGCGAGACCCAGATGTGGTCGAGCCTGCGGCCGCGGTCGCCGACGGTCCAGTCGGCGGAGCGATAGCTCCACCACGTGTAGACCTTTTCCGACATCGGGATGCGGTCGCGCGCGACGTCGACCCATTCGCCGGCGCTGAGTGCGGCCTGCAGCTTCTCGGTCTCGATCGGCGTGTGCGAAACGACCTTCAGCAGCTGCTTGTGAGACCACACGTCGTTCTCGTGCGGCGCGACGTTGAGATCGCCGACCAGGATGTGGCGATCATCCCCGCGCGGATGCAGCGGTTCGCACGTCTTCATCTCGTCGAGAAAGCGGAGCTTGTGGTCGAACTTCTCGTTCAGCGCGGGATCGGGAATGTCGCCGCCGGCGGGCACGTAGAAATTATGCAGCACCAGCGGCTTCGCGATGTTCGCCTTCCCGCCGAACGACACCGAGATGTGACGCGAATCCACCTTGTCGCAGAAGGTGCGGATGTCCGTGGATTCGAATGGAATCTTCGAGACGATGGCGACGCCGTGATAGCCCTTCTGCCCGTTCAGCGCGACGTGCTCGTAGCCGAGCCGCTTGAAGCGCTTTAGCGGAAAGGCGTCGTCGATGCACTTGGTCTCCTGGAGACACAGCACGTCCGGCCGCGCGCTCTTGAGAAATTTCGCGACCAGATCGATGCGCAGCCGCACCGAATTGATGTTCCAGGTTGTCAGGGAAAGACGCATGGGAATTGCGTCTTAGCATGGATTGGCGTGGGGGAATCGCTTGTCCACAGGGGCGGTGCCTACCCCGGCGACGGCACGCTGTAATTGGTGAAGTCGATCTTGAACATGCTGGGATCGAGCTTCTTGCCGGCATCGAGATTGTAGACCGCGATCGTGGTGTCGTAGCCCTGCGGATCGGTGACGGTCCATTGCTTGAGCTGGCCGTCCTTGGCGCCGATCATCAGCAGCAGGCGGCTGGTGCCGACCAAAGCCTGCTTCTCCTCGATGGTGACGCTGATGAAGAGATCGTCGGCGGTCACGTTGACCACGTTGGTGTCCTTCATCAGGTCGATGCGGTCCGACAGCAGGAAGCGCAGCGGCGTCTGCGACAGCGGATAGACGTCCTGGGTCGCGAGCTTGCGGTCACGCACCACCACCGAGGATCCGTCGGCGACGATGTCGATCGGGCTCGGCGGATCATATTCGAAGCGCAGCTTGCCCGGCTTCTGGATGTAGAAATCGCCCTGTGTCTTGCTGCCGTCGGGGCCGACCTGGACGAAGTTTCCGACCAGCGTCGATAGCGACGACAGGTAGGCGCTGACCTTGGCCGCCTGCGCCTTCTGCTTGTCGTCGAAGGTCTGGAAGATGCTGCTCGGCACGTTGCGGCGCGGATCGGGAATGATCGGATTCGGCGGTGTCTGCGTCGCGCCGGTGATCGACGGTCCGCCCGACGGCGGAGCCGCGTCGCGGGCCTTCGGCGCCGGCTTCGGCACGGGCACCGTCTGCGCCATCGACGCCGAGGTCACCATCGCGGCGGTGGCGAGAAGCACGGCCGCCACGCGCGCGCCGCGCGTGGCAAAAGAAGCCGCGAATCGATTGTCCGGATGTTGGGTCAACGCGTCGTCCTGTATGGCTGGGCGTCGTTTTAGCGTGATTTCGGGCAAAAGCAGATAACGATTTTGCGTGAAATAGGACTTTGAGGCGGCTTGCCTCACATATGGCTGTCTTCTTCCTCGACCAGAATCTCGCGCTTGCCGGCGTGGTTGGCGGGGCCGACGATGCCTTCCAGTTCCATGCGCTCCATCAGCGATGCGGCGCGGTTATAGCCGATCTGCAGGCGGCGCTGGATGTAGCTGGTCGAGGCCTTGCGGTCGCGTTTGACGATGGCAACGGCCTGCTGGAACAGGTCGCCGCCGCCGTCCGCGCCCATGCCACTGGCGTCGAACACGGCGCCACCGTCCTCGTCCTCGGTCGGCTCCTCGGCCGTAACCGCCTCGAGATATTCGGGCTGGCCCTGGGTCTTGAGGTGGCGCACCACCTTCTCGACTTCATCGTCAGAGGCGAAGGGACCGTGCACGCGGCTGATGCGGCCGCCACCGGCCATGTAGAGCATGTCGCCCTGGCCGAGCAGCTGCTCGGCGCCCATCTCGCCCAGAATGGTGCGGCTGTCGATCTTCGAGGTGACCTGGAAGGCGATGCGGGTCGGAAAGTTCGCCTTGATGGTGCCGGTGATGACGTCGACCGACGGGCGCTGCGTCGCGAGGATCACATGCAGGCCGGCGGCGCGCGCCATCTGCGCGAGACGTTGGACGGCGCCTTCGATGTCCTTGCCGGCGACCATCATGAGGTCGGCCATTTCGTCGACGATGATGACGATGTAGGGCAGCGGATCGAGCGAGAGCTTCTCTTCCTCGTAGATCGCCTTGCCGGTTTCCTTGTCGAAGCCGGTGTGCACGGTGCGCGTCGGCTCTTCGCCCTTGGCCTTCAATTCGCCCAGGCGCGTGTTGTAGCCGTCGATGTTGCGCACACCGAGCTTGGCCATGTTCTTGTAGCGCTCTTCCATCTCGCGCACGGCCCATTTCAGCGCGACCACCGCCTTCTTCGGATCGGTCACGACCGGGGTGAGCAGATGGGGAATGCCGTCATAGACGGAGAGTTCGAGCATCTTCGGATCGACCATGATCAGCCGGCACTGGTCTGGGCGCAGCCGATAGACCAGGCTGAGGATCATGGTGTTGATCGCGACCGACTTGCCGGAGCCGGTGGTACCGGCGATCAGCATGTGCGGCGTGCGCGCGAGGTCGATGATGACGGGATCGCCGCCGATGGTCTTGCCGAGGCAGAGCGGCAGCTTTGCAACCGTGTCGACGGTCTCCTTGGCGACCAGCAGCTCGCGCAGATAGACCTTTTCACGATGCGCGTTCGGCAGCTCGATGCCGATGGCATTGCGGCCGGGGACGACGGCGACGCGCGCCGACAGCGCGCTCATCGAACGCGCGATATCGTCGGCGAGTCCGATCACGCGCGACGACTTGATGCCGGGCGCAGGTTCGAGTTCGTACAGCGTGACGACCGGGCCCGGATTGGCCTTCACGATCTCGCCGCGCACGCCGAAATCCTGCAGCACGCCTTCGAGCGAACGCGAATTGGCTTCCAGCTCGGCCTTGCTGAGCGGCTGGCGATCGCCGGCCTTCGGCGCAGCCAGCACGGAGACGGACGGAAGCTCGAACTTGTCGGAGGATTTCTTGGAAGCGGCTTTCGGTGCAGCCTTCTTGCGCGTCGCGCGCGCGGGCGCCTCTTCCTCTTCTTCCTCCTCCTCGTCTTCCTCTTCTTCTTCCTGCTCGTCCTCGTGCTCTTCGTCCTCGGACTGCGGTGAGATCGAGGGCGCGGCGCGGCCGCCGAGATTGGGTTCCTGCCGGCTGAACGAAACGGCCTTGGTCTTCGAGCCACTCGACACCAGCGAGCGATACGCCGCGCCGAACAGCCAGATCAGCCGCGCCTTGGTGCTCATCAGCGCGTGGAACAGCCAGCCCAGCGATACCGAGCCACGATCGCTCTCCTCGTCGTCCTCGAGCGGCTTGTCGTCGTCCTCGATCTCCGCGAGCTCTTCGTCATGCTCGCGTGCGCCGAGCCCGCAGGCGATCAGGAAGGTCGCAGCCAGCGCGACGAACAGGATGATTCCGAGCACCATGCGATAGATCACACCGGGAGGCCCGAAGATCACCGCCGGCGCGCGCACCAGCGCATCGCCGACCACGCCGCCAAGCCCGGTCGGCAGCGGCCAGGCGCCACCATGCGGCCAGCAGCTGACGAAGCCCGCCGCGATCACGGTGCAGAGAATCCAGGAGCCGAGCCGCAGCGCCTCGCGGTCGAACGGGCGATGCGTCATCATCCGCCAACCCCACACCGCGACCGTCAGGATCAGCATGATCGCGCCGAGCCCGAGGATCTGCATCGCAAGGTCGGCGCCGATGGCGCCGGCATAGCCGAGGATGTTGTGGATCGGCCGCGAGGTCGCGTGGCTGAGGCTCGGGTCCTGCACCGACCAGGTCATCAGCGCGGCGGACGCGATACCCGACAGCGTGATCAGGCCGAGGCCGGTGAGCTCGCGCACGCGCCGGCTCAGCGCCTCGCGGATCGAGGGCGGCAGATGGCCGACCAGGGGAATCACACGTTCGATTGCCGACATGCTCATGGGCCCGCCTAACCCAGAGTTTCGACCAGCCGGTGCAGCGCCTGCGCCGTGGTCTCACTATCCTGCACCAGCGCCAGGCGAATGTAGCCGGCACCGGGATTGAAGCCGTCGGGCTGACGCCGCGCCAGATAGGAACCGGGCACCACGCGCACGCCGGCCTCCTTGAAAAGCTTGAGAGTCACCGAGACGTCGTCGCCGATCTCGGACGTATTGAGCCAGACGCAGAAGCCGGCGTCGGGCCGGCGATAGCCGTAACGATTGCCGATGATCTGGTCGGCGAGATCGAACTTGATCCGGTACAGCCTGCGGTTCTCCTCGACATGGGCCTCGTCGCCATAGGCAACGGTCGCGACATGCTGGAGCGGCACCGGCACCTGCGGCGCCGCGATGTTGCGCAGCTCCAGGAACATGCCGATGAGCTTCTTGTCGCCGGCGGCGAAGCCGACGCGCAGGCCCGGCAGGTTGGAGCGCTTCGACAGCGACTGGAACGCAGCCACGCGGGTGAAATCGGGGCCCGCGCATTCGAGCGCGCTGCCAGGTGCCTCGCGGGTGTAGATCTCGGAGTAGCACTCGTCGCTCAGGATCACGAAGTTATGGCGATCGGCGAGGCTCTTCAGGCGCGTGAAATAATCGCGTGATGCGACCGAGCCCTGCGGATTGGCGGGCGACGCCAGATAGAACGCCACCGTGCGCGCGAGCGTCGCTTCGTCGATGGCGTCGAGATCGGGCAGGAACCCGTTGTCGATCGTGGTCGGCAGATAGACCGACTCGCAGGCTGCGGCGCCGGCGCCGGCGCCATAGACCGGATAGAACGGGTTCGGCATCAGGATGGCGGGCTTGCCGGGCTTGGGCCCGACATAGCGCGCTGCTGCGATCGCGGCGAGGAACAGCCCCTCTCGGCTGCCATTGAGCACGAGAATCTCGACCTTGGGGTCCAGCGGCCGCGGCAGCCTGAAGCGCGACGACAGCCAGGCGCTCGCCGCCTGGCGGAATGGCTCGGTGCCCTGGTTCATCGGGTAACGGCCGAAATCGGCGATATGCTTGGCCAGCACCGGACCGACGAAATCCGGCACCGGATGCTGCGGTTCGCCGACTGCGAGCGAAATCAAGGGCTTGCCGGGCTGATGCGGCGCCAACAGCTCGTTCAGCCGGACAAAGGGCGAGCGTTCGGTGTCGGAGCTTCCACTGGCCTGCGGCGCACGGGATGAAGCGGTCATGACCATTCTGGGCGCCAGTACTCTCGGAACGGCCGGTCGCGCGCAGGCGCCGGCGGGAAAGCGGTTCAGTTCACCATAGATAGGGCGAGGTTAAGACGCGATTAACCATCGGCCGGCCGACCCGTCCAGAGCGGGAATAATAAGGCCGGATAACAACGGGATGCATGGCTTATTCGCGTCGCCGCGGCGCGATCGCGTCGATGACGCAATCGCCGCCGCGCCGATCCGCTGACGGGCGGTGCCTGTCAGTGTGCCGGCAGCTTCTCGAAGGTCGCCATGCCCGCGGGGATCGCGTGGAACTCCTGCTTGTCGCAGGTGTAGATCGCCATCTGCGGATGGAACTGTTTGGGTTCGTCCAGCGTGCCGACCTTGAGGATGGCCGCCGGCAGTCCCGGAACCTTGGTCACCAGATGGGTGCCGCATTCGGCGCAGAATTCACGGGTAACCGCGCGCTCGAGGTCCTTGCGGGTGAATTGCTTCGGTTGGCCGGTGATGTAGCTGAAGCCTGCCGCCGGCATGGCGATGAAGGTGTTGGGCGCGCCGCCCGAAATGTACTGGCACTCGCGGCAGTGACATTGGGCCTGCATCATCGGATCGCCCTCGGCCACGTAGCGCACTTCGCCGCAATAGCATCCGCCTTCCAAACGCATGACGACCTCCCGTTTTGTTGTTCGTTGTGGTCGTTATTTCTGCGCCGGCTACCTGGAATGGCAATCTTTTTCTGCTGCGCGCGGGTCAAAAAGAATCCCGGCAAAAAGAAAGGGGCTCCAACTTGCGCTGGAGCCCCTCAACGGTCGGGGCATTGCCGGGTATGTGCCCAAACCGTAGGAGTGGACGCGATCCCCGAAGAGACCGCGCCCGGGAGGAGTCGTTACATGTTGTAGGCGCGTTCGGTGTGGTCGGTGATGTCGAGGCCTTCACGCTCGCTCTCGACATTGGCGCGGAGGCCAACGATCACATCGACGACCTTGTAGAGGATCGCCGAACCGACGCCCGACCACACCAGCGTGGTGCAGACGGCTTCGATCTGGGAGAGCATCTGCGCCGCGAAGTCGTAATCGGCAACCTTGGGCGGGATCGCGGTGTAGTCGATGATGCCCGCACCACCGAGAGCCGGATTGACCAGGATGCCGGTGCCGAGGGCGCCGACGATGCCGCCGATGCAGTGCACGCCGAAGACGTCGAGCGAGTCATCGTAGCCGAGCGCGTTCTTCACCACGGTGCAGAAGAACAGGCAGACCACGCCGACCACGAGGCCGAGGACGATCGCACCCATCACGCCGGAGAAGCCGGCGGCAGGGGTGACGGCCACGAGGCCCGCGACAGCGCCGGAGATGACGCCGAGCACCGACGGATGACCCTTCACGATCCACTCCGCGAACATCCACGACAGCGCGGCGGCTGCGGTGGCGACGAAGGAGTTGGTCATGGCGAGGGCAGCGCCGCCGTTGGCTTCGAGGTTGGAGCCGGCGTTGAAGCCGAACCAGCCGACCCAAAGCAGCGAGGCGCCGATCATCGACATGGTCAGCGAGTGCGGAGCCATCAGCTCCTTGCCGTAGCCGGTGCGCTTGCCGATCAGCAGAGCGCCGACGAGACCTGCGATGCCGGCGTTGATGTGCACCACGGTGCCACCAGCGAAGTCGATCGCGCCCTTCTTGAAGATCCAGCCGGCGTCGGCGTTGATCTCGTCGAGCTTGGCCTGAGCCGCGGTCTTCGCAGCCGCGTCACCCGCAGCAGCCAGAGCCTTGGCAGCGTCCTGGATCGCGTCCGGGCCGGGCCAGTACCAGACCATGTGCGCGATCGGGAAGTAGATCAGCGTGACCCAGAGCGGGATGAACAGGGCGATCGCCGAGAACTTCATGCGCTCGGCGAAGGCGCCGACGATGAGGGCGGGCGTGATCGCCGCGAAGGTCATCTGGAAGCACATATAGACGAGCTCCGAGATGTTGGCGTCGACCGAGAAGGTCGCGGCCTTCGAGTCGGTGGTGACGCCCATCATGAAGGCCTTGGAGAAGCCGCCGATGAAGTCGGAGCCGCCGGTGAAGGCGAGGCTGTAGCCGTACACGGCCCAGATCACGGTGACGACGCAGACGGTGTAGAACACCTGCATCAGGACCGAGAGCATGTTCTTGGAACGAACGAGGCCGCCGTAGAACAGCGCGAGACCCGGGATCGTCATCAACAGCACGAGCACTGTCGATGTCAGCATCCAGGCGTTATCTCCCTTGTTGACCGTTGGCTCGGCATAGGCCGCGGTCGCAGCGAACAGGCCGACTGCGAGAGCCGCCAATCCCGCGCCATAGGGACGCTTAAACGTCATTTCATTTACTCCTGATTGGATTTTGGTTGAGCGCGAAATCAAAGGGCCGCGGCGTCGGCCTCGCCGGTGCGGATACGGACCGCATGGTCGAGGTTGATGACGAAGATCTTGCCGTCGCCGATCTGTCCGGTTTTTGCAGCCGACGTGATGGCATCGATGGTCTTGTCGACCTGCTCAGAGGCGACAGCGACTTCGATCTTGATCTTGGGCAGGAAGCTCACGGCATATTCGGCGCCGCGGTAGATTTCCGTGTGGCCTTTCTGACGGCCATACCCCTTGACTTCCGTCACCGTGAGACCGTGAACGCCAATGGCGGTCAGGGCGTCACGGACTTCTTCCAGCTTGAATGGCTTGATAATCGCCATAACAATTTTCATGGGTCCTATCCCCGCTTGGGCCCGGTCCGGACGTGGCCGGGCGTTTCTCGACTGGTTCGCCACGAGGGAGAAGTTCACTACGCGGGCACAGCCGGGACCCTTAGAATCAAATGCCGTGCCAGATCGGGCGGCTTGCCTAACGGACTATGAAAACGGGGGTTTTCGCGTTTGACGGGTATTGCGGTGCAGTGCGCTATTACGTCGCGCTCAATCCGTGGTCAGACCTGATCAAAAATCGGGCACGACAGGCTGCCGACACAATTGCTGCCCACGCGTCGGGCAGGTTGAAGGTATTTTGTTACAGGAGAGGTCCCCCCAAGGGCCCCTCCGCGCTGCGAAATGTCGAACCGGCCCTCGGTGTGCTCACGGGATGCGCGCAACCGAGCGGACCTGGACCTGGACCGTCAGGCGGCCTCGCGCTCGGCAAAGACCCGGTCGACCAATCCCCACTCCACCCCTTGCTGGGCGGTCATGAAGTGGTCGCGGTCGAGCGTCCGCTCCACCTCTTCCTCGGTGCGCCCGCAATGCTGGGCATAGAGCCGGGTGATGCGCCGCTTGGTCTCCTGCATTTCGTTGGCATGGATCAGGATGTCGGACGCCTGGCCCTGGAAGCCGCCGAGCGGCTGATGCACGTGCAGGCTCGCATTGGGCAGCGCGGCGCGGTGACCCGGCTCGCCGGCCATCAGCAGGAACGAGCCCATCGAGCGCGCGGTGCCCATGCACAGCGTATGAACCGGCGCCTTGATGAACTGCATGGTGTCGTACATGGCGAGCCCGGAGGTGACCACGCCGCCATAGGAGTTGATGTAGAGATTGATCGGCCGGTTCGGATTCTCCGCCTCCAGGAACAGCAGTTGCGCGCAGACGAGGCCTGACATCGCATCATTGACCTCGCCGTTGAGGAAGATGATGCGTTCGCGCAGGAGCCGCGAATAGATGTCGAAGGATCGTTCGCCGCGCGCGGATTGTTCGACGACCATAGGGACGAGCTGAAGCATGTCGCGCATCGGCGACCTCCATGTCTGCAGGTGATGAAGTCTTAGTTGGTGTCAGGCCGCCGCGCGCATCAGGCAGCAATTGCTGTTGGCCGCTCGCGGGAGCGTGACCTCGCAGGCTTGCTGGATGATGCGGAAGCGCGTGCCGCCGTCCTCGTTCGGCTCGATCCGGAAGATGACGTGGCTCTCGCGAAACGGCGGTTCTGAATCGCGCATCCGGTAGCGCACCTCTTCGCCCGTGATGGTTGATTCCGGCTCGGCGCCCGCAAGGTCGCAATCCGGCAGCCAGCGCTCGCGCAGCGCCGGAATGGTCACGGCGCGCCAGACCTTTGCCGGCGGCGCATCGAATTCATATTCGAGCACCAGCTTTGCATCGGGACGATCAGTTTCGACTGCGTCGCTCATTGATCCATATCCTTCAGGAGGTCAGCGAGTGCTTCCATGCGCTTCGGCCAATAGGCGCGGTAGCGCGCAAGCCATGCCCCGATCGCCACGATTCCGTCGGGGTCGACTTCGTAATTCACAAAGCGGCCCTGCCGCTGCTCGCGCACGAGCCCAGCCGCGCGCAGCACCGAAAGATGCTGCGACATCGCCGGCTGGCTGATCTCCAAACCATCGCGCAAGGCGCTGGCGTTCAGGCTTCCGCCGGCGAGCTTCTCAAAGACTTTTCGGCGCGTCGGGTCCGCCAGCGCCTTGAAGATGTCGGCTTCGATCATGCCAACACATAAGCACGTGCTTATGTGTCGCGCAAGCCCTTCCTGACAAGCCCCGCTTACTGGAGCGCTTCGCCGTGCTGCGAGATATCGAGCCCCTCGAGCTCGTGCTCGCGCGACACGCGCAAGGGCACGAACAGGCCGACCAGCTTGAGCAGGATAAAGCTCACTCCCGCCGACCAGACGAAGGTGACGGCGACGCCGTAGAGCTGGATCAGCAATTGCTGCGGATGGCCCTCGAGCAGGCCGGCGGTGCCGCCGATCGAGCTGGTCGCGAACACGCCGGCGAGAAGCGTCCCGGTCAGCCCGCCGATGCCGTGGACGCCGAACACGTCGAGCGAATCGTCGTAATTGAAGCGGTGCTTCAACCAGGTGCAGGCCCAGTAGCAGATCCCGCCTGCGGCGATGCCGATGACGATGCCGTGCCACGGCGCGACGAAGCCGGACGCCGGCGTGATGGTGCCGAGGCCAGCCACCGCGCCCGAGATCATGCCGAGCACGGAAGGCTTGCGCCGCGTCGACCATTCGATCGCGCCCCAGGTCAACGCGCCGGAGCAGGCCGCCAGATGCGTCGCGATGATCGCCATGACCGCGCGCGAATTCGCAGCACCGGCCGAGCCGCCGTTGAAGCCGAACCAGCCGACCCACAGCAGGCCGGTGCCCATCACCGCGAGCGAGAGATCGAACGGCGAGAGATTTTCAGTGCCGTAGCCGTGACGGCGCCCCATCACCTTCGCGGCGACGAGGCCACCGGTGCCGGCCGACAGATGCACGACGAGACCGCCGGCGAAATCCAGCACGCCCATGCTGTTGAGGAAGCCGCCGCCCCACACCCAATGCGCCAGCGGAATGTAGACGAAGATGAACCAGGCGACGGAGAACAGCAGATAGGCGGAGAACCGCATCCGGTCGGCGACCGAGCCCGCGACCAGCGCCACCGTGATGATCGCAAACGTCATCTGGTAGAGCATGAACAGCGCTTCCGGGATCGTCTTCGCCGCCGGGTTGACGCTGTCCATGGTCATGCCGGCGAGAAACCAGCGGTCGAGCGAGCCGAGCCACGGGCCGTCGCCGACGAAGCACAGCGAATAGCCGAACGCGACCCAGAGAATGGAGATGATCGTCACCGCGGCGAGGCTCTGCGCCATGGTCGCGAGCACGTTCTTCTTGCGGACCATGCCGGAGTAGAACAGCGCGAGCCCCGGGATCGTCATCATCAGCACCAGCGCGGTGGCGACGATCATCCAGGCGGTGTCGGCGGTGTTGATCTCGCCCGTCGCGGCGCGCGCCGGCGAAGCCATGACCAAAGCAAATCCGATCGGCGCAGCCACAGTGGCTGCGCGGCGCAACAATCCCGCCATGTCATTTCCCCCGGCATCAATTGGCGTCGCACGCTATGGCGTCGTTGCCCGGTGCGATCGAAGAAGGCGTGTATTTATCTAGAGCGCGTCGCTGTCGGTCTCGCCGGTGCGGATGCGCAGCGCGTGGTCGATCGGCGTAACGAAGATCTTGCCGTCGCCGATCTGCCCGGTGCGGGCGGTCGCGGTGATCACGGCAACCGCCTTGTCGGCGACGTCGGAGGCGACCGCGATTTCGATCCGCAGCTTCGGCAGGAAGTTCACGACATATTCCGCACCGCGATAGATCTCGGTGTGACCCTTCTGGCGGCCATAGCCCTTCACCTCGGTCACGGTCATGCCGTGGACGCCGATCGCCGTCAGGGCCTGGCGGACCTCATCGAGCTTGAAGGGTTTGATGATCGCGACGACGAGTTTCATGGTCAGGCCTATTCCCCGGGGATGCGCCGCGCCGTATGTCCCCGGCGCCGCGTCAATCTGGCATCTTTCCGGGCAAATGGCACAAAAAACTTGCAGATTGAAGCGGAAAAACGTTTGGCCAAGGGAGGCCATGTGAACGGCCGCCTCTGTACAGGGCAACGGTTCATCCTTCACAATGCATTTTTGGCATGGATGCGGTGAACCCGCACCTGCCGAGCGGTACATAAGTATTTTGGGGGGCGCTTCATGGCGAGTTGGTTCTACGCATCCGAGGGCAAGCAGCAGGGGCCCTATCCGGAGGGGCAATTCCGCGACCTGATCGCTCAGGGCGTCGTGCGCGGCGATACGCTGGTCTGGTCCGAGGGCATGGCGGGCTGGCAGAAGGCGGCCGAAATTCCCGGTCTGATGGCAGGCGGCGGCGCGCCGCCGATCATTCCCGCCGGAGGGCCGCCGATGATGGGCGGCGGAAGCTATACCGGTGCCGGCAGTGCGGCGGGCGGATCGCTGTCGGTCGATTTCGGCATCCTCGACTTCACCTGGCGAACACTGGTGATGGTGATCGGCTCGTGCTTCATCATCCCGATTCCGTGGCTGTTCGTCTGGTACACGCAATGGATCGTGTCCTGCGTGAGGGTCCCGGGGCGGCCGAACCTCTCCTTCACCGGCACTGCCATGGCGATCGTGCCGTGGTTCTTCGGCTTCATCGTCGCAGCCATTGTCATCGGCTACATCGGCAGCCAGATTCTGAGCACCGCATTCTACATCGTCCAGATCGTCCTCTACTGGATGCTGCTGAAATGGCTGATCGCCAACATCGCCTCCAACGGGCAGCCGCTCGGCCTCAGCTTCACCGGCTCGGTGCTGGCCTATATCGGCTGGAACCTGCTGTTCGCGATCTCCATCATCACCATCATCGGATGGGCCTGGGTCGCCGCGGCACAGCTGCGCTGGACCTATCGCAACATCCAGGGCACGCGTCGCGAGATCATCTTCCGGGGCAGCGGTCTCGGGATTCTCTGGCGCGGAATCGTGGCCGCGATCCTTTGCAGCTTCATCATCCCGATCCCGTGGGTCTATCGCTGGATCATGAACTGGTTCGCATCGCAGACCGAGCTCGCGCCGCGCGGCGCGATGTAAGCACGACCCAAACAGCCCCGAGCGCGATTGTTCGCGCTTGGGGCGCGATCAGCTCCGCCTCTCGCGCACGGAGCCTTCCTGCGCCACCGAGGCCACCAGCGTGCCGTCGGGCTTGAAGATGAGACCGCGCGACAGGCCGCGGCCGCCGCGCGCGTTCGGCGAATCCTGGGCGTAGAGCAGCCATTCGTCGGCGCGGAACGGGCGGTGAAACCACATCGCGTGATCGAGGCTCGCCGGCATCATCTGCTTGTCGAACAGCGTGCGGCCGTAGCGTGCCATGATCGCGTCAAGCAACGAGAAGTCCGACGCATAGGCCAGCGCGCAAAGATGCAGCGCGGGATCGTCAGGAAGTTTCGCAGCCGTGCGGATCCAGATGTGGATGCGACCGTCGTCGACCTTCTGGCCGAAATAGCGGCCGATCTCGACGGGGCGCAATTCGATCGGCCGATCCATCTCGTAATAGCGGCGGATGAACTCCGGCATTTCCTTGAAGATCGGCTGCTTTGCGACCTCCTCCGCCGTCAGCTTCTCCGGCGGCGGCACATCCGGCATCTTATCCTGGTGATCGAAGACGCTCGCCTCCTCCGCATGGAACGAAACCATGATCGAGAAGATCGCATTGCCGTGCTGGATCGCGGTGACGCGGCGCGTGGAGTAGCTCTTGCCGTCGCGCAGGCGCTCGACCTGGTAGATGATCGGAACCCGCGGGTCGCCCGGCAGGATGAAATAGCAATGCAGCGAATGCGGCAGCCGCCCCTCGACGGTGCGGCAGGCCGCGACCATCGCCTGTCCGATCACCTGGCCGCCAAAGACCCGCTGCCAGTCCGTCTTCGGGCTGTTGCCGCGGAACAGGTTTACCTCGAGCTGTTCGAGGTCGAGGATCGAGATGAGGTCGAACAGGCTTTTGGACATGGCGTGAACTTTCTTGCCGTCATTCGGAGGCCGGATGCTCCGGAATGACACATTCGGGCCGTTCCGCCCTTGTTTCACCGCACTGTTTCGCCCACCTCAAGTCTGCTAGCAAGACCAAGAGTTGGCCGGGAATTTGGTATGTCACAGAATAGCATAGTCATTGGCGGCGGCGCGTTTGCGGGCCTGGCGCTCGCACTTGCCTTGCGCCAGGGGCTCGGACCCGAGATCCCAGTCATCGTCGCCGACCCTGCGCTTGCCACACGGCCGAGCCGCGATCCCCGCGCCACCGCGATCGTTGCGGCCTGCCGCCGCCTGTTCGAGGCGCTCGGCGCCTGGGACGACGTCAAGGCCGAGGTTCAGCCGATCCTCGACATGGTCGTCACCGATTCCAAGCTCGAGGACGCCACCCGCCCGGCATTCCTGAATTTCGCCGGCGACGTCGCGCCCGGCGAGCCCTTTGCGCATATGGTCGAGAACCGCCGCCTGATCGATGCGCTGGTCGTCCGCGCCGAAGCTGAAGGGATCGATCTCCGCGCGACGATTGTTGCGTCCTACGACGCGAGCGCCGATGGCGTCGACGTGACGCTCGGCGACGGCAGCAAGATTGCCGCGAGCCTGCTGGTCGCGGCCGATGGCGCGAAGTCGAAGCTGCGCGAGCGTGCCGGCATCGCCACCCATGGCTGGGAATACGATCAATCCGGCATCGTCGTCACCGTCGGCCATGAGCGCGATCACGACGGACGCGCCGAAGAGCATTTTCTCCCCGCGGGGCCGTTTGCGATCCTGCCGCTCGCAGGCAAGCGATCGTCGCTGGTGTGGACCGAGCGCCGCGCCGAGGCCGCGCGCATCATCGGTTTGAGCGAAGACGAATTTCACGGCGAGCTCGAACGCCGTTTTGGTTTGCATCTCGGCGAGATCAAGGCGCTCGACAAGCCGCGTGCGTTTCCGCTGTCCTATTTCGTCGCGCGCTCCTTCGTCGCCGAGCGCCTCGCGCTGGTCGGCGATTCCGCCCACGTCATTCACCCGATCGCGGGGCAAGGCCTCAACATGGGGCTGAAGGATGTCGCAGCCTTGGCCGAAGTCGTGGTCGATGCCGCGCGGCTCGGCATGGATCTCGGCGGCGCCGATGTGCTCGAGCGCTATCAGCGCTGGCGTCGCTTCGACACCATGGCGATGGGCGTTGCCACCAACTCGCTGAACTTCCTGTTCTCCAACCAGTCGACGCTGTTGCGCACGGTGCGCGATATCGGCCTCGGTATCGTCGACCGCACCCCGCCGCTGAAGAATCTGTTCATCCGCCAGGCGGCGGGTTTGACGGGTGAGATCCCGAAATTGCTGAAGGGCGAGGCGCTGTAGGGAGCTCCCTCCTCGTCGTCCCGGACAAGCGAAGCGCAGATCCGGGACCCATACGCCGCAGCAAGAGTTTTGCGAAGACTCGGAGTCACCAGCTTCGCCCCGAACCACGCCCTGTGGTTATGGGTCCCGGCCCCCCGTGCGCAATTGCGCACTAGGCCGGGACGACAGCGAGAGTGTTGCGACGCTATCGCGTAAATCTCGCGCCGGTCTCAATCGATCTTCCGCGCCTCTTCCGGCAGCATGATCGGGATGCCGTCGCGGATCGGATAAGCGAGTTTTGCGGACCGCGAGATCAGCTCCTGCTTGGCCGCGTCGAATTCCAGCGGGCCCTTGGTCAGCGGGCAGACCAGGATCTCCAGCAGTTTGGGATCGACGCTGGCTTCGGGGCGTTCGGTGGGCGCGTTCATGGGGGTCTCCGGCGATCGGCTGCCTGTAGCATAGAATAATTCGCCCGCCCATCGCGGGCTAGGCCGAGACCATCCGCTGGATCTCGTCGAGCAGGCCCTGCAGGCGTGCGGCCGGCACCGGCGCAGCCGAGAGCGCATAGCCCAAAAACGTCCAGTACAGGATCTGCGCGCGGGCCTGCGCGCTTGAGGCGGGGAATCCGCGTCGTTGCAGCAGGGCCTCGATATAGTCGAGCCTGCGGCGGTCGATGGCGCGGACGGCCGCCTGCGCCGCCGGATCGAACGCCGCCCAGTTGCGCACCGCGCGCTCCAGGTCGAGCCGGGCGCCGAAGGTCCGGCGCAGCAGCGCCGTCAGCGGCTCGTCGCTATCGGCCTCGACGCGCGCGATGATCTCCTCGGCGGCGATCTCGCGCCAGCGCTTCAGGATGGCCGCGTGGAATGCGCCGAGATCGGCAAAATGCCAGTAAAAGCTGCCCCGGGAGACGCCCATGGCTTTTGCCAATGGATCGGCCTTCAGCGCGGTGAAGCCGCTCCTGGTGAGTGCCTTGAGGCCCTGGCTGATCCAGTCGTCGGCGGAAAGCTGGTCGGTCATGTCGGGTTCCGAAGTCGGGCCATACACTAGTGTATTGACAGGCGGCAGGCCAGCCTCTATCTCACCATACACAGATGTATGGAGACTTCGATGCGTGATCTCTTGCTCCAGTGCGCCGGAATCCTCGCCATCGTGGTGGCCGTCATCCATGGCGTCCTCGGCGAGACCAAGGTTTTTCCCCGCGCCACGATCGAGCCGCCGCGGCTCCGCACCCTGATCCGCCTGGTCTGGCAGGCCTCGACCGTCGCCTGGATCGGCTGTGGCGTGCTCCTGATCGCGACGCCCTGGATGGACTCCGCGCCGGCGCGCCGCTGGATCGTCCTCACCATGATCTGCGTGTTCGGCTTCTCCGCCTGCGCCAATGCATGGGCGACGCGTGGCCGCCATTTCGGCTGGATGGCGCTGAGCGTGGTCGTGGCGATGGCGGTGGCCGGCTACTGAGGGCGGTGCGGAATTGTACCCCCGTCGAATCCGTGAGACGTAAGGCCGCAGCGCGCCGCAAAACCCGCCCTGCCCTCGGACCGCGCTGATGTTTTGGCGACCGTTAGAATATCTCTAAGGCATCGCGGCTCCGAACCCCGATTGACTTCACCCTCTCCTTTGTTTCCTTCGGGCGCGCTTCGCGCACACGACAGAGGAGGAGACATTCGTGAGAGTCATTCGTGTTCTTGCCATCGCACTGACGGTCGGGATCGGCATGGGGTCGACGGCGATGGCCGACGGTTTCAAGAACTGCACCAAGCTCGACAAGGCGTCGTGGAAGCCGGCGAGCGAAGCCGAAGCCAAGGCCAAGGCACTGGGCTACGAAGTGCGCCGCTCCAAGATCGAAGGCTCGTGCTATGAGGTCTACGGCGTCAAGGAAGGCAAGCTCTACGAGCTGTTCTACAGCCCGGAAGATCTCAGCCTGAAGCACACGATCGCCAAGTAGGCCTCTGCGCCAAAGGGTGGTCAAGGGTGGTCCCGGCTTGAACGACAAAGCGCTGCGAGAGACGCGCGGGGTGTCCGACCGACGCCCCGCGGATCGGACGGTGGCGGTCTGGGACCTTCCGCTGCGGCTCTGGCACTGGGCGCTCGCGGCCAGTGTCCTGGCCGCGTGGTTCACGCCCACCGTCTACGACAGCCTTCACCGCATCGTCGGCTACACCGTCATCGGGCTTTTGGCGTTCCGCCTGGTCTGGGGATTTTGGGGCAGCCGCTATGCGCGCTTTCGCATGATCGGCGTCAGGCTTCGCGCTGCGCCCAACTATCTCTGGAATCTGCGTCGCGGCATCACCGGCCGCTACATCGGGCTCAATCCCGCCGGCACGTTGATGCTGGTCGCGCTGCTGCTGTCGCTCACCGTCTCGGCGATCACGGGCGCATTGTCGGTGACCGTCACCTTCTTCGGCGTCTGGTGGATCGAGGACACCCACGCTTACGCATCCGACGCCGCGATCGTCCTGGTCGTGCTGCACATCGTCGGCGTGGTCGCGATGGGCCTGCTTCAGCGCGAGAATCTGATCCGCGCGATGATCACGGGCCGCAAGCGCATCCGAAACCGTCCTTAGGCGGAACGCGCAGCGTTCGAACGGATACAGCCGCGGGCTCACTCACCCGCGTAGTTTCACGGAACTCGCACTCTCTCTTATCCGCACAACTACTGGCAACGGACGCCATTTGCCGCGCAACGTTTACCTCGCGATAGGCATGCAACTGGGCATTGCGGAAAATTAACGCAGAGCAAGTCCGACCGGATCAATTCTCGGTAGTATTGACGAGGGAGCGATATTGCATGTTCCGCGTTTTTAGCTGCCTGACGGCCGAGCACGATTGGCGGCTCGTTGTACTCGCTGGCCTGGTTTGCTTCGCTGCAAGCATTGTAGCCGTCAGCATCTTTCATCGTGCGATCGCGTCGCGCGCCTGGACGCGGCTGATCTGGATTGCGATCGCCGGTGCCGCCATCGGTTATGGAATCTGGGCCACGCATTTTGTCGCGATGCTCGCCTACGAACCCGGCGTCCCGACCGGCTACGGCCTCGTTCTGACAGCGCTGTCGCTCGCTGTGGCGATGATCCTGACGTCGGGCGGCTTCGGAGTTGCCGTCAACAACTCGGGCCGCTGGCGCGCAGCTGCCGGTGGCGGCATCATCGGCGCCGGTATCGCAAGCATGCACTATATCGGCATGTGGGCCCTCGAAGTGCCGGGTCATGTGACCTGGTCGCCGGGACTGGTGCTGGTCTCGATCGGCCTCGGCATGGTCCTGGGTTACGCGGCCCTCGCGGTCGCCATGGGCCGCAAGGGCAAGCGGGCGACCTTCGCCGCGGCGTTGCTGCTGACGCTCGCCATTGTGTCGCATCATTTCACGGCCATGGGAGCCGTGCAGATCGTTCCCGATCCGACGCTGGAAAACGATGCATTGTCGCTTTCGCCGGCCTTCCTTGCCGTTGCAATTGCGGGTGTGGCCCTGTCGGTGCTCGGGATGAGCTTCGTCGGCGTCCTGGCGGATCGTCGCCTTGCGACCCGAACCAGCAGGTTCAGGGAAATCATCAGCGAACTTTCGCGCGCCAGGCAACAGGTGGAAGACTCGCAACGGGAAATCCAGGACCAGAAACTCAGGCTGGATACGGCCATCAACAACATGGTCGAGGCGCTCTGCATGTTCGATGCGGAGAAGCGGCTGGTCGTCTGCAACGAGCGTTACGCCCGGCTCTATGGATTGCCGCCGGAGCTGCTGAAAACCGGGACCCCGCACGCCGACATCATCAGGCATCGCGTCGTGACCGGCATCCTCAAGGGTGAAGCCAGCGAAGGCGCCGCCGAGCAATTCACGACGAAACTGGCCGCGTTGCCGTTCGATGCAGTCTCGAGCAGGATAGATGAGTTCGCGGATGGTCGGTTGATCTGCGTGACGCGACAGCCGATGGCCGGCGGCGGGTGGGTGGCCACGCATCTCGATGTGACCGAGCAACGCCGGTCCGAGGCCAAGATCACCCATATGGCGCAACACGACGCGCTGACCGATCTGCCGAATCGCGTGCTGCTCAGGGAACGGATGGAGCATGCGATTGCGGTGACGCGCAACGGCGGCCTCGATCTGGCCGTGCTCATGCTCGACCTCGACCGCTTCAAGGAAGTCAACGACACCCTCGGGCATCCGGCGGGCGATGCGCTGCTGCGCGCCGTCGCTGCGCGTCTGCGCGACTGCGTCACGGAAACCGCGTTGATTGCCCGACTGGGCGGCGATGAGTTCGCCGTGATCGATTACGTGACCAACCCGGTCGTCGAGGCCGCCGCCCTCGCCGAGAACATCAGGAAGGCGCTTTGCGAACCCTTCGATCTCGACGATCACCGCGTCACGGTGGGTACCAGCATCGGCATTGCCATCGCGCCGCGCGATGGCGACGATTCCGACGTGCTCATGAAGAGCGCGGATCTCGCCCTCTACTCGGCCAAGAGTGGTGGACGTGGCGCATTCCGTTTCTTCGAGCCCGAACTCGACGAGCTCATGCATGCGCGGCGCAACCTGGAGCGCGACATGCGGGATGCGCTCGCCGGCCGCGAATTCGAGCTGCACTACCAGCCGTTCGTCGATACCGCGACCGGCGAGATCCTCGGCTTCGAGGCCCTGCTGCGCTGGCATCACCCGCGGCGAGGCCTGGTCATGCCCGGCGAATTCATCCCGCTCGCGGAGGAGGCTGGCCTGATCGTGCCGCTGGGAGAATGGATCCTGAGGACCGCATGTCGCGAAGCCGCCAAATGGCCCGCCCATCTCAGGATCGCCATCAACCTGTCTCCGGCCCAATTCAGGAGCAAGGAGCTTGTCCCTGTCATCGTCGGCGCACTGGCGAGTTCGGGAGTTGCGCCACACCGGCTCGAGCTCGAGGTGACCGAGACGGTCATTATGCACGACAGCGAAGCCGTCTTCGCAGCACTTGGCCAGCTGCGCGAGCTCGGCGTGCGCGTAGCCCTGGACGATTTCGGCACCGGTTATTCATCGCTGAGCTTTCTGCAGAGATTCCCGTTCGACAAGATCAAGGTCGACCGCAGCTTCGTCAACGAACTGTCCAGCGCAAGCGCGGACGCGCATCATCTCGCGCGGGCGGTCGTTCGCTTCGCGGTCAGCCTCGGCAAGACGACGACCGCCGAAGGCGTCGAAACGAAGGAGCAGCTCGATATTCTCCGCGAGGAAGGCTGTGCCGAAACCCAGGGCTATTATTTCAGCCGGCCGATGCCCGGATCCGGCGTCGCGAAAATCCTGAGGCGGGGTGCCAAGCGAGGTGACAAGGCAGCCGTCTGCGCGGCGTGAGCCCTCGTATCCCTTACTGCAACGGTGGATCGCCGCTGGTGCGTTTCTTGGCGAGGTCCATCTCGGTCACCGCGATCAAGATCTCGGCGCGGGTCTTCAAATCCGGCGCTTCCAGCATCGCCTGCTTTTCGGCGGGGCCGTAGGGCGACATCATCGCCAGCGCATTGACCAGCGCCTCGTTGGGCGCGCTCTCGACGCCTTCCCAGTCGACCTTGAGATTGTTGGCTTTCAAAAAGTCCGCCAGCACCGTCAGCAGCGCCTCGCGATCGACTTCGTCCTCGCCCTTGCGCGCGGTGAAGTCGTCGACGTAGGCGAAGAAGTCCACCTTGCACTGCCGGTAGGCGGTCAGCACCTCGAGCTCCTCGACCACCTTGAAGCGTGCGACGCCGGTGAGCTCGAGGATGTAGCGGCCGTCGCCGGATTCGGCGAGCTGGGTGATGCGACCGACGCAGCCGACGCGGAACAGCGCCGGCCTGTCGGAATTTTTCGGCGAATGCGCCGCGTCCGGCTGGATCATGCCGATCAGGCGATGGCCATCGCGAAAACTGTCGTCGACCATCGCCAGATAGCGCGGCTCGAAGATGTTGAGCGGCATCTGGCCGCGCGGCAACAGCAGCGCGCCCGGCAACGGAAACACCGGGATGATTTCCGGAAGGTCGGCGGGGCCGCGATATTCGATGTTGATCGGCATCTGGTCCCCGCTGACGCGCTAATCCTATGAAAACAGGATCGTCGACAAGCGCTTGCGCCCCTCGACGGTCGCTTCGTCCGCACCGCCCCAGGCCTCGAAGAACTGCACCAGCTGCTTGCGGGCGCCGTCGTCGTTCCATTTGCGGTCGCGCTTGACGATCGCGAGCAGCTGCTCGGTGGCGGCGGCACGGTTGCCCTGCGCATTCAGCGCGGTGGCGAGGTCGAAGCGGGCCTGATGATCGAGCGGGTTTGCGGCGACTTTCTGTTCCAGCTCGGTGACGGGCCCGAGCTGTTCCGCCTGCTCGGCGAGGTCGATCGCGGTCTGCACGGCCTTCACGGCCGCATCGTTGCGCTTGGATTCCGGCACCATGGCCAGGGTCTGCTTGGCCTGCTCCATCGCACCGGAGGTGACGTAGCATTTGGCGAGGCCGGCAAGCGCTGCGATGTTGGTCGAATCGTACTGGAGCACTTCGGCGTAGATCTGGGCTGCGGCTGCGGCGTCGCCCTCGGCGAGAACGGCCTCGGCCTCCTGCAGAATCTCGGCGATGTTGGGCTCGCCGGGTGCCGTCACGCCCTTGGTCACCTTTTCGATGAAGGCATTGATCTGGCTCTCCGGCACCGCGCCCATGAAGCCGTCGGCGGGCTGGCCGTTGACGAAGGCGATCACGGCCGGGATCGACTGGATGCCCATCTGGCCCGGGATCGCCGGATGCTGGTCGATGTTCATCTTGACCAGCTTGACCTTGCCCTTGGCCGCCTTGACGGCCTTTTCGAGCACGGGGGTGAGCTGCTTGCAGGGGCCGCACCACTCCGCCCAGAAGTCGATCAGCACCGGCTGGCGCTTCGATTCCTCGATGACGTCCTTCACGAAGGTCTGTGTGGTGGTGTCCTTGATCAGATCGGCTGCAGCCGGGCTCGCTCCGTTACCCTGGTCGATGATCGTCACGGGATCCCCTCGTCTGATGTCTGGAATGGCGGGTCTTTAGCACGTCGCCATCACATATGCTTCGTTTCAGGCCCTAAAATTGGGCCGGGTCGGCCGAATTTCAATCCGTCCGCGGCGATTCGGTGGTTCCGGAGCATTTTGGGGTGATTCGACCGGATTTGGGCTCATATTGGGGCTCCGAAAACGTACTGATGCCGCCGGTAGCTGTTGCAATCGCCTCCCGCTTTTGGCATACGACAGCCGTTGCCGGCGCGTCATGCGACCGACACAGGATGCGGGTGTAGCTCAGTGGTAGAGCACGACCTTGCCAAGGTCGGGGTCGAGGGTTCGAGCCCCTTCGCCCGCTCCAGTTTTTCTAAACTGGTCGTCTGAAGCGCTCTCCCACCCCGGAGAGCTTCGTATGAAATTACCAAATATTCCCAATGGGAAAGCACAAGCCGCTGTTAGGCTTGAAGCTTCCCGTTTGGCGTTTCGCCGTCTGCGCTTTTCGCAGCGTCTAACAAAACGGCCAACAAAACGTCCAACACCGGCCCGCTCCGATGGCTGATTTTCTCACCCGCCGTCATGGCACTTGGCATTTCGTTCGGCGTGTTCCGACCGAATTTGCCGCGTTCGACGCCCGAGGAATCATCCGGCACTCGACCAAAATCCGGATCGCCGACGACCGGAATGGCCGCCGCGCATCCGGCGTGGCCGACAAGCTGAACCGGGAGTTGGAGGCCTTTTGGAAAGCAAAGCTAGGCAATGCGTTCGGCGATGAGGTGAGTCGGTACGAGCTGGCCCGTCAGCAAGTGCGATCCCTGGGCTTCGAGTTGCTGGAAATGCCCCGCCTCATCGCGCTCCCGCCACAGCAGACCGTCGACCGGCTGGAAGCCCTTGCGGCCAAAGGATTGCACGAGGACCCAGCGGCGTGTGCCGCTGTCCTCGGAAGGGTGAAAGAGCCCGTGCCGCCCCTCTCGCGGCTCCAACAGGAGCACGAGGCGCTGGTCGGCGACGAACTAAAGGGCATGTCAGCCGAGCAGTTGCGGATTTGGCGGACGAGCCGCATCCGGTCGGCGCAGCAATTTGTCGACCTTGTCGGTGACAAGCCGGTGACCGAGGTAACGGAGAGTGACGGCCTCAAATACGTCGACTGGTGGCGCGACCGCGTCGTTAGTGGCGAGGCCAACGCGAAAACCGCTAACCGCGATATCGGCCAGCTTAGCCGCATGCTGAAGGACCTTCGCATCCGGCGACGCTACAAATACCCCGACATCTTCAAGGACCTTCGCTTGCGCGGAGAAACCGAGAAGTCGCGCATTCCGTTCGACAACGAATTTATCAAGGAGCAATTCTTAGGCGGCGGGCTCAATGGTCTGAACGAGGACGCCCGCTGCGTTCTCTATGTAATGATCGAAACCGGATTGCGCCCCTCCGAGATCGTGAATCTACAGGAGCACACGATCCACCTCGACGCCCCAATCCCCTACGTCGAAATCCTTCCGGACGGTCGCCACCTGAAAACAAAGGATTCGGAGCGGCAGATTCCGCTAGTGGGCGTCGCGCTCGCCGCGATGAAGCTCAGGCCGCAGGGCTTCCCTCGCTATCGGGACAAGTCATCCAGCATGTCCGGCACGCTCAACAAGTACCTAAAGGAGAACGGCCTGCGCCCGACATGCGAGCACACCGTTTATTCTTTGCGGCACAGCTTCAAGGATCGGTTAGTCGCAGCCGAAGCGCCGGACAGCTTGATTGATAGCCTGATGGGTCACCGCTCGGGCAAATCTAAGTACGGCAAGGGTCCGGCACTTGAGCTTAAGCACAAGTTCTTGGAGCGGATCGCGTTCGCCTGTCCCGCGCGGCTATAAGATTCGAGCAAGCGACGGGCACGGTCTTTCGTGCCCTCGCGGGCTTGAAGTTCGGTCAAGTGGTTTTCAAGCTTCTCATACAGTGGGAGATAATCGTCGCCATCGCGCTCAATCAAATAGGCAAGGAGAAGAAGAGCACGTTCGATACGCGCAATTCCAACTTGGCGGTGTACGACATTCTGCATGATTGCTGCGATCTTGGTTACGGTCCCTCTATTCTGTTCTGTCGCGTTCCCGACGACAGAGGGCATAGCCGCACCATCCCAAGTGGTGCAGCAAATTCCGCATTCCTTAAGCCTACGCGATCGAAGGTCGGCAGTTCAATGACCGGACTTGTTCAAAAAAATAATCTAATGGGCGGTTTGATGTTGCTGCTCGCCTAGAGCTAACTATGCTCATCAAAACGCTTTCATCTTGGTAGTCCTGATGGTCGTCTGCTACATTCAAGACGAACAGAATACGAGATGCAGTTTTATGAGCGAATTGCCCCCAACGAGACATGATCCCATCGGCGAGCGTCATTTTAAGCCGCTCGAAATCGCAGATCGCGTGTCGGACATTTTCTTTTATGTCGCAGCGGTGTTGTCATTCGCAGCGCTTTTGGTCGAGAAAACCGAGCATCCGATTCTCTATGACCTCGTCCAGATCGCCTTTGTCCTGGTAGTCCTTACCGTGTTTTTTTCCGGTATTGCGATCAAGCTTTACTGGCGTCCGTCAGCCGAAGATCGGCGTCGCGCCGAATTGATTAGCAATGCTTCGCAGGTCGCTCTGACCGCAGAAAAGACCGAGGGGTACTACAACAACGCGGAAATCGACCCTATCCGACGCCTTGGCGTCATCGTTATGGAGAACAGCCACTTTAGCAAAGCTATAGCTTTGAAGATGCTGTTTTGGGAACGGACGCGAATTGCCGCCTACGTGGTTCTGTTCTTGATTGCCGTCTTATATCGGAAGACGGACCTTGCAATTGCATCGACTGCCGCGCAGGCCGTGTTCAGTGAGCAGTTACTATCGCGTTGGCTACGCCTCGAATGGTTTCGGATACGATGCGAAAGCGTTTTCAATCAGGCCTACGCACTCTTTCAAAGCTCGCCGTCGAAGAAAATCCTCCTCGCTAAAGTCATTGAGCTCTTTGGCCTCTATGAGACCGGCAAAGCCAACGCGGGCATTAGCCTGTCGTCTAAAATCTTCTTTGCAAACAACGAAACACTCTCTCGCGAGTGGGAACAAATCAAAGCTGCGCTGAAGCTTTGATTTACCCGTAAGCGGGAAAGTAATCGCCGAAAATCTTTCGCCATTCGCCATAAGCGGCTTCGATCTTGCCGCCACGCGCATATTCCTCGGCCTTGATCGCGCGATTGTATGCAGTCGTGAAGCGGCTCACCGCATCCTCGACCGTTGTGACGTTATCGAGCGGATTGATTTCATCGCCATAGCCAGCAGGATCGCGCTGCTTGAATTTCACTTTCTCCCGGCCTTTGTCGAGAACGTAGCGCACGCCGCTAGGGAAATCGTCAATCCTGATGCCGTTGAGGATATCGATCGTCATTAGCTCGAGATAGAATCCCCTGAAGGCGCTATTAATCTCCCTATTCCAACGCCGGATCATCTTAATGAGCGGCACGATATCTCCATTGTGTGCTTTGTTGGACGCCGTTGTGTGGGCTTCGTGTGCTGGCGGGTTTGTAGATATCCAATTCCCGGCGAGCGAGTTGGGGATCAGATAGCCGCCTCCCTGGCGGTTATAACAAGGCACGGCGTCGACTTTGAAATCAGAGAAAGTGAGGGTCACCGCCTGACCATTTCGGCTGATTTGTGTCCCGGTGTTATATGTCTTGAGCAGCACCGTGCGAACGCGATCGAGTAGACCGG
This sequence comes from Bradyrhizobium sp. CCGUVB14, assembly GCF_024199935.1. Taxonomy (NCBI): domain Bacteria; kingdom Pseudomonadati; phylum Pseudomonadota; class Alphaproteobacteria; order Hyphomicrobiales; family Nitrobacteraceae; genus Bradyrhizobium; species Bradyrhizobium sp. CCGUVB14. The sequence continues at coordinate 278,966 of NZ_JANADS010000001.1, forward strand.
CTGGCGTATATTTTTCGTAATATGAAGGGTCCAACACGATGAAAATGTCGACGTCTGCGTTGACAAGCGGCGCGATCATTGTTGATCGCTGATACGAACCAGCAAGAAACGACGAAAGAACCGTCATTTCCTTTTCGACGGCCTCACGGACGCGCTGCTGGCGTGTGGATACCGTTGCGGATTGCAGCCCAGTGATCTCTAAGTTTTGCTTCAGCAACGTGAAGCCAGCAGCAATTGTCGTCGCCATGATATCTCGCTTACTGCTTTTCAAGAATGAGGGTGATCTTACGCAACTGAGGTACGCCACCGCAATACTTTTGCGAGCAAAACACTATTCGCACCACTGCACGCGACCATTGCGAAGCCAGAAATGCGACCGACACCCGCGCTGCACCCATACAGACGGCTTGAGCGTCGGACGCTGTTTGGCATCAATAGAAATGTCCCAGCGGGGCTTCGCTTCTTGGACTACCAGTAGCTCGATGGTCGCACCGCAGCCACAGGGGCATCGCATGCCAACGCACCAATCTTCGTCGTCCTCGCGCGCTAGAACGAGATTGCGTTTCGGTAGCTTCGGCGGCAGGCTGTCGCTCTCAATGATCTCGATGCGTCGGTCTGGCCCGAAACCATCCCATTTCTTGCGGGTCCAGCGCCATACGCCATTTAGCGAATTCAAAATTGCCTTGAACATTATGCGGCTGCCTTTCTGGATCGCTTCAGCGCCGGGAGCCCGAGCAGCGGTTCGAGATCGCCGCGCGCCAAAAGGGAGTTATCGCCACGCCTAAAGGTGGCTTCGGCGGTGTACTCTTCCTCACAAGCCGCCAGACTAAATTCCGTGCGTGCAAAATTCTCGTTGGGATCGAGGCGAAATGGATAGGCGCGCGCGATGTACTCGTTTACTGCCGCCGCCGCCGCACGCATATTCAACGTGATGACCGCAGGGGCCTCCTCGATCAAGCCTTTGATGTAGCCCGCCTGGACCTCTTCCCGATGCTGATCGGGCGCGGTGCGGCGGAGATATTCTGCGCGGACTCTAGCGGGCGAATAAACATCGCGATCCAGAAGCGTGGAGCCGCCTGGATAGACATAGTCGATGCGTCCGCACACGTCGCCAATGGCAACAGCTTCGCCGCTTCTACGCGTCGGGATGACGACACCGACGTCAATTACCGGCATCAGAAACGAGACGCCCATCAAATCGGCGATTTGCCGGGCCTCCAACGTGTCGACGCAGCTAAACAGCACATCGCCTGTTGCGGCAAACTCGACTGCCTCGCGCGTCGTCACAGACGCGGCAACCGGAACGGCAACACCATTCCCGCGATAAGTGATGATTGCGTCCGCAAACATTTCGACCTTTAGCCGCTCCCGCGCGGCGTCATCGAGGCGAGCATTGAGAATGCGGTTCAGGTTCTTCCGTTCGATCTTGTCAAAGTCGATCAATATGATGCGTCCGAAGCCCAGCCGGGCCAGTTGCTCCGCGACAATTGAGCCCGTGCCAGACACGCCGACCACGATGGCGGTCAAGCGGCCAAGTTCAGTGGTCATTGCAGCCGTGAAGGCTAGAGGGCGACGTGCGCGCGCCTCGCCGTTGGCCCACCAGTAACGGATATCATGATGCGCGACACTCACTAGCTCGACGTCGCGCCGCTCCATCTTCGGAGAATAAGTCCGGGCGCGCACTGCTCCGCTCGGCACCATAACTGCGGAGCCATGAACGGAGCCGAACGCTTGGAATAGGCTCGGCATAACGCGTAAGTCGCTGTCATTGTCGGCAGGAGAAAATGCGAACAATCCCCCAGGATGCGAGTGCATCGCGATGATGGCGAGGTCTTGTGCCTCGGCGGCGTCGATTGCGGCTTCAAGGTAATCTCCGGGCCATATGATTTCTTCTTCCGCCCGCTGACAAGCCGCATACGGCACCGGGATGAACTGTTGGCTCAGCAGGCGGCTACGCTCGCCGGGCGTGCGCGAGCAGAGCATGAGTCCGGCGGCTTCAAGTCCGTCGCTGGGGAAAAGATGGTCCTGCGCTGCCGCGTGCAGCGCGGCAGTCAGGGTAAGGGTGTGCTGCGGGATCACTGACCAGTTTCCTTAGCCATCGCCTCATCGACGAGCGTGAGCTGGGTGGCGACGTTGTCCTTGGCCGGATTCCAGGCAACGTTCCCACGGTTGCGGGACCAGCCATGAAATTCCTGGCCACGAATGGTTCCGCGCAATTGGGTGTTCGCGATCCCGACGCCCGACGCTAAAGCCAGCGGCGGAAACGCATAGAAGCCATACAACGCCGCCTGCGGGTACGTCGGCGGAATCTCCAGCGCGAGGAGCACCAGTTTCGTCGTGAAGCCATCGGGCACCGGATAGTTGTGGATCAGCAACCAGCGGCGCTGATCGGACTCGATGATGGTCTCCCAGCGAAGCCCGAGGCGGTTGAGGTGTTCCTCGTCCGCGTCGAGCAGTTCGAAGGCCCGCGTCGGCGCGGGCGCTTCGCCGTTGCCGACGTGATCGGGGGTGAGACGCAGCTTTTCAATGCCCGGCTCGGTCAGATCGACGGTGTCGTTCAACGTCACCGGGCGCTTCTTCTGGCCGTGCACCTTGAGGAAGATGAGCCAGCCCGCGTTGGGGTCGAAACCGGCATCGACCAACGCGGTGCGCACCACAATGGACGGCGCATCCGAGATCACCGGGACGCCTTGCACGTTCAGTTCCCACGTCTGCTTACGCGACTTGAAGGTCTCGACGCCAGGGCGGCCAAGGTCGACCAGTTCGTGGCGGCCGATAACCTTGTCACGCTCATCTTCGCAATCGAGGAGCAGTTCACGATCGTCGGGGATCTGGCCGAGCTTGCGAACCGTGCCACCGGAGATGAGGCGCACCGGCCAGTCGAAGCGCTCGCCATCGACCGTGAAGCGGAACGAGCGGTCGCTCTCGACGATAACGAACCGCTCCTCGTCCGTGGTCAGGGCGACGGTCTCGGTCGGGCGGATGTCTTCCAGCTCCCCGTCGGGAAGAAAATGAAGAACCGTCGCCTGCTGGGCGGGCTTGAACCCGGCTGCCAGCGCCAACTGTTCGCCGGTGGGCGTGTTATCATCAACCTCGCCGCGGCGGAACTGAAGGTCCGCGCCGCTGTAGAGAAAAAAGTTCTTATCATGCATAGGCTTAGTTCCTTATGTTGTGTTCGATCGGGTTTCCTGAGTAGAATTTCAGGAAGCTCCCGAGTCGTCCCACTTTACATATCGGAAGCTTTAGGACAAAATAGGACCTACTTTTTACTTTGTCAAGAGGGTGATCTCTATGGCGACGCAACCGGCTTTTAGTCCTCCCACCGCTCCGCACATCCACGTCAGCGGCGAGACCTGTCCTTACTGCCAGCAAGAAATTCCGAACGAGCGCGTCGCCGAAATCCGCGAACGCTATGAGGCCGACCAACAGCGTCAGGAAAAAGAATTCGCGGCCCGGCTGGATGCACAGGTGAGTTCGATCCGAATTCAGTTCGATGAAGCGCGGAAGGCCGACATCGCCGCCCTGAACGAGCAGCACGCGACCGCAATCGCGCAGCAAAAAGCTGAGTCTGTTCTCCAGCAAAACGCAGCGCGAGAAGAGGGAAAGAAACTGGCCGATTCAGCGCTTCAGCAGCAAATCGAATTGCTGACCACTGCGCAAACCGCCTCAGCCGAAAAGGCTCAAGAGGCCGAGCAAAAGCGCCTTGAGGCCGTCGGCGAACTGACCACCTTCAAGGCGCAGCAAGAGGCCACGATCAAGCTAGCCAGGGACGAAGTCCGCACGGCCATGGAGGCGCAGAAGCTTGAAGATATAAATGCGGTGAATGCAAAGAACGCGGCGGAAGCCAAAGTTCTCAATGAAAAGATCGCAGCGCTCCAAAAGCTTGTCGATGCCGAAGAAGCCGACGGGGTCGACATTAAAGTGCTTGAGCATTTGAAGAAGGCCTATCCGAAGGATGATTTTCGGGTTGTTGGCAAGAACACAGGCGCAGAGATCATTCACACAGTCAGGAGCAACAACAAGAAGGCCTGTGGAACAATCGTTTACGATACACGAAGCCGCGATATCTGGAGTTCCAAGTTCGCATCGAATCTCCGCCAAGACATGGTCGCCGAAAAAGCGAACCATGCAGTGCTGGTAACTGGCAAGCTTCAGAAGGGCGCGGGCCATGTCCAGATTTGTGATGGCGTCGTTTGCGTTAAGCCGACCTGTGCGCTGGCGATAGCAGACATCTTGCGTAACGAGATCGTCCACAGTCACAGCCAGCGGCTAAGTGCCGAAGGGCGCGAGCGCAAAACTGAGCATCTTTACACGTACATAACGTCGGATGGATTCACAAAGCTGCTTGAATCCATGGAAGGTACGGACGAGAAATTGCTCAAGCTGGAAGAAGATGAGCAAAAAGCCCACAAGGCAATGTGGAGCAAACGTGGCTCACTTCTCAAGTCTCAACAAAGGGACCACGCCAAAATGCGCGAGCAAATCGAAGCGATCATTGAATCCTCTATCGAAGAATGACGATGAACAAGCCTGAACCTACCGCCCCCCGTGTCGTTGGCATCCAAGAGCGCCCACTTGGTGGGACGGTGCTACGCACCTACCGCAGGAAAATCGACATTGACGATGTTGTTCCTAACCCAAGGCAGCCACGTCTCGGCCCTAAAGAGGATGAGGAGCTTCAGCGCCAAATCGTAGACAACAAGGGCATATTTGAACCTTTACTTGTCGAGCCGCATCCTGAGATCGAGGGAAAGTTCAGAATCATCGACGGCGAACGACGCTGGAAGAATTCCAAGGTCCTCGTTGATCAAGGAAAATCCGAGTTTCGTGAGATACCGATTGAGGTAACGGATCGCGTTCTAAGCGAAGAGGATCGGCTTCGCGTTTGGATTTACATTCACCGACAAAGAAAAGAGTGGGATGCGCGGGAAAAAGAAATGGTTGCCTACCGTCTCATCGAACTAGTTGGACGAGCAAGCGCCGCTAACATACTGGGCATATCGTTCCGCGAGTTGGATAAACTTGAAGAAGTTTTCAATCTTGCAAAACGTTTTAGCGAGGAAGGCCTCAAAGACTTAAATGCCAGCATCACATGGGCGCGCGAACTTTTTGGCGTTAGCAAGAAGTTGCTTGTACCAACGGTGATTGATGCAGTTGTCGATAAGGTCGCTCGGAAGCGCATTACAAACTCCAAAGACCTTCGCAAATTACGAGCGATCCTTCCCGATCCGGTCGCGAAAGCAAACTTCCTCACTCATGACGGCGATATCGACTCCGCGATGCTTCGTATCGGCGGCAAGACACAGGGAGAAAGCTCTGGCCTTTCCGAGGACCTTACCTCAGTCGTTGAATCAATGAAGCGCGTTCCGTGGACGGCGTTGGCCGATATGAAGAAGGACCCCGACATTCTGAAGAAGATTGATGAAGCGGCGGCGCTTCTCAAAACACTGAGAAATTCGATTGTGTCGAGCTAGCAAAACCCCGTGCAATGACGCATGAACGAAATTGAGCAAGAGTGCATTATTCTGAATTCGGCGTGGGAGATGATCAACGGCATGGTCAACTGGGCCATGTTCGTCAAGCACGACCAGACTACACCGACTAGCATGATGTTCGAGACGAGCCAGCATCGCCGCCTCTTTATCATCTTGCTTGGTGATTTTCTGTCGCAGCTTCGCGCCTTCAAGGGCGAAGCCGTACCGCTCGGGCTTAAGGCTGCGCCATCAAACGCCCGGCCCTCCGACCTGACCTTCCTCTATTACCTTCGGCAAGTTTGCGCGAAGCCGCATTTCGCAGGCGATACACAGGCTTTGGGTACGCATGTCGAAGCATTTGCCGCCTGGCTGGAGGGAGAATTCACTGCCCAAGGTGTCAATCTCGGTGACATCGACGTGGTCGCGGACCTTCGCATTTCTCGCTACAGATACCTCAAGACATGTGGAGATATCGCCAAGCATAATCTAGCGAGGTTATCGACCAACGTCCGGCACATCCGATCGCTGATCGAAGCCAGCGGTCATCCCATCACCGAGCAGCAAGCCTATCTCGCCGTCGACAATTTCTTTGAGTGGTTTCACGACGATATTTTTATCTATCACTCCAGCCAGATTGCAGAATTCCTGAACAATATCCGGTGGGCGATCTTTGATTACCTTGAGCCCGAATTCGCGCGTTCTTGGCATTTGACCGAAAAGGCAACAGAGCTATTTCCAATATACGCATATCGCTTCCCGGAGGGTTGCACCGAGCCGGTCGCGCGGGCGATGTATTGGGACGTGATGAACCGGGTTCGTGCCAAGCCGTGGGTGCATCGCTTCGTGGTGTCGGATTCGTTTAAGCAACGTTATTGAGCGATTGTGAGCCGCTCGCCGGAGGCACTCGCGCGAGGGGCTGCCGCTTCGCGGCACCGCTATCACTGCCCATCGCGCGGGTACCTTGTTAACCGGTCTCGCGGCTGCACTCGCTTGCGGGCCCCGCCGTCATTTCATGACGGCGTCGCTATCACTGTCCCGTAAGCGGGTGCCTTTTCTCTCGCCTTCGCTCCGCTTCGGCTGTTGTGTTTGTTTCTGCGAAATCTTCAGCGAAGTCGTATTACCGAGCATTCCCATCCATTCCGTGCGTTGCATTCGGTGGCCGTGGCACCATCGGTCAAACGAATGGAGCGATGATGATCATCGGCGGTTTCGAATATGATTCCGGCACGGACACCTACAAGGGTGGCATTCAAGGCATTGGCGCCGATACCAGCTTCGCATACCTGAGGCCGGAGCTGGTGCCCTCGGGGAACGCGCCCGACTACCGCCTTGAGATCGAGCGCTATGCCAACTGCCCGTTTCAAATCGGCGTGGCCTGGAAATGCGGGACCATAGAATGCGAACCCGTTCTCGGGGTCTGCATCGATATGCCCGCGCTACCCCAACGCATCTACGCCGCTGTGTTATCGAAGCGCGAATACAAGGGCTGGTTCGATCTAATCTGGACGCGGCCCACGCCCCTTGCGCGATCCCTAGCCGAGGAAACCGCCTTGGCGCTCGGCATGGCCTATCTAAATGACACGTTCGTTCCCCATCGTTCTCGTCTAACACAAGGCGATTGACGACGTTGCCCATGCTGCTGCCGGGAGCCGCCGCGCGCGAAGGCGCGCGCCCTTCAGGAACGCAACAAGAAAATTTAGGGCGGACGCCCGTTGCTGAAATTTTCATGTTGCCGTTCGCCGTCATCCCCGTCCGCCGAGGCAGGGCAACGAGATCGCCATTGTGGAGGTCTCGCAACTTAAATGGAGACGAACATGAATATCGGTCAGTTCAAATACGACAAGAAAGCCGACACCTACAAAGGCGACATCCAGCTTCTCACGACGCAGGGGTTCAATGTTGAATTCGTGCCCAACAAGAAGGCTTCCGACAAGCAGCCGGACTACCGCGTCACCTTCCAGCGCATCGAGAACCAAACGGTCGAGATCGGCTCGGCCTGGAAGCGCCAAAGCGACAAGGGCAAAGCCTTCCTATCGGTCAATCTCGATGATCCCGTCTGGCCCGCGCCCCTCAACGCCGCGCTCTTTCCGTCCGAGGACGGCAAAACCGCAACGCTGGTCTGGACCCGTACGAAGAGGAAACAAGACAAGCGCGATGACGCTTAGACAGATTATGGCTCCCGGCTTCAAACCGGGAGCATTTTTCTACTAGCGGTCTTAGCTAACCGCCCACGACTCAAGTTCTCTTAAATCCTGTTCCACCCAGAGCGCTGCTTCTTCCGGTGTTAGGCCTCCCTTTTCCAGCTCGCGGATCATGGTTCGCTTGTAGAAAGGGCATGTACGAGCGGGGTGAAGCAAAGCGGCCCGCATCCTGCGATGGCGTCTAACTACTGGCCATTGCCACGGTAGAAATCCGTGGAGAAACAGTTCCACGGGCGTCAACAGACATTGACGGCGATCAATCCATTTGAGGCGCGTGGCTTCGCTTTCGAGCCACTTTTCACGATCCGCGTACCGATCGGCTGAGGCGACGCAAGCGACGAAGGAAGCGGCAATCGCAATAACGGCAGCTATGGCGACGACCGGGACGTGCAGATGAACAGCAATCGAAACGAGATCGACGAGGATTGCCACGAGCGCAATCTTCACATGCATCGGCTCTTCAGGAAGGCGACGCAGAAGCGAGGTAGTCCAACTTTCGTGCAAGACCGGAAATTTGCGCATCGGCGACCCCGATCGGCTGTGCCCGCATAATATAACCTAACCGCAAAGGTCGCAACCGCGCCTTCGTCGCTAAGGACCAGGCGCAGGAGGTGTGGGTCTCCCCCTTCGTGCTGCACGAGCGGTCAATGCCGCCGCGCCAGCGGATGCCACGAGGGCAACCACGGCCGATGCGTCGTGAGAAAGGTCGATTTCGGTCGCGAGGATGGTCTGAGCGACATTCAACGTCGTTCCCACGGTAAGGCCCATACAAAATTTGGTCGAATTGAAGAGGTCGGAAATGATCATTGGCCGAAAGACGAATATATTGGCTGGCGTTTCTGCCAGCTTCGATTTGAATGCTAACGACACCCCTCGCCCGTTCCAAAACATTATTTACTTTCAATCAATTAACGTGCGAGAAGCTTGAACAAGAACAGATTTTAGCGTTGCCTCGCGCGGCTTCGTCTATGGGGTGTGGTAAGGATCGGGGTCGAACTTCCCGCTTAGGCGCGGAATGGTCCAATAGGATTGCCGCTCGGAAATAAGCGGATCATGCTTGCCCGCGAAAAATACGACCGAGCGATCCTTTAGCAGGCTCATCATCTGCTCGAATGGCAGGAGCGGCATCCGCGTTTCGCTTCGGGATTCTCCCCGCTCGCTCTTCCACACTGCCCCTGAATAGTTGCGGCTTCGCGTCTCGCCCGTGGTGCTGCCGCCGCGCCGCTGAAGATACTCCGCCGTCTCGACATCGGCAGGCGTGAAGAACTGGATCAAGCCGCAGTTGGCAAGGATGCTCCCCCACTCCTTGCCGTAGATGAACTGAAGCTGCCCGAGATCCTGCAAGAATGGCCAGATGCGAAGGTTCATGCCCGCCGCATAGGCGAACGCGTTTGAAACGGCAGGGAGATTTTGCAGCCGCGCGAATTCGTCCAGGATCATCAACACCGGATGGCCGCCCGGCGTCGACGTCACGCAATCGATCGCCGCCGTGATCAACAGGCGAAGGAAGCGGCTATAGGCGGTCATGTGATGGCCGGGAAGGATCAAGTAGATCGATGTCGGCTTGTGCTTCAGTTGCGCAAGGCTGAAGTCGCTTCCCGTCAGCGCGCCGCCGCGCGCGGGATCGGTGAGCGCCGGATCATCGAGGAACGCCGTTTGCGTAATGGCCGTATTCACGGCGCTCGAGATATCCCGCGCCTCGGCATCGGCAAAGCGCCCGATGGGTTGGCTGATAAAGGGATGCGGGCTCGATGCGATGGCCTTCAACAGCCTTGCGGCATCGTCATCGCGCCTCGCGATGCTGGTCAGCATGTTGCGCATGTGCCCGAGCGTCGCCTTCTTGCCCAAGGTCGATACCAAATAAAGGATGAGTGCCGAGACAAGATCGCGCGCCGTATCGTCGAAGTATGGATCACGGCCTTGCGTCACGATGAGGGCTTGCGCGAGACCCGCCGCTTCCGCCACCACGTTCGGGCTCGCGATATCGAGTGCTTCCAAGGGATTGAAGCGATGGCGGGGCAGACGCCAGGGCGCGCCCGTGTGCATGCCGAACGGGTTCAACACAAACACCTCCTGTCCCATCGCGCGCCGCGCGCGTGCCGTCACCGCTGCGTTCTGGCCCTTGGGATCAATCACGACGACGCTATGCGGTACCTGAAGAAGCGCTTGCACGATGACGCTCGCGCCCTTGCCGCTGCGCGTCGGGCCGATCGTGCACAGGTGCCGATCCTCGGCGTAGCTCGGAAAGCTCTGGCGCTCGGTCGAATAGCCATAGGGGATGGAGAACCGTTCCATGGTCAGCGCTCCTCGCTCATACCGGCTTCGCGGAAGCTTTCTTCATCGCCGACCTTGGCGTCGAAACGCGCACGTTTCGCGAGTTCGGCCATCTGCCAGCCGAAGGCAAAGGGCAACCCCGGCAGCAGCGCGTAGCCGATCACCGTCCAGATCGAGCCCCAATATTGCTGAGAAAGAAAAAGCGCCGAGAGCCCCGCCACCATCCCGCCAACGACATATTGCGAATGGTCGCGAAGGAAGGCCTTGCCGAGCTTGTGACCCTCGGCCTCGAACCAGTGACGGAATTTTGCCGCGCCGACCGCGATCGCGCCAGCGCCAGCCAGGACGAACACGACCGGCTGCGCCTTCAAAAGCGGCGGCGCGAACCACCAGAAAAGCATGAGCCACGCGACCGTGCCGACGAGCAGCCGGTGCACGTTCGGCCCAAGCAATCCCGCGAGCGAGCCGGACATGCGTAGCGCCATCCAGCCAAGCGCCACGATCGTAAGGCTGATGACGAACGAGCGGTCGCCATCCAAGTGCAGCTCCGCCGCCACCTCGTACCAAAGGCACAGAAACAGCGCGAGCTTGATCCAAATCGAGCGCATGGGAATCCTCCGTTGTTGCACCGGAAGATCATCGCCCTGCATCACCTCATTGATGCGCGGAATGTTTGGTAATGCGCGACAGAGTTTTGGACCGCATCGGCATACGTTTGATTTCAGCGCGTGCGGATGATTGAGCGCGCGCGTCGCTTGGCCATATGAAAAAAGGAAAGAGCGTAGCGAGTTATGTATTGCCTAGGGGCAATACCAACTCGGTCAGGTGCTTAAAAGGTGCACCCGACACCTAGGACGCATGCGCTCTGCGGATTGGAGCCATGGCTAGACCAAAACTCGACATCACACGCAATCGGCAATTCAACGTCGGCCTGACGGATGCCGAATTCGCCAAGCTTTTGCAAGCGGCGCGCGTCGCGGGAATGCGGCCCGTCGACTATGTGCGGGCGAAGATATTCGCCAAGGCGCTTCCTGCGCGGACGGCGCTGGCCGTCCGCCAACTCGATCCCCTCTTACTTACCCATCTCGCGCGCATCGGCAACAACCTCAATCAGGTGGCGCGGCAAATCCATCAGCTCGACCTTGAATCGCCCGCCGACCTGGCTCCGGCTCTTGCCGAGCTGCGCGCGATCCTGCGGGAGGCGCTTAAGGGATGATCATCAAAATCCATAAGGCCGGGCGGTCCTTCAAAGGCGTGTGCAACTACCTCACCCACGATGCCAAGGCGGAAACGAGCGAACGGGTGGCGTGGACCCACACGCTGAACCTTGCAAACGACGACGTGGGTTCCGCCGTCGATGAAATGCTTTGGACGTTCCGGTCCGCCGACCTTCTCAAGCGGCAGGCTGGCATCTCGACCGGCGGCAGCAAGCTTGAAAAGCCGGTCCGGCATTTTTCCCTCTCTTGGGCGCATGGGGAAACGCCGGACAAGGCGCACATGATCGAAACCGTGCAGAAATACATCGAGCGCATGGGCTGGGCGGACCGGCAAGCCGTTCTCATTTCTCACAGCGATAGGCGACATGCCCATGTGCATGTGGTGATGAACAGCGTGAGCCCAGAGGATGGGCGGGCGATCCGCACGGCGCATGACTGGCGAAAGACCGAAGCCTTCGCCCTTCAATACGAGCAGGAACAGGGCCGCATCTATTGCGAGCAGCGGCTCGTGAACAAGGAGCAGCGGCAACCCACGCCGACGCGGGAAAGCTGGCAGCGCTTCAAGCCGGATGAGATCGCCTTCGAGCGTAAGGAAATCGAACGGCTGACCGAAGCGCCAAGCTACTTCGAGCGGTTTGATAGCAAGACGATGAACGGAAAGGAATGGGAAGCGCTGAAGAAATACCAGAAGCAGCAGCGCGAGCAGTTCTTCATGGATGGCAAGCAGGCGTTTCGCGACGTGCGCAACGCCGCTTTCCGCGAGGTTAGGGAGCAGTACCGCGACCAGTGGGGAGCCTACTATGCCGCCAAGCGCAACGGATTTGATCGAACCACGCTCGCCCAAATGAAAGGTGCGTTGATCGAAGCGCAGAGGAAAGCGCTCGATGAAGCGCGCGCTCGCGCCAGCGACAAGCTGCGGGAAGAGCGTGACAAGGCTTACGACGGCATCCTCGCGCAACAGCGCTTTGACAAGCTCGAATTGACGCGCCGGCAGGCGCAAGGCTTGCGCACATACCGATTGATGGACGTGGCGTACCCAGCGCCGGAACCGGCGCGTGAGGCCCAAAGAAAGCCGGGGAAACGAATGCGCGCGGCCCGAGGCGAGCAAGGAACGCTCGACCTCTTCGATACGACGCGGAAGCGAACGACCGATCCGCTCGCCAAGGAGGCGGTGGAAACGTCGCGGCCCGCTGTAATCGAGCGCGACATTCAGCAAGCAGCATCGGCTCGGCAGGCGAGCGAGACGGCCCGAGCGCGGCCAGCACCGGAGGCCAACGCAGCGACGCGCGCCGAGCGCACGGAGGGAAGCGTTGAGAAGGACCGCATCGAGAGGACACGCGAGATGACCGATCAATCCGTCAAGAAAGGCAAGGACGAGGTTCAGTCCGTCATGCGGGCTTCGTGGAACAAGGCCCGCCATCGAGGCGGTCGGGACTAGGCGCGGGTTTGAGGCACGAGCCGCCTTCAGGCCCCGGAGACGAGATTGGCTCCTGACAGCGTTCAACGACGAGGCAGCGGTAGCACGCGCTCGCATCGCGCGAGCGTTCTCTTCGCTTTTGCTGGCGGGCCTTGGAAGGCTTCGCGGTTTGTATGCGGCGAAGATCGCAGGATTGATCATCGGCGCGCAAGGCAACCCGTCGGCTGCGATCCTGGCGCTCGAACAAGAGCGCGATGCGGCTATCGCGCGGTTCATGGCGGCGCTCGATGATGACAAACGCCAGGCATTGCGGGCCATCCGTTCGACGAGAAAGCGGCGACGCTTTCGCATCGCCGCGCCGGTCCCTCGCTCACCGCGCCATTGGGCCTTGCTGCCGAAGCCGCGCTATCCCAAACCATGAAACGCCAGCCATTGGGATTTGGACAGGCAGAGCGCGCCCTTCAGTTTAAAGAAGCCCGCCCGCTCCTTCCGGCTGCTGTAGTAGGTCCAGAGATTGAACACCCGTCGCCTCGCCCGGTTACTGTCATCGTCGAAGATGAATTTGGCGATGGCGCGCGCACCATAGATCACGTCGCCGGGCGTACCCTGTTTGGTGACTGGAGGCGGTGGCGGTTTCGGGTTGCCGGGCGGCGGAGCCGAGCCGCCCATCGCGGCGGCATGGCGCTTCATGGCATCGAAGCAGCGATCCGAGAGATTGAGCGGGAGGGCCGGGCGTTCGTCGTCGCGGGCGATGTTAGGGTTAGTCCGGTAGACCATCATGGGAGACACCTCTTTCTGGTTGAACTCCCTCCCTAAAGAAGCCAGATTGCCGGAAATCTCGACGTAACGAAGCGCAATCAACCTCCAAAGAAGCGCAACGGTGCCCAAGAAGACCAAAGCGATCCCCGAGAACCGGGTGGAATGGACCTTCGGCGAAGCCGTCTTCTGGCATTTCTTTGTCTTTGGTACCCGCCCACACATCAATCCCGCGACAAGCCAGACCGGGCGGCTATGGGCTCCAAAGGATGCCGCCGACGCCCTTGGCGTCACCGTCAAAACGCTCTGGAATTGGGTCGACGACGATCACCTTCCGCTGGATACGACCGCGCTTGAGCGGGTGCTGTTTGGGCAATCATCATTCTTCGACGCATGGCGGATCGAGCTGCAACGCGTGCTCCGGGAGACCCGGCTTCAGAAAACAAAATCGGCTTCGCCGTCCGCGCCGCGACCCGGCACAGGCCTCGTTCCTACCCTGACGGGGCAGGCCGTGACCGTCTATGAATCGCCGGAGTTCGAGGATGACACGGTCCAGACTTTGGAAATCATCGGAAAAGATCGTGCAAAACCGGGTCTAATCACCTCGTTTTCCGGAAATTACACCCATCAGTCGCGCCCGGACGCCACGGCGGGCGGTCCTTCCGCTTCCTCGGGCCCCGCGCCTGCTCCCGGCGTTTCCGCGTCGAGTGGTTCCTCGATCCGCAAGAAAGGCGTCGCGCTTATCGCGGGTGCGGTGCTGATCGTCGGCGGGTTTGCCGTATCCCGCGCCGTCAAATTCGATCGTGCGCCCCCGGTCATCGCCGAGCGAGTGCCATCGCCGCCCACGCCGACGCCCGTACCCGCCTCCTTGCCGACCGCTCAGCCAAGAGAGCCGAGCCCGCAGGACCAACGCGCCGCTGCCGAGAAGCAGCGTCAGGATGACATACGCGCCGCCGCGCAGAAGAAAACGCTGGATGATCTGGAAGCGCTGCGCGTTCAAAAGGAGCAGTCCGCCCGCGACCTCAATGCCAAGCTCAAAGTGATGGCTGGAGGCGACGACGACCTCTGTAAGCAAAAGCTCGCGGGGCTATCCGTCCCCGGCTTCTCCTTGAAGTGCGACACGCTCATCCCGTTCGGTAAGCTGCTTCGCAAGGCTGGCGTCTCGCAAACGGCGAGTAGCCTCGGCGATTGCGCGAACCGGTGCCGCCGCGAGACGGATTGCGTTGCGTTCTCGTTCGATGCCGGAGCCCATGCCGGGAGCGCTTCCTGTTATTTGACGGGTTCAATCCCTGAGATGCGCAAAGCGGACAACTGGATCTCTGGAACGCGCTGACGCTAGCGCTCGTGCTTGTACCGCGGCGGCAATCCATTCACGAGATTGCAGACCACCCGATACAGCTCGTAAGTGCCGACCTTCTCAAAGCGCTCCTCGATTGGCTCCGCCCAAAAGCGGGCCGAGGGATAGCCTTCGCCGTGCCAATAGGCTTCAAGGCGTTTCGCCAACGCCATCGCGCCGTCGCGGCTGCAATGCTCGGTCTCGCTCTTGTTCGAATGGTCCGACCGGGCGCTGGAAGGCATACAGGCGCGTGCATGGCCATGCTCTCGCTCCTGCTCGGCTTGCCCGCTAGGGTCAAGCTTCCCGGTCGGTCTTGGGCCGTCGTTGTCGTTCATCGCTCGGACCGGCGGCGTTCTGTTGCTATCGTGCATCTCGTTCTCGCAAAGTGGTGGAATGCGCATGCGTTTGCATTTGCGGCGCGATGATAGCGACGCCGACTTCGGCCTCAGAAGATGCAACCCCGATCGCTTGGTTGTCGTGACGGAGCGCCGCGCTTGTTTCTCGCCGCGTTACGGTTTGCCGTGTCGCGCGCGTCGTTGGTTCGCGCAGCGGGCGGCGTAGTCACTGCTCACACCCGCGTATGCAGTAAATCGGACTCATCGACAGCGATGAGTCCTTTGCTAGCATTCAGGGGTAAACTTCAGGGAGGTACATGGATAAACCGATAGAAGCTGCGCCCGGCGCCATTCAAATCCGCCCGACACGCTTGCGCGCCGAGCGAGAACCCGACCAGTTCTATCCTCTTCTCGAAGCCTTCCGCGATCCCGACATTCTGCCGCTGCGCAAAATCGCGGAACTATCCGGCGACAGGTCGCTCAATCCCGAACCCAACACCTTACGAAAACTAAAAAGCCAGACGCTTTCTGATGAGGCGCGCCGCGTTCTGCTTCGACACATCTTTGACGACGAGCGGCTTCTGTTCGGAAAGCGGCGAGAAGCGCTCGATCTTATCGATGACGCGTTCTATTTTGCGTTCCTGAATTACTTCCATGCGTGCGATGTCGTGCAAGACGAGGCAAGGGCAAAGATCATCGGCACGTATAAATATTGGCGCTACGCCGCCGACCGCGACGATGAGTTCGCGCTTGGCCGTCTTACGTTCTCGGAAGATAAGGACAGCCGCGCCCTTAAGGTCGAGGCCCGCCTGAAAGAATGCGGCATCGCGCGGACCAGTAGCGATTGGCTGTTGCGAGGTTATGCGTTCGCCATCGATGAAACCTTGCTGTTCTTCACGCGGCGACATGGAGGCAACTTGCGTCTAACAATCCTGCCGCGTGCGCGGACGAGCACCGTGGGTACGGCTATCAATCCGCGCAGCGTTTTTGCCGGGCATCATGAGCACATCGTGCACATGGATGGTCTTACGATTGGGCTTGATCGTGGGAATTGCTTTCTGTCGCCCATCCATGTCTCGCTTGTCGACGATGTGGATGAGCTGGCGAACCTCGATGCATCGCTCGACGTGATGACCGAAGATGATCCGCGCTTGCCGCGAAGGATCGTGAAGCGCCTCCGCAAGAGCGGCCCCTTACGTCGCCTCTAAGGCGGTCGCTTCCTGCGCCGCGATCCACGCCAGGAGAACCGACTTCCGCGCACAAATGCTCGTGCCGATCCTGAAATGCGGGATGCGGTTCTTCTCGACCAGGTGATAAACCGCGCGGCGAGCCGATCGCCGTCCATAGATAAACTCCGCGATTTCATTCGCGCCGCGCAAAATGTCGGAAGCAACGGGCGTGTGCGCGGAGCTGATTGATGCCGCGCTCGTGCTTGGCGATGCAAGGGAACGGTCAGACCCCGAGGGCTGGCTGATCATGGGCTCCTGATGTTTGGGTTATCCGTCCATCATACCCGAGCGCTTGAGTCTGCCCGGCTTCAAAATTTCTTTGAACAAAGCGCTTCGTTGCCGCGAAGAGGCGGTTCGCCTTAACGCTAGAGGTTCCACACGAACAAGGAGCCAATCATGACGACAATCACCATAGGAAAACGCCTGATCCCGCTTGAGCACATCGCGTTGCTTGAGCCGTTTGATCCATCGCAGCAGCAACGCATGCAAAGTGAGAGGCCATTCCAGACACGCCTTGTCCTCGTCAACCGTGACAGTGTTCTTTCGGAAGATGCGCTTGCCACGCTGGCGGAGCAAAACGGGTTTCGAATTTTTGCCGATGAAAATATCGCGACGAATCCCGCGATCCTGTTCAGCGTCGAGGGGTTCGAAGCGGAAAAATCCGGCGACTTCCAGCCGACCAAACCTTATCGCAGTCGCTTGCTTTGGCGCGATCCGATCACCGGAAAAGCCCATAGCAAGCTTTTGCTCGCCGCGCCTGAAGATGTTCTTGCCACCGTTGTCCGTGGTGAGGGCACCGTGCCTTCTACACGCACCTTGTCGCGCAGCCGTAAGCCTCGTCGCCGTTCTCCGTCTCCCCTCTAGGGCGCATCGCGCAAGAGCGCGAACTGGCTCTATGCGCTGCGCGCACCGAGCCGCCGGATCAAAGAAAGAGATCCGGCGTCTCGGCCCTTTCGGGTAACGATCCATCGCGCTTGCGCGGTTCTATCTTGTTCTGCTCGATGGTCGGGGGACAGAGCTCTTGGCTCGAATCTCTCAGAGAGCATCAATAACTGTAGTAATAACAAGTGCTTATATAATACTGACAAAATCTGTCAGTATCCCGTGCTAGCGTTCACTCATCACCTCAAAGAAAGGAAAACGTGATGACTGAACACAATGGCAAGGCGTTGGCCGTGGCCCGCAGCTACTTCGATGCGATGGCAAGCAAGGATGCTGACAAGATCGTTTCCATCTCCGCCGATGACATCATTTGCACCTCACCCATCGGCGAACTGAACGGGGCAGCAGCGTTTCGCGGCTTTCAGGAAGGGTTCTCGCGGATGATCAAGAAGCTGACGCTGCTCGCCGCCTTCGGTGACGATGATCAAGCCGTGATCGTCTACAACGCGGACACTCATCCCGTTCCGAACTCGATCGTCGCCGAACACTTGATTATCAAGGATGGCAGGATCGCTTCAACGCGCGTGATTTACGACGCGACACCGTTCGCCGCCTACATGGCGACGGTCCAGCCTCACTAACCCTGCACGTGGAGCGTATCATGAGACGTATTCAGTATTACCAGTACGGCGGCCCCGAGACGATGAAGCTCGAAGATGTCACGCCGGAGAAGCCCGGAAAGGGCGAAGTTGCCGTGAAGGTCACCTTCGCAGCGATCAATCCCATCGATTGGAAGGTGCGCAACGGCTACCTGAAGATGGTGACGGGGAAAGTGTTTCCCCGAGCCATGGGCAGCGACTTCTCCGGGATCGTGGTTGCGGTCGGCCCCGGCGTAACGCGCTTCAAGACGGGCGATGCGGTCTTTGGCCTCGCACGCATCAAGGAGAGCGGCGCGCTTGGTGAAGCGGTCATTACGAACGAGGGCTTTCTTGCGAAGAAGCCTGACACGGTATCCTTCAACGACGCAGCTTGCCTTGGAACGCCCGCCGTTACGGCCTGGAATGGCCTTGTCGATAAGGCGGGCCTCAAGCGCGGTCAGTCGGTCTTCATCAATGGCTGTGCTGGCGCTGTCGGCGAGGCCGCAGTGCAGATCGCAAGGATGCTAGGCGCAACGGTCTCGGGCAGTTGCAGTGCGGAGGCGATGCCAAGGGTCCGTGATCTCGG
Source organism: Bradyrhizobium sp. CCGUVB14 (assembly GCF_024199935.1). NCBI lineage: Bacteria > Pseudomonadati > Pseudomonadota > Alphaproteobacteria > Hyphomicrobiales > Nitrobacteraceae > Bradyrhizobium > Bradyrhizobium sp. CCGUVB14. Next base: position 297,311 of record NZ_JANADS010000001.1, read on the forward strand.
CGTCCAGAAAGTGTTCGACTATCGGAAGACCGACCTGTCGGCGCTTCGAGATCGGTTCGACGTGGTCTACGACACGGCGGCTGCGATGCCGACCGCCGTGGGCCTGCATCTTGCGGGCAGTCGCGGCGTGTTCCTCGATATCGATCCAACGCCCATGAAGTTTCTCCGCTCGCTCTTTAATCGTCGATTGAAGCCGATCGTCTGCACGCCACGCGCGGAGATTCTCGACGCGATCGCCGATGCAGCCGGACAAGGGAAACTGAGGCTGCCGATCGCCGAGACCGTGCCGCTCGGCGGCGCGATAACGCTGATTACGGCCTTAGAGAAAGGCCGCAAGATCGGCGGGAAAGCGCTCGTCGCGGTGGGCTGACATCCTGCTGCCAATTGTTGGCAGGAGTGTGCTAGGCTGTTTCCATGTCCAAAAGCGAACGGCTCTTTGATCTCATGCAGATGCTGCGGCGGCATCCGCGCCCGGTATCCGGCACCGAGCTTGCGCACGAAGCCGGGGTGTCGCTGCGAACGGTCTATCGTGACATCGCATCATTGCAGGCTTTGGGAGCAGAAATCGAAGGGGAGCCGGGCGTCGGATACGTCCTACGCCCAGGTTTCCTGCTTCCGCCTCTGATGTTCTCGGGGGAAGAGATTCAGGCCATGGCACTCGGCGCGCAATGGGTGCAGCGGCAGACAGATGAAGGCTTGGCATTTGCCGCGAGCAATGCGCTTTCCAAGATCATCGCTGTGCTGCCTGTTGAACTTCGGGACAAGGTGGATGACCGGAGCTTCCACGTCAGCCGCGAGCCACCCAAGGCACCGGCTGTAGACCTTCAAATGCTGCGCGAAGCCATGCGCGAGCAGCGCAAGCTCCGGATCACCTACCGTGATCCGAAAGCTGCCGAGACAGAACGTGTGATATGGCCGATCATGCTCGGCTTTTTTCAGGCCCACCGCACCATTGCTGGCTGGTGCGAGTTGCGAAAGGACTTCCGCACCTTCCGTGCTGACCGGATCGTGCGCATGAAGCTCCTGAAAGAGCGCTATCCCGGCCGTAGGCGTGACTTGGTCAAGCAGTGGCGGGCCAAGGCTGACGCGGAGCGCGCAACGGGCGCTCCGTGAGAGCGGACTTTCAATTCGTCTTGAAGAAATCTTCGAGGCGACACCTCAGCGCGAAGGCAAGCCGGGCAAGATCGGCAGCGGCCACTCTGCTAATGGCGCGCTCGTACTTCTGAATCTGCCGTGAAGTCACCGGCAGATACGCCCCAAGCTCGGCTTGGCTCATGTCGCGTGCGAGGCGTAGCCTCCGCATGTTCGCACCAATGATCCGGTCGAAGGTGTCACGCTGCGAGCGCGGCATGGGGCCTCTCTTCTGGCGGCACGGCCCCGCTCGCAAAGCGCCAGACCTTCTCGGCGAAAAACCATTCCTCGGGGCCCGATACGCTTGCGTAGATCGCAGTCGTGGTCATTCGCGCATGGCCCATCCAGCGCTGAATGAGATTGAGGTGGGCTCCGCCTTGCAGTGAAATGACGCCAAACGCATGGCGCAAGCCACGGGGACAAGCACGCAATCCAACGATCTCGGCAAGTTTCATCCCCGCCTTCACGATCCGCCATCCTGTGACCGCGCACCAGGGCCAGAGCTTCCGGCCCGCATCCTCGCCTTGCTGCAACGTGCGCAGCATGAAGTGCCGGGCTAGCCGCGCTGTCAGCCATCGCGGGATTGGCACCTCGCGCACACTGTGTTTGCGGCGCTTCAGGGTGACGATGCAAACCGTGCTCATGTCGAGATCGAAGGATCGGGCGCTGAGTGCAAGCACCTCGCTCAAACGCGCGCCGGTAAACGTGAGAACCAAGCAGAACAATGCGCGCGGGGTTTCAAAGCCTTCGATCACGCGAAGGAAGCGGAGCCGTTCAACGCGGTTGAGATATTTGCGCTCGCCGCTTTCGGAATAGAGGCTTTGTCGCTCGCCGAAGTCGCCTGCAAGTCTAATTGAAGGTCGTGCAAGGTTACTGGGCAAAGTGCTGCAAGCAGCTTTGCGATTAGATTCAATTACTTGGTCGGTGGCGTGGCACGGCATTAAGCATTAAGAGCGCAGATAACCCCTCTTTTACACGGGAAAAGAGGAAGGGGCAAGGATATGCCCAGTTTGATTACTCTGAAAGTAAAGTAACTATAAGGGCTTAGGCGGGTTTGTGGTATGGTAATACTTAGGAATTGCCCATGCTTTACCGACCTACAAAAACTTTCCGCAACACCGCCTTTGCCGTAACCGCCGCCGCTGCGATTGCAAGTGCTTCGGTGCTGGCAAGCTTTCCTGCCAACGCGCAGCAAGCGACGGCCACGAATTTTAGCCCGGTATGCGCTCCCTTTGCCGGTACGGAACGCGGCGTTCGCTGCGAAATCGAACAATCACAACTGCGCACGAAAGCCAACGAAGCACGTGCTGCAGAAGCTGACACGCAAACAGAGTGCGCAAAGTTTCTGAAAGCCGGAATCGTGAATAGCTTGTTCACCCAGCAGAAGATGCTCGATGCTGCCGGTGGCAAGGTGACTAATGCAAACGTCTGCACCGTTGCGCGGGGCCTTGGTTTCGGACGCAAGGCCGATGCGAAGCCTACTGGCGTCGTAATTCAATAAACTTTATCAGCCCATTTTTGGCGCGCTTGGTTTTGCGCCAGCTTTCGCCTTTGCATCAGCTGCGGGCTTTTCGTTCGATGCTAGCTTACTGTCTTTCGCCTTGGCGTTCGTTTCCTCTGGCTTGCCTTCCTTGGGCTTATCTTCCTTAGGCTTGTCGGTTGGTGTAGCCGAAGCAACGACGATGGGAGCATTCAAATCCAGAACCGCATCATCTCTAAGTTTCGTGCTATCGTCTCTCTTTAGCTCTGATCTCTTCTCGAGCTTCTTCTGCGTGCCCAAGGCTTCTTCAAGCTTGCGGCCTTCTTCCTGCTTCTTCGGATCGGTGCCCGCTGCCTTTGCTACGGCCTTTGTCACACCCTCTTTAGCGGCCGGGCTCTCCGGGTTGGCCATGTAGTTCATTTCCGCATCGCGAAGGTTTTTCAAGACCTGCGTGTTGACCTTTCCGGTCTCATCGGTCGCGAGAGACTTGTTTCCATGCGCGACGTGGTCGGCAAGATCGTTTGCATCGCGGTTGGTTTTCTTGGCAAAGCGGGCAAGAGTCACTACATCGCCTGCCGCGAACTCAACTTCCTTCAGCTTGTTGAAGCTCTCGGCCTTGAAATTCACATCCGCCAAAGCTTTGATCGCCGACGGACCAAGACGCAACAAGTCAGGATTGTTCTTCGCCCAATCAAGGCCGAGCTTGTCCGCCATATTGAAAGCGTCTTTTTGTATCGGTGTCAGCCCTTGCGGCGTGATGGTATTTCCGCCATCCGAGCTGCTTCTGTCGTTCAGCGCGCCGAACTGATTGCCGCCTCGGTTTGACATGAGGCTGAATGGCTTCTCTGGCAATGCGTAACCCGTGTTGTCGGTTGCCTTGCCCGCAGCATAAATATTGGCGGGTTTGCCAGCATCGGTTTGCTTGCGAAGCTCGGCATCAATGGCACCTGAAACGTCGCCAACATTGATACTGGCGCTTCCGTTGATCTGGGCGGGCGTCAATCGGCCCCTGATCTGCGTGGTGATTTCACGGAGCCCGCCATCGCCGATGTTGAGGTTAAGTTCTTTCGCACGTGCCTGTATGAGGCCACCGATATAGGTTTCCGTGCGGCGGACGTTCTCGTCGCCAGATTCATGCAGCGGTGTTGATGGCGTTTGCGCCATGGAAAATCACTTCAAAAATAAGTTCGTCTCAAATGTCTTCGCCCGCAAAACGCAGGACGTCGCAATACGCTCACCAGAATACAGGGAATTATTAACCTAGCCTTTAATTTGTCCGGGTATAACCCGTAGGTTGTGGTTAAGAAAAAGCTAAAAAGACGTGGCCGCAAAGCAATTCTGCCTTCGGTCGCCATTGAAGACCTTCAAGCCGCGCTCGTGGCTGAAACCCGTCCCCATGTTCGCAAGCGCCTTATCGGCTTGCGTGCAGTGCTCTCGGGTGCATCCCAGGCCGAAGCAGCAAGTCTTGTTGAGACGACAACCAAGGCCGTAGCGCTGTGGCTGCGTACTGCGCGCCGGTCTGGGTGGCAAACCCTGATGCGCCGCAGCTCGGGCCGCGCGTCGAGGCTCCGCTTGCCTGATGCCGAGCGCGACAATCTTATCAAGTGCGTCCAATCCGCATTGAGCAGTGAGCTTGATGCTTCTGCACGGCTTCGGTTGCAGGCCATGTCCCGCATTCTTCAGGGCGAAAGGCCGGTGGCCGTGGCTGAGGCAATGCATGTAACGCCCACCAGCGTGTTCGGGTGGCTGAGGAGGCTTCGCAAAGAGGGAGTAGCTGGCCTGCAACAGCACATTCCCGTGCGGCAGCCCTGCATTGATGCGGACAGTTCGGAGCTACGTCATCTGGCGACGCGCGAACGGAATACACAGGTCAGGCGAGCCCTGCTCGCTATCGCTCTTCTGGCCGAAGGTGAGAGCCCGCACGCCACAGGGCTCCTCGTCGGTGGGTCGGACAAGACCATCCAACGCTGGCTAGGCGCGTTTCGTGAAGGCGGCGTCGAAGCCTTGCGGCGGCCAGTTCATCTTGGTCGGAAGACATTGCTCTCGAAAGCTCAGAAAGCCGAGCTTGTCACCTTCATCCGGGCAAATCCCTGGCTCTCCAATCGTGAGCTTTGGGCTTTGATCCGCCAGAGTTTCGGCGCGGACTATACAACGGGCGGCCTGACGCGTCTTATCAAGCATGATCTGGGATTTGTTCGAAAGCAGGGCAGATTCGTCAGCGCTTAACCGCTTCGTTCGGCCTGCACGACAAGTTGAGAATCCGATCTAGCGCGAAACTCGATAACGAACTTGTTTCCGGGCTCAGCGGCATCGATGGCCGCACGCCAGACCTTTCGTATGGCGCGGCCCAACTCATCCGGGCGCACATTGCCCTCCCGCAAAAACGGTACACGGAGCGCGCACTCAACATTGCTTTCTTTTCCGCGCCGGATCAGGAGTTTTGTCGCGCGAGACTTCGCAAAAGTTTGAAGCGCTTCGAGGAGCGGCAACTGCTCGCCATCAACGTTCGCGTCATTACAGATCGCAACTGTATGGGCCTCGATCACCATTCCTCCCCATAGCAGAGATTGCACGCCAGTACCATTATAGGGGGCGGGCCAACCCCCCTGCCTCAGGTGGACCTTCTTATGGTGTGTTTCAGCCATTCAGAAGGCTTCGCTTCGTTGAAAAGGCGGGCAGGAATTTTGAGGATTTTTCAGGGGCTTACAGGCCCCTTGAAGCCTCTACAGGCCTGCAACTTAATGGATTTTCAGCCTCTGATGTACTATATTGGGGGGAAGGAGAATCCATGTCCGCCCAACGTTCCGCGACCAAGCCCCACTATACTGCTGGTGTAATCCAGCGGTTGGCGACCGCTAACAACGTGGCGGTGGTCGTGACATCGAACGATGTCTTTGCCCATCACGTGACGCGGCTGTCCGGCGACGACGTGAATTTCGATCCCATCGAGAATACCATCGTGGCGCTTCAGCGCGCCGGAATTTTGGATCGCGTCCAGGCCGTGCGCCTTCAGGCGCGCTATCTTCGCGAAAGCCGTCCGTGACGTTTGATCCATTCGGGGATTTCGCGACGCGCGGCTACTTGCGCAACGTCGCGAAGGCCAAGGACCCCGAAATCGTTCAACGCCTCCTGCACAATTCCTTCTTGACCGGCATCGACGCGGCCTTGGATCATCTCAAGGCGCAGCCTTCGCTGAGCTACGACGACGTTCTAAAAACGCACGAGACGCTCTTCGGGGCCGTGTTCCCATGGGCTGGAGAAGATCGACACACAAACGCGTCCGACATCCACGTGAAAAAAGGCGCGACCTTCTTCGCTCATCCCGACGACATTCGCAGACCGATAGACTACGCGCTGGAGAAGGGGCAAGACAAAGCCTTCATGGCGGAGAAGCCCGGCGAAGTCATGGGGTATCTCGCTTATGGCCACCCGTTCCTCGATGGCAATGGCCGCACCATCATGCTCATTCATGCCGAGCTTGCGCGTCGTGCGGGTATCGGCGTCGACTGGGCGGCGACGGATAAGGACAAATACCTCGCCGCTTTGACGGAAGAACTCGAAGCGCCGGGCAAGGGCAAGCTGGATGCGTATCTGAAGCCCTTCATCCGCAAGGGCTCGCAGATGAAGGATATTGCGAGTGCCATAAAGGCCGCCCCCGGTTTGGATGGCAGCGAAGCCGACACCGTCGCAGGCGATACAACCGATCCAACGGTCAAGGCGCAATACGAGGCACAGGAACTCAAGCGCAAGGGCGGCCAAAGCTCGGCATAGGAAAGCTGAGCCTTTTTGGCGTCTGACAAGTAGTTCTTTGCGAATGCAGCGGATAACGGCTCGTACCTGAATTGACTATGCCCATGTCGAGATCATCGCGATCACTGTGGGTCAAGGTTGCGCCGGGATGGTCTTGAGAGCGAAGGCCTTTCGGGAAATTCGAGCCCCTTCGGACCGATCTCTCCCATGAAGCGAAATTCGTCAGCATAGTCCGGACACATCGGCCCTGCGGGTGACGGTCCCGTCGCTACAAAAGCTTTTCCTGCCAAAGCACGCAGATTTCCTGGAAGTCATTGGCATACTTTTCTTTGATTTTGGCGATCTTGGCTTCAGTCTCCTTTTGGAGCACTCCGTAATTACTCATGTTGACATAGATGACGAGCTTGCACTGCTTGCCATAGCCCTTGTTCTTTTTTCGCTTGATTGCTTTTTCCAGTTGAACAGGGATGTCGAGCGCGCGGCGACGCCAATCCTCAGCGTCGCCATCCACAGCCTTGCCATCGTTCTTGTACTCGTCTCCTCTCTTTCGACCTTCTTCGAGTACTTCCGTAACTTCGACATTTACGGGCGCTTTCGACGAGCCGATTTGCCCGTCCGGCCACGGGTCTTTTTCGGCTGCTAACCGAACACCTTCGGTGGCTCGGTACTGAATGAATGTAGCAAGCGTCATCGCATCGCGCAGAAATTGCGTTTCCACACGGTTGAAGAGGGCTTCGCTATCGACGCCTTCGGCGATCTCGTCGACCTTGGCGATGAATTGTTCGGGTGTCTGCCAAGCTTCGAGCGCTTTGCGCCCCTCTGCCAGCTTTACAAGGTCCAGTTCAGGCATCCGGTCTCCTGCGCACACTTGACTGAGCCAGTGAGGGGTCGCACCCCTTTGGCCGTCAAGGCCCTTCGGCGAGCGGAAAGCGAAGGCGCTTTCCGGCCTTGACCGCCTCACCCCGCAAGAGGGCTTTCCATCGGGTTTGCGGTGCAAACCCGCTTTTGAAGAAAAGCGGGTCGAACGAGCAGCCGGTTCCCGATCGAATCAGCCTATCATCCGGGCCATGATTGCCCAGCCGCACGACTTCTCGATTGCCAATTCTCCCATGCCGGGCTGGACCCGTTTTCCGCAGATCGACCCCGGCTGGCTCTATATCCTGCGTAACGGGGACCTTCTGAAGATCGGCAAGACTACCGATCCCAAGCGGCGTTTGAAGGCGGCCAGCACCTGGTTGCCAGACGGCGACGTCGTCGGCATGAAGCCCTTCTGGTGCATCCATGAGTTTGAGCGCACCTTATTATGCGGCGTTGCAAACTTTTGGCATCATGGCGAATGGCACCATTTCCCGGATTCAAGCTGGTCCGACTTCCTGACGAGCGGCTTTGAGATGTTTGACGACCATGACCGCAACAAGAATACGGTCGATTTCAATTACTGGATCGGCGGATCAGGCATGGGCGAAGTAGTGATGGAACAGAACCGCCGCCGCATATCGTTGCGACGTTGGCAGCGCGAGGCGTAAGCGCTGAGCGGCCAACAATCCGTCTAACAAAGCGTCCAACATTTTGAACGTCGCTACCATCGCGGGCTTATTAAATGCTTGAGTCTATGGAAGAATTTGTCTACGGTGCTCTGACCTTAGGGCGCTTCGCCCGCTCCAATTTTTCCCAGCGCATCCAGCCAAACCGGGTCGGGCCGTGGTTTTCCACGCCGCTGGCGGCTGGCTTGGGTCCCTCATGACAATCCTGGTCACCGGCAGTGCCGGCCACCTCGGCGAGGCCATTCTTCGGACGCTCCGGCATCGCGGGTCGTCGGCGCGCGGGCTCGATCTGAAAGCATCGCCTTTCACCGATGCCGTCGGCTCGATCGTCGATCCCGGCTTCGTCCGGGCGCAGATGGACGGTGTCTCCGCCGTCATCCACACCGCGACGCTGCACAAGCCGCATGTGGCGACCCACAGCAAGCAGGCCTTTGTCGACACCAACGTCACCGGCACGCTCAATCTGCTCGAGGCGGCGGTCGCCGCCGGCGTGACGAGTTTTGTTTTCACCAGCACGACCAGCGCGTTCGGTTCGCAGCTCCGGCCCGAGGCCGGGCAGGCGGCGGTGTGGGTCACCGAGGAGCTGCCGTCGGTGCCGAAGAACATCTACGGCACCACAAAACTGATGGCGGAAAATCTGTGCGAGCTGTTCTTTCGCGAGAGCGGCTTGCCGGTCGTGGTGTTGCGGACCTCACGGTTCTTTCCGGAGGACGATGATGATCCCGCGATGCGGTCGGCCTACCCGCTGGACAACGCGCAAGCCAACGAGCTGCTCTATCGCCGGCTGGACATAGCGGACGCGGTCAGCGCCCATCTGCTGGCCGTAGCGCGAGTACCGGAGATCGGGTTCGCCCGCTATATCGTGTCGGCGACAACCCCGTTTGGACGGCACCATCTTGCGGCCCTCGCCCGTGACGCGGCCGGTGTCGTGCGCGAGCTCTACCCGGATTGCGCCCGGCTTTATGCGACGCGCGGCTGGCGGCTATTCCCCGAGATCGACCGCGTCTACGTGAACAACCGCGCGCGGCGCGAGCTGGGTTGGCATCCGGAGTTCGATTTTGCCCATGTGCTGCGCAGCCTGCGCGATGGCTCCGATGTCCGCAGCTCCCTGGCGCGTGAGGTGGGATCGAAGGGCTATCACGACAGGCAGTTTGACGACGGGCCGTATCCCGTTGCCGGGTAGCTCTGGCCGTCACTCCAAACGGATCTGCACACCGCCGGCTCCGTTCAGCAGGCGCCTCAAGTGATATCCGGCCAGACGGTCGCCCGCGTTGTTTGCGACCAGCGCCGCGAAGGCCGGCAGGGCATCCGACTCTTTTCCCTCCAGCTTGGCATAGGCTTTGAGATAGCCGGCGGTGTTCTCGGTCGCGAAGTCCGCGGCCGACATCGGCTCGAAAGCCTGGATGGGCTCGCTCCTGCCGCGCAGCATCAACTCGCCGATCGGCCGGCCATGGAATCGGTCCGCCCGGCCGGCGACGGCGCCGCTTGCGCAAATCCTGGTTCCCAGGAACTTGTTCGCAGCCTCCAGCCGCGCAACCGTGTTCATGGTGTCCCCGTGAGCGGTGTAGTCGAAGAACCTTTCTCCTCCGAAATTGCCAACGAGCGCCGTGCCGGCATGTACGCCGATGCGGGTCGAGCCGAAATCGACGTCCCTTTGCTTCCAGCGCAACCTGAAATTCTCGGCCCAGCCATCGAGTGCATGCGCGCAGGAAATGGCGCGCGTTGCGTAGTCCGCCTGGTCGGCCGGCGCGTTGAACAAGACCTGGATCGCGTCACCGACCACCTTCGCGACCGTGCCCTCATAGTTGAAGACGATCTCGGTCATGCCGAACATGTACTCGTTCAGCAAGTCGCCCAGAATCGATGGCGGCATCTTCTCGACGAGAGTCAGAAAGCCGGTGATGTCGGTGAAGATCACGCCGATCTCGCGCGAGTGCGCATTCATGCCGTCGCTTTCCGAGCCGCGGGCCAGGCGTGTGGCAAGCTCGGGAGAAAAATAGCGTGAAAGGGACGTGTGGGCGCGCTCGGCTTCCAATTGACGCCTTCGAATATCGCGCATCATGCCGACGTGACGTATTGTCTTTTTGAGCGTCAGCTCCAGGTCTTCGAGGTCGATCGGCTTGGTCACGAAGTCGAAGGCCCCACGGTTCATCGCACCGCGGATATTCTCCATGTCGCCATAGGCCGAAACGATGATCGTCGATTTCATGTCGTCCGCCTGCTGCAGTTTCTGCAGCGTGGACAGGCCGTCCAGCCGGGGCATGTTCAGGTCCAGCAGCACGACCTCGATTTGCGGATTTCCCTGCACGGACTGCAGCGCCTCCAACCCGTCATGGGCGAAAAGGAAGCTGATCTGTCCATCGCCGATCTGCCGCTCGAAATGCTGAAGGATGACATCCTTCAGATCGGGCTCATCATCGACAACAAGAACTGTTGCGGTCATGGCAATTCCAATCCGAGCTTATTCAAGCTTTCCGCGGGGCAGGCGTACGATGAACTCACAGAAGTCGCCCGGCTCCGTCTCGACATCGATGGTGCCGCCGTGTTGCTTCACCACCACGTCATGCGAGATGGACAGGCCGAGGCCGGTCCCTTCGCCTGCGGGCTTGGTCGTGAAAAAGGGATCGAAGATCTTGTCCCGGATCAGCGGCGAGATGCCGTCGCCGTTGTCGCGGATTCGTACCTCGACTGAATCGCCCAGATTGACGGTCTTGACGCTCAGCATCGGCTCAAAGTCTTTTCCCGAGCTGTCAGTCCGACGGTGTGTTGCGGCGTAAAAGCCGTTGGAGATCAGGTTGAGGAAGACGCGCGAAATCTCTTGCGGGTAGAGGTCGAGTTTCCCGGCGTCATCGTCGAGCTCGCGCTGCAGCTTCACGCTGAAGCCTGGTCGTTGCGCCCGTGCACCATGGAACGCCAGATTGAGCGTCTCATCCAGGAGGCCGTTGATCTCGATGGGGCGATGATCACCCGATCCGGAGCGCGAGTGCATCAGCATGTTGTTGACGATGCTGTCGGCGCGTTTGCCGTGCTGGACGATCTTCGCGAGATTGTTCTGGATGGTGATCGTCAGGCGATTGATATCGACGACCGTCTTCGACGCCGTCGTGGCGTCGCCGAGAACGGCCATCAGCTCCGCTACCCGGTCGCTCGATAGCCGGGCGAAATTGTTGACGAAGTTCAGCGGATTTTTGATCTCGTGCGCGATGCCGGCAGTCAGCTGGCCGAGTGATGCCAGCTTCTCCGCTTGAATGAGCCGGTCCTGCGTGGCGCGCAATTTTTCGAGTGATTGGGAGAGCTCCTGCGCCAGCTTCTTGTACTTTTCCTCGCTTTGGCGAAGCGCTTGCTCGGCAAGCACCTGATCCGTGACATCGGCGTGAGCGCCGACCAGGCGGACGGCCTTTCCGTTGTCGTCGCGTTCGATCTCCGTCTTCGCGAGAATCCACCGCGTCTCGCCGTCACAGGGCCGAATGATCCTGTACTGTATCGAGTAGCCCTCGACGTCGCCGTTGATGGCGTCGAGAAACGTGCCTTCGGCCCTGGATCGGTCCTCCGGATGGATGCGCCTCACCCAATCTTCGTGGGTTTCGGTGGCGGCTTCCGGCGGCAGGCCGTGGATGGCGAGGTATTCGGGCGAGCGACGATTGCGGAAGCCGGCGGTGAGATTGACCTCAAGGCCACCGATCTTTCCGATCTGCTGAACGCGAGCCAACTCCGCCTCGCGTGCCAACAGGGCCAGCGTCGCCCGATATTCCTGGGTCTCATCGCGGCAGACAACCAGCACGCCCTGGACAGTGTCTCCCTGCTCGATCGGGCTGAAACTGTAGGTCCAGTAGTGCTGCTGTGACCCGGCGAGGTCCGCCGGCATCAATCGATGTTCTCGCCAAACGCCGCCTTTGCCGCTCATGACGTGCTCGACGTCAGGACCGATAACCGACCAAAGAGCCCGCCAATAGGAGCGTCCGGATGTCCCGAGCGCCGGCTTTTGGAGTGCGTTCGCTGCGATCGCGGAGAAGGCGTCGTTGTAGAACTGGATCAGGTCCGGTCCCCACCAGACCAGCATCGGGTGATTGGTCGTCAGAAGGACTTTCAAAAAGATCCGCAGAGGTTCTGGCCAGCGATCAGGCGTGCCGAGCCTGGTGCTGGACCAATCGAATTGGCGCATGGCAGCGCCCATCTCTCCACCCCCGGTGAGACATGATTCCAGCAGATCTCCTGAATCCGACATTCTCATCGTCCAGGCAGGAAGGGGATCAGACCTCTCAATTCCCAGTCGATCGGGTGCAACGAAGGGAAGTGTTACCTTCTCAAGCTACTAAAACGCGAGTTGGTTGGAAACTCCGAAAGTCAAACGCAGCCCTGCGGCAAGGCTAGCAGGGATCATCGATGCCGAATGTGAACGGCTTCACTGCGTGGTGCCCGCATGCAGCTCGTGCGGCGCAGGCCGGGAAAGGGGATCACGACGCGCAATTTGACGACGAACCTGTCCCTCCGCCAAACAGTCGCCGCTTTTGTCAAATCGCACGATGTTTCAGCTGCGTGGCCAGTGTCACCGCGCATCGTCCGGTCTCGACCGTTCTACTGTGCATGGGGTTGTTTTCGCGGTTCTGGATTGGTCGACCATTCTGCTGCCTGCAAATGAGGCGCACGTCATTGCGATTCCGCGTTGCAGCGAGAGCAATGTCGCTATCTCGTGCGTTCGAATGGAAGATCCGTCTCAATTTTTATTGAGCGCAACTGCAGTGCACGTGACGCGCTTTTCACCGTTCGCAGATGTGCTAACCTTTTTGCGTCTGCCACCTCGACAGACTCCAAACTTCGCCTCTCGAACTATCAGAACAAAATAACGTGCAGCCCTGACGGCTGCCTTAGGGGAGTGACGCGATGAAATCGATCATCCATCGATCCGTGTTGGCGCTTGCAGCGGTTGCCCTTCTTGCCGGGACCAGCGTTGTCAATGCACAACAAGACAAGGGCCGGGCCCTGAAGAAGTACGAATCCGGCACCAAGGAATTCTGGACCCATCCGCCGGATGACTGGTTCCTCGGCGACGAGACCGAGGCGCAGAAGGGCCTCGCGCCGCCCTCGGGCCCGCCGACCGGCGCCTCCGATGCCGAGCTCGCCAACATCATCAAGAAGGTGAAGCTGCCGGCGGGCTTCAAGATGGAGGTCTACGCCTCCGGCGTGCTGGCCGCGCGGCAGATGGCCTGGGGTGACAAGGGCACGCTGTTCGTCGGCTCGTTCGGCCTCGGCAACGTCTATGCCATCAAGGACAATGGCGGGAAGAAAGAGGTCAAGACTATCCTCAAAGGGCTGAACATGCCCACGGGTCTGGCCGTCAAGGACGGTGCGCTCTACGTCATCGCGGTCGACAAGCTGATCCGCTACGACGACATCGAGAACAAGCTCGACAATCCCGGCGAGGGCAAGGTCGTCTATGACGACATGCCGTCCTACGCCGCGCATGGCTGGAAGTATCTCGCGGCCGACAAGGACGGCTGGTTCTACATTCCGTTCGGACCTCCCTTCAACGTCGGCATTCCCCCGACCAGCGTCTCGCAGATCCGGCGCGTCGATCCCAAGACCGGCAACGCCGAAATCGTGGCGCTCGGCGTCCGCAACTCGGTCGGCGGCGACGTCGATCCGCGCACCGGAAAATACTGGTTCACCGAGAACGCCCGTGATTGGGTCAGCGACGATCTGCCGTCAGACAAGCTGAACATGGTTTCGAAGATGGGCGAGCACTTCGGCTATCCCTACTGCCACCAGGGCGACCTTCCCGATCCGAAGTTTGCCATGGGCCACAAATGCTCCGAGTTCACGCCGCCCGTGCTGAATCTCGGCGCCCACGTCGCTCCGCTCGGCATGAAGTTCTATACCGGCGACCAGTTCCCCGCCGAATACAAGAACAACATCTTTATCGCCGAGCACGGCTCCTGGAATCGTCACAAGTACCAGGGCGGCAACATCACGCGCGTGATTGTCGGACCCGACGGCAAGAATGCCAAGAAGGAGGTGTTCGCCTCCGGCTGGATCGAGGGTGACCAGGGCTATCTCGGCCGCCCCGATGACATCATCCTCGCCAAGGACGGTTCGATCCTCGTCGCCGACGATTGGGCCGGCGCGATCTATCGCATCAGCTACAGCAAGAAGTAGCGCACGACGACACGAGGCTGCGGTGGCCGAGAGGCGCCGCAGCCTCTTTCATTTCAACTTCGATGTCGTTCCGGAATGCGTGCCAGCGCAACTCCGGAACTCATACCCTCGACTGGGGGTTATGGATTCCGGGCGCGAGCTTCGCGCGCCCCGGAATGACGCAGTCGACGGATCGGAATTCCATCATGCGCCGGCAGATCATCTCGCACGCAATCAGCGCGGCTGCGCTCCTCACGCTCGGCGCCCTCTCTGCAAGCGCCGCCGACAATACCGCGGTCCAGGAGAAGGCTGCTGTCTGCTCCGGCTGCCACGGCGAGAACGGCATCTCGCAGACCGAGAACATTCCCTCGCTGGCCGGTCAGCCCGATCAATTCCTGCAATGGCAGCTCGTGTTCTTCCGCGCCGGCTCGCGCAAGAACGAGCAGATGCAGCCGATCGCCCAGGAGATCACCAACGAGGATATCCGCAGCCTCGGCGCCTATTTCGCGGCGATGACGCCGCCGAAGCCGGCGGAAGACAAGGATCCGGACCTCTCGAAGAAGGGCGCGCAGGTCGCGGTCGGGCGCCGCTGCGCCTCATGTCACACGGACAGCTTTGCCGGCACCAAGGCCGTCGCGCGGCTTGCGGGTCAGCGCGAGGAATATCTCGTCAAGGCGCTGCAAGACTACAAGAGCAGCCAGCGCGTCGGCGGCGGCGGCGCCGCGATGGCCGACGTCGCCTATCACATGAGCGAAGAGGAAATCACCGCGGTCTCGCACTATCTCGCGTATTTCAAATAGCGCTGCGGTGCTGTTGCGACAAGTCCAGCTGTCGTCCCGGCGTAGGCCGGGACCCATACCGCGTGATCCATCCGAGATTGGAAGTATGAGTACCGCGGAAAGCTGAACAACTATCGGTCTTCGCCAAACCGCACCCTGTGGTTACGGGTCCCGGCTTTCGCCGGGACGACCACGGAGTGTGCGGTTGGTAAACTACTCCGCCCGCTGCTTCTCATACGCCTTCAGATGCGTGTACGCGATTCGCAGCTTCGGCACCGGGACCTTGGCGGCATCTGCGCGTGCGATGAGGTCGCCGATCACGTGGTCGGCCTCGACCGGAAAGCCTCCCTTGATGTCGCGGAACATCGAGGCCGTCATCGGCGAGCCCTCGGTGGTGAGATTGCCCTTCACGCGCTCGAAGAATGGTCCGCCCGGTGTGTAGCCCGACGCAGTGGCGATCGAGCTGGTTTCGTCGAGCATGCCGAGCAAAAAGTCGCGACCGCCGGGCGCGGCGAGGATGTTGCCGACGGAGGTGCGCATCAGGCTGGTGGAAGCTGCGAGCGACGACAGGAACACCCACTTCTCCCACATGTCCTGCATGATGTTCTGGCTCGCGGTGGCGCCGACAATGCCGCTCTTGAAGGCTTCGTCGATCGCCTTGACGCGGTCCGACGGCTTGCCATCGCGCTCACCGTAGCTGATCGCCTGCATCGGCTGCAGCTGCACCACTTCGCGCTTCTCGTTCAATGTCGCGGCAATGGCGCAGAGACCGCCGAGCACGCGTTCCTTGCCGAACTTGGCATCGAGCGTGTCGAGATGCTTCATGCCGTTGAGCATGGGAATGATCGCGGTATTCGGACCGACTGCGGCCGCGAATGACTTGATGGCATCGTCGAGGTCGAACGCCTTGCAGCTCAGCAGAACGACGTCGAATTTTTCCTTGAGCGCGTCGGCCTGCACGGTCGGCGGGTTCTTCAAGGTCACGTCGCCATTCGGGCTCTTGATGACGAGGCCGTCGCTCGCGAGCTCGTTGGCGCGCTTGGGGCGGACCAGGAAGGTGACGTCGCGGCCGGCCTGCAACAGCCTGCCACCAAAATAGCCGCCGATGGCGCCGGCGCCGACCACGAGGATACGCATGGGAAAGTCCTTATTGTTGCTATTGGCGGTCTATCTATAATCGCCCTTGCCCGCGAAGCGAAGCAATCCAGAATGGTGCCGCGATCACATTCTGTCGCCGGAGATGCGGAGACTACGTCTCCAGCACCATCTCCTCGACCTCGCGCAGCTGCTCCTTGCCGAAGAACATCTCGTTGCCGACGAAGAAGGTCGGCGAGCCGAACGCGCCGCGCGCGACCGCTTCCTCGGTATTCTTGATCAGCTTGCCTTTCACCTCGGGCTCCTGGGCGCGCGCGAACAGTCTTTGGGCATCGAGGCCCGAGGACGCCAGCGCCTTCGCCGCGACTTCGGGATCGTCCATCTTCTTCGGCTCGCGCCACATGTGGTGGAAGGCCGCGTCAACGTACTTCTCGAACACGCCTTCGAGCTGTGCCGCGATCGCGGTGCGCATCAGGTTCAGCGTGTTGACGGGAAAGTTGGGATTGAAGACGTAAGGCTGGACCTTGAATCGCCTGAGGAAGCGCTCGGTCTCGACCTGCTGGAATTCGCGCTTGTTCTTGACGCCGGCGAGCGTCTCGGCCGGCGACTTGTTGTTGGTCGACTTGAAAATGCCGCCGAGCAGGATCGGCACATACTCGAATTTGACGCCGATGCGGCTTTCGATCGCCGGGATCGCCAGATGGCTGAGATAGGCGTTCGGGCTGCCGAAATCGAACAGGAATTGCGGGGCTGTGCGGGTCAAAATCGTTCTCCCTGACGTCACTTTTCATCCATTGTGGCGCAGGGCGCGCCACAGGTCCACCGTTTAATGATGGTCATAATATCTTGAGGGTCAGACCAGGCGCCGGATCGCCTTCTTGCGCCACACCAGGAGGTAATAGCCCATCTGCAAAACGAACATGGCGCAGAACACGATCGGATAGGCGGCCCACACGCCCTCGAGGCCGATGGTGCGGCTCAGGATCACCGCCGACGGCAGCTCGATCGCGACGATGGCTGATATCGACAACAGCATCGGCGTCAGCGCGACGCCAGCCCCGCGCATCGCGCCGGAAAACGTCGTCGCAAGGCCGAACGGCACCGAGCTCCACAAGGCGACGAAGAGCAGCCCCTTCGCCAGATCGAGCACGGCGCCGTCCGTGATGAAGAGGCCGAGCACGGCGCGCGGCACCAGATAGATCAACGCCACCAGCCCGCCAGTCAGCACGAGGTTGAACGTCAGACCGGTGCGGACGATGCCGTCGAGCCGCGCACGGTCGCCGCCGCCGATGGCTTGCGCGCCGAGGATCGAGACGGCGATCGAAATCGACATCGCCGTGAACTGCGTGTAGCCCATCACCTGGTTGACCGCGCCGTAGGCGGCGGTGGCGTCCGAACCGAAGCCGTTGACGAGGCCGAGCAGAACCAGCTCGGCGATCGCCATCACCACCATGCCGACCGCACTGGGTAATCCGATGCCGAGGATTTGCCCGATCATAGCGCGATTGAGCCGCACCTGTCGCAGCAGTGAGAAATCCGGCGCGAGCGCGTGCTTCTTCCGCAGCAGATAGGCCGTGAGCGCGAGCAGCGTCACTGCATTGGAGATCGCGGCCGCCCAGGCCGGGCTGGTGATGCCGAACGCCGGCAGCCCGAAAGCGCCGCGGATCAGCATCGGCGTCAGGATCAGCCCGATCGACGTCGACAATGCCAGCGCCAGCAGCGGCGTCACTGCGTCGCCGACGCCGCGGATCATCGCCGTCATCAGCAGGAAGGTGAAGCCGAGCGGCATCGTCAGCAGCATGATGCGCGCATAGCGGCTGGCCTCGTCGAGAATGTCCGCAGGCGTTGCGAGCAGCATCATCAGTTGCCGGCTGAACAGGCCGCCGGTCAGTCCCACCGATATTGAAAGCAGCAGGCCGACCGCGAGCGTCGTGCCGACCACGATCTTGATTCTGTCGTGCTTGCCCGCACCATAGGCCTGGCCGATCAGCACGGTGGCTCCGGTGCTCAGGCCCATGACGAAGGCGAACAGGAAGAAGAACACCGGGAAGAACACCGAGACCGCCGCGAGCGCGTTCACGCCGATCATCTGGCCGAGATAGACATTGCTGACGGTGCCGAACAGCGATTGCAACGCGTTGCTCAGCATCAACGGTGCGAGAAAGCGCAGGAAGTGTTTCCAGAGCGATGTCGGAGCGGACATGGCTGTGCCTTTCATCAGGGCGAGCGAAGCCGTTGCCGCGCGAAGTACACGCGGCTTGGCCATCGCTGGGGTTGTTGGAGGGCGCCGCGCGGTTTACGCGCGGTCGCCGTAGGCGAGTTTGACGATGTGGTCGCGGATGTCGGTCGGCCAGTCGGCGATCAGTCCGGTGAAGCGCCGCCGGTCATCTGCGAACAGTGCGCGCGAGGCTTCCTCGAACTGCGCGAGATTGCCGGCCATGGTCGACATGAAGTGATAGGCCGCATCGCGCGCCTGCCGCTCCCGATCCTTGTCGCCGCTCGCGCGTCGCGCCTCGTCGACGAGTTTTCGCAGCGCGACCGAAGCACCGCCCGGCTGCGCGCCGAGCCACTCCCAGTGTCGCGGCAGCAGTGTCACCTCGCGCGCGACCACGCCGAGCTTCGGCCGGCCGCGCCCGCGCGGCTCGGTCGGTGGTGCATCTTCCTCGACCGGCGGCGGGATCAGCCTCGCCAGGCGCGCCAGCACCTCGCGGTCGCCGCCGCGCAGATCGAAGTCGATCGATCGGCCGGTGGCGTCCTCGAAGATGATGATCGGCTCGTCCGGCCGCGGCGCCACCCGCTTGACGACCAGCGCGACCTCTCCTGCCGGCCCGGACACCAGACGACGCGGTCCCTGGAAAGCGGTGAAAATCTTCTGCATTGAAATCATTGCCATATTGACGATCTTGGGCGATTTAATACCCGGGTAAATTGCGAAGGTCAATATACCCGGATGAAAATACCCATCCGGATGGCTCGACATTGCGGTCCCGGGCTGGCACCTACGCGACCGACCGACCACGCTTAAGCCCCGAGGATCTCGCGATGCTGACCGTCCACCACCTCAACAATTCGCGTTCGCAGCGGGTGCTGTGGTTGCTCGAGGAGTTGGGCGTCCCCTACGAGATCGTGCGTTATCAGCGCCAGCCCGACATGCGTGCGCCGAAAGAGCTGCGGGCGATCCATCCGCTCGGCAAGTCGCCGGTCATCACCGACAACGGCAACACCATCGCCGAGTCCGGCGCGATCATCGAATATCTCATCGCGACCTACGGCAACGGCCGCCTGATCCCGCCGCAGAATACGCCGGAGCGGCTGCGCTTCACCTATTGGCTGCACTATGCGGAAGGGTCAGCGATGTCGCCGCTGTTGTTGAAGCTGCTGTTCACGCTGATGCCGAAGCGCGCGCCGGCGCTGCTTCGTCCGCTGGTGCGCAAGGTCTCGAACCAGGCGCTCACCGCGCTGGTCAACCCGCAGCTCAAGCAGCACATGGATTATTGGGAAGGCGAGCTCGGCAAGAGCGAATGGTTCGCCGGCAGCGAGTTTACCGCGGCCGACATCCAGATGAGCTTTCCGCTGGAAGCAGCCCAAGCCCGCGGCGGGCTCGAGCAGGGCCATCCCAAGGCGATGGCGTTCCTGGAGCGCATCCATGCGCGGCCGGCTTACGCGCGTGCCCTCGAGAAGGGCGGGCCGTACCAGGTGGGGCGGTAAGCTTCCTCACCGCCCCGCGATGATCCGTCAGTCCGCGTGGAGCACGCGCCCGCGCGTCTCCGGCAGCGCGAAGGCGGCGATGAAGAACAGCGCGTAAGCCACCACCGCGAAGATCGCGATCGCGTTGGCGAGCGATGTCGATGCCGACAGCGCGCCGACGAGGAACGGAAACAGCGCGCCGATGCCGCGGCCGAAATTGTAGCAAAAGCCCTGGCCCGAGCCGCGCAACCGCGTCGGATAGAGCTCGGTCAGGAACGCGCCGACGCCCGAGAAATAGCCCGAGGCGAAGAAGCCGAGCGGGAAGCCGAGCACCCACAGGATCTCGTTGGTGAGCGGCAGCTGCGTATAGAGCAGCACGATCGCCATCGCGCCGATCGAGAAGATGAGGAACAGGTTGCGTCGCCCGATCCGGTCGGCGAGCCAGGCGCCGACGAGATAGCCGATGAAAGAGCCGATGATCAGCGTCGAGAGATAGCCGGTGGAGCCGACGATCGACAGATGCCGTTCCTTGGTCAGAAACTGCGGCACCCAGAAGGTGATCGCGTAGTAGCCGCCCTGACAGCCCGTCGCCGCGAGCGACGCCAGGATCGTGGTCTTCAGGATCGGGCCCGAAAAGATCTCCCAGAGCGCGGGGCGGTCGCCGGCCGCGGCCTGCTTCGCGCGGGCCTCCGCCGCGATCTCGGGTTCGGTGACGGAGCGGCGGATGTAGAACACCAGCAGCGCCGGCAGCGCGCCGATCACGAACATCCAGCGCCACGCCGTCTCCGCCGGCATCAGTGAGAACAGGATCGCCTGCGACAGCACGGCAAGGCCCCAGCCGACCGCCCAGCCCGATTGCACCGAGCCTACCGCGCGTCCGCGATATTGCGGCCGGATCGCTTCGCCCATCAGCACGGCGCCTGCCGCCCATTCGCCGCCGAAGCCGAGACCAAGCACCGCGCGCGCGATCAACAGCTGTTCGAAATTCTGCACGACCGCGCAGACCAGAGAGAAGAACGAGAACCAGATGATGGTGATCTGGAGCGTCCTGACCCGCCCGATATGATCGGAGAGGTAACCGCCGAGCCAGCCGCCGATGGCGGACGCCAGCAGTGTCACCGTGCCGGCAAGACCGGCTGAGGCCGCATCGACCTTCCACAGTGCGATGATGGTGCCGATCACCAGCGGATAGATCATGAAGTCCATGCCGTCGAGCGCCCAGCCCGCAGCGCAGGCCCAGAACGTCCTTCGCTCCGGCGCGTTCATGTCGCGATAGAAGGCGAGAAGGCTGGTGTCCTCGATCTCGGCGCGTTCGATGCGCCCAGTCGGATCGGCTGTGGTCATGTGCGTTTCCCCGGCAAATTCGTTTGGCCGGGCGGTGGTAGCACGCGCGGCGGCCGGCGCAAGCCGGCGCGCGCGGTCGTGCCATGCAGGGACGGGGTTGCAGGGGCAGGGTTACTGTCCTGCCGCTTCCGCGCCGCGCGTGCGTGGATCGGGTGCCCCGAAGGGGCCGTTCGGCGTTATCGCAATCGAATTGGCCGAGGTCTGTCCCATCGGCTCGACGATGAGATGATCCATCGCCTTCAGCTCGAACAGCACATCGTCGGGAAAGCCGCGCTCGATGCGCACCTCGTCCGGCAGCCATTGATGATGCAGCCGCGGTGCGGCGACGGCGGCGGCGACGTCCATCTTGTAGTCGAGCACGTTCACGATCACCTGGAGTACGGTCGAGATGATGCGGCTGCCGCCGGGCGAGCCGGTCACCAGCACCGGCTTGCCGTCCTTCAGCACGATGGTCGGCGACATCGAGGACAGCGGCCGCTTGCCGGGCCCGGGCAGATTTGGCTCGTAGCCGACGAGGCCATAGGCGTTGGAGGCGCCGACGGCGGCGGTGAAATCGTCGAGCTCGTTGTTGAGCAGCACGCCGGTGCCATCGGCGACGAGTCCAACGCCGTAGCTGAAGTTGAGCGTGTAGGTGTTGCTGACGGCGTTGCCGCTGCTGTCGACGACGGAGAAATGCGTGGTGTTGCTGCCTTCACGCGGTGCGGGCGGAGCGGAAACGATCTCCTTCGACGGCGTCGCGCGATCGGTCGAAAGGCTCGCACGCAGTTTGGCCGCATAGTTCTTCGCGGTAAGCGTTTCGATCGGTGCATTGACGAAGGCAGGATCGCCGAGATAGCGCGCACGATCGGCATAGGCGCGCTTCATCGCTTCGATCAACAGATGCAGCGATGCCGGCGAGCCCTGTTTCAGATCCGGGAGCTGAAAGCCTTCGAGGATGTTGAGCGATTCCACCAGCACGACGCCGCCTGACGACGGCAGCGGCATCGAGACGATGTCGTAGCCGCGATAAGTGCCGCGCACCGGCGAACGGATCACGGCCTGATAGGCCTTCAGATCGGCTGGGGTCATGATGCCGCCGGCGTCGGACACGGCCTTGGCGAGTTTCTCCGCTACGGGGCCCTCGTAGAAGCCGCGTGGTCCCTGCGCTGCGACACTCGCCAGCGTGTCGGCGAGATCGCTCTGCACCAGCCTGTCGCCTTCGCCAAACGGCTTGCCATCCGGCTTTGCGAAAATTTTCGTTGAGGACGGCCAGCGTGCCAGCCGCGGGTACCAGCCCGGCAGGGTATCGGCGATGTCATCGGTGACGATGAATCCGTCGCGGGCGAGCGCGATCGCGGGTTCGAGCAATTGCGCCAGCGTGAACTTGCCCGAGCCGTACTTCTCGAGCGCCAAAGCGAGGCCGGCGACCGTGCCGGGCACGCCGATGCCAAGTCCGGAGTCGCGCGATTTGGCGGGATCAGGCTTGCCGTCGGCTCCAAGAAAGATCTGCGCCGTGGTCGCCGCCGGCGCGGTCTCGCGGTAGTCGATCGCGATGTCCTCGTTGCGTTCGGCGGAATGGATCACCATGAAGCCGCCGCCGCCGATATTTCCGGCGCGCGGGTAAGTCACCGCCATTGCAAAGCCGGTAGCGACGGCCGCGTCGACGGCATTGCCGCCACGCCGCAGGATGTCGGCGCCGACTTGCGCGGATATCTTCTCCTGCGCCACCACCATGCCGTGTTCGGCGGGAACGGCATGCACCGTGTCGAGCGCGGGCGGGACATAAGCCCGTCGCGCATCCTGCGCGGTCGCCGATGCAAGACCAAACGCCAGAGTGGCGATGACAGCGAAAAACGTCCGGCGTGTCGAAAATAGTGACATCATCAAATTTCCGCGGGGCCTTCAGGCCAATTCAAAGGTGTCGCTGTAATGCTATACGGTTTGCGCTAAGAGAGACAAAACTGTTTGTGATGGGGACTGCTTGATGACGACGATCGCCCCGGGGGCGCGCATGGCCGGCGCCTCGCGGACCTATCCGCCGCGCGCCGCTGTCGTCAGCTGGATCTTCTTCGATTGGGCCGCGCAGCCTTATTTCACGCTGATCACGACCTTCGTGTTCGCACCTTATTTTGCCACCAGCATCGCGCCGGATCCCGCCACGGGTCAATCGCTCTGGGGGTTTGCGATGGCAGCAGCTGGCATGGCGATCGCGCTGCTATCACCCGTGCTTGGTGCCATCGCGGATGCCGCCGGCCGCCGCAAGCCGTGGATCGCCGCGTTCGGCGCAGTGCTCGTGCTGGCCTCCTGCGCGCTGTGGATCGGCAAGCCCGGCAATCACGCCATCATTCCGCCGCTGCTGATCGCGGTCGCGCTGGCCAGTGTCGGCGCGGAGTTCGCCACCGTCTTCAACAATGCGATGATGCCGACCCTGGTGCCGCCGGAGCGCATCGGCCGTCTCTCCGGCACGGGCTGGGCCACGGGCTATATCGGCGGCATCGTCAGCCTGATCATCGTGCTCGGTTTCCTCGCGGCCAATCCGGAGACTGGCCGCACGCTGCTCGGCTTCACGCCGCTGTTCGGGCTCGATCCCGCCACCCACGAGGGCGATCGTGCCGCGGGACCGTTGACCGGGCTGTGGTTCATCGTCTTTGTGACGCCGATGTTCCTGTTCACGCCGGATTATCCGGCGAAGCGCCCGGTGCGCGAGGCGCTGCATGAAGGCCTGGCGGATCTGAAGCGATCGCTGAAGGATCTGCCGAAGCAGAAATCGCTCGCGGCGTTTCTGCTCGCCAACATGATCTATACCGACGGTCTGGTGTCGCTGTTCGCGTTCGGGGGCATCTATGCCGCAGGCACCTTCGGCTGGCACACGATCCAGATCGGCACCTTCGGCATCATCCTCGCCGCTGCCGGCACCTTCGGTGCGTGGCTCGGCGGCAAGCTCGACGACTTCCTCGGGCCGAAGCGCGTCATTGCCGGCAGCTTGCTGATCCTGCTGCTCGCGGTCGCGGCGATCCTGCTGGTCGACAAGGACAGCGTGCTGTTCGTCAAGGTCGCGCCGCCGGTCCCGGGCGGTCCGATGTTCGCCGCCGCCGCCGAGCGTGCCTATATCGTGCTGGGCTGCCTGATCGGCGCAGCCGGCGGCCCGCTTCAGGCGGCGTCACGCACGCTCCTGATCCATCTCGCGCCGAAGGATCGCATCGCGCAGTATTTTGGTCTGTTCGCGCTGACCGGAAAAGTGACGTCCTTCATCGGACCGCTGCTGATCGGCGTGATCACCGCGGCCACCGCGAGCCAGAAGGCCGGCATGGCCGTGCTGGTGGTGTTCTTCGTGACAGGGTTTGCGCTGCTGATGCGGGTGCGGGAGTCCTAGCTCCTCTCTTGCCCCATTCTCCGCTGTCGTCCCGGCGAAGGCCGGGACCCATAGCCACAGTGAGAAGTTTGACGCGAGAGCCCCACTCCGAGTCTTCGCCAAACGCCTCTTCGGGGGTATGGGTCCCGGATCAGCGCTCCGCTTCGCTGCGCTTGTCCGGGACGACGTGTGGCGAGATCAGTATCAGTGCCTGAAATGCCGGGTGCCCGTGAACACCATGGCGATGCCGTGCTCGTCGGCGGCCTTGATCACCTCGTCATCGCGCATCGAACCGCCGGGCTGCACCACGGCGGTGGCGCCGGCTTCGATGCAGGCCAGCATGCCGTCGGCGAACGGGAAGAATGCATCCGACGCGACGACCGAATCCTTGGTCAACGGCTCGGCGAGCTTCAGCTCGTTGGCCGCATCCTGCGCCTTGCGAGCGGCGATCCGCGCGGAATCCACGCGGCTCATCTGGCCCGCGCCGATACCGACGGTGGCGAGATCCTTGGCGTAGATGATGGTGTTCGACTTGACGTGTTTTGCGACCCGGAATGCGAACTTGAGGTCACGCATCTCGGCATCGCTCGGGGCACGCTTGGTCACGACCTTGAAGGTCATGTCGTCGACCACGGCGTTGTCGCGGCTCTGGACGAGCAGACCGCCTGCGACGGTTTTTGCGGTGAGACCGGCGGTGCGCGGATCGGGCAGGCTGCCGGCGAGCAGCAGGCGAAGATTCTTCTTCCCGCCGATGATGGCGATCGCTTCCTCGCTGGCATCAGGCGCGATGATCACCTCGGTGAAGATCTTCGTGATCTCGCGCGCGGTATCGGCATCGAGCGCGCGGTTCATCGCGATGATGCCGCCGAAGGCCGAAGTCGAATCGCAGGCCAGCGCCTTGCGATAGGCGTCGACGAGGTTCGCGCCTTCGGCGACGCCGCAGGGATTGGCGTGCTTGACGATGACGCAGGCCGCAGTGCGCTTGGCGTCGAACTCGCCGATGCATTCATAGGCCGCATCGGTGTCGTTGATGTTGTTGTAGGAGAGCTCCTTGCCCTGCAGCTGCCGCGCGGTCGAAACGCCGGGGCGCTTGTCGGGCGTCGCGTAGAACGCGGCGGTCTGGTGCGGGTTCTCACCGTAGCGCAGCGACTGGATCAGCTTGCCGCCGAAGGCGCGGAAATCGGGCGCGTCGATTTCGAGCTGGCGGTTGAACCAGTTCGAGATCGCAGCATCGTAAGCCGCGGTGCGCGCATAGGCCTTTGCGGCAAGCCGCCGGCGCAGCTTGAGCGTCGTTGTGCCCTTGTTGGCGGCGAGCTCGTCGAGCACGGCCTTGTAATCGTCCGCTTCGACCACGACGGCGACGTCGTCATGATTCTTGGCGGCGGCGCGGATCATCGCGGGGCCACCGATGTCGATGTTCTCGATGCAATCCTCGAAGCCCGCGCCTTTGTCGACGGTCGCTTCGAAAGGATAGAGGTTGACGACGAGCAGGTCGATCGGCGCGATGCCGTGCGCCTTCATCGCCTCGGCATGTTCCTTGTTGTCGCGGATCGCAAGCAGGCCGCCATGCACTTTCGGATGCAGCGTCTTGACGCGGCCGTCCATCATCTCGGGGAAACCGGTGAGGTCGGAGACGTCCTTCACCTTGAGGCCGGCCGCGGCGATCGCTTTCGCCGTGCCGCCGGTCGAGACCAGCTCGACATCATGCGCGGCAAGCGCCTTGGCGAATTCGATCAGGCCGGTCTTGTCGGAGACGGAGAGAAGGGCGCGGGTGACGCGGCGGGGATGGTCAGTCATGAGCAAGATCCTCTGTCTTAAGGAGTGTCTATGCCCAGGCGCGCGGCGGATATGTGTCGCGCTTCCCGATGGTGCTCCATCCAAGGTCGCCAGTCGCGCGAACGAGCGCTCGATAGCAGTTTTCGAGGCCCTTCACAACGATCAGATGGGACCGAATCGTGCCTGTTTACAACGGAAGTTCCGGTTCGCGCCGGGCGTTGCGGCGGGCATTGGTGACCGCCGGCGAGGCCGAGGAACGCACAAAGCTCCAGCGGATCGAGGGCCCCTGGCGCGCATCCTGGCGGATCACGATCTGCGCGGTGCGGCGGGGGCCGTCATTGCCGGCCAGGAACACGCTGTCCTCGAGATCGACCTTGTCGTCGAGCGCTTCGAAGGTCCAGACGTCGCGGTTCGGCAGCACCAGCATGACGCCGCGCGCATCCGACAGCCGGCTCGCCTTCACCGCGGGATGCAGATGGAAGCGCAGCGCGAAATCGGCGTCGGCGCCCTTGAGGCGCGCGCCCTGCGGCGGTGACAGCGTGTCCTCGCCGTCGATCCGCGCGCCGTCATTGGCGACCATCAGCACGCGGCGATGGATCACGCCGAACTTGGCGAGATAGCCGTCATGCGACGTCGTGAGCAGCGTGCCGTCCTGGACGACTTCGCGATAGCTCTCCACCTCACGGGGGCCGCTGATGATCGGTGCGCCGTGCAGCAGCCGCTTCATCGCCGACATCTCGACGAACTGGCAGGACGACGTCTCGTGATAGGTCAGCGTCGAATGCGCCGCGGTGCCGCGCGCGAACGGCCGCCAATTGTCGCGGCCGGTAGTCGGCATGCCGCAATTGGTGACGATGCGGCTGATGCCGGAGGACAGTTCGAACGACAGACAGCCGGCATGCGCGTCGTGGCTGACGCCGGGCGGCGGCGGCGGGCCGGTGTCGATGATCAGCGTGGTCGGGCCGGCGTCGAGCCGCTGGAAGCCGGTGTGCGGCATGTTCGCCATCGGCGCGCCATGGGTGTCGTCATAGGCAAGCAGCGTGGCGAGCAGATCCGACGGCGTCGCGCTCATGCCGTTGAACAACGCGAAATTACCGTCGCCGTGCCGGAAGAAGCGCAGCATCGGCATCATGCGGTCGATCGCATTGAGCAGCGCCGGCGGCGGCGCGATGTTGCGCGCGGCAAACGTCTGCCGCAGCGGCAACAGGTCGATCAGCAGCTCGATCAGCGCGCCCGGGTTGCGCGAGATGTGGCCGCCGTCGGGGAGAATCTGCCGCTGCAATTCGTCGGAGAGCTTTTTCGACGCGCTGCGGATGTGGCGGGCCTGGTTGGCGAGGCAGAGCGTCGTGTAGCACAGCGCGATCTGCACCTGGAGCTTCGGCACCCCGTCCGGGATGTTGACCATGGTGAAGCGCAGGAAGCGGATTTCCCGTGCCAGCGCGCGCAGATAACGGCGGTAGAATTTGTTGTCGGTGTCGTTGAGCACCAGCGGCGCCTGCGACAGCAGCGAGATGACGCGCCGCGCCAGCACATCGGCGCGGCGGGCGACGGGCCGGCGCTTGTTGGCGGGATTGCTGATCCAGTCCTCGACCAGCGCACGCGCATTCGCCCGGGTCAGCGCGGTGTCGGCCGCGCGCAGGTGCCGCAGCCAGCCGAAGCCGAGCAGCGCGACCTCCCAATCCTCCGAGGGCGGATCGAGATCGAAGATCGAGCGGCCGTGGCAGTTGACGATCTTGCCGGCGAAGACGAAGCGCCCGGCATAGATCTCGGCGGCGCGCGTCGCATCCGCGGTGCGCAGATCATGCGGCGCAATGATCAGCCGATCGGTGCGGCCGGGCCAGACCCGCGACAGCGCAACCGGACCGCCGCTCGCGCGCGCGAGCATGTTCCGCGCGAAGCGGTTCATCACCAGCGTCGAGATACGTCTGCGTTGAGCGACCGACACGCCTTGCCTTGAAGGGGGAGAGGATTCCGACGAATCCTTATTAATCCCAAAATCGGACCGCGGACACCACCTTGAATGGCCCCGAATCAGTCCAGTGGTAGCAAAATCCGGTGCAAAATCAGGATTTAACGAGCCGGGCCGCGAAAAATCCGTCGAGCCCGCCGAGCTTCGGGTCGGCGTGCGGCAGGTGGCTCGGCAGGGTCCGCAGATCGCCCTCGGCGGTGATGATCTCGCTGAGCCCGGAGACCTCGCTGGCCTCGATCGGCACGCGGCGAAGCGCAGGCTCGGCGGCGAGAAGCGTGGCGACGGCCCGCTCGCCTTCTTCGGGTTCCAGCGAACAGGTGCAGTAGACCAGCGTCCCGCCGGGCTTGAGCAGCGAAACGGATTTCTTCAGCAGCCGCTGCTGGAGAACCGTCATCGCGGCGACGTCGGATTCCTGCCGCAGCCACGCGACGTCGGGGTGCCGGCGGATCGTCCCGGTCGAGGTGCAGGGCGCGTCGATCAGGATTCCGTCGAGGCCATCCGCCGGGCCGGCCCATTCCACGGCGTCGGCGACGACAGTCTCGGCCTGGAGCGACAACCGGGTCAGGTTTTCGCGCAGGCGTGCCACCCGGGCGGGTGAACGGTCGATCGCTGTGACATGCGCGCCGGCCTGTGCCAGCTGCGCGGTCTTGCCGCCAGGTGCAGCACAGAGATCGGCGATGGATTTGCCTTTGATGTCACCGAACAGCCGGACCGGCAGCGCGGCGGCGGCGTCCTGCACCCACCATTGTCCTTCGGCGAAGCCGGGCAGCATGGTCACCGAGCCATGCAGCAGCGTCCGCACCGATCCCGTCGTCAGCACCTCGCCATGCAGCCGGCTCGCCCATTGTGCAGCGTCGGACTTCACGGTGAGATCGAGCGACGGTTCGTGGCCGAGCGCGAGCGCCATGTCCCGCGCAGTCGCCTCGCCGTAATGCGCACTCCAGCGCGTCAGCAGCCAGGGCGGCAGATCGAGCGATTGCGTCGAGACCTCCTCGACCAGCGCCTGGCCTTCGCGCGCGCAGCGGCGCAGCACGGCGTTGACGAGGCCGGCATAGCGCGCTGCGCGCCGGTCGGATTGCACCAGGCGCACCGAGAGATCGACCGCGGCATGATCCGGCACGTCCATCCAGAGAATCTGGGCAGCGCCGATCAGGAGCGCGCTCTGCGCGCGCGGTGCCTCGGAGGGAATGCCTTTGTCGAGCAGGCGCGACAGCACATGGCCGAGCGTGCCGAGGCGGCGCAGGATGGTTGCGACCAGCCGCCGCATCAGCGCGCGGTCACGGTCGGCGAGCGTCTTCAGTCCGGGATGGGCGCCGGAACCGTCGAGCTGGTCATCGAGCGTGCGGTGCTTGTGCAGGACGCCGTCGACGATGTCGGCAGCGATCCGCCGTGCCGCGAGACCAGGCACTTCGGACGGAGGGGCAAAACGTTGAGATGGCATGCGGAAGTAAGGTTCTGAGCGAGCGGCAGTTCCGCCAATATGGGCGCATGCCTTAAGAACACCAGCTGTGGCATGCGAATATGCCAAATGTAAGAATGGCCTCTGGCGATTTCAGCCCGTCGCGGCCATTTCAGCAATGCGTAATTGGACGTCGCGCATGTCGCGATCCTGCGCTAGGACCCGGATTATGAACGACCAGCCTCCCGCTCCCGATCGCAAACCGTTGCCGCCGGCCGCCCAGCGCGCGCTGGCCGAAGCCGAGGCGCGCCGGCAAGCCGCCGCTGTTCATGCCGAGGCGGCACCGAAGGAGTTGCAGGGGCCGAAGGGACCTGAGCCGACGCGCTACGGCGATTGGGAGCGCAAGGGCATCGCTTCGGATTTCTGAGACGCTGGTCTTTTCAAGCTGACTTGTCGATTTGGCCGACTCAGCCCTAGCGTGCGCGGATGCCGCGCTTCGATCCAGATAGCTCCTATCGGCCGCAGTTCGGCGGTTCGCCGTTTGGCCGTCGCTTCTCCGGGCTGTTGCCCTGGATGTTCGTGGTCGGCATCGTCATGGCGATCGTGCTGACCTTCCGGCACGGCACCGACTGGCGGATTCCGCATCCGGCTGACGAGCGCGCGCAGGATGCCGAGATCATCCTGCAGCAGTCCGGCAATCCCGACAGCCGCCTGCCGATCGACGTCATCCGCACCATCGATGGCGACACTTTTCTCGCGCGCGTGCATCAACGCGACGGGCGCGATCTCGTCGCACGGATTCGTCTGCGCGGCATCGATGCGCCCGAGATGAAGGCGTCCTGCCAGGACGAGCTGGACAAGGCGGAAGCGGCCACCGGGGCGCTGCGCAATCTGCTCGGCCAGGGCGGCGTCACCATCTACAATCTCGGCTCGGAGAAATACGGGCGCGTTCTCGCCGATGTCGCGACCAGACGGACCGCGAACGTTTCGGCGGCGATGCTCGCTGGTGGCTTCGCGCGGAGCTACAATGGCGGTCATCGCGACGGCTGGTGCACGCGCGGCTGGCGGTTCTGGTAACAAAAAAGCCGCGTCGAAACGCGGCTCTTTCAAACTCTGTTTGGGTTGCGACGATCAGCGCGCCACGACCACCGTGGTGCCGACGGAGACGCGGCTGTAGAGATCGGTGATGTCGTCGTTGAGCATGCGGATGCAGCCATAGGAGACGAAGCCGCCGACCGAACCCGGCACGTTGGTGCCGTGGATGGCATATTCACCACCGGCCAGCGTCATCGCCGCAACGCCCATCGGATTGTGCGGCGAGCCGCCCGGGATCACGTCGGGAAGCTGCGGCTTGTCGCGCTTCACCTCGGCGGGCGGCGACCAGGCCGGATTACGGTACTTGCCGTCGATGCGGGTGGTGCCGGCCCACTGCTTGCCGGACTTGCCGACGCCGACCGGATAGCGCACGGCGTGGCCGTCATCGAGAATGAGATAGAGCCGGCGCTCGCTGGTTTTGACCACGATGGTGCCGGGCGAATAGTTGGCGACGTGCGTTCCCACCATTTCCGGCCGCGCCTCGGCAGCCGTCGACATCAAGACCCCTGCCCCGATGGTGGCGGCCAGCGCCACAGCAACCTTCATCGACATCGATATTTCCCATCGTTCAAAATGACGCAAAAACCGGCAATCGCCCGCTCGCCCAGAGATTCTTAACCGCACCTGTTAACCGGATGGTTTCCACGCACGGCCGCCGAGGGCCAGCCAGCAGGGGGAACAAAGGAAATGTTCGAAACAAAGTAAATGACTTGAAAACAACACTCGGCGGCAAAGATGCCGCCGCGCCGGTGTCCGTCCTGACAAGTGCGTGAGGGCGTGAACGGGGGTTTGTTTGGGACGACGTTGGCGCGAAAGGCAGTCTCGTGTCCCGGACGCGCTGCAGCGCTCTTGCGCTGCTGCGCAGAGCCGGGACCCAGCTTCTTCTTTTCGTGGATAGATGGGCCCCGGCTCTGCAGCGCACCGCTGAAGAAGCGCTGCGCTGCGTCCGGGGCACGAGGCCGTTCCTACGCCGACTTCTTGTTCTGCCGGTTCTTCACGAGGTCGTCGACCACCGCGGGATCGGCGAGTGTCGAGGTGTCGCCAAGGCTGCCCGGCTCGTCCTCGGCGATCTTGCGCAGGATGCGGCGCATGATCTTGCCCGAGCGGGTCTTGGGCAGGCCGGGCGAGAACTGGATCTGGTCAGGTGCCGCGATCGGGCCGATTTCCTTGCGGACCCATGTGACGAGTTCCTTGCGCAGTTCGTCGCTCGGCTCGACGCCGGCCATCAGGGTCACATAGGCGTAGATGCCCTGGCCCTTGATGTCGTGCGGATAACCGACCACGGCGGCTTCCGACACCTTCTCATGCGCGACCAGCGCGCTCTCGACTTCCGCGGTGCCCATGCGATGGCCGGAGACGTTGATGACGTCGTCGACGCGGCCGGTGATCCAGTAATAACCATCGGCGTCGCGGCGGCAGCCGTCGCCGGTGAAGTACTTGCCCTTGTAGGTCGAGAAATAGGTTTGCTCGAAGCGTGCGTGGTCGCCATAGACCGTGCGCATCTGGCCCGGCCATGAACGGGTCAGGCAGAGATTGCCTGATGTCTCACCCTCCAGCACCTTGCCGTCGGCGTCGACGATCTCGGGCGCCACGCCGAAGAACGGCTGCGTTGCCGAACCCGGCTTGAGTTTTGTCGCGCCCGGCAGCGGCGTGATCAGAATGCCGCCGGTCTCGGTCTGCCACCAGGTGTCGACGATCGGGCAGCGGTCGTCGCCGACGACGCGGTGATACCACTCCCAGGCTTCCGGATTGATGGGCTCGCCGACCGAGCCGAGCAGGCGCAGGCTCGCGCGCGAGGTCTTCTTCACGGGCTCGTCGCCCGACTGCATCAAGGCGCGGATCGCGGTCGGTGCGGTGTAGAAGATGTTGACCTTGTGCTTGTCGATGACGTTCCAGAATCGCGAATTATCCGGGTAATTCGGCACGCCCTCGAACATCAGCGTGGTCGCGCCGTTGGCGAGCGGCCCGTAGAGAATGTAGCTGTGGCCGGTAACCCAGCCGACGTCGGCGGTGCACCAGTAGATGTCGCCGTCGTGATAGTCGAACACGTATTGATGCGTCATCGACGCGAACACGAGATAGCCGCCCGAGGTGTGCAGCACGCCCTTGGGCTGGCCGGTCGAGCCCGACGTGTAGAGGATGAACAGCGGGTCCTCGGCGTGCATGTGCTCGACCGGGCATTCGGTCGTCACCATGGCGGCCGCCTCGTGGTACCAGAGGTCGCGCGTCGGGTTCATGTCGATCTTGCCGCCGGTGCGCTTGACCACGACGACCCAGTCGACGCCGTCGGCCTTGGCGATCGCCGCGTCGACATTGGCCTTCAGCGGCACCTTCTTGCCACCGCGCAGGCCTTCGTCCGCGGTAATGATGATCTTGGACTGGCAGTCGTTGATGCGCTGGGCGAGGCTGTCGGGCGAGAAGCCTGCGAACACCACGGAGTGGATCGCGCCGATCCGAGCGCAGGCCAGCATCGCGTAGGCTGCTTCCGGAATCATCGGCAGGTAGATGGTGACGCGGTCGCCCTTCTTGACGTTGCGGGTGCGCAGGATGTTGGCCATCCGGCAGACCTCGTCGTGCAGCTCCTTGTAGGTGATGTGCTTGGACTGCGAGGGATCGTCGCCCTCCCAGATGATCGCGGTCTGGTTGCCGCGCTTGGCGAGATGGCGGTCGATGCAGTTGTGGGCGACATTGAGGATGCCGTCCTCGAACCATTTGATCGAGATGTTGCCGGGCGCGAAGGAGACGTTCTCGATTTTCGTCGGTGCGTGCATCCAGTCGACGCGCTTGGCCTGCTCGGCCCAGAAGGCGTTCGGGTCCGCGATCGAGCGGGCGTACATGTCCTTGTACTTGGCCTGGTCGACCCAGGCCCGTTTGGCCCATTCCGCGGGGACGTCGTAAATCTTCTCGGACATGTTTCCCTCCACATACGGCAAGCCAAACGCTGGCGATGCGCAAGCCGACTTGATCGTTGCACCGATTATGCGTCGGGCTAACCGGACCCGACAAGGAGCACAAGCTGGACCTTCGGTGATCGGCCGGCCATGCGGGAAATCAAGCGGCAAAGGCCGGCTGTCGCAAATCTGAAACAGGCCGGCGGAGGTTTTGGGCTCTTTACCCAGATCTCCGGAATGGGCCTGCGCAGGGCGCCCATGCGTCGCAGGAGGTATTTAGAAACCGCTTTTCACTGATTCGGGACTCGCAATGCGGTTCGGAACACCCTAAGTGGCTAACCCGGGTCCAAAGAGGCCCTCCAGGCGAGGCTTGGAACAAACATCAGAACAGCGGCATTGAACGGTACCAGACAGGGCCAAGGCGTAAGACTATGATGGATCAGCAGAATCTCGGGACGATGCGGCCTGCCTCGGCCGATCCTGCTGCCATTGCGCTGGCCAAAGCCCTCGGACAATGGCCGAAACCGGCCGGTTCCAGCCGTCCCAGCCCCAAAAAGGTGTTCGATTCCGCGTCCCCGGCGGCGGTCGAGGCGCTCGCCAAGGAACTCGGCCTGCGGCTCGGCGACCAGAACGAGCTGACCATCCGCCGCATCCGCCGCGGCAAGGGCTATTCCTTCGTCCGCCCCAACGGCGCCCATATCCGCGACGCCCGCACCATCCGCCGGCTCCACGCCATGGCGGTGCCGCCGGCCTATCGCGAGGTGCGCTACTCGGCCGATCCGAGCTCGCATCTTCAGGCGGTCGGTCGCGATGCCGCGGGCCGGCTGCAATATCGCTATCACGCCGACTGGGAGAAGGTCCGCGAGCACCGCAAGGCACATCGCCTGGAAAAGCTCGTCGGCGCGCTGCCAAAGATCCGGCGCAAGGTCTCGGCGTTCCTGTCGGGCGACGAGCCGACGCGCGAATTCGCGCTTTCGGCGGTGATCGAGCTGATTGCGCGTACCGCGATCCGTCCCGGCAACGAATCCTATGCCCGCCTCAACGGCACCCGCGGCGCGACCACGATGCTGAAGTCGAACGTCACGCTCGAGGACGATTCTTTCGTGCTGACCTTCAAGGCGAAGGGCGGCAAGGCGGTGCGCAAGGAGTGCGACGCGGCCAAGCTGGTGCGCGCCATCGGCATCCTCAACGGCGTTCCCGGCAAGCGCATGTTCCAGTATCGCGATGCCTACGGCATCGTGCGCGCGGTCAGCACCACGCAGGTGAATGCGTTCCTGCGCGAGATCGCCGGCATCAAGATTTCGCTGAAGGATTTTCGCACGCTGATGGCCTCGGCCGTCGTCGTGGAATCGCTGTCGCGGATCACGCCGGCGACCAGCCAGCGCGGCCGCAAGAAGCAGGTGCTGGATGCGATCCGCGCCGCCGCCGACAAGCTCTCCAATACGCCGGCGATCTGCCGCAAGAGCTACGTGCACGACACCATCGTCACCGCCTTCGAGGACGGCATCCTCGAGCGTTTCGCGGCAACGATGAAGGGCCAGCGCTCGCAGGCCCGGCGCGAGCAGCTGTTGCAGCAGGTGGTCGCGACCGCGGCGGTGTAACCCGCCGCATCGCTACATATTGTCCGAAAGACCCTTGTCCGGACCGGGATCGCGGCCAGCGGCTGCGTTTGTGAGCCGTGCCAGATAATGCGCCCACCCTTTCGCGTGGGCGGCCACCTGTTCCTCGGTCGGCAACCCGCTATGGGTCATGCGCAGCAGCGTGCCGCCGTCGCGTTCGATCAAGTCGATCTCGATCAGGCTCGAGCCGGGCGGCACCTCCTGGCCGCCCTCCCAGCCGAACGTGTAGGCCAGGCGATGCACCGGCACGACCTCGCGGAACGCGCCGCGGGCGACGCTGGCACGCGGGCCGATTCCCTTGAGCAGATAGAGCCCACCGGGATGCGGCTCGGTGGTCGCATCCGAGCCCATCCAGCTCAGGATTTTCTCAGGATCGGTCAAATAGGCGAAGACGGTGGCGCGCGGGGCTGCGATCTGCGTCTCGCGTCGCAATACGAACGGCTCGGTCATCGGCGATCATCCCTGGGCTGATACTGGCACATGGCGGCGCCAAAGCAGCCCGTCAAGGATTGCCCGTGACAAACACCGCCGACCTTCGCCATCATCGTCTGATGCAACTTTCTCCGACCCTCGCCTGGCTCGTCGATGCCGCCTCGGATAGTCCCGGCGCCGATCGCCTGCTCGCGGAACTCGGCGCGCACCTGCTCGCCGATGGTGTGCCGCTTGCGGCAGGCAGCCTGACGCTGGAGGTGCCGCACCCGTTGATCGCGAAGCGGACATGGCTGTGGCGGGCGGACAACGGCCGGGTGATCGAGGCGCTTGGCTTTGCGCCCGGCGGGCTCGCGCCCGATTTGCCCAACGATGCCGGCCGCCGCTGGCTGCGCGACATCGCAGGCGGCGAAGTCCATGAAGACGTTGTCGGGCGCGATGGGCCGTTGCTCGGCTGGATCGGGCCGCGTCCGTTCACGGCTGGCGAAATCGAGCAACTGCGCCAGGCCGCGCGCTTTGCCGCGACGCCGCTCGCCGTGCTCGCTGGGCGCGCCACGTTGCGGGCCACGCTGGAGGCCTATCTCGGCAAGCGCAGCGCCGAGCGGGTGCTGGCGGCGCCGTTGCGGCGCGACCTCGGCGAGACCATCCAGGCTGCGCTGCTCTATGCGGATCTGCGCGGCTTCACGACCTTATCGGAAGCCAGCCCGCCGGCCGATGTCATCGCGGCGCTCGATGCCTGGTTCGATCGCATCGCCGGTGCCGTTCATGCCTTCGGCGGCGAGGTGCTCAAATTCATCGGCGACGGCATGCTGGCGATCTTTCCGGTGGTCGAGACGTCACCGCGTCGCGCCTGCGAGGCCGCTCTGCGCGCGGCAGATGCAGCCGAAGCCGGGATGGCGTATCTCAATGCCGAGCGCGGCGCGCAAGGGTTGCCGCCGCTCGCGTTCGGTGCCGCGCTTCATCTCGGCGAGATGCTCTGGGGCAATATCGGCGCCGCCAATCGGCTGGACTTCACGGCGATCGGTCCCGCCGTCAATCTCGCCAGCCGGCTCGAAGGCCTGTGCAAGCCGCTCGGCAGGACCGTGCTGGTGTCGGGCGCACTCGCCGCCGAGACGGACATGCCCCTGGTCGCGCTCGGACTGCACAAGCTGCGTGGCATCGCCTCGCCATGCGAGGTGCTCACGCTGCCGGAGACGCAAGCTCCGATATCGTAGCCCGGATGGAGCGCAGCGAAATCCGGGGGGCGGGCTGCGTTTGCGATGTCCCGGATTGCGCTTCGCTCCATCCGGCCTACGACAGCTGGCCTACATCCCGCCCATCTTGCAAACCAGCTTCCATTCCTCGGCCGTCACCGGCTGCACCGAGAGTCGTGAATATTTCACCAGCGCCATGTCGGCGAGTTTTTTCTCGGCCTTGATCGCCGCCATCGTCACCGGTGTCTTCAGGGGCTTGTCGGCCTTGATGTCGACGCAGACGAACTTTTCGGTCTTGTCGGTGGGGTCGGTGTAGGCCTCCTTGATGATCTCCGCGATGCCGACGATCTCCTTGCCCTCGTTGGAATGATAGAAGAACGCCTTGTCGCCCTTCTTCATGTTCACGAGATTGATGCGTGCCGTGTAATTGCGCACGCCGGTCCAGGCCTCGCCCTTGGCGCCCTTCGCGACCTGCTGGTCCCAGGACCACACCGATGGTTCGGATTTCACCAGCCAATAGTTCATCGCAACCTGCCTCATTCCCGGATATGCGCGCCTCTCGTGCCGCGACCATACAGCCACGCGGATGCCTGCGACAAGCGCGGGCATCCGCTATCCATCGCGCGACTTACTCCTTCAGATATCGATCGAAGAATTTTGCGATATCGGTGAATGCCTCCTTCGTCTCCGGCACATTGATGTTGAACTGGTACTGCGCGTGAGACTGGCCTTCATAGACGTTGAGGTCGGCGATCACGCCGGCGCGGCGCAATTTGCGATGGGTGCGAACCGTGTTGCTCAGGAACAGATCGCGCGTGCCCGATGTCAGGATGGTCGGCGGAAAACCTTTGAAGTCGCCGTAGATCGGCGAGATGTAGGGATTCTTCAGATCTGTGCCGTTGGCATAGAGTTTTGCGGCGCGGCCGAGCCAGCCGTCCCAGGTCACCAGCACGTTGTCGACCCACTCGTTGCTGGCATAGGTGTCGCCGATCCTGTCGATATCGGCCCAGGGCGTGCCCGGTGCGATGGCGGCCGGCTTCGGCAGCTTCTCGTCCTTCGCCCGCAGCACCATCGCAAGCGTCATGGCACCGCCCGTCGACGTGCCGAAGATCGCCATCCGGCGGGCATCGTGATCCCTGGTGACTTCCTTCCAGACCGCCATCGCATCGTCCATCGCGGCGGGATAGGGGAAATCGGGCGGCATGCGGTAGTCGACCGAGATCACCTTGAAGCCGCCAAAGCCCGCCATCATGATCGCTTCCGGCAGTGCGGCTTCGCCCGGCCCGAACACATAGCCGCCGCCATGGACATGAACGAGCAGGCGACGCCGGTTTTCGGGCGCGATCCTGTTCGGCGTGACGATGAAGCAATGCACGCCGGCGATCTTGGTCTCCTCGACCTTGACGCCGAGCTTCTCCTTCATCGCGGGGATCCCGGCGATCGCCAGCTTGGCGCGGCGGTCGATCAGCTCCTTCCATTCCGCAGGGGTTTTCGGGTCGGCATTGAAATGCGGCGGAAACGGCGCGCCGATCATGGCCTGCATGTCGGCGCTGACGTCGTTGGAGGGATTGGCGATCGATTTGACGGGTGCGACCCGCTTGCCGTTGTCGGCATTGGCGGCCGCCTCGTTCTTGGCGAGTTCGTTATAGGAGATCGCCGCCTGGGCGTAGGCAGCGACGGGTAATGTCATGGCGGCAAGTGTGGTGATGGCGATCGAAACGATCGCGCGATGCGGTTTGCGCATGCGTTTTCCCCTGGGATCCGTTTCGTTGTTGTTGGACCGGGATCCTGCGGTGTGCCGCCAGGCTAGACCAGCGTGTACAGGCCGTGAAGTGCTACCTGAGATGCCGAGGTCGCCTTACTCCTCGGCCTTGAACGGCCGAGTCAGCAATCCCTCGATCGCGGCGTCGATCGTCAGCTGACCGTTCAGGATGGCAGCGACCGCTTGCGAGACCGGCATGTCGACATTCCCTGCGCCCGCGAGTTCAACTAGCACCGGCGCGGTAAATGCTCCTTCCGCCAGCTTGCCGGCGGGGGCAGCTTCTCCGCGTCCGAGCGCGATACCGAGTGCGAAATTGCGCGACTGCGCGGTCGAGCAACTGAGGAGGAGGTCGCCGAGGCCGGAGAGGCCGGAGAGCGTTTCGGTGCGCGCGCCATAGGCGCGGCCGAGCCGTGCGAGTTCGCTGAAGCCGCGTGTCGTCAAAGCGGCGAGCGCGGAGGCGCCGAGGTTGCGGCCGACCACGATGCCGGCGGCGATCGCGAGCACGTTCTTGGCCGCGCCGCCGATCTCGACGCCGCGGACATCCGTGGTGTGGTAGGGTCGGAAGGTCGCCGAGCCAAGGGCCTGCACCAGGGCGCTCGCCAAGTCCTCGTCCTTTGCCGCCAGCGTCACTGCCGTCGGCAGGCCGCGCGCGACGTCGTCGGCAAAACTGGGGCCCGACAGGATTGCTGGCTGCGCATGCGGTGCGGCCTCCGCAATCACGTCGGTCATGAATTTGTGGGTGCCGTGCTCGATGCCCTTGGCACAGGCGATGATCGGCACCGGCTTCGTGACGTGCGAGGCCAGCATGTTGACCGCGCCGCGCAAATGCTGCGCCGGCGTCGCGATCAGCAGCATGTCCGCGCGCGCCGCCAGGGCGAGCTCGCTCGTCACCACGATCTCGGGCGCCAGTTGCACGCCCGGCAGTCGCGG
Source organism: Bradyrhizobium sp. CCGUVB14 (assembly GCF_024199935.1). Classification (NCBI taxonomy): domain Bacteria; kingdom Pseudomonadati; phylum Pseudomonadota; class Alphaproteobacteria; order Hyphomicrobiales; family Nitrobacteraceae; genus Bradyrhizobium; species Bradyrhizobium sp. CCGUVB14. Next base: position 336,647 of record NZ_JANADS010000001.1, read on the forward strand.
ATTGTTGCGGGTCGATGCGATCCGCGCGGCGTGTTCCGCGTTGCGCGCCCACAATGTCACGTTCCGCCCCGCACGTGCGGCCACCGCCGCCAGCGCCGTACCCCAGGCACCCGCGCCGATCACCGCGACGGACTGGAACGCGGTCATTGCTAGTATCCCGCCCGCGTCTTGCCGTAGCCTGCGGGCGCGGTGGCGTTGGCGTCGAGCAGCCAGCGCGCGCGCGGCTGTGCCTCCATCGTATCGGTGATGCCGAGCGCCAGGCGTTCGGCGCCGGCCCAGGCGATCATCGCGCCATTGTCGGTGCAGAGTGCGGGCGGCGGCATGATCAGCTGCGTCTGCGCTTCGCTGGCGACGTCAAACAGTGCACCGCGGATCGCCTGATTGGCGGCGACGCCGCCGGCCGCGACCAGCGCGCGCGGCGCGCCGAATTGGCCGCGGAAGAGCCGGAGACCGACCCGCAGCCGGTCGGCCGTGGAATCCAGCACAGCGGCCTGAAAGCTTGCGCAGAGATCATTGACGTCCTGCGGCGTGATCTCAGCCAGCCGGCTCGCTTCGGTGCGGACTGCCGTCTTCAGGCCCGACAGCGAGAAGTTGGCATCGGGACGTCCCTGCATCGGCCGCGGGAAAGCAAAGCGCGCCGCATCGCCGTTCGCCGCCGCGCGTTCGACCTGCGGGCCGCCCGGATAGGGCAGGCCCAGCATCTTCGCGACCTTGTCGAAGGCCTCGCCGATCGCGTCATCGACGGTGGTGCCAAGCCGCACATATTGACCGACGCCGGTGACCGCGACGATCTGGGTGTGGCCACCGGAGGCGAGGAACAGACAGTAAGGAAATTCGATCGCATCGGTCAGGCGCGGCGTCAGTGCATGCGCCTCGAGATGGTTGACCGCGACCAGAGGCGTGTCGTGCACCATCGCGATCGCCTTCGCGGTGGTGAGCCCGACGATGACGCCACCGATCAAGCCCGGTCCCGCAGCGGCCGCGACGCCGTCGAGCTGGGCGTAGTCGATGCCGGCCTCGTGCATGGCACGGTCGATGATGCCGTCGAGCACGTCGACATGGGCGCGCGCCGCGATCTCCGGCACGACGCCGCCGAAGCGGGCATGCTCCTCGACCTGCGACCGCACGATATTGGACAGGATCCTGCCGCTCCCGTCAGGCGCGCGCTCGATCACGGCCGCGGCGGTCTCGTCGCAGGTGGTCTCGATGCCCAGTACCAGCATTGGCGAATTGTTATCCAATTTGCGCCCTTGCGCTCATCCGTAAAGCAGAGTTCTGGTAACGCGGTAGCATTCCGGGGTCGGCTTGCGCAATCGTCACGCGCAGCCATCCCTCGAATGCGTCACCGCCACGTGGTCCGGGAACACAAGCGATGTCCATTCTTGTCACACGGCCGCATCCCGACAATGAGGCGACGGCGGAAAATCTGCGCGTGCGGGGACATGTGGTGCTGCTCGCGCCGGTGCTCAAGTTCGAGCCGGTGGCTTTCCATGACGAGAGCGAGGCGGGCTACAGCGCCATCATCGTGACGTCGGCCAATGCGATCCGCGCCGTCGCGCCGCAATTGCGGGACCTCGGCCTCGTGGAGCTGCCGCTGTTCGCGGTCGGCGAGCACACGGCTGCCGTGGCGCGCGAAGTCGGCTTTGCGGATGTGATCGTCGCCGGCGGCGATGCCGCGTCCTTGCGCGACAAGGTGATGCAGAGCGCGCGCGACAAGGTGCTGAAGAAAAAGAGTACGCTGCTTTATCTTGCGGGCGCCGACCTGTCGCGGGATCTCGGCGGCGAGCTCGGCGCGGAAGGGTTTAGCGTGGTCACTCAGACGACCTACCGTATGACCCCGGTCAAGCTTCTGCCGCGCGACGTCTGCGACGGCTTTGCCGCGCATGGTATCGAGGCGGTGCTGCATTACTCCCGGCGCAGCGCGCGGGCCTTCCTGGACGCGGCCCGGGACGAAGGCGTCGAAATCTCGGCACTGGCGATCCCGCAATGCTGCCTGTCCGAGACGGTCGCCAGCGTGCTGCGTGATGCCGGGGCATCGCAGGTCCTGGTGGCCGCGACCCCGGACGAAAATGCCCTGTTTGACGCCTTGGAGCGTGCTTTGCGGACCCGTTTGGCGTAAGAGGACGGGCCGAATCCGAGGCAATCGGGCTCGTCTCTGGTATGAAAGTGTGAGGAACCGTCACGATGGCCGACGACAAGCCGGAAGACGCAGGCAAGCGTGAAAACGTAGGACTCGCCCCCGAGTCCGGCCGTGCCAAGCGCACCCCGCCCACCATCGACCTCGAGGCGACCGAAGTCTCCACCCAGCCGCAGGATGTGGCGGCTGAGCCGGAGGCGCAGCCATCGGCCGAACAGGCAAATGCCGCGCAGACCGCTGCCGAAGACGCAGAAGTCGAGACGGCCAAGGTCGACACGGCCAAGGTTGAGACAGCCAAGACCGAGCCGGAGCCTGGCGAGGCGCAGGCTGCCGTTGCATCGAGCGCCATTTCGCCCTGGATCATCGCGCCATTTTCCGGCGCCGCCGCAGCCGCGGTCGTGATCGCGGTCGGCTGGGCATTGGGCTGGCCCGCGGTGCAGGCGCCGCCGGCCGCGCCGCAAGTGACCAGTGCCACGGTCGATGCGCTGAGCGGTCGCGTCGCCGCAGTCGAAGCCAAGGCGGGCAAGCCCGCCGCCGATCCGGCCATCGTCGCGCGGCTCGACGCGCTGGAGAAATCCGTCGGCACCCTGCGCGGCGACATCGCCGGCTTGCGCGCGCAATCCGACAAGACCGCGAGCGCATTGAACGATGCGAAATCCGCGCCGCGCGATGCAGCAGCCTCGTCCGGCCTCGCCGCCCTCGACGACCGCATCTCCCAGCTCGAGCGCGCCAGCACCACCGCACGCGCCGAGCTCGCTGAGCAGGGCGAAAAGATCGCCGACGCCAAGGCGGCGGACGACAGGCCGTTGCGCTACGTGATCGCCGCCACCCTGCTCGATGTCGCCGTCCGCCACAACGATCCCTATGAGGCACAGCTCACGGCTGCGCGGTCGTTCGCCGCCAAGCCCGAACTGCTGAAGTCGCTCGATGCGTTTGCGGCGTCGGGCATTCCGACGCCGGTCGCGCTGACCCGCGAGCTCCTCAACATCGTGCCGAAATTGGCGCCGCCGCCGGAGACGCCGAGCAGCAATGCCGGCATCGTCGAGCGCCTTCAGGCGGGCGCGTCGAAGCTCGTCCGTATCGAGCGCACCGACGGGGTCGGCAACGACCGCGGCGCCATCGTCGCGCGGATCACGGCCGCAGCGCTGCGCAACGATTTCGTCGAAGCGCGGCGCGAGCTGAAGACGCTGCCGGATGCCGATCGCGCGCCTGCGCAAGCCTGGCTCGACAAGGCCGACGCGCGCGATGCCGCGCTCGCGGCCTCCCGCAAATTCGCCGACGACGCTCTCGCTGGTCTCGCCAAGCCCGCTCAATAAGATTCGCGCAACAATCCGCGCGTATAGGAACAGTCATGCTTCGCATCGTCTTCTTCCTTGTTCTGATTGCGCTCGCAGGCGCAGGCGCGGCCTGGGTTGCCGATCAGCCCGGCGATGTCGTGCTGACCTGGGGCGGTTTCCGGGCCTCGCCGAGCATTCCGGTGTTCGTGCTCTGCCTCGGCATATTCGCCGTCCTGATCGTCTTGCTCTGGAGCATCGTGACGATGATCTGGCGCACGCCGGGGCGCATGCGCCGCCGCCGGCACGAGAAGCGTCACGCCCGTGGCCGCCACGCCATCACCCACGGCCTGCTCGCGATCGGTCATGGCGACACCGCGCTGGCTCGCCGTCACGCCGACGCGGCGCGGCGGCACGCGCCGAACGATCCGCTCGCGCTTCTCCTGCACGCGCAATCGGCCCAGCTCGACGGTAACCGCGACGAGGCCCAGCGCGCCTTCCGCGCCATGGCCGAGCGCGAGGATACGCGGCTGCTCGGCCTGCGCGGCCTGTTCATCGAGGCGCAGCGCGCCGACGATGCGGTCGGCGCCGTGATGATCGCGGAGGAGGCGATCAAGCTGTCGCCGTCCTCGACCTGGGCCTCGCACGCGGTGCTCGGCTTCCGCTGTGCGCGCGGCGACTGGAGCGGCGCGCTCGCGATCCTGGATTCGAATCTGTCCGCCGGCCTGATCGACAAGCAGGGCTATCGCCGGCAGCGCGGCGTGCTGCTGACGGCGCGCGCACTGGAGTTGGAGACGATGGACCGCGATGTCGCGCGCGAGAGCGTGATGGAAGCCGTCAAGCTCGCGCCGACCCTGGTGCCGGCCGCCGTGCTCGCCGCGAAATTCGAGAGCGAGGCGCACCAGGTGCGCCGCGCCATGAAGCTGGTCGAGGCGGCCTGGCTCGCCAATCCGCATCCCGACCTTGCCGATGCCTATGCGCATGTGAAGCTCGGCGATGCCGCGCGGCAGCGCCTGCAGCGGGTCGAGACGCTTGCGGCGAAAACGCCCGCCGACAAGGCCGGGCATGTCGAGGGACAGCTTGCGATCGCGCGTGCCGCGATCGATGCGACCGAGTTCGCCCGTGCGCGCGAGGTGCTGGCGCCTTACGTCAACGATCCGACCCAGCGCGTGGCGCTGCTGATGGCCGAGCTCGAACGCACCGAGCATGGTGACGGCGGCCGTGCCCGTGCCTGGACCTTGCGCGCGGTGCGGGCCCGTCACGACCCGGCCTGGACCGCGGATGGCTATGTCAGCGACCGCTGGCGTCCGGTCTCCCCGGTCACCGGCCGGCTCGACGCCTTCCAGTGGCAGACGCCGGTGGCGAGCCTGCCGTCCGACAAGGGCACCACGATCGAGTCCTCGGCCTTCGAGGAAGCCATGCTCGCCGCCCCGCCGCCGAAGCGGGTGACGGTGGTTAGCGAGGCGCCGGTGGAACCGGCCGTGATCGCAGAGGTCCCAGCCCCAGCCCCTGCCGCTGCCCCAGCCCCTGCCCCTGCTCCGGCCGCGCAGGACAACGCGCCCCCGGCGGCGACGGAAGAACCGGTGGTGGCACCCGCCGAGCCGGCCAAGGCGGAGGCCCCCGAGCCCGCCGAATCATCGCCGGTGGCGGCAACCCCGGTGTTCCGGACCCGTGCCGACCTCGGCAAGCCCGCACAGGCGCCGATCCAGGCCGTCATCCCGATCGTCCGCGCGCCGGATGATCCCGGCATCGATGACGACGGCCCCAGCGATGAATTTACGGAACAAATCGGCACGCCCAGGGACCATGCGAAGGCCCAGGCCGGCGGTTGGCGCGGATTCTGGTCCCGTTGGGGCGCGTGAGGCCTATTTCGCCTGCCGCTTGTTCTTGCCAATTCGGGCCATGCCCGATATCAGGGGCGCGTGTATCGGGGCCGGCATCGCCCGGGCCCCGCAGGGTTCGCCGCAATAGCTCAGCTGGTAGAGCACGTCATTCGTAATGACGGGGTCGGGGGTTCGAGTCCCTCTTGCGGCACCATTTTCCGTTTTTCGACGCGGCATCTTCCACACCGACGATCGGCAGTCGCTCGCGCTTGTTGCGCCGCCAGGAATCGATCATTTGCGCTGTCGTGGTCGAGCCGCCTTGGGAGGATTTTCCTTCCGGCGTTTCGTATAAGCGCGCCGCGCTCGCTCGCGATTTCCGCACACCTCGCTCGAACACCACAGCCGGGTTCGGTTCGGGCTCTCATCGACATAGAACCAGCCACAGCCGGTCGCTTGGCAGCAACCAATTCGTCCCGCGTCTGTCGACGTCAGAACGGCGCTCAAAGACCACAGCAACGGCCAAAGTGGTTCGCGGACATCACGCCCCGGAAGGTCGTGCAAGAACACTCCGCCACGGCCAACAAGACCCGGCTGAGGCGGCGCTTGCGAGAGAAGCTCGTTCACGAGACCCAAGTCTGGCTGCCTATTGCCGCGCAGGGCGTCACAAATCTTCCAGATATCCTGACGCAAGGACACAAGTTCTGCCAATGCCGCAGCCCCGGCGGATGGCTCCCGCTTGTCGGCCGAAATCAAACCCTCGACCGCCGACGCCGACATGATTCCGCGACGCGCGCACCATCCGAGGAACGCGGCGTAATCGGGTATCAGCTCCTGCGGATCGTCAGATGTTCGCCAGTCAAGCGTGTTCCCGAAATCCAGGCAAACGCGCCCGCCAAAAAACTGCGTTGCTGCTCGGAGGGGATCCCTTGACATGGCTGCTGCGGTCGTGGCTTATCTAATGCCCATGGCCATTATAAACGAAGCCATCCCTGCGGCAACGGCACGCTGCTCGCGCGCCGGGTTCAAGCGTGGTTTCGTCAAGGCGTTGCCGTTCCTTCTCAGCAACGGTCTCGCGGGCGTGGTCATGGGTGTCGCCTATCGCGGTGTTGGACTTGGCTTTGTTCCTGCGGTGCTGTTCAGCGTCGTTGTCTACTCCGCCACAGCGCAGGCCGTCACGCTCGGAATGTGGGCTGCGGCCCCACCAATCATACCCATGGTCATCGCGTGCGTGGCGACCAACGCACGCTATCTGGTCATGGGGGCCCACCTCCATCAACTCTTCGGCAGGCTTCGCAAGCGTATCACGCTTCCGATCCTGTTCTTCTTGGCGGATGCGTCATGGCTGATGACGACCGCCGACGCGGAACGCAATGATGCCGATGCTGGCTATCTCCTGGGCGCGAGCGCACCGATGGCAATCGGTTGGGTGGGCGGAACAGCTTTAGGCTACGGCTTGCCTCTGCAACCTGACGGTCCACTCGCGATTGCCGCCGCGCTGTTGCCAGCCGCTTTCATCGCCACGCTGCTTCCAAGCCAGTGGCGTGGCAAGCGCTCTATACTTCCCTGGCTTTTGGCTGCCATCACCGCAGTCCTCGTCAGTCGCTTCATGGCGCCGAACTGGGCCATGCTCATCGGTGGCGCGGTCGGAACAGGATTCAGCATGTTGCGGGGGGATCATGCTTGATTGGCGAACTCTTGCGGCAATCGGCGTGCTCGGCCTCGTCAGTTACGTCATGCGGTCAGGTGGGTTTCTCGCCGCCGGGCTGATGCGCGAAGACAGGACGCTCGTGACATTCTTCCGACTGGCGCCGGGCAACCTTTTCGTCGCTTTCGTCGCGGCGGCCTGCCTCGAGGGCGGTTTTCCAAGCATCCTCGGCTGCGCCAGCGCATTCGGCGTGATGGCGGTGACCCAAAAAGAATGGGCGGCTCTGGCTGCAGGCTTTGCCACTGCCACGCTCGTCGCAATTTTTCATTCGAAGTAATTCTGCTGCGCCTCGCGGCCGACAGCCCCATCGACGCGGATGCTGAGCTCGGCTTAAGGCGCAGGTCGGCCAGCGTGATTTCCATCACATAACCTCGCGCAGGCCTCCCGTACTGTCCCGGTCACGCAAACACGGGGAGATGTCACATGCGCAAGATCATTCTGGTTGCCGCCATGGTTCTGGTCTCTGCATCGGCTCAGGCAGGTGACCGCAGCCTGTCGCTGTCTGCGGTCACAGCCGCGCCACAAGCCACCACGACCACGCAAATCAGCGAAGTCGCCCCGGCGGTCGAAGCGCCGAAATATGTCGACCGCCCGCCGGCGATCCCGGCGGCCGAACCCGCCGTGGCGCCGGCTCCCGCCGCGACCACGACGACGGCCTCGGCGCCGGTCACGACCAGCAACCCTGCACCGAAGGCGAAGACGACGGCGAAGGCCGAAAAGCCCCGGCACAAGCGGTGGACCGAAGGGCGCATCATCGCCGAGCTGCATCGCCACGGCATCTATTGGTAATCGGCGTGAAGCTCTCGAAATAAAATGGCCGGGCTGAGCCCGGCCATCATGCTTATTGAGACCCGACGCGCCTAGCGCTGCGAGACCGTCTGCACCACGCTCGACACCGGGCGCGCGTTCGTCGCATTGGTCGCCGGCACCTTCAATTCCTTGAGCACGGCTTCGTCATACTCGGGCAGCGAGTCGAACGTCGTCTTCGCCTTGATCTGCACGACCTTGTAGCCACCGGCCTTGAGGCGCGCGAGCAGCGTCGGCAGCGCTTCGCCGGTGCGCTTCTGGAAGTCGTGCATCAGGATGATGCCCTTGCCGAGCTTGTCGAGCTTGGTCATCACGTTGCTGATGATCTTGTCCGGCGTGCTCTCCTTGCGGAAGTCGAAGGAGTCGAGGTCGGTCGAGAAAATCCCGACGTTGCGGCTGCCGAGATAGCTCACCAGCGCCGGATTCTGCTGAAGCTGCGGGAAGCGGAAGAACGGCGACGGGTTGGTGCCGAGCGCCCATTTCACCGCGCTGAAGCCCTTCTCGATCTCGTCCTTGGCCTGCTGCTCCGTCATCTTCTTGCCGTTGAGATTGAGGTGCGACCAGGTATGCGTGCCCACCGTGTGGCCCTGGGCCAGAACCTGGCGCAGGATCTCCGGATGCCAGGTGGCGTGCTTGCCGACCGAGAAGAACAGGCCCTTGGTGCATTCATCGGCCAGGGCCTTCAGCACGGCCGGCGTGTTGTGCGGCCAGGGACTGTCGTCGAAGGTCAGCACGACCTCCTTGTCGGCCAGGAAATCGAACTGCTTGTACTGCTCGAAGCCGAAGCCCGGACCGCCGGTCGTGTCGATCTCGACCACGCGCGCGACGCCCAAGGCATTCGGATTGGTGCAGGTCGTCGTCTGCTGAACCGGCGCCACGGCCGGTGCCGGCGCAGGTGCGGACGCTGCGGCAGGAGCGGCGGGCTTGCCCGCGAGCGCCGCCGTGGTCTCGACGTCATCCTTGGCGGCAAGCTTGGCCTGTGCCGGGAGCGGATCGGCGGCACGGGCAGCTGTTGTCTTGGGAGCGCCCTGGTCGGCGCGAGAGGAATAAAAATACCAACCCCCGGCGATCACGACCGCCGCAAGGACACTGGCCAGCATCAGGCCCAACGCATTACGCATCGTTACTCTTTCCAAATACGCAACCAAACCGGCGGAATTTCCCGCGCGCCCGGTCATTAATGCGAAGGAACAGTTAACGTGACACCAACACGACAGCGGTTGCGGAGGAATTTCAGGCAGGTGCGCCAAAGTGACCGACCTCACGGAGGGCAGGCCGCCCGTGACGGTCATCACAGTGGAAAGGATTTTCCGGGAGCATGGTCATTCCCATCAACAACGGGCCCGCGTCCCGCGGTGCCAATGGGAGCTTCAAATGACGACGTCGTTTACCGCCAAGATCCGCGACACCAGCCTGGCTCTGGGCTTTGCCGCCATCGTCTCGATCATCTCGACCACCTCGAGCTTCGCCTTCTCGGCCGAAGCGCAGCAGATGTGCACCGGCGATGCCTTCCGCCTGTGCTCGTCGGAGATCCCCAACATCCCGAAGATCACCGCATGCATGATGAAGCATCGCTCCGATCTGAGCTCCGGTTGCCGCGCGGTGATGGACAAGGACCTCGCCAAAGGCGCCTCACGCAAGGTCGCTGACGCCCAGGACGGTCAGTAAGCGCGCAACGATCGCGTCGTTGCGTTAGTCAGCTCCCCTCGCGATGCGCCCCGGCGTCAAGCCGGGGCCACGCGGCGGCGCCAATCAGCCTGCACCGTCAGCCTGCCAATAAAGCCGTTGCGGCTAGGGGATCGTCGCACTAGCTTCGCCCGCATATCTACCGGCTACGAGGCATTACGCGATGACCAGATTTCTTTTCATTGTTTCTTTGGTTCTGTGCGCATCCGGCGCCTCAGCACAGCAGCAGCCCGGCCACGATGCCTGCGCGCGCGACGTCACGCGTCATTGCCGCGCCGTGATGAACAATGGCGATAGCGCCGTGCTCGCCTGCCTGAAGCAGAACCGCACCAAGCTGAGCAAGGCCTGCGACAAGGTGCTGACGGACCACGGGCAGTAAGGCCTACGTGCTGCTTCCTGCCGCGGTCGCGACCACCGGCAGCACCTCCGCACTGGCGCGGTCCGGCGTTTCTTCCTTCCAGCGCACCGAACCGAACGGCCGCTCCAGCATGCGGCGGATCCGCACCGGATCGGGACCGATGTGGAAATCGATCGCTTGCTGATGCAGCGCGCGTTCGGACTGGGTCGAACGGTTGCGCTGGCGCAGATAATCGAACCAGGTCGGGCAGTGATAACGCTCGGTCCACAATTCCGGATCGGCGATGTCGCGCGCGATCGACCAGCCATAGGCGCCGTTGCGCTGCCGCGACAGCTGCACGTCCTGCATCACGTTGTGGAAGCCGCGGGCATTCTCCTGCGCGATGCGATATTCGATCTCCACCACCAGCGGTCCGCTGCGCCCGGTCAGTGACAGCTTGACCTCGGGATCGGCCAGCACATCCGCGTCTTCGTTGCGGGCGCCGACGCGAGGCATCGTCAGCCAGACGCCGAGCAAGGGCGAGACCAGCATCAGGCCCGCCGCGGTCAGCAGCGCGACCTCGACGCCGGCATAGTCGGTGAGACGACCCCAGCCCCACGCGCCGATTGCGATACCGCCGGAGATCGAGGCCTGGAACGCGGCAAGCGAGCGTCCCGCGACCCAGCGCGGCGCCGAAAGCTGCACGCCGATGTTGAACAGCGCCACCGCGGCCATCCAGACCGCGCCGGCCAGCACCAGCGCGGCCGCGGTCAGCACGGGCTCGCTGCTCAAGGCAATCGCCGCCATCGCGAACGCCATCGAGATCGTGCAGGCGCGGATCGCCGCCTCGCCGCTCATGCGCTTGCGCAATTCGTGGATGTTGAGCGCGCCGACCACCGCGCCCATGCCGAAGGCGCCGAGCATGATGCCGTAGGTCTGCGCGCCGCCATGCAGGAGGTCGCGGGCCACCAGCGGCATCAGCGCCATGATGGCTCCGCCGATCAGGCCCATCACCAGCGTGCGCAGCAGCACGATCTTGATCGGCGGCGAGTTGGTGATGTAGCGGAAGCCCGACACCATCGCGCGATTGAGCTTCTCCCGCGGCAGTCGCGAGGGCTCGACCACGCGCCGCCAGAGCAGCAGCACCACCAGGAGCGGCAGATAGAGGATCGCATTGCAGGCAAACGCCGCAACCGCGCCGAGCGAGGCGACGATGACGCCGCCCACTGCAGGACCGAAGCTGCGCGCGATGTTGTAGCTGATGCCGTTCAGCGCGACCGCCGACGGCAGGGCCTCGGGCGGCACCTGCTCGCTGACCGAGGACTGCCAGGCCGGTCCGAACAGCGCATTGCCGCTGCCGACGACGAAGCAGAAGGCCAGCAGCGCTTCCGGGGTGATGAGCTTGAGCCCGGCCAGGATGGTGAGGGCGGATGCGCCGGTCAGCGCGATCATGAGCGAGACCAGCGTCACGATGCGGCGGTCATACATGTCGGCGATGGCGCCGGCCGGCATCGAGATCAGCATGATCGGGAGCATCAGGGCGGTCTGCACCAGCGCCACCTTGTCGGCGGAAGCCGCCATCTGCGTCATCGCCCAGGCCGCGCCCACGCCCTGGATCAGGAGGCCGAGATTGGAGAGCAGGCTCGCGAGCCAGATGCGCCGGAATATCGTGTACCGCAGGGGTGCGGTGATGCCGTCGGCGGACTGTCTCTGGCGGTTCGTCTGCTCGGTCATATCCTCTTCCAAGTCGTCTGGCAGAAATGGCTTCGATGATTCCGGCGTCGTCAGTGATGCCTGCGAAAGTCCTTCGCTGTCCAGTGGTTAGGCCGCTATAAGCAGTGCAAAGACGGGTTTTGCCGGGGAGGAGAAGATGATGCTGTCACGACGGACGATCCTGCAGGGTGCAGGTGGCCTGGCTTTCGCGGTTGCGAACTTTCGCAGCGATGCGCTGGCGCAAACATCGTCCGCGGCCAAAGATCCCGGCAGCAACCCTGAGGTGCCGCCGATCCTGTTCGTTCACGGCAATGGCGACTACGATGCGCTGTGGATGACGACGCTGTGGCGGATGGAATCCAACGGCATCGCGCGCGACCGGATGATGGCGATCAATTTCACCAATCCCACCGCGCGCGCCGACGATACGGTCGAGCAGGCCAACCGCTCCTCCACCGAGGATCAGCGCCGTGAGCTGGCGGCCGCCATCGCCGAGCTGAAGCGCCGCACCGGCGCGGCGCGTGTGGCGCTGGTCGGCAATTCGCGTGGCGGCAATTCCATCCGCAATGTCATCAAGAACGGCGGCGGTGGCGATGTCAGCCACGCGGTCCTGTGCGGCACGCCCAATCACGGCGTGTTTGCGCTCGATGATCTCCTCGGCAACGAGTTCAACGGACGCGGCCCCTTCCTGAGCGGCCTGAACGGCGGCGACAGCGAGGTGACGCCGGGCACGGCTTTCCTCACCCTGCGCAGCGACGGCATGGACAAATATGCGCAAGCCGATGGCCGCTTCATGGGCAAGCCGGGCGTGCCGACCAATGTCACCGCCGAGGGACCGGAGCTGAAGGGCGCGACCAATCTCGTGCTCGGCACGATCGACCATCGCGAGACGGCGTATCACCCGCGCGCCTTCCGCGAGATCTACAAGTTCATCGCCGGCCGTGAGCCTGCACGCATCGCGATCACGCCGGAGCACACCGTCCAGCTCAGCGGACTGGTCACGGGCGCGGTGGACGGCGTGCCGACCAATCGCCCGGTCGCCGGGGCGGTGGTGGAGGTCAACTATGTCGACCGCGAGAGCGGCGAGCGCAGGGGCGTGGTGCATCGCTCGACGACGGGCGCCAACGGCCGCTGGGGGGTTGCCTCGGTCGATTCCACGTCGCCGCTCGAGATCGTCCTGACTTCGCCGGACGCCCCGATCACGCACTTCTACCGTTCGCCGTTTCCGCGCTCTTCCGACGTCGTGCATTTGCGCGCCGCGCGCCCGTTCCTTCCCGCGGACAAGGATGCCGGAGCGGTCGTGATCATGTCGCGCCCGCGCGGCTATTTCGGCCTGCCGCGCGATACCGTCCTGTTCGACGGCAAGGAGCCCGCCGACGTCCATCCGGGCGTGCCCACGGATGCGACAGCGACCTTGCGCCTTCCGGCCAGCGATGGCCGGCGTAACATCGTGGCCCAGTTCAACGAAGAACGAATTGTGGCGCGCGCCTGGCCGGCCGCCGAGAACAGGATTGCGGTTGCCGAGATGACTTATTAGCTAATTGCCTGCGTCATATCTGCGGGAGAGAGCCATGAACATCGCCAGCGTGCGTCGGCCCATCATCCCCCCGACCCCGCCGCGCGCGCCGGACAATCTGTCGTTCTTCGGCCGGCTGGCGGTGATCCGGCAGAACATGATCGCGACCTGGGGGCAGCGCGCCTATGAGGAAGAGATCATCCAGGGCCGCTTCTTCCTGCACAAGAGCTTCATCCTGAACCAGCCGGATGCGATCCGGCACGTTCTACTGAGCAACTACCAGAACTACACGCGAACGCCGGCCGGCATCCGCATGCTGCGTCCGGTGCTCGGCGAGGGTCTCCTGCTCGCCGAAGGCCACGCCTGGACATTTCAGCGGCGCACGCTGTCGCCGGCGTTCACGCCGCGCGCCACCGCCAATCTCGTCCCGCACATGACGGCGGTGCTCGACGAGACCATCGCGAAGCTGGATGTTCGTACCAATGAGCCGATTGATCTGCGCGAGGTCATGCAGCGCATGACGCTGGAGATTGCCGGACGCACGATGTTTTCGTTCGGCATGGACCGGCACGGTCCGACCTTGCGCAACTTCGTCATGGAATATGCCGAGCGGCTCGGGCGGGCCTACTTCCTCGACATGGTGCTGCCGGTCTCCTGGCCGACGCCGATGGATCGGGCTCGCGCCCGTTTCCGCACGCGCTGGACCGAATTCGTCGCGATGCTGATCGCCGAGCGGCGCGCGGCAGGCAAGCAGGATGGCGCGCCGCCACGCGATCTGTTCGATCTCATGGACGAGGCGCGCGACCCTGAAACGGGCAAGGGCTTTTCCGATGCGCAACTCGTCGACGAGGTCGCGACCATGATCCTGGCGGGTCATGAGACGACCGCGACCGCGTTGTTCTGGGCGCTCTATCTGCTGGCGCTCGATCCGGATACGCAGGAGGAGGTCGCCTCCGAGACCCGCGGCGAGCATCTCGACAGCATGGCCGATATCGACCGGCAAAAATTCACCCGCGCCGTGGTCGACGAGACCATGCGGCTCTATCCGCCGGCGTTCCTTGTCGCCCGCGCCGCGCGCGACAAAGACGTTGTGGCCGGCGCCGGGGTCAGCAAGGGCGACATCATCATGATCGCGCCATGGCTGCTGCACCGGCACGAGAAGCTGTGGGATCAGCCCAACGCGTTCATTCCCAAACGGTTCATGACGAAAGAGGCGCCCGATCGCTTCGCCTATCTGCCGTTCGGCGCGGGTCCGCGCGTCTGCATCGGCGCGCCCTTCGCGCAAGCCGAGTCCGTGCTGGCGCTGGCCCGGCTGATCGGCGCGTTCCGCGTCGAACTGGCGGATGCGACACCGGTCATTCCGTGTGGCGTCGTGACGACCCAACCTGACCACTCACCCCTGTTCCGCATCACGCGCCGGTGACAGGTTCTGGCCCTCGGCGTGATCCACCCCAAATAGAGTTGCGTCATGAGCGACATCCAGGCCCAGCTATCCGTTCTGAAGCAGACCGCCGACGCAAAGGTGGTCGATGCGATTGCGCGCCTCATCAAGGATGGTGAGGATCACGAGCTCAACCGCGTCAATGTGCTCGACTTCGCCACGCAGCACGGCGTCGATGAAGAGCACGCGATCTCCACCTTCCTGCATTCGGCGCGGCTCGGGTTGTTCGATCTCGGCTGGAACGTGCTGTGCCCCGGCTGCGGCGGCGTGCTTGGCGCCCATACGACGCTGAAGGCGCTCAAGCCGGACGATTATCACTGCGCGCTCTGCGCCTGCGGCTACAAGGCCTCGGTCGACGATCAGGTCGAAGTCTCCTTCACCGTGAATCCGCGCGTCCGGCGGATCGCCGCGCACGATCCCGATACCCTTCCGGTGTGGGAGTATTTCAAGCAGGTGTTCTGGAGCTCCGGTGTCGACTTCAACAAGGAATCGTTTGCGACACTGGCCAACGAGGTGACGCTGGATACGATGGAGCTGCCGGCCGGCGAGAAGGCGACGATGTCGCTGCAACTCCCGAACGACTTCATCATCATCTTCGAGCCGGTGACCCACGCCGCCCAGTTCATCGACGTCCAGGGCGAGCCGACCAAGGACCGCCAGCAGCTCTCGATTATGTACAACAAGGTGCAGGCGCCGACGGGAACCACGACGATGCGGCCGGGGCCGCTGCGGCTGTCGCTGGAGAACCAGGCCGGCGTGCGCGTGCTGCCGTCGGTGTTCATCGCGGCCGAGGCGCTCCATCATCTGATCGGGCAGCGCAAGCCGTTCCTCACCGCCAAGCGCATGCTGTCGAACCAGACGTTTCGCGATGTCTTCAAGGCTGACAATCTCAGTCTCGACCAGCGGCTCCAGATCACCTCGCTGACCTTCCTGTTCACGGACCTGAAGGGCTCGACCGCGCTCTACGAACGCGTCGGCGATCTCGCCGCCTTCGATCTCGTGCGTGCGCATTTCCACGCGCTGCTCGAGATCATCTCGTCCGAGAAGGGTGCGGTGGTGAAGACGATCGGCGATGCCGTGATGGCCACCTTCGTCCGTCCCGAGCATGCCATCGTCGCGGGCCTGCGGATGCGGGCGGCGATGGATGAGCTCAACAAACAGCGCGGCACCGATGATCTCATCGTCAAGATCGGCATCCATGAAGGCCCGTGCCTCGCGGTGATGCTCAACGAGCGGCAGGATTATTTCGGCCAGACCGTCAACATCGCCGCGCGTGTGCAGAGCCTGTCGACCGCGCAGGAGATCCATATCACCGGTCCGGTGCTGGATGCGCCGGCGGTCGCCGAGGTTCTGCAGCAGCGCGCCATCAAGCCGATCCAGAAGCAGGCGGCGCTGCGCGGCATCGCCGACAAGATGGTGGTGTACGAGATACCGTAGTTGGTCGTCCCGGCGAAGGCCGGGACCCATACCGCGTGATTTCTGAAATGGGCAGGATGGTCGTTGCCAGAGCCTTCGCCACACAGTGGCCTGTGGTTATGGATCCCGGCCTTCGCCGGAATACCGTCATCCAGATTGCCGAAACGTAATCAGTGCGCGGCACTGACGCACGTTGCGCCGGTTGGGTTTCCGCTCATATAAGGCTGGTAGCGGCCTCGCCGCGTCATCGATTTCGGTAGGATCTTATGCTCGACGGCCTGCGCCAGTTCATCGCCGACATTGTTGCACCTCACGCCCAGGACCGCGCCTTCGGCGACAGCGATTATCGGCTGGCGGCCACCGCGCTGCTGGTCCACGTGGTTTCGCTCGACGGCCAGCCGACGCAGGCCGAGCAGAGCAAGCTGCACAATCTGATCGAAAGCCATTTCAAGCTCGATCGGGGCACGGCTGACCGGCTGATTGCGGATGCGACCCAGGTCGAGGGCGAGGCTGTCGATCTCTATCACTTTACCAGCGTGATCATGCGCTCGCTCGACGAAGAGGGTCGCAAGCGCATCGTCCAGATGATGTGGGAGCTGGTCTATGCCGACGGCCAGGTCACCGAGTTCGAGGACAACGTCGTCTGGCGTGCCTCCGACCTGCTCGGGATCTCCCAGCGCGACCGGATCGATCTGAAGCATGCCGTCGCGGAGCGCGCCGGCGGTCAGGTCAAAGACAACGCCGTCGGCGGCTGAACGATCGGCAGCGCGGCATGATTCCTGGTTGTATGGACCACATGACGAAACTTTAATGTGACCGCCGGACCTCCCGGTTCCGGAATCCCCTGTAAATCCGCCGTTTTTGCCGCTCCCTGTTGCCCGCTCAGGCCGCCATGCCGCCGGCGCCGCTTGCCTGTCGCGTGTGGCCTATGCTCCAGTTCCGCCATTACGGGGCCAAAAAACTTCAATTCAAGAGACTGCGATCGTGACTGAGCGGGTAACGTTGATCACCGGTGCCTCGGCAGGCATCGGCACGGAGCTGGCGCGTGTGTTTGCCGCGAACGGACACCGGCTCGCGCTGACGGCGCGACGTGCCGACCGGCTTGAGGCGCTCGCAAACGAGCTCACCTCCAAGTGCGGCAAGAAGCCGATCGTGATCGCCTGCGATCTGCAGCAGGCCGATGCCGGCGAAAGGATCGCCGCCGCACTCGCTGCCGAAGAGGTCGAGCTCGACAATCTCGTCAACAATGCCGGATTCGGCGTGTTCGGTGACGCCATCGAGCGCGACCGCGACGAGCAGGTCGGCATTGTCGACGTCAACGTCCGCGCGCTGACCGACCTGTCGCTGCGCTTTGCCGACCAGCTCATCAGGAACAAGGGCGGCCTGCTCAATGTCGGCTCCGTCGCGGGCTTCCTGCCGGGACCCGGCATGGCGGTCTATTACGCGTCCAAGGCCTATGTGATTTCGCTCACCGAGGCGTTGCGGGCGGAGCTCGCGCCGCGCGGCGTTCGCGTCACCGTGCTGTGCCCGGGACCGGTGCAGACCGAATTCCAGGGGCGCGCCGGCGTTGGCGCCGGCCACGATACGGCGATTCTCAATGTCCCGGCCGCCGATGTCGCACAGCAGGCCTATCGTGGCCTGATGGCGAACAAACGGGCAGTGCTGCCCGGTCTCGGTATCAAGATCGTACCGTTCGCGCTGCGCTTCTTCCCGCGCGGCTTCATCCTGTCCGCCACCAGCCGGTTTCAGCGGCAGAGGCATTAGATTCGTGTATTGACACGTTTTCTTCACGCGAACCGGTGCCCACTTCGCTCGAAAACGCTCTGCAAGCCCCGTAGTGGCCCGGAGCTTGCTTCAATATCGGTGCGCGTGTGCGCAAACTCACACGATGTTAACCGTCGCTTAGCTATGCTGGCGGCTTGAACCGATAGCACTCGCAGAGGCCATGTCGTTTCGGACGGACAGGTTTGGTGGCGCAGAAGTGGTGCCCTTCCCCGGAAGGACGCCGAGCGCGGCCGCCTCCGAACCCCTCCTGCCGGTTCTGATCGTCCTGCATCAGGAATCCTCGACACCCGGCCGCGTCGGCAATGCGCTGCGCGCGCTCGGCCATCGCCTCGATATTCGCCGGCCACGCTTCGGCGATCCCCTGCCCGACACGCTCGACCGGCATGCCGGCGCGGTGGTCTTCGGCGGCCCGATGAGCGCCAATGATCCCGACGACTACGTTCGCCGCGAGATCGACTGGATCGAAATTCCACTTCGCGAACAGCGGCCGTTCCTCGGCATCTGCCTGGGCGCGCAGATGCTGGCGATGCAGCTCGGCGCGCGCGTCGCGCCGCATGCGCAGGCGCTGACCCAGATCGGCTACTATCCGATCCGCCCGACCGCGGCCGGCCGCGCGCTCTGCCCGGACTGGCCGGCGCAGGTGTATCACTGGCATCGCGAAGGATTTCAGTTGCCGCGCGGTGCCGAATTGCTGGCGGAAGGCGATGATTTTCCGATCCAGGCGTTCCGCACCGGCAATGCCTTCGGCGTGCAGTTTCATCCCGACGTGACCTACGCGATGATGCATTGCTGGACCACGCGCGGCTATGACGGTCTCAGCGCGCCCGGCGCGCGCGAACGGCATCATCATTTTGCCGATCGCGCAGTCCATGACGCCGCGGAACGCGCCTGGCTCGATCGCTTCATCGACAGCTGGCTGGTGCGCCGCCCAGTGCTGGCGCAAGCCGCCGAGTAGATCGCGCTATTGCGCAGATCCTTGGCATAAGTCCTTGGCGCAAGTCCTTGCCTCATCCCTTGATATGTTAGGCTCGCTGCCAACGAGCGCGCGAGAACGCGTGCCGGCAAAAAGGGAGAGCGCGATGGCCTATGAGCATATTCTCTACGAGGTGAGCGACCGGATCGCGACCATCACGCTCAATCGCCCCGATCGCATGAATGCGTGGACGCCGGTGATGGAGCGCGACGTACGCCACGCGATGGAAACCGCGAGCGCCGATGACAATGTCCGCGTCATCGTGCTGACAGGTGCGGGCCGCGCCTTTTGCGCCGGCGCCGACATGGACGCGCTGAAGGGGCTCGATCCCAACGACGTCAAGCGCGCCTCGAACCTGCCGCCGTTCGACATGAACCGTCGGCCGGATTGGCAAACGCGCTATGGCTTCTATCCGTCGATCGGCAAGCCGGTCATCGCCATGCTCAACGGCGCCACCGCCGGCATCGGTCTTGTCCACGCACTCTATTGCGATCTGCGTTTTGCCGCCGACAACACCGTGTTTACGACGGCCTTCGCGCGGCGCGGCCTGATTGCCGAGCACGGCATCAGCTGGATGCTGCCGCGCATCGTTGGTCACGCCAATGCGATGGATCTGCTGCTCTCGGCGCGCCGTGTTCCGAGCGAAGAGGCACTGCGAATCGGGATGGTCAACCGGCTCTGCTCGCCCGAAAAGCTGCGCGAGGAGACTTACGCCTATGCCCGCGACCTCGCCGACATGGTTTCGCCGAGTGCGATGGCCGTGATCAAGCGGCAGCTCTACGAGGTGCCGTTCCAGACCCTGGCCGAGGCAACCATCGAGGCCAACAGGGAGATGATGGTGGCGCTGAACGGGAGCGATTTTCGGGAGGGCGTCGCGAGCTTCATGGAGAAGCGGCCGCCAAGGTTTACGGGGAAGTAGGGGGAGAGGAGCTGTCGATAGAGCCCGCCTTCGCCCTGCGGGCTTCGGCGCGGCAGCCTTCGCTCACTTCGCTACGAAGCAGCCAAGCTGGCTTGCCGAGCCGTAGCTCGCGAAGCGAGCGAAGGCTGGTGGAGCCAGGCGGGATCGAACCGCCGACCTCGTCATTGCGAACGACGCGCTCTCCCAGCTGAGCTATGGCCCCTTTGCTGGCCGCTCTGGTAAACGCGGCCGACAACCGGGCGCCATTTAAGTCCCCGCCAAGGTCAAGTCAAGGACGGGTGTAACCCGGTTTTAGCCATCCGGGCACCGACTTCCCTTGTTTGGGCCGGGGGGAACCGATATCTAGCCAAGATAACCTAAACACCACCCCAAACGCCGACCAACGACACAGGCCCAGAGAGTGTTTCGCTGATGCGCCCGATAGTCTTCATTCTGATCCAGATCATCAATCTCTACATCTACCTGCTGATCGCATCGGCAATCCTGTCCTGGTTGATCGCGTTCAACGTCGTCAACACGCGCAACCAGTTCGTCGGTGCCGTGTGGGAGTTTCTCTATCGGATTACCGAGCCGGTCTTGGGTCCGATTCGGCGCAGGCTGCCCGCGATGGGTGGGCTCGATCTGTCTCCGATCGTCGCCTTCTTCGTGCTCTGGCTGATCCAGCTCTATCTCGCCGAGTACGTCTATCCGAACGTGCCGTAGCCCGGCGGAACCGTGGCGGAGCCTCGATGGTCCCTTGATGGTTCCTTTGATGGTTCCTTGGCGTACCTCCACCACGGGCGTCAGCATCGCATTGCGCGTGACGCCGCGTGGCGGGCGTGACGGCATCGACGGGATCGAGCAGCTCTCCGACGGCCGCAGCGTGTTAAAGGTGCGGGTGCGGGCCATCGCCGATGGCGGCGAGGCCAATCGCGCGGTTCTGGTGCTGCTGGCGAAATCGCTTGGCGTGCCCAAGGCCAGCGTCAGTCTCTTGTCGGGGGCGACGTCGCGGCTGAAGCAAATCGCGGTCGCGGGTGATCCGGCACGGCTTACCGAGGTGTTGCACGAGCTCGCTTCCGTCAAATCGACAGACCAAGGGAACTGACATGACGGCCAAGATCATCGATGGAAAGGTCATCGCGGCAGACCTTCGCGCCCGCGTCGCGGACGAAGTCGCCCGCGTCAAGCGCGAGCACGATCTGGTGCCGGGCCTCGCGGTGGTTCTGGTCGGCAACGACCCCGCCAGTGAAGTCTATGTCCGCTCCAAGCATACGCAGACGCAAGCCGCCGGCATGGCCTCGTTCGAGCACAGGCTGCCGGCCGACGTCTCGCAGGCCGATCTGCTGGCGGTGGTCGCAAAGCTCAACCGCGATCCCGCCGTGCACGGCATCCTCGTGCAACTGCCGCTGCCCAAGGGGCTGAACACCGAGGCCGTGATCAACGCCATCGATCCCGCCAAGGATGTCGATGGCCTGCATCCGAACAATGCCGGGCGGTTGGCCGGAGGCTTCGAGGCGCTGTCGCCCTGCACGCCGCTCGGTTGCATCATCCTGACCAAGAGCGTGCACCCGTCTCTCGAAGGCATGAATGCCGTCGTGATCGGCCGCTCCAATCTGGTCGGTCGCCCGCTGGTGCAATTGCTGCTGAACGAGAATGCGACGGTGACGATCGCACATTCGCGCTCACGCGACCTGCCCGGGATCGTCAAGCAGGCCGACCTCGTCTACGCGGCTGTCGGCAGGCCCGAGATGGTGCGCGGCGACTGGCTCAAGCCGGGTGCGACCGTGATCGATATCGGCATCAACCGGATTCCCAAGGACGACGGCAAGACCCGCCTCGTCGGCGATGTCGCCTATCAGGAAGCGCTGGGCGTGGCCGGTGCGGTGACGCCGGTGCCGGGCGGCGTCGGCCAGATGACGGTCGCCTGCCTGCTCGTCAATACGCTGCGCGCGGCTTGTGCGATCGCGGGCCTGCCGAAGCCGGCGGTGTAGCACCTCGCCCCGCGAGCGGGGCGAGGGAGCAAGGCTTACGCCTTCTTTTTCTTCTCGCGCTCGATGCCTTCGAGGATCAGCTTCTGGGCTTCCTCGGGGCCGCCCCAGCGCGTGATCTTCACCCACTTGCCCTTCTCGAGATCCTTGTAGTGCTCGAAGAAGTGCTGGATCTGCTGCAGCGTGATGTCGGGCAGGTCGGAATACGACTTCACCTTGTCGTAGCGCTGCGTCAGCTTCGACGACGGCACCGCCAGAATCTTCTCGTCGCCGCCGGCCTCGTCTTCCATGAACAGCACGCCGACCGGGCGCACGCTCATGACGGCGCCGGGAATGATGGCGCGGGTGTTGATGATCAGCACGTCGCAGGGATCGCCGTCATCCGACAGCGTGTGCGGGATGAAGCCGTAATTGCCGGGGTAGCGCATCGGCGTGTAGAGGAAGCGGTCGACGACGAGCGTGCCGGCTTCCTTGTCCATCTCGTATTTGATCGGCTCGCCGCCCACGGGGACTTCGATGATGACATTGACGTCCTCGGGGACGTTTTTTCCGATCGAGACCGCATCGATACGCATTAGAAAGGCTCCGTTATTTGCCGAAGTTAAATCTCGCCCGGCAGCGATTTTCGGCGCTGTCATACGCGGGCTTGGCCCGCTGATCCATCGTGTTTTTGTGAAATAATGAATCCAGCGATCACCGGCGCAGCTGGCGGACGGTATCGACGGATGGGTAGCGCTGCCGATTAAGCTTTCAGCAGCTCAATTGGTCCAAGCGAAGGCAACCTTGTCGAGCGACTTCGGCCCGAACCGCTCCGAGGAGCGCGCCACCATGCGGCCACCCAGCGCCCGGTAGAACTCGGTCGCGGGATCGTTGTCCGAGAGCGCCCACACCACCATGCTCTTCAGATTGCTCTGCATGAGGTCGCGGCGCGCGGCGGTGAACAGGCGGCGGCCGAAGCCGAGGCCCTGGAATTCCGGACGCAGGTAGAGCTCGTAGATCTCGCCGTCGAAATGCAGGCTGCGGGCGCGGTTGCGACCGTAGTTGGCGTAGCCTGCGATCTTGTCGCCGAACACCAGCACGCTGACGCGGCTGCCCTTGCGGATCGCGCTGTCCCACCATTGCGGACCGCGGCGGTTGATCAGCTTCTCCAGCTCGGCGCCGGGAATGATGCCCTGATAGGCGGAACGCCAGGCTTCGTCATGGGTGGACGCCACCGCAGTTGCATCTGCAGCTTTGGCCGGCCGGACCTCGATCAGGGTTGTGCTCATGGGCGTGATCAAACCAAGTCGCCGCGCCGGCGGCAAGACCTATCGTTAATTATCGGTTAACGTGTGGACTTTCTGCATCAGTATTTTAACCATGTTGTACCGAAAAAAGACAAGACGCCATTTCGTGCGGCAATGGACTGCCATGCGCCGGTGCAAAACTCCGCGGTCTCAACGAATGAACGCCGATGGCAACGCAGAAAGTCCGCCCAGAGTGATTCGTTCCGATTAGTCTCGCCTGCACTATCCGTGTTCGCCCTCGGCCATTCATGCGGCTCTTCAACACAACTGCGCTCCTGTCTCTGCTGGTCCTGCTGGCGGCGTCGCCTGTGTGCGCGCAGATCACGTTCGGGGCATCGGGCGCGGAGAGCGAGCCGTTTCGCCGCCAGGAATGGCGGGTGCCGTCGCCGGATGCCGACATTGCCGCGCGCGCGCTGCTGTTTCGTCCCGCAGGCAGCGGTCCGTTCCGGCTTGCGGTGATTGCGCATGCATCGACGCAGAACGTGCTGCGTCGCGCGCAAATGCCGCAGCCGGAATATCGCGCGCTCGCAGCGTTTCTCGTCGCGCGTGGCTTTGCCGTGCTGGTGCCGGAGCGGCTGGGCCACGGTGCAACCGGTGGCCGCTATGTCGAGGACCAGGGCGGCTGCGACGAAGCGGACTACGCCCGCGCCGGCCGCGCCACCGCGGAGGAAATTTCGCTCGCGCTGGACTATCTGCAGAAGCAGGATTTTATCCGCAAGGATGCAGCCGTCGTGATCGGACATTCCGCAGGCGCCTGGGGCGCGCTGGCGCTTGCCGATGCCGATCCGAAGACCATCTCCGCCATCATTGCGTTTGCGCCCGGACGCGGCGGTCACGCCAATGACGAGCCGAACAAGGTTTGCGCGCCCCATACGCTGCTCGCGGCTGCGGCCGAATTCGGCAGGGCGGCGCGCATTCCCGTCACATCGCTGGTCGCAGCCAATGACAGTTATTTTGCACCGGCCTTTTCGAAAGAGATCGCGAATGCGTTTCGCCGTGGCGGCGGCAGGGACGATGTCCGCATCCTGCCGGCCGTGGGCAGTGAGGGCCACTGGATGATCGAGCTGGATGCCGGCGTCCAGGCCGCAAGCAGCGAGCTCGCGCGCGCGCTGAACCTGCCAAAGCCTGTGGCGACCAAGAAGCCATGACGCTGTATTTCCTGGTCAAATATCTGCACGTGCTCGGCGCCATCGTCATCCTCGGCACCGGAACCGGCATCGCCTTCTTCATGCTGATGGCCCATCGCACCAACGACGCGGCGTTCATCGCACGCACGGCGTCCGTGGTGGTGATTGCAGATGCGATCTTCACGCTGTCGGCCGTGGTCCTGCAGCCGGTCACGGGCGGCCTGCTGATGATGCTCTCGGCGACGCCGATCACCGAACGCTGGCTGCTGGCCTCGCTCGCGCTGTACGTCTTTGCAGGCTTGTTCTGGATCCCCGTCGTCTTCATGCAGATCGAGATGCGCGACCTTGCGCGCAAGGCCGCCGAGCAGCGCATGGCGCTGCCGCAGCGCTATTTCACCCTGTTCCGCCGCTGGTTCGCGTTCGGCTTCCCCGGCTTCGGCGCCACGATGGCGATCCTCTGGCTGATGGTCGCAAAACCGTTTTGAAGGACGCGATGAACCAGCGAACCATTTTGGTGCTCGGCGCCTCCGGCCTGATCGGCCGCTTCGTCACCGACGATCTGCGCGCGCGAGGGTTTCGCGTGGTCGGTCTGGCGCGCAGCCTGTCGCCCGCGCAGGCAATGAGTGCGCTCGATATCGCGCTGCCGATCTTGTCGCTCGACGCGGCGGCGCTGATGCGCCTGCTGAGTGAGTACGCAGTGGATGTCGTCGTGAACTGCCTCGGGGTGCTCCAGGATGGCCCCGGCAGCGATACCAGTGCCGTGCATCGCGATTTCGTCGCGCGCCTGCTTCAGGCCATCGCCGGCAGCGGTCGTGCGATCCGGCTGGTGCACATCTCGATTCCCGGAACGGCCGAAGCCGATCGCACCGCCTTCGCCACGACCAAGCGTGAGGCCGAGCGGCTGATTGCGACGTCTCACATTCCCCACGCTATCCTGCGGCCCGGCTTCGTGGTCGCGCCGTCAGCCTATGGCGGCAGCGCCATGCTGCGCGCCCTCGCCGCCTTTCCGCTCGATCTGCCGGATAAGGAGATGGCAACACGATTCCAGTCGGTCGCGGTCGAGGATATTTCGGCCACCATCGCCTGGCTCGCCGTGCGCGAGATCGACGATGCATCTGTGAAAGCGGTGAGCTGGGACCTGATGCAATCCGAGCCGATCACGATGGCCGGCGTCGTCAAGCAGTTCCGTCATGCGTTCGGCACGGCCGGCTGGCCGCATGTCGCGATGCCGTCCTTCATGCTCGATCTCGGCGCAAGAATTGGCGATCTCGCCAATTACCTCGGCTGGATGCCCCCGATGCGCTCCACCGCCATCGCCGAGCTGCGCCGCGGCGTGAGCGGTGATCCCTCGGCGTGGATCGCCGCGACCGGCATCGTGCCGAAGACGCTGGCCGAGACGATCGGGCATCATCCCGCCACCATCCAGGATAAATGGTTCGCCCGGCTGTTCCTGGTCAAGGCGCCAATTGTAGCGAGCCTGGTCGTGTTCTGGCTCGTCTCCGGCTTCATTGCGCTGTTCGTGTCGTATCGCGCCGCCGCCGGGATTCTCACCGCGCACGGCTTCCCGCCGGCGCTGGTCGCTCCCATCACCATCGGCACCAGCCTGATGGACATGAGCATCGGCGTGCTGATCGCTTTCCGCCGCACGGCTGCGGTCGGGCTCGTTGCGGGCATCGTCGCCTCACTCTGCTATATGTTCGGCGCAGCGATCCTGACGCCCGACCTCTGGATCGAGCCGCTCGGCGCGCTGGTGAAAACAGGGCCGGCTATCGTGCTCATGCTGGTCGCACTTCTGATGCTGGATAATCGCTGATGCCGAAATGGCCTGACGACGACGTGATCCTGTTCGACGGCGTCTGCATCTTCTGCTCGCGCTGGGTCCGCTTCGTCGCGCAGCGCGACGCGGCAAAACGGTTTCGATTTACACCGATCCAGTCGGATTATGGCGCGAAGCTCGCACGGACGTTCGGTATCGATCCGGATGATCCTGATACGAACGCCGTCGTTCACAGCGGCGAGGTGTTCATGAAGTCCGATGCCGCGCTGACGGTGCTCTCGCTGCTTCCCGGCTGGGGCTGGGTGCGCGTGCTGTTCGCCGTGCCGAAGCCGCTACGGAATGCGGCCTACAGCCTCATCGCGCACAACCGTTATCGCATCTTTGGCAAGTACGAGGTGTGTTTCGTGCCGGATGCAGATTTACGGGCAAGGGTGATCGAGTGACTCGATAGCGGCGCCACAAACTCGATGTCGTCCCGGCGAAGGCCGGGACCCATAACCACAGGCCTGAGTTTGGCGAAGGCTAGAAGTTAAGGCATCAATCCGCGGTACTGCGATCGAGGTTCATCCAGAGATCACGCGGTATGGGTCCCGGCCTTCGGCCGGGACGACGCTGGGGATAGGCTAGCGCTTCGCAGCTAAAACTTCCTTCGCTGCCCGCTCCCCGCTATCCCGCGCGCCATGCGCCGTCGTGAAGAAATTCGGCGAGGTCGCCTCGCCCGCGAAGAACAACCGTCCATCCACCGGTGCGGCCAGCACCGCGCGGTCCCCCGCATGCCCCGGCAGCGCGTGCGAATAGGAGCCTCGCGCGAACGGATCATGCCCCCAGCGCGACTCGTAGAGCGGCTTCAGCTTGCGGCGGATGTCGTTGCCGAGGAAGCCTGCGATCTCGTCGATGCTGTGCGCGGCGATGGCGCCGTCGCCGGCGGCTTCGAGTTGACGTGCAAAGCTGCCGCCGAAAAAGCCTTCGATGCAGGGCTGGCCGAACGGGCGGATATGGTAGGTGCCCATCTCAGTGCGCATGGTGGCGCCGCGCAGATTGCCTTCTTTCGGGAAGGCTTCGGCATCGTCGAGTGCCAGTGTCACCTTGTCGTCGACGCCGAGCGGCAGGCCGCGCGCGGCATCGACTTTGACCGGCAGGGGCGGCGAGAAGCGGATCGCCTCATCGGCGATGAGATTGGTCGGCACGGTGACGATCACCTTGGCCGCGGTCAGCGTGCCCTGTGATGTCTCGATGCGAACGTGCTTGCTCGAATGATCGATCAGCGTGACGTTGCAGTTCAGCGCGACGGGACATGGTGCGCCATAGGCCGCAACCAGTGCGCCATAGCCGCGGCGAACGCGCCAGTTGAGCTCGCTGTCCTCGTAGGCGTCCCAGTCGAGCGTCGACATGTCCTTGAGTTCGCAGCCGTTGATATAGGTCGAGATCGCGTCGATCATCGGATTCCAGCGATTGTCGGGCTCGAGGCTCAGGCTCGCGGGCTGGTCCATGCCCTTCTGCGCGGCCTGCCAGAGCCGCTCGTAGAACGCGTCCATCGCGCGCATGAAATCGTCGCGGTCGCTTTGCGGAAACGCATTGCCATAGGCGCGCTCGCTCCAGGGCGGCAGGTCCTTGTTGAGCTCGAAGCCGAGCGCGCGTGCGATGGGAGCGAAGGAGTTCTTGTCCGCCGAGTGCAGCCAGCCGCAGCCGACGTCGAAAGTGACCTCAGGCGAGGCCTGCACGGTCCAGGCGCGGCCGCCGAGCCGGTCGCGCGCCTCCAGCACGATCACGGCGCGGCCGGAGCCTGCCAGCGCGTGCGCTGCGCCGAGGCCGGCGGCACCGGCGCCGATGATCGCGACGTCGACGGAAGAGGGGAAGGACATGGGTGGGCTCTAGCACGTTCGCAGGATGTGCTGAAGCCGGCCAGATATGCCGTTCTCGTGTCCCGGACGCGACGCAGCGCGCAGCGGTGCGGCGCAGAGCCGGGACCCAGGACGATGTCGAGGCGATGTGTGGGTGGTGAAGTAACTGGGCCCCGGCTCAGCAGCGCACCACTAGCGTGCTGCGCTGCGTCCGGGGCACGAGAGAGCGAAAGCCTTACGCCACCGCTTCCTTGGCCTTTTCGGCGCGCTTGCGCTCGTTCGGATCGAGATGCTTCTTGCGCAGGCGGATCGACTTCGGGGTGACCTCGACGAGCTCGTCGTCCTCGATATAGGCCAGCGCCTTTTCGAGGGTCATGCGGATCGGCGGGGTCAGGCGGACGGCTTCGTCCTTCGACGTCGTGCGGATGTTGGTGAGCTGCTTGCCCTTGAGCACGTTGATCTCGAGATCGTTGTCGCGGGTGTGCTCGCCGACGATCATGCCCTTGTAGACCTTCCAGCCGGGCTCGATCATCATCGGGCCGCGATCTTCCAGCTTGAACATGGCGTAGGCCACCGCCTCGCCCTGGTCGTTGGAGATCAGCACGCCGTTGCGGCGGCCCTGGATCTCGCCCTTGTAGGGGGCGTAGCCGTGGAACAGGCGGTTCATGATCGCGGTGCCGCGGGTGTCGGTGAGCAGTTCGCCCTGGTAGCCGATCAGGCCACGGGTCGGCGCGTAGAACACCAGGCGCTGACGGTTACCGCCCGAGGGCTTCATCTCGATCAGCTCGGACTTGCGCTCGCTCATCTTCTGCACGACGACGCCGGAATGCTCCTCGTCGACGTCGATCACGACCTCCTCGATCGGCTCCAAGGCGCCGCCGGTGGCCTCGTCCTTCTGGAACACGACGCGCGGGCGCGACACCGAGAGCTCAAAGCCCTCGCGGCGCATGGTCTCGATCAGGATCGCGAGCTGCAATTCGCCGCGGCCCGAGACTTCCATCGCGTCCTTGTCGGCGGCCTCGACCACGCGCAACGCGACGTTACCCTCGGCTTCGCGCAGCAGACGATCGCGGATCATGCGGCTCGTCACCTTGTCGCCTTCGGTGCCGGCGAGCGGGGAGTTGTTGACGATGAACGACATCGACACGGTCGGCGGATCGATCGGCTGCGCCGGCAGCGGCACCTCGACGGTGGGATCGCAGAAGGTGTCGGCGACGGTGCCCTTGGTCAGGCCCGCGATCGCGACGATGTCGCCGGCTTCGGCTTCCTCGAGCGGCGTGCGCTCGAGACCGCGGAACGCCAGGATCTTGGTGATACGCCCGGACTCGACCAGCTTGCCTTCGGCGTTCAGCACCTTGACCGCCTGGTTCGGCTTGAGCTGACCGGAGGAAATGCGGCCGGTGATGATGCGGCCGAGATAGGGGTTGGCCTCGAGAATGGTGCCGATCATCCTGAACGGACCTTCCTCGACCTTCGGCGGCGCGACATGGCGCAGGATCAGGTCGAACAGCGGCTCCATGCCCTTGTCCTGCGGACCCTCCGGGCTCTCGGCCATCCAGCCCTGCTTGGCCGACCCGTAGAGGATCGGGAAGTCGAGCTGCTCCTCGCTGGCGTCGAGCGCCGCGAACAGGTCGAACACCTCGTTGATGACTTCGGTCGGGCGCGCATCGGGGCGATCGACCTTGTTGATGACGACGATCGGCTTGAGGCCGACCTTGAGCGCCTTGGAGACCACGAATTTGGTCTGCGGCAGCGGGCCTTCGGCGGCGTCGACCAGCACCAGCGCGCCGTCGACCATGTTCAGGATGCGCTCGACCTCACCGCCGAAATCGGCGTGGCCTGGGGTGTCGACGATGTTGACGCGGGTGTCCTTCCACTGCACCGAGGCCGCCTTGGCCAGAATGGTGATGCCGCGCTCGCGCTCCAGATCGTTGGAGTCCATGGCGCGATCCGTGACCTTCTGGTTCTCGCGGAACGTACCGGACTGCTGGAGGAGCTTGTCGACGAGGGTCGTCTTGCCGTGGTCGACGTGGGCGATGATGGCGACGTTACGAAGATTCATGAGTGAGCTTCTTTGCGGTCGGACAATGGGTTAAGCGCGATCTCGCCGGTCAAGCCGGGACCTCTTCTCGGACAACGCTGAAACGTGAAAAACGGGGCCTGCTACGCCCTAAAAGGAAACCCGGCCATATCGACCGGGTAGCCTATGCGTTTGCGGCGCAATATAGGGAAAAAACGCCAAAAAACAATGCGTTCTTTCGGGGTTGGTTGATTGAATTTTGTCCGGGAATCCCCGGAGCTTGGGCGATAGCGGGCCAAATCGGCCCTTTATGCGCGGGACGGCCGCCCCGGCTAGCCCTGGAGGGAGCTGCTGTTCGTCTCCTCGGTCGGATAGACCCCGCGCAGCACCTCCTCGAAATGCATCTTCACGGCGTCGTTGCAGAGACAGGCACGCAGCCGAAGGCCGTCGTGGTTGCGG
This sequence comes from Bradyrhizobium sp. CCGUVB14, assembly GCF_024199935.1. Taxonomy (NCBI): domain Bacteria; kingdom Pseudomonadati; phylum Pseudomonadota; class Alphaproteobacteria; order Hyphomicrobiales; family Nitrobacteraceae; genus Bradyrhizobium; species Bradyrhizobium sp. CCGUVB14. Next base: position 366,656 of record NZ_JANADS010000001.1, read on the forward strand.
ACCAGGATCGCGCCGCGCCTGGTGTCGAGCACGCCTTCGGCCTTGAACGATTGCAGCACGCGGCTGGCGTAGCTGCGCCCGACCCCGAGCAAGGTGGCGAGCTGCTCATGCGTCAGCGGCACGCTGCTCTCGTCGCCGGTCCGCTCCATCGCCGCGATGATCCATTTCGCCGTGCGCTGCTCGATCGAGTGGATGGCGTTGCAGGCGGTCGACTGGAAAATCTGCGCCAGCATGCAGTCGGCGTAGCGGGCGAAGATATTGCGCAGCGACGGCGAACGCGCCTTGGCCGCCTCCAGCTTGCCGACGTGAATACGCGCAAACGGGCCACCGAATTTCACGCAGATGCGGGTATAGGCCGGCAGAAATCCCTCGCTGACGATGCCGCCCACTGCGCCCTCGCGGCCGACCAGAATGGTCTCGACATCGCGGCCGTCTTCGTTCGGGACGAGGAACGTCGCAAGCGACGGCCCGCAGGGAAAGTGCACGACCTGGACATCGTCGCCGGGACTGTAGAGCAAATGGTTCGCGCCGACGTCGTCAACGCCAACATGCGGCGCGAGCAGCGCATAATCCGCCGGATTGAGGCGGCGTAGCAGATTGTTGGCAGGGCGGCTGTCGATCTCGTTTGTCTTGCTGATCCGCACGTCCATCGCAAATCCCCTGCTCTCCTTCCCAACTCTAGTCAGTTCCGTCCGTCCGTTGTGTGCACATGTGGACAGACGTCAAAACTGTTCTGTGGTGAGTTTCGTTCCGGGAACCCTCCGATGCGCTGGGCGCAGGCGTCGGTATGAGGCTGTCCAGATCGGTAGAAAAATGCAGCCCTCGATAGCAGCCAGGATCATGATACCTGTTTCCCCCGACGGCGCGGCCGCCATCCCTGCCGACGTCTTGATCGTCGAGGATGATCCGATCATCGCGATCGATTTCGAGGATCGACTGCTCGGCTTTGGCGTGATCAACGTGCGCACCGTGGGTTCGGTGGCGCAGGCGCTGAATGCGATCACGACGCGCGCGCCCGACTTCGCACTGCTCGACGTCGAGCTGATCCGCGAGAAGAGTTTTGCGATCGCCGAGCGGCTCGCAGCCCTCGAGATTCCCTTCGTCTTCGTGACCGGCTACGGCGCCGAGACCAGCATCCCGGCGCAATTTGCCACGCGTCCGCGGCTGCAAAAGCCGTGCTCCAGCGATGCGCTGGAGGCGGCGTTGCAGGCGCGCGGCGCGTGACGGCGCGGTAGTCTCAGGCGAACTTCGGATCGAGCGTAGTCGACCACAGCGCGACGTCGGCGCGGTCGCGCAGCGTCACCGTCATCTGGCCGGAGGCGCCGTCGATCTTGACGTGGCCGAAAAACTGCATGCCGGCGGACGGCGGCAGGTTCTGCTTGTCGAGGCCCGGCGCCTTGATGAAACGCACCTCGGGGCCGAACGTGTTGTCGAGCTCGTTCGGACCGAACGTGCCGGCGTGCAGCGGGCCCGAGACGAATTCCCAGAACGGCTCGAAATCCTGGAATTGCGCCTTGTTCGGATCGTAGTAGTGCGCGGCGGCGTAGTGCACGTCCGCCGTCAGCCACACCGTGTTCCTGATCGGCGCCATCTTGATGAAGCGCAGGATGTCGGCGATCTCCAACTCGCGACCGCGTGCCGGGCCGTCGCCTTGCGCGAACGCTTCCGAACCCTTCTTGTTGGTGGCATCGTCATAGACGATCAGGCTGAGCGGCATGTCGGAGGCGATCACCTTCCACGTCGCGCGCGAGTTGAGCAGTTCGCGCTTCAGCCAGGCCATCTGCTCCGGCCCGAGGAAATAGCTGGCCGGGCCGTACTCCGTCTCGAGATTGGCGCCGTTGCCGCCGCGATAGCTGCGCTCGTCGAGCACGAACACGTCGAGATGCGGGCCGTAGGAAATCTTGCGATAGACCCGGCCCGGCTCGACGATGCTCTCGCGCATCGGATACATCTCGTGGAACGCGCGCCCCGCGCGCGCGGCGAGCAGCGAGATGTCGCGCACCTTGTAGGTCGAGGGCAGATCCTTCGACAGCGACCAGTTGTTGGTCACCTCGTGATCGTCCCACTGCACGAAGATCGGCACCTCGGCATTGAAGGCGCGAACATTGTCGTCGGTGAAATTGTATTTGTGCGCGGCGCGGTACTCGTCCAGCGTCTCGGCGACCTTGGCCTTCTCGGGGATGGTGATGTTCTTCCAGACCTTGCCGTCGGCAAGCTTCACCTCGGAGGGGATCACGCCGTCGGCGTAGATGGTGTCGCCGGAATGCAGCAGGAAATCCGGCCGGTGCTTGCGCATGGCTGCGAACGTGACCATGCCGCCGTCATCGGGATTGATGCCCCAGCCTTGGCCGGCGACGTCGCCGCCCCAGACGAAGCTGACGTCGCGGCGGTCGGCCGGCGCGGTCCGGAAGCGGCCGACCACCGGCTCGCCTTCGATGGCGGTGTGGGAGAGATCGCGGAAGCGGACGCGATAGAAGATGTCCTGGCTGGCAGGAAGATTGTCCACCAGCATCTTCGCGGTGAAGTCGGTCTCCGGCAGCGCCGCGATCGGCGGCAGTGCGCGGGCATCCTTGAAGGTATCCGTCGTTGCGACCTCGACCAGCATCTGCGCGGGCCGGTCGGTGCGCGCCCAGACCACGCCGCCGTCGACGGTGACGTCGCCGGATTGCACGCCGTGGGTGACCGCAGGCCGGTCGGCCGCGCGCGACAGATGCGGCATCGCGATCGCGCCGAGCGCACCGGCGCTGGTGGTGAGGAAACGACGGCGGGAGAATTTGATCTTCATGGCGATGCTCTCGATATCGCGCGGCGGGCCCGCCGAGACGGCGGTGGCCAGGATGAAGTCCGACGCTATATTGAGACAATGTGACGCGGCAATTACGCGCGCAAGCGCTTATGCGTTGCCGGCGGCCCGGAATTGCGCGCCGGTGCGCTGCAGGTTCTGCGGCAGGCTGAGCAGCACCGCCTTGCGGTCGGCGACCGCGGCGTGGAATTGGTCGAGCACGATGTTGAAGGCGGTCAGTGCGCCTTCCTCGATGGCGCCGTGGTCGTAACAGCGCAGCGTGTCGCGCAGGATCTCGTCGGCCTCGGCCTGCATCTGGTCGAGCTCGTCAGCCGTCTCGCTCTTGCGCGCGGCGGCGAGCATGTCGAGCAGGCGTTCGCGCAGATGGCTGTTGTTGTCGCGCTCGTCCTTTTTCAGATAGCCCGCGAACCAGGCGCCGATCGAGCCCGTGGCCGAAAGCGCCATCAGGCTCCACCAGATGTAGTCGCTGTACTTGTCGAGGAAGGTCTTCTCCTCGCCGTCGACGAAGGCGGCCGCGCCCGGGTGCACGGGGATCACCGCATCCTTGTCGGTATCGGGCGTCTCGATCTTCGCGGCTTGCGGGAAATCGGTCAGCAATTGTTGGCGTACGGCGAAGAGCTGTCGGGTGAAGGCCGCGACCGTGGTCTCGGACAGGCCTTTGCGCGCCACGATGTGGTGCGAGAAGCTGATGGTCTTGACCTCGTCGTCGGGACGATCGGGCGAGCCGCCATACGTGCCGGCCGGGATTTCAGACGCCTCATAGACCGGATGGTTCTGCGCGATCGCGTCCGCCGAATCGATCGCCAGGAAGGTCGGCGTGCCGCCATCCTTCGCGGAGGCGGCGATCGCGTCCGCCGTGATCTTGCTGTTGACGGGGCCGGCCGCGAGATAGACGTCGGCCTTCTGGGCCTTGATCGCTTCGGCGACTTCGCTCGCCGGGAATTGCACGATCTCGACCTTGGCGGGATCGACGCCGTATTGCTGCAGGATCACCTTGAGCAGATTGACGTTGGCCGGGGTGCGGCCGACGACGCCGACGCGGTGGCCGGCGAGCTGCGCGATCTTGGTGATCTTCGCGCCCTTCTTCTTGCCCTTGCCGGGCACGGACCACAGCACCACGACGTTCTTGCGCAGCGTCGCGACGGCTTGCGCGTTCTTGGGGACATCGAGATCGCCGCGCACGATGGCGAGATCGGCCTTGCCCTCGGCGAGCAGGTCCGCGCTGGCGGTGGCGCCGTCGGTCTGGATCGGGCGCAACCGCACGAAGCCTTTGCTCTGCGCGAAGGCCTGCGTCAGCGTCTGGACCACCTTGACGTCGTCGCTATTGGCGGGACCGACCGCAATCTTCAGCGTCACCGGTCGCATCGCGAAATAATAGCCGCCGACCAGTGCGCCGACGATGGCGAACACCAGAGCCAGCGACACGAGCGCCGTCTTCCGCGCCGCGGATCGCGGCGAAGGCGGAGAGGGCGTTTCGGCCAGGTCGGATGCCCCGGTCATCGATCTCCCAAACAGGCGCTTCAGGCTCAGTTTCATCTTGGCCGGCGATTTACGCCCGCAATTGTAGCAAATTTCTTGTTCCGCAGGGTTACATCTCCGTCATGGTTAGCGGATCGGCGAATTGCCGCATGAACCCGGGGCGTAAGCACGGTGTTAGGGTAAAGTTCCCCTGAAAACGGAGGTCACCATGGCAGAGCTTCTATCGGCGGATGCACGCAAGCAGGCGTTGGGGGGTATTCCCGGCTGGGCTGAGGTCCAGGACGGCAAAGGGATCGGGAAGACCTTTGTCTTCAAGGATTTCAACGAGGCTTTCGGCTTCATGACCCGCGCGGCGCTGGTCGCGGAGAAGATGGATCACCACCCCGAATGGCGCAATGTCTACAAGACGGTCGAGGTGGTCCTGTCGACCCATGACGCCGGCGGCGTCACCAAGCTCGACGTTCAGCTTGCCACCGCGATGAACGCGATCGCCAGGCTGACGCAGGGCTGACGCCTTGCGGGCCGGAGCCGCATCCCCATCTTGTGATCGTTGTCGGATGCGGCCTTCAGCCGCGCCGGGTTGAGCGGGAGTTTCCAAAGATGGTTGCCGAACACAGCGTCGGCTTCGAGCCGGCCGATCGGCTCGCGGAAGATCGCGAAAGCGTGCGTCGTCGTTTCTGGCGCAAGCTGAAGCGCGTCGTCGCGCATCTGCCGTTTGCCGAAGATCTGCTCGCCGCCTATTACTGTGCGTTCGACCGCCAGACGCCGCGCCATGTCCAGGCGTCGCTGCTGGGTGCGATCGCCTATTTCATCCTGCCGTTCGACTTCATTCCCGACGTGATGCCGGTGCTCGGCTTCACCGATGACGCTGCCGTGCTCGCGACGGCCATTCGCATGGTCGCCAGCCATATCACGACAGAGCATCGCGAGGCCGCGCGCGCTGCGCTCAAGCGCGGGGTGGATGAGGCTGAAGTGGCGTAGAAGCGGGCGTCGTCCTGGCTTCCGCCAGGACGACTTTGAGAAAGCTACTTCTTCTCCGCCCGCGCCTTTTCCGCATCCCACGCCTGGAATTGCTTGAACAGCGTTTCCCTGTCCGCGTCAGACACTTTCGCACCTGTCGGGCTCTGCTTCAGGAACGCCTCGAAGCGTTGCTGTGTCACCGGCTCGACGCCGTGCCGGTCGAGCCATTGCTGCGCCACCGGCAACCTGTTCCAGCCGGACAGAGGCGCCGCGAGCGAAACCTCCTTCCATTTGGGATGGAACGGCGGGTTCTGAAGCGCGGGGAATTTGGTGAAGAACGCGTCCACGAACAGCGCGATCTTGCGATAGCGCTCGGTGTTGGGCGCCCAATTATAGGCCGCGAGCACCGCCGGCACCGCGATGGTGTCCACGCTCTCGCCGTCCTTGATCAGGTTGGGGTAGTCCTTGGCGGTCAGCGTCGCCGGCAGATAGTCGTTCTGGAGCGGCTTGGCATAGTCGACCTTCGCAAGGTGAAAGCGGCCGTCATTGCCGAAGGTCGAAACCGATTTGTACGGCTTGCCGCCGACCACGATCACGGCATCGATCTCGCCGGCCTTCAGCTTCTCCATCGCGATGCGCTGCTCGACATAGACGAACTTGGCCTTGATCCCGAGCCGCTCGAACACGGTGAGCGCGGTGACGAAGGTGCCGCCATTCGGCAGGTCGACGCTCACCGTCTTGCCTTCGAGGTCTTTCAGTGTCGCGACCGATTTCGGCGCGATCACCTGCATCTCCTCGTTGTAGAGTTTCGTCACATAGGTGAACTGCCGCTTGATGTCCTTGGCAAAGCCCTTGCGCTCGAGATAGTCGAGCGTATCGGCGCGCACCACGCCGAGATCGACGCCTTGCAGGAACAGGATGTCGGCGACGCTCTGCACCGAGCCGCGGCCGACGATCGGCAGCACGCGGATCTTGTTGCCGTCGTCGAGCACGGAGGCGAGGTCGGCGCCGAACTGCACATAGGTGCCGCCGATCGTGCCGGTGATCAGCGTGACGGTGTTGGCGTTCAACGCCTGCTTGGTCGAGCTCGAGCCGAACTGGAAGATGGCTTTCAGGCTGTCCGAGACTTTGGCCGGGTCATATTCGGTCTGCTCGGCGCGTGCGGCGAAGGCAGAGATCGTCATGATGGCGGCAAGCGCCATTCTCAAAGTGTTACGCATGATGTCACCTGAACCGTTCTAGTTCGAGAGGAGAGCGAGGCGCTGTTCTGCCTCGGACGATCCGAGCGCTGCGGCTCTCTGATACCAGTCGCGAGCGGCCGCAGCGTCGGCATTGACGCTCCGTGTGTCGCGTGTGCCGAGCACCGCCGGATCATAGGTTTGCGCCAGCAGAAGCGCCGCCGTCGCATCCTGCGCAGTGGCCGCGCGTTCGAGCAGCAGGCGGGCTGCCGCGATATCGCCGATCTTCAGCAGGCTCTTCGCGCGCGTCATCAGCCCGGCCAGCGTGTCGGCGTCGAGCGTCTTGACCGGGGGAGGCGGTGCAGGCGCCGCCGCGACGGGCGCGGGCAGGGCCACAGGCGTTTGGGCTTGCAATGCCGTCTGATAGGCGGTCGCGATCGCTTCGCGGCTCGGGGTCGACGGTGCAGGGACATTCTGCGCGTCGGCGCTCACCGGCCTCGGGTCGGTCGCGCGGGCCGGATCCTTGAGCGGGGTTTGCGGGATGGCCGGCGCGCTGGCCTTCGCCATGGCCTGCTCCGGCGCGAAGCCCACCCAGTTACCGGCACTGGCGGGCAAGAGGTTGCGAAAATCGGGCTGAAACAGTGTGACCAGGACTGCCAGGGCGGATGCCGCCAGAACGGCCGCGAGCACACGCGGGACCATTCTGGAACGCACCTCCACGGGCGCATATTCGCTTGGGTCCGGCGCACCGAGCGGATCGGACAAGAACAGTGGAATTGGATCGTCCTGCGAAAGATCGGCCCGCGCGGCGCGCGCACGAATAAAGGACGCGGTCGACGGATTTGATGCGGCTCGATCGAAGTCGAGCGCTCTCGACTCCTTCGACGGGCGATTTGCCGTCGTCTCCATGGTGATGCTCCCCATTACTACGCAACGCAGGGGCATTCCCGGCTTCAGTCTTTTTATTGTTGTCCAGAAGCGCCCCGGCAAACTGGAACCGGTAAATCGCAATTTGAATCAGCCCAAAAAACGACGGCGGTTGGCGCGAATTGGGAAATAGTTGGGTTTGATTGAGGCGGAGCGGGGGAATACACCGCAATTTTGGCGGCGATGGTTGAGGAGGACTCAACCAGACGGCGCCGCGCTCGCGAGCGGCGTGGACGAGGTGGAGGCGCGATCGCACGCTCCAAAATAGTCCTGGCTTTCGCCAGGACTATTCGCCGGGGCAGTCATTGCGATTGTGTCGCCTCACGGATGCAGGATCACCTTGCCCATGGCCTGGCGTCCCGCGAGCACCTTCAGTGCGTCGGCGGTCTGCGCCAGCGGGAAGGTGCGGTCGACATGGGAGGAGATCTTTCCTTCCGCCGTCCACTTCACGAGCTTCTCGAGATTGGCGCGGTTCTTCTCCGGGTTCTGCCGGGTCCAGGCGCCCCAGAACACACCGCGGATGTCGCAACCCTTCAAGAGCGCGAGGTTCAGCGGCATCTTGGGAATGTCGCCGGCGGCAAAGCCGATCACGAGGAAACGGCCTTCCCAGGCGATCGAGCGCAGCGCCTGCTCGGCATAGGCGCCACCCACCGGATCGAAGATGATGTCGACGCCCTTGCCGCCGGTGAGCTTGCGCAGGCCTTCCTTCAAATCTTCCTTGCCGTAGTTCAGCGTCAGCTCGGCGCCATGCGCTTTGGCGAATGCGAGCTTCTCGTCCGACGAGGCGCAGGCGATGACCTTCAGGCCCATCAGCTTGCCGAGCTCGCAAGCAGCGAGGCCGGTGCCGCCGGCAGCGCCCAGCACTGCGAGCGTCTCACCCGGCTTCGGGCTCGCGCGATCTTCCAGCGCATGCAGCGCGGTGCCGTAGATGATGATGATGCCGGCCGCGCGGTCATAGTCGAGATTGTCGGGGATCTTCACGATTCCTGCCGCCGGCAGCGCGATCTTTTCGCGCGCGCCGTTGTGGCCGCAAGAGGCGACAACGCGATCGCCGACCTTGAGGTCGGTGACACCGGGGCCGATGCTCTCGATCACGCCTGCGACTTCAGCGGCCGGCGAGAACGGGAACGGCGGCTTGATCTGGTACTTGCCCTGAATCATCAGGATATCGAAGAAGTTCAGCGCCGCCGCCTTGATCGCGATCACGGCTTCGCCGGGACCAGCCACCGGATCCGGCACATCGGCGAGCACGAGATCGTCGGGCTGGCAATATTGCGAGCAGAGGATGGCTTTCATGGCGGCACCTTGGGGCGTTTCGAGTGGAGTTATGGTTGGCCTGTTTCTGCCGGATTTACTGCGACCGGACAATCCGGATTCTTTGTCTTGAGCAATGCGAAGGCCTATCCTTCCGTCATTGCGAGCGAAGCGAAGCAATCCAGATTTTTTCCGTGACACGGACTCTGGATTGCTTCGCTGCGCTCGCAAGGACCGAAGAACAAAAAGAAGGATTCAAACGATGTTTGAAACAGGTCTGCTCAAGGGCAAGCGCATCCTCGTCACCGGTGGCGGCTCCGGCCTCGGTGCCGCGATGGGCCGTCGCTTTCTCGCGCTCGGCGCCGAGCTCGTGATCTGCGGCCGCAAGCTCGACCGGCTCGATGCAACGGCGAACGAGATGCGCCAAGAGACCGATGGCAAGGTCACGACAATCGCGTGCGATGTGCGCGATGGTGCCGCCGTCGACAACATGATGGATGCGATCTGGCGGGAGGCGCCGCTCGACATCCTCGTCAACAATGCTGCCGCGACCTTCATCGCGCAGAGCGAGCATCTGTCATTCCGCGCGGCGGACGCGATCCTGGCGCCGACGCTGCATGGTGCGATGTACTGCACGCTCGCCGCCGGCAAGCGCTGGATCGACGGCAGGCACAATGGCGTCGTGCTGTCGATCCTCTCGACCTCGACCATCACCGGCCGCGCCTTCACGGTTCCCTCGGCGATGGCGAAATCGGCGGTGCTGGCGATGACCAAGAGCCTCGCGGTCGAGTGGGGCCCGAAGGGCATCCGCACCGTCGCGATCGCACCCGGACCGTTCCCGACCGCCGGCGCATCGGGCCAGCTCCGCCCCGAGGGCCGCGACGAGGGCTGGACCTCGCGCAATCCGCTGGGCCGCACCGGCGAGCACAGCGAGCTGGCCGATCTCGCCAGCTTCCTGGTCTCGGACCGCGCCGGCTACATCAACGGCGAGATGGTGGTGATCGACGGTGGCGCGCATTTGCGCAGTTCCGGCGCCGAGGATTTGTTGCGCTGGACCGATGCGCAATGGGCCGAGCAACGCGCCGCGCGATCCAAGGGCTGACCCGCTAACTGCCTTCCCAAATTGGACTTTCCCGGTTATCCCTGCGACGGGGACAACCCACGGCCGGGCCATCTTCCAGTCACAATATTGAGGGAACCACTCCAGCATGTGGCGGGTGCTGATTTTAGCTTTGATGACTGGCGTGATGGCCTGTGGAATCGCCGATTCCGCGCGGGCGCAGACGGCGCAGCCCGCGCAACCGGCGCCGAAGGCTGCGGCGAAGCCGGCAGCCCCTGCCGCCGCAAAAACCGCTGCCAAGCCCGAGAGCAAACCGGCTGCCCCTGCCGCGGCGGTTGCGGGCGGCGCCGAGCCGACCCTGATCGGCCAGTTCGGCACCTGGGGCGCCTATTCGGCGACGCCCAACGGCAAGAAGGTCTGTTTTGCGCTGGCCAAGCCCTCGTCGTCGAAGACCAATCCGCCGAACCGGCCACGTGATCCCGCCTATGCCTTCGTCTCGACCCGCCCGGCCGAGAAGGTGAACAACGAAGTCTCGGTCATGATCGGCTATGCGTTGAAGCCGGGCTCGGAATCCTCGGTCGAGGTCGGGGGCGCCGCGTTCGCGATGTACACGCAGGGCGACGGCCTCTGGATCAAGAATGCAGCCGAGGAGGAGCGGATGGTCGAGGCCATGCGCAAATCCGCCGATCTCGTGGTCAAGGGCGTTTCGGCCAAGGGGACGGAGACGACCGACACGTTCTCGCTGAAGGGCCTCGCCCAGGCGCTGGACCGGATCTCGCAGGATTGCCGGCGTTAAGGCTGCCGGCTTAGGCCTTTAGGGCTAGGCAATAGCCACGGTCGCAATCGGCGGTTCCGGTTGCTATATAGACGTATCCCAAAGGTACAGCCGTCATGGCCGGGCTTTTCCCGGCCATCCACGTGCTAGCCACGGGCCAGAACAACGTGGATGCCCGGGACGAGCCCGGGCACGACGAGAGATATCAGGCAACCGATGCAACCGACGACCGAGCCGCGCGACGCAATCCTGGTGGAGAAGACTCCGCTCGAAACCTATGTGCCGCCGGCAAGACCGTCGCTGATCGGACTGTCGCGCACCGAGCTTGCCGATCGGCTTGGCGACATCGGCGTCGCGCCTGCGCAGCGCAAGATGCGGGTGCAGCAGCTGTGGCACTGGCTCTATTTCCGCGGTGCCCAGAGCTTCGACGACATGACCTCGATCTCGAAGGGCATTCGCGCGGAGCTGGCGCAGCACTTCACGGTCGACCGGCCCGAAGTCGTGGCCGAGCAGATCTCCAATGACGGCACCCGCAAATGGCTGCTGCGGCTGCCGAGTGGCGACAATGTCGAGAAGGCGCATGAAGTCGAGTGCGTCTACATCCCCGAGACCGACCGCGGCACGCTCTGCGTCTCCTCGCAGGTCGGCTGCACCTTGAATTGCTCGTTCTGCCACACCGGCACGCAGCGCCTGGTGCGCAACCTCACCGCCGGCGAGATCGTGGGCCAGATCATGGTCGCGCGCGATCGCCTCAATGATTGGGCCGATCGCGAGGACGGCACGCGCCGCGTCACCAACATCGTGATGATGGGCATGGGCGAGCCGCTCTACAATTTCGACGCGGTGCGCGATGCGCTCTTGATCGTCGGCGACAATGAAGGCATCGGCATCTCCCGCCGCCGCATCACGCTGTCGACGTCGGGCGTGGTGCCGAACATCGTGCGCGCCGGCGAGGAGATCGGCGTCATGCTCGCGATCTCGCTGCATGCGGTGCGCGACGAGCTGCGCAACGAGCTGGTGCCGCTCAACCGCAAATACCCGATCAAGGAACTGCTGCAGGCCTGCCGCGACTATCCCGGCGCCTCCAACGCGCGCCGCATCACCTTCGAATATGTGATGCTCAAGGGCGTCAACGATTCGCTCGACGATGCCAAGCTGCTGGTCAAGCTGCTCAAGGGCATTCATGCCAAGATCAATCTGATCCCGTTCAATCCCTGGCCCGGTACGGCCTATGAATGCTCGGATTGGGACCAGATCGAAAAGTTCTCCGAATACATCTTCAACGCCGGCTATTCCTCGCCGGTGCGCACCCCGCGTGGCCGCGACATTCTCGCCGCCTGCGGTCAGCTCAAGTCGGAGACGGAAAAGCTGTCGGCCCGCGAGCGCCAGGCGCTGCGCGCCATGGCGATGACGGATTAGCTAGATCTGTTCGTGCTGTCGCCTCCTCGTCATTGCGAGCGAAGGCGGAAGCAATCCAGAATGTCGCCGCGGAAGCAGTCTGGATTGCTTCGTCGCAAGTGCTCCTCGCAATGACGGCAGTGGTGGTTTTTGCGTCATGTCCCTGATCGGCCGCCTCGTCGTCATCTTCATCGGCTTTTTCGCCGCCTGTTTCGTCGGCGGCATGATCGTCGTCGGCGCGCTGCTGTTCCCGGAATTTTCCGATCTCGGCGCCGGTCCTGTCGACGAGGGCACGATCGACATCCTGCTCGGCTTCGGCTTCATCTTCGTCTCGGGTTTCGCGCTGGTGCCGGCGGCGGTGATCGTCGCGATCACCGAGGCGCTCTATATCCGCAGTGCGCTTGCCTATGCCGTCGGCGGCGGCCTCGTCGGGCTCGCCTGCTATCTCGGGCTGATCCCGTTCCACCCCGATACGTTTCAGTTCGAAGGCATCGTGCGCCGTCACCTCGAAATCATGACCGGCGCGGGCATCGTTGCCGGCGTCGTCTACTGGCTGATCGCCGGCCGCAATGCCGGCGCCTGGCGCATCCCGCCGCCGCCGCGCAAGCCGCCTCCGCCGCTGCCGTTGAATTCGAGGCCGGAATAGCGGCGCGCAATGACGGATTCCGGGGTTTTCATCCTCGCTTGCCTCCGCTAAACCGCGCGCCATGAACCGTACCGGACTCTTCATCGCCCTGGCGCTGTGGCTCGTGATCGGCGTCGTTTTCGGCCTCTATCCCGAGCTCGATCTCAAGCTCGCCGCGCTGTTCTTCGACCCCGAGACAAAAACCTTTCCGCTCAAGCTGAACGAATGGGCCGGCATCGCGCGAGATGCTGCGATGTGGGTGTCCTGGGCGTTCGTGCTGCCTCCGCTGGTCGCGCTCGTGGTCAAGATGATCCGGCCCGATCGTCCCTTGATGGTGTCGGGGCGCGCGATCGTGTTCCTGCTCGTCACGATCATCCTGTCGGCCGGCATCCTCACCAATCTCACCTTCAAGACCTATTGGGGCCGGCCGCGGCCGGTGGTGGTGACCGAGTTTGCCGGCGATCAGCAGTTCGTGGCGTGGTGGGATCCGCGCGGCGATTGCGCGCGCAACTGCTCGTTCTTCTCGGGCGAAGGCGCAACGGCGTTCTGGACGCTGGCGCCCGCCGCGCTGGCGCCGCCGGCATGGCGGCCGCTCGCTTATGCCGGCGCAGTGGTGTTCGGCGCCGCGACCAGCGGGCTCCGCATGGCCTTCGGCGGCCACTTCTTCACCGATGTCGCGACCGCCGGCCTCGTCACCTTCATCGTGATCTGGTTCGGCTACGCACTGATCTACCGCTGGCCGCGGACCCGGTTTTCGGACGAGGCGGTCGATGCCGCCCTGACCCGGCTGAACATGCCCGCCTACCGCCTCCGCAAGCGCCTGTTCGGCGGCAAGACCGGCCCCGCACCGTCGATTTGAGCCATTAAAGGGGTGCCGAGCCCCGCGAAATTTGATATTCGCGCGGTCAAACTACACCCCGGCATCAGCCCCTTGAGACCCGATTGGAAGCCCCATGACCACGATCCTGAAAAGCCTGCCCAAGGGTGAGAAAGTCGGCATCGCGTTTTCGGGCGGTCTCGACACCAGTGCGGCGCTGCTCTGGATGAAGCAGAAGGGCGCGCGCTGCTACGCCTATACCGCCAATCTCGGCCAGCCCGACGAAGCCGATTACAACGAGATCCCGCGCAAGGCCGAAGCGTTCGGCGCCGAAAAGGCCGTGCTGGTCGATTGCCGCACCCAGCTCGTCCACGAGGGCATCGCCGCGATCCAGTCGGGCGCCTTCCACATCTCGACCGGCGGCATCACCTATTTCAACACCACGCCGCTCGGGCGCGCCGTCACCGGCACGATGCTGGTCGCGGCGATGAAGGAAGACGGCGTCAACATCTGGGGTGACGGCTCGACCTTCAAGGGCAACGACATCGAGCGCTTCTACCGCTACGGCCTGCTGACCAACCCGTCCTTGCGCATCTACAAGCCCTGGCTCGACCAGCAGTTCATCGACGAGCTCGGCGGCCGCGCCGAGATGTCGGCGTTCATGACGGCGCAGGGCTTTGCCTACAAGATGAGCGCCGAGAAGGCGTATTCGACCGACAGCAATCTGCTCGGCGCCACCCATGAGGCAAAAGACCTCGAAAGCCTCGACAGCGGCATCAAGATCGTCAACCCGATCATGGGCGTGCCGTTCTGGCGTGACGATTGCAACGTCAAAGCCGAGAAGGTCGTGGTGCGTTTCGAGGAGGGCCAGCCCGTCGCTCTGAACGGCAAGACCTTCTCTGATCCGGTCGCGCTGTTCCTCGAAGCCAATGCGATCGGCGGCCGCCACGGCCTCGGCATGAGCGACCAGATCGAGAACCGCATCATCGAGGCGAAGAGCCGCGGCATCTACGAAGCGCCCGGCATGGCGCTGCTGCACATCGCCTATGAGCGGCTCGTCACCGGCATCCACAACGAGGATACGATCGAGCAGTACCGCATCAGCGGCATGCGCTTGGGACGCCTGCTCTATCAGGGCCGCTGGTTCGACTCGCAGGCGCTGATGCTGCGCGAGACCGCGCAGCGCTGGGTCGCGCGCGCCGTCACCGGCGAGGTCACCCTCGAGCTGCGTCGCGGCAACGACTATTCGATCCTCAACACCGAGAGCCCGAACCTCACCTATGCGCCGGAGCGGCTCAGCATGGAGAAGGTCGAAGACGCCGCCTTCACGCCGGCCGACCGCATCGGTCAGCTCACCATGCGCAATCTCGACATCGCCGACACGCGCACCAAGCTCGGTCTCTATTCGAAGACCGGCCTGCTCTCGGGCAGTGAAGGCTCGCAGATCTTCAAGCTCGAGAACGACAAGGAGTAGTGCCGTAGGGTGGGCAAAGGCGCGCTCTTCGCGCCGTGCCCACCATCTGTCCATGATGGAGGAGATCGTGGGCACGGCGCTACGCGCCTTTGCCCATCCTACGAGCTCGCGCCGTTCCGCAGCGTCGCGCAAAGCATCCAAAACAAAAATGGCCGGGATCGCTCCCGGCCATTTTCTTTTTGCGATCGCCTTACTGGCGCGGCGGCGTGGTGCCGGGCGGGGGCGGCGGCAACGAAGCCGTGCCACCATTGAGCAGCGGCGTGATGCGGCGGACGGTGACGCGCCGGTTGATGCGGCTCGGCCCGTCGGTCTGCTCCTTCAGGTACTGCTTGCCGTAGCCCTGCGAGGTCAGGTTCTCCGCGGGCACACCGAACTGCTGGGTCAGCAATTCGGCCGCCGACTGCGCACGGCGATCCGACAGCGACAGATTGTCGACGTCGTTGCCGACCGCGTCGGTGTGTCCCTCGATCAGGAACACCTCGCGCGGGTTGCGCTGGATCGCACGGTTGAGACCGTCGGCGATCACCTGCAGCCGCGCCGCCTGATCCGGCGGAATGGTCCACGATCCCGTCTCGAAGTTGATCGTGTTGACGTCGATGCTCGGCATCGCCATGCGGACGTTCGGCGAGTAGCGGATCTCGTCGAGCGAATAACGCCGCTCGATCCGCTGCACCGGCGGTGCCTCCATGGTCTCGTAGATCACGTCCGGCGTCGCTTCCTGGGCATCGACGATGTAGCGATCATAGGGAATGTTCACGACTGGCGGCGGTACGTCGACATAGAAGCCGCCGACCGCGCGCGGATCGCGGTAGCTGTTGTCGATGATGACAAGCTCTTGCCCGCGGGGGTCCCGGCGGATTCGGCGGAGCAGCGAACCGTCCGGACCGACCACGGTGATCACCTCGCTGCCATCGGGACGGATCACGACGGTGCGGGTTTCGCCGCCGACAGTCTCGGTGCGGATGTCGCGGGCACCGTAGCGGAAGCGATAGAGATCGTTGCCGCGGACGTATTCCTGCCCGCCCGGGTCGCGGATGATGATGCGATCCGGCTCGGTGTAGACGGTGCGGCCGCCTTCGACGACCTCCTGCCGCTGATTGCGGTAGTCGGCGATGGTGGCGCCGATCACGGCACCGGCCACGACGCCCGCGCCGAACGCAAGCGGCGTCAGGTCACGCTGCGGCGGACGCGGCGCAGGCGGCAGCGGAGCGGCAATGGTCGGCGCGGCGCGGAAGGCCGGCTGAACCGTCGGCGGGGCGTATTGCGCCTTGTCCGGCGGCGGTGCTGCGGCTGGCGTCGCAGGGACGACAGTCGGCGCCGCGGCGCCGGGCGGCGGCGCCGGCGGACGCGGCCCGGCGCCGGCCTGCGGTGCCACAGGCGGAGCACCGGCTGCCGGCGCGCCGGCAGGCGCTCCACCCTGACGTCCGGGAGGCTGGGTCACCGCGCCGCCGGGAGCCGGCGTTGCCGTCGGGGCCGGGGTGGCGCCTGGAGCGGGTGTTCCTGCGGCCGGCGGTCCACCGGGGCCGGGACGTCCGGACGGCGTCGTCGGGGTGCCACCTGGCGCCGGCGTGGCGCCTGGAGCGGGTGCCCCTGCAGCCGGAGGAGCGCCGCCGGGGCGTCCGGGCGGCGTGGTGCCGGGCGCCGGCGTCGCGGTCGGAGTGGTCGTCGGGGCAGCAGGCGTCGTGGCCGGGCGAGCTGCCGGTGCTGCGGGCGACGGAGTGGGCGTCGGAGTCGGAACTGGCGTCGCCGCCGGCGCAGGCCGTGCGGCAGGTCCCGCTGAGGGTGGTGTGGCTGCCGCAGGCGGAGGCGGAGGTGTCGGCGGGGTCGCCGGGCGCGCCGGTGCTGCCGCGGGCGGCGGAGTCGGTGTCGGTGCGTGCTGCTGCGGGGCTGCCGCTGGAGGCGGCGGCGGTGTCGGAGCGTGCTGTTGCGGAGCCGCGGCCGGAGGCGGCGTCGGCGCCTTGGGGGCAGCAGGCGGCGGCGGGGGTGGCGGCGGAGCCTGATGCGTCGCGGGCGGCGGAGGCGGTGGCGTCGGACGTGCGGGCGCAGCAGCCGGCGGAGGTGCGGCGGGCGGATGCGGCGGGGCAGCCGCCGGCGGCGGCGCGGCCGGTGCCTTGGGCGGAGCAGGGGGTGGTGCGGCTGGCGGAGGCGGTGCCGCCGGGCGCGCGGCGGGCGGCGGACCCTTTGGCGCTTCCTTCGGAGGCTGCTTCGGTTTTCCGTCAGGGCCCAATTCTGGCTGGGCCTGCGCGACCACGAGCGGCGGCGCGCTTTGCGCATGCGATGCGGAGCTTGCGAATTGCATCGCGGTCAGAGCCGTCGTGGCAAGCAGCAAGAGACGAAGGTTGGTCATGTGGTTCAACTTCCCCGGAAGGTTCTTTGACGAAGTCTTGGTTTGACGAAGTGTTGGAATGAACGGCTACGCGTTAGGCCGCATTGTGGCGGGCGAAGCGGTCGCGGCCCGATTTATTTCTGCACGCAAATCACGTCACTATGACAACGTTCATTGCGCATTCAGACGCATGTTGCAATCGCCTCACATGTGATCGCTCGCGTCTCGCATGTGATGCTGCGACGAATTGGCATCCGTCGCGGGATTCGGCGTGAGCGGACCGCTCGGTCCGCGCGACGGAATCTCTTCGGGCATGCGACCCGGCAATTCATCGGGCCGCGGTGATTCGCCGGGCTCGCGCACTGGCGGCGTGATTTCAGGTTGCGGGTTGCCCGGCGGAATTCCGGGCGGTGGCTCGCTGGGCGTGCCGGGTGTCGATGGCGGTATCTCGGGCGGTTCAATCGGCATCGGCATCACAAAGATCAGTTGTCCGGAGAACGACAACGATGATGCCGCGCCGATGTTCCGAGAGCATGATCCGGAAAAGTGCTGAGCGGTTTTCCGAGAAGATCATGCTCAAACAACAACCTGAAGCGCGATGAGATGGTCTCATCGCGCTTTGGTCGCACCGCGCTATTCCGGTGCGTGACAGACCGCCTCAATGTTGTGGCCGTCTGGGTCCAGCACGAAGGCGCCGTAGTAGTTCGCGTGATAATGCGGGCGGAGGCCGGGCGGCCCGTTGTCGCGACCACCGGCGGCCATCGCCGCCTTGTAGAACGCATCGACGGTGGCGCGGTCCTTCGCGAGGATCGCGACATGCACCGGCTTGTTCATCGCGCCTTCGCCGCCGATCCAGAAGTCGGGCTTGCCGCCGGCGCCGAATCCGGCTGCCGCGGCGTGACCGGTCTGCTCCTCCGTCACCTCCATGATCAGGCTGTAGTCGAGCGGCGCCAGTGCCTTGCTGTAGAATGCCTTCGCGGCCTCGTAGTCGGAGACGGAGAGGCCCAGGTGATCGATCATCGTAACCTCCGTGGTTCGTCGTCAGCGTGACAGGAACGTATTGCTTCGAGTCTTGCGCGCGATCGTAAAGCCGCGCGCGACCATGTCGGCGATACAATCCTGTTGCCACTCGTTTTGTGACAGATGCTCGATCACGACCGCGCGGGGCCACAGCGCCTGCGGCGCGTCGCGGAAGAAGCCGATCAGCACGCGGTCCTCAAAACCCTCGACGTCGATCTTGAGCGAATCGACCTGTGTAACGCCGGCCTCTTCCAGAATGCGCGTGAGCCGCAGCGACGGCACCTTGATCGCATCAGTGCTGGCCGGGCCGGTGACGACGTGCGTGGCGCCGAGATTGCCGCCGCCGCTCTCGATCATCAGCTCGCCGTCGCTATCGCCCGCGGCGGCCTGTACCAGGCGCACCTGCGTCGCCTTCGATGCGGCGTGATTGAACGAGAGCCGTCCAAACGTCAGCGGATGCGGCTCGATCGCGACCACCTTGCCGTTGGTGCCGACCTGCCGCGCCATCACCAGCGCGAAGGTGCCGACATTGGCGCCGACATCGACGAACGTGCCGCCGGCTTGCGTGTGCTGTCGCAGGAAGTCGAGCTCGTCGAGATTGTAGTCGGGGTTGAACAACGCGCCGCGTTCGGTCGCGCTGCCCTGGTGATAGAAACGGAATGAGGCGCCCTGATATTGTACGTCGATCGGGCCGCCGCGGAGCAGATTGACCAGCCGCGACATCCATGGCCGGAACGCGCCGCGCTTCAGCCCCGATCCCTGCGTGAGGCGAATGATCGCGGCCTGCGCGGCATTCGGCGCAAACGCGCCGAATGGCGCGGATGAAAGGGCATTGTCGGGCGTCAAGCAGGCGATCCTCGTTGCAGGCGGCGCATGCATAGCCGGTTTTGCGGTGAGCTACAATTTCAGTGTCATCCCGGCGAACGCCGGGATCCATAACCCCAGGGAGGCGTGTGACGCGAGATGCCTACTCCGAGTCTTCGCCAAACTCCTCCCTGTGGGCATGGGTCCCGGATCTGCGCTGCGCTTGTCCGGGACGACGGAGAAGTCACGCCACCTTTTTCGCCGCGGGCTTCCGCTGACGCAGGAATCGCCCAAGCAGCTTGCGCTTGCCCTTGCGCGGGATCAGGTCGATGTCGCTGACGAGCTTGGCGCCGCCCTTGCGGCGCTCCAGCACGATCTTGCGGCTGTGGAACGCTTCGAGCTCGACACGATGCGCGACGCTGACGATGGTGGCCTCTCGCAGCTCGTCGGTGACCATCTTCATCATCTTGTCCTGGCTCTTCTCGTCGAGCGCGGAGGTCGCCTCGTCCAGCACGACGATGTCGGGGTTGTGCAGCAACAGCCGCGCGAAGGCGAGGCGTTGTTTTTCGCCGCCGGACAGCGTCTGGTCCCACGGCCCTTCTTCCTCGATCTTCTCCTTGAGATGGTCGAGGCCGACCTTGTGCAGGGCTTCGCCGATCTCCTCGACGGTCCAGTCGTCCTCGGCGCCGGGATAGGCGACCGCGCGGCGCAGGCTGCCTGAGGGCACGTAGGGCCGCTGCGGCAGCATGAACAGCCGCCGGTCGGGATGGAAATTGACGCTGCCGTCGCCCCATGGCCACAGGCCTGCGATGGCGCGCACCAGCGTGCTCTTGCCGGTACCGGATTCGCCGGCGACCAAAAGCCGCTCGCCGGGCTCGATCGCCACCTCGGTCTCGCCGACCACGGCGGTGCCGTCGTCGAGCGTGACGGAGAGATCGTTCAGCTCCAGCATCGTCTCGTTGCTGGTCTCGCCGCGCTTGATGCGGCCGAGGCCGTCGCCCTGCTCGGCGCGCTCGAGGCCGTCGAGCGACATCATCAGCGAGGCGATGCGGCGGGCGCAGGCGTTCCAGTCGGCGAGACGCGGATAATTGTCGACCAGCCAGCCGAACGCGCTCTGCACGATGGTGAAGGCGGAGGCCGCCTGCATCACCTGCCCCAGCGTCATGCTGCCGTCGAGAAATTTCGGCGCGCAGAGCAGAAGCGGGACCACGGGCGCAACGAGGCTCGAACCCTGCGACACCAGCGTCGTGCGCATGTGCTGGCCCGCGAGCCGCGCCCACTGCCGCAGCACGCTGGTAAAATTGCGGTCGATGCCGCCGCGCTCTTCCTCCTCGCCGCCGAGCAGCGCGATGCTCTCGCCGTTCTCACGCACGCGCGTCAGCGTGTAGCGGAAATCGGCCTCCGCCTGGTTCTTGTCCTCGGAGACCTGCACGAATTGACGGCCGATCACCAGGATCGAGCCCGAGGCGATTCCCGCATAGAGCATCGCGGCGATCACGAGGAAGCCGGGAATGGTGATCGACGATCCGCCAATCGTGACGGTGAGTGCGCCGCCGATGGTCCAGAGCACGACGATGAACGTCGCGGCCGATAGCAGTGCCGAGGTCACGCCGGCGAGGAAGTCGACCGGCGAGTCCGTTGCGACGCGCAAATCCTCGGCGATGCGGTATTCCGGATTCTTGTGGTCGCCGCCGACGAGGTTGAGCTGGTAATAGCGCCCGTTGGTGAGCCAGCGCGTCAGCACGCTGTTGGTGAGCCAGGCACGCCAGCGCCGCTGGATGCCCATGCGGGCAAACACCTGCGCGACGCCGAGCACGATGCTGCCGATCGCGAGCGGGAAGAACACCGCGGTGAGATGGAAGACCGTGGTCGCATCGCGCTTCTCGATGGCGTCGAAGATCGCGCGGTTCCAGACATTGATGCCGTATTGGAAGCCGACGGTGAGGACGATCAGCACGACGAGGCCGATCGAGAACGGCCAGGCGAGGCGGTCGCCCTTGCGTGCCCAGAAGCCGCGCGCGCTGATCCAGAACCGCGTCAGCAGATAATCCTTGCGCGCCTGCTCGATCTCTTCGGGTGAGAGGTCTGAATCAGGTTCGACCACTTCGGGCGGCGGCGGTGCGATCGCGTCGCCGTCCTCGCCCTTGATGTCGACGATGGGCGGCTTCCTGCCCTGTTCGCGCTTTGCGGCTGGCTTTTGCATGGCCGGATAACGCCAGACAAATCAGCCGGTTCCGTTGAGTTCCGCTGGGCCGATCACTCGGCGGCGCCGTCACGCACCCGCTTCAGCCGCGCCGCCTGGTGCAGGACCCGCGACAGCTCCTCGATGGAATAGGGCTTTTGCACGAGCTCGAAGCCGGCGACGCCGTCCTGGGACAAAGCGTGGCTGTAGCCCGTGGTCAGCACGATTGGCACGCCGATGCCGCGATCGCGGATCGCCTGGGCCAGATCGAGCCCGGTCATCCCGGGCATGACGACGTCGGAGAACACGACGTCGAAACGATCGGTAGCGCCGACCAGCTCGGTGAGCGCATCGGTGGCGTTGTCGACCAGCGTAATGCTGTAGCCGAGCTCGGTCAGTCCGTCGGCGGCGAAATTGCCGAGCTCGATATTGTCCTCGACGACCAGCACCGACATGCCGCTGCCGGCGACCGCCGGCGCCGTAGTCGGCGCCTGGCTTCGCGGCAAGAGCGTTGCCGGCACGCGCGGCAGATAGAGCGAGAAGGTGCTGCCCTGGCCGACTTCGCTCATGACGGTCACCTCGCCGCCGGATTGCCGGGCGAAGCCGAACACTTGCGACAGGCCGAGGCCGGTGCCCTGGCCGACCTGCTTGGTGGTGAAGAACGGTTCGAAGATGCGGCCCAGTTGCGCGGCGGGAATGCCGATGCCGCTATCGCTGACGGCGACGCAGACAAATCCGTGACTTCCCGAGAGGTGCGCCAGCGTGTCCGGAACATTCGTCGCCGCGTGCACCGTGAAGACGATCCGGCCCTTGCCCTGCATGGCGTCGCGCGCGTTGGTCGCCATGTTGATCATGGCCGTCTCGAACTGGCCGGCATCGGCATTGACGAGACAGGGCTCGATCGGCAGCTGCGTGACGATTTCGATGGCCGGTCCGAGCAGCGTGGCGAGCATGTCGCGCAGCGACTGCATGCGGTCGCCGATGTCGAACACTTCGGGCTTCAAGGTCTGGCGTCGCGCGAAGGCCAGGAGCTGCGAGGTCAGCTTCGCCGCGCGCGCGACCGCCTCGGCGATCGCCGTGATGTAGCGCTGCCGCCGTTCCTCGCTGATTTGCGGGCGATTCAACAGATCGACGGACGCGCGGATGACGGTCAGGAGATTGTTGAAATCGTGCGCGACGCCGCCGGTGAGCTGGCCCAGCGCCTCCAGCCGCTGGCTGTGCTTGAGTGCGTCCTCGGCTTCGCGCCGCCTGGCCGCCTCGGTCTGGAGAGTCTGGGTGCGGCGGAAGGCGAAGGCCAGCAGGATGAACAGCAGCGCGGTCGCGGGCACGCCGAACACCAGATGCTGGCTCATGGTGGCGAGCCAGCGCGCGCGGATCGCCGACGTCTCGAGGCCGGCGCTGACATAGATCGGATATTCGGCGACGCGCCGGTAGCCGATGCGCCGCTCGATCCCGTCCGACGGCCAGGCGATGGTCATCAGCCCATGATCGGGATGGGCCGCGATGCTCCGGCCGACCGGACCGTTCGGGTCGAGCTGGATCTGGTGGTCGAGCCGCGGGAAATGCGCCAGCAGCACGCCGTCGGTGCGTCCCATCGCGAAGAAGGAGCCGGGATCGGTGCCGATCCTGGCGTAAAAGCTCTCGAAATATTCCGGCAGCACGGACGCCTGGATCACGCCGGTGAAGCTGCCATCGTCGGTTGCGCGGCGGCGGCTGACGCCGAAGAAGCGCGCACCCTGGTAGGGCTGCCGCGGCGTCAGCGAGGCGCCGATGAAGGTGCCGATGCTCTGGTCGACATGGGCATAGAAGTAGTCGCGGTCGGCAAAGCTCTGATCCGGCGCCGGCGACGCCAGACTGTTGACCAGCGATTTTCCGTTCGCATCGAAGATCCAGGCCGATTTGAGCTGCGGCAGCGCGTCGGTCAGCTGCTTCAGGCGCCGGTGCAGCGCGCCTTCCCGCGACCGGATGACGTCGTCGGGAAGGTCGCGCACGACCTCGTTGATCTCGGCGAGGCTGCGGTCGATGGTCTCGAACACCTTGAGCGCGTGCTCATGGGCGACATCGAGCGTACGCTCGATCTCTCGGTCGGCGATGTCGCGCGTCGAATTGTAGGAGATGGTGGAGGCGATGGCGAACAGCGCAATCGGCAGCGCCAGGGATGCGGCCATCATCCACTGCAAGAGTCTCAGCGAATTGCGTTGTGCGCCCTGCAAGGTCGCTCCCGGTCCCCCGACGGGAAGCTTACTTGAATCTGACGCCGGGAAGGAAGCGACTTATGGCCGGAACCGGAGGTTGTGGTCCGCCGATTCGCCCGCGACGCGGGATAGGGTAAATTTTACCCGAAGCAGGCCCGGTCGTAGCATACCCCGGCCGTCCTGGCCGGGGGGGGTACGGTGTCCGCGGCGCCTAGATCTGGCGCTCGACCATCTTGAGCTTGAGCTCGGCGATGGCTTCGGCCGGGTTGAGGCCCTTCGGGCAGGCCTTGGCGCAGTTCATGATGGTGTGGCAGCGATAGAGCCGGAACGGGTCCTCGAGGTTGTCGAGCCGCTCGCCGGTGGCCTCGTCGCGCGAATCGGACACCCAGCGGTTGGCCTGCAGCAGCGCGGCCGGACCGAGATAGCGGTCGCTGTTCCACCAATAGCTCGGGCACGAGGTCGAGCAGCAGGCACAGAGGATGCACTCGTAGAGGCCGTCGAGCTTCTCGCGATCCTCGTGGGTCTGGCGCCATTCCTTCTGCGGCGTCGGCGAGGTCGTCTTCAGCCAAGGCTCGATCGAAGCGTACTGGGCGTAGAAATTGGTGAGGTCGGGAACGAGATCCTTCACCACCGGCTGATGCGGCAGCGGGTTGATCTTCACCGCGCCGTCCTTCACGTCGTGCATCGAGCGGGTGCAGGCCAGCGTGTTCTGGCCGTCGATGTTCATGGCGCAGGAGCCGCAGACGCCTTCGCGGCAGGAGCGGCGGAAGGTCAGCGACGGATCGATGTGGTTCTTGATCCAGATCAGGCCGTCCAGCACCATCGGACCGCAATCATTGGTATCGACGTAATAGGTGTCGACGCTCGGATTCTTGCCGTCGTCCGGATTCCAGCGATAGACGCGAAACTCGCGCGTCTCGGTCGCGCCCGCGGGCTTCGGCCAGGTCTTGCCGCCGGTGATCTTGGAGTTCTTCGGAAGTGCGAATTCAACCATTTTGATAAGGCTTTCGCTGTTCGCTCAGTACACGCGCGCTTTGGGCGGGATGTACTGCACGTCGTTGGTCATGGTGTAGTCGTGAACCGGGCGGTACTCGATCTTGACCTTGCCGTTGTCGTCGAGCCAGGCCAGCGTGTGCTTCATCCAGTTCTTGTCGTCGCGCGCGGAGAAGTCCTCGCGCGCATGCGCGCCGCGGCTCTCGGTGCGGTTGGCGGCCGAGTCCATCGTCACCACCGCCTGCGAAATCAGATTGTCGAATTCGAGCGTCTCGATCAGGTCCGAATTCCACACCAGCGAGCGATCGGACACGGCGATGTCGGTGATGCCGCTGTGGACCTTCTCGATCAGGTGCTGGCCTTCGCTCAGCACGTCGCCGGTGCGGAACACGGCGCAGTTGTTCTGCATCACATGCTGCATGCCTTCGCGCAGCTTTGCGGTCGGCGTGCCGCCCGAGGCGTAGCGATAATGGTCGAGGCGGCCGAGCGCGAGATCGGCCGAGTTCGCCGGCAGCTCGGGCTGCTTGGCGTTCGGGGTCAGCTTCTCGGCGAGACGGAGCGCCGCGGCGCGGCCGAACACGACGAGATCGATCAGCGAGTTCGAGCCGAGGCGGTTGGCGCCGTGCACGGAGACGCAAGCGGCTTCGCCGATCGCCATCAGGCCCGGGATGATGGCGTTGTCGTCGCCGTCCTTCTTGGTCAGCACTTCGCCGTGATAATTCGTCGGAATGCCGCCCATGTTGTAGTGCACGGTCGGCACGATCGGGATCGGCTCGCGCGTCACGTCGACATTGGCGAAGATTTTTGCGGATTCGGAGATGCCCGGCAGGCGCTCGGCGAGCACCGCGGGATCGAGATGGTCGAGATGAAGGAAGATGTGGTCCTTCTTCTTGCCGACGCCGCGGCCTTCGCGGATCTCGATGGTCATCGCGCGCGAGACGACGTCGCGTGACGCCAGGTCCTTTGCCGACGGCGCATAGCGCTCCATGAAACGCTCGCCCTCGGAATTGACGAGGTAGCCGCCTTCGCCGCGCGCACCTTCGGTGACGAGGCAGCCCGAGCCGTAGATGCCGGTCGGGTGGAATTGCACGAACTCCATGTCCTGCATCGGCAGGCCGGCGCGCAGCACCATGCCGCCGCCGTCGCCGGTGCAGGTGTGCGCCGAGGTGCAGGAGGCGTAGGCTCGGCCGTAGCCGCCGGTCGCGAGGATCACGGTCTGGGCGCGGAAGCGATGCAGCGTGCCGTCGTCGAGCTTGAGCGCGATGACGCCGCGGCAGGTGCCCTGGTCGTCCATGATCAGGTCGATGGCGAAGAACTCGATGAAGAACTCGGCCGCGTGACGCAGCGACTGGCCATACATCGTGTGCAGCATGGCGTGACCGGTGCGGTCGGCGGCGGCGCAGGTGCGCTGCGCCTGGCTCTTGCCGAACTCGGTGGTCATGCCGCCGAACGGGCGCTGGTAGATCTTGCCGTCCTCGGTGCGCGAGAACGGCACGCCCCAATGTTCGAGCTCGTAGACCGCGTCGGGTGCGTTGCGCACCATGTATTCGATCGCGTCCTGGTCGCCGAGCCAGTCCGACCCCTTCACGGTGTCGTACATGTGCCAGCGCCAGTCGTCCTTGTGCATGTTGCCGAGCGAGGCCGAGATGCCGCCCTGCGCCGCGACTGTGTGCGAGCGGGTCGGAAACACCTTGGTGATGCAGGCCGTCTTCAGGCCGGCTTCGCTGCAGCCGACCGTGGCGCGCAGGCCCGCGCCGCCGGCGCCGACCACGACGACGTCATAGGTGTGGTCCTCGATCGGATAGGCTTTGCCGTTGGTGGCGGGAGCGCCGTTGCCCTTGCCATTCGTCGCGTTGGCCATGGGTTACACTCCGGATGACAGTTGGAGAATCGCGTAGATCGACGCGAGCGCGACCGCGATCGAGAAGAAATTGTTGAGCATGATCGTCGCGAGCTTGAGCTTCTCGTTGTGGACGTAGTCCTCGATCACGACCTGCATGCCGATCTTCATGTGCCAGGCGCTGGCGATGATGAAGAGCACCATGATGATGGCGATCGGCAGCGAGCCCAGGATCTGCTTGGCATAGGCCTGGTTGCGGCCGAGCAGCATCATGATGACGACGATCACGGGGAGCATCAGCAGCACCATCGCCACCGCCGTCAGGCGCTGGCGCCAGAAATCGGACGTGCCGGAATGCGCGGCGCCGAGGTTGCGGACGCGGCCGAGCGGGGTGCGCATGCTGCGCTTCGGCGTATCAGCCGTGCTCATCGTCCACCTCCGGTCGCGTAGGCAATGATCCAGATCAGCACCGTCAGGGCGATGCCGCCGATCAGGGCGCCCCAGGTCAGCGCTTCGCGCTCATTGGCCTTGAAGCCGTAGCCAAGGTCCCACACGAAGTGCCGGATACCGCTCAACATATGGTGCATCAGCGCCCAAGTGTAGCCGAACATGATCAGCCGGCCGATGATGCTGCCGGTGAAGGCCTGGACGTGGGCATAGGCGGCCGGGCCGGACGCTGCAGCGATCAGCCACCAGGCCAGCAGCAGGGTTCCGACGTAGAGGGCGATACCGGTGGCGCGGTGGACGATGGACAGCGCCATCGTCAACGTCCAGCGGTAGACTTGCATGTGTGGTGAAAGCGGTCGTTCGATCCGTGCGGTCATGGGCTTTTGATGTTTATGGCGGCCCAGCAGGGGGCGCGCGGGGATCGCGAAAGGTCGGCTCTATTTACGGAGTCGATTTGGCTGGCGCAATCACCAAATCGCCATAAATCGAATCGGTGTTCAGCCTTACGGCGTTGATGCAACAAGCCAATCAGGGCCTTGGTATACCAGA
This sequence comes from Bradyrhizobium sp. CCGUVB14, assembly GCF_024199935.1. Lineage (NCBI taxonomy): Bacteria > Pseudomonadati > Pseudomonadota > Alphaproteobacteria > Hyphomicrobiales > Nitrobacteraceae > Bradyrhizobium > Bradyrhizobium sp. CCGUVB14. The sequence goes on from NZ_JANADS010000001.1 coordinate 393,762, forward strand.
TCGATGGTGCACCGACCAACAATCGAACATTAATTCACTCTTTATGGCGGCGGGCGAGGCCCATTGAAATTACTATTGGAACGGCTCTAAGCCACCGCGCGCCCGCCACGGTTCGAACCAGTCAGTTCATGCGCCCTGAAGCAACGCGGTTCACCGACGGACCATCCGCGATTTCCGTCCTGCGCATCGATTTTCCGTCCGGCGGCGGATATGCGCACCTTGCATTCCACCCCAGCCGGAAGGCGCGTCGGGTCGACCGCGCAGATCGGATCGCCTACAGCTTCATGCGCAGCTCATTCCGAACGGACGAATCGGAGAAGTTGCGGCCGGTTGTCGGGGCAGGTCCGGGTGATTGCAGGTCTTGATCTTCGTGAACTCGTGGAGCTCGCGCTGCTGCTGATCGCAGTCGGCGCGCTCTCCGGGTTTCTGGCCGGTGTGTTCGGCATCGGCGGCGGCGCGATTCTGGTGCCGGTGTTTTACGAATGCTTTCGCATTGCCGGCGTGCCGCTGGACGTGCGCATGCCGCTTTGCGTCGGCACATCGCTTGCGGTCATCATCCCGACGTCGATCCGTTCGTTCCAGGCGCATCACAAGCGCGGCGCCGTCGACATGTCGATCCTGCGCGTGTGGTGGCTGCCGATCCTGATCGGTGTCGTCGCCGGCAGCGTGGTCGCGCGCTACGCCCCGGAGCGGCTGTTCAAGATCGTCTTCGTCTGCGTCGCCTATTCGGCGGCGGTCCGCCTGATCTTCGCGCGTGAAGGCTGGAAGCTCGGCGACGATCTGCCGAAGGGTCCATTGATGCGCGTCTACGGATTCTGCGTCGGCATTTTGTCGACGCTGATGGGCATCGGCGGCGGCCTGTTCTCGAACCTGCTGATGACCTTCTACGGCCGGCCGATCCATCAGGCGGTCGCGACCTCCTCGGCGCTGGCGGTGCTGATCTCGATCCCCGGCGCGCTCGGCTACGTCTATGCCGGCTGGCCGGCCGCGGCGACGTATCCCAGCGTCGCAGCGCTGCAAATTCCGTTCGCGCTCGGTTACGTCTCGCTGATCGGCGCCGTGCTGGTGATGCCGATGAGCCTCGTGACGGCGCCGCTCGGTGTGAAGGCCGCACATGCAATGTCGAAGCGGACGCTGGAGGTCGCGTTCGGATGCTATCTGTTTATCGTGGGCAGCCGGTTTGTGATGAGTCTTGTGGGCGGGCAGTGATCGGGGTGACCCGCGCTCACCAAGCGTTCCGCTGTCATCGCCCGACTTGATCGGGCGATCCAGTATTCCAGAGACAGCGGTGACTGAGCCGAGAGGCCGCGGCGTACTGGATGCCCCGGTCAAGCCGGGGCATGACAGCGCGTTGTGCGGATGGTCCTCGTCGCAAAACCCGCGACGAGCCGTCTCCTCACTTCTTCGCGTAAATATCCTTGTACGTATCGCGCAACACGTTCTTCTGCACCTTGCCCATGGTGTTGCGCGGCAGTTCGTCGACGACGAAGACGCGTTTGGGCATCTTGAATTTTGCCAGGCGCCCGTCGAGCGCTTTCAGCACTGCGGCCTCGGTGACATCGGCGCCCTTGTTGCAGACCAGCACGGCCGTGACGCCCTCGCCGAAATCGGCATGGGGCACGCCGATCACGGCGGACTCCACCACGCCGGGCATGGCGTCGATCTCGCTCTCGATTTCCTTGGGGTAGACGTTGAAGCCGCCGGAGATCACGAGATCCTTGCCGCGGCCGAGGATGTGGACGTAGCCCTTCTCGTCGATCTTGCCGAGATCGCCGGTGATGAAGAAGCCGTCGGGCCGGAATTCCGACTTGGTCTTCTCCGGCATGCGCCAATAGCCTTTGAAGACGTTCGGGCCCTTGACCTCGATCATGCCGATCTCATCGCGCGGCAATTCCTTGCCGGTCTCGGGTTCGGTGACGCGCACGGAGACGCCGGGGAGCGGAAAGCCGACCGCGCCGGGCACGCGCTCGCCGTCATAGGGGTTCGACGTGTTCATGTTGGTCTCGGTCATGCCGTAGCGTTCGAGCACGGCGTGGCCCGTGCGCGCCAACCATTCGCGATGGGTCTCTGCCAGCAGCGGTGCGGAGCCCGAGATGAACAGCCGCATGTGCTTCGTCGTCTCGCGCGACAGCGCGGGATTTTGCAGCAGGCGCGTGTAGAACGTCGGCACGCCCATCAGCACCGTGGCGCGCGCCATCAGCTTGATGATGAGGTCCGGATCGAGCTTTGGCAGGAAGATCATCGAGGCGCGGGCGAACAGCGTCACGTTGGTCGCCACGAACAGGCCATGCGTGTGGTAGATCGGCAGGGCGTGGATCAGCACGTCCTTGTCGGTGAAGCGCCAGTAATCGACCAGCGACAGTGAGTTCGACGCGAGATTGTCGTGACTGAGCATCGCGCCCTTGGAGCGGCCGGTCGTGCCCGACGTGTAGAGGATCGCGGCGAGGTCGTCGTTGGCCCGCGAGACGGTCGCAAACTCGCTGCTCGCCTTATCGGCGGCGTCCGTCAGCGAACCCTTGCCGTCAGGCCCGAGCGTCTCGACCTTGGCCTTCACCTTGGCAGCGATCGGCGCGAGCCCCTCGGCCTTGGAGGGATCGCAGACCACCAGCGACGGCTCGGCGTCGCCGATGAAGTAATCGAGCTCGTTCAGCGTATAGGCGGTGTTGAGCGGCAGATAGACCGCGCCGGCCCGCACGGTGCCGAGATACAGCACGATATTGGCGACCGATTTCTCGACCTGCACCGCGACGCGGTCGCCGGGCTTCACGCCGCGCGCGGCCAGCACGTTCGCCATTTGCCCGGCCCGCGCGATCAGATCGCCATAGCTGATATGGGCGCCGTCCTGCGTTTCGATCGCGAGGCGCTTGGGGTCGTCGAGGCCGTCGAACAGGCGGGAAAACAGATTGGCGTTGGCTGCTTGGTTCATGCAAGATTTCCTCGACCGCAAGGCAAACAAGGCCGGTCAAAACCGAGGGCTGGATTAGCAAAAACCGCCCCAATGAAGCAACGGAGACAGTTTGCATGACCAAAAATGGGAAACGCGTAGCCTGGGTCACCGGCGGCGGCAGCGGGATCGGGGAGGCCGGCGCCGAGGCGCTTGCGGCCGACGGCTGGATCGTCGTGGTCTCCGGCCGGCGGCAGTCAGCCCTGGATACCGTGGTTGCGAAGATCGCCAAGGCCGGCGGGACCGCCGAGGCGCTGGCGCTGGACGTGTCGAACGCCACCGAAGCCCAGACGGCGGCCGATCACATCGTCGCCAAGCACGGCCGCATCGACCTGCTGGTGAACAATGCCGGCATCAACGTCCCCAAGCGCAACTGGAAGGACATGGAACTGGAGGGCTGGGACAGGCTGGTCCAGGTCAATCTCAATGGCGTGCTCTATTGCATGCGCGCGGTGCTGCCGACGATGCGCAAGCAGCAGGACGGCTCGATCATCAACGTCTCGTCCTGGGCCGGTCGCCACGTCTCCAAGATGCCGGGGCCCGCTTACACCACGACCAAACATGCGGTGCTGGCGCTGACCCATTCCTTCAACATGGACGAGTGCGTCAACGGCTTGCGCGCCTGCTGCCTGATGCCGGGCGAGGTGGCGACACCGATCCTGAAGCTCCGCCCGGTGGTGCCGAGCGAGGAAGAGCAGGCGAAGATGCTGCAGTCGGAAGATTTGGGACGCACCATCGCGTTCATCGCCAGCATGCCGCCACGCGTCTGCATCAACGAACTCCTGATCAGCCCGACGCACAATCGCGGGTTCATTCAGACGCCGAACAACAGGGATTAGTGCGGAGGCGTGCGCCACAATCTCCGCCCGTCGTCCCGGGGCGCGACGTAGTCGCGAACCCGGGACCCATAACCACAGGGAGAAGTTGCGGCGCGAGAAGGTAACTCCGAGTCTTCGCCAAACCACTCCCTGTGGTTATGGGTCCCGGATCTGCGCTGCGCTTGTCCGGGACGACAGCGGAGTGTGTCACTTCGCTCTTCGCAATGACGGCGCACCCACCACACGGTCACACCGCCCCATAGTTTCACGCATCACAATAAATTATTCCTCGAAACCCCTTCGCAAACCGTCCCGTAGTTCGGCCAACGACGCGCTGCTGCTTCACGTCAAACGGTCGCAGTCGCCGTTGTTGCCCCAACGCAAACGCCGGCGAATTGCCGGTCACAATCCAATCGGGAGTTTCTCCATGTCGAAGCGCATTGCCTATCTCACCGCTGCTGCCTTCAGCGCGCTGGCCATCACCGCGACCGTCATCGCACCCGCTCGCGCCGAGGAAAAGACCGTCATGGTCGGCGGCGCCGCGATGTTCCCGTCGAAGAACATCGTCCAGAACGCCGTCAACTCGAAGGATCACACCACGCTTGTCGCGGCGGTGAAGGCGGCCGGCCTGGTGCCGACGCTGGAAGGCAAGGGCCCGTTCACGGTGTTCGCGCCGACCAACGCCGCCTTCGGCAAGCTGCCGGCCGGCACCGTCGACACCCTGGTCAAGCCTGAGAACAAGGCGACGCTGACCAAGATCCTCACCTACCATGTCGTGGCCGGCAAGCTCGAGGCCTCCGACCTGACCGACGGCAAGAAGCTCAAGACCGTCGAGGGCGAGGAGCTGACCGTCAAGAAGCAGGACGGCAAGGTCTGGATCGTCGACGCCAAGGGCGGAACCTCGATGGTGACGATCTCCAACGTCAACCAGTCCAACGGCGTGATCCATGTGGTCGACACCGTGCTGATGCCGGCAACGTAACACCGCGCACCCCTGTTTCATCCCCCGCAGGATGCGGCGAAACAGCGAGCCGGGGAGACCCGGCTCGCTTTATTGTGACCGCCATGGCCGGCGATTCGTGTCCCGGCCCGGCGTAACGAAGGCGGGCGGAGCGGCGTATAATCGCTGACACACGACGTTCAGGACGGAACCATCATGTCGAGCCTTACAGTCACGGACGAGCACATCGGCGCCAAGCCGGCCAAGGCGATTCAGCCGGTCTGGGTCCGCGTGATGCACTGGACCAATGCGGTCGCCATGATCCTGATGATCCTGTCGGGCTGGCAGATCTACAACGCCTCGCCGCTGTTCGGCTTCAGCTTCCCGCGCGAGTACACGCTGGGCGGCTGGCTCGGTGGTGGTCTTCTCTGGCATTTCGCGGCGATGTGGCTGCTGATGGTGAACGGCCTCGCCTATCTCGTGACCGGTTTCGTCTCCGGCCGTTTCCGCAAGAAACTCCTGCCGATCACGCCGGCGGGCGTGCTCCACGACGTCAGGGCGGCGCTGACCTTCAAGCTCAGCCATGACGATCTCAGCGTCTACAACTACGTGCAGCGCGCGCTCTATGCCGGCATCATCGTCGTCGGTGTGCTGATCGTGCTGTCGGGCCTGTCGATGTGGAAGCCGGTGCAATTGCACTGGCTGGTGACGCTGTTCGGCGATTACCCGACCGCGCGCTACGTCCATTTCTTCTGCATGGCCGCGATCTGCGCCTTCCTCGTCATTCACGTGCTGCTTGCGCTGCTGGTGCCGAAGAGCCTGCGCGCGATGATCATCGGTCGCTAGAGCATGATCCGGAAAAGTGTGAAGCGGTTTTCCGGCAAGATCATGCTCAAACAAAAGATGTGAGAATCGATATGGCCAAGCGTCCCTTCCTGATCCCCGGCGTCGACAAGCGGCTCTTGATCAAGGACTCCCTCAAGACCATGCCGGACGTCACCCGCCGCCGTTTCATCGCCGGCGGCGCCAGCCTCGGCGCGCTGACGCTGCTCACCGGCTGCGACGTGATCGACTCGTCCTCGGCAGACACGATGCTGGCGAAGATCTCGAAATTCAACGACGCCGTGCAGGATTTCATCTTCAATCCCGACGCGCTAGCGCCGACGTTTCCGGAGAGCGCGATTACAAAGCCGTTCCCGTTCAACGCCTATTACGATCTCGACGATGCGCCGGAGATCGAGGCCGATGACTGGAAGCTCGAGGTGCGCGGCCTCGTCGACAACAAGAAGTCGTGGACGCTGCCCGAGCTCACCAAGCTGCCGCAGTTCACCCAGATCACCCGCCACATCTGCGTCGAAGGCTGGAGCGCGATCGGCAGCTGGACCGGTACGCCCTTGCGCGATTTCCTGAAACTGATCGGCGCCGACACCCGCGCGAAATACGTCTGGTTCCAGTGCGCCGACAAGGACGGCTACAATTCGCCGCTGGACATGCGCACCGCGCTGCATCCGCAGACGCAGATGACGTTCAAATACGCGGGCGAGACCCTGCCGCGCGCCTATGGCTTCCCGATGAAGATCCGCGTGCCGACAAAGCTCGGCTTCAAGAACCCGAAATACGTCGTCTCGATGGAAATCACCAACGACTACAAGGGCGGCTATTGGGAAGACCAGGGGTACAATTCGTACAGCGGGAGCTGAGGTCGCCCCACAACTCTGGACATCATCGCTGCGGCGACCCTATTTTGCCGGCCGCATGAGTTCGAATCCAGCGAGCGGAATGACCATCAAGACATGGCTGATAGCGTCGCTGATCTGCGTTTCGGCGATGTCTGCGCTGGTCGACGGGCTGTTCTTTCTGCGCGGCATGTATGACAAGCCCGTCAGCAGCCTTCTCGCCGGCTATGTTGCGGGAATCTTGCTTGTCATGTGGATCTTGGCTGATCGAAAGGATCATCCGCAAGTCGGACGATCCTTCGATGACGGCTTTCTCCTGCTTGTGTTTTGGGTGCCTTATTTGCCTTACTACCTGTGGCGGACGAGGCGCGGCACGGGGCTATGGATGTGCGCCGGCTTCCTCGGCCTGTTCTCGCTCGGCTTCCTCGTCCAACTGGCAATATGGGCAGTCTTCCAAGTCGAGCTGTAGATCTCGTAGGGTGGGCAAAGCGACTTGTCCGCCATAGCTCGAAGAGCGACGGCGGAAGCGTGCCCACGCATTTTTCGTGATCGAGAGAGATGGTGGGCACGGCGCTACGCGCCTTTGCCCACCCTACGGTGCCGAGTTCCTCGGCCCCACCTTCCTCTGCAGCAACGATAGCACCGCCCCCAACGCCAGCAGCGCCGCCGAGACGTTCAGCGCGTAACTCAGGCTCCCCAGCGCATCCGTGATGGCGCCGACCACGATCGGACCGAGCGTCTGGCCGACGCCGAACGAGATCGTCATCGCCGCGATCGCGCGCGGCCATACCTCGCTCGGATAGTTGAAGCGCACGAAGGCGGTGGTCGAGCCGACCACGGCGAAGAAGGCGACGCCGAACACCACCGCCGAGGTCGCGAGCCACGCGGTCGAATGTCCGAGCATCGGCAGGCCGGCGCCGATCGCGTTGGTGCCGAGAATGATCGCGGTGGCGAGCCCGCCGCGGTCGAGCGCGAGCACGCCGCGCCAGACCCAGGGCGTCACGAACGCACTCATGCCGATCAGGCCCCAGAAGCCGGCTTGCGCCGCCGCGCCGCCGCCGCCGTCGCGCACATAGGCGATCATGAAGGTCATGTAGGCGATGTAGCCCGCGCCAAACAGTAAGTAGGCGGCGAGATAGATCAATGCGGGAAGGATCCGGAATGAGCCGTGACCATCTTCCGAAAAACGCGCGCCGCTCTCGATTCGGACCAGGAACAGCGGCACGGTCATGATGGTCGAGAGCAGCGTCAGCGCCCACCACACCATCCACCACGAGCCCGGCCCGAAATATTGCAGCGTGAACGGCGCGATCAGCCCGGAGGAAAGGATGCCGATGCCGGGGCCGGCATAGAACAGGCTCAGCAGGAAATTGGCCCGCTCCGGGCGCGACTGCGCGATGGTTGCGGCCAACGCGCCGCCGGCGACGAAGCCGGCCGCGGCCCCCAGGCCCAGCACGAGGCGCGCCAGGCTCAGCGCGATGAAATTGCCCGTCAGCGCGCAGGTCGCAAGCGCGGCGACGCAGGCCACGGTTCCACCGCGGATCGCCGCCGCCCAGCCGACGCGCTGGATCAGCCGGGATGCCACCAGCGCGCCCACGAGGTAGCCGACGGCGTTGATGGTGTTCATGAAACCCGCCGCCGAGTAGGACCAGCCGAGGTCCTCCCGCATGTCGGGCAGCACCAGCGCATAGGCAAAACGGCCGATGCCGAGCCCGACGGTCGCGGCCAGCGACAGGGTCAGGATTAGCCGCGCGGGATGTGCGACGGGCGGGGGTCGATCAGGGGCGAGCAAGGGGTACTCCGGCGACCCTCAGTGTGGCAGGCCCTGCCCGGCTTGCACAGCCGCGCGGCGGCAATGGTGTCTTGCCAAGCGCGCAACGCCGCTCTAGCACTCCGGCCGAAATTCACGAGATGCCGTCATGCCCGGCCTTGTGCCGGGCATCCACGTCTTCGGCGCTGTTGAGGCAAGACGTGGATGGCCGGGACAAGCCCGGCCATGACGAAACGGAGGAAGAACGACCATGGCGACCCACAAATTGCTGCTGCTCCCCGGCGACGGTATCGGCCCCGAGGTGATGGGCGAGGTGAAGCGGCTGATCGATTGGCTCAATTCGGCCGGGATCGCCAAATTCGAGACCGATACGGGCCTCGTCGGCGGCTCGGCCTATGACGCCCACAAGGTGTCGATCTCCGAGGGCGACATGGTCAAGGCGCTCGCCGCCGACGCCATCATCTTCGGCGCGGTCGGCGGCCCGAAGTGGGACGCCGTGCCTTACGAGGTGCGCCCGGAAGCCGGCCTGCTGCGCCTGCGCAAGGATCTCGCTTTGTTCGCCAACCTCCGCCCCGCCGTCTGCTATCCGGCGCTGGCCGACGCTTCGAGCCTGAAGCGCGAGGCGGTCGAGGGTCTCGACATCGTCATCGTGCGCGAGCTGACCGGCGGCGTCTATTTCGGCGAGCCCAAGACCATCACCGATCTCGGCAACGGCCAGAAGCGCGCCGTCGATACCCAGGTCTACGACACCTATGAGATCGAGCGCATCGGCCGCGTCGCCTTCGAGCTTGCCAAGAAGCGCAAGAACAAGGTGACGTCGATGGAGAAGCGCAACGTCATGAAGTCGGGCGTGCTCTGGAACGAGGTCATGACCGCGGTCCACAAGCGCGAATATCCCGATGTCACGCTCGAGCATCAGCTCGCCGATTCCGGCGGCATGATGCTGGTGAAGTGGCCGAAGCAGTTCGACGTCATCGTCACCGACAATCTGTTCGGCGACATGCTGTCCGACATCGCGGCGATGCTGACCGGTTCGCTCGGCATGCTGCCGTCGGCCTCGCTCGGCGAAGTCGACGTCAAGAGCAAGAAGCGCAAGGCGCTGTACGAGCCCGTGCACGGTTCGGCGCCCGATATCGCGGGCAAGGGTCTCGCCAATCCGATCGCGATGATCTCGTCGTTCGGCATGGCGCTGCGCTATTCCTTCGACATGGGCGCGCTCGCCGACAAGGTCGACGCCGCGATCGCCGCCGTGCTGGCGAGCGGCCTGCGCACCGCCGACATCAAGTCGGAAGGGACGACCGCTGCCTCGACCACGCAGATGGGCGAAGCGATCCTGAAGGAACTGCAGAAGCTGCACGCGTAAGCGGCGAACGCAGCTCTCGTAGGGTGGGCAAAGCGGAAGCGTGCCCACGACTTCGTTGCTATTGTAGAGAGATGGTGGGCACGGCGCGTTGCGCCTTTGCCCACCCTACGGCACCTGCTCTCGGAGCCTGGCTCATGGACGCCTCTTCCCGCCCCAAGATCGCGGAAACCATCATCCATGACACCGTGCGCCAGCGCGAGGCGCAGATCGGGCGTCGCTGCGAGATCCTGAGCCACACGCGCATCGAATACGCGACGCTCGGCGACTACTCCTATCTCGGTGAATACTGCGATGTCGCCGACGCCGTGATCGGCAAGTTCACCGCGATCGCGAACTCGGTGCGCATCGGCGCGCCCAATCATCCGATGGGCCGGCCGTCGCAGCATCGCTTCACTTATGTCCCGGAATATTACGAGGCGAGCGCGAGCCGCGACCGCGACTTCTTCGCGGACCGGCGCGGCGATCGCGTCATCGTCGGCAACGATGTCTGGATCGGCCATGCCGCGATCCTGCTGCCGGGCGTCACGGTCGGCGACGGTGCGGTGATCGGCGCCGGTGCGGTCGTCAGCCGCGATGTCGCGCCCTATACGATCGTCGGCGGCGTTCCCGCGCGCGCCATCCGCAAGCGGTTTGACGATGCCGTCGCGGCCAGCCTGCGCCGCATCGCCTGGTGGGATTGGCCGGATCAGCTCATCTTCGAGCGCCTCGCCGATTTCCGTTCGGAGGCGATCGAGGAGTTTTGCCGGCGATACGATCCGGCGGCTAATTCGTAATCTCCCAAAACAAAAAGGCCGGGCGCGAGCCCGGCCTTTCTGATTCGAAAAATCGATCCGCTCAGTACAGCGGGAAATTCTGCGGATAGCCGCCGAGATCGGACGGCGTCGGCAGCGGCTGGCGATCGATCGGACGGTTGTTGTTCTCGCGGGCGAACGACGGATAGCCCACCGCCGGCGGGAAGGCGTAGTCGCTGAACTTGCGGTCGCCCGGATTGACCTCGGTGCCGCCGTCGAGCCAGGAGCGCTTGCTCACGTAGATACGGGTGCGACCCTGCTGGTAGACCGCATTGGGGCCGCTCGGGCCGTAGATCGGCCGGCCGCGATCGTCATAGCGCTGCTTGGTCTTGGTGTCGGCCGCAGCCGGTGTCGCGAAGGCCACGGCAATCGCGGCGCCTGCCGCAAGCAACGTCGCCAGTTTGTTCGCGGCAAAGAAATTCGAGCTCATCACGTCCCCTTCAGGCGGCAAGCCGCCAGTCGATTTCACCCCATACTAGCCCGGCCGGGGTGGCCGCAACTAGGTCAATTCAGTCACACCGCGCCGGAATAATCGTGCGCGCCGGCAAAAGTTGCATGCGTACCAGTGACTTGAGCTTGATGAGGATCAAAGCGCGCCGCGCAATTGCGCATTCGCCGCGCCCAGCAGCCAGTCGGCGGAGCCGGCGGGATCGCAGGAGCGCCGCTTCAGCTCCGCATGGGCGAACAATTCCGCGAGCTTCGGCTCGTTGCCGGAGGTGAGCAGCGTCAGCCGGTTCAGGGTGCAGGCGATCGCCGCGCGGCGGGCCGGCATCGTGTCGCCCTGGCAGGAGAAGCCGGAGATCTGCAAGCCCGGCTCCTCGTTGCGCTTGAGGTAGCCGAGGCAGGCCGGCGTCCCGTCCGCTGTGCCGGTCGGCCGGAACAAGGCGACGGGGCCGAATTTGGTATCGATCAGGCCGGCCTGCTCGAGCGCGGTGGCCGCACCCAGTCCCATCTGGACGGCGAGGCCCGCGGCCGCCGGCCGCGTCACGTCGAATTCGCTGCCTTCCCGGTAGATCTCGAGCTCGGCCACAGGCTTGTCGGCCTCGCCGGTCCATCGCATGACGTCGCGCCGGCCCCCCTCGGGGTGCCTGAAAATGGTGTAAGAGGCTGTTTTCTCTGATGAATCGAGCCGGCTGAGAGCAAAGGCCGGGTGCGAGCGGGAGGCCTCGGCCCAGCCTGGCTTCTCCGCGGGCTCGTCGTCGCGCAGGTCAGGCAGCTGACCGAGCCCGGCAAGCGCGAGGATGGCAAACAGCGCCAGCGCCCCCACATAGGCGAACAGGCGTGCCAGCGTGCCGACGACCTCGTCGGCGAAATTGGCAAGCGCCAGATGGATCTGGGTGGGCGTTGCGGCCGTGCTGGCCTCAGGCGATTGCATCCACGGCCTTCAGGCATGGTCCAACGTTGTCTTGAGGCCGGTTCTCGCATAGAAGCGCTGCTCTTCCTGTTTAAGCGTCAGCTTCAGGAACGGGCTTTTTCATCGGAGAGTGAACGATGGGTTACAAAGTCGCAGTCGTCGGCGCGACCGGCAATGTCGGACGGGAAATGCTCAACATTCTGGATGAGCGCAAATTCCCCGCGGACGAGGTCGTGGCCCTGGCGTCACGCCGCAGCGTCGGTGTCGAGGTCTCCTATGGCGACCGCACCCTGAAGTGCAAGGCGCTCGAGCATTACGATTTCTCCGACGTCGACATCTGCCTGATGTCGGCGGGCGGCGAGGTGTCGAAGGAATGGTCGCCGAAGATCGGCGCCGCCGGCGCGGTCGTGATCGACAATTCCTCGGCCTGGCGCATGGATCCGGACGTGCCTTTGATCGTGCCGGAAGTGAATGCGGATGCGACCGCCGGCTTCAAGATGAAGAACATCATCGCCAACCCGAACTGCTCGACCGCGCAGCTCGTGGTCGCGCTGAAGCCACTGCACGACAAGGCCACCATCAAGCGCGTCGTGGTCTCGACCTATCAATCGGTGTCGGGCGCCGGCAAGGACGGCATGGACGAGTTGTTCGCGCAGACCAAGTCCGTCTACACCAACCAGGAACTGGTCAGTAAGAAATTCCCCAAGCGCATCGCCTTCAACGTCATCCCCCACATCGACGTCTTCATGGAGGACGGCTACACCAAGGAAGAGTGGAAGATGATGGCGGAGACCAAGAAGATTCTTGATCCCAAGATCAAGCTCTCCGCGACCTGCGTGCGCGTGCCGGTGTTCGTCGGCCACTCCGAGGCCGTCAACATCGAGTTCGAGAATCCGATCAGCGCGGACGAAGCGCGCAGCATCCTGCGCACGGCGCCGGGCTGTCTCGTCATCGACAAGCAGGAACCGGGCGGCTACGCCACGCCGTACGAAGCGGCCGGCGAGGACGCGACCTACATCAGCCGCATCCGCGAGGACGCCACGGTGGAGAACGGTCTCGTGCTCTGGTGCGTGTCCGACAATCTGCGCAAGGGTGCCGCGCTCAACGCGATCCAGATCGCGGAAGTCCTGATCAACCGCAAGCTGATCAGCGCGAAGAAGAAGGCGGCGTAACCCCGCCACAGGTCTCGTAGGGTGGGCAAAGCGAAGCGTGCCCACCACCTGCGCATAATCGGAAAAGATGGTGGGCACGGCGCGTTGCGCCTTTGCCCACCCTACGAATTCAAACCGCGCCGACGCAGCTCTACACCACGCTCCGCGCGCTCCTGAATTCCTTGCTCGCCTGGTCCAGCACGAACAGCGTTCCCTCCGCGACGCCGAAATAGGCGCCGTGCAGCTGCATCTGGCCGCTCTCGACGGCCTTGCGCACGAACGGGAACGTCATCAGGTTCTCCAGGCTGCGGAACACCGCGGCCTTCTCGATGCGCTCGACGAATTGCGCCATGCTCTCGCGCTCGCGCTGCTCGACCACCTCGCCCGGCTTGATGAACATCTGCATCCATTTGCCGATGAAGTCGCCGGGCGTCAGCGGCTCGATCTTGTCGACGAAGGCGCGGATGCCGCCGCATTGGGCGTGGCCGAGGATGACGATGTGCTTCACCTTCAGCACCGTCACGGCATATTCGAGCGCGGCCGAAACGCCGTGCGCGTTGCCGTCGGGCTGATACACCGGCACCAGATTGGCGATGTTGCGGACGACGAACAATTCGCCCGGGCCGACGTCGAAAATGGTCTCCGGCGCGACGCGGCTGTCGCAGCAGCCGATCACCATCACTTCCGGGAACTGTCCCTTCACCGACAGCTCGCGATAGCGGTTCTGCTCGGCCGGCAGCCGCTGAGTGGCGAAGGCGTTGTAGCCTTCCAGCAAATGCTTCGGGAATGTGATCATGGCCTATGCCTAATCATATACCGGTAGCGCGAACAAGCCTTTCGAATAGGCAGGCCAGATGCTATCGGCTTCGGCCATAATAGAGACGACGACACCGGAAGGAACGTAGCATGACCCGCCCGCGCCGCAGCCACCTGTTCATGCCCGGCTCCAATCCCCGCGCCCTTGAAAAGGCACGAAATCTCGCCGCCGACGGCCTCATCCTGGATCTGGAAGATTCCGTCGCTCCCGACGCCAAGGCGGTGGCGCGCGACGGCATCGCCGCCGCGATCGCCGCAAAAGGCTTCGGCAAGCGCGAGATCCTGATCCGGACCAACGGCCTCGACACGCAATGGTGGGCCGATGACGTCGCGATGGCGGCCAAGGCGTCGCCGGACGGCATCCTGGTTCCGAAAGTTTCAAGCATCGAGGATCTCCAGACCATCGGCCACCATCTCGCCGAACTCGGCGCGGCGCCGACCGTCAAGGTCTGGGCCATGATCGAGACCGCACGTGCGGTGCTGCATGCCGAGGAGCTGGCCGTGGCCGGCCGCGATCCGAAGACGCGCCTCTCCGGTTTCGTGTTCGGCCCGAACGACATCTCGCGCGAGACGCGCATCAAGATGATGCCGGGCCGCGCCGCGATGCTTCCGATGATCACCCACTGCATCCTGGCGACGCGCGCCGCCGGCCTCGAGATCCTCGACGGCCCCTATAGCGACATCAACAATCCCGACGGCTTTGCCACCGAATGCGCGCAAGGCCGTGATCTCGGCTTCGACGGCAAGACGCTGATTCATCCGTCGCAGATCGAGGCCTGCAACGCGATCTTCACCCCGCCGGACGAGGAGATCGCGCGCGCCCGAAAAATCATCGCGGCGTTCGAGCTGCCGGAAAACGTGTCGCGCGGTGCGATCCGGCTCGACGGCGCAATGGTCGAGCGCCTGCACGCCGACATGGCGCGACGCACGATCGAGATCGCGGATGCGATCGCGGCGATGGGGAAGGGCTAGGGCGCACGCCCAGCCATCCGATCGACATCGTCACGGCGATGCGCGATCGCGCTGCTCTTCGCTGATACCTGGCGGCGCGGCGATCATGGATTTCCGGGCTCCCGCGCTCCGCGCGGGCCCCGGAATGACGGATTGCATCAGCCTTGCTAGGCCGCTTTGGACTGACTGGCGGCTGCGAGGGTATCGCGCAGGTGTTGTTCCTTCTTTTCATCGAGCGAGGTCTTGAGGACCGTCCCTCCCGCATCCTTGATCTCGTTGAGAACCTTGTCTGCGGTCATGCTCTTGATGAGCAGGAACAGAACGGCGTCGCCCGATTTCACCTTCGCGGCGAGATCCTTCATGAAGTTATCTTTGATGCCGAAATCGGTCAGCGCGCCACCCAATGCGCCTGCGCCGGCACCGAGGGCCACGCCGATAAGAGGATTCAGGAACACCAATCCAAACAGCAATCCCCAGAAGCTGCCGCTTGCGGCGCCCATCATCGCAGTGTTCACGAGCTGATTGAGCTTGACGGAATCCTCCGTCTTGACTGCGATCACGGCATCCTGGATCGCGATCAGATATTCCTTCTGGAGCTTGAGTATCTTCTGCCGAACTTCTTCTGCCTTGGCTTCGGATGGGTATACGATCGCAACAAGGTCTGACATTGAACACTCCTGTTCTGATTTGAAGTGCTGCCCCTGATCCGCTTGATATGCGCGGCCAACGTTTAACACAGACCGAAACGTCTCTCGTCAGCTAATAGGTTCCACGCGTTCACAACTCGGAGATGTTCCGAGGCGGTGCAATTGAGTAAGCGGGATTGTCTTACGTGCCGTCGAACAAGAGCCACGGGCTTGTACTTCCGCGCCTTTGTAACGAGGCGTGACGGATCTTAATCAAATCGTCGGCTTCGCGGTGGGAAGCGCAATCGTGACGGATATTTTTCAGCCTTGCGATCGCGGCGATGGGGAAGGGCTAGGGCTCGCTTTTGGCCTGGCCGGCGATGCCGTGCCACACGGCGTCCTTCAGGGCGATGAGCGAAGGCGGTGGGATGGTCGGCGGATCGGCAGGTCCATTTGCCGCGCCCGGCACCAGCACGGCAACATGGATCTCGCCGTCGGTGTAGTAGGGGTCGCCACCGCCATTTCGGCCGAACAGCGTCGGGCCTATGCCCGAGATCTGAAAGAAATTGCTGACGACGTTGGCCTTGCGCAAATCGGTCATCAGGAGGTCTCGCTCGGCATCGATGTCGGGATCGATGTGATGAGTGACCTGTCCGGTGTCGTGGCTTAGTCCGACACCCCGGTCGAAGGTCGCCGAGCCAAGCCAGACCGGCCGACCGTCGTCACCCTTGTCGAGGGCCTTCCAGAACCGAACGTGATGCCGTCGATCCGCGCTGCGCCCGACGGGCTTCTCGAAAGCGAATTGCTCCTTCTTTCCCAGATAGTAGAGCGGGCTGACGGGAGCGTTGTGATAGGGGCGATCCAGCACCACGCTCCCGACGATCTCGACACTCGAACGCAGGGTCACGGCATCGGCGGCAAACCATCCGGCCGCATTCATGGCGCGGACGAGGTCTTCGTCGTTGCCGACGATACCGACGTTCAGGGGATCGGCAGGGATATCGTCCGACGTCCTGGTCACCATCGGCAACGAAGCAAGTCCGGCTTCGTGCTCGTGGTGAATCCACAGCAGGGGCACGAGGAAATACGCCAGCGCCAGATAGACGAGCAGCAGGGTTGCCAAACGGAAAAGCCACCGTCGCTTCTTCGTCCCGTTCTCGGCTGGGTTGGTCATGCGGCTTCGTTCGCACCAGGATGCCCGACACCATACCCCTCCAGCCCGCGACTACAATGCCATTCAGGATATCTGCACCAGCCCCTCGGTGAGGCACGATATCGGCGCGTTTGAACGATTCCAGATTGGCGTCCGGCGGCTGCGACAATTACTCACATCCGTCTCACGGCAGCTTCTCCATGCAGGCTTCGATTCGATGTTGCACGGACGCGTGTCATGCGAACGCGTGCAGACATTTCAAGTGTCGCGCCTGTCGCCGCGTGGAATCAAAACATCAATAGATGACGTTCTCTCGTACCCGACGCGCCGGATCGCTCTCAAAATATTAGATGCCTTCTATTAGGCGACGCGCGTCTCGCTGTTTATTGCACATCGTGTCTCGTCGGCGCGATGAGACGGGGCATCAATAAGAAAAGTCTCCGGGGTGTTATGATTTACGACTTGAAGTGCACGCGCACGATTGGATTCGTGTGCGTATCGATGCTGCTGACCACGACCGCATCGTTCGCCCAGCAATCGGACCGTCCATCGTCGGCTGGAACTGCGCAGCCACTTCCTCCCGTGACCGTGTCCGCGCCCGAGCACCGCGCTGCGCCCGCCCGGAGGCAGCATGCGTCTAGTCCGGCGCGATCGAGACGTCAGGCCGGTCGCGGCGAAAGCGCGCCGGCGGCCGCAGCGCCGGCGACAGTCGGTGCGCAGCGTGCCGCATTGCCGGTGCCCTATGTCGGCGGACAAATCGCGCGCGGCGGCCGGCTCGGTCTGCTCGGCAACAAGGACTATATGGAAACGCCGTACAGCCTCACGAGCTATACGGAGAAGACCATCCGTGACCAGCAGGCGACCAGCGTCGCGGAAGTTCTCACCAATTCCGATCCGTCGGTGCGTGCTGCCATCGGCAGCAGCAACCGCTATGACGCGCTGACCATTCGCGGCTTCCGCGTCGAAAACAGCGAGATCGCGTTGAACGGGCTGTACGGTCTCGTGCCGGCCTATCGCATCAACCCGGCGCCGATCGAACGCATTGAACTGCTCAAGGGCCCGGCGGCGTTCCTCAGCGGCATGGCCCCGCAGGGAAGCATCGGCGGCAGCGTCAATGTGGTGACCAAGCGTGCCGACGAGGATCTGACGCGCCTGACCGTCGGCTACATCTCGAACGCCCGCTTCGGCACGGAGGTCGACGTGGCGCGCCGCTACGGCGATCAGAAGGAATGGGGCGTCCGGTTCAATGGCGGGATCGATGGTGGAAACACCACGATCGATCGCCAGTCGGTGCGTGATGGTGTCGGCTCGCTCGGCGTCGATTACCGGGGCGAGCGATTCCGATGGTCTGCCGACGTCATCTATCAAGACGACTGGATGAAGGCTGCGGCGCGCGGCTATACCCCGGTCAAGGGCATCGCCGTGCCCAATGCGCCCGATCCGCGCATCAATCTCGCCCAGCCCTTCGATTATGCCCGCGCAAAGAGCCTGACGGGCCTGACGCGCGCCGAATATGATCTGTCGAACAACGTGACCGTGTTTGGCGCCATCGGCGGCAATCAGTTCGGCTACGACAAGCGGGAGGCGCCGGGCGCGACGCTCCTCACGGCGTCGGGTGACGCACTTTCGACGTCGCGCTTCCAGACCGGCAAGTCCGAGGGCGTATCCGGCGAAGCTGGTGTGCGGGCCCGTTTCGACACCGGTCCGGTCAGCCACGAGGTGGTTGTCAGCGGCAGCGCCTTGAACCGCACCGATTGGCTCGGCCAGACCAATTATGGAAACTATCTGACGAACATCTACGCGCCGACGATCCTGGCGAGCCCGGGCACGCCGGTCTCTTCATTCCCGGAGGGCAAGTCGGCTTTTCTCGGACTGCGCAGCGTTGGTGTCGCCGACACCCTCTCGATGATGAACGGGATGTTCCAGGTGATCGTCGGAGCCCGGCAGCAGCAGGTCATCGCGAACAACTACGACAGCGTCAGCGGGCTGGAATCGACCCACTACGATCAAAGCGCCACATCGCCCTCCGTGGCACTGCTGGTGCGGCCGATCAAGGAAGTGTCCTTTTATGCGAGCTACATCGAAGGTCTCACGCCCGGGCCGACGCCTCCGTCCGGTGCGGCCAACACCAACCAGGTGTTCGCTCCGTTCAAGACGAAGCAGTACGAGGTCGGGACCAAGCTCGATCTCGGCCGATTCGGCGCGAGCCTGGCGGCGTTCCAGATCAGCCTGCCCAGCGGCGTCACCGATCCCGTCACAAAAATCTACAGCCTCGACGGCGAACAGAGAAATCGCGGCATCGAGCTCAATACCTTCGGCGAGGTCGGCCCCGGCATTCGGGTTCTGGGCGGCGTAACCTATCTCGACGCGCGCCTCACCAAGACCGATGGCCATCTCTATGACGGGAATCATGCGATCGGTGCGCCGGGCTGGCAGAGCAATCTCGGCATCGAGTGGGATGCGCCCTTCCTGCCCGGACTGACAACGACGGCGCGCGCCATCTACACCAGCCGGGCCTATGTCAGCTCGGACAACATCCAGAGCGTGCCGGCCTGGATGACCTTCGACATCGGTGCGCGTTATGCGACCAGCCTGGCCGGGCGGCCCACCACGTTCCGCGCGTCCGTCACCAACCTGTTCGACAACCGCTACTGGATCGGCAACCCGACCGGCTACGTGATCAGCGGCATGCCGCGGACGCTATGGCTGTCGATGTCGGTCGACTTCTGACGCGAAGCGAACCCTCGTCGCGCCGCCTCAGTGCGGCGCGATTTCGGCGCGATCGAGCGATTCCAGCGTCGACGCGTTGCCGCAATAGCCGGGGTAGTTTTCGGCGGCGGTGCCGGAGACAAGCTCCAGGTTGCAGCGTGCCTTGTGATGGCACAGCGAACAGACCCGCTCCATGTCGCGCAGCAGCAGCGGCTGTGCGCGCTGCAGGCGGTCGCTGTCGATGCCGAGCCGGTCGAGCATCTGCGGCAACTCGTCGGCGGCGTGGTGGCCGTGGCGGACGAGGTCTTCGAGATCGTCGGGCGCGATCCTGAGATCGTTGGCGATGCGGTCGAAATCGGAGCGATCGAGCTGCCGCAACTCGTTCAGCTCGCGGCGATGCTTCAGCCAGCCGGCAAAGGATTCGATGAGGTCCTGGACGATGGGATAGGGCCTGCTTGCGGTGCTCATGCGAAGCTCCATGGGGCTCGTGCGATGGGAGCAAGACTAGGCACAATCGTGCAGACGCGCGTTGCGCTGGATCAAATTGGGAAGGGATCGAGGAAGCGGCTCTCGTGTCGCGGAGGTGTGCGGCAGTGTCGCAACAACACCGTCGCCGGGACGACAGCGGAGAATTGGCGTTCAGCTAAACCGCTCCGTCGCCCACGCATACAGGCTGCCGTGAATCGGCTTCTCGCCACCGCGGCCCTTGGGGGAGATGTGCAGGCCGATGATCTCGGGATCGGTGACGAGGCCGAGATAGCTCGAAGGATCGAAGAACAGTTTTGGCTCGGCGTGCACGGCGTAGAACGACTGCTTCGGCAGCGCATTCTGCAACTCGCCGGTGCGGCGCGCGAGCGCGGTCAGTGCCGCCGGCCCGTAGATCGCGACGCGAATATCCGAGAGACGGTTCGAGCCGCCGCGCAGGCGGCGCATCAGGAAGGTGATGCGGTGGCGCGCCGACAGCCAGTTCGGCGTCAGTTCCTCCTGCTCCATCAGATCTTCGAAGGCGGCGACGATGCCGTGCTCCGGCGGCAGGTAAATCACGGAGTTGCCGAGCTGGCGCGGCCGTTCCCAGGCGAAATACGGTCTTGCGGGATTGATCTCGACCGGCTTGAGCAACAGCACGTCGGCATCGAGCCAGAGGCCGAGGCCTTTCGCCATCAGCTTCATGCGGAAGAAATCGCTGAACTGCAGCGTGGTCCAGTCGCGCCAGCTACCGTCCGGCTGCGGTGGCCGCAGCCGTTCGGAGAATGCGTGCGGCAGGATCGCCTCGGCATCGGCATTGTCGACGCCGGCGGGCAGACCCGGGATGGTGTCGAAACTATAGACCGTGACCTTGTGGCCGGCAGCGAGCTGCGAGCGCAGACAGGTCTGGCGCAGCGCGTCCATCGGGCCATGCCAGAAGGTGACGATCTCGGGCAGCATGAGGCAGAGATATACGGGATATCAAAGGCAAAGAAAAAGCCCCGGCGCGCGTCTCGCACCGGGGCTTCGAATGAGACTTGAGATCAAGCCCAGGCGCGTTCGCGCTTGAGCTTGTCCTCATAGGTGTCGATCGAGGACTTCTTCTCCATCGTGAGACCGATGTCGTCGAGGCCGTTGATCAGGCAGTGCTTGCGGAACGGGTCAATCTCGAACTTGACCTTGCCGCCGTCGGGACCGCGGATCTCCTGGTTCGGCAGGTCGATCGTTAGCGTCGCGTTGGCGCCGCGCTCGGCGTCGTCGAACAGCTTGTCGAGGTCTTCCTGCGACACGCGGATCGGCAGAATGCCGTTCTTGAAGCAGTTGTTGTAGAAGATGTCGCCGAACGAGGTCGAGATCACGCAGCGGATGCCGAAATCGAGCAGCGCCCAGGGCGCGTGCTCGCGGCTCGATCCGCAGCCGAAATTGTCGCCGGCGACCAGCACCTTCGAGGTGCGATAGGCAGGCTGGTTGAGGACGAAATCCGGATTCTCGCTGCCGTCGTCCTTGTAGCGCTGCTCGGAGAACAGTCCCTTGCCAAGGCCGGTGCGCTTGATGGTCTTGAGGTACTGCTTCGGAATGATCATGTCGGTGTCGACATTGATGATCTTCAGCGGCGCCGCGACGCCTTCCAGCGTGGTGAACTTGTCCATCTTGGGCTTCCCGGTTGGAACTCAGGGGAGGGCTGTTTAGCCCGGTTGCCGCTCAAATCCTAGGCCGGATTCGGCAATCTTGGTCTGTCAGGGTGGCGGGGCCATGCTCTCGGGGACAAAGCCGGTCGGCAGGCCGTCGATGCTCTTCATGTTCTTCAGCCCCCAGTATTTCCGCAGATTGTCGACGCCCTGCTTCGTCCAGTAGCGCACCAGGCTGCCGCGCTCCTGCTTGTAGTCGAACAGGGGCACGCCCATGCCGCACGATGTCTGCACCAGCTCGACCGAGAGGCGCACGATCTGGCGTGCTCCGGTCATGTCCTCGAACCCAGGAGCGAGATCGGCGTACTCCGGCGTGCCGCGCATCAGCGACCGGCCCTGGCCATAGAGCCGCAGGATCACCGGGGGTCCTTCGAAGGCGCAAAACATGATGGTCAGGCGCTTGTCGTCGGAGGCAAGCAGGTGCGCGCGGGTCTCGCTGCCGCTACCGGTGCAATCGAGGTAGGCGACGTCATTGTCTCCGAGCACCCGGAACGAGGACAGGCCCTTGGGGGACACGTTGATGCGCCCTTTCGGCGGGGCGCTCGCGACGAAGAAGATTTTTTGACGCTCGATGAAAGCCCGGTGCTCCGGTTCGATCTTCGCGAATTGCTTGCCCATGTCCGGCGTCCTTTGCGCGGCGACGAAGTCTGGACAGAAAGCCTAACACCTACTTAATACCGGTTTAAGGATCTAACTTATGCTGGTATAAACACCACCATGATCGGACAAGACCCGGCCGCCCCGGCTCTCTCGCTCAGTGCGTTCCTGCGGGCGCTCCGGGAGCGCCAGTCGCCGGCCGAATTCGGCCTCGCCGCCGGGCCACGGCGGCGCACGCCCGGGCTGCGGCGCGAGGAGGTCGCCCAGCTCTGCGGCTTGAGCGTCACCTGGTACACATGGATCGAGCAGGGGCGCGACGTGTCCGTCTCGGCCTCGGCACTTGCGCGCCTCGCCAGCGGGTTGCGCCTGTCACGAGCCGAGCGCAGCTATTTGTTCGAAGTCGCCGGCAAGCGCGATCCCGAACGTCCCGGCATCAGCGATGATCCGCCCGAGGAGATCCTGGCCTGCGTCGATGCGATCGATGGACCCGCCTACATCCTCGATCGCACGTGGCGCGCGCGTCGCTGGAATGCGAAGGCGTCCCTGCTGTTTGCAGGATGGCTCGACGCGGACGGCGAGAAAAATCTGCTGCGCTACATCTTCCTCAGGCCCGAGGCGCGAACCCTGATCCTTGACTGGACTGCCCGCGCGCGTCGCGTCGTCGCGGAGTTCCGCGCCGCGGTGACGGCCTACTCCGACGATCCGGAGATTCGCCGGCTGGTCGAGGAGCTGAGACTGGGAAGCCCCGACTTCGAACGCTGCTGGGAAACACAGGGAGTGTTGGCGCGCGAAGGAGGCGAGCGCACATTCGATCATCCGACCATGGGGCTGCTGCACTATCAGCAGGTGTCGCTGTCTCTCGCGGGTTGGTCCGACTATCGGCTGACGATGCTTCTCCCTGCAGCGCGCCTCGAGACGTCCGCGCCCTACTCGGCCTGAGCCTCGATCGCCTCCATATCGGCGTCAGAGAGGCCGAAATGGTGGCCGATCTCGTGGATCAGGACGTTCGCCGAGGATTTAATCCCGCACCTCCTTCGCCCTAGCCGGGGCTGGTCATCTGTCTCTCAGTCCTCGGGCAGAAGATTTTCGATTGCTTCCTTCAATTCAGCCAAGCCATGCCCGCCTGGTATTGCCTCAACGAGGCTCTCGAACAAAGAGTCGATCATGTCGAGAAGCTTCTTCAAAGCCTTCAAAGTTGGCTTGGCCCATAACCACTGTGAGATTCTCGACAGGCTAGCCAGCTTCGCCTTGAGCTCCACGCCGACAAGACCATGTCTTTGCAATTCTTGAATTGGGACTGTCTTGATTTCCTCGACGAGAGGAGGAACGTCGCGCTCACGACAAACTAGCCAAGCGTCGCGGAAGAGCGATTCCAAATCTTCAGGCAGCAAGTTTTTGCTAAAGAGTTTGGGTGGGACGGCGTGAACTTCGCTCGCCTTCTTTTGAATGATCTCCTCTACAACGGCGAGGAAATATTCCACAAAATGCTGTAGCTGAGCACGATCGTCTTTGCCAGACAAAGAAGCGAACTGGGGCATGGCGGCATCCTCAATTGCAATGCACCTAGCTTACAATGCAATTTATAGATGTAAATCGACCTGGTCGCTATGGCGACCGGGCCTCAATCGCCGCCATGTCGTCGTCCGAGAGGCCGAAATGGTGGCCGATCTCGTGGATCAGGACGTGGCGGACGATATGGCCGATGGTCTCGTCGTGCTCGGCCCAGTAGTCGAGGATCGGCCTGCGGTAGAGCCAGACCATGTTGGGCAGCCGCGCCACGTCGCCAAAGCTCTGCTGGGGCAGGCCGACGCCCTGGAACAGGCCGAGCAGGTCGAACTCGCTCTCGCATTCCATCTCGTCCAGGACCTCCTCGGTGGGGAAGTCGTCGACGCGGATGATCACGCCTTCGCAGAGGCCGCGAAATTCCGCCGGCAGGCGCTCGAAAATGTCGTGCGCCGTCACTTCCATCTCGGCCAGCGAGGGCGCTTTCAGGTCCGTCCACATCGGGTTCTCATAAAGCGTTTTCGAGCGAAGTGGCTACCGGTTCGCGTAAAGAAAACGCGATAAAAAAGAATCTAGAGCCCCGTTCCAATCCTATCGGAACGGAAAGGGCTCTAGCGCGGGTTTCCCGCCGATGCATCCGGCTTTATAAGCGCGCGAGGTTGACGGGCGCCGCCAAAACGGGGAGCTTGGGGCCTCGATGGGGGACGGGTCAGGTGGGCGATAAAATGCGAGCAAACACAGCGCTGACGCTACTGTGCATGGGGTTGTTTTCGCTGGTTTGCGTTGGTGGTGCCCATGCCCAGCCTCTTGCCCAGACGGCGGGCACCGAACTCCGCATGGCCCAGGCGGTCTCGCCCGACGACGTCCCGCCGCCGCGCAAGCGGCCCCAGACCCGCCTCCGCGTCACGCCCTACTACACCCCGGACGGCGTCTATCCGCGTTACAATCCGGGCCCGGATGCGGTCCGCGAGTGCAACGCCGTTTATGTGCAGGAATTCCGGCCGAGCGGTACGGTGATCGTGCCGCATATGAGCTGCTACTGGCGTCGCGGCTGATCCACCCTCAGTGCCCGCGCAGCGCGCCGATCAGCCCGGCGCCGACGACGAGGGCTGAGGCGCCATAGACCAGGATCGCCATCACGAGCTGCGTCAGCGGGCTTGCCGTGCCGCCCTCGACGCCGGGCCCTTGCGAGGCCAGCGCCGAACTCGCGCCGAGCAGCACGCTCGCCGTGATCGCGAGGCGAGATGTCCGCAGTCTGCTGGAACTTGCCAAGAAACTTGCCAAGAAACTTGCCATGACCATCTCCTGCATTCGCTCGACCAGAAGATACGTACGTCGCTGACGGCTGGTTTTGGTGGCGCGTGAAATGTTGCGCCGCTGCCGAGGAACCTAGCCCGTGTTCTCTGCATTCAAGTCCGGGGCGCGTTTCATCCATAGCAGATTCAGGCCCGCGGTTCCAGGTTCGGCGCTCGCCGAGCCTGCGACGCGACGCTTGATCCGTGCGTGCACCCGCAACGATGTCAGGAGATCCAACGAAATGCAGTCAATGAAAATGCTCGGCCTCGCGGCCGCTGGCGCGCTGTTCGTCCTCGCCGCGCCGGTGGAGCGCGCGCAGGCGGTGTCGCTGATCAATCCCGGCGCCGCGCAATCGGTGCAGGATGAAGCCCGGCCGACGACCGAGGTGCGCTGGCATCGCCATCACTGGCGCCCGCGTCATTGGCGCGGACATCGCTGGCATCATCATCGCCGCTGGTGATGCGCCGGTCGCGTTGAGGACAGGCCCGCATGACGGGCCTGTTTTAACTTGCAGGCGGCCGCGCGTTGCCCTCATGCTGCGGGCGGAGGTCGTCATGACGAGATGGATCGCATTGGCTGTTGTTGTCGGGCTCGCCGCGGGCCTGCCTCACGCTTCCGCCGCGCAGCGCGTGACGAAGCTTCCGGATGCCTCGGCGGGGCGCGCGGTGTTCGATGGGCGACGACACGTCCGATACGATGTTGCGCGCTACACGCCGCGTCCTGATCCGCACTATTACGCGCGGCCCGTGTATTATCGGCCTTATCCTTACGGCGTGCCGGCACCCTTCGTGATCGGCTACGGGCCGTTTTGGTGATACCTCAGGCCGCAGGCGCAAATCCCTTCACCAGCAGCACCGTCGCTTGCGCGCCTGCCTTGCGATCACGCGAGATGTCCTGGTAGTCGGGCGAGTTCGAGAAGGCGAGGAATGCAGCCTCGTCGGGAAACGACATCATGACAAGCTTGTCGTGCAGCCATTCGCCTTCGAGCACGCGCGGTTGCTCGTCAGCGGCGAGCAGCCTTCCATTGAATTTCCTGAACACGTCGAAGAACCGCGCCTGGTAGCGGTCATAGGCCGCGCGATCCGTCATCTTCAGCTGCGCAATCGCGTAGACGGTCATCTCTCGAATTCCTTGTGTTCTAGCACTTCGTTCTCGCGCTGCGCGGAGCGTCGTTCATTCATGGCGCGTTCACCTCCCTGTCCCTAGCTTAATCTCGGGAGCGGCCGCAATTGAACAGCGATGGCGCGAGACGCAGCGCCGCAATGACGCTGTCCATATTCAGGGAGACATTCCATGCTGAGGATATTGGGTCCGCGGACAGGCGCGTTGCGCTTGCTCGGGCTTGCGGCCATTGCCACGTTGATGCTGTCGGGCGGGGCTGCGCGTCGCGCTGAAGCGATGACGCCGATCAATCCGACCGCGCTGCCGCTGCCGAAAGCTGCAAGCGGCGACATGATGATCCAGGTCCGCCACGGTGGTGGCGGCGGCGGTGGACATGGCGGTGGCGGACATGGCGGAGGCTTTCACGGCGGCGGTGGTTTCCACGGCGGCGGAGGCCATTTCGGTGGTTTCCATGGTGGTGGCTTCCGCGCCGCGCCCGCCTTCCATGGCGGCGGCATGCGCTACGGCGGCATCCATTATGGTGGCTATCATCGTCACTGGGGCGGCGGCTATTATCGCCCGCACTACGGCTATCGCCATTTTCACCGCCGCTACTACGGCGGCTACTATCCCACCTACCACTATCCCCGCCGCTGCCGGATCGTCTGGACCTATTACGGCCCGCGCCGCATCTGCCGCTGGCACCATTGGCATCGCTGGCACTATCCGTACCGCTATTGGTGAGTGCGGAAATGAAAAGGGCGCCCCAGCGGCGCCCTTTGTTCATCGAGCTGCCTGGAGCTAGTCCTTCAGCCTCCACGACGTGGATTTCCACGGCATCAAATTCTCGACCTTCCACCGCTTGAACATCGCTGGTGGCCAATGGCTGAGCCGTGATGTCTCCTCGACCTCGGGCTTGGCGACGATGCGCAGCGGCGTTGCGCGCCGCCGGTGTTGGCGGGTCGCATCGCTGATCAGATCGACATATTCGGGCTTGTTGGCCATGAGGTGTCCCCGCGAAACCGTCGCGAGGACACAATGTGGGTGACGCGGATTAACGGCCGTTTGCCGCGATCACTACAATTGCAGGGAGTGGCTCAGCGCCAGTCCCGGACGTCGACGAAGTGACCGGCGATCGCAGCTGCCGCCGCCATTGCCGGCGACACCAGATGGGTGCGGCCCTTGAAGCCCTGGCGTCCCTCGAAATTGCGGTTCGAGGTCGAGGCGCAACGCTCTTCCGGAGCCAGCTTGTCGGGGTTCATCGCGAGGCACATCGAGCAGCCCGGCTCGCGCCATTCGAAGCCGGCCTTGATGAAGATCTTGTCCAGACCTTCAGCTTCGGCCTGCTCCTTCACGAGGCCGGAGCCCGGCACGACCATGGCGTTGACGTGACCAGAGACATGCTTGCCTTCCGCGATCTTGGCGGCAGCGCGCAGATCCTCGATGCGGCCGTTGGTGCAGGAGCCGATGAAGATGCGGTCGAGCTTGATGTCGGTGATCTTCGTGCCCGCCGTCAGGCCCATATATTTCAGCGCGCGATGCTTGGAGAGGCGCTTGGCTTCGTCCGCGATCTTGTCGGGATCGGGCACCATGCCGGTCACCGAGATGACGTCCTCAGGGCTGGTGCCCCAAGTCACGATCGGCGGCAGCTTTGCGGCGTCGAGGCGCAGCTCGTTGTCGAAATGTGCGCCCTCGTCGGAACGCAGCTTCTCCCAGTAGCGCATCGCCGCATCCCAGTCCGCGCCCTTCGGTGACTTCGGGCGACCGCGCAGGAAGTCGTAGGCTTTCTGGTCGGGCGCAACGAGGCCGGCGCGGGCGCCGCCTTCGATCGACATGTTGCAGACCGTCATGCGGCCTTCCATCGACAGCGCGCTGATCGCGTCGCCGGCGTATTCCAGCACATAGCCGGTGCCGCCGGCGGTGCCGATCTCGCCGATGATGGCCAGGATGATGTCCTTGCCCGTCACGCCGTCCGGCAATTTGCCGTCGACGGTGACGCGCATGTTCTTCGCCTTCTTCTGGATCAGCGTCTGCGTGGCCAGCACGTGCTCGACCTCGCTAGTGCCGATGCCGTGCGCGAGCGCGCCGAACGCACCATGCGTCGAGGTGTGGCTGTCACCGCAGACGATGGTGGTGCCGGGCAGGGTAAAGCCCTGCTCGGGGCCGATGACGTGGACGACGCCCTGGCGCTTGTCGAACTCGTTGTAATATTCGATGCCGAATTCCTTGGCGTTTTCGGCCAGCGCCTTGATCTGCTCGATGCTCTCCGGATCGGGATTCGGCTTCGTGCGGTCGGTGGTCGGAACGTTGTGGTCGACGACGGCGAGCGTCTTCTCCGGCGCATGGACCTTGCGGCCGGTGGAACGCAGGCCTTCGAACGCCTGCGGCGAGGTCACCTCGTGCACCAGATGACGGTCGATGTAGAGCAGGCAGGTGCCGTCATCGGCTTCGTGCACCAGATGGTCGTTCCAGATCTTGTCGTACAATGTGGTCGGCTTGGACATGAGCTTCAGCTCCGAACAATGTTGTATCAGCGGATATGCGCGGTCACGCGCGGGGCACAGGGCAGTCTTCAGCGCAGCCTTTAAGCTGCGGGACTAAGCTCTGACGTTGCCGAGGTCGCGAAGCGTCCGAAGAATCGGCCAGGCAGCCGCGAGCGATCGTCGATGACGATGCGCTGGGGAGCTACGAAGCTGGTCAGATCTGGAAACATTCCAAGAATATATAGCAGGCCAAGTTGGAAGCGCGAGAGCTTTGACACGCACGGCTGACGCAACAAAAAAGCGCGGGGTTTTGCCCCGCGCTCTCGAAAACTTGCCTGGTGGCGGGGCTTACTCGCCGACCGCGGTCTGGCGGTCCTGCTTCTCGACGATGCGGGCCGACTTGCCGCGAAGGTTGCGGAGGTAATAGAGCTTGGCGCGACGCACCTTGCCGCGGCGCACCACCTTGATCGAGTCGATCATCGGCGACATCACCGGGAACACGCGCTCCACGCCTTCACCGTAGGAGATCTTGCGAACGGTGAAGCTCTCGTTGAGGCCAGCGCCGGAACGGCCGATGCAAACGCCTTCATAGGCCTGCACGCGCGTGCGGTCGCCTTCGACGACCTTCACGTTGACGATCACGGTGTCGCCGGGACCGAATTCCGGAATTTCCTTGGTGGCGGAGAGCTTGTCGAATTGCTCTTTTTCAAGCTGTTGGATCAGGTTCATGGGTAAATCTCCATCGGCGCGCCCAGCCTTGGAAACGGGGGCTGCGCGAAATTCGTTTATCCAGCCATTGCGGATGTGGGCGCTCCTATAAGGCAAGCCGGAGCGTTTGTCACCCGTCTGTCTTGTTTTTTGGCGTTTTTTGGCGCCTCGGCCGATTCGGGGCTTTCGGCGGGATTTGGGCCCATAAATCCGGCCGCCGGGCCTCTGTCAGGGCCTCCGATTGCGCCCGCCGCCAGGCGGCGACCTTGGCGTGGTCGCCCGAGGTCAGGGTCTCCGGGATCGGAACCCCCTCGAACAGCTGCGGCCGGGTATATTGGGGGTATTCGAGCAGGCCGTCGGAAAAGCTCTCTTCGGTTCCCGAGGCTCCCTTGCCCATCACCCCCGGCAGCAGCCGGACGCAGGCGTCGATCAGGGCCAGGGCTGCGATTTCGCCTCCCGAGAGCACGTAATCGCCGATCGAGACCTCCTCGAGGGCGCGAGCGTCGATCACCCGCTGGTCGATCCCCTCGAACCGCCCGCAGACGATCAGGGGGCCGGGGCCCCGGGCGAGTTCGGCGACGCGTGCCTGGGTCAATGGCCGACCCCGGGGACTCATCAGCAGTTTTGGCCGGGCTTTTGACGGATCTTGGCCGGTTCCAGCGGCATCGATCGCCGCCGCGAGAACGTCGGCGCGCAGCACCATGCCCGGGCCGCCGCCGGCGGGGGTGTCGTCGACGCTGCGGTGGCGGTCGGTCGCGGAAGCCCGGATGTCCCGCGCCTCGATCTCCCAGAGGCCGGAGGCCAGCGCCCGGCCGGCCAGGCTCACGCCGAGCGGCCCCGGAAACATCTCCGGAAACAGCGTCAGCACCGTCGCGCGCCAGGGGGAGGGATTGCTCATGGCCGCTGGTTAGGGCATTGCGGCCGGGAGGTCGAGGCCCCGTCGGCCTCAGTTCTTGCGGCCGTATTCGACGAGCTCGAAGGTGTTGTTGAGCAGCAAATGGCCGTTGGCCCGCGAGGCAAGGGAACGCTTCACCCAGTGGTCGATGGCTGGCGCGTACCAGACCACGGTGGTGATGTCGTTCTTGCGCGTCGGGTCGTTGGTCGGCCGTCGCAGATACGTCGCTTCGATCTTGTAGGTCTCGAACGTGCCGGCCTTGGTCGTGACGGTCTCCTGACCGACCACCTTCGAACGGCCCGAGCGCTTCCAGATGTAGCCTTTGGCGTTGTTGACGTCGTCGGCGGAGAAGCTCCAGCTGTCGCCAACCTTCAGCGGCGTATGGATGCCGCTGCCGTCGCCGGGCTGATATTTCCATTCGCCCGATGTCTTCACGTTCCACGATCGATCGAAGACGATCATGCCCTCGGTTTCCTTGCCTTGGGTCGTGACGCGGATGCTGATCTCGCTCGGCGAGACCTCGGTGACGAGGTGCGTGCGGACTGCGGTGATCTTTCCACTGATCTCATCGCGCAACTCAAAGGTCCAGAAGTCGCCCTGGAGCGGCTCCTCCATGGCCGTCACCGCCTTTGCCGCGGCAGGCGTCGACGGAGTCGTGGCTGCATCGTCAGCGGCCCAGGCTGAAGTGCCTGCAACAAGCAGGCAAGTCATCGCCATCATCGATTTGCGAAGCATCGTAACGTCCCCCACCATGTCTCTGTTCGCAGCCTGATCGACTAGCGGCGCCCGTACTCGACCAGCTCGGCCATGCTGCGGTCGCGGACGCGGCCATCGGACCGGCTGACACTGGCGCGCTTCACCCAGTGATTGATCGACGGCGCGTACCAGATCTGCTGCTCGGACAGATATTTCTTGGTGGTATCGTTGGCGTTGCGAGACTCGATCGCGATCTCGATCTCGATCTTGTAGGTCTCGAACGTTCCGGCGCGGGTGGTGAGGCTCTCCTGAGCCGTCACCTTCGCCGTGCCCGTCCGCTTCAGGCTGATGCCGTTGGAGCTGTTGAAGTCGGTGGCCTTCACCGGCCAGCTCTTGCCGACCGCGAGTGGAGCGCGGATGCCCATGCCGTCATTGGGCGTCGATCGCCAGATGCCGTTGGTGATCATGTCCCAGGCGCGATCGTAGCTCTGAAAACCGAGGTCGGATTTGCCGAGAACAGCAAGCCTGATGCCGATCTCCGTCGGCGAGATGTCCGTGATGGTGTGCGTGATGGTCGATTTGAGATCACCCGTGATCTCGTCGCGCACCTCATAGGTCCAGTGGTCGCCAATTTCCGGCTCTTCCATCGTCTCTTGCGATGACGTGGCCTGGGCCGTTGGCGCGGGTGGCTGGGCGGCAGTCTGGGCTGTTGCGGCCCCCGCAAACGCGAGCAGGCCAATCGTTGCCAGAAGACAGCGGCGCAGCATGGATATCTCCGGATGTCGGGAATCGCCGGGTGGATGGTGCAACCCAAGCGTGAACCAGCCGGATGCCAAACGCAAGCCCCCGCTGCGGAGAATGGTCAGCGTGCCGTTACAGTGCCGTCATGACGACGATTTCGGATCGTCGCCCTCGATCACCTGCGGCAGCTCGATCACGACGCGGCCGCCGGCGATATCGACCTCGGGCACAACTGCGTTGGTGAACGGCAGCAGCATCGTCGGGCCCTTGAGGGGCGCGATCTCGATGATGTCGCCGGCACCGAAATTATGGATCGCGAGCACGCGGCCGAGCCCATCGCCTGCCGTGGTGACGGCGGCGAGCCCGATCAGATCGGCGTGGTAATATTCGTCCTCGTCGGTCGCGGGCAGTTTTTCGCGCGCGACGTGGAGTTCTATACCGTTGAGGCGCTCGGCCTCATCGCGGGTCGTGACGCCCTTGAAGGTCGCGACCAGATGGTCCTTGGCTTCGCGGACCTGCGCCAGTTCGAACTGGCGCTTGCCGTCCTTGGAGAGCAGCGGACCGTAGCGCTTCACGGCAAAGGGATCTTCGGTGAAGGTCCACAATTTGACCGCGCCGCGCACGCCATGCGCGGCGCCGATCCGCGCGACGCAGATCAGCGCCGACATGGATGAGCCTTAGCCCTTCGCTGCGGCTTCGGCCTGCGCCTTGCGCTCCTTGCGCGGCACGGCCTTCTCGGGGTTGTTGCGCGCTTCGCGCTTCTTGACGCCGGCGGCATCGAGGAAGCGGGACACGCGGTCCGACGGCTGCGCGCCCTTGGCGAGCCAGGCCTTCACCTTGTCCATGTCGAGCTTCAGGCGGGTCTCGTTGTCCTTCGGCAGCAGCGGGTTGAAATAGCCGAGACGCTCGATGAAGCGGCCATCGCGGGGAAAGCGCGAGTCGGCGACGACGACGTGATAGACGGGACGCTTCTTGGTGCCTGCGCGGGCGAGGCGGATAACGACGGACATTCAGTTCTCCTTCAAAGTACGTTTTGTTCGGTTGATTGGTATTTTCGCGCCGCGCGAGACCTGCGTCCTTCGCGACGAATTCCTCATTTCTTCTTGCCTGGAAAACCGCCGAGGCCCGGCAGCGTCGGCTTGCCGCTCAGCCCGGTCAGTCCAGGAACGTTCGGCAGACCGGTGCGAAGACCGGCCGGCAAATCCTTCGGCAGGCTGGGCAGACCCTGTCCGCCGCCACTCTGCATCTTCTCCTGCAGCGCCTTCATCTCGTCCGGAGACGGCATCTTCATGCCGCCGCCGAAGCCCATCGCCTGCGCGATGCCGGCGAGCGGGCCGCGCTTGCCAGAGCCCATGGCCTTCATCACGTCGGCCATGTTCCGGTGCATCTTCAGCAGCTTGTTGACCTGCTCGACGCTCTGGCCGCTTCCTGCAGCGATACGCTTCTTGCGGCTGGCCTTGAGCAGGTCGGGATGACGGCGCTCGTCGCGCGTCATGGAATCGATCACCGCGACCTGGCGCTTCAAAATCTTGTCGTCGATGCCGGCGGCCGCGATCTGGTTCTTCATCTTGGCGATGCCGGGCATCATGCCCATCAGGCCGCTGATGCCGCCCATATTCGCCATCTGCAGCAGCTGCTCGCGCATGTCGTTGAGGTCGAACTGACCCTTGCGCATGCGCTCGGCAGTGCGCGCCGCCTTCTCCGCGTCGATATTGGCGGCGGCGCGTTCGACCAGCGAAACGACGTCGCCCATGCCGAGGATGCGGCCGGCGATACGATCGGGATGGAAATCTTCCAGCGCATCGGTCTTTTCACCGGTGCCGATCAGCTTGATCGGCTTGCCGGTGACCGCGCGCATCGACAGCGCAGCGCCGCCACGGCCGTCGCCGTCGACGCGCGTCAGCACGATGCCGGTGAGGCCGACGCGCTGATCGAACGACCGCGCGAGATTCACGGCGTCCTGGCCGGTGAGGCTATCCGCGACAAGCAGCACTTCATGCGGGTTGGCAGCCGCTTTGATCGCGGCCGCTTCCGCCATCATCTCTTCGTCGAGCGTGGTGCGGCCGGCGGTGTCGAGCAGCACGATGTCGTAGCCGCCGAGCTTGCCGGCTTCGAGTGCGCGCTTGGCGATCTGCGGCGGCTGCTGGCCGGCGACGATCGGCAGCGTCGGAATGTCGAGGTCGCGGCCGAGCACCGCGAGCTGCTCCATCGCCGCCGGGCGATAGACGTCGAGCGAGGCCATCAGCACCTTGCGCTTGTCGCGCTGGACCAGGCGGCGGGCGAGCTTTGCGGTGGTGGTCGTCTTACCGGAGCCTTGCAGGCCGACCATCATGATCGGCACCGGCGGCACGGAGTTGACGTCGATGGTCTGACTTTCGGCGCCGAGCGTGTTGATCAGCTCGTCATGGACGATCTTGACCACCATCTGGCCGGGGGTCACCGACTTGACGACGGTGGCGCCGATCGCCTGCTCGCGGACGCGTTCGGTGAAGCTGCGCACGACCTCGAGCGCGACGTCGGCCTCGAGCAGCGCGCGGCGCACCTCGCGCATCGCGGCGTCGACGTCCTTTTCGGTCAGCGCACCGCGCCCCGTCAGACGATCGAGAATGCCACCAAGCCGTTCCGACAGATTGTCGAACAATGCAATTGTCCCTTGTCATGCCCGCCGGAAAGGCGATCTTCCAAACACCTTTACGCCCGAGGGCGCACAGCGCTGTCGGGCGTTGACCTCTGGCCTCCGGGGCCAGGCGGCGGGTCGAAAAGAATGCCTTTCCGAGAAAGTGGGCGGGTTAAACGCCGCTGAAGCCCGAAAGTCAAGGAAAGTTAGGGGGCTGGAGGCCCGCTGCCAGGGCAAGATACTGAAAACGTGATCGTTTTGGGGGCGGGTTCCTTTTCCTGCGGCCCCGCCCATATAGGCGGAGATGCCTTACCGCCCCGACCATCCCTGAAGTCCGACCCGTGCAGATCACCCGCCGCCGCATCTTTGGACTGCTCGCAGGCGGGGCCGCGCTGGTCGGAATCCCGTCCTTTTGGATCTCCCGCATGAAAAACTATGACGGCCCTGTCTCCGATCATTTCGATGGTCTGCACTTCTTCGATCCGAACGGCGCGCCGCCGAGATCGCTCGGCGAGGTGTTCCGCTGGCAGTTCGGCGGGCGGCGGAAGCGCGAGGCCTGGCCGGATTGGGTGCCTAATTCTCATGCCGACACGCCGCCGGCGGGCGTCGACGGCGACAAGGTGCGGCTCTCCTTTGTCGGCCACGCCAGCTGGCTGATCCAGACCGGCAGCCTTAACATTCTCGTCGATCCCGTCTGGTCCTCGCGGGTCTCGCCGGTGGGGTGGGCCGGGCCGAAACGGCACAACGATCCCGGCATCGCCTTCGAGAAGCTGCCGAAGATCGACGTCGTGCTGGTCTCGCACGGGCATTACGATCATCTGGACATCGCGACACTGTCGCGGCTCGCGAAGAATTTCGCGCCGCGCGTCGTCACCCCGCTCGGCAATGACGTGACGATGCGGAGCGCCGACTCCGCCATCAAGGCCGAGGCGCGCGACTGGCACGACCGCGTCGAGCTCGGCGGCGGCATCGCCGTAACGCTGGTGCCGACCCGGCACTGGACGGCACGCGGCATGTTCGACCGCAACAAGGCGCTGTGGGCGAGCTTCGTGCTGGAGACGCCGGCGGGGAAAATCTACGTGGTCTGCGATTCCGGCTATGGCGACGGCGGACATTTCCGCCGCGTCGCCGAGAAGCACGGGCCGCTACGCCTGGCGATCCTGCCCATCGGCGCCTACGAGCCGCGCTGGTTCATGCGCGACCAACACATGAATCCGGAAGACGCCGTGAAAGCGATGGATGATTGCGGTGCGCAACAGGCGCTCGGGCATCATCACGGTACGTTCCAACTGACCGACGAGGCGATCGATGCGCCGGCCAAGGCGCTGGTGGAAGCGCTCGACGCCGCGAAGATTCCGCAGGAGCGGTTCGTCGCGATGAAGCCGGGGCAGGTGGTGGAGATTTAGCAGAGATTGAGCTTCATTCTCCGCTGTCGTCCCGGACAAGCGAAGCGCAGATCCGGGACCCATACGCCGCAGCAGCGGTTTGGCGAAGATAGGCACTGATCGTCTTGCGCAACAACAACAGCTGCGGCGTATGGGTCCCGGCCTTCGCCGGGACGACACCGTTGCTGTTGTGCGCAGCGTGCCCTTTACGGCCTACTGCTCTTTCGGCTTGATCGCCCAGCTCACATTCACCGTCACCGACAGTGTTTCCTCACCCGGCGCGACGGCCGAGGGCGCGGCCATCGGGGCTGCGGCCATGCGGCCCTTGAACAGCGGCATCGGAGCGCCGCCTTCGTAGACGCTGAGCGGTGCGCCCAGCGTGACGCCGGTGGCCCTGGCGTAGATCTCGGCCTTGCGGCGGGCATCGGCCACGGCCCGTTCGCGGGCATCGTCGAGCAGTTTCGAGGCCTGCGTCACCTCGAACGAGATGTTGCCGATGTCATTGGCGCCGGCACCGACCAGCGTGTCGATAATGCCGGCGACCTTGGTCACGTCGCGAATTTTCACGGTGACGCGGTTGGAGGCGCGGAAGCCGACGACCGGCGAGGCGCCTGTCGATTTGTTCTGGCCGTATTGCGGCTGCAGCGACAGCCGCGAGGTCTGGTAGTCCTTCTCGTCGATCCCCGCGCCTTTCAGCGCCAGCAGCACCTTGCCCATCGCGGCGTTGTTGGCGTCGGACGCTTCCTTCGCCGACTTGGCATCGTTGGCGACGCCGGCATCGATCTGCGCGAGGTCGGGCGCGACGGAGACGGTCGCCTCGCCACTGACGGTGATGGCGGACGGAAAATCGTCGGCGCGTGCGGGCGCGGCCAGCAGGGTGGCGGCGAAGATGGCGGCGAGGGCGGCGGGCTTTTTCATCGGTCTCACTTCAGCGGCACGAACACATTGATCACGAGCTTGTCCTCGGCGGTCTTCAGGGGATCGGTGAGGTATTCCTCGATGAACGTGTCTTTGGCTTCCAGCTTCTTGTCGTCGAGGTGATTGGTGATCGCCTCATAGGTGTTGTCCATGTTGTCGTAGGAGCCGCGATGGACGAATTTCAGCGCCTTGCCCTCCGGCGATTTGCCGATGCTCATGTCCTTGGTCAGGTTCTTCGGATCCTGCTCGATCGGGATCTCGGCAAGGAAGGTGAAACCGGTGTCGTCGGTCGAGGTGTAGACGATCATCGAATTGCCGGCGTGTTTGATGCCCTGCTTGTCGAGCAGCGCGTTCAGCGCCTTGAAGGCGTCGACCAGGGTGTCGAAGGCCGAGTCCCAATTGGCAGTGCCCTTGACCATCACGACCTTCTTGGCCTCGAGCGTGGTCTCCAGGCCAAAGGGATCGGCGGTCTGCACCGGGGCGGGCGTGGCGGCCGCGGCGGGCGGCGGGGTTGCCGGGCTCGGCGAGGCGCTGGCCGCCGGCGATGGGGCCGGCGCGGGGGTTGCGGCGGGGGCCGGCGTGGCACTTGCGGCCGGGGAGGGCGTGGCGGATGGTGCCGACGAGGGACTGGCCGACGCGGCGGGTGCCGGGCTTGGGGTCTGTGCGCGAGCGCCGGACAGACCAAGCGATAATGCTGCTGCCGGGATCAGCGCGGCCAGAGCGAGACGACGAAAACCATTCATTTTATTCTCCCCAGACCTTGCCCACCAAGGCCTTAACCCGGCCGTAGATCCCGGCTCGCGCGAACCGCGCCGTTCTAACACGCAAGCGCCGAATTCGTCCCATGACAGATGCGTCATGGCAGGCGTCCCGGGTCTCGACGGCAAAACACTGGCCAAGCCGGCAAGGATCGCCATATAAGGCAGGCGAAATTCAGGAATTTTCATGAGCGCGCTGGCCAACCACGCATTTGCCAAGATGAACGGCATCGGCAACGAGATCGTCGTTGTCGACATGCGCGATTCCGCAGGCCGGGTCACGCCGGACGACGCCCGCGCGGTGGCCTCCGCGGACGGTGGCGTCCCCTATGACCAGCTCATGGTGCTGCAGAAGCCTCGGCTCGACGGCACCGAAGCCTTCATCAGCATCTACAACAATGACGGCTCCGAAGCCGGTGCCTGCGGCAACGGGATGCGCTGCGTGGTTCGCCGCATTTTCGAGAAGAGCGGACAGGCCACGGCGACCTTCGAGACGGCGGCCGGCCTGCTCAATGCCTGGCAGGGCCCGGCGTCAGACCTCTACACCGTCGATATGGGCGCGCCGAAGTTCGGCTGGCAGGACATTCCGCTGGCGGAAGAGTTTCGCGACACCCGCTACATCGAATTGCAGATCGGGCCGATCGACAAGCCGATCCTGCATTCGCCGTCCGTGGTCAGCATGGGCAATCCGCACGCGATCTTCTGGGTCGACGACGTCAACGCCTATGATCTCGAGCGCTTTGGTCCGCTCCTGGAAAATCATCCGATCTTCCCCGAGCGCGCCAACATCACGCTGGCTCATATCGTCGATCGCGAGCACGTCACGATGCGTACCTGGGAGCGCGGTGCGGGTCTCACCCGGGCCTGCGGCTCGGCGGCCTGTGCGACCGCGGTTGCGGCGGCACGCCTGAAGCGCACCGAACGCAAGGTCGAGATGACGCTGCCGGGCGGCAAGCTCGGCATCGAATGGCGCGAGCGCGACGACCACGTGCTGATGACGGGCACCGCGACCTTCGAATATGAAGGCAATTTCGATCCGGCGCTGTTTGCGCCGGCCGGGTAATGGCTGTCGAGGTCGTCACTTTCGGCTGCCGCCTCAATGCTTTCGAGGCCGAGGTGATCCGCCGCGAAGCGGAGGGCGCCGGTCTTTCCGATACCATCGTCATCAACAGCTGCGCCGTCACCAACGAGGCGGTGGCGCAGGCGCGGCAGTCGATCCGCAAGTTGAAACGCGAACGGCCCGGTGCGCGCATCGTCGTTACCGGCTGCGCGGCTCAGACGCAAAGCGATATGTTCGCCGAGATGGCCGAGGTCGATCGCGTCGTCGGCAATGACGACAAGATGCGCGGTGAAGCCTGGCGCGCGGCGCGGGATGCCTTCGATCTCGGCGCCAGCGAGAAGATCGCGGTCAGCGACATCATGTCCGTGCGGGAGATGGCGCCGCATCTGATCGACGGTTTTGCGAGCGGCCTGCCGCGGGTGTTCGTGCAGGTGCAGAACGGCTGCGATCATCGCTGCACCTTCTGCATCATTCCCTATGGCCGCGGTAATTCGCGCTCGGTGCCGATGGGCGCGGTGGTCGATCAGGTGCGGACGCTGGTGGAGCGCGGTCATGCCGAGATCGTGCTGACCGGCGTCGATCTCACCAGCTACGGCGCCGATCTGCCGGGCGCACCAAAGCTCGGCATGCTGACCAGGCAGATCCTGCGGCATGTGCCGGAGCTGAAGCGGCTGCGCATCTCCTCGATCGATTCGATCGAGGCCGACATCGATCTGTTGGATGCCATCGCCGACGACGCGCGGCTGATGCCGCATCTGCATCTGTCGCTGCAATCCGGCGACGACATGATTCTGAAGCGCATGAAGCGGCGGCATTCGCGTCAGGATGCGCTTGCGTTCTGCGATCAGGTGCGCCGGCTGCGCCCTGACATCGTTTTCGGTGCCGACATCATCGCGGGTTTTCCGACCGAGACCGAGGAGATGTTCTCGCGCTCGCTCGATCTGGTCGACGAATGCGGCCTGACATTCCTGCACGTTTTCCCCTATTCCCCGCGTCCCGGCACGCCGGCCGCGCGGATGCCGCAGGTCGCCGGCGGTGCGATCAAGGCCCGTGCGAAGCGGCTGCGCGCAGCGGGCGAGGCCGCGTTGCGGCAGCGGCTGCAAGCCGAGATCGGCGCGATGCGCGACGTGCTGATCGAGAGCGAGGAGCAGGGGCGCACCGAGCATTATCTGCCGGTGGCGATTGCGGGCGAGCGCGTCGGCAGCGTCGTGCCGCTGGCGATCGCCGGCTGCGATGGCGAGCGGCTGACGGTGTGATTCTTCCCTTCTCCCCTTGCGGGAGAAGGTGGCGCGAAGCGCCGGATGAGGGGTTGCTTCCGCAAGCACGCAGTTGAGTTAGAGGAGAGAGACCCCTCACCCGTCTCGCCGCTACGCGACGAGCCACCCTCTCCCACAAGGGGAGAGGGGAAGGGTCTACGACGCCCGCACCTGCCAGAACCGCAGCGTGCGTCGTGCATTCTCCGGCGACATGCGGGCGAAATTGCTCTGCGCTCTCGCAACATCCGCCGGCTTCATGGCGCCTGTCGCAAAGCGGCTTTCGAGCACGGCGGCGGTGGTTTCCCAGCTCAGTTGCGCCGCCTTGCACGGCACCAGCAGACCGTCTTCGCGCAGGCTCTGCATCAGCGGACGAATCACCTCGACGGTCGATCCTGACAAGGCTGCGAGAGCTGCCACGGCCTCCTCGTAGCGTCGGTGTCTTGCAAAACCGAGCAGCGTCGCCTCGCTGAGCTGGCCGGATGCCTTGAGACTGGCAATCGCCCGCTTGGCGCCTTCGAAATCGCGGACGCCGG
This sequence comes from Bradyrhizobium sp. CCGUVB14, assembly GCF_024199935.1. NCBI lineage: Bacteria > Pseudomonadati > Pseudomonadota > Alphaproteobacteria > Hyphomicrobiales > Nitrobacteraceae > Bradyrhizobium > Bradyrhizobium sp. CCGUVB14. The sequence goes on from NZ_JANADS010000001.1 coordinate 433,525, forward strand.
ACATCTCGCGTTCGACGCCAACCGTGACCGCGGCAATCGCACTCTGGATCTCATCGAACAGATCGGGCGGCGCGCGCGACAGCAGCCGGGTGCGAACCGTATCCGTCGCGGAACGCAGCAATTGGCGGCGCAGGTCCGACGGCAGGTCGACGCGGACGCCGACGCTCACCGCGAGCTCGGGATCGCTCTCGGCCTGTCCGACGACGACGGCAAATCCCTTGCCGGACATGCGCGCGCCGGGATTGGCGGCGAGACGCCGGCTGACGCTGGGATAACGACGCGCCAGCAGCGCGTCGGTGACGATCTCCTTCAGCCACCAGCGGCCGGCGACCGCGAGCAGATGCGTTTCGCCCTTGGATGATGCGATCCTCACTAGCTCGCCGTCGTCGAGGCGTGCGGATTCCTGCAGCACCGGACCGGCGATACGGATCTCGTCATTGTTGGCGAGGCGGCGGATGACGGAGGGCGGGGCCTGCGCGACCGGCGCGAGCTGGGCGCTGATCTCGGCGAGCGCGACGCGTGCACCCATGTCGGCGATAGCGCGCAGCTCGATGGTGCCGATCAGGCGTTCGAGTACGTCGTCGAACAGCGCGACCTGCTCGTCGTCAAAACTTCCGGCGGAGGACAGGAACAGGTCGGTGACGCGCCGGGCCGTTTCGAGGCCCTTTTCCGCGGAGCCCAGTCGAATGGCGGATTCGACCTCGTCGACAATCGATAGCTCGGCCTTGGACATGACGCGTTGCTCGTCCTGAGCGGATGGGAGGCTTGTTCTAAGCAACCGCTATCATTAGAGACGAGCCCTGAACGTTTCGTAAACCATGGCTTGGTAGCCGAGCACTCCTCCTCATCCTGAGGAGCCCGCAAAGCGGGCGTCTCGAAGGATGGCCGCAGGCGAGATGCGGGCCTTCATGGTTCGAGACGGCGCCGACGCGCCTCCTCACCATGAGCGTTGAGCAATTTGCTATTCCCCGTTCCAGCCGCAGGCGCGGAGTTTTTCGTGCATGTGGGGCGGAGCGGGCGCGACCACGCGGACCGGGTCCTTGTTCCGGGAGATCGGCACCACGATCTCGCGGGAATGCAGGTGCAGCTTCGGCTCGCCGAAGCGCGGACCGTTGCCGTAAATGTTATCGCCGAAGATCGGCCAGCCAGTCGCCGACGAATGCACCCGCAATTGATGGGTCCGGCCGGTGACCGGTTCCATGGCGAGCCAGGTGAAACCGTCGCCCCGGCCCATCACCTTCCAGTTGGTGACGGCCTTCTGCCCCTCCGGATCAGGCTTCTGCCACCAGCCGCGCTCGGCATTGAGCCGGCCGAGCGGCATGTCGACGGTGCCTTCGTCTTCGGCAGGGCCACCCTCGACCACGGTCCAGTAGGTCTTGCCGATCTTGCCATGCTTGAACAGGAGGCCGAGCGAGGCGGTCGCCTTGCGATGGCGGCCGAGCACCAGGCAGCCGGAGGTGTCCTTGTCCAGCCGGTGGGCCAGCACCGGCGGCCGCGGCAGGCCGAAGCAGAGCGCGTTGAAGGAGTCCTCCAGATTGGCGCCGCCCTTGGGACCGCGATGCACCGGCAGGCCGGCCGGCTTGTCGATGATCAGCATCAGCCCGTCGCGGTGGAGCACGCGCGCCAAAATCTGGTCGGCGGTCAATTCGGGAACATCGAGCAATTGCAGGACCTTTGGACAAGACTTTCGTTTAGGGGCGGGAACGGCTAACACACCCCCGCCATGAACGATACCACGTCAGATCCCCCCAAGCTGAGCTGGTGGCGCCGCCTGTCCAACGGGCTGAAGCGCACCTCGTCCTCGCTCGGGACCGCGGTCGCCGACCTCGTCACCAAGCGCAAGCTCGACCGTGCCATGCTCGACGACATCGAGGATGTGCTGCTGCGCGCCGACCTCGGCACCTCGGTCGCGGTGCGGATCGCGGACGCGGTCGGCACCGGGCGCTACGACAAGGCGATCTCGGCCGACGAGGTCAAGGACGTGGTCGCGACCGAGGTCGAGAAGGTGCTGGCGCCGGTCGCAAAACCGCTCGAGATCGATGCGGCCAGGAAGCCGTTCGTGATCCTCGTGGTCGGCGTCAATGGCTCCGGCAAGACCACCACCATCGGAAAGCTCTCGCAGAAATTCGCATCCGAAGGCCGCAAAGTGATGCTGGCTGCCGGCGACACGTTTCGCGCAGCCGCGATCGAGCAGCTCAAGGTCTGGGGCGAGCGCACCAAGACCCCGGTCATTGCCGGCGCGCAGGGCTCGGACTCGGCGAGCCTCGCCTTCAATGCGCTGACGGCGGCGAAAGAGCAGGCCGTCGATGTGCTCCTGATCGACACCGCCGGCCGCCTGCAGAACAAGGCCGAGCTGATGAACGAGCTCGAGAAGGTCGTGCGCGTGATCCGCAAGGTGGACGACACTGCGCCGCATGCCGTGCTGCTGGTGCTGGACGCAACCGTTGGCCAGAATGCGCTGTCGCAGGTCGAGGCCTTCCATCGCACTGCCGGCGTCACCGGCCTCGTGATGACCAAGCTCGACGGCACCGCCCGCGGGGGCATTCTGGTGGCGCTCGCGGAAAAATTCAAACTGCCGGTGCATTTCATCGGCGTCGGCGAAGGCGTCGACGATCTCGCGCCGTTCACCGCGCGCGATTTCGCCCGTGCCATCGCCGGAATCGAAAGCTAGAGAATGGACAAGACCCAGCCGCATCCGCTGTTCAAGCTTGCGACCGAGCTCGGTCCGCTGCTCGTGTTCTTCTTCGTCAATGCGAAGTTCAATCTGTTCGCCGCGACCGGCGCCTTCATGGTCGCGATCGTGGCGGCGATGGTCGCCTCTTACGTGGTGACGCGCCACATCCCGATCATGGCGATCGTGACCGGCGTGATCGTGCTGGTGTTCGGCACGCTGACGCTGGTGCTGCACGACGAGACCTTCATCAAGGTCAAGCCGACCATCATCTACGGGCTGTTTGCCGCGATCCTCGGCGGCGGGCTTCTTTTCGGCCGCTCCTTCATCGCCGTGATGTTCGACCAGATGTTCAATCTGACGCCGCAGGGCTGGCGTATCCTCACCTTGCGCTGGGCGCTGTTCTTCGCCGGCATGGCGGTGCTGAACGAGATCGTCTGGCGCACCCAGAGCACGGACTTCTGGGTGAACTTCAAGGTGTTCGGCGTCACGCCCATCACCATGATCTTCGCCATCGCCCAGATGCCGCTGACCAAGCGCTACGGCGTCGAGCCGGTCTCGCTGGAGACCAGCGAGGCCGAGGCGGGGGATGTGCGGAAGGGGTGAGGGTCTTTCGCGAGCGAAGGCGCGCAACCCACCCTCATCTGTCATCGCCCGACTTGATCGGGCGATCCAGTATTCCAGAGACAACAGTGAGATACGGAGAGGCCGCGGCGTACTGGATGCCCCGGTCAAGCCGGGGCATGACTGCAGTGTGTGTGGCCGAGTGCCTCGCGCACGAGCGCCGCGTCAGCTCCCCGCCTTCAACGCCTTCACCATCTGCGGCAGCAGCACCGCCCTGTAATTTTCCGGCGTGATCGGGCCGACCAGCTTGTAGACGATGGTGCCCTCGGGGCCGACGACGAAGGTCTCCGGCACGCCATAGACGCCCCATTCGATCGAGGCGCGGCCGTTGGCGTCGGTGCCGACGCGGCCGAACGGATTGCCGTAGCGGCCGAGGAAACGCCGCGCGTTGTCGGGCGCATCCTTGTAATTGATGCCGACCATCTGGAAGCGCTTGTCGCCGGCGAGCTCGGTCAGCAGCGGCGCTTCGTCGTGACAGGGCACGCACCAGGAGGCCCAGACGTTGACGAGGCTGACCTTGCCCTTGAACGCGGCGGGATCGAGCCCGGGCACCTGCGCGCCGCCGGCCTGCAATCCCTCGAGCGGCGGCAGCGTGGTCTGCGGCGCGGGCCGGCCGATCAGCGCGGACGGAATTCGCGAAGGATCGCCGCTGCCGAGCCGGAACCAGAACAGCACGGCAAGGGCGATGAAGGCGAGCAGCGGCAGCACCATCAGGAAGGTGCGGCGCTGCGGCGGTGCCGAGGTCGATTGCTCGCTCATGTCGTCGTTCTTGGCGTGTCCACGGCGCTGCGGCCCGAGCGGCGGGTGACGCCGCTGCGGTCGAGCGCGCGCAAGCGCTGGGTCTGGTTGCGATAGTCGAACACGACCCAGCCGATCAGGATCGCGACAACGATGGCTGCGGCCGCATAGGATGTCACGATGAAGGATGCGTAGGGACCGAGCGACATCGTCATGCAGCTCCCTCTGACGCGTTTCCTTGACGCGAACCGGGGCTTAACTCGCTTGAAAACGCGACGCGGCTCGCCTGCATCATCTGCAGGGAGCGGACACGGCGTCGCAAAATCTCGTTGCGCATCGCAGCCAGGTGCAGCGTGACGAACAGCAGCGTGAATGCGATCGCCATCACGAGAAGTGGAATCAGGAACGATTTGTCGAGCGTCGAGCCGCCCATGCGCATCACCGAGGCCGGTTGATGCAGCGTATTCCACCAATCGACCGAGAATTTGATGATCGGCAGATTGATCGCGCCGACCAGCGTCAGCACGGCGGCTGCGCGTGCCGCGCGCGAGGGATCTTCCACCGCGCGCCACAGCGCCATCAGGCCGAGATACATCAGAAAGAGAATCAGCACCGACGTCAGCCGCGCATCCCATTCCCAATAGGTGCCCCACATCGGCCGGCCCCACAGCGAGCCCGTCAGCAGCGCCAGGAAGGTGAAGGCTGCGCCGATGGGAGCTGCGGCTTTCGCGGCGACGTCGGCCAGCGGATGCCGCCAAACCAATGTTCCCAGTGAAGCCACGCTCATCACGCCCCAGACGAACATCGACAGCCACGCATTGGGCACGTGGATGAACATGATCTTCACGGTCGCGCCCTGCTGATAATCGTCGGGCGCGTACGCCGATTGATAGAGGCCGATCGCGAGCAGGATGACGGTCGCGGCCGCGAGCCACGGCAGCACCCGCGCTGAGAGCGCGAGGAACCTGGTGGGATTGGCGAGGTCGATCAGCGTCATGGTAATCTGATAATCACAGGTCGGCGCTCACGCAATCAGCACGAATGCGCGTAGCGAAAGTTGATCGGGGTCAAGGCAAGCGAACTCATTTCAGTCCAGTCCATGTTTCAGGCTCGCCGCCGCCGCAAACGGGCCGATCACGAGGCTGACCAGCGACAGCGCACAGAGGATCGAGAACGGCGCGCCGAACGTCATGGGGCCGACGATCGCGGCCTGCGAGGCCGCAACCCCGAAGATCAGGACCGGAATCGACAGCGGCAGCACCAGCACGGCCATCAGCAGCCCGCCGCGATGCAGGGTCACTGCCAGCGCCGCGCCGATCATGCCGGTAAAGGTCAGCGCCGGCGTGCCCGCCAGCAGCGTCAGCGCCACCGCACCGGTCGCAACCATGTCGAGGTTGAGCAAGAGGCCCAGCACCGGGGTTGCGACAATCAGCGGCAGGCCGGCCGCCAGCCAATGCGCCAGCGCCTTGGCCGCGCAGGCGAGTTCCAGCGGCGTCCGGCTCATCGTGATCAGGTCGAGCGAGCCGTCCTCGTGGTCGGCCATGAACAGCCGGTCCAGAGTCAGCAGGCTCGCCAGCAGTGCCCCGAGCCACAGGATCGCCGGTCCCAGCCGCGACAACAGCGCCAGGTCCGGCCCCACCGCAAACGGCATCAGCACCACCACGGTCAGGAAGAACAGCACGCCGATCAGCGCCCCGCCGCCGACGCGGAGCGCGATCCGGATGTCCCGGCGAATGAGGGCGGCGAGGGCGGTCATGGGGTGGCCCCCCTAAGGTCGCGCGCCGGCTGCGGGCACACTGTGCTCCCTCCCCCCTTGTGGGGGAGGGTCGGAGAGGGGGGTAGCCCCGGGAGAGATGTTTTTGAGAAGCGGGCCGCCAACCGGGCGCCTGCGTCGGCAACGCTAGAACCGAAATGCCTTGCCGTGCGGCACCCCCCTCCCTGACCCTCCCCCACAAGGGGGGAGGGAACGGAGAGAGCGACACCTAGCCGCTCGAAAAGCTGAGGGTCTGTCGGAATCACATTGCACCCCCGATCCGCAGCTCCCGCGATTCGATGCCGAGCGGCCCATGCGTTGCGGCAATAATCATCCCACCGCGGGCGAGATGGTCTCGCATCAACCCGCCGAACATGTCCTGGCCGGCGGCATCCAGCGCATTGGTCGGCTCGTCCAGCAGCCAGACCGGGCGGCGGACCGTCAGCAGCCGGGCCAGCGACAGTCGGCGGCGCTGGCCGGCCGACAGGAAGGCCGCGGGCAGATGGGTGGCGTGGTCGAGGCCGACGGTGGCGAGGCTTTGCGCGGCGTCGCCGCGCTCGCCGCCCAGAAAATCAGCCCAGAATGACAGATTTTCAGCCACGCTCAGCGCGGGCTTGAGGGCATCGCGGTGGCCGAGATAGTGGCATTGCTCGGGCAGCGTCATGTCGGCGTCGCCCCCGTCCAGTACGATTGTGCCGCCGGCCGGAATGAGCAGACCGGCAATCAGCCGCAGCAGCGAGGTTTTGCCGGATCCGTTGCGCCCCGTCACCGCCACGGCTTCGCCGGAGACCGCCTCGAAATCGAGCGCCGAAAACACCTCGCGGCCGCCCCGCACGCAAGTCACGCCGCGTCCGGACAGCTGCATCTGGCCTGGTCTCAACCCGCTCAAGCCATGCCTCAGGAAACCTTGGGGTAGCGCATCAGAATTTTTGGCTCGCGACTTGCTCGGTACGTTTGTGGCTGTGGCGGCGCGGTTAGAAAGCTTCTATAAGCCCGGAACTACTTGATGCAGCAACTCAACCTGCCCCTGCAAGCGACCCAGCCGGATTCGCTGACGGTGTTAAAATACCCCCTGCCGGGTATAACTAACAATTGGGATTTCCTACATGACCTCGCTCGACAGCTTCAAATGCAAAAAGACCCTCAAGGTCGGCGCCAAGACCTATGTGTATTACAGCCTGCCCACGGCCGAGAAGAATGGTCTGAAGGGAATTTCGAAACTTCCCTATTCGATGAAGGTCCTGCTCGAGAACCTCCTCCGCAATGAGGACGGCCGCTCGGTCAAGAAAGAGGACATCGTCGCGGTCTCGAAGTGGCTGCGCAAGAAGTCGCTGGAGCATGAGATCGCATTCCGCCCGGCGCGCGTGCTGATGCAGGATTTCACCGGCGTGCCGGCGGTGGTCGATCTCGCCGCGATGCGTAACGCGATGCAGAAGCTCGGCGGCGATGCCGAGAAGATCAATCCGCTGGTCCCCGTCGATCTCGTCATCGACCACTCCGTGATCGTGAACTTCTTCGGCGACAACAAGGCTTTCGGCAAGAACGTCGCCGAGGAGTACAAGCAGAACCAGGAGCGCTACGAGTTCCTGAAGTGGGGCCAGAAGGCGTTCTCGAACTTCTCCGTCGTGCCGCCCGGCACCGGCATCTGCCACCAGGTCAATCTCGAATATCTCTCCCAGACGGTGTGGACCAAGAAGGAGAAGATGACGGTCGGCAAGAAGACCGGCACCTTCGAGGTCGCCTATCCCGACTCGCTCGTCGGCACCGACTCCCACACCACCATGGTCAACGGTCTCGCCGTGCTCGGCTGGGGCGTCGGCGGCATCGAGGCGGAAGCCTGCATGCTCGGTCAGCCGTTGTCGATGCTGCTGCCCAACGTCGTCGGCTTCAAGCTGAAGGGCGCGATGAAGGAAGGCGTCACCGCGACCGACCTCGTGCTGACCGTCACGCAGATGCTGCGCAAGCTCGGCGTGGTCGGCAAGTTCGTCGAGTTCTTCGGCCCCGGCCTCGACAATCTCTCCGTCGCCGACAAGGCGACCATCGCCAACATGGCGCCGGAATATGGTGCGACCTGCGGCTTCTTCCCGGTCGACGCTGCTGCGATCGATTACCTCAAGACCTCCGGCCGCGCCGCACCGCGCGTCGCGCTGGTGCAGGCCTATGCGAAGGCGCAAGGGCTCTTCCGCACCGCCAAGTCGGCTGATCCGGTGTTCACGGAAACGCTGACGCTCGATCTCGCCGACGTCGTGCCGTCGATGGCCGGTCCGAAGCGTCCCGAAGGCCGCATCGCGCTGCCATCGGTCGCCGAAGGCTTTTCGCTCGCGCTCGGCACCGAGTACAAGAAGGCGGAGGAGCCCAACAAGCGCTTTGCCGTCGAAGGCAAGAACTACGAGATCGGCCATGGCGACGTCGTGATCGCCGCCATCACCTCCTGCACCAACACCTCGAACCCGAGCGTGCTGATCGGTGCCGGCCTCCTGGCGCGCAACGCCGCCGCCAAGGGCCTGAAGGCAAAGCCGTGGGTGAAGACTTCGCTGGCTCCGGGCAGCCAGGTGGTCGCGGGCTATCTCGCCGATTCCGGCCTGCAGGCAGATCTCGACAAGGTCGGCTTCAACCTGGTCGGCTTCGGCTGCACCACCTGCATCGGCAATTCCGGTCCGCTGCCGGAAGAGATCTCGAAGTCGATCAACGACAACGGCATCGTCGCCGCTGCCGTGCTCTCCGGTAACCGCAACTTCGAAGGCCGCGTCTCGCCGGACGTGCAGGCGAACTATCTGGCCTCGCCGCCGCTGGTCGTCGCACACGCGCTCGCCGGCAGCGTCACCAAGAACCTTGCCGTCGAGCCGCTCGGCGAAGGCAAGGACGGCAAGCCGGTCTACCTCAAGGACATCTGGCCGACGACGAAGGAGATCAACGCCTTCATGAAGAAGTTCGTGACCGCGTCGATCTTCAAGAAGAAGTATGCCGACGTGTTCAAGGGCGACACCAACTGGCGCAAGATCAAGACGGTCGAGAGCGAGACCTATCGCTGGAACATGTCGTCGACCTATGTGCAGAACCCGCCCTATTTCGACGGCATGAAGAAGGAGCCGGAGCCGGTCACCGATATCGTCGAGGCGCGCATCCTCGCCATGTTCGGCGACAAGATCACCACCGACCACATCTCGCCGGCCGGTTCGATCAAGCTCACCTCGCCCGCTGGCAAATATCTCAGCGAGCACCAGGTGCGTCCCGCCGACTTCAACCAGTACGGCACGCGTCGCGGCAATCATGAAGTCATGATGCGCGGCACCTTCGCCAACATCCGCATCAAGAACTTCATGCTGAAGGGCGCGGATGGAAACATTCCGGAAGGCGGTCTCACCAAGCACTGGCCCGACGGCGAGCAGATGTCGATCTACGACGCCGCGATGAAGTACCAGCAGGAGCAGGTGCCGCTGGTGGTGTTCGCCGGCGCCGAATACGGCAACGGCTCGTCGCGCGACTGGGCTGCGAAGGGGACGCGTCTGCTCGGCGTTCGCGCCGTGATCTGCCAGAGCTTCGAGCGCATCCATCGCTCCAACCTGGTCGGTATGGGCGTGCTGCCGCTGACCTTCGAGGACGGCACCTCCTGGTCGTCGCTCGGCCTGAAGGGCGACGAGAAGGTCACGCTGCGTGGCCTGGTCGGCGACCTGAAGCCGCGCCAGAAGCTGACCGCGGAAATCGTCTCCGGCGACGGTTCGTTGCAGCGCGTTTCGCTGCTTTGCCGCATCGATACGCTGGACGAGCTCGATTACTACCGGAACGGCGGTATCCTGCACTATGTGCTGCGCAAGCTCGCGGCCTAAGCGCGAATTTGTGAACGGTGGCTCACCGCGACGTGAGTAGAAGGTTAAACGAAGGCGGCCTATCACAAGGCCGCCTTTGTACGTTTGCGGCATGTTTCAGGTGGGCCCGCCCGGCGAACAGTTCGCATCGGACGGTTGAATGTGCCGCGCCCGTAAGATTACGGTGACCATCAGGCGATAGGATATCCCTCCCCGACGACGAGATGTGACGTTCGACATGACTGGAATGATGGCTTCTCATTTGGTTTCGCGATGGTCCGGCGCACTCTGGTCGGGAGCGCTCGGCATCTGCGCTATCGTCGCTGTCATCCGTCCCGCCCAGGCCGATCCCCGCGCCGTGGTCGAGCTCTTCACGTCGCAGGGCTGCTCGTCCTGCCCGCCCGCCGACAAAGTCATCGGCGACCTCGCCAAGGATCCTTCGATCATCGCGCTGAGCATGCCGATCGACTATTGGGATTATCTCGGCTGGAAGGACACGCTGGCAGATTCACGTTTCTCGGCGCGGCAGCGCGCCTATTCACGCATGCGCGGTGACCGCGAGGTCTACACGCCGCAGGTCGTGGTCAACGGCGCCACCCACGTCATCGGCAGCGATCGCTCCGGCATCGAAAACGCGATCGACAAGACCGACACGAGCACTGGCGTGATGAGCGTGCCGGTGACGATGTCGCTGGCGGGCAAGCAGATCAACGTGTCGGTGGCCGCGAGCAAAGAGCCGGCGATCTCGCACGGCGAGGTCTGGATCTGCTCGATTGCGAAGTCGGTGCCGATCGAAATCAGCCGCGGCGAAAATCGCGGTCAGCAGATCACCTACCACAACGTCGTGCGCAATCTGCTCAAGGTCGGCGACTGGAACGGACATCCGGAAAGCTGGACGGTCCCGCTGGAGAATCTCACCTCGCGCGATGGCGTCGACGGCGCGGTGGTCTATGTCCAGGACGGCAGCCGCGAGAAGCCCGGTGCGATGCTGGGCGCGGCGTACACGTCGCTGCACTGAAGCGCGCTTCGCATTCGCTCTGCCACGTACTCCATCTCAATCATCATGATGAGGAGCGCGCTCTTGCGCGCGTCTCGAGCCATGCAGGCCCGCTGACGCATCCCGGCCTTTCATCCTTCGAGACGCCGCGAATGCGCGGCTCCTCAGGATGAGGGGCGAGAGGCTTCGCGCGGATGTTCGGAGAGCAGTTCGTCGCGGCGGCAACACCCCGACACAAACAAAAAAGGACCAACTTGCGTTGGCCCTCCTTGTCGCGCGTACAGACCCGATCCTGTCCGACCCCGGGGGGCTGGGGGCTGAGGAATCCGGAACCGAAAGGACCGGGTCAACGCACATAAGTCTTTTCGCAATGCAGGGCGGCGGGCGATGGGCGGAAAAGCGGCGATCCTGTGATTCTTGCTAACGATCCCGTGACGGTTTGCCGCTGAGAAGTTCCACCGTTGCGTGTGTCATGATTCGCAACCCGGGCGAGCTGAGCGGCGGTCCCTCAAGAGGTCCTTCAAGAGGCCCTTGCGGCGGGGAACGGTTGGCGCAATCATGCAATTGTCATGATCCGCGGCTCCGGGGACGGTCTTCGCGGAGGCGGGTCGTGCTGATGCGACAGGAGGCGCTGCATGAGTTTGACGCCGGAGGATGCCGATCCGAGCGAGCAGCGCGCAGTGGCGCGCCCCGCCGCTGCGAACGCCCAGCCGAACCGGGTGACGTTCAACCGGCTCGAGCTGAACCGAATTCTCAATCTCTATGGCCGCATGGTGGCCGACGGCGAGTGGCGCGACTATGCCATCGACTTCCTGAAGGACCGTGCGGTGTTCTCGGTCTATCGCCGCGCCTCCGAAGTGCCGATCTATCGCATCGAGAAGGATCCGCGGCTGGCCCGCAAGCAGGGCATGTACAGCGTGATCACGGCGACCGGCCTGATCCTGCGCCGCGGCCACGAGCTCGACCGCGTGCTGCTGGTGATCGACCGGAAGCTGGCGGTGGTGTAGCCAAGCGAACGGTGCCGTAGGGTGGGCAAAGCGAAGCGTGCCCACGACCTTTTGAGATAGAGAGAGATGGTGGGCACGGCGCTTCGCGCCTTTGCCCACCCTACGAGACTTATTGCCCCGGCACCGTCTTCGCGCCCTCGCCGAGATCCCGCTGCATCATCACCGTATCCAGCCAGCGGCCGAATTTCAGGCCGACATTCGGATGCGTGCCGATCATCTTGAAGCCGCCCCTGGTGTGCACGCCGATCGAGCCGGCATTGGCGGAATCGCCGATCACCGCGATCATCTGGCGGAAGCCGCGCCCCTCGCATTCGGTGATCAGCCGCTCCAGCAGCATCGAGCCGATGCCGCGGCGGTGGAAGGAGGGGTCGAGATAGATCGAGTTCTCGACCGTGAAGCGATAGGCCGGACGGGGCCGGTAGGCGCCGGCATAGGCGTAGCCGGCGACGCGGCCGTCGAGGATGGCGACGAAATAGGGATAGCCACCGTCGACCAGCGCGCGATAGCGCCGCGTCATTTCGGCGAGGTCGGGCGGCTCCAGCTCGAACGTCGCGGTGCCCTCGCGGACGGCCTGCTGATAGATGGCGGTGATGGCGGGGAGGTCGGCCTCGATGGTGGGCCTGATTTCGGGTGCGGACATGGGGGGAAGATTAGAGCGTTCTCGCCACGGCTGGAAGGGGCAGGGATGCTTCCTTACCCGTCATTGCGAGCGCAGCGAAGCAATCCAGAAATGCGTCCGCGTCGGGGCTCTGGATTGCTTCCGTCTTCGCCAAAGGCTTTTGCGGACAACAAGTTGTCGCGAGAGCCAGCCCCAAACAAAAACCCCGGCCTTTCGGCCGGGGTTCGTGTCCGTTCTCTCGGGTCTGGCGCTTAGTCGCGCTGGCCGAGGAGCTGCAGCAGCAGCGTGAACAGGTTGATGAAGTTCAAGTACAGCGACAGCGCACCGGAGATCGCCGCACGCTCGGCGATGTCACCGCCGGCCGAGGCGTAGCCGTAGATGTAGTCGTTCTTCAGGCGCTGCGTATCCCAGGCGGTGAGGCCCGCGAACACGAGGACGCCGACCACCGACACGATGAACTGCAGCGCCGTGCTGGCCAGGAACAGGTTGACCAGGCTCGCGATGATGATGCCGATCAGGCCCATGAACAGGAACGAGCCCATGCCGCTCATGTCACGCTTGGTGGTGTAGCCGTAGAGGCTCAGCGCGCCGAAGGTCGCCGCGGTGATGAAGAACACCCGCACGATCGAGGTGTGCGTGTACACCAGGAAGATCGAGGACAGCGAGATGCCCATCAGCGCCGAGAACACCCAGAACAGGATCTGGGCGGTCGAGGGGGCGAGACGGTTGATGCCGGCCGAGATCACGAACACCATGGCGAGCGGCGCCAGCATGAACAGATACTTCAGCGGGCTCACGAACATCGCGTAGCCGAACGGCGTCAGGAACAGCTTGCCGACGCGGACGGCTTCCGGGGTCGGAACGTCAGTCACGGCAGCCATGTAAACGCCGAGCGCGGCCAGACCGGTGATGGCCAGGCCGATGCTCATGTAATTGTAGATGCGCAGCATGTAGGCGCGCAGACCGGCGTCGACCGTCGCGGCGTCAACACGCCCGGCGGCCCGGCCGAAAGGAGAAGCGTAATTGCGGTCTAGGTCCGACATGGTCGAATTCCCGTTGGTTGCCCGGTCCGGCACGAGGGTTGCCATGCCGCCGGGTCGTCTAATTCTATCTCGGATACCGATGTCTGCCGACATTAATTTTGGCTAACAATCGGGTCTCCGAACCCATCCGATATGTGGGAAACTAACACATTCGCTGCAACCGTCCACGCGCGGCCGAATGTCGCCCTTGTCGCGCAATCCAGACGAGTAGGCGTGGTTAATCGCAAGAATCGTGCGTTTCCGCTCCGGCGTAGTCACCCGCTACCTTTTGTCACAAATTGCGCAACACTGTGGCGGGCTTTTTGTTCAACGCCAGCAGCGTGCCGGCGAGCCCGAGCCCGACGGTGACGACCAGGGCGGCGACCACCACGCCGGCCGCGCTGCCGGCCTGCCAGACGAAGGTCAGGGTCATCAGCCGCGTCACGATCATCCAGGCCGCGATGCTGCCGGCGATCACGCCGAACACCGCGGTGGCAAGGCCGATCAGGAGATATTCGAGCGCATAGGCGCCGAGCAGCCGCAGCCGCGTGGCGCCGAGCGTCTTCAGGATCACCGCGTCATAGACCCGGTGGCGATGGCCGGCGGCGAGCGCGCCGCCCAGCACCAGGATCGCCGAGATCAGGGTCACGGCGCTGGCGCCGCGGATGGCGAGTGCGAGATTGGTCACGACCGCGCCGACCGTCTCCATCACCTCGCGCACGCGCACGCTCGTCACCATTGGGTAAGCGTCCGCGACCTGCTTGATGATATTGCCGTCGCCGGTCGCATCGCCGCCGGCTTCGGTCAGCGTCGCGATGTGGGTGTGTGGCGCGCCCTTGAACGCGTTCGGCGAGAACACCAGCACGAAATTGATGCCGAGCCCCTGCCAGTCGATGGTGCGGAGATTGCCGATCTTCGCCGGGATGTCGCGGCCGAGCACGTTGACGACGATTTCGTCACCGAGCTTCAGCCCAAGCCCGTCGGCGATCTTCTTCTCCATCGAGACCAGCGGCGGGCCGGAATAGTCGGCGCCCCACCACTCGCCCTCGACCACCTTGGAGCCCTTCGGCAGCTCGCCGGTATAGGTCAGGCCGCGGTCGCTCTGCAGCACCCATTCGGAATCGGTGGTTGGCTTGAGGTCCTCGGCACGGACGCCGCGGGCGGCGACGATGCGCCCGCGCAGCATCGGCACGTCCTCGACCTTCGCGCCAGGGGCGATCCGGCGCAGGTAATCGTCGAACGGTGCGGCCTGGGTGCTCGGAATGTCGATGAAGTAGAACGCCGGCGCGCGATCGGGCAGCGCGGCCAGGAACTGCCGGCGCAGATTGCCGTCGATCTGGGTGATGGTGACGAGCACGGCCAGCCCAAGCCCGAGCGAGAGCACGACCGAGGGCGTCAGCGCGCCCGGCCGGTGGATGTTGGCGATCGCCAGCCGCAGCATGGTGAAGCGCGTGCGCGGCAGCCGGCGCGCGATCGCCATCAGCACGGCGGCGACGCCACGCAGCACGGCGAACACGACGACGGAGGAGGCCACGAACACCGCGGCGATGCGCTTGTCGAAGGACAGGCCGATCACGACCGCAACCAGCAGGACGACCACGACACCCATGAATGCGAGATAGCTCCAGCGTGGCCGGTGCCATTCGGAAGCAATGGTATCGCGGAACAGTGCGGCGACCGGCACGTCGTGCACGCGCCCGAGCGGCCACAGGCCGAAGGCAAGCGCGGTCAGCAGGCCGTAGACAAAGGACAGCGCGAGCTCGTCGGCATGCACGGCCGGCACCACCGGCAGCGGCAGCAGTTTTCCGAACAGGCCGACGATGGCAAATGGCATCGCGGCGCCGAGCGCCAGCCCGATCACCGAGCCGATCCCGGCGAGCAGGACGACTTGCGCGAGGTAGATGCCGAACACGTCGCGGCCCGTGGCGCCGACGGCCTTGAAGGCCGCGATCACCTCGAGCCGGCGATCGATATGGCTCTTCACGGCGTTGGCGACGCCGACGCCGCCGACCAGCAGGGCGGCGAGGCCGACCAGGGTCAGGAACTGCGTGAAGCGGCCGATATTGCGCTCGAGCTGCGGCGAGGCATTGGAGCGGCTGCGGACTTCCCAGCCGGCCTGCGGCGCGGCGTTGCGCGCGTCCGCGATAAAGGCGTCGGTGGCACGATCGCTGTTGGCGGTGTCCGGCAGTTTGACGCGGTAGACCCAGCGCACCAGGCTGCCCGGCTGGATCAGTCCGGTGGCGCGCAGGGCCGCCTCGCTGATCAGGAAGCGCGGACCAAAGCCGATGCCGCCGGCGAGCTTGTCGGGCTCGGCCTCGACGCTGGAGCGAATCTGGAACGTCGCCGAGCCGATGGTGACGCGGTCGCCGATCTTGAGGGAGAGACGCGCAAGAAGGGTCGGATCGGCGGCGGCACCGAATGCGCCGTCGCGCTCCGCGAGCAGGTCGGTCAGCGGGACTTGCGGCGCCAGCGTGAGCTGTCCGAGCATCGGATAGGTGTCGTCGACCGCCTTCATCTCGACCAGCGCCAGCTTGCCGTCGGCCGCGCGCGCCATGCCGCGCAGGGTGGAAGCCACGGAGACGGTGCCGCGCGAGCGCAGGAAGGCCACCTCTTCGGGTTTCGCCTCGCGCTGGAACAGCACGAAGGAGACGTCGCCGCCGAGCAGTGTACGTCCCTCGCGCGCAAGGCCGTCGCTGAGGCTCGCCGACACCGAGCCGACGCCGGCGATCGCCATCACGCCGAGCGCGATGCAGGAGATGAAGACGTAGAAGCCGCGCAAGCCCCCGCGCAATTCGCGCAGCGCATAGCGCAGCGACAGCGCGACGCCGTTCGGCTTCGCAAACGGTTCGACAGCGATGCTCATGCGTTGGTCGTCTGCGTGTCGATCCGGCCCGAGCGCAGGCGGATCACGCGATCACAGCGATGCGCGAGCGAGGAATCGTGCGTGACCAGCACCAGCGTCATGCCGCGCTCGGCATGCTTGGTGAACAGGAGATCGACGATCTGCTTGCCGGTCGCCTCGTCGAGATTGCCGGTCGGCTCGTCGGCGACGAGGATGGCGGGATCGGGTGCCAGCGCGCGCGCCAGCGCGACGCGCTGCTGCTCGCCGCCGGAGAGCTGCGTCGGATAATGATGCAGGCGATCGCCGAGCCCGACCGATCGCAGCTCCTCGGCTGCGCGCTTGTTGGCATCGGGATTGCCGGCGAGCTCGAGCGGCACGGCGACGTTCTCCAGCGCCGTCATGGTCGGGATCAGATGGAAGGACTGGAAGACGATGCCGACCTGGCGGCCGCGGAAGCGGGCCAGCGCGTCCTCGTCGAGGGCATTGAAAGGCGTGCCTGACACCACCACCTCTCCGCTATCAGGACGCTCCAGCCCCGCCATCACCATCAGCAGCGTGGATTTGCCCGAGCCTGACGGGCCGATCAGGCCGATCGTCTCCCCCGAGCCGACGCGCAAGCTGATATCCTTGAGGATGTGAACGCGTGCCGCCCCCGACCCCAATGAGAGATTGACGTTGGAGATGGCGATGGTGTCCGGCGCGGTGCCGGCGAGCGAAGAGGATTCGATGCGACTGTCCATGGTCCGGTCATATGGCAACTCCGCACGCGCGGTCGAGAGGCGTTACGGTTTCTTCATGCACATAGCCGTGTTGATGCTCGCTTTGATGACGGTCGGTGGCCCGGCTTGGGCAGAAACGACAAAGCCGATCAAGCTTGTCGTTCTGGGCGATTCCCTGAGTGCAGGTCTCGGCCTTCCGGCCCAGCAGGCGTTTCCGGCCAAGCTCCAAAAGGCCTTGCAGGCCAAAGGCATAGCGGTTGACATGATCAACGCGGGCGTCTCCGGCGATACCTCGTCCGGCGGCCGCGACCGGCTCGACTGGTCGGTGCCCGAGGGAACCGAGGGCGTCATCGTCGAGCTCGGCGCCAACGACGCGATGCGCGGCATCGATCCCGACTTGACGCGCGCGGCGCTGACCGACATCGTTACGCGTCTCAGGGCGCGCAAGATCGCCGTGATGCTGTGTGGCATGCTGGCGCCGCCGAATTTCGGCGCAGACTATGGCGCGCGCTTCAATTCGATTTATCCGGATTTGGCAAAACAGTTCGATCTGCCGCTCTATCCCTTCTTCCTCGAAGGTGTCGCGGCCGATGCCAAGCTCAATCAGGCCGACGGCATTCATCCGACCGCTGAAGGCGTCGATATCGTCGTCAACAACATGCTGCCCACGGTGGAGGCATTCCTGCGCACGATCGGCGAGCAGCGCCGTTGAAAAGCAGGCAATGCTAACCCTAACACCCAGGGTTTTCCCGGTGTAGCCTTGGCAACACTTCGCAGAGTCACACAACTGCGATAGGAATCAGGGTACCGGTGATTCGTCGCCGGCTCTAATTTGGATAGGGTCCTTGCTGAGAGGACCGTACCCAAGCATCGGGAGTGAGAAACGATGCCGCGTTTGTTCACTGGTCTGGAAATTCCGGCCGAGATCGGCCAGTCGCTTTCCAATCTCAGGGGCGGCCTTCCCGGCGCCCGGTGGATCGATCCCGAAAATTATCACGTTACATTACGCTTCATCGGCGACATCGACGGCATCTCCGCCAACGAGATCGCATCGATGTTGTTTCGCGTCGATCGCAAGCCCTTCGAAGTGAAGGTGCAGGGCTTGCAAAGCTTCGGTGGCCGCAAGCCGCGCGCGGTGGTCGCCACCATCGCGCCGAGCAGGCCGCTGATGGAATTGCAGGCCGAGCTCGAACGCATGATGCAGCGGATCGGCCTCGATCCCGAAGGGCGCAAATTCATTCCGCATGTCACGCTGGCCCGGCTGCACGACGCCACCGACCGTGACGTCGCCGACTATCTCTCGATCCGCGGCTACTTCCCGAGCAAGGCGTTCATGGCGGAGCGGTTCGTGCTGTTCTCGTCGCGCGCGTCGACCGGCGGCGGCCCCTATGTGGTCGAGGACGCCTACGAGCTGTGCGAGTAGGTCGCTCGCGACGATGTACGAAACAGTGGGTCCCCGCTCTGCGCAGCGGGACGGGGAACGCATAGCGCCCCGCACCAATTGACGGCTTGCAATTTCCGCCGGTCTCTGGCGGTAAGGAGCGATGCTCTCCACCCAGAATTCCTCCTTCAGCGAAGCATATCAGGCCCAGATCGCCTCCGGCGCGATCGAGCCCGATGCCGCGCAGGCCGACGTCGCCGAGGCCTACACGGCGCTCGACCTGCGGCTCGCGAACTACAAGCCGCAGCGCAAGCAGGGGCTGCTCGCCCGCTTGTTCAGCGGCGGCGACAAGGATGAGGCGCCGCGCGGACTCTACGTCCATGGTGAGGTCGGCCGCGGCAAGACCATGCTGATGGATCTGTTCTTCCAGCACTCCACCGTCGAGCACAAGCGGCGAGCGCATTTCCACGAATTCATGGCGGAAGCGCATGAGCGCATCTACGACTATCGCCAGGGCATCGCGCGCGGCGAGATCGCCGACGGCGACGTCATCGCGCTGACCGCGCATGCGATCTTCGAGGAGAGCTGGCTGCTCTGCTTCGACGAATTCCACGTCACCGACATCGCGGACGCGATGATCCTCGGCCGCCTGTTCGCGAAGCTGTTCGAGCTCGGCACCGTCGTGGTCGCGACCTCCAACGTCGCGCCCGATGATCTCTACAAGGGCGGCCTGAACCGCGCGCTGTTCCTGCCCTTCATCAAGCAGATCACCGACCACATGGACGTGCGGCGGCTGGATGCGCGCACCGATTTCCGGCTGGAAAAACTTCAGGGCGTGCCGATGTGGCTGACGCCCGCGGATGGCGACGCCGATGCTGCGCTCAACAAAGCCTGGGCGAAGATGACGGGTAACGCCAAGTGCAAGTCGCGCGACATCCAGATCAAGGGCCGCACCCTGCACTTGCCGTGCTCGGCCCATGGTGTGGCGCGCTTTGGCTTCGCCGATCTCTGCGAGAAGCCGCTCGGCGCATCCGACTACCTCAGGCTGGCGCACGACTATCACACGATCCTGGTCGACCATATTCCAGTGATGGATTTCTCCCAGCGCAACGCCGCCAAGCGCTTCATCACGCTGATCGACACCCTCTATGACAATGCCGTGAAGCTGATGGCCTCGGCCGATGCCAACCCGATCTCGCTCTACCTCGCCCACGAAGGCAACGAGGCGATGGAGTTCAAGCGGACCTCGTCGCGTCTGATCGAGATGAGCTCGGAATCCTATCTGGCGCTGCCTCACGGCCGCAAGGATTCCACCGCCAGCGGCTCCACCAAGGGTTTGGTCGAGACTTAAGTCCTATTTGCCAGCGCTGTCATTCCGCCGCGCCGGCCTTCGCGGGCGAGCTCGAAATCTGGTGCGTGACTTTCGGGTTAACGCCCACGCGCGCCCGGGAATGACAGGGTTGCGCTCGGATGCGCAGCAAGCCCGACAATTGGGCATTGGGCGACTTGAACGGCGGAAGCGAAAGGGATAACCACCCTCTCAGTTTTCCCCTCCTCACGTGTCTAAAGGACAGGTTCACATGGCGCGCGACAAGATTGCTTTGATTGGCTCCGGTCAGATCGGCGGAACGCTGGCTCACCTCATCGGCCTGAAAGAACTGGGCGACGTCGTGATGTTCGACATTGCCGAGGGCGTGCCGCAGGGCAAGGCGCTCGACATCGCGCAGTCCTCGCCGGTCGACGGGTTTGACGCGCACTACACCGGTGCGAACTCCTACGAAGCCCTCGACAACGCCAAGGTCTGCATCGTCACCGCCGGCGTGCCGCGCAAGCCCGGCATGAGCCGCGACGACCTCCTCTCCATCAACCTCAAGGTCATGGAGCAGGTCGGCGCCGGTATCAAGAAGTACGCCCCCGACGCGTTCGTCATCTGCATCACCAATCCGCTCGACGCCATGGTCTGGGCGCTGCAGAAGGCCTCGGGCCTGCCGCACAAGAAGGTCGTCGGCATGGCCGGCGTGCTCGACTCCTCGCGCTTCCGCTACTTCCTGGCCGACGAGTTCAACGTCTCCGTTGAAGACGTCACCGCCTTCGTGCTCGGCGGTCACGGCGACACCATGGTGCCGCTGGTGAAGTACTCCACCGTCGCCGGCATCCCGCTGCCTGACCTCGTCAAGATGGGCTGGACCTCGCAGGCGCGCCTCGACGAGATCGTCGACCGCACCCGCAACGGCGGCGCCGAGATCGTCAATCTGCTCAAGACCGGCTCGGCCTTCTACGCGCCCGCCGCTTCGGCGATCGCGATGGCCGAGAGCTATCTGCGTGACAGGAAGCGCGTGCTGCCGTCGGCCGCCTACCTCAACGGCGAATATGGCGTGAAGGACATGTATGTCGGCGTCCCCGTCGTGATCGGCTCCAAGGGTGTCGAGCGCGTCGTCGAGATCGAGCTCGCCGGCAAGGACCGCGAGGCCTTCGACAAGTCGGTCGGCGCAGTGCAGGGCCTGGTAGACGCCTGCAAGAAGATCGCACCCGACCTTCTCGGCCGCTAAGGGCAAGCAATCCCCGCCGAAGATCGAAACCCGGTCTTCGGCGGTTTCATTTCCGGGCCCCGGCTAGCCGGGACGGGGGCCGGTTCCAAGATTTCCGATGTCAAAGAATCCGGGTTGCAGTTCTCGTGGTATATGGTATGCCAGCCACAAGACTGAGGTGGGCCCCTAGGGGTCTCCGCCCGCGGGTTCAGGGAGCGATCATATGAATATCCATGAATATCAGGCCAAAGCGCTGCTGAGCGAGTTCGGCGTAGCGATCTCGAAGGGCGTTCCGGTCCTGAAGGCCGCCGACGCCGAAGCTGCCGCCAAGGCGCTGCCGGGTCCGGTCTATGTGGTGAAGAGCCAGATCCACGCCGGCGGCCGCGGCAAGGGCAAGTTCAAGGAAGCCTCAGCCGGCGACAAGGGCGGCGTCCGCATCGCCAAGTCGGCCGCGGAGGTCTCCGAATTCGCCAAGCAGATGCTCGGCGCCACCCTCGTGACGATCCAGACCGGCCCCGCCGGCAAGCAGGTCAACCGCCTCTACATCGAGGACGGCTCCGACATCGACAAGGAGTTCTACCTCTCGATCCTGGTCGACCGCGAGACCTCGCGCGTCTCCTTCGTCGTCTCGACCGAAGGCGGCGTCAACATCGAGGACGTCGCGCACAACAACCCGGAAAAGATCGTCACCTTCTCGGTCGATCCCGCGACCGGCATCATGGGCCATCACGGCCGCACCGTCGCCAACGCGCTGAAGCTCTCCGGTGACCTCGCCAAGCAGGCCGAGAAGCTCACCGCGCAGCTCTACGCGGCCTTCGTCGCCAAGGACATGGCCATGCTGGAGATCAACCCGCTGGTCGTGACCAAGCAGGGCCAGCTCCGCGTGCTCGACGCCAAGGTGTCGTTCGACGACAACTCCCTGTTCCGTCACCCCGACGTGCTCGCGCTGCGCGACGAGACCGAGGAAGACGCCAAGGAAATCGAGGCGTCCAAGTACGACCTCAACTACGTCACCCTCGACGGCAACATCGGCTGCATGGTCAACGGCGCCGGTCTCGCCATGGCGACGATGGACATCATCAAGCTCTACGGCATGGCGCCGGCGAACTTCCTCGACGTCGGCGGCAGCGCCAGCAAGGAGAAGGTCGCGGCCGCGTTCAAGATCATCACCGCGGATCCCAACGTGAAGGGCATCCTGGTCAACATCTTCGGTGGTATCATGAAGTGCGACGTGATCGCCGAGGGCGTCACCGCCGCCGTGCGCGAGGTCGGCCTCAGCGTTCCGCTGGTGGTTCGCCTCGAAGGCACCAACGTCGAGCTCGGAAAGAAGATCATCCGTGAATCCGGCCTCAACGTGGTGCCGGCCGACAATCTCGACGACGCCGCGCAGAAGATCGTGAAGGCCGTCAAGGGAGGCTAAGGCCATGACCCAGGACCATCTCGCCGCATCATCCCCCCTCACCGAGCACATGCGCCTGTCGGCGTTCGCCGGCGAATGGAATGGTGAAGAGGTGGTCTTTCCGTCGCGCTGGACGGAGGGTGGCTCCGCCACCTCTCATGTCGTGGCGCGCATGGACCTCAACGGCTTCTACCTGATCCAGGACGCGGTGCAGATGCGTGACGGCAAGCAGAGCTTCGCCACCCACGGCATCTTCACCTGGGACCGCGACGACCGGACCTACAAATTGTTCTGGTACGATTCACTCGGCTACACGCCGCCCGCGCCCGCCTCCGGCGGGTGGGCCGGCAAGACCCTGACGCTGGTGCGCGGCTCGCTCCGCGGCAATGCGCGCCACGTCTACGAGATCATCGACGACAATTCCTACTCGTTGAAGATCCAGTTCTCGCCGGACGCGGAAGGCTGGGCTGACGTGCTCACTGGCGTCTACCGCCGCATCCACTGACCTCTCACTCGTTAGTTTCGCGAAAGCAGACCTCATGTCCATCCTGATCGACAAGAACACCAAGGTCATCTGCCAGGGCTTCACCGGCAAGAACGGCACCTTCCACTCCGAAGCCGCGATTGCCTACGGCACCAAGATGGTCGGCGGCACCTCGCCGGGCAAAGGCGGCTCGACCCATCTGAACCTGCCGGTGTTCGACACCGTGCGCGAGGCGCGCGAGAAGACCGGCGCGGATGCATCGGTGATCTACGTGCCGCCGCCGGGTGCGGCCGACGCGATCTGCGAAGCCATCGACGCCGAGATCCCGCTGATCGTCTGCATCACCGAAGGCATTCCGGTGATCGACATGGTGCGCGTGAAGCGCTCGCTGGCCGGCTCCAAGTCGCGCCTGATCGGGCCGAACTGCCCGGGCGTCATGACCGCCGGCGAGTGCAAGATCGGCATCATGCCGGCCAACATCTTCAAGACCGGCTCCGTCGGCATCGTCTCCCGTTCGGGCACGCTGACCTATGAAGCCGTGTTCCAGACCTCCCAGGAAGGCCTCGGCCAGACCACCGCGGTCGGCATCGGCGGCGACCCGGTCAAGGGCACCGAGTTCATCGACGTCCTCGAAATGCTCCTGGCCGACCCCAAGACCGAATCGATCATCATGATCGGCGAGATCGGCGGCTCCGCCGAGGAAGACGCCGCCCAGTTCCTGAAGGACGAGGCCAAGCGTGGCCGCAAGAAGCCGATGGTCGGTTTCATCGCCGGTGTCACCGCCCCTCCCGGCCGCCGCATGGGCCATGCCGGCGCAATCATCTCGGGCGGCAAGGGCGACGCCGGTTCCAAGACCGACGCGATGAAATCCGCAGGGATTACAGTGTCGCCGTCTCCCGCCCGTCTTGGCCACACGCTTGCCGAAAAATTGAAGGGCTAATTCACTCCTTCGTGCTTTTCCGGGCGAAGTTTCGCAGCAAATAGGGTAAATGGTGCCAGTCGCGTCGGGCCTCTGCCGGGGAGCCCGACGCCAGCGCCGTTTGTTATGCGCGAACCGAAATCGCCAGGAACTCAAGTATGTCTCGCCAGGACGCGAACGCAGCCTTTGCCCTCTCATCCTTTTTGCAGGGCACCAACGCCACCTACATCGACGAAATCTACGCCCGCTACGAGAAGGACCCGTCCTCGGTCGACGCCGAGTGGCAGGAGTTCTTCAAGAGCCTCAACGACCAGCCCGCCGACGTCCGCAAGAACGCCGAGGGCCCATCCTGGGAGCGCGCCAACTGGCCGCAGACGCCCAAGGACGACCTGACCTCCGCGCTGGACGGCAACTGGGCCGAGGTCGAGAAGGCGGTCGGCAGCAAGATCGCCGCCAAGGCGCAGGCCAAGGGCGCCGACATCTCCTCCGCCGACCTGCTCCAGGCCACGCGCGACTCTGTGCGTGCGTTGATGCTGATCCGCTCCTACCGCATGCGTGGCCACTTCCACGCCAAGCTCGATCCGCTCGGAATCGAAGCCCCGCGCAACCGCGAAGAGCTCGACCCGCGCACCTACGGCTTCAGCGAAGCCGATTTCGACCGCAAGATCTTTCTCGATCACGTGCTCGGTCTCGAATACGCCAATCTGCGCGAAATCACGGCGATCTGCGAGCGCACCTACTGCCAGACGCTCGGCGTCGAGTTCATGCACATCAGCAACGCTGCGCAGAAGGCCTGGATCCAGGAGCGCATCGAAGGCCCGGATAAGGAAATCTCCTTCACGCGCGAAGGTCGCCGCGCCATCCTGATGAAGCTCGTCGAAGCCGAAGGCTTCGAAAAGTTCTGCGACACCAAGTTCACCGGCACCAAGCGCTTCGGCCTCGACGGCGGTGAATCCCTGATCCCCGCGCTCGAGCAGATCATCAAGCGCGGCGGCAATCTCGGTGTGAAGGAAGTCGTGCTCGGCATGCCGCATCGCGGCCGCCTCAACGTGCTGACCCAGGTGATGGGCAAGGCCCATCGCGCGCTGTTCCACGAGTTCAAGGGCGGCTCGGCCAACCCCGACGCGGTCGAAGGCTCGGGCGACGTGAAGTACCACCTCGGCGCGTCCTCGGACCGCGAGTTCGACGGCAACCGTATCCATCTGTCGCTGACCGCCAACCCCTCGCATCTCGAGATCGTCGATCCCGTCGTGCTCGGCAAGGTCCGCGCCAAGCAGGACCAGCACGGCGATCCGCCGGATCAGCGCATCTCGGTGATGCCGCTCCTGATGCATGGCGACGCGGCGTTCGCGGGCCAGGGCGTGGTCGCGGAATGCTTCGGTCTGTCGGATCTGAAGGGCTACCGCACCGGCGGCTCCGTGCACTTCATCGTCAACAACCAGATCGGCTTCACCACCTATCCGCGTTACTCGCGCTCCTCGCCGTATCCGTCGGACGTGGCGAAGATGATCGACGCGCCGATCTTCCACGTGAACGGCGACGATCCGGAAGCCGTGGTGTTCGCGGCAAAGGTCGCGACCGAGTTCCGGCAGAAATTCCACAAGCCCGTCGTCATCGACATGTTCTGCTACCGCAGGCATGGCCACAACGAAGGCGACGAGCCGGCGTTCACCCAGCCGGTGATGTACAAGAAGATCGCGGCTCACCCCTCGACGCTGGAGCTGTACGCCCGCCGTCTGGTCAGCGAAGGCGTGATGACCGAGGGCGAGGTCGACAAGGCCAAGGCCGACTGGCGCGCGCGGCTCGATGCCGAGTTCGAAGCCGGCACCTCCTACAAGCCGAACAAGGCCGACTGGCTCGACGGCAAGTGGGCGGGCTTCAAGATCGCCGACCAGGAAGAGGACGCGCGTCGTGGCGTCACCGGCGTCGACATCACCGCGCTGAAGGACATCGGCCGCAAGATCACCAAGGTGCCGGACGGTTTCCGCGTCCATCGCACCATCCAGCGCTTCCTCGAGAATCGCTCGAAGGCGATCGACACCGGTGCCGGCATCGACTGGGCGACCGGTGAGGCGCTGGCGTTCTGCACGCTGCTCAACGAGAACCACCACGTGCGCCTGTCGGGCCAGGACTCGGAGCGCGGCACCTTCTCGCAGCGTCACTCGGTCCTGATCGACCAGGAGGACGAGAGCCGCTACACGCCGTTCAACCATCTCGGCCACGAGCAGGGCCATTACGAGGTCATCAACTCGCTGCTGTCGGAAGAAGCCGTGCTCGGCTTCGAATACGGCTACTCGCTCGCCGAGCCGAACACGCTGACGCTGTGGGAAGCCCAGTTCGGCGACTTCGCCAACGGCGCGCAGGTCGTGTTCGACCAGTTTATCTCCTCGGGCGAACGCAAATGGCTGCGCATGTCCGGTCTCGTCTGCCTGTTGCCGCACGGCTATGAGGGCCAGGGGCCGGAGCACTCTTCGGCGCGTCTGGAGCGTTACCTGCAGATGTGCGCGGAAGACAACATGCAGGTGGTCTACCCGACCACGCCGGCGAACTACTTCCACGTGCTGCGCCGTCAGCTTCATCGCGAGATCCGCAAGCCGCTGATCCTGATGACGCCGAAGTCGCTGCTGCGTCATAAGCGCGCCGTTTCGCGTCTCGAGGAGCTCGCGAAGGGAACGACCTTCCACCGCATCCTGTATGATGACGCCCAGATGCTGCCGAACGAGGCGATCAAGCTCGTTCCGGACGACAAGATCCGCCGCATCGTGCTGTGCTCGGGCAAGGTCTATTACGACCTTTACGAGGAGCGCGAGAAGCGCGGCATCGACGACATCTATCTGATGCGCGTCGAGCAGCTCTATCCGGTGCCGCTGAAAGCGCTGGTGGCCGAGCTGTCCCGCTTCAAGAAGGCGGAAGTGATCTGGTGCCAGGAAGAGCCGCGCAACATGGGTGCCTGGCACTTCATCGAGCCCTATCTGGAATGGGTGCTGAACCAGGTGAACGGTGTGAGCCGGCGTCCGCGTTATGTCGGCCGCGCCGCTTCCGCCGCGACCGCCACTGGTCTGATGTCCAAGCATCAGGCGCAGCTGAAGGCGTTCCTGGACGAAGCATTGAGCTGATCTTTTCGAACTGCGTCATGCCCCGCCCACAAGGCGGGGCATCCGGTAAGTCGTGACGACCTCGTGAATGCGATGCGTCCCGGCTTGCTGGATGGCTTGCTTTTCGCCGGCCGATGACACCCCCCGAATTCACGACCGCATTGGCGATCCCTTAAGGAAAAGACCATGACTGAAATTCGTGTGCCGACGCTCGGCGAATCCGTCACCGAGGCCACCATCGGCCGCTGGTTCAAGAAGGCCGGCGACGCCGTCGCCGTCGACGAGCCCTTGGTGGAGCTCGAGACCGACAAGGTCACCATCGAAGTCCCGGCGCCGTCCGCGGGCACGCTGAGCGAGATCATCGCTGCTGACGGTACGACTGTTGCAGTCGGCGCGCTGCTCGGACAGATCACCGAAGGTGCCGCCGGCGCAAAGCCCGCCGCCGCGCCCGCCAAGCCCGCTGCTGCTCCGGCTCCCGCTGCTGCTGCCCCCGCGCCGGCTCCGGCCGCGAAGGCCCCGCCGGCCGATGCGCCGCTCGCCCCGTCGGTGCGCAAGCTTTCCGCCGAGACCGGCGTCGATGCCTCGACCGTTCCGGGCTCCGGCAAGGACGGCCGCGTCACCAAGGGCGACATGCTCGCCGCGATCGAGCGTGCGGCGTCCGCGCCGACCCCGGTCAACCAGCCCGCCGCCGCCGTGCAGGTGCGCAGCGCTTCGCCGGCCGATGACGCCGCCCGCGAAGAGCGCGTCAAGATGACCCGCCTGCGCCAGACCATCGCGCGCCGCCTCAAGGACGTGCAGAACACCGCGGCCATGCTGACGACCTTCAACGAGGTCGACATGACCAACGTGATGGCGCTGCGTGCTCACTACAAGGATGCGTTCGAGAAGAAGCACGGCTCGAAGCTCGGCTTCATGGGCTTCTTCACCAAGGCCGTCGTGCAGGCGCTGAAGGACATCCCGGCGGTCAACGCCGAGATCGACGGCACCGACCTGATCTACAAGAACTACTACCACATCGGCGTCGCCGTCGGCACCGACAAGGGTCTCGTCGTGCCGGTCGTGCGCGATTGCGACAACAAGTCGATCGCCGACATCGAGAAGGGCATCGCCGATTTCGGTCGCCGCGCCCGTGACGGCCAGCTCAAGATCGACGAGATGCAGGGTGGCACCTTCACCATCACCAATGGCGGCATCTACGGCTCGCTGATGTCGACCCCGATCCTGAACGCGCCGCAGTCCGGCATCCTCGGCATGCACAAGATCCAGGATCGCCCGATGGTGGTCGGCGGCAAGATCGAGGTTCGCCCGATGATGTATCTGGCGCTGTCCTACGATCACCGCGTGATCGACGGCAAGGAAGCCGTCACCTTCCTGGTTCGCGTCAAGGAGAGCCTGGAAGATCCGGCGCGTCTGGTGCTGGACCTCTGATCGCTGATGCTCTGCGAGCGCCGTCGCTGTTTCGGGTGACGGCGCCTGTCGAACCATGGAGGCGCGCGTGACGGATAAGGTCGTTGTCATCACCGGCGGCAGCCGCGGCATTGGTCGCGCGACCGCGCTTGCGGCGGCCGCGCGCGGCTACCGCGTCGTGGTCGGCTATGCCAGCAACCAGGCGGCCGCAGACGAGGTGGTCGCGCAGATCGAAGCCGGTAACGGCAAGGCGATCGCTGTGAAATGCGACGTCGCCGAAGAAGGCGACATCATCGATCTGTTCAAGCAGGCCGACAAGTTCGGCACGTTGGCCGCGCTTGTCAACAATGGCGGCATTGTCGGCAAGAGCGGGGTGCGCGTCGACGAGATGTCGGCCGAGCGCATCCAGCGCGTGCTGGCGGTCAACGTCACCGGCTCGATCCTCTGCGCACGCGAAGCCGTGAAGCGGATGTCGACCAAGCACGGCGGCAAGGGCGGCGTCATCGTCAATCTGTCATCGGTTGCTGCCAAGCTCGGCGCGCCGAATACCTATGTCGACTACGCGGCGTCCAAGGGCGCGATCGATTCCTTCACCATCGGCCTCGGTTACGAGGTCGCGGCCGAAGGCATTCGCGTCGCGGGCATTCGCCCCGGCCTGATCGACACCGACATCCACGCCTCCGGCGGCGAGCCCGATCGGCACCACCGGCTGGCCCATATGGTGCCGATGAAGCGCGTCGGCACCGCCGAAGAAATCGCCAATGCCATCGTCTGGCTGATGTCGGACGATGCCTCTTACGTCACCTCAGCCATTCTCGATGTGTCCGGCGGTCGCTGACGCGCCGGCGGACGCTGACACATCCTCATCACGCTAAACTTACGGGACTTTCTCTCATGGCTACCTACGATCTCGTCGTCATCGGCACTGGACCTGGCGGTTACGTCTGCGCGGTGCGCGCAAGCCAGCTCGGCATGAAGGTCGCCGTCGTCGAAAAGAACGCCACGCTCGGCGGCACCTGCCTCAACGTCGGCTGCATGCCGTCGAAGGCGCTGCTGCATGCCTCCGAGATGTTCGAGGAAGCGGGGCATTCCTTCGCCAAGATGGGCGTCAGCGTCTCCGCGCCGAAGCTCGATCTGCCGACGATGATGAACTTCAAGCAGCAGGGCATCGACGGCAACGTCAAGGGCGTCGAGTTCCTGATGAAGAAGAACAAGGTCGACGTGCTCAAGGGCACCGGCAAGATCCTGGGCACCGGCAAGGTCGAAGTCTCCGCCGACGGCAAGTCGCAGGTGATCGAGACCAAGAACATCGTCATCGCCACCGGCTCCGACATCGCGCGCCTCAAGGGCATCGAGATCGACGAGAAGCGCATCGTGTCCTCGACCGGCGCGCTGGCGCTGGACAAGGTGCCCGGCAAGCTGCTCATCGTCGGCGCCGGCGTGATCGGCCTCGAGCTCGGCTCGGTGTGGAAGCGTCTCGGTGCCGAAGTCGTCGTGGTCGAATTCCTCGACCGCATCCTGCCCGGCATGGACGGCGAAATTGCAAAACAATTCCAGCGCATCCTCGAGAAGCAGGGCTTTGCGTTCAAGCTCGGCGCCAAGGTCACCGCTGTCGACACCTCGGGCAAGACGCTCAAGGCGACGATCGAGCCCGCCGCCGGCGGTGCCGCCGAGACGCTGGAGGCCGACGTCGTGCTCGTCTGCATCGGCCGTGTGCCGTACACGGATGGCCTCGGTCTGAAGGAAGCCGGCGTCGCGCTCGATCCCCGCGGCCGCGTGCAGATCGATCCGCATTTCGCCACCAGCCTCAAGGGCGTCTACGCCATCGGCGACGTCGTCGCCGGCCCGATGCTCGCGCACAAGGCCGAGGATGAAGGCGTGGCCGTTGCGGAGATCATCGCAGGCCAGGCCGGCCACGTGAACTACGACGTTATCCCAGGCGTCGTGTATACCACTCCGGAAGTGTCCTCCGTCGGCAAGACCGAGGACGAGCTGAAGCAGGCGGGCATCGCCTATACCGTCGGGAAGTTTCCCTTTACCGCCAACGGCCGCTCCAAGGTCAACCAGACCACCGACGGCTTTGTGAAGATTCTCGCAGATGCGAAGACCGATCGCGTGCTCGGCGTGCACATCATCGGCATCGAGGCCGGCGAAATGATCCATGAGGCCTGCGTTCTCATGGAGTTTGGTGGCAGTGCGGAAGATCTCGCCCGCACCTGCCACGCGCATCCGACCCGCTCGGAGGCCGTCAAGGAAGCCGCGCTTGCAGTCGGCAAGCGGGCCATCCATATGTAGGTCCGCGCCCAGGGCTAAATCGGGCGGGAAACACATGCTGCGCCGCCTTCTTCAACCTGTCTGGGTCCTGCTGGCGATCATCTTCCTGATCGAAGCCTGGCTGTGGGACCACCTCGAACCGATCGTCGCGCGGGTTGTCGCACTGATCCCGCTCGCCCGGTTCAAGGCCTGGCTGTCGGAGCGCGTCGACGCACTGTCGCCGGCGATGACGTTGATCGTCTTCGCCGTCCCGATCATCCCGCTGTTTCCGCTCAAGCTGGTCGGCCTGTGGCTGCTCACGCATGAATACTGGACCAGCGCGGTCTTCACGATCCTGTTCGCCAAGATGCTCGGCGTCGGCGTCACCGCCTTCGTGTTCGACGTCACGCGCGACAAGCTGCTGGAGATGCACTGGTTCGAACGACTCTACGAGCTGGTGCTGAAAGTGCGCGCCAAGGCGACCGAGCTGGTCGAGCCGATCAAGCGGCGCATCCGCGAGCTGATCAAGGGCAACGGCGAAGGCTGGTCCTCGCGCACGCTCCGTCTGATCCAGCGCTTCCGCAAGAGCGTGCACGAGGCGCGCTAGCTCTCCTGTGTCGTCCCGGCGAAAGCCGGGACCCATAACCACAGGGAAGAATTTGGCGAAGACTCGTCGTTCGGTACCTCTACCGTCTGCAATCGATAGATCGCGCGGTATGGGTCCCGGCTTTCGCCGGGACGACGGCGGAGTGTAGCCGCCCACTCACCCGTGCAGATGCAACAGATGCGGCGCCCAGGCGCCGAGCACGGTCATGCCAAGGCCAGCGAGCGTCAGCAGGCCGGCGATCCAGGCGAGCGGCAGCATGCCGGTGATGATCGTGGCCGACGCCAGCACGATGCCGATCTGGAAGGCGGCCGACGCCAGCTCGAAGTGATGATATTTCGCGGTCGCCTCGTCGCGCTGATGCTCGGCTTCCTTGGCCTTCTCGGCGAGCTGTTCGGTGCCTTCGCCGGTCTCGGGCTCGGAGCGGTAGCGCGCCGCGGTCTTCTGCCAGTCGTCGATCTGCTTCTGCACCGCGGCCTTCATGGCGTCGTCGGTGGCGGCGCCCAGCGTCAGCTTGCCCTGGTCGGCGGCGGTCTGGACGACGGTGCGGCGGATGCTCTTGGCCTGGAAGAACGCCCAGAGATTGGAGGCCTCGACATTCTTGCTGATGGACTCGGTTTGCGCGCCCTTGCCGAGTGTTTCCGAGATCGCCAGGAACAGCGCCAGAACCGCGATCAGCAGGGCGATCTTCTTGTTCTCGCCGGATGCGTGCTCGGCATGCTCGGCGTGCTCCATGCTTTCGTGTGCGCTCATGAGTCCCCTCCTGTGTCGGTCCGGTAACGATTGACCGAACCGCGCGGCCTGCGCAAGAGGCATGGCGGCGATGACAGCTTGATGTCAGGGTTCAGCGACGCAATTCAGCGTCTTGGATGCGCGCTCGCATAGACTTCCAGCAATCGTTCAGAATCGATGCCGGTATAGATCTGCGTGGTCGAGAGCGAGGAATGGCCGAGCAATTCCTGGATCGCGCGCAAGTCGCCGCCGCGCGAGAGCAGGTGCGTGGCGAAGGAGTGCCGGAGCGCATGCGGCGTGGCGCTGTCGGGTAGCCCGAGCGCGCCGCGCAGCCGCTCCATCGCGAGCTGGATGATGCGCGGGCTCAGCGGACCGCCGCGCGCCCCGACGAAGATCGGCCCGTCCTGCGGCAGCGTATGCGGGCACATCGATACATATTCCTGCACCAGCGCCAGCACGTTCTGCAGCACCGGCACCATGCGCGTCTTGTTGCCCTTGCCGGTGACGACGAGCACGTCGCCTTCGCCTGGCTTCGGCACCTCGCGGCGCTTCAGGCCGAGCGCTTCGGAGATGCGCAGGCCCGATCCATACAGCAGCGCCATCACGGCGGCGTCGCGCACCAGAATCCAGGTCTCGCGATCCTCGCCGGCGCGCTCGTCGGCGTCGGCCAGGCGTTTGGCCGATGCCATCGGCAGCGGCTTCGGCAAGGTTTTTGCGACCTTCGGCGCGCGGATGGCGGAGAGCGCGCCGACCTTGCCCTTGCCCTCGCGCTCCAGGAAGCGGCCGAAGGAGCGCAGGCCCGCAAGCGCGCGCATCAGTGAACGGCCGGCAATGTCGTCGGCGCGCCGCATCGCCATGAAGGCACGGACATCGGTGGCTTCCAGCGACGAAAACCGTTCAAGCGTCACGCGCTCGCCCCAATGGCTGCACAGGAAATCCAGGCACTGCCGCAAGTCCCGGCCATAGGCCTCCAGCGTCTTCGGCGACAGCCGTCGCTCGGCGCCGAGATGCGCCAGCCAGCGCGTCATCTCCTGCGCGATCGAGGGATCGGCGCTGGCGAGCTCGATAAGTGGGGCGGCGGCTTTGCTCATGCGCTCTGGACGGAATGATTCCGCACAGTATATCGCATCACACCAGTTTACTGTTCGCTAAGGCGGCTCCACGGCGCTAGCCTCACTGCCCCCGGGGTTCCGATTCTCTCTCCATGGATCATTCGTCGCGCAGCCAAACCGCCCCCGCCAACGCGACCCGCATGGTCGACGTGCTGGTGCCGGTCGCGCTCGACCAGACCTATTCCTACAAGGTGCCGCGCGGCATGGAGCTGAAGGCCGGCGATCTCGTCGGCGTGCCGCTGGGCGCCCGCGAGGTGCTCGCCGTGGTCTGGGCGGAAAACGCCAATCCCGATCCGCGCCTGCACAACCGCCTCAAGGAGGTCAACGAGAAGCTCGATCTTCCGCCGCTCAAACCCGAACTGCGCGCGGTCGTCGACTGGGTCGCCAATTACACGCTCAGCCCGCGCGGCATGGTGCTGCGCATGTGCCTGCGGATGGGCGAGAATCTCGGCCCCGAGCGCGTGCGCGCCGGCGTGCGCCTGGTTGGCGATCTGCCGCGGCGGCTGACGCCGGCGCGCCAGCGCGTGCTCGAGGTGCTGTCGGACCGGCTGCTGCACGGCAAATCCGAGGCCGCCAGGGAAGCCGGCGTATCGGCCGGCGTGATCGACGGCCTGGTCGACGAAGGCACGCTCACGGTCGAGCCGATGCCGCCGCCGCCACCGCCGCCGCCGCCCGATCCGGAGTTCGGCCGGCCGGATTTTTCGCCGCTGCAGCGTGCCGGCGTCGATGCGATGCGCGCGCTCGCGGCCAACGGCACCTTTCACGTCGCGCTGCTCGACGGCGTCACCGGCTCGGGCAAGACCGAGGTCTATTTCGAGGCGATCGCGGAATCGATCCGTCGCGGCAAGCAGACGCTGATCCTGATGCCGGAGATCGCGCTCACCGGCCAGTTCCTCGACCGTTTCGCGCAACGCTTTGGCGTGCGGCCGATCGAGTGGCACTCCGAGCTGACGCCGCGCACCCGCGCCCGCAATTGGGCCGCGATCTCGGAAGGCACCGCCCCTGTCGTGGTCGGCGCCCGCTCGGCGCTGTTTCTGCCTTACGCCAATCTCGGCCTGATCGTGGTCGATGAGGAGCACGACCAGGCCTACAAGCAGGACGAGGGCGTGCATTACCACGCCCGCGACATGGCCGTGGTGCGCGCGCATATCGCAAAGATCCCGATCGTGCTGGCCTCCGCCACGCCGTCGGTCGAATCCGAGGTGAACGCGCGCAAGAACCGCTATCAGCGCGTCGCGCTGCCGTCGCGCTTCGGCGGCCAGCACATGCCGCATATCGAGGCGATCGACATGCGTCGCGAGCCGCCGGCGCGCGGCCGCTTCATCTCGCCGCGGCTGGCGTCCGAGATCAAAAAAGCGGTCGAGAAGCGCGAGCAGGCACTGCTGTTCCTCAATCGCCGCGGCTACGCGCCGCTGACGCTCTGCCGCGGTTGCGGCCATCGCTTCGCCTGCACCATCTGCGATGCCTGGCTGGTCGATCACCGTTTTCGCCAGCGCCTGGTCTGTCACCATTGCGGCTTCTCGATGCCGCGTCCGCACGCCTGCCCGCATTGCGCGGCGGAGGAATCGCTGGTCGCGGTCGGCCCCGGCGTCGAGCGCCTGCAGGAGGAGGCGGCCGCGCTGTTTCCGGATGCGCGCACCATGGTGCTGTCGAGCGATCTCATCACCTCGATCGAGACGATGCGCAGCGAGCTTGCCGAGATCGCGGAGGGCCGTGTCGACATCATCATCGGCACGCAGCTCGTCGCCAAGGGCCACAATTTTCCGCGGCTCAATCTGGTCGGCGTGGTCGATGCGGATCTCGGTCTGTCCAACGGCGATCCGCGTGCGGCGGAACGCACCTGGCAGCTGCTGAACCAGGTGATCGGGCGTGCGGGGCGCGAGCAGGGCCGCGGCGTCGGCTATCTCCAGACCCATCAGCCCGATCATCCCGTGATGAAGGCGCTGATCGCCTGCGACCGCGAGGCCTTCTACGACAGCGAAATCGATCTGCGCGAGCGCACGCTCTATCCGCCGTTCGGGAGGCTCGCGAGCCTGATCATCTCGGCGGGCGATCGTCCGAGCGCGGAAGGCCTGGGCCGCCGCCTCGTTGCGCTCGCGCCGCGCGACGAGCGCGTGGTGGTGCTCGGCCCCGCCGAAGCCCCGCTCGCCGTCATCAAGGGCCGCTACCGCTTCCGCATCCTGGTGAAGGCGGCGCGGGGGTTCGATCTGTCGGATTATTTGCGGAACTGGCTTGCGGTGTGCCCGAAGCCGAAGGGCAATCAGAAGCTCGAGGTCGACGTCGATCCACAGAGCTTTTTGTAAGGGCCCCACCGCTCTCTCCCCGTCATTGCGAGCGAAGCGAAGCAATCCAGAATCCCTCCACAGAGGCAGTCTGGATTGCTTCGTCGCAAGGGCTTCTCGCAATGACGGGGAGAGAGCGTCCGTAGCCCGGATGGAGCGCAGCGTAATCCGGGACAGGTTGACCCGCGCGCGAAGACCCGGATTTCGCTTCGCTCCATCCGGGCTACGACCAGACAACAAAAAGCCCGCCGTCCCCCAAGACGGCGGGCTTATTTCGCGCAGCTAAACTGCGCCTTACGAGATCACTTCCGCGGTGACGCGGCCGACGCCGGCGCCGGTGAGGCCGATCGCGCGGGCAGCGCCCGTGGAGAGGTCGAGCACGCGGCCGCGCACGAACGGGCCACGGTCATTGATGGTGACGATGACGCTCGAGCCGCCATGGGTGACGCGCAGCTTGGTGCCGAACGGCAGCGAACGGTGCGCCGCGGTCATGGCGTTCTGGTTGAAGCGCGCGCCCGACGCCGTGCGGCTGCCGGACTCGTTGCCGTAATAGGAGGCCATGCCGGAGAAGCTGCGGCCCGTGCCCGACGTCGGCGTCATCGACGCATTGGCGTTGCGCCAATCGGAGGTCGCGTTGGAATCGTTCTCGGCGTGGTGGCGGTGATGATGCGCAGAATAGCGGTGGTGATGCCGGGATTTGGCGGAAGCTTCGGTTGCGGTTCCCCCCACGAGGAGAGTCGCGGCGACGAAAGCGATCGCCGTACGCGGCCGGGTCAAAGACAGCATTTATTGGTCCCTACGCTAGTATTGCCACATATGTGGCTAATGGAGCCCCCATCAGTTTGTGAGCGGTTTGGCGTTTCGATTCCCAATGCGGCGTGAATTGGGCAGTAAACCCGTTCGGAGCCATGCTGAAATATCTTGTGATCTGAATCGATATTCAGCCGAAGTTCCGTAATCTTTCACTTTAATGATTTGTTAACTGATCGATTACTTACGAATACTGTAAAACGAAGTTGTTATGCTTTGCGTTTAGAATTAGGTAAGTATTCCGAGGTCGAGGCCCGGGCGGCTTCGGTCACGCCTCAGCGATCCGTGTTCATGGCCGCTATGCGCTGGAGGCAGGAACCAACGGGCCGGTTGCCGACGTAACGGTCGTGGCAATTCCGTGGCATGGCAGGTTCAGGGCAGCTTCATCGCAGCCAGCAATGGATGATCGCAGCGTGCGACGAACTGGCGAGAAACACCCAAGCCTTTAGGTTGCCGTCATGTTGCACGTGCGCGCCTGCTATGTTAGCAAAGCCGCGATTTTAACGGACCCGGCACGTCCTGTGTCGGCCGAGAATCAAAGTCCCGCTTGAATTCCAAGGGCTTGGATCGCTAGGCGCCGCGTTGTGGCGACGGTTTTTCCCTTGCGAATTTGACAGCTAAAAGAGCGCGTCTGTGGCTGCAGAAGATACGTCCGTTTCAGGTGTGTCCGGCCGTTATGCAACGGCCTTGTTTGAACTGGCCCGCGACCAGAAGGTGGTCGACGAGGTCAAAGCCGATCTCGACAAGTTCGAGGGTCTGCTGAACGAAAGCGCTGATCTCAAGCGCCTCGTCCGCAGTCCGGTTTTCGCGGCTGACGCCCAGTCCAAGGCCCTCTCGGCCGTCCTGGACAAGGCCGGCATTGCCGGCATCTCCGCCAATTTCCTGAAAGTGCTGACCGCCAACCGCCGCCTGTTCGCGGTGGCTGACGTCATCCGCGCCTACCGCGCCCTCGTCGCCAAGTTCAAGGGCGAGGCGACCGCGGACGTCACGGTCGCGGAAGCGCTTTCGGACAAGAATCTCGACGCCCTCAAGGTTGCCCTGAAGTCGGTGACCGGCAAGGACGTCGCGCTCAACGTGAAGATCGATCCCTCGATCATCGGTGGCCTCGTCGTGAAGCTTGGCAGCCGCATGATCGATAGTTCGCTTCGCACCAAACTCAATTCGATCAAGCACGCGATGAAAGAGGCAGGCTGATGGACATCCGCGCCGCGGAAATTTCCGCGATCCTCAAGGACCAGATCAAGAATTTCGGCCAGGAAGCTGAAGTCTCCGAAGTCGGACAGGTGCTGTCCGTCGGCGACGGCATCGCCCGCGTCTATGGTCTGGACAACGTCCAGGCCGGTGAAATGGTCGAGTTCGAGAACGGCACCCGCGGCATGGCGCTGAACCTCGAAACCGACAACGTCGGTGTCGTTATTTTCGGTGCCGACCGCGAGATCAAGGAAGGCCAGACCGTCAAGCGCACCCGCGCCATCGTGGACGCGCCGGTCGGCAAGGGCCTGCTCGGCCGCGTTGTCGACGGTCTCGGCAACCCGATCGACGGCAAGGGCCCGATCCAGGCCGACAAGCGTATGCGCGTCGACGTCAAGGCGCCCGGCATCATTCCGCGCAAGTCGGTGAACGAGCCGATGGCGACCGGCCTCAAGGCGATCGACGCCCTGATCCCGATCGGCCGTGGCCAGCGCGAGCTGATCATCGGCGACCGTCAGACCGGCAAGACCGCGATCGCGCTCGACACCATCCTGAACCAGAAGCCGCTCAACGCGCAGCCCGACGAGAACATCAAGCTGTACTGCGTCTACGTCGCAGTCGGCCAGAAGCGTTCGACGGTTGCCCAGTTCGTGAAGGTGCTGGAAGAGCAGGGCGCGCTCGAATACTCGATCGTCGTTGCCGCCACCGCGTCGGATCCGGCGCCGATGCAGTACATCGCGCCCTTCACCGGCTGCACCATGGGCGAGTACTTCCGCGACAACGGCATGCACGCCGTCATCATCTATGACGATCTGTCCAAGCAGGCCGTCGCCTACCGTCAGATGTCGCTGCTGCTGCGCCGCCCGCCGGGCCGCGAAGCTTATCCCGGCGACGTGTTCTATCTGCACTCCCGCCTGCTCGAGCGCGCGGCGAAGCTGAACAAGGACCAGGGCTCGGGCTCGCTGACGGCGCTGCCGGTCATCGAAACCCAGGCCAACGACGTGTCGGCCTACATTCCGACCAACGTCATCTCGATCACCGACGGTCAGATCTTCCTGGAAACCGACCTGTTCTTCCAGGGCATCCGTCCCGCGGTGAACGTCGGTCTGTCGGTGTCGCGCGTCGGTTCGTCGGCGCAGACCAAGGCCACCAAGAAGGTCGCCGGCAAGATCAAGGGCGAGCTCGCGCAGTACCGCGAAATGGCGGCGTTCGCGCAGTTCGGCTCCGACCTCGACGCCTCGACCCAGCGCCTGCTGAACCGCGGCTCGCGCCTCACCGAGCTCCTGAAGCAGCCGCAGTTCTCGCCGCTGAAGATGGAAGAGCAGGTCTGCGTGATCTGGGCCGGCACCAACGGCTATCTCGATCCGCTCCCGGTCAACAAGGTGCGTGCGTTCGAGGACGGTCTGCTCTCGCTGCTCCGCGGCAAGAACACCGACATCCTCAACTCGATCCGCGACAGCCGCGACCTCTCGGACGACGTGGCTGCCAAGCTGAAGTCGGTGGTCGAAGGCTTCGCCAAGAGCTTCGCTTAAGCAGAGCCTCATGGCCGGATCTTCCGGCCATGATCGCTTCGCGAGAGGCAAAACAATATCAAGCATGCCCGGCGCCCGGCCGGGCATTGCGATAGGGACAGGCTAGCGGTCCGACGCATCAGTCGAACCGCCGGGGTGAACGAAGAATGGCGTCACTTAAAGACATGCGCGTGCGCATCGCCTCCACCAAGGCGACGCAAAAGATCACCAAGGCCATGCAGATGGTCGCGGCCTCGAAGCTGCGCCGTGCGCAGACCGCCGCGGAAGCTGCACGTCCCTATGCCGACAAGATGAGCGCGGTGATCTCCAACATCGCGAGCGCGGCCGCGGGGTCGCCCGGCGCGCCGACGCTGCTGGCCGGCACCGGCCGCGACCAGGTTCACCTGCTGCTGGTCTGCACCGGCGAGCGTGGCCTGTCCGGCGCTTTCAACTCGTCGATCGTGCGTCTCGCCCGCGAGCGCGCGCTGGCCCTGATGAACCAGGGCAAGGAAGTGAAGTTCTTCTGCGTCGGCCGCAAGGGTTACGAGCAGCTTCGCCGCCAGTTCGACAAGCAGATCGTCGAGCATCTCGATTTGCGCAGTGTGCGCCAGATCGGCTTCGTCAACGCCGAGGACATCGCCAAGAAGATCCTGTCGCGTTTCGACAACGGCGAGTTCGACGTCTGCACGCTGTTCTACTCGCGCTTCCGCTCGGTGATCGCGCAGATCCCGACCGCCCAGCAGATCATCCCGCTGGTCGTCGAGGAGGGCGGTGCCGCCAACACGACGTCTTACGAATACGAGCCGGAAGAGGACGAGATTCTCACCCGTCTTCTGCCGCGCAACCTCGCGGTCCAGATCTTCCGCGCGCTGCTCGAGAACAACGCCTCGTTCTACGGCGCTCAGATGAGCGCGATGGACAACGCGACGCGCAACGCCGGCGAAATGATCCGCAAGCAGACGCTGGTCTACAACCGCACGCGTCAGGCGCAGATCACCAAGGAACTGATCGAAATCATCTCGGGCGCCGAAGCCGTCTAGCGAAGACGCATCGGTACCCGTCAAACTCAACATCCCGGTCAACCAGCCGACCGTGGTCTACAAATTCGGATCGAAGGAGACATTCAATGGCAGCCCAGCTCGGTCGCGTCACCCAGGTCATCGGCGCCGTCGTCGACGTGCAGTTCGAAGGCCACCTGCCGGCCATTCTCAACGCGCTCGAGACCAAGAACGGCGGCAACCGCCTGGTGCTCGAAGTCGCCCAGCATCTCGGTGAGTCGACCGTCCGCACCATCTCGATGGACACCACCGAAGGTCTGGTCCGCGGCCAGGAAGTCAGCGACACCGGTTCGCCGATCCGCGTTCCCGTCGGTGAGGGCACGCTCGGCCGCATCATCAACGTCATCGGCGAGCCGATCGACGAAGCCGGTCCGGTCAAGTCGGAAGGCCTGCGCGCGATCCACCAGGAAGCGCCGACCTACACCGACCAGTCGACCGAAGCTGAAATTCTCGTCACCGGCATCAAGGTCGTCGATCTTCTTGCTCCGTATGCGAAGGGTGGCAAGATCGGCCTGTTCGGTGGCGCCGGCGTCGGCAAGACCGTGCTGATTCAGGAGCTGATCAACAACGTCGCGAAGGCGCACGGCGGTTACTCCGTGTTCGCCGGCGTCGGCGAGCGTACCCGCGAGGGCAACGACCTCTATCACGAGTTCATCGAGTCCAAGGTCAACGCCGATCCGCACAATCCGGATCCGAGCGTGAAGTCGAAGTGCGCGCTGGTGTTCGGCCAGATGAACGAGCCCCCGGGCGCCCGCGCCCGCGTCGCGCTCACCGGTCTGACCATCGCGGAAGACTTCCGCGACAAGGGCCAGGACGTGCTGTTCTTCGTCGACAACATCTTCCGCTTCACTCAGGCCGGCTCGGAAGTGTCGGCGCTGCTCGGTCGTATTCCTTCGGCGGTGGGTTATCAGCCGACGCTCGCCACCGACATGGGCGCGCTGCAGGAGCGCATCACCACCACGCAGAAGGGCTCGATCACCTCGGTGCAGGCCATCTACGTTCCGGCCGACGACTTGACCGACCCGGCGCCCGCGACCTCGTTCGCGCACTTGGACGCGACCACCACGCTGTCGCGCTCGATTGCTGAAAAGGGCATCTATCCGGCGGTGGACCCGCTCGACTCGACCTCGCGCATGCTCTCCCCGCTGGTCGTCGGCGAGGAGCACTACGCGGTCGCCCGTCAGGTCCAGCAGGTGCTGCAGCGCTACAAGGCGCTCCAGGACATCATCGCCATTCTCGGCATGGACGAGCTTTCGGAAGAAGACAAGCTGACCGTGGCCCGCGCCCGCAAGGTCGAGCGCTTCATGTCGCAGCCGTTCCACGTCGCCGAAATCTTCACGGGTTCGCCGGGCAAGTTCGTCGACCTCGCCGACACCATCAAGGGCTTCAAGGGCCTGGTGGAAGGCAAGTACGACCACCTGCCGGAAGCCGCCTTCTACATGGTCGGCACCATCGAAGAGGCGGTCGAGAAGGGCAAGAAGCTGGCGGCGGAAGCCGCCTAAGCCGGCGAAGTGCGAATAGGGAGCGGTGAAGAGCCGCTTCCTGTTTCAATCGCCCGCCATTCGCTCCTCACGTTTCGCAAGGCATCTCAATGGCCACCTTCCACTTCGATCTCGTCTCTCCGGAAAAGCTCGCGTTCTCGGGCGAAGTCGACCAGGTCGACATTCCCGGCGTCGAGGGTGACTTCGGCGTGCTGGCAGGTCATGCGCCGGTCGTGGCTGCCATCCGCCCCGGCATCCTCACCGTCACCACCGGTGGCAAGCACGAGAAGATCATCGTGCTCGGCGGCCTTGCCGAAGTCTCGGAAAAGGGCCTCACCGTGCTCGCCGACGTCGCGACCTCGCTGGACGAACTCGACCGCGCCCAGTTCGCCGAGACCATCTCGGAGATGGAAGAAGGGCTGAAGGAGCACGAAGGTAACGAGCTCGATCAGGCCCTCGAGCGGCTCGATCACTACAAGAGCATCCAGCAGCAGCTCAGCTCGACGGCTATGCACTAAGCCCCGGAGCGCGGCTTCGGGGCTCGCGCGAAATTCCTGAATAAGTTCAGCGCTCGTCACGGTTGTGGCGGGCGCTGAACTTTGTTGCACCGCGCCGGAGATAACGGCATTCTGCGCTCGCGGATTTTGTTCCAGGGCATTTGCAGATGAAACGCAAGATCGCAGCGATCTTTGCAGCCGATATTGCCGGCTATTCGAGGTTGGTCGCGGAAGACGAGGAAGAGACGCTGCGGCGTCTGGCGTCCTACCGCGAAGTCATCGACGATTTCATCGCAAAGGCGAACGGTCGCATCTTCAACACCGCAGGTGATGCCGTGCTCGCGGAATTCCCGAGCGCGGTCGACGCGGTGCGCTGCGCGATCGACATTCAGGAGAGCTTGCGGACCCGTAACATGGCCTATCCGCCGAGCCGGCAGATGTCGTTCCGCATCGGCATCACCATCGGCGACGTGGTCGAGCGCGACGGTGATCTGCTCGGCGACGGCGTCAACATCGCGGCCCGGCTCGAGGGGCTGGCGGAGGTCGGCGGCATCTGCGTCTCGCGTGCCGTGCACGAGCAGGTCGCCAACAAGCTGTCGGTGCAGTTCGCCGACATCGGCGCGCAGGAGGTGAAGAACATCCCGACGCCGGTGCACGCCTATATGGTGGCGATGCGGCGCGAGGACGGGACTTACACGACGCCGCAGGTGAAGAAGGTCGCCAAGGCTGCACCCGCGCCGAACTGGATGTGGCCGCTGGTGGTCGGCGTGGTCTCCGTCGTCGCCATCGGCGTCGGCGGCTTCCTCTATTTCACCAAGCTCGAGACCGCCCAGCTGTCGACGACCGCGGCTGCGCCGTCGCCCAGCCCCGTCGCTGCGCCATCCCCGAGCCCCACGCCGACGATGGCCGCGAAGGCGCCGACGCCGTCGCCCGTGCCGACGGCGACACCGACACAAACGGCAGCCGTGACACCGCCACCGGCACCGATGCCGTCACCGCCGGCCGCGTCGGGCGGCAAGATCGCCGTGGACGCGGTGCCGTTCCTCGGCGAGCGCCAGCGTGCCTTCCTCAGCAACGAATATGCCGCCGCCGGCGATTACAAGGCCTTCGCCCTGAACATCGGCGGCTTCAACGGCTCCGCGCTCAATCAGCCGAACGAGGAGGCCGCGCGCAACATGGCGCTCGATCAGTGCCAGAAGCGCGCGGATGCCGCGCAATCGCCGCGGCGCTGCGAGCTCTATGCGGTCGGCAACAAGGTCGTCTACAGCCATGGCAATCCGCCGATGCCGCCGCAGCCCTGGGTGCGGCACGACACCATGACCGAGCGCCCGTTCGCATCGAAGGACTTTCCGATGCTGCGTGATCAGGCCAGGACTCGCGTCGAGAACATCTATGCGCCGGCGGCAAAATCGCGCTCGGTCGCGCTCGGACCGGGCGGGCAATATTTCATGGTGCTGGGGGCGTCGTCGGTCGACGAGACCGCGCGGCGTTCGCTGGAGTCCTGCGGCGCGATCGCGGGCTCGGCCTGCATGATCGTGGCGGTCGACGACAATTTCG
Source organism: Bradyrhizobium sp. CCGUVB14 (assembly GCF_024199935.1). NCBI lineage: Bacteria > Pseudomonadati > Pseudomonadota > Alphaproteobacteria > Hyphomicrobiales > Nitrobacteraceae > Bradyrhizobium > Bradyrhizobium sp. CCGUVB14. Next base: position 476,624 of record NZ_JANADS010000001.1, read on the forward strand.
TCGTGCCGATCCCGACCCTGCTGAAGCCCAACGGCTTCTTCCACGCCGCGACCAATTCCTCCATCGTGGCCGATGCGCGCGACGATGTCGTGCGCAAGCTCGGCGAGGGCATGGGCTGGAACGCGGTCGCCGTCGGCACCGCGGGCCGTCCCGGCCTCGGCCTGAAGGCCGCCGACGAGCAGACCGCCGTCAACGGCGCACTGGCCGACTGCGTCAAGCACGACAGCGACTGCCACGTCATCGCAATCGGCCCGTTCACGGTCGGGCCGACGAACTGAAAAGGGTGCCGGCTGACACGCCGATGCCCGGCGAAAATCAGTCAATGATTTCAACCCCCGTTCTACTGTGCATGGGGTTGTTTTCGCGCTCCTACCCGGCGAAGGCCGCAAACTCCCGCGCCACCGCGCGGTAGACCTCACGCCGGAACGGCACCACGATGTCGGCGACGCGGTCGAGCCGCTCCCAGCGCCACGCGTCGAACTCCGCGGGCTGGCCGTTGCGCGGCGTCAGCGGATTGATCTCGTCGTCCTTGCCGGTGAAACGCAGCGCGAACCATTTTTGGCGCTGGCCGCGAAACTTCGCCAGCCGATGCGTCTGCGGGCCGTCATAGGGCGGGAATTCGTAAGTGAGCCAGTCGGTCTCGCCGAGATAATCGGCGCTGACGACGCTGGTCTCCTCCCAGAGCTCGCGCATGGCGGCATCGCGCAACACCTCGCCCTCATCGACGCCGCCCTGCGGCATCTGCCAGTCGAGTCCGGGCAGGATGATCTCGGGGCCGTCGCCCTTGAAGCGGTGCCCAATCAGCACGCGGCCGTCGGCGTTGAACAGCGCGATCCCGACATTGGGACGGTAGGGTTTTTCGTTCGTCACGCGGAAGCTCTCGTTGTCAGCCCAGCCGGTGCCTTAGCATCAAAGCCGGGATGACAATTTGATTTAGTCATCGGCGAGCGCGGAAAATTCCTTCACCACGCGCTCGTAGACCGGGCGCTTGAACGGGATGATCAGCCCGGGAAGGTTTTTCATCGGCTCCCAGCGCCAGCTGACGAACTCGGCCTTGTGGCCGCCGCCGCCGGGCTTCTCGACATTGATCTCGCTGTCCTTGCCGGTGAAGCGGACCGCGAACCACTTCTGGCGCTGGCCGCGGTAGCGGCCCTTCCAGGCGCGCCCGGCCACCGTGCGCGGGATGTCGTAGATCAGCCAGTCAGGCACCTCGCCGAGCCGCTCGATCGAGCGCACGCTGGTCTCTTCGTAGAGCTCGCGCTTGGCGGCATCCCAATTGTCCTCGCCGGGATCGACCCCGCCCTGCGGCATCTGCCAGACGTGGCTGTCGTCGACATGCTCGATCCCGCCGGCACGACGGCCGATGAACACCAGCCCCTTCGCATTGATCAGCATCACCCCGACGCAGGTTCGGTAGGGCAGATCCTCGTAACGCGCCATTCCGCCAAACCCCTCGCGTACTGCCGGCTGGGCCGTGGGGGCCCGCGCCGTACCAATTCGTTGATTTAGCTGGATTTTGATTTCAGCATCGCGGTTGTCAATGGCACCAATAGGATACCCCGGTCGCTCAATGTCTTGATCCAGGCGCTGACCCGCTCGATCGAGACGGGGAGTGCGGAGGCGGTACCGACGGCAACGCCGCGTTCCCTCGCCACCGATTCCAGCTTGTTGAGGGCGCGGTCGATCTCGGTCGGGGTCGGCACCGCGTCGAGCGCGATGTCGCCCTTGCCGAACGGTACGGCGAGGCTTCCTGCGGCCTGTGGCGCGATGCTGCGTGGCGAGGAGCCGTCGTCGAAGAAGCCGAGCCCGCGCTTGGACGCCTCGCGGATGATCGGCTGCATCGCCGCATCCGTCGCCACGAAGCGCGCGCCCATGAAATTGGTGATGCCGGCATAGCCCTGGATCCGGCTCAGGTGCCAGTACAGGCGGTCGGTGTTCTGGTCGGCGGTGAGCGAGGTCAGGAGCGTCTGCGGACCGGGATCATTGTCGGGGAAGTCGTAGGGCTCCATCGGGATCTGCAGGAAGATCTCGTGGCGCTGGGCGCGGGCGCGCTCGGCGAGCTTGCCGGGGTCGGCGCCGTAGGGCGTGAAGGCCAGCGTCACCGCGCCCGGCAGCTTCATGATCGCATCGGTGGTCTTTGCGGCGCCGACGCCGAGGCCGCCGATCACGATCGCCACCACGGGCATTTTCGCGGCCTTGGCGCGGTCGGCCTCCGCTGCGTAGACGTTGAACGGCTTGAGATCGCCCGAGATCGCGGGGATCATGCCGTAGCGGGATTTCTCCAGCAGCTTTGGATCGATCCCGGCCATGACGGCGGGTGCTGCGGACGCCGCCTCGCCTTTATCGGCGCCGTCGCCTGCGCCGATCACCACGTCGTGGCGCGCGCCGGTCGAGCCGTCGATCATGGTGACGGTCTTTTGCTCGCCGGAAGCCGCTTCCTTCGGCGCTTCCTTGGTCGCGTGCTTGCTGTCCTGACCATGACCGGCCGCAACTGCCTCGGCGGCGGGCTTCTCGTCAGTGCCCTTGGAATCGCGGATCGCGATCCGCGTCATCGGCTCGCCGCCAAGCGGGTCCTTGTTGAAGATGGCGAAGCCGGCAAAGGCGACCAGGAACAGGCCGAGCATCACGGCCAGCGCCTGCATGGCCGTGAACGGCAGCCGCAGCCGCTGTTTCCGGCGCGGCTTGTCCTGTCCGAGCGGGGCGCTCAGATCATCGGCCGTTTCAGTCATGCGAGATCCCGAATCACTCCACCGACGATACCACGCCGAGGTCAAGCGGCGGCAGGCCGGGATAGGCCGGGGATGCCAGGAGTCCCAACATGAGCTCCCAAGCAAAAAGGGCGGCTCCGGGAGCCGCCCTTTTCGGTAGATGACTGTGCTTGCGACTTAGTTCGCGGCCTTGGGCTTGTCGGCGGCCGCCTTGTCGGTGGTGCCGGGCGCGGGCGCCGCGGAGGCGCTGTTCTTGATGCCGTGGAGCAGATCGTCGGCGAGCTTGAGCGCCTTGTCGTCCTTGGCATCCGGCGGGACGTAGGACTGCGAGCCGGTCTTCTCGTCGCCGTCGTTCTTGAGATGGCCGCGCAGCGAAGCCTCGCCCTTGGTGTCGGTCCGCGACTTCAGTTCGTCCGGCACGTCCTGCAGCACTTCGATGTCGGGCACGATGCCCTTGGCCTGGATCGACTTGCCCGACGGCGTGTAGTAGCGCGCCGTGGTGAGGCGCAGCGCGCCGTTGCCCGAGCCGAGCGGGATGATGGTCTGCACCGAGCCCTTGCCGAACGAGCGCGTGCCGACGATGGTCGCACGCTTGTGGTCCTGCAGCGCGCCGGCGACGATTTCCGACGCCGAGGCCGAGCCGCCGTTGACGAGCACGATGACCGGCTTGCCCTTGGTGAGGTCGCCCGCATGCGCGGTGCGGCGCTGGGTTTCCTCGGCGTTGCGGCCGCGGGTCGACACGATCTCGCCCTTCTCCAGGAACGAGTCGGAGACGGTGACGGCCTCCTCGAGCAGGCCGCCCGGATTGTTGCGGAGGTCGATGATGTAGCCCTTGAGCTTGTCGCCGATCTGGGTCGAGAGGTTGGCGACCTCCTTCTTCAGGCCTTCGGTGGTCTGCTCGTTGAAGGTGGTGATGCGGATATAGGCGATGTCGTCGGCCTCGACGCGCGCGCGCACCGAACGGACTCGGATGTTGTCGCGCACCAGCGTGACGTCGATCGGATTGTCCTGGCCCTTGCGGATGATCTTGAGCTTGATCTTGGTGTTGACGGGGCCGCGCATCTTCTCGACCGCCTGGTTCAGGGTCAGGCCCTGCACCGCTTCATCGTCGAGATTGGTGATGATGTCGTTGGCCATGACGCCGGCGCGCGAGGCGGGCGTATCGTCGATCGGAGAGACCACCTTGATCAGGCCGTCTTCCATGGTGACCTCGATGCCGAGGCCGCCGAACTCGCCGCGGGTCTGCACCTGCATGTCGCGGAAGCTCTTGGCGTCCATGTAGCTCGAATGCGGATCGAGGCCGGTGAGCATGCCGCTGATGGCGGATTCGATCAGCTTGGTGTCGTCGGGCTTCTCGACATAGTCGGAGCGCACGCGCTCGAACACGTCGCCGAACAGGTTGAGCTGGCGATAGGTGTCAGCGGTCGCAGCTCGCGCGCTGGAGCCCATGAACACCGCACGCGGCTGGGTCACGAACAGCGTCAGCGCCGCACCGGTCGCAGCGCTGAGGAGGATAACTGAAGTCTTGCGCATCATCCGCGAACCTTCTCGCCTTCATTTGCGGCCCACCATGGGCCTGGATCGATTGGAGTGCCGTCTTTGCGGAACTCGACATACAACACAGGTTGACTCGCGTTGGTGGCGAGAATGGAGGCGACTTGAGAGGTCGACCCCATGGTCGCGACCGGCTCCCCCGTGAGCACAAACTGTCCGATGTTTACCGAAATGCGCTCCATCCCGGCGATCAGGACATGATACCCGCCCCCGGCGTTGAGGATCAAGAGTTGTCCATAGCTGCGGAACGGGCCGGCATAGACCACCCAGCCGTCGCACGGCGTTGTGACCTGCGAACCGGGCTTGGTTGCCAGCGAAATGCCCTTCTGGACCCCGCCGACCCCGTCGGAACCGCCAAAGTCCCTGATCTTGTTACCGTTAACCGGCAACGGCAGGAGCCCCTTGGCCGAGGCGAACAGGATGGCCGGGCTGGTCCGGGAACGGTCCTTGAACACGGCGGGGCCGGGTTTGGCGTTGGCGGCCGCGGCTGCCTTGGCCTCGGCCTGCTTTGCAGCCTCGGCCGCCTTCTCGGCCGCCTTGGCCGCGCTTTGCAGGTCCTGCTCCATCTTGGCGATCAGCCCCTGGAGATCGCCGACCTGCTTTGACAGCGTGATGGCGCGCGAATTCTCGGCGTCGAGGTCCTTTTCGCGCGAGGACTGCTGGCGCTGCCGTTCGTCGACGAGCGCGGTGAGCCGGGTCTGTTCGCTGCGGACCTTGTCGCGATCGGAGGCGAGCTGGTCGCGCTCGGCGGCGATGCTCTTGCGCAAGCTCACGAGCTCGCCGAGCTCACCGGCAATCTTCTCGGCGCGGCCGCGCAATTCCGGCACGACGGCGCCAAGCAGCATCGCGGTGCGCAGCGATTGCAGCGCATCTTCGGGCCGCACCAGCAGCGCCGGCGGGGTGCGCCGGCCGGCGCGCTGCAGCGCCGCCAGCACCTCGACGATGTCGGCGCGGCGCGAATCGAGCGAGGCGCGCGCCTGCTGCTCGCGGCCGTTGAGTGTGCGCAGCCGCGTCTCGGCCTCGTCGATCTTGGTCTCGACGGTGCGGACGTTGGCGGCAGTGTCGATCAATTGCTGATTGAGCTGGGTGCGGTCCTGGCCGAGCGAGGTGATCTCGGCCTTCAGCTTGGCCTGCGCCTCCTCCGCGCTTTTCTTGCTCGCGCGCGCGGCTTCCAGCTCCTGCTCGCGCTGCTTGATGGCGTCGGGCGAGATGGCTGCGGTCTGTGGCGCCGGTGCCGCCGTCTGAGCTTGCGCGAGGCTTGCGTAACCTTGCGCGAAGCTTGCGCCCGAGACGCTCGCGATCAGCAGCAGGTTGAGGACAGGCGCGCGCATCGTGTCGGCAAAGTGCTCGTTGTGGCGCGAATCACGCGCGATGGTAGGGGTGGCCGGCCAGAATGGTGGCGGCCCGATACAGCTGTTCCAGAAGCATGACGCGGACCATTTGGTGCGGCCAGGTCGCAGAGCCGAACGCGATCGCGAGCTTGGCCTTACGGCGCAATTCGGGCGAAAGTCCGTCCGCCCCTCCGATCACGAAGATAGTATGACCGGCGCCCTCGTCGCGCCAGCGCCCGAGATTCCGTGCGAATACGGTGGAATCGAGATTTTGCCCGCGCTCGTCCATCGCCACCAGAATCGATTTTTCGGGAATATGCGCGGCGATCGCCGCGGCCTCCTCGGCCATCCGTGTGGCAGTGTCGCGCGCGCGGCTCTCGGGGATTTCGTGGATGGTGGGTTCGCGGAATCCGAGCTTGCGGCCGGCCTCGTCGAACCGCTCGAAATACCGGTCGGCAAGCTCCCGTTCCGGCCCTTGCTTCAGCCGGCCCACCGCAATGACGGCAACACGCATGATGTTTTAGGGTCGCGTTTCCAGATCGCGCGCAATCCGCGCGCGCACGACGCTAGCATGCGCGTCGGCCGATTCGAAATCGGCCAGTCGCCTCTCGGACCGCGCCTAGATCGCCTTCGCCGCCCCTGGGCCCTGCGTGTACAATCTCTCGAGATTGTAGAACTCGCGGACCTCGGGTCTGAACACGTGCACGATCACATCGCCGGAATCGATCAGCACCCAGTCGCAGTTGGGCAAGCCCTCGACATGGATGTTCTTGATGCCGGTTTCCTTGAGGCCTTTCGCGACGTTCTCCGCGATCGCGCCAACGTGCCGGTTCACACGGCCCGTGGTGACGATCATGTAGTCGGAGTATGCCGATTTGCCGCGAAGGTCGATGGTGACCGTCTCTTCCGCCTTCATATCCTCGAGGCGGGAGAGGATCAGGCTCAGCGTCTTGTCGGCGTCGGGTTGCGCCTTCAAGGCCGCAGCTTTGGTCGATGTTTTACGCGTCGGTTTCGTAGCCTTGGGTAAAACAGACTTGGACAATACAGACGTGGCCAGGGACCATTCCTTTCACTGTATCGCGAGGGCCGAATCCGTCCCTCACCGGTTACACTACATCATGTGGGGTTAAGGGTTTCAATATGCCAGAGAGCCCGTAGTCCCCCACAACTCTGTCTCACTTCGTACCTTTCCAGCTCCCGTCCGGGTTCCGTAAGCCCGTCGAGGACAGGTTGAGCTTCAAACCGGTCAGGAAGACCCAGGCCGGTGCCCGCTGATCCGCAAGCAATGCTGCCTTATTCTCGGGGAGGCGATAGCGCGCAAGCGCCTGGGCAGCGGGTGAGGCAAGGGCGCGAAAACTCTGCGGCGGGCGATCGATGACCGCCATCGGCACCTGGTCGGCGATGCGCCGCCAGTGCTGCCAACGATGGAATTGAGCGAGGTTGTCGGCGCCCATAATCCAGACAAAGCGCAGGCCACTGAGACGGCGGCGCAAGGTGTTGATCGTGTCGATAGTATAGCGGGTACGAATGACGGATTCGAGACAGCTCACCTCGATCCTGGAATCGTTGGCGACGTCGCGCGCCGCCTGCATGCGTGCGCCGAGCTCGTGCAGCGTGCCGTTCTCCTTCAGCGGATTGCCCGGCGTCACCAGCCACCACACACGATCGAGTTGAAGGCGCTTCAGCGCGAACTGGCTGATCGCGCGATGGGCCTGGTGCGGCGGATTGAACGAGCCGCCGAGCAAGCCGATACGCATGCCTTCCGTGTAGGGCGGTATGGCCTGCGCGAAGAAACGTGGCGCGACGAAATTGTTACTCAATGCCCCACGCCTCGCGCCATGCCTTACGGCCGCGTCTGCCCTGTGCCGTGAACGCGATACTTGAAGCTGGTCAGCTGCTCGGCCCCCACGGGACCGCGCGCATGGAAGCGGCCGGTGGCGATGCCGATCTCGGCGCCGAAGCCGAACTCGCCGCCATCGGCGAACTGCGTCGAGGCGTTGTGCAGCACGATCGCGGAATCGACTTCGCTGAGGAATTTCTTCGCAGCCAATTCATTCTCGCTCACGATCGCATCGGTGTGATGCGAGCCGTGATCCTGGATGTGCGCGATCGCGCCGTCGACGCCGTCGACCACCTTTGCCGCGATGATCGCGTCGAGATATTCGGTGTCCCAATCGTCTTCGCTGGCAGGTTTTACGCGCGCATTCGTCGCTTGCACTGTTTCATCGCCGCGCACCTCGCAGCCGGCCTCGATCAGCATCTCGACCAGCGGCTTCAGATTTTTGTCGGCAGCGGCGCGATCGACCAGCAACGTTTCGGCCGCGCCGCAGACGCCGGTGCGGCGCATTTTTGCGTTGAGCACGATCGACTTCGCCATGGCGAGATCGGCGCTGCCATCGATGTAGACGTGATTGACGCCTTCGAGATGCGCGAACACCGGCACGCGCGCTTCCTGCTCGACGCGCGCGACGAGGCTCTTGCCGCCGCGCGGCACGATCACGTCGACGGCGCCGTTGAGGCCGGACAGCATCATGCCGACCGCCGCGCGGTCGCGCGTCGGCACCAGCGTGATCGCGGCTTCGGGCAGGCCGGCTTCGCGCAGGCCCTGCACCAGGCATTCATGGATGGCACGGCACGAGCGGAAACTGTCGGAGCCGCCGCGCAGGATCACGGCATTGCCGGACTTCAAGCACAGCACGCCGGCATCCGCCGCAACATTGGGCCGGCTCTCGAAGATCACGCCGACGACGCCGAGCGGCACGCGGACGCGCTCGATGGTCATGCCGTTCGGCCGCTGCCAGCTCTCGGTCACGATGCCGACGGGATCGGCGATGCCGCGCACGACGGCGATGCCTGCGGCCATGCCTTCGACACGCGAAGGCGTCAGCGTCAGGCGGTCGATGAAGGACGAGGTGGCATTGCCGGAGGCGCGAGCCTCCGCGACGTCCTCGGCATTGGCGGCGAGGATCGCTGCAGCATTGCTGCGGATCGCACGCTCCATGGCTTCCAGCGCCCGGTTCTTCTGCTCCGGCGGCGCCAGCGCCAGCACGCGCGCGGCGGCGCGGGCACGGGTGGCGAGATCGGACATCAGCGCCTGAAGATCGGCATTGCCGTCAACGGCTTTGAGAGGGGCGGCCATGGGGAGTTCAACCTTCTGCTAAGGCAGTGTCCTAGCACGGAAATCCCGCTTTTGCGAAGGGCGGGGAGGGTATGGCTGGTACCCCCGGTTGCGCCATCGGGTCGGCCAATGGCCGGGTTGCGCGGGTAGTCGGACAAGGGCTTGCGAATAGCTCGGATATCAATAAGTATCATTATTTGATAGGGAGCTTCCCATGGCTAGCAGCTACAGCATTGGCAAGCATTTCGAGGACCTCATCGACAACCTGGTCGAGAGCGGCCGCTACGCCACCGCCAGTGAGGTGATGCGCGAAGGGCTTCGTCTGGTCGAGGAACGCGAAGAGCGGCGCAAGCTCAAGTTGGAGGTGCTGCGGGAGGAAATCCAGAAGGGATTTGATAGCGGGCCGATGGAAGAGGTCGATCCCAAAGAGTGGATGAACGACATCAAGGCGCGGGGACGGCAACGATTGGCCGCGCGCAAACGTGGCGAATAGATTCCGCAAAGCCCCGCAAGCCGATCAAGATCTCGATTCAATCTGGGATTTCATCGCATCGGACAGTGTTCGGGCCGCGGACCAACAGATCGCGCGCATCGGCGAGATTTTCGAGATGCTTCTGGAAAGTCCGCTCGCCGGGCGAGAACGCAGAGAGTTGCGCCTGGACCTGCGCAGCTTCGCCGTCGGCAACTACGTGATTTTCTACGTCCCGTTGCCTGACGGCATCGAGGTCATCCGCGTCATGCATGGTCGTCAGGATATTGGCGCCGACGATATGCAATAGCCCGAGTTACCCGCCCACCACCAGATCGTCGCGGTGGATCATTTCGGACCGGCCGCTGATGCCGAGGATGGTCATCACGTCCGGGGAGGACCGGCCCTTGATCCGCTCGGCGACTTCGGCGTCATAGGCGATCAGGCCGCGGCCGATCTCGCTGGCGTCGGGGCCGCGGACGATCACGGCGTCACCGCGGGCGAATTGGCCCTCGACCTTGATCACACCGGCCGGCAGCAGGCTGGCGCCGGCGCGCAGCGCCGTCACCGCGCCGGCGTCGATGGTCAGCGTCCCCTTCGGCTCCAGCGTGCCCGCGATCCAGCGCTTTCGCGACGTGATGGGGTTCGCGGGCGTCAGGAACCAGGTGCAGCGGCCGCCATTGGCGATCGCTTGCAGCGGATGCTCGATCTTGCCGGATGCAATCAGCATATGCGTGCCGCCGGTGGTGGCGATCTTGGCCGCCTCGACCTTGGTGCGCATGCCGCCGCGCGACAGCTCGGATTCGGCATCTCCCGCCACGGCCTCGATCTCGGAGGAGATGCTCTCGACCACCGGGATCAGCTTGGCGTTGGGATTGTTCTTCGGCGGGGCGTCGTAGAGCCCGTCGATGTCGGAGAGCAGCACCAGCAGATCGGCGCTCGCCATGGTGGCGACGCGCGCGGCAAGGCGGTCATTGTCGCCGTAGCGAATCTCGTTGGTGGCGACCGTGTCGTTCTCGTTGATCACGGGGATCGCGCGCCACTCCAGCAGCTTGCCGATGGTGGAGCGGGCGTTGAGATAACGGCGGCGCTCCTCGGTGTCCCCAGGCGTCACCAAAATCTGTCCGGCGCCGATGCCGTGCGCCCCGAGGACCTCCGACCAGATCCGCGCCAGTTCGATCTGTCCGACGGCAGCGGCCGCCTGGCTTTCCTCTAGCTTCAGCGCTCCGCGCGGCAGCTTGAGCCGGCTGCGGCCAAGCGCGATCGAGCCCGAGGAGACGACGAGGACGTCGCGGCCCTGCTCGTGCAGCTTGGCCATGTCGTCCGCGAGTGCGGCGAGCCAGGACGCACGTACCTCGCCCCTGTCGGAATCGACCAGCAGTGCGGAGCCGACCTTGACGACGATGCGGCGGAATTGATTGAGTTCGGGGCTGGCCATGTGCGTATGTGTCGGCGCGTGTGACGAATTGCTCTGGAAACGGCGGAGCGGAGAGCGGCGCCGGCTAAGGCCTGCTTTTGCAGCAGGACGATGGCCGGCGCAAGGCGGGCGGGACGGTAAACGGCGAAGGTCGGCCTTGTCTTGCGTGCCAGCCCGGTTCTAATGCCGCCAATCAATCGCGGGCTGGACGAGGAAACGAATGGATCGCCGCAAATTCATGGCCGGATGTTTCGGGTTGCCGCTGCTGCCGCAGGTCGGCGAGGCCCGAGCGCAGACCGGGCTGAGCAAAATCATCTTCCCGTTCGCGGCAGGCGCCGGCGGCGACACGCTGTGCCGGCTGATCGCGCAGGAGATCGCGCCCGTGCTGCAACGGACCATCGTGGTCGAGAACCGCACCGGCGGTGACGGCCTGATCGGCATCAAATCCGTGAAGGGCGCAAGCCCTGACGGCAGCATGGTGCTGGTGACGACCGGGCCGACCATGTATCTGCTGCCGATGGTGGAGACGACACCGAGCTTCGATACGGCGAAGGATTTCATGCCGGTGTCCCTGCTTGCGCGGTTCGAGTTCGCGCTGGTGGTTGGTCCGGCCATGGATGTCGCCGACTTCAAGGGGTTCGTCGCGTGGCTGAAGGCGCACCCCGACAAGACGTCGTTTGGCGTCCCGAGCAACGGCACCATTCCGCATTTCGCCGGCTCGAAGCTGGAAAAGGATCTCGGCATTCCCCTGACGCGCGTGCCCTATCGCGGCAGTGCGCCGATCCTCAACGACATCATCGGCGGTCATATCTCGTTCGGCATCACGACGCTGGCGGATGCGCTGCCGCAGCATCGCGCCAAGGGCGTGAAGATCATTGGAGTCTCGAGCGCGGAGCGTTCGCCGTTCGCGCCCGACGTTCCGACGCTGAAGGAGAGCGGCATCGATCTCGTTGCCGATGCCTGGTACGGCATGTGGCTTCCCACCGGCAGCCCGCCGGAGTTTGCCAGCAAGCTCGGCGCGGCCGCGAGTGCGGCGCTGGCGAAGCCCGACGTGAAGGAGAAGCTCACGGCGATCGGGCTCATTCCGGTCGGCAGCAGCGCGGATGGATTGACGAAAGAGCTCGCCGCCAACACTGCCTTCTGGCAACCGATCGTGAAGGCGACGGGGTACAAGATCGAGAACTGAACCTCGCTCGCGCTCTATCCCCTCATCCTGAGGAGCGCGCCCTTGCGCGCGTCTCGAAGGATGAAGGCCCGGCTGCTGCAGCGGGGGCCTGCATGGTTCGAGACGGCGCTTCGCGCCTCCTCACCATGAGGGGCGACACTCACATCTTCGCGCGCTGGGCGATGCCGTCCTTGATCGACGCCAACTCCGCTTCATCCCAGACGCCGATCAGGATCCCGCCTTTCACCTGCAATTGGTTGTCGGCATAGTTCGCGATCTTCTCGCGCGGCGTGGTGATGTGGTCGTTCGGATGCAGCGCCCAGTCGAACAGCTCGGCCTGGAGCCGCGCGATGATGCCGGCGCACTCCGGATCGTCGCCGCGATCGACATACTCCTGTGGATCGGCTTCGAGGTCGTACAGCATCGGGCGGAAGCCGGAGGCGTGGATATATTTCCAGCGGCCGTCGAACACCATGAACAGGCGGCAGCGCTCGATCGGTTGGTTCAGCTTCAGCCGCACGTCCTGCATCGCGTAATCGTATTCGGAGAACGCCACCTTGCGCCAATCGCCCGGCGTTGGCCCGCGCAATAGCGGGAGCAGCGAGCGGCCTTCGAGAATATGGCCCGGCACCTTGCCGCCGAAATAATCGACGAAGGTCGGTGCGAGATCGATGCCTTCCACCAGCGCATCGCTGCACGTGCCGCGCGTGGCGTCGGCTTCTTTCGACGGATCGATAATGATGAGTGGGATCTTCGCCGACTGCTCGTGGAACAGATCCTTCTCGCCCATCCAGTGATCGCCGAGATAATCGCCGTGATCGGAGGTGAACACGATCATGGTGATTTCCAGGAGGTCGCGTTCCTCCAGGAACTTCATCAGCACGCCCATCTGGTCGTCGATCTGGGTGATCAGGCCCATATAGGTCGGGATCACCTTCTCCCGCGCGTCGTCGCGCGCCATGTTGCGGGAGTAGCGCATGTCCATATAGGCGCCGAACACCGGATGCGGATTTTGCCGCTCGCGCTCGGAGCGGATCACCGGGATCATGTCATCTGTCGAATACATGCTCGCATAGGGCTCGGGCGCGATGTAGGGCCAGTGCGGTTTGATGTAGGACAGATGCAGGCACCACGGCCGGCCGTCGGTCTCGGCTTCGCTGATGAAATCCATCGCGCGACGCGTCATGTAGGGCGTCTCGGAATGCTCGTCCGGCACGCGCGCGGCCTTGTCGGCGTGCACCAGCAGCCAGCCGTTCTGCAGCGAGCCGTCTTCCGCTGCGCCTGAATTGGCCCAGTGCTCCCAGGGGTTCGTCGCCTCAAATCCCTGCTGGCGCAGATATTCGTCGTATTTCGGACGCGGCCGTCCGGTCGGGTGCAGGCCGTCGTCGCGCTCATAGGGTTCAAAACCGCACTCGGCGACGTGTACGCCGATCATCGATTCCGGCGGGATGCCGAGCGCCTTCATGCCTTCGAGGTCGGGCGCCATGTGGGTCTTGCCGACCAGCACGTTGCGAACGCCGATTTTCTTGAGATGATCGCCAAGGGTGGGCTCGCCGACGCGCAGCGGCCAGCCGTTCCAGTGCGAACCGTGCGAGCGCATGTAGCGTCCGGTGTAGAACGACATCCGCGACGGGCCGCAGATCGGCGATTGCACATAGGCCTTCGAGAACAGCACGCCACGCTTGGCCATGGCGTCGATGTTCGGTGTCTTCAGCGTGGGGTGGCCGGTACAGCCGAGATAATCATAGCGAAGCTGGTCGCACATGATCCAGAGAACGTTTTTTGCGCGCGCCATGCGTCGACCCTGCATTTTCTTGATTGTTTGATGCTGCGCTATCGCGCCAGCGAAGACAAGCCAGTGATGCGCATGCCCCGAGTCATACGCTCCACTGTCGTCCCGGCGAAGGCCGGGACCCATAACCACAGGGAGTAGTTTGGCGAAGATTCGTCGTTCGGTACTGCAACCGCCCGCAACCGATAGATCACGCGGTATGGGTCCCGGCCTTCGCCGGGACGACAATTACGCCGACCACGGCTCCGCTTCGGCCGCGCTCTTGGCCTTGGCCGAGACCGGGGCCTCGCCGATCACCTCGACGAGCGCGCGGAGCGCTTCCTTGACGCCGTCGCCGGTGATGCCCGAGAGCAGCAGCGGCGTCTTCTTGGCAGCGCGCTTCAGCCGGTCCTTCTGCTTCTTCAGCTCGTCCGGCTCGACCGCGTCGATCTTGTTCAGCGCGACGATCTCGATCTTGTCGGTGAGCAGCCCGCCATAGGCGTCGAGCTCCTTGCGCACGGTCTTGTAGGCCTTGCCGGCATGCTCGCAGGTCGCGTCGATCAGATGCAGCAGCACGCGGCAGCGCTCGACATGGCCGAGGAAGCGGTCGCCGAGGCCGGTGCCTTCATGCGCGCCCTCGATCAGGCCGGGAATGTCGGCGAGCACGAATTCGCGGCCGTCGGCGTTCACGACGCCGAGCTGCGGATGCAGCGTGGTGAAGGGATAGTCGGCGATCTTCGGCCGCGCCGCGCTGACCTTGGACAGGAAGGTCGACTTGCCGGCATTGGGCATGCCGACGAGACCGGCATCCGCGATCAGCTTCAGCCGCAGCCAGATCCAGCGCTCGTCGCCGGGCTGGCCGGGATTGGCGTTGCGCGGCGCACGGTTGGTCGACGACTTGAAATGCGCGTTGCCGAAGCCGCCATTGCCGCCCTCGGCGAGCACGAACTTTTCGCCGACATTGGTGAAGTCGTGGATCAGCGTCTCGCGGTCTTCGTCAAAAATCTGCGTGCCGACAGGGACCTTCAGCACGATGTTCTTGCCGTTGGCACCGTGGCGGTCCGAGCCCTGGCCGTTCTCGCCCTTCTGGGCCTTGAAGTGCTGCTGGTAGCGGTAGTCGATCAGCGTGTTGAGGCCGTCGGCGACCTCGATGATGACATTGCCGCCGCGGCCGCCATTGCCGCCGGAGGGACCGCCGAACTCAATGAACTTCTCGCGGCGGAACGCCACGCAGCCGTTCCCGCCGTCACCGGAGCGGATATAGACCTTTGCTTCGTCGAGGAATTTCATGGGCCATAGGTAGGCCAGCCGGTCCCGCGCGGCAACCCGGATGACCCCGCAAATCGGCCGAAATTCCGCGAATTTGCGCCCTTGATTAACCAGTCGGGCGGCGCCGGATCAGGAATTTCTGCATCCCTTCAAGCACCAGCTCCTTGCGCTGGTTGAACACGGTGCTCCGAAGCGTGACCGTGCCGGTCGTACGTCCCGGCACGAGCTCGGTGACCTCGAGCGCCGGATAGATGGTGTCGTCGGCGAACACGGGCTTGAGGAACCGGCTCGACTGCTCGAGGAAGCCGACCAGGGATTCCTCGACCATGAACGGAAACAGGCCGGCGCCGGGCGCGGTGTGGATCAGCGTCTGGAAGCCATGGGCGAGCAGATGCGGCATGCCGCGGGCGCGGCAATACTCCACGTCGTAATGCACCGGGTGGGTGTCGCCGCTCGCGGTCTGGAATGCGGCAAATACCGCCGACGTCTGGGTGCGGCTCGGCAGCACGAAACGCTCGCCGACCACGAAATCCTCAAACCAGCGTTGCGCCGTGATCATGCGGTGCTGGGCGGGGTCGAAGTCGGTCATGTCTGCGGCTCTTTTGTCGGTGAGGCATCTATCGCTACCGCGGCGCGAAGAGTGCGACAATCCGTTCAATTCGGCTTGCGCGGGCTTGTCGCGGCGGCCCACGTCATTAAAACGACCGCAAGCGACTCTATTCGCCGGTTTCCGACGCTCTCTCCGCCCGTCATTGCGAGCTTCGTCACAAGAGCTCCTCGCAATGACGCGTTTCCACGATCGACAGCGATGCCCTTCTTCAAAAATCTTTCCGCCTATGACGACCGCTCGGCGCGCCTTGCCGGCATTGCCCTCATGGTGCTGTCGATCTCCATGTTCTCGTTCGGCGACGCCATGGGCAAGTTCCTGGTCGGGACCTATTCGGTCGGGCAGCTCTTGTTCCTGCGCGCCTGCGCGGCACTGCTGCTGCTGGCGCCGCTGATTTGGAAGCAGCGTCATCAGTTCCTGCATCTGGAGCGGCCGTGGCTTCAGCTGTTTCGCGTCGTGCTGTCGACGCTGGAGGTCGCCGCCTTCTTCCTCGCCACCGTCTATCTGCCGCTCGCCGACGTCGTCACCTACTATCTCGCGGGGCCCATCTTCGTCACCGCGATGTCGGCGATCTTCCTGCACGAGCGGGTCGGCTGGCGGCGCTGGACGGCGATCCTGATCGGCTTTTGCGGCGTGCTGATCGCGCTGCGACCGTCGGCGCAGACGGTGAGCCTGCCGGCGCTGATCGCGCTCGGCGGCAGTCTTTCCTTTGCAACCCTGATGCTGATCACGCGCAGCCTGCGCAAGACGCCCGATATCGTGATGGCGTCCTCGCAATTCATCGGGACGTTTTCACTGGGCGCCGTGCTGTCGGCGTTCCACTGGGTGCCGCCGACGCCGGGCAGCCTGGTATTCTTCGCGCTTGCCGGATGCATCTCGGTCACCGCGCTGTTCTGCGTCAACCGGTCGCTGAAGCTGGCGCCGGCGAGCGTCGTGGTGCCGTATCAATATTCGATGATCGTCTGGGCCGTGATCTTCGGCTTCGTGGTGTTCGGCGATGTGCCACAGGTGGCCACGATCGTCGGCGCCGCGATCATCATCGGCGCCGGGTTCTACATCTTTCTTCGTGAGCGCGATCTCGGGCGTGCGAGCGAAGAGGTCAATCCGCCGGTGTAGCCCGCTGTCGTCCCGGACAAGCGAAGCGCAGATCCGGGACCCATACCCACAGGGAGTGGTTTGGCGAAGACTCGGAGTGGGAGTTTTGCCTCACACGCCGCCCTGTGGTTATGGGTCCCCGCGTTCGCGGGGACGACAGTGGAGAATGACGCAACGCCCGCCCTACCTCATCCGCCGCGCGCTGCTCCAGCTCTTCAGCGACGACCAGACGCCACGCGAGAGGCGGAAGCAGTCGACCGGGGTCGAGGAGCCCAGCGCCAGGAAGCGGTGCAGCTGCACGCCGCTCCACTGGAAGCCGCACTTCTCCAGCACGTTGCGCGAGGCCGGATTGGTGACGCGCGCCCCCGCATAGAGATGGTCGTCCTCGAATTCCTCGAAGAAGAAGTCGATCGCGCCGCGCGCGGCCTCGGTGGCAAAGCCCTGGCCCCAATGTTCGACGCCGAGCCAGTAGCCGAGCTCGGCATTGTCGGGCGTGGAGCGGTCGATGCCGACCATGCCGACCGGTCCGCTGTCGTGCTCGATCAGGAACACGCTCTCGCTGCCGCGTGCGGCGGTGGCGCGGATGAACGCGACGGCGTCGTCCTGGGAATAGGGATGCGGAAGGCGGCGGGTGTTTTCCGCCACACGGCGGTCGTTGGCGAGGAGGGCGATGGGCCTGACGTCGGCGAGGGTCGGCCGCCGCAAGGTCAGCCGCTCGGTGGCAACGACGCTCGGTCTCGCCTCCCGCAGAGTCACGCTCGAAAAGTCCTGCAACATGTCCGGCTCCGTCAAAGTCACTAAGGGAAAAGTGAACACGACAAACGAAAGGGAGGCCGGTTTCCCTGCCTCCCCTGGAGCCTTCGATCTTTTGATCTCTGGACTCCGCCGGTTCGGTCAAGGACCCGGCGGACTCCAAATAAGATCCACCGTCTATTCAGCAGCCTCTGCGAGCGGGAGTACCGCTACAAAGGTGCGGCCGTTGGCTTTGGCTTGGAATTCAACACGACCCTCGATCTTGGCGAACAGAGTGTGGTCCGTGCCCATGCCGACATTAAGGCCCGGATGCCAGGTGGTGCCGCGCTGACGCGCAATGATGTTGCCGGGAATCACGCGCTCCCCGCCGAACACCTTGATGCCAAGGCGCTTACCCTTTGAATCGCGACCGTTGCGCGATGAACCGCCTGCTTTTTTGTGAGCCATGGCTCGTCTCCAAGATCCTGCGTATGTCTAGGTCAATTCCTTGACGGAATCATTTCACAATTTCTCACGCATCAATTCGTGAATTGGCGTGATCGATTATGCGGCGGCTGCTTCTTCCTTCGCGACCTTTTCCTTCTTCGGACGCGGGCCCTTGGTGGGCTTCGCATTGTCCGTCAGGATCTCGCTGACGCGCACGACCGTGATCTCGTCACGGTAGCCACGCTTGCGGCGCGAATTCTTGCGGCGGCGCTTCTTGAACGCGATGACCTTCGGCCCGCGCTTGTGGTCGAGCACCTCGACCGCCACGGTCGCACCGGCCACCGTGGGCAGACCCAGCACCGGCGTGTCGCCGCCGACCACCAGGACTTCGCTCAGCTGCACGATCGTGCCGACTTCGCCTTCGATCTTGCCAATTTCCAGGACATCATCCGGAACGACGCGGTACTGCCGGCCGCCGGTTTTGATGACTGCGAACATCGTTGTTTTCCTTCGTGTTCAATCCCGGCCTCACGACTGTCACGTCAGGGGCCGGCTTTTTGTCAGTCGCTATGGGTTTACTGAGTTTTGTGCGGGCGGGAGTTATCCCTTTGAAAACCCACGCAAAAACAAGCGGCGCGAGAAACGCCCCGCGCCGGTTGTGGGACTTATAGCCGCCAAACCCGAAGAGTCAAGGAAAACTGCCGAAAACGGCCCGGATTGGAAGGATTTGGGCCGTTTCCCCGCCGGCCATGAATCTCGGCCCGCGCTGCAACCAACGGGTTCCACCGCCGTTGTCCCCGCGAATTGGCACTCGGGCAAGGGCTTTCCATGGCAACAGACGAGCTGGTCAGGACGACGGGCATCGCCCATCACGGCGCCGAGCGGCTGCCGTCGGTGGACGTCGACAGTTTCAACATCGAGATGAAGGACGAGGACGGCTATCTCGGCGATCGCGCCAGCAAGGGCGCGTTCCGCAAGATCCTCGACCGCTGGCGCAAGCCGCTGCGCAAGACCGGCGAAGATCCGTTCGGCAAGGAGCCGTCGGAGAGCATCAGCAAGAAGGTGCTCGACGAGATGCTGGTCGGCGACGACACCGAGGCCTCCGCGGTGGTGCATAGCGCCATCGAGGAATTCGCCCAGGAGCTCGCCTATGTCACGCGCCGCTTCCTCAAGACCAAGGCCTGGGCGAAGACCGAGCGCATCGTGGTCGGCGGCGGCTTTCGCGACTCGCGGCTCGGCGAGCTCGCGATCGCGCGCACCGACATCATCCTCAAGGCCGAGGATTTCAAGATCGACCTGGTGCCGATCCGCGCGCATCCGGATGAAGCAGGCCTGATCGGCACGCTGCATCTGGCGCCGTCGTGGATTTTCGAGGCGCACGACGCGATTCTCGCGGTCGATATCGGCGGCACCAATATCCGCTGCGGCGTGGTCGAGACGCGCTGGAAGAAGGCCAAGGATCTGTCGAAGGCGTCGGTCTGGAAGTCGGAGCTGTGGCGTCATGCCGACGATGAGCCGACGCGCGAAGGCGCGGTGAAGCGTCTCATCAAGATGCTGAAGGGACTGATCACGGAAGCCGAAACCGAGGGCTTCAAGATTGCGCCCTTCATCGGCATCGCCTGTCCCGGCGTGATCAACGAGGACGGGTCCATCGAAAAAGGCGCGCAGAACCTGCCGGGCAATTGGGAGAGCAGCAAATTCAACCTGCCGGCGAGTTTGATCGAGGGCATTCCGCAGATCGGCGAGCACGACACCGCGATCCTGATGCACAATGACGGCGTGGTGCAGGGCCTCTCCGAGGTGCCGTTCATGCAGGATGTCGATCGCTGGGGCGTGCTCACCATCGGCACCGGCTTGGGCAATGCGCGCTTCACCAACCGCCGCAAGGACGGCGGCAACGGCAAGGACGCTGCGGAGAACGGCAAGGACGTCGCCAAGAAAAAGTCCAAGGAAAACAATAAGGAAAACAACAAGAACGGCAAGGAGTAACCTTGACTGGTTAGGTTAAGGAGCGGATTGCGTTGCGGCGCAGCGGCTGCACGCTAGGGTCGAATCGTCGCCTCAAGCAGGCCTGCGAAGCCGCCCTTCCTGGCCAGCATTTCGATGAGCGGCACGGGACCGCCAGTGTTTACCGCGTCTGGCGGTCCCACCCGTTCTTTCCAACGCATAATGAGACTGGTTCGCGCCCCAACGGAGCTGCGTTCCCTCCCTCTCTTGTCCGCCGAAGCCTTGGCGAAGGCGGATGCGGGGGAGGGTTAGGGAGAGGGGTAAGGTGCGTAGAGAGTTGAACTTGCTCTAGCGCGCCCGAATTCAGCTCCAGCCGATGCGCTGAAAGAACCCCGCGATCTCCGCCGCCGCCCGATCCGGATCCTCGCGGTGCGGGAAATGTCCGACACCCGGAAACATCGCGAGATCGAGCTCGGGAAACGTCTCTCCCAGCCGGTCGGTCCATTCATAGGGAAACAGCGGATCGTGCTCGGCCCAGCGCACGCAGGTCGGCAAATCGATCGGCGCAAGCTGCGGTGCCTCGCCCTTCATCATCGCGACGCGGCCTGCATGCGAGGCCCGATAATGCGCAAAGCCGCCGGCGAGATTGCCGTCCTTGAAATAATTGTCGCCGAAGAGGTCGAGGACGTCATCGAAGGCGTCCTTGCGATGCGCCCAATTCTTCAGGAAGTGCGCGATATAGAGCCGGCAGCTGTCGCTGTTAGCACCGACAAGCCGGGGCGCCATCTCCATCTGGTGGAAGGATTGATACCAGATGTGGTTGAGCCGGTCGGGCGCGGCCATCCGCGGCCCGATGCCGGGATAGACGAAATCGAAGAAGAACAGCCCGGCGAGCCGCTCGGGCGCCCGCCGCGCCAGCGGCTGCATCACGGCGCCGCCGACGTCATGGCCGACGACCCCGAATCGCGCGATGCCGAGGCTATCCATCACGGCCAGCATGTCGGCCGCATGGCCATCCGGCCCAAAGGGCCCGTCCGGCTTGTCGCTGTCGCCAAACCCGCGCAGGTCGGGCGCGACCAGCGTGAATCGGTCCGAAAGCCTCGATATCACCGGCTCCCAGGTCAGCCAGAATTCCGGCCAACCATGCAGCAAAAGCAGCGGTTTGCCCGATCCGGCGCGAACCACGTGGAATTCGGCGCCATTGGCGGAGATCGTCAGGTGCTCCACGGCAGTTCCTTCCCAAGCATAGCGTTTTCAAGCGAAGTGGACGCCGGTTCGCGTCAAGAAAACGCGTCAAAATTGGAATCTAGAGTCCCGTTCCCATGGGAACGGGGCTCTAGACGAGGGGGGCGGTGAAAGAGGCAGCGGATTTTCCCCTTTCGCGCCTTGTCTGTCCCGCCGTCCTCGCTTATTAACGCCCCAACCACGGGGGCTCGCCCCCGATTTTGGCGCCTTGGAGAGGTGGCAGAGTGGTTGATTGTACCGCACTCGAAATGCGGCATAGGTGCAAGCCTATCGGGGGTTCGAATCCCCCCCTCTCCGCCAAAACAAACGGCCTGAAAGCCCCACCCTCGCATGTCGAATGGTGTCGCGTCCCCTAGCGGACTGCAATCTGACGCCGCACTTGCGACCGACCGCCAAGCTTCTCCACAATGGCTCGTCTGAGACCCGCCCGAGGACCCTTCGGATGACCGCCAAGATCGATCTCCTCACGCTCCAACTCTTCGTCGCGATCGTCGAGGAGCAGAGTATCGCGAAGGCGGCGGAGAAGAAGAACATTGCTGCGTCCGCGGTCAGCCGCCGCATCTCCGATATCGAGGAGCGCTTCCAGGTCGAGTTGCTGCACCGCCATTCCAAAGGGATCGAGCCGACACCTGCCGGCTTCGCCCTGCTCGAGCATGCCCGCATCATCCTGGGAAACCTCAGCAAGCTCGAGGCCGAGCTGACGGGATTTCGGCAGGGCAAGCGCGGGCTGATCCGGGTCTGTGCCAACAAGTCCGCGATCCTCGAGGCGCTGGCCGACGAGCTCAGCCTGTTCCTGGAACGGCATCCGCTGGTCCACATCGACATCGAGGAGGATCTCAGCCCCGCGATCGTGCGCGCCGTGGTGGAGAACCGGGCCGACATCGGCATTTTCGGCGGCAACATCGACGGACAGGATCTGGAGTTGCTGTCCTATCGCAGCGACAGTCTGGTCGCGCTGGTCACGCGCGATCACCCGCTGGCGGGTCAGAGCAGCGTTCGCTTCCGCGAGCTGGTCGATTTCGACTTCGTCAGCCTGGAGAAGGGCAGCTCGATCGAGACGCTGTGCGTCAGGGCCGCCGCGGCGCTCGGGCAGCACATGAAGGTGCGCATCCGCGTCAGCAGTTTCGACGCGCTGTTCCGCGTCGTCGATGCCAGAATGGGGGTCGGAATCGTTCCGCTCGAGATCGTTCGCGACCGCTACGGCGTCGACAGTCTCGTCACCGTCCCGCTCGATGAGTCCTGGGCGCGCCGCGAGCTGGTGATGGGCGTGCGCGATTACAAGTCGCTGCCGCCGGTGACGAAGCTGCTGGTGGACCATCTGCGGAGCCATGATGATGCCCGTCTCGTCACCAGCGGCGTCTCCGACCGGCTGACGGTCGTGCGCGGCAGAAGCTGACGTCGCGCGCGAGCGAGGCCTGCCATCGCCGGCCGCGATGGCTCCCTGCCCAACCGTCACTGCACATTTCTGCGACGGACTTCTATCCTGCTTCCCAACATCGCTGCCGGTCGGCATGATCGGCAACACAATACGGCACGTCAGAGGCCGAACAGGGAGGACGGATCGTGGACACGCGTGGTCGCACGCTGCTGGCCAAAATCTGGGACCAGCATGTCATCGCGCAGGTTAGCGATGACACCGATCTGCTTCATGTCGATCGCCATTTGCTGCACGACCTCGGCGGCTCCCGCGGCCTGATCGACCTCAAGAGCCGCAACATTCCGGTCCACAATCCCGAGCTGACCTTCGCGACGCCTGATCACGCGATTTCGACCGCGTCCGGGCGCGCCGGGACCATCAAGACCGGTTGGGATCTGCTGGCGGCGTTGCGGGCCGAGACATCGGCCAACAACATCCAGCTGTTCGACATCGACCAGCCCGGGCAGGGCATCGTCCATGTCATCGGTCCGGAGCTCGGTCTCAGCCTGCCCGGTTGCCTGATCGTCTGCGGCGACAGCCACACCTGCACCCATGGCGGGCTCGGCGCGCTCGCCTTCGGCATCGGCTCCAGCGAGCTCACGCATGTGCTGGCGACCCAGACCATCATCCAGCGGCGGCCCAAGACCATGCGAGTGACGTTCGACGGCAAACTGCCGTTCGGCGTGACGGCGAAGGATCTCATCCTCGCTCTGATCGGCCATGTCGGCGCCGCCGGCGGCACCGGTTACGCCGTCGAATATGCCGGCAGCGCCATCAGGGCCATGCCGATCGAAGGGCGGCTCACCATCTGCAACCTGTCGGTCGAGCTCGGCGCCAAGATGGGCTTGATCGCGCCGGATGAGACGACGTTCGACTACATCCGCGGCCGTCCTTATGCGCCGAAGGGCGAGATGTGGGAGCAGGCCGTCGCGACGTGGCGGACGCTGCGGAGCGACAGTGACGCCAGGTTCGATCGCGAGGTGTCGATCGATGTCGCCACGATCATCCCCCAGATCACCTGGGGCACCAGTCCGGAACATGTCCTCGGTGTCGATGGCCGCATTCCGGATCCCGCAGATATTGCCGATCCGGCGCGCCGCGGCGCGATCGAGATCGCGCTCGACTATATGGGCCTGAAGCCGGGCGCGCCGATTGCCGGCACGAAGGTGGATTGGGTCTTCATCGGCTCCTGCACCAACAGCCGCCTCAGCGATCTCAGAGCCGCGGCCGAGGTCGCGCGTGGCCGCAAGGTGGCGCCGGGCGTGCGGGCCTGGGTCGTGCCGGGTTCGGAGACCGTCAAGCGCGATGCGGTGGCTGAGGGGCTCGACAGGGTCTTCATCGAGGCAGGTTTCGAATGGCGCGAGCCCGGATGCTCGATGTGCCTCGCCGCCAACGGCGAGACCGTGCCGCCCGGCCAGCGCTCGGTGTCGACCTCGAACCGGAATTTCATCGGCCGGCAGGGGCCGCGTGCCCGCACCCATCTGGCGAGCCCGGCCATGGCCGTCGCGGCGGCGGTCTCCGGTGCCATCGCCGATGTCCGAACGATGGAGCGCTAGATGGCGCAGGCCTTCACCAAGCTGACCGCGATTGCTGCGCCGATCATGCGCACCAATGTCGACACCGATGTCATCATCAGCATCAACCGGATGATCGGAAACTCCGTCCGCGGCCATCTCGGCAAATGGGCGTTCGGATCGCTCCGCTATTTGCCGGATGGTTCGGACAATCCGGCGTTCATCCTAAATCGCGAGCCTTATCGCGCGGCGGAAATCCTGGTCACGGGTCCGAATTTCGGCTGCGGCTCGTCGCGGGAGGCGGCGGTGTGGGCGCTGCAGGAGATGGGCGTCCGCGCCATCATCGGATCCGGCTTCGGCGACATCTTCTTCGCCAACTGTTTCCAGAACGGCATCCTGCCGGTGGTGCTGGACAAGGCCGTCATCGATGGCCTCGCCGCCGAGATCGAAGCGAGCCAGGGCGCCGGGCGCCTCAGTGTCGATCTGCAGGAGCAGACGGTCACCTCGCCATCGGGCGTGCGCCACGTCTTCGAGATCGATCCGCGCCGGCGCGCAGGGCTGCTCGAAGGCCTGGATGAGATTTCGCTGACGTTGCGGCGCGACCCCGAGATCCGCGCCTTCCAGGCATCCGACCGCAATGCGCGGCCGTGGATTCATTTTTCAGGACAAACGGCATGAATACGCTCTCGAATACGATCAAGGTGGCTGTAGTCGGTGGTGAAGGCATCGGTCCGGAGGTGACCGACCAGTCCCATCGCATTCTCAAATGGTTTTCGGACCGCCGCGGTGCTCCGGTGGTCCTGCGCGAAGCGCAATATGGTCTCATCCCCTATCTCGCGACGGGCAAGGTGTTGCCCGATGACACCGTCGAGGCAATGGAGGAGGCCGATGCGATCCTCTGGGGCGCGACGGGTGGCCCGGAAACCACGGAAGTGCCTCCGGCGGCGCGCAAGGCGGGAAGCCTGCTGTCGTTGCGCAGCAAGTACGACCTCTATGCCAACCTGCGGCCCATCGTCGCCAATCCGGCGCTGGCGGACTCTGCGCCGCTCAAGGCCGCGGTGCTGAAGGACGTCGACTTCATCATCATCCGCGAGCTCACCAGCGGCATCTATTTCGGCGAGCCGCGCGGCATCGAAACGCTGCCCGACGGCCAGCGTCGTGGCTTCAACACCCAGCAATACACCACCAGCCAGATCCGCCGGGTGGCGCGCACCGCGTTCGAGCTGGCGCGGACGCGCAAGGGCCGGGTCTGCTCCGTCGACAAGGCCAATGTGCTGGAAACCAGTGTGCTGTGGCGCGAGGAAGTCATCGCGCTGCATCAGGCGGAATTCCCGGATGTGGAGCTGACGCATCTTTATGTCGACAACGCCGCCATGCAGATCGTTCGCGCGCCCTCGCAGTTCGACGTCATGGTGACCTGCAATATCTTCGGCGACATTCTCTCCGATTGCGCCGCGATGGCGTCCGGCTCGCTCGGCATGCTGCCGTCGGTCTCGCTCGGCCCGCCGGACCGGTTCGGCCGCCGCAAGGCGCTCTATGAACCGGTTCATGGCAGCGCGCCTGACATTGCGGGTAAGGGCATCGCCAATCCACTCGGTTCGATCCTCAGCGTCGCAATGATGTTGCGCATCACCCTCAATCGGCCCGATGATGCCACGCTGCTGGAGAAGGCCGTGGATACGGCGCTCGCAGGCGGCGCAAGAACAGCCGATATCGCCGAACCCGGCGCAAAAAGACTGTCGACCCAGGAGATGGGCGATGCGGTGCTGAACGCGCTCGACAAAGTCGCGGGCAAGGAGAGGGAGCACGCGTGATGAAGACCACGGTCACCAGACGGTCCGCGCTGACGATTGTCGCCGGAGCAGGCGCTTCCATCGCGGCGGGACGGGTGTGGGCGGATACCCCGTCCGGTCGGGCGATCTATCCGGTGGCCATACCGATCTATCAGTCTCAATTTGTCGCCGACCGGGCCGGGTTCTTCAAGGACGCCGGTCTCGACTGCAAGCTGATCCAGGGCGGCAGTGGCGTGAAGACGCGCGAGATCATCGCCTCGTCGCAAGGTGATATCGGCATCGGCGACATCACCCACCCGATGCAGCTCAGCAATCACGGTCGCAGTGCGCGCGTCCTGATGCCGGTCGATACGCGCAGCAACGCGGCGATCTTCATCATCCGCAAGGACCTGTTCGACCAGGGCATCACCACGCTGGATGCGCTGGTGAAGTGGAAAAGGCCTGACGGACGCAAGCCGATCGTCTCGGTGTCGTCGCTGGGCGGCACCAACCACGTCTGGGCCTCCTACTACATGGAAACCATGGGTCTGGACGACAAGGTGACCTGGATCGGCACCGGCAATGTCGACACCATGATGGGCACGCTGAAAACGAAACAGGTCGATGTTCTCATCAACTCGCCATCGATCCTGAAGGATTCGGTCGAGCAGGGCTGGGGCGCGCTGTTGTTCGATGGAACGGACGAGGCGGTCTGGGCCAAATATATCGGCGGCAAGGTCCCGGTGACGTCGCACTTCACGCTGCAGTCGACCATCGACAAGGACCCGCAGAAGATGCAGGCGTTCGTCACGGCGTTGTGGCGCGCCACCCAGTGGATCAAGGGGCATTCGCAGGAAGAGATCTATGATGCGATCGAGCCCTACGTCGGGAGTACGTCGCGCGAGGCGAATCTTCTCGACATCGGTGTCATGAAGAAGGTCACCGACTATGACTGCATCATCGATGCGGCGAGCTTTGCGCGCGGTGAGAAGGTCTGGTTCCGTGAAATGACCGGCATCAAGCCGCTCGCGATGGCCGACGTCGTCAACACCAGCTTCATCGAAGCGGCTCGCAAGGCCTATCCGGCTTGACCGTGCAGGCCATGCATGCGTCGGAGTTCGTTGCGTCGCCCGAGACGCAGCGCATCGACGTGCGCGGCCTGTGCAAGACCTTCCAGCTGGCGGGGACCGCCATCGAGGCAGTGCGCGACGTTTCCTTCAGTGTCCGGCGCGGCGAATTCGTCGCTCTTTTGGGACCATCCGGTTCGGGCAAGAGCACCGTCCTCAACATGATCGCGACGCTGCTCAAACCAACCAGCGGCGAGATCCTGATTGACGGAACGCCCGTCGTTCACGGGAAGGCGACGCCTGATGTCGGTTACGTTTTCCAGCGCGATACGATGTTTCCCTGGCGCACCGTCGCCGACAATATCGGTTATGGCCTCGAGCTGGCAGGCGTCCCGGCTGCTGAGCGGAAGGATCGGGTCAATGCCTGCCTGAATCAGGCCGGGCTCGAAGGCTTTGGTAATGCCTATCCTTCCGCCTTGTCGGGTGGCATGCGCCAGCGCGCGGCCTTGATGCGAACGCTGGTCGTCGAGCCGCAGGTTCTGCTGATGGACGAGCCGTTCGGGGCACTCGATACCCACACCAAGATTGATATGCACGATGTGCTGCTGCGCATCTGGGAACGCGAGCAGCAGACCGTGCTGTTCGTGACCCATGATCTCGGCGAGGCCCTGACGCTGGCGGATCGCATCATCCTGTTTTCTGCGCGGCCCGGCCGGATCAAGGAGAGTTTTGCGGTGGATTTTGCCCGCCCGCGTAACGCGGTGAAGATCCGGGAAACCCCGCGTTATGCCGAGCTGTTTCAGTTGATCTGGCACTCGCTTGGGGAAGAATTCATCAAGGGCCGCAAGCCATGAGACGCGCGCGTCATCCCGGCAGAACATTGGCATGGCAGGCGCTGATCTGCCTCGGCCTGCTGTCGATCTGGCAGTGGGGCTACGATCTGCACGGCCGTCTTCCTTGGCTGGTGCCGGATCTGCTCGATCCCTATTTCATATCCAAGCCATCGGACATCTTCGAGCACTTCCTGATCCTGAGCTGCCTCAAGTCGAAGCTCGGCGTGTTCAACGGCTGGTTCAATGGCGAATTCGGCCGCTGCATGGCGCGATCCGAAAACAATCTCTGGATCGCGACCGCCGTCACCCTGAAGAACACGTTTTTCGGTTTCGTCACCGGCGTCAGCAGCGGCTTTGCCGCCGGCCTCGTGCTCGGCCGTTCGGATCGGCTGAGCGCCATCTTCCAGCCGTTCATCACGGCGGTGAATTCGATTCCCCGCATCGCGCTGGCGCCGATCATCGTGCTGGCTTTCGGCATCGGCGATACCTCGAAGATCGTCACGTCGTGGATCGTGGTGGTGTTTCTCGTCTTCTTCAACACGTTCGAGGGTGCGCGCTCGATCGACGAGGGCTTTGTCAATGCTGCGCGGCTGCTCGGCGCCAGCGAGTGGCAGATCACCCGCACGGTGGTCATCCCCTCGACCATGGCCTGGGTCTTCGCCTCGCTGACGCCTGCGATTTCCTTCGCGCTGATCGGGGTGATCGTCGGCGAGTTCATCGGCGCGGAGCGGGGGATCGGGCGCCTGATCATCGAGTCCGAGGCGCGCGCGGAAGCCTCGGGAATGATGGTCGCCGTCATCGTTCTGATGCTGGTGGGCGTCGCGCTGTCCGCGTTGATCTGGCGATTGCAGGCCTATTTGCTGCGCTGGCAGCAGCACAATCTCGCGGAGTAGCGCTCACCCGGATCGCTGCGCCAACACCGTTCGTGCCGTCGCCACAAAGGCCTGCGCTGCCGGCGACAGCGATCGGCCCTGACGCTGAAGCAGCGACACCGGCCGCGTGATGGCCGGCCGCACCAGAGGCCTCGCGATCAGGGTCGGAAACTGATCGGCCGGCAGCACCGTGGCGGGAAGGATGGCAAGTCCCAGTCCCTGCGCCGTCATGGCGAGTGCGGTGTTGATGAGCGTCACTTCATGGGTGGGCGTGAGGCGCTTGCCCTGCGCGCTCAGCGCTTGATCGATCTGCATGCGGATGCGGGTCTCGCGCCGCATCGCGATCGTCGGCCATTCCGCCAGCTCGTCCCATGTCAGGGAGCGCCGCGCGGCGAAGTCCGCCGTGCGCCGGCCGATTGCGCTCAGGCGCCCGCGGGTCAGGGTCTCGATCGTCATCTCGGGGAATTCGCCCTCGACACTACCGATCGCGAATTCCGCGTCCGTCGACATCATGCGTGGCACGAGATCGTCGGCCGCCATGTCGCGCATGTCGATTTCGATGTCGGGATGAGCGGTGCGGAACGTTGCGAGCACCCGCGGCAGCAGCGACGATGCGGCGCCGGCCGAGGCCAGAAACGCGACGCGGCCGGCGCGCGCCTGGGCGAGATCGCGCATGCGGCGTGACAGGCCGAGCGCGTCGCCCAGCATCCGTTCGGCGGAATGATAGGCCTCGTCGGCCGCGGGCGTCGGCTGCACGGAGCGCGTCGAGCGGTCAAACAGCCTGACGCCGAGCTGGACCTCGAGCTGCTGGATCAGGAGGCTTGCGGCGGATTGCGTGATTCCGAGCTCGCGTGCCGCCCGCGTGATGCTGCGCGTGCGGTACACGCCGGTGAAAGCCCGCAGCTGCCGCAGAGTGACATTCATAGGTCAAGCTCATGAATTGATGAGTTCTTTCCGGCTTATCTTATAAGCTGGCCTGCAATAAAATGCATGCTGCGCCAGCGGCAAAGTCCGCGGCTCTGGGATGGAGACGAGCATGAGGACACAGGTCCTGATCGTGGGTGCCGGCCCGGTCGGATTGACCGCGGCCATGGATCTGGCCTCGCGCGGCATCGACGTCGTCGTCGCCGAGATCCGTCATGCCGGCGATCCGCCCAACGTCAAATGCAATCACGTCTCGGCGCGCTCGATGGAAGTGTTCCGAAGGCTCGGCGTGGCGGCAAAGCTGCGCGATGCAGGCCTGCCCGCGGACTTCCCGAATGATTGCTCCTACCGGACCACGGCGACCGGCATCGAGCTCTGCCGCATCGACATTCCGTCCCGCGCGCGCCGCTACAGCGCCACCGGCGGCCCCGACACCTGGTGGCCGACGCCGGAGCCGCCGCACCGGATCAATCAGGTCTATCTCGAGCCGATCCTGTTCGCGCACGCCGCCGCCCAGTCGCGCATCACCATTCTGGCGCGCACGGAAATCACCGAGATCGAGCAGGACGATGACCACGTGGTCGCGCATGGGCGCAATCTCGACAGCGGAGAGACGCTCCGAATCGAAGCCGGTTTTGTCATCGGGTGCGACGGCAGCCGCTCGCTGGTTCGCAAGTCGATCGGCGCGAGCCTGTCCGGAACGCCGGTGATCCAGCGTGTGCAATCGACCTTTATCGAAGCGCCGCAATTGAAGGCGTTGATGGGCGCGCACAAGCCGGCCTGGATGGTGCTGTCGCTCAACCCGCGGCGCTCGGGCACCACGGTGGCGATCGACGGCCACGACCGCTGGCTGATTCACAACCATCTCAAGCCCGACGAGCCCGAGTTCGATTCGGTCGATCGTGACTGGTCGATCCGGGCGATCCTCGGCGTTGACGAGCGTTTCGAGTACAAGATCCTGAGCAAGGAAGACTGGGTCGGGCGCCGCCTGGTGGCCGATCGCTTCCGCGACCGCAGGGTGTTCATCTGCGGCGACGCCGCGCATCTCTGGATGCCCTATGCCGGCTACGGCATGAATGCCGGCATCGCGGATGCCGTCGATCTCTGCTGGCAATTGGCCGCGCATCTGAGCGGCTGGGCGCAGGCCTCGATCCTCGATGCCTACGAGGCGGAACGTCAGCCCATCACCGACCAGGTGTCGCGCTTCGCGATGGACCACGCGATGAAGATGATGGCGCAACGCGGCGGCGTGTCCGCGGAGATCGAGGACGACACCCCGCGTGGCCACGCGGCACGCGCGGCGCTCGCGAGAGCCGCCTATGATCTCAACGTGCAGCAATATTGCTGCGCCGGATTGAATTTCGGCTATTACTACGACGCCTCGCCGATCATCGCCTATGACGGCGAGACGCCGCCTCCTTACGCGATGGGAAGCTTTACGCCCTCCACCGTGCCGGGCGCCCGCGCGCCGCACGTTTTCCTGCGCGACGGGCGATCGCTCTATGACGCCTTCGGCACCGGCTACAATCTGCTGCGGTTCGATCCGGCGATCGATGTGGCGCGTTTGCAGTCCGCCGCGGAAGCGTGGGGTGTTCCGCTCGCATTGATCGACGTCGCGCCGGACGAGGCCAACGGCGCCTATGCCGAGAAGCTCGTGCTGGTGCGGCCCGACCAGCACATCGCCTGGCGCGGGCAGGCAGCGCCGGAAGATCCACAAACCTTGCTGGCGCGTCTCACCGGCGCGGCGTCGTAAGCAACCCATAAAGAGTACCAGGGAGGAGAGCGTGTTCCACGTTGCAAGGCGCCGCATTCTGGCCGGGCTGTCGGCTGCGGTTCTCGCCGCGCTGCCGTTGCAGGCAGTCGACGCGGCCTATCCGGAGCAGTTGATCAAGATCATCGTGACCTTCCCGCCCGGCGGCAGCGCCGACACCGTCATCCGCGCGCTCGAGCCGCTCGTCACCGCCGAGCTCAAGCAGAGCCTGGTGATCGAGAACCGTGCGGGGGCAGGGGGCAATATCGGCATGGCGGCCGTCGCGCAGGCCAAGCCCGATGGCTACACGCTCGGCGTCGCGCCGGCGGGCGCGCTGACAGTGAACCCGCATCTCAATTCGTCGATGCCGTTCGATCCGAAGGATCTCGCGCCGATCACGCTGCTTGCGGAAATCCCCTTCGTGCTGGTCTCGTCGGCCGACATTCCCGCGCACAATGTTGCGGAGGCGATCGCGCTTGCCAAGGCGAAGCCTGGCGCGCTGTCGATCGGCCATGGCGGCAATTCGACGGCGATGCATTTGACGGCCGCGTTGTTCACGCAGAAGGCCGGGATCGAGATGGAGCTGGTCCCGTATCGGGGCACGGCACCGGCGGCGGTCGACGTTCTCGCGGGCCATGTGCCCTTCGCAGTGCTGGATATTCCCGCGTCGATGCAATTGATCCTCGACGGCAAGCTCAACGCGATCGGTGTGTCGTCGGCGCGTCGCGTTCCATCCCTGTCCGAGGTGCCGACGCTGGCCGAGAGCGGCATTGCGGGTTTCGAATCCGTCGGCTGGTTCGGGCTGGTCGCGCCCGCAGGCACGCCTCCCGACATTGTCGCCAGGCTGAACGCGGCTTTCGTGAAAGCCCTGAAGGACCCGTCGGTGGCTGAGAAGATCCGAACCCTCGGCGCAGAGCCTGCACCAACGTCTCCGGAAGAGTTCGGCCGCTTCATTCAGAGCGAGAGCACGAAATGGGGCAAGCTCATCAGCGAGGCCGGCATCAAGGCGAACTAGCCGCGGCGGACGTCACTCCGGCTTCTCCAGGTCTGCCCGGAGATTGGCAGCAGAATCCCGATATTGCGGATATGTACCGGAGCGGTGATAGGTTGAACCTGTCACCGGCGCGGTCCGACCAACATTCCGCGGCCGGCAGGGAGCCTGTGATCCACGACCATGTTCGACAAGACCTACCGGCAACGCCTAGAGGCTGATCTTGCGCAATGGGAAGCCGATGGCGTGATTGCGCCGGCGGCCGCCGCCTCCATTCGCAATGCGCTGCCGCCGCTTTCGCCGGGCATCAACATCGCGGTCGTCGTGGCCATCGTCGGCGGCCTGCTGATTGCAGCCGCATTCCTCGCCTTCGTCGCGGCGCACTGGACCGAGATCGCGCGGCTGTTGCGGTTCGCGATCCTGCTTGCCGGTATGGTCGTCGCCGGCGGCCTCGGGGCGTGGTTCGCCGCGACCGGGCGCATCGTTCTCGCCGACCTCTGCGCCAGCATCGGCGCGATCGTCTTCGGCGCCGGTATCGCGCTGGTCGGCCAGATGTATCATCTCGGCGACGATTTTGCCGGCGGCATGCTGTTGTGGTCGATCGGCGCATTTGCCGCGGCACTGCTGACCGGCTCGCGCGGCGCGCTTGCGGTCGGACTCGCGGCCGGCTGCATCTGGACCTGCATGCGCGTCTATGATGCGCCGGACGCCCTCCATCTTCAGTTTGTGGTGGTCTGGCTCATCGCCGCCGCCGTCGCGCTCGCGTGGAATTCGCGCGTGGCTGCCCATCTCGTCGCGATTGCGGTGCTTCCGTGGTGGGTCGCCACGTCGCTTCGCTTCGACTTCGACGGTGCCCAGCCGTCCTTCTTGCTGGCGAACGGCGCGGCCCTGCTGTTCGGCGCGGGGCTCGCGATCGCCGCGGCGCCGTCGCCGCGGGCGCGCCAGCTTGGATCTGTTCTGTCGATCTATGGCGCATTTTCGCTGGCTATCGTCGCCTTCCTGGAGGTGACGACGGTCGACGATCTCTTCCGCCTTCGGACGGCCACGATGGCGGCCCAGGCGCCGTGGGCGATTGTGTGCGGCGTCGCAGGTGTGATCCTTGCGCTCGCGTCCGCCGCGATCACGAAGCGCGTTGGCGAAGTCCTCGCAGCCTGTGCGATTGGCCTTGTGCTGGTCGCGGCCCCGATCTGGCCGGCATCCGCCGCCGGCGAGCCATGGTTCGCCTATGCCGCACTGCTCTGCGCTATGCTCTGTCTCGTCGTCTCCGGCGTGCTCGACGACGTGCGTCCGCGCATCGTCGCGGGTTGGCTCGGCATCGCCGGCGTCATCGCTGCGATCACCTGGGCGGTGAAGGGCTCGCTGCTGCGCCGCTCGGCCTTCCTGGCGGTGGCGGGAATCATCGCCGTCGTGTTCGCAACCGCGCTCAATCGCGCGCTGCCGAGGGCTGAACGATGATCAAGTTCGCCGCGCTGTGGCAACGTATCCCGAAGGCCGTGCTGTTCGGTGCCGCCATCCTGCTTCAATGCGCGCTGCTGGTTCTGATGGTTGTCGACCGCGTGCGGATCCTGCGCGAAGGCCGTGAGGTGACCTTGCAGACCCGGCCGGTCGATCCGCGCGATCTCCTGCGCGGCGACTATGTCGTGCTCGGCTACGATATCTCGCAACTGCCGGCGGGTGCGCTCGCCGGCCAGCCGACCGCCGAACGCAATCCCGTCGTGTTCGTCAAGCTCGCGCCTGATGCCAACGGCCTCTACCAGGCCGTTTCCGTGCATGCCGAGCCTGTGACGGTCGCGGCGCCCGAAGTGCTGATCCGGGGCCGCGTCAGCTATTCCTGCGGTTCGACCAGCCGCATCTTCTGCGACAAGCTCACGATCAGGTACGGCCTCGAAAGCTATTTCGTGCCGGAAGGCGAGGGCAGGAAGCTCGAGCAGGCCCGTAACCAGCAGAAGCTGCGTGTCGTCGCCGCCGTGCTGCCCTCGGGCCGCGCGGCCATCAAGCGGCTGCTGCTCGACGGCGAGCCGGTCTATGAGGAGCCGTGGTACTAGCTGCCGGCTATCTGGAGCCCGCCCTCAACGCCCGCCGCAGCACGTCCCACATCTGCGGATGGATGATCGAGCCACGTTGAATCCCCGAGTGCATTCTAGCTGCCCTCAGGCGAGCCAAGACTTCGCCTAAGAGGCGCGTGGGGTTGATTTTCAAGGGGGTACATCGTTAGATTGCAGAGAGCGATTGCAAAAATACAACTTTAAATATATGTTTGTAAGCGTTTTTGTTGGGGGATAATATGAATGCTGCCAAGTGGAACTTGGCCGCTGCTATCTTGGCGACCTTAGGTGCGGCGCTTTGCACTGCGGCGCTAGCACTTTCAGAGCCGACTTTCGTCAATATATTAGCGGCAGTAGGTACGGGTATCGGCGTTCTCGCGGGCGTCGCTTGGATCGTTTCTGCGGTGATCGGGATTATGCGGCCATGACTACCCACGACTATCTCGTGCTCGCGGTTGCGTCGTTTTGGATGATTACGAATATCGCCGGCGCGACCTTGACGATCGTAGGACTCCGCAACAGGCGGTCATCTCTTGGCGAGAGCGCTCAAGCTCCGTTCGTCGACACCCGGCTCTACTTTGCCAAGGCGTTTTCGTTTGGCCTCAATGATTGGCTGCAACGACAAAAGGCGCGACCGGCACAGTATCGCTACGTGACCTGGGCTGTCGAGGCCGGCGCCGTTGCCGCTGCATTTGGAGTCTTGTTTCAGCTAGTGAGGCTGCTGATCCGTTAGCTGGCTCTTTGCTTCTGTCTAAGTCGGATTATTTCGCGCGGCAGAGCCCGCTTTCAACGCCCGCCGCAGCACGTCCCACATCTGCGGATCGCTCATATGCGCCACGTTGAACCGCATGGACTTCGACGCTGATTGCGACACGCTGAACACGTTGCCGGGTGCGAGCACGACGTCTTCCTCGAGCGCGGCACGCGCAACGGCTGTGGCATCCTTTCCATCGGCGAGGCGGCACCACAGGAAGAAGCCGCCGCGCGGCATCAGCCAGGGCTCGATGCCCAGTGCCCCAAGCTTTCGCGCGACGTCACGACGCGTCCGCGTGAGCTTTTGCCTGAGCTCGTCCATGTGCTTGCGATAGCTGCCGCCGGCCAGCACTCTTGCGATGATGTCGGTCGCCACCGGGCTCGGGCCGCCAAAGCTGGTCGCAACCTGGAGGTCGACGAGATGCTCGATCCAGTCAGCCCGCGCGGCGATGTAGCCGCAGCGCACCGAGGCCGACAGCGTCTTGGAGAAGCTGCCGATCCGGATCACCCGGTTCAAGCCATCCAGCGCGGCAAGGCGCGGCGATCGCTCCGGCTCGAAGTCGCCAAAGATGTCGTCTTCGATAATGGTGAGGTCGTGCGCGGCCGCCGCGGTCAAAAGCCGATGTGCGGTCTGCAGCGAAAGTGTCGCGCCGGTCGGATTATGCAGCGCTGAATTGGTGATGTAGAGCCGTGGCCGTTCGCTGCCAAGGATCTGCTCGAAGCGCGCGACGTCGGGGCCCAATGGCGTGTAGGGCACGCTGACGATCTTCGCCTGATGCGCGCGCAGCAGCGCACGGAAATTGAAGTAGCAGGGATCGTCGACCAGCACGGTGTCGCCGGGGCGGAGCAGGAAGCGGCAGATCAGGTCGGTTGC
The DNA here is from genome assembly GCF_024199935.1 of Bradyrhizobium sp. CCGUVB14. NCBI lineage: Bacteria > Pseudomonadati > Pseudomonadota > Alphaproteobacteria > Hyphomicrobiales > Nitrobacteraceae > Bradyrhizobium > Bradyrhizobium sp. CCGUVB14. The sequence continues at coordinate 512,311 of NZ_JANADS010000001.1, forward strand.
CTGCGTGCCCGAGCCCGTGAGCATCAGCTGGCTGAGCGAGGCCTCGATCTCGTCTTCGGCGAGGCGGGCGAGCAGCAGCCGGCGCAGCGCAAGCAAGCCGGATGTCGAGCCGTAATTGGTCAGCACGCTCGCGTCGGTGCGGGCAATCGCGCGGGCGGCGCGCCGCAGTGCCGCTTCCGGCATCCACTCCGGCGGCAGCCAGCCGCAGCCGGGTTTTGGCACGGCGGCGTCGGTGTCGAGCGATTGCCGGGAGACCCAGAACGGATCGACCGCCCGATCGCGGCGCGGCTCGACCTCGGTCAATGCGAGTGGCGGCGTGACCGTCGGCGACACATAGAAGCCCGAGCCGCGGCGTGCGCGGATCAGGCTTTCGGCGGCGAGACGATCATAGGCTTCCACCACCGTGGACGGCGCGACACCCATCGTGGCGGCAAGGCTGCGGATCGACGGCAGCCGGTCGCCGGCGCTGAGTGCGCGTCCGGCGATCTTGGCGCGGATCGCGCTCATCACGTCGATGGTCCGCGTGCCGCCGCGACCCTTCATGCGGGCTTCGATGCTCAAGGTGTACTGCCTTCCACACCAATACAGTTTGACGAGATTGTACTGGATTGTGACTGGTCTCGCCACTGCCGAAGGCCGATGATGCCAACTCAAGACAGCGGGACGGACATGCAATCTGCGGGCAGCGGCTGGGGCAACGGACTTCTCGGCGTCATCATCTTCAGCGGCTCGCTGCCGGCGACGCGCGTCGCGGTCGGCGGCTTCTCGGCGCTGTTCCTGACGTCGGCGCGCGCGATCATCGCGGCGCTGATCGGTGCGGCCGTGCTCGGCCTGCTGCGCCAGACGTGGCCGGAGCGCAGGGATCTCGCCTCGCTCGTCATCGTCTCCATCGGCGTCGTGGTCGGCTTCCCCCTGCTGACGGCGCTGGCGCTGCAGCACATCACCTCGGCGCATTCGATCGTCTTCATCGGCTTGTTGCCGCTGTCGACCGCGATCTTCGCCGTGCTGCGCGGCGGCGAGCGGCCGCAGCCGCTGTTCTGGCTGTTCGCGATTCTCGGCAGCGCCACGGTGGCAGGCTTCGCCCTTTCGAATGGCGGCACCGCATCGGTCGCCGGCGATCTCCTGATGGTGGCCGCGATCGTGCTGTGCGGGCTCGGCTATGCCGAGGGTGCCGCGCTGTCGCGCCGGATCGGCGGCTGGCAGGTGATCTCCTGGGCATTGCTGCTGGCGCTACCGTTGATGCTGCCCGTCATGATCTGGACCTGGCCACAGGCATGGAGCGGCGTCAGCCTGCCTGCCTGGATCGGGCTCGCTTACGTCTCGATCTTCAGCATGTTCGTCGGCTTCATCTTCTGGTATCGCGGGCTCGCGATCGGCGGCATCGCGCGCATCGGCCAGTTGCAGCAGCTGCAGCCCTTCTTCGGTCTCGCGCTGGCCGGCTTCCTGCTGCACGAGCCGGTCGCATGGAGCATGATCGCCGCGACCGCGCTCGTGGTCGTCTGCGTGTTCTTCGCACGGCGATATGCGTGAGGCCTTCGCGCCTCACTCCTGTGCCATCACCGTTCGCGTCTGCGTGTTTCTGGCAAACTTCTTCAGCGGCATCGGCTTGCCAAACAGATAGCCCTGCACCATGTCGAAACCGAGCTCGTTGACCGCCATCAGGTCGCCGCGGCTCTCGACACCCTCGGCGACGGCGCGCGCGCCATAGCCCTGCGCGAGCTCGACGATGTGGCGGCACACCGTTCGCTTCAGGCGGTCGTTGCCGCAGCCGGTGACGAATTGCCGGTCGGCCTTCAGCTTGATGAAGGGGATCCTGTCCCGCCCCATCAGCGCCGGCCAGTTGGCGCCGAGATTGTCGATCGACAGACCGATATTGTGGAAGCGCATCTCGCGCGCGATCTCGGTGAGGAAGGCGAGATCGTCGAGCGCCTCCGCGCTGGCGATCTCGATCGTCAGCCCGCCGAAGGCCGGATGCGTCGGCACCCGGCGGCAGAGGTCGCGCACCGCCTGCGGCTCTTTCAGATAAGGCGCGGGCAGATTGATCGAGAGATCGACCGCGCTCTGCCGCTCCAGAAGATAATGCCAGTCCTGCAGCGCGCGCTCGATCACGAACTCCGACAGGTCGCGGAAATGCGGATCGTCCTCCTCCGGGATGAAATAGGCCGGCGGCACCACGCCCCAGGTCGGATGCCGCATCCGCACCAGCGCCTCGGCGCCGCAGCGGACCAGCGAGCGCGCGTCGATTTTCGACTGGTACCAGAGCTCGAGCCAGCCCGCATGCAGGGCCTCGCCGACATGCACGGCCGGGCTCGGCGCCGGCTCCTCCGGCAGCAGCATCGCGACGCGCTCGCGCAACGTCTCCGCGGCAAAGGGCGTGGTGAGCGGCGGCAGCATCGCAAGCCCGTATTCCTCGCCGACCTGCTGCACGGCCTTCACGATGATCGACTCGCGGGCGCCGACGGTCAGAACCTTGCCGTCGAAGGCCTCGCGCACCAGGGTCTCCAGGAATTGGCCGGGCTCGATGCCGTCGGCGGCGATGCCGAGCAGGATCAGGTCCGGCAGGTCGGTGGCGAGCATGGTCTGCAGCTCGCTTGCGCTGCTGCATTCGCTCGTGACGAAGCCGAGGTCCTCGAGCACTTCGCTCATGAAGGCGCGCAGATGGCGCTTGCTGTCGGCCACGCATGCGCGCGGCATCATTTTCCGCCGTCCGAAGGTCTTCAGCCTTCGTCCGGCGAGCTCACTGATCCTGTCGTCCATCTCAAACCACTCCCGTTCCGCGGCCGGTGTTAGCGACGGGAGCAGTTTCAAATAAGGAGGGCTTCAGCCGATTGTTGAATTATCTGGGTAACGTTAAAGCCCCCATCATTCCTAAAATTGTTCGGACCTCTTTCGGGAAGTGTTTACGTCTGTCCGTGCGTTGCGCTCGTGCGTGCGACAATCATGCAGGATTTTCCCGGTGCTCTGTTCGGTGGCGCGTGGGGCCGTGTCCTGTAATTGGACGAAGCTGCGCGTGCTTCGCCCAATTGAATAATGGACGCCTCAATTGGCTGCCGCTTTGTCGTGTTCGGCGATGCCGACCGCCTTGTAGTCATAGGTCGGATAGAACTCGGTGCGGTACGGACCCCACGCGGTGTCCTCGATGATGCGGTTGACCTCGCGCAGCCGCGAAGCCGGCAGCCGCAGCGTGATCACCTGGCCTACGCCCATCATCACGTACCAGCTCACGACCTCTACGCCCGCCGGTGGAAAGGCTTTGCGGAAGCCTTGCTTGTCGAGTTGCGCATTCAGCTCACTGAGCGGGCGCGACTGGTCGTGCTTGAAGAAGACGGTGAGCAGAACGGCATTGTCGGCCGTCGGCGCGGCGTTGCCCGGGGGCGGTGCCGTCTGCGCCATCGTCGTTGACGCGAGCGCGCATGCACCAGCCAGCCAGATCATGAGGGTCAACGTCAGTCGGATCGATCTCATCGCGAATGTCCTTCCATCGCAGCATGCGATGCGGCGCAGGATAGAAGCGATACACTCCGTCCACGAATTCATTTTCGCGCGATGCGCGCATCTTTGCCCGTCGCGCGTGACGGTTATGCGACAACTCGCGCAGGCGCCGAGCCGACAAGTGTGAAGCAGCTCACATGCGTATTGCGACAGCTGCGCTATTGGTTCCATCAGCCGGTGGTGGGCTGTCAAGGATTGCAGCTATGACGACGCGGCGGTTGATCTATTGGTGGTTCAGATTCGTGATGTCAGGGCGATTTCTCGATCGCTTCCTGTGCCTGCCGCACGCGCCCGAATAGCCTAGAGGGAATGCCGGGGAACTAGGTCGCCCCGATCAATTTGCGAAATGCCGCCGCGCCGTCCTGCATGGCGTCGCGGCCCTTCCAGGCCAGATAGCTCAGCTTGCCGCCCAGCGTATCCTGGCTGCGTAGCCGGCGCGATCCCAGGATGTGACCGACATTGGCGGGGAAGCGGCTGACCTCGGCCGACACCAGCGCCGCGATCGCGTCCATCAATTGCTGCAGCCGGACGCCCCATTCGCTCTGTTCGATGCCGTCGATGCGAAGCTTGAGCGAATGTTCGGCGTCGTAAATTTCGGTGAGCAGATCGCGTGCGACGAGGAAACGGTTGTGGCGGAGTGCGATCCGCAGGGCGAGGCGCTTGTCGTCGAGCCGGTCGAGCACCATGGGGACGACGCAAGCATAGGGCGCCGCGGCAACCTCGGCAGCGCTCTTGCTCGCGGCCGCCCTGGTCGCAAGGTATGTGAGCTGCCAGAATGTCTTCAGGCGCCTCGCCACCAGCGCCAGCGCAAAGGGCAGCGCATCGGGATTGGCCTTCTTGAACGCGTCGAGCTGCGCAGTGATCTGGGCGACCTGGCCGTCGTCGAATTTGGTGATGGTCTCGGGCAGCTTCTCGTTGAACTTCGCCAATGCGCCGCCGGCGCGCAGCACTTGCTGCATCTTCTTCACGTCGTCGAAGGCAGTGCGCGAAGCGGTGTATTGCGCGAGCTTGCCGCGCGCGAACTCGGTGCTCTCGGCTGAGGCGAGCGTGTTCTCGAGCACTTTGACGACCTTGCCCTGGAAGGTCGTCGCGATCTTCTGCACTTCCTTGGGATTGTTGGCGGTGACCTGGTCGTTGATCGCCTTGACGTAGTCGCGCGCCATGGTCGGCAGCAGGTCGCGGCAGATCCACTCCCAGATCGGCGTGAGCGTGTTGCGCGAGATCCGTCCCGCATTAGCGTGCTCGGGCGCACCGTCGATCAGCAACAGCTCGAGCGGCGCGAAGAAATAGCGCGAAGGATTGGTGGCGCGCGCCTGGGTCGATCCGTCCTTGCGGAATTCGGCGCGCAGCTTCGCCTGGATCTCGGTCGAGCCCGGCATGTCGATGCCGCACAGTTCGAGCCGTTCGAGTTCGCTCAGCAGACAGCTGCGCGACAACGGCGTCAGCTTCTGCAGGAACTCCGAAAGCTGGTCGATCTCGTCCATGGCACGCAATCTCTCGCAACGATTCCAGCAGGCCGACCGGCCCAATGCATGGAGGCATTTGCGCGCTCTCAATTGTGACAAAGAGAAGCAGGCCGCCGTTAATTTATCCGTAAAATCCGGGGGCGCCGCGGGCGCGCCGGGTCACGATCGTTAAGACGGCTTCAGGCGGTATGCCTATGTTTTAGGCAGATTTATCAACCCTGACATAGTCAACGATGCGCCAATGCAAGCATAAATTGTGCCTGCGTCGTCATTTCAGCACAGAACTGACATATTCACCGTAGTCTTACGGAGCAGAAAGTTAACCACAGATCGCCCCGGGTTCCGCTAAACGGGTCACATGGGGTCACAGAACGATACGGTTGCTGATTCGCGACCGTCGGAATGGTTCGAAAGCAGCACTGCTCCGGCCGAAGAGGCTGATTTCGTTCGCCTGAACGCTGCCCGTGCCAAGGCGGCCGACGAGATGGCCGCGGCCATCGCCCGCGAGCTCAACGGCCCCCTGACTGCACTCCTGCTCTACATGGGCGAGATCAAGCACCACAGCGACCAGCTCGCGCCGGTCTCGGCAGATCGCGCCTATTTGCAGCAGGTGGTGGAGAATGCATTGGCGCAGACGGAGCGCGTCTGCGGCGTGGTCAAGCAGCTCGCCGGCCCCCACAAGGGCGCGTTGCCCGCGCCGTCCACGACCGAAGATGCCGAGTTGAAGGCCGGCCGCGTGCTGCCGGCGCCGCGCGAGACCGGCTCCGAACTGTCGAGCCTGTCGGGCAAGCGGCTGACCAAGCGTGAGCGCGAAGTGCTGCGGCTGATCAGCGAGGGTTTTTCGAACAAGCAGGGGGCGCTGCGCATGCAGATCAGCCCGCGCACCTTCGAGAGCCATCGGGCCGAGGCGATGCGCAAGCTCGGCGCGCGCAACACCGCGGACCTCGTCCGCGCCGCGCTGCTGCATTCGATCGATTGAAGCCGTGATCTTGCGCCGCCGTGGCGGCAGCGCGGTCCGTGCCTAGAAGTAATCTTCGGCGAAGGGGCGCACGCGCGAATTGGGCCGCAGCGCCTTCGGCTCTTCCTTCGGCGCATTCGGGATGATGGTGATGGTCCAGCGCGGCGGGATCGTCGAATCCTGCTCCAGCACCGAGCGGACAAAACCCGTCACCGTGGACTCGCCCGCCTTCACCGTAGCCATCCGGCCGTTGAACTGTGCGATGCGGAAGCGACGGACCTCTTTCTGGTCCGCAGTCTCATAGGTGAACATGGAAACCCTCCTGGTTTCCGGCGACTATCGCCACCTATGATTAGTCATCTGTGAAAATTGCAAACCGTATAAGTACGGCGGGGTGCAGGCGGGTCAGCCCTGCGGCTCCTGCGCCTTCGCGGCGGCGAAGGCCACATCCATCCGCTCAAGCAGATCGCTGAATTCGGCGTCGTCGATTGTGTCGGCGGTGCTCTCGAGCCGCAACGCCAGCGCCGCGAGCCGAAGATAGCCGAACGTCCTGGCCGTGCTCTTCAGCGAATGGGCCTCGCGCGCGATCCGGCCGCGATGCTGGCCAAGCGGGAGTGCATGAAACAGCTCGAGCCGCGCACGCGTCTCGCTCCAGAACACCGCGCGCACTTCACTGGCGCCGTCCTCGCCGATCTCGCATACCAGCACGTCGAACGCGCCAGGCTCGCGCAGCGGTTCAGGCTCGCGCAGCGGTTCAGGCTCGCGCAGCGGTTCAGGCTCGCGCAGCGGTTCAAGCTCGCGCAGGGGGGCGGTGTCGTGCGCGCCCTGCGTGGGCGCGAGAGCGGCGTCGAACATGGTGTCCCGGTCCCCGTGATGCGCGTCGGGTGCGACGCGTCCGGGAGATCTACGCCATTCCGATTTCGGTTCTGGTCACCAGATATGCGGTGTTTGCAGGTGCGGTTAAGCACTTGCTTTACCATGTGCCACACCCGTCAGGGCCCGAGCAGCCGGTCGTATTGGGCCTTGACCGTGGCGTAGCATTCGCACGCCGTCTGGCGCAGCCCGTCCAGATTGAGGATCTGGATGTGTCCGCGGCTGTAGTGGATGAAATTGGCCTGCTGCAAGGTATTGGCGACCAGCGATACGCTGTTGCGCCGCGCCCCGATCATCTGCGCCATGGCTTCCTGGGTCAGCAGCAACCGGAAGTCGCCGGACAGATCATGGGTGTGCAGCAGGCAGCGCGACAGCCGCGACTCCACCGGATGCGCCGCGTTGCAGCCCGCAGTCTGCTGCACCTGCGCGTAGACAGCGAGACCGTGGCGCGTCAGCAGCGTCCGCAGGGTGGGACTCTGTTCGGCCGCGATGCGCAGCCGGTCGAGGTCGATCACCGAGCCGACGCCGGGAACCAGCACGATCGCCGTGTTCAGCGCGCAGGCATCGCCCATGGTCGAGAGTGTCCCGAGCAGGCTGTCGCGGCCGATCATGGCCACCTGGACATGCTCGCCCTTGCCAAGTTTCACGACCAGCGAGATCACGCCACGGTGCGGGAAATAGGCGCGCTTGAGCGTTTCGCCGGCTTCCACCAGCACGGCGTCATGCGGCAGATCGACCGTGCGCAGATGTGCACGGATCAGTTCATAATCGTCTGCCGACAGTGCCGACAGGAAACCGTTGGATGGGCGTACCATCGTCTCCAAATCTGCCTCCCGTCTCATCCGCCGGTGAAACGCCCGCCACCGAAACCGCCGTCCCCTGCACGGTAAGTTCCATCATGTTCACGGCGGGATATATTGGCAATTGGTGCATTGTTCACAGCTGTGCCCCCCAATCGGCCGATACCGCTCGGTGTGCACAGCGGCATGCAGTCGGAGATGGTAGCGCTCACATCATCGCGGTCTCGCCAGCAGACGCGCGTCGTAAGCCTTCATCACGGCATAGCAATCGCATGAGGTCGCCTCCAGCGCCCGCTGATCGGTGATCACGATCTGGCCGCGGCTGTAGCGAATGATGCCGGCGCGCTGCAGCGCGTGAGCGACCAGTGAAATGGCATTGCGCCGGACGCCCATCATCTGAGCCAGCGTCTCCTGCGTCAGCGGCAGGGTTTCGCTGTCGGACAGATCCTGGGCCCGCAGCAACCAGCGCGCCAGTCGCGCCTCGACCGGGTGCAGCGTATTGCAGAGCAGGGATTGCTGTGCACGCGCGAGCAGCGCCTGCTCATGCCGGATCATCAGGCTGCGGAACGGCGCGCTGGTCGCGGCGATGGTTCGAAAGGCCCCAATTTCAAGCATGGACGCGGTCCCGGGGAAGAGCACGACGGCGTCCGACGCTGCGATCCCATCGGCGAGTGCCGCACCGCCACCGACGACGCTGTCGCGGCCGAGCATCGCCACCTCGATCGTCTGCCCTTCGGAGAGACCCACCGTGATTGAAACGGTTCCATCGTGCGGAAAGTAGACGTGTCGCAGCACCGCGCCTGCTTCACCCAAGACAGTCTCTCTGACCAATTCAATCGTGATGAGATGCGGGCGCAACAGATCCATGTCCGTAGCATCGAGCATTTGCAGCAATCGGTTCGGCGGTGGTCCGCTCGCGATCATGCAGAATCATCCAGCGCGTTCGATGAGACGTCTGGGTCGCGCATTCGACACCTGGTTGCGTGTCAAAATAAACTATCTTACTGGTTGTGTCACTGCCGATATACCCGTTGGGGGGCAGGCAGCTTGTCGCATTTGCAGCCGAAATGAGAACTGCGCGCGATTCGTGCACGCACCGGCGAGCCCGTCTTGCGTCATCAACCGGGAAGGAGTGGCAAGGGGGCGTTCATGAGCCGGAAACGGGCCATCGACGGCAGACGTCGCATCCGCACGTCCATCGATCGTCCGCCAGTCTGCGCCACCTTTCTCCTTCGGCGATGCTTTTCAGCCGTCGGCAATTGCCTCGCGCCATTGCGTGGTCTGGCCGCGGATCTCGCGTCCATCCCGTTTGCGTGCTGCACAAGGCCGGCGCCGCGTGCTGCCTGCGCAAGCCGTTCAAGCCGGATGCGCTGCTGGACGCCATCAAGGACTGTCTTGCCGAGTCTCGCGCCGCTGCTGCGCGGCTGGGTTAGCGCGTTATTGTCCGTGACGCGCACGAGGTAAGAGTCCGTTTACCGCGAGCGCAGTCCTTGCGGATTTCAGCACGGCATCGAGAGACGGTCGCATGCGCGATTCCAATCGCGCGTGATTTGAGTCAATTCGCGCAAGCCGTGCATATCTCCCGATTCCGCCGGGATTTTTTTGGGCATGTCGCGGCGCCGTTATCGGCGCGTTTACTTGTTGCGTTTCAGGCCCGATGCCGCGTGCAGGATCTGCTGAAAATCGCAGCCTCGCGCGGTCGAACGGCAAACTTCGCTTCAATATCCGTATTAGCACGGAGGATGAAATTAACGGGACCGTGAAATGGGTTGTCTAACGATTTAAGAGCGGACTTCCGCCGATTCCAAGCGCGGCGCAGGCGTCGAGGTCCAGCTCAGTCAAGGCGTAGCTCATGGATGATCTGTTGCGGGAGTTTCTGACGGAGACCAGCGAGAGCCTGGACACCGTCGACAATCAGCTGGTGAAGTTCGAGCAGGAGCCGAACAACGCCAAGATCCTCGATAACATCTTCCGCCTGGTCCATACCATCAAGGGTACGTGCGGCTTCCTCGGACTGCCGCGGCTCGAAGCGCTGGCACATGCCGGCGAGACGCTGATGAGCAAATTCCGCGACGGCATGCCGGTGACCGGACAGGCCGTGACGCTGATCCTGTCCTCGATCGACCGCATCAAGGAGATCCTCGCAGGCCTCGAGGCAACCGAAGCCGAGCCCGAGGGCAACGACCGCGATCTCATCGACAAGCTGGAAGCGATGGTCGAGCAGGGCATGGCCGCGATGGCCGCCGGCGCCGCTGCGCCTGTCGCTGAAGCCCCGCCGCTGGTGCCGGAAGCGCCCGTTGCGGCTGCGCCCGCTCCCGCAAAGGAGATGACCACGGGCACGCTGATCGACCAGACCCTGGAGCGTCCGCTGCGTCCCGGCGAAGTCTCGCTCGACGATCTCGAGCGTGCCTTCCGCGAGACCGCGATCGAAGCGCCGGCGCCTGTTGCAAAGGCCGAACCCGTTGCCGAGGCTCCGGCACCTGTTGCCAAGGAAGCTAACAAGGACGCCAAGGTGCCCCGGGAAAAAGCGGCCAAGAAGTCGGCCGCCGACGAGACGGGCGCCGAAGGCGACCGCGTTGCCAACCAGTCGATCCGCGTCAACGTGGATACGCTGGAGCACCTGATGACCATGGTCTCCGAGCTGGTGCTGACCCGCAACCAGCTCTTGGAGATCTCCCGCCGCAACGAGGACACCGAGTTCAAGGTGCCGTTGCAACGCCTCTCCAACGTCACTGCCGAGCTGCAGGAAGGCGTCATGAAGACGCGCATGCAGCCGATCGGCAATGCCTGGCAGAAGCTGCCCCGCATCGTCCGCGATCTCTCGTCCGAACTCGGCAAGCAGATCGACCTGGAGATGCACGGCGCCGACACCGAGCTCGACCGCCAGGTGCTTGATCTGATCAAGGACCCGCTCACCCACATGGTGCGCAACTCCGCCGATCATGGCCTGGAGACCCCCGCCGAGCGCCTCGCCTCCGGCAAGGGCGAGCAGGGCACCATCCGGCTGTCCGCCTATCACGAGGGCGGCCACATCATCATCTGCATCGCCGACAACGGCCGCGGCCTCAACACCGAGAAGATCAAGGCCAAGGCGCTCTCCTCAGGTCTCGTCACCGAGGCTGAGCTGGAGAAGATGTCGGAAGCCCAGATCCACAAGTTCATCTTCGCGCCCGGCTTCTCCACCGCGGCCGCCATCACCTCGGTCTCCGGCCGTGGCGTCGGCATGGACGTGGTCCGCACCAATATCGACCAGATCGGCGGCACCATCGACATCAAGTCGGTCGCAGGCGAAGGCTCCTCCGTCACCATCAAGATCCCGCTGACTTTGGCCATCGTCTCGGCGCTGATCGTCGAGGCCGCCGGCGATCGCTTCGCGATCCCGCAGCTCTCGGTGGTCGAGCTGGTCCGTGCCCGCGCCAACTCGGAGCACCGCATCGAGCGCATCAAGGACACCGCGGTCCTGCGCCTGCGCAACAAGCTCTTGCCGCTGATCCATCTGAAGAAGCTGCTCAAGATCGACGACGGCGCGGCTTCCGATCCCGAGAACGGCTTTATCGTGGTGACGCAGGTCGGCAGCCAGACGTTCGGCATCGTCGTCGACGGCGTGTTCCACACCGAAGAAATCGTGGTCAAGCCGATGTCGACAAAACTGCGTCACATCGACATGTTCTCCGGCAACACCATCCTGGGCGATGGCGCTGTGATCATGATCATCGACCCCAACGGCATTGCCAAGGCGCTCGGCGCCGCCGGCTCCTCGGCCCATGACATGGCCGACGACAATGGCGCGCACCACATCGGCTCCGGTGAGCAGACCACCTCGCTGCTGGTGTTCCGCGCCGGCTCCAGCCAGCCCAAGGCGGTCCCGCTCGGGCTCGTCACCCGCCTGGAAGAGCTCCCCGCCGACAAGATCGAGTTCTCCAACGGCCGCTACATGGTGCAGTACCGCGAGCAGCTGATGCCGCTGGTGGCCATGGACGGCGTCACCATCGCCAGCCAGGGCGCGCAGCCGATCCTGGTGTTCGCCGATGACGGCCGCTCCATGGGGCTCGTCGTCGACGAGATCATCGACATCGTCGAAGAGCGCCTCAACATCGAGGTCGGCGGCTCCGCTAGCGGCATCCTCGGCTCGGCCGTGATCAAGGGCCAGGCCACCGAGGTGATCGACGTCGGCCACTTCCTGCCGATGGCGTTCTCCGACTGGTTCACCCGCAAGGAGATGAAGCCGTCGATGCACTCGCAGTCGGTGCTGCTGGTCGACGACTCCGCATTCTTCCGCAACATGCTGGCGCCGGTGCTGAAGGCCGCCGGCTACCGCGTCCGCACCGCGCCGACCGCGCAGGAGGGCCTGGCCGCGCTCCGTGCCCAGACCTTCGACGTGGTGCTGACCGACATCGAGATGCCCGACATGAACGGGTTCGAGTTTGCCGAGACCATCCGCTCCGACAGCAATCTGGGCGCGATGCCGATCATCGGCCTCTCCGCGCTGGTGTCGCCGGCCGCGATCGAGCGCGGCCGTCAGGCCGGCTTCCACGACTATGTCGCCAAGTTCGACCGTCCCGGTCTGATCGCGGCGCTGAAGGAACAGACCGCGGGCGCCGCCGGCGCCTCCGAGCTGAACCGGGCAGCGGCGTAACGACAGGGATCAGGAGATATCGAGATGACCAAGAAGACCCAGTCCGGCGAAGGCGCCATGGTCGAGTACGTCACCGCGATGATCGGCGGCCAGCTGTTCGGCCTGCCGATCTCCCGCGTCCAGGACGTGTTCATGCCCGAGCGCGTCACCCGCGTTCCCTTGTCCTCGCGCGAGATCGCGGGCGTCTTGAACCTGCGCGGCCGCATCGTCACCGTGGTCGACATGCGCGCCCGCCTCGGCTTGCCCAAGCCCGAGGACGGCAAGACCCCAATGGCTGTCGGCGTCGACCTGCGCGGTGAATCCTATGGCCTCCTGATCGACCAGATCGGCGAGGTGCTGCGCCTGTCCGAGAACGGCATGGAAGAGAACCCGGTCAATCTCGACCCCCGCATGGCCAAGCTCGCCGGCGGCGTCCACCGTCTCGACGGCCAGCTCATGGTCGTCCTCGATGTCGATCGCGTCCTCGAGCTCAAGACCGACGTGCAATTGGCTGCCTGAACTTTCACGAAAGACATTTAAAGCCGGAGATCCAAGATGAAGACCTGTTTGGTGGTTGACGATTCCAGCATCGTTCGCAAGGTCGCCCGTCGCATCGTCGAAGCGCTGGGCTTTCAAGTCATTGAAGCGGAAGACGGTGTCGAGGCGCTGGTTCATTGCAAGAAGGCGATGCCGGAAGCCATCCTGCTCGACTGGAACATGCCTGTCATGGACGGCTTCCAGTTCCTGGGAACGCTGCGCCGCATGCCCGGCGGCGATGAGCCCAAGGTCGTGTTCTGCACCACCGAGAACGGCATCGACCACATCACCAAGGCGATGGGCGGCGGCGCCAACGAGTACATCATGAAGCCGTTCGACAAGGAAATCGTGTTGGCGAAGTTCCAGGAAGTCGGGTTGGTCGCGCGCGAAGAAGAGACTGCTGCCTGAAAATACACCTGTTCGTAGCGTCAAGAGGTATCCTGTGAACGCGCCCGATTACGAGTATCTGCGTAAGTTGCTGAAAGAGCGCTCCGGTCTCGACCTGTCCGCCGACAAGCAATATCTGATCGAAAGCCGCCTGCTGCCGCTGGCGCGCAAGGCCGGGCTCTCCGGCATTCCCGAGCTGGTGCAGAAGCTGCAGGGCGGCTCGAGCGCGCTGATGACCAACGTGGTCGAAGCCATGACCACGAACGAAACCTTCTTCTTCCGCGACAAGGTGCCGTTCGACCATTTTCGCGACACCATCATGCCTGAGGTCCTCAAGGCCCGTGCCGGCCGCCGCAGCGTGCGGATCTGGTGCGCCGCCGGCTCGACCGGACAGGAGCCCTATTCGCTGGCGATGACCCTGAAGGAGATGAGCGCGGCACTGACCGGATGGCGTGTCGAGATCATTGCGACCGACCTCTCGCAGGAAGTGCTCGAGAAGGCCAAGGCCGGCGTCTACAGCCAGTTCGAAGTGCAGCGCGGCCTGCCGATCCAGATGCTGATGAAATATTTCAAGCAGACCGGCGAAACCTGGCAGGTCAATCCCGAGCTGCGCGCGATGATCCAGCACCGGCAGCTCAATCTGCTGCAGGATTTCTCCAACCTCGGCACGTTCGACGTCATCTTCTGCCGCAACGTGTTGATCTATTTCGACCAGGAAACCAAGATCAACATCTTCAACCGCCTGGCCCGTCAGATCGAGCCCGACGGCTTCCTGGTGCTCGGCGCTGCGGAAACCGTGGTCGGACTGACCGATACGTTCAAGCCGCTTGCCGATCGCCGCGGCCTCTACAGGCCGAACGATCCGCGTGCGGCAGCGGCGCCGGTCGGTGCCGGGGCGCCGCGCATGGCGGCGATGGCAGGACGATAAGAATGGCCGAGGAAGGCAAGGGCGCAGAGCGCGTCACGTTCAGTCGAGGTTATGATGTCTGCATCATGGCCATCGACGGCACGTGGCGGCGCGACTGCACCCTCAATGCGATTTCCGACACCGATGCCATCCTCACGGTGGAGGGCTCGATCCAGGGGTTGAACCTCAAGGAGTTCTTCCTGCTGCTGTCGTCCACCGGCCTTGCCTATCGCCGCTGCGAGCTGGTGCGCGTCAACGGCGCCGAGATGGACATCCAGTTCCTGCGCGGCAAGAACCGCAAGAAGCGCGGCGCGGCCAGCCATGATGCGGTGGCGTGATCGCCACGCGCCCTGTGCCGCCCCTTGCCGACGCGTTGCTTCACATTTTCTGAAAACATCCGAACGAATTGGCAGAGGCGGCTTTACGTCGCCTAAGCGCGTGCCGTGTATCAACTGACGGTCGCAATTTCAGGGTCCGGCCATGCCAAGAAGCTCTCTCTCCCCCATCCCCTCAAACCTGCCCGACGTCGCCGAGCGGCGCGCGCTTCAGCTCCTGGTGGTCGATGACGACGCCACGCAGCGCAGCCTGATCACGGTCGCCGCCAAGCAGGCCGGCCACGAAGTCGCCGTTGCGCCGTCGGTTGCGGAGGCCATCGAGAAGCTGCGCGCGGCGCGCTTCGACTGCGTGACGCTCGATCTCGTGCTGGAGGATGGCGACGGCATCGATGTGCTGCGCGAGATGGCGGCAGCGAAGTTCACGGGCTCCGTGATCGTCATCAGCGGCATGGACGGCAAGCGCCGCAGCGCCGCTCGCAGCTTTGCCCGCTCCGTCGGGATCGAGCTTCAGAGCCTGCCGAAGCCGCTGGACCTCGCGGCGCTGCGCATCAGCCTCGCCAATCTCGGCAAGACGGCGATGGGGCTGCCGACCATACACACCTGGGGTGGCGTCGCCACCGACGCGATCGTGGAGCGGCACCGCGCCTGAGGCGCGGAACTGCCATGCAATCGGCTGCGGCAAATCAGCCGCGCCGATTGCGGCCTACGCGGGATTGCCGGATTCCGACAGATTCTGCAGGGCGTTGCCGAGCTCAGCCCGGCAGGCATTGAGGGCGGCGCCCACCGTTGCGTAACGGGGCGTCACGTCGTCGAGCACGACAATCTCGGTGGAACCCGAGATAGCGCTATCGTCTTCAGGCTCCATCGCAGCGTCGATCAGACGCACGCTGATCTCGATGCGCGCGATCAGGGAGCGAAGCTCGGCCGCGATCAACTGACGGCTGTCGGTTTCAGCCATCGCGGCGAGCGGGGGTGTGCCTGCGTAATTTAGCATGGATATTCTCCGTCCCCCGCAATAAGGCACCTCGGCGCTACTTGTGCGTTAAGTTCATGTCCCGTACAAATGCGGGTGGGCCGAATCCGCGCCAAAAGCCATAGCGTTAGGCGCGGACGCGAGTCCTTGAATGCCGACGTGGCTTGGCGAATGGACATGGCACATG
Organism: Bradyrhizobium sp. CCGUVB14; assembly: GCF_024199935.1. NCBI lineage: Bacteria > Pseudomonadati > Pseudomonadota > Alphaproteobacteria > Hyphomicrobiales > Nitrobacteraceae > Bradyrhizobium > Bradyrhizobium sp. CCGUVB14. The sequence goes on from NZ_JANADS010000001.1 coordinate 527,841, forward strand.
GTCGAACAAACCTCCCGTGGTGAGATCTTCGTGGTCGATGATGACCCGGCTGTTCGCGACACCCTGTCGATGGTGTTGAAGGCGGCGGGTTATGAGGTGATCTGCTTCGCGGACGGCGCAGCCCTGCTCTCGGTCGCGCGAAGCCGCACACCGGCTGCGGTCCTGCTCGACGTGCACATTCCCGGAAAGTCGGGCCTCGACATCCTCAAGGAGCTGCACGGCGAAGACTATCCCGCACCGATCTTCATGATCTCCGGCCAGGGCGACATCGCGATGGCGGTGGGGGCGATCAAGAGCGGCGCGCTCGACTTCATCGAGAAGCCGTTCCGCGGCAGCGAGATCGTCGGCCGGCTGGACGAAGCGATCGGCGCTTATGCACGCCGGCAGACAGAGAGTGTGTCGCCGAAATTCGGCTCGCTGCATTTCCCCGGGCGCGAGCCGCTGACCCGCCGGGAACGTGAGGTGCTCGAGCAGTTCGCTGCCGGTGCCTCCAACAAGGAAGCCGGTCGCACCCTCGGCATCAGCCCGCGCACCATCGAGGATCACCGCGCCAACATCATGAAGAAGCTCGGCGCCCGCAATGCCGCCGATCTGATCCGCATCGTGATGACCGCGGCCCAGCGCGCGTCGTAAGCGGCAAGCTCTTTCTCTCGTGCCCCGGACGCGGTGCATCATGAAATGATGCGCCGCTGAGCCGGGGCCCATCTCCCCTCACAATCGCAGAAAGTTTCTGGGTCCCGGCTCTGCGCAGCAGCGTTTCACGCTGCAGCGCGTCCGGGACACGAGACCGTCATCCCTGCAGCGCCTTGCGGATGATCCGCGCCAGGTCGGACTTGCGATAGGGTTTTGCCAGCAGCAGCACGCCTGAATCCAGCCGGCCGTGGTGGATGATCGCGTTCTCGGTATAGCCTGAGGTGTAGACCACCCTGAGGTCGGGGCGTGACTTCAACACCTCGTCGGCGAGCTGCCGTCCGTTCATCTTGCCGGGCATGATCACATCGGTGAACAGCAGGTCGAACGGCTTGCCGCTCGCGACGATGGTGAGCGCCTCCGCGGCATTGGCGGCCTGCAGGGTGACGTAGCCGAGCGAATGCAGCTGGGCCAGCACGTAGTCGCGCACCAGCCGGTCGTCCTCGACCACGAGGATGGTCTCGTGTCCGCCCTCGATCGAGGCCGGCATCACGCCATCGGCGACGGCGGTCGGCGTCTTGCCCGGCGGCAGGTACATCTTGATCGTGGTGCCGTGGCCTTCCTCGCTGTAGATCTTGATGTGGCCCGCGGACTGCTTGATGAAGCCGTAGACCATGGAGAGCCCGAGCCCGGTGCCCTTGCCCGGACCCTTCGAGGTGAAGAAGGGGTCGAACACGCGCGCCAGCATGTTGGCTGGAATGCCGGTGCCGGTGTCGCTCACCGCGATCAGCACGTAGTGCCCCGGCCGGACGTCGTTGACGCTGGCATAGACCTCGTCGAGATAGGCGGCGCCCGTCTCCACGATCAGCTTGCCGCCGCCGGGCATGGCGTCGCGGGCGTTGAGCGCGAGGTTGAGGAGCGCCGTGGTGAGCTGGTTCGGGTCGACCACCGCGACGCAGCTCTCGTCCTCGAACACGGATTCGATCTGGATCTGCTCACCCAGCGTCGGCCGCAGCAGCTTTGCGGTGTCGATGATCAGTGAATTGATGTCGATCTCGCGCGGCTGCAGCGGCTGCTTGCGCGCGAAGGCGAGCAGATGCTGGGTCAGCTCGGCGCCGCGGCCGGCGGCCTCGTCGATCATCTTCGTGATCGCGGCAAGCCCCGGATCCTTGGCCACGGCCTCGGCGAGGATCTCGATCGTCCCGGTGATGACGGTGAGGATGTTGTTGAAATCATGCGCCACGCCGCCGGTGAGCTGGCCCACCGCCTCCATCTTCTCGGCGTGGCGGATGCGCTCCTCGGAGGCGATCTTGTCGGTGAGGTCGCGGTAGAACACGTTGAACAGGATGCCCTCGCGGCGCCGCAGCGCCGTGACGCTGAGCTCCGCCTTGAACTCCTTGCCGTCGCGGCGGCGGACCATGAGCTCGCGGCGGCGGTTGAGGGTCTGGCCGTCGGCCGACTCGAGGAAGCGGGCGAGGCCGTCCTTGACCCTGTCGCGCTCGCTTTCGGCGACGATCAGGTCGACCGCGTTCCTGCCCAGCGCCTCGTCGCGCCGCCAGCCAAACAGCTCCTCGGCCCGCGAGCTCCAGTTCAGGATGGTGCTGCGATCGTCGGTCTGGACGAAGGCGTCGAGCGCGGTCTCGACGATGTTGCGCGCAAGCTGCTCGCTGTCGCGCAGGGATTCGGCGGCGCGCCTCGCCTCGGTCATGTCGCGCCCGACGAAGAAGAAGCGCTTGGCCTGGTCGGACCAGTTGCCGAGCCAGGACAGCCAGACCTCGTGCCCGTCCTTGTGAATGCAGCGCGTGTCGGCGAGCTTCGGATGTTCGCCGCGCCGGAGCGCGCGCATCTCCTCGCGGGATTGATCGAGATGGGCGGGGTGGATGAAATCGGCGCCGCTGCGGCCGATCATCTCCTCGGGCTTGTAGCCGAGCACGGCCTCGCTGCTGGGGCTGATCTGAACGAGATGGCCGCGCGAGTTCATGATCATGATCAGATCCTCGGAAGCGTCGAACAGTTGCCGCCGCTCCTCGATCTGCTGCCGCAGCGCGCGTTCAGTCCGCCGCGCATCGGTCAGAACGCGTGCCGCGCCGGACGCGCCGATGATCTCGCCCGCGGTGCCCCGGATCGGCGACAGGCTCACCGAAATCTCGACCGGAGTGCCGTCCCTGCGGATCCGGACGGTTTCGAAATGGTCGATCCGTTCACCCCGCGCGATCCGCGCGAGATAATCGCTGCGCTCATCGTTACGGTCGGTTGGAAGGATGATCGACGTCGATTGCCCGACGGCTTCCTCGGCCGAATAGCCGTAGAGGCGTTCGGCCGCCGCGTTCCACCCGATGATGGTGCCGTTGAGCGTCTGCATCACGATCGAATCGTCGGAGGATTCGACCGCGGCGCTGAACAGGCGCTCGCGCACGGCGAGCTGGTCGCGGGCCGCTTCAGTGCGCCGCCGCTCCTCGATCTCGTGCTCCAGCGCCGAGGTCTTGGCCTTGGTCTCCTCGACCATGTGGGCAAAGGTCCGCGCCAGCATGCCGGTCTCGCCGCCGGCGTCGACCGGAATCGTGGCCGGCTTGCCGCGCCCGATCGCCTCGACGGCCTTGGTGAGCCGTCCGATCGGCCGGGTCAGCGATCGCGCCAGCAGCAGGGCGAGCGCGGCTGCGACCAGCACCGCGATGATGCCGATCATCAGGCTCGTCTGCTCGATGATGACGGCGGGCGCCATGAACACGGCATAGGGGACCACGCGGATGATGCCGACCCATTGGCCCTCGGCCAGGATCGCCGGCGCAATCGCGGTGCCGCTCGGCTTGCCGTCGCTTTCGGGCACGACATGGGTTTCCCCTTGCGTCGATCCGGTGACGTCGGCGAAATAGGGGAAGTCGTCCTGCCAGCGCGTCGGTGTGCCCAGTTGCGAGCCGAACTCGCGGGTCCGGTCCGGGTGCACGATGTAGTCGCCGTTGCGGCCGACGACGTAGACCATTTCGCCCCGGCGGCCGGTGATCCTGATGCGGTCGAGCACCTGGCGCATGTCGACATTGATGACGACGATGCCGAACAGCCGGTGATCGGATCCGTACAGCGGCGCTGCGACGCGCAATGTCGGGACGTAAGGCAGCTGAATCGTGCCGTTGTCGACGTTCAGATCGACCGGAGAGACATAGATCTGGTCTTCGGCGAGCTTGATCGCGTCCTGGAAGAAGGAGCGATCGTCCTTGGTTTGCAGCGCTTCGTCGGGAACGATGCGGACCGTTCCGTTCGATCCCGAGCGGTCGACGCGCAGATATTCGGTGCCGTCAGCGCTGATGACGCGAAATTTTGCGTAGGTCGGGTTGGCTTCGACGTCGGCGACAAGGCGCGTCAGCAGCCGATCTCGCCAGGTCTTTTCGGTCAGATGATCAACCGGATCGATGCCGTTGTTGAAATGCGCATCGATCACGCCGCGCACGGCCGCGTTGGCGCGGAACGTCACGATATCGGCATGTGCGCCGTTGGTCTGGGCTTCGAGCTGGGAGGCGAGCAGCCCCGACTGGGTCTCGATGCGGTCGATCACGCGCGGCAGGAACGCCCGTTCCAGGCTGTAATGGCTCAGCCACCCGACCGCGGAGACCGCAACCGCGACCAGCAGAATCATCGCGATGGCCAGCCGGGTTGCGAGCGTCATGTCGGTCGTCGCCCGGCGTCAAGAATGGACCCGAATGTTTGATGCGACATCGATGGCCCCGTCATCGGCTGCCGGCGCCGGCATCGCGTTGCGGCAGGGATGATGGTGCCGATATCAGGCAACGGTCGACCGCTGCCAGCAGTGCGTCCGACCGGAACGGCTTCTGCAGGCTGGCGACGGCGCCGAGCTTGGTCGCCATCTTCAGGAAGTCCGGCTCGGCGTAGGCGTCCGGCGTGATCGAGCGGCCGGAAATGACGATGATCGGGACCTTCGGCTGCAGCGCCCGGACGTGGCGCATCGTTTCCAGCCCGTCCATGCCGGGCATGAAGATGTCGAGGAACAGCAGGTCGAACCGGCTGCCCTCGAACAGGGCGAGCCCCTTGCGGCCGTCGCCGGCGACCGTCACCTGGTGACCGGCCCGCTCCAGGAGCAGCCGGATCGTCAATTGAACGGCCGGGTCGTCATCCACGATCAGGATGTTGGCCACGTCAAAAACCTCCGGGTCGGGCAGGGAGGTTCCCTGCGACCCAAATCAAAGCATCAAATGCGAAATTGTTGCGCGGATCGTGCCTGGCCTGCAAGCACTTCGCGGCTGTTGCGAAGTGTGGTCGCCCGGCCATTAATTGGGTACGGATCATATGCATGTTTACGTGCAGATGACCACGGCGACCGCGCCTAGTCGGAGAGATATTCCGGATAGCGCTCGCGGATCCGATCCAGCTCGCTCAGCGTGCCTGAGAGATGTTTCCGCAGATGTTGCTGCGCAGCATCGGCATCTTTCGCCTCGATCGCGCGCGTGATCAGCTTGTGGTGGCGTACGATGTTCTGGGCCTTGCCGGGCGAGGGCAGGTGCAGCCGGCGCAGCCGGTCGATATGTCCGCTGCGGCTTCGCACCAGCATCCAGAGATCCTGCTTGCCGGCGGCGGCGTAGAGCTGGGCGTGGAAATCATTGTCGGCGATCATGAAGGCCTGGAAGTCGCCGGCCTTGGTGAATTGCTGTTGCAGCGTAATGGCGTGATCCAGGCGGATGATCAGCGTCGGATCAGGGTGCTCCGCGAGGAGCCGGACGATCTCCAGCTCCAGCGCCTGGCGCAGGAAATGCGCCTGTTGCGCGCGGTCGACGTCGATCTGGCTGACCACGGTCGCGTGCTGCGGAAACACGTCGACCAGGCCCTCTTCCTCGAGCCGCATCAACGCGTCGCGCACCGGCGTCGAGCTGACGCCGAATTGCCCGGCGAGCTCAGCCCGCGACAGCGGCGCGCCCGGCGGCAATTCGAGCGCAATGATCGCATTGCGCAACCGCTCGAACACCTGCGGCGCGGCCTGCCGGGCTCGGTCGAGCCGGGCGGCCCCGCGCGGGGCTTGATGAGCTGGTTCCATGGCGGGCTGCTCCGGCGGACTTGCCTTTGATGCACTAATGCATTAGTGCATCAGCTCGGCCGCGCGTCAATGCCGACCGGAGGAAACGAACAACAATGATCAAGCAATTCCAGTTTGGCTGCGCAGCCCTCGCCCTGATCGCCGCGGCAGTCCTGTCGGCATCGTCCGCGCACGCACAGCAGAAATCCGAGATCTCCCTGTCGCGGCAGCCCGGCATTTTCTACATGCCGAGCCACATCATGGAGAAGCAGAAGCTGATCGAGAAGCACGCAGGCTTGCTTGGCGTGCCCGGCGTCACCACCAAATGGGTCACCTTCTCGGGCGGCGGCGCGCAGACCGATGCGCTGCTCGCCGGCGGCGTCGATATCCTCAACACCGGCACCGGCAATCTCCTGCTGCTGTGGGATCGCACCCGCGGCGGCGTCAAGGGCATCGTCGCGACGTCCGCGCAGCCGATGACGCTGATCAGCCGCGACGCCAACATCAAGTCGATCAAGGATTTTGGCCCGAGCGACAAGATCGCGGTGCCGACCGTCAAGGTGTCGACGCAGGCCATCGTGCTGCAGATCGCGGCGGCAGAGGCCTTCGGCGCCGACCAATGGTCGAAGCTCGATGCCAACACGGTGCAGCTCGGTCATCCCGACGCCTATGCTGCGCTGTCGAACCCCAAGCATGAGGTGCATACGCACTTCTCGATCCCGCCCTTCACCTTCCTGGAGCTGAAGAACGTGCCGGGCGCGCATGTCGTGCTGAATTCGCCTGACGTGATGGGCGGCCCGCTCAGCCAGGCGCAGTTCTTCACCACGACCAAATTCGCCGATGCCAATCCAAAAATCATCCAGGCCGTGCGCGATGCGACCAAGGAAGCGCAGGACCTGATCCGCAGCGACACCAGGCAGGCGGTCGAGATCTACAAGGAGATCACCGGGGACAAGACCTCGGTCGAGGAGCTGCTCGATCTTCTGAAAGAGCCCGGCATGATGGAATGGAATCTCGAGCCGCAGGGCACGATGAAGTTCGCCGCCCATCTCTACAAGACCGGCACGTTGAAGACCCAGCCCAAGGCCTGGACCGACTATTATCTCCCCGTCGCGCACGACCTGAAGGGCAACTGATGGCACTGCTCGACGTCAGTGGGGTGACGCTGCGCTACAAGACCTCCAGCGCCGTCGTCACCGCCACGGAGAGGGTGAGCTTCACCGTCGACAAGTCCGACCGCTTCGTGCTGCTCGGACCGTCCGGCTGCGGCAAGTCGACCCTGCTCAAGGCCGTCGGCGGCTACATGTCACCGAGCGAAGGCCGCATGACGATCGGCGATCGCGAGATCCGCGGTCCTGGCGCCGACCGCATGATGATCTTCCAGGAATTCGACCAGCTGCTGCCCTGGAAGAGCGTGCTCGCCAACGTCATGTTTCCGCTGCTGACCGCGCGAAAGCTGTCACGCAAGGACGCCGAGATGCGGGCGCGGGCCTATATCGAGAAGGTCGGCCTCACCCGCGTCGTCGATGCCTATCCGCACACGCTCTCCGGCGGCATGAAGCAGCGCGTCGCGATCGCGCGCGGCATGGCGATGGAGCCGGACATCCTGCTGATGGACGAGCCGTTCGCCGCACTCGACGCGCTGACGCGCCGGACCTGCCAGGACGAGCTGCTCCAGCTCTGGAGCGAAACCAAATTCACCGTGCTGTTCGTGACGCATTCGATCGCGGAAGCGATCCGCATCGGCAACCGCATCCTGCTGCTGTCGCCGCATCCCGGCCGCGTCAAGGCCGAGGTGGTCGACGTCGACAAGGTCAGCAATGACGACGGCAGCGCCGGCCGGCTGGAGAAGGAGATCCACGATCTCCTGTTCGCTGGCGAAGCCACGGCGCATTAGGGGGAGCCGCTCATGGGCGAAGCGAGAATCTTGCTGCGTGATGCCCCGGTCGCTGCTGTCAGCGGTGCGGGTGAGGTCGAGCGCAAGCTGAGCGTAGCCGAGCTGCTGTGGAACGATGGCTTTGTCCGCAAGACCGTCATCATCCTGTTCCTCGGCGCGGTCTGGGAGGCCTACGGCGTTTATCTCGACAATCCCCTGCTGTTTCCGACGCTGCACGACACGATCATGACGCTGTTCGATCGCGTGAAGGACGGCACCATCCCGATGCGGGCCTGGACCTCGCTGAAGGTCCTGTTCATGGGCTATTCGGCCGGCATCGTGCTGGCCGCTGTTTTCACGGTGCTCGCGATCTCCACGCGCATCGGCACCGACTTCCTGGAAACGGTGACGGCGATGTTCAACCCGTTGCCGGCGATCGCGCTGCTGCCGCTGGCGCTGATCTGGTTCGGGCTCGGCAATGGCAGTCTCGTTTTCGTGCTGATCCATTCGGTGCTGTGGCCGGTCGCACTCAACACCCATTCCGGCTTCAAGAGCGTGTCCAACACGCTGCGCATGGTCGGCCGCAATTACGGTCTGCGCGGGCTGCCCTATGTGGCCAGGATCCTGATCCCGGCGGCCTTCGGCTCGATCCTGACCGGCCTCAAGATCGGCTGGGCCTTCGCCTGGCGCACGCTGATCGCGGCCGAGCTGGTGTTCGGTGTGTCCTCCGGGCAAGGCGGGCTCGGCTGGTTCATCTTTGAGAACCGCAACCTCCTCGACATACCTGCGGTCTTCGCAGGCCTCTTGACGGTGATTATCATCGGGCTCTTTGTCGAGAACCTGATCTTCCGCGCGATCGAGCGGAACACCGTGCAAAAATGGGGCACCCAATCATGACCAAGAAGAAAACACCCGACCAGCTCCGCAGCGCCCGCTGGTTCGCACCCGATGATCTCCGCTCGTTCGGCCACCGCTCCCGCGCCATGCAGATGGGCTACGCCCCCGAGGAGTGGAAGGACCGGCCGTGCATCGCGATCATCAACACCTGGTCGGACGCGCAGCCCTGCCACATGCACTTCAAGTCGCGTGTCGACGACGTCAAGCGCGGCATCCTGATGGCCGGCGGCCTGCCGGTGGAATTGCCGGCGCTGTCGCTCTCGGAATCGCTGCTGAAGCCGACCACCATGCTCTATCGCAATCTGCTGGCGATGGAAGCCGAGGAGCTGCTGCGCAGCCATCCCGTTGACGGCGTGGTGCTGATGGGCGGTTGCGACAAGACCACGCCCGCGTTGCTGCTGGGCGCGACCTCGATGAACATCCCGGCAATCTATCTGCCGGCGGGCCCGATGCTGCGCGGCAATTGGAAGGGCAAGACGCTCGGCTCCGGCTCCGACGGCTGGAAATATTGGGACGAGCGGCGCGCCGGAAAGATCTCCGACAAGGACTGGCTCGACATCGAAGCCGGCATCGCCCGCAGCTACGGCACCTGCATGACCATGGGCACGGCCTCGACCATGACCGCGATCGCGGAAGCGATCGGCATGACGCTGCCGGGTGCCTCCTCGATTCCCGCGGCGGATGCCAACCACATCCGCATGGCCTCCGAATGCGGTCGCCGCATAGTCGAGATGGTGTGGGAGGACCTGACGCCGAAGACGATCCAGACCCGAAAAGCCTTCGAGAATGCCATTGCGGTCGCGATGGCGATGGGTTGCTCGACCAATGCGATCATCCATCTGATCGCGCAGGCCCGCCGTGCCGGCCAGGACATCGGGCTAGACGATTTCGAGATCGCGAGCCGCAAGGTCCCTGTTATCGCCAATGTTCGTCCGAGCGGCGATGCCTACCTCATGGAAGACTTCTTTTATGCCGGTGGCCTGCCGGCCTTGATGGGCCAGATCAAGGACCATCTGCATCTCGACTGCATCACGGTGAGCGGCAAGACTCTCGGCGAAAGCATCGACGGCGCCGAGGTGCACAATGCCGATGTCATCCGCGGCGTCGACAATCCCATCTACAAGGAAGGCGCGCTCGCCGTGCTCAAGGGCAATCTCGCCCCCGATGGCTGCGTCATCAAGCCGTCCGCCTGCGCGCCGCGTTTCCTCAAGCACACCGGGCCGGCGCTGGTGTTCGACGATTATCCGTCGATGAAGAAGGCGGTCGACGATCCCAATCTGGACGTCACCGAGGACCACATCCTCATCCTGCGCAATGCGGGCCCGCAGGGCGGCCCGGGCATGCCGGAATGGGGCATGCTGCCGATCCCGACAAAACTCGTGAAGCAGGGCGTGCGCGACATGGTGCGCATCTCGGATGCGCGCATGAGCGGCACCAGCTACGGCGCCTGCATCCTGCACGTCTCGCCGGAGTCCTACATCGGCGGCCCGCTGGCGCTGGTGCAGAACGGCGATCGCATCACGCTCGACGTCGCCGCGCGCACCATCAATCTTGATGTATCAGAGGCCGAGCTCGACAAGCGCCGCGCCGCCTGGAAGCAGCCGGAGCGCCGCTTCGAGCGCGGCTACGGCTGGATGTTCACAAAACACATCAAGCAGGCCAATGACGGCTGCGACTTCGACTTCCTCGAGACCGATTTCGGCGCGCCGATCGGCGAGCCGTCGATTTACTAGAGAGAACGATATGTCCAAACTCAGCGAAGCCACCCGCAACAAGCTCAAATCCGTCTCCACCGCGACCGTCGCCACCGCGCTGTTCAAGCGCGGCCTGCGCATCCAGATGATCCAGGATGTGCATCCGCTCGGGGCCGACCAGCCGACCATGGTCGGCGAGGCCTTCACGCTGCGTTACATGCCGGCGCGCGAGGATCTCAACACCATCGACGTCTTTAGGGATCACTCGCATCCGCAGCGCAAGGCGGTCGAGGATTGCCCGCCGGGCGCGGTGCTGGTGATGGACAGCCGCAAGGACGCGCGCGCGGCTTCGGCCGGCGCGATCCTGGTGACGCGGTTGATGAAGCGCGGCGTCGCCGGCGTCGTCACCGACGGCGGCTTTCGCGACTCCGCGGAGATCGCCAAGCTCGGCATCCCCGCCTATCATCACCGCCCCTCGGCGCCGACGAACCTCACGCTGCACCAGGCGATCGAGATCAACGTCCCCATCGGTTGCGGCGATGCGCCGGTGTTTCCCGGTGACGTCATCCTCGGTGATGCCGACGGCGTCATCGTCATCCCCGCGCATCTTGCCGATGAGATCGCCAACGAAACCTTCGAGATGACCGCGTTCGAGGATTTCGTCACCGAGGAGGTCGGCAAAGGCCGCGGCATTTTCGGTCTCTATCCCGCGACCGATCCGCAGACGCTCACCGACTTCGCGGAATGGCGGAAGAAGAACGGCCGGTAAAGCCACGCATCACGACACTTCAAGAAACAGGCCGGCCACATCAACGTGCCGGCCTTTTATCAAGCAGGGAGGACTTTTATGACTTTCACGCGACGCAATGTCTTGACCGGTGCGGGTAGCGCGGCGGCTTCGATGCTTCTCGCCCGCGCGGCCGGTGCGCAATCGTTTCCGTTCACGCCGGCCCAGCGCTATCCGGACCCGGCTGTCCAGATCCTCGATCCCAGCTTCGCAAAGTATCGGCTCTATTCCTCGACGCTGGAGCAGGTTGCGACCGGCCTGCGCTGGGCCGAAGGTCCGGTCTATTTTCCGGAAGGCGGCTATCTGCTGTTCTCCGACATTCCCAACAACCGGATCATGAAGTTCGACGAGAAGACCGGGCAGACCAGCGTGTTCCGCGCCAACGCCAATTACGCCAACGGCAATGCGCGCGACCGCCAGGGTCGCCTCGTCACCTGCGAGCACTCCGTCACGCGCCGCATCACCCGCACCGAGAAGGACGGCAAGATCACCGTGCTGGCCGACAAGTTCGACGGCAAGCGGCTGAACGCGCCGAACGACATCGTGGTGAAGTCCGACGACAGCATCTGGTTCACCGATCCCACCTTCGGCATCGGCGGCGAGTGGGAGGGCAAGAAGGAGAAGCCGGAGCAGGCCACCACCAACGTCTACCGCATCGCCAAGGACGGCAAGCTCTCCGCCGTGCTCACCGATCTCGTCAATCCCAACGGCATCGCCTTCTCGCCGGACGAGAAGAAGCTCTATGTCGTCGAGTGGAAGGGCACGCCCAATCGCAGCATCTGGAGCTACAATGTCGGCGACGATGGTTCGCTGAGCGGCAAGACCAAGCTGATCGATGCCGCCGATCAAGGCTCGCTCGACGGCTTCCGCGTCGACCGCGACGGCAATCTCTGGTGCGGCTGGGGCTCGAACGGCGCCTTGCAGTCCGAGCCGAGCGACGTCGGCGGCCGCAAGGTCTATCAGCTCAAGGGCAAGTCGGAAGACCTCGACGGCGTGATGGTGTTCAACCCCGAAGGCAAGCCGCTCGCCTTCATCAAGCTGCCGGAACGCTGCGAAAATCTCTGCTTCGGTGGCCCGAAGAACAACCGCCTCTATATGGCGAGCTGTCATTCCATCTACGCGCTCTACGTGGAGGCGCAGGGCGCGGTTTGAGGACGGCTGTGGGGCGGTAACTCGCCCCACACTCTCCGCCGTCGTCCCGGCGAAGGCCGAGACCCATAATCACAGGAAGTGGTTTGGCGAAGACTCGCAGTTAAAGAATCTTCGACGGTACTGCTTCCGCACTTCACCGATAAATCACGCGGTATGGGTCCCGGCGTTCGCCGGGACGACGGCTGTGGGTGTCGCTACACCCCGGCCTCCGCCATCCCCGTCGCCCACAGCGCAAACGCATACACGATCGCGACCTCGTCGAGCCGGTCGAAGCGTCCCGAGGCGCCGCCGTGGCCGGCGCCCATGTTGGTGCGGAGCAGGACAGGGCCGCCGCCGCTCATGGTGGCGCGAAGACGCGCGATCCATTTGGCCGGCTCCCAATAGGTGACGCGCGGATCGGTCAAGCCGCCCATCGCCAGGATGGCCGGATAATCCTTGGCCGCGACATTGTCGTAGGGCGAGTAGGACAGGATGGTGCGGAAATCCTTTTCGCTCTCGATCGGGTTGCCCCATTCCGGCCATTCCGGCGGCGTCAGCGGCAGCGTGTCGTCGAGCATGGTGTTGAGCACGTCGACGAACGGCACTTCGGCGACGATGCCGGCGAACAATTCACCGGCGCGGTTCGCGACCGCGCCCATCAGCATGCCGCCGGCCGATCCGCCATGGCCGACGATACGCTTGGCGCTCGTGTATTTCGCATCGATCAGCGCGCGGGCACTGGCGGCGAAATCGTCGAACGAATTGGTCTTCTTCTCGCGCTTGCCGTCGAGATACCAGCCCCAGCCTTTGTCGGCGCCGCCGCGGATATGGGCGATGGCGTAGACGAAGCCGCGGTCGACCAGCGACAAACGGTTGGCGTTGAACGAGGCCGGCATCGCCATGCCGTAGGAGCCGTAGCCATAGAGCAGCAGCGGCGCCGCGCCGTCGAGCTTGAGCCCGCGACGATAGAGGATCGAGACCGGCACCTCGGCGGCGTCCTGCGCTTTCGCCATGATGCGCGTGGTGACGTAGTCGGCCGCATCGTGGCCGGACGGAATCTCCTGGCGCTTGCGCAAGGTGCGCGTGCGCCTGGCCATGTCGTAGTCGTAGACCTCCGACGGCGTCGTCATCGACGAATAGGCAAAGCGCAAAGTCGTCGTGTCGAATTCGTAGGAGCCCATCGTGTCCAGCGAATAGGCGGCCTCGTCGAAGGCAATGGCGTGCTCTTCTCCGCCGGCGAGCTCGCGGATCACGATCGCCGGCAGCGCGTTGGCGCGCTCCAGCCGCACCAGATGGCCGGCATAGAGATCGAGGTCGATGATGTAGATGCCGGGACGATAGGGGATCAGGTCGCGCCAGTTCTTCCGCTCGGGTTGGCTGAGCGGCGCGGTGACGATCTTGAAGTCGATGGCGTCGTCGGCATTGGTGAGGATGAACAGCTCGTCGCCGCGATCGGCGAGCGAATATTGCACGCCCTCTTCGCGCGCCGCGACGAGACGCGGCGGCGCGTCCGGATGGGTGAGATCGATCAGCCGCTGCTCGCTGGTCTCGTGGTCGCCACCGGCGATCACGCAGAAGCGGCCGCTGGTGCTCTCATGCAGATGGGTGAACCAGCCGGAATCCTGTTCCTCATAGACCAGCGTATCGTCGGCCTGCCTGGTGCCGAGCCTGTGCCGCCACACCTGCATCGGACGGTGATTGTCGTCGAGCTTCACATAGAAGAAGGATTTCGCATCCTTGCTCCAGACCACGCCGCCGTCGGTCTCCTCGACGACGTCGTCGAGGTCGTTGCCATCGGCCCAGTCGCGCACGCGGATCGTAAAATATTCCGAACCCTTGGTGTCGGCGCTCCAGGCCTGTAGCTTGTGATCGTCCGAGTGGCGGCTGCCGCCGAACTTGAAGTATTTGTGGTCCTTGGCGAGCGCATCGCCGTCGAGCACGATATGGCTCTCGCCGCCGTCACGCGGCATGCGGCCGAACAATTCATGCTGGCCGCCCTCGCGAAACTTGCGGAAATAGGCGAACGGTCCATCCGGCGACGGCACGCTGGAATCATCTTCCTTGATACGCCCGCGCATCTCGCGCACCAGCGTCTTCTGCAGGCCTGCCGTGTGGCCGAGCAGGCTCTCGGTGTAGCCGTTCTCCTCATCCAGATATTTGCGGATGTCGGGATCGAGCACTTTGGGATCGCGCAGCACCTCCTGCCATTTCGCGTCCTTCAGCCAGGCATAGTCGTCGGTGACGGTGATGCCGTGGTGGGTGAAGGAATGCGGCCGGCGCGGGGCGACGGGAGCGGTCTGGGTCGTGCTGGCGGATTTGGGCAAATCGATCCTCGATACAGGCGGAGTGTCTGGCCTCTATATCAGATCGAATGTGGGGGATTTAAAGAAGCTCCAAAGCCGATGTGACGCGCCGAAGCCACCTCAAACTCCGCCGTCGTCCCGGCGAACGCCGGGACCCATAACCCCAGGGAGGAGTTTGGAGACGACTCGCAGTTAAGAGGTCCTCCCGCGGTACATTCACCGCGGGCAACCGATAGATCACGCGGTATGGGTCCCGGCTTTCGCCGGGACGACACCGAGTGTGTGGCGTGCGCCTGCGCCTACACCGCGACCTGCTCGCCCAGATACGCCACCGCCGCCTCGAGCCCGCCCTTGCCGTGCGGGATCTTCAGCGCGTTGAGGCCGACCTCGATCACGCCCAGCGTGCCGAGCAGCATCGGTGCGTTGACATGGCCCATATGGGCGATGCGGAAGGCTTGTCCGGAGAGATCGCCGATGCCGGTGCCGAGCACGACGCCGCATTTCTCCTTGCAATAGCGCTGCAGCACCGCGGGATCATGGCCGGTGGTCATGGTCACCGTGGTCACGGTGTTGGAGCGCTCGTGAGGTTCAGCGACGTTGAAGCCGAGCACCTGGCCCTCCGTCCACGCACCGACGGCGCGTCGCGTGGCCTCTCCGAGCAGGGCGTGGCGGCGGAATGCGTTCTCCAGCCCTTCCTCGTGAATGAGGTCGATGGCCTGGCGCAGCGCGAACAGCAGATGCACCGGCGCGGTGCCGGCATATTTGCGGTAATTCTCCGTGCCCTCGCGCTCGCTCCAGCTCCAATAGGGCGTCGCCATGTTGGCGCGTCTGTGGACCTCCTGCGCGCGTGCGCTGGCGGCCACGAAGCCAAGGCCGGGCGGTGTCATCAGGCCCTTTTGCGAGCCGGACATCGCGACGTCGACGCCCCATTTGTCCATCTCGAACGGCATGCAGCCGAGCGAGGCGACGGTGTCGACCATGTACAGCGCGGGATGGCCGGCCGCCTTGATGGCCTTGCCGATCGCCTCGATGTCGTTCTGCACGCCCGAGGCGGTGTCGATCTGGACGACGACGACGGCCTTGATCTTGTGCTCGGTGTCGCGGCGCAGCCGCTCCTCGACCTCGTGCGGCCGCACCGCGCGGCGCCAGTCGCCCTTGAGCACCTCGACCTCGGCGCCCATCAAGGCTGCCGCATTGCCCCAGCCGATCGCAAACCGTCCGCTCTCCAGCACCAGCACCTTGTCGCCGCGCGACAGCACGTTGCTCAGCGCGGCTTCCCAGGCCCCGTGGCCGTTGGCGATGTAGATGTAGGACTTGCCCTTGGTCGCGAACAGACCAGAGATGTCGCGCAGCAGGCTCTCGGTCAGGTCGAGCATCTCCCGGGAATAGATGTCGATCGCCGGACGATGCATCGCCTGCAGCACCGCGTCGGGCATCGTGGTGGGCCCGGGGATGGCCAGAAATTCCCGGCCCGCGCGAACGGTCATTGCTATCTTCCTTGTGTCGTGAAGACTGTCTGGAGGGTTGCTTCGTTACGCTTTTACGCGCCGGCGGCCTGCAAGAAAAGCGCGCAAAACGCAGGTCTGGGGCTCTTATCTCTTGGTTTCCCGGCAGCCGGCGGCCTCGGCCTCCTCGACCGAACAGAACCAGCGGGTGCCCTTGCTGATCTTCATCTTGATCTGGGTGTACCAGCGGCTGGTCGGGGTGTGGTAGATGCACTCGCCGGCGGTGTTGACGTTGCCCTTGATGGTGCAGTCCGGCGAGGGCGCAACCGGCCCCGAGGCCGATGCGAGCAGCACCGAATGGGCGCCTTCGGGCGGCTTGGTGGCGCCCAGAATCGTCGTCTTCTTGTTGCGCACGCGCCAGTCCCAGGGAGCGATGAAGGCGCCCTGCCACATCCCGGCCTTTGCCTCACGCGCGGCAGCTTCGTCGGCCTCGTAGTCCTTGGAGATGCGGACATAGGCCAGCGCCCAGCCACTGCGCACCAGCCATTTCTGGATGTCTTCGCCGCCGACCTCGCAGCGCGCCACCGTGCGGCCGCGCCGGTCGATCGAACGGGCATGGCAGACCCAGTTCTTGCCCTCGGTGTATTTGGCGAGTTCGTCGCGTGCGGCGACGCCGCAGGTCCAGCGCTCGGATTTGTTGTTGAGGCAGAGCTGGTCGGCCGACGGCGCGTCGATGCCGCCAAGCCGGATCCGCGTGCTGCCGATCAGGACGGAATCGCCATCGCGGACCTTGGCGGTGCCGGTGATGTCAGCCGCTTGCGCCAGTGAAGGCAGGCTGAGCAGAGACAGCGCAATCAGTAATTTTCGCAACATGCCGGTTCGCATTGTCGTCCGCATCGTCTTGGGAACTTGATAAGCCGCGCAATTGTGGTCGGCTTTGGGCCACGCGACCAGCATATGCCTAACGGAGAGGCTTTCAACTTCCCGTCATTGCGGACTTGCTTACCCTCCCCTGGAGGGGTCCGAGACGAGCGTAGCTCGCTCGTGGGTCGATCGCGCGAAGCGCGAGCGGGGTGGGGTGACAGTCTCTCCGCGATCAACAGTGCCCGAGTGGAGAGATCACCCCACCCCGTCACGCAATCTCGCTTCGCTCGTCACGTGCCGACCCTCGAGCGAGCTACGCTCGTCTCGGACCCCTCCAGGGGAGCGTAAGAGCACGACCTCACCGTCCCGCCATCGCCCGCTTCGCCACCGCCAGTCCCATCAACACGAACGCCGACGTCACCTCGGGCCCGCCGACCAGGATCCGCGTCGGGGTCTTCATCTTGTTCCATTCATAGGCGCGGAACGGGCCGCGGCGGCCGCCTTCACCGAGGGCATCGACGATCACGTTCAGAGCGGGGGCAAAGGCTCGCGGGTCGGCGCCGAGATGGCCGAGCGCGATCAGCGCCAGTGCCGCGTCGAACACGTTCATTTCCGCCGCCATCAGCTCGCCCTTGACGTAGGACAGCACGCGATGGCGGATGAAATCGAAATCGCCGTCGGGATCGATCGCGGCCTGCGCGGCCAGCGGCAGCGCCAGGAAGGCGGCATAGCAGCGGCCGAAATAGGCGCTGTAGAGCTCCGGCAGATAATAGATGTGCGAGCGCGGATTGGCGAAGGCACCGCTCGCCGCCAGTCGCTTCTGGAAGCCGATGATGCGATGCACGGTCGCGAGCCGCGCCGGCGTCTCCAGAATCTTCCAGCGTGCCAGGTTGCGAAAGCTCACCTCGAGAATGTCGAGATTGAGCGTCGGATCGAGATCGTTGCCGTAGGGGCGCTCGCCCTTGAGGTTGTCGATCCAGGTCGCAACGCCGCCCTCGTAATCGATATTGTCGTTGAGCGGCACCGTCACGCGCGGCTCGTTGACACCCGCATGCACCTGGTAGCCCGAATAGAAATCCAGCAGCGGCTGGTCGATGATCGCATCGGTGCAGCCGGCCTGCGTCGCCGCGGAGATCGAGCACGCCGTAGTGTCGCAATCCGGCACATAGACGCCGAAGCCGAGGTCCTGCTTGATCTGGGCAAAATAGCGCGAAAAGCGCGGATGCGGCGCCGGCGCGAGCGCGGTGATGACGTTGAAGCGCTGGCCGTCGATACCTTCGACTTCTTCGCGGCTGATGTTGACGCAGAAATCGACCATGTCGGCGATCGCGCGCTCGGCCGCGGTCTTGTCGGCTGGCGTGGCGAGCCCGGTTTCGACGTAGCTGAGCAATGCTTCGATGAAGAACGCGTCGTAATAGGCCGAGCGGTGGCGGATCTGCACCGGCTCCCACATCGGTTCGGCAATGCCGCGCCAGGGCGGATTGACCACGGCGGCGGCCTTCGAGCGCGCGATGAAGACGCGGGCGAGGTTGAACAGCAGCGACGAATTCTTGTAGCCGCGCGCGTTCAGCCCGGTGAGCGCCATGATCAGCTCGCGCCCGCGGAAGTCGGGATCGCCGATCAGGTTGAACGCGGCATAGGTCGGCAGGAAACCGTTCTTGCGGTACGAGCCGAGCAGATGCTGCGCGCAATCGCGGATCACGCCATCGATTTGCGATTGCGCCGGCATCGCGCCGACGAAATTGACCGGCGGCGGTTTGGGATGGTCGAGCGCGATGGTGTCGACGAGGTCGGCAATGGGCTGGCCGACCGCAGCCCAGTCGGGCTCGGTCTCGTCGCGGGCGCGGACCAAAGCCGCGCGCAGCCGGGTCAGCCTGGCCTCGTCGCGCAGTTCGCTCAGGCCGGCGCGGCGCAGCAACACCCGCAGCGCGGGATTGCCGAGCGCGGTCTTGTAGAATTTTGCCAGATGCGGATCGCCGCTGGCTTGGCCCGACAATACGGGATCGCAGACGTCATAAAGGGAGGGGCCGTCTTTGCGCGCCGTCAGCGCCCGGCACGCGGCTCCTGCGAAATAATGAAAGCTCATGAAATACCTGGTCGCGGGGGACTTGTCCGGGGGAGCGGGTCGATGACCCACCCCCTGCAAGTCTTTGAAAAAGCTACCCGGATTCGCAGGAAATTCAAATGTGACTGACGTCACAGAAAAACCCGGCACGGGAGCTGCATGATCAACCTCCGGAAGGCTACGGGGAGGCCCAGAATGGAGAAATTCGGATCGCGTAATTAACCAACATATTCAGCGGCTTAGATCAAATTTTGGGCGATCTATTGCCGTGCTGGTTATATCCGGTTAAGGGTTTGTTTGGTGCGGCGCCGCAAATTGCGCGCAATTCGGGGACACATCCCCGGCCAATCCCTCAAACCTGAAGACGCCATCGCGCTACTCAAACAGTGTGCGCGCGCTAGGCCGGTCTTTGGCACTGACAGGAATGAAGCGAGATGAATGTAAGGCAGCTCGACATTTCCCGACGTTCGATTGCCCTGGCCGCAGCCCTCATCGGCACGGTGTCGCTGGCGATCGGCGCCCATGCTGCCCTCAACATGCGCTCGCTCGACGCCGCCAAGGCCGTCTCGACCGATCAGGTCACGGGTTCGGTGGGCCAGAGCTCGCGTCTCGCGCTGGTCATCGGCAATGGCCATTATCCCGACGCCACCGCGCCGCTGACGCAGTCGATCAACGACGCGCGGGCGCTGTCCTCGTCGCTGCGCAAGAGCGGTTTTGACGTCGACATGGTGGAAGACGCGAGCAAGGACGACATGGTCCGCGCCGTCAACCGCCTCAAGTCCCGCATCAAGCACGACACCACCGTCATGCTGTTCTTCGGCGGCTACGGCGTGCAGGCCGGCCGCGAGAGCTACATGCTGCCGGTCGATGCCGTGATCTGGAAGGAAAGCGACGTCCGCCGCCAGGGCGTCTCCATCGAGGGCGTGCTCAACATGATGAAGGAGCAGGGCGCCAAGGCCAAGCTCGTCGTCGTCGATGCGTCCCGCCGCAATCCCTATGAGCGCCGCTTCCGCTCTTACTCGCACGGCCTCGCGCCGATCGGCACGCCCGACAATGCGCTGATCCTCTCCTCGGCCTCGCCCGGCAAGGTCGTCGACGACGGCAAGGGCGAGCACTCGACGCTGGTCAGCGAGCTCCTCGCCAATCTCGATGCGCAGGGCAGCGCCGAAAGCGTCTTCAACAAGACCCGCGTCGCCATCTCCCGCGCCTCCGAAGGCGACCAGGTCCCGGCGGTTTCGTCCTCGCTGCTCGAGGACGTGCATTTCGATCAGGCCGGCGGCTAGTTCTTTCTCGTAGAGCTTGCGAGCTCGAAGGGTGGATTAGCGAAGGCGTAATCCATCGCTTCTCTCTCATTGGCGAGCTCTCGTAGGGTGGGCAAAGGCGCAACGCGCCGTGCCCACGATCTCTCCATGGCTTAATTCGATAGAGGACGTGGGCAAAGCGAAGCGTGCCCACGTCTTCTATCGATATGTAGGAAAGATGGTGGGCACGGCGCATTGCGCCTTTGCCCGCTCTAGGAGACCGTCTGCTACTTCGCCGCCTCCGCGGCCATCACCGGGCGCACGGGATCGCCTTCGCGCAGCAGCGCGCCGGCACGAGCGACGACGATATCGCCTTCGTTGAGGCCGTCGCGGACTTCGATATTGCCGCCCGACATCAATCCGGTCTCGACGCGCTTGGTCTCGACGCGATTGCGGCGGATCACCTGCACCACGGTGCCGGCGGATGAATATTGCACCGCTGTCAGCGGCACCGCGACGTTGCAGCTCTGCCCGGTCTTGATCAGCGCGCGCCCGCTCGCATTCAGCAGCAGCCGCTTCTGCGAGGAGATACCGATATAGACCATGCCTTGCTGGATGTTCGGCTCGACCGTCGGGCCGATGCGGCGCACCTTGCCGTCGATATCGCCGGCGCCGGCGATGCGCACGGTGACTGGCTGATTGACCGCGAGCTTCCTGACATCGTTGGTCGCGACCAGGGCGACGAGATCATATTCGCTGCGCGCCACGATGGTGAACAGCGCCTCGCCCTTGGCCGAGGCGAGGTTGCCGATCTGCGCGGTCGAGGTGGCGATGACGCCGGCGACGGGGGCGGTGACCTGCAGCGTGCCGCCTTCGGGCAGTGCCAGCCGCGCCAGCACCTGACCGGCCGTCGTGGTATCGCCGGCTTCGGCCAGAACTTCGGTCACCTTCAGCCCCGGGCGCTCGGGCCGCACCGAGGTCTCCTCGCGCGCGATGATCGTGCCGGTGGCCTCGACGATATCGGAGAAACAGGATTTTGCCGCCTTCAGCACCGTGACCGCCGGCCCCTTGGGCGCGTCGTCATCGGCCGCGCGCACCGGCTGGGTGGAGACCAGCACCAGTCCGGCAAGGGCAACGAAGGTCTGGGGAAAGGAACGCGCAGGCAATGAACGCATCGGTCAGTCCGGTTGGCGGCAAGAAGGCTTCAATCGATAGCAGAAGCGGCAGCACTGGGCCATGGGCTGACCGGATGAGAAATGCCGCAGCAGCGCAGGCGGCGAGGTGCCGCCCGTTGAATTAGTCACTGCACAAGCCAAGAGGTTCGCCGCCCTTGCCCTCTCCCGCAAGGGGGAGAGAACAGAGAGAGTGCCGACCGCTCACATCGCGCGCTTCGGTCCGATCGCCTCGAAGCCGGCCTTCTGCCCGTCGCTCAGGTCCGCTTCGAAATCATCGAGCGCATCGACGACGCCGCCGATCGCCTGCCGCATCTTCTCGAGCCGTGCCTTCACGGCGGCGAGGCGGGCCTGTGGTGTCGCGGCCGCTTTGATCGTGCAAGGACTGAGCGTCTCCATCGTGCGCAGCGTGGTGTCCTGGAGCACGTCGAGCCGGGCGCGCGCGGTGTCGTCGAGCTTGAGCGCGCCGGCGATATCGGTTGCGGGCCATTGCTGTTGCACGAGCTGCTCGTATTGGCGCTGGGCCTGCACATCGTAGCGGGGGTCGTAGTTCGGATCGCAGGCCGAGGCGGCCTGCGCGTCCTTGTGCTGGGCGGAGGCAAGCGCAGCGCGGCGTTCGTTGGCCAGCGACTCGAGCTTTGCTTTCTGGCTGTCATCGAGAAGGTCGACGAATTTGACCAGCGGTGCCGTCAGTGCATCCGTTGCCTTGATCATGGCATCAAGCCTTGTCTGCATCACGCCAAGGCGTTCCGCCGCGATCATTGGCGCCTGCGCCGGGCACGAGGCGCGGATGGTATCGCGCGCCGAGGCCCAGGCGGCGCTGAGATCGTCGAGCGCTGTGCGCTGCATCTCGTTCGGCTGCACCGCGGCGGCGATGCGGTCGACGGGCAAGCCGCCGGTGTCGCTGCCATCACAGACCGCCTCCACCGACGGGACTCTTCGCGCACGACGTCCTTGTGGGGCGGTGTAGGCGGCGAGCTCCGGGGCCGCATAGGGCGCGAAGATCGCCGCATAGATATCGCCATAGCCGTAAAGCGAGAGGCTGGTCGTGTCGCCGAAGACCACCGCGGTGGTGAGATCGTCATGCGCGAACGGCCAGAACACGGGACCGATCCAGCCATAGCTGCCGTCGGGGTGACGCCACCAGCCCTGCGGACGGCGGCCGCCGTGCCAGCCTGACAGGGCGGCACCCGCGGTGAGCGCGGCACGCAAAACGTAGGGGTTGGCGGGCTGGCCGCGCTCGGCACCACGTGGGTCCTGCGATCTCAACGCGGCGTCGCGGGTCCGGC
Source organism: Bradyrhizobium sp. CCGUVB14 (assembly GCF_024199935.1). Lineage (NCBI taxonomy): Bacteria > Pseudomonadati > Pseudomonadota > Alphaproteobacteria > Hyphomicrobiales > Nitrobacteraceae > Bradyrhizobium > Bradyrhizobium sp. CCGUVB14. The sequence continues at coordinate 550,255 of NZ_JANADS010000001.1, forward strand.
CGCTTCGCACGCCCATCCGCGCGTGGCGCAATCGCGACAGGCCGATGACGTGACCGACGGCGAAGCGCGCAACGCCGAGCGGCCCGCCGCGCAATCCGAACTGCGCTTCCGCGCGATTCGGCAACAGCATTGCCAGAATCGCGAAGACCGCGCCGACGAACGGCAGTCCCAAGCGCGATCGCGACATGACCGTTGAGTTGACCACCGAGATGATCACTTCTTGGCCCTCCTCCAGCGCCAAGCGCGCACCACGTCTCATCAAGAAGACGCGCCGGGGAACCAAAGGTTCCGCGCCGAGACGGTCAAAGCGTCGCAGAGTGTGACGATGCGGTGCCCTTACCTCGCCCCGCTTGCGGGGAGAGGTCGGAACGCATCGTCAGATGCGTTCCGGGTGAGGGGGTAAAGATCTATCGAGGGACGACGCTCGCGGAGAGAGCCTCTCGCCCCGCGCGCTCAGCGCGAGCGCAGCTCGTCGCGGCCCCGTAAGAACGGGGCGAGGGAGAAGGACAAGCCGCGCCTCACGGTGCCCTTTGCGGCATCACAAAGGTCTGGCCGGGATAGATCAGATTGGGATTGTGGATCTTGTCACGGTTGGCGTTGACGATCAGCGCGTAGCGGTTGCCGTCGCCGTAAGCGAGACGGCTGAGCGCCCAGAGGCTGTCGCCGCGGGACACCACCCGGCTGCCGCCGGCTTCCGCCGGCGCGGTGCTGAGGGCGTCCGCGGCCGAGGCGGATGCGACCGTCGCACCCGCCGCAGGCACCCGTGCCATGGACCTGGGCTTGGGCGTGCCCATCATGCGCGGCCGAGACGCGGACCGGTCGGGTATCGCGGCCAGGCGCGGCGCCGGCAGCGACGCGACCACGTCCGATTTGTCTTCTTGCGGCTTGGCGTCCTGCTTCGCAACCGGCGTGACGCGCGCGGGTGGCGGTGCGACTTCGGCAACAACCACCGGCATTGTGCGGCTGGATTGCGTGACGGTGCCATCGGGCGCCTTGGCGCGCAGCGTCAGCTCATAGCTGCCGGCGGGAAGCTTCGGCGGGGTCATCACGAACTGGCCCGACGCATCGGCCACCACACTGTCGAGCGGCTGGCCATCACGCAGCAGCTCGACCTTCGAACCCGGCGCGGCCTGGCCCGCGATCACCGCGGCCTCGCCATGATCGTCGACGCGGGCGACGTCGAAACGGGGGCCGGTGTCCTTGACGGCCGGCTGCGGCTTGGTCGGCGCGATGTCGGCCAGCGCCGCGACCTGCTTCTGGGTCTCGGCCAGCGCGCCCGCTTTCGGCGCGTCGACGGGTGCCGGCGAGGCGGATGGCGCAACCCCGGCGAGCTTGGGTTCTTCAGCGTTCTGCTCTGTCTTGGGCTCGGCCTTGGAGTCGGTCTTGGGTTCGGCCTTGGCTTGTGCGCTGGCCTCCGCCTTCACCTCAGGCTTGGGATCAGGTTTGGCGACGACCGCGACTTCGGTGCCCGTCCCGCCCGGCAGCAGACGGCGCAGCTCGGTCGGGCCGATCACCAGGACGGTGCCGCCCACCGCGAGCAGACAGAATGCAATGAAGGCCTTGGATGCGGTGATCATCAGTCGTCAAACCTCAGGTCGCAAATCAACTCCGGCAAATTGCGCCGTTTTGGCTACGGCAGCAAGACGTTCAATGGGATGAACCGAGCTACCCCCATCCGCGTCAAATGGGCGAGGCCGCACTGCGGCATTTTATTAAGGATTTTTCTCATGACCGTATTTTATCGCGCCGCGCCATGGCTGGCGCTTGCGCTGATGCTCGCCGCCGCCCCCGCGCGCGCTGCCTCCGGCCCGCCGTCCGGTTTCGTCCTCACCGACGATGCCGATCTCGCCTTCACCTCGCCCGACGGCGCCACCAAGCTCGAGCAGTATATGAAGGACGGCGGTAATTGGGACGTCAAATGGCAGGTCTGGGCGCGGCACGGCGACCAGATGACCGAGCTGAAGCCGGAGCAGGGCTACGGCGCCGGCTTCCGCTTCACCAGCGACTCGCAATGGTTGGTGCGGATGCAGAAGACCGGCTCGGGCGAGCAGGATCTGTTTCTTTACCATGTCGAGAACGGCGCCTTCGTCAGCGCCACCCGGAAGTCGCTCAGCGATCTCGCCTGGGACTATTTTCACAGCCGGCCCGATACGAAGACCATGAAGCTCGACTACCACATCTCGGCCAATCTCATGAAAGGCACCGAGGATGCCTATCGTTGGCTCGGCGTCGACTGGCCCAACAACCGCTACCTCCTGATCTCGCTGTCGGGCGAGATGGACAAGCATCCGAAGAACGTCGCCGTGAAGGGACTGGCCGACTGGAAGTGTCGCTATGATCTCAAGACCGGCAAGTTCGACGTGCCGGCGATGTTCGCCAAGACCAACGCGGAAGCGCTGAACTGGGAGATCAAGCGGTGACGTTTCATCGCCTGCCTCATCGCTTGCCGCGCGGGGGTATCAACTCCCTGATTTTGTTCCAATTCACATTTTCCTAACCCTGACTGGTAACGGGGTCTTGTCGGTTTTGCTGCATCTTGCATCCCACGGGAGGACGGGATGGGCGCATCAATCCGATGGACCGCGCGCTTGCGCGTGCTGCTTCGCCAATGGCGGGGCGCGCCGCTGACGTGGCTGATCGTCGGCGGCTTCGTGCTGATGGCGGCGATGGCCATCGGCACCGGGCTCACCGTGGACCGCTTCCGCCAGAACGCCATCGAGAGCGGCCGCGACAGCCTGGAAAGCTCCGTCCGCCTGCTCGCCCGCCATTTCGACCGCGAGTTCGAGGACTTTGCGGTACTCCAGAAGAGCATCATCGCCGAACTCGAAGGCCATGGCATCGATTCCGCCGACGTGTTCCGCAGCGAGATGGCGACGCTCGCCATGCATGAGGTGCTGCGCACCAAGGCCAGCGGCTGGTCCGACGTCGCCGGCGCCAACGTGTTCGATTCCCGGGGCACGCTGATCAACTCGTCGAAGCGGTGGCCGGTCGCCGATATCTCGATCGCCGATCGCGGCTTCTTTCAACGTCTCGCGAACGATCCGGCTTCGCAGGAAGAGATCGAGGTCGTGCCCGGCCGGTTCGGCAATGGTCCGGCGATCGTGATCGCGCGGCGCGTGTCGGGCCCGCATGGCGAATTCCTCGGCCTGGTGTCGCGGGCGATTACGCCGGAGCAGCTCGAATCCTTCTTTGCCTCGACCGGTCTCGGCGAGGAATCCTCGATCGCGATGCATCACCAGAACGGTCAGTTGCTGGCGCGCGTTCCGCATGTCGACGCCATGATCGGGCAGAACTACCGCACCGGCTCGCCGGAGCAGATGGCCGTGTTCGAGCGCACCTTCGTCACGACGCAGCTCACGAGCCCGATCGACGGCAAGGACCGTATCGTCGCCTCGCGCATGCTGACCGGCGAACCGCTGGTCGTGGTCGCCACCAAATCGCTGGACGCGACGCTCACCACCTGGCGCACCCAGACCAAATTCTTCGTTGCCGTCGCCGTGCTGTCGATCGGCCTGCTCGTGCTCACGCTGTTCCTGATCTTCCGCCAAGTGACGCGGCGCGTCTCGCTGGAGAAGCAGCGGCTCGACACCGCCATGAACACGATGACGCAGGGCCTATTGATGTTCGACCAGGACGAGCGGCTGATCGTCTGCAATCGCCGCTACATCGACATGTACGGGCTCTCGACCGCGGTGGTGAAACCCGGCGCCTATTTCCGCGACGTGATCCAGCATCGCGCCGACACCGGCTCGTTCGACGGCGACGTCGATTCCTATTGCGACGACATCCTGAACAGCGTCGGACGGATCCAGAGCAACATCGTCGAGACCTCCGACGGCCGCCTGATCGAGATCAAGAACCAGCCCGGCGCGGCCGGCGGCTGGCTCGCCACCCATGACGACGTCACCGAGCGCATCCGCGCCGACGAGCGCATCGCGCATATGGCGCATTACGACGCGCTGACCGACCTGCCCAACCGCGTGCTGATGCGCGGGCATCTGGAACGACGCGTGGCGGAGCTCGCCCAAGGCAATCCGTTTGCGATCCTCTACATCGACGTCGACGAGTTCAAGGGCGTCAACGATTCGCTCGGCCACGAGGTCGGCGACGAATTGCTGCGCCAGGTCGCCGGCCGCCTGCGCGCCTGCGTCAGCGGCAACGATCTGGTGGCGCGTCTCGGCGGCGACGAGTTCGCGATCGTCAAGGCCGGCACCTGCGACCAGGCCGCACTGAGTGCGCTCGCCGAACAGATCCTGACGTCGCTGCGCATGCCGGTGGACTGCAAGGGCCAGGAGATCACGACCGATGCCAGCATCGGCATCGCGATCGCGCCCGACCACGGCGACAATCTCGAAGACCTGCTCAAGCGCGCCGATCTCGCGATGTACGCCGCGAAGTCGGAAGGACGCGGCACCTTCCGCATCTTCGTGAGCGAATACGACGCCAAGGCGCGGCAGCGCCGCCAGCTCGAGCTCGATCTGCGCCAGGCGCTCGCGCGCGGCGAGTTCGAGGTGCACTACCAGCCGCTGGTCGATCTCTCCGCCAATGTCGTCAACGGCTGCGAGGCGCTGCTGCGCTGGCGCCATCCGGAGCGCGGTATGGTCTCGCCCGCGGACTTCATTCCGGTCGCGGAAGACACCGGCCTGATCGGCGAGATCGGCGAATGGGTGCTGAAGCAGGCCTGCACGGAAGCCGCCTCGTGGCCCGGCGACATCCACATCGCGGTCAACGTTTCGCCGGTGCAGTTCCGATCCAAGACGCTGGCGCTGAAGGTCGCCGCCGCACTCGCCGAGTCAGGCCTCGCGCCGGGACGGCTCGAGCTGGAGATCACCGAGACCGTGCTGATCCGCGACGACGAGGAGGCGCTGACCATCCTGCAGCAGCTGCGCGAGCTCGGCGTGCGCATCGCGCTCGACGATTTCGGCACCGGCTATTCGTCGCTGAGCTATCTGCACCGTTTCCCCTTCGACAAGATCAAGATCGACCGCAGTTTCATCAGCGACATCGGCCAATCCGAGGATTCCTCGCCGATCGTCCAGGCCGTGGTGCACATGGCCGCCGCCCGCCACATGGCGACGACGGCGGAAGGCGTCGAGACCGAGGCGCAGCGCGAAGTGCTGCGGCAGCTCGGCTGCAGCCAGATGCAGGGCTGGCTGTTCAGCCCGGCGGTGCCGGCGGCGAAGCTGAAATTGTTGCTGTCGAAGCAGGCGGCCGCGGCTTAAAGCGCGCGTACCGCTAGCGGGCAGGCGTGCGGACCAGGCTGTCGACGACGCCCGAGCCCTCGGCGACCAGATCCTGGCCGCTCATCCAGACATCGCCGCTCGCGATCTTCCGCCGCATCATGGCAAGCCAGGCCGGGTTGACGCCGCGGATGTCGAAATCGGTGTGGAAGAAATCGTCAGTGATCGCGGTCTCGAGGGTCTTGACCATTTGCGAGAGGGCAGCTCGGTCGGAGTCACTGAACTCTTTCCGCTTCAGATTTTCCTTGGCGCTCCGATCCAGGCTGACCTGGTGAAACATGAAATAGGCTTCGGGGTCGGCGTTGCGCTCGCGGCCTGTGAGAAAGATCGGAACGCACATGGAGGCGCAGACGCCGGCCTTCTCGACCAGGGTGTCGATCGCCCGGTCGCGTGTGCGGATCGCGGCGACGACCTTGCGCCCGTGCTCGACCGAGCCGCCCGGCGAATTGAGAATGAGGACGAGGTTGCGTTGATCCGTCTTGTAACGATCGAGCGCCGCCGCGACACGTTCGCTCATCGGCTCCTGCACGGGCCCGCTCCAGCCCAGCAGGATGCGATCCGGCTCCTCGCGCACGGACAGGGTTTGCCGAGATGCCATATCGCCGGAGCCCGAGGGCAATTGGAAGTAGCCCCAGACGAGCAGGATGCCGCCGATCCAGACCAGGGTCTTGAGCAGTGTCACGGCGCAGGACGCTTTTATGGGTTGAATGAATTGAGTGCGCGCCAGAATAGGAGCAGCGCAGTGAAATCAAACAGGGCCAGCATGCCCGCCAGGACTACAAACGACAGCGTACGATTCCAGAGCTTGGTCTCCGCGGCGTAGAAGATCGAGACCGCCGAGCGGTCGGTCGTCGAGCGCACCGGCACCAGGGCTTCGCCGCCACCGCTCGAAAAAAGCATCATGAAGCTGTGAGGGATCGGCGCCTGATCAGGCCTGGCGACCGATTTGATCTTGGCGTTGCAGGTGGTGATCACGAAGTTGAATCGTTCGCACTTCCCATCCGTGACCTGCAGATCGTACGCCGGCTGCCAGGTCCCGGCCAGCCGATGGTCGCGCCAGAGGTCCGGACCATAGCTGACCAGGTGGAAGTAAAGCCCCGCGCTGCAAGCCACCAGGATGATGAACCAGCGAAGCGGGCTGACACCGCCGGCCATCTCATTGGCCACCGGGCTTGAAGTGACGGTCGCGCCGGCATTGACTGCCTGTGCAGCCGCACCAACTCCGGATTGACGCTTGCCGAACGCCATTGCGGTAACTCCCGACATGCAGATCGGCTGCAATCTAGGGATGCAACCCATAAGATTGGCCTAAAACGTATCGGCAAATTCTCAGGATACGGACGTCGATGGCGCGCGATCAGGGCTCGTCGGGGTCGCCGACCAGTCCACGCAGCTGCTCGATGTCGATGATCGAACCTTCGAAGGTCGAAACCACCGGCTCCAGCGATTGATCGTCGCCGAGCAGCCTGTCGACCGTGCTCACTACGTCCGAGGCACTGCGCGCGACGACCGTCAGCGATCCAACTTTGACGAGGAAGGGCAAGCGCTACTCCGGCATCCGCAGGCCAGGCGAGACCGGCCGTTCGCTCGTGGGCGCACGGTCGAGACCGAGCGGCCCGGCCTCTGCGGCCAGGCGCTGTTGCAAGGATCGGCCTTGTCCGAACCGTCGTCGCGTCTGCATCGGGAGCATCCCAAACTCCCTGCCCGGCTCGAACTATACCCGGCGATGCGAGTCTCGCAACCCATTGTTTTAAAAAGAGTATTCTGCTCATAAGCCGATTTTCAGGGAGTTTGAGGAACTTTAGGCAAATGAGTGAATTGAGTAATTTACTAACCCAACAGTGCCCAACCCACTGCAGCGAGAAAGGCCATGCAGGATCTCCGCGGAGAACGTCTTCAAATCATGCTCACCCCGGAAGAGCTTTCGCTCATTGATGATTTCAGGTTTGCCCACCGCATGCCGACCCGGGCGGCGGCGATTCGGGAGTTGCTCAAGCTGGGGCTCGCCGCCAAGCCGGTGCAGGCCGATGGCAGCCGCTCCAGCCATTACGGTCTGTTCGACCGCGGACCCGATGGACACAAGCCGAGCGGCGAGGGCAACCAGGAGCCGGGCTAGTCCAGCCAGGTTAGTCCAGCCAAGTTAATCCAGTCGGGCGTGCTCATGCCGGCACGCGCGTTCAGCGTTCGCTCAGACAGGTGCGGTTACATCAGTCTCGATCTTCCGCACCTTGTATTCGCGCGGCGTTTCCATATCTCACTGGCATGATGCAGCTCACTCTCGTTCAGGACCAGGCGATACAGGCGTTGATGGCAGGCGCCGTCGGCGCCGACACATTCGATCGCCTCTTTGCAGGCATCCGTTTCGACAGGCTCGACGGTACGATGCTCTATGCCTTCGCCAAGGACGAGGAGATCGCATCCGACATCGAGGACGGTTATTCGATCTACATTGCCGCTGTCGCATCGCGTGTGCTGAAGCGCCAGGTCGATGTCGTCGTCGTGATGCCGAAGGTCCTGCAGTAGATAACCCCGACAGTGCACGCAGACCGACCGGCGCAGGCGTGACCTCCGCCTGAAACCACGCTACCCTCTTGGGACAAGAACAAGAGGAAACGCCAATCGTGTACGACTACATTATCGTGGGCGGCGGCTCGGCGGGGTCCGTGCTGGCCCACCGGCTCTCCGCCAGGAGCGCCAACAAGGTCCTGCTGTGCGAAGCCGGACAGGACACACCACCCGGCAATGAACCCGCCGAAATCCGCGACAGCTATCCCGGCACCGCCTATTTCGATCCGCGCTTCCACTGGACGGAATTGAAGGTCACGACGCAGGTCGTCAGCCACAACAATCCGAACGAAGCGCGTCCGCCGTTGCGCAAATACGAGCAGGCGCGCGTGCTCGGCGGCGGCTCCTCGATCAACGGCCAGATGGCCAATCGCGGCGCACCGACCGACTACGACGAATGGGACGCGCGCGGGGCCTCCGGCTGGACCTGGAACGACGTGCTGCCGTTCTTCAAGAAGGTCGAGCGCGACCTCGATTTCGACGGCCCGTATCACGGCAAGGACGGCCGCATTCCCGTGCGCCGCATTCCGCGCGAGCACTGGACCCGGCATTCGCAGGCCTTCGCCGATGCCTTCGATCAGGCCGGCCATCGATATCTGCCGGATCAGAACGGCGAATTCGTCGACGGTTATTTCCCGGTGACGCATTCCAACCAGGCCGAGCAGCGCGTCTCGGCCGCGATGGGCTATCTCGATCGCGACACGCGCAAGCGTTCGAACCTGACGGTCTCCACCCACACGCAGGTGAGAGAGCTGATCTTCGACGGCACGCAATGCGTCGGCGTGAAGGCCGTCGTCGACGGTCGCGCGCAGGAATTCCGCGGACGCGAGATCATTCTCTCCTCTGGTGCCATCCATTCGCCGGCGCATCTGTTGCGCGCCGGCATCGGCCCGGTCGGCCACCTCAAGGATATGGGCATCCCGGTGCGGATGGGGCTCGCCGGCGTCGGCCAGCGCCTGATGGATCATCCTTCGATCTCGCTGTCGTCCTTCGTCCGCCGCGGCGCGCGCATGAACGAGCACACGCGGCGCCACATGCAGCTTGGCCTGCGTTATTCGTCGGGCCTCGCGGGCGTGCCGAAGGGCGACATGTTCGTCGTCCTGCTCAGCAAGTCCGCCTGGCATGCGGTCGGGGAGCAGATCGGCTCGCTGCTGACCTTCGTCAACAAGACCTATTCGGAGACCGGACAGGTCAAGCTCGCCTCGCGCGATCCGTCGGCCGAGCCGATCGTCGAGTTCAATCTCCTGTCCGACCGGCGCGATCTCGAGCGCCTGATGAGCGGCTTCCGCAAGATGGCGGCCATCCAGATGAGCGACATCGTGAAGAAGGTGACGGACAAGCCGTTTCCGGCCGCCTATACCGACAAGGTCCGCAAGATCGGCGTGGTCAACACCAGGAACAGGATCTTGACCAGGATCGCCGCGACGCTGATGGACGGGCCGGCGGCGCTGCGCCACTACATGATCGATAATTTCGTCGTCGAAGGCTTCACCTTCGACCAGGTGATCAACGACGACGAGGCGCTGGAAGCCTTCGTGCGCAAGGCGACCATCGGCGTGTGGCACGCCTCGTGCTCATGCCGCATGGGCCGGGCCGACGATCCGATGGCGGTGGTCGACGCCCAGGGCCGCGTCAAGGGCATCCAGGGCCTGCGCGTCGTCGACGCCTCGATCTTCCCGGTGGTGCCGTGCGCCAACACCAATTTTCCGGTGCTGATGTCGGCGGAGAAGATCGCGGCCGGGATGATGCAGTGATCGGCTTCCGTGTCCCGGGCGCAGCGCAGCGTGCAACGTTGCGCTGCTGAACCGGGACCCAGGATGCCTCGGCATGGGCCCCGGCTCTGCAGCGCATCACTTCGTGCTGCGCAGCGTCCGGGGCACGAGATCGTAACTAGCTCACGCCGCCCGGAGATCGCCGACGAAGCGGTCGACGTCGCGCTTGAGATCGTCCGACAGGCGCGCCAGCATCTTGGCGGAATCCAGCACTTCGCCGGCGGCTGCCCCCGTCTGCCCTGCGGCCTGCGAGACGCCGGAGATGTGCCGCGAGACTTCGTTGGTGCCTTGGGAAGCCTGCTGCACGTTGCGCGCGATCTCGCGCGTTGCGGCGCCCTGCTCCTCGACCGCGGCGGCGATCGCAGCCGCGATCTCGTTGACGCGCTGGATGGTGGTGCCGATCGACTGGATCGCGGTCACCGACGACTTGGTCGCGCCCTGGATCGCGGCGACCTGCCCGGTGATCTCCTCGGTCGCTTTCGCCGTTTGGGTCGCGAGGTTCTTCACCTCGGATGCGACCACCGCAAAACCACGGCCGGCTTCGCCCGCGCGCGCCGCCTCGATGGTGGCGTTGAGCGCGAGCAGATTGGTCTGTTCCGCAATGCCGGTGATCAGCGCGACGACATCGCCGATGCGCTGGGCGGCATCGGCGAGCGCCTGCACCTCGGTATTGGTGCGATCGGCTTCGCTGGCGGCGGCGCCTGCAATGCTGGAGGATTCCGCGACCTGACGGCTGATCTCGGTGATTGAGGCCGAGAGCTCTTCGGTGGCCGCCGCAACCGTCTGAACGTTGGAGGAGGCATCGCCCGACAGGCTCGCGACCGAGGCCGCCTTGGACGAACCCTGCTCGGCGGTCGACGACATCGACTGCGCGGTGGCGTTGAGCTCGCCGGAGGCCGAGGCCAGCGTGTGCAGCGATTCCGTGACGGTCTTCTCGAACTGCTCGATCAAGCCGTCGACGGCATGCTGGCGCCGCTCCTTCCGGCCCTGCTCGGCCGCCTGCTCCTCGGCGAGGCGATCGCCGGTGATCATGTTCTCCCTGAACACCGACACCGCACGGGACATTTCCCCGATCTCGTCGCCGCGCTCGATGCCGGCGAGCTCGATCGCATAGTCACGCTCGGCAAGGGAGCGCATCGCCTGCGTCAGCTTGCGGATCGGCGCGCTGACGCGGCGGTTCACCAGGATGAAGCCGAACACCGTGATGGCGAGCGCGACCAGCATCATGCCGCCATTGAGCGCGAGGCTCCATTTCGCCGATGTCATCTGCTGACCGGCGCGGGAGACCATTTCAGCCAGCGCGGCCTGGCCGGCCTCGACGGTGTAATTGAGGATTGCGGTGTTGAGCTTGGAGAGATCCTGGACCTTGATGTCGATGGTCTGGTTGTTGCTCAGCGCCTTGATGAAGCCCTGCTGGCGCTCGGTCATGGCGGCGGCCTCGCCCTGCTTCGAGCGCGCGATCACGTCGGTGAGGCTGGCCGGCGCATCAGGGCGCGCCGCGACATCCAGCACCTGGCTCCAGGCCTGCTTGGCGCGGCCGGTGTCCTCGGCGGCGCCGACCATGTCGGCGGCGCTCCACGGCTTGCCGGCCGCGGCTGCGGCTTCGAGACGGATGGCGACGGAGCCACCGTTCGCACGCGCCGCCCAGGCCGACTGCTTGATGCCGAGGAGATGATCGACCACGGGATCGGTGAGCTTGAGCGCGTTCTCGATCTCGCCGGTCAGCGCCAGAATGGCATCGAGATAATCCTGCGCGCCCTTGCGAAACTCGTCGCCGACCTTGGCGTCACGCGTGGCCTTCGGCTGATGGATGGCGCCTTCCGCCTTGGTCCGCAACGGCACGAGGGCGTCGTGGATCGCGACCAGCTTGCTGGTGCCGGCGGCCAGACGGGAATCGCTCACGCCCGCGAGGCGGTCGAGCACGTTCTTGTAGGCGGCCTCCGATACGGCGCGGTTGGTGGCGATGCGGTCGTCGGCATTGGAATTGGCCGGGGCGTCCGCCACCAGCGCCGACAGGAAGGTGCCGCGCTCGAGCCGGAAGCCGAGCAGGGTCGCAAACAGCTGCTGGTCGGTGCTGGCGAAGCGCTCGACCTTCTGCGCCGCGTTGTTGCGCTCGATGGCGCCGAACAGCCCGGTCGAGAGCTGCCCGACCAGGAACAGGCCGAGGACGCCGATGATGGCGCCGAGAACCGAACGAATGGAGGGATTGCCGAACAATGCCATGGGGAGCGCCGGATCTCTGAATCTGAAAAAGATGCAGAAAAATACCGGCGTGCCCCTAAGATTTGGTTCACCACATCTACCCGGGTCCGCAGGCCGCGCGCGAGCGAGGCCCGATCGGTAGCCGGGGAGGGCTGGCTAGCTCAGGTCGCGCGGTTCATTTCGCCCGTCTGGCGGCCTGGATCTCGACGAACTCGGCGTCCGGATGCGTAACGATGGTCGTGAACATGATGCCGCTGATGATGAGCGACCAGGCGGTGTCCCAATAAATCCAAAACACTTTCCAGCCTCCGTTTTGCCAGCCTCCGTTTGGCGTCCTCCGCCCGCGGGACCGGAGTAACGGCGCGACAAGGCTGCCGTTCCCTGGAGATCCCGTGGCCGGGCCTCGGCTCGAGCAGGAGCCGACGAAGCTTAGCGCTTTCTGGTGTTGGTCGGCGATACCTTGCGATCGGTTTGATCGGCCTGACCGGTGTGGCGCTTTGCCACGACGTCTTCATCCCGCGGGCCTTCACGCGGGCGCGGCGGCGGCTTGGGCTGGCCGGACTGGCCGCCGTGCTTGCCGCCCATATCGGGTTTGCCTTCGAGGTCGTTTTCGCGGGGCATGCCGGGTCAATGCGCGCGGCCGGCAATGGTTCTTAATTAACCCGCACGGTATCGGCTGTGAACGAGTTCATACGCTCGCCGCCTTTTGCAGTGCAGGATGGCCGAACCCTGGACGGACGGATTTGGCCTGATGCGGAAGCAACTCGTCGCCTGGACTATCCTGACCTCGGCCCTGGTCGCGGTCGCGGTCTGGACCGTGCTCGGCCCGCCCGACCGTCCCGCCGGCCCGCATCTGCCCTCGCGCGACCTGACGGCTGCGGTGCGTTAACGCCCGCAACCGCACCGATACAATTTCGGCATCGATCGATCCCAATTGGATTTTGGTACAGCGGAACACGAGCCGCTATCTTCTGCCGCAAAACAACGACCCCACACCGGCCGGAGGACGCCCATGATCAGACCGACGCGCACCGCATCCCGCGCTGCGACGACCACCACACTCTTCACCGCTCTTGTCGCCTCTCTTGCCCTCGTTTCCGGAGTCCGTGCCGGCATGGCCGAAACCTTCGCCTATGTCGGCAATGCCGACTCCAACGACATCAGCGTGTTCAAGATCGCCGACAACGGTGAGATGACGCCGGTGCAGACGGCCGCCTTCACCGGCGTCGAAAAGCCTGGCTCCTCCACGCCGCTTGCGATCACGCCGGACCATCGCGTGCTGATCGCCGGCGTCCGCTCGCAGCCGTTCCTCGCGGTGAGCTTTGCGATCGATCCCAAGACGGGTCTCCTCAGCCATATCGGCAACGGGCCGCTCGCCGACAGCATGGCCAACATCGCCACCGACCGCGGCGGCAAGGTGCTGTTCAGCGCCTCCTATGGCGGCAACAAGGTCGCGCTGAATCCGCTTCAAGCCAACGGCGTCGTCGCCGAGCCGAAGCAGGTGATCCCGACCGGGCTGAACGCACATGCCTTCCTGCCCTCGCCCGACAACCGTTTCGTGTTCGCGACCAATCTCGGTTCGGACCAGGTGTTGAGCTTTGCGTTCGATGCCGCTGCGGGCACGCTGACGCCGAGCGATCCTCCGTCGATCAAGACGCCGGAGAAATCCGGGCCGCGGCACTTCGTGTTCCATCCCAACGGCAAGTTCGTCTATCTCATCCACGAGCTGAACGGCGACGTCGCAGCCTACAGCTATGAAGCCAAGAGCGGAGCCTGGGACGAGGTTCAGCGCACGACTGCATTGCCTGAAGGCTTCAACGGAAAGCCCTGGGCGGCCGACATCCACATCACCCCGGACGGCCGCTTCCTCTACGCGTCCGAGCGCACCACCAACACGCTCACCGCCTACAAGGTCGATGCATCAACCGGCAAGCTGACCACGATCGGCAGCGTGCCGACCGAGAAGCAGCCGCGCGGCTTCAACATCGATCCGACCGGCCGCTACCTCGCCGCGGTCGGCGAGCTGTCCGACGGCATGACGGTCTACGCCATCGACCAGAGCAGCGGCGCACTCAGCAAGCTGAAATCCTACCCCACCGGCAAGAAGCCGAACTGGGTGGAGTTCTTGACGCTGAACTGAGGTTCGTCCTCGTACCCTCGTCCAAGGCAGGGCTGTCGCCGTTGCGGGAAGCTCGCCTGTGGCCATCCTTCGAGACGCCCGCCTCCGGCGGGCCCTCAGGATCAGGACGGAGTGTGTGGCGGCAATTGCAAGGGGGCGACGATGCTGCGGAGCCTCATCCTGAGGAGACCGCGGAGCGGTCGTCTCGAAGGACGAGGCGCTCGCTCAGGCCTCGCCAAGCCCATATGCGATAGCCCTCCCCCACAAAGGGGGAGGGTAGGAAGACAGCGTTGCTGTCGGCCGAACGCGATACGACTTCGACCCGTCGCGCCCTAGCTGAAGAAATGCCCGCCCGAGGCCTGCGCATAGGCCTGCCATTGATGATCGAGCACGATCGTCTCGTGGCTGCCGTTGCTCTGGCTGATGTCGATCACGAGGTCGTTGGCGCCGCCGCGCTGGGCGGTGACGTCGGCCGACGCCTTGACGAGATCGGCCAGCGCCGCCATCGAGTTCACGACCACGCCAGAGCCGGCGCCTTCGCCGGTGTTGAGCACGGTCGCGGGATGCGCGCCTGACGAGGCGAAGGTGCTGGCCTCGTAATCGTAGAGCACCAGTGCATCACCCTTGTTGAAGTTGAGGTCGAACACGGTGTCGGTGGCGCGCTGGCCGGCGGCCTGGTCGGTGCCGTTGAAGCGGAATTGATCCGCGCCGGCGCCGCCATAGAGCAGATCGTTGCCGCCACCGCCGTTGAGCACGTCGGAATGCAGCCCGCCGATCAGGATGTCGTTGCCACCCTTGCCGTCGAGGAAGCTGCCGACCGGGCTGAACAGATTGGCGATCAAGAGATTGTTGCCGCTGTTGCCCTCGACCAGATTGTCGGAGACGACGGTGATCGTGGTGCCGCCATGGCCGTCGGACGCAAGCTGGTAGTTCAGCCCCGACGCATAGGCATGCGAGTCGAGCTGGAGCGTGATGGTGCCGGAATTGCCGCCGGTGATGGTGAGCACATTGTCGGCCGACAACGTCGCTTTCGTCGCCTTGCCGATGCCGGCGAGGTCGATGGTGTCACCGACGCCAAAGCCCTCGATCGTGTTGTCGAGATGGCCATGGTCCAGCGCCGCCTTGTCGATCTTCAGCGTCTGCGCGCCGCTCTCGAAGGTGATCGCCCCGGTGCCGGCCGCGTCGAGCGCCGCGAGTTCCAGCGTGCCGGCATGCAGCGTGGTGCCGCCGGTATAGAAGCTGGTCTGGCTCAGAACGGTGGTGCCGGTGCCGGCCTGATCGAGCGAGCCGTTGCCCGAGATCGTGCTGTTGAACACGAAGACGTCGGAATGCGTCGAGGCGAGCACGCCGTTGTCGATGACGTTGCCGGCGAGCGAGCCGCCGTCGGCAACAGTCAGCCTGGCGCCGGTCTCGATGCTGATGCCGGAGGTGAAGCTTTCGGCATCGGTCACGGACCAGCTGCCGCCCTGCACATCGAGCACCTCGAAATTCACCGTGTGCGCCAGCGTGCCGGAGCCGGTGCCGAGCAGGTTGAAGGTGTCGGTGCCGTCGCCGCCGTCGATCGTGCTGGTGAAGACAGCACCGGTGTAGTCGTTGACGATGTCGTCGCCGCCGCCGAGTGCGACGCTGCCCTCGATCGTGCCGTGATTGGTGATGGTGTCGGCGAAGGTGTCGGTGATGGAGATCGCCTCGCCATTGCCGCCGTGGATGAGACCCCAGTTCACGATCGTCGTCGGCGCCCAGCCGTTGCCGCCATTGCTGCCGTTGCTGCCATCGGGGCCGCCGGTGCCGTCACTGTCGTTGACGGTGATCGCGCGCTCGAAGCTGGTGATGACGCCGCCGATCTCGTTGATGATGGTGCCGCCGCCGATAGTGACGGCCTCCTGCAGGTCGACCGTCCCGTCGGCCTCGACGACATGCACGCCGGTGGCCTGGATGGTGCCGAAATTGTCGAGCGTCAAAAGGCCGTCCACGTCGATGCCGTCGCCGTCCACCGCCACGCCGGCGTTATAGCCGCCGGTGCCGATGATGATGCCGTGATTGGTCACTGTGGTCATCGACAGGCTGGGCGTGTCCAGATTGATACCGCTGCCGAGATCGCCGGTGATGGTGCCGTCATTGTTGACGGTGACGGGCTGGTCGCCGGTGATGCCGTGACGGGTGCCCTCGATATTGCCGCCGGTATGGTTGTTGACGGTGCCGCCGGCATTGCCCTGGAAGTCGATGCCGTCATTGTCGTCGCCGCCGGCATTGCCGCCGAAGACCTTGCCGTAATTGTCGATCACCATGTTGACGCCGCCGCGGATCGCGTCAGCATCGGCCGCCTTGATCAGCCCGGTCGCCTCGTTGGTGAGGTGAATGGTACCGTTGATCGAGACCAGGTCGGTGAAATCGATCGCCTGGCCGTTGCTGGAGCCCGATCCTGTCGACTGGATGGTGCCGGCATTGTCCACGGTGACAGAGTAGGTGGCGGTCGTGGTCAGCGTCGCGGCGGTGATGCGGACCGCATCGCCCTGCGACTGGATCACGCCGTGCTGGTCGTTGTCGAGCGTGAACGAGGTGATGTTGGTGAGATTCGAGGTGTTGAGGTTGATCGCGCGGCTCGCCGAGGCGGTGGCGTCGATCAGCCCGTCATTGTCGATGGTGATGATGCCTGCACCGGGACGGATCGCGTCATTGCCGGAGGCGCCGATCACGGCGCCGGTGTGATTGGTGATGTTGATCGTCTCGGTTGGCGAAACGATCGCGGCGAAGTCGAGCGCCTGGCCGCTCGTGCCCGCGACGATGTTGCCGGACGCATCTACCGTGCCGGAGACGATGCTGCCGGAATTGTCGACCGTGATGGTGCCGCCCGAGAGCGCGGTGTTGATGCGGAACGAATCGTCGCCCGTGATCAGCTTGGCGCCGGCCTCGTTGGTGAAGGAGAGATTGCCCGATGTGAACGAGCCCTTGGTGTCGATGCCACGCGTCGTCGCCGTGATGGTGCCGGCGTTGTCGATCACGACGGTCTGCCCGGCCGTGCCGCCGGTCCAGGTGATGTCGGTGGTATCTGACAGCGTGCCGCCGGCCTGGATGATGCCGGTGTCGGTGCCGCTGACGGTCTTCGCGGACGTGACTGTGGAACCGCTTGCCACGGTGAAAGAAGCCATGATCCCTCCCTGACGTGCCCTGGAAATTCGGCGCCAGTCGGCACCGCAAAATGTTTGTGGGGCCTGAGCGGTATCGGCGGGACATGACGGTGGGATGACGCGCTGTTAGATCACGTACAAAGATCGTAGCCCGGATGGAACGACTTGTCCGCCGAAGCTCGAAGAGCGAAGGCGGAAGCGCAATCCGGGACCTCAACCGCGCATCTCGTTCCACTCCATGCGGGCTACATGCGTTGGAGAGAAGGGCGGATTACCCGCACGCCCAGTCGAATTTCATGTCCTTGAAGTCGAGCTGTGCATTGCCGCCACCAAAATTGTAGCCGCCGAAATATTCCTCGAACTCGATGTAGAACGGGCTCATCTCCGGCACCGCCTGGCACGGCCGCATCGTGCCGCCGAGATGATTTTGGGCGTGGTCCTTGCCCCAATCGTGCAGGCGGAAATTGTCGCGGCTCACGACACCGTCGACATAGTAATAGTAGGGCTGGTACCCGGTCGGCGGCCCTTCCTTCACATGCTTGTCCTGAGGGCCCTTGCCGGAGTTGGGATCATCAGCGCGGGCCGTCAGCCCGATGGCGCGGTTTTCGGCGAGATCGTTGCGCGGCCTGCTCGGCAGGAGCTTCTTCGCGTAAGCGGGCGCGGATTCGTGAAACGCGCTAGCGCCGCCGACATCGAGCCAGCGCGGCCGCTCCGCGGTCGCAAGCGCAAGCGGCGCCGGCGGGGTTGCGAACGCGCCGCCATATTCGGCCTTGGTCAATAGGATCGCGGCATATTCGTAATCGAGAATGTCGGTCATGCGCGAGAGGCGCGGATGCGCGGGGCGCGCCGCCACCGCCTCGCGGATCTCGGGATCATCCGGCGCGCCGCCGTCATTGTGGTCGGGCGCGGTCGCAAAGAACGACACCGCGACGATGTCCTCGCCATGTACGCGGTAATCCTCCGGCAGCAGAAGCGTGAAGCCGTGCATCAGCGGGTAACCGGTCACGGGATCGAGCGGCCATTGCTCGCTCGCGATGCCCGGCGGCAAGCCATAGACCCAGCCATGGTCGCGTGTGCGGTCGGCGGGGCGGTCCAGCATCTGCAGATCATACGCACGCGAAGGCAAGGCAAACGCCACAGGTCTCTCCCATCCGAAGTCAGGCCTCGTCGCTGAGGCCTGAGTTAGTCGCGGGGAGAAGCGATGTGGTTCGTGGGGGCGCCACAAACTCCGTTGTCGTCCCGGCGAAAGCCGGGACCCATAGCCCCAGGGAGCAGTTTGGCGAAGATTGGTCGTTCGGTACTAATACCAACCGCAATCGATAGATTCCGCGGTATGGGTCCCGGCCTTCGCCGGGACGACCGCAACTCGCGGCTTCAAACACATCAGAGCTTGGTGATCTCAGGCCCCAAACGCCCGATGATGCCATCATGCCGGTGTTTTGCCCGACGTGTCAAACGGCGCTGACCGCCCCGGCGTGGCGCTTGCGCAAATCGTCGATCCCACAAACCCGCCTACTGTGCATGGGGTTGTTTTCGACTTTTTGTTTGCGGTTACCCTCTGCGCCGCGCGGCGGAGGCATCGACCAGCGCGTCCGCTTCGTCATGCCAGGACAAGATCTCCATCGCCAGCACCGGATGATTGAAACCCTTGAGCTGGAGATCGTCGAGCGCACGGGCTTCGACGGAGTGTTCGACCATGCCGTAGACGCGGCGGCTCACCACGATCTGGTTGGCCAGCGCCTCGCCGCAGAGGCGGGAGGCGAGGTTGGTGACGCTGCCGATCGCGGCATATTCCAGCCGCTGTTCGAAGCCGACCTGGCCGAGCGTAGCATAGCCGAGCGCGATGCCGATGCCGAAGCCGAGGCTGTGGCCGCGGTTGCGCCAGCGCTCGGTCAGCGGGCCGATGGTGTCGCGCATCTCCACCGCCATCTTCACGGCGCGCGCGGTGTGGTCCTCGAACTGGATCGGCGCGTTGAACAGGATCATCACGCCGTCGCCGGCATATTTGTCGAGCGTGCCCTCGTATTTGAAGATCAGCTTGCCGAGCGCGGCGTGATATTCGCGCAGCACGTTCATTGCCTCTTCGGGCTCGGTCGCCTCGGTGAAGGCGGTGAAGCCGCGCAGGTCGCAGAACACCACGGTGACTTCGCGGCGCTGGCTGGTCAGCAGCCCCTCGGGACTGTCGGAGGAGGCGATCAGCTGCGCCACCTGCGGCGCCAGGAAACGCTCGAGCTTGCGGATGCGCTCGATCTCGCCGAGCTGGGTCTCGACGCGTTCCTCCAGCGACTTGTTCCAGTTCTTCAGCTGCTCGGTCTGCTCGCGCAGCTTGTCGGCCTGGGCGCGCACGGTCTCGTTCGCGGTCTCCAGCGCGTGGCTCTTGTGGTCGACCTCGGTGAACAGGCGCGCATTGCGCATCGCCAGCACCGCCTGGTTGGCGAAGGTGCGCATCAGGCCGGTGAGGCTGCCTTCGAACGCGCCGCTGGCACGGCGCAGCACCACCAGCGAGCCGAGCGTGCCCTGCTGATCGACCAGCGGCACCGCCAGCACCGAATGGAAGCCGGCGCTGACCGCGACGTCGCGCAGCGGCTGCCCGGCGGCGTGATCGAGATCGGCAATCGCGATCGGCTCGCCGCGCGCGGCGGCCTCGCTCAAAATGTTCTCGCCTTCGTCGATCGTGACGTGGGCGCCCTCGACCGATTTGTCGATGCCGTCGGCCTCGACCAGGTTGAAGCGGCGTCGCTCGGCGTCGTAGCCGTAGATCGCCACCGCGTCGGCGTGGCTGATCTCCAGCGCACGCGCGGCGATGGTCGGCAGCACGGCGTTGAGGTCGAGCGAGGATGCGACCGCGCGGCCGACCTCTTCCAGCACCTTCAGCTCGTTGATCGACTGCGCGAGATCGCGGGTGCGCGCCTCGACCTTTGTTTCGAGATCCGAATAGGTCTCCTGGAGCTGGCCGGCCATGCGGTTGAACTGGCCGGCGAGCTCCTCCAGCTCGTCGGAGGTGTGCACGTCGATGCGGTGGCTGAAGTCGCCTTCGCCGAGCTTGTGCGCGCCGTCGCGCAGCGCGGTGATCGGGATGATCATGCGGCGCGCCAGCAGCGTGCCGGCGAGGATCGCGACCAGCAGGCCCATGCCGATCAAAAGCGCGATGCGCACGAGTTGGTCGCGGATCGGTGTCAGCGCCTGCACGGTCGGCTGCTCGAACAACACGCTCCAGCCGAGTTTCGGCACCGGGCTTGCGGCGGTCAGCACCGAATGGCCGTTGAAGTCGGTGCCTGATGTGTCGGGCTCACGGCCGGGCGAGATCGCAGCCGCGACCTGCGCCAGCTTCGACAGATCCTTGCCGATTTCGGGTCCCTTCGACGAGGCCGCCAGCACGCGGCCGCGCGCGTCGACCACATAGGCGAAGGCGGCCTTGCCGACCTGGGCGTCGGACAGGAAGTCGGAGAGGAAGCTGAGATCAATCTCCGCCACGGTGACGCCGGCATTGAAGCCAGAATGCGCCACCGAGATCGACATCACCGGCTTCTGATCGACGAAGCTCGCCGCCGAATAGCTGACCCCGCGCGCCACCGCGTCGGTGAAGCGCATGTCGCGGGCGAGGTCGGCGTGGCCGCCCGTCGTGGTCGACTGGCGCGAGACGCGCAGCACCTCGTGGCCGTCGCCGTTGAGCTGGAACAGCTGGGAGACGACGGAGACCTGCTGCAGCAGCTGGGCGTAATCGGCGCGGCGCTTCTCCAGCGTGTCCCGGCTTGCCGTCGTCACCCAGCTGATCTGGCGCTCGAGCTCGGAGATGGATTGCTCCATGCGCCGGGCGGCGGCCTGCGCCTTGTCTTCCAATCCGTCGGTCAGCGATGTCTTGGTGGCGCGATAGGAGATCCAGGTCTCCATCGCGCCGTTGACGGCGAGCACGAACACGACGAGGCCGACGAGGGAGGCGACGTATTTGACGAAAAGGCCCTCGCGCAGAAACCAGGTCTTGTCTTTCGCTCCCGCCATCCGGATCCTCTCGCGCCGCAACCGACGCCGGCGCTATGGGCCGTACGGGCCCCGCGGCTCTTCTACCACAATTTGGGCCTTTGGACCGGCAGGGGGCCGGTCAAGGGCGGGTGTGGTTACCCGCCGCCGACGTGGGGGCGGCTGGCCGGGCGGTGAATTGTCGCAGCCGGCAGGCCGCCTCGTCCGTTCGGATGAAGAACTGTGTGATGAGGCCGTGTAAGGCTGCGCGCGGAGTTCGCCGCCTTGGTCCGCCAATCACCGATTAAACAACTGCCGCATCACGTCGTTCATCGGCTGGCTGTCCTGCTGCGCCTCGGGCGGGTCCTGGGTCGGAGGGGTCGGCGAAGCCTGGGGGGCCGGTGTGGTCGGGCTGCCTGGCAGGCTGCGGCTCCGGCCGGTGCCGTTTCCGGCGCCGCTCGAGAGCCCCTGCTGGATCAGGTTGCCGATCGCCTCGCCCAGCTGGCCGCCGAGCAGATTGTTTTGCCCCTGTCCCTGCCCTTGCTGCTGCGTCTGCGGATTGGCATTGCCGGCCGCGTTGCCGCCACCGGGTGCGGCGGTGCCGCCGAGGCCGAAACTGTTCAGGATGTTGCCGAGCCCGGCTCCGTCAGGCCCGAACAGGCCCTTGCCCATCTCGCGCAATTTGGCATAGGCGGCATCCGGATTGTCGAGCACACCGGCCATGTCGGGATAGATCCGCGGCTGCGACCACGCGCCGGTGATCATCACGGGAATGCCGAAGCCGACGGGATCGGAGGTGCGGCCCTGGCCTTCGGTCGTCATCACCAGTTTCGGCTCGACGCGAAAGCCCATCATCTTGGTGTCGAGCGCAATGGTGCCGGCGCCGGTGACGCGCACCAGCGGCCCGATCAGATTGAGATCGGTCGTCACCGCCTGGCCCTTGTCGATGCGGAAGGACGCCGAGAGCTGCGACAGGTCCGTGCTCTGCTCCTGGCTGTCCTGCCAGCCCGACAGCGTGCCCGACGTCAGCGAACGGATCATCTGCGCGACGTTGATGCCGCGGATGGCGCCGTCCTGGAAACTGACGAAGGCGGTGCCCTGCATGTTCGCCATCAGCGCGCGCTGGCTGGTGCCGGCACTGCGCAACGCGAGCTTGGCTTGCAGCTTGCCGTCGATCCGGTCGAACTCGGCAAGGCCCTGCAGCAGCGGCAGCGCGCGCACGCCGACGAGGTCGGAATGCATCGCAAAGCTCGGCGCGCCGCTGGTCGCATCCAAAATCACCTCGCCCGCGACCTGGCCGCCATAGGCGCCGAGATTGGCGGTGCCCGCCTTCAAGATGCCGCCGGCAAGTTTGGCATCGACCGCCAGCGGCGCAAGACGGGCGTCGCCGACGACGGCTTCGTTGGCCGAGATCCTGATCTGCGCGTCGACATAATTAAGTCCGGACACGTCGATCGGCGCATCGCTCCAGGGTTGCCCGGTCGTACCGTCAGGCGATTTCGCCAGCGGGATCGCGAGCCGCTGGAAATCGAGATCGACCTTCACGAGCGGCTTGCTCGCGATGTCAACCGAGGCCCAGCCGTTGAATGCGCCATCGCCGAACGTGCCGTTGACGCCATTGACCATCACGACCGCACCGTTGAGCCGCAGCTCCGCGTGGCCGGCGAGCTGCGACTTCAGCACGTCGGGCATATCGATGGCGAAATCCACCGGGATGGTCTGCCGCTCGATCGGCGGCGCCGGTGTCGTGGCCCTGATGTCGAATTTGGTCGGATGATCGCCGACGCGCGCGGTTCCGGCGATATTGACCTTGCGGTCGCGGCCCATGACGGCGTCGGCATCGATCGCGCTGATGCGGCCGTCGACGCGATCGCGCACGCGCGAGAATGCGACTTCGCCGTTGGTGACCTTGATGCGGTCGATGGTCGCGCCGTCCATGTCGAGCGCAAGCGGCTTCGGCGAGGTATCGGCGTTGGGCAGGCGCTCGCGCAGCAGCGGTTGATACAGCACCGGATGGGTGACGATGATCTCGCTGATCTTCGGACGACCCGACCACACGCTTGCGAGCGACATGTCGGCCTGCACGCTGTCGATCGTCACGCGCGTGATGCCGCTGCGGTCCTTGGGGTCCTGGAGCGTGAGATCGTTCAGCGTGACGTTCAGCGTCGGCCACAGGCTGATCTTGGTGGTTCCGTCGATCGACAGGCGATAGCCGCTCGCCTGCTCGACGCGCGAGGCGATGGTCGCGGTCAGGAAGCCCGAGGGAATCCCGATCACCAGCAGGAGTGCGATCACGACGATGACGGCGAGCAAAGCTACGCCGGCGAATTTCACTGCTCTCATGTCGACTTTCCAACGACGGACGAGCGGCGTCGAATCCGGCAGATTGCCCGTCCTTCGCGCCCGAGTTTATCCCGGGACGGGAAGCCGCTCCAAGCGGCTAAAATTAGTCGGGAGGTGCTGCAAAGTTATGTGACTTATGACACACTTCTCCGACGCGGTTTTACGCGATTCTGACGATGATGCTTCCAAGCGATTTGCAAGCGATTTGCCAAAGAAACTGGCCAAGAAATTCACAAGGACGTTGAAATGAGCAAGCAGGCCGAATTTGCGGTCATTCTGAAAATGAATGCCATGTTCGCCGATCTCGGTGCGGACGAACTCCAGCGGTTGTCCAATCTCTGCCACACCCAGCATCTGGCGAATGGCGAGGTGTTGTTCCAGAAGGGCGATCCCGGTGACGCGCTGTACGGCGTGCGCCGCGGCCAGGTCCGTATCGAGACCGGTGCCTCCGACGGCAGCCGGCTGACATTGAACTTCATGGGGCCGGGCGACCTGTTCGGCGAGGTCGCGGTGCTGGACGGCCAGAGCCGCACCGCCGACGCGACCGCCGGCGAAGTGAGCGAATTGTTCGTGCTGCGGCGCGAAGACTTCCTCGCCTTCCTCGAACGCGAGCCGAAGGTCGCGATCAAGATCATTGCGCTGTTGTGCCAGCGCATCCGCTGGCAGAGCGAGCGCATGGAGGAATCCATGTTGCAGCCGCTGCCGGTCCGGCTGGCGCGGCGGCTCTGCGCGCTCGCCGCCGATTTTGGCTCCGAGGTGCACATTTCGCAGGAACAGCTCGGCGTCTTCGTCGGCGCCGCCCGCGAGAGCGTGAACCGCCAGCTTCAGGCCTGGCGCAAGGAAGCGATTTTGGATCTCCAGCGCGGCCGTATCCTGCTGCGGAACATGACCAAGCTGACGGCGATCGCACGGAACGAGTAGCGATCGCGACGAGGGGTTTCAGTTCGCTCGCCTCAGCCGCGCCGGCGGGAACTTACTCCGCCGCCGGGTGCACGATGCTCTTCGGCGCATGTGCCGCTTCCGCGGCCTCATGATGACCGTCGGTCTCCGCGTCTTCGCTGTGCACGATCAGCCGCTTGCCGAAGCGCCAGATCAGGGCGCCGAGGTCGTCCATCACCATGAACATCGCGGGCACGAACACCAGCGACAGGATGGTCGAGAAGATCAGGCCGCCGATCACCGCGAGCGCCATTGGCGAGCGGAACTCGCCGCCGGCGCCGACCGCGAGCGCGCTCGGCATCATGCCGGCGGCCATCGCGATCGTGGTCATCACGATCGGGCGGGCGCGCTTCATGCCGGCGTCGATCATCGCCTCGTCGCGCGGCTTGCCGGCATTGATGGATTCGATCGCGAACTCCACCAGCATGATCGCGTTCTTGGTGACGATGCCCATCAGCATCAGGATGCCGATCCACACCGGTGTGGTGAGCTGCTTGCCGGTGACGAGCAGCGCGGCAATCGCGCCGCCGATCGAGAGCGGTAGCGAGAACAGGATGGTGATCGGCTGCAGGAAGGTGCCGAACAGCAGCACCAGCACCGCATAGACCATCATCAGGCCGGCCGTGATCGCGGTGGCGAAGCCGTCGGACAGTTCATTGAGGCTTTCGGCGTCGCCGGAGGGGGAGACTTTCACGCCCTTCGGCAGGCTCTTCATGACAGGCAGATCGTAGATCTTCTTGGTCGCATCGCCGAGCGCCGCGGAGCCGACGAGGTCGGCGGCGACGGTTGCCTGCCGTTCGCGGTCGTAGCGGTTGATGCTGGTCGGGCCCTGGTCGAGCTTGACGTCGGCGATGACGGACAGCGGCACGCCGCCTTTCTCGCCGTGCTCACCGAGCGGCACGCGCAGCTGCTCCAGCGTCTTGAGATTGCCGCGCGCGGCATCCTCGAGCTGCACGCGGATCGGCACCAGACGGTCGCCGACGTCGAACTTGGCAAGCGCCGGACCGACGTCGCCGATGGTTGCGACGCGGATGGTCTGCGACAGGCTTTCGGTCGAGACGCCGAGCCTTGCGGCGAGATCGGCGCGCGGCTCGATGCGCAATTCGGGGCGCTCCAGCGAGGTCTCCGAGATCACGTTGGAGATGGTCGGAATTCGCTTCATCTGCGTCGCGAGTTCGCTGGCGACGTTGTTGACGATGTTGGCATCGACGCCAGTCACGACCAGGGAGATCGCGCGCAGGCCGTTCTCGTCCAGGAACCAGAAGCGGATATCGGGAACGTTCTCCAGCTCCTGGCTGATCGAGAACTCGAGCTCGCGCTGGGTGATGTTGCGGTCGTTCTTGGGCGTGTAATTGATGATCAGGGCAGCGCGCCGGACTTCCTGGGTGCCTGGCGGAACGCGGCCGCCGTCCACGAAGATGCTCTTCACTTCGGGCCGCTTGCGCAGCCGTGCGACGATGTCCTCGGTGACCTTTTCGGTGTAGGCGAGCTGCGTGCCCGGCGGCAGTTCGAGGGCGAGCAGCGAGCGGGCGCTGTCTTGCGCCGGCAGGAAGCCCTGCGGCAGCAGCGTGATGCTCCAGATCGAGGCCGCGAAGATGCCGAACCCGATCAGCACGGTGATGAAATAGTGCTTTACCGACCACGAGACGAGACCGTGATAGGTCCGCAGGATGCGGCCGGGTGGCGGCTCTTCATGATTGCCATGTTTGAGAAAGTAGGCCGCCAGCATCGGCGTCACGAAGCGCGCCGCGAGCAGGGAGAAGAACACCTGCACCGACACGGTGATGCCGAACTGCTTGAAGAACTGTCCGGCGATGCCCGACATGAAGCTCGCGGGCGCGAAGATCGCGATGATGGTCAGCGAGATCGCGATCACGGCGAGGCCGATTTCGTCGGCGGCTTCGAGCGCGGCACGGTAGGGCGATTTGCCCATGTTCATGTGCCGTACGATGTTCTCGATCTCGACGATGGCGTCGTCGACCAGAATGCCTGTCGATAGCGTGATGGCGAGGAAGCTGACGAGGTTGAGCGAGAAGCCGAGGATGTCCATCGCCCAGAACGCCGGGAAGATCGACAGCGGCAGCGAGACCGCGGCAATGATGGTGGCGCGAAGGTCGCGCAGGAATAGCAGCACGATGACCACGGCGAGGATGGCGCCCTCGAACAGGGTCGAGATCGCCGCCTCGTAATTGCCGTTGGTGTATTCGACCGAGGTGTCGATCAGCTTGAGGTCGACATCGGGATAGGCGGCCTTGAGTGCGTCGATGCGCTTCTGCACGGCTTCGGCGACCTTCACGTCGCTGGCGCCCTTGGAGCGCTTGATGCCGAGCGCGACGACCGGCTCGCCGTTGAAGCGGGCGAAGGTCCGGCGGTCGGCGATGGTGTCGGTCACGGTGCCGAGATCGTCGAGACGGACCTCGCCGCCGCCGAACAGCGGGACCATGGTGCCGGCGAGGTCGCTCAGCGTCTTGGCGCCGGCCAGCGTCCGGATCGCCTGGTCGTTCTTGCCGATTTCGGCGCGGCCGCCGGCGACGTCGACATTAGTGCCGCGCAGGCTCTGGCTGACATTGACGGCCGTCAGCCCCATCGCCTGCAGGCGGTCGGGATCGAGCGAGACCAGGATCTCGCGCTCGACACCGCCGATGCGTTCGACCTGGGCGACGCCGCGCACGCCCTGCAGCGCGCGCTTGACCACGTCGTCGACGAAATAAGACAGTTGCTCCGGCGTCTTGCCGGGCGAAATCGCGGCATAGGTGACGATCGGCAGGCCGATCACGTCGACGCGCTGGATCAGCGGCTCGGTCACGTTCTGCGGCAGGTTCGAGCGCACGCGCGTCACCGCGTCCTTGACGTCGTTGAGTGCGCGATCGGTGTTGGTTTCCAGCGCGAACTGGATGGTGGTGACCGACACGCCGTCGGTGATCGAGGAGGTGATGTGCCGCACGCCCTCGACGCCTGAGACGGCGTCTTCAACCGTCTTGGTGACCTGGGATTCGAGTTCCGCCGGGGCGGCGCCGAACTGCGCCACCGCGACCGAGATCACGGGAATGTCGGCCGAGGGCAGTCGCGTGATCGCGAGCTTGGTGAAGGAGGTCCAGCCGAGGATCAGGAGGATGATCGAAAACACCACCGACGGCAGCGGATTCCGGATTGACCATGCCGAGATATTGAGAGCCATCAGCGTACCCGCGTGCGATCGAGTTCATCGGCGAACATGGTCTTGATCTGGTCGCCGTCATGGAGCGAAGAGCCGGCGTCGGCGACGACGATTTCGCCGACGTCGACCCCTTCAAGGATTTCGGTTTGGCTGTCGGATGTCAGCCCGACGCGCACCCGGCGTGTCTCGACGGTATTGCCTTTGACCACCTGCACGGTGAGATGGTCGATCGCCGTCTTGGGAACCGCGACGCCGCAGCTTCGCTTGGCGTCGATCGAGGCACGGGCAAACACGCCGACCTTCAGCGACGGATTGTTGGTGACGCTGATGCGGACGCGGCCGAGCTGTGTGGCGCGGTCGATCTCGGGCGCAACCAGCCGGACGCGGCCGATCAGATCGGCGGCGTCATCCCGGCTGATCCGTACCGTCGCGCCGGGGCTGAGTTTTGGCATGTGCACGGCCGGGACCTGCGCATCCAGCTCGATCTCGTTGTTGACGGCGATGCGGAACATCGGTCCGGCCTGCGGCGATGCCGGTGCACCGACAACGGTCCGCACTTCCGTGATGAGACCCGGCGCCGGTGCCTTCAGCGAGATCGGACCCTGCGGGCCCGGCCTTTGCGGCTGGCCCGGGATCTGCGGCGGCGCCGTCAGGCGCGCCAGCTCCTGGTTTTCGGTGACGATCGCGCCTTCGGTGACGAAGACGTCGGTGACCTTCGATCCTTCCTGGTCGGGCATGACCACGGCCTCGCGCCGCGGCACGAAGAAGCCGGTGACGCGCACCAGATCGGAGAAGCAGGCGTTGGTCGACTTCGCGACGATGACGAGGGCCTCGCCCGGCGTCTCCTTCGCCTCGGGGCGATGCCGATGCTCGAACCAGTAATAGCCGAGGCCGAGCGCAACGATGAACGCCACGGTTCCCGCAGGCTTGAGATATTCGGAGATGTTCATCGCCGGATCATCCTGGCCTGGCTCGGGGTTGCTGGGATCGTTTCCCTGAAACGAAGCGGCGTCCCGCAGGGCTGCGGGACGCGCGCTGGGAGCAAGACTTTACACCACATCACGACTTGTCACTGCAAAGGATTACGTCGTGGTCACTTCGATGCGGTGGTCTTGTTTTCCATATTCACGACCTGAACGCGGCGGTTCACCTCCGCCATCGGCTGGTTCGGATCCTTCAGCTTGCTCTTGCCGTAGCCGACGGTGACGAGGTCGGTGGCGGCAATGCTGTACTTCTCGACGAGGTAGCGCTTGATCGAATCCGCGCGGCGTTCCGACAGCTCCTGATTGTAGCCCTCGCCGCCGGCGGCGTCGGTATGCCCGGCGACCACGAAGGTCGAGCCCTTCAAATCGGGGCTGGTCAGTGCGCGGCCAAGCGCCTGCACCGAAGGCAGCGACTTGGTGCTGATGTCGGCCGAGTTGTAGTCAAAGGTGATTTCGAGATCGATATTCGGCTTGTCCTTGGCGGCCGAGGCGATCTCCTCGCGCTCTGTCGACGACAGCGAGCGCGTGGCGCGGCCGCGGACCGACTGGATCAGCTTGGTTTCCGCCGCGTTCGGCGCCGGATCGGCCTGCGGAGCGATCGAGAGGCCGCGGGTGAGGGGCTTCTTCGGCGGCGGCGCCAGCGCGCGGACGATCTCGTCCTCGGTGACGTTCTTGCTGTTGCCGTCGTCGCCGGCGAAAGCGGGCGGGAGCGTCAGTGCGGCGCCGATGGTGAAGATGGACAGGATCGCGGTCAGTCCCTTTGCAGCCAATCTCATTGCCAGTCCCTCCTGCGCGAGCCCGCGCGGTACCAAAATTCCTGCAAGTGGCCCCCACGGCAAGGCCGCCTGCGGCACCCGTTCTGTTAGTCTTGCCGGACCGCCGCGGGTTCGAGGCGCTGCCGGCCTCAAATCAAAAAAATATCAACGCACTCCGTAACTTGCGAATTCCTGCACGATGTTCGGGTCCATCGCTTTGGCATTGGCGACGTCGAGCGCGCCCTCCTGGGCGGAGCCGTTGCGCTGCTTCGCGACGCCCCGTCCATAGAGCGAAGAGGTCAGGCGCGGGTTGATCTTCAGCGCGGCGTCAAAATCGGCGATGGCGTTCTTTGCCGCCCCGGATTTGAGGTTCACCAGCCCGCGGCTGTCCAGCGCATCGACGAAGTTGGGCCGCAGCCGCAGCGCCTCGTTACAATCCTTCAGCGCGCCCTGGAGGTCGCCGACCACGGCACGGGTCCAGCAGCGGTTGTTCAGCGCCTCGACGTCCTTCGAATTGATCCGGAGCGTCTCGTCAAAATCCTTGATGGCAAGGCTGTAGGCCCCCTTGCTGGCATAGACCTGGCCACGCCGATACAGCGCATTCACATCGTCCGGATTGGCGGCGATCTTAGCCGTCAGGCCCTTGATGGTGGGATCCTCCGCCAGCGCGGACGCGCTCGGCCCACCATCTGCATTCGGCGACGGGGCGGGCTCGGCCGGTTTGGCCGGCGGTGTCGGCGGAGGCAGCGCAGCTTCAACCTGCGGCTTCGGCGCCGGCGGCGGTGACGGAGGTGCAGGCGGCGCCGGCGGATTGTTCGCAGCCACGGGCGGTGCTGCTGGCGGTGGGGCGGGCGGTGCCGGAGGCGGGTTGTTGGCGACCGCAGGCGGCGCCGGTGCGGGAGGCGCCGGTGGCGGGGTCGTCGCCGTCGGGCGCGATCCGGCTGCACCCGGAATGAACGAGAAATCCTCGGCGAGCGAGGACGAGATCCACGGCACCTGCTCGCCGCGCGAGGCGCGGGTGACGCCCATCTTAGTGCGGTTCAGCGTTTCCTCCGCCATCAGGTCGGGGACACGGATTTCCTTGAGCAGTTCCTGGACGAACAGGCTGTGGTCGCCGCCGGCGTCCGATACCACCGATGCCAGCGCCGCCGAATACATCACCAGGGTGCCGTTCGGCGCGATGACGGGGGTCAGGCCCGCCGAGAAGCTGCGGAACCGCCGTTCGAACGGATTGCGCCTGGAGGCATCGATCAGCGCGATCTTGACGCCCGCGCCGCGGGTGTTGAGCTCGCCCAGGATCGCTTCGATGCTGAACCCGTCGCGACGGACGTCGGACTCGGTCCAGATCTGCGCGTCGACCGGGATCATGTAGCTCTGGCGCGCCGACTGGATGCCGAACCCGCTGTAGAAGATCAGCGCCACCGAGCCCGGCTTGATCTTGCCGTAGAGCTTGTCGAAGGCGCGGCGCATAGCGTCGCCGGTCAGGTTCTCGCCGACCTCAACGGTAAAGCCGTCGCGCTTGAGTTCGTCGGCGACGTCGCGAGCATCGTTGAGCGGCTCCTTCAGCGGGCTGTCGGCATCCGGGTATTTGGCATTGCCGATGACCAGCGCGTAGCGGTCGCCGGCCGCGTGCGACGGCGCGGTCGGGATGAGCGAGAGGAGCAAGGGCAGAAGAAAAAGGAAGCGAATTTTCATAATCAGCGCGGTCCAGCCAAAAAGGCGCCGTTCCCAGCTTGCGCCGCGGCGACCTTAACTTACGCAAAGTGCATTATCAAACCGGGGAGTGGAGGCGTCAACCGCTTGGAGATTCGGCACTATCGCGACAATTGACCGCGACGCAGGGGCAACTCGCGAGGGGAATAAATCGGCGGTCACGGCTCTCCTCGACGCGTTCTCGTTCAGGGTTCCGGCCGTCATGTTAGGCCGGCACTCGCGACGAAAATGTGATTGGTCTCACATTGCGCCCTGCGTCCATCGCGGGCTCAGGCGTTTGACCTTTATGGTGGGCAATGGCTTGGTGCGCGGCAGGTCCATTCAGAAAAAGCAAAAGCCGGGATCAAGATCATGGGAAACGCCTACGAAATCTACGCTCTTCGCTATGCGACGATGTCGCCGCGCACCCCCAGCATGAATTTTCTGGCGCCCGACCCGCATGACAGCGCGGCGCAGGATCTCGACTACTTCGTTTGGCTGATCCGGGGGCAGGGGCGCGATATTCTGGTCGATACCGGTTTCAATGCCGAGGAGGCTATCTCGCGCGCGCGCAAGCTGACGCTCAATCCGGTCGATGCGCTGGAGCGTTTCGGCGTCGCCGCGTCGAGCATTCGCGACATCATCGTGACGCATCTGCATTACGATCACGCCGGCAATCTCGATCGCTTCCCGAATGCGCGCTTCCATCTCCAGGAGCGCGAGATGGCTTACGCCACGGGCCGCTGCATGTGTAACGGACTGCTGCGACATCCATTCTCGGTCGAGCACGTCACCCAGATGGTGCGCCATGTCTACGGCGAGCGCGTCAATTTCTATTCCGGCGACGGTGAAATCGCGCCTGGTGTCACCGTGCACCGCGTCGGCGGCCATTCGGACGGCTTGCAGGTGGTCAAGGTCGAGACCGCGCGCGGTCCGGTGGTGCTGGCGTCAGACGCTGCGCATTACTACGCCAATCTGCAACGCCGCAGCCCGTTCCCGATCGTCTACAATGTCGGCGACATGGCCATGGGCTGGGAGACGATCGAACGTCTCGCCGGCCATCCCGACCGGTTCATTCCCGGCCACGATCCGATCGTGACCGAGATTTATCCGCGCGCCAGCGACAAGGTCGACGCCTGGGCATTGCATGTGCCGCCGACGCGGTCGTTCGCGAAGTGACGGAGCCAGGGCGCGTCCGTGTAAGTCCTGAGCGCAGCGGACATCAGGCGGTGAGGCGAGATTCGCGGGCGGCGGGCGTGATGTCAACGAGCGCCGGCAGGATCCTCGCAAGCAACGACATCGCGGGGAGATCTTCGAGCCGCTAGCTCCGGCG
This sequence comes from Bradyrhizobium sp. CCGUVB14, assembly GCF_024199935.1. Taxonomy (NCBI): domain Bacteria; kingdom Pseudomonadati; phylum Pseudomonadota; class Alphaproteobacteria; order Hyphomicrobiales; family Nitrobacteraceae; genus Bradyrhizobium; species Bradyrhizobium sp. CCGUVB14. The sequence goes on from NZ_JANADS010000001.1 coordinate 582,440, forward strand.
GAGAGAATACCGCCAGGTATCCTGCGTCCCCCGCGAGCTTGTATGCGGCAACCTCGCGATAGCCGACGGCGGTCAATTCGCAGCGCAAGAGCTCAATTGGCGTGCCATGCTTCGACGTTGGAAGCTCAAGATCGACAATTCCGACCCGCGCACCCTGCTTCAGGGCGGGCGCGAGATTGTAGAGGAAGGCATAGGGTTGGGCGATCTCGTGATACATATGCACAAGGATTGCGGCGTCCAGCGAGGAAGCGGGCAGACGCGGGTCGTGTGGTTCGCCGAGCGCAAATTGCACGTTCGTCAACTTCAGAAGTTCTGTTCGCCTGGCGAGTTCGACGAGGTAATCCCGCGTGACGTCCTGGGCAATGACAGAGCCGGCGGGGCCGACGAGGTGCGAGAGCCTGACCGTGTGGTAGCCACTGCCTGCTCCAATGTCGCCGACTGTCATGCCTGGTTTCAGTTCAAGAACGCGTGCGATTTGACCGGCCTCATTGAGGGCGTCGCGGCGCTCTTCGGCGGAGCGGCGTGGGCTGACGATCCGTGCGACAGGGCGCTGCGGTGAGGGAAACTCGCTTGCAGCGACTCCAGGGGGAGCCAGATAACCTATGTCAGCGGCGCATGCGCGAGTTGCGGCAAACGCCACAAATAGCATCGCCATATACGCCACTGCCGTCACGGGCCTACCAAGTTTTTTCAACCGGACTCCCACAAGCCGACGTCTGCGCCTCTATGCGTGCGCGCCCTAATACGCCTGCTTCGCATCTGCCTCTTCGCTGGTCTGGATCAGGTCGAGGCTGTCCTCGATCTTGCCGAGCAGCGCGGAGAGTTGCTTGCGCTCCTGCGCGGACAGGCAGGCGAGGATTTCGTCTTCCCGTCGCAGCAATTGCGGAAACAATTCCTCGTACAGTGCGCGGCCTTTCTTCGTCAGTTGCAGGCGGAATTCGCGGCGATCGGCTTCGTTCTCGACCCGCTCGATCAAGCCGTCATGCAGCAGCGCCGTCACTGCGCGGCTGATGGTGGATTTGTGCGTGCGGGTGCATTGCGAGATGTACTGCGCGCTGCAGGCATCGTTGCGGAAGCCGAGCGTGGCAATGACGCGCCATGCCGGAATGTCGAGGCCGTGACGTTCCTGATATTCGACCGCGAGCGCGGAACTGACCTCCGCCGCGAGCCGGTTGAGGCGGAACGGCACGAACTTGAACAGATCGAGCCGTGACTTTGGCCGCGGCGAAGCCTCATCGGCCTGCCGTGTCTTCAACGCGATGTCGCTGGATGTCCTCGCCAAGGGGCGCGCTCCGAATTCCAGTTGACGGCCGGCCGGCTCCGGTCCAAAATAGTTGCACGTGAGACTATCTAGCAGATCAGTCCTCCCCTGACCAGAGCCGAGGTTAGTGTATGGCGCAGGCCAATACGCATCAGGCCAAAACCCAGTTCGGCTATCGCCGCCACCCCGATCAGGATCGCCCCGGTCAGAATCCGGCCGAGCATCCGGTCGTGGTCGTTGGCGCCGGGCCCGTCGGGCTATCGCTGGCGATCGATCTCGCCCAGCGCGGCCAGCGCGTCGTCCTTCTGGACGATGCCGACCGCATCGGCGAGGGCTCGCGCGCGATCTGCTTCTCGAAGCGCTCGCTGGAATATTGGGACCGGCTCGGCGTCGCCGACCGCATGGTCGACAAGGGCGTCGTGTGGAGCGTCGGCCGCATCTTCCACGGCGAGTCCCAGCTCTATCAGTTCAACCTGCTGCCGGAGGACGGCCACAAGCGGCCGGCCTTCATCAATCTCCAGCAATATTACGCCGAGGCCTATCTGGTCGATCGCATCGGCGATCTGCCCGCGGTCGACCTGCGCTGGCGCAACAAGGTCACGTCGGTCGAACAGCGCAACGATTCCGTCGCGCTTACGATCGAGACACCCGAAGGCGCCTACCGCCTGCATGCGCAATATGTCGTTGCCTGCGACGGCGCGCGTTCCTCGCTGCGGCAGATGGTCGGCGCCGAGTTCGCGGGACAGGTGTTCGAGGATCAGTTCCTGATCGCCGACGTGAAGATGACGGCGGAATTCCCGACCGAGCGCTGGTTCTGGTTCGATCCGCCGTTTCATCAGGGACGTTCGGCGCTGCTGCACCGGCAGCCTGATGACGTCTGGCGCATCGATCTCCAGCTCAATCGCTATGCCGATCCCACAGTCGAGAAGAAGCCGGAGAACGTGCGGCCGCGGATCGCGCGCATGCTCGGGCACGACAAGTTCGAGTTCGAGTGGATCTCGCTTTACAAATTCCAGTGCCGGCGGATGGATCGCTTCCTCCATGGCCGCGTGATCTTTGCCGGCGATTCCGCGCATCAGGTCTCGCCCTTCGGCGCTCGCGGTGCGAACTCGGGACTGGAAGACGCCGAAAATCTCTCCTGGAAGCTCGACCGCGTGCTGCGCGGCACCTCGCCTGCGAGCCTGCTCGAAAGCTACCATGTCGAGCGCAGCCTGGCGGCCGATGAGAATATCCGCGAATCCACCCGCTCGACCGATTTCATGGCGCCGAATTCGCATCAGGAAGCCCGGCTGCGTCAGGCGGTGCTGTCGCTGGCCAAGGAAACCGAGTTCGGCAAGCGCATGGTCAACGGCGGAAGGCTGTCGGTGCCATGCAGCTACGACACGTCACTGTCGTCACCGGATGCGGAGGCGTGGAGCGGCGGACCCTCGCCCGGTTGCTCCATGCCGGACGCACCCATTGGCCAGCAGGCCTATCTGACGGATGCGTTCCGCAAGGGTGGAACGGAGTTTACCCTGCTGTCGTTCAGCAATGGCGCGGCGATCGATACGCCCGATGGCGTCAAGGATATCCGCATCGGCGGGGAGGGCGGACTTGCCGATCCCTCCGGCTTTGTCGCGAAGCGTTATGACGCCGAGCCGGGCTCTGCCTATCTCCTGAGGCCCGACGGCTACGTCGCCGCGCGCTTCCGCCATCCGACGCGTGCGGCGATCACGGCGGCACTGTCGCGGGCCGCAGGCTTGAATTGAGGTTTCGCATGCCGCTTTCCACCAGCTCCAATTTTGCGCGACCCGATGATGCCTTTCGCGCCGTCGTCGAGGCGCATCGCGGCCTTACTGACGAGCAGAGCGCCGATTTCGACGCCGCGCTGGTTTTGATCCTCGCCAATCACATCGGCGACATCGACGTATTGCGGGAAGCGCTCGCGCTGGCGAGACGCCGCATGATCGACGGCCAGCAGCAACAACAGCAACAGCAACAGCAATAACCCGACACTTGAAGGACGAACTGATGGCGAAGAACTTCGCATCCACCGGCGATCTCTCCGAGAAGAAGATCACCTTCTCCGAGATCGGCACCGATCTCTACGCCTTCACCGCCGAGGGCGATCCGAACACGGCGATCATCGTCGGCGACGACGGCTGCCTCGTGTTCGATGCGCAGTCGACGCCGGCGATGGCCAACAAGGTGATCGAGCGCGTCAAAACCGTCACCGACAAGCCGATCAAATATGTCGTGCTGTCGCATTATCACGCCGTACGCGTGCTCGGCGCCTCCGCCTACAAGGCGCAGGGCATCGTCGCCTCGCAGGAGACCCATCGTCTGATCGAGGAGCGCGGCCAGCAGGATTGGGATTCCGAGTATGGCCGCTTCCCGCGCCTGTTCCAGGATGCTGCCAGCATTCCCGGCCTGACCTGGCCGACGCTGACCTTCGAAGGCGAGATGTCGATCTACCTCGGCAAGCGCGAGGTGCGGCTGATGCAGCTCGGCGCTGGCCACACCTCCGGCGATATCGTCGCCTGGGTGCCGGACGCCGAAGTGATGTTCTCCGGCGACCTCATCGAATATCACTCGGCCTGCTATTGCGGCGACGCGCATCTGCGCGAATGGCCGCTGACGCTGAACGAGATCCGCAATTTCAATCCCAAGGCGATCGCGCCGGGCCGCGGCGATGCGCTGAGGGGCACAGCCACCGTGCGCGAGGCCATCGCGATGACGCGCGACTTCGTCACCTCGCTCTATGGCGCGGCCGAAGTCTCGGTCGCCAGGGGCCGGACGCTGAAGGAATCGATGGCCGCGACGCGCGAGGTGATGGATCCGAAATTCCACAGCTTCGCCATCTACGAGCACTGCCTGCCGTTCAACGTCTCGCGCGCCTATGACGAAGCGTCGGGGATCGACGATCCCGTGATCTGGACCGACAAGCGCGACCAGGAAATGTGGGCGGCCCTGCAAGGAGGAGGATAGTCATGAACATCAATACCTCGCCTGATCAGATCATCCGGAGCTCGGCGCAGGTGACGCCGGGCTACATGTCCGGCTTCGGCAACAGTTTTGAGACCGAAGCGCTGCCGGGCGCGCTGCCGATCGGGCGCAACTCGCCGCAGCGCTGCGCCTACGGGCTTTACGCCGAGCAGCTCTCGGGCTCGCCCTTCACCGCACCGCGCGGCACCAATGAGCGCTCCTGGCTCTATCGCATTCGCCCCTCGGTGAAGCATTCCGGCCGTTTCGAGAAGGTCGATGCCGGCCTGTGGCGCTCGGCGCCGTGCCACGAATATGATCTGCCGATCGCGCAATTGCGCTGGGACCCGACGCCGCTGCCGAAGGAGGAGGTGACCTTCCTCCAGGGCGTGCAGACCATGACAACGGCCGGTGACGTCAACACTCAGGCCGGCATGGCCGCGCATGTCTATCTCATCACCAAGTCGATGGTGGATCAGCACTTCTACAATGCCGACGGCGAACTGATGTTCGTGCTTCAGCAGGGCAATCTTCGCGTCGTCACCGAGTTCGGGCGCATCGATGCCGAGCCCGGCGAGATCGTGGTGATCCCGCGCGGCGTGAAGTTTCGCGTCGAGATCCCGAACGGTCCGGCGCGCGGCTATCTCTGCGAGAATTACAGCGGCGCCTTCACGCTGCCGGAGCGCGGGCCGATCGGCGCCAATTGTCTCGCCAATGCCCGCGACTTCCTCACACCGGTCGCGAACTACGAGGATAAGGACACGCCGACCGAGCTGTTCGTGAAATGGGGCGGCTCGCTGTTCAAGACCACGCTGCCGCATTCGCCGATCGACGTCGTCGCCTGGCATGGCAATTACGCGCCCTACAAATACGATCTGCGCACCTTCTCGCCGGTCGGCGCGATCGGCTTCGACCATCCCGATCCCTCGATCTTCACGGTGCTGACCTCGCCGTCGGAGACCGCGGGCACCGCGAATATCGACTTCGTCATCTTCCCCGAGCGCTGGATGGTCGCCGACAACACCTTCCGCCCGCCCTGGTATCATATGAACATCATGAGCGAGTTCATGGGCCTGATCTACGGCGTCTACGACGCCAAGCCGCAGGGCTTCGTGCCGGGCGGCAACAGCCTGCACAATTGCATGCTGCCGCACGGCCCGGACCGCGACGCCTTCGAGCATGCCAGCAACGGCGAGCTGAAGCCGGTCAAGCTCACGGGCACGATGGCCTTCATGTTCGAAACCCGCTACCCGCAGCGCGTGACAGCGCATGCCGCGAATGCGTCGACGCTGCAGGACGATTACGCGGATTGCTGGAAGGGGCTTGAAAAGCGGTTCGATCCGAACAAGCCGTGAGATTTCTTACCCTCCCCTGGAGGGGGAGGGTCGTTACGCATGTAGCGAAGCGAAATGCGTAGCGGGGTGGGGGTGACGGTCTCTCCGCAGGAAACACTGCCCGTGTTGAGAGATCACCCCACCCCGTCTCATATTTCGCTGCGCTCAATATGAGCCGACCCTCCCCCTCCAGGGGAGGGTGACACCGTCACCGCTGCGCCACGGGAAACCAATGCCCCACCCCAACGATCCCAGCCTCCGCTCCTTCATCGACATCGACCCTGCCTCCGACTTCCCGATCCAGAACCTACCCTATGGCGTGTTCTCGACCGCGGCCAATCCGACGCCGCGGGTCGGCGTTGCGATCGGCAGCTATGTGCTCGATCTCTGGGAGCTCGAGCAGGATTCCCGGCTCGATGTCGGTCCGCTCGGCGTGTTCTCCGGCCCCTCGCTCAATCCATTCATGGCGCTGGGGCCGAAGGTCTGGAGCAAGACACGGGCGCGGATCAGCGAGCTGCTGCGCCACGATCACCCGGAACTGCGCGACAACGAGGAGCTGCGCAAGCAGGCGCTGGTGCCGATGCGCGATGCGAAGCTGCATCTGCCATTCACCGTTTCCGGCTACACCGATTTCTATTCGTCGAAAGAGCACGCCACCAATGTCGGCGTGATGTTCCGCGGCAAGGACAATGCGCTGCAGCCGAACTGGCTGCACATGCCGATCGCCTATAACGGCCGCGCCTCGACTGTCGTCGTGTCAGGCACCAGGGTGAAGCGGCCACGCGGGCAGTTGAAGCCGCCGAATGTCGACGTGCCGAGCTTCGGGCCGTGCAAGCGGCTCGATTTCGAGCTGGAGATGGGTGCGGTGATCGGCCAGCCGTCGCCGATGGGCGGCATGCTCACGGAAAGCCAGGCCGAAGAGATGATCTTCGGCTTCGTGCTGCTCAACGACTGGAGTGCGCGCGACATCCAGCAATGGGAATATGTGCCGCTCGGGCCGTTCTTGGCGAAAGCGTTCGCGACCTCGATCAGCCCCTGGGTGGTGACGCGCGAGGCGCTGGAGCCGTTCCGGCTGAAGGGGCCGGCGCAGGAGCCGGTGCCGCTGGATTATCTCAAGCAGGCCAAGCCGCAGAACTACGATCTCGAGCTGGACGTCTCCTTGCGTGCCGCCGGCGCCAATGCGCCCGCCGGCATCAGCCGGACCAATTTCAAATACATGTACTGGTCCTCGGTGCAGCAGCTGATGCACCACGCCTCCTCCGGCTGCGCCATGAATGTCGGCGATCTCCTCGGCAGCGGCACCATCTCCGGCCCGGAGAAGAACCAGCGCGGCAGTCTCTTGGAGATCAGCTGGAACGGCACCGAGCCGGCCGAGCTGCCCGGTGGCGCCAAGCGCTCGTTCCTGGAGGACGGCGACAGCCTCGTGATGCGCGGCTGGTGCCAGGGCAACGGCTATCGCGTCGGGTTCGGTGAGGTCGAGGGGACGATTTTGGCGGCGGAGTGAGTTGCGAGCTCAGTGCCGTAGGGTAGGCAAAGCGACTTGTCCGCCATAGCTCGAAGAGCGACGGCGGAAGCGTGCCCACGATATCGATGACGTGGGCACGGCGCTAACGCGCCTTTGCCCACCCAACGAGACCTATCGCTCCTCCGGCGCCACGTTCCTGACCCGCGCGCAATGCGCCGCGACGTCGTCTAGGCTGTATTTCAAATGCACCCGCTTGTCCGAGGGCGCCTGCTTGCTCGTGCAGACGCCCGGCCGCCATTCCTGCGTCGGGCGGATCGGGCGCGGGGCAAAGCCGCCGCCGCAGTTCGGGCAGACGTTGGAGAGCTTTGTCTCCACGCAATCCGCACAGAACGTGCATTCATAGGAGCAGATCCGCGCATCCGTTGCGCTTGGCGGCAGGTCGCGGTCGCAATATTCGCAGTTCGGTCGCAGCTGGAGGGCCATGGGTGAATCTCCGCAAATTGGGCCCGATCATCGCAGATCGCGCCAGCGACGCGAATGGCGTAGTTCCCTCGATTTCAGCCAGCTTTCAAATCCTTCAGCGGCAGCCGCGAGCTTTCCTTGAGCCGGTCGAGCACGATCGATGAGCGCACATGCGCCACGCTCTGATGCGGCATCAGCACGTCGTTGACGAGATTGGAGAGTCCCTTGAGATCGCGCAGCACAGCCTTGAGCACGTAGTCGGCGTCGCCCGTGAGCGAATAGGCCTCCTGGATCTCGTCGATCCGGTTCACCAGCGCGCGAAAGCGTTTTGAATTGTCCGGCGAATGGGTCGCAAGTCCCACCTGGATGAAGGCGATCACGCCGAAGCCGAGCGCCTCGCTGGAGAGGTCGGCGTGGTAGCCGGCGATGACCTTCTCCTCCTCCAGCCGCATCCGGCGGCGCGAGCATTGCGAGGCAGACAGGCCGGCGAGTTCGGCAAGCTCCTGGTTGGTGAGGCGGCCGTCATCCTGGAGCGCGCCGAGGATCTTGAGGTCGAAGGCATCTACCGAGATCATGCGTCTTTTATCCACTTCGTGCACGGATCGTGCATAAGATAGCCAAATCGTCGCCTATTTGCACGCTCATTGCGCGGATGATGAAGGATAATTCTTTCCAGCAGCAATCTGGGAGAACACCATGGGTCCGTTTCCGCACGATGCACCGCCGGCCACGATCAGCGCCGACAATCCGATGGGCACCGACGGGTTCGAGTTCGTCGAATACGCGCACCCCAATCCGCAGGAGCTGCACGATCTGTTCAAGCTGATGGGCTACGCGCCCGTCGCGCGCCACAAGACCAAGAGGATCACGGTCTATCGCCAGGGCGACATCAACTATCTCGTCAACGAGGAGCCCGGCACCCACGGTTACGAGTTCGTCGCCGCGCACGGCCCCTGCGCGCCGTCGATGGCGTTCCGCGTGGTCGATGCGAAGGCGGCCTACGACCGCGCGATTGCGCTTGGTGCGGAGCCGGCGGACGCGTCATCCGCACAGAAGACGCTCGACGTGCCCGCGATCAAGGGCATCGGGGGCAGCCTGCTTTATTTCGTCGATCGCTACGGTGCCAAGGGCTCGGCCTATGATACCGAATTTGAGTGGCTGGATGCGCGCGACCCGCGGCCCCACGGTGCCGGCCTGTTCTATCTCGACCATCTCACCCACAACGTTCATCGCGGCCGCATGGACGTTTGGACGGGCTTCTACGAAAAGCTGTTCAACTTCCGCCAGATCCGTTTCTTCGACATCGAGGGCCGCGCCTCGGGCCTATTCTCGCGCGCGTTGACCAGCCCGGACGGCAAGATCCGGATTCCGATCAACGAGGATGCCGGCGATTCCGGCCAGATCGAGGAATATCTGTCGATCTACCGCGGCGAGGGCATCCAGCACATCGCCTGCGGCTGCCGCGACATCCATCACACCATCGAGGGGCTGCGCGATGCGAGCCTGCCGTTCATGCCGTCGCCGCCCGAGACCTATTTCGAGCGGATCGATGCGCGCCTGCCCAAGCATGGCGAGGACGTCGCGCGCTTGCAGAAGAACGGCATCCTGATCGATGGCGAGGGCGTCGTCGACGGCGGCCAGACCAAGGTGCTGCTGCAGATCTTCTCGGCCAACGCGATCGGCCCGATCTTCTTCGAGTTCATCCAGCGCAAGGGCGATGACGGCTTCGGCGAGGGCAATTTCAAAGCCCTGTTCGAGTCGATCGAGGAAGACCAGATCCGTCGCGGGGTGCTGAAGGTGGATACGGCGGCGTAAGGCGTAGACGTCAGGCACTTCTGCCGTCACGCACACTGCCGTAGGGTGGGCAAAGCGCAAGCGTGCCCACCACTATTGGTTGCTTCAGAAAGACCGTGGGCACGGCGCTTCGCGCCTTTGCCCACCCTACGAGAGCGAGTTCGCCAGCTCTAGCGCGACGACCCTGCCACCGCAGCATCCGTCGTGGCACTCCGCCGCTGCTCCACTCCCTCAGGCATTCGCATCACCATCGTGGCGAGGATGCTGACCGCGCCCATGGCGACGACGTACCAGACCCATGACAGCTTGTCGCCCGTCGCCCCGATGATCCCCGTGAACACGAGCTGCGCCGTGCCGCCGAAGATGGTGACGCCGAGTGCGTAGGCGATCGACAGTCCGGAGGTGCGGACGATCGCGGGGAAGATCAGCGGGATGAGGATGATGCCGGCGCCGCCGGACATCGCATGGAACGCCATCAGCACGGCGACGGTGACCACGTACACGGCCGGCGAGCCCGACGACACCACCAGGAGCAACGCGGGGTAGAACAGCAACGTCACGATGATGCGCGGGACCACGGCGATGGTCTTCAGGCTGTACCTGTCCGCGAGCGCGCCACCGAGCAGCGCGAAGATCGTGCCGCTCACGAAGGTGGCGAAGTTGGCCGTCATCGCCCAGCTCTGGCTGTAATGCAGCGTGTTGATGGCGTAGGTCGCGGTGTAGAGGAAGAAGTACTGGCCGATCGTCGCGCCGGAGATCAGCAAGATGCACAATACGATCTTGCCCCAGTGGTTGGCGAGGATGTCGGAGAGCACGCCGCCCATGGTGCCATGGGCCTCCTCGGCATCCAGCGTCTCATCGAGATTCTTGCGGATGAAGTAGCCGACCGGCGCAATCAGGATTCCAAGCAGGAAGGGAACGCGCCAGCCCCAGCTGTCGTTGGCGCCGGGCGTGATCAGAAATGCCAGGCCAAGGCCGACGAGCGCAGAGAACAGGCTGCCCAGGTTCTGGCTGGCGAGCTGCCAGCTTCCGAAGAAACCTTTGCGGTGCGAGGCGCGCTCTCCAGCAGATAGGTCGTCGCCGGCCCCATCTCGCCACCGGTCGAAAAGCCCTGCAGCAACCGCGCGAGCACCAGCAGGACCGGCGCCAGCAATCCGATCTGGTCGTAGGTCGGCAACAGGCCGATCATTCCGGTGCCCAGCGCCATTAGCCAGATGGTCAGCGTCATCGCGGGCTTGCGGCCGTAGCGATCGGCATAGGCGCCGATGACGATGCCGCCCAGCGGTCGCGCCACGAAGCCGACGCCGAAGGTCGCAACCGTCAGCAGCAGGCTTGTGTTCGGATTGTCCGCCGGAAAGAACGCCTTGGCGAGCCAGACGGCAAAGGCCGCGTAGACCGTGAAATCATAGAATTCGAGCGCGTTGCCGAGAATGGCTGCGCCGACGCGCATGGTCTGGGAGGGACGCGGACGGTCAGTCTGGTTCACGGGAAGCACCTTGTGTCACTTGTTTGAAACGCGAAGTGACGCAAAAGGTGCCTTGTGGCAACCCGCAAGAGTGCCTTAGCGGCCCGCTTTCCACGCAGCGGTGACCGCTGCGATCTCCGCGCCTTCCGGTTCGCGAACCGTCGACGGCGTACGCGAGAAGCGCGGGGCCGGCGCCGGCTGTTTCACCCCGTGGCGCTCGATGAAGACGTCGCGGGCGACCATGTGCGGATGCTCGGTCGCTTCCGACATGGTCAGCACCGGCGCGAAGCAGATGTCGCTGCCTTCCATGATGTTGCACCAATCCTCGCGCGTCTTGCTCTTGAACACGGCCTTCAGCTTCTCCTTCAGCGCGGGCCATGCCTTGGGGTCCATCTGCGCATCGAAGTCGGCGTCGGTGAGGCCCGCATGCTCGCGCAGCAGCGCGTAGAACTGCGGCTCGATCGAGCCGATCGAAACGAAATGGCCGCAGGCGCATTCATAGACGCCATAGAAGTGAGCGCCGCCGTCGAGGAAGTTGCGGTTGCGACCCTCGGTCCAGCGTCCCAGCGTTTTCATGTCGAAGAAGAACGACATCAACGACGCCGCGCCGTCGCACATCGCGGCGTCGACCACCTGGCCCTTGCCGGACTTTGATGCTTCCAGCAGTGCGGCGAGCACACCGACAACGAGATAGAGCGCACCGCCGCCGAAATCGCCGACCAGATTGAGTGGCGGCACCGGGGCCTCCCTGGTGCCGATCGCGGCCAGCGCACCGGTGATCGAGATGTAGTTGATGTCATGGCCGGCGGCATTCGCCAGCGGGCCTTGCTGGCCCCATCCGGTCATGCGGCCGTAGACCAGCTTTGGATTGCGTGCGAGCACGACATCCGGCCCAAGCCCGAGCCGCTCCATCACGCCGGGACGAAAACCTTCGACCAGCGCGTCGGCGCTGGCGAGCAGGTCGAGCACCTGCGCGATGGACGTCTTGTCCTTGAGATCGAGCTCGATCACCTTGCGACCACGGCCTGCCACCGACTTCATGCTCTTCTTCGCGCCGACGCGGTCGAGCGTGACGACCTCCGCACCCATGTCGGCCAGCATCATGCAGGCGAACGGGCCCGGTCCGATGCCGGCGAATTCGACGACGCGGAAGCCCGCGAGAGGGCCGGAGGTGCGGACGGATGTGGTCTGGGCTGGTTTGTCGAGCACGTTGTTGTTTCCTCGGGTCGCGGGCAGATGCCGATGGTTCGGCTGGCGCCTCTGACGTTCCTCTCTGGGGCGAGTTAATTGGCTGATTAACTTTTCTCGCCTTCACGCCAGCGAGGCAAGCGCTTTTCATGCATGGGCGCATAATAAAAGCGGCGCACATTGCTGCGCGCCGCGGAAGATTTGTGTTGAGTCGCTAGGTCGCGATGTTAGCCGGCGGCAGCCACCGCGCGCTGTGCCATCACCTTGATCAGATTGGCGCGGTACTCTGCCGTGCCGTGGATATCGGCCAACAATCCGCTCGCCGGAATGTTGACACTGTCGATCGCCGACGGCGACCAGTTCGCCTTCAGCGCGGCTTCGATCGCACCAACCCGCATCACGCCGCTCTGCGAGGCGCCGGTGGCGGCGACGCGGATCTCGCCCGACTTCGTCTGTGCGACGAAGACGGCGGTCAGCGCGAAGCGCGAAGCGGGATGCCGCATCTTGGCATAGCCTGCTTTCGCGGGGACCGGGAACGACACGGCGGTGATGATCTCGCCGTCTTCAAGCGCCGTCGTGAACAGGCCCTTGAAGAAATCCTCCGCCGAGATCGATCGTTTGTTGGTCTTCACGGTGGCGCCGAGCGCGAGCAGCGCGGCCGGATAGTCCGCGGCCGGATCGTTGTTGGCGATCGAGCCGCCGATCGTGCCGCGGTAGCGCACGGCGGGGTCGCCGATCAGCGATGCCAGATAGGCGACCGCGGGGATTGCCTTCTTCGCGGCATCGCTGGTCGCCACATCATAATGCGGCGTGGCGGCCTTGATGGTCAGCGTGTCGCCCGAGGCCTCGACGCCGATCAGCTCCTTGATCTTGCCGAGGTCGATGACATCGGAGGGGCTCGCGAGCCGCTGCTTCATCACCGGCAGCAATGTCTGGCCGCCCGCGAGCAACTTCGCTTCGCTGCTTTTTCCGAACAGGCTGGCAGCTTCGTCGACCGAGGAAGCACGATGATATGTGGTCTGGTACATTTTCGTTCCTCCCTCTCAAGCCGCGTGGATCGTGCGCCACACCCGATCCGGGGTCGCGGGCATTTCCAGATTGTTCTTGCCGATCGCATCCGTGATCGCATTGATCACGGCCGCAGAGGCGCCGATTGCGCCGGCCTCACCGCAGCCCTTGATGCCCAAGGGATTGCCCGGGCACAGCGTCGTGGTGTGGGAGAGATTGAACGAAGGCACATCGTCGGCGCGCGGCATGGCGTAGTCCATGAACGAGGCCGTCACCGGCTGGCCGTTGCCGTCGTAGATGGCGTGCTCGAGCAGCGCCTGTCCGATGCCTTGAACCAGGCCGCCATGGACCTGGCCCTCGACGATCATCGGGTTGATCAGCCGGCCGAAATCGTCGGCCGCGACGAAATTGACGAAAGAGGTCTTGCCCGTCCCAGGATCGACCTCGAGCTCGCAGATGTAAGCGCCGGCCGGGAAGGTGAAGTTGGTCGGGTCGTAGAAGGCGCTTTCCTTCAGGCCCGGCTCCATTCCGTCAGGCAGATTGTGTGCGGTGTAGGCCGCGAGCGCGACCATCGGCAGCGCAATCGCCTTGTCAGTGCCCGTCACCTTGAACTCGCCGTTCTCGATGACGATGTCGGCTTCCGAGGCTTCGAGCGCGTGCGCAGCGATCTTCTTGGCCTTGGATTCCATCTTCTCCATGGCCTTCAGGATCGCGGTGAGACCAACGGCCGCCGAGCGCGAGCCGTAGGTGCCCATGCCGAACTGCACCTTGTCGGTGTCGCCATGGACGATCGAGACCTGGCTGATGGGAACGCCGAGGCGATCCGCGACGAGCTGGCAGAACGTGGTCTCGTGGCCCTGGCCGTGGCTGTGCGAGCCCGTGAGGATCTCGATGGTGCCGACCGGGTTGACGCGGACTTCAGCGGATTCCCACAGACCGACGCCGGCGCCCAGGCTGCCGACAGCCTTCGACGGTGCGATGCCGCAGGCCTCGATGTAGCAGGAGACGCCGATGCCGCGCAGCTTGCCTTGCGATTTCGCTTGCGCCTTGCGGGCGGCGAAGCCGGCATAGTCGATCGCCTTCATCGCGGCGTCGAGCGAAGCATTAAAGTCGCCGGTGTCATAGGCCATGATCACGGGCGTCTGGTGCGGGAACTGGGTGATGAAGTTGCTGCGGCGCAGCTGGGCCGGATCGACCTTGAGCTGCCGCGCCGCCGTCTCCATCAGACGTTCGATCAGGTAGCTCGCCTCGGGACGGCCCGCGCCGCGATAGGCATCGACCGGCGTGGTGTTGGTGTAGACGCCGATCACCTCGGCATGAATCTGCGGGATGTTGTACTGGCCCGACAGCAGCGTCGCGTAGAGATAGGTCGGCACCGACGACGAGAACAGCGACATGTAGGCGCCGAAATTCGCGTAGGTCTTCACCTTCAGGCCGATGATCTTGTTGCTGGCGTCGAATGCCATCTCGGCATGGGTGACGTGGTCTCGGCCATGCGCGTCGGTGAGGAAGGCCTCGGTGCGGTCGCCGGTCCATTTCACGGGACGGCCGACCTTCTTCGAGGCCCACAGTGCCACCATCTCCTCCGGATAGATGAAGATTTTCGAGCCGAAGCCGCCGCCGACGTCGGGGGCGATCACGCGCAGCTTGTGCTCGGGGGCGATGTTGTAGAACGCCGACAGCACCAGGCGGGCAACGTGCGGGTTCTGCGAGGTCGTATAGAGCGTGAAGTGTTCTTCCGCCGCGTCGTAATCGGCGATCGCCGCGCGCGGCTCCATTGCGTTCGGAGCGAGGCGGTTGTTGGTGACGTCGAGCTTGACGACATTGGCGGCCTTGGCGAAGGCGGCGTCGGTCGCGCCTTCATCGCCGATCACCCAGTCATAGACCTGGTTGCCGGGGGCTTCGGGATGAAGCTGGGGCGCGCCGGCCTTGATCGCGGCATGGACGTCAGCGACCGCGGGAAGTTCCTCGTAATCGACGACGACGGCTTCCGCCGCGTCGCGCGCGAGATTCTTGCTGTCGGCGATCACGACCGCGACGGCCTGGCCGACGAACCGCACGGTCTCCGGCGCCATCGCCGGCCATGCGCCCATCTTCATCGGGCTGCCGTCCTTGGAGGTGATGGCCCAGCCGCAGATGAGGTTGCCGACCTTGTCGTCGACCAGCTCTTGTCCGGTTAGCACCGCGACCACGCCCGGCATCTTCAGCGCGGCGGAAGAGTCGATCTTCTTCACCTTGGCGTGCGCGTGCGGGCTGCGGATGAAATGGGCATGGGTCATGCCCAGCAATTTGATGTCGTCGACGTACCGGCCCTTGCCGGTAATGAAACGCTTGTCTTCCTTGCGCACGACGCGCGCGCCGATGCCTTCAACACCCATGTCTGGTCCTCCCGACCGGAATTGTTTTGACTGCGCTTTCCCTCGAAAGCCGCAGCGGTGGTTCTTTATTCGAGGCGAGCCGCTTTACTCGGCCGCCTGCGAGACCTTCATGCGTCCGGCTGCATCCAGCACGGCTTTGACGATGTTGTGGTAGCCGGTGCAGCGGCAGATATTGCCTTCGAGCTCGTGGCGCACGGTGGCTTCGTCGAGCTGGCCACCATGGCGTTGCACGATGTCGATCGCCGACATGATCATGCCCGGCGTGCAATAGCCGCACTGCAGGCCGTGATTGTCGCGGAAGGCAGCCTGCATCGGGTGCAGCTCGTCGCCCTTGGCGATGCCTTCGATGGTGGTGACGTTGGCGCCATCAGCCTGGCCGGCCAGCATGGTGCAGGACTTCACCGCCTTACCGTCCATATGGACGACGCAGGCGCCGCACTGGCTGGTGTCGCAGCCGACATGGGTTCCGGTGAGGTTGAGATGGTCGCGCAAGAGATGGACCAGCAGCGTGCGGTCCTCGACGTCGACAGCAACGGCCTTGCCGTTCACCGTCAGTTTGACTGTAGACACGGTTGTAGTCCTCCCGGGATGATTTTGATTGTTTCTAATTAGAGACCGTCGCCCCCGGGCTTGGCAACTAGGATTTTGGTCGCTCCGGTCATGGAAAAGTCATTTGATTCCGGCGGACGCAGGATGGTTTGCGGGCGGGCCAGGCGATCCCCGGACGGTGTGGCCGGGCCCGGGTGGGATGCCAGCCGTCATCCCAAGCGGTCGGCCTTTGGCCCATGACGCCTCGGGTCGCGCGAGGTGTGCCAAATTTACCGCCCTTTATTCATTGTGCCCTAGTTTTGCGCATCCGGGTCTGGGGGCGGGGCGCCTCCGGTCGCGGCTGAAGAGAATAAATGGGGGTTGGAATGTCCGGGCGTACCGCGTCGCCGTCTAAGCGCAGCTTGTTTCCGACCCTCCGGTTTCGCGCCAAGATCATCCTCGGCTTTGCCGCAGTGCTGGTGATCTCCGCCGGCAGCATGGCCTTTGCCTATTTCGGCTTCGAGCGGGTCTCATCCGGCGTCGGGTCCTACCGCTCGAGCGTCTCGGAGGCCGATCTCGCCCGTAATATCGACCGCGAGCTGCTCGGCTACCGCTCGGCCGTCAAATTTTTCGTCGTCACCGGCAAGGAAGAAGACGCCAAGGCGGCGCTGGATGCCGAAGCCAGCCTGAAGGCTGCCATCGACCTGGCCGTCAAGAGCGCCAAGACGTCGGCGCGGCAGGACGGCCTCGACAAGCTCGCCAAGGAGTTTGCGAATTTCGCCGCGACCTTCGCCAAGGTCCTCCAGGCCAAGCGCGACAGCACGCTGCTGGTGCAGAACCAGCTCTCGCGCCAGGCCAATCTGCTGAAGTACAAGCTTGATGACATCGGCAACAACGCCTCCGATTCCGAGGCGCAGTCGATCGAGTTCGGCACCAAGCAGGTCAACGCCCAGTTCCAGACCGCGAGCGCAGCGGCGACCAATTTCGTGCTGACGTCAGACCAGGCGATCGCGACCAGTGCGCTGGCGCGGCTGAAATTCGTCGAGAACTCGCTCGGCGCGGTCTATTCCATGGACGACAAGATCGTCGCCGGCCTGAAGGATGCCAAGACCATCCTCGTCGCCTACCGCGAAGCGCTGGAGAAGCTGATCGCCAACGCCAAGATGGTCGACGAACTCGTCACCGAGATGAGCGGCTCGGCGGGCGCGATCCTGCGCGGCGCGACCGCGATGAAGGCGGATCTGGTTGCCGAGCAGCAGCGGCTCGATTCGGAATCGGCCGCGACGATCGGGAAGACCGAGCAATTGGTGCTGATGCTGGCCGTCGGCGGCACGCTGCTCGGCGCGATCCTCGCCTTCCTGCTCGGCACCGGCATCTCGCGGCCGATGATCGCGATGTGCAAGGCGATGCGCGAGCTGGCCTCGGGCAATTTCGATGTCGTGCTGCCGGGCTTGGGGCGCAAGGACGAGATCGGCGAGATGGCCGGCGCGGTCGAGGAGTTCAAGGTTCAGGCGGTCGCCAAGGCGGAGCGCGATGCCGCCGCCAGCGAAGCCCAGAACCGGGAGCAGGCCGCAAGCCGCCGCGGCGAGCTGATCCGCTTTGCCGATGATTTCGAGAGCGCCGTCGGCGCCATCGTGTCCAACGTCTCGGCTTCCGCCGTGCAGCTCGAATCCTCGGCCTCCACGCTGACCCGCACGGCCGAGACCACGCAGGCGCTGTCGAGCCAGGTCGCCGGTGTCTCCGAGCAGGCCTCGAGCAATATGCAGTCGGTCGCAACCGCGACGGAAGAGCTCTCGGCTTCGGTCGAGGAGATCGGCCGTCAGGTCCGCGACTCCAGCCGCATTGCCGAGGCTGCCGTGGTGCAGGCCAAGGAGACCGATGGCCGCATCGGAAAACTCTCCCATGCCGCCCAGCAGATCGGCGAGGTGGTCAAGCTGATCACGGCGATTGCCGAGCAGACCAATCTACTGGCGCTCAATGCCACCATCGAGGCGGCCCGCGCCGGCGAGGCCGGCCGCGGCTTCGCGGTGGTCGCGAGCGAAGTGAAATCGCTGGCCAGCCAGACGGCGAAAGCCACCGACGAGATTTCCTCGCACATCACGGGCATGCAGGGCGCCACCGCCGAGTCGGTCGCCGCGATCAAGGAGATCGGCGCGACCATCGGCCAGATCTCGTCGATCTCGACGTCGATTGCGAGTGCCGTCGAGCAGCAGGGCGCCGCGACCCAGGAGATCGCGCGCAGCGTCCAGACCGTCGCGCAGGGCACCCAGACCGCCGCCACCGACATCGGTCAGGTCAATCGCGGCGCGGCTGAGACCGGCTCGGCCTCGGAAGAGGTGCTGAACTCGGCGAAGACCCTGTCGTCCGAAAGCACCCGCCTCCGCGCCGAGCTCGATCGGTTCATGGCGAACATCAGGGCGGCGTAGGGGCAGCCGCCCCGCGTCACCTAACCGCAAGTTGCGGCAGCGGTAAATTTACCGCGGCTTATCCTTTGCCATTTACCGTGCATTTGAGTCGGGGAGCGGGCTGCTTCCCGGCTGCGCCTGGTTTTCCGCGAATGGAATGGGGTGGGGGAATGTCTGCGAAGTCAAAGCCGAGCTCATCGAAGCTCTTCACCTTGCGTTTTCGTGCAAAAATCATCCTCGGCTTCGTGGCGGTGCTGGCCATCCTCGCCGTCAGCATGGCATTCGCCTATTTCGGCTTCGAGCGAATCGCGGGTGCCGTCGCGTCCTACCGGACCAGCGTGGCGAAGGCAGACCTGGCGCGCACCATCGATCGCGAACTGATCAGCTATCAGGGGCTGACCCGGGCCTACACGCTGACCGGCGCGGCGGACGACGAGACCGCGGCCAAGGGGGCCGAGGAGAATCTGAAGGCGGCGATTGCCAAGTCGATGTCGGCCACGACGGGGGCGGCGCGACGCGAGGAGGTCGGCAAGCTCGAGGCCGAGTTCCAGCGCTTCGCAAAGGTGTTCGGCGAGATCATCACGCTGACGCGCGAGAACAACAAGATCGCGACCGATGAGCTGAACAGCGTTGGCAACAAGATCCGCTTCAAGTTCGACGACCTCGCCGACACTGCGGCGCTCGCCGGCCTCGCCTCGGTCCAGACCACGGCCAAGGACATCACCTCGCAATATCTCGCGGTCTCCACCTCGGTCAGTGCCTTCGTCGCCAAGCCGGAGCCGAAGACCGCCGACGGTGTGGTCGCCCGCATCAAGTTCCTGGAGACGCTGCTGGTCTCGATCTACGCCAACGACCAGAAGATCACCGACCGTGTCACCGAGATCGGCGGTCTGCTGAAGCAGTACCGCACGTCGTTTGCGAAGCTTTCCGACAACGTGAAGATCATCGTCAAGTCGAACGGCGAGATGACCAAGACGGCCGCGTCCATTCTGAAGCTCTCGGGCGAGTTGCGGTCGGACCTGTCGGCCGATCAGCAGCGGATCGAGGCGAGCGCCAATGTGACGATCGCGGAAACCGAGCGGTTGATGCTGATGCTGGCGCTGGGTGGCCTCGCCATCGGTGCCGTGCTGGCCCTGATGCTCGGCAATGGCATCTCGCGGCCGATGATCGCGATGTGCAAGGCGATGCGCGAGCTGGCCTCGGGCAATTTCGATGTCGTCCTGCCGGGCCTTGGCCGCAGGGACGAGATCGGCGAGATGGCCGGCGCGGTCGAGGAGTTCAAGGTTCAGGCGGTCGCCAAGGCGGAACGCGATGCCGCCGCCAGCGAAGCCCAGAACAGGGAGCAGGCCGCAAGCCGCCGCGGCGAGCTGATCCGCTTTGCCGATGATTTCGAGAGCGCCGTCGGCGCCATCGTGTCCAACGTCTCGGCTTCTGCCGTGCAACTCGAATCCTCGGCCTCCACGCTGACCCGCACCGCCGAGACCACCCAGGCGCTGTCGAGCCAGGTCGCCGGTGTCTCCGAGCAGGCCTCGAGCAATATGCAGTCGGTCGCAACCGCGACGGAAGAGCTCTCGGCTTCGGTCGAGGAGATCGGCCGTCAGGTCCGCGACTCCAGCCGCATTGCCGAGGCTGCCGTGGTGCAGGCCAAGGAGACCGATGGCCGCATCGGAAAACTCTCCCATGCCGCCCAGCAGATCGGCGAGGTGGTCAAGCTGATCACGGCGATTGCCGAGCAGACCAATCTACTGGCGCTCAATGCCACCATCGAGGCGGCCCGCGCCGGCGAGGCCGGCCGCGGCTTCGCGGTGGTCGCGAGCGAAGTGAAATCGCTGGCCAGCCAGACGGCGAAAGCCACCGACGAGATTTCCTCGCACATCACGGGCATGCAGGGCGCCACCGCCGAGTCGGTCGCCGCGATCAAGGAGATCGGCGCGACCATCGGCCAGATCTCGTCGATCTCGACGTCGATTGCGAGTGCCGTCGAGCAGCAGGGCGCAGCGACCCAGGAGATCGCGCGCAGCGTCCAGACCGTCGCGCAGGGCACCCAGACCGCCGCGACCGACATCGGTCAGGTCAATCGCGGCGCGGCTGAGACCGGCTCGGCCTCGGAAGAGGTGCTGAACTCGGCGAAGACGCTGTCGAGCGAAAGCACCCGCCTCCGCGCCGAGCTCGATCGGTTCATGGCGAACATCCGCGCGGCGTAGGGGCTCGGACCGCGCTATTTGCTCCGATGTCATCCTGGCGAAAGCCAGGACCCATTACCCCAGGGAGAAGTTGCCGCGTGAGCTGGTAATTCCGGGTCTTCGCCAAACCACTTCCTGCGGTTATCGGTCCCGGATCTTCGCTGTGCTCGTCCGGGACGACAGCGGAGTTAGGTGCGCGAGTCTCATTTCCTCAAACGTTCCCTTGAACTCCTGCTGTCCGCGAATGTGTCATCTTTGCGGGTCGAGCCATGCATCTGCCCGGACGCAGTTCCCAAGGGAACCGGCCCTTGCCGCAGACGTTGTCGCAGGTGGCAGGCGGAATGCCGCACCCCCATGACCCAGCAACGTGATGGAATTGCAGCAGAGCCGAGCGCTGAACGATGGACCTGCAGTCTCGACGGCGGCCGCGACCGATCGGATCGTCGAGACCAGCATTCCCGCGCGGCTCGATGCGCTGCCCTGGAGCGGCTTTCACACCCGCGTGGTGCTGGCGCTTGGCATCACCTGGATCCTCGACGGGCTTGAGGTGACGTTGGCCGGCGCGCTCTCAGGTGCGCTGAAGCAGAGCCCGACACTGCACTTCTCCAACCTCGATCTTGGTGTTGCCAACTCGGCCTACCTCGCCGGCGCCGTGCTCGGCGCGCTCGGCTTCGGTTGGCTGACCGATCGCATCGGCCGCAAAAAGCTGTTCTTCATCACGCTCGCGCTCTATCTCTCCGCGACGGCCGCGACCGCGCTGTCGTGGAATATTGCAAGCTATGCGCTGTTTCGCTTTCTGACCGGCGCCGGCATCGGCGGCGAATACACGGCGATCAACTCGACCATTCAGGAACTGGTGCCGGCGCGCTACCGCGGCTGGACTGATCTCGTCATCAATGGCAGCTTCTGGATCGGCGCGGCGATGGGCGCGGTCGCCGCCATCGTGCTGCTTGACCCAGCATTGATCGGCCCCGATCTCGGCTGGCGTCTTGCCTATCTCATCGGCGCGACCCTCGGTCTGGTCGTGCTGTTGATGCGGATGTGGATTCCGGAAAGCCCGCGCTGGCTGATGATCCACGGTCGCCCCGATCAGGCCCACGCGATCGTCGACGACATCGAGCGTTCGGTGATCGGGCATGATCAGGATGCGAGCGATCGAGGCTTCGCCAAGATGCGGCTGAAGATGCGCGATCACACCCCGATCAGCGAAGTCGTGCACACGCTGTTTGTCACCTATCGCCAGCGTTCGCTGGTCGGCCTGGTGCTGATGGTCGCGCAGGCCTTTTTCTACAATGCGATCTTCTTCACCTTCGCGCTGGTGCTGACCGATTTCTACGGCATCAGCGCCGATCATGTCGGCTGGTACCTGCTGCCGTTCGCGGCCGGCAACTTCCTCGGCCCGCTGCTGCTCGGCCGCCTGTTCGACACGCTCGGCCGCCGCGCGATGATCATGTTCACCTATGGTATCTCCGGCCTGCTGCTGGCGCTGTCAGGTTATCTGTTCTCGATTGGCGCTTTGAGCGCGCAGGGGCAGACCATCGCCTGGATGGTGATCTTCTTCTTTGCCTCGCCTGCGGCGAGCGCCGCCTATCTCACTGTCAGCGAAACCTTTCCGCTCGAAGTTCGCGCGCTGGCGATCGCCGTGTTCTATGCGGTGGGCACCGGCATTGGCGGGGTGGCTGGCCCCGCGCTGTTCGGCGCGCTGATCGATACGGGATCACGCAACAGCGTGTTCGCCGGCTATCTGCTGGGGGCTGTCCTGATGATCGCGGCTGCGATCGTGGCGTGGCGCTACGCCATCTCGGCGGAGCGCAAATCGCTCGAACAAATCGCGCGGCCGCTGGCTTCTATGGAGTAGACTTATGACATCGGAACTTGCTGAACTGGATCAGAGGCGTCCCATGCTGGAAGATGAAGCACCCGACGCCGTGCCCGTGCCCCATGCGCTCGTCCCGCATCTCAACGAGACTGCGATCCTGCTCGACATCGACGGCACGCTGCTTGATTTGATGCCGACGCCGCGCGAGGTGTGGGTGCCGCCCGGCTTGTCGGAGACGCTCAACCGGCTGACCGAGCGCACATCCGGCGCGCTGGCCATGGTCAGCGGCCGGTCGCTCAACGACATTGACCTGATTTTCGCGCCGGATGTGTTCCGCGCCGTCGCCGGACACGGCGCGGAGATGCGCCTGTCGGTGGACAATGAAGCCGACGACGTGCACGCGCCGCCGATGGACAAGGAGCTGAAGCGGCGGCTGGCTGCGATCGCAAAGCTCAGCCCCGGCATTCTGCTCGAGGACAAGGGCTATTCGCTGGCGCTGCATTACCGCCTCGCGCCGCATGCCGAGAAGGCGATCTACGAGGCTGTCTCGCTGATCCGCGCCGATCTGCCGAATGCGCCGATCGAGGTGCTGCCCGGCAAGTTCGTTTGCGAGATCAAGCATTCCGGTTTCACCAAGGCGACCGGCGTACGCGAGCTGATGAAGCACGAGCCATTCAAAGGACGCCGTCCGATCTTCATCGGCGACGACGTCACCGATGAAACCGTGTTCGCGATCATGCCCGACATGAACGGGCTCTCCTTCTCGGTCGGCCGCCGCGCCATCGGCGTCAACGGTCACTTCGATGCGCCGAACGATGTGCGTGCGTTCCTCGCGCGCCTGCTCGACGATACAAGGTTGGAATAAGGCGAGCGTCATCGCAGAGCCACATTGTCGCGCGCGCTGTTCCATTGCGCACATGGCTCGCGTTGCGCGAATTTCACGCCAAGACTCTCATTTCCAAGTGGAAACGCCGGGTTCCCTCGCAGGAAAACAGGTTCCAACGCGCGTGCCTGACTTTGGTTTCATTTCGTAGAAATGATGACAGGAACCATATTGATGAACAGCAGTTAAACGGGTGGAATGAACAGGAGGGGACGACCTGTGAACTTAGTCGTCGTTTCGAATCGAGTTGCGCGCGGTAAACCCAACGAGCCCATGACGGGCGGCCTCGCAGCGGCATTGCTTCCCGTCGTGGAGCATTCAGGTGCGATCTGGGTGGGTTCCTCCGGCCGCGTGCGCGACGGCCATCAGAAGGAACCGTTCGCCGAGATCGAGGCGCTGGGTTCCGGTGCGATTGCGACGCTGGACTTGCCGGCTGCGCATTACGGTGGCTATTACGAAGGTTTTGCCAATTCGGCGCTGTGGCCGGCGCTGCATTCGCGCAGCGACCTGATCCGCGTCTCGCGCGAAGATTATGTCAGCTATCGCGAGGTCAACGCGTTCATGGCGCGCGCCCTGATGCGCTTCCGCAAAACCAAAACTGCGTTCTGGGTGCAGGATTATCATTTCCTCGCGCTCGGCGCGGAGCTGCGCGATCTCGGCGTCGACGATCCCATCGGCTTCTTCCTGCACACGCCGTGGCCGGTTGCTGCAGTCATGCAGGGCGTGCCCAATCATCGCGAGCTGATCACCGCGATGCTGGCCTATGATCTGCTCGGTTTCCAGACCGACGAGGATTGCCAGAATTTCCTCGGCTATGCCGGTGGCGAGCTCGATCTCACCATCGAGGACGGCGTGGTGCTGTCGCAACATGGACGGACGCGCTGCGAAGTGTTTCCGATCGGCATCGACGCGGAGAAGTTTGCAGCCTATGCCGCGAAGTCGGCCTCGCATCCCGACGTGTCGCGGCTGCGTCGCAGTCTCAACGGCGAGCGGCTTGCGATCGGCGTCGACCGGCTCGATTATTCCAAGGGCCTCGTCAACCGCATCAGCGCGTTCGACCGGCTCTGGACCGATCAGCCGCAGTTTGCGCGCAGCATCTCGTTGCTGCAGATCGCCAACCCTTCACGCGGCGCGATCGAAGCCTATGGCAATCTTCAGAACGAAGTCGCCCGCCTCGTCACCGACGTCAACGGCCGGCATGGCGAGGTCGACTGGACGCCGATCCGCTATCTCAACAAGGGTTTCAGCCAGGCCGTGCTGGCGGGCCTCTATCGCACCGCGCAGATCGGCGTCGTGACGCCGCTTCATGACGGCATGAACCTCGTCGCCAAGGAATATATCGCCGCGCAAAACCCGGCCGATCCCGGCGTGCTCGTGCTGTCGAAGTTCGCCGGTGCGGCCAACGAGCTCGAGACCGCGCTGCTGGTCAACCCGCATGACATCGACGGCATGGCCCGCGCCATCGCGGTCGCCGCCGCGATGCCGCTCACCGAGCGCAAGATGCGCTGGGAGGCGATGATGAAGACGCTGCGCGGCCACACCATCCAGCAATGGTCGTCGGATTTCGTCGCCGAGCTCGAGAGTTGCCGCCCCGAGAAAGTCGCGGCCGCCCCGCTCGCGGCGCAGCCGCCGCAGGCGCTGCGCTGGCTGAAGTCCGCGATCTCGGGTGTGCGGTTGATCTAGTTCTCTTTCCCTCTCTCCGCTTCCACGGGGAGAGGGAAAGCCTCAATAGCAATACGACACGCCATCCAGAATCGCGCATTGCCGCTTGTTCGGCGCGTTCGGGTCGTCCATTGGCACCATGCCCTTGCCCTGGCCGACGAATACGCCGGGCCCGACATGCACCGAGCTCTTGTTGCCGATGATCACGCTCTGGTGCGGGGTCGAGCTGGAGCGGGTCCCGTCCGGCCAGAGGATGGCGTCGCCCGAAAGCACCCCGCGCCGCCCGTCGTCGCAGGTCACATCGACGCCCTGCCGGGTGCAGGCCTGTGCGTTGGCCGGCGCGGTAAAGGCGGCGCCAAGGGCCAAAATCAGGCTCAGCGCGGCGATGGTTTTGCAGATGGTCATGGCGTCCCCGGTCGTGTTTGGCGTCCTCAGGTGAATCGTCGCGCCAAACCCGCGACGGGTTCAGCCTCAGGCGGGTTCCGGGCGGTCTCATGTCGCGAGATATTCCTAAGCAAATACAATATGTTGCGGAAAATTCACCCGATTTACCCGCGATCCCTTGCAAAATCACCGGCGCCCCTTCAAGAGAAGGCGCTCCGGAGAGATGGCCGAGTGGCTTAAGGCGCACGCTTGGAAAGCGTGTGTGCGGGAAACCGTACCGTGGGTTCGAATCCCACTCTCTCCGCCATCTGGCCGGCGACCCCACAACCTTCCTAGTCCGGTACGCGCGCACCCTAGTCCTCTCGCAGGAATTCCAGCACGGCTTCGAGAAAGGAAGCCTGCCGCTCGATATTGAGCATATGGACGCCGGGCAGCAGGACAAGTTGCGATTCCGGAATGGCGCTGGCGATCGCCTCGCTGTGGCTTGCCAGGGTGACGGTGTCGTCGATGCCTCCGATCACCAGTGTCGGTGCCCTGATCAGCGTGTTGGTGCGCCGGAGATCGGCGTCGCGTACGACGGCGAAGCATCCGGCAAGCCCGTCGGGCGCTGTCGCGAGGATCATGTTGCGAAAGGCATCGACCGTCGCCGATTCATCTCGGATCATCTGTGGCGGAAACCAGTTGCCGATGAACATGTCGGCCATGGCCGCCATGTTCCGTTCGCGAAGGACGCGCTTGATGAGGTCATCCCACTGCGGAGACGGGCCGAGATAGGGTGACGTATTCGAAAGAATGAGCCGGTCGATCCGCTTGGGCGCGCGAAAACCCAGCCATTGGCCAACAAAACCGCCGAGCGAGAGGCCGCAGAAATGCGCACGCGCGATCCCGAGCGCATCCATCAGCTCGATGACGTCGCGTCCGAGGCGGTCGAGCGAATAGGGGCCTTGGGGAGCATCCGAGCTGCCATGCCCCCGTGTGTCGTATCGCAGCACGCGAAAGGACTTCGAGAGCTCTGCGATCTGCCGGTCCCACATGCGGTGGTCGGTTGCGATCGAGTTCGAGAGGATCAGCACCGGGTTGTCGCCTCGGCTATCGAATTGGTAGGCGATCCGGCAGCCGTCTCCGGCAGTGACGTGGCTGATGTCGCTCATTCAGTATCTCCGTGCGCGAGTGTTCAACCGATCTAGCGCTCGCGCCGGAGGCGGAGAATTACTATGTTTGACCAATGTCTGTCGAAGAAACGAACAATCCGGCTTCATTCAAGTTGCACGACCTGCGCTGCTTCGATGCGGTGGCACGTCTGGGAAGTTTTCAGGCCGCGGCGAATGCACTTCATCGGACGCACCCGTCGGTCTTCGCGGCCGTGACGCGGCTGGAGCAACGCCTTGGCCTGACGCTGCTCGATCGGAGTGGCTATCGCGTCGAGCTGACCGAGGTCGGGCGGATGTTTCATGCCCGCGCTGCGACATCGTTGCGCGACATCGATAATCTCGATGGTTACGCGCGGCAGCTGGCGACTGGCGAAGAGCCGGTGCTGCGGGTCGTCCTCGGCGATCTATGCGACCGGCCTGCGGTCCTCGGTACGCTCTCGGCGTTCTTCGCGGGGAGGCCGCGCACGCGCTTGCACCTCGATTATGAAGCAGTGAGCGGACCCTTCGAGCGACTGGCTGATGGCTCCGCGGATTTGATTTTCCACCGCGTCGACGACTCGCGCTACGATCTGGAGCAGATCAGGTTTCGCGAGATCCGGCTGCTGCCGGTCGCCGCGCCGGGCTTCCTGGCCGCCGAGGCAGGCGCCGAAATAACACCTCGGCAATTGCAGCTCGTTACGCAGTGCGTGATCCGTGACACGGCACGCGACACCACTCCCGAGGATCACTTTCTGATCGACGGCGCGCCGCACTGCTCCGTGCCCGACCACACGATGAAGAAGGAGTTGATTCTGCATCGGATGGCTTGGGGCCATCTGCCGGAATTCATGGTCGAGAACGAACTTCGCACGGGCAAACTGATCAACATGCAGGGGCGCTATATCCCCGGGCGCACCGAAACTCTGGCGGCAATGCGGCGTATCGATCGGCCTCATGGACCGGTTGCCGAAGAGTTGTGGGGATGCCTCAAAGACAGCCTTCCGAAATTGTAGCTCTTCCGCCGGCACAAGGTCGCCGGATTAGATATCGGGACCGATGTGGACGAGGGTGAGGCGGCCGCGCCAACGCGGCCCCTGACCATCGTCAGATCAGCCCTACACGATCACAAAGTTCGATGCGTGCAATTGGCTGATGGCGGTGTCGACGAAATCGACAGACCCCGCGTTGGGGGCGCTGCCCAGGGCAAGCAGGGTCCCGCCGTGTCCATCGCTCTTCAGCGCGCTCATGATGTCGGCGACGGAGTGGTAATTGCCGACGCCGTTTGCAAGATCGATGACGCCGAGCGGGTCGTTGCCAAATCCGGAAATCGTGTCGATCTGATTGCTGGAGTTGATGAAGACGGTCAGGCCCGAGCTCTGATCGCTGATGTTGACATGGGCCGCGCCATTGATGATCGCCTGATTGCCGAACCCGACAAAGTTGAACTGGTCTGATCCGCCATTGGCCGTCACGACGTCCAGGCCAATCTGGTTTGTCACGGTTGCCGTGGATCCGTTGAGCACCACGTGATTGCCGACCCCACCGAGTGTGATTGCGTCGTGGCCCGCGCCGGCAACGACGCTGTCTGCTCCGTTGCCGGCCATGATCGTGTTTGTTCCCGAACCGACGGTGATCTGGTTGACCATGCCGTCGAGCTTCACGGTGTTGTTGCCATCGCCGAGCGTGACGCTGTTGGCGCCGCCTCCGCCCGTGACGAGATCGTTGCCATTTCCGAGGATGACGGTGTTGCCAAATCCGGACAGCGTCACCTGGTTGTCGCCGTTGCCGGCCTTTATCGTGCTCGCTCCGTCACCCGGATGGACGACATTGTTGCCGTTGCCCAGCGTGATGAAGTTTCCGAATCCGCCTGCGTCGATGGTGTCGTTGCCATTGCCGAGCGTCATCATGGTGGCGCCCGTCGAGCCCTTCACCGAGATATTGCCGTCGCCACCGGTGACGAGGTTGCCGAATCCCTCCAGATAGACGGTGCTGTCGCCGCTCGACACGTCAACCGTCCCGTAGAGTCCGGCGTAGATCGTGTCGTTCCCGCCATTGCTGTGGATGACATTGAACATGCCATAGGCATGGATGATGTCGTTGCCCGTCGTACCCTGAATGGTGGCATAGCCGGATGTCGGGCCGTCGATGATCGTGGGACCGGCCTGATGCGTGTCGATGATGGTCGTGTGGGCGTCGCTGACGGTCAGGCCCACGCTGTTTGTGTCGCTCAGGGTGAACGTCGTCGTTGCGCTGCCGTCGCCATGCGGCGAGGCCACAAAGCTGAGGCCGTGCAACTCGGCGGTCAGCTTGTCGGCGCTGGTCGCTGCAAGTTCGTAGATCCCGTTTCCAAGCGAGATCAATCCTGTCCCCGACAGGATGCCGGCCGCGCCCGCGAGCGTGATGATGAGGCCGTCCGTTGCTCCGGCGTTGGGATCCGTGATGCTGACGGTCGCGAATGGATTGATCGCAGCTTCGTTGCTGGTCGTTTGCCCCGATACGGCACCCGCGATGGTGGGCAGGGCCGCGGCTGTCAGCAGAATGCCGCCGTTGCTGTCCTTCGTGATGCCGAACTGCGCGACCGAGGTATTCGCCAATGTGAAGGTCTCGCTGGCCGTACCGTTGCTGACCGTGAGCTTCGAGCCGGACACAGTCGCCGTTGCGCCGGCGGCATAGGACAGCCCGGACAGGTCGATCTGATCGCCGAGCGAGATGCCCTTGATCTGGCTTGCAAAGGTCGATGCGCCCGAAACCAGCTTCTGCTCGATCTTCAGTGTGCCCTGGCCGGAAAAACTGATCGCGTCGTCGGACACCGCGCCCGCCTTGAGATCAAGCACGCCGCCGGCGATCGTGGTCGCGCCGACAATGCCGCCCGCTTCGACGAGTTCTGTGGCGCCGAGATGAATCGTCGATGCGTTCGCGGTGCCCTGATCGAGCACATCAAGCGTGCCGCCGTTCAGAGTGGTGGAGGTGAGGATGCCGCTGTTGGAGACGGAGAGGCTTCCTGAATTCAGGATTGTTCCGCTCGCCGCGCTGGCGTCGATCGCAGGTGCGCTTGGGTCATTCGTGGGGTCCGCAATGGATCCCGAAACCGTCATCACGCCACCGTTGATGGTGGCGTTCTTGGCGATCGCTCCCCCGGACAGGTGCAATTGGGCGCCGCTGCCGACAACGGCCGAATCGACTTCGCTTCTGATGACGATGCCGTACGGGCCTCCCGGAGGATAATAGACCGTCTCTCCCGAAGCATTGACGACACCGCCCGAGTTGACGACGGTGCCGCTGGCAAAGCCACCATTGGTGAGATTCTGGACACCGCCGGCATTGACGGTGGTTGACGTCACGTAGCCGGTGTCGACGTCCTGCTCGCCGCCATTATTGACGGTGGTGTGATCCGCCCGTCCTGGACCCGGCGCATCATGCATATACAGGCCGGCGACATGCTGAATGCCGCCCATGTTGATGGTGGTATAGCTCGCAGCGGACGCAAGCCCGACATCCTGTTCGCCGCCATCGATAATCGTGTGGCTGGCGGTGGCTTCCAAATCGTAATTGCCCAGGACCTGCTTGCCACCCGCCAATATCGTCGTGTTCGTGGCTGCGCCGAACACCTTGAACAATGTGCCGTTCGATACGGTGAAGCCATCTTCCGTGTAGCCATAGTCGGCAATAAGCGTTGCGCCACTCTGGACAGTGGTATTGGACAGCGTCGCGCCGGCCTCGAGGATGAGCGTTGCTCCTGCGGAGACGATGCTGTTCTCGAGGACGCCGCCGTCCAGAACCTGCAGCGTCACGCTCTTCGCAACGGTAAATCCGTTTTCAACCGTACCGTCGCCGATCCCGAGAGCGCTGCCGGCGTTGAAGACTGTCCCCGAAAAGCTGGCATTACCAAGGACGATGAGAACGCCGTATTGATTGACGGTCGTGTTGGTCGCCGTCGCGCCGGCCGACAGTTGCATCGTTGCGTTGCTGATTGTCGTGCCGGTCGCCGTGCCACCTGCAGCCACATTCAGCGTGCCGTAGTTCTGGACGATTGTCCCGGACACCAGCGCGCCGTTCGATACCGTCAAGGTTCCAAAACCTTCGACGGTGGTGCCGGTCGCCATGCTGGCGTCGACGGCCGGCTGGCCGGGGAAGCCCGCGAACGGATCGGGTATCGATCCCGAGACCGTCATGGCGCCGCCATTGACGGTCGCATTCACCGACGTCCCGCCGCCGGTGACGTCGAATTCACCCCCGTAGTTGATGGTGGCGCCGGTCGCCACGCTTTGGATGACCGGCGGCGGATACACGGGTGCCGTCTCTACGGTTTCGCCGGAAACGTTGAGTCTACCGCCGGAATTGACGATGGTGCCGCTGGCGCTGCCGCCATTCGTCACATTCTGGACGCCGCCGGAATTGACCGTCGTCGCCGTTGCGGTGCCCGTATCGATGTCCTGCTCGCCGCCGCTATTGATCGTGGTGTGATCAACGGCGCCGGGGGTTGGGCCTTCATGGACGAATTCGCCGGTGACACGCTGGATGCCACCTGAGTTGATGGTCGTATAACTGGCGACGCCATCCAGGATGACGTCCTGCTCTCCACCATTGATGACAGTGTGGGTCGCCGTGCTTGTCGAGGAAGATCCACCGACCGTCTGCAAGCCGCCAGTTTCGATCGTCGTGCTGTCGACGGAAACGCCCCCGGTGACATCCATCGTGTCGCCATTGTGGATGGTAACGCCACTGGCGGGAGGAACAGCCGTCATTTCAATGCTCCACGATTCGCGTTTGGAAAATCAAACTAAGCAAAATCGTGTGACGGCATTTCAACTTGAGGGTGCACGGGCTCGGAGTGTCTGTCAAGCTTCCGAAAGAAATCCCACGTATGCGAGAGTCGCGAAGCTAGCTGTCGCATTCATGTCATCGCACAGGCCGCTTCGCGTGCGACAATTTCTGGAGTTTCGCGTTGTGACGCAAATGTAGGCAGTGCGATTGACTGATACGCTCTTCGCCATTCGCCTCATTACACCAACTTCCACTTCCCATCCTGCGCACGTTTGAGCGCCGGGTCACTCACCCGCACGTGCTCCGCCAAAAAATCGATGAAGGCGCGCACGCGGGCGGGCAGAGGAGCGGCGTGGCCGACATAGACCGCGTGAATATCTTCGCGGTCGCCGGGATTGTAGCTTTGCAGCACCGGCACAAGGCGGCCGGCTTCGATGTCGGGGCCGATGTGGAAGAGGGCGAGGCGCGCGAGTCCGACGCCGCCGAGCGCCAGGCGGCGGGCGATCTCGCCGTCGCTGGCGCGCGCGGCGGGAGACGGCACGGCTTCCTCGGTGCGGTCGCCGCGCCTGAACGGCCAGCCGCCGCGGATGCGCGGAAAGGTCCAGCCGATGCCGCGGTGCTCGGCGAGATCCGACGGCGTCTTCGGTGTGCCCGCGCGTGCCAGATAATCCGGCGCGCCGACGACCACCATGCGGCTGGTGCCGAGCTTGCGCGCAATCAGGCGTGAAGTCTTCAGCGGACCGACGCGGATAGCGACATCGGCACGCTCCTGCATCAGATCGATCAGCGTGTCGGTCAGCACGAGATCGAGCGTGACCTCGGGATGCTCCGCAAGGAAGCGGGGGATCAGCGGCATCAGATGCAGCATGCCGAAGGGAATGTTGCTGTTGACCGTGAGGCGGCCGCGTGGCGCGGCGCCGGAGGCGGCCTCGCGCTCGGCTTCCTCCATCTCGCCGAGGATGCGCAACGAGCGCTGATAGAAGGCCTGGCCTTCCTCCGTCAGCGTCAGCTTGCGCGTGGTGCGGTTGATCAGCCGCGAGCCCAGCCGCGTCTCCAACCGCGAGATCAGCTTGCTGACGCCTGACGGCGTCAGGCGCAGCTTCCGGGCGGCCTGGGTGAAGCCGCCGAGGTCGACGACACGGACGAAAACCTCCATCTCGGCGGAGCGGTTGGTGTCGAAACGAGCCATGTTGAATTCACGTCACAAATGATTGGATTGTGGACATTCTAATGGTTTTGCCGCGGCGCGGCTATCTGCGTGGCTCGTCTTCATCCATTGGAGCTACGCATGCCTCCCGCCGTCCTCGCGCTCACCGCCGGTGCCTTCGGCATCGGCACCACCGAATTCATCATCATGGGCCTGCTGCTTCAGGTCGCTGCCGACATGCATGTCTCCGTGCCAGTCGCGGGCCTGCTGATCTCCGGCTATGCGCTCGGCGTGTTCGTCGGCGCGCCGGTGCTGACGCTCGCCACCCGCCGGCTGCCGCGAAAGACCGTGCTGCTGGCGCTGATGGCGATCTTCACGCTCGGCAATGCTGCCTGTGCGCTCGCGCCTAACTATGAATTGCTGATGGCCGCGCGGGTGCTGACCTCGCTGGCCCACGGCACCTTTTTCGGTGTCGGCTCGGTGGTGGCGACCGGCCTCGTTGCCGAGGACAAGCGGGCGTCCGCCATTGCCACGATGTTCATCGGCCTCACGGTCGCGACCCTGTTGGGGGTGCCCTTCGGTGCCTGGTTCGGCCTGATGCTCGGCTGGCGCGCGGCGTTCTGGGCGGTGACGGCGATTGGCGTGATCGCCTTTGCGGTGGTTGCGGCGCTGGTGCCCGGCCATGTCGGCAACGGCGACAAGCCGATCTCGCTGGCCGAAGAGATTGCCGTGCTCGGACGCGGACAGGTGCTGCTCGGCCTGGCCATGACCGTGTTCGGCTTTGCCGGCCTGTTCGTCGTCTTCACTTACATCCAGCCGATCCTGACGCGTTTCACCGGCTTTTCGGATGCCGCCGTGTCCCCGATCCTGCTGGTGTTCGGCGTCGGGCTTGCGGTCGGCAATGTTGTCGGCGGCAAGCTCGCCGATCGTGGGCTCGTGCGTGCACTGATCGGCACGCTCGCCGCGCTCGCGATCGTGTTGCTCGGTCTCTCCGCCGTACTGTCGGTCAAGATCCCCACCATTGCGCTGATCCTGCTGCTTGGTGTCGCGGCGTTTGCAACGGTCGCGCCGTTGCAGCTTCGCGTGCTGGAAGCGGCCGGCCCGAGTGGCCGCACGTTGGCTTCGAGCCTCAACATCGCCGCGTTCAATCTCGGCAATGCGCTCGGTGCCTGGGTCGGCGGCGTCGCCATCGATCGCGGGCTCGGCCTTTCCGCGCTGCCGCTGGTTGCGGCGGGCATCACCGCGATCGGACTCTTGCTGGCGCTGTGGAGCCTTCAACTCGATCGCAGGCAGGTCGCCGTTGCGGCCTGCCCGGCGGAATAGGGGGAGATGCACATGCAATACCGCAATCTCGGCGCTTCCGGACTTAAAGTGCCCGTTCTCAGCTTCGGGACCGGCACCTTTGGCGGCCAGGGCCCGCTGTTCTCGGCCTGGGGCCGCAGTGGCACCGACGAGGCGCGCCGGCTGGTCGACATCTGCCTCGAGGCCGGCGTCAATCTGTTCGACAGCGCCGATGTCTATTCGAACGGCGCCTCCGAGGAGATTCTCGGCGTCGCGATCCAGGGCCGGCGCGACAAGGTGCTGGTCTCGACCAAGATGAGCCTGCCGATGGGCGATGGTCCGCTCGACGCCGGCTCGTCGCGGCATCGCCTGCTGGCCTCGGTCGAGGCGGCACTGCGGCGCCTCGGCACGGATTATATCGACCTGCTCCAGCTCCACGCGTTCGACGCCTTCACGCCGATCGAGGAGGTGCTGTCCACGCTCGATACGCTCGTGCGCGCCGGCAAGCTGCGCTATGTCGGCGTCTCCAACTTCGCCGGCTGGCAGTTGATGAAGTCGCTCGCCATCGCCGATCGTCACGGCTGGCCGCGCTATGTCGCGCATCAGGTCTATTACTCGCTGCTCGGCCGCGACTATGAGTGGGAGCTGATGCCGCTCGCAGCCGACCAGGGCATCGGCGCGCTGATCTGGAGCCCGCTCGGCTGGGGCCGGCTCACGGGCAAGATCCGTCGTGGCCAGCCGCTTCCGCAAGGTAGTCGGCTGCACGCCACCGCGCAGTTCGGTCCGCCCGTGGACGAGCAGCGGCTCTATGCCATCGTCGACGTGCTCGACGCGATTGCTGACGAGACGGATCGCACCGTGCCGCAGGTCGCCATCGCCTGGCTGTTGTCGCGCCCGACGGTATCGTCCGTGATCATCGGCGCGCGTGACGAGGCGCAGTTGCGCGACAATCTCGGTGCGGTCGGCTGGTCGCTGAGCGCGGATCAGCTCAAGCGCCTCGACGAGGTCAGCGTGGTGATGCCGCCCTATCCCTATTATCCCTATCGCGTCCAGGAGGGCTTTGCGCGGCTGAATCCGCCGCTTGCGTGAGTGCATCGATCCCTGACAATTCGGCGCATTGGCGGCTGCCGCCAATGCGCCATGCAGAAACGCCGCTGTACAGGTCTCAACGCGCTCCGTAACCTCCGCGCCGCAATTTCAGGAGATGCGACGTGGCGAAGAAGACGGCGACCAAGAAGAAAAGCAACTCAAAGAAAGCAGCGAAGACCTCGAACAAGAAGGCCACCGTCCGCAAGGGCGCTGTTGCGAAACCGGCCAAGAAGACCCTCAAGACAGCAGTCAAGAAGGCCGCCGCGCGCCGTCCCAAGGGGCCGGCCTGGCAATGGTCGGCCGTCGAGACCGCGGCGGCGATCCGCTCCGGCGCGATCTCGGCGGTGGAAACCGTCGAGGCGCATCTGGAGCGCATGCATGCGGTGAATCCCCGGCTGAACGCGGTCGTCGTCGATCTCGGCGAGGACGCGCTGAAGGCCGCGCATGCGGCCGACAAGCAGCGCGCCAAGGGCGCCGAGCTCGGCCTCCTGCACGGCGTGCCCGTCACCATCAAGGAGAATGTCGACTACGAAGGCCGGCCTAATTTCAACGGCGTTCCCGCCAACAAGAATCTGGTCGCGCCGTCGGATTCGCCCGTGGTGCGTAACCTGAAGAAGGCCGGCGCGATCGTCATCGGCCTCACCAACACGCCGGAATTCTCGTTCCGCGGCTTCACCGACAATCCGCTGCACGGATTGACGCTCAATCCCTGGGATCCGAACATCACCTGCGGCGGCTCCTCGGGCGGCGCGGGGTCGGCGGTCGCCGCCGGCATCGGCACCATCGCGCATGGCAACGACATCGGCGGCTCGCTGCGCTGGCCGGCGCATTGCAACGGCGTCGCCACCATCAAGCCGACGCAGGGGCGCATTCCCGCCTTCAACGCCAGCGCGACGGCCGAGCGGCCGATGCTGGCGCATCTGATGTCGGCGCAGGGGCCACTCGCCCGCCACGTCGGCGACGTCCGTCTCGCGCTGGAGGTGATGAGCCAGCGCGATCCGCGCGATCCCTGGTGGGTGCCGGCGCCGCTGACCGGGCCGAAGCCGAAGGGGCCGGTCAAGGTCGCGCTGGCCAAGATCCCGGACGACATGGCGGTCGATCCGGCGGTCAGCGCGGCGCTTCGCCAGGCCGCCGATCATTTGGAGCGCTCCGGCTATCGCGTCAGCGAAGTCGAGGTGCCCGATATCAACGGCGTCTGGCAGACCTGGTGCGACATCATCACCAACGAGACGGTGGTGATGCAGGAGGCCGGCATGCTGAAGGTCACGTCGGAAGATTTCCACAAGGCGTGGGGCGGCATGAAGACCAAGGCGAGCACGCTCGATCTCAAGGCCTGGATGCAGGCGACGGCCGCCCGCAACGGCCATATCCGTGCGTGGCAATTGTTCTTCGAGGAGTATCCGGTGGTGCTGGCGCCGACCACGGTGAAGCCGACGCCAGGGCCGCGCGACGACACCGTCAGCGCCGAACGCGTGCAAGAGATCTTCTGGGGCGAGATCCGCTTCATCTCTGCGATCAACGTGCTGGGGCTGCCCGGCGCCGTGGTGCCGGTGGCCGTGCACGACGGCAAGCCGATCGGCGTGCAGCTCATCGCGGGCCGCTATCGCGAGGATCTCGCGCTGGATGCTGCCGCCGCGATCGAGAAGCGCGCCGGCGTGCTGACCCACCGGCTCTGGGAGACGATGGCCTGAACTTGCTGTTGTCTCGCTGTCGGGGCTTCGCGCAATACGCGCGAAGCCCCGATGCGTCCGCCGAGATCAGTTGGTCAGATGGGAGGCCGCGATCGCCTTCTGGAACAGTGCATTCAGCGCCGTGGTGATGTTGGAATCGCTCGAGACTTCGTAGTAATAGCCGGTCGTCGCGCAGGCCTGCATCTTGGTCGCGATCGAGCTGCGGAACGGTGCGATGTAGGTGTTGTACCAGCTGTTGTTGGTGATCGCGAGGTAGGTGGTATAGAGCACCGCGATCTTGACGCCGCGCGCCTTGATGGTGTTGCAGATCGTCGTCGTCAGCGGCTCCTGGCATCGCCCCGACGAGGTGATCACGGTCTGACTGCAGCTCGACGGATAATAGTAGTCGGCGACGCCGTCGGAGACGAAGAACAGCCATTTCTGCGGCGAGGAGGACGAGCCGTCGCCCGGCGTCGGGATCGTGGTGTTCATCGACGTCATGGTGCCGTCGAAATCGGTGCACATGTCGTTGTTGTAGTTGGTGTAGGGGATCGTCATCAGGTCGACGCCGGCAACCGCCGTCTTGACCGAAGACATGCTCGAGGAGAGCGCCGAGATCGTCGTCAGGCCCAATGCGGCGCAATCGCTGCCCATGGTGTAGACCGCCATCCGGTACTGGTTGCTGACGAGCTGGCTCGCGGTGGCGGTGTCGGTGAGCGACTGCGTTGCGTCGCGCACCAGGTCGATCCGCATCTTGATGCCGAGCTTCTTGGCGATCGAATAGTAGCTGTTGGTTTGAAGCGTCTTCTTCGAGCTCGACGTATAGGTGTCGTGACAGGCGAAGGCGCAGCTGTCGGAGGTCGCGTTCTGCAAGGCCGTCATGTCGGCCGTGGTCGCGCCCAGTCCCTGCGATGGGGAATTGTCGAGCAGCACGTAGAAGTCGATGTAGGCCGGCAGCGAGGCTGCAGCGCTCGAGGACGCCGAGACTCCGAGGGTCTTGTAGCCGAACATCCCCATGAAATAGGTGGTCACTGTCGCGGTCGCCGTCCCCGACGCCGTTCGGGTGGTGACGCTGTCGGTCACGGTGATGTTCACGGAGGTCGAGGTCATGCTGAGCGCGGCCAGCTGTCCGGTGAAGGCGTTCTGCGCATCGCTCTGCGCGGTCGAGGCGCTCTTGGTGATCTCGGTCTTGGCGGTGGCGACCAGCACGGCGGTGTCGAGCGCGGACGTCAGCTTCGTTTTGGCCCGCGTGGCCATGGAATAATCGATGGCGGCGCCGATGAAGGACAGTATCGGCAGCAGCGAGAGCGCGAAGATGACGGCGATATTGCCACGGCGATCTGAAGCAAAGGACGAGAGCAGGCGATGAGCATTACGGGTAGCAAGGTACAAGCAAGCATATCCTTACGCGAACAACAGTGCGTGGACGCTAGCATTGTGGAACTTACGCAAGGGTTGACCCGGTTCCACAAACGCGTGTCGGGATATTGCTGATCGTGTCGCCGACCGAACGAAAACTCCGAAAAAAATAGCTGTTTCTGCGCGTCGAGTTCGACTGGTCCCGTAGTACTCCGGTGTGCGCGCTTGACGCACGTCGGCGTTTGCTCCCAACATGCACGGACACCGCGCCGTAGCAGCGCGCATCAACCTTCAGTAGGGAGGCGACATGCCGGAGCATCTTCCGATCATCCTGCATCACTTCGACGAGTCGCCATTCTCCGAGAAGATCCGCCTCATCTTCGGTCTGAAGAACATCGCCTGGACCTCGGTCCGCATCTCCAGGATCATGCCGCGTCCGGATCTGATGCCGCTCACCGGTGGTTACAGGCGTACGCCGGTGATGCAGATCGGCGCGGACATCTATTGCGACACCCAGCGCATCATCCGCGAGCTCGAGCACCGTTTTCCCGCGCCGACCCTGTCTTCTGATCGAGGCGAGGGGCTCGCCTGGGCCAGCGCGATGTGGACCGACAAGTCGTTCTTTCAGAATACGGTGAACCTGGTGTTCGGTTCGCTCGCCGACAAGGTGCCGCAGAGCTTCATCGAGGATCGCGAGAAGCTGCGCGGTGCGAAGTTCGACATTGCGGCGATGACGGCGGCGATCCCGCAGATGCGCGACCAGTACCGCGCTCACGTCGGCTGGATCGAGACGCAGCTTGCCGGAGGTCACCCGTGGCTCGGCGGCGCCGCGGCTGACCTCGTCGACATCAATGCTTACATGAATGTCTGGTACGTCCGCTCCAACCTGGCTGTCGCCGATCAGCTGTTGGCTGAATTTCCCAAGGTGCGCGCCTGGGAAGAGCGCATCCGCGCGATCGGTCATGGCACGCGAACCGAGATGTCGACCGCAGAGGCGCTCAGGATCGGTCGGGCAGCGACGCCGCAGACAGGAGAGGCCAACGACCCGCACGATCCGAACGGCCGCAAGGTCGGTGATCTCGTCGACGTCAGGCCCGACGATTACGGCAGGATCGCCGTGCGCGGACGGATCGTTTCGCTGTCAGCCCAGAGCATCGCCATCCGCCGCCACGACGATATCGCGGGCGACATCGTCGTCCATTTTCCGCGCGCGGGGTTTGGGGTGACGCCGGCGGAGTAGTTAATCCAAGTTGACTCAAATTTTAGCCAATTCACCAACAACCATTAGGGTTACTTCCTCGATCTCTAAGCGAATTATTGTCCGCTTTACCACCCGCCTCTAACAGAGGGACGGCGGACAACGCACATGCCTCATACAGGCCAATAAGTGCGGCCCGCGTCCCACGCGGAGGTGGTACGATGCGCAACGAGACGATTGCTATTCACGCCGGCTACGAGCCCGAGGCCACCACGCACGCGGTTGCCGTGCCGATCTACCAGACCGCGGCCTACGCTTTCGACAGCGCCGACCACGGCGCGGCCCTCTTCAATCTCGAAGCTGAAGGTTTCCGCTACAGCCGCATCGCCAATCCGACCAGCGCCGTGCTGGAGAAGCGCATCGCCCAGCTCGAAGGCGGCGTCGGCGCGCTCGCGGTTGCGACCGGCCAGGCTGCGCTGCATTTCGCCTTCGTCAACGTCGCCGACCACGGCGGCAATATCGTGTCCGTGCCGCAGCTCTACGGC
This sequence comes from Bradyrhizobium sp. CCGUVB14, assembly GCF_024199935.1. Classification (NCBI taxonomy): domain Bacteria; kingdom Pseudomonadati; phylum Pseudomonadota; class Alphaproteobacteria; order Hyphomicrobiales; family Nitrobacteraceae; genus Bradyrhizobium; species Bradyrhizobium sp. CCGUVB14. Next base: position 621,803 of record NZ_JANADS010000001.1, read on the forward strand.
ACCACCCATACGCTGCTCTCGCACATTCTGCCGCGACAGGGCATCACCGGCCGCTTCGCCGAGAGCGACAAGCCGGACGCGATCGCGAAGCTGATCGACGAGAACACCCGCGCGGTGTTCGCCGAGACGATCGGCAACCCCGCCGGCAATGTCTGCGACATCGAGGCCCTGGCGAAAATCGCGCATGCCCATGGCGTGCCGCTGATCGTCGACAACACCGTCGCCACGCCCATCCTGCTTAAGCCGTTCGATTACGGCGCCGATATCGCCGTGCATTCGCTGACCAAGTTTCTGGGCGGCCACGGCACCACGCTCGGCGGCGCCATCGTCGATTCCGGAAATTTCCCCTGGGCCAAGCACGCCGACCGCTTCCCGGCCTACAACAAGCCGGACGCCTCCTATCACGGCCTCGTCTATGCCGAGCGCTTCGGCAAGACCGCCTATATCGAGCGCGCGCGCAGCGTCTATCAGCGTACCATGGGTTCGGTGCTGTCGCCGTTCAACGCCTTCCTGCTGCTCCAGGGCATCGAGACGGTGGCGCTGCGCATGGAGCGCCATTGCGAGAACGCCCGCAAGGTCGCCGAATTCCTGCGCAACGATCCGCGCGTCGCCTGGGTCAACTACACCGGCTTCCCGGACAGCCCCTATTATCCGCTGGTCCAGAAGTATCTCGACGGCAACGCCTCCTCGCTGTTCACCTTCGGCATCAAGGGCGGCATGGAGGCCGGCAAGACGTTCTATGATGCGCTGAAGCTGATCACGCGCCTTGTCAATATCGGCGATGCCAAGTCGCTGGCCTGCCATCCGGCTTCGACCACGCACCGGCAAATGTCGCCGGAGCAGCAGCGCTCGGCCGGCGTGCTACCGGAAACGATCCGCCTCTCGATCGGCATCGAGCATGCCGCCGATATCATAGAGGATATCGACCAGGCGCTGGAAAAGGCCTGCCCGGCTGCGCATCTTCAGGCCGCGGAGTAGGCAATCGCGCCGATGAGCATCTTGATCGACAGGGATCAAGGTATTGTAAGCCCGGCGCTGGTACCGGCCGAAGGTGACTTCGCGCGCGATCACGCCGGTGCCGAGCTCAACATCGGGCTGATCAACAATATGCCTGATACGGCGCTGAAGGCGACAGAGCGGCAGTTCATGAAGCTGCTGCAGGCTGCTGCGGGGCCGCGCCGCATCCGTTTTCATTGCTTCTCGCTGCCGTCGGTGAAGCGGTCGCCGGAAGCGAAGTGGCATGTCGAGAGCGAATATTCCGATCTCTCCGATCTCAAGCGTCAGAGGTTCGACGGGCTGATCGTGACCGGCGCCGAACCGGTCGCGCCCGAGCTCGATCAGGAGCCGTACTGGCGCGACCTCACCGAGCTGATCGACTGGGCGAGGATCAATACCCGCTCGACGATCTGGTCATGCCTTGCCGCACATGCGGCGGTGCTGCACCTCGATCGCATCGAACGACAGCGGCTGCCGTCCAAATGCCATGGCATCTTCGACTGCGAGACCGTGACTGGCGATCCGCTCACGCGCGGTGCGCCAGCGCCGCTCAAGGTCTCGCATTCCCGCCTCAACGAAGTCACCGAGGGAGATCTCACGCAGGCCGGCTATCAGGTGCTGACCAGGTCGGCCCGGGCTGGCGTCGACGTCTTCGTTCGGCAATATGCCAGCCGCTTCGTGTTCTTCCAGGGCCATCCCGAATATGACGCGCTGTCGCTCCAGCGCGAATATCTGCGCGACATCGGCCGCTTCCTCGCGCGCGAGCGGGAGGCCTATCCGGCGCTCCCCGTGAGCTATTTTGACGCAGCGACGGAGGAAAAGCTCGTTCGCTTCGAAAAGCGGGCCAGGCATCAGCGGCATCCGGCACTGACCAATGAATTGCCGGCGCTGACTTTGCGCCCCGATATTGCGGCCGGCAGCGCCGCGGCGGCGCTTTTCCGCAATTGGCTGCAATATCTCGATGCGGACACCGAGGCTCCGCTGCTGGCGCGTTAACCCAGGGCTGTGGGTTCCGCGTTAGGATTACCCGAGCGTTAAGCTTGCCTCGAGCCGCGCGTAAATGTTTCAGTCGAGACATATAGAATCACAGGGAATGCACCCGTGCTGTCGGCCCTCAACGGACGCTTGAGCAATCGGCTAGCCCGGCATTTCCGCGCCGCGCCGCACCGCTTGCCGGCGCACGCGCCGATGGTGAGCTTCACCTTCGATGACGCCCCCGACAGCGCCGCGAACGAGGGCGCCTCGCTACTGGAAGCGCATGGCGGGCGCGGCACGTTCTACCTCGCCGGCAGCCTGATCGATCAGCCCGGGGACCATTGGCACGGCCTGTCGAACGACGCGATCATTCGTCTGCATCGCGGCGGCCACGAGATCGCCTGCCACACGTTCTCGCATCTGCGCGCGGTCGATCTCGACGAGAGCGCGATGGCGCGCGAGATCGAGCGGAACCGCAGTCATTTCCGCGGTATCGACTCCTCGATCAAGCTCGAGAATTTTGCCTATCCCTATGGCCTCGCTTCGGTCTGGCGGAAACCGCAGCTCGCCAAAACCTTTCGCTCGGCGCGTGGCATCCTTCCCGGCGTCAACAGCGATGTTATCGATCTCCAGTTCCTGCGCGCTTCGCCGCTGGTCAATTGCGAGATCGATGCGGCGGGCGTGGATCGCTACTTCGACGAGGCGGTCGCGAGCGGCGGCTGGCTGATCTTCTACGGTCACGACGTCGTCGATGCGCCAAGCCCTTATGGCTGCACACCGGCCCTGATGCGCCACGCGCTGACGGCCGCGGACAAGCGCGACATGCCGATCGTGACGGTCGCCGAGGCCTTGCGCAGGATCGGGGCGTAGTTTTCACCTCTCCCCGCTTGCGGGGAGAGGTCGGATCGCCCCCGGCGATGCGCAGCATCGTCCGGCGCGATCCGGGTGAGGGGGTACAGGTCTCACCACCATCTCATCTGCGGATAGATGCCCCTCACCCCAACCCTCTCCCCGTAAGAACGGGGAGAGGGAGAAGAAGCAACGGTGCAAGCCCCCGCAAATCGTCTTGCAACGCCCGTACGGCCATGCGACTTGCGTTGTGCCGAATCTCGCAAACCCCCGACACGCCCCATGCCCGTCCCTTCCACCGTTCCGCTGCCAGCGCCGGCCGATGGCCGCGATGCGCTGTCGGTGCTGCATTCGGTGTTCGGCCTGCCGGGGTTCCGAGGCGCGCAAGGCGAAATCATCCGGCACGTCACCGACGGCGGTAATTGCCTGGTGCTGATGCCGACCGGTGGCGGCAAGTCGATGTGCTATCAATTGCCGTCACTGTTGCGTGAGGGCTGCGGCATCGTTGTCTCGCCGCTGATCGCGCTGATGCGCGACCAGGTTGCGGGCCTGATCGAGGCCGGCGTGAATGCTGCCGCGCTGAACTCGTCGCTGACCTTGCAGGAGGCCTCCGAGATCGAGCGGCGCCTGATCGCGGGCGATCTCGACCTGCTCTATGTCGCGCCGGAGCGCCTGGTGACGCCGCGTTGCCTGTCGATGCTGGCACAAGCCAAAGTGGCGTTGTTCGCAATCGACGAGGCGCATTGCGTTTCGCAATGGGGGCATGACTTCCGGCCCGAATATGTCGGTCTCTCCGTCATCGCCGAGCGTTTCCCCGATGTGCCGCGCATCGCGCTGACCGCGACCGCCGACGAATTGACGCGGAAAGAAATCGTCCAGCGGCTCCAGCTGACGGATAGCCCGCAATTCGTCTCGAGCTTCGACCGGCCCAACATCCGCTACGAGATCGTCGATAAGCGCAATGCGGTGTCGCAGCTGAAGGAGTTTATCCGGGATCGCCATGCCGGAGATGCCGGCGTGGTCTATTGCCTGTCCCGCAACCGCGTCGAGGAGGTTGCTGGCGCACTCGCCGAGGCCGGCATTGCGGCGCTGCCCTATCACGCCGGGCTCGACAGTCAGGTGCGCTCGCGCAACCAGGACCGCTTCCTCAACGAGGACGGCATCGTCATCGTCGCGACCATCGCCTTCGGCATGGGTATCGACAAGCCCGACGTGCGCTTCGTCGCCCATCTCGATCTGCCCAAGAGCATCGAGGCCTATTACCAGGAAACCGGGCGTGCGGGGCGCGACGGCAAGCCGTCCGCGGCGTGGATGGCCTACGGGCTCTCGGACATCGTGCAGCAGCGCCGCATGATCGACGAGTCCACTGGCTCCGAAGACTTCAAGCGCGTGTCGATCGGCAAGCTCGATGCGCTGGTCGGGCTCGCCGAGACCGCGCAGTGCCGGCGCCGGCGCCTGCTCGCCTATTTCGGCGAGGTCGTGCACGGCGAAAGCTGCGGCAATTGCGACAACTGCCTGACGCCGCCGAAAATGCGTGACGGCAAGGTGTTGGCGCAAAAGCTCTTGTCCTGCGCCTACCGCACCGAACAACGCTTCGGCGCGATGCACTTGATCGACGTGCTGATCGGACGGTTGACCGAGAAGGTGACGCAGTTCGGCCACGACAAGCTGTCGGTGTTCGGCATCGGGCGCGAGCTCAACGAGAAGCAATGGCGCACCGTGCTGCGGCAGCTGGTGGCCATGGGTCATCTGCAGAGCGACAGCGAAGCCTTTGGCGCGCTGAAGCTGACCGAGACCGCGCGCGGCGTACTACGTGGAGAGACAGAGGTGTGGCTGCGCGAGGAAGCGCCCGGCACCCGGGTTCGGTCAAGCCGCGCAAAATCCCGCCGCGGCGACCTCGCGCCGGCGGCCAGCGCGCCGCAGGGCGACGTCGATCCCGAATTGCGCGCGCGGCTGCGCTCCTGGCGTTCCGATGTGGCGCGCGAGCGCGGCGTGCCGGCCTATGTCGTGCTGCATGATGCCACCATCGACGGCATCGTCCGGGCCTGGCCGACCACGCTCGACGAGCTCCGCAACGTCCCCGGCATCGGCGACAAGAAGCTCGAGCACTATGGCGACGAGCTGCTGCAGATCGTCAAGACGCGGTAAGGCTTCTCGTCATCCCGGACAAGCGCAGCGAAGCGGAGCGCAGATCCGGGATCCATACCGCGTGATCTATCTTGAGGCATGCGGGGAGACATTCTTCGCCAAACATCTCCCTGGGGTTATGGGTCCCGGGCTCGCGACTTTGTCGCGCCCCGGGACGACAGTCGTTGTGGGTCTACCTCAGCCGTTCCGGAACGCGTAGCCGTAGCCGTTCAGCGCCGGTGCGCCGCCGAGATGGGCGTAGAGAATCTTCGCGCCCTTCTCGAAATGGCCCTTCTTGGTCAGGTCGATCAGGCCCTGCATCGATTTGCCTTCATAGACGGGGTCGGTGATCATCGCCTCGAGCCGTGCGGTGAGGCGGATCGCCTCCTTGGTCTCCTCCGACGGAACGCCATAGGCGGGATAGGCGTAGTCCTCGATCAGCACGACGTCGTCTGCAACGATGTCCTGGCCGAGTTCGACGAGCTTTGCGGTGTTCTGAGCGATCGAGAGCACCTGCGCTTTCGTCTGCGCCGGCGTGAAGGAGCCATCGATGCCGATCACCTTTCGCGCACGGCCGTCCGCCGCGAAGCCGACCAGCATGCCGGCATGGGTGGAGCCGGTCACGGTGCAGACGATGATGTAGTCGAACTTGAAGCCGAGCTCTTTCTCCTGCTTGCGCACTTCCTCGGCGAAGCCGACATAGCCGAGCCCGCCGAATTTGTGCACGGAGGCGCCGGCCGGGATCGCGTAGGGCTTGCCGCCGGCAGCCTTCACGTCCTCGATAGCCTGCTCCCAGCTCTTGCGGATGCCGATGTCGAAACCGTCGTCGACCAGACGCACGTCGGCGCCCATGATGCGCGAGAGCATGATGTTGCCGACGCGGTCATAGACGGCGTCCTCGTGCGGCACCCAGGCTTCCTGCACCAGGCGGCACTTCATGCCGATCTTGGCGGCGACGGCGGCGATCATGCGGGTGTGGTTCGACTGCACGCCGCCGATCGAGACCAGCGTATCGGCGTTCGACGCGATCGCGTCGGGAATGATGTATTCGAGCTTGCGCAGCTTGTTGCCGCCATAGGCGAGGCCGGAATTGCAGTCCTCGCGCTTGGCGTAGATCTCGACATTGCCGCCGAGATGTTTGGACAGCCGCTCCAGCTTCTCGATGGGCGTCGGGCCGAAGGTCAGCGGATAACGCGGAAATTTGTCGAGGTTCATTGGTTCATCCCGATTGGCGTTGGTCTGGGATGTGGCTAGCATTGCACTGCAAAAAGGTGCTTTCGAATTTTGCGCCCATATTGCATGTGATCTTGCGAAAATTAGGCCAATAGCTAGAATTCCTTCCGAAGATAGATTAAATATCGGAAGCTTCTTCCATGCCCGCCCGACTCGATCGCATCGACCTCAAGATGTTGAGATTGCTGCAGAATAACGGTCGGCTCAGCAATGCCGAGCTGGCCGTATCAGTCGCGATCAGCCCCGCCACATGCCATCGCCGCACCCAGCGCCTGTTCGAGGACGGCTTTATCGCCACCGTCCGGGCCATGGTGGCGCCGAAGAAGGTGGCCAAGGGCACGCTGGTGATGGTCGGCGTCGTGCTCGACCGCTCGACCCCGGAGAGCTTTGCGATCTTCGAGCAGGCGATCGCAAAACTGAAATTCGTGCTCGACTGCCATCTCGTCGCCGGCGACTTCGACTATTTCCTGAAAATCCGCGTCGGCGACATGGAGGATTTCAACCGCATCCATGGCGAGCAGCTCATCGCGCTCCCCGGCGTCCGCCAGACACGCACCTTCTTCGTGATGAAGGAGGTCGTCGACAACGCGCCGCTGGAGTTCTGAGCCGGAGCGTTTTCCAGCGAAGTGGAAACCGGTTCGCGGCATGAAAACGCGTCAAACAACAATCCGCCGCTATTGATGCGCGATCCGCATCATGAGAGATTCCTCCGATGCAGACATTCCCCTACCGCAACCTCAATCCGGCCGGGCCGGCCTATCGGCGCGGCTGGGTCGACGAGGCCGTGGCCGCGATCGAGGCCGACCAGTGCCGTACGGCCGACACGCATCTGATCCGGCTGATCGTGCCGGCGCTCGCGGGCATCGATATCTATCTGAAGGACGAGTCCACGCATCCGACCGGCAGCCTCAAGCACCGGCTGGCGCGCTCGCTGTTCCTCTACGCGCTCTGCAATGGCCATATCCGCCAAGGCACGCCCGTCGTGGAGGCGTCGTCGGGCTCGACCGCGGTGTCGGAGGCGTATTTCGCGCAGATGATCGGCGTGCCCTTCTATGCCGTGATGCCGCGCACGACCTCGGCGGAGAAGATCGCCGCGATCGAGCACTATGGCGGCAATTGCCATCTGATCGACGACGGCCGCGCGCTCTATGCGGAAGCAGCTGCGCTCGCGACCCGGCTCGGCGGCCATTACATGGACCAGTTCACCTTCGCCGAGCGCGCCACCGACTGGCGCGGCAACAACAACATCGCCGAGTCGATCTTCACGCAATTGGCGGGCGAGCCGCGACCGATCCCGGACTGGATCGTGATGGGCGCGGGCACCGACGGCACGTCGGCCACCATCGGTCGCTATCTGCGCTATCGCCAATATCCGACGCGGCTGTGTGTCGCCGATGTCGAGCACTCCGCCTTCTTCGATTGCTTCCGCACGCAGGACCGCTCCCATGTGTGCGAGCGCCCTTCACTCATCGAAGGCGTCGGCCGTCCCCGCTGCGAGCCGTCGTTCGTGCCGGGCGTGGTCGACCGCATGATGAAGATTCCGGATGCGGTGACGATTGCCGCGATGAACGTGCTGTCGCGCCGGTTGCGGCGCGCGGTCGGCGGTTCCACGGGCACCAATTTCCTGGCACTATGCCGGCTCGCCTCGGAGATGCGCAAGGCAGGCCAGACCGGCTCGCTGGTGACGCTGATCTGCGATTCCGGCGAGCGTTACCGGCAGACCTATTATGAACCCACCTGGCTCGCCGCGCGCGGTCTCGATCCGGCGCCGTTCGAGGCGGCTCTGTCGTCGTTCCTTGAGACCGCACAGCCACTCGCGCTCGCGGTCGACGACGTCGTCAATCCGCAGAGCCCATGACGCTCTGAAGTCTTCGTAGCGGCGTCTCTCTGCTATTTGCGAAATTGCACGATCGTCACGGCAACTTCACTTGCCTTGCGCCCGCACGCGCGCGAGCGTTCGATCTTCTCAACGAGGAGATCTTGCCGTGCGCATTCCCATTCTTGATCCGAAACCGCTGAGCGACGAACAGAAGCCGCTCTATGCCGACATGCAAGCGGGCATCAAGGACCACTTCAAGGGCTTTGTGAACATGCGCGACGATGGCGCGCTGCTTGGTCCCTGGAATCCCTGGATCCGCGAGCCGCGCTTCGGCAAGCCGGTGTGGGAGCTGGTCAAGGCGATCGCGTCGAACCCGCTGCTGCCGGCGCCGGTGCGCGAGGTCGCGATCCTCGTCACTGGTTCACATTTTCGCTCCGGCTACGAGCTCTACGCCCATGTCCTTGTCGCCGAGCAGCGCGGCCTCTCCGACGAGAAGCTTGCGACCATCGTCGCCGGCCAGCGGCCCGTCGATCTCACCAAGCAGGAGGCGGTTGCCTACGACATGGCCTCTGCACTGGTGAGCGGCGGCGTGCTGCCCGAGCTGACCTATCGGGCTGCGGTCAAGGAATTCGGCGAGCACGGCGCGGCCGAGCTGTCCTACCTCGTCGGCGTCTACTGCATGGTCTCGGTCACGCTGAACACCTTTGACGTGCCGGTGCCGGAGTAGAAGCGCCTCGCGACGATCACTCTGCCGCCCTGCTTGCAGGCGGCGGGGGCATCCAGGCGATGCAACGATTGCGGCCTTCGGCCTTGGCCTGGTAGAGCGCCTGGTCGGCTGCGCCCATCAGCGCGTCGATGCCGGACATGCTGACGCTGGCTTCGGCAATGCCGATGCTCACGGTGACGCCGAACTGCACCTGATGAGCGTTCAGCCGCATCGCCATCGCGCGCTTGCGGATTCGCTCGGCAACGAGCTTGGCGCGTGACAGGCTGGTCTCGGGCAGCAGAACCGCGAACTCCTCGCCACCGATGCGGCCGACGAGATCGGACTTGCGCTTGCCCTCGTTGCATGCGGCCGCAACAGCCTTGATCGCCTCGTCGCCGACCGCGTGACCGTAGCGATCGTTGACCGACTTGAAATGATCGATGTCGAGCATCAGGACGGAGACCGAGCGGTAGTAGCGCTGGAAGCGGCTCCATTCCGCATCGAGCGAACCCAGGAAATGCCGGCGGTTGTACAGACCGGTGAGCGGATCGGTGGTCGCGAGCCGCTCCAGCATGTTGGCCTTGTCGTTGAGATCGGTGATGTCGACATAGGTCAGCATGCGGCCGCCGTTCGACATCGTGGTGCAATGAGCCCTGATCAATCGCCCGTCGGGCGTCTGGAGGTCGCGCACGTGATCGCCTGCCTTGACCTCGGCGAGACGCCTGCCGGGGAATTTCGCCAGCTCGTTTGCCGCAAGGTCCGGGGCGCTCGCGCGTTGCGCGCGGCTCACCAGCGAAGCATAGGCTGGGCGGGTGGCGGCTTCTTCCTCGCTCACCTCCCAGAACCGCCGCATCCGCAGGTTCATGAAGCTCGCATTCAGGTTGGAGTCGAGAAGGAGAACGCCGTCCTGAACGTTTTCCAGGGCGTCGCGCAGCAGCTTCAGCTCGTCGGAGAAGCGCACGATGTCGGTGACGGGCGTATAGGTCAGCATGCGTCCGCCGTCGGGCAAAGGCGTGCATTGGACGCGCACGACATCGCCGTTGGTTCGGCGTACGTCGATAGGTGTCGGGTCGCCGGCCTCGATCACGCGGACACGCTCTTTCACATGGGCTTCGAGGGCGGGATCCGGCACCTCGTAGGCTCCGATGTCGCGCCCGTGATGAAGCAGCGTGAGAATGGATGGGTAGCTGTCGGCGACCTGGTCAGGCAGGTGCCACATCTGGCGAAACGAGCGGTTGATGAGGCGCGCCCGGAGGTGGTTGTCGAGCAGCACGATGCCGGTCGGCACATGATCCAGGGCCGCGCGCAGGGCCAGCATCTGGGCGCGCATCAGCGAGTCGGGTGAGCGCTCCTGTTCGCTGCCGGCGGGGCGTTCGACGCTGCCCGGCTGTTCGAAAGCGACTCCCACCTGACGGTCCGATCGCCAGATCACGCGGCAGCTCAGGATGTCGCGTCCCGCAAGCGTGAGCTGGAATCGATCGGGGACGCCGAGACCGCTCTGCATCTCGAGCGTCGCGGCCTCCTCGGTCAGCCGGCGCACGACGCAATCGATCGACGACTGGCCGAAATTGAAGATGATCTTCCCAGCCAGGAACGTCCGTTCCGGCACCAAGCGGGACATCCGCAGTCTCCAAGGCTGAATACGCCGTCTGATTGTGCCGCAACGTTCCTTGCGGCGGCGTAACGCAATCGAAGTTTTCGGATGAGGATTAACGATCGGTTGACGCGGAACTCCAATGGAGGCCCACGGCGGCCCGCGCTCAGTGGCGCACGGCGTAAAGCGGCGTCCGCAGCGTCACCTGGTAGGATGGTTTCGGCATCCACGCGATCTGGGCGGTGATGCCGAACAGACGGTTGTCATTGTCATCCATGCGGTCGAGGTCGAGGCGCAGGATCGGCTGGGTGAAGGATTCCGCCAGGGTCCGGCCTGCGAGCTGCGCACCGCCGAACGACTGCATGCCGAGGCGCCCGATGAATTTCCAGTTGCTCGGCCATTGGTAATAGCCGCCGGCGTAGAGGATCGTATTCGGCCTGATCCGGGCCACCACGCTGGCAATGTCGGTGTGGGTGTATTGCACGCCGGCAAGCCAGCCGCGCGTCTCGTCCTCGTCGAGCGCGTAGTCGAATTCCAGGATGTTGTTGAACGAATTCGTCATGCCCGGCGCGTTCGGCACCGACTGCGTGATGGTGGATTGCAGGGTGATGGTCGGGATCTTGCCGCCGTTCTGCTGGTAGAGGTCGGCCTGCACGCCGATGTTCCAGCTGGTGACGTCGAATGTCGACCAGCCGCCGCCGATATCCGTCGCCGAGCCTGATACACCGCCATAGAGCGACACGCGATCGCTGACGTCCACGGTCAGCGGCAGGTCGACGGCAATCGATTTCGCCGCCGGCAAGCCGTTGGGCAGCGTCGCGCCGCGTTGGGCCGCCAGCGCTTCGAACGCGGCCGAGAGGGAGGTGTTGCCGAAACCGAGCCCGAGCGTGCCCGCGGGGATCGTGGCATAGGTCGTGCGAACATCGAGGTAGATGTTCGGGACGACAGGCTTTGCCGCCGTGTCCTCGGCCTCGTCGCCGGCGTAGGCGGCGCCGCCCGGGATCGTCAGACACAGCAGTCCCATCGCGACAGCGCGCAAGACCGGGGCGGACGCTGGGCTGTGGTGGGACACGTGACAATCCGACGCGTGGCACTCTGGTGACGGAGCTGTTCGCTAGATGGAACGTGATCGTTCGTGTGGTCAAGGTCTATCCGCGGGCAATGGACGATGCGCATCTACGCGGTTACCCTGCTGTGATTGCACCGACACACTCGTCCGGCACAGTGCAGGCCGGACAATGGAGACGATCATCATGAACACGTCGCGCCGCATCCTGCTCGCTGGAATGGCGGGGCTCGCCGTGGCTCCGACCGCAATGGCCGCGGCACCGGCACCGGCCATTGCGGATGCGACGGTTGCCGAAGAACGCTTCGCGCGCCTGATTGCCGCCGCGCATGCGCCCGACCTCGCCTGCGCGCGGCAGGCCGAACGCTATGCGGATGCGCATTGGCCGGACTATGTCGTGGCAGCCAGGGCCGTGCTCGAGGCCCGCGTGTGATTCGCGCCTCTAAGTCTCCACCGCGCGCCTGACCTGCTCGCCGATCTGTGACAGCACGAGCTGCGATTGTGGCAGGATCGCGCCCATGGCGTGGAAGTTGTGGACCATGCCGTCATGGCAGACGTGCTCGACCGCGACGCCCGCGGCGAGCAGCTTGCGCGCATAGGCATTGCCCTCGTCGCGCATCGGGTCGAACTCGGCGGTGTGGATGATGGCGGTCGGCAGGCCCGAGAGACGCGTCGCGCGGAGCGGGGAGATGCGGGGATCGGCGGCATCCAGGCCCTCGGGCAGGTAATCGGACAGATCGGCCTCGATGGTGATGCGGTCGATCAGATGGCCTTCGGCGAAGGCCTCGCGCGAGGGCGAGGTTTCCTCGAAGTCCAGCACCGGGCAGATCAGGCATTGCGCGACGATGGAGAGGCCGGCGCTCTGCGCCGCCTCCTGGCATACGACCGCAGCCAGCGTGGCGCCTGCGGAATCGCCGCCGACCACCAGGCGTTCGGCGTCGATGCCGAGCGACGGAGCTTCGCGCGCAACCCATTCGGTGGCGGCGATGGCATCGTCGACTGCGGCGGGAAATTTGTGCTCGGGCGCGAGGCGGTAGTCGACCGAAACGAGGCGGCAGCCGGTCGCATGTGCCAGCGCCGCCGCGATACGGTCATGCGTCGCGATGCTGCCGGCGACGAGCCCGCCGCCATGAAAGAACACGAAGCCCGGTGCGCGCTCGCCCGCCGACGCCGGCGAATAGAGCCGATAAGGCAGCTCTCCGCCAGGGCCGGGCAATTTGCCGTCGGAGGCGGTCACATCCGGCGCCGCGGCGCGCGCGAACTGCATCAGCTTCGCCAGCGATTGTCGCCGCGCTTCGACGCTCGGCCGGGTCCGCACCTGCGGCGCAGCCGCAGCCATCATGGTCAACAAGCGCTTTGCGAGCGGATCGAGCGGCATGGGAAACTCCGTGACGTGCCCGACACTATAGCGGTTTTGACCGCGTTGTTGTCTTAACCTCACGGGAGGGGAGAGTTGATGCTTCCCCGCAGCAAATCGTTTAGAAATTGGGACAATAGTGCCCGGATATTTTTCGAGGGAGGCCTGATATGGCCGAGATCAAGAAGCCGATCGAATATTCGCCGAGCTGGACCTTCTTCGAGGGCAAATGGCATGACGGCAACGTGCCGATCATGGGGCCGCGCACGCATGCGGCCTGGCTCGGCTCGGTCGTGTTCGACGGCGCGCGCGCGTTCGAGGGCGTCGCGCCGGATCTCGACCGCCATGTGGCCCGCGCCAATCAATCCGCGATCAATTTTGGCCTGAAGCCGGTGGTCGATACCGGCACCTGGCTCACGCTCGCACACGAGGGCATCGCGCGCTTTGCGCCGAATGCCGAGCTCTATGTCCGTCCGATGTATTGGGCGCAGAACGGGTCGGGCGGCGGCGTGCTGTTCGACCCTGAAACCACCAATTGGTGCCTGTGCATCTACGAGGCACCGATGCCGAAACCGGTCGGCAACGCGATCACGCTGTCGCCGTTCCGCCGGCCCACCGCCGAATGCGCGCCGGTCGACGCCAAGGCCGCCTGTCTCTATCCGAACAATTCGCGGGCGCTGGCGGAAGCCGCCTCGCGCGGCTTCCAGAACGCGCTGATGCTCGACATGCTCGGCAATGTCGCGGAGTTCGGCAATTCCAACGTGTTCATGGCGAAAGACGGCGTCGTCTTCACGCCGGTGCCGAACGGCACCTTCCTCAACGGCATCACACGCCAGCGCGTGATCAGCCTGCTCCGTGGTGACGGCGTCACCGTGGTCGAGAAGACGCTTCGCTATGCCGACTTCCTCGCCGCCGACGAGATCTTCTCCACCGGCAATTTCGCCAAGGTCGCGCCGGTGATTCGCATCGATGCGCGCGAACTGAAGCCGGGCCCGCTCTACACCAAGGCGCGAAAACTCTATTGGGATTTCGCGCACGCGGTGAAGCTGGCGGCTTGACTAGAGCCGGCGCCGCCTCCGAAACCGGCTGAACTGAAACGCCTGCGTCGAATGCCACGGCGTGTGGTGAACCTCGCTCCGCGTCTCGATCAGCTCGAACTCTGGCCCGAGCTCGCCTGAAAGGCTCGCGCTGTCGTGCCGCTGCACCGGCAGGCCGCTGCATTTTTCCGGGCCATCGGGCGCGAACGTCGCGATGATCACGTGCCCGTCCGGCGCGACCGCCGACCGCAGGCGCTCGACATAGGCGGCCCGGTCGTGCGGATCGGTCAGGAAGTGAAAGGCGGCGCGATCGTGCCAGATATCCCAGGTCTTCGCCGGTTGCCATGTCGTGGCGTCGGCGACGATCCAGTCGATCGTTGAGGCGGCCGCGCCGATTCGTTTCCTCGCCGCGTCGAGCGCGTTGGCGGAAAGGTCGAGCACCGCGATGTCGCGATATCCGTCTTGCAGCAGCGCATCGACCAGCCGCGACGCGCCACCTCCGATATCGATGATGGCTGCGTGATGATCCGGATGCGCCGCGCGAATCATCTCGAGCGAGATCGCAGGACTGTCCTGAAACCAGCTGACCTCGGTCTCGCCCTTGGTGGCGTAGACGTTGTCCCAATGGGTGGTCCGGTCAGGCATGGTGGCTCCGGCCTTGGCCGGGATGGCGGCGAGCGGATGGCGCTGCCGCAATCAATCTGGTGTTTGCGCGCCCGCATCTGCGGACGCGCCGGTCTGGACGAGAGGCCTACTCGTCCTTCTTTGACATGCGCTCGAGGCGCTCCTGCATGTCCTTCATCTGCTGGCGCAGGTCGTCGATGTTGCTGTCCTTGGCCGGCTCGGCGCTCGCATCGGGCTCCGGCTCCGAGCGGCCCGGCGTGGGGACGAACGGCTTGAACATCGAGAAGGTCTGCTGGAACAGCTCCATGTTGCGGCGGACCTGTTCCTCCAGCGGCGCAAACGGAGTTCCGGACAGCGAGTTGGCGATCTGCTTGCGGAACTTCTCCTGCTCCTGGGTCAGCGTCGCGATCGACTGCTCCAGATATTTCGGCACCACCATCTGCATGCTGTCGCCGTAGAAGCGGATCAGCTGGCGCAGGAAGGTGGTCGGCAGGAGATTCTGGCCGGCCTTGTTCTCCTGCTCGAAGATGATCTGGGCGAGCACGGAGCGGGTGATGTCGTCGCCGGTTTTGGCATCGTAGACCAGGAAATCTTCGCCGTCCTTGACCATGGCGGCGAGGTCTTCCAGCGTCACGTAGGTGCTCGTTCCGGTGTTATAGAGCCGGCGGTTCGCGTATTTCTTGATGGTGGTGGGTTGGTCTGATTTCGCCATGGGCTCTCACTTCAAAGACGCTGAGAACGGGAACCTGCAGCGCAAATGCCGCAGGGCGGGAAGAGTACGCAACGCAACAAAATAAGCATTTTCAAAGGGGTCACGCTACCGTTTTGTGCGGCACGGTTAATTGCACAGCAAAAACCTGCTTGCGAAATCGCCAAGAACGCTATTTTGAATGCGCTGCGGCATGAATTCGGTGACCTGCCGATTGACATGCCGCAACGACGTTAACAGGATGCCCTTCGAGACTGGCGAGCCGTTTCCCAGCCCCGTCTGCCCCCATTCAACCCCAGGAGATGCCCATGTCAGACGATGTCGTCATCGTCAGCGCCGCCCGCACCCCGGTCGGAAGCTTCAACGGAGCGTTCGCGACCCTTCCCGCCCACGATCTCGGCGCCGTCGCCATCAAGGCCGCGCTGGAGCGCGGTGGCATCGAGCCCGGCCGGGTCTCGGAAGTCATCATGGGCCAGATCCTGACGGCGGCCCAGGGCCAGAACCCCGCCCGCCAGGCCTCGATCCTGGCCGGCATTCCCGTGGAGAGCCCGGCCTGGGGCATCAACCAGCTTTGCGGCTCGGGTCTGCGCACCGTTGCACTCGGCTACCAGGCGCTGCTCAACGGCGATTCCGAAATCGTCGTGGCGGGCGGCCAGGAGTCCATGAGCATGGCCCCGCACGCCCAGCATCTGCGCGGCGGCGTCAAGATGGGCGCGCTCGACTTCGTCGACACCATGATCAAGGACGGCCTGTGGGATGCCTTCAACGGCTACCACATGGGCAACACCGCCGAGAACGTCGCGCGGCAGTGGCAGATCACCCGCGCCCAGCAGGACGAGTTCGCGGTCGCCTCGCAGCAGAAGGCCGAGGCCGCGCAGAAGGCCGGCAAGTTCAACGACGAGATCGTTCCGGTCACCATCAAGACCCGCAAGGGCGATGTGGTCGTCAGCGCCGACGAATATCCGCGTCATGGCGCCACGATCGATGCGATGGCGAAGCTCAAGCCTGCCTTCGAGAAGGACGGTACGGTCACCGCAGGCTCTGCCTCGGGCATCAATGACGGAGCCGCCGCCGTGGTGCTGATGACGGCCAAGCAGGCCGCGAAGGAAGGCAAGAAGCCGCTCGCGCGGATCGTGTCCTGGGCGCAGGCCGGCGTCGATCCGAAGATCATGGGTTCGGGCCCGATCCCGGCGTCGCGTGCCGCGCTGAAGAAGGCCGGCTGGAGCGTCGGCGATCTCGATCTGATCGAGGCCAACGAAGCCTTCGCGGCGCAGGCCTGTGCCGTCAACAAGGACCTCGGCTGGGATACCTCCAAGGTCAACGTCAACGGTGGCGCGATCGCGATCGGCCATCCGGTCGGCGCTTCCGGCGCGCGCGTGCTGGTGACGCTGCTGCATGAAATGCAGAAGCGTGATTCGAAGAAGGGTCTCGCCACGCTGTGCATCGGCGGCGGTATGGGTATCGCGATGTGTCTGGCGCGCGACTGAGCTTACACTTGACTGACGCGTGCGCTGCACACGTCAGTGAGTGCGTTGCACGCGATTAAAAAGGCGGCGGTTGCAAATCAAATATTCTTCGCAACTGCGCAAGCCTCGACTAAATACAAACGCCCGGCTCAACGCCGGGCGTTTTGTTCTTGATGTCCGTCAAACCAGCCGCATAATCCACCGTTAAAAAACCATCACTCAGAAACGTCCGAAGAGTCCAAGGGAAGGAATACGATATGGCACGAGTTGCATTGGTGACGGGTGGTACGCGGGGTATCGGAGCTGCGATCAGCAAGGCGCTGAAGGCTGCCGGCTACAAGGTCGCGGCGAGCTATGCCGGCAATGATGCCGCGGCGGAGAAGTTCAAGGCCGAGACCGGCATCGCCGTCTACAAATGGGACGTCAGCAATTTCGATGCCTGCGCCGAGGGCGTGAAGAAGGTCGAGGCCGAGCTCGGTCCGGTCGATGTGCTCGTCAACAATGCCGGCATCACCCGTGACACCGCCTTCCACAAGATGACGCTCGAGCAGTGGAACGCGGTGATCAACACCAATCTCGGCTCGCTGTTCAACATGACCCGTCAGGTGATCGAGGGCATGCGGGCGCGCAAGTTCGGCCGCATCATCTCGATCTCGTCGATCAACGGCCAGAAGGGGCAGTTCGGCCAGGTCAATTATTCCGCGGCAAAGGCCGGCGACATCGGCTTCACCAAGGCGCTCGCAATCGAGAACGCCAAGGGCGGCATCACCGTCAACGCCATTGCGCCTGGCTATATCAACACCGAGATGGTGCAGGCCGTGCCGAAGGACGTGCTGGAGAAGAACGTGATCCCGCAGATCCCCGTCAACCGGCTCGGCGAGCCCGAAGAGATCGCGCGCGCGGTCGTGTTCCTGGCGGCCGACGATGCCGGCTTCATCACCGGCTCGACCCTCACCATCAATGGCGGTCAGTATCACGCCTGATATGACGTCAAGCCTGTAGCGTTGGGCGAGACAAGGCGATAGTGAAGACGCAAGTGCCCGGCCTCGTGCCGGGCATAAGCGTCCTCAGAGCCCTTTTATCCATGACCCCGCGCACCGCCACACTGATCGGACTGACCGCGATCCTGATGTGGTCGTTGTTGTCGGTAATGACGGTGGCGACCGGCAAGATCCCGGCGTTCCAGCTCGCCGCGATGACGTTTGCGATCGGTGGTCTCGTCGGCCTGCTCACCTGGATCGGCCGCGGCGATGCCGCGAAAAGCCTGCGTCAGCCGCTCGTCGTGTGGCTGGTCGGCGTTGGCGGCCTGTTCGGCTATCACGCGCTCTATTTCCTCGCGCTGCGCTTCGCGCCGCCGGCCGAAGCCGGCCTTCTGAACTACATGTGGCCGTTGCTGATCGTGTTGTTCTCGTCGTTCCTGCCGGGCGAGCGGCTTGCCGTGCATCACGTCATCGGCGCCGTGCTCGGTCTCGTCGGCACCGTGCTGCTGTTTGCCGGCAATACCTCCGGCTTCGCGCCGGGCGCGGTGCCGGGATTGGTTGCGGCCTTTATCGCCGCGTTCGTCTGGGCAACCTATTCGGTGCTGTCGCGACGATTGAAGGCGGTGCCAACCGATGCGGTCGCGGGCTTCTGCCTCGCCACATCGGTGCTCGCCGCGCTGATGCATGGTCTGCTCGAAACCACGGTGTGGCCCGAGACGAATTTGCAATGGCTCGCCGTGATCGCACTCGGCATCGGCCCCGTCGGCGCGGCCTTCTACGCATGGGACGTCGGCATGAAGCGTGGCGATATCCGCGTGCTCGGTGCCGCCTCCTACGCGACACCCCTGTTGTCGACCGGCTTTCTCATTGCCGCCGGCTTTGCCAAGGCCAGCGCCAACATTGCGATTGCCGCTGTCCTGATCGCCGGCGGCGGTCTGATCGCGGCAAAGGATATGGTGCTGCGCAAGCGGTGAGGCTGAGGCGCATCAAAGCGCCGGCTGCCAGCCCGGCGGCCGATACATCGTCTCCGGAATCTGTCCGAGCTCCGAGCGCTGCAGACGTTGCGGCGTCAGGCCATAGAATTCCTGGAAGCTGAGAATCAGCGGCCGCCATTTGTCGGGGTCGATGCGGTTGCTTGTCCCGTCCATCATGATGTCGGGATGCGCGTGCACGCGGGTGATGCGGACCTCGATCGCAGCGAGATTGCCGCGCCAGACAGCATCGTCCTGCGCCATCTCATGCACGTGGGCGACCTTTGCTTCCATCTGCACCGGGCATTCGATCGCGCGGGGAGCGTTGACCGTCTCGCCCGCTTGCGCGGTCAATCCGCTGTGGCCGAACTTGTCCTTTTCGTGCCGGTAACCGCGATAGAGTTTGCCTGGCGGCACGGGATTCGAGCCGGTGGTGCGCGCGAGCCGGTCGACGGCGGCGACAAGGGCGGCAGATGGCAGATTGAGCACGCATTCGCCGGTGCGAATCATGTTCTCGGTGGTCTTGGAATTGCTTGCGAGCCCGAGCATGCAACGCCATCCCACCCACCATGCCGAAGACATCGGCGCGAGATTGTGCGATCCGTCCTCGTTGGTCGATCCGATCAGGACGACCGGCGTTCCGAAATATAAAATGGCCGGGTCGATCTGGACGGCGGCGGGATCGAGTGTTCCGTGCATCGTGCGCTCCTCTTTGTTGAGAGCGCCGTCCTACGGTGTTGACCGGATCGAACCCACCGATTCCAGATCGAGCAGAGCGCTTTCGAGCGCAGCGGATACCGGTTCGCGTGAAGAAAACGTGTCGAGACGATAGCTAGGGCTCCCAACCCTTCGGCGCGAGCTCGAATTTTGCGAACTCGAAGGCAGGCGCCACGGTGCAGCCGACCAGCGTCCACTCGCCGGTGGTCTCCGCCATCTGCCACGCATCCGCCGGCACGATCGCCTGCGGCCGCTCGCCGCTCACGAGATCCGTGCCGAGCCGCACCTCGTGCTGGGAGCAGCCTTCATGGGCGATGCGCAGTGTCAACGGGCTGCCGGCGTAATAGTGCCAGGTCTCGACTGCATCGATGCGATGCCAGTGCGAGCGCTCGCCGCGCGCAAGCAGGAAGTAGATGAGGGTCGAGCGCGAGCGGCCATTGGCGTCGGTGGTCTGGTCGCGAAAGGTCTCGCGATAGTGTCCGCCCTCGGGGTGTGGGCGGAGCTCCAGGCGCGCGATGATCTCGGCTGCGGTCGGCATCGATCCCCGTCAGGACTTGATCGTCAAAACTTGTATTTCAGGACTTGTTTTTGCGTTCGCGCAGCTCGCCGAACACGACGGCGGCATCCGCGCCCTTCATGTGTAGCCTGGCTGCGACCGACGGTTCATCAGCGCGCAGGAACACATTTGCTCGCTTCTCATCACCAAGCAGTGAGGGGATGGTCGGCTTGTTGTCCGCGCGCAGCCGCGTCACTTCCGCAGCGCGCGCCTGGAGGGCCGCATTGTCGGGATCGATGGTCAGCGCGAACTTGACGTTGGAGGCCGTGTATTCGTGGCCGCAATAGAGCTTGAAGTCGTCGGGCAAGGCCCGCAGCTTCAACAGCGAATCCCACATCATCGGATAGTTGCCTTCGAACACGCGGCCGCAGCCGATCGAGAACAGCGTGTCGGCGGCGAACAGCGTCTTCTCGGTGTCGAACACGTAGGAGATATGGTCGAGCGTATGGCCGGGTGTTTCCAGCACGCGCCCGAGCAGCGCGCCGACCTTGACCACGTCGCCATTGGCGACCCGCAAATCGACATCGGCGATCTTCGTCGTCTTGTCATGCGGCGCGACGACGCGGCAATTGTATTTCTGCTTGAGTTCGGCGACCCCGCCGACATGATCGCCATGATGATGGGTGATCAGGATATCGGTGAGCTGCCAGCCCTCGCGCTCCAGCGCCTTGATAATGGGGCCGGCTTCCGGCGCGTCGATCGAGGCGGTTGCCTTGGTTTCCACATCGTGGATCAGATAACCGAAATTGTCGTTTAAACAGTTGAAAGTACGAATTTCGGCGGCCATGACATCTCCATCGCGCTCAGCCCCGTCAGACAAATATGGCGTTAACGTTGCGCAGGCAATGCAATATTCAGCGCGCGGCCGCCGCCTTGTGCATGTTACATTGCCGTCATGAGCATCGACGTCGTTGACCTCAGAGAGTTCTATTCCCGGCGCCTCGGCATCGTGGCGCGGCAGATGATCAATCGCGGCATCCGGGAGCGCTGGCCGAATGCCGAGGGCCAGCGCGTGCTCGGCATCGGCTATCCCACGCCCTATCTCGGGCTGTTCCGCGAGGACGCGGAGCGCTGCATCGCCTTCATGCCGGCGGCCCAGGGCGTGTTGAAATGGCCCACGGGGCGGCCCGCGCTGGCGGCGCTGGTCGATGAGTTCTCGCTGCCGCTTCCCGATGCCGCGGTGGACCGCATCCTGCTGGTCCATGCGCTCGAGATGTCCGACGATCCGGCTGCGCTGTTGCGGGAGGTCTGGCGGGTGCTGTCGCCGTCCGGCCGTGTCATGGCGGTGATCCCGAACAGGCGCGGCGTGTGGACACGCAGTGACAATACGCCGTTCGGCCATGGCCGTCCCTATTCGCGCTCGCAGATCACCGACCTGTTGCGCCAGACCTGGTTCACGCCGACCGGCTGGGGCGAGGCCTTGTTCATGCCGCCTTATGCGGGCCGCTGGGTGCTGAAATCGGCGCAGATGTGGGAGCGTGCCGGTGCTGCGCTGTCGCTGCCATTTGCCGGCGTCCACATCGTCGAAGCGACCAAGCAGGTCTATCGCGCGATCCCCGCCAAGCGCGAACGGGCGCGGCTGATTCCCTCGCTGGCAAAGCCGGTACTGGTGCCGTCCTCGACGACGGTGACACGGGGCTGAAAACAAATCGTCCCGGCGAGGCCGGGACGATCATGCTTCGTAAATCCGAAAATCTGGTTGCGGCTCACTCGCTCGGGGCGAGATCGTCGCCGGACGCGGCAGGAGCAGCCTCGCGCTCGGGGCGCGGGCCGTTATGCGGCCGGCGGCGCCGCCGCGGGAAACGTTCGCCACCGCCGCTATTGCCGCCTTCGAAGCCACCCGGAGCGCCGTTCGTCTGCGGCTGCGCGCCGGTGATGAAGGACGGCAGGCGATCGACGTTGCCGGCATCGGCGATGACGGGCTGCGGCTGGTTCGGAGGCTGCGGCTGGTGCTGCTGATATTGCGGCTGCGGACGATGGTCGCGTTCGCGGTGTTCGCGCGGCTGCTGCTGATCGCGCTGATAGGGCTGCTGGTTGTTGTCGCGCTGCTGGTAGTCACGATTGTGATCGCGCTGGCCGTCACGCTGATAGGGCTGTTGCTGCTGCGGCGGCTGCGGAACGAAGCCGGGCTCCTGGCCGAAATTCGAGAAATTCTCGCCGTCGTCCTCGCCGTCGTCACCGCTCGAGGTGCTGATGGGCTCGTCGCCGCGCGGCTGCTGGTTCTGGCGGAACTGTTCCTGGGCCGCCGCGATCAGGCGAAAATAATGCTCGGCGTGTTGGTAGTAGTTTTCGGCGGCAACCGGGTCGCCGGAGGAGCGCGCGTCACGCGCAAGCTGAAGATATTTTTCGGCGATGTGCGAGGCGGTGCCACGGATCTTGATGTCGGGGCCGTTCGATTCGTAGACCCGGGTCATCGGGTTCTGGCCGCGCCGGTTATTGTTGTTGTTATTATTGTTGCGGTTGCGCATCCGCTGCTTGTTCTGACCGTTTCTCATGTCCTGCCTTTAATTCCAGCCCTAAAGGTTGCACGCATTACTGATTGCTAGGAGTGACCTGATGACAGCGGTTCACATGCCTCACGCGCACCGCGCGCAAGAGCGGATTGAACCCTGCCGATGTTCGTCGACCGTCGCGTTCAACAAAGACGCGTTCCCCACCCGCCAGCATTGATTGCCAGCGAACCCATTCATATCGCCTGCCGAAACAAGCCCTGCTTTGTTGCGTAAGTCTTCAAGCGCAATATCAGGCTTTCGTTCACGTTGCGGTCGGAAAGCAGCGTACCTCAATGGGCTATCGCGCTTAACAGGACCTGCGGCTTGGAACCTTAAATCAGTGAAGCTCTCGCCTGAGAGCCCGGCTTTCGCCCGTAGGTCTACGGGGCCGACACCGATGTGTTGATCGGAAGGTAGTCGTTCCCAAGGGATATTCCAAGAGGTTTTTTCGAGCCCAATCCGGCTTTTATGGGGGCATTTTTCGGGCCGAGACCGCTCTGGGAATGCCCGCCAGGTCGGCCCTGGGCGGCCTGTCGATCGATAACGCGGCGGCCGCCATCAAGGCCTGGATATCGTCAGCCTGGCCCTGTCCGGCCTCGACGATCAGGGCGCCGCCGGGCACGAGCCGCTCGGCCGCCTGCGGTATCAGGGCGCGGTAGGCGTCATAGCCGTCATTGCCGCCATCGAGCGCCAGATGCGGATCGTGCTCGCGCACCTCGAGGCTCAGTTTCGGAATTTCCCCGGCGGGAATATAGGGCGGATTCGATACGATCAGATCGAATGGACCGTGAAGCGCGGATGCATAGGAGCAGGCGACGAACGCCGCGCGGTCGGCGAGGCCGAGGGTGGCCGCATTGCCCTTGGCGGTGCCGAGTGCAGTGAGGCTGAGATCGGTGCCGACACCGAATGCCTCGGGAATCTCGTGCAGCAGCGCGAGCAGGATCGCGCCCGATCCGGTGCCGATGTCGGCGATACGCGGGCGCCGTCCCGCGATCGCGCCTTCGCGGAAAATCTCGAGTGCCAGCTCGACCACCGTCTCGGTGTCCGGCCGCGGCACCAGCGTCGCCTCGGAGAGGCGGAACGGCAGGCCCCAGAATTCCCGCGTGCCGAGAATGCGGGCGACCGGTTCATGTGCGAGCCTCCGCTGCGCATATGCTTCGAGCCGTGCGGCCTCCTCCGGCGTGAGGTGTCGCGCCGCCTGCGTGATCAGGCCGGTCAGGTCGAGCCCCAACGCGGCGCCGACGAGCAGGCGTGCATCGAGGGAGGGCTCTTCGATGCCGGCGGATTGCAGACGCGCCGTGAGCGCGCGTCGCGCACTCTCGATGCTGTGTCCGGATTCGAAACCTGTCGCCAATGGAGCCATCCTGCCTGGCATCGTGGATAGATCGGCGGCATTGCTTGCGTCAACGGAAAGGAGCGCGTTTGATCGCACCGCGCAGCGAAGGAGGGCATCCATGACGGCCTATGACGATCAGAACGTCTTCGCGAAGATCCTGCGCGGCGAGATTCCCTGCTTCGAGGTATTCAGGGATGATCGCAGCTTCGCTTTCCTGGACATCATGCCGCGCTCGCCGGGGCATACGCTGGTGATTCCGAGGGCGCCGGCGCGCGGAATCCTCGATATTGCCGACGATGATCTCGCCGCGGTCGCCCGGACCGCGAAGCGGGTTGCGATTGCGTCGATGAAGGCGTTCGATGCGGAGGGGATTATCCTGCAGCAGTTCAGCGAGCCGGCCAGCGGGCAGGTGGTCCTTCACCTGCACATGCATGTCATGCCGGTCAGGGCCGGCGTCGAGCTGCTGCCGGCGCAGACGCGCAAGGAGGACATGACCGTGCTCGCCGAGCATGCCAAGCGGATGATCGCGGCGATCGGCAGCTAAACGCCGAGATAGCGCTGCAGCAATTCGGGCTGGGCCTTGAGCTCCTGCGCCGGCCCTTCGTGAACGATGTGGCCGTTGTTGATGATGTAGATCCGCGTCGCCAGCGCCAGTGTTGCCGCAAGATTTTGCTCGACCAGCACGATGGTCTGACCGGCGGCCGCGAGCTCGCGGCAGGCCTTGACGAGATCGTGGACGATGACGGGTGCCAATCCTTCGAACGGTTCGTCCAGCAGCACGATCTTGGGATCGCGCACCAGGGCGCGTGCGATTGCGAGCATCTGCTGCTCGCCGCCGGAGAGCTCCGTGCCGCGATTGCC
The DNA here is from genome assembly GCF_024199935.1 of Bradyrhizobium sp. CCGUVB14. Classification (NCBI taxonomy): domain Bacteria; kingdom Pseudomonadati; phylum Pseudomonadota; class Alphaproteobacteria; order Hyphomicrobiales; family Nitrobacteraceae; genus Bradyrhizobium; species Bradyrhizobium sp. CCGUVB14. The sequence goes on from NZ_JANADS010000001.1 coordinate 646,274, forward strand.
GCGCCGCTCCTTCAGCCGCGGGAACATCTCGTAGATGCGGCCGAGCGGCCAGCGTTTCGGGGCGGTGATGCCGGCGAGGACGATGTTCTCCTCCACCGACAGGCTGCCGAAGATGCGCCGCTCCTCGTGCACGAGCTGCATGCCGGCCTGTGCGATCTTGTGGCTCCTGCGCCCGGCGATGTCGATGCCGTCGAACTTCACGCTGCCGCTGCGCGGCGTCACGACGCCCATCAGGCTCTTCAGCGTGGTGCTCTTGCCGGCGCCGTTGCGGCCGAGCAGCGCCACCACCTCGTGACGTTCGACATGCATGTCGACGTCGAACAGGATGTGCGAGTCGCCGTAATAGCTGTTCAGGCCGTTGACCTCGATCAGGCTCATGCGGCGATCTCTCCGTGCACGCCGCCGAGATAGGCTTCCTGCACCGCGGCGTTGGTCTTGATTTCTTCTGGGCTTCCGGAGACCAGCACCCGGCCCTCCTGCAGCACCGTCACGCGCTCGACCAGCTCGAACAGCGAATCCATGTCGTGGTCGATGATGATCATGGTGCGTCCGCGCGCGATCGATTTGAGCAGCTTCACGGTCTCGACGCGCTCGCGCGGACTCATGCCGGCGAGCGGCTCGTCGAGCAACAGCAGGCGCGGCGATGTCGCGAGTGCAAGCCCGATCTCCAGCCTGCGTTTTTCGCCATAGGCGAGCTCCGACACGGGCGTGTCGGCGCGGCGGGTCAAATTGACCAGCGCGAGCGTGTGCTCCACCTGCTCCGTCAGGCCCTTGACGCCGGCGAGCGTGCGGAACAGGTCGAGCCGGAACTTTCCGCGCAGCTCTGCGAGCGCTGCGATCGTCAGGTTCTGCCGCACCGTGAGACCCGTGAAGAGCTGATTGACCTGGTAGCTCTTGGTCAAGCCGAGCTGGCAGACTTCGGTGACCTTCAGGCCCGTGATGTCGCGGCCCTCGAACATGATCTGGCCGGAGGTCGGCGGGACCTCGCAGGTCAGCATCTTGAAGAAGGTCGATTTGCCGGCGCCGTTGGGGCCGATGATGCCGCGCAGCTCGCCCTGATTGACGCTGAAGTCGATGTCGCTATTGGCGACGAGGCCGCCGTAACGCTTGGTGAGACCAGCGGCTTTGAGGATGGGGCCGGAATAGACGGGATGCTCGACCTCCTTGGCCCGCATCGGTGCAGGCGGGACCAGGTGCGGCGCTTCGACCTCGGCCTCCTCCGTCTCCATAGCCTTCCGGGCTCGCTTGCCGGACATGAGGCCGTAGAGATCGACAAGGCCGCCGACGATACCGCCGCGCAGGAAGCAGACCAGCAGCACGAACACCACGCCGAGCACGAGCTTCCAGGCGGCGCCCAAGCCCAGCGCGGACTGCAGGAAGTCCTGCAGGAACAGCCAGACGGTGGCGCCGACCAGCGGGCCGAACAACGTGCCGCGGCCGCCGATGGCGGTCTGCATCACGAGCTGGCCGGAGGTATCGAAGGTGAAGGCGTCGGGCGGCATGAAGGCCTGGAGCACGCCGAGCAGGCCGCCGGCGAAGCCCGCATAAGCCGCGGCGATCACGAAGGCGGTCAGCTTGTAGCCGTGGATGTTGTGGCCGACGGCGGTCGCGCGCAGCGGATTGTCCCGGATCGCGCTCAGAATCGCGCCAACCGGCGAGCGCACGATCCTGAGTGCGATGATGACGCCGATGAAATAGCACAGCGCGATGAACTGATAGAGCGACCAGCCATTGGTGAAGTGAATGGTGGTGAAGCCGAGATTGAAGCTCGGGGTCGGCACGCCCGGCAGGCCGTTCTCGCCGCCGGTGAAATCCGAGAGCGGATTGAACTCGACGAAGAAAAACACTTCCGCGATCGCCACCGTGATCATGGCGAAGTAGATGCCGGTGCGGCGCAGCGCGATCAGGCCGATCAGATAGCCGGTCGCCGCCGCCGCGATCATGCCGATGACCAGCGCGCCCAGCACGTTGCTGAAGCCGGCGCGAGTCAAGAGGTAAGCGGCGACGAAGCCGCCGGTGCCGTAGAAGGCGGACTGGCCGAACGACAAGAGACCGGTGAAGCCGAACAGGATGTCGAAGCCGAGGCCGAACAGGCCCCAGACCAGGATCCGGTTCACCGTGTTCGGCGCAAAGCCGAGATGGGGCAGCACGAAGGGAGCCACGATCAGGCCGATGGCGGTCAGGGTCTCGATCAGGAACGGACATTGCTTGAGCATCAGCGGATCACTTACTCGCGGCCCTGCACGCCGAGCAGGCCATGCGGTCGCACCACGAGCACGAGCGTCATCGCCGCAAACAGCATCACATAGGCGTAGCCGGGGTTGAACATGGAGGTGACGCTGATGATCTCGCCGGCGATCAGGCCGCCGAGGATCGCGCCGGGGAACGAGCCGACGCCGCCGATCACCACCACCACGAAGGTCTGGACCAGGATGTCGTCGCCGATACCCGGTGTCAGCGACACCACCGGCGCGTTGACGATGCCGGCAAAGCCGGCGGCCATCGCGCCGATCCCGAACACGATCATGAAGACGCGGTAGACGTTGATGCCGAGCGAATCGACCATCACCGAATCCTCGATGCCGGCGCGCACGATCATGCCGAGCCGAGTGCGGTAGAGGATGATGAACAGCGCGCCCAGCGCGATTGCCACGATGCCGACCACGGCCAGGCGATAGGTCGGATAGAACATGAAGCCGAGATTGGTGATGCCCTGGAACAGGGCCGGCGGCGGCACCAGCTGCGACTGGCTCGAAAAGATCAGGCGCACGAGCTCGACGAAGCAGATGCCGAGCCCGAAGGTCACGAGCAACTGATCCTCGTGGGGGCGATGATAGAAATGGCGGATGATGACGCGCTCCATCACGACGCCGAGCAGCATCACGAACAGCGAGCCTGCGATCACGGCGAGGATGAACGATTCCGTGTACTGATAGGTGACGAAGCCGGCATAGCCGCCGATCATGAACATCGCGCCGTGCGCGAGGTTGAGCACGCCGAGCGTGCCGTAGATGATGGTCAGGCCGGAGCTGATCAGCGCGAGCAGGGCGCCGAGCGCGAGCCCGTTGAAAAGCTGCGAAACGAGGTTGGGCCAACTAATCATGCGACGATCGCTGTTGTGACGTGCGATGAGCTTGCGTCAAAAAGGTGACGCCGCAGGTTCAGAGTAGGGCCTACGGCGTCACAGGGGTTAGCGCGTGCTCAGGTGTAGTCGCCGAGATGGCAGCCGAACGCGTCCGGTTTCTGCATCAGGCCTTCACCCGGGACGATCTCGACGACGTCGTACCAGTCTTCCTTGTTCTTCATGTCCTTCTGCTGCTTGCCCTTGACGATGATCACCGGGCGAACGCACTGGTGATCCTCGGGGCGGTAATGCACGTCCCCGACCAGCGAGGGGATCGTCTCGCCCTTCTCATAGGCCTTGATCACGTCGGGCGGATTGAAGCTGCCGGCCTGCTCGCACATGTGGGCCCAGTGCGCGAAGCTGACATAGGCGTTCTCGGCGCCCCATTCCGGCTTGTAGCCGTACTTCTTCTCGAAGGCCTCGTTGAACATCTTGGCCAGCGGGAACTTGTCTTCGATCGTCCACCAATAGTCGGTGGCGGCATAGACGCCCTGCATCAGGCCGCCGGTCTCGCGCGCGATGAACGGCACCTGGTAGGGGACGACCAGCTTCATCTTGTCGAGCACGCCGAACTGTTTTGCTTGTTGGGTCGACAGTACCGCGTCATGGCCCCAGTTGACGTTGATGAGCACGTCCGCGCCGGAGTTGGCGACGTTCAATAGATACGAGGAATAGTCGGGGGCGCCGAGCGGGGCGACCTGATTGGTCACGGTGGTCCAGCCGGCCGTCGCGAGGAAGTCCTGCATCGACTTGGTGACGGTGTGGCCGTAGGTGTAGTCTGGCGTCAGATACGCGGCCTTCTTGCCCTTGCCGAACTCCCGCACCATCACCGGGCCGATCGCGGCCGCCGCAGTCTGGCCGAAGAAGTTCTGACGCACGCCGTAGCGCACGCAGTCCTTGCCGGTGGTGTCGTTCGAGCCGGAGATGCCGCAGACGAACAGCACGTGCTCGCGCTGGGCGAGCTTGTTCAACGCGACCGCAACGGCGCTCGACGTGCCGCCTGTGATCATGATTGCCTTGTTCTCGCTGATGAAGCGCTGCTGCGCCTGCACCGCTTCGTTCGGCTTGGCGGCAGAGTCGGCGACGCCGAACTTCAGCTCCTTGCCGAGCACGCCCTTGCTGGTCTTGGGCGAGATCTTCTTGATCAGCTCGTGTCCTTCATTGATGTGCTCGATCGCGAGCTGATAGCCCTTGAGCTCGTCCTCGCCCTGCACGGCATAGGTTCCGGTGCGCGGCACCGAGATGCCGATGAAGGCGGTGGAACCCGACACGCCCGTGGGATAGGAGCCGATCGCCGGCTTGTCCTCGGCAAAGGCCGGCATCGCCGGCAGCATCGAGCCGCCGATGAGGCCCGCCGTGGTCTGGAGCAGGCCACGGCGCGAGAGGCCGCGGCGAATGAGATCGTCAGTCATGGTCGTTTCCTCCGAACATCGTTCTTGTTTGCAGGCAAAACACGACCTGTCCGGCGGCGGCCGGCCTCACAGGCCGGCCCGCGCCGGGCACGTCACATCCGCGTGTAGCTCTTGGACGTAAGCATTGCTTGTGAAGGCCTTCTGTCAATTTCGCCTTTGGTCGAACGACGAAAATTATGTCGTGAAAACATATCGGATCACGATATATATTAGTCTTTGTGAGTACGAGGCGGCGGGTTCGGCGAGAGAGATGGCGCGGCAGACGATAGTGGCGGGTCGCGGGAAGCGACGATCCTGGCCGCAGGAGGCGGAGCGGCCCGAGGCGGCGTGGCCCATGGAGGGCAACGACCCGCGCAGCCGGCCGGCCGGCGAGCGGGGACCGGCCGTCGGCGCCGGTCAGGCGAAGCGCGCGCCGGTGCCGATGAAGCGGTTGAGCGTGCGCGCCCAGAATGTCCTGAAGGAGCTCGCGGTCGAGCTCACCGGCGAGCAGCCGCCGAAAGGAAATTGGTCGCCTTCGCGCGAACTGCTGCGCGCGTTGACGGCCGAGCGTCTCGCCACCGCGCGCAATTGCGGTCCGCACACGATGCGGGAGATCGTCGACTGGGCGCAGGGCTGCGGCGTCACCATCAAGCCGGTGATTGCGCCCGGCGGCTCGCTGTCGCAGATGTGGGCGGAGCTGATTGCCAACGCATCGGCCGGCGCCCTGACCAGCGCGGAGATCGCCGGTGCCCTGCAGCGCTCGATCCGGCGGAAGAGCGTCCGCATCCCGATCGCGTTTCAGGTCATCCTGGTGAAAATCCTGCTGTCCAGCTTCGAATAGGCCGGCCTGCGAGGCCGCCGATATGTGTGCATCCGTGCCGACCGTCGGTTGGTTCCGCCGCGCCTTCCTTGCTAATCTCGGCGGCGCCCGCGCCATCGGCGGGCGCGACGTCGAAAGCAGGGAATGACTGACTCAAAGCGGAAGACGGGACGCGCGGCCTCCGCGGCGCCCTCGAAGGGCGGCGCGATGCGCGAGGCCGACTACACGGCACTGGCGCAATTCCGCTATCAGCTCCGCACCTTCCTGGCCTTCAGCGAGACGGCGGCCCAGAACGCCGGGCTGACGCCGCAGCAGCATCAGGCGCTGCTGGCGATCAAGGGACTGGCCGACCCCAACGGCGCCAGCGTCGGCGACATCGCCGGCTTTCTCCTGATCCGGCACCACACCGCCGTCGAACTCGTGGATCGCATGGCGAAGCTGAAGCTGATCGGCCGTGAGGCCGATCCCGCGGATGCGCGGCGCGTCCTGGTCAGGCTGACGGCCAAGGGCGAGCAGAAGCTGCGCTCGCTGTCGCGCATCCATCTGGACGAGTTGAGTGCCGCAGCACCCGCGCTGGCCAAGATCCTGCGATCGTTCAAGGCCAAGACGCGCTGATTATAACGCGCTGATCAAGCTGCGCTGAGGCTTACGCCGCCGCGCCCTGCGCGGCGAGCTGTGCGGCCTGGTGCTCGGTGGTCAGCGCATCGGTCAATTCGCCGAGCGCTTCGCCGGCGATCACCTGCGGCAGCTTGTAGAGCGTCAGGTTGATGCGGTGGTCGGTGACGCGTCCTTGCGGGAAATTATAGGTGCGGATGCGCTCGCTGCGATCGCCGGAGCCGACTTTCTCCTTGCGCTCGGCCGAGCGCGCGGCGTCGACGCGCTGCCGTTCGGCGTCGTAGATGCGCGAGCGCAGGATGTTCATGGCGGACGCGCGGTTCTTATGCTGCGAGCGGCTGTCCTGCATCATCACCACGATGCCGGTCGGGATGTGGGTGATGCGGATGGCCGATTCGGTCTTGTTGACGTGCTGGCCGCCTGCGCCTTGCGCGCGCATGGTCTCGATGCGCAGATCGTCATTCTTGATCTCGACGTCGACGTCCTCGACCTCGGGAAGCACCGCGACGGTGGCGGCGGATGTGTGGATGCGCCCCTGCGTTTCGGTGTCGGGCACGCGCTGCACGCGGTGCACGCCGGACTCGAACTTCAGCTTGGAGAACGCGCCGCGGCCCTGCACCTCCGCGATGATTTCCTTGAAGCCGCCGACGGTGCCTTCGCTCGCCGAGATCACCTCGACCTTCCAACCCTGCAAGGCGGCAAAGCGCTCGTACATCCGGAACAGATCGCCGGCGAACAGCGAGGCCTCGTCGCCGCCGGTGCCGGCGCGGATTTCCAGCACGACGTTGCGGTCGTCCATGGCGTCCTTGGGCAGCAGCGCGACGCGGATCTTCTGGACCAGATCCTCGATCTTCGGATTGAGCTCGTCGCGCTCGGCCTCCGCCATGCTGCGCATCTCGGCATCGGTCGCGGGATCGGCGATCAGCGCCTCGGTGTCGGCGAGTTCTTTCACGGCAGCACGATACGTCTTCACTGCTTCGATCAGCGGGTTGATCTCGGCGAGCTCGCGCGTGACCTGCACATAGCGCTCGGAGGAGAGCTGGCCCAGCGATTCGGCCTCGAGAGAGGCATGATGCGCGAGCAGAACGTCCAGTTTGGCTTCGGGGAGTGACGACATCGGTTTGGTCTCAAAAGGCGGAGGGAGGCGAGGCGGCGCAGACGGGCGGCAGGCCCGCTACAACGCCAGGCCTTCGGCCTCGGCAAATTCCGTCAGCTTCTGCCGGATCGAGACGCTGCCGGTCGGCGCATCCAGCAGCGGCCCAAGCATCGCTTCGGCCTTCTTGGCGTCGAGGTCGATCACCATCGCCTTGACCGGGCCAAGCGCGGTCGCCGACAACGACAGCGAGCGGTAGCCCATTGCGATCAGCGCCAGCGCGCCGATAGGCTTGGAGGCCATCTCGCCGCAGAGCGACAGCGATTTTTGTGCCGTCTGCGATTTGCGGGCGATGTCGCGCAGCGCCCGCAGGATCGGCGTCGACATGGTGTCGAAGCGCTCGGAGACCTTGGCATTGCCGCGGTCGACCGCGAACAGGAACTGGAACAGATCGTTGGAGCCGACCGAGATGAAGTCGACCTTCTTCAGCAGTTCGTCCATCTGATAGAGCAGCGCCGGCACCTCGACCATGGTGCCGATGTCGATGCGCTCCGGCAACGTGTGGCCGTGCTGGCGCAGATAGGTCAGCTCGCGCTCGACCAGCGCTTTCGCGGAATCGAACTCGGCGACCTCCGAGATCATCGGGAACATGATGCGCAGCGCGCGGCCGCCGCCGGCGCGGAGCAGCGCGCGGATCTGCCCGCGCAACAGGCCGGGACGGTCGAGCCCGAGCCGGATCGCGCGCCAGCCCAGCGCGGGATTCTCCTCGATCACCGTCTCCATGTAGGGCAGCGCCTTGTCGCCGCCGATGTCGAGGGTGCGGAAGGTGACGGGCTTCTGGCCTGCGGCATCCAGCACGGCGCGATAGAGCGCGAGCTGGTCGCTGGTGCGCGGCAGGCTCTGGCCGACCATGAACTGCAGCTCGGTGCGGAACAGGCCGATACCGGCGCTGCCGGTGTCCTCGATATGCGGCAGGTCGATGGCGAGGCCCGCATTGATCAGCAGCTCGACCTTCTGGCCGTCCTTGGTGACGCAGGGGCGGTCGCGCAGCGCCAGATATTGCGCCTGGCGGCGGGCGCGGAAGCGCACGCGCTCGGCATAGGCGGCCTCGACTTCCTGCGAGGGCCGCACATAGATCGCGCCAGAGGTGCCGTCGACGATGATGGCGTCGCCGGGGTCGGCGATGCCGGGCGCGTTCGGCACCTCGCCGACGGCGGGAATGCCGAGCGCGCGTGCCACGATCGAGACGTGGGAGTTGGCGGTGCCTTCCTCCAGCACGATGCCGCGCAGGCGCTTGCGGTCGTAGTCGAGCAGCGCCGCCGGTCCCATCGCGCGCGCGATGACGATGGCATTGTCGGGCATCTGCTCGCGCGAGGGCGCATGGTCCTGGCCAACCAGCTGCCGCATCAGGCGATAGCCGAGATCCTCGAGATCGTGCAGCCGGTCGCGCAAATAGGGATCGGTCACGCGCAGCATGCGGGCGCGGGTGTCGGACTGGACGCGTTCGACCGCGGCTTCCGCCGTGAGGCCGGTCGCGACCGCCTCGTGCAGCTTGTGCGACCAGCCCTGGTCGTTGGCGAACATGCGGTAGGCTTCGAGCACGTCGCGATGTTCGCCGCCCTCGGCGACGTCGCCGCGCTCGAGCATCCGGTCGAGATCCGAGCGCAGCTTGGCGAGCGCGGTGTCGAGCCGCTTGATCTCCTTCGGCAGATCCTCGGCGATGTAGTCCTTGATGACGACGCGCGGCTCGTGCAGCACGACGTGGCCGAGCGCGATGCCTTCCGAGAGGATCGCGCCGGCCTTTTGCGTCGAATGGCGCGCGGCCGGCTCGGCGCCGGGCTGGGCGAGGGCGGACAATTCGCCCGACGCGATCAGCTCCGCCAGCACCATGGCGGTGGTCTGCAGCGCCTCGAGCTCTTCCTCGACATAGGTGCGCTTGGCGCGGTTCTGCACCACCAGCACGCCGAGCGTGTTGCCGGCGCGCAGGATCGGCACGCCGAGGAAGGAGTGGTAGATTTCTTCGCCGGTCTCCGGGCGGAACGAGAAGGCGGGATGGCTCTGGGCGTCGTTCAAATTGAGCGGCGTCGCCTCGCTGGCGACGAGGCCGACCAGGCCCTCATGGGCGCTCAGCACGGTATGGTGCACGGCCTCGCGGTTGAGGCCTTCGGTGGCGTAGAGCTCGAGGGTGTTGTCGATGCGCAGCACATAGACCGAGCAGACCTCGGCCACCATGTTGGCGGCGATCAGCACCACGATCTTGTCCAGCCGCTCCTGGGCCGAGACCTGCTCCGCCATGGTTTCGCGGAGCCGTCTCAACAAGACGCGGGGACCTCCCGACGCGCTCCGCATGAACCGTCAATCTCCTCCGTCTGCCCGACCCGGCGATAATGGCCGGCGGCTGGCCTAGAATTCCAGAAAAACAATCAAATTGTCTGTCCGGCTCAGGCGCAAACAACTGCTTGCACCGAATCAGCAGCCTGAACTGGGACACAGTCTGCGGCAGCCCACCCTATTCGCCGTATAGCGAATTGAGGCTTGTTTTGCCAAGCAAAACGCCTGCCAAACGCGAAGGTGTGTACACCTTCGCGTTTGCTGCGACCGCTAAGAGAAAATTAGTCCAGGCATGGTCCGGAAACTGCGAAACGCTTTTCTGGAAAGACCATGCTCAAACGGTAGCCTGAAGCGCGACGACCGCGCTTTAGGCCTGATCGAGGCCGTAGAGCGTGTGCAGCGTGCGCACCGCAAGCTCGGTATAGGCCGTGTCGATCAAAACCGAGAACTTGATCTCGGAGGTTGTAATGGCCCGGATGTTGATATTCCGTCCGGCGAGGGCCGAAAACGCCTGGGCGGCGACGCCGGCATGGCTGCGCATGCCGCTGCCGATCACCGAGATCTTGGCGACGTCGGTGGCGGTGTCGAGCCGGGCATAGCCGATGGTGGCCTTGGCGGCGGTAATCGTGTCCTTGGCGCGGTTGTAGTCGGCGGCCGGCACCGTGAAGGTGAGGTCGGTGGTCTTGCCGTCCTCGGACACGTTCTGAACGATCATGTCGACGTTGATATTGGCATCCGCGAGCGGGCCGAAGATCGACGCCGCAACGCCCGGCTTGTCCTCGATCTGGCGCACCGAGATCTGGGCCTCGTCCTTCGAAAAGGCGATGCCGGTGACGACGTGGTTTTCCATGATCTCCTCCTCGCCGCAGATCAGCGTGCCGGGCGGCTGGTTGGCATGCGGGTCGATATCCTCGGGCTTGTCGAAGCTCGAGCGGACGAAGATCGGCATGTTGTGGACCATGCCGAGTTCCACCGAGCGAACCTGGAGCACTTTGGCGCCCTGGGAAGCCAGTTCCAGCATGTCTTCGAATGCGATCTTGTCGAGCCTCTTGGCCTTCGGCACGATTCGCGGGTCGGTGGTGTAGACGCCATCGACGTCGGTGTAGATGTCGCAGCGGTCGGCCTTGACGGCGGCGGCGATCGCCACGGCCGAGGTGTCGGAGCCGCCGCGGCCGAGCGTGGTGATGCGGTTGGTCTTGGGATCGATGCCCTGGAAGCCGGCGATGACCGCGACCTCCTTGCGATCCCTGAAGCGGGTGATGATCTCGCTGCCGTCGATGTCCTCGATCCGGGCCGAGGCATGGGCGTCGCTGGTCTTGATCGGGATCTGCCAGCCCTGCCAGGAGCGGGCCTGGATACCCATGCCCTGGAGCACGATGGCCAGTAGGCCGGAGGTCACCTGTTCGCCGGAGGCGACGACGGCGTCGTATTCGCGCGCGTCGTGCATCGGCGAGGCCTCGGTGCACCAGGCCACCAGCTCGTTGGTCTTGCCCGACATCGCCGAGACGACCACAGCCACTTCATGGCCGGCGTCGACCTCACGCTTCACATGGCGTGCGACATTGCGGATACGTTCGATGTTGGCGACGGACGTGCCGCCGAATTTCATCACGAGGCGGCTCATGACGACGCGTGCATTCCTTCATAAGGATCAGTATGGTGACCCGCGCTGGGACGGATGCCCAGGGGGATACCGACCGCGCGTATACAGAGGGGCGGGGCCGGGGGCAAGCGGGTTCCTGCGGGGCAGGCTTCAGGTCCAGCCGGGGGTATGGGTTAACCGAGATCATGGCGCGTTACATCGACGAGATCCTGCAGCCCGGCGAGCGGGTGCTGTATTCGACCAATGCGCACTGGATCTTCTATTTCCCGGCCATTCTGGCCTGGATCGTGGCGATCGCCCTTTTCGTGCTGTCCAGGCAGACCGATATCTACAGCGTGATGATCGTCTGCCTGTTCGGCTCCGGCCTGGTGGCGCTGGCCGCCCTGTTCTGGACCCTGAAGGGCTGGTTCCATCGCTTCACCACTGAGACCGACGTCACCAACCTCAGGGTTGTGCATAAGACCGGCTTCATCAAGCGCCGCACCTTTGAAATGGCGCTCGACAAGGTCGAAAGTGTCGACGTCAACCAGTCGATTCTTGGACGTATTCTCAACTACGGCGACGTGACCATAAACGGCGTCGGCGAAGGTCGCGAGACCATCCGGACGATCGCCTCGCCGCTGGCCTTCCGTAGTTCGATCACCACGCGGTAGGACCGCGCCCAACCATGAGCATGCAGCAAGATACTTCCGCAACTGCCACCGCCCAGCCCGGCTCGACCGTCGATGCCGCCGAGATCGCGAAATTCTCAAAGCTCTCGGCCGAGTGGTGGGACCCCAAGGGCAAGATGGCGCCGCTGCACCGGATCAATCCGCTGCGGCTCGGCTATATCCGCGACGCGGCCTGCCGCAAGTTCGAGCGCAATGTGCGTAGCCTCAACTGCCTCGGGGGCTTGCGCGTGCTCGACATCGGCTGCGGTGCCGGCCTGCTGTGCGAGCCGCTGTCGCGGCTGGGTGCGCAGGTCATCGGCGTCGATCCGTCGGCGAGCAACATTGCGGCGGCGAAGCTGCATGCCGACAAGAGCCATCTGTCGATCGACTATCGCTGCACCACGGTGGAGGAGATCGACCCGCGCGAGCGTTTCGACATCGTGCTGGCGATGGAAGTGGTCGAGCACGTCGTCGACGTCGGCGTCTTCCTGAAGCGCTGCGCCGCGATGCTGAAGCCGAACGGCCTGATGGTCGTGTCCACCCTCAATCGGAACTGGAAGAGCTTCGCGCTCGCCATCGTCGGCGCCGAATACGTGCTGCGCTGGCTGCCGCGCGGCACCCACGAATGGAACAAGTTCGTCACCCCCGATGAGCTGACCAAATATCTCCTCGACAACCGCCTCGTCATCACCGAGCAGACCGGCGTCGTCTACTCCCCCTTCGCCGACAAATGGACCCTCTCGTCGGACATGGACGTGAACTACATGGTCGTGGCGGAAGGGATGGTGTGAGGCCAAGCTGCCTCCAAACATCCGGTGTCGTCCTGGCGAAAGCCAGGACCCATTACCCTAAGGACTAGTTGTGAGGCGAAGCTCGTCACCACGGGTCTTCGCAAAACCACTCCCTGGGGTAATGGGTCCTGGATCTGCGCTTCGCTTGTCCAGGACGACGGCGGAGTTTGTAGCGAGAGCATCGCTCCTATGACATGGGCGTCATTGACCTGACGCCGTGTGCTCGGCAGTTTGCAGCAGCACTCCCCTCGCAGCCTCAAACCCCCATGCTCACCGTCACCAGTCTCTGGATTCCCTTCACCGTCATTGCTGCGCTCGGCCAGGTCGCGCGCAACGCGATGCAGAGGTCGCTGACGAAGCCGTTGGGGACCTGGGGCGCGACCAATATCCGCTTTCTGTTCGGCTTCCCGTTCTCCCTGCTGTTCCTGGGGCTTGTGCTGGTTGCGACCGGCGATCACATCGGCATGCCGCCGACCGTGTTCTGGCCGTGGCTGCTGCTGGGCGCGCTCAGCCAGATCGTCGCGACCGGCTTGATGCTGCTCGCGATGAACGACCGTTCGTTCGTGGTGACGACGGCCTACCTGAAGACCGAGGCGATCCAGACCGCGATCTTCGGCTTCGTCTTCCTCGGTGACCATCTGACCTGGCTGAAGGTACTGGCGATCGTGATCGCGACCGTCGGCGTCGTCATTACGGCGCTGCGGCCCGGTGGCGAGAAGAGCTTTGCGGAATTGAAGCCGACCATCACCGGCCTCGTTGCGGCGGCAGCGTTCGCGCTCTCCGCGGTCGGCTTCCGCGGCGCAATCATCACTGTGCCGAACGTATCGTTCGTGACCGCATCGTCGTTCACGCTGGTGCTCGGCCTGTTCGTGCAGACGCTGATCCTGACGATCTACCTGCTCTGGCGCGCGCCAAAAATACTTCAGTCGATCCTGGGATTATGGCGGCCGTCGCTGCTCGCCGGCTTCATGGGCGCCTTCGCCTCGCAATTCTGGTTCCTGGCGTTCGCGCTGACGGCCGCCGCCAATGTCCGCACCCTCGCGCTGATCGAGGTGCTGTTCGCGCAAGCGGTGGCGTATTACTCGTTCAAGCAGCCGATCGCAGCTCGCGAGATTTTTGGGATCGTGCTGATCGTGCTCGGCGTGGCGCTGCTGGTGGGTTTCTGACGCGCCCTGCGCGTCAGTTCCGGTCTTCGGGCAAGGTCGGCAGCGGCGACACTTCGATGCCTTCGTCGATCAGCGACTTTGCCTCGTCCGGCGAGGCCTCGCCGTAGATCGGGCGGTGCTCCTTGTCGCCGTAATGCATCGCGCGGGCTTCGTTGGCAAAGCGCTCGCCGACATTGTCGGCGTTCTTGACGATGTGGTCGCGCAATTCTTTCAGCTTGGTCCGCAGCTCGCGCTCCTGCGCCATCATCAGCGAGGTGGATCCAGACGGCGCAGCCTCGGGCGCCGGCGTGGTGGCCGGCTCCGCCGGAGGTGTTGCGCGCCCCTTCTTGCCGACGATGCGCGGCGCCATGATCGCCTTGTCGACCTTGGCCGAGCCGCAGATCGGGCAGGTCACGAGCTTGCGCTTCACCTGCGAATCGTAGGCCGACGAGCTCTGGAACCAGCTCTCGAACTCGTGCTTGCGGTCGCAATGGAGCGCGTAGCGGATCATGCTGATCCCCGCACCAGATGCAGATGATCCGGCCCGGCCTTGGGATCGGAGACGCCGAAGCGGCGGCCGTGCTGGAGCGAGGGGATCGCGCGGCGCGCGGTCTCGACCTTGGCCGGGTCGATCTTGGCCATGATGATGCCGGGCTCGACATCGCCCTCGGCAAGGATCTCGCCCCAGGGATCGATGATCAGCGAGTGACCATAGGTCTCGCGCTTGTTCTCGTGGGTGCCTGCCTGGGCAGCTGCGAAGATGAAGCAGCCGGTCTCGATCGCGCGCGACCGCAGCAGGATGTGCCAGTGCGCCTCGCCGGTCTTGCGGGTGAAGGCGGAGGGAACGGTGATGAAGTAGGCGCCACTTTCAGCGAGTGCGCGGTAGAGCGCGGGGAAGCGCACGTCGTAGCAGATCGTCAAGCCAATGCGGCCCCAGGGCAGGTCGGAGATCACGGCGGTCTCGCCCGGCTGGTAATTGGCGGATTCGCGATAGCTCTCGCCGTCCGGCAGCTCGATGTCGAACATGTGGATCTTGTCGTAGCTCGCGAGGACGTTGCCCTCGGGCCCGATCAGGAAGGAGCGGTTGACCGCCTTCTCGGCTGAGAAGCGCAGCGCCAGCGAGCCGACATGGATGTGGATCTTCAGCTCGGCGGCGAGCGCGCGATACGCCTTCAGCGAGGCGTCGTCCTCCTCGCTCTGCAGATGCTCGAACAGCGCCTTGCGGTTCAGCTGCATCATGTTGCTGACTTCGGGCGTCTGCACGTAGTCGGCGCCCTTGGCTGCCGCCTCGCGGATCAGCCTTGTTGCCTGCGCGAGGCTCGGCTCGGGCATCAAGCCGGTGCGCATCTGAATCATGGCCGCGGTGAAGGTGCGATTCTGAGCTTGATCCTGGCTCATGAGACCGCCTTGACGCTTTCGAGGAGCCCGTCGAGCTTGCCTTCGCGGTCGAGCGTGTAGAGGTCGTCGCAGCCGCCGATATGGGTTCCGCCGATCCAGATTTGCGGGAAGGTCGAGCCCTCGCCGGCGCGGTCGTACATCTCCTCGCGCCAGGACGGATTCTGGGCGACGTCGAATTCCGTGAAGCTCGCCTTCTTGCGGGTCAGAAGCGACCTGGCAGCGGAACAATAGCCGCATCCCGGCCTGGTGTAGATCTCGACAGCAGAGTTCATGGCGTCCAGCGCTCTCATGTCATGAATTTATTGAATTATATGGGACTTTACCGGCTCTCGACAACCCGGGCAAAGACCAGCACGTCGACCTGGGCCGCCTTGGCGCGAAGCAGTGCACGCGCGCAGGCATCCAGCGTCGCGCCCGATGTCAGGACATCATCGACAAGGATGATGCGTCGGCCCTGGACCTCGGCCTGACGGTCGGGGGATACCTGGAATGCGCCCTGCACATTGGTGGCGCGCTGGGCACGCGACAGGCCGATCTGCTGCTCGGTGGCGCGGACCCGGCGCAGCACCTCGCTCCGGACCTTGACCCCGCTCTGCCGCGCGATGATGTGCGCCAGCGCACCGGACTGGTTGTAGCGGCGGCGCCAGGCCCGGCGCCAATGCAGCGGCACCGGCACCAGCATGTCAGCGCCGGCAAGCAGCTCGCCGCCCGCGCGCGCCATCCAGCGGCCCATGGCGGGCGCCAGATCGGTGCGGTCCTGGTATTTCAGCGCATGCACCAGCGTGCGCGCGACATCGTCATAACGCACCGCCGCGCGTGCCCGCTGGTAGGCGGGCGGGCTGGCGATCGCCTCCATCGACAACATGTCGGGGCCGGGATCGTAGACAAAGGGAATGCCGAGCCGCGGACAATAGGGCCGCTCGATGAACGACAATTTTGCCCAGCACGCCGCACAAACGCCCTCGCCATCGACCGGCTCGCGGCAGGACACGCACAGCGTCGGCAGCGCAATGTCGAGCGCAAGCCGCGCCGCGCGCGACAGCACGTGGCGGCCAGCCGTCCATGCGGCGCGCAAGGGTTTGGCGATGGAGCGGGTCGGGGCGGCGTCGGCGTCCATGAGGGGAGGCTAGCGTTCCGCGACCATCCGCTCAAGAAGGGGCGTCAGGAAAGCAGATCGTGGTGCTCTCTCAGGATGGTGCGGGCGCCTCGCCGCTCCTGGGTCGGTGCCAGGATCGAGTCGTAGGCAAGCCGCATCTGGCGGGCAGCCCGCGCAGGGGGCATCGCGCCTATCCCTGTGCCCAGACCCGGGACGAGCAAGGACTGGATCGCCTCGTCAGCACCGGCATTGTGCGTGAGAATCGCGATCAATGCTGCCCGGAACGCGAGGTACACGTTCACGGTCTGATCGATGCGCATCGGGACGCGCATCGTGGGGGCACTCACGAGGAACGCGAAGCGCGGATGGCCTGTGGCAAGCACGACTGCCTGGCCGACCGGAAGCTCGCCATAATGGTGCTCGGCCAATTCGGCTTGCAGATTGGTCTGGAGGTCCCAGCCGAAATATCGCGAATAGAGCAGGTCGATCCCGCCGTCCATGTGCCCAAAGCTGTTGGCTGGGCTCAGGATCGCGTCGGCCTCTTGCGCAAAAATGTCGCCAAGCGAAACCTCGACGTCCGCCACGCCGGCGAACGCCGATCTCCACGCTTCGACTACGTCGGCGCTGATGTCGCGAAGATGAATGCTGAGCACTGTCGGAGTCTCGGTGAGACCTCACTATACGATGATGCGTTCGGCCGTTCCAACAGTCTCGCTGTTGCGTGGGTTGCCAGAGTGGCCGTCATGAGCGTAACCAGCGGCATGGCTCAGACCCCGCAGACCCCGCCGGCCTTGTTTGATCGCGCTTTGCTGCATGCGCGGCAGCAGCGCGCGCAGGCGCAGGGGCCGGTTTCCTTCCTGCTCGACCGGGCCGCTGAGGACATGTCCGACCGGCTGGCCGCGGTGATGCGTGAATTTCACGCGCCAGCTGATCTCTGGACGCCCGGTGACGGGCTCACGGCGCTGCGTGCGCGGTTGCCGTCTATCGAACGGATCACGCTCGATGCGGTGGGCTCGGAGAAACTGCCCTTCGCAGCCGAAAGCCTCGATCTCGTCGTCTCGGCGCTGGCGCTGCAATTCGTCAACGATCTGCCGGGTGTGCTTGCGCAGGTTCGTCGCGCGCTGAAGCCGGACGGTCTGCTGCTGGCTGCGATGATCGGTGGCGACAGCCTGACTGAGCTTCGGCAATCGTTTGCCGAGGCGGAGGCCGAATGCGAGGGCGGTGTGTCGCCGCGCGTGGCGCCGTTTGCCGATCTCAGAGACATCGGCGCGCTGTTGCAGCGGGCGGGCTTTGCGCTGCCGGTTACCGACGTCGACCGCGTCGTGGTGCGCTATGGCAATGCGTTCGCGTTGATGCAGGATCTCCGCCGCATGGGTGCGGCCAATGTGCTGATCGAGCGGCGGCGCGCGCCGAGCCGTCGCGCGACGCTGGTGCGCATGGCCGAAATCTATGCCGAGCGCTTTGCCGATGCCGATGGGCGCATTCGCGCCACCTTCGATATCATCTGGCTCTCCGGCTGGGCCCCGCATGCGAGCCAGCAGCAGCCGCTGAAGCCGGGATCGGCGAAGGCGAGCCTGGCGGAGGCGGTGAAGAAGGCGGGGAAAGAGTGATCCTCATGGTGAGGAGGCGCGTTAGCGCCGTCTCGAACCATGCAGGCCCGGCTCTCGCCGTATGGCTATCCTTCGAGACGACCGCTTTGCGGTCTCCTCAGTATGAGTTCTGTCTCACATCAGCAAATCAATCAGATGCGGGATCAGCGGAATGTCCGCCGGCGGCATCGGATAGTCGCGCAATTTGTTGGCGCGGACCCAGGCGAGCGTCTGGCCTTCGCGGGCCTCGACGATCCCCTCCCAGCGCCGGCAGATGTAGAGCGGCATCAGGAGATGAAAGGTCTCGTAACCGTAGCTTGCAAAGGTCAGCGGCGCGAGGCACGGCTCGGCGACGGTGATGCCGAGCTCCTCGTGGAGCTCGCGGATCAGGCTCTGCTCCGGCCGCTCGCCGGGCTCCAGCTTGCCGCCCGGAAATTCCCAGAGGCCCGCGAGCGTCTTACCAGGAGGGCGCTGCGCGATCAGCACGCGCTTGTCGGCATCGACGAGTGCACACGCCACCACCAGTGTCAGTTTGAGATCGGCCATGCGTGATTGTCGCTCGCTGAAGGTGATCGCAACGCTTTGCTAACCCCGTTGCGGCCGGCGTTTCTACGATCTCCACACGTCAGATTCAATCGACGGTTCTTCGCTCGGGAACGCGCAAACTTTCCGGGGTCGATCATCCGTGCGGGCAACAACAGCTTGCGCCGTGTTTCGGCATCTATCTATAATTGAGCTCGTCGAGGGGCGCTCGATGATAGGGGGCATGCAAGATGAAGTCGGTCGGAATTGTTGTCGTCGCAATGTCAGTTATGGCCGGGCCCGCCGTTGCGGACTCCTGCATCGTGCCGTTCATCAAGACCCTGGACAACCAAACCGTGTCCGGGACGATGTATGCGGCCAGCGGAAAACGCTGCAGCATCATCGTAGCGCGCACGCGGGGCCCCATCTTCAGCGCCCGCGTGGTCACGCAGCCCGGCAACGGCAGCGTATCGATCAGTGGCAACCGAGTGATCTATCTTTCCCGCCCCGGCTATGTCGGGGACGATCGCTTTGTTTATGCCCGCCAGGGACTGGATGCGGTCAATCGGCCGATCACGCGGACAGTCGACGTCAGCGTGAAGGTCTCCAGCCGGCTCTGACCCGTCAGGACCTGTAGTCGCCATTGATCGCGACATATTCCTTGGTGAGGTCGCAGGTCAGCACGCGGTCGCGGCCCTTGCCGAGGCCGAGCGAGACCTTGATGGCGATCTCCGGGGCCTTCATCGCTTCCGACACCTGTGCCTCGTCATAGGACGGATCGCGCGCGCCGCTCTTGGCGACGCGGATGCCGTTGAAGGAGATCGAGAGCTTGTCGCGATCGGCGGGCTCGCCGGCCTTGCCGACGGCCATCACCACGCGACCCCAATTGGCGTCCTCGCCGGCGATGGCGGTCTTCACCAGCGGCGAGTTGGCGATCGACATCGCGATTCTGCGTGCCGAAGCCTTGGTCTTGGCACCCTCGACGGTGATCTCGACCAGTTTTCGCGCGCCTTCACCGTCGCGCGCTACTTGCTCGGAAAGATTTGCCAGGATCTGGTTGAACGCTTTCACGAAGGCCTTCAGGCGCGGATCGCTGGCGCGGCTGATCTTGGGCGCACCGTGCTCGGCGGCAGCGCCGGTGGCGAACGCCAGCAGCGTGTCCGAGGTCGAGGTGTCGCCGTCGATCGTGACCGCATTGAAGGTGTCCTCGACGCCGGCCTTGAGCAGCGCCTGCAGCGCGGCGGGCGCGATCGGCGCGTCGGTGAAGATGAAGGACAGCATCGTCGCCATGTCGGGGGCGATCATGCCGGCGCCCTTGGCCATGCCGTTGATGGTGACCTTGGCCTTGCCGAGCTTCACGGTCGCGGTCGCGACCTTGGGGAAGGTGTCGGTGGTCATGATCGCCTTGGCGGCAGCGAGGTAATCGCCGGCCTCGGCGGTCTCGGCGAGGCGGCCCAGCACGCCGTCGAATTTGGTCGCGTCCAGCGGCTCGCCGATCACGCCGGTCGAGGCCAGAAAGATCTCGCTTTCGCTGCAGCCGACGGCCTTGGCCGCGATCTTCGCGGTCAGCGCCGTGGAACCGCGGCCGGTCTTGCCGGTGAAGGCGTTGGCATTGCCGGAATTGACGACCAGCGCGCGTGCCTTGCCGCCCTTCAGTTTTGCACGGCACCATTCGACCGGCGCGGACGGGCATTTCGACTTGGTGAAGACGCCCGCGACCGCGGTGCCCTTGTCCATGATCGCCAGCAGCACGTCGGTGCGGTTCTTGTAGCGGATGCCGGCCTCGGCCGTCGCGAGGCGGACGCCCGCGATCACGGGCATGTCGGGAACGTTCTTCGGGGCGAGCGGGGAGACGGTTGAGGACATCGCGGGGTGCCTTGGCTTGTGCCTTGGTGAGGTCTGGATATGCAGATGGCCGGGCGATGCCCGGCCATTGCGATGCTTAGATACTCTTGGCGTCACCGAAGTGACAGCAGATTTTTACTTCTTGGCGGGGGGCGCCATCTTGCTGTCGGCCGGCTTGGCGTCCTTCGACGCGTCGGCCGCCGGCTGGTCCATCCGCTCGACCTTGGCTTCGGCACGCAGCTTGGCGACGTAGTCGGCCTGGGCCTTGCGGGTGACGTACTGCTCGATCTGCGGCTTGACCTGGTCGAACTCCGGCGCCTTGCGGTTGCGCTTTTCCTCGACCTTGATGATGTGCCAGCCGAACTGCGACTTCACGGGATCGGAGATCTTGCCCGGGTCGAGCGCGAACGCGACGGCCGAGAATTCGGGCACCATCTGTTCCTTGGTGAAGAAGCCGAGGTCGCCGCCGTCGGCGGAGCCCGGATCCTTGGACTTCTTCTTGGCGAGCTCGGCGAAATCGGCGCCCTTGTCGAGCTCGGCCTTCACCGCCTTGGCCTCGTCCTCGGTCTCGACCAGGATGTGGCGGGCGCGCACTTCCTGCTCGCCGGTGATCTGCTTGGAGGCCTCCTCATAGACCTTCTTCATGGCGTCGTCGTTGGTGGCAGCCTTGCCTTCCTGGGCCAGCAGGCTGTCCATCAGCAGGCGGTTGCGGGCGAACGCCATCCGCTTCTTGAATTCCTCGCCGTCGGCGACCTTCTTGTCCTCGGCGGCCTTGGCCACGATCTTCATGTCGATCAGGAACGACAGGACATTGTCGTCCTTGGTCGCGGGATCCATCTGGGCGAGGCTCGGTCCGAGCTCTTCCTCGGCCATGGTCACGTCGCTTTTCTTGATTTCAGCGCCATTGACCTTCGCCAGGACCGGATCGTCGGCCGCCCGGAGCGGGCCGGCGACCGCCAGGGACAGCACCAAGGCAAAGCAGCCAGCCAGGGCGGACGCGTGGCGGAAACGCAGTCCGGTGGTTACCGGGAACGAGGTGGTCATGCAAAATCCTTATGTTGAAGCAGGGGCTGCTTAAGCGGGGCGGACACTCGCCCAATTCAGGGGGGCTTGGCAACGCGAAAAGTCTGTCAAAATGATGAATTGGCCGCAATGCGCCCGCCGTTGACAAGGCCCTGACCGGGCCATATCTCTGCCCGGTCGCGACCATGGCGATGGCGTTTATTTTGCTGCGTTTTTGGCCGTTGAACCCAGACTAGTCCAATTCCCACCCATATGGCGGATGACCCCCGCAGTCCGGGCTCTGACGCCAGCAGGCGTCACGGTGAGTTGATAGGCAAGCGGGTGACAACTTCTTGGCTGCAACGCGGTTAATTCGCGAACACAGGAACTAGGCATGATCGGCGCGCTCGCCCGCAAGTTTTTCGGCTCCGCCAACGACCGGCGGGTGAAGGGATACCAATCCCGCGTCAACGCGATCAACGCGCTGGAGGGAGAGGTCTCGAAACTCTCCGACGAGGCGCTCAAGGCCCGTACCGCCGAGTTCAAGAAGCAGCTTGCCGAGGGCAAGACGCTGGACGACCTGCTGGTGCCCGCCTTCGCCACCGTGCGCGAGGCCGCCAAGCGGACGCTCGGCCAGCGCCATTTCGACGTCCAGCTGATCGGCGGCATGGTGCTGCACGAGGGCGACATCGCCGAGATGAAGACCGGCGAAGGCAAGACGCTGGTGGCAACGCTCGCGGTCTATCTCAATGCGCTCGCCGGCAAGGGCGTCCACGTCGTCACCGTCAACGATTACCTCGCCCGCCGCGACTCCGGCTGGATGGGCCAGATCTACGGCTTCCTCGGCCTGACCACCGGCGTGATCGTCCATGGCCTCGACGATGCCGAGCGCAAGGCGTCCTATGCCTGCGACATCACCTACGGCACCAACAACGAATACGGCTTCGACTATCTGCGCGACAACATGAAGTACCGGCTCGAGGACATGGTCCAGCGGCCGCACTTCTACGCCATCGTCGACGAAGTCGACTCGATCCTGATCGACGAAGCGCGCACGCCGCTGATCATCTCCGGCCCGCTCGACGACCGTTCCGACTTCTACAACACCATCGACTCGTTCCTGCCCAAGCTCGACAAGAGCGACTACGACGTCGACGAGAAGCAGCGCACGGTGACGCTGACCGAAGCCGGCATGGAGAAGATCGAGAAGCTGCTGCGCGATGCCGGCCAGCTCAAGGGTGAGTCGCTCTACGACGTCGAGAACGTCTCCGTCGTGCACCACATCAACCAGGCGCTGCGTGCCCACACGCTGTTCACCCGCGACAAGGACTACATCGTCCGCGACGACGAGGTCGTCATCATCGACGAGTTCACCGGCCGCATGATGCAGGGCCGCCGCTATTCCGAAGGTCTGCACCAGGCGCTGGAAGCCAAGGAACACGTTCAGGTCCAGCCCGAGAACCAGACGCTCGCCTCGATCACCTTCCAGAACTACTTCCGCATGTACGAAAAGCTCGCCGGCATGACCGGCACGGCGCTGACGGAAGCTGACGAGCTGTTCGACATCTACAAGCTCGAGGTCGTTGAGATCCCGACCAATCTGTCGGTCGCCCGTCTCGACGAGGACGACGAGGTCTATCGCACCCAGAACGAGAAATACGCGGCGATCCTGGCCGAGATCGAGCGCGCCAATGCGCGGTTGCAGCCGGTGCTGGTCGGTACCGCCTCGATCGAAAAGTCGGAAGTGATTGCCGAATACCTCAAGAAGCACGGCTACCGGCAGATCGACTTCGGCAACGAGAATTCGATGCAGAAATTGTACGCCGCGGCGCGCGCCGGCAAGCCGGCCAAGCTGTTCGCAGTGCTGAACGCGCGCTTCCACGAGCAGGAAGCCTACATCGTCGCCGAGGCTGGCGTTCCCGGTGCGATCACGATCGCGACCAACATGGCCGGCCGCGGTACCGACATCAAGCTCGGCGGCTCGCTTGAAATGCGCATCCAGCAGGAGACTGCTGATATCGAGGACGAGGCCGAGAAGGCCAGGAAGATCGAGCAGATCAAGGCCGACATCGAGCACTTCCGCGACATCGTGCTGAAGGCCGAGGAGACCGTCGAGATCGAGCCGGCCAAGGGCTCCAAGCCCGCCAAGACCGTGAAGAAGCCGGGCGGCCTCTACATCATCGGCTCCGAGCGGCACGAATCCCGCCGCATCGACAACCAGCTGCGCGGCCGTTCCGGCCGTCAGGGCGACCCCGGCCGCTCAAAATTCTTCCTGTCGCTGGAAGACGATCTGATGCGCATCTTCGGCTCGGATCGTCTGGACAGCATGCTCCAGCGTCTCGGCCTGCAAGAGGGCGAGGCGATCATCCATCCCTGGATCAACAAGGCGTTGGAGAAGGCGCAGCAGAAGGTCGAGGCGCGCAACTTCGACATCCGCAAGAACCTGCTCAAGTTCGACAACGTCCAGAACGACCAGCGCAAGGTGATCTTCGATCAGCGCGTCGACCTGATGAAGGACGACAGCGTTGCGGAAACCGTTACGGACATGCGCCACGCCTTCATCGACGATCTCGTCGCCAAGCACGTGCCCGAGCATGCCTATGCCGAGCAGTGGGACGTCGCCGGCCTGAAGGACGAGCTGAAGCGCGTGCTCGATCTCGACCTGCCGGTCGAGGACTGGGCCAAGGAAGAAGGCATCGCCGACGAGGAGCTGCTCAAGCGCATCGAGACCAAGGCCGACGAGCACATGGCCGCCAAGGTCGCGCAATGGGGCCCCGACGTGATGCGTTACGTCGAGAAGACCATCCTGCTGCAGACGCTCGACCATCTCTGGCGCGAGCATCTGATCATGCTCGACCATCTGCGCCAGGTCATCGGCCTGCGTGGCTACGGCCAGCGCGATCCGTTGCAGGAATATAAGACCGAGGCCTTCAACCTCTTCCAGGAGATGAGCGCGCATCTGCGCGAGGCCGTCACGGCGCAGCTGATGCGGGTCGAGATCGTCCCGCCGGAGCAGGAAGCCCCGATGCTGCCCGCGATGGAAGCGCACAAGCTCAATCCGGACACCGGCGAAGACGAAATGGCACTCGCCAACGTGACGCTGGCCCCGCAGGCCACCGACGCGGCGTTGCGCGACCCGAAGAACCCGGCCAGCTGGGGCAAGGTCGGCCGCAACGAGGACTGCCCCTGCGGTTCAGGCAAGAAGTTCAAGCACTGCCATGGGCGGTACGGCTAGGATTTGATGCGATTGTGAGGCGCGACGTCAGCGCCTCACTTGCCGCCGTCGTCCCGGCGAACGCCGGGACCCATACCGCGGAATCTCTCGATGGTGCGCAGTCATTGTACCGCGCTAGACAGAGTAACTACCAATCGTTGAAACAACCACGCCCTGTGGTTATGGGTCCCGGCGTTCGCCGGGACGACAGTCTTTGTTGATTTGGCGACGCCGCAACTTTCGCGACAAGCGCCACACCTCAATTCGAGCTGTCGATCAAGCTCTCCAGCAGCCGCTTCAGCTCGCTCGTCGACTTGTCGCCGTAGCTTTCCAGGATGTGCTCTTCCTGGTCCACCGCGAGCGAGTTGAGCTTCTTGCAAAGCACCTTGCCGCGATCGGAGATGAACATCAGCACCTTGCGGCGGTCGTTCGGGTCCTGCACGCGGTAGACCAGCGTGTCGGAGACCATGCGGTCGATCATCTTGGTGAGCGTCGGATGGTTGAGCAGCACGGCATCCGCTAGCTCGCCCATCGAATGGCCATCGCCGTCCGACAGTACTTTCAGGATGCGCCACTGCTCGACGGGAACTCCCTCCTTGCTCAACCGCAGTTCGAGCTGCCGGTTGATCTCCCGGTTAGCTTGCGCGAGCAGGTAGGCGAGGTGTTCGGTGATTGGAGCGTTCGATTTTGCCACGGCTAAGACTTCGTCTTGACCCAAATGAGTGAATGTCTTGCAATCAATGCTGCTTCTATATGCACTTCAATTCTTGAATATTCAATATTTTCAAAATAGGATGATTGCACAACAAAAGGGCGGAAGCCGCGGCCGCCTGCTCAATGTGCTTTCAGGTCTGGTACCGGACAGGAGTTGGCGTGCGCGCGACGGTAAACTTCCCGGCTCACAGCGGTCCGGCGTTGCCGCCGTCTCTGCTGTTCAGGAATCTGTCGTCATCGGCGGCTGACGGCGCGTTGTCGCCGAGCGATCATGCCTTTCTTCGGCGTCGCGGTACCAACAAGCTGCGCGTCGGCTGCTTCATCTGCTGCAGCGGCTCCCCCGGCATCTGGGGGCCGTGCGCCACCAACACCGCGCAGCTCGCGGTCGCCGAGATCAACAAGCGTGGCGGCATTTTGGGGCGCGAGATCGAGCTGTCGATCTATGATGCCGGCGGTCCGCTCGACGGTGTCCTGAGCCGCGCCAAGCAGGCGGTCGTCGACGACGAGATCGATCTCGTCATCGGCATGCACACCAGCGCGGTTCGCGTCGCGCTCCGCAAGATCACCACCGCGAACCGGATCCCCTATATCTACACGCCGGTCTATGAGGGCGGCGAATTGACGCCGGGCGTCATGGCGATCGGCGAAACGCCGCGCTGGCAGAGCCGGCCTTCGATCCACTGGCTGGCGGACGTCAAGAAAGCGGCGCGCTGGTACCTGATCGGCAGCGATTATGTCTGGCCATGGCAGTCGCACCGCGCGGTGAAGCGCTACATCAAGGAAACCGGCGGAAGCGTCGTCGGCGAGGAGTTCGTTCCTCTCGGTGAGGACAATCACGAGCCGCATCTGGAGCGTATCCGCGCCGCAAAGCCGGACGTCGTCCTGATCTCGCTGATCGGGACCGACAGCATCACCTTCAATCGCGCCTTCGGCGAGTGCGGTCTTGCCGCGACGACGTTGCGGCTGGCCGGTGCGATGGACGAGACCGTGCTGCTCGGCATCGGCGCCGACAACAGCGAGAACATGTTCTGTGCCTCCGGCTATTTCCCCGGTGTCGGTTCGCGCGCCAATGACGACTTCCAAAGCCGCTATCACCGGATGTTCGGACCGAACGCCGCGCCGATCGGCTCGCTCGGCCAGTCCAGCTACGAGGGCCTGCGATTCCTTGAAGCTGTTGCGAACAAGGCCGGTTCGTTGGCGATGGGGCCGATGCTCGCGGCGGGGCGCAACATCGATTACGGCGGCGCGCGCGGCCCGGTGGTCGTACGCAACGGTCACGCGCGCATGCAGATGTATCTCGCCGAGGCCGATGGCCTCGACTTCAAGCTGATCAAACCGATCTGAGATGGCAGCGGCAATCGGGACGCGGGCAAACGCAAAATAATACTTGAAAAGGAAAATATTTCCGTTTTGAATGTTTCGGCGACGCCGGTGGTGCGTGCGTCGCGCCGGGGCGGTCGCGCCCAACGTTCGTTCCAAGACACTTCAGGAGAGCGCCGTGACAGTTGTCCTTCCCACGCCAGCCCAACTTCGCAGCGTTGCCGAGCAGTGCGGCCTCGCGCTGACCGACGACGATGTCGCCTCGTTCCGCGGCCTGATGCAGGGCTCGATCGATGCCTACAATCTCGTCGGCGCCATGCCCGACGAGGTGCCGGCGGTGAAATATCCGCGCACGCCGGGCTACCAGCCGTCGGCAGAGGAGAATCCGCGCAACGCCTGGTACCGCAAGTCGACCGTGAAGGGCGCCAGCTCCGGTAAGCTCAAAGGCAAGACCGTCGCGCTGAAGGACAACATCATGCTGGCCGGCGTGCCCATGATGAACGGCTCGACCACGCTCGAAGGCTATGTTCCCGATTTCGACGCCACCATCGTCACGCGTATGCTCGATGCCGGCGCCGAGATTGCGGGCAAGGTGCATTGCGAATCCTTCTGCATGTCGGGCGGCAGCCACACCAATGCGGTCGGCGCCGTCCACAATCCCTACAAGATGGGCTATTCGGCCGGCGGCTCGTCCTCCGGCAGCGGTGTCGTCGTCGCACTCGGCGAAGTCGACATGGCGATCGGCGGTGACCAGGGCGGCTCGATCCGCATGCCGTCCTCGTTCTGCGGAACCTACGGCATGAAGCCGACCTGGGGCCTCGTGCCCTATACCGGCATCATGCCGATCGAGATTTTCGTCGATCACACCGGCCCGATGACGGCGACGGTCGCCGACAACGCGCTGCTGCTCGAAGTGCTCGCCGGCGATGACGGTTACGATCCCCGCATCAAGGCACCGAAGGTCGAGGAATACACCAAGGCGCTCGGCCAGGGCGTCAAGGGCATGAAGATCGGCATCTTGAAAGAAGGTTTCGAGCAGGCGACTGCCGAGGCCGCCGTCAATGAAAGCGTGCGCGAGGCCGCAAAGCGTTTCAAGGATCTCGGCGCAACGGTCGAGACGGTCTCGATCCCGATGCATCTCGCCGGCCCCGCGATCTGGACGCCGATCGGCACCGAGGGCATGACCCAGACCATGATGTACGGCGACGGCTATGGCCTGTCGCGCGGCGACCTCTACTCGACCACGCTGATGGATTTCCATCGCGGCTGGCGCCGGCAGGCGGACTCGCTGTCCGAAACCACAAAGCTGTTCCTGCTGCTCGGCACCTACATCAACAACACCTTCGGTCCCCGTTACTACGGCAAGGCGCTCAACATCTCCCGCCGCCTCACTGCAGCCTACGACAAGGCCTTCAAGGATTACGACCTCCTGTTGCTGCCGACGACGCCGATGAAGGCGACCAAGCTGCCGGAGCCGACCGCCAGCCGCGAGGACTACGTCGCGCGCGCGCTCGAGATGATCTCCAACACCGCACCGTTCGACATCACCCATCATCCCGCGATGTCACTGCCTTGCGGCATGGTCGACGGCCTGCCGGTCGGCCTGATGCTGGTCGGTCGCATGTTCGAGGAATCCACCATCTACCGCGCCGCCCATGCGTTCGAGCAGATCGGCGACTGGAAGAAGATGTGAGCGAGGCATTGATGCAGGCGAGGTGGATCGTAGCGTATGGCTAACGCATTCGTCGCGGCGTTCGAAATCCTGAGCTTCGGCGCGATCATCGTCCTGATCGTGCTGGGGCTCGGGATCATCGCCAGCATGATGGGCATCTTCAACTTCGCGCAGGGCGAGTTCGTCCTGCTCGGGGCCTACATCACCTATCTCGCTTACGCCAAGGGCCTGCCGATCTGGGCCGGCATGGTCGCCGCGCCCTTTGTCGTTGGCGCACTCGGATTCGTGCTGGAGGCACTGATCATCCGCCGCTTCTACGCCGCGCCGATCGTGGCGATGCTCGGCACCTATGCGCTCGGCCTGATCATCCGCGAATCCGTGCGCGGCCTGATCGGCGGCTTCTATCTCACCGTCCCCGAGCCGATCGGCGGCTCGATCGATATCGGCACCATGCACATCTCGGCGTGGCGCTTCACCATCATCGTCATCACGCTCCTGGTGATGGCTGGCTGCTATCTCCTGCTGTCGCGCACGAGCTTTGGTCTGCGCATGCGCGCCACGCTGGAGAACCCGTCGCTGGCACGCGCATCGGGCATTTCCACGCCCCTGATGTACGGCGCCACCTTTGCCTTTGGGTCGGCGCTCGCCGGCCTTGCCGGCGCGCTGATCGTGCCGGTGTTCAGCCTCTATGCCGATCTCGGCATCCGCTTCCTGATCCAGGGCTTTGTCGCCGTCATGGTCGGCGGTGTCGGATCCTTCATCGGCCCGGTCGCCGGCGCGGGTGTGATCGGCACGCTCAGTGCCGCACTGCCCTGGATCATGGCGCCCGTGGTCGCCGATGTCCTGGTCTTCGTTCTCGCCATTGCCTTCATCAAATTCCGGCCGCAGGGCCTCATCGCTGGAAAAGGGGTTTAGTCACATGTTCGATCGTCAACTCTCACGCCGCCGCTTTATGTCCAATTTCGCTTTCGCCTCCGGTGCGGTCGCGACCGGGGTCGGCAGCTGGGTGATTCCGGCGCCCTGGGCCAATGCCGCCGAAGCCCCGATCAAGGTCGGCATCGCGACCGATCTCACCGGCCCGATCGCGTATGCCGGCAATGCCGACGCCAATGTCGCCAAGATGGTGATCAAGGAGATCAACGCATCAGGCGGGCTGCTCGGCCGTCCGCTCGAGCTCTACATCGAGGACACCTCGTCGAATGAATCGGTCGCCGTCGGCAACGTGCGCAAACTGATCCAGCGCGACAAGGTCGACATGGTGCTGGGCGGCATCACCTCGTCGATGCGCAATGCGATCAAGGACCCGATCGTGGCGCGCGGCAAGACGCTCTACATCTATCCGCAGCTCTATGAGGGCAAGGAGTGCACGCCCTATCTGTTCTGCACCGGGCCGACGCCGGCGCAGCAATGCGACGAATTCATCCCCTGGCTGATCAAGAACGGCGGCAAGAAGTTCGCATTGCCGAGCGCCAACTATGTCTGGCCGCACACGCTCAACGTCTATGCCCGCAAGGTGATCGAATCCAACGGCGGCGAGGTCGTGTTCGAGGAGTATTATCCGCTCGATCAGGTCGACTTCTCCGCGACCGTCAACCGCATCATCTCCAACAAGGTCGACGTCGTCTTCAACACCGTCATCCCGCCGGGCGTGGGTCCGTTCTTCAAGCAGCTCTATGAAGCCGGCTTCCTCAAGAACGGCGGTCGTCTGGCCTGCGTCTACTATGATGAGAACACGCTCAACATCAATCAGGCCGCCGAGATCGAGGGCCTCGCCAGCTGCCTCGACTATTTCAAGGTGCTGACCAAGGAGAATCCGTTCGACGCAAAAATCCAGGCGGCCTACGAGAAAGACGCCTCTTTTGAAAACCGAGTGGGTGCAGTGACGGCTTTGGCCGCTTGACGACGAGCGCCGCGTTCATCCCTATGTTCGACGGGATGAGAGACCATCCCTCCGTCCCGACCTGCCTTGCCCGGTGCAAGGGGGCGTTCGGCGGTCAAGGATGGCCGCAGGCCACCGCACCGCGGCGCGAAGCGTCCTTGAGGGCCGACCGCCCCCTTGCGATGCTGGGTGCAGGTGGGGCTCTGGGAGGCGTGTGGGACGGTGCAAAATCAGCTCTTCGAATCGGCGCTTGGGATTACCAAGCCGTGGTACGTTCGGGGCGTCGACTTCGACGCTGCCAAGAAGGTTCTGACGATCACTGTCGATTTCGTCGCCGGGACGCGATTTGCGGTCGCCGGTGTCGCGGGCGTCCACCCGGTTCATGACACCCAGATCAAGCGGCTGCGACATCTCAACTTCTTCCAGCACGAATGCTTCCTGGAGGTTCGGACGCCGCGGGTGAAGCTGCCCGATGGGAAGGTCGTCCTGGCCGAGCCCGCTTGGTTCGGCAAGCTCGCCGGCTTCACCCTGCTGTTCGAAGCGCTGGTGCTGGCCATGGCCCAGCAGATGACCTTTGCGGCCGTCGCCAAGCTGGTCGACGAATCCTGGCATCGGGTCCACGCGATCTGCTCGCGCTATGTCAATCTCGCCTTGGCCGAGGCGGACCTTTCGGCAGTGACCGCCGTGGCGATCGACGAGACGTCCTGCCGGCGCGGCCACAATTATCTGACCATCACCGCCGACACCGATGAGCGGAAGGTAGTGTTCGTCACCGAGGGCAAGGACGCCAAGACGGTGGCCGATTTCGCCGCCGATCTGGCCGCCCACAAAGGTACCGCCGAGCAGGTCCGTTTGGTCAGCATCGACATGTCGCCGGCCTTCATCAAGGGCGTCGCAGATCATCTGCCCAACGCCCGCATCACCTTCGACAAGTTCCATGTCGTCGCCCACGCTTCCACTGCCGTCGACAAGATGCGGCGCCTCGAACAGCGCACAGATCCAAGCCTCAAAGGGCTGCGCTGGACGTTGCTCAAGGACCGCGGCCGGCTGTCGGACGAAAGTCGCGCCGATCTCGACACCTTGATTGCTCAGGCCGCGACCAAACGCACGGCGCGTGCCTGGCTCTATCGCGAGCATCTGCGCGACATCCTCGATCGCAAGCAGATCAACGTCGTCTCCGCCATGCTCAAACAGTGGTGCACCAACGTCCTGCGCTCCAGGGTCGAGCCGATGAAGGAGGTCGCCAGAATGATCCGCAAGCACTTCGACGGCATCGTCGCCTGGACGCAAACCCGCCAGACCAACGGCTACATCGAAGCCCTCAACGGCCTATTCCAGGCGGCTAAACGCAAGGCCCGCGGCTACACCCGTTTCACAACGATGCGCACCGTCCTCTTCCTCATCGCCGGAAAACTCGACTTCACTCCGATCAACCCCCATGCCGCGTAGCCCACTCAAAGTTCAAAAGAGCCAGAAAGACTTCCCGGGCAACTTCCTGTTCGCGGCCGGAAGTGCCGCGACCGGCACCTATCGCGGCCTCAAGCTGTGGGAAGCGGCCGTCAAGGAAGCCGGCAAGGTCGATCGTGACTCGGTTGCGGCTGCGCTCGACCACGCCAAGATCGCGGAAGGCCCGGGCGGGCCGGCCGAGATGGTGCCGGGCAAGCGGCATTGCAAGATGAAGATGTACACCGCGGTCGCCAAGGCCGGGAACTACGAGATCGTCGGACGCAGCGACGGTCTCGTCGATCCCAAGGAATGCTGAGCCGGACTGTTCTTCACCTCTCCCCGACGGGGAGAGGTGAATCCGCGGCCAACTACCGGGCTGACTTACGATGATTGACTCGAAATGCTAAAGTCCATGGGTGTAGCTAAGCAGGCGGTTCACGCCGAAGTCGACGAGGGGGCGGCCGCTCCGGTGATTGAGCACGGTCCGGCGAAGCAAACTGCTTCGACACGAAAAGTCCTGCCGATCGTGGAGGGCGTGGTGCTCGTTGCCGCGCTCGCCGCGCCGCTGGTGCTGCAGGACTATCTCACGGTGTTCGCGACGCGCGTGGTCATCCTCGCGCTGTTCGCGCTGTCGTTCGATCTGGTCTGGGGCTATGCCGGCATCATGAGCTTCGGCCAGGCCTTGTTCTTCGGCTCGGCCGGCTATGGCGTCGCGCTGCTCGCGCGCGACTTGGACATCACCAACATCTTCCTGGTGCTGCCGGCGGGCACGCTGATCGGCCTCACCTTCGCGCTGCTGCTCGGCGGCTTCCTGCTGCTGGGCCGGCATCCCTCCAGCGTGATCTTCGTCTCGCTCGGCACCCTGACCGGTTCCTACGCCGCCGATCGCCTCGCGCGCGGCTGGTATTATCTCGGCGGCCAGAACGGCATTCCCTCGATTTCATCGATGACGCTCGGCGGCTACGAATTCTCGGAAGGCCCGGCGTTCTACTACCTCGTCCTCGGTATCCTCATCGTGGTCTATCTGCTCTGCCGCTTCCTGGTGCGCTCGCAGTTCGGGCTGGCGCTCGCGGGCTTACGCGAAAACGAGCAGCGCATCGCCTTCTTCGGCTACAAGGCGCAGCATCTGAAGGCGATCATCTTCGCGATCGGCGGCGCCATCGCGGGTCTCGCCGGCAGTCTCTATGCTTTCCACGAAGGCTTCGTCTGGCCCAACATGGTCGGCGTCGTGGTCTCGACGCAAGTCGTGCTCTACGTGCTGTTCGGTGGCTCCGGCACGCTGATCGGCGCCGTGATCGGCACGGTGATCGTCGAGGGCGTCAGCTTCTGGTTGTCGGACAATTATCGCGATATCTGGCCGATCATTTTGGGACTGTTGCTGCTGCTCGTGATCCTGTTCCGGCCGCTGGGCCTGATCAGCTTTGTCCTCGGCGAGCGCGAGCGGGTCGGCAGCTTCGGTGCCAGGATCAAGGGGAAGTAAAATGCCGCTCCTTGAAGCCGCGGGCATCTCGAAGATCTTCGGCAAGCTCACCGCGCTCGATGGCGCAGCGCTCACCGTCGGCGAGAACGAGTTTCACGGCCTGATCGGCCCCAATGGGTCCGGCAAGAGCACGCTGATGAAGTGCATTGCGGGTGCCGAAGTGCCGACGCAAGGCAAGGTGAGCTTCACCAATACCGACATCACCGCCTTCACGCCGACCGAGCGGGCGCGGGCGGGCATGAGTCTGAAGTTCCAGATCACCAGCGTGCTGCCGTCGCTGACGCTGTACGACAATATCCTGCTCGCGTTGCAGGCGCAGTCCTCGCTGCTGGACCTCGTCTTCTCGCGCACGCGCGTCGCGCTGCACGATCAGGTCATGACCATGCTGACGCAGTTCCGTCTCGCGAACCGCGCCTTCGACGCAGCCGCGGCGCTGTCGCACGGCCAGCAGCAATGGCTGGAGATCGCGATGGCGCTCGCCGGCAAACCCAAACTCCTTTTGCTCGACGAGCCGACCGGCGGCATGAGCCTGGAGGAGCGCCGCGTTACCGGCGAACTGCTGCAGCCGATCAAGCAGCATTGCTCGCTCGTCATCGTCGAGCACGACCTCGATTTCATCCGCGACATCTGCGATCGCCTCACCGTGCTCGACCAGGGCAAGGTGCTGGCATCGGGCACCGTGTCCGAGATCCAGGCCAACAAATCCGTCCAGGAGATTTATCTGCGCCGTGCCTGAATTTTTGGACATCAAGCATCTCGACGCCGGCTATGGCCGCAGCCAGGTCCTGTTCGACGTCAATCTCGGGATTCCCTGGCGCGGCGGCGTCGCGGTGCTCGGGCGCAATGGCGCCGGCAAGACCACGCTGATGAAGACCATCGTCGGCGAGTTGCCGGCATGGAAGGGCGAGGTCGGCTTCGACGGCCGCGACATCAGCCGCCGGCGGCCTGAGGAGCGCGTGCGCGCCGGCATCGGCTATGTGCCGCAGGAGCATTCGGTGTTTGCGCGCTTATCTGTGCGCGACAATCTCGCGGTCGGTTCGCTCTTCAACAAGGACGCCACCGCGGTCGACCGCGTGCTGGCCATCTTCCCGAAACTCGGCCAGCGCCTCGATCAACCCGCCGGCACGCTCTCCGGCGGCGAGCGCAAGATGCTCGCGATCGGCCGCGCCATGCTCGGCGATCCGAAATTGCTGCTGCTGGACGAGCCGACCGAAGGCGTCTGGATCGGCGTGATCGAGGAAATCACCGAGCGCCTGATCGAGCTCGCCAAGCAAATCGCCGTCATCATCGTCGAGCAGCACCTCGATTTGGCGCTGCGCGTCGCGGATTATGCGTATGTGCTCGACCGAGGCCGCGTCGCACTGCAAGGCGAGGCAGGCGAGGTGAGGGGCAATCCGGAGCTGATGCGGTATCTGGCGCCGTAGATCCATCAGCAAGTTCGGCGGCTATCTCTTACCGCGAGCCCCTGCCAATCCCGTCATCCTTGTAAGTCAGATCGTGCCGGATCGGCTAAGATAGCCGGCGCGGTAACGGACGGGAGACCGCTTCATCCAAGGGCCGCGAAGCCCGTGCCTCAGCGCGGCGCCCCGTCCGTTGTTCCATCGAACCCGAACAGTCGCGAGGGCCGCCTGGCGAGCCCGGTTGCGCAAGGAGGGGTGCAGATGGACGCGATCTATGTTGGCATTGATGTGTCAAAGGACCGGCTGGACGTGCATGTACGTCCAAATGGAGAAGCCTTTGCCGTCGCGCGCGACGGCAAAGGCTTGGAAGAGTTGGTTACGCGTCTTGCGGCTTGTTCGCCAACGCTGATTGCGGTGGAGGCGACAGGCGGGTTCGAGACCATCGTTGCGGCAGCGCTGGCCGGCGCCGAATTGCCGCTGGTGGTGGTCAATCCGGCCCAGATCCGGCACTTCGCCCAAGCCGTTGGTCGGCGTGCCAAGACCGATCCGATCGATGCGGCGGTCATCGCACGGTTCATCGAGGCCGTGAGACCAACGCCGCGCGCTCTGCCGGATCAGCAGGCGCGGCTGCTGGCGGAGCTGGTCAGTCGCAGGCGGCAGATCATCGAGATGATCGTTGCCGAACGCCAGCGCGAGAAGCGGGTCGAGAATGTGCGCGTTCGCAAGAGCCTTGTTCGCCACATCAAGGTTCTCGAGAAGGAACTACCGGAGATCGACAACGACATCGACACCTTGGTGCGCGGATCGCCGGTCTGGCGCGACAAGGAGGAACTGATGATCAGCTTTCCGGGAGTGGGCAACACGCTCGCTCGCACGTTCTTGGCCGAGGTGCCCGAACTCGGCACCCTCAACCGTCGCCAGATTGCAAGCCTTGCCGGCCTTGCTCCGTTCACCCGTCAGTCCGGCCGCTGGAAGGGCAAGAGCATGATCGGGGGCGGAAGAGCCGCGCTGCGCGCTGGGCTCTATATGGCTGCTCTATCCGCTAGCCAGCATCATCCGCAGCTCAAAACGTTCTATCGACGCCTGCTGGCCGCCGGAAAGCCCAAGATGGTTGCCCTCATCGCGGTCGCGCGCAAGGTTCTCACCATCCTCAACGCCATGCTCAGAGACCAAAAACAATGGCAATCCGCTTGACAAAGAACACAGTCGCTGAGGCGCGAGTGGCGCGATGCCAGGCATCGCGCCGGGAGCCTCGAAGGATGCACGGCCGAGCTGGCAGCCGGGCCGTCGCCCTTCGAGGGCCGCCGAAGAGGCGGCCACCTCAGGGTGACGGTGAGAGATTGTCGATTGGGTGAGGCCGGAACGAGAGCGTGGAAAGCCCGCTTACTTCACCGCGCCAAACCGGCTGTCGAACGAGTTCGACGACACCACCGGCGCTGCGCCGGCCATCTGCGCGCCGTCACCCGTGCTACCGTTCACCGACGGTTTTAGCGCCGGCCGCGTTGCGGCGACGACTTTTGTCTCGGCGGGCTTCGCGGGCTCGGCAGGCTTCGCGGCAACAGCCAGTGCGTCCTTCGACTTGTCGTGACCGGGCACGAACCTCGTCACGGCGGCCTTCAATTTGGAGGCCGTGCTCGGCGCTGCGGGCGCCGGGGCCACCGATGCGGTTGCTTGCGGCGGCGGCGTGGTTGCCGTCGTGTCGGCGGCACCCAGGCCCATCTTGCGGCCGAGATTGGAGAAGAAGCCGCCGGATTTCTCGGCCGAGGCGACGCGGGTGTTGGTCGCGGGTGCGCTGACGGCGACGACCGGCTCTTCCTGCGGCGCGGCTGCGGCCGGCTCGAGATTCGGCTTCGGCGGATTGACGGTGCCGGGGATCGTGCCCGGCGCCTTCGACATCGCCAGCATCTGCAGCGTATTGCCTTCGGCGCCTTCCGACAGGCCGGTCGAGCCTTCCGGAATCTTCGCGGCAAAGACCTTGTTCATGCCGCCGTCGATGCCGGTGTTCATGCGCGCCACCGGCGTGCCCTTGGCGACGAGCTTGTTGTATTCGGCCTCGTCGCGCTGCTCCTTCTCGCGCACGGCGCCGGCGATGTCCTCGGGGACGATATAGGCCGGGCACTTGGCGGAGGCGTCGAACACGGGATCGCGCTTGGCGTCGGGTGCGCGTGCCGCGTCGAACACGTACTTCTTCTCGCAGAAGTCGACCTTCGGCTCCTGCCGCGTCACCTCGAAATGATCATAGCCTTCCTTGATCATCTTCCAGAAGGCCATGTTCGGATTGTTGCGGTGCTTGGCCATGTTCACCGGCGTCATCTTGAACGGATAGGCCTGGAACTGGAACGCCTTCTGGCCGCCGAAGAAGGACTCACGGCCGAGCGAATAGATCTCCGCGATCTGCTCGTCCGTCATCGCGTAGCAGCCGCGCGACGAGCAATCGCCGTGCACCATCAGCTGCGAGCCGGTGCGGCCGAGCGCCTTGTCGAACGCGTTGGGGAAGCCGGTGTTGAACGAGAGGTAATAGGCCGACTGTGGATTCATCTGGCTCGGATTGATCGAGTAGAATCCTTCCGGCGCCTGGCGGTCGCCTTCGCGCACCTTCGGGCCGAGATCGCCGGACCAGCGGCAGATCGGATAGGTCTTCAGAAGCGCGAACTGGCCGGAGCGGGTCTGCTTCCAGATCTCGAGCTCGGCCTCCGACTTGAACAGGCGGATCAGGATCGGCGACTGCAGATCCATGTCCTTCTCGCCCATCGCGGCGACGAGCTTTGGCGAGACCGGCTGGTTGGCCTTGGCGTTGGTCGCGAGCGAGACCTGGTCGGTGTCGCAGCCGGCCAGCACAATGCTGGCGGCAAGCGCGACCGAAGCCAAAAGCGCACGAGCAAGCGAACGAGAATTCAAGATGGACCCCACAACGTGCCGGGCAAGCAGCGCGAACCCCGATTTTGGAGCATGGCCTGACCGGATGTCCGGACTTTGTTCAGACCAAGCCCCAGCGCTTATGCCCTGAAGCCATTGATTAAAATTCTAACCTCCGCACCTCAGGGTCGCAACCCGACCGGGGATCACGAGCCCGTTGGCGAGACGGCGTGGTCAACAGAGACTTAAACTGGGCCGTAACTTGGGACTCAATTGGGCTTGGCAGCCAAGCTGCCACAGAGATCGCCGATTTGGGCAAAAAAAGGGTTAATACGGGGTTACCGGGGCGTTCTCTCGTGCCCCGGACGCGGCGCAGCGCGCAGCGGTGCGACGCAGAGCCGGGGCCCAAGAAGCTGCTGGGTCCCGGCTCTGCGGAGCGTCACTTCGTGCCGCACCGCGTCCGGGACACGAGAATCCGTCCGAATCAGCCCAGTTTCCTACCGATATCGAGGAATTTCTGCCGGCGCTGCTTGCGGATGGCGTCGCCGTCCAGGCCGCGCATCTCGTCAAAAGCCTTGGCGATGGCATCGCCGGTGGTGGCGATCATGGCGGCGGGGTCGCGGTGGGCGCCGCCGACCGGCTCCTTCAGGATCGCGTCGATCACCCCGAAGCGCAGCATGTCCTGGGCGGTGATCTTCATGTTGTTGGCGGCTTCCTGCGCCTTGCTGCCATCGCGCCAGAGGATGGAGGAGGCGGCTTCCGGCGAGATCACGCTGTAGATCGCGTGCTCCAGCATCAGCACCTTGTTGGCGGTGGTGATGGCGATGGCGCCACCCGACATGCCCTCGCCGGTGATGATGGCGACGTTCGGCACGGTCAGCGCCATACAGGCATCGGTCGAGCGTGCGATCGCCTCGGCCTGGCCGCGCTCCTCGGCGCCGATGCCGGGATAGGCGCCGGCGGAATCGGCAAGCGACAGCACCGGCAGCCCGAACCGCTCGGCCATCTCCATGAGCCGCACGCACTTGCGGTAACCTTCCGGCCTCGCCATGCCGAAGTTGTGCTTGATGCGGCTCTCGGTGGAATCGCCCTTTTCCTGGCCCATCACGCAGATCGCTTCGCCGCGGAAGCGGCCGAAGCCCGCGACCAGCGCCTCGTCCTCGCCGAACTTGCGGTCGCCGGCGAGCGGGGTGAATTCGGTGATCAGGCCCTTGATGAAGTCGTTGAAATGCGGCCGCTGCGGATGCCGCGCCACCAGCGTCTTCTGCCACGGCGTCAGGTTCTGATAGAGGTCGGCCAGCGCCTGCGCCGCCTTGTCCTCGATCCGGCCGATTTCCTCGGCGATGTCGGTGCCGGAGGCAGCCAACGTCCTGAGCTCATCGACCTTGGAGTCGAGCTCGGCAACGGGCTTTTCGAAGTCG
This sequence comes from Bradyrhizobium sp. CCGUVB14, assembly GCF_024199935.1. Classification (NCBI taxonomy): domain Bacteria; kingdom Pseudomonadati; phylum Pseudomonadota; class Alphaproteobacteria; order Hyphomicrobiales; family Nitrobacteraceae; genus Bradyrhizobium; species Bradyrhizobium sp. CCGUVB14. Next base: position 684,691 of record NZ_JANADS010000001.1, read on the forward strand.
AGATAGCTGCGCATCTGGTCTGGCATCAACTCAATATAGGAGGACGGGGCGAAGAGGCGAAGCGAGGTTGGCTTCTCGTAAAGAAGTGTAGCTTCTTCAAAGGCTTGACCTGTGCACTCCCGGGAGCGCGCCAAATCACGAACAAGGCCACGGCTCTTTCTGCGGAGATGTGGCCGAAGTCAAGGCGGTTTCGGCTGCCGCCGCACGGTGGGCCTCTACTTCTCCGCCAGCGGGTGCAGGTCGCGCACGAGGCTCTTCAGCCGCTCCTCGACCACATGGGTATAGATCTGGGTGGTCGAGATGTCGGTGTGGCCGAGCAGGGTTTGCACGATCCGCAGGTCGGCGCCGTTGTGCAGAAGGTGACTGGCGAACGCATGGCGCAGCACGTGCGGGGAGACCAGCCGGGCCTGCAGCCCCGAGGCCACCGCGAGCTCCTTGAGGTCGCGGGCAAAATGCTGCCGCGTCAGATGTCCGCTCTCGCCGAAGGAGGGAAACAGCCATTTCGCGGTGACGATGCTGCCCTTCTCGCCCTTTTTGTTTTCCTTGGCAGCTTCCGTTGCCGACAGATAATCGGCCATCGCCTGCCGTGAGGCTTCGTTGAGCGGCACCAGCCGTTCCTTGTCGCCCTTGCCGCGCACCACGATCATGCGGGCGTCGCGCTTGGCGGCCGTGCGCGGCAGCGACACCAGCTCGGAGACGCGCAGGCCCGTGGCGTAGAGCACCTCGAGCAGACAATAGAGCCGCAAAGCGCGCAGCCGCTGCGACGGCGAGGCGTCCGCCGCCTCGCTCATCTCCTTGGCGCGGCGAAGCATGCGGTCGACATCTGATATCGACAGCACCTTTGGCAGGCCGCGACCGCGCTTGGGCCCGGAGAGGATCGCGGCGGGATCCTCGGTTCGGATGCGCTCGTTGAGGAGAAACCGGTAGAGATGCCGCATCGCCGACAGCCGTCGCGCGACGCTGGAGGATTTGAAGCCGCGCGCGTCGAGATCGCCGAGATAATCGCGCAGGACCTGCGTCTGTGCGTCCACAAAGCCGTGGCCGACGCGGCCGAGGAATTCGGAGAAATCGGTGAGGTCGCGGCGATAGGCATCGAGCGTATTGGGGCCGGCGCCCTGTTCCGCCGCGAGCATGTCGAGGAACAGGCCGGTGAGCTTGGCGTCGGAGGGCTTGCTGGCGGAGGATTTGCGCATGCCCCGGAGGCTAGCTGCTATTTCTTGAGAAATTTATCCGGCGGGATCGTCACCGTCATTTCCCGCGGCTTCGGATTGACGAAGTTGGCCAGCGTGAACACCACGCCATAGACGATGCCGGCGATCACGGCGACGACCGTCAGGAAGCGGAACAGGCTGGGCATCGGAAAAGGTCTCGGCGAGGTCTCAGGTTTGCAAATTAACCAATGAAATCATCCAACATGTTCGCCGTTTCGTGGCAAGAGTCCTCTGGCGAGGGCCCCGAGGGGGTCGTATAGGTGGCTAGGATGCCGCCTTTGGCGGCAGTTTGAGCGAGATCCAATCGAGCGAGATGATGTCCGACGCCGCGCTGCCAGCACAAGCGAGCCCCGAGACCGACATCCTGTCGGCGTTGGGCGCGCGTTCCATCGTGCTGGTCGGCATGATGGGGGTCGGCAAATCGACCATCGGCCGCCGCATGGCCGCGCGGCTCAAGCTGCCCTTCGTCGACGCCGACACCGAGATCGAGGCGGCGGCCGGCATGACCATACCGGAGATTTTCGAGCGCCATGGCGAGCCGCATTTCCGCGACGGCGAGGCGCGGGTGATCGCGCGCCTGCTCGACGGCGGCCCTGTGGTGCTGGCGACCGGCGGCGGCGCCTTCATGCGCGAGGAGACGCGGAGCCGCATCGCAGCGAAGGCGATCTCGATCTGGCTCAGGGCCGACCACGACGTCATTATGCGCCGTGTCCGCCGCCGCGCCGACCGTCCTCTGCTGCAGACCCCCGATCCCGAAGGAACCGTGACGCGCCTGCTCACCGAGCGCGAGCCGTTCTATGGCAAGGCCGACCTCACCATCGCCTCGCGCGATGTGCCGCACGACAGGATCGTCGATGAGACGATCGAGACGCTGCATGGGTATCTCTGCGGCCAACCACCAGCCGACCTCGCGAGTGCCGTTCGATGACTGCGCCCCTCAAGCATTCCGACCCCGTCAATGTCGATGTCGCGCTCGGTGACCGCGCCTACGACATCGTCATCGGTCGCGGCGTGCTGTCTTCGCTCGGCGAGCGGATCGCCGCTCTGCGTCCCGGCGTGCGCACCGCTGTTGTCACCGACCGCACCGTCGCTAAATACTGGCTCGAGCCGACCGAAGCCTCGCTCGCCGCCGCCGGCATTCCGACCTCGCGAATCGTCGTCGAGGAAGGCGAGATCTCCAAGACCTATGCCGGCCTGGAAAAGGTCAGCGAGGCCCTGATCGCGGCAAAAATCGAGCGCAACGATCTCGTCATCGCGCTCGGTGGCGGCGTGGTCGGCGATCTCGCCGGCTTTGCCGCCGCGATCCTGCGCCGCGGCGTCGATTTCGTGCAGGTGCCGACCTCGCTGCTGGCGCAGGTCGATTCCTCCGTCGGCGGCAAGACCGGCATCAACTCGCCGCAGGGCAAGAATCTGCTCGGCGCCTTCCACCAGCCGGTGCTGGTGATTGCCGACACCGCCGTGCTCGACACGCTGTCGCCGCGGCAATTCCGCGCCGGCTATGCCGAGGTCGCCAAATACGGCGTGCTCGGCGACGAGGCCTTCTTCACCTGGTTGGAGAAGAACCATTCGGACATCTTCAAGGGCGGCTCCGCCCGTGAGCACGCGATCGCGACCTCCTGCCGCGCCAAAGCCGGCGTCGTCTCGCGCGACGAGCGCGAGACCGGCGAGCGCGCGCTGCTCAATCTCGGCCACACCTTTGGTCACGCGCTGGAAGCCGCGACCGGTTTCTCCGATCGCCTGTTCCACGGCGAGGGCGTTTCGATCGGCATGACCCTGGCGGCGCAATTCTCGGCGAAGCTCGGCATGATCGGCGAGGCTGATGCAGCGCGCGTCGAGCGGCATCTCATCGAAGCCGGCCTGCCGACGCGCCTGCAGGACATTGCGGGTTTCGCGCAGGAAGGCCTGGCGGACGCCGACGCGCTGATGGCGCTGATGGCCCAGGACAAGAAGGTCAAGCGCGGCAAGCTCACCTTCATCCTGCTGGAGGCCGTGGGACGTGCCGTCATCGCCAAGGATGTCGAGCCGACGCCGGTGCGCGACTTCCTCAAGGACAAGCTCGCTCTCAAGGCGTGAGACGCGGCTCAACGGCACTTAGACAAGAAACCAGAGTGGTTCATGGACTGGCTCGGCTTCACCATCGTCATTATCTGCCTGCTCGTGTCCGGCTTCTTCGCCGCGAGCGAGACCGCGCTGACCGGCGCCTCGCGCGCCAGCATGCTGCGGCTCTCCAAGCAGGGTAATCACGACGCCGACGTGGTCTCGCAACTGCTCGACATGCGCGAGCGCCTGATCGGCGCGCTGCTGCTCGGCAACAACATCGCCAATATCAGCGCTTCGGCGCTGGCGACCTCCATCTTCACCGCCTGGTTCGGCGATGTCGGCGTGCTCTATGCCACCGGCGTGATGACGGCGCTGGTCGTGATCTTCGCGGAGGTTCTGCCCAAGACCATCGCCATCAACGCGCCGGACCGGATGGCGCTCGCGGTCGCGCGCCCGATGCGGCTGACCATGTACGTGCTGGGGCCGCTGCTGCGGGTGGTCGAGGTCATCGTGCGCGTGTTGATGCGCCTGTTCGGCCTCGCCGGCGAGCACCAGGCGATCCTGTCGCCGACCGAGCGCCTGCGCGGCGCCGTCGACCTCTTGCACCATGAGGGCAAGGTCGAGAAGCAGGACCGCGACATGCTCGGCGGCCTGCTCGATTTGCGCGAGCTCCAGGTCTCCGACGTCATGATCCATCGCACCGAGATGATGATGATCAACGCCGATCTGCCGCCGGAAGATCTGGTGCGCGAGGTGCTGGCGACCGAATACACCCGCATCCCGCTGTGGCGCGAGAAGCCCGAAAACATCATCGGCGTGCTCCACGCCAAGGATCTCCTGCGCGCGATCCGCGCCTCCGACGGCGACACCTCGCGCATCGACGTCTCCACAATCGCGCTGCCCCCCTGGTTCGTGCCGGAGATGCGGCCCGTGTCCGAGCAGTTGAAGGCATTCCGGCGCCGGAAAACCCATTTCGCGCTCGTCGTCGACGAGTACGGCGAAGTTGAAGGCCTTGTGACGCTGGAAGACATTCTGGAAGAGATCGTCGGTGACATCTCCGACGAGCACGACGTCGTGGTCGCCGGCGTGCGGGCGCAGCCGGATGGCTCCGTCGTGGTCGACGGCTCGGTGCCGATCCGTGACCTCAACCGCGCCATGGACTGGCGCCTGCCCGATGGAGAGGCAACCACGGTTGCCGGCCTCGTCATTCACGAGGCGCGCTCGATCCCCGACCGCGGCCAGAGCTTTACTTTCCACGGCTTCCGCTTCCGCGTCCTTCGCCGCGAACGCAACCGCATCACCGCACTCCGTATTTCACCGGTCCCGCGCGAGGCGGAGATGGAAGAGGCCAGGCCAAAGCGGGCCGGGACGTCGTTTTAGCCCGTCACAACCGGTGTCATCGCCCGCCTTGTGCGCACTTGCGCACTGGAGCGGGCGATCCAGTATCCCAGAGGACGGCGTTGGTGAGCTTGCTCTCACCACATCCGCCGCGGCGTACTGGATGCCCCGCCTTCGCGGGGCATGACAGCGGCTAATTTTCCCCCGGGGCCTGCGCATGGATGGCCAGCGCATGCACGCTGCCGGAAAGTTCCGCGGCCAGCGCCGCATTTATCATGCGGTGACGGTCGACCCGGCTCTTCCCTTTGAAGGCCTGAGACACGATATAAACGCGGAAGTGCGTCTCGCCGCTCGGCCGATGGCCGGAATGGCCTTCATGCAAATGTGACTCGTCGACGACCTGCAGGCTTTCCGGCGTGAAAGCTTCCTGCAACTTGTTGCTGATAGTGTCTTTCATAACCATGGGTGCCATTAAATCCTGCGATCACGCTCCGTCAATTGCCGGGGTAGCCAGCTAATTGCAATGTCAAGACTTGAAGGTTTTTGCATTGCGTAGTCAAAGTCAGCCATGCCAATCGATTCATCAAAGTTCTTCGACTCCATCCGCGTGAAGCCGCGGGGCAAGCAGCCCGAGGTGAAGCCGCGCGACACAGTGGTCGCCTGTGAATGGACCGGGTGTCAGAACAAGGGCGCGCACCGCGCGCCGAAGGGCCGTGATAACCAGCGCGAGTACTGGCACTTCTGCCTGGACCACGTCCGCGAGTACAATCAGAACTACAATTTCTTCTCTGGCATGAATGCCGATGCCGTCGCGCGCTATCAGAAAGATGCGCTGACGGGCCATCGTCCGACCTGGAAGATGGGCGCCAATGGCGGCGTCAAGAAGGGCGCGGAAGCCGAGATCGACGGTGCCTTCGATCCGTTCAGCATGTTCCAGGAGCTCAACGGTCGTACCGGCTGGCGCAAGGGTCCAGAGACCGCCCAGCCCAAGGCCGAGACGCGCAAGGTGATGAACGCCGAGCGCAAGGCGCTCCAGGTCATGGGCCTCGGCCCGGATTCAACGCTCGCCGACGTCAAGACCAAGTACAAGGCCCTGGTGAAGCAGCACCACCCCGACGCCAATGGCGGCGACCGCTCCACCGAGGATCGCCTGATCGAGATCATCAAGGCGTATAATTATCTGAAGACCGTGGTGCGGGAGGCGTAAGGCCTCTTGCCTCATACTCCCTGTCGTCCCGGACAAGCGAAGCGCAGATCCGGGACCCATAACCCCAGGGAGAGGTTTGGCGAAGACTCGCAGCGAAGTCTTCGTCGGTACTGACGCCGTCATTTCATCGATAGATCACGCGGTATGGGTCCCTGCCTTCGCAGGGACGACGGCGGAGTGTTTGGCTCTGCCGTCGCATTTCATTCGCATGCCGCCGCCTCACCCCTCCGGCATCGCCCCCACATACGACGAACTCGGCCGGATCAGCCGTCCCGTCCGCTGCTGCTCGCGCGCGTGCGCGGTCCACCCGGCGCTACGTGCCACCGCGAAGATCGGCGTGAACGCCTGCCTCGGGATCGCCAGCGCATCGAGCAGGATCGCGGTGAAGAACTCGACATTGGTCTCCAGCGGCCGCTCCGGATTCTTCTTGCGCAGCGCTGCGCGGATATAGGCCTCGACCTCGCCGGCAAACGGCAGGTCGGTGCCGTTGGTCGCGAGCGCCTCGACCGCGGTCTTGAGCACGTCGGCGCGCGGATCGCGCACGCGATAGACGCGGTGACCAAAGCCCATCATCCGCTCGCCGCGCGCCAGCGCCGCATCGACCCAGGGCTGGATGCGTTCGCGCGAGCCGATCGCATCGAGCATTTCCAGCACCGGCTCCGGCGCGCCGCCATGCAGCGGACCCGTCAGTGCGCAATAGCCGGCGGTGACGGCCGCGAACAGATCGGCCTGCGTCGAGGCCACCACGCGCGCGGCGAAGGTCGAGGCGTTCATGCCGTGGTCGCTGGCGGTGACGAGATAGGCATCTAACGCCGTGACCTCGCGTGATGCGGGCGCGCGCCCATGCAGCATGCGCAGCGTATCGGCGGCATGGCTCACGTTCGGATCGGGCGCGATGGGATCGAGCCCTTTCGCGCGCCGGACCAGCGCGCCCGCGATCACCGGAAACGCGCCGACGATGGTTGCTTCGTGCTCCAGCCCGTGTTCGGCGCGCAGGCTCGCGACCGCCGCACGAAACCCGTCGATGATGCCCATGCCCTGGGTTGCCGGCAGCAGCTCAGTGAGCCGTGCGAAAGCGCGCTCGCGCGCCGCACCCAGGCTCGCCCGGACATTGGCTTCGGTCAGGGTGGTCTTGCTTGCGCCGTTCCAGAGCCGGGCGGTGACGCCCTCAAAGCTCGATTTGGCGGCGAGGGTACCGACATGCTCGCCGGCGATGATCAACTCGCCGCGTTCGCCGTCGACATGGCTCAGCACGGTTTCGGCCGCGGGAACGCCGTCCAGCCCGATCTGGCTTTTGGTGAGGTGGATGTTCATGGCCCAATCTCCTTTTGCACTGCACCAGGAGAAAATCGGACCTCTCGACAGATTGATCAATCTTGATTACATCAATCAATATGAAAAATTCTGAAGGTCTCTATCTCTCTGCCCGGGAAGCCGCGGCGGAGCTCGCGATCTCGCCGGCCACGCTCTACGCCTATGTCAGCCGTGGCCTGATCCGCTCCGAGCCGACCCCGGATTCGCGCAAGAACCGCTATCGTGCCGAGGACGTCCGTGCCCTGAAGGAGCGCCGGGTGCCGTCGCCGGAGCCGCGCGGCCTGCGCAGCTTCGATGCCGACCTGCCGGTCATGGACACGGAGATCTCGACCATCACAGAGGAGGGCGCGATCTACCGCGGCGTCAACTGCATCGTTCTCGCCGAGAACGACACGCTGGAGCACACCGCAACGCTGCTCTGGGACGTCTCCGACGTCGATCCGTTCGCGCCGGACAATCAGCCGAAGATGTCCGACGAGATGCGTGCGATTGCGGACGCCGCGCGCCGCGCCGCCCCGATCGATCGCGCCATCGCGGTGCTCGCGCTCGCGGCCAGCGCCGATTCGCGCGCTTTCACCCGCGCGCCCGATGGCCGCGCGATGGTCGGCGCGCGCATCGTCCGGCTGCTCGTTGCCACGATGCTGAATTCCGAACCGTCATCGGAGCCGCTGCATCAGCAGATCGCGCGTATCTGGGCGGGCGACAACAAGCATGCGCCCGACCTCATCCGCCGCGCGCTGGTGCTGCTCGCCGATCACGAATTGAACGCCTCGACCTTCACCGCGCGCTGCGCGGCGTCGACGGGACTCAATCTCTACGATGCCGTCATCGCCGGCCTCGCCGCGCTGAAAGGCCCGAAACACGGCGGCGCCGGCGTGCTGGCCTCGCAACTGGTCAAGACGCTGGTCGACCGCGACGTCGAGCCGATGGTGCGCGAGCGCGTCGCGCTCGGCGAGCGTTTTCCGGGCTTCGGCCACGGCGTCTACAAGCGCGGCGATCCCCGCGCGCAATCGCTGCTGAACGCGCTGGCCCGTGCCGGCGCGCCGCGCAAATTCACCAAAGAGGTGCCTGAGCGGATTGCGGAGGCGACCGGAGAGTTCGTCAATATCGACTACGTCCTCGCCGTGCTCGTCCACGCGCTGCGCTTACCCGCGGGCAGCGAGCTCGCCCTGTTCGCGATGGCCCGCAGCGTCGGCTGGATCGCGCATGCGAGCGAGCAATTGCAGTTCGGAAAGCTGATCCGGCCGCGGGCAAGGTATGTGGGACCGGCTCCGGGGCGGAGGATGGGGGGATAGGCCACGCTGTCACCCTCCCCTGGAGGGGGAGGGTCGATCGCGCGCAGCGCGAGCGGGGTGGGGTGATCTCTCAACACGGGCAGATTTCGATGACGAGAGACCGTCACCCCACCCCGCTACACATTGCGCTTCGCTTCATGTGTAGCGACCCACGAGCGAGCTACGCTCGTCTCGGACCCCTCCAGGGGAGGGTAAGCACTACGCCCGCGGCTTCACCGCCGCGACGACGCCGTTCTGCCGCCGGCGATAGATCCAGATTGCTATGCCCGCCACGATCGCGACTGCCACCACAGTCAAAATCCAGAGATGCTTGAACGGATGCCCCTCGTGCGGCACCCCGAAATATTGGTGGAAGGCCGACACCGCCAGCACGCCCGGCAGCACATGGGCCGGGGCCCAGACCAGGATCGCCGGAATGTTGACCGCATAGAATTTCGCGGGCGCCATGCCGAGCGCGCCGGCCGTCACGGGCACGAAGGCGCGGATCGGCGGCACGAAGCGCGCGAAGAACACGGCCCAGGTGCCGAAGCGGTGGAAGAAGGTCTCGCTCTCCTCGACCACGCGCGGATAGTTCGTCAGCGGCCAGGTGTTGAGAATTTCGCGCTGCCGCCGATGGCCGATCAAGTAGGCCGAGCCGTCGCCGATCACGGCGCCCACGGCGGCCGCGAGCAAGACCCATTGCAGTTTCAGGTCGCCGCCGGGAACCAGGGCGCTCAGCGCCAGGATGATGGTCGAGCCCGGAATCACCGACCCCACCACCGGGACCGCCTCGAGAAGCGCCGCCAGGAACAGGGTCAGGTAGGCCAGCCACGCATGGACTGAGACGAACGATATCAGGGGGTCAAGGAACGACGTCACGAGGTCTCTGTAGCGGGCTGGGGCATTCGGGTTCAGACCCTTACATAACTAGGGTGGGGCGATGAAAGTGCCATTTGCCTGGGCAGGGCGCCTATCCGGCGCGAAATTTGGGCGGGATTTGCAGGGCAGCCTTCCAAAAATCGCGTTCCTTGCCTATCTAAATGAAAAGACAACGGAACTTTGATTGGTGCATGGGCTTCTGCCGGCACGTTGTCTCTGATACGTTCGCAGACGCACCCAGCCGCAGCCAACGTGCAAATAACTGGTCTCGGGACCGCCCGGGGCCTCGGAGGATTGATGACGACCGCCGCCCTGTCCAAAGTTGAGGAAGTTTCCGGTTTGCCCGACATGAAGGTGTCGGTGCGCCAGGTGTTCGGGATCGACAGCGATCTCGAAGTGCCGGCCTATTCCGAAGTCGATCCTCACGTGCCCGAAGTCGATTCCGACTACCGCTTCGACCGCGCCACCACGCTTGCCATTCTCGCCGGCTTCGCCCGCAACCGCCGCGTGATGGTGACCGGCTATCACGGTACCGGTAAATCCACCCATATCGAGCAGGTCGCCGCCCGCCTGAACTGGCCCTGCGTGCGCGTCAACCTCGACAGCCACATCAGCCGTATCGATCTCGTCGGCAAGGACTCAATCGTGGTCCGCGACGGCAAGCAGGTCACCGAATTCCGTGACGGCATCTTGCCGTGGGCACTGCAGAACAACGTCGCGCTGGTGTTCGACGAATACGACGCCGGCCGTCCGGACGTGATGTTCGTGATTCAGCGCGTGCTGGAAGTCTCCGGCCGCCTGACGCTGCTCGATCAGAACAAGGTGATCAAGCCGCATCCGTCGTTCCGCCTGTTTGCGACCGCCAACACGGTCGGCCTCGGCGACACCTCGGGCCTCTATCACGGCACTCAGCAGATCAACCAGGGCCAGATGGACCGTTGGTCGATCGTCACCACGCTCAACTACCTCAGCCACGACGAGGAAGTGGAGATCGTGCTGGCGAAGGCCAAGCACTATCGCACCCAGGAAGGCCGCGACATCGTCAACAAGATGGTCCGCCTCGCCGATCTCACCCGTAACGCCTTCGCCAATGGCGATCTGTCGACGGTGATGAGCCCGCGCACGGTGATCACCTGGGCCGAGAACGCCGACATTTTCGGCGATATCGGCTTTGCGTTCCGCGTCACCTTCCTCAACAAGTGCGACGAGCTCGAACGTCCGCTGGTCGCCGAGTTCTACCAGCGCTGCTTCAATGCGGAGCTGCCGGAATCGGCAGTCAACGTGGCGCTGTCCTGATCACTCTCGTGGCATGGGTCCGGCGAAGGCCGGGACCCATGCCGCGAGGTCTCTCGATGACGCGACGCTGATAGTTTTCCCTGACGCACCAACCGTCGGTGGCTATGGGTCCCCGCCTTCGTGGGGACGACGGTGAGATCGAGATGAGCACGCCCTCCAACTCCAAATTCCGCAACAGCAAGGAAGCCCCGACCGAGCCGTTCAAGCGCTCGGTGGCGTCCTGCCTGAAGGCGATCGCGAAGGCGCCCGAGCTCGACGTGAGCTTCGCGGCCGAGCGCCCGGGCCTCGCGCCCGGCAAGGCGCGGCTACCCGAGCCGGCGCGAAAAATGACCAAGCGCGATGCCGCGATCGTACGGGGCCACGCCGACTCCATCGCGCTCAAGATCGCCTGTCACGACGCCAAGCTGCATCGCAAGCTGATGCCCGGCAATCCGCAAGCGCGCGGCGTGTTCGAGGCGGTCGAGCAGGCCCGTGTCGAGGCGATCGGCGCGCGCCGCATGGCCGGCGTTGCCAAGAATCTCACCGCGATGCTCGACGATCATTTTCACCGCGGCAAGTTCGACGAGATCACCGACCGCGCCGATGCGCCGCTGGCCGATGCGCTGGCAATGCTGGTGCGCGAGCGCCTGACCGGCATGGCGCCGCCGACGGCCGCCAAGAAGATGGTCGATCTCTGGCGTCCGATTCTCGAAGACAAGATCGGCAAGCGGCTCGATCGGCTCGATAACCTCGTCGAGGACCAGACCAGGTTCGGTGACGCCGTGCATGATCTGCTGACTGCGCTCGAGCTCGGCGACGAGCGCAGCGCCGACAGCGAAGACAATGACGACAACGACGAGAACCAGGACGGCGACAACGATCAGTCCGGCGCCGAGGGCTCGCCCGATTCCGATGCCGCGCAGGAGATGAGCGCCGACCAGGCGCAGGCGTCGTCGGAAGAGATGAGCGACAGCGCGATGGAAAGCGCGCAGGCCTCGACCTCGGATACGCTCGACGACGGCGAACTCGGCGACGACGAGACGCCGGGCGAGGCGACGCGTCCGAACGCGCACGGCAAGAACGAGCCGCGCGGGCCGGAATATCACGCCTTCGCGCCCAAGTTCGACGAGGTCATCGCGGCCGAAGATCTCTGCGACCATGACGAGCTGGAGCGCCTGCGCGCCTATCTCGACAAGCAGCTCGCGCATCTGCAGGGCATCGTCGCCCGTCTCGCCAACCGCCTGCAGAGGCGCTTGATGGCGCAGCAGAACCGCGCCTGGGAGTTCGATCTCGAAGAGGGCATCCTCGATCCCGCGCGCCTGTCGCGCGTCGTGACCGATCCCCATCATCCGCTGTCCTTCATGCACGAGAAGGAGGCGACGTTCCGCGACACCGTGGTGACGCTGCTGCTCGACAATTCCGGCTCGATGCGCGGCCGCCCGATCACGGTGGCGGCGACCTGCGCCGACATTCTCGCGCGCACGCTGGAGCGTTGCGGCGTCAAGGTCGAGATTTTGGGCTTCACCACGCGCGCCTGGAAGGGCGGGCAATCGCGCGAGGCGTGGCTGGCCGCCGGCAAGCCGGCCAATCCCGGCCGCCTCAACGATCTCCGCCACATCATCTACAAGTCGGCCGACGCCCCGTGGCGCCGTGCGCGAAAAAACCTTGGCCTGATGATGCGCGAGGGCCTGCTGAAGGAGAACATCGACGGCGAGGCTCTCGACTGGGCGCACAAGCGCCTGCTCGGCCGGCCCGAGCAGCGCAAGATCCTGATGATGATCTCCGACGGTGCGCCGGTCGACGATTCCACGCTGTCGGTCAATCCCGGCAACTATCTCGAGCGGCACCTGCGCCACATCATCGAGGAGATCGAGACCCGCTCGCCGGTCGAGCTGATCGCGATCGGCATCGGCCATGACGTGACGCGCTACTATCGCCGCGCGGTGACGATCGTGGACGCCGAAGAGCTCGGCGGCGCCATCACCGAAAAACTCGCCGAACTCTTCAGCGAGACCAACACCGCGCCCACGCAACCGGCCAATCGCCCGCGACGCAAACTGCATTCGTGAGCAACAAGCAATCCCGCCGCCTCTTTCTCGGCCACGCGGCGGCGGGATTTTCAACTCTCGCTCTTTCCCGGCTCGCACAAGCGCAGGCCACGCCTAAGCCGGCGCAGCCCGAGCACGCCGTCACCGAGCCTGCCGGCATCGAGGTCAATGCGCGGCCGATCCCGAATTTCGAGCCGCGCGACCGCGTGCGCACGCGGTTCGGTCAGCTCGTCTATCGCAGCGGGCTGGTTTTGACCTCGCCGCATCGCGGCTTTGGCGGCCTGTCCGGCTTCCGCTTCCTCGATGACAAGGGCGCGCGGTTTCTTGCGCTGTCGGATCAAGGCACCTGGTTCACCGGCAGCATCCGCTATTCCGGCAGCAGGATGATCGGGCTCGACGACGTCGAGGCCGCGCCGATGCTCAACGCCGAGGGGCGGCCGATCACGGAGAAGCGGCTCTGGTACGACACCGAGTCGCTCGCGCGCGATGGCAACCTCGTCTATGTCGGCCTCGAACGCGTCAACCAGATCATGCGCTTCGATTTCGCCAAGGGCGGCACCCGCGCCCGCGGCGAGGTGGTGCCGACACCGCCGGGGTTACGCAAGCTGCCCTACAACAAGGGGCTCGAGGCGCTGGTGTTCGTGCCGAAGGACATGAAGGGGCAGCCGCTCGCGGGCACGCTGATCGCGATGTCGGAAGGCGGCTTCGATGCCGACGGCAATTTGATCGGCTTTTTGATCGGCGGCCCGTCGCCCGGCCAGTTCAGCATCAGGCGCACCGACAAGCAGTTCATCAGCGACGCCGTGCTGCTGCCGTCAGGAGCGCTGCTGATTCTCGAGCGCAAATTCTCCTGGTTCACCGGCATCAACATCCGCATCCGCTCGCTACAACTGAAGTCGATCGCGCCGGGCGCAGTGGTCGACGGCCCCGTGCTGTTCGAGGCCGATCTCGGCCACGAGATCGACAACATGGAAGGCATCGACGCCCACGTCACGGCCGAGGGCGAGACCGTGCTGACGATGGTGTCGGACGACAATTTCTCGCTGCTCCAGCGCACGTTGCTGTTGCAGTTCACGCTGGCGGAGTGAACGCGAGCCGGAGCGCAGTAAGGCACGAACCGCCGTTCGCAATCGCGCCGCGGCGGAGCGCCGGCGGGCTTGAACGCCGCACGCAGTCCTGCGACAAATTCACATGCCCCACCGCCGCGCCGTCATCGCCCTTCTTCTCGCCTTCGCCGCATCGCCTGCGCTGGCCACGGCCGAGCACAAATACGGCAAGGGCGAATACGCCATCATCCTCGGCGGCAAGGCGCCGAACGGGAAGCTGTCGGTTGCGGCGCATGGCGAGGGCGATGCCGGCTCGGAGAATTTCCGCCTCTCGCTGATGGCGGAGCCCGGCCATCGCAAGCTGATGACGCTGGACAACGTCACCGACGACAACATCCTCGACTCTGCGCCGGACGCCTTCCACGCGGCGTGGTCGGCGGAGTCGCGGACCGTCGTGGTGTCGTTCCGCAGCGAGCGCCACATCGTCACGCTGAACGTCTACGCCGTCGACGGCGCACGCGCAAAACTGCTCGACGGTCCGGACTTATTTCGCGACGCCACCGGCATCAGCGCTGATAACGCCAAGGATCTCGACATGCGCAGCTCCGTGCCGGCACTGACCTGGCTCGCGCCGCGCCGCTTCCACCTCACCGACTATCGCGTGTTCGTCACTGAGGACACCGCGCTCGCCGACAAGCTCGGTCCGCTCGGCAAGGCCTCGAAGCGCGACGGCGGCGGCAATACGATCCAGTTCTCGGCGGAGGCCGATGGCGAGCTCTTGCCCGACGGCAAGATCCGCATGGGCAAGCCGCAGCCGGGGAAGTTCGAGGAATTGCCGTAAGGGGCGCTAGTCGCCACATTCTCCGCCGTCGTCCCGGCGAAGGCCGGGACCCATACCGCGTGATCTGTCGATCACGAGCGGTAGAAGTACCGAGCCGCGAATCTTCGCCAAACCTCTCCCTGGGGTTATGGGTCCCGGCCTTCGCCGGGACGACAGCGGAATTTTACGCGCTACCTCACGCCAAACCCGCTGCGTAATGCATGGCCCCGCCCGCGGCCATGTCCCCCGCGCACCTCGCAATCCGCGCATCCCCCACTACACTTCATGCAATTGCTTTTATCCGCCCCGATCGCCCTCCATCCCCGGATCCCCCGCATGAGCGCCCTGTTTTCCCCGATCAAGCTGCGCGGCCTGACCTTGAAGAACCGTCTGGTGGTGTCGCCGATGTGCCAGTATTCGGCCGAAGACGGCGTTCCCACCGATTGGCATTTCACCCACATCAACAATCTCGCGCTGTCGGGCGCGGCGATGTTCTGCATCGAGGCCACTCATGTCGAGGCGATCGGCCGCATCACGCCGGGCTGCCTCGGGCTCTACAGCGACGCCTCCGAGGCCGCGCTGAAGCAGATCCTCGCCTCCGTGCGGAAGCATTCGAGCACGGCGATCGCGATGCAGCTCGCGCATGCGGGCCGCAAAGCGTCGAGCGCGCGTCCCTGGGACGGCGGCCAGCTCATTCCGCTCAGTGAAGGCGGCTGGCAGACGGTGGCGCCGTCGGCGCTGCCGCACAAGGAGGGCGAGGCCGCCCCCGTGGCGCTCGATGCGGCCGGCCTGAAGCGTATCCGCGAGGCCTTCGTCGACAGTGCGAAGCGCGCGGAGCGCATCGGTATCGACGCGATCGAGCTGCACGGCGCGCACGGCTATCTCATGCATCAATTCCTGTCGCCGATCTCGAACAAGCGCACCGACGAATATGGCGGCTCGCTCGAGAACCGCATGCGCTTCCCGCTCGAGATCTACGATGCTGTCCGGGCCGTATTCCCGCGCGAAAAACCGGTCGGCATGCGGGTGTCGTCGACCGATTGGGTCGAGGGCGGCTGGGATCTGGCGCAGACCATCGAATTTGCCAGGGCGCTGAAGGCGCGCGGCGTCGACTGGATCGATGCCTCCTCCGGCGGCGTTTCGCCGCAGCAGAAGATCACGCTCGGCCCCGGCTATCAGGTGCAGTTCGCCGACGCCATCAAGCGCGAGACGGGCTTGCCGACCATCGCGGTCGGCCTGATCACCGAAGGCAAGCACGCGGAAGACATCGTGGCGTCCGGCAAGGCCGACATGGTCGCGCTCGCCCGCGGCATGCTCTACGACCCCCGCTGGGGCTGGCACGCCGCGGCCGAGATCGGCGGCGAAGTCGAGGCCCCGCCGCAATACTGGCGCTCGCAGCCCTCGACGCAGAAGGCGCTGTTCGGCAAGACCACGTTCGGAGCGCGGTAAGGGGCCGCATGTGTGGCGCGAAGGCCGCGCCACATCACCCCCCACCTCACGCATCCGTAACTCTCCTCACCTTCCGTCGGTCGCAAAACTGGCCTAACCTCCGTCCGTTCGGGGCATCACGGAGGCCGGCCATGCGGTTTCGTGTTCGCAAGACTGCGCACTTTCTCGAGCGCGTGGGCCTCGCGATGGCCGGCGCGGCGTGCGGGCTGTTCGTCGGCGCCTATGTCGGATCGGCGATCGCTTCGCTCACCACGCAGGGCTTTCTGCTGTTGATGATGCTGCTCGGCGCGGTCGGTTTCTATCTCGGCATCGACACGCCGCAACTGCCCTTCGACGAGGCGCACAGCCACATCGACGCTGCGGAATTCCTGAGCTCGGCCGGTACCCTCTGCGCCACGCTCGCAGCGCTCGCGTCGGTCGCCGTCATCGTGCTGCGCCTGGAGGCGGAGGGCGCGTTGAGCTGGCTGGTGCTGCTGGGCTGGATCGCCGGCGTCGCGATGCAGATCGTCGCGGGCGCGAAAGCGCGGATGCGGGTGTAGCTTTCTTACCTTTCCCTCCAGGGGAGGGTAAGCGAACAGCTCTCTCCTAAAACACCACACCCACCCGCGTGCCACGCTTCCATGCGATCCGGCAGCGCTTCTTGGTGTTCACATGCAGCAGCTCGAACCGATCGGGAATCTTCACCTGCCCGCCGAGATCGATGCAGGCGCCGCCCGGCGAATAGTCCACCAGCGTACAGACGATGATGGGCGCGCGCGGGTCGGTGATGATCTTGGCCTGGCGGGACACCAGGCCCGACGGCTTCACACGGGCATGTCGGCGCGGATGCATTGGCACTCTCCTCCAATACCGCGGACAGCGCGGTGGCAGGTTCCGAGTGTGGAGGAGCAGTTGATGCGATGAAGCTAAGGTCGGGCGGAGAATTTTAATGAAAAGTAGCGGCGATTGAGGAAAGTGGCGGTAGCGGGATGCCCACCCTCCCCTGGAGGGGGAGGGTGGATCGCGCGCAGCGCGAGCGGGGTGGGGTGATCTCTCCACTCGGGCACTGTTCGTCGCGGAGAGGCTGTCACCCCACCCCGTCTCCCATTTCGCTGCGCTCAATGTGAGCCGACCCTCCCCCTCCAGGGGAGGGTGGCAGTGCCTCCGCCTCCGCGACCTCGCCCCCCGGCGCCACCGGCATCGGCACCGTCACGAAATCCTTCGGCATATTCACCGGCCGATAATCCGGCTCCACCGCCATCCGCTTCAACACGCTCTCATGCACATGCGCGCCTTCGGGAATGACGCGCGGTTCGCAATCCGGGATGTAGAAGCCGAAAAACACCTTCCGCTCCGGCCATTCCTTGTACTTCGCGCTCTTCGGCAAATACTCCAGCACGCGCCAGGCGGCGCTCATCGAATTGTGCAGCATGCCCGCTTTGCCGGTGTACGCGGGCCCGACATAGCTGAACGGCGAGTTTTTGCGCTGGATGCCCCAGGCGAGCTGGTTCACGGTGCGCGGGTTGAAGTTCAGCCCGGCCTTCGCCGCCTCTTCGATCATCCAGATCAGCGGATATTTCGACTCCGCGCTCTCGGCCTCCGGATAGCCGCCGCCGACGTCGCAATGCACGCCGGCGAACCACACCTGCAAAATGTCCTGCGGCTCCTTCTTCTCGTCGGGGACGTAGCGGTTGCTCCAGTATTCCTGCGGCTCCTCGTACGCTTTCAGGCGGAACATGCAGCGCCGCTCGTCGATGGCGATGGCCTGGCGGAAGATGTTGACGCTCGGATTGCGCAGCGTGAAGGCGAGCTCCTCCAGGCTGAACACGAGGAAGAACACGTCGCGCCGCGGCACGATCACGCTCGCCACCGTGTCCCAGACGCCGATGAAATGGATGGTCGGCCAGCGCGTCGAGGTGATGCGCGCGAACTGCGCGGCGAGGTCGAATGCGTCCTTCGGCAGCGGCCCCTCGTCGTCGACCGCGATGTTCTTGAGGTCCTCGATGTCGTTGCCGTGCCCGGTCCCGGAATATTGCTTGTAGGCGACGAGGCCGCTTCCTGCGAGGTTCGCCTGCTCCGGCGAGATCAGCCCGACCTTGTGGATCAGCCCCGCCAGCACGCGAACCGTGTAAGCGCCGCGCGAAAAACCGAACAGGTAGATGCGGTCGCCGGGCGCATAATGCTCGACCAGGAAGCAATAGGCATTGAGCACGTTGTCATCGAGCCCGTAGCCGGTGGCGAGCCCCAGCACCAGCTTGATGTTGGCCTTCCACCTGTTCCAGGTCGACGGCTCCGTCACCGTGCCGACCCCGGGGTCGTAAAACACCATCTGCCGCGGATGTGTCCTGTCGGTCTTGCGCAGGCAGCGATAGAGCTTCAGGACGTTGGAGATGTTCTCCGAGATCTCGTTGCCGGTGCCGTCACAGCAGATGACGAGGTTTTTCGGCTCGGGTTCGTGCGCGTGGTCCACGGGATGCGCCTCCGGGTGATGCTACCGGGGCGAGTATACCGGAAAAGCGCGACGGCGAGGAGACGAGGGCGGCGTGCTCCCTCGCCCCGCTTGCGGGGAGAGGGTTGGGGTGAGGGGGAGGCTCCGCGAGGGAGGTGAGAGTTGGACTCGCGGAGAGTCCCCCTCACCCGGAATTTGCTGCGCAAATCCCGGCCTCTCCCCGCACGCGGGGAGAGGCGAAAGACCTACTTCTTCTTCCCCTGACCGATCTCCGGCTGCCACGCCGCGTCCTTGCGGCTTGGCGCCGCGGCGATCGCCTTGATCTTGTCCTTCTTCGGCTTCTTGACTTCGCGATTGCTGCGTTGCTGTCCCTTGGGCATGACGTCCGTCTCCTCCGGGGTTCGAATTCGCAAGATTGGCGCTGCCGTATGCGCGAGCCGCGACCAAATAACGTGCGCGATGAGTGTCAGCCAACGAAGCGCCGCGCGCACGAGACGCGGAAGATGCAGCGCGATATGGACTAACGACCATTGCGTGAGTGGCGCTGACGCGATCGAGCCTACGCCTGCACCTCCCCGATAGCGAGGACTAAAACCGTCGCGCGCGAGCGCTGTTGCCTGCGACCGCGATGCACGCGCGCGGCGGCGATAGTGCTGGCTATTGCCGTGCAACGGGCGCATGGTCGCAGCCGGCAGGCGTCGGTTGGGCCCGCTCTTTGCGAAAGGCAGGCGCGCATGACCATCCGCTCGCGGCGTGACATCGTCACATCCAGGTATCCGTTTCGGCGTCGCGCGTGTCGCCGATGACCGACCATCCGGTTGATCTCGACAAGCACCGCGGCATGGCCGCGCAGAAGGCGACCGATCTGCGCCGCGCGCTGGCGGAGGTCGAGACCCATGTAAGGGAGCTGCGCGAGCGCGAGGCCGAGCTCGAAAGCCGCATGCTGACGGTGCCGGCGATGTCGTGGCCCGAGGCCGCGGTCAAGGCGCGCCATCTGCTCAACCTCTATGCCGCAAGCCTCCCCGTCGAGGACACCCGCCACCGCGCGCTGGTCGCCGCGCTGTTCGACGACTTTGCGAGACTTGGCGGGGATAGCTGAGGAAGCCGTGGGCCGCCTGCGGTAATCACGGCCCGCGCGCGGAATAAATTTGTCGTCCTGGCGAACGACAGGACCCATAGCCACCGAAGCGAGTTGTTACGCAGGCTTGTGCCACAGCGTGCTTCAATAGAGCTGACCGGGGTAATGGGTCCTGGCGCCTGTGCGCAATTGCGCACCAAGGCCAGGACGACGTCTAGCGGTCATCGCGCCGCGAAGCACCTTGCGTAACAGGAGTAAGCCATGACCCTCACCAGCGGCCGTTTCATCGGCCACGAACAGGACCGCGGCATCGTCCAGTTCTCGATGCAGGACGGCGCGAAGGAAGTCCCCTGCGCGATCTCGACCTCCGCCATGGATACCCTCGAACGCGGCCCGCAGACCCGCCCCGAGCAGCGCGAAGCCCAGTTCACCCGCCTCCGCGACCGCATCGAAGCGCGCGCGGCGAGCAAGTACCGCGCGACCGAGTTCGAGGGCACGCCCCCGGGGATCGTGCTGCGGAGCATTGATTTTCGGGGGTAGGGGGAGGGCTACCTTGTCGAAGGTGGCCTTGTCGAAGGTGACCTTGTCTAAGGTGACCTGGCACGCCGGCATGATGCCCCGTGGCAGCATCGGTTGTTGACATTAACCATCTGTTAACCATGCCGTCGCCTAATGTTGGCAATGGGGGGATTCACCATGCCGGCCCAGGTGACGCGACTGAAGTTGACGCGACCGAAGTTGATGCCCGTTTCGGCCGATCCGGCCATCCGGTCGGTGGCGAGGCTGGCGGTACGCGCCAGGGCCGTCCTACTCGGCAAAACACCTGTCCTACGGAGCAAAGCCATGTTCGGAAAGGACGACTTAGTCGACCATCTCAGCCGCGATCTCGATCGCGCGCGCGTAAGACGCGATGCACTCGCATCCGAAGCCACGACCCTGACGGCCCAGATCGCCGAAATCGAAGCCCGTCTTTCGGAGGAGAAGAAAAAGCGGGAGCGCGAGCGCGTCCTGGGCGAGATCGAAGCGATCAAGACGCGAATCATGCAAGCCGCCGGCGCGTTTGCACCTGTCGTCGACGGTCTTTCCAAGGCGATCGAGCAGGCTACGGCGGTCGTGCCCGAGGCGCGCGAGCTCAATAGTTTCCTGGTGTCGGTGGCGAGCGAGATCGACAGCGTGCTCGATCCCCTGTTGCGCGAACTGGATCAGCGCGCGGATGCGGTGCGAGCAGGACAGGCCGTGCCGGACCTGCCGAGTTCGGCCAACGAAGCGCCGCCCGTCGAGCTGCCGAAAGACACCAACGAGCGCCTGCTTCGCTTCCCGGCGTGGCTGTCCCGTGACAAGGAGGCGGACAAGACGGAAACCGCAGAGAGCCCGCGCAGCACGGCAGCGTGAAGCATCGGCGCGCTGGCTTCGTCGCGGCGCATCCTTCGAGACGCCCGCCTTCGGCGGGCTCCTCAGGATGAGGACGGAGTGCGCGACAGCACTTCGACAGGCGACGATGCCGCTCAGCCTCACTCATCCTGAGGAGACCGCAAAGCGGTCGTCTCGAAGGACGAGGCGCGCGCTCAGGCCGTCCATATTGCCATATGCGGGAGCCGTCCCGCGCAAGCGGGAGCGCACCTTCTTCAAGGCAAACCAGCCTCGCCTGATCTCATCGCGCTCTGGAGCCGCTTAGCGGCAGTCCATGTCCGGCATTGGAGCCGGGTAATCCCTCCTCCGGCGACTGCTCAGTTGGCGGCGCGGCGCAGGAAAGCCGGGATATCGAGAACGGCCTCGTCGGGCGCATTGCGCGCGGGGGCGCGGCCGGAGGGATGGAGCGGCTGTATCGCCGCGTGGCGCGCATAGTCCAGGCCGGGCCTTGCTGGTGGTCCCACGGGATGATGCGGCTGCGGGCGGAGCGGCGGGCTTTCTCCTTGCGGAAGGGGTGCGCTGCGCTCGATGCGATCGGCGATGCGCCTTCCGTCATTGCGCAGCCTTCCGGCGAGTTGGGCGAGGGCGGTTTCCACCGGCAGCGCCTGCTCCGCGTCGAGATTGTCTATGCCGGTCGCCACCACCGAGACGCGGACGATGCCTTCGAGGCTATCGTCAAAGGACGCGCCGACGATGATGTTGGCATCCGGGTCGGCCTCGTCGCGAATGCGGGTTGCGGCTTCGTCGACCTCGTACAGCATGAGATCCTTGCCGCCGGTGATGGAGATGATGAGGCCGCTGGCGCGCTTGATCGAGGGATTCTCGATCAACGGATTGGAGATCGCGGCCACGGCGGCGGCGAGCACGCGCTTCTCGCCCGAAGCCTCGCCCCGTCCCATCATGGCCTTGCCCTTCTCCTTCATGACGGAGAGGACGTCGGCAAAATCGAGATTGATCAGGCCTTCCTTGACGATGAGGTCGCTGATGCAGGCGACGCCCGAATAGAGCACCTGGTCGGCAAGCGCGAAGGCATCGGCGAATGTGGTCTTCTCGCTGGCCACCCGGAACAGGTTCTGGTTCGGGATGATCAGGAGGGTGTCGACCGCCTTCAGCAGCTCCTCGATGCCGGCTTCGGCGAAGCGCATGCGGCGCTGGCCCTCGAAGTAGAACGGCTTGGTGACCACGCCGATGGTGAGAATGCCGAGCTCGCGCGCGATCCTCGCGACGATGGGGGCGGCACCGGTGCCGGTGCCGCCGCCCATGCCGGCCGTCACGAACACCATGTGCGCGCCGGTCAATTGATCGCGAATCGTATCGATCACCTCTTCGGCTGCGGCGCGTCCCAGTTCCGGCTGCGAGCCTGCGCCGAGGCCCGCGGTCACCTTCGTCCCGAGCTGGATGAGGCGGCTTGCCTTCGACATGGCCAGCGCCTGCGCGTCGGTATTGGCGACGACGAACTCGACCCCCTGCAGCCCGGCCGTGATCATGTTGTTCACGGCATTGCCGCCGGCGCCGCCGACGCCGAACACGACGATGCGGGCCTTCATTTCATGGATATCGGTGGTGCCAGTCATTCTTCTCTCGCGATTGCTCCGGCAAGCCGGGGATTAGAGAAAGTTTCGATTGCTACCTGCGGGCCGCACGGTCTGCCTGAACGATTGAAGCGGCCAGATGTCCCAAGCGAAGCGCGGCGCGTTCCGCGAGCGAGCCGCCAGGGCGGCGATCGGTCCGCAGCGCCGCCATTTCGTCTTCCAGTCGTGTCGCCCACGCATTGGCTGCCTTCGTCTCGGCGCCCGCCTGCTGCAGCTCGACCGCGAGGCGCTCGGCGCGCTCACGCTCGCGCTCGAACACCACCCTGTAGGCGGTTGCGACGTCTTCGAGCCGCGCAATCTCCGCCTTGAATGCCTCGGTCTCAGAAGCGTTTTCCAGCGAAGTGGATACCGGTTCGCGCAAGGAAAACGCGTCAGAATAAGAATCTAGAGCCCCGTTCCGACTCCGTCGGAACGGAAATGGCTCTAACGCTTCGATCCTTGCCATGGAGTGATCGATGGGATCTGCCCGGCGGCCCGTTCGCGGGCGGGGCGTGTACCGCAGCTCGGAGAAATCAACCCTCACCAGCGCCTTGCCGTCATCAGAACGCGAGCGCGGCAGGCGGCGACGTCGCGCCAGCGACCGCGCGGCCTCGCGCGAGATATTGAGGCGGGCACCCAGATCGGCATACGTCAACAACGCAACAGACATCGGCGCTTCTCCTGGAGCAAACCGGGAAGGCATTTCGGGCTAATGATGGCTGGACGATTGCAGCAGGCTAGGCTGCGTTGGTTAATGCATGGTTAACACGCGCGCCATGCTGTTTACGGGTGCCGTCACCGTGCCACCCCCGGGGGATCGGAAGGCCGACCCGGGGTTCGGAGAGCCGACCCGGGGATCGGAGAGCACCATCTGTCGCGGCTGCGTCTTGGCGGCCTTGCGCAGGCAGCGAGAGCTTCAGGACGTTGGAGATGTTCTCCGCGATCTCGTTGCCGGTGGTGTCACAGCGGATGACGAGGTTTTTGGGTGCGGGTTCGTGCGCGTGGTTTACGGGGTGCGCCTCAGGGTGATGCTACCGGGGCGAGTATATAGCGGAGGGGGACCGGGCTTGTCCTCCGCATGGCCCAAAGCCGATTGCTTCAGCGATCATTTAGGCTTTTGCCGGCATAGTCCCTTCTGAGGTCTCTTCAAGAGTGGCGTGCACCAGTTGTCGCAGTGCGTGTACCCTCATCCACCAAGAATTCCAGAGAGCTGGGTGCCACAACCCCAGATTTATCTAGTGAGCGTCTAGTAGACGGCGCGAGTATTGCTCTGTATGCTACAATTTGGGGCAAGCGCATTCGTGCCGACAAGAACGTTTATTGACCTATTTGCGGGCTGCGGGGGGCTCTCGCTTGGACTATTCCAGGCGGGATGGCAGGGACTTTTCGCGATCGAAAAATCTTCCGACGCATTCGCAACATTAAGCCATAACCTCTGCAAGCCAGGGGGGCGTTTCGCTTTTGCCTGGCCAGATTGGCTTGGATGTCAGGCTC
Organism: Bradyrhizobium sp. CCGUVB14; assembly: GCF_024199935.1. Lineage (NCBI taxonomy): Bacteria > Pseudomonadati > Pseudomonadota > Alphaproteobacteria > Hyphomicrobiales > Nitrobacteraceae > Bradyrhizobium > Bradyrhizobium sp. CCGUVB14. Next base: position 708,573 of record NZ_JANADS010000001.1, read on the forward strand.
AAACCACAAGCGAGTTATTGCGCAAACATCGAGCTGATCTGATCGCGTTGAGAGGGACTGTCGATCTAATTGCGGGTGGACCACCTTGTCAGGGGTTCTCTACAGCAGGCCTTCGAAATCCAAATGATCCTCGCAACCGGCTTACAAACGAATACATTCGAATTGTGCAGATCGTTCAGCCAAAGTTCTTGCTGTTGGAGAACGTGAGAGGCTTTCAGGCTGCCTTCAAAGGCGCCGCCGAACCTTATTCCGCACGCGTGGTACGAAGGCTGTCGCGGGCTAAAGTTCCATACGACGTACATACGGCGATGGTGAAGGCCTCGGACTTCGGCGTCCCACAGCCGCGGCCGCGGTTTATCATGGTGGGTATTCGCAGAGACCTAAATTGGTGCGATGCGACTCCCTTCCAAGATTTAGCCCAGATGCTACACGCATTTCGTGGAGCGAAAGGCTTAGGGAACGGTACGACGAGTTCTCGTCAAGCGATTGGCGACCTTGAACTTGACCGACAAGAGACAGGCCCCTCGACAGATACCGAGGGATTTCTGCAGATAAACTATCGGCGTCCCGGGAAGCTCTCGAACTATCAAAGATTGCTGAGAGATGGTCTCGATCCCAACTATCAACCGAACAGCTTACGACTAGCGAATCACCGCGCCGAAACCGCGTCGAGGTTCGAGCACATCCTCAGGCATTGCCAGCGCGGGAAGAAGGTGCCGCAGGACTACCGAGATCGCCACGGGATGCGCAAGCAATGTATTGCTGCGCTCCATCCTGATCTTCCTGCGCATACGGTCACGACGTTGCCAGATGATCTTTTGCACTATTCGGAACCAAGGATTTTAACCGTGCGTGAGAATGCGCGTCTTCAGTCGTTTCCCGATTGGTTCGATTTCAAAGGTAAGTACACCACGGGTGGGAAGGCAAGGCGCCATCAATGTCCGCGATATACGCAGGTAGGCAATGCGGTGCCGCCTCTCATGGCGGAAGCGATCGGCTCTTCCTTGCTAGCTCTAGCTGAGAAACATGACTAGTAGGCCAGTTAATTTCATAGCTCATGCCCGTCTCAAGGACCTCGTTGGGCGAGGACTGATCAATGACGACAATGTCGCAATAATTGAGTTGATCAAGAACGGCAAAGATGCCGGCTCAAATCGAGTTGTTATCAAATTTCTGGAAGCTGCAGAGGAAGGTGACGATTCCAAATTGATCATTCAAGACTTTGGCCATGGAATGACGTTTGATGACATTCGTTACAAGTGGCTAAATATTGCCTATTCAGAGAAGAAAGGCACTCTTCGCAAGGATGGTGAGGCCTTCGCAGGCAATAAGGGTATCGGCCGATTTTCATGTGATCGTCTCGGCAGAAATTTGGATCTTTATACCAAGACATCCGGGGGCATCATCAATTGCCTAGAGATCGATTGGACTAAATTTGAGGTTGACGATCGAGATCGCCAAATTGGGACCATTAAGGGCCGTGTGCGCGATATAGACGACCGAGAGTTTACAGCTGAGACCGGGCTACCAAAATTTGCCCATGGCACGGTTCTTGTTATCCGTAGCCTAAGGTCTCGATGGCAGAAGAAGCATCTCATCGATCTCCGAAAGGAGCTAGAACGCTTTGCCATAGATCCCAATGGTAATTTCAGGATCTCGCTGACTTCGGCAGACTTCCCTGGCGATGAGGTCGTCAACGGAGATGTCGAGAATAAGATATTTGAGAAGTTGGATTTTAGAACAACGTCTATCGTCGCTTCAATCCCGGGTAACGGACGTGAGATATCAGTATCGCTTCGGCATGATGGTGATGAGGTATTTGCTCTGCGAGAGCGCAATCCCTATGCACACCTACGAGATTTGCAAATCACGGTCTTTTATCTCAACACAGCAGCTAAGGCGTTCTTCAAGCGGCAGACCGGTTATCGCTCAGTCGATTTTGGTTCAGTGTTCTTCTTTCTGAATGGATTCCGTGTGCCTCCGTATGGCAACGAGTCCAATGATTGGCTCTCGCTTGATCGACGTAAGGCTCAAGGTCAAAGGCGATTTCTTTCTGCGCGCGATGTGGTTGGATATATCGAGGTGGCTGATCGAGAGGGAACGTTCCAACCTGTCTCAAGTCGAGAGGGTCTCGTCCACAATGCTGCTTTTCTAGAACTTACAAGTGACGAGCAGAACATAAAATCCTCATTCGATGAGGAGATGCTTTATGGCCTGTTCCACAAGATATTTCGGAAGCTAGAGCGCTTCGTTGTTGAGGGCTTAGATTGGGATCGCATAAACGAAGTTGCTACGCCGGTAGACGAGGATCGACTTCTAGATTCCGATAAATTTGAGTATGAGACCGAGCGTCGTAGAATCCTCGATACGTTGATTCCGACGATTGGCGTTAGGACGCCCCGTAGCCATACGGTCGATGTTCAGATAAATCTCCCTTATGTTCTTAGGCTTGCTCATAGCGCGACGGCTTCTTACGACGAGTTCGTTCAAAATTTGCAGGAGAAGTTTGAGGGTACCTCGGCCGCTAACCTGTCGCCGTCCGAAAAGCGCGACCTTTCAAGATTTATCAAGCGGCAGGCGAAGGAGCTGGCAGTCAAGGGGGAGAGCGTTCAACAGTTGGGGCAGGCCAACACGGCGCTTCACAAAGCTCAAGCCGAGACCAAGCATCAGCTCGCCGTGGAGGAGAAGCGGCGGCTGTTTGCGGAGTTTGAGAGTACTGCAGATCAAACGCGAATCCTGCAGATGCATCATCAGATCGGACTTCTGTCAGGAAAGGTATTCAAAGCGTTCGATCGTGCAATCAGGAAATACAGAGCCGATCCCGATTCGCTTACGAAAGATCAGCTGTTCGATTTGATCGAGCGATCGATATTCGACATAGATAAGATTCGTAAGGTATCGAAGTTTGCATCCAAGGCTTCATTTGACCTCTCCACGAACAAGGTCAAAGAAGATCTTGTCCAATTTGTTCAGGAGTATATCGAGAGCTTTAATGAGGTCAGCCTGGATTGGAATATCAAGGTGACGTTTGCCAATCCGAAACAGATTTCTCTGGTAAGATCCTTTCGCCCGATTGAGCTCTCGATGTTGGTCGATAACTTGATAGACAATGCCGGAAAGGCCGGGGCGAAGTTGCTTGAAGTTGTCGTAGCCCAACGGGGCAGCAAGGTATCGTTGTCGTTCTCAGACAATGGTCGTGGATTGCCGGAGAAATACAAGCCGGAGGAGCTTTTTCACAGCGGAATTACGACAACTTCTGGTTCCGGTATAGGGCTCCGGCATGCTCAGAAGATTGTTGAGGATATTGAGGGGCGCATATCCATCAAAGATAACGAAGGGCAGGGAGCGACCGTTAAGGTCGAGTTCGATGTATCATGAAAACCGAGTACGATATAATTTGGGTTGATGACGATCTAGAATCAGTTGCCGACGACATAACGGACATAAGAGAGTTCTTTGAGAAAGTTGGGATAGAGGCTCGCATCCAGACCTATGAGGGCGGCAACGATGGTCTGCACGAATTGATTAAGGCCGGCCTTGCCAACCCAGAGCTAGACCTGATTGTCGTAGATTTCATGATGAATGGAATGAACGGTCGGCAGCTGATCGACGCGATCAGGACGAGCGATCACATCTTCCTCCCGGTTGTTTTTTATTCTTCTGCAGGGTCTGAACGTCTTCATCAGGAGGCTGCAGCGGCAGCCCTCGATGGCGTTTATATCTCTTCGCGGGACCGTGTAAGGCGGAAGATTGAAGATGTTGTGACCAGTTTGCTCCGAAAGGAGCAAACGACGAAGAGGACGCGAGGCCTCCTGATGGAAGGCGTTAGCGAGATAGACGCAAGTTTTGGGCAGCTATTCCATGGGCTCTGGTCCAAGTTGTCTGATGAAGAGAAAGATAAGGTCGTAACGTACTTCAATGAAAAGTTAGGAGAGAGGGCCGTCTCCGCTGCCAAGGCCCAGAAAGATCTGCCCGCAGAGCGTGAGGCTTTTAAAAAGTCGATGGAAAGCACCTTCGTCTCTGCCGCGTACGATACGTCGATACGCTGGAAGATACTGAAAAAGATGCTCACACTTGCAAAGCGTCATGAGGAGGATGCGTCGAAGGTGTTCTTTCGGTTGTTCGACGATCCGAGGGCTTTAGTGCAGATGCGTAACAACTACGGGCATCGCACACGAGTAGAGCTTGAGAAGGATCATACGGAAGAGAAGTGTATCGCCATTAGGCGAGAGCTCCGGGCGCAAACGGTAAATCTTGTGGGGATGATCAAGGGGGCTGGCTCCTAGCGAGCCGTCATCTAGTGCGCTTCAATGGGAGATGAGTCCGGATGGCTTTTGTCAAAAGCTTGAGGTCTCTCGTTTCGCATTCCCAAATCGTGAGCGTCTGCCAACCTTCCTTGCGAAGGTCCGCTAAGTTCCGTTTATCGCGTGATGCATTCAGAGTGAATTTCCTATCCCAGAAGGCAACATTCGAAGTGGGGCGTCGCCCGTCGCGACAACCTCGGTGTTGATGCCAGAAGCAGCCGTGCACGAAGATTGCTAGTTTGTGTTTCGGCAATACGATATCGGGGCGGCCGGCGAGGTTCTTCGCATGCAGGCGAAAGCGGTATCCATTTTTGTGTAACAATGAGCGCACAAGTCGCTCAGGTCTCGTGTTGAGCCCCTTCACGCCGCGCATGATCGCGCTGCGTTTCTCTTTGGATACAAAGTCCATCGACGTTGCTCGGTCGTGCTGCTGGTTGTTTGACCTGTTTAGGCCGCTCAGCCATTCCATGTATGGTCGGGTCTAGAACAAAAACGGCCGGATCTTCCGATCCGGCCGCAACGCAAAACTCTACTCGGCTAAGCCTACGCCACGCGACGCAACTTAGCCCCCGCCCAATTTCAAAACTTGCTTAGCTGGCCTTCTTGACCGGCGCGTCGCCGATCTTCTTCTGGATGGCGCGCTTCAGCTCGAGGGCGCGCGGCGACAGGGCGTCGGCCTTGGCCTTGAGCAGGAAGGCGTCGAGGCCGCCATTGTGGTCGACGCTCTTCACCGCGTTGGTGGAGACGCGCAGGCGCACGTTGCGCTCCAGGGCTTCGCTGATGAAGGTCACGTTGACCAGGTTCGGCAGGAAGCGGCGCTTGGTCTTGATGTTGGAGTGGCTGACCTTGTGGCCGACGAGGGGGCCCTTGGCCGTCAGTTCGCAGCGGCGAGACATCTCAAAATCCTCAGGTTCGACCCCCCAACGATTGCGGCCGCCATTCTGGGCGCCACGGGGGCTAATTCTGTGTCCTTGCAGGGAGCGGGCGGACGTATAGGGGGTGAGGGGCGGGACGTCAAGGTTTTGGGCGGTCTTTTCGCCTCTCCCCGTGTGCGGGGAGAGGCCGGAATGCGCGCGAATAGCGCGGATTCCGGGTGAGGGGGAGTCTCCGCGGGGGTGGGGCCGGTTGAGCGCACCGACTTCCGCCTCCCCCGGGGAGAGCCCCCCTCATCCCGACCTTCTCCCCGCGCGCGGGGAGAAGGAGAAGAACATCCCCCGATCACCAAAACGGCAGTGTTTAAAGCGCCTTACCATCACATAAAGGGCACATTCACCGCCGAAAGACTTCGGTGAGTTCCCGGCTCTTGTGGCCCGGATGCATTGCTTGCGGCCGTAACAGGCTTAAGTAACAACCACTCGCTTCCCGATTGGATCGTCTCGTGCACACGCCCTCCCTCTTTCCGCCCCGGCTGCGGTCAGCCGGCAGGCTGGCTTTGGCCGCTATCGGCGGGCTGGTGCTGGCGTGGGCGGCGGAGCCGGCAGCGGCGCAAGGCAAGCTCGAGGCGCAGTATGAGGCCACGCTGGCCGGCATTCCCGTTGGCCGCGGCGCCTGGAACATCGATATCCAGGACGACGTGTTCTCGGCGGCGGCCTCCGGCGGCACCACCGGCATTCTGAAGTCGTTCGCGGGCGGGTCCGGCACCGGCGCCGCGCAGGGGCGTGTCGTCAATGGCGCGCTGGTGGCGTCGGCCTACCAGGCTTCCACCACCACCTCGAAAAAGACCGAAGAGATCCACATCACCCTCGACAAGGGCAATGTGAAGGAGTTCGGCATCATTCCGGAGCCGCCGGTCGATCCTGATCGCATCATCGTCACCGACGCGCATCGCCGCGGCGTGTTCGATCCGATGACGGCCTCGCTGGTGCGCGTGCCCGGCACCGGCGAGGTGCTCTCGCCCGACGCCTGCCACGGCAGCGCGCCGGTGTTCGACGGCCGCATGCGCTACGAGCTGAAGCTTGATTTCAAGCGCATGGAGACGGTGAAGGCCGAGAAGGGCTATCACGGCCCGGTCGTGGTCTGCGCGCTCTATTTCGTGCCCGTGGCCGGCTACATCCCCGACCGCCCCGTGATCAAATACCTCGCCGCCCAGCGCAACATCGAGATCGCGCTCGCGCCGGTCGCCGGCACCCGCGTCCTGGTCCCGTTCTGGCTGAAAGTGCCGACGCCGCTCGGCCCGGCGATGCTGGAAGCGACCAGCTTCATCACCACCGCCCAGCCGCCCAGGGTCGCGAAGACGCAGTAGGCCTTTCTTACCCTCCCCTGGAGGGGTCCGAGACGAGCGTAGCTCGCTCGTGGGTCGATCGCGCGGGAGCGCGAGCGGGGTGGGGTGATCTCTCCACTCGGGCAGTCCCCGTGCGGAGAGATCACCCCACCCCGTCGCCCATTTCGCTTCGCTCAACGTGCGCCGACCCTCCCCCTCCAGGGGAGGGTAGGAAAGTACATCGCTTCAACGACTTACCTACTGTGCATGGGGTTGTTTTCGCGACATGCGTTGGAGGCCCCGCCGATCCGGGGAATCCATTTGACTCCTCCCCGATTCTGATTCGACTCGGCGCCATCCCCAACTTAACGAAATCCGTCACCAAATCGTCGCTTGTGCGCCGTCACAAAACTCCATCTAGTGCGACGGAAACAAGAGTCCCGCGACATGTTGCGTGAACGTAACAGGACTCAAGGGGGAGTCAGCGATTCGGCCGCGATTCGTTCTAGAGTCGTTCCGAAGCTTAAAGGCGATAGGGAAAAGCGTCGCAAAGTGAGACAGTTGCGCGGGATTTGGGGATCACGTCCCGTCACCCTGAGGTGCTCGCGCAGCGAGCCTCGAAGGGCGACGGGCCCGGCTGCTGCCGCTCGGCCGGTACACGGGCCGTTCATCCTTCGAGGCTCCCCGCCCGGCGCTGCGCGCCGCGCGGCTCGCACCTCAGGATGACGGATCGGGCGCTTCTCACCCCGCCGCCCCAAACAGCACTGACATTCGCCCCAATCGCCACTACCTAATCATTCAGACATGGCCTTTTCTTCTTCCCCCTTCGCCTCCGAGCGCGCGCCTTCCGATCGAGTGCCTGGCGCCGGCGTCACTGCGGTGCTCGGGCCGACCAACACCGGCAAGACCCATCTCGCCATCGAACGGATGCTCGCGCATTCCTCAGGGCTGATCGGCCTGCCGCTGCGGCTGCTCGCGCGCGAGGTCTATAACAAGATCGTCGCGCGCGTCGGCCCCGAGGCCGTCGCGCTTGTGACGGGCGAGGAGAAGATCAAGCCGAAGAATCCGCGCTACTGGGTCTCGACCGTCGAGGCGATGCCGCGCGATTTGGACGTCTCCTTCCTCGCCGTCGACGAGATCCAGATCGCCTCCGATCTGGAGCGCGGCCACGTCTTCACCGACCGCATCCTCAACCGCCGCGGCCGCGACGAGACGCTGCTGCTGGGCGCCGCCACCATGCGCCCGATCATCGAGCGGCTGCTGCCGGGCGTCTCCATGATCACCCGTCCCAGGCTGTCGCAGCTCGAATTCGCCGGCGACCGCAAGATCACGCGCCAGCCGCGCCGGACGGCGATCGTCGCGTTCTCGGCCGACGAGGTCTACGCCATCGCCGAGCTGATCAAGCGCCAGCATGGCGGCGCGGCCGTTGTGCTGGGCTCGCTCAGCCCACGCACGCGCAATGCGCAGGTGGAGATGTTCCAGAACGGCGACGTCGACTATCTCGTCGCCACCGACGCCGTCGGCATGGGCCTCAATCTCGACGTCGACCACGTCGCCTTCGCCTCCGACCGCAAGTTCGACGGCTACCAGTTCCGCCGCCTGACGCCGGCCGAGTTCGCGCAGATCGCCGGCCGCGCCGGCCGCGCCACGCGCAACGGCACTTTCGGCACCACGGGCCGCTGCGGCCCGTTCGAGCCCGAGCTCGTGAACGCGCTCCAGAACCACATCTTCGACCCCGTGAAGATGCTGCAATGGCGCAACTCGAAGCTCGATTTCTCCTCCCTCGGCGCGCTCCAGGTCTCGCTGAACCTGGCCCCGGGCCACGACACGCTGACCCGCGCCCCCATCGCCGAAGACATGCGCGTGCTCGACCATGCAGCCCGCGACGTCGAGGTGCGCGATATCGCGCATGGCAAGGCCGCCGTGGAGCGGCTGTGGGAGGCCTGCCAGGTCCCGGACTACCGAAAACTGTCGCCGGCGGCCCATGCCGAGCTGGTGACGACGCTGTACGGCTTCCTGATGCAGAAGGGCTGCATCCCCGATTCCTGGTTTGCGGCCCAGGTCGACCAGGCCGACCGCGTCGATGGTGATATCGACACGCTGTCGGCCCGGATCGCTCAGATTCGCACCTGGACCTTCGTCGCCAACCGGCCGGACTGGCTGCGAGACCCCGAACGCTGGCAGGGGATCGCCCGCGAGGTCGAAAATAAATTATCGGATGCGCTCCATGAACGCTTGACTGAGCGTTTCGTTGATCGCCGGACCAGTGTATTGATGCGCCGCCTGCGGGAGAACACGAGCTTGAATACGGAAATCGGCAAGACCGGCGAAGTCATCGTCGAAGGCCATGTCATCGGCCGCCTCGATGGCTTCACCTTTGCACCGGATGCGGCGGAAGCCGGCTCCGATGCGAAAGCCTTGCAGGCTGCCGCGCAAGCGGTACTCGCCGGCGAGATCAATACGCGCGCCGAAAGGTTGGGCAACGCGCCGGACGACCAGTTCGTGCTGACCTCGGACGGCACCATCCGCTGGACCGGCGATGCCGTGGCGCGCCTGACCGCGGCAGAGGAGGCGCTGCATCCGCGCATCCGCATCATCTCGGATGAGCGTTTGACCGGTGCGCCCCGTGAGAAGGTGCAGGCGCGGCTCGACCTCTGGCTCAAGACGCACATCGAAAAGCTGCTCGGGCCGATGTTCGAGCTGTCGAAGGCCGAGGACGTCACCGGCATTGCCCGCGGCATCGCCTACCAGCTCGTCGAGGCGCTCGGCGTGCTCGAGCGTCCCAAGATCGCCAACGAGCTGAAGGATCTCGACCAGCCCTCGCGCGCGACCTTGCGCAAATACGGCGTCCGCTTCGGCGCCTATCACATCTATTTCCCCGGCATCCTGAAGCCCGCCGCGCGTGCGCTGGCCGCGCTGTTGTGGGCGCTGAAGCAGGACAATGTCGATCTCTCGGCACTGTCGGGCGCTCAGCATCTCGCATCGTCGGGCCGCACCTCGTTCCCGGTCGACAAGCAGCTGCCGCGCGATGCCTATCGCGTGCTCGGCTACAAGCAGGCCGGCGAGCGCGCCGTCCGCGTCGACATCCTGGAGCGCCTCGCCGACCTGATCCGCCCGGCGCTGGCCTGGCGCGACAACGCGCCCGGCGAAAAGCCCGCCGGCGCGTTCGACGGCCGCGGTTTCGTCGTCACGCAGGCGATGACCTCGCTCACCGGCTCCGCCGGCGAAGACTTTGCCTCGGTGCTGCGCGCGCTCGGCTATCGCATGGAGAAGCGTGCGCCGCTGCCGCCGAAGCCGGCTGCGCCCGCTGCTGCGGAGACACCGGCGGCTGAAGCGTCTGCCGAGGTGCCCGCGACCGAGGAGGCGGCTGCGCCCGCGGATGCCGCGATCGAAGCCGTCACCGTCGAAGACGCGCCCGGCATGGAGCAGCACGACGAGCCGGCACACGAAGAGCCGGCGCTCGAAGCCTCGCCTGACGCGCCCGTCACGCCCGAAGATGCCCCCGGCATCGCGCCGCCGGCGGAAGAAGTCGCTGCGCCCGCCGAGGCTGCCGCTGAAGCCGCTCCGGCCGAGATCGCCGCAACGGAAGCCGCTGCATCTCCCGACGCTGCGGCGCCTGCGGAAGCTGCGGCGACGCCCACTGAGCCCGAACTCGTCGAAGTCTGGCGTCCCGGCGGCCGACACGACGATCGCAAGCCGCGCCACGAGCGCCATCGCCATCAGCGTCACAACAACAACCGTCCGCAGGCCGGTGCTGAAGCAAGCAGCCCGCCCGCCGAAGGTGAAGCAGCCCAAGCCGCCGACGGAGAGAAGCGTAACGAGCGTCATCGTCATGGCGGTCATCGCAGGGACGGTGGCAGGGATTTCCGCAAGCCGCGCGAAGGTGGTGCCGAGAGCGCACCGCGCCAGGACGGCGATCGGAATCGCCGCTTCGAGGGCAAGGACCGCGACAACAAGGATCGCGATCGCAACCGCGACAACAAGAAGTTCGGCGGCGATCGTGACAAGGGCCGCGACAACCGTGGCCGCGACCGCGACAAGGGCCGCGACCGCCAGGGTGGTCCGTCGCTGCGGCCGTACGCCTCGAGCGCGAACCCGCGCGAGCGCGATCGTCCGGCCGACCCGAACTCGCCCTTCGCAAAGCTCGCCGCGCTGAAAGAACAGCTTTCCGGTCGCAAGGAGTGATCCCACGACCGAGCGGCAGCGCCTCGACAAATGGCTGTGGCACGCGCGGGTGGTGAAGGCGCGCACCTCGGCTGCTGAGCTGGTCGAGTCCGGCCACGTCCGCATCAACGGCACGCGCGAGAAATCGCCGGGCCACGCCATCAAGATCGGCGACGTCGTCACCGTCGCGCTCGATCGCACCGTGCGCGTGTTGAAGGTGACCGGCTTCAACGAGCGCCGCGGCGATGCGGCCTCTGCGCGCTTGCTCTACGAAGAGCTCGGTACGAAGAACTCGGCGACGTAAAGCGCAATTAATTGCGCTTCGTATTCATTTCTTGGTCGATCAACCACATAAAGCCGTCATGATCGGGCGTTCCCGACCTTGCGGCGCCGGGCCATCCGCGCTACGCAAGCCGCGACTTTTAAAAGAGCTTTTCGGAGCGTTGGATGACTTACGTCGTCACTGAAAACTGCATCAAGTGCAAGTACACCGACTGCGTCGAGGTCTGCCCGGTCGACTGTTTCTACGAGGGTGACAACATGCTCGTCATCCATCCGGACGAGTGCATCGATTGCGGCGTGTGCGAGCCGGAATGCCCCGCCGACGCCATCAAGCCGGACACGGAACCGGGCCTGGAAAAGTGGCTCCAGGTCAACGCCGACTATGCCAAGAGCTGGCCGAATATCACCCAGAAGAAAGAATCACCCGAAGACGCGAAGGAATTCGACGGGATGGAAGGAAAGTTCGAGAAATATTTTTCTCCGAACCCCGGCTCCGGGGACTAAATTCCGGCGCAAACTTAACCCTAATACCTTCGTCAGCGTCGAAAACGAGCCCTGAAGACCCCTAAATCATTGATTTTTGCGGGAAATGTGCTATATTGGGCACATTAAGCTGAACCCCCGTCAGCCCAGTTGGCCCCGCCGGGTTCCCGTGAAACCAAATGTCGAACAGGGGCGTGGCAGTTTCCGCGCGCAGGCTGTGTCACAGAAAACGCGTAAAAAGAGTACTTCAGCGAGGGCTTCCCATAAGGAGGCCAAAAAAGTCGCCGCGGCCAGCCGTAGCGCATCCAAGGGTCGGGCCGCTGCCAAGGCGCCGCCGGCTGCAAAGTCCTCGAAGAACAAAAGAAGCGCAATGCCTAACAAGACTGCCAAACCGGCCGCGAAAGCGACCGTTGCCAAGCCTGCTGCTGCCAAGGCTCCCGCTGCCAAGCCTGTTGCTCCGAAGGCTCCTGTTGCTGCCGCCCCTGCCAAGGCCCCCGTTGCTGCTGCCAAGCCGGCCGTGAAGGCCGCTGCACCGGCGCCGAAGGTCGAGGAAAAGAAGGTCGTGACCCAGCGTCAGGGCTTCAAGGCCAATGAATTCGTGGTCTATCCCGCTCACGGCGTCGGCCAGATCCTGGCCATCGAGGAGCAGGAGATTGCCGGCGCGAAGCTCGAGCTGTTCGTCATCAACTTCATCAAGGACAAGATGACGCTGCGCGTTCCGACCGCCAAGGTCGCCAACGTCGGCATGCGCAAGCTGTCCGAGCCCGCGCTGGTCAAGAAGGCGCTGGAGACCCTCAAGGGCCGCGCCCGCGTCAAGCGCACCATGTGGTCGCGCCGCGCCCAGGAATACGAAGCGAAGATCAACTCGGGCGATATCGTCGCGATCGCGGAAGTCGTGCGCGACCTCTATCGCTCGGAGTCGCAGCCGGAGCAGTCCTACAGCGAACGTCAGCTCTATGAAGCGGCGCTCGACCGTCTCTCCCGCGAGATCGCGGTGGTGCAGCACTCGACCGAGACCGAAGCGGTCAAGGAGATCGAGGCCCAGCTCGCCAAGAGCCCGCGCCGTACCAACGCCAAGGCGGAAGCCGCCGACGGCGAAGGCGAGACGGATGCCGAGGGCGATACCGACGATACCGATGGCGACGACACCACCGTCGCCGACGAGGCCGCGTAAGCGTCTCGCATCGATCGCAAGCCATCAAAAGCCCGGCCGGTTGGCCGGGCTTTTTTGCTTTGGGCGGATCAAACGTTGCGACGGTGCGACCCATGCGTTCGCACGGCCGTGGGTGCTCGGGCCCGTGGAGAGAGCATCGCATCGAGGGAGAGTGTGACGAACGCGACCCGGATCATTTCCTGATCAGCGGAATCTGCAAATTGGTCGGCCGGTTCTGCTCGGTATCGAAGCCGCGTCCATCGATATTGCGGGCGCCCCAGAACAGAAGGTCACCCCTGAGATAGACGAGATCATATTCCATGAAGTTCGTGGCCTCGGCGAGGCCAAAGGGAGCGAAGGTCTTGCCGAAGATGCTCTGGGGCGCGCCTACGGCCCATGGTGCATATCCAACCGCGGCGACCTTGTTGAGCACATCGGCAAATCCCTGGGCCTGCGGTGTAACCTCGTAGGTCTCATCGGCGACGAAGTCGACTTTCTGCGCGCCTGGAGCGACGGGATGCGCGCCCCTCCACAGCAAATGTCCGCCGATCCTGATCCGCGCGAGCGGCACGGCGCCATAGGGATCGGCCGAGTTGACGATCTCGAGCTCGAAACGGTCGGAGGGAAGATATTTGAAGGCCCGCTTGAGATAGAACGACTTGAGCGTGCCGTCGGCGTTCTTCGCCGTGCTCGGGCGCACCTCCGGCGCGATGCTTTCCCAGTCGCCGAGCAGCGCCTGCTTCAATCCTGTCAGATCCAGTTCCATGCTGTTAGCCTTCGCTTGCGTGTTGGAGGATTGCGCAGCCGCTTCGCCGGATCCCGCCAGCGCGAGGATCAGCAGTGACGATTGAATGCTCTTGAGCATGTGAAGCTCGCTGCCGTGCGCCTCTGCCTGCCAGGCAGATCTCGTTCACGCCGGCTATATCGGCAGCTGGTCGCGTGGAAAAAGACTTTGTAAGCTGGCCCCATGCCCACGAGATATGGGAGATCGCGATGGAGCTTCGGCATCTCCGCTATTTCGTCGCCGTTGCCGATGCAGGCAGTTTGACAGTTGCCGCCGAGAAGAAGCTGCACACGTCGCAGCCGTCGCTCAGCCGGCAGATCCGCGATCTCGAGCAGGAGGTTGGCGTTTCCTTGATGAACCGCAGCGCCCAAGGCATCGCGCTGACGGCGGCGGGCAAGGCCTTTCTCGAACACGCCCGAATGGCACTGGTTCAGGCGGAGGCTGCCAGGGAAGCGGCGCTTCGGGCCGCGCAGCCCCCGCAGCCCGCTTTCTCGTTGGGCTTTCTGTCGGGCGCCGAGATCGATCTGCTGCCCGAGGTGGACCGCGTTCTGCGCGGCGCATTTCCCGGCATCGACATTCGCCTGTCGAGCGATTACTCGCCCTCGCTTGCCAAGGCCCTGATGCGGCGAAAGCTCGATGCTGCCTTCATCCGGCCGGAAGAGCATATGGACGATCTGCTCTGCCGACGCGTCCGCACCGATCCGCTGGTCTTCGTCTTTCCGAGCGACCATCGGCTCGCATCGCAAGCCACGGTGGCGCCCGAGGAGATTAGGGATGAAATTTTCTACCTACCGTCCAAATCCGCTCCCGCGGTTCGCCGTATTGTTTCTGATTATTTCAGTCGGACCGGAATCGACCTCAAGCCCGACAGAGAAGTGCACAATGTCGTCCACGCGATCTCCATGATCGCGTCCACGCGCGGCGTCATGATGCTGCCGGCCTACACGAAGCGATATCTGCCGGAGACGATCACCACCCGGCCGGTGCGGGGCGAGGCACCGATGCTCGATCTCGTCGTCGCCTATCACAAGGCGAACAAGTCGCCGATCCTGAAGCTGCTTCTCTCGGAAGTGGGCAAGCTCGCACCGTCGTCCTGAATTCTTGCGAGACGTGTCACGAGCAGGCGCGCATTTCACTTTGTAGTAACGGAGACGGTTTGTAATGAACGTGTGACGCAAAGGTTGTGCTATCGCTTGTAACGCTACAGGGGAGAACCTCAAGAAACCTCAAGGGAGCCAACCATGACAAGAAAACTATTCGTCGCTCTTGCAATCCTTTCTCTCTCGGCTTCTGCCGCCTCGGCAGCGCATCATCATCACCACGCGCTGAACACACAGGCTGGCGTTCCGGATCCTGCTTCTCAGCCTCCGACGGGGTGGACGGGCGGGCCGAACAGCACCGATCACGCCACTTATCTCCGCAATCTGCACGATTCCGGCTACAACCCGAAGAATGATTTCGACTCCAGCGGACACATCGCGAGCCAATAATATTGTTCGCACTGTGAAGGCGGACGTCGCCGACGAGGCCGCGTAGGCGCTCGCCTCGATCGCAACGCAATCAAAAGCCCGGCCGCCGGTCGGCCGGGCTTTTTGTTTGTGATGCAACTGCGGTCGAGACTTGCCTTATGGCGCTGCGCGCGGCTGGGTCCATATCGCGATCGGCCGCTCGAGCCCGCGGATCGCTTGGGGATCCAGGGCGATCAATGATGCAAATGTCTCGGCTGTGTTGCCGAGCTCCAGTTTGGCGCGGCTGACGAGATCGTGGCTCGCCACCAGCGCGCAGTCGAGCGTGCGCGTCAGCGCTTCGAGGCGGCTGGCGGCGTTGACGGTCGCGCCGATCACCGCAAATTCCAGGCAGGTGTGCCCGATGTCGCCGAGCACCACCGGCCCGTAATGCAGACCAAAGCTGACGTGCATCGGCGGCTCACCGGATGCTGTTCGCTGCGCGCTCCACCTGTCCGCCGCCGCAATCATGGCCTGGGCGCAGCGCAACGCGTTGCTTGCATCGCGCGTGCCGGCGAAGGGCGTGCCGAATGTCGCCATCAATCCGTCGCCCAGATATTTGTCCAACGTGCCGTCGTGACGGAAAACCTCCTGCTCCATCAATCCGTGAAATTCGCGCAACGTCCGCACCACCTCCTCCGGGGGGCGTACATCGGCAAAGGCCGTGAAGCCGACGATATCCACGAACAGCACCGCGACGTTCTGTGTGCGCACCTGCTTCAGTGGCTCGTCGTGCTTCGACAATTCCGTCACGACGTTGGGCGAGAAGTAGCGCGCAAGATTGCCGCGCTCCCGTTCCACGGCGGCATGCCGGATCAGCAGATCGTTGCTACGACGGACGGCGAGCGCCAGCGTCACGGCGACGATCATGAAGACGACGATTTCCTGGATGCGCAAACCGAATCCGATCGCGGCGGGCGAGATCAGTGCGAACAGCCTGTGATCGCTGCCTACCGCGTCGGCAATGCGGGCGGTCAGTGCGGGATCTCGATCGGGTTGCCACCACACCCAGGCCACGCCGATCGCCCAGAGCGCTGCGGTCCATGTTCCGACCGCAACCACCGTTCGCCAGGAATAGGCCAGCGTGGCGCCCGAGAGCAGTACGAAGAAGTAGATGAAGTTGCCGAAATGGTATTGCATCGCCACCGGCCAGTGCGTCGTGCCGAAGGGGTTCGGGACGATGATGACGAATGTGAGAAGCGCCAGGTCGCAGAATATGAGTGCTAGTTCAGACCGCGACACACCGACCCGCCCAACCCTCACCTGGGCCCAGCCGATCAGTGCGAACAGGCCGAGCAGCGCCACGTAGTAGAGCTGCTCCCAGGCCGGGTTGATGGCGGGCAGCAGGCAGGCGATGACGGCCAGCGCGACATAGCGCGCCCGCACGGCCAGTTGCAGGCCCTCCTGCTTGGCTGATGCGAGTGCGGCCTGCGCGAACTGGACGGTTTCGGTCTCGCGCTGGCTGCGCGCGCGTGAAGGCGAGGCGGACGAGTCGAGGCGCTCGACGAGCATTGTCACGGGGCAGTCTCCTCGCTTGGGCCGTTGCAGCACTGGCGGCGGCCGTCAGCCGCCGCATTCGACAGTCTAGTGATGCATGGCTACGAGGTCATCAGCCCGGATGAGTGTTTTCCATCCGCGTTAGCGAATCGCTCACTTCACCGGCCGCTTCTCGAGCTTTCGTGCCAGCGTACGCCGGTGCATGCCCAGCCGCCTTGCCGCTTCCGAGATGTTGAAATCCGTCTCGATCAGCGTCTGGTGGATGCGCTCCCATTCGAGCGTCTTGATCGAGGTCGGCCGCACGTCGAGCGCAACCTCGGCATTGCCTTCGGCCTTGGTGAAGGCGGCTTCGATATCGTCGGTGTTGGAAGGCTTGGCGAGGTAGTGACAGGCGCCGAGCTTGATCGCCTCGACGGCGGTCGAGATGCTGGCAAAGCCCGTCAGCACCACGATCAGCATCTCCTCGTCATGGGTGTGCAGCAGCTCGACACAGGCAAGGCCGGAGGCGCCGCCGAGCTTGAGGTCGACCACCGCATAGCCGAAGGATCGCTCCTCCAAAACCTTCCTGACGTCTTCGATCGAAGCCGCGAGCACGACCTCATAGCCGCGGCGCTCGAACGAGCGTTTCAGGGTGCGCGCAAAACCTTCGTCGTCCTCGACGACGATGAGCGAGCGGTCAGGCGTCAAAGCTGCCTCCGATCGCGAGTGTAGCGAGCGGCAGCGTCAGGCGGACGGTAGCGCCACGTTTCCTGTGGTTCTCGGCCGTCACGCCGCCACCCAGCTTGCGCACCACGTTGACCACCAGGAACAGGCCGAGCCCACCGCCGGCGCGGCCCTTGCTCGACTGATAGGGTTTTCCGAGCTGCGCCAGCATTTCCGGCGCGAAGCCGGGGCCGCGGTCGCTGATCGAGAGCACCAGATTGTCGCCTTCGCGTTCGGCGACCAGCTCGACCCACTCGCGCGAGACTTCATAGGCGTTGTCGAGCACGTTGAAGATCACCTGCTTCAGCGCGATGTCCGAGACGATCGCGACGTCCTCGCCAAAGGTGTTGACGAAATACAGGGTGCGCGCCGAGCGGGCGTCGCGCCATTCTTCGACCAGCGCAGTGACGAAGGCCGTCACCGTCGTCGGCGAGGATCCCTCGCCGCGCGCTTCGCCGGCCGAGACCAGAATGCCCGTCACGATGGTCTTGCAACGTTGCAGCGAGGTTTCCATCTCGGTGAGGTCCTCGGCAAGCTCCTGATCGGCGGCGAGGTCCGGCATGCGGCGCCAGTCGCTGAGGATGACCGAGAGCGAGGCGAGCGGCGTACCGAGCTCGTGCGCCGCGCCGGAGGCGAGCAGGCCCATACGGACGATGTGATCCTGCTCGGCGGCGTGCTGGCGCAGCGCCGCCAGATGCGCATCGCGCTCGCGCAAATTCCTGTTGATGCGGGTGACGAACACGACCAGCAGCACGGCATTGAGGATGAAGCCCAGCAGCATGCCGGTGACGGTGAGCGTATAGGTCTCGCTCAGCGGATTCGGCGGCAGATCGAGCGGCCGGTACGCCATCGTCAGCCACACGAAGCTCGCGCAGCTCAGCGCCACCAGCGACCAGGTCGAGCGGGCATCGAGCAGCACAGCGCCGAGCGTGACCTGGAGCAGGAAGAGCGAGGTGAAGGGATTGGTGGCGCCGCCGCTGAGGTAGAGTTGCGCGGTCAGCGCGGCGACATCCAGCATCAGCGCGACCAGGAGCTCGTTGTTGGTGATCGCGGCGCGATGGCGCACCCAGACCAGGCTCGAGACGTTGAGCAGCACCAGCGCGCCGATCACCGCGCCCATGCGGGTGAGGGGCAGGGGAATGCCGAGCCAGAAATGCACGCCGCCGATCGTCACGATCTGGCCGACCACCGCGGTCCAGCGCAGCTGGATCAGCAGCGCCATGTTCTTGCGGTTGGTCTCGTCGTCGGTGGGGGCAGCGCCGATCAGCTCGCTGCGCGCATCCGCTTGCGATTGCAGCGTGACGGCGAGCTCGCCGTAAGTGTTCCCGTCGTCAGGTCGGTTCGACGATCGTTCCAGCATCTGATCCCGTCCTGCGAGCGGAGGCATCCGAGCCGCCGGCCGTTTCGTGGACGAAGCGTGTGCGGCGGAACAGCCCGCCGCGGAATGTGACGAAAAGCCGGCCGGCCAGCATGAAAGCCAGGGCAAACCACGTCAGCGCGTAGATCAGGTGGTTATTGGGAAAGCGGACCACGGTCAATCCGCCGATTGGACCGCTGCCGGATCGTGATCCGGCGTCAGCATCGACGAAGAACGGGGCGACGTTCTTCAGGTCGCGCGCGGCCGCAATCGCGGCGACATCGCGCGAATACCAGCGGTTGTGCTGGGGCACGTTGTCCCGGAGGAAGCCGCCTTTCGGCTCGGTGATGCGCAGCAGCCCTGTGACCTCGATCTGGCCGTCAGGATTGCCGGCCTGGCGCGTCGATGGGTCGCGCCGCTCGGACGGCACGAAGCCGCGATTGATCAGGACAAGCGTGCCGTCGCTGCGCTGGAGCGGCGTCAGCACCCAATAGCCGGGGCCTTCCTCGGTGACGGCCTGAACCAGGGTCTCGCGGTCGTGCAGGAAGCGGCCGGACACGCTGACATGCCGGTATTCGTCGCCTGCGGTGGTGATCGCCAGCCAAGCCGCGCGCGCGGGGATCGGCTGGGCCGCGGCATGAACGCGCTGCTCGACGCGGTCGATCAGTGCGAGCTTCCAGGCGCGGCGCTCGACCTGCCAGACGCCGAGGGCAATCAGAACGACGAAAGCCGTGAGCGAGAGAGCCGTGAGCCACAGGGACGGGCGCGCAGCCTTTGCGGGGCCGCGCACGTCGTTGTCCACGGGGCTCACGAGATCGCTCACTTCATTCCCGTCATCTCGTGGATCGGCATCATGTTGCTGTTGAGGTGGTTCATCACCCACAGCGAACCGGACAGCGCGATCACCACCATCACGATGGTGAAGATCAGCGCCATCATGCTCCAGCCGTTCTCGGACTTCGGGCTCATGTGCAGGAAGTAGATCATGTGCACGACGATCTGGACGACCGCGAACGCCATGATGACCAGCGCGGTGATCTGCTTGCTCGGCAGCGTGCCGCTCATCACCAGCCAGAACGGGATCGCGGTGAGCACCACCGAGAGCACGAAGCCGAGCATGTAGCCCGAGAACGTGCTGTGGGCGTGGCCGGTATCGTCGTGATGGTCGCCCGCGTGGGCGGCGTGGGTGTCGGTGTTCATCGCAGAACTCCCAGGAGATAGACGAAGGTGAAGACGCCGATCCAGACCACGTCGAGGAAGTGCCAGAACATCGACAGGCACATCAGGCGACGGCGGTTGGCCTCGATCAGGCCGAAGCGCCAGACCTGCACCATCAGGGTCACCAGCCAGATCAGGCCGCAGGAGACGTGCAGGCCGTGGGTGCCGACCAGGGTGAAGAACGAGGACAGGAAGGCGCTGCGCTGAGGCGTCGCGCCCTCGTGGATCATGTGGGCGAACTCGGTGAGCTCGATGCTGATGAAGGCGACACCGAACAGGCCGGTGATCGCCAGCCACATCTGGGTCTGGCCGACCTTGTTCTGCTGCATCGTCAGCATCGCAAAACCATAGGTGATCGACGACAGCAGCAGCATCGAGGTGTTCACCGCAACCAGGTTGAGGTCGAACAGGTCCTTTGGCGCGGGCCCGGCGGCGTAGTTGGCGCCGAGCACGCCGAAGGCGGCGAACAGCATCGCGAAGATGAGGCAGTCGCTCATCAGGTAGATCCAGAAGCCGAGCGAGGTGCTGTAGCCTTCCGGATGCGGGTGTTCGTCAGCGAGATAGAAGACCGGCTCGCCAGTTTGTGACGGATTGATAGCGACAGTCATTTACTTGACTCCGGCGAGCAGCTTGGTGCGCGCGTCCTCGGTCCGGATGACGTCGTCAGCCGGAATGTCGAAGTCGCGGTGATAGTTGAAGGTGTGACCGATCCCGACGACGAGCATCGCGATGAAGCTCGCAGCCGCCAGCCACCACATGTACCAGATCAGACCGAAGCCCATCGCGGTGGCAAAGCCGGCGAGGATGACGCCTGTGCCGGTGCTGCTCGGCATATGGATCGGCTTGAACCCGGTGAGCGGGCGCTGATAGCCGCGCTTCTTCATGTCCCACCACGCGTCATTGTCGTGAACAACGGGGGTGAAGGCGAAGTTGTAGTCCGGCGGCGGCGAGGAGGTCGCCCATTCCAGCGTACGTGCGTCCCAGGGATCGCCGGTGACGTCCTTGAGCTGCTCGCGCTTGAGGAAGGAGACCGCGAACTGGATCAGCATGCACCCGATGCCGAGCGCGACGAGACCGGCGCCGATCGCGGCGATGACGAACCAGATCTGGAGCGAGGGATCGTCGAACACGCGGAGGCGGCGGGTCACGCCCATCAAGCCGAGCACGTAGAGCGGCATGAAGGCCATGTAGAAGCCCGTGACCCAGAACCAGAACGACAGCTTGCCCCAGAACGGATCGAGCCTGAAGCCGAACGCCTTCGGGAACCAGTAGTTGATGCCGGCGAACGCGCCGAACACCACGCCGCCGATGATCACGTTGTGGAAGTGCGCGATCAGGAACAGGCTGTTGTGCAGGACGAAGTCGGCCGGCGGCACTGCGAGCAGCACGCCGGTCATGCCGCCGAGCACGAAGGTGAGCATAAAGGCGATCGTCCACAGCATCGGCAGCTCGAAGCGGATGCGGCCGCGATACATCGTGAACAGCCAGTTGAACATCTTCGCGCCCGTCGGGATCGAGATGATCATCGTGGTGATGCCGAAGAACGAGTTGACGCTGGCGCCCGAGCCCATCGTGAAGAAGTGGTGCAGCCAGACCAGGTACGACAGGATGGTGATGACCACCGTGGCGTAGACCATCGAGGTGTAGCCGAACAGCCGCTTGCCGGAGAAGGTCGAGGTCACTTCCGAAAAGATACCGAAGGCGGGGAGAACCAGGATGTAGACCTCGGGATGGCCCCAGATCCAGATCAGGTTCACGTACATCATCGGGCTGCCGCCGAAATCGTTCGTGAAGAAGTTGGTGCCGACGTAGCGATCGAGCGAGAGCAGCGCGAGCACGACGGTCAGGACGGGGAAGGAGGCGACGATCAGGATGTTGGTGCAGAGCGCGGTCCAGGTGAAAACCGGCATCTTCATCATGGTCATGCCGGGGCAGCGCAGCTTGACGATGGTGCAGATCAGGTTGATGCCGGACAAGGTCGTTCCAACGCCGGCGACCTGCAGCGCCCAGATGTAATAGTCGACGCCGACATCAGGACTGTAGCCGATGTTCGACAGCGGCGGATAAGCCAGCCAGCCGGTGCGGGCGAATTCGCCGATGAACAGCGAGGCCATCACCAGCACCGCGCCGCCGACCGTCATCCAGAAGCTGAAATTGTTCAGGAACGGGAACGACACGTCGCGCGCGCCGATCTGCAGCGGCACCACGTAGTTCATCAGGCCGGTGACCAGCGGCATCGCCACGAAGAAGATCATGATCACGCCGTGGGCGGTGAAGACCTGGTCGTAGTGATGGGCCGGAAGGAAGCCTTCGGAACCGTTGAACGCGAGCGCCTGTTGCGCGCGCATCATCAGCGCGTCGGCGAAGCCGCGCAGCAGCATCACGATGCCGAGGATCATGTACATGATGCCGATGCGCTTGTGGTCGACGGTGGTGAACCACTCGCGCCACAAATAGCCCCAGAGGCGGAAATAGGTGACGCCGGCGAACAGCGCGCCGCCGCCGAGCGCGACCATCACGAAGGTGCCGACCAGGATCGGCTCGTGCAGCGGCAGTGAATCGAGGCCGAGACGGCCGAAGATGAGCTTGAGAAGATCAGGAGACATGCTGGATCTCTTTAGGAATCTGACTTCGGACGTTGTCCGAGGAAGAACGACGAGGACTTCAGCGGCGCGAAGGTCGGCCGCTTCAGGCCGGCGCCGGTCAGTGGCGCGGTGTCGAGCGGCGCCTTGATCGCGGCGGTGATGACGCCTTGCGGCGCCTCCGGCGTGCAGGTGCCGGCGACGAAGGTCGGCTCGGGACCGAACACGGTGCCGCGGCGGGCATATTTGTCGTAGGCCAGCGGCAGGGTGTTGTTCAGGCCCTCATGGCCGTTGCCGCCCTTGGCGTCGATCGCCATCATCTCGCTCTGACACATCTTGCCGGCCTCGACGCACATGTTGAGGATCAGGCGATAGAGGTCGGCATCGACCGTGCCCCAACGGCGCACCGGCTCGTTCTCGCTCGGCTTCTCGAGCTGGAGATATTCGGCGCGGCCGAGCGAGCCGCCGGCGGACTTGGCCTGTGCGACCCAGGCGTCAAAACCCTTGTCGTCGAGGCCGTGGAAGGTGAAGTGCATGCCGGAGAAACCGGCGCCGCTGTAATTCGCCGAAAAGCCCTTGTAAGCACCGGCGTGGTTGATCACGGCGTGGAGCGACGTCTCCATGCCCGGCATCGCGTAGATCTGTCCGGCGAGCGCGGGGATGTAGAACGAGTTCATCACCGAAGAGGCGGTGATGTGGAAGTTGATCGGGCGGTCAACCGGCGCGGCGAGCTCGTTGACGGTGGCAATGCCGTAGTCGGGGTAGATGAAGAGCCACTTCCAATCGAGCGCGACGACATCGACGTCGAGCGGGGCCCTGGACTGGTCCACGGCACGCTCCGCATGGATGCGGCCGATGTTGCGATAGGGGTCGAGCAGATGCGTCCCCATCCAGGTCAGCGCGCCGAGGCAGACGATGATCAGAAGCGGTGCCGACCAGATCACCAGCTCGAGCTTGGTCGAGTGGTCCCAATCCGGCTCGTAGCGGGCCGAGGTGTTGGACTGGCGGTAGCGCCAAGCGAACAGCACCGTCAGCGCCATCACGGGGACGACGATCAGGAGCATCAGGACGGTGGAGATGATGACGAGGTCGCGCTGTTGCGCCGCGATATCGCCGGCTGGCGCCAGCACGACGTAGTTGCAGCCGCTGAGCGCGACTGCCAGGGGTAGCAGCCCCAGGATCTTGAGACGGGACACGGGCCGAGCCTTTGAGAATGAGTTTCCTTTGCGGGGCCAATGGGTAGCTGCGGCGCAACAATCCGGACATTGGACAATTTGTCCAATGTTGCAGTGCGGAATGTTGCGCCAAACAGGGCCGGATTGTCCGGCGCCCCGCCGGGCGGTCGGCTTTGGTTTTCAGGACGTTAAGGGCGCACGCATGGCGACGGCACAGACCCCCGCAATGGCAGACCTCCACTCGGGCGAGCACGGCCACGACCTGGCCAGTCCCGGCGAGATCGCCATCGGCGTCATCATCGGCCGCACCTCGGAATTCTTCGACTTTTTCGTCTACGCGATCGCCTCGGTGATCGTGTTTCCGCGCCTGGTGTTCCCGTTCACGAGCGAACTGACCGGCACCCTCTATTCCTTCATGATTTTCGCGCTGGCCTTCATCGCCCGGCCGATCGGAACCGTCATTTTCATGACGGTCGACCGGGAGTACGGCAAGACGGCCAAGCTGGTCTCGGCGCTGTTCCTGCTCGGCACCGCCACCGTGGCGCTCGCGTTCCTGCCCGGCTATCACGACATCGGCGTTGCCGCGATCTGGCTGCTGGCGCTGGCCCGTATCGCGCAGGGTCTGGCGTGGGGTGGTGCCTGGGACGGCATGGCCTCGCTGCTGGCGCTGAACGCACCGGCCTCCAAGCGCGGCTGGTACGCGATGGTGCCGCAACTCGGCGCGCCGCTCGGGCTGATCGTGGCGAGTGCGCTGTTCGCCTATTTCGCCGGCAACCTCTCGGCTGACGATTTCTTCGACTGGGGCTGGCGCTATCCGTTCTTCGTGGCCTTCGCCATCAACGTCGTGGCGCTGTTCGCGCGCCTGCGCATGGTGACGACCGAGGAATATGCATCGCTATTCGAGACCCGCGAACTGCAGCCCTCGCGCATCTCCGACACGGTTGCGCGCGAAGGCCACAACATCATGCTCGGTGCGTTCGCGCCGCTGGCAAGCTTCGCGTTGTTCCACATGGTCACGGTGTTTCCACTGTCCTGGGTGTTCCTGTTCACCCGCGAAAGCCCGGTGCGCTTCCTGATCATCGAGATCGTCGCCGCCGTGTTCGGCGTCGCCGCGATCGTGGCCTCCGGCGTCATCGCCGACCGCGTCGGCCGCAAATCGCTGCTGATGGGATCGGCGATCGCGATCGCAATCTACAGCGGCTTCGCCCCGCAGCTGCTCGATGCCGGCGCGTTCGGTGAGACCATCTACATGGTGATCGGCTTCATCCTGCTCGGCCTCTCCTTCGGCCAGTCCTCGGGCGCGATCGCCTCGAACTTCAAGCAGATGTATCGCTACACGGCGTCCGCGCTGACATCGGACATGGCCTGGCTGTTCGGCGCCGGCTTCGCGCCGCTGGTTGCGCTGCTGCTCGCGACCAATCTCGGCGTCATCGCCTCGGGGGCCTATCTGCTCTCCGGCGCATTCTGGACCCTGCTCGCGCTCTGGCTCAGCGGCCAGCGCGAGGTCGGTGACATGGACGCGGGCGAAACCTCGAACTGACGGGAATAAAACTCGGGCCGGACGATCCTGTTTGCTGCCGCAAACAGGAGATCACATGAACGTCCGGTCGAATTCCGTCCTCCCGCGAAGCACGACAAGCCCGGCTCTCGCTGCGATCGCGATCGCGCTGCTATGCGCAGCCGGCCCCGCCGGCGCGACCGGCAACGTCGCGCGCGGCCAGACGCTCTACAAGGGCTGCGCCGACTGCCACTCGATCGCCGAGAACGGCGTCGGGCCGATGCACAAGGGCGTGGTCGGGCGCAAGGCGGGCAGCGTGCCCGGCTACGATTACTCGCCCGATCTGAAGAACTCGGGGATCGTCTGGACCGAGGAAAATCTCGACAAATGGCTGACCGGACCACAGGCCATGGTGCCGGAGACCAAGATGTTTTTCGATGTCCCGGACGCGCAGGATCGTGCCGACATCATCGCGTATTTGAAGGAAAAGGCGCGATAGGGCGGAAGAGCAGGTCTCGTAGGGTGGGCAGAGGCGCTTAAGCGCCGTGCCCACGACCCGTTTCCATTATTCATGGATGGTGGGCACGCTCCGCTTTGCCCACCCTGCGGCACCAGTCGTTTCGTCAGTCCGTCACGATCTTCACGCGGTCACGCACCTTCACCTGCGCGGTGCGATCGAGGCCGTTCAGCACACGAAATCGTTCGGCTGGATGATCGACGCCGGCCATGCGGTGCGACAGCGATTCCACGGTGTCGCCGGGCTGCACGGTGATGACCTTGATGCGCAGCGGACGCGCAGCCTGGATCTCCTCGAGGGTCAGGCGGCGGAACGAATTGACGGTCTCGCGCGCATTGCGCTCGCTCTCGGTCGACTTCTGCCGCGTGGCGAAGATGAAGCGATAGACGTCGCTGCCGAAGCGTAGCGCATAGACCTTGAACGACCACTGGTCGCCCTTGGCGGCGGCGGACGCGGCCGGAAAACCGTTGATCGTGATGTCCTCGGTGGAGGCCTTCTCGACGCCTTCCATCCAGCCGGAATTGAGGTAGTCGCCGAGCGACTGCTCGGCGGGCACGCGCACGACGTCGAAGCGCATCGCCTGCGAGCCGCCCTCGCGCACGCCGATCACGGCCTGCGCGGTGTTGTCGAGCGTGAAATTGTCCGGCGCCTGGAAGGTGAAGCCGAGTTTGGGATGCAGGAAGCGGCGGCCGCGGACAAAGCCTTCGCTCGGGTCCTCGCCAAAGACGAGGTTATCGATCGCGGCGAGATAGCTCTCGCGGTCGCGCTCGCCGCCTTCCGGGGCAACGTATTGCCGCGCAATGGTCTGCGCATTCTGCACGCGTTCGGGCGTGGCCGGGTGCGACGAGGTGAAATCCTGCGCGCGTGGATCGAGCGAGCTTTTGCCGGCCTTCAGCTCGGCATTGCGCTCCATCGCGGAGAGAAAGCGTGCGGCACCATACGGGTCGAAATGCGCCTTGGCGGAGATGCCGACGCCGATGCCGTCGGCCTCGAATTCCTGATTACGCGAGAAGCTCGCCATGGTGAGCTTGGTCTTGGCGAGGGCGAGCGCGGTGAGATCGGGATCGTTGCTCATGTCGGTGACGACACGGGTGACGATCGCGGCCTGGCGGGCCTGGTCCTCGCGCATCGCGGCGTGCTTCGACAGCACATGCGCCATCTCGTGGCTGAGCACGGAGGACAATTCGGAGGTGTCACTGGCCAGCGCGAGCAACCCGCGGGTGACATAGAGTTGGCCGTTCGGCAGCGCGAAGGCGTTCACAGCGCCGGAATTGAGAATGGTGACCTTGTAGCCCTGATCGGGGCGGTCGGACGCCGCGACCAGCCGGTCGACGGTCTTGCTGACCAGTGATTCCAGCCTGGGGTCGTCATAGGTGCCGCCGTAGCTCGCCAGGATGCGCTCGTGCTCCTTTTCGGTGGCGGGGGTCTGCGCGACGGCCGGCTTGGGCTTCGGCATCGCCACCGTCGGCGGCGCCGCCGCGGTCTGGAACCGGTTCATGTCCCCGCAACCGGCAAGCGCGGTGCCGAGCACAAGGCAAAGCGCGGCCGGCGCAGCCCGCAGGCGGCGGCCATCACCTCGTCCGTGCCGTTCTAGCACCCCATTCACGTCGCTTAACCCGTGCCCGGCCCTTTAAGGCCTTACCCCAATAGGCTCGCTTGCGCCCAGCAATTCAACCTGTCCCAAGAGACGCACGTCGATACGCGGCCCCGCAGTCCCCTCAACCCAGCCCCGGACACGAACACGTCGATTTTCCAGAGACTTAAGGGGCATTCCGGCGCCCTCAAACGCCGGCAGCGCGCGCTTTGAAATAGTCACAGCAAAGCCGTGTGTCCAGTTCCGTCCGAAGTTGAGGTAGGTCGTTGCCCCAGCTTGCCGGACTGACAGGACTTTGCCCTCGACCACCATAAAGCGCCCGATCCCGGCCAAAATATCGTCCGGACTTTCCGCGTTTTTTATGGCCGACGGGTCAGCCCAGTTGCCCTTTTTTTGGCGCCTCGCCTCGGCCTCTGACGACATCAGGGCGGCGGCGCACGCTTTGTCCGCGATCTCCGCCGAAACGAGGGCGTCGCCCTGGGCGAGCAGCATGGCCTGCACCGAGGTGTCGCTTTCGGCGACGAACACCAGCGCGCCCTGGCGGCCATAGCGGTCGGGTGTGTCGTCCGCGCTGCGCAGTGCCACGTCGCGGCCGACGAGCAACGAGGTCAGCGCTTGCCTGGTCGATGCGGTGGGTTCGATTCCGGCGAGGCGAACTTCGCGACCATCGTCGAGGCGGATGCTGCGCGCGTCGACGACGGCGGCAACGCGACCTTCGCCTTGTGCCTCGAATTGGCACGGCGCGGCGACCGCGGTGCGACCCGCGGCGAGAACAAATACGACGATGAGGTGAAGCCGTTGCGCCACGAGACCCGGAGAGGTTGCGTTACGAACCGATTTTAACTCAAGCGCGGTGTGGCGCGAAAGGGCTTCCTCACACTCCGTCATTGCGAGCGCAGCGAAGCAATCGTGAATCTTTTCGCGGAAGCAGTCTGGATTGCTTCGCTGCGCTCGCAATGACGTAGATATATTTGTCCGCAACACACCATTCCGCTTTGCGGAAATCGCGGACAGAACATGCGGCCTCTCCGCACCTGCGCTTGCTGCGCTCTTGCGCATGCGGCATGATTGCGGCAACAGCGTTTGCCAAGAGCAATAATCAAGCCGCCATTCAGAGCCAGGCGATCAAGGGAGGTTTTTCGATGAAGCATGTTTTGTCGGGCATTTTTGCTGCCGCGTTGGCTCTCAGCGCGAATGCTGCGCAGGCCCAGGACAAGCCACCCCTGAAGATCGGCGGCATCCTCGACATGTCGAGCCTCTATGCCGACATCACCGGCCCCGGCAGCGAGACCGCAGCCAAGATGGCGGTGGAAGATTTCGGCGGCGAGGTGCTGGGGCGCAAGATCCAGGTGATCGCGGCCGACCATCTCAACAAGGCCGACCTGTCCGCCAACCTCGCCCGCGACATGCTCGACAATCAGGGCGTCGAAATGATCTACGACGTCGCGGCGTCCGCGACCGCACTTGCCGCCGGCGAGATCGCGAAGGCACGCAACAAGATCATCATGTTCAACGGCCCGGGCTCGATCCGTCTCACCAATGAAGCCTGCGGCCCCTACACCATCCACTACGTGTTCGACACCTACGGCCAGGCCAACGTGACCGGCCTTGCGGCCGTGAAGTCGGGCCTCGACACCTGGTTCTTCCTCACCGCCGACTATGCCTTCGGCCAGGACCTGGAGAAGGACACCAGCGCGGTCGTGACGAAGACCGGTGGCAAGGTGCTCGGCGGCGTGCGTCATCCGCTCAACACGTCGGACTTTTCGTCGTTCCTGTTGCAGGCGCAGGCCTCGAAAGCCAAGGTGATCGGGCTCGCCAATGCTGGCGGTGATACCGTCAACGCAATCAAGCAGGCGGCCGAGTTCGGCATCACCAAGGGCGGCCAGAAGGTCTCGCCGCTGCTCGCTTTCGTCTCCGATATCGACTCGATCGGTCTCGAGACCGCGCAGGGCCTGCTGCTGGCTGAAGCCTTCTACTGGGATCTCAACGACGACACCCGCGCGTGGTCGAAGCGCTTCATGGAGCGGACCAAACGGATGCCGACCTCGGCGCAAGCCGGCGTCTATTCCTCCGTCACGCACTATCTGAAGGCAGTGAAGGCGGCCGGCACGACCGATGCGGCCGCAGTCATCAAGGTGATGAAGGACACGCCGATCAACGACTTCTTCGCCAAGAACGGCAAGATCCGTGAGGATGGTCGCATGATCCACGACATGTACCTGTTCGAGGTCAAGAAGCCGTCGGAGTCCAAGGGCCGCTGGGACGACTACAAGCTCGTCGCCACCGTCCCCGGCAGCGAGGCGTTCCAGTCGCTGGAGCAGTCGCGCTGTCCGCTGGTGAAGAAATAGAGATCATCATTGCGAGCGAAGCGAAGCAATCCAGGAATGTTTCCGCAGAGATAGTCTGGATTGCTTCGTCGCTTCGCTCCTCGCAATGACGGCGTGGCTATAGACAAGCAAAACAACAACAAGGGAGACGTCCCATGAACGACATGGTCCTGCAGAAGCTCGAAAGCGGACTGCTCACCATCACCATGAACCGTCCCGAGCGAAAGAACGCGCTCAACCCCGAGATGGTCGCAGGACTGGTCGAGGCGGCGCGGCGCGCGGCTGACGATCCGGAGGTGCGCGCGGTGCTGTTCAAGGGGGCAGGCGGCTCGTTCTGTGTTGGCGGCGACGTCAAGTCGATGGCGGCGGGCCGCGCGCCGCTGCCGTTCGAAGTGAAGATGGCGAACCTCCGCCGCGGCATGGAGGTCTCGCGCATCCTGCATCAGATGCCAAAACCCGTGGTGGCGCAGCTCGATGGTGCGGCGGCCGGTGCCGGCCTTTCGATGGCGCTGTCGTGCGACCTGCGCGTTGCCAGCGAGTCCTGCAAGATCACGACGGCGTTCGCCAAGGTCGGCTTCTCCGGCGATTATGGCGGCACCTATTTTCTCACCCAGCTGCTCGGTAGCGCGCGGGCGCGCGAGCTTTATCTGACCTCGCCGGTGCTGACCGCGAAGGAGGCGCATGCGATCGGCATGGTGACCAGGGTTGTGCCCGACGCCGAGATCGATGCGGCCGCGCATGAACTCGCGTTGTCGCTGGCGCAGGGGCCGTCGATTGCACTCGGCTACATCAAGCGCAACATCAACAATGCCGAACACCTGCCGCTGGAAGATTGCTTCGACGGCGAAGCCATCCATCACACCCGCTGCAGCGATACCGAGGATCACAAGGAGGCCGCGAAGGCTTTCGTCGAGAAGCGCAAGCCGGCCTTCAGGGGCGCATGACGATGGCGCCCTATATGCGGCTGCGGCAGATTTGTCTGGTCGCGCCGCAGCTCGCACCTGTCATCTCCGATATCGCCGAGATCATGGGCCTCGCCGTCTGCTACCGCGACGGCAATGTTGCCAAATACGGCCTGGAGAATGCGCTGCTTCCGGTCGACACGATCATGCTGGAGGTCGTCGCGCCCTTCAAGGGCGGGACCACCGCCGGCCGCTTCATCGAGAAGACCGGCGGCCGCGGTGGCTATATGGCGATCTTCTGCTGCAACGATCCGGACGAGCGCGGCCGCTACGCCAATGCGCTCGGCGTGCGCACCGCCAACGTCATCGACCATGCGCCCTATCACGGGGTGCAGCTCCACCCCCGCGACTGCCGCGCCGCTTTCATCGAGTTCAACCACACCGCAGGCAGTGACGACATTCTTGGCGCGTACCCGCCCGCGGGGCCGGATTGGCAAAGCTTCATCCGCAAGGATGTGACGCAGGCGCTGACGGCCGTGGAAATGCAGAGCCCGGACCCGCAGGGACTGGCGACGCATTGGGGCAAGATCATCGGGGTCGCGGCTGATGGCCCTGAGCTGAAGCTGCCCAATGCGACGTTCCGCTTCGTGAGGGGTACGAGCGAGATCATGAGCGCGCTGGAGTTTCGGGTGGCCGACGTGGCCCAGGTGCTGCACTCCGCCAAGGCGAAGGTTGGCGGTTGCGGGCAACGAGTTCCTGCTGGGCGGGGTGACGTTCCGCGTCAGTTGATTGGTTAGTCGTGATCCGTCACCCTGAGGTGCTCGCCTCTTCGGCGAGCCTCGAAGGGCGACGGCCACCGGCGGGGCCGTTCACCCTTCGAGGCTCCGCACGTGCCGCGTTGCGCCACGTGTCTCGCACCTCAGGATGACGGAGCAATATAAGAGCAAGGGTTCAACATGCCGCATCCGCTCGACAGCTTCTTCGCCCCCGCAAGCATCGCGCTGATCGGCGCATCGCGCGACCACGAAAAAATCCCCGGCCGATTGCTCGCGATGCTGCGCAAGAACGAGTATTCGGGAAAGATCTATCCGGTGAACCCGAACTACGCCGAGATCGATGGGCTCGCCTGCCACAAATCGATCGCGGAGATCGGTGCGCCGATCGATCTCGCCATCGTCATCATCCCTGCTCGTGCCGTGTTGCCGGCGCTCGAACAATGCGCGGCTGCCGGCGTCAAGAACGCCGTCATCATCTCTTCCGGCTTTGCCGAGGAGGGGGGCGACAGCGCGGCCATGCAGGACGCGATCGCAGCGCTGGCCAAGCGCACCGGCATGCGGATATCCGGCCCAAACGCCGAGGGCTTTTTCAGCCATGTGCAGCGCGTGGCGGCGACGTTCAGTCCGGCCGTAGACGTCAAGCCAGGTGTGGTGCCGCTGGTCGCCACGACGAAGCGGATTGGCATCGTCGCGCAGAGCGGCGGCATCGGCTTTGCCTATTATCACCGCGCCAAGGCGCTCGGGATCTCGACGAGTTACGTCGTCAGCGCCGGCAATGAATCCGATCTCGGTGCCGGTGAATTTTTGGACTACATGGTGCAGGACACCGCAACCGATGTGATCCTGCTGTTCATCGAGGGCATCCGCGACGTCGACAAATTCCTCGCGGCCGCGCGGCGCGCGGCGGAGTTGAAGAAGCCGGTCATCGTCACCAAAGTCGGCCGCTCCGGTGCGGGCGAGCGGGCCGCAGCCTCGCATACCGCGAGCATGGCCGGCTGGTCGGCGGCCTATGACGCCGTGTTCGCCAAATACGGCTTTATCGTCTCCAATGATCTCGACGAGGCGTTGACGATCGCGGCTTTGCTCGTGAGCAATCCGCTGCCGAAAGGCGATCGCGTCGCCGTGATTACGACGTCAGGCGGCGCCGGTATCTGGGGCGCAGATGCGGTTGCGCTGCAAGGCTTGCAGGTGCCGGAGCTGTCCCTGCCCATTCAAGCGGAGATCGGCAAGCTGATGCCGTCCTACGGCACCGCACGCAACCCGATCGACGTCACCGCGCAAGGCGTGACCTCGGGCGGCCTGCAGAAGAGCGTGGATCTGCTCACGGTGTCCGATGAAGTCGACGCGATCCTGGTCGTGCTGTCGCTGTCGAGCGACGTGCGCAAGCCCTTCAAGGAGCCGGAGCTGACACCGGTTCTGGCCATGCAGCACAAGCCGGTGGTGTTCTATTCCTATACGGTACCGTCCGACTTCGCGCGGCGCGAGATGGCGAAGTCAGGCGTCGTGGTCCTGTCTGGCCTCACCCATGTCGGCGTTGCGATGCGGCGGATCGCCGACTACGCGAAGTTCAGCCTGCCGAGGGCCGCCGAAGAGGTGCGGCTGCCGGCGCGCGATCTCTCGGCGCACCTGACGTCGCCGGTTTTGTCCGAAGCAGACAGCAAAGCATTGCTCCGAGCCGCCGGCATCCCACTGCCGGATGAGGTGCTGGTCAAGGAAAAGAGCGAGCTGGATGCGGCGGTCGCCCGCGTCGGCCTTCCGCTGGTGATGAAGATCCAGTCGCCGACATTCCACACAAGAGCGAAGTCGGCGGCGTGCGCGTCAATATCAACACCAAGGGTGAAGTGTTTCTGGCGTTCGAGGCGCTGGTCAACAATGCCCGCAAGCATAGGCCGGAGGCGGCCATTCAGGGCGTGCTGGTCGGGCCGATGGCGAAGAGAGGTGTCGAGATCATCGTCGGCACGATGACGGACGAGACGTTTGGCCCGATGATGATGGTGGGCCTCGGCGGGATCACCACCGAGCTGTTCCGCGACGTCGTCTATCGCCCGGCGCCGGTGAGTGCTGAAGAGGCCGGCGCGATGCTGGCAGGACTGAAGGCCGCGCCGCTGCTGAACGGATTTCGTGGAGCGGCGAAGGCGGATGTCGCGCCACTGGCGCAGCTGATCGCGGATGTCTCGGTGCTTGCCGCGCGGCATGCCGGAGAGATCGCGGAGATCGAGCTCAATCCGGTGCTGGTGCATCCGGAAGGGCAGGGTGTGACGATCGTGGATGCGCTGGTGGCGGGGCGGAAGTAGCGCGTCAAATCCACACTATCGTCCCGGCGAAGGCCGGGACCCATAGCCACAGGCAGTGGTTTGGCGAAGACTCGGAGTGGGCGCCTCGCGCCACACTCTTCCCTGTGGTTATGGGTCCCGGCTTTCGCCGGGACGACATGGGAGAATGTGGTAACGCCAGAGTGATATGGCGAACGCCGCCGCAGTCACCGTCCCTTGAAATTCGCCACGCGCCGCTCTTCCGTGGCCTTCACGCCTTCCTTGAAGTCTTCGGTCGCGCGCAGGCGGGTTTGTTCGGCGAGCTCGTGGTTGGTAGCGGCCATGACGCGATCGGCGAGGCCCGCGCGCATCGTGGCGCGGGTGGAGAGCAGTCCGAGCGGGGAGCATTCGGCGATCTCACCGGCGAGCTTCATCGCGGCTGATTTCACCTGGTCCTGTGGCACCAGCTCGTTGGCGAGGCCCCACTTGTACGCTTCCTCGCCGGTGACGCGGCGGCTGGTGTAGAACATCAGCTCGGCGTTGTTCTTGCCGATCAGCTCGGGCAGCGTCGTCGTCAGGCCGAAGCCGGGATGGAAGCCCAGCTTGGTGAAGTTCGCGGAGAAACGCGCTTCGGGGCAGGTGACGCGGAAGTCGGCCGATACGGCAAGCCCGAGGCCGCCGCCGATGGCGGCGCCCTGCACGGCCGCGACGATCGGCTTCTTGGCGCGGAAGATGCGCACGGCCTGGATGTAGAGATGGTTGATGGGGCCGAGATTGTCGGCGGGATCGCCCTTGGCCTTTTTCTCGGCTTCTTGCGCTTCCTGCGCCTGCCGCGCCGGATCGCCGAAATTGGCACCGGCGCAGAACGCCTTGCCTTGCGCCGAGAGAACGGAGGCGCGGATCTCGATGTCGCGATCGAACTCGTCGAGCGCATCCGCGATCTGGTTGATCAGCGAGATGTCGAAGAAGTTGAGCGGCGGCCTGCGGATCTCGATGGTGCCGACGTGCCCGACTTTCTCGACGCCGATATCTTTGTAGGTGCTCATTCTTGTCTCCAATATCTCAGTAGCGAAGAACCACCTCTCCCCATGGGAGAGGTGAACGGAGCCCGACGCCAGGGTTTCGATCCCATCTAGCGCAAGCCCAGTCCGCGGGCGATGATGCCGCGCAGCACTTCGGTGGTGCCGCCCTGGATGGTGAGTTTCGGTGCGGTCTTGATCGCGAAGTCGAGCTGCCGCTCCAGCGTCTCGCGGTTGGTCGCGGTCTCCTCGACGAAGGCCGCGAGATCGCGCACACGATGCGGGAGCTGCTGCTCCCAGACCGTGCCGATGTCCTTGACGATGGACGCTTCTACCACCGGCTCCTTGCCGGCCTGCAACATACCGGCGACGGAGACCGACATGCGGCGCATGGTGTGGAGCTGCGCCACCAGCCGGCCGATGCCTTCGGCGCTGCGCGTATCCGGATTGGGGCCGACCGCGCGGACCAGTTCGGTCAGCACGTAATAGGTCTCGAGGAAACGCTCGGGGCCTGAACGCTCATAGGCGAGCTCTGACGTCGCCTGCTTCCAGGCGCCGTCGACCTCGCCGAGCACGTGATCTTCGGGCACGAAGAAGTCGGTGAAGACGACCTCGTTGAACTCGTACTGGCCGGTGATCTGGCCGATCGGGTTCACCTTGATGCCCGGCTGCTTCATCTTGACCAGGAACTGCGTCAGGCCATGACGGCGGTTTTCCTTGGTCGGCGGCGAGGTCCGGAAAATGGCGATCATGTAGTCGGCGATGTGGGCCGATGAGGTCCAGATCTTGGTGCCGTTGATCAGATAGCCGCCATCGGTCTTGGTCGCGCGCGTCTTGGCCGCGAACAGGTCGGAGCCGGAATTCGGCTCGCTCATGCCGATCGCGAAGCAGATCTCGCCGCGGCAGATGCGCGGCAGGATATCCATCTTGATGTGCTCGGGCGCGTATTTGATCAACACGGGCCCGCTCTGGCGATCGGCGACGAAGAACCGCCGCGTCGGTGCGTTGGCGACGCGCATCTCCTCGGTGACCACATAGCGCTCGAGGAAGGAACGCTCCTGGCCGCCATATTTCTTCGGCCAGGTCATGCCGAGCCAGCCCTTGGCGCCGACCCGGCGGGAAAATTCCGGCGCGTCGGTGTCTTCGCGGTTGGGCTTGTGCGGATCGAAGGTACCGGCGGCGATCTCTTCGGCAAGGAAGGCACGCACTTCCTTGCGCAGTTGCTCGCACTTCTCGGGCAGGCGGATCGGATCGAAACGAAGAGCAGCGGTCATGTGTTTCGTTCCCTGTTAGCGCGACGCCACGAGTGGCCACAACTCATCGGCGCCTCTGGAGGCGACGAGCTTGCCGAGCTCGACGGCCCAGTAGCTTTCGGAGCCGAAATCGTCGCGCCAGGCCAGCGCCCGCAGCGAGTAGCGGTGCAGGATGTGCTCGATGGTGAAGCCGATCGCACCGTGGACCTGATGCGCGATGCCGCCGCCCTTTTCCGCGGCTTCCGCGCAGCGAATCTTCGCCGAGGCGGCTTCGAGGTAGACCTCATCATTGAAGGACGTGGCGTTTGCGATGGCGTCGGCGGCCGAGGTCGCGGCTGCCAGCGCGGCGGCGGATTCGCCCGCGAGGCGTGCGAGATTGTGCTGCACCGCCTGGAATTTCGAGATCTTCTTCTCGAAGGCGACGCGCTCGTTGGAGTAGCGCACGGAGATGTCGAGCATGGATTCCAGCGCACCGGCGATCTGGAGGCTGCGCGCGACGCCGCCCATCAGCATCAGATTGGTCTGGTCAACGCCATCAGGCGCAACCTTGATGGTGACAGGCTGCACCTTGTCGAGCGTTACGGTATCGCTGTGGTCGTAGCCGAGATTGAGCCCGGATTCGATGCGGGCCTTGCCGGCATCGACCAGCGCGATCGAGACGCCGTCCTTGCCATGCGCGAGCACCGCAAAATGCTTGGCCGCCTTGGCAAAGGGCACGCCGCGGGCACGGCCGGAGAGTGAGCCGTCGGCATCAATCGTGATGCGATCCTTCGGCGAGGCCGGCAGCACCGTCATCTCGCCGTCGGGCGAAGCGATCTTCGCCTGCGCCAGCAGCCAGCCGGCGAGCATGGTCTCGGCGAGGGGAACCGCGACGGCGAAGCGGCCGGCAGCATTCAGCAAGGCAAAACCATCGGCGAGGCTCGCGCCGGAGCCGCCGAGATCGTCGGACACCCAGGCCAACGGCAAGCCGGCTTCGCTCAGCGCCTGCCACAGCGGCGCCTGCCACGAATTCTTCTTGTCGTTGTTGATGGTTTGTGGGTCGGCGAGATCGGCGAA
The DNA here is from genome assembly GCF_024199935.1 of Bradyrhizobium sp. CCGUVB14. Taxonomy (NCBI): domain Bacteria; kingdom Pseudomonadati; phylum Pseudomonadota; class Alphaproteobacteria; order Hyphomicrobiales; family Nitrobacteraceae; genus Bradyrhizobium; species Bradyrhizobium sp. CCGUVB14. Next base: position 745,173 of record NZ_JANADS010000001.1, read on the forward strand.
GATCTTCTCCGCGGTCTCGACGACGATATTGTCACTCTCCGCCACAGCGTTCCCCGTGTTTTGCCATTGGCGCATCCTGCCCGAGGGGCGGCGCGCGATCTCTTCTTGCGCCCGATGATCCGAAAAAGCCATGGCCCTGACAAGCGTTGATCGCAGGCCCATCTGCATCGCCGGCATGGGGGCGAGGATCAAAAAATGCTAATTCCGCTTAGCGGAGTTTGCTCGATTTGCAGGGCGCGGCAAACTCGCTAAACAAGGCGCCACATTCAATCACGGGGAAGGAAATCCGGATGGCCAAGGACAGTTTGTGCGCAATCGTGACGGGGTCCGCATCCGGGCTTGGCGCTGCGACCGCGGAAATTCTCGCGCGAAGCGGGGCGCGACTCGTCATCAACTATTCGTCGAGCAAGACCGAAGCCGAGGCCACGGCGGAGCTCTGCCGCAAGGCGGGCGCTGCCGAAGTGCTGGTCGCGCAGGGCGACGTCTCGAAGGATGACGATTGCCGCAGGATCGTTGCAGCCGCGAGCGGCTGGGGCAACCTGGACATTCTCGTCAACAATGCCGGCACCACCAAGCATGTTGCCCACGGCAATCTCGATGGGCTCTCGGCGGAAGATTTCCAGCGGCTTTATGCCGTCAACACGATCGGCCCGTTCCAGATGGTGCGCGCTGCGCGCAGCCTGCTCGAGGCCGGTGCAAGCGCGTCGGGGCGCCCATCCGCCGTGGTCAACATCTCCTCCGTCGCCGGCATCAGCGGCGTCGGCTCGTCGATTGCGTATGCTGCGAGCAAGGGCGCGCTGAACACCATGACGCTGTCGCTGTCGCGCGCGCTGGCGCCCTTGATCCGCGTCAACACGGTGTGTCCCGGCTATATCGACACGCCCTGGTTCACCAAGGGCCGCGGCGAGGAACAGGCAAAGCAGGTGCGCGACAGCGTGATCGCGAAGGTGCCGCTCAAGGTCGCATCTTCTGCCGAGGACATCGCGCAGCTCGTCTGCTTCCTGGCGATGCCGGCCTCCAGCAACATGACCGGTGAGGTCGTGCGCATGGACGCAGGGATGCATTTGATTACGTGAAGTCGTGCTCCGCGCGCGCGGCAAACACAGCCGTCGTCCCGGCCTAGTGCGCAATTGCGCACGGGGGGCCGGGACCCATAACCACAGGGCGTGGTTATGGCGCGAAGTCGGCAACTACTAATCTTCGCCAAACCAAGTTCGGTGGCTATGGGTCCCGGCCTTCGCCGGGACGACACCGAATTTGTTGATAGGCGAAGCGCAAAGCGGCTGTGACCTACCCCTTGATCACGCCGCTCGCGACCAGGCGGTGCCAGATGAACAGCACCACCACCGCGCCGATCGTGGCCATGATGAAGCCCGCGCCTTGGTCCGGGCTGTAATGGCCGATGGCCTGGCCGACGAAGGTCGCCAGAAACGCACCGACGATGCCGAGGATGGTGGTGAGGATGAAGCCACTCGGGTTGTTCGGTCCCGGTGCCAGAAAACGCGCGATGAGGCCGGCGACGAAGCCGACCACGATGATCCACAACAGGCCGCCCATGCTCATGTCAGTGCTCCCCTTGCCGAATGCGTAGATCCAACTTCGATTAAATTCGTCCCGAGATCTCGTTCTCGGTCGGCAGCCGTCCGTCCGGCGTCAGATGATCGACCACCTGCGGCAGGTATTGGCTGAGGCCGGAGAGCAGGTCGTCGCGCGACAGGCCGCTCTGGGCCGACAGGCTCTGGATTTGGTCGGCGCCGAGTGCGTTGGCGAGATCGCCGGGGCTGATGGCCTTGTTCTCGCCCTTGCCGACCCAGGTGCTCGCGGTCTCGCCGTGGCCACCCTGCTGGAGCTGGTTGAGGAGATCGCCGAGGCCGCCGCTGAGCACGGAGCCCGCCGCACCACCCGCGAGCAGGCCGCCGAGGCCGCCCTTGAGGACATCACCGAGGCCGCCACCGCCACCAAGCGCGCCACCGAGGCCGCCGCCCGGGCCCGCGTTCACCGGGGGAGGGACAGGTGTCGGCGCCGATTGCGGCGCGGCGCCCGGCTGGCCTGCGGTGATGTGCTTGAATGCCTTCCAGGCGAGCAGGCCGAGGATCGCCATCGTCATCGGCGACATGCCGCCGGACGATTGCTCTGAGCTCGGGGTGCTCGGGCCGCGGGGACCGTTCTGCATGCCGTTGAGGACGTCGAGTAGACCCATGGTGCTCTCCTTTGGCGTCTCGTTCGGCGAGCTCTCGCCGCTGACTGCCCCCGGGGCAAAAACATATGGGGCTCTCATGACGGTTACAAGGCGGATGCGTCGTGATGGGCATGCCGCTCTACCTCTGCTATCGAAGGCCGGTCGTTAAGGGGAGCAAGGTCTGGTGGTTACGGATCGACCGATCGTGGTGGCCGGCGCCGGCGCCATCGGCTGTTTTGTCGGAGGCCAGCTGGCAGCTGCCGGCCGTCGGGTCGCACTGCTGGTGCGGCCGCGGGTGAAGACCGAGATCGAGCGGTTTGGCCTGCGGCTCACGGATTTCGACGGCGCCGAGACGAAGCTGGATGCGGGCCGGCTCGCGCTGTCGGAGGATCCTTCCATCTTCCACAGCGCCGGCATCGTGCTGGTCACGGTCAAGAGCGCCGACACCGCCGATGTCGCGGACCAGATCGCGCGGCACGCGCCGCAGGATGCCGTCATCGTGTCGTTGCAGAACGGCGTCGGCAATGTCGTGGTGCTGCAGGAGCGGCTCGGCGGCCGGCGCGTGCTCGCGGGCATGGTGCCTTTCAATGTGGTCGCAATGGGTGAAGGGCGTTTCCACCGTTCGACCTCCGGCGACATCACCGTTGGCGAAGATGCCGACAACACGGCTGCGGCGCTCTCGGTGCCGGGGCTCAATCTGCGCGCCAGCCGCGATATCGCCGGCGTGCAATGGGGCAAGCTGATCATCAATCTGAACAACGCGCTCAGCGCGCTGTCCGACATGCCGCTCGCCGCGCAACTGGCGAACCGCGACTGGCGAAGACTGTTCGCCGACCAGATGGCGGAAGGTCTGGCCGCGCTGAAGGCCGCCGGCATCACGCCGGCCTCGGCAACGCCAATCCCGCCGAACTGGACGCCGACCCTGCTGAGATTGCCCGACATGATCTTCAACGCGATCCTGGGGCGGACGATGAAGATCGATCCCGAGGCACGCTCCTCGATGTGGCAGGATCTGAAGCAGGGCCGCAAGACCGAGATCGACTATCTCCAGGGCGCAGTCATTGCGTTGGCCGAGCAGAACAATGTCGACGCGCCGCTGATGCGCCGCATTGTTGCGCTGATCAAGCAGGCGGAGACGGCCGGGAAGGGCCCGCCGGGGCTTTCGCCGCAGCAGATCCGCGGCGCGGCTTGAGAGCGAGGGAGGAGCGGGATGAAGCGTTGTTTGATGATCGGGCTCGCGCTGGTCGCGCTGTGCGGCGCGTCGACGCTGGCCTGCGCCCGGCCACCGACCGTCACGAACTCTCCCGGCTACGATGCGCGCTTGCAGGAGAGCCGCAAGGCGTTGAGCAATTCACAGACGGCTCCGGAACCGGCTACGCCGCCCGTGACGACACCCAAGAAGAGCAAGAAGAAGCTGCCGAACTGAGGCAACAAACTCCACTGTCGTCGCAACTTTATCCCTTCTTCGCCGGCTTGCTCGGCGTCGGGCTGAACAGCTTCTTGATATCGTTCAGGCTCTCCGACAGCCGCGGCCATTCGCAGGAGAACGACCCCTTGGTGCAGGGCGTGCCCTTCTGGCGCAGCGCCTTCGGCCGTTCCACGGGCACCGGCACCCGCTCGACCTCGGTTCGCAGTGCGACCTGCTGAAGCTGCTGCACCTGTTGTTCCTGCTGCTCGCGCTGCTGCCGTGCCGTGGCATGGGCCGCTTCATTGCTGCGGCGCTGATCGGCGAGATAGGCGGTGTAGGATTCGTCGATCTTCTTCTGCTCGTCCGGCGTCGGGTTCGGCCCGGCGATGTCGAAGGTGCGATCCTGCAGGAAGTCGTAATAGGTGTACCCGCCGCCCGCCTTGCGCCGGCCCGCGAACTTGGCGTTGCAGTCTGCGAGCGCCGAGGTCTTCTCGGCCTTGGTCGGGGCTTTTTCGGCAGCGTCGGCGCATTCCTCGAAGTCGACCGGTGCGCGCTTCCACCATTGCGCGTGGGCATGCGACGACGTCAGCAGAAAAACTCCTGCTGCGGCAACGAGAAGCGGCGCCGCACGACGCGATGCAAACACGGACAACATTTTACGAGAGCATTCCCTGCAAAACTCAACCCAACCTGAGTCGGGCCCGATTTTTGCTCCATTATCGACGCCTTGTCACCCGTGGAACCCCGGAAATTCATGGCTGGGATGCTGACATTTTTTGCTTGACGTGGCGCAGGAGTCACAGCCGCGCGGCACTGGATGCGTTTAGAATTTTATCGGTTTGAATCCAAAGGGGAAAGTCGGTCATGAGAGTGCTGGCCTGCATCGCCGCTGTCGCATTGGTTTTGATTTGCGATCGAGCCTTTGCCGCGGACGAGGATGCGCCCAATCGCAAGCCGGTGAAGGTCGTTGCCGATGCGCGGCTCTCGGTCGGCGGCCAGGGCATGCTGCCGCTCTATCTCTCCAGCGACTGGTCGATGCCGCTGCCGGCGATTTCGCGCGCCATCGTCGTGCTGCATGGACGCCTGCGCAATGCCGACGAATATTATATGTCGGCTCATACCGCGCAGCTCGCGGCTGGCGGCGATGGCCAGAGCGCGCTGATGATCGTGCCGCAGTTCCTGGCCGAGATCGATATCGAAGCCCACAAGCTGTCCGCGGACACGCTGCGCTGGTCGCTGGAAGGGTGGGAGGGTGGCGACGCCGCGCTGGCGCCGAACCCGGTGTCCTCCTTCGAGGCACTCGACGCGATCCTCGCCAAGCTTTCCGACCGGCGTATATTCCCGAATTTGAAGCAGGTCGTGGTTGCCGGTCATTCCGGCGGCGGCCAGGTCGCGCAGCGCTACGCGATTGCCGGCAAGGGCGAGGTGGCTCTGTCGCGCCAGCACATCGACGTGCGCTATGTCGTCGCCAATCCTTCCTCCTATGCCTATTTCAGCAGCGAACGGCCTGAGCCCAAGATCGCCGCATCCTGCCCGGGTTACAACAACTGGAAATACGGCATGGACGCGCGTCCGCCCTATCTTGGCGACGCGACGCCGGTTGCGCTCGAGCAGCGCTATGTCGAACGTGAGGTGATCTACCTGCTCGGTACGCTCGATACCAATCCGGAGCATCCTGCGCTCGACAAGAGCTGCATGGCGAAGGCCCAGGGCCCGTATCGCTACGCGCGTGGCCACAACTATGTGGACCTGATGGCGAAGCGTGATCACGGCACGCCCAATCACAGGGTATGGGACGTCGCCGGCGTAGGCCACGACGGCGACAAGATGCTGACTTCGAAATGCGGCCTCGCGGCGCTGTTCGATATTCCGGGCTGCGGTGCGGAGCGTTGATGCCTTGAAGGTCCGGCCCCGGCTGTTACACTTCGCGCCGTGAGCGTCTCATCCTGAGGCGCCGCCAAGAAGACGAAGTGGAAACGCCTGATGCTCCTGCCCCTGTCCGATGTGCCGCGCTGGTATGCGCAACGCAAACCCGAAGGCAGCATCGCCGTCCAGCATGGGCAGGATCGACTGACATGGGACCAGCTCGAGCGCGGTGCCAACCGGCGCGCGCGGGCATTTGCGGCGAAGGGCGTCAAGCCCGGCGATTTCGTCGCGATCGGATTGCCCAACGGCAACGCGTTCTTCGAGACCAGCTTTGCGGTGTGGAAATGCGGTGCGACGCCGACCTCGCTGTCGTGGCGGCTGCCGCGCGGTGAAGCCGCAGCCGTGCTCGAGATCCTCCGGCCGGCGCTGGTGGTCGGCGGCGAGGCCGACTGGAATGCGCAAAATCGCCTGCCGGCGGATTTCGTGCCGGAAGGTTTTTCCGACGCGCCGATCGACCCGCCGGTGGCGCGCTACTGGAAGGCCATGACCTCAGGCGGCTCGACCGGCCGCCCCAAGGTGATCCTCGATCACAATCCCGCGGTCGTCGACACGGCCGCACCGCCGCCGCTCAACATGCCTTTCGGCGCCTCGCTGCTGAATCCGGGCCCGCTTTATCACAATGCGCCGTTCATCGTGTCGCATTATGCGCTGTTCTACGGCGGCAAGCTCACCGGCCTCGTCAAGTTCGACGCCGAGGAGACGCTGCGGCAGATCGAACGCGAGCGCGTGCAATGGGTCAATTTCGTTCCGACCATGATGCACCGGATCTGGGCGCTGCCGGAGAACGTTCGCAACGCTTTCGACGTGTCGAGCCTGCAGACCGTCTTCCACATGGCGGCGCCCATGCCGCCCTGGCTCAAGGAGAACTGGATCGCGTGGCTCGGGCCGGAACGGGTCTGGGAGCTCTATGGCGGCACCGAGCGGCAGGGTGCCTGCATCATCTCCGGCACGGAGTGGCTGACGCACAAGGGCTCGGTCGGCAAGATCGGCGAGACGGCGAAGCTCCGCATCATCGGCGAGGACGGCAACGACGTCGCGCTAGGTGAGACCGGCGAGATCTACTTCCTCAACAATGACGGCAAGGATGCCACCTATCACTATCTCGGCGCCGAGCCGAAGCGTCGCGCCGACGGCTGGGAATCGCTCGGCGATATCGGCCGGCTGGATGCCGAAGGCTATCTCTATCTCGGTGACCGCCTCGCCGACATGGTGCTGCGCGGTGGCGCCAACATCTATCCCGCCGAGGTCGAGGCCGCCGTCTCCGAATGTCCCGGCGTTCGCTCCTGCGTCGTGGTGGGCTTGCCGGATCCGGAACTGGGCCAGCGCGTGCACGCCATCATCGAGCCGGAGGCGAATGCGGATGGCCAGGCGATTGCGGACGGCATGGCCGACTTCCTGAAAGACAGGCTCAGCCGCTACAAGCATCCCGAGAGTTTCGAGATCGTCAGCACGCCGCCGCGTGACGATTCCGGAAAGGTTCGCCGCACATTGCTGCGCGACGAGCGCGCGGCGTGGATGAAGGAGGGCCGCGCCTTCCGTATCATGCCCGCGAAGGCGCGGGCGCACGCCGAATAAGACATCACAGAGGGACTGAATTCCATGACCATCACCATCGCAGCGAACAGCGTGTCGAAGCCGCCGGCCGATATCATCGAAGGTTTCCGGAACGCGCCGACCTCGATCATCTCAGACAATCTCGGCCGGCTGCCGGGCGCGGTCGGGCTCAAACCCTATCATCGCAGCGGCAGGCTGATCGGTGCGGCCTTCACGGTGCGCACCCGGCCCGGCGATAATCTTGCCATCCACCGCGCGCTCGAGCTGGTCGGCCCCGGCGATGTCATCGTGGTCGATGGCGGCGGCGACGAGACCCGGGCGCTGGTCGGCGAGATCATGAAAAACATCGCGCAGTGGCGCAAGGCGGAAGGATACGTGATCGACGGCGCGATCCGCGATGTCGCGGCGTTCGCCGGCGACGACTTCCCCTGCTTCGCCCGCGCCGTGATCCATCGCGGCCCCTACAAGAATGGTCCCGGCGAGATCAACGTGCCTGTGACGATCGGCGGTAGCGTGATCTCGCCCGGCGACATCGTGGTCGGTGACGAGGATGGCGTGGTGTCGTTTCCTGCCGCCGGCGCCGCGGCGCTGCTGGAGGCGGTACGCGCCCAGATCAAGCGCGAGGACGAGACGCTGAAGGCGATCCGCGAGGGCCGCTATCAGGGGTCCTACGGCAAGTCGTGATCTGCGCGAGGATGATTTGCCGACCGTTGCCGCTGTCGGAGGCTATTTCCAAATATTTTCCTCGCCAACGCGCTTTTAGCGGAGATCACTTCAAGTGCTGCGGAGTTACGCATTCGTCCTGCTTGCTGTTTTGATTCTGCTTCTGTTCACCTCCGGAGGACCACCGGAGATTGGGACTCTTGCCTCGGATGGTGCGTCGACGACTTCTTACGGTCGAATGACGGAAGAGACGTACGCAAAAGCAAACGATCTTGCCGTGGATGCAGTTGGAAAGCGTTTTGCGGCAAGTGGAATCTTGCGATGCCCTGGCGGAGCCAGCAGTGCTCAAGTCACTGGCGCGCGCGACGTGATCACGACGGTTGCTCACGCATTCCGGGACGTTTGCAAGCCCCACACGCCGCCTGAAAAATGTAGATTCGAATACTATTTGGGAGCGGAGAGGCGCACCATTCCTTTGTCGGCGGCCGTATGGATGGGATCCTGCATCGACAGTGCGCCAAAACAGGGCAGCGCCGATTGGGCCGTCGCAAAGCTCGCATTTCCTGCCGACGTGACGCCCTACGAAATTTATGAGCAGCCCGAAACTCTGGTGGAGCGAGAGCGTGTTCTGGCGGTCGTGGGCTATGATATCGAAGCCACCGGTAAGATGGACAAAGCCGGGCCGTTCAACAAGACGATACAAGAGTGCCAAATCCGCGACGCGAGGGATTGGCGGACTTTTGAAACAAACTGCGAGTTCGAATTCGGAGCATCAGGCAGCGCCCTGTTTCGCCAGTGGGGCCGCCGAATGACGATGGTCGGCATCGTCTTCGGAGACTATCATGATAAGGATTATTGTCCGCTTGGCCGCTGCGAGTTCCGGAGCCGCAAATGGTCGAGCTTGTTCGTTACCCTGAGGGGCGAGTTCAAGGACCAACTCTTGGCCACTGTGCGTCAGTCTGCAGCTAAATAGAGATAAAGGGATAGCGCCGTGAGCCAGAAGGACGAATTCCACAATCTCGACAATGCCGCCGATGGGCTGTTTCGCGAGCTGACGGCAGGGGTGACCACGCGCATCTTCTCCGGCGAGCAAGCGATGTTGTCGGTGGTGACGCTGGCGCCGCATGCGCAAGGCAAGCTGCATCATCATGCCGAGGAGCAATGGGGCGTGCTGCTCGAAGGCTCTGCGATCCGTGTCCAGGGCGGCGAGGAGATTGCCGTTGAGAAGGGCGACTTCTGGCGCACACCCGGCGATGTGCCGCACACCATGCGCGCCGGCCCTGACGGCGCCCGCGTGCTCGATATTTTTAGTCCACCACGACCTGAATACAAAAAGGCGGGGTCGGGTTTCGGGACGACCTGAAGTGCGCACGGATTCGGTCAAGCGAAGGGCTTCCGGTTCGGCCCCTGCTTTGATATGTACAGCCCCAGGCAACCCGCCGTTACCGGCGGGTTCCGCGGTCCCGTAGCTCAGCCGGATAGAGCGGCGGTTTCCTAAACCGTAGGTCGCATGTTCGAGTCATGCCGGGATCGCCATTCTCCTACTCCTCTTAGATCGCTTAAGCCGAAATCCGCGCAAAGCGTTTGCGATATTCGGCGGGCGTCACGCCGACGTGGCGGGCGAAGGCGCGGCGCAGCGTATCCGCGTCGGCAAAGCCGCAGTGCTTGGCCACTTGCTTGGGGGCTTCGTTTCCAAGCTCCAGCAGGCGCCTTGCAGCGTTGACGCGGGCTTCCTCCACCCAGGTGGCGGGCGTGATTCCGACCTCGGCACGAAACAGCCGCGCAAAGTGACGCGGACTGATGTCCATGCGCGCCGCGAGGCTTGCGACGCTGTGGTCCAGTCCGGGATTGGCGGCGACCCAGCGCTGCAGCTCCTGCAGCGCGGCGCGGCCGGCGGGGACGGTCTCGCCCTTGCGGGTGAACTGCATTTGTCCGCCCGGGCGTTTGAAGAACATGACGAGCTGGCTCGCGACTTTCATCGCGATCTCGCGCCCGAGATCCTCCTCCACGAGCGCGAGAGCGAGATCGAGCCCGGCGGTCACGCCGGCAGCCGTGCGGAGCTTGCCGTCGGTGACGTAGATCGTGTCCTTGTCCACGCTGACAGCGGGGAATTTTTCGGCGAGCCGGTCTGCGACCGCCCAATGCGTCGTGACCCGTCGGCCGTCGAGAAGCCCCGCCGCCGCAAGGAAGAAGGCGCCCGAGCATACCGACCCGAAGCGCCGGGTCTTGGAAGCGCGTCGGCGCAGCCAATCGATCACGACGCCGTCCGCCGGCACGTCGGCAGCGTTCGGGCATCCCGCGATCAACAAGGTGTCGATGCTGTCCTGGAAACCGCGATCGATGACGCGGTCGGGCATCAGCCGCACGCCTGACGAGCTGCGGATCGGACCCGGCTCTGCTCCCGCCACCATCAGCGCATAGGCTTCGTGCCCGGCCTGTAAATTCGCCTCGGCGAAAACGTCGAGAGGCCCGGCCACGTCGAGAAGCTGCACCCCGGGCAGCGCAATGATCACGACAGTTCTCGATCTCAGCTTCGCGCTCATGTCCGGCTCGGTCGGTATTTGTCCGTTTTTGACGTTTTACGTCATTTGAGGACAAGTTAGCTCCGATCTAGCTTGCGGTCGAGCCAGGATTTTCAGGAGACCATCATGCAAGAGATCACCGAAGCCGCCGCCATTCCCGACAGCAAGCTGGCGCGCGCCATCACCGCGTACATCCGAGACACCGAGACGGATCTGCTCTTCAACCATTCCAGCCGCGTCTATCATTTCGGCGCGCTGGCCGGCATCCGCCGCGGGCTGAAGTTCGACCGCGAGCTGCTCTATGCCGGCGCCATGTTTCACGACATCGGGTTGATACGGGGCCATGGCAGCAAGCACGAGCGGTTCGAGGTCGATGGCGCGCACGCCGCGCGCGATTTCCTGCGCAGCCACGGCATCTCCGAACACGATGCCTACACGGTCTGGACCGCGATCGCGCTGCACACCACGCCGGGCGTGCCGCAGCACATGCATCCCGTCGTCGCGCTGGTGACGGCGGGCGTCGAGATGGACGTGCTCGGACTGACCTACAAGGAATACTCCGACGCCGAGCGCGAGGCAGTGGTGAGAGCGTTTCCGCGCACGCCGCACTTCAAGGAAGACATCATCCAGGCATTCTACGACGGCATCAAGCACAAGCCGGATACGACGTTCGGCAACGTCAAGGCCGACGTCATCGCCGACAAGGAGCCGCATTTCCACCGTGGCAATTTCTGCGGCGTCATCCGCGGTTCGCACTGGCACGGCTGAGTCAGTTGCGCCGCCGGCGGTTCTCGCGGTTTTGCCGCGCGTCAAGACTCCAATAAAAAAAGATCGGCACGGCTTTGCGCGCCATCGTGCTTGCGAAGCGAGAGCCGTATTCACATCTCCGCTCCCGCAATTCTGGGGTGTGGCCTTGGTTAACACGGCCGCCCAGTTGCGAATTGTGGAGATGAACTATGAACGTCAATGGTTTCGATGGCGCCTGGCTGATGCAGCCGGCGCTTTGGGCCGCGGCAGCGATCGCGCTCGTGATCCTGCTGCGGATTGCCAATATCTTTCGTTATATTCCGAATAATCAGGTCGGCATCGTCGAGAAGCTGTGGTCGACGACCGGGTCGATCGACGAAGGCTTCATCGCGTTGAACGGCGAGGCCGGTTACGAGCCTGAAGTGCTGCGCGGCGGCCTGCACGTGTTCTTTCCGTTCATGTACCGGATCCACAAATCGGATCTCGTCACGGTCGGACAGGGCAAGATCGCCTATGTGTTCGCGCGCGACGGCGCGCCGCTTCAGCCATCGCAGGTGCTCGGCGCCAACGACACCGAGGACAGGTCGGATTTCCAGGACGTGCGGCGCTTCCTCCTCGGCGGTGGCCAGAAGGGGCCGCAGCGCAAGATCCTGCGCGAAGGCACCTATGCGATCAACACGACGCAGTTCGCGATCATCACCGACGAACGCGTCTACGGTCATGCCCTCAGCGGGCAGGAGCGTAGCGTGCTCGACGCCATGCAGCTCACCATCGCCGAGCGCTGGGGCTTCGCGCCCGTCGTGCTCGCGGCCGATCATGATCTGGTCGGCGTGGTCACCGTGCATGACGGCCCGTCGCTGCCGTCGGGCGAGATCATCGCACCAGAGGTCGGCACGGACTTGCGCGACGACGAGATCTTTCACAACAATTTCCAGGAGCCCGAGAAGTTCTTGGCGGCCGGCGGCTACCGTGGCCGGCAGCTCCAGGTCATCGTCGAGGGCACCTGGTACATCAACCGCCTGTTCGCGACCGTCGAGGCCGTGCCGAAAACGGTGATCCCGGTCGGCAATGTCGGCGTCGTCATCTTCTACACCGGCCCGCATAGCGACGACGTGTCGGGCGAGCAATATCGCCATGGCGAACTGGTCGTGAACGGCGGCCGCGGTGTCTGGAAGGACCCGTTGCTGCCCGGCAAATACGCGTTCAACACCTATGCCGGCAAGATCGAGATCATTCCGACCGTCAACTTCATCCTGAAATGGGTGCGCGGCGAGGTCGGTGCGATGAAGCTGGACGAGAACCTGTCGGAGATCTCGCTGATCACCCGCGATGCGTTCGAGCCGACGCTGCCGCTCTCGGTGGTGATGCATATCGACTACAAGAAGGCGCCGATGATCATCCAGCGCTTCGGCGACGTGAAGAAGCTCGTCGAGCAGACGCTCGATCCGATGGTCAGCGCATTCTTCAAGAACATCGCGCAGAAGATGACCCTGATCGAGCTGCTGCAGAACAGGGCGCAAATTCAGGAGGAATCGGCGGCGCAGATGAAGGCGAAGTTCGAGAGCTATTCGCTCGACCTTCAGGAGGTCCTGATCGGCACGCCGCGTGCCGCTGCCGGCGACCACACCATCGAGAACATCCTGATCCAGCTGCGCTCGCGCCAGATCGCGCGCGAGCAGATCGAGACCTACCAGGAGCAGGAGAAGGCCGCCGTTCAGGAGCGCGCGCTCAACGAAGCGAAGGCAACCGCGGCGGCGCAGACCGCGCTGACGCAGTCGCTGATCCAGATCAAGGTGAACGAGAACGAGGGCGCTGCCGCGTTCGCCCGCGCGCAAAAGGACGCGGAGACCCGAAAGGTGACCGCCGCCGCGGTCGGCGAGCAGTCACGGCTCGAGGGCCAGGGCGAGGCCGATCGCGTGCTTGCAGTCGGTACGGCCAACGCTCAGTCGACAAAGCTCTCGGTCGACGCTTACGGCGGACCGGAGTTCAGGCTCGCCGAGCAGAACTTTGCGAAGTTCGCGGAAGCCCTGACCAAGATCAACCAGCCCTTGGTGCCGCAATTCCTGATGTCCGGCGCGCAAGGCCAGGAGAGCAACAATGCGGGCCTGATCCCGACCGCGATGCTGAGCTCGATGTTCGGCCGCATGATGCCCGATGCGCTGGAGCGGCTGAAGGAAGAGGCGCCGCGCGCGGACCGCAGGCCGAACGGGCATTGAGCGCTGTTGATTTGCTTGAACGGCGTGAAAATTGCTAACAGAAGCGACCGGGCTGGAAGCGCGCCTTCCAGCCCGGTCCATGCTTACCCAAGTTGCTTGCCCACATTCGGAGACAATGATGCCTTTCGATTTGATCCTGCGCGGCGGACGGGTCGTTGACCCCTCGCAGAAGCTCGATGCGGTGACCGATGTCGCCTTTTCCGGCGGCAAGGTCGCCGCCGTCGGCAGCGGGCTCAAGGCGGATCCGGGCACAGACGTGCGCGACGTCTCGCAGTTCATCGTGACGCCGGGCCTGATCGATCTCCACACCCACGTCTATTGGGGAGGCACCTCGCTCGGCATCGATGCCGAGGAATTCTGCCGCGCCTCCGGCGTCACCACCTCGGTCGACACCGGCAGCGCCGGCCCCGGCAATTTCGCCGGCTTCCGCAAGCATGTGATCGAGCCGAGCCAGGTCCGCATCCTCGCTTATCTCCACGTCTCCCATGCCGGCATTTTCGGCTTCTCGCACCGGATCATGGTCGGCGAGAGCGAGGAATTGCGGCTGATGAATCCGATCGAGGCGGCGAAGGTGGCGGACGCCAACCGCGATGTCATCGTCGGCATCAAGGTGCGCGTCGGGCTGCACTCCTCGGGCACCTCGGGCGCCGTGCCGCTCGATATCGCGCTCCAGGTCGCCGACGAGGTCGGCATGCCCTTGATGGCGCATATCGACCATCCGCCGCCGACCTATGAAGAGGTGCTGGCGCGCCTGCGCCCCGGCGATGTGCTGACCCATGCGTTCCGTCCGTTCCCGAATTCGCCGGCGACCGCGCAGGGCACCGTGAAGAAGGCGGTGCTGGATGCGCGCGAGCGCGGTGTGCTGTTCGATATCGGCCACGGCAAGGGCTCGTTCGCGTTCAAGACCGCGCGCGCCATGCTCGCCAACGGCTTCTACCCGGATACGATCTCCTCCGACATCCATCAGCTCTGCATCGACGGGCCGGCCTTCGACCAAGTGACTACCATGTCGAAATTCCTCTGCATGGGCATGTCGCTGTCGGACGTGATCGCGGCCTCGACCGAGAACGCCGCAATGGCGTTGCGACGGCCCGAGCTCGGCAGCCTCAAGCCGGGCAGCGTCGGCGACGCCACGCTGATCTCGGTGAAGCAGGGCCAGTTCGACTATGAGGACGTCGTCGGCGAGCACCTCATCGGCGACAAGAAGATCGTCTCCGAAGGCGTCGTTATCGGCGGCCGCTGGTGGCATCCGAATTAGGCGGAGCACAAGGCGTCGCGGAGTTTCGCCTCTCCCCGCCTGCGGGGAGAGGTCGGAATTTGCGAGAGCAAATTCCGGGTGAGGGGGACTCTGCGCGAGTCTAACTCTCACCGTGTTTGCGGAAGCAGCCCCTCACCCCAACCCTCTCCCCGTAAGAACGGGGAGAGGGAGAACAGCCTACTCGTTCTTGTCCACATTCCAGAACATCGGCGTCGCCGGGCCGTCGATGACGCCGGTGAGCGATTTGCGCCATGCGCTCGGCGCCTGGAACTGGCCGAGCGGGACGTAGATCACCTGATCGTAGGCCTCCTTCTGGACGTCGAAGGCGATCTTCTTCCGATCTTCCGGCGAGGCGGCGCGGGCAAAGGCGTCGCGCAGCTCTTCGAGCTTGGGGTCCTCGGACCAGCCGAACCAGCCACCCTCCTTGCCCTTGCCGACCATCGCGCCATTGACGAGCGGGTTCATCGAATCGGCGGCGCCCTGGTATGTGAAGAACATGTTCCAGCCGCCTTCCTTCGGCGACTTCTGGTTGGCGCGGCGGGTCACCACGGTCTGCCAGTCCATCGCCTGAAGGTCGACCTTGAAGCCGGCCTCGCGCAGGAGCTGCGCGACCACGATCGGCTGCGCTTTCAGCAGGATCTGGTCGCCTGGCGCCAGGATCACCACGGGCGTGCCGTCATAACCGGATTCGGCCAGGGCCTTCTTGGCGTCCGCCATGCCGTTGCCCTTGATCAGGGTCTCGCCGCCGGCATCGCTGGCCAGCGGCGTATCGCAGATGAAGAATGCGCCGCAGAGCTTGTAGTATTTGGGATTGCCGATCTGGGCGTCGAGCACGTCCTTCTGGTTGATCGCGAGCAGCGCGGCGCGGCGAATCTTCACATTATCGAACGGCGGATGCAGGAAGTTCATCCGGCCGAACGATTGGAAGCCGAACTTGTTCAGGATGGTCACGTTGACATCCGGATTGGATTCGAGCGCGGGCAGCATGTCGAAGGGCGGGGTTTCGACGAAATCGACATCACCCGATTGCAGTGCGTTGAGCGCGGTCTGCGCGTCCGGCATCGTGATCCATTCGACCCGGTCAACTTTCACCACCTTGCCGCCCGATGTCCATTCGGCCGGCTCCTTGCGCGGCACATAGTCGGTGTTCTTCTCGTAGACGGCTTTCACGCCGGGTTGGAATTCGCCAGCGACGAATTTGAACGGGCCGGAGCCGATCTGCTCGGGAATCTGCTTGGTGATCGGGGTCTCCGCAAGCCGCTTGGGCATCATGAAGGCGCAGATCGACGATGGCTTGGCGATCGTCTCCAGCACCAGGCCATAGGGCTCCTTCAGCTTGAGGACGATCGTCCTGGTGTCTGCGGCCTCGATGCCGGCCGTGAAGTCCATCAGCTTGCGCGCCATGCCGTCGACGCTCGTGCCCCAGCGCTTCAGCGAGGCGACGCAATCCTCCGCCGTCACCGGCGCGCCGTCATGCCATTTCAGGCCGTCGCGCAGGGTGAAGGTGTAGGTCAGCCCGTCCGTGGACACCGTCCAGTCGGCCATCTGCGGCCGCACCTTGAAGGTGGAATCGATGCCGAGCAGCGTATCGTAGACCATGTAGCCATGGTCGCGGGTGATGATGGCCGTCGTGAAGCCGGGGTCGGTGACGCGAAGGTCCGATTGCATCACTGCAGTCAGGATCTTCTTTCCGGTCGCAGCCGATGCAGCCGACGTCCAGGCAGCGGTAAGTGCCGATGGTGTAACAGCCGCAAGCTGAAGCAGTTTCCGTCGCGAGACGTGAACCATTCGCAATTCTCCCGATGCAAGCAGACCAGACGGGGCTGCCGATGGCGGGCAGCGTATGGTTTGCCGCCCTGCCTTGCAATGACGGTTGTCTCGCAAATCCGACTTCGTTTGCGGTCGAGCAGGAGCCATCGGAACCGGTGGCGCGACGGCAAGCTGGCTCGGTCTAGGCTTGCTCGCGATAGAATTGCAGCAGGCGCGCGCCCGCGGGCGAGAGCCACTCGGGCGCTCCTGCGATGTATCCCTCGACATGGCCGCTCGTCCCGACCAGATAGGTGATGGGCATGCCGACGATCGAGAACATCTCGGTCGATGCTTGCGCCGCTGCGCCGTAGGCATCGACATAGCAGGCGAGGTTTTGCACGGCGAGGCTGCCGAGAAAGGCGCGGATCTTGCGAAAATCCCTGGTGTCGGTGCAGATCGCGACGATGTCGAGCCGATCGGGCCGCGATCCCGCAAGGCGCGCCAACGTCGGCAGATCGAGCCGGCAGGCTGCGCACCAGGTCGCCCAGAAGTTGACCAGGGTGATGCGGCCCGGCTTCGCAGTCACCACGGCATCCCGGCCGTTCGGATCCTGAAGCCTGAGCTGCGGCATCGCCGCTCGTGGCCGCACGACCGTGAACTGGCTGCGGCCGGCCTCGAACACCGGTGGCCAGCTGTCCTGCGCACGGATCGCGGGCGCGGAAGCGAAAAGCGCCGGCGCGGCGATCAGGAGCGATCGCCGGGATAACGCACGAGGTCTTTCACGCATGGATATAGGCAAAACCCTTGAGTTGCAGATCGACGACGCGTCCGATGCCGAAGGGGACGAGGCTCGCGCCCGGTATCAGCGGAATCGAGACCTGCTCCTTGGCTTCCGCGATCGCCTTTGACGATGCGCACATGCTGTAGGTGAGGTTGGGCAGCGACTGCCGCAGCGTCGCCAGCGGCTCGACCAGTGGCGTCTTGTCGGCCCTGAAGACGTCGATACCCTTGCCGTTGGCGACGACCTCGATCAGCAACCGCGCGCCCTTGTCGGCAAAGTGCTTTGCGAGATTGGCCGAATAGCTGATCGCGTGTCCCATCACGTAAGGCTCGTTGCTGTCGATCAGGATCACGACGCCGTCCGCGAGGCGATCCTCCCTGGCTGCGGCGGCGCCGCCGGCCGTGAGGATCGCGCTGCCGGCGAGCAGGCCCCTGCGGGACCATCCATTGCCAGAGATCATGACCGCGGTATTTCCGCGGGTCAGAACTGGCGCGGCGCGATCGGCGCCTTGCTGTTGCGTCCCCACAGCACGAACAGGCTGAGAGCCAGCAGGACCACGTTCAGAGGCGTGACCTCGGCCTCGCCGCGCGAAATGTGGAAGACCAGAGCAAACACCTGCAACACGGAGCAGCCGAGCGCGGCGAGCACCGTCAGTCGCGGCAGGATCCGCGTCAGGGCGGGCAGGATGATGCCGATCCCGCCGGCGAGATCGACCAGGGCGATGGAGCGAACGAAGGTTTCGGAATACTGGCCGGCCCAGGGTATCATCGCCGCCAACTGCGGAATGGGCGTGGTCAGCTTGACCAGCCCCGCCCCGATGAAGGCGAAGGCGATGAGGATCTGCGCCGTCCAGAGACCGATGCGAAGGGCGCGGCCGGAGGTGGGGGTTTCAAGAGCGGTGGTGGACATGGTGGTTCTCCAAAATGAGCGGGTTGCCACCATTTGATGGTTTCCATTCATTTGATCATTATATGTTCCGGCAGTGGTTCATTTCCTGGATGTTGATGATCTGATGGATTCCCTGGTCAGCATGAGGGTGTTTTGCCTGGTCGCGGAGCTGAAGAGCTTTGCGGCGGCCGCCGAACGCCTGCGTATTTCGCCCGCCATGGCGAGCAAGCACGTAATGCAACTCGAGAAGCGGCTGGGCACGCGGCTGCTCAACCGGACCAGCCGGCGGGTCAGCCTGAGCGAGAGTGGCACGCTCTATTTCGAGCAGGCCCGGCAGATGCTGGATTCACTCGACGAGGTCGAAGCCGCCGTCAGCAAGGCGACCGTCGTTCCCCGCGGCACACTGCGGCTGACCGCGCCGGTGTGGATGGCAAACACGATGTTCACGCGCATCCTCGCCGACTATCAGGCGCGCTACCCGGAAGTGTGCCTGGACATCGATCTCAGCGGACGGCTGGTCAATCTGGTCGAGGAGGGATTTGATCTCGCGCTGCGCGCGACCGGTGCGCCGGACGAGTCGCTGATCGCGCGTCCGATCACCAACGTGCCGTTCTACATGGTTGCGGCGCCCGCCTACCTCAAACGCGCCGGGCGCCCAACCAAGCTGGCCGATATCGCCGGCCAGGCGCTATTGCATTATGCACTTTATCCCGGCGAGAGCTTCTCTTTCGCCGGCGAGCACGGCACGGAGACCATCAAGCTCAATCCGGTGCTGCGCAGCGGCAATGAAACGCTGCTGCACATGGCCGCGCTGGAAGGCATGGGTCTCGCGTTCCTGCCGAAATGGCTGGTCACCGACGACATCGCCACCGGGCGTCTCGAACACGTCATGCCCGAGCACATCATCTTCGTCGGAAAGCTGTTCGCGGTCTATCCGAGCCGCAAATACCTTTCCGCGAAGGTGAGGACCTTCATCGACTTCGTCGCCGCCGACAAGCGGATGAGATAGCGTGCGCGCTAGTCGCGCCCCGCTTCCATGATCGCCCGGGCGAGGCGTGCCGGATCGGAGAAGCACAGCTCGTGGCTTCCCGGCACCTGCACCAGGCGGAACAGGCCGAGCTTCTCCGACAGCCGCGGATGCCAGCCATAGCTGTGTGGCAGCGCGGTGTCCTCGGTGCAGTTGATGTAGGACTTTGCCAGTTGCATCTCGGCCGGGTTGGCCTTGAGCGTGATCTTGTCGCTGAAGGTCGCCAGCGGATGCGGATTGAGCACGTCATAGGCGCGCTGCGCCGTCTCGGCATCCGTATCGTTGATGAAGGCTTCGCGCCAGATCGGGAAAGGCAGCACCACCGAACCGTCGCCACGCTCGGCCGCGATCATGTCGAACAGCCCGACATAGTGCGGCGGCACCATGTCGTTGAGGCATTCGCCGTTGTTGGGCACGAAGGCGTTCCAATAGACCAGCCGGCGAATCCGCTCGGGCGCGAGGTCGGCGACGCCGGTGATGATCATGCCGCCATAGGAATGGCCGAGCAGAATGACGTCTTTCAGATTGTTTTCGGCAAGGTAGTCGACGATCGACTGGATCGCCTCCTTCAACCCCGTCGTCTTGGCGTCGCCCGGGCGGTTGCCCTTGATCGTCGGGAGGTAGACCTGATGGCCGGCGGCGCGGATCGGGGCCGCGACGGGCTCGAACCCGGCACCGGTGTGCCAGGCGCCGTGGACGAGAACGTAGGTCGACATGTTGTGGCTTCTCCGCAGGATGTGGTTAGATCGGCATGGATGGGGTCCTTTGCGGCGCTCGCGAGGCGCGGCGGACAATTCTTGTTGTGCGAAGTGTGAACCGGCTGGCCGTTTTCCGCTTGGCTGGAAGTGAACCGGATTGGTCTCGGAGTGAACCGATGCAGCAGGTCAATTCCACAAGCCGGCCGCGGTACGTCGTCTGGAACACCGCGGAGACCCGGCCGGACGAGCAGTTTTCCTATTACCGCGAGGCGATCTGCCAGGCCTTCATGAACCTGACGCCGGAGTCGGCGACGACATCACGCTTCCCGGCCAAGGTGGAGACGATCGCCCTGGGTGCCGGAGCGATCAACCGGGTGGTGTTTCCCGAGCACACCGTGAATCGTTCGCGTGCCGACATCGCGGCGTCGCACGAGAGCTGCTTCTATCTCAACTTCAAGCTCGCCGGGCGATGCCGCATGCTTCAGGATGGCCGCGAGGTCAGCCTGTCGCGGGGCCAGGTCGGCATCGTCGACAGCGATCGCGAGGTGACGTTGTTGCACGATCGCGGTCCGACGCTGGAGGTCGCTTCGTTCTGGGTGCCGTCGCGTGCCTTGCGCGACCGGCTGCCGCCCTCGTTCGATTTCAGGGCCGAGCGCGTGTCCGACGATCCCCATGTCGGCCATCTCATCGTCGAGACCGCGCGTTCGCTGAATGCCGGCGCATTGCGGATGGCGGAGGAGGACAGCGTTCGGCTGTTCGACGTGCTGCTCGATCTCGTTGCGCTCAGCCTGTCGCGTCGCTCGCGGGCGCAGACGGCGGAAGCCGCAAGCTTCGCGGATGCCACCGTATTGGCGCTGCGCCGCGCCATTCACGAGCGGTTGCGCGAGCCGGGGTTGACGGTCGCGGCGGTCGCGGGCGCGGTCGGCATCAGCGAGCGCTATGTCCACAAGCTGTTCGAGCGCTCCGGCACGACGTTTTCGGACTATGTGATGGATCGCCGCCTCGTGGGCGCGGCGGCGGACCTGAAGGATTCGGCGCTGGGCGGCCGCGCGATCGGCGCCATTGCCTTCGACTGGGGCTTTTCGGATCTCTCCCATTTCACGCGGCGCTTCAAGCAGCGTTTTGGTTGCCGCCCGGGTGACTGGCGGGCGCGGTAGCAGCGCCCTGCAGCGACCTGACTATAGGGATCTGGCGATCAGCAGCTTCATGATCTCGTTGGTGCCGCCATAGATCTTCTGGATGCGGGAATCGATGAAGATCCGCGAGATCGGGTATTCCTGCATGTAGCCGTAGCCGCCGAACAGCTGGAGGCACTCGTCCGCGGTCTGGACCTGCTTGTCCGAGCACCAGTATTTCGCCATCGACGCGGTGACGGTGTCGAGGTCGCCTGCGACCAGGCGCTCGATGCACCAGTCGACGAAGACGCGCGCGATCATCGCCTCCGTCTTGCGCTCGGCGAGCGTGAAGGCGGTGTTCTGGAAATCCATCAGCGGCTTGCCGAATGCTTTCCGTTCCTTGGTGTAGTCGACGGTGAGCTTGACCGCGCGCTCCATCGCGGCGACGGCGCCGACCGCCAGCGCGAGGCGCTCCTGCGGCAATTGCTGCATCAGCTGGACAAAGCCCTGGCCCTCTTCCTTGCCCAGCAGGTTTTCCGGCGGCACCGTGACGTTGTCGAAGAACAGCTCCGACGTGTCGGAGGCGTGCAGGCCGATCTTGTCGAGGTTGCGCCCGCGCTTGTAGCCGTCGGCGCCCGCGGTCTCGACCACGAGCAGCGAGATGCCCTTGGCGCCGGCCTCGCCGGTGCGCGCGACCACGATGACGAGGTCGGCGGCCTGGCCGTTGGTAATGAAAGTCTTCTGGCCGTTGATGACGTAGGAATTGCCCTGCTTCTTCGCCGTTGTCTTGACGGCTTGAAGGTCCGAGCCGGTGCCGGGCTCGGTCATGGCGACGGCGCCGACCATTTCGCCCGAGGCCATCTTCGGCAGCCAGCGCTTCTTCTGCTCCTCCGAGCCGTAGTTCAGAATGTAATGTGCGACGATGGCGCTGTGCACGGAGACGCCGGTGGTCAGTTCCGGCACCGTGCTTTCGAGGTCGTCCAGCACGGCGGCGTCATAGGCGAAGGTCGCGCCCAGGCCGCCATATTCCTCCGGGACGCTCGCCAGCAATGCGCCCATCTCGCCGAGCCCGCGCCAGGCGAAGCGGTCGACCATCTTCTGCTCGCGCCATTTCTCGGCATGCGGCGCCAGATCCTTGGCGAGATATTTCCGGAACTGGTCGCGGAAGACGTCGAGCTCTTCGGTCATCCAGGAGGAGCGGTAGGACATGATTACCTCGGTTGATGCGGCTTGCCGGCTTGGTAGGCCAGTCCGATGCGGTAATTATTGTGTTTTCAGGCTGCGCCGGTGACGCTACCAAGGCGGCCGGAAACGTGTCTGTCGGGATGGTTGATTGTGACTGTCAAAACGCAAGCCGTCAAAATCAAAGAGCTCAAGTTCGACATCGAGCGCATCGGCAAGATCTCCGCGATCCTGATGCGGCCAGACAATGCGCGCGCGTGCTACGTGCTGGCGCACGGCGCCGGTACCGACATGCGGCATGCGTCGATGGACAAGATTGCAGTTGGCCTCGCAGACAGAGGCATTGCGACGTTCCGCTTCAATTTTCCCTACATGGAAAACAAGCAGGGCCGTCCGGATCAGCCGGCGGTCGCGCATGCCACGATCCGCGCGGCTGTCGCGGAGGCGGCGCGGCTGTGTCCCGGGTTGAAGCTGATCGCCGGCGGAAAATCGTTCGGCGGGCGCATGACGTCGCAGGCGCAGGCCAAGGCGCCGCTGCAGGGTGTGAAGGGGCTCGCCTTCCTCGGCTTTCCCCTGCATGCCGACAAGAAGCCGTCGACGGAGCGTGCCGAGCATCTCGCCCATGTCGGGATTCCCATGCTGTTCCTGCAGGGCACGCGCGATGGGCTCGCCGATCTCGGCCTTCTCAGGCCCGTCATCGCGGCGCTCGGCGCGAAGGCGAAATTGCATGAGGTCGAAGGCGGCGATCACTCCTTCGCCGTGCTGAAGAGGTCCGGCCGCACCAATGAGGAGGCGCTCGCGGAGGTGCTCGACACGCTCGCGGCCTGGATCGACAAGCTTGGCTGAGGCTCAGGCGGAATAGAGGCCCTTGTCGCGCGCCTTCTGGATCGCGAGCGCGGCGATGAGATCGAGCGTCGGCGTCGACAGGCCGGCGGTGCGCGCGAATGCAGCGGGGGCCTTCACCAGCACGTCGATCTCCATGGCGCGGCCGAGCTCGTAATCCTGCAGCAGCGACGGCTTGTGGTTGGGGGCGGGGCCGCTGCGCGTCACGCGCTTGACCTCGGGGATGAAGTGCTGGGCGATGTCGTTCGCCTCGGTCAGCATGCGCGGGATAACCTCAGCGAAGGCGGGATCGTCGCGCACGCCGCGCGCGGTCTGGCCGGTCAGCAGGCACAGCACCGACAGCGACATGTTGGTCAGCAGCTTTGACCAGATCGCTTCGCGGATATCGGCCACCGGCGGCGATTCCAGCCGTGCATCGTTGAAGACGCCGCGCAGCTTCGTGATGCGCTCGCAATTGCGGTCGTCGCACTCGCCGATCAGGAGGCGATTGCGGTCGGGCGTCAGGTTCTGCACCACGCCGGGCGCAGTCACCTCGTTGGAGGAAAAGATCACCCCGCCGATGATCCGCTCCTTCGGGATGCAGGCGCGCAGGCGGCCGCCCGGATCGAGGAAGGAAATGTCCGGCGGCGTCGGATGCCGCGGCGGCAGGCCGATGCCGTACCACCAGGGAATGCCGTTCTGAGCGAATACGATCGCGGTGTCGTCCTGGAGTAGCGGCTTGAGGCTGGAGACCAGCCCGGTCAGCGCCGTGGCCTTCAGCGTCGAGATCACCACATCCTGCGGGCCGAGCTGGGCCGGATCGCCGGAGGCGTTCACCTTGGCCGAGACCTCGGAATCGCCGACGCGCAGCTTCAGGCCGTTGGCGCGCACCGCCTCGAGATGCGCGCCGCGCATCACGCATGAGACCTCGTGGCCGGCGCGCGCCAGCCTGACCGCAAGATGGCTTCCGACGGCGCCCGAGCCGAAAATGCAGATGCGCATAAATGATGTCCCGTCCCTGATCCCAAGTCGCCGCCCGGCGGCAGCATGACACAAGCCGCCATGCGATGGACGCGGCCGCCCCACGCTGGAAAGATATGGATCGGGACGCGGTGCCTCGGCCATAGTGCGCGCCAAACGAACGACCGGAGGATCGCCGATGACTGCCAGCCCCGTCCTGTGGACCCTCGATGAGCGTGGGGTTGCGACCGTCACGTTGAACCGGCCCGAGGTCAACAACGCCTATGACGGCGCCCTGATCGCGGGCGTGCTCGCGGCCATGGACGAGCTCGGCAAGAAGCCAAACCTGCGCGTCGTCGTGCTCAAGGGCAACGGCAAGCACTTTCAGGCGGGCGCGGACCTCAAATGGATCAACAGCGTCCGCCCGCAATCGGCGGAGGCCAACGAGGCGGCGTCCCGGGCGACGTTCGAAGCCGTGCAGCGGCTCAACACGTTGCCGATTCCCACCGTGGCACTGGTGCAGGGTGGTTGCTTTGGTGGCGGCACCGGCGTGATCGCGGCCTGCGACGTCGTGATCGCCGCCGACAACGCCCTGTTCTCGATCACCGAGGTGCGCTGGGGCCTGACCGCCGCGATCATCATCCCGCAGCTCTGCGACGCCATTAGTGTACGGCAAGTCCGCCGTTACGCGCTGACCGGCGAACGCTTTGGCGCCGAAGACGCCCGCCGCATCGGCCTCG
This sequence comes from Bradyrhizobium sp. CCGUVB14, assembly GCF_024199935.1. Classification (NCBI taxonomy): domain Bacteria; kingdom Pseudomonadati; phylum Pseudomonadota; class Alphaproteobacteria; order Hyphomicrobiales; family Nitrobacteraceae; genus Bradyrhizobium; species Bradyrhizobium sp. CCGUVB14. The sequence goes on from NZ_JANADS010000001.1 coordinate 769,608, forward strand.
TCCATGAGGTGGTGCCGCTCGCCGATCTCGATGCCGCAGGCGGCAAGGTGGTGGAGCAGCTGCTCGCCAATGGTCCGGAGGCAATGGCCGAGACCAAGCGGCTCGCGCTGGAGAGCTCGTTCGGCGGAATGGCCGTGGACGATGCGGCCTACACGCGGCTCGTCCAACTCCATTCGCTCAAGCGCCAGAGCGCGGAGGCAGCGGAAGGGCTGGCCTCGTTCGCCGAGAAGCGGGCGGCGAAGTGGGGCGGCGGGAAGGGCTGAGCGTCAGCAGCCGCGGCAGATGTTGTTGATGCTGCGATAGACGGCGTCGTCGTCCTGCCGCATCTGCCGCAGCGATTCGAGCGTCTTGCTCTCGTCAGTTGCCGCTGGCGCAGGCTTGTTGCGCTTTGCCGCGAGCTCTTCTTCCTGCCGCTTGTAGCAGGCCTCACGATCAGGCTTGGCCTGGATGAAGCGGCAGTTCTGCTCGAGTGCTGCGGCGGGAGCGGCTGAGATCGCCAGGATGGTCAGGGCTGCGAGAGCAAATTTCACAAGTGTCGAATCCATGGCGGCTCTTCTCTCAGGTCAGCCCGGCGAGAGCAACCGTCATGTTGTGACACCGGCGTGATGCGGCTTACAGCGACGGCGCGAGTGACGTTTTCAGCAAAGTCAGCAGCGCTTGCACCGCGGCGGCGTTGCGTCGCCGCTCGGGGATTGCGGCCTTCACCCACAATTCCGGGATCGGAAAGTCGCGCAGCACCGGTTTCAGCGTGCCGTCGCGCAACGCGTCCGCGACGAGATAATGCGACATCAGCGCGATGCCGTTGCCGGCGATCGCGCTGCGCGCCAAAACATGTCCCTCGTTGGAGGAGAGCAGCGGGCTGACCTGGATGGTGATGCGGCCGCGTGGACCATCGAAGATCCATTCGGGCCCGGTCGGCATGAAGCTGAGGCAGCGATGCTCAACGAGGTCGCGCGGATGCTTTGGCGTGCCGTGCGTCTTCAAATAGGCTGGCGAGGCGCACAGCAATCGTTTCAACGGGACCAGCGGCTCGTCGACCACGCCGCCGAAGGAGTGCGGGAAGGCGCCGATGGCGATGTCAAAACCTTCGCTGACGGGATCGACCGGGCGGTCGATCAGCACGATCTCCAGCTTCAGCCTCGGGTTCTGCGTCTGGAACGCGCTGAAGGCGTCCGCAAGCCGCGCCACCGTCATCGAGGTCGGGGCCTTGATGCGGAGGTGATCGACCAGATCGTGCCCTTTCTCGCCCATGCGCGAGAGCAGGTCTGTCGCGTCGGTGACGACGCCGCGGGCGCGATGGACGTAACGCTGACCGGCCTCGGTCAGCCGCAATTGCCGGGTCGAGCGGTGAAACAGCGGCGTGCCGATCCGCGCCTCCAGCTGCGTGACGCGTTTTGCCACCACCGAGGTCGAGACATTGAGTTTGCGCGCGGCGGCGGAGAAGCCGGCCGCATCCGCGGTGGCAAGGAAGGCCTGGAGGTTCACGAGGATGTCCATGTCGACCTTTCTCGATTCGCGAAAGCTGATCGCGTATTTTGGTGGATTGTAGCCCGCCCCGCGCTAATTCATAGTCCAGTCCAAGCAAGAGATTTGGGAGAAGGACGCGCCATGCGGGCCACGACGATCGAAGAACCAGCGCGCCAGGTGCCGCTTTACGGCGAATATGAAATCGTCGTGCTCGGCGGCGGTCCGGCCGGCATCGTCGCTGCGGCGTCGGCAGCACGTGCCGGGCGCAAAACGCTGCTGATCGAGCGCTACGGTTTCCTCGGCGGCATGGGCACCGCGGCCGGCGTCACCAATTTCTGCGGCCTGCACGGCAACGTCTACGGCGAGGCTGTCAGGCTGGTGCAGGGCATGGCGTCCGACCTGCTGGCGCGGATCGACCATCTGAACGGCCTCAACGCGCCGCATCTGATCCTCGGCAAGGTCTTTGCCCAGGCCTACGACACCGCGGCCTACAAGATCGCAGCCGACGAATTGCTGGCGAGCCACAAGGTCCACATCCTCTTCCATGCGCTCGGTGCCGGTGTCGTGATGGGCGCTGACCGCCGTATCGACGCCCTGATGGTCGAGACCAAGGCCGGCCGGCAGGCGGTACGCTCGGAGATCTTCATCGATTGCTCCGGCGACGGCGATCTCGCAGTCTGGGCCGGCGCGCCATTCGACATTGGCGATGAACAAGGTCATCCCATGTATCCGTCGATGATGCTCCGTCTCAACGGCATCGATCCCGCAAAGGCGGGCGATGCCTGGCGGACCATCCCGCAATTGATGGAGGAGGCCACCGCGGCCGGCACGCACAAATTCCCGCGCAAGAGCGCGATCGTGCGGCCGCAGAAATCCGGCATCGAATGGCGGGTGAATTTCACGCAAGTGGCGCGCGAGGATGGCCACGCCATCAATGGCATCGAGCCCGACGATCTGACCCGCGGCGAGATCGAGGGCCGCAAGCAGGCGCTCGCAGCCTTCGAGTTCCTGCGCACCGTGCCCGGCTTTGAAAAGTCCTACATCGTCGATCTGCCGCCGCAACTCGGCATCCGCGAGACCCGCCGCATCAGGGGCGGTTACCAGCTCAGCGGCGAGGACGTGCTCGGCTGTGCGTCATTCGAGGATTCCATCGGCGTCAACGGCTGGCCGATCGAGGCCCATGTTGCCGGCGACGTCATCTTCACCTTCCCGCCGATCCCGGAATCGCGCGGCTACAACGAATTGCCGTATCGCATGCTGGTGCCGGAGGGCGTAGACAATCTGCTAGTCGCCGGCCGCTGCGCCTCGATGACCCATGAGGGCCAGTCGGCGGCGCGGGTTTCCGGGGCCTGTTTCGTGATGGGCGAGGCCGCCGGTTCCGCCGCTGCGCTAGCGCTCTCCGGAAACCGGATCCCCCGTGACATATCGGTTGAAAAATTTCAGGAAACGTTGAAACAACAGGGCGCTTTCATCGGGCGGGATCAACCCGTGCCAAAGGGCCTGTAACGGACTGCAAAAAGAGAATTATTGGAGGAAGCGGGATGATCGGAATTGCGCGGGTCGCGGCACTTAGCCTTTTGGCTATGATGGCGATGGGCACGGCCAGGGCCGAGGATGCACTGAAGGCCAAGGTCGGCGTGCTGCGGCTGTCGTCCTCCGCGCCGGTCTTCATCGCGCAGGACAAAGGCTATTTCCGCGAGGCCGGCCTCGACATCGAGCTGAAATTCTTCGACGCGGCGCAGCCGATCGCGGTCGCCACCACCTCAGGCGATGTCGATTTCGGCGTCACGGCTTTCACCGCTGGCCTCTACAATCTCGCCGGCAAGGGCGTGCTGAAGGTGATCGGCGGCATGAGCCGCGAGAAGGCCGGCTATCCCCTGATCGGCTATTTCGCCAGCAACAACGCCTATGCGGCCGGCCTGAAGACGCCGAAGGATCTCGCGGGCAAGCGCATCGCGATGACCCAGGTCGGATCGAGCTTCCATTATTCGCTTGGCCTGCTCGCCGACAAATACGGCTTCAGGCTCGCGGACGTGAAGATCGTGCCGCTGCAATCGCTCTCGAATGCGGCGGCGGCGCTGAAGGGCGAGACGGTTGACGCAGCGCTGCTGCCGATCTCCACCGCACGCAAGCTGATGGACGAGGGTGGCGCAAAATTCCTGGGCTGGGTCGGCGACGAGACGCCCTGGCAATTGGGCGCGGTGTTCGCCTCGCCGAAGACGCTGACCAACAAGGTGCTGGTGACGAAGTTCCTGGGCGTCCTCGCCAAAGCCGATCGCGAATATCACGACGTGATCCTGGCTTCGATGAAGGACGGCGTCGCGCCGATCAACGACAAGACCAAGCCGCTGCTGGAGATCATCGCAAAGTACACCAACCTGCCGGTCGAGCAGGTGGTCGGCAACTGCGCCTATATCGATCCGGACGGCAAGCTCGACGTCAAGAACGTCGACAACCAGATCAAATGGCTCCAGGAGCAGGGCTTTGCCGACAAGGGCTATGATGCGGATACGATCATCGCCAAGGACTATGTGAAGGCGGATTGATGCTGCTGTCCCAGGCCGCCAACTATGCCCGTCATCCTGAGGTGCTCGCGAAGCGAGCCTCGAAGGATGCACGGCCCGGATGCAGCGCGGCCGCTCATCCTTCGAGGCTCCCATCGCGATGCGTTCGCATCGCAATGCTCGCACCTCAGGATGACGGGTCGAAAGGAAGCCTGTGACATGGACCTGATCGCCAACCACATCAGCCATCGCTTCGGCGATCTCGCCGTGCTCGATGATATCTCCTTTACGGTGAGCGCCGGCGAGGTGGTGGCGATCGTGGGTCCTTCCGGCTGCGGCAAGAGCACGTTGCTGTCGATCCTGGGCGGCTTGCTGCAGCCGACCTCAGGCGCACCCGAACTCCGTGGCGCACCGCCGGCGGACAGCCTCAATCCGCTGACCTTCGTGTTCCAGGATTTTGCATTGCTGCCCTGGGCCACGGTGGAAGAGAACGTCGAATTTCCGCTGCTTCACACCCAGCTCTCGGCCGCGCAGCGCCGTGCGCTGGTCGAGGATGCCCTGCGCCGCACTGGCCTGACCGATTTCCGCAAAACCTATCCAAAGCAGCTTTCCGGCGGCATGCGCCAGCGCGTCGGCATTTCGCGCGCGCTCGCAGTGAAGCCTGCGATCCTGCTGATGGACGAGCCGCTGTCGGCGCTGGATTCGCAGACGCGCGAACTGCTGATGGAGGACTTCGTCCGCCTGCTCGCCGATGGCGGCATGGGCGCGGTCTATGTCACGCATAATCTCGAAGAGGCGGCGCGGCTGGCCGACCGCATCGTGGTGCTGTCGCGGCGGCCCGGCCGCATCCGCGAGGTCGTGACGGTGCCGATGACGCGCGCCGAGCGCGGCGAAGCGGCGGCACGCGAAAAGCTGCTCGCACTGCAGAACCAGATCTGGTCGCTGATCCGCAACGAGGCGATCGATGCCGAGCGTGAGGTCCAGCATGCTTGATCGCGCGACCGACACACCGGCCAAGGACGATACGACGCGGCGCGTCCGCTTTCGCGGCGCGGGCTTCGTGCCGGCCTCCAGCCGTTTCGGCGGCTGGATCGCGCTCGCGCTGGTCATCGCCATCTGGCAGGCGGCGGGAAGCACAGGCCTCGTCAATCCGTTGTTCCTGCCGGCCCCCTCGGCGATCGTGCGGGCGATCTACGAGCTCGCACTGTCGGGCGCGCTCTGGCAGCATCTCTCAGCGTCGCTGCTGCGCATCGGTGTCGGCTGGCTGCTGGGCACGGCGGCCGGTGTTGCGGTCGGCTTCGCCATCGGCCTGTCGCGATTGGCGCGCAGCGTCGGCATCACCTTCATCTCGGCGCTGTTCCCGATCCCGAAGATCGCGCTGCTGCCGCTTCTGATCCTCTGGCTCGGCATCGGCGAAGAGCCGAAGATCGCGACCATTGCGCTCGGCGTGTTCTTCTCGACCGCGATCTCGGTCTATAGCGGCGTCGATGCGGTGCCGCGCAACCTCATCCGCATGGCGCAAAGTTTCAACGTTCCCTTCGCCACCATCGTGCGCAAGGTGGTCTGGCCGGGCGCGCTACCCGCGATCCTCGCCGGTTTCCGCATCACGGCCTCCGTCGCGCTGCTGCTCGTCGTCAGCGCCGAGATGATCGGCGCCCAATACGGCATCGGCGCCTTCGTGCTCCAGGCCGGCAATCTCATGCAGACCGATCAGCTGCTCGCGGGCGTGGTGATCCTGTCGGTGTTCGGGCTGGTGGTGGGGAAGGTGATCGGCTGGCTGGAGGTGCGGTTGTTGCATTGGCGGTGATTGACGTCGTCCCGGCGAAAGCCGGGACCCATACCGCGTGATCTATCGAGGAATGACGATCTTCGTACCGCGAAGATAACTACGAGCCTTCGCCAAACTGCGCCCTGGGGTTATGGGTCCCGGCTTTCGCCGGGACGACACCGTAGATGTGGCGAACAGTCTGTCTTACGCGTTGCCGCGATCTTCCCGGAACAAATCCAGCTTCTGCTGCACCGGGCGGTCCGAGAAGCTGAACAGCACCGCATCCGCATCCGCCTCGTGCGTCACCCATTGCCAGCTCGGCACCACGAACAGATCGCGTGGGCCCCATTCGAACACGGCATCGCCGATGCGGCTGCGGCCCCGGCCTTCGATCGGGCAGAACACCGTCGCGTCTGTCGCGCGGTAGCGTGCGGTCTTGAATCCCTTGGGCAGCAACTGGATGAACGTGCCGATGGTCGGCATCGCGAAATCACCGGTCTCGGGGTTGCTGAATTTAAGCTTCAGCCCGTGGCAGGCGTCCCATTCCTGGCTCGTCCGGGCCTTCTCCAGCGCCTCGCGGGTGTAGGCATAGGGATAGCTGAAGATCGGCGAGGTCTTCGATGACCGCTTCACATCGACCGGCAGCAGATTGTGGCCGTAGCGGGCAAAGCTGTCGCCGGCGGGCCTTGTGATTTTCTGCTGGTCTTCTTTGGAGCCTTCCGCGAAGGAGCAGTCGAAGAACTGCACCAAGGGAATATCGAGGCCGTCGAGCCAGAACATCGGTTCATCGGTCTCGTTGGAATGATCGTGCCAGGTCATCGACGGCGTGATGATGAAGTCGCCGGGCTCCATCGCGGTGCGCTCACCGTCGACGGCGGTGTGGGCACCCTTGCCTTCGAGCACGAAGCGCAGGGCCGACTGGCTGTGCCGGTGCGCGGGCGCGACGTCGCCGGGCACCACCATCTGCACGCCGGCATAGAGCGATGTCGTGATCTTGGACTGGCCGCGCAGGCCAGGGTTCTCCAGCACCAGCACGCGCCGCTCGGCTTCCTTGGCGGTGATGAGCTTGCCGGCTTCCGTCATGTAGTCGCGGATGATGTCGAATTTCCAGAGATGCGGCCGGCAGGCGCTCTTCGGCTCCGGCGTGATCAGATCGCTCATCACCGTCCACAGCGCGGTGAGATTTTCGCCATCGATCTTCTTGTAGAACGCCTCGCGTTCCGGCGTCTTGGTTACGGCTTCCATGGCGCGGCTCCCGTCGTTTTTCCTTAGATTGACAGCATACTGACAATCTTTGTAGCGTCAATGGCGGCTGCTCCTGCTAAGTAACGAGAAAATTCGAAGGGAGGGTTTGATGAAGCTGCATGGCTATTTCCGCTCCAGCGCGGCCTACCGCGTCCGGATCGCGCTGAATCTCAAGGGCCTCGGCGCCGAACATCTGCCGCATCATCTTCGCAAAGGCGAACAATGCGCGCCGGCCTACCTTGCCATCAACCCGCAGGGTCTGGTGCCGGCGCTGGAGAACGATGCCGGTGCGGTGCTGACGCAATCGGTCGCGATCATCGAATGGCTCGATGAAACGCATCCCAACCCGCCATTGCTGCCGAAGGATCCATTGCAGCGCGCCAAGGTGCGCGCGTTCGCGCTGGCGATCGCCTGCGACACCCATCCGGTGCAGAATTTGAAGGTGCTGGCGCGGTTGCGCGAGCTTGGTCTGCCCGAAGAGAAGGTCCAGGACTGGGCCGCCTGGGTCAATCGCGAGGGCCTGTCGGCCTGCGAGACGCTGATCAGGGACGAGAAGGGGCCGTTCTGCTTCGGCGATGTCCCGACGCTCGCCGATCTCTGCCTCGTGCCGCAGCTTGCCAATGCGCGCCGCTTCGGCGTCGATGTCGCGGCGTATCCGCGTCTGCTCAAGGCCGAAGCCGCCGCCAAGGCGCTGCCGGCCTTCGCCAATGCCGCTCCGGAGAAGCAACCCGATGCCGAGTAAGCCTGCCACTCCGATCACCATAGACGCGGTCTATGCCGCGCCGGGCTATCTGTTCCGGCGCATGCAGCAGATCGCGGTCTCGATCTTCATGGAGGAGTGCAAGGCGTTCGACCTCACGCCGGTGCAATATGCTGCGCTGATCGCGATCCACACCCATCCCGGCATCGACGCGACGCGGCTGTCGGCGGTGATCGCCTTCGACCGCTCCACGCTCGGCAGCGTGATCGAACGGCTCCAGGCCAAGGATTTTGTGGAGCGCAAGCCGGCGCCGGAGGACAAGCGGATCAAGCTGCTCTATCTGACCAAGCCGGGTGCCGCGATCCTGCGTGAGATCATCCCCGCCGTCGAGCGTGCGCAGGCACGCATGCTGGAGCCGCTCAAGCCCGCCGAGCGCAAGGCGCTGATGGGGCTGATGTCCCAGCTCGTGGACCTCAACAACGAGGCCTCGCGGGTGCCACTGCGGGCCGAGGATGCGCTGGAGCATCTTGGGAAGGCGGGGTGATGGGGCGTGTGAGGCGATGTTCGTGCCTCATTCTCCACCGTCGTCCCGGCCTTCGCCGGGACGACAGCGAATGTTTAGCCCGCCGTCCCCTCACATCCGCAACAACGCCTGCCGATCGATCTTCCCCGTGCCCGTCTTCGGCAGTTCGTCGATGAAGATCACCTCGCGCGGATATTTGTACGGCAAGAGCTTGCCCTTCACATAATCCTGCAGCCGCCGCGTCGCCTCGCTTTGATCGGTAGTGCGATTGTTCATGACCACGACCGCCTTCAGCGTCATGCGCCGGTCCGGCAGTTCGGCTGCGAACACCGCGCATTCGCGGATCTCGGGATGGTCGGCGAGGCACAGCTCGACCTCGAGCGGGTAGACCCACTGGCCCGAGATCTTGATGAGATCGTCGGCGCGGCCGCGGAAGAAGTGAAAACCGTCGCTGTCGCGAACAAAACGGTCGCCGGTATAGATCCAGCCGCCCTCGCGGATGGTCTCGGCGGATTTGTCCGGCCGGTTCCAGTAGAGCGGCGTGTTGGAATCGCCGCGCACCCACAAAATGCCTTCCTCGTTGTCGCCGACGTCGCGCCCCTCCTTGTCGCGCAGTGCGACCTCGTAGCCGGGAACGCGCAGGCCCGCCGCGCCAAGCTTCTTCTGCGCGGGGCGGTTGGAAAGGTAGATGTGCAGCACCTCGGTCGAGCCGAGACCTTCGACGATCTCGAGGCCCGTGAGCGTCTTCCAGCCGTTGAAGACTTCGGCCGAGAGCACTTCGGCTGCCGAGAGCGCCATGCGCAGCGAGGAGAAGTTCGTGTTGGCCGCGCCCTCGGCCTTGGTCAGCGAGGTATAGAGCGTCGGCAGGCCAAAGAATACCGTCGGCTTGTACTGCTCGATCGCGGCAAAGATCGATGCCGGTTTCGGCTGTCCCGGCAGAAGCAAAGTTGCCGCGCCCGCCGAGAACGGGAAGGTGACGGAATTGCCGAAGCCGTAGGCGAAGAAAATCTTCGGCACGGAGAAGCAGATGTCGTCCGGGGTCAGCTTCAGAACGTTCTGCGCAAAGGCGACTTCGCTATAGGCCATGTCATGCTGGAGATGCACGATGCCCTTGGGCCGGCCGGTCGAGCCGGACGAGTACATCCAGAACGCCATCTCGTTGCGATGCGTCGGCGCTTCGGCCATTTCGGCCGGGAATTGCGAAAGCCAGTCCCCTGCGGCCATCGCTTTCGGCGCGGCGTGGTCACCCACATCGCCATTGACGACGATCAGTGCGCGCAGCTCTGTGCCCTTGCAGGCCTCGGTGTTGAAACGCGCGCAGAACTCGGCATCCGCCACCGCAACGGCGGCGCCGGAATCGGCGAGATAGAATTGCAGCAGTTCCGGCGGCGTCAGCGTGTTGATCAGCAGCGGCACGAAGCCGGCGCGCACCGCGCCGAAGAAGGCGGCGGGATAGGCCGGCGTGTCGTCGAGGAACAACAGCACGCGATCGCCGCGCTGCAGGCCAAGCGACGCAAGACCGTTACCCCAGCGGCAGGCCTCAGCGCAGAGCTCGGCATAACTCCGCGACCCCGCCGGGCCGATCAACGCGAGCCTGTCGGCATTGCCCCTGGCGAGATTGTCGAACAGCACGCGGCTGGCGTTGTAGATTTGCGGAACGGCAAAGCCGATCTCGCGGGCGCCCGCGCTGTCCGCGGGCACCTGGTCGCGTATCTCGTTGCTCATGCCGTGGCCTCGCCGTTCGCGTCTGTGCCGTTCTTCTCGGCTTCGTAGCGCGCCATGAAGGCCGGCGACATGTGGCGCAGGCGTGCATCGTCGATGCGGCCGGAGCGGGTGATGTAGCTATAGGCGAAGTCCATCAGGCCGAGCTGCATGTGCTGGGCAAAGTGCTCGTACCAGAAGGCCGAGGTGCGCGCGGCATTGACGAGCTTCTGCACCACCGGCTTGCGGTCGGCCTGGTAGCGTTGCAGTGCCGTCGTGAGATGCGCATCCGATTCAAGGGCCTTGACCAGCGCGATCGCGTCCTCGATCGCCAGCCGCGTGCCCGAACCGATCGAGAAATGCGCCGAGTGCAGCGCGTCGCCGATCAGCACCATGTTCTTGAACGACCAGTGCTCGTTCCAGACCCAGGGAAAGTTGCGCCAGACCGATTTGTTGGAGACCAGGCAGTGGCCGCCGAGCGTGTCCGCGAACACCTCCTCGCAGACGCCCTTGGACTGCTCGACATCCTTGTAGGCAAAGCCATAGGCCTGCCAGGTCGCGTGATCGCACTCGACCAGGAAGGTGCTCATGCTCGGCGAGTAGCGGTAGTGGTGGGCATTGAACGCGCCGCGGTCGGTCTTCACGAACGTCTGCGACAGCGTGTCGAAACGCTTCGAGGTTCCATACCAGACGAATTTGTTGGAGGAGTAGGACAGCGAGGTGCCGAAATCACCTTCATAGGTGCGGCGTATCAGCGAATTCAAGCCGTCGGAGGCGACGATCAGGTCGTGGCCGTTGAGCTGGTCGATCGTCTGGATCGGGGTGTCGAAGCGCGCCGTGACGCCGGCATCGAGCGCGCGCTGCTGCAGGAACTGCAGGAGTTCGAGCCGACCGATCGAGGAGAAGCCGACGCCGTCGATCGCGACGCTGTCACCGCAATGGTTCAGCGTGATGTTCTCCCAGCTCTCCATGTGCGGCGCGATCGCGTCGACCGTCTCGGGGTCGTCGGCGCGCAGGAACTCCAGGGCCTGGTCGGAGAACACGACGCCAAAGCCCCAGGTCGCGTCGGCCGGGTTCTGTTCGAACAGGTCGACTTGATCCTCGGGGTGACGCTTCCTCCAGAGATAGGCGAAATAGAGCCCACCGGGCCCCCCGCCAATCACGGCGATCCGCAAAGTCTGCCTCCCTAATTGACAGTATACTTACTATCTCAGGGTAGACTAATGGGCTCCGGCTTCCCACGCCAGCGGAATTATCGGAAAGGCGTGGCACGCCGCAGCGCGGCCGCGAGCACAATTTTCGCGTGTGCCCGAAACCGTCCGCCGCGAATCATAGCCAAACTGCGCCGGATTGACTACCCGCGCGTCAGACGCAGCGCTTCACGTAGACCCCGTTCACCAGCACCCTGGTACAGCGGACCACCGGCACCGGCCTGCGGACCACGACGGCTGCGTTCGGTCCGGCGCAACCGGCGCGATAGACGCCGCGGGCGCATACCACCGCATTGGCGTCGGTGGTCTCAAACGTCATGGTTGCGGCGAAGGCGAGCAATGCGGAAGCGACGAGCAGGAATGAACGCATGTTTTTCTCCCGGTCTTGTCGTGATTGAAATCGGATGGCGGCAAAAGATTAGTCGCAAGAGGCGTGCGAAAATTCACGCGGGGCAGTCCGCCATCAACGGCCCCGCGAGCTGCGTGCTGCTTATCGCGCGGCGAACGGGGCAAGCACCTCCTTGCAGCCGGGCGATAGCGACGCCGCGTTGCTGGAGATGCACTGCACGATGCGGCCGCCACCCGGCTGAACGCCGGCGCAGAGCGAGCGAATGTCGGCGCCGCAGGCGGAGCGGACGATGAACAGCTCTTCACGCGGTCGCAATGGGCGCAGGACGATCACGCTCGGCGCAGCCGCCGGTGCTGCTCCGGCAGCGGGCGCTGCACCAGTTGCCGGCGCGGCCGTCGCTGCTGCGCCGCCGCCACCGGCCGCAGCGGTCACGGCCTTTGCGCAAGCCGCCGAAACCTTGGCCTTGTTCTTCTCCAGGCATTCGAGCGCGGGAGCGCCGCCCGGCGGCACGCTGGCGCAAACCTTGGGATAGTCGCTGCGGCACGCGCTCTTGACCGCGCCAATCTGTGCGCTGCTCGGCTGCTTGGCCGCCGCTGCTTTGGGTGCGGATTCCGCGGCCGGTTTCGCCGCAGGCTCGGCAGCCGGCGCGGCATCGGTCTTTGCAGGTTCCGATTTTGCGGGCGCAGCTTCGGTCTTGGGTGCTGCAGCGGGCTCGACCGCGCGGACCGCGGTCTGGCATCCCCCCGACAGGCTCGACATGTGGCTCTGCAAACATTGATAGGCTTCCACGCCGCCGGGCGTCACGCTCGAGCAATGTGCGATGAAGTCCGAGCGGCATGCGGAGCGGATGGCGCTCTTCTGAGCCTCGGTCGGCGCTTGCGCGTATGCGCTTGTTGCAGTTGCGAAGAGTGCTGCGGCGAGCAACGCGTGACGCGTCGAAACATGTTTCAACATGTTGAACATCTGGGTGTATTCCTGCCCTGTCGGCAACGCCGATGATTTATGAAAAGTGATGCAAGCAATCGTTGCGGCCAATACCGCGTGCGGCATCATTCGCCGCCGCGAGCTCTACCGCAAGTAGATAATGTCAGTGCAATTGCGACGTAACTACGTCGTTAGAGCTTGACCATGCGCTTGCCCCGGTTCTCACCGGCGAGCAATCCGATCAGCGCTTTCGGCGTGTTCTGCAATCCGTCGATGATGTCTTCCTGCACCTTCAGTCTGCCGGCCTTGACCCAGGCCTGAAGATCGGCGAGCGCGCGCGGGCTCTCCTTCATGTAATCCATCACGATGAAGCCCTGCATCACGAGCCGCTTCACCACGATCAGGCCGGGCACGCCGCGCGGGCCGTGTGCCGACGGTGCGCCATCATACTGCGAGATTGCACCGCAGCAGGCGATGCGGCCGTAATTGTTCATCTGCGGCAGGCAAGCTTCCAGAATATCGCCGCCGACATTGTCGAAATAGACGTCGATGCCCTTTGGCGCGGCCGCGCGCAGCGCCTTGAACACTGCGCCGTCCTTGTAGTCGACGGCGGCATCGAAGCCGAGCTCGGAGGTCAGCCAGTGGCACTTGTCGGCGCCGCCGGCGATGCCGATCACGCGACATCCCTTGATCTTGGCGATCTGTCCGACGATCGAGCCGACCGAGCCCGCCGCCGCCGATACCACGACCGTCTCGCCTTCCTTGGGCTTGCCGACCTCGAGCAGGCCGAAATAGGCGGTGAGGCCGGCGATGCCGAACACGCTGAGCAGATGCGTCATCGGTTCGAGCTTCGGCATTTTCGTCAAATGCTTTGCGGGCACTGCGGCGAATTCCTGCCAGCCGGTGTCGCCGAACACGATGTCGCCTGCCGCCAGCTCCGGCGCCTTCGAGCTGACGACCTCGGCAATGCCACCGCCGGCCATCACGCTGTTCGCCTCCACGGCCGAACGGTAGGTCGCGCCGTGCATCCAGGCGCGGTTGGCCGCGTCGAGCGAGATGTAACGCACGCGCAGCAAGGCCTCGCCGTCCTTCGGTTCCGGCAACGAACTCTCGACCATCTTGAAGTGCTCGGGACCGAGCTTGCCGCTGGGCTTTTCAACCAGAAGAATTTGACGATTGCGGCTTCCACTCATGGCGTTCCTCCCTAATGGCTTGACGATTATTGATGCAGCTGCAGCCAAGAAAACGAGCAAGCCGCATTCGTTGTGCGCTGCATGAAGGCTAGATCTCCGCGTTCCGTTTCGCAACGGGAACATCCGGCTCGAGCAGCCGCACGCAAAGCGTGTTGCGTCGCTGTCATATCTGCGACATCATGAAGCGGCCGGTGTAGTTGGGGGTATTCAATGTCGAACAGGTTTACGCAATACATTCTGGCGGCGATGGTGCTCGGCATCATCATGGGCTCGGCGATCTTCAATTTCATGCCCGAGACGCGGGGCGACTGGGCCTCGTCCATCAACCTGATCGCCGTGATCTTCCTGCGCCTGATCAAGATGATCATCGCGCCGCTGGTATTTGCGACCCTGGTCGGCGGCATCGCCCATATGGGCTCGGGCTCGAAGCTCGGCCGCATCTTCGCCAAGACCATGGGCTGGTTCGTCAGCGCCTCCTTCGTCTCGCTGCTGCTCGGCCTCGTCATGGTCAACCTGCTGCAGCCCGGCGCGAACTTCCCCGGCACGCTGCCTGCGGCGGGGCAGTCGACCGGCCTGCCGGTCTCGGCCTTCTCGATCGAGAAATTCCTGACCCATCTGATCCCGACCTCGATCGCGGATGCGATGGCGCAGAACGAGATCCTTCAGATCGTGATCTTCGCGGTGTTCTTCTCGGTGGCGATGGGCGCCCTGCCGGAGCGCTCCAAGCAGATCCTGTCGTTGATCGACGATCTCGGCCACATCATGCTCAAGGTGACGAGCTATGTGATGCTGTTCGCGCCGTTCGCCGTCTGGGCCGCCATCACCGCGACCGTCGCCAAGAACGGCCTGCTGGTGCTCTGGAAGCTCATCGTGTTCATGGGCGGCTTCTACCTCTCGCTCTTCATCCTCTGGGGCATCCTGGTGGCCGTCGGCTTCATCGTGATCGGGCCGCGCTACAGCCAATTGCTCAGGCTGATCCGCGAGCCGCTGATGATCGCGTTCTCGACCGCGAGCTCGGAAGCCGCCTACCCGAAGACGCTCGAAGGCCTCAACCGCTTCGGCGCCTCGTCGCGGATCTCGAGCTTCGTGCTGCCGCTCGGCTATTCCTTCAATCTCGATGGCACGATGATGTACTGCACCTTCGCCAGCATCTTCATCGCGCAGACCTATCACATCGAGATGTCGCTCTCGACGCAGCTCGCGATGCTGGCGACGCTGATGATCACCTCGAAGGGCGTCGCCGGCGTGCCGCGCGCCTCCCTCGTGGTGATCGCATCGACGCTGTCGCAGTTCGGCATCCCCGAGGCAGGCCTGCTCATGATCATGGGCATCGACACCTTCCTCGACATGGGCCGCAGCGCCACCAACGTGATCGGCAACACGCTGGCGACCTCGGTCGTGGCGAAGTGGGAAGGCGAGCTCGGGCCCGAGCATGCGATGGGGCCGGGCGATGCCGTGCCGGGCGACATGGTGCCGGGCGAAGTGCCAGCGATGGCCGGCCACTGACGGGAGTACGTCATGCGCCCTTTGACGGCGATTTCGGGCGGCCTGTTGCTGGCAGCGTGTCTGCTGGCAACGCCTGCCTCGGCCCAGAGCGGCGGCAGTGAAGGGCTTAGCCCGACGCTGCTCGCCATCAAGAACGCGCACACCGTGCGGCTCGGCTACCGCGAAAGCTCGCCGCCGTTTTCGTTCCTCGACCAGTCGGGCCGGCCGATCGGCTACAGCCTCGAGCTCTGCGAGGCCATCGTCGAGGAGATCGGCGTCGAGGTCGACGATCCCAATCTGAAGATCGACTACGTCAAGGTCACCTCGGACGACCGCATCGACGCCGTGCTCCAGAACAAGATCGATCTGGAATGCGGCTCGACCACCGCCAATTCCGAGCGCGGCAAGCGCGTCGCCTTCTCGCCGCTGATGTTCGTCGCCGGCACCAAGCTGATGGTGCCGAAGGCGTCCAGCGTCCAGTCGCTGACCGATCTGAAGGGCAAGACCATCGTGGTGACGAAGGGCACCACCAACGAGCAGGCGATCCAGGCGGCTGACAAGAAGTTTTCGCTGGGGCTGAACATCGCCGTCGGCGCCGACCACGAGCAGTCGTACCAGATGCTGGTCGACGGCAAGGCCGATGCGTTCGCGACCGACGATATTCTGCTTTCGGGCCTGATCGTCCGCCACAAGGCGCAGGACAAGTTCCGCGTCACCGGCGACTATTTGTCTTACGATCCCTACGGCATCATGTTCCGCAAGGGCGAACCGCAATTGTCAGCGGTGGTGGATCGGACCTTCCGCAAGCTCGGCTCCAACCACGACCTCGTGCCGCTGTACAACAAGTGGTTCACCGCGCGGATGCCGACCGGCGAGCGGATGAACGTGCCGATCTCGCTGCAGCTCGAGGAAGCCTTCAAGGCGATGGACGATTCCGCCAGCGCGAATAATTAGTGGAGGCTCTTACCCTCCCCTGGAGGGGGAGGGTCGATCGCGCGTAGCGCGAGCGGGGTGGGGTGATCCCTCCGCTCGGGCACCGCTTCTGTGGAGAGACAGTCACCCCACCCCGCTGCGCATTCCGCTTCGCTCCATGCACAGCGACCCTCCCCCTCCAGGGGAGGGTAAGAGGGCCCGCGACTAGCTTCCCCCAAACACCCGATCCAACGCCGCGTCATACGTCGCCTGCACCAGCTCCGGATGCAGCTTTGCCAGCGCTTCCATCATCACGCCGGAATTGATCTCCAGCACGTGCCAGTCGCCGTCGACGCGCACCACGTCGATCGACGCGAAGGTGATGCCGATGGCGCTCGCGGCCTCGATCGCGAGTTTCACGCAAGCTGCGCGAGTCTCGCCGTCCTCCAGCAACACCGGCCTTGCGCCGGCATCGAGATTGTGTCGCCAGTCCGCGCCACGCCGCTTGCTGTAGACGACGCGGGGTTGATCATCGAGCAGGATCACGCGGACCTCGTCCTCGATCTCGACATAGGGCGAGATCACGAGCCCGGTGCTCATCGAAAAGACTTCGTCAGCCGCGCGGTCGAGCTCCGTCCCTGTCGTCACCCTGAAGACCGATCGTCCTGACGTCCCCTCGTTCGGCTTCACTACGATGCCTTGCGGATGGTCGTGAAGCAGCCCAAGCATGGCCTCGCGCCAGGCGGCATCAACGACATTCCTGCCGAGCTTCGGGTTGAGGAACAGGTGGTGCGGAATGCAGGGCACGCTTTCAAGCGACAGCGCCTCCGATGTCGCCGATTTGTCGTTGGCGAGCCGATGTGCGATCGCGCTGTTGAGGCCGATGTCGTAGCCGAAGGCGAAGCGGCGCAGCCCGCCACGACGCATTGCGATCAGCCAGCCGCCCGCGCGGACGTCGACGTCGATGCCATGGCGCATGCCATAGCTCCTGATCGCCTGGACGAAGATCCGCTCGCCGCTTGCCGCCATCTGTTCAGTCGCCTGTCCGGATCATCGTTCCTGTCGCCAAAAGCCGCAAAAATGCGAGAAACGACGCCGGGCCCGGGTGAAAGTCAGAGCTATTCTTAATGAAATTCTCGCGAGCAGGATGGAAATTAAGTGCTGCAATTGCGCCAGAAAGGGAAAAGAAATTGCCCTCTGTGCGCCCCGGACAGCAGATCCGTTAATGATGTGGCCATTTCCGCCGCAAATGCCGCTTTGACCGGCATCAATTGCATCCGGAACGAGGTTGATTATTGGTCTCAATGGCGTAGATCACACACGCGAAATCCTCCGCCATGGCAATGGTGTCCGCCCCGTTTTCAGGGCCGGGCAATGCTTTTGCCCTAAAACCGCAATTATTCGGAATATCGAAAATCATGAGCGCGTTTTACCGAGAGAAGGTTCTTTCCGTCCAGCACTGGACCGACACGCTGTTCAGCTTCCGCGCGACGCGCGATAGCGGCTTCCGCTTCCAGAACGGCCAGTTCGCGATGATCGGCCTCGAGGTCGAGGGCCGTCCGCTGCTGCGCGCCTACAGCATGGCCAGCGCCAATCACGAGGAAGAGCTCGAGTTCTTCTCGATCAAGGTGCAGGACGGTCCGCTGACCTCGCGCCTGCAGAAGATCAAGGAAGGCGACACCATCCTGGTCGGCCGCAAGGCGACCGGCACGCTGATCACCGACAACCTCATCCCCGGCAAGCGGCTGATGCTGCTCTCGACCGGCACCGGGCTTGCGCCCTTCGCCAGCCTGATCAAGGACCCCGAGGTCTATGAGCAGTTCGAGAGCATCGTGCTGGTGCACGGCTGCCGCCAGGTCTCCGAGCTCGCCTATGGCGAGAAGCTCGTCGCGAGCCTGCGCGAGGACGAGCTGTTCGGCGAGCTGCTCGCGGACAAGCTGATCTATTATCCGACCGTGACCCGCGAACCGTTCCGCAACCGCGGCCGCATCACCGACCTCATCAACTCCGAGCAGATCTTCAACGACATCGGCCAGGGCCCCCTCAACATCGAGACCGACCGCGTCATGATGTGCGGCAGCCCGGCGATGCTCGAAGAGCTGAAGGTGATGTTCGAAGGCCGCGATTTCATCGAAGGCTCCGGCAACAAGCCCGGCCATTTCGTGATCGAGAAGGCGTTCGTCGAGCGCTGATTGGCGCAAGCACAGCTGTCGTCCCGGCGAACGCCGGGACCCATACCGCGGAATCTATCGATTGCGGATGGTAGGCGTGCCGAACGACTAGTCTTCATCAAACTACTCCCTGGGGTCATGGGTCCCGGCGTTCGCCGGGACGACGTGTGATTGGAATCTCACCTCACACTCGCCGGCTGCCGCCACTCCCCCTCACCATCCTCCCCCGACTTTGTTATTGGCGTCGCCCGCGCGCGCCTTGTTATAAGCTCGCGTTAAATTCTCGCAGCGATGTTGCGATGCGAGAATGGGGGAGCTGCGCGCCTTGTCAGCGATCGACCATGGTCGTCCGCCGAGACCGACCGCCTATGTGCTGGCGGGCGGCGGCAGTTTCGGGGCGATCCAGGTCGGCATGATGCATGCGCTGGCGAAGCACGGGGTCGTCGCCGATCTCGTGGTCGGATCAAGCGTCGGCGCGATCAACGGCGCCTATTATGCCGGCGACCCCTCGCTCAAGGGCGTGCTCGGGCTGGAAGCGATCTGGCGCAGCCTGAAGCGGCAAGACGTCTTCCCGGTCACATGGCGAACGCTGCTCGGCTTCATGTGGCGGCGGGACTTCCTGATTCCGCATGATGGCATCCGCAAGCTGATCGAGGATCATCTGCCCTATCGCAACGTGCAGGAGGCCCAGCTTCCCCTGCACATCGTCACCACCGATTTCGTCTCCGGCGAGAGTGTGGTGCTGTCGGATGGCCCGGTGGTCGAGGCGATCCTGGCGTCGACCGCGATCCCCGGCGCCTTTACGCCGGTCCACTACCGGAACCTCTTCCTTGCCGACGGTGCGATCTCCTCGAATACGCCGGTCCGGATTGCGGTGAAGATGGGCGCAAAGCGGTTGATCGTGCTGCCGGCCGGGCATGCCTGTGCGGTCGAAACGCCTCCCGTCGGTGCGGTCGCCAATGCCCTGCATGCGCTGACGCTGCTGACCGCGCGGCAATTGGTGGCCGAGCTCGAAGCGCTCTCCCCCGATATCGAATATGTCGTGGTGCCGCCGCTGTGCCCGATGGTCGGATCACCCTACGATTTCTCGCTGACGGGCGAACATATCGATCGCGCGATCGAAGCGACCGGCGAATGGCTGGCGCGGGGCGGCCTCGAACGGCACGGCGTGATCCCGCACGAGGCGCAGCTGCACGGCCATTGAATTGGTCACTGATTTGTCATGTGATTGAATCTATTGCAGTGCGAAAGCCCGTCCTCCGGACGGATTGATCTGAAGCGTGCGGATTCGGTAGCCTCAAGACAGGTCCGCGTCATATCCATAGACGCGGCGCGGGCGTATCATACCCCGTCATGCTGACGAGAGGACGTGGTCGTGGCCAACGAGAACAAGACGCAAGCTTCGTCCGAAGGGCTGATGGAAACCCTGCTGCTTCCATTTTCGCCACGCTTCATCATCCTGACGATCTGCGCGGTCGTCACTGCGCTGCTGATCGGCATCGGCATCGCCGACCGCAAGATCTTCGACATCCTCTTGATCCCGATCTGCATCTTCGGCGCCCTGACGCTGCTCGGCGTCCGCGATCTCATGCAGAAAGGCCACGCGGTCCTGCGCAACTACCCGATCTCGGCGCATATCCGCTTCCTGCTCGAAGAGATCAGGCCGGAGATGCGGCAGTATTTCTTCGAGAGCGAGAAGGACGGCATGCCGTTCTCGCGCGACATCCGTGCGGTGGTTTATCAACGCGCCAAGATGCAGCTCGACAAGCGTCCGTTCGGCACCCAGGAGGATGTCTATCGCGAGGGCTATGAGTGGATGCATCATTCGGTGTCGCCGAAGGCGCATGCCGAGGAGAAGTTTCGCGTCACCATTGGCGGGCCGGATTGCGCAAAGCCCTATTCGGCCTCGGTGTTCAACATCTCGGCGATGAGTTTTGGCGCGCTCAGCCCCAACGCCGTGCGCGCGCTCAATGCCGGTGCCAAGAAGGGCGGGTTCGCCCACGACACCGGCGAAGGCGGCTTCAGCCCCTATCACGCCGAGATGGGCGGCGACATCATCTGGGAAATCGGCTCCGGCTATTTCGGCTGCCGTCATCTCGACGGCACCTTCGATCCCGAGGCGTTCGCGCGTGTCGCCGGCCAGGACCAGATCAAGATGGTCGAGCTCAAGATCAGCCAGGGCGCCAAGCCAGGCCATGGCGGCGTGCTGCCGGCGGCGAAGGTCTCGGAGGAGATCTCGAAAATCCGCGGCGTCTCGATGGGCGAGGATTGCATCTCGCCGGCCTCGCATCGCGCCTTCTCCACGCCTGTCGGCATGATGCAGTTCATCGCCGAGATGCGACGACTCTCCGGCGGCAAGCCGGCCGGCTTCAAGCTCTGCATCGGCCATCCCTGGGAGTTTCTGGCGATCTGCAAGGCGATGCTGGAGACCGGCATCTATCCCGACTTCATCGTGGTCGACGGCAACGAGGGCGGTACCGGCGCCGCGCCGCTGGAGTTCATGGACCATCTGGGCATGCCGATGCGCGAGGGCGTCAACTTCGTCCATAACGCGCTGGTCGGGATCAATGCCCGCGACCGCATCAAGATCGGTGCGTCCGGCAAGATCGCCACTGCCTTCGACATGGCGCGGGCGATGGCGATCGGCGCCGACTGGTGCAACTCGGCGCGCGGCTTCATGTTCTCGCTCGGCTGCATCCAGTCGCTGAGCTGTCACACCGATCGATGCCCGACCGGCGTTGCGACGCAGGATCCGACGCGAGCGCGCGCGCTTTACGTGCCGCTCAAGATCGACCGCGTGCATAATTATCACCACGCGACGCTGCACTCGCTGACCGAGCTGATCGCCGCGGCCGGCCTGACCCATCCGCAGGAGCTGCGCCCGGTCCATTTCAGCCAGCGGACCTCGACGACCCATGTGCAATCCTTCGCACAGCTTTATCCGCCGCTGCGCGCGGGTGAGCTGCTCGAAGGCACGGAAGACCCGCGGTTCCGCGACGCCTGGCGGATGGCACAAGCGGCAACATTCCAGCCGGCGCTGTGAGGCCCGCAGCCCACCGTATGATACCGCCGCGGGCCGCGGCGGCGTAAATTCGTCGCGAAAAGGTTGTATCTTAACGTTTGTGTCAGCTTCGGGTGTAAATTGGCCCGATGGATGAAGAACGGCGCGACAAGGCCAGGCACCGCGTATTGAAGGCCGGAACCATCGAGTTCGGCGGCGGCGCGATCGACTGCACCGTCCGCAATTTCTCCGACACCGGTGCCGCCCTCGACGTCACCAGCCCGGTCGGCATTCCCGAGCAGTTTACCCTGTCGATCAAGGCAGATGGCGCGCATCTCGCCTGCACGGTGGTGTGGCGCAAGGAAAAGCGGATCGGGGTGAGGTTCGGGTGAGGAATGTGGCGTAAGCTCGCCCAGCAAATTCAGGTGTCGTCCCGGCGAAGGCCGGGACCCATAACCCCAGGATTAGGTTTGGTGAAGACTGTCAGTTGCGCGGTACTGCTACCTGCGCACTATCGATAAATCACGCGGTATGGGTCCCGGCCTTCGCCGGGACGACAGCTGAGATCGGTGCTCACCCCGTCTCGACTTCACCCAGCCGGCTCGCCAGGATCTTGTCGATCCTCCTGCCGTCGAGATCGACCACCTCGATATGCCAGCCACTGAGGTCGAAGGCGTCGCCGACATTGGGCAGCACGTTGAATTGCTGCAGCACCAGTCCGGCCACGGTGTTGTAGCGATGATGCGGCGGCAGCTCGATGCTGAGGAGTTCGCCGAACTCGTCGACCGGCATCCAGCCCGAGACGAGCAGTGATGAGTCGGCGCGCCTGACATAAGCCGGCTCCGGCGGGCCTTCCTCGGAATGGAAGGCGCCGACGATCGACTCCAGAATATCGGCGGCCGTGACCACGCCTTCAAAGGCGCCGTATTCGTCATAGACGAACCCGACATGGACCGGCGCGGCCCTCAGGATTGCCAGCACATCGCGGGCATCGGCCGACGCGGGAATGCTCGGTGCTTCGCGGACGAGCGCCCGCAGATCCGGCGTGCGTTCGTTCATGTACGCGACCAGCAGGTCCTTCGCCTGGAGCACGCCGATCGGCGCGTCGCGATCACCGTCGGAGACGGGAAAACGCGAATGCGGGCTCTTTGCGATCAGCGCCTGGATCGCTGCCTGATCGTCGTTGAGGTCGATCTCGTCGACCTCGGTGCGCGGCGTCATCACGGCGCCGACCGGGCGGTCGCCGAGCCGCATCACGCCGGCGATCATCTCCTTTTCGCCGGGCTCGAGCACGCCTGCGCTCTCGGCCTCGTTGACGAGGTGATGGATCTCGTCCTCCGACACCTTCTCCTCGGCCTTGCCGCCGCGGCCGAGCAGCGTGAGGATCAGCTTGCCGGAGAGGTCGAGCAGAAACACCAATGGCAGCGAGACCCGTGCCAGCACATGCATCGCGGGCGCGACCTTGACCGCGATGCTTTCGGGATCGCGCAGCGCGACCTGCTTCGGCACCAGCTCGCCGACAATCAGGGTCGCATAGGTGATGATCGTGACGACGATGCCGACGCCGACGATGTCGGCAATGCCCGAGGACAGGCCGAGCTCGACCAGCCATTGCGTCAGCCGCTGCCCGAGCGTTGCGCCGGAGAACGCGCCCGAGAGCACGCCGACCAGCGTGATGCCGATCTGCACCGTCGAGAGGAACTTTCCGGGATCGGCGGCCAGCATCAGTGCGCGCTCGGCGCCGCGCACGCCCCTGGCGGCCAGCAGCGACAGCCGCGCGGGGCGCGACGAGACCACGGCGAGCTCGGACATGGACAACAGGCCGTTGATGACGATCAGGACGACGACGATGATGAGTTCGACAGACAACATTGTGCGCAAGGGGGAGGGACAATCAGCCCGGCGGTCGCCGGGCCAAGCCCTTTATATATGAAAGCGATGCGCGCTTTGCCCGGTTCCGACCAAATTGTCGCAGGCGAAGTTCAGGTGCTTTCGCCGGGATTTTCCAGGCTGAACGTCTCCGACTGCTCGTCATAGGCGAACAGCTCGGCATAACGGCCCCAGGATACGACGGTCTTCAGCGTCTCGCCGGCATAATCCTCGGACATGTAGTCCTCGAGTTCGTTGCGGAACCGTGCCGCCGGCGCGGTGTGCGAGGGCCGCTCGTCGAGCACGCGACGGATCAATCCCATCACCGGAACGTATGTGACGAGGTGCTCGGCGAACAGCTTCTTGCGCGCGTCGGTCTCGAGATGGGCGAAACGCTTGCCCGCGTCGGTGAGCACGAGGTCGCCTTCGCTCAAATGGGCGAACCGCAGCAGTTGTAGCGACTCGCCGAGATGAAGGATTTCGTCGGCCTCGAGCTGAAGCTGGCCGGCGAGCACCGGCAGGTCCGCGTGTCCGTTGTAGGGCGCGCCCGCCAGCGTCTCGATCAGGCCGGACAGCACGTTGGACGATACATGGTGCAGGGTCATGCCGACGCCGGAGCCGGGAATGCCTTCGATCGCGGGCGCCTTGGGCTCCGCACGCTGCGTCATGCGCGCGTAGATACTGTCGACGAGCTGACGGAAATGCGGATCGAGCCGATTGCGTGGATGTGCCAGCTCGACCTTGATCTCGACGGCGACCCGCCCCGGATTCGACGAGAATACCAGGATGCGATCGCACATCAGGACGGCCTCCTCGATGTTGTGTGTCACCATCAGGATCGATTTGATCGGCAGCCGGCCTTCGACCCAGAGATCGATCAGGTCGGTTCGCAGTGTCTCGGCGGTGAGCACGTCGAGCGCCGAGAACGGCTCATCCATCAGCAGCAGGTCCGGATGCACGACCAGCGCGCGGGCGAAGCCGACACGCTGGCGCATGCCGCCCGACAATTCCTTGGGAAAGGCCGACTCGAATCCGTCGAGGCCGATCAGGTCGATCGCGGCGAGCGCGCGCTTGCGCCGCTCGGCGGCATCGACGCCCAGTGCCTCCAGTCCGAGCTCGACGTTTTGCAGCACCGTCAGCCAGGGAAACAGCGCGAACGACTGGAAGACCATGGCGACGCCGTTCGGCGGTCCCGCGATGACCTCGCCGCGGCAGGTCGCCTGTCCCGTGGACGGTGCGACCAGACCGGCGATGATCCGCAGCAGCGTGGATTTGCCGGAGCCGGAGCGGCCGAGCAACCCGACGATCTCGCCGGAGCGGATCGTCAGGTCGACGTTCTCCAGCACCAGCAACTGCTCGCCGCTGCCCTTCGGAAAGGACCGGCAGACACCGCGGATATCGATGAGCGCAGGGGGTTGATCGAGCATGATGGTCTCCTCGTCAGCCGAGCCGCAGGCGGCGCTCGCCGAAGGCGTAGAGCGGTCGCCAGACCAGACGATTGAACAGCGTCACCAGGATGCACATCGTGGCGATTCCGAGAACGACACGCGGGAAATCACCCGCTTCGGTCGCAGCCGCGATATAGGCGCCGAGCCCGGTGGCGTTCAGATGCGTGTCGCCCCAGCTGGCGACCTCGGCGACGATCGAGGCGTTCCAGGAGCCGCCGGACGCCGTGATCGCGCCGGTGACGTAATAAGGGAAGATGCCCGGCAGGATCACCTTGAACCACCACCGCCATCCGCCGAGATGAAGGCTGCTCGCCGCTTCGCGCAGATCGCTCGGAAAGGCGCTGGCCCCGGCGATGACGTTGAACAGGATGTACCATTGCGTGCCGAGGATCATCAGCGGGCTCAGCCAGATATTCGGATTGAGCTTGAAGCTGACGATGGCGACGACGAAGACCGGAAAGGCGAGATTGGCCGGAAACGCCGCGAGAAACTGAGCCAGCGGTTGGATGCGTTCGGCCAGTTTTGGACGCAGGCCGATCCAGACGCCGATCGGCACCCAGATCAGGGTCGCAAGGCTGATCAGGATGATGACGCGCAGGAAGGTGACCAGCCCGTCGCGGATCGCAACGAGCACGTCGCTCAGGCCGAGGCTGGCGGAGAGATAGCGGTAGGTCAGCCACGCGGCGTAGGCCGTGCCTGCGAGGACGACAGCAAGCCAGAGGCCGTCGATCAGCCGCGACGGCGCGTCTCTGCTCCTTGTCGGCGCCCCCAGCTTGGGGAGCGGGATGCGTAAATTCGAGACCGCGCGATTGATGCTGGAGAAGGGCAGCGTCACGGCCCGCAGGGCGCGGGTCCGGCGAAACAGGTCGAGCATCCAGGAGGTGGGTGTCTCACCGGACGCCGTCTGTTCGAAGCGGAACTTGTCGGCCCAGGCAATGATGGGCCGGAACAGCAATTGGTCATAGGCGATGATGACGAGCAGCATCGCCAGGATGGCGTAGAAGATCGCCGGCAGATCGCGCTGCTGGATCGCCAGCGCGACGTAGGATCCGACGCCCGGCAGCGTTACGGTGGTGTTGCCGACCGTGATCGCTTCCGACGCGACCACGAAGAACCAGCCGCCCGACATCGACATCATCGCGTTCCAGATCAGTCCCGGCATCGCGAAGGGCACGTCGAGGCGCCAGAAACGCTGCCACCCGGACAAATGAAAGCTCTGCGTCGCCTCTTCCAGATCCTTCGGCACGTTGCGCATCGACTGGTACATGCTGAACGTCATGTTCCAGGCCTGGCTCGTGAAAATCGCAAACACCGAAGCCAGTTCGGCACCGAGCACCTGGCTCGGAAACAGATTCATGAAGAAGACGACCGTGAAGGTCAGGAAGCCCAGGATCGGCACGGACTGGAGGATGTCCAGGACCGGGATCATGACCATCTCCGCGCGCCGGCTCTTGGCGGCGATCGCAGCGTAGACGAAGGTGAAGATCGTCGAGCAAACGATCGCAAGCAGCATTCGCAGGACTGTGCGCAGCGCATAGAGCGGCAGGTTGACCGGATCGAGCGAGACCGGCGAGCGCTCCAGCTCCGACAATGGTGCGACGGTCTGCTCGCCGCCATAGACGATCAGCACCATGGCGCCGATCACGAGGATCAGCGCGACGACATCCCAGACATTGGGGCGCAGCGCCCGGCCGATCGCGACCGTGCGAATATCTCTCGGCTTCATGGGCCTGCCTTTTGGGCAAGAATCCTAGACTAGAATCCTAGACTAGAATTTTGGGGCTAGAACTCGGCGTGCAGACGGCCCGAGAAGATCGAGACCGGCCCACGGTCGGCGTTATAGGCCGGGTTTGTGATCAATTGATAGTCCGCGGTCATCGTCACGCCCTTGATCACCGAATAGGCGTAGTAGGCCTCGAGGATACGTTCGTTGCGGTAGTTGAGCTGGCCGTCGCCGATCAGCAGGCCGGTGCCGCCGGCGGCAAGGAAAGCGCGATGTGCGTCAGACAGGCCGTTGATGGCGCCACCGATGCCGATTGTGTCATCCGGACGTCCCCAACGGCTGCCCTTGATCGAGAGGCCGCCTGAGACGCTGCGGTCGATGTCGGTGAAGGAGAGAATCTGGTTCTGGCCGTCGTTCCAGCTTGCCCGCGCGAACAGTCCGACGTCGTTGACGATCTGCTGCTCGAGATTGACGTAGAAGCCGTACTTCGAACGGGTGCGCTGGTTCGCGGTCGTGATGTCGTTGATGTCGAGTGCGGGGTTGGCGGCAGCCTGTGCGACGACATCGTTGTAGTTCGCGGTGTTGCCGCTGTTGGCGAAGACGCCGACGCGCAGTTTGCCGGGTTGCTCGAGGAGCGTGTGACGCTCCTCGAACTCGACCACGCTGCCGCCGGTCTTGAAGGTCAGCACGTCGCTGTTCGGCGCGGACGGCACCTGGAACAGGCCGGCGCGGATCGCCCAGTCCTTGCGGTTGAGCTCGACCACGGCGCCGCGGGTATAGCCGGGCAGGTCGGCCGGGAAGTCGTAGGCGCCCGACGACCACATCGCCCAGTTCATGAAATCGGCGCGCGGGTCCTTTGCATAGGAGTTGCCGTCGAAGAAATCGCCGACGGCGAAACGGCCGACAATCAGCGTGACGCGGTCGATATCGCGCTTGCCCGCGAGCTGGTTCGGCGCGTCCTCGACCGCTTCCTGCTCGCCGCCGAGTCCGAACGTCTGCTTGAAGAAGTAGCGCTGCGCGCGGATTTTTGGGAACGGCGCGCCGGCCTTCTGGGCTTCGCCGTTGGAGAAGCCGGCGAGGCCGAGCGTGCCGTTGAGGCCGAAGCCCTGCGCGAGTTCGGGATTGAAATAGAATTCGCCGCCGTCCCACAGCCGCGCGCCCAGAAACGCCGTCGTCGTCCACGTCGCCTGGAACTGGCCGCCGCCGGGCAGGCTCTGCGGGCTCGCATAGGGCGAATGGATCGGGCCATAGCCTTGCGGCAGCACGGTGGTCTGGGCGTGGACGTTCCAGTCGTCGGATTCAGGCAGCTTGGTCTTGCCGCCGACCACCGGCATCCACGGCGTGTCGCCGAACTGGTAGTTCAGGCCGAGCTTGAACAGATGAATGCGCGGATCGACGTTGACGCTGCCGAGACCAAAGCCGCTAAGATCGTAGGACTTGCGGGAGAGGTCGACATATTCGTATTCGGCCTTCGCGGTCCAATTGCCGCTGACCGCGTATTCGAGACCGAGGCCCGCAGTCCATCCGGCCTGGTAGTGGCCGACCGGGAAGAGCGGCGAGACACCATCGGCATCGTTGACGTTGATATGCGTGTGTCCCCACGCGACGCCGCCGGTGACGTAAGGCATGAACCGGTCGAAGGCATAGCCGACGCGGCCGCGCACCGTGCCGATGTAGTCGATCGTGGTGTTGAAGGGCACCGGCGAACGCGCGAGTGCCGGGCCGTCGGTCGGACCCGTGAACGTTGCGTCGGCTTCGATGCCGAGCACGACGCGATTTGCGAGTTGTCGGTTGTAGCCAAGTTGATAGCCGCCACTGAGCCCGGTTGCGCTGTGGGGCAGGACGACGCCTTGCTCGGGCAACGGATTGGTGCCGGGTCCGAAGCCCGCGTCGCCGTAGCCGAAATGGCCGCCGACATAGAAGCCGGTCCACTCGTAAACGGTTTTCGCGGCGCGCGCCTTCAGCGGCAGGTCGGCGGCGAAGCCGGCACCCGGCAGCACGAGCACGCCCGAGGCAAGCGCCGTGGCTGCCCGCAGATACCTGTAACGGTGACCTCTCAACGTCAAAACTACGCCCCCAGACGCGACTGTGCCCAACCGCTCCCGACATCCCTGCCGATTCGCGGTGCTCCTGTCATCAGGGGCTTGGCTGTTCGCGCGATCGGACGAGACGTGCTCGTTTCGACGCGTTTCACCCCAAGATCTTGCCAAGTCCCTGCGCTTGTTGCGAACCTTATTGCTAATAATTCGCAATAGCAACTAGTCAGGAATGTCGCAGGCGATGGTTCGCACCGTTATGTGACGGGACTGCAACAACTTCCCGGTGCGGAAAAAGGATGACCCCGCCCGGGGGGACATCCGGGCGGGGTCGGGGGCACGACACGGGGTGGATGAGGCGCCCGTGTCGGACGCAGGATCCACGTGAGATCGGCCTCAGAGCCTCAAATCAGTAGCAAGTGCGAACGCTGCCGACGTACTGGCCGAAAGCGTTGTAACGGGGGGACCAGCCGCAGCGGTGATAGCCGTAATAGGGGTCGTTGCTGGCGGCGATCGCGGTGCCGACGACGGCGGCGGTCGCGATGCCCAGGCCGACACCGACGCCCCAGCCGAGCGGCTTGGCCTGAGCGGTCGACGTCGTGGATGCGACGCCAGCGGTGACGGTGAGAGCGGCGAGAGCGACGGCGGCAATCTTGGTCTTGATCGACATGTGAAACTCCATCCGGGTTGAGGCGGTCCGTTGTGGTCCGCGTGCCCAATTGGACGGAGGCTTGCCGAAACCGGTTCGAAAGCGCCTCGGCCGGCCCGGGAAATCGGCTCTTTCCCGAATGATTTCAGTTGGATGCGAGTTAGCCGAGGGGGCCTCTGGCGAGCCTGTTCACGTCGAAGTTATCGACTTCGGTCAGCAGCTCGCAAAAGGCGCGCGCGCCCTGGTCGATGAGCTGCGCGCCCTTCTCGGTCACGGCCAGCGTCGCATTGCCGACGGCGCCGCTGGCGTTGAGATCCTGCGCCTGCCAGGCAAAGGGCGCGGGCCGCTGCGTCGAGAGCCAGCGATATTGTTTCTCCATTGCGATGCTGCTCGCTGGAAAATCCGCGATCGCATCGGCGCGCACCTGATCGGGATAGCACGCCAGCATGATCGAGGTCTCGACCGCGCCGCCATGGATGCCGTGGCGCACTTCATCGGCCGGGAACAGTTTTTCCGCGCCCGACAGGCGCGACCACGATGTCGTCACCGCGAACATTTTTTGATGCGCGCGAAGGTCCTGCGCCACCAGCATCATCGCCGCGCTGTTGCCGCCATGGCTGGTGATGATGACGAGCTTCTTCACGCCGCGTCGTGCGATGTCCTCGCCGATCGCGGTCCATCGCTTCAGTGCCGTTTCGGTCGGCAGCGTCTGCGTGCCCGGATAGTCGATATGCTCGGTGGAGATGCCGACCGGCTCGACAGGCAGGAACGTCGCCGGAATGGTCGCGGGCAGCAGCTCCCGCACGCGGGCAAGATAGGCGTCCGCGATCAGCACGTCGGTCTCGAGTGGCAGATGCGGGCCGTGCTGCTCGGTTGCCGCCAGTGGCAGCACCGCGATCCAGCGCGCAACATCCGCAGGAACGGCATCGGCCCAGCGGATCGCGGTCCAGTCGCGGGAAGGCGTCATCAAGGTTTCTTTGCCCGAATTTGTCACGTAGTTTGGTGTTATGGAGGGGACGCGGGCCTGGCCGGCTCGCGTCCCCGAATGTCTTGCGGTTTTATCGCGTTGTTTTCACATCGGCCAGACACGATCGACGGAGTGCATTGATGAGCCCTTCCCATCTGCGGCGAGCGTTAACGGCAGGCTTGCTGGCCACGGTCGTGTCGATCCTGCCGGCGCGCAGCGAGACCCTGGACAAGGTCACCTTCGGCACCAACTGGGTCGCCGAGGCCGAGCATGGCGGCTTCTTCCAGGCGGTCGCCGACGGCACCTACAAGAAATACGGTCTCGACGTCACCATCGTTCCCGGCGGTCCGAACGAGAACAACCGGATGCTGCTGATCGCCGGCAAGATCGATTTCTTCATGGCCGCGAACACGCTGATGTCGTTCGATGCGGTCGCCAACAACGTTCCCGTGGTCACCATCGCCGCGGTCTTCCAGAAAGACCCGCAGGTGATGCTGACGCAGCCGGATGCGAAGGTCACCAAGATCGAGGAGCTCAAGCCGCTGACGCTGTTCGTCTCCAAGGAGGGCATGACCAGCTACTTCCAGTGGCTGAAGTCCGAATACGGCTTCAGCGAGAAGAACGTCCGTCCCTATAATTTCAATCCGCAACCCTTCATCGCCAACCCCAAGAGCGCGATGCAGGGCTACGTCACCTCCGAGCCCTTCGCAGTCGAGAAGGCTGCGGGCTTCAAGCCCAACGTCATCCTGCTCGCCGATGCCGGCTTCAACACCTATTCGACCCTGATCGAGACCCGCCGCGACCTGGTCGAGAAGAAGGCGGACCTGGTGCAGCGTTTCGTCGATGCCTCGATGATCGGCTGGTACAACTACATCTACCGCGACAATTCCGCCGGCAATGCCATGATCAAGCAGCTCAATCCGGAGATGACCGACGAGCTGCTCGCTTATTCTGTCGCCAAGATGAAGGAATACGGCATCGTCGATTCCGGCGATTCCTTGAAGAACGGCATCGGCGCGATGAGCGACGATCGCTACACCTCTTTCTTCAACAAGATGGTGAAGGCCGGCGTCGTGAAGGGCGATCTCGACTTCCGCAAGTCCTACACGCTGCGCTTCGTCAACAAGGGCGTCGGTGTCGAGCTGCGCCCCGCCAAGCTGTAACGACAGCGTTGATGTCCGACGCCAAAACTTCGCCCACGGTCGAGGCCAGCCTGACGGCGCTTGCCGTCAGCCTGCGCGGCGTGACGAAGACCTATGACAATGGCGTCATGGCGCTGGGTCCGTTCGATCTCGCGGTGCGCAAGGGCGAGTTCATCTCGCTGCTCGGGCCCTCCGGCTGCGGCAAGTCGACGGCGCTGAGGCTGATTGCCGGGCTCAGCGCGGCGTCATCGGGCACGGTACGGATGTCGCGCCATGACGGCCCGGCGCAGATCGGCCATGGCATCGGCTTCGTGTTCCAGGAGCCGACCCTGATGCCCTGGGCCAGTGTGCGCGAGAATGTGCGGTTGCCCTTGAAGCTCGGCGGCGCCCCGAAAGCCGAAGCGCGGGCGCGGGTCGACGAAGCGCTCGCCAGCGTCGGTCTTGCCGATTTCGCCGATGCCTTTCCGCGCGAATTGTCCGGCGGCATGAAGATGCGGGTGTCGCTGGCGCGCGCGCTCGTTACCGATCCGGATATCCTGCTGATGGATGAGCCGTTCGCGGCGCTCGATGAGATCACGCGATTCCGCCTCAACAACGATCTGCTCGCGCTGTGGCGCAGCCTTGGCAAGACCGTCATCTTCGTCACTCATTCGGTATTCGAATCCGTCTATCTGTCGCAGCGCGTCGTGGTCATGACGGCGCGACCCGGCCGTATCCAGGCCGACATCCGCATCGAGACCGTCGAGCCGCGCGGCGAGGAGTTTCGCACCTCGGCGGCCTATTCCGATTATTGCCGGCGCGTGTCGGCCGCGCTGGCGCCGTCCTATTCGGGACAGTCGATGCTATGAACGCGCAAGCCCCGGTCACTGCAAAGCCGTCGGCTGCGCAAAGCGCGGTGCGCTTCGTGCTGCCCGTCATCGTGTTCGCGGCCGGCCTTGCCGCCTGGGAGCTCGTCGTCCGCCTCCGGGAGATCCCGCCTTACGTGCTGCCGGCGCCCTCGGTGATTTTCCTGACGCTGATCAAGGACTGGGCGGTGCTGTCACAATCGCTCGCGACCACGCTGCTGACGACGCTGGAGGGGTTTGTCGCGGCCAGCATCGGCGGCATCGCGCTGGCACTGCTGTTCAACCAGTCGAAATGGATGGAATATTCGCTGTTCCCCTATGCCGTCGTGCTCCAGGTGACGCCGGTGATCGCGATCGCGCCGCTCTTGCTGATCTATCTGGAACAGCAGACCGCGGTCGTCGTCTGCGCCTTCATCGTCGCCTTTTTTCCGGTGCTGTCGAACACCACGCTCGGGCTGAATTCGGTCGACCGCAACCTTGCCGGCCTGTTCCAGCTCTATGGCGCATCAAAGCCGCAAACCCTGCGCTTCCTGAAACTGCCTGCAGCGCTGCCCTATATTTTGGGCGGCCTGCGCATTGCCGGCGGCCTGTCGCTGATCGGCGCGGTCGTGGCCGAGATCGCGGCGGGAACGGCGGGCGCCGGCTCGGGCCTCGCCTACAGAATCGCCGAATCCGGCTATCGATTGAACATACCCCGCATGTTCGCAGCGCTGCTTCTGCTGTCGCTTGCCGGGATTGTCATCTATGGGGTGCTGGCGCTAATTTCCCACCTCGTTTTACGGCGCTGGCATGAGAGCGCGCTTGGAAAGGAAAACTGATGTCTACCGGTTCGATTTCGTCCGACAAGATCGACCTTCTGATCTATGGGCCGGTGCGGCCGATCCTCGAGAACGGGTTTTCCGATCATTTCGTCGTGCACAAGGCCGAGACGCGCGGCGACCTCGAGCGGCTGACGCCGGCGGTCCGCGACAAGATCCGCGGCGTCGCGGTGACCTATCACACCGTCCGTGCCGACAAGGATTCGCTGTCGCAATTGCCCAAGATCGAGATGGTGGCGAGCTTCGGCGTCGGTTACGACCACATCGACGCCAAATACGCGGCCGAGCACAACATCATCGTCACCAACACGCCCGACGTGCTGACCGAGGAGGTCGCCGACGTCGCGATGGGCCTCTTGATCTCCACCGTGCGCGAATTCATCAAGGCCGACCGCTACGTCCGCTCCGGCCTCTGGCAGACCCAGAACTATCCGCTCAGCGTCGGCTCGCTGCGTGACCGCAAGGTCGGCATCGTCGGCATGGGCCGCATCGGCCAGGCCATCGCGCGCCGGCTCGATGCGTCGTTGGTGCCGGTGGTCTATCACTCGCGCAACCCGTCCAAGGACGTGTCCTACAAGCACTATCCCGACCTGATCGAGATGGCGAAGGCGGTCGACACGCTGATGGTGATCGTGCCGGGCGGCGCCTCGACCAACAAGATGATCAATGCCGAGGTGCTCAAGGCGCTCGGCCCGCGCGGCGTGTTGGTCAACGTTGCGCGCGGCTCCGTGGTCGACGAACAGGCGCTGGTCCAGGCGCTGAAATCCGGCACCATCCTCGCCGCCGGTCTCGACGTGTTCGCGGCCGAGCCCAATGTGCCGGACGAGCTCAAGACCATGCAGAACGTGGTGCTGTTGCCGCATATCGGCTCGGCCTCCGTGGTGACGCGCAACGCCATGGACCAGCTCGTTGTCGACAACCTCAAATCCTGGTTCTCCGGCAAGGCGCCGCTGACGCCGGTCGCCGAAACGCCGTTCAAGGGGCGCTGATGACCGCTCTTCGGGTCGTTGCTTTGCTGATCGCGGCCTGCGTCGCCGCGATCGGTGCCGCGCATGCGCAGGATGCGACGACCCTGAAGAAGGAGATGATCGGGCAGTGGGAGCTCTCGACCACCGAGCGCAGCAAGACCTGCGTTGTCACGATCAAGGGCGATCCGGTGGCGCAGGGCTTCAAGCTGGAGCTTGAGCCGGCGTGCAAGACGGCGCTGCCCTTCACCAAGGACATCGTGGCCTGGAGCATCAAGGGTCTCGGAGACATCGTCCGCCTGCAGGATGCCGCCGGTGAATCCGTGATCGACTTCACTGAGGTCGAGGCCGGCATCTTCGAGGGCCTGCGGCAGGGCGAGGGCGTCTACATTCTGCAGGACCTCGCCGCCGCGCGCTCGATGGCCAAGTCGATGGACCAGATGATCGGCGACTGGGCCATGGTGCGCGGCAACGGGCAGCCGATCTGCGGGCTGACGCTGACCAATACGGAAGCCGATCAGGACAATTTCCAGGTCTTCCTCAAGCCGAAATGCGATGCGGCGATCGCCCAGTTCAACCCGACGCAATGGCGGCTCGAGCGCGGCCAGATCATCCTGATGTCGAAATCCGGCGACGTCTGGCAGTTCGAGGCCGACGACAACGCGCAATGGCGGCGGGTTCCCGATACGGCCGACCCCCTGATCATGCTGCGCCAATAGGCGCCCGTCCGTTCCTGTTTCTCTGCCTGGCAATTTTTCCTGCGCCCATGTCGATCCGGCCCCGGCCGGATCGTCATCCCAATAGCGAGCTGATCGCGCGGCCGAACCGGCCGCGTCTCGCCTCAACAGGAGTTTTGCATGCGCTTTATGTACATCGTCACCTCCAGCCAGCCGATGAAGGGCCCGTCTCCGGCGCTGATGGAGGCCATGCAGAAGATTTCCGAGCGGGAAATCAAGGCGGGCCGGATGATCGACAATGGCGGCCTGATGCCGCTTGCGACGGGCGCGCGGGTGCGGATCGTCGACGGCGAGCTCAGCGTCATCGACGGCCCCTTCATCGAGGCCAAGGAAGTGGTCGGCGGCTACGCCATTTTCGAGCTGCGCGACAAGGCGGAAGCCCTGGCCATGGCCAAGGAGTTCATGCAGCTGCACCTCGATCACATGCCGGGCTGGGACGGCACCTGCGAATTGCGGGCCTTCGCCACGCCGGGCGTGGATGGGGCCTGCGAGGTCGATGCGAAATCAGGCGTAGCCGCTCACGCCTGATGACGAGCATCGCGCGTTCCATAGCGTTTTCGAGCGAAATGGGGACCGGTTCGCGCAAAGAAAACGCGTCAAAACAAGAAACCAGAGCCCCGTTCCGACCCAGTCGGAACGGAAATGGCTCTGGTCGGCGGCGATGACGGCCGCCGACATTGATCAAGCCGTCCGCGCCGCGATTCACGCAACTTGGCGCGTCGTGCAGCCGCGGCTGATCGCGACGCTGTCGCGGATGCTGCGCGATGTGCCGCTTGCGGAAGAGCTGACCCAGGACGCGCTGGTTGCGGCGCTGGAAGCCTGGCCGGCCATCGGCGTGCCCGACAATCCCGGCGCCTGGCTCATGACGACCGCAAAGCGACGTGCGCTCGATCACTTGCGCCGCGGCAAGATGCTTGGCGAGAAGCACGACATGCTGGCGCGCGACATGTTGCAGGAGCAGGAGATCGTGCCCGATTTCGACGCCGCGCTCGACGATGATATCGGCGATGAATTGCTGCGGCTCGTCTTCACCGCCTGTCATCCGATCCTGTCGCGCGAGGCGCGCGCGGCGCTGGCGCTGCGGATGATCTGCGGGCTCACCACCTCCGAGATCGCCCGCGCCTATCTGGTGCCAGAGGCCACCATCTCCCAGCGCATCGTCCGTGCCAAACGCACGCTGTCGAATTCCGGCCTCGCCTATGAGACGCCCAGCGGCGAGGCTCTGTCGGAGCGTCTCGCCTCGGTGCTGGAGGTCGTCTACCTCATCTTCAACGAGGGCTATCTCGCGGCGCGGGGCGACGAATGGCTGCGGCCGCAGCTCTGCGACGAAGCGCTGCGCATGGGCCGCGTGCTCGCCGGCCTCGCCCCGGACGAGCCCGAGGTTCACGGCCTCGTCGCCCTGATGGATTTGAATGCCGCGCGGGCGCGCGCACGGACCGATGCAAGCGGCGACCCCATTCTGCTGATGGACCAGGATCGCGCGCTCTGGGATCGCTCGCAGATCCGTCGTGGCCTGCGGTCGCTCGAACGGGCCCGCGAGCTCGGCGGTGCGGGACGGTTTTATGCGCTTCAGGCCGCGATTGCGGCGTGTCACGCCACGGCGGAAACGGCTGCAGATACCGACTGGCGGCGCATCGCGCAGCTTTACGCCGAGCTGACGTTTCTGGTGCGCTCGCCGATCATCGAGCTCAATCGCGCGGTCGCGGTCGGCATGGCCGAGGGACCGCAGGCCGGGCTCGACGTGCTGGACGGGGTCGCCGGCGCACCGGCACTGTCGGCCTATCATCATCTGCCGGCGGTTCGTGGTGATTTCCTGCAGAAGCTCGGACGGCGCGCAGAGGCGCGGCAGGCGTTCGCGGCCGCCGCGCATCTTGCGACCAACGCACGTGAACGCGCGCTGATGGAGCGCCGCGCCGCGGCGCTCGCAGGCGAGCAGCTTTAGGTCGTCGGCTTGGGCGGTGGCGCAGTGCCCTGCGCCCATTTCTCCATCTTGCCGAGCACGCCCCAGGCCGTCAGTGCCAGCGAGATGGGAAGCGCGAATTGGCTCAGGCCCGGCACTGCCGATGCAATCGTCCCGAACAATCCAGCCAGGCCTCCCGCATTGGGGCTTGCCGTCACGGCAGAGAGCAGCGCGGTAATGAGCGAACCGCCAATTCCGAGCGCCGTCTTCTTGCCATCCAGCATTTTGCCGATGGTTTGGCCGAGCGCGCCATTGACCTGTCCGAGCACAGGCTTGTTGCTGAGCAAGGCGCTGAGCAGATCGACCACCTGTTTGAGCTGATCGGTCGAAGCGGGATTAGCTGTCGCCGGCGTGCCGGGGACGGTCTTGGTGATGAGAGAGAGGAGCTGTCCAAGCACATTGACCGTCGGGTTGGCCGCGGGAGTCGTACTTACTGGCGTTGTTGCTCCCGGCTGCAAGGCCTGCGTGAGGTTCTGCAATTGGTTGAGGATCTGGGATAGCTGGTTGGATGACCCTGCAGGCACTGTTCCTATCGGCGGGATCGCGATCGGCGTTGCACCTGTCGGGGTCGCTCCCGGCTGCAGAAGCTGTGCAAGGTTTTCCAGCCGCCCCAGAACCTGGGAGAGATCGATATTTGCTGTCCGGACCGGTTGCAGGCCGGCGCGCGTGATGGCGGCGATCGTGGTCCCGTCGAGCAGGCCGGTATCCTCGAGGGCGTGCTGTTGCTGGAATTGCGAGACCGCCGCCTTGGTCTTCGGTCCGCTGATGCCGTCTTCGTCGAGCGGTGGATTGGCGCCGAGCCTGTTGAGCGTCTGCTGCATCAGCAGCACCGACGACGCCACGTCCTCGTCCGGCTCGGAACGGGGGGCAATGGACGGGCTGTCGTCGATGGTGATCGAGGAATCCTGTGACATCATCGCATGCAGGACCACCGCGGTGCCGAGCTGCGTATCGACATGGCTCGGGTCGAAGACGTGGTCCGCGACGAACTTGCCGGCATTTGCCTCGGTTGGTCCGTAGAGGGTCGAGCCGCCGTAGAGATAGGGCGAGTTGACGCCCTTGGCGTGATAGCCGAGACCGTTGAAGCATTCGAGCCGGTACAGCGTACGCGCGATGCACCAGTCCTGCGTGCCGACGAAGTGCTGGATCCGCAGCGCGTCCACGGCGCCGTCGACGAACGAGGAGAACGGGCCGCGGCCTTTCGGAACGAGGCACGTCACGCGCTTCAGCGTTTCGCCGTTGCCGAGATAGGTGTCGAAATCGAAATTGGATTCGCGATAATGGCAGAGCGCGATGAAGTACCAGGGTACACCGGTCAGCCGCTCGATCTGCTGATAGGTCGCCTTGCCGTTGATCGCCTTGCGTGCCGTCGCGTTGGCCTCGCCAAGGCGTGCGGGCCGGATCTGGAGATTGGCCCAGTTCCTTTCATACCCGCTTTTCAGACTCTCGTATGATACCATCTCCCGCTCCCGCGAATTGTTAAAATTATCAGGTCGTTGTGCAATCAGGCGTGAGCCGCATGCCACTGCCGGCAGGCACGGGCTCTGGGTGTGGTTCGGCAAATGTGGCAGGCCATCGCCGGAGCGCATGTGAAATGGCTTACACGTGCAGCGCGAAAGGTTGCGATCAAAGGACGCAACGACGTATGCGCGAGCGCGGCGGCGCCACACGCAATCCGGGAACTTGCCGGGTGGCGGTCCGTTAGCAATAGAGACGGTCTGATCGAGGAATCCTGCGATGGCCAAGCGCGTTCTCGCGATCGGCATCGAACCCGGCAGTGCGGACTACAGCGCGTTTCCGCAGCTCACGCCGGCGATGGTCCGCAACTATATCGAAGCGCAGCTCTTGCGCCTGCGCGGTCTCGGCTACGAGGTCACGAGCTGCCTGATCGATCTCGACGAGGCGGCGGAAGCGGCAGTCACGGTGGCGCTGCGCGACGAGCGCTTCGATTGCATCGTCATTGGCGCAGGCCTGCGCGAGCCGAAGGAACGGCTGCTGCTGTTCGAGAAGGTGCTCAACCTCGTCCACCGCCTGGCGCCGCAGGCCGCGATCTGCTTCAACACGACGCCCGCGGACACAATGGAAGCCGTGCAGCGCTGGGTCGCGCCGTAGCCGCGGCAAGCGCACCCTCGATCTGAGGCCTCCGCTGGTTGTCGCGACAGGCTGGCCCCGTGACGTAAAGGGCGGAAACAAGCCGGATTCACGCGATTATTCTGGCCCGGGATCGTCCCAAACGCTATGACTGGCCGCATCAGATGGGAGGATTCGGGAATGCTTCGACGTCTTGGAATTGCAGCATGTTTCGCGGTCGCGATGGCCATCCCGGTCCATGACGCGGTGGCGCAGGACGCTATCGGCGGCGCCATCCTCGGCGGCGTCGGCGGAGCGATCGTGGGCGGTGCGCTTGGCGGCGGCCGCGGCGCCGCCATCGGTGCTGTCGTCGGCGCCGGCACGGGGGCTGCGATCGCCTCCGAAGGCGAGCGTCGCCGGTCCGGCTATTACGCCTATCAGCGCGGCTGCTACATGCAGCGCCCGGATGGCCGCTACGTCCCGGTCGATCCGAGATATTGCTACTGAGCGGACAGCGCCGGCGTCGTCTCGCACGCGCCGGCGCTGCCTTGTCTGCCCCTGCCGCTAGGCAGCGTTAGCCCGGCTGACGGCGTCGCCAAGCTCGGCATTGGTGTAGGCCTTGCCGCCGATGCCCCACAGGCCGTCCACCGCGTAGACCATGTTGACGAAAATCCGCTCCCGCGGATGACGGCCTTCCGCGGCCTTGAACGCGATGTCGGTGGCGTCTGCGATGAAGCCCGCCTTTTGCTCCGGGCTCGCCAGTGCGAAGGACGGGACCTTCAATTCGACCACGACGATGTCGTTCGACGTCCCGCCGGCGAACGACCGGCCTTTCGGGATCGTGCTGATCTCGCCGATCACGTTCGGCGTGATGAAGGCATTGCCCGCGAGATCATGGTGCCTGAGAAACGAGGCGGTCAGATCGGCGAACATGGTTTTCTCGGCGGTTGCACTGAAGATGCCATCCGTGGCGACGACGGTGATCGGCATGACCAAAACTCCCTTCGTGGTGTGAGCGCCGCGAACGCCGGCTGCGATCGCGGCTTGCGATAATATTGCGATCGTTATATAACGATCGTGATTGCATTCGCACGACGAGGGCGGTGCCGTCAACATTAAAATAACGATCGTTATATGACGAGGTGCGCTGGTGCGATACAAGTCCGGACACAAGGAAGAAGCCCGCGCGCGCATGGTGGCGGCCGCCGGCCGCGGTTTTCGTCGTCAGGGTTTTGGCGGCATCGGTGTCGACGGCCTTGCCAAGGAGGCCGAGGTGACCTCGGGCGCGTTCTACGGGCACTTCTCGTCCAAGGGCGAGGCGTTCAAGGCTGCGCTGGTGGCGGGCCTCGAAGAGCTGCGCCAGGGTGTCGAAGCCCTGCGGGCCGAGCACGGTGCCAAATGGGTCGCGGCATTCGTCGATTTCTATCTCGGGCAAAAGCGGGTCTGCGAGCTCGGTTCGAGCTGCGCCTTGCAGAGCCTGACGTCGGAGGTGCAGCGCGCAGACGTCGGAATCAAGACCGTGTTCGAGGCCGAGATCGAGGGCGTGGTGAGCGCGGTGGCCGACGGCCTGCCCGGTCGATCGTCCAAGGACAGACGCGCGCGCGCCTGGGCGCTGCTCTCGATCCTGTCCGGCGGTGTCACGATGGCAAGGGCGGTCGCCGACAAGGATGTCAGCGCGGCCATTGCCTCGGCGTGCCGCGCGGCTGCGCTCAAAGCCTGTGCCGAAACCTGATCGACCGAAGGGGAGAGCCGCAGATGCAGATGTCGAATTATCTCTTCTTCACAACCCAGTGCGAGCCGGCGCTCGCGTTCTATACCGCCTGCGGTCTCGGCGAGGTGACCGAGATCAAGCGCCACGGCGCCGCCGGGCCGATGCAGGGCAAGATCATGCACGCGAAATTCGAGGGACCGGGCATCCAGTTCTATGCATCCGACAATGACGATGCCGAGCCGATGCGCGGCTCGGCGCACCACCTGATGATGGACGACGCGCAGGAAACGACAGACCTGTTCGCGCGTCTCGCCGAAGGCGGTACCATCACCACGCCGCTCGGAATCCAGCCCTGGGGCTACTACGGCAAGCTCACCGATCGCTTCGGTGTGCAATGGATGCTGAACTGCACGCTGGCGCCCGAGTAGGGCGAGAGCCTGGCTGCCGGCTTGATCAATTTCGTCCGGCGGGCGCTTCCGGCATGATCTGGCGCAGCGGCTCCGGCGAGATCGAGATCTGGCCGGTGAACGGACGATCATGCGCCGCGATCAGGAGCACCGAGGTAGCGACGCCGGTCGCGAACAGCGCAATCGCGATCGCCGATCCCAGTCGGTTGTCGCAATGAACGAAGCCGATCACCAGCAACTCGCACAGGGCCTGGAGATACAGGCACCACCATTTCACCGCGTTGACCGAGGCCAGGCTGACGATGATCCGCTGCCGCCGCGCATCCAGCGCCTGCTCCAGCGCGCCGACGATCTCGTGCTGCGCCGTCGACTGACCCGTGCCCTGTGGCGTCATCGCGATGACGAGCTGCAAGGCTTCGGCGAGCGGAGGCGGCGTTGCCTTCAGCGAAGCCTCCTGATGCGCCATCATCGGCCATTCCACGGTGACGGCCTGATTGACATAGTCACGCACCAGTCCGCTGAGCTTTGCTTCCTGCTCCGCCGGCAGGCCGGCGGCGAGCAGAACGACGCTGCGCAGTGCGCTGGCCTCGCGGCTCACCGCCGCGCCGGCGCGGTCGCTGTCACCCCAGACCTGCGCCGCAGTGAAGGCGACGAACAGGCCGAAGATGATGCCGAGCACGGGCAGCATGCCGGGCGAGATCGCCTTCAGCGCCTTCGCCCGCTCCTCCGTCGCCACCAGCGCGACGAAGCCGAACACCGTCGCCGCCAGCAGATAGGTGAAGCCGAAGATGACCAGCGCCATCAAGGGCACGGGCAGATTGTGCAGCCAGTCGCTCATGTCATCTCATCGCTTGCGTGAAGGTTTCTCAGATCAGCCGCATCCCGCGCAGGCTGGCATGGCCGTTCTTGCCGACGATGATGTGGTCATGCACGGCGATCCCCAAAGGCTTGGCGATGTCGATGATCGCCTTGGTCATCTGGATATCAGCCTGCGACGGCGAAGGATCGCCGGAGGGGTGGTTATGCACCAGAATCAGCGCGGTCGCCGACAGCTCCAGCGCGCGCTTGATCACCTCGCGCGGATAGACCGGGGTGTGGTCGACGGTGCCGGTCTGCTGTATCTCGTCGGCGATGAGCTGGTTGCGCTTGTCGAGGAAAAGCAGGCGAAACTGCTCCTTGTCGGCGAAGGCCATGGTGGTGCGGCAATAGGCGATCACCTCGTTCCAGGACGACAGCGCGTTGCGGCTGTTGACCTCGCCCTTGGCGACGCGGTGCGCCGCCGCGGCGATCAGCTTGAGCTGGTTGATCGCGGCTTCGCCGACGCCGTGGACCTCGCGCAACCGCGCCACCGGCGCATGGATGACCTCGGCGAACGAGCCGAAGGTCTTGATCAGCGTCTTCGCCAGCGGTTTGGTGTCGCGCCGGGGCAGCGCCGGAAACAGTGCCATTTCCAACAGCTCGTAGTCGCTGAGCGCATCCGCGCCGGCGGTGTAGAAGCGCTCGCGCAGCCGCTCGCGATGGCCGAGATAATGCGGCGTCTCTTCGGGCGTGCTGTCGTCAGGCTTGGCTTTGGCGGGCATCGGCACAACCATGCCGTACGCGGCGCGTTTTGCAACCATGAAGTGTCGGGACGTCCTGCGGGCGGTTTCGCTGCCGCCCGCAGGAGGCGCCATCCAGCCTACGCCGTCAGGCCGCCCGGCGGTGTGCAGATTTCGACCAGCACGTCGCCCGGCGCGTTGCAGTAGAAATGCGGCACGCGCGCGCCGCCGCCGCGATCCATGAAGGCGATCCGACCCGGGTTCAGGCCTGCGGCCGTCAGCTCGGCATGCTTGGCCTCGACCTCGCTCGCCTCGTCATAATAGAACCCGATGTGGAAGTTGGCGGGATAGTTGGCCGCCTCGCCTGTCTTGCCGCGCATCACGGTGAGGACGAAATCCTCCTTGTTGCGCAGGACGACGAGCGCGTCGCCGCGCCCCGCTGAGGGCGTGAAGCCGAAGAAGCGCTCGAAGAAGGCGGCAAGGGCCACCACGTCCGACGTCGCCAGGTTGAGATGTTGCAGTCGCATAGGTCTGTCTCCGTTCAAGGTGAATGAACGGACGAGGCGAGATCCCACACTGAGGCGGCGGCCGGGTTGACACGGTGACACGACACGCCGGTCAGCGTGACGATCGCGTCACTCTGTCCGGCCGTGGGTCCACCCGTGAAGACGGTGGCAGAATTCCTGGACAATCAGGAACAGGCCGGGCTTACCAATCCGGCCATGCCTTTTTCGGCGCGCCCTGCCTAGCAAAGATCGCGCGGAGCGGCAACGACCGTTCAACGGTCGCGCTTCAACCCCGGCACCAGCGCAGCCAGCCGGTCCCCGATCGGGCGTCCGAACATGGGGCCGCCCATGCCGCCGGGCGGCGGCCCCGGTGGCGGTCCGCCGTGCATGCCGGGCGGCGGTGGCGGCGGGCCCGCACGTCCGACCGTCGCCTCTGCGCGGCGATCGACGCCGAGCGTCAATGTCGCGACGTAGCGGTCGCGCTCCTCCTTCACCGCGCAGAAGGCGCGATGCTCGGGATCGGAGCGCTCGATGACGTGGTCGTTGGCATTGATCACCATGCGTTGCCGTGCGCGGCCGCCGTAATCGGGGACGTTGGTATAGATGAACTCGTTGAGTGCATCCGGCAGGAAGGTCTGCCCGGTCAGCACGGTCCGGTCGCGGAGAAAAACCTTGAAATGGATGTGGGTGGTGCGGCCGTCATACCAGCCGGGATAGATCGTGTTGAACGTCACCCAGCCGGCGCCGTCGGTCGTTTGCGTGCCGCGCAGGAACGTCTGGCCGGTCGCATCGACATTGTGGTTGTCACTCTGGCCGGCGAAGGCCGAATAGAGCCCCTTCGCGTCGCAGTGCCAGATGTCGATCCGTGCGTCATGGATCGCCGTGCACGATCCGGCATCGATCACCCGCAGCCGCAAGGTCAGCGGCACCCCGGGCCTGCTCGCGGCGATGTCGGATCGCACGAGTTTCGGGTCGGAATAGAACGGGCCTTCCTCCGCCTGCGGCGTCAGGATGCAGGCGGGCTGGGCGTCCGCGGCAACGGGGGCAGCGTCCGCGCGGTCCGACAACAGGCCCGCGGCGCTGGCCGACACAAACCCGAGAAAGCCGCGGCGCGTCGATGTGCTCACTCCGTCTCTCCTGTCTGCTTGACGAGAGATCGTCATCGGGAAACAGGATGGCAAGATCAGGCTTTGAAGATGGCGACAATCAGCCCCGTGGTTTCTGATCATGTCGCGCAGGCAGCGTGACAATGACCACCCCGGCGAGAATGAGCGCCATTCCGGCGAGAATTGACCAGGTGAAGCTCTCGCCGAGCAGGGTTGTGCCGAGCATCACCGCG
This sequence comes from Bradyrhizobium sp. CCGUVB14, assembly GCF_024199935.1. Lineage (NCBI taxonomy): Bacteria > Pseudomonadati > Pseudomonadota > Alphaproteobacteria > Hyphomicrobiales > Nitrobacteraceae > Bradyrhizobium > Bradyrhizobium sp. CCGUVB14. The sequence continues at coordinate 813,492 of NZ_JANADS010000001.1, forward strand.
AAACCCGCCCGCAGATAGCTCCCGCTGGTGGTGCCGAGTGGGCCGATCGTGCGGATCAGCCGGAAATAGATCACCATCGCGAGCGCCGTGCAGACCACGGCCAGTGCGATGACAGCTACGATCGCCTGCGCTTGGGGCGGCGCCAGCAGCCATGGTCGCTCGAGGATCGCGGCCGCAGGCAGCATCAGGATTGCGGCGCAGCTCATGGCGCCTGCCGCCGTGACGATCGCAGGAAGCCTTGTGAACCGTTGTCCCCAGATCGGCGCGAGCGCGTAGCAAAGGCTCGCCCCGAGCACGGCCGCCTGCGCCAGCGGTGCGGCGGTGCCGATTCCGGACAGCGCGTCGATCCCCACGGTCACGGCGACGCCGGCAAGGCCGAGAGCGACGCCTGCGATCTTGCGGCCGCTGATCGCCTGTCGCCCGCGCTCTGTCATCAAGGCGATCGCAAGCACGAACATCGGCGGCGTCGCATTGAGCACGCCGGCGAGGCCGCTGGTGATATGCGCCTCGCCCCAGCTGATCAGGGTGAATGGCAGCGCGCTTTGCAGCACGCCCTGCACGAGAAACGCAGCCCAGACCGATCCCCGGCGAGGAAGTGCGTGCCCCTGCGCCGTCGCAATGAGAAGGAGAAGAGCTGCCGCGAGGGTCACGCGTGCCGCAACCATCGTGAACGGCGGAATCGCGGGGATCGCCACCTTGATCAGCGTGAACGAGCTTCCCCAGATCAGCGAGAGCAGCAGCAACAGGGCGATCTCGCAGGCGAGGGTACCTTGGTCCGATGTTGCCTGTTCGGCCTGCGTGCTCATGCGGTGTGCTCCTTGATTTGCCGGCAGCATGATCAGGAAGCCGCGGCGCGGGCTGGCCGAATTCGGACCTCATCGTCCGATCGAGTCCGATTTCAGCTACTCGGCGGGCCGCATCGAAACTATCCTCGCGGCATGATGACGAGCCCGGCGCAACGGCAAACCCTGCCACCGCATCTCGACTGGGAGACCTGCGACCGGGCGCGGCTGGCACGTGCGCGGGATTTCGACGGCCTGTTTTTCTCCGGTGTTCGCTCGACGCGCATCTATTGCCGGCCGGTCTGTCCGGTTCGGCCGGCGCGCTCGGAGAATGTCACCTTCTACGCGACGGCAGCCGCGGCCGAGCGGGCCGGCTTCCGTCCCTGCCTGCGCTGCCGGCCGGAAACCGCGCCGGGTTCTCCGGCCTGGCTGGGGACGGCCACCACCGTCGCCCGCGGGATGCGGCTGATCGACGATGGCTTTCTCGATCGCGCCACCATGACGGAACTCGCAGGCGCGCTCGGCGTCGGGCCGCGCCACCTGCTGCGCCTGTTCCTGCGTCATGCCGGCGCGAGCCCGAGCGATATCGCGGCGACCCGGCGCGTGCAGGAGGCCAAGCGTCTGATCGACCAGACCGAGATGACCCTGGCGGAGATCGCCTTCGCCGCCGGCTTCGGCAGCGTTCGCCGCTTCAACGATGCCTTTGCCGCGACCTACAGGCGGCCGCCGTCGTCGTTCCCGCGGCGCCGTTAGGGCCTGGCGCCGACGAAAAAAAATCCGCACCGACCGTTTCCTTTGCACCTCCTCGTTCGTCTCTAGCGCTGTGGGCCTCGTCGAGCGGCCAGCAGGGTTTCCTCAAGGGAGAACATCGATGTCAGAGATCAAAGCCACGCCATCGCGTCGCGCCGTCGTTGCCACCGGCGTGAGTGCCGGCGTCCTGCTTGCCGCTCAAAGCGTCCCGTCCTACAGCCAGAACAGGAGTTCGAAAATGGAAGCCACCATTCGCACCGGCAGCGACGTCGCCACCCTCGTCAACGTCTTCACGGTCGAGCCGGACAACCAGCAGAAGCTGGTCCAGCTCCTGAAGGAGGGTACCGAGACCTTCTTCAGCAAGCAGCCCGGATTCATCTCGTCCAGCGTCCACGCCGGCAAGGAGGGCGGGCGTGCGATCAACTACTCGCAATGGCGAAGTGCTGCGGATATCGAGAATTTCCGCAAGGATCCGAAGTTCGCACCGTATGTCCAGCGCCTTGTTGCGATCGCGAAGGCCGAGACGATCCTGTGCGAGGTCGTCGAGGTCAATCATGCCTGACCCTCAGTGGGTGGTATCTCGATTCCGATTGACGTATCACGCCTGTCGGCGACGGGGAGAGCCTGCTTGACCGACGATGTGACCAGCAACAACTCGGGGGCGGTCCGGGAGACCGCCCAGCAAGCCCTCGACCGCCTGGCGGTGGAAATGCGGCCGCAGCTGCATCGTTACTGCGCGCGCATGACGGGCTCGGTCATCGACGGCGAGGACGTGCTTCAGGAGGCGCTGCTCAAGGCCGTCGAGGCGGCGCCGCGGACTGAGCCGCTCGACAATCCGGAAGGCTGGCTGTTTCGCATCGCCCACAATGCCGCGCTGGATTTCTTGCGCCGGCGCGCGCGCTACAACGCTGCTCACTCCGATGAAGATCTGGACATGATCGCCGCCTTGACCAGCCCCGTGAACGACCGCCAGATCGTGGCTGCGAGCTTGCAGACCTTCATGCGGCTGCCGGTGGCGCAGCGGAGTGCGGTGATCCTGCGAGACGTGCTCGGCTATTCCGTCGACGAGGTCTGCACCATCATGGGCGGCAGCATTCCCGCCACCAAGGGCGCCCTGCAACGCGGTCGCGTCCGCCTCCGCGAGCTCGCGGAGGAAGCCGATGACATCAGGCCTCCGGAGCTGGACACGGCGGAGCGCGCCCGCCTGATGCATTATGTCGAGCGCTTCAACGCCCGCGACTTCGATTCCTTGCGCGACATGCTGGCCGACGACGTGCGGCTGGAGATGGTCAACAGGACACGCCGTACCGGCCGCCACGACGTCGCCGAGTATTTCGGGCGTTACGCGCAGACCAGCCCCTGGCACTGCGTTCCCGGATTCGTCGACCGGCGCCCTGCGATCATCATGTTCGATCCGCAGGATCCGTCAGGCCCGCCGCGCTACTTCGTGCTGCTCGACTGGGAGAACGGCAGCATCGTCAACATCAGGGATTTTCTGTTCGCGCACTACGCGATCGAAGGCGCTGAATTGTTCACGCTGGACTGACGGCGCGAGGCCGGTAGATCAGCCGATCTGCTTCTCGCCGTGCCGCTCCGACAGCGTGAAGATCTCGACGCCGGTGGCGGTGACGCCGACCGAGTGCTCGAACTGCGCTGACAGCGAGCGGTCGCGGGTGACCGCGGTCCAGCCGTCGGAGAGAATCTTCACATGCGGCTTGCCGAGGTTGATCATCGGCTCGATGGTGAAGAACATGCCGGGCTTGAGCTGCACGCCTTCGCCGGGCCGGCCGATATGGATGATGTTCGGCTCGTCGTGGAACATGCGGCCGAGGCCATGGCCGCAGAAATCGCGCACCACGCTCATGCCCTGCGGCTCGACGAAACTCTGGATGGCGTGGCCGATGTCGCCGGTGGTGGCGCCGGGCTTCACGGCGGCGATGCCGCGCATCATCGCTTCATAGGTCACTTCGATCAGCCGCTCCGCCTTGCGCGCGATCGGGCCGACCGCATACATCCGGCTGGAATCGCCGTACCAGCCGTCGACGATGAAGGTGACGTCGATGTTGACGATGTCGCCTTCCTTCAGCGGACGGTCGCCGGGCATGCCGTGGCAGACCACGTGGTTGAGCGAGGTGCAGGTCGAGTAGCGATAGCCGCGATACATCAGCGTCGCCGGATAGGCGCCATGGCTGAAGGCGAACTCGCGGACGAACTCGTCGATGCGGTCGGTCGCAACGCCGGGGCCGACGATGTCGGTGAGCTCGTCGAGGCATTTCGCCACCAGGGCACCCGCCTTGCGCATGCCGGCAAAGGCGGCCGGCCCATGCAGCTTGATCTGTCCGGTCTTGCGCAGGGAGGTATCGGTGGCTTCGACGTAGCTCATGCGGGCGCTATCTTCTGGAATAGGGCGGAAGGGCTTGATTTGAGGCCCTAATTTAATGATTGCGGGCCTTCGTGCAAGCTTGGCAGGAGCGTTTTCGAGCGAAGTGGGTCCTGGTTCGCGTGAAGAAAGCGCGTCAAAACAAGGGGCCCACCCGCCATGTGCCCGAAAGCGGTCTCAATTCGGGACTTCTACGGTGGTTTCGACCGGCAGCGCCCCGCCGCGGACGCGGATTTCGCGGACCGGGTAGGGAACCCGAATGCCCTCGCGCTTGAAGGCGTCCCATAGCGACAGCATCACGTCGCTTTTGACGTTGTCCATGCCGTCGGGGTCCGCGAGCCAGAGGGTCAGCGAGAACTTCATGCCGGCTTCGGCGAACTCGGTCAGGATGCAGTTCGGCGGCTTGCCCTTCTGCGCGCGCGGATGGGCAGCCGCGGTCTCGATCGCGAGCCTGCAGACCAGCCTGGGATCGGCGTCGTAATTGGTGCCGAAGATGATCTTCACCAGCGTGTTCTTGTCGGTATAGGTCCAGTTGACGACCTTCTGCGTCACCAGATCCTCGTTCGGCACCAGGAACTCGCGGCCGTCGCCGGCGGCCACGGAAATATAGCGCGTCTTCATCGCACTGATGCGCCCGGTGTTGTCGCCGATGGTGACGAGGTCGCCCGGCTTCACCGATTTGTCGGCGAGCAGGATGATTCCGGAGATGAAATTGGCGACGATCTTCTGCAGGCCGATACCGATGCCGACGCCGACCGCGCCGGAGAACACTGCGAGCGCGGAGAGGTCGATGCCGACCGCGCCAAGCGCGATCACGATCGCGATCGAAAGCAGCCCGATGCGGATGATCTTGACCAGCAGCACCTGGACTGACGGCGTCAGGTCGGTCGTCGAGTTGATCTTGCTCTCGGCGAAATTGCTGGCGATGTTGGTGAGCCAGAGCGCGATGATCAGGAGCGCGCCGGCCTTGATCACCAGCAGCGGCGTCAAGCGCAACCCGCCGAGCACGATGGCGTAGGAGTCGAGCAGCTCGACCGTGGTATCGAGCTGGCCGAGGATGGACAGTGCGGCGAAGAACCAGGCCGCAACCGACACCAGCTTGACGAAGAAGGCGTTGCGCAGCACCGAGGTCACGAGCCGGATCGCGAGCCAGGCGAGCCCGAGCTTGGCGGCGACCATGAGGAGGTAGCTGCGGCTCGGCCAGGTCGCATGATACATCACGATGCGGGAGATGATCACGAGCAGGGTGAACACCGCCGTCGAGCCGCTCGCGACCATCACGCGGGCGAACTGGCGAAGCGGCAGCGGCCAGCGCATCGCCAGCGAGGTGATGTCGACCCGGTTGCGAATGGCGGCTTCCGCCGCATAGGCGATCCCGGCCGCCGCCAGCATGAGCCCGAACTGCAGGTAGAACCATGGCGAGGCGATTTCCGCCCCGACGCTGCGCGCGGTGGTCTGCACGAACTCCATGAAGTCTTTGAGGTCCATCGGGCAAGTCTCGTTGGAAAGGTCGCGTCGGGACAGGTCTCGTCGGGCGAGGATTTGATTCGAAAGTGCCGCAGAATCCCACAAAGGAAGCGGCCCGGCCATCGATACACCGCGAAGTGAAGCGCGTTAAGGCCGCAAAATACGGGCAGATTGCCGCGAGCGGGAGAAAATGGGTTGGCGCGCCGGTACGGCGACGATAAGGATGCAATTCCAGCGATTTGAACCCGGAAGGTGGATGGCCTCCCTCGACTCTTTCAGCATCGCCATTCTGCTCGGCGCCGTCCTCGTCATGGCCGGTATCCTCTCGAGCCTGCTCGCGCTGCGCTTCGGCGCGCCGCTGCTGCTGGTCTTCCTCGCGATCGGCATGCTGGCGGGTGATTCAGGTCCCGGCCAGCTCCAGTTCAACGACGTCGGCACCACCTATCTGGTCGGTTCGGTAGCGCTGGCGCTGATCCTGTTCGACGGCGGCCTGAAGACGCGTTTCGCCAGCATCCGCACCGTGCTCGCGCCCTCTGTGGTGCTCGCGACCGTCGGCGTGCTGCTGACCGCGCTGATCACGGCGCCGTTCGCGAAATTCGCGCTCGATCTCAACTGGGCCGAGTCGCTGCTGGTCGGCGCCGTCGTGGCCTCGACCGACGCCGCCGCGGTGTTCCTGCTGGTGCATACCCAGGGCCTGCGCCTGCGCCCGCGCGTCGGTGCGACGCTGGAAGCCGAATCCGGCACCAACGATCCCTTCGCCATCTTCCTCACCTTGATGCTGGTCGAATACATCTCGCTGGGCTCGAGTTCGCCCGGCCATGTGGTGATGGAGTTCGTCCAGGAGGCGGCGCTCGGCGCCGTCGTCGGCGTGATCGGCGGACGTCTCGTCGTCATCGGGCTCAACAAGGTCGCGCTTCCGCAGGGCCTGCACGCGCCGTTCGTCACCACGGCCGCGCTCGTGATTTTCGGCGGCTCGCAGATCATGCACGCCTCCGGCTTCCTCGCCGTCTATCTCGCGGGCATCATCATCGGCAACCGGCCGACGCGCGCGCACAATTCGGTGGTGGCGTTTCTCGATGCCGCGACCTGGCTGGCGCAGATCGTAATGTTCGTGCTGCTGGGCCTGCTGGTGTCACCGAGCCGGCTCGGCTCCAGCGTGCTGCCCGCGATCGGTATCTCCTTCGTCCTGATGCTGGTGGCGCGGCCGATCGCGGTGTTCGTGTGTCTCGCCCCGTTCCGCTTCAACTGGCGCGAAAAGATCTTCATCGCCTGGACGGGCCTGCGCGGTGCGGTCGCGATCTTCCTGGCCTCGATCCCGATGCTGGTCGGCCTGTCAAAGGCCTATCTCTATTTCGACGTCGCCTTCGTCGTCGTGATCATTTCGCTCCTGCTGCAAGGCTGGACGCTCGCACCCGCCGCGCGCAAGCTGCATGTGGCGCTGCCGCGCGCCGAGCGCGGCCCGCGCCGCGTCGAACTGGATCTGCCCGGCCAGCTCGAACAGCAGCTGGTCGGCTATCCGGTGCGGCCGAAGAGCCTGTATTTCCGCCGCGGTCTGATCCCCTCCTGGTCCAAGCCGACCCTGGTGATCCGCAAGGAGAGCATTCTGACGCCCGTGGAAGCCGAGCCGATCGAGCCCGGCGATTACATCTATCTGCTGGCACCGCCGGAAAAGGCCGAGGCGCTCGACCGCTTCTTCGTCGATATGCAACCAAGCTCGGCGCCCGATCCGCATCTGCTCGGCGACTTCATGGTCTCCGGCGAGCATACGCTCGCCGAACTCGCCGAGATCTACGGCGTGACGGCAAGCGACGACGACAGCAAGCTGACGTTGGCCGACTATTTCGACGTTCATCTCGATCGCGCGCCGAAGGAAGGCGCCGAGCTTGCGCTCGGCGAGATCGTGCTGGTCGCGCGCAGCATCTCCGGTGGCCGCGTCAACGTCGTCGGCCTCCGCCTGCCGGAAGACGACGAAACCCCGGCGCCGCTGACGCGCAGGCAGGCAATGCGGAAGAAGCTCGCGGAGATCTGGACGTCGGTGACGGGAGTTTAGAGGGCGCGGGCTGCCACACCCTCGGTGTCGTCCTGGCGAAAGCCAGGACGACGACGGAAAATGTTGCCGCACCATCCCCTACGTCAGCACCTTCACCCCGCCGAACGACGTCACGCGGCCCTGCCTCAGCATCACGATCTGCGTCGCAAGCTGGCGCAGCTCGGCGACGTCGTGGCTGACATAGACCATGGGGACATTGGCCTCGTCGCGCAGGCGGACCAGATAGGGCAAAATCTCGAGCTTGCGGGCCTCGTCGAGCGCGCCGAGCGGCTCGTCGAGCAACAGCAGGCGCGGTTTCGACAACAATGCGCGGCCGAGCGCGACGCGCTGGCGCTCGCCGCCGGAGAGTTTTCCGGGGCGGCGGTCAAGGAGGGCACCGATGTCGAGCAGCTCGACGACGCGCTTGTGCTGCGCCGGATCGGCCGCGAGGCGGTTCATCCGCCGGCCATAGTCGAGATTCTGCGCGACGTTGAGATGCGGAAACAGCCGCGCATCCTGGAACACGTAGCCGATGCGGCGGCGATAGGTCGGCACATGAATGCCGGCGGCGCTGTCGTCGACGGTCTCGCCGTCGATCACGATGGTGCCGCGATCGGGCCGCAGCAGGCCCGCGATCATGTTGATCAGCGAACTCTTGCCGGCGCCGGATGCGCCGAACAGGCCGGTGACGCGGCCTTCGCTTGAGAACGACGCCTGAAGCGAGAATTCACCGAGCTGTTTTTCGACATCGACGCGCAGCATGGTCAGTTCCCGTGCAGGCGCTGCGTGGCGCGGCGGGCGAACCATTCGGCGGCGATCAGCGCGCCGATCGCGAGCCCGACCGAGATCATCACGAGTCGTGCGGCGGCGGCGTCGCCATCCGGCGTCTGGATCAGTGAGTAGATCGCGGATGAGATGGTCTGGGTCTCGCCGGGAATGTTGGAGACGAAGGTGATGGTCGCGCCGAACTCGCCGATCGCCTTGGCAAAGCCGAGCACCATGCCGGCGAGCACGCCGGGCAGGGCCAAGGGCAGCGTCACCGTGAAGAACACCTTGAAAGGCGCGGCACCGAGCGTCTCGGCGGCCTGTTCGAGCCGGCGGTCGATCGCCTCGATCGACAGCCGCATCGGGCGCACCAGCAGCGGAAACGACATCACGCCGCAGGCAAGCGCAGCTCCAGTCCAGCGGAAGGCGAAGACGATGCCGAGATGATCGGCGAGAAAGCCGCCGACCAGGCCGCGGCGCCCGAAGGTGAGAAGCAGCAGATAGCCTGTGACGACAGGTGGCAGCACCAGCGGCAGATGCACGACGGCATCTAACACCGACTTGCCCCAGAAATCCTTGCGGGCGAGCAGCCACGCCAGCGCAATGCCGAACGGCGTTGCCACCAGCGTCGCGATGATGGCGACCCTGAGCGAGAGCAGGATCGCCGTCCATTCGGCGGGAGAGATGTCGAGCATCAAGTCGTAATATCAGATCGCGAAGATCAAGTGGTCGGGCTGATCAGGAACTTAAAACCGTATTTTTCCAGGATGGTCTTGGCGGCCGTCGAGCGCAGGAAGGTGAGATAGTCGTTGGTCTCGGGCTTCGCGGTCGTGGTCGCCGCGACGGGATAGATGATCGCCGGATGCGAATCCGCCGGGAAGGTGCCGACGATCTTGACGCCGGGCTCGACCTTGGCGTCGGTGGAATAGACGATGCCGAGATTGGCTTCACCACGGGCGACCAGCGTCAGCGCGGCGCGCACGCTCTCGGCCATGGCGAATTTCGGCTCCGCGGCCTGCCAGGCGCCGAGCTTCTCCAGCGCCGCCTTGGCGTATTTGCCGACCGGCACCGACTTGACGTCGCCGGTCGCGATCTTGCCGTCGCCGGCGAGCTTGGCGAGATCAAAGCCCTGCGCGATGGTGACGTTGTCGATCTTGGAGTCCTTCGGCGCGATCAGCACGATGCTGTTGCCGAGCAGGTTCACGCGGGAAGGCTCGTTGATGGTCTTCTTGGAGGCGGCGTAGTCCATCCAGTCGGTGTCGGCCGAGACGAACACGTCGGCCGGCGCGCCCTGCTCGATCTGTTTGGCCAGGACCGAGCTCGCGGCATAGCTCACGGAAAACTTGACGCCGGTCTTGGCGGTGTAGGCGGCGTCAACCTCGTCGAGCGCGTTCTTCATCGACGCGGCGGCGAAGACCGTGATGGTCTTGTCCTCGGCGGCGGCAGGCGAGAGGCCCGCGCCCGCGAGCATGACGAAGGCGGTGAAAAGTCCGGCAATACGATACATGGATGGCGCTCCGTGCGAGCCCGCGCGTGCTAACGCACGCGCAAATCTGGCGTTGGGTGGGTTCAGGTCGCGACCGGCGGAAGCGCTGTTCCACGTGTCCCCGCAACGGCTTACGGCCGACGGGGATATCGCAGCTGCGAAGATAGCAGGCCGGGGCTTCAGGTCAAAGGCGACCCTTTGTCCAACGCATGATCCGGAAAAGTGTGTCGCGGTTTTCCGAAAAGATCATGCGCAAACAATAACATCCCGCTCATTGCGCCGGCAGGATCGAAATCGACAGCGAATTGTCCTTGGCGCCGCTGACCTGGAGCACGAACGGCTTGTCCGAGAGCTCGTATTTCATGGTTTTGCGGATGCCGTCGCAATCGGTGGCGCCGCTGAAGGCCACCGGCTTGAGGAAATGCCCGTCCTGGACCAGGTCGACCCAGGCGCCGGAGGACAGGCTGATGGTGTAGAGCCCGGCCTTGGCCGCCTTGATGCTGGTGAAGCCGGCAAAGGTGCCGTCCTTCGGCGCCCGCTCCGGCGGCGTCGGCAGCTTTGCCTCCTGGGGCGCGACCAGGCCCAGCGTGATCGCCGATACCGGGACCGCGGCCTGTTCGGCGCCCGACGCGAGCTTGGTGCGGTCCGGCGCGGTCAGCGCGGCGCGGTCGCGCTCGATCGGCCATTTGAACTTGTCGCAGCCGCTGGGCTCCTCCGCAGCGAGAGCGGAGGTCGCACTGATCGAGAGCACCGCAAGGAGAGCGAGGACGCGCATGTCAAATCTCATCGTTGGCCGCGCGTGGGCGCAGCTTGCAGTCAGGTTTCGTCGGCGAACGGGATGCGCATCCCGGAATGCCGCGGGCTTACGGCCGCGCGGCCGGGCGATCCTAGCGCATTTGGGGGGATGCGGACCAGTCAGCAGTCCGTCATCCCGGACAAGCGAAGCGCAGATCCGGGATCCATACCCCCAGGGAGATGTTTGACGAAGACCCGGAGTGTGAGCGATGTCCCACACTCCTCCCTGTGGTTATGGGTCCCCGCCTTCGCGGGGACGACAACCGAAAATGGAGCGGCAGTGTGCCCTACGGCTTCGCATCACCCGCGCGCAGCACCGCTTTGCAGGCCGCCGGCATCTGGGCCAGCGTCATCGGCGGTTTCGGCTTTGGCGGCTCCGGCGGCGGCTTTGGGTGCAGCACGCCCTCGCTGAACCAATAGGCGAAATCGGAGGGCTTGCAGCCTTCGTCCTCGGATTGCGACGGCTGGCCCTCGCATTCGCCTGATCCCGCCGGGCAGCGCATGCGGATGTGGAAATGATAGTCGTGGCCCCACCACGGCCGGATCTTCGACAGCCACGAGCGGTCGCCCTTGGCTTCACGGCAGAGCGCCTTCTTGATCGCGGGATTGACGAAGATGCGCTGCACCGCCGGTTCTTGCGCCGCATCGCGCAGCACCAGCACGTGGGCCGGCGTGAACACTTTCGGATCGATGTCGAGCCGGTCCTCGCGCACCATCATCACCGCCGACATCTCCTCGCGCTCCTCGCGCGATAGCCGACGGTCCGGCATCGGCGTCAGCCAGATGTCGGCATCCAGCCCGATCTGATGGCTGGCATGACCTGATAGCGCCGGCCCGCCGCGTGGCTGGCCGATGTCGCCGACCAGAATGCCCGGCCAGCCCGCGTCCTTGTGCGCCCTGGTAGCCAGGCGCTTGATCAGCGCGATCATGTCGGGATGACCGTAATTGCGGTTACGCGACAGCCGCATCACCTGCCAATTGTCGCCGTTGAGCGGCATCTGCTGGGCGCCGCCGATGCAGCCCTTCACGTAGGAGCCGATGACATGCGCCGGTCCCATCGAGGGCAGCAGTTTTCGCGCGAACAGCTCTTTGGCGCCGAGATGCGGATCGTTCGGATGGGCGAGCGGCGGCAACGGTTTTGCGTTCACGCTGCCCTTGTCCTGGGCCAGCGCGCCGCCGGCGGCCAGAAGCGTCATCATCAGCAGGAGAGGGGCGATTCGGCGGGGACTCATGCTGACGTCCTTATAGCCGAAGCCTGCGTCAGGGTTAAGGATGAGGCCTTCGGCGGGGCGCCGCCTCACAACGTCTTTACAGCCGTTGGCGCCGATCAAGCGTGAGAGTCTGTAACGCCGCGATCCATAGTTCCGACCCGAGCGCCCTCAAGGCAGCGGGGACATCGTGCGAAAGTCGCAAATTTCCGCTGCGGCGACGCGATTCTTAACGGCGCGATAACTCTATCCTGCATTGACCAAAATTCGTGCGCGGAACGAGATGCACCCGGCTCCTGCATGCAAGCGGCCTGCATTCCGGAATTGATTCATGGAGACTGCGCGTTTTTGCATCTCCACTCTCGACGATCGCGACGAGCAAGCTGGTTCGACGCGCCGCCGGCGCCGATTGCGCCTCGCAAACAGGCAAGACGCTCCGGCGCCCGGCTGCCGCACAGCGCTTCGCCGGAGGACGAGACCACCCAAGATTACTTTTCTTTCAGACACTTGGAGCAAGACTTGCGTCCGCTGGGCGCGGCTAGGACGTGTGAAGTTGAGTTTGGGGTCCAAAAAAACAGGAAAGCGAAAGCGCAACGTGCTTGCCAGGGGCGGCGGACAGCCGCGCAAGCCGCGATTTGCGCGCGCGCCTCATCCGCCCGCCGAGCGCGACCAGCTCGTGCAGAGCCGTGCGGAAGCCGAAGCCGCCATCATCGAAGCGCGCAAATCGCATGAGCGGCTGCGCCAGGCCGTCGACCTGCTGCCGCAAGGCATCGTGATCCTCGATCCCGAAGGCCGCTACGTCCTCTGGAACAAGCAATATTCCGAGATCTACAGCAGGACCGCCGATCTGTTCGCCGAAGGCGCGCGCCTCGAAGACACGCTGCGGGTCGGCGTCGCCCGCGGCGATTATCCGGAAGCGGCCGGCCACGAGGACGAATGGATCGCCGAGCGACTGAAGAAGCTCCACGAGCCCGGCAAGCGCCACGAGCAGACGCTGTCCGATGGCCGCGTCATCCTGATCGAGGAACGCCGCACCGATGACGGCGGTGTCGTCGGCCTGCGCGTCGACATCACCGAATTGAAGCAGCGCGAGGCCTCGTTCCGCCTGCTGTTCGATGGCAATCCCGTTCCGATGATCGTCTGCGCGCTCGACGACGAGCGCATTCTCGGCGTCAACGACGCCGCGATCGCGCATTACGGCTATAGCCGCGCCGAGTTCGAGAAGCTGAAGATCCGTTCACTGCAGGCCTTCGACAGCGAGCCGCCCTGGACCACCGACCGCTCCAGCGACGAGCAGGCCGCGCGCACCTGGAAGCACGTCAAGGCCGACGGCGCGCTGATCGATCTCGCGATCTATTCCCGCGAGCTGAGCTATGATGAACGGCCCGCCGTGCTGCTCGCGCTGATGGACATCACCGAGCGCAAGCGCGCCGAAGCGCGGCTTGCCTTCATGGCGCAGCATGACGGGCTGACCGGCCTGCCCAACCGCAATCTTTTGCGCCAGACCATGGACGAGATGCTGCAGCATTCGCGGCGCAGCCCCGAGAAGGTCGCAGTCCTGATGCTCGGGCTCGACAATTTCAAGGCGGTCAACGACACGCTGGGACACGCGGTTGGCGACAAGCTGCTGCGCGGCGTCGCCAAGCGGCTGCGTTCGACCTTGCGCGACGAGGACGCGCTGGCGCGGCTGAACTCTGACGAGTTCGCGATCGTGCAGAGCGGCCTGACCCGGCCCGAGGACGCGGTGGGCCTGGCAAAGCGCCTGCTTGAAGCCATCGCCGATCCCTATCTGCTCGACGGTCATTCGGTGGTGATCGGCGCCTCCATCGGCATCGCGATGGCGCCCGGCGACGGTGACGAGTCCGAAAAGCTGCTCAAGAGCGCCGACATGGCGCTGTCGCGGGCCAAGTCCGACGCGCGCGGCACCTTCGCCTTCTTCGAGGCTGCGTTAGATGCAAAAGCGCAGAGCCGCCGCAAGATCGAGGTCGAGCTGCGCGACGCGATCCAGAACGACGTGCTGCGCCCGTATTACCAGCCGCTGGTCGATCTCCAGAGTGGCCGCATCACCGGCTTCGAGGCGCTGGTGCGCTGGCCGCATGCCGAGCGCGGCATGGTCTCGCCGGCCGAGTTCATTCCGGTCGCGGAAGAGACGGGTCTGATCAATCCGCTCGGCGGCCTGATGCTGCGCCGCGCCTGCCTCGATGCCGCGACTTGGCCGGACGACGTCCGCGTCGCCGTCAATCTGTCGCCGCTCCAGTTCCGCAGCGGCAATCTGCTCTCGATGGTCACGGACGCGCTGAAGTATTCCGGCCTGCCGCCGCGGCGGCTCGAGCTCGAGATCACCGAGACGCTGCTGCTGGAGAAGAGCGCGCAGGTGCTGGCGACGCTGCATGCGCTGCGCGCGCTCGGCGTCCGCATCTCGATGGACGATTTCGGCACCGGCTATTCCAGCCTCAGCTATCTGCGCAGCTTTCCGTTCGACAAGATCAAGATCGACCAGTCCTTCGTCCGCGATCTCGGCGCCAATCGCGAGGCGCAGGCGATCATCCGCTCCATCGTCAGCCTCGGCAAAGGCCTCGGCGTCATCATCACCGCCGAGGGCGTCGAGACCGAAGCCGAGCTGAGCTGCCTCCGCACCGAGGGCTGCGACGAGGGCCAGGGTTTTCTGTTCAGCAAGGCCCGGCCCAATGCCGAGATCATCAGCCTGCTGGCGGCGCAGCGCGGGATCGATGGCGATACCGCGCTGGTGGCCTAGCGTTCGGCAGATCGGACTCTAGTAGCCCGAGTAGGGACCGGACGGCATGCAGGAGTCGTCGACATAGTGGTAGCCGCCGCCATAGCCGTATCCGGAAGGATAGCCGTAGGCGGAATAGCCGCCGCCATAGTCGCCGCCGTAATAGCTTCCATGGCCTCCGTAGTAAGCGCTCGCGATCCCGGCGCCGACGACGGCGCCGGCGACCCCGTAACCGAGGCGGCGGTAGCCGTAGCCGCGATAGGCCAGGCCGCCACGATAGCCATAGCCACCACGATAGCCGTAGCCGCCGCGGTAGCCGTAACCCCAGCGCACTTCGGTGGTCACGGGATCGACCATCGCTTTGATCGTGGCCACGGATGTCGGCATCGGGCCCGCCTGGGCGCCTGTGACGAGCAGGGCACCGGCCGCGGCGAGAACGGTCGTCCGTAGAGAGTTCGAGAACCTCATGACCATCTCCGTGCTGTGCGGCGGCGCCCTGGCGCGGCCGTCAACAGCCTATTCGGGGCAGCTTTGCTGCGCCAGGCTTGATTCAAGTCAAACAGATCGCAGCCCTTGTGCCGCGCGCAGTCCCGCCAGGAACGTATCGACGCTCTTCGGCCCGTGAGTGATCGGTGGCTTGGCTCGCACGTGCAACCGACGATGCTGGTCGAAGCCGAGAGGTGATCGAGTAGAGCCGATTTGCTGTGACGGTATGAGCTCGGCAATGCGGAGATCGTCGGCCTCTTGAAGGCCTAGCGTAGCGCAGATACAACCTGCGGCGAGGACGCTGCGCTGGTGGCCTGGTCGGACCTCCGCCATTGTCAGCGCCTGACGATTGAATAGGATCGCGGAGTCCAGCGCCTATGAACCCCAATGCACCAGCGGCGCCGGACGTGCCACGCTATGCCCGGTTCTCGCGTCGGCTGAAAGCCATATTGCTCGACTGGATGCTGGCGATGGCCCTGATATTCGGCGCCTTGGCCGTTGCCGCTAATGTCGAGAGCAATGCGCTCGCCCGCGTTCTTGGCGTCGGAGTCGTTCTGATCCTGTTGCTCTACGAACCGCTACTGGTCTGGTGGGGCGGCGCCACGCTCGGGCACTACTGGACCAACCTGCGTGTCGTCGCCGACGATGGCGGCAATTTGAGCTTCGCCAGGGCGCTCGGACGATTTGCACTGAAGAGTCTGTTAGGCTGGTATTCGTTCCTGAGCATGGCGGCGACCCGCCGCAACCAGACGGTCCATGATCTTCTGACGCGCTCCACTGTGCAGATTCGCGACCCCGCAAAGGCCACACCGTCGCAATTCATTACTGAGCGGCGCGAGTTCGACGGTGCGGGGACGCCGTCGCGCTTGCGGCGCGCCGCCGTGACGGTGGCCTATCTCGGTGTCTGCTTTGTTCTCTATGTGATAGCGCTCGACCTCTTGCTCAGAGCCGGCATATTGTCGCGAGCCTGCTTCTACAGCAGCATGTGCACAGGCGGTGACCGCATCGTCGACGCCGTTGCCGGCATCGTGTTCCTGGTGGTGTTGGCCTTTGTCCTCGGCCTCGGCTGGCGTGGCCAGCTGCTCGGCGCGCGCAAGGCCTGATCAGGCCGCGCGCAGCCCCGCCAGGAACGTATCGACGCTCTTCATCAGCGCGGTCGCGTGCTGGCCGAGTTCGCCTGAGGCGACCATGACATTGCCGGCCAGCGCCCGTGACTGGTCTGCGGCCTGGCTTGCGCCGGCGACGTTGGCCGAGACTTCGGTCGTGCCGGTGGAGGCCTGCTGCACGCTGCGGGCGATCTCGCGCGTCGCCGAGCCCTGCTCCTCGACGGCGGCGGCGATCGTGGTGGCGATGCCGCTGATGTCGCGGATGGTGCCGCTGATGTCGGAGATCGCGGTAACGCAATTGCCGGTCGCGGCCTGGATCGCATTGACCTGGGTCGCGATCTCATCGGTCGCTTTCGCGGTCTGGCTCGCCAGCTCCTTCACCTCGGAGGCGACCACGGCAAAGCCGCGGCCGGCCTCGCCGGCGCGGGCCGCCTCGATCGTGGCGTTCAGCGCCAGCAGATTGGTCTGGCTCGCGATCTCGCTGATCAGGCGCAGCACGTCGCCGATCCGCTCGGCGGAGGCAGCAAGGCTCGTGACCATCTCGGTCGTCTCGGTGGCCTTGACCACCGCGCCGCTCGCGACCTGGCTGGAATGGGTGACCTGGCGGCCGATCTCGGTGACGGAGGAGGCGAGTTCTTCCGTCGCGGCCGCGACCGCATTGACGCTGGTGGAGGCTTCTTCCGACGCGGTCGCCGCGGCGGATGCGCGTTGCGAGGTGCCGTTGACGCTGGAGGTGATTTCGCCCGCGACATGCTGCATGCCCTCGGTCGCCTTGGCGACCGCTGCGACCACGCCCTTGACGTCGGCCTCGAAGCGGTCGGCCATCTGGCGCTGCAGGGCCTGCTTCTCGATCGCGGCCTTGGCCTTGTCGGCCTCCTGCGCCTCGCGCAGCGCGCCCGTTTCGAGCATACCCTGGCGGAACATCTCGACCGCCTTGGCCATGGTGCCGAGCTCGTCCGCCCGCTCGCTGCCGGGAATGGTGACGCTGGTGTCGCCGCTCGACAGCTTGTTCATGACCGCGGTGATCGCGATGAGCGGCCGCGACAATCCGCGCCCGAGCAGGAACGCCAGCAGAATTGCGGCGGCAAGGATTGCGACCGTGCCGAGGATCAGGTTGCGTTCGGAGGCGGCGAAAGCGGCCTCGTATTCGGTGGTGTCCTTGATGATCTCGAGCACGCCGACCGGCTGGCCTGCGTAGTTCTTGATCGGCCCGGCATAGACCTCGGCCGGGTGGCCGTCGAGCTCGGCCTCGCGCAGCAGCGGCGCGCCGCTGATCACGGCCCTCAGCTCGTCCGGCTTGGCGACGGCGTTCTCGCCGAAGGTCGAGGACAGCTTGTTCAGCGATGCGCCGTCGACCGAATAGACCGCAAGGTCGATGCCAAAACGCTTCTTGGCGCGGTCGACGAATTCCTTGCCGAAGGCGGCGCCGACGTCGACATTGGCGAGGTTCTTGCCGTCGCGCACGATCGGCGTCAGGCCGAAGATGCCGAGCGCCTCGCGGCCCGGCTCGACGCCGACGATCTGCCGGCCGGTCTTGAGCGCCTCGACCACGGTGGCGCGGCGCGCGGAGACGTCGTCGCCGAAGGTCTTGGGCGCGTGGACGCGATAGAACGAGGTCGCCGGCGGCAGCTGGAAGGTGATCAGGGGGATGCCCTGTGCCTTCAGGGCCTTGTTGGCGTCGCCGAGCAGGGTGCCCAGGCTGTCGCGGTCGCCCTTGGCGATGGCATCTCCAACCGGCGGGAGTGCCGCGATCACGGCGGAAACCGCCAGGGCCGAACGTCCCTCATAGTCGATCGCTGCGATGACGCTCTCATATTGCAGCTTGAGCTGCTGATCGAGCGCCATCCGTGTCAGCGCCCGCTGCTGGGTGATCGAGAAGCCGGAAAGGATGGCGCAGGCCACCGCAACGGTGAGCGCGATCGTGAGAATCAGGCGAGCCGCAATCGACTTGAGCATGAACATCGGAAATTCCCGGGCATTCCAAAGATTGATCTTGGTTTTGCAGAACGGTCCCAGAAATTGCTTAACAACAAGAGCGGATGGGCTCCGTGTTTCCACGGATTCGCTACGGCCCTTTTGCATGACTCAATGCGGTAAGCGCATGGAGGGATTGATCGTTCGCTATCGGCAGAGACAAAGCGACGCAGCGTGCGCGCAGGCGACTAGCGGTTTTCGGCAAGGATCACCTTGCCGACATCCTCGTAATGCGTGTCGCGCGCCTGGATCTGCTGGGCGATCGCGTGCATGTCACGAAACCGTCGCTCGAACGGATTGCTGCGGAATACGGCGGTGGCGCCGGCCATGTGATAGGCGGTGTCGACCACTTTTGCCGATTGCTGGATGGTCCAGGTGGAGGCGAGGCGGACGGCGCTGCGATGCGCCGCGCTGAAAGTGCCCGTCGCGGAGAGATCGCGCCACATCGCATGCGCCGTCGCATAGAGATAGGCGCGGGCGGCGCGCAAATCCGCTTCGGTGCGGCCGATCAGGCCCTGGACCGCCTGGTTGTCGCGCATGGCGCTGGCCGCCAGCGACTGGTGCTTTGCGCGCGCCAGCGCAATCGCCGCGTCCAGCGTCGCGCGCGCGACGCCGAGCGAGACCGCTGCGAAGCCGAGGCTGAAGGTTGAACCGGTCGGGAGCCGGTAGAGTGGGCCCGGCTCGCGTAGCGCGCTCGGCACGTCGCGGAACACGGCGAAGCGATCGGGAATGAAGAGATCCTTCACCTCGTAGGAATCGGTTCCGGTGCCGGCGAGCCCGATCGCCTGCCAGACATCGTGCATCACGGCGCTCACGAGCGGAAACAGGATGGTGCGCATCTCCTGCGAACCGTCGGCATTCTTGCGCGGCGTGCCGTCGGCATTGGCGATGCGGACATGCGCGCCAAGCCAGCTCGCCTGCCGCGAGCCCGAGGCGAAATCCCAGCGCGCGGTGACGCGGTAGCCGCCCTCGACCGCGCGCGCCTCATGCGCCACCGCGCCCCAGGCGAGGATGCCGGGCGCGGTGTTGAAGATCTCGTGCGCGCTGCCGTGGTCGAGGCTGGCCGCGATCATCGCGCAGACGCTGCATTGGCCGAGGCACCAGGCCGTCGATGCATCGGCCTTCGCGATCTCCTCCAGCATCTGCATGAAGATGTCTGGCGGCGCTTCCGACCCACCGAGGTCTTGCGGCAGCAGCGCGCGATAGAGCCCGTTCTCGATCAGCGCGTCGACGACGGCAGGCGTCAGCCGCCGCGTCCGCTCGATCTCGTTGGCCTCGCCCGCAATCAGCGGCGCGATGGCCCGCGCCCGCCCGACGAGATCGACTTCAACGGTTCCGTCCATATCCGCGTTTCCTCGCCCATTCTGCCGTGAGCGGTGAAACGCGATGGTGGTCTATCTGCGCAATTCAATCAAGTCGCAACGGCAGTCGTCGCGTCGTCTTTCCGGGCCAGCAAGAAGAAAAGGCGGGCCGACAGCACGAAGGCGAGGACAAAGAAGATCGTTCGCGCCAATGCCAAAACCTTGGCCTGCTCGGGCGGCACGACCGAGATCAGGATGCCGAAGGGGATGTAGCACCAGAGCACGATCGCAATGATGCGCCCCATTTTGCCGAGGCGGAGAAAGCCGAGCGAGAACAGGAACGTCGCGAGATAGCTGGCGTGAAACTTGACCTGAGAGGCGATCATCTGGACTTCGCCGTCGGCGGCCGAAACCGGCAGGCCCGTCTGGAGCGCGTGCACAACAGTCATGATGTGATGATTCTCCAGCGAATCCAGCAGCAGTGTCAGCATGGCAGCGGCCAGCGCGACGCCGATCAGCCGCGAATCCACCAGCCCGCGCAACCGGGCGGCCAGCGTCACGAAGAAGGCGCCGTAGAAAACCATGAAGAGATTGTCGAGGCCGAGATTGAGCCGAAGCCCCAGGACCGCAAGCGGCGAGGCAATGAAGGCGCGGTAATCGTCGATCGCGCGTGCGCTCTGGAAAAAGTCCTGCGAGCTGTGGGTCGCGAGGATGGAGGCAACCATTGCGGCGACTGTCAACGCTGCGAGACTGGCGAGCAGCGCCAGCGTGCGGTCCAGGCTTTTCTGATCCATGTTATATGCCCTCTGAGAAACCATCGATGCAATACAAATATCAATTGATATTCGAATATCAAGTGATATTTGAAGACGAGAGAGAATGTCCGCGTGGCGAAGCTGAATCGCGAAGAGAGCCAGGCTCGTACCAGGGGCCTCCTGATCGAGGCCGCCCGCCGGGAAATCGTGAAAAAGGGCTTTGCGACAGCCTCGATCCGCGACATCGCGGAGGCTGCTGGCTTCTCGCTGGGCGCGATCTACTCGAACTTCCCGGACAAGGAAGCCATCCTGCTCGAACTGATCCAGCAGCATCAAGCCGAGGAGCGGGCGCGGATCGAGGAGAATTTGGCGCGGGCGCAAGGCGACGCCGATGTGGCCATGGCGGGCATCGAGGCGTGGGCGGAGACAGTCAATTCCGACCCTGATCTCGGCGTGCTCGCGATCGAACTGCAATTGCACGCGCTGCGAAGCCCCGCATTCGCGAAGGTCTATAACGAGTCGAACCGCAAGCATCGTCGTGCGCTCGGCACGATGATCACGCATCTGTTCGAACTGTTCGGCAAGAAAGTGCCGGGAGAACCGTCGGAGATCGCGAGCGGCCTTGCCGCGCTGAGCCGCGGGCTCGCACTCTCTCCGACCGGTGGCGATGACGATCGCGGCGGGCGCATCGTGCTGACCTTCCTCAAGGCGCTGATTGAAGCCGCCCCGTCCGTGGACAAGGCGAAGAAGTCGCGCGGCAAGACAGGCGAGTAGAGGCACATCATGAAGAAGCCGACCCGAGGCGTCGCAGCGCTGCCCGAGCTGAGGCTCGAGGACGCGCCGATGAGCGACATCATCGATGCGTTGGCAGGCGGGCAGGTCACCGCGACGGCGCTCACCAAAGCTTATCGCGCGCGGATCGCAGCCTACGACCGTGCCGGGCCGGCGCTCAATTCGGTCCGCGCCCTCAATCCCGATGCGCTCACCATTGCAGCCGGGTTCGACGGCACCAAGCCATCAGCCAAGCGGCCGCTCGCGGGCGTGCCGATCCTGGTGAAGGACAACATCGCGACCTCCGACAAGCAGCCGACGACGGCGGGCTCGCTGGCGCTGGAGGGCGCACGCGCGAAGCGCGACGCCACCGTCGTCAAATTGCTGCGGAAGGCCGGCGCGGTGATTCTCGGCAAGGCGAATTTGACGGAGTTCGCCAACATCCTCGCGATCGAGATGCCCGCGGGTTACTCATCGCTGGGTGGCCAGGTGAAAAACCCTTATGCGCCGGCGCTGATGGGAGAACACGACATCCCGGTCGTGGTCCCTGGTGGCTCGAGCTCGGGGTCGGCGGTCGCCGTCGCGGCCGGCCTGTGCGCGGCCTCGATCGGCACCGAGACCTCGGGTTCGCTGCTGTATCCTGCAAGCATGAACGGGCTTGTCACGGTCAAGCCGACCGTCGGCCTGATCAGCCGCGCCGGAATCATTCCGATCGCGCACAGCCAGGACACCGCAGGGCCGATGACGCGCACGGTGCGCGACGCGGCGATGCTGCTCAATGTTCTGGCGGCCCAGGACCCGCTCGATCCCGCGACAAAGCGGCAGCGGCGGCCGGCCGATTATACCGCAGGCCTCTCGCGCGACGCCATGAAGGGCGCGCGTATCGGCGTGCCGGGCGACCCGGCCGATCCGCTGAACGATCGCTATTACGGCAAGCTGCAACCCGGTTGGGCCAAGGTGATGACCGAGACGATCAAGGTGCTCGAGGATCTCGGCGCCGTCATCGTGCGCGCCAACATGCCGACGCGTGGCTGGCTCGGCGGGCCGGGCACCGGCATGGCGGTGCTCAACCGCAATCCGTTGAGCATCAACAAGGGCAATCCGACCGGCTCGCCGATCGTGTTCCTCTACGAGCTGAAATACGGTCTCAATCTCTATCTCGAGGATTGGGCGACCAATACCGACATCAAGACCATGGCCGATATCATCGCCTTCAACGCGGCGCACGCGAAGAGGGCGCTGCGCTTCGGCCAGGATCTGTTTCTCGCCGCCGACCTCACCAGGGGCGACCTGAGCGAGCGCGAATACAAATCCGCGCGCGCGATGGACCTGCTCGCCGCCAGGACGCACGGCATGGATGCCTACATGAACCAGCACAAGCTCGATGCGGTGCTTTTCCCCGGCAGTAGCGGTTGCGTGATCTCGGCGAAGGCGGGCTATCCCAGCGTCATGGTGCCCGCGGGCTTCGTCTCCGGGGCCGGCGACAAGGAGACGCCGGACTATCCGCTCGGCGTGAGCTTCGCGGGACGTGCCTGGAGCGAGCACAAGCTGTTGCGTCTCGCCTATGCCTATGAGCAGGCATCGACCATGCGCCAGCCGCCGCCAGGGCTGCCGGCGCTCTGAACCTCGGCGGCGTGGCGCACGACCAACTCCCATGCCGATCGTCAGAATTCTCCTGATCCTGCTCGCTTTCGCGTCGCCCGCATTCGCGCAGGACGGTGCGCGTGATCTGGCCGCCGCGCGCGATGCCGCGAAGGCCTTCAAGGCCTATGTCGATGGCGTCGCGAAGAAGGGCGAGCGGCCGGATCTGACCCGGCCGGAGATCGCAGCCCTGCTTGGCCATGTCTTTGATCTCGACGCCCTCGCCGCGCTGCCGCCCGTGCAGGGCAGCGACATGGGCTGGCTGATGGACTGGACCGACACCGCAAACCAGACCCACAAGCTGTTCATCTTTTACGGCGCGAAGCCGGGGCCGCAGCCCGATTTCGCTGCGCTTGGGCGCAACATGACCGAATATGGCGACCAATACGCGGTGGCGATGAGTTTCATGATCCGCGGCATGGCCCGCGAGGCGGAGGCGGGCCAATTGTTCTGGAGAGAGCTCCCGCCGGAGCAACGTACCCGCATCCGCGAGGAGGGAATGACAGGCTTTCGCAAGAACAGCGCCGTCTACATCCTGACCACGGTCTGCGCGGCGATTCAGGGCGCCAGCAAGCCCGCCAACGCGCGGATGGTGGCGGCTGCGCTGCGCGATACGCGCGACGTCTGGGCAAGCTTTCTGCTGCCGCAGGACCGGGCCCGCGTGATCGCAGAGCTGGCCGACCTCCCGAAATGGGCGCCCGACGAGATGGCGCGCGCCGATCTCGCCACCTTCACGGCCGCGCTTCAGGCGGTGAATTAGACCTGCGCTTCGGCTTTCACGTCCGGGCTGCTTTGGCCGAGCCGCGGCTCCGTCCCCGCCAGCAGCCGTTGAATGTTGGCGCGATGGCGGATGATCACGTAGAGGCCGCCTGCGATCACCAGCAGGCGATAGGGCAGAGGGTGTTCGAAGCCGCAGACGAGGACGATCGCCGTCAAAGCCGCGAGCATCGAACTGAGCGAGACGATCCGCACCAGCGCCAGCACGGCGCCAAACACGGCCGCTGCACCCAGTCCCACCGGCCACGACATCGCCAGCAGCACGCCGAGCCCGGTTGCAGCCGATTTGCCGCCCGTAAAGTTCAGCCAGATCGAGCGGCCATGGCCCAGCAGCGCGGCAATGCCGGCGAGACACACCGCCCACGGCACCCAGACCTGCAGAGCGGTCGCGGCCGGCGGTGCCGGCGATAGTTCGGCAGCGAGCCAGGGGCAGAACCAGCGCGCAACGACGATGGCAGCCGCGCCCTTCAGCACATCGGCGATCAGCACCGCGAGCGCAGGCCATTTGCCGAGGGTCCGCAACACATTCGTGGCGCCGGTGGACCTGGAGCCGTGCTCGCGAATGTCGATGCCCCTGAGGAGCTTCCCCGCCAGATAGCCCGAGGGTATCGAGCCGAGCAGATAGGCGATCACCAATCCCGCCGCGCCTGCAATCCAGAAAGCCATCGTTCTCTTTCCAACGGATGTGTGCCGTGTCCCGACGAGCTTTTAGGGTTTCCGCTCGGCGGCGAGATGATCGCGAAGGAAGCTCACGATGCTCGCGTTGAGCTCGTGATGAAACGCGGTTCTGTCGAAGCCCGGCGGATCGGTGCACAGCCGCGGCAGTTCGGCGGCGAATTTCTCCGTGCACGGCGCCAGGAATCCAAAGTGGCCGGCGGGCATGACCCGCACCTCCGGCTTGCCCGGCAGGCTGCTCGCCGTCAGCACCACATTTTTGGGATCGATGCCACCGCCCCCCGATTTCGATCTCCAGATCAGCAGGGGAATGTGCACGTCGGTCAGTCCGTCTGCAGAGAACATGAAGTTCAAAGCGGTGTCAGCGAGAACCGCCGCGCGGATGCGCGGCTCGTGCGCCGGCTCGGGCGGAATGTCGCCGCGGCGAAACTGCTCGCATCCCGGCGAATGGTTGCCCTCGGTGCAGAGTCCCGCAATCTTTTGATAGTCCGGCCTGGCACCCGCCAGGATCAATCCGGTATAGGCTCCGGCGGAGAAGCCAAAGAAGCCGATCTTGTCGGGATCGATCACCGCGCGATCGCGCCACTCGTTCAGCATGAAGTCCAGCAGGCGGATCGTCTCTTTCGGACGCGCGGCGATGATGGACAGGCTGTCGCTCCGTGAACGGTCGGCGCCGTTGTCGCCGGGATAGTTGATGGCGGCGACGACAAAGCCGGCGTCGGCGAGCGCCTGCGCCGTATCATCGTGTCCACCGAACCAGCCGCCGCGGCCATGCGCGATGATGGCGAGCGGCAATCTGCTCCCGGACACCGGGCAATCCTTCACGCCCTGCAAGGTGGTGATGAAATTCATCGAGACCTTGCCGAGCGGCACAGGCTGCGGCTCCGCCGCGCAGGGATACCAGATCGCGCCGGCCAGAGTGGGATCGGTGTCCAGAAGCTGCAGACCTGCCGCATGCGCGGACGAGGCCAGGCCAAAAAACAAAGCGAGGCAAAACAAATACAACCGGCGCATCGACGCGGCTCCAAAATGTGGCGTCGACCTAGTGGAGTAAAATGGCCGGACTGTGTTGCACACAGGCATTTGCCTACAATGAAGGCTCCTGCAAAACCTGCAACGCCGCAAAACGGTCACACACAGAACGGCATCCTTGGGTTGCTCGTCGTGGGCAATGGTGGGGGAGAGCCTGACATGCGGACATGGATCGGCGTCATCGCGGCCGCGTGTGCTTTCGCTTCAAGTCCTGTCGCGGCCGCGCCTGCATCCGGTTGCGGCGTTCCGCACGAAATCCATGACGGATGGGCGATGAGCTCGCCGGACAAGCAGGGGCTGAACGGGGCGCTGCTCTGCACGATGGACCAGGGCATCAGCGGCGGCAAGCTCGCTGATGTCGACGACATCGTCGTCATCAGGCACGGCGTGCTCGTCTACGAGCGCTACTATGATTATCCGCATCAGATGAATTACGACCCGACCACGCGGCACAACGGTTATTCCATGACCAAGAGCGTCGTCTCGCTGCTGGTCGGCATCGCGATGGATCGCGGCCTGATCAGGGATCTGGACGCGCCGATCTCGTCCTATCTCCCCGATTATGCGGGGTTGGGCGCATCCGACAAGGATCGGATCACGCTCCGCCATCTCCTGACGATGTCGGCGGGATTGGGCGCCGAGCGGGCTCCCGGCGTGTCCTTCCAGTACAACAATGCGGAAACGGAGCTGATCGGCACCATCCTGAAGAAGATCACCGGGAAGGGCGTCGATGTGCTGGCGCAGGAGAACATCTTCGCGCCGCTCGGCATCAAGGACGTTGCCTGGTACAAGAACCCGGTGAGTGGCCTTCCGACGTCGGCGAGCGGGCTGAGCCTTCGGCCGCGCGACTGGGCGAAGATCGGCCAGCTCGTACTCAACCGCGGCGCCTGGCAAGGCAAGCAGATCGTCTCGGCCTCCTGGGTCGATCAATCGACCGCTGAGCACATCAAGACCACGGAGCCGAATTCCTACGGCTACCAATGGTGGGTCGGTCGCTCGCAGGACGGCGATCGCACCATCGAATGGGCCGCCGCAAAAGGCTTCAATTCGCAGAAGACCATCATCATCCCCGCACTCGACATAGTCGTCGTCTTCAACGCCGGACGGGAATCCAAGCACATGGTCGCGCCTGAGCTGGATCTGCTGGATCACTACATCCTGCTGGCGGCGTCGCGGAATTGATCGCGGCCATTGCGGCGCTGCGCCGCTTATGCATGCCGTGCATAATGATATTTTGACCTGACATTGGATTTTCGCTGATCCGGCCGGCACCTTCTCCGCAAGGGCCCAATTCCTTCCGGGGAACGCGACATGTCCGACGATGATCAGGCAGAATGTCCATTTGATCCGAGGCTGACGCGGCGTCGCCTGATGTCGCTCGCAGCGGCCACCACGGGCGCGATCGGTTCGACGATGCTGGATTTGCCCGCTCTTGCCGAGGAGACGACGACCGTGCACAGCGACCAGATCGAAAAACTATTGCCGGGCTTTCGCCGCAGCCGCATCAGGACCGATGGCGCCGAGATCAACACGCTGGTGAAGGGCGAGGGCGCGCCGCTGCTGCTTCTCCATGGTCATCCCCAGACGGTCGTGTGCTGGCACAAGGTTGCCCCGAAACTGGCCGAGCGATTCACGGTCGTGCTCACTGATATCAGGGGTTATGGCGATTCCAGCAAGCCGGACGGCGGCAAGGACAGCATCAACTATTCCAAGCGCGAGATGGCGCGCGATCAGGTCGAGGTCATGCGCGCGCTCGGCTTCGAGCATTTTTATGCGGCCGGTCACGACCGCGGCGGACGCGTGCTGCACCGGTTGCTGCTGGATCATCCCGCTGCGGTGACCAAGGCTGTCTTGCTCGATATCGCGCCGACCGCGACGATGTATGCGAAAGTGACCAAGGATTTCGCCATGCGCTACATGTGGTGGTTCTTCCTGAGCCAGCCCGCGCCGCTTCCGGAAACCCTGATCGGCAACAATCTCGATTTCTATCTGCAGGCGCACATCAACAAGCAGAACAAGACGCCAGGCGCGATCGATCCGGTTGCGCTCGAGGAATACCGCCGCTGCTATACGCGCGAGACGCTGCACGCGGTCTGCGAGGATTATCGCGCGGCCGCGGGCATCGATCTGCTCCACGACGCGGCCGATTCGGACAAGCGGATCGGCTGCCCCCTGCTGGTGCTCTGGGGCGAAAAAGGCGTCGTCGGATCGACCTACGACGTGCGCGCAACCTGGCGCGAAAAGGCTGTCGATGTGCGCGGCGAAAGCCTCCCTTGCGGACATTATCTGCCCGAGGAGGCGCCGGAGCTCGTCATCGACAGGCTGAGCGGCTTCTTCATCTGATTGCAGCAGTGGACCGTAAGGCGAACATCGCAAGGGGACGCCGCCCTGCCGGGCTCGCTCCGGTAACCCCATCCGCATTGAACCTGTCCGGCCCCCGGGCGCACCAAAAGCGCGTATGCCCCGAGAACCGCGACGAAGGAACGCGCGATGAAGGCCCTGAAAGCATCGATCTGTGTCGCGATGACCGCGCTCGCATCGACCCTGTCGCTCAGCGCGCCGTCCCGGGCGGGAGAGGATGACGCGGGCACGCTCACCCTGCAGATGAAAGAGCTCTATCGGGCCGGCAAGTACATCGAAGCGCTGCCGCTCGCCCAGAAGGCGCTGGCCCTGCGCGAGAAGGAGTTCGGCGCCGATGACGCCAACGTCGCGATGCCGCTGAACGATCTCGGCACGATCCACTACAATCTCGGCCAGTACGCGGTCGCCGAGCCGCTGTACAAGCGTGCACTTGCCATCAGGGAGAAGACGCTCGGTCCGGCGCATCCGGAAGTCGCGATGGTGCTGAACAATCTGGGCGACCTCTACCGCGCGGAAGGGCGTTACGCGGACGCTGAACCGCTTCTCAAGCGGTCCATCGCCATTGACGAGAAAACGATCGGTCCCGACGATCCGTCGATCGTGCTGCCGTTGAGCAACCTCGCCGCCGTCTACAGCGGTCAGCGACGGTACGACGAGGCCGTGCCGCTGTTCAAGCGCGGGCTGGCCGTCCTCGAGAAGGCCAACGGTCCCGACGACCCCGAAGCTACGGTGCTGATGAGCAACCTCGCCGACGCCTACATCAATCGTCACCGTTATGCCGATGCCGAGCGGCTGCTCAAGCGCGCCATGGCGGTGACGACGAAGGCGTATGGACCCGACCATCCCGACGTCGCGCAGGCGCAGAACAATCTGGCCGCGCTCTACGCGCGTCAGGGACGCAACGCCGACGCCGAACGGCTGTTCAAGCAGTCGGTGGCCACCATGGAGAAGACGCTCGGTCCGAACCATCCGGATCTCGCCGATGTCCTGGAGAACCTGGCCGGTCTCTACAAGGATCAGGGGCGCTACGCCGACGCCCGAGAGGTCATCAGGCGGTCGATGGCCATCCGCGGCAAGACGGGCGCGATCTGAACCGGCCGGTCGATCCGTCCTCGCGTGAGGATCATCGCGGATCGCGTTGGGAGCTTGTCATGGCGACGCACGCAAGGCTGCTCGGAATCGTTGTCGCGCTGTCGTGGCTCGGATTGTCTGCGGCAATGGCGGCCGGCGGCCCGTCGAAGGACATGTGGCGCGGCGCCTGGACGCTCGAGATGGACCGCTACGATCGGCCCTGGCTCACCTTTTTCGACACGAACCGCAAGACGGTGTTTCGCTTCGGCTGCGGGACGCATTACGAGCTGGATGCGGTCTATCCGGGCGAAGCGCCGAAGCAGGAGCACACCGCGGCCACGATCACGATCGGCAACGGCAAGACGCAGATGGATGTCGCCGGCTTCACCTACGCCGGCCCCGAGTCCTTCCCGCCGAACACCGCGATGTTCAACCAGGCAGACCTCGGCCATCCCGAGCTCGCCGAGGGCAAATGGGGGGCGCTGGAAACCCGCGTCCTCGATCTTCTGGCCTCTGGGCAACCCCTGACGATCTCGGCGGAGGGCAAGAGCTACGTGCTGCCGCCGACCAGCGCATCGCGCTGGCGCGCGCGTTTCCAGAAGGTCTGCTGAGGCGCCGACCGAAAGCCGGCGGCGGCACGCGCCTTTTCGGCAACATCTTCTCTGTCGATTTTTTTGTCGCATTGACGGTCGGGCCATGTCGGCATCGACTGGTCTCGACCGTCCTTGGGTGGACACGTCTCGGGCGTCCTGTACAGACCCCCTTACGTGACGTCGTCATCTCGAGCCGTCAAAATCGAACTGGAGCAATACCCATGAGGATCACCGTCGAAACCAGCGTCGCCGCCCCCATCGATCAGGTCTGGCGTGCCTATACGACGCCTGCCGACATCGTGAAGTGGAACGCCGCGTCGGACGACTGGCACACGACCAAGGCGACGGTCGACCTGCGCGAAGGCGGCCCGTTCTCGTCGCGCATGGAGGCCAAGGACGGCAGCATGGGCTTCGACTTCGCCGGCACCTACACGAAGATCGTCGAGCACAAGCGGATCGAATACGCGTTCGGCGATCGCAAGGCCGAGGTCGAATTCGTGCCCGAGGCAAAGGGCGTCGTCGTCCGCGTCGCCTTCGATGCCGAGCAGACGCATTCGGTCGAGCAGCAGCAGGGCGGCTGGCAGGCGATCCTCGACAGCTTTAAACGATACGTGGAAGCGAAGAAGGCGTCGTAGGGCGCGTATGGGGCAAGAGACGGGGAAGCCGGCGCACGCCGTCGGCTCCCTTGTGGGATCTGGCGGGGGTCAAAAGGCGGTGTCGACAATGTCGCTGGACATCACGTCTTATGATGCGGCCGGCCGCGCACTGCCCAGAATTGCGTCGGCCTCTTTTAAGCGTGCTTCTACCCCCGTCCTGTCCAGCGTTGCCCGATATGTGAATGTACCGCGACCAAGCGACAGGATGACTTGTTCAGGCCTGATGAATCTGTAGGCCAATTTCTGAAACAGGGTTTCGGGGATGCGTTCGGTTCTCGCATCCACCGCGGCGTACAGATCAAGCGATACTGCGATCTCGCGCCGCTCCTGGGCGGCCAAAGCGTTCAGCGCCTGCCGGACGAAGAATGCAGCGTCCTCACGCGTGAGGCGGTACTGCGGCCCCTCGCCATCAGCCTGAAGTTCAACCCAACGCTCCGTGATCTTGAGCGACAATCCATTGGAGAGTTCAATGCGATGACTCGGCTCCCATCCGAGAAGCTCGCGGAGCCGGGTCGTGAGCCGCCGCCATATCGCCGCGATGTCGCGCAGCGGACTTTCCAAGCTGTTCCGATTCGTCATCTCGCTACCAGCTGGCCAATCGTCAAGCTCCCGCGCTCATCTATAAGTGCGGCCGAGGCCGGTTGCAATTTCATGAAGCTGCGCCACAATTGGGTGATAGGCCATTCCGCCATCATGGTGGCGGAGAAGCGCCAAGTGTACAAAGGAGATTGGGCTTCAGTTGCGTGATCTCGCGAAATAATGAGGGACCTTATGGACGCGAACTCAGCCACAAGATTCAAGCAGCACGCAGAACGGGCTATTGCGGAGTTGTCCTTGGCGCTCACGCTCGCCAAAGAAGCCGCTCCAACAGATGAATTTTTGAGATTAAGGACATCGGTTGGCGATATCATCGCTCGGGTAGACACCCTGCTTCTCGATAATATCCATAACGATCACCCCCACCTGGATGACATGAAGCGCTAATCTGTTGGCGTCTGCTTCAGGTTTCAGGCAGACGTCGGACCAGGGGCCGTTGGACGCTCGCTATTGGCCGCGAGCTGACTTGAAAGCTGCGACTTGAATGTCTGCTCGCTCTCACTCGCAGACCAAGGACAGCGCTACTGCGCCTCGGCGATCTTCGGTCCGGATGACAGCATCTGCGCATTGGCTGCCGAGGGCCGCCTCGACGGCGACGCCGGATCCGGCGACCGGACCGCGGCGTCGGGCGTCGCGCGGGCAGCGGCTGGTGGAAGCACGATCACTTTCGCGCCGACCTTCACCCGCTCGTAGAGGTCCGTGACGTCGTCGTTGGTCAGGCGGATACAGCCGGACGAGACCCGCTTGCCGATCGTATCGGGCTTGTTGGTGCCGTGAATTCGATACTCGGTCTCGCCGAGATACATCGCCCGGGCGCCGAGCGGGTTGGTGGGACCGCCTGCCATGAACCGCGGCAGATAGGGCTGACGCACGAGCATCTCTGTCGGCGGACGCCAATCCGGCCATTCGGTCTTGCGGGCCACGGTCTGCTCGCCGGACCATGTGAAACCTTCGCGGCCGACGCCGATGCCGTAGCGCATCGCTTGGCCGTCGTTCAGAACGAGATAGAGGAACGTGTTCTTGGTATCGATGATCACGGTGCCCGGCGTCTGGTGACTGGCGTAGTCAACCACCTGCCGGACAAATGCTCCGGGACCATCGGTGGCTTTTGGCGGTTCGACCAGAGGGGCCGGGGCCGGGGCGGGAACCGGAGCCGGCGTTGGCGCTGAGACATGAGCCGGTGTTGCCACGTAAACCGCAGATGACGATGCCTGGGCCTCGTGCACGGACGGCTTCCGCGTCGGTTGAACTGTCTCTGGGTGAGACAGCAAGCCGTACCCCAGCGCGGCGACGGCCACAGCGCCAATGGCAACTCTCGCGGCCATTGGTACTGCGAGCGTCTCCGCCTTTCCACGCTTGGCCCGCTTCGCCATATTTCTCTCCGGATCACGATGCCCGGAAGAGGTACCCAGCAAATTTTAAGAAACCTCGAAGCGATTTCCGTTCGGGCTGGAACCGTTAAACGTCGTTAACGCCAACTCCTGTTCGGCCATGCAGGCGTTGGGAGCAACGCATTCAGCAACCCCGGCAAATGCCGCTGATCTTGCGGTCGACATTGGCATCCTCCTGATCGAGGAAATCCAAGGGACCCATCGTCGTTGCCGGGATATCGGCGGCATGCGGCTGGCGATGGCCGACCGGCGCTGTCCAGGGTCTTGTGGTCGTTTCCTTTCCGGCCACCGATGGATGGAACGATTGCGCAGACGCGGCGCCGATCGTCGATGCGAGGACGAGCGCAACCAAGAGTTTTGAGGTGATCATCGCGGCCTCCAGATGCCATTCCGCGCGCAATGCGCGGTTCTGACATTCAGATTTGCGTCGGAGACCCGTTATTCCGCTCGTAGCGGAGGCGTGATGCCGCCGTGACCGAGCCTTCCCGCTGGCGTCGCGTCAAACCGGCGCCTTCCTGCCGATCAGGCCGAACACGATCATGACGAGGCTGATGCCGCCGACGACGCCGGAAACCTCTCCAACCGTGCGCATCAGGGCGACAGGATCATTGGACCACAGCGTCATGTCGCGCATCGACAGGAAGAACAGCACAGCCAGCACCAGCAGCACGGTGCCCACCGCAATCAATCGCCAGTTTCGCTGTCGCATGCGAGACACTCCCCGTATCGCCCGCGGACGGGCGAAGCCGTTTACCCTGCAGGAGATAGTGTCGCCGAGGCCGGATCGGGTTCAACCCGCTGACATCGAGCCGTTCGCTCCGTGCCGCGATGGCGGGCGTTACCGTCTTCGTCTACGATCCCTGTGAACCGGATTTCGAAAGGCAAGGGGATGCGAACCATCGGCCTGATCGGCGGCATGAGCTGGGAGAGCACCGCGCTCTATTACAAGCTCATCAACGAACGCGTCCGCGATCGCATGGGCAAGCTGCATTCGGCGCCGCTGCTGCTGTACTCCTACGACTTCCAGGAGATCAAGGAGATGCAATATTCCGGCCGCTGGGCCGAGGCGGCGGCAAGCCTCGCGGACGTGGCCAGGCGGCTCGAAGGCGCGGGCGCCGGTGCGATCGTGCTGTGCACCAACACGATGCACAAGCTGGCGCCCGAACTCACCGCGCAGCTGACCATACCCTTCATTCACATCGGCGACGCAACGGCGCAACGCATCCGGGCCAAGGGATATCGGCGGGTCGGGCTGCTCGGCACCAAGTTCACCATGGAGGAAGACTTCTACATCGACCGTCTCCGTGCGCATGATCTCGATGTCCTGATTCCGTCTGCCGACGAGCGCGCCGACGTGAACCGCATCATCTACGACGAGCTATGTCTCGGCGTCGTCGCAGAGCCCTCGCGCCGCCGCTATCAGGACGTGATGGCCGCGCTGGTGGCGCGCGGCGCCGAGTGCATCATCCTCGGCTGCACCGAGATCACGATGCTGGTGGGGGCCGCCGATACGTCGGTCGAGACGTTCGACACGACAGCGATTCACGCGGAGACGGCGGCGGATTTTGCGATCGGGTGAAGGCAATGTCGGTGGAGGCTCGATAGGTCGATTTTCCCATTGCCGGCTTTCTGCTCTACAGTCGCGGCGCCGCTGACTGGCGCTCTGGCCAAGGGAGCTCTCATGAGCCGAACGATGCATGTTCCCACCGGAATCTTCGATAGCTCGCGATATGGCTTCGCGCAGGTCGCCACTGTCCCCACACCGTTCGGCGACATCGTGTATGTGTCCGGCCAGGTGGCTTGGGACGCAGATCAGAACGTCATTGGAGCCGGCGACATCGGTCGTCAACTCAGCAAGAGTCTCGAAAACCTCAGCGTAGCGCTGGGGACGGTCGGTGCGACCCTCGATCAGGTCGGCGCGTTGCGGCTCTACATCAAGCAAACCCACATGCACGAGGGCGAGGCAATCAGCGCTGCTCTCAAATCGGTGTTCGGCGATAACCCGCCGTGTACAACCTGGATTGGAGTGCCAAGCCTCGCCAGGGACCAATTCCTTGTCGAGGTGGAGCCTTCAGCGGTTTTCCTTGCGCGAGGCGGCGGATAGCAGCCCTGGGGCCGGACGCGGATATCGACCCGGGCGCGCCACCCGTCAAACTCCCAAGTGCCGGCCCCTGACCGCAGTCGTTAAGTGGTGCAGCTTGTAGGATGGGTAGAGCGAAGCGAAACCCATCAACCTTCCTTCACGATCGGGTCGAGCTAGTGCGCCCGTCTGTCTAGACGATGGGTTTCGCAACGGCTCAACCCATCCTACGTGCACCATGCTGACACCGTCTAGCCGTGGTGATAGCATGCTCTCCTCACATGCCTGCAAAGTCGTTCTGGTAAATGCGTACGCAAGAACGTTTGAGGAGGCTAAGTCCAGTGAACTGGGGAGCGCTCTGCACGCCGCGCGGTTGCTGCAGGCTTTTCTTGCCCGTGATCGTTGTCTCCGCGGTCTGGGCGCCATTGGCATGCGCAGAGGACGTCCAAAGCTCTTCCGGCGCGGCGGGACCGGCTTTTTCAAATAGCGGCCCCGATGCTGATATCTACGGCGCGGCGTCCGGCTATCCAAAGGGCACGCGGGCGACCACCACACAGCTTGACAAGCTCGTCGGAGCCTACAGCCACTTCGACGAGATTTACCCCTCTCGCCGGATCAGTCGCGCGGCGGTACCCTGGCAATTCAAGCGCGCACCAGAGCCATCAATCGCCTACAGTTTTGGCACCGAGCGGCTGAGCATCGGGGATTACCTCAAGCGAAACCCGGTGACAGGGCTCCTGATCGCCAGGGACGACACCATCCTGTACGAGCACTATCAATATTCGCGGACCGATCACGACCGCCTTCTTTCGCAATCGATGGCCAAGACGTTGGTGTCGATGCTGGTCGGCATCGCGGTCTCGGAGGGACGGATCAAGTCGATCGACGACCTTGTCTCAACCTATGTCCCTGGCCTTGCGGGAGCGGAATATGGAAACACATCCATCCGGGCCTTGTTGAATATGTCGTCGGGCGTCGAGTTTTCGGAAGTCTATGACGGGCACGACGATATAGCCCGGCTTGGGCGAGCGTTGTTCGTTGAAGAGACCAAAGATCCTGCCGCCGTCATCGCGCAATTCAATAACCGAACCGCGCCGCCGGGGACCAGATGGCACTATGCAAGCGTGGAAACCGAGATCCTGGGCCTGGTCCTGCGCTCCGCTACGGGCACGCCGGTTGCCGACTATCTCCACGATAGGATCTGGGATGCCATCGGCACCGAAGCGGATGCTTCATGGGCGATAGATGGCAGCGGCCGGGAGATCGCGTTTTGCTGCTTCAACGCGACCTTGCGCGACTATGCGCGCCTGGGCCGGCTGCTTGCACACGATGGCGCTTGGGAAGGTCGTCAGCTGATCCCTCGGCAGTGGTTGTTGGATGCCACGACCGTCAGGCCGAGCGACGGCTATCTTGCTCCGCGCGTGGCCACACCCTATTTCGGCTATGGCTATCAGGTGTGGCTCCTCCCTGGCGAGCAGCGCAGATTTGCTCTGCTTGGCATACGCGGTCAGGTCATCCTGGTCGATCCCGTCTCGAAGCTTGTGATGGTGCACACTGCCGTTCGTCAGAAGCCGTCCGAGCCGGGAGCGCTCAGAGAACCGCTCGCGCTGTGGTTCGCGGTGCTTCAGCAGCTCGGGCAATGACGATCTGCCACGGTTTATGAGCGAGATCCATGAAGCGGCGAGAACTTCTTGGTGTTATTGGCGGAGCGGCAGCATGGCCGCTAGGGGTGCGGGCGCAGCAATCCAAGAAAATACCTCGAATTGGCCTCCTGGTGACGGGTGCGATCGAATCTCCCGAGGCGCGCGCCGCCATCAAAGCCTTCGACCAAGGACTACGCGAATTTGGTTATGTCGATGGTCAGAACGTGCTCGTAGAGACTCGAGCTGCAGGCCTGAAGGTCGAACGGTTTCCGGCTCTGGCGATTGAACTGGTCCGACTTAACGTGGATCTCATCGTCGCTTCGAATACGCCCGCCGCGCGGGCCGCACAGCAAGCGACCACCACGATTCCCATTGTCGTGCCGGTTATGGGCGATCCTGTGGGGGATGGGCTGGTGGCCAGCCTCGCTCGACCGGGGGGCAACATCACTGGGTTGACCTTCCTCGGCCCGCAGCTTGTGCCCAAGCGCTTAGCACTGCTCAAGGAAGCGCTACCCACGGCCTCGCGGGTGGCCGCTCTTTGGCATCCCGGCGCCTATGGCGAGCGCACGATGAATGACATGATGGCGGAAGCAAAAGAGGCGGCACTAACCCTGGGAGTGCAGCTCCGACTTGTTGCTGTGCACGCCCCCGACGATTTGGATCTCGCATTTTCAACGATCATTGGAGAACGTGCGGATGCCATTCTCATATTTCCGAGCCCGATGCTTTTCAATCAACGAAAACGCATTGTCGACCTCGCGACACCGCGTCGGTTGCCTATAGTGGCTATGGGAAAAGAGTTTGTACAACTCGGTGGGTTCATATCCTATGGAGCGGACATTATGGACTTCAACCGGCGCTGCGTCGCCTATGTTGATAAGATACTTAAAGGCGCGAAGCCTGCTGACTTGCCGGTTGAACAACCAACCAAGTTTGAACTTTTCATCAATCTCAAAACTGCAAAAACGTTTGGAATCGACATCCCACCTTCGCTGGTCGCTCGCGCAGACGAGGTGATCGAATGAAAGTGCTCACTTCCGAAATTGGCCCATCTGCGGAGTTGCGTCTCATCTGACTGAGGTCCGCTCGTCGCGGCAGAGCGGACCGCATTTGCTCAACCCGAGTTTTCGCATTTTGACCCATAGCCGACCACTCATCAGCTTTTAGCGGAGTTGGTTCCGACCGCGCCTTGGAGTATTTTTTGGTCGCAACCAATGAGCGAGGTTTTTTGGCCACCGTGACGACGAATCATCTAGAGGTAGAGAGACCTGTTGTCTGGACTTGGAATTTGGAATGTCTCCCGGGAACCGCGGCCAAAAGCGGAACAAGGCACAGCCAGCCAAGAACCTGAGAGAGGCCAATCTTCGAGAGTCAGTCTCCGCCTATCTCAAGGAGGGGCGCCACCTTGATGCGCAGCGCCTTTGTGAGCAGGCCCTGTCGGCGTCTGGCGTGGACAAGGCCGAGATCCTGCATCTCATGGGCGAGGTCTTTTTCAGCGCAGGTCATTTCGGGCAGGCGGTCGAGTGGTTTTCGCAGGCGGTTCGAAGCGAACCTCGCCCACGCTATCTGGCGAACTTGGCGACAGCGTTGGCCAAGCAAGGGCGGATCGAACAGGCCCTGCAGGTGGCCGACAAGGCTGTTCAATTGGCGCCAAGCGACGCCTCGCTTTGGTCGCTCATGGGCAACCTCCTGATCGACGCGACCAGATCCTCTGACGCACTGCTTTGCTTCAAGCACGCATTTGAGCTCGATGGACATCTGTGGGAGGCGGCTTACAAGGCCGGCCACCTGCTGCACGGGCTGGAGCAATTCGACGACGCTCTCACTTTTCTCGATCGCAGCATCCAAGCGAAGCCTGATCATGCTCCGTCGTTCCACATGCGGGCATTGGTGTTGAAGAGCCTGAAAAGGCTGGACGAGGCGCGCGCGGACAACATGCGCGCCATCGAGCTTGATCCGACCAACGCGGATACCCACGGCAACCTCGGCAACGTCCTGCAGGCGCTCGGTCGGCACGATCAGGCTGTCTTGTCGTTCGACCGGGCGCTGGCGATGGCGCCGCACATTGCACGAACCATCACCAACAGGGCGGCATCTCTTGTCGAGCTTCGCCGCCTCGACCAGGCCAAGACGGAATATGAACGTTCGCTGGCGATCGCCCCCGAATTGGCTGTCACGGAATGGAACCTCGCGCTGCTCCAGCTGCTGACTGGGGAATTCGAAAAGGGCTGGCGGGGGCGCGAAGCCCGATGGGAGATCCCGCATCTGTCTCGCGGCTATCCTCAGTTGGGTTCCCAGCGATGGCTCGGCGATGAGAGTATTGCCGGCAAGACCGTGCTTGTCTGTGCTGATGAAGGGCTGGGCGATACGATTCAGTTTGTCCGCTATATTCCCTTCCTTGCCGCGCAAGGTGCTCGCGTTGTCCTGTTGGTCGAGGAGTCCCTGGCGTCACTCTTTTCGGGCATGGACGGATTGGTCCAATGCGTTCTCAAGCGAGACGATTCCGTCCTGCCCGCCTTCGATTTTCACTGTGCGCTCGACAGCCTGCCACTGATCTTCGGAACCACGCTCAACACGATTCCCTCGGCTCGCTCGTACTTGCCGGCCGTTTCGCCAGATCGGATCGCGCATTGGGAAACGCGTCTTGGGCGGCGCGATCGACGCAGGATCGGATTGGTCTGGTCCGGAAATCCACGGCACTGGAACGACCGCAACCGCTCCGTGCCTCTCAGCGTCTTCAGCCGCCTGATGGATGTCGACGCACAGTTCGTCAGCCTGCAGAAGGACCCGAGGCCGCTCGACAAGCAGGTTCTCGATCAACGACCGGATGTCGTCGATCTCACCGGCGACCTCGCTGATTTCTCTGATACGGCCGCGCTGATTTCGGCGCTCGATCTCGTCATTGCCGTTGACACAAGTGTCGCACATCTGGCTGCAGCGCTCGGGTGCCCGACGTGGATCCTTCTTCCCTACGTTCCCGACTACCGATGGCTGCTCGGTCGGGACGACAGTCCCTGGTACCCCACCGTCCGCCTGTTCAGGCAAACAGAGGGCCGTGACTACGACAGCGTCATCGACCGCGTGCGCGAGGCGTTGACGTTACTGGACGGCTGACGAATTTTTTGGGGCGCAGCGAGGCGGCTCATGGCAGCACACCAGACAGAATCTACTCAGGCCTAGCTATTCTCAGTTAGATCCTGAGCGGACGCTAAGATGTGTCGCATTTGCGCCCGCGGCTTCGTGGCCGTCCCGGGCGCGCCACCCGTAAAATTCCCAAGTGCCGGCCCCCAGCCGCAGCCGTTAAGTGGTGCGGCTCGTGGGGCCGTACCATGAAAACACCAAAGCCAAAGCAATGGACCGAGCAGGAGATTCGGCGGTTGATCGCGCTGGCCCGGCGGGGCGTTGGCGCATCGAAGATAGCCGCGGAATTGGGCCGTCACGCCGGATCAGTCAGGCGAATGGCGCGAGCGAAAGACATATTATTGAAGAAGTAGTGGCCTGGCGGAGCGCTGCCCGATCAAAGAGGGCACCGGACGATGTCCTACAGTCCAAAACCTCTGCTGATGTCCCGCATGAGCCGGAGTGCGGCCTCGGTATTGCGACCATAGAGGAATGCTTGATCGAGCTGGGTAAGGAACCCCATCCCGAATAGCGCTATGGCGATGCCTCTCATCATGGTTGTGGACCGGGTTGAACGATGCTGTGAAAGTTCAAACGGCCCCAGCCGCAGGATGGGGTAACAGCCGGGGCCGGCATTCCCATTCCAATGTGCCGCAATCGGCGGTGGGCGGCACGCAACAAGTTACGCACACAGACACTAACAAATTATTTTGTTTCCCAGTCACTCCACAGGGGCCGCAGCTGGTCGTGCAATACTGCGCTCCTCAGGAAGCGGTGAGCAAATTGAGCATTGGTCGACATGATCGCGCGCCGCATCGTTGGCCAAATGCTCCCAAAACTCGGCTTCGGCGAGCAGTTTCCAACTTCGATCAGGATGACGCGCGGCTGTCTGACGGCACAGCACTGCCATCGCGCGCAGGCGACCCGCAGTATCCATGTACTCCTCCCACTAATTATTCTTGTTGAAGCAGCCTATTTTCTTTTTTTGCGTCGGAGTCATTACGATTATGAGGCAAAACTAATTTTCAGCCGCGAAGCGCGCTTCGACTTCGTTACACCTTCAAATCGCGTTTCGCGCGCAACTGGCGCAATCTGCAAAGGCTACCGCCGACGCACGTCCCGTACATCTACGGGCGTTGCGCGGCGTGCATTCGCTGACGTCATCAGTCATGAAGCGATCATCGAGCAGTTGGTCGAACAACATCAGTCGAGACATTCGACACGACGGCCACTCGCGCCGAGACCGTGGCTGATTTCGCGATCGGATGAGGGCGGTCTCTTTGCGCTTGGCCCGTCAGACGTCCGCCATCGGAATCAATTCGAGCCTGGCGGCGGACCTTTCCAGCAGCCATGCCTGAGCCGTCCGCCGAGGGTCATTCCGATAACTTTGAAAATCCGCTTCCGATGCGAAGCTGACGATGTGCATTTACATCGTGCCGTCGGAGTTTCGAAGCCGACGCTCCAGACGTCCGTTGAACTCGGGCAGGAGCGGCAGCACCGCATCCTCGTAGGCCCTGAAGTCCGCGATGCCGTCCGCGGGTATCCGGGCGATGAGCGCAAACGTGACGGGGATGGGTTGATGGGACATCGTCGCCTGCCGGCTGCACCACTGCCATGATGCCATCCTGCCGGTGTTTTGCCAGACGCGTCAAGCCAATTTCGTAAAAATCGAAATTTCGCAGTTCCGACGAGACGTCGGCTACTGTGCATGGGGTTGTTTTGGAGATTGATGCTGTCCGGCCCCGGACATCCCGGGCCGGATCTCGATCCGCCTCAGCTGTCGACCTTCAGCGCGGCAATGAAAGCTTCCTGCGGGATGTCGACCTTGCCGAACTGCCGCATCTTCTTCTTGCCTTCCTTCTGCTTCTCCAGAAGTTTGCGCTTACGGGTGATGTCGCCGCCGTAGCACTTCGCGGTGACGTCCTTGCGCAGCGCGCGCACGGTCTCGCGCGCGATCACCTTGCCGCCGATCGCCGCCTGGATCGGGATCTGGAACATGTGCGGCGGGATCAGCTCCTTCATCTTCTCGACCATGGCGCGGCCGCGGCCTTCCGCGCGGGTGCGATGCACCAGCATCGAGAGCGCATCGACCGGCTCGGCGTTGACCAGGATCTGCATCTTGACGAGGTCGGCCGGCTTGTAGTCGGTGAGATGATAGTCGAACGAGGCGTAGCCCTTCGAGACCGACTTCAGCCGGTCGTAGAAGTCGAACACGACCTCGTTGAGCGGAAGATCGTATTTCACCATCGCGCGGGCGCCGACGTAAGTCAGCTCCTTCTGCGAGCCGCGGCGATCCTGGCACAGCTTCAGCACGCTGCCGAGATATTCGTCGGGCGTGAGGATCGTCGCCTCGATCCAGGGCTCTTGGATCTCCTCGATCTTCACCACGTCAGGCATGTCGACGGGATTGTGGATCTCGAGCTCGGTGCCGTCGGTGAGCTTCATCTTGTAGATGACGCTCGGCGCGGTCGCGATCAGGTTGAGGTCGAACTCGCGCGACAGCCGCTCCTGGATGATCTCCAGATGCAGCAGCCCGAGGAAGCCGCAGCGGAAGCCGAAGCCGAGCGCGGCGGAGGTTTCCATCTCGAAGGAGAAGCTGGCGTCGTTCAAGCGCAGCTTGCCCATCGCGGCGCGCAGCGTTTCGAAGTCGTCGGCGTCGACCGGGAACAGGCCGCAGAACACCACGGGGATCGCCGGCTTGAAGCCCGGCAGCATCTCGGTGACCGGCTTGCGGTCGTCGGTGATGGTGTCGCCGACGCGCGTGTCGGCGACTTCCTTGATCGCGGCGGTGATGAAGCCGATCTCGCCGGGGCCGAGCTCGTCGACCTGCTGCATCTTCGGCGTGAAGAAGCCGACGCGCTCGACGTCGTAGGCCGCACCGGTGCCCATCATGCGGACGCGGCTGCCCTTCTTCATGACGCCGTCGACAACACGAATCAGCACGACGACGCCGAGATAGACGTCGTACCAGCTGTCGACCAGCAGCGCCTTCAAGGTCGCGTCGCGATCGCCCTTCGGCGGCGGCAGGCGGGTGACGATGGCTTCCAGCACATCAGGGATGCCGAGGCCGGTCTTGGCCGAGATCATCACGGCATCGGAGGCGTCGATGCCGATGACGTCCTCGATCTGCTGCTTGACCTTCTCGGGCTCGGCCGCCGGAAGGTCGACCTTGTTCAGGACCGGGACGATCTCGTGATTGTTGTCGAGCGCCTGGTAGACGTTGGCGAGCGTCTGCGCCTCGACGCCCTGGCTGGCGTCGACCACCAGCAGGGAACCTTCGCAAGCCGCCAGCGACCGCGAGACCTCGTAGGCGAAGTCGACATGGCCGGGCGTGTCCATCAGGTTGAACACGTAATCCTTGCCGTCCTTGGCGCGGTAGGCGAGGCGCACCGTCTGCGCCTTGATGGTGATGCCGCGCTCGCGCTCGATGTCCATGGAATCGAGCACCTGCTCCTTGCCCGCCATTTCGCGGTCGGAGAGGCCGCCGGTCATCTGGATCAGACGGTCGGCCAGCGTCGATTTGCCATGGTCGATATGGGCGACGATGGAGAAATTGCGGATGTTGGAAATGGGGACGGTCGTCATGGGCGCGGGATACCACTCACATCCCCGTGCGGCAACCATATTGCTGTATTTTCAGGGCCTTTCTTCACGCCAAGCTGATTCCACGATGGCCCAAAACGCGCTACGCAACGGCCATGTCAACGACCTCGATCCCCTCCGCCCGCGCCCGCGTAAAACCCCGGGTGAGCTTTGACCGTTTCCGGGCCTGGCTGGTCGCCTACGCGACCGATCCCTCGGCCCGGCTCTGGCTGGTGATCCAGTTCGCCATCCTGCATGCGGTGATCTGGACCCTCATCCTGATCAATCTCAAGGCAGCGCAGGACGTTCACATGGACGTCGCAGAAGCCTGGGGCTGGGGCCAGAAATTCCTGTGGGGCTACGGCAAACATCCGCCGCTGTCGGGCTGGATCGCCGGCGTCTGGTTCAAAGTGTTCCCGGCGACGGATTGGGCGACCTATGCGCTGGCGATGGCGACGGTCGGCGTCGGCATGGTGATCTGCTGGCTGGTGGCGATGCGCGTGGTGGACCCGCGTCGCGCGTTCCTGGTCGTGGTGATGGTCGCGCTCTACCCGATCTTCAATTTCAAGGGGTTCAAGTACAATCCCGATCTGCTTCAGCTCGTCACCTTGCCGCTCGTCGTGCTCGCTTACCTCAACGCGTTCGAGAAGCGGAGCTGGCAGTCCGGCGTCTGGCTCGGGCTCGCCGGCGCGCTGGCGCTGATGACCAAATATTGGGTGCTGACCATGATCGGCGCCATCGGGCTCGCCGTACTGATCCACCCGGAGCGCATGAAATTCCTGCTGTCGCCGGCGCCCTGGGTCGCGATCGCGACGCTGCTGGTGGCGATGATCCCGCACATCGTCTGGCTTGCGGATGCGCATTTCGTGCCGCTGACCTATGCCGGCGACACCTACAGCATCGAGGATGCCGGCCAGGTGCGGCAGCTCGTGTTCGGCTATGTCCTGCATAATGCCGCGCTGCTGGCGCTTCCCGTGGCGCTCGCAGCCCTTGCGATGGCGCTGGTGCCGCCGTGGCTGACGCTGCTCGTGCGCGCGCCCTCGCGCATCGTCACGCGGGCCTGGGCGCGCGGCGCCAACGCAGGCGTCAATGTTTCCCAGGCGCTGAACATCTGGATCATCCAGATCATCGTTGCGGCCGGGCCGCCGCTCGGCGCGCTCGCCTTCAGCATCTACATGAAGACCGATTGGGGCATCTCGCTGTTCTTCCTGGTGCCGCTTGCGCTGGTCGCGATTCCGGCGCTGCGGGTGCAGAGCGCCGTGCTGTTCAATATCGTAGCGATCTGGCTGGTGCTCAGCGTGGCGACGCTCGTCGCCTCACCCTGGATCGCCGCGCGTGAGATGGCTGCGAATGCCGGCAACACCGCGACCTATGGCGCGCGCTCGGAGCTCGCGCGCGAGCTGACCCAGGCCTGGCATTCGCGCTTCGCCTCGCGCTGGGCGATCGTCGCCGGCACGATGGAATCGATCCAGCCGATGGTGTTCTACAGCCCCGACCATCCGGTTGCGTTCATCCCGAACGAGGCCTGGAGCTCCGGGCTGACATCGCTGGATGACGTCAAGAAATACGGCTTCATCGGCGTGTTCGATCCGACGGATGGCCGCCTGCCGGCATTCGAGAAGTGGGTGTCCGAGATCGCGCCGAACGCCGAGCGCATCGTGATGACGACGCGCCGCTTCACCCATGGCAAGGCCGGCCCGTCGATGACGTGGAACGTCTACATCGCCCCGCCGGCGAAGTGACCGAGGGGTCTAAACCCCTTCCTCGTTGAACTTGCTTTCAACGAGCTCGGCGATCGCCGCGAGTGCGGCTTCGGCGTCAGTGCCCGAGGCGGCGACCGTGATCGTCGTGCCCGGTCCTGCCGCGAGCATCATCAGGCCCATGATCGAGGTGCCGCCGACCGTCTCGCCGCCGCGCGTCACCCAGACCTGCGCGTTGAAGCGCTCGACCGCCTGGACGAATTTCGCCGAGGCGCGGGCGTGCAGGCCGCGCTTGTTGATGATCAGGAGCTCTTTGGAGATCGCACCCGCGGGCACGCCTGTCCCCGCTTGTGGTGCGTCGTCACTCATTTGCCGGCGAGCACGCGGCTGGCGATGGTGACGTATTTGCGGCCGGCTTCCTGAGCCATCGCGATCGCGTCGGGCAGCGGACGCTCCTCGCGCACCTTGGCGAGCTTCACCAGCATG
Organism: Bradyrhizobium sp. CCGUVB14; assembly: GCF_024199935.1. Classification (NCBI taxonomy): domain Bacteria; kingdom Pseudomonadati; phylum Pseudomonadota; class Alphaproteobacteria; order Hyphomicrobiales; family Nitrobacteraceae; genus Bradyrhizobium; species Bradyrhizobium sp. CCGUVB14. The sequence goes on from NZ_JANADS010000001.1 coordinate 857,686, forward strand.
GGCAGGTTGATGCCCGCGAGCACTTCGACCTTCGGTCGGCTCATGCAGGAAATCGCGAGGTTCGACGGGGTGCCGCCGAACATGTCGGTGAGGATCGCAACGCCGTCGCCTGAATCGACGCGGTTAACCGCCTCGATGATGTCGCTTCGGCACAGATCGGAATCGTCTTCAGCGCCGATCGTAATCGCTTCGATTTGCTTTTGTGGGCCCATGACATGCTCAAGCGCTGCCTTGAATTCGTCGGCAAGGCGCCCGTGGGTCACAAGTACTAGACCAATCATCGGAAAACTCCCGCGGGCGCTTTTGGTGCACCGCACGAACGCGCCACTTTGACCATCCAGAGCCCCCGCGCAAGGGGGGATGTTGCGTATCTCCCTGAATCTAGACGGATGGATAAGGGGAGCTGCGCCGGTCTATTCGGTCGCGAGTGTGCGTTTCATATGGTTACCATTTCCCTTCAAACAATCGCCGCAAGGGTTAGGTGGAGGTTAACTCTTGGTAGTGGTCAAGGCTGCGACAACCAAGGGGAGGGGCGAATAGCCGCGCCCGACCGGGATTCGCGGTATTTCGACACCAAAAATGGTGGTTTTCAGCGATTCCGGCGCCGGCAGCCTTTCAGCGTCGTCGGCGTCCAGATCGACCACGAGGCCGACCGTCGCATGCTCCACGAAGTCGCAGCGGCGGATTCCCAGTCCCCGAATCTCGATCAGGCCGGCCAGGAGGGGGGCGGGACGGACCGCAATTTCATCGCTGACTGTCGCCAGATGGACACGGTCGTCGCCGACCAGGATGGCGCTTTCGACCACGCCTGAGCGTCCCGCCATGATCAAATCGAAGGCAAGGCGCGACTTGCCGGCGCCCGAGGGCCCGCGGATCAGCACTGCCCGGGAGCCGACCTTGACTGCGGAGGCGTGAACGCTTCGCTCGCCTTCGTCCAGGCTGCCTTGGCTCATAGCGCCGGCAGCCTCACCACGAAGCGCGCGCCGGCAACCGTCGGCGCCCCGTCCTCGTCAGCGGGGCCGGCGCGATTCTCCGCCCAGATGCGCCCGCCATGGGCGTCGACAATCTGCTTGGAGATCGACAGGCCGAGGCCGGAGTTCTGGCCAAAGCCCTGGTGCGGCCGGTCGGTGTAGAAGCGCTCGAAGATGCGCTCCAGCGCGTCGTCGCGGATGCCGGGACCGTCGTCGTCGACCACGATCTCGATCTCGCCGCGCACGCGCCGGCAGGTCAGGCGCACCTTGCTGCCGGCCTCCGAGAACGACTGCGCGTTGGAGAGCAGGTTGGAGACCACCTGCCCGAGCCGCGAATCATGACCCGTGACCGCGAACGTGTCAGTCGGGCTGCGGCCCTCGAAGCGTGCCTCGACTGCGACGTCGTGGCCGAGCTTGGTTTCATTGGCGACCGCAACCAGCGTGCCGAGGAGCCGCTTGAGATCGACCGGGACCGCATCCTGCCGCTGCAATTCGGCATCGAGCCGGCTTGCATCGGAGATATCGGAGATCAGGCGGTCGAGCCGCTTGACGTCGTGCTCGATCACCTCGAGCAGGCGGGCGCGGCTGTTCTCGTTGCGCGCCAGCGGCATCGTCTCGACCGCAGAGCGCAGCGAGGTCAGCGGGTTCTTCAGCTCGTGGGCGACGTCGGCGGCGAACATCTCGATCGCCTCGATACGCTTGTAGAGCGCGCTGGTCATGTCGCGCAGCGCGCCGGAGAGATGGCCGATCTCGTCGCGGCGGCGGGTGAAATCGGGAATCTCGACGCGGGTCTTGATGCGACGGCGGACCCGCTCGGCGCTGTCGGCGAGCCGGCGCACGGGACCCGCGATCGTGCTCGCGAGCAGCAGCGACAGCATGATCATGACCGCGGCGGCGACACCGCCGACCTTCAGGATCGCCAAGCGCTCGGCCGTGACCATCTGATCGATTTCGTCGCCCTGGGTCGACAGCATCAGCGCGCCGTGGATCGCGCGCGCGCGCTGCACGGGGACCGCGACCGAGACGATCACCTCGCCGCGCGCATTGACCCGCACCATCGAGCGCTTCTGGCCCTGGAGCGCATCGGCGACTTCAACATAGCCGTTGCCGTTCTCGCGCCCGAGTTCGCGGTAGAGCGGCAGGTCGCCGCGGTTCAGCCAGGTGCGGGTCGCGACCATGGCGCGCTCGACCAGCCCGGGTTTCTCGGACGGTGGCGGCAGCGGAAAGGCCCTGAGAACGTCGAGGTCACGGCTGTCGAGCAACACCGAGCCGTTGGGATCGAAGATCCGCGCGCGGGTCTTGGTCGGCGAGATCAGCGTGCGCAACACCGGCGCCACGCGCTCGGGATTGATCGGAAAATCCAGCGAATCGTCGGGCCCGCCATAGCTCTCGCCCAGTTTCAGGTCGAGCAGCCGTTCGGGGTCGACGGTGATCGCGTTGGTTTGCACCGTCGCCGAGGCGCCGATCGCGCCGGCGATGATTTCGGCCTGCACCAGCAGGCTCTGCGCGCGCGCGTCGATCAGGCCGGCGCGGAATTGCGACAGATAGAGGATGCTCGCGACCAGGGCGACGAGACCCGCCAGATTGAGCGAGACGATGCGGCGGGTGAGGCTCGAGAACGACAGCGCGAAGAAGAACTGGCCGGCGCGCTTGAGCCAGTTCAGCGGTCCCCAGCCGCGCGTAGCCGGCTTGTCCTCATGCTCCGAGGCGCCGTGGGCGGTAACGTCCTCGGCGTTCGAACTCGGATCAGGCTGCGTTCGGTCAAGCAATGCTTACGCCCACGTTAGGACAGCTCGTGTGACGGTCCCCGCATCCTAGAGCATGATCCGGAAAAGTGTGCAGCGGTTTTCCGAAAGATCATGCTCAAACAATAAACTGAAGCGCGATTGCGCTTCAGAGCATGCCCGGTTCCGATGGAATCAGAACCGGCGCAGCCCTCATCTGTCGTGAAGGCGCGTGCGCCTCAGGCTTCCTTGAAGCGGTAGCCGACGCCGTACAGCGTCTCGATCATTTCGAAATCGTTGTCGACCACCTTGAACTTCTTGCGCAGCCGCTTGATGTGGCTGTCGATGGTGCGGTCGTCGACATAGACCTGGTCGTCATAGGCGGCGTCCATCAGCGCATTGCGGCTCTTGACCACGCCGGGCCGTGTCGCCAGCGCCTGCAGGATCAGGAATTCGGTGACCGTCAGCGTCACCGGCTCGTTCTTCCAGGTGCAGGTATGGCGTTCCGGGTCCATGCGCAGCAGGCCGCGGTCGAGCGCCTTGGCGTCGTTCTCCTTCGGCGCGACGGTCGGATCCTTCGGCGCCGAGCGGCGCAGCACTGCCTTGACACGCTCGACCAGCAGGCGCTGCGAGAACGGTTTGCGGATGAAATCGTCGGCGCCCATCTTGAGGCCGAACAGCTCGTCGATCTCCTCGTCCTTGGAGGTCAGGAAGATCACCGGCAGGTCGGACTTCTGCCTGAGACGGCGCAGCGTCTCCATGCCGTCCATGCGCGGCATCTTGATATCGAGGATGGCGAGATCAGGCTGGGTCGTGCGGAAACCGTCGAGCGCGGAGGCGCCGTCGGTGTAGGTCATGATGCGATAGCCTTCGGCTTCCAGCGCGATCGAGACGGATGTGAGAATGTTGCGGTCGTCGTCGACCAAAGCGATTGTGGGCATGAGCCTCTGCTTTCTGCTTTCCGTTTGGGTCGTGGCTTAAAACGGCGAGCAATCCAGTGATGCGCCGCATACATGGGTGCCGAATTGGCATTCGAACCTTGTCACCGAGCAATGCAAGCTGGGCTGAAGTGTGACCAAGTTCCACGAAACACGGCAGATTCGCCGCGTTTCGACCCATAACCAGACCCTCGTTTACCCGAAAAAAGGCCTGCCTTGCAACCACCTGAGCCGAGAAAGCCCATGCAACCGACCCCTGATTTCGCTCCCCAAACGCTCGCCAAATCGCTGCTCAGGCGGTCGCGACAGGGAGCGCTCGCGACGCTCATGCCCGGCAGCGGCGATCCCTATTGTTCCCTGGTCAATCTGGCCAGCCATCCCGACGGCTCGCCGATCCTGCTGATCTCCCGATTGGCGGTTCATACCAAGAACATCCTCGCAGACAGCCGGGTCTCCCTGATGCTGGACGAGCGCGCCGCGGGCGATCCGCTGGAAGGCGCCCGGATCATGCTGTCCGGCCGGGCCGAACAGGCCGAGGACGAGAAGGATATGCTGCAGCGGCGGTATCTCAATGCTCATCCTTCAGCGGAGGCCTTTGTTTCATTTAAGGATTTTTCGTTCTTCCGGATCCGCCCGACCGGAACCCATCTGGTCGCGGGCTTTGGCCGAATCGTCGATCTCAAGCCGGAACAGTTCCTCACGGACCTCGCCGGCACCGAGGACCTGCTGGCGGCCGAGGAGGGGGCGGTCGAGCACATGAATGCCGACCATCGCGAGGCCATGGGCCTTTACGCCACCCAACTGCTCGGCGCGGCCGCAGCCGACTGGCGCTGCACCGGATGCGACCCCGAAGGCCTCGACATGCAGGACGGCCAGACTGCGCTGAGGCTGGATTTTCCGGAGCGGGTCACGAATGGCACGGCACTGCGCAAGATGCTGGTCCGCCTCGCCGGCGAGGCGCGCGCGAAGGCCGGCCAGGCGCAATGATTTGAACGCTGCTGCCCATCGCTGCGACCCAAGACCGTAATGGTCGCAAGGCGCGCAGCGAGAGGGTTCATGACACGCCGTCGTTTGATGCTCGCGGGCTTGGCGCTCGCGATCGCTGCGTCGCTGGCCACGCCCGGCCTTGCGCAGAAGGGCAATCTCGCGACGGAGAGCGCCAGGATCAACGGGCTGACCAAGGCCGGCAGATATTCGGAGGCGCTTCCCCTGGCGCAGGCGATGGTCGCGAGCCTGGAGAAGAGCGACAACGGTCGCGAACTTGCCGCCGCCTTGAACAATCTCGGTCAGGTCTATGCCGGTCAGGGCCGGGACGACCTCGCCGAGCCGCTCTACAAGCGTTCGATCGCGTTGATGGAGAAGTCGCTGGGGCTCGACAACGCGCTGGTCGCGGCCGAGCTGACCAATCTCGCCGCGTTGTATCAGCGGCAGGGCCGCTTCGCCGAGGCCGAGCCGCTGTTCAAGCGGGCGCTGGCCGTCCGGGAGAAGAGCCTGTCACGCGAGCATCCCGATGTCGGCCAGGCCCTCAACAATCTGGCCACGCTCTATGTCAGGCAGCAGCGTCAGGCCGAAGCCGAGCCGCTGTTTCAGCGCGCGCTCGCGATCTACCAGAAAGCCGCCGGGCCCGAGCATCCTGCGGTCGCCACGGTCCTGAACAACATCGGCCAGGTCGATCGCGATCTCGGCCGCGACGCCGATGCCGAAGCGCCGATCAAGCGCTCGCTCGCGATCCGCGAAAAAGCGCTGGGACCGGATCATCCCGACGTCGCACGTTCCCTCAATAATCTCGCCGGCCTCTACGAACATCAGCATCGCTATGCCGATGCCGAGCCGCTGTATCGCCGCGCGCTCGCCATCCGCGAGCGTGCGCTGGGGCCGGATCATCCCGACGTCGCGACATCCACCGGCAATCTCGCTTATTTCCTCTTTGTGTCCGGGCGAATTGCGGACGCGTTGCCGCTCGCGGAAAAAACGCTTGCGAACGATCGCGCGCAGCTGCGCGTGGTGCTGCCGATCCTGTTTGCGGCGCGCCAGCAATCGCTGCTGCCGCAAGACAAGGCGCTGGACGAGGCGCTCGCTGCGATCCAGCGCGGCACGCAATCCTCCGCCGCATCGGCCGTGAACAAGCTCGCGGTGCGGCTCGCCGCCGGCAGCGACCGTCTCGCCGAGCTGGTGCGTAAGGACCAGGATCTCGGCGCCGAATCTGAATCGCTCGACAAGGCGATCATCGCGGCCGTGTCGAAGCCGTCGGCGCAGCGCGACGTCGCTTCCGAGCAGCGCAGCCGCGCCCGGATCGCAGGCATCGCAAGCGAGCGTGCCGGCTTGCAGAAGACGCTTGCCATCGAATTCCCAGACTACGCCTCGCTCTCCAACCCGGTGCCGCTGACGGTCAAGGACGTCCAGCCGCTGCTGTCGACCGATGAGGCGATGGTGCTTTATTCCGTCGTCGACAACCGCAGCTACGTCATTGCCATCACGCGCGAGGGCGCCGACTGGAAGGAAATTCCGCTTGGCGCGGACGCGCTGGCGCAGAAGGTCACGGCTTTCCGCCGCGGCCTCGATGTCGGCAAGGCGCGCGATGGCTCCGGCAAATCGGGCTTGTTCGACCTCGCCCTCGCCAATGAACTCTATGTCACGCTGCTCGGCCCGGTCGAGGCGCTGACCAGGGACAAGCGCAGCCTGCTCTCGGTGCCGTCGGGCGCGCTCACTGCGTTACCGTTTCATTTGCTCGTCACGGAGACACCGCAATCTGCGATCCCGGAGACGCTCGAGGGCTATCGCAGCGCTGCCTGGCTGCTGCGGCGTCAGGCTGTCTCGGTGCTGCCATCGGTGGTCAGCCTGAAATCGCTGCGTGCTTTTGCGCGCAAGGACGAGGGCGTCAAACCGATGACCGGCTTTGGCGATCCCGTGTTCAATCCCGCCGAGGGCGGCCCCGCCGATCGTCGCGCAGCGAGCGGCAAGGTTGCCGCGCGCAGCATCGCGACCATCGCTTACACCGACTTCTGGCGCGGTGCAGGCGTCGATCGCGCGCGACTTGCGCAGGCGCTGCCGCAACTGCCCGATACTGCAGACGAGCTGAATGCCGTGGCGAAAGATGTCGGTGCGACTGACGCCGACATTCATCTCGGTCGCGATGCCAGCGAAGCGACGCTCAAGCGTGCACCGCTTGCTCAATACAGCATCATCTACTTTGCGACCCACGGCCTCGTCGCCGGCGACGTCAAGGGTGTGGGCGAGCCGTCGCTTGCGCTCTCGATTCCCGACCAGCCCTCGGAGCTCGATGATGGCCTGCTCACGGCGAGCGAAGTCGCCCAGCTCAAGCTCAATGCCGATTGGGTCGTGCTGTCGGCCTGCAACACGATTGCCGGCGACAAGCCCGGCGCCGAGGCCCTGTCGGGATTGGCGCGCGCCTTCTTCTATGCAGGTGCGCGCGCACTGCTGGTTTCGCATTGGGCAGTCGATTCGGAGGCTGCTACCCGCTTGACCACTTCGACTTTCGATCTGCTCAAAAACGAACCAACAATCGGCAGAGCCGAAGCTCTGCGTCGCGCGATGTTAACGTACGTTGATGACGCCTCGTCGCCCCGCAATGCCTACCCCGCGATGTGGGGGCCATTCGCACTGATCGGCGAAGGTGCGGTACGATAGACCCGCGCGTTTGTGCGTCGCAAAACTCCGATCAACGCTGAAACACGCATTTGGTTGCGCGATCATTCGTGATTTTTGCGTTGGCTCGCTCAGAGCTGTCATGCGCGACGTTTGGCGCGGTCCTTGAATAAACCAAATCCTGCGGGATCAGCTTGGCAACGTCAGCGTTCATCAGTATTAGGTCATCCAACCGAGGCCGATGGCCTGTAATTCACGGTGACTGCGACGGCGCCAACTTAGGTCGCGCTATGTGTCGCGGGTTCTAGGAGGGTTTTTCGTGCAAGAGACGGGCGTGCGCAACGGTGCTTTCGGTGCCGACAAATTCGGCTTAAAGAATCTCAAGCAGGTTCACTGGAACCTGGGCGCACCGCAGCTCTATCAATACTCGCTCTCCGCGGGCGAGGCGGTGCTGTCCGCTGACGGTTCGCTCTGCGCCGACACCGGCGAGTTCACGGGCCGCAGCCCGAAGGACAAGTTCACGGTGCGTGACGCCACCACCGACAAGAAGATGTGGTGGGCCGGCAACCAGTCGATCACCGCGGAGCAGTTCGAGACGCTCTATCAGGATTTCCTCAAGCACGCCGAAGGCAAGAGCCTGTTCGCGCAAGACCTCTACGGCGGCGCCGATCCGGCCTACCGGATCAAGACCCGCGTCTTCACCGAGCTCGCCTGGCACTCGCTGTTCATCCGCACGCTTCTCATCCGCCCCGAGGCGGTCGAGCTGTCGAGCTTCACACCCGAGCTCACCATCATCGACATGCCGAGCTTCCGCGCCGATCCGAAGCGCCATGGCTGCAAGTCGGAGAACGTCGTCGCGATCGACTTCGCCCGCAAGATCGTGCTGATCGGCGGCTCCTACTATGCCGGCGAAATGAAGAAGTCGGTCTTCACCACGCTGAACTATTATCTGCCCGAGCGCGGCGTGATGCCGATGCATTGCTCGGCCAATGTCGGCGCCAATGGCGATTCTGCGATCTTCTTCGGTTTGTCCGGCACCGGCAAGACCACGCTGTCGGCCGATCCCAACCGCACGCTGATCGGTGACGACGAGCACGGCTGGGGCCCGAACGGCATCTTCAATTTCGAGGGCGGCTGCTACGCCAAGTGCATCAAGCTCTCGCAGGAAGCCGAGCCCCAGATCTACGCGGCGTCGACCCGCTTCGGCGCGGTGCTCGAGAACTGCGTCCTCGACGAGGACACCCGCATCGTCGATTTCGACGACGGCTCCAAGACCGAGAATACCCGCTCGGCCTATCCGCTCGACTTCATCCCGAACGCCTCGCGCACCGGCCGCGCGCCGCAGCCGAAGAACGTGGTGATGCTCGCGGCCGACGCCTTCGGCGTGCTGCCGCCGATCGCAAAGCTGTCGCCGGCGCAGGCGATGTACCACTTCCTCTCCGGCTACACCGCCAAGGTCGCCGGCACCGAGCGCGGCCTCGGCAACGAGCCGCAGCCGGAATTCTCGACCTGCTTCGGCTCACCCTTCCTGCCGCTCGACCCCAGCGTCTACGGCAACATGCTGCGTGACCTGATCGCCCAGCACAATGTCGACTGCTGGCTGGTCAATACCGGCTGGACCGGCGGCAAGTACGGCACGGGTTCGCGCATGCCGATCAAGGTGACGCGCGCGCTGCTGACCGCAGCCCTCGACGGCTCGCTCCGCAACGTCGAATTCCGCACCGACAAATATTTCGGCTTTGCGGTCCCGACCGCGCTGCCGGGCGTGCCGAGCGAGATCCTCAACCCGGTCAACACCTGGAAGGACAAGGACGAGTTCGACAAGACCGCCCGCGCGCTGGTCGGCATGTTCCAGAAGAACTTTGCCAAGTTCGAAGCCCAGGTGGACGCCGAAGTGCGCGCCGCTGCGCCGGACGTGAAGCTCGCGGCGGAGTAATCTTCGCTTCGTTGGAATGCGAAAGGGCGGCCGCGAGGCCGCCCTTTTTGTTTGTGCGGGACATGCGCGCGCGCCACACAATCAGTGTCGTCCCGGCGAAAGCCGGGACCCATACCGCGTGATCTATCGATAGCGTGCGGTGCAAGTACCGGCGAAGAAGAGGTGTCACTGCGCGTCTTCGTCAAACTACGCCCTGTGGTTATGGGTCCCGGCTTTCGCCGGGACGACAGCGGAGCAAGATCTACGCCTTGAAATACGCAATCTGCGTCGTCGTCGCGAGCAACCGCCCGGTCGGCGACCACAACTCGGCGTTCTGGTCGGCGTAGCTCTTGTGCATGATCTTCGAATCGGCCGTCGCGAGCACGCGCGTGATGTCTTCTGCGGCGAGCTCCTCCACGTCGGTGTGGAAATACGTCGTCAGCGACACCGTGCCGAACGGCACCAGCTCGCGCCTTGCGTGAAAGATGCGGCCGAAGAAGGCGTCCGACATCGACATCAGCGACGGCATGTCGAGCTTGCGCGGCTCGCGATCGCTGATCCAGAGCTTTGAGTAAGTGCCGGCGAGCTCGGGTTGCGGCGGGCCGAGCCGCATTTCGCCCTCGACGAAACGGAATTCATACTGGTTGGCCCAGGACGCCTTGATCTTCGGGAACGGCAGCGTCTGTTCGAACGGCTTGGTATCCGGATATTGCGCCACCCGGTGCTCCCAGGACGGCCGGCGCTCGGCGAACACGGCGGTCGCGAGCGTCGCGACCTCGCCGCCGCCCTGCGACAGTTCGACGCTCCAGTGCTGGCTGGAGCGGTTGGCCTTCACCAGCCGGATGTCGAGATCGAACGGGCCCTTGGCGATCGGCGCGCAGTAATTGACGGTCAGCGCCAGCGGATCACCGGAGCGTTCTGGATGCTCGATCAGCGCACGCAGGATGGTCGCGGCGGTGACGCCGCCGAACGGTCCGACGAACGCCCAGTAGTCGTCGCTGGTGTGCCCCTGCCAGTGCGAGTCACCGGCGGTGATGCGGGTGGCGTCGTCGAAGGGGTGCGGGAGCTTGGCGTGCATTGAATTAGACCTTCACAGCACTTCCGTCCCAAAGACGAAATTCCATCGTCTCATCATCGGGACCATATTTTTGCGAACCCGAAAGATCGTCGGCAGGATCGTCTGTGACCCAGACATCCGCAACTGAGCCGCTTATGCGCTTCATGGCGATGATGCTTTTGCCGCTCGTTAGATCGGCAACGAAGTCGTCGATGGCAATTTCCTCATCCTTGCCAGAAAGACTGGCAAGGATGCTGCCGTGCGTGTGCCAGGGGAAGCCGTCGAAACCCAGCGTCCAGTCCCCGTCGGGACATATGACAAGTAATCGAAGCTGCCCATCCGGGCTCGTATACTCGCCGCCAACGGGCACGACCGACTCCGGCTTGAGAAAGCTCAAGCCGTCATATGACGGCTATCCTGCCAAAGCAATAACCCCGCAGGTAACGCCGATTTCACGCTGCGGAAAATCAGCTCGCCGCGTCGCGCAGGGTCTCTGCCATCTGGAACGGCGGCGTGATCGGATTGACCGGCACGTTCCAGATTTCCTCGGCGTATTCGCGGATGGTGCGGTCGGACGAGAACCACGCCATGCGCGCGACGTTGAGGATGGAGGCGCGGGTCCAGGCCGGCGCCACTTGCCAGCGTGCGTCGACGCTGCGCTGCGCCTCGTAATAGGAATCGAAGTCGGCGCTGACCATGTAGTGGTCGAGATAGCGCAGCGCATGCGCGATGGATTCGAAGCGGCCGGGATCGCCGGGCGAGAATTCGCCGGCGCCGATCGCGTTGATGGCGCGCTGGAGCTTTGGCGAATTGCGGATCACGTCGGAAGCGTCCAGCCCCTGCTTGCGCCGGATCATGACGTCGCCGGCTTCCATGCCGAAGATCGCGATGTTCTCGATGCCGACCTGATCGCGGATCTCGATATTGGCGCCGTCGAGCGTGCCGATGGTGATGGCGCCGTTCAGCGCCAGCTTCATGTTGCCGGTGCCGGAGGCTTCCATGCCGGCGGTCGAGATCTGCTCGGACAGGTCGGCCGCAGGAATGATCACTTCGGCAAGGCTGACATTGTAGTCGGGCAGGAAGACGACCTTCAGCTTGCCGCCGATGGCGGGATCGTTGTTGACGACCTCGGCAACGTCGTTGATCAGCTTGATGATCAGCTTGGCGTAGCGGTAGCTCGCGGCCGCCTTGCCCGCAAAGATCTTCACCCGCGGCACCCAATTGCCGTTGGGGTCGTCCTTGATCGACTGATACAGCGCAACCGTCTCGATGACGTTGAGCAGCTGGCGCTTGTATTCGTGGATGCGCTTGATCTGCACGTCGAACAATGCGGTCGGATCGACCTTGATACCGAGCCGCTCGCCGATCAGGCGTGCCAGCGCGGTCTTGTTGTGAAGCTTGACGGCTCGGAATTTCTTCTGGAATTCGACGTCGCTGGCGCGCGCCTCGATCAGCGAGAGCTGGGTCGGGTCGTCGAGCACGGCTTCGCCGCACGTCTCGCGCAGCAGGTCGGTGAGCTTCGGATTCGCCAGCATCAGCCAGCGGCGGAAGGTGATGCCGTTGGTCTTGTTGGTGATGCGGCCGGGATAGAGATGGTTGAGATCGTGGAACACGGTCTCGCGCATCAGATCCGAATGCATCGCCGAGACGCCGTTGATGCGGTGCGAGCCGACGAAGGCGAGCTGGCCCATGCGGACGCGGCGGCCGCTCTTCTCGTCGATCAGCGAGACGGAGGCGCGGAAGTCGATGTCGCCGGGGGCGCGCGCTTCGGCCAGGGCGAGATGCTGGACGTTGATGCGGTAGATGATCTCGAGATGGCGCGGCAAGAGCTTCTCGAACAGCTCGACCGGCCACGTCTCCAGCGCTTCCGGCAGCAGCGTGTGATTGGTGTAGGACAGCGTCGCGACCGTGATCTTCCAGGCCTCGTCCCAGCGGAAATTGTGGAGGTCGACGAGGATGCGCATCAGCTCGGTGACGGCGAGGCTCGGATGCGTGTCGTTGAGCTGCACCGCGACCTTGGACGACAGGCTGCGCAGCTGGCCGTCGGAGGCGAGATGCCGCTTGATGAGATCCTGCAGCGAGGCCGAGACGAAGAAATATTCCTGGCGCAGCCGCAGCTCGCGGCCCGCCGGGCTTTCGTCGTTCGGATAGAGGAATTTGCAGATCGCTTCGGCGCGCGACTGCTCGGCGCTGGCGCTGACATAGTCGCCCTTGTTGAAGGCGTCGAGCTTCAACGGATCGGGCGAGCGCGCCGACCACAGCCGCAATGCGTTGACGTGCTGGCCGCGCCAGCCGACGATCGGCGTGTCGTAGGCGATCGCCTGCACCGTCTCGCCCGCGTGCCAGATCGCGCGGTCGCGGCCCTTGTCGTCGACATGCTCGACGCCGCCGCCGAAATTCACGTCGTAGATCACTTCGGGCCGCTGCAATTCCCAGGGATTGCCGAAGCCGAGCCATTCGTCCGGATATTCCTGCTGCCAGCCCTGATTGATGATCTGGCGGAACAGGCCGTAATCGTAGCGGATGCCGTAGCCGATTGCCGGGATCGACAGTGTCGCCATGCTCTCCATGAAGCAGGCCGCGAGACGGCCGAGACCACCATTGCCGAGCGCGGCATCCGGCTCGCATTTGCGCAGCTCAGGCAGCGACACGCCGAGATCGCCGAGCGCGACCTCGAAGATCTTCAACAGGCCCATGTTGTTGAGCGCATCGGTGAAGAGGCGGCCGATCAGGAATTCGAGCGAGAGATAATAGACGCGCTTGCGCCCTGCGTCATAGCTGCGCTTCTCGGCCGTGAGCCAGCGATGCACGATGCGGTCGCGCAGCGCCAGCGCCGCGGCCTGGTACCAGTCGTGCTTGGTCGCCATGCCCGCGTCCTTGCCGATGGCAAGGCGCAGCTTCGCCAGGATCGCGCCCTTGATCTCCGACAACGCGAGTTCGTCGATGGGCTGACCCGGGGCGGGGAAATTTGGCTGGAACGATTGATCTTGCAAGGCCGTCACTTCCTGGTCGCGAGAACACCACTGAACCCTACGCGTCTTGCCCCTGCACCGAAACCATCGCTGGCGCGGCCGTGCACTGCGCTGGCGTAAAATTATGCAAGGAACGGGCCGGTTTGGGAACCCGGACGAGCACGGAGGAACGCCGATTTGGTGCTAGATTGACCACAGATTCAGCCATCACTGTGGAGGAGACGCCCCATGAGACTGCTGATCGAAATCGCTGCCGCAGCGCTCCTTGTCATCTGCATCGCCACCTCGAGCGCCGCCTTCGCCGCCGGCCAGCGCAGCGCCGACGGCCTGAGCTGCGGCTTTACCGTCCCGCAAAACGCAACTCCCGCCGCCCGCTGCGCCGCCATCAAGCGCCAATGCGGCGGCAAGTTTTATGCGAGTGCGTGCGGGGATCGGTTGATATCGGCGGCGAATTGAGTAGGGCGAAACTGCATCCACATCGTCGTCCTGGCGAAAGCCAGGACCCATTACCCCGATTGTTAAATTAAGCCCGACCGATCATTCCAATCGGGATTTTCCTGCTCGATCAGCTTGATCTTCCAGTCGCGCTTCCAGAATTTTAGCTGCTTCTCAAGTGCGATCGCTTCTTGCGGAGTGGCGAACGCTTCGACATGCACGAGACGGAAGATCTTGTACTTGTAAACGAACTTCGAGCCTCTTCCGGCACGATGTAGTTCAAGACGGCCACCGATATCATTGGTGACGCCAATGTACAGCGTGCCGTGATGACGACTCGCGAGGATGTAAACGAAGTAGCTGCTCGCGCTCATGGCTCTGGCTCGCAAAAGCAACGCCGACCGGGGTAATGGGTCCTGGCTTTCGCCAGGACGACGATCTCAAACGACGGCCTAATTAATAAACAGTTGAGCATCAGAACAAATTAAGAACACTTTAGCAAGTCTTTGATATATCATTGTGATTCGGCGCATTGCCGACACAATATCTAGGGTCTGACAGCCGTCGCGAGGACTACATGTCCACCATTGCCTTCGATCAATTTGCCCTCACCCGGATCGCCGATTTCGCGCGGTCGCTGTCGCGGCTGCATCAGGCGGCGCGGCGCTATGCCGTCGACGACGACCAGTTCGATCGCGAATTCAACGCGGTGTGCCAGTCGATCTGGGGCTACACCATCGACGACATCAGCGATGATCTGTTCGCGCCCGAGGATCATCATTTCCTCGATACACTCGACGAAGCGAATGCGCGCATCTTCGCGGCCGAGCAGGGCTACGACCTCGTCAGCGAGACGGGCATGCTGACCGACTGGTGGGGCTTTTGCTGGATGATCCTGGCCGAGAAGCGCGGCCTGCTGACGGCCGAAAATCGCGCTGCCGCGCGCGCGGCGATCGAGGAGAAATATCTGGCGGCGCCGAATGTGATCGGAGTGATCATCGGGCGGTAGTGGTCTCTCCTCGTCAATGCGAGCGCAGCGAAGCAATCCCGACTGTCTCCGCGGACGGACTCTGGATTGCTTCGCTGCGCTCGCAATGACGGCTTGGTTGAAAGTTGGTCTTAATCCAACCCCGCACGCTTCGCCGATTTCGGCTGTGTCTTCGGCACCGTGACATCCGGCAGCGCCTCGCGCACGATCTCGGCTGCCGGCGCATCTGCCGCCACCGTCTCTGCACGCACCGGGGCCACCTTCATCTCGCCGAGCCGCGCACGGACCTGCGCGGTGAGGCCGGGATAGGAGGCGACGGGGGTGAATTCGGCGGTCTGCTCCATGCCGAGCCGGACGCCGGTATAGGCGACCAGGCCGTCGCTGGTGGCGATGACGTCGCCGGCCTTCAGTGACGAATCGAGCGTGAGGTCGACCGGCGCGAGCCCGACCGGCTCGCGGCCGTTGCAGGTGCAGTCCGCGCGCAGCGCCTTGCGGTAGGCGAACGCGTTCTCGCTGTCGGCGTAACGCTCGCCGGTCTGGCTATAGGCACCGTCGATCGAGGAGCCGAAGAAGACTTTTGTGGTGCTGGCAGGGCAGAAGGCCTGACACATCTGCGCCGGCGAGGCGAGGCCGCGCATCAGCGGAAAATATTTGCCGTCGCAGCTGCGCACGCAGAAGGCCGGGCCCGAGCCGCCGGCGGCCGCCGAGCGGGTTGGCGGCACATATTGTGGCTGGCTGGCCGAGTTCTGCTGACTGGCGAAGGGATCGACGAAGGAGTTCGCCTGCTGCGGCACGTCGCGCTGCGGGCGTTGCTGGGCTCCGCCGAAGAAGAAATCGAACAGGCCTTCGGCCGAAACCGGGGCAGGAGTTGCAAGCAGCGGTGCTGCAACGAGGGTAGCGGCCACTAGCATCGCGCGACGCCGCCGGCGCGCATGGGACAACTCTGTACGCAACGCTTACTCCACCCAACGCTACCAAACCGGCCGGGACCATCAGGTCTCAGCACATGATTCACCATAAAGCGGGATGGTAAATGAGCGGTTGAGGGGGCGCCTCGCGCCGTTACGCCTTCAAAAATTCCGACGCCTTGTACAGCGAGCGGAACGGCAGGCCGGCCGCACCAAAGGTGTCGGTGGCGCCTTCCTCGCGGTCGACCATGGTCAGCACCAGCACCACTTCGGCACCGGTCTCGCGCACGGATTCCACGGCCTTCATCGCCGAGCCGCCAGTCGTGGTGACGTCCTCGACGATCACGACGCGCTTGCCGGCCAGCGTCTCGCCCTTCGGCAAGCCTTCGATCGCGAGCCTGGCGCCATGCTCCTTCGGCTTCTTGCGCACAAAGAAGGCCGCGATCGGATGGCCCTTGATCCAGGAGATCTGCGCCAGCGCGCCGGCCAGCGGCACCGCGCCCATCTCCAGCCCGCCGATGAAATCGAGATTGTCGTCCTTCAGCGTCTCGAAAGTGAGCTCGGCGAGCAGCGTCGCGCCCTCCGGGTCCATCATGGTCGGCTTGAGGTTGAAATAGAAATCGCTCTTGCGGCCCGACGCGAGCGTCACCTCGCCCCGGCCGAAGGAGCGGCGGCGGATGATTTCGAACAGGCGGGCGCGGGAGGCGGATTTCGACACGGCGGTCCCTCGGGGGCGTTCTTGGAGGTGGCGGAATTTATCCGCGACGGCGGTGACATTCCAGAGGGGGCGTCCCCCGTCAACAGGGATCGGCCATCCCGGCGCGCCGGTTGTGGGGCTGCAACTTTCTGGGGTAGGTGGATGCCCGATATCCCGGGCAGGAAACTGGGCAAGGAAACAGGCAAAAATGACCATCGAGCTGCACACCTGGAACACGCCGAACGGCCGCAAGATCTCGGTCGCACTGGAGGAAATGGGGCTGCCGTACAAGGTGGTCCCGGTGAACATCTCCAAGGGCGAGCAGATGGCGCCAGGGTTCCTGAAACTCTCCCCGAACAACAAGATTCCCGCGATCCTCGACCCCGAGGGGCCGGACGGCAAGCCGGTCAGCATCTTCGAGTCCGGCGCGATCCTGCTCTATCTCGGCGAAAAGACCGGTAAATTCCTGCCGACATCGCTGGCCGGCCGGATCCCCGTCTACGAATGGCTGATGTGGCAGATGGGCGGTTTCGGGCCGATGCCGGGCCAGGTGCACCATTTCATCGCGCTCGAGAACGAGCAGGACCGCGCCTACGGGTTGAAGCGCTACATGGCGGAGACGCGCAGGCTCTACGGCGTGCTGGACCGCCGCCTCGACGGCCGCGACTTCGTCGCCGGCGATCTTTCGGTTGCCGATTTCGCCATTCTAGGCTGGGCCTGGCGCCACCCTCGGCACAAGGTCGAACTCACCGACTTCCCCAACGTCAAGCGCTGGTACGACGCCCTGATGGCGCGCCCGGCCGTGAAGCGGGGGATGGAGGCGAAGCTGGATTGATTGGACGCTGTCGTGGCCCGGCCAGTGCGCAATTGCGCACTAGGACCGGGCGACCCAGTATTCCAGAGACGGAAGTTTTTGATCCGAGAGGCTGCGGCGTACTGGTTGCCCCGGTCAAGCCGGGGCATGACAGCGTCGCGCCGTTCACACCTTCCGCGCTTCCACCGCCATCCGCACCGCAAGCCCGGCCAGCACGGTGCCCATCAGCCAGCGCTGCACCAGCATCCAGCTTGGCCGGCTCGCCAGGAACAGCGCGATCGATCCGGCTCCGAGCGCGATGATCGCATTGACGCTGACACTGAGCGCGATCTGGATCGCGCCCAGCACCACCGACTGCGTCAGCACGCTGCCGGCCGTGGGGTCGATGAACTGCGGCAGCAGCGCCAGATACAGCATCGCGATCTTCGGATTGAGCAGATTGGTGACGAGCCCCATCGCAAACAATTTGCGCGGGCTGTCGATCGAAAGCTGCTTCACCTGGAATGGCGAGCGCCCGCCCGGCTTCACCGCCTGCCAGGCGAGCCACAGCATGTAGCCGGCGCCGGCGAAGCGCAGCGCATCATAAGCGAAGGGAATCGCGAGCAGCAGCGCGGTGATGCCGAATGCCGCGCACAGCATGTAGAACACGAATCCCAGCGCGACGCCGCCGAGCGAGACGATGCCGGCCGCTGGCCCCTGCGTGATCGAGCGCGAGATCAGATAGATCATGTTCGGCCCGGGCGTGAGCACGAGACCGAGGCAGACGAGGGCGAAGCCGAGCAGGGCGGAAGTGTGGGGCATGATGAACCGGTGCGGGAGATGCACGCCTTCTAATACGCGCAACGCCGTGGGGCCATCGCGCAATTGCACGGAGGACAATTCGCGTTCGCGGGTGCTACGCCTCTGCCTGCACGGTGGCGATGAACGAAGCAAAGCTCTCCATTGCCAGACGCAATGGCTCGGCAAGTGTGGGATCGGCGACGATGCTGTGCTCGTCCCAGGCACCGCCGAGCAGCTGCAGCGTCACGCAGGCCTCCGTGGCGAGCCGGGCCGACATCGTCTCCAGCGTCAGCGTCAGGGCGGCGAGCGCGTGGGTCGCCCGTGGCGACGTGTTGATCAAGGCAACCGGCTTGTCGGGAAATTCGTGACTGCCGACCAGCCAGTCGAGCGCGTTCTTCAGCACGCCCGCGACGCCGCGGGCATATTCGGGGCTCGAGATCAGGAGGCCATCGACGCTCCCGATCAGCGCGCGCATTGCGCCGACCGGCGCAGGCACATCATCGCCATCGAGATCCGGATTGAAGAAGGGCAGGTCCGCAATCCCCTCGAACAGCATCACCTCGACACCAGCAGGAGCGAGCCGCGCGGCCGCGCGCAGGACTGCGGTATTGCTCGAACCTGCACGCAGGCTACCAGAGATGGCGGCGATCTTCATCGCGACGGCCGTCAGTGCGCCTCGTCCCAATTGTTCGCCGCGCGCGCGTCGACATGCAGCGGCACCGAAAGCAGCACGGCCGGGAATGGCGCGTCCTGCATGACGTGCTGCACGACGGGCAGCGTCTTCTCGACTTCCGCGTCGGGCACCTCGAAGATCAATTCGTCATGCACCTGGAGCAGCATCTGCGCCGAGAGCTTCTTCTCGGCCAGCGCGTCCTCCACGCGCGTCATGGCGCGGCGGATGATGTCGGCGGCGGTGCCTTGGAGACGCGCGTTGATCGCGGCGCGCTCGTTGAAGGCGCGCACCGAGGCGTTGGAGGCCTTGATGTCGGGATAGTGGCATTTGCGGCCGAACAGCGTGGTGACGTAGCCGTGTTGCCGGCAGAAATCCCGTGTCTCGTCCATATAGGCGCGGATGCCGGGGAAGCGCTCGAAGTACTTCTTGATGTAGGCTGAGGCTTCCTCGCGGGCGATGCCGAGCTGGTTGGCGAGGCCGAACGCCGAGATGCCGTAGATGATGCCGAAATTGATCGCCTTGGCGCGACGGCGGATCTCGCTCGGCATGCCCTTGATCGGCACGCCGAACATTTCGGACGCGGTCATCGCGTGAATGTCGAGCCCATCGCGGAACGCCTGCTTCAGCACGGGAATGTCGGCGATCTCCGCCAGCAGCCGCAGCTCGATCTGCGAATAGTCCGCAGAGACGAGCTTGTGCCTCGGCGTCGCGATGAAGGCGCGGCGGATTTTCCGGCCGTCCTCGGTGCGCACCGGGATGTTCTGCAGGTTCGGCTCGTTCGAGGACAGCCGGCCCGTCGTGGTCGCGGCCAGCGCGTAGGTCGTGTGGACGCGATGGGTCTGCGGATTGACGTAGGTCGGCAGCGCGTCGGTGTAAGTCGATTTCAGTTTCGAGACCTGGCGCCACTCCAAAATCTTCCGCGGAAAATCGTGGCCCTGCTCGGCGAGCTCGTCCAGCACCTGCGCGGTGGTCGACCACGCGCCGGTCTTGGTCTTGGTGCCGCCTGATAGTCCCATCTTGCCGAACAGGATGTCGCCGATCTGCTTGGGGCTGCCGACATTGACGGGCTCGCCCGCGATCTCCTGGATCTCGGCCTCGACGCGCGCCGCGGTCTGGGCGAAGTCCCCGGACAGACGCGACAGCACCTGGCGGTCGATCGAAATGCCGCGCCGCTCCATCCGCGCAAGCACGGAGACCAGCGGCCGCTCCAGCGTCTCGTAGACGGTGGCCATGTGCTCGGCTGTGAGGCGCGGCTTCAGCACGCGCCAGACACGCAGGGCGATATCGGCGCCTTCTGCCGACAGCGGCGCGGCCTTGTCGATGGGCACTTGGTCGAAGGTGATCTTGCCCTTGCCGCTGCCGAGCAGCTCGCTCTCCTTCAGCATGGCGTGACCGAACCAGCGCTCGGACAACGAGTCCAGCTCATGCGAGCCGCGACCGGCGTCCAGCACGTAGGAGATCAGTTTCGCATCGTCGGCGTTGCGCAAGGTGATGCCGTGCTGCGCCAGCATCACGGCCGCGAATTTGACGTCGAAGCCGATCTTGAGAATACCCGCCGATTCCAGCACCGGGCGCAGCGCTTCGATCGCATCTGCATGCTTGACCTGATCCGGCGCAAGGCCCGCGTCGAACAGGCCACCGTCGCCGCCGGACTGCTTGTGCGCCAGCGGCACATAGCAGGCCTCGTTCGGCGCCAGCGCCAGCGCGATGCCGCAGAGATCGGCCTGCATCGGATCGATCGAGTTCGCCTTGATCTCGATCGCGACATGACCGGCATCATGGATGCGCGCGATAAAGGCGTTGAGCTCGTTCAGCGACTTGATCGCCTGGTACTTGGTGCGATCGACCGGAAGCTTGCGCAGCGCCTCTTCGCGCGCAGCGGCGAGCGAGATCGGCGCGCCCTTGAGGCTCGCCGATTTGTCGCCCTTGTCACCACCCTTGGCGGGCACCGCAGGAGCCGCGAAGAGATCGCCTGACGTCTCGGACGATTTTGCCTTCGTGCTGTCGCCGCCTCTCGCCCCGCTGCTGTTCGACGCATCGGCATCGACATTGGCGGGGTCGATCTGCGAATGGTCGGCAACGCGGCGCGTGAGCGTGGTGAATTCCATCGCCTTCAGGAAGGCGATCAGCTTGCGCGCATCCGGTTCGTGGACGGCGAGGTCATCGAGCGGCACCTCGAGATCAACCTTGTCGTCGAGCAGCACGAGCTGGCGCGAGACGCGCGCCTTCTCGGCATTCTCGATCAGCGCTTCGCGCCGCTTCGGCTGCTTGATCTCGGTGGCGCGGAACAGGAGCTGTTCGAGGTCGCCATATTCGACGATCAGCTGCGCCGCGGTCTTGATGCCGATCCCGGGCACTCCCGGCACATTGTCGGTGGAATCGCCGGCCAGCGCCTGGACTTCGACCACCTTCTCCGGCGGCACGCCGAACTTCTCGATCACCTCGGGAATCCCGATGCGGCGATCCTTCATGGTGTCGTACATCGTGATCTTGTCGTTCACGAGCTGCATCAGATCCTTGTCGGAGGACACGATGGTCGTGTGGGCGCCGCGGTCGCTGGCCTGCCGCGCATAGGTCGCGATGAGATCGTCGGCCTCGAAACCGCCTTGCTCCAGGCAGGGCAGGTCGAAGGCGCGCACGGCCTCGCGGATCAGAGCGAACTGCGGGATCAGATCATCAGGCGCCGGCGGCCGGTGCGCCTTGTAGTCGGGGTAGATCTTGTTGCGGAACGTGACTTCCGACTTGTCGAACACGATGGCGAGATGTGTCGGCCGGTTGTCGGCGGGCATGTCGCGCAACAGCTTCCACAGCATGTTGCAGAAACCCAGCACGGCATTGACTTGCAGCCCGTCGGACTTGCGGTTGAGCGGCGGCAGCGCGTGATAGGCGCGGAAGATGTAGCCGGAACCGTCGACCAGGAAAATGTGGTCGCCCTTGCCGGCCGCCTTCGCCGCGACCGGTTTGGCAGCAGCTGTCGCAGCAGCGGATTTGGTGTCGGCTTTGGCGGAGGTCTTCGGGGAGGTTTTTGGCATGGCCGCAATGTATGAATTTTTGCGGCAAAAGACAGCCTTGGGAGGGGGATTTTTGGGCGCAGCCCACACTCAATTGTCGTCCCGGCCTAGTGCGCAATTGCGCACGGGGGGCCGGGGCCCATAGCCACAGGGAGAAATTTGGCGAAGATCGGCAGTTAATTGGGGCGTGGTACGGAGGCCGCAATCTATCGATAGATCACGCGGTATGGGTCCCGGCTTTCGCCGGGACGACAAGCTACTCCGCCGCCTGCAACACCGGCCCGGCCTTCTTCGGCGCGATCCAGAATGCATCCGGCCGCTCGAACAGGAAGTGCGCATTGAACCGCAGAGCCAGCCGCCAGATCGCGAGCGATCCGAGCACGCCGACGATGGTGACGATCAGCGACACCGTGCCGATGTCCGGGATGATGCCGGTGCGCAGCAGCAGCGTGCGCGTCGCCGCCATCGGCAGGAAGAAGGCGAGATAGATCACGATCGAATGCTCGCCACAGAAGCGGAAGAAATTCTGCCAATGCATGCGGGCGAGCAGCGTGCCCGACGTGATGATGGCACATGCGCCGGCGAAGCCGAGCACGAGCGACACGATCTTCCATTCGCTGGCGCCGTACGCGACGAGGCCGGCATTGACCAGCGCCCAACTCGCGAGCGCTGCAAGCGCGAGTGCGGGATGGCTACGCGCGCGCTCCGACAATGCGAACACGTAGGGTGCGAACAGATAGCCCGAATAGAAATAGACGAAGCGCGCGCAGAACTCGTCGATCGCGGTCCAGCCGGTCGTGATGCGCGCCGTCTCCAGCGCGGCCGCCACGAGCCAGATCGCGGGTGCGGGGATTCGCCGTGTCAGTTTTGTGACGACGAAGAAGATCGGCAGCAGGTAGATGAACCAGAGCGTGCCGAACGGCTCGATGAAGGATTCGAGATAGAGCAGGCCAGCGTCGCGCCAGCTGGATTCGGCCGCGAAAGCGGGTGCCTTGAAGGCGAACTGGATTGTCACCCAGACGACATAAAAATAAGCGAAATGCACAACCTTGCGATCGAGATAGGTTCGCCAGTCCCGATCGATCACCAGCGGCAGGAACAGGCCCGAAATCAGGAAGAAGTCCGGCATCCGGAACGGCTTTGCGAAGGCCACCAGGACATGCATGAAACCGGTCTCGCCGGCGGCGAGTTCAACACCAAGCACCGAATGCATCATCACGACCATGACGATGCAGATGCCCTTGGCATAGTCGACCCAATCAACACGCGCAGCGGCTGGGCCCCTGGTGCCCCCGCTCGCGGCGATTGTGCCTGTTGATGCCATGGTGTCCCGTTTCGAGGCGTGTTCCGCCCGATCCTGTGTGGGCGTGGGGCAGTGTGGGGCCTTGTGGTTTCCGACTTCTTTACCGGTACAAATCGCGTGCCGGTTTCTGAGCACAGGCTCTTCCTTCCCGACGGGAAAATGCTAAACCGCCCCCGGATTGGGGTTTCGTTAACCAAGACAGACAGGGTCTTCTATGCGCATCACGATGATCGGCACGGGTTACGTGGGACTGGTGTCCGGAGCCTGCTTTGCTGATTTCGGTCACGACGTCATTTGTGTCGACAAGGACGAGAAGAAGATCGCTAGCCTTCACCGCGGCGAGATCCCGATCTACGAACCAGGGCTCGACGAGCTGGTCGCGAACAACGTCAAGGCCAAGCGCCTGAGCTTCACCACCGACCTGTCGAAGCCGGTCGCGGATGCCGATGCTGTGTTCATCGCGGTCGGCACACCGTCGCGTCGCGGCGATGGCCACGCCGATCTCTCCTACGTCTATGCTGCCGCCAAGGAGATCGCGCAGTCGCTGTCCGGCTTCACCGTCGTGGTGACGAAGTCGACCGTTCCGGTCGGCACCGGTGACGAGGTCGAGCGCATCATCCGCGAGGCCAATCCCAAGGCTGACGTCGTCGTCGCCTCCAATCCGGAGTTCCTGCGCGAGGGCGCTGCGATCCGCGACTTCAAGTTCCCCGATCGCGTCGTGGTCGGCACGTCCGACGAGCGCGGCCGCAAGGTGATGGGTGACATCTACCGTCCGCTGTCGCTGAACCAGGCGCCGCTGATGTTCACCGCGCGCCGCACCGCCGAGATGATCAAATACGCCGCGAACGCGTTCCTCGCGACCAAGATCACCTTCATCAACGAGATCGCGGACCTCTCGGAAAAGGTCGGCGCCAACGTTCAGGAAGTTGCGCGCGGCATTGGCCTCGATAACCGCATCGGCACAAAATTCCTGCATGCCGGTCCGGGCTTCGGCGGCTCCTGCTTTCCGAAGGACACCAAGGCGCTGATCAAGATCGCGCAGGATTACGACGTGTCCTTGCGCATCGTCGAATCCGTGCTGGCGGTCAACGAGAACCGCAAGCGCGCGATGGCACGGAAAGTCAGCCAGGCGCTCGGCGGCTCCTTGCGCGGCAAGACCATCGCCGTGCTCGGCCTCACCTTCAAGCCCGACACCGACGACATGCGCGATGCGCCGTCGATTCCGCTGGTCACCGGCCTCCTCGACATGGGCGCAAAGGTGAAGGCGTTCGACCCGGTCGGCATGGAGCAGGCCAAGGGCGAGTTGCCCAACATCAGCTATTCCGAGGACGCGTATTCCTGCGCCCAAGGCGCCGATGCGCTGGTCGTCGTCACCGAATGGGTGCAATTCCGTGGTCTCGATCTCGACCGGCTGAAGAGCGTCATGGCGCAGCCCGTCGTCGTCGACCTCCGCAACATCTTCAGCCCCGAAGACATGGCTGCCGCCGGCTTCACCTATGAGAGCGTCGGCCGGCCGTCGGTTCAGGGCTGATAGCCACATATGATTGTCATACCCCGCGAAGGCGGGGTATCCAGTACGCTGGGATCTTCGGAATGGCCGGGATCCGACATGACTGGATCGTCTGCCCCGGCGCATAATTGCGCACACGGCGGACGATGACGGACCGAGACTTTTGCCCCGCACCTTCGACACGCCCCTCCCCATCGATGCCGTGCTCGACGACCTCTCGCGCACGCTGGAGGCGCACAATGCGGCTGTGCTGGTTGCCCCGCCCGGCGCCGGCAAGACCACGCGGGTACCACTGGCGCTGCTCGATGCGCCCTGGGCCAAGGGCAAGAAGATCATCGTGCTGGAGCCGCGGCGCATTGCGGCACGCGCCAGCGCCGATCGCATGGCCAAGTCGCTTGGCGAGCGCGCCGGCGAAACCGTGGGCTATCGCGTCCGCTTCGGCTCGAAGATCTCGCGGGCCACGCGCATCGAGGTCGTGACCGAAGGCATTTTCACGCGCCAGATCCTCGACGATCCCGAGCTCTCGGGCGTTGCCGCCATCCTGTTCGACGAATTCCACGAACGCTCGCTCGATGCCGACATGGGCCTCGCGCTGGCGCGCGACGCGCAACAGGGCTTGCGCGAAGACCTCCGCATCCTCGTGATGTCGGCCACGCTCGATGGTGCGCGCGTGTCAAAACTGCTTGGCGAGGCGCCCGTCGTCGAGAGCGAGGGCCGCGCGTTTCCTGTCGAGACGCGCTATCTCGGCCGCAAGGCGGATGCGCCGATCGAGCGGCAGATGGCGGATGCGATCGCATCGGCCCTGCGTGCCGACAGCGGTTCGGTGCTCGCTTTCCTGCCAGGTGCCGCCGAGATCCGCCGCACCCAGAATTTCCTCGGTGATCGCCTGCAGGATGCCAGTATCGAGATCGTGCCGCTGTTCGGCGCGCTCGATGCCGCCGTGCAGGACCGCGCCATCGCGCCGGCGCCGAAGGGGACGCGCAAGGTGGTGCTCGCGACCTCGATCGCGGAGACGTCGCTCACGATCGAAGGCGTGCGCATCGTCGTCGATTCCGGTCTCGCCCGCGTGCCGCGCTACGAGCCCGACATCGGCCTGACCCGGCTCGAGACCGTGCGCGCCGCGCGCGCCGCAGTCGACCAGCGCCGCGGCCGCGCCGGCCGTACCGAGCCCGGCGTGTGCTACCGGCTCTGGGACGAGCCGCAGACGGCGTCGCTTGCGCCCTATACCCAGCCGGAAATCCTGAGCGCCGACCTCTCCTCGCTGGTGCTCGACCTCGCGCAATGGGGCGTCGCGGACCCTGCCGCGTTGTCGTTTCTCGATCCGCCGCCGCAGCCTGCGTGGAAGGAAGCCAAGAGCCTGCTCGAAGAGCTCAACGCGCTCGATGGCGATGGCCGTATCACGGCGGAGGGCAAGAGCCTGCGCGCGCTGGCGCTGCCGCCGCGGCTGGCGCGCATGATCGTGGATTCGCATCGCGCAGGCAGCGGCGAAGAAGCTGCCGAGATCGCGGCCATTCTCACCGAACGCGGACTCGGCGGCGACAGCGCCGATCTCGAGCACCGGCGCGACCAGTTTCGCCGCGACCGGTCGCCGCGGGCGGCAAGCGCGCGCGATCTGGCGCGGCGCTGGGCCTCGCAAGTGGCGGCGTCCGAGAAGCCGGGACAGCAGGAGGACCTCTCGACCGGCCTGATGCTCGCCTATGCGTTTCCGGATCGGGTCGCGCGCAACCGCGGCAATGGCAGCTTTGTGCTTGCCAACGGCCGTGGCGCCGCGGTGGAGCAGACGTCCTCGCTCGCCCGCGCGCCCTATATCGCGATCGGCGAGATGACGGGGACGGCTGCGAGCGGCCGCATCCTGCTCGCGGCCCAGATCGCCGAGGACGACATCGAGCGGCATTTTGCCGAGCATATCGACACGGCCGACGAGATCTCCTTCGACCGCGGCGCGATGGCGCTACGCGCGCGGCGCAAGCGCGTGCTGCATGCGATCACGCTGTCCGAGGCCACGCTTGCCGTGTCGCCCTCGGAAGACACTGCGCGCATCTTCGCCGACGGGCTGATCGCCGCCGGCCTCGATCGGTTGCCCTGGTCGAAGGCCGCAAAGCAATGGCGCGACCGCGTGATGTTCCTGCGCAAGGCGGAAGGCGACAGCTGGCCCGATCTCTCCAACGACGGGTTGGTCGCGCGGCGCGACGATTGGCTGGTGCCGGCGCTCTACGACAAGATCGCGCTGAAGGATATTTCCGCCGGCGATCTCTCCGATGCGCTGATGGCGCTGTTGCCGTGGGAGATGCGCCCGCGGCTCGACCGCGAGGCGCCGACGCATTTCGAGGCGCCCACGGGAAGCGTGCTCGCGATCGACTACGAGGCCGAGCAGGGGCCGACCATCGCGGTGCGCCTCCAGGAATTGTTCGGCCTCAACACCCATCCGTCGATCGCTGCCGGCAAGGTGCCGCTGGTGCTGGAATTGCTGTCGCCGGCGCAACGCCCGGTGCAGGTGACGCGCGATCTCCCCGGTTTCTGGCGCGGCAGTTACGCTGCGGTCCGCTCCGACATGCGCGGCCGCTATCCCCGCCATCCCTGGCCCGAAGATCCGGCAAGCGCGCTGCCCACCCGGCGGGTCAAGCCGCGCGGGACGTGAAAGTGTCGACCCTCATGGTGAGGAGCGCGGAACGCGCGTCTCGAACCATGCAGGCCCAGCTCTCGCCCGTGGCCATCCTTCGAGACGCCCGCTTTCAGCGGGCTCCTCAGGATGAGGACGGGTCGCATTAACCGTACGCTCATCCTTTTCGTCAAAATAGCACCGGCTCGGCCGCGGCGTCGCTCGCGAACGGGCGTGCCGCGTGGTGAAATCGAGCGTTCCGGCTCGGAAGTGGTGTGATGCGTAATATTATGATCATCGCGGCCGTCATGATCGGCCTCGGCACTTTCATGGCGCAGATGGCGGACAAGATGAGCTCCGCCTCCGCCACGTCGGCGCCGCAGACGACGGTCGCGGTTGCCACCGTGGCGCCGGTCGGCGGCCGCAGCCTCAACATTCCCCGCGATGGCCGTGGCCACTTCCAGACCGAAGGCCGCATCGACGGCCAGCGCATCGGCTTCA
Organism: Bradyrhizobium sp. CCGUVB14; assembly: GCF_024199935.1. Taxonomy (NCBI): domain Bacteria; kingdom Pseudomonadati; phylum Pseudomonadota; class Alphaproteobacteria; order Hyphomicrobiales; family Nitrobacteraceae; genus Bradyrhizobium; species Bradyrhizobium sp. CCGUVB14. The sequence continues at coordinate 885,088 of NZ_JANADS010000001.1, forward strand.
TGGTCGACACCGGCGCCTCCGTGGTGGCGCTGAACGAAACCTCGGCCGCCCGCTTCGGCCTGCGTCCCTCGCGCAGCGACTACAACGCCACCGTCACCACCGCCAACGGCACCATCAAGGCCGCGCGCACCCGCATCGCCATGCTGGATGTCGGCGGCCTCATCGTGCGCGACGTCGATGCCATGGTGCTGCCGGATGAAGCGTTGTCCGAGAACCTGCTCGGCCTCTCCTTCCTGTCCCGCCTGAAGCGTTTCGAATACGCCAACGGGCAGATGGTGCTGCAGCAGTAAGAGCGCCCTGTCGCGCTGACGAACCGTCATTCGCACGAATTTCCTGGGACGGCCCCAAGCGGAAGGTCTCGCGCCCGGCCGCGCTTTTCCGTTACCAAACTGCCGCAATTATCGGCCATAAGCCTTCATTCCCGCCTTCCGCTGCGGCCCGGCATTCGCTAAGGCTGCACCAAATCCTGCCCTTTTCACGAGATTGTCTCAATGTTTCCCAAGCCGAAATCCGTCTTGTTGCCCAACACTTACGCCTTCGAATCCGAGCCGATGGTGAAGCCCACCGGTTTTCGCGAATACGACGCGCGCTGGTTGTTCCAGAAGGAAATCAACCTCATGGGCGTGCAGGCGCTCGGCATGGGGCTGGGCGCACTGATCGCGGAGCTCGGCGTCAAACAGGAGATCGTGACCGGCCATGATTTCCGCGGCTATTCGGCCTCGATCAAATATGCGCTGATCTCCGGCCTGATGGCGGCGGGCTGCAAGGTGCACGACATCGGCCTTGCGGTGACGCCGATGGCCTATTTCGCGCAGTTCGATCTCGACGTGCCCTGCGTCGCCATGGTCACGGCCTCGCACAACGACAATGGCTGGACCGGCGTGAAGATGGGCGCCAACCGCCCGCTGACCTTCGGCCCCGACGAGATGACGCGGCTGAAGGAGATCGTGCTCAACGCCGAATTCAAGAACAGGGCCGGCGGCGCCTACCAGTTCCACGAGAATTACCCCGCGCGCTACATCGCCGACCTCACCAATCGTCCGAAGCTCAAGCGCAAGCTCAAGGTCGTCGCGGCCTGTGGCAACGGCACGGCCGGCGCATTCGCGCCGCAGGTGCTGGAAGCGATCGGTTGCGAGGTGATCCCGCTCGACACCGAGCTCGATCACACCTTCCCGAAATACAATCCGAATCCGGAAGACATGGAGATGCTGCACGCGATCCGCGACGCGGTGCTGCATCACAAGGCCGATGTCGGCCTCGGCTTCGACGGCGACGGCGACCGCTGTGGCGTCGTCGACAACACCGGCGAGGAGATCTTCGCCGACAAGGTCGGCGTGATGCTGGCGCGCGACATGTCGGCGATCCACAAGGATGCGCTGTTCATCGTCGACGTGAAGTCGACCGGCCTGTTCATCACCGATCCCGTTCTGCAGAAGCAGGGCGCCAGGACCGCCTATTGGAAAACCGGCCATTCCTACATGAAGCGCCGCACCAACGAGACCGGCGCGCTCGCGGGCTTCGAGAAGTCCGGCCACTTCTTCTTCAACAAGCCGTATGGACGCGGCTATGACGACGGCCTCGTCTCGGCGATCGCGATCTGCGACATGCTCGACCGCGCCCCCGGCAAGTCGATGGCCGATCTGAAGGACGCGCTGCCGAAGACCTGGTCGTCGCCGACCATGTCGCCGCATTGCGCCGACGAGACCAAGTACGGCGTCATCGACCAGGTGGTGAAGCACTTCGAAGGCCTGCAGGCCAAGGGCGCCAAGATCGGGGGGCAGTCGATCCGCGACCTCGTCACCGTCAACGGCGTGCGCGTCACGGTGGAGGACGGCAGCTGGGGCCTGGTGCGCGCGTCTTCGAACAAGCCGGAGCTCGTGGTCGTGGTCGAGAGCCCGGTCTCCGAGCAGCGCATGCACGACATGTTCGAGATGGTGAACAGCGTGCTGCGTAATCATCCGGAAGTCGGCGAGTACAATCAGAAGATTTGAGGCGCGCGTCTGCGCTTGCCGTATGCTGCGCTGTCATTCCCCGCGAAAGCGGGGAATCCAGTACGCCGCGGCTTCTCGGTGAATCACAGGCGTCTCGGAGTACTGGATCGCCCGGTCAAGCCGGGCGATGACAGCGCTTTTCAAGCGAGACTCACGCCGTCCGCAGCGACCCCAGGAAACCATCCACTTCGGCCTTGAGGCGCTCGGACTGCGAGGACAGTCCGGCGGCGGCCTGGTGCATCTTCGAGGCGGCCGCGCCTGTTTCGTTGGAGGCCTTGCTGACGCTCGTGATGTTGTCGTTGACCTCACGGGTGCCGGTGGCGGCCTGCTGCAGACTGCCGGCGATCTCGCGCGTTGCCAGGCCCTGCTGATCGACTGCGGTCGAGATCTGGCCGGAGATCTCATCGATCTCGGCGATGGTCGCGCCGATCGCCTGGATGGCGTTGACGGCATCGCCGGTGGCGCTCTGGATGTTCTGCACCTGCGCCGAGATTTCCTCGGTGGCTTTTGCGGTCTGGTTCGCCAGCGCCTTCACTTCGCTTGCGACCACCGCAAAGCCCTTGCCGTGCTCGCCGGCGCGCGCCGCCTCGATGGTGGCGTTCAGCGCGAGGAGATTGGTCTGGCTCGCGATGTTCTGGATCAGCGTGACGACCTCGCCGATCTTCTGCGTGCCGCTGGCGAGCCCCTCGACCACCTGATTGGTGCGGCGCGCTTCGTCCGCGGCACGCGCGGCGATCTCGGCGGAGCGGGCGACCTGCTGCGTGATGCTGGTGACCGATGCGGTCAATTCCTCGGTCGCGGCGGCCACCGTCTCGACGTTGCCCGAGGCGCGGGTCGAGGCTGCTGCCGCGGCTGCGGTCTGCCGTGCCGTGTCGGCGCTGTTGCTGCTCATCGCGGACGACAGATGCTGGACTTCGCCGGCTGCGATCGCCACCGCTTCGACGATGCCGCCGATGCTGCGTTCGAAATTGGTCGCAAGCCGCTGCTTGGCCGCTTCACGGTCCTGCTTGGCGCGCTGCTCGACCTCGCCGCGCTCCTGGTTGGCGCGCGCTTCCGCGGCCATCGCGGTCTGCGCCTCGGCGGTCTTCACCGCCGTCGTCTCGAACAGTTCCTGGAGCTTGTGCGCCAGCGCGATCAGCACGCCGGCCTCGATCAGCAGGATCACCGCATGCAGCACGACGCGGCCGAAATCGGAGCCGCCGGGATAGATCGCCGCGGGCAGCAGGAAGTTCAGCGCGATGTGATGCAGCGCGACCGCAATCGTTGCGGCGACGATCGGCCGGTAGTCGCAATAGGCGACCGTGCAGGCCAGCGCCGCGAAGAAGTACATGTGCATGTCGATCTGCCAGGGATGTCCCTCGAACTGCCAGGTGAACATCGACACGCCGCTCATCAGTGCGACGGAGAACACCAGACGCGTGGAGAGGCCATTGCCCGACATGCGCCAGGACAGGGTCGCGACGAGCGCGAAGATCGCCATGAAGATTGCGGGGATGAGCCAGGCCTTGCCGAGTGCAAGGCCGACCGTCACGCTGATCGGCACGTGCAACCAGAGCACCGCGACGAGAATTCTGCTGGTGGTCTGACGCAGCGATTCCAGTCCGTCGTTCTCGACAACCATCTCATCCTCTCCAGGACTGCGAGCCGAATGGCTCCACGCCAAAAGGCTACCTACCGAAACATGCTGAGACCGCTTGCGCGTCCATCACGAACCATGCGCCGGCATCATGCAGGCGGGTCAGTCCGTCATGGTCATCCGGGCGGACGACGAGGAGAGTGGGAAGGGCGGTTGCCCCGACGATCGCCGCTTGCGCGGATCCCGCAGCCTGAAAAACCTGCTGCGTGCTCCACCAGGGCGGAAACGCAACCGCGACAACAGTCGCACCCGGACGAACCTGTAGGGTGAGGATAGCCAGCGCGATCCAGCCTGCGACCAGCAATGCAGTCGCATTTGCCCAGGCGGGCCACCGCCGGGACGGATTCGCCGTTCTCCCCTCCATGGCGCGACAATAGGCGAGCGGACCTAATTCTCGGTAAATGCTTGCTTACCGAGGTGCCGAATCGGGCGAGGAATTGGAGTCGAACGGAAATCAGCGGCGCTTTGCCGCTGATTCGAATTGATGGGGTCCGGAGCTGAACGCCGGATTTACGCCGCGACCACGGCCGGGATCGGCAGCGCGGTGACCGACTTGATCTTCTCCATCGCGAAGCGCGAGGTGACGTTCTTCAGCGGCACGGCGCTGATCAGCTTCTTGTAGAAGATGTCATAGGCCTGCATGTCCGCGACCACGACGCGCAGCATGTAATCGACATCGCCGGCCATGCGGTAGAATTCCATCACCTCGGGCATGGCGCTGACGGCCTCGGCGAACTTCTTGAGCCAGGCGTCGGAATGATCGGAGCTCTCCACCGAGACGAACACGGAGATGCCGAGCCCGATCTTGTTCTGGTCGACCAGCGCCACCCGCTTCAGGATGACGCCGTCGGCCTCCAGGCGCTGGATGCGCTTCCAGCAGGGAGTCGAGGACAGCCCGACGCGGTCGCCGATTTCGGCAACGGACAGGGAGGCATCCTCCTGGAGTACCATCAGGATCTTGCGGTCGATGGCGTCGAGGCGGCGGCTGGTCTCGGGGAGTTGGACAGCGACGTCGGTCATTTGAAGAACTTTGTTCCAATATGAGGGCTGAATTCCGTCATATAGAGGAAAATCTTCTACCGCAAGCCCATAATCTCGGCGGGAAGCCAGAATGGCTCTAATACCTGTCTCGTAAAAACCCTTCAACTTCAATGCGTTGCGGCGCGGCCGGGCCGCCGCCATGGCGGGTGCATTTCAGGGCTGCGGCGGCCGCGGCGAATCGCAGCGCCTCCCGCACGCCGCTGCCCTCGGCAAGCCCAAGCGTGAAGGCGCCGTGGAAGACGTCGCCGGCGCCGAGCGTATCGACGGCGTCGACCGGAAAAGCCGGGGTTTCCTCCAGCGTGCCCGCCTCGTTCAGCCAGATCGTGCCGCGCGGGCCGCGGGTGGCGGCGAGGAAGGCAGGCGTCAGCCCGGCCAGCCGCTTCAAGGCCTCGCCGTCGTCAGCGACGCCGGCGGTCTCCTGGACCTGCTCGCTGGAGAACAGCAGATGCGAGGCGGCCGTGAGCAGACTGTCGGTGAGCGCCATCGCGCGGTCGACGCCGACGATGACGGGAATGCCGCGCCGGCGTGCTTCAATGCAGAGATCGATGCAGAAGGTGCCGCAACGGCTTTCGACGAGGACAGCCTGACAATCGGCGAGGAGTTCGTCGGCATCCGATAGCGTCACGGCCCACAGCGCGGGATCGCGATAGATCGTCAGCGTTCGTTCGCCGGTCGCGTCGATGATGATCGCGGAGACGGGCGTGGCCGCATCCCTCATGCGCACGATATGCCCGACGTCGATGCCCTCGGCAGCCATCCGCTCGAGGATGAAGCTGCTCGACGTCTCCCGCGCATCGCCCATCGGCCCGGCAAACGCGATGCGACCACCGAGCCGCGCCATCGCGATCGCGGCATTGAGCGCATTGCCGCCGCAGATCTCGGCAAGATGCGTGGCATTGGCCTTGCTGCCGCGCTTCGGCACCGCCTCGACCCGAAAGGTCAGGTCGCGCACGGGAATGCCGATGCAGAGGATGCGCGGCGCGATCTCGGAGAGCGCCATCGGCGGTCAGCTCTTGTCGTGCACCCAGCGGCCGAGCAGATGATGCGCGATCGCGAAGGGGTGCGGGCCGGCGAGCCCGTCCGGATGCGTGCGCTTCAGCATCAGCGCCGCCTCCTCGCGCGTGAACCAGCGTGCATCCTCGAGCTCGGAATGATCGACGACGACGTCCTCGTTCAGCGCACGTGCGCTGCAGCCGATCATCAGCGACGACGGATAGGGCCAGGGCTGCGTCATGTAATACTGCACGTCGGTGCAGCGAATGCCGGATTCTTCGAGGATCTCGCGGCGCACCGCGTCCTCGATGGTCTCGGCGGCTTCGACGAAGCCGGCAAGGCAGGAATACATGCCCGGCGGAAACTGCTTCTGGCGGCCGAGCAGGCACTTTTCACCGGACGCCACCAGCATGATCACGACGGGATCGGTGCGCGGAAAGTGCTCGGCCTTGCAGGCCGGGCAATCGCGCTTCCAGCCGCCTTCCTTCATCGCGCTGCGGGTGCCGCAATTGGCGCAATAGCCGTGGCGCTGGTGCCAGCTGACCATCGACTTCGCCATCGCGATCGCCGACAGCTCCTCGGGCGGAATCGCGCCCTGCATCGCCATGCCGCGCAACTCGGTGACGGTAAAATCCTCGCGGCCGATCAGCTTTTCGGCGGCCGCTTGCGGCATGCCCATGCCGAAGATCGCCGCGTCGTCGCGCAGGCCCAGAAAGATCGTGCCGGGATTGGCGCCGCATTTCAGCGCCTCGTCGATCGACAGCAGCGCGCGGGTCCTGTCGCCGTCGCGCTTCACCAGCAGCGAGTCGCGGTAGACGACATAGGCGCGCGACGACGGCTTCTGCTCCATCGCGAACAGTTTTTCGTCATCGCGGCGCAGATGCGCGGCGCGGTCGAGGATGTTGGTGACGAAGGCCGGCTGCCCGAGCGGAAACGAGTCGAATGCTGACATTTCTTGTTCTTTCAACCCAACCAGATTTTTCGGCGAAGTGCGCTGATGAAATTCTGTACTTCAGTGGCGTCATGCGCGAGCGGCGGCATCACGCCCCAGACCGGCCGCGGCCAGGCGGCGTCACCGGTGCGGCGCGCGATGATGTGAACGTGAAGCTGCGGCACGAGATTGCCGAGCGCTGCGACATTGAGCTTGTCGCATTTGGTGATCTCCTTCAGCGCGCGCGAGACGCGGGAGATCTCGGTCATCAATTGCGCCTGCTGGACCTCGTCGAGATCGATGATCTCGACCGCATCGGCGCGGCGCGGCACCAGCAGCAGCCAGGGATAATGCGCGTCCTTGATGACGAGCACCTTCGACAGCGGCAGATCGCCGATATCGATGGTGTCCTCTTTCAGGCGGGAGTGCAGCGACCAGGCGGGATCGGACATAGGTGTTTCCAGAATGCCCGATGAGGTCGGGCGCGTTGGGCCGAACCATACGATACCGATTCCCGGAGGGGAAGGATCGGAGCCGCGGGGGCGGCATGCTCCGCTGTCGTCCCGGATCGGCGTTCCGCTGCGCTGACGCTTGCCCGGGACGACAGCGAGGTTGTGGCGCCGTCTTACGCCTCTGCCAGCACCCGCGCATTGGCGCGGATCGAAGCTTCGCTGACACGGATGCCAAGGCCGGGGCCATCGGGCACGACAACGTGACCTGCGCGGTTGGCGACGCGCTCCTCGAGCACGTCCTCGGTCAGCACATGATGCGGCATGTAGAACTCGCAGCCGAGCGAGATGCCCGGCGTCGCCGCGATCAGCTGCGTGCCGGCGGCAAGACCGATGCCGCCCTCCCATAGCGTGCCGCCATAGCCGGGCAGGCCGGCGATGTCGGCGATCGCCATGATCGCCTGTGCCTCGAACAGGCCGCCGGCCTTCATCAGCTTGATCGAGACGGCATCGGCCGCCTCGCGGCGCACCACCTCCATCATGTCGCGGCGGTCGAAGCAGCTTTCGTCGGCGAGCACCGGTGTTTCCAATGCCGCGGTGAGTTGCGCCATCACGTCGAGAAATTTGCGCGGCACCGGCTGCTCGATGAAAGTCGGTGCGAACTCCTCGACATCGCGCAAGATCTTGATGGCGCCGAACGGCGCCAGCGCCTGGTTGTAGTCGACGCGAAGGTCGACCTTGTCGCCGAATTCCTTGCGGATCGCCGAGAGATGATCGAGGTCCTCGCGATGTGGCTTTACGCCGGTCTTGACCTTGTAGGTGACGTTCCCGTCCGGAACCATCTTGCGCATGCGTTCCAGATCGGCGGCGAAATCCGGATCCGCGATCGAGAACGACAACGGAATGGTGTCGCGCACGCGGCCGCCGAGGAGATCGGCGACCGACAAGCCGGAGGATTTACCGACAATATCGAGCAATGCCATCTCGATCGCGACTTTTGCTTCTGCGTGGCCGACCAGCGCGCGGTCGAGCTCGGTCATCAGCGCGCGGATACGGCGCACAGGTTTGCCGAGCAGGATCGGCCGCAGATAGATATTGAGCGCGGCGAACGCCGCTTCCGGCGTTCCCGTGAACACCTCCCACGGCGCCGCTTCGCCCCATCCGACCACGCCGTCGCTCGAGGTGAGCTCGATCAGCACGCGCTTCACCGTGCCCTTGACGTTGCCGACGCCCTGCAGGCGCGCCATCTTGATCGGGCTCTCGATCAGGAACAGGCGGAGACGTTCGACGGTTGCTTCGGTCATGTCAGGCCTCCATTGACGTGCCAGACCTGGCCGGTGACGTAGGATGCTTTCGGGGACGCCAGGAAGGCGATGATCTCGGCGACTTCCTCCGGCCGCCCGCGGCGACGCATCGGAATCAGCGCTTCGGTGGCTGCGATCTGCTCGGGCGACAGCCTGCTTTCGCTCGGCTTGTCCTTGACGATGAGGCCCGGCGCGACTGCGTTGACGGTGATGCCATCCCTGGCGAGCTCAACGGCGGTCAGGCGCACGAGTGCTTCCAGCGCGGAGCGGCTCGCAGCGGTGGCCGCGAAGGGCGCGAACTCGGGCCGGATCGCGTGCGCGACGAACGACGACACTGCAACGATGCGTGGATCATTCCCGGCGCGCAACAGTGGCAGCGCGGCATCGACCATCCGCGTGAAGGCCAATGCGGACTCGTCCATCGCTTGCCGAAACTGATCCGTCGGCGTACCGATCGCGCTGCCGCGGCGGGCGTGGCCGCCGACCAGGATCAATCCGTCCAGCCGGCCAAAGGCGCGTTGCGTGGCGCTGAGCGCGTCGGTGACGGCCGCTTCCTCGGCGAGATCGCCGAGACATTTTGCGACTACAGCGCCGTTCGCTTGCGCCTCCGCCGCCGTGGCGTCGAGACCTTCCGCGTTCGAGCGCGTGTGCAGCAGAAGTGCGACGCCCGGCGCCGCGAGCAATTTTGCCGTGGCGCGACCGATGCCGCTGGCGGCCCCGGTGACGAGATAGACGCGGTCAATATCGGGCATCAGGATGCTGTGGTGGCCGGCGGCAGCGCGCCGGTGCGGTGGAAATGGCTGAGGAAGGCGCGCGTCGCGGCTTCCTGCGGATTGTCGATCACCTGCCGCGCCGGGCCTTCCTCGACCACGACACCGTCGCGCATGAAGATCAGGCGGTCGGCGACTTCGCGGGCAAAGGCGATCTCGTGGGTCACGATCACCATGGTCATGCCCTCGGAGGCCAGCTGCTGGATCACGTTCAGCACCTCGCCGACGAGCTCCGGATCGAGCGCCGACGTTGCCTCGTCGAACAGCATCACATCCGGCTCCATCGCGAGCGCGCGTGCGATCGCGACGCGCTGCTTCTGGCCGCCGGAGAGCGTCGCCGGATATTGGTCGGCCTTCTCGGCAAGCCCGACCTTGGCGAGCTGCGCGCGCGCGAGCTTCTCGGCGTCTGCCTTGGCCATGCGCCGCACCGTGACCGGTCCCTCCATCACGTTCTGGAGCGTCGTCATATGCGGGAACAGGTTGAAGTGCTGAAACACCATGCCGGTGGTGGCGCGGAATTTTGCCAGTGTCTTCACGTCGGGAAGCTTTGAGCCATCACCGAACGCAAAGCGCGTGTCGCCGACGCGGACGCTGCCGCCGTCGGGCACGACCAGGAGATTGATGCAGCGGAGCAGCGTCGATTTGCCCGAGCCTGACGGCCCGATCAGCGCCACGACACCACCCTTGGCGACGTCGAGATTGATGTTCTTCAGGACCTCGTTGCTGCCAAAGCTCTTGCGCAGGCCACGGATCTCGATTTTCGAGGTGTCGCTCATTCGCTGACCGCCAGTCGCTTCTCGCCGCGGCGGACGATGATGGTGAGCGGGATCAGGATCGCCGCATAGGCGACCGCAACCGCGGTGTAGGTCTCCAGCGGCCGGTAGCTGTCATGCGCCGCGACCTGGCTCTGATAGACCAGATCGGGCACCGCGAGCACCGAGACCAGCGAGGTGTTCTTGAACTGGATGATCGACTGGTTCATCAGCGCCGGGATCATGCGCTTGATCGCCTGCGGCAGCACGATGCGCCGCATGCTCTGCCCCGGCGTCATGCCGAGCGCAGCGCCGGCTTCCGACTGGCCCTTGTCGATCGAGATGATGCCGCCGCGGATGATCTCCGAATAGAACGAGCCGCCATAGAGCGAGAGCGCCAGCGCCGAGGCCGTGATCGGCGTCATCTCGACACCTGCCAGGATCGGCAGCGCGTAATAGAACCAGATCAGCTGCACCAGGATCGGCGTGCAGCGAAACGCTTCGATGAAGGTGAGGGCGACCAGGCGCACCGCCTTGAACCGCGACAGGCTGCCGAACGCCCCGAACAGGCCGAACACAAGGCCGAGCAGCACGATGACCACCGTGAAGCCGACGGTGACGCCTAGCCCGTTGAGAAAGAGCCAGCGATAGCTCCAGAGGATGCCGAAGTCCCACTGATACATGCGTGCTTTCTTGCTTCACCTCTCCCGCTTGCGGGAGAGGTCGCGTCGCATCGAAGATGCGATGCGGGTGAGGGCTCTTTCCTCTGGGGGAGTCTTGCCAGCGGAGGCACCCTCACCCCGACCCTCTCCCGCAAGCGGGAGAGGGAGAGAAGCGGAGCGCGCCGACAGAGCTCGACCCAAGCTCATCATGCCTTACAGCGAAACGCCCGGCGGAATGTCCGCTTCGGTCACGCCCACCAGCTCCATGTTGGTGATGATCGCGTTGCGGATGAAGCCGAGGCCCTTGTTGAAGTCGATCCAGGTGTTGACGTAGTCGCGGAAGGTCTTGTCGTTCTCGCGGCGGAAGCCGGCATTCGACGTCGTGGCGAAGATCGGCGTCGGCAGCACGAACTGGCCGAGCGAGGGGTTCTTCTTCAGCACCGTCAGCGACAGCATGGTGATCAGGCACTGCGCATCGACGCGGCCCGTCTGCAGCGCGGCGGTGGCGTCGTCGGCGGTCTTCAGCCGCGAGATCTGCGCCTTCGGCGTCAGGCGGCTGACGACCTGGTCGTGCGAGGAGCCCTGGTCGACCGCGATCTTGACGTCGGGCGAGTTCAACTCGGCCCAGCTCTTCGGCTTGAAGTCCTTCTTGCAGAGGATGCCGAAGGCGTTGTTGAAGACCGGCACCGAGAAATCGACCACCAGCGCGCGCTTCGGGGTCGGATTGAGGCCGAAGAAGATGTCGATCTTGTTGGACTGCAGATCGAGCACCGAATTGCCCCAGGTGGTTTCGGTGATCTCGAGCTCGGCTTCCATGTCGTCGGCAAGCGCCTTGGCGATGTCGACGTAAAAGCCCTTCCACTGGCCGCTGGCGAGGTCCTTCATGTAATAGGGCGCGCCGCCGCCGACCGCGCCGATCCGCATCTTCTTGGTGCGGCGGATGCGGGCAAAGGTCGATTCGTTGGGATCGGCCGCCTGGGCCACGGCCGGAGAGGCCAGCGTGCTCGCGGTTACCGCGCCAAGGGCACCAAGTCCGACAATCGATGCAACATCACGACGTGTAACCATTGGGATCAATCGCTTTTCTGGTTAGGTGGAGTTCCGCCACGCGTTCTTACCAAGGCGACGGAGGCTGTGAAAGCACAGCCTATCGGCTGGGCAGGTCAGGAATTGCCCGGATGCTGGGCAAGATCAAGCTGGTCAAAGTGATACCCGCTTGCTTTCCCGACCTTTTGGCCCCAAATAGGGACCGGGAGATTGGCGGTGGACGAGCCACTCGCCAACCGGGTCAGGTCCGGAAGGAAGCAGCCCTAACGAGGTCCGGATCGGGTCGCTCGTCAGTCTCCTACCTGTTTTTTCGAGCGAATTGCGCCGGCGGGCTTCCCGCCAGCGCGCTCCTGTCCGCAAAAGCCAGCCGAGAGACATTCCATTGCGGATTGACCGATGACCGACGCTGGCGACCCTCCAAATCCCGACAGCGCCGGCCAGGCCGGCAACGCACCGTACCGGGTGCTGGCGCGCAAATACCGCCCTTCGAGCTTCGACGATCTGATCGGCCAGGAGGCCGTGGTCCGCACCGTCTCCAATGCGTTCGAGACCGGGCGCATTCCGCAGGCCTGGATCCTCACCGGCGTCCGCGGTGTCGGCAAGACCACCACTGCGCGTATTCTGGCCCGTGCGCTCAACTACGAGATGCCGGACGGCTCGGTGAGGGGCCCGACCATCCACATGCCGACGCTCGGCGTGCATTGCCAGGCGATCATGGAAAGCCGGCACATGGACGTGCTGGAGATGGACGCGGCATCGCATACCGGCGTCGACGACGTCCGCCAGATCAACGACAGCGTGCGCTACGCGCCGGCCAGCGCCCGCTACAAGGTCTACATCATCGACGAAGTCCACATGCTGTCGACGGCGGCGTTCAACGCCTTCCTGAAGACGCTGGAGGAACCGCCGGAGCACGCCAAGTTCGTGTTCGCCACGACCGAGATCCGCAAGGTTCCGGTCACGGTGCTGTCGCGCTGCCAGCGTTTTGATCTTCGCCGCGTCGAGGCCGATGTGCTGATGAAGCATCTCGCCAACATCGCCGCGAAGGAAAGCGTCGAGATCGAGCCCGAGGCGCTCGGCATCATCGCGCGCGCCGCGGAAGGCTCGGTGCGCGATTCGCTGTCGCTGCTCGACCAGGCCATCGCGCATGCGGCGGGCCAGGTGAAGGCCGATGCGGTCAGGCAGATGCTGGGCCTTGCCGACCGCACCCGCGTCATCGACCTCTTCGATTCGCTGGCGCGTGGTGACATCGCGAGCGCCTTCAAGGAGTTCCGCGACCAGTACGATGTCGGCGCTGACCCGATCGTCGTGCTCTCGGACCTCGCCGAGTTCGTCAATTTCGTCACCCGCGTGAAGATCGTGCCGGCGACCGCCGACAACGTCGCCTATGGCGAGACCGAGCGCGTGCGCGCGAAGGATTTCGCCTCGAAGATCTCGATGCGCGTGCTGTCGCGGATGTGGCAGATGCTGCTCAAGGGCATCACCGAGGTGCAGGCCGCGACGCGGCCGGCTGCGGCCGCCGAGATGGTGCTGGTGCGCATCGCCTATGTCGCCGACCTGCCGACGCCGGATGAGGCGATCAGGATGCTGGAGCAGAACGGCGGCGGTTCGCCGGTCGTGGGCGGCGGCGGTGCTGCGCGCAGCGGCGCGCCGGCGGCCCCGATGGCCTCCGCGGCGTCCGTGACCTCTGCTGCGCCGGTTCGCATGCCGACCTCGTCGCCGACTGCGTTCGGCGGCGGTGCCCGGCCGCAGATGGCGGCCCCCGCGCCGGACCCGCAGGCGGCCGCACCCCAGCTGCGCATCACCAGCTTTACCCAGCTCGTCGCGCTTGCCGGGCAGAAGCGCGACCTCATGACCAAGGGCGCGCTCGAAGGCGACATGCGCCTCGTTCGTTTCGAGGAGGGCCGGCTGGAGGTCGCGCTCGAGCCGAACGCGTCGAAAACGATGATCTCCGAGCTCGCGCGCAAATTCGAGCAGTGGACCGGGCGCCGCTGGACCATCATCGTGTCCAACGAGCAGGGCCAGGCGACGCTGCGCTCGGTGAGCCAGGCCGCCAAGCAGGAACATGCACGCAACGCCGAGGCCGATCCGCGCGTGCAGGAGGTGCTGTCGCGCTTCCCCGGTGCGAAGGTCGTCGAGGTCCGCAGGCTTGCCCCCGAGACGCCGGAATCCAATATTAACGCCGACTATGGCTCTGACGATCCGCCCGACGGTTCCGACGCCGACGACGATCTCTAGAGCCATTCTTTCCAAGGACGAAAACCCATGGCTGATTTCCTCGGCATGATGAAGCAGGCAGCGCAGCTGCAATCCAAGATGCAGGAGATGCAGGAGCAGCTCGCCAACGTAGAGGTCGAGGGCATCTCCGGCGGCGGCCTCGTCGCGGTGCGCATGACCGCGAAGATGGACGTCAAGGGCATCAAGATCGATCCCTCGCTGATGAAGGCCGAGGAGCGCGAGGTGCTCGAAGACCTGCTCGTCACCGCGCTCAGTGATGCCCGCCGCAAGGCGGAGACCGCGATGCAGGAGAAGATGCAGTCGCTCACCGGCGGGCTCGGCCTGCCGCCGGGGCTGTTCGGCCAGTAACATGGGCGCGGTTGCAGGTCCCGAAATCGAGCGGCTGGTCCAGCTTCTCGCGCGGCTGCCGGGTCTGGGCCCGCGCTCCGCGCGGCGCGCCGCGCTGCATCTGATCAAGAAGCGCGAAGCGCTGATGATGCCGCTGTCGTCAGCCCTGCAGGTTGCGCTCGACAAGGTTCAGGTCTGCAAGACCTGCGGCAATATCGACACGCAAAATCCCTGCACGGTCTGCACCGATCCGAAGCGTGATCCCGCCATCATCGTCGTCGTCGCCGACGTCGCCGATCTCTGGGCGCTGGAGCGGGCTAATGCGACCCAGGGGCGCTACCACGTGCTGGGCGCGACCCTGTCGCCGCTCGATGGCGTCGGCCCGCAGGACCTCACCATCGACGCGCTGGTCGCGCGTGCCCACGCGGCCGAGGTGCACGAGATCATTCTTGCGCTGAATGCGACAGTCGACGGACAGACCACCGCACATTACATCACCGACCTGCTTCAGGACGCCAACGTAAAAGTAACCCGGTTAGCGCACGGTGTGCCGGTCGGTGGCGAGCTTGATTATCTCGATGAGGGCACGCTATCGGCCGCCATGCGGCAGCGGACCCTGTTCTAGAGCGTTTTCGAGCGAAGTGGATACCGGTTCGCGTGAAGAAAACGCGTCAAAACGAGAATTTCCATCCAGACTTGACGGAACGGACGACATGACGAAACTTTTCGCCACACGATCGGCTTTGGTCGCGACGATGCTGCTGCTGGTGACACCGGCCATCGCCGCGCCGCAGGAGGACGATGGGGCGCCGCCGCCCTCGAAGCCCGGCAAGCTGATCAGCGCCGGCGAGGTGCTCTCGGGCGAGCTCAACGCCATGAAGATTCGCGACACCAAGAACGCCGGCAAGCGGGTTGCGATGTACCAGATCACCTCCGAGCCGCGCCGCCTGCCCGCGCCGAACGGGCTGTGCGATCTCGAAACCGGACCCGAAACCTTCCAGCTCGTCACCTCCAGCGACGCGCAGGCCACGCAGTTGAAATCGTTCGTCGGCAAGGAGATCTCGGTCAAGGTCGACGAAATCGCCTGCGCCAGCGATCCCGGCCAGATGAGCGAAGCCGTGGTGACGAAGTGGAGCTTGGTGAAGAAGTGAGGGGCCGCACGTAAGGTGCTTCCTCAATTTCGGTGTCATCGCCCGTCTTGTGCGCAATTGCGCACTGGGGCGGGCGATCCAGTACGCCGCGGCTTCTCAGTCAATCACAGGTGTCTCTGGAATACTGGATGCCCCGCCTTCGCGGGGCATGACAGTCGTCTCCTAAACCCTTATCGGCCCCAGCGCCTCAAAATGCCCGCGCTTCTGCAGCCAGACGAGCAGCACCAGGCTCGGGATCGCCACCAGCACGCAGATCACGAAGAACAGCGGCCAGCCGGTCGCAGCCGCCACGAAGCCCGCCCCTGACGATAGATAGGTCCGCCCCACCGCGGCAAGCGCAGTGAGCAGCGCATATTGCGTCGCCGTGTGCAGCGGGTTCTGGCACAGCGCCGAGAGATAGGCGACGAAGATCACGGTGCCGATCGCGCTGGTGAAATTCTCGGCGCAGATCGCGAGCGCCAGCGCCCATTGATTGGTGCCGACAATGGCGAGCCAGGAGAAGGTGAGGTTCGCCAGCGCCTGCACCACGCCGCCGATCCAGAGCGAGGTCGCGAGCGAATAACGCCGCGCGACAAAGCCGCCGGCGAAGCCGCCGATCAGCGTCGCAGCCAACCCGACGCCCTTCACGATCGCCGCATAATCGTTGCGGGTGAAGCCGAGGTCGATCACGAACGGCGCGGTCATCGTGCCGGAGAACGCGTCGGTGAACTTGAACAGCACGACGAAGGCGAGCGCCGCGATCGCGTCCTTGCGCGACAGGAATTCCGAGAAGGCGCCGATTGCCGCGTGGAGCACGCGCGTGAACGCGGTCTCTTCGTGCGTCGCAGCTTCCGCGCGCATCGATTGCTCGGGCTCGGTCGCGATCAGTGCCGTGATCGTCCCGATCAGCACCATCGCCGCCATGACCACATAGCCCCACATCCAGGCCGAGGTGCGCGTGATGCCGGTGCTCTCGAAGCCGGAGACGATGAACAGCGCACCCGCTGTCGAGACCAGCATGCCGATGCGATAGGCCGCGACATAGGCCGCCATGCCGGCGGCCTGCTCGCTCTCGGGCAGGCTCTCGACGCGGAAGGCATCGACCACGATGTCCTGCGTCGAGGACGTCGTCGCCACCAGCAGGGCGCCGAGCGCGACGTAGAACGGCGAGCGCGCCGGATCGGTCATCGCCAGCAGCAGGATCGAAATGATCAGCAGTATCTGCGAAAACACCAGCCAGCCGCGCCGCCGCCCGAAGGCCTGCGTGAACAGCGGCACATGCAGCGCGTCCACCAGCGGCGCCCACAAGAATTTCAGCGTGTAGGGCGTGCCGACCAGCGCAAACAGCCCGATGGTCTTGAGATCGACGCCTGCCTCGCGCATCCACACCAGGAGCGTCGATCCCGACAGCGCCAGCGGCAGCCCGGACGAAAAGCCGAGGAACAGCACGATCAGCACCCGCGGTTGCAGGTAAACGGCCAGACTGTCGCGCCAAGAGGTCGCAGGGGCGGATGCAGCGGCGGGCGAGGTCGCGTCGGGTGCGGTCATGGGGAGGTGTTAGCAGATTCTGGCGGAGATGCCTCTTCCCCCTCTCCCCGTTCTTACGGGGGGAGGTAAAAAGTATCACTCCCCAGCCTGGAGCTTCCTTGGAAACAGCTCCGGCGCGCCGGTCGATACCAGCCGCGGGCCGTCCGCGGGTGCGTCGGTCTTGCTGAAATCGAGCTCCTCGATCCGGCCTGCGCGCTTTTCGATCTTGTCGGCGGAGATCAGGATCTGGCGGACGTCCTCGTTGGCGTCGGCAAAATGCTTCTGCAATTTCAGCACGCGATCCCTGAGACGACCCAGATCGTCGCCGAGCTTGATCACCTCGGTCTGGATCTGGTCGGCGGCGTCGCGCATGCGCGCGTCCTTCATGATCTGCTGCATCACCTGGATCGCGAGCATCAAGAGCGAGGGCGACACCAGCACGACCTTGGCGCGATAGGCCTTCTGGATCACGTCGTCGAAACCGTCATGGATCTCGGCGTAGACCGATTCCGACGGCACGAACATCAGCGCCATCTCCTGGGTCTCGCCGGTGACGAGGTATTTTTCGGCGATGTCGCTGACATGCTTCATCACGTCGCCGCGCAGCCGCTGCGTGGCCATTCGCCGCTCCTCGTCGGTGCGGGCATCGTGCAGCGCCGTCATCGCCTCCAGCGGAAACTTCGCGTCGATGCAGAGCGGGCGCTGGTCGGGCAGGAACACGACGCAGTCGGGCCGCTTGCCGGTCGAGAGCGTGAACTGGAATTCGTAGGCGCCCTTCGGCAGGCCGTCCTGGACGATCGCCTCCATCCGAGCCTGCCCGAAGGCGCCGCGCGACTGCTTGTTGGCGAGCACGTCGCGCAACGTCGTCACCTGCGTGGTGAGGTCGGTGAGGTTCTTGTGCGCGTTGTCGATGATGCCGAGCCGCTCGTGCAGCGCGCGCAGGCTCTCCATGGTGTTGCGGGTCGAATGTTCCATGGACTGGCCGACCCGATGGGTCACCGAATCCAGCCGCTCGTTGACCGCCCGCGCCATCTCGGCCTGGCGGCCGGCCAGCGCCTGGGTCATGGCGTCGGCCCGGCCGGCGGCCTCGCTCTGGGCGTGCAGGACCTGACTGAGGCGCTCCTCCAGCTCGTCGGCACGGATGGCATGGGCCATGGCGAGTTCCGCGCCGCGCCGTCCGGAGCGCGCGATCACGACCGCAATGACAATCAGCAGGATGAGGACCAGGGCGCCGAAGCCGATCAGCGCATCAATGGTGCGCACCGGCCAGTCGCCCAGCATGAAAATGATCTCGTTCATGCCAGCCTTTCTAACCGATTCGCCGGGGCGCACGAACGAATAGCGAACATTTATGGTTAACCGATCCCTTATTTTTATGGTTAACAAAAGCTGAAGTTTTATGGTTAGCGGAGCGTTAACGCGTTCCCGGCCGCATTGACCGCTTGTCGCGCGCGGCTTAAATCGCCCGCCATGGCCCTCAGAGAAATCATCATCCTGCCCGACAAGCAGCTGCGTCTGGTCTCCAAGCCGATCGAGAAGGTCACGCCGGAGATCCGCAAGCTTGCCGACGACATGTTCGAGACCATGTACGACGCGCCCGGCATCGGCCTCGCGGCGATCCAGATCGCGCAGCCGCTGCGGCTGATCACCATGGACCTCGCCAAGCCCAACCCGGACGGCGAGACCAAGCCGGAGCCGCGCGTCTTCATCAATCCGGAGATCATCGCCTCGTCCGAGGATATGTCGGTCTACGAGGAAGGCTGCCTGTCGATCCCCGAATATTACGAGGAGGTCGAGCGGCCGGCGAAGGTGCGGGTGCGCTTCACGGACCTCGACGGCAAGCTGCACGAAGAGGACGCCGAAGGCCTCTACGCCACCTGCATCCAGCACGAGATCGACCATCTCAACGGCGTGCTGTTCGTCGACTATCTCTCGAAGCTCAAGCGCGACCGCGTGATCAAGAAGTTCGAGAAAGCCGCCAAGCGCGCGGAGTAAGTTTTGGCGTTGCCCCACACTCGCCTGCGCTCCCTCCCCCCTTGTGGGGGAGGGTGGGGGAGAGGGGTAGCCCAGCAAAAGGCGCTCTTGATTTGCGGAGCGTAAGCAAAGTGCCCGCGCTCAAACCGAGAGAGCGCGTCGTGTGGCACCCCTCTCCCTAGCCCTCCCCCACAAGGGGGGAGGGAACGTACCGAGTCCTTGTCATGCCCCTCCGCCTGTTCTTCATGGGCACGCCCGATTTCTCCGTGCCGACGCTGCTCGAGCTCGTTGCGCATGGCCACGAGATCGTGGCCGTCTACACCCGCGCGCCGAAGCCGGGCGGGCGGCGCGGGCTGCAGATGCAGCCCACTCCGGTCGAGGAAGCCGCGCGAAAGCTCGGCGTGCCCGTGCTGACGCCGAAGTCGTTGAAGACGCAGGAAGCGCTCGACGAGTTTAGCGCCTTTGATGCCGATGCCGCCGTCGTCGTCGCCTATGGCATGATCCTGCCGCAGGCGATCCTCGATGCGCCAAAGCTCGGCTGCTACAACCTTCACGCCTCGCTGCTGCCGCGCTGGCGCGGCGCCGCGCCGATCAACCGCGCGATCATGGCGGGCGATGCCGAGAGCGGCGTGATGGTGATGAAGATGGATGTCGGCCTCGACACCGGCGACGTCGCCATGGCCGAGCGTCTCGCCATTACCGACAGCATGACCGCGATCGATCTGCACGATCGCCTGTCCCGGCTTGGTGCCGATCTGATGGTGCGCGCGATGGGCGCGCTCGATCGCGGCGGGCTCCAGCTCAAGAAGCAGAGCGAGGACGGCGTCACCTACGCCGCCAAGATCGACAAGGCCGAGGCGCGGATCGACTGGAGCAAGCCTGCGCGCGCGGTGCTGCGCCACATCCACGGCCTGTCGCCGTTTCCTGGCGCCTGGGCCGAGCTTGAGAATGCGCGCCTGAAAATCCTGCGCTGCGAACTGGCGAAAGGCTCGGGCGAGCCGGGTGCGGTGCTGGACGAGCAGCTCACGATTGCCTGCGGCGAAGGCGCGATCCGCATTATCGAGCTGCAACGTGAGGGCAAGGGCCGGATGCAGGCCGCGGACTTCCTGCGCGGCGTGCCTGTGAAGCCGCCGATGCGGCTGGCCTGATGCCCCGCTACAAGCTCACCATCGAATATGACGGCGCGCCGTTTTTCGGCTGGCAGGTGCAGGAGACGCTGCCCTCGGTGCAGGGTGCGCTCGAAGTGGCGGTGAAGGCGATGACGGGCGCGGACCTGCGGGTCCATGGCGCGGGCCGCACCGATGCCGGCGTTCATGCGCGCGGCCAGGTCGCGCATGTCGACATCGAGAAGCAGTTTCCGCCGGGCCGCTTTCGCGATGGCCTCAACGCGCATCTGCGCCCGCATCCGATCGCCGTGCTCGAAGCCGACATTGTGCCTGATACGTTCGAGGCGCGCTTCTCGGCCGTGAAGCGCCACTACCGCTACCGCGTCGTCAACACCCGCGCCAATCTCGCGCTCGACGTCGGCCATGCCTGGCGCGTGCCGCGCCGGCTCGATGCGGATGCGATGCATGCGGCCGCCCAGCGCCTGCTCGGCAAGCACGATTTCACCACGTTTCGCGACACCGAGTGCCAGGCCAAATCGCCGGAGAAGACGCTCGACCAGCTCGACGTGCTGCGCGATGGGCGCGAGATCGTCATCGTCACCTCGGCCCGCTCGTTCCTGCACAGCCAGGTGCGCTCGATGGTGGGATCGCTGGTCTGGGTCGGCGAAGGCCGCTGGACCGCGGACGATCTCTCCGCAGCGCTGGAGGCCCGCAACCGCGCCGCCTGCGGCATCGTCGCGCCGCCGGAGGGGCTGTATCTGATGAAGGTGGATTATTGATTCTTTCTTCGCCTCTCCCCGCTCGCGGGGAGAGGCCGACGCGCGGAGCGCGGCGGGTGAGGGGGACTCTCCGCGAGTCCCACTGGCACCGTGATTGCGGAAGCAGCCCCTCACCCCGACCCTCTCCCCGTAAGAACGGGGCGAGGGAGAGGTCATCCAAAATACCGCGTCAAAATCCCGCGATAGACCTTGGTCAGCTTCTCCAGGTCAACCACCGGCACGCGCTCGTTGACCTGGTGCATGGTCTGGCCGACCAGGCCGAACTCGATCACGGGGCAATAGCTTGAGATGAAGCGTGCATCCGAGGTGCCGCCGCTTGTCGACAGTTCCGGCTTGCGGCCCGTGATCTCTTCGATCGCGGACACGGCGAGATCGGTGAATGGGCCGGGCTTGGTCACGAACACGTTGGAATTCGACGGCTCCCAGACGATGCGGGCCTTGATGCGGTTGCCGCACGCCTTGGTCAGGCGCGTCTCCACCAGCTCGCGCAGGCTCGCCTGCGTGTGGTTGTCGTTGTAGCGGATGTTGAATTTGGCGCGGGCCTCGCCCGGGATGACGTTGTTCGCCTTGTTGCCGACGTCCACCGAGGTGAATTCGAGATTGGAGGCCTGGAACTGGGCGCTGCCATTGTCGAGCGGCTCGTCGGAGATCGCCACGATCAGTCGCGAAATATCCGGCACCGGATTGGCCGCACGATGCGGGTAGGCGACGTGGCCCTGCACGCCGTCGACATAGAGGGTCCCCGACTGCGAGCCGCGGCGGCCGACCTTGATGGTGTCGCCGAGCGTCTCGACATTGGAGGGTTCGCCGAGCACGCAATGGTCGAATTTCTCGCCGCGCTCGGCGGCCCACTTCAACAGCTTGATGGTGCCGTTGATGGAGACGTCTTCCTCGTCGCCGGTGATCAGGAACGAGATCGATCCCGTGCCGTCGGCGCGCGGCTTGCCGCCGTTCGCCGCGAGATGCTCCAGCACCGCGGCGACCGAGCAGGCGATGCCGCCCTTCATGTCGACCGCGCCGCGGCCATGCAGGAAGCCGTCCTTCACCTCGCCGGAGAAGGCGCCGACGCTCCAGGCGTTCTCGTCGCCGGGCGGCACGACATCGGTGTGGCCGGCGAAGGTGATGTGCGGCCCTTCAGTGCCGATCCGCGCATAGAGATTGTCGACGTCGGCGGTGCCGGGTTCGCTGAAGGTCACGCGGTGGCAGGTGAAGCCGGCTGTGTTGAGCGCTTGTTCAAGCACGCCAAGCGCGCCGGCGTCGGCCGGGGTTACCGAGGGGCAGCGGATGAGGTCGCGGGCAATCGAAAGAGCATCGGTCATGAGCCCCGCTTAACATGCATGCCGCCGGGTGGGCTAGCGCTGGGCGGCACGAATTCGAGCTCGCGGCTCTGATCCCAGCTTTTCGCAGGGGAGGCTGCGGGTGAAGGGGCCTCGATCTCGGCGAGCGGATCGGGGCCGAACCGGTTGTGGCCCGAGGTGCCGGGCACGATGAACAATTCGACGAGGCCCCACAGCCACAGCGCGGAGATCGCCCAGTCGAACGGAACGAACCAGCCCGAGGCAGGAAGCAAGCCCGAGAAATGGAAGAACAGTCTCGGGACGAATACGAAGGGAATGATCCACCATCCGCTCCTGTCACGGTCATGCAGTCGCTTGATGGCGGTCGCGAGGAAGATCCAGAAGAACAGCGACGTGCCCAGCGCCTTGAGGATCAGCGTCGCGCGATCCGTTGACGCCAGCGAACGGTAGGTCCGGGGATCGACAGCCTTGAAGACGTCGTCGAGGGCGAAATCAAGATCGATGTCGAAGCCGAGCTTGAGGGCGAGGGTCGTGCCGCCTTCGACGGCCCGCACGACTTGACCGACGATCTCCAGCAAGCCCGCCAGCAAGGCCACGATCAGCAGCGCCTGCCACAGCAGGGCACGGTTGACGCGGCCGTCGAAGCGAAAAAGATACCAGCGCCAGTTCATCGCAAAGGCTCCGGACGGGAGGAGCCGCCCGGTTGTTGGTCGCGATGGAGCGCTGGACGGTTCGATTCCGCTCTCCGACCCGTCATCCTGAGGTGCGCGCCATGCGTCGCGAAGCGGCGCATGGGAAGCCTCGAAGGATGGACGGCCGAGATGCAGCCGGGCCGTCGCCCTTCGAGGGCCGCTGAAGAAGCGGCCGCCTCAGGGTGACGGCGAGGGAGTGACGCGCGTAGAGCCGTTTAATCCCGCAGCAGCTCGTTGATGCTGGTCTTCGACCGCGTGCGCTCGTCGACGCGCTTGACGATCACGGCGCAGGCGGTGCTCGGGCCGATCTGGCCGTTCTTCATGGGCTTGCCGGGCAGTGCGCCGGGCACCACCACCGAATATTCCGGAACTTCGCCCATGAAGACCTCGCCGGTCTCGCGGTCGACGACCTTGGTCGAGGCGCCCAAAAACACGCCCATCGCCAGCACCGCGCCCTTGCGCACGATGACGCCCTCGGCGACCTCACTGCGGGCGCCGATGAAGCAGTCGTCCTCGATGATCACGGGCTCGGCCTGCAGCGGCTCGAGCACGCCGCCGATGCCGGCGCCGCCGGAGATGTGCACACGCTTGCCGATCTGCGCGCAGGAGCCGACGGTGGCCCAGGTGTCGACCATGGTGCTCTCATCGACGTAGGCGCCGAGATTGACGAAGGACGGCATCAGCACGACGTTCTTGGCAATGAAGGCCGAGCGGCGCACGACGGCGCCGGGCACCGCGCGAAAACCGGCGTCGCGAAAACGGTTCGGGCCCCAGCCTTCGAACTTCGAGGGCACCTTGTCCCACCAGTTCGCCTGGCCCGGGCCGCCGGGAATGACGTCCATGTCGTTGAGGCGGAAGGAGAGCAGCACGGCCTTCTTCAGCCACTGATTGACCTTCCACTTGCCGTCGGCCCCGCGCTCGGCAACGCGCGCCTCGCCCTTGTCCAGAATTTCCAGCGACTGGTTCACGGCCTCGCGCACTTCGCCCTTGGTCGAGGTCGAGATGCCGTCGCGTGCATCAAAGGCACTGTTGATGGTGGATTCCAGGGCGGACAGGGACATCGGGATTTCCTCAATGGCAGACGGGAATTTTGATGGATTGGGCGCTTTTTCGGGATTTGAGGGGACGGAGTCAAGGCTCCGGTGTCGTCCCGGCGAAGGCCGGGACCCATACCCACAGGGAGGAGTTTGGCGAGGACTCGGAGTTACCGCTTCGCCTAAAACCACATTTCGTGGTTATGGGTCCCGGCCTTCGCCGGGACGACATGGAGAGAGCGTGCTGAGCCCGGCCAAAAACCCCGCCAGATCATCCGTGACGTGGTCGACATGGGCGGCGTCGCGGCCCTCCAGTTCCCAGTCCTCGCGCACCACTTCCTTGGTCCCGTCAGGCACCACCAGCACGGTGGTCATGCCGAGTTGATGCGGGACGGTGAGGTTGCGGGCGAGGTCTTCGAACATGGCGGCCTTGGCCGGGTCGACGGCATGAAGGCCGAGAAATTTCTGATAGGTCTGCGCCGCCGGCTTGGGTTCGAACTCGGCGGCGATGATGTCGAACACGCCGTCGAAATGCGAGCCGAGGCCGAGCCGCGCCAGCACCGCATCGACATGATCGACCGAGCCGTTGGTCAGGATCAGCTTTCGTCCCGGCAATTTTGCGATGGCCTCGCCGAGCGCCGGGTTCGGCTCCAGCGGCGAATGGTCGATCTTGTGCACGTAAGCGAGGTAGTCGTCGGCGCGTACGCCATGCAGGGTCATCATGCCGCGCATGGTGGTGCCGAAGCGCTGGTAATAGTCCTTCTGGATCTTGCGCGCTTCCTCCGGGCCGACCTGCAGCCAGTTGCACACGAACTCCCCGATCCGCGCATCGACCTGCTGCCACAGATTGACGTGATGCGGATAGAGCGTGTTGTCGAGGTCGAACACCCAGGTGTCGACGTGGGCGAAGGTGCGGGGTTGGGTCATCTCAATCTCTTCTGTGGGCCGAAGCAGTAGCTCCGCCTTCAATTGTCGTCCTGGCGAAAGCCAGGACCCATACTCCGCAGCCCAATGGGGCACTCCGGTCATCGTTCTTCGCCAAACCCAATCCTGGGGTAATGGGTCCTGGCTTTCGCCAGGACGACGGATGAGCAAGAGTAGCCATCATCACCTCACGGCGCCGCAAACCGCAGCGTCTTGCCGCCACTGCTCATGTCCACCGCTCCAAAACCGGTCGCCGCAAATCCGCGCGCGCCGCAATCGGTCTGCTCGTTGGTCTCGAACTTGGTCTCGCGGGTGCAGATCTGCTTGTCGCCGCCCCAGTTCAGCGGCTTGTCGTTCAGCTTGATGGCGCGGTTGTCGGCATCAACCGCTTCGGCGAAGCTGTAGATCTGCTTCGGCTGCCCGGTCACATCAGGGTGCAGGCAGGTCTTGGGATCGATGCGGTACCAGCCGCGGCTCGTCACCGACTTGCCGTCGTCGGTCGCGACCGCCGCCATCACCTTGTGCGGCGTGTCGTTGCACCAGGTCAGACCGCTCGGGGACGGCGCCTGTGCCGCATCGACCATGGTCTTGAACAGATTCGGCGATGAGACCACGTCGGTGGACAGGCCGCGGCTCTTCAGGAACGCAGCGAGCGCGGCCTGCGTCTTCGGTCCGTCGACGCCGTCGATCGCGCCGATGTCATAGCCCGCGATCACCAAAAGCCGTTGGATGCCGGCGAGCCGCGCCTGCTCGTCGTCATATTCGGAATCCTCGGCGAGATAGGCGACGAAATTGCCGTCGTCGCCCTGCGTCGGTGTGATCTGGGTGAAGGCGGCCTGGGTCTGTCCGGCGCGGCACTGTCGCGCGGCCGCGATAATGAAATTGTCCTGCGCCACGCACAGCATGTCGCTGCCGTTCTGCGGGATCGGGGAGGCGCCATAGACGCCGAGCGCCCGCGCATTGAGCAGGATGCGGTCGGCGGTCAGCGTGCCCTGAACCACGACGCGACAGGTGGCGGGATCGATCCTGAACCAGCCGCGCGTCGCAGTCGCCGCCTTGTCGTCGATGCCGATCGCGGCCTCGACGACATAGGACATGCGGTTGCAGATCTTGAGATCGGCGAAGGCCGGCGCGGAGGAGAAGACAAACGAGACGGCCGCCGCCGGCAGCGTCATCAGCAGACGCGTCAGAGGCGAGCGGCGTTGTCTCTGAACTCTCACCTCGTCATGCCCGGGCTTGTCCCGGGCATCCACGTTCTTGGATCCAGACGAAAGATCGTGGATGGCCGGGACAATCCCGGCCATGACGATGTCTCTCGTTTTTGCGTCGCTCACTTGTGGATCAGCGTGCCCGTGCCCGTGTTGGTGAAGAGCTCGAGCAGCACGGCGTGCTGCATCTTGCCGTCGATGATGACGACGCCCTCGACACCCTGCTCCAGCGCATAGATGCAGGTCTCGACCTTCGGGATCATGCCGCCGGAAATGGTGCCGTCGGCGATCAGTTTTCGCGCGTCTTTCACTGACAATTGCGGGATCAGCTTCTTCGACTTGTCGAGCACGCCCGGCACGTCGGTGAGCAGCAGGAGACGCTTGGCCTTCAGCGCACCGGCAACGGCGCCTGCAAAGGTGTCGGCGTTGACGTTGAGCGTCTGGCCGTCCTTCGAGGTTGCGAGCGGTGCCAGCACCGGGATCAGCTCGTAGCCGATCAGCTGGTTGAGCAGCGTGAGGTCGACCTTTTCGGGGTCGCCGACGAAGCCGAGATCGACCGCCTTCTCGATATGCGAGTCCGGATCGATGATGGTGCGCGTCGTCTTCGACGCCTTCACCATGTTGCCGTCCTTGCCCGAGAGGCCCACGGCCTTGCCGCCGGCTTCGTTGATGTAGCCGACGATCTGCTTGTTGACGGAGCCGGCGAGCACCATCTCGACGATCTCGATGGTCGCGGCGTCGGTGATGCGCAGGCCCGCGGCGAATTCAGAGACGATGCCGAGGCGCTTGAGCATGGTCGCGATCTGCGGCCCGCCGCCATGCACCACCACCGGATTGATCGCGGTCTGCTCGAGCAGCACGATGTCGCGGGCGAAATTCTTCGCGGTCTCCTCGTCGCCCATGGCGTGGCCGCCATATTTGATGACGATGGTTTCTTCGTCGTACTGCTGCATGTGCGGCAGCGCTTCGGACAGGATGCGGGCCTGGTCGAGCGGGGAGATTTCGGTCATGAGGCGGATCTCGCTGGCGGGACTAACGCGGCCAGCGTTCTATCTGATTGGCGGGCGAGGCGCAAAGTGTGGTGTTCGCTCTTACCCTCCCCTGGAGGGGGAGGGTCGATCGCGCGTAGCGCGAGCGGGGTGGGGTGACGGTCTCTCCGCGACGAACAGTGCCCGAGTGGAGAGATCACCCCACCCCGCTACGCATTTCGCTTCGCTGCATGCGTAGCGACCCACGGGCGAGCTACGCTCGTCCCGGACCCCTCCAGGGGAGGGTAAGGCGAAACGTCACTTCTTCGCCACCACCGCCGCCAGCGTCACCGCCAGCCAGCTCAAGATCATTGTCGTTCCGCCTGATGGCGCAGCCATCGGAAACAGTGAGTGCCCGGCATATTGCCGCAAAGTCAGGTCGCCCGCGAACAGCGCCGCGCCGATCACGAAGCCGATCGCGGCGATCAGGCCAATTCCGCCGTGCAGAAGGCCGCGCGCGAGCAGGGCGACAGCGGCCAATATGGCAGTTGCATGAAACAGCAGCATGGCGCTGGCGGAGGCAAGCCGGCTGGCGTCGGCGCCATGGGCGGAGGCAGCGGCCAGCGCCACGCCGGCGGCGCCCATCAAGCCGGCTAGCGCGATCAGGAGGCGAGCCATCACTTGGTCCGCTCCTCCAGCAGCTTGGCCATGGCGGCGCGCAGTTCGGCCATGCCGGTCGATGAGCGCGACGAGGTCGCGAGCACGTTCGGGAACGCCGCTGGATGCTTGGCCAGCGCCGCCTCGGTCTCGGCGATGCGCGATTGGAGCTCGGAGGCCTTCACCTGGTCAGCCTTGGTCAGCACGATCTGGTAGCTGACGGCGGAGCGGTCGAGCGTCTTGAGCACCTCGAGATCGACGTCCTTCAGCCCATGCCGCGCGTCGATCAGCACGTAGACGCGTGCGAGCGAGGCACGCCCCAGCAGGAATGTGTGGATCAGCTCGGTCCATGATGCGACCTGGCTCTTCGGCGCCTTGGCATAGCCATAGCCGGGCATGTCGACGAGACGCAGGTCGGTTTTTCCGGGGACCTCGAAGAAGATCAGCTCCTGGGTGCGGCCCGGCGTATGCGAGGTGCGCGCCAGCGCGTTGCGCCCCGTAAGCGCGTTGATCAGGCTCGATTTGCCGACATTGGAGCGCCCGGCAAAAGCGATCTCCAGCCCCGCCATCGGCGGCAGCGTCTGGATCGAGGGCGAAGCCCAGATGAACTGCCAGTCGCGGGCGAACAGCTTTCGTCCGGTTTCGATCAGCTTGTCGTCTGACTTATCGGTCATCTAAAAATTATCCCCCTCCTAAACGTGGATGCCCGGGACAAGCCCGGGCATGACGCTGTGGAGGCAGTTTGCCTGGCAGTGTCGGACGGCTACGTCGCCTCAGTCGTCACTTTTTTTTTGAACACGTTTCGAATGTTGTCCAACAGCTCCACCTTCACGCCGTTGCGGCGCATGATGAAGCTCTGCTGGAGCACCGAGAGCGTGTTGTTCCAGGCCCAGTAGATCACAAGACCCGCCGGGAAGCCCGCCAGCATGAAGGTGAAGATCAGCGGCATCCAGTTGAAGATGATCTGCTGCGTCGGATCCGGCGGCGTCGGGTTCAGCTTCATCTGGAACCACATCGTGATGCCCATGATGATCGGCCAGATGCCGAGCGCGAGGTAGTGGCCGAACAGCGGAAGCGTGGTCGGATCGAACGGGATCAGGCCGAACAGCGTGAACAGATTGGTCGGATCGGGCGCCGAGAGGTCCTTGATCCAACCGAAGAACGGCGCGTGCCGCATTTCGATGGTGACGAACAGCACCTTGTAGAGCGAGAAGAACACCGGGATCTGGATCACCACGGGAAGACAGCCGGCGACCGGATTGATCTTCTCCTTGCGGTAGATCTCCATCATCTCCTGCTGCTGCTTCACCTTGTCGTCGGGATAGCGCTCCTTCAGCGCCTGAAGCTGCGGCTGGACCGACTTCATCTTCGCCATCGAGGCGTAGGATTTGTTCGCCAGCGGGAAGAACAACAGCTTCACGATCACGGTCACGAGCAGGATCGAGATGCCGAAATTGCCGAAGAAGCGGTAGAAGAAGTCGAGACCGAGGAACATCGGCTTGGTGATGAAGTAGAACCAGCCCCAGTCGATCAACAGATCAAAATGGTTCAGCCCGAGCGCCTTGTTGTAGCCGCCGAGCCCCGCGAACGGGAACACGCCGACGACGCCGGCTTCCTTGGCACCCGCGAACAGCCGCGCGTTTGCGGTCGCCGTGCCGCCGATCGCGACGGTGACGGGATCGAGCAGATAGTCGGTCTGGTAGGTATGGACGTTGCCGACGAGGTTCGAGGAGAACTTCGCCTGAAGCTGGGCACTGGTGTCGGGCAGCAGCGCCGAAGCCCAGTACTTGTCGGTCATGCCGAGCCAGCCATTGGTGGCCTTGAAGTTGACCGACTTGGCTTCGTCGATCTTCTTGTAGGCATATTCCTGCAGGCCATCAAGATAGCCGATCAGGCCTTCATGCAGGATGTAATAGCCCGACACCTGCGGCGTGCCGTGGCGCGAGATCAGCGCGAACGGGTAGAGCGTGACCGGCGCGTTGCCGACATTGCTCACGTCGTCCTTGATGGTGAAGAGATAGTGGTCGTCGACCGAGATGGTGCGGCGGAAGGTGAGGCCTTCGCCATTGTCCCATTTCAGCACCGCCGGCGAGGTCGGCGTCAGGCTGCCGCTGCCCTCCTGCTGCCAGACGGTCTGGGCATCAGGCATCTTCGCCGTCACGCCCGTCGCGGCCACCCAGCCGAACTCGGCGTAATAGGGCTCTGCGGTGCCCGAGGGCGAATAGAGAATGATCGGCGGCGATTTCGGGTCGACCGTCTCGCGGAACTGCAGCAGCGCGAGGTCGTCGATGCGGCCACCCTTGAGCGAGATGCTGCCGGCGAGGCGCGGCGTATCGATCTTCACGCGGGGGCTTGCGGCAATCGCGGTGTCGCGGCTGACGGTCGGCTGGACCTGCTGGTTCGCGCCCGGCGCGGTGGTGGGCGTCGTGCCGGCCTGCGGGGTGGCGCCCGGCGTGGCGGATGCGGTCGGCTGCGGATTGGCCTTTTGCAGCTCGGCCTGGGCCTGCTGCTGGGCGCGCTGCTTCTCCATCGCCGGCACATTGTAGAAGTACTGCCAGGCGATCAGCACCAGGCCGGAGAGAATGACGGCGAGGATGGTATTGCGATTGTCGGTCATCACTTTGATCTCGTCATCAATCCGGTTTGCGGCTGGCGGCTGGGCCGGGCCTCGGCCCGCGTCCCTTGTTAGGTCCTCTGGCCGTATGCCGCGCGGGCTTCGTGAACGCTATGCGCAGATCGTCGAGCATGGTCGTGAAGTCGCGCGAGAGCGCGTCCCTGCGGCCGACCAGCACATAATCATGATGGGGTTGCATCGAAACCGGATCGAGCCGCTTCACCAGTTCGCGAAGCCGGCGCCGGATGCGATTGCGCTCGGGGGCGTTGCCGTTCTTTTTGGTAACGGTGAAGCCGATCCGGATCGGGCCAGCGTCGTCGCGGATGCGGCTTTGCAGGACGAACGCGGGACTATTCACCCGCGCGCCATTGGCAACGGCGAGGAAATCCGCTCGCTGCCTCAGCCGATCCATAATGAAATCCCAAAAAGGGGGTCCGGCTCAGGCGCTCAGACGCTTGCGGCCGCGGGCGCGGCGGGCAGCCAGAACCTTGCGACCGCCGGCGGTCGCGAGACGGGCCCGGAAGCCGTGGCGGCGCTTGCGCACCAGTTTGCTGGGTTGATAAGTCCGCTTCACGGGTTTTTCTCCGCTGACCGGGCAATTTGCCTGTAGAATTGATGGTAAAGTCCGGAAGATGCGGCCCCAAATGGGTCCTTTCCGGCCCCAGAAGAGCCGCTCCCGGTGTCGCACCGGGTCATCGCGGACAATTTGCGCGGCTTATAAGCGAGCGACTTGTTTTCGTCAACGCCACAGGACCGCGCAGTTCCGGTGAATATCACTGTTTCCTTGGGGTTTTTAACCCTTGAGGTGGCGGATGGCGGTATCAGCGCCTACATCCCACCTTGGCAGATTAGAGATCCGTAATTTGACCACCCCCAGGGTCGGGTCGCATCCTCCAGCAGTCGAGCTCTATCAGAAGGCCAGCAGGGGCGAATTTCGTGGTAGCGACAGACCTCCAGCAGCCGACCCAGGATCCGGATCGCGTGACCGATCAGGATCCGGATGGGCCATTGGACCAGCCGGTGACGCGATCCCGCGGACCGGGTGGCCTCGGCCTGTCCGGCAAGCTGTTGCTGCTGACCGTCCCCCTGGTGATGATCGCGGCCGTCCTGCTCTATGTGCCTGCGATCGCGAACTTCTGGGTCAACCGGCTCAACGACCGCGTCGCCGCGGCCAACACGGCGGCGCTGGTGCTCGATGCGGCGCCGCTCGGCATGGTGCCGGATTCGCTGTCGCGCGAAATCCTCAAGAGCATCAATGCGCGCGCGGTCGCGATCAAGATGGGCCAGCAGCGCCGCCTGCTCGCCAGCGACAATCTGCCCGCCACGATCGAGCACGACATCGATCTGCGCGACATGACCGTGTGGCAGGCCATCACCGGCTCGTTCCAGATGATGCTGGAGACCGGCAACCAGCCGATCCGCATCGTCGGCCCCGGCGTCGGCAACGCCCAGTTCATCGAAATCGTGACCGACGACCTGCCGCTGCGGCAGTCGATGTATCGCTTCTCCCGCAACGTCGTGGTGGTCGCGCTGATCATCGGCATTTTGACCGCCGGCCTCGTCTATCTCGCGCTCCATTATCTGTTCGTGCGGCCGATGCGGCGGCTGACGGCGAGCCTGGTCGGCTTCCACGAAAATCCCGAAAGCTCGGCGCGGATCATCGTGCCGAGCCAGCGCAGCGACGAAATCGGCGTCGCCGAGCGCGAATTGTCGGACATGCAGCGCGACCTGATGTCGATGCTGCATCAGAAGAGCCGGCTCGCAGCCCTCGGCCTCGCCGTCTCCAAGATCAACCACGATCTGCGCAATCTGCTGGCCTCGGCGCAGCTCCTGTCGGACCAGCTCGCCAGCGTGCCCGATCCGCGGGTGCAGCGCTTTGCGCCGAAGCTGGTGCGCTCGCTCGAACGCGCCATCGCCTTCTGCCAGTCGACGCTGTCCTATGGTCGCGCCCAGGAGGCCGCGCCCGACCGGCGCATGATGCTGATCGAGCCGGTCGTGCTGGAGGTGCGCGAGACCGCCGGTCTTGCCAATGACGTCTCGATTGCCTGGGTCGCCGCGATCGAGCGCGGGCTCGCGGTCGACGCCGATCCGGACCAGCTGTTCCGCGTGCTGCTCAACCTCGTGCGCAACGCCGCCCAGGCGCTGGAGAGCCATGCCTCCGGCGATGGTGGCCCGCAACAGATCCGGATCACTGGAAAACGCGAAGGCGGGGTCGCCATCCTGGAAGTCTCCGATACCGGCCCGGGCGTGCCCCAGAAGACCCGGGAGCATCTGTTCGAGGCGTTCCAGACCTCCGGCCGCCCCGGCGGCAGCGGGCTCGGCCTTGCCATCGCAGCCGAGCTCGTCCGGGCCCACGGCGGCGACATCCATCTGGTCGAAGGCACCATCGGCGCCACCTTCCGGATCGTCATTCCCGACCGTCCCGTGGAACTCCTCTCCATCCGCAACGAGCGGCAGCGGGCCTGATCGGCCAGCGGCTTGCAATCTCCTGTCATTTCCGGGGCGCGCCTCTTGGCGCGAGCCCGGAAGCCATAACCACCAGCCGGGGTAATGGATTCCGGGCCTGGCCCTTCGGGCCATCCCGGAATGACGAGCGAGTTGAAAATCTCCCCATCCCGGACCTTGCCAATCCGGCCAAGAGCGGTTAGTCAGAGCGCTCTTTCGCACCCCTCCCGGCGCTGTCTGGAGGCTGCAAGCGGGCCCAGCCCGCTGTCCTGCGAAAAACGCGCCCGTAGCTCAGCTGGATAGAGCATCAGACTACGAATCTGAGGGTCGGACGTTCGAATCGTTCCGGGCGCGCCATTTTTTCCATCATTGTCCCGTTTTTGTTCCAATGGAACCAGCGTATTCGCGGTTCCTGAAGTGGCCGTTCGTTCATTTGCGGTTCAGCGGTAAGGCTTATATTATCGGCTACAGGGAATGGAGCGTGCCATGCTGCGCCTCTTCGGAATTTATGCAGTCGGACTGGTGCTGATGTTTTCGGCCTTGTCGCCGGCACTCGCGACCGTGACGCCTCCGTAGGCGGGCTTCGTCGTGCTTCGCGCGACGCTATTCCGCCAAATCAGTGCGCGCCTTGTCGATCTTGGCGATCTGTAGCTTGAGCTGCTCCTGGACGCCCACCGCAAAGCTCGGCGCGATCCGTGCGAGATACGGTTTGCCGGAACGTTCCTGATCCTCCCTAGCTGTGTCGTCGACGATTTGCAGGCCAAATTTTGCGGCGCGTTCGGCTTCGTTTAGTCGTTTTTGGTGCGTGGCCTGATCGTCGATCTTGGCGCGCAGTCTGGAATAAGCGACGGCGTTCTCGGCGAACGCCAGAAGCGACTGAGCGTACAGCACCTTGGCTGGCGGCTGGTCAGTGCCGCATGAAAGGTCGAAGTTGGCCAATTTGCGCGCCTCGTCGTTCACTGCTTCTGCGAGCTTCGCATAGTCCGGATGCTCGATCGTTCGATGAATGTACGTGTATTCCATGGTGACGTAGGACGAGTACAGGCGCTGCCACAGCTTTAGCCGCGCCAACGGCTCGTCCGACTCGCATATCGTGGGGCGCTTGAATACGGGCTCGCATTTCGTGCGGCACGCATCGCTCAGCTTCTCGAAGAAATCGGCCTTTCGCAAACGGGCCCTGATACCGTCGATGGTTGCCTGCAGGTTGCGTAGATGCTCGGTCTGGACAACCGTTGCCACCTTCGCCTTGTTGTCTGCCAGCCATTCCTCGACATACACGACGAGCATCGAGCGGACTCGTAGGGCGAACCAATCGTCCTTGCGTTGCAGCGCTGGAAACACCTGATATGCAGCTTGCCGCTGTGGACGTTCATTCTCGCCGCGGCGGGCGCTTAGCCAATCATCCAGGATGGCGGCTGCGGCCTCGTGCTGCCCGAGCTGTGTCATGAGGCTGGCGCGGGCAACTGCGAAATAGGGTAGCACCTCCAGTCCACCTGGGCTACGCGACCGCCGGGGCTCGATCATCTCGTCCAGATTGTCGGCGAGGTAAGTTATTCGCTCCAGCACCTTTCCGGTCTTGGGCGCCTCGGCCTTGTCGATGAACTGATCCAACGCCTCCTGCAGGCATCCGTTGATATAGCCTTCCTGATCGGTTGTCGGAGGCTTTTCACGGCTGGGACAATAGATCTCGAACCACTCCCCGCATGGTGGAAGAACGGAGGCCGCCCCCGTGGACCGGAAGATGTCCAGCGCCATGTGCAGACCGTTGCGGACGAAATCGGAGCTGACTTCATTCAGGCCGCGTTCCCGTGCGAGGGGGTCGAGTGAGCCAACTGCAGCGTTTGCACCCGCGTTCAAGGCGTCGAGCCGCCGGAATGTATCGCTGTAGACGGAGAGATATTTCTCGACGGGGCCAGAATCGGCGGTTTGCTCGAACCAAGCGAACAGACATTTCAAGGGCGGTGTGATTGTGGATTTGGCGAACTGGGCGCTGCGTCGCAAATCGTCGTCGTCCGGCACTGTCTGGGACTTCGGCGCAAATGCCGTCTTCAGATAATCCTGATCACGCTCGATGATGGTGTCGAGATATGCTAGGTTCTGCAGTCCGGTCGATCCTCCCTGCACATATGTGCTGCTGGTCCCCGCGATTCCCGTGGATGCGAGCCGCTCTCGGCCGCCTTGCTCTCTCGTCGCGAAGGACAACTCGGCGACGCCGAGCTTGAGCGAGGTCAGATTGCGCACGAATAGCCTGATGAGACCTGAACCCTCACTGCCGACGGCACCAAAGGCAAACAGAATGACCAGGCCGATCGCCCCAAAAATCTGGCCGCGGGTGAGGTCCTCACCGGAGCTATGAACGACAACGCTGTTGACCCAGATGGCAAACAGCGGGCCGAACACGAAGCCGAAGATGATGTTGACCTGATTGCGCGCAAGGGCGCTGACCGGGGATGCAAAGTCGTGAATGGTCAGTACGGTCAGCAGGACCAAGATAACGATCATGATCACGACGACCTTACGCAGCGTTCGTGTCGTCGCCTCGCTCAAGCCGAGCGTAACGCGGCAAAAGCTTATAAAGCTCTGGTTGACCGGCCATTCAGTGAAGGCCAGCAATTCGTAGAGTGCGAAGGCGATCGTGGCCGATAGAATGAATGCAGTCATTCGAAGCGACCTTCCAGACAGTGCACATACCGGCGATGGGCGTCACGGCGATGTCCGATGTGCCGGTCGATTGTGCGCAACTCGACAAAGGTCGTACTATAGCTATATTGTGTGCTGTGGTTGCAAACGATTTCTGATGGAATCGGAGGCGATATGAAGATTACGGCGCAGGTCGCACTGATGATCATGGGGATCGCCGTCATCGTCGTCGGCGTCGTGCTGATGTTCAGGCATCAGTCGCAGGAAGCGATGTTCCAGGACCATCTGCTCGCGGTTTTCAATACGGATTATCATTGGCGGTCCATCGGGGACGCCTATAGTGGTATCGCTGCGGTCGCAGTCGGCGCTGTGATGATGGCGGTTTCGGCGCTCGCGGCTCGCTAGCCTGCAGGCCTAAGCCGCCCGGCTTTGCCCTTCGTCCCCGATCAGACGGACCCGGTTGCGGCCGGCGGCCTTCGCGTCATAGAGGGCGATGTCGGCTTCCGCGAACAATTCGACGATCCGCCGCCGATGCGGACGGCCAACCAGCGCAGCTCCGATCGAGGCGCCGACCTGGAGGCGAAGGCCGTTCCAGAATAACGGGCGGCTCAGCATCATGATGGTCTGCTGCAGCACGCGCGCGATCCGCGCAGGATCTTTCGGCGCGCGCAGGATGATCGCGAATTCGTCGCCACCGAGCCGGCCGACCAGGCCGGCATTGTAGAAGGCCCGCCGCAGACGCTGCGCGACCTCGCACAGGCATGCGTCTCCGGCCAGATGGCCCGATGTATCGTTGAGCTGCTTGAAGCCGTCGAGGTCGATCAGAACGAGCGCCGACGCAAAGCCGTGATTCAGGCTGTCGTTGACGACCTCACGATAGCGGGCCTGAAACACCGCACGATTGGCGAGCCCGGTGAGCGGATCGGTTTCGGCCTGTTGCCGCAGGCTCTCGAGTGCCTGTCGGTCGGAGGTGACGTCCTGCTTGGAGCCGAAGATCCGCACCGGCCTTCCGCCCTCTCGTACAGCGTTAATCGAGAGGCGCATCCAGCGCTTTTCACCGCGCCAGGTTCTGATCTCGGTATCGAGCGTGACCGGGCAGCCGCTCCGGATCACCTCGGCACGCGCGAGCTCCATGTGGCGCCTGGATTCGTCGATGTAGAGATCGACGATGCTTGCGCGCCGCAGCGGGTTGTTCTCGGGATAGCCGAAGATGTCGTAGACGCCCTGGGTCCAGTTCAGGCGCTCGGTCTCGAGTTCGCATTCCCAGGCGCCGATGCGCGCGGCATTCAGGGCCTGATCGTAGAGTCGTACGCGAACCTCGTCCGGCAGGGTCGAGGCAGCATGATTTCCTGTCATCGACGATCCGGCAGCATGTCGCGATTTTGCCCAAGTCCTTAAAGGCTAGGGCGGCTGCGTTAACGAATCCTGTATGTCGGCCTGCATCCGGCGCTGCGGGTTAACATTGAACGGACCGCGGTCGCATTTGCCGCAGGGTTGAAGTCCGTTTGTGCTGCGGAAGATAATACCTTTGCCGGCGGAGCCGTCAGGCGCCGCGCATGTGCCCTCAACGCGGGCCCGGTCCAAACGCGGCGGCCAGCGCCCGCAATTCCTCCCGCACGCGATCAACCACGCTCTCATAGTCGCGCGTCTCGGTTTGCCGGAACAGCCGCACGCTCGGATACCAGGGGCTGTCCGCGCGATCGAGCAGCCAGCGGTAGTCGGGCGTCCAGGGCAGCAGGATCCAGGTCGGACGGCCGAGCGCGCCGGCGAGATGCGCGACGCTGGTGTCGACGGTGATCACGAGATCGAGGCAGGCGATCAGCGCGGCGGTGTCGGTGAAGTCGGCGAGATCAGCGGTCGGGTCGGCAATGTCGCGTCTCTCCCGCAGCACCGCCGCATCATGCGGGCGCGGGGCCTTCTGCAGGCTGACGAAGCTCGCATTCACATCGAGAATACGCGACAGCGTTCGCAGCGGAATCGAGCGGGTCTCGTCGTTCACGTGATGTGGATCGCCGGACCAGACCAGGCCGACCCGGAGCCTGGTTCGAGCGCCAAGACGATTCTCCCAGGCTTGAACGAGGCTCTCCGGAGGGGCGGGCAGATATGGTCCGGACGGAATCGTCTCGAGACGGGTCTTGAAGGCAAGCGGCAGGCTGGAAATCGGGCAGTGCAAGTCGAACGCCGGCAGCGTGCCCATGGCCGACCGCGGAATGCAAAGGGATGCACCGCTCAGTGTCGACATCAGCCGATGCAGCGGGTCCTGCACGACAAGAATCACGCGTGCTCCGCGCTCCGCCAGCATCGGGACGTAGCGGACGAAGTGAATGGTGTCGCCCAACCCCTCGTCCGCCGCGACAAGGATCGTCTTTCCCGCGATGCCGTCTTCCCCGAGCCAGATCGATTGCTGAAACTGAGGGTGTCGTG
The DNA here is from genome assembly GCF_024199935.1 of Bradyrhizobium sp. CCGUVB14. NCBI lineage: Bacteria > Pseudomonadati > Pseudomonadota > Alphaproteobacteria > Hyphomicrobiales > Nitrobacteraceae > Bradyrhizobium > Bradyrhizobium sp. CCGUVB14. The sequence goes on from NZ_JANADS010000001.1 coordinate 922,649, forward strand.
GTGCCGAAGGCAGTTTCAATCGGGTCTGGTGTCCGCGCCAGCCGGCTTCGAAATTGCCGGTCAGGAGATGGGCCAGGGAGACATTCCACGCTGTCACCGCGCTGCTCAGCCCGATCGCATTCATGCGATCGGACAGCGCGAACACCTCGTCGAAGCGATGAAGCTGGAAAAGCGCCACCAGCTTGTTGTCGAAGGCATCCACGAAGCGCGGCTGGATCGAGATGGCCTTGTCGAACCACGCCAGCGCCTCGTCATTCCGGCCGAGCCGCCGCAACGAGAGGCCGAGATTGTTGCAGATCTCGGCATTGTCGGGATCGAGCTCGTGTGCCCGCCTGCCGTCGGCCGCGGAGTCCTCGAACCGTTTCAAACAATAGCGAACCCATGCGCGCGTTCGCAGCGTCGGGGCATGGTTGGGGAACAGGCTGTCGCTGAGATCAAGAGCTGCCACCGCCTCCTCGTTGCGCTCGAGCTTGTGAAGGAGAGCCCCGCTCTTATACAGAGCGTCGTGATGATGTGGATCGCGCTTGAGCGTCTGTTGAAAGCTCAGCAGGGCTTGATCGAGCCGCGCAAGCTGAATCAAAATGTCGCCGCGCTGTCGCCACAGCTCGGCATCGTCCGGCCGAAGCTGGATCGCCTGGTCGATGACGTTAAGCGCCTCGTCGCAGCGCCCATATTGCTGCAGCACCGTCGCGAAGCTCGCCAGATATTCGGGCTTCGGCGCGCGCTGGATCGCGCGGACGATCCACGCGAGGGCCTCGTTGTATTGCCTGGCCTGGAGAAACAGCAGCCCCATGAGATGCTGCGCGTCGGTGTGTTCCGCATCGATTCCGAGGGCCTGCTGATAGCAGGCACGCGCGTCGAGAGGCCGTCCGTCCCTGAAATGCGCAAGGCCCGCTTCGCAGAAGGCGGCTGCTGTGCTCATCGCTGCTCAAGTCCCGTTCATGGCGAACGTCCACCTCGGTGGCGGCAGCGGCTTCTGACGGGCGCAACCCCGCCTCTCTGGCGTCGCGGTTGATTCGACTTCAGCAGGGGGAGATTGCGCGAGGCTTGCGACGAGGTTCGGGGTCCCTTTGTGTCTTACCCGCCGAGATCGGGCAGAGCCGGCGCGCCGACGGCAGCGGATGCCTGAGGTGCGCTCGCCGCAGACGTCTTCTTCCGGCGCCTCAGCTTGTCCAGCAGCAGGTACATCGCCGGCGTCGAGTACAGCGTGAACAGCTGGGCGACGACGAGGCCGCCCATGATGGTGATGCCGAGCGGCTGGCGGATCTCATAACCCGGGCCGGTGCCGAAGGCGATCGGGACGGCGCTGAGGAATGCGGCCAGCATCGTCATCGTGATCGGCCGCGCCCGCAGCCGTGCCGCGAGCAGGATGGCGTCATGGGCGTTGAGGCCGCGATGCCGTTCCGCATCGAGGGCATAGTCGACCATCATGATGGCGTTCTTCATCACCATGCCGACCAGCAGGATGCAGGCGATGGTGGTCACCAGCGTGAACTGCGTCCCGGTCGCCCACAGCGCGACCAGCGCGCCGAAGGCGGTCGGTGGCAAGGTCGAGAGAATGGTCAGCGGATGGACGTAGCTCTCGTAGAGCATGCCGAGCGCGAGGTAGATCGCGATCAGCGCGGCTCCGAACAGCGCAGCCTGCTTGACGATCGACTTGTCGGCCTCCTTGGCCTCGCCGCGGAATTCCGCCTTGACGTCGTCGGGCAGCTTTGCCTCGGCCTCCTCCTTGCGGATCGAAGCGATGGCGTCGCCGATCGACGTGCCGGGCTTGATGTCGAAGAAAATCGTCGCGGCCGGAAACTGGGCGCTGTGACGGACCCACATCGCGGCGTGCGCGCGCTGCGGCTTGGTCAAGGCTGTCAGCGGCACCGCTTTGCCGCTGGCGCTCGGCACGTAGATCTGGCTCATGGAGTCGGGGCCGCTTGCGGCTTCGGGCTCGACCTCGAAGATCACGCGCGCATAGTTGGTTGGCAGGAAGAGAAGATTGATCTGACGCTGGCCGAAGGCGTCGTTGAGCGTGTTGTCGACCGCGACGGGCGTGACGCCGAGCATCGCGGCGCGAACGCGGTCGATGGTGAGCCCGGCCTGCAGGCCACCGGTCTCCCAGCTCGCGATGACGTCGATGATCTGCGGAATGCCGCGCACGCGCCGGATCATGTTTTCGGCGGCGCGTATCACCGCCTCTTCGTCGATGCCCCACATCGTATATTGAAACCGCGACCCGCCGGACTGGACGCCGAGATTGAGATCCTGGAGCGGCACGAAGAACACCCGGACGCCGTCGATCCGGTTCATGCGCTCGCGCAGGCGCGTGATGACCTGCTGGATCGACAGCTTGCGCACCTCGGGCGGCTTCAGCGCGACCAGCATCTGCCCGACGCTGAGCGCGTTGCCATTACCCTCGCCGATATAGGATGTAAGACCCGAGATCGCGGGATCCCCGAGGATCGCCTCGCCGACGGCGCGCTGCCGGTCTTCCATGGACAGAAACGAGATGTTCGACGGAGCCACGGTCCGTACGAACATGACGCCGGTGTCCTGGGTCGGCATGAAACCCTTCGGCAGTTGCAGATAGAGCCAGACGCTGGCCCCTGTGAGGGCGGTGATCATCAGGACGGTGAGAAAACGGTGGCGCAGCGTCCAGTCGAGGCTGCGGGCATAGAACGTGCGGTGGCCGGGGTCTGCGTCGGGGTTGTGCAGCCGCTGCCGGCCGCGATCGAGCAGATGTCCGCACATCATCGGCGTCAGCGTCAGCGAGATCGCCGCCGAAGAGACGATCGCGACCACCAGCGTCACGCCGAATTCGCGGAAGTAGCGCCCGACCACGTCGGGCATGAACAGGATCGGGATCAGCGCCGCGATCAGGGCGACGGTGATGGCGATGACCGTGAACGCCATCTGGCGGGCGCCGTTGATGGCGGCCTGCAGCGCGGGCTCGCCCTCCGACATGCGCCGAATGATGTTCTCGATCATGACGATGGCGTCGTCCACGACGAAGCCGGCGGCGATGGTCAGCGCCATCAGCGACAGATTGTCGAGGCTAAAGCCGCACAAATTCATCACGAACAGCGTCGCGGCCAGCGAGACGGGAATGGTGACGCTCGGGATCATCGTCGCCCAGAACCGCCTGAGGAACAGCGCGATGACGAGCACGACGAGCGCGGAGGCGATCACCAGCGTGAGCTTGACGTCGTTCACGGCGGCCCGGATCAGCGTGGTGCGGTCATAGATCGTGTGCAGCTTGATACCGGGCGGCAGCCAGCGCTGGATTTCCGGCAGCTCCGCCTTGATGGCATCGACGGTCTCGACGATGTTGGCGTCCGACTGCTTGTAGACGAACAGCACGACGCCGCGCTCGGTGCCGTACCAGCCGGCGAGGCGGTTGTTGATGACGCTGTCGCTCACGGAGGCGACATCGCCGAGGCGAACCGGCGCGCCGTTACGCCAGGCCAGCACGATATCGCGATAATCGACGGCTTGGAGCAGCTGGTCGTTGGCTTCGATGGTGAGGCGCTGGCCGTCGACCGAGACCGCGCCTTTGGGCAGGTTCTGCGAAGCATTGAGGACAGCGACGCGCGCCGCCTCCAGCGACAGGTTCATGGCGGCGAGCCGGGCCGGTGACACCTGGATGCGCACCGCACTACGCTCCGCGCCGGTGACGTTGATCCGCGCGACGCCGGGCAGTTGCGACAGCTTTGGCGAGATCACGCCGTCGGCGAGGCTGTAGACCTCACCGGGCGTGAACACGTCGCTGGTCAAGGCGAGCGCCACGACCGCGAAGCCCGCCGGGTTTGCCTTCCAATAGGTCGGCGGCCAAGGTCCCTTCGGCAGGTTTGGCCCGGCCGAATTGATGGCGGCCTGCACCGCGCCGGCTGCGGCATCGATATCCACGGAGAGCTCGAACTGCACCGTGATGCTGGTGCCACCCATGGCGCTGAACGAGGTGATTTCCGTCACGCCCGGGATCAGTGCGAGCGTGGTTTCGAGCGGTTGCGACAGTGCATTCGCGACCGTTGTCGGGCTTGCGCCGGGAAATGGCGCGTAGATCCCGATCGTGGGTCGTTCCACCGCCGGCACCGAGGCGATCGGCAAGCGGACATAGGCGACGCTGCCAAGCAGGAACACGCCGATCATCAGCAGCGTGGTCGCCACCGGCCGCAGCACGAACTGTGCGGTGATGCTCACGGCGCGGGCCGCTCGGCCTGCGGCAGCGCCGCCGGATCGTTGGCCGTCTCGGATCGCCATCCGAACCGCGTGCGTAGCGAGGCGAACGCCAGATAGACGACAGGGGTCGTATAGAGCGTGAGAATCTGCGAGACGATCAGGCCACCGACGATGGCGATGCCGAGCGGCTGGCGCAGCTCGGAGCCGGTGCCCGAGCCGATCGCAAGCGGCAGCGCGCCGAACAGCGCCGCCATCGTCGTCATCATGATCGGGCGGAAGCGCAGGATGCAGGCCTGCCGGATGGCGTCGAACGAGGAGGCGCCGTCCTCACGTTCGGCGGCGAGCGCGAAATCCACCATCATGATGGCGTTCTTCTTGACGATGCCGATCAGCAGGATGATGCCGATCAGCGAGATCAGATTGAGATCCTGCCGGTACAGCATCAGTGCCAGCAGCGCGCCGATACCCGCCGACGGCAAGGTCGACAGGATCGTGATCGGGTGGATGTAGCTCTCATAGAGCATGCCGAGGATCAGGTAGACCGTCACGATCGCGGCCAGCAGCAGCCATTTCTCGTCCGCAAGCGAGTTGGCGAACTCGGCGGCCGTGCCGATCAGCTTGGTCGTGACCGCATCCGGCAGTCCGATCTCGCGCTCGGTCTGGCGCAGCGCCTCCGTTGCGTGGCTCAGCGAAACGCCGTCGGCCAGATTGAACGAGATCGTGGTGGCCGGAAACAGGCCCTGGTGCGAGATCAGCAGCGGCGCGTGCTGCCGCTCGATCCGCGCGAAGGCCGACAGCGGCACCGGCGCGGAGGCCTTGCTGAAGGCACCGCTGAAGCCGCTGGTCGACTGATCGATGGTGCTGGCCGCAGCGGCGGCCGCGGTCAGATAGATCTTGCCCAGGATATCGGGATCGTTGCGCAGGGCAGGATCGACCTCGAGGATCACGTGATACTGGGTGAGGGGACCGAAGACGGTTGCGATCTGGCGCTGCCCGAACGCGTCATAGAGCGTCTGGTCGATCGTGTTCAGGCTGACGCCGTAGCTCGCCGCGAGCTGGCGGTCGATGGTGATCGACATCTGCAGGCCTTCGTCCTGGCGGTCGTCGGCGACGTCGGCGAGCTCCCGCCGCATGCGCAGCGCCTCGACCAGGCGCCGGCTCCAGAGCCGAAGCTCGTCCTCGTCGAGATCCTGCAGCGCATACTGGTATTGCGTGCGCGCGACGCGCGACTCGATCTGTAGATCCTGCGCCGGTTGCAGATGCAGCGTGATGCCGTGAACGCCCTCGACGGCATGCTGAAGCCGCGCCATGACGGCGGCCGCGGACGATGTCCGCGCGTCGGGGCTGCCGATATCGATGTAGAGCCGGCCGCTGTTCAGCGTCGTGTTGACGGATCCGATGCCGACGAAGCTGCCGACGGTGACGACGTCGGGGTCGCGCGCGATCACGGCGGCGAGCTGCTGCTGCCGCTCGGCCATCGCCGCAAAGGAGATGTCCTGGGCCGCATCGGTGGTGCCGATGAGGAGGCCGGTGTCCTGCAACGGCAGGAATCCCTTGGGGATCGCGACGTACAGCATCACGGTCGCGACCAAAGTGAGCACGGTGAAGACCAGCGTGAGCTTGCGGTGTCTCAGCACCCAGTCGAGCCCCCACAGATAGAAGCTGGCGGAGGCGTCGAAGCCGCGTTCGCTGATGCGGTACAGAAAGCCGTGCTGCGCGTTGGGGTCCTCGTGTCGCAGCAGCTGCGCGCACATCATCGGCGTCAGAGTCAGCGACACGAGGCCGGAGATGACGACGGCAAAGGACAGCGTGATCGCAAACTCCCGGAACAGCCGGCCCACCACGCCGCCCATCAGCAGCAGCGGGATGAACACCGCGATCAGTGACACCGTCAGCGAGACGATGGTGAAGCCGATCTGTCGCGCACCCTTCAGGGCCGCTTGAAGCGGATCCTCGCCGTCCTCGACATAGCGCGCGATGTTCTCGATCATCACGATGGCGTCGTCGACGACGAAACCTGAAGCAATCGTCAGCGCCATCAGCGAGAGATTGTCGAGGCTGAAACCGCACAGCGCCATGACGCCGAAGGTTGCGATCAGCGAGACCGGCAGCGTGACGCTCGGGATCACGGTGGCCCACAGCTTGCGCAGGAAGATGAAGATAACAAGCACGACGAGGGCCACCGTCAGCACCAGCGTGAACTGCACGTCGTGGATCGCGGCCCGGATCGTCGTGGTGCGGTCGCTGACGACGGAGATCTTCAGCGCCGCGGGGAGCGAGTCCTGCAGTTTCGGCAGGATACTCTTGATGGCATCCACGACCTCGATCGTGTTCGCACCGGGCTGACGCTGGATGTCCAGCAGCACGGCACGTTCGCCCTGGAACCAGGCCGCCTGCTCGGCATCCTCGACGCCGTCGATGGCGGTGCCGACATCGCGCAGCAGCACTGGCGCGCCGTTGCGATAGGCGATCACCGCATCCTGATAGGCCTCCGCGGTGAACAGCTGGTCGTTGGTGTCGACGTGAAACGCCTGCCTGGGACCGTCGAGCGAGCCCTTCGGATTGTCTGCGGTGGTGGCGGCGATGCCGCGGCGGACGTCGTCGAGCGATAGGCCGAGCCCGGCCAGCCGGGTCGGGTTCATCTGCAGGCGTATGGCCCGGGTTTGTCCGCCTTCGATGCTGACGGCACCGACGCCCGGGATCTGCGACAGTTTCGGCACCAGAATGGTCGCGGCGTGATCATTGGCCTCGTGCAGCGCCATCGTCTTCGAGGTCAGCGCCAGGATCAGCACCGGCGTGTCGGCCGGATTGACCATGCGATAGGTCGGCGGGCTCGGCAGCTGCTCGACCGGAATCCAGCCCGCCGCCGCATTGATCCGCGCCTGCACGTCCTGCGCGGCCGCGTCGATCTTGCGCGACAGGTCGAATTGCAGCGTGATCTGGCTGTAGCCGTACGAGCTGGTCGAGCTCATGTCGGTCAGCCCGGAGATCGTGCCGAAATAATGCTCCAGCGGCGCGGTGATCGAGGTTGCGACGACGGTGGCCGAAGCGCCGGGATAACGTGTCACCACCTGGATGGTGGGGAAATCGACATTGGGCAGCGGCGCGATCGGCAGCTCACGGTAGCCGAGCATGCCCAGCAGCACGACCGCGACGATCATCAGCGTCGTTGCGATCGGCCGGAGGATGAAGGGCGCGGACATGGCGGGCCTCAGTCAACGCGCGGCTCGGAGCGCGGCTGAGTGGTGGGCTGCGCCTTGGCGGTGGGCGTCTGGCCCTCGATCGTGATGCGCGCGCCGTTCTCGAGCCGGTAATAGCCGTCGGTGACGACGCGCTCGCCCCGGGCGAGGCCCTTGTCGATCAGCGCGCGTCCGTCGAAAATCTGCCCGACCGTGACCGGCCGGAAAGCCGCCGTATCGTCCGCCTTCGCGACCCAGACGAAATCGCCGCGTGGACCGTGCCGCACGGCGATCGCCGGCGCGGTGATCGCGTTCTTGCGCGTGTCCACCGTGATCCGCCCGTTGGCGAAATTGCCCGGCCAGAGTTTCAGCGCCTTGTTGGGAAAGGTCGCCTTCAGCTTGATGGTGCCGCTGGCCTGATCGACCTGGTTGTCGACCAGCGTGATCGTGCCCTTGTCGAGCTCGGAGGTGTTGTCGGCGGTGAGCGCGACCACCGGCGCATCAGTCTGGCCGAGGCTGAGCCGGGTCTGGCCGACCGCGACCGCGGCAAGGGTGTAGATCACCGAGATCGGCTGCAATTGCGTGACGGTGACGATGGTCGTCGGCGACACCGCGCGCACGTAATTGCCCTGGTCGACCTGGCGGATGCCGAGCCGTCCGTTGATCGGCGCGCGGATATTGGTGAAGCCGAGCTGCGTGCGCGCATATTCGATCTGGGCGTCGTCGTTCCGGACCTGCGCCTTGTACTGCTCGACCAGCGCGTGCTGCTGGTCCACGACCTGCCGCGAGATCGCGGCGGCCTTCTGGATCAGCGCGTCGTAGCGCTCCATGTCGATCTGGGCGCCGTCCAGCAGCGCCTGGTCCTTCTGCCTCACTGCGATCTGCTGATCGAGCTGGGCCTGGAACGGGCGCGGGTCGATCACCGCGAGGACGTCGCCTTGCTTGACGTCCTGTCCTTCCTGGAAAAGGATCTGGACGATCTCGCCGTCGACCCGGCTCTGCACGTTGACGGTGTTGTAGGCCTGGATCGTGCCGATGCCGGTCAGATAGATCGGCACGTCCTCCGCCTTCGCGGCGGCGACTTTGACGGCGACCGGTGGCCGCGGAGGGGGAGCGGGCGCGACACCGCGCTCGGCCTCCGCCGCCTGCATGAAGGGCAGCGCGAACGGGAGCTTGATGTCCTTGATGTCATTCCTGAAATAATAGGCCGCGGTGCCGGCCGGCAACACGACCAGCGCGCCGATGAGGAGTTTTGCTGCGCGTTTCACGTTCAAACCCATCACCTGAGCCGGCCGCCGGGTTGATCGTCCCGGGGTGGAACCTCCTTAGCACGAAGCAACCTGACGTTGATATTGGCAGGGCGCGATATGCTACCATTCGTAACATTAGCACGTGTAGCATATCGAGATCAACGGCGGTTCCGTTGAGAACGTCCGGCTTTCGGATGGATTCTGGTGGGGCCCTACACGACCTCGACGGTCGCCGCCTCGAACTGGGCGCCGGCGTTGCGATGGCTGGCAAGCACCTCGGGCGACAGCTCCGAGACCGAGTTCTGCGGGGTGCGATCAAGCATCGCGTGGACGCGCTGGCTCGAGGCCTTCAGAACCGCCGGGTCGAGCTTGCCGGAGTCCACGCCGTCGATGATCGATTGGGCGAGGAAGCGGGCACGCCCGGTGTCGGTCAGAGCCGAGCAGATCATCAGCATGTCGTTGCCGGCGGCCATGAAGCGCGCACCGGCATCCGGCGCGTCCAGCCGACCGGCCATGGCGCGCATGCCGACGTCGTCGGACACGATCACGCCGCGGAAGTTCATCGCCTCGCGCAACAGCCCCTGCGTGATCGCGCGCGACAGCGTGACGGGGTCGTTGGCATCGAGCTTCCGGTACAGGATATGCGACGTCATCATCATCTCGATCCCACCCTCAATCGCGGCGGCGAACGGCTTCAGCTCGCGCGCCTTGATCTGGTCGAGGTCGAGATCGATGACCGGCAGTTCGTGGTGCGAATCCACCTGCGTGTCGCCATGCCCCGGAAAATGCTTGCCGCAGGCCCGGACGCCGCGGCGCTCCATCGCCTTGGCGAACGGCAGCATCGACTTGATGACGTCGTCAGCGGTGCGGCCGAAGGCGCGCTCGCCGATGACAGGGTTGGCGGGGTTAGAGTGAATGTCGAGCACCGGCGCGAAGTTGAGATTGCAACCGAGCGAGGCGAGCTCGACGCCCATGGCGTCGCCGACCTGCTCCGCCGTTCCGGCCCAGCGTGCCGCGTAGGAAAAGCGCGTGATCGGCGCCGGCGTGCGGCAGACGCGTCCGCCCTCGTGATCGATCGCGATGAACTGCTTGTCGCGCTGCGAAGCGTCGCGGATCGCGGCGATCAGATCCCGGTGGATCGACAGCCAGTCCCGATAGGGCAGATCGTGGCGGAAATTGCTCTTGTAGAGGATGACGCCGGCGGGCCGGAGATCCCGCAGCAGCGCGCGGTCGCGGTCATCGAGAACGCTGGTCGGCTTCAGGCCGATGAAGAAATGGTCACCGACCGTTGAAAGGAGGGAAGCGCTCATTCGCCAGGCCGCCACAGATCGTTTCGGTTGATTGGGATGGAGCTGGACGCAACGCGAACTCTCAAGCTCCTGCACAAGCCTTTGCGTGGCCCGCTTCGTCATCACAATATTTCAAATTCCTTAACGGAATCAACCTCCAAATCTAGCAGCACGGGCGGCTGCGCCGGCAAGGTCAGTGCCTTGCCGGCACGTCGTCTCTCACGCCGCAGCCAACGCCGGCTGCTTCGGCCGCCGGCCAATCATCAGCGACAGCACGGCCGCGACGATGCCGGTCATGCCTGCGATCATGAAGGCCTGCAGATAATCGCCCTGCGACGAGCGCATGAAGCCGGCGAAGAAGGCGGCGCAGGCGGCCCCGAGTTGATGGCCGGCGACGACCCAGCCGAAGATCAGCGGCGCATTCTTGTCGCCGAAGGCTTCGTTGGCGATACGCACGGTCGGCGGCACGGTCGCGATCCAGTCGAGGCCGTAGAACACCGCGAACACCGACAGGCTGACGAACGAGAAGTCCGAGTAGGGCAGGTAGATCAGCGACAGCCCGCGCAGTCCGTAATAGAAGAACAGCAGCTTGCGCGGATCGAAGCGGTCGGTGAGCCAGCCCGACAGCGTGGTACCGAACAGGTCGAAGAATCCCATCAGCGCCAGCAGGCTTGCGGCCTGCACCTCGAAGATGCCGTGGTCGCCGCAGAACGCGATCAGATGGGTGCCGACGAGGCCGTTGGTGGTGAATCCGCAGATGAAGAAGGTCGCGAACAGGAACCAGAATGTCTGTGTCTTCGCGGCGCGCACGAGGTTGCCGATCGCCGCGACGAACGGATTGCCCTGCGCCGGTGCCGCCGGCTGGTCGTCATGCGTGCTGCCATAGGAGCGCAGGCCGATCGACGCGGGCCGCTCCGGCACCAGAAAATAGACCAGCGGAATCAGCGCCGCGCAGCAGGCGGCGACCGTCAGCACCACCGGCTTCCAGCCGCCCCATTCGACCAGCGATGCGAGGCCCGGCATGAAGATGAGCGTTCCGGTGGCCGTGCTCGCGGTCAGAAGTCCCATGACGAGGCCGCGATTGGTGGTGAACCAGCGGTTGACGATGGTGGCGCCGAGCACGTTGGCGACCGCGCCCGAGCCGATGCCGGAGAGCAGTCCCCAGCTCATGAACAACTGCCACGGCGCGGTCATGAAATAGCTCATCGCCGTCGAGACCGACATCAATGCCAGCGCACCCAGCACGGTGCGGCGGATGCCGAAGCGCTGCATCACCGCCGCGGCGAACGGACCCGCAAGGCCGTAGAGGAAGATGCCGACCGCGGCCGACGACGAGATCACGCTGACGTCCCAGCCGAAGGCTTTTTGCAGCGGCAGCATCAGCACGCCCGGCGTCGCGCGCAGGCCGGCCGAGGCGAGCAGCGCCAGGAAGATCACGGCAACGACCACGAACGCGTAGTTCGGGCCGAACGGCCGCCGGGAGACGGAGGTGGATTGAAAGGAGGCTTCGGGCATGTTACTTACCGGTACGTATTGCGATGCGGTACTAATACGTACCGGTCAGTAACATTGTCAAGCCCCCGTGCCTGAGATGAGACGAAGCCAGATGCCGAAGAAAGCCGAGAAACCCGCCGAAGCGCCGCTCCGGGCCGCCGACCGGATCCGCGCCTCCGCCGGAGAGCTGTTCTACCGCGAGGGCATTCGCGCCGTCGGTGTCGACGAGGTGGTGGACCGCGCCGGGGTGACAAAACCGAGCCTGTATCGCGCCTTCGCCTCCAAGGACGATCTCGCCGCCGCTTACTTGCGCGACTACGATCTGAGCTTCTGGGAAAATTTCGAACGCCCCGGCGGCAAGGCCTACGGCAATGCGCGCGATCACGTGCTGGCCTATATCGGCCAGCTTTCGTCGCGCGCCGTGGCCAAGGGCTATCGCGGCTGTGGACTGAGCAACGCCGCGGTGGAATATCCCTCGCGCGACAATCCCGCGCGGCAGGTCGCCGAAGCCCACAAGAAGGTCTTTCGCCAACGCCTGCGCGAGCTCGCCGCCGCCATGGGCGCACGCCAGCCGAACGTGCTCGGCGACGCGCTGCTGCTCCTGATCGAAGGCATCTACGTCACCGGCCAGCAGTCCGAAGACGGCCCCGCGCAGTCCGCGCTCGCGGCGGCGAAGCTGCTGATCGATGCGAGCGTGAAGGCGGGGTGATCGCACATCGCCTTTTGGAAAGGCCTGAGCGCACGCCTCGCCCTTCGAGACGACCGCTTCGCGGTCTCCTCAGGGTGAGGCTAATCGGCATCTGGAGCCTTCGAAGCGGTGGCCACGCCCTCCGTCCTCATCCTGAGGAGCCCGCCTAAGCGGGCGTCTCGAAGGATGGCCGCAAGTAGAAGTCCGCATCGTTGATTGTCATTGCCATGTCATTCGCGCTCTATTGATTGCGGCTTTCTTTGCCGCGCATCCGTAGAGGCTGATATGAATCTGACTGAAACGATTTCGTCCGACCGTCGGTCGATCTTGCGGGGCCTCGCGGCCGCAGCCGTCACGTCCTTGGCGAAACCAGCGTTCGCCGCCGAAAGCCTTCCCGCGCCGCCGACCGGAACGGCCGCCGCCATCGCCACCGACAAGGCCTATTGGGCGGCCGTGAAGGGCCTCTATGCCGTGACGGGCGACATCGCCAATTTCGAGAACGGCTATTGGGGCATCATGCCCGAGCCCGTGAGGCGCGAGTTCATCCGCCAGTCCGACATGGTCAACTTCCAGAACACCTATTACGCACGGCAGCGCGTCGGCACGGATTTCGAAGCCGTGCGCGCCAGGGTGGCCGAGGCGGTTGGTGCCGCGCCCGAGGAGATCGCGCTGACGCGCGGCGCGACCGAAGCACTGCAGCTGCTCATCGGCGGCTACAACAGGCTGAAGCCCGGCGACGGCGTGCTCTATGCCGATCTCGATTATGATTCGATGCAGTATGCGATGAATTCGCTCAAGGCGCGCCGCGGCGTCGACGTGGTCAGGTTCGACGTGCCGGAGCCCGCCACCCGCCAGGCGGTGTTGGACGCCTATGCCCGTGCCATCGAGGCCAATCCGAAGACGAAACTTCTGCTGCTGACCCATGTCAGCCATCGCACCGGCCTGGTCATGCCGGTCGCCGAGATCGCACGGATGGCGAAGGCGAAGGGCATCGACACCATCGTCGACGCCGCGCATTCCTGGGGACAGATCGACTTCCACGTCAATGACCTCGAATCCGATTTCGTCGGATTCAACCTGCACAAATGGATCGGCGCGCCGCTCGGCGTCGGCTTCCTCTACATCAGGAAGGACCGCCTCGCCGCCATCGACCGCGACATGGGCGATGAGGATTTTGCGGAGACCGACATCCGCTCGCGGGTTCACACCGGCACGGTCAATTTTGCGACCGTGCTGACGGTGCCCACCGCCGTCGCGCTGCATCAGCAGATCGGCGCCGCGGCAAAGCAGGCGCGCCTGCGCTATTTGCGTGATTACTGGGTGAGCCGTGCCCGCGGCTTCAAGGACCTCGAGATCCTGACGCCGGATGAAGCCGGCTCCTATGGCGCGATCACGTCCTTCCGCCTCGCCGGCAAGACCAGCAAGGCCGACAACGAGGCGATCGTGGTGAAGCTCCGCGACAGCCACAAGATCATGACGGTGCGCCGCGCCGGTGTCGCCAAGGGCCAATGCATCCGCGTGACGCCGGCGCTCTTTACCGACGAGGCCGATCTCGACCGCCTCGTCGAGGCGCTTGCGGTCGTCACGGGGACGAAGACGGGGTGAGGCGGGAGACGGCCGGGCGTCAACCGCGCTTGATGGATTGGATCAGGTCCCAGCGGTTGCCGTAGAGATCCTCGAACACAGCGACGATACCATAGGCCTCCTGCCGTGGCGGCCGAACGAAACGGACGCCGGCGGCGATCATGCGCGCATGGTCGCGCTCGAAATCGTCCGTTTCCAGGAACAGGAAGACGCGGCCTCCGGTCTGGTCGCCGATGCGCGCCGTCTGCGCCGGACCGGCCGCCCGCGCCAGCAGCAGGCCAGAGCCCAAATTGCCGCGCGGCCGCACCACCACCCAGCGCTTGCCGCCACCGAGCGGCGTGTCCTCGCACAGCTCGAAATCAAGAGCCCGCGTGAAGAACGCGATCGCTTCGTCATAGTCCGCGACCACGAGACTGACGAGGGACAGATGCTGATTCATCGCTCAATCCGGCGAATGACGGCAAGTTCGCCGTCGGCAAGACGAGGATAACATGACGTCGGCCCAGCCGCGCGGTCGCCGGAGGTTGTGCGCCGGCGCTGCCGTATGAGCGCGGTGGGCGGCACCGGGCCGGTATCGGCACGTCCGCGAGCCGAGGCCGCCCCATTTTATCAGCCGGCAGTCTGGTTTATCTCTGTCAATCCGGCGCCCGGCGCAAGGAGACAGACGCGTGCTCGACCATCTTCTCAGGTTCATGACGCTCGGATCGATCATCGTTGGCATGGCCGCGATTTATGCGGCGCTGCATACCAACAATCGGCGCTTGGGCGCGGACATCTTCCTGCGATATTCCGACCGGGTCTCCGATCTGCGACGCCGCCTACCGGTCTCGGTGTTCGTCGATCACGAGGCTGCCGGCGACATCGAGATCACGGCGGAAGAGCGCCGGGCCGTGCACGAGATCATTCACTCGATCTTCGAGCTCTACGAGCTCAAGGTGCACGGCTTCTTTCCGCCGGCGATCTGGAAGATCCGCGAGCCCGACATCGAAAGGCTGCTGTCGCTGCGGGTGTTTCAGCAGGAGCTGGCAAGCATGGAGGGCCGCTATACCAGGCATCCGCGTTTGGCGGCCTGGCTCGCGAAGATCCGGGGTCGGCAAGAAACGGGCTGACTTGCGCAGTGAATCGGACGGCGGTCCGCCACCCGAGCACCGGCGCGACAAGCTTCAGGATCGCCTCGATCGCATGCGCGCAAGTCGGCGCCGAGCTTGTTCGGGATCGTCATCAACAGCGTGTTGCGGCGAGGCTGTCCAATGCCCGAAGGACAGAATCCGATCTTCCTCATGGGGCAATCTAGTGGCGATCGGGAGCCTTTGCGATGGGCACCTCGGAGGAAACCTGGTCGCGAGCGGAGCCGTCTCCCGTGTCGTCATCCTGTTCGGGGGTGTCCAGAGTACGCCATTGCCTCGGTGTCATTCCGGTCCAGCGCTTGAACGCATGGGTGAACGCGCTGACCTCTCCGTAGCCGAGCAGCCAGGCGGTTTGCGAGATGGGCAGCTCATCGTCCTTCAGGTAGCTCTTGGCGAGGTCGATCTTCATCTCGTCGAGGATGCCGCTGAAGGTCACTCCCTCCAAGGCGAGGCGGCGCGCGAGCGTCCGATGGCTCATCCCCAAGCGGCGGGCGATCTCTTCGACCCGCGCCTCACGATGCGGGAGCAGGGGGGCGATCGCATTCTCGACGCTTGACCTGAGCGAGGCCGCACCGGATTTCCGGTGCGCGAGCGCCTGCTCGCAATATGTCACCAGCAGGTCGTTCAGATAATGGTCAGCGCTCTCGATCGGGATGAGGCCTGTTGATGTCGGGAAGGTGATCTCGTCGACGTCGCAGCCGAATTCGATCTCGCATCCCATGAACGATTTGATCCCCGCAGGCGTCGTGCGACGGCGATGGGCGACCCGCACCCGACTCGGAACCAGCCGACGATTGGTCAGGGCGCGGTTGATCCGAATAATGGTGGTCAGCCAGAATTCAATCTGGTGCCGATCCGATCGCCTGTTGACGCCGACATATCTCAGCGCAATCGTCATGTCCTTGGCGGCAAATCGCAGCGAAACCCCTTCATTGGCGAGGTGGCAATAGCGCTCTGCCTTGGACAAGGCTTCGGCGACCGTGCCGGAGGATGCCGCGACGTAATAGAGCAGCCCGATTTCACGCAGGTCGAAGTCCCGAGCCAGATGAAATCCGAGCGTGTCATCCTGCAGGACCTCCGCACCAAGCTCCAGAAATCGGATCTGGCTTTCAGCGCCAAGGCGCGCCTTGCGATCTTCGATCTGCTCGCGCGTCAATCCGGCCCTGGATAATAGTCCGTCCGCCTCGATGCCGGCGTCCTGCAAACGTGCCCATACCAGGCGCGCGATTCCGCCGGTGGCACTGGGCATTGTTTCAAAATGGGGCGAACGGGCAGTCGGCACACCGAACCCTTTCGTCGTTGCCGCTGCGGGCCTTGCTCCCTTGGCTCGCAGATCGTGATCGCGGCAGGAGAAATCAAGTTATTGGCTCACGATAACAAGAAACCGGGGGTCGTGTGACTTAAATCGGTTGCCTGCCCTCCGACCAGTCTTGCGTTCTCGGGGGCAGCCCCCTTCCCCGAAAGCTACGATGGTCTTGATGTCCAGCAGCGACGGCGCCGCACCGCCCATCAACGTGAAGATATTGCGAGGGTACGGAACGTTGCTCGGAATTCCCGACGTCGCCCATGGCGCGCGAATCGTCGCGCTCGAACGTGTCGGGGATTGCGAGATCAGCATGTTCGAGGCGCTGGGAGGGGGCTTGCCCCAAAGCCCGTTGTTCTGGATGGAGTTGTTCGACCTTCGCGTTCACGCGTCGCGCGACAGTCGCGGCTGCCACAACATGCGCGATGCAGTCGCAACATTCGAGGATTTTGCTTCGCAAGCGAGCCGCCTGGCTGAGGTATCGCCAGGCATGGTCGGCGAAACGGTGGGCTGACGATTGCCGCGTCCAGGAGCAGCTCCCGTCAAATCCGTGCAACTGACACGTGGCCTGCCACTGGGGTATGACGCGGAGCGGATGGCCTTTCTGTTCACGATGATGCATGGGGCCAGGATGGTCGACTGCGAGGTCAGCAGCGCAGCGCTGGACGACCTCGATGCCACGAAGGGCACCCGTCCCGACGAAAGGGAGGCCCAGTTCCTGCGCCTCCGCGATGTCATCGAGCGTGTCGCGTCATCCGCCTTCGAACAGCACGGCAAGCGTCGCGGCGTGCGGGTCCGCATCTTCTCCAAGCACGTCAAAAGCCTCAGACCTGCCTGAGGCGGCGCAATCGTCTCACCGCCACCCCTGCGCCGGCGCGACGTGCGTCAGGATCGCCTCGATCGCATGCGCGCAATAGTCGACGCCTGGTTGGTTGGGCAGGGTCAGTCGCAGATGATCGCCATCGCCTCGATCTCGACCCGTGCGGATGCCGGCGTGAGGGCCCCGACCTGAATGAGCGTGCTTGCAGGGCGGATTCGATCGAAGACCTCAGAATGAGCGCGAGCAACATTCTGGGTATCGGCCATGTCGACGACGTACACAACCGTACGAACGACGTGTTGCACTCCCGCGCCAGCCTGGGCCAGTGTATCAGCAATGATGGCCAGCGCGGCCTTGGCTTGCTGGTAAGCGTCGCCGTGCAGTTGGGGCGGACGCGCTGTTGTACCGGATATGAAGACCTGGTTTCCCACGCGGACAGCTCGCGAGTACCCGTATGTGTCTTCGAAGGCGTAACCGGACGAAATCTTCTGCTTTGACAAGCGAATGCTCCTGCTTGGTTCGGCCCAGTGCCGACGATGTCCGCGTCAGCGCCACCCCAGCGCCGGCGCGACGTGCGTCAGGATCGCCTCGATCGCATGCGCGCAATAGTCGACGCCGAGCTGGTTCGGGATCGTCAGCAGCAGCGTGTCGGCCTCGGCGATGGCCTCGTCCTGCCTGAGCTGCTCGATCAGCGCTTCCGGCTCGGCCGCATAGGAGCGGCCGAAGATCGCGCGGGTGCGCGGGTCGATGAAGCCGATCTGGTCTTCGCCGCCGCGTTCACGGCCGAAATAGGCGCGGTCGCGATCGTCCATCAGGGCGAAGATGCTGCGGCTCACCGACACGCGGGGCTCGCGGCTGTGGCCGGCTTCTTTCCACGCGGCGCGATAGGCGCGGATTTGCGCCGCCTGCTGCACGTGAAAAGCCTCGCCGGTCTCGTCGTTCTTCAGCGTCGAGCTCTGCAGATTCATGCCGAGCTTTGCGGCCCATACCGCGGTGGCGTTCGAGCCGGCGCCCCACCAGATCCGTTCGCGCAGGCCTGTGGCGACCGGCTCCAGGCGCAACAGTCCCGGCGGGTTGGGAAACATCGGCTGCGGATTGGGCTCGGCAAAACCCTCGCCGCGCAGGAGGTCGAGAAAGACTTCCGCATGACGCCGGCCCATGTCGGCGTCGCTCTGGCCCTCGGCCGGGCGATAGCCAAAATAGCGCCAGCCATCGATCACCTGCTCGGGCGAGCCGCGGCTGATGCCGAGCTGAAGCCGGCCGCCGGCGATGAAATCGGCGGAGCTTGCGTCCTCAACCATATAAAGCGGGTTCTCGTAGCGCATGTCGATCACGGCCGTGCCGATCTCGATTTGGCTCGTCTTCGCGCCGACGGCTGCGAGCAGCGGGAACGGCGAGGCGAGCTGTCGCGCGAAATGATGTACGCGGTAATACGCGCCGTCCAGGCCGAGCTGTTCCGCGGCAACCGCAAGCTCGATGGATTGCAGCAGCGTATCCGCGGCCGAGCGGGTCTGCGATTGCGGCGAGGGCGTCCAGTGTCCGAAGGACAGGAATCCGATTTTCTTCATGGGGCTATCTGGTGCACGTGGTCTTGGGATCGTGATGTTGGGATGACGTCTGGCGGATTGGCGAAGCGTCACCTGTCCAGCGGTGGAAACGGAGGCGGGTGTAGCACTGGAATGCGTCGAACGGGCACACTATGCCGTGTGTTTCGATCGAGGCGGTGGAGATTTCAATTGCCTCGATGGAGCGCCACGCGGATCATTCGCGCGAGGTCGGACCGGCGATAGGGTTTAGGCAGCAACAGCACGCCCGGTTCAAGCCGGCCGTGACTGAGAAGCGCGTTCTCCGTGTAGCCCGACGTGAACAGGACGCGCGTGGTTGGACGGCGCGCGAGCACGGCCTCGGCCAATTGCTGCCCGTTCATCCCGCCGGGCATGATCACGTCGGTCAGGAGCAGGTCGAAAGCAACATCGTTCGCGACCTGCGCCAATGCCTCTGAACCGTTGGCCGCCAGGATTGCGCGATAGCCGAGATGCGCGAGCTGTGCGCTGACGTATTCGCTCACCAGAGGATCGTCCTCGACGACGAGGATGGTCTCGTTGCCGCCGCGGATCTCCACATTTGCCGTCGGCTCCGACCAGGGCCCGGTCCCGCTGGCGCGTGGAAGATAGAGTTTGATCGAGGTGCCGTGGCCCGCCTCGGAATAGATCTTGATGTGGCCGTCGGATTGCTTGACGAAGCCATAGACCATGCTGAGTCCAAGTCCCGTGCCCTTGCCGGTCTCCTTGGTCGTGAAGAATGGTTCGAACACCTTGTCGCGGATTGCTTCGGGAATGCCGCTGCCGGTGTCGCTCACGGCCACCATGACGTAGTGGCCAGGCCTCACATCCGGATTTGCGCTCGCGTAGCCGTCGTCGAGCACGACATTGCCCGTCTCCAGCATCAGCTTTCCGCCTTCGGGCATCGCATCGCGCGCATTGACGGCGAGGTTGAGGATGGCTGTCGCCAGATGGTTGGGGTCGATGAAGGCCGGCCAGGCGTCTTCTTCGAGGGATGTCTGAATCTCGATCTGCTCGCCCAGCGAGCGCCGAAGCAGTTTGGCGGTGTCCTCCACCAGGGCGTTCAGGTTTGTGTCGCGGGGCTGCAACGGCTGCCGGCGAGAGAACGCCAACAGATGTTTCGTGACTTCGGCGCCACGCGTCGCCGCGTCGTCGATCATCCGGGTGATCGACGACAGTTGCGGATTATCGGCCACCGCCTGGTGAAGGATCTCGGTCATCCCGATGATGACCGTCAGGATGTTGTTGAAGTCGTGAGCAATGCCGCCGGTCAGATGCCCGACGGCTTCCATCTTCTGGATCTGGCGTTGACGTTGTTCTTCTTCCAGCCGTTCATTCGCGTCCTTGACTTCGCGCGCCCGGGCGAAGATTTCCGCCTCCATCCGCCCGGTCTGATCGCGCAATTCTCGCGTCAGCTTGTCCTGTTCAACGCCGTGCTGTTTGAGGTGAATGAACTCCGTGACGTCTTCCACGCAATGAATGATATAGGCGATGTGCCCGTCTGGACCGAACACGGGGGAGTTCCGCGGGCTCCAGAAGCGCTCTTGAAATCCGCCGCCTTCCGCCTCCGGCTTGCGGATGTCGTATTTCTGCACCGCCATGGGATCGGTTCGTTTGCTGTGCAGGACCCGGTACAGCGAAGCCTTCAGATTGCGGACGCCGTCGGCGGCCGGATCGTCGGGATTATCCGGAAAGACCTCGAACAAATATCGCCCCAGAATCGAAACGCGATCGGTCATCGTCGCGTTCAGATAGGCGTCGCTCACCGCGACAATGTGGAGGTCGGCGGTGAGGACGAGGTAGAGGCCAGGGACGCCTTCGAAGATTGCCTGGAAATCGGGCGCGTGCTGCAAAGACGGTTCCGTGCGCAAGCTATTCCTCTCCGCGAATCATTGGCAATCACCGCGAAGATACGCCGCGTTGATGGCATGATGCGCCTGTTTTGCCCGACGGGTCAAGTGTTTTGCGGTTTTTCGGAAATTTTGCACCCGCGCGACGGGTTCGGGCGCGACGACGATTCACTCAAATCTTGATGCGCGATAAGCCCTTGATTTCGCTATCCGCCGCTACTGTGCATGGGGTTGTTTTCGACATTTTGTCTTGGGAGGCGCAAGATCATCAGGTTGAACCGGACCTCGTCCGGTGCCCGCTTTTCATCAATCCATTTTTGGGAGGCGCATCATGCAGGTTTACAATGTGGTCAGGTTCAAGGTGAAGCAGGGTGAGGAGGCTGCCTTCCTCGATGCGCACCGGAACGGCAAGGCCAAGTGGCCGGGCCTCGAGCATGGCGTCATCATCAAGACCGGCGAGCAGACCTTCTGCCTGATCGGCACCTGGTCCAGTCAGGACGCGATGGTCGCGGCGCGGCCCGCGATGATCAAGACCCTCGACAGCTTCAGGTCGGTGCTGGAGGACCAGGGCAATGGACGCGGCGTCACGGATGCCGTGTCGGGGGCGGTGGTGCTCGACATCTAGCAGGCGCGCCGCGCCCGCTACTTCATCAACCGTATGCCCTTGGTCGTGAACTTCTGCGTCTTGCCGCCGGGGCGCAGGGGACGCTTGGTGCCGGCGGCCTTGCCGGTGCCGGGCGGCTGGTGCGCTGGGACGAGCTGGTCGGGACGGGAGCCGATCAGGTCGCGGCGGCCCATCTCGATCAAGGCCTCGCGCAGCACCGGCCAATTGTCGGGGTCGTGGTAGCGCAGGAAGGCCTTGTGCAGGCGGCGCTGGCGCAGGCCCTTGATCGCCTCGACCTTGTCGCTGCCGCCGCGGCGGACGCCGCGCAGCGGATTGACGCCGGTGTGGTACATCGCGGTCGCGGTCGCCATCGGCGAGGGCAGGAAGGTCTGCACCTGATCGGCGCGATAGCGGTTCTTCTTGAGCCAGAGCGCGAGGTTCATCATGTCCTCGTCGGTCGTGCCCGGATGCGCCGCGATGAAATACGGGATCAGGTAATATTTCTTGCCGGCCTGCTCGGCTGCGGCATCGAACATCCGCTTGAACTTGTTGTAGGCGCCGATGCCCGGCTTCATCATCTTGTCGAGCGGCCCTCGCTCGGTGTGTTCGGGCGCGATCTTCAGATAGCCGCCGACGTGATGGGTGACGAGCTCCTTGATGTATTCCGGGCTCTCGACCGCGAGGTCGTAGCGTACGCCGGAGGCGACCATCACCTTCTTGATGCCCTTGGTCTCGCGCACCTTGCGATAGAGCCGGATCAGGTCGTCATGGGAGGTGTTGAGGTTCGGGCAGATCTCGGGAAAGACGCAGGACGGCCGGCGGCACGCGGCCTCGACCTTCGGGTCCTTGCACGCCATCCGGTACATGTTGGCGGTGGGGCCGCCGATGTCGGAGATCACGCCGGTGAAGCCCGGCGTCTTGTCGCGGATCTTTTCGATCTCGCGCAGAATAGAACCCTCCGAGCGGTTCTGGATGATGCGGCCTTCGTGCTCGGTGATCGAGCAGAAGGTGCAGCCGCCGAAACAGCCGCGCATGATCGTGACCGAGAACTTGATCATGTCCCAGGCGGGGATCTTGGCATCGCCATAGGACGGATGCGGCGCGCGCGCGTAGGGCAGATCGTAGACCGCGTCCATCTCCTCGCTCGTGAGCGGGATCGGCGGCGGGTTGAGCCAGAGATCGCGGTCGCCGTGCCGCTGCACCAGCGGACGCGCATTGCCGGGATTGCTCTCACGATGCAGCACGCGCGAGGCGCGCGCATAAGCTTCCTTGTCCTGCTCGACCTGCTCCAGCGCGGGCAGACGGATCACGGTCGCGCCCTTCTGGCGCGTCGCGCCCTCGTCGGCGGAATCGAGATCGTCGGCGTGCAGCTCGGCATAGTCTTCGGGCACGCGGCGGAACAGCGCGACGCCCCTGACGTCATCGAGCTCGCGCGGTGCTTCGCCCGCGGCAAGGCGGTTCGCGACCTCGACGACGGCGCGCTCGGCATTGCCGTAGAGCAGCAGGTCGGCCTTGGCGTCGGCCAGCACCGAGCGGCGCACCTTGTCGGACCAGTAGTCGTAATGCGCGATCCGGCGCAGCGAGGCCTCGATGCCGCCGAGCACGATCGGCACGTCCTTGAACGCCTCGCGGCAGCGCTGGGCGTAGACGATGGTGCAGCGGTCCGGCCGCTTGCCGCCTTCGCCGCCGGCCGTATAGGCATCGTCGCTGCGGATGCGCCGGTCCGCGGTGTAGCGGTTCACCATGGAATCCATGTTGCCGCCGGTGACGCCGAAGAACACCTTCGGCTTGCCGAGCGCCTTGAACGGCTCGGCCGAATGCCAGTCCGGCTGCGCGATGATGCCGACCCGGAAACCCTGCGCCTCCAGCAGCCGGCCGATGATCGCCATGCCGAAGCTCGGATGGTCGACATAGGCATCGCCCGTCACCAGCACGATGTCGCAGGCATCCCAGCCGAGCGCATCCATCTCGGCGCGGCTCATGGGGAGAAACGGCGCCGGCTTGCGCGGGCGCGCCTGGGCCATCAGGGGCTTTTCGGCGGTGATGATCTGGGTGTCCATGGCGCACAGGCATAGGACTCCGGGCCCGCGAATACAACCGACGGAGGCGTGAAAGATGAAGGTTCCGTAGTCGTTCGGGCGCGTTAACCGTTCGCAAGCGCCTGCCTCACCTGGGGTACGCCGGCCGGCTCGGTGCCATGTTCGCGGACCATCGGTGGCCCGGCAGCCGCGTCCTCCGCCCGCCTGACCAGTGCCGTCCCCTGTGTGATGCCGTCCACATACCAGCGGGCTCTCGCGCGTCATCCTCTCTCCAGTTTCGAAGGAGAGATTCATGTTTCTGGTCGACGCGCTTTTGATCCTGGCGATGTTGTTTTTCCTGTTCCTGCCGATCACCGATCGCAGAACGGTGCGGATGAGGCTCTGCATGATCTGCACATTGTTTGCGGTGCTCTCGGTCTCCGTCAGCCACACCCATGTCGCACCGGTGCTGCTCGCGAGCCTGTCCGGATCTCCCGGAGCGTCGCAATCGCCGCACATCCTCAGAAAGCCGTCTTCCGGCTTCTCATCGTGGTCCGCATCCGATATTCGGTTGCTGCATGGGCAGGGAAATATCTGAAGGCGGTCACGAAGCGGCCGGCGGCGCCGCGCCGTCGGCTGAGCGCTGGCTCGGCGCCATTGCGCTGATCGGTTTCATCCTGGTGGCGACCGCTCAGGCCTCCAATCAGATTCTGGCGCGCGGACTGGCGGGCTCTGTCCCTCCCTTCGCGTTGGCTTTCTTCCGCTGGAGCATCGTTGCGATCGGGCTCGCGCCGATTGCGCTTGCGGAGATTCGCACCGGCCGCGTGCCGCTTGGCCAAAATGTCTGGCCGATCCTCGCGGCCGGCTTCATGGGCATGTTCGTCTGCGGTGGTCCCGTCTATGCCGCGGGCGTGTCGACGACGGCGATCCACATTGCGCTGATCATGGCGCTATCGCCGATCACGGTGCTGATGATCTCTGCGGTGCTCGGCATCGAGCGTGTCGGCCCGCTGCAATGGCTCGGCACGGCACTGGCGCTGTCAGGCGCGCTGCACATCATCTCCGGCGGCCATCCAGCGACGTTGTTTGCGCTGGAGACGGCATCGGGCGACGGCCTCGTCGTGATCGCGATGCTCGGCTGGTCGGGCTACACCCTATTGCAGTCGCGCGCCGCGCCAAAGGCCTCCCTGCTTGCGCGCATCAGCCTGTTCTCGGCCGCCGGCGCGTTGTTCTCGCTGCCGCTCGCGGCCTGGGAGATGTGGGCCATGCCCGCCCAGGTTTTCAGCACCAAGGCGCTCGCGGCCTATCTCTTCGCGGGGATCGTTCCGGGCCTGCTCGCCTATGCCGGCTTTGCCTGGCTCGGCGGCAAATTCGGATCGGTGCGGACCTCGCTTGTCCTGTATCTCGGACCGGTCGCCAGTGCGCTGTTGTCGTTTGCGATCCTCGGAGAGCCGCCGAAGTTGATCCATCTCCTGGGCGGTCTGCTGATCCTGGGCGGCGTCTGGGCCAGCCTGCGCCGATAGTTCCATCTCGACGTGTTGTGGTTCACGCGCAGGAACTATCCGCCGCGGCGAACATTGAGGGGAGGGTTTGCAGCGAGCCCGGCTCGCGCGCGCTCGTGTCCAGGATCCGGATGACCTCGATATTCGTCTCGGGCGATGGGGGAGCTGTGAGTACAGTCATAGAGAATTTGCTGTCGCGGAAGCAGAAGCTTGTGGAACAGCTCGAGAAGGCATCGTCGGTCGAGGACCGCGATAAAATTGAGCAGCAGCTCGAGCAGATCAACACCGCGCTGGATTTTCTGGACAGGCCCGGATCGAGAGACGCGCGGTAGAGCATAAAACCGGAAAAGCGTGATGCGGCTTTCCGTAAAGATCATGCTCAAAGAATAGCCTGAATAGTTCAGTCCACCTTCAGCGCTTTCGCATAGACCACGCCCGAATTGGTGATGTGCGTCGTCATCGCCGCCTCGAACGCGGCGAACTCGCCGCGCGCGAACAGATCGAGCAGCTTGCGATGCTCCTCGAAGGAGGAGCGGGTGCGCACGTCGATCGGCGAGGTCAGATTGGTGCGGAGCGCTGCGACCCGGCCCGAGACGAGCTGGTAGGATTCGGCGAGGTAGCGGTTGCCACAATGCGCGAACAGGCCCTCGTGAAAGGTGGCGTCGGCGCGGCCATAGGCGATGTTGTCGCGTGCCTCGACCGCAGGCTCCATCGCCGCAATCGCCTCGCTCATGGTCGCGATCGCACCATCGCGGTCGTGGCGAAAGGCGAGCTCGGCAGCCTTGGGTTCGAGCGCGATGCGGAACGTGCAGAGCGCGGTGATGTCCTCGGCGCTCGGCGTGAACACGAAGCTGCCGACCTGCGGCCGGATCACCACGAGCCCCTGCGCCTGCAACTGGCCCATCGCCTCGCGCACCGGCGTGCGGCTGACGCCGAACGAGCTCGCCACCATCTCTTCGGAGATGGCGGCACCGAGCGCGAACTCGCCGTCGATGATCGCCTGCCGCAGCCGCAGCATCACCCGCTGCGACAGCGATTTCGGCGCATCGAGCTTCAGCGAGCGCATGGATGCCCTCAGATGACCTTGCCGGGGTTGAGCAGCTGATCGGGATCGAGCGCGGCCTTCAATGTCCGCATCAAGGCGATCTCGGGCTCGCTGCGGGCGTGTCCGAGCCACTTCTTCTTCAGCGTGCCGATGCCGTGCTCGGCGGAGACGCTGCCGCCCATGTCGCGGACGAGACCATAGATGATCGTGTCCATCTCCTCCTTGGGCTGCTGTTCGACGGGAAGGCCCGTGACCCAGGAGACGAGGTGCAGATTGCCGTCGCCGATATGGCCGTAATAAACACTCTCGCAGCCCTTGATGCCGGAGGCGAGCGCCGCCTTGCAGCGCGTGGCGAACTCGTCCATCCGCGCCACGGCGAGGCCGATGTCGTAGGAGATATGGGGACCCAACACCTGGCCGAATTCGGCGCAGATGTCGCGAACGCGCCAGAACGCCTGCGTCTGCGCCAGCGATTGCGCCACGGCAGCATCCGCGAGCAGCCCGCGTTCCATCAGCTCTTCGAGCCAGGCCTGGAAACGCGGCGCATCGACGCTCTCGTCGGTGCCCTGCGCCTCGACCAGCACGTAGAGACCTTGGCCGGCGGCGACCGGGGGCTTCACGCCGGCACGCGTCGTGATCACGTCCCAATAGTCCGGCCACATCACCTCGAACGCCGACAGCAGCGGGCCGAGCCCGCTGCGTGCGGCATCGAGCAGCGCGATCACCGCGGCGTAGTCCTTCAATGCGCAGAGAGCGGCCATGGTCGAGCGTGGCTTCGGAAACAGCCGCAGCACCACGCGGGTGATGATCCCAAGCGTGCCTTCCGAGCCGATGAAGAGATGTTTCAGATCGTACCCGGCATTGTTCTTCATCAGCTTGTTGAGGCTGGTGATAATGGTGCCGTCCGGCAGCACCACTTCGAGACCGAGCACCAGCTCGCGCGTCATGCCATAGCGGATGACGCGGTTGCCGCCGGCATTGGTCGAGAGATTGCCGCCGATCGCGCAGGAGCCGCGCGAGCCGAGATCGAGCGGAAAGAAGAAGCCGGCTTCATCTGCGGCTTTCTGGATCGTCTCCAGCGGCGTGCCTGCTTTCACCGTCATCGTCATCGAGGCGCGATCGATCTCCTCGATGCCGGTCATGCGCTCCAACGAGATCGCGACCCAGCCGGCCTCGGGCGCGGCGCCGCGGCACAGCCCGGTCAAGCCGCCCTGCGGCACGAAGGGCAGGCGCGCCTGCCGGCAGGTCAGAATCGCATCGGCAACGCCCCGCGCATCGATCGGCCTGATCACCGCGAGCGGCGTCTGCGGCAGGCTCGCACTCCAGTCGTTGCAATTGCGCGCGGGCACGTCGCTGCCGGTCAGCACGGCTGCGGCACCGAGCTTGTCACGCAAGGCGGAGAGCAATGGCTCGGGATGTCCGACGGGGGTCACCATGTTCATGCGAGACCTCCTCCAAATTTGGCTGCGCCTCATGCGCGCGGCGACGGCGGAAAGGATTTGCGTCCATGTTGTATGTAAGGTACAAGATTAAAAGTAAAGCAAAAACAAGGCTCGGCAAGTCCTCTTGGATCGCTGGCGATCTGGGGCTTATTCCGGAGCTGCAACAATGGGTGGTGCTATGACGGAGGCAATTCGCGGGTTCTGGGTGGCGTCGGCGACGCCGCTGGCGACGGACGGCAGCGTGGACTCCGCCAAGCTTGCTGCTCATGCCAAAAAGCTCTTCAGCAAGGGCGTGGACGGCGTCGTGCTGTTCGGCACCACCGGCGAGGGCACCTCGTTCAACGTCACTGAGCGCGTCGCGACTATCGAAGCCGTGCTCAAGGCCGGCGTGCCGGCGGAGCGCATCGGCATCGGCGGCGGCTTCCCCGCCATCAGCGACAGCATCGCACTGACGCGCGCCGTGCTCGGCCTTGGTCTGCGCCACGTGCTGTATCTGCCGCCGTACTTCGACCGCAGCGCGACGCCTGAAGGCATCGAGGATGCGTTCGCGGCGATCTTCGATGGTGTCGCCGACGATCGCCTCCGCGCCTATCTCTATCACATCCCGCAGGTCTCGGGCGTCGCGATCCCGACGACGGTTGCCGCGAATTTGCGCAAGCGTTACGGCAAGGTGGTTGCGGGCCTGAAGGACTCCAGCGGCGAGTTCAAGCAGTTCCAGGCATTCCGCGCTGCTGCGCCGGAACTCGCCATCACCGTCGGCAACGAAACCGACATTGCGCGTGCGATCGCCGGTGGCGGCGCCGGCACCATCTGCGGCATGGCCAACATTACGCCGGAGCTGGTCAAGGCGATGATCGACGGCAAGGATGTCGAAGCCCGCATGCAGGCCGCGGTCGATATTGTGGTGAAGTCGCCGTCCTTCCTGACGACGCTGAAGGCCATTCTCGCCGCGCAGACCGGCGATGCCGGCTGGTTGCGTGTGCGGCCGCCGCTGCGGGCGTTGTCTGACGGCGCCGCGCTCAAGGCGAAGCTGGACGAACTGACCAGCCCCGCGATCGCCTGAACGCGAGTCTCATTCCGCGGTGCGCGCCGACATGGCGCGGGCCGCGACCAGCGCGGCCGCGAAGCCGGCCGCCGCGCCCACGCCGAGCGCCCAGCGCGGGCCCAGATTGTCCGCCACCCATCCGACGATCGGTGCGCCAATCGGCGTGCCGCCGAGCGCGACGCCGAGGCGCAACGCCATCACGCGTCCTCGCATCCGCGGTTCGGTGGAGAGCTGCATCATGGCGTTGGAAGTATTGGTGACCGTCAGCGCCGCGACGCCGATCAGGACAAGGCTGCCGGCGAACAGCCAGTAGCTGGGTGTAAGCGCGGCCAGCGTGCATCCTGCCCCGAAAGCCGCGGCTCCCAGCAACAGTGAGACGAACCGCGGCTGGGCGCGCCCTGCCGCCAGCAGCGCGCCCGAGATCGTGCCGACCGCCATCGTCGACGACAAAAGGCCAAAGCCGCGCGCATCGGTGTGGAAGACGCTGACGGCCATGGTCGAGATGAAGATCGGGAAATTCAGCCCGAACGTGCCGATCAGGAACAGCATGATCATGATCGCCCTGAGATCGCTGCGCGCCCACACGTAGCGGAAACCTTCCGTCATGCCGCCCGGTGCCCGGTGCGCCCGCGCATTCGGGCGGAGCTCCGAGCTGCGCAGCATGGCCAGCGAACAGAGCACCGCCATGAAGGATGCGGCGTTGAGCAGGAAGGCCCATCCGGTGCCGATCGAAGCGATGACGATCCCTGCGACCGCGGGCCCGACCATCCGTGCGGCGTTGAAGGATGTCGAGTTCAGCGCGATCGCGTTGGAGAGTTCGCCGTCGCCGACGAGTTCGGCTACGAATGTCTGGCGCACCGGCGCATCGAAGGCCGCGGCACAGCCGAACAGGAAGGCAAACACGTAAACATGCCAGAGCGCGACCTTCCCGGTGACCGTGAGAAGGCCGAGCACCAGCGCCAGTACACCCATGGTCGCCTGGGTCGCGACCAGAAGCCGCCGCTGGTTGAAATGATCGGCGGCAAAACCCGTCCACGGCATCAACAAAAGCTGGGGCCCGAACTGGAGCGCCATCACCACGCCCACCGCCGACGCATTGTGCCGCGTGAGCTCGGTCAGAACCAGCCAGTCCTGCGCAGCGCGCTGCATCCATGTCCCGGTGTTGGATACCAAGGCGCCCGCGGCCCAGACGCGGTAATTGTAGTTGCGCAGTGAGCGAAACGTGCCCGCCACCGGCGCGCTCACGAACCCGTGGGCCGGTTACCGCCGTGGAACCGGCCGAACCGCCGCGCGAGAAAGAGGCTCAGGAGCAACGCGCCAAGTCCGAAGGCTGCGACATCGTCCGTGTCCAGCAGAGCGAACTCTCCGACGCGGCAGACGAGGAGATAACCGACGATCACGTTGAAGGCGCCCCAGAGGACATTGACTGTCGAAGAGGACAGACCTTCGCCCGGCGGTTTTGCGAACGGAGTCTGGAACGGTTCCCCGCGCTGCCCGCTGACGAGATGTGGAACGGCGTTCGCCAGAAATGCGCCGCCCCAAAAATAGGAAACGAGATGAAGCCAGTTCATGCCTGCGCGCTCCGGGTTGCCAGTAGATCGATGATCGCCTGTGTCGGGCCGCTCTCGCCGAGCCGCGGAAACACGTTTGCGATGCTGTAGTCGTGCGCCTCGGAACGCGGGTCGGTCATGGCGTCGGTGGCAAGGGTGACGTTGAAGCCC
Organism: Bradyrhizobium sp. CCGUVB14; assembly: GCF_024199935.1. Lineage (NCBI taxonomy): Bacteria > Pseudomonadati > Pseudomonadota > Alphaproteobacteria > Hyphomicrobiales > Nitrobacteraceae > Bradyrhizobium > Bradyrhizobium sp. CCGUVB14. The sequence goes on from NZ_JANADS010000001.1 coordinate 952,339, forward strand.
GCCTCATAGGCCTGCCGCGCGGTTGATTCGACGCCGGTGCCGGTGGCGACGCCGGCGATGACGACCTGCGTGACACCGCGCTGCCGCAACTGGTTCTCGAGATCGGTGCTGGCAAATGCGCCCCATGTCCGTTTGGTCACGGTGAGATCGCTTGGCTGCTGATCGAGCTCGGGAATGAGATCGGTCCATCCGTCGGGGAACGGGCCGCGAGGGCGCGGCCGCTCGGTGCGGCCCGGTGCACCACCGGCGACATTGACGAGCACGACCGGCAGGCGATGCCGCCGAAACGCCGCGGCAAGCGCGCTGGCGCGCGCCACGACGTCGCCCATCGGGTGAACGGAAGGGAGGTCGACGATGCCGCGCTGCAGGTCGACGATGATGAGCGCGGTGATCGGGTCAAGCAGCGTGAGAGCCATGATCTGTCCTTCCGGCAGCGCGGCGGGGCCGGGTCAGTCGTCGACGAGCCGCTTGAGCAAGGAGACGGCGGCGGCCAGCTCGTCCTGCTCCCGCGGTGAAAGCCGTGCCGAAATGGTGCGCGAGAGCCAATCTTGCCGGGCGGCGCGACCGACCCGGATCCAGTCGCGGCATGCTTTCGTCAGCGACAGAATGGTCTGGCGACCATCCTCCGGGTCGGGAGCGCCACTGACGAGGCCCGCGGCCAGCAGAGCGGCGACCGCGGTGCTCATCGATTGCGGGCGCATCTTTTCCGATCGCGCCAGGCTCGACACCGTGGCGGGTCCATCCTTTTCCAGGCGGAGCAGGATCGACACCTGGGACGGCGTCAAATCCTCCGGACCTGCCTGCTCGCGCAACCGGCGCTTGAGCTTTCCGACCAGCGAACGGAGGTCTTCTGCGAGCGCGCCGGCGCGCGCGGAGGGGCGTTGGTCGGACGAATTGATCATCACGGAAAGAGTGGCATATATGAAGATAATCTGTAAAGATTGCCTGTACAGATAATCTGTACAAAAAGACGTGAGCGAACATGCGGCCACGGTGATGTCGTTGGGGCTCGCTTGCATGAGCGCCGAGGTCGCGCGGCAACCGTGCGACACGGCGTCGCGTCGACGGCGCGCCGCCAGCATCGACGATGAGCAGATGCGCTCATTTCGTGCGCGTTCCGATCGTGACGTGCCGGTTCCTGCCCACGTAAGCATCACGCATCGTTGATTGCGCGATCGTTCCCGCTCTTAGAACGATTCAACACTAGAGCGATTCAAGTCACAGCCAGGTTCTCTTCATTCGCAGCGGCTGATAGATGCGCGAACTTCAATGCTGTGACTTGGAAGTGAATTGAAAGTGCGTGCTCCTGTGGATGGCCGTCGTGTGAGCGGTCGTCGAATTCGCGCCGGCAAGAGCCGCGCAAGCCTTCTCATCGGAGCGGCCGTGCTGCTCGCGGAATATCCCTTCGACACCGTCAAGGCGCAAACGGCGCTGCCGCCGGTGAATGTGGATGCGCCGACGCAGCGGCCGAAGCAGGCACGGGCTTCGGAGCAGTCGCAACGACGCGCTCAGGCGGCCGCACGCCGTAGCCCGACCGCCGGTCCGACCGCGGCGCCGACACCGTCCGAACGTGCGGCGACTGAGGCCGCCGCACAGCAAGCCGCAAGGCTCGGCTATCGCGCGATGCCGAGCGCGAGCACGCTGCGCTCGGGCGCATCGCCGCTCGACACCTCGCAATCCGTCAACGTCGTGCCCGCGCAGGTCATCAAGGACCAGCTGCCGCGCAATATCGACGATGCGCTGGTCAACATCAGCGGCATCACCCAGACCAACACGCTCGCCGGTACCCAGGACGCCGTGATCCGCCGCGGCTTCGGCGACAATCGCGACGGCTCGATCATGCGCAACGGCATGCCGCTGGTACAGGGCCGCAGCCTGAACGCCGCAGTCGACAGCGTCGAAGTGTTGAAGGGGCCGGCCTCGCTACTCTACGGCATCATGGATCCCGGCGGCATCGTCAATACGATCAGCAAGCGCCCGGAGCTCTATCAGCACGGCTCGGTCACGCTGCTTGGCTCGACCTACGCCAATAATCGCAACGGCGCCGACGGCACGCTCGACGTCACCGGTCCAATCGGCGACGGCGGTCTGGCCTACCGCTTCATCGGCTATGGCGTCAGCGAGGATTACTGGCGCAATTTCGGCCGCCATCGGGAAATGCTGGTGAACCCGTCGCTCGCCTGGTACGGCGAGACCACGACGGTCCAGCTCACCTACGAGCACCGCGAATTCATCTATCCGTTCGACCGCGGCACCGCCTTCGTCGACGGCGCGCCGCTGGCGATCCCAAAGGAGCGCCGGCTTGATGAACCCTTCAACAACATGTGGGGAACGTCGGACCTGGTGCAGGGCTCGGTCGAACAGAAGCTCGACGACAATTGGAAGGTCACGGCAGCGTACAGCTACAACACCGAGACTTACAGCGCCAACCAGCTCCGCATTACTAACGTCAACGCCAAAACTGGCGTCGAGACTCGCAGCAACGACGGCACCCAGAACTCGCTCAGCAATGCCAGCTACGGCACCTCCTATATGCAAGGTGACGTCTGGGTCGGCGGCTTCCGCAACGAGATCCTGTTCGGCGGCGAGGCGATGTATCGCACGATCGATCGCCGCGACCTGATCCGCCAGGCGACGCCGAGCTTCAATTTCTACAACCCGGTCTACGGCCTGGTCACGCCTGGCACGACCGTCTCGGCAACCGACAGCGAACAGACCGACAAGCTCGGTACCCGCGGCTTCTTCGCCCAGGACACCTTCCATTTGACCAACTGGCTGTCGGTGGTCGGCGGCGTGCGCTGGATGGAGTATGAGCAGCTCGCCGGAAAAGGCCGGCCAGTCTTCATCACCAACACCAATCTTGCGGGCGACAAGGTGCTGCCGCTTGGCGGCGTCATCGTCAAGCTGAGCGAGGAGCTCTCGTATTACGTGAGCTATACGCAGTCGCTGAAGCCAACCTCGACGATCGCGCTTTTCTCCGGAGCCCCCACCGGCTTCGTCGTCGACTCCACCATTGCGCCCGAAGAGGGAACCCAGTGGGAGACCGGCGTCAAATTCGACGTCAATAAGCGGTTGTCCGGCACTTTGGCGATCTACGACATCGAGAAGAAGAACGTGCTGGTCCGCGACGATCTTGGCAACAATGTCATCGCAATTCGGACGTCCGCGAAGGCGCGGTCGCGCGGCGTCGAACTGGATGTGACGGGCAAGCTGACCGACGATTGGAGCATGATTGGGAGCTATGGCTATACCGACGCGCGCCTGGAGGGCGATCCCGTCAACGGCAACGCAAAACTGCTGAACGCCGCGATGAACACGGCGTCGCTTTATCTGGTCTACGATTTCGGCGAGCGGTTGCCCGGACGTCTGCGACTCGGCGGCGGCGCACACTATGTCGGCGACCGGCCGGGCGACTCGCTCAACTCGTTCTTCCTGCCGGCCTACACCGTTGCCGACGTCTTCGCGACCTACGATACCAAAATCGACAAGGTGCCCGTCACTTATCAGTTCAACGTCAAGAACCTGTTCGACAAGGTCTACTATACGTCCACCACCGGCAGCGCCTTGGCCGTTGCGATGGGCGATGGCCGGCGCATTTCGCTGTCTGCCACGGTGAAGTTCTAACGATGGGAATGCGGCGCAAAGTCATCGCGGTCCTGATCGCGCTTACGTCTGTCTACCTTGCGGCCACACGTGCGAGTCGCGCCGAAGAGATCACGCTCTATTCGACCAGGGAGGCTGCCCTGGTTGCGCCCGTTGTCGCGGCCTTCACGGAAGCGAGCGGCATCACGGTGAAAATCGTCTTCGTCGAGGACAGTCTCGTCAAGCGGCTGGCATCGGAAGGTGATGCATCGCCCGCCGACGTCCTGCTGACGATCGGACTGGACAAGACCACCCAGCTTGCCTCGGGTGGTTGGACACAAGCTTTCGCGTCGCCACGTCTTGAACAGGCCGTTCCGGCCAATCTTCGCGGGGACAGCTCGCAATGGATCGCGCTTGCGATCCGCCCGCGCGTCGTGATGGCGCGCAGCGACAGCCTCATCACGGCGATCGACTATGAAGACCTCGCGGATTCGCAATGGCGCGGCAAGCTCTGCATGCGCTCACCGCTGCATCAGAACAATGTCGCGCTTGTTGCCGCCTATCTCGCTCATCATGGTGAAGCGGCGACCGAGGCCTGGCTCGCCGGCCTGAAGGCCAATCTCGTCCACAAGCCCGATGGCAAGGACAACGACGTGATCCGCGAGATCGCGCAAGGAACGTGCGAGATCGGTATCGGCAACACCGTGGCATTGGCGCAATTGCGTGACGGACGGGAAGGGGCCGATTGGCGCGCCTGGGCGATGGCGGTCAGGGTGGTTCCGGCCGCTTTCAAGGGTGGCGGCACGCATGTGAATCTCACCGGTGCAGCCATCGCGAAACATGCGCCGCACGTCGCCGGCGCGCAGAAATTCCTGGAATTCCTGGCCACGCCGCCGGCGCAGCGAATGTTTGCGGCCGCCGAGCTTGAATATCCGGTGCTGGCCAACGCGGAGCGCGCGCCGATCGTTGCCGAAATGGGCACGTTCACGGCCGATGCGCTGTCGATCGACGAGATCGGCCGGACTCAGCAAGCCGCCATCGCGCTCATCAGGAAGGCGGGCTTCGATGGGTAGGCTTGGCTCCACAATCAAGGCGTCGCTGCTTCAGGTCCATTCCATTGCCGGCCTCGTGCTCGCGCTGCTGTTGTCCCTGATCGCGCTGACCGGCGTGATCATGAGCTTCGAGGACGAGATCGTCGACCATCTGAATGCCGGCATCATGCAGGTTGCGCCACGGACAACGCCGGCGCTGCTGCCTGACGCGCTGTTGGCGCGGTTGAAGGCGGTGTCGGATACCGGCAAGGTTACGGGGATCATGCTGTCGAGCGATCCGTCGGCGGCCGTGCATGTTCGCTTCGCGCGTGACGAGCAGGGCGCGCGGCCGTCCTCGCTCTATGTCGACCCCTATGACGGCAGCGTGCTTGGCGTTCCGCGCGGCGAGGAGTTCTTCGCAACGGTGCGCAGGCTGCATCGCTGGTTGCTCATTCCCGGCGACGCCAAGGGCTGGGGGCGCCAGGTCACCGGTGTTGCTGCGCTCGGCCTGATCGTGATGCTGATCTCGGGTCTCGTGCTGCGCTGGCCGCGCCGGGCAAGCAGCGTGAAGATGTGGCTGAAGCCGAATCTTGGGCTCAGTGGCCGCGGCCTGCATCGCTCGTTGCACGCCGTCATCGGCACCTGGGTCCTGCCGGTCTATCTCGTGATGACCTTGACCGGGCTCTGGTACTCGTTCGATTGGTACAAGGACGGCGTGGTCTGGCTACTGTCGCGTCCGCATGTGGCGGCAGCGAAGATGCAGCCGAAGCAATCGCGTCCAGCCGGCCGTTCCGAACCGGCGGAGCCGGTCGGATTCGATCGCGCATGGTCGACCCTCCAGCATGAGGAGAGCGGCGGTTTCGCCAGGGCTCAGCTGACGCTGCAGGCTGGCCCGGGCGCGGTGATGCGGATCCGGTCGTGGCCGAAGGACTCGACGCTCGAGTCCATGCGCGATGAATTCCGCATCGATGCCGTCACCGGCCAGGTCGTTTCGGCGGAGCGCTATGCCGACAAGACGCTTGGCGAGAAGGCGATTGCGGGCGTGCTCGATATTCACCGCGGCGCCGCGCTGGGCTGGCCCGGCAAGCTTGCGTTCATGATCGCCGCGGCGCTGATGCCGCTGTTCGCGATCACCGGCGTGCTCCTGTACCTGTCGCGCCGCAAATTGCGGCCGTCACGCCAGCGCGCAGTGCTCGGCGATAATGCCGCCGATCGCGCGGGCGAACGGCAGGTTGCAACCCTGGGCGACGCCAAGGGTGAGCTCGACGGCGTTGAGCTGCGGCAGGTCCGCTAGATCGCCCGCGTGCCGCAGCGATTTGCGCTCGCCGAGCCTGATCGGCAGCGCCGCATAGCCAAGGCCTGCCTTGACGGCGCCGACCAGCGCGGAGAGGCTGCGTGCTTCGCAGGCGATGGTCCATTCGCGTTCGACCAGACGCAGGCTGCGCAGTGCTTCACCGCGATAGGCGCAGCCGTCGGCAAAAGCCACCAGCGGAACGGCATCACCGGGTCGGCTCGATGCGGCGGCCTTACCGAACCATGCCATCGGCTCGAACGCGATCGCCGCGTCAGCTTCATTCGAGGGCGCACGCTTGTAGAAGGCGAGATCGAGCCGGCCGTGACCGACGTCCGCCGCAAGCCGTGCCGACAAATCGGTGCGCACCGTGAGCTGCGCCTTGGGGAAGCGTGAACGGATTTCGCCGAATGCCGCGGCGAAATCGCGCTCGAGAAAATCGGCGGGCATGCCGAGCCTGATTCGCTCATCTGACGCCGGCCGGCGCATCGCCGCGACCGCGTGCTCATTGAGCGCGATCATCTCCCGCGCATGTGCGATCAGCTCCGCGCCCTTTTCCGTCGGGCCGAGCACCCGGCCGCGTGCCCGCTCCAGCAGGGGATGGCCGACCAAAGCTTCGAGCCGGGCGACCTGAAGGCTGATCGCGGATTGCGACCGCCCCAATTGCTCCGCCGCGCGCGAAAAGCTGTTCAACTCGACGATGGCGAGCAGCGCGCGCAGCGTATCGATATCGAGGGTCGTCGGCATGGCGAGGCTCCGGACAGTGCCGCCGAATACAGCTGCGGCGAGGCGGGCAGTCAGAATGAGATTTATCAATCAAGCCATTGCAGAAATCAATTTCTCCCGTGCGAAGGCTGCGCGCTATCAGGCATGCAGCGCCAGCCGCAACAGAAGGCGCGGGAGAAACACATGCAACGCCGCAATGTTCTGAGAGGTCTGGGTCTGACCGCCACTGCCGTCATGGCCACCACGCCAGCTCTCGCGCAGGGCGTGGGCAACGCTGCGAGCGCGCCACCATCGCCCGCGCCGACCTCCTGGAAGTCTCCGCAACTGGCGACCGGCAACCGGCTCGGCCACTGCCGCGTCGGCAACGGCCCGACGATCTGCGTGGTGCTGCACGAATGGCTTGGCGATCACGTCAACTGGGAGCCGGTGCTGCCCTATCTCGATCCCGCGCTCTACACGATCGTGTTCATGGATCTGCGCGGGTACGGCTGGTCGCGCGCTATGAGCGGCAGCTATACGCTGGATGAAGCCACAGCCGACGTGCTGCGCACCGCCGACGAGCTCGCCATCGGCCGATTCCATCTCGTCGGCCATTCGATGTCCGGCCTGGTGGCGCAGAAGATCGCGCTTGGGGCTGGAAGCCGGCTTCAGAGCGTGACGCTGTTCTCACCGGTGCCGCCCACCGGCTTCCGCGCCGACGAGGCCGCGATGAAGGCGCTCAATGCCGTCATCGACGAGGACGAGGCGGCCGGGCGAGCGATCACGGCGCGCACGTCAAGCCGCTACGGCGCTGGCTGGCTGCGCCGCAAGCTCGCCATCGCGCGCGAGGCCTCGACGGTCGAGGCCAAGCGCGGCTATCTCACCATGTTCACGTCCTCAGCCATCACCGGCGAGACCCACGGGCTGGCTGCGCCCCTGCATGTCGTGACCGGTGCGCTGGACATTCCGTTCTATCGCGGCGAGCCGCTGCGGAATGCCTTTGCGCTGGCCTATCCCCGCGTGACGTTCGAGATCATCGACGACGCCGGCCATTACTCCATGCTGGAAACCCCGGTGCGGGTCGCCAGTATCATCGAGAAGCAGCTGGCCGGATGAGGCCGCCATGCGGCGGAGTGACTAGCCAAGTCCGCCGCAATCGTTCAAAAGCCCATGGCCTGTCCACCAGGGTTCACGCCATGAAGCTTTCGACCGTCACACCCGCCGATATCCGCCGCGCGCTGCTGTTGCGCGAGGAGATCGCGCTGCTCGATCTCAGGTACGAGGCCGCCTTCGCCACCGGCCATCCGCTGTTCGCGGCCAACATGGCCGTGGACCGGATCGCAGTCGAGGCTGCGGTGAGGCTGCCGCGCAAGGATGCGCCGATCGTGCTCTTCGATGATGGCGAGGGGCTCGTCGCATCCGGCGCCGAACGCCTTGCTGCACTTGGCTACAGCAATGTCCGTGCGCTCGATGGCGGGCTGAAAGCCTGGCGCGCGGCTGGCTATGAGGTATTCGAGGACGTCAATTCCTACTCAAAGGCCTTTGGCGAGCTGGTCGAGTCGCGCCGCCACACGCCGTCGTTCAGCGCCGACGAGGTGGCAAAGCTGATCGCCGAGAAGGCCAACATCGCCATCCTCGATGTTCGTCGCTTCGACGAATATGCGACCATGAACATTCCTGGCTCGGTCAGCGTGCCCGGTGCGGAACTGGTGCTGCGGGCCGGCCAGGCGGCGCCGGATCCCGACACCACCATCATCGTCAATTGCGCCGGGCGCACCCGCTCGATCATCGGCACCCAGTCGCTGATCAACGCCGGCGTGCCCAACAAGGTGCATGCGCTGCGCAACGGCACGATCGGCTGGACGCTGGCGCGGCACACGCTGGCTCATGGTGCTGACCGGCGCGGCGCGATCGGGTCGTTCGAGGGCGGCCCGGCCAATGCCCGCGACGTGGCCTATCGCGCCGGCGTCCGCCATATCGGCGCGAACGAGATGTCGGCGATGGTCGCCGAGACCAGTCGCACGCTCTATCGCTTCGACGTACGCGATGTGGAGGAATATGCGGCCGGCCACCTCCCGGGCTTCCGGCACTATCCGGGCGGCCAGCTCGTGCAGGAGACCGACATGGCCGCGCCGGTGCGCGGCGCACGCATCGTCCTGACCGACGACAAGGGCGTGCGCGCCGACATGACGGCATCCTGGCTCGCTCAGATGGGCTGGGAGGTCTATGTGCTCGAGGGCGGCTATGCCGGCACTCTCGAGGTCAGCCCGCCGCTGGTGCTGCCCAAGCCCGACCCGGCGCATCGCTACCGCCGCCCCTATGAGGGAACCGACATCGCCGAGCGCGCGATGCAGGCCTATCTCGACTGGGAGTACGGCCTCGTCGATCAGCTGCGCCGGGACGGCACGCACGGGTTCTATGTGATCTGAAGCGGTCGGGTTGATCCACCGAAGTTGCGGGCAAAAACACGTCGCATCGACGATACCGCCATCCGCGGCCAGCAAGTCGCGAAGCGGCTGGGCGCATAAGGCGGATGTTCCGGCGGTTCGGTATGCTTTTAGTGCGTCACCTGGACGGAGCGAAGCGAAATCCCATATCCAAACCCTATTGTGCTGTGCGTCGCCGGCGGTCTATGTGCTGCGGCAAAGCCGCCATTCATGGAGATATTATGCCAGCCCCAGGCCAAAGCCCTGAGCGGAGCGCGAAGGCGCTGCTGCTTGAAGGTGTCAACGACAGCGCCGTTGATCTGTTCAAGAGCGCGGGTTTCACCAATGTCGAGCGTCTGACCAAGGCGCTGGACGGTGAGGCGCTGCGGCAGGCGCTCAAGGGCGTGTCGCTGCTCGGCATCCGCTCCCGTACCCAGATCACCGACGAGGTGCTGGAAGCCGCCGACGGGCTGCTCGCGGTCGGCTGCTTCAGCGTCGGCACCAATCAGGTCGATCTCCTGGCGGCGCGCAAGCGAGGCATTCCCGTGTTCAACGCGCCGTTCTCCAACACGCGCAGCGTCGCCGAGCTCGTGATCGGCGAGATCGTGATGCTGCTGCGGCAGATCTTTCCGCGCTCGGTGTCGGCCCATGACGGCGGCTGGGACAAATCCGCGGCCGGCAGCCGCGAGGTGCGCGGCCGTACGCTCGGCATCATCGGCTACGGCAATATCGGCTCGCAGCTCTCGACGCTTGCGGAAGCCATGGGCATGCGGGTGATCTACTACGATCGCACCGACAAGCTCCGCCATGGCAATACCGAGCCGGTCGAGAAGCTCGAAGAGCTGCTCGCACAGAGCGACGTGGTCAGCCTGCACGTGCCGGAGACGCCCGAGACATCAGGCATGATCGGCGAGAAGGAGCTGCGGGCGATGAAATCAGGCTCGTTCCTGATCAACAACAGCCGCGGCACCGTGGTCGATCTTGATGCGCTCGCCGGTGCTTTGCGTGACGGACACATTGCCGGTGCCGCTATCGACGTGTTTCCGGTCGAGCCGTCCTCGAATTCGGAGCGTTTCAAGAGCCCGGTACAAGGCCTCGGCAACGTGATCCTCACGCCGCATGTTGGCGGTTCGACCGAAGAGGCGCAGGAGCGCATCGGCGGCGAAGTGGCGCGCAAGCTGGTCGACTATTTCATCACGGGATCGACCATGGGCGCGGTGAACTTCCCGGAGGTGCAGCTGCATTTGCGTCCCTCCGGCGTGCGCTTCAGCCACGTCCATCGCAACGTGCCGGGCATGCTGCGCCGCCTGAACGAGGTGTTCCTCCAGCGCGACATCAACATCGCCGCACAATATCTGGAGACCGCGGGCGATCTCGGCTATGTCGTGCTGGACGCCGATCTCGGCGGCGAGGATTCAGGCGCGCTGCTGGCGCAGATCCGGGCGCTCGAAGGCACAATCGGCGCGCGGCTGGTGTTCGAGCACTAGCCCGACGTCACGTTCCGGTTGCATTCCGCGGCGTAAGCTCATTACACTGTCCGTATCATCTTCGGCGTGCTGCAAATCACGTCGAATTTGAGCTTCAGTCGCGTGAGTATCCGCCATGGAACGAGACGCCGTACTGATCGATCTCGCGCTTCAGGGTGGCGGTTCGCACGGGGCCTTCTCCTGGGGGGTGCTCGAGCGCCTGCTGGAGGAGAAGTGGCTCACCATCGCCGCAATCTCCGGAACCTCCGCGGGTGCGATGAATGCGGCGGTGCTGGCGGATGGCTGGACGGCCGGCGGCGCCGAGGGCGCGCGTGACGCTCTGGAGCAATATTGGCGTCGCGTCTCGAAGGCCGCGGCCTTCAGCCCGCTGCAGCGCTCGCCACTCGATCGGCTGATGGGGCGCTGGACGCTCGATACCTCGCCCTTCTACATCCTGACCGACCTGATGTCGCGGGTGCTGTCGCCCTACGATCTCAACCCGACCGGCTACAATCCGCTGCGCGCGGTGCTGGCCGAGAGCGTCGATTTCGAGCGGCTCGCGCGCTCGCCGATCCAGCTCTTCATCACCGCGACGCGCGTGCGTACCGGCCGCGGCCGGATCTTCCGCAACGCCGAGATCACGGCGGATGTGCTGCTGGCATCGGCCTGCCTGCCGACGATGTTTCGCGCGATCGAGATCGACGGCGAGCCCTATTGGGACGGCGGCTATGCCGGCAACCCGACCATCACGCCGCTGGTCCGCGAGAGCGACGCGCACGACACCATCCTCGTCCAGATCAATCCGACCGAGCGGATGGATGAGCCGCGAACCGCCGCAGAGATCCTCAACCGCCTCAACGAGATTTCCTTCAACTCACCGCTGATGAAGGAGCTGCGGATGATCGCGCTGCTGCGACAGGCGGCTGATCCCGGCAGCGGCGAGGGCGCGCGCTGGGCGAAGATGCGGACACACCGGATCAAGAGCGACATGCTGGCGAAGTTCGGCGCATCGTCAAAGCTCAATGCGGAATGGGAGTTCGTCTCGATGCTGCGTGCCGAGGGACGCGTCGCCGCGGAGGCGTTCCTCGCCAAACACGGCATGGATATCGGCCGGCAATCGACTGCCGATCTCGATGTCCTCCTGGCGGAGTGCTGAGGCATGGGGCTTCTTGGCCTCTTCGTCGGGCTCGGGCTGCTCGTCCTGTTTGCCTTTCGCGGCTGGAGCGTGCTGCTGCTCGCGCCGGTCGCTGCGCTCGTTGCCGCGCGGTTTGGCGGCGAGCCGCTGCTGGCGAACCTGACCCAGGTATTCATGGTGAACGCGGCGGGATTTCTGGCGCAGTTCTTCCCGATCTTCCTGCTCGGGGCCGTCTTTGGCAAACTGATGGACGATAGCGGCGCGGTCACGTCGGTCGCCGCCTTCATGGCCAAGCGTCTCGGCGAGCGCCGCGTGATTCTCGCGGTCGTGCTGGCAGGCGCACTCGTCACCTATGGCGGCGTCAGCCTGTTCGTTGCCTTCTTCGTTATCGCCCCGATGGCGCGGTCGCTGTTCCGCGCAGCTGGCATTCCGCGCCGGTTGATTCCCGCCGCGATCGTGCTGGGGACGTCGACCTTCACGATGTCGGCCCTGCCGGGCACGCCGTCGATCCAGAATGCGATCCCGATGCCGTTCTTCGGTACGACGCCCTTTGCGGCGCCGGGCCTGGGTATCGTCGCCTCTCTCATCATGCTCGGCACGGGATTGTGGTGGCTGCATCGCGCCGAGGCCAAGGCCCGGCGTGCCGGGGAGGGCTATGGCGATGACGTCGAGGATGCGACAGAGCGCGCGGCATCCGACGAACTCGTGCGTGAACGCGCAACGACGGCGCGCGAGTTCGATCCGGCGGAGTTGCAGCATGGCCGTCGTAGCGATCAGCCGTCACCGGTTCTGAGTGCCGTCCTGCCATTGGTCGTCGTCGTGGCGGTCAATCTCCTGATGTCGCTGGTGGTGTTGCCGCGGCTCGACGTCGCCTATCTGGCCGAGGAGCGCTTCGGCAACACGTCGCTGGCCGCCGTCGCGGGCGTGTGGTCGGTCGCGGTCGCCTTGACCGCGGCGATCGTCACGACCATCGCGTTGAACTGGGCACGGCTGCCGGAATTGCGGCAGACCATGGATGCCGGCGCCAATGCGTCGGTGCTGCCGGCGTTTAGCGTCGCGAGCCTGGTCGGATTTGGCGCGGTCGTCGCCGCGCTGCCGGCGTTCGCGCTGGTTCGCGAATGGGTGCTCGCGATCGAAGGCGGTCCGCTGGTCTCGCTCGCGGTCGCGACCAACATCCTGGCGGCGCTGACCGGCTCGGCGTCGGGCGGCCTGACCATTGCGCTGGACGCACTCGGCCAGACCTATGTCGAGCTCGCCGCGCGCACGGGCATCGATCTTGCGCTGATGCATCGTGTCGCGGTGATCGGCTCGGGAACGCTGGACATTCTGCCGCATAACGGCGCGGTGGTCAGCCTGCTCGCCATCTGCGGCCTGACCCATCGTGACAGCTATCTGGACATCGTGATGGTCGGCATAGTGACGTCGCTGCTGGCGCTGGTGGCCGTGATCGCCTTGGGCAGCGTGTTGGGATCGTTCTGATCTGGACACAAAAGTCAATGAATTGACGCGCCCGTGAAGGTCGCTTTCAATGCGTCCCTCTGTCGGAACGAACAAAAGCAAGGGTAGGAAACGATGGCGCGAATGGATGCGAGACTGTGTGCATTGCTCGCAGGCGCGGTAGTCACGTTCGGCGCGACCGCCGCATTGGCGGCGACGTTGCCGGAGGATGCGGATACCGTCTGCAAAGGTCTCGCCGGCGGCACTGACGCCGTCAAGATCGACACCGCAACGTTGCAGGCCGCGTCTCAGCTCGCTGTCGCCGAGCGCGGGCCGACGCCGGCGGGACGCGTCACGCCGGCCAATCCCGCCTTCTGCAAGGTGCTCGGTCATATCGAGTCCGTGGATCCCAAGGCGCCGCCGGTCAAATTCCAGGTCAATCTGCCGGTCGAATGGAACGGGCGCTCGGTGCAATATGGCGGCGGCGGTTTCAACGGCGTGCTGATCACCGGCCTCGCTTTGCCGCCGGCCTATCCCTTCGACAAGCCGTCGCCACTCGCGCGCGGCTTCGTCACCTACGGCACCGATTCCGGTCATGAGTCCAAGCCCGGCGAGCCGCCGCAGTTGTTCGCGTTGAATGACGAAGCGTTCGAGAATTTTGCCCACCGCGCCTACAAGAAGGTGCGTGACGCCGCGGTCGCGCTGATGCAGCAGGCTTACGGCAAGAAGCCCGAAAAAATGTACTTCATGGGCTCGTCCGAAGGCGGCCGCGAAGCGCTCACGATGGCGCAGCGTTATCCCGACGATTTCGACGGGATCTTCGCGCGCGTGCCCGTCATCAACTGGGTCGGCCTGCAGCATGCGGGCACCCGCTCCGGTCTCGTCACCATGGGAGCGGGCTGGATCAATCCAGCGCAGGTCAATCTCGTGGGCGATGCCGTGCGCGCGGCCTGCGACAGGGCGGACGGATCCGACGATGCGCTGGTGCAGGATCCTGTCGGCTGCAAGGCGGCGTTCAAGGTCGAGACATTGCGTTGCGCCGACGGCAAGAGCGGCGATCAGTGCCTCACCGACGCCCAGATCAAGGCGATCGACACGCTGCATGCCACCTACAAATTCCCGTTCCCGCTCGCTAATGGTCTCGACGACTATCCGGGCTGGGGCGTGTCGGGTGAGGATACGCCGGCGATCGGGCCGACCGGCGGCTGGATGGCGTGGTGGCTCGGCGCCGCGCCGCCGGCGCAGCCGCCAGCGCCCAACAACGGTATCGCCTGGATCTACGGTGCCGGCGGCATTCAATACGTGTTCGCGCGTGATCCCAAGCTCGACGTCACCACCTACAAGGTGGAGGACCACAAGGCGCGGCTGCTCGAGGTCTCGAGCCTGATGGATTCGACCGATCCCGATCTCAGCCGCTTCCGCGCCCGCGGCGGCCGGCTGATCATGCTCGAGCACATGGCGGACTACGCGCAGAGCCCCTATGCCGGCATCCGCTATTTCGAGAGCGTCGAGCGCAAGCTCGGCAAGGCCGAGACCGCCGAGTTCGCGCGGCTCTACACCGCCCCCGGCGTCGACCATGTCGGCTCCGGCGCGCCGGCCAATGTCGACATGCTGAGCGCGCTGGTCGACTGGGTCGAGAAGGGCACGGCGCCGGGCGATTTGGAGGTCGCCGAGCAGAAGGTCGAGGCACCGTCATTCGCAGTGACGCGCGCGATGCCGCTGTGCCGCTGGCCGGGTTGGCCGCACTACAAATCCGGTCCTGTGACGGAGGCCGCCAGCTTCAGCTGCGCACCGTAGCCGCAATGCGAACATGGCGGCGGTGGATTTACCCCGCCGCCATGGCCTGCGCGCCGCCGAGCAATTGCGCATTGAGCCGGCCGCCGGAGAACAGCATGTCGTCGAGCGCTTCGTCGATATCGGCTGACGTTACCGAGTTGCCGCCGTCGCGCGCGATGCTCGCTTGTGCCAGCCGTCGCATCAACTCCTTGATGAACGCGCAACTCGTGCCTTCGCTGCGTCTTGCCGCTTCCGCGACGACGGCGTCGTCGAGTGGCAGTCCCTTGCCGTAGAGCCGGACCAGCTTGGCGCGGCCGGTCCCGTCAGGGAGCGGCACTTCGATCGCTTGATCGATGCGGCCGGGGCGACCCGCGAGAGCGCTCTCAAGCTGCTGAGGCCGATTGGTGGTCAGCACGAACAGGATGTCAGCATCCTGCTTCAAGCCGTCCATCTCGTTGAGCAGCCGGTTGAGTAGCGGTTCCTCGCAGCCGCTCATGTTCTCGCGTTGACGTGCGATCAGATCGACGTCTTCGATCACCACCATGGCGGGCTGCAAGAGGCGGGCGAGATTCATATAGGCGCCGAGCAAGCCGATTTGCTCTGCCGTGATGATCAGCGTCGTATGCCCGGGTAGATGGGTCGCGAGATAGCGGATCGTGTGAGTCTTGCCCGTACCGGGTGGGCCGTAGAGCAAGATGCCTTTCCTGGTCGATTGCCCGAGGCGGCGCAGCATGTCCCGTGTGCCCACGAAGTTCAGGACGTTGCGCTCAAGTAGCCGCAATGTCTGTTCAGGCAAGATCACCTCATCGCGACCGACCGACGGAAGCCGGTGCACCGTGATCCCGCGCGAACGCCCGCGATAATCGGAATCGGCATCGAGAGAGAGAATCTTGCCGCGGTAGGTGCGCGCGGCCTGAACGGCGTCCTCCAGTGCGGTGAAGCACTGCTGGACAAGTGTCGAGCCCGCAGCCCCGGCCGGCGCCATGATTTCGATCCGCACGCCAGTCTCGCGGCCATATTCCCGATGAATGGCCAGAAGCACTGCATAGCGAAGGCCTGAGGTCGCGCAAAGCCAAAGACCATTGCCGAGGCATTTAGCCGGTGTCGGTTCGCCGATATCAACGTCGTTGTACTGAAGCGGTGCGATTGCGGCCGCGAAATTGTCGTTCTGCATCAATCGCGACATGGATAGCGTTTCGTAACCGCGGTCCTCGGCGATACCTAACAGGCGGACCGGTGACGCTAACAATCTGTCGAGAGCGGCCTGGACGTCTGCCCGCATGTGGCCGGGAAACTGGTGTACCGTCGTCACCAACTCTCTCAGCGGCACGTCAGCGAAGTGCCAATTCAAGACTCCAAACGTGTAATTGAACTCCTCCGAGGGCAGATCCTGCGACGCGCTTGCTGCAGCGAGCATGCAATCGGCGCAGAGCCACGCTGTGCGATTGACTAATTGCGCTTCCGATTGCGCTTTAGGCTGGCCGCAAAGCTCGCAGCAAGGCTTCACCGTTTCGCTTGTGATATCGAGCTGGTGGCCGGCGGACGCGACGCGCCGCCGTGCGGATTCCAGCAGGGCGCCAGCGACGGATGACGGATAGGGACCACAGGCTGCCGCGCCATGCCTCTCGATGTCGGCAAAAACGGAGTCGGCTTCACTCTCTGACTTGCCGAAGACGCGACGCAACAGATCAACGATGAATGCACGCGGAGTATCTTCGTCGCCGTGCAGGACAAGCTGGGCCGGCAGGTCGGCGACCTGAGTATCGCTCATGGAATATCCCTTTACGCAACCTATAGTCGATATGAACAAATAGGGAACATAAAAAGGCGCGGCCGTCAAGCGTGACGGCCGCGACAATTCGGTGGTTCGTTCTCTGAGGCGTTAGTGCGCGCCGCCGCCACCGGCGGCCTTCACCCGGCGCGTCAGCAGCACCGCGATCGCGGCGAGCACCAGCACCACGCCGATCACCGCAAAGGTGTCGGAGAAGCCCATCACCAGCGCCTGGCGCTTCACCGTCTTGCCGAGCGCGATGATGGCCTGCTCGCGCGCGGCGTTGGGGTCAGGCACGCCATGGGCGATGAAGTAGTCTGTCATCTGCGCGATGCGGCTGCGGACTTCCTCGCGGCCGAGCGTCACGGAGTGGCCGATGATGTTGGAATGAAACTGCTCGCGCTTGGTGACGATGGTCGCCAGCACCGCGGTGCCGATGGCGCCGCCGAGGTTGCGCATCATGTTGGAGATGCCGGAGGCGGCGGGCGCATCCTGCGGCGCGACGCTGCCGAGGCTGAGCGCGGACAGCGGCGCCAAAGTGAGGGCCTGACCCACGGCGCGGACGACGTTGGGGATGAAGAACTGATCGCCGGAGTAATCGAGCGACATCATGATGTTCATGAACGAGCTCGCGGCGAACAGCAGCAGGCCGACCGTCGCGATATAGCGGGTGTCGAACCGCTGCATCAGCTTCGGCACCAGCGGGATCAGCAGCAGCTGCGGCAGGCCGGTCCAGGCCAGCACGTTGCCGATCTGCTCGGCATTGTAGCCCTGTACCTGCCCGAGATAGGCCGGCAGCAGGTAGACCGAGCCGAACAGGGCAAAACCGAGGAACACCGCGGCGATCGTGCCGACGCCGAAATTCCACTGCGTCAGCAGGCGCAGGCGCAGCAGCGGCTTCTCGACCACGAGCTCATTATAGATGAACAGCGACAGGCTGACCGCGGCGATGATCGCAAGCCGCACGATGAAGGGCGAGCCGAACCAGTCGTCTTTGTTGCCTTCCTCGAGCACGGCCTGGAGGGAGGCGAGGCCAACCGCCATGGTCGCGATGCCGAACCAGTCGCCCTCACGCAGCAGGGCGAGATTCATCGGCTGGCGCTCCAGGGTCGCGAACAGGATCGCCACCATGACCGCGGTGGGCAGCACGTTGACGAAGAAGATGGTCTGCCAGCCGTAGTTCTCGGTGAGATAGCCGCCGATGGTCGGGCCGATCGCGGGCGCGAAGGTCACGGCGAGCGAGAACATGGCAAGGCCGATCGGCTGCTGGCCCTTCGGCAGCTTGGTGAAGACCAGCGTGAAGGCCATGGGAATCAGCACGCCACCGAAGAAGCCCTGAAAGCCGCGCATCGCGATCATCGATGGCAGATCGTGGGTGAAGGCGCAGGCCACCGAGAACGCTGCAAACAGCGTCGCGAAGCTCAGCATGATGTTCCGGAACGAGAACACCCGCGACAGATAGTCGGTCAGCGGGATCACGATGATCTCGCCGATCAGATACGACGTCGAGATCCAGGATCCGTTGTCGACGCCGGTGCCGATGCCGCCCTCGATGTTGAGCAGCGAGGCGTTGGTGATCTGGATGTTCAGGATCGCCATGAAGGCGCCGATCATCGCCGCGAAGACGGCGATCCAGACCGTGGCGCTCGCGCGGTTGGGATCGGCTGCGACGCGCTCAGGCGTCGCGGTCGATGTTGCGGGCGTCGAGATTGAGAGGCTGTTTGACATGGCACGACCCTCCGGAAACAAGCTTCGCTCTGGATGTTGCTTTAGGCGTCGTTGTCGCTTGCGCGGTCGGCGCTGAACGGGTTGCGATCGTCGGGATCACGGACATGCCGGGCCGCAGCTCGATCGCAGGCTGCGTTTCGGCATCCAGCGCGATCTTCACGGGGATGCGCTGCACGATCTTAGTGAAATTGCCGGTGGCGTTGTCGGGCGGCAGCAGGGCGAACTCCTGGCCACTGGCCGGCGCAATGGAGTCGACGTGGCCGTGCACCACCTGGCCCGGGAACGTGTCGACCTCGATCTCGACCTCTTGTCCGGCGCGGACATGGGTGAGCTGGGTCTCCTTGAAATTGGCCACGACATAGGCGCCTTCGGCGGGCACGATCGACATCAGCTGCGTGCCGGCCTGCACGAACTGGCCGACGCGGAGTGTGCGGTTGCCGATGACGCCGTCGATCGGCGAGACGATGGTGGTGTAGCCGAGATTGAGCTCGGCCTGATGCTGAAGCGCGGCGGCACGAGCGGCGGCTGCGTTGGCTTGCGCGATCTCGGCCTTCAGGAGCTCGACCTGCTTGAGGGCGGAGGCGAGATTGGCGGTGTCGCGCTGGATCGCGGCGTCGGCGCCGGCATTGCGCGACTGCGCTTGCTGCGCGTTCTGCACGCTGCCATAGCCCGTGGCGGCGAGATCGGTGTAGCGCTTGTTCTCCTGCTGCGCGAAGGTCTTTGCGGCAGTGTCGACATCGATGGTCGCCCTGGCTGCGGCGATCACCGCATCCTGCACATCGAGCTGCGCCTGCTTGCTCGTGATTGTCGCATTCGCGGCGGCGACATCGGCCTTGGCCTGGTCGAGCGCGACGCGGAAGTCGCGGTCGTCGATCCGGGCCAGCACCTGGCCTGCCTTCACATGCTCGTTATCGCCGACCAGAACGCGGTCGAGATAGCCGCTGACCTTCGGCGCGATGGTGGTGTTGTCGGCCTTCACATAGGCGTCATCGGTGGAGACCAGGAACCGGCCGACGGTCCAGTAATCGTAGCCGTACCAGCTGGCACCGGCCAGCGCCGCAGCTGCGACACCGACCAGCAACAGCTTGCGAAGGTTCAGCTTTTGGCGTCGCGCCGGTTGCGGCTGGGCGGGCAGGACGCCCTCCAGCCCGGGGGGCGGGACCACGGTGGCTTCTGTCTTTGACGGGTTGGTGTGGACGGTCATGGCCGCCTCCCTGAATTAGGAAACTTGACGATTTCCAAAATAGGACTAGCTTTGGGATAGTCAATGGAATGACAGGCATCATCTAAAAACATGGCTCAGGTAAAACCGTCATCAGAGAGCCGCCCGCGCGGACGGCCGCCGGTGCGCAGCGACGACGAGACGAAGCGGATCGTCATCGAAGCCGCGCGGCATGCCTTTGCCGTCGATGGCTACGCTGCCACCAGTACCGAAGAGCTGGCGCGCGGCGCCGGCATCTCCACCAAGACGCTCTATCGGCTGTTTCCGGGCAAGGCGGCGCTGTTCGAAGCGATGTGCGCGGATCGGCTCGAGCGGCTGCTCTCCGACGTCAATCTCCAGGCCAACAATCAGGCCGACATCGAAACGAGTCTGGCTGCCGTTCTCGTCGCCTGCGCCGATCTCGCGCTCGATCCGGAGGTCGTGGCGCTGCAGCGCATGGTGTTGCAGCAATCGGCCACGTTCCCCGACCTTGCCGCGAATTTCTACAGGGACGGCATCGCCCGCACCGCGGCAGCGCTCGCGGGCTGGCTGCGCGACCAAGTCAGGAAGAAGCGGATCGCGCTCGACAACGTCGATGAAGCCGCCGGCATGATGATTGGGATGATGGTGTCGGCGCCGCAGCGCGCCGCGATCTATGCGAGCCTGACATTGCCCTCGCGCAAGGAGATCGAGAAGCGAGCGCGGATATGCGCGGCGATCCTGCTTGACGGCTGTCGCGGGGCGTCGAGCTAGCGGCCGCAGGCTTTGACATCTCGCCGGACCTATATTATATACTTCGCATGCGAAATAAATCGCCCGAGGCGAGGCACCATCGGCTGATCTATCTGCTCAGCGTCGCGCAGCGGCGGTTGCAGCGCTGGATGGCGGCACAGCCTTTGCGCGAAGTGACGCCGGCGCAGGCGGGACTGCTGTTCATTCTCGGCAAACAGGATGGTGCCCTCATCGGCGAGGTCGGTGCCGCGCTCGATCTCGGCCCGGCCGGCATTTCGGGCCTGGTCGATCGCAGCGCGGCGGCGGGATTGGTTGAACGACGCGCCGATCGTGCGGACGGCCGCGCCTGGCGGGTATGGCTGACGCCGAAGGGCCGCTCCGTGCTGGCGCAGGCCAAGACCGAGGCGGCTGCCGTCAACGCAGCGCTGACGGAAGGATTTACCAGCGCGGAGATCGACATCGTCGCGCGCTGGCTGACCAGCATTCAGGACAAGTTTCCAAGAGAGCCTTCACAAGAGATCCAGAGGACTAAGAGGAGACATTCATGACCGAGCATGTGCGAGTTGAAAATAACGCCGGAATTCTCACGCTCACGCTGGCGCGTCCCGACAAGAAGAACGCGCTGACGGATGCGATGTATCGCGTGCTCGCCGACACCATCGAATCCGCCGAATCCGACCCATCCGTGCGCGTGATCCTATTCCGCGGTGAGGGCGACATGTTCACCGCCGGCAATGATGTTGGCGAGTTTGCGGCCGTCGCGTCGGGCAAGTCCGAAGGCAGCCGCAATGTCGGCCGCTTCATCCAGTCGCTGGCGCGCTGCACCCGCCCGCTGGTCGCAGCGGTGCAAGGCCGCGCCGTCGGCGTCGGCACCACGATGCTCCTGCATTGCGATCTCGTCGTGCTCGCCGACAACACCCAATTGTCGACGCCTTTCGTCAGTCTCGCGCTGGTACCGGAAGCCGCATCGAGCCTGCTGATGCCGGCACGCATCGGTTATGCCCGTGCCTATGAGATGTTTGCGCTCGGCGAGACCGTGCCGGCCAAGGCCGCGCTGGAATGGGGTTTGGCCAACCGCGTGGTGCCGCTCGACAAGCTCGATGCCGAGGCGCTTGCGCTCGCTCAGCGTCTTGCCAGGCAGCCTGCCGGCGCGCTCACGGCAACCAAGAAGCTGATGCGCAACGGCGAGGCGCTGGTGGCGCAGATGCTGGCGGAGGGCGAGCAGTTCGCGCAGCGCCTGCGCACGGCGGAGGCGCGCGAGGCGTTCACGGCTTTCGCGGAGCGGCGTCCGCCTGACTTCACGAAGGTTTCGTGACGTCGGAGCCTGATTAAAGGTTTGGCAAACCGGGGAATTCCCGGCATTTGACTAAAACCTTAACTGAACATTGGCATGTCGCGATGCAAGGTGGCCTCTCCTGGAAGTAGGCCCCTTGTGACTCATGGCAATGTTTAAGAAATCGGTAAGCTCGCTTCTCCTGACCCTGATGGCCCTGCTGGCGGCCGGTGCGCTTGCCTCGACGGCGATCCAGATGGTCGGAGCTTTCGGTCGCTACAGCGACAGTCTCGAGACCGCGCGGCTTGCCGCGGCCGACAAGGCGATCTTCCACGGCGTGCTGTCCCTGCGCAACAATCGCGGCGATGCCCAGAGCGCGATCCTCGGCGAGGACGATCCGCGCGCCAAACTCGCCGAAGCCGAGAAGGCAGAGTTGGGTGGCTATGACGGCATCAATGCTGCGCTCGCCACTGTTGATTTCGCCCGTCGCGATGAACTCGCCAGCACACTGACGCAGCGCTGGGGCGAGGCCGCCCCGCAATTCCAGCTGTTCTACGACGAGGCCAAGCGCCCGCGCGCCGAGCGCAAGATCGAGCGGACCAATTCGTGGTACGACGCCGTCACCAAGGTCATCGACACCGCGAACCTCGCCTCCACCGCAGTGTCGAACCGCGCCTGGATGAACGATCCCTTCATTGCCCGCATGATCCAGGTCCGTCGCCTCGCCTGGCAGGTGCGTGACCGCTATGGCATTCATTGCTCGGTGCTGCGCTCGAACGTCAACAGCAGCAAGCCGCTCGACGACACCCAGAAGCGGTCACTGGCGCAGTGGGACGGCACCATCGCCTCCGGCTGGGCCGGCATGGCCGAGCTCCTGGCGGCGCCCGACGTGACGTCGGAACTGGTCACCGCGGCCAAGGAGGCGCAGGCCAAGACCGACGGCGTTCTCAAGCAGATCGGTGATCTCACCAAGAGCTTTGACGGCAGCGGCAAGCCGGCGATGCCCGCGTCGGAATGGAATACGCTCTGCCAGTCGCCGTTCCCGCTGATCGTCGCGGTCGCGACCAAGGCACTCGACCAGTCGATCGCGCGCGCCGAGACGGTGCAGGCCAAGGCACTGACCAATCTCGTGGTGCAGTCGCTTGCGTTCCTCGTCGCGCTCGCCGTGACGCTCACCGGCGTCTATGTCGTGCGCAATCGCCTGATGCGCCCGGTTCGCGCCATTCTCGACGCCATCGCCCGGATCAGCGCCCGCGATTATGCGACGCCGGTTCCGCAATCCCGCTATCCCGACGAATTCGGTACCATGGCGGCCGCTCTCGAAAGCCTGCGCGAGAGCGCGGCGACCGCGGAGCGTCTGGGCCAGGAACGCGAATCGCAGCAGGCCCTGCAACTCGCCCGCTCCGGTACCGTCGACGACGCATGCCGCAGTTTCGACGACACCGTTCAGGCGGTGATCCAGAGCGTCGCGGCGTCGACCAGGGAGCTCGATGCGACCGCGACCGATGTGCGCACGCTGGTGTCGGAATCGAGCAGCCAGACGGCTGCGGTCTCCTCTGCCGCCGAGCAGGCCACCAACAATCTCGAGAGCATCGCGGCTGCGACCGAGGAGCTCTCGGCCTCCGTCGGAGAAATCTCGGCGCAGGTGCAGTCCAGCGCACGCGATGCGCGCGAAGCGGTGTCGCAGGTCGAGCAGACCAACGCCACCGTCGAGATCCTCGACCAGACCGCGGGCCGCATCAGCGAAGTCGTGAAGATGATCCATGCCATTGCCGGCCAGACCAATCTGCTCGCCTTGAACGCGACCATCGAGGCGGCGCGCGCCGGCGAAGCCGGCCGAGGCTTCGCGGTGGTTGCCGGCGAGGTCAAGAGTCTCGCAGCGCAAACCGCGACCGCGACCGAGGAAATCTCGCGCCAGGTCGAGGAGATCCAGGGCGCGACCGGGCAGGCGGTCGCCGCCATCCGCTCGATCGGCGGTGCCATCAGCGGCATCGACGAGAAGATGACCGCGATTGCCGCCGCCGTCGAACAGCAGCGTGCGGCCACCACCGAAATCTCGCGCAACTTCCAGCACGCCGCCCAGGGCACCCGCGAGGTTACCGATACCATCGGCAGCGTCGCCAAGCTCAACCAGGAGACCGGCAACGCCGGCTCGGTGCTGTCCCAGTCCGTGACCAAGATGTCGGCCGATGCCGACCGTCTCCGGGTCGCGGTCGAGGGCTTCCTTGGCGCGGTGAAGACCGCCTAGGCTTTCATTCCTTGTTCCAACGGCAAGCGGATCGGCATTGCCGTGGGTGCCTGCGGCCTGTAAATGGTAGCGGTACCAAGCATGCCCGCGGGCGTATCAAAACTAACGGCAGGACGACAGGGAGTAATTTCGATGGCGGTCACCCCCCACAAGGCCCAGCGCCCCTATCGCGGCGTGTTCCCGGTCGCGCCGACCATCTTCGACGAGCGTGGCGAGCTTGATCTGGACGGCCAGCGCCGCTGCATCGACTTCATGATCGATGCCGGCTCGCATGGCATCTGCATTCTCGCCAATTTCTCCGAGCAGTTCGTGCTGACCGACGCCGAGCGCGAGACCGTGATGCATGCGGTGCTGGAGCATGTCGCCGGCCGCGTGCCCGTGATCGTCACCACCACGCATTTCAGCTCGGCGGTGTGTGCGGCGCGGAGCCAGCAGGCTGAGGCCGCCGGCGCGGCTATGGTCATGGTCATGCCGCCCTATCATGGTGCGACCTTCCGGGTGCCGGAGAAGGGCATCGTCGAATTCTTCAAGGTGCTCTCGGGCGCGATCAATATCCCGATCATGATTCAGGATGCGCCGGTCGCGGGCACGCCGCTGTCGGTCGAGCTGCTGGCGCGGCTGGCGCGCGACTTCGGCAACATCCGCTATTTCAAGATCGAGGTGCCGGGCGCGGCGTCAAAGCTCCGCAGCCTGATCGAGGCGGGCGGCAAGGACATCGAGGGCCCCTGGGATGGCGAGGAGGCGATCACGCTGATGGCCGATCTCGACGCGGGCGCGACCGGCGCGATGACCGGCGGCGGCTATCCCGACGGCATCCGCCAGATCATCGATCCCTATTTCGCGGGCGATCGGGAGAAGGCGAAGGCCGCCTATGAGCGCTGGCTGCCGCTGATCAATTACGAGAACCGTCAATGCGGCCTGATCGCCTGCAAGGCGATGATGCAGGCCGGCGGCGTGATCAAGTCGGACGCTGTGCGCCATCCGCTGCAGCCGCTGCATCCGGCGACGCGGGCGGGATTGCTGGAATTGGCCAAGGAGCGTGACGCTCTGGCGCTGCGCTGGGGGAAGTAAGGCTCTCCAGCGTCATTGCGAGGAGCTCTCAACGCGTAAGCTCTCGTAGGGTGGGCAAAGCGTAGCGTGCCCACGACCTGCGTATTATCGAGAAAGGACGTGGGCACGGCGCTTCGCACCTTTGCCCACCCCACGAGACTGCGCACTCCGCTGTCGTCCCGCAAGCGCGCCTGTGCGGGACACGCTCCAGCCCATCCATCAGCCCATTCTGACTGAAAGCGTCGAATTAACGCGGCTCGGGCGGTTTCCCGTAGCGCGGTGATGACATATTGTACGGCTGCCAACACGCCTGCGGAGCATCTCAAGACATCGCGTAACACCTCTTCATTATGCCGTTATCCCGAGCCAGGTTGGCGCGAACCGACAGAACAGGGAGGCAGTGCCATGACGATGAGGCCGGATCCCACCTTTCACGCATCGCCCAAGCTTGCGATGGAAGCGCTTGCGGAGAACTTTGCCTACACCTTGCTGCTCAGTCCGGATTTCTCAAAGCCGGACGCTCTCGCGGTCGTCGACGTCAAGCCGGGATCGCCGACTTACAGTCAAATCGTCCACACCGTGACGATGCCTAACAAGGGTGATGAGTTTCATCACTTCGGCTGGAATGCCTGCTCGTCCGCCTTGTCGCCGCTCGCCGGACACGCCTTCATCGAGCGTCGCTATCTCGTCATCCCTGGGATACGCTCGTCGCGGATCTACATCATCGATACCAAGCCCGATCCGACCCAAGCCAAAATCCACAAGATCATCGAACCAGAGGAAGTCTTCAAGAAGACCGGCTACTCGCGGCCGCACACGATCCATTGCGGGCCGGACGGCATCTATGTGAGCACGCTCGGCGGCGGCGGCAAAGACGGCACCAACGGACCTCCAGGCGTCTTCATCATGGATTGCGAGACGTTCGAGGTCCTTGGACGGTGGGAGATCGATCGTGGCCCGCAGACGCTGCACTATGACTTCTGGTGGAATCTGCCGCGCGATTACATGGTGACGAGCGAATGGGCGTTGCCGCCGCAGTTCGAGAACGGGATCGTCCCGGAGGATCTCCTCGCGAACAAATATGGCCATCGTCTCCATTTCTGGGATCTCCGCGCCCGGCGCAACGTGCAAACCATCGACCTCGGCGCCAATCATCAGATGGCGCTGGAGGTACGGCCCGCGCACGATCCGGTTCGCGAGTACGGCTTCGTCGGCGTCGTGGTCGACACCACCAATCTCGAAGCATCGATTTGGACCTGGTGGCGCGAGGGCGGAAAATTCCATGCCGAAAAGACGGCGACGATCCCTCCCGAACCAGCGCCGAAGGAGAAGCTGCCGCCGCTGCTCCAGGGATTTGGCGCCGTGCCGCCACTGGTGACAGACATCGACCTGTCGATGGACGATCGGTTTCTCTATGTCTCGTGCTGGGGCACGGGTGAAATGCGCCAGTATGACGTCAGTGATCCGCGCAAACCGAAGCTTGCGGGCTCCGTCCACATCGGCGGCATCGCGCGCCGCACGCCCCATCCGAACGGCAAGACCTTTGCGGCAGGTCCGCAGATGGTCGAGATCAGCCGCGACGGCAGGCGCGTGTATTGGACCAACTCGCTCTATTCCACCTGGGACGACCAGTTCTATCCCGAGGGAGTTCCGGGCGTGGAAGTCATGGCCAATGTCGGTCGCAATGGCGGCCTCGAGCTCGCCAAGGACTATTTCGTGAGCTTCCCCGACGGATATCGTGCGCACCAGATCAGGCTCGAGGGCGGCGATTGTTCGACGGACTCCTTTTGCTACCCGTCGGTCTAGATTGGGGGCACACGAGCCTCGCGTTTGGCTGGCTCTGGCTCGCTCTTGTTGCGAGCGGTCTCTATCACGGGGTCAATCCGGGGATGGGATGGCCGCTCGCCGTTTCGGCCGGGCTCATGGACAAGAGCCCGCGCGCGCTCTTTCGCGCGTTGTGGGCGCTGTCGGCCGGGCATCTCCTGGCAACACTTTTCGTGCTCCTGCCATTCGCGTTCCTGCTCGTCCTCGCCGAGTGGCAGCGTGCAATCCAGCTCATCGCGAGCCTTCTCGTCATTGGCTTCGGCATCTATCAGCTGATGGCGCGGCGCCATCCCCGTGCGCTGGCACGAATTCCGCCGACGCAATTGGGGCTCTGGTCATTTGCTGTGGCCATTGCTCACGGCGCCGCCTTGATGCTCGTGCCGATTTATCTCGGACTCTGTCAGGCCTTCGAGCTCGATGCCGGCCATCAGGCGGCGGGCGCGCTGATGAAGGCAAGTCTGGGGATGATGTTGCTGGTGTCCGTGGTGCACGTGACCGCCATGGTCAGCGCCGGCGGATGTCTGGCGTGGCTGGTCTATCGCTATCTGGGATTGAAGTTCATCTCGCGAAGCTGGTTCAATCTGGATGCAGTCTGGGCGACCAGCCTGGTTCTGGTCGGCGCGGTGGCGCTCGCCTTCAATCTCGTGAGCTGGCGTTGAGATCCATATGCGCCAGAGCCCACTCGCCGATGATGCGAAAGCGCGCCTTGGCATCATCCTGCTTGAACAGCGTAATGCGATCGATCGCGAGCGTCTCGAGCTTCAGCGCCGCAAACCGTGCCCGCAGCATCTCCAGAATTGGCCTGCGGCGTTCCGCATCCAGCCGTCCCGTGAGTGTCATGTGGAAACGAAACTCTTCCATCACGTAGGGATAGCCCCAGCGGTCGAGATACTCGCGCTGTCGCTCGCTGAGCTTTTCGGGTTTCCGCCGCGCGCGATCTTCCGCGGTCAGGGCCGGACGAAATGAATCGAAATCGCGGACGCAGTCGGCCGCCAGTTGCTGGAGCGCGTCGACCGGCTCGGCTGGAATGACGGCGATGAACCCGCTGATGGCATCGACCACGGGGCGGATCACCGGGATCGGCCGCGCCTTCTCGGCGAATGTCGCACAGGCCGCGCTGAGCTCAGCCTCGGTCCTGCCGGATGCCAGCGCCATCGGCGCCTTCAGCGTGCCGTGAAAACCGTATTTGCGGGGATCGGCGGTGATGTCGCGCCAGTCCGGCGCGACATCCAGAGCGCCTTGCGGAAACGAAACCTCGTCGTCCGCATAGGCATCATAGCCAAGCAACTCGGCGCCGAAGCGTGACAGCGCATTGTCGGCGCCGGCGGCAAAATAGATCGCGTAGCGGGGAAAACCTGTCATTGCCGGAGCATAGCCAATTTATGCCGCAACGACAGTCTCGCGCGGCGTCGCCGCTGTGCCAAGCAGCCGGCTCGCATCGGTGAGATGCACGAGCTTGCCCGCGGCGATCACCGCGATCAGCCGCGGCCGCAGCGTCACGCTGTCGTCGACCAGCAGGATGTCGGCGCGACGGCCCGCGGCGAGCGTGCCGCGATCGGTCAGGCCGGTGGCTTTCGCCGGTGCCGACGAGATCAGCTTCCAGGCCTCGTTAAGCGGCAGCACGCCGTCGGCGACTAGGCGGAACGCAGCGAGCAGCGGCGCCGGATAGTAGTAGTCGGACGCCAGCACCGAGCAGAGCCCCTTGGCGATCATGTCGGAGGCCCTGGTCCAGCCGGTGTGGCTGCCGCCACGCACGACGTTCGGCGCGCCGTAGACGATGGCGTCGCCGTGATCCGCGGCTTCGCGCGCCGTCTCCTCGTTGACCGGAAATTCGGCGAGCGTCACGCCCATGGCGCGAAAGTCCCGGCGCATCGCCGGGGTCGCATCGTCATGCGAGAGCATCCGCACTTCGGCGCTACGCGCCGCAGCAGCGAGACGGGTGATGGATGCCGGAACGTCGGCTGCACGCGACACGATCCGCGCGACGAGCTTGTCGAAATCCTCGCTCGATAGCCCGGTGCGCTCCACCATGCGGTTGCGCTTGCGTGGATTGGAGATGTCGGCGACGACTCCATCCATGTGGTCATTGAAGGCGAACAGGTCGACGCGGCCCTCGGCCAGCCATTGGACGATCTCGGTCTCGGCATCGAGATTATAGGTCTCGTGCCGCAGGTGGAAGCGGGTGTCGGCGGCGAAATGCGGGCGCTGCCGCTCGATCGCCTCAAGCAGGCGCCTTGCATTGTCGCCGCTGCGCAGGCCGGGCTCCCACGACCAGGTCGTGGCGTGGAACACCGTGGTGATGCCGTTGCTGATGACCTGGCGATCCGTGTCGGCGAGCGCGACGTCGATCGGAAAGTCGACGCCGGCGCGCGGCATCATCTGCCGCTCGAAGGCGTCGCCGTGCAGATCGACGATGCCGGGCAGCACCAGCAGATTGCGCGCGTCGATCGCCAGCCGTGCGCGGCCGCGAGATGCATCGATCTGCGCGATGTCGGTTCCCGATACTGCAAGGGAGGTCTCGGTGAGCTCGGAGCCGATCAGGGTCCGGCCACCCTCGATGAAAATGTCTGTCACGCGACCGGGCTTCGTTTGCTGGCAGGGGAATGTACCCCTGCTTCATATGTCGTCAGGAAATCTTCAATCGCGAGCTTGCGGAAATCAGGCAGCGCCGCACGCAATTTGTCGTGATCCCAGTCCCACCATGCCAGCCTGGCCAGCCGTCCGGCAACCTCTTCCGAGAACCGGCGGCGCACGATGCGCGCCGGATTGCCGGCGACGATGGTATAGGCCGGCACGTCCTTGGTGACGATGGCGCCGGCCGCGATCACCGCGCCGGTGCCGATGTTGCGGCCCGGCAGCACGACTGTGCCATGGCCGATCCAGACGTCATGGCCGATATGGACGTGATGTTGGCGCCGCCAGTCGAAGAATTCGGTGTCGTCGCTCTCGCCCGGAAAGTAGGCGCTGGAGCGGTAAGTGAAGTGCGCCTGCGTGGCGCGATGCATCGGATGATTGCCGGGATTGATCCGCGTCATCGCCGCGATCGAGCAGAACTTTCCGATGGTGGTGTAGGTGATCTGCGCGTCGTTGACGACGTAGGAGTAATCGCCCAGCGCCACTTCGTGCAGGATGGTGCGCGCGCCGACCTCGGTATAGGCCCCGAGCCGGGTCTCGTGCAGCTTCGCCGAGGGATCGATGGTCGGTTCAACCGAAAGCACTTTGCCGGCCATGTTGCGTCCGAAAGCTTGAGGGCGAGGCGTTCGTCTTCGAGCGGCTCGATGACAATGTCATGACGATGCAATGACAGGGGATGAGGTGTGTTGGATCGCCGCACCGCATCGCGCATGTCACACAAGTGTCAAGCGCCGGGGATAGCGGTGGGCTCCAGCTACTCTGGAGCCCTGCATGCTGGTGGTTGAAGGTCTGACGTGCCGCTTCGGCGCAAAAGCCGCGGTGGACGACGCTTCGTTTCAAATCTCCCCCGGCGGCTTCGTCGGCGTGATCGGGCGCTCGGGCGCCGGCAAGTCGACCATGCTGCGCATGATCAATCGTCTGGCGACGCCGACGCAGGGCCGCATCCTGTTCGACGGTCTCGACGTCACCGCGCTGCGCGGCAAAGAGTTGCGGCAGTGGCGGGCGCGATCTGCGATGATCTTCCAGCAGTTCAACCTCGTCGGCCGGCTCGACGTGCTGACCAACGTGCTGATGGGACGCCTCGCCACCATGCCGGCCTGGCGCTCGCTGACGCAGACCTGGCCGGAGCAGGACAAGGCGCTGGCGATGTCCGCGCTCGAGCAATTCGATATCGCTTCGCTCGCTGCCCAGCGCGCCGATCAGCTCTCCGGCGGCCAGCAGCAGCGTGTTGCGATCGCGCGGGCGCTGGTGCAGCAGCCCGACATCATCCTCGCCGACGAGCCGATCGCCTCGCTCGATCCGCGCAACACCAAGATCGTCATGGATGCGCTGCTGCGCATCAACAAGCATTTCGGCATCACCGTGCTCTGCAACCTGCATTCGCTCGACCTGGCGCGCAGCTATTGCGACCGGCTGATCGGCATGTCGGCAGGCCGCGTGGTGTTCGACGGCGCGCCGTCCGCGCTGACCGACCTTGTCGCGCGTGAGCTCTACGATCTTGAAGCCACCGACGTCATGGGTGGTACGCCTGCTTCGGCGCCCGATGGCATCCCGGCGCTTGGAACGGCGGCCGCCGCCTGAGCCGCGCCTGTTGAATTTCCTGTTTCGCGTCAACCGACCCCAACCGATGAAGAGGGTATCATGATCACTCGCAGACTGGTTCTTGCCGGCGCCGCCGCGCTCGCGTTCACCGCTTCCGCTTCAGCCGAGGACTGGAAGGCCAAGTATCCCGAGCTGACCTTCGCGGTCGTCCCGGCCGAGAACGCCTCCGGCGTTACCGAGCGCTGGGCGCCGTTCATGAGCTATCTCTCCAAGGAATTGGGCGTGAAGGTCACGCTGCGCATCGCCAACGACTACGCCGCCGTCATCGAGGGCCAGCGCGCCGGCAACATCCAGATCGCGAGCTACGGCTCGGCATCGTTCGCGCGCGCCCGCCTGACCGGCGTCAAGACCGACGCCTTCGCCAACGACATCAATGCCGACGGCTCGACCGGCTATTATTCGGTGTTCTTCGTCAAGGCGAGCAGTGCCTACAAGAAGGTCGACGACCTCAAGGGCAAGAACCTCGGCCTCGTTGATCCGAACTCGACGTCGGGCAACAACGTGCCGCGCTTCGAGCTCGACAAGATGGGCATCCCGGATGCCGACACCTATTTCAGCAAGGTCGTCTTCACCGGCAGCCACGAGAACGCGATGCTGGCGCTGGCGCAGGGCACGGTCGACGTCGCGGCCAACCAGTGGACTACCGACGACGATTCGACGCTGGCGCAGATGCTGACCAAGGGCATGCTGAAGAATGCCGACGGTTCGGCGATGAAGAAGGACGATTTCCGGATCATCCACAAGTCGGCACCGATCATCAACGGTCCCTACGCCTACAACTCCGACCTGCCGGATGACGCCAAGGCGGCCATCGCGAAGGCCTTCTTCGACGCGCCTGCGAAGGACAAGGCGGCGTTCGATCGCCTCCAGGACGGCCAGAAGAAGGGTTTTAATCACGCCACCACCAAGGACTGGGATGGCACGATCGAGCTGATCAAGTTCGTCGATGCGCTGCGTAAGAAGAAGGCGTCCTGATCTCAGGACGACGTCACTGGAGCCGGGTCGATGGACCCGGCTCTTTCTCTTTTGACCCTCCACTTTCCCTGGCCAGATGACCGCCGCGGTTTCGATCCTCCCCGAGCAGCAGCTCGCTGCGCTCAACGCCGCCTATGACAAGGCGGTCTTGCGCAAGCGGCTCCGCCTCCTGTTGGGCGTCGCGATCTTCGCCGCGGCGCTGCTTCTCGCCGCGATCGGCGCAGAAGTGAATCTGCGGACCCTGTTCACCTATTTCGGCAACTTCGTCAGCTATTTCGACCGTATCCTCACGCTCGACAGCGGCCAGCGGGTCTGGACCGATGTCGGCGAATGGCTGTGGGGCTGGCGCAAATGGCTGAAGATGCTCGGCGAGACCCTGCTCATCAGCTATGTCGGGACGCTGACCGGTGCCGTCTTCGCTTTCGCGCTGAATTTCTTCGCCGCTGAAAACACCTCGCCCGCACCGTGGCTGCGCTTCGTGGTGCGGCGCCTGCTTGAATTCGCGCGCACTGTTCCCGGAATCGTCTTCGCGCTGATCTTCGTCATCGCCTTCGGCCTCGGGCCGATGGCCGGTGTGCTCGCGATCGCGATTCACTCCACCGGTGCGCTCGGAAAGCTGTTCTCGGAGATCGTCGAGAACGCGGATATGAAGCCGGTCGAGGGCATCCGCTCGACCGGTGCGAGCTGGCTGTCCTGCATGCGGTTCGCGATCCTGCCGCAGGTGACGGCAGGCTACGCCAGCTACGCGCTGCTGCGCTTCGAGATCAACGTCCGCGAAGCATCCGTCATGGGCTTCGTCGGTGCCGGCGGCATCGGCCAGGAGCTCGTCGTCGCCATCCGAAAATTCTATTATTCGGACGTCAGCGCGATCCTGCTGCTCATCATCGTCACCGTCTTCATCATCGACATCTCGACAGGCTGGCTGCGTGGACGCCTGTTCGGCAAGGAGGCGCGGACGTGACGGGACCGCAGGAGGTCGACACCGCAGAGATCCGCGCGCGTTACCCGGACGTGTTCGACCGGCCGGCCTCGGCGCGCCTCGCGATGCCGATGATGCTCGTTGCCGCGCTCGGGATCTTCGTGTTCGGCCTGGTCGATCTCGATTTCTCGCCGTCGCGCCTGATCTCGGGGCTGAGCCAGCTCGGCTGGATCAGCATGATGATGATCCCGCCCGATCCGGGGTCGTCGCTGCCGATCTATCTGAAGGCGCTGGGCGAGACGCTGTCGATCGCGCTGCTCGGCACCACGCTGGCGGCCGTGTTGGCGCTGCCGGTCAGCCTGTTCGCGGCCCGTAATATCGTGCCGGGCGTCGTGCGCTTTCCGGTGCGGCGCTTCCTGGATTCGATCCGCGGCGTCGATACGCTGATCTGGGCGCTGGTGTGGATCAATGTCGTCGGGCTCGGCCCGTTCGCCGGTGTGCTCGCCATCGCCGTGTCGGATTTCGGCGCGTTCGGAAAGCTGTTCTCGGAGGCGATCGAAGGCGCCGACCAGAAGCAGGTCGAGGGCATCCGCGCCTCCGGCGGCAGCGCATTGCACGAGATCCGCTTCGGCCTGCTGCCGCAGGTACTGCCTGTGATCGCCGGCCAAGTGCTCTATTTCATCGAGTCGAACACGCGTTCGGCCACCATCATCGGCATCGTCGGTGCTGGCGGCATCGGGCTTCAGCTGGCCGAACAGATCCGCGTGCTGGAATGGCAGAAGGTGTCGTTCCTGATCCTGATGATCCTGGTCGCGGTCGCCGCGATCGATTTCATCTCGGGCAAGCTGCGGTTCGCGATCATTGGCCGCAGGGCGGTGGCCTGAAGCACCGGTTTCGTAGGGTGGGCAAAGCGAAGCGTGCCCACCATTCTCTCGAATCTTGGAAAGATCGTGGGCACGGCGCTGTCGCGCCTTTGCCCACCCTACGAGGCCGGATTGGTAGAGAGCCCTACGGCTCCACCAAAAACTCCACCCGCTCCGCGGCGAACCGTGAGTGCTTCGTCACCAGCGGTTTGCCCTCGAGATCGAGGTCGGTCGCGTCAACCACCAGGATAGGCCGCCCCAGCGGTAGATCGAGCCGAGCGGCGTCGGTGGCGTCGACGATGCCGGCGGTGATCCGGGTGGCGCCGCGGCGGTAGTCGCGGATCCCGTAATGCTCGAGCATCTTCGTCATCGAGCGCGTGGCGGCAAATACCGTGCCGGCGCCCGGAAACAGCTCTGCCGACAGCCAGGTCGTGGAGACGCAGATCGGCGTGCGGTCGGCGAGGCGGATGGCCTCGATCCGCACCAGCGGCGCGCCGGTCTTCAATCCCAACTCTCGCGCGAGCTCGCGGGTCGCCACATCGTCTGATGCCTCGATCATCTGGCCATGCGGCTCGCGGCCGTCGGCGCCGACGATCTCGGAGAAGCGGGTGCGCGAACGCAAGGGATAAGCGAGCTTCTGCGCCTCGACATAGGTTCCGCTGCCGCGCTCGGCGCGCACGATGCCACGCTCCGCCAGCGCCGCCAGCGCGCGCCGCACGGTGTGACGATTGACGCGATAGGTTTCGGCGATTTCCATTTCGCCCGGCAATTTGTCGCCTGCGGCAAAACGGCCGTCGGCGATGCCGCGCTCGATGCCGTCGGCAACGAGGCGCCACAATGCGACGCCTGAAGAGGCGGTGTCCTGCATGCTCATGTCGGCGGTCAGCCTAGCCCGAAAATCACACGCTTGTCACGAAACAGTCATGGCGCTTCCGTATCAAGTTGTCTATTATCATAGACAACTTGAATTCGGCAAGTTCTGTCAAAACGGTCGGTGGATCCGGTGACCCAACACAACATCCAGCAAGCCCAGCGCCAGGCCGCCATGGCCGTGCTGGCGCACGCGGAGGCGGGCGAGATCGCCGCCCGCCTCCGCACGATTCCCTTGCCCGGTCATCAGGATCTGCGCGAGCCCGAGAACGGTCTGGTGATGCTGCGCGGCCGGGTCGGCGGCGACGGCGCGCCGTTCAATCTCGGCGAAGCGACGGTGTCGCGCGCCGCGGTGCGGCTTGCGAGCGGCGAGGTCGGCTTCGGCTACACGCTCGGGCGCGACGGCGAGAAGGCGCGGCTGATCGCGTTGTGCGACGCGCTGGTGCAGTCTCGCGATTTTGGTGGGCTGGTGGAGCGCGACGTTATCGCGCCGTTGCGCGAGCAGCTTATGATTCGGCGCAGCCGCGCGGCGGAAGAGACCGCCGCGACGAAGGTTGATTTCTACACCATGGTGCGCGGTGAGGGGTGAGGCCATGACCACGATTGCGGAACTGCCGCCGGGGTTCGTCGACAAGGTGTTGTCGGCGCAATCGATCTTTCGCTCGGTCATGGATGCGATGGCGCGACCGGGCGCGGTCCAGCGCATCGTGCCGATGGCGGGAACGGCCGGCCCGATGATGCGCGGCACCGCCGCGATCGCGCTGACGCTGTTCGACCACGACATGCCGCTCTGGCTCGATGCGCGGATGTCGGAAAGCTCCGACGTCCTGAAATGGCTCAAGTTCCACACCGGCGCGCCGGTGATCCAGGATTCTTCCATCGCGGCTTTTGCGCTGATCAGCGACGGAGTGTTGCTGCCGCCGCTGGAGCGTTTTGCGCTCGGCACCAACGAATATCCTGACCGATCGACCACAGTGATCATTCAGGTCGAGAGCCTGGATTCAGGTCCGAGTTTCGAGCTGCGCGGCCCCGGCATCGACGGTGTCGCGACGCTGCAGGCGTCGTTCAAACCCTTCGACCTGTTTGACCAGCTGCGGTTCAACGAGACGCTGTTTCCGCGCGGCATCGACGTGGTTCTGGTCGCCGATGACGCTGTGGTCGCGATCCCGCGCACGACCCGCGTTACGAGCATGGGAGTCTGACGCATGTATGTCGCAGTCAAAGGCGGCGAACGCGCCATTGAGAACGCCCATCGCCTGCTGGCCAATGCACGGCGCGGCGACCAACGCGTCGCGGAAGTCTCGCTCGACCAGATCTCGGAACAGCTCGGGCTCGCCGTCGACCGCGTCATGAGCGAAGGCTCGCTCTATGACCGCGAGCTGGCAGCGCTCGCGATCAAGCAGGCCCGCGGCGATCTGATCGAAGCGATCTTCCTGGTCCGCGCCTTCCGCGCCACCTTGCCGCGCTTCGGCACCAGCGAGCCCGTCAATACCGCTGCGATGCGTGTGCAGCGGCGGGTGTCTGCGACCTTCAAGGACATTCCGGGCGGCCAGATCCTGGGTCCGACCTTCGACTACACGCACCGCCTGCTCGATCCCTCGCTCGCTGAAGGTTTTGTGCCGGAAGCGCCGGCGACATCAGAGGCGTCAACTGCGGCGACGCCGCGCGTCATGGACATTCTGGGTCGCGACGGGCTGATCGAGACCTCGCCGCAGACGGAAGACGGCGCCAGCGTCGGTGATCTCACCCGCGAACCGCTGAACTTCCCGGCCGATCGCGACCTGCGCCTGCAAAATCTCGCGCGTGGCGACGAAGGGTTTTTGCTGGCGATGGGCTACTCCACCCAGCGCGGCTATGGCCGCAATCATCCCTTCGTCGGCGAGATCCGCTTCGGCGAGGTCGAGGTCGAGTTCGCCGCCGAAGACGTCGGCTTTGCCGTGCCGCTCGGCGCGATCGAGCTCACCGAGTGCCAGATGGTCAACCAGTTCAAGGGCTCGGCGACGGAAGCGCCGTGCTTCACGCGCGGCTACGGCCTCGCCTTCGGCCAGAGCGAGCGCAAGACCATGTCGATGGCGCTGGTCGACCGGGCGTTGCGCGCCCGCGAGCTCGGCGAAGAAGTCGGAGCCCCTGCGCAAGATGAAGAATTCGTGTTGTCGCATTCGGACAACGTCCAGGCGACCGGCTTCGTCGAGCATCTGAAGCTGCCGCATTATGTCGACTTCCAGTCCGAGCTCGGACTGCTCCGCAAGCTGCGCAAGGAATTTGCCGAAGCCTCACCTGATGCCAACGCGCCCGATGCCATGAAGGAGGCCGCGGAATGAACGCGCCCGCCTATAATTTCGCCTATCTCGACGAGCAGACCAAGCGGATGATCCGCCGCGCGATCCTGAAGGCGATCGCAATCCCCGGCTATCAGGTGCCGTTCGCCAGTCGCGAGATGCCGATGCCCTATGGCTGGGGCACCGGCGGCGTACAGGTCACGGCCGCGATCCTGGGACCGCAGGACGTGCTGAAGGTGATCGACCAGGGCTCCGACGACACCACCAACGCGATCTCGATCCGCAAATTCTTCGCCAAGACCGCCGGCGTCGCGACGACGACGTCGACGGAAGATGCGACCGTGATCCAGACCCGCCACCGCATCCCCGAGGCGTCGCTGCATGCGAACCAGGTGCTGGTCTTCCAGGTGCCGATCCCGGAACCCCTGCGCTTCCTCGAGCCGCGCGAGACCGAGACGCGCCGCATGCACGCGCTCGCCGAATACGGCCTGATGCATGTGAAGCTCTATGAGGACATTGCCCGCTTCGGCCACATCGCGACCGCCTACGCCTATCCGGTGAAGGTGAACGCGCGCTACGTGATGGACCCGTCGCCGACGCCGAAATTCGACAATCCCAAGATGGACAATTGCCCGGCGTTGCAATTGTTCGGCGCCGGCCGCGAGAAGCGCATCTATGCGATCCCGCCTTACACCCAGGTGGTGTCGCTCGATTTCGAGGATCATCCGTTCGAGCCGTACCGTTTCAACGCGCCCTGCGCGTTGTGTGGCGCCGAAAATTCCTACCTCGACGAGATCGTCACCGACGACAAGGGCAGCCGCATGTTCGTCTGCTCGGACACCGACTATTGCGAGGGCCGCCAGGCCGCCGGCCATCACGGCAGCATGAGCGCTGCGCCGTACAAGGACAAGGCGCAGGGAGAGGCACAAGGGAAAGCAAATGGCTGACCAGGATCTGCTCGAAACCGATCAGCCGCTGCTGGTCGCTGATACCCTCAGCAAGTCCTACGGCCGCATTGCCGCCTGCCGCGACGTGTCGTTCTCCCTCTATCCCGGCGAAGTGCTGGCGATCGTCGGCGAATCCGGCTCCGGCAAGTCGACGCTGCTGCAATTGCTGTCGGGCCAGCTCGCGGCGAGCGGCGGGCAGGTGTCTTATCGCATGCGCGACGGCGTCACCCGCGATCTTGCCGCGCTTGGCGAAGCCGAGCGTCGCCTGCTGTTCCGCACCGATTGGGGTTTCGTGCATCAGGATCCGGCGCAGGGTCTGCGCATGGCGGTCTCCGCCGGCGCCAATGTCGGCGAGCGGCTGATGGCGGTCGGCTGGAATCACTATGGCCGCATTCGCGAGAGCGCTTCCGACTGGCTGACCCGTGTCGAGATCGACGTCGCGCGCATCGACGATGCACCGCGCACCTATTCGGGCGGCATGCGCCAGCGCCTCCAGATCGCACGTAACCTCGTCACAGGTCCGCGGCTGGTCTTCATGGACGAGCCAACCGGCGGTCTCGATGTGTCGGTCCAGGCCCGCCTGCTCGATCTCTTGCGCAATCTCGTCGCCGAACTGCACCTCGCGGTCGTCATCGTCACCCACGATCTCGCGGTTGCACGCCTGCTGTCGCATCGCGTGATGGTGATGAAGGGCGGCCGCGTCATCGAGACCGGCCTCACCGACCAGGTGCTGGACGATCCGCGCGAGCCCTACACGCAACTCCTCGTTTCCTCGATTCTGCCGCCATGAGCTCTCCGATGACCGCCATGATCGATGTCGCCGACGCCAACAAGACCTTCACGATGCACCTGCAGGGCGGGATCGAATTGCCCGTGGTGCGCGGCGTGACCTTCCATGTCGAGCCCGACGAATGCGTCGTGCTGTCGGGGCCATCAGGCGCCGGCAAATCCTCGATCCTGAAGATGATCTTCGGCAATTACCGCTGTGACTCCGGCCGCATCGGCATCCGCCATCGCGGTGAGGTGATCGACCTCGCCACCGCCGAGCCGCGCCAGGTGCTCAACGTCCGCCGCGCCACCATCGGCTATGTCAGTCAGTTTTTGCGGGCGGTGCCGCGCGTTGCAACCATCGACGTCGTCGCAGAGCCCTTGATCGCTGGCGGCCTGGCCCGCGCCGATGCGCAGGCGCGCGCCGGCGAGCTGCTGCATCGCCTCAATATTCCCGAACGGCTCTGGCAGCTTCCGCCGGCGACCTTCTCCGGCGGTGAGCAGCAGCGCGTCAACATCGCGCGCGGCTTCATCTCGGACCTGCCGATCCTGCTGCTGGACGAACCGACCGCCTCGCTCGACGCCGCCAATCGCGCCGTCGTGGTCGCGCTGGTCGCCGAGAAGAAGCGCCGGGGCGTCGCCATGGTCGCCATTGTCCATGACGACGAAATCCGCCATTTGATTGCCGACCGCATCGTCGACGTCACCAGCTTTGCCGCCGCGGCCTGAAGGAAGAGGAATATGAACGCCAAGCCGAAGGACATTGTGATCGCCAACGCCAGGATCGTGCTGGCCGACCGGGTGATCGAACAGGGCTGGCTCGCTCTTGCCAATGGACGCATTGCCGAGATCGGCGAGGGCATGGCGCCCGCGGGTGCGGAGGATGCCGGGGGCGATCTCGTCATGCCCGGCCTGATCGAGCTCCACACCGATCATCTCGAAGCGCATTACGTGCCGCGCCCGAAAGTATTCTGGAATCCAGTCGCTGCCGTGATCTCCTATGACGGCCAGCTTGCGACCTCGGGCATCACCACCGTGTTCGACTCGCTCCGGGTCTGGCGCGAAGACGGCGCCGAGGAGGTCGATGGCCGCGCCGGCGTGCTTGCCGCCGCGATCACGGCCGCGCGCGACGGCAATCTCCTGCGCGCCGACCACTTCCTGCATCTGCGCTGCGAAATCCCGATGCCGAGCGTGGTCGAGGAGGCCAAGGAGCTGATCGACCGTCCCGACGTCAAGCTGATGTCGCTGATGGATCATACGCCCGGCCAGCGCCAGTTCCGCGACGAGGGGAAGCTGCGCGACTACTATCGCGGCAAGAACGGCGGCAAGACCGACGCCGAGCTCGACGAGCTGTTCGCGAAGCGCTTCGAGTATCAGCAGAAGTACGCTGCAACCAACATGCGTCAGATTGTGTCGCTGGCGCATGAGTACAAAATTCCGCTGGCAAGCCATGACGACACCACGGAGGAGAACGTTGCGGACGCCGTGCGAGACGGCGTTGCGGTGGCCGAATTCCCGACCACGCTGGAGGCCGCGCGCGGCCTGCACCAAGCCGGCATCGACATCCTGATGGGCGCGCCGAACGTGGTGCGCGGCGGCTCGCACTCCGGCAACATCGCCGCGGTGGATCTCGCCCGCGAAGGTCTGCTCGACATCCTGTCGTCCGACTACATCCCGTCCAGCCTGCTGATGGGCGCGCTGCAACTGCCCGAGCATGCGCCGTCGATCAGCCTGCCGGCAGCCGTTCGCACCGTGACCAAGGCGCCCGCCGATGCGGTCGGTCTCACCGATCGCGGCGAGATCGCAATCGGCAAGCGCGCCGATCTGATCCGCGTCCACGTCGCCGGCAGCGTTCCCGTGGTGCGCAGCGTCTGGCGCGAAGGCGGCCGCGTCGCATGAGCGAGACCGTCACGACGGCCGCTGGGCAGGTGGGCGCGATCGGGCCCGGGCGACTGGTGCTCGTGGTCGGCCCGAGCGGCGCCGGCAAGGACACGCTGTTGCGGCTGGCGCAGGCGGCCTGTGCCGGCGATCACGACATCGTCTTCCCGCGCCGTGTCGTGACGCGTGCATCCTCCGCCGACGAGGACAACATCGCGCTGAGCCCGGACGAATTCGCCCGCGCGCGCGATCACGGCGATTTCGCCGTGCATTGGGACGCGCACGGGCATTCCTACGCCCTGCCGCTGGAGATCAACGACGACATCCGCGCGGGGCGCGCCGTCGTGGCCAACGTCTCGCGCACGGTGATCGCTGCGCTACGCCAAAATTATGCAAACGTCGTCGTGGTCGCGATCACCGCGCCGCCGGACGTGCTGGCGCAGCGCCTTGCCGCGCGCGCGCGTAACACCGACGGCAATATCGCGGATCGGCTCACGCGGAACGTCGATGACGCATCGGCCAATGCCGATGTCACGATCCTCAATGCCGGCAGCGCGGAGTATCACAGCCGGCACCTTTTGCGCGTCATCAGGAACGAATGCTGGCGCGAGTAACGGCCGGCGCAACCAGGAGAACGGAATGTCGGTGATCGAAACGGTCGAACAGCTCGAAGCTATCTACGGCACCGTTGGTGACGCCTCGACCGTGAAAGTCGCCGACCACGTCACCCCGCTCTACCGCATCTTCATCGAGAAAGCGCCGTTCGCAGCCCTCGCCACCATCGGGCCCGAGGGCATCGACTGCTCGCCCCGCGGCGATCTCCCCGGCTTCGTCCGCATCCACGATCAGCATACTCTGATGTTGCCCGATCGCCGCGGCAACAACCGCGTCGATTCCCTGCGCAACATCGTGCGCGATCCCAGGGTGTCGCTGATGTTCCTGATCCCCGGCTCGGGCAATGCGGTGCGCGCCAATGGTCGCGCCCATCTATCGATCGATCCCGAGCTGCTCTCTTCGTTCAAGGTCGAAGGCAAGGCACCGCGCAGCGTCATGGTGATGAAGGTGGACGAGATCTACTTCCAATGCGCCCGCGCCATCGTTCGCTCCGATCTCTGGAATCCCGACAAGCGCATCGACCCGAAGACGCTGCCGACACCGGGCCAGATCCTCGCCGAGATGAGCCAGAATAAGGTCGGCGGTGATGAGTATGATCGCATCTGGCCGGAGCGCGCCGCCGCGACGATGTGGTGACGCTCTTACCCTCTCCCCCTGCGGGAGAGGGTGGCTCGCCGCGCTAGCGGCGAGACGGGTGAGGGGTCTCTCTCCGCGCGCGCATATCTCACAACTGAATTCGCCGATAGATACCCCTCATCCGGCGCTTCGCGCCACCTTCTCCCGCAAGGGGAGAAGGGAAGAGGCACTGCAGTTTTCGCGCGCGAGACGAAACTGCCTGCCTGCGGTTGCGACAGGAGAAGCGCCTCGGCGCGCCCGCTACAAATATGGATAGCCATTTCATTGACCAATCGGGCCAATCGATCGATATTCGGAGCATCGAAACTGCTCCTCGAGCCAAAGCCGCGACATGAGAACCGATTACCAGCGCAATCTGAACGACATGCAAGCCTGCATGACTCGGCGCTGTTTCTCTGCGGCAACCGGCGCTTGTTGTTGTTGCTGATCGCGCTCTAGCAACACCTCACATCGCAAATTTCAAGACAGGAACGCCGATCTCGGCGAGCGAGCAGTCATGTCCCAAACCCAATTTCAAGCCCAGTCCAACGCCTACATCATCGAAATCCACGATCGCGCCGCCGGCATCATCACAAGAGATGAGCGCGGCTTCCGTT
This sequence comes from Bradyrhizobium sp. CCGUVB14, assembly GCF_024199935.1. Classification (NCBI taxonomy): domain Bacteria; kingdom Pseudomonadati; phylum Pseudomonadota; class Alphaproteobacteria; order Hyphomicrobiales; family Nitrobacteraceae; genus Bradyrhizobium; species Bradyrhizobium sp. CCGUVB14. The sequence goes on from NZ_JANADS010000001.1 coordinate 994,597, forward strand.
TCTTCTCCTCCGAGCGCCTGTTCGACAGCCTCGAAGGTCGTCAGTTCCGTTCTGCGCGCGAGGCCGAGCGCGCCGCCCGCGCCGTGTTCTCCGAGCGCAGCCGGCGCGCGAATTCCGCACTCTTCGCCAACTGATCCAGAGAAAACTGAGTGCGACCTAGCCCTTCAGCGCTGTCAGCAACTCATCCGGGCGCTCGGCCATGATCATGTGGCCGGCGCCTGGAACGACGACGGTCTTGGCATGCGGGATCGCGGCCGCAAGTGTCTTGCCGGCTTTGGCCGGTGTCATCATGTCCCGTTCGCCGAGGATGAGGGTGGTCGGCACCTTCACGCTTGCGGCCGCGATCAGCGCATTCGCGTAGCTATTGCAGGCCGACAAATCCTTGAACAGCACACCCGGCTCGCACGACTTCAGCACTGCCTGTGCGCCGCCATGCATCCACAGGCCCGGGGCGAGGCTGCCGCCGAGTTCGGCGTTGAAGCCGAGGCCCCAGATCGAGACCATGTCGTTGGCATCCTGCGAGTTGGCTTCGGCAGCCTTCAGCAGATCGGGGCCGACCGTCATGGTCGCCGCCGTGCCGATCAGGCTCAGCGCGGAGACCTTGTCGGGATGCCGTGCTGCGGTCTCCAGCGAGATCAGCGATCCCATGGAATGGCCGATCAGATGCGCTTTGGCACTACCGGCCGCGCCGAGCAGCGCCGCCGTCCAGTCGGCCATGTCGGCGACGCTTGTGAGCGAGGGGCCGGCCGAGCGGCCGTGACCGGGCAGGTCGGGGGCCAGCACGCCAAAGCCGTGATGGGCGAACCAGCGCGTATGCAGCGCCCAGGTCGAATGATCGAAGCCGGCGCCGTGGATGAAGGCGACCGTCGGCAGGGACTTGTCGAATTCGCGGCCGCCGGTTGCGACAAACACCTCGGCGCCGTTGACGGAAAGCTTCATCGTGTCAAACCTTCTGCGAGAGGCGCAGCGCCTGCGCGAGATCGTCAATGATGTCGGAGGCGGTCTCGATGCCGACCGATAGCCGCACCAGCTCCTCGCCGATGCCGGCGGCTTTGAGCTGCTCGGCATCCATCTGCTGGTGCGTGGTCGAAGCCGGGTGGATCACCAGCGTCTTGGCGTCGCCGACATTGGCGAGATGGCTGATCATGCGCAGCGATTCGATGAACTTGCGCCCCGCAGGCCGGCCGCCCTTGATGCCGAAGGAGACGATCGAGCCCGCGCCGCGCGGCAGCAGCTGCTTGGCGAGCTGATAGTCCGTGTGGTCTTCAAGTGAGGGATGCAACACCCAGTCGACCGCCTTGTTGGACTTGAGCGCCTCCAGCACGAGGTGCGTATTCTGGATGTGGCGGTCCATGCGCACGCCCAGCGTCTCGACGCCCTGGAGGAGCTGGAATGCGTTGGTCGGCGACAGGCAGGCGCCGAAATCGCGCAGACCCTCGGTGCGCGCGCGCATGATGAAGGCGGCGGTGCCGAATTGCTCGTCGAAGACGATGCCGTGATAGCCGCCATAGGGCTCGGTCAGCACGCCGAACTTGCCCGACGCACGCCAGTCGAAGCGGCCACCGTCGACGATGGCGCCGCCGATCGCGATGCCGTGGCCGCCGATCCACTTGGTCGCCGAATGCATCACGATGTCGGCGCCAAGCTCGATCGGCCGGCTGAGATAGGGCGTCGCAAAAGTGTTGTCGATCAGCAGCGGAATTTTGGCGTCATGCGCGATTCCCGCGACCTTCGGGATGTCGAGCACCTCTAGCCCGGGATTGCCGATGGTCTCGCCGATCACGAGCTTTGTGTTCGGCTTGATCGCCTTCCGGAACGCATCATGATCGCGCGGCTTGACGAAGGTCGTGGTGATGCCGAAGCGCGGCAAGGTGTGTGCCAGCAGATTGATGGTGCCGCCATAGAGCGAGCTCGACGCCACGATGTGGTCGCCGGCATTCAGCAGCGTGGCGATGGCGAGATGCAGCGCGGCCATGCCGCTCGCGGTACAGATCGCACCGACGCCGCCCTCGAGCGCGGCGAGCCGCTCTTCCAGTACGCCGGTGGTGGGGTTCGAGATGCGCGTATAGATGTGGCCGGCGCGCTCCAGGTTGAACAACGCCGCCGCGTGATCGGAATCCTGGAACACGTAGGACGTGGTCTGGTAGATCGGCACCGCGCGGGCGCCGGTCGCGGGATCCGGATGCTGGCCCGCATGCAGGCTCAGGGTTTCGAAGGCAGGCGGTTTTGGCGCGGGCATGCGTGGCCTCGTTGGTCGATCGGCGATGGCGGTCCTTGTGCCACAAAAACGTGCGCCACGTCAGCCCATTGACAGCGCCGCGCGAGCGCGTGCAGCGCTAGGCAATTGTGCCAATCGCCTGCTCGATCGTGCGGGTCTCGCGCAACAGGATCTCCGCGACCTCCTGCTCGCGGCGCGGACCGAGCCTCGTCCGAACGGCGGAGACGGTCATTGCCGCCGCAGGGCGTCCGTCCGGCGTCTTGATCCAGGTCGAGATCGATTTCGTGCCTTGCACGAGGCCGATCTCCCGCATGCCATATCCACGTCGCCGCGCCGCCGTGACCTGGCTGAGCACGGTTGCGGCGTCGGTGCGATAGGTCTCGAACCGCTTCTCGTTTGCCGTGACGATTTTTCGCGCGTCCGGCGCCGGCAGCGCGGCGAGGATGGCGACGCCCGCGCTGGAGACGCCGAGCGGGCGGCGCGCGCCGACCTCGATCGACAACACCTGGATCGGATAGGCGCCGATCCTGCGATCGACGCACAGCGTGTCGTTGCCGGTTCGCACCGTCAGGAACAGCGTGTCGCCGATCTCGGCGGAGGCGCGGCGCAGCGACGGACCTGCGGCGACCAGCAGCGGCGAGGGCCGGGGACGCGCGAGCGCCAGTTCCGGCACCTGGTTGCCGATCGCGTAGCGGCCGGTCCTGTCGTGGCGCTCGACAATGCCCTCCTCGATCAGCACGTGGACGATGCGATGCACGGTCGGGCGCGTCAGCCCGGTCGCCTGCACGACCTCGGCCAATGGCACACCGTCCTCGCGGCCTGCGGCAAGAATACGCAGCACCGACAACGCGCGCCGGATCGCCTGCGCGCCTTGTCGCGGTTCTGTCGCACTTGAGGTAGTTCTTCCGTCCATAATATGGACAAGAACGCCACAATTCACTCGACAGGTAAAGTGGCATCTGGAGATTGCGCTCCGATCGGGATGCCCTGCGCGACGTCAGGGCGATCGACTTGAAATTGGAAGCGCCGTCGGGAGGTTAACATGAGATTGATCGGGATCGCCATCGCTGCTGTCGCGGCGATGCTGGCAGCGCCCGCATCGGCCCAGCAATGGCCGGCGCGCAGCGTCAAGCTGATTGTGCCCTATCCCGCCGGCGGCAATGTCGACAGCGCCGCGCGCATCGTCGCCGACAAGCTGCAGGAAAAGCTCGGTCAGCCCTTCATCATCGAGAACAAGGCCGGCGCCGGCGGCATGATCGCGGGCGAGGCGTTCGCGAAATCCGCGCCTGACGGCTACACGCTGTTCGTCGGCGCCAACGGCCCCGTGCTGTTCGCGACCGAGATCAACAAGCGCGACGCCTATAATTGGAAGAAGGACTTCCTGCCGATCTCGACGATCTCGATGACGCCGCTGGTGCTCGAGGTCCACCCGTCGGTGCAGGCCACGACTTTCAAGGAGTTCATCGACCTTGCCAAGCGCGAGCCCGGCAAGCTGACAATGGCTTCGCCCGGCCCCGGCACCACCAACCATCTGCTCAGCGAGCTGATGCAGTCGAGCCTCGACCTGCAATGGGTCACCGCGCATTACCGCGGCAACGCGCCGGCGATCAACGATCTGCTGGGCGGGCAGGTGCAGTTCGCATTCGACCAGCTCACGGTCAGCCTCCAGCACATCAAGGCCGGCCTGTTCCGTGCGCTCGCGGTCACCAGCCCGCATCGGCTGAAGTCGCTGCCTGACGTGCCGACCTTCACTGAGCTCGGCTACAAGGACTTCGACGGCCAGACTTTCACCGGCCTGTTCGCGCCGGCGGGCACACCTGCTCCGATCGTGGACAAGCTGCACGAGACGCTGGTGGCGATCCTGAAGGATCCCGGCGTGGTCGACAAGTTCGACAAGCTCGGCGGTGAAGCCGTTGCAATGACGCCGGACGAATTCAAGGCCTATCTCGAGCGCGAGGACGCCAAATGGATCCCGATCGTGCGCAAGGCCAATATCAAGGCTGACTGAGCGATGCGGATCGACCCCAGCGAGCTCGGCGCGGAGCGAATCTACCGGCTGATGACCGGCATCGTGGTGCCGCGCCCGATCGCCTGGGTGACGAGCCTGTCGCGCGGTGGCGTGCTCAACCTCGCGCCGTTCAGCGCCTTCACCTTCGTCTCGCAGAAGCCGCCGATGCTTGCCATCAGCGTCGGCCGCAAGGGCGCCGACTACAAGGACACTGCGCACAACATCCTCGACACCGAGGAATATGTCATCCACATCGCCGACACGCCGCTGATGTCGGCGGTGCACGACAGCTCCGTCGAGCATCCGCCTGAGATCAGCGAGGTCGAGCATCTCGGGCTGGAAACGTCGCCTTGCGAGCGCATCAAGGTGCGCAGGCTCGCCGCCGCGCCGGTCGCGATGGAGTGCGTGTTCCGGCAATGCCTCGAGTTTGGCGAGGCGCGCAGCCGGCTGATCGTCGGCGAAGTCGTGATGTTCCACATCCGCGACGGTCTCGTCAGTGACGGCAAGGTCGAAACCAGAGCGCTCGACCCGATCGCCCGCATCGGCGGTCCGCGTTATGCCCGCCTCGGCGAGATTGTGACGCTGAACACCGTGTTCCAGACTCCCAAATCGAAGGATTGAGCGTGCGGACGCCTTGCGTCAGCCGCCTGAAGACCATTGGAGAACGACGATGCGACTGGTGAGTTATCTGGTGGACGAAGAGCCGCGCTATGGCGCGGCCGTTGATGGCGGCGTCGTCGACCTGACCAGGCGGATCGGCCGCAAGTTCGCCGACGTCAAAGCGCTGATCGCAGCCAATGCACTGGCGAATGCGCAGGAGGCGGTGACTGGCCAGAAGCCCGACTACGCGCTGGAGAAGCTCACGCTGTTGCCGTCGGTGCTGGCGCCCGAAAAGCTCTGGTGCATCGGCGTCAACTACGCCGAGCGCAACGCCGAATATAAGGACAATTCGGACCTGCCCAAGTATCCGAGCCTGTTCGTGCGCAGTATGTCGTCGATGACCGGCTCCGGCCAACCGCTCGAGAAGCCCAAGGTGTCGGAGCAGCTCGACTATGAAGGCGAGCTCGTCATCGTTATCGGCCGGGGTGGCCGTCATATCAAGCGGGAAGAGGCCTGGTCGCACATTTTCGGCATGACGCTGTGTAACGAGGGCACCATCCGTGATTGGCTGCGCCACGGCAAGTTCAACGTCACGCAGGGCAAGAACTTTGACCGCTCCGGCAGCATCGGCCCGTGGATCGTCACGGCAGACGAGCTCGACCCGCGCGGGCCGCACGACATCGTCACGCGCGTCAACGGCGAGGTACGCCAGCAGGACACCACCGAGCGGTTGATGTTCCCGTTCGATTTTCTGATCTCCTATCTCTCGACCTTTGCGACGCTCAAGCCCGGCGACATGATCGTGACGGGCACGCCGACAGGGGCGGGCGCGCGCTTCGATCCGCCGCGCTGGCTGAAGGTCGGCGACGTCGTCGAGGTCGAGTCCAGCCGCATCGGCGTACTGCGCAACACCGTCGCGGCGGAGCAATAAATCATGCTCGACACCGCCACGATCGAGCGCCTTGCTGCGCGCCTGGATGAAGCCGAGCGCACCAAGGCGCTGATCCCGATGTTCTCGAAGGATTACCCGGATTTCAGCATCGCGGATGCCTATGCCGTCCAGCGCGCCTGGACCAAGCTCCAGCTTGGCCGCGGCCGGGTCATCAAGGGCCACAAGATCGGCCTGACCTCGAAGGCGATGCAGAACGCGGTCGGTATCTCCGAGCCCGATTACGGCGTGCTGTTCGCCGATATGTTCTATGCCGACGCGACGCCGATTCCGTTCGACCGCTTTCATGCGCCGCGGATCGAGGTCGAGCTCGCCTTCGTGCTGAAGGCGCCGTTGCGCGGGCCGGATTGCACCATCTTCGACGTGCTCAACGCCACCGACTACGTCACGCCCGCGCTGGAGATCTTGGAGACGCGGATGCATCGGGTCGATCCCGAGACCGGCAAGGCGCGGAAGGTCGTCGACACGATCTCGGACAACGCCGCCAATGCCGCACTGGTGCTCGGTGGCCGGCCGTTCCGCCCGCTGGATGCCGATTTGCGCTGGATCGGCGCGCTGCTGTTTCGCAATGGCGAGGTCGAGGAGACCGGGCTTGCCGCCGGCGTGCTCAACCATCCCGCCAACGGCATCGCCTGGCTCGCCAACCGGCTGGCGCCGCATGACGAGCATCTCGCCGCCGGCGAGGTCGTGCTGGCGGGCTCGTTCACGCGTCCGGTCGATATCCGCCGCGGCGACACGTTTCATGCCGACTATGGCGCCTTCGGCTCGGTGTCGTGTCAGTTCGTCTGAACCAACAATAAGAGGAAACGATCATGACAGGCCCAATGCGGCGCAAGAGCATCCATATCGGCAGCTTCAAGCACGCCAATCCGATTCCGAACGCCTGCCGTATCGGCAATCTCGTGATGTCCGGCGTCATCCTCGGCCGCGACGCGGCCGGCGTGATGCCCGAGAGCCTCGACGCGCAATGCGCCAACATGTTCGCGCATATGAAGGCGACGGTGGAAGCTGCCGGCGGCACCACGGACGACATCATCAAGATGACGGTGTGGCTGAAGGACCGCTCGCAGCGCGCACCCGTCAATGTCGAATGGCTGAAAATGTTTCCGGATGAGCATTCGCGCCCGGCGCGTCACGCGCTGCCGATGGACAATATGGACGGAGGCGCGCTGGTGCAGTGCGACTTCACCGCTGTGATCGACTGAGGGAGTCTTGCGCATGCCGACCTATCTGCCGTTCGATCCGAACCCGCGCCGCCCCGTCAAGGCGCCGCCGCCGAAGACCGTCGACAGCCAGTTTCACGTGCTCGGTCCCATCGACAAATATCCGGAGCGTCCGGGCGCGGCCTATCGGATGCCGACCGCGACTTGGGAGGCGGCGCTGCGCGTGCACAAGACGCTCGGCATCGAGCGCGGCATCATTGTGCAGACCACGACGTATGGCGCGGACCATTCCGTCGTGCTCGACGGCCTTGCAGCCATGGGCCCGAACTATCGCGGCTGTGCCAACGCGCTGGTGTTCGCGGAGGCGAACGACGCCTATCTCGCGAAGCTGCATGATGCCGGTGTCCGCGGCGCGCGCTTCAGTTTCCGGCAGGAGCTCGGCGCGGTGCTGTCGGATGCCGATTTCGCCCGCGCGATTGCGCGCATCCGCGAGCTCGGCTGGTACGTCAAAATCCAGCCGGAGAAGGACGGCATCGTCTCCAGCGTGGCCAAATACGAAAATCTCGACGTGCCCGTGCTGATCGACCACATGGCGCGGCCGGTGCCCTCGAATGGCAAGGACGATCCGAACCTGCGCAAGATGCTGGAGCTGCTCAAGAAGGGCAATTTCTGGGTCATGCTCTCGCTCGGCGAGAAGACCTCGCAAGCCGGCCCTCCCTACGATGACGTGATCCCGATCGCGCGCGCCTATATCGAAGCCGCCATCGACCGCTGCGTCTGGGCCAGCGATTGGCCGCATCCGGTCTCGGTGAAGCAACCGCCGAACGATGCCGATCTGCTCGAACTGATGTATCGCTACGCGCCGGACCAGGCCGAGCTGGAGAAGATCCTCGTGCACAATCCGGCGAAGCTGTTCGGGTTTCCGGATTAGTACCTCCGTCATTGCGAGGAGCGAAGCGACGAAGCAATCCAGACTGTCTCCACGGAGGCACTCTGGATTGCTTCGCTGCGCTCGCAATGACGGCTGTGGCCGCGTTAACGCTTCGGTAACACCCAAGACGCTCCGTGGCGCCTTCGTGGCGTAACTGAGTTCTTAACGAATTGCCTCTAATTTGCGCATTCCCACCTCGTGATGGCCTGCCGCCTGATTCTCGATGGCGCCGTGCCCAGCAACATCGAAGAGGCAGAATGCCGGCTCTCAAGGACCTGTTTTCGCTGCGCTCGATCGGCGCCAAGCTCGCCCTCATGACCGTGGTCGGTGCGATCTGCATGGCGCTTGTCGCCTCCACCGTGCTGTGGATCGCTCGCAACCAGCTCGTCACCGAGCGCATCGAAAAAGCGCATGCCGCCGTCGACATCGTCTGGAATTTGGCCGACGGCTATTACAAGGCCTACAAGGCCGGCCAGATGACCGAGGAGGAGGCCAAGAAGCGCTTCCTCGAAGCCAATAATTACGTCTGGTACGAAGACCACAGCAACTACGCCTACATCTACGACTACGAGACCGGGCTCTGCGTCTCCAACCCCGGCATCCCGCAATTCGTCGGCAAGGACATGCGTCCGAACAAGGACGCCAACGGCATGCTGTTCGCGGTCGCGCTGATGGACATCGCGAAGAAGGGCCAGGGCTCCCTGCGCTATTCGTTCCGCCGCAGCGGCAGCGATCCCACCCCGCTCGACAAGGTCGCTTTCACGCGCGGTTTCGCGCCGTGGAACCTGATGATCGGCTCGGCCGAATACATGTCGGAGGTCGACAATTCGTTCTGGTCGATGGTGCAGACGGCCTCGATGGTCATCGCCGTCCTGATGCTGATCTCGATCATGATCGCCTGGGCCGTTGGCCGCAGCGTGGTGAAGCCGTTGACGAGCCTGAAGGAGCGCATGGCCTCGCTCAGTCAGGGCCAGCTCGACGCGCCGGTCGCGCATGCCGATCGCCGCGACGAGATCGGCGAGATGGCCCGTACCGTGCAGGTGTTCCGCGACGCCATGATCGAGACCAACCGCATGCGCGAAGAGCAGGTGGTGGCCGAGAAGCGCCAGGTCGAGACCCGCAAGGTCGACATGAACAAGCTCGCCGATCAGTTCGAGCGCGAGGTCGGCGAGATCATCGAGCTGGTCTCGGTCGCAGCCGGCCAGCTCGAGACGTCGTCGACGACGCTGTCCAAGACCGCCGACACCGTTTCGCAAGTCTCGAACCGCGCCTCCACGGCGTCGGGCGAGGCGTCGGCCAACGTGCATTCGGTCGCTGCCGCGAGCGAGGAGCTCGCCTCCTCCATCGGCGAAATCTCCCGCCAGGTCGAGACCTCGGCCAGGATTGCGGGCGAAGCCGTCAGCCAGGCGCAGAAGACCGATAGCCGCATCAGCGAGCTGTCGCAGGCTGCGAGCCGGATCGGCGACGTCGTCGATCTGATCCAGACCATCGCCGGCCAGACCAATCTGCTGGCGCTGAACGCGACCATCGAGGCCGCGCGTGCGGGCGAAGCCGGCCGCGGTTTTGCCGTGGTCGCCTCCGAGGTGAAATCGCTCGCCGAGCAGACCGCAAAGGCAACCGACGAGATCAGCCAGCAGATCAACGACATCCAATCGGCGACGCGGGATTCGGTCGCGGCGATCAAGGAGATTGGCGCGACCATCGGCAAGATCTCGGAGATTTCAGCCGCGATCACGACCTCGGTCGAACAGCAGGGGGCGGCGACGCAGGAGATTTCCCGCAACGTGCAGCGCGCCGCCGCGGGCACCTCGCAGGTCGAGACCAGCATCGCCGACGTCCAGCGCGGCGCCTCCGAGACCGGCGGTGCCTCCGCCCAGGTGCAGTCGGCTGCGCAATCGCTCGCCAATGAAAGCACCCGCCTCAAGCGCGGCGTCGCCAGCTTCATGAATTCGATCAGGGCGGCGTAAGCGGCGCTCTCTTGCGGCCATCCTTCGAGACGCCCGCTTGCGCGGGCTCCTCAGGATGAGGTCCTGTATTGCTGTTAGACCCTCATGGTGAGGAGCCCGCCAACGGCGGGCGTCTCGAACCATGCAGGCCGAGCTGCGTCACACCGCCCTGCGCTCCGCCAGCCGATCCCGGACCTCGGCCGCGATCTCGAACGAGCGCAGCCGCGCGGTGTGATCGTAGATCTGGCCCGTGGTCATCAGCTCGTCGGCCGCGGTGTCGGCGATCAGCGCCTTCAGCTTCACTTCGACCATCGCCGGCGTGCCGACCGCGGAGATCGCCAGCGACTGCGCGACGCCGGCCTTCTCGGCCGGCGACCACAGCGCGTCCATGTCGTCGACCGGCGGCGGCAGCTGGCCGGGCGTGCCGCGGCGCAGATTGATGAACTGCTGCTGCAGCGAAGTGAACATGCGTTGCGCCTCGTCGTCGCTGTCGGCGGCGAACACATTGACGCCGACCATTGCATAGGGTTTTTCCAACTGCGCCGAAGGCTCGAACCGCGCGCGGTACTCGCGCAGTGCCGGCATCATCATCTGTGGCGCGAAGTGCGAGGCGAAGGCGAAGGGCAGCCCGAGCATGGCCGCAAGCTGTGCGCCGAACATGCTGGAGCCGAGGATCCACAGCGGCACCTTCGTCCCCATGCCGGGCACGGCGCGGATCGCCTGGTTCGGCTGCACGTCGCCGAGCAGCGCTTGCAATTCCAGCACGTCATGCGGAAAATTCTCGGCCGCCGTCGCAAGATCGCGCCGCATCGCCCGCGCCGTGAACTGGTCGGTACCAGGCGCACGCCCGAGGCCGAGATCGATCCGCCCCGGATAGAGCGATTCCAGCGTGCCGAACTGTTCGGCGATCACCAGCGGCGAATGGTTCGGCAGCATCACGCCGCCCGAGCCGACGCGGATCGTCCTGGTTCCGCCCGCGACATGCCCGATCACCACGGATGTTGCCGCACTCGCGATTCCCGTCATGTTGTGGTGCTCGGCCAGCCAGAACCGCTTGAAGCCCCATTTCTCCGCGTGCTGGGCGAGATCGAGCGAATTGCGAAAGGCTTGCGTGGCGTCGGAACCCTGCTTGATGGGAGCGAGGTCGAGCACGGAGAAGGGGATCATGGGGAAGGCACCGGGGGTGGAAGGCTGCGATGACATGTAATGTCACCGCGTAGGATGGGTAGAGCGCAGCGAAACCCATCATGTATCGTCGGGCAAGGTCTCGATGGGTTTCGCTTCGCTCTACCCATCCTACGAAGCTGGCCCGCACCCCGTTCACAACCCTGTTATTGCGACCCATGGCGCCCTTCGTCGCAACTGGGCGTTTCGCGCCTGTTGTTGTACCCTGCGTGCAACGCCACCGTCGCCAGGAGGACCTGACATGACCATCGTCGTACTCAGCCGCCGCAACCTCCTCGCGGCCGGCGGTTCCGTCCTCGCAACCGGCGTTTTGACAGCCGGAGTGTCCGGCCTCTTGTTGCCTGCCCGTGCGGACGGCCTCGCACCGACCGAGTCGATGACGGGCGGGGCGAACAACTACCGCAAGGGCGCGGCGATCGTGGATCGGATCGGCAAAGGCGGCTTCTGGATGAGCGGCACCGTGCGCCGTGCCGGCGATGGAGCGCCGCTGGCCGGTCAACGCATCCAGATCTGGGCGCACACGGTCGAAGGTCAGGAGCACGAGCCGCAGAGTCACGGCGCCACGCTCACCGACAAGGATGGCGCGTTCCGGCTCGAGATGCCGCAGATCATTCCGATCTTCGGCCAGCCGCACGGCCACCTCGCCTATGACAGCGGTGAGTTCAAGACCGTCTTTCTGCGGCCGATCATGCGGAGCGCCAAGGAAACCAGCCTCGAGGCGCATTTCGTGCTTCAGCCGGCCTGATCGCGTTGCAGATGAAGGGGTGGAGATCGGCCCGGGTGCCACTGATCTGGGCCGCCCTTGCCGTGGCCATCGGCGTGCCGATCGCGCTCGCAGCGACAAGCGAACAGCTCGCATGGCGCGGCCCGGTCTACATCCTCGCCGGTTTCGCAGGCATCATTGCCCTCGGTCTGGTGCTGGTTCAGCCGCTGCTGATTGGCGGATATCTGCCGGGCCTGTCGGCCTATCGCGGACGGCGTGCGCATCACTGGATCGGCGGCGCACTTGCTCTGGCGGTGGTGATCCATGTCGCCGGCCTCTGGATCACCAGCCCGCCCGACATGATCGACGCGCTGACCTTCTCGTCGCCGACGCCGTTCTCCCCCTTTGGCGTGATCGCGATGTGGGCCATCTTCGCCGTCGCGTTGTTGGCATCATTGCGTCGGCGGTTGGGATTGCGGCTGCGCACCTGGCGCATCCTCCATCTGCCACTCGCGATCGTCATCGTGATCGCAGGCATCGTCCATTGCCTGCTGATCGAGGGGACGATGGAGACCATCTCGAAGGCGGCGTTGTGTGCACTTGTGCTCGCGGCGACCGTGAAAGTCATGGCTGATCTCTGGCGGAAGCGGACGCTGCGTGGCGAGAGCGCCGTGCGGCAGTGAATGATCGCGCCGATTCCAGGCTGCGCCGCTGCCACCGATCATCCGATCGGACGATGCGCAACCCGTCCGCTGCTCTGCTTGCCGCGAATTCCGGTGAGGCATATCCTCGCGCGATGACCATCAGTGCTCCCGATCTGAAAGCATTCCTGCTCGCGACGCCGTTCTTCGGCGGTCTGTCGGACGCGAGCCTCGACCTCCTGATCTCGATGCTGGTCGAATGCCGCTTTGATGCCGGCGCAACCGTCGTGGCGGAAGGCGAGCCGGGACGCTCGATGTTCATCGTCAAATCCGGCCGCCTGGCGGTGACCAAGCGGACGAACTCAGGGCACGTCGTCCCGATTTCCGCTCTGGAGCCCGGCGATTTCTTCGGTGAGATGACGCTGATCGAAATGCAGAACCGCTCCGCCACGGTGGTCGCGGAGTCGCCGACGGTGCTCTACGAGCTGACGGCCCCAAAACTCTACGCCTGCTACAAGGCTGACATCCACGCTTACGTGATCGTCCTGCAGAACATCAATCGCGAGCTGTGCCGCCGGCTACGCCGCTCGGATGACCGGTTCGCGGGGCATCAAATGGGCGAAGACAATTGATCCCTGCGTAGGATCGGCACGCCGGTCCGGCTACAGCAGCGCCAATGAGTGCAGCGAGTTTCGATGAAAACCGAAGGCAATCAAGCCGGAGAGAAGCAGCGCAGTCCCAGTCACGATCAGGCAACACGCAATCACTATCGGAGCCTCTGGTTCGTCGTCGATGACCAAGACGATAATAGATAAAATTTTACCGACAATCGAAAGGAAGAATTAACCTTACCTGCGCGGCCCGGCAGGCAGTGCGTAGGATGGGTAGAGCGGCTCGTCCGCCGTAGCTCGAAGAGCGAAGGCGGAAGCGAAACCCATCATCTCTCATCACGGAGCGAGCCATCGATGGGTTTACCTTCACCCTCTCCAAGGGCACCTATTCGTTCAGTTCGGTCGCAAGGAAGTCGTGCATGTCCTGGACTGAGCGCGACGCAGCGTTGGCATCGTATTTGAGCCAGTGGCCGAACAGCCGCATTCCCTCGTTGAGGTCGGGGGCATCGAAGGCGTGATAGGCTCCGGGATAGATCACCAGCTTGACGCGCGCTCCCTGGCCCGCGCGCCGTTCCATCCAGAGTTCACAATTTCTGGTCGGGCTCCAGTCGTCGAGGTCGCCGATCGAGATTGCTGCTGGAATCGTCAACTGGTCGGCGGCCAGGGCGCATAGGGGGTAGTAGGCCACGGCGGCCCTAAACTTCAGCCCATCCGGAACGGCAAAATAATCGACCGAGCGGGGCGAGGCCAATTGCAGCGCGACGATGCCGCCCTGCGATGATCCAACGACAGCAATCCGCTTCGGATCGACGTAAGGGAGCTTCGCAAGATAGCTCAGTGCGCCCAGCGCGTCCCTTTGCCGGGCAAGCAACACGCCTTGCCGGACAACTGTCTGCGCATCACAGGCGTGTTCGATGCCGCGGGTCGTAAAGCTGTCAACGCTGAGCGAGACGTAGCTCCAGCCTGTGAAGAGCTCGGCCATCCGCGTGCGGGTCTTTTCCAGCAGTCCGACGCAGCCGTGGAGATAGACGACCGCAGGGAAGGGGCCGGGTCCCTCAGGTCTGGAGAGGTAGCCTTCGATCGCATCGGGCGTGTTGGCCGGCGTTTCGCCGCGCTCGCGCGCCCGCTGCTGCTGGATTTGCCCCATGATGACGGGCGCATTGTCGAACTTCACCAGATCGCCGGCCGAAGCGACGGTTTGAATCTCGAACGTCGCGAGAATCGTCAGGATGAGACGTGTGATAATCCCACTACGCACGTTTTGGCTCCCGTGGCACGCCGGCTCGCTGAGCCCGCGTAGGATGGGTAGAGCGTAGCGAAACCCATCAGGCCTCTTCACCGAACGGGCCCTCGATGCGTTTTGCTCCGCTCTACCCGTCTTTCGAGCCTAGCTTTCACTCGCGCGATATCGGCACGTGCCCCATTGTGGTCGCCGAGAGTTTTTGAGTAAAGACCGGATTAATGAGATGCGGCTAGCCTGGTTATCTCAGGGCCATTCATGGCAAGCGTTGGGAGTGCCTATGAGCAAAGTCAAAGCTCCCCGTGAGAAGAAGCGGCTAAGTTACGAGCGCGACGGGCGCAACACTTATGGTGAAAACCAGAAGAGTAGTCGGAAAAACATCCCGCGAAGCAAGCAAATCTCTCATCAAGAAGAACGTCGAACTATCCGGCAAGCTCTTATAGGAGTGCAGGGACAGGTTGCCGATGAAGGCTCGGATGAAGCGCAGTCTCTGGTTCTGAGAAGAGGCCAAGTAAAGAAGTTGAAGGCGTTCCGGAAAACAGCGGACACGCCGCTAGGCGAGGTCGTCAAGGATCGGTTGCTCAAGAGAAAGGGCAGCACGTAATGGATGGTGCTGGGGCGTTTGCCGTTTTCCACGCCTACGAGGACGAAAATGGAGACGAACAGGTGAAATTCATCGGCATCTTCGGTACCAAAGAGAAGGCCCAAGATGCTGTAGACGCTCTAGCGAAGATGCCGGGCTTTGTTGATCACCCTCTTGGCTTCTCGATAGACTTTCATCTGTTTGACCGCGTCAGTTGGTCGGAGGGGTTCGTTCACGTCCCGAGCGGGCATAGCTAATCACAGCTTCTGGCGTTGGCTGATATCGCTGCGTGCCGGGCAACATACGCTTCTGGACCCTCAGCGGAAGTTTGCTTGAAGTTTATCCCCTTCCAGGCATGGAGCGGAATATGCCGGCTATGTCCGCCATGCGCGCCCGCTCCAACCCGTCGGGCAAAACACCAGCCTCCCGCCAAACTCCCGTCAATCCCTTTCCCTAAAAATATTCCACTTTACCGAAATTCGGAATTACGTCATTCTCTCTGCATCCCGGCCCGAGGAGAGGGGCGATCGTACGTCGTCACGAACGTGGGTTGGGGAAGCGGTGGACGCGGCAGCGCCGGCGCGGATGTGAGGGCAGGGCGGGCAGAGGATTGAGCCGACCCCCGTGAGCCCGTCGCAAGCCGTGTCGTACGAACGGCGCCTGTATCCGAAGACGCTTTGGGCCGAAGCCGGGCTTGTCCGGCGAAGCCCGCAGGGCGGAGACGGAATCGCTGCGTACGGCCAAACCGTGTGGTCCCGGCTGTCGTTGCTACAGCCAAGCTTTGGCGAGGATGCATCGTCCCAACCGGGCGCGGTGCATCACCTCTCGTGAAGTGACGGTGACAACTCAGAACTCGTCGCCGGGGAGAGCGCGGCATACGCCGTCAACCCATCGCGCAGGGAAGGCCGAGTGTTCGGCGCCACCTGTATGCTGCTGTGCGGTCTCCTTGCGCTACACATTCGCGCAGCGGACCGCGGGTGCCCGTCGGCACCCGGTCTTCCCTGCGCCCTCTTCAGAAGAGGGGGGCAACGGAAACGAGCAAAGCTCGGGCGCTGGATGCCGCGAGAACGCTGATTCATGCGCATTTCGAGAGATGAAATGGTGCTGCCAGACAGGATTGAACTGTCGACCTCTCCATTACCAATGGAGTGCTCTACCACTGAGCTACGGCAGCATGTGCTGGGATAAGAATCGGCCGCCCGAGGGGCCTACCAAGCGGGCCGATATCTGCCACAGGCCTCCCCGCTGTGCAAGCTTGCAAGGACGGCCGAAACGAGAAAATCGGGGCGATATCGGGGGTAATACGGCTGTTTGGGCCGGAAACGACCGACTTTCCGCCGTTTTCGGTTCCGCGTCCCCCCGGCCAACTGGCCAGTTGGCCCGTGCGGCAGATTCGACCCATTTTGAGTTTCGCACGATCGGGACCGCGCGGGCCACTTGAGCTGCCGCATTCTCTGGGCATGTTATCGCCAACCGCTGTATGGACCCGTGATGGCTGACGAGAACGACAGAAGCGCGAACCAGGCGAGGACCTCGCGGGACGACCGGCTGAAATCGGCGCTGCGGGAGAATCTGAAGCGGCGGAAGGTGCAGGCGCGCGAACGCGCCGCAAGTACCGACCCCTCGCAAGTCGGCGATGGTTCCCTAGATGAGGGGACCGCCGGGAAGACTTGAGATTCGAATCCGCAGCTGGAATTTTTTGGAGTGCATGCAGTGACCTTGGGGCACGACGATCTACACCAAGCCGATCGCGACGCGATGATGTCGCGGTTCACCCGCCCCGAGCAGACCTTTCCGACGCTGACGTCCGCCGAGATCGAGCGCATGCGGCATTTCGGCGAGGTCCGCACCTATCAGCATGGCGAGCTGCTGTTCGAGACCGGCAAGCCGGGGCCGGGCATGTTCGTCGTGCTGAAGGGCCACGTCGCCATCACCCAGCGCGACGGGCTCGGTCATGTCACGCCGCTGATCGACCAGGGGCCGGGGCAATTTCTGGCCGAGCTCAGCCAGCTCTCCGGCCGTCCGGCGCTGGTCGACGGCCGCGCCGAAGGCGATGTCGAGACGCTGCTGCTGCCGCCGGAGCGCCTGCGCGCACTGCTGGTGGCCGAAGCCGAGCTCGGCGAGCGCATCATGCGCGCGCTGATCCTGCGCCGGGTCAATCTGCTCCAGGCCGGCGTCGGCGGCATCGTGCTGATCGGTCCGTCGCATTCGGTCGGCGTGGTCCGCCTGCAGGGCTTTCTGACCCGAAACGGTCAGCCGCATCATCTGCTCGATCCCGAGCGCGACCGCGACGCCGCGGAGGTGATCGCGCGCTATTCGCCCAAGCCCGAGGACTGGCCACTGGTCGTCACGTCCGACGGCGCAGTGCTGCGCAATCCCGGTGAGACCGAGCTTGCACGCGCGATCGGCATGATCGGCGGCCCGCGCAATGACCGCATCTACGACGTCGCGATCGTCGGCTGCGGACCGGCGGGGCTCGCGACCGCCGTGTATGCGGCGTCCGAAGGGCTCTCGGTTGCCGTGCTCGACACCCGTGCCTTCGGCGGCCAGGCCGGCGCCAGCGCGCGCATCGAAAACTACCTGGGCTTTCCGACCGGCATCTCCGGCCAGGCGCTGACCGCGCGCGCGTTCAACCAGGCGCAGAAGTTCGGCGCCGACATCATGATTCCCGTCACGGTGCAGTCGCTCGACTGTACGCGCAGGGACGGCGCATTTTCCGTCGCGCTCGACGGCAGCGATCCCCTGCGATCACGCGCGGTGGTGGTCGCGAGCGGTGCGCGCTATCGCCGGCCTGATATCGTAAACCTCGACAAGTTCGAGGGCCGCGGCGTCTGGTACTGGGCCTCTCCGGTCGAGGCAAAGCTGTGTGCCGGCGAAGAGGTGGCGCTGGTCGGCGCCGGCAATTCGGCGGGGCAGGCGGCGGTGTTCCTCTCCGGACACGCCAAGAAGGTGCTCATGATCATTCGCGGCGGCGGGTTGGGAGCCAGCATGTCGCGCTATCTCATCGAGCGCATCGAGGCGACGCCTAACATCGAGCTGCTGTTCAACACCGAGATCAGCGCGCTCGAAGGCGACGAGGCCTCGCTGCTGCGGCGCATCCGCTGGAAGAGCCGGCTGTCTGATGATGAGGATTCCGCCGACATCAAGAATCTCTTTCTGTTCGTCGGCGCCGATCCCGCCACCGGCTGGCTCGACGGTTGCGGCGTGACGCTCGATCGCGGCGGCTTCGTCGTCACGGGCGCGCAGTCCGAGCTGAACCAGGGCAAGCTGGTGGCGCCGCTGGAGACCTCCGTGCCCGGCGTCTACGCCGTCGGCGACGTCCGCTCCGGCTCGGTCAAGCGCGTCGGCGGCGCGATCGGCGAAGGCGCGCAGGTCGTGGCCTCCCTGCACGGCTATCTCGGCGACGCCGCAAAACCGGCGCTTTAGTCAAGCAGAAGACAAGCAGACGGCAAGTCGAATCCGGCTTGCCATCTTGCCGTGCGATGCCCGACTATCCCCTCGTCGCGAGGCCAATCGCGCGTGGAAACAAAGATTCAACGGGAGGACTAAATGGCCGAACTCGTCGTGCTCTACAAGACGCCCAAGGACGCTGCCGCCTTCGACAAGCATTATGCCGAGACCCACATTCCGCTCGCCAAGAAGCTTCCCGGCCTGAAGAAATACGCCGTGAGCACGGGTGCAGTCGGCTCGCCCGCAGGACCGTCAGGTGTTCACCTCGTCGCCATTCTCAGCTTCGACAGCGTGGGCGACATCCAGAAGGCATTCGGCAGCGAAGCGGGCAAGGCGGCCGCAGGCGACGTGCCGAAATTCGCCAGCGGCGGTGCCGACCTCCTGATCTTCGACACCAAGGAAGTGTGATCGCGACGATCGATTCAACTTTCGTCGAAAGCTGCTGTCGTTTGTGACAGCGCTGCAAAAAATTCGGCCATGCGTTTGTCGATTCGCACGATGACGCATGGCTGCACGCACATGTGTGATCGTGCCGCATGTGGCAATCCGATGAGGACCGTAATACTAATCTTCTGACCTCAATGCTGAGCGTAGGAGAGAGATGCCATGGTTCTCGGGATGAGCCTGCAAGCCTTCACACTGGTCCATGTCATCATCAGCCTGATCGCCATCGCGGTCGGCCTGATCGTGATGTTCGGGCTGCTTGGCTCGAATCCGATGCCGGCCCTCACAGCGATCTTTCTTCTCTTCACCATCCTCACCAACGTCACCGGCCTGCTGTTTCCGTTCAAGGAGCTGCTGCCCTCGTACATCATCGCCGGCATCTCGCTGGTGCTGCTCGCGATCGCCTGCTTCGCGCTGTACGGCATGAAGCTCAGAGGCGCCTGGCGCCCGGTCTACATCGTGACCGCGATGATCTCGCTCTATTTCAACGTCTTCGTGCTGGTGATCCAGTCGTTTCTCAAGGTGCCGGCCCTGGCCGCGCTCGCACCGGCAGTGCCGCCGAATCCACCGGGTGGCCCGGTGTTCGCCGCGGTGCAGGGCATCGTGCTGGTGTTCTTCGTGATTGTCACCATCGGCGCTTGGCGTCGCTACAGGCCGGTGGCGTTCGCCTGATCGCATCTCGCTAAAGGAGTCCCGCAAATGCCCACCATCACCACCAAGGACGGCGTCGAGATCTTTTTCAAGGATTGGGGCTCGGGCCAGCCGATCGTGTTCAGCCATGGCTGGCCGCTGTCAGCCGACGACTGGGACGCGCAGATGATGTTCTTCGTCACCCGCGGCTATCGCGTCGTCGCCCATGACCGCCGCGGGCACGGCCGCTCGGCCCAGGTCGCCGACGGTCACGACATGGATCATTATGCCGACGATCTCGCGGCGGTGACCGCGCATCTCGACCTCAAGAACGCCATCCATGTCGGCCATTCCACCGGCGGCGGCGAGGTCGTGCACTACATCGCGCGCCACGGCGAGTCTCGCGTGGCGAAGGCCGCGATCCTCTCCGCAGTGCCACCGCTGATGGTGAAGACGGAAGCCAATCCCGGCGGTCTGCCCAAGGACGTGTTCGACGGCTTTCAGACAGCACTCGCTGCCGGTCGCTCGGCGTTCTACCGCGACGTCGCTGCCGGACCCTTCTATGGCTACAACCGTCCCGGTGCAAAACCGTCGGAGGCGGTGATCCAGAACTGGTGGCGCCAGGGCATGATGGGCGGCGCGAAGGCGCATTACGACGGTATCGTCGCGTTCTCGCAGACCGATTTCACGGAGGATCTGAAGAAGATCAACGTGCCGGTGCTGGTGATGCACGGCGACGACGACCAGATCGTGCCTTACGCCGATTCCGCGCCGCTGTCGGCCAAGCTGCTCAAGAACGGCACGCTGAAGACCTACAAGGGTTTTCCGCACGGCATGCCGACCACGCACGCCGAAACCATCAACGCGGACCTGCTGGTGTTCTTCAAGGGCTGAGCAGGTCGCTCACGCCAGGATCGTCCTGATCGCATCGAAGGTCCGCTTGACGAAAGCCTCCGGCTTGTCGCGCGGGCCTTCGCTGAGCCAGCTCTCGCCGCCGACGCGCATCGCGCCGGTGGCGATCATGGCGACGAGACGGGCCTTCAACCGGTCCGACTTGCGGCCCGAGCGTTGCGCAAGCCCCTCCGCCAGCGCGCGCTCGAGTTTTTCGTATTTGAGCTGATCGCGGGCCTGCAGCGCGGGATTGTCGCGCTTGAGCCGCGACATCGCCGCCGCCTCGGTGGGATCGATCCGCTTCATCGCCGCAGCGATCGCGTTCTCCGCCGCCGTCAGCATGGATTCGTCCGCCGGCCGCGCCAGGATTTCGGCGACAAGCGCCGCTGCCGCATCCTCCTGCCAGGCGGCGACCACGTCCTCCTTCGACGCGAAATAATGAAAAAAGCTCCGCCGCGACATGTCGGCCGCTTCGGCGATGTCGTCGATCGTGGTGGCCTCGAAGCCGCGCTCCAGGAACAATGCCATCGCCGCGCGCTTCAGCCGCCCGCGGGTTTCCTGCTGCTTGCGCTGGCGCAGGCCGGCGGCCGGCGGAGATTTCTCTCCGGCGTTCAGCGGCTTGGGGCGTTTCGCGGCAGGCTTCGAAGCCTTCAAATTATTTCACCTCTTGCAAACTTGCACTCAGTGCACATTTAGACCCGTCGCGGGCCTCGTTCCAGCCCTGAACGGAGATATGGCATGACCGACTGGACCACGGCAGACATCCCCTCGCTCAGCGGCAAGACCGTCGTCGTCACCGGGGCCACCGGCGGCCTCGGCTATGAGACGGCGCTGGCGCTGGCGGGCGCCGGAGCCATCGTCATACTGACAGGGCGCAACGACGCAAAGGGGCTGCGGGCGATCGAAGGCATTTGCGCGCAGTTTCCCAACGCCCTGATCGCCTATGAGCATCTCGACCTCGCCAGCCTGGCGTCGGTCGCCGATTTCGCCCGGCGTTTTGCCGCCAGCAACGACCAGCTCGACCTCCTCGTCAACAATGCCGGCGTGATGGCGCTGCCGAAACGGCTTGAGACCGAGGATGGTTTCGAGATGCAGCTCGGCACCAATTATCTCGGCCATTACGCCCTGACGGCCCGCCTGCTGCCGCAGCTCCGCCGCGCCAAGGCGCCGCGGATCGTCAACCTCTCCAGCCTCGCGCATCGCACCGGCGCGATCCATTTCGACGATCTGCAGAGCCAGCGGTCCTATCGTCCCTGGCGCGCCTACTGCCAGTCCAAGCTCGCAATGCTGATGTTCTCGCTCGAATTGCAGCGGCGCAGCGATGCGGCCGGCTGGGGCCTGCGGAGTGTTGCCGCGCATCCCGGCTACGCGCGCACCGATCTCATTCCGAACGGTCCGGGCACCAACAGCTTCCAGTCGCGCGTGAGCCGGTGGCTCCAGCCCTTCATCAGCCAGTCCGCGGCGGAAGGCGCGCTGCCGACCCTGTTCGCGGCGACCTCGCCGGCCGCGGAGCCCGGCGGTTACTACGGCCCCAACTGGTTCTACGAATTGAAGGGGCCGCCGGTCGAGGCGCGGATCATGCCGCGGGCGAAGGATTTCGCGTCGGCGGCCAAGCTGTGGGATGTCTCGGCGACGCTGACCGGTGTATCCTTCGACGCGATCGCGGCCGCCGCATGAGCCGCGATCCCGGCGGGGACGTCCCGATGCGTGTCATCATTTTCGGCGCGACCGGCATGGTCGGGCAGGGTGTGTTGCGTGAATGTCTGGTCGATGCCGGTGTCGCGCATGTGCTCGTGGTCGGACGCAGCCCGGTCGGCGTGCGCAATGCCAAGCTGACCGAGATCATCCACGACGATTTCACCGACTATTCGAAGATCGAGGCGCAACTCGCAGGCTATGATGCCTGCTTCTTCTGCCTCGGCGTTTCCTCGATCGGCATGAGCGAGGACCGCTACCGCCATCTCACCTACGACATCACGCTCGCGGCGGCGGCGACGCTGGCGCGGCTCAATCCGCAGATGACCTTCACCTATGTCACCGGCGCCGGCACCGATTCCACCGAGAAGGGTTCGCGGATGTGGGCGCGCGTCAAGGGCAAGACCGAGAACGATCTGCTCAAGCTGCCGTTCAAGGCCGCCTACATGTTCCGGCCCGGCGCGATCCAGCCCCTGCACGGAATCCGCTCGAAGACGGCCTGGGTGCAAGCGGTCTACGACGTGACCTGGCCGCTGTGGTCGGTGCTGCGCCGGATCTCGCCCGGGCTCGTCACCTCGACCGAGCAGATGGGGCGCGCCATGATCCATGTGGCCAGGGTTGGCTATCCCAGGAGGGTGCTAGAGATGAACGATATCAATAGCCTCTAGTCGGTCGTCCACGCGGCCGCTAGTTTGCGCGGAAATTTCGGCAGCCCCGCGCGTTGAGCCGTATCAGCCCTCGAGGAGAAGTGTCGGTGATGTCTCCCCAGCTCAAACTGATCGCGCTCGATGCGGACGATCTCGCGGTGATCTCCACCCATGTGCAGGATGCCCGGGTGCAGCCTTCCGACATCATCTGGCGGCAGGGCGAGAAGCGCCTGGTGGTCGGGATGAGCCGGCTGGACTGGGAGCAGACGCTGGCGGGCGAGGCCGAGCCGCGTCGGCTGGTGTCGGCGCTTCGCTTCGACCGCGTGCTCGCCTGCAAGTCGCGCAACATCGATCTCGCGACGCCTGAGGCGGTCCTGGACCTCGTTGGTATCGAGTTTCATCCCCAGGACGGTCGCGATGAGGAGCCTGGCGGCAGCGCGCTCTTGCTGTTCGCCCAGGGCGGCGCCATCCGCCTCGACGTCGAATGCCTGGAATGCGAGCTGACCGATTTGGGCGCGGACGAACTGGGAACGGGGCTGGCGATCGAGGGAGAGGGGTGAGGTTGCCTGTATACCAGCCGAGCCGGCGCGGGCCCTCGCCGGAACGGCAGCTTCCAAAGGGGCTGCCAAGGGTTGACGCAGCTTTCCCGCCGCGCCATTGAGCAGGGGGGCCGGTAAGCCGGACCGCGCCCCCTAAAACCAGCAGAAGCCAAGCCCAAAATGCCCGTTCGTCTCGACCGCAGCAGCGCCGATTTTGACCAGCGATTCGCGGCCTTCCTCGCCGCCAAGCGCGAGGTCTCGGCCGATGTCGAGGCGGCCGCGCGCGCCATCGTCGACGACGTCGCCAAGCGGGGCGATGCCGCGCTGCTCGAGGCGACCGCAAAGTTCGATCGGCTGAGGCTGGACGCCTCCGGCCTGCGCATCTCGGCGGCCGAGATCGAAGCTGCGACAAAGGCCTGCGATGCGGCGACGCTGGATGCGCTGAAACTCGCGCGTGACCGGATCGAGACTTACCATCGTCGCCAGCTCCCGAAGGACGAGCGCTTCACCGACCCGCTCGGGGTCGAGCTCGGCTGGCGTTACTCAGCAATCGAATCGGCCGGCCTCTACGTGCCCGGCGGCACTGCGGCCTATCCGTCGTCGGTGCTGATGAACGCGGTGCCTGCAAAAGTCGCCGGCGTCTCGCGCCTCGTGATGGTGGTGCCGTCGCCCGACGGCAAGCTCAATCCGCTGGTGCTGGCGGCAGCCCATCTCGGCGGCGTCAGCGAGATCTACCGCGTCGGCGGCGCGCAGGCCGTGGCCGCGCTCGCTTATGGGACCGCGACGATTGCGCCGGTCGCCAAGATCGTCGGTCCCGGCAATGCCTATGTCGCCGCCGCAAAGCGGTTGGTCTTCGGCAAGGTTGGCATCGACATGATCGCCGGCCCCTCCGAGGTGCTGGTGATTGCCGACGACACCGGCAATGCCGACTGGATCGCCGCCGATCTGCTGGCGCAAGCCGAGCATGACGCCAGCGCGCAATCGATCCTGATCACTGACTCGGCGCGCCTTGCCGCCGATGTCGAGAAGGCGGTCGAAGCGCAGCTCAAGACGCTGCCGCGCGCCGGGATTGCCGGCAAGTCCTGGGCCGATTTCGGCGCCATCATCATGGTGAAGTCTCTCGCTGACGCCATTCCGCTCGCCGATGCAATCGCCGCCGAGCATCTCGAGATCATGACCGGCGATCCCGATGCGCTTGCTGCAAAGATCCGTAACGCCGGTGCTGTCTTCCTCGGCGCGCATACGCCGGAGGCGATCGGCGATTATGTCGGCGGCTCCAACCACGTGCTGCCGACGGCGCGCTCGGCGCGATTCTCCTCAGGACTCGGGGTCGCCGATTTCATGAAGCGCACCTCGATCCTGAAATGCGGCCCGGACCAGCTGCGTGCGCTGGGACCTGCCGCAATGACGCTCGGACAAGCGGAGGGGTTGGATGCCCATTCGCGCTCGATTGGATTGCGCCTCAATCTGTCATGACCCAGCCGCCCGAACAGGACGACTCGACCAATCGCATCGTCGCGGTCACCCTCGACGAAGACTCGATCGGCCGTTCCGGGCCCGACATCGAGCATGAGCGCGCGATCGCGATCTACGATCTGATCGAGCAGAACCTGTTCGCGCCAGATGGTTCGGACGGCAAGGGGCCGTTCACGCTGCACATCGGCATCACCGGCAGCCGGCTGATGTTCGACATCCGCCGCGAGGACGGCACGCCCGTGGTCGCGCATCTGTTGTCGCTGACGCCGTTCCGACGGATCGTGAAGGATTATTTCATGATCTGCGACAGCTACTACCAGGCGATCCGCACCGCGACCCCGGACAAGATCGAGGCGATCGACATGGGCCGGCGCGGCATCCATGACGAGGGCTCGCGTACGCTGCAGGAGCGGCTGAAGGGCAAGGTACGGGTCGACTTCGAGACCTCGCGCCGGCTGTTCACGCTCATCACCGTTCTGCACTGGAAGGGCTAAGTGCGATGGCGGGTCCGCCACGCACACGCGATCCGCAATCGGTGCTGTTTGCCTGCGCCATGAACAGCGTGCGCTCTCCGATGGCCGAGAGCCTGCTGCGGCACATGTTCCCGCAGGGCCTCTACGTGAAATCGGCCGGCGCCAGAAAAGGCGAGCTCGATCCGTTCGCGGTGGCCGTGATGGCCGAGCTCGGCCAGGACATCTCCATCCACAAGCCGCAGACCTTCGAGGAGCTGGAGGACTGGGAGGGGCTGAATTTCGACCTCATCATCACGCTCTCGCCGGAGGCGCACCACAAGGCGCTGGAGTTGACCCGCACGCTCGCCGCCGACGTCGAATACTGGCCGACGCATGACCCCACCACCATGGAGGGCAGCCGCGACCAGAAGCTCGCGGCCTATCGCGAGGTCTGCGACCAGCTCCTGATGCGGATCCGCCGGCGTTTCGCCAAGGTTGGCGCGGCGAGCGGGTAGCATGGACCGACGTAACACCCGCGTCACAGATGAAGGGCACACGCATGTCGGACACCTCGAATCACCAAAGTCCGGGTTCCCGGGTTGTGAAATCAGCCCTCGTCCGATAGGTTCCGCGCGCAATTCACCCCCTGCCTCGACCCTCAAAAATCACCTGATGCTCGGCCGCCCCAAATTCGTTCTTGCCTCCGGTTCGCCGCGACGCCTGTCGCTGCTCAACCAGGCCGGCATCGACCCGGACGCGCTCCGGCCGGCCGATGTCGACGAGACGCCGAAGCGGGGCGAGCTGCCGCGCGCCTGCGCCAACCGTCTGGCGCGGGCCAAGGCCGATGCGGCGCTGAAATCGGTGCAACTGGACGACGAGCTGCGCGGCGCCTTCATCCTGTCGGCCGATACGGTCGTGGCGGTCGGCCGCCGCATCCTGCCCAAGGCCAATCTGGTGGACGAGGCCGCGCAGTGCCTGCGGCT
The DNA here is from genome assembly GCF_024199935.1 of Bradyrhizobium sp. CCGUVB14. Classification (NCBI taxonomy): domain Bacteria; kingdom Pseudomonadati; phylum Pseudomonadota; class Alphaproteobacteria; order Hyphomicrobiales; family Nitrobacteraceae; genus Bradyrhizobium; species Bradyrhizobium sp. CCGUVB14. The sequence continues at coordinate 1,020,582 of NZ_JANADS010000001.1, forward strand.
GCTGTCGGGCCGCAACCACCGCGTCTACACCGCGATCACCCTGGTGACGCCGCGCGAGGCGTTCCGCCAGCGCCTGGTCGAGACCCGCGTCCGCTTCAAGCGCCTGTCGGAAGACGACATCCAGGCCTATATCGGCTCCGGCGAATGGCGCGGCAAAGCCGGCGGCTACGCCGTGCAGGGCATCGCGGGCTCATTCGTGGTGAAGATGGTGGGCTCCTACACCAACGTCGTCGGCCTGCCGCTCTACGAGACCACGACGCTGCTCGGCGGCGAAGGCTTTCCGATCCGCTTCGGCTGGCTCAACGCCACCGCCGTCTGACAAAAAACGCGAAAACAACCCCATGCACAGTAGAAGCGGGTGGGGACGCGCTTGCGCCCCCGTCGCAGGAACCCGTTTGCCGAAGGGCACTTGAACCGCGTCACCGCGTGTACAGCTATCCCGACCATGGACGACCACGTCAAAAAGCCCGCCTCGCCCCTCAAAACCTGCCCGATCTGCGGCAAGCCGCAGGTGGAGGCCACCCGTCCGTTCTGCTCGTCGCGCTGCCGCGACGTCGACCTGAACCGCTGGCTGAAAGGTTCCTACGTCATCCCCGGCCGGGATGATGAGGTGGACGATATCGAATAACTCAGTAATATCAATCGCTTGAAGAGGAATTGAGTGCGGAGCCCGCCCGCCGCGACAAGCCCGCCCCACCTTGTGCACAGCTGGGCCGCGCCCCATCAAGCCGAGGGTGAAGCGTGGGTAGACAGGCCGCTGTGAGCCCACTATAAACCGCCCGCTCGATGGGCTTTGGCCCCTCTCGTGGAGCACGCCCAGGTAGCTCAGTTGGTAGAGCATGCGACTGAAAATCGCAGTGTCGGTGGTTCGATTCCGCCCCTGGGCACCACTCAATTTCGGTGCTTCCGTAACCCGAAGACCTCCCGAGCGAGAGCTCGTCCCGGCGTAGCCCGAAGGGCGAAGCCGGATGGTTCGATTCCGCCCCTGGGCACCATTCCCACGCTGAAGCGTGAACTTCTCAAATTTCTTCGACCTGGAGAAAGTCGCTTCGCGCGACAAGGTCTTTCCATGTCCAGCGCCCTCAAGCTCTGTCCAGAATGGCTTGAGGAGCTTAGGCTGCGCCGGCGGTGCGTATGCCGCCCAAATCTATTCGGGACATCTTACGAGAGGTGACGACCATGGATGCCGACAAGGCCATTGCATTGATCTCTGCGGCCGGCATGGAACTCACCGACCGGCGCCGCAACGGTGCGGATAATGGGTGGACGCTCAGTTTCTCCAACGGCGCCACCCTCGAAGTCGGGGACAAGGGGGAGGTGTCCGCTTCCGGCAAGGGAGCCGACGCGGTCGCAAACCTTCTCGGTCTCGGCAGCAAAACCTGAGCTGCGAGCTGAAGAACGGCGACGAACGGGCTCTTCTGAGCTTCTCACTTCGTTGGCTCATATCCGTCGGTCAGCGCACCAAGGAAGGCGACGACATCGTCGATGTCAGTCGCGTTCAAGGCCGGCGCATCGCCGGCCTTGCGGTCAAACGGCGGCTCCATGTTGACATTGGCCTTGGGCCTGTCGGGCAGGTCGTCATATTTGTCGATGCTGCCGTCGGCCTTGCGCGGATACCAAAGTTCGGGCCGGGTTTCCCGCTCGACGTAGAACCGCACTGCGTCCCGTAACGAATGTACGGCGCCGTTGTGAAAGAAGGTCTGGCGGAGCGCGACATTGCGGAGCGTCGACGTACGGAAGAGACCGCAATAATCCTCGCGTTTCAGGAAGTCGATGCGTAGGGGGCCACACAAACCGAGATCGAAATAGCCCGGGTCCTTGTTGGCGGGAATGTCGCGATTGCGCGGAATGCCGAGGGCGATCAGTCCGTAATCCGTGAACTGCGGCGGGGTGCCATCATTGCCTCGTTTGCTGATGTGGCAGGACGCGCAATTGCCCTTGTCCGGCGCATTGAACAATTCGAGCCCGCGCGCTTCCTGAGCGGTGAGCTCAGCCTTTCCAGCCAGCACCGCGTCATATTTGCTCGAATAGGGATAAAAGGTTCGGTGGTCCTGCTGGTAGACCTCGAGCGCCTTGAGGGCCGTCTTGTAAACCGCGGCTGGATTGGCAACGGCTTTGGCCCCGGCAATGGCAGCGATAGCCTTGCCGTGCCCCGCAGCGAGCACCCGGCGAGCCACCTCGGTTTCATCCCGATTGCCCATCTCGAAATCCGAGAGCAGGGGAATCCTGGCCTGATCGGCACCACGGTCGACCCGTCCATCCCAGGTGAGGCCTCCTGTCGGGCCATTGTCGATGCTTTCGTCGGCCTCGTCCTCGGAATCATGGAAATGCTCGGTGAAGGACGGCACCACCTGCAGGTATTTCAGGGAGGGAACCGCTCGCGCGCCAGGTTGCTGCATGTCGCCACCGCCCAACTGGACCGCGCGGTCGTTGGCAGGGCCGAAAGCGTGCGCGGGATCGTGGCAGGATGAACAGGAGAGTTTCCCCGATCCCGAGAGCGACGGATCGAAAAACAGGGCCTGACCCAAAGCCCCGAGTTGCTCGGCCTGCCGACGCGCCTGGCTACGTGACATCTCAGCACTGGTCTGGGCCGGACCAACGGTCGAAGCCGCGAGGACGATCACAGCTGCGAAAACCCAATGCTCAATCCGCATATTGCCAACCGGGTTGATCCTTGGACATCTTCATGGCGATCCGAACGTGCCTTCGGCGAGCGTCTGCGCTATGACGAACGGAACGATAGCAACAATCAGGCTGAAGCAGGGGGCTTGGATGCTGGCGAAATCAGCGGTTTTCCTTTGTGCGTCGAGTGTCGTCATCGGTGCGTTCGGTCCGGCGCTGGCAGCGGGTAACGGACCGGGCCCCCAGAAGAATGCCGCCGACGATCTGACATTGATCGACACGGTGGTGGTGATTTACGCCGAGAACCGCAGCTTCGACAATCTCTATGGCAGTTTCCCGGGCGCGAACGGCGTGGCGAAGGCGCCCGCCTGGACGCGGACGCAGCGCGATCGTGATGGCAAACCGTTCCGTGAATTGCCGCCGATCTGGGACGGCCTGACCGCAAAGGGCGTGACGCCACCGGTCACCCAGGCCCAGACCGAACATCTGCCCAATCGTCCCTACTATCTGGACGATCCGAAGGGCTTCAATCTCAGCTACGGCACCATTACGCACGACCTCTGGCATCGCTTCTATCAGAACCAGATGCAGATCAATGGCGGGCGTAACGACAGATTCGTCGCTCATGCCGACTCGGGCGCGCTCGTGATGAGCCTCTGGGACGGATCGAAGATGGCGATGTGGAAGGTTGCCCAGAAATACGTGCTGGCCGACAATTTCTTCATGGGCGCGTTCGGCGGCTCCTTCCTCAACCACCAATGGCTGGTCTGCGCCTGCATCCCGACCTATCCCAAGGCCGACACCAGTCCCGCCAAGCCGTCGATCTCCGTGGTCGAGGCTGATGGCGTGACCTTGAAGGAAGCCGCCAACTCGCCGAAATCGGCGATGGACGGCATTCCGAAATATGTCAGCGACGGCAATCTCACGCCCGACTTCTACGCCGTGAACACCATGCAGCCACCCTATCAGCCGAGCGGCAACGAACCGGCGAAGGATGGCGACAAGGCTTATGCGGATCCCATGAAGCCGACGACGCTGCCGCCGCAGACCGAGCCGACGATCGGGGACATGCTTAGCCTCAAGCGTGTCAGCTGGGCCTGGTATGGCGGCGCTTGGCAGGACGTGCTGGATCACGGCAACAAGTCGCCGGTCCCGTTCTTTCAGTATCACCATCAGGCCTTGAACTATTATGCCAGCTTCGCACCCGGCACTGCGGCGCGTGCCGAGCATCTGCGCGACGGCGGCCTGGCGGGCACCGAATTCATCAAGGCGATCGACGACGGCAAGCTGCCGCAGGTCACTTTCTACAAGCCGCAGGGCGATCTCAATGAGCATTCGGGCTATGCCGATATCCAGGCCGGCGACGCCCATATCGCCGACGTGGTCGCGCATCTCGAAAAGAGCCCGCAATGGTCGCATATGCTGGTCATCGTGACCTATGACGAGAATGGCGGCCTGTGGGATCACGTACCGCCGCCGAAGGGCGACCGCTGGGGTCCGGGCTCCCGCATTCCCGCCATCATCATTTCTCCCTATGCGCGCCGCGGCTATGTCGACCACACGCCGATGGACACGACCTCGATCCTGCGCTTCATCACGCGACGCTTCGAGTTGCCGACACTGCACGGCATCACCGTGCGTGACGCTGGGATCGCCGCTCACGCGCAGAGGCCGCTCGGCGACCTGACCAGCGCACTCGTGCTCAAGGAGAAGTGAGGCGGGGTGGCCTTCGGGCCGAGCGCAACGGTTGCCCCGTGCCTTAGCCCGGACGACGGACTAGGTGTGATCCGAAGAAATGCGAGCGGCTTTCCGAAGAGATTATTCGCAAGTAACAACCTGATGGTTGCGTGTGACTTCTTCCCGGGGCACGATGGCTCTTCTGAAAGCCCGATCTTCAAGAGCGGTCAGGCATCAAAAGCTGATCCGCTGCTCAGCCGTTTCCGTTGGTTCAAGTATCGTAGCGCGAGCTCGTGCGCGCAGAAACGAAACCGGCGGGCTCTTAATAAGAGCCCGCCGGTTTGTTTAGGTGCTAAAATCAGTCCTTGCGTTGAAGTCCTGTAATCTTCCAGCCAAGCGCGTCAATTGCAGCAAGGTGGTAGTCGAGCGTCTGCTTCTCGTCAGAAGCGGGCGAGTGCGTCGTTGAGCCATTCTGAGGCTGGGGCTTGTTCAGTCCCAGCTTCTTCGCGTGCTTCACTTCGGCTTCCTCGATCGCGCGGACAATGCGCTGAATATGCTTACTGTCCACACGCGCGGGGTTCTTCTCGTTGAGAAGCTGACTGACGAACGGTCCACTAAAGTCGAGCGTGTCGCCAATCTCGGCCAGCGTGAAGAGGCTGCGGAAGCGCCTCAGGCGATCACGAAGATCCTTTTTAAGAGGACCATTCTTCTCGTCCTGATACTTGGGGTCGAAGTCCATTCAATATCCTTTCGTTCTGAAATGCCCCGGCCAGTCCGGAGCGTGACGTACATATACGCTTACAAATTCAACAAATCAACCAAAATCGAATACTTTGTTGGAAATATTTTCAAGATGATCGTCGGGCCAATTGGCGGGTACGAATCTTTTCGCCCGAGGCAGCCTGAGCTCGTTCGGTTAGGAAGCTGGGTACGGCGCTATTCTGCGGTATCAAGAAGATCGACGGTGCAACGGATTACTGACACGGTACAGTCAAGCTTTTGGGCACCAAGGCTCGTTCGATACGTGATCTTCAGTCGCAAATTCGACGGCTCATTCGCTACCCCACCCTTTTCCTCTGGCTCAGATACCTCAGCGCGAGCTTGATGAAATTGTGCACCACCATCGAGGTCTCGTCCGCTCGGTACACCAGGAACACGTCGGCTGCAGGTGGTGAGGGCCTGATGGGGCGGAACGCGATATCGGCGGTCGTGAAGCGCGCGATCGACTGCGGCACCAGCGCGACGCCGAAGCCGGCTGCGATCAGGCTCGGGATCGACTGCGCGTCGACGACCTGCTGGGACACTTTCGGCAGGAAGCCGGCATCGACACAGCAGGTCTGAATATAGCGCGCGAAGTCGGAGCTGTTGGGATCGAGGACGACGTGATCCTCCGACGCCAGATCGCCGAGCGCGACGCGCTTGCGCTTCGCCAAGGGGTGGGTGCGAGGCACGGCGAGAACGACCTCTTCGCGCCACGCCAGCTTGCTGGTCAGGTCGCGCTCGGTGGGAACGCCGCGAATGAGCGAGATGTTGGTGGTCCGGTTGAGCAGGGCCGCGATCTGTCGCGCCGGCGCCTGCTCATGCACCGTCATCCTCACCAATGGCGCAACCTCACGGTAGGCCGCGAGCAGCTCGGCAAGTCGGCCGCGCAGGATGGAGCCGGTTGCGCCGAGATCCAGCGTTCCGACCAGGCCGGCGCCGATCGAGCGTACTTCGTCTTCCGCCGACTTGACCTGTTGCAGGATCGCGCGCCCGCGCGACAGCATTGCTTCACCGGCCTGCGTCAGCTCGACCTTGCGGCTCGTCCTGTAGAGCAAGGGGGTGCCGAGCTCGGCCTCGAGCGCCTGGATGTGCTGGCTCAGCGGCGGCTGCGAGAGGTTCAGCCGCCGGGCGGCGAGGGTGAAGCTGCGCTCTTCGGCCACCGCGATGAAGTACCTGACCTGGCGAAGATCCATAGTGAAAACCTATCAATCGTGTTGTTCTATATATTGGACTTGATGTCGCACCTGGTCAACGAATGACCGATGGCGCCTTCGTCCGCGTGCAAGGGGCGAATGGCTCCGTACGCAGCGGCGTGACGCCGCTGCCAAATGACAAGAATGGCGAAAGGCTCAAGCCGACCAAGCCAGACAGACAAAAGCCCAGCGAGCGAGGAAAGCCATGCCCAACATCTTCAAGTCACTCTTCTTCCAGGTTGTCGTCGCACTCGCGCTCGGCATTGCGCTCGGCATGGCCTATCCTGATACGGCCCTGCAGATGAAGCCGCTCGGCGACGGCTTCATCAAGCTGATCAAGATGCTGGTGCCCGTCATCGTGTTCTGCGTTGTGGTGCAGGGAATTTCCGCGGCCGGAGACCTTTCGAAGGTCGGCAGGGTCGGCATCCGCGCGCTGCTCTATTTCGAGATCGTCACCACAATCGCCTTGGTGTTCGGCATTGCGCTTGCCTATTACTTCCAGCCCGGCGCCGGAATGAACATCGATCCATCGACGCTCGATGCCAAAGCGCTCAGCGGATTCAGCCAGACCGCGGCCCAGGTTGCCGGCGGCGGCGTCTCCGAATTCCTGATGAAGCTGATCCCCTCCACGATCGTCGGCGCGTTCAGCTCCGGCGATGTCCTGCAAGTCCTGATCGTTTCGATCATGTTCGGTTGCGCAGTGTCATTATGCGGCGAGCGCGCACGGCCGGTCGTCGATTTCATCGAGCGCGTGAACGAGATCATCTTCAAGATGATGAACTTCGTCGTCCGGCTTGCCCCAATCGGCGTGTTCGGAGCGATTGCCTTCACCGTCGGCAAGTACGGCATCGGTTCGCTCAAGCAGCTCGGTGGCCTCGTCGGCTTGTTCTATCTGGCCGTGGTCCTCTTCGTGGTGATCGTCCTCGGAACGATCATGCGGCTATCCGGCTTCAGCCTGTTCAAGCTGCTCGGCTATCTGCGCGAGGAGCTGATGATCGTGCTCGGCACGGCCGCCGGCGACAGCGTGCTGCCGCAGACCATGCGCAAGCTCGAGCAGCTCGGAATCAAGCGGTCGACCGTCGGTCTCGTCATCCCGACCGGCTATTCGTTCAACCTGGATGCGTTCTCGATCTACCTGACCCTGGCGGCGGTCTTCATTGCGCAGGCGACCAACACGCCGCTCGCCCTGGGCGACCTTCTGGCGATCCTCGGCGTCGCATTGCTCACCTCCAAGGGTGCCCACGGCGTCCCGGGCTCGGCCATCGTCGTCCTCGCCGCGACGCTGTCGGCGATCCCGGCCATTCCGGCAATCGGACTGGTGCTGATCTTGTCGGTGGACTGGTTTATCGGTATCGCTCGCGCGCTCGGCAATTATGTCGGAAACTGCGTCGCGACGGTCGTTGTCGCCGCATGGGAAGGCGATCTCGATCGCGCCAAGGCGCATCGCATCCTGAATGGCGAGATCGTTCCCCAGGGCGAGACCTCGCAGGCCGAGCCCGATGGTGCGGATGCTCCCGTCGCGGGTCTGCAACCGCTTTGAGCGCGGAAACTTTTGAGGTTGACGATGGCTTCACTTTCGATTGAACCGCTGACGAAGCAGGCGTTCGCGCCGTTCGGCGAGGTGATCGAAACGGACGGGGCGGTCCCCCTGTCGATCAACCAGGGCTTTGCGAAGCGTTTCAACGACCTCGCAAGCATCGACGTCACCGCGGAAGGCGGACAGACCAACATCAGCTGGTTTGCCGCCTCGCTGCGTCCCGCGCCGATTGCGATCCGCCTGATGGAGCGTCATCCGCTCGGGAGCCAGCTGTTCATGCCGCTTAACGGCGCGGAGTGGCTGGTCGTCGTTTGCACCGACCCACGCAATGCCGCGAGCTATCGGGCGTTCACAGCGACCGGGCACCAGGGCGTGAACTATGCGCGCAACTGCTGGCACCACCCGCTCCTGGTGCTCAAGGAGGCAAGCCCTTTCCTTGTCGTCGACCGCAAGGGCGGTGGCAACAATCTCGAAGAATATTGGCTGGACGAGACCATGCAGCTCGATCTGATGCCCGAACGACACGAGGCCTGACGATGTCATCGCGAACCTATCATGTCCCGCAGGGCGGTCTGCCGCCGCAGACGGATCTTCTCAGCGGCCGCGCGGTCTTTACGACCGCCTACGCCGTCATTCCCAACAGCGTGCAGCGCGATATCGTCGTCAGTCATCTGCCGCACTGGGACAACACCCGTGTCTGGGTTTTGGCGCGGCCGCTCTCGGGCTTCGCCGAGACGTTCTCGCATTACCTGATGGACATCGCTCCGAATGGCGGTAGCGAAATCCCTGAGCCCGAGAAGGACGCCGAAGGTGCGCTGTTCGTCGCGGGCGGGCAAGTCACGCTCAAGTTGGCAGGCAAGGACAGAGAGCTGAAAGCCGGCGGCTTCGCCTATGTGCCGCCCGGGTGCGGATGGAGCCTGCGCAATCGCGGCCCAGGCCCGGCCAAGCTGCACTGGATCCGCAAGCTGTATCAACGCGTTCCGGGATTGGCCGAGCCCGAGGCGATCGTGACCAACGAAGACTCGATTGCGCCGGTGCCGATGCCTGATACGGAGGGACGATGGGCCACCACGCGCTTCATCGATCCTTCGGACATGCGCTATGACATGCACATCAACATCGTGACATTCGAGCCGGGGGCGACCATCCCCTTCACCGAGACGCACGTCATGGAGCACGGGCTGTACGTGCTCGAAGGCAAGGCGGTCTACCGCCTCAATCGCGATTGGGTGGAGGTCGAGGCCGGCGACTATATGTGGCTGCGCGCGTTCTGCCCGCAGGCCTGCTACGCAGGCGGCCCCGGCCGGTTCCGCTATCTGCTCTACAAGGACGTCAACCGCCACATGAATCTGCGGCAGGGTGCGCCGCTGATTTAGTCTTGCGTACATTGGCCGCCCGCTCGATGGGCCCTGGCCTTCTCTTTGGGGGGCTTCCCTCAGCACGCCCAGGTCGTTCAGTTGGGAGAGCATGCGACTAAAATTCGCAGTGTCGCTGCTTTTCTCAAACGTTGTCGCATCAATGAGGCCAAGGCAAACCGGCCTGACGCCGACTGAATTGTGCCGCGACGCACTCAGCCGGTCGGCCGCAACGGCATCGGACACCGACGAGAATTTCAGAATCGGCCGATCCGGCCAGGAATCGGCTAGCCGAATTCTGCATCGGGCGAGAACGAACCTGCCGCGCGCGATAGATCTTCTTTTCTCGAAGGGATGTCGGAGTTGAGCCGATGCAGTCAAACGCCGACTCACCGAAGCGAGACCACCTAATAGTTGCGGCAGAAGATTGCTCATGCCAAGGATGTGTTGCATAATATCGACTGTCCTACTCGGGGGCCTGTGGTCGGATGGATGACAGGACGCGATCGTTACGCTCGCTCGTCATCGAACGGTCCCCACCGGCCGGGCCTTCGTTGCGGCGGAAAAAAAGTTGGCTGCTGCCAGCCATCGGGATTTTGGTCTCAGTGCTTGTGCTGGGAGGCGGCACGGTGCTTTGGCTCGGCGGTTTGTCGCCGTCCGCGCAGGCGCCGGCTGCCGAGGTCCCATCCACCCAGGTCGCACAACAGGAGCGTCCAGCCCAATCGGTCGCGACCGGTGCGGGCGGCCTGATCGCGTCGGGCTACGTGGTGGCACGCCGCAAGGCCACGGTCGCGGCCGAGGTCACGGGCAAGGTCGTCGAACTCCTGGTCGACGAGGGCATGGTGGTGGAGGCCGGCCAGGTTCTCGCCAGGCTCGACGATGTCCTGGCCGACAAGGACTACGCGCTGGCGCAGGCGCGCGCCGAGGCCTCCGAAGCGGCCATGGCCGCGATTGCCGCCGATCTGGCCGACGCCGAGCGAATCCTCAATCGAACCCAGACGCTGTCGGGAAAGAATTATGCCACCGAAGCCGACCTGACCAAGTCGCAGGCTCGAGCCGGCGTGCTGCGGGCCCAGCTCCGCCAGGCGGAGGCCCAGCTTGCGGCGGCCCGGCTCGAGGCCCAGCGCTTTGGCGAGGTGCTCGGCAAGCACCGGATCCGCGCTCCGTTCGCCGGTATCGTGGTCGACCGCAGCGCGCAACCCGGCGAGATGATCTCGCCGCTGTCGGCCGGCGGCGGCTTCACCCGCACCGGCATCTGCACCATCGTCGACATGGACTCGATCGAGATCGAGGTTGACGTCAACGAAGCCTCGATCGGCCGCTTGCATGCCGGCACCCGCGTCGAAGCCGTGCTCGATGCCTATCCGGACTGGCGCATCCCTGGCGCCGTCATCGCCATCGTGCCAACCGCCAATCGCGAGAAGGCGACCGTGAAGGTCCGTGTCGGCATGGATGTGAAGGACAGGCGCGTTCTGCCGGACATGGCGATCAAGGTGACATTCGTGGAAGACGGCGCGCCTGCCACGGCGCGCTCCGATCCCCCTTAAGCGCGCGGGAGCAAGACCCATGTTATCGCCAACCGACCCGATGATTGGCATCGTCGATTTGTCCAAGCGGTTCACCAAGGGCAAGGAGACGATCACCATCTTCGATGGCCTCAACCTTGCCATTCCACGCGGGGATTTCGTCGCCGTGATGGGACCGTCGGGGTCCGGCAAGACCACCCTGCTCAATCTGCTCGGTGGCATTGATCGGTCCGACGCAGGCGGGATCGAAGTCGCCGGTGAACGCCTTGACCGCCTGTCCGAGAGCGAACTTTCGCGCTGGCGGGCATCGCATATCGGCTTCATCTTCCAGTTCTACAATCTGATGCCGATGCTGACCGCGGCGCAGAATGTCGAATTGCCGCTGCTGCTGACGCGGCTCGGCCGCAAGGAACGGCGCCAGCGGGTCGAGACCGCGCTCGGCGTGGTCGGGCTCGCCGATCGGGTCAAGCACTATCCCAAGGAAATGTCGGGTGGGCAGCAGCAGCGCGTCGCCATCGCGCGCGCCATCGTCTCCGATCCGGCGCTGCTGTTGTGCGACGAGCCGACCGGAGATCTCGATCGCGCCACCGCCGACGAGGTCCTGTCGATCCTGCAAGTGCTCAACCGCGATCTCGGCAAGACCATCGTGATGGTGACCCACGACCCGGCGGCGGCGCAATACGCCAAGCGATCGCTGCATCTCGACAAGGGCCACTTCATCGAGAAGGAACTCGCGGCGTGAACGACCTGGTCCTGATCCGCAAGAATCTGTTCCGCCGGAAATTGCGGGCCATCCTGATGATGGTCTCGATCCTGATCGCCTTCGCAATCTTTGGTGTGCTGGCGAGCTTCGAGCGCGCCTTCAACGCCGGCCAGGACCGCGCCACGCCCGACCGCCTGGTGGTCCTCAACAAGATCAACTTCACCCAGCCCTTGCCGATTTCCTATTACAATCGCGTCGCCGCCATCGACGGCGTCGCCCAGATCACCCACTTCAGCTGGTTCGGGGGCTATTACCAGGAGCCAAGGAACTTTATCGCGGCCTTTGCGGTCGACCCGCAGAACTGGATGAAGCTTCGCGACAGCGACTTCGTGTTTTCTCCCGAGGCACGCGCGGCCTTCATCCGCGAGCGTACCGGCGTTCTGGTCGGGGCGCGCATGATGGAGAAGTGGGGCTGGAAGGTCGGTGATCATATTCCGATCTCGAGCAGCGTCTGGTCCCAGAAGAACGGCTCGCACGCCTGGGACTTCATCATCGTCGGCAGCTTCACCGCCCGCATTCCGCAGGCCGACACCAACGTCATGCTGATGGGCTACGATTATTTCAACGAGACCCGCTCGTTCGGCAAGGACCTGATCAACTGGCTGGCGCTGCGCACCACGTCTGTGGCCGCGAACGAGCGCGTGACCAACGCCATCGACGCGATGTTTGCCAATTCCCCCTATGAGACGACGACCGACAGCGAAAAGGCCTTCAACAAGGCATTCGCCGCCCAGCTCGGCAACATCGCGCTGATCGTCGAGCTGGTGGTCGGGGCGGCCTTCGTGACGATCCTGATGATCGTCGGCAACACCATGGTGATGACGGTGCGCGAGCGCACGCGCGAGATCGGCGTGCTGAAGACGCTGGGCTTTTCCGGTGGTCGCATCCTGCGCATGGTGCTCGGCGAATCGATCCTGCTGGCGCTGCTCGGCGGGCTGCCCGGATTAGGCGTCGCGCTTCTTCTGATCACGCGAGTGCGGGACAGCCTGATGAGCTTCGTTCCGACGTTGTCGCTATACCCCGATATCGCCGCGGCGGCAGTCGGGCTGATGGTCGTATTCGGCATCATCACAGGCCTGGTGCCGGCGCTCAACGCGATGCGCCTCAACATCGTCACCGCGCTGGGACGGAGCTGATCCGATGCGCTCGATCTTCCTGCAGATCCTGGCGGTCACCACCATCAATCTCAAGAGCCTGCCACAGCGCCTGTGGCTGTCGCTGGCGACGGTGATCGCGGTCGGCCTCGTCGTCACGGTACTCCTGGCGTTTCTCTCCATGGCCAATGGATTCCGCCGCACCATCGCGGATTCCGGCGCGGAGGATGTCGCCGTGGTGTTGCGCAGCGGCGCGGTTTCGGAGATCAACAGTGTCGTCCTGCGCGACCAGGTCCGGCTGATCGAGGACGGTCCCGGCATTGCCAGGGGATCCGACGGCAAGCCGCAGACGTCCGCCGAGCTCTATCTGACGGTCAATGGGATCAAGCGCAGCACCGGGACCAAGGCGAGCCTGCCGCTGCGCGGCCTCGGCCCGCAGGGCCCCGCGCTGCGTCGTGGCGTCGTCATGACCGCCGGCCGGATGTTCAATCCGGGCAGCAACGAGATCATCGTCGGCAGGGCGCTGGGCAAGGAATTCGAGGGTTTCGAGCTCGACCAGACGGTGACCTTCAACAATACGCGGTGGACGGTGGTCGGAATCTTCGGCGCCGACGGCAGCGTGTTCGAATCGGAGATCTGGGCCGATCTGCCGGTGCTGCAGAGCCTGTTCAAGCGCGCCGGCTCGGTCCAGACCGTCCGCGCGCGGCTGACCAGCCCGGCCGCGACCGAGACGTTGCGCGCATACAGCGACAACGATCCGCGCCTCAAGCTCGACGTGATGTCGGAGGCCGCCTATTTCGCCCAGCAGGCGTCGAATACGTCGGACCTGATCCAGAAGCTCGGCTGGCCCCTGGCGATCGCGATGGCATTTGGCTCGCTCGCTGGCGCGCTCAACACCATGTATTCCTCGGTCGCGGCACGGGCGACCGAGATCGCGACCCTGCGCGCCATCGGGTTCGGCGGCTTCTCGACATTCATCGGCACGATGGTCGAGTCGCTGATCCTGGCCGCGGTCGGCGGCGTGATCGGGGCCGCAGCCACCTATCTCGTCTTTGACGGCTTCACGGCCTCGACGATGGGTGCAAGCTTCAGCCAGGTGGTGTTCAACTTCCAGCTCAGTCCGCGGCTGATCGGTCAGGGCCTGCTGCTCGCGCTCGTGGTCGGCCTGATCGGCGGACTGTTTCCCGCTCTCCGCGCCGCCCGCATGCCGATCGTCACCGGGCTCTATGGCTGATTGCTCTCCGCGCCTTTCGGCTTAAGCGTCAGATCTTGATCAAGCCGGTTCCGCCGACACGAGGGCATTGCGAAGCGCTTGGTTAATTCCGGAACCGGATTCCGCTCGCCCCTTGCTGGCACTCCGCTTGCTCAGTTGGCACCAAAGCCAGGCCTCAGCAGGGAGGCCGTGTCAGGTTGAGGCAAGTTATGCAGGAAGTGTCCCGTTCTGGTGCTGATGGAGAAATTCGGCTCGACGCGTTGATCGCCGATTTGTGGTGGCGCGTCCGGCTGCTTAACACCGACCTCCTCGAGGAGGAGGCAAGGGCCGGGGTGTTCGACGCGCAGCAGCCGTCCTATCCGGCGCTCGCGGCGAACCTTCGCGCACGACGCGACAATCTGGTCTCGACGATCGGCGTGCTCGAGCAGCGTGCAAGATCAGCGTCGGAAGCGGCCTGAGAACGTCTCCGCCTCACGCCGGATACCGACGGCACGCCGGGCGAACCCGAGGTGACGGCACTCCCAATGCATGCCCGAACCGCGGGCGGTCGAGCTCGCGTGCAAAATCACTGAGTTGAGAGCGCCGTCACCGCAGCTTGTTGGGTCTCGTTACATCGGGGGGACGATGCCGTTGGCGCCGACGATGACGAAGCCCGCGGTAAGCGTGCCGTCAGTGCCGCGTTCGGTGGGTACGAACACGGTGGTGCCTGGCTTCAGGTCCGCCGCAGTCGCGGGCGCCAGGGTGACGACGACCGTGCCGTCCGCAACGGAAATCTTCTTGTCCTTTCCGTTGACCTTCACCGTGACCTCATGCCCATCGACTTCCTTCACGGCATTCGAGACGGTGGCATTGGTCATCGTGCTCTGGGGCTTCAGATCCCAGGGATAGCTGCCCTCGCCGGTGCCTTTCATGGCCGCCGGGAAAATGAGAACTTCAACGGCGCCGTCGCCACCCTTTGATTTGGGCAATGAAGCGATGCCCACGAAATCGCCGGGCTTGATGTCTTCGACGGACGCCTTCGCGACGGCCATGACCTTGACGGCGGCGGCCAATGCGATCGCTGTCGATGCGCCCTCGCGGGTCTTGACGGTCATTTTCGATCCGTCCGTCGCCTCGATCACGCCGCGAACGCGCACGGCGTCTGCCGCGATGGCCGCACCATTGAAGCCATTGAGGATCACGATCCCGAAGCCCAGCGCTGCGGCAGTCAATTTCCAATTCATAATTCTTCCCTCTGATGATGGATCATCATGGGCAGCTACGTTCTGCTTGCCGGAATGTTACGGATCGGAATTTTCTATGCGGTCACGAAGGGTTGATGGATGTCGGGGCTTCCGCCGCTCACACCGGAAATGTCAGCGACTTCGCCAGCCTGACCAGATCGACCTGGCGGCGGCGTCCCGTCTTCTCGAACACATGAAGCAAATGGCTCTTCACGGTGGCGACGGAGACGCCGAGCAGTCCCGAGATCGCGTCGCGCGTGTGGCCCTCGCAAATCAGCTCGAAGATGCGGATCTCGGCCGGCGTCAGATCGTAGAGCTGGTTGAGGGCGACGTGGGACATCTGCGGCGGGCCGGAGGCTGTCGCCACGAACAGGGCGGCGGCCGCGCGCTGGATCAGCCCGGCGCGCATGTGGCCGCGCCGCAGCGGCAGCACGTGGATGACGAGCGGGTCGCCGCTGTCGCGAAGGATCGGGATGCCGATGCCTTTCTGGCCGAGCGCCGCCTCGTCCTTCGCCGCCTGTGCGATCGCCTGATGCAATGAGCTGGTCGCGGTCGCGGACGGAGCCGCAATCCGGCCCTGTCGGACCATGATCGGGTCTTCGGCCGCGAGCATTGCGGTGGCCGTGGCGTTGCTGTGGACGATCTTCGCATCCTGGTCGACAAGCACGACGCCGACCGTCAGCGCTTCCACCGTCGCGGAGAATGTCGCGGCCTCCACGCTCTTCATGTCGAACAGATTGCTGATGGTGACGGCACGGCGGATGTGCGGCGTCAGCAGCCGCAACCCTCCGAGCTGCGCATCCTCGATGGGACCGGCCGATTGATGCTGGCTGAAGATCGCGTTGCCGACCATCGCCCGGTCGCGAACGAGGCCGACAGCGACGGCGTCGAACAGGCCCTTGGGGAGGGCCCATTCGCGATAATAGCGATTGGCAGCGATGATGTCCTGCCGGACGGCCTGGGATTGAACGATCGGCTCTCCGAGCGGGTATTGCTGAATGCGCGCGGCGCCGCCCCAGAGCTCGATGATCTCAGGCCCATAGCCGATCGCATTTTGGGCCATCTCAGCCAGGTTGGATCCGGAGACTGCGTTGACCGCGGCCTTCATGTTGGTGAGGCTGGCGACCGAGAGTGCGCCGGTGGCGAAGCCGAGCTTGGCGCAAATCACCTCCAGAACGTCGGTCCAGTGTTCGGGGGCGATGACACAATCGTAGATATCGCCGATGATATCCGAGAATTCTTCGACCGAAACCTGCTGCATTCCCAACCACTCACTTCAAAAATCACCTCATCCGCCGATGGCGGACGTCTCATGGCCGAGCCGCGCTTCACACCGGGAATGTCAGCGACTTGGCGAGCCTGACCAGGTCGACCTGGCGGCGGCAGCCTGTCTTCTCGAACACATGAAGCAGATGGCTCTTCACGGTGGCGACGGACACGCCGAGCAAACCCGAGATCGCGTCGCGTGTGTGTCCTTCGCAGATCAGCTCGAAGATGCGGATCTCGGCCGGCGTCAGGTCATAGAGCTGGTTGAGCGCGACATGAGACATCTGCGGCGGTCCGGAGGCTGAGGCCACGAACACGGCGGCTGCGGCGCGCTGGGCGAGGCGGGCCCGCACGGGGCCGCGTCGCAGCGGCATGACGTGGATGACGAGAGGATCACCGCTTGGTCGAAGGATCGGGATGCCGATGCCCTTCTGGCCGAGGGCCGCCTCATCCTTCGCGGCCTGTGCGATGGCCGATTGCAATGAGGTGGTCGTCGCCGTGGACTGAACCGCGATCCGGCCATGTCGCGTCAAAATCGGATCGCCGGCCGCGAGCATCGCGGTGGCGACTGCGTTGCTGTGAACGATCTTCGAATCCTCGTCCACCAGGACGACACCTGCTGTCAGGGCCTCCACGGTCGCGGAGAATGTCGCGGCTTCCACGGTCTTCATGTCGAACAGATTGCTGATCGTCACGGCGCGGCGGATGTGAGGTGCGAGAACGCGCAATCCGTGGACCTGCGCATCCTCGATGGGGCCGGCCGATTGATGCTGAGCTAATGTCGCATTACCGATCATCGTTTTGTCGCGAACAAGGGCGACGCCGACGGCGTCGGACAAACCCTTGGGCTTGGCCCATTCCCGATGATAGCGATTGCCGAGAATCATTTCCTCCGGAACCGCCTGGGATCGAATGATCGGTTCTCCAAGCGGATATTGCCGAATGCGCTCGACGCCGCCCCAGAGTTCGACGATATCAGCCGCATACTCGATGCTGTACTGGGCTAACGTCTGGACAGGGGCGGTTCCAGCGGCCGCATTTACTCCGATCGTCCGGTTTGTCAGGCTGCATGCCGAGAGTATCGCGGTCGCGAACCCGAACTCCGTGCGAATCTCGTTCAGAACCCTCGTCCACTGTTCGGGGGCAATTACGCAATCGTAGATCGCGCCGATGAGGTCAGAGAATTTCTCGACCGAGGCCTGCTGCATTCCGAACCACTCACTTGAAAAATGTCGCTCAAAAGTCACTTCGGGAACCGCATCATCCCCCGGTGGCTGAAGTCGCGGTCCGTGAGGCAAGTCTCACGTGTCAAATTATTACCACTGCGACTCCGCGACGCAATGGGAGTGCCGAGCACAAACATTTGGATGGCTGCGAGGATTTTACGCGGATCGCATGCGCGTGCCCGTACGGCCGGAAGCCGGTGCTGTATCGGTGCGAGGTCTGACTAAAACTGCGGCACAAGCGATGCCGTGCATGCACGACCGCTCTTCGCCCTACCGCCCGGCCTTTGCGAGATTAGCCAGGCTCGCCGCCAGCTCGTCGCTCCGGAACGGTTTTGTCAGCCGCGACAGGTCCGGCGTGATGCCTTCGTTGTTGGCGTAGCCTGAAACGACGAGGACCTGGATCTCGGGATATTGGTTGCGCAGCGCGAGGCCGAGGTCCGTGCCGCTCATGCCGGGCATCAGATGATCGGTGACCAGCAGGTTCGGCCGCAGGCCGTCCCTGACGCGGCGAAGCGCGTCCTCGGCGGAGCTGGCTTCGACGACCCTGTAGCCGAGCTCGCTCAGCATCTCGGCGGTGCTCATGCGCACCAGCGGCTCGTCGTCCACCAGCAGTGCCGTGCCGGCGGGAAGTGGTCGCAGTCTGGGCTGCGTGACGGCATCGATCGCGCCGGCGGCCGCGTGGCTGACCGGCAGCCACAGCTCGACCGTGGTGCCTGCCCCCACGGCGCTCTTGATCGTCAGCGCGCCGCCGAGCTGCGAAGCAAGACCGTGGACCATCGAGAGGCCAAGGCCTGTGCCTTGTCCGATGCCCTTGGTCGAGAAGAACGGCTCGACGGCATGGGCCAGCGTCTCGTCATCCATGCCGATGCCATTGTCTGCAACGGAGATGCAGACATAGGTGCCGGGCGCCAGGTCCGAGCCGTGTGCGCGCTCGATCGTCCGGGCCTTGGCGGAGATGCGCAAGCTTCCGCCGTCGGGCATGGCGTCACGCGCGTTCACGCTGAGGTTCAGGATCGCCATCTCGATCTGGTTGGGATCGGCCATGGCTTCGGGAAGTCCTTCCGGCGTATCCACCGTCACCTGGATCTGCGGCCCGGTGGTGCTGGAGATCAGCTCGCCCATGTCGGTGACGAGCCGGCTGATGTTGACTGGCACGGCCTGCAGCGGTTGCCGGCGGGCGAAGGCCAGCAGGCGCTGCACCAGCGTCTTGGCGCGGTCGGCGGCCTGGATGGCGCCGGCGATCAGGCGATGCTCGCGCTCGTCGCCAATGCCCCGGCGCTGAAACCGGTCGAGCAGACCGACAATCGGCGTCAGCAGATTATTGAAATCGTGCGCGACGCCGCCGGTGAGCTGGCCCATGGCCTCCATCTTCTGGGCCTGGCGCAGTGCTTCCTCGGCCTGAGCGAGCCGCGCCTGCTCCTCCAGACGATCGGTCACGTCGACGCCGGTCAGGAACGCGCCGATCCGCGTGCCGTCGGCGGCGCGGAGCGCCTCGAATTTCATTTCAAAGACGCGGCGGTCGAACTTGGGATCGCCGAACTCCTCGATGTTGGTAAAGGCTTCGCCGGCGAGCGCCCGGCCCCAGATCGCCGTCGCCGCCGCAAGATGCTCGGGCCGGTCGGCCAGGAATTCGTGCATGGAATCGCCGACCTTCGGCCGCTTGCCGTAGATGCGCTGATAGGCATCGGCGCAAGACGTGTTGATGGCGAGCCAGTGGTAGTCGAGATCGAGCGCCTGGATCTGCCCGTCGGTGGTTTCCACGATGGTGGCGAGCAGATGACGCTCGGCGGTGCGTTCGGCAACGCGTTGCTCCAGCGTGGCATTGAGCTCCCTGTAGCGTGCTTCGCTCGCCCGCAACTGCGCCTCGCCGAGCACGCGTTCGGTCGTCTCGGAGACGAGGCACAGTACGCCGCCGACCGAACCATCGTCATCGAGTACGGCCGAGTAGGAGACGTCCCAATAGCTGGTCTCGCCGTAGCCATGACGCTCGACGTAAAAGGGACGGTCCTTCGCCGCGAATGTCTTTCGCGTATTGCGGACGCCGGCCAGCAGCGGTTCGAGATCGTCCCACAGCTCGCCCCAGTTCTCGATCGCGGGCCGACCGAGGGCGCGGGGATGATTGGCGCCGATGCCCGGTGCGTAGGCGTCATTGTAGAGCGCGACGAAATCGGGGCCCCAGAACAGGACAATCTGGGCTTGCGCGGCCAGCATCATGCCGACTGTCGTCTTCAGGGCCTGGGACCATCGGCGGGGCGCGCCGAGCGGCGAGCCCGACCAATCGAGGGTGCGCATCATCGCACCCAGCTCGCCTCCGTCGGAGGGGAAGCCCACATCGATTGACTGCCGAGCAGCTTTCTCCGACAGCACCGGACCCCCTCGCGACGCGTGACATGGGCGTCCTTGCCCATTCGAGCCCGACGATCGAGGACTCGTACTCAAGGTCTCATAACGCGTATGCAGCCGCGGGGTTCCATTCCCCTCGATTCGCGCCGCCCTTGTGCTATTGCTGCCCTGCGCAACGATGCGAGGTCGCCATGCTCCCCATTCCCGCCGACATCTTCACCGAACAAGAGGACGTTTCGCCCGACAGTCTTGCCAATCTCGGGCCGCTCCGCCGGCTCGCCGGCACCTGGCAGGCGGACAAGGGCATCGACATCAATCCGAAAGCGGAAGGGCCGGAGCGGCGGACCTTCATCGAGCACATCCGGATGGACCCGATCGACCCGCAGGCCAACGGGCCGCAGCTGTTCTATGGCTTGCGCTATCACATCCACATCAACACGCCCGAGGAAGACATCACCTTCCACGACCAGGTCGGCTACTGGCTGTGGGAGGCGGCGACCGGGCTGGTCATGCAGACGCTGGCGATCCCGCGCGGGCAGGTGCTGCTGGCCTCCGGACAGGCCAAGCCGGACGACAAGACAATCTCCGTCACCGCAAAGCGCGGCGACACCGCTTACGGGATCTGTTCGACCGACTTCCTGGAACAAGCGTTCCGCACCGACAGTTACCGTTGCGACATCACCTTCAACGACGACGGCAGCTGGAGCTACGAGATCCAGACCGAGTTGTTCGTCCGCGGGGCGCCGTTCAATCATCATGACAGCAACACGCTCAAGCTGGTTGCGCGGCCGAAACTCAATCCGCTCGCGGTGATCGTGAACGATCGCGAGAAAGGCAATAAGCCGGCCTGAGAAGCCGGCGCGGAGAATTGGCATGAAGCCCTACATCATCTGCCTGATGCATTCGAGCCTCGATGGTCGCACGCATCCCAGCCGCTGGCGCCCGAAAGGCGCGCACAGCGACTGGTTCGAGAAGATCCATGACGAGCTCGGCGGCGATGCCTGGGTGATCGGCCGCGTCACCGGCTCGGAGTTCGCCAAGGGCAAGCCCTATCCCGAGACGAGTAGCGAAAAACTGCCGCGCGAAAACTGGTTCGCGCGGCGCGATGCGAAGACCTTTGGCGTGGTGCTCGATGCGCAGGGCAAGATCGGCTGGGGCCGCTCGGATATCGGCGGCGATCCGATCGTCGTGGTGCTCACCGAGAGCGTGCCGGATTCGCATCTCGCCGGCCTGCGCGGCGAGGGCGTGTCCTATATCTTCGCGGGCCAATCCGAGATCGACCTGGCATTGGCGGTCGAGATCCTCAATCGCGAGCTTGGCGTCAAGCGCCTGCTGGTGGAGGGTGGCGGTGTCGCCAATGGCGCGTTCCTGCGCGCCGGCCTGATCGACGAATTCAACCTGATCCTCAGCCCCGCGATCGACGGTGCCAAGGGCGCTCCCTTCGTGTTCGATTCGACGGACGCCGACAGCGACAAGCGCGCACCGCTCACCGCGATGACGCTGGAGAGCACGCGGCAGCTCGGCGGCGGCGTGCTGTTGCTGCGCTACCTGATCCAGAACGACGCCGCCGGCCGATAAGCAACGGCAATGTCGGACACGCCGGAGCATATCGTCATCGTCGGCGCAGGCGCGGCCGGCCTGATGGCGGCCCGCGAGCTTGCGCGTGCCGGCAAGCGGGTCACGATCCTGGAGGCGCGCGACCGCTGTGGCGGACGCATCCATCCGCTGCCGGCATCGGAGTTCGGCTATGCCGCCGACGGCGGCGCCGAGTTCGTTCATGGCGAGGCGCCGGTCACGCGCGGCCTCGTGCGCGAAGCCGGGTTGACGGTGCGGACGATCGGCGGCGCGCAATGGAGCTTTGACGGCAAGAATTTCTCGCGGGAGAGCCCGCGCGATCCCTATGACGAGAGGCTTCATGCCGCCGTGAAGGATCTGACGGACGACCTCACCGTCGCCGATTTCCTGCGCCGGCATTTCGCCGCACCTGAGTACGCAAGCCTGCGGCATGCCGTCGAACGCATGGTCGAGGGCTACGATGCCGCCGACCCCGAGCGCGCCTCGATACTGGCGCTGCGCGACGAATGGATGAATGACGGACACGCGACGCAGGCGCGTCTCGACGGCGGCTATGGCGGCCTGATCGACTTTCTGGAAGCCGGGTGCCGCAAGTCCGGCGTCGCCATTCAGCTCAGTGCCGTGGTCACTGCGATCGAGGAGAGCGATGGCAGGCTCGCTCTCCGCTGCGCGGGCGGCGCGGCGCAACTCTGCGATCGCGTGATCGTCACCGTGCCGCTGCCGTTGCTGCGCGAGATCGCGCTGCCACCAGCCGCACGCGCGAAGGCCGCAGCCGCCGACGACATCGGCTTCGGCAGCGTCATCAAGATCCTGCTGCGATTTGAGCGGCCATGGTGGCGCGAGCGGCGCGAAGAGCTCGCGGATATGCTGTTCCTGCTGTCGGACGAGACGATTCCGGTGTGGTGGACGCAGCGGCCAGATCAGCATCACGTGCTCACAGGATGGTTCGGCGGTCCGCGAACGGCGGAGCTGTCGCATCTCGATTCGCCGGGGCTGATCGATGCGGCGATCTCGTCGCTCGCCGCAATCTTCGGCATTCCGCGCGAGGACATTGCGCGAGAGGTCGTGGCGGCGTCGGCCACCAATTGGGCGCATGATCGCTTTGCTCGCGGCGCCTATTCCTGGGCGACGCCGCGGACGCGCGCGGCGCAGGAGAGTCTCGCGCGCGCCGATGGCCCCGTGCTGTTCTCCGGCGAGGCGCTCTATCGCGGCCGCGACATGGGCACGGTCGAGGCTGCGCTGGCGAGCGGGCTGGAGACGGCTGGCTTCATCCTGCAGCGCTGAGAAAGAAGGCCCGCATCTCTGCGGGCCCCTTGTCTCACCAGCGATTGGCGCCGAAGCCGAACGTCACGCTCGGGCCGCCGCCACCATAATAACCGTACGGTCCGCCGCCGTAATAGCCTTGGTGCCGTGGATAATAGCCGTAGCTGCGATAGTGCGGCCGATAGTAGCCGTGATGATGAGGGTGCCAGCGATGATGGCGATGGCCGTAATGGCGGTGCCTGTGCTGCGCGCTGATGTCGGTCGACTGGCCGATTTGCGCGTTCGCTCCGGCCTTGCCGCCGCCAGCCGCGTTGGCCGCGGATGCGGAGAGCGCAGCCGCACCGATGGCCATCGCGACAAAGAGATACTTCATGTCATCACTCCAGTTGAGATATCGAGTGACAACAGATGGGCGTTGGCAGCGTTCCGGCGAGGGCGGGCGTCGAAACGACGCAGATGATCAACGCGCATTCGCGCTGAGATTTATTGTCGCACGTCTGCGAGCGAGGAGACGACGTCGTTCGTGGTCACGATGCGGGCAAATTCGCCATTGAGATTCGACAGCGTCATCGCGTGAATGGATTCGGCCGAATGCGTGTCGCCATCGGGACCGACGCGGTCGAACGTCCAGGTCGCATCACGCACGAGGGCCGCGTCGAAGCCGAGATTGCCGGCCATCCGCGTCGTCGTCTCCACGCAATGATTGGTGGTGGCGCCGCAGATCACGACCGTGGCGATGTCGCTTGCGCGCAGGCGCGTCTCGAGATCGGTGCCGATGAAGGCGCTGTTGACGCGCTTCACGATCACGGGCTCGCCGGGCTGTTCGCGCGCCTCGTCCTTGACGGCGTAACCGCTGCGCGAGGGCAGGAACGTCGAGTTCGGCTTGGTGCCTTCGTGGCGGATGTGGAAGATCGGCGCGCCGCTCGCCCTGAACGCCGCGAGCAGGTCAACGATGCGCGCCACCGCATCCGGATTGTTGCGGCGCTTACCCGCCGCCTCCCATTCGTCGAATGCACGCTGGACGTCGACGACGATGAGGGCGGGAAGGGGATGGGGCATGGCGAGAGATTCCGGGGTTTTGTGCAGTATGTTGGGCGATTGCGCGACTGGGCAATGCCGATTTTCCCTCGTTTAGGGACGGCTCGTGTCCCGGACGGCACTGTCCCCTACGGATGCGGTTCAGGAAAGCCGTGGCGCTCGGACAGCGCGGCAAGGATGGCGTCCTTGTCGGCGATGAAGGCGCGCCCGTGATGGCTGCCGGTCTGATGCGGCGATGTGGTGCCGTCCGCGAGCACGAGCAACGGCAGCCACTGATTCTCCTCACCGACCAGCGCGATCACATCCTGTCGCGGCTTCGGCCAGGCGATGCGCTCGACGTCGAACCTGTCGGCCAGCGCCGGAAACGAGGTGAGCAGACCTTCGACCAGCGCGCAGTGCCAGCAGAAGAAGCGGCGGCCGGGATAGGCCGGGTCTTCGAAACCCTGGCGCAGCAGAAACAGCCGATCACGCGTCATGGACGTCTCCGAAACTGCCGCTTCTCACCGCAACAATGAGACGAAATGCTGGCGCACCATATGTAGCAGAGCCTGTGCGGTGCGCGACAGGGGTCTGTCGCGCCGGGTGATGACGCCGAGGCTGCGGTGAATGCTGGGGTTGCGCAGCGGCACGGCAGCGAGGCCGGCGACGCCCGGCAGGCTGCCGGCGATCTTGGGCACGATGGCGATGCCGACATGCGACAGCACCATCCCGACCGCGGTCTGGAGGTGCTGGACCTCGTAGCGCCAGTTCAGCTTCTCGCGGCGGTGCCCGAGCGCATCGTCGATCAGCACGCGGTTGCCCGCCTGCGGACTGATCCGGATCAGCGGCGCATTGCCGAGCTGCGACCAGTTGATGAAGCGGCGCTTGGCCAGCGGGTCGTCCTTGGCGCACAGCAGCACGAACGGCTCCTTGGCCAACACCTTGACCTCGACGTCGGCGACGTTCGGCGACACGATGGTCAGGCCGAACTCGGCGGTGCCGGATTGCACGAGCTGCGCGATCTCGCGCGCCGAATTGTCGTAGATCTTCACCGATACGTTCGGATAGGCCGCGCTGAAGTCGCGCAGCACCCGCGGCAGCTGGTAGGCCGCGATCGTCGGCAGGCACCCGATGGTGACGCGCTCGACCTTCTTGGTGCCTTGCCCGCGCACGCCTTCGAGCGTGTCGGACAATTCGTCGAGCAGCGCGCAGGCTTTCGGCAGCAATTCGAGACCGGCCGGGGTGAGCGAGACCTGCCGCGTCGTGCGCACGAACAGCGCGACGCCGAGGTCCTCCTCGAACTTCTTCATCCGGTGGCTCAGCGCCGTCTGCGACAGATTGAGATGGGCGGCGGCGCGCAGAAAGCTGCCGCGCTCGGCTACGCTGACGAAGGCCTGCAGGCCCAGAAAGTCGATCCGCATTCCCGTCCCCGGCACCGTCTGTCACCGGACTTGCTGGGCCGGCGTTTGCGTCGGCCACACTGCACGCCGCGGGCCCAACATTCAACTCGCGCGGGAGCACGGCGCGAAGGCCGGGCACGCTGCAACTAATGCGATCCGGCTTCGCCTTGCCGCAGGATCGAGGTCCAGTCGAACGCGGCGACGGGCGTGGGGGCAGGCATCCTCGGCCGCGCCATTGCCGGCTCCGCGGCGGGTTGAGGGGCCGGCGCGGGGAGAGCCGGGGCCGCGGGCGGCGTGCTGTCTCGTGGCGCCAGCGTCAGCGTCACGCGTGTCCCGCTTTTTTCCATCACCACGCGGCCGCGCTGCACCCGACGGAGCGCCCAGCCATCATGCTGCTCGCCGGTCTTGAGGCGCATCGCGCGTTTGGCGATATCGTCGATGAAGATGCCGATCCCTCCGGCTCCATCGGCGTCCGTCACCGTTCCGAGCAGCGAGAGAGCCGGCCTGTCCGGCGTCGCCTGTGCCTGCCGCGGCGTGGATGCTGCCGGCGCTTCGCTCGCCACGGGTCGGGAAGGGCGGCGCGCGGGCGTGAAGATCGGGCGTTCGCCGGTTGCGCTGAGCTCGGTGAGCGGTACCGTCGACAGAGGATTGCCGCCGCGTCGTGCCTGCACGGGCGCCTGCTCAAGGCCGGTCTCGCTGCCGGGCGATGCGCAGACCCGACTTGCCTCGCCAATCAGGAACAGGCCCGTCAGCACGAGCACCGGAAAACGCATCGTCACTGTCCGTGCCCTGTCAAAGTGCGAAAGACGCTGCGCGCCAGCCCCGCCCGGGCATGGCGCGCAGCTTGGTGGCGTCACCTCTGGGCTTCGTCGTGGCGCCCGTCGTCGCCATGCCCGTCATCGTGACGCTTGTCGTTGGTGCAGACGAGCGTGGTCCCCTCGGCATGACACTTCGCCTGCGGGTAGTCGGGCGAGAACAGATAGTTGCCGACGAACTCACTGACCGGCGGCTCCTTCTTCGGCGTGTAGGCGACGAAGTTGGCGGCGACCTTCGGGTCGAGACCGGGGGCTTTCAGCCGCGCCACCGCCGGATAGGGATAGACCGGGCGCGAGGTCGCGGTCGAAGTGTTGGTGGCGACGATCGCGTTCGGCGCCGAGTTGGTCTCGACCCAGGACATCAACGGCGTGACGATGTCGAAGGTGTTCGGGCCGAGCCCGCTGCCGCAATGCGCCATGCCGGGGAACAGGTAGAATTTGGCGAACCGGCCGACCTGATCGTCGCCCAGCAAATCGTTCACCGCATGCCAGTACTTGATGGTGCCGCGCGGCGGGATGTGCTGATCCGCCCAGCCGTGCCACAGCAGCAGCTTGCCGCCATGACGCGCGAACCGCCCGAGATCCGGATTGTTCGCGGCATAGACGGTCGAGCTTGCCACCGTGTTGTTGAAGCCAGGCACGGTGAGCTGGAGGTCGTTCAGCGTCCAGCTCGCATTGTAGGTGTTGAGGAAGGTCTTGTAGGCGGCCCACGAATTCACGAAGTTCTCGCTGCCGACGGAGGCACCTTGGGCTGCCGGCACGAACAGGCTCCAGTCGAGCTCGCCGCCCCATTCGGAATTGGCGGTGGGCTCGAGCCGCTGGCCGTCGGCCGTCACGGCGCCATCGTGGATGCGGCGGACGACGTCGGCTTCCGCCTGCGTCAGGCAGCCGGTCTCGTTGCCGTTGTTGCTGCACACCAGCGTCTTGGTGTCGAAATTGCACGCCCGGGGATCGTCGATCACGCCGTCGACGACGCCGTCGATCGCATCACAGGCGGCCACCGACTTGGCGTGGACATAGGCGAGCTTGGAAGCCAGCAGGACGTAGGTGTTCCTGGCCGGAATCGGTATCGTGCCGGGCGTGGTCTGGTTGGTGAGAACGCGCCAGCCGTGGTGATAGGTGTTTTGCACGTCCATGTCGCTCGCCGGAGCGCCGGCGGCGATGCCGTCGAAATCGTGCGGATAACGCTGCGCCGCCATCAGCGCCTCGCGGCTGCCGTCCGAGCAGCCGCTGAAATAGGAGTAGGCCGGCTTCTTGCCGTAGAACTTCGCGATGACGGCCTTGGCGACTTCCGAAGCGACGTGCACGCCGCGATAGGCGAAGTCGATCTGCGCCTGCGGATTGTTGACCGACCAGGTCGGCCCTTGCGCTCCGGTGTGGCCCATATTGGTCGTAGCGCTCGCGATCGTGCCGTTGGTGATCGGCACGCAGCCGGTCGATTGCGTGTAGCTGATATTGTCGTTGCCGCACTCGCCGCCGCATCCGGTCTGGAGATAGCGCTGCGTCCAGGCGTTGGTGGGCAGGCGCATCACGATGGAGTTGGTCCCGGGCCCGATATTGCCGCGCACGCCGCAATAGTCGGCGGGATTCGTCGCCGAGGCCGGCACGATTGCGGCCGAGGTGATGGTGACGGTGCCGCCGACCTTCTTGCCGACATCGCTCAGATCGACGCCGACCAGCGAACTGCACGTCATCACCGGGGCGATCGACGGCAGATCCTTCAGGCCCGCGGCGCTGGCGCGCGTACCGGGCGCAAGCAGCATCGCGGCCGCCGCAAGAGCGAGCGCGATCCCTGTGGTGGATCTCGATTGAATACTGGCACGCTTGACTGTCATGAACGGTCCCCTCTTCTGGTTCAGTACTTCGGACGACAGATGGTGCACGCGCACTCCGCCATGACGCGTCGATCCGGCAAATCGCATTGCCGGACTGTCAGTGTCGGACGTTTGATCGGAGAGCGAGATCGATGAAATGATGCGCGGGTGAGTTGGGCGCAGCATCCCCCCGGATTGTGTCGTGTTATTTCATACGAAAGTCGGATTTGGCGGCCGACAAAGCAAATGAATTGTTTGGCGGGATTTATGAGCGCCGTGCATCTTTCGCGACAGCGCGTGCGCGATCACGCCTGTCGCGTGACGACCAGTGGCAGGCTGATGTGAAACACGGCGCCGCCTGACGGCGCGTTCTCGGCCCAGATGCGGCCGCCATGGGCCTCGACGATGGTGCGTGCGATCGAGAGGCCGATACCCATGCCCTGCGTCTTGGTCGTAAAGAACGGCTTGAAGATCTCGGTCACCTTTCCCGCAAGGATGCCGTCGCCCAGATCGGCGATGGAGACCAGCGCCAGATTGCCCTCGGTGAGACTGGTGCGACCGACGACGCGGCGCCGATCGGCTGGAAGATGGGCCACCGCGTCCATGCCGTTGACGACGAGGTTCAGGATCACCTGCTGAAGCTGCACCCTGTCGGCCTTCACGCGAATGGTTGCAGGCGACGGCTCCGTCGAGAGCCCGACATCGTAGGTCAGGGCCTGCACGGAGAGGAAGCGAAACACCTCGTCGACGGTCGCATTGAGGTCGATGTCGCGCCGTTCGGTCGGGTCTCTCTTCAGGAACGAGCGCAGCCGGCCGATGACTTCGCTTGCGCGCTGATCGTCGCGGCGAATGTGCTCCAGCATGTCCCTGACTTCGCCGAGGTCGGGCGCCGGGCTCTGCAGCACGTGCCCGGCGGTCTCGGCATTGAGCAGGATCGCGGCGAGCGGCTGGCTCAGCTCGTGAGCGATCGAGGCGGACATCTCTCCCGCGGTCGCGCGGCGATTCATGTGGGCGAGTTCCGACATGCGCTGGCGTGCCTCGACCTCGGCCAGGAAGCGCAGCCTGCGCTCGCGCAGCAAAATGGCGATCATCAGCGCCTGCGTCAGCACCACGGCGGCAACGAGCATGGTGTGCCAATAGTACTGCTCCCAGAAGCCCAGCTCGCGGAAGCGCACCTCGCTGCCCGGAGGCAGATTGGCTTCGTCGACGTTCCAGCGTTTCAGTTGCCGCCAGTCGAAGATCGGCTTGACGTTGTCGCCGTCGAAGGCTGCGATGCTCGACGGCGCTTCGCCGGCGAGAATCCGCGCCGCGACGCCGCCGGCTTCCCGTCCGATGACATCCGGCAGCAGCAGGAAGCCACCCACGCCCGATCGCCCGAGGAACGTATCGGACGTGATGATGACCGGGCGGTTCGCGCTCTCGGCGACGCGTGCGAGCGCCGAGGCCGGCGAATAATAGGTGCCTTCGCCGTCGGAATACATCGCCGAGGTCAGGATCGCGGAGCCGGCGGGCAGGGTCGCGACTTGATTGCGGACCTCGCGCAGCGTGGCGTCGGAGAGATCGGTGACCTCGAGACCGGGCATCGCGGCCGCGAAGTCCTGCTTCCAGTGTCCATAGACCAGCGGATTCCTCCAGGCACCGCCGACGAGGACGACACGGGTCAGGTCGGGAACGATCGCGCGCGCGGCCGTCAGGAGATGTGTCGGCCTCACCCTTGCGAAGATGGCGGTCGTGTCCGGCAGAAACAGCGCACGCACCTCGGGCAGATCGGGCACGAAGGCGTACACGACAGGCGCGGCGGGCCAGATGTCCTGCTTGTGCTTCTGGAGGAATTTCGCCGCTGCGACGCCGATCGAAATGATGACGTCGATGGACCGGTCGGCAAATTTGGTCTTGAGGTGGCCGACGAGGCTGTCTTCGTAGTCCGGTCCGGGGAAGCGCGCGAGATCGAGGCTCTCGCCGTAGATCACGGTGTGAGCATGGCCGTTCTGCTTCGCGGCGGCGCGGATGCCGTCAAAGATCTCCGAATAAAACGGCGAGCGAAAATCGGCTTCTTCCAGCACCAGGATGGAGCGCTGCCGCGGACCGTCGGCCGCACTGCATTCACGCGACAGGCAAGCGAACAGGAGGACAATCAGGATGCGCCCGAGCCCGGTGATGATACGCATTGCTGGACTCTCGGCCCCGCCTTCGGTTGCTATCGGGCTTCCTCATGAGGACGCGCGAAAGAGCATACCCGGCCAACCCGGAGTTTCAACGGAAGGATGCTGTGTCAGGCAGGGTGAGGCGACGGGCCGCTACTTGAACGGATCCTGGACTGAGGGCTGCGACTGCCTGATGCGGCGCACGCTCACCGGCGTACCGTCGGAGACGAACAGCAGTTCATACTTGCGGCCTTCGGTGTCGGTCGCAGAGCAGGTGACGTCGTTCACCTTCCTGGCCGAGAAATTACCGGTCTGGCGGCAGCTACCGGTGGAGGTCTGCGCAGCCGGGACCGGAAGGCCGTCGACCTTCGGGCGGGTCTTGGAGTTGAGCAGCATGCGGTCGACCGGCAACTCGTAGGAATTGTCGTCGGCCCGCTTGCCGTTCTCGCCGGAGAACGACACGACGTGGTTCTCGTCGTTGGGATCGTCGACGGCGACCGCGAAATTGACCCGGCCCTTGTCGTCATGGGCAAAGGCCACGGTCTTGCAGGCGAAGGGGCGGCCGGCGACCTTCAGCGTCTTGCAGTGGCCCGACATCAGCGCCAGCATGTCGACGAGGGAATTTTGTTGCGCCGGCGGATTGTTGACCGCAATCGCCGTGGAAGACTCGGCAAAACAAGGACTTGCGAGAGCAACGAAGGGGGCAACCAGGACCAGTCGGCGGAGGCGCATCGTCAGGCTCATGTGCCAGGGGGCCAAGGAGGGGGCCACGGAGCGGCAGAGGTTCCGCCCAACAACCATCGAATCGCAAATTGGTTGCGATACCGTTTGCTCCGCCAATCCCGACTGGAATACCACCGCGCCACCCATCGGCGATTCACCTCGATCGCTTCAGCCCGTCCCGGGAGGCACATGCCGCCAGACCGATGTTTTTTTCGTGGCAGACCGCCTCACGCCGCCTGTTTCATGGTCCGCGCAAAGGCCGGATAAGTCTCGGCCAGCTCCGTGAAAACCCGCCCGCGCAGCAGCGACAGCGTTGCGGCATCCGGCCGCGGCGTTTCGCGCACCACCTCCGGCTCCTGATAGGCGAAGCCGGTGCTCTCGCGGATGTCGGCCGGGGTGAAGGGCGGATGCACGGAGCGAAGCGCAAAGCCGCCTGCCTCACGATCGAAATCGAACAACGCCATGTTGGTCAGCAGCGCATGCGGCCCGCCGCGACGCGGCACCTCCGGCGTGATGGCGCGCGCGCTGACGAAATCGACCTTGGGCACGAACACGCGCGACGAATGCTCCTCGCGAAACAGGATCACGCGAGGAATGAGATGATAGAGATAGGCCGAGCCGAACGAGCCCGGCCAGCGCACGTGGCTGGTGGGATAATCGCCGGTGCCGACCAGGTTGATGTTGCCCTGGCCGTCGATCTGGCCGCCGCCGAGAAAGAAGGCGTCGACCCTGCCTTGTGCGGCGCAGTCGAACAGCTCGATGCCGCCATTGGTGAAGAAATTGTGCGTCTGCGATCCCAGGATCGAGATGCGTACCGGCGGTTTGCCGTCGCGTTCGTTGCGGGCCCGCAGCAGCATGGCGCCGGCCGCGGGGATCGGCGACGACGCGCCGACCGCGACGTGACGGATGCCGTCGAGCAGGTCGGCAATGGTGGCGATCAGGATCTCGCGCCGCTCGCGCTCGGTCGACATCAGGCCACCTGCTTGCGATGCGTCAGGAATGCCGACAGATAGGCGCGAAAGCCGTCCTCGCTGCGCGCCATTGCCGCGTAGCGCGCGATCTCGGCCTCGTCGGCCGGATATTCGTCCCACAGCGCCAGCGGCCAGGCGCCGCGTGCGGCGACCGCGACGGCATCGACATAGAGCGAGGGTAGCACGCCTGCGGCGGAATCCTCGCTGTCCAGCAAATTGCGCTCGACGATGCGCTCCACGGTGACCAGCGTGCGCCTGGAGGCGTAAGCGAGATCGGCGAGCTCGCGATGCCGGCCGATGCGGACATTGCCGGCGCGGTCGGCCTCGGGCGCGTGAAACAGCGCGACGTCAGGCGAGATCGCGGGCACCACGACGACCTTGCGTGCCTCGCCCACGGGACTGTCGATCACCTGCCAGTCCGGCCGCACCTCGAGGAGATCGCTGCCGATGATGCCGGCGATCGGCATGAACGGCACGCCCTTTTGGCTCGCGAGCAGGCCGGCATAGATCGCGGGGCAGGTCGAATCGCGCATCGCGAAGGCGCCGCTCTTGATGCCAGCGGTGAAACGCGGTGCAGCGCCGGCTTCGCCGAGCGACACGGCGCTGGTTTCCAGTGAAGCGATCGCGCCGGCGCCGATCAGGAGATCGGCCTGCATGCCGGAGATCGGCACGCAGATCAGCCTGAGGTCACGGATGCCGGACTCCAGCAGCGCTGCGGTCGCCGCCATCGCCACGCCAGAACCGTCGACCGGGATCGCCAGCGACTGCCCGGATGCAACGCGCGCAGCCAGCGCCTCCAGCGCAACGATCTCGGTCATGGGCGTCCTCCGGCCGTGTTTTCTCCATCCTGCCTCAGGCCATCGCCGCCTGCCAGCGCGTATCGCGCAAGGACGGGCGGCGGTGGAGGCGGGCGTCGAGGAGCTTGCGGGCGCGCGGCAGCTCGCCGCTGCGTATCAGGGCAACGAGGTACGTATCCTCGATCAGCTCGCGCTGGGCGTGGCTGCCGCCGATGCGCACGACCTCCGTGAGGACAGGCGCGAGCTCGCGCACGCAAGCCGCATAATTTTCATCCGCGAAGGCCGCCAGTGCGCGGCAGATCGCCGGCACCACGGGACCGGCCGGCAGCTTGCCGTCGGCAAGCCGCTGCTCGATCACGGCAAGGCGCGCGGCCAATGCTTCCTGATTTTGTGTCGCGGCCGCGAACAGCGCCATGTGGACGTCGGCGAAGGCCAGGCCCGATTTGGGGAACAGTTTTTGCGCGGTAGCGTCGGCCTCGGCCCAGAGCGCTTGCGGCACGGCATGGCCGTAAGCCGACAAGCGCCACAGCAGCGAGGCGCTGTCGGTGATGACGTTGAGCGGCGGCGCTTGCGTGGCGCTGGGCTGCAGCACGTTGTCATAGATTTTGAGCGCACGGGCCGCATCGCCATGCTCGAGCGCGCCAAGTGCCTGGTGCCAGAGGATATGGCCGTGGAGAATTCCCGCGCGGTCATAGGTCGGGAGCCATTCCTCGACGAGACGATCGGCCGCCTCGATCGAACCGTCCTCGAACATCGCATGCAGCACGGCATGCGCGGCGTGCGCGTTGGCGCGGCGGAGGTCAAAACCGCGCTCGGTGACGGCGCGACCGCGTCCGACGTCGCCATTCTCGGTCATCGCCCAGCCGGACATGGTGAGAAACCACCAGTCCTCGCCGTAATGATGCGCGACGCGTTCGCACAGCTCGTGCCGGGCGCGGTCGTGATCGGCCATGCCGGAGAAGGCGAACAGGCCGAACGCGCCGAGCGACAACGACAGCACCACGGCATCGCGCGGCCAGCGCTCGATATGCCCAGACATCGCCGCGATCGCATCGGGCCCGCGTCCCTCGATCGCGAGCGCCAGCGTCTCGACATGCGAGCGCTCGCGCTCGCTGCCGCGCCTGGCCACAAGCTCGCGTGCCAGTGCCGCTTTCTGCCGCGCAAGATCGCCCTGCTGGTAGAATGCATGCACGCGGCCGCGGGCGATATGGGCGAGGGCAAAGTCTGGATCGGCCACGATCGCACGCTCCAGCGCCTCCGCCGTGCCGGTCCAGCCGGCGAGCATGAGATCGATGCCGTCGCGATAAGCGGTCGCGGCGGAATCGGACGTGGTGGAGAGCGGCAGGCCGTAGCGGTCTTCAAGCGCCATCGTGATCCCCGAGACTTCAAGCCGTCCGCGCGCGCCGTCCCTCGATCGGGTAGGCCGGGTCGTTGTAGCCCGGTGTCGACGGATGACCCGGCACGACCAGCCGGTCGATCAGCGCCTCGTCCTCCGCAGTAAAGCGATAGTCGAGCGCGCTGATATAGCCGTCCCACTGTTCTTCCGTGCGCGGGCCCGCGACGATCGACGAGACGAAAGCGGAGTTGAGCACCCAGGCCACCGCGAACTGGCCGGCGGTGATGCCGTTCTTCTCGGCGTGGCTCTTGATCTCCTGCGCGAGCTGGAGCGACTCGGGGCGCCATTCGGTCTGCATCATGCGGGTGTCGTTGCGGCCGGCGCGCGTCTCCTTGTCGGGGGCTGCGTCCGGCTTGTACTTGCCGGTGAGCACGCCGCGCGCCAGCGGGCTGTAGGGCACGATGCCGAGGCCGTAATAGGAGCAGGCCGGAAAGTGCTCGACCTCGGGCATGCGGTTCATCGCGTTGTAGTAAGGCTGGCTCACCACGGGGCGGTCGATGCCGAGCCGGTCGCAGATGTTGCAGATCTCGGCGACGCGCCAGGCGCGGTAGTTGGAGACGCCGAAATAGCGGATCTTGCCGGCGCGGATCAGATCACCCATCGCGCGCACCGTCTCTTCGAGCGGCGTCGCATGATCTTCCTTGTGCAGATAGTAGATGTCGATATGGTCGGTGCCGAGCCGCTTCAGGCTCTCCTCGGCCGCTTGCAACACCCAGCGCCGCGACAGCCCGACGCGATTGGGATCGTTGCGCGTGTCGTTACTCATGGGGTTAGCAAGCTTCGTCGCGAGCACCCAGGCATGACGGTTGTTGCCGATGGCGCGGCCGACGACTTCTTCGGAGCCGCCCTTCGAATAGGCGTCCGCGGTGTCGATGAAGTTGATGCCGGCTTCATGCGCCTTGGCGATGATCCGCGTTGATGCCGCCTCATCCGTCGGCCCGCCGAACATCATAGTGCCGAGACAAATCGGCGACACTTTCAGGCCGCTGCGGCCAAGTTGGCGGTAGTGCATGGGGCTGTTTCCTCAACGCTTCTGTTGCGGGGGCACCATAACCAGCTCTGCCCGTCATTGCGAGCGCAGCGAAGCAATTCAGAGATGCGTCCGGGGAGGGATGCTGGATTGCTTCGCTACGCTCGCAATAACGAGGATGTGGGCGCAGCTATCTCCTCAACGTCGTCCCGGCGAAGGCCGGGACCCATACCGCGTGATCTATCGATAGCAGGCGGTACCAGTACCGAATTACGAGTCTTCGCCAAACTTCTCCCTGTGGTTATGGGTCCCGGCCTTCGCCGGGACGACATGGGAGTATGTGGCGTGCGGCTGTGGCAGCCCTGCCTACGCCGGCCCCTTCAAGATCTTGAACACACCGTTCGCCATCACCACGCAGCGATCATCGACCGTGATCTCGGTGCTCATGAAGATCAGGCTGCGGGTCGCGCGCACCACGCGGGGGCGGGAGATCAGGATGTCGCCGATCTGGCCGGCTTCGACGAAATGGGTGTCGAGCTGCACCGTCGCCATGTAGTCCTTGCCCGACGTGTAGCGAGCAGTCATGCCGCAGGTGCGATCGGCGAACGTCATCATCACGCCGCCCTGGACCATGCCGCGGCGATTGTGGTGCTTGTCTTCGGTGGCGAGTGCGAATTCATATCGGCCGTCGACCTTGCGCTCCCACAGCGGGCCGACCAGGTGCATGAAGCCCGTGGTCTCCAGGATGGTCCAGCCGTCTGATTTGAGCTTTGCGGCGGTCTTGCTGGTCATCGCTCCGTCCATCCTTGCAACGCTTGATCTCTCCTCGTTTCATCGAGCGCGGTCCTGGTGTAGTCAAGCATCATGAGAGCTTTCGGCGATGCCACCAGACGGAATATCGCAGAGGCCTGCGCGTCATTCGCGCGGCTACCCGAAGCGGCCGAGCCGTCGGCGCTGAAGCGCGCCGCGGTGGTGCTGGCGCTCACCGCATCCCATGACGGCGATGACACTGCGTTTCTGCTGACCAGGCGTGCATCGAGCTTGCGCTCTCATCGCGGTCAGTGGGCGCTGCCGGGCGGACGCTGCGACGCCGGCGAGACGCCGGTCGAGGCGGCGCTGCGCGAGCTCGACGAGGAGCTCGCGCTCAGGCTTCCCGCCGACGCGGTGCTCGGTCTGCTCGACGATTATCCGACGCGCTCCGGTTATCTGATCACGCCGGTCGTGGTCTGGGCTGCCGAGAGCAATGCCATCACACCGAATCCGGACGAGGTCGCCTCGGTCCATCGCATCGCGCTCGACACGATCGAGCGCGACGATGCCTTCGATTTCACGGATATCCCCGAAAGCAGCCGTCGCGTGATCCGCTTCCATCACCGGATGAGCCTGATCCACGCGCCGACGGCGGCGCTGATCTACCAGTTCCGCGAGGTGCTGGCGGGCCGGCAGACCCGCGTCACCGACCTGGAACAGCCGGTTTTCGCCTGGAAATGATGGTAAACGGCGCGTTAACGTGACGGTTACCGGATGCCTGCTAAGAGGGCAGCATGCATCATTCGATTCGAACACATCTGGCGCTGGTTCCACTCGCGCTCGTCCTGCTCGTTCCCGCCGCGCGTGGCGGCGAGTCCGACGCACTGCCATCAAACGTCAGCAATGCCAACGCCCAGCTGTTGTCGCAGTTCTTTGCGCAAAGCGGCGGTGCATCGCCGGCGGTGCTCGAATATCGCCGCAAGCTGGCCGAGTACCAGCAGATCCGCGGCGCCTTCGACCAGGAGGCCGGTGCCTATTGGAGCCAGGTCTCCGAGAAGCGGAAAGGCCGCAATGCCAAGCGGCGCAGCGGGCAGCAGATCACGCTTGACGATTACATGCTGGACCAGCCGCCGGTCTATACCGGGCCGAAGCGGCCGGTGAATCCGGAGCCCGAGGAAACGCCGGAGCGCCCGGCGCGCAAGCCGCTTCCGGTGGCCTCCGACCTCCTGCGCGCCGCGCAGGATCTCTATCAGTTCACGCCGCAGCGCCCCTCAAACGAAGTCGAGTTCAAGCGTGCCTATGCGCGCTACGCGCTCGCTTCCGGGCTGACGCGCGAGCAGGCGGTGCGGGTCTATTCGTTCGAGACCGGCGGCACCGGCAATTACGACGTGCAGGCCGGCATCGAGCATGGCGGCAAGCGCGCGATCTCGACCGCGATGGGCTACAACCAGCTGCTCACCACCAACAGCGTCGAGCTGCTGGCCGAGCAGGGCCATGAGTTCATTCGCGCACTCTCCGACAAGGTGGCGCGCACCTCGGGGCCGTCGCGGCAGTCGCTCGAGCACAAGCTCAGCGTTCTGAAGAAGATGGTGGCGCATGCGAAGTCGGTGCCTGACACCTGGTCGGAGCACGAGAAGATCGGCGACACCGCGCAGGGCTGGGCGATGCATGCGATGGTGCTCGACATCGACATCGGGCCGATGCTGCAGACCCACAAGCTCCTGACCTCGGTGCTGTTCGCCCGCGCCAAGGGCTACACCCGTCCGCTGACCGCCGCCGAGCTCGAGATGATGAACCTCACCGGCGACGGCACCGGCCTCGACATGGTGACGATGCCGCAGGCGATGCGCGAGCAGGTGCCGACCTCGAACTTCTTCCAGCGCGGCGGCTATGAGCGCAACCCGGTCGCGATCCGCCACAACACGGTCGCGAAGCTGCTCGCGGTCACGGATTCGCGGATGGACAGCAACAGCAACAATGCCGGCGCGAGAGAGCTGGCGGCGGCGTTTTAGAGCGCTGGGCGAGCTGCCCTTCACCTCGCCCCGCTTGCGGGGAGAGGTCGGATTGCATCGAAGATGCAATCCGGGTGAGGGGGTACAGGTCCGTCGATCATCTCATGCGCGGAGAGAAGCCCCTCACCCCAACCCTCTCCCCGTAAGAACGGGGCGAGGGAGCGCACCGTGATCGCGCCCTAGTGGTCCGACCCGAACTTGAACCTGCCGTCGCCCTCGAGATACTGCCCGCTGCGCATGTAGAGCTGGCCGTTCTGGCCGATGAAGAACAGCGTGCCTTTGGGGACCTTCTTGGCGCCCTTCAGCAACTCGCCGGCATTGTTGGTGCCCATCTTGTAGGAGAAGGTCTTGCCTTCCTTGTCATAGGCATAGCCGGTGTCAGCCTTGAGCTCCCACGGCGTCGCCGCGTTCTGTGCGCATGCGGGAGCGGCGAGCGCGCCCAG
Organism: Bradyrhizobium sp. CCGUVB14; assembly: GCF_024199935.1. Lineage (NCBI taxonomy): Bacteria > Pseudomonadati > Pseudomonadota > Alphaproteobacteria > Hyphomicrobiales > Nitrobacteraceae > Bradyrhizobium > Bradyrhizobium sp. CCGUVB14. The sequence continues at coordinate 1,058,472 of NZ_JANADS010000001.1, forward strand.
CGCGGCTGCAATTGCAAATGTCCTGGTCGAAAATGCCATCATTGAAAACGCCATCGATCCATCCTCCCCGTCGTTGGGGTGCCCGGTTTGAACAAATCACGAACGACGTTTCCGGGTCAATCTGCGATGACGCCGCAGCGCATCACGTCCCGCCCAGCAGTTTGTGATTTTCCCTTCGTCCCCTCGCGACTATGTTCCGCTTTCAGTCTAGAACGCAACACGACAAAGATATTGGTGGGGATGATTCGAATGCGCCACGTCATGAAATTTTGCTGGATTGCCGGGTTGTCGCTGACGGCGCTCGCGCCGGACGCCCGGGCCGATGACTTCCAGCTCAGCCACAACCAGCGGATTTCGTGCAGCCGCGGCCTTGCCCCGGGCAAGCTCAACACCGCAACCTGCAAGTCCTACACCTATCTCTTCAACAGCAAGACCTCGGAATATTTCCGCTGCCAGGTCTCGCTGGCGCTGACCCGCGACAACAAGGAAGTCATCAACGTCCAGACCGACGGTGGCTGCACCAAGAAGCCGCGCATCTTCGAGACCGACGGGCACTATGATTTCGACGCGACCGAGACCGAGCCGCCGAACACCAACTCGTTCTTCGGTCCCGGCGGCTACTCGATCTGGGCTGCCGACATGGCCGCGCAGAAGATCCGCGGCTGCATCACCATCTCCTCGGGCCTCGGCTCCGACATCTCCAAGTGCCTGGACATGACGTTTCAGTAACGGCTCGCCGGTGACGGCTTTCTAACGAGCGCGAGGCGCACGCCGGCGATCCGGCTGCGCCACGTCGCCGCACCCGGCGGGTTCCATCAAAACGCAGCTAAAACAGGGGCTTCCGCAGCCCTGTTGTGCCTTTTGGATGGGTTGACCCGCCCTCCTCATCCGGCCAATTTCGCCGCCGGTTTGGGGAGAATAACAACCATGAAACGTACGTTTATCGGCGCAGCCGCGGCTTTTGCTCTGGCGGCGTCGGCACCTTGCGCGCATGCGCAGTCCTTCATCAACGTGCTGACCGGGGGCACCTCCGGCGTCTACTACCCGCTCGGCGTCGCGATCGGGAAGATCTACGGCGACAAGATTCCGAACGTGAAGACGCAGGTGCAGGCCACCAAGGCGTCGGTCGAGAATCTCATCCTGCTGCAGCAGGGTCGTGGCGAAATCGCTTTCACGCTGGGCGACTCGCTGAAGGCCGCCTGGGAGGGCGACGAGGAAGCCGGCTTCAAGACCAAGCTCGACAAGCTCAGGACCATCGGCGCGATCTATCCGAACTACATCCAGATCGTCGCGACCGCGGAGAGCGGCATCAAGACGCTGGCCGACCTCAAGGGCAAGAGTCTCTCGGTCGGCGCGCCGAAATCGGGCACCGAGCTGAACTCGCGCGCGATCCTGGCCGCCGCCGGCATGACCTATAAGGATCTCGGCAAGGTCGAATATCTGCCGTTCGCCGAATCCGTCGACCTCATGAAGAACCGCCAGCTTGGCGCGACCTTGCAGTCGGCCGGCCTCGGCGTCGCCTCGCTGAAGGACCTGTCGACCTCGGCCTCGATCAATGTGGTGGCCGTGCCGAAGGAGACCGTCGACAAGATCGGCCCGCCCTTCATCGCGGCGACGATCCCGGCCAACACCTATACCGGCCAGGACAAGGACGTGCCGACCGCGGCCGTGGTCAACTATCTCGTCACCAGCTCGGCCGTGTCCGACGACCTTGCCTATCAGATGACAAAGCTGGTCTACGAGTCGCTGCCCGAGCTCGCCAACGCGCATGCGGCCGGCAAGGAGATCAAGCTCGAGACGGCCGCCACCGGCAGCCCGATCCCGCTGCATCCCGGCGCGATCCGCTATTACAAGGAAAAAGGGCTGATCAAGTAAGGTCGGCTCTCTCCACGTCGTCATGCCCGGGCTTGTCCCGCCTGCGCGGCCGAAGCCGCTTCGGCGAGGCGAAGGCCCGGGCATCCACGTTCTTGGAGGCGCCGTAAGGCGTGGATGGCCGGGACAAGCCCGGCCATGACGGTCCGATTGGATCGTGTTGCTGCTATAATTGAATGGGCTTGGACTGGGGCGATTTGAGAATGTTGGAAAAGGCAGAGGGCGCAGAAGCGGCGCCCATCAAGGTTGAGTTCGACAATTTCGAGCATGGTTTTCCGGAGGGCTTTGGCCCGGGTTGGTGGGGGACGCTCGCCTACTGGATCGGCATCGCCTTTGCGACCTTCCAGCTCTATGTCGCGGCCTTCAACTATCTGCCGAGCCAGGTGGTGCGCGGCGTCCATGTCGGCTTCCTGGTCCTGCTCACGTTCGGCCTGATCGCCAATTTCACCGCGAAGAGCAGCGCTGGCCGTGCGCTCGGCTGGGTGATCGGCGGCGCCGGATTCTTCTGCGGGCTCTATCAATGGATCTTCTACGCCGATTTGATCGCGCGCGATGGCGATCCGACCAGGCTTGACCTCGCCGTCGGCACGCTGCTCGCGGTCCTGATCTTCGAAGGCACGCGGCGCCTGATGGGCGCGGCGCTGCCGCTGATGTGCGGCGCCTGCCTCCTCTACTGGTTCTTCGGGCAGTACCTGCCGTCGCCGCTTAATCATCGCGGTTATGATTTCGACCAGATCGTCACGCATCTGTCCTACGGCACCGAAGGCTTCTACGGCGTGCCGATCTACGTCTCGGCGACCTACATCTTCCTGTTCATCCTGTTCGGCTCGTTCCTGGAGCGCGCCGGCATGATCCAGCTCTTCACCGACGTCTCGCTCGGTCTGTTCGGCCGCACCCGCGGGGGACCTGCCAAGGTCGCGGTGTTTGCCTCGGGCATGATGGGCACGATCTCGGGCTCCGGCGTCGCCAACGTCGTCACCGTCGGCCAGTTCACGATTCCCTTGATGATCCGGTTCGGCTACCGCCGCGCCTTCGCGGCCGGCGTCGAGGCGACGGCCTCGATGGGCGGGCAGATCATGCCGCCGGTCATGGGCGCCGTCGCCTTCATCATGGCGGAGACGCTCGGCGTCCAGTATTCGGAGATCGTCAAGGCCGCCGCAATTCCGGCGGTGCTCTACTTCGCCTCGGCGTTCTGGATGGTGCATCTCGAAGCCGGCAAGCACGGCCTCGTCGGCATGAAGCGCTCGGAAATCCCGAGCGCCTGGCGGGCGCTGGTGACGCGCTGGTACCTCGTGCTGCCGCTTGCAGCCCTGGTCTACATGCTGTTCGAGGGCTTTACCCCGCTCTATGCCGGCAGCATGGGCCTCGCGCTCACCGTGACGCTGATCCTGGGCGCCAGCATCACGGCCGGCGCGTCCTCCATGGTGATCCGCACCATCTTCTGGGTCGGGCTTGCGCTGGTCGTGGCGACGCTGTCGCGCGACGGCCTGCAGATCGTGCCGGTCGCAAGCGTCGTCGTCGCGCTGATCGTGATCACCGCTTTCATCCGCGGCGGTCTCAAGGCTCTGCGTGAGTGCCGCGATGCCCTGGCCGAGAGCGCAAAATCCGCCATCACCGTCGGAATGGCCTGCGCCATCGTCGGCGTCATCATCGGCATGATGTCGCAGACCGGTGTCGGCACCATCTTCGGCAGCTGGGTGATCGGGCTCGGCGAGAAGAGCCTGTTCCTGGCGCTGATCATGACCATGCTGCTGTCGATCCTGCTCGGCACCGGCATCCCGACCATCCCGACCTACATCATCACCGCAGCCCTCGCGGCACCCGCGCTGGCCAAACTCGGCGTGCCCCTGATCGCGAGCCACATGTTCGCATTCTACTACGGCATCATGGCCGACCTCTCGCCGCCGGTGGCGCTCGCGGCGCTGGCGGCAGCTCCGATCGCGAAGGAGAATCCGGACAAGATCGGCTGGGAGGCGATGCGCATCGCGCTCGCCGGCTACGTCATTCCCTTCATCTTCGTCTATTCGCCGGCGCTGATGCTGCAGGCCGGCGATCCCATGGCGGCTAAGCTCGGCTTCTATGGCGCGGTGGCGCTCGCGACCTTCAAGGCGCTGGTGGCGATCGCGCTGTTCGGCATGGTCGCGATCGGCTTCCTGTTCACGCGGATGACGCTGCTCGAGCGCGTTGTCTCGCTCGGCGCCGCATTGTGCCTGCTCGGCGACTTCCCGTTCAGCGACACCGCGGGCTTCGTGCTCTCGGCGGCGCTGGTGCTGTGGCAATGGCGGCAGCGTCCGCCCGCCGTGGTCGAGGCGATGTGAGCCTCTGCCTTGCAACAGCCGGGGCTGTGAAGGCGCTGGCGCTATCCGCGTTCACACTCGCGTGGACGCATTCGATCGCGAAGGTCGAGTGGCAGGAAGACTGGCGCGTCACGCCTGCTGGCCTCGAACTGGTGCAGGCGCGCGTCAAGGGCACCGGTCCCGGCATGGAGCCGCCGCCCGAGGCGCGTCTCGTCGACGGCTGGTTTCAATGGAGGCCTGCGCGCGCGCCGATGCCGGAAGTCGTGCTCGGCAATTCCGGCGCGGCCGGCGAATGGCGGCTATGCCATGACGGGACGTGCCGGACATTGTCCGAGATTGTCGGCCACGCAATCGGTGCTAACGTCACCAAGATGAGCATCTGCGACGAACAGCAGAAATAAGGGAGACACGCGATGGACCGGCTCAAGGGCAAGGTTGCGATGGTTGTGGGCGCCGGCTCGATCGGACCCGGTTGGGGCAACGGCAAGGCGACCGCGGTGAGCTTTGCGCGCGAGGGCGCGCAGGTGTTTTGCGTCGACCGCAACGGCGCTGCCGCCGAGGAGACCGCCAAGATCATCGCCGGCGAAGGCGGCAAGGCGACGGCGTTCACGGCGGACGTTGCGCGACATGCCGAGATCGAGGGAATGGTGGCGGCCTGCCTGAAGGCCTATGGCCGCATCGACGTGCTCGACAACAATGTCGGCATCGCCGAGATCGGCAGCGTGGTCGACCTCGACGAAGAGAACTGGGACCGCGTCTTCACCGTCAACCTCAAGAGCGCCTATCTTGCCATGAAGCACGTCGTCCCTGTGATGGTGAAGCAGGGCGGCGGCTCCATCATCAACATCTCCTCGATCGCCTCGATCCGCCATGTCGGAATCTCCTATGTCAGCTACAACGCTAGCAAGGCGGCGATGAACCAGCTGACGCGCTCCACCGCGATCGAGTTCGCCAAGAGCCACGTGCGGGTGAATGCGATCTTGCCCGGCCTGATGAAGACGCCGATGGTCGAGCATTCCGCCGGTCTCGCCAACAGCTATGCCAAGGGCGACGTCGAGGCGATGTGGCGCGCCCGCGATGCGCAGGTGCCGATGGGCCACATGGGTGAGGCTTGGGACGTCGCCAACGCCGCGCTGTTCCTGGCGTCGGACGAGTCGAAATATGTGACGGGGATCGAGCTCGTGGTCGATGGCGGGATCACGTGCAAGGCGGGGGCGTGACTTAGCTTTAGTGCGCTTCCTGCCCCGTCATCCTGAGGTGCGAGTGGCGCGATGCAAAGCATCGCGCCGGGAGCCTCGAAGGATGAACGGCCGCGATGCAGCCGGGCCGTCGCCCTTCGAGGCCTCCGCTTCGCTCCGGCACCTCAGGGTGACGGGGGTCGGTTTGCCGGGACGACGGCGGAGTTATCCTCCCGCACTCAACTCCGCCCGATCAAGTTCCTCCTCCAACCGGTGGAACGCATCATCGCCGATCACTTCGGTGGTGCGCAGGTTGAAGATCGATTTGCGCGCGGCCTCGATGGCGCGGCGGCGCAGCGGATCGGCGGGTAGCTCGCCGTTGGCGATGCCGCCGTGCGGATCGTCGTCGGCCTGCATCAGGATTGCGCGATATTCGAGCCTGAGGATTTCGGCCTCCTCCGACGGATCGTCCTCGATCGCGTCAAGCGCGGCGCGATAGGCGACGGCGCGTGCGCGCGCGACTTCGATGCCGACGGGATCGTCGTCCTTGAGGCCGAAGGCGAGGATCAGCGGTCGCAGCGTCAGGCCCTGGATGATCAGCGAGCCCAGCACCACCGCGAAGGCGATGAAGACGATGAAATCGCGATAGGGGAAATTCTCCGGCAGCGCGAAGGCGGTGGCGAGCGTGACCAGGCCGCGCATGCCGCACCAGGAGATGATGAGGCCGCCCTTCGGCGAGGCGACCTGCTTCGGGTCTTTCGGGTGATAGATGCCGCGCGCGATCAGCACGCGCAGCGTCGTGCGGTAGAACGTGATCCAGAGCAGTCGCACCAGGACAACCGTGAGCAGGATCCAGGCGGCGGCCACGCAATATTCCCAGCGCACGTCTGCGTCGAGCTTGGTCCAGATCGGCCGCATCTGCATGCCGATCAGCATGAAGGCGAGCACGTTGAGCACGAACACCGTGGTCTCCCACACCGCATAGGACGGCACCCGCAGCCGCGCCGGGATACGGGCCGGCGCGGTTTGTGCGACGGTGATGGCGTAGACGACGATGGTGAGGATGCCGGAGAGGCCGAGATGCTCCGCGGCGATCCAGACCATGAAGGTGGTGGCGAACTGCATGATGATCGCGCTCGGCACCTCCCTCACGCGTTCCATGAACAAGGGGATGATGCGCCCCGCGAGAAGGCCGGCCAGCACGCTGCCGACCAGTCCCAGCGCGATCGTCGGCGCGACCTCGCTCCATTTGAGGTGTTCCATGACGACCGCGCCGACGGCGATGCGATAGATCAGGAGTGCAGTGGCGTCGTTGAGCAGGCTCTCGCCCTCGAGCACCTTGACCATGCGGTAGGGCAGCTTGACCTGGCTCAGGATCGCGACGGCGGCCGCGGCATCCGGCGGCGCCACGATGGCGCCGAGCGCCACCGCGGCGGCCCAGGGCATGTCCGGGAACAGCCGGTGCGCGACATAGGCCACGCCGACCGTGGTCAGGCCGACGGCAGCGACCACCAGGGTCGCGACCGGGACCCAGTTGTTGCGGAGATCGCGCAAGGATGTGTCGAAGGCGGCGTCCAGCAGCACCGGTGCGACAAAAAGCGCCAGCGCCAGGTCCGGCTCCAGCGTCCAGGTCGGGCTGTTCGGCACGAAGGCGATAGCCGCGCCGCCGATGGCGAGAAAGGTCGGATAGGGGACCTTGATCCGCCGGGCCAGCGCCGATAATGCAACGGCGCCGAGCAGAAGCGCGATGATCCATTCGAATGTCGACACGACGATCCCCGAAACCGATGTGAGCAGCGCCACAAGCTAGCACCAATCCGGCCGTATGATGGATAGTACGGCCCCAAGGCAAGCCCCCAAGATAAGCTCCAAGACAAGACTTTCCGGCTGCAACGAGCATGCGTTTTCAAAAACTTCTTCGACTGTCCGGGGCCGTGGTGCTCGCAACGCTTTCGCTCGGTGCCGCTCGGGCCGCGACCGGAGGGGAGCCGGCGGCGGCCGCGCAGATCGACGTCGCGGCATGCCTGTCCGCAACTGCGGCCGATGACATGGACAAGGCGACATCGACCTGCGCCGCAATCATTGACAACGAGAAGACCCCAAAACCCGATCTGATCAAGGCGCTGGTCGCGCGCGGTGCGCTGCTGGCGCGGCACGACCAGATCGATCGGGCCATCGCCGACGATAGCCGCGCCTTGCTGCTCGATCCTACCTTGGCCGACGTCTTCAACGCGCGTGGCGAGCTCTGGCTGAAGAAGGGCGACAAGCCCAAGGCCGTGCAGGATTTCGGCGCGGCGCTGCGGATCGATCCGAACCACGAAAAGGCCAAGGCCAATCACAAGGCGATCGCGCGCGACCTCGAGCGGATCGGCGCACAGATGGCGGTCGCCGGCAAGCCCAGCTTCAATTGCGCGGGCGCGCGCCGCCCGGTCGAGAAGGCGATCTGCGGCAACCGCGAGCTCGCCGACCTCGACCGCGAGGTTTTTGCCACCAATGCGCGCGTGCTGCGCGAGGCGCGCAACGAGGGCGAGGCCAGGAAAATCCAGCGCGAGCAGGATGATTTTGTTGCGCGTCGGAATGCCGGGTTCGGCCGGCCGGGATATGATTTGAAGAAGGCCATGCAGGATCGGCTGCAGCAGCTGAACGGGGTGGACGGGTATTGAAGTTCCCCGCCTCATGAGAGGACGTCATGCCGGGACAAGCCCGGCCAAGACGGCAGGGACCGGCCTGATTTGAACCCATCACGCATCCCCCGCGACAATGGTGAAAACCTGATGTCACGGAGTGCTTCGGCATGCGTACGCGTTCTTCCGCGCAGATTTCCAAAGTCTCGCTCCGCACCTTCCTCCTCAGCGCAGCGGTCAGCCTGGTCCTCGCCGCTCCGGCGTCGGCGGCCGCCGATTGCGTGATGGGCAGCAAGGCGGCGCCGGCGGACATCATCTCGGCGTGCAGCGCCATCATCGACCAGACCTCAAATCCGAATGCCGACCGCGTCGCGGCGCTGCTGGTTCGGGCCGACGCCAATGCGCGGACCTCCGGCGGTCTCACGCAAGCGCTGCGGGATATCGACCGCGCCATTGCGCTCGATGGCAAGAATGCGCGCGCCTGGCGCCTGCGCGGCGATCTGCTGCGCGAGGCGGGCGGCGATCTCAACCGCGCCACGGCCGATCTCAGCAAGGCGATCGAGCTCGATCCGCAGGATGCCGAAGCCTACGAGCTGCGCGGCGTCGCCTACACCAACCAGCGCCGGCTCGACCGGGCGCTTGCCGATTACGACAAGGCGATCAAGCTGAAGCCGGATTATGCGCAGGCCTGGTCCGACCGCGGCGCGACCTTCTATCTCAATGGCGACAACGACAAGGCGGTCGCCGATCTCAGCCAGGCCTTGCTGCTCGATCCGAGCCGGGCGCGCAGCTACACCAATCGCGGCGCGGCCTACAAGAAGCTCGGCCAACTCGACAAGTCGATTGCCGACGACAGCGAGGCGATCAGGCTCGATCCGAAGGTGGCGGAATATTACGACAATCGCGGGCTCTCCTATGCCGCGATGAAAGACTACGACAAGGCGATCGCCGATTACGACCAGGCGCTGCGGCTGGCACCGCGGCCGAACTTCTTCACCAATCGCGGCGATTCCTACCAGTTCAAGGGCGAGTTCGGCGCCGCGCTCAGCGATTACAATGACGCGCTGAAGCTCGATCCGAATTTCGCGAAGACCTACAACAACCGCGCCGTGCTATATACCAAGATGGGCGACCGCAGGAAGGCGCTGGCTGACTACGAGACGGCGCTGCGGCTCGACCCCGGCAACACCAACGCCGCGGATGGCCGCCGCACCATGATGGCGGAGATCGCGAAGTTCGGCGCCGAGCCGCCGCAGCCTTTGGCTGCGAATTCCGGCAACGGCCCCTCATTCGATTGCGCCTCCGCGAAGCGCGAGGTGGAGAAGGTGATCTGCGCCGATCCGCAGCTTGGCATGCTCGACCGCCAGCTCGCCGAGGCCTATGAGCGCGTGCTGAAATCGATGAGCCGGCGCTCGGCCGCCGACTTACGCAAATCCCAGCATGATTTCCTCGCCACCCGCGACGCCAGCTTCCGCCGCCCCGGCTACGATCTGAAGAAGGTCATGCAGGACCGGTTGCAGCGGTTGAACGCGATGGAGGGGTAGGCGCTTCTCTCGTCGCCTCTCCCCGCGCGCGGGGCGGGGGAGCGCAGCCGCTGTCCCTCCTCCAAAAGGCCCATCCTTTTCAGCTTGAACCGCGGCCCGTTCCCGGGAAAATAGCCCTCAAACAAGGGCCGGCACTTGATCCCTGTCATGGCGGGACTGACGTCCAGCCGCCAGGTCAAGGCGAGGCCAATAAGGGAACGGGAGCGCGGGAATGAACGTCCGAGGGAACGGCGACGGAAAGAGTGCCTATCACGAGGTCCATGCGCGCTCGCTGGCCGATCCCGCGGGCTTCTGGGCCGAGGCGGCCAAGGAGATCGACTGGATCGAGCCGCCGAAGGCAATCTTCGACCCTAGCCAGGGCGTCTACGGCCGCTGGTTCGCCGGCGGCGTCGTCAACACCTGCTACAACGCGCTCGACCGCCATGTCGAACGCGGCCGCGCCGACCAGGTCGCGCTGATCCATGATTCGCCGCTGACCAATTCGGTCACGAAATTCACCTATGCCGAGCTGCTGGCCGAGGTGCAGGCGCTCGCCGCCGTCATGCAGGACTTTGGCGTCGCCAAGGGCGACCGCGTCATCCTCTATATGCCGATGGTGCCGGAGGCCGTGGTTGCGATGCTCGCCTGCGCGCGCATCGGTGCGGTGCATTCCGTGGTGTTCGGCGGCTTTGCCGCAAAAGAGCTTGCGACCCGCATCGACGACGCGCAGCCAAAGCTCATTCTCTCCGCGAGCTGCGGCATCGAACCCGGCCGCATTGTGCACTACAAGCCGCTGCTCGACGAGGCGATCAAGCTGGCGTCCGCCAAGCCCAAGGCCTGCATCGTGCTGCAGCGTCCGCAGCTCACGTGCGACCTCATGCCGAAGCGCGACTATGACTGGGCGAGCCTGCGCCGCAAGGCGATAAACGACGGAAAGAAGGCGCCTTGCGTGCCCGTTGCCGCGACCGATCCGCTCTACATCCTCTACACGTCCGGCACCACAGGTATTCCCAAGGGCGTCGTGCGCGACAATGGCGGGCACCTGGTTGCGGTGAAATGGTCGATGTTCAACCTCTATGGCGTCAAGCCGGGCGAGGTCTGGTGGTGCGGCTCCGACATCGGCTGGGTGGTCGGCCACAGCTACATCATCTACGGCCCGCTGCTGCACGGCGCGACCTCGATCATGTATGAGGGCAAGCCGGTCGGAACGCCCGACGCCGGCGCGTTCTGGCGGGTGATCAGCCAGCACAAGGCGGTCGCCTTCTTCACCGCGCCGACAGCGTTCCGCGCCATCCGCAAGGAGGACCCGGAAGGCAAGTTCATCCGGCAATACGATCTGTCGACATTCCGCACGCTGTTCCTCGCCGGCGAGCGTGCCGATCCGCCGACGGTGGAATGGGCGGAGCAGCAGTTGAAGGTGCCTGTCATCGACCATTGGTGGCAGACCGAGACCGGCTGGTGCATTGCCGGCAATCCGATCGGCCTCGGCCCGCTGCCGGTGAAGCACGGCTCGCCGACGGTGCCGATGCCGGGCTACCAGGTCGACGTGGTGGATGAGGCAGCGAAGCCCGTGCCGGCGAACACCATGGGCTCGATCGTGATAAAACTGCCGATGCCGCCGGGTTGCCTGCCGACGCTGTGGAATCAGGACGAACGCTTCAAGGAGGCGTACCTCACCGAATTCCCCGGCTACTACAAGACCTCGGATGCCGGCTACAAGGACGAGGACGGCTATGTCTTCGTGATGGGCCGCACCGACGACATCATCAACGTGGCCGGCCATCGTCTCTCCACCGGCGGCATGGAGGAGATTCTGGCGTCGCATCCGGATGTCGCCGAATGTGCCGTGCTCGGCGTCAAGGACGCGATCAAGGGCGAGGTGCCTTGCGGCTTCCTGGTGCTGAAAGCCGGCGTGAAGCGGCAGCCCGCCGAGATCGAGAAGGAGATCGTTGCACTTGTGCGCGACCGGCTCGGCCCCGTCGCCGCCTTCAAGCTCGCTATCACCGTCGGCCGCCTGCCGAAGACGCGCTCGGGCAAGATCCTGCGCGGCACCATCAAGAAGATCGCCGACGGCGAGGCCTGGACCATGCCCGCCACGATCGAGGACCCCAGGGTGCTGGACGAGATCGGCGAGGCGCTGAAGGGGCGGGTGTGAGGCCTTCGACAAAAACCTGAGAGCCACGTCACTTCCGTCTCCGTGTGCGTTCTCTCAGACAGCTGCGAGCCGCAGCTGTGCGGCGCTTTTGACGCTTGATGTACAATTTTGAGTTGTGATATCGTGCTTCGGTAATTTCCGACGGCAAGTCGTTCGATTTTTTGAAAACTCATTTCAGCAGGAGGCAGGAATGCCCAAATACGTTCTGGTCAATCGTCGTGCCGGAAGGTTTACCGAGCAAGCCAAGCTGGCCTCGCGAGCATCGATCGCGAGTGCTTTGTCGCTGGTCCCAAACAACGCCATTCTCGATGACCGCGTTCCCTCGGACAAGCTCGCGCGCCGGGTCGCCGTGCTTGATCTCGACGAGGCCGAAGCGACCAGGCTCGCAAGCCAGGTGACCTCCGACGTTGTCCTCGAACCGCTTATCATTCGCAAGCTTCATCACAGAAAGCCTGCGGAGTTGCGCAATGCAACGCTCGTGACCACCGCCGCCGCAGTAGCGGCAGGCGCAGGCCGCTATCAAGTCACGATCATGGGCGGCGGCAAGCCGCTTGGCGACATCGACGTGATGTTTTATGTCGCCGACCCGTTCGGTACCATCACGACGATTACGGCGCGAGCGTCCGCCAACGGTCAGGCTTCGGTTGCTCTCCGTCCGGGAGACCGCATCAGCTTCGTTGAGCCCATTCCCTATTCCGGCTTCTGGATCATGCTGGCAGAAGCGCCGCCCTCAGGATCGACTATCGATTGTACACCGGTGGCGCCGGCGCCGCAGGGCGGTAAGGCCTGGTGGCACACGGTCACAAAAACTGGCGCCGCGACCGACGGCAAGGGGATCAACGTGGGCGTTATCGATACAGGTTGCGGCCCTCACCCGAATCTCCAGCATGTCACGCTGGTGGGGGCATTCGTCGACGGCGGCGCACTTCCCGCCGCGCAAGCGGTTGATGTCGCGGAACATGGGACCCACACCAGCGGTATCGTCGGTGCGCGGCCACAACAAGCTGGCGACTACATTGGCATGGCACCCGGGAGCAATCTGTTCCATGCCCGCGTATTCAAAGGGGAAGGGCCGGACGATGGTCCGAGCCAGGCGGACCTCATCAACGCCATTGACGCGCTATCGCGCGATCACCAGTGCGATCTCATCAACATGAGCCTTGGCGGCGGCCCGCAATCGGGTGCGGAGGAGGATTGCATTCGCGACGCTCTGGAGCGCGGCACGCTGTGCATCTGTTCCGCCGGAAATGACGGCGGTTCGGTGAATTTCCCTGGTGCCTACCCCGAATGCGTTTCTGTTTCTGCGATCGGGCAAGTTGGTTGGGCGCCGGCGGGGACTTTTTCGGCAGGCAATCGTCCGCGTGAGCCGGGAAAGATGGGGCGGGACAACCTGTTCCTTGCTTCGTTCTCGAGCAATGGTACCGGTCTCGATGCGACCGGGCCGGGTGTGGGGATCGTTTCGACCGTACCCAATCGCGCCGGTGCCACCGGCCTCTATATGGAGATGGACGGAACGTCGATGGCGAGCCCGGCCGTCTGCGCAACCCTCGCCGCAATTCTATCCAGAGACAGCGCCTACGCCGCTCTTCCGCGCGATGCGTCGCGATCCAAGGCAGCCCGGCATCTGCTCGAAGCGAATTGCGTCAGCGTAGGTTTGGCGACTACTCTGCAGGGGTTCGGCCTTCCTGTTGTGGATGATAGCCATGCCCAAGTTTCTAGTAACGTTACGGCGGGATCGACGCCAAAGCCAAAGCGCAAAGCCCGCAGTTGAGGCGGTCAAGCCGTTTCCGGACGTATCGGTCGAACAGGTTCATTCGACCGACATGGTCACTGTGGAGGCGTCGGATGCGGCGGCACAGAAGCTGAAGGACGCGATCGGAGACGACTTTTTCGTCGAACCCGAGATTCGGCGTTCCCTTCACTGAGGGGGCGATTGGGCGCGGCCGTCCGCTTTTGGCTGGCGGTCGCGGTGTCCCGTCATCAGTCTTAGAAATCCCGCATTTGGATTCTTGAACAGGGCGCGCTAATCATCCGCGATGATTGAAGGATGCGTTATGTTCAAGACCAGCGGGCCGCGCCTGCTTGCAGCCGTTGTGCTCGCCATCGCTCTCTCCGCCTGCTCGGCGCGCTACCAGACGCCGACGGCGATGGGCAATGACGACGACGATGCGGTGTGCCAGAGCCGCGGTTACGCTCAGGGCTCGCCGGAATATGTGGCCTGCCGCAAGGACCGCGACGTGCAGCGCAATGCGGCGATCGCTCGCGCCGACAGAAGTCAGCGTAATCTTGGCGAATACATGCTGAACCATCCGTAGCGACGCTTCTTCCGTCATTGCTTCGCTGCGCTCGCAATGACGAGATGGAGCTGCCCAAAACAAAACGCGGCGGTTGCCCCGCCGCGTTTTGCGTTTCGATGACGAAAGAAAGAGCGAGGACTACTCCTCCTCTTCCTCGTGCTTCTTGCCGCCGAGGGTCTTGAGCTTGGCGAACACGGCGTCGACGTTGAGGTCGTCGCTCGACTTCTCGGACGGTTCGTACTCGTCCTTCTTGGTGGTCTCGGATGCCGGCAGCAGGGTGGCGCCGCCATAGGCCGCGTCGATCGGCTTCTCCTTCGCCGCGCGCGCCACTTCGAAATCGAGCTCGATCTGCGAGCAGAGGCCGAGGGTGACCGGGTCGATCGGGGTCAGCTGCGAGGTGTTCCAGTGGGTGCGGTCGCGGACGCTGGCGATCGTGCTCTTGGTGGTGCCGACCAGGCGCATGACCTGGGCGTCCTTGAGCTCCGGATGGCTGCGCAGCAGCCAGAGGATGGCGCTGGGGCGCTCGTGGCGGCGCGACACCGGGGTGTAGCGCGGGCCCTTGCGCTTGGGCTGGGGCGGCAGCACCACCTTGCTCTCCTGGAGGCGGAGCCGGTAGTCCTGGTTCCTCTCGCCCTTCTCGATCTCCTCGCGGGTCAGCTGGCCGTTCGAAATCGGGTCCATGCCCTTGATGCCCTGCGCGGCGTCACCGTCGGCGATCGCGCGTACCTCGAGGGGGTGCATCTTGGTGAAATCGGCGACCTGGTCGAAGGTCAGCGCGGTGTTGTCGAGCAGCCAGACGGCGGTCGCCTTGGGCATCAGAGGTGCGTTGCTCATGGCAAATCTCCTTTGTGCTTCGCCCACCCCTCTGGAGGCGAAACCGGTGGTCATCAGCGATGACAGGGAATTCGCGCTATATAAGCCCGGAGGGGGTAGCCACGCAATGGTTCTGCTATAGATAGTGCCTTGACAGCGCCCGAAAGGGGGCCCAATTCCCTCTCAAGTCGCTATAACGTCCAAGCCGACCGTTTTAGGCCCTTTTCCATCCATCGACCGTCCCCCGCCAGAAGGCGAATGGGTGATTCGGTCCCGAGATCGCTCAATGTCAGCCAAACCAGACCTCAAGATCGTGCTTTGTTCTCCCCGCGGCTTCTGCGCCGGGGTGGTCCGGGCGATCGACACCGTGGAACGGGCGCTCGATAAATACGGCGCCCCCGTCTATGTTCGCCATGAGATTGTGCACAACAAATACGTCGTCGACGGGTTGAAAAAGAAGGGCGCCATCTTCGTCGAGGAGCTGGCGGAGATCCCGGAAAATACCACCGCGCCGGTGGTATTCTCGGCCCATGGCGTGCCGAAGTCGGTTCCGGCCGACGCCACGTCCCGCAATCTGTTTTCGCTCGACGCGACCTGTCCGCTGGTGACCAAGGTGCACCGCGAGGCCGCGATCCACTTCAAGCGTGGCCGCGAGATCTTCCTGATCGGCCATTCGCATCATCCCGAAGTGGTCGGCACGCTCGGCCAGTTGCCGGTCGGCGCGGTCACCCTGATCGAGACCGCCGAGGACGCCAAGACCATCTCGCCGAAGGATCCGAACAACCTCGCCTTCGTGACCCAGACCACGCTGTCGATCGACGACACCGCGGAGATCGTGGCGCTGCTCAAGGAGCGCTTCCCGAACATCAACGGGCCGCACAAGGAAGACATTTGCTACGCCACCACCAACCGCCAGCTCGCGGTGAAGAAGGTGGCGCCGGTGGTCGACGCGCTCATCGTGGTCGGCGCCCCCAATTCGTCGAACTCGCAGCGCCTGCGTGAGGTCGCCGAACGCGAAGGCTGCAGGATCGCGGTGCTGGCGCAGCGCGCCGCCGACATCGACTGGGACAAGTTCGGCAACATCGCGAGCCTCGGTATCACCGCGGGTGCGTCGGCGCCGGAAGTGATCGTCGAGGAGATCATGGACGCGTTCGCCGAGCGCTACACGCTGCATGTGGAGACGGTCTCGGCCGCGGAAGAGAACGAGTTCTTCCCGTTGCCGCGCCAGGTGCGCCCCGAAGCCGCCGCCGAGTAGACCTTTATGGCGGTCTACACCGACGTTGCCGCCGACGAGCTTGCGGATTTCCTGAGGCAATACGATCTCGGCGAGTTGCTCTCCTACAAGGGCATCGCCGAGGGCGTCGAGAACACCAACTTCCTGCTGCACACCAGCAAGGGCTCGTTCATCCTCACGCTCTATGAGAAGCGCGTGGCGAAGAACGACCTGCCGTTCTTCCTCGCGCTGATGACGCATCTCGCCGAGCACGGCGTCAGCTGCCCGCTGCCGGTGAAGGCGAGAGACGGCGAGGCGCTGCACGAGCTGCAGGGACGGCCGGCTGCGATCATCACCTTTCTCGAAGGCATCTGGCCGCGCAAGCCGAACGCGACCCATTGCGCCGGCGTCGGCGAAGGGCTGGCGAAGATGCATCTGGCCGGCGCCAATTTTCCGATCAAGCGTGCCAACGCGCTGTCCGTCGCGGGCTGGCGGCCGCTGTTCGATGCCGCCGCGCACCGTGCCGACGAGGTGCAGCCGGGCCTGCATGCGTTCCTCGCGACCGAGCTCGATTATCTCTCGGGTGGCGTCTGGCCGACCAGTCTGCTCGAGGGCGTGATCCACGCCGACCTCTTCAACGACAACGTCTTCTTCCTCGGCGACAAGCTCTCGGGCATCATCGACTTCACCTTCGCCTGCAACGACATGCTGGCCTATGACGTCGCGATCTGCCTGAACGCCTGGTGTTTCGAGCCGGATCATTCCTTCAATGTCACCAAGGCGCGCGCCTTCCTCAACGCCTATGGCCGTGTGCGAAAGCTCTCCGAGGCGGAAGAGGCTGCGCTGCCGCTGCTGGCGCGTGGCGCTGCGATCCGCTTCCTGCTGACGCGGCTGGTCGACTGGCTCAACGTGCCGCCGGGCGCGCTGGTGAAGCCGAAGGATCCGCTGGAGTATTTTCGCAAGCTGCGCTTCCACCAGAGCGTCTCCAGCGCGCGCGACTATGGGCTGATGCCGTCAGGATTGGTCGCGTGAGCGAGCGTCCCGTTGTCACGATCTATACCGACGGCGCCTGCTCGGGAAACCCCGGGCCCGGCGGCTGGGGCGCGATCCTGAAGTTCGGCGACAAGGAAAAAGAGCTGAACGGCGGCGAGCGCCACACCACCAACAACCAGATGGAATTGATGGCGGCGATCTCCGCGCTCGAAGCGCTGAAGAAGCCGTGCAGCGTCGATCTCTACACCGACAGCCAATATGTCCGGCAAGGCATCACCGGCTGGATCCACGGCTGGAAGCGCAACGGCTGGCGCACCGCCGACAAGAAGCCGGTCAAGAACGTCGAGCTATGGCAGCGCCTCGATGCCGCGCTGAAGGCGCATGAGGTGCGCTGGCACTGGGTGAAAGGCCACGCCGGGCATCCGGAGAACGAGCGGGCGGACCAGCTCGCGCGCGACGGGATCGTGAAGGCGAGGACGCAAGCGCGGGTGGCGGAGTAGGGCGCGCTGTTGGCGCTGTGGCCCAACTGTCATCGCCCGGCTTGACCGGGCGACCCAGTATTCCAGAGACAATTGTGATTGAGCCGAGACGCCTCGGCGTACTGGATGCCCCGCCTTCGCGGGGCATGACAGTGTCTCTTGCCGCTAAGAGATGCTCAGAGCTGCCCCAGCAGCGTATCGCCGCCGGAGACCTCGACCTTGCCGGGCATGGCTTCGAGGTTCAGCTTCTTGACCACGCCGTCCTCGACCAGCATCGAGTAGCGCTTGGAGCGGATGCCGAGGCCGTTGCCGGAGGCATCGAGCTCCATGCCGATCGCCTTGGCGAAGTCGGCATTGCCGTCGGCGAGGAAGATCGCCTCGTCGCGCTGGTCGGTGTCGCGCTTCCAGGCGTTCATGACGAAGGCGTCGTTGACGGAGACGATCGCGATGGTGTCGACGCCCTTGTCCTTCATGGCATAGGCGTTGAGGAAGATGCTCGGCAGATGCATCTTGTGGCAGGTGCCGGTGTAGGCGCCGGGCACCGCGAACAGCGCCACCTTCTTGCCCTTGAAGATATCGTCGGTGGTCTTCACCTGCGGGCCTTCCGCCGTCATCACGCGGAATTTCGCCTCGGGCAGCTTGTCGCCAGTCTGGATCGCCATCGTCAGTCTCCCTGAAAATCGGTCCCGCTTTGTAGACCGTGCGGCCGGGAGGCACAATATTGCCAGCGCGGGAAGCAGTAAGGGCCTCAGCCCTTCACCGTTATGTCATCAGCCGGCAAAACCGCCGCCGTCGAGGAAAGCCTGTTCGTCAGCCGTGGTTTCGCGGCCGAGGACATTGTTGCGGTGAGGGAAGCGACCGAACCGGCGGATGATCTCGGTGTGCTCTGCGGCCGATTTCTGGCTCTCTTTGTTGCCGGTCCCGCGAAACAGCGAGACGCAATGCTCCTGGTCGCCGAGATGCTCGGAATGCATCAGCGGCATATAGAGGAATTCGAGCAGGGCAGGATCGACCCTGCCTCCGGCGCCCCTTTCGATGGCGCGCCGGGCAATGTCGAGCGCCAGCGCGTCGCTGGAAAAGGCCGCTTGCGTACCGCGAAACATATTGCGGGGAAACTGGTCGAGCACGATGAGGAGCGCCAGCGTGCCCTCATCGCTGGCCTCCCAGGACGCCAGCCGGCCGGCAGCGGCCTGTTCCCACACATTGAGATAGCGACGCCTGACCTCGGCGTCGAAAGCGTCGTTGCGCTTGTACCAGGCGTCGCGACCGGCCTCGCGCCAGAAGGCGAGAATGCCGGCTGGCGCCACGTGAGAGATCTCTGACATCAGCAAAAGACGGCTTACGCCGCCTGGGCCTTCTTCTCGTCGCGCAGCTCGCGGCGCAGGATCTTGCCGACATTGGTCTTGGGCAGGTCGGCACGGAATTCGATCTGCTTCGGTACCTTGTAGCCGGTGAGCTGCTCGCGGCAGAACTTGATGACGTCCTCCGCCGTGAGGTTCGGGTCCTTCTTCACCACGAAGGCCTTCACCGCTTCGCCGGACCCGCTGTCGGGAACGCCGATCACGGCGCATTCCAGCACGCCCGGATGGCTCGCGATCACTTCCTCGATCTCGTTCGGATAGACGTTGAAGCCGGAGACCAGGATCATGTCCTTCTTGCGGTCGACGATCTTGGTAAAACCCTTCTCGTCCATCACGCCGATGTCGCCGGTGCGGAAATAGCCGTCCGCAGTCATGACCTTCGCGGTCTCCTCCGGCCTGTTCCAGTAGCCCGACATCACCTGCGGGCCCTTGGCGCAGATCTCGCCGGGCTGGCCGAGCGGGACTTCGTTGCCGTCGTCGTCGCGGATCGAGATCCAGGTCGAGGGCACGGGAATGCCGATCGATCCGGAGAATTCGGTCGTGGTCGCGGGATTGCATGTCAGCGTCGGCGAAGTCTCGGACAGGCCGTAGCCCTCGGCGATGAAGCAGCCGGTCACGTTTTTCCACTGCTCGGCCACCGGGCGCTGCACCGCCATGCCGCCGCCGTTCGATATTTTCAGCTTGGAGAAGTCGAGCTTCTTGAAATCAGGATGATGCATCAGGCCGTTGTAGAGCGTGTTGACGGCCGGGAAGCTGTTGACCTGGTATTTTGCGAGCTCCTTGACGAAGCCCGCGATGTCGCGCGGGTTGGGGATCAGGAGATTGCAGCCGCCGGCGCGCACCGCGAGCAGGTAGCAGGCCGTCAGTGCGAAGATGTGATAGAGCGGCAGCGCGCAGACGATCATCAGCTGCTCGACATGCGGCGGCGCATTGAGTGCCGGCTGCAGCCAGGCGTCGTTCTGCAGCACGTTGGCGACGATGTTGCGGTGAAGCAGCGTGGCGCCCTTGGAAACGCCGGTGGTGCCGCCGGTATATTGCAGGAAGGCGACGTCGCCGGGCGACAGCTTCGGCTTGTTGAAGGTCTGGCCACGTCCGGCCGACAGCGCGTCGTTGAACGAGACCGCGCCCGGCAGCGACCAGGCCGGCACCATCTTCTTGACGCGGCGGACGACGACATTGACGATCACGCCCTTGAAGCCGAGCAGATCGCCCATGCTGGCGACGATGACATGCTTGACCGGCGTCTTCGCGACCACCTGCTCGACGGTGTGCGCAAAGTTCTCCAGCACGATGATGGCTTCGGCGCCGGAATCCTTGAGCTGATGCTCGAGCTCGCGCGGGGTGTAGAGCGGATTGACATTGACGACGGCAAAGCCGGCGCGGAGCACCGCGGCGGTGGCGACCGGATATTGCAGCACGTTCGGCATCATGATCGCGACGCGCGCGCCGCGCTGCAGACCGCGACCCTGCAGGTAAGCGGCGAGCGCCAGCGACATCTGGTCGAGGTCGCGATAGCTGATCGCCTTGTCCATGCAGATGAACGCCTTGCGGTCGGCGAACTTGGTGAAGCTCTCCTCCAAGAGGTCGACCAGCGATGCGTATTGCGTCGGCTCGATATCAGCGGGCACGCCGGGCGGATATTGCTTGAGCCAGATGCGCTCCATGGAAACTCCCCTCTCTTATACCAGAGCCCGTTGTGTCTCGGGCTTGCCTCATTGCCGGCAGTATCGAGCCTGCCGGAACGGCTGGCAAGCGGTCGAGGCTTAGGGCAAAGGCCGGAGAGTGGCTACTGGAATCGTCGCAAGTCGCTGCCGCATGTGCGAAGTGCGGCTCGCGCGTCAACGGGACTGCAGTGTTAACCTAGCTGTTGTTCGGCGCGGGCTTCGGCTTGGTGGCCGCCTTGGGCTTGGCGGGCTTTGCGGCCTGATCGCCGCTCGCCGCCGGCTTATCTGCAGCAGGCTTGGCCGCGGCGTGCTTGCTCGCCGGCGGCTTTGCCGCAGTCTTGGCATCGCTCTTGGCGTCCGCCTTGGCAGCCGCGTCAGGCTTGGCGGCCGCCGGTTTCGCCGCGGCTGTTTTGGCATCGCTGCCGGCGTCGGGCTTCTTGGCGGTACGCGACTTCTTGCCACGCGCCTTCGGTGGGGTCTGCTGATCGGTGTCGGCCGCGACCGCCGCAACCAGGGCCGCGCCGGTGCGGGTCGGGCCGGTGTAGACCACCACGGGCTCCGCAGCTTCCGGGGCCGAGGCCATCAGCTCGGACGCCTTCATCAGCGGCGGCTGGAGGCCGGCGGTGAAGAACGTCACCGGGGCGGCGCCGCCGGTTAAGGAGCCGCTGCCGGTGCCGTTGGTCGCGATCAGCGCATCGTCGTCGTCACTGGCCGGCCGCTTGCGGTGACCGCCGCACATCTCCTCGCGGAGGTTCGGTGGCGAGGCGTCGACCGGCACGAGGTTCTCGACCGTGCCGAGCGAGGGCCGCAGCCACGACAGATTGTCCTGGCTGAAGCCGCGCTCCAGCAGCTGCGCCGCCTTCACCGCGCGTGCGGTGCCGGAATTGGCGCCGAGCACCACCGCGATCAGGCGGCGGCCGTTGCGCGTCGCGGAAGCCACGAGGTTGTAGCCGGAGGCGCAGATGAAGCCGGTCTTGAAACCGTCGGCACCGGGATAGCGGCCGATCAGCTTGTTGAAATTGCCGGTGACGCGCTTGCCGAAGCGGATCGCCGGAATGTGCACGAAGTACTCGTATTCCGGCAGGTCGCGCAGGAACGAGCGGGCGAGAATGCCGAGGTCACGGGCCGAGGTGACGTGTCCGTCCGCAGGCAGGCCGTTCGGGTTGACGTAGTTCGTCTGCGTCATGCCGAGCTTCTTCGCGGTGTCGTTCATCATCACGGAGAAGCCATCGATCGAGCCGCCGAGGCCTTCGGCGAGCACCACGGCCATGTCATTCGCCGACTTGACCATCATCATCTTCAGCGCGTTGTCGACGGTGAGCTGTGTTCCCGGACGGAGGCCCATCTTCGAGGGCGACTGCGAGGCAGCCGTCGGCGACACCGTCAGCAGCGTGTCCAGCGTGATCTTGCCGTCCTTCACCGCCTTCAACGTCACATAGGCGGTCATGATCTTGGTGACGGAGGCCGGATACCAGGGGATCGTTGCGTTGTCCGCCTGCAGCACCTTGCCGCTGTCGGCTTCGATCAGAAGCAGCGCCTCTGCGTTTGCGATGCGCGGTGCGAGCAGCGCGCCGACTGCGAGAGCCGCGGCCAACAGGTTGAACAGGGGCTTGCGAAGCAGCGGGCGAAAGGCGTGCACTATCCGATTCCGGTCCTTGGAGATCCGCCGGTTCCGGTCGGGATCTCGTGATCTCTGTTCGGTTCTGAAATCCAGCGCCGCCGCTCGCGGCAGCGCAAACCTATACCGGCTCTTGCGTCGAGAATAGGGGCTTCGGCCGGGTATTCCGCAACGAAATAGGCCGAATTTCGACGGTGCTGCGGGGACTTGCTAAGGGGATTTGGCGGCAGAGGCCGCGGCCTCGGCGGCAACGCCAGCCTTCGCACGTTCCTGCACCATGAACTGGGCCTTGGCGAGCTCGGCAAAATGGCCGCCTTTGGCCACGAGTTCATCGAAAGTTCCGCTTTCGATCACCCGGCCGTTCTGGAACACCAGGATCCGCGTGGCATTGCGGATGGTGGAGAGACGGTGGGCGATCACGAAGGTGGTGCGGCCCTTCATCACTTCATCGAGAGCAGCGTTCACCTTGGCCTCGGTGACCGCATCGAGCGCGCTGGTCGCCTCGTCCAGGATCAGGATCGGCGGGTCCTTCAGCAGCGCCCGGGCGATCGACAGCCGTTGCCGCTCGCCGCCGGACAGCATGCGGCCACGCTCGCCGGCGTTGGTCTCGAAGCCGCCGCTGCGCTCGATGAATTCGATCGCCTGCGCACGCTCGGCGGCCTTGCGCATCTCGGCCTCGGTCGCGTCAGGCTTGCCGACGCGCAGATTCTCGGCGATCGAGCGGTTGAACAGCAGCGCTTCCTGGAACACGACGCCGATGTTTCGCCGCAGCGATGTCAGCGTGACGCCGCGCACGTCCATGCCGTCGATCCTGATGATTCCGGATTGCGGATCGAAGGCGCGATGCAAGAGCGCAATCGCGGTCGATTTGCCGGCGCCGGTCGGGCCGACCAGCGCGATGGTCTGGCCGGGCAGCGCGGTGAAGGAGAGGTCCTCGATCGCCGGCCGCTTGCCGTCATAGGAGAAGGTGACGTCGTTGAACTCGACGAGGCCGGAGAGGCGCCCCGCATCGATCGCGTCGGGCCGGTCGTGCACCGCGGGCACGGCGTCGAGCACGTTGAAGAACTCGCGCAGGCGCGGCGCTTCCATGAACACGTTGTTGATGAAGCTCACGACCTGCTCGAGCTTCTGGATCAGCAGCGTCGCGAAGCTCACGAACATCACGATCTCGCCGACCGAGGTGAGGCCCTGGTCGTGCAGGGCGATGCCGAGCGTGAAGATCGCGAGCACGGTGATGGTGGTGGAGGCGCGCGTGATCACGGTGACGAGCGCCCACCATGACAGCACCGGCATTTGCGCCGCGAGCAGCTGGTCGGCGACCGAGCGCAACCCCTGCACCTCGGACTCGACGCGCACAAAGCTCTGCACCAGCGCGACGTTGCCGAGCGCGTCGGAGGCGCGCGCGGACAGCTCGCTATACTGCTCCTCGACCGCCATCTGCATGCCGAAGGTCTTGCGCACCACGAAGGTGGTCAGCGCGGTGAAGACGACGCAGAGCACGAACAGCAGGATCGCCAGCCGCCAGTTCAGGTACAGCGACAGCGGCAGCAGCACCACCACCGACAGGATGGCGGCAAAGTGCTCGCGGAAGAAGCCGAGCCAGAGCCGCCACAGCGCGTCCGTGCCGTTGAGCATCACCTTCATCAGCCGGCCCGAATGCGTGCCGGAATGGAACGTCAGCGGCAGTTGCAGGATGTGCTCGAAATAGCTGGTCAGCACCGCCTGGCGCTGGCGGTGGGAGAGACGGTCGGCCTGCAAGGCCACCAGCGCGCTGCAGGCGATGGTGAACAATCCGAACGCGACCCATGCCATCAGGAATGGCCAGGCCGAGTTCGAGCCCGCCACCGTCTTGCCGGAGAGCACATCGACGATCCGGCCGAACAGCACCGGCTCGGCGAATTGTGAACCCGCCAGCAGGAGGTTGGCGAACGCCAGCAGCCAGCCAAGGCGCGCCTCCTTGCCGAGCAGCTCGAGAACGCGGGTGTAGAGACGGAGGATGGGCATGCGGACGAAGAACTCGGGCGGGTCAGGGAGCCGATATTCTAAGCAGGGATTGCCCGCGAGATACAGCAGAAGCTGCCGGTTTTGCTCAATTGATGAGCCGGCTTTCGACCGGTGGCAGGAACCGGTCGTCGAAGATGTCGCCCGCTGCCGGACGCTTGCGGAATCTGAAATCTTCCGCGATCTGGTCGATCGCGCGCTCCAGGCGTGCCGGGTCGACGCCGCCGAGGCCGTTACGCCGGACCTCGTCGGTCAGGATGTTGTCGGCGAGCACCGTGCGCAGGCGCGCGAGCTCGAGGTCGCGGTCGCCGTCGTCGATGCGGCCGGCGGCCTCGTCCGCCGCGCGCGCCGGCTCCTTCGCAGTTGCGTTGATGCCCGCAATCAGCGCGCGGACAAAACCTTTCACCGCATCCGGCTTCGCCGCAGCGAAGGCGGGATTGGCGACGACCGCAAAACCGTAGGCCTCGCAGCCATAGTCGGCATAACGCAGCACGGCGAGGTCGTCGGCCGGCACGCCGCGGTCGCGCAAATTCACCGCCGAGAGATAGGAGAAGCCGGCGACGGCGTCGACCTGTCCCGCCGAGAGCACCGGCTCGCGCACCGCCGCGCTCATCTTGAAGAATTTCACGCGCGAGACGTCGATGCCGTTCTGCCGGGCCAGCGCCGGCCACAGCCGGATCGAAAGATCGCTGTCGGCGACGCCGATGGTCTTGCCGTCGAGATCGGAGAGCAGATGGATGCCGCGGCTCTTGCGGGCGACGATCGCGTAAGGCGCGCGGTTGAACAGCACGAACACCGCCTTGACCCTCGGCGCGTCGGCCTTGTCGCGAAAGCGAATGAGCTCGTTGATGTCGACGAGCGCGAGCTCGCTATCGCCTTTCGCAACGCGCGCAAGTGCCTCCGGCGAGCCGGCCGCGCTGTTGAAGGAGACGTTGAGGTGCTCGGCGCCGAACTGGCCGTCCTTCGCGGCCATGAAGAACGGCGCCATGCTCGCATCGACCGGTCGGTCGAAGGTGAGGTGGATTGCCACAGACGGCGCGGCGCTCTCGGTCGCATGGACGTCGCGTGCGGCAAGCACGAGCGAGAGGACCAACAGGACGTGAGAGACGATCGTCTTGATTCCAACCATCGGTCGCGCCGGTTCCGCATTGTTGTGGTTTCGTGACGCTCGCAGCGCCGGCCGCGGACAACTCTGATCGCCTCAACCTGAACGGTAGATGAGCGGTGGTTGCGTCATGATCACGCAGCCCCATTCATCTCCCGTTCGGGTTGGGGAACCCAACATGGGCTGCGGGTGTTTGGAAGACATGAGCCTGTCTCGAGGCACCAATGACGGTCCCAAGGAGGGTCCAAGCGATGTTTGACCGATTTTCGAAACTTGCCGGCCGCAAGGCCGTTCTCGCCACCGCCGCGGTGCTGGCGCTGACCACCGTCGCCCCCACCGCATCGTTCGCAGGCGGTCGCCACTGGCATGGTGGTGGCGGTGCGGCCTTCGCCGGCGCGGCCATTGCCGGCGCCATCGGCACCGGGCTTGCGATCGCCGCGACCCGTGACGCCTACGCCTACGACGCTCCCGCTTATTACGGTCCCGGTCCGGTCTATTACGATGAGGGCCCCGTCTACTACCATGGCCCGTACACCGGCCCGGGCAGCCGCGAATACCCGGGCAATGGCAGCGTCGGCCGCGACCCCTTCGCCAGCTGCAGCCGAAGCGGCGCCGGTTGTTGGTAAGTCATTGACCACGAAAGGCCGGCGCGCTTGCCGCGCCGGCCTTTTTTGTCCTTTATTGTCAACCGTTAACGCGTCGACCGTTTGTTTAGAGTAGTTTTGCGTACATGAGTGATTCGCTTGAGCGGCTATATCTGGCTGTGCTCGCGGCCAGGGACCTTGATCCGGCAACATCGCGCACTGCCCGGCTGTTTCAGCGTGGGCCCTCCAAAATGGCGAAGAAACTGGCCGAAGAGGCGATCGAGGTCGTGATCGATGCGGTCAACGGCGACACCGAGGCCGTGGTCCGGGAAAGTGCCGATCTGCTCTACAATCTCACCGTGCTCTGGGCTTCCGCCGGCGTGCGCCCCGAGGACGTCTGGCGTGAAATGTCGCGGCGTGAGGACATGTTGGGCATTGCCGAAAAGCTGCCGAAGTCGCCGGCGAAGCTGCCCAAAGTCGCGTCAGCGGGTATCTCGGCCCGGCGGCCAATTGTCGCGCTCGAAGGCCGCGCGGCGCGCAAGCGGCACTAAATCGTCACAAAACTGGCGATGGACAAATCCGTCCCATGGTGCTTCATCGCGGCGCCATGCTGAAACGTATCTACGACTGGTGCATCGACGCCGCCCACAAGCCTTACGCGCTCTGGATCATGGGGGCCGTGGCTTTTGCCGAAAGCTCCTTCTTTCCCGTTCCCCCGGACGTGATGCTGATCCCGATGTCGCTGGCGCGCCCACAGCGCGCCTGGCTTTATGCCGCGATCTGCACGGCCACCTCGGTGATCGGCGGCCTGCTCGGCTACGCCATCGGCGCGCTGCTGTTCGACTCGGTCGGTCACTGGCTGATCCAGGTCTACGGTCTCGGCGACAAGGTCGATGCCTTCCGTGCCTCCTACGCGGAGTGGGGCGCGGTGATCATCCTGCTCAAGGGCCTGACGCCGATCCCCTACAAGCTCGTCACCATCACCTCGGGCTTTGCCGGCTACAATCTCGTCCTTTTCGTCCTGTGCTCGATCGTCGCGCGCGGCGGCCGCTTCTTCATCGTGGCGATCCTGCTCAACCGCTACGGCGACTGGATCCGGCACAAGCTCGAGGAGCATCTCGGATTGTGGGTGGCGCTCGGCGCCGCGGTGTTGGTGCTCGGATTCGTGGTGGCGATCAAGCTGATCTAGGCAAGCTGATCTAGGCAAGCTGATCTAGGACAGAGATCCGCAACGCTTTCACGCCGCGCCGGCTTCGGTTACGGTTGTCCCTATGATGGTTCGATCCGGAAACCCGGCAGTGCGGCTCGGGACGCTGATCTCAGCGGTGCTGCTGCTCCTGCCCGGTGCCGGCGGGATCGGGTGGGCGCAATCGGCGCCGCCGTCGCTCGGGCTGCAGGAGCAGGGGCCGCAGGCTGCGCCGCCGCCGTCGACGCCCGCGCCTTCTGAAAACCCCGGGCTGATCAATGAAATGGGCAAGCTGTTCGACAAGCTGCCCTCGATCCTGCCGCCGATCAAAAGCCCGAGCGAGACCATGAACGATCTGTCGCGCCTGGCGCGGCCGTCCACCATGGTGTCGGGGCGCGTGGCCTGTCCGGTCTCGTCGAACGGCGGGGCCGACTGCAAGCTCGCAGCCAACCAGCTCTGCCAGAGCAAGGGCTACCAGGAAGGCAAGAGCCTCAACACCGATTCAGCCGAGAAGTGCTCGGCCAAGGTTCTCATTCCGGGCAGGCAACGCAAACCGGATGATTGCCGCACCGATACCGTCGTCACCAGCGCGCTGTGCCAGAACTGACGCCGCGCGCGAGCAGCAAGGAGTGCCCATGAGCCGCACGGAGCAGGACTTCCTCGGACAGCGTGAGATCGCCGACGACATCTACTACGGTGTCCAGACCATCCGGGGTAAGGAGAACTTCCACATCACCGGCATTCCCATGAACCAGGAGCCTTACTTCGTGAAGGCGCTGGGTTATGTGAAGAAAGCCGCAGCGATGGCCAACCGCGATCTCGGCGCGATCGACACGAAGGTCGCGGATGCGATCATCCTCGGCTGCGACCGTGTCATCGCCGGCGACATGATGGACCAGTTCGTCACCGACTTCATCCAGGGCGGCGCCGGCACCTCGACCAACATGAACGCCAACGAGGTGATCGCCAACCTCGCGCTGGAATCGCTCGGCTTCCACAAGGGCGAATACCAGCACGTCAGTCCGAACGACCACGTCAATTACGGCCAGTCCACCAACGACACCTATCCGACCGCGTTCCGGCTCGCGCTGATCCTGCGGCTCGAGAGCTACATGACGGCGCTGCGCCAGCTCCAGGAGGCCTTCTTCGCCAAGGGCCGCGAGTTCGAACGCGTGCTGAAGATGGGCCGCACCCATCTTCAGGATGCCGTGCCGATGTCGCTTGGCGCCGAATTCCGGGGATGGGGCACCACGATCGGCGAAGAGGTCGACCGCATCTCGGAGGCGCGCGCGCTGCTGCGCGAGATCAATCTCGGCGCCACCGCGATCGGTACCTCCGTCACCGCGGCGATTGGTTATCCCAAGCTCGCGGTCAGGCATCTGAGTGCGCTGACCGGCGTCGACTTCATTCTCGCCGGCGATCTCGTCGAGGCGACCTCGGACACCGGCGCCTATGTTCAGCTCTCCGGCGTGCTGAAGCGCACCGCGAGCAAGCTGACGAAAATCTGCAACGACATCCGCCTGCTCGCCTCGGGCCCGCGCGCCGGCTTCAACGAGATCAACCTGCCGCAATTGCAGCCGGGCTCCTCGATCATGCCGGGCAAGGTCAACCCCGTGATCCCCGAGGTCGTCAACCAGACCAGCTTCCTCGTCATCGGGCTCGACACCACCGTGACGCTTGCTGCGAGCGCCGGTCAGCTCCAGCTCAACGTGATGGAGCCGGTGATCTCGTTTGCGCTGTTCTTCTCGATCCGCACCATGGAGCGCGCGGTCAACAGCCTGCGCGAGAATTGCGTCGTCGGCATCACCGCCAACGAGGAGCACACCCGCAACATGGTGCTGAACTCGCTCGGCATCGTCACGGTGCTGAAGCCGCTGCTCGGCTACAAGCAATGCGCCGAGATCGCGCGCGAGGGCTACAAGAGCGGCAAGTCGCTGCACCAGATCGTGGTGACCGAACGCAAGCTGCTGACGCAGGAAAAATGGGACGAGATGTTCTCGTTTGAGCGGCTGATCAATCCGGATTTGGTTGGGTGATTCCGTTGCGGCGTTGATGGTGCCACACCTCTCCCATAGGGAGAGGTCGGCGCGCAGCGCCGGGTGAGGGGTTTCGCTTGCTCGTGGACTTGATCCCCTCACCCGAATTGCTGCGCAATTCGACCTCTCCCCATGGGAGAGGTGAAGCAGGAATTCCGCGCGTTGGAATTGCGGTAGCGGCGTCCGCCACGGCGCCAAAACGCAATACTTGACAGTGGAAAGATTGCCTTGTTGGTATGGCCCCCAACCTTCAATGCGTCTGTCAGCAAAGGATCGCTCCGCAATGTCCATGCCTGCTCTGTTCAAGGGACGCCTGTCGATCCCCGTGATCGGTTCGCCGCTCTTCATCATCTCGGTGCCCGACCTCGTGATCGCGCAGTGCAAGGCCGGTGTGGTCGGCTCTTTCCCGTCGCTGAACGCGCGGCCGCCGGAATTGCTCGACGAATGGCTGGCGCGGATCACCGAGGAACTCGCTGCCTACGACCGCGCCCATCCCGACAAGCCGTCGGCGCCGTTTGCGGTCAACCAGATCGTGCACAAGTCGAACAACCGGCTCGACCACGACATGCAGCTCTGCGCCAAGTACAAAGTGCCGATGATCATCTCCTCGCTCGGCGCGCGCGAGGAGCTCAATCAAGCCGTTCACGGCTGGGGCGGCATCGTCTTCCACGACGTGATCAATCAGAAATTCGCCCACAAGGCGATCGAGAAGGGCGCCGACGGCCTGATCCTGGTTGCGGCCGGCGCCGGCGGCCATGCCGGCACCATCTCGCCGCTCGCCTTCGTTGCCGAAACCCGCAAGTGGTTTGACGGTCCGATCGCGCTGTCGGGCGCCATCGGCAACGGCAAGGCGATCCGTGCCGCGCGCATCCTCGGTGCCGACTTCGCCTATATCGGCTCGGCCTTCATCGCCACCAAGGAAGCCAACGCGGTCGAGAAGTACAAGGAGATGATCGCGGGCTCGACGGCCGACGACATCGTCTATTCCAACCTCTTCACCGGCGTGCACGGCAATTACCTGAAGCCGTCGATCCTCGCCGCCGGCATGGATCCGGAAAACCTGCCGACATCCGATCCCTCCAAGATGAACTTCGGCACCGACGCCTCCGGCGAGCGCGCCAAGCCGAAGGCCTGGAAGGAAATCTGGGGCTCCGGCCAGGGCATCGGCAGCGTCGAGGGCATCTTGCCCGCCGCCGATCTGATCGCGCGCTTCAAGAAGGAATACGACGAGGCGGTCGATCCGCCGTTGTGATGGCGCTCGCAATGCCCGCCATCTACCGTGTCGACGGCAACCGCGTCGTCACCAGCCCCGATGCCGCCGGTCCGTGGGACCGGCGCATGCAGCACGGCTCGGCGCCATCGGCGTTGGTGACGTGGGCGGCGGAGCGGATCCCGACGCCCGTGCCGATGCATATCGCGCGCGTCACCATCGATCTGATGCGCCCGGTGCCGGTGGCGCCGCTCGCGATCGAGAGCAAAGTGTTGCGCGAGGGCCGCAAGATCCAGCTCTGCGAGATCAAGCTGCTTGCCGACGGCGTGCAGGTCGTCGGCGCCACCGTGCTCAAGATCAAGCAGCAGTCACAGCCGCTGCCCGACGACGTCAGGGAGTTGCCGGTCACGCTGCCGTCGCCGGAGGACTCGCTGGTCGAGGACGGCCACGGTGCGACCAGTCCGTTCGCGGGAATGATGTCGATGCGCGCCGCGCGCGGCCGCTTCGGCCAGGCCGGTGCCGGCGCGATCTGGTTTCGCCTCGACCATCCGCTGGTCGAAGGCGAGGCGGTTTCGCAGGCGATGCGCGCCGTGGTCGCCGCCGATTTCTCCAACGGCACCGCTTCGACGCTCGACTTCCGCACCTGGACCTACATCAACGCCGACCTCTCGGTGAGCCTGGCGCGTCAGCCGGTCGGCGACTGGATCCTGCTCGACGGCGAATCCTGGATCGGCCCTGATGGCGCCGGCCTCGCGATGTCGCGGCTCGCTGACCGCCAAGGCTATTTTGGCCACGCGGTGCAGAGTTTGGTGATCGAGAAGCGTTGAGCGTTGCGGCATGCGCCGCGGTTGCTGCGTGGGCCGATTGAACGGCAGGCTTCCGCCGCCGCGGAAGGGATGCATGGCCGTGCTGGACCAGGGCATCCTGCCAGTTCACACTCCGTAGAAGATCTTGAT
Organism: Bradyrhizobium sp. CCGUVB14; assembly: GCF_024199935.1. NCBI lineage: Bacteria > Pseudomonadati > Pseudomonadota > Alphaproteobacteria > Hyphomicrobiales > Nitrobacteraceae > Bradyrhizobium > Bradyrhizobium sp. CCGUVB14. The sequence continues at coordinate 1,089,637 of NZ_JANADS010000001.1, forward strand.
CTCCCACAGCACCACGACGATAGCCGTGATCAACGTGATCGCGGCGACTGCACTTTCCAGGGAAGCGACTCTCATTGCTTACTCCGCTTCCCAGCCCCATCAGCGGTCTATTTGATTCCCTGATTCGCCTGCAATCGGGTGGTCGCCACGGGCACGTACTCCGTCACGCATTGTGGTGCCGCGGCCACAACAGCTCCGTAGAATCCCGGATGGGAATGCTGATCATTCCTGCCATTTCGCGCGATACGTGTATTCCGAACCCGTCGCTGCAATCAGGGAGATTATCCGACCATCCGGTCGCGTCCGCTCCAGAAGCCGGCGCGCAGCACCTTCTTGTCGACCTTGCCGACGCCGGTCATCGGCAGCTGCTTGACGAACTGGATCTGTTTCGGCGCATGCGCGGAACCCTTTCGCGTCCGTACCAGATTGATCAGCTCGTCCGGATCGGGCTTGGCGCCCTCGCGCGGCACCACGATGGCCGTGACCGCTTCGCCCCATTTTTCGTCCGGCACGCCGACCACCGCGACCATCGCGACATCGGCGTGTTGCGACAGCACGTCCTCCACCTCGCGCGGAAAGATGTTGAAGCCGCCGGTGACGATCATGTCCTTCTTGCGATCGAGAATGAACATGTAGCCGCGCTCGTCCTGGCGCGCGATGTCGCCGGTGTGGACCCAGCCGTTCTTCAACGTCTCCGCGGTGATGTCAGGCCGCTTCCAGTACTCAGCCATCACATGCGGCGCGCGCACGCAGATCTCGCCGGCTTCACCCGTCTGCACCTCCTGATCGTCGTCGTCGAGGATTTTGACCTCGCACGCTGCGATCGGGAAACCGCAGGACAGGAATAATTCCGGCGTCCTGGGATCGTGATCCTTCTTCCGCAATACCGAGACCGGATAGCATTCGGTCTGGCCGTAGAGCTGCGAGAACACCGGTCCGATACGCTCGATGCCTTCGACCAGCCGGCTCGGCGACATCGCCGACGCGCCGTAGAGCACGAGCTCGAGCGAGGAGAGATCGGTCTTGTCAAGCGCGGGATGATCGAGCAGCACATAGATCATGGTCGGCACGAACAGCGTGAAGTTGATGCGCTCGCGCGCGATCGTTGCCAGCACGGCCTCGGGATCGAAGCCTTTCAGCATGTGCACGGTGCCGCCGCGCATCAGCGTCGGCAGCACCTTTGTGCCGGCGACGTGGCTGATCGGGGCGACGGTGAGATAGCGCGCGGCGTCGGGGATCTCGAAATCGGCGAGGATGGCGCCGGCCGCACCGGCGTTCTCGCGATGATAACGCAGCGCGCCCTTGGATTTCCCGGTCGTGCCGCCGGTGTAGTTGAGCGTGGAGAGATCATCGAGATTTGCGAGGCACCGTGCGCTGGCATGTCCCGCGCCCTCGATCGCGTGCAAGAGGTCGACGCCGTAGTCGGCCGGCCCCATCGTGAAGACCGCCTTGAGTCGAGTTGCTTTCGTAGCGAGCTCGCCGCCGCGATCACGGAAGGCGGCCACATCGACCACCAGCACGTCCGCTTCGGAATCTTCGAGCTGAAACAACTGGTCGCTCTCCGATCCCAGCGGATGCAGCCAGGTCGTGCAGCATCGCGACAATTGCGCGGCGACGCCGGCGCACCAGGTGTCGGCGCGGTTCGCGGTGAGGAAGGCGACGCGGGCGCCGGGCTGCAAGCCGAGCCGCATGAATACGCCCTGGATGCGTCCGATCAGATCGAGCGTGCCCTGATAGCTCAGCGATCCGCCGGGCCATGCGAACGCCGTGCGGCCGGGATAGCGCGCCAACGCCCGTAGCGTCTGCGCACAAGTCGGTGACGATGCGTGGAGCGGATCGGACATATGTTTCCTCGTTGCTTTGTCATCGGCTTGTGTCGTGCCAATGTTTGCGCGCAAGGCTAGCACAGCGAATGCGGGATGGAACGACAAAGCCCGCGCGGGAGATTTGCGTGACATCCGATCGACTTCAACGTTTTCGCGATCGTCTTGGCCTGCCTTTGATCGCGGCGCCGATGTTTCTGGTGTCGGGCGTCGAACTGATGGTCGCGGCCTGCCGCAACGGCGTGATCGGTAGCTTCCCCACCGTGAATTGCCGCAGCACGGAACAGCTCGACGACTGGCTCACCGAGATCGCGACGCGGTTGCGTGCACACGAGGACCAGACTGGCCGCAAGGCTGCGCCGCTCTGTCCGAACTTGATCGTGCATCGCTCCAACGCGCGGCTGGAGCAGGATCTTGCCGTGCTGCTCGAGCACCGGCCCGAGATCGTCATCACATCGGTCGGCTCGCCGGCGCCGGTGTTGAAGCCGTTGCATGATGCGGGTGCATTGGTACTGGCGGACGTTGCCTCGATCCGCCACGCCGAACGCGCGGCGGCTGAAGGCGCCGATGGATTGGTGCTGCTCACCGCGGGCGCGGGCGGGCAGACCGGCTGGCTCAACCCGTTCGCCTTCGTCCGCGCGGTGCGCGCGTTCTACGACGGCATCATCGTGCTCGCCGGCGGCATCGGCGACGGCCACGCGCTGCACGCGGCCGAGGTGCTCGGCTGCGATCTCGGCTACATGGGCACGAAGTTCATCGCGACGCGCGAGAGCATGGCGGACGAACGCCACAAGCAGATGCTGGTCGAGAGCAGCGCCGACGACATTCTGCTGACCACCGCCTTCACGGGCCTGCAGACCAGCATGCTGAAGCCGTCGATCGTCGCGGCCGGGCTCGATCCTGATGATCTCCCGGCGCGCGGCGCCATCGACATCGGCAAGGACATCGACGTCAGCGCGCGCGAGAACCGCCCCAAACGCTGGCGCGACATCTGGAGCGGCGGGCACTCGACGTCCGGTGTCACCGAGGTGGTGGCTGTCGACGATCTCGTTGCCCGGACGGCCGCCGAATACCGTGAGGCGACGGGGCGATAGCGTTCCGCGCCGCCCAGCACGGTTAATCCCGCATGGCTCCGCAAGCCCGCACTTAACGGCAGATTAACCATCGCCCGCCAAGAATCCCCCTCACGGCCGCCAATCAGGACGAGAGGGACAGGCGATGGATTTCGATTTTCTCAACAGCAAGACAGCCGCAACGCTGGACGAGATCCGCGTCCGCGTCGCGCATGCTCTGGCTCGCCACCCGCTCTGCCGCAATGTCCGCTTCGACATCGTCAGCGTTCCCCGCACCCGCCGGGGCGGCAATTGGACGGTGACGCTGCAATCGGTCGAGCCCCGCGCCGTCTGGGAGGCCTCGGAGATCGTCGCCGACATCCAGGATGCCTACGATCTGGCTGCAGCTGCCTGATTTCATTCGGCTTTTTGGCCTCGTCGCCGCAGGCTTGGTGATTGTCGCCGCAAAGGCACACTCAAGCCTTATTTCGTGCCCTTTTGCCGGGCACCGTTGACAACATCGTGAAGCGGTTCTTCCGGAGAGACGTTTGTCCAGAGCCATCACCCTCATTGTGCTGACCTGTTTCCTCGTCCTCGGCGCCGCCACCACTGCCATCCTCGGGCGCGACAGCGTGCCCAGCGTCAGTGCCGAGATGATCACCCAGGCTGCGCCGAAGCCGCTCGCCGCCAACCGGGCCGCGAAGGCCGACCGGCTGGTTCCGACGCTGGCGCTGGCGTCGGCCGCCATTAACCCGGTGCAGGTTCCCGCCGACCAGCTTTCGCAGGCACCCGTCCTGACCGAGCCGCTGCGTCAGGCCTTTGCGGCGGCGACCCCTGCCGATTTCCCGATGCCCAAATCGGCTTCATCGGCGAACGTCAACGAGGCGCCCGCTCCTGCGGAAACCTCCGCCGCCATCGAGGCTGCACCGAAGCCGAAGGCGATCTCGAAGCCGCAGCCGCAAAAGACCTATTCGCTGCTCTCCGAGGTGCAGATCGCCGGCATCAGGGATCGCCTGAAGCTGTCGTCGTCGCAGGAATACTACTGGCCCTCGGTCGAGTCCGCGCTGCGCAACGTCGTCCGCAAGATCTCGGCGAACAGGCTCTCCAATCCGAACGGCCCGAACGTGCAGATCGATCCGAACTGCGACGAGGTTCAGCAGTTGAAGTCGGCCGCAATGCCGCTGCTGTTCCAGCTGCGTGACGACCAGAAGGAAGAAGTGCGCAAGCTCGCCCGCATCATCGGGCTCGAGAAGGTCGCGCAGCAGATCTGAAGCTGGAGTTCCTCAGAGGAACCGCGCGCCCATCAGGAACATCCGGTAATCGACAGGCGTTGCCCGCTCCAAACAGGGAGTGGGCCAAATGCGCGCCTCGACAGCCTATTTCGTCGGTGCCGGATCGATCGTCGCCGCTATCGCCATTGGTCTCGGCGGCGGCATCGTTGCCGGCAATATCATGCATCCGATCGCGCCCAAGCAGGGCCCGGACACGAGCAAGATGGAACGGCGCGCGGAAGCCGCCAAGCCGGCCACGACGAGCGCGCCGTCGGAGCGCGTGCAATATCTCACGGGATCGCAATCCTTCGGCGCGATGATCGCGGCGCCCGCACAGGCACAGGGCGACGCCAAGCCTGAAACCAAGCCCGATGTGACGACCACCCAGGCAAGCGCTGAACCCGCGGCAGCGCCGCCTCCGCAGACAGCGGCCGCGGTCGAGCCGCCCAAACCGGCTCCGCCGCTTTCGCAAGCGACAAAACCCGTCGAGCAACAGGCTTCGACCGAGCCGGCATCCTCGCCTGACAACGCGTTTGCCAAGGCCAGGGAGTCTGACGTGAAGCGTGCTGCGTCCGAGCGGCGGCGTGCGGAGCGGCACGAACGCTGGGCCGAGCGTCGCCGTTACGACACGCGCGATGCACGCGGCGGACGAGATCAGACCGATTGGGATGATGTCGCGCGCAACGTTCGCGCGGATTCCGATAGCCGTGATGTCGTCGTCCGCCGTCCGCGCGGTGGCTTCGCGTTGTTCGGTCCGGATGACGACGACTAGCATCCGACCGGCATGTCGCCGCGCACGCGAACGTGAGCGGCGGTTCGTTCGAGGGCAGCGCTTGCCTTAATTTTCAACTTCCGGATGATCCCTGCGCAAGGCATGATCGACGCAGCCAGCCAGAGGCCGCGTCATGGGAGTAGCGCTGCTAGCTTGGGGACGCTTCTTCGGGCCGCACGGCGAGCGCGTGACCGTGCCGGCGCCGGTCGACGGGCGCGGCGCACCCTGGCTGCTCGATTTCCTCGCCACGCATGTCCGCGCGCTGCGCGATGTCGGCTTCACCGCGATCCAGTTGCCGCCGACGTCGAAGGCGCAAGGCGGAGCGGGGCCCGGCTGTGACGGCTATGGCGTGTTCGATCCCCGCGATATCGGCAGCAAGAGCCAGCAAGGCTCGGTCGCCACGCGCTACGGCCCCAAAGCTTCGCTGACGCGTCTGGTCGCCGTCGCGCATGCCTGCGATATCGACGTCTATCTCGATCTCGTTCTGCATCAACGCAGCGGCGAGAATGGCGGTCCCGGCGTATTCCGCTATCTCGGCGCGGACGGGCAGACGCTGAACGGACGGCACACCACTTCGCCCTCATGGTTTCGCGGCGTGCCGCCGGACGATCTGCCCGATGATGACGTGCCGAGCCCGCCCAACGATTTTCCGTTCGGTCGCGAGCTGTCCTACCAGCGCTGCCGCCCGCCGCGCGTCACGATCGAGGATGCGCTCGACTTCGGCGAATGGGTGTTCCGCACCACCGGCGCGGACGGCGCGCGCTTCGACGACGTCAAGGGCACCTGGGCGCCGTTCGTGCGCGAGTTCATGACGCACGGCGTGATGGCGTCGAAGTTTTTCTATTCGGAGTATTTTGACGGCAATCGCGCCATCCTCAACGGCTGGGCGACGCAGCCGCCGCTCAATGGCCGATCTCTCGTCGCCGACTTCCCGATGCATTGGGCGTTGCAATCCGCCTGCGATGGCGGCAATGCGCGCGTGCTTGATGGCGCCGGCTATACCAGCTGGCGTCCCGATCTCTCCTGCACCTTCGTCGACAATCCCGATACCGACACCTCGCCGGGCCAGCAGGTCATCAGCAACAAGCTGCTCGCCTATGCCTTCCTGCTGTCGATCGAGGGCTACCCGTTCGTCTACGGCAAGGACTACTTCCCGCCCGGCGTCTGGCCCGGCGCCTACGGGCTGAAGCCATGGATCGATAATCTGGTCTGGATCCACGAGCATCTCGCCAATGGGCCGACCAGCGGCCGCTTTCTGGATGACAAGGTGATCGTGCTCAATCGTACCGGTGCACCCGGCCTGCTGACCGCGCTGAATTTCGACACCATGAATGCGCGTACGATCAGCTGCCAGACCGCGTTCGGAGCCAATGTCCAATTGCATGACTATAGCGGCCATCATGCCGATATCCGCACCGACGGAAACGGCGTCGCGACTTTCACGATCCCGAGCAACGCGTTCAGCAAGGGACAGAGCTATCTGTGCTTCTCGCGTGCCGGCCTGAATGTCGCGTCGATCAGGCATCCCCGTCACACCACGCAAACGATCTTCGGCGCCGCCGATCTCGACACGCTGCCGGCCACCAATGCCGAGACCGAGACGGCACGGATCTGGGTGGAGCAGGGCAGCAAGATCGCCCTCAGGGTCAGCCTCGATCGCCACGGCGTGCCGCCAGATGGCTCGCTCAAGATCACCGTCAACGATGCGCACGGACACAACGTGGTCGAGGCCGTGTGCAGCGGCGACCATGTCAGCGCGGCCGGAACGGCCGGCGCGACCGGCGAGCATCATATTCGCGTCGCGGGCCGGCAATTGCCGGAGCACGGCGCGGCGTTTTCAATCGACGTCACCTACCTTGCTCCACAAATCGTTTGAGAGGATTGCCATGTCATTGCATCTGTTGTGGACGTCCGCCGACAGCCTGATTGCCGCCTTCGCGCTGTCCTTCGTTGTGCCGGGGCGGCATGCGCTGCCGCTCGCATTGATGTTCGGCCTGTGCGACGGGCTCGGCTCGGCGCTCGGCGTCGGCATGCCGCTTGCGGGTGGGCTTGCCGCGATGCTGCTGATGGCGTGGGGCGCGGCGCTTCTCGTTGGCCTGCCCATCGCGCAACGCCTGTCGAACGCGCCGGGCTGGCTCTACGTCCTGCCGCCGCTGCTGGCGATCGACAATGTCGTGTCACGTGCGGGCGACGCGCCGGTCCCTGCGGCGTTGTCGAGCGCGATCATGGCCGGGCTCGGCTTTGCCTGCGGAGCCGTCGTGCTGAACGGGGGCCGCGCAGGCTTGCGCAACGCGCGACCGCTGGCTGCGGCCTGCCTGATTGCAGCTGGAAGCCTGCTTGCCTGGGGAGCCTGACCATGGCCGGCTCCGTCACCACCCGCAGCTATGACCTCGCCAGAACCGGCGCGAATAATACCGAGACCGTGCTGACGGCGACCGCCGTCCGCACCAAAGGCATCGTCAAGCTCTTCAGCATTCCCATTCCCGACGATCCCCGGCTCGAGGCGCAGCCGCTGGCCGTCGGTGGCGTGCATACGGTTGATGGCAAGACCCGCGACCTGATCTTCCAGGCCACCATGGGCAACTGGGTCTACGCTTTCGATGCGGTGACCGGCGAAAAAATCTGGGCGACGAATCTCGGCCGCCCCATCGTCGGAACGCCCGCCATCGACGGCCACATGACCAATGTCGATTGGGGAATCCTCTCGACCCCCGTGATCGACGAAGCGGCCGGAATTCTCTACGCCTGCGCCTGGATCAGCGACGATGGCAGCGTGGCCAGGGCCCAGCATTTTCTTGCAGCGCTTCGGATCCGCGACGGCTCGAAGGTGCATGACAAGCTGTTGAACCTGGAAGGCGCGATCTATACCCCGCCGGGTGGCCTGCCCGTGCAGAAATTCGTCTCGATCCAGCGCAAACAACGCAGCGCACTGACGCTGACGCAGAACCACGTGCTGATCCCTTTCGGCACGGTCAGGGAGACCTCGGCGGCGGCGCGGGGCTGGCTGATCGCGGTCGACGTCCATGCCTGGCATATTGCGGCCGCATGGTGCTCCACCGTGACCGGCTCCGGCGGCGGGCTGTGGCAGAGCGGGGCCGGCCCCGCCATTGCCCCCGACGGTTCGATCTATGTCATCACCGGCAACGGCGCGTTCTCGCCGCAGCAGGGCGATTTCGGCGAGAGCGTGGTGCGGCTGGCCTTGCACACCGGGCCTCTCGCGCATTTCGAGGTGCTGTCGTGGTGGACACCGTGGACGGATGCCAACCGTGTCGGCGCCGCGGCTGCGGCGCTGCTCGATGACGACGACGACGACGATGCGCACGCGCTGCCGTCGAACGTGTCGCTGACCGCGGTGATCGGCCACGCCAAGCGGATGGGAATGGCGCTCACGCCGCTTCATGCGCGCGAGTTGGCGCATGTCGCGGTGACGTCCGGGCCCGACCCGATGGATGCGCAGATCGCGCCGGCCGTGGCGCATCACTTGGCGGCGATGAAGGAATCGGCGTGGAGCGACCAGGATTTCGGTTCAGGAGGACCGGTCTATGTCGGATCGGCCCACGCCGTGCTCGCGGCTGGCAAGGACGGCATTCTCTACACCGGGAATGCAACGGCGCTCGGCGACACCCAGCCGGGTGATCTTCAGGCCGGTCACTTCGCCGCCAACTATGCCAAGCTCAAGATGCCGCCGATCCTCTATACGTTCTTCGATCCCGCCGTGCCGCCGGCGCCGGCCTCGCCGATGCAATTGAATCTGTATCCGGGCGGCGCGACGCGGCATCTGCATGGCACGCCGCTGCTGTTCTCGTCCACGACGCATGGCGTGATGCATATCGTCGGCGGCGAGAACAGCGCTCTACGGGCCTGGTCGATCGCGGCCGACGGGACCTCGACCTATCTCGCCGGATCGAACGAGATCGCGTCGCCACAATCGCCGCGTCCATCGGGCGGCATGCCCGGCTGGAGCATCACGCTCGCCGCCAACAACGGGGCTGACGCCATCGTCGTCGCGATGGTCCCCTACAAGGACAGCAACATGATGCTCAGCCCCGGCCGCTTCCTGGTCTATGACGCGCAGAATTTCGCGACCAATCCGGACGGCTCGCAACGGCTCCAGGTGATCTGGGACAGCGAGAACTGGGGCCCAGAGCACGCCTTCATGCATCCCAAGTTCAACCGTCCGATCGTCTGGAAGGGCCGCATCTATCGCCCGACCTATAATGGACAGCTCGACGTTTATGGACTGACGAACTAGGGCGGCTCGATCCGCGAGTCCGAAACCGTAGGGTGGGCAAAGGCGCAAGGCGCCGTGCCCACCAATAGAAGGGGTGGGCACGCCGTCGCGTTGCCCACCCTGCGACACTGCTCATGTGGAAAAGATCGCGCTTCAGCCGCCGTGCGACTCCACCACCTTGCGGCAGCTGTCCGAAAGCTTGGCCTTGTTCTCGCGCAGGCAGGCGTTCATCTGCGGCGGCTTGCCGATATGCTCGGCGCAGAATTTGCCCGCATCGCTGCGGCAGGCCATCTGCTCCTGCGGCGTGGGGCCGGATTGCGCCGTGGCGGGAACGATGGCTGCGGCGAGCAGCAAGGCTGCGAGTACCGAAATCTTCATGAGGCATCTCCTCGGGAATGTCATTGTCGGCTTGGGATCAAGCGGGCCGGACCATCTCGCGGAGATCCATGGCCGGTCCATGCCATGTTCATGGCATCGGCGCGGCGGCTCGCGCATCGCACCCCCATCTTCATGGCATGTCTTGGCGCATCGTCTTTTGCCATTGAGGCTGCACGTCGGCTGCGAGACCCGGTGACTGCATCGGGCGCCGAACGGGAAGCAGGAGAGCAAGATGTCGAAAATGGGACCGCTGAGCGCCGGGCTGACGATGATGATGCTGGCGGGTGCGGCGATGGTGTCGCTGGGCACGAGCCCGGCGCAGGCGGTGGTTTACTGCAAGACGGTCGGCGTGCCCAAGGGTTGCGTGGTGCGGCCGGTCGGAGCGGTGGTGATTGCGCCAGGCGCACCGGTTGCAGCCGCGGCCGTGGCCACGCCCGGCGTCGGTGCGCCCGGTGTCGGCGTCCGCGCTGGCACGCCCATGAATCGTGGCGGTCCGGTCAATCGCGTCGGCGTGCGCTGAGCCTCCTTCCTCACCTCGCCCCGCAAGCGGGGCGAGGGAGAAGAACGACTTCAGCCCGTGGCCGCGTCGCTGTCGGGAAAGACCTGCGGCAATTGCAGCTGCACCCGCGTGCCCGAGGCATCCGAGCTCAGATCGAGCACTGCGCCGCAGCGCGTGGCGCGGTTTCGCATGTTGCGCAGGCCGCGTGCGCTCTGGCTCGCGCCCGCGGCTTCGCAATCGTCACCAAGCACAAAGCCGCGACCGTCGTCGGCGACGCTGATCACGCCGTACGGTCCCTGGCCATCGTCGCGCGTTTCGATGGCAACGGCGATGTGGCGCGCAACCGCGTGCTTGACCGCATTGGTCACGGCCTCGTCCAGGATGCGCACGATCTGGATGACGTGCCAGGGCCGCAGCTCAGGATGCAGCGGCAGGCCCTGCGGCGTCGCCACGCGCCAGTCGAGCGCGATGTCGTGCGGCCGCAACTGCATCGCCGCGCGCTCGCGCCAGGAGCCGAGTGCGAGCATGAGGTCGCCACCTATGTCGTCCATGGAATCGATGACCAGACGCAGATCCTTCAGCGCGGCGCGCGCCGCATCGGTGATGGTCGCACCCTCCTGCCCGCGCTCGGAGAGCGCGACGATGCTGATCAGCTGGCCGCCGAGGCCGTCATGAAGGTCGCGCATCAGCCGCGTGCGCTCGTTGGCGAGGGCCGCGGCCCGCGCGCGGGCCTCCTCGCGGGCAAAACTTGCCTTCAGCCGCTCCTCGGCCTCGCGCACGCGCGCGACCAGCTGGCCGGCAAAGCTGTCGACCTGGTTGAGCGCCCGGGCGAAGCGCCAGGTCAGCCCGGCGCCGATCGCAATCAGCAGCGCCGAATAGGACAGCCGCGAGACAAAGGTGCGCTCGTTGGGCATGATCTCGAACACCGAGAGCATATCGTGGACCCAGCAGGTCAGCACGATGGTGGCCGCGCAGCCGAGCGCGAAGCTCGCCACGTCCTTGCGCTTGAGCACGGCGTAGGCCGCGATGCCGGCCATCAGGACCAGGCAGAACCCGACCGTCGGGATCCCCAAAAGCAGGAAAAGAATGCGCGGCAGCGGCGGACCCGCGATGAGGCCGCCGGCGATCACGATGAGCCCCGGCACGAACAGCAGCGCGCCGTAGCGCGGCCAGCGCCAGCCGAGGAAGAGCACGGCCGACACCACGATCAGCGCGCTCTCGATCGGTGCGGACGAGAGCAGCACGCCGGCGAGCCGGGACGAGGTGGCCGGCGGCACCGGCGGCGTCAGGAAGGCCTGCACCACGCCGAGCACCATCGCCACCGCCAGCACGCCATAGACCGGCTCGTGGCGCCGCATCAGCCACATGATGGCGAGGATGACGGCCAGGATCGACTGCCAGGCCGAGAACACCACGGGCAGCGTGACGAACAGCAGCGTGCGCGTCTCGTAGGCCGGGCGCAAGGCGGCATCCGGGCCGACATAGACGGTGTCGAGAAACCCGCGCAACGGTCCCCACACGAACAGCCGGATAGTGATGTCGTTGCTGCCGTCGTGCAGCAGCGATGGCGGGATCACCGCAATCTCGGGCGTGTTGCGGTCAGGCCGGTTGGCGGTGGGATCGCGCCGGGAGTCCAGGATCGCGACGCCGTTGACCGCGATCTCCGCGCCGTTGCTGAAGCGCGGCAGGAACACCGACCAGGTCGTACCGGCGGCATCGGGCTTGAAGATGAATTTGCCCGAATAGAGCGGCGGATCGGCCAGTGAATAGCGCGACGCCGTGAAATGCGGCAGCGTCACGGGACGCGTCGTGCCGGCCTCGTGCAACGAGAATTCGCCCACCGCAAAATCGTCGGGATCGTGCGGCTCCAGCAGCCGCAGCCCGAGCATGGTGGCAAGCACGATCAGCGCCTGGAGCAGCAGATACGGCACGATGCGCGCGAGCCGCAGCCTGTGCCGCGAGACCACGGCCTTCGCGGCAATCTCGCTCACAGCTTGATCAGGCCCTGCTGGACCGCTTCGAACACGGCTTCGCTGCGCGTGTGCACCTCGAGCTTGCGGTAGATGTTCTTGATGTGGCCGGGCACGGTCTGCCGGGACAGGCCGAGATGGCTCGCGATCTCGGCGTAGCTGAAGCCCTTGGCAATGCCCCAGAGGATGTCGATCTCGCGCGGCGTGAGTTTTGCGGTGTTGAGCACGGGCCCCGGCGGGGGCTCGGCGGAGTTTTGCGTTCGCCGCACGATGAAGCGCGCGATCGAGGCCGAAATCGGCGAATGCCCGGCGACCAGATCGCGCACGGTGGTGGCGATGTCGGTCGGGAAGGCGTCCTTGAGCAGATAGCCGGTGGCGCCGACGGTGATGGCGGAGATCACGCTTTCCTCGTCGCCCAGCGCCGAGATCACCATGATCTCGGTGTCCGGAAAGCGCCGCCTGGTCTCGCGGATCAGCTCGACACCATGGCCGTCGGGCAACCGCAGATCGGTCAGCAGAACGCGCGGTGCGCCGCCAGCAAGCGCGCCGCGGGCCTCGCCGAGCGAGCCGGCGGTGCGCACCTCGTATCCGGCCTTCACCAGCGCGTCCTGAAGACGCCAGCAGGTCGGTGCGTCGTCTTCGACGAGGAGGATGGTGATGGCCTCACCGGTCTCGCCCTGGTCCGTCATGATCATGGTCCCAGCCGCGTGTCCCCCGCGGCGCGCGCGCCAAGCTTAGCCGCGGCGCCACGTGCGCGACACCCATAATCATGGGGGCGGGGGCGCTGGCAACCGCTGGAGCCGGATCGTCGCCGTTCCGCTGTTGTTTTTGTAGAACTGGACGCGCCGGCCCTGGACCGGCAGGAGCCAGCGCGGTGCGTGCCGCGTGGAGATGAATCGCGGGAAGAGCTGGACGGCGTCGTTGACGTAGAAGAACAATTCGCCGGCCTCGGGCGCCTCGAATTCCGCGACGAACAGCTCGGACAAGCCCTGCTTGCGCCAGAGCGCGCGCGCCGCCGGCAGCGCCGCTTCCGGGATCGGCTCGAAATCCCCGAACGGTTTCCAGACGCGATTCAATTCGCTGCCCGGTGTCTTGAACTCGGCGGAGTCCTCGACATGGATCGGGTAGTTGTTCTTGCTGTCGTCGTCATAGGCCGGCACCGTCGCGTTGACGCGCCGCGGCAGCTCGCTCGCTGGCACTCCGTTGATGGCCTGCAGCGGCAGATCGTATGATCCGCGCGCGCCGATCCGCACGACCGGCTGGAACCAGTTCGCGCCCTGAAGCCGCAGGATCGGAACGGCCATGCGATGGGTCAGATCCGGCGGGGTGGTGAATCCGTTCACGCCGGTCATGATGGTGCGGTCGAACCACGGATCGGCCATTTCAATCCAGACGCGGTATTTGCGGCCCTTCTCCACCGCGAGGCGGCTTGGCCAGCAGAAATGGCTGACGTCGAACAATTCGCCGTCGCGCGCCGTCACCGGCGTGTCGCCTATGGCACGCGTCGATGCGCTGCTCTTGCAGAAGTCGCCGACGCCCGCGCGCCAGTCGAGATAGCCGCGCGACAGCAACAGCACAGCGGAGCCGAAAATGGCGATCAGGAAAATGCCCGGCATCAGCACGTTGGTGAAGGCCATGCGCACCGGCCAGGCGTGCAGTCGCATCCAGCGGCCGATCGCGAGCAGCCAGCCGGATTTGCTGACGCGCTTTCGTGAGGCCATCCGGTCGGGCCGGTACCAGGCCAGTCGGGCGCGTTCCTGGATGCTGTCGCGCAGCGCCGCATTCCTGTTCCACGCGATCAGGATGATGATGACGAGGACCGTGGTGACGAAGGGATAATACAGCGCGATCGCAAGCCATGGTGCCGCGTAGGACGGCAGCACGCTCGCGAGCAGATCGGCGAACGGCTTGACGACCGTGCTCGTGCCGTTGTCGATCGCCGTGATCACCTTGAGCAGCGTGGTGTCTTCGAGACCGTGCTCCTTGGTCGACCCTACGACGGAGCGCGCGATCCACGGCCACGCGACGAGGACGCCGAGCGCGATCAGCAGTGAGAAATAGGCGAAGCGGCGCCACCACACGGTGTCGAGAACCTGACGCGCCATCTCGGGATTCGGCGGGCTCATCGCCATGAAGGCGTCGGCTTCGGCCGCCCTGTGGCCATCGCCTTCTCGTTTCGCGTAGGCGGACCTCATGGCCTTGCGCGTTTCGTCCCGCGTCAGCGGCAGCACCTGTCCATCCGGCAGCAGCACCCTCGCATTGGCCGGAAGCATCAGCGGCGCATAATTGTCGCAGCCGTGCAGCATGCGCTCGACCACGCCGAAGTGCACCACCGGCGGTCCGCCATCTTCCACGCGGTCGTGGATCGGCCGCGGACCGTAGCGGTACAGCACGCCGGCGCCGCTGCGCGAATCGTGGATCGGCCCGATCGCCGACTGATATTGGCGGAAGTGCTCGATCGTGCCGTCCTGGAAGCGGAGCTGGTCGCCGAGTTGCTCGGCCATCCACACCAGGGGCACGAAGGACAGCGTGGATTCCGGATAGCCGCCGCCGATGTCGGAATGGACGCCGGCGAACCACACCTCCTTGACGATCTGTCCCTCGGCAAGGCCGGCCTGGTCGATGCGCAGCGGATGGAAGGTGGTACGTTCGTCGTCGAGCGCGAGCGCATGACAGGCGTGCTTCACCTTGCCGGAGAGCCGGTAGTTTCGGAACGAGATCGGCCAGATCGCCCAATCGATCGCGACACGGAGCTCCTCGATCGGCACCCCGAACGCCTCGACCGTGTCGAACAGTCCGAGGAATTCGATTCGGACCTCCTTGCGGCCGTCCATGGCCTCGCGAACCTCCGCATAGGAGCGCTGCCGAAAAACGAGTTGATAGAGATAGATCAGCACGTCGCGGATCCAGCGCACGACCCAGATCGTCGGCAGGCTGTAATAGCCGACCGATTGCTTACGATATGCCCGCCACGCGGCCATCGTGTTGCGCTGCATCTCGGCATGCGACACGGCGACCTTGTCGATGACGGCCGGCACCAGCCCCTGGCTCGCGATCAGCGCTGCCAGCGTGCGCGCGGTGAAGGCGCCGCGGCTGAAGCCGAAGATGTAGATCTCGTCGCCCTCGCGCCAGTTCCAGCACAGGAAGCGATAGAGCTTGCGGACGTTGGCGGGCACGCCGATGCCGGTGGCACCGTCGAGGGCGGCGAGCGGCGCCCAGCCGGCGGTGCCGACACCCTTGATGTAGTAGGCGATCTGGTCGGGCTTGGTATGGTCGAGCGCCTCGTAGAGGCGCCAGACGCTGGATTCCTGGGTGGTGAAGGCGTTGCCGGTGCCATCGGCGAACAGCACCAGCTTGCGGGGCGCACGCGCATCGGCCGCATTCGCCGTGGCATTGGAATCTTCGTGCGTTTGGTCCGGCCTTGCGGGACCGCCATGCAGCGCCCTGTCGTGGTGCGTCATGGGCTCCTCCGAAAATCCAGTTGGGATGCTTAAACCTGCCCGGGCGGCATCCTTCAAAATTCAATCAGTGGTTTTGTCGTGAATGAATGGATGTATTTCGCCCATAATCGCGCTGAGGTAGCAAGGACGATTGCGCCGTTTCGCTGCGGCTGTCTATGATCTCCGCCACAATCGGCAAAAGAAATGCCCGGGCAAGCCCGGGCATGACTCTCATCCGCGAAGCGGTGGTGTGGTCGGCTCTTACCTGCCGTTGCCGCGGCAGGCACCGCCGGGTCCGATATGGTAGCCGCGCGGGCAGGCATGCGCGGCGGGGTTGGCGAAATTGCGCAGGCAGCCGCCATAGGGGCCACGGTGCCAGCCGGCGCCGCAGCCGCCGGCGACCGCGATGACATCGCCATTGCCTTGTGCGCCGAACGGCGCCAGCGGCATGGCCTGGGCCGAGCTGACGATTGCGCCGAGCGCGAGCGCCGCGGCAAACACGGTTCGTATCATGCGTCTTGCTCCCTGATGTCTGCGGTCAGTGGGTGGCTGCGAAAGCGATGCCGGCGCGTACTTCGGTGATCGCCTGGTCGATCAGCCCCAGCGCCCGTTCGCGATGACCGCCCTTGTTGGGCTCGGCCTTGACCAGCTCGGCGCGGGCCGATTGCAGGATCGCCACCGCCTCGTCCATGTGCGGTTGCGCGCCGAGCGCGTAGCCGATGCAGAGGCTGGTTGCGATGGCGCCGCCGAGCACGAGGCTGCGGGGTAGAGAGGTTCGCATGTCGTTGTCTCCTCCAGCGGGCGTCAGGCTGGGGCCGCCCGGTTGCCCGGACGCGATTCGCGTGTGGCGGGATGTCGCATCCGCTGCCTGAATAGGATGGTGGCGTGCGGCCCGTCTTGGACTGTCCGGCGCCCGAGGCCTTGCCGCTTGGACTGACCGGCGCAGCTTGAATCGGGTGACGGTACTGGTAGCCTATGACCGTCGGCCTTCAGCGCGGGTTCATCCGCGGCTTGCAAGGCTCAATCGTTTTCTGCGCGATTTTTTCCGAAAAAGCTTTTCCCGGAAGTCCTTGTCGATGTCCGTCATCAGGAAGTCGCTCTCGACCGCGATGCTGCCGCAGGATCTGTCCGACCGGCAGCGCTTCATCCGTTTCGCCGAGCTGTTCGAGCATTTTTCCAACACCGGCGAGCTCGATCCGGCCTCCGACGTGCCGTTTCGCGCCGCCATGAACTCGATCCATATCGGCACCACCATGCTCGGCCGCTGCGACGGCAGCTTCGTCACGGTGCGCCGGGAAAAGCGCCAGGTGATCGAGACCGGCGATGACCGCTTCTGCCTCGCGCGCAACACCGGCGATCTCTCCTCGCAGGTGATCCATCGCGGCCGCGAATTCACCATGCGGCCGGGATCGATGGTGTTGTTGAAGCTCGACGAGCCGTTCTTCGCCGCAGACGGCGCGAGCCAGAAGCGTTTCACCAACGTGCATCTGCCGGTCGATTCACTGCGCGCGATGGTCGCCGACGTCGACGACCTCGTTGGCTGCGAGCTTGAGCCCGGCGGCGCGCTGTCGCTGATGATGGACTACAGCGATCTGCTGCTTCGTCATCCCTCGGCCGCCGACGAGGCCGGCATGGCGATCGCGTCGCATTTGCTCGATCTCGCCGCGATCGGCCTGGGCGCCCGCAGCGACGTTGCGGCTGCGGCACGGCGCCGGGGCCTGCGCGCGGTACGGCTGAAGGCCGTGCAGTCGATTCTCGAGGCGCGCTTCCACGAGCCGGATTTCTCCGCTCAAAAGCTCGCCACGGCCGCCGGTCTCTCCGAGCGCTATGTCAACGAGCTCTTGTTCGAAGCGGGCGCGAGCTTCACCACCCGGCTGACCGAGTTGCGCCTGCGCAAGGCGGCCGACCTGCTCGCCCATCGCGAGGGGCGCATCAGCGACATCGCGTTCGCCTGCGGCTTCAATGATCTGTCGTATTTCAATCGCTGTTTTCGCCGCAGGTTCGGCCTGACCCCGACCGCGGCGCGGGGCAAGTGAGGCGCGCCTAAGGCGTCTCCACCCTCGGCGGCGGATATCGGCGCGCCAGCATCGACAGCGGCAGGCGCCGCTCGTCCAGCGGCAGCTCCAGCCAGGCCAGCACCAGCGGCCGCTTCCAGTCGCCGACACCGAACTCCATGTCGACCCATTTCTGCGGCTCGGGCCCATCGAGGCCGCGGACCCAGACGAAATAGCGGGGCGGATCGTCGGCGCCGGTGTCCGTCGTCGGTCTCCTGGCCATCACTTGCTCACCGTCTCGACACGCATTATCGCAAGGATATAGGTAGCGGCGCGGCAAAGTCGAACGCGGGCCCCGCGGATTTTGCGAAACCACGAAGCGGCCGGACGCCTGGGTCCAGAGCACATGAACGAAACCGTGATCGATGCTTGGGATGATGCGTCGCAGGTGATGACGCGGCTGGCGGGCCGCTGGTCGTTCGACCGGGTCATCGCAGGTCAAGGGAGCATGCAGGGTCTCGCGACCTTCACGCCATTGGACGCGGAGCGCCTCGCCTATCGCGAGCAGGGACGCTTGAGGCTCCAGAACGGCACCGAGCTTGAAGCGGAGCGGGAGTACGTCTTCCGCAAGTGCGACCGCGGATTCGAAGTCTTCTTCAAGGAGACGCCGCCACGGCTATTCCACGCGATTGAGCTTGCTGCATCCGATGGTGGCGCTCTGAACGGAAGCGCCGGCCATCTGTGCAATCTCGACAATTATCAGTCGACCTACACCTTCCTGGCCGATGGTGGCTTTGTCATTCGTCACGTCGTGTCGGGTCCGCGCAAGGACTACACGATGATCACGACCTACACGCGGGCCGCGTGAGGCTCGGGGATCGCGACAATGACGCTTTCGTCGAAGCGACTGCGGATTGCCGGAGCGTCGTGCGCCACGGACGGCTAGCGCTTCGGCTTGCGAAGCACCATCCTGCCTTTTGAAGTCATGCCATCCCAGCTGGCGGACCAGCTGACTTCCGGGGCAGAGGACTTTTGATCCCAGGCCCCCTGCAGCGCAAACAGGCCGCCTTGGGGATCGACGCATCGCAGGATCCAGCAATCATCCGGCAACTCGATCGGCCCCTGGAGAATCCGGCCTCCGCCGGCATGGACCCGCCTGGCCGCCGCGCCGACGTCGTCGACATTGAAGTAGTGCAGCCAGCACGCGTGCGGCACGCTCGGAAGTTTGGTGAGCATGCCGCCGACCGTCCGTCCAGCCGCCGAGAACAATTCATACACGCTCGCCGGATCGTTTTCGGGAGAGGCCTGTTGCCAGCCAAGCAGCTCTCCGTAAAACGCAAAGATCGTGCTCCGATCCGCGGCAAGCAGCTCGTGCCAGCCCACTCGTCCGGGTTCATCCGATCCGCCCGGTTGCGATCGGCCATATGTCAATCCTGTGACCAGCGCAAACGTCGCTCCTTGCGGATCGGCGACTACCGCAATGCGGCCGATGTTGCTGTCTGTCGGTGAGACCAGGATCGCGCCTCCAAGCAGGCGGATGTGAGCGGCCTTCGCATCAACGTCATCGACGGCAACGTAGCCGAGCCATCTCGGCGTTGCCCCCATGCGCACTCCCTCTTCCGGAAGCGCCATAAGTCCGGCGACCGGAGCGTCACCCGCGTTCAACAGCGTGTAGGCCAGTTCCGCGGTGGACGCATCCTTCGTGGTCCAGCCAACGATCTCGGCGTAAAAAGCAGCGGCCGACCGCCTGTCTGTCGTCAGCAGCTCATACCAGACGAAACCTCCGACCCGATCGATCAAATTGTCTGCTCCGTTCGGGCGGGCAGGCGATTGCGCACTGCATCATGCGCCATGGTCCGGCATGCTCGACGCAAAATTGCCGCGATGTCGTTCATGAAGATTACAAAGCAGCCTCTCGACATCTTGTCGATGCGCAATTCTTGCTCGCTTTGGTTGCTCGGCGTAGGATGCCCTGAGGAAATCATTCTCATTCTTCCCGGATTTGGAGGATGCGGCCATGCGGCGAACGAAGCAAGCTTCGAAAAAAGTTCGGATGACCAAAGCTGCAGTGCCGGCCCTCGGAGTAGCCGGGCTGACTTTTTCGCTGGCAGGCAGCGCATATGCGACAGCCGCAGTTCCGGCAGGCGACGCGCCGCAAAGGCTGAACGTCATGCCTGGCCAGTTTACCCAGCTCAGCGAGGAAGAACTCGCCGATGTCAGCCTTGCCACTTTCCATCTCGCCAGCGATGAGAAAACCTTGAGCGGCATCCTGCTCGCGCGGGGATGCGGTGGCTGTCGTGGCTGCGGCGGTTGTCGCGGCTGCGGTGGTTGCAGAGGCTGCGCGGGCTGCAGAGCCTGCCGCTGCGGCGTCGGTTGTGGCGTTGGCATTGGCTGTGCCGTTGTTGCGCCGATCGCATGCACCGGGTGCTGCGCATCGTGGGGCCGCTGCCGCTGGTGCTAGGCGTTGGCGCTCCCTGACGGGACATCGACAGGTCGCGATTTCATTGGCCGGGCTCGCAAGGACCCGGCCACTTTGCTGCGTGCGTCAGGGCGTTCGCGTCATGCGGTCCGTCCGCTTGCCGATGGCGAGCGAGTATGTTCCAACTCATGCAGAGAAGGTCGGTGCCCGCGCGAAGCGTTCGTCGCGTGACGGCAATCGGAAATGACGGGAACAGGATCAGCGTGCTGCCCCGATGACAGTCGAGCGAAAGAGCCGCACCGCGAAGCAAACCCGCAAGGACATTTTGCGATTCGCGCCAAACTTCACCGCCTATCTGCTTCCTCCCAACGCGGTCTGTCTCTATTCCGAGGCCCGCAAGTTCTTTTTGCACGGCGACCTCTATTGTGAGTTGGCGCGTGCGATCGGAAAGAACGGCAAGGCTGCGTCCGAGCTCATCCGTGAGCTATCGAAGCGTTTTCCCGTTGCCGAGATCGAAGAGGCGATCAGGCGATTGCTGGAGCGCCGATACGTCGTCAGCGGAGCATCGCATGGCGGCGTCGTTGACGGATATTGGGCAAGCCTCGGCCTGCCCCCCGACATCGCGGAAGAGAATCTCCGCAACTGGCCGGTGCGGGTGGAATCGATCGATGTCAAAGGCGCGGGCGAGCTAAGCGCGGCTTTGAGCAAGCTTGGGGTTCAGATCGCCAAGCGATCGCCCCGGCTCGTCGTCACACTCGTGAACGACTATCTCGATCGGCAACTCTCCGAGGTGAACGAGAAGCGCGTGGCTGACGGGGCGCCCTGGCTGCTGGTGCAGCCATCAGGCGTGTTTCCGCTGGTGGGGCCCGTGTTCAAGCCGGGCGAGAGCGCCTGCTGGACTTGCCTGCACGATCGCATGATCCGCAATCGCGAGATCAAGGGATTCCTCGACCGCGGAGCCGCGCAGGCCGTCGCCGTGTCGCCGCTCGTCAGCGGCACCGTCGGACAGACCGCGATCCACTTTGCCGCGGTTGAAATCGCCAAGGCGATCGCCTCCGGATTTCGCACCGA
Organism: Bradyrhizobium sp. CCGUVB14; assembly: GCF_024199935.1. NCBI lineage: Bacteria > Pseudomonadati > Pseudomonadota > Alphaproteobacteria > Hyphomicrobiales > Nitrobacteraceae > Bradyrhizobium > Bradyrhizobium sp. CCGUVB14. Next base: position 1,110,557 of record NZ_JANADS010000001.1, read on the forward strand.
TCTCAGCGATCACATCGCAAGCTTCGACCTGACCGGGGCTGTCATCGCCAAGCACTACGTCGCGAAGCGTCCGCAATGTTCGGCCTGCGGCAGCAAGAAGCTCCGGAATCCACGACGAGCGGCGGTGCCGATCGAGATCGCCGAAGGCAGAAAGCTCGTCATGACCAGCGGTGGGTACCGCACCGTGACGTCGCGCGCCACGGTGGCGAGATTTCGCAAACACGTCAGTCCGCTGACCGGCGTGGTGTCGCGGCTCGAGCGGATCGAAGCCGATCTGCCGATGAACACCAATTTCTTCGCGCACCACAATTTCTCCGCGCCGGCCTGGAACGTCGACCAGCTCAGGTCCGGCCTGAGCGGGGGCAGCTTTGGCAAGGGGTCCACGGCCGAGCAGGGCGAGGCCAGCGCGCTGATGGAGGCGATCGAGCGCTACTCGGGCATTTTCCAGGGTGACGAGATCAGGGCGACGCGCCGCTTTGCCGATTTCGCGCCCGGTGATGCGCTTCTTCCCAACGACGTCCAGTTCTTCAGCGATGCGCAGTTTCAAAACAGGCATGTCCCGCTGCCTGACGATTCGCATCCGGTTCCCGAGCCGTTCGATCCCGCGAGCAGGACCGAATGGTCGCCGGTTTGGTCGCTGCGCGACAAGCGCTTCAAATATCTCCCGACCGGCCTGCTGTATTTCTTCTATGGCGGCTTCCACACCGATTCCAACGGATGCGCGGCCGGCAACACCCGCGAAGAGGCCATTGTCCAAGGCTTCCTCGAACTGGTCGAACGCGATGCCTATGCGATCTGGTGGTACAACCGCGTGCAGCGCGCCGAGCTTGATTTGACGCAGTTCGAGGATTCCTACGTGCGGGATCTTCAGCGTCAGTTTGCCGATGCGGGGCGGCGGCTCTGGGTGCTCGACATCACCAGCGATCTCGGCATTCCTTCTTACGTCGCGATCATGCACTGGATGCAGAATGGGCACGAGAATATCGAGTTCGGATCCGGTTCGCATTTCGATCGCCGCATCGCGCTGTTGCGTTCCCTCACCGAGCTGACCCAGTTCATGTCGATAGGCATGATGAGCGGTGGAAGCGGCGAGAAGCCGTCCCTCGACGGTGTTACGCCGCTGCGGCTGGACGATTATCCGTTCCTGATCCCCAGCGACAATCCCGTTCTGCCGCCTGCCCCCGGCCTCGAGGTCCATGACAATACCCGCCACCAGGTCAACGCCTGCGTCGAGATCGCAACGCGTGCAGGTTACGACTTCCTCGTGCTCGACCAGACGCGGCCCGATGTCGAGGTCCCCGTCGTCAGGGTGCTCGTTCCGGGCCTGCGGCATTTCTATCGCCGCTTTGGGCCAGGCCGGCTTTACGATGTGCCGGTCAAGCTGGGGCTGCTGGATCGTCCGCGGCTGGAAAGCGAACTGACTCCGTTCCTGCCACACACCTGAGGGCTGGCCTCGTTGCGCGCTCCCCGGAAAAAGCCGACCAGGACGAGCGCACCGATCATCGCCGCGCGACTGAACGGCCGTTTCTCCTTTCAAATGCAGGCCGATGGAAGCATCGCCGCCGTCTCGGCCGACTATTCGGTCAGTCTCGGGCAATTCGGCATGGCGGCGATCGACCGTGCCGGACATCTCGTCACCGGCCTGCCGCTCACCGCCCTTGCCGGCAAGAGCGCGCCGGCCAAGCAGCTTCACGCGCTGGTGCAGCGACTGGCGCGGCACGGGCTGCTCGACTATCGCCTGTACTCTCCGCATGATGCGCAAGATCTCGTGGTCATCGAGCCGCAGGTCGCCGAATACTGGCCGGAGCGCGCAAAGCTTTCGAGCGGCGATACGATCGTGTTGTCACGCTTCGCCTATCTGCGCCGGCGCGGGAACGAGATGGTGCTGGAATCGCCGCGCGCTGGCGCGTTATTCCGGATTTGCGATCCCGCCATCGCCGCGACGTTGGCTCGCTTGTCGCAGCCTCACAAGGTCAACGCGCTTCGCAAGCAAGTGGCTTCCCTGAACTCCGATCTGCTCGCCTTGCTGCTCGATAGCCGGATGCTGATCAAGCTCGGGGCGAAGGACGGCGACGGCACGCGAATGAGCGAAGGGGATGGCAATCTCGTGCTCTGGGATTTCCACGACCTGATGTTTCACACCCGGAGCACGGAGGGCCGCCATGCCGATCCGGTCGGTGGCGCCTACGCCTATGCAGGCGCCGTTCCGCCGCTGCCCGCAGTGCGCCCGCTCTGGCCCGGCAGGAAAATCTCCCTCGGCCAGCCGGCCAAGCCGGAGGCGGTGTCGCCTTTCGCAAGACTGTTGCGCGAGCGCCATTCGACACGGGATTTCGACGACCAGCATCCGGTCACGCTCGTCGAGCTCGCGCAGTTTCTCGGCACCACCGCCCGCGTGCTGTCGGAATGGAAGAGCGGCGCCGATTTCGACGAGGGCGTTGAGGTCACCTACAGTTCGAGGCCGTATCCGGCGGCAGGCAGCGCATATGAGCTTGAATTGTACCTGGCGGTCTCGAACTGCGAGGGGCTGGCTCCCGGACTTTATCATTACGACGCCGGCGGCCACGTGCTGGTTGCGATCGACGCCGCTGCCCAGCACCTGCGGGCCCTTTCAATGGCCGCCGAGTTTGCCATGGGCGCGTCCGGTCCGCCGCAAGTCCTGATCACGATCGCCGCGCGTTTCGGACGGATCTCCTGGAAATACTCCTCGATCGCCTATTCGCTGATTCTGAAGGACGTCGGCAGCCTGATCCAGACATTCTACCTGGCGGCGACCGATATGGGCCTCGGCGGCTGCGCCATCGGCACCAGCAACATCGAACAGTTTGCAAAGATGACGGGGCTCGCATTCGATGTCGAAGGCCCGGTCGGCCAGTTCGCACTCGGACGCGGTAGCAAACCGCACGGCGCGGGCTAGTCGGATATCTCCGGATGTCGCCGGCGCAAACCGTAAGGGAGGTTCACCTTCGCCACGGCTGCGGCGGGACAGCCTTCGCTGCTTCGCCGGATCGGCCTTTGTGCGGCGTGGTTCGCGGTCCGTCTTCGCCAAGAGGCTTCGCCGGACACGCTTCGCCCGTTCGGCCTTGCGTGGCTGCGCCACGCGAAGCCCAACGGGCGAAGCGTGGTGCCCCTGGCCGATAATCAACTAGTCGCATAACAAATTGAATTTGCGATACTTTTAGTCGTCGATTGCCTCAGATACCGACAGGAATACCGACAAGATGATGGACGGGAGGCGTTCGCAAAAAATAAACTTGCGAGCGCTCTGCATCGGGCACAAGTCTTGCGGTTCTTGTGTTCATAACCGCCGGGCCGGAGCGCGTGGAAGAGCGCCGGACACACCATCGATAGCGGGGACTCGGCCGCCGCAGGCTACCTATGAAGCCTTGATCGCCCACGGTCCGATGCGAACGATACCGTACTCAATTCCTATTCTTTCGAGGCGGGTTGCGGCTGAAGCTGGCAAAGCGATTGGTGATCGCAAGGATCGAGGTGCCACGGTGCCAAGCTTCCGGAAAGCGGCTCTTGATGGCTGATCAATCGGCGCCTGCAGCGCACATCCACCGGCGAGGTCCACGTCGCGCGGACTTGATGGCGATCCTTGCCTTAGGATCCCCGCTCACGCCCGCTCTGCAAAGCTCGCGAGGACCAAAAGCCGGACAGCCTCCGCGAACTGATGTACGCCCAACCGGTCCATCATACGTGAGCGGTGAACCTCGACTGTGCGCACACTGATTCCAAGATCGAATGCAATGACCTTGTTTTGTTGACCGGCCACGAGCGCCTCGAGCACCTGCCGCTCGCGTGGACTGAGCGTATTGATCAACGCCGCCGCCTTACCAATATCATCGGTCCGGCCCTTAGCCGCGCTAGTCTTCAGCGCGGACTCAATCGCTGCTATCAAGGCGTCGTCACTGTAGGGCTTTTCAATAAAGTCCACAGCTCCCGCCTTCATCACTCGGACCGCGGTCTGCACGTCGCCTTGGGCCGTCACCACAATGACCGGCAGGTCGGGGTTTATCAGCCGAAGGCGAGCATGAACCTCGAAGCCGTCCATCTCCGGCATACGAAGATCCAGCAGGACGCAGCCCCCGAGTAAACTGCCTGCGACGTCGAGGAACGCTTTTGGCGTTGCATACGACGCCACCCGGAAACCGACCGCATCTAGCAGCCGCTCCAAAGATCGGCGGATCGCCGGGTCGTCATCAACAACGTAAATGAACCGTTCGGCGGCCATCGATCGACTCATTGTTCCAGAGGAACGGGCAGCGTCACACGAAAGATTGCTCCGCCGCCGCAGTTGGGCTCATATCCCAGCTTTCCGCCATGAGCTTCGACGATCGAGCGACAGATCGAGAGTCCCAGTCCCATGCCATTGATTTTTGTGGTGTGGAATGGCTCGAAGAGGTGTTCCACGATATTGCCTGGCAGGCCCGAGCCACAATCTGCTACTGCGATCTCAATCGACCTGTCATCGAGACGCGCAGTGACCACTTCCAACTCGCGCCGCTCGCTCTGCGCCATCGCCTCGTACGCATTGCGTATCAGGTTAAGCATGACCTGCTGCAGTTGAATTCGGTTTGCAAGCACCGCCTCGGCGCGCGGATCGAAGCTCAGCCGGACCTGCACGCTGTGCGGGCCGGTCCCCGCCGAGGCAAGATCACTGGCTTCACGGATCAGGTCAGACAGGTTTTCGATCCGCGCTTCCGTCTCGCCGCGCGTAACGAACTCTCGCAGCCGCCGAATGATCTCGCCGGCGCGGAGCGCCTGCTCGGCGGCTTCGCCAAGGACATCGCGTACAGCGTCGACCCTGTGGGGCGCGCCGTTTGCCATCATCCGGCGCCCAGCGTTAACCAAATTGGTGAACGCGGTCAGCGGCTGGTTTAATTCATGCGCCAACGCACCGGCCATCTGACCCGCTGCGCTCAAACGAGACGCATGATGGAGCTCCGCTTGGAGCTGCTGCGCGCGGACATCCGCGCATAACCGTTCCTCCGCTGCGAGCGTCAGTCGCTCGAGCGCTTCCGCCAATTCCGATGTCCGTTCCGTCACTCGCTGCTCCAACGACTCGTTGAGGCGTCGAAGATCACCCTCCAGCTTTTTCTGAGGCCTCAGATCGCGGCTGACGGTCGCCATATTCGTAGGACGGCCCGTGCGCTGGTCGTCGATGCGGAACCAATCGACCAGGAAAGGAATGATCTCTCCAGTTTTGAAGTGGCGGAGGTTGAGTTCGCCGAGCCAGCGTCCGGTTCCCATCACCATCGGAAGCGCCTCGCGGTGCGCCCGAGCCCGCTCATCGGGAGCAATGAAATCGAAGATGTTGAGCCGCTGCACTTCCTCAATGCCTGAAAGCCCGAGGAGTTCAAACGCCGCCTTATTGAGATATTGCGGCGTGCCGTCCAGATGGGCGAAACCAACCAACTCGGAGGACCGCTCGATCACGTTCACCAGACGCCGTTGTTCCGCCTCCGCGTGCCAGCGTTGCATGGCGAGCGCTGCTTGGTTTGCCGCAATTCCGAGAAGAAGCCGGTGCGTTTCGCTCGGAAATTGTGGATTGACGGAACCTGCGACGATCCCGGCGTCGCCACCAAATCCCATCGGCGCAGCCGCGATCCGTAATGTTCCCTTTCCGAGCGGGTTGTCCATCGCAGATATCTGCTCGCGGCTTCCGCGCCATGCACCGCGGAGGATGCGTTCAATGCTATCAGATGACCGGGAGGACACCGCTTGGCGCGTGCGCACCACGTCGGCCGCGGCTTCGTCGCGCCGCCCCGGTACAGACACGCAAATGACGTCGGCATTGAGCATCGAAAGCAACGCGGCCGCCACGCTGTCGGCGATCTGCCGTGTATCGTATTCCTTCCAGATTGCCGGCAGCGTCGAAAGCGCGACGAGATCGCGGATGCACCGCCTGAGCTCTTGCGGCTCGGAAAGCTCATCGACCCAAGGCATGTCGTCCGATCCAGTCCACAACCACCCCGCTGAAGGGGACGTACACTTGTGCTATCGACTGATCGGTTTCGACGACCACCTCTGCAAAGGATAGCTTCACGGGCTGGAGGTGCAGCTCAATGCTGGCAAAGACTTCTTGCGGGAGTGCGTTGAGAATGCGATTGGCGCACTGAGACATGACGCGGCTACCGGTGCAGGTTCGGCGGGAGCGCAGGAGCGTCTCTCAGCCACCGAAGCCCTTAAGTCTCTCAATGATAAGAAATATTAGCTCTGCCGTTCCGAAATAGCGAGCCTTAGTTCCAGGCAATCTCTTCTTAGAAAACCTCAACTAGGGCGGTGACGCCGGGACCGACCAGCACGATGTCGCGCAAACGCGCTTTGATTACCGTCGGATTTCTCTGACAGGCATAGCAATTACGTAGAATTACTTAATCTGCTTGGCCACTATCTCCCCTTACATTTCCGCATTCGTTTGGCCGTGACAATGTTGCGGCACGGCGCGCGGAAGCAAAGGCGATGGCAAACCTCAAGGAGCCGCTTGACGCTGCAACTAGGCAACAAATCGACGTCCTCTTGCAGCGACTGAGAAGCTCCAAGGATGTCGGTGCGGATCTGCTGCAGGTCGTCGATATCGCGATCGGCATAACGGGTGCCGACATGGGCACGCTGCAGCGCTTCGACAAAAAAGCCGACTGCCTGACAATTGTTGCCAGTCGCGGATTCTCGACCGAAGCCCTGACTTTTTTCGGCGTAGTGCGCCGCGACACTAACACCACATGTGCTGCCGCGCTCATGCGGCGCATGCGTGTGTTTGTCGAGGACGTCGCAACGAGCTACCTGTTTGTGGGTACGCGCGAGCTCGATGTGCTGCGTGCCGGCGGCACTGCTGCCGTACAATCGACGCCGCTCATCAGCAGCAACGGCCACCTCTGGGGCGTGATCACAACACACTTTCGCGAACCGCAAATAGAGAGCGAGTTCGATCATGCTCCGCTGGATCGGCTCGCCGTCCAGGTCGCTGACGGCCTGGAGCAACGAGAGGGCCTGGTGCCGAGCCAGCACTTTAACGGCAAGCAGGTCCCAGATGACTCTCAACCGGGAGGCTGACATGAACTCAACTGCCGAGCCCATTCCTTTTGGACGATCCATGCTGCGGGAGCACCGGCATGTCTGTGCGTTCTTCAGTTCGGCCGTGGAGGAATACGACACGTTGCTGCCGTTCATTTGCGACGGCATCAACTGCGGCCAGCGCGCGTTTCATGTCCTTCCTTCTCAGCACAGAGAGAATCACCTGAATTCGCTGCGCAACGCCGGCGTCGACGTGGAGAAGACGATGAAAAGCCGCCAGCTCGAAGTCGCGCTGCCGGAGGACACCTATCTCAAGACCGGACGCTTCGACAAGGACGCCATGCTCGTCTTGATCCAGGAGGCCTTGAAGGCCGGGGCCGGGCTCGGTTTCCCGCTGACGCGGATGATCGCGCACGCCGAAACGGCTGTAGACGACTGGAAGAGCGGCGTCGATTGGGCCGAATATGAGATGCGACTCAATAGCGTGCTGCCGAACTACGACGACCCGGTGATTTGCACCTACGACGTCAATATGCTGACGGCACCGCATGCCGTCGATATTTTGCGAACGCATCCTATGGTTATCATCGGTGGTGTCTTGATCGAGAACTCGTTCTTCACGAGCCCGCAGGAGTTTATCCGCGAGGTGCAGTCGCGAACCGGACCAAGCCAAGCCTATCGGGCATAGCCCGCCGGCGCCTTGAGCCCATGCTTGTTTCAGAGGCGCGTCGCTTCTTGACTATCGTCAATGACAAGAGGGCTCTCCCGATCAATCCTCCTTTGCGTTCCTGGCGGCACGACGGAGTTGCGGTGGTTGGAGGCGCTCGGCGATACGATGGGCGAGATCGCAACACGCGAAACCCGCACTGCCGATATGTTCGTCGCAATGCGGCCGAATGGCTCGTCAATGGAGCCCGAACATCTGGTCGAGTGGGTCCTGTTTGGGACGGAACTCCACTCGGCCGTCAAGCGTTTCGCTCGGGTTGGCTCGTGTAAATGTTAGAAATCAGCAAACCTCCTTCTCTAAACACCGCGGGAGATGATCTGCGCGGCTTCGTCCGCGTGCGCGGCGCACGCGAGCATAATTTGAAGAATATCGATCTCGCCATTCCCCGCGACGCCCTGGTGGTGTTTACCGGGGTGTCCGGCTCGGGCAAATCGTCACTGGCCTTTGGAACGCTCTACGCAGAGGCGCAGCGGCGGTATCTCGAATCCGTCTCGCCTTATGCGCGTCGTTTGTTTCATCAGATGGCGGTTCCCGAGGTTGACGGAATCGACGGCCTTCCGCCGGCCGTGGCCTTGCAGCAGCAGCGCGGGTCGCCCACCACGCGCTCTTCCGTCGGAAGCGTCACGACACTGTCCAACCTGCTTCGAATGCTGTACTCGCGCGCCGGCGACTATCCACGGCAACAGGCGCATCTCGATGCCGAGGCTTTTTCGACCAATACGCCGGCGGGGGCCTGCCCCCGATGCCATGGGCTCGGTCGGGTCTACGAGGTGACCGAACGCTCGATGGTGCCGGATGATTCCAAAAGCATTCGCGAGCGCGCGATTGCAGCCTGGCCGCCCGCCTGGCATGGCGGCAACCTGCGCGACATGCTGATTTCGCTCGGCTACGATGTCGATCGTCCGTGGCGCGAATTACCGAAAAAGGCCCGCGACTGGATCCTGTATACCGATGAGCAACCAGTGGTCCCGGTTTACATCGGGTATGACGCGAACGAGGCACGAAGGGCGATCAGACGCAAGGAGGAGCCCAGTTACCGCGGCAATTTCTCCAGCGCCAGGCGATATGTGCTGAACACCTTTGCTACCACTGAAAGCGCGTCGATCAAGAAGCGGGTATCGCGCTACATGGTAAGTACCGAATGCCCGCTCTGTCATGGCAAGCGGCTTCGCCGCGAATCGCTGTCCGTCAAATTCGCCGGCTTCGACATTGCCGATATCTCCAGGATTCCGTTGGCCAAGCTCGCTGACCTCTTGCTTCCCTATGCGGACGCCGCCGCTCCTACGCTGACCAAGCTTAGGGCGCAGCATCCGGAGAAAGCGTTGGTGGTGCAGCGAATCGCCGATGACTTCGGTGGCCGCCTCGCGGTTCTGCTTGACCTCGGACTAGGCTATCTTTCGCTGGAGCGGAGTACCCCGACACTCTCTCCGGGTGAACTGCAGCGCCTGCGACTGGCAACCCAAGTGCGTTCCAATCTGTTCGGCGTCGTCTATGTGCTCGACGAACCCTCCGCCGGACTTCATCCCGCGGACACCGAGGCGCTGCTGACGGCGCTCGACCAATTGAAGGCCTTCGGAAATTCGCTTTTCGTGGTCGAACACGAGATCGATGTGATTCGGCATGCGGATTGGGTTGTCGATGTCGGGCCTGGCGCTGGCGAACTCGGCGGTCAGGTGCTCTACAGCGGTCCGCTACAAGGATTCAAGCAGGTAGAAGAATCGCAAACCCGCCGTTACCTGTTCGGCGACCACATCGTGTCAAGCCGAACGCCGCGCTCGCCCAAGGGCTGGTTGCGATTGCGCGGCGTCAGTCGCAACAACCTCCATGACCTCAATATCGATTTTCCGCTGGGAGTATTCACCACCGTGACTGGCGTTTCCGGCTCGGGCAAGTCGAGCCTGGTGAGCCAAGTCCTGGTGGAATTGATTGCAAAAAGGCTAGGCCATCCCGTGCCGTCGATCGACGATGAAGGCGACGAACTCGAGCGAACCGTCGTGACCACACTCGGCGGCCGGATCGCGAGTGGAATGGAGGGGGTCAAGCGATTGGTGGTCGTCGATCAAAAGGCGATCGGACGCACACCACGGTCCAACCTCGCGACGTACACAGGGCTGTTCGATCACGTTCGCAAGATCTTCGCGGCCACCAAGTCGGCGCGCGCTCGTCACTACGACGCTGGACGCTTTTCCTTCAATGTTGCCAAAGGGCGTTGCGAGACCTGCGAGGGCGAAGGCTTTGTTTGCGTCGAATTGCTGTTCCTGCCCAGTGTGTATGCACCGTGCCCAAGCTGTCATGGCGCTCGCTACAACGCGAAAACCCTTGAAATAAAATACCGCGACAAGAATATCGCCGACGTGCTCGGAATGACGGTCGATGCCGCCTTTGCGTTCTTTGCTGAGGAGACGCAGGTACGACGGTCCCTCGATGTGCTGCGGCAGGTCGGCCTCGGCTATCTGCGACTTGGCCAGCCGGCGACGGAGCTTTCCGGCGGGGAAGCCCAGCGGATCAAGCTTGCCACCGAGCTGCAGCGGACGCAACGTGGCCAGACGCTCTACGTCCTTGACGAGCCCACCACGGGACTACACCCCGCTGACGTCGAGAAACTCGTCGCACAACTCGACGGGCTGGTCGAATCCGGCAACACCGTCATCGTGGTGGAGCACGACATGCGCGTTGTCGCCAGCAGTGACTGGGTCATGGATATCGGCCCGGGTGCAGGCGACGAAGGCGGTCAAGTAATGGCGTTTGGCACGCCTGCCGAGGTCGCTGGATCGTCCATAAGCCGCACCGCGCCATACCTGTCGCGGTTCAGGGCCCGGCTCGCGGCCGACGCATCAATGTCCGATCGCCTCGGGGCACGTCAGTAAACTACGCGCGTGCGCGCTGCCCTCGGACGGCTACCCAAAAGACCGCCAGAGCTTTACTTCACCGATTTGTCCGCGATGATACCCAACTTATGAATTTCCGGCGTCTTTTCGAACATGTCGCCTGCCGTGATCTTCGCCATCAACGCGGCGGCGACCTTCCCGTTGAGGTGCGCGTCGCGTCCAGTCTCGTCGTCGAAAGTATCGAAGATCGCGAATGAGGAAGGTCCTTCCTGAATCGCGTACCATGAGACAGTTCCGGGTTCGGCATTCACCAAAGGGACCGCCGAACGCAGAAAGTCCGCAACTTCTTTCTCCTTGCCGGGCTTGGCCACAAGCGGAACGTACAGCGCGAACTTTGTCATTCTACTCTCCTGTCTCATCTTGGCACGAATCCGCGGGGCAGCTGTTCCATAGAATCTGGTCGTGCTCGCCAACCTTTGGCCAGGCGAAGTACAACGGTCACACGCGAGACTTCTTTCGCTGATCTAACTGTTCAATTATTTGTACCCTGGAGAGATGCGCGCTGCATTGACCAATGTCAGTGTCGGCGAGTGAGATCTTCAATCGATGGAGATCGACTGGCGCGCTCGCCGCAAACGACCTGCCATGAAGCAACAGATGCAAATTCCAAGCGATCCCTCTATGGGCCAACCCATTTGACCTCCTCATGACCGGTAAGTTGCGGCCTTCGTGAAGCGCCTGAGGCGAACGGGGTCGACTATTGGGGTTCGGGAGTAGCGCGGGCGCCGGTCCGCAATTGAACCGCTACGATCGAGCGACCAGGTATTGCGAGATGTCGTTGACGGTTAGGCCGGTCAAATCCTTTGCAAGCTCCGCAACTATGGATCTTTGGACTGTGGGGGAAAATGATCGACGCAGATCTGCGAGCGTTCGCGGCGGTGCTATGATTACAAGATGCTCTGTTTGTAGCTCTCTCAGAAAGCGATCCAGAGCACCGGCGACCGTGCGCGCGAACTTATGTTTCTCGACATCATGCCAATCGGTCTGTTCCATCGCGCTGCGGTTTGGCTCGGTGCCAGACAGGGTTCGTCCCGGCTTGTCCGATCCTTGTTCGTGGGTCGGCGGGTTCTCATCTTCAAACGCCTGTTGGACTTTCAAGCGTGGCTTTAGACCGTCCCCTTCATTGAGTAGAAAAAGGGCTTTGCGGCCGTCTCCGACAAAGACAACAGCGCGATGTGGCAACTTGATGTACGGCTCTTTGTTCGGCATCGAGGCCTCGCAAGGTTCAGCTTTCAATCACGCCCTGTGAAGGAGCTATCGATCGCAGGATGGGGTCCGGATGGCGCACACTCGAACGCACGAAACCCTTCAGGACCTACTTTCCTCCTGTTCGTGATGGCTCTGGTTTTGATAGACTTGGTGCCCTTCGCTAGTTCTGCCTGGGACCCTTGTTGTGCCCGCGTCTCACCTCGCAAACCGGGGTTTCTAACGGAGCAGCTTTTCGCAGCCATGACGGCCGTCAATACTCCGGCAAAAGATTACGTTCGGCTTCTGCGTCCACGTTAAATTCGGGCTGCGCAAACGCGTATTGACTTGTGTTAGGGGACAGGGTGCCACGCTCAAACGCGGCGATATTGAGCGTCCACTGCCGCCGTAGGCGCCAGCGTCGACGACGAAAGCCGCTTGGCGAGTTGACAAATGTCAGTGCGAGCTTGCGGAAACCCAAAGAGCATGCGGTACGCGTGCCATGCGCATAATTCGCTAGGCGACGTGCGGTCGGCAAGCAGATCGTGGATCTTCAATCCCTTGATCTCGACTGAACGAAAGCCGGTATCCTGCTTTTACTGATCGCACTTCGGGGGCGGAGCGGCACGCCGAGGGAAGAAAGATGAATATTGAACAATATACCGAGCGCTCTCGCGGTTTTATCCAATCCGCGCAGTCACTGGCGATGCGCGACGGTCATCAGCAGTTTTCCACCCTGCACCTGCTGAAAGTCCTGCTTGACGACAGCGAGGGCCTTGCTGGCGGTCTGATCGACCGCGCCGGCGGCAATTCCCATGCAATTCTGAAGGCGACCGAGGACGCCCTCAACAAGGTGCCGAAGGTCAGTGGCGGCGGCGCCGGGCAGGTTTATCTCGCCCCCGAACTCGCGCGAGCCTTCGACGCTGCTGAAAAGGCAGCCGAAAAGGCGGGCGACAGCTTTGTCACGGTTGAGCGTCTCCTGCTCGGCCTCGCCATGGACAAGAACAGTGAGGCCGGCCAGCTACTGGCGAAGGGCGGCGTTACCGCGCAGAACCTAAATGCCGCGATCGAATCCTTACGAAAGGGCCGCACCGCGGATTCCGCGACGGCCGAGAATGCCTATGACGCGCTGAAGAAATATGCCCGCGACCTCACGCAGGCCGCGCGCGACGGCAAGCTCGACCCGGTGATTGGCCGCGACGAGGAGATCCGTCGCACCATCCAGGTGCTCTCGCGCCGGACCAAGAACAATCCCGTCTTGATCGGCGAGCCCGGCGTCGGCAAGACAGCCATCGCGGAAGGCTTGGCGCTGCGCATCGTCAATGGTGACGTGCCCGAGAGCCTGCACGACAAGAAGCTGCTCGCGCTGGATCTCGGAGCGCTGATCGCCGGCGCGAAATACCGCGGTGAGTTCGAGGAGCGCCTGAAGTCTGTGCTCCAGGAAGTGACCGCGAGCGAGGGCAATTTCATCCTGTTCATCGACGAGATGCACACGCTGATCGGCGCCGGCAAGACCGACGGCGCAATGGATGCCTCCAACCTGTTGAAGCCCGCGCTGGCGCGCGGCGAGCTGCACTGCATCGGCGCGACCACGCTCGACGAGTACCAGAAGCACGTCGAGAAGGACGCGGCCCTCGCGCGGCGGTTCCAGCCGATCTTCGTCAGCGAGCCCTCGGTCGAGGACACCATTTCGATCCTGCGGGGTCTGAAGGACAAGTACGAGCAGCACCACGGTGTGCGCATTACCGATTCCGCGCTGGTTTCGGCTGCGATGCTGTCGCACCGCTATATCACAAACCGTTTCCTGCCGGACAAGGCGATCGACCTCATGGACGAGGCCGCGGCGCGGCTGAAAATGCAGGTCGATTCCAAGCCAGAAGAGCTGGATTCGCTCGACCGGGAAATTGTCCGGCTGAAGATCGAGCAGGAAGCCCTGAAGAGGGAGAGCGATCCCGGCTCTAAGACTCGGCTGCGGTCGCTGGAAAAGGAGCTCGCCGATCTCGAAGAGAAAGCTGCGGCGCTGACGGCGCGCTGGAGCGCGGAGAAGAGCAAGCTCGTGAACGCCCAGAAGCTGAAATCGGAACTCGATGGTTTGCGCGTCGAACTCGCCAACGCCCAGCGGCGCGGCGAATTCCAGAAGGCCGGCGAGCTGGCCTACGGCCGGATCCCGGAACTCGAGAAGCAGCTTGCCGAGATCGAGGCCAAGGAGAACTCCGGCGAGATGGTGGAAGAGGCGGTCACCGCCAACCATATCGCGCAGGTGGTCTCGCGCTGGACCGGCGTGCCGGTCGACAAGATGCTGGAGGGCGAGAAGGAGAAGCTCCTGAAGATGGAGGAGCAGCTCGGACAGCGTGTGGTTGGTCAGGCCGAGGCGGTGCATGCGGTCGCAACCGCCGTGCGCCGTTCGCGCGCGGGCCTGCAAGACCCGAATCGGCCGACCGGCTCGTTCATGTTCCTGGGGCCTACCGGCGTCGGCAAGACCGAGCTGACCAAGGCGCTCGCCGAGTACCTGTTCGACGATGAGACTGCGATGGTGCGCCTCGACATGTCCGAGTACATGGAGAAGCATTCGGTGTCGCGACTGATCGGCGCACCTCCGGGCTATGTCGGCTACGACGAGGGCGGTGCGCTCACCGAGGCGGTGAGGCGCCGGCCTTATCAGGTCGTGCTGTTCGACGAGATCGAGAAAGCCCATCCTGATGTCTTCAACGTCCTCTTGCAAGTGCTCGACGACGGACGCCTGACCGACGGCCAGGGCCGCACGGTCGACTTCCGCAACACGTTGATCATCATGACCTCCAACCTTGGTTCTGAGTTCCTGGTGAACCAGCCGGAGGGTGAGGATACGGCTGCGGTTCGCGAGCAAGTCATGGGCATGGTGCGGGCGCATTTCAGGCCCGAATTCCTGAACCGCGTGGACGAGATCATCCTGTTCCACCGCCTGCAGCGGAGCGAGATGGGCCGGATCGTCGAGATCCAGTTCGCCCGGCTTCAAAAGCTGCTGGACGATCGCAAGATCACCCTCGCGCTCGATGCGGACGCGAGGGATTGGCTCGCAGCGAAGGGCTGGGACCCCGCTTACGGCGCGCGGCCGCTGAAGCGGGTGATTCAAAAGTATCTGCAGGACCCCCTGGCCGAGATGATCCTAGCAGGCGAGGTGAAGGACGGCGACAAGGTCGCGATCTCGGCGGAAGGCAATGTCCTGACATTCAACGGCAAAGCGCCGCAGACGGCGGAAATAGCGCAATTCAACGCGCCCTCTCCGAAACGAAAGTTGCATTGAATGGCCTGCCTGGGTGCCGGCCCAGCACGCTGCACCGGCGAATATCAGACATAATCGGCAGGACGTCCGGCAACGAGGCAGCAATTGAGATCAGGCAGAACGCAGTAGGTAGAGCCTGAGGGATGATATGGCACAGCGTTGCAGACACTTGGCAGGAATTCACGACGTCGTTCCTCATTCCCTCGGGTGCGAAGAATGCCTGCAACTGGGCGATCCGTGGCTGCACCTGCGCGTCTGCCGCACCTGCGGTCATGTCGGTTGCTGTGATCAGTCTCCCAATCGACACGCGACGAAGCATTTTCATGCGACCGGTCACCCAATCATCGAAGCCTATGATCCGCCCGAAGGCTGGGGCTGGTGTTACGTTGACGAACTGATGTTTGACTTGTCGGATCGACCCACGCCGCAACTAGGTCCGATCCCAAGGTTTTATTGACGCGCTGCATCGCGCCGTTCGACCAGGGCCTCTCAAGGCTTGGGCGAACCGCGCACAAGCAGTCGATGCGATGCTTTCCCGCGTTTCGGTTGACGGCTGTCAAGGTGAAGCGTCGCCCGACGGGGCATGGTCGGCTGCGAAAGCTAACCTGCTAAGGAGATGGACATGGTCGCGCGCAGTGCCAACCGCAGTTCCGACCGACACGCAGCCATAGTACCGGATGGCACCAAGGTTCAAACGAGAGATCCGCAACCTTATGATCAGTTCGAGCTGCTGCCAATCGCCGGAGATTGGCGCCACGGGCAGGCGGAGCACAGGCTCGTCGACACGAACCCTTTTACCGGAGATGTCCTCCTCGAAATCAAGCAGGCCGATCGTCGCGATCTTGATGCTGCGTTTGCAGCGGCTGCCAAGGCTCAGATACAGTGGGCCGTCTCATCACCGGCGGCGCGGACGCAGGTATTTCGCCGCGCAGCAGAGGTGATGGAAGCGCGCCGTGGCGAAATCGTCGATTGGCTGATCGAGGAATCTGGCAGCACGCGACTGAAGGCGAACCTTGAGTGGGAAGTGACGCACACCGTCATGCTGTGGGCCACCTCGGTGCCCCATGCGGTCGAAAGCCGCTATATTCCGTCCGACATTCCGGGCAAGGAAAATCAGGTACGCCGCAAGCCGGTCGGAGTGGTCGGGGCGATCAGTCCTTGGAACTGGCCGCTCCATCTGAGCAATCGCACCATCGCGCCGGCGCTCGCGGTTGGAAACGCCGTTGTGGTGAAACCGGCGAGTGATACGCCTGTAACAGGCGGATTGTTACTAGCGAAAATCTTCGAGGAGGCGGGCCTGCCGCCGGGACTCCTGAGCGTCATTGTCGGCTCCGGCAGCGAAATCGGCGACGCTTTTGTCAGTCATCCTGTTCCACGAGTGATTTCATTTACCGGTTCGACGCCGGTCGGCCGCGGGATCGCGGAACTTGCGGCGAAGGCCTCGATCATCAAGCGCGTCGATCTGGAGCTCGGTGGCAATGCTCCCTTCGTTGTGCTCGCCGACGCCGATCTTGATCAGGCCATCGAGGCCGCTGTGTTCGGCAAGTTTCTGCATCAGGGCCAGATCTGCATCGCTATAAACCGCCTCATTGTCGAGGAGCCCGTCTATCACACGTTCGTCGAGCGCTTCACGGAGCGGGTGGCGAAATTGAAGGCCGGCGATCCCCGCGATGGCGATACCGTGATTGGTCCGATCATCAACAACTCGCAGCTCCAGAAGCTGATCGCACGCGTTCGCCGCGCCGGCGACGACGGCTGCAAACAGTTGCTCGGAGGCGAGCCGGACGGACTCGTGTTGCCGCCGCATGTCTTCGTGAACGTCACTAACCGGATGGAGCTTGCCGCAGAAGAAATATTCGGACCCGTGGCGCCGATCCTCCGGGTCGGCAATGCCGAAGAAGCCTTGGGTGTGGCCAATGAAACGAGTTTTGGACTAAGCGGCGCCGTATTCACGCGCAACGTGCACCGGGGCGTGCACTTTGCAGAGCGAATGCAGGTCGGTATGGCCCATGTCAATGATCAACCCGTCATCGACCTGCCGACCTGTCCGTTTGGCGGCGAGAAGAATTCCGGCATCGGCCGATTCAATGGCTCTTGGGCGATCGACGCTTTCACGACGGACCAGTGGCTGACCGCGCAGCACGCGCCGCGAGGCTTTCCCTGGAGCGCTTCCGCCGTGCAGGGGCCGTGGTCCTGAAAGGGGCATAGAATGGACGACCTATCCAACAAGGTTGCCGCCGGTCTCCAGACGAGCGGCAACGGCATGCTTGAGGCCCGCCGCGAGCACATGTTCCCCAAGTTCGCGTCGGACGAAATCGACCGCATGCGCCTCTTCGGCGAGATCAAACACCATGCCGTCAATCAATATCTATTCCGGACGGGTGAGATTCCGCCTGGCATGTTCGTCATCATCGCCGGTCGGGTGTCTGTCGAAGCTCGCGGTCGACCTGAACGGGCGGAGAAGATCGTGGAATTGGGTGCAGGCGAATTTGTCGGTGAAGTCGCGCAACTCTCCGGCGGACCCTCCCTGGTCGATGCGCGCGCAACCGAGCCCGTTGAATCGCTGCTGTTTCCGCCGGCAAGACTTCGCGCTTTGCTGATCGCCGACGTTCAACTCGGCGAGCGCATCATGCGAGCCCTTGTTTTGCGACGGGTGTTCCTGATCGAGGCCGGCGCCGGCGGTCCTTGTCTGATCGGGCATGACGGCCACCCCGGAATGGTGCGTCTGCTGGAATTTTTGGCGCGCAATGCCTATCCGCACCAGGTGCTCGACCCCACCAAGGAGCCGGACGCGCAAGCATTCTTGAAGCACTATCCTTGCAAGCCGGAAGAATTGCCGCTGGTCGTCTGTCCGAACGGGGTTATCCTGAAAAATCCGAGTGAATCCGATTTGGCGCGGGCCCTCGGCATGGTTCCGCCGGATCTCGAAGGGCGCCGATACGACGTAGCAATTGTCGGTGCCGGGCCAGGAGGACTTGCGGCTGCCGTGTATGCGGCATCCGAGGGTTTGTCAGTCGGCGTCTTCGACGCACGGGCGTTCGGAGGGCAGGCCGGTGCCAGCAGCTGTATCGAGAACTATCTGGGATTTCCGACGGGAATTTCAGGCCAGGCGCTGGCTGGGCGTGCCTATGTGCAGGCCCAGAAGTTCGGCGTGGAGATGATCATCCCGGAGGCGGTCACCAACCTTCATTGTGAGCGCTATCCATTCGCGATCGAGCTCTCCGACGGTCGGAGCGTCACCGCACTGAGCGTGGTGATTGCGAGTGGCGCGCGCTATCGCAGGCCAAACATACCGAATTTGGAGCAGTTCGAGGGGCGGGGTATTTGGTATTGGGCCTCCCCGATCGAGGCTCGTCTATGCCGAAATGAGGAAGTGGCCCTGGTCGGCGGAGGCAACTCCGCAGGGCAAGCGGCTGTGTTTCTAAGCCGCTATGCCAAGAAGGTATGGATGCTCGTGCGAGGATCCAGCCTCTCCGAGAGCATGTCGCAATATCTGATCGACAGGATCGCAGCGACGGCGAACATCGAATTGCTCACCTGCACGGAGATCGTAGCGTTGTCGGGTAACGAGCAGGGCCAACTCGAACGGGTCCGCTGGCGCGACAGGACCGGCGCGGAAGCTGAGAAGGCGATCCGCAACGTCTTCATGTTCATCGGTGCGGAGCCCGCAACAGAGTGGCTGAGCGATTGCAACGTTAGCCGTGACAGCAAGGGGTTTGTGCGAACAGGCACGAACATACCCCCTGACGACCTTCCATCAGTTGACGGCGCGAGCGTGCCATCGCTCGAGTCGAACGTGGCTGGTGTGTTTGCAGTGGGTGATGTTCGTTTCGGATCGGTCAAGCGCGTCGGCGCGGCGATCGGCGAGGGAGCAACCGTTGTGCAGCAGGTTCACGCTTTTCTCGAGACGGCGCGGACCAGCCGGAGGGAAGACTCGGTGCAGGCCGCCGCGGCATGATAAGAGCTGCAGGCGGCTCGTGAAAAAGATCCCTCGCATATGACGCCTGTCAATGCGACTGGCGGCAAAAAATGACAAACGTGCCCAATGATCGCGCAACTTCCTTCTGACAAGATGCCTCCGCCGCGCCCAGAGGGCGTGCGGCAGTTCCAGCGACTGTTTCGCGAGGTGGCTGGTCTCCACTTGGATAAGGCTGACCTCAAGCGCTACGAGGAGTTCATCGATCACAGGATTTATCGGCTGTTACTGCGCGCCGAAGCCGACGCCAAAGCTGGCGGCGACGTCCTGATCGAGCCCTGGAATCTTCCGATCACCGCCGGGCTCCAGGAATGCGTCGAGCAATTCAGGAAAATGGATGAAACGATAGAGCTGGCGCCGATTCTCGACCGTCTGGCTCATCGGCCGCCGCTGCAATTCAGCTATAGCGCCGAGACCGAAGCAATGCTGCCAGATCTTGCCGGGGGACTTGGCGTCGCGGTCGCCCGCGCATTGAAGATCATCGAGCCGGATTTGAAAAATCCGCAGACCGCGCAGTGGGAACTCGCCTCGCGGATTTTCGAGCTGCTGCTATAGCTCTCGCATCTAATTCTGCAGGAGCTCGCACATCGATACCGGACTCATCTGCCGGTGATTTCGTCTATCGAGCTCGGCAGGGGCGATGTTCATTCTGGCGATATGAAGCTCAGTCCCATTGTAAAAGACAAGGGAGTGCACCTTATGACTTTGATGGAGACCAGCCGGACGATCGTGCTTCCTTCAGGTGAACATGTTCCAAGGCTCGGCCAAGGGACTTGGCACATGGCCGAGAATCCGCTGAAGCGAACGGAGGAGGTCAACGCGCTACGTGTCGGCATCGATCTCGGCATGACCCTGATCGATACGGCCGAAATGTATGCCGACGGTGGCGCCGAGCGTGTCGTCGGCGAGGCGATCAAGGGGCGGCGGGACGAGATATTTCTGGTGAGCAAGGTGCTACCTCAGAACGCCACGCGGCACGGTACGATCGCGGCTTGCAACCGAAGCCTGGCTCGGCTTGGGGTGGACGAGATCGACCTCTATCTGCTGCATTGGCGAGGGTCGGTTCCGCTGGAAGAGACCGTCGATGCCTTCGAAACCCTGGTGGGTGCGGGTAAGATCCGAAGCTGGGGTGTCAGCAATTTCGACGTCCCCGACGTGCAGGAGCTCGTTGACTTGCCCAATGGTGCAAACGTTGCGACCGATCAGGTGCTCTACAATCTCGCGCGCCGCGGCATCGAGTACGATCTCATGCCTTTGTGCCAGCGCAGCGGCCTGCCCGTCATGGCCTATTCACCGATCGAGCAGGGGTCGTGTGTTGCACCACGTCACGCTCAAGACGATCGCAACGCGTCTAGGCGCAACACCGGCACAAGTGGCGCTGGCCTGGGTGCTGCGCCAGGATGGTGTATGCGCGATACCACAATCGGGCAAGCGGGAGCATGTGCGCGAGAACCGTGGA
The DNA here is from genome assembly GCF_024199935.1 of Bradyrhizobium sp. CCGUVB14. Lineage (NCBI taxonomy): Bacteria > Pseudomonadati > Pseudomonadota > Alphaproteobacteria > Hyphomicrobiales > Nitrobacteraceae > Bradyrhizobium > Bradyrhizobium sp. CCGUVB14. Next base: position 1,131,071 of record NZ_JANADS010000001.1, read on the forward strand.
GCGCTCGACGTCCGCCTAACGGCTCAGGATCTGGCCGAACTCGATGAAACCTTTCCGCCGCCGGATCGCAAGCAACCTTTGGCGACGCACTGATCGGGAGACATTGAGCCATGAGCAAAGAGGCCCGCCACATCGTCTGCCCGCATTGCGCGAGCACGAATCGCATTCCGGCCGGGAGGGACGCGCGGCACGCGAAATGCGGACACTGTCGACAGCACCTCTTTACGGGACACCCGATGCCGGTTTCGGGCGGCAGCTTCGCCACGCACATCCAGCGCAACGATATTCCGGTTGTGGTCGATTTTTGGGCGGCATGGTGCGGGCCGTGCAAAGCGATGGCGCCGGCTTTCGAGCGCGCCGCCGGCGAATTCGAGCCCGAGCTTCGCTTCCTGAAGGTTGACACCGAGGCGGAAGCGGAGCTGTCGGCCCGCTACAACATTCGAAGCATTCCGACCCTGATGCTATTCCAAAGAGGCAACGTCGTCGCTCAACGCGCCGGCGCCGTCGGCGTCGCGGCTTTGCGCGACTGGTTGCTCCAGCATGCGCCTTCAGTCATGCCCGCAGCCTCATGAATTGCAGGCAAAGGGTGTCGCGTAAATCATATCGCCGCAAGGGGACCGTCTATCGTGTGCGCGCGCCTTGACAGGCGTTAAGGTCATCCGCGGCCGTCGCCGACAAAGAAGTGCAACCATGGGCTGGTCACCATGCAGGCTAATGACACAATCACCCTGATTGAGGCTTACGAAGCGATGCGGATCTTCGTGGAGACCGTCTGGCGTCGCATGGACAAACCTCAGGAGGAAGTCGCATTTCTGCTCGCCGGTTTGAAATGGGCCGACGGCTCTCCGGTCGATCCGGCGATGTGGCAGAGCTGGCTGGCGTCAGCACAGAGCGTGAGGGAAGAAGGAGCCGGCTCGCCTTAGCCTATAAGCCCGCGGTCTGCGTCGCGCTTGACGGCGTCGCGTTGCACCTCGTCAAACTGCGACGCTGCGCAGCACGGCGCTGATTCTGGGCATTTCAGTTGATAGCCGTCAAGGTACGACAGTTATGGCGATGTAAAGGTACAGCGCCCACAAAGGGAAGAGCTGGGTAGGTCGGCTTCGCAAGGGCTTGCATCATGCTAACCACTATCTGTCGCCTCTACGATGCCTATGCCGACGCTAACCGCGCCGTCCTTCTATTGGAAGTATCCGGCGTTCCGCCTTCGGGCACCAGCCTGATTTCCAATAACTGCGATGCCTGGTTTCGTGGCCCGGCGAGGCCAAACGTGGTGCCACTGCGCAGGCAGCGCGAAAGCAGCGATGCCGGCATTAGAACTGAAAGTACGGCCATCGGTGCGACCGCCGCAACCGCAGGCCTTGTTACAATACTTGCCGTGCCCGGAATTGGTCCTGTGGTCGGCACAGGCTGGCTCGCGACCATGTTGAGCATCATTGCGATCGGCGGGGTCACGGGTGGCCTTCCGGGCGTGCTGACGAACGCGGGAATCAACGAGGTGGATGCGCAGCTTTTTGTCGAGGTCGTGCGGCGCGGTGGAACGCTGGTCACCACACGAATGCCGCAGGAGGATGTATCTCGCATCGCAGCGCAGATGAACCGCGGCGCCGTAAATCTTGCTGAGCGGAGCGAACTCTATCGAAAGGCGGGCTGGCTTTCTTTCGACCCCAAGGCGCCACCTTATACCGCCGACCAGGTCCGCTGCGAACGCGCTCTGCACGCACGCTGAGCGGACCGTCAGAAGCGAGGTGACCCGAGACGACATAAGTGATCGCGCCCACAGCATTTAAACGAACCTGCAGGAGCGAGCGATGAGCCGCTATGGCCCCAACGATCAACGATTAACGTTCGGCACGGCACCGCAAGCGCGGATCGAAGCCGGTCTCCGTCAGCACATGCAGCGCATCTATGGCTATATGTCAGCGGGGCTGATGTTGAGCGCCCTCGTCGCCTATGTGGCCGCTGTTTCCGGCTTCTATCAGGCGATCGCCGGAACACCGCTGCTCTGGATCGTCATGCTGGCTCCCCTTGCCTTTGTGCTCGTTCTAAGCTTCGGGCTCGAACGCATCAGCGCCGGCACTGCGATCCTGCTGTTCTGGCTCTATGCCGCAGTCATGGGGCTGTCGCTGGGCGGCATCTTCCTGGTCTTCACAGGAGGTTCGATTGCGCGCGTCTTCTTGATCACGGCTGCGACCTATGGCGCAATGAGCCTCTACGGGTTTACAACCGGTGCCGATCTCTCAAGGTTCGGGTCCTTTCTGTCCATGGGACTGATAGGCATTGTTATCGCCTCACTCGTGAACGTCTTCGTCAGGTCAGACACCGTCCAGTTCGTGATCTCGATCGTCGGTGTGGTCCTGTTTGTGGGACTTACCGCCTACGATACGCAACGCATCAAGGCCATGTATCTGGAATCGGACACGGAGGAGCTGGCCGGCAAGAAAGCCGTGCTGGGCGCGCTTGCGCTCTACCTCGACTTCGTAAATCTCTTCATGATGCTGCTGCAATTGTTCGGCCAGCGGCGTCAGAATTGATTCGGGAGCCGACATTTGGCGCCCTCGTCATCTAGCGCGGGAATGTGATCATCCAGTGTTTTGCGGATGAAATGGGGCAGAGATCGATGATGAGAACGCCCGTCACAGCGCTCCCGCCCAAAAGAAAACTGGAGAAGCGTTATGTCTAAGCGGCGTCGCTTCAAGCAATCGCAATCATTAGATGAGCGCCTTGCGGCGGAGGCTAAGCACCTGCGCGAGAAGGCCGAGAAGGCTCCCCCAGGTAATGAGCGGGATACCCTTTTGCGTAGAGCCAGCCAGTTCGAAGAGGGTTTGCACATGAGCAAGTGGCTGAGAATACCTGGCCTCGAATAGCCGATGTGATCGCGTGATCTCCGAGTGCTACTCTCGCCAAGCGCTTGGCGTCGAACCTCCACACTCGCGTCGGCACAGCGGCGGCGAACGCTCTCGGCGTCGTCGTGCCGCATTCGCGATAAGGTTGTCGAAAAGCTCCGCCCTTGCGACTGTACTCACCTATCGTAGTGACAATTGGGCTGACTGTCGTTTTTATGCTCATGTTGATCTTCACGAAATAATCCTGCCTCGGTTATCGTCATCTTTCGTGCAGCGCGGATCGAACTGAGAGTATCAATGTTTGCAACGTGGCTCTACGTCAGTTCCAGTTCGCTCGGGCAGAACGCTGAGGCCGAGATCGCCAACATTCGAAGCATCGCGGAAGCTCGAAATCCCGAACTTGGGCTGACTGGTGTTTTGCTGTTTTCCGGTCGCCACTTTGCTCAGTTTCTTGAGGGCGCACAGGCTAACCTCCATATCATGAAGACTTCGATTTGTAGCGATCACAGGCATGCGGGGATTGTGACATTGCAGACAAACCCGGTCGAAAAGAGAAGGTATGGGCGTTGGGCATTGGCTTATTCGGGCTGGGCCACCCATATTGACAGGGTCCTCGCTGACGCTCTGCGCGAGAACGACGGGCGAAAGCTATTGCGCTACATGGACGAGTTTGTAGCGAAGCGTCACTGAATCAATGCTCATTGCTGCGGCGCATTAGCGATGGCACTTGCATGGCTATTGAGGCCGGAGCTGCCTTCGGCCGGGGGGCTCTATGCGTGCGCAGCCACTTGTCATGAGTCCTCCAGTGTTTTGCAGGATTGATACGCGCGTTTGAAGCCGATCATCTGAGGCGTTTTCTGATCGGGAAAGGTAATGTCAAACCTCGTGATCGCCACATGGATCGCAATCCCTACCTCCGCCCTTCGTATAACGATACTTTCTCTTCGCCGACTATTGCCGGTCGGATCGAGGATCGTGCCATGCGCGAGCCAGTGACAAATGGTCTCGACGCGCGATGAACGGGCTTCCCACGCGGGCAAGGCGTCATCGTCGATAACTGGAAGCATTCCGGAGGCAGCGGCGGCCAAGGTCGCGGCGCACTCGAAATCGCCGCGATGGAAATGGTCCATGGCTGCGTGTATCTGGCGCATTGAGGCGTATCTGACAGAGGTTTCGATGAATGGTACGCTGATTATTGTGATCTCCCAATCTCGCTCGGTGTCCAAGCGAACTCGCGTGGCGGCTGCAATTCGCTGTTGAGCAGGTTCGAAATATCCCGTCGCTGCATCGGATCACTGCAAGTGACGACCATGCGCTTGGCATCGGCGGCTCGCTCGCGGACCAGGCGCAGCATCTTCGCGCATTCCGGACAAGGATATGACCTGAAGCTTCTGCCCATCGATGATGCTCGCGCCCTGTTGAACCTCTCGGTATTCTTCTGCATTACGCCGTCACTTTGCAGCACTATCAGTTCGCGTGCCGCTGGCGCGACTAATCCGCAACCGTTCGACCAGCGCGTTGGCTACGGCATTCGACGACGCGGGATTTTGTCCTGTGATGAGATTGCCATCAGATACCGCGTAAGGCAGCCACTTGTCGTGCTTGGAATAGTTGCCGCCGTTATTCCTCAGGATGTCCTCGACCAAGAAGGGAACGACGTCAGTCAGCTCCACCGCGGCCTCCTCGGCGTTGGAAAAGCCGGTGACAGATTTGCCGGCGACGAGGGGCCGTCCATTTGCGGCCCTGGTGTAGCGCAAGGCGCCGGCCCCATGGCAGACCAGTGCAACGGGACGCCCCGTGTAAAATAAGGTCTCGATTATTGCGATCGAATGCGGGTCATTGGCCAGATCCCACAACGGTCCATGACCGCCAGGATAGAAGACAGCATCATAGTCGCGGGCCGAAATGCTCGACAATGTTCGGGTATTCGCGAGCTCGGCCTGTGCGTAGCCATCTGCCTGGAACCGAATGGCCGCCTCGGTCTGCATCTCAGGTCGTTCACTCCTGGGATCAATTGGAGGCAAGCCGCCATTGGGAGACGCAAGCGTCAGCTCGGCCCGAGAGTTCCTGAAAATGTAGTATGGTGCAGCGAATTCCTCGAACCAGAAGCCGGTCTTCCTGCCAGTGTTTCCGAGCTGGCTGTGCGACGTGAGGACGATCAATATTCTCATGCGGACCGGCTCCTCTGCTTCATCATCGCCAACGCTGGTCGACACAGGCCTTCGCCTTTTCGCCGCGGTCCTGTTCCAGTGAAGGATAGTCCGTGTAGCCTTTCTCGCCGCCACCATAGTATGTGGTCGGGTCGTCCACGTTCAGTGGTGCGCCGACGCGCAGCCGTTCGGGCAGGTCGGGATTGGCGATGAATTTGCGGCCGAAGGCGATCAAATCGGCATGGCCATCGCGCAGCCATTGCGTGGCGCTATCTGCGTTGAAGCCTCCGGCCACGATGAGTGTTCCCTGATACTTGTTCCGGATCAGTCGGGCCATGCTGAGGGCGTGCGGCTCAGGCTTCTCGCCATTCTGCATCTGCTCGAGCGCCGGATTGACGATGTGCAGATAGGCCAATCCATAGCCGGAAAGCTGCTCGGCAAGGTAACCGAACGTCAATTCCGGAGCGTCGTCGCTGATGTCGTTCATCCTGCCGAGAGGTGAGAGCCGGACGCCGATCCTGTCCGCCCCGAGAATGGGAATCAGGGCTTCCGTAATTTCGAGCAGAAGCCGCGCCCGATGTTGGACTGACCCGCCATAAGCGTCGTTGCGACGGTTGGTGCTGCTCTCGATGAACTGATCGATCAGGTAGCCGTTGGCCGCATGAATCTCGACGCCATCGAACCCCGCGGCCGCCGCATTTCTCGCCGCGCGCTCATACTGTTTGATAAGGTATGGCATCTCCTCTGGCATCAGCGCACGTGGACGCACAAATGGGACCAGTTCTCCCTCGCCACGCTCGTTTTCGATGAAGGCCTTGCCCGCGGGCGTGATCGCGGAGGGTGCGACGGGTAACATGTTGTCCGGCTGCAGGGCCGGATGTGAAATGCGGCCAACGTGCCAAAGTTGATTGAAGATCAGTCCACCAGCCTCGTGCACAGCCTTCGTGACCTGCCGCCAGGCTTCGACTTGTTCGCGGCTATGGATACCCGGCGTCCAGGCATAACCCTGGCCTTGCATCGAGATCTGGGTGGCCTCGCTTATGATCAGGGCGGCAGACGCACGCTGCGCATAATAGCAGGCTGCGAGTGGGGACGGCACATTGCCGGGCTGTCGTGCTCGTGAACGGGTCAATGGCGCCATGACCACTCGATGGGGCAGGCTGAACGGCCCGAGCCGGTATTCTTGGAAGAGCGGGTTCGTATCCCCATTTTGAACCGCGTGGAGTGCGCGGACGTGCGCTGTAGTGCTGACCATATTGCCTCACGTCGGAGCAGTTAAGTGTCCGAAGACCTTTGGATCTCTGGACACCAACATAACGACGGATCGCTAAATCGCGTTGACAACCGTCAATGCTCGGACCCTGGTCAGCTTTCGTAGGTGTTTCGCTTCGAGTGCGGTCCTCGGCTTACGGTCAAGCTTCAATTGGTACGCGCGTGATCGTTCGTCCCCGTTCGTCGGTAACAACGACTGAAAAGCCAGACCAGTCGCAATCCCGCGCCAGCTCACGAGCAATGGTCAGTCCATGTTCCGCCGCTTGGCCGGGTGAGGGGAAAACGCTACCGCATTCGTCGGGATATTTCGCTCCGTTCTCGATATGAAAGAAGAAGCGGCCTCCTCCTGCGGGGTTGGTCGTTTGCGGATCGCCAACTTGCTGTTCCCCGTTCAGGCGATCGAGATAGCAGCGCGCCGCATACCTCAGGGGTTCGGCGATCGTGGCCATCAGTAGCTCAACATCTTGAGAAAAATGACGGCCGATCCGTTGATGAACGCCAAGAATGACGGAGTGACCCGCAGTGTCCGTGAGCTGCGTTCCGAGGATGTCCCGAACGCCGCAGCTCAGCACAAACTCATTGTACCACTCGCTCCTCCGCAAAAGTGCCTCTGGAAGACATCTGGAGAGCATGATCCAGCGCGCATCCAGCAGTGGCGAGTATGGATCGAGCGCGGCGTAGTGGTCGACGTAGCGAGGCTTGAACTCGGCGCTGAGACCGCAAAAGACGGCTTCGTCGATCGCACCCGTCGTCTTGTTCGTGACAATCAGCGCCGCACCCGCCACGCTCGCCTCATCCATCAGCCTTTCAAGTGCTGTTGGCCAGGCATCCGCGGACAACGCTGCATCGTGAAGTGTTGAGAGAAGTGACTGCATGATTCGTGGCCTGCAAAGAACTTAGCGAACCAAAATGCGCAAGCTCATGATAGTCGATCAATCGCAAACGCTTCAATTGGAGCGATCAGAAGGTGAGGCCCGCATCGCCTGGATGTCTCGCAGCAGGCAACGCAGCCCAAATAATTGATCCAACAGATGTAGAACCAGCGCGATACCTTCGTCGTTGACACCCAGATCGCCCTTGAGATCCTGGATGAGGCGCGCACGGGCAAGATCCTGCTCGGAAAACGAATGTCCTGGTCGATGTGCTACTAGCCATTCCGCATTCACCCAGGCTTCAATCGTGGAGGAATCGAGGTGAGATCGATCGGCGAATTCCTGAAGCTGCATCGTCACACTCGCATTGACTGTCTTGGGCTATCAGAAGGCTGCCACTCACTTACAAACCGTTCGAGATCCGGGTCTGGCTTTTTCGGCAGAGCCAGTTTCAGCGTGACGTACTGGTCTCCTCTACCGCCATCGGCGCGCGGCACGCCGCGTCCCTTAATTCGAAGAACCCGGCCCGAACTCGACCATTTTGGCACAGAGACCGCGACAGCGCCGCTCACGGTAGGCACCTTGAGTTTCGCGCCCAGCACGCCTTCTTTCAGTGAGATCGGCAGGTCCAGGTGGATGTCGTCGCCTTTGCGAACGAAGTACGGATGCGGCAGGACACTGATCTCGATCAGGGCATCGCCTGGCGGACTGTCCCCGGTTCCCCGACGACCCTTCCCCTTCAGCCGCAGAATCTGGCCGTCGCTGGTGCCGGGAGGGATGTTGACCTCCAGGGTCGTCCCATCGGGCAGGACAACGGATTGCTTGCCGCCGTTGACGGCATCGAGAAAGTTGAGCTCAAGATGATATCGGACGTCAGCCCCGCGTCCGCGCCGGGTGGTGCGGCCGGCACGTCCAAAGATCTCGGAGAGAATATCATCGCTGCCGGCGAAGTCACTGAAATCGGCAAAGCCGGCCCCACTGGTGTAGCCCGACCCGCCCTCCCGATCGGCGAAATCCCGGTAGTATTGCCGGGACTGCTGCTCGGTACCTGATGCATCGATCTCGCCGCGGTCGAAGCGGGCGCGCTTGTCCGGATCGTTCAGAAGATTGTAGGCGGCAGAAAGCTCCTTGAATTTCTCCTCTGCCGTCTTGCTGCCGGGATTGAGATCAGGGTGCAGCTTCTTCGCGAGCCGCCGGTAGGCCTTTTGAATGTCGGCCTGCGTCGCGTCTCTCTTGACGCCCAGCGTTGCATATGGGTCTGCAGCCAACACCAGCTCCTGTTTACGCGTCGTCCGGACCGAGCGGACCGCCGTTCATTGTTGCGGCGGTGACGGCGATTGTGGTTTAGGCGGTTTGGCTACAACGACCCGGGCCGGCCGCAAGAGACGGTCGTGAAGCATGTAACCATTCTCCAAAACGTCCACGACGTTTCCGGGAGACTGGTCGGACCGGTCGGTTTCCATCACTGCTTCGTGCTTCATCGGGTCAAATGGCCGATTCAGAGCCTCGATTTCTTCGACACCGAAGCGTTTAAGTATCTGGGACAGGATACGATTGGTGGCGACGACTCCGGCGAGAAGGCCGTCGTCGTCCTTGGCTTCCAGATCCGGCGAGCCGGCGTCGATGGCTCGCCGCAGATTATCCGCCACCTGCAGCAGTTCGCGGGCAAAGTCGGCGATCGCATATTGCCGGGCGTCTTGGACCCGACGCTCCGCGATGCGCCTCGTGTTCTCGGCGTCGGCAAGTGCACGCATCAGGCGGTCGCGCTCGGCGGTGGTTTCTTGCGGCCGGTCGCTTTCCTTGCGCTCGCCCGCGGGAAGCTCGCCGAGCCCATCATCCATGGTTTTGGTAGCCATGTCGTGCTCCATCTGTCGCGTTCGGGCCGATTGGAAGGCTTCAAGAGGCCTTTCGATCGCCGGGATCGACCTCTTCGAATTCCGCGTCGACGACGTCCTCGCCGCTGCCAGACGATCCCGCCTGTCCGCCGCCGGAAGCGCCGCCTTGGGACGCAGCGCGGTTCAAGGCTTCGCCGATCTTGGATGCCGACTGCTGCAGACGCTGGCTTGCCTGCTGGATCGCTGTCACGTCCTCGGTGCTCAGCCGTTGCTTTGCGTCGGCGATCGCCTGCTCGATCTCCCTCTTGACGTCGGCAGGGATCTTTCCTTCGGAATCCTTCAGGGCCTTCTCGGCGCCGTAGATCACCGCGTCGGCCTGGTTGCGGGCTTCGATAAGCTCCTTGCGTCGCTTGTCCTCGTCGGCATGCGCCTCGGCCTCCCTGACCATCCTCTGGATGTCCGCTTCGGTCAAGCCGCCGGACGCCTGGATCCGGATACTCTGCTCCTTGCCACTTGCCTTGTCCTTGGCCGATACGTTGACGATGCCATTGGCATCAATATCGAAGGTCACCTCGATCTGCGGCACGCCCCGCGGTGCCGGGGGGATTCCGACCAGATCGAACTGACCAAGCAGCTTGTTGTCCGCCGCCATCTCGCGTTCACCCTGGAAGACCCGGATTGTGACGGCGGTTTGATTGTCCTCCGCTGTCGAGAACACCTGGCTCTTCTTGGTTGGGATCGTGGTATTGCGGTCGATCAGCTTCGTCATGACGCCGCCAAGGGTTTCTATGCCCAAGGACAAGGGTGTCACGTCGAGCAGCAGGACGTCCTTGACGTCGCCTTGCAGAACGCCGGCCTGGATCGCGGCACCGACCGCGACCACTTCATCGGGATTGACGCCCTTGTGAGGTTCGCGTCCGAACAGCTTCTGCACGGTTTCCTGAACCTTCGGCATGCGGGTCTGGCCGCCCACCAATACGACTTCGTTGATGTCCGATGGCTGCAGGCCGGCGTCATTCAACGCTGCCTTGCAGGGGTCGATGGTGCGCTGGATCAGATCGTCGACGAGCGCTTCGAGCTTGGCGCGCGACAGCTTGATATTAAGATGTTTCGGTCCGGCCTGATCTGCGGTGATGAAGGGCAGATTGACGTCGGTCTGGGTGGCGCTGGAGAGTTCGATCTTGGCCTTCTCGGCCGCATCCTTGAGCCGTTGCAGAGCGAGGCGATCTTTGCGGAGGTCGATTCCGTTCTCCTTGCGAAACTCGTCCGCCAGATAGTCGATGATCCGCTTGTCGAAATCCTCTCCACCGAGAAAGGTGTCGCCATTGGTTGCCTTGACCTCGAACACGCCGTCGCCGACCTCCAGGATCGAGACATCGAACGTGCCGCCACCGAGGTCATAGACCACGATCTTGCCGCTGCCTTTCTTGTCGAGGCCGTAGGCCAGGGCGGCCGCAGTCGGCTCATTGATGATGCGCAGGACCTCCAGCCCGGCGATCCGGCCGGCGTCCTTGGTTGCCTGGCGCTGCGCGTCGTTGAAATAGGCGGGCACGGTGATGACGGCCTGTGTGACGGCGCCGCCAAGAGTGGCTTCCGCGGTTTCCTTCATCTTGGTGAGGATGAAAGCGCTGATCTGGCTTGGACTGTACTTCTTACCCCGGACGTCGACCCAGGCGTCGCCGTTGTCGCCCGACACGATGTGGTAGGGCACCATGGTCTTGTCTTTTGCTGTGATCGGGTCGTCGTAACGTCGGCCGATCAGTCGCTTGATGGCATAGATCGTGTTCTCGGGGTTGGTGATACTTTGCCGCTTGGCCGGCTGCCCGACCAGGACTTCGCCATCGTCAGTGAAGGCAACCATGGACGGCGTGGTGCGTCCGCCTTCAGCATTCTCAATGACCCTGGCTTTGCTACCTTCCATGACAGCCACGCACGAATTGGTGGTTCCGAGATCGATGCCGATTGCTTTTGCCATGATCAGGTTCCTTCGGGTTTAAATCCTGGGACAGCTGCGGCTATCCAGAGGTCTGTGGGTGCCTCGCCCTATACGCGATGAGAGGCGAGACGCACCGAGCTGGGCTGTGAGGAGACGAATGGCTCGGGCGTCTCGCCGCGCCGACGGTCAAGCAGCTTCCTTGACTTCGATCTTCTTCGGTTCCGGCTTTGCGGGCTTTGGAATCGTGATCTTCAGGACGCCGTTGGTCATCGTTGCTTGGACGGAGGAAGGATCGATGCCAGGCGGCAGCTGCAGCACGCGGAGGAACATGCCGTAGCTGCGTTCGCTGTGCTGGACATTCTTGTCGGTCTTGCCGCCGTCCGTGCTCTGCTCCACCTTCTTCTCGCCGCGAATAGTAAGCGTGTCCTCCTCGAGGGAAATGTCGACGTCCTTGCGCTCGAGCCCCGGCATTTCGGCGGTGACTTCGATCGCCTTGTCTGTTTCCGCGATTTCGATGTTCGGTACGAGTTGCTGTCCGTTGGGGCTCAGGCCTTGCGAAAACTCGCTGAACAGGCGGTCGATTTCCCGGTGCAAGCCGAACAGGCCGAAGTCGGGCCGCATCAGCATTCCTGCATCACGAGACGGGACGAGTGATCGTAATCTCATTGAGTTCTCCTCTTGTCAGCTTTCAACGCTATCTTGGCTCTAGGGGCTCACGACGATGCGATCGTCGACCCTGCTCACGCCGGGCGCCGACCAGGCGACGCGCTCGGCCTCCTCGCGTTCGATCCAGGAGCGTACCGTTCCCTTAAGGACCACTTCGCTGCCGTTGGCCTCGACCTGGATCCGGTTGGCGTCGACTTCCGCGTTTCGCTTGAATGCCTCCTGAATCTTCTGCTTGAGCTCGGAGGGTTGGACTTTCGGTTGGACGATGATCACGTTGATGACGCCTTTGACGCCTTTGACCTTGCGTACCGCGTTTTCAGCAGAGGTCTTTTGATATTGCCATTCAGCGGAACCTTCGAGCGTGATCCAGCCGTCTCTGACGGTCGCCTTGATCTTGTCGTGAGAGATCGGAAGCTCCGACTTAAGCGCTGTGACCGCGTCGCGTGCGATATCCGGGTCCGGGCGTTGATCGATCTTTGGCAGCCGAACCTCGATATCATTGGCTATGGCGCGAACGCCCGCTACGCGCTTCACCGCGGACTCGGCCTCAAGCCGATCGGCGTAACTATGCGTGAACCCTGCAAGCGTGACAACGCCGTCTTTGACCGAAACGGCAATGTCGCTGGCATCGAGGTCGGGATTCCATTTCAGTTCGTCACGGACATCACGTTCGATCTCACTGTCTGACTTCATGATTTGGCTCCTGGCACTTGAGAGTGGCATTTTCGGCGCGGCTCCGTCATCGCCGGTGGGGGCAACTTACGCGCGACGACCTTGCGAGCCATGACGACCGTCAACTTCTGTCTCGACTTTCTCGCTTGAGCTTGTGAATCCGAACTGGATGAAGGTCGCCAAAGATGACCTCTGTGGGCGGAGTGCGAACAATTGGGAGAAATGGCGCGGGCGCAGCATGTGTCGTGGCCTCGTTACGGTCGCCCGAGGCGTTCGTCACCCAGCCAGGGATCCGGACGAAGTGAGTGCATCGGCAAATCTTCCGGCCGCTTTTCCAGGTCGATTTCATGAACGTGCACGGCCTGCCCGCCATGCCGAATCAGAATCTCCTGGGCCTGAGCTTCCTTCTCAGGTGCGCGAACCCGAACCCATATCAAGAGGCCATCCCATTCTGCAACTGGCTCCAAGCCTCTGACGTGTTCGCGGCGCAGTAGTCGGTATATGGGCACGATGACGATGGCACCCGCGCAGATCCCGATCAGGATCGACCACATGGCGATTGCCATAGCTTCATAGCCTTTGATTGTCAGGAAAAGAGCGGAGCCAACCGCTACGATGCAGCCGAGAACGCTGCTCGCGACGGCTTCTGCGCCAAGCAGATCGTCGTCGCCAAAGAAGGGCTGTCTCGGCGTGGTCGGTATATCGGCGAGATCGGCCGGAGGAATCACAGCATAATTCAGCCGCCGCTGCACTTCGTCGGGAGATGCGCTGAGGTCGATGTCGGAGCGATCAAATCCCGACAGAAGAAGATCCTGGGCCGCGTCATCGAGCGTACGTCGCGAATGAAAGACGCCGGTCACTTCGCGAGTGCGACTACGGTCCAGGATCATGTCGGTTGATCTTGACGTCGTCATATGATGTGACCGTCAAGAGGATCGGTAGTGGAATTCCGACAGCTTCTTCAGCTCTTCCTTCGACGCGCCAGGAAGAGTGACCTTGGTGCCGGTGTCATCGATGACCAGACTTTCAACCGGGACTGCGACCAGATGGCCGCCTACGCCGAGAAAACCGCCGACCTGCAGAATCGCGAAGTCGAGTTGTTTCTTGTCTTTGCCGGCAATCACGTCGTCGAGGCTCCCGATCTTCTCATTCTTGTCGTTGTTGACGGTGCTGCCGATCAGCTTGCTCATGCGATAGCCCTGCGCGACGACGCTTAGGTCGACCTTGACGAGAGCTACGCCGGCCTGAGGTAGGGCGGGATTGCTGCTGAGGACAGCCAAGATTCCGGCAAGCGCCGCGAGGCCGGAATATCTCCTCCACTTCGCTGCGTTCGGCCGGCACGGTGTGGTCGCGATGATAGTGAGTTTCGAAAGGGGGCGGGAGATGATTGCTTCCATGTCTCTCTCCTGTGGCTATCAGTGGCTTAGCGAGTACCCCGTTTGAACCAGGAGTGCGCTGACCATTGTCAATTTGCAGATCGCTTAATCCGGCACCGCGTCGAGCGGTCACGGCTGCTGCCCATTTGCGGCAGCCGGATCAATCTCGCGATAGATGCGAAGTCCTAGGAACCAATGTCGTGGTAGCGGACTGCAATCAACGTACGAAGCGGTGTGCCTTCGATGTGTCTCAAGCACGTTACGTGTTTATACGTATGAAAATTTCCCAAGTTTACACGGTTGTGTTGCTGGTAGTTGATTGCCCTGCAAGCGGATCGTTCCTCCCGCCGAAAGTGCGCTGAAGAAAGGACAGAGAAATGAAGCCGATAATCCACCCAGCGGACTATTATCGAAGGATTCTCGCCGCACAGTCGCACGCGTTGAAGCGGCTCGATGGATCGGTCGCAATTGTCAAACTGAACCGCGACCAGCAGGTTCCGGAAGGCGACGGAACCGCGGGACATTGGTACTACGTGATTGCCGGCGCCGTACGGCAGTCCACCATCCGCCCCGACGGGCGCCGGCAGATCCTGGATCTAATGCTGGTGCATGATTTCTTCTTTGTCGGAAGCGACCAGAGAGAAGAAACGATCGAGGCTATTACGGAAGAGACCGTGCTGGCGGGCTATTCCGGGGCGCGGCTTGAGAATCTCGGCGAGCGCGATCGCGAGTTCGCGAGAGAACTGAGGGAGATCACCTTTCAATCGTTAGAACGCACCCGACAGCAGCTCGTAGTCCTCGGGGGTGTCACGACGGCGGACAAGGTGAGTGCGTTCCTGCTGCTACTCGAGAAACGCTATGGAGATCAGCGGGGAGACATACGGCTTCCGATCACGCGGTATGATCTCGCCGAGTACCTCGCCGTGTCCGTGGAGACTGTATGTCGCGCGTTTTCAGATCTGCAGCAGCGCGGAATCATTGCTCTGATTGGGATCCGAACGGTCCGGATTGTGGATCGCAATGCACTTGAACACCAAATCGGTAGAAAGTATCCGAACGTTGGTTCTGACACGATCGCCGCCTAATAGGGTTCAACGAACAGCAACGCTCCTGTCTTCAGACGAGAATAAGTAGTCTTCAGGCGAGGTGGTTGTCATGCGCCTCGCCGGCCGTTAGCGCGATGTGCACTTGCAGGCCATTTCATGTCAACCACCGCACGGCTTTTGCAGATCGCGCGCCATGTCATGGGCTGCGGGCAGGCAAGCCATCGTGAAGAGCTGGAAAATCAGCAAGGTCGGGATAGCCCGCTGGTCTACGACGGCTTCACTGCCGAGCTTTGCCTCGACACGTCGGACGGAACAGAAGCGCCCGCGCGAGGCGCCCATCAGCTCGCTACGTGTCGCTTCACGCAGCGTGACTGCATCCTCGCGCTTCGGCGAAGAGCTTGATCATCTCTTTGTTGAATGCCGCCGGGATATCATCGGGCTTGCGGCTCGTGACCAGGCCTCGGTCCACAACCGCTTCCTGATCCACCCAATCCGCGCCGGCATTTTTCAGGTCGGTCCTGAGTGAAGGCCACGATGTCATGCGGCGTCCCCGTGCTGCGCCGGTCTCGATGATGGTCCATGGCCCATGGCAGATCGAGGCGACTGGTTTGCCGGCATCGAAGAAGGCTTTCGCGAAGGCAACCGCCGTAGGCTCGATGCGAAGCGCGTCGGGATTGATGACGCCACCCGGCAGCAGCAGCGCGTCGAAGTCCTCTGCTTTGGCCTGATTGAGGGGAACGTCCACCGGGAACTCGTCGCCCCACTCCGTGAACTTCCAAGCACGGACCCGCTGGTCTCTCGGCGAGACGATGCTGGTTTTGGCGCCAGCCTGGCCGAGCGCCTTGCGAGGCTCCACCATTTCGACTTGCTCGAATCCATCCTCGACCAGAATCGCAACCTTCAGGCCGTCCAGTTTCTCACCTGCCATTTCCAAACTCCTATTGTGCATCCGCCCAGCGCTCGGCGCGCGTTCAGGCAGCCTTTTTCAGCATGTTGTGCGGATCGATGACGAACTTTTTGGGTGAACCGTCGCTGAAGGTGTTGTAGGCCGCCGGTGCGTCTTCCAGCGAGATAATCTCGGTGTTCGCCACTTTGCGCAGATAGGGCATGCGGTCCCATAGGATCGCCATCATCAGATCGCGATTGTAGTGCATCACCGGCGCTTGGCCGCCGGTGAGTTTTGGCGACTTGATCCAGGCCTTGCTGAAGGCGAGCGGAAGTTCTCCTTTCTTCGCCATAGCGGTCTTCGGCGCGCCGGGATCCAAATTGGTATAAATGCCCGGGATACCCATCGCGCCGCCGGCGCGGACGATATCGAACAAGACATTGATGACCGCTTCCGAGTGCTCGCTCCGGTCTTCCTCGCCATAACCGTGAGCTTCCAGGCCGACGCAGTCGACGCCCGCATCGACTTCGCGCTTTCCGAGGATCGCCTCGATTTGATCGGGAATCGGCGTGGCGCTGGTCGTGTCGACGGTCTCGTATCCGCATTCCTTCACGAGGTTCAGCCGCTCCCGGAACCTATCCGCTACGATGATGCACGACGCCCCGAGAAGACGGGCGCTGGCAGCGGCACAACGACCGACCGGCCCGGCGCCCGCGATGTAGACTGTTGAGCCGGTCCTGACGCCGGCCTCGATGCAGCCATGAT
Organism: Bradyrhizobium sp. CCGUVB14; assembly: GCF_024199935.1. NCBI lineage: Bacteria > Pseudomonadati > Pseudomonadota > Alphaproteobacteria > Hyphomicrobiales > Nitrobacteraceae > Bradyrhizobium > Bradyrhizobium sp. CCGUVB14. The sequence continues at coordinate 1,147,390 of NZ_JANADS010000001.1, forward strand.
AGCCGGTCGGCAGGATGTCGGAGAGCAATGTTAGATCCAGGATCTTTGCCATCGCCTGGTCTCTGTCGGGGAATTTCAGTAAATTCCAGTCGGCATAGGGGACCAGCATGTAATCGGCCTGTCCGCCTTGCCAACCGCCGAGATTGAACCCATAGGCGCCGCAATCGACGATGTCGTTGACGTACGCGTTTTCACAAACATCGGTATGCCGCTCTTTGCAATTGCGGCAGCGGCCGCAAGAGACGTTGAAAGGCACTGATACCAGATCTCCTTTCTTGATGAGTTCCACGTCGCGGCCGACCTCGACGACTTCACCGGTATTCTCATGGCCCATGACCATGCCTTTCGGGGCCTCAAAGCGACCGTGATAGATGTGCTGGTCGCTTCCGCAGATATTGGTCGACACCAGCTTGACGATCACGCCGTGTTCGATCTTTCTGCCGTGCGGATCCTCGAGCTTCGGATAGTCAATAGTTTTGACCTCGAGCTTCATGGGACCTTGAAATGTCAGAACGCGATTGCCGGCCATAGTTTGAGTCCTTTGCGTTGACGGCTTGCGGGATGTCTCTTGCTTTTGCTCGCTCTAGGCGAGCAACCAATCTTTGCGGGTCGCTCTGTGCGATCTCCTGGATTCGAGGAGCGTTGGCTTCAAACAGCATACGGAAGTGTTTTTTTGCGCGCCCTGACGTTCGTCAACAATTACGAAAAACGAATTGGAAGGGGCCGTTTCGGGCTGCCCCTCAACCCGCAGCGCAATGGAGGCATTGTTCACTTTTGAACAATTCGCTCGGCGGCTCGTTGACGTCTGAATGGAGAAAGGAGGCCCAATGCCTCGGTACTTCTTTCATGAGCATGTGCGCGGCCAAAAAACCGAAGATGCGCGTGGAACGTTATTACCAACCGCCGCCACAGCGTGTCACCGAGCCGCGCAGCGGATGCCGGCCCGCCTGAAAAGAGCTGCGGAGCGTTCCCGCAACACGTATGTTGCCACCGAAGTGACTGACGGCAAACGGACCCTGTTCGTGGTGAGGGGAACAGTCATTGTTGAACGGCGGTAAGGCCGCATCGGCGGCGGCGAACGCTCCCGGCGTCACCACCGAGCAGGTTTTGTTGATCCGCGCATTGAGAGAGCTCGGCAGAAATGGCTCAAGCCGCCGCGGCGAGGGAGCCAGTCTGCTCGTTCTGGCGGGCGCGCAACCTGAAGGACAGAACGACCAGCGCAATACCGAAGGCCATCGCGTAGGCTCCCATCCACCACGTAAGCACCACTGCCCCGATCAGCGGCATAGCAACCAGCAGCGCGCCATACACGAGGGACAACACCCCGCCCAGAACCATCCACCAGCGGCCATGATCAAGCTTGAGGCGGAAGCCAGCAGTCATCATCAGTGCGCCTGAGATGATCGCCCAGGCGGCGACCATGAAGACAAAGGCAAGCACCGTCAGGCCAGGCCAGATAAAGGCGGCAACGCCGACAGCGATATTGAGAAGGCCTTCAAATATCAACAGTCCCCATTCATCCTTCCGTCGCATCGCACGAACCGCGGAAATGATTCCTGCTACGCCGTCAACCAACATGTAGGCGGAGAACAACAATGCCAGCGAGAGCATGGTGGGACCCGGGAAGAGGAAAGCGAGCAACCCGAAGACAATTCCGAAGATGCCCCGCAGCAGGAACAGCCACCAATTCTTGGCAAGCATCGCGGAGGCAGAGTCGATGTTAAAGTCAGCATTGCTGTTGAAGGTCGTGCTGGTCATGTCTAGAGCGGTTTCCACTTTATGTGAATCGGAAGGGTACAGGGGATTCCCTCGGTCGCGCAAATCAGATTCGATTGCTCTGGCTTTAACGACGGGGCGAGCGATGGCGAAGGGATATTCGAAAGACCTGAGAGTGCGTGCGGTGGCACTTGTCGAAGACGGCGAGAGCAGACGGGAAGCCGCGCGCGTGCTCGGTCTCAGCGCCTCGACCGCGATCCGCTGGATCGAGCGCTGGACGAGGACGGGCAGTGTGGCGGCATTGCCCGGCACGGGCCAGAGCCGCTCTCCGCTCGAGGCGCATCGCCAGTGGCTGCTCAATCTCATCGCCGCGGAGCCGGACTTGACACTCGAAGAGATTCGCGCGCGGCTCAAGTCCGAGAAGCGGCTGAAAGTCGGGACGACATCGGTCTGGCGCTTCTACGAACGCCACGACATCACGTTCAAAAAAAACTCTGCACGCCGCTGAACAGGATCGCTCCGATGTCGCTGCCGCGCGCGCCGAGCTGAAGGCCGAGCAATCCAAGCTTGAAGCGCCGCGCCTCGTGTTCATCGACGAGACGGCGGTCACGACGAAGATGGTACGGCATTACGGCCGCTCACCGCGTGGCGAGCGTCTCGTTGCGAGCGTGCCGCACGGCCACTGGAAGACGCTGACACTCGTTGCCGCGCTGCGCATCGATGGCTTGACGGCGCCGTATGTCTTCGACGGGGCGATGGACGGGCCGTCATTCCTCGCTTATGTCGAGCAGATCCTCGCGCCGACGCTGCGCAAAAGAGACATCGTCTTCATGGACAATCTGCGTACCCACAAGATCGACGGCGTTCGCCAGGCGATCGAAGCGGTCGGCGCCAAGGTGCGCTATTTGCCGGCCTACTCGCCCGATCTCAACCCGATCGAAATGGCATTCTCGAAGCTGAAGACCGCGCTGCGCAAGGGCGCGGCACGCACCGTCAAGGCGCTCATGAAACTGATCGGCAAGCTCATGAAGACATTTGCGCCCGACCAGTGCGACAACTACTTTCGACATGCAGGATACGGGGCCTGATCCACATCAAGCGGAAAATGCTCTAGCTCCAAAATAGCTGTCGGTTTCCAGGTCCGGCCATAGTAGCGACCTGCCGCGACGACGTGCCTTGACAGCTATCAAGCTTTGCTCGCTGCGAGACAATCCGAATGGGCATCGGAGGCCTTACGTAGTAATCCTGAATCGCAGCGCCGCCGCTTCGCGAGTAGTATGATGAGCCATTGCGCAGAGCACTTTGTGCCGAGCCAGAGGAGAAGATAGAGTGCCAAAAGAGCGTCCCATGAATGGGGTTGAACCCGAGAAGTCCGAAGATGACATTCAGCGCGAGCTGTTAGGGCCGCGCGGCGTTCCCGGAGCGCCCGACCCAGCCAAGATGACGCCACAGCGCGCGAAGAAGACGCCGCTCTACCATCTGGATCCAGGCCACCCGTCCTAGGGGAGGAGCGGGTCCTCGCAATCATGCGCCGTGAACTGTCAGCACGATTTTTCCAAGGACCTTGCCTGCCTCGAGACGTAAGTGCGCCTTGTGGGCTTCAGCCAGCGAATAACGCTCTGCGATCGGAACCTTGAGCCTCGCCGCCTGTACTGCGTCATTGAGGTGCTCGAATTCACGGACTCCGGCAACTGCGTCATATCGCGTCAATGTAGTGCCGCGTCGCTTCCTTGGCGCTGGCTCGATGCCGTTCGGATGAGCCACCCTTCCTTTTGGTCGAAGCGCATCGAGGCATTGCCCGAGCGCGTCGCCGCCGACAAGAGCGAGCACGGCATCAACTCCCTCGGGCGCAAAAGCGCGCGCGCGATCGTCGATGTCGACCACCCGCTTGCCGTCGAGGACCGCATCGGCACCCATCTCTCGTACCAGTTCCACGCCCTCTATCCCGGAAGCCGTGGCAAATACACGAGCGCCGCGCAGCTTGGCAAATTGAACGGCCAGAGTGCCGACGCCGCCCGAGGCGCCATGAATGATGATTGTCTCACCCCTCTTTAAAGTCAGGGCATCGTCGATGCCTTGCAGAGCCGTCAGACCTGTTGTGGCAATAGCTCCTGCGTGCTGGAGATCCAGCCGTTTCGGGATCGGCGCGACATTGTGGGCGGGGACTGCCACGTACTCGGCGTAGAAGCTACCCTTTGGGCTCTGCCAGCTGTACGAATAGACCTCGTCGCCAACTTTCAGTCGGCCCACGCGCGAGCCGACAGCAACGACAATACCGGCGCCATCGACGCCTGGAACTATCGGGAAGTGCGGCTTGCGGCTCGCAAAGCGTCCGAGGCGCACGTCGATATCCCATGGTCCGACTCCTGATGTGTCGAGCGCAATCAAGACTTCGCCAGGGTCAATCGTCGGAACCGGCAGCGCGTGCCCGGTGAGTACGGCGGGTTCGCCGAAGCGATCCATGGCCGCGGCATACATCGTGCGGGGAACGGGAATTGCGTGAGTTCCGGCCAGAGCGGCACGACGGGGTCGGTCAAGCATGGGTTGGCTCCTCAATGGGCAACGACGAGCGGGATCGGCGAACGACGCAGCAGGCGGATCGTCGTACTGCCGGGTAGCAATTCATGCAGGGCGGAATGGCCGGCCACGATTGATCAAATGGAAACTTACACCCGACTGACTTGACCGGCTGAATAGAGAGGATGAGTGGCCCGATCGAAGCGACCCGGAAGGTGCGCGGTTGCCATCCTTCGCTGAGCGAGACGTACTCGCCAGGCACGAAGGTGTGCACGCTGAACCTGTAGCCAGCTTCATCGTTACCGTAGCCTTCTGGGGTTAGGCGACCATCCAACGCACATGTTCGGAGCCGCCTCGCCCATGAACGAGCCAACCGAGCTCTTCGTCCTCTTGATCTTGCAGCCAAGTACCGTGGAGCGGCCGATAGATGCCATGATGGTTGTCAAGCCAAGCTGGGCCAATGTCTCGGGCGCAGCTCTTTGACGAGGTGCCCGGCTTGTCGGTGGAGCTATCGAAAACCACGGCCAGGATGACGTTCATCAACGCGGGAACCCGACCGATTGCTGAATCGTGTCGGATAGCTTGGGAGCACGCATCGTGTGCTCCGAACTCGATCACACAGGCAGAAAGTCATGCTGGTCGGTGAAGGAAACGTCTCCAGGCACGCGGATCCAGCAGCTCCGCCAGTCGATGCCAAGGTGCAGGCCGCGGCTCGTGTCGCGATCGGGGGCGTCGTTGTGGCTGCGGCGGCCTGGGTCGCGTGGGAGTTTATGGCAGCGTTGGTTTGGGCCGCCATCATAGCCATCGCAACTTGGCCACTTTACAATCGTCTGGCAGCGATTGGCGGCAAGCGATCACCGGTCCTAGCGCCACTATGCTTCACCCTAGTGCTGGCATGTTTCGTGATCGTGCCGACCATGTTGGTGGCACGGCAGATTGCCGAGGGCAGCGGTGCTTTGCTGGCTTCGCTCCATACGCACGGGATCAACGGGATTGCCGCTCCATCTTGGCTGTCGCGATTGCCGTATGCCGGCCAATGTCTTGATCAATGGTGGCGGGAGAATCTCAGCGACCCCAATGCTCTCGTCGTATCGCTACGGCGCGTCAATCTCGAAAGCCTGGCGACCTGGGCAGGGTCTCTTGGCGGCGTGATGCTTCGAAGATTTCTTGAGTTGCTGACGATGTTGCTTGCTCTCTTCATTGCGCTCCGCGATGGCGCATGGCTCGCCGTTCGATTTCGGGTGCTTGCGCGAGATCTGATCGGGATGCAAGGAGAAAGTCTGTTGATCACCTTGGTTGATGCCATCCGTGCGACTGCGAACGGTACTGTGGCGGCCGCGCTCGCCAAGGGCGGCGTTTTTTGGCTGGCATTCGTCATAACTGGTGTGCCGCATCCATTGCTGTTTGGCGCGACCATGGCTCTTTTTTCTATCATACCATTCGGAGCCTGGATTATCCTGATTGCTTCCGCCGCTTCCTTGCTTGTCGTGAACGATGCGCCAGTGGCGTGCGCTGGACTAGCAATCTTCGGCAGCGCTGTATTGTTGATCATTGATCATTTCATTCAGCCGGTACTGATCGGAGGTGCTGCACGACTGCCTTTCCTGTTCGTGCTGATCGGTATCATCGGTGGGATGCGATCCCTCGGGCTCCTCGGCCTGTTCATCGGGCCGGCGATCATGGCCGCTCTGCTGACCATAGCGCGTAAGTGGATCCGCGCCGAGGACGGCTGATCTCTCATCGCGTGGAGAAAGAAGGGACCGCACAGCTGTATGCTGGGCGGTCCAAGTCAAGGGAGGACGCCCGGGAACGGGCAGCGAAGGTGGGACGCCTCGCAATTGAATCATCGCAAAAGCTAAGGGGCCCTGCATTGATAGTTCTCAATTGGATCGCGGGGAAAAATGAAGAATGTGGCGTGATGAGCGCGCGACATCTGCTGACAGCAGTCAAGGCGGAAGAATATCTCCCGGCCATATGGTCCCGTGCGAGCCCGGCTGACAGCTAGACCCGATACCACGCGTCAGGCCAGCGAAAGGAAGAGAGCGAAGGCGATCATGTCGATCAATGATGAATTCCAGGAGACAAAGAGCGAAGTCAGGTTGGCGTCACTTTATCAATGGTTTGAGCGCGCTGTAGTGCTCTTCCTGACGTTCCTGATTGCGATCGTCGTGGTCGCGGCGGTCTGGACACTGAGCCTGAAGATATTGTTCGGCTTGGTCTTGGCGGGCAGTCTGGATCCGTCTGATTTCAGGGTATTCCAGGCCGTTTTCGGTATGATCTTTACCGTGATCATTGCGTTGGAGTTCAAGAAGTCACTCTTGGTGGTGGCTGAACGCCGCGAGGCAGTGGTGCAGATCCGCTCCGTGATCGTGATCGCGCTGCTTGCCATCTGCCGAAAGGTCATCATTCTGGATTTGAACGAAGCGGATGCCTTGCACATGCTGGCATTGGCGACCGTTATCCTTGCGCTCGGTGTGGTGTATTGGCTGATACGCGACAGCGATTGCCAGCGGGAAGAAACAGCCTACAGGAAGTTATCACGTCGGCGCTATGGGCTGCTCAGATAGACGGGCAGTTTTCCAAGCGCTGCCTGGCTGGCGCCTGGAAGCACGATCTCCCCTCGTGGATCGTTGAGCTTGAGGCTATGGAAGGGTATTGCGACGAGATGACCACCGGGGCCAACGAGATCGCTGACCTCGAGTACGGCGTAGATGTTGCCATCCTTGCCAAAAATGAAGTCGCTGATTCTTCCGATCATCTCGCCCTTGTCGTTGATCACAGACTTTAGCTTGAGGGCCTCAGCACGATAGCCTTTGGCGACCTCCCTCGACTCCATGGGCGTCAGTGCGATTTCCTGACCAGCGGCTCGGTCGAGTCCTTGAACAAGGGTTGTCAGGGCCATGGCGATCGCGGCGAGAAAGGAACGAGTGCGGTTCATGAAGATCGGCTCCTGACTGAGAGCGGAGATGCTCTTGCCGAGCAGCCCTCGGCGGGTCTCAGGGATCTTTCCTGCAAAATGTCCCCGGTCGACGCGGCGTCGCCGCCATTTTGGGCCTCGACACCCAATCTCGCTAACGTCAGATGCCGACCGCTGCATTGATGATTGTCACATCGGCACGGCAAATTGTCAGATTCGCACGCGAGGAGCTCGCTCGATGTAATTGACGTTAGTGAAAGCGCGGTAATCTTCAGCCAAAGGTCGTGATGGCTTACGTCCGACGAGCCAGCAGCTGGCATTCGCTTGGGGTGACGCCGTAAGCAGCTTTGAATTTTCGCCCGAAGTGAGTGAGATCGCCGAATCCCCACCCAAATGCTATCTCGCTCACGGTGCGATGAGCTTGATCGGGATCTTCCAGTGCATAGCGGCACCGGGCCAGACGCCGTGCCAGCACCAGTTGCATGATGGATGTGTCCTGCGCTGACAAGAGTCCATTCGCATAGCGAACACTGATGCCGACCGCGTCAGCGATGTCCTGTGCATGCAAATTCGAATCAGTGAGCCTCGCTTCTATCGCCGTACGAATGCGAGCAAGCAAAATTGCCTTCGACGACGAAACCCGAATAGTCTCCCCTTCAAGAGTTCGGGCTATGGACAAGGCAATCAGGTCAACGGCGTGATTGCCCACCATTTCCTCCGTGACGGGTGCCATCTTCGCGGCGAGAGAGGGCAGCATCGCAGTGAGCGTCAGAGTCAAACTGTCGTCGACTTGGATCGGACGGACGAGACGGGCGACAAGTTCCCGATTCCGACCAAGGCGGGCCCGCAACTCGAGCCGCGGCACTTTCACAACGAGCGTCTTTGAGCCATCAAGAAACCTGCAATCATAGGGAAGCAACGGATCGATCAGCGTGAGGTGTCCCGCGCTCAAAGTCACTTCACGCGCATTTTGTGCCATGAAGACGGAGCCAGAGACCTGGTAGCACACGAACAATTGGTCCGAACGCGCTCGATCCGCGTGCGCCAGGGTGTGGCTTACCTGCATCGGGGAATTGTGAAACTGGACAAGCTCCAGATTGCCGAGGCCGCCCACCTCAATTGACGCCGCAAAGTGCAAGCGATCCGCCGGGATCGTCTCGTGCTCAACGATCCTTTGGCAAGCGACGCTGTGCCAGTAGTCAAACCGATCGCGAGCCTGGACCTGATCGGTCGAGAAGACTGTCTGCACGTAACGAATCCTTTACCGTCGTTTGGCCGAGCAGTGGCGCTCATTCGACCGAGCGCCGCACGAGGAAGGGCCTATTCTCAGCCTTGTTCGAAACCCGGAGGCCGTTTCCCGCTTAGCCAATTGTCGAAGAAATAGCGACTTAAAGCTTCCAGGAACCCGTAGAACTACTTGCGCCGTGCAACGATGCTGAACACGTCCGAACACGAAAAGAAGCCGCGGTCGATAGCTCAAAGGAAATCGACCGGATTGGATCCCGCGAAGAGCCGACCTCACACGTTGGGCTTTCCGGCACTTCGCACGGAATCAAAAAGGGTCACCCTCACTGATCCGCTGGATGCGCGGTGTGTCGCCCTTGACGAGTCATGGTCGACCGATTGCCAGGTTCTAAGCGTCTGGGAAGGTGGAGCGCGCTTGTTGGTCCGAGATCCGCAAGACTTTACCAGGTTTTTTCTTATTTTCGCGTCCACCCCGAAGCCGGTATTTCGACGATGCAAGCGGGTCTGGGTCCGCGGCAACGAAATTGAAGTCAGCTATGAACGGCAGCCGCCTTGCTTCGCACTGGAAAGGAATCCGCTCGATGAAGCACCCGCGCGACTTCTCGATCGATGAGATCCTGGCCTCGAACTGGGACAAGCGGCTCGCGGACGACATCGCGGCCGAATTGGAACTCGCCTCGGGTGAACCACGCACCAGCATTCCGGAGATCCGGCGCTTCTTGGCGATCAAGTCCTGCCGGGATTTGTTGGGTCGGCTCGAAAGCGCACGCGACGGCAAATCGTCGTTTTCGGCACTCAGGGCAGTCGCCCGTGAAATGCGCCGGTTTGCGGTCGAGCACCCCGGACTGGCTGCAGCAACTTTTCGTGCACCCGTAACTGAATGTCCGCAATGGCGGCGAGCCTACCAGGAACTTCATGAGTTCCTGGTCGCGATTTTTGCCCAATGCAACATCTGCGGCCGTGAAGGCGAAGATTCATTGCAAATCCTCCGATGCTTGATCCGCGGCTTTGCGCTCCACGAATTCATGGACACGTTCTTACACACTTATTCATACGATGACGCGTACGAGCGGGCGTTGGATATCTTTATTGCGGGCCTGCGCGTCGGTGAGAAAAGAGGACCTGAATAGGTTTTACGACATACCGTGTCGGCGGCCACGAGCGAACCAAGTAGTATGAGCCCCTTCACTGATTTCAATCTCTGAAGGTGGAGGTCTTTGCTCAACGTCGATCGTGCCCAATAGGCCGACTGATTGCTCCCAATTGGCCGAGCGAGATGGAAACGGTAGATGGCATCAGCGTGAGCCAAAAACGCGATTAATGAGGCCACCAATGGATCACAGCCGGGGGACTGCCGCACTGTTCATTGACGGGGATAGTCTTCATTCGACCGCAAGGGGCCTGCGCTTCGAAATAGATTACCGAAATCTACTTAGCGAATTTCGAGGCAGGGCTACCATCTTACGAGCCTTCTACTACACCGTAATCGCCGAAAACCAGGAATACTCCGGCGTTCGACCTCTGCTCGATTGGCTCGACTACAACGGCTTCACGGTGGTCTCAAAGCCGGTCAAGGAATTTTCTGACGAGAGGGGCCGCCGCAAGTTCAAAGGTAACATGGGCATCGATCTCGCTGTCGGCGTCATGCAAATATCGGAGCAAGTGGACGAGATTTTCCTGTTGTCAGGCGACGGAGGGTACAGTTCGCTGGTCAGGGCTGTCCAACGGCGCGGCGTTCGCGTGACCGTTGTTTCGAGTCTTGCGACTCAGCCAGCAATAATCGCCGATGAACTGAGACGGCAGGCTGATGACTTCATTGATCTGGCCGGACTGCAATCAAGAATTGAACGTCATCCGGGCGAATGAGCGATGCGGGTGAACCGAATTGAACGTATCGGCGGAGCTTAGTGCGGGTGTCGTCGCTTGCAGAAAGGGGCGCCACAGATGGCTTCTTCTGACAGCGACATAGGGGGGCAGGCCACTCGTGACGACAGGTCAGATGGCCCTTCGGAAGGCCGTAAGGACTTTGCGGGATCTCTCGGACCCTTCCAGTCGCGGAGCCGCCCCACACGTGCCATTGGTTTAGTTGACACTCCTCTGACTCGATTTCGCAGCTGGAACTTATGTGCACTTCAGCACTTAGCAATTGCCGCATTGGTGCGGCGGAGGTGGGATTGTGCACAGCGCAGTAGTGTTAATCCTAGTGGTAGAAGACGATCCTCTGATCCAAGACCTTGTCGACGCCGCCCTTGTCGAGGGCGGATTTGAAAACGAGATCGTTGCATCTGGGGAAAAGGCAATCGCTCTACTCCATGACGCCCCTACGAAGTATCGAGCGCTCTTGACCGACATTAACCTGAAAGGCCAACTGACGGGCTGGGACGTTGCCAAACGGGCCAGGGAGCTTAATCCGGAGATGCCGGTAATCTACATGACTGGCGCTGCGGCGGACGAGTGGCCCTCGCACGGCGTACCTAATAGCATTCTCCTGAACAAGCCATTTGCGCCTGCCCAAGTCGTGACGGCAGTCTCTCAGTTGATCAACCAGACGCCGCCGCCGAGAGAGTAGGCCGCCTCCGTTTATGGAACCTTTCCTTCAGCCAACGCTATAGTTCCCGCTTCCGGCCCTTCGCGCCTGATTCAGCTGCGCTGCAGAATTGCGCTATCGGTGCATAGCGGACGCCGGCAAGTCGTCCGCCCGGCAGATTATGCGTTCACGGCCTGATGTCGTTGATTCAGCAGGCCGCCGATCGAGGTCTCTCTCGCTTTTCTTGTGTTCGATTGGACCGGCATGGCATTCCTTGCGCCAGTTGTCGCGGCTTTCAAAGAACTGCCGCCCGGTTGCATTGCCCGCTTTATCTTCTCGAATGCTCGCTGCTCTATCTGGCGAACACGCTCGCGGGATACTCCATATGCTACCGCGAGTGTCTCCAGTGTTGGAGGCGTATCCGTCAACTGGCGCGCAGCGAAGATATGTCGCTCGCGCGGACCAAGCGTTTGGATAGCGGCTCGCAGCGCGCGTCGGCGTTGGACCAGTTCGTGCTCATCGGCCAACTTGTCGTCTTGTGCAGGCGAAGGGTCCACAAGCCGTTCGATCACCTCGCCAGAGTCTGGATCGTCGTGAGTCCGGGAATTCAGCGACACGTCACCTCGCAGGCGCCGGTCCATATCGACGACTTCTCGTTCCGGGACCTTGAGGCGCGCAGCAATTGCTTGGACCTGCTTGGGATGCAGATCCCCGTCTTCGACAGCCGAGATCGCACGCTTCGCTTGCCGTAACTTGAAGAAGAGTTTCTTTTGTGCGTTGTTTGTTGAAACCTTCACCATCGACCAGGATCGAAGCACGTATTCCTGAATCGTCGCCTTGATCCACCACAATGCGTAGGTTGAAAGACGAACCCCTCGTTCCGGGTCGAAACGTCGTACGGCCTGCATCAATCCGATGTTACCTTCGGAAACGATGTCGGCGATGGGCAATCCATAACCGCGATACCGCATCGCGATCTTCGCAACGAGGCGCAGATGGCTGGTGACGAGGCGATAGGCGGCGTCGCGATCGCCCAGTTGGCGCCAGCGTCTCGCGAATTGGATCTCCTCCTCCTGTGTCAGGATGGGGAATTTCTTGATCTGGGCGAGATAGTGAGTGAGTCCTGTCGCAATGGAAGGCAGCGGCTGAGAATACGTGTTGTGCATGTGCCCCTCGTAGTTGGCCTTGTCTGACAAGGCCGGTATCGAGCCATGATCAGAGTGGCGTTGGTCTCGAGAGTTTGCTTGCGATGACCGCCACGCTCAAAAGGGATCCGACTGACCCGACCAGTGTTGCAACGAGATCGATCAGCATCGATTTGTCCTCCTGCAGTCATCATGATGCCGACGCTCTGTGGGGAGCTGGGGTCCTGTACGCCTCTCCTTTCGATCCGGCTCGCATTCATGATCGAGCTTCTCGGTCTCCGTCTGCGAGGAGAGATCACATAGCGCATCAACAATATCTTCGAGCCGGGCGCTCGTATCGTCGTGGCGCGGGTTCAAGTGGGAGCGATCTTCGGCGAGGCAGTGATCCTCGAGCCAGGAGGACAAGATGGCCCGCTTCTCGTACGCGGTGAGATCGGGATCATCGAGGACATCCAGGGGATGCTCAAAGGCGTCGGCGGGATGCAGGAACTCCGTCAGCTCCAATAACGTTGTGCGCCGATCTGCCCCGGGTTTCGTCGTCCAGAGTGACAGCCGATCCGGGTAGGCCTCTCGCAGGAGAACTTTCACGGAAGCTCGTTCGTCAAGCAATCGTCGCTCGATATAGCCCCGTTCAAGATCCGTGAGGGACGTTGCGAGGAGCCTACGATAACGACAAATATTGTTTCTGTGAGCGCGAAGCCGTTCAATGTGTTGGTCAGTCATGACTGCCTCTCCCGCGTCACGTGGCGTTTGTCTGCTTGATCCGACGAAAGTTCCGTCGGCCGTCGATTGGCGAGAGACGCGTGTTGTCGTCAGCGGTCGTCAGCCGCATCGTATCCTCCTGTCCGTTGACAAATTGCGGCAGCCGCGCGAATGCGCGCGGCGCCGATCAGGCAGCTTGGTTACGCCGCTGCTTTGGTCTCTAGTTTCTGGACATTGTCCGCCGGCGCGTCGTTGATCGCGATACGTCGCGGCTTCATGGCTTCCGGAATCTCCCGGACCAGGTCGATTCGGAGCAGTCCGTTTTCGAAGGATGCGCTCTTAACCTGAACGTAGTCCGCCAGGTCGAACTTCCGCTTGAAGCCGCGCGTAGAGATGCCGCGATGGATGAAATTCCGCTCGGCATGATCCGGCTTACTGCCCTCGATGGTGACCACGTTCTGTTCGGCCGTGATGGCGATATCACTTGGCGCGAAGCCCGCGACCGCCAGCGAAATCTGATAGCGGTCCTCGGAGAGGCGTTCGATGTTGTAGGGTGGGTAGTTGTCCTCGCCGGCGCGCTGCGCCATCTCTGCGAGGTCAAAAAGGCGGTCGAAGCCAATGGTCGAACGCCAGAGGGGCGATAAATCGTAAGTGCGCATAGCCAAATCCTCCAAGAGAGCAAGATGGTTACGAGCGGCACCGGACACGACCGGTGCCCGTCTCATTTACCCGGACCCATAAGGCGTCCGAATCCCACGTTCCGTGACGATCGGAAAATTAGCAAAACCGTTTTCGGTTTCAAGAGGGGCCGAAAAAATTCTAGCAAACGCGCGCGCGAAATGCGGATTATCGAAATCGGTGGCACGGCCAAGAACTTAGTGCGACTCCGCGGCACGGTTTACCAATTGATTACGGCAAGCCCTTGGTCAATGCCCGCGGCTTCCGTCCGACTGCATGGGCGCGGGCTGAAAAATTTCACTCGAGCGGTCTTGCGCGAAGCCGATTCGACTCCCAGTTCGTTTTTCGCCCGGGGGCCGGTTCCGGACCCGGATTTTGGACATCGCTGAACCTGTGAGGAGGATGTGCATGCATTTCCGTCCATTGCACGATCGCGTGCTCGTGCGCCGCATTGATGCCGAAGAGAAAACGTCTGGCGGCATCATCATTCCCGACACTGCCAAGGAGAAGCCGCAGCAGGGCGAGATCATCGCCGTCGGCCCGGGAGGCCGCAACGAGCAAGGTCAACTCGTGCCGCTCGACGTCAAAGTGGGCGACCGCGTGCTGTTTGCGAAGTGGTCGGGCACCGAGGTCAAGATCGACGGCAAGGAACTGCTGATCATGAAGGAGAGTGACCTTCTGGGTGTGGTCGAAAAGACCGAAACGCTCAAGAAGGCTGCGTGAGCTGACAGTCATCGAAGAGAAAGGAGATTTTCAAAATGGCTGCCAAGGACGTGAAGTTTTCGACCGAAGCTCGCGAGCGGATGCTGCGGGGTGTGGACACGCTGGCGAATGCGGTGAAGGTCACGCTCGGTCCGAAGGGGCGTAACGTCGTGATCGAAAAATCGTTCGGCGCGCCCCGCATCACAAAGGACGGCGTTACCGTCGCCAAGGAGATCGAACTCGAGGACAAGTTCGAGAACATGGGCGCGCAGATGGTGCGCGAGGTCGCTTCCAAGACCAATGATCTCGCGGGCGACGGCACCACCACCGCGACCGTTCTGGCGCAGGCGATCGTCAAGGAGGGCGCCAAGGCCGTTGCGGCCGGCATGAACCCGATGGACCTGAAGCGCGGGATCGATCTGGCGGTCGACGCAATCGTGACCGACCTCAAAACCCACGCCAAGAAGGTCACTTCCAACGATGAGATCGCCCAGGTCGGCACCATCTCGGCCAATGGTGACCCCGAGATCGGCCGCTACCTCGCCGAGGCCATGCAGAAGGTCGGCAACGAGGGGGTCATCACAGTCGAAGAAGCCAAGAGCCTGAACACCGAGCTCGAAGTGGTCGAAGGTATGCAGTTCGACCGCGGCTACGTCTCGCCCTACTTCGTTACCAACACGGAAAAGATGCGGGTCGAGCTCGAGGATCCCTACGTGCTCATCCACGAGAAGAAGCTTTCGGGCCTGCAAACCATGCTGCCGCTGCTCGAGCAGGTCGTGCAGTCCGGCAAGCCGCTTCTGATCATCGCCGAGGAAGTCGAAGGCGAAGCGCTCGCCACCCTCGTCGTCAACCGTCTGCGGGGCGGGCTAAAGGTCGCCGCCGTCAAGGCGCCAGGCTTTGGCGACCGGCGCAAGGCCATGCTGGAGGACATCGCGATTCTCACCGGCGGCACCGTGATCTCAGAAGACCTCGGCATCAAACTCGAAAACGTCAACGTGAAGATGCTCGGGCGCGCCAAGAAGGTGGTGATCGACAAGGAGAACACCACAATCGTCGACGGCGCCGGCGCCAAGAAGGACATCGAGGCGCGTAGCCAGCAGATCAGGGCGCAAATCGAGGAGACGACCTCCGACTATGACCGCGAGAAGTTGCAGGAACGGCTGGCGAAGCTTGCCGGCGGCGTCGCGGTGATCCGCGTCGGCGGCGCGACCGAGGTCGAGGTGAAGGAACGCAAGGATCGCGTCGACGACGCATTGCACGCGACGCGGGCAGCGGTCGAGGAAGGCATTCTGCCGGGTGGCGGCGTGGCGCTATTGCGCTCGCTGAAGGCCCTTGAGGGCATCAAGATCGCCAATTCCGACCAGAAGGCCGGCGTCGATATCGTGCGCCGCGCGGTCCAGGGACCTGCCCGCCAGATCGTGCAAAACGCGGGTGAGGACGGGTCGGTGGTGGTCGGCAAGCTTTTGGAGCACCAGAGCTACAACTGGGGCTTCAATGCCGCGACAGGCGAATACCAGGACATGGTGAAGGCCGGCGTCATCGATCCTGCCAAGGTCGTGCGCACCGCCCTGCAGGACGCGGCTTCGGTCGCGTCGCTGCTTATCACCACGGAGGCACTGGTAGCTGACAAGCCGAAGAAGACGGAAGCCGCGCCGTCTCCCACCATGGACTTCTAACGCGCATCGGGCCCGGCTGATCCGGCCGGGCCCACCTCTCACATCAAGCAGAAAGGGCAATTCGCAAGAGCAAGGGAGCTTCAGATGAACAGCTCACATCAATGGCGTCTGGGGCTGGCGCGCCACATACTCGATTGGGGCATGTGCGCCGCAAGCGTCACGACCATCATCTGGATCTGTTTTCGGACGGTAGGAGCATGAGATGATCAAGGATCAGTTCACATTCTCCGCTCGGGCGGAGAGCACCCACAATATCCTACGCAATCTCGTCGCAGTGACGCTCGGAGGTGTCATTGCTTTGGCGCCGTTTGCAGCCCAAGGGTCAAAAACGACGTCCTCGTTGCGGGCGGCAAACGGCGGCTTCGAACAAATTGCGCTGCCGGCGATTCCACAACTGGACACGATGCCGTGGCTGAGCTGGCCGCAAGCGCCCTCTACGGTGAACGTGGACACGCTGCTCTCGCCAATGCTGGATGCACCCCGGTTGAGGTTCGACCTGTTGCCGATTCAGCGCGAGGGGACCCAGACTACAACCAGCTAGTCCGGGTGGAGCGGCCGGTTGATCCGGCCGCCCCAAACTTCCGTGCGAGCTGTGAGGACTCCCCATGCCGTTTGAACCCGCTGTTGGCGACGCGGTTGCGTTTCTGATCGAAAGCCAGCGACGCGTTATTTTGCATTGCGAAAGGCTCTTGCCCGCCAACGACCTCACCCCTGAGGATCGCACTCGCCTCGTGCGCCTGCGCAATGCCGCCGAAGCGGAGCTGGCCCGTCTGACGTACGCCGAGGCCGCATGATCCGGACGGAAAAATGCGACCCGATTGAACTCGAAAAATTCTTGGACGCCCTCTTGAAATCAGTTGCCTTTTTTTTAAGTCATTTTTCGCCGCGAGAGCGGTGTGCCGGACGCCAGTTTCGGGGCCGGCATGGGCGCCGGACCGGGCTTCCGATCATACCGTAAGTACGGTCTTGCGTTCCTTCGTATCCATCTTGCTCTTTGGAGGACTTGGCTATGAGGACACTCGACTTCGCGCCGCTGTGGCGCTCCACGATCGGCTTCGATCATCTGGCAAACCTTGTCGATTCGACGCTGCGTCAGGCGACTGAAGATAACTATCCCCCCTACAACATCGAACGCTTCGGCGAAGACCACTACCGCGTGACCCTGGCAGTGGCCGGCTTCGGCGTCCAGGACATCGCTGTGACGGCGGAACAGAACGTGCTGACCGTCGAGGGCAAGAAGCCCGACGGTGCCGCGCGCGAATACCTCTACCAGGGTATCGCGGCCCGTCCGTTCCGGCGCGTGTTCAACCTCGCTGACTATGTCCAGGTCAAGCAGGCCTCGTTCCAGGATGGTCTGCTGACAATCGATCTGGTGCGCGAGGTGCCGGAAGCGATGAAGCCGCGCCGAATCGAGATCGCAACGGCGGCTTCCTCCTCACCCCAGATCGCGCAGAAAAAGGCAGCTTAGGCGCGATTGGAGCATCGAGACGGGGCGTGTGGCGCGCGCAGCGTCCGCACTCCCTGTCCCCATGAACAAGTGAGGTCAAACAATGGCTATTCGTGATCTGATTCCGTGGTCGAAAACCCAGGAGCTTGCGCCCGCTCGCGGCAGCTTCGATCCCTTCCTGACCCTGCACCGCGAGATGAACCGTCTGTTCGACGATGTGTTTCGAGGCTTTGGCAATCCAGGCCTGTCGCCGTCGATGGAAGGTCGCCTCGGTTGGCCAAAGGTCGAGCTCAGCGAGACCGACAAGGCATTGACCGTGTCGGTCGAACTGCCGGGGATGAACGAAAAGGACGTTCAGGTTGAAATCACCAAAGGCGTCCTGACTATCCGCGGTGAGAAGAAGGCCGAACGCAATGGCGAAGGCCGATACGTCAGCGAGCGGTATTACGGCGCCTTCGAGCGCCAGATTCCGCTCGACGACGTGCAGGAGGACAAGGTTGAGGCGACGTTCAAGAACGGCGTCCTGACTGTCTCGTTGCCCAAATCGGACAAGCCGCGCGAGGGCGTGAAACGCATCGCGATCAACGCTCCATGATCAGAACAGGAAGCGGCGGCTCCGCCGCCGTTTCTCACAACGGCAATCCCTTGGAAAGGAGAGATAAGGGAGACACGACGATGACGAACACCAATGCAAATACCCAGAGCCTTCATCCGATCTTTTACCCTGCCACGCACTACGATTCCCCGACGAGGGTGTTGAACGACAACGAGCTCTCCGCGCCGGAGAAGCGCGTCATCCTGTCGTCCTGGGCCTCCGACATGTATGCGGTGGAATCCTGTCCATGGCTGCGCGAAATTCCTGGCATGAGCCATACGGTCCAGCTCGCGGATATTCTCGCAGCCTTGCGCAAGCTCGACGGCGACAATGACGATGATGACCCGCCGCGTGGTGGCGGCGTGCCGATGCGGCTGCGGCGGCCTTGGGCCGCCGCAGAACGGAGGGCCGCATGATGGTCACGCATGCTGTCCTCGGCCTTGTCCTGTTCGGCCATATGGCTGCGGCCTGTGTCGTTCCCTGCGTCGCTCTGCAACGTGCGATGTGGCTGCCGGCAAGCGCTTGAGCCGGCTCCCGCAAATATCATGGTGCACAAGATGAAAAATGGTCGAGTAATCCAATTGGCCCTGTTGGTGTTGACGCTGACGTTTGGGACACCGTCTCTCGTGACTGCGCAAGTTCCCGATCTCAAGACCGGGGCGCCGATCCCGACATTGGCGCCGCTCGTTCGCCAAGTCACGCCTGCGGTCGTCAACATTTCCGTGCACGGTCGCGTGCGTGAAGACAATCCCCTCTACCGTGACCCGGTGTTCCGCGAATTCTTTGATGTTCCGAAGCAAATCGAGAAAGAGGTCAACGCAACCGGCTCCGGAGTGATCGTCGATGCTCTGCGCGGCTATGTACTCACCAACAACCACGTCGTCGAAGGCACTTCCACCGTGCAAGTCACCACGAAGGAGGGCCGACAGTTTTCGGCCAAGGTGATGGGTCGCGATCCGCCGACCGATGTGGCCGTGTTACAGATCCAGAGCCCCGTGGGGCTCAAGGCGCTTGCTTTTGGCGACAGTGACATCCTGGAGGTCGGTGATTTTGTGCTCGCGATCGGCAATCCCTTTGGTCTGGGTCAAACCGTAACCTCGGGTCTGGTCAGCGCACTCGGCCGCACTGGCCTCGGCAAGCAGGGCTTTGAGGATTTCATTCAGACTGACGCGGCGATTAACCCCGGCAATTCCGGTGGCGCGCTGGTCAGCCTGCGCGGCGAGCTGATCGGAATTAATTCAGCGATCATCTCGCCTGCGGGAGGAAACGTCGGGATTGGCTTTGCGATCCCCGCCAATATGGCGCGGAGAGTGATGGAGCAAATCGTTGCCACCGGCCATGTCGAACGCGGCCGTATCGGCGTTTCTCTGCAGGACCCGCGGCCGTCCGGCGCTCGGGCCGAAGGCGCTTTAATAGCTGAGGTTCTGCCAAACTCGCCGGCAGAAGTAGCCGGTCTGCGCAAAGGGGACATTGTGACAATGGCCGACGACCGTCCCATTCGGTCGGCTGCGCAATTGCGCAACAAGGTCGGCTTGGCGCGAGTCGGACAGGAGTTGAAATTAACGCTTCAGCGAAGGGAAGGCATAAGCAGTGTCGTTGTCAAAGTGGCGCCCCGAATGGAGCGAGGCGCGGCAGTTTCCCCAGGTGACTTCGGATTGACGAGCCGGCTATCGTCTGCAGGCCCTGCGGCGCCCAATTTCAGTGCTGCTCCGGCTCACGCAACCGATGGCCATCTCCCGGGCTTGAGCCGTGCTTCATAGTCCCGTGTCGCATCAATTTCCTACTTTCGAGATCATCCTGCAGCCCAAGGGCCGGCGATGGCGCTGGCGTGTATGTTCAACAAGTGGAACAATCGTCATGCAGGGTTCGCGAAGCACCCGTGCTGCTGCGAGATACGATGCGCATAGTGCGTTATTTCTCCTGCTGCTCTCGACAACCAGCGCGGGCTGGCCCCGGAGGTAGAGCGGAGGTAGAGGAGCTCGGCTAATTTATGATCGCTCTGCTATTTCCACGAAGCCTTTGCGAGCGATCATAGAAGGCTTTTTCGGTCTCCGGGCGGCTCTAGTAATTACCCCCTTCCTGTATGAGGCCCGGGGCTGTTGTGGCTTTAGAATCGGCGCCCCGACCGGCTCTGACCCGCCCCCCTGAGGGAGTACGCCACGCTTCGAGCAGCATCTTGAAGCATTGGCTGCCATTAGGGGATCGCGTCCCGCGCGGCGGCAACGTCGGCATCGGATTTGCGATTCCCGCTCAGGGTGATGGAGCAGATTATCGCGACGGTCATGCGTAAGCCGCCGCTCGCCGAAGATGGCGGGGAAGTGACCTCGCCAGATCGAACACAGGCGACGTCCCGCTACCGGCGGGCGGTGGGACCGTTGCAGCGTTATCCTTCGCGGTGGCAGCTAGCGAGCGGGCTTTCCATACGCGCCGCCGGGTTCGCCGACCCGGCGATCAGCAAGCTGAAAGCCGCCTAGGTAGATCACACCGAGCGCGAATACCGCGGTTCAGTGATTTCGAAATCGAACCTGCCGTCGCTGCTTGGGGTTAGCGCACGCGCCATCGTTCTTACGCGTCATCTGCTCGATTCGTTCGGAATAACGAAATTCGCCGCGAGCGGTTGTTCTTCCAACTACCGACAAAAATACCGACAACACGCGCGGCTGGAGCGAATTTTTACGCATGTTTTCAATGTGCGTTGAGAATTTTCCCGAAAATCTGGAATCGAACCATCAATGTAAGCTATTGTTATTATTGATGTTTTCGTCTTGGTGCCCCTGGCCGATAATCGACTAGTCGCATAACAAATTGAATTTGCGATACTTTTAGTCGTCGGTTGCCTCAGATACCGACGGGAATACCGACAAGATGATGGACGGGAGGCGCTCGCAAAAAATAAATTTGCGAGCGCTCTGCAGCGCGCACAGTCTTGCGGTTCTTGTCTTCATGATCGCCGGCCGGAGTCGAACCCGTCTCAGACTCGAAATCTTTTTGGGGAGGCGGGCGAGCGCTTACTACTGCGGTCGGCGAACGCAGAGAGTTGAAGTACGTCTGCGAATCTCTCGGTTCGCGGTCGCCGTAAACTTGGCGCGGAAGATTGGAAGAGATGTCAGGGCCTCAGCTTGTGTGGGTTGGTAGCGCTCCCCCGCTACCAATTGTACGACTTTGTACGCCAGACCACGATTTTCTGCGATTTCGTACTCCCTTGGATGCGTGCCGCGGTCGGCCTTCGTTACAAATCATCGACAAGCCCTTCTCGTCCATTCCTGCTTCGGATGCTATCTCGTAAGAGCGAGGGCCTCCTTGCATCGTATCGCGAACGTCACGAGGTACTCGCCGATCTCTGCGCTCAGCGCAACGCTGGGCTCGATGTCCTGCGTGCTCATATTGAGCGCGTAGACCGGCCAGCCTTCGAGGACGATGGGAGCAGCGACGGCGAGCACGCCAGGCTGCCAGGAAACCGCACAATACCCATCACGCCTAACAGCGCGGATTGATTTCTGCACTTCACTGAATAACGCCTTTGTAGCGGCGACGGAGCGCCGTTTGAACCGCGCGATGAGGCGGTCGCGATCAGCATCCGGAGTTCCTGCAAGATAGGCGCGCCCAAAAGGGGTCGTCGGCGTGAAGCCGATGCCGAAGCCGGGCTGGCAACTCGACCTCGTGAAGGGCAAGTACGACAAGTCCTATGCGATGTTCCACAACAGTGTTACCGAGGGCGTCAAGGAAGTGTCGTGGAGCGGCAATCTTCCCGATGACTATTATGAGGAGTTCGTCGTCGCCGTTTACCTGACGGACGATCTGCAGCCCGGACGCACGCTGTATTTCCCTGTTGTGCAGGAATGCGAGAATGGTGTGCACCGCTGGATCGAGATCCCCGCCGACGGCAAGTCCGCAGGCGATTACAAGGAGCCCGCACCGGGTGTGAAGCTGCTGCCGAGACAATAGTTGTCACGGTCTGCTCGTGGCCCATCACGTCATTCTGCGGTTGCACGGAGGCGTTCGGTGTCGGCGCTAAGTGGACATCACTCATCATTTATAAGTACGCGCCCCAGCTAATCGGCAATAGGAATCTCAATTGCGACTGCGGCCAGTACACCTAAGCCGCTACGCGCCGAGATATTTCCCGGAATGGCGGAACGCCGGTCTGGGTGGACTGTTGCCTCCACGGCGGCGGAATCTTCGCGAGGAGCGGGACAGTCTCCATCGCGGGCGGAGCGGCGTAACGCCCGCTTGGTCGCGATCAAGCCATCCCTCCAAGCAAGAGAAATATCATGAACAGGTCGAAGCCAACCCATTTCCGCAACTCGTTGAATTTGAGAGACAAGGTGCAGGTCAAGATCCTGCGCAAGCGGCTCAAGCTGACGGATGAGCAGTTTAGCAGCGTCCTTCGCAAATCGGGCATTTCAATCTCGGCTATCGCCAAGGAAGCCGCTACTTTGAAGTAACGAACAGCAGCGACGGGCATGAAGATAGTCTTGTCTCCATTGTCTTGCGACGCGATTGATTGTCTTTTTGATTGTCCCAGTAGCTCAATCGCGACAGATGCTTTCAGATTCGTCGGCGTATCGCCAACGATATAGCGCCCGGGCAACCGGATCACGCGGCGCGAACATGGCTGGGTTACTGACTGCCGGCCGGTCATCACTCATTGAACACCAGCCGTCCGCCTTAATGCAGATCTCGACTCGAGCGTCCCTTTGCGCTCGATACGGATTATTTGTCCCACCGTTGTGAGCTTCCGTCCATTTTGCCGCGTCGGAGGCCGTTAACTTGTCTGCATCATTCTCGCACTGCTTTGCGATCTGAATCAGACGGTCGCGGGGAAAAGCATAGTATCTCACGGCATGGGGAATCAGCGCGAGCGCAATGGCTGCTGCCAACGTGAGCTTGATCAATCTCAGCAAATGGCGCCCCAACCGGCAAACAAAACAGTAGAAGAATGCTCGACAGGCTTCACCTCGGGGCCGCACGCTGCGCCAAGGTATTTCACCGCTTCACAGGCTCAGTCGGTTTCGCGGTATCCCATGGGCGTTTGCCGGACGCGTCACGATCCCATGAGCGCGCAACCGATGCTGATTTCTCTTCCAATACATCTTTAGCGCGTGCGGCCTTGATCTGGTCGCGAATTGACATTTCTGTTGCAGCAGGCGCTTGCTCGGCCGCTCGAACATTAGCACTGGATGACAAGAAGAGGATCGCGCCGACCACCAAGATCTTTTCCATCAATGCCGATAGCACGATCACCCGTTGTTGTCCGATCTATCTTCGACCCCAACGCGGAGCTAACAACAACGATCGCCTTCCACGCAACGCAGTCGACGCAGTGATAGTCACCCGAAGGCTGCCGTGCAGCTTACGCAGGTGTGCCAGGCTAGACAGCGGACTTTGAGATCCTCGTGCGGGCCGTCGGACCAGCAACCATTTTCTGCCACATCTCTTGTCCTCCATCACCGATCGAGGCTGCACAAGGGGCATCGGTCGCTGGCACATGGAACTCCCGTCTGTCTCCGGAGTGCGTCATGACCCGGTACTATTTCGATCTCGTCGACGATGACGGCCTGTTCCTTGACGAGGAAGGTCTGGAACTTGCTGACTTTCGGGCGGCGCAGGTTGAGGCGGCAAAGTCATTGGCCGACATGGCACGGGATGCGACGTATGAATCTGGCAGTTCTTCAAAGCGCCATATGGCAATTGCGGTACGGGACGACGCCGGTCCCGTGATGCATGTGGGGTTCGAATTTGGCGACGGAGGGCGGCAACAGTGACAGGGCCTATAGGTGCCGGCGTTGCTCCTCGATCCACCTTCGAGCATCCATGAGGTGGCCCCTCGTCGCGCCGCAATAGCGGTCAAGCGTCCGCCTCAGGCTTGACTGCGCCGCCTACCTCTTTTTTGCCGACCCGAAATCCGGCTGCCAGGCGACCTCTTTCCGGCTGGGCTGTGCTGCGATCACCTTGGCTTTTTCCTTCTTCGGCTTCTTGGCTTCGCGATTGCCGCGTTGCTGTCCCTTGGCCATGACGTCCATCTCCTGTTGGGGTCCAAGTTCTTTCAGTTCGTCCGACTGCAGGATGCGCCCGCGAGGCGTGCAGACGCGGACATCCATGTAACCGTCGCGCAGCAGCTTTCGCGCGAGCCGCAGTGCAACGATCGCGCTGCCACGGCCGAGATTGGCGCTGCCATATTCGTTGGTCCCCATGACCAGGTAAGGCACGCGCGTTGCCTTAGCCATTGAGGATGGCCGCAGCACACACCAGAAGCAAAAGGAATAACGGAACGATCACCGGCGGGACCATCCATTCCGAGGCGCGAACGCGACATCGAGCGCTCCTGCAACTCTGTCGGCGGGAGCGCACGTGACCCTCAGTCACCGGTCGATGCCGTTGAGAAGTGCGGTGATGCGACAACCCTACGCCTGCGAGGCGCCAATAGCGAGTGCTAAAACGCAGTTCGGGCAAGGCTGCACTGCGACGTCAGCGCGCGGCAATGGCGAATGTGCTGGCTATTGCTCAATGACGGGCGCATGGTCGTCGCTGTCGGTCGGTTAGGGCCCCTCTTGCAAAAAGGCAGGCGTGCATGACCATCCGCTCACGGCGAGAGACCTTCACGTTCAGACATCCGTTCCGAATCCGCGGCATCGAGCGGCTGCTGCCCGCCGGCGCCTACGAGGTCATCACTGATGAAGAAACGATCGAGGGTCTCACCTTCTCGGCCTATCGCCGTATCGCGACGATGATTATGGTGCCGGCGGAAGGCGTTCGCGACTCAATGGAGATGCTCTCGATCAGCTCAGGCGATCTCGCCAATGCGCAGGCTGCGGATGCGAGCGCCGCGCATGACTGACCATCCCGTAGATCTCGACAAGCATCGCGGCATGGCTGCGCAGAAGGCTACCGATCTGCGCCGCGCGCTGGCAGACGTCGAGGCCCATGTCAGGGAATTGCGTGAGCGGGAGGCCGAACTTGAACACCGCATGATGACGGTGCCCGCCGCTTCCTGGCCGGAGGCTGCGGTCAAGGCGCGGCACCTGCTCAACCTCTATGCCGCGAGCCTGCCCGCCGAGGATACGAGGCACCGGGCGCTGGTCGCGTCGTTGCTCGACGACTTCGTCCGGCTCTCGGGCGAGGACTGATGGCAGAGCAACTCTCCGCACGCGCGATCGTGCCAGCAACGGTCACTTAAAGGAGGAAGCCATGACGCTCACGAGCGGTCGCTACATCGGCCACGAATATGACCGGATGATCGTGCTGTTCTCGATGCAGGACGGCGGTAAGGAAATTCCCTGCGCGATCTCGACCACCGCGATGGACTATCTTGAGCGCGGCCCGCAGGTCCGCCCCGAGCAGCGCGAAGCCCAATTCGTCCGCCTACGCGACCGCATCGAGGCCCGCGCGGCCAGCAAGTATCGAGCGACGGAACTTGAAGGAGATCCTCGGGGTATCGTGCTGCGCGGCATCGATTTCAGAACCTAACAACATGCCATGTCGTGATCTGGGAATCGCTTAGGCCAATTCTTCACAAGTTGGCCCCGGCGCCCGATAACTCGCCCAGCAGAGACGGACAGGCCGATGCTCAAGACAACGTCAATGCGTTCTGGACGTCGCAAGGAACCCGTAAGCGACTGAAGGCCAGTTAACGATCAATAGTTTTTCTTGAACGATCGACGCGGACGGCCCTGAACTCCGATGGTCCCTCGATCAAACGCTGCCTTCGCATCGCTTGATCGTCGCCATTCGCAGAATCCTCTCGTCTATAACTTTGCCAGCCAGGTGAGCGGCACGCGCGCGTTGGGTCAGAATGCGATGATCACTCGTGCCCGTCTTCGTCATCTCGATCTCCTGGATTACAGACCGCGACTGAAATCTGGCAGCTATGCAGCCCCGCTTTTGCTGCGTCGAACTCGGCGCAACCACCATGGCAATTAATCTATGGCAATAACGTTCCTCTACGCGAATTCCCGTTACGCGCGCTCCTTGCCGGCGATCTGCGGCAAGGGAGGCTTGCGCTCGGGAAGCTTCTTTTTCGGGGGCGCCGGCAGCAAACCTTCCCTGATGGCCTGCTTCCGAGCGAGCTTACGGGCCCGGCGAATAGCCTCGGATTTTTCGCGCGTCTTTCTTTCGGAAGGCTTTTCGTATGAGCGCCGCTGCTTCATTTCGCGAAAGACACCCTCGCGTTGCATCTTCTTCTTCAGAACACGAAGGGCCTGGTCGACATTGTTGTCGCGAACAAGTACCTGCAATTGACATTCCTCGCTGGGCTGCGAATGCGCAAGTCCTGCATGCAGCCAACTGCGCAGGAGTCTCGTGGCGATTGTGATGATAGGAGTGACGGCCTCTTATTCCGCCAGCCTCGAACACGCCGGTCTATGCGTCACGGCAATCAAGTTCGGCAGAACAACGTGACTACTATCAGCCGCGCTGTCAATGGATAGCGCCGTCACCACACGTGTTTGGCGCCTCTCGCTGGCAAAGAACGCGCGCCCCAAAGCGCTCACCTAAGAACGCTCTCGAAAACAGTTTTGAGCATTGCCTTGCAAAAAGCCGAAAAAGATGTATATTGAAACTACTCGATTAGCCGCTGTGCCTTGTTGAACGCGCCCGCGGGCTCCTTTTCCAAAGACATCGACGAAGTTGAAGTAATCGCGTGATCGTCACGCGATGCGCGCTCGCGCGCTTTGGAGAATGAAAATGACGAGAGGTACTGTTAAGTGGTTCAACGGCCAAAAAGGCTTTGGATTTATCCAGCCGACCGACGGCAGCAATGATGTGTTCGTTCACATCAGCGCGGTCGAACGGGCTGGCCTTGCGGGTCTCGCCGAGGGCCAAAAGGTTAACTTTGAGGCCAAGACCGACAAGATGCGCGGCAAAGTGAGCGCCGAAAACCTCTCGCTGGCTTGATTTGTCGACGCCGCTTTCACGGATGTACTGAAACGGCAGGCTGCCCGCTCGATCTTCGGATGGAGCGGGTTTTGTTTTTCATAATGCGGGTTGAGCATGATCGCCAGGAAATCGGCAGAGCAGTCGCCCGAAGGCATCGCGCTCGAACCGCAAGCGATTGGCCGCTGAAGACGGCGCGCGGGCATTGGCTGACGCGGAACGGCAGGCCATCGAGGTGCGAAAGAACATGGCGCGCCTCCGCGAGCTGCGTGAGGCCAAGGAAGTTGCCGACATCGCGTTTCGGGCATCGCTGCCTGCGCCCGCACCGACGAAGCGCAAAAACAGGTCGGCGCGATAGTCGAACTCGCAATCGCACGGCATCATCGTGAAACCGAATTGCACGGGCTGGGTGGATGCCTAGAGTCAAAGCAGACGGCGGGGGAACGGTCACTTTCATGCTTGCGCTTGGCGCAGCACGGCAGATTTGCAGGCTTACAACGACGTTTCAGACCGACAAGCAGGCCTTCAGTTATCTTCACAAATATCGAAAAGAATTCGAGCATATCGCCCGTGCGCGGCTCGCCTCCGGCGAGCTCGAAAACGGAATCGTCGTGCTCTCGATGCTCTAGGACGTGGACTCATTAAGGCGTAGCCATAGTCTGATTGACGCAAGTTGAACGAATGTGAGATAGTTGGCGGCGAGCCTATCGTAGCGCGTCGCCACCCGACGACATTGTTTGATCCTGTTGAAGAACCGCTCGATCTGGTTGCGGGCACAATAGAGATAGGGGCTGAAGCAGATCGGTTCGCTGCGATTGCTTTTCGGCGGGATGTTGGCCCACGCGCCCTTCTTCATGGCAAGCTCTCTGATCCAGTCCGCATCGTAGCCACGGTCGGCAAGCAGCATTGACCCCGATTTCAGGCGAGACAGCAGTTTTCCGGCGAGCCGAACGTCATGGGCCTCACCTGGGCTCAGCGCCAGCCGTACCGGCAGACCATTGCCATCGACCACCGCATGGATTTTGCTCGTCAAGCCGCCGCGTGACCTTCCCATCGATTGGCGCTGGTTTCTTGTGATGCAGGCTCCATGCTGATGCACGCGGACAATGGAGGTATCGATCATCTGGACAGCGGCATTATGCGCAGCGGCAAGTGCATCTATGATGCGGCCCCAGACACCGGCCCGTCGCCAGCGTACGAAGCGGTTGTAGCAAGTAGTGTATGGGCCAAAAGCTTCCGGCAGATCTCGCCAAGGTGCTCCAGACCGCAAGACCCAGAATATGCCATTTAGGACACGACGGTCATTCACTCGCGGCACGCCACCGGGCTTGTTGGGAAGCAGCGGCATTATGCCAGTCCATTCGTGATCCGCGAGTTCGTAGCGCATGATTTGAGCTCCAGTTTGGGAGCTTGAATCACGGTGGTCTGAACAAACGCAATGCTCTTCGCGCGACCATGTGGAACCGCAAGGGACCACGAGCCGGAGGGACACGAAATGCGTTTGACGAGAAGCGAGCGTTTGTGGTTCGATCGGTGCAACCGCAGATTTTGCCCTTGGTTTTTTGATTGAACCGACTGCTAAGTGCGGAGGCGTGTCATGTCAGCCAGCGCGACCCTGATCGGCCAGTCCAGCTTCGATTTCATCTGGTGGCTTTGCCTGGCGATCCTTGTCGGCCTGTTCATCGGGGCTGCATGGTGCCTCTATTGGCTCGGCAAACTTCCCGGCGAGACGGCCTCCCGCCGAGGCCATCCGCAGGCCACCGCTATTGCCGTGTGCGGGTGGCTTGGCTTGCTGTTTCCGCCGCTCTGGCCCGTGGCACTGATCTGGGCCTATCTCGTTCCTGCCGGCCGCGAACCTGCCCCGCCGCCGGACCTTACCGGCCTCAAAGACGCTCTGAAGACGACCTCGGATCGCATCGCGGAGATCGAGCGGCAGCTCGGAAAGGCGGGCGCTCGATGATCCCGGCCATGATCGCCTCGGTGTTGATCCTCTACTGGTACTGGCGCGAGAATCAGCCGAAGCCCGGCGAGCCGGAGCCCGGCAGCGCCGAGGCACTGCGGCGCGAGCTGGCGGACCTCAATGCGCGGCTCGACGGCATCCGCGACCGGCTTGCAAGGAGCTGACCCATGCAATGGCCGCTCTTCCTCGGATATGCCGCGATCGTCTGGCTGATCTTTGTCAAGTTCAGGCTGATCCGCCTGTCGCTGCCGATCGCCATCGTACTGGCCGCCGCCGGGCCGCTGCTGTTCATCTACATCCTGTGGGCGATGAACTTCTACCATCCGGGCTCAAGCGACGTGCAGGTGCTGCGCCGGGTCGTGCAGATCGCCCCGCGCACCTCAAAGCCCGGCCGTGTGGCGGAGGTCGTCGTTGCCCCGAACAATCCGATGAAGAAGGGCAGCGTGCTGTTCACGATCGACCCTAAGCCGTTTCAGTTCGAGGTCGAGCGGCTGAAGGCCTCGCTGGCGGCTTCCCAGCAGGGCGTATCCGAGTTGAAGGCCGCCCTCGACCAGGCGATTGCGGCGCGCCAGCGAGCCCAAGCCCAGACCGCGCTGGCACAGCAGAGCTACGACCGCGAAGCGCAGCTTCTGAGCCGCAACGTGGTCGCGCAAGCCACGGTCGACACCGCCAAGCGCGACCTCGACGCCGCGACTCAGGGAGAGGTCGGCGCCCGGGCGGCCGAGGAAGCAGCCAGGCTCCGCTTCACCTCCAACGTCGGCGGCGAGAATACCACAGTGGCGCAAACGCGGCAGCAGCTCGAGGCGGCAGAGAACGACGTGGCCGAAACCAAGGTCGTCGCGCCCTGCGACGGCTTCGTATCCAACGTCAACATCCTGCCTGGGCAGATCGTCAGTCCGGGGAGCGCCGTGATGCCGTTCGTGTGCGACGTCGCCGAAAGCAGCCGCGGCAGGGTGGTGGCGACATTCCCCGAGGGATCCTTTCTCGGCGTCAGCGCGGGCGATGCGGCCGAGGTCATCTTCCCGATGTATCCGGGGCTCGTCTTCACCGCGAAGGTGGTCGACACCGTCGACATCACCAATGGCGGCCAGATTCCGGTCGGCGGCGTCATCGCGGCGCTGACGTCGTCGACGAGCCCTCCGCCGCGCTTTGCTGCGGTCCTGCAGCTCGACGACGCCAACCTTCGCCTGCCTGCCGGCGTGCGCGGCGAAGCGGCCGTCTACACCGACCGCGTTCCTTTCGCCGGCACCTTCCGCAAGGGGGTGCTCCGCACCAGCAGCATCTTGAACTATCTCGCGTGGGGCACATGATCCGAGGGCCGTCCGTCCGAACGACCAAGTCTGCAGGAGGTTAGAGGCATGTCGAATTCACCGATCAACCGACGCGATGCCCTTCTTGCAAGTGCAGGGATACTCGCCACGGCCGCTGCGCCCGCATCGGTATCCGCGCAAGCGCCTCAATCATCGCCGTCGCCGGTTGGCGGCTCAACAATCCTCAAATCCCAGAGCCTGGCGCCGCTGATGGGCGCGCCGGTGCAACTCGGGAAGGCGGAGAACGGCGCGATCGTCAACCAGGCCGCGCTCGACGCCCATGCGAAGACGTTTCCGCCGCGCCGGGAGACGATCAAGGTCGCCGACAACATCTGGGTGATGCAGACCCCGAGCGTCGGATCGGCCTTCATCGTCGGCACGGACGGCGTCATCGTCTGGGAAACCGGCGACAACCTGGAAGACGGCAAGATCTACAGGGAAGAGATCCGTAAGGTCACCGACAAGCCGATCAAGGCCGTGCTGTACAGCCACTCGCATGAGGTGCTCGGCACGGCGCCCTTGCTCGAAGGCGAGAAGGACGTCCTCATCATCGGTCATCCGAACCTGAACGCCAACCTGCAGACCTCAGGAGTCGGCGCCTATTTTCCAGAGACCGAGCCGCTGCAATGGGCGCGGGTCTACCAGTATTTCAACGCGTTCCTGCCGAACGAGGGCCCCGACGGCAAATGGGGGCTCACGGTCGAATTGGGCGCGCGCGGCTTCGTGCCGGTCAACCATCCAGTGAAGCACGGGGAGGAGATGACGATCGCCGGCATCCGCTTCCAGTTCTTCACGGAAGGAAGCACCGATTCCAGCGACACCATGCTGGTCTGGATGCCCGACCAGAAGGTGGCGTTGAATAACGTGCTGTGGCCCTACGCGCCCAACATCTACACGCCGCGCGGCTCGCTGTGGCGCGATCCGCGCGCTTGGCGGGATGCCACGCGCGTGCTGCGCGATCTGCAGCCGGAAATGCTGATCGGCCAGCCGACGCTGACCCTGAAAGGCAAGGATGCGATCTTCGCCCACCTCAACAACTATCTCGACTTCAGCAATCTGATGCTGGACCAGACACTGCGGGGCATCCTCAAAGGTCTCGGCCCGGAGGACCTGATCGACTTCGTGCAGTTACCGGATCACCTGCGCAACGATCCGTACCTCGCCGAAATCTACGGCCTGTTCGCATGGTACCCGCCCTACATCGCCGAGTATGCGCTGGGCTGGTGGGATGGCGACGCCGCGACTCTGTTCAGGTTGCCACGGAAGGAGGTCGCATTGCGCCTCGTTCCAGCGCTCGGCGGTCGGGACAAGGTGATCGCACTCGCCAAGGAGGCGCAGCAGAACAAGGAATACGCGTGGGCATTGGAGCTCGTCGGCTACCTCTGGCGGCTCGACCCCGGCGATACCGAACTTCGTCAACTCAAGGCCGATCTGCTGCGGACCGCCGCGCAGCATACCACCTCGATGATTGCGCGCCCGGTGTCGCTGACGGCAGCGCTGGCGCTGGAGGGCAAAGCTAAGGTCCCGCGGCTGGTGCCGCCGACGCTTGAGCAGGTCAAGTCGTTCGGCCCCGGCGAATTCGTCGACCGGCACCGCGTCCGAATCGATCCGGTCAAGGCCAAGGACACCGACGCCATGATCCGGTTCGAGTTCACCGATGCCGACAACAAGGCGGTGGCGCTGCACGTCCGGCGCGGCGTCGTCGAATATGTCCCGGATGCCGGCCGCTACTATCGCAAACCGGATTTCACGCTCGCACTGACGCGCGAGGGGTGGACCAAACTCTATCTCAACCAGGCGACTGTCGCGCAGCTCGCCGACAGGAACGAATTGAAAGTCGTCGGCGACGCGGCAGCTTGCGACCGTGTGTTGGACTTGTTCGACAAGTTCGAGCCGGAAAAGAACACACTGGTTCCAGCCAGCGGCGTCGGTCGGCTCTGAAATCCGGAATATGTTTTAGCAAGTTCTTAGCGAATGGGTCCGTACCGAGCGAAGCGGGCTCAAACTAGGATTTATGAGTACGCGCCCTAAATCGAGAGCGACGATTATGCCCGGGAGTCTTTCGGCTTGGCTTCACGCGCCAATCGGGCCGCCTTCAAGCGCTCGTGGTTATCGTGCAGGGATTGCTGATCTTTCGCGTAATCGGTCATTGGTTTTTCTGTTCGCACCGCTTTGAACACGTTGTTCGCCTCCCGCAGATGCCGGGCAGCCTTCGCTTCGCTTTTCATCATTTTGATCTCCAGGAATTGGATCAGCGCCGGTCTGGGGCTCGGATAGTCGCCATGGCAGCCCAAGGGGTATTCGCCCGGGAGCGGGCCGGCTTGAACGCTCCGCTTTGCGCCAGATCTTTCGCGAGGTCCCGGCGCGTTGTCGAGCAACGGCAAGCGGAGGCCTGCAATCATCAACGTCATCGCAGGATGCAGGTTCCCGAGTGGCGAGCTAGAGTCCAGGCAACTCCTCTGCCGGACGTTCAGCCAAAGTCGCAACCAAGTGCCGCGCGGCTCGCGAGCTAAGCGCTTCAACCAGGATTCAGGTTAGCACATCATCTGCGTTGTGGGCGCATTTCCCTGCCGATTCCTGAAGGCGGTGATTGCCATGTGCACGAGGCGCAACTTTCCCTCGACTGCAGGTGAAATGGCGAACGGGTACGCGTCGGCAAGACCAAGTGAGCGGTTGAGGCGGTTGATCGTCAGAGCGAGCGGGGTCCACAACTCAAGGAGCGCACCGAAATCGCTTTCCAGATACGGGTCATTCAGCGTGTGCTCTCCGCGCGCGTCCAACGACAACGGAAGTCCCTCCAGGGAATCCAGGGTCGAGACGATGTGCAGGAAGTGAGCGAAAGTCTCCGCCCAATCTTCCCAGGGATGAGAGGTCGCATACATGCTAATGTGAGTTGCGGGATCGCAAGACCAATCTTGACGGGCATAATAGTCGGCAAGCGCAGCCTGGTAGTCCTCGGTCTCGTCGCCAAACACAAGCCGAAACGGCGCTCGAAAACCGGCTTCGTTGATCAGGGCATTCCAGTAAAAGTGCCCTATTTCGTGTCGAAAGTGACCAAGCAGGGTGCGATAGGGTTCGCGAAAGGAGACACGCCTGATCTCGCGTTGCACGTCGTCGGCCTCCGCAAGGTTGAGCGTTATCAGGCCGGATTCGTGACCGGTCATGACCGGTGCATGCTCGTCCGAGAGAATCTCGAATGCGAGGCGAAATCCGCCCGCGAACGCGATAGGCACGCGGAGTCGTCGCAGGTCGTAGATCAGCCTGCGCTTGGCTTCCTCCACGCGCTTCCAAAGGGCCACGTTACGAGGATTTTGCGTGGCGGGAATGACATTGGTCAGGGAGCACGACATGCAGTAGGGAGTCGTCGCAACCGCGCGCCAGTTGCAATTGATGATATTCCGGTTAACGCATTCAGTGGCACTTTCCGCGCCGATCATTGCCATGTTTTCGGGATCGAAGATCAACGGCTGCATACAGCCATTGCATTTGGAGAGCTCGAAGGCCGATAACTGCCCGCAATGAGGGCATTTGAAATCTCTCATGAAGGCGCACGACCATTGAGGGTGTCGATCAGCGCACGTTGCCTCTTCAACGCGCGTTTCCTCAGAATGTCAGCATCGGCCTCGCTCACGCTGCG
The DNA here is from genome assembly GCF_024199935.1 of Bradyrhizobium sp. CCGUVB14. Lineage (NCBI taxonomy): Bacteria > Pseudomonadati > Pseudomonadota > Alphaproteobacteria > Hyphomicrobiales > Nitrobacteraceae > Bradyrhizobium > Bradyrhizobium sp. CCGUVB14. The sequence continues at coordinate 1,181,035 of NZ_JANADS010000001.1, forward strand.
ACACGCGCCCTGGTAGGAGGCCTTCTCGGATACAGGCTGTGCCCGCCAGTCTTGCGCCGGTTGAATGGACATGGGCGTAACTCCGGATCGCATTTTCATCTTCAACAAAGCTTTCAGTTTGAGACGGGTTCCGCCAGGCGCCGGGCGGATGTTCTTAACGCAATCGAGCATACGGCTGGCAGTCGGGACTGCGATGGCATACTGTTCACACCGAGCGCTCGCAGCCTTCATCGGTAACGATGCCCCAACGGGTTTCGCGACGATCGCAATCATCTCTTTGGAGCTACATCCATGAAGATCCGCGTCGGCTTCGAGATGATCTACGACTTTCCGCAACCGACCCCTCTTATCGCAGTTGTCGGCACCCACTTCACACGGGCATCCGACATTGTCCTGCCCGATCATCTTGTTAGCGAGCCGTCAGTGCCGATCACGCCATACCGTGACGGTTTCGGAAATTGGTGTAGCCGTCTTGTCGCGCCCGCCGGCCGCATGCGCCTCACAGCGGACGGCACGGTCCGAGACAGCGGTGTACCCGACGTGATCGTACCATCGGCCCGGCAGCACGCAGTGGAAGATCTTCCGTCGGACACTATCGTATATTTGCTCGGCAGTCGGTATGTCGAGACTGACCGACTTACCGACGTGGCGTGGAAGTTGTTCGAGAGGACCGCGCCCGGATGGGCACGGGTCAAGGCGATCTGCGACTTCGTGCATGACCACATCGCTTTCGGCTACGAGCACGCCCGCTCGACCAAGACCGCCTGGGAAGTGTTCAACGAAGGCAAAGGCGTTTGCCGGGACTATGCACATCTGGCTATTGCGTTCTGCCGCTGCATGAACATTCCTGCGCGCTACTGCACCGGCTATCTCGGTGACATTGGCATGGAGCCCCCCTATGCCGCCGGCGATTTCGCGGGCTGGTTCGAAGCCTATATCGGTGGTCGCTGGTACACGTTCGATCCGCGTAACAACATTCCGCGGATTGGTCGCGTCCTGATCGCGCAGGGCCGAGATGCCGCCGACGTTCCGATCACCCAGACATTCGGACCCAACACGTTGCTGAGTTTCAAGGTTTGGACCGACGAACTCACCGGCTGATCGCAAAAGGGCTGCAATGCGACGGTCCATATCGAATCCCCGGAACCGCGAAAGACAGAACTATTGCCCGGCCTTATTCGCTTCGAAGGTCAATGCGGCTTGAAATACGTGCTCGGCTTCCGTTCGAACCTCGATAGCAACGTCCGGCCGGTGTTCCTCACCGGCCAAATCGCGCGCCAATCCCGCCAAGGTGTGAGCTGCCTCCATCTCGGCCTCACGTTGCGTTGAAAACTCTATTCCGTCTTCGTCCGGGTACAGTTCCCGATCGTCTCTGATATCGAAGAAATATCGGATCATCATGAGCGCCTGTTGGAAAGATGTCTGCGCCAGCGCGAGAGGTCCGCAAGCCGATCCAGGATTCGAATTACATTGGCGGCTGAAGTCCCGGAGAACTGAGCCACCTGTTCACCTCCAGGGCAACATCGATCTGCCGGGCCTTCTGAAGTAGTTCGGCGCGCCGGACGCAAACAGGCATCTCTTGAGCCTGCTGGCGCAAATTGATCGCCTCTTGAGTGAGACGGTATTCGAATGTCGAAGATTGAGACTCGCTACTAACCTGCACGGCTTTCTCCCTTGAATGGGCGGGAGCGCGACAGGCGTTCTCATCACCGATGGTTGCCTCGGGTGGGGCGGTGACCACCTTGATATATGTGCTCGAAGGCGCTCCGACCAGACATGATTGAAGAAATGTTTTTGGACAGCCTCACGGCTAGTCGAGTACTCCAACTGCAGCCGGAGACCCAGTCGAGATGGAGGCGTCTGTTCTCACAGGCAGCCTCAATGTTTCGTGCTCTCACTTCGATAGACGATCGATACGCAGAAAAGCCGTTCAGTCATCGAGCGCACTTCAACCGCCAAATCTGGACGACTGCCTTTGAACACGGACTCTCTGGCGATCCCCGTCAGCGTTTGCATCGCTTCAACTTCAGCAGCCTGCTGATTGGGCAGTCGTAGTCCTTCCTCGTCGGCGAAAAATTCGCGGCCACTCTGGATGTCAAAGAAATAGCGTTCCATAAGAGCACTCCACTTCCATGCAGGCGGGAGCGCTCTCGGTCTCTCAGTCGCCGACGCCTACGGGACAAGCCTCGGCCGGTGATCGGAAGACAATACGCCAGCTCTAACTTGGTTGCCAGAGATTCCGGGGTCTGCCGGGTCTAAGCCGCGGCAACTTGGACAGGCTGCCTCCGTAAGCGCCTCAGAATCGAATTCGAGCCATCGGGCATCGACCACCATCACCTGACTTGGTCAATGGATTGTTCCAGCGACAAGACTATCAGACCGGTGGCTGCAGTTCCGGCGAATGCGCCCATTCATCCAGGTGGCAGGCGACATCGGCCTGACGGGCCTTCTTGATCAGCGCATCCCTTTCTGGTCCCGGCGGGAGCTTGGCGGCCTGGTCAAGAACCTCCTTGGACCACGTTGTCAGTCGCTCCTGCAACGTGAGTTGTTGTTTGAAACGACGTCGCTTCCGCATGGCGTTCATCTCCAAGTTGATATCGACAACTGGCGACCGGGCGATAGCCACGGGCTCACGACGAACAAAACGCTACAAAACAGATAAGTTCAAACCATAACAAAGATCAACATGACCAGAAAAAATCTGGCGCAAGCCGCGCACAGCAGCTCTCCGTTCTAATGGATCGAGATTCGGCTCGCCAACAGGCCGATACAGAGAGCTTCTTTGGTGTCTTGAGCTACTTGCTCAATCTACTCTGTTTGCCCGCAAGAGCGGCCTAAGTCGTCGCAGGCATGCTGAACTCGAAAATTGTATCTTTGCCGCTCGAGACGGCCTTCAGCGTCCCGTCATGGGCTCGGGCAATCTCGGATGCGATGAAGAGGCCGAGACCTAAACCTTGCTGGCTGGGACGGTCGCCGCGGGTGTACGGCAAAAACAGGCTTTGCATCGCCTTATCCGAGATCGGCGTACCGTAGTTTGTCACCCTGAGGGTAAATCTTCCATCGTCCGTCTTCGCCGAAACAATGATTGGCTTGTCGCTGTCGCCATAGGTGATCGCATTCCCGAGTAAATTGGAGAACAATTGGCTGATCTTGATGCGATCGCATCGAACCGGCTCGTTCAGGGCAATATCGGTTTCGATGCTAAGGTCTGGCCACGCCAAACGCATTTCGTTGACAACGTGTTCGATCACGGGGCTCAGTGGCTCGCTTGCGTCGGGCCTGATCGTCAATCCGCCGCCGAGGCGACCGCGGGCAAAATCCATGATGTTGTCCACCAGACCCGCCATTCGCATCACGGACTTCTGGATTGATGCGACGATGTCGGGCGCTCGCTCGCTATTCGCCTCTTTGAGGAGAACGCGCATGCCGCCGGCTATTGAAGCCAGCGGATTGCGGAGGTCGTGTCCCAAGACGCCGATAAACTGCTCCCGCAGCTCCGACGTCTTTCGTTCATCAAGCAGATCGGCTCGGGTGCTTTTCAGATCCGCTTCGGCAGACTGCCGCCCCACCTCACTGGCGAGCAGGCTCTCCGACCTCGCGGCAAGGTCAGCTTGAGAGCGCTCGAAGCGCTCGTTGAGATCGAGCTGTGCAGCGATCAATTCCCCAAAGAGCCGAACGCTATCGACGATCTCAGGTCGATCTATTTCTCGCGGTCGCGGATCGATCGCGCAGAGCGTGCCCCAGATCTCTCCGTTCGCACGCCTGATCGGAGCCGAGATGTAGCTCCTGAAACCATACATGCGCGGCGTGGGGTGATTGCAAAATCCAGCATCCGTCTCGACGTCATCGATGACAACGAGTTCGCCATGGTCGCGAATCTCATTGCAGATCGTCGTTTCGACGCGAAGTTCGCTCCCTTCCACGAGGCCGAAATCGATGCTGTCACGAACGGCACAGCACAACCAGCGATCGCTGGTCACTCTGGCGACCGCTACAAAGCCCATGCCCGTCATTCGGGTTACGGCATCCAAAATTTTCGGAACAGCGTTGATTTGCTGAACAGCAGTGATGTCGGCGCTGAGGTCAGTCATCATTGAACTATAATCAGGGAGCATTCCGGTTCCAAGACCAACGCCCGAAAGTGAAAACGTTCTCGGAACAATACTAGGGGGCGACAGTTACCTGTGGACCTCAAGAGTAAAGTACCCCCATTCGGTGGCTCACAAATTCCTTGTGTTGATAGTCGAGGACGAGTTTCTCATTCGTCTGAGCGCGGCTGAGATGGTGCGCGAGTTGGGTTTTGAGGTCATAGAGGCCGTTGATGCCGATCATGCAATCGAACTTTTGGAGACCACCGCTGACATCGCGATCGTATTTACCGATATCCAGATGCCCGGCTCGATGGACGGCCTTGGACTTCTAGCCATTGTTCGCAACCGTTGGCCTCCGATCGCATTGCTGGTCACATCGGGCCAGGTAGAGCCTGTCGTGGAGGATTTACCCGCCGAAGCCCGCTTTCTGGCCAAGCCCTATATGCAAAGGCAACTCGGCCAGCATCTCCATGCTCTCACCGGATGATGGCCAGTCCGCCCGTCGCGTCACGCGCGCCAGCGATGGAAGTACCTGGAGCTGTAGAAGCGCCTTTCGAGTGGTTTGCGTGCACACGGACCAGCACCAGCGCGTACTTAAAGCGTCCAACTAGGTCAGAAGGACAGCTTGCACTCTTGCCTTGGCGGGAGCTCCCAATGCCTGGCGAAATTGGCTTCGGCATAGGAGTGTCGTACTCGGGACTATCCGGTCGTGTTGGTGATTGCCGCTTTTTTTTGGAGGTGAACGCGCCCGATCCGGAGACGCAATCGACTGCCAGTCTACGTTCGGCAGCAATGGGCCAAGATTGATCTGGCTCGGTGGTAAGAAGACTGCTATAGGATGGCCATCACCGCGCGCTTAGTGGCTGTTATCGGTGACTGAGAGCTTTGCGCTCCCGCCTCAACCCAGTGAAGGCGGTAAGATGTCAAAATCCGACAAATTCGAAATCCGTGAGTGGCTTGTGCCGCCGCTATTGGTGCCAGTCTTCCTCGCACTGCTGATTGCGGTTGTGGCTATTCTGTAGCTGCGAGCGGTTCAGTCACCATGCGTTCAAAATGCAAATCGAATGCCTCGAGCGAGTTTGGGCCAATGGGAGCCGATAATGGCAAACACTGCAGTCATCAGGGATGCCTACGGCGTTCCGGCAATTTTCGTTGGCTCGAAAACAGGCCGGGACGATGCGCCTATTGTTTTCGTGAGCGTCGGAGGTGAGGAGCGCCGGATGCGCTGCTCGGAGTGGGATGCTCTTCCAATCTGGACCGGCGAGCGTCCTTCTTGGGTCAACAAAGGTGGATCGTGACGGGACCTCCAGTATGAGCAGAACTCGATCCGGTATTCGGACAGCGGCGCTCTTGCTCGCGTCAGGATTAAGCACATCTGCGGCAGCCGCTTCCGTAGCGGAGCCGAATTGCAGCGCGATCGAGAGCACGAGTGCCCGCCTCTCCTGTTACGATGCGGCGTTTCCACCAAAGGCCAAGAAGCCCGCCGAAACGGATAGTGCCCCATCGTCAGGTTACAAGGACCCATTCGTCGCGGAAGAGGCTCGAACCGCCGCAAAGCTGAAGAACATTTGCCGCGGTTGCTGAGCTCCGCCGACCGAGAGCGGGCGCGTCCGATTCATGTGCGCTCCAATTTGAGGGTCCAATTCGATGACGAACGAGGATGCAAGAGGTCGTCGGACGGGTCGCAAACGAAGGCGAGCCCATCGTTTGGCGGGTGCGGTGTTGGATGACAGGGCCGACAGCTCCGCGAGTTCGCAGGAGCACCAGATGCGCAAGCAGCGTCTTCTCGACGGACCCGCGGAGTTTAGGGAAGTTCGAGTCGATCGTTCAGAGAAGACTTCAAGCGACGCTGATTGATCAGCGTTTCTCGCTGTCTAACGTGTTGATTCGTCGCAGAGCGATGACGGTGCATGGAACATCAGGGTATTGAGTATACGGTGGTTCAAACGATCAATCCACCTGGCTGGAAATGGTCGTTTGAGCGAGCCGGTCGGTCATCGAAAACAGGCATCGGCTTCAATCGAGCAGAGGCTATCATCGCAGCTCAACGTGCCATCATCCAATGGCTCAGGGAAAAGCAGCTTCGATCAAATACGCTCGGTCTGCGACCTTGCGATTCTTGAATTATCTTTGACCTCGGGCGTTGCCACTCGATGCCGATGAACCTTAGGGCGACACGTCGGGACTAACCTTTATCGGGATTTTACTCTCACCCTCCCGGGGCTGGTGATCCGCCGCCTGCGCTTTATTTAAGCGGGCGGCGTTTTTTGTTGCCTTTGTCCCAAGCGACGACTCTCTGACAGATGTTTGGGTTTGCTATCGGCGCGTCGCCATGTGTTGCGCTGCCATTGAGGTGCTGTGGTCTTTCTCGCGTATCTGCAATTTACAGGCGGTAGCTTATGGCGTAAGCGGCCATTCACACTTTCCAGCCACCACGCCTACCGCCAGAGCTTAGGGGGCGCCTCTTGGGGCCCGCTCTCGTCCGGCGTGGCGAAGAGATTGAGACCGTCGCTTGTTACGGCGGAAATCTTGGCGGAACTCCTTCGCGGTAGCAGCTAGCGAAGCGGGCTTTCCATACGCGCCGCCGGGTTCGCCGACCCGGCGATCAGCAAGCTGAAAGCCGCTTAGGTAGATCACACCGAGTGCGAATACCGCGGTTCAGAGATTCCGAAATCGAAGCTGCCGTCGCTGCTTGGGATTAGCGCACGCGCCATCGTTCTTGCGCGTCATCTGCTCAATTCGTTCGGAATAACGAAATTCGCCGCGAACAGTTGTTCTACCAACTACCGACAAAAATACCGACAACACGCACGGCTGGTGCGAATTTTTACGCGTGTTTTCAAAGGGCGTTGAGAATTTTCCCAAAAATATGGAATCGAACCAGCGTCATAAGCTATTGTTTATATTGATGTTTTCATCTTGGTGCCCCTGGCCGATAACAGCATAGTGCAGTAATTTGTTGAATTTAAAATGGATTTTTTCGTCGATTGTTGCCGATACCGACAGAAATACCGACAAGCTGATGTGCTGTCTTAGCTTGAAAAAATACTTTCAGCGGGTCCTTGGAAGCAGTCCTTGGAAGCAGGGCAGGCCCATGCCGTTCCGGTCTCCGCAATGTCCCAACCGGAATCGAACCTCAGCCGTGACGAGAATTAGTATGCGGGGTGGGGCAGGGCTTCGGGCCAACACTGTTGCGTTGCGCGAGACCGAGCCAAAAGCGCCTGATCGCGCGCCGCTGAACTGGACGTCCAACGACCAAGGCGTGCCAAAGTCAGATGGCGTACAATGTCTGACGAGACAATTTAAAAAGACGCAGCGGATTGTGGGCTGCAATATTGGCACCGCCGGCGACCACTACGAGATTGCGCTCGATCGTGTCGACCCTACTCAACGAGGAGGGCCCGCTCGACGGCGATTTACCGCCGCATCCTACGCAGATCGGCGGGCCTAATTTGCTCTCGTTTCGACCCTCGGCAGCGAAGCGTGATATTTGTCGACGCTGTCGAGGTCTATCATGGTTTTGCCTCCCATCTTGTAGGCCCTAATCCTGGCGTCGCCGATCAGCTCATAAGCCTTAGTCCTTCCGAATTTGCCATAGCGGCAGCCGTCCTTGAACTCGACGAGCCGGCGCCGGTTGTTCTTTTCATTCTCAACCATGATTCCCGCATGTGCTTCGATGATCTCCACGAGAATAAAATAAAGCAGCTCTGAACAAGAAAGGATGTTCATGGCGCGACCTGCGTACCCTGGCGTACAAATCGGACGGACGCGGAAGCGCTGTTGCTAGGACGTGCCTGCCATTCCCAGTGCTCAGTTGGGCCTCCTTGGGCAACGCCCGGTGCAACAGAACTATTCAAACCCATCGCTTTGCGATGTCGATCGTGGAAGCGACAGGAAGCAAGTCGTAGCGCAGAGTGAACAGTTGCGATGTAACGACGCAATCGTGATCAAAGCTTTGCAACACTGGTCGCTGCGCCGGTGCGCAGACATCCGATTGAGCCAATGAAAAAACTGAACCCTCAACGCCTGCAGGTAGGCGATATCATCCTGACGTCGGGCCCGGGCAAGGTGAGCAAAGCCGTCCGGCGCATGACCAAGAGCGAGATTTCTCACGCGATGGTCTACGTCCAACACTCCTCGCTCATCGACGCAACGGCTCATGGCGTCCATTCCAGCAACCTGCAACGGCTCTTCCTGGAAGACGACGCCATCGTCGTCGCCTTGCGGCATCGAACGCCGTTGAGTGAAGAGGTGATCCGGCAAGTCACCGATTTCGTCAGAGCAGCCACCGGGACCGAATACTCCAAGAAAGAGGCGATGGCCGTTGTCGCACGCACGATGCGGCGCGCCGGAAGTCGCAAGCAATTCTGTTCGCGGCTCGCCGCCCAGGCCTATGCTTTCGCTGGGATTAGCTTGGTTCCGGATCCCGACTACTGTAGCCCTGAAGACCTTCGCACCAGCACGCACCTCGTCGAAATTCCCGACGTGGAGCTGCCTGCGTCTAATCAGGAGGTAGCCTTCTGGGAAGCGAGAGCGAACACGCTGGTGGCGATGTCTGAGGCGACGAATGCGGTTCTTAAAGCCGCTCGCAAGCGGTCCGACAGCATTCAAAGCCTCAACGACATCATCGGCTATTTGCTGGCCCATCCCGAGGAGGATCGGCACCTTCGCCGGGCTTACGAGAAATCGGGATATTTGACGGTTTGGCAGCTCGAACTCGCCAAAAGCGGCTGGCAATACCATCTGGAGCTGATGCGGGCGGCAATCGAGCGCGACCCGGCCGGCGCGCCCTCAATGGAGGAGTATTGCCGAGAATTGCTGGGGGATCCGGAGGGCGGGCGGCGGTTCGAGATCAACTATTTGGGCTATCTGGAGCTTGCGAACCGGACCGGACTGAGCACGTTTCGAGTGCTGGCCGAACTCTATGCGCGACTTATGGCCCTGCACCAAATGCGGGTTGAGGCGGCACGGGCGTGGCTCGCGGAAAATGCCGGGAACCGCCAAAAACCTGGGTAATTTCAGCTGGTTCAATTTAGTTGTCCGAATTTTGTATACATATTTCGGACGACTAATTTTGTGTTAAGTCCGAAAAAGCTATACATTTTTCGGACATGACCGAAGACTCACCCGATCTGAAGGCTGCAATCCTGGAGCGAATCCGGGCCGATGTGCCACGCAAGGTTTGGACGCCAACCGACTTCGTCGACCTCGCCTCCCGGGACGCCGTCGATAAGACGTTGCAGCGGCTGACCAACGCCAAAAACCTGAGAAGGGTTGACCGCGGGCTCTATGATCAGCTCGGTTTCAACAGGCTGACCCAGCAGCTCAACCCGCCCGATCCTCGCTCCGTCATCGACGCCGTCGGTCGGCGCGACCAAGCCCGGATGCTCGTCGACGGCATGACCGCCGCCAACGATCTTGGCCTGACCGACGCCGTGCCGGCCAAAATTGTGGTCCATACCGACGCGCGCAAACAACCGATCAAGCTTGGCAATGTCACCATCACTTTCCGTCTAACCGCAGCCAGCAAGCTGTTTTGGGCCGGCCGGCCGGCCATGCGCGTCATCCAGGCACTTCACTGGTTGCGTGATCTCCTGGCCCGTGAAGGCGAGAGTGATCGGGTTAAACAGAAGCTAGCCAAGCTCTTCGACGACCCGTCGGCAGGACCGCCGCTCAAGGCCGATATCGACGCCGGCAAGACCGCGCTTCCGACCTGGATGTGGGGGTTCCTCAAGCCGCTGATAGAAGGTGACACCAATGTCCAAGATCGGCATGTCGATGCTAACCATGCCGCCGATGATGATGATCATCTCGCCGCCGGCACCCGGCCCAGGGACGACTCAACAAACAAGGTGCAATCAGCCAAGCGCGTCAGGGGCGAGAAAACATGAATCGGGCTTTTGACGAGGTCCTTGCAGCCGGAACGGACGCGATGTTGAGCGCCTTCGATACGACCGCGCAGCGTCTTGGCACCGCATCCCAAAATATCGAAAAGGATTTCTGGGTCTGCTGGACGCTCGACGCCTTGTTCCATGGCTTGAAGGAGGGAGGGCCCCGCCTGCTCTTCAAGGGCGGAACGTCCTTGTCCAAAGGCTTCGGCCTGATCAATCGCTTTTCCGAGGATATCGACGTTACGGTTTTTCGGGACGACATCGGCGAGCCGGCGACCATCGAGGAGCTTAATGCTCTTAGCAACAACAAGCGCCGCGCGCGGCTTGACGCGATCAAGGCGGCCTGCCAGGCCTACATCAATGGCTCCTTGCGCAACGAACTGACGCAGATCCTCGCCGATCGGCTGAAGGCTGCCGGTCTTGACGCAGGCGCCGCACGGGTGGAAGCCGACGACGCCGACGGCGACAAGCAGACGCTTCTGATCTGGTATCCGACGGCGACCCCGAAATCGGATTACATCCGCGCCGCGATCAAGATCGAGTCCGGCGCCAAATCCGCCCTCGATCCAAATAGCGAAGTGCCGATCAAGCCCTATGTCGACGATGATTTGCCTGCGCTCGATCTGACCGTTCCGGCTGTACGGACCGTCGATCCCGAGCGAACCTTCTGGGACAAGGTCGTCATCCTGCACGGCTTGCGGCGCTGGTTCGACAAGCGCGGCGAGCTGCGCGGCGGCGGCCAGCGCGTGTCGCGCCATTATTATGACCTGCATAAGCTGCTTCCGACGCGCGCCGGAGCTTCCGCCATCAAGGACCCGGAGCTCGGAGCCGACTGCGTCGCGCACGCACGGATGTTTTTCAACCGCCCCGATTTCGATCTGGCCAGCGCTGTGCCCGGCTCCTTTGCGCTCGTACCGCATGACGAGATGATCGAGCAGCTGCGCGTCGATTACCGAGCCATGACCGGCATGATCTTCGGCGACCCGCCGGCCTTCGAGGCGGTGCTAGAGAGCGTCACCACACTCGAGGCGCGCCTGAACAAAAGCGCCGGCGGCAGGGCAGTGCGATGAAACGATCGGACGACAATGCTGGCGTACAGCCCCGGGCGGATACGCCGCCGTCAAGCGACGTCGTCGTAACTCCGCTTCGCAAGCGACGCCTGACCGGTGAACTCTATGAACGCGATCCGAAGATGACCGCGCTCATCGCCGAGCTCGCGCTGCTGCCGCGCGACGACCTCGTCGCCAGGGCGGCCATCACCAAACGCTCCGAAAAAGCCTACATTCCCAGCGAATGTCTCATCTATTTCATCCGCGCAAGCCGCCGCGACAATAACGAAATCTGGTTCGAGCGGCTCTATCGGATCCTGACCGAGAGGGTCCTGCGCAGTCTGCCCAAGGCTGAGAGCCGAGACGGTAAAACCGAGTCGCTGACGCGCGGAATCGTGCGTGACAAGGTGTTCGGTCGATTTGTCGAGCTGCTTTCGGCGGATCGCACTGACTATGTCGACAAGCTCGACTATTTCGAGGTGCGGTTCGATGGTGCGTTGGCCAGCCTGCGACGGGATGCACAGGAACAGGCTTGGCGCGACGAGAACCGGTCCCAGCCTCTGGAATACGACGAAGACAGCGGGGAACTCTCGGAGGAGGTCGAGACGGCTGCAGGGGCCTACGATCCCTTCGCCGCATCAAATTTCGACGATCCGGCTTACCGGCTGCGTCTGGAGGCGGCGATTGACGCCTTGCCACCAGAACAAAGCAGGATCATTCATATGCTGAGAGAGGGTTACCCCATCGACCCCAAGGATAAAGAGGTCATGTCCATTCCCAAGGCCCTACGCCGGTCCGAAAAGACCGTCCGGACCTACCGTGACAAGGCCTTTGCCGCCATTCGGGCCGCCATGGCCGAAGGAGATGAGCTATGAGTCCTGCTGGCGCACGGCCATCCCGAGAGGACGTGCTCGACGCGTTTGCCGTCGAAACCATCCCTGATCGCGCGACCTTGGAGCGCTATCTCCGGCTTTACCCCGAATATGCGGCCGAACTCGTAGACCTTTCGCGCGAGCTCGGCCGCGAATGCCACGACGAGACGGGACCCCTGACGGCTGACGATTCGAAATTGCTCGATGCTGTCTGGGCGCGCCATGCGGCGGCGCTGCCGACGGCGGCGACCGAACCCTTCGCAGCGCTGACAGCCGATGACTGGCGCAAAGTCGCCCGCCGTCTTGACGTACCCCGACAGGTCGTCACCGCGTTGCGCGAGCGCCGAGTTCTGCTCATCAGCATCCCCAAACGATTTCTCCAGATGTTCGCTGACGCCGCCGGCAGCACCATCGCGCTTGTCGAGGCGGCATGGGGCTCGCCTGAATCGTACCTGGCGCGGAGCTACAAGGCCGACAGCAAGCCCACGGTCGGTGAGCAAGTAACCCTTGAGCAGGTCCTCATCGAGGCCGGCGTCCCGGCGGAGAAGAGGATTCGATTGTTGTCCGAGGCGGACTGACATGGATGGGGTGGAGGTCGCCAGGCAGATTGCTGCTGAGCTTCACGCTCGCCTTGTCGCGGCTGGCGCTGATCCCTGGTCGCCTTACGAGTTTGCTGTCGCCGAGGCCAGCCGACGAGGGATCGACGTCGAGCCGGCAGCGGCGGGAGCAGCGGTGCTGGACGGCGGCCGCGCGACCTTCGTCGCCGCAGACGATCTGATCATCCATGAGAATATTGGCTCTTGCTTCGACCAGGCCTTTCTCGTCGCGCACGAAATTGGCCATGTCGAGCTCGGCGACGATCCAAATGGGGCTGTGGCGGCAGCGACCATTCATCCAGCTCGGGCCGCCGAACCGTCGCCCGTCGGCATGGACCGCGTGGTCGACTATGGGCGCAAGCAACGCCGTGAAGTCCAGATGGACCTGTTCGCGCGCGAGTTGCTGCTCCCCCGTAGTGTCGTAAGGGCACTCCATGTCGACGAGGGGCTTTCGGCGTCCGCCATAGCCGTCAAACTAGGCGCACCATTCGAGATCGTCGCGCAGCAGCTTTTCGACGCTTTGCTGTTGCCGTCGGTCCCGCCGACGGCCGCAGCAGAACATGTTGAGCGACCGCTCAACGCACTACAGGTTGCGGGGGCAACGCATCGCGGTGAAGCCTATCTGCTCGAAGCGGGACCGGGCACCGGCAAGACGCAGACGCTGATCGCGCGGGTCGAAGGCCTTCTGGAAGAAGGCGTCGATCCGAGGCGGATGTTGTTGCTGACGTTTTCGAACAAGGCTGCCGGCGAAATGGCGGAGCGAATTGCACGCAAGCGTCCCGACGCTGCAGCGGCCATGTGGATCGGGACGTTTCACGCATTCGGCCTCGATATCATTCGCCGCTTCCATGCAGAGCTCGGCCTGCCGAAAGATCCGCGGATGATGGATCGGACCGAAGCTGTCGAACTTCTCGAGGAAGAATTCCCGCGCCTGCGTCTCGCGCATTACCGCAATCTTTATGACCCCACCCAGATCATTGCCGACATGCTCGCGGCTGTGTCGCGGGCAAAGGACGAGGTGGTCGACGCCGAGACTTACGCTTCACTTGCTGCCGGCATGCTGTCAAAGGCGCAGACAGCCGATGCCCGTGAAATGGCGGAACGCGCGGGCGAGGTGGCCCGTGTCTATGCCACGTATGAGCAGATGAAGCGCAACGCGCATTGCGTCGACTTTGGTGACCTTGTGACCCTGCCGGTGCAATTGCTCGACAAGGACGCAGCGATCCGCGCGACGTTGCAGGCGCAATATGATCACGTCCTCGTAGACGAGTATCAGGACGTGAACCGCAGCAGCGTGCGATTGCTTGCCGGGCTGCGGCCAGACGGGCGTAATCTCTGGATGGTCGGCGATGCCAAACAGTCGATCTACCGGTTTCGCGGCGCTTCTTCCTTCAACATGACCCGGTTCGGAAAGGAAGACTTTGCCGGCGGCAAACGTGGTCGATTGAAACGCAATTACCGTTCGGTGCCAGAAATCGTCGATGCCTTCTCCAGTTTCGCGACCAAAATGCTGGCTGGCGATGCCGACAGCGGCCTGGAAGCCGACCGAGATGCCAACGGACATCGATCGGAATTGCGCACCGTCCATCGCGCTGAGCAACAGCAAGTCGCCTTGGCTGATGTGATCGGACAGCTCCGCGGCGAAGGCTATGCGTATCGCGACCAGGCCGTTCTCTGCACCGGCAACGAAAAGCTTTCAAAGATCGGCCAGGAATTAGAGCGGCTCGGCGTGCCGGTCCTGTTTCTGGGCAGCCTGTTCGAGCGGGGCGAGGTCAAGGACCTCCTCGCTCTGCTGTCGCTCCTTGTCGACCGTCGCGCCATGGGCCTGGTGCGCATTGCTTGCTGGCCCGAATTCGCCACTTCCTTTGCGGATGTCGTGGCCGTATTCGATCATCTGCGGACGGTCGAGCATACGCCGGGCAGCTGGTTGCGGCAGGACGAGGCGATCGCCGGACTGAGCGAGCCTGGCCGCGCGGCGCTTGCCGCGCTCTCGGCAGCGCTCGACGGCTTCGATCAGACAGCCTCGCCATGGACCGTGCTTGCGACCATCCTTCTTGAGCGCACCCGCATGGCCGCGCGCCTCGGAACGTCGGCGGACCTGGCCGACCGCACCCGTGGCATTGCCATATGGCAGTTCCTGAATTTTGTCCGGGTGCAGCCGGCGGGCCGCGGGCTTCCCATCACGCGTCTGCTCGACCGCGTTCGCAGGCTCGTCCGACTTGGCGATGATCGTGACCTGCGTCAGTTGCCTGCGGCAGCGCAACATCTCGACGCAGTTCGCCTGATGACCATCCATGGTGCGAAGGGTCTGGAGTTCGGCGCCGTGCATATCCCGGGCATGAACAGCGATACCATGCCGCGGACGCCGCCGGCGCCGCCCTGTCCGCCGCCCGACGGCATGGTCACCGGCGCTGAAGGCAGCGCGATCGATGCGTTCCGCGCCGGTCAGGCCGAGGAGCAGGAATGCCTTTTTTACGTGGGCCTGTCCCGCGCCCGTGACCGCCTGTTCCTCTATGCACCGACCGAGAAGAGCAACGGCCACAACAGGCCGGTTTCGCCGTTCCTCGACCGCCTTGGCGGGCATTTGGCGCGCCGTTCGGTCGTTCCCGCCCGACCGCTCCCGGTGGCAGAAGAAGCGCGTGGCATTGACCTGATCGTCGACGGCAAGCTGCGTTTCGGAGCCCCGCAAATCGCGCTTTATGAGTCCTGCCCGCGCCGTTTTTTCTACACCCACGTCCTGCAGGTCGGCGGTCGGCGCACCGCGACCGCCTTCATGCATCTGCATGAGGCTGTCCGCTCGGTCGTCGAGGCTGTCGTCGCATCGGAGGAAATCTTAAGCGAGCAGGCGCTGCAGGACCGGACCGATGCGGCGCTTGCCGGGGAGGGGCTCGCCGACCACGGTTATCGCACTGATTTTCGCGATCTGGCGCTGGAGATGCTGCGCTTTTTCCTGGGCGATCGCGCCGGCGCGGTCGCCGAGCCGCCGGTCGTGCTGGTTCTTAACTTTGGTGGCGAGGAGATCATGGTCCGGCCGGACGAGGTGCTGGTTCGACCGGACGGCAAGCGCGCCGTGCGCCGGATTCGCACCGGCCACATGCGATCGACCGACGCCAAGGATGTCGGCGCGGCGGCGCTGATCTTGGCCGTCAAGCAGGCCTTCCCAGGCGCCGTCGCGGAACTCGTCTACCTCTCCGACGGGGACACCCACTCTATTTCCCTGTCTGACCGCGAGTTAAGAGGGCGCGAGGACAAGCTGGTCAAGTTCCTCGCTGACATCCGGGCTGGCCGGTTCCCGGCGGAGATTTCGTTCCGCACCTGCCCGAACTGCCCTGCCTTCTTCATCTGCGGCCAGACCCCCGCCGGGCCAGTGAAAAAAAACTTCGCCTGACCTTACCGGTTGGCCGACCTCGCCCCGATTGGACCTTTGGAGCCCGGCACTTGCCGTGGCCAAACCTAGAGGAACCAATCTGATGAAAACCGAAGAACTGCTTGACTATGACGACCTCGGCGACGCCCTGCGCGAAGGCCGGCCGCTGCGTCCGGCGCGGGAGTATCGCTTTCTCCTCGCGCAGGGCGATCTGAACTTCCAGCCCCGCCACGTCAGCGACCCGGTGCCGCTGGGCCGCCAGTTGCTCGAGGCCGCCGGCCTCGACCCCGAAGGCGGCTATAGCCTGTTCGCGATCATGCCGACCGGCGATTTCGAGGACGTGCTGCTCGACCAGCCCTTTGACCTCCGCGCACGCGGGGCCGAGCGTTTCATCGCCTTCCAGACCGACCGAGACTTCAAGCTCACCCTCAACAAGGAGGAGCTGCGCTGGGGCAAACCGGCGATCAGCGGTGCGGTGCTCTACGGTCTTGCCAAGCCTGCCGAGGGTGAAGCCGTCTTTCTCGAGATCCCCGGCGGCGAGGAGCGCCTGATCGAACGCGGTGATCTGGTTGATCTGACGGAGCCCGGTATCGAACATTTCATCACGGCGAAGATGGGTTACGAAATCATCGTCAATTCACGGCCTCGCACCGTGCCGGCGCGCAAGGTCACGTTCGAGGAAATCGTCCAGCTGGCCTTCCCCGGTCAGCACGCCCCGAACGTCGTCTTCTCCATGACCTTCCGCCACGCGGCCTCGACGCCGCACGCCGGAGAGCTCGGCGCGGGCGGCTCGGTCGACGTCAAAAAGAAAGGCACGGTGTTCAATGTCACGCGAACTGTTCAGTCGTAATCCGGACCTCAAGCGGCTGCGGGACGAAGGCTACTTCGTCCAGCAGCAGGGCGGGTATCTCGTCATGCGCGAGGTGCCCTATGTCGATGCGCGCCGGGAGGTGCGCATCGGCACGCTCATCTCCAGCCTCTTGCTGGCCGGTGATCAGACTCGCCCGCCCAACGCCCCCGGCGCCCATGTAGTCCATTGGAATGGCGACTTCCCGTGCCGTGCCGATGGGACGCCCATCCAGGGCATCTCGCACGCAGCCGGCGCCTTCGACCTCGGCCACGGCCTGAAGGCGACGCACAGCTTCTCCAGCAAGCCGGACGGGGGTTACACCGACTACCACCACAAGATGACGAGCTACGCGAACATCATCGCGGGTCCGGCCGCAGTGTTGAAGTCAGGTGCGACGCCTCGCACCTTCCGCGAGCCGGAAGAGGAGGAAGACAGCGTCTTCAACTATGTCGAGACCGCCTCCGATCGTGTCGGCATCGGCGTCCTGACCGAGCGACTCGTCAACGACCGGGTCGCAATCATCGGCGTCGGCGGCACCGGCGGCTACATCCTGGACTTCGTCGCCAAGACGCCGGTCCGTGAAATCCGGCTGTTCGATGGCGACGAATTCCTGACCCACAATGCGTTCCGCGCGCCGGGTGCGCCGAGCCTAGAGGAACTGCGGGAGGCGCCCAAGAAGGTCGATTATCTGAAAGGCATCTATAGCCGGATGCATCGGAACATCGTGGCCCACGACGTCACGCTCGGCGCCGATAACATCCACCTGCTCGACGGCGTCACCTTTGCGTTCTTGTCTCTCGACGCTGGCGAGGCCAAGCGGTTGATCGTCGAGAAGCTCGAGGAGATCGGTGCCGGATTCATCGATGTCGGCATGGGTCTCGAGCTCGACGAAGGCTCACTCGGCGGCATCCTGCGGGTGACCGCCAGCACGCCGGAGAAGCGGGATCACGCGCGCCAGCGTATCTCCTTTGTCGGCGGCGGCGCCGAGGACATCTACGCGTCCAACATCCAGGTCGCCGACCTCAACGCCCTCAATGCCATCCTTGCGGTCATCAAGTGGAAGAAGATCCGCGGATTCTACCGAGACCTCGAACACGAGCATCATTGCACATACACGACCGACGGCAACATGCTGATCAATGGGGACCTCACGTGATCCGATACAAAAAATTGGAGCATCGGTTCGTCGAGCATATTCCCGAACGCCTTCAGACAGGCATCCTCTATGTTTCGATGGAGTATGCCACGTCGGCCCACAGCTGCTGCTGCGGCTGCGGCGAGGAGGTTGTCGCGCCCTTCACGCCGACAGATTGGAAAATGACATTCGATGGCGAGACCATCTCAATTCGCCCGTCGATCGGCAATTGGACGCTGAAGTGCCGGTCGCACTATGTGATCGACCGTGGCAAGGTAATCGAAGCCGGCCCCTGGAGCGATGAGCAGGTCGAAGCCGAACGGCGCCGCGATCGCGCCGCCAAGGCACGCTTCTACGGCCAGCCGCCACAGGCGGAGCACCCGCCGCAGCCCGGTCAGCCCAAGGCAACGCCAAGCATTTGGCGCCGCGCCTGGCACTGGGTCTCGGGCAGATAACGCGGGCCCGGCGGCGACCTGCCGCCGGGCTGCCTTCTTTGCGCGATTTGGCGCAGGGGCGATGATGGTGTGGGCACGCCACGCCAGATATCCAAGTCGGTGGGATTCGTTGATAACGTTGTTGCCGGAAATGGGGACGGGGACAGTGGTGATGAGGAGGACGGTTATTGTCCAGGGCGGGCTCGCTTTCGCCACCCGGCGCGCTACCGCCGCCCGCGATGGCGAGAACGGTTTGCAGATCATGACCGTGACGCAATTGGCGGCGCGGCTGGCGGGCGGCTTCCTGCATCAGGTCACAGGCGAGGAGCTTGAATTTGTTGTCGCGCGCGCCCTCGATGCAGGCGGCTTCGAGGACATCGAGACCGTTCGGCATCTTCCCGGGATGACGCGCGCCGTCGCACGAACGTTGAGGGCGGCATGGAACGCGGACACCCGTCTTGCTCACGCTCCGGACAGTAACGCGCGAATCCGCGATCTTGCTCGGCTTGAGAACCGTGTGCGCGACTTTCTGGTTGGCGGCGCGCGCCTGCCGACGGATCTCCGTGACGAGGCGCGCGCGCGAATGCAATGGGCGCCTGAGGTGTTGGGCCCGGTCTCCATCATGGGGGTGCACTTCATCGAGCCGGTCTGGCGACCGATCGTCCATGATCTCTGCGCCATGGTGCCGGTCGTCTGGACCGCGCCGCCCGGCGCCGACACGGCCTGGTTTCGAGGTGAGGTCAGAACGGTGACCGCCGTGGCGGCAACGCCCGTACAGGTCACATGCGCTGATCCGCGCCACGAGGTGCTCGAGGCTTTTCGCTGGGCGCGCGCCTTGATCGCCTCGGGACAAGCCGAGCCCAGTGACATAGCGATCTGTGGCGTCAGCACCGACGAATGGGACGAGTACATCGTCGCGCTGGCGCAAGAAACCGAACTGCCGGTGAGCTTTCCGCACGGCCGGCCGTGTCTCGGCACCGCGGATGGACAGCGTTGCGCTGCGCTCGCCGATGTCCTGCTTCACGGCTTGAGCCAAGCCCGCGTGCGGCGTCTGCTTGCTCTGTCAGCAGGCCAGCGAACGACGATTGACGCCTTGCCGCGCGACTGGCTGCGCGTGCCGCGCAGCGCCTCGCTGACCTCGGCCGCAGAATGGGGGCGGGCCCTCGACCAACTGACCTTTCCCGATACCGACCCGCGCCCGATTGTGATGCAGCTGTTGACCTTGCTGGAACGAGGAACTGCTGCTGCCGAAGAAGCGGCGGACGTGTTCCTGCGTGGCCGCGCGCGCCGCCTTTGGGAACGAGCGACACGAAGCGCGCCAGCGGCCGCACTGGAGCTTTCGCTACGGAAAATCCGCGTCGAGGATGAACGAGATGCCAGTGACGCCGTGGTCTGGGCGCCAGCATGGCAGCTAGCCGCATCGCCACGCCCTTGGGTTCGTTTGCTTGGACTGACCGAGCGCGGATGGCCGCGCGCGTCCGGCGAAGACCCTCTGCTGCCGGACCATATCGGACCGCCGGGTCCGCTCGACGCCGATCCGCCCGCTGAAGCGGACCGGCGGGCATTCGCCATCATTGCCGCTTGCGCGACACAGGGCATTGTTCTTTCGCGCAGCCGTCGCAACGCACAGGGCGGTCGGGCGGGCCCGAGCCCGCTCCTGCCTCCCGGCGGCAATGCGCTCGCGCTAGCGCGCACGCGGATCGCAGAGCACGCGGCGAGCGAATCGGACCGACTTACCGCTCGCCCGCAAGAGATTGCGGGGCACCTCGCGACAGGCTCCGCTCTGCAGTGCTGGCAGAGCTGGCACAGACCAGAGTTGACAGCCCATGACGGGCTGCTGGTCGCGGGGCACGCCGTGATCGCCGAAAGCCTCGCCGAGATCCAGTCGCCGACTTCGCTCGCGCGCTTGCTGCGCGATCCGCTGGGCTTTGTCTGGAAATACGCCCTCGGATGGCGTGCACCGGACGACCGGGAGCGTCCGCTGATGCTCTCGCCCGACGAGTTCGGCCGGCTGGTCCACGAGCTGCTGCGCCGCGCCGTCGACGCGCTGGAGCCGGTGCCCGGGTTCACCGTGGCCGGCACGGAGGAGATTGAGGGCGCGCTGGCGGCGGCGGTGCGACAAGTGATTGCAGCATGGCCGCTGGAACGGCCGGTGCCCCCCGAGGTGCTCTGGGTCAACACCGTGCGCCAGGCATCCGCCATGGCGCTGGCTGGCCTGACGAACGAGAAATTCACCGAGAGCGGCACGCGCAGCTGGACCGAGGTGCCGTTCGGCGAACATGCCGATCCGCCAAAGGCGATGAACCCCGATTGGCCATGGGACCCTACGTTGCGGGTCGATGTGCCCGGTACTGCGGTCGCCATTCGCGGGAAGATCGATCGCCTCGACCTGCGTGCCGGCGGTGTCGCTGTCCGTGTGACCGATTACAAGACAGGCGAGCGGCCGGAGAATGCCGCCGACAGAGTCATTGCCGGCGGCGCTGAGCTGCAGCGGGTGCTGTACGCCTTGGCATGCCGCCAGCTTCTGTCGGAGGTGCCCGCCATTCGAACCCGGCTCATCTATCTCAAGGACGAACCAGCGATCTTCTTGCTGCCGGATCTTGATGACGCAATTGCGCAAACCGCAGGCTTCGTCAACGCGGCCTCCGCCGCCTTGACGCGCGGCCATGCTGTCCCAGGGCCGGCGGCCGATGACCGTCTCAACGATCTTCGGCTCGCGCTTCCTGCATCTCCAGCCTACTTCCGCAGAAAGCAGGCTGCATTTGTCGCCGCCGCCGGCGATCTCGCCCGGTTCTGGGAGTTGCCATGAATGAGCTCGCCGACAGCGCCGACCGGCGGCGCGCCCTCACGGTCCTTGATCAAACCTTGCTGGTCGAAGCCGCGGCAGGCACCGGCAAGACCTCGCTGCTGGCCGGGCGCGTGACCATGCTGCTTGCCAGTGGCATCGCACCACGCAACATCGCCGCCATCACGTTCACCGAGCTCGCGGCCGGAGAATTGCGCGTGCGGGTGGAGCGGTTTGTCAACGAGCTGCTGAAGGGAACCATCCCTGAAGACCTGGCGCTCGCCGTCGACAAAGCGCTGACTGCGCCGCAGAGAGCTGCATTCATCGCGGCGCGCGCGCGACTGGACGAGCTGACGGCAACCACGATCCATGGCTTCTGCCACAAGCTGCTTCGCAGCTACGCGATCGAGGCGGGCGTCGATCCTGGCGCTGAGGTTCTCGATGCGGTCCAGACCGAGTTTGCCTTTACGACCGTGTTCGAGCGTTGGCTGCGACGGCGTCTCGGCGAGAACGCCGATCCGACCGATCCGGTCGTTGTCATGGCTCGCCGAGACCCAAGGGAAGCGGTCGACACGCTAAAAAAGCTCGGCAAGTTCCGGCGCGACTTTCGGACTGCAAAGCCTCTGCCCCGCGATCTTGCCGAACATGCCGATCTGGAGTTTGTCGAGAGCGTGCGGGAGTTTCGCCGCTGGATCGACGGCACAAAGGCTCCCGACCGGGCGCTCGAAGACGTTGCCGATCTTGAGAGGCTCGCCGCCTTCTTCGCAGGCGCCTTCGATTCTCCTCCGTCGTTCGAGCGGCTCTGGGAGCTTGCCCATCCGCCTCGCGTCAATGCAATGGCCTGGCGCTCCAGCGATCTGCGCCCTTATCGGCGCTTGGGGGCCTGGAAATACGTTGCCGGCAAGGACGAAGGAACGCGCCTCGCAGAGCAGGCCACATCCCACTATGACCAGTGCGCGGCGGAGTTTCGTGCCCTTCTTGGCAGTATCGCGACAGCGCTGGTCGCGACCTTTTCCAGCGCGCTTGATGAGCTCCTTGAAGACTTCGAGGCATACAAGCGCAACGCTGCCGTTCTCGACTTTGACGATCTGCTGCTCGCCACGCGCGAGCTTTTGCGCGGTCACGAGGCTGTCCGGCAAGCGGCGTCGAACCGCTACACGCGAATCCTCGTCGATGAATTCCAGGACACCGATCCGGTGCAGGCCGAGATCCTGTTTCTGATCGCCAGCGCCCCCGGCGGGGCTCCGGCCTGGCAGGCGCGAAAACTGATTCCGGGCAACCTGTTTATCGTCGGCGATCCCAAGCAGGCGATCTACAGATTCCGAGGCGCGGATGTAGCGACCTATATGGAGGCGCGCAAAGCTGCCGAGCGTCAGTTTCCCGACAATATCCTGCGGATCACGACGAGCTTCCGGTCACGCGGCGAGATTCTAGACCACGTCAATCGCTGTTTCCACGGTCCGTTGGGCCGACAGGCCCCTGGTTACGTCCCCTTGGTGTCCTCGCTCGGTCCAGCAGAGCACGGTCTGCCTTGCGTCATGAAGGCCACGATCCGCATCGGCGAGAAGAGCCGCGCGGCGTTCATACGCGACGAGGAGGCGCGCGCCGTTGCCGACATCTGCGCCCAGCTCATCGGAAATGTCCGCGTGCGGCGATCCGGCGGAGAAAACTCCTTGATTGTGCCCGGCGACATCGCCTTGCTCGCGCCGGTCGGCACCGAGCTCTGGCGTTACGAACGGGCGCTCGAGGAGCGTGGCCTGCCGCTCGTCTCGCTGGCCGGTCGCAACCTCTTCCGGCGCCAGGAAACGCAGGATTTCGTCGCGCTGATCCGGGTGCTGGCGGACCCAGGTGATACGTTAGCACTCGGCGCCCTGTTGCGCGGACCGCTCGTCGGTCTCACCAATCACGAATTGCTCGATATCACGCGAGCGCTCGCGCCAGATGGGACAGAAGATCGCTCGCCGACGCCGAGGTTGACGCTGCAGACACAGCCAGAGCAGATCAACCATCCGCTGGCGCGGGAGACGCTGATCGTACTCCGAGATCTGCGGCGGCGTGTGCGTCGAACGACGCCATTTCTTCTGCTGAGCGAGGCGATCGATCGGCTGCGCGTGCGAGCCACGCTTGCCGCGCGGGGCAGCGATCAGGCCGCGCGGGCTCTGGCTAATCTCGACCTTCTGATGGAGCGCGCACGCCGCTACGGTGTGCGCGGTCTTAAGCAATTGGCGCAGGACATCGACGCTGACTGGGAGGGCGGACCCCTCGGACCCGAGCCCTACGACGAAGCGCGGCTGGATGCGGACCGCGAAGCGATCGAAATCATTACGGTCCACAGCGCCAAGGGCCTCGAATGGCCGATCGTCATTCCGATCAATATGGGATCTGAACTGAGACGGCGCGAGCCATTTATCCACCGCCGTCAAGACGACACGCTGCACTGGGTGCTGGGCGATGTCGTTCCGCCAGCAATCGCGGATGCCATCAGCATCGATGACCAGGACAGTGCAGAGGAGCACGAGCGGCTCCTGTACGTCGCCTGTACGCGGGCAATCGAGATGCTGATCCTGCCGACGTTGTCGGTGCCGCGCGCCAAAAGCTGGGCACACCTTCTCGATCTGGGGCAGGACGATATCCCGGAATGGGATGCTGCGCACTTCTCTCGGCGTCCTCTGGCAAGGGTCGTGGCAGAAGAAAACCATCAGAGCGAAGAGGCGTTTGCAGCTGAGCAAACCTCGATCACGGATGCGTCCCGGCCGATCCGGTGGGTTCGGCCAAGCGACGGCGACGCCGATCGCCTGGTTGAGGTTGCACGGGTCGACGAGGCCGCTGACCCTGACCCCTCGGGTCTTGTGACGGTCAAGGGCAGCGCAATCCGGGGCGCGGTGCTGCACAAGCTGATCGAAGAGGTGTTGACAGGAGAGATCGAGGAGGCGGCAGCTGTTCTGGAAGCCCGAGCCGGCGTCCTCCTCGCGCAGCTGGGCCCGCTAGAAGCGGGAACGGTGCCCGATCCGGTGGAGATGGCCGTGACCGCCTTACGAGCCCTGCGTCTGCCGGGCGTTGCAGAACACCGAGCCGCGCTCGTACCGGAGATCCCCCTCTATGGCGCCCGCGATGCTGGCAGAACCCTGACGGCCGGCCGCGCAGACGCCGTTGCCATCGCAGCCGGCCGAACCGTTCTTGCCTTTGACTGGAAGAGCGACGTGGCCCCGACTGCCGCCGACCGGCAGGCCTATGCCGGGCAGCTGCTGCAGTATCTGGAGGCAGTCGGTGCACCGCTCGGTGCTGTCGTCTATCTGACGCTCGGCGAACTGGACTGGATTGAACGATAAGACGTTCGGGCAGTTTCGAAGGCAGCTTTCAGTTAGACGTATGAGGCCAGTAGTGTTGCTGAAGATGACGCGAGGCAGAGGAATGAAACGGAGAAAATTGGCAACGTCACCGCCGGAATGGCAAGCCCCATCGTGCAACCAACTACGACGGCGCCATGACAGACCGCTGCAATACGCTGCTGAGGGAGATCGTTTCTGATCCGGCGCGTCGGAGAGACATTCTCGCCGATCCGCGAAATCTCCATCGCGAACTATTTGCATCCTTCGTGCCGCCAGGACACGATGAGTATGCCGGGACCTATCGAGGCACGCCGGACACGTCACTCGTCGACCGCAGGATCGTCACCGATAGCCTGATCCAGCCAGGTAGCTATGAATTCTGCATTCCGGCCGAGGTGCCCGCGCGAATGGACCAATTAATACAGCAGACCCGCGCTTGTCTCGCTGATGCTAAACTCGGCGACTATGGCAGACTTCTCGCTCTAGTATCCGCTTTTCTTGGAACGTGAGTCGTGATTCAAGGTTGGGATGATACCCGAAGCAAGAGAAGTCCACCTTTCGAGGAAAGATCGCAAGGTGCTTGAGGCGTGTTGCCGCTCGCCGGTGACATTGCAGCGCGATTTGAAGCGGGCGCGGATAGTTCTGTTGGCGGCGGATGAGCGCAGCACCCGGTCGATCGCCAAGGAAGTTGGGGTCCAGCCGCGGATTGTCAGCCTTTGGCGGCATCGCTATGCCGATCAAGGACTTGAAGGCCTGCAGGACAAGCCGCGGCCCGGCAAGCAGCCGATCTATACGAAGACGACCGACAAGCGGATTCTGAAGCTGCTGGATAAGCCGCCCCCGCAAGGGTTTGCGCGCTGGACCGGTCCTCTGCTGACCGAGGCGCTGGGCGATGTTGACGTCCAATATGTCTGGCGGTTCCTGCGCAACCACAAGATTGACCTCGCGGCTCGCAAATCCTGGTGTGAGAGCAACGACCCGAACTTTACGGCCAAAGCCGCCGATGTCGTTGGCCTTTACGTCGCCCCGCCAGCGAAGGCTATTGTGCTATGCGTGGACGAGAAGCCCTCGATCCAGGCCTTGGAGCGAGCGCAGGGCTATCTGAAGTTGCCCAATGGCCGCGCCTTGACCGGCCAGAGCCACGATTACAAGCGGCATGGCACCACAACATTGTTTGCGGCGCTCGAGGTCGCCACCGGAAAGATCATCGCTACGCATTCAAAACGCCGTCGCCGTGTCGAGTTTCTCGATTTCATGAACAGCCTCACCGCGGCCTTTCCAGACCGAAAGCTCCACGTCATCCTCGACAACCTCAACACTCACAAGAAGAATGAGGATTGGCTGTAAGCGCGCTTTTTGACGCACGGTGCAGCATCATCTCCTCGTCTGCGCAGGGCGGGGATTTTGATTGGTGGAGTGTCCCTGTTGGCTTTAAGGCGATCAGCCAGGGTTGATGGTCTCTGCGTGCTTGGCAAAGTTGAATGGCAACAGGTCTTCGATGTCGGCGTCGGGCGGACGCTGCGGCAGTTCAGCGAGCACGTGACATAGCCAGGCGTAGGGCTCAACGTCACAGGCCCGGCATGTCAGCACCAGGCTGTAGATCACCGCGCTGGCCTTTGCGCCGGCGACGGTGTCGCTGAACAACCAGTTTTTTCTTCCGGTCACCATCTTGCGGTCATTCTGCCCATATCGGGCAGGATGTCATCATCCATTATCGCTGGCATCCGTTGTACGGGCAAAGCGCGCGTCGCATTCAGGTTGAACGGCGCGCATCGGGCGAGTTCGTGCACGTCGAGCTGGCGCCGGGCGTCGTGACGATCCTGCCGGCGTGGAAGCTCGATGCGGTTTATTGCGCCGGTCTCAAGGTCGGCGCACCGCAGGTCTCATTGGTAGCGCTCTGCGCATTGCGTGAGCTGCTTATCGCCTGCGAATCAGGGCTGGTCTCCACGGACGGCAACATCGTCACGCAGGAGACGCAGGATGGGATCGCAGCTCACGCTCACACGAAGGACGGAACTTGTTCCGCGGCTGAAGCACACGCCCCCGACAGCACCACGCCAGCTCGATCTCGTTCTCGACGACGTGCGGCTTCGGGGCATGAGTCCGGCGGAGCGCCAAGCAGCTCTCAGGTCGCTGGCGCATCTGCTGCTCGAGGCGAGCGGCATCGCAACGCAGGAGGCGGACGATGAGCACGCATGACCCGCTACTTCCGGCAGCCGTGCTGCAACGCAAGGCGGTCGTCTATGTGCGCCAGTCGACGCCGCAGCAAGTGCAATCGAACCTTGAGAGCCAGCGGCGGCAGTACGAACTTGTCGAAGTCGCGAGGCGGTGCGGTTTCACCAACGTCGAGATCATTGACGACGATCTCGGCCGATCTGCGAGTGGCACCGTCGACCGGCCCGGCTTCGACCGATTGGTCGCCGCTCTGTGCGCCGGGCAAGTCGGCGCTGTGCTCTGCTTCGATGCCTCGCGGCTCGCCCGCAATGGACGCGACTGGCACCATCTGCTGGAGTTGTACGGATTGGTGGAGGCCCGTGTCATCGACCTCGATGGCGTGTACGATCCGTGCCGGCCGAACGACCGCCTGCTGCTCGGCATGAAGGGGAGCATCAGCGAGTTCGAGCTGGGGATCATCCGGTCCCGAATGTA
Source organism: Bradyrhizobium sp. CCGUVB14 (assembly GCF_024199935.1). Classification (NCBI taxonomy): domain Bacteria; kingdom Pseudomonadati; phylum Pseudomonadota; class Alphaproteobacteria; order Hyphomicrobiales; family Nitrobacteraceae; genus Bradyrhizobium; species Bradyrhizobium sp. CCGUVB14. The sequence goes on from NZ_JANADS010000001.1 coordinate 1,208,083, forward strand.
CGAGGCGGTCCGATCGAAAGCGAAGCGCGGCGAGTTGAGGATCTCGATCCCGATCGGCTACACTTGGGACCGGCACATCGGCCTCGGCCTCGATCCGGATCGACGGCTGCAGGAGGTGATCAAGCTGGTGTTCCAGAAGTTTCGTGAGCTGGGCAGTGCCCGTCAAGTGCTATTGTGGATGGCGTCGCAGAATATCCACTTTCCGTACCCGTCGAACGGCAGGACGTTGACGTCGTTCGAGTGGCGGCCGATCAGGTATCGCAATGTCATCTCGATTCTCAAGAATCCCTTCTATGCGGGCGTCTACGCCTACGGGAAGAGCGAGAAGCGCACCGCGATCGTCGATGGCCGTGCGCGCAAGAGCTATGGCCACCACAAGCCGATGGCCGCGTGGGAAGTGTTCATCAAGGATCATCACGAGGGCTACATCAACTGGGCGGAGTACGAGCGCAATCAGGCGCTGCTCGCTGGCAACGCCTACGGCAAGGTGGGAGACACCAAGTCCGGACGGGGTGGGCGTGCACTGCTGGCCGGTCTCATCTGTTGCGCACGCTGTGGCCGTCGGCTCAACGTTGTCTACACCGGTCGCTATCCCCGACCAGTCTACCGTTGCGACAGGCCAAACCTGCAACTGGGGCAGCGGCGTTGCTTCGGCTTCGGGGGCAAGCGCATCGACGAGATTATCGCCGCCGAGATGCTGCGCGCAGTTGCGCCGATGGCCATTCAAGCGGCTGAGGAGGCCGAGCGCATGCTGAGAGACGAAGACAAGGACCGACGGCGCATCGCCGAGCTGGAGCTGCAGCAGGCCCAGTATGATGCATCGTTGGCAGAACGTCGCTATGCCGCTTGCGACCCCGACAATCGCCTGATCGCAGCGCAGCTGGAGAAGGCATGGGAGGCCGCGTTGCAGCGTGTCGAGACCTGCCGGCAGCGGCTCGATGGAATGCGTGAGCCCGATGCCGGCGGCGCTCGCCTCGACCTCTCCGGACTGGCTGATGACCTCTCGGCAGCATGGAAGGCACCGAGGACGACGATGCGAACGCGCCAGCGACTTGTGCGGGCGCTGATCACCGAGATCATCGCCGACGTCGACGAGGCGGCCGGTGAGATCGTGCTCGTCATCCACTGGAAGGGTGGTCAGCATTCCGAGCTGCGCGTCCGCAAGCCGCGAACCGGCGAGCACGGCTGTAGCACACCTGAGCAGGCGCTCGCCGTCATGCGCAGCATGGCCGGCCGATGGTCCGATCGAGACATCGCCGCATCGCTGAACCGAATGGGAATGCCGACCGGCCAAGGCAGGACCTGGACAGCGCGCCGTGTCGGGTCGCTGCGCCAGGTGCACGGTATTCACGGCTATCGCTCCGCCGACAAGAACGGCGAGTGGCTGACACTGCGCGACGCCGCTGCAAAGCTCGGTGTTAGCCATCATCAAATTCGCAGGCTTATCCAAGGCGGATTGCTGGTCACCGAGCAGGTCATGCCCGAGGCCCCTCACCAGATCCGTGCCGCCGACCTCGCAAGCGACGAGGTCGTCGCCGCGCTCAAGCGAAAAGGTCGCCCGTGTCGGGTCGATTCCAAAAAACAGATCTCAATGTTTCCAGGCACTTGAGGAGGAGCTGCAGAATGAATCGGTCATTGCAAAGGGTCTGATGTCGCGTTCGAGAACATTGTTGTCGATCGGCGCAAGGCCATCATTGGCGTAGCGGGCCAGATAATCCCATTGGTTGCGGGCATAGGCGATGGCCTTGCCGGTCAGGCTTTCGGGCAGCACGTTCGGCGCCTGATCGTCGAGCCAATTTTTGAACGCAGCCAGGACCGGGACGCTGTGCTGCTGGCGCAGCCGCAAGGCGTATTCGGCGCGCGTTTTGCCGTCGGGCGGCGTCTGGCGCGCCAGCCTCTCGACCTCATACAATGCCTCGAAGAACCTGAGTGCCTGCAACGAGAGGCCGCCGGGCTTCTTCATCGCCTTGAGCGCGTCGGTAAATTTCCTGCGCGCGTGCGCCATGCAGCCAAGATGAGTGACACCGGAGAGCGTGCGCCAGGCGTCATAGCCGTCGCTCATCAACAGGCCGCCCCAACTGGCCAGGAAGGCCTGTGGATGCTCCTGGCCGCGACCGGGCTGGTAATCGAACAACACGACTGGCTGGGCGCTGTCCTGGCCACTGCGGTAGACCCACATGTACGATTTGGTCTGCGCATCCCGCCCGTCCTCCTTGAGGACCTTGACCCACGTCTCGTCGCCATGGATCAGAGGCTGCGACCGGAGCGTTTGCTTCAGCGCATCATACACGCGTTGCAGGTGCAATTCGCTCGACCGGATCACCCAATTGGCCAGGGCGCCGCGGCCGACGCTGACGTTGGCGCGTGCCAGCGCGTCCGCCAGACGATACAGCGGCGTGCCGTCGACGTATTTGTTGGCCAGCACGAGCGCCAGCGTCGAAGCCGTGGCGACGCTGCCCGGCAATGGCTGCGCCGGCATCGGTGCGATCACGATCGGGGTGTTCAGCGCAGTGCGCTCGCAGTGACGGCACGCGTACTTGAACCGCACGTGCTGCAGCACTGTCGCCTTCACCTCGATATGCAGTTGTTCGGTGACGTTCTCGCCCATCCGGTGCATCCGATTCCGGCAGCACGGGCAGGCCTTCCGGTCCTCGGGCAGATCATGTTCGATACGCTGGCGCGGCAGATCCGCCGGCAGAGGCTTGCGGCCGCGCTTCTTCGGCGCGGGCGTCTCACCCTCCGGCCGCCCCGTATCCGGCACGACCGCCGGTTCGAGATCGTCCTGTTCCGCGCCTTCTTCGGCGGAAGCCTGTTCGGCTTCGTTGAAGATGCGATCCTTGAGCTTCTCGCTGCGTGGCGCGTAGCGATGCAGCCGCTCCAGCCGCAACTGCTCCTCAAGGTGCGTCACGCGCTGCGCGAGCTTCTCGTTCTCGGCCTTCAGCGCCGCGATCAAGGCTTCCAGCTCGTGCGTCGTGGGCTTGCGACTCATCGTAGTCTTGAATCGAAGTCATGCCGCCGCGTCAACCGGGCTCCCATGTCTTCGTCATGTCTTCGGCGGCGTCATCTGAGAACGGCCATGCCGAAGCCCGATGACGCCGCCCGCATCGAACACGCTCAGCCCACGCTCTGATATTGCCGCACCGGATGACGACGCATCGCCGCGATGTTGATGCCGTCAAGCAGCCAGTGCAGCTCCTCCATCGTCAGCGTCAGCACCGCCTCCTGACTTCGGGGCCAGTGGAATCTGTCGGCCTCCAGCCGCTTCAGCAGCATCCAAAATCCTGACCGATCATAAATCAGCAGCTTGATCCGGTCGCGGCGACGATTGCAGAACGCGAACACCGCGCGTTGGAACGGATCCAGCCCCATCGACTGCTCCACCACGATCGCCAGGCTGTTGATGCCCGCCCGGAAGTCAATCGGTTCGCGGTGAAGGTAGACCCGAAGATCAGACGCCAGTCGGAACATCGCAACGCCCCAGCGCTTCAATCACCGCCGACAGCAACTGCGCGTCGCCGCCTTCCAGCGAAAGCGTCACGCCGTTGGGCATCGATGCCGTCAGCCGCCCTGCACAGGATCGCTCCGTCGCGCAAACCGGAATAAAAGCTGGCGCAATCGGCGCCCGCGCCTCCGGCTGGTCATCCCCGTTCTGAAGTTGTCGCTTGGCCACCCACTTGCGCAGCAGGTTCGCGTTCACGCCGTGTTGCAACGCCAGCCCCGCCAGCGACACGCCAGGCTGCAGACAGGCCTCGACCAGTCGCTGTTTGCTGGCCGGATCATAGCGACGCCGGCCATTGCACAACACGCCGACCGTCTCAAGTCTCAAAGGTTCTTCTGGAGTGATCATCGATGGTGTCCACCTCGCTCATGGTGGACACCTCATCCCATCCCCGCGCTCAACTGCATAGGTGCGTAGAAAGGAGCGCTTACGAAAGGCCAACGAACCGTGCAGCCAAATCTAGCGGTGAAGGGAAATTTGAAGTTCTCCATACGCATGAATCATATTATTTGGAGTTGGCGTGGCGGAATGAATTTGAATAGTAGAAACTTTGCGGACCAGTGCGTCGAGCATGCAATGACCTTCGAGCCTCGCTAAGGCTGCTCCCGCGCACAAATGCACGCCATGGCCGAACGATAGATGCGGTGTCCCTCCCCGGGAAATATCAAATTTATCGGGCTCGTTCCAGGCGCGGGGGTCCCGATTGGCTGCTGCAAAGAGCAAGAGCACGCGCGCTCCGGCATTGAGCCTGACGCCGTCGAATTCATATGGCTCGGTTGCGACCCGGCAGAATCCACGGACGGGCGTTCCCAATCGAAGTGCCTCATTGTAGGCGTCGGGTATTAATTCGGGTCTTGCCCGAAGCTTGCGCCATTCACTTTCGTTTTGCCCGAGAAGATGGATTACGTGTTGTAGTGAGGAAATCGTCGTATCGAGAGCCGCCGCCAGATAGGCGACCATCAAAGTCGCCCCTTGCTGGTAGGTGAGGCGTCCTTGTCCGACTGCGGCGAAGATATGCGCACCGGCACTACCCGGCAACAGCCGGGACGGAAGATCAGGGCTGAACGCATAGGTGAATACCTCTTGCGTTGGCCCTTGCGCAGCACGCCAGCGCTCATTGGGTGGTCCAAACCCATCGAATAGCGCCGAGGCCCACGGCAAAAGTCGGCCGCGATCCTCTTGAGGAATGCCAATCATGTCGCATACGACGCTCAGGGGAAAGGCTTGTGTCAGTTGCTTAACGGCATCGAAAGGACCTACGCCGAGGAGGGTGTCCACTAAAGCATCCGCCTGATCTTGGATTTGCGTCTTGAATTGGGCGAGAGCTGGGGGGAAAAACGCTCAAGCAGCACAGACTTGAGTTTTCCATGCAGGGGTTCATCGCTGCCAAGTACGCTTCCTTCGCTTTGAGCGTTAACGGCATCGTTCAAACCAACACCTTTCCCCGAGATAAAGATGTGAGGCAAACGAAGGATATTCCTGCACTCCGCGTAGCGGGTGACTGCTGCGGCGTTCAGCCGATCGAACCAAACTAACGCTCCCTGCTCCTGCAGTTGTCGATAAACTGGCCACGGATTAACCAGAACCGAATCCTCGAAGATATCGATTGAACTGCGCTGGATCATCACGGTCATTCGCCCTCCTCCCCGCTACGTCGGTGGAAGAACAAGCGAAAGCTATGTTACAGTCCTTCCCGCGCCCCATCTTAGGACCGAAGCATCTACTCGAGAAACCGATCGTGCAGATGGTTCGTATTGATACGACCGATATTAGACCTCGACAGGACTCATTCGGCTGCCAATAACGTGGGCGCAACATCTTCGCCCGGATGCGCTCGAGCAACTCGCCCTCCGCGTCGGGCGCGTTCTCCGCCATAGCGGCGACAAAGACGCCGTCCAGCTCAAGACATGCGGTCAGCCCGACGCTCGCAGCATAACCGCCACGTCGCGGTCCTTTCTGAAGCGCATAGAATTGCTTGGCTTCCTTGCCGAAGCGCCGAAGCGACTAGCTCGACGATCATGCGCTTAAGCTGGACGTCGTGGCGCGGCGTTCACCCGACCTTGGTCGAATAAAGATCGCTAAACCGCTCACGTAGCAGGCCCTTCTGCACCTTGCCCATAGCATTGCGCGGCAAAGTGTCGACGAAGATGACGCGCTTCGGCTGCTTGAACTTTGCCAGTCGCCCCGACAACGCGTCGAGAATGGCGCGTTCATCGACGGTAGCGCCTGGCGTTCGCACCACTGCAGCGGTGACGCCTTCGCCGAAATCGGCATGCGGAACGCCGACGACGGCGCTTTCGGATACGCCCGGGATCGCATCGATTTCAGTCTCGATCTCCTTTGGGTAGACGTTGAAGCCACCGGTGATGATGAGATCCTTGCCGCGGCCGACGATGTAGAGATAACCACGCGGATCGAGCTTGCCGAGATCGCCGGTTATGAAGAAGCCATCGGCGCGGAATTCGGTCGCAGTCTTCTCCGGCATGTTCCAATAGCCGGCGAACACGTTCGGTCCCTTCACCTCAATCATGCCGACTTCGTCGGTAGCCAGGCCGGAGCTGGTCTTGGGGTCGGTGATGCGGACTTCGACGGAGGGCAGGGGAAGCCCGACGGAGCCGGGGATGCGCGCTCCTTCGTATGGATTGGAAGCGATCATGCCGGTCTCGGTCATGCCGTAGCGTTCGAGTATCTCGTGACCGGTTCTCTCTTTCCAGTCGCGATGGGTTTCCGCCAGTAACGGCGCGGAGCCTGCGATGAACAGCCTCATGTGGGCGGTCGTGCGATCGCTTAAATTCGTGCTCTGCAGCAGGCGGACATAGAAGGTCGGTACGCCCATCAGCACGGTCGCGCGCGCCATCGCCGCGATAATCTGCTCCGCATCGAACTTTGCCATGAACAGGATGCGGGCCCGCGCGGCGAACGTCACGTTGCAGGCCACGAACAGGCCGTGGATGTGATAGATCGGCAGCGCATGGATCAGAAAATCGTCGCGCGAGTATCGCCATTGCTCGACCAGCGTCAGCGCGTTGGAGACCAGATTGCCGTGGGTCAGCATCGCTCCCTTGGAGCGGCCGGTGGTGCCTGACGTGTAAAGGATCGCAGCCAGATCGTCCTTTGCCCGCGGCACGGTATCGAAATCCGCCGGAAAGCTTGCGGCGGCATCGGCGAGTGAACCGTTGCCCTTGTCATCGAGCGTCTCGACCCGGCCGCCAGCCTTAGCGGCTATCGCGCGCAGCTCGCTCTCTTCCCGCGGGTCGCAAACGATCAATGTCGGCTGCGCGTCGCGGACAAAGTATTCGGTCTCCGCCGCGGTGTAGGCGGTGTTGAGCGGCAGATAGACTGCGCCTGAGCGCAGCGTAGCCAGATAAAGCGCGATTGCCTCGACGGATTTCTCGACCTTTGCAGCGACGCGGTGGTTCGGCCCAACGCCGATATTCGCCAGGAAGTTGGCGAACTTGCCGCTTGCGGCAGCGAGCTCGGCATAGCTAAGCCGGACGCCGTTCTCCTTCTCGATGCAGATCGACTGATCGGAAGTTACGGAAGCAAGCAGGCGGTCATACAGATTCCATGTCATGACGAGATCTTCAGTTGAGAGTCAGCTTGGGGGCTCGGAACCAGGTCGTGGGACGACAGTTTTGCGCGCAGCGACTTTTTCACCTTGTCGGCGGCAACCACGGTGCCGTGTTCGGCAAACGCTTCATGGTTCGCCTCGATACGGTCGAGCGCGTAGAGGTAATTGACCATCAATCCGTAGGATTGCTTGATGCCCTTGCCTGAGGGATCGCCCAGGAAATTCAGGCGCTCCAGCCGAGCGCCGTTGCCGAGATGGAAGCGCGCGACCGGATCGACCGGCCTGCCGGATGGAAGCTTTGCCTTGAGGAAGTAATAGGCGGCGAGCGACGTTACCGCCTCCTTCGCCTGCTCAATATCGCCGCCGTCCTCGAGTGCGGCCAGCGCGCGCCGCGTGTCCACGTCGAGCGCGGTCGAGGCTTCGGCCTTCAGCTCGCGCTTGACCCAGCCGGCGAAGCCGGGGACCGGCGATAGCGTGACGAAGGTCCTCAGGTTCGGCAGCTCGCGGGCGAGATCCTGCACCACCTGCTTGATCAGGAAATTGCCGAACGAGACACCGGCAAGACCCTTCTGGGTGTTCGAGATCGAATAGAACACAGCCGTGGTCGCTTCGCGGGCGTCGATCGCCTGTCGCGTTTTGTCCAGCAGCGGACCGATCGCGCCGGGAATCTCCTTGGTCAGCGCAACCTCGACGAAGATCAGCGGCTCGTCGGCCAACTGGGGATGAAAGAACGCATAGCAGCGGCGATCCGGCGGCTCGAGCCGGTTGCGCAAATCGTCCCAGTCCTGGATAGCGTGGACCGCTTCATATTTGATGATCTTTTCGAGGACGCTGGCGGAGGTGTTCCAGTCGATCGGTCGCAGGACGAGAAAACCCCGATTAAACCAGGAGGAGAACAGATGGACAAAGTCGTCGTCTACCGCCTGTAGCTCGGGATGCTTTGACAGCAGCGAGAGCAGCACCTGGCGCATGCGCACCAGTAGCGCGGTGCCTCCGGGCGCAAGGTTGAGGCGCCGGATCAGCTCCTGCCGGCGTGGCTCCGCGGCGGCGTGGAGAGCTTCGAGTTTGCTGCGATCGCCGCCTTCCATGGCCCGATAGGCGGCAACCGCAAGTTCGATCGCGCGGCGATCCGGGCCGAACCGGTCGGCGAGCGATGCGAGAAACTGCAACCGCTGCTCATCGTCTGCCTGCTCGAACACGACGAACAGCGATTGGGCCAGCGCGACGCCCGAAGCCTCGCCGCGGCGCGACAGCAGGGCTTCGCCCAGGATTTCGAGGTTACGATCCTCCGTTTGGTCGCTTGGCGGCTTCATGCCGAGAACCGCGCGCCCGCGTTCCGTCAGCGTGTCGATCAGGCCCCGGAGGAATTCGGGCGTTGTAATGCGTCCAGATCGGGTGTCGTTCAGCACGGTCTCGTCTCCGCGATCATCGGGAAAGTCTATGCCAATCGCGACGGCCTGCGTGCGCGTAAGGATCGAGTATCAAGACGTGTTATGATTATGAGCCCAGCTTGCCGCAGCGTCCCTCAAGTCTTGTTCAGAACTCTCGCCGTCACGTCCTCAGGCGGAACGCCCACGAGCCGCTCATAAAGCACTGGATCAGTCGCGCCCTCAGTATTGATCAGGAAGACACTCGCATCCGAGCCGAGTCCGATTTCCGCACGTAGCGCCGGGTCACCCGCTACCTTTGCCAATCCAGCGAGACCGACGCCGCCACTTTCGCCGGCCACGATCGCCGGATCACCGTCAACAGGATAGGCGAGATCTTTCATCATCGCGATCGCCTCGTCGTCTTCAATGGTCATGAAGGCATCGGCAACCCGGGACAGAATGCGCCAGGCAACAAGTGATGGCTCATAGCATTCCAGCATTGCCATGACCGTCGGCTTGTCATGCGGAACCTTCACGACATGGCCGGCCTTAGCACTCTCGAGGAGGCAGGCGGCTCGCGCCGGGTCCACCACAGTGAGGAACGGTCTGTCATCGCCGAAGACGAGTGCAAAGTGTGCGGCAACCGCTGCGGCAATTCCGCCGACGCCAGCCTGAATAAACACATGGGTTGGGGGTTTTGGTAGTGCGGCAAGCGCCTCACGCAGTAGCGCGGTATAGCCCTGCATGACAAGGTGCGGGATGCGTTCGTAACCAGGCCACGATGTGTCGGAGACCACGATCCAGCCCCGCTCGCTGGCGACACTCGAAGCCGTCGCAACCGAATCATCGTAGTTGCCCTCAACATGCTCGATGCGAGCACCATAGCGGGCGATCGCTCGGCATCGCTCCTCACTAACGCCCGCATGGACAAAGATGACGCAGTTTGCGCCAACCAGTTGGGCGCCTTGCGCGACCGACCGGCCGTGGTTGCCGTCGGTAGCACAGGTCACCGTTAGTCCCGCGGCGACTGCGGCCACCTCAGGTGAGCGCCACTCGGAAACGTCGACCGGACGGCCGAGTTGTTTCGACGCCAACTCGAGTACAAGCTGGATGACGGCATAAGCTCCTCCGAGCGCCTTGAAGCTGCCGAGACCAAGGCGGTGTCCCTCGTCCTTGAGGTATATGGATTGGACACCCAGGCGACGCGCAAGCGCCGGAAGTGAAACCAGTGGGGTCGGGGTCGCCCCCTCTCGATGTTGGAGAAAGCGTTCCACCGCTTGAGCCGCTTCAATGCCGAGAGCGTCGGCGTCGGAAGGATCGAGTGCAGAACGATAGTCACTGAGAGTATTGCGGAGCAACATGGCGTCATCTTCCGTTGAGCAAGTTCATCATAGATACCGTCCTTAATTTGATCACGGCGCTACAATTTCACCCGGATATCGCAGATTTCCCTCTCGCTCACCCTCTCAAATGAGCGTTTCGCGTCGGCGACGTTACGAGGCGTGCGTCGGGTCAAGCGTTGAGCCGTCTTACTCATTGGCTCAGCTTCCTCGCGACGTCGAGAAGGACGTTGGCGCCCGCGATCAGCTCATGATCGGCCGTGAACTCTGCGGGGTTATGACTAATCCCGCCCTTCGATGGCACGAATATCATTGCCGCCGGCGCAACGCGCGCGATCATTTGCGCGTCGTGACCTGCGCCTGACGTCATTCGCCGGCAGAGTAACTGCCGCTGGCCAGCGGACTCCTCAACGGCGCTCACAATTTCAGGCGCGAATATCACCGGCTCAAAGCGAGCCAAGCGCTCGGTCTTTACCTCGTAGCCTTCGGTGACAAGTCCGTCCAGGAACCTCCGAAGCGCCGCCTCCTGAGATCTCAGCCGATCCTCGTTCGGATTCCTCAAGTCGACAGTGAAGACAGCGGCTGACGGAATCACGTTGATCGCATTCGGTTCGAACCGGATGGTGCCGACCGTCGCCACAGCATTCTGCGTTTTTCGCGCTAGGTCATCAAGGAAAGCGATAACTCGTCCCGCTGCAACACCGGCATCGCGACGCATAACCATGGGCGTGGTTCCTGCGTGGTTCGCCGTGCCGGCTATTGACACCTTTTGCCACGAAATGCCCTGGAGGTTTTCGACAGCACCGATAGGCAGGCCTTCGGCTTCCAAGACAGGGCCTTGTTCGATGTGAAGTTCGATGTAAGCATGGGGTCGCAGGAATCCCGGTTCTCGAGATCCGGCGTAGCCGATACGAGCAAGCTCCGCACCAAGCGTCGTTCCGTCGGTCCCGACGACTGCAAGAGCGTCGTCAGTGGCCAATCCTCCCGCTGCGACGAGACTGCCCATCATGTCAGGAGCGTAGCGCACACCCTCTTCATTGGTGTAGGCGACGACGGCAAGAGGCCGAACCGGTCGCAGGTTCGCTTGCTGCATTGCTTCGATTACCGCCAAACCGGCCAGAACACCAAAGCAGCCATCGTAGATGCCGGCACCAATTACGGTGTCTATATGGGATCCCATCACTACCGGCTCGCCTGAAGAGCCTTCCGGCTCCCAGACGCCATAGATGTTGCCGATGCGATCGATTTCGATGCGCAAGTCCGCTTGCTTCAGCCAACCACACAGAAGGTCTCGTCCCTCGCGATCGGCGTCGGTAGCCGCGACACGGCAAAGGCGTCCGGTTTCGTCGTGGCCGGTTGCCCCCAGTTCTTTGATACGCTCGATCAGGCGAGCTGCGTCAATCGCAAGAATCATTGCCATCCATCCTTGTAGGTCGCTCCCAGCCAGGCTCTTCAGCCGTTGTACCCAGCGTTACGTCGCTGGTAGTCGACGCCGCGTGATTGCGACGTGGAGCTTGGTGCCGGTAAGAAGCCCCTCGTCGTTGAAGTCGTAGCTTGGGTTGTGCAAGGGAGCAGAGTTTGTGCCATTGCCCACGAATAGAAAGCAGCCCGGCACGTGCGCCAGAAACCGTGCGAAGTCTTCCGATCCAGTCATAGGTTCACGTGCGATCGCGACATTCCCTGGCGGAGCGACGGTGTGTGCGGCGGCAAACGCTTCCTCGACGAGGGCAGGGTCGTTCAGGAGCGGCACAAACTCGCGCGTATATGTAACCTCGACGGCAAGATTGTAGGTGCGGGCGGTTCCTTCAGCAATCACACGCATCTGGGCTTCGATCTCCGCGCTGACTTCGGGGCGGAAGCTGCGTGCATCGCCCAGGATTCGCGCCAGTCCTGGTAGCGCGTTCCGCGTACCGTCGGTAATGAGTTCGGTCACGGAGACGACGCCGATATCGGTCGGGCTCAGCCGCCGAGACACTATCGACTGAATATTCATGACGGTCGCGCAGGCGGCCACAAGGGTCTCTTTGCCATGATGAGGACGGGCGGCGTGGCCGCCGATGCCCTTCAGTACAATTTCGAAGTTGTCCTCCGCCGACATAATGGGCCCAACACGGGTTTGCACATGCCCGACCGCAAGACCTGGCATGTTATGGAGGCCATAAATTTCCTCAAACGGAAACCGTTCCATCAAACCGTTGTCGAGCATCGCGAGTGCCCCTCGGCCCCATTCCTCGGCGGGTTGGAAGACGAAACGCACTGTGCCATCGAACCCTCCTTCTTCAGATAGAAGCTTGGCGGCCCCAAGAAGCATCGCGGTATGACCATCGTGCCCGCACGCATGCATAACACCGGGATTGAGTGACCGATGGCCAATCTCTCCTTGCTCAGAGATGCGTAGTGCGTCCATGTCGGCGCGCAGCGCGATGCAGCGATTGCCTGTTCCGCGCCTCAGCGTCCCAACCACTCCCGTACCGCCAACCCCCTCGGCAACGTCGTCTAAACCAAATTCGCGGAGCTTTGCTGCCACGAAGGCTGCAGTGCGGCGCTCCTCGAACCCGAATTCTGGATGCCGATGGAGATCGCGTCTCCATTCAGTCATCTCACGGTCCAGCGTCGCAAAGTCGATCATTGGCATGTCTCCTTGGAAAGTGCGTATCTCGCTGCGATCAACGCATCGGAGGGGCGTAGTGCGCGCCGCCATCCTTCACGAGGCGGTTGATGCCGCGGGGAATGCCCAGCGGTACAATATTGCGATTCCAGATCTCGGCGAAGTTGCCGACCGCCTTAACTGCGTTCACAGCCCACTGGGTGTCCAGGCCCAAAGCCGCGCCGAGATTGTTCGTCTCGCCCATGAAACGCTGAATTTGGGGATCAGCGCTCTTACGGAACGTTTCTATATTTGATTGGGTGATCCCGAACTCCTCGGCGGTGAGCAGCGCGACATGCGTCCAGCGGACGATGTCGAAAAAGCGTTGGTCACCTTTGCGGACGAAAATTCCGAGAGGCTCTTTCGATATGATTTCGGGTAGCACGACATAGTTGTCGCCTGCGGGACCCAGCGTCGCCTTGAACGAACCCAGTTGCGCACTGTCATTCGTGTAGGCGTCGCAGCGGTCGCTCATCAGCGCGTCGCGGATCTGTTCTAGCTTCTCAATGACAACAGGTTTTAGTTCAAGCTTATTGGCTCGAAAATAGTCGACGAGATTCACCTCGCCGGTCGAACCAGGCTCCACACAGACGGATGCGCCGTTGAGATCCAGCGCACCTTTTGCACCAATGCTTTTCTTTACGAGAAAACCTTGGCCATCATAGAAGTAAACTGCAGCGACCTCCAGACCAAGACTGGCCTCACGGGTGAGAGTCCAGGTCGTATATCGCGCAACGAGGTCGACTTCGCCAGACTGCAGTGCGGGAAAGCGCGTAAGACTAGTCAAAGAAGTGAGGCGCGCCTTCGCGGGATCGCCGAAGATTGCGGCTGCGACGGAACGGCAGAGGTCAACATCGAGCCCCTGCATGACGCCCTTGCTGTCGGGGAAACTAAAGCCGGGTTTGTCCCCCGAGATGCCACAGATCAGATATCCGCGCGCTTTGATGGCACCGAGCGTGTCTACCGTACCGGCTGCTGCGGGTGAGTTCTGTGCCTGAGCTTGAGTGACCAACGGCGCGATCGCTAACGCTGCTGCGCAGATCGTCGTACGCAAGGCTCGGCGCAACACGTCATGGCGCTTCGCGGGCGTCGAACAGCGCAAATCCAAATGTCTCATGTTGTAGTCCTCCTCCAAAGGCAGTGTGGTTGTTCGCGTTGATCTTTTCGCGGCCTCTTCGTCTCAAGACGGGATCTGCGCTGGCTAGGCGGCGAGACGTCTTTCGTTCGGACGAGTCGCGTCAATCGCAAGTGACATTGCCATCCATCCATAGAGCCGCTTCCGGGACGCGCCTCGGCGAGCCGCGGCCTCCTGTTGTGTCAATCAATCCATCGGCTCCGTATTTCCCGAGTTGGCACATCGGAAGATCAGTGCTGTCTAAGAACTTGACCTAAGAACAGCTTGAGCCGATCGGTCTTTGGTTGGCCAAACACCGCCTGCGGACTTCCAGATTCGACGATCTGGCCGTGGTCCATGAACACGACGCGATCGGCGACTTCGCGGGCAAATCCCATCTCATGCGTGACGCAAATCATCGTCATGCCATCCTTCGCGAGCGAAACCATCGTATCGAGCACCTCTTTGACCATCTCCGGATCGAGGGCCGACGTTGGTTCGTCGAACAGCATGATCTTCGGCTTCATGCAAAGGGCGCGTGCGATAGCAACGCGCTGTTGCTGTCCGCCCGAGAGTTGGCCGGGGAACTTGTTGGCCTGATCCGGAATACGGACACGCTCCAGGTACGCCCTCGCCTGAGCTTCGGCGTCTGCGCGAGCGACGCCGCGCACGAGCATTGGTGCGAGCGCACAGTTTTCGAGCACCGTCAGATGCGGGAACAAATTGAAACTTTGGAATACCATTCCGACTTCCCGGCGAATGGCATCCAGATGGGCGATGTTGTGGTCGACCTGTATACCGTCCACGAAGATCTTGCCCTGCTGATGTTCCTCAAGATTGTTGATGCAGCGAATAAGCGTGGACTTGCCCGAGCCTGAAGGCCCGCAGACCACGACCCGTTCTCCGGCTGCAACGTCCAGGTCGACGTCGCGAAGTACGTGCATGTTGCCGTACCATTTGTTGACCTTTTGTATTGAAACCGCGATCGCCTTTGTTGGCGAATTAGTCTCGGCGATCGCTGGCTCGACCACTTTAAGTTCCTCTTGATTCATCTGCTGTCTCTCGCGGAAGGAGCGGCTCAAGTTGTCGCCCGACTGGTCAATGGTTAGCGGTGTCTATGCATGTTGAGGCCGAATTCCAGCCATTGGCTGTATCTCGACATCGCGAAGCAGAAGACGAAGTAGATCAGGCCGGCGACGATGTAGGTCTCCACTCCGAATCCCTGCCAGGCTGGCTCGGCGACGGCGACCTGTGCCGAATGCAGGAGGTCGTATAGACCGATGATCAGGACCAGAGAGGTGTCCTTGAGGAAGCCGATGAAGTTGTTGACAAGCGGTGGAATGACCGTTCGCAGGGCCTGAGGAAGTACAATCCGTCTCGAAGTCTGCCAATAGGAAAGCCCCAAGACGTAGGCGGCCTCATACTGCCCCTTTGGAAGCGCTTGCAGGCCGCCACGCACGACCTCCGCGAGATACGCAGCGAAGAACAGGATGATAGCGATCTGGGCCCGAAGAAGTTTGTCAAGATTGACACCTTCGGGCATTAGCAGCGGAAACATGACACTCGCCATGAAAAGGAGGGTGATCAGAGGGACGCCGCGAATAACTTCGACATAGGCCACGCAGAGCCATTTGATGAATGGAAGGTCCGAGCGTCGGCCAAGGGCTACGAAGACTGACAACGGAAACGCGAGCGCGACCCCGATAGTCGCAATGATAAGCGTAAGTGGCAGGCCGCCCCAGCTTGCCTGGGAAACGAATGTGAGTCCGAATACGCCGCCCCACATGAGCAGTCCGATCAGGAGGAGCGTAAGCACCCACAGTGCTGCCAATTCGATGCGCCAGAACCGCTTCATCGCAGACACGACGAACAATCCGACGAAAAGGGCGATGACGATCGCCGGTCGCCATTGCTGCTCGAAGGGATATATGCCGAACAGGATGAAGCGGTACTTCTCCCTGATGACTGCCCAGCAAGCTCCACTTCCTATCGCTCTACAGCTATCGGTTATGGGGCCCTGTGGGCCGGCTGGAACACTCCACACGGCGTCCAAAAAAGCCCAATGAAACAGCGAGATTCCGGCCTTCGTGATGACCGCCAGCAAGACCAATGTCGTGAGCGAGGAAAGCCAAGAGTAGAAGAGTTTCTCCCGCGCCCAAGCGAAGAAGCCGCCACCGATCAATTCCGGGCGTTCGCGCGCTTCAACGGGTGTCGGATTGACGATGTGTTCAACCAAAGCGGTCATGGTCAGCGCTCCACCAGCGCCACGCGGGCGTTGTAGATGTTCATCAGAAGACTGATAGAAAGACTGATCGTTAAATAGACGCCCATGATGACGCCCACGAGCTCGATGGACTGACCCGTTTGATTCATCGAGGTGGTCGCGACGGACACAATGTCCTGGTAGCCGATCGCGACGGCGAGCGAGGAGCCTTTGGTCACATTCAGATACTGGCTCGTCAAAGGAGGAACAATGACGCGCAGGGCCTGCGGAAATACGATCCAAGTCAGAATGTTTTTCGGATGGAGCCCGAGGGCGCGAGCCGCTTCGTGCTGCCCTCGGCCCACCGATTCGAGCCCCGATCGGACGATTTCGGCGATGAACGCAGCATTGTAGATGACTAGACCTACGAGAAGCGCGAAGAATTCCGGAGAAACGGTGACGCCGCCGCGAATGTTGAAACCCTTTGGCTGAGGCATATCAAGGTTAGTCGATGCGCCGAGCGAGAACCCGACGACGAGCGGGATGATGACCAAAAGGGTGATGGCTACCGGCCAGAACGATTTTGCGCGTCCTTCCTCCAGTTGCTTGCGCGACGCTCGCTTCGCGTACAGCGTCGTCGCCAGTAGGCCGAGCACAAAGGCGAGCAGCGTCCAACCATGCGCGGTTTGCCAATCGAGAACGGGGAAGCTCAATCCACGATTCGATAGAAAAACGCCGGCGACGGGATTTAGAGCTTGCCGCACGGGCGGAAGTTTCTGAAGGATGGTGTACCAAAGAAAGAGCTGGAGCAGGAGCGGGACGTCGCGGAACAGATCGACGTAAATGGAAGAAAGCTTGGCGAGCAGCCAGTTCTTCGAAGTGCGCGCGACGCCGATTGCGGTGCCGAGAATGGTCGCAAGAATGATGCTCCAGAACGCAACCGATAGCGTATTCAGAGTCCCTACGAGAAGCGCGCGGAAATAGCTGTCTGCCGGCGTGTAAGCGATCAAGTGTTCGGCAATAGGCAAACCCGCTTCGCGAGTAAGGAAGCCGAAACCCGATGCGATGTTGCGCGCTGCAAGATTGTGGTGGAGATTGCCGGCGAGCCAGAAGACGCTTCCAAACAGGGCAAGCGCTGCGAGCGCTTGCCAAACGATTCTACGCACGGCGACGTTTGAAACAAACGAGCCCAGCATTATTGCCCGACGATTGTGCGCTTGTATGTCGTTGTTGAGTGCCGTCATGTCGCTCTGCTACGAACTGCAAGAAGTGAGTCAAATTTAGAGTACGTCTCCCTAGGAGAAGACGAGAGGATTGCCGGAAGGCCTTCCTCACGCCGCCGCTCGCGAGCGGTATCACCGCATCGGGGGAGCGTATTGAAGGCCACCATCCTTCGCGAGGCGGTTTACGCCGCGCTGAATGCCCAGGCTTGCGATGGTGCGGTCCCAGAGCTCAGCGGTATTGCCGACGGCCTTGACCACATTGACGGCCCATTGCGCATCCAGCCCAAGAGCTGCACCTAGATCGCCGGTCTCGCCCACGAAACGCTGATTCTGTGGGTCTCGTGTCTTCCGGAAGGTGTCGATATTGGTTTTGGTGATGCCGCTTTCCTCGGCGGTCAGCATGGCAATGTAAGTCCAGCGAACGATGTCAAAGAACCGTTGGTCGCCCTTGCGGACGAAGGTTCCGAGCGGTTCCTTTGATATGATGTCGGGAAGAAGAATGTATTCGTCGCCGGCTGGACCCATCGCAAATTTCAAGGAGCCGAGGAGCGTGGAATCGTTCGTATAGGCGTCACATCGGTTGTTTGCCAACGCATCGCGGACCTGTTCGATCTTTTCGATGACGATTGGCTTCAGTGAGAGATTGTGGGCGCGGAAGAAGTCGACCATGTTGGCCTCGCTTGTCGAGCCCTGCGTCACGCAGACGGTGGCGCCATCGAGCTCCAGCGCGCTCTTTACGCCCAGGCTTTTCTTCACCATGAACCCCTGGCCGTCATAGAAATAGACCGAGGCGACGTCTAGTCCGAGGCTGGCTTCGCGAGTGAGAGTCCACGTGGTGAAGCGGGCCAGCATGTCGACTTCGCCGGATTGGAGTGCAGGGAAGCGCGTCAAGCTGGTGAGGGAGGTGAAGCGAATCTTCTCCGGGTCGCCGAAGATCGCGGCTGCGACCGAGCGGCATATGTCCGCATCCAGGCCTTGCATCACGCCTTTGCTGTCCGGGAAGCTGAATCCCGGCCGATCGCCTGCCACTCCGCAGATGAAGTACCCCCGTGCCTTGATGGCTCCGAGCGTGTCGACCTTGTCTGAAGGAGGAGCACTCTGACCGGTCTGGGCTTGGGCGCTTCGCGGGACGATGGTCATCGCCGCTACCAGCGCCGCAGCACCAAACGCGATCGCCAGTGTTGAATGCGGCCTACCTGCGCGCGTGCGAGCGGATCCTAAAGTCACCATAGTCGTTCCTTCCCTGTTAAATGCGATGTGTTTGTTTTTCTTGGGCGTGCCTTACGGCATCACCGTTCGTCGAGCGAGGAGTGGTCGGAGTCAGGCAGTCGTCGATGCGACTGGTTGCCTATCCCGGATCGCTGCCTCTCCGAGATCCCAGAACAAGCCCGTCATGATCTGCATTCCTTCTTCCACCACGGAGACGAGCATGTGCTCGTTCGGTGCATGCTGGGAGCAGGACGGATAGGAGTGCGGAATCCAGAGGGTCGCCATGCCGATGATCTCGGCAAAGACTTCGTTCGGCAGCGACCCGCCAAAGTTTGGCAACAAAGATGCTTCGCGACCGAGCGTCGTCTCCATCGACGAGAGAGCGAACTGAACCCAACCGTTGTCGAGGTTGGTCCGGGTCGCAAGGTAAAAGTCTTCCTTGATTTCCTCGATCGTCACGTCGGAGAAACCTCGCGCGTCCAAATGGGCGCGCAGGGCGGGAAGAACTTTCGCCGGATCGACGCCAACGACATAGCGCAGCTGGCAGATCGCGTTAGCGGTACCCGGCACGGCATTGACCGGCGCGTCAGGCCGGCCACAAATGAAGGCCAGGACCTCGAAATTGCACCAGCCGTAGACCTGTTCCGCGCCCGCCAATCCCGGCTCACCCCAGTTGTCGTCGATCTCCGGGTCCTCGGGGCCTGTTTCGAGGGCAATCTTTTTCAGGGCTGCGCGGACCTCGGGCGGCATGCGATCCGGAGTCCATTCCGGAATCGCGATGCGGCCGGTTGGATCGGTAATAGTGGCAATCGCATGGGCAAGCCTGATGCCGGGATTGACGAGCAGGCCACCCCAGTTCCCGGAGTGGTATGCTCCTTCGCGGATCTCGCAGGTGAGACGGAAGCCGACGCTGCCGCGACCGCCGAGAAACAAAGTTGGAGCACCTGCTGCCAAACGGGGGCCATCGGAAGCGATGAGACAGTCCGACCTAAGCAGATCGCGATGCTCTTTTGCGAGTTCGGCCAGCCCGAGCGAGCCGGTCTCCTCGCCCATCTCGATGAGCACCTTGGTGTTGAATCCCAGATGGCCGCGTTTTTCCAAGACGATGCGCAAGGCAGCTAGGTTGATTGAGTGCTGCCCCTTGTTGTCCGCAGTGCCCCGGCCATAGATGCGACCTTCGGCTTCATCCAGTATCCAGGGGTCGCGACCGTCCTTCCAATCGCCAGCCATGCCCCACAGGACGTCGCCATGGCCGTAGATCAGAATGGTAGGACGACCCGGATCTTCGATTCGCTCGGCATACATAGCCGGTAGACGCCGCTCGACCGGGTTCTCGATGACTTGGCATGAAAAACCCATCCGTTCCAGGAGCGGACGCATTTCCTTGTTCAAGTAATGAAGGTTGTCGTCGCGGCTATCCTGGCGCGGGCTTTCGCTGCGGATTGCAATGCGAGGGGCCATCTCGGCCGTGAAGCCGCCGTCAACGACGTAGCTTCGCGCGGCGGCGATCGCATCTTCCCTCGTAGTCGGGTGGGCAACGCTAGACATCAGAACTCCCACGCTGCCGCTCCCTGTGCCGCGGTTCTTATGCTTTAAGAATGTGCGTATTCGGATATGATCAGTATTGCGGCGTGGCCGAGTTGTGCGCTCGGATTCAAGCTTCCGAATGCAATCTTCCCTCGTTTTCTCGGCATTGGCCGAACGAATTGTGGTGGTTCACTCGAAATCGCTCGGAGCGATATTTCGGGGGAGCGCCGAAAGCTCGGGTCGGGGTTGTCGACGAAAGGAGGAGGGGCGAGGGGAGCCCGAGACGCAGGGGATTCTCGTCGAAAAGATATTGCGCGCGAACTCAAAAAGGCTTTTAGCTTGAGAGGCTTACTTGCCGATGGAGGGGTTAATGCCGGAGAGGCTCGGGGTGCAGGACCTCGATCAACATGATCTAGCAATCCTCGAAATTCTTCAGCGCGACAACACAACTCCGCAACGCACTATTGGAGACATGGTCAATCTCTCCGCTGCGGCTGTTCAACGCCGGATCAGCAGGCTTCAGAAGGGCGGCGTCATCCAAAGCAACGTCGCCATCCTTGATCCAGAAACTGTGGGACTACCGATCACGCTTCTCGTGGAAGTCCACATAGAAAACGAGCGTCTTGATCTGCTCGAGGCTGCCAAGAAGGCATTCAAAGCAACTCCCGAAGTCCAGCAGTGCTACTACATTACTGGCGACAACGACTTCTTGTTGGTGATCACCATTGCTTCGATGAGAGACTACGAAGAGCTTACGAAGCGGTTGTTTTTCGAGAATCACAACGTCAAGCATTTCAGGACGATGGTGGTCATGGATCGCGTGAAAGCGTCGATGGGCCTAAAGTTACCCACCGAGAAGACGACCAAGTAGGGGTCTGCTGATCAATCGTCTAGCGCCATCGCGAGGACGCGCGCGACGTGAACGGCTTCCCGGGCGGCTCCGTCCCAGATCTGATGGCGACAACTTGTGCCGTCCGCGACGACGAGATCCTCGGGGGCTGCCTGGCGGACGGCGGGGAAAAGGGACAACTCGCCCATCGCCGTCGAGATATCGATCGTGGCTGCTGCGTAACCGAATGCTCCGGACATGCCGCAACAACTGGACTCGATGGGCTTGACGTCGAGTCCCGGGACAGCCCGTAACGTTTTTTCCACCGCGCCCATCGCGTCGAACGCCTTTTGATGACAATGACCATGCAAATGCACGGTCCGCCTCTGTTGGTCCCGGAAAGACAAGGTGGTAGCACCTGTCGCCAGGTCATCGGCCAGCAATTCTTCGATCAGCCTAGCCGCCTTGGCCAAGGGCGCAACTTCGTCCTTCGGCAGAAGGGCGGCGAATTCGTCCCGGAACGTCATCAGACATGAGGGTTCGAGCCCGACGATCTTCGCTCCCCTGGATACGAATGGCGCAAGGGCTTCCGCAGTCCGCCTCGCTTCCAGGCGGGCCTCTTCTACAAGGCCTGCCGAAAGGAAGGTTCGTCCGCAGCACAATGGCCGGCCGCCGTCCTTTGCGGTGACGTGATGCATCCGGTATCCGCCGGCCTGTAGCACTTTTTCAGCCGCTTCCAAGTTTTCGCGTTCGAAGTACCGGTTGAAGGTGTCGCCGAAAAGTACCACGTCGCGTCCGTCGCCCACGACGTCCGATGGTGAAGCTTGACGACGCTTGTCGCGCCAGGGGGCGCGCCACACAGGCAACGTACGTCGCGCCGAAAACCCCAGCCAGCGTTCAGTTAGCCACGCCAGGCCAGGTATGCGGTCGCGCAAATTCATGAACGGGGCGAGCCTCGCAGCAAGTGGAGCATAGCGCGGCAAGTATGCGATCAGTCGCTCCTTAAGCGGCAGGCCGTGCCGACCATGGTAGTGGTGCAGGAATTCGATTTTCATCCGCGCCATGTCGACGCCCGTGGGGCAGTCACGCTTGCAACCCTTGCAGGAGACGCAAAGGTCCAGTGTTTCCTTCATCTCTGGAGAGGTTAGGGCTTCCGGGCCAAGTTGCCCGGAGATCGCGAGCCGCAACGTATTTGCCCGGCCTCGGGTCAGGTGTTGCTCTTGCCGTGTGACGCGCCAAGACGGACACATCGTGCCCCCTGCCATCTTCCGGCATGTGCCGTTGTTGTTGCACATCTCGACGGCGCCGCCGAAGCCGCCCCATTCGGACCAGTCGAGAGCCGTCTTCGTGGGAGCAGAGGCGCGATACTCCGGCGGAAAGCGCATCAAGCTGCGATCGTCCATGTGATAAGGTCGGATGATCTTGCCCGGATTGAGCCGGTTTCCGGGGTCGAAAGCGTCCTTGACCTCCTCGAAGGCGCGTGTGAGCGATCCGCCAAACATCGGCTCGATGAAATCTGAGCGGGAGATGCCATCTCCGTGTTCGCCTGAGAACGACCCTTTGAATTGTCTCACAAGGTCGCAAGCTTCTTCGGCGATGGCTCGCATCGCCTTGACGCCCTCTTCGGTCTTCATGTTCAAGATGGGACGCACATGGAGGCAGCCGACGGACGCGTGAGCGTACCAGGTTCCGCGCGTGCCGTGCTTCTCGAATAGCGCCGTCACCGCATCCGTGTAGTCCGCCAGGTGCTCCAGGGGAACGGCGCAATCTTCGATGAAGGACACGGGTTTCCCATCCCCTTTCATCGACATCATGATGTTCAGACAGGCTTCTCGAACTTCCCAAACCCGCTTCTGTCGCTCTGGTTCGACGACCTCGACCACCGCATCCGCAAAACCGTGGTCGGCCATGCATTGATCCAGTCGTTTCAGATCTTTTCTCAATTCTGAGAGATCATCTCCAGCGAACTCGACCAGGAGGAGGCAGTTCGGTTTTCCTCTCGTGATATCGTTGAGAGTGCGGATGAACAGCGGGATGTCGGCGCCGAGAACCAGAACGTTGTTGTCGACGAGCTCGACCGCAACGGGATTTAGTGCGACGAGATGCTCGGTCGTCTCCATGGCAGCGCGAAAGCTCGGGAAGTGGCAGACGCCCATGACGCGATGCCGGGGCAGCGGCGAGAGGAGCAGTGTCGCTTCCGTCGTGATTGCAAGAGTGCCTTCCGAGCCGACAAGGAGGTGGGAGAGGTTGGGTCGCACCGCCAGCAATTCATCGAGGTTATAGCCGCCGACGCGACGCTGGACCTTCGGAAAGATGGTCTCGATCTCGGATCGATGGAGCTTGGCTAGCGCAAGCATCCTGTTCATCAAATCGCGGGTGCGCGAGGATGAGTTATCGCCGATCGGTCGATCACTTAACGTGAAGGATTCGCCGTCATTGAACATGGCCTTGAGTGCGATGACATTGTCGACGGTCTTGCCATATCTGAGCGAGCGTGCTCCGGAAGAATTGTTGCCTGTCATTCCGCCGATCGTGCAGCGGCTCGCCGTCGACGGCTCGACGGGGAAGAACAGGCCGTCTTTCTTGACGAATGTGTTGAGTGCCTCGAGAACGATTCCGGGAGCGACTGAGATCGAACGGGCCGCGGGATCGTACTCGCGGATCGCATTGAAATAGCGGCTCAGGTCGAGCACGAGGCCATTGCCGATCGGTTGGCCATTCTGAGAAGTGCCGCCGCCACGCGCGATCACGGGGATTCCGTGTTCGGCTGCAATTGTCAGTGCCGCCGCGATGTCTGCCTCGGTTTTTGGGAAGGCGACGCCTTGGGGCATGATCTGATAGATCGAGGCGTCCGTCGCATACCGTCCGCGGGTGAATGCATCGAAGCGGACCTCACCCTCCAATGCGCGAGAGAGCTGCCTCTCGAAGGCGACATCGTACCGGTAGGGGCCTGCATAAGCGGTCTGGTTCATGTCGCGCCTTCATCATGGAGCCCCAGAGACGAAGGAATGGGTGATCATCGGCGGGAATGGCCCGTCTTGACCTCGGTCCCATCCACGCTACCCGTGTCCGTCCCTGTTGGGTTCGGTACCGCGCCGGCTTGCAATTAGTTGGCGCGTCGGCAGGACACTAGAACGAAACAATTTTGCATGCAATATTGAATTGGACATCGCAGAATATGCCGACACAATGCCGGATGGGCCAAGTGCTCGACATGGGGGGCGCCTTAAGTCTGCCCTTGCGCGGCCTTTCGCTTGTTTCTGAGGTGCGCGAACAGAATGTTGGCTAATTCGCCTCCGGATCGGCGGCGGAGCGCGTCCAGGATGGCCTCGTGTTCGCGCATGGCCTCCCCCCCAGCGATCGCGATCTCTGGCCAGATTGGCCGTATAGCGAACCCGGCGGATCCGGCCAGACAGGTTGGCGTAAGTCGCCGTTAGGCTGGGATTTCGAGCGGCCGCCAAGATCTTTTGGTGGATGGCCTGATTGCTCTGGAAGTATTCGTGCATGTCCCGCCGAAGATAATCTCGGTACATATCGTGGTGAATCTGCTCAATTTCGGCGATTTCCTCGTCCGTTATGCGCTCGCAGGCCAGTCGACCTGCCAGCGCCTCGAGACCTCCCATGAGGTCGAAGAGGTCCTGGATGTCGTCGGAGCTCAAGGCGCGGATGCGCGCGCCGCGATTGGGGAGCAGTTCGATCAGCCCTTCGGCGGCCAGCACCTTCAGGGCCTCGCGGAGGGGAGTCCGCGAAATGTTGAACTGCTCGCATAGGGTTCGTTCGGGAACGCGTGCTCCGTCGGCGAGATTGCCTTCGACGATGAAATCCCGAAGCTTGCCAAGCAGTTCGTCGTGCAACGAGGCGGGGCCTTTGTCGTCCCCGTGAGCTGCTGGGGTTGTCTGATCTTCGGATGGTTCAAGCGCTGTGTCGGTCATCTCTTGTCGGTAAGCCCGCCGGGAGAAGTTTGTCGAGACTCCATAGTCATATTTTGAATTCCAAAATTTGATTGACTTCCAAAAAAATGAATGCAAAAAGAACGGAGCACACCACTGGTCAGCGCTCTAGTCCATTTGGAGGAGGTCATCATGCAAGGTCGCCACTTTTTGCAGATTCCCGGACCTAGCCCGATACCCGACCGCATCCTGCGCGCGATCGCGATGCCCATTATCGATCATCGGAGTGCCGAATTCGCCGAGTTGGGGAATTGCGTGCTCGATGGCTGCAAGGACGTGTTCAAGACGAAGCAGCCCGTCATTATTTTCCCCTCGTCCGGCACCGGTGCCTGGGAAGCTGCCATCGTCAATACCTTGTCGCCGGGCGACAAGGTTCTCATGGTCGAGACGGGGCATTTCGCAACGCTTTGGAAACAGATCGCTACGCGTTTCGGTCTTGAGGTCGACTTCGTTCCCGGCGACTGGCGCCATGGCGCCGATCCAGCAGCAATCGAGGCAAAATTGCTGGAGGACAAATCCCACAGCATCAAAGCGGTGATGGTTGTCCACAACGAGACCTCCACGGGAGCGACCAGCCGGATCGCCGAGATCCGACAGTCTATCGATGCAGCGAAGCATCCGGCATTGTTCATGGTCGACACCATCTCCTCGCTGGCCTCGGTCGACTACCGCCACGATGAATGGAAGGTTGACGTGACGGTCTCCGGATCTCAGAAGGGATTGATGCTTCCTCCTGGATTGGGCTTCAACGCGATTTCTGAAAAGGCGTTGACTGCGTCGAAGGACAACAAGATGCCCCGGTCCTTTTGGGACTGGCAGGAGATGCTGAAGCACAACAATGCTGGGTTCTTTCCGTACACTCCTGCCACCAACTTGCTTTACGGGCTGAAAGAAGCGCTCGAGATGCTGAAAGAGGAGGGGTTCGACAACGTCTTCGCCCGACACAAGCGTCTCGCGACGGCGTGTCGCGCCGCGGTCGAAGCGTGGGGCCTTGAAGTGCTCTGTCAAAATCCGGCCGAGCAGTCGCCTGTTCTGACCGGGGTTTTGATGCCACCGGGCCATGACGCCGATCGCTTCCGCAAGATCGCGCTCGAGAAGTACAACGTTTCGCTCGGCTCCGGACTGGGCAAGGTCGCAGGCAAGGTCTTCCGCATCGGTCATCTCGGCGAATGCAACGAGCCCAGCCTGCTCGGGGCGTTGTCCGGAGTGGAGATGGGCCTGGTGGCTGCCGGCGTGCCCCACCGCGGCGGAGGTGTCGATGCTGCCATGGCCGTTTTCGAGGACAAGCAGCGGATCAATCGAACTGAGCGCTAGCCGTCGGCAAGGCAGTTCCTGGTTTGAGAGATCGCTGATATGAAATCCGCGATCCGCCTGGTCGGAGAGGTGCTCAAGCACAGAGCTGAAGCGCGATGATGATTCACCCCAATCCCATCGCGCCTTGGGTCACGATCGCTACGCGTAGATATTCTTTGGCGATAAGATAGAGCTTAGGAAGACGCGATCGAAAGGGGCCGAGCATGCCTTCGTGCGGAAGACGCACGCTCGCTCACGTCGAAGTTCCTGCACTCATCTCCATGATCGAACGGCATCTCACAAGGTGTCGGCTTTGCGAATTGCGACCCTATTCTGCAACATTCATGCAGAATGCGGGCGCATTTAGACGCGTTTCTGACCGTCAAACGCACTACGTGTAGGAAATACTCTCGTGGCGAAGCTGTAGCTATCCGACGTTCGGCGAGCGCGGTCTTAGCGTTGAATTGAGACCAAGCTCAGCTTCCTGAGACACTGCGTTCGACTCCTTACCTCCCAAACTTACCGGGGCTCGTGCCCCGGTCTTTTTTGGACGTGACTGGTTGGGAGCCAACCGGTATCCCGACACACTTTGAAAGTCTGGCGAACATGAGAGATTTCGAATTCCCAGGAAGTTCCGAAGCATTCGGCGTCAATGGAATGGCCGCGACCCCGCACCCGCTGGCCACGCTGGCGGCAATCGACGTGCTCCGCGAAGGCGGCAACGCCATTGACGCGGCGGTGGCGGCTGGAGCTGTGCTTGCTGTCGTTGAGCCAACCCAGACCGGTGTGGGTGGAGACTGTTTCGTTCTACTGAAGCGGGAAGGGCAACCGATCATCGCGCTCAACGGATCTGGAGCAGCGCCGTCGGCCGCGAGTGTCGAACGGCTCGCTGAAGCCGGCGTAACGACGCTCGACCCCGAGAGTGCGCACGCGGTTACGGTTCCAGGTGCCGTACGAACGTGGGCCCGGCTGGCCGAGGATCACGGGACGCTTGAGCTCGCGCGTCTCCTTTCACCTGCCATCGCCGCTGCGGAAAATGGCTATCCTGTCGCTGAGCGACTGGCGAGGGACTGGGGGAGGCATGTGCCGAAGCTCTCTCGTCTGGCTGCTACGACTTCGGTCTTTCTGCCTCGCGGCGAAACGCCGGCCCCCGGCGATTTGCACACGCAGCCTATGCTGGCCCGCACCCTTCGGGATATCGCCGCAAAGGGGGCCGACGTGTTTTACGAGGGATGGATTGCGGAGAGCATCGTAAAGACTCTACGCTCGCTCGGTGGTTTTCATACCGTCGAGGATTTTGCTGCCTTCCAGCCGCGCTACGAGAAGCCAATATCCGCGTCCTACCGTGGTTTTGAACTGTGGGAATGTCCGCCAAATGGCACAGGCGTTGCCGTTCTCGCCATGGCAAGTTTGCTCGACCGTTATAGCGTCGCCGACTTCGCTCCCGTATCGGTGGAGCGCTACCATCTCTTGGCCGAGATCGCGCGCATTGGCTATGCAGAGCGCGACTCCTTCGTCGGCGATCCCGACACCGGGCATGTGCCGGTCGAGCGCATGACCTCGTCTGCCCGTGCCGACATCCTCTCTCGCCGGATATCATTTAGCGGGCGGCTGAGCGACGTCGCGCCGATCACAATGCCGGAACACAAAGATACGGTGTTCCTGTCCGTCGTGGACAAGGATCGCACCGCAGTTTCATTTATCAACTCCGTCTTCGACGATTTCGGCAGCGGCATCGTGGCCCCCGAATGCGGGGTCCTGCTACACAACCGCGGCTTTGGCTTTGTGCTCGAACCCGGCCATCCCAACGTGCTCGCGGGGGGCAAGCGACCAATGCACACCATCCTGCCTGCGATGCTGACGCGAGGCGGCGAGTGCGTCTTGTCGTTCGGCGTGACAGGAGGGCATTTCCAGCCCATCGGACAGATCCAGGTTCTGTCGAACCTACTCGATCACAAAATGTCGGTGCAGCAAGCGATCGACCAACCGCGTATCTTCGCGCGCGGCGACGTGCTGGACGTCGAAGCGACCGTTCCGGCTAAGATCGTCGAGGGGCTTCGTGCGTTGGGACACCTTCCTACGCGAACTCAGAGTCCGCTCGGAACAGCCCAGGCGATTTGGATCGACCGTAAACGTGGACTTCTCAGAGGCGGGGCTGATTCCCGCCGAGATGGCATCGCCCTTGGTTACTGAGATCAGACGTCGAAAATTCTCTTTCCATTGGTGGTCGAGTGCGGAGATACGGCAACCGTCGCGCAATGTTTGAGTTGAGAGGTTGACGTCTCTGCACCGAAAGAGAGGCAGCGCCCGAGTTTGGTCTCAGCAATGCAGCCTAGCTGTGCGATTTCGGCGCCGACCTAAAATTGCACTCAGCTTGGGAATGGCGTGATTGGCGCCCGCGAGGTGCACGAGTGACGAAATCTAGTTGGACCGAACACTTGCGGTGCCCGAGCTGTGGACGGACCGGTCGCGCACAGCTTTCCGAAATCGAACCTTTGCGAAACCGGATTGATTGGGTCACGGAGGAGTTCGAAATCCGTACGGATAAACGGGGCAGCGATTTTTGGTGCAAGATCTGCAAGGTGCCTGCCGTCCCCTAGTATGACGAGATAGCTCGCCAAGAGGCGTATGAAGCCCGTATGCAGAGCCTTCGTGGAGCTTGTTCAAACCCAACACCGCTCCGCAATGGGCATCTCCTGGGTGTCGTGCCAGAATTGTCACATCCGACGACAGGCCGAGTTTTCAGATCCGTAAGCGACGGTTGTGAGCGTCGGGATGACAGCGATCTTCCTACCCAATTCACCCACGTTCGTTTCTGATTACTTTCCTGAAGGGCACCTCACAGGCAACCGCGTAGCTCCGCGTTCACTCCTCGGTCCACGCCATCCACTTATGTATGCCGGCATAGGAAATTGGGTAATTGCTATTCTGTCCGTCCAAGGCGAAAGGAGCGCCAGAAATGAGGAAAACAAATCAAGCTCCATAAAACGCGCCGTTCACATCGGGCGCGCCAAAGGACGAAATAGGAGACGAAATATGGGTAAACTAGGTGGCAAGGTTGCTGTTATCACCGGCGGCAGCGATGGAATGGGCTTGGCGACAGCCAAGCTGTTCGCACGCGAGGGCGCGAAGGTCATCATCACCGGGCGCGATCAGGCAAGGCTCGATGCCGCGGCGCAGGGCATCGGAAATGGCGCCGACGCGATCGGCTGCGATATTTCGAAGATTGCGGACATCGAAGCGCTGCGTGCGTTTGTCGAGAGGAAGCACGGCCGTGTCGACATCATCTTCGCGAACGCCGGTGCGGCGCGACCGAACATGTTTGAATACATGTCGGAGGAAGAATTCGATTTCACGATCGACTGTACCTTCAAGGGAACCTACTTCACGGTGCAGAAACTCCTGCCGCTCATGACATCCGGCGGCTCGATCGTCCTCAACACCACGACCCTGACCACGAAGGGCATGCCCTATGTCAGCGTCTATTCAGCGGGCAAAGCGGCAATTCGCTCGCTGGCGCGCTCGCTCACGGCGGAACTAATCGGCAAGGGCATACGAGTGAACGCAATGGCGCCCGGCTACATCGACACTGACCAGGCACGCAAATCGGGTGTGAGCGAGGAGATGATCCAGCAGACCAAGACCCATGTGCATACCCAAATTCCGATGCACCGCAGCGGCACCGTCGATGAGATCGCAAAAGCCGTCCTATTCCTAGCCTCCGATGACTCGTCCTATCTGACAGGCAGCGAACTCTGCGTCGACGGCGGCTGGAATCAAGTCTGATAGTTCCTGCGACCAAGCATGACGAGGTCATCCGCTCTGTTCGAGGCGGATGGCCTTGCGGAATGGATTTGACCATCGCCCATTAGAATCGGCGCGTGATCGTATGTCTGAAGACTCTGTGCTGAAACCCGGGAATGCCAGGCACCGTCATCATTGCGACGGACATCGGAATTCCATGCGCTGCATCGGGAATGCTGGCTGAGGCGACTTTGAACTGCTCATAAATCGATACGCGATCGGCAATCAGCGGAAAGGAACGGCGCTAGCAGCTCCCTCGATGTCCAGGCTCGGCGGTGGCCACGGCTGTTGATTTTACAAGACAGTCGGTCTAATAAATCGCTGTGAAAGTGATTTTGCCATCAACAGGGCCCCGTCGTCGTGGTCGCCCGCCCAAGGACCAGTCACGGCCGGACGCGCCGCGCGCACGGCTAGTACGCACGGGCGTCGCGATCCTGACCGAGAAGGGCTTCAGCGCCGTTGGAGTTGAGGAGATCCTGGAAGCTGCCGATGTGCCAAAAGGGTCATTTTACCACTACTTTGACAGCAAGGACGCCTTCGGTCTCGAGCTGATCGACGCCTATGCTGACTTTTTCGCGCGCAAGCTGGATCGATGGTTCGACAACATGGAGCGTGCTCCCCTCGACCGTCTCCGTGATTTCATTGCGGACGCAAGGTCGGGGATGGCGCGGTACGGTTACCGGCGTGGCTGTCTCATCGGTAATCTCGGACAAGAGATGGGTGTCCTGCCGGAGCCGTTTCGAAAGCGCCTGGCCGCCGTCTTCCGGGACTGGGAAGCGCGGACGTCCCGTTGTCTGCGCTCGGCGCAAGAGGCGGGCGAGATACCCAGTGGCATCGATTGCGAAGGCCTAGCGCAGTTTTTTTGGACAGGCTGGGAGGGCGCGGTCCTGCGCGCCAAGCTCGAACGGCGCCCCGACGCGCTCGACTTATTCGCCGAAGGCTTTTTTTCGATTATCCGGGCAACGTGTAAGGAGAGTTGACAGTGGGGTCGAATTTCAAAGCCGTGCTGATCGAGCATGATGGCAACCGGCAGTCGGTAAGACTGGCTGAGCTTGCTCGCGACCAGTTGCCCGAGGGAGATGTGACGGTACGCGTTGCCTGCTCGACGTTGAATTATAAGGATGCGTTGGCCATCACGGGAAAGAATCCGGTTGTTCGTAACTTTCCCATGATCCCTGGCATCGATTTCGCGGGGACCATCGAAGAATCTTCAAACGCGAATTTCAAGCCAGGCGACCGGGTCGTGCTGAACGGATGGGGCGTGGGCGAGCGGCACTGGGGCGGGTTGGCCGAAGTCGCCCGGGTGAAGAGCGATTGGCTGATCCCTTTGGAGCCGGCCTTTTCCTTGGCTCAAGCGATGAGCATTGGGACGGCCGGTTACACTGCCGCGCTCTGTGTGATTGCGCTTGAGCGCCACGGCGTTACGCCGGGAAGTGGCGAGGTGCTCGTGACCGGCGCGGCAGGCGGCGTGGGCAGTGTCGCAACGGCGCTACTCGCCAATCTCGGTTATGAGGTGGCCGCAGTTACAGGGCGTCCTGAAGAATCGGACTATCTCACGAAACTTGGTGCCAAGCGCATCTTGCCGCGATCGCGGTTCAGCGAACCGGGGAAGCCGCTCGCGAAGGAAGAATGGGCCGGCGCGGTCGATGTGGCCGGCGGACAGGTGCTCGCCAACGTCTGCGCATCGATGAAGTATCGTGGTGTGGTCGCGGCCTGCGGTCTCGCCGCTGGCATGGGCTTGCCGGCGACCGTGGCCCCCTTCATCCTGCGAGGCGTCACACTCGCTGGCATCGACAGCGTCATGTGTCCTCGCGAGGAACGCCGCGAGGCGTGGCGGCGACTTGCCCGTGACCTCGATCCTTCTCTCCTTGATGCGATGACCGAGCGCGTGCCGCTCGAAGCGTGCATCAGCGTTGCAGATCGTCTCATTGCGGGCACGGTGCGCGGCCGCGTAATCGTGCCAATTTCCAACGAGCAATAACCTAGGGATCCAAAGTCATGACCCAAGCCCTTGCAGTCAGTCGCTTCCCCGTTCCCGATCTCGCCGACATGCCCGGCGACATCCGCAGCCGCATCCTGGCCGTTCAGGAGAAGTCGGGCTTCATTCCGAACGTCTTCCTCGTGCTCGCGCACCGGCCGGACGAGTTCCGCGCCTTCTTCGCCTATCACGACGCCCTGATGGACAAACCTGGCAATCTCACCAAAGCCGAGCGCGAGATGATCGTGGTCGCAACCAGCAACCTCAACCAGTGCCAGTATTGCGTGGTGGCGCATGGGGCAATCCTGCGAATCCGTGCCAAGGATCCCCTGATTGCCGATCAGGTCGCCGTCAACTACCGCAAGGCGGACATCACTGATCGCCAGAAAGCCATGCTGGATTTCGCCGTCCGTGTCTCCACCGAGGCTCAGAAGGTCTCCGAGAGCGACTTCGCCACGCTGAAGTCGCACGGATTCACGGAAGAGGACATCTGGGACATCGCCGCGATCTCGGCCTTCTTCGGCTTGTCGAATAGGCTTGCCAACGTCACAAGCATGCGTCCGAACGCCGAATTCTACGCCATGGGCCGCGGCTGAGAGGAGGTACGCCATGGAGCTTTCATCGGAGCAACAGGCGCTGAAGGAAAGAGCCGCGGCGTTCTCGAACGGGCTGCTGCGCAAGCGCGGCGCCGAGGTCGATCAATCGCGTGAATATCCCTGGGACGTCGTCGAAGCGCTGAAGGCAGAGTGCTTCATGGGAATGACCATTCCCAAGGAGTATGGCGGGGAGGGCCGCAGCTTCCTCGACACAGTGCTGGTCATCGAGGAGATGGCGCGCGCGTGTACCGTCTCGGCGCGCATCGTCGTTGAAGCCAACATGGGTGCAATCTCGACTGTCATGGCGTATGGCACCGACGCCCAGCGCAAGCGGGCTGCCGATCTCGTCTTGGCCGGCGACAAGCCGGCGATCTGCATTACCGAGCCCGACGCGGGCAGCGACGCCAGCGGAATGAAGGCCCGGGCCGACAAGCGCGGCAACCGTTACGTGATCAACGGCAAGAAGCACTGGATCACGGGCGCCGGCGTATCGCGCCTGCACCTGATCTTCGCGCGGGTTTTCGATGAGGGCGGTGAGGAGCTGGGCGTCGGCGGCTTCCTGGCTGTGCGCGGGGACGCCGACGGTCTGCGCATGAGCAGGCGCGAAACGACGATGGGACTCTGCGGCATGCCCGAGCGCGAGCTGGTGTTCGAAGATCTGGAGATCACGCCAGATATGGTGCTGCTGCCCCCGTCGGGCTTCAAGCGCGGTTTTGCCGATCTCATCAACGCCTATAACAGCCAGCGCGTCGGCGCGGGCACCGTCGCCATGGGGATCGCCGCCGGCGCCCTGGAGCATGCCGTCCAATGGGCGAAAACGCGCGAGCAGTTCGGGAGGCCGATCGGCGAATTCCAGGGTTTGCAATGGATGCTTGCCGACATGCAGACGCAGCTCACGGCGTCCCGGTTGATGTTGCATGCCGCGGCAGCATCGCGCGGTCCGGATGGCAGCGCGTTTCCCGACCCGATGCTCGCAGCCCAAGCAAAAATCTTCGCGTCGGAGGCCGCGATCAAGATCGTCAACGACGCGCTGCAAATGTTCGGGGCCCGCGGCTATTCGCGCGACTTCCCGCTTGAACGTATGGCGCGTGATGTACGCATGTTCACGATAGGCGGGGGCACAGCCCAGGTGCTGCGCACGCTCGTCGCAAGCAAGGTTCTGGGCTGGAAGCTGCCGCAGACCCGCGATGGCTACACGATATCCGAGAACCAATAAGGTCTACACCTAAGATCAAAGCCATGACCTTGGGATCGTTGGCGGCACCATTCAGGGTTTCTTCGCGCCTTGACTCTTCCTCAGGTCAGAAAACTCTTGCTTGAGCAGGTCCAGAACAGTTCTGACTTTGGGGAGATCCGCCATGCGCTTGTGGCAGATGATCGCGAGTTCTGCGCGGAGTGAGGCTGGAAGCTCGAGCTTGAGCTCCACGAGGTCTCCCGGCCGCTTGAGCCGATGGGGCGTCTTCAGAAGGATCATCGCGCCAACGCCAGCCTGGCAGGCCGCGACCTGTACGCTGTAGTCGTCAGATGCGAAAGTGGGACGAAAGTCTGGGATCTTGGCCGCGAGCTCCGGATTCGGGCTGACCATCTCGAGCTGCCCCGCCCATGCGATCCAGTCGAGGTCGCGAAAGCCATATTTCGCGGGCAGTCTCCGTGCGTAGTCCTTGCTGACGTACGCGCCGATCGGAATCACAGTTTCGCCGACTGTGATCAGATCGGGATCATCGGAGGGATATCTCCTGAGCGCGATGTCCGCCTCGCCACGCGAGAGATTCAAGCGTTCCGTGCTGGCCAACACCTCGAGAGCGATCTGTGGGTGCTTTCTCTTGAGGGTTTCCGCGAACGGCGCCAGGAGATCTAAGGCGAACGTCGGTGCGGCCGTAACGCGCACGCGGCCACTGACAGGAGAGTTCTTCGCATCGAGTGAGCGATTGGCTTCCGTCGCCCATTGCGCCATGCCTTGGGCTGCGGGCATTAGCCTTATTCCAGTTTTCGTTAGGGTGATGCCCTGGTTTTTGCGGACGAAAAGCGGCTCGCCGAGCCCGTACTCCATCTCCGCAATCCTCCGGCTCAAAGTGGGTTGGCTCACCTTCAAGCGCCGCGCGGCGCCACTCATGCTCCCAGCATCGCAAACGGCGAGAAAAATGCGGAGGTCGTCCCATTGTAAGTCCACGTTCGCTCCTCCGGCTCGTATGGTGGGCCATCCAGTTATGTATGGAGACATAGGAAGTTAGGCGATTGCTATTCTGTCTGTCCAGGGCAAAGTCGTCATCGTTCATCAGTCTGGGGCTGGGTGCTCAGGCAGTAGGAGGCGACGGTAATGCTCGACCAGCAGGCAGGCGACGGAGTCTTGTTCATCGTCAATGATTCCGTAGTTAGTCAAAATGAATTAGGCGGGATGACACCGAAGACGATGAACTCCGGAGCTGTCGATTTTGTGAACGGCTCGGTCGCGGGTGGCTGGATGGCAAGGGCCATTGAGCGCCTTTGGCGCCTCGTCTTTGACCTTAGCTACTAGCTGCATGACGTTTTTCAGGGCCGTTTCGCGCGAGAATTTCTGAGAACGCTCGAAATCGAAATCGTCGGTCACCGTAGTGTATCGCACGTCGATGGCCTCCCGCAGCGACCAGTCTTCATAGGAAAGCACGCTCGGATCCACGGTCAACACAAACAAGGAGATCAGACTCATGGCAAAATACGTCGTCGCGTCCGCCGAGCGCACCATCGACGCGCCCGCGCACGATGTCTACCGATACCTCGCAGACATGCACCTTCACGCTCGGTTCCTGCCCCTTCTACGACTTTCAAGTCGAAGAAGGCGGCGTAGGAGCAGGCAGCGTCGTCAGCTTCAAAATAAAATCTGCGGGCGGCGTCCGGAATCTCCGGATGGAGATCACTGAGCCGGAGCGCGGCCGAATCTTGGTCCAGGCTGACACCGGAAGCTCCGGCCTCGTCAGGACATTTACTGTGACCCCCCACGGCGAGCAGGCGTTGGTGAACATCACCTCCAGGTTTGATGGCGAGACGGGCATCGCCGGCTTCGTCGAGGGACTCGTCGCGCCTCGCAGGTTGCACCGCGTATACGTCGAGGAACTCACCCGCCTCAACGCTTATGCCCGTGAGCAGCGCGACGCATCCTGAAGTGCCACGGCAAGCTCGCAGACAGTCGGTGTTGCCAAGATCTGTACCCGTCCGACTCTTGGCGGCGGCAGGTGACGAAGCGCCTGCCGTCGGAGAAGTGCCGCACCGGATGGACGTTCTCGAGACCCGAGCGGTGCTCGACCGCCGGCCGTCCTGCCGATGCCCCCGTAAGCGGCAGCAGCATCGCAAACTGACCAGGCCCGGCCTGTCGTTGCCGAGTGCGGACCTCAGCGCATCTTCATCATCCGCGCAGTGTTCGGGCACGCGATAAAAAGACCCAGAAAAACAGCACGCAAAACAACCGGTGTGGGGCTTCAAGGCGACCGGCGAGCTGGCGTTGCTCACCTCATCGAAGCCCGACCCGCGCCTCGTCGCCCTGGTCAGAATAGTTGCGCGACAGGCCGCGCGAGGCTTCTATTCACGCCCCCATGGGTCGGCCGGGACTGTGCGACCTCCCACACTGTTCGACGCCAAGGATGATCGGATTACGCGTCAATGATCCGTCGTTCGGCCTCGCGGTAACAAGCGTATGCCGTTGCTGCTGACAAAGGGCCCGACAACCAGCTTGGTGAACAAATAATCATTGAACCCCGCCGTGAGTCGTGATTGTTATATGTCAATGACTCGGAAATCGTGCTTATTGAGCTATGTCAATCCTAGGGCAGGCAGTGTGGTCGCGGCGCGGCGGGGCTTAGCGCGAACAGGAGATTTTGCATGGCTGAATCGCATGCTGTCGCGGTGATTGGCGGGGGCGTAGTCGGCGTGAGTTGCGCGCTCATGCTGGCGCGGGAAGGGCACAGCGTCACGGTCGTCGAGGAGGGCCGCGTCGGCCATGGTTGCTCTTGGGGCAATGGTGCCCAATACAATGCGGGATCGGCTCTTCCGATGGCTCATCCCGGTGTCATGTGGCGCGCGCTGCGCTGGTTCGCTGATGCTAATGGCCCAGTGCGCCTCGCTCCGCGTGAGTTGCCTCGCACGCTCCCTTGGCTAGTCCGCTTCCTGCGTACTGGACGTCCGCAAGCTTGGGAGGCGGCGTATGCGGCGTTGCACACTCTCAACCAACCGTGTGCCGCTCTGTATCGCGATATGCTCGGCGATACCGATTGGAAACGATTGTTCCGGCCGAACGGTGCCCTCCATGTATGGCGCGACGAAGCGCCAAGCGCGCTGGAAGAGCGGGTGGACTGTATGCGGACGCAGCACGGCGTAGCTTTTGAGAGGCTGAGTGCCGAGCAGCTGCGCGAGTTGGAGCCGGCTCTGTCCCGCGACTACCAACGTGGGGTCTACTTTCCAAACAGTGGTCATGTGACTTCGCCCCCAGCGCTGGTGGAGGGTTTGATGGAGCGAGCGGCTGCGCTTGGCACCTCAATTCGCACTGCGCGTGTTGAGGCGATAGAGCCGGGCACGGAACATGTAACACTGCAGACGAGTACCGGGCCTCACCACTGCGACACAGTGGTTGTCGCGGCGGGGATTGCTAGCCGCGATCTGGCGCGCTCCCTGGGAGTTTCCCTGTCGCTGGCCAGTGAGCGTGGCTATCACATTACTATGCCCGGTATTTCCGGTGCCATCAGCCGCCCCGTCACCGACGCAGCCTCGGCCTTTGTTGCCACACCGCTCGACGAAGGGCTGCGCGTCGTGGGCATCGCCGAATTCGATGCGCCCGATGCGCCGCGTGATGTGAAGCAGAGCACGAAGCTGCAAGCATACGCCCGCACAATGCTCCCGGACATACCCATCAGTCAGGTGACTGACTGGATGGGCGTAAGACCATCAACGCCAGACAGCCTCCCGATCATCGGCGCCCATCCGAAGC
The DNA here is from genome assembly GCF_024199935.1 of Bradyrhizobium sp. CCGUVB14. Taxonomy (NCBI): domain Bacteria; kingdom Pseudomonadati; phylum Pseudomonadota; class Alphaproteobacteria; order Hyphomicrobiales; family Nitrobacteraceae; genus Bradyrhizobium; species Bradyrhizobium sp. CCGUVB14. The sequence continues at coordinate 1,245,190 of NZ_JANADS010000001.1, forward strand.
ATGCGTCCATCTTGTTCGCTACTGGCCATGGGCACATGGGCATCAGTGGAGCCCCCATGACTGCGGCCATTATCTCCGACCTGGTCGCGCGCCGCGCACCCCGGATCCCAAGCGCGCCTTATCGGCTGCGATAAAGGCGGTAGGTCTCACAAGTTTAGCCTTGCGTCGCTCAGCGATAATGATATGGTTCAATTGTAAATTGACATAGTTCAATAGGAGGAAACCTCAATGAGCCGTTGGATAAGTGCGATCGTCGCTGCTGTCATTGGTGCGGCTTCGCTGCTGGGGCCGGTTTCGGTGCCGGCTCGAGCCGAGAACCCCTCCCTGGTGCTCGACCGCATCAAGGCGAGTGGGAAGCTCAAATTCCCCGTGATGGTCGCGGAGGAGCCCGGCTACATCAAGGATCCGCGCACCGGCGAATGGTCGGGATTCTTCGTCGACTGGGGCAAAGATATCGCCAGTCTGCTTGGCGTTCAGATCGAATATTACGAGACGACCTGGGGCAACCTCGCTGCCGATTTCCAGGCCGGCAAGGTGGATCTTGCGGTGGCTCTCAACCCCAATCCTCGCCGCGGCCTCGTCATCGACTATGTGCCAGGCGCCATCGTCGAGGGCATCTGGGCTCTCGTCGCGCGTCCTGGCTTTACGCCCAAGACCTGGCGCGAGATGGACAAGAAGGAAGTGCGCGTCGCCGTGCAGAAAGGCGGCACGATGCAGGTGATCGCGGAATCCGTGATCCCCAACTCCACCATCGTCGTAGTGCCCACGCGCGACCAGGCGGTGCTGGAATTGCAGTCAGGCAAGGTCGACGCGATGATCGTCGCCGACCAGGACGCCGCGCTCCTCGACTCGAAGGGGGTCGGCAAGGCCGTGGTGCCCATGCCGGTGCTGCGTAACCCCGCAACGATCGGCATCCGCCGCGAAGCCGGAAATGAGGGGTTCTCCAACTTCTTGGCCAACTGGATGTCGCAGCAGAATTCACTTGGTCTCGCCTGCTCGCGCATCACTCACTACATGCTCGAGCGCGGCATCGACATGAAGGTGGTTCCCCAGTCCGGCAAGTATTGCTGACGCCATGCGTACGAGCCGTCTCTTCACGGTTATCGACAGCCACACCGCAGGGCATCCCACCCGAACGGTCATGTCGGGGATCCCTCCGCTGCGCGGGCAGAGCGTGCGCGAGCAGCGGGATGATTTTCGCAACAACCATGACGGCTTGAGAACGCTACTGCTGCATGAACCGCGCGGGCATGCCGCCATGGCGGCGGCCGTGCCCGTGCCCTCGCGCGAGGCGGACCAGGGGCTGTTCTTCATCTTCTCCTATGTCTACGCTGACATGTGCGGCCATGCCACGATCGGTTACATCGCCAGTCTCGCTGCTATGGGAGCCCTTCCGCAGGGCTTTGAGCAAAATGGTATGTCCATCGAGACCCCGGCGGGCATCGTCCATGTGACAGGCACGTTCGAAGCCGGGCGGCTAACGTCTGTCCTGTTACGCAACGTGCCCTCCTTCGTGCTCGCCTCCGGCATCGTCTCGGAGGTCGAAGGTCTCGGCACAGTGACCTGCGACATTGCTTATAGCGGGATCACATATGCGCTAGTCGACGCTGACCAAGTCGATCTTCCCTTCGACATCGACCATGCCAGCCGCTGGTGCCGCGCAGGCATGACGATCAAGCAGGCGCTAAACGCCCGCAGCGGAGCGCCGCAGGTCGGCAGCGTGCTGTTCTATCGCTCCATCGAGGGCGGCGCCCGACATCTGGTCATTTTGGCCAGCAACAAGTTCGACCGTTCGCCCTGTGGCACCGGTACCTCCGCCCGGTTAGCCCAACTCCACGCCCGCGGGCAGTTGGCGGTAGGCGCCGCATACCGGGCCGAGAACATTCTGGGCGTGCCCTTCGAAGCCAAAGTCGCGGGCCTGGCTAAGGCCAATGACGGCAAGCCCGCTGTTATTCCGGAGGTGCGCGGCATGGCTCATGTCACCGCATTTTCCACTCTCGTTCTGGAAACAGACGATCCGCTGCCTTCCGGCTTCCTTCCGAACTGACGGAGAGCGCCATGAAATTCGATCCGTCCATCGTCTTTGCGAACTGGGACATCCTTGCCTACGGCCTGCTCGTCACTCTGAAATACACGATCTACACCTGCGCCATCGGACTCGCGATTGGCCTCCTCGTGGCGCTGCTTCAGCTCTCTCCATGGCCACTGGTGCGATGGACCGGCCGAGTCTGGGTCGAGTTCTTCCGCAACATCCCGCTGCTGGTGTTGCTGATGTGGACCTATTACGCGCTGCCAATCTTCCTTCAGATCCAGATCGGTAAGGAAACGGCCGGTGTTCTGGGTCTCGGGTTCTACGCCAGCGGCTTCTATGCCGAGATTCTGCGCGCCGGCGTCCAATCGATCGACCGTGGCCAGACCGACGCTGCCATCGCGTTGGGCATGGGGTACGTGCAGCGCATGAAGCGCATCATCCTGCCGCAGGCACTCCGCCGCATGGTGCCGCCGCTGATGGGCCAGACCATCATGCAGCTCAAGAACACGACGCTTCTTTCGGTGCTGACCATCCCCGATCTGCTCTATCAGGCGGGCTACATCGCCAGTTTCACCTACCGGCCGATGGAGGTCTACACCGTCATCGGTGCCGTCTTCATCCTCTTGCTGTTCCCCCTCAGCGCTCTTTCTCGCCGATTCGAACGCAAGGAGGCCGCGTAATGACGGTAACATCCACCGAAGTCGTACTGAGCGTACGCGGCATCGAGAAGTCCTACGGGAAGAATCATGTACTTCGTGGCGTCGATCTCGACGTGCATCGCGGAGAGGTGGTCTGCCTGATCGGTGCGAGCGGCTCGGGCAAGACCTCGCTGCTGCGCTGCATGAACCTTTTGATGGAGCCGGACCAGGGCGAGATCCTCATCGAGGGGGCGCCTCTGTTCCGCAGCACCGGTGATGAGCGGCTGAAGCTCTCCGGCAGACAGGTCAGTGCCGTGCGCACCAAGACCGGCATGGTGTTCCAGAGCTTCAACCTGTTCCCCCACCGCACCGCTCTGGAGAATATTATCGAAGCTCCGTTGGTGGTGAAGAAAGTGCCGCGCGCCGAAGCCGAGGCTCGAGCACGCGAGCTCCTCGCGCGCATGGGTCTTCCGGACGCCGGGCACAAATACCCTTCGCAATTGTCGGGCGGCCAGCAGCAGCGCATCGCGATAGCCAGGGCGCTCGCTATGCAGCCCACCATCATGCTTTTCGACGAGCCGACCTCGGCGCTGGATCCGGAACTGGTGGGCGAAGTGCTCGCCGCTATCCGCCAGCTCGCTGCCGAAGGAATGACCATGGTCATCGTCACCCACGAGATCGGCTTCGCCTATGAGCTGGCCGATCGGGTGGTTTTCATGGACCAAGGAGTCGTCGCAGCTAGCGGAGCTCCACGCGAACTCCTGCTGTCGAGCGAAAATCCGAGGCTCGCGGCCTTCGTCGGACGGTTTACCGAACAGGCCCGTCTTCTCGGCCCCCTCACTTCGCCGGCGGCTGCACCTTCAACCGCATCTTCCAACAAAGGATAGTAGATCATGACCAATGTGAACTGGGGCGGCATCTTCCCCGTGCTCGTCACTCCCTTCGGCGCCGACGGCTCCATCAACGAGGCCCGATACAAGGCACTCATCGACGACGCGATCGCCAACGGCGCGCAGGGCGTCGTAGCGGCCGGCAGCACCGGAGAATTCTATGCGCTTACCAAGACCGAGCGCGCGCGCCTCTACAAGTTGACCGTCGACCACGTGGGCGGCCGCGTTCCCGTCCTGGCGGGGGTCGCCGACTTGCGTGTCGAGGATGTGCTGGAAGCGTGCCAGTCGGCCGTGGCGGCGGGCTGCGCGGGCGGCATGATCCTGCCGCCGATCTACGCCATGCCGAGCCCGCGCGAGATCGTGGCCTTCTTCGAGCACATCTCTCGGAACACGTCGCTGCCCCTGATGCTCTACAACAGCCCGCGTCGCGCCGGCATCGACATAACTCCGGCCCTCGTGGAGCAGCTCTCGGCGCTGCCGACCGTCGTCGCTATCAAGGATAGCTCCGGCGTGATCACTCAGGTGACAGAGCTCGTGCAGCGCGTGGGGAGCAGACTTCGTGTCTTCGTCGGTTACGAGACAATGATCGTGCCGGCTCGCGCCGTTGGTGCTCACGGAGTGGTCGCTATGGCGCATCAAATCGCCGGGCCTTTGATCCGCGACTACTGGGACAAGGCCCTGAGTGGAGACAAGGCATTGGATGAGCTCGGCCGCGACGTCTTCGCCTTCTATCGTTGCTTCCAGTCCGGATCCTATTACGCGGCCATCAAGGAGACCATGAGCCAGCTTGGTCGGGGCGCGGGTGGCCCGCGCCTGCCGCTGCTGCCGCTGGCCGACGAACAGAAGGCGGCCATTGCGAAGATCATCGCCGAAGCCGGTCTTGCTCGCTGGGGGAAGGCTTAAGGGGAGGCAATCAGTAATCCGCCATCAAAATTGGTGGCGGCCCCTACCAACTGCGCGAGCAACAACGGTTCGCATCGAGCCGCATCGACACAGGAACTCGATCCAATCGGGCTCCCATCCACTCGCGTCTGAGAGCATCATATCCGTCTAAGGAATAGAATATGTACACGAAACTGGCACTCCTCATTGATGGCGAATGGATCGAGGAAACCAATGCTGGAAGCGAAACCGTTCTCAATCCGGCCACGGAGCAGCCTCTCGGCAAGCTGCCGCACGCCGGAACGGCAGAACTCGACCGCGCACTTGCAGCGGCAAGCCGGGCCTTCGAGAGCTGGAAGCGCACCTCGCCTTATGAGCGTGGGCAGATTTTGCGCCGCGCGGCTGGCCTGATGCGCGAGCGTCTGGACCACATCGCGACGGTACTGACCCTGGAGGAAGGTAAGACCCTCGCGGAAGCAAAGGGTGAGATCGCCGCCGCGGCGGAGTTCTTCGACTGGTTCGCGGAAGAGGGGCGGCGCAGCTATGGGCGTGTCATCCCGGCGCGCCTGCCCGATATGCGCCAGACGGTCACGCAGGAGCCGGTAGGGCCCGTGGCTTGCTTCACGCCCTGGAATTTCCCGGCAGTCACACCTGCGCGCAAGATCGCCCCCGCTCTTGCCGTCGGATGTACTTGCATCATTAAGCCGGCTGAGGAAACGCCGGGTACGACGCTGGAAATAGCGCGGGCGCTCACCGACGCAGGGCTACCCAAAGGCGTGCTGAACGTCGTCTTCGGCGTACCAGCGAAAGTCTCCGAATATTTGCTGCGCTCCCCCATCATCCGCAAAATCTCGTTCACGGGATCAACACCAGTGGGACGACACCTCGCTCGGCTCGCTGGAGAGACCCTGACCCTCGCCACCATGGAGCTGGGCGGTCATGCACCGGTGATCGTCGCAAAAGACGCCGACGTGCAGCGCGCCGCGGAGCTCTCCATGGCCATCAAGCTGCGCAACACTGGCCAGGTCTGCACTTCGCCGACACGCTTTTTCGTGGAGCAGCCGGTTTACGAAGAGTACCTCGAACACGCGCGTGCCTACGTCGAGAAGCAGGTGGTGGGCGACGGCCTGCAAGCGGGCACCACAGTGGGTCCCGTCGCCAACACACGCCGCGTCGCAGCGATGGACGACCTGATCTCCGACGCCTTGTCCCATTCGGCGCGCCTTGTGGTCGGAGGTGAACGACTGAAAGGGACAGGTCTGATGTATCGGCCCACGATCCTGGCGGATATGCCCGACCGTGCGAGGGCTATGAGAGAGGAGCCGTTCGGCCCCCTTGCGCTGGTACAACCTGTTGATGACCTAGAACAGGCCATCGCCCGGGCGAATGCATTGCCTTACGGTCTGGCCGGATATGCCTTCACCCGCTCTGCCGCAACGGCCAACCGGATCGCGGAGGAGATGGAGGTCGGCGTCATCGGCATCAATCAGATGGTGGTGACGATACCCGAAACGCCGTTCGGTGGAATCGGCGACAGTGGCTGGGGCCGCGAAGGCGGCATCGAGGGTCTGGAGTCCTACACTGTCAGAAAGTATGTCGGCCATCTTCATGTCTAGCAGGCGATGAGCCCGAAAGGAAAAGGAGCGCGGGACATGAGCCTGGATGGACCAATTTCGGGCTGGAGACCTCGGCAACTCGCGCCCGAGGGGCCGCGCTACCTCGCCTTGGTCAACGCTCTAGAGCAGGACATTGCCGATGGCCGGCTATCGGACGGCGATCGCCTGCCGCCTCACCGCGACCTGGCACGGGAGCTTAGTCTGTCCGTCGGGACCGTGAGCAAAGCCTATCAGGAGGCCGAACAGCGCGGTATTGTCAGCGGCCATGTCGGGCAGGGCACCTTCGTCCGGCGCCGTTCCGCCGCCCGAGCCGAGCCGACGGCAAGACGTGAGCCGGTCAATTTGGCGTTGAACGTACCCGTCGAGGCAGGCGAAACGCAAATCCTGTCCGCGATGTTCAGCGAGGTGGTGCGCGAGCCTGATCTTAAGCCGTTGCTGCGCTACCACCCCCATGGCGGCATCTGGAAGCACCGCGAAATCATCGCTGCTTCGCTGTCCGACGACAGCTTCACCGTCGAACCGGCAAGGCTGTTCCTTTGCAACGGTGCCCAGCACGCCTTAGACATCGCCCTGCGCCTGGTGGCAAAGCCCGGCGACAGCATCTTAGTCGATACCTTTACCTATTCCGGCTTCAAAGCCATCGCCGCTGCCAGCCATCTAAACTTGGTGCCCGTGGAGATGGACGACGAGGGAATGGATCCGGAAGCGCTAAGACAGGCGTGTCGTGCGTCCGGGGCGCGGGTGCTCTATTGTATGCCGACCTTGCAGAGCCCAACGGCCCGTACCATGAGCCTTCCCCGCCGGCGGCGCATAGCTGAACTCGCCGAGGAACTCGATCTCGCAGTCGTAGAGGATGACGTTTACAGCTTCTTCTTCTCCGAGCGTCCGGCGCCAATCGCCTCGTTGGCGCCAAGCCGCACCTTCTACACCACGTCCTACTCCAAATGCCTTGCGCCAGCCTTCCGACTCGGCACGTTGTCGGTACCGACAGACTACATTGCTCAAACCGAGCTCCTCCTGCATGCCTCCGCCTGGTTTGTGGCTCCGATGCTAAGCGAGGTAGTCGTGCGATTAATTGAGAGTGGCAAACTGGAAGACCTTCTGCGTGAGCGACGCCTGCAGGCGCTTGAGCGTTACAGGGTGTTCCAGGACGTCTTTCCCAAGGCCGCCAAGCTTCAGTCCCCGGCCTTCTACGGTTGGTTGCCATTGCCGAAAGGGTGGTCTGCAGATCAATTTGCGGCCGCCGCCCGAGGTCGTGGCATACTCGTGACCCCACGCATAGCATCGGCGGTAGGCGAAGGGGATCCAGGCGCAACCCGCATCTGCCTTGGCGCGCCTCAAGATATCGTCACACTTTCTGATGTGCTTCAGACTCTGCGCGATATCCTGGCTCGCCATCCAATAAACGTGGTTTCTGTGGCCTAGCCATCGCTCGCTCAGCTTTCGGTCCATTCCGGCCCGGTCACCGCAATGTGGTCAAACGGAGCGAATACGAGCCAGCTTCGTTGGAAAGGGCAACGATCGACGATGGCACGAAAGCCGTTCTCGACCCCATGATGGCAAGCCTCTTGAGGAAATCCATAGATGCCGAGTACACGGATCACGACGGGCAGGTGGGCTCGTGGCAGCGAGCAAAAGGTTATCGAAACGGTCCAATCGGCGCTGCTCTCCGCGCTGAAGATACCTGACTACGATCGCGATGTAGTCCTCGACATCTACGATGCGAACGTCCGGATCATTCCCACCGGCCGATCGGACCACTACACGCGTGTCGAAGTCGTGATGTTCTCGGGCCGATCGCTTGAAGCAAAGCATGCACTCTACAAGGCTCTAGTCACAAACCTATCCGCGCTCGGGGTGCCAGCGACAGAGATCAAGATCATCTTGCTTGAAGTGCCAGCGGAGAATTGGGGACTCAGAGGTGGCTACCCTGCATCGGAAATTGATCTGGGCTTCAAAGTTGACGTCTAGTCGAACCGGCAACTCAGCGACTTGGGGACGTGAAGATAAGGGACGTCCAGGCGGCTAGCCTGGGAATCTGCTGTTCTACCAATCGCAACAATCGGGTGTTGCGTGTCTCCGCAACCAATGATTGTTGCGAAAGCTAGGCGCCCAAAGCCCCGGCTTCCCACGGGCGCGGCGGTCTGCGTGCTGGCCCTCGCGTATCAACGTGGATGCGAAGAAGCTCCTTTCGCAAAGCTTCGCTAGTCTAGCGGCTCGATTGCGCCGCTCTTTGAGAGTAGGTCAGATGCTCCTCAAAACGGCGCGCATTTCGGTCAACAAGCGATCGACGTCGCTCTCCGAAAAGACGAGAGGAGGGCGAATTTTTAAGCAGTTCGCATAATAGCCGGTCGCCGAGATCAGGACGCGACGTTTGCGCAGCCCATCGACCACGGCGAGCGCGGTCACCGAGTCGGGCTCCTTCGTGCCTCGATCCTTCACGAACTCCGCCGCGACATAAAGTCCAGCGCCGCGGACGTCCCCGATGCGCTCATCGTTGGCCGCGATCTCCCGGAGACCCTTCTGAATCATGGCGCCGATGCGCGCGGCATTGTGCTGCAGATTATCCTCACGGATGACATCAAACGTTGCCCTTGCCGCCGCGATGGCCACGCTATTGCCGCCAAACGTATTGAAATAACGCATTTCGTTGCCGAAGCGCTCGATGACCTCTCCGTGGACCGCCACGGCCGCGACGGGGAAGCCATTGCCCATCGGCTTGCCCATGGTGACGATATCCGGCGTCTGGCCATGGCGCTGGAAGCCCCACAGCTTGTCGCCCGAGCGACCGAAGCCGGCCTGCACTTCGTCGGCGATGACGACGCCGCCGGCCTTGTGCACGAGCTCGGTGATCGGCCGCAGGATATTCGTGGGATTGGCGTAGATCCCGTCGGATGAGAAGAGCGAGTCCGCGATGAAGGCGGCGATCCCTTCACCCCGCCGTTCAAGCTCCGTGATCTCGTGTGCGACCTGGCGAACGAGAAGCTCGGCAACTTGGCCCGCGGGCAGGCGGTAGGAATCGGGCGCAGGGATCCTGCGGACCCAGGTCCCCAACGGGGAGTTCTTGCCAAGCGACGGGGACAGCCCTGCTGTTAGGAACGAATTCCCCGTGTAGGCCTCGGACGTGATGATGATGCCCTTGCGGCCGGTCTGGTGCATGGCGATGCGCAACGCCAGATCGTTGGCCTCCGAGCCGGTGCAGGTGAACATGATGTGTTCGATCGGCGCGCCGAACGTCGGAATGATCTCGGCGGCAAATTCGAGGATACCGTCCTGCACGTAGCGCGTATGGGTACAGAGCGTCTGCATCTGACGATGGACCGCTTCGACGACGCGCGGGTTGCAGTGGCCGACCGAGACGACGTTGTTGTAAGCGTCGAGGTATTCGTTGCCCTGCGCATCCCACATCTTCGTACCGAGGCCGCGGCTGATCTGGACGGGCTCGGCGTACATCAGCCGGTAGGCCGGTCCCAGCAGCTCGCGGCGCTGGCGGATCTTGTCCTGAAGTGCGGCGTCAAGACCGTCCATGTTGTTGGGGTCGAAGCCGTTGACCATCCCGACATTGACCTTGGGCTTGGTGGGCGCATTCATGATCGTGCTTCCTTTCAGATGCTTTCCAGGCGGATGCTTTGGGGCGCGCCAGCGAATGTCTCGCTGATGTGGTCGCGCGACCGCTCGAGGAAGTAGTGCAGCTGCTTCCAGCCCTGGTGGGTGTTGCGCATGATGTAGCGGGCATTGTCTGGGAATTGTTCAGCGCGCCATGTGGTGATCAGCGCGCGCGCGATTACGCGAGCCATGACGAGGTGTGGCAGGACTTCCAGCTCGGTGCTTGTCAGGCCAGCGACAGACAGATAGCCTGCCAGAAGGTCGCGTCCGGCATCGAACATCGCGTCGTCGCCTTCAGCGTCGAGCTGGTTCAACAACGCAGTCGAGACGTCGACGGCGATATAGGTTCGCACGGCGTCGCCGAAATCGATCACGCCCGTGACGAAATTGGCATTGGCGCGATCGGCGACGATGTTCGAGCGGCTGAAATCGTTATGCAGGACCTGACGGCGGCACCGCTTGAGTAGGTCCTCGATCTCGTGAAAGCGTTGGAGACCGCGTTCCAGCATCCTACGCTGCTCGGGATCGCGAATGCCGCCCAGAAGATAGGCGAGCTTCGGCAGATGCTGGACGTCCCAGGCAATCTCGCGCCCGTCGTATGGATGACTGAAGTCGGCCATGGCCAGACGCAGCTTCGCAAGCACCGCGCCGACCCGGGCGCGATCGGCGGCCGTTTCGTCGACGCGGTCGAGCGGAATGCCCTCCAGATACGTCAGCATGCGCACCAGACGTGGCTGGCCATGGCGATCGATGTGCGTGAAGAAGGTCGCACCATCGCGATCGCGCACCACGCGGGGCGTCGGAAGGCCGCCGTCGTGTCTTGCCAGGTGATCGAGCAAGTCCGACTGAAGCGCCAACTCATTCGGGTCCTCATCCGGGTTGGAGAACTTCACGATGAAGCGCTCTCCCGCGGGCGTTGCCAGACGGAAGGTATCGTCCTTTTCGGTTGCCAAGCGATCGAGCGTGCCGGTGATACCGAAGTGGACGTTGAGAATACCAAGCGCTTCGTCGACGGCAATCGACTTGAACGGTGTGGCCAACCCTCCAGCGGTCAGCAGATTGGGAGAGGACATCGTGGATCGCTTTCGATGGCGGGTACGAGGGAGGGATGCATGCGTCCCTCCCGTTCCGTGATCAGGTTGTCGGCTGGCGCTGCGACGTATGCCAGGGCAGGGCGATGCGCTCCATGACATCGACGGCGTAGAACAGGATGGTGCCCATCACGCCGAGCAGCACCAGGGAGACGAAGACGCGCGTTGTGTCGAACTGACCCTGGGCTGTCAGCACCAGGAATCCCAAGCCTCGCCCACCGGCCACGAACTCGCCGACAATCGCTCCGACCAGCGCGAAGGAAATGCCAACCTTCATACCCGAGAACAGTGAAGGCAGGGCGTTGGGTATTCGTATCTTATAGATAATGTCGAACTTTGAGGCCCGGGTTGCTTTGGCGAGATTCAGCATATCCGGGTCGACGGAGCGCAAGCCCAGCACGGTATTGATGACAATCGGGAAGATCGCCAGCATCACCGCCACCGCCAGTTGCGACGAGACACCGGTCCCCAGCCAAATGACGAACAGTGGTGCCAGCGCCACCTTAGGCACCGAGTTCACAGCGATTAGCAGCGTATAGACCGTGCGCTCGAGAAATCGCGACTGGACGATGCCGACTGCAAGAATCACGCCCAATCCGACGGAGATCGCGAAGGCGATGGCTGTCGTCGACAGGGTGTAGAGCATATTACGGATAAATATCCATGGACTTTGCAAGAACGCCGCCCAGATCGCGGAGGGCGCGGGCAGGATGATGGCGGGCGGATTGAAGATGCGCACGACCGCCTCCCAGAGCAGGATCGAGCCGATCAGGACGAGGACGATGTCCAGTGATCGACTGTCGCGCATGAATTTTGCGATGAAACTGCTTGTCATTCGTGAAGCACTCCCAGTTCGGCGAAGTGGTGGCGAATACGCTGGGCATAAACACCGAATGCATCGGTCTCGCGCACGGAGAGCGGGCGGGGGCGGGGTAGATCGACATCGAACATGTCGACGATGCGGCCCGGTCCGCGCGACATCATCACCACCCGGTCGGCGAGAAACACGGCCTCCGAGATGGAATGCGTGATGAAAATGACGGTCTTGTTGGTGCCCTGCCAGATGCGCGCGAGCTCGACATTGAGATCGTCGCGGGTCATCGCGTCCAGCGCGCCAAAGGGCTCGTCCATCAGGAGCAGGTCGGGGTCGCATAGCAGGGCGCGGCAGATCGAGGCGCGTTGACGCATGCCGCCCGACAGCTCCCACGGATGTCGCTTCTCGTAGCCCTTGAGGCCAAAGCGCTCCAGGAGCTGCAGGGCGCGGTCGCGGTACTGCTCGCGCGGGTGGCCAAGAAATTCAGCCTGCAGCAGCACGTTGTCCAGAATGGTGCGCCAATCCAGAAGCACGTCACGTTGGAACACCACGCCCATGCGATCCGGCGGACCGATCAGAGGCTTGCCCGACACATTGATGCTGCCGGAGGTGATGCTCTCCAGTCCGGCGATGCATTTGAGCAACGTGCTCTTGCCGCAGCCGCTCGGACCAACGATGCTGTTGAACTGGCCGAGGCGCACATCCAGGTTGATGTCGCTGAGCGCAACGACCGGGCCATGCTTGGAGGGGTAGGTTTTCCCCGCGCCTCTGACCTGCAGATAGTTACCGGCGATCCTGTTGGCTATCATGTTCATGGCGACCTCGTCAGCGCGGGACCAGATCGTTGGTGAAATAGTCGCTGGCCTTCCAGCCCGCGGGCACGACGCCGGCGCGCTCCATGCCCTTCAGCGCGGCGTTCCAGTCCTCGGTCGCCTGCCAGCCAATCGGCTTTCCTTCGGTCGCTGGCGTGTTGAAGTATTCGAGGGTCAGCTTGATCTGCTCGCGCAGGACGTCGGGCTTCAGCATTGCGTCTGGACGCTCGGCGAGCATGGCTTTGACGCCGAGGTCGGGATCCTTGGCGATCTCGGCCCATGCGCGCTGTTCGACCTCGATCAGCTTCTTCAGCGTGTCGCCGCGCTTCTGGATCGTTGCGTCGGAGGCGATGAGCCCGTAGCTCGGGAAATAGAGGTCCGCTATGTCGGAGGTCAGGCATTTTGACGGCCGGGTCGCCTGCGCGAGCGGCAGGGCGGAAGCGACAGTCGACATCAGCCCGTCGGCGCGTCGCGACGTGTAGGTGCCCCACAGCGCCGCGGCATCGACGAATTCGATCGTCGTGTTGTTGCGGTCGAGCCCTCCGGCGGCGAGGAACGTGTCGATATAGGGCGCCCATGGGCTGGCGGCGAAAACGACAAGCTTCTTGCCCTTGAGGTCTTCGATCTTCCGGATCGGCGCGTCCTTGTCGACGAGCACACACAGGTCCGTGCGCCTGTCGAACCCCGCGATCGCCCTGACCTTGGCGCCGCCGTGGCGGGCCGCGGGCACGAGGCCGAGCTGAATTTGTCCGACATCTGCTTGGCCCGCGTTCACGAGCTGCAGGGTGTTAGCGGAGCCCCGGCCGTCCTGCACATCGACATCAAGTCCGGCCTCTTTAAACCAGCTCTTTTGTTGTGCGAGGTGCATCGCTGCGTGACTGCCCCAGGGCGAGAAGTCTAGCCGCACCGTCAGCTTCTCGTTTGCAAGAGCGGGCCCGGCAAGGGCCAAAAGCATCGCAAAAGCGGCCGATGACAGAAGTCGCATATTTCTCATTTGTCCTCTCCAGAAGTGGGCTGTGTTGGCCATCCGCCCTTATTGGTTCATTGGCGAATAGTACTATTAGTTAGATAACAAGCAAGAGCCGAGATCGAAAAGTCTGAATTTCAGGCATACAATGCCAAAAAATTACGTTGCCGGCTCTGTTCGTGACGTGATACAGAACTAACCGATTAGTTCAACAAGGATGGCTTGCATGGCGACTTCGGCGATCAGGACCGCGCGGGTCGGTGTCGACATTGGGGGGACGTTCACGGATCTGGTGATGATCGAGGGCGATGGTCGCCTACATCACGCCAAGGTTCCCTCGACGCCCGGCGCGCCCGAGGAGGCCGTCATCACCGGCATCTCGCATCTCGTGTCGGACGCGCGGATATCCGTCGGCGACGTCCGTGAGATCGTGCATGGCACGACCGTCGGATCGAACACGCTGCTTCAGAAGGTGGGCGCCAGGGCCGGCCTGATCACGACCGCCGGCTTCCGCGACGTGCTGGAGATCGGGCGGCTGCGCACGCCCAACATGTTCGACCTGCAGTGGGACAAGCCGCTGCCGCTCATCCCGCGCCGCTACCGCCTCGAGGTCAGGGAGCGGATCGCTGCCGACGGCAGCGTCATCGAGCCGCTCGACGAGGCCGGCGTCATTGCCGCGGCTGCCATGCTGGTCGAGGCGGGCATCGAATCCATCGCGATCTGCCTGCTCAACAGCTATCGCAATCCCGCCCACGAGCAGCGCGCTGAGGCGCTGATCCGCAAGCGCTTTCCTGCCATCCAGATCACGACGTCGGTCTCGGTGCTGCCGGAGGCGAAGGAATACGAGCGGACCAGCACAACGGTTGTGAATGCCTATGTCGGTCCCGTGCTGGCCGCCTATCTCGAGCGCCTGCAGGCCGGCATCAAAAGCCTCGGCATCGATGCACCGCTATTGGTCAGCAACTCGAACGGCGCGCTCGCCTCGGCCGAGACGGCCTGTGCGAAGCCGGTGTTCTTCATTTCCTCGGGCCGCGCCGCGGGAGCCGTCGGCGGGGCGCGTCTGGGCGAGGCATTGGCCCAGAAAAACCTCGTCATCTTCGATATGGGAGGCACCACGGCTTCAGCGTCGCTGGTGCGTGAGGGCGAATTGAGCCGGGTCAGCGAGTATGAATTCCGGGCGGGAATTTCGACGCCCAGTCGCTTCATCAAGGCCGGCGGGTACATGATGAGCGTTCCGACCGTCGACGTTGCCGAAGTCGGCAGCGGTGCTGGATCGATCGCGGCGCTCGACAGTGCGGGACTGATCCGGGTAGGACCCGTTTCCGCCGGCGCCGATCCCGGTCCGGCCTGCTACGGCCTCGGTGGCAACAGGGCCACCGTAACCGATTCCAACCTGGTGTTGGGCTATCTGCCGGAAGAGCTCGCGGGTGGTGCGAGGCGGTTGTCGAAGGCGGCCGCCGAGGCAGCCATCGCCGACCAGATCGGCAGCCAGCTTGGCCTCAGCGCCAGCGAGGCGGCCTATGGCGTGCGCGAAGTAGTCAACGCGAACATGGCGCGCGCCATTCGTGCGGTGACCGTGGAGCGGGGCGTCGACCCACGTGACTTCACACTGGTGGCCATCGGAGGCTCCGGTCCCGTCCATGCCGCCGCCATCGCCTCGCTCCTGTCGATGACCAGCCTGCTGATCCCTGCGACCCCCGGTGTGTTCACGGCAATGGGCATGCTGTCGGGAGACGTCGAACGCTATTTCACGGCTCCGATCGGCGGCGTCGTGGAGACGGTCGATCTCGATAATTTCGCGGCCGTGACCGACGAGTTGCGCCGGCAGGCCGTTGCCAACCTGCGCGAGGAAGGCATCCCCGAGGACGCGATGGAGCTCCTGCCCGAGGCCAACATGCGTTTCCGTGGACAGGAAATGTCGCTGGCCATCCCGTTCGCGGAGCCCTTCGATCCCGAGGCGGTGCGAACCGCGTTCCTCGAGACCTATCGTTCGATCTACAGCTACGTCTCCTCGGATGCCGTCGAGGTCGTCAGCATCCGGATGACCGGCCGTGGCCTGCGCCAGGGCCGTCTGGACTTTCGCCAGCTGTCGGCGGTCGGATCTGAAGAGGCAGGGCCCGTTTCGCGCCGCAAGGTTTACTACGGCAAGGCCGAGGGCTGGATCGATACGCCGATCTACGACCGCACCCGTTCGCCGCGCAAGCTGATCGGTCCGGTTATCCTGGAAGCCAACGACAGCACCGTCGTCGTGCCGCCCATGGCGAGCGTCGAGCGTGACGACTTCCTGAACCTCCATATTCGCCTGTCCTGAGGAACGAAGCCATGGCCGAGATTTCCGCTCACGATCCGATCACCTTCGCTGTTCTGAAAAGTGCCGTCGAATCCATTGTCGATGACATGGCCTACACGGTGATGCGAACGGCCCGTTCGCCCATCGTCCGCGACGTTCTCGATTACTCGACAACGATGTGCGATGCCAAGGGCCGTATCCTCGCGCAGGCGAAGACCGTGGCGCTGCATCTGGGCGCAGTCCCGGACGCCATGGATGCGCTGCTGAAGCGCTTCGGCGGCGATCTGCACCCCGGCGACGTGATCATCTTCAACGATCCGTACGAGGGCGGCATGCATCTGCCGGACATCTTCATGTTCAAGCCGATCTTCCATGGCGACGAGCAGATCGGCTTTTCGGTGGTGATCTGCCATCACTGCGACGTCGGCGGCCGCGTGCCCGGCTCCAATGCGAGCGACTCGACGGAGATTTTCCAGGAAGGCCTGCGTCTTCCGCCGCTCAAGCTTTATGATCGTGGCGTACGCAACGAGATCGTTTTCGAGATCATTGGGCGGAACGTTCGCCTGCCGGATCTGGTGATCGGCGATCTCGAGGCGCAACTCGCAACCTGCGCCATGGGCGAGCGAGAATTGTTGCGCATCGTCGACAAATATGGCGCACCTGCGTTCAACCGCTTCCTGGGAGATTTCCTGGACTATGGCGAGCGTCTGACCCGGAACGAGATCGCAAACTGGCCCGACGGGCGCTACGAGTTCACCGACTACATCGACGGTGACGGGTTCGATGAGGCGCCGATCTCGATCAAGGTGGCGATTACCGTGAAGGGCGACCACCTCGATGTCGACTTCAACGGCAGTTCGCCTCAGGTGAAGGGCGCGATCAACTCGACGCTGTCGTTCGTGAAGTCCGCGAGCTATCTGGCGATCCGCTGCGTTCTCGACGCCGAGGTGCCGAACAACTCCGGCGTCTACCGTGCGATCGACGTATCGGCACCGCTCGGTACGTTGTTGAACCCACACTTCCCGGCACCTGTCGCGGCACGCGCGTTGACCGGCTATCGTGTCGTCGACGCGGTGCTGGGCGCCCTGGCTCAGATCGTTCCCGAACGTGTTGCGGCGGCGGGCGAGGGTGGAAACTCGGTCGTCTGCCTTGGCGGCTATGACAAGGTGACGCGGCTGCCGTTCGTCATGGTGGACATGATCAATGGCGCGCTGGGAGCGCGCGCCACCAAAGACGGCATCGACGCGATCACCAATCCCTCGCAGAACATGTCGAACATGCCGGTCGAGCTGATGGAATCGACCTATCCGATCCGGATCGAGGAGTATGCCCTGCGCGCGGACTCCTGCGGCGCCGGCGAGCGTCGCGGCGGGCTCGGCGTGGTCCGGCAGTACCGCCTTCTGGCCGAAGACGCGGTCATGCAGCTGCGCTCGGACCGTTACCACCATCGTCCCTACGGGCTTTTCGGCGGCAACGAGGGAGCGGCTTCGCGCAACTTGCTCAGCGTCGACGGCAGCAAGTTCGAGCTGCTGGATAGCAAGGTGACGCGTAACGTTTCGCGTGGAGATGTCATCCGTCATGAGCAGGCGGGCGGGGGCGGCTACGGCAACCCGATGAAGCGCCCGCTGGAAGCGGTGCTGGACGACGCGCTTGATGGCAAGATCACACCGGAATTCGCCAGCGAATACTACCGCGTCGTGATCAAGGACGGTCGCATCGACCAAAAGGCAACCGCCGACCTGCGCAACCTGCGGACGGAGATGGCATGATGGCTGACTTGCGTCGTTTCGCGATCAATCAGATCACGACACGGGACTGGACCCTCGAGCAAGCCGTGAACGGCTATGCCCGACAGGGCGTCGCCGGCATCGGTGTCTGGATGGAATACCTGGATGCCTGTGGCGTTCGTCAGGGCGCAAGGCTGATCCGCGATGCTGGTCTGTTCGTGCCCAGCCTTTGCACGAGCGCCTGGGTCAATATTGCGGATCGCGCCGGCTTTGATGCCGCCGTCGCGGAGAACCGCAGGCGTCTCGATGCGGCCGCCGAGATCGGGGCAACGGCCCTGGTTGTCGTTCCCGGGAGCCTTGCGACCGGTGAAAAGGATCTGCCCGCGGCGCGGTCGCGGGTCCTTGGTGCGCTCGAACAGCTCTTACCCTATGCGCTGGAGGTCGGTGTGGTTTTGGGCATCGAGCCCCTGCACCCGATGTATGCCGCAGACCGCTCCTGTCTGAACACCTTTGCTCAGTGCCTCGACATTTGCCGCAGGCTTGGCCAAGGAACAGGAATCGTCGCCGACACCTATCACTGCTGGTGGGATCCGGAATTCGTGCCGGGGCTGCGCCAGGCGGGGCCGGAAAATATCCTGACGTTCCATCTGGGCGACTGGCTTGTGCCGACGCGCGATGTATACCATGACAGAGGCATGGTCGGCGATGGTGTAGTCGACTTTGGGGCTTACCGAGCGGTTCTCGACGAGATGGGTTACGACGGGCCGTTCGAGATCGAACTGTTTTCCAAGTTCGACTGGTGGCTTCGTGATGGTGACGAAACAGTTGCCGTGGCGGTCGACCGCTGCGCGCCGCTGGTCGGTGAACGACAGAAGGCTCCGTGCTGAGCGCACTGTCGGTTGAAACGATGGAGGGCAGATGGCGGAAAAACCCGCTATCCGAGATTCGATCCGAACGCAGGAAAAGATCCTCGCGGCAGCGCAGGTCGAGTTCGCACGCCGCGGATTCGATGGCGCCCGTGTCGACGCCATCGTGGAGCGGGCCAAGATCAGCAAGAATCTGCTCTACCACTATTTTCGCAGCAAAGAGGATCTCTACATCCGCATTCTCGAGCGGACCTATGAGACTTTGCGCAGGCGTCAGAGCGACGTGTCAGTCAATGGCCTCGATCCACTCAATGCGATGATCCGCTTGTGCGAGAACACTTTTCGGGTCTTTGTCGAAGAGCCTGACGTCATCGTGATCCTGAATACCGAGAACCTGCATCGCGCCAAGCACATTGTTAAATCAACGATCATCCGGACGATGTACGACAAGCTATCGGAAAACCTGCGCGAAATTCTGCAAGCCGGGGTCCAGCAGGGAATCTTTCGCCAAGGCGTCGATCCTGTCGAGCTGTACATCTCTATGTCCGCTCTGGGATACTTCTATCTGTCGAACCAGCACACGCTATCCATCCTCTTCAAGCGAAAGCTGGGGGCGCCCGAGAATATCGAGCGCCGGCAGGCCCATCTCGTCGACATGGTTGTCAGCTACCTAATGCGGAAACCCGAACCGGGCGATTGGACTCCGTCGCTAGCGCGCGGGTCCTGAACGGACACGAGGCCACCAACGTCATGGTCGCAGGCAATGCGGCTAAGCTGGGGGCGGTTTTCGGACGAGACACCGGGGCTGAGACTGGAAACCATGCACGACAGCGCTGCTGGCGCGCGGTGAAATGCCTCCCTGGCTGGATATAACTGGCGGAAGGTCTCTCCACGGGCTGCCGTGCGTGCGATTCACAACAATGCTTCGAGAAACGAACTGCCACCGCCCGAGGTCGTGGCATACTTGTGATCCCACGCATCGCGTCCGCGGTCGGCGAGGAGGATCCTGGCGCAACCCGCATCTGCCTTGGCGCGGCAAGAGATATTGTCGCACTCTCCGAGGTGTTCCAGACTCTGCGCGATGTCCTGGCTCGCCACCCAATAAACGTCGTTTCGGTCGCCTAGTCTAACCGTGGTTGGCTCTGCTTTCGGTGCGCTCTGTCTCGTTTGCTGCGGTTCACAGGAAAGTCCAGCCATCGAGCAGCGAACCTCGGGACTTCGCATTCGACCAACTGCAGAAATCTGTTGTTCCGAGCACCCGAAACCACCGGTTCCGACGATTCCAGTTTGCGACCCCATTCCGCAGGGATCGGTGTTACGCCTCCCCGCAACCACCGACGCTTGCGATAGCAAGCCGTTCAGAGCCCCGGCCTCCGAAAGGAAGTCGGGGTTCTTTTTGCCTGCCGCAAACCGCAGGATCGCGGCTAGGTCGCCGCGCAGCACGATCGCGAGTTCCTCCGCCTCGGGCATCAGCGTCACCTGATCGACGAGGGTACGGAGAACCTCCGCTGCTTCCCCTTTGTCGTCTTCGTTTTGCAGGCTTTCGTACAGCGCGGCCACGTGCTGCCGATAGATCTCCGCCATGTTGGGATGTAGGAGAGGCGGCGGCTCTTCTGCGAGATCCGACCAAGGTGATTGCGCCATTCAATGAAGGCGCAATTTGCTAAGCGTCGTTTTTTTCTTTGCAGTCTTTCGAAAGTCTAGCGGTTGCGTGCGCAATGCGCCGGCATGCTTCCTCCAGCTCAACTAAAGACGTTGCGTAGGAAATCCTGAAATAGGGAGCAAGCCCGAAAGCAGAACCAGGCACCACCGCAACGCCGGCGCCGCGCAGCAGATACTCGACAAAGTCCCTGTCGTTCTCCAGCGTTTGCCCGTCAGGAGTGATTTTGCCGATCAGGCCGGCACAGCTTGCAAATGTGTAGAAAGCGCCCTCGGGCACGCGGCAGGTGATCCCGTCGATCCTGTTCAGCGCGCCGACGACAAGATCGCGCCGCTCCTGGAACGACCGGCAGCAGTCGCGGACAAAATTCTGCGGCCCGTTCAGCGCCTCGATGGCTGCGGCCTGACTGACCGACGACGGGCAGGAGGTCGACTGGCTCTGCACGACGGCCATGGCCCGGATCAGGGCACTTGGTCCGGCGCCATAGCCGATGCGCCAGCCGGTCATCGCATAGGCCTTCGAAACACCGTTGATGGTCAGCGTCCGGCTGCGCAGCGCTGGCTCGATGGCTGCTGGCGTGGCGAAGCGAAAGCCGTCATAGACGATGTGCTCGTAGATATCGTCGACCATCAGCCAGACCTGCGGATTTGCGAGCAGCACGTCGAGGATCGGCCGGTAGGCGGCCTCCGAATAGGCCGCGCCGGATGGATTGGACGGCGAGTTCAGCATCACCCAACGCGTGCGAGGCGTGATGGCGCGCGCGAGATCGTCGGCCGAGAGACGAAAGCCATTGGCCTCGGAGCACGGCACCAGCACCGGCGTGCCGCCGGCGATTGCGACGATGTCGGCGTAGGTCACCCAGAACGGGGTCGGGATGATGACCTCATCGCCGGGGTTGATCGTCGCCATCATGGCGTTGAAGAGCACCTGCTTGGCGCCGGCCGACACCGTGATCTCGTCCTGAGCGAAGTCGAGTTCGTTGTCGCGTTTGAACTTCGCGCGAATGGCGGCCTTAAGCTCCGGTGCGCCGTCGAGCGCGGTATATTTGGTCGCGCCGGCGCGCATCGCGCGCTCGGCTGCCTCCTTGATCGTATCCGGTGTGTCGAAATCCGGCTCGCCTGCGCCGAGAATGATAACGTCCCGGCCTTGGCGTTTCATCTCCGCAGCGAGCCCGCTGATCTTCAGGATCTCCGACACGCCGATCGACGAAAGGCGGTGGGAGGGGCGGAACAACGCGGGGCTGTGGAGTGGGGCGTTCATGTGTCCTCTTACGCCACGTCGAACTTGACGCCCTGGGCGAGCGGCAATGTCCGGCCGAAATTGACCGTATTGGTCGCGCGGCGCATGTAGGCCTTCCAGGCGTCCGAGCCCGACTCGCGCCCGCCGCCGGTTTCCTTCTCGCCACCGAAGGCGCCGCCGATCTCGGCGCCGGACGGGCCGATATTGACGTTGGCGATGCCGCAATCCGAACCGCGTACCGACAGGAAGGCTTCGGCTTCGCGCAGATCATTGGTGAAGATCGAGGACGACAGACCCTGTGGGACCGCGTTGTGCAGGTCGAGCACCGCATCGAAGTCACGATACTTGATGACGTAGAGAATCGGCGCGAAGGTCTCGTGCTCGACGGGACCGACCTGGCTCGCGATCTCGACCAGCGCCGGGCGGACATAATAGGCCTCATCGCCGCCGTCAGTGCGAACCCGCTCGCCGCCGAACACAGTGCCGCCCGCAGTGCGCGCCTCGCCCAGCGCTTTCTGCATCGATGCGTAGGCCGCGCCGTCGATCAGCGGACCGACCAGGGTGCCGTCCTTGAGCGGATCGCCGATCGTCACAGACTCATAGGCGCGCTTCAGGCGCGGCAGGAACGTGTCGTAGACGCTGTCGTGGACGAACAGGCGCCGCAGCGTCGTGCAGCGCTGACCAGCGGTGCCCATGGCGGCGAACGCGACGCCGCGCAAGGTCAGGTCGAGGTCGGCCGTCGGCGCGACGATTGCGGCGTTGTTGCCGCCGAGTTCGAGGATCGCGCGCGCAAAGCGTTTGGCCAGCCGCGGCCCGACGACGCGCCCCATCGCAGTCGAGCCGGTTGCCGACACCAGAGGCACCTTGGCGTGATCGACGAGGATCTCACCGATCTCGCGGCCGCCGAACAGAACCGCGGACAGCCCGTCCGGCGCCGTGCCGTCTTCTGCCTTGAAACGCGCGAGCGCGCGATCGAACAGCGCTTCGGTCGCAAGCGCCGTCAGCGGCGTTTTCTCCGACGGCTTCCAGACGATGCTGTTGCCGCAGATCAGCGCCAGCGCAGCATTCCAGGACCACACCGCGACCGGGAAGTTGAACGCCGAGATGATCCCGGTCACGCCGAGCGGATGCCAGCTTTCCATCATCCGGTGCTCGCTGCGCTCGGTCGCGATGGTCAGGCCATAGAGCTGGCGCGACAGACCCACCGCGAAGTCGCAGATATCGATCATCTCCTGGACCTCGCCGAGGCCCTCGGACGCGATCTTGCCGGCCTCGATCGATACCAGCCTGCCGAGCGCCGGCTTGTTGGCGCGCAATTCCTCGCCAAGCAGGCGGACGAGTTCGCCGCGCTTCGGAGCGGGGACAAGCCGCCATTCGAGGAAGGCCGCGTGCGCCTTGTCGATCGCCGCCTGTGCATCGGCGGCACCGATCTCGTTCACATGGCCCGTGATCTCGCCTGTTATCGGCGATCGAGCTGTCAGCTTGCCGCCGGTGTAGCGGCTCCGCTTGACGCCGAGTGCGGCGAGGAGCGCGTCTGCCTCGTCCGCCAGGGATTTGACGGCGCGTGCTGGGGTCTGGGTCGTGATGGTCATGGCGATTTCTCTTGGATAGTTGAAGGGCGGTTCAATCAGGCCATCGCCCGGCATGCAAGGTGCGGTGACCCGAGCTGGCGCACGGCCTGCTCCAGGGAGGTCCTTTCCGCCTGCGCGTACAGCTTCATTTCATCGTGAACCCCAGCACCGAGGGCGACTTCGAACGCAGCCCGGTTGGAGCGCGCCGCGTAGTTTTGCTGCTGGTCGGTGCCGAGATTCGACTGGAAAATTCCTGCCGCACTGACCGGGAGGAAATCTTCGTAGACGATCGGATCGTAGCGCAGAAAACCCGCAGCCAGCAAATCATCGAGGCTGGATGGCGGCGGATGCCGCTTGCATGCATCAATGCCCGCCGACGTCGCCGAATAGCGGAAGAAGGCGAGCCCTTGCGCGCGAAGCTCCGACCAATCGTCCGGGAACATCTTGAAGCGCTCGGCCAGTTCGCTGTCGTAGTCGCGTGCGGATGCGCCGGCCGCACCGGCCTGCCGCACGGAGGCGAGCAATCGGTCGTAGAGCTCGCGACCCTTGGGCGTGAGCGCAACGCCGCGCTGCTCGATCTCGCCGAAGCGGGCGGTATGTGTCCCGGCTGCCATCGTCTCATTGGCCTGCCGGAACAGGATCGGTTCCTCCAGCGCCTTGAAGCTGGTCTGACGCAGCAGGATCGGGCAGTCGCGGCGCGGCGGACCTTCGATGATCGCCTTCGGCGCGATGCCGCGCCGTGGCATTGCGGCCTGGACGGCATCGATATCCAGCGTGCGCGGCGTCAGATGGTTGATGTGCGGGCCGCGAAAGCTCACCACGTCGGCGATCAGTCGATGGGTCGCGTGCAGCTTGCTGTAAACCTCCAGGCTGACCGTGGCCTCGCTGTGCCAGCGGAACGTCTCCAGGGCTTCGCGAACGAACTCATCCGCCTGCGCGATGGTCAGATGACCCGTCGTCTCGAAGGTGCCGACCAGTTCGAGCGCCCGCGGCGTGAAGATGCGACGCCGACCTAGGATTTGCTCCGCCTCGGCGCGCAGGCTCTCATCCTCGATCAGGTCGAGGCGCAGCAGCGAGGTGAAGACCCGGAACGGGTTGCGGCGAAGCGCGGCATCGTCGATCGGCCGGAAGGCCGTGGCATGGACGGGCACGCCGGCGATCGACAGGTCGTAGTAACCGACCGGATGCATCCCCATCACCGCAAAGACGCGGCGCATGTCGCGCAATTCGTCGGCGCGGCCGAGCCGAATGGCACCGTGACGCTCGACGCCCAACCGCTCGAGCTCGTCACTGCGCGCGAGACTCGCCCGCAGCTGCTGGTGCTGCCGCACGGTCTCGCGATTGGTGTCGTTGACGAGTTCCACCAGGGTGCCGTATTGCGGCACTTCGGCCCGGTACATGTCCGACATGGCGCGGGAAAACAAAGTACGGATCTCGTCCGCATCCGCGCGCAGCGCTGGCATCATCATCTCCGTCGACGGCGGATCGGCCGTCATCGACGGACCGATCCCAAGTTCATGCTATTTCGTTATGTTCCGGCGATTAGACCTTGCTTGATCGGCCAATTCAAACGATGTTTGCTCAGAAGGTCATTCTGAATTGGAATGATAGCAATGGATCCGCAGACACCTCGCCGTTTTCTTCCCTCCACCGCCGTGCTGGCGGCGTTCGAAGCCACCGCGCGGACCGGCAGCATGACGCTGGCCGCGCGCGAGCTTCAGCTGACCCAAAGCGCCGTCAGCCGGCAGATCAAGATGCTGGAGGAGCAGCTCGAGGTGGAGCTCTTCATCCGCGAGCGGCAGACCGTTCGACTGAACTCCGTCGGCGAATCCTATGCGCGCGAGATTCGCGAAGCGCTCCACAAGATCAGCACCGCCTCGTTCAATCTTCATGCGAACCCGAGGGGCGGGAGCCTCAATCTCGCCATCCTGCCGACGTTCGGCACCCGCTGGCTCGCGCCGCGTCTGCCGAGGTTCCTGGCAGCAAATCCCGGGATCACCATCAACCTGGCAACGCGGTTGTCCTATTTCAATTTCCGGGTCGAGTCGCTCGACGCTGCGATTCATTTCGGCCAGCCGGAATGGCCCGGCGCCGAGATGGCTCTGTTGCGGTCGGAACAGGTCATCCCGGCCTGCAGTCCCGGCCTGAAGCGCCAATACCACTTCCGTGTTGCCGGCGATCTCCGAAACGCGCCGCTGCTCAGCATCTCCACGCGCTTTCATGCCTGGGACCGGTGGTTCTTGATTCACGATGCGCCCGGCAGGACCACTCAGGGGATGGTGTTCGACCAGTTTGCCACCGCAGCCCAGGCGGCGATCGCCGGTCTTGGCGTGGCGCTGCTGCCGACCTTCCTCATCCAGGATGAGCTCGCGAGCCGCAAGCTGGTCCGAGCCATCAACCTGCCTATGGAAAGTCCCGAACGATATTACCTCGTCTGGCCTTCCGAACGGGCGAAGTACCCGCCGCTCGCCGCATTCCGGGAGTGGCTGCTCGCGGAGACTGCACCTGGCCGTTGATCAAGCGGCGCTGAGCCTTTCTACGGCGGTACAGTCGCCAGGCTTTGAATGCGTTGCGCGCAGCGTCTATGGCAGCAGCGCTGGCGGTAGCGGTGATTGTCTTGAGCTTCCCGAACTCTTCTCCGGTCGCCGGCTGGCGAACTGAAAAAGCTACTACGTACGTGGTCGTTCCGGAGGGGCGGCAGACCTCTATCTCGCGCTTTCCTTGAGTGGATCCTGCAAGAGACGCCCCGTTAAACATCTGTTTTCGTGCAGCACCTAGGTCTGGAGCTAAGCTAAAGCACCACCATCCCAGGTGGATCGGTGTCCAGGCTTCCCTACGATTTCGCTGAGAATCTTAAGGCGCTGATGTGTCGTCGGTCGTCTTCCGAGGCCAAGCGTTCGGCTTCTGCGACGCGTCAGTTCCAAATTCCAAGTGCGGCGCTATCAATTCCAAAACGATATCGATCGAGGTGCAATTGGTATTGGTCGATCAACGGCAATCGCTACACAATCGCTCAACTCGGCCGAACTGAAGCGCCGCGAACCTAGAGACAGGCTCGATGCAGACGATCCCCCAGCTTCTCCTCGCGCGTGCCCAAGACTCAGGCGATCGCGTCTTCTGCAAATTCAAGGGGCAGCAAACGACGTTTCGCAGCCTGCTCGCCAAAGTCCAGGAAATGGCGGGCGCGCTCCAAGAGGCTGGTGTGAAACGTGGCGATCGGGTCGGCTTTATGCTGACCACTTCCGTCGAGCACATTGCCCTCTATCTGGCGACCTCCTGGATTGGTGCTGCGGCAGTGCCGTTCAGCGTTCACCTCAAGAGCGCAGGCATCGAGCTCCAGGTTTCGAGTGCAAAGCCATCCGCTTTTGTGGCCAATCGCGTTCAAACGGATGCGGTACGTGCGGCTTTCGCAACGGTCCCCAAAGCCCCCGTCCTGATCTGGTTCGAGGATGGCGATAACCGAAATTCCGAACACAGTCTCAACGATCTCCTCCGCGCTAGCCGGTCGGCGGTGACCCCCGTTTCGCGATCGCTCGACGATCTTCTTGCGATTAACTACACCTCCGGTACGACCGGTGCGCCCAAAGGCGCAATGTTGTCGGACCGATTTTATTGGATCGGCGCAAAAAACGCAGGCGTATTGTCCGAAGCCAACCGGGATGATGTTTTCTTCCTGTGGGAGCCCTTCTACCATGTGGCAGCTTGGATGACCGTCATGATGGCTCTTCATCATGGTCTGAGCATCTATATGGTCGAGCGGTTAAGTGCCTCCAAACTCTGGGACCAGATCGCCGATGCAAAGGCTACAAAATTTCACTATCTGGGCGGCCTGATCAATATCCTCCTCTCGCAGTTCGTGACTGAGAGCGAGCGTAACAACACCGTGTCTATTGCTTGGGGCGCCGCTTGCCCGAAAGACACCTGGCGTCAGTTCGAAGAACGGTTCGGGCTGATCGTCCGCGAGGGTTATGGCCTTAGCGAAGGTCAGAATTTCACCCACATCAACATGCGGGATGTCCTCGGCTCCATTGGCACACCGGTAGAAGAGTTTGACAGCTGGTTGGTTGATGACCACGGAGACCGTGTTGGGCCAGGCGTCGTCGGCGAAATCGTGCTGAAGCCTAAGATGCCCGGTATTACCATGCGGGGGTATTTTGGCGATCCCGAGAAGACGGCGGAGGTGCTCCGAGCCGATGGCTGCGTCTATACGGGTGACACAGCCTCCACCGATCAAGATGGCAATTTCTACTTCAAGGGCCGTAAGAAGGATGCCTTGCGCCGGCGGGGAGAAAATGTCTCGGCATGGGAGGTTGAGCGGGTGCTCAATGCCGCTCCGAACGTTGAAGAGTCCGCGGTTTTGGGCGTAGCATCGCCCATGGGAGAGCAGGATATCTTGGCGGTTGTGAAGGCCAAGGACGGGGCTGAGGCGGACCCGCTGACTATCGCGCAGTTCTGCAGCGAGCGCCTCGCGTACTACCAAATTCCCCGCTACATTCAGATCGTCGATGAGTTCCCGCGGGGCCCGACTCAGCGCATAAAAAAGAACGATATCGTCGTTGATTTGAACGCGGCTTGGGACGCCGAGAAGGCCGGGTTTAAGCCTGCCCGGAACGTCTGAGGGAGCCGGGTCATGTTGGAAGCTCCCCAAAACCAGCCAAACTCCGACGAGCTCTTGAGCGAGGTTCGCGAGGGGGTCTTGATCCTGAAGATCAACCGCCTCAATCGATACAACGCGTGGACGTCTGACGTTCGAGATCAACTGGCAGGCCATCTTACGGCAGCGGGGGGCGATCCAGGCATCAGGGCGGCGATCCTGACCGGCGCAGGCGATAAGGCATTCTGTTCAGGTCAAGATCTTTGGGAGCTACAAGCATTCAAAGATGGGTCGGAAATCGGCTCGTGGCTTGGACGCCTGACCCGCTGTTACGATGCCGTCAGACAATTTCCAAAGCCATTTATCGCTGCGGTGAATGGCGTCGCAGCCGGTTCCGGTTTCCAGGTCACCCAGTTCTGCGATCTCGTCGTTACGCACGCCGGCGTGACGATGGGCCAGACGGAAATCAATTCCGGCCTGCCGAGTATATTCGGGACGTGGCTGATGTGGGAGCGAGTGGGGCGGCGCGCTATTGAGCTCTCTCTGCAAGGCCGCTTGATGAACGCCGAAGAAGCCCGCAGCCTCGGATTCGTTCATGAGATAGTCCCGCAAGAAGGCGTGCTTAGCGCTGCTTTGAGAGCAGCGGAGCGGCTGTCCAAGCAGCCTCAAGTCGCTTACAGCCTGTCAAAACGCGCCAATACTTTGCTTGACGAAGATCGCTATCGAAAGGCGATCGCCATGGCCATGGAAGCCTATGAGCAGGCGTTCAACGTCGGTGCGCCGCAAAAGGAGATCGAGCGCTTTTTCGAACGCCGCCGTTATCGAAAGAAATTGGCCGAAGGCTGATAGCTGAAGCTGGACACAACCCGCGCCGCGAGGCGCCGAGCCACGAATACCCCGAGCGAAGTTCCCCCGGACGGCGTTTCCAAGCGTTGCCCGAACGGTCCCCCATTGGAGATTACCCAATCATGCCTACCGAACTGTCGAGCGTCGAATTTAGCACCTATCTCTGGTCCCGCATGTACGCCGGATTGCAACTGGTCACCATGAGGGAAAAGGGCGAGTCAGGCGTTGCTGACCTCAAGTTCAATTTCATGCGCTCACACGGTGCCAAGCACTTCATCGCTGGTCTTAAGAAGCTCGGCATCGACAAGGATCCGCCCGCGATCGCCGCTGCCAAGTATCACTACCTGTCGAATTGCGCAGTCGGCGCGGTTGATATGGAGTACGCCGAAGAAGGCCCGAAGAAAGCTTGGATCCGCTATCTCGCGCCGGCGTGGGCGTACCCCGGCTCGGGGCTGCTCGCTATCCCGGCCTCGACGCAGATTGGGGCGTTCCGTGCTTGGCACCAGAACAACGGTACCTGGCTCGGTTGTCCGCGTCTGGGGTATGTATGCACCAAGCTTTACCAGCATGGCGCCCCTTACGATGAAGGCTACTTCATCGAATACGATCACGATATTACATACGATGAGGCTCTGAAGTTCGAGACGGTGGACCGTAGTCCGGGTTTCGATCCGGCGATCGCGCCCCGACTGGACGAAGCAGAATGGCCTCTTGAACGGCTGGCTAAGGCGAGGCGCCGCTACGCTGAGGGTTATACCGCCGGACCTGTCGGGGTCTTGGTGCGATCGTATGGCGTGCCTTATGCCGCCTACCTTGTAGCGCAAGCTGCAAGGGGCATCGGAACGCAGTACGCTCGCGAAATCGCCAGCCGGTTCGGCTGCGCTGAAAAAGATGCACCCGCTATGGCCAGGCTTCTTTCGGACATCTTGAGCGACTTGGGCATCGAGCATCAGAGCCGCAGCAAAGATGGCTCGTTCTTTATCGAACGCCGGCAGTTTGCGCCGTTACAGGACGGATTTCCGGACGAGATCCACGACGCAATCGGTGAGCTCTTTCCCGCAATCATCGCGGTGCTGTCCGACAAGGTCGATTTCAGGGTCGCGGTGAACGGCGCTGCTTCAAGCGAGAGCCGTACCGAAGTCTGGAAAATCGAAGGAAGCGCCACGCGCTTACGGTAGTCACCCACCACTTGTGTCATAACCAGAAAGAAGAGGGGAATGCGATGACTAAGACCAAGCTCGGTATGAATCGACGACAAATTCTTGCTGGTGCCAGCGCCATCGGCATTGGTGGGATAGTTGCTCCTGCCATTACCGGTAGTGCCCTGGCTCAATCCAAATCGATCACGGTCGTGAGCTGGGGCGGCTCGCTGGTTGAGGCGATGAAGAAGCACTGGATCGTGCCCTTTACCAAAGAAACCGGCATCAATGTCGCAGTTGCGGATGGCCCGGACCTAGCGAAGCTCAAGGCCCAATCCATCATGGGCCGCTCTGAATGGGATGTGTTCGATGCGTCTGGGGCAGTAGCATTGGCCGGGACGAAACAGGGATTCTGGGCCCCTCTCGACCGCGACGTCATCAAGTCTGACAACCTCAAGCTTCCGGCCTCAGAACACCGCGTCGGCATGTACTTCTTCGCGGGGGGCATCGCGTTCAACCCGAAAACACACCCGGAAGGCAAGCACCCCACGAATTTCAAGGAATTTTTCGATGCGAAGGCTTTCCCCGGAAAGCGAGCGCTCCGGACGCGAGTTTCCGAGATGCTCGAAATCGCATTGATCGCCGACGGCGTAGCGCCGAAGGATCTCTACCCCCTGGATGTCGAGCGAGCGTTCCGAAAGCTCGACACGATCAAGCCGATTGTCACGAAGTGGGTTGAGCAGACGCCCCAAACGATCTCGTTGATCCAGAACGGCGAGGTCGACTATTCCTACACCTACTCGAATCGGGCCAAAGTTGCGCAGGAATCGGGCGCTTCCATCGATTTCGCCCTGCAGCAAGTGCTGCTGGGCGTGAGTTATCTGACGGTGCCCAAAGCGAGCCCCAACAAACCTGAAGCGATGCAGTTCATCGCGTTCATTTTGCGTCCTGATCGACAGGCGGCTTTTGCAGACGAACTCGGTCTCCTGCCAAACAATCAAAAGGCGGTGCCCCTCATGAGCGAAGCTTCCCGCAAGTGGGTCCCAAATCTGGAAGGCCCGAATTCTGCAATACTGAACGATGAGTGGTGGGGAGAGAATTTTGACAAGCTGCAGGCTCGGTTCAAGCAGTGGCTTTTGATTTGAGCAACTGAAAGTCACCCTACTGAAATTTGGTGGGCGGATCACTCCGCTCACCAGGCAGACGGTTCAAAAGCATGTCATCTTTCACATTGCGGCCACTAGAAGGCTGGGCCTACTTGGCCCCCGCGCTGCTGCTTCTCGCGGGTGTCTTCCTTGTTCCACTGATATTCACGCTCTCGTTTAGCTTAGATACCCCGCCGTCGGCCCAGCACTACGTCGCACTTGTCGGCGAGCCGCTTTTCCAGCGCGTCTTAGGCAACACTCTTACGATAAGCCTGCAGGCGACCGCCTTGACGGTGCTGATTGCCTATCCTGCGGCGTTCCACCTGGCGCTCCAACCTCCTCGTAGACGGGCCCTGTTAATGGCACTTGTGATGCTTCCGTTCTGGACCAGCATCCTGGTGAAGAGCTTCGCCTTTATCGTCCTCCTTGGGGACCAGGGCGTGATCAATCGCACGCTGCGAGCTATCTTCGGCAGTGAGGCGGGCGTCACCATGCTATTCAACCGAGTGGGCGTGATGATTGGCCTTACCCACTACCTTGTTCCGTTTGTCATCTTGCCGGTTCTAGCGAGCCTTTTGGGACGCAATCAGAGCATTGAGCGCGCCATGGCGGTCATGGGTGCGGGTCCAGTTCGAATTTTCTGGAATGCTATCTTGCCCGCCAGCCTACCTGGTCTACTGGCGGGTACGCTTATGAGCTTGACGCTGTCTCTGGGCTTTTTCGTAACCCCTGCCCTGCTGGGGGGGCGACAGGATATGATGATCGCCAACCTCATCGATTTTTACACCCGGGAAGTTCTGGACTGGCCAACCGCGTCTGCCATCTCGATCATCCTGCTCTGTCTCTCTGGCTTGCTCATTACCGCACTGCTCCGGGCGAAACGCGGCGAGAGTCTTCTCTAAGGGGGATACAATGGTCTCTGATCTGGCTACGACCCTTTGGCGCCGAATTGGCTCTTGCCTGGCGTGGGCGGTCTACATGTTCCTGCTGCTACCTACTCTGATCGTTATCCCGATCGCGTTCGGCGACAGCGCCGAGGTACAGTTTCCCCCGGCAACTTGGTCACTAGGACTCTTTCGGCGATTCTTCGCTGATGAAATCTGGATGACATCGCTCTGGACGAGCATTGAAGTTGCGCTTGTCAGCTCCTTGATCGCTCTTCTTGTTGGCGTGCCCGCAGCATATGGGCTCGCAAGGGCATGGATAAGAGGCCGCTCGGCGGTGCAGCTGATATTGATGAGTCCGCTGCTTGTCCCAAGTATCGTCCTCGCCCTGGGCGTCTATCTCTATCTAGGGCGAGCCGGCCTGTCGGGAACGAAGACAGGCATCATCCTCGCCCACACGGCCTATGTCCTGCCTTTCGTAGTCGTAACAGCTAGTTCCGGATTGAAGGCGCTTGATGCGCGGATCGAACTGGCTGTGCAGGTTTTGGGCGCCAACCGGTCGCAAGTGCTGCGATATGTCGTTATTCCGCAACTTCGGCCAACCATCTTGGTGAGTTTTCTGTTCGCATTCTTGATGTCCTTCGATGAGGTCGTGCTCTCGTGGTTCTTGAGCGGCACCTCGGCCACCACCTTACCCGTCAAGATGTTCACGGCAATTCATTGGGAAGTGTCACCGGTTCTGGCTGCGGTTGCTACTCTCCTGACCATTGTATCGGCAGCAGCATGCCTCGGCGCAGCGCTCCTCCAGCGAAACCCAACACACTAGGGGCTCATCCGTGAACGCCACCGCGAATTCCGAAGCTGTCCGACTCCGGGTTGATCGAGTTAGCAAGCAATATGGTGATATGACTGCCTTAGCGGCTACCGATCTCGTTATCCGAAAGGGAGAGTTTGTCAGCCTACTTGGGCCCTCAGGATCCGGTAAGACCACGCTCCTCAACATCGTTGCCGGCGCCGCAATGCCTTCAACAGGGCGAGTGCTGCTGGACGGCCGTGACATCACGCACCTGCCGTCACGCGAACGCAACCTCGGCATGGTCTTCCAGCATTACGCGCTAATCCCGCATATGACCGTTTTCGACAATGTCGCCTTTCCGTTGAAAGTGCGGGGTGTGGCCAAGAATGAGATCGCTGACCGTGTGCGGGCCGTGCTGGCCACTGTCCGACTCGACCAACTGACTGATCGGAAACCTAGTCAACTGTCTGGCGGGCAGCAGCAGCGCGTGTCGATCGCTCGCTGCCTCGTCTATGATCCGCCGGTCATTTTGATGGACGAACCGCTTGGTGCTCTGGACAAGGGCTTGCGTGAAGCCATGCAGTTTGAGATCAAGCGACTTCATAGGCAGCTTGGCATCACCGCACTGTATGTCACGCACGATCAGGACGAAGCTATGGCGCTCTCCGATCGGATCTGCGTCATGAACAACGGCTCGATTGCCCAGCTTTCAGCAGCTCGCGAACTCTATTATCAGCCGACCAGCAAGTTTGTTGCGGAATTCCTGGGCGAGTCGAACGTTCTTCCGGGTAAAGTAACCTCATCAGGTTCCACCATTGAAGTTGAACTCGACGAAGGAGCAGGTTCGGTTCGGAGCACTCAGCCTTGTACTCTCAAGCCGGGCGAGCAAGCGTTTGCGATGATGCGTCCTGAGAGCATCTCAATCGTGGCAACCCCTGGCCAGACCGCAGCCGATAACAAGCTGGCTTGCACCGTGGAGGGCGTTGAGTTTATCGGTGGTGTTAGTCGTGTCCGGCTCCGCGCGGCCGGTAATATCGCCTTGAGCGTCAAGTTGTTGTCGAGCCACAAACCGCTCGCCACGCTCGCATCAGGAGACCACGTCTGGGCTACCTGGAGCCCTTCCGATACGATCTTGCTCGACCGCACCCACGATGCGTGAGACCATGGCTTCGCAGAATTCAGCGAGCGGTAGTTTCACGGACTATCGAGACGACCGCCTCTTTGTCGAAGCTATCGAGAAGTGCTTCATCGTCCTCGAGGCCTTCGGGGCGCGCAGCCCCGCGATGAATATAGCGCAGCTGAGCCTCAAAACAGGGTTGGGACGCAGCGCAATCCAGCGGATTGTCTACACGCTAAGTGAGCTCGGTTATCTGCAGCGTGAAGAGGAGACCAAGCAACTGAGTCTGGCGCCTAAGAGCCTCAGCTTAGGTTCGCGATATATCGCAGCAGATAACCTAATTGAACTCGCTCAGCCGTTTTTGCGCGACATTGCTGAGCGGTTCGACGAGACGGTGACCCTCGCTCGTTTGGATCGATCCGAGATTGTCGTCGTTTCCAGTGTCCCGAGTTCGCAAGTTATTAGCGCCTCCGTGCCTGTCGGTGCACGGTATCCTATCGAGGGGTCTGCGTCCGGATGGGTTCTCGTGGCAGACATGCCCGAAATCGCGCAGCTGAAAATTGTCGAGAAGATCCGTTCGCGCACCGGTTCGCGATGGGCGTCCAATGACGAGCTGCTCAGGAGACTGGAAGAAGTTCGCGTACGTGGCTTTTCGCTTATCGAGCCGCCACTGTTCCTGGGTGGGCTGTCTATCGCTGCGCCGATCCTTAATGTGGATGGCACCGCTTGTGCCGCTTTGGCTGTGTCTTGCCCAACAGCCCGATGGTCTATCGAGGAAGCGAACGCCCGCATCACCCCTATCATCGTTCACGCCGGGCATGCCCTATCTCGATTGAATGGCTGGCACGGCGGCGAGTGACGGCTGTCCAGATCTGGTATACTCAGGCATGGTCGAAAGCGATCGATCGCAGGGCTTGAGGATCGCAGGGAATGGATGTCCGGCATTTCAGATACTTTCTCGCAGTGGCCGAGGCGCTGAGCTTCGCAAAGGCTGCACGAGCACTGCATATGAGCCAGCCTCCGCTGTCCAAGCGCATTGCTGACATGGAGGAGGAAATTGGCGTCAAACTATTTGATCGGACGAGCAAGAAAGTCGAGCTAACACAAGCGGGCGAGGCACTTGTTCCTTACGCTCGCGACGCCATTCTGGCGTTTGACGCGGCCGTACGAGCAGCTCGGTCTCAATCCCCAAGTCGCAGGCACCGAGTGCGAATTGCTCTCCCGCCAGAAACGTCTCGGGTGGTGATAGAAGAATTGGTTCGCCGACTTGAGCAACTCCGGATTGAAGCTGAGCCTGTGGAAGCCTGCACTGCCGATCAGGAGAGCCTCCTGAGAGCAGGCGACATCGACATCGGCGTCCTTCGGCTTCCCTTCGATGATAGGGGGTTTTGGGTATCCCCCCCACTTGCTCAATCCCTTGGGATTGTGATGGATGCCACGCATCCACTTTGTTCCCAGCCAAGGATTTTCCTAGATGATCTTAGCCCATATCCCTTGGTGCAGTTCGCGCGACATTACGCTCCGGGCCTTTATGATGAGTTGCTCAGACTGTGCGCTGAAGGAGGATACTCTCCGTCAAAAATTCTCCATGGCGTTAGAATGACCGCGGCTCTCCTCCGAACGGAACAAGCGGTTACGTTTACGACGCCACGCTTCCTAAAGCGCCGTGGCGATGGAGGCACCAAAGAGCTCGTGTGGCGCTCGCTCCAGAATGATCCAATCCATTGGTGGACGTCGGCAGCATGTCGCCTTGAGGACCATAGGGGTTCCGTAAAAGCCGCGATCGAGGTGGTTTTGGCAACCGTGGAGCAACATGAAAACTGGCTACGGATTCCACGACCTGAAAAATTCGCTAAATGACGGAAGGCGGCTCCTCCTACATCTAACGACGCTTGAACGAGACCCGCGGGTCTTGGAGACTTCCGGCGATGACCTCTTTTTATCAGGTGGTTGCCGGCACCGCGCTAGAAGTATGTCGTCCCGCGCTGCGTCGCGACACTTGTAGACGTGGGCTATCAGCGCAAGATCGCCTCCCGACGGGAATATGTTGTTGTTCCTCGTCTACTGCATCTTGGCATCAGTTTATGTCCGCACAAGCCCAGTGATTGATCGAGCGGTACCGTCCTTGCTGGGTAAGCGCGAATTTCTCCGCATCCTTGCTTTTGAGTGCTCTAGCTAATGCATGAGGTGTCCGCCAAAATAAGTGGACACCTTGTGATGGCGACGGATGATCAGAAACCGCTGGTCCACGGCCTCGTGCCGGAACTGCAACGTCGTGGCCTGTTCCGCACCAAGTACGACGGCCCAGCCCTGCACGATACTCTTGGACTGCTCCAGCCGGAGGGCTGAGGTCGCGCGTGCCCACGCACGCTCTGCTCTTCAGCCTCCGCACCATGATCGTGCTACGACTATCCATCTGCGGCCTGAAAATACCGGCGCGACCAGTAAGCCATTGATAACGGGCAGTTCTCAATAGGAGGACGCAGTCAGAGTCTACTCATGCAAAAAGCTTCGGAATCTCTTGTTCAATCAATCGCAATAATCGGGTGTTGCGCCTCCCCGCAACCAACTATGCTTGCGATAGCCAGCCATCCAAAGCCCCGGCCTCCGAAAGGAAGTCGGGCTTTTCTTGCTCGCCGAAAAGCGCAAGGATCGCATCCTTGACGCCAGCCTTCGGAGCATCTGTCCAAAAAAAGCCGCCCGCTGTTTAGTCGTGTGCCGCCGCACCCGGCATGATCCCGACGGCCCAAAAGTGGCCCACGCGCGAGAAAGTCCGCGCCGCCCCCGGACGTTCTCGCAAGCCTCTGGCGCCAACCCGAATTGAGGCCTCTAGCTAGGTCTCGCTTTGAATCATATCTCTGGAGAAGCGTTGAAGCCGCGGGGCGAGTTTCCTCCCCTGCGGCGCAACGTTGAGACCGGTACAGAATTCGCAGTGGCCGGCGCGCCGTACCGCTTCAGTCCACTCGGCTTCGCAGACGAGAAGGGGGTCCTATCCGCGATCAGGGAGACCATCGGTCGTTGGCGTCTCCCAGCAGTCGATCGCGGGCCAACGCGTCAAACGCACACTGCTGAAGCCCTGATGCTGTGGGTGACCTATCCGACCATGCGGTCGTGTCCTGTCCAGAAGTTCGCTCGTAGAACCTTCTTGTCGACCTTTCCGACCCCGGTCATCGGCAAC
Source organism: Bradyrhizobium sp. CCGUVB14 (assembly GCF_024199935.1). Lineage (NCBI taxonomy): Bacteria > Pseudomonadati > Pseudomonadota > Alphaproteobacteria > Hyphomicrobiales > Nitrobacteraceae > Bradyrhizobium > Bradyrhizobium sp. CCGUVB14. The sequence goes on from NZ_JANADS010000001.1 coordinate 1,281,590, forward strand.
TGTTTGACAAGCTGCACTTGTTTCGGCGCATGAGCAGAGCCTTTGCGGGATTTGACCAAATTGATCAACTCGTCGGGATTGGGGTTCGAACCTTCGCGCGGGACGACGATCGCGGTGACGGCCTCGCCCCATTTATCGTCAGGAATGCCCACTACCGCGACCATCGCGACATCAGGGTGCTCTGACAAGACGTCTTCAATCTCACGCGGGAAGATGTTGAATCCACCGGAAACGATCATGTCCTTCTTGCGATCAAGGATGAACATGTAACCACGCTCGTCCTTACGGGCGATGTCGCCAGTGTGCAGCCAGCCGTTCTTCAACGTTTCGGCTGTGATGTCTGGCTGCTTCCAGTATTCTGCCATGACGTGCGGTGCACGAACGCAGATCTCGCCTGCTTCGCCCGTTTCCACTTCTTGATCGTCGTCGTCGAGAATTTTTACATCGCATACCGATATCGGGAAGCCGCAAGAAAGGAACAATTCGGGCGTATTCGGATCGTGGTCGGCTTTGCGCAGCACCGAAACCGGATAGCACTCTGTTTGGCCGTAGAGCTGAGAGAATACCTGTCCGATTCTCTCGATCCCCTCGACTAGGCGGCTCGTCGACATCGCCGATGCACCGTACAAGACTAGTTCGAGTGACGAGAGGTCGGTCCTTGAGAGCGACGGATGATCGAGTAGCATGTAAATCATGGTCGGTACGAAGAGTGTGAAATTGATGCGCTCGCGCTGTATTGTGTGGAGCACCGCCTCCGGATCGAAGCCCTTCAGTATGTGAACGGTTCCGCCAGTCATCAAGGTCGGAAGCACTTTGGTTCCTGCGACATGGCTGATCGGAGCGACGGCAAGATACCGAGCTGCCTCCGGAATCTCGAAGTCGGCCAGGATCGCGCCGGCGAAGCCGCCATATTGGCAGTGGTATCGAAGCGCTCCCTTCGATCTCCCTGTGGTCCCGCCCGTGTAGTTGAGAATTGCGATGTCGTCGGGGCCGGCGAAGCTGCGCGGGGTTACGTGTCCGGCGGCTTCGATGGCCTTCAGCAGATCGGTACCGTATTGAGCGCGACCTACGGTAAACACCGCTTTCAGTCCGGCGGCGCTCGCCGCGAGCTCGCCGCCTCGATCGTGGAATGCAGCCGCGTCGACCACCAGCATCGCGGACTCTGAGTCCTCAAGCTGAAAGAGTTGATCTTGAAGGGAGCCGAGCGGGTGCAACCAAGTGATGCCGAACCTGGCGAGCTGCGCCGCGACGCCCGCGCACCACATGTCTGCCCGGTTGGCGGTCAGGAGTGCGACGCGCGATCCCGGAGGCAGATTCATCTGCATAAAGACGCTTTGCATGCGTCCAATGAGGTCGAAAGCGCCTCGATAGCTTAGGGTCCCCTCCGGCCAGCTAAAGGCTGTTCGGGAGGGGTAGCGTGCGAGCGCCCGCAGGGTTTGCTCGCAGACCGTAGGGAAAGCGTGGAGTGACATGTTTCCACCTCGTCTTGGTTGTTTCTTTTCTGGCCCTGCCCATCCTAGGAAGCTGGGCGAAATCTTAGGGGCGCGGATCATCGCGCCTGGACGGCGCTGCGGAATTCCGTGATGGTCTGCGCGATCAAATCATCAACGGACAGGATATTTCTGACTCCGGAAGTTGAATGCCCGCCGCTCCAGATGTCCCGCCACCTCTTCGGTCGAGCTTCCCGCGCGGCGATGTCGATGTCGTGACCGATTTCGATCGAACCGTGCGGCGGCAGGTTGTCCGGTTCGAGGCCCGCTGCCTCGATCGATGGCCTCAGCATGTTGGTCTGCAATCCCGTGAACGCGGTAGTCAGAAGGACATCGTCCGCAGAGCTCTCTACGAGCATCTGCTTGTGTCTCTGATCAGCCATGCTCTCGCGAGTCGCGATGAACTTCGTTCCCATGTAAGCGAGATCACAGCCCAGTGCCTGCGCCGCTCGCAGAGCGACACCGTCGCTAATGCCGCCGGCGAGCACGATCACACCGTCGAAAAACGTGCGGACCGCGCGTACGAACGCGAATGGATTGAGCCAGCCGGTCTGGCCGCCAGCCCCCGCTGTCAACAGCACGAGACCGTCGACGCCTGCTTCTGCTGCTCGTTCTGCGTGCCGAATGGACGCCACGTCAGCAAGAACCATGACGCCGGACTCCTGAAGCGGTCGAAGCACTGGGGTAGGGGATCCGACCGAGGTGATGACCATCTCTGCCTTGTGTTTAAGGACGACCTGCAGATCCTCTGACAGGCGGGCATTGGATTTGTGTACGATCAGGTTCGGACAGACCGGCGCATGGCGTCTCTCCGTTTCGGAGTGGTAACGGTGCAGGCGCTCGTTGATCGTAGTTAGCCAATGATCGAGCTCGTCGGCGCTGCGGCAATTCACCGTCGGGAATGATCCTATTACCCCGTTTCGGCTCGCGGCCACGACGAGTTCGATGCCCGAGACGAGAAACATCGGAGCTGCGATCAACGGTAAGGCTAGGCGATCCTGAAACCGTGCCAGTTGCTTCGACGAGTCCACCTTCTCTCCTTCGATCGCACTTTGTAGCCATCTGAGAACGGAAGCCGTACGGACTTCCAAATCCGTGCGGCTCGGGTGCTCCTAGTTGGACAACTTGCCTTCGATGATCGGACCAAAAGTGACCCAATTGTCTCCTTCAAATTTCATCAACTGCATCTGTTCGATCGGGAAATGATCGGTAGGCGACGTGTTGAGAGTGATTCCGGGGAGCAAAGTCGAGGGTGCGAAACCATTCAGGCTTTCTGAGACCTTCATGATGTTCTCCCGGGTCAGGTTATCCCCCGCCTGCTCGAGAATATATTGGAGTGTTTGAAGAGCTGCATAGGAGTAGGTAACGAGGCTGCTATTGCGGTCTGCATCAGGTGCGTACTTCTGCAAGAAGCGTTCGCATTCCTGAATGCCTGGGTCGTTCTTCCAACGAGGGTCTGTCGGGTCTTTGTAATACCCTGCGCTGATGATGCCTTGCGCGTAGTTGAGGCCGGCCGGTTTGATCACCGCTCCTACGGAGCTCGAAACGTTGTTGAGGATATGGACAGGCTTCCAATCCAGCTCGCCCATCTTCCGAATCGCCATCGCGGCAAATTTGGGCTGGCTGAGATTGAGCAGCAGATCTGCTCCTGACGCCTTCAGCTTGACGATCTGCGAATCGATCGTGGGGTCGCTAAAGTCGTAGGTCGCCTCAGCGACGATCATCGAGGTCTTGTCGCCGAGCCCATCCTTGACGCCTTTGTATATGTCCTTGCCGTACTCGTCGTTGGCAACGAGGACGGCCACCTTCGCGACGGGATGTTCCTTCAGAACCCATTTTGCATAGATCCGACCTTCCGACTGATAGGATGCATTGAAGGGCATCGTCCACGGAAACGCTTTCGGATCTTCGCCGAACCTCGTGCCCCCGGTGGCGACCATGAGCTGCGGCACCTTCTTCTGGTTCATGTACTTCATGATGGCAAGATTCGGCGGAACACCGAGCGTCTGGTAGAGGAATAGGACTTCGTCGCTTTCAACCAGCTTGCGGGCCTGCTCGACCGTTTTCGGCGGGCTGTAGGCGTCGTCATACGAGATCCAATTGATCTTCCGTCCGTGGATTCCGCCCTTTTCGTTAATCATCGTCACGTAGGCAGAAGCGATCTTTCCCACGATTGCGTAGGCGGAAGCGGGCCCGCTGTAGGGCAGGATATTTCCAATCTTGATCTCGGTGTCGCTCGCGCCCGGGCCGTACTGCTTCTGGGCCAATGCTTCCTGCGAACCGATTGTGATGCCAGCGGCGACGGCAAAAAATATCAAACCACGCATATTCAGCGCTCCTCCTGTCTCGTTTTTGCTTGATCGTTTGGACGCCTAGACGTCCCGCAGCTCTCTCAAAGCGGCGCCATTGTCACCGTTGATTTCGGCGTCAAAGCTTCTTCTGTCTGTAAATTTATCAAGCAATATCAATTCATTGCAGATATTTTACAGCAGTAAAAATTATGACATTGACGTCATGTTACTAAAGTTGGACTTTTGGTCAAGCCCACGCTCCCCGTATGTGTGTTCTCAACTCGCTCCTAACGTGAAGGTGCGGCTGATGATTGCCACAATCGACAAGCTCGAAGTTCGGCGCGCCGGAGCCAAGCTCGGCGGCGGCGAGAAGCGCATCGAGGCCCAGCATGGCCGCGGCAAGCGGGTGCGTCAGGCGTGATCCGGGCGGTCAGGATTGTCCTACGCGCGAGAAAGTTCGCTCCGTCCCCAACGTTCTCGCAGGCCTGTCAAACGCCAACCCGAATTGACGCCTCTAGGTCTCGCTTCGAGTCTCACGCAGAGGTCAGCGGCCGGTACTCGGGACCTAGGAAATTTCATACGGCAGAACGTTTCGCCGATTGCGATGGACCGTCAACCTGCTTTTCAACGGAGGCACCGCGCGTTGTGCGCAGTCTGCACGTTCGCAAATGCGGCAAGAGATTCCGATCGGATCGTAAGCACCTTTGCTCGTCAGATCGAGCCCATCGGCATACACGAAATCTCGTGCGTAGGAGATTTCACATCCAAGGGCGATCGCATAGCGCGGCCGCAGTGTTCCGAACCCACCGTGGCCTTTAGCGAGTTCGGTCGCAATGCAGAGAAAGCGCACGCCGTCCGGTGTTTCTGCGAGCTGCCGAATGATGCGGCTCGGTGACTCGAACGCCTGATGCACATTCCATAGTGGGCAAGCTGCGCCATAGCGCGCGAACCGCAATTTCGCTGCGCTATGGCGCTTTGTGATATTTCCCGCGCGGTCGACACGCGCGAAGAAAACCGGCACGCCCTTTTGACCCGGCCGTTGTAGCGTGGAGAGCCGGTGGGCAATTTGCTCCAGGCTCGCGCCGAAACGGGCCGCGATCAGGTCAAGATCGTGACGCAACTCTTTAGCGGTCGTTAGGAATGCCTGATACGGCAGGATCAGTGCTCCCGCAAAATAGTTCCGCAGGCCGGCCTTGCATACCTCGCGCGCGTCAGCCGTGCGAAACTCGGCGCGTTTCGCAATTTTTTCAATCTGGTCTTCCTGCTCAAGCGCGGCGATCTGAAACGCCATTTGAAAGCTGCGTGTCGCGGCAGGCAGATATGGGCTCAAGAAGAGGGTTCGTGATGCAGCGTCGAAGCGCCTCAAGAAGCTATCGCCAGGATCCGTTCTCCGGATCAGCACGCCGTGTTGGTTCTCCAAATGCTTTGCGAGCGCTGCGTTTGCGTCGCTATTGGCGATGTCGAGCTCAAGTGCCAGACTCTCGGCTGAGACGTCGAGATCGTGAACATAGTTGTCGGTGAAGTGAAAGAAGTCGCGAACCTCCTCATAGGGGGTTGGTTCGGTGCTCCAACTGCCGATGTGGTCATCCAGGCTTGCGAGTTGTTCGCTATTGCGCCGGTAGGCCTGATGGCAACTGAGCAGCGCCTGCGCAAAGCTAGGTGCGTTCTGAACGACGAGCTTCAGCTCCTGGAGGCTGGGGGAGTGGGGGGAGAAGACGGGATCGGCCAATGCTTCCGATAGCATTGCGATGAGACGATCACCGTCGTTCGTCGATATGGAACTGAGGTCTATCCCAAATCGCTCGGCCAGAAGAACCAAAACCGAGGCCGAGACCGATCGCTGGTTATTCTCGATTTGGTTTATATAACTAACTGAAATACCTAATCTTTCCGCGAACGCCGTCTGGGTCAGCTTCGCTGCTTCGCGGACCTCGCGAACCCTTCGCCCGATATAGAGCTTGCCAGTCGACATTTTTGCAACTTTGCAATTTTCATTTTGCAAATTTGTATCATGTGCAGTTGTGCCTCTTCAAGCCTTTCTTGCAGGCGCTTTGCCTCGTACGGAGACCGCTCCCTTCTCTAATCGAGTTCATGATGACGATTTACAATTCAGGCGTGCTCCGCAGCGCACCGCGTCGCATTAGCTTCGACTTGGCGATGATCGTAAGCGCTTCGCTGCTCATTGCCGTCTCAGCGAAGGTTCAGGTCCCGTTTTATCCGGTACCAATGACCATGCAGACCTTCGTGGTCTTCGGCATCAGCCTAACCCTCGGTCCGATCCGAGGCAGCCTTGCCGTACTCGCCTATCTTTTCGAGGGCATTGCAGGGTTTCCTGTCTTTGCCGGCTCTCCCGAAAAGGGCATCGGTCTCGCCTACATTCTGGGGCCGACGGGTGGCTACCTGCTCGCTTGTCTCCCGGCTGCGCTGTTGGCTGGTTACCTCGCTGAGCATGATCGGAATGGCTCATTCCTGTCGATCGTAGCGAGCGCCGGGGTCTTCCTCGCAACTATTTATGTTTCAGGTCTCCTATGGCTTGGGATCGTCATCGGCTTCGATGCACCACTGCTTCGGCTCGGCTTCTTTCCATTCATCATCGCTGACTTGCTTAAAGTGACTGCAGTCGCCCTCGCATTCTACTTCTGGCGAGGTTGGACGAACAACGGGCGAGGCCAAGCCGATGCTTGAAGTGATCGAAATGCTCGAGGCTCGTCGCGCCGGCGCCAAGCTCGGTGGTGGGGAGAAGCGCATCGAGGCGCAGCACGCCCGCGGCAAGCTGACCGCGCGCGAGCGCATCGAGCTCCTGCTCGACAAGGGATCGTTCGAGGAATTCGACATGTTCGTCGAGCACCGCTCGACCGAGTTCGGCATGGAGAAGTCCAAGGTGCCGGGCGATGGCGTCGTCACGGGCTGGGGCACCGTCAACGGCCGCAAGACGTTTGTCTTTGCCAAGGACTTCACGGTGTTCGGCGGGTCGCTGTCCGAGACCCACGCGCTGAAAATCACGAAGCTGCAGGACATGGCGATGAAGGCGAGGGCGCCCATCATCGGCCTCTATGACGCTGGCGGCGCCCGCATCCAGGAGGGCGTCGCCGCGCTCGCGGGCTATTCCTACGTCTTCCGCCGCAACGTGCTGGCCTCCGGCGTGATCCCGCAGATCTCCGTCATCATGGGCCCCTGCGCCGGCGGCGACGTCTATTCGCCCGCCATGACCGACTTCATCTTCATGGTGAAGAACACCAGCTACATGTTCGTCACTGGCCCGGACGTCGTGAAGACCGTCACCAACGAGGTGGTCACCGCCGAAGAGCTCGGCGGTGCCTCGGTGCACGCCACGCGCTCCTCGATCGCCGACGGCGCCTTCGAGAACGACGTCGAGACGCTGTTGCAGATGCGTCGTCTCATCGACTTCCTGCCGTCGAACAACACTGACGGCGTGCCGGAATGGCCGAGCTTCGACGACATCGGTCGGGTCGACATGTCCTTGGACACGCTGATTCCCGACAATCCGAACAAGCCCTACGACATGAAGGAGCTGATCCTCAAGGTCGTGGACGAGGGCGATTTCTTCGAGATCGCCGACATGTTCGCCAAGAACATCGTCACGGGCTTCGGCCGCATCGCCGGCCGCACCGTCGGCTTCGTCGCCAACCAGCCGATGGTGCTGGCCGGCGTGCTCGACAGCGACGCCTCGCGGAAAGCGGCGCGATTCGTCCGCTTCTGCGACGCCTTCAACATCCCGATCGTCACCTTCGTCGACGTGCCGGGCTTCCTGCCGGGCACCGCGCAGGAATATGGCGGCCTGATCAAACACGGCGCAAAACTCTTGTTTGCGTACTCGCAGTGCACCGTGCCGCTGGTCACCATCATCACCCGCAAGGCCTATGGCGGCGCCTTCGACGTCATGGCGTCGAAGGAAATCGGCGCCGACATGAACTATGCCTGGCCGACCGCCCAGATCGCGGTGATGGGCGCCAAGGGCGCGGTCGAGATCATCTTCCGCTCTGACATCGGCGACCCCGACAAGATCGCCGCCCGCACCAAGGAATACGAAGACCGCTTCCTGTCCCCCTTCATTGCGGCCGAACGCGGCTACATCGACGACGTCATCATGCCGCACTCGACGCGGCGCCGGATCGCCAGGGCGCTGGCGATGCTGAAGGACAAGAAGGTCGAGATGCCTGCGAAGAAGCACGATAATTTGCCGTTGTGAGAAGTATGTTCAAACGCATCCTGATCGCCAATCGCGGCGAAATCGCCTGCCGGGTCATCAAGACCGCCCGCAAGATGGGAATTCAGACGGTTGCCGTCTATTCCGAGGCTGACCGCGACGCCCTCCATGTCGAGATGGCCGACGAGGCCGTGCTGATCGGCCCGCCCGCCGCGGCCGAGAGCTATCTGGTGATCGAGAAGATCGTCGAGGCTTGCCGCAAGACCGGCGCCGAGGCCGTGCATCCCGGTTACGGCTTCCTGTCTGAGCGTGAGGCATTTCCGCGGGCGCTGGAAGCCGCCGGCATCGTCTTTATCGGCCCGAACCCCGGCGCGATCGCCGCGATGGGCGACAAGATCGAATCCAAGAAGGCCGCCGCGAAGGCCAAGGTCTCGACCGTGCCGGGCTATCTCGGCGTCATCGAGGATGACAAGCACGCGGTCCGCATCTCCGACGAGATCGGCTACCCCGTGATGATCAAGGCCTCCGCCGGCGGCGGCGGCAAGGGTATGCGCATCGCGCATTCGAAGGCCGAAGTGGCCGAGGGATTTAATCTCGCCAAGGCCGAGGCCAAGGCCTCGTTCGGCGACGACCGCGTCTTCGTCGAGAAGTTCATCGTCGATCCCCGCCACATCGAGATCCAGGTGCTCGGCGACAAGCATGGCAACGTGATCTATCTCGGCGAGCGCGAATGTTCGATCCAGCGCCGCAACCAGAAGGTCATCGAGGAGGCGCCGTCGCCGCTGCTCGACGAGGCCACTCGCCGCAAGATGGGCGAGCAGGCGGTCGCGCTGGCCAAGGCCGTGAACTATGATTCCGCCGGCACCGTCGAGTTCGTCGCAGGGCAGGACAAGAGCTTCTACTTCCTGGAGATGAACACGCGCCTCCAGGTCGAGCATCCCGTCACCGAGCTCGTCACCGGCGTCGACCTCGTCGAGCAGATGATCCGCGTCGCCGCCGGCGAGAAGCTGGCGCTGGCGCAGAAGGACGTTACGCTGACCGGCTGGGCCGTGGAATCGCGCCTCTATGCCGAAGACCCGTTCCGCAACTTCCTGCCATCGATCGGGCGCCTCGTGAAGTATCGCCCGCCGGCGGAAGTGAGCAGGGACGGCATCACCGTGCGCAACGATACCGGTGTGCAGGAGGGCGGCGAGATCTCGATCCATTACGATCCGATGATCGCCAAGCTCGTCACGCATGCGCCCTCGCGCGCTGCTGCGATTGAGGCGCAGGCGACAGCGCTCGACTCGTTCTATGTCGACGGTATCAGGCACAACATTCCGTTCCTGTCGGCGCTGATGCATCATCCGCGCTGGCGCGAAGGCCGGCTCTCGACCGGCTTCATCGCTGAGGAATTCCCCAAGGGCTTTGCTGTGCGCGTGCCCGAAGGCGAGGTCGCCCGGCGCATTGCCGCGGTCGGCGCCGCCATCGATCACGTGCTTGGCGAGCGCAAGCGCCAGATCTCCGGACAGATGGGCGGCCGCGTCGTGCAGCGCGAGCGCCGCCGCGCGGTCTGGCTCGATCGCCAGGAGATTTTGCTCGAAGTCGCGCGCGAGGGTGACGCGATCGCCGTGCGCTTCGTCGATGCCGACGGCAAGGCCGGCAATCCGCATCTGCTGCGATCCGCGTGGAAGCCGGGCGATCCGGTCTGGCAGGGCACTATCGACGGTCACGTCATCGCGGTGCAGGCACGCCCGATCGCCAACGGCATTCGCCTCGCGCATCAGGGTGTCGAAGTGCCGGTCTATGTCTGGACCGAAGCCGAAGCGACGTCCGCGCGGCTGATGCCGGTGACGACGGCCGCCGACACCGGCAAGAAGCTGCTCTGCCCGATGCCCGGCCTCGTCGTCTCGATCGCGGTGACCGAGGGACAGGATGTCAAGGCCGGCGAGACGCTGGCCGTGGTCGAAGCCATGAAGATGCAGAACGTGCTCCGCGCCGAGCAGGACGGCACCGTCAAGAAGATCCACGCCAGCGCTGGCGCGACGCTCGCGGTCGATGCGCTGATTCTGGAGTTCGCATAGCGCATTCTCTAAACGAGCAACCGACGATCAAGAAAATCAGATGGGAGATCCCAAATGGACGGCCCTCTTGCCGGCATTCGTATCGTAGAATTCGCCGGCATCGGTCCCGGCCCCTTCGCTTGCATGATGCTGGCAGACATGGGCGCCGAGGTTGTGACCCTTGACCGTGTCGGTGCCGCCAGGAACTTGAAGGGAATTGCCGCACGTGGTCGCAAGTGGGTCAATGTCGACCTGAAGGATGACAAGAGCAAAGGCGATGTTATCGAGCTTCTCGGCACGGCGGATGCCCTGATCGAGGGCTTCCGTCCGGGCGTGATGGAACGCCTGGGGCTCGGTCCCGACGTTGTTCTCAACCGCAATCCTCGAATTGTTTACGGGCGGATGACCGGTTGGGGTCAACATGGTCCCCTCGCGAACGCTGCGGGTCACGACATCAACTACATCTCGATCACAGGCGCGCTCGCCGCGATCGGTACACGCGAAAGGCCGATCCCGCCACTCAATCTGGTCGGTGATTTCGGCGGAGGTGCCCTCTACCTCATCGTCGGAGTTCTTGCAGCGCTGATGGAAGCGAAGAAGTCGGGCAAAGGACAGGTTGTCGACGCCGCAATGTGCGACGGAGCAGCCTCGTTGATGACCATGTTCTTCGATATGAGCGCTACGGGGGACTGGGTGGAAGGCCGCGAGCAAAACATGCTGGACGGAGGTGCGCATTTCTACGGTGTCTTCGAATGCGCGTGCGGCAACTTTGTTTCGATTGGATCCATCGAGCCGCAATTCTACGCGCTGTTACGACAGCATGCAGGCCTGCTTGATCCAGACTTCGATGCTCAGATGGATCGCGCAGCCTGGCCAAAGCTGAAGCAAAGACTTGCGGCAGTTTTCAAGAGCAAGACACGCGAGGAGTGGTGCAAGATCATGGAAGGGACCGACATTTGCTTCGCTCCGGTCTTGACGATGACGGAAGCCTCGCGCCACGAGCACATGGTTTCGCGGGAGGTCTTCCTTACACGCCATGGGGTTCTACAGCCTGCTCCGGCGCCGCGGTTCTCCAGGACACCCTCAATGGCCCGCGACCCAGAAGAACTGTCGCTCGCGGTGGTCATGGGCTCCTGGAAGAATCGCCAGTAGATCAATTTTCGTAAGGGGGGTTGTCGATGCCGTGCAGACCCGAGCCGCAATTTTGTGCCGATGTGCAAGGGCTCAGACCGTGACGCCGGATGACCTGCCGCTGGCGGCGGATTTTCCCAAGGCGACGGACGCGGACTGGCGCAAGCTGGTCGATGGCGTACTGAAGGGCGCGCCGTTCGAGAAGCTGGTCGGCAGGACCTATGACGGATTGAAGATCGAGCCGCTCTATCCGCGCGCCAAGAGCGTCGCGCCGGTGACGGGACGGCCGGCGGCCGCACCGTGGCAGATCATGCAGCGGATCGATCATCCCGATGCGACTGCTGCGAATGCGCAAGCGCTGACTGATCTTGAGAACGGGGCCACGGGGCTTGCGCTGGTGTTCGCCGGCGGCAGTGGCGCCCATGGTTTCGGCCTGGAACCTTCGGCCGATGCGGTTGCGAAGGTGCTGAAGGACATTCATCTCGACGCCGGCATCGGCATCGAGCTCCAGGTCGGCCCGCAATCGCGGATGGCTGCGATCCACGTCGCGGAATATGTGAAGAGCAAGGGCCTCGATCCCGCCGCCTGCAACATCCGCTTCGGGCTCGATCCGCTCGCGGGCTGCGCGGTCTGGGGATACAGCCCTTATAGTTGGGACGAGATCGTCCCGGCGGTGACCGGCGCGATCAAGGGCCTCGCGGCGCTCGGCTTCAAGGGGCCGTTTGCATCCGCCGACGGACGCGTGATCCACCATGCCGGTGGCTCCGAGGTGCAGGAGCTCGCCTTCGTGCTCGCCTGCGACGTCGCGTATCTGCGCGCGATCGAGAGCGCGGGCGTTCCGCTGGAGCAGGCGCAAGGCATGGTCTATGCGCGGCTCGCTGCGGATGCAGACCAGTTCCTGACCATGGCGAAATTCCGCGCGCTGCGGCTGCTCTGGGCACGCATCGAGACGGCGTGCGGGCTGACGCCGAAGCCGCTGTTCATCGCCGCCGATACGGCCTGGCGTATGCTGACGCAGCGCGACCCTTACGTGAACATGCTGCGCGCGACCATCGCGACCTTCGCGGCGGGACTTGCCGGTGCCAACGCGATCACCGTGCTGCCGCATACGCTGGCGCTCGGCCTGCCCGATCCGTTCGCGCGGCGCGTGGCGCGTAACACGCAACTCCTGCTGCTGGAAGAAAGCAATCTCGCCAGGGTCAGCGATCCCGCGGCCGGCGCAGGCGGCATCGAGACGCTGACGGCGCAGCTTTGCCAAGCCGCCTGGGCGCTGTTCCAGGAGAGCGAGAAAGCCGGCGGCGCATTCGCCGCGCTTCAGCAAGGCCTGTTCCAGGGCAAGGTGGCGGCTGCGCGAAAGGCGCGCGAGGCCAACATCGCCAAGCGGCGTGACGTGCTGACCGGCGCCAGCGAGTTTCCGAACCTGCAGGAGAGCGAGACCGCAGTGCTGAAGGCGACGCCGGTCGCACTCGCGCCTTACGGCGAGCAGAAATACAAGTTCGACGCGCTGCCGCCGATCCGGCTGGCCGAACCGTTCGAGGCGCTGCGCGACAAATCGGATGCGGCACTCAAAGCGCACGGTGCGCGGCCAAAAGTGTTCCTGGCCAATCTCGGCACGCCCTCCGATTTCACCGCACGCGCGACCTTTGCCAAGAGCTTCTTCGAGGCCGGCGGCATTCTGGCTGTCGACAGTGACGGCTTTACCGATCCGGCTGAGCTTGCGGCTACGTTCAAGGCGTCGGGCGCCGCGATTGCCTGCCTCTGTTCCAGTGACAAGGTCTATGCCGACCAGGCGGAAGCCGCAGCTAAGGCGTTACAAGCGGCCGGCGGCCGACACACCTATCTGGCAGGCCGCCCAGCCGAAGCGGAGACGGCACTGCGGGCCGCCGGCGTCGCCGGCTTCATCTTTGCCGGCACCGACGCGCTCGTAATACTGCAGGACGTCTATCAGCGGACCGAACAGGTATAAGGCAAGATTTTGCGCCTCGTGCGCTCAACGGCGATATGGACGAAACGATGACCCGTATTCCCAATTTCAGTGATGTTGCGTTCGAGAAGGTCGCAAGCCCCGCACCCGCGGGTCGCGCCGAGCCGTGGCTGACGCCTGAAGGCATTCCGGTGAAGAGTGCTTACGGCGAAGCCGATCTTGCGGCGCTCGATTTCCTCGAGACCTATCCGGGCATCGCGCCGTACCTGCGCGGGCCCTACCCGACCATGTATGTCAACCAGCCCTGGACTGTCCGGCAATATGCCGGCTTCTCCACGGCGGAGGATTCCAACGCGTTCTACCGCCGCAACCTGGCGGCGGGCCAGAAGGGCCTCTCGGTCGCTTTCGACCTCGCCACGCATCGCGGCTATGACTCAGACCATCCGCGCGTCGGTGGCGATGTCGGCATGGCCGGTGTTGCCATCGACTCCATCTACGATATGCGCACGCTGTTTGCGGGCATCCCGCTCGACCAGATGAGCGTGTCCATGACCATGAACGGCGCCGTGCTGCCGATCCTCGCGCTCTACGTCGCGGCAGCTGGCGAACAGGGCGTCGCGCCAGAGAAGCTGTCGGGCACCATTCAGAACGACATTCTGAAAGAGTTCATGGTGCGCAACACCTACATCTATCCGCCCGCGCCCTCGATGCGGATCATCTCGGACATCTTCGCCTACACCTCGCAAAAGATGCCGAAATACAATTCGATCTCGATCTCCGGCTATCACATGCAGGAGGCCGGCGCGACGCAGGATCTCGAGCTCGCCTACACGCTCGCCGACGGCGTCGAATATCTGCGTGCCGGACTTGCCGCGGGTCTCGACGTCGACCGCTTCGCGCCGCGCCTGTCGTTCTTCTGGGCGATCGGCATGAACTTCTTCATGGAGGTCGCCAAGCTGCGCGCTGCGCGCCTGCTCTGGGCGAAGCTCTTGAAGCCGTTCAACCCGAAGGACCCGCGCTCGCTCTCGCTGCGCACGCATTCCCAGACTTCGGGCTGGTCGCTGACCGCGCAGGACGTGTTCAACAACGTGATGCGCACGACGGTCGAGGCGATGGCGGCGACCCAGGGCCACACCCAGTCGCTGCACACCAACGCGCTCGACGAGGCCCTGGCGCTGCCGACCGATTTCTCGGCACGTATCGCCCGCAACACCCAGTTGTTCCTGCAGCAGGAGAGCGGCACCACCCGCATCATCGATCCCTGGGGCGGCTCGTATTATGTCGAGCGGCTCACGCGCGACCTCGCCGCCAAGGCGTGGGGCCACATCCAGGAAGTCGAGGAGCTCGGCGGCATGGCGAAAGCCATCGAGGCCGGCGTACCCAAGCTGCGCATCGAGGAAGCCTCGGCCAAGACCCAGGCGCGGATCGATGCCGGTAAGCAGGCGGTGATCGGCGTCAACAAGTACAAGCCGACCGACGAGGCGCCGATCGACATCCTCAAGGTCGACAACACCAATGTCCGCCGCCTGCAGATCGACAAGCTGACGCGACTGAAATCCGCGCGCAACCAGAGGGATGTCGAGGCCGCGCTCGCCGCGCTGACGCGCTCAGCCGGCGAGGGCAACGGCAACCTGCTGGCGCTCGCCATTGATGCTGCGCGCGCGAAAGCGACTGTCGGCGAAATTTCGGACGCCATGGAGAAGGTGTTCGGCCGCCACCGCGCCGAGATCAAGTCCATCACCGGCGTCTACAAGCGGGAAGCATCCAGCATGGGCAATCAGGTCGAGAAGGTTCAGGCGCTGATCGATGCCTTCGAGGAAGCCGAGGGCCGCCGCCCGCGCATCCTGGTCGCCAAGATCGGCCAGGACGGCCATGACCGCGGCCAGAAGGTGATTGCCTCGGCGTTTGCCGACATCGGCTTCGACGTCGATATCGGACCGCTGTTCGCCACCGCCGACGAAGCGGCGCGGCAGGCGGTCGAGAACGACGTCCATATCCTCGGCGTCTCCTCGCTCGCCGCCGCCCATCTCACCGCGGTGCCCGAGCTCAAGGCCGCGTTGAAGAAGCAGGGCCGCGACGACATCATGATCATCGTCGGCGGCGTGGTGCCGCCGCAAGACTATGACGCGCTTTATGCGGCGGGCGCCGAAGCGATCTTCCCGCCGGGTACCGTGATCGCGGACGCGGCCGAGGAACTGATCCGCAAGCTCAATGCGCGCCTGGGGCATAGCGAGGCAGCATAGCGGCCTGGCTCCAAAACCGCCACTACATTGAGGTTGCGCTTCGATCTATTGGTTCTGAGCATAAGAAATACTCATCATGCCGACTCTTGAATCGATACGTCACGAGATAGATCGCACGCGCCTTCAGGTTGGGCGTCTTCGCAGAGAGATCGCCCGTCTCCGACTCGCTGGGATACGCGTCGACGCGGCGGAGGCAATTGTGGAAAGAATGCTGACGAAAATCGAAGAATTGTGTCTCCAACGCAACGCGTTGGCAAAAGCCAGACCTAATCCTGCGAAGGGCAGAGTCGGCCACCGAAGATACTGAGACGGACGAGGCCGATCGCATGCCAAGCCACGGAACGCGCGACCTGCCGCCCGTACGTCGAGCATCTGAGCGAGCGAGACGTCGATCATAGCAGCTAGGGCCTAGATGCCCGACGATCGGGGGGCGACGCTATACGACGACAGGCCACTAGATCAGGAGCTGAGGAGCCGTTCACTCTTCAGGGAGCCATCCGCCGCTCAAGAACCCATCCACTGAACGCAAGATATCTGGAGCAAGAGGCCCCTCCGACGACCACCAAGTCAATGGCCCTCCGGAATAGGCGGGGAACACGCCGCCCACCACACAGGCAACATCTGCCAAAGAGGCATCCCCGACCTCGTTGCGCGCCTCTCGTCGGTTCGCTGCAAGCGCCTGCGCAGCTAGGATGAGTAAGCGCGGGAAGTTTTCCGTGATGCCCCGATCCTTTATCAGGGCGAGGATCGCCAACAGCGAGCGCTCGCCGTCATGGATATAGGGCGTCGCTCGCAATTGTTTAGCCAGAGCAAGCGCCTTGCCGATGCGATCATCTCCGGGCGTTGCTATGATCTCAAGGGCGCGCCCGTACTCGGACGAACTCGCGGAGTGGACGCCAATGAAATGTTCGCGCCGATCTTGCGCTGCGTTCAGGATTTTGAGATCGGCCTCGTTCTCCGTGCGATAGGAGCCAGACACGATGCGTACGTCTGACGGCTGAGATTGACAAAGGTCGACAACGGAGGCTCCCGAGGCGCGAAGATCCGCGCAAAGCGCTTGCGCACCGGCGTCAGTCCCCTCGACGGCGAAGCGGGTGATCGTCGCAGCACCTGCCAGCAATTTGCTCGCACGTTGACGTGACAGAAACAAGGTCGAGACCATGTTGCCGGCCACTGGGTCTTGGATGAGTTCGACAACATGGCTCAATTCGACGCGCGTTCCTTCTTCCACCGTCAGATCGCGCGCCTCCACAACACTCCGCACAATAGCGTCATAGGCTGGATAGTCTGCAGTGACGTCGTCGCCGTGGCCGTAATGCCGCGTGATTTGGCGAACGATATCAGCATCCTCCAGATTGAACGGTCCGGGCTGCAGTCTCGGAGCAAACTTGGATGGCAGCTGCCGTCGAGACGCTTGTTCTGTGAAAGCGACGGCGATATCGATCAGATTATCCTTGGCGACGATTTGATCGACCAGCCCTAACAGCTTTGCCTCGTCAGGCCCGACGGAGCTTCCATTCAAGAGCAACTCTAAACCACGTTCGATACCGATTAGGCGGGGGAGGCGTTGCGTTCCGCCTCCGCCCGGCATCAGGCCCAACTTTATTTCCGGCAGCCCAAGTTGCACCCGGGGGTCGTCGGCTACGATCCGCCAACGGCAGGCCATTGCAACCTCAAGGCCACCACCGAGAGCGAGGCCATTCAGAGCGGCGATCGTGGGTTTAGGCAAAGTCTCTAGGCGCAGAAATAGTCGGCCCAACCGGCCGCAAACGGCCTGAAGCTCGTCACGATCCGCGGTGAGGCCCAATTTCGTGTACGCGCGAGCCATCTCCAGATCGGCACCAGCGAGGAAGGAACTCTTGCCGGACGTCACTATAAGTCCCCGGACGTCGCGATCCCTATTCGCCCGGTCGATTACGACCTCGAATTCATACATCAACGCGTTCGAGAAGACATTCATCGAGCGACCAGGCATGTCGATGGTCGCTATCAGGATGCCATCTTGCATGTACTCGCTGATCATATCGGTGCTGCCTATGAATTGAGGCGTCTGAATTGTCTGTCGGCTGTCGCGTGCCGCTTACGACTCTGACGCTCGGCTCCCGCTTAGACATCGTCATTCTTATTGTTTGACTGCGGTCGCTAGGCGGATTTCTCGGGCCAATACCTCTTGCGCAGCTCCTGCTTCATGAGCTTGCCCGTCTGCGATCGCGGGACTTCGGGCACGAAGTCGACGCTCTTGGGCGCCTTGTAGCTGGCAACCCGTGCCTTCACGAAGGCGATGACTTCTTGCGCCAAGTCGTCGTTGCCTTCGATGCCGGGCATGAGTTGCACTATTGCTTTGACCTGTTCGCCCATTTCAGGATCGGGAATACCGATAACGGCTACGTCCGCGATCGCAGGATGAATGACGAGGACGTTCTCGATCTCTTGAGGGTAGATGTTGACCCCACCGGAGATGATCATGAATGCCTTGCGGTCGGTCAAGAACAGATAGCCGTCGGCATCGACGTGTCCGATATCGCCGACCGTCGTCCAATACGGATGTGCAGGATGTTGCGCGGCTTGTGTCTTCTCGGGCTCGTCGTGGTAGACAAACGGCATCCCGTCGCGTTCGAAATAGATGGCACCCGTCTGACCCACTGGGACTTCGTTGCCTTCCTCGTCGCAGATATGAATTTTCCCCAGTACCGCGCGACCGACGGAGCCGGGCTTTCTGAGCCACTCCTCGGGCCCAATCACGGTCATCCCGTTCATTTCGGTGGCGGAGTAGTACTCCCACAATACCGGACCCCACCACGTCATCATCTCTCGCTTGACTTCAACGGGACACGGAGCGGCGGCGTGAATGGCAACCTGCAAACTGCTGATGTCATACCGACCCCGCACTGACTCGGGCAGTTTGAGCATCCTGACGAACATGGTCGGGACCCACTGACTGTGGGTCACCTTGTAGCGTTGGATGATGGCCAAAGCCGCTTCGGCGTCGAACTTGTCCATGACCAACGCAGTGCCCCCGAGCGCTTGGACGGTCGCGCAGGTTCGCAGCGGCGCGGCATGATAGAGCGGCGCAGGAGACAAGTAGATGGTCCTCTCGTTGAAACCGAAGTTCGACGAGAACATCTGCACCATCGTATCGCCTGGATCGGAAACCTGCCGCTCCGGCAGCGCATGCTTTACGCCTTTGGGTCTGCCGGTTGTGCCGGAGGAATACAGCATGTCGGCGCCACGAGGTTGGAAGGATGGCATGGTGGCGCGCGCGGTTTTCAGTAGATGCTGGTATGGCTCGTAACCAGGCAGATCCCCTTCGAGACTGATGCGACGCTTGAGCTGGCTGTGCGTACCAAGTCTTGAGGCCGTCTCGACACCACCGCGACCCACGAACAACGCGGCAGCGCCGGAGTTGGCGAGCATGTAGTCGACTTCATCAGAGCTCAACCGATAGTTTATCGGCATCAGATACAGACCCGAACGCTGAGTGGCCCAATAGATGTCGAAAATCCAAGAGCTATTGTCGGAGAGTACGCCGACCACATCGCCAGGCCGCAGGCCCGCGTCGAAGAGCCAATTTGCAACTCGCCGTGACCGGTTCTCCAATTCGGCATAGGTCACGACCTCACCGGTCGCTGTCATGATGAGGGCAGGGCGGTCCGGATTTGTAAGTGTATGGGTCCCCGGATACATGATCACTCCCTGGATGCCGCCCTTCCGAGGAAGACGCGGAGTTGATATCGAGCGGAATTTGCTGGCGGGTTCGTGATGCTGACCGCCTATGGTCGGCCTGCGCTTGCAAGGCGTTTCACTGGCTACGGCGGCAAGTCAGGCAGCGCCTTTTGCTCTTCCTACCCTTGATTTGCTTGAAGTTTGAGCTTGAACAAGAACTGATATTGATGTCACATTACTGATTGCGGGCTAGTGGTCAAGGGACCGCGATGCTATGGATGGCAAATGCTGGAGACCGATGATTCTGCTTTAGAGCCGCTGGCCCCTGCGACGGCGAAGGGGGCCGCGATGCGTGAGCGGCTGCTCAACGCCTCGGCGCGTGTATTCGCGCGCAAGGGGTATGAGGCCACCCGAGTCGAGGACATTGTCAAGATTGCCCGCACGTCTTACGGCAACTTCTATCGGCACTTTCGAAACAAGGACGAAATTCTGTTGGCCGTGTTGAAGCCGCTGGTCGACGAGATCTACGTCGCGAGCAAGCGCAGGATTGGCCGCTCGTTGAAGGCAACCGAAGCAGAGTTCGTTGAGAATACCATCGCTTATCTCAAGATCTATGCCAGGCATCGCAAGCTATTGCGTGTCATGCGGGAGGCGGCAGCTCGCGGCGAGAAGGCGACATTTCTGTCTCTCTATGTCACGGAACGTAGCCGCTTCGTTAGGCGTACCTCCACCTGGCTGACACGGCTTCAAGGGCTAGGCGAACTAGGTCGCGAACTCGATCCTGAAATGGCTGCCGAAGTGCTCGGCGCTACGATGGAGCAGGTTTCCTATATGAAGCTTGATCTCGCCTCGGAAGATCCAAGTGACGCCGAGGTCGAGCACATAGGATCGCACTGCGCGAAGATCTGGTACCGAGGTGTGTTTGGCGCGGTCAAAGAAGATTCACCTGCTCCAAACTAGGGAGTGCGTCCACGAACGCTGGTTTCCGGTAGCAAGGCGGAAGTCGCTCCGCTTGGCTGCATCGGCGGTTAGAGAAATATCATCTCGCAGCATGAGGCCGGTGTGACATGAAAAAGAGCGACGTCGTTTGTCCTGAGTGCGGCGCTGGTTTTCGACGTCTCGAATTATCGTCACGGCCGGGCGAAATAGGCGAGTACCGCTGTCCGGTCTGCGATTCCTCCCTGGAAGTTTTCGACGGTAGCAAGTTAGTTGCCTACCGCCTGACAATCGAACCGTGCACGAGAGCCATGCGCGATTGAGGCGGCCTCACCGAAATTTCGGATTGTATCCGCAGCCGGCAGCCTATCGCCATCGATTGATCCAGTCGCCAGCTCGCTGCTGTGCGTGGGTTCAATTGGTCTGTCTTGCTTGCTCGCTCTAGCATCATGCCGTCTTAAATTGCCGCATCGACTATTCGGTTGGGCCGCGATCGGCCATCGATGCGACTGCGTGCGGCGGCCAAGCAGGTGCGTTGCGCATCGTCGTGAATGCCGCCCAGGGCCATAAGCGCGCGATCGAGCGGTCATCATCCCAAAGTGCCACGCGTTTGGCTCGCAGCATCCGCGCGAAGCCTTGACGGGACGAATGATCGGTAATATGACGTCAATATCACTTTTATCCGCCGATGCAGAAGCGCGGGATTTCGACAGGGGAGGAGCCGATTAAATCGGCGCAAAACTCAATGAAATCAGCTATTTCGTTGCTTCGCTCCCTCGTTCATGGCGCGGTCGCACTCGTTCGCCGTCTACCCGTCATTGGCGGATATTCGGCGGGAGCTTCGTCATGATCCTGAACGAAACTCAAGCCGCCATCCGCGACGAGGTGCGCAAGTTTGCTCAGGAGCGGATTGCTCCCCGCGCCAGCGAGTACGAAGAAGCCAATGGGTACCCGCCGGAGCTATTTGAAGAGCTCGCGAGTCTTGGTCTGATGGGAATGACGGCTCCCGATGCTGTCGGCGGAGCTGGTGCGGACTACGTGGCCTATGCGGCCTCACTCATCGAGATCGCAGCGGCTGATGGCGCGCTGTCTACGATATTGAGCATTCAGAACAGTCTGATCGTATCAGGCTTGTTGAAGGACGGTACGCCGACGCAGCAAGCGAAATTTCTACCCTTGCTGATCTCTGGGCGAATGATCGGCGCATTCGCACTAACAGAGGCGGAGGCGGGCTCGGATGCTTCCGCGTTGAGGACGCGCGCCGTTCGCGCGGGCGATGGCTACAAGCTAAACGGAGCGAAGCAGTTCATTTCGTCGGGACGAACTGCCGGCCTCGCGATCGTATTCGCTGTAACCAATCCTGCAGCGGGCAAACGCGGGATCTCGGCCTTTCTGGTCCCTACTGATAGTCCCGGGTACAGCGTCGAGAGGGTCGAACGCAAGTTGGGGCAGGCGGCGTCCGACACTTGTGCCCTTCGGTTCGATGACGTTTTCGTCGAAGAAGGGTTGCGGCTCGGGCCGGAGGGCGCGGGCTACTCCATAGCGCTCTCCAATCTTGAAGTCGGCCGCATCGGCATTGCGGCTCAATGTGTGGGAATGGCGCGCGCCGCTCTTGACGCGGCGGTGAGGTACTCGGGCGAGCGCAAGAGTTTTGGAGCCCCAATCATCTCGCATCAGGCCGTCGGATTTCGTCTTGCGGACCTTGCCGCAAGACTTGAGGCCGCTCATCAGCTCGTGCTGCATGCGGCCGCGATGAAGGACGCCGCTCTACCCTGTCTCAAGGAAGCGTCGATGGCCAAGCTCGTAGCCTCCGAAACAGCCGAGGAGGTGGTTTCCGGCGCGCTACAGACATTCGGCGGCTACGGCTATCTGGAAGATTATGCGGTCGCCAAGATCTACCGCGATGTGCGCGTTTGCCAGATCTACGAAGGCACATCAGACATTCAGCGAATGGTCATTGCGCGCGATCTTGCGAAAGCCGCGACAGCAACGTGACCGGCAACGAAGTGCATCGAGGAGCGTCCATGTCCGATCCAGTCGTCATCGCGAGCTACGCACGTACGCCCATCGGGTCGTTCCAGGGATCGCTCGCTGGCTTTAAGGCCACCGAGCTGGGTGCTGCAGCAGTGAAGGCGGCGGCCGAACGGGCCGGCGTCGTGACGGAAAACGTAGACCAAGTGGTCATGGGCTGCGTATTGCCGGCGGCCCTTGGTCAGGCTCCCGCTCGGCAAGCCGCGCTCGGGGCGGGGTTGCCTCTGAGCGCTCAGGCAACCACCGTCAACAAAATGTGCGGTTCCGGGATGCAAGCCGCGATCCTGGCTCACGACGCGATTGCGGTGGGCTCCGCGGACGTTGTCGTAGCGGGCGGCATGGAGAGCATGACGAACGCGCCGTATGCGCTACCCAAGCATCGCGGCGGCGCGCGCATCGGGCATGACCGTATCATCGACACGATGATGATGGACGGACTGGAGGATGCGTACACTCCAGGCAAGGCCATGGGCATCTTCGCGGAAGATGCTGCGCGCGAATTTCAGTTCAGTCGCAGTGCGCAGGACGAATATGCGCTCCGATCCCTGGATCGGGCCAAGGCCGCAATTTCAAGCGGAGCATTCGCGGACGAGATAGTGGCCCTGCCGGCGGCAGCCAAGACCGGATCGGTCGTTGATACCGATGAGCAGCCCAGAAAGGCGAAGCCGGAGAAGGTGCCCTTCCTCAGGCCCGCATTTGCTCCTGACGGCACGATCACTCCTGCCAACGCCTCGTCCATTTCCGATGGAGCCGCCGCCTTGGTGATGACCCGCCGAAGTATCGCCGAGAGATTGGGGCTTCCGATCGCCGCGACGATCCGTGCGCATGCTGCTCACGCCCACGCGCCGGCTCTGTTCACAACCGCTCCGGTGCCCGCAATCCAGAAGGTGCTCGCCAAGGCCGGGTGGTTGGCCGCAGACGTCGATCTCTACGAGATCAATGAGGCGTTTGCCGTGGTGGCGATGATCGCCGCACGGGAGCTCGATATTCCGGTTGAGAAACTCAACGTCAATGGCGGTGCGACCGCCCTCGGCCATCCCATCGGCGCGAGCGGCGCGCGCATCGTTGTCACCTTGCTGGCTGCGCTCAAGGCGCGCGGTCTCAAGCGAGGCGTGGCCAGCCTCTGCATCGGCGGTGGCGAAGCGACCGCGATGGCGATCGAAGTTTAAGCATCTAAGACAGGAAAGATAAGCATGCAGATCAAGGGAACAGCCGCGATCGTCACGGGCGGCGCATCCGGTCTCGGGGGCGCCGCGGCAGAGCGACTCGCGGCAGCCGGCGCCAAAGTGACGATCTTGGATCTCAACTCCGAGTTGGGGGAGGCGCACGCCAAGGCTATCGGTGGGCACTTCGTCAAAGTCGACGTGACCGACGAGGATGGCGTCGAGCAGGCGCTCGAATCCGCGGAGCGCCTGGGCGGCAAAGCGCGCATCCTGGTCAACTGCGCCGGCCTCGGCCCGCCCGGCAAGGCTATCGGCCGAGACGGCAAGGCGCTGCCGCTGCGCGACTTCGCCAGAACGATCAACATCAATCTGATCGGCAGCTTCAATGTCCTGTCAAAGTTCGCCGCGCGTCTTCATGCGGCCGAGCTGGCCGATGAGGAACGGGGCGTCATCATCAACACCGCGAGCGTCGCCGCATTCGATGGCCAGATCGGCCAAGCCGCCTATTCGGCATCCAAGGGCGGCATCGTCGGCATGACGCTGCCCCTTGCTCGTGAATTCGCACGCTACGGCATCCGGGTGATGACGATCGCACCTGGTATCTTCCTGACTCCCCTGCTGATGTCGCTCCCTGAAGAAGCGCAAAAGTCGCTGGGCAAGCAGGTACCCTTCCCGAGCCGGCTCGGACATCCGTCTGAATTTGCTCAGATGATCGAATCCATCGTCGCCAATCCAATGCTGAACGGCGAGACCATCCGCCTGGACGGCGCAATCCGCATGGCGCCGAAATGACCGGGATCGGCCCAGAGCGTACTCAAGAGATTGCGGATCGCGTTGAGCGCTTCGTTCGGGATGTCGTAGTCCCGTTCGAGCGCGATCCTCGCCGTGATCATCATGACTGTCCAAAGGACGAGTTGGTCACCGAACTACGTGAACTGGCGCGGGCGGCAGGCGTATTGACGCCGCACATACTGCCCGACGGTTCACATCTCTCGCAGAGCGAGACGGCGACAGTCCTGGCCAAGACAGGCCTATCGCCGCTTGGACCGCTCGCATGCAACACGGCGGCCCCCGATGAAGGCAATATGTACCTTCTGGGCAAAATCGGCTCGCCTGAGATCAAGGAACGGTTTCTAAAGCCGCTCGTCGAGGGGCGCGCGCGGTCCGCCTTCTTCATGACCGAACCGGCCGAGGAGGGCGGAGCGGGATCCGACCCATCGATGATGACGACGACCTGCCGTCCGGACGGCAACCAGTGGGTCGTGAATGGACGCAAAGCGTTCATCACGGGAGCACGCGGAGCCAAGGTCGGCATCGTGATGGCAAAGGCCGAGGAGGGCGCATGCATGTTCCTCGTCGATCTGCCCGATCCTGCAATTACCATCGATCGTGTGCCCAACACGATCGACAGCTCCATGCCGGGCGGCCACGCCGTCGTGACCATCCGCAATTTGCGTATTCCTGCCGATCAAATGCTCGGGCAGCCGGGTGAGGGGTTCAAATATGCCCAGATCCGGCTTTCGCCGGCCAGGCTGTCGCATTGCATGCGCTGGCTGGGTGCTTGCATCCGCGCCAACGAGATCGCGACCGGTTACGCCAACCGCCGGAAGGCGTTCGGCAAGACGCTGATCGATCACGAGGGCGTCGGCTTCATGCTTGCCGACAACCTCATCGATCTCAAGCAGGCCGAGCTGATGATCTCGTGGTGTGCGAGCGTCCTGGACGCGGGGGCACTCGGAACCAACGAGAGCTCGATGGCCAAGGTCGCGGTGAGCGAGGCGCTCATGCGCGTCGCCGATCGCTGCGTGCAGGTGATGGGTGGATCTGGCGTCACCAACGAAACCATCGTCGAACAGGTCTTCCGTGAGGTTCGCGCATTTCGAATCTATGACGGTCCCACCGAGGTGCACAAATGGTCGCTTGCAAAGAAGATCAAGCGCGACTGGCAGAAGGCAAACCCGTGAGCGCTCTCGACGAAGCGGCGAATTCCGGACTGACTGAGCCCTCCGAGGGCTATCGTCTCGACGAGCACGCCTTGTCGCGATGGATGACGGCTAACGTCGATGGATTTCGAGGGCCTCTCAACGTCTCGAAATTCAAGGGAGGTCAGTCGAACCCGACCTACCGTCTTCAGTCAGCGGACGGTGTCTACGTGCTCCGGCGCAAGCCGCCCGGTGTGCTGGTGTCCGGTGCGCACGCAGTCGATCGCGAGGCTCGCGTACAAAGCGCGCTGTCGCAAGTTGGGTTTCCGGTGGCGCGCATCGACGGATATTGCGCCGACAAGTCCGTCATCGGGAGCGAATTCTATGTGATGCAGCTTGTCGAAGGCCGGATCTTCTGGGACGCCACCTTCCCCGAGGTGAGCCGTGAAGAGCGTCCTTCGTACTTCTACGCCATGTGCGACGTCATCGCGCAACTGCACTCCGTTGATCCGGATTCGATTGGTTTGAGCGATTACGGAAAGCCGGGCAGCTACTTCGCGCGGCAGATCGGTCGCTGGTCGCGCCAGTATCAGGAAGATCCTGAGGCCGGGCGCGACGCCAACATGGACCGCCTCCTCAAAGCGCTCCCGGAACGAATTCCCCAAGGTGACGAGGTCGCAATCGTTCACGGCGACTTTCGCTGCGACAATCTCATCTTTCATCCCCGAGAGCCGCGAATTATCGCCGTACTCGATTGGGAGCTTTCGACCATCGGACATCCGCTGGCGGACTTCGCCTATCACGCGATGATGTATCGCATGCCTCCTCATATCGTCGCCGGCCTTGGCGGAGCCGATCTGGCGGTCCTCAACATTCCGAACGAAGCGGAATATATGAAGAGGTATTGCCGAGCGACCGGACGCGAAACGATCCCGGACTGGCACTTCTACGTTGCTTTCAATTTCTTCCGGCTCGCGGCGATCATGCACGGCATTGCTGGTCGCGCGCTGCGCGGTACGGCCTCCTCGACGCAGGCTATCGAGCGCGGCAAGACCTTTCCAGAACTGGCTGCGTTGGCTGTCCGCGCGCTGGAGAACCTCCCATGAGCCCCCCTATCGAGTTCTCCTGCGCCGAGAAAATCGCGACCGTGACCCTGTCGCGCCCGGACCACGGCAACACGATCGATCCCGCTCTGGCTCGCGCTCTACTAGAGGCCGCCAAACGTTGCGACGAGGACGATGACATCCGGTGCGTTGTTCTGACCGGGCGCGGCAAGCTCTTCTGCGGGGGCGGGGACGTCAGCGCTTTTTCCGCAGCCGGCGCCGACGTCTCGGCCTTCCTGGAGGATCTGGCGGAAACGCTGCACGCGGCAATCATGCGCCTTATGCGCATGAGAAAGCCGCTGATCACGCTCGTGAACGGCCCCGCAGCCGGAGCCGGCATGAGCCTCGCGATGATCGGTGACTTCGCGCTGGCAGCCCGCTCGGCTCACTTCAGCCCGGCCTATACCGCCTTGGGCCTCAGCCCGGACGGAGGAATGAGCTGGCTGCTGCCGCGGGTGGTTGGCCTCAGGCGAGCTCAGGAGATCATCCTGTCCAACCGTCGCGTGTCGAGCGACGAGGCAGAGCGAATTGGTATCGTCACGCGCATCGTCGATGGCGAGCAGTTGCTTGCTTCCGGCGCCGAACTCGCTGCGAAGCTCGCGGCTGAGCCGGTGGCAGCGCTCGGTGCGGTCCGGCGTCTCCTGCTCGAAAGTTACGATAGCACACTGGAGACGCAACTTGAGCGCGAGATGCGGAGCATTGCCGCGCTGGGTAACTCGGAAGAATCGCGTCGTCGCGTAGCGGCCTTCGTCGCTCGTCGAAATTCAAACGGATGAAAGGAATTGTTCCATGGCCGAAGCTTATATCGTCGAAGCTGTACGAACGGCAGGTGGCAGGCGCAACGGCAAGCTGGCCGGCTGGCATCCCGCCAATCTGGCGGCCGAAACGCTCAACGCGGTCGTAGACCGCTCGGGTATTGATCCTGCCGCCGTCGACGACGTGATTCTGGGCTGCGTGACGCAGGCCGGCGAACAGGCGTTCGCCTTCGGACGGAATGCGGTGCTTGCCTCCAAGCTCCCCGGATCCGTTCCGGCCGTGACGATCGACCGGCAATGTGGGAGCTCACAGCAGGCAGTGCAGTTCGCCGCCCAAGCAGTGATGTCCGGTACCCAAGATGTCGTGATAGCCGCTGGCGCGGAGAGCATGACCCGCGTGCCGATGTTCTCGAACCTTTCTTTGCACCAGAAAGAAGGCATTGGGACCGGCCCAATCAGCGACCGCATTCAGAAACGGTTCGGCGTGGAATCCTTCAGCCAGTTTGAGGGCGCCGAAATGATCGCAAAGAAGTACGGGTTTGATCGACTGACCTTGGATCGGTTCGCTCTTGAAAGTCATCGTCGCGCCGCAGAGGCGACGAAATCCGGAGCCTTCCAGAGCGAGATCGTTCCGCTCAAGATCGAGGGCGGAGAGCACACGATGGACGAGGGAGTTCGCTTCGACGCATCGCTGGAGTCAATCGGCTCGGTGAAGCTTTTGAAGGAGGGCGGTGTCGTCAGCGCCGCCAATGCAAGCCAAATCTGCGACGGCGCCTCCGCAGCACTGGTCGTCAGCGAAAAAGCTCTCAAAGACTACAATCTGAAGCCGATCGCCCGCATCGTTGGCCTCACTGTGACCGCCGGCGACCCCGTCATCATGCTCGAGGAGCCGATCAACGCGACTCGTCGGGCCCTCGCGAAGGCTGGAATGAAGATCGGCGATATAGACCTCTACGAAGTCAACGAAGCCTTCGCGCCCGTGCCCCTCGCGTGGCTTCAGGCGATCGAGGCCGACCCGGAAAAGCTCAATGTCAACGGGGGCGCGATTGCGCTCGGTCACCCGCTCGGCGCCTCGGGCACGAAGCTCCTTTCCACTCTGGTTCACGCTCTCAAGGCGCGGGGCAAGCGATATGGCCTTCAGACGATGTGTGAGGGCGGCGGCATCGCCAACGTGACCATCGTTGAGGCTTTGGGATGACCTTCCAAACCCGCTTTACGGAGCTCGTCGGTATCAGCCACCCGGTCATGCAGGGCGGCATGATGTGGGTCGGGCGTGCGGAGCTCGCCAGCGCGGTCTCCAACGCTGGCGGGTTGGGTATCATCACGGCTTTGACCCAGCCGACTCCGGACGATCTGCGGAGAGAGATTGATCGCTGCCGATCGATGACCGATAGGCCTTTCGGGGTCAACCTGACGATCCTTCCCTCGGTGACACCTCCTCCTTACGCCGAGTATCGAAAGGCCATCATCGAATGCGGCATCAAGGTGGTCGAGACGGCAGGCGCGCGGCCACAAGAGCATGTGGATGAATTCAAGTCACATGACATCATCGTCATTCACAAGTGCACTTCGGTTCGACACGCCCTTTCCGCCGAGAAGATGGGGGTCGACGTTGTGTCGATCGATGGCTTCGAGTGCGCTGGCCATCCCGGAGAGGATGACGTGCCTGGTCTCGTATTGATCCCCGCTGCGGCAGACAAGATTTCCATTCCGATGTTGGCCAGCGGCGGCTTCGGTGATGGTCGTGGTCTCGCAGCTGCCTTGGCTCTCGGGGCCGACGGAATCAACATGGGCACGCGTTTCTGCGCGACGGTTGAGGCTCCGATACACGAGGCAGTGAAGCAGTTTCTGGTTCAGAACGACGAGCGCGCAACGAACCTTATCTTCCGCAGGTTTCGGAATACGGGCCGGGTCGCCAAGAACAGCGTGTCCGACAAGGTCGTTGAGATATCGAATGTACCTGAAGCCGCGTTTGATGATGTCCGGCCGTTGGTCTCGGGGGCGAAGGGACGCGTTGCGCTCGAAACCGGTGACCTTGACGCTGGGTTGATCTGGGCAGGGCAAGTGCAAGGGCTCATTCACGATGTCCCCACGTGCCAGCGCCTGATCGAGCGGATCGTGGCTGACGCCAAGGTTACGATTCGTGGCCGGCTCGCGGGATTGCTGAAGTCCGAAGGTCTCCCGGCCTGAAGAGAGTGCCGGTGCTCCGGCGTTGTGGGGTAGAGCATGGTTCAAGTGAGGCAAATGAAGGATCAAGGGGTTCTGCTCTCGGTTCGTGGCGTGACGGTCGCTTTCGGCGGCATCACCGCGCTCAACGGCGTGTCCTTTGACATGCACAAGGGCCAGATCCTCGGCTTGATCGGCCCCAACGGCGCCGGCAAGACCACGTTCTTCAACTGCCTGTCCCGGCTCTACCAGCCGTCGTCCGGCGACATCCTGATGGAAGGCGTGAGCATCCTGTCGCGGCCGCCGCACCGGATCGCGGAGATCGGCATCGGCCGCACCTTCCAGAACGTGGCGCTGTTTCCGAACCTCTCGGTGATGGACAACGTCCGCGTCGGCGCCCACTCGAAGACCTCCAGCGACATCATCAGCGATTCCTTGCGACTTGCCTGGGTCCGGCGCAGCGAGACCAGCGTCAATAAGAAGGTCCATGAGATCCTGGCCTATCTCAATCTCGAGGACGTCGCCCATACCGTCGTCTCCGGCCTGCCCTTCGGCACGCAGAAGCGGGTCGAGCTGGCGCGCGCACTCGCTGCCGATCCGAAGATCTTGCTGCTCGACGAGCCGGCCGGCGGCCTCAACCACGAGGAAGTCTATTTGCTCGGCGACCTCATCCGCCGCATCCGCGACGAGCGGCACATGACCGTGCTGCTGGTCGAGCATCACATGGGTCTCGTGATGTCGATCGCCGACCACGTCGTCGCGCTGAATTTCGGCAAGAAGCTCGCGGAAGGCACGCCGGCCCAAGTGCAGGCGGACCCCGACGTCATCAAGGCCTATCTCGGGAGCAAGGACCAATGACGGATCTGCTCAACGTCAAGGACCTGCGCGCCTATTACGGCCAGGTCCAGGCGCTCCACGGCCTGTCCTTCTCGCTCAACGAGGGCTCGCTGACGACGCTGCTGGGCGCCAACGGCGCCGGCAAGACCACGACGCTGCGCGCGATCTGCAACATGGTGCGCTCCACCGGCGGCATCGAGTTCGACGGCAAGCCGCTGAACAACCGCTCCACCGAAAGCATCGTCCGCTACGGCATCGCCCATGTGCCGCAGGGCCGCGGCACCTTCACCACCATGACGGTGGAGGAAAACCTCCAGCTCGGCGCGATCACCCGCAAGGACAATGCCGGCATCGTCTCAGACATCGAGCGCATGTATGCGCATTTCCCGGTGCTGAAGCAGCGGCACACCCAGCAGGCCGGCACGCTCTCCGGCGGCGAGCAACAGATGCTCGCGGTCGCGCGTGCGCTGATGCTGCGGCCACGGCTGATGCTGCTGGACGAGCCGTCCTTTGGCCTCGCGCCACTCGTCGTGCGCGACCTGTTCGGCATCCTCGGCAAGATCAACCGCGAGGACAAGGTGTCGATCCTGGTGGTCGAGCAGAACGCCCAGCTCGCGCTCGAGCTCGCCGACCAGGCCTATGTGATCGAGACCGGCCGTATCGTGATGTCCGGCAATGCCAAGGACATCGCGAACAACGAAGAAATCCGCAAATCCTATCTGGGTTACTGAGGAGCCGGGACAATGGAGCTGTTCACCAACCAGGTCCTGGCCGGCATCGCCACGGGCGCGATCTACGCCTGCATGGCGCTCGCCGTGGTCATGATCTACCAGGCCATCGACCATCTCAACTTCGCGCAGGGCGAGATGGCGATGTACTCGACCTTCATCTCCTGGCAGCTGATGCAATGGGGCGTGCCCTATTGGGGCGCCTTCATCATCACGCTGGCGTTCTCCTTTGTCGCCGGCATTGCCATCGAGCGCATCCTGTTCAAGCCGCTTGCGAAAGCGCCGGTGCTGACCAACGTCGCCGGCTTCATCGCACTGTACGCGATCATCAACTCCTCGGCCGGCCTGCTCTGGGACTTCACCATCAAGCAATATCCGACCCCGTTCGGCTCCTCGCCGTTCCTCGGCAGCCAGCTGATCTCGACCCATCAGGCCGGCATGATCGGCGTCACCGTGCTGCTGCTGCTCGGCCTGTATTTCTTCTTCCAGTACACAAGGATCGGCCTTGCGATGCGCGCGGCTGCCTCGGTGCCTGAATCGGCACGCCTCGTCGGCATCAACACCAGCTGGATGATTGCGCTCGGCTGGGGCATGGCGACCGCGATCGGCGCGATCGCCGGCATGCTGATTGCCCCGGTCGTGTTCCTGGAGCCCAACATGATGGGCGGCGTGCTGATCTACGGTTTTGCAGCCGCCGTGCTCGGCGGATTGACCAGCCCGTTCGGCGCCGTCGTCGGCGGCTTCCTGATGGGCATCTTCGAGAACCTCGCCGGCACCTACATCCCCGGCGTCGGCAACGAGCTGAAACTCCCGATCGCGCTCGCGCTGATCATCTCCGTCCTGGTCGTCAAACCCGCTGGCCTGTTCGGCCGGCACATCGTCAAGCGAGTTTGATCATGAGCGCAGCAGAAGAAGTCGTCGCCGAAGGCAACGAGGCGGTCGAGGCCGTTCCGAAGCGGGCCATGACGCTGGGCACAGGCACCTCGGTGGTGGTGCTGTTGCTTCTCATCGCCGTTCCCCTGTTCGCGAAGAACTTCGTGATCTTCCAGCTGACCCAGCTGCTCTATCTGGGTCTTGCCGTGCTGGCGCTGAACATCCTGACCGGCGGAAGCGGCCAGTTCTCGCTCGGCCAGAGCGCGTTCTACGCCATCGGCGCCTACGTCACCGCGGTCATGATGGAGCAATTCAACGTCCCCTACTTCCTGTGCCTGCCGGTCGCGGCCGTGCTCTGCTTCGGCGCAGGATTCCTGTTCGGCCAGCCGGCGCTGCGGCTCTCCGGCGTGTACCTGGCGCTTGCGACCTTCGCGCTCGCCACCGCGATGCCGCAGCTGCTCAAGCTGAACTTCCTCGAGCACTGGACCGGCGGCGTGCAGGGCCTCGTCGTCACCAAGCCCGACGCGCCGTTCGGGCTGAAGATGTCGCAGGACATGTGGCTGTACTACTTCACGCTCGTCGTCGTGCTCGCGATCTACATCTGCGCGGTCAACCTGCTGCGCTCCCGCTCGGGCCGCGCCTTCATGGCGATCCGCGACAACGAGATCGCGGCCTCCGCCATGGGCATCAACGTCGCGCTGTACAAGACACTGGCCTTCGGCGTTTCGGCCGCCATCACTGGCGTCGCCGGCGGCCTCAGTGCGATCGCCGTGCAGTTCGTCGCACCCGACAGCTTCACCATCACGCTCGCGATCCAGCTGTTCCTCGGAATGGTCGTTGGCGGCGTCGGCTGGCTGCCGGGCTCGATCGTCGGCGCCGCCTTCATCATATTCGTGCCAAACATCGCGGAGGGCATCTCCAAGGGTCTCTCCGGCGCCGTGTTCGGCGTCCTCTTGTTTCTCGTCATCTATCTTGTGCCACATGGCGCAAGGCAGGTCGCGATCCTAAGCCAAGGCTGGGTCGCCAAACTAAAACAGAAGTGAAACTCACAAGGAGACTTCATATGCTTGCTAGGATTATAGGGACGACCGCTCTGGCAACAGCAGTGATCGCGCTCGCGTCGGGCACCGCGCTCGCCCAGAAGAAGTATGATACGGGGGCCAACGACACCGAGATCAAGGTCGGTAATCTCATGCCGTACAGCGGTCCGGGATCTGCCTACGGCGTCATCGGCCAGGTGGAGGCCGCATACTTCAAGATGATCAACGACAAGGGCGGGATCAACGGCCGCAAAGTCAACTTCATCAGCTATGACGATGCGTACTCGCCTCCGAAGGCCGTCGAGCAGACGCGCAAGCTGGTCGAGAGCGACGAAGTGCTGCTCATTTTCGATCCACTGGGCACAGCCAACAACACGGCCATCCAGAAATATCTCAACTCCAAGAAGGTTCCGCAGCTGTTCGTGGCGGCGGGGGCGACCAAGTTCAACGACCCCAAGAACTTCCCCTGGACCACAGGCTGGCAACCCTCCTACCAGAGCGAGGCTCGCGCCTACGCGAAGTACATCCTCAAGGAAAAGCCAAACGCCAAAGTCGCCGTTTTCTATCAGAACGACGATCTCGGAAAGGACTACCTGAAGGGTCTCAAGGACAAGCTCGGTGCTCAGATCATCGCCGAGGAAAGCTACGAAACATCAGAGCCGACGATCGACAGTCACATCGTCAAGCTCAAGGCGACGGGTGCCGATACACTGGTCGATATCAGTTCGCCCAAATTTGCGGCCCAAGCAATCAAGAAGATTGCCGAAGTCGACTGGAAGCCGCTGCACATCCTGAGCAACGTCTCGGCGTCGGTCGGCAGCGTGATCAAACCTGCTGGCTTTGAGAACGCACAGGGCATCATCTCCGCCACCTACTTGAAAGACCCGGCGGATCCGCAGTGGGACAATGACCCCGGCATGAAGGAGTTTCAGGGCTTTCTGAGCAAGTACTATCCCGAAGGCAACAAGCGCGACGTCTTGCTGATCACCGGCTACGCGCTTGCGGAGACGCTGGCCCAGACGTTGAAGCAATGCGGCGACGACCTCACCCGCGAGAACGTCATGAAGCAGGCTGCGAACCTGAAGGATTGGCGGACCGAGGCGCTCTTGCCGGGAATCTACGTGAACACCTCGCCGACCGACTTTGCTCCGATCAGCCAACTTCGGTTGATGCGGTTTAGCGGCGAAAAGTGGGAGCTCTTCGGAGCCGTGATCAACGGGGACACGGAATAGACCCCCACGCAGAGAACCGTCGCGCATGCTTTCGACAGCAGATGAAATCGAAGCTTTGTCGAAGAAGTGCGCGGCGGGTTCAATCGATCACGTTTGGATGAAAATGCGGAACCCAGCCGGAAGCGAAAGCGATGGTTGCTTTCATAGGAACGACGAGTAGGCGCATGATTGACTATCGACCCTCCTGGCTCGATTCCGACCTTGAGATGTATCGCGAAACGGTCACCCGCTTCGTCGACAAGGAAATGGCGCCATTTGACGAAGAGGCCCGCGCGCGAGGGAATGTCGGGCACGAACTCTGGCTTAAGGCCGGCGCGCTTGGACTTCTCTGTTCAGACATCCCGACCGAATATGGCGGCGCCGGAGGCGATTTTCGGCACGAAGCTATCTTTTACGATGCAATGGCGCGCCGCGGCCTGACGGGCATGAATCCCTCCGTCCACACGATCGTCGCGCATTATGTGCTGAACCATGGCACCGAGGAGCAAAAACGCGAATACCTGCCGCGCTTGGCGAGCGGAGAACTCGTCGGAGCCATCGCGATGACCGAGCCGGGTGCTGGCTCGGATCTCCAGTCCATTCGAACCCGTGCTGAGAAGCGCGGCGATGACTACGTGATCAACGGCTCAAAGACGTTCATTTCCAACGGTCTTCTTGCCGGCCTGGTGCTCGTCGTTGCGAAGACCGATCCGGCCGAGCGGGCGAGCGGAATGTCGATCATCCTGGTTGAGACAGCAAAAGCTCCAGGCTTCAGGGTCGGACGCTTGCTTGATAAGCTCGGACTGAAGGCCCAGGATACTTCCGAGCTGTTCTTTGACGAGGTCGTCGTGCCAGCCTCAAACTTGCTCGGTGGAGTGGAAGGTCGTGGCTTCTACCAATTGATGTCGGACTTGCCCTATGAACGCACGATCATCGGCGTCATGGCGGTGGCGGCAATGGAGGGCGCACTCGAGGCGACGCTTGCCTTTGTTCGGGAACGCAAGGCGTTCGGAAAGTCGATCGCTGACTACCAGAACACAAAGTACCGGCTGGCCGAGTTGGCAACGATCACGAAAGTCACGCGCAGCTTTGTCGACGAATGCGTCGAGGCGCTGGTTTCCGGCACGCTCGATGCGGCAACAGCCTCGATGGCCAAGCTCTGGGCATCGGAGCAACAGGGTAAGGTCATCGACGAGTGTTTGCAGTTGCACGGCGGATACGGCTTCATGAACGAGTACCTTATTGCACGGATGTATGCCGACGCACGCGTGCAGCGTATCTATGGCGGAACCAGCGAAATGATGAAGGAGGTGATCTCTCGGGCCCTCTAGAGTTTGGAGATCTCTGCACTTAATCGCGCGAATTCGACGGCCGATCGAGATCGGCGCTCGCTCAAGAGGATGTCATGAAAGCAGTCCTGGTCGAAAACTACGATCGCATCGAAAATATCGCCATCAAGGAAGTGGCCAAACCTGAATTGTCGCCGGGAATGGTCCGCGTTCGAATTCAAGCAGCCGCCGTCGGTTTCGTGGACGGCTTGAAGGTGCAGGGGCTGTATCAGACCAAGGATCCTCTGCCATTTACGCCGGGGTCGGAGTTTGCGGGCGTCGTCGACGAGGCGGCGGAAGATGCTAAGGGCTTCGCACCCGGTAAACCGGTCATCGGGATGGTCAGAAATGGCGGCCTTGCCGAGTATATTTGCGTGCCAGCCGAAGACCTTTTTTTCACGCCGAAGGGCATAGAGCCGGAGGTCGGCGCCTCGTTCTTCGCTAACTACCTGACAGCACTGTACGCGCTCAGCGCTCGGGGAAAGCTACAAAGAGGCGAGACACTTCTGGTTTTGGGAGCCGCGGGTGGGGTCGGAATAGCCGCTGTCCAGGTTGGAAAGTTGCTGGGAGCCCGCGTCATTGCGGCAGCTTCGACTGAGGAGAAACGACAATTTGCGATCAGTCATGGTGCAGATGCGGGCCTGGACTATACGCGTGAAGGGTGGCGCGACGAACTTAAGGAACTCACCGGCGGTCACGGGGCGGACGTGATCTATGATCCCATTGGCGGAGATCTGAGCCTGCAGGCCTTCCGTTCGATCGCCTGGAACGGACGGCACCTGGTGATCGGCTTTGCTTCAGGGACGATTCCGGCGCTGCGGTTCAATCTGCCCCTTCTGAAGGGGGGCGCGCTGCTGGGTGTCGACCTGGCACAGATTGGTCGTCGCGAGCCGGATGTGAGAGACCTCGTCATCGCCCAGCTGTTCACTTGGTTGAGCGAGAAGACGCTTGCTCCTGTGGTGGGACGGGTCTTTGCGTTTGAGGAATTCCACGAAGCGTTCAAAGCGATGACGACGCGCTCGGCTCTAGGAAAGATGGTCGTCCGGATTGGATGACGAGTTTTCTCGATAAGTCTTTGGAGAAAGTTTCATGAGAGTTTCGGACGCGTTGAACTCGCGCACCTCCGTGCGGGCATTCTTGGACGTTCCCGTCCCCGGCGAGGTCGTCGAAGACATCCTGCTTGCGGCCAGCCGTTCACCTTCCGGCGGCAATCTACAGCCTTGGCATGTCTGGGCTCTAGGAGGTCAAGAACTCGCTCGATTCAAGGCGCTAATGGCCGAGCGGATCAAGATCAATCCGAAGGGCGAGAAGCCGGAATACAATATCTATCCACCAGAACTGAAGGAGCCGTATAGAAGCCGACGCTTCAAGAACGGCGAGGATCTCTATCGCTCGATCGGGATTCCGCGCGAAGACAAAGCTGCGCGTCTCAATCAGCTTGCTAAGAACTTCAGCTTCTTCGGTGCGCCAGTCGGCCTGTTTTTCGCCATCGATCGCCAAATGGAACCTGGGCAATGGGCAGATCTCGGCATGTACATGCAATCCGTTATGCTGCTCGCGCTGGAGAAGGGGTTGAGCACTTGCCCGCAGGAAGCTTGGGCGCTCTGGCACGAGACCGTTGCGGAGTTCATCGGCTTGCCTCCCCATCTCATGCTCTTTTGTGGCATGGCTCTGGGTTACAAAGATCCAGCACATCCTATCAACAGTCTGCGCGCGGATCGCGCCGACTTGTCGGAATTCGCGACTATCAGAGGGTTTTGATCGCGAGGAGCCAAGAAACTCTGCGCTGATAATCGAGTTGCTGAAACTTGATTGTCTGCAAACTGGTCGTCTCGGACGACTGCTGTCCATCTCCCGATTGCCATCGGCATATTCCACTTCGAAAGGCTAAAGCCGCAATGACGTACGAACATGTCAAGGTCGCCCGCGAGGGCAGATGCACAATCGTCACGATTGATCGGCCTGAGGCACATAACGCCTTGAATGCTGATTGCCACGCCGAGCTTGAGGACGTCTTCGACAAATTTGCTTCCGACGACGAGCAGTGGGTGGCGATCATCACGGGGGCCGGACCGAAAGCGTTCTGTGCAGGGCATGATCTCAAACAACAAGCTTCTGGCGGGGGACTTGCAACCCCGCCCAAGGGTTTCGGCGGCTTGACGAGGCGCTTTGACTTGGCCAAGCCGGTGATCGCAGCAGTCAACGGAATCGCGATGGGGGGCGGATTTGAGATCGCGCTTGCATGCGACATCGTGGTCGCCTCCGAGAACGCCGTGTTCGCCCTGCCAGAGCCGCGAGTCGGCCTGGCCGCGCTGGCCGGAGGAATTCAGCGGCTCCCTCGGGAGATCGGCCTCAAGCGAGCGATGGGCATGATGCTGACGGGACGCCGGGTCAGCGCGGAGGAAGCGTTCTCGTTAGGTCTCGTCAACGAGGTGGTGAGCGGGGACGTTCTGGATGCCGCCAGACGCTGGGCTGAGGAGATCCTTGCCTGCAGTCCCATGTCGGTCCGAGCCACTAAGGAGGCGGTTCTCCGAGGGCTATCACGTTCCATTTCCGAGGGAATTTCAGAGGAGTGGGAATACCCGGCTATGAAGGTGATGCTCGCTTCTGCGGATGCGGTGGAAGGACCACAGGCCTTTGCGGAGAAGCGCAAGCCGAATTGGAAGGGGAACTAAGCCTACTTCACAGTGGATTAGTGTCTCAAAGGATTTGCCGTTTTCTTAGCTTCAGCCGTGATCGTAACTCGTTCACACGACGCCTGGAATAATCGCAGATGTCTGTGTTGTTCCTCCCAAGACTTGCCGGGCTGTTGCAGCTCAGGTTGCAACAGCCCGGCACTTTTTCCTTGATCCAGAAGCTTCACAACTGGCCAAAGGTCGTCGCGGTAGTTTGGCCTTAAAGGGTGGCCGGCCGCGCGTGATACAGCTCATGCCGCCGTCACGCGAACCGGCATGCTCTCCAGTCCGCGCAGGGAATTGTTGAGCCTGCGTTTCGGCTCTGCCGTGAGCTCGATCGCCTTCACGCGCCTGGCGAGTTCGCCGAAGATCAATTCGCCTTCCAGGCGCGCGATCATCTGGCCGACGCAGGCGTGAACGCCGGCGCCGAAGCCGACATGGCCGGTCGCGACCCGCTCGACGTCGAACCGATCCGGATCGCGCCAGCGCGCAGGATCGCGGTTGGCGGAGGCCATGAACAGCAGCACCTTGCGGTGGGCAGGGATGACGCCGCCGCCGATCTCGACGTCGCGCGAGGTGGTGCGAAAGAACGTCTGCACCGGTGAATCATAGCGCAGGCCTTCCTCAAAAGCGTTGCGCGCCAGCTCCGGCTTTTGGTGGAGCTTGCGATATTCATCCGGATGCGTGGCGAGTGCGAGCAGGGTATTGCCGATGCCGTTGACGGTGGTGTCGATGCCCGCGGTGAGGAACGGCCGCACCAGATGCGTGGCTTCGTGCTCCGTGATCTCGCCCTCGTCGGCGGCCTGGTAGATCATCATGCCGAGCCCGTCGGGGCGCAACGCATCCCGGGCACAACATTCCATGATCCAACTCTGGGCGGCCAGGCCCGTCTTGCGCGTTTCGACGAGTATCTCGTTCTCCGGGCCGAAGCTGTTGAACACGAAGGTGCTCCAGGCCAGCAGCTTGTCGCGGCCGTCCGGCCGGATGCCGATCGCATCCGGAAACACTTTCATCGGGTAAGCCTCGGCAAGGTCGGTGACGGCATCGAACGAGCCCTTGTCGATCAGCTCGGTGACCTTCTTCTCCGCCTCATGCTGGAACGTCTCGCGCAGCTTCCTGGCGACGCCAGGAGACAGCGTGCGGCCGAGCACCCGCCGGCCCTTGTCGTGGTCGGGCGGATCGATCTGCAGCGTGAGCGGCTTTGGCAGCGCAGGGTTCATCCCGTGCAGTCCGACGCCCTCGCCGCTGATGAACGTCTTCCAGTCCTTCAGGGCCGGCTCGACCTCACCATAGCCGGCCATCGCCCATACGCCGTAGCGCTCCAGCGTGAAGACCGGCCCGCGCGCGCGCAGCGCCTCGTAGGCCGGATAGGGGTCCGTCAGGAAGTCCGGGGCGAACGGATCGACCGGGCTGGATGCAATGCCGCTCATCGCCGGCTCCGCGTCTATTGCTTGCTGAGGGGGCATTGGCCTTCGCTCTCGGGGCGGAAGGCGTCCTCGCCCTTGATGGTCGCGACGACCTTCAGCAGATCCCAGGCGGATTTCGACTCTTCGGGCGCCTTGACCTGGAGCAGGTAGAGCGGGTGGATCTTGCGTCCGTCCTTGCGGATATAGCCCTTGCCGAACAGCGGATCGTCGGTCGGCATCTCCTTCATCGCGGCGACGACGGCCTTGCCGTCCTTGGCACTACCGACCTTGTCCACCGCCTTGAGATAGTGAATGACCGAGGCATAGACGCCGGCCTGCATGTCGTTCGGATAGGCCTTGGAGGGAATGCGTTCGGCGAAGCGTTTTGCGAAGGCGCGCGTGCCGTCGTTCAGATCCCAGTAGAACGGATTCATGATCTGCGCGCCTTGCGCAAACTTCAGGCCGAGCGCGGGAAGGCCGTTCATGCCCAGGATCAACCCGACCAGCTTGTGGTCCTTGGTCAGTCCAAACTCGGCGGCCTGCTTCATCGACGTGATGGTGTCGTCGCCGGCATTGGCAAAGCCGACCACATTGGCGCCCGAGGCCTGGGCCTGGAGCAGGAACGAGGCGTAATCGGCCGTTCCCAACGGATGCCGCACGCTGCCGAGCACCTCGCCGCCGGAGGCCTTCACCGCCTCCGCGGCCTGCTTCTCCAGGTCATGGCCGAATGCATAGTCGGCGGTGATGAAGAACCACTTCTTGCCGCCCTGCTGCACGATCGCCTTGCCGAGGCCGCGGCCGTAGGCATAGGTGTCGTAGGTCCAGTGCACCGTGTTCGGTGTGCACTTCTCGCCGGTCAGCAGCACCGTGCCGGCGCCCGATCCGACGAACGCCTTGTTCTTCTCGGCGCTCATGCCGGCTACCGCAAGCGCGATCGACGAGTTCGGAATGTCGAAGATCGCATCGACGCCCTCGTTCTCGTACCAGCGCCGGGCGATGCCGATGCCGATGTCGGTCTTGTTCTGGTGATCGGCTGCGACGACCTCGACCGGCTTGCCGCCGGCCTTTCCGCCATAGTCCTCGACGGCCATCTTTGCGGCGACGACAGAGCCGACGCCCTGATAGCTCGCGAACGGACCGGATTGGTCGTTCAGGATGCCGATCTTCACCGCGTCCTGGGCGAATGCCGGCGTCGCGGTCAGTGCTACGGCCCAAATGCACAATTTGTGCAGGAATTTGCTGTTCATTGTATCCCTCCCAAAGCGGTCTTGGTGCCGCTGAATAATAGTTATATTTTATATCTATTTTTGAGAGTGTCAATTCGGCCATCAGCCGATGGCTGCCGCGGATGGAAAATCATGAGCTCGAAACCCCTGAGACCCGGAGCGAAGTCCGCCCAGCAGAGCGAAACCTCGCTAGACCTGCGCGCGCTGCAGCGGACGCCCGGCTTCATGCTGCGCCTTGCCCAGCTGAAGTTCTTCGAGGGCTTCTACGAAGAGTTCGCCGCACTCGGCCTCACACCCGCGACCTACGCGATCTTCGTCGTCATCCGCGACAATCCCGGCGTGCCCCCGAGCAGCCTTGCCAGCCTGTTGCGGCTGCGTCTGCCGAACCTGATCAAGATCCTGAACGAGCTCGAATCGTCCGGCTTCATCAAGCGCAACCGCTCGAAATCCGACCGCCGCGCCGTCGAGCTCGTGCTTACCCCGAAGGGTGCAAAGCTCATTGCCGATGGGACAAGGCTGACGGAGCCCTACAATCGGAAGATGCTGGCCCCGCTCACCGAGACCGAGAAGCGCACGCTGCTCGAGCTGTTGAACCGGATGCTGCCGCTTTAGGACGGGTCAGCGAGCTGGGACGTTGCGACGCCCCGCCGTCGATACGGGGCCGCCGGGCCCGGGCCTTACGGGATGGTCCAGGGCTTTTGTTTGCAGGCATGCGGGCGGCCGGACTCCTCGACGCCCGATGCGACGTCTAACGTTCTGGCCGTTGCGCGCGCTGAGAGTGCCTCCGCTTTCTTCGCGGTACGCTTCCCAGTGAGTTGAGCTCTTTGCAGTTCATTGCTTGCTGAGCACTCTTGCCACCACGTCCTCGGTGTGAACGCCTACAAGATTCTCGCAGAGCACCACAGAAGAACACGCCGAATTCAGGCGCCGATCTACGATTCGAAGTCACACGCTCGGCCTCGATCACTTCGCAACCTTAGAACGAAGCTGCCGCTCGCGCCGGCTCGACCAGATGGAATCGAAATGGATGATCGATAACTGCGGCCTCACAAACCGCGAGAAGGTCCATAATGCCGTAACCCTGATTATGCCGCATGGCGTCCGTTAGAGGTTGGTTCTCCTAGCTTCGGCCATGCGGTAGTTCGGCATAATCAGAGCGCCTCAAGGAACGAGAGGAACTGGTCGTCCGGTCTGAACCGGCTTGAGGGGGTGTCCGGGGCGGCAACGCGGGCGAGCGCCTTCTCCTTCAGCCCTCATGTCGGCATGGATGTAGACCTGGGTGGTCTCGACGTTTTCGTGACCGAGCCAGAGTGCGATCACCGCTGGGTCGACACCGTGATGGAGCAGGTCCATCGCAGTGCTGTGACGAAGAGTATGGGGCGTGACCCGCTTGGTTCCGATACTTGGGCACATCCTCGATGCAGTCAGGCTGTGCTTGCGGACAAGATGCTCGAGAGCGTCGCGGCTCAAAATTTCGCCGCGGAGCGAGGGGAAGAGCGGTTTGCTCTCCTTGTTGTCGCCGATCCAACTCGCCAGGAGCTTGGCCGTCTCGCGGCGAAGCGGAGTGGCACGTTATTTCCGCCCCTTCCCCATGCAACGGATATGGGCGCCGGTTCCGATCGCCGCATCTGAGGCCGACTAGTACCTCGCCACAGTGATTATGACTCTTTGGATGTGACGGGATAGGCGCGGCGCATTTTGGC
Organism: Bradyrhizobium sp. CCGUVB14; assembly: GCF_024199935.1. Classification (NCBI taxonomy): domain Bacteria; kingdom Pseudomonadati; phylum Pseudomonadota; class Alphaproteobacteria; order Hyphomicrobiales; family Nitrobacteraceae; genus Bradyrhizobium; species Bradyrhizobium sp. CCGUVB14. The sequence goes on from NZ_JANADS010000001.1 coordinate 1,323,645, forward strand.
GCGGGCTTTGTCGGTTGTGAACATCCAATTGATTTGGGCGCCGGCGGCGTTTCGTTGTCGTTCCCAGGCGTCGATTTCGCGGCGGAGCCAGTCTGGGTCATCGATTCTGCGGTCGAGGCACTGCCCGCGCAGCACGCCGATCTCGATCTCGACCATGTTGAGCCAACTGGCATGCTTGGGGGTGTAGTGGAACTCCAGGCGGCGCAGAATCCGCCGGGCTTCGGCGGGGGCGAAGGCCTCATAGAGGGAGCCGGCCGCGTGGGTTGACAGGTTATCCTGCACGACGCGGATGCACGCGGCGTCGGGATAATGGACATCGACGAGTTCGCGCATGCAGTGGGCGTAATCCTCCGCGGCCCGCCGTTCGGTGACCTTGACCTTGCGCCAGGGTCGATGCACGTCGATGCAGACGAAGAGATTGACGGTGCCATTGCGGCGATACTCGCAATCGTAGCGTTCGAGCTGGCCCGGCTCGGCCGGGATCGGCTGGCGAACCTCGCCGATGAGCTGGAGCGGGCTCTCGTCGAAGCAGACCACCGGCCGGTCTGGATCGGGCGCCTCGGCATAGAGGTCGAGCACGTCTTCCATGCGGGCGACGTATTCGCCATCGACCTTTGGAATGCACCACATGTCCCGACGCCAGGGCTTGAGACCGTTCTCGGCCAGTCGCCGGCGCACCGTCTCGCCCGACAGGCTCTCGTGGTCAGTGAGCTTGACCATGGCGTCGGCCAAAAGCTCCAGCGTCCAGCGAGCGCGGCCCTCCGGGGGACTGGCGCAGGCCGTTGCCACCAGCAACGCCTCCTCCTTGCCGGTGAGCTTGCGCTCTGCGCCAGGCCGCGGCTCCTCGCTCAACGCCTGCTCCAGATTGCCTTCCACGAAGCGCCGCTTGGTCCGGTACACGGTGGAACCACCCACCGCTACGGTGCGGGCAATCTCTTCATCGCTGCAGCCGGAGTCGGCCGCCAGCAAGATCTGGGCGCGCTTGAGCTTGCGGGCGGCCCGTTTGCCCTTGCTCAACATCGCGGTAAGCTCGTCGCGTTCGGCTTGGCTCAATTCGACCCGATAACGTACATTCATCCCGACCTCCTTGTTGGAGAGCCGGATGAATCGACAAATGAATCAAAAATCAGGTGCCGCTCGCAGCCTCAGCGCTCAAGTCTTCACAGACAAGCAGGGCCAATACCTAGCCTTCATCTACACTTACGCGCACATGTTCCGACGCCCGCCCGCCGAGGCCGACATGCAGCGCCACTTTCAGGTCACACCACCTACCGTGCACCAGATGATCATGACCCTCGAACGAAACGGCCTCATTCGCCGTCAACCCGGCGTCGCCAGAGGCATCCAAATCCTCGTAGCTCCGGAAGACTTGCCCATCCTGAACTGGCTAGGAATCAACCAGTCAGAAACACTGTGACGAGGTACTAGTTCGGAAGCCCGCAGACCCGTCTGCACAGCAAGCAGAAGCAGCGCATGGTCACGACGTCCGGTCCACGTCGTGCGGTCCGGCGCCGCCAGCAGGGCCGCGATCTCTTCTCCGTCGAGGAACGTCACCGCACGCCGCACATTGCGCTTATTCGGCATGGCGAGGATGCGGTGGCAATGCAGCAACCAGGTCGGATCGCTCATGGCGAGGTACCGGAAGAACGATCGGATCGCGGCCAATCGGGTGTTGCGGCTACGCGCGCGGTTGCCGCGTGCAGTCTCGGTGTGAACGAGGACGTCGGCGACGAGATCGGCATCAATCTCCTCGATCGTCAGCTTGACCGGCGGCTTACCGTGCCGGGCGCTTGCCTATCGCAACAAAAGGCGGAAGGTGTCGCGATAGCCGGCCACGGTATGGCGGCTCGCTTCCATCTGCACGCACAGTCGGTCGGTGAAGAAACGCTGGATCAGCGCGGGCAAAGTGGCGTTGCTCATCGGCTTGCCTCCCTGCTGTCGCCACTCGCTCGCGCCATGGCCAAATCGAGCAGTTCGGGGACCGCTTCCAGATACCGGTATGTGTTGGAGGGATCGCTATGGCCTAGATAGGTCGTCAACCGGATCATCTCGCGCGCCAAATGCAGTCATCACCCTCCATCAAGTGGGAATAAGACTGGACACTATTTCCACGAAACGTTCGATCTCCTTCTCCGTGTTGAAGTAGTGCACGGAGGCGCGAACCAGCGAGGAGAGCCCCCGCTCGCCAAGATCAAGCCGGGCATAGGGCACGCCGGACACCGAGACGTTGATCTGCTGGGCTCTCAGGCGCTCGGCAATGCTCTGCGGTTCGAGACCTTGCTTCTGGAAGGTGACGATGCCGCACTTCGTCCGCCCGAGGTCATGAACGGAAACACCCGCCTCACCGCAAAGAGCATCCCGAAGCGTGGCGGCCAAGGACGACACGCGCTGTTCGATCACCGCGATGCCGATGCTCCGCGCATATCGGACAGCAGTCATGAGACCGACGCGGCCGCCGACATAGCTTTCCCAGTTCTCGAAACGCTTTGCGCCCGCCGCCAGCTCGTACTGATCATTGGTCGTCCAGTTGGCCGACAGAAGGTCGATAAATGGCGGGTCGAGTTTTTCGACAATGGCGTTGCTGACATAGAGAAAGCCGGTGCCGCGCGGCCCCCGCAGAAATTTGCGGCCGGTGCCGGAAAGGATGTCGCAACCAATGGCCTTCACATCCACCTCAAGCTGGCCGACTGACTGGCATGCATCAAGCAGGTACAGGATGTTGTGCTTCTTGGCGACTTGGCCAACTGCGGCTGCCGGGTTCACCAGCCCACCCTGTGTTGGGACATGCGTGATGGCGATAAGCTTTGTGGCGGGCCTGATCAGAGTTTCGAGCGCAGCGACATCGAGTTGTCCGCTCTCGTCGGAAGGCGCTATGTCAATCTCGATCCCACGTCTTTTGGCCTGATGCAGAAATGCCAGGAAGTTCGACGCATATTCTGAACCGTGTGTAATGACCCGGTCGCCCGATTGGAGGGGGAGAGCATAGAACGCCATATCCCACGCACGAGTGGCGTTTTCGACAAAGGCGATTTCATCCGGCCTGGCATTCAAAAGGGCTGCGAATTCGCTGTAAAATGCCTGCAAATCGTCTGCTAGGCGCCGCTCGGCTTCGTAGCCGCCCACGCCGTTTTCTAGATCCAACACGCCCTTGACCGCCTCGTAGACCTGACGAGGCATTAATGAAGCCCCCGCATTGTTAAAATGCAGCACTTGCTCGCAAGCGGGGGTATCCGCCCTCACCTTGTCAATATCGATCATGTGGCAAACTCCCTCGAAGGTGACGGCACATTTAATAGCCCACGTTTGGCTCATCAAGCCGGGAAGCTCCCGGTTGGAACAGTGCAAAGCAATTGAGCGTAATGGCTGCTTTTGCCAACAAAACTCAAAAACATGACCGTCAGCTTCCCACCCCATTTCTGCCGGGTTAGAGGCGACCGAACTCGCTGTGCGTAATAAATCCGATTATGCCGAGCTGACGAACGGCCAGAACCAGCTCTGACAGCCGCCAACGTTGGTCATCGGCATAATTCGGGTTACGGCATTATGCACGTTATGCCGATATCGGCATAAGACCCATTGGTCATCCCACCGCAACTCCACGTTCACTCCTCGGGTAGGTCCGCGCCATCCATTTCTGTATGCCGGCATAGAAAATTAGGCGGTTGCCATTCTGTCTGTCCAAGGCGAAAGGAGCGCCAGAAGTGAGGAAAACAAATCAAGCTTCATAAAACGTGCGGTTTACATCGGGCACGCCAAAGGACGATAGGAGACGAAATATGGGTAAACTAGGCGGTAAGGTCGCTGTCATCACCGGCGGCAGCGATGGGATGGGACTGGCGACAGCCAAGCTGTTCGCACGCGAGGGTGCGAAGGCCATCATCACCGGGCGGGATCAGGCGAGGCTCGATGCCGCGGCGCAGAGCATCGGAAACGGCGCCGCCGCGATCGGCTGCGATATTTCGAAGATGGCGGACATTGAGGCGCTTCGTGCGTTTGTCGAGAGAAAGCACGGCCGCGTCGACATCATCTTCGCGAACGCAGGTGCGGCGCGACCGAACATGTTTGAATATATGTCGGAGGAGGAGTTCGATTTCACGGTCGCCTGCACCTTCAAGGGAACCTACTTCACGATCCAGAAGCTCCTGCCGCTCATGACATCCGGGGGCTCGATTGTCCTCAACACCACGACCCTGACCACCAAGGGCATGCCCTATGTCAGCGTCTATTCGGCAGGCAAAGCTGCCATTCGTTCGCTGGCACGCTCGCTCACGGTAGAACTCATCGACAAGGGCATACGAGTGAACGCCATGGCGCCCGGCTACATCGACACTGACCAGGCGCGCAAATCGGGTGTGAGCGAGGAGATGATTCAGCAGACCAAGACCCAAGTTCATGCCCAAATTCCGATGCACCGCAGCGGCACCGTCGATGAGATCGCAAAAGCCGTCCTGTTCTTGGCCTCCGATGACTCATCCTATCTGACAGGCAGCGAACTCTGCGTCGACGGCGGCTGGAGCCAAGTCTGATAGTTCCTGAGATCACGCATAACAAGGTCATCCGCTCTAGCCGGATGACTTTGCGGAATTGATTTGACCATCACTCATTAGAATGGGCGTGTGATCGTATGTCTGAAGAGTCAGTACTGAATCCCGGGAAAATGAGTCTTTGGGTTCTGCGTGGCCTCATGGGCTTTGTTTTCATTGCTACCGGTGCGATGAAATTGGTGGCAACACCCATGATGATTGAAGATTTCAACCATCTGGGCCTGGGGCTCTGGTTTATGTATTTCACTGGGGCTTTGGAGGTTATCGGTGGGGTTGGTGTTCTAGTGCCGCGTCTCTCGCCGTGGGCCGCCCTACTGCTGTTGGTGCCGATCGACATCGCAGCCTTCGTCCTGCAGTTGATGGTCTTTCATCACGACTGGATTCATCCAATCGTCTTCGGTCTGATCCTTTTTGGGATCATATATCTTCAACAGAGCGCTCTCCGCTTGAAGGTGACTTGATCGGACCAGAGGCCGATCCCAGAGCTGCGATACGAACTACATCGCTTTGGTTCAGCTCGCCTCGATCAGGCTATGGCTTCGCGTTAACGAGTTAGAGCAGCGGGAGTTCAAGTCGAATAGCCGCTCCGACTATCGCTTACGTTTGCGGGGCGTGGAGCGGGGCGCCGTTACGAATGATTTGAATGCGTCAGCGACCGCGCGAACGGTAGGGGCATCAATCGTCCCACGACGAGCCAAAATCCCGATTCGTCTATGAACCGGTGGATCGAACGAAATCGACTTTAGAGCGTCGAGGTCGGGAGAAAACAGACCGACTGGAATAATGGTCACTCCGAGCTTGAGCCTCACAATGCTGATCATTGTCTCGATGGAGTCGAACTCCATGAAGTCATTCACCAGAATTCGACGTGCGCGCAACGTCGAATCGATTACTCGTCCAACTCCCATGGCAGGATTGAAGCGAACGAATGGGTATGTTCGCAGCAGTTCCCCGATCGAACCGCGGGCCAGATCCTTGTGAATGACAACCTTAAGCTCTTCTTCCGATATCTGCTCAAAGGCGATCGACGGATCCAGGCGCTCCAACTCCGTAACGATTGCAACATCCAAGCGCTTTTCCTCAACCTTAAAGGCAAGTTCGGGAGACAGGCCGCTTTGAATTTGAATTCTCAAGCTCGCGTGCTCGTTCCGCAATTTTGATAGCGTTTGAGGAAGAAGGTGCGTCGCAACGGAGGGAATAACGCCAAGCCGCAGAGAACCCGTAAGGCCCGTCGAAGGAGTCGATGCAAGCAGCCGAAGGGCATCGTAGCGTTCGATAATCTGTCTGGCTTCGTCGACAAGGCGCCATCCATTGCTATTGAGAACCGGCGGTCTGATGGTGCGGTCGAATAGCTTGGCTCTCATGTCGACTTCCAAGGCCTTCATCTGCATGCTGACCGCCGACTGGGTCATGTAGAGCCGCTGGGCGGCCGCGTTAAAGCTACCGCCATCTGCAATGGCCACGAGTGTGCGAAGCTGTCTGATGCTCATGACAGACAACTTAACATATTTTGAAGTCTGGCTCGCAAAATATTCGTTTGCCTTTCGATAGTCTGCGGAGTGAAAACGGCTGACCGTCCCGTACCCGAAGAGGATTCACCCCCTATGGATATGAAGCTCTCGCCTGAGCAACAGAAGCTGAAAGCCGCTGCGCGCGAGCTTGCAGAGTCCAAATTCGCCGAAAAGGCTGCAGAGGTAGACCGAACGGAGGCCTATCCCTACGACAACGTGAAGGCGCTGACCGAAGCCGGGTTCATGGGGTACACGGTGCCTAAGGAGTATGGCGGTCGCGGCGGTAGCTTCTTTGAGGCCACCCTCATCATCGAGGAAATGGCCCGCGTATGCGGTGCTACCGGGCGTATTACGGTCGAAGCCAACATGGGCGCGATCTCAGCCGTCATGCAGTACGGTACCGAGAAGCAGAAGCGGATGGCGGCGGAGCTGGTGCTCGCCGGCGACAAGCCCGCGATCTGCATTACCGAACCGAATGCCGGTTCGGCCGCTACCGAGATGACCACGCGTGCAGACAAGCGTGGCGGCACGTATGTCATCAACGGCAAGAAGCACTGGATCACTGGCGGCGGTGTGTCCAAGCTGCACTTGATCTTTGCCCGTATTTTCGACGAACGGGGATCGGAGCAGGGGATCGGAGGGTTTTTGGCCGTTGCCGGGACCCCGGGTTTGAAGGTCGGCAAGCGTGAGCCGGCGATGGGGCTTCGCGGAATTCCCGAAACGGAGATCATTTTCGAGGACCTTGAGGTCAAGGACGATATGCTCGTCCTGCCGCCGCGCGGGCTTCGTCGTGGCTTCGCTGATCTGATTGACGCCTATAACAGCCAGCGCGTCGGCGCGGGCACTGTGGCGCTCGGCATCGCGCAAGGCGCATTCGAAAAGTCTCTTGCTTTCGTGAAGGAGCGTGAGCAGTTCGGTCGTCCCATTGCGGAATTTCAAGGATTGCAATGGATGGTGGCCGACATGGCCGTAGCCGTGAATGCCGCGCGCCTGTCGTTGCATCAAGCCGCTTTGAGTGCGAATCCATTTCCGGACCCTCTCATGGCCGCCCAAGCGAAGATCATCGCTTCCGAGACCGCCAACAACGTCACCAACCAGGCATTGCAGCTCTTCGGCGCTCGGGGATACTCGCGCAATTATCCAATGGAGCGCGCGGTGAGAGATGCTCGCATGTTCACCATTGCCGGCGGAACTGCTCAAGTGCTCAGAACCTTGGTGGCCTCGCGCGTGCTTGGCATGAAGATGCCGCAGACACGTGACGGTTACGCCCACGTTGCGCGAAGCCAAGGCCGCGATGCTGCCGAATAGGATGCCTGTCTGAGGGCTGGGCAGGGCCCGATCGACCATCTCGCCGGATGAGGCTTAGGAGCCTCGTCCGCCTCGGAAAAGGGCTCATGACGGTGCTCTTCGCTCGTCCGAAATCGGAGATACGCTTTTCGGCCGCCTCCCGGTCGGATCAGGGGCCCGCAGGCCCCGCTACTCGAGCCCGGCGTGTGCAAATGTACATGCCGGGCTCTTTTTCGAAAGCGTCGTGCAATCGACGCATCCTATTGTAAGTGGGGCACCTACATCATGACGACTTCCTTCGCAAAGCCGCTCGCCGGGACGCGTGTGATTGAGCTAGGCGAGCTCATAGCTGGACCTTTCGTGGGGACACTGCTTGCTGACAACGGAGCAGAAGTAATCAAGATCGAGCGGCCGGGGCGGGGCGATGTACTTCGGCAGTTTGGTCCCATGGTCAATGGAACCAGCGCGTTTTGGCAGGTAAACAGCCGAAACAAAAAGTCGGTCGTGCTCGACATCACCCGCGACGGTGGCCTTTCTATCTTGCGGGATCTCTTGAAGACCGGTGACGTGCTCATCGATAGCCTGCGGCCCGGCGTACTTGACAAAATTGGACTCAACGACGAAGCGCTCCAGTCGTTGAATCCGAGATTGATCGTCGTGCATGTCTCTGCGTTTGGCCGAATTGGACCAAATTCGAAGCGGGGCGGGTACGATCCGGTCGCGCAGGGATTTTGCGGGCTAAGCAACCTGACGGGTGAGCGCGATGGACCGCCCATGAGGGCAGGTGGTGCCGTACCAGTCTGCGACTTCATGACGGGAGTGCTTGGCGCGTTCGGCGCGGTGTTGGCGCTCTATCAGCGAAAGGGCGGAATGGAGCCGATGTCGTCGGTCGATGTCGCGCTCTATGACGTCGCGTTCCGAATGATTGCGCCACTCATTTCCTACTATGAAGCTACTGGAGAGGCTTGGCAGCGAGACGGCAATCACAGTCTTGGAGGGGCCCCAACGGGGCATTTCAAGACGGCGGACGACAAATGGATATGCCTCTCCGTTCAGAATGATGAACAATTCGCGCGCTGCGCGGCATTGGTCGGCCGTCCTGACTGGGCTTCCGACGCTAGATTCGCGACCCTCTCGCAACGCACCGCTCATCGCGACGAGATTGAGGCTTGGGTCGCGACCTGGATAGGGGAAAGAGATCGGACGACCGTTATCGCAGCTTTCGAATCGAAATCGCTTGGCGTCGGGCCAATCCAATCTATTGAGGATATGGCCAGCGACGAACATCTGAGCGCCAGAGATTTGAATGCCGTCGATGACCCGGTTTTGGGATCGGTCAGAATGCCACAAACTCTTCCAATCAATCTGAATGCCGGGAAGCAGTCTCCCGCTCCGGCGCTGGGTGAACACACTCGCCAAGTCTTGTCTGAGGTTCTTGGATATTCGGCGGAGGCGATCACACAAATGATAAGCCATGGCCACGCCGCCTCCGTGTAGGCGCCGGTTCGGCGTGCGCCGAATGGTCTTTCAGGCTGCTCGTTTCAATAGCGAATGCTGCCGGACAAGGGACAGCACCCGTGCTGCTACGCGACCTTACCTCTGCCGGTGACCGGCTGCGAACTTGACTTCATTATTTTTGAATTGGTGCGTGAATTTATCTCGTTTGCTTAAGTTGGAAAATGACGCGAAATAAGATGCTCCAAGCGCAAACGAATGGGCGTCGCAAATGCAGTCCCAAGAACAGGCGGTGAAGTGCAGATTTGCGCGCTCCGTGCAGGCGATCGTGCACACGCGCAACAGCTTTGTAGGTCCGTCTCCAGACTAGGACGCGCGCCACTGCTTGATTATTTGAGTATCCCTTCCCTTTTGCGGGTGTAGCGCCCGAGGCGTGAAGGGCCCTCGAACGCTCGCCGTGAATATCTTCAACCGAAAACGACAGACTTTAGAGGTCCTATGTTCGACGATCGAGGTTTGGAACTTAGCAGCCAGAACGAGGCCGCCGTGACTTCCTATAATCGGGCGGTCAAGAGCTTTCTCGAGTACCGGACGACGGCAATGCCCCTGACAAAGGAAGCGTTGGATGCCGATCCGCAGTTCTGCCTGGCGCATTGCTTGCGTGGCTATTTCTTCATGGTCTTCGGCACGTTCTTGGTCATGGACAAGGCGCGTGCTGCTTTCAAGGATGCTCAATCGACCCTAGGCAACGCAAACACCCGCGAGCGACGCCACGTCGAAGCGTTGGGCCTCTGGATTGCCGGCGATCTTATGGCCGCCAACACCTGCTGGGAGCAAATTCTTTTCGAGCACCCCCACGACCTTCTTGCCTTGCGGCTTCATCACTTCAACTGCTTCTGGATGGGGCAGACCCGCGCTCTGCGCGCGGTCCCTGCATCCGTGCTGGCGAGTTGGAGCAAAGACATGCCCGGCTACGGTAACGTTCTGGGCATGCTTGCGTTTGGCTTTGAGGAGAACGGTGAATACGCGAACGCCGAACGTTGTGGACGCGAGGCCGTCGAGATCTGCCCAGACGACTTATGGGCATTGCATGCCGTCGCGCACGTGCTGGAGATGCAAAGTCGTCACGGCGAGGGGCTGAAATGGCTCAATCATCCTCTCGACCAGTGGAACGATAGAAATCCGTTTCGGCGTCACCTGTGGTGGCACAAGGCATTGTTCAACATCGACGCGGGACGTCTCGATGGCGCGCTGCAGCTCTATGATGAGGCCATCAAAGGCGACAAATCCGACTTCTATCTCGATATTCAGAACGCCGCGTCTCTTCTCGCCCGGCTCGAGTTCTGTGGTGTCGATGTCGGGAACCGATGGGGGGCTCTCGCCGATCACGCCGAGACGCACATCGATGATCATGCGCTGATCTTTACCGATGTTCATTGTGTGATGTCGTTGGCACATGAGCGTCGCTTCGAGGCGGCCCAGAAGGTAATCGAATCGATGAAGAACTATGCCGGCGACGAGACCCGCTACGCAAGCGGCGTTATCCGTAGGCTCGGCGTTCCGCTCTGTGAGAGTATCATTGCATTCGAGCAAGGTCGATATGACGATGTCGTGGGCGGAATTCTGCCGCTGCGTCACGTCACTGGTCCGATCGGTGCAAGTCACGCTCAGCGCGACATCTTCGATCAGTACCTTCTTGAGGCGGCTCTTCGCGCGAACAAGCTGCCACTCGCCCAGAGCCTGCTCCAGGAGCGCAGCCTCTTGAAGCCAGGCAGCCACGAGAGCGAATACAAGCTGGCCAGACTGCAAGGATCGATGGCGTCGCGCGCGTAGAAGCGCGAGCTGTCTCGAAGGTCTGCGCAGATCATTGCGGGTAGTCGCCGCTTAGCGCAGTGATCAGTGCCGGCTCACTCGGCGCTGATTGCAATTTGTACGCTGCATTGGCGTGACCTGGGGTGACCTTGCCGATGATTGGTCGCTCGCCGACAACGTCCCGTACGACGTACCTACTGTGAAGCAAGCGGAGGCATCTTTGGCGAGCTCTCTTGGCGAAATGGCGAAATGTATCGAGCGTGGAATGACCATCGCGCTGCCGGTAGACTACGCCGGCGTATCGATGGCCATGACGCGCGAAATGATCCGGCGGGGTGCGAATGACCTTCATCTGGTCTGTGTGCCGACTGGAGGCCTGGAAGTTGATCAACTCATCGGAGCCGGCCTGGTCGGGACGGTCGAGACGAGCGCTGTCTCATTGGGGGAGGCAGGCGGCGCGCCTCGATTCAATGCCGCCGTGAAGGACGGCTCGATTCGCCTGAAGGACGCGACGTGTCCGGCGATTCATGCCGGCTTGATGGCTGCACAGAAAGGCATTCCATTTCTGCCGATGCGGGGGCTGATCGGCACAGACGTGCTTCGGCACCGGGAAGACTGGCGCGTCCTCGACAATCCGCTTGCTGATACCGCCGATCCGATCGTCCTGATCCCAGCCATCAAGCCGGACGTAGCTATCTTTCACGCCCCGATGGCAGACCGTTTCGGAAACGTCTGGATCGGCCGTCGTCGTGAGCTCGCGGCTATGGCCTATGCGTCAACCATCACGTTGGTCACGGTCGAGCGCATCGTGGAGGAAAATCTACTTGCGGATGAACTGACGGCCGCAGGTGTGTTGCCAGCCCTCTACATTGGGGCTGTCGGACAAGCCTCGCGAGGCGCATGGCCATATGGCTTGTGGGGCGAATATCCCCCGGACGTGACGGAACTCAATCGCTATGCGCGGGCGGCACGAACGGCCGAGGGATTCTCCAGATACATGGCTGACGTCAGGTCGGAGACAGTATCGTGACCGCCATCCATCCCCGCGAGATACTGATCTACGCCATCGCGCAGCTATTGGATGGCGTCAAACACGTAGCTGTAGGCGCCTCGTCGCCGATCCCCGCCGCTGGAGCCATGCTCCTGCGCGCAATGAAAGCTGCCAAGGGAGAGCCTGTCCCCCGCATTTCGGTGCTCGGCTCCGTTGATCACAACTTCTTCACCAATGGCTCGGCCGAGCTGTTCGATTGCGCGGCGCAGGGACGCATTGATGCGTTCTTCCTTGGCGGCGGCCAAATCGATGGGGTCGGCAACGTCAATCTCGTGGGCGCGGGCGGCTATCCGCAATCGGACGTGCGCTGGCCTGGATCTTTCGGGTCGGCATATCTGTATTTTGTCGTTCCTCGGGTCATACTCTTCCGCGAGGAACATTCGCCGCGCGTTCTCGTCGACAAAGTTGATTTTGTCAGCGCGCCCGGCGTGAGCGAAAGGGGAGTCTTTAGAAGTGGGGGGCCGATCGCACTGCTAACGGGCAAGGGCCTCTTTCGCTTCGACAAGTCGCATCCAGGGTTCATTCTCGACAGCATTCACCCCGGATACGATCTCAATGAAATCAAGGCTTCGACCGGCTTCAGATTCCACCATGCGGATCAGCCTAGTCTAACGGCACGGCCCGACGCGTCAACATTGGGCTTGCTACGCGGTAAAGTACTCGACGAGCTCGCCGAGACATATGGCGAGTTTGCGGCGAAGATGCGCGCCGAGCTTCCTTGAGGTTTGTCCAGAGAGTATCCTTCAGCAATCGGCCGCAAGGCCAGGCGAAAACCGATGCGGTCTTCGCCCGGTATTAGATCAATTCATCGTCGGCATAACGAACTCTGCACCTGATCGAATGCCGGTCGGCCACCGCGTGGTGATGGTCTTGAGCTTGGTGTAGAAGCGTACCCCCTCGGGACCATGCATGTGATGATCGCCGAAGAGAGATGCCTTCCAGCCACCGAAGGAGTGAAATGCCATTGGCACGGGGATTGGCACGTTAATGCCGACCATGCCCACCTGAATCTGATGCGCGAATTCACGGGCCGCATCGCCGTCTCGCGTGAAAATGGCAGTGCCGTTGCCGAACTCGTGCTCGTTGATCATCTCGGCTGCTTCGTCATATGACCTGGCGCGTGCGATGGCGAGCACAGGTCCAAAGATCTCCTCTTGGTAGATCTTCATACCGGTCGTGACGTTGTCGAAGAGTGATCCGCCGATGAAGTATCCCTTTTCATACCCCTGACGCCGGAAATCCCGGCCGTCGACGACAAGCTTTGCACCTTCGTCGACGCCAGCATCAATGTATCCGCGGACCTTGTCGAGGTGCTGCTTGGTCACCAAGGGGCCCATCTCGGCTTCAGAGTCCGTCCCCGGACCGATATTCAGAGCGCGGACCTTTGGCGCGAGCTTTTCGATCAATCTGTCTGCGGTGGTGTCGCCGATCGGCACCGCCACCGAGATTGCCATGCAGCGCTCGCCGGCGGAGCCATAGGCCGCCCCCATCAGCGCGTCGACAGCCTGATCCATGTCGGCATCTGGCATGACGATCATATGGTTCTTCGCGCCGCCAAGCGCCTGGCATCGCTTTCCGTGCTGGGTCGCCGTCTCGTAAATGTAGCGGGCGATCGGGGTCGAGCCGACGAAGCTGACGGCAACGATATCGGGATCAGACAAGATCGCGTCCACGGCTTCCTTGTCACCTTGGACGACGTTGAAGACGCCGTCGGGAAGTCCAGCTTCCTTCAGCCACTGCGCGAGAACCAAGGACGTGGAAGGATCGCGCTCGGAGGGCTTGAGGATGAAGGTGTTGCCGCAGGCGAGGGCGACTGGGAACATCCACATCGGAACCATAGCCGGGAAATTGAACGGTGTGATCCCGGCGACCACACCAAGCGGCTGACGTAGCGAGTGGCTGTCAACGCGCGTTCCGACGTTCTCTGTAACCTCGCCCTTGAGAAGCTGCGGTGCACCGGTTGCGAACTCCACCACTTCCATGCCGCGCTGGATCTCGCCTTTGGCGTCTGAAAGGACTTTGCCGTGCTCCGCGGTAATGATCTGCGCGAGTTCGTCGATGCGGTCCTCGAGAATCCGAAGGAAGCGGTTGAGGATGCGAGCGCGTCGTAGAGGAGGTGTATTCGCCCAAGCCGGGAATGCCTTCCGAGCAGCGATCACCGCGGACCGAACATCTTGTGCTGATGCTAGTCCCAGAATTCCCGATTGTTCGCCGGTGGCCGGATTGTAAACGGCCGTGGTGCGGGGGCCCTGGCTTGGCACCAACTCACCATTGATGAAATTCGGAATGGTCGCCTGCATGGTCTTGTTTCTCCAAACGAAGCTTGATCGTTTGGGTATGGAGCGCCTAAAATCGCACTTCAACGGCCGAATTCGCGGCTCCGTTGTGCGGAAATTGTAGTCGATGGATTGGGAACGGGTGCGGATATTTCTTGAAGTCGCAAGAGCGGGACAGATCCTGAAAGCGTCGAAAAGCTTACGGCTCAATCATGCGACCGTTGCGCGACAGCTTACGGCGCTCGAGCGGAGCCTGAACGCCAGGCTGATCGAGCGACACACAACCGGCTGCACTTTGACCGCAGCGGGGGAAGCGTTGGTCGCTGCCGCCGAGCGCGCCGAAAGTGAGTTTCTGAGAGTCGGCTCCAGTATTGGAGGAGCCACGGAGGCGATCGTTGGTACCGTGCGCGTCGGCGCCCCCGACGGCCTGGGAAATTACTTTCTTGCGGATCGTCTCGGAGCGCTCGCCGCGAGCCATTCGAAGCTGGTGGTTCAGCTCGTTCCGTTGCCTCGAACATTTTCGCTGTCCCGGCGCGAGGCGGACATCGCGATTACCTTGGATCGTCCCAAGCAGGGGCGACTTATCCTGTCGAAGCTGACGGACTACACGCTGAGCGTCTACGCCGCAGAGAGCTACCTCGAACGCGAGGGACCGATCGCCAGCCAAGCCGAATTGGCCGGCCGCTTGTTCGTAACGCATGTCGAGGATTTTGCTTACAGTCGCGCTCTGGACTACGCCGCTGTTCTCGGTCGGCTGATGTCACGTCGATACGAATGCGGAAGCGTGGTCGCACAAATGGAGGCCGTCCGAGCCGGGCACGGCGTTGGCATTCTTCACGACTATGCGGCGCAGCGATTTCCCGAGTTGAGACGCTTACTACCAGAGGTTCGTTTCGTTCGAAACTATTGGATAACGTCTCATCCCGACACGCACGAGACGCGGCGCATCAAGGAGGTACACAGGTTTATCTCCGGATCCGTAAAGGAAGCCAGATCGGCATTTGTCTCCACCTGACGGGTGTGATCACCGGCCATCGTGGATACAGATCAATCCATCCTGCGCTAGGTCGGTATCACGTAGCGAACGAGACAGAAGCTGACTGCGATCAAGAAGATGAGCGATAACGTTACAGCGGCCGTCACTCGGGCTCCGACCTGTCCGACTACGCGAAGATCCACGCCCAGACCCAGCGCGGCCATCGACAGGACCGTGAAGATGCTCGCGATGTAGCGGATGGGCGAGATGAAGTTGTCGGGAATCAAAGATAGGGACCGCAACGCCGCCAACGCAAAAAACACGATGATGAACCACGGTACTGCTTTGAAGAGCTTCTGATTTGACGATCTCGCCGCTCCGTCAGTGCGCAGGCCGCGCGCCAGGTAGGCGATTGAAGCGACAACCGGCCCCAGCATCATGACGCGCACCAGCTTGACGACGGTGCCGATCTGCGTGCTGACGAGGCTGGCCGGCATGGTGGCCGCCAACACTTGCGGTACAGCGTAGACGGTCATGCCCGCCAGTATCCCGTACTGAACCTCAGAGAGAGCGAAGAGCGGAATGAGCAACGGCAGGCCCAGAACAACGATGACACCTAGAATCGCAGTGAAGGCGATCGACGAGGCAATTTCATCGGAGTTCGCACCGATCAGAGGTGCCACAGCGGCAATAGCCGAGTTTCCGCAGATTGAGTTTCCACACGCGACTAGAATGGAAAGACGGGTTGAAAGC
This sequence comes from Bradyrhizobium sp. CCGUVB14, assembly GCF_024199935.1. NCBI lineage: Bacteria > Pseudomonadati > Pseudomonadota > Alphaproteobacteria > Hyphomicrobiales > Nitrobacteraceae > Bradyrhizobium > Bradyrhizobium sp. CCGUVB14. The sequence continues at coordinate 1,339,310 of NZ_JANADS010000001.1, forward strand.
CCGAGAGATCGGCTCACCGCGTAGCTGATCACGATGGTCAGAATGACAACGCAGACGGTCGCCACCAGTAGAATTGGACCAGAACCTGCAATCGTCGAGAACGTAATCGAGGCACCTAGCAATGCGACGGCAACTTCCAGCAGTTGCTTCGCGCTGAAGGCGATGCCTGCTCGCCAGCGGGTGCCCGGCGTCCAAAAGGTACGAATAGCCGTTCCGACGAGAATGGCGATCACGATCGCTTCTAGGTAGGGATGACCAAAGCTCGATTCCTGTGCCATCTGAAGACTGATCGCTACTACTGTGACTGCAGCGCAGAGGACTATCCCGGGAAGAACCGAGGATGCCGCTGAAATGGCTGAAACAGCAGGCGTGGACTTCTTGGTGCCATCGACTTGATCCGACATCTCGTTCCCCTAAAGAGAACAAAATATGCGTGACACGAGCGATTTTGGAAAATATCAATTTGTCATGAACCGATAATGGGGAATTATGGCCCTCAACCTTCATTTGCTCCGGATGTTCGTGGCGGTAGCCCGAGCGGGCAGCTTTTCTCGCGCCGCTGAAGGAATGAATCTAAGCCAACCGGCACTGTCAAAGGGAGTGCGGGACTTCGAACTTCAGGTCGGCTGCCGGCTGCTTAACCGGTCTCAAAAAGGCGTTGTGCCCACGTCGGAAGGCCTCGCTTTGCTGAAGTATGCGGAGGATCTATTTGCCGCCGAGCGCGCAGCGGAGGAAATGCTCTCGTCTAAGCGCAACCTGAACAACGGATCGCTGCGAATTGGTGCAAGTACGACGATTGCCACCTACATGCTCGCTCCTTATCTGGGGGCCTTTCATAGGGCATACCCTGGGATCGATCTCCATCTTGTCAGCGCGAATACGCGCGAGATTGCCGAGCAGATGGCGGCACAAGAAATAGATATTGGCCTGGTCGAGGGACCGATCGACGAAGGTGTTGTGGTAGCGGAGGAATGGCGAACCGACGTCATGAAGTTGATCGTCTCGGAGCATCATGATTTCGCTTCGGCGATGGAACCCATCGACCCTCAGCTTCTAGGAGGGGAGGTATTGATTCTGCGTGAGCCGGGATCAGGCTCGCGCGAAGTCGTGGCGCAGGCGCTCGCGTCGAACAACATCGAGCCGCTTCGGTTTCTGGAGATCGGCAGCACGGCCGCGATCAAGCAGGCGGTGGCGGCGGGTATTGGCGTCTCCATCGTTTCAACTGTTGCGACGAGAGACCAAGTCCGGCTGGGCTATCTGAAGGCCGTAGAGCTTCGCGGAATCACGGTAGAGCGCTCACTATGGCGACTGAGGCTATCGGACCGAACTCCGAGACCTGCCGCACGAGTATTCGACAACTTGTTGGATGATCCGGAAGTGCCCAATCCTAGCGATGGATAAGCGCCATCCGCTCTAAGAAATCGTCCCGTCGTCCGTTCGGTCAAGATTCGAGGCCCGTCGGGCCGCCAAGAAGCCGTTCGTAGAGGCCGGCTTTGGCGGCGTCAGCTATGAATTGTCGGAGTTCGTCTCCCTCTTCAATGAGGGCGAACTGTGCGCCGCCGAGGCGAGGCGTTCTGTTCTGAAAGTCTCGGCCCAGGACCACACCCGTGCTGGTCGTTTGGGTGGGTATGCTGACTTCGAGAACTGGATCGTCAGGGACGATATCGGTCATCTTGGTCAGCAATAATGTGACAGTCGCGCATCCAATCTCCTGGAAGACAAGCGTCTCGCTACGCGTCCCTAGGGTACGGATAGCGGAACCGGCTTCACATGCGGGTCGTCCTCCGGAGACCACGGAGGGAGAGATCCGAGTTCCCCAAAGAACGTTGGCGGTTTGCCGCTCCGGTTGACCGCTACGGCGAGATGGTTGAGCCGAGGGCTCGATCACCACTTCATCGAACATCATGCTGTAGAACAGGGTCTCCGACGTCTCTATGGGCCGCGAAATGAAGAGCACGAGTCGAGGGAGCCGCGCGCCAACAATCGAGCGAAGTTTTTGGGTCAGCCCCGTGATCATAGTTGAGCCATCCGAGTGAACGTTGACACAAGTCACTTTACGTCTGGACGGGGATCTCCAACGAAATTATCGCGGTTGGGCATCCTGATGGCGGGCAGGTTCTTCGCATCCAAGGCGGCGTTGTCGGGTAGCAGGCCGTTGAGATGAAGAACATAAGCTGTGACCGCATAGACCTCCTCATTGCTGAGCGATTGGGGGGAAGGGTGCGGCATGGCTCGGCGAATGTAGTCGAACAAAGTGGTCGCGTAAGGCCAATAGGATCCAACGGTCTTAACAGGATTCGGCGTGGCCAATGTACCTTGTCCGCCAACAAGCTTATCACCGACGCCGCCTTCACCTTTCGAGCCGTGGCAGGCGGCGCACTGTTGATCGAACACTTCCCTGCCGAGGCCGACCGAGCCTTTGCCTGGCGGCAGATTCGTCCCATTGCGGTCAATATCAATATTCCAGCCAGCGATTTCAGCTTTAGTCGCTGTACGTCCAATCCCGAGTTTAACCGAGGACTCCGAATGCGCCGCCGAGACCAGGAATAATGCGGCGGAACTCGCAATCAAAAGATTACGCATTTGCATTGGTAACCTCGCCGTCCGCGGCAACCCGCCAGGGTTGGACTGCGTTGTTGTGATAGAACGAGTTATCGCCGCGTACGCCGACCAGGTCAGACAATGTCGGCTGAACATAGCCAGTTTCGTCGATCGCCCGGCTTTGGATCACGGTGGGGCTGCCATCCCATCGCCATGGCAGTCTGAAGCGCGTTAGAGCTCGCGTAAGTACCGGCTCCTGTAGCTGTGCTTCTTGCCAGCTCTTGCCATCGTCGACCGAGACGTCGACGCGCTTGATCTTGCCACGGCCAGTCCATGCGATACCCGATATCTCGTGGAAGCCATGCGACTTGAGCTTTTGGCCGCCGGACGGATGGGTAATGATGGACTTTGCGTCCATGTAGAACGTGAACTCTCGCGCCTTACCGTCCGGCAAGAGGTCCGTATACTTCGACGTTTCTTCGCGAGAATAGACCGGCTCGGCAATGACATGCAGGCGGCGCAGCCACTTTACGCTCATGTTACCTTCAAAGCCCGGCAAGAATAGACGCAAGGGATAGCCTTGCTGCGGACGAAGCCGCTCACCGTTTTGGCTATAGACGAGCAGCGCGTCGTCGAGACATTTCTCGATCGGAATGCTGCGTGTCAATGCGGCTGCATCTGCGCCTTCAGCGACGATCCACTTTGCCTCGCGCCGCAATCCTGCTTCCTGCAGCACATGGCTGAGCTTGACACCGGTAAACTCGGCGCAACTGACCAAGCCGACCAAGTCAGATGCTGTCTTGCCGTACGGCTTCTTGAACCCGGGGTTACCGGAACACTCGAGAAAGTAGATGTGTGATTCAGATGGGAAGCGTCTCAGGTCATCCATCGTGAAAATGAGAGGATTGTCGACGAGTCCGTGGACGATCAGGCGGTGTTGGGCCGGATCGATCGCCGGAACACCCGAATGGTGACGTTCGTAGAAAAGCCCGTTCGGGGTGATGATGCCATCCAGATCCTGAAGGGGAGTGCGACTGGACGTCCAAAAAACCGGTTCGCCACTTTTCGGTATGTTTCGCGTGACACTCTTTTCGAACGGAGACGGCGTCCCGTAGAGCTGGCTGCCGACAGGATCGCCGGGCGACTTCATCCATTCGGGGACGTTCGGCGGCAGATTTTCGCCATTGAGCGGGTCTGCGAGAGCATCTCCGCCGACGACCGCGCTGACAGCCGCACCTCCAACAAGCGTGCCTCCCTCGCGCAAGAATTGGCGGCGCGAAGCGACGAGCATGTGCTCATTTGAATCTTTCGAGCGGTCGGCCATGCCTTCGATCTCCTGTCTCAGCGCGCAAACAGACAAGCCCTGGCCTATCGGAGAGATGTGAGCAAACTAACTTTCCTGAAATTGCATTTCAGGATTCGTGAAGTGCATCGTCGATTGGTTGGTGCTCCGCCGGAAGACGTGCGCCTAAGAAGTGCCTTTCGGCGGACCGCGTTTGCGGTGATAGTTTTTCTTACATTTTCCGTCACTATTTTTGGGTTTCTGTCAGAAAAATCGTCAATATAGTCGAGCTCAGGCAAACAATATTCCTGGGAGCGAGCGCTTGTCCTCGGACGCAAAAACCCTCGACGTATCTGTGTGGCGGGGAGACAGCGCTGGCGGGAAGTTTGAGCGCTTTCAAGTTCCCAATCAGGAAAGCCAGACCATTCTCGACGTCGTGGTTTGGATTCAACAGAAGATCGATCCCACGCTTGCCTATCGATACGCGTGCCGGGTGGGTATGTGCGGATCTTGCGCGATGATGGTCAATGGCCAGCCTCGGTGGACTTGCCGGACGCACGTGCAGAGGGTTGTCCGCGACAATCGCATCGAGGTAGCGCCGCTTCGCAATTTGCCGGTCATCAAGGATCTCGCGACGGATATGGATCCCTTCTTCACGAAGTGGGTCAAGGCGGAAGGGGTATTCCACCCCACAGGCACGAGGGATGACGACATCGTCAAGGTAGACCCGTTGAGTGGCGATCGCATTCTCGCGGATGCCGCGATCGAATGCATCAACTGCGCGGTGTGCTACGCTTCTTGCGACACTGTTCAGGGCAATCCGGAGTACCTAGGACCCGCCGCCCTTAATCGCGCATGGACGCTCGTCAACGACGAGAAGGACGGGAAGCGGGCCGATATCCTCGATGCGGTGTCGCAGCGGGGGGGCTGCCACAACTGCCATTCCCAGGGGAGTTGCGCCAAGTTCTGCCCGAATGAGCTAAGTCCAATTACGTCGATCGCCGGGTTGAAGCGCGAGACGATGAAGTCCTTCTTCAAGGGACGGTGACCATGCTGACATTTCGCCTTTTCATGCTGCAGCGAGTGACAGCGCTGATCATGGCTCCCCTGGTCCTGGGGCACCTGGCCGTGATGGTTTATGCGATACGTGGCGGCCTGTCGACTGGAGCGATCCTTTCTAGAACGCAGGGAAGCCTTCCTTGGGCGCTCTTCTATGGGACCTTCGTTGTAGCGGTATCGATCCACGCCGCGATCGGCGTGAGAGTAATCGCCGCAGAGATTCTCCACATGCGCGGTCTTCTCCTCGACGCCTTGTCTTGGGCCCTGTGCGCCTTCTTGCTTTTCGCAGGGCTGCGCGCCGTTCTTTCGGTGACCGCGCTATGATCCGTCCGCACCGAAATCATCCGCTCTGGTTGGCCTACATTCTTCATCGGCTATCCGGCTTGGCGCTCGCGATCTTTCTTCCGGCGCACTTCTACGTCCTTTCCCTCGCGCTCACCGCACCGAAGGATCTAGATGGCTTCCTGCATTGGGCGGACAAGCCGCTGGTGAAGGCCACCGAGTTTGGGCTCGTGTTCCTGCTGGCGGTCCATTTCTTCGGCGGCCTCCGGCTTATGGCTTTCGAATTGCTCACCTGGACGAGGGATCAGAAGACCTGGGCCGCGGCCAGCGTGGCGTTCGCGTTCATGGTCGCCGGCAGCTTCCTTCTGAGGGCGATTTGATCATGGCGGCCCCTTTCGATCTTGAACGTCACGACACCGACATCCTGATCATCGGGACAGGCGGAGCCGGACTGTTCGCGGCACTTCACGCGCAGCAGGCGGCTCCTGAAGGCACCAAGATCACGATCGCCGTGAAAGGTCTCATCGGGAAGTGTGGCTGCACGCGGATGGTCCAGGGGGGCTACAATGTGGCGCTGGGCGGCGGCGACTCCGTCGAACGTCATTTCATGGACACGATCATTGGCGGAAAATGGCTTCCCAACCAGGACATGGCCTGGAGGCTCTGTGAGCAGGCCGTGGTGCGCATCCGCGAACTCGAGAATGAGATCGGCTGCTTTTTCGATAGAAATCCAGACGGCACGTTGCACCAGAAGGCGTTCGCCGGGCAAACGGCGGACAGAACCGTTCATAAGGGTGACTTGACTGGCATCGAGATCATCAGTCGCCTCATGGAGCAAGTGCTCGCTCGACCGGTAGAGAAACTGCAAGAACACCGCGCCGTTGGCCTTGTTCCGTCGAGGGATGGTTCGTCCCTTGCCGGGGTCTTGTTCATCGATATGCGCACGGGTGCACTGCGGTTGGTGCGCGCCAAGACGGTGCTGATGGCGACCGGCGGCGGGCCGACAATGTACAAGTATCACACACCATCCGGCGACAAGACGATGGACGGCCTCGCCATGGCTCTTCGGGCCGGCCTGCCGCTCCGCGACATGGAGATGGTCCAGTTCCATCCCACCGGCTTGCTCGCGGGTGAAGATACTCGGATGACCGGCACAGTCTTGGAGGAGGGGCTTCGGGGCGCCGGAGGCCAATTGTTGAACAGTTACGGCCATCGCTTCATGTTCGACTATGACGCAAAGGGCGAAAGAGCGACCCGCGACGTCGTCAGCCGAGGGATCTATGCGGAGATGCGCAAGAACAACACCTCGAAGAACGGCGGCGTATACATCTCGATGGCCCATCTCGGCCCTGAGAATGTACGGCAGAAATTCAAAGGCATGGTGAAGCGCTGCGCGGACAGCGGCGTTGACCTCGCCGCAGGGCAGGTCGAGGTGGTTCCCACAGCGCACTATTTCATGGGTGGCATTGTCGTGGATACCGACACGCACACCGAGATGGAAGGGCTGTACGTCGCAGGCGAGGACGCCGGCGGTGCACACGGATCGAATCGGCTGGGCGGAAACGGCGTGGCCAATTCAACCGTCTACGGCGGGATTGCTGGCGACGTCATGGGCCGCGACATCCGCAAGATGGCGCGTCTGCGCGATCCGGACGAGGCGGTTCTGCAGGCCGAAATAGAACGGGTCGTCTATCCGTTCACGAAATCACCAGGAAACATCCGCGAGTTGCGCAACGAACTTCAGAATACGATGTGGGACAACGTCGGCGTGATGCGAACTGCGGCAGGAATGACCAGGGCAGCTCGCCGCATTTCGGAGATTCGGTCCGAGCTCATGAATGTCGGTGTGGCAGGAGGCAGCCGGGCCTTCAATCTCACTTGGCACGACTGGCTGAACGTGAGCTCGCTCTGCGACATCTCGGAGGTCATTACCAAGGCGGGTTTAGAGCGAGAAAATTCTCGTGGAGCTCACTACCGGGAAGACTTTCCAGAAAGCGGAAGCCTGGAGAAGTCATACTTCACCTTGGCGCGCAAGCGCGACGAGGAGCTTCAGATGAGCCGGGAACAGGTGAAATTTACTATCGTACAGCCCGGCCACTCGATCCTATCCACCGAAGAACCCGACACCCTCGTGAGGGCTGCAGAATGATCTCCATCGATGCGATTCAGAAGGCCGCGGAAATCCTGATGGAGAAGGCCGCCATCGAGATACCCGAAGACTATCTCGATGGCCTCAAGGCCGCTGCAGACGTCGAAGATGGTGATCTGTCCTCGTTCGTTCTCCAAGCCATGCTTGAAAACTATGAGGCGGCCAAGCAGGATCGTCGCGCGATGTGCGGGGACACCGGTTGTCCGCGCTGGTACGTCAAGATGGGTAATGAGGCCAGCATCGAGGGGGGTCCAATCGCTCTGGAAACCGCCCTGCGGCGCGCCACCGCCAATGCAACCAGGAACGTTCCACTCAGGCCGAATCGCGTGCATCCGCTTTGGCGTACCGATCACGATAACAACGTCGGTATCGGTGCCCCCGAGATTGAATATGCGTTCGAGCCGGATGGCGACTGGGTCGACCTGATTACGGTTCACAAGGGTGGTCTCTTCGGAACCGATTATCGCATGTTGTTTCCGTCCGACGGTATCGCCGGCATCAAGCGCTTCTATCTCGACAGCCTCGTTGCATTTGGAAAACGAGGCCTGGCCTGTCAGCCGGCGATCATCGGCATTGGTCTCGGAGGGTCGAAGGACGCCTGCATGGTTCTGGGTAAACGTGCCGCCTGCTTGCGAACAGTCGGAAGCCGAAACCCGGACCCGCGCATTGCAGAAATGGAGCGGGAGTTCAAGGAGCTGGGCAACTCCATCGGAATGGGCGCGATGGGATTCGTCGGCAAATCGATGGTGATCGATTGCCATATCGAAGTCGGATATTGCCATACCGGCGGTATGCAGATGAGCGTCCACGCGTTTTGTCTGTCGTCTCGCCGCGCGGTAGCACGCATCCATGGCGACGGCCGTGTCGAGTACCGGACCGATCCGGATTGGTTCACTGATTATCAACGTCGGGAGACGGTGGAATGGAACGTGCTTCCAAGCCTAAGCAAATCCGCCTGAGCACCAAGCCTACGCGGGAAGATCTGGCGGCCCTGAAGATTGGAGACATCGTCTATCTGGATGGGCTGATCTATACGGGTCGCGAGGGCGTGTACATGCGCGTTCTCGAGGGGAAGGAACCTCTCCCGTTGAGCTTGCCGGAAGAAAGCGCTGCCAATTTCCACTGTTCGCCGGCGGCTACCGTTGATCAAGACGGTAAGATTACGATGGGCGCCGTGACGGCCACGGCCTCCTTCCGCTTCTCGAAGTGGATCGGGGAGTGGCTGCGCATTTCCGGCGCGAAGCTCATCATCGGCAAGGGAGGTATGACGTCGCACGACTACAAAGAGCATTTCGTCCCGAACGGCGCAATCTACCTGACGACGGTGGGGTACGGCACCGGCGCGCTATTGGGGCGCGGCATCAAACGCGCGCGCGATATCTACTGGAAGAAGGAACTCGGGCTTGCCCAGGCCATGTGGTTGATCGAAGCCGAGAACATGGGGCCCTTCATCGTCGAGAGCGACTTAGACGGCAATAGCCTGTTCGAGCGCGAGAACGCCAAGGTGTCGGCCAATCTCGAGCGTGTCTACGCGGGCACGAAGCCGGCGGTACTGAAGCGGTTCGGCGAAACCGACGATCGGTCGGACGAGCTAATCGGTTAATCGCAGCGAAGCTCGCACGGGATAGGACCGGGGTCGTTCAATTCGCCAGCAGGCTACAAGGACGCACAATGTTCGTGGACGAAAGAATATACTCCCTGCATGCGGGCCAGGTCCCCACCTTCTTGAAGCTCTACGAAGAAGAAGGGATGGAGTGCCAGGTTCGCATCTTGGGCAAGATGGTTGGCTATTACTATACCGATTTCGGCCCACTAAATCAGATCGTCCACATGTGGGGATATGAAAGCCTGGATGATCGGTTCGAGCGACGAAAGCAACTGCAAGCGTCGCCGGCATGGCAGTCCTACGCCAAGAAAATGCGTCCTCTTGTGGCGAAGGTCGAAAACAAGCTGCTGGTGCCCGCGCCATTCTTTCGTGTGCCGAATTAGGCAATAGATTACGGTCGATAACACGGTCGGCATCCAAGTCATGAGCTTCTATCTTTGGCTTGCGGCAGGCTCTGCGGCGGGCGGCTTCATTAACGGTCTTGCAGGGTTCGGAACTGCGCTTTTTGCGCTTGGTTTCTGGCTGCAGATACTGCCGCCGACCGAGGCCGTCTCGATGATCGTCATCATGTCCGTTGTCAGCGGGCTGCAGGGCGTTGCTCTCGTCCGCAATAGTATCCGTGAAAATCCGCTGCGTCTGTCGAGGTTCGTCCTCCCCGGACTCCTTGGTATTCCGATTGGCGTCAAGCTGCTCGCGATCGCGAGCCCGCTCGCGATCAAGCTCACGGTAGCAGCATTCCTCATTGTGTATGGTGGTTTCATATTGCTGCGCCGAGAGCTTCCACGGTTGCCCCAACCAAAGCCAATATTGGACTGCGCTGTCGGATTCGTAGGCGGAATTCTAGGAGGGGCGGCCTCGTTATCTGGAGTGATGCCGACGATCTGGTGCACGCTCCAGCCTTGGACAAAGTCCGAGCAACGAGCTGTCATGCAGCCATTCAACGTCGTCATCCTGGCGATTGCGGCCGCCGTCTACGCGATGAGTGGCTATTACTCGTCCAGAAGCGTTCCGCTGATCCTGATTGTGCTCCCTATTACCCTGATCTCGGCCCAAGCCGGCATCTGGGCTTTCAAGAGGCTGTCAGACGATCAATTTCGAAAGCTGCTGGTCTGCCTGATGTTCGTCTCGGGATTGATCATCGTCGCCAAGGAAGTGCTGCTTGGCTAACTGGTGGAGCAGCACACCAGAGCTTCGCTTGCTCTTATCGTTTTCGCCTCGACGGCCTCTTCTTGAGTGCCGGCTGACGCGAGTCTGGCGAAGGCTGCCCTTCGCGTATCGCTGCGGCAAATCGAGCATTCATCTCGTCGATGGCGCGAATCCTGACGCTGTCGGCTCGAGATATGCACCCGAGGATGCGGACCAGGCGCTTGTCCGGACCGAGCGGCAAGTGCTTAAGGGGCAGGGCGTTCGATGCGCTGACGCAGGTTCGTGGTGCGATGGAGACGCCAAGATTGTAGTAGACCATGCTTGAGATGGCCTCCAGGCTCTCCAGCTCCATGCTCTCGTTCACGACGATCTTGTTTTCTTGGAGCCACGTTTCGATCAATCCTCCGACCACGGCCTGACGTGAGAAGCGTATGAACGGACTTCTCTGCAGCAACTGGAGCGGATCCTTGCCCTCGGCCTCGAGAGACGCCAGCAGTTCAAAGGGCTCTTCTGCAAGATCATACCAGACGAGATTACGAGGAATGAAGTGCGGCTTCGAGACGATCGCAAGATCGAGATGACCTCTCTCGACCTGTTGGATCAGCGCGGTGGTCAGGCCGGGCGTGATCGTGACATGCAGGCCCGGATAATCGCTCTTCAACTTCGATACTGCGAGGGGCACGAGGCCTGTGAGCGTCGTTGGGACGGCTCCTAGCGAGAAGACGCCCTCGATTCCTTGATTGCCCAATACATTTGGGACGATGCTGTCGTAAGCAGCGACGACCTCGCGGGCCTTCGAAACTAGTGCCCGTCCTGCGGGGGTGAGCTCTGGCGTTCGGCGACTTCTGTCGAAAAGCGCTATCTTCCACTCCTCTTCAAGCGCCCTGATCTGCTGGCTTACGGCGGCGTGCGTAACGAACACCTCCTTTGCCGCAGCACTGAAGCTCCCCTGATCCGCCACTGCAATCAGCGTTTTGAGGGTTCGGATCGACATGGAGATACTCCGTAGACATGTAAGTCGAACTTTCAATAAGCGTTAGCATTTGTGCCTTTGAGAAAGAAGGACTTTACGCCAATATTTTAGAAGCGGAAAAATTGCGAAACGCAAAACGAGACCGCGTGAGGAAAGCGCTTGAGGTGCTCAGCATTAGCTCTGGGTCAGGATCCCTCGCTCTCGTCGGAGCCGCTGCTCTGCCGGGATCGCTGGAGGTCGCCTCTATCGTGTCAACGGTTGGGTGACGCGACGACCGCGCCGCCTCCAAATGCAGAATGCCGGTGAGCGGGCCGGCGTCATCGATTTATAGCGCCGCCGGGACAGCCGGATCCCAAGAAGACATCGGGGACACATATGGGAGGAGAAATGGACCGAGACGAGCCGCTTCTGAAAGTATCCGGCGTTACGCTGCAATATAAGACAACGTCTCATATAGTGACGGCAACGTACCGCGTCGGCTTTGAGATGTTGAAGAGCGACCGGTTCGTGCTGCTCGGGCCGTCGGGATGCGGGAAGTCGACACTTCAGAAGGCCGTTGGCGGATACATCGCGCCGACAGAAGGCGAGATGCGTCTCAAGGGAAAGCTGATCACAAAACCAGGCCCTGATCGCATGATGGTCTTCCAGGAATTTGATCAGCTCTTGCCTTGGAAGACGGTGCAACAGAACGTCGCTTTCGCGCTCGAGGCGGCGAAGAAACTGTCCAAGCGCGAGGCGGGCGATCGGGCCGGCCACTATGTCGAGATGGTGGGGCTCTCAAAGTTCGCCAACAGCTATCCTCACATGCTGTCGGGCGGCATGAAGCAGCGCGTCGCGATTGCTCGCGGCATGGCAATGGAGCCTGACATCCTGCTGATGGATGAACCGTTCGCTGCCCTCGACGCGTTGACGCGACGAAAAATGCAGGATGAGCTTCTCTCTCTGTGGGACAAGACGCGCTTCACCGTCATGTTTGTCACGCATTCGATCGCCGAGGCCATCAAGATCGGGAATCGCATCCTTCTGTTGTCGCCACATCCGGGCCGGGTGCGAGCTGAGCTCAACAGCGCAACAACCCCTGAAGACGTCGCGCACCTCGAGCGGCAAATCCACGAAATGCTGTTTTCCGAAGCTGCGCCGGAGGCGGCCCATGCATAAACAATTGAGCGTCGTGTCAAATTCGCAAATGGCCAACTCACTTCGTCCCGAAATCCGGAATGCTCAGAGTGTCGAGGAAATCAGGGTGGTCGAGAAGCCTCGATCTCTATTCGATAAGCTCTACGGCGAGGACTTCGTTCGGAAGGCATTCATTCTCATAGCCCTGGCACTTGTCTGGGAAGGGTATGGGCGTTGGCTCGACAACGAACTCCTGTTCCCGACCTTCGGGGCGACCATGTCGGCGTTCGCCAAGGGGGGTGTCAATGGGGTTCTGCCCGGCCGGGCATGGGGGTCGATTAGGGTTCTGCTGATGGGGTATGCGTCGGGCATCGTTCTCGCCGCGCTGCTTACCGGTCTTGCAATCGCATCCCGGATTGGCAGGGATTTTCTTGAGACGATGACTTCCATGTTCAATCCCCTGCCGGCGATCGCGCTGCTCCCGCTCGCCTTGATCTGGTTTGGACTAGGGAATGGAAGTCTGGTGTTTGTCTTGGTGCACTCGGTCACTTGGGCGATTGCGCTCAATACTCATGCCGGCTTCCTGTCCGTGAGCAAGACCTTGAAGATGGTCGGCCGCAACTACGGACTTGGCGGTCCTGCTTTCATCATCAAGATTCTGATTCCCGCGGCATTTCCCAGCATTCTGACCGGTTTGAAAATTGGCTGGGCATTTGCCTGGCGAACACTAATCGCGGCCGAGCTTGTGTTCGGCGTCAGCTCCGGCTCAGGCGGTCTGGGATGGTTTATCTTCGAGAACAAGAACATGCTCGATATTCCGAACGTGTTTGCCGGCCTGTTGACCGTCATCTTGATTGGGCTTGTCGTCGAGAACCTTATTTTCCGCGTCATCGAGCAGAGAACGATCAATCGGTGGGGCGCCCACAGCTGATGACAGTGAGAGTCTCCTCGCATAAGCGAGAGGCGACACGAATGGGAGGACAAACAGTGAAATCCAGCTACCTGGCGCTTGTCGCGCTCGCTCTGGCGAGCGTTCTGACGCCAAACGTTTCAAGGGCGGAAGTTTCGACGATACGTCTCGCCAAACAATATGGCCTAGCCTATCTGCCGCTGACCATCATGCAGGAAGAGCAGCTTCTCGAAAAGGAGGCGGCCAAGAGCGGTCAAACCGTCAAAACGGAGTGGCTCCAGTTTTCCGCTGGCTCGGGGATGAACGAGGCGCTTCTCTCCGGCAACCTCGACCTAGCATCGGGTGGTGTCGGCCCTATGCTCACGATTTGGTCGCGGACGTTGAAGAACTACAAGATCAGGGGCATCTCAGCGATGGCTTCGCTGCCCCTTTACCTCGTAACTGTCAATCCAAACGTGAAGTCGATCGCGGACTTCGGTAGCGCCGACAAGATCGCAATGCCGACGGTGAAGACCTCGATTCAGGCGATCACGTTGCAGATGGCTGTCGAGAAGCAGTTCGGGAAGGGGCAGGCGACCAAGCTTGACCCGCTGACAGTGTCTTTGAGTCATCCCGACGCTCAGGTTGCGATGTTAGGTGGTAAGGCAGGCATCACCTCGCATTTCGGATCTTCTCCGTTTCAGGAGATGGAGCTCAAGGATCCCAGGGCGCATCGAGTTCTCGACAGCTATGAGGTCCTTGACGGACCTCATACATTCAGCGTCGTTTGGGCGACGGACAAGTTCGTAAGCGAGAACCCGAAAATCGTTGCGGCGTTCTATGCGGCGCTCAAGGAGAGCATCAGTTTGATCAACTCCGATCCGAAAGCTGCCGCGAGCCTCTGGATCAAGGGGGACCGCCTGAAGCTCTCGGAAGAGGATGCTGAGGCAATCATCAAGAATCCGGAAAACAAGTGGACGACCGAGCCTCAGAAGCTGCTGGTATTTCTGAATGGAATGCACGCCGCGGGGCTGATCAATGACACGACCAGCAATTGGAAGGACCTCTTCTTCACCTATGTCCACGACACAAAGGGGAGCTGAGGGGCAGGGACCACCCGGGTGAGTTCGTCACCAGCTTAGCGTGCGGCGCAGGTCTGCCTGTTGGATAGTTCGGCGTCGAAACACCGTGTCAATTCTCCGCGCAGTGTCACGTGTCGGCCGATTAGTCTAGCTTGAAACCGATGCGCTTGACGTAGGCGCCAAAGTCTTGGCGCTCCGGAAACGCGTATTGCCGCGCCTTGTCCTCGGACCAGCCGTAGCTCTCGGACCGGCCGAGTTCGTTGACGTATCGTTGCGTTACATAAGGCTGGTCGGCCGACCTGCGTCGATCGTATTCCTCGATCGCGGCGTCGAGTGTATCGTCGGTATAGGTGTTGTGATGAATAGTAACGGGCAGAGGTAGCCGCAGACTCCTTGGTGGCTGGTCATCTGGATACCCGACGGCTAGGCCTGCCACGGGAAAGACGTGTTCGGGTAGATTCAGCAACTCTGCGAGCCGGTCCGGGTGATTGCGCACCGCGCTGATGGGGCAGACGCCAAGGCCTTCTGCTTCCGCCGCGACCACAAACGATGAGAGTGCTATCGCGGCATCGACTGTGGCATTGAAGAAGGCATCCAAATGGTCGTTGACAAAGGGCCGAGCCCTCAGCGCATGGAGGCGCCGCTGCCGCCGATTGTTGCCGCAGAAGATCAGAAGGTTCGGGACTTCCTCGAGCCAGTTCTGGCCCAGGCGGCCGCTTGCCAAAAGCACGCAGATTTCGGATCGCAGGGCAGGCGAATCGATAATGATGATATCGCGTTGCTGCAAATCGCTCTTGGTTGGGGCACATAGCGCGAGCGCGCAAAGTCGCCTCAGGACATGATCTGGGATTTGTTCTGGGCGAAATTTCCGAACAGAGCCGCGCTTGACCAATTGTTTGTGAACGGCAGGCGCGCCGTCTTCGAGCTCCAGATCCGCGGCCTCGGGGCCGAAGCGGTTAGAGAGCAGATGAAATTCATCCATTTCGCGATCCAGGTCCGATTGCTTTGAAGCTTGTGCAATCCCGTCAGGTTAGTCGATCCGGATTCAAGAGTCGCGGAAAATGTCTTCAACTCCAATGTTCAATGTTCTTGCGTGCGCCGGGCAAGCGAAGAAATGCAGCAGTCGATTGAGAAGCAGGCGCGTTGATTCTCTTGCGCACTGCATATCTTTTCCTTCGGGCGGGCCAAGGCGCCTCCGCTGGGGGCAGCAGGTAGCTCAGGCTCCAGAGATGGCGTTCCCAAAGCTTGGAAGGCTCCTCCGGGAGTGATAGTTACGCCCGATCGTAGCTAGCTCACGGAGCGATCAAGGCTTGCGCGTCGTGCGCCTTGTTGTAGGCGAGCGGCGTGACGGATGGCGGTTCGAGAAGGACTGTCTGAGAGAATTGGCAAGTTCTTCCACTTCGGTCCTCCAGCGCATAGTCGGGTCCCAAATCGCGGTTAGATCCATGCCGAGAGCAACACCGTTTGCCGTGATCTTCGTCGTATAGAGATCCGTCCGAGTGCTCGATGGCATGACCGCTGTACCGAGGCCGACGCGAGCCAAAGCGAGGATGACGCTGGCGGAACTGCCCTCGTGCATAATGTTCGGCGTGAGCTGTAGAAGCCGTAATGCGGCGTCGAGAGTTAAGCGAGACTGATAGCGACGGTCGAGAATTAGTAAGTCCCGCCGACAGAGTGCTCTAAGTTCAATGCCGTTTTTAACCTCGCCAGGAGCGAAGGGCTCCGAGGAGCCGGCGAGAATATTCAAGCGCACAATTGGACGATCGATAAGCCCGGTATCAAAGCGAGGGCGGGCGGTGATGCCGAGGGAAGCTTTGCCACTCAAAATGAGATCTTCAATCTCGACCCCGCCGGCTTCTAGAAGACCTATCCTGACGTTCGGATGAGTTCGCACGAATTCGGCGATACAATCCGCTACTACCGTCTCGATCATATGGGCCGTCGCCGCTACGGTTAAGTGAATCGCTGGGCGCACACCGTTCACGCGTGCGGCGGCCTCCAGCGCCGTAATTCCTTCCAACGCCGCCAAGGCGAGGGGGAGCAGATTCTGGGCCTCGCTCGTCGCCGCCAATCCCCGTCCAGAGGATTCGAAGAGAGACAGGCCCAGCTTGTGCTGGAATTCGGTGATGCGTCGCGACAACGCCGACTGCGAGATGTTGAGGCGCTCGGCTGCCTCCACGAGTGAGCCCGATCGGTAGACGGCAACGAAGGATTCCAACGACCGCTTATCCATCCTTGCAAGATCCTCAACGATTTCTCGGAGTTGCAGAGATCGCAACAAATGGCCTGCAAATATTGCACTTTATGCATGATGTCAATTCGGTTAGCGATAGTGCAACGAACATCAGCTGCTTACGGGCGCGCTCAGGAAGGAACCAGATGACAGTTTCTGTCAGTTCTTGTGTGTTTTCGCACGAGGAGATCCGAGAGCGCGTCAAGCATCTTGCCGATAGCGTGCTCAGGCCAGCGGCAGCAGAGATCGATAGAACTGAAGAATACCCATATGCCCATGCCCGCGCACTGCGGGATATCGGCATCGCGGGGATGACGATGCCGAAGGCCTACGGAGGCCGCGACGTCGACTTCCTTGGCGTGACCATTGCCGTCGAGGAGGCGGCCAAGGCCTGCGGGATTTCCGGCAGAATTGTCGTTGACACCAATATGGGTGCCGTCCCCGCTATCATGGCATACGGCACGGAGACGCAGAAACGCCGCGCGTCGGAACTTATTCTCGACGCCGACAAGCCGGCGATCTGCTTTTCGGAACCGCGAGCCGGCTCCGATGCGGCCAACATGACCACCAAGGCTGTACGCCGGGGCAATAGCTACATTCTCAATGGGACGAAGCACTGGATCACCGGCGCGGGCATCACGCGGCTCTATCTCGTGCTCGCTCAGGTCTATGACGGCGAAACCTACCAAGGTATCGGCTCGTTCATGATCGAAACTGGACATCCGGGCTTTCGTGTCGGCAAGCGCCTTCCTGCAATGGGCCTGCGTGCAATTCCGGAAGGAACGTTGCACCTGGAAGATTGTGAAGTCCCCGCCGATGCTTTGCTCGTCCCGCCCGCAGGGTTGAAGAAGGGCTTCGGACAAATCATGCAAGCGTATAACTCGCAGCGCATTGGCGCGGCCTCGGTGGCGCTCGGAATTGCTCAGGGCGCGTACGACGCCTCTTTGGCCTATGTCGACGAGCGCGAGCAGTTCGGACGGACGATCTCCGAGTTCCAAGGCGTGCAATGGATGCTGGCAGACATGGCGATCACGCTACGCGCCTCGCGACTCCTGATCCAGGACACGGCGCGTAATGCGAATCCGTGGCCGGATGTCACGGCATCGGCGCAGGCCAAGATATTCACCGCGGAGGGCGCCATCAAGGTGACGAACGATGCCCTGCAGCTGCACGGCGCCGCCGGGTATGGCCGCGATCTGCCGCTCGAACGAATGGCGCGGGATGCACGCATGTTCACCATCGGCGGGGGTACGACCCAAATCCTGCGCAATATGGTCGCAGGCGGCCTGCTCGGTCGCCGCCTTCCGCAGACAAGGACGTAGACCGAGACGCGGCGACCCAAAAATAATCGGGCGACGTGGAATTTAGAAGACTGGGATTTGGAAACGCAATTGTCGTCATGCGGATCGGGCCGCGCATGACGGTCGGATAGGAGTAGGTGATGCTGTCGACGCTCCAGGTCGTCTCGAATCCGCGCCCTGCGCAGATTCCTCAAGAGCCGCTCCTCCAGGTCTCGGGGGTGACGCTCCAGTACAAGACCACCGAATACCTGGTTACGGCGACATCGCAAGTTAGCTTCGATATCCATGCCGGAGATCGCTTCGTTCTGTTGGGGCCATCTGGTTGCGGCAAGTCGACGTTGCTGAAGGCGATTGCCGGCTTCATCAAACCGGTTGAAGGAAGGATGACCCTCAAGAACCGTCAAATCGATGCGCCCGGTCCCGATCGGATGATGGTTTTCCAGGAATTCGACCAATTGCTGCCGTGGAAGACCGTCAGACAAAACATCGAGCTGCCGCTCAAGCTAAACAAGCGCGCGGATGTCGCTCGCTCTGCAGAAGAAATTATCGAGCGGGTCGGGCTGACAAAATTCGCAGATGCATATCCGCATACGCTTTCGGGTGGCATGAAGCAGCGCGTTGCTATCGCGCGAGCCATGGCAATGAAGCCCGACGTCCTCCTGATGGATGAGCCTTATGCGGCGCTTGATGCCCTGACCAGGCGGAAGATGCAGCATGAACTTCTGCAACTCTGGGACAAGACACGCTTCACTTTGATCTTCGTGACGCACTCGATCGAGGAGGCGGTTCTCATCGGGAGCCGGATTCTCGTGCTTTCGCCGCATCCCGGCCGGGTGCGCGCCGAACTCAATGCGCACCAGTTCGGTCCGGATAGCCAAGGCGGATCCGAATTTCAGGCGCTCTGCAAGAAGATCAACGACATGCTGTTCGAGCATTAAGCGTACCGGAAGGAGATCGATCTATGAGCTCGATGGTTTTAACGCCCCCGGTTCGCGACGAGTACGAACTTATGGTGTTGCCTGCCAAGGACCCGAGTGATGTAGAGGTGAAACTTCCCCTGTTCACGCGGCTTGCCGAAGTGACGCTGCTACGCAGGTTCACTGTCCTCGTAGTTCTTGCAATCATCTGGCAAGTCTACGCGACCCGGGTCGACGTACCGATCCTCTTCCCGAGTTTTGCGGATACCATGCGAGCGCTTGGGGAAGGCCTTTCGAGCGGGGTAATTCCCGCGCGGCTTCTCGTGACTCTCAAGACGCTCTTGGTGGGCTATCTTCTCGGGCTCGCGATTGCTTCCGCGTGTACGATTCTTGCCGTTTCTACTCGGATCGGCACGGATATCCTCTCAACCCTGACCGCGATGTTCAACCCGATGCCGGCGATAGCTTTGCTGCCGCTGGCCCTGCTCTGGTTCGGATTAGGCAATGTAAGCCTCTTCTTCGTCATCGTGCACTCGGTAGTTTGGGCGGTCGCGCTGAACGCCCATTCCGGCTTTTTGGGTGTGTCCGAAACTCTGCGGATGGCTGGGCAGACATTTGGTTTGCGCGGAGTCAGGCTCGTGTTCCACATCCTGATTCCCGCTGCGCTGCCGTCAATCGTTACTGGTTTAAAGATCGGTTGGGCTTTCGCCTGGCGGACGCTCATTGCTGCGGAGCTTGTCTTCGGCGCTGCATCGGGGCAGGGCGGGCTCGGTTGGTTCATTTTCGAGAAGCGCAATTCGCTGGAAACGCCCAGCGTCTTCGCAGGACTACTGACCGTGATGATCGTCGGTCTGATCATCGAAAACGGGATATTCCGACAAATCGAGAAGAGGACCGTCATCAAGTGGGGGCAGGTGCGCGCTTGACGCCTGCCGGCCAAAGAATGAGCGACATGAGAGGATGAACATGAAGATTCTAGCGTCTCTGATGGCGGCGGCCTTCGTATTTACCGCATTTCAGGCACATGCAGAGGTCAAAGAAGTCAAGTTGGCGCGGCAGTTTGGCCTTCACTATTTGCCGTTGGTCCTCATGGAGAAACATAAGCTGGTCGAAAAGACCGCCGCAGCTGCCAACATCGAGCTGAAGACAAACTGGTTGCAGATATCTGCATCGGGGATCAACGAGTCGCTGTTATCCGGGGCGATCGACATCTCAGCCACAGGTACCGGGCCGCTCGTACTTCTTTGGGACCGGACCCACAGCAATCTCGCAGTCAAGGGCATTGCCGCCGTCAGCGAAGTGCCGATGATTCTGACGTCCAGGAATCCATCGTTTAAGTCTCTGAAGGATCTCAGCGCAACTGATCGTATCGCGATGCCCGCCATTGCGCTGGGTTCAATGCAGGCTGTTACGCTGAAGGCGGCAGCTGTCCAGCAGTTTGGCAAGGATGCTGTGACCAGGTTCGATTCCAATGTGGTCGCTATGGCGCACCCCGATGCTGCGACCGCGCTTCTATCCGGGAAGAGCGAAGTCAACGCTCACTTCACGGCCGCTCCTTATTCATACATGGAGCTTCAGGCCCCGCAGATCCATAAGGTCTTGAGCTCCTACGACGTGTGGGGCGGACAGTCGACCCTCATTACGATCAATACGACGACTAAATTCTACGAACAGAATCCTAAGGTCGTGAAAGCCGTCTTTGACGCCCTCAAGGAGGCGTCGGCCATGGCGAACAATGATCGGAAGGCTGCGCTGGCGGACTACATCGCCGTGACGAACGAGAAGCTAACGCCGGAGGTCCAAGACGCCTTCTTGAAGGACAAGGAGATCAACTTCCAGGTCGCGCCGCGCGGTCTGCAAAAGGTTGCTGAGTTCATGCTCTTTGCGGGCGGCGTGAAGCAAAAGTCGACCAATTGGAAGGATTTGTTCTTCCCTCTCGTTCACAACGAAAACGGCAGTTAGTGGCGGAGGCGAAATTGGCGCACAGTCATAAAATGACTGCCGCTGCCACAGGACGAATGAAGGTGGATGTGCTGGTGAGCATGGGTGGTAAATGGGCCCGCTTGGTGGACTGAAGATCGTCGAATTGGCGGGCATAGGACCGGCCCCGATGTGTGGCATGTTGCTTGCCGACCTGGGAGCTTCCGTCCTTCGAATTGACCGGCTCGAGCCTAGCGGGCTCGGCGTGGAACGGCCGATCGAGTTCAATCTGATCATGCGGAACCGAGACACTGTGGCGCTTGACCTCAAGTCGAAGCGCTCGATCGAATTGGTGTTGCGGTTGGTGCAACAGTCGGACGTGCTGATCGAAGGATTTCGTCCAGGGGTGACAGAGCGGCTTGGACTTGGGCCGACCGAGTGCATGGAGCGAAATCCGGCTCTCGTATACGGACGAGTTACCGGATGGGGACAAGACGGCCCCCTTTCCAAGTACGCGGGGCACGATCTGAATTATGTTGCCATCACCGGAGCACTTGCAGCCATGGGTCGCGCTGGCGCTCCGCCCACGCCTCCGCTGAACGTAGTCGGCGATTTTGCCGGAGGAGGTCTCTTCCTAGCGTTCGGCATTCTAGCCGCAGTGATTGAGGCCAGGCGGTCCGGGAAGGGGCAGGTCGTCGATGCGGGAATCGTAGATGGGGTTGCATCGATGATGACGCAATTCTTCGGAATGAAGGCCGTCGGGCTCTGGACGGAGAGGCGCGGAGACAACATCTTGGACTCCGGTGCGCCATTCTACGACGTCTATAGGTGCGCAGACGATCAGTTTATCTCGGTCGCACCGATTGAAGACAAGTTCTTTCTTGAACTTGTGCAACTCATCGATCTGCCGGCGTCGACGATCGAGCTGAAGAAGGACAAGCGGCGATGGGGGGAACTCCGCACCGTCCTCGCCGATATTTTCGTAAAGAAATCGAGCCAACATTGGCGAAATCTTCTCGAGAACACGGATGCCTGTTTCGCACCGGTGTTGACGATGGAGGAGGCGGCCAGCCATCCTCAATTGAAGGCGAGAAAGACGCTGATCGAGGTTGCGGGGGTCGTTCAGCCCGCGCCGGCTCCGCGCTTCAGTCGGTCCGTTCCTGACATTCCGAGACCACCGCGCGCTCATGATCCTAAGGACTACGAGGAAATCCTTTCGCGTTGGCTCCCCCGCGAAGAGCTGGCTCCTGCGCTCGAATTAATCGCGGCGAGTAGCAAGGGTGTCTTGCAGGCTGCCAGGTAGCACCGCCTTTCGCGAATACGAGCTCTTAGCTGCGATGATTCAATCATAAGTAGATCAAATACAAAGACGCTCATAAGGATTGTAAGCTGATGAAATCTTCCCGGAACCGCTCGGATCTGTCGAATGGTCCGCTGGCTGGCTACCGAGTTCTTGATCTCGGATCGACGGTCGCCGGCCCCTTCTGCGCGAGGTTGCTCGCCGATTTCGGTGCGGAGGTCGTCAAGGTCGAGGATCTTGCGGGAGATCCACTTAGAAATCTCGGAGAGACTTTCCGGGGTAAGTCCCTCTATGCAACTACGCTGTTGAGAAACAAGCGGATCATATCGATCAACCTGCGCTCAAAGGACGGACAAGACATCGTCCGACGGCTGGTGTCGCACTTTGACATTGTGGTCGAGAATTTTCGTCCCGGAATGCTCGAGAAGTGGGGCTTGGGGTACGAAGATCTGCGAAAGGTGCGCCCCGATCTGATCATGACGAGGATCAGCGGATTCGGCCAAACTGGCCCAATGTCGCAGCGCCCTGGCTACGGCGTCATTGGAGAGGCGATGAGCGGCTTGCGGGAAATGATTGGGGATCCGGACCGTCCTCCGTCTCGCGTCGGCTTGCCGCTCACGGATTATATCACAGCGATGTATGCGGCTTTCGGTACGGCAATGGCGGTGATCGCTCGCGAAAGCACCGGCGAAGGGCAGTGCGTCGATGCGGCTCTTTACGAGGCCGCCTTCAGTCTGATGGAAGCCTCCGTGCCGGCGTTTGAAAAGACTGGCAAGCTTCCACGCCGGGCCGGAGCCCGCTTGCCGAACAGCGCACCAAACAGCTTGTACCCGACACGTGACGGGAAATTCATCCATATCGCAGCGCTCGCCGACCAGGTGTATCGCCGCCTGTGTAAGGCGATGGGGCGGCCGGAGTTGGGGGCTGATCCGCGATTTGCAGAGCAGGCCACGCGAGCACGACACGTGGAAGAGATTGATGCGATCGTCGAGGCGTGGACTCGTTCGCACGACCTTGATCAGGTTGAAGCGATCTTGGACGCAGAGGACGTTCCTGCGAGCCGCATCTTTACGATGGAAGACATTTTCGCAAGCAAACACTATCGCTTCCGGGAAATGATCCTAGACGTCCCGGACGAGGATCTAGGCTCAGTCAAGCTGCCAGGAATTGTGCCGAAGTTATCTCGAACACCTGGCCAGGTTCGTTGGTCGGGACATCGGAACGGTCAGGACAGCCAGGCAATCTTGAGAGAGTATCTGAACCTGGACGATGCTGAAATCGAACGCCTCCTAAGCACAGGTGCCGTCGGCGCTGATGTCCTGGAAGCGATGGCATAAGCGGCTAACGGCAAAACGCGCGAAGTAAATCGAGGAGATGAGCGGTCGCTTCGCGAGACCGCGTAGGCCGCGGGCGACGACGAAGAAAGGATAGAGGCAGTCAACATGGACTTCTCCCTAACTATTGAGCAACAGATGATCGTGAAGGCCGCGCAGCGCATGGTCGAAACGGACATTCAGCCCGTGCTTGATGCGAACGACAAGGATAGGGCGCTTTCGAAGGACGCTATTCTCAAGATATTCGCAAAGGCCGCCAACCTGGGCATGACATGCGCGAGGATTCCGGAAGAAGGCGGCGGAGCGGGCATGACCATGGTCGACTGCGGGCTGATTACGGAGCAGATCCCACCGACCGTTGGTCTGATCCTTCAGCCGCACGAAGCGACGACGACCCGGATCTACTTCGGATGCACGCCAGAGCAAAAGGAACGCTACCTCGAAGACTTGATGACAGGCAAGAAGATTGCCTGCACCGCGAGCACCGAGCCGGACGTCGGCTCCGACCCGAGGGGGATCAAGACGCGGTTGAAAGAGGAGGGGGACGAGCTCATCCTGAATGGTGCGAAGCAGTGGATATCCAACGCGACCGTTTGCGACGTGATGAACGTGACATGCCGCCTCGTGAAGGACGACGGCAGTTCGAGCATGGTTCGTGTCCTGGTCGATCCGACCGAGTCGAAGTTTCACGCGCGGGAAGTGGACATGCACGGGCTCCGGCAAGCACCGCTTGGAGAAGTGACATTCAGCGACTGTCGCGTACCTAATGGCAACCTTTGTCCGGACACGGGGGAAACGGCCAAGTTGCTTACAGTGACGTGGCTCGCCAATCGGCCGCTCGTCGGTCTAATGGCCGTCGGCCTAGCTCAGAGGGCGCTTGATGCGGCGCGCGATTATGCAGGTGTTCGCAAGCAGTTTGGCAAGCTGATCGGCGGCTTCCAACTCGTGCAACACGATCTCGCAGAAATCGAGACCTGTGTGCTGAGTAGTCGGCTCCTCTGCTTCAATGCGCTTTCCGCTATCGATCGCGGCGAACGAGCGAACGGCCTTTCTGCAATGGCGAAACGATACGCTGTAGATGCCTGCGACCGAGCGATTGCACTCGCGATGAGGCTTCACGGTGCTATGGGTCTCAGCAAAGAGCTGGGTCTGGAGCAGATGGCGCGGGATGTTCGAACTCTCACCATTCCTGACGGAACGCCGGGTATTTTGACGCTCATCCAGGGGAGAGAAATCACGGGTCTAGATCCCTTCAGATCATAACCGGTATTGGCCGAGCCGTAATCGCGGCTACGAAAGACGAAATAGTGTTCTGCGAGAGTTCTAGCGAGTAGGGCGCACAATATCTGGTTGCAGTGTCCTGAGCGTCAGGGCCGGCTCTAACGAGGAAAAACGATGACAACATTCAAAGCTTATCGAGTGCACACCGTTGGCGGCAAACCCGTCTGCAAATTTGAACAGTTGACAATGGACGACCTGGATCCGGGTGATGTCGTCATCAAGACCGCATATTCTGCGATCACATACAAGGATGCGATGGCGGCCCGCGGCGTCGGAAAAAACGTCCGAACCGATAGGCCCTGTGTCACTGGCGTCGATCTCTCGGGCGTCGTCGTTTCGTCTTTGGACCCTCGCTTTCGCGAAGGGGACAAGGTTGTTGTGACCAACTACAAATTAGGCGTCAACCAGGACGGCGGGTACGCCGACTACGCGAGGGTGCCTGGCGACTGGATTGTGCCGCTGCCGGACGGGCTTGATCTATACGAAGCCATGGGACTCGGGACGTCGGGTCTCACTGCGGCGCTCGCCTTTGATCGCCTCGAAAAGGCTGGCCTGAAGCCCGAAGATGGAGTCATGGCAATCTCCGGCGCGACCGGCGGAGTTGGTTGCCTGGCCGTGGATATGTTCGCCAAGCGAGGATTCGAAGTCGCCGCAATTTCAGGTAAGGTGGAGCAGGAGCCGTTCCTGAAAAGGATCGGTGCGACGAAAGTCATTTCCCGCCAGGAACTGCTGGCTGACAAGGCGCCGCTCGCGCCGCCATTGTTTGCCGCGGCCCTCGACAACGTTGGCGGCGTGTTCTTCGACCGTCTGGCGGCACGTCTGCAACCCTACGGCAAGCTTGCGGTCGCGGGAATGGCGGTAGGCGCCGAGCTTAATACGACAGTCCTTCCGTGGGTGCTCCGCGCCATTGACGTGCTTGGCATCAATGTGTCTCGTCAGTTGCACATGGAGGAGCGTAAACGGCTTTGGAAGCGTCTGGCTACCGATCTGAAACCGAATCATCTCGCCGAAACATCGCGGCCGATCCCTTTCGAAAAACTCGATGAAGTGATGGATCAATTCTTCAATGTGACGGTGGTTGGCCGGATCGTCGTTGAAGTGGGGTCAAAGGCGCCCAAGGCGAGAGGACAGGATGCTCCTGTGCTGGAGCGACAGCAGAGCTGATTAGGTGCCGGAGGGGGGCGGATGGAGCCCGTCACCCTCCGGGCCAACTCGGGAATCGGGTTCTGGCGTGGGTCAAAGCAAACCCGTGTCATGGCCATATCAAAAGATATCCGCTTGGCAGCGGGCGATTGGTTCTCAATCATCCGCTTGTCGGGCGGTTGTCTTGGCGGTCTGGTCTGCCGAACCGTTTCGACATCAAAAGCTAGATGTGAAGCCTAGACCGGTTTCGCGGCGCTTAAGCCGCCAAGCGTAATCGGCCGGAAAAAGGTCGAGGTAGTCGCTTAGGCCGAGCTCCTTCGCTGCTTGGACAGGCCAGTCACCACGCAGCATTAGTTCGCGCGCGAGGGCAACAAGGTCAGCTTTACCTTCCCTGAGGATCAGCTCGCAATGACGCGGATCGCTGAGAAGTCCGACTGCCATCGTCCGCGCTCCGGCATCGCGCCGGACGCGCTCGGCAAAGTGGACTTGATAGCCGGGCACATTGGCCAGCTTCGGCATCGCCGAGTCTCCCGAGATGCCACCTGAAGAACAATCGATCATATCGACGCCGCGCTGAACGAGCTCGCGAGACAGTGCGACAGTATCGTCTTCATCCCAAAGGCCGCCTTTTCCATCCACGGCGGACAGGCGAAAGAACAACGGCTTGTCCACGGGCCAATCTCGACGCACCGCCTCGACGACCTCAAGGGCGAAACGCATCCGGCCGGCGCGGTCTCCGCCGTATCGATCGGTCCGTTGATTGGACACTGGCGACAAGAACTGATGGAGTAGATAGCCATGCGCACCGTGTATTTCGCAGATGTCGAAGCCGGCAGCGGCTGAGCGCTTTGCGGCTTCGGCGAAGGCCTCGACGACAATCTTGATGTCGTCGACTCGCATCTCGAGCGGTGCGGCCATGTCGGGGGCTCCGCGCAGGGGGCTCGGAGCAATTCCGGTCCATGGCGGACGTCCAATTTTGGCATCGGCGTCCGTTAAGGCGGCGAAATTCTGCATCGGGCCGTGCGTACCTGCCCGTCGACCGCAGTGGCCCAGCTGAATCGCGGGGATGGATCCAAGTGAGCGAACGAAGTCGGTAATCCGTCGATAACCCTGAACTTGCCGCTCGTTCCATATTCCGGCGCAATCGTAGGTCTTGCGTCCTCGAGGCTCAACGGCGGTCTCTTCAGTAAAGACGATACCAGCGCCGCCCAGTGCCATTCGTCCCAAATGCACCAGGTGCCATTCGTTTGGACGGCCATCGTTGGATCGATACTGACACATGGGGGAAACAACGATGCGGTTGCGCGTTGTGACGCCTCTCAGAGTCAGCGGAGTAAATAGCAGTGGTTGGGCCAAGTTGTTGGTCATGATCGAGACGGCGATGGACCCATTCGCCGCGGAAGTGCCGGAGGGCACAATTAATCGAGCGAACGGTCGGGAACCGATTCATCCCAATCATCCTGGAATTTGTTCATTGGATCAAATGCATAATTCCGAGTGACATATATGCATGGCTTGCACGAATGTCTCGCGTGTTTCGGCTCGACTGGCGAGAACGCAAGCGGACGCAAGTTGGACAGCGGAACTTCGACGGCGCCTCACCCTTGTTCAGTAAGTCGCGGCCAGATAGTCGACGATCTTGCCGACGTCGGCATCGTCGATCGGGGCGCCATAGACCTTGATCATCTTGGTCACCTCGGCTTGCCAAAACGCTTTCTTGTCCTTCATCGGCGGCTGCGTGGCGATGTAGTCGGACGAGTGGCAGGCGGCGCAATTGCCCTGAACCACCTCGAGATTGGGGCCGGGCTTGAAGGCTGCGACCTCATCAGGCGTCTTGTAATTGACCGGCGCGGCGAGGGCCGAACCCACCATGGTGGCGATGGCAAGCGTGATGGCGATGAGAACGGTGCGCTGCATGATAATGCTCCTCAGGCCACGCTGACGCGGACGGTTTCGACGACGTTGCGCAAATAACCCGCCGGGTTCCAGCGCGGGGTGTCCGGCTGCGTTTCGCCGGAATTGCTGGTGGCGCGCACCTTGAGCTCGACCTGGCCCGCCGCCAGCTTCACCGGCAGCTTCCATTCGCGGAATGAGTAGTTGCCGAGATCCTTGCCGAGCTTGGCGGAAGACCAGGTTTTGCCGCCATCGGTGGAGACCGAGACGTCCTTGATGCCCTTGCCGCCGTCGAAGGCGATGCCGCGCAGCGTCGTGCGTCCGGCCTTCAGCTTGGCGCTATCAGTCACGTTGGTGATGAAGGAGCGGATGGTGAAGCGGTTGATCGGGATCGTTGCCTTCGGCGCGGTGCCGGGCTCGATCGAATTGTTCGGCGTGTCCGGGATGCGATAGGCCGACTTCATCCAGAAGCCGTCATAGACGCTGTCGACGACGGTGATCTCGTTGAGATGCTTGACCCAGTAGGTGCCGTAATAGCCGGGCACGACCAGGCGCAACGGGAAGCCGTTGAGGAACGGCAAATCGTCGCCGTTCATGCCATAGGCCAGCATCACCTCGCCGTCGGTGGCGTGAGCGAGGTCGAGCGCCTTGGCGAAGTCGGGCGTCTTGTCGCTCACCGGGCCGTCCATGCCGCCGAATACGACCTGCTTGGCGCCAGCCTGCACGCCCGCCATCTCCAGCAGCGCCTTCAGCGGCACGCCGCGCCAGCGCGCATTGCCCATTGCGCCATTGGCGAGCTGGCCGCCGGCGACGCGCGGCTCGACGAGGCCGCGGCTGTTGCCGGAGCATTGGTTGACGGCGACGATCTCGGTCGCCTTCATCTTCCTTATGTCCTTCAGCGACAATTTCAGCGGCTTGTCGACCTTGCCCTTGATCTCGAGCGTGAACTTGTCCGGATCGAGATCGTAGGGCAGGCCCGCGAGGTGATAGCGTACGAAGAACGCGTTGTTCGGCGTGATAGGCCCGTCGTTGAATACCGCGAACGGCGTCTCGAGCTGCGGCGGCCGGCTGGTCAGCCCGATCATCGGCCGCTTCTGCGGATATTTCACCAGCGGCCGCTCGCCATTGGCGAAGGGCAGCGTCACGGTGTCGAGAGCCAGCGCTTTGGTGGAATTCAGTGTGGCCGCCATGGCGGCAAAGCCCGCTCCTTTGAGCAGGTCGCGTCTGTCGATCATGTGTCTCCCTCCGGAGCGAATGCTTTTGAACTGCAGTCACCACTGCAGCACAACGATCATCGATTGCATTAACGGTACGAACTGATCGGAAGCATCCAGTAGATCGTGATGCCTTCGTACCATTGACGGTGTGAGGCGCGGGAAAGCCGCCGTTGGGAAAACGGTGCTGCGCGCAATCCATGAGATCATGCCAGTACCGCCGCAAAGTCGGGTAATGAAAAATCCTAACGCGAGCTGTAAGCGAGACTATCTGAGCCCCATTGCTGCTGCTTGGTTCGCTTGGCCCCGGCGCGACCGCTTGCGGAAGGGTGATGTGTGCGCGAGTTCGCGGCAATGACATCGGGACGCCACGATGCGAGTTTTGCGCGAGGACTCATCGCCGTTCGATGCCAGCTCATACTGCACTGGCCTCAGCCGCGCGCATGGCGGCGAGAGCCTTTGTTAGGTCGGCAATGAGGTCGGTCGGATCCTCAAGGCCAATATGCAGCCGCACCAGAGTACCCGATAATGGCAACGGGCGGTCAGTGCGCGTAAAGCGGGCTGGCAGGGCAAGGCTTTCATAGCCTCCCCAGCTTGAGCCGATCCCGAAAAGCTCCAGCGAATCCATGAAGGCGGTCAGCCCGAGTTGAGAACGGGAGGCAAGCTCGACGCCGAAGAGTGCAGAGGATCCACTGAAGTCGCGTGACCAGAGCGCGTGCCCCGGATCGTCGGGCAGGCCGGGATGCAGTACGCGCACTACGTCCGGCTGTGTTTGAAGCCAGCGCGCGACGGAGAGCGCACTCAGCATCTGGTGGCGCATGCGCACACCGAGCGTGCGCATGCCCCGCAGGACCAGATAGCAGTCATCCGGACTGGTCGAATAGCCCAGGTCAGCCACGACGTCGCGAATTGGTCGCCACCACTCCTCGGTCGTGGCGATAGTGCCCATCATCACATCGGAGTGGCCGCAGAGATATTTGGTTGCCGCCTGGATCGAGATGTCGACGCCCTTAGCGAGCGCGTCGAAGAACAGCGGGCTGGCCCAGGTGTTGTCGAGCAGGACGGGGATCGATCTCGCGTGCGCGGCTTTCGCGATAGCGGGTATGTCCTGCACCTCGAAGGTGAGCGAGCCGGGGCTTTCGCAGAATACTGCTCGCGTATTGTCACGAAACAGCGTGGCGATTCCGTCGCCGATTGAAGGGTCGTAATAGGTTGTCTCGACGCCGCTGCGCGCTAGCAAGCCATCGCAGAATGCGCGCGTAGGTCCGTAGACCGTGTCCACCATGAGGAGGTGATCGCCGGCCTTAAGAACGGCGGTGAGAGCTGCCGCAATGGCAGCAAGCCCGGACGGCACCACAATCGCGCGATGACAACCCTCGAGCCTCGTGATTGCCTGCTCGAGCGAGAATAGTGTGTCAGTGCCGTGGATACCGTAACGCAGCGCCGCGAACCGGTCGGCACGCGTTGCGTCGAAGGCGGCAAGATCCTTGAACAAAATCGTGGAGGCCCGTGACACCGGGGGATTCACCGGACCCGTGGGCGCGCGGCCGCCGCGGACCAGCAGCGTGTCTTTTTTCATGGTGCAAACCTTGACGTAGGGGAGATCAACCGCGCGCCCCGAAAGGCAACAAATCTTGCGAAGAAGCAAATTCATCGGCTTGATGTGGAGACCGATATTTGTGGGCGCTCCGAGAGTGCCGCCTCGCATTATGCGAAGCACCGTATGACTACGCCTAGGGCGTAAGCTTCACAATCCAAATTTGTTGACGATGTTCATAAGCGAAATTGTTGTTGCCGGTCCGTGTTGGTTGTCGCCGTGTACTGACCTGACCTGCCATTTGATTGCTGGCACCGGCAGCTTAGAGGCTGGCGAGAGGGGGTATCGGTGGCATCCGTCGGCGGAGGTCACGCCGTTTGTTGGTGAGGCCTAGCAGCGACGAGCATGATAGCTCTACGATCTTTCACGCGAAATCGCCCTCCTGCGAACGGAAGACGGCAGCGCCGATCGGGTGGCCCGTCGAAAATCGATCCGATATCCGAGGGGTATGCGCGGACGTCGAAGTGTCCGCTTTACGGGCGGCTCTAGATCACTGAGATCAAAACACAAGCATTCGTAGGACGGCGGGCACTTAAAAAAAATTGAACCCATCCGTGAATATATCTCGTTTGCTTGATTCAAAAAACAACGCGATGCTGGGTGATCAGGAAATCGCGAAGCTTCGAGGGTGTGCATCCATAAAGGCGCAGATGTCGAACGGGACGGAGATGCAGCGGACGCGGCTTTGCCGCCGGCACAAGCAAATATCTCGATTTCCGGTCGTGTTGCTGTCGAAATGGAATATCGCCTTCAGATGTTTCGAGACAAGAAACGAGACTTTCTGGATCGCTGCCCCTGGCATCGGAGCCACAATGGTAATGGCCACCATAATGGTGCTGATTGGGAGGTAAGGTCGCTTATGCCAGTCTTCTTGGGGCAGTACATGCGAGGCCGTTCTGATCTGTGTACTCAGTATTACGAGTACACGGTCTGGCGAGCGAGTTGAGTGGGGGGCTAGTTCGCAAGGCGCGGATCGCTTCGGATTAACCGCCGGATGCGCGCTGGCGTAAGCCAAGCAGGGTGCGGTCTAGGATATGTGGGATCATTCCCAGAGCTATGCACGTGCCGATCGCGATCGGTCGTTCGATGGGCAGCTGCGTCTGGTCAACACGTGTTCCGTAATCAGTTGCAACGCATGGATCGCGTTGACGTTCGGGTGTGGGGCTAAGAAGCAATCAGCTCCATAACGGATCTGGTACGAGCAAGTCTCGCCGAGATCCCATTGGCCGTAACGATCCGAAACGGCTCTCGTTGCCGAGTGAGCTCACGGGTTGGAAGTCCGTGGCGAAGATATTTGACGAAGAAGAGGGGGGAGACCATGAGAAAGAAATCATTGGCAATCGCAGCAGGTGTGGCGTCGCTTGCGCTGACGGCATCGGTAGCGTCGGCGGACACGTTGTCCAATATCAAGTCAAAGGGCTTCCTCCAGTGCGGTGTGAACGTAGCCTTGGCGGGCTTTTCGGCTTCGGATGACAAGGGGCAGTGGACCGGTCTCGATGTCGACTTCTGCCGTGCGGTCGCGGCAGCCGTATTCGGTGACCCCAGCAAGGTCAAATTCACCGGGCTGACAGCCAAAGACCGGTTCACCGCGCTTCAATCTGGCGAAATCGATGTCCTGTCGCGCAACACCACCTGGACGGTGAGCCGCGACACGTCGCTTGGCATCAGCTTCGTTGGCGTCATGTATTATGACGGCCAAGGCTTCATGATCGACACACGGAAGTTGCCCGATGTCAAGTCGGTCAAGCAACTGTCGGGCGCGGTGATTTGCGTCGCGGCGGGGACGACGACCGAATTGAATCTTGCCGACTACTTCAAAGCCAACAAGATCGACTACACACCAGTGGTCTTCGACACCCTCGAGGAGGCGACCGCGGCCTACAATGCGGGTCGATGCGATGCCTTCACAAACGATCAATCCGGTCTTTACGCAGCTCGCCTGCAGACCTCGTCGCCGAAGGACTTCGTGGTATTGCCGGAGATCATTTCGAAGGAACCGCTCGGGCCTGCCGTGCGTCAAGGGGACGCGAAGTGGCTGAACATCGTGAAGTGGGCCTACTTTGCGCTGCTTGATGCCGAGGAGGCTGGCATTAACCGGTCGAATGTCGATGAGATGAAGGGGAGCAGCAACCCCGACATCAAGCGGATACTTGGGACCGAGGCCGGAACGAAGATTGGTACTGATCTGGGCCTGTCAACCGACTGGGTCGTCAACATCGTCAAGGCGACCGGTAACTATGGGGAAATCTTCGAGCGCAACCTCGGGTCGGGTAGCCCTTTGAAGATCTCTCGTGGTGTCAACGCATTGTGGACCAAAGGCGGCATCCAATACGGCGTGCCAATACGCTGATAGCCCTACGACGGGCTGAGGCAATTCAGCATAATTTTGGGTCCTGGCACGCCACATCGGCATCAAGAATTCACGCGAGGGGAGCACAGTGTCACAAGAGGTAATTCTCGATGGCGCGCCGACGAAGGTGTCGCCGTTCTATGACCCGAAGCTCCGGAGCATCGTTGTCCAGGTCGCAATTGTCGTTCTGCTGGTGCTCGGGCTCTGGTGGATCTCCGACAATACCATCGAAAATCTCCGTCGTTCCAATATTCCGACAGGATTTGAGTTTCTGAACTCACGCTCCGGGTTCGAGATTCCTGATCGGCTTATTGATTACAGTTCGGAGTCATCCTACGGCCGGGCCCTGCTGGTTGGCATTGTGAACACCGTGCGTGTTGCCGTCTTGGGCATCATCGTCGCAACAATCATAGGCTTTGTGGTTGGTATCGGCCGACTATCGAGCAACTGGATGATACGCAAGCTTGCGACCATCTACATTGAAGTCTTCCGCAATGTACCCCTGCTGCTCGTGATTCTATTTTGGTACCAAGGAGTGCTTGCGTTGCTGCCGAACGTGCGCAGCAGCCTGGCGTTGCCCTTCGGTTCATACCTCAACAACCGCGGTCTCTATCTCCCGCGCCTGATCTGGAGCCAGGGAGCTTGGCTGATCATTGCAGGGCTCATGATAGCCATTGG
Source organism: Bradyrhizobium sp. CCGUVB14 (assembly GCF_024199935.1). Taxonomy (NCBI): domain Bacteria; kingdom Pseudomonadati; phylum Pseudomonadota; class Alphaproteobacteria; order Hyphomicrobiales; family Nitrobacteraceae; genus Bradyrhizobium; species Bradyrhizobium sp. CCGUVB14. The sequence goes on from NZ_JANADS010000001.1 coordinate 1,372,596, forward strand.
GCTGTCATGGTACGTCGCGCGAAGAGCGCGTGCCCGCCAGATGGCAACGGGGCAGCAACTCCCCGTCTTCTGGGTTTCAGTTGCACTCCTCATAGGTTTGCCGCTGCTTGGTTGCGTGCTGGCAGGGTTTCCGATGACCGTCGAATTCCCGCAGAAGGGCACCTTCATGCTGACGGGAGGGCTCGACGTGAAGCCCGAATTTCTGTCGCTACTTTTGGCGCTGTCCTTCTATACGGCATCGTTCATCGCAGAGATCGTTCGCGCTGGTATCCAGGGGGTGCCGAAGGGGCAGGCGGAGGCTTATTCCTCCCTGGGCATTCGCCCTGGGCAGGGATTGCGTCTGGTGATCATTCCGCAGGCACTACGTATCATCATCCCACTGCTGACGAGCCAGTATCTGAACTTGACGAAGAATTCGTCGCTTGCAGTGGCAGTCGGCTATGCGGATCTGTACGCAGTCGGCGGAACGATCCTTAACCAGACCGGGCGCGCCATCGAGGTCGTCGTCATCTTTATGGTGGTCTATCTCGGTTTGAGCATTCTGACCTCTCTCGTCATGAACTGGTTCAACGTCAAGCTGGCACTCAGGCAGAGGTGAGGCATGAAGCAACATGACATTGCCTGGGTGCGCACCGAAATGACCCTTGCGCAACCTGCACCGAATTCCGAGGTAGGGATTCTAGCTTGGATGCGCAAGAATCTCTTCGCCACGCCGGCGGACATGCTCCTGACGGTTGTTGCTGTGATCATAGCCGCGTGGGCGTTGCCACAGATCCTGAGCTGGCTGTTCTTCGATGCCGTCTGGGTTGGCACCGATCGAACTGCCTGCCTCACCATCGAACAGGGCGGCCAACTGCCTGCCGGTTGGTCGGGTGCGTGCTGGCCGTTCGTATCCAACCGTTTCGGCTATTTCATGTTTGGCCGTTATCCGTTGGACGAGCGCTGGCGCGTGATCCTGGCGGGCGCCGTTTTCGTGGGACTGCTCGTCCCGCTGCTCATTCCGCGCCTGCCGCTCAAACGGGCCAATGCGATCCTGTTCTTCGGCGTCTATCCGTTTATCGCCTTTGTTCTGTTGGTTGGCGGAGTTTTCGGGCTGGCTTACGTCGAAACCCCGCTTTGGGGTGGACTTATGGTCACTCTCGTCCTTGCCTACGTTGGTATCGTCGTCTCGCTCCCCTTGGGCATTGTCTTGGCTCTTGGCCGTCGATCCAGGATGCCGACGATCAAGCTACTCTCTGTCATCTTCATCGAAACTGTGCGGGGAGTTCCACTGGTCACAGTGCTGTTCATGGCAGCGTTCATGCTTCCGCTTTTTGTGCCGCCCGGTACGACATTCGACAAGTTGCTCCGCGCGCTCATCGGCGTTGCGCTGTTTTCATCTGCTTACATGGCGGAAGTGGTGCGGGGTGGGCTTCAGGCTATGCCCAAGGGCCAATACGAGGGAGCGGATTCTCTTGGGCTCAGCTATTGGCAAAAAACCGGGCTGATCATCATGCCGCAGGCCCTAAAGCTCGTCATTCCAGGGATCGTCAATTCGTTCATTGGACTGTTCAAGGACACGACGCTGGTCCTCGTCATCTCGATGTTCGATCTGCTTGGGATCGTCAAGCAGGGCATTTCCGGAGACGCCAATTGGGCGACGCCGCAAACCGCGAGGACTGGTTATGTTTTTGCCGCAGTGATCTTCTGGATCTTCTGCTTCGGTATGTCTCGATACTCGCAGTATGTGGAACGGCGTCTTGAAACTGGGCACGGGCGGTGAGAAGGAAGGCTGCAGATGAGCACAAAACGTACGTCCGGCGTTGCGAAAGTAGATCTCAGCAGGACGCAAGTCTCGGCGAATGAAGTCGCAGTCGAGATCATCGGCATGAACAAATGGTACGGCGGCTATCACGTCTTGAAGGATGTGAACCTCAAGGTTATGTGCGGCGAGCGCATTGTTATTTGTGGGCCTTCGGGATCCGGAAAATCGACAATGATTCGCTGCATCAATCGCCTGGAGGAGCACCAGAAGGGCAAAATCATCGTCGACGGCAAGGAGCTCACTAGCGATCTCAAAAAGATTGACGAGGTCCGTCGTGAGGTCGGCATGGTGTTTCAACACTTCAACCTCTTTCCGCACCTCACGATCCTCCAAAACTGCACGCTGGCGCCGATTTGGGTTCGCAAGATGCCGCGCAAGGAAGCAGAGGAAATCGCGATGCATTACCTGCGCAAGGTAAAGATTCCCGAACAGGCCAATAAGTATCCCGGTCAGCTGTCTGGCGGTCAGCAGCAGCGCGTCGCGATTGCGCGTTCTCTCTGCATGAAGCCGCGGATCATGCTGTTTGACGAGCCAACCTCGGCGCTCGATCCGGAAATGGTCAAGGAGGTCCTGGAGACGATGGTGGGTCTGGCCGAAGAGGGGATGACCATGTTGTGCGTCACTCACGAGATGGGGTTCGCGCGCAAGGTGGCTAACCGTGTCATCTTCATGGATTCCGGTCAGATCGTCGAGCAGAACACGCCGGCCGAATTCTTCGGGAACCCACAACATAATCGGACAAAGCTGTTTCTTAGCCAAATTCTACACTGAGGGGATGCCTCTCAAGCGTGTCGCGGAGGCCCGCGTCGAAATTGCCGAGAGGGGCGGCACCTAAAGCACTTGTACGACTATCGAGCGCGCAAAGTTTGGCGCGTTTGTTGACCGCTTCGTCTCATATGATGTGGCGATGTTCTGAAGAGCAAAGAGAAGAGGAGAGTACATGTTAGACTGGTTGAAGTATCGCGCTGCCGTGAAGTCGCGGGTTGGCGACTTGGCGAAGCTCGCACCGGAAACGGTCAAGGGATATCTGGCTCTGGCCAACTCTGGCGATAAGGCGCAGCATCTCGACGGGAAGACGCGCGAGTTGATCTCGCTTGCGGTTGCTGTCACCACCCACTGTGATGGCTGCATTGCCAGCCACGTCGAGGCCGCAATGAAGCATGGCGTGACGAAGGCTGAGATTGCCGAGGCACTTGGCGTCGCCATTGCAATGAATGCGGGTGCGGCGCTCGTCTATACAGCTCGTACCCTGGATTGCTTCGATCAGATGTCCGGGACGAACGCTGCTGCATAGGCAACGGCCGGTTCTTCGCGGAATAGTTGAATTGTCGCCCGGTTGGAGGCCATCCGACCGGGCGATGTCTTAGCCAGCATTCGGGCCGCACTATTCAATGTTCGCTCGCGTCTTAAGCCTTCCTCAGATTCGCGAATTCCTGCCTGAGCAGGTCCAGGACGGTTCTAACCTTGGGGAGATCGGCCATACGCTTGTGACAGATGATCGCGAGTTCTGCGCGGAGCGAAGTTGGAAGGTCGAGCTTGAGCTCCACGAGTTCTCCCGGCCGCTTGAGCCGATGGGGCGTCTTCAGAAGGATCATCGCGCCAACGCCAGCCTGGCAGGCCGCGACCTGTACACTGTAGTCGTCAGATGCGAAAGTCGGACGAAAGTCTGGGATCTTGGCCGCGAGCTCCGGATTCGGGCTGACCATCTCGAGCTGCCCGGCCCATGCGATCCAGTCGAGGTCGCGAAAGCCATGTTTCGCGGGTAGTCTCCGTGCGTAGTCCTTGCTGACATACGCGCCGATTGGAATCACAGTTTCGCCGACTGTGATCAGATCGGGATCATCGGAGGGATATCTCCTGAGCGCGATGTCCGCTTCGCCACGCGAGAGATTCAAACGCTCTGTGCTGGCCAACACCTCGAGAGCGATCTGTGGGTGCTTTCTCTTGAGGGTTTCCGCGAACGGCGCCAGGAGATCTAAGGCGAACGACGGTGCCGCCGTAATGCGCACGCGGCCACTGACAGGAGAGTTCTTCGCATCGAGTGAGCGACTGGCTTCCGTCGCCCATTGCGCCATGCCTTGGGCTGCGGGCATTAGCCTCATTCCAGTTTTCGTTAGGGTGATGCCCTGGTTTTTGCGGACGAAAAGCGGCTCGCCGAGCCCGTACTCCATCTCCGCAATCCTCCGGCTCAAAGTGGGTTGGCTCACCTTCAAGCGCCGCGCGGCGCCACTCATGCTCCCGGCATCGCAAACGGCGAGAAAAATGCGGAGGTCATCCCATTGTAAGTCCACGTTTGCTCCTCCGGCTCGTTTGGTGGGCCATCCATCTATGTATGGAGACATAGAAAGTTAGACGATTGCTATTCTAGCTGTCCAGGGCAAAGTCATCATCGCTCAAGAGTCTTAGGCTGGGTGCTCAGGCGGTAGGAGGCGACGGTAATGCTCGACCAGCCGGCAGGCGACGGAGTCTCGTTCATCGTCAATAATTCCGTAGTTAGTCAAAATGAATTAGGCGGGATGACTCCGAAGACGATGAACGCCGGAGCCGTCGATTTTGTGAACGGCTCGGTTGCGGGCGGCTGGATGGCAAGGGCCATTGAGCGCCTTTGGCGCCTCGTCTTTGACCTTAGCTATTAGCTGCATGACGCTTTTCAGCGCCGTTTCGCGAGAGGATTTATAAGAACGCTAGAAACCGAAATCGCCGGTCACCGTAGTGTATCGCACGTCGATGACTTCCCGCAGGGACCAGTCTTCATAGGAAAGCACGCTCGGATCCTCGGTCAACCCACAAACAAGGAGATCACACTCATGGCAAAATACGTCGTCGCGTCCACCGAGCGCACCATTGACGCGCCCGCGGACGATGTCTACCGATACCTCGCAGACATGCACCTTCATGCTCGGTTCTTGCCGCCCCCCTTCTACGACTTCCAACTCGAAGAAGGCGGCATAGGAGCAGGCAGCGTCGTCAGCTTCAAAATCAAATCCGCCGGCGGCGTCCGGAAGCTCCGGATGGAGATCACTGAGCCGGAGCCCGGCCGAATCCTGGTCCAGGCTGATACCGGCAGCTCCGGCCTCGTCAGGACATTTACTGTGACTCCCCACGGCGAGCAGGCGCTGGTGAACATCACCTCCAGGTTTGATGGCGAGACGGGCATCGCCGGCTTCGTCGAGGGACTCGTTGCGCCTCTCAGGTTGCACCGCGTCTACGTGGAGGAACTCACCCGCCTCAACGCTTATGCCCGTGAGCGGCACAACGCATCCTGAGGTGCCACGGCAAGTTCGCGGACGGTCGGTGTTGCCAAGGTCTGCACTCGTCTGACTCGTGGCGGCGGCAGGTGACGAAGAGCCTGCTGTCGGAGAAGTGCTGCACCGGGTGGACGTTCTCCAGACCCGAGCGGTGCTTGACTGTTGGCCGGCCCTCCGAGTGCGCCATGCAGCAGGTGCTCAGACTGGCGCCGCCCCGGAGGCGCCCCTCCTCGCCGCAGACCTCGCAGGTCACGGCGCTGCGGGCTCCGCCAAGGCGATGGCGTCCTTGATCCGCTCGTCGCCCTCCAGAGAAATGGCGCCGTCCCAGTAGACGCGGAGGGTCCCGTACTTCTCCTTGATCTGGTCGAACTGGAGGGGGCCGCTGTCGGCTTGGACGGCCGTCCGGGTCCGAACGTATAGATGCTCGAGAAGGTCGTACCAGCCGGCACCGCATTCGGGCGAGCCTTGGGCTGCGCCGGGGAAGTCGGCGGCGGCTGGAAGAGGTCGCGGTGAGCCTCGAAGAGGTCAAGGCTCCAATTTCCAACGATGAGTGTCTGCTGACTGGCGGCATTTGGGCCCATGTCGACATGCGTTCCGAGTACGACGAGGAGGGCAAAAAGAACAATCCGTTCTTAGTCGATGTGACGGGCTGGGATTTCATTGTCGAGTTCCCTGGAATCGGCCCGGCGGGATGCGGTTGGGGCAGCTGACGCACTGGGCGATGTGCAGATAGGTGAAGCCGAGTGGCCGTCGGTTTTTGCCTTTCGGTCGCTCCGTAAATTTGCGGGTGATGTCTAGCGGTCCGCATCGCTGCGTTGCTGGCACCCATTCTTAACCTCTCCCGGACCACTATCGCGTGACTTTTCAATGAGCTTGCCGCCTTCATGGATCGTACCGATTTCGAGAGCGAGATTGCGCGCGCGTCTTGTTGGTCCTTTCAGCCTGAGCTGGAGGGCACGTACGCGCTTCAACGCGGACGTTCGATGGCTCGTCACATGGCGCGCTCCTCGGCGGTCTGCGCAATTCTGATGCTTGGCGCAATTGGCTTTGACCGTTCAAATAGTGTCGAGGTCTTCGCCGCGGCATGGCATTGGAGATGTCTGGTCGCACTCTTTTGCGCCGGTGTCGCGGTCTGCGGGTTGCGCTCGCGCAACGCCCTGCAGATCAGCTTCGCCTATGGTGCCGCTATCATATCGATCATGGCTGTCATCGAGTTCGCTGGAACATCAGCGCCGCCGGCGATGATGGAGAACTATATGCTCGCTGCGATCATGGTATTTGCCATATGTCTCGCAGCCGTACCAATTTCGTTTTCCGCGGGACTTGTTACCTGCCTTTCTGCGGCAATCTTGCACCCAACCCTGCCACTACTCTTCGGAACGGATTCGAGTTCTTTCGTCAGCGATACGATCATCGGTACCGCGGCGTCCCTGACGGTGCTCCTGGTGATCCGAAAGAACGAGATTGATCGGAGGCGACGATTTCTGGAAACGCTCCGCTACGAATATGCGGCGATGGAATTGAGCCTGGTCAATCGAGAGCTTCTGCGCATCTCCAACACAGACGCATTGACCGGGCTTCCAAACCGCCGTTATTTCGAGGCCGAAGCCGCACGTCTGTCCGCGGAGAAAGAACGTAAGAGTGTCGGCGCTATCCTGATGGATGTCGACCACTTCAAGAAGTATAACGATTCCGCCGGGCATATTGCCGGCGACGTCTGCCTTCGGACGGTGGCGCAGGCACTCGCTTGCAAGGCGGATAAAGAAGGCATTTCGATTGCTAGGTACGGTGGCGAGGAATTCGCTGCGATAGTTCCCTCAATCACGGCCCTTGAACTGGAGCGTGTTTGCGAGGAATTGCGGGCGGCCGTCTCCAGAGTTGACCTGCCTCATCCCGGCTTGCCGGGACGCAGCGTAAGTATCAGTGCAGGACTGGCTTGGTGGGATGCGTTTGCTGGTGATCCTCATCTATTGCTGGAAGAGGCGGATCGGGCGCTATACGAAGCAAAGGCCGCCGGGCGCAATTGCGTTGCATGGGCCGGGAGAGTGACGAGCAACGCCTCACCGAGCATCGTTCCAGATGAGGTCGTCTCGGGCACTATCCTAAGCGCGCATCCGGGCCCGTGAAGGACGGCTTGCCGTGGGTCTAGCCATGTAGCGGACCCGTGAAGACCCATCGATGATGGTCATCACGTTTTCCCAACGTTGCTCGAAATTTGCTTCGCCGTTCCGACAATAGGAAATTGACTTGGAGGTTCACTGCAGACGTCAAAGACGTTTGTCGGAATGCACATTGAACATGTCGCGAAGTACAGGTTTGGGTCTGGACGGCTATGCGGCGTCATATCAGTTGTCCTTGTCAGTCTCCTCAGGGTCCTGAGACTGTGGAGGACTCCACGAGGTCGGGATAAGGAAGCCCTCGTCATCGCGCCAATTGGCAACTCCGACCACACCATCCACTTTACCCCAAGCTAGCAGCGCGGCCAGATGGTACGCCATCCAATTCTCTCCGCTACCGATCTCCCAGAGATAGTCAGGGCGATTGCCGCTTCGGCCAGTAGTCGCTGCTTCTCTGCGGCTAAGCTGAGCGATACCTGCAGCAGTAGTCAGATCCAAACACAGCCCGAGATCAATGGCCGCCCCTACGACCGCGGGCTTACGTATCCTTCTTCGGCCTCTGATTTTTAGTTCTTCAGCGAACTGAATTCCCCGGACCGGATTGGACTCCCAGAAGTAAATCCCTGGGCCCAACCAATCGTACGCGTTAGTGCTTTTCTTGAAGTCATCGCCTGCCACGAGTCTCTCGGCGACCGAAGCGCCACAGCCATGGTAGCCGAGGACGAATGACGTTGTCAGCGTATGCACGGGTTGACAACTAAGGCACGGGCTGCGGCAACGCGCTTCGCGTAAGTGGTATAGTGTCCTTAGCGCCCAACCTGTCTCTTAATCAGCGCCCCGGTCGGACTCCGCTTATGCGACAAGCTTAGGGATCTCCCGTTCCATCAATCGCAACAATCGGGTGTTGCGCCTCCCCGCAACCACCGATACTTGCGATGTCGGCGCAGGCGATCCGGAAGGGGCGCCTCTCAGGTGACTCAAGCAGCGTCTCCCTTGATCGGCATCACCTTCTTTGGATCGAGCCAGTTGTCGATCCGATCAGCCCAATGCTGCATCAGCTTCGTGCGCGAGCCGATCAGGGCGAGCGGTCCGTGCTTCTTGTACAGACGTTCCACAGTCGAGTTATCGAGATGGGCAAGCTGCAGCTCGACCGCATCGCCATCCCATGACTTGGCATCCTTGATCTCTTCGTGGTGGGACAGGGTCGAGAAGGTGGTCCGGAATCCGTGGGCACAATGATCAGTCTTGGTGTCAATGCCAAGCAGCCGCAAGCGCTTGTTGAGCGTGTTGTTTGATAGCGGCGCGTCCTTGGAGCAGGAAAACGCGTATCGGCGATGGCCGGTTAGCTTCTGAACGCTCCGCAGGATTGCGAGTGCCTGCCGTGACAAGGGCACGACATGGTCCCAGCCGGTCTTCATCTTGGCGGCTGGAACAGTCCAGCGTTCGGCGTCCCAATCGACCTCGCTCCGCTCCATTTTATTGACCATGCCGGGGCGGGGAATGGTCAGTGCATCGAAGCGCAAGGCGAGGCCAACAACGTCACCAAACCTCCCTCTCGTCCACGGTGCGCTGATGAGCTTGAAGACGCGCGTCACGTCACGTGGTTCGGTGACGCCGGGACGTGGCGTCGAAATGTTGGCGATCATCTGCCCCTTCAGGTTGCGGAATGGATTGTAGCCGTCGCCTTCGAGCCTTTGGAAAGGCCTCCGCCGAAGAGCAGCGATTCATCGATACGGAAAGGGCCGCGTATGACGGGTGGTTTGCCTATCGGTTGCTCTACAATCTACGCAACTATGGCCAGCACCACGATATGCCGCTTTCACTTGTTCCGGTTAGTGCGCGGCGGGAAGCAGACGGCAAATTTGCAGCGACAGCAAATCTGTTGATCGACCCGACCGAAATTCTGGAGAGTGATCTAATACAGAATTCGTTTCGCAAGAAGGAGCTGTCTAAATTAACTGAGCAGCTAGAGCTGATGCCAATGGTGCAGCAATACATGCAACTCCACGGGCTAATGTTGAATCTTATCGTCTCGATACACCTGCCGCGCTTGGTTCAATTGCAAGAGTACGAAGCGCTGTTGCTCGAAAAGACACGCATTCCGCCTGGCGCAATCCCTATGATCTACGAGGAGAACGAAAAAGGGGAGATAGGTCGCTTCCATCATTTTTCGTTCGACGAGGTCTTATTTCTGCGGGAGCTTGCGGGGTCAATCCAGAAGCCGGAGCCAGATCTCGTCGTGAATACGTGAGTTGCGTGATTTTCAGCCCCTTGGACAATAGGGAGATATCCATGAAAACCGAGACAATCAGCTGCCGCTTTATCGGCGACTTCAAGGTCGGCGACAATATGGTCTACAACGCCGGCCTCCTCTGCAAGCTCGCAGAGTCGGGCAGCACATTCAACAAGCTGATGCTCTTGCAGGCCGGTGCAATTACCGAAGCGGCGCTGTGGGAGATCATTTACCGTGCGCAGAATTTCAATCGCGAGGGCGTACCGAACATCTCCGAGGAGGACCGGGCGGAAATCGAGGGTAAGAAGGTCGAACGCTTCAGGGCGATCATCGACGTGATGAAGAAATACAAGATTCTCGATAAGGCCGGTGCCGACATCTACGACGAGTTGGATAAATTGCGTGAGTACCGCAACAAAGTGCATATCCAGCTCGATGTGAAGCTGGAGGGTGTGCCGCGCGACGAGGACAAGGCCTTTACCGATCCGGTGCGTGACTGGGCGCTGAAGCTCAATGTGAGGGTACTCAAGTTCCTGACCGAAAACTTTGCGCGCCCCGCAGATCTGGCGCAGTTCGCGCATAGCATAACCGTGCCCAGCCCCTGACTTCCGGGGTCAGGCACCCGCTTGGGTCCGGGTCAGATCGCGGCCAACATCCTCAAGGCAGGAGTCGCTTTCTGAGCTGAGCTTATCCCAGAGGATGTGGGCCTGGTCTACGCGATCGGCGCGCATGACCGGTTGATCGAGTTTTTCAAACCGATCGAACTGCGCGGTTGGCATCAGGCCGTTCAACCGCCCGCTCGCGAACAGAATATAAGCGGACACCGCTTCGGTAACGCGCGCCAGCGCCTTAATCGCGTGGGTTATCTTATTCGTTGTAACCAGCAAATGAGCCACTTCTTCACGTTTCTGCGGTGTGCCGGCGTGGGCAAGATAGGCATGGCTCCATTTCGCGAGTTCGTCCGCGCCGCTATTGTTCAGCCAGCCCTCAACCGTATCGATGAGGGCTAACGGCAATTGATCCTCACGGTTGCGGTTGGTCGACGCGATTCCTGACAGTCTGTCGAATTGTTCGTGGGCCATTTGCGAGGTGCCCCACGCCTTTGGACCCGATGTATGGCCCCAAAACGCGCCGGAGCCCACGCGCTCCAGCATTTCGTTGTGTTGGACCACTGCGTAGTCGTAGGGCAGCCCGTTGTGGCAGACGTAGTTTTCCCGCGTGAACAGATTGAAATTTCGCCGCACATCCTTGATGAGGCGCCGCAGGGAAATAACATCGGAGCCGCCATCGACGAAACGGCGTATGGCCAGCACTTGCGTTGCGACATGGCCGTTTATGATGGCCTCGGCAACCAGTGAATTGCCAAGGCAGCTGGCCTCATCATCGATGGCGAATTGAGTCAGCGTCCGGAATGAGACATCTGTCCACACCATTGCAGATAGGGTCTGCCAGATCGCGTGATGTTCGTCCGTATCTATCCAGCTCAGCCATACCTTGCGCTTGCCACGATAAGACTCCAAAGCCGGTCTTCGCTCAGGCGGCACATCACATTGCGATAAGGGCGTCTCATTGTCTTCGGTCATTGGGGCCAACATATAGCGTCACGGCAGCACGATCAGCATCAAAGAGTTCGTTCAAAGCGGACGCAATACCTGCGTATGGCGCTATACTCGAAGGATGCGAATCGAAAGCGCGATAGTGCGAACACTGCAATTGTGGACAAGGCGCTCCGCAGTGAGTTCGCGGACGATTTTGACAAGCGTTGCCTCTATGCGGCTTTTGCCGTTTTTGCGTTGTTGCAGGATGAAGGTTTCGACACCCGCCTTGCCGGCGGGGATTTCGTAGCGTTCGTTGTTGCCCGCTCGGAGGAGCGAGCCGGTCTGCAGGGGTTTGGCTACGGCAGCGACCAGCCCTCGCATTTCTGGGTCGAGGTTCAGGATACGATTGTCGATCTGGGGCCGCATTATCTACCGCACGGCTCGTCCTTCGCGGCGGCCGCCATGCCACTGGTGGCGTGGCAGCTCTCTGATGGGCTGCCGGTGTATCTGCGGTATCGCACGTATATGCGTTACGATCCCGCCGTACAGTTGCAATCCTTTCCCGACGTGATGGCGCGGAAGGATCGCTTCGTTGCCGGATGCCGCGCGAAGTATGCTGCCCAGCGTGGTCAGCCGCGGCTGCCATCCTGGCTGATGACTGGCCCCGCGGCATTGGAACTGGCCGCGCGTGAGGGGGACGTCTGGGCCAGGAACGCCCTTAGGTTCGCGGTTGGAATCGACAGAAGCCAGCTCCCCTTTTGAATTTCAAAGGGTTGGCGGACGGGCAGGCTATGACCTGATTTACGTATGGAATATCAGTCTATGACCTGATATTATGGCGATAAGATAAGGCTAGGACCTGAAAATAGTCTTCTGAAATCAGGCTACACTATGAAAACCGGTACACGTCACCGCGCCCGAGAAAGGCTCGACGATCGTCTCCAGCGGCTCAAGCCCGTGGAGCGGTTCCACGCGCCGCCGAAAGGGTGGGTGCGAGCCATCCGTGATGCCCTCGGCATGACGGGCGTGCAATTTGCACGAAGGCTCGCCGTCCGGCCGCAGAGCGTCGAGACGTTAGAGCAATCGGAAGAGAGTGGCAGCATTCAGTTGAAGACGCTGCGGCGCGCAGCAGAAGCCCTCGACTGCACGCTTGTCTATGCGCTCGTACCAAACGACTCCCTTGAAGGCGCCGTACTCGGGCGGGCGCGCAAGATCGCAAAGCGCGAGCTCGGCCGGGTTGCGCACACAATGAGGCTCGAAGCCCAGGAGACGGCCGACGCCAACACCGACGAGCGGATTGACGCCTATATCCGTGACAATGTGAAGGAGCGGGATATCTGGAATGACCGAGACTGATCTGTTTCAGGAGCCGAACGACGCGACGCCACTCGATCCGGCGCTGCGCGGCGACCTGATTCAGACATGGGTCACAACGCGCGCCGACCTCAATGAAGCCGAGGAAGAAAACATCCTGAAAGGAGCGGTGTGGGGAGGCCGTCGCCGCGGCGGCGCCGAGGCGCTGCTCGACGAAGGCTTCTCAAAGAACCTGCACAAGCAGATGTTTGGCGAAGTGTGGAAGTGGGCGGGAAAGTATCGCCAGAAGGAACTGAACATCGGCATTGATCCGCACCTGGTTGCCGCCGAAATGCCGGTGATATTCGATAACGTACGCTTCTGGGTAGAAAATAAGACCTTCCCGCCCGATGAAATCGCGGTGCGGCTGCATCATCGCCTGACGCGGATTCATGGCTTCCCGAACGGCAATGGCCGGCATGCGCGCATGATGGCCGATTTGTTGATCGAAAAGCTCGGCGGCAAGGCCTTTACTTGGGGCAACGGCACCATTCACGAAACTGGCGCATTGCGCGACGCCTATGTCGCCGCCCTCCAGGCAGCGGACAATCACGATATCGCTCCGCTTATGAAGTTCGTGAGGTCGTGAAGGGATGGTGACGAAGTCGATTCCGACGAAAACGACCGGTCCTTTGCATTTCGAGGATCTGGAGCCCCGCCGGTTTGAAGACTTGGTGCGCCGTCTCCTCTACGATTTCAGGCAATGGCGTGAGCTTGAGGCTACGGGGCGAACCGGGAGTGATGAAGGGTTCGACGCGCGCGGCAATGAAGCTGTGCAGGGTGACTTCGGCGATGGAATTGATGGCGACGACGATGATGATGACGGCGGTGGGAACCGAACCGATAGCGACGTAAAGGACCGCGTCTGGCTAATTCAATGTAAGCGCGAAAAATCCATTCCGCCGAAAAAGCTGGCGGCATATCTGGATGCGCTTCCTCGCGGCCAACAGCTCTATGGAATCATCTTCGCCGCCGCATGTGATTTCTCCAAAGCAGCGCGCGATGCTTTCCGAACCAGGGCCCAGGAGCGTGGATTCCAGGAAGCATATCTTTGGGGCAAGGGCGAGTTGGAAGATATGCTCTACCAACCCAAGAATGACGACGTGTTGTTCACGTTCTTTGGCGTGTCAAAACGGATTCGCCAGCGTTCGTTAAGCGCAGAGGTGCGCCGAAAGCTTGTCGTCAAACGTAAGGCGCAACGATTGCTGCAGAGCTTCGGCCTGGAAGTGCTGGTGAGAGACGCCAGCGATGACCGCTATCCATATGCCGATGAAACACAGCGTGAGAAACTCAGGGCAAGGCGCTGGTGCATCTATCGGTACGAAGGCTGTCACCATGACGGACTGCACGTCCTAAGACACCGCCATCTCGCATTCATCGATGATGATAGCGTGGCTTGGGATTTTGCCGAATGCATGGACGACTCCGCCCCGCACAAAAATCCCTGGCGCACGGAGGACGACGAGAAGCTTATGGATCAAGTCGCGGCCGCACGTGCCAATGCTATGACCATTTGGGACGCGCTGCCGGAGAAAAACAGGGCATGGTTTGAGGAGTACCTGGTGCTTCCATACGAATCGGTCATCGACATCGACGACAAGGGCGATGAGTAGTTCGAAGGCCCGCACATTTACGTGGGCGAGTTCGATCCGGTGCGAGGTCCATTTCGTGACTACCGACGAGTGAGGCTCTGTACCATCGGGCAATGGTCGGCGCGGCATGCAGAAGCGAACCCGGAAGCGAGAGTGAAGAAATTTCCTCGCGATGAAGCGCTCGGTCCGTGAACGTGCAACTGCGCAAATATGAATTTGCGATCATTGGCACCCACGCTTGCACGGTCTCGATGCCCGCAAGTAGTTATCTCTTCATAGCGACATTCCAATCGATATCGAATCCCGCAGCCTGCAATTCACGGCTCAGGGCCTGTTTCCACGCGCCGCCGGCATCGAATGGTTCATAGACAACGCCTCCAAAGTCGGAGGGTACCTCGATATCGCCGCGCTTGAGCGCGCAGACGCGTGCTCGTCCAAGGCGGCCGATGAAATACCCTAATTCGAGCAAGACGTTCTGACGCGCGCGGGGCTGGAGATCATCACTATTCATTATGCCGCCGATATCATCTGGCGTCAGCAAAATGACGGCAAAGCCGACTTCGCCGTGTGCTTCAATCTTCTCAATGATGGTGCGGCCTTGGTTGGCCTGTTCGTGCAGAATGATCGCCTCAAACCCGAGCTGTTCAAGAAATCGGGCGACGGACTCGCGCGCGCCCTCATCGTGGCCGTGGACGATGAAGACCTTGCGTGCCGCCGGACCAGATCGGACCGGCAGCAGAGTGGCTTCTGTCGTACCCGTGGCCGTCTTGACATGCTCGATGTAATCTCGCGCAAACGGCACGATCATCTGTGCGGCCATGTTCTGCACGTTGGCCGTCAGCTTGTTCCCGGCATAGTAAAACGTGTGCGAGAAATCCATGGCCGCGTCAGGAATTTGGGCGAATCTGTCGATCAGGAGAATAACCAGACCGAGCTCTTTCTGCGGATCGCTCGGCCATTCCAGCGTGGCGCTACCGACCATGCCGCCTTGTGTCGCTTCTCCTGACTTGATCCAGGCATCAAGATCGACATCCGCAATCAGAGCGCTCGAAATCGGTTCGAGCGTTTCCGAATGAAGCAGGCGCGACAGCTTCTTGATGTGCCGGTCGAACGTATTGAATTCGGCCGAGCGCAGATCGTTCACGGTGTTTTCGATCTGCCTGAAAATGCCTTGGTCCACGTTTTCGCCCACCGTCTTGTCTCCGTCCGTCAGTCTCGCCGCCGCTGCACGCGCTAGAATGTCTTCCTCATATTTCTGCTTGAGCTCAGCCACCAGGTTATCGACCATGGTGCTGCTCCCAAAGCCGCTTACCCTTTGGTCAATCGCCAGTTTCATGTCGGCGATGGCGCGCTCGACGCTTGTTTGATCGTGGGGATCAAAGTTGACGGTCGTGAGCTTGCCGTCGAGCGCTTCGGCGACCTGGCCGAGAAGCGTCATCTCCCGCTGAAGATCATCTAGTCCCTTGATCTTGAACCCCATGGGTGCTCCTGCGAATTACGCCGCAGCATGACCCAATCCCGATATTGAAGGGAGACATCAGCACTGAGCAAGTGAAGGTTTGGTGTCCGTAAGTGAATGCTCGAGATAGTGAATCGCGAGGGTGACAATGCATTTACGAGAAATACGCGTTTACTTGGGTTTCGATTTGAGATTTAGGGTCACCTTGTTGCAGGCGCAACGCAGAGACTCGGGGATTGGTTTGGGCGAAGCGTAGAGCCAGGAGCCGCAGTCATCGCAGCGAAAGCATTCGAGCAGGTTCTTGAACGCGGCGATGACGGGTTCGAAATCCTTTTTGCCGAAATTGGCCCATTCGTTGTAATGCACGGCCTTGTTGACGGCCCACTGTTCAACGCTGCGTGCGCCGTTTGACTCGGATAGCGCCGTCTTGCGGTTAAGAGCCTCCTCCTTTGCCGCGGTATTGCCCCAGGATTGGGCGGCATCCGCAGCTTTGCCGCAGAGTTCTTTCATGCGAACCAGAACGCTCGGCAGGAGTTCACCAAGCTCGTAATTTCCGTCGCTGCGGAACGCAGGCCGCGCCGCCAGCTGGTCTGCCAGGTGCCGAGACGCATATTCAAGATGATGCCGCAATCCATGGGCGGCGGTTTCGACCTTGCCGCGCGAAAGTGCGGCCGCGATTTCGTCCCAGATTTCTTCATTTGATTCGACAAGCGGACCTGTATCAACCGTCCAGCTGTGAAATGCGAGCGATGTCTTCGTGGTAACCAGACCAGCCGAGTGCATCTGCTCCGCCCAAAGGCGGTCGTGGGTCGTAATGATAAACTGGGTATTGGGGAAATACGATCTTAACAGCTTGCAGAATTGATAGCGATGTCCGGAATCGACGGACATGACCACGTTGTCGAGCAATGCAAGCGTGAAGCGATCGCCGAACAGACGCTTCATGAGTGCCAGATAAAGGCACACGCCCATCCCGTCCTGATGGCCTTCACTGTGATAGGCACCCGGCGGAAACAGGCCGCGCTCGTAGAAATTGACGTTGAAATCCAGCTTGCCCTCGCTTGGGCTGAGCTTCGCCGTGAATTTCACTTCGTCGTCTTCGTTGACCGCCTTATAGTAAGTGCTGAAGTCCGTTTCGACGCTGTCATAGAGCGCATTGAGTTCGGTCTCCATGACATCGCAGTAGGCGTCATAAGCGGCTTTGCCGAGTCTGGCTGCTTTTTGGGCTGCGGTGCCTTTACGCATCGCCTCGCGATAATCATCGAGGCGCAACTGTGCCGTCGTAAGAAAGGTATGCGCGTCTACATGAGCTGTCTGGTCGGGTTTCGCGTCCACGGCGGCCCTAATAGCAACGAGCATTGTTGCGAGCTGACCCGGTAGACCATGCCAGCCGCGTTCAAGCCGCGACTTCATGCCGACAAGGCCCTGCAGGTCGGAGAGACCGCCTTTGAAGGTCTCAAGATCTTGCGCCCAGCGATCAAGCAGCAGGCGGGCGGCATCATTGTGCTCGGCTGCGATTTTGACAACTGGCGCAATGAGCCCGCTCAGCCGCGCGCTGTACTGTACGAGAGTCGAACCAGCGCCGAGCATCTCAGCCTGAAGCGTGGCGGCTTCTCCAGATTTCGACAGCTTCGTTTCCAGATGCTTGCGTAGGTGATCTTCGTCATCCCAGGAGCGATCACAGAGTGGACACTCGGCGCCGTCCAACAGTTCAAGCCCCTTCTCGATCAGAGCGCGGCGCTGAAATGCATCCAGGAGCGAGGGATCGTCTTCAAGACGAGCGATTGCTGCCAGAATGACTGTGGCGGGTTCTGCACCGGCAGGCCCAATCTTCTCCAACGCGCGGGAAAGGGCTTCAAGATCGCGCAATTGGGATGCCTTGTTGAACTCTGGCAGTTTATCGCCGCCGGAAAGTCCCGCATCGAGCTTAGTATCCGCTGCAAGCGTAGCGATCTCCGGCAGCCCGAGAACCTTTCGCCGCGCATTGACCGCGCTGAGGAGGTCAGGCGCGCGGAATTCCGCAATCTGCAGGTGCCGCTGCAGCGTGTTCCGACTGGTATCGACCTGTGTCGCCGCGAGCTTTTGTGCGGATTGAAGTCTGTTGGCAGCGGTGTTCAGGGCTGCGCGCGTCTGGCCGACCTCGTCAAGCTTTAAGATCGTCTGAATCTCTTCTGACCGTTTAGTGGGTTCGATCAGGTTGAAGCGCAGAATGTCGCGGCGCGACAGCGTGATTTCGGGATGCTCGGCGATTTCGTCGAAGGCCGCCCGAATATCAGGTTCGTTGGGATTGATCGTCGGCTTTTTTGGAGCGGAAACTTTGCGAGTGATGGTCGCCGTCTTCCCAAGTTCTTGGAAATGAACGGTCAGGCTGACGAATGCCGCGTCCGGAATTTAGTCTTATCGACATGGGGCCCGTGCTCGGCCACGGACAGGCCCTTGGTGCCCGCACCGGTCAGACGACTCATCTTGCCTGTGAGCGCGAACTCGATTGCATCGATCACGCCGCTCTTACCCGATCCATTGGGGCCGGATACCGAAAACGTATCCTTGCCGAACGTGATATCCAGCTTGCGGATACCACGTACCTCTTCGATATGGGCGCTCTCGAGCTTGATCATTCGATGTCGCCAGCGTCATCAGACGCGAACACCTTGGCGAAATCGTCGGCTTTGGGCTTCTTATCGGCCGCCAAGAGATCGGTAATCTGCTCGATCTTTTTTGAATCGAAGTCCTCGTCCTCGGCCAATTTGGCGAGGAACTTGTCTGCAATCGTCTTCTGCAACGTTTTCATGAACCAATCTCGGCGATTCGTAGGTGTGACCGCTACCGAAAAAGATATCTTGGTCAGGTTCTGCCGCCATTCGAGGATGCGCGGATCCGCTGAGGCATTGTCACAGTACCACAGTGGGCATTAAGAATGGCCGACGGCGACCGGTTTGCCGCAAAGATCCGGATTGTCGCGTTGCTCGACCGATGCGGAGAATGCATGCGAGAGGACCGCCCACCCTCGATTGAGATCCAGCTCGGCGGCTGAGAATTGCGCAGCAGAGCCTTTGTTTGGGCACTCCAACGTCCATCACGGAGCGGAGCAATAGCGCGAGCCCTTCATCCGCCAGCCGCGTGCTATCAGGGATCGCAAATGTGACCGTGTAGCCAGCGTCTTTTTCCGATGAGCCCATTGCGCGGACACCTCATCCTAAAATCTGTACTGGCAACTTCACTCTCGGTCGCCGCTGACCCGCTGCCATCGAGAGGTTTCGGTGTCGTGCAACGATCCGGAGCGTCGCTGCGCCGTGATGAAATAACCGGAAGGCCTGCGCGACGGCGCTGTCGACAAAGGTCGTGGTAGTCTGCGCGTCTGCCGGCAAGGTCAGCGTTCCCTTAGGCGCGCCATGCTGCCAACCACGCGCGGCGCGGAATGTTATGACCAATTGCCCAAAAGTCGGATAAGCATGATCGAGATGGGCGTCAGGGAAAGCAAGCAACTCGCCGGTGAGGTCGCAAGGGACGCGGCCCGTACTATCCGCGAAAGCGGTGAAATGACGTTTCTTCGCCGCGAGAAGATCGGCCGCCACGGCGGCACGGCAGGCATCATAGAACTCCTGCGCATCCGACTTCGGTTGCCCCTTTACGGCCTGGATGTAACTGAAGTCCGTTTCGCTGCCGTCGACCCGACGCACCCAAAAGCCAGGCGTTGAAAAGCCTTGGCCGGCATTTTGGCGCCGGAAAAAATAGTCTATTCCACGCCCAATCTTTGTCGGTCCATCGATGATGACGGCATCGTAACGCTCGAGAAGAGCGACAAGATCATCGTGATCAAGATAGTCCTCGACAGTTTCCTCGTCGGCATAGCGCCTGAGCATGTCCTTGAAGTGATCGAGAGCGGCAGTTTGCGCCTTCCAGAACCGTCCATTCGGAAGGGAAACAGATTTGGCCATCGCATGGAGCCTATCTTAAGCGGAGGTCGACAAAGCGCCGCAGCATGAACGTAAGAGATGCGCAAGATGACACAAATTATATCGCGCTCCTGCGGCCTTGATACCGCCGGCGGACTTCACTCATGTTCCATATACACAGGCGCCCGCAGTCCAGTAACGAACTCGCCGATACGTGCACGTACGAGTGCTTATCGCTGCAGCCCCCGCATTAACCAGAAATCCGCACCACTCATTGGATCAGGCCGGCTCCTCTAAGTTGTTTAGTCCCGGCATTTGCTGGAGCGGATTTAGTTTGAATCGTTCTGGCTGCGAAGTCCAGCATTTGCAGATGTATTCGTAAGGAGTGAGGCCCTTCAGGGTTTTCAGCCGCCGAGCGTAGTTGTAGGCGTTTATGAAGTCGGCGAGGTGGCTCTCGAGCTGGTCGTGACGGTCGTAGTGATAACGTTTGACGGTGGCTTCCTTGATCGTCCGGTTCATGCGCTCGACTTGGCCATTGGTCCAGGGATGCTTGATCTTGGTCAGCCGGTGCTCGATGCCGTTTTCTTTGCAGCGCATATCGAACATATGCGTCGCGTATCTTGCCGTCGGGCCGTCCGCGTAGCGCGGCGGGAAGGTGAACTGGATGCCGTTGTCGGTAAGAACTGTGTGAATCTTGTAGGGCACAGCAGCGATAAGAGCTTCCAGGAATACTGAGGCCGAGGCTCTACCGGTCTTCTTGACCAGTTGGACGAAGGCGAACTTGCTGGTGCGATCGATAGCGACATAGAGGTAGAGCTTGCCTTCAGCGGTCTGAAGCTCAGCGATGTCGATGTGGAAATAGCCGATCGGATAAGCCTTGAACTTTTTCTTCGAAGGCTTGCTGCCCTCGACCTCCGGCAATCGGCTGATGCCGTGTCGCTGGAGGCAACGATGCAGGGATGATCGCGTCAGATGCGGGATGGTCGGCTGGAGCGCATAGAGGCAATCGTCGAGCGGCAGTAGCGTATGCTGCCGGAAAGCGACGATGATCGCCTCCTCCTCGATGGAAAGCACGCTCGATTTGGCCGCCTTGGGACCTGTCGGGAGGTCGGTGACGGTCTCGCGCTCCTTCCACTTCGCGACAGTCTTCTGGTTGATCCCGTAGCGCTTGGCGATCGCGGCTTTGGAGGATAAAATCGTCCAAGGCGCGACCGTCATGGTGCTCAACGCCATCTACGAAGGCGACTTCGTCGGTTTCTCCTACGGGTTTCGACCCGGTAGGGGCCCACATGATGGGTTGGACGCCCTGGCGGTAGCGATCACCACGCGGAAGGTGAACTGGATACTTGACGCCGACGTGCAAAACTTTTTCGGAAGTGTGAACCAAGACTGGCTGGTCCAGTTCTTGGAACACCGCATCGGCGACAAGCGCATCATCCGCCTGATCCGTAAATGGCTGAAGGCGGGCATTCTCGAAGACGGGGTCGTTACCGTGGACGACAGGGGCACGGGGCAAGGATCGGTGATTTCGCCGCTGCTCGCCAATGTCTACCTGCACTACACGTTCGATCTTTGGGCCGAACGCTGGCGACGGCAAGAGGCCCATGGCGACATGATCATCGTGCGCTATGCCGATGATCTCGTGGCTGGCTTCGAGCATGAGGACGACGCTCGCCGTTTCCTTGATGCAATGCGTGAACGGTTTGAAGCATTCGCGTTGACACTCCACCCAGACAAGACCCGCTTGATTGAGTTTGGTCGCCGTGCGGCGGTCAACCGCAAGGGGCGCGGCCTTGGCAAACCGGAGACCTTCATGTTTCTGGGCTTCACCCACATCTGCGGTAAGTCACGCCGGGGGAACTTCCTGCTCGAAAGGAAGACCCGTCGCGACCGTCTGCGGAGGAAGCTTCAGGACATCAAGGAAAAGCTGCGGCGTCGGATGCACCAACCGATCCTCGTCCAGGGTGCATGGCTGAGACAGGTCGTCGCCGGCCACTTCGCCTACTACGCGGTTCCTACAAATGGGCGGGCGCTCTCGGCGTTCCGCGACTATGTGACCGATCTCTGGCGTCGAACGCTTCGGCGCCGCAGCCAACGAGACGGCTTCACTTGGGATCGTATGACGAAGTTGGCGGATGACTGGCTTCCTCAACCCCGTATCCTCCATCCATGGCCGCAACAGCGCTTCGCCGTCACACACACACAAGGTAGGAGCCGGATGCCTTAATTGGGCTCGTCCGGATCTGTGCGGGGGGCGCTCAGCAATGAGCGTCCCTACCGCGATTGTTTCTTGTGGATTTCTGAATCCATGGGCAACCATGATTCGAATGTCGTGGGCGCGGGCCGCGTCGGTTGAGGAGACGCTTGCGTTATGGGCGGCGTCGCTTCGAGAGATCAAGAAGCGGATACGTCCGTTGTTCACGCAAGAGCGTGTGGCGACGAATGCGGGCCTGTTCCTGGAAGGCCTGCTCGGAGATGAGCAGCGCAAGACCGGTTGGATGCGGGCGGAGGCGGCTGGCGATCCTGGCCCATGGCGGCAGCAGGCGCTTCTTGGTCGTGGGGATTGGGACGCGGATGCTTTGCGCGATATCGTGCGCGACTATGTCATCGAGCATTTGGCGGATGACGACGCGGTGCTGGTGATCGACGAGACCGGCTTTCTCAAGCAGGGAAAAGCGTCATGCGGAGTGGCGCGGCAATACGCTGGTTCGGCAGGCAAGATTGCGAACTGCCTGATCGGCGTCTTCGCTACCTACGTTTCGCGTCATGGCCATGCGTTCATCGATCGCGCGCTGTATCTTCCGAAGGAATGGACCGACGATCCAGATCGTCTGGAGGCCACATACGTGCCTGCCGACGTTGGCTTTGCGACCAAACCAAAGCTTGCGACGAGACTGATCGCACGCGCGATAGCCGCGTCTGTACCATTCAAGTGGGTTGCCGGTGATACCGTCTACGGTGTTGGCGACATCGAACAGCAACTACGTCGGGCAGGCAAAGGCTATGTGCTTGGGGTCAGTAGCGCTCATGTATTCCGATCCTGGGGCAAGCGACCGCCGGTCGCCGGGACGGCTGCCGACCTCGCCCGGACGCGGCGCTCATCCGACTGGAAGCGCCTGTCGGCGGGAGCCGGAACCAAAGGACCGCGGCTGCACGATTGGTGTTATCTCGAATTGGCCGATCTCGAGGCCGAGCAGTCCAACAGTGCGAATGACGGTTTGTGGACACGCGGTCTACTGATCCGTCGTCGCATCGCCGATGATGACCTCGCCTTCTTCACCACCTGGTGCCCAGCGGGAACAGCCATTGAAACGCTGGTCGCGGTCGAAGGCCACCGATGGGCGATCGAGGACAGCTTTGAAACCGCGAAAAACGAGTTCGGGCTCGATCACAACGAAAGCAGGTCCTGGCATGGCTGGCACCGTCATGTGTCCCTGGTGATGCTCGCCTTCGCCATGATGGCCGCGATCCGACATCGCGCTAATCCGCCACCGCCCAAAAAAACGAAACGGCGCCCCCCGGCAAAAGCCAAAGCATAACCACCCCACCACTGATCCGTTGGTCAATCCAGGAAATCCGACGCATTGCCATCAAACTTAATCGAAAGCGAATTCAACCCGCACACATCATCGCATGGTCTTTCTGGCGCAGAGCTCACCAGGCTGCCGCTCAACGCGCTCACATCAAATCAAAAAAGCAACTGTAATGCTAGATCCCCGAGGCACGTCTTGGCGGAGTTCTTCCGCTGGCGCGCGTGCGGCTTGCGCCGCATCGGGCGCTTGTGAACCGAGCCGCTGTGCGTCTCGGCCACCGGCGTCGATCCCTCGCGCGAACACTGCGGAGCTCTTCGCCGGGGGCACTCGGGAAAGGGGCTCGCCTTCGGCGATCGCTATCACTGCCCCTGTCCCGGGTGCCCCTGTTAACCGGTCTCGTCGCAGCACTCGGACCCGCGTGCCCCTTCGGGTCGCTATGCTCACGCTCCTGCGGGTGCCATTTCCGTTTAGGCGATGCGCCGTTGGCGCACGCCTGGTCGGCCTGCGGCCCTAAGCACCTCAAGACCAAGTCCAATGAAGAATCGGACGGAAGGCGGGCCGCGTCGCAGATTTCGCATTCTCTCATGCAACAGCTTCGGTCCGTACACGATCTGCGATAATCGCTTAGGTTCGCTCCCGAATAGCGGGCGTACGGATCCGCATTATGAACGCCGGCAGGCGCTCATGATGCTCCCCAGCCAAACCATCGGCATCTCGATTGTAAATCGATCGTCCGCTTCGAAGAATCATCCACAGGATGAATCAATAATTAACCAAATAACGTTAGTATCCAACCCGAGTAGCACTTCTTCCGAATCACGCTTTGTGGTCATGCTGCGTAAGGTAACGATGGAGGAAGACTTGGGCAAAAAAGCGCAAACTGGCTCCAAATCGAACGAGCCAAAGCTCACATTGCGTGCCGCAAGCTCGAGCCGAGGCGAAAGCAAGAAGTCGGCTCGGGCAACTGCGCGGCCGCGGATTGACTCCACGTTGTATTTCATTGAACGAGAAAGCGACGATCTGCCGCTTAGTCACTTCGAGAAGTTTGACATAACTTGAGGCTCAGGGACCGCCTTCGAGTTGTTCGATGGCCCGAGCGCGGCCCTCGAACGAGCCGGATATGGTGCTGGCGCCTCTCGATAACCGATGATTGAGCAGCTTTAGTTTTCTGATTTCCTGCCGAAGCTCGTCATAGCGCGTTCCCTTTCGAAGCAGTCTTGCTTTCACCTCGCGCGCATTGAATAGCCCATAGAGATCCGACCCACGCCTTTTTTCAATGCGGTGTATGGCCTCGGTCGCGAGTGCAATTCCCTTGTCCAAATCGGTAGACTGAACCCGCCACTCCCGCTTGGCGCGCAAGATGAGCGCGTTGATCAAGCCGCTTTCGCTATGACCGCGTTCGTGCTCGAGCTCTGCCTCCTCTAGCAGGCGCTGCACGTGCCCATCATCGAACTCATCTCGATCAAGCAGACAAGAGACATGCATATTGAGTATGTTGCCCCGCCCAGTGGGATCGATCATTTTTGCGAAAATGGGCTCGACAAGCTCTAGCAGCTTGACGACAGCTTCATTGTCACTATCGGGTCGCTCACTGAGGATCTTGGCCTTTTTGAAGACTGCATTTGCATATTGATACAGAAGTTCATTCTGGGAGTAATATTCAATGCAGACATCGATAGTCTCGCTTGCGCGATCAAAATCACCCATCAGTCGGTATAGATCTGCGGAAATCTCCGCCAACTTGATCTCGCCCGCCCGGTTGTCTGAATCCTGGTCCTTCAACAGATTGCGGGCTTTTTCCAACGCCTTCTCGCAGAGCCGATACTCGTCCTTGTGGAGGTAAGCTCTGGCCTGATATCGGATAGCGAGGCCTTGCCAGTCGAGCAAATTGGCTTGGCTCGCGGTTTTTTCCAATTGCCTGGAAACGCTCAAGACTTCTTCGATATCGCGTTTCTTCAATAGCGCCTGCAGCAGCTCCTCGCTCAGAAGGAGATGCAAGGCCTCGCTCGACCGCGGGTCGAGAACCGCGGTAATCCTCTTTATCCGGTCCGCAGGCGCGCTTCGCCAAGGATTTGTCGTGCAACGTAGCGCTTCATGAATCAAAAGATCGTCTTTGGTTGCGAACAAGGAATCTTGCTTGAAATCGTCGAACGCGCGGACGAGGCGTCTTAACGTGGCTCTGAGCTCAGGCTGTAGTGCTGCGCGGATATACGCGTTCGTATACCGCTTCATCGCCGAGGCCGGTTTCAGAAAATACTCCAAGTAGGTTACTTCGGCTTCATACTTTCCCTTCAGTGCGGGCTCGATCGTCGAAACGCGATCCTGAAAGGCTGAAAGGACAAGCTCAAAGTCCCGTAATTGCTCCGAGGGAGCAATTTGGTTTGCGAAGACGTATCGTAAGACCTTGCGGATTGGTGTTGCGATAGAGAGTTCGCGATCTTTCTCGTAGCTCTGAAAAAAGCTCTCGATATTGCTTTCGAGGACGTTATGTCTCTCGCACAATTGTTGATAGGTCTCTCTTAAAAAGAATCTGGGGAATCCAAGAACCGATAAGGATGCCAATTCCTCCCCGGCATGAGTGGTCAGCAACTGCAGGAGAACGTCGTCGAGCGTGCCGATATATGCTTTGGTTTTGAATCTTGCAAAGGGTGCTTCGCTGCTCATCGTGTGGGGACCTCATTGGCCGCCTGAACTCGAAGCCGTCTTGGAGGAAGCAATATTTTTATGGCAGCCGCCATGCGCATCGGATCGGTGGAATAGTCCTCAAGGGCTCTCTCCACGATGCTCTCGATGCTCTCGTCGATCCTGCGGCCGTGTTCGCGCAGCCATTCAAATAGCTCTTCGCGATCGGTGATTGGACCTAATGTATACTCGCAGCAAACGCGTTTGGTAGGATAGTCGAGATTCTCTTTCTCGAAGCTCTGGCAAAAAAATGCGATCTTGGCAGAAGGGATTAGCCTGGAGACCTTCAGAAGGTGCTTGTACGTCCAGGTCCGGATGATGGGATCGCACTTTTCGTAGTTGTCAATGATCAAGACGAACTGCCGCGGGCCAAAGTAAGCCGCGAGGTCCCGCACAAATGCGTCAAAAAGATCAGAGTAATACAGCCAGAGATTATCTTCTGACTGAGCTCTGCTGATGGCGTCGATCTGAACCTGCTGCGAGTTATTCACCTGCACACCCTGTACGAAGCTCAGAGAGACCGACGCCGGCGTTCGGCAGGCCTGCAGGTTCCGCTGAAAAGTGTGTCCGACACCTAAATCGTTGAGGATGGTCGAAATGATGTCTGGCGGCTTCTCGAGACTATTGAGCTGAACGAAGGCAGACATGTGACTGTCCTTGATCTGCTCGTACAGCCACTCGCAGAGCATCGACTTGCCATAGTCTTTGGGGGCACTGATGACGCAAAGCTTCAGCGCGTCATTGACCAGAAATGCCTGTAGCCTTTCACGCCCTTGCTTGTGGTTGACCAACGGCGAGGGCTTAGTCATTTGGTGGACGAGCTGATCTTGACGTTTTTGCTGGTGGGATCGATCGAAACATCCTCGATGCTGGATCCCTTGCCGACCGCCCCGACTTCTACGTCCGTGCCGGCCGCTTCGATTCGCCGAACCGTTGAAACGTCCGACGGGCTGTGCGTTTCAACCGATGCGCCGCTCAGTGGCGACC
Source organism: Bradyrhizobium sp. CCGUVB14 (assembly GCF_024199935.1). Classification (NCBI taxonomy): domain Bacteria; kingdom Pseudomonadati; phylum Pseudomonadota; class Alphaproteobacteria; order Hyphomicrobiales; family Nitrobacteraceae; genus Bradyrhizobium; species Bradyrhizobium sp. CCGUVB14. The sequence goes on from NZ_JANADS010000001.1 coordinate 1,399,038, forward strand.
AGTTGATGCGCTTCAGTCTCGATCTCAACAAGATGACTGCGACAACGGCGAAAAGTACCAGCGCGGCGATAAGAACTGTCGTGTCCGATAGCTTTGCGGCAATCGTTTCCATCTTCTACCCCTTCACATCATCTGGATCATCTTCCTTGGTGCCGTAGCGATATTGCCCCGGCCCGTTATAAGCGGCAGCTCCCTTGGCGCTTGCGTCGCGATCGACAAACTCGATGACAGCCATGGGAGCGCTGTCGCCGTAGCGAAAACCAGCGCGGATGATGCGCAAATAGCCGCCCGGACGCTGTGCGTAGCGTGGCCCGATGTCTTCGAAAAGCTTCTTGAGGACGTCTTTGCGAGTGAGGACGGCAGCCACTTGCCGCCGATTATGCAAATTGTCGTCTTTGCCCTTGGTAATCAATTTTTCGACGATCGGCCGAAGTTCTTTTGCCTTCGGCACCGTCGTCAAAATTTGCTCGTGAAGCAGCAAGTTGGACGCGAGATTCCGAAACAGAGATCGCCTGTGGGCGGATGTCCGGCCCAATTTGCGATGCCCATCTCCGTGTCTCATTTGGACGTCCGAGCCGAATCTTGATGAAAAGGAATTCTTGAGAAAAAAATACTGACTCCTGATGGGTCAGTGGAACCACAATGTCAAGTGGCAAGTTTCGATCACAAACGCAGGAATAGCGGGAAAATCAACAGGAAGAAGATGCCTCAGGATCAGGAGGCCTCAGCGCGCCGAGTTCGCATGATCAAGCTAACGTCTTTGACGAAGTCGGCCTGTTACTGCCTGTCAAATGTGTACCAGGATATGGCGCAGCATTTCATCGGATTTGTCCTGTCTCGCGCGCAACCCTGAACATCTCTGATCTTTTGTGCAGCATTGCTGTGTCGAACGCGTCGCCCGCTACTAAGATCGCTCCGTCCCCCGGGACGATACCTTCGCGGCTGTCTCAGGCTAGCATGCAAGCCAAGAGGCTATATCATTTGCAATCTTGTCTTGCATGCGAACGCCCTGCTTGACCGGGCACGATACGTGTGTAGGATCAACAATCAGAGATTGTGCGAAGCATATTGATCCGGCATTTTGGAAAAGTCATATGTTCAACCACGAAGCCGGCGACCGCGAATTCATCCTCAAGCCGGCAGGCATCCGCACGCAGTAAGTCAGCCGCAAGCTGCAGATTTGCGACGCTCACATGACAGTGTGGCCGGGCGATGTTCTGGCGCGTGTCGGAGCGATGAATGAAAAATATGTTGCTGGTAGGGCGAGGCCGTGCGGGGCATGGAAATTGACAGGTCGCGATTTAGGCAGATCGTCGAGCAATCGCGCGAAGATCGTGATCGGGTGCGCAGGCTCGTCGACGACAAGCGGTGGCGGGAAGCCGAACCCGACCGAACGCGGATGGCCATGTATACCGCGCGTACCACTCGGCAGACGATGCCGAGGGGCGCGGAAGCAGTGCAGGGACCGGACGATATGCAAGCGTCCTCGTTCCTGCCAGAGGGCGCGACGGCTCGGCGCGCAGTCGGATTCGTCGAATCCACAAACGGTGGCAAATGGACCGCCGGCACCGGGTTCTTGATCAGCCCCACCTTGTTCATAACGAACCAGCATGTCGTGCCGGATGAAAACGCCGCGCTTGCGACGCAAATCACCTTCGATCGGGAGATGGGCGAGGACGGATCGCTCCTGCCGACGACCGTCTTCAGGCTGGCGCCCGACCGGCTTGCTCTATTCTCGCGCCAGGAAGAATTGGACTACGCCGTCATTGCACTGGGGCAAAGAGTTGCCGGTAACGGCGACCCGCGGGATTTCCGCTACTGCGTTCTATCCGACCGGCCCGACAAGCACGTGATCGGCATGAACATGAACATCGTGCAGCATCCGAACGGGCTGCCGAAGATGATCGCCATCAGGAACAACATCCTGCAGTACCGGACGGAGCGCACGCTTCTGTACGAAACGGACACCGATCACGGCTCGTCCGGGGCCGCGGTGTTCAACGACGCGTGGGAACTGGTGGCGCTTCATCATTTTGGCGAGCCGTTCCTGGAGCGCGTCGACGAAAACGGAAATCGCATACTTGCGAACGTGAACGAGGGCGTGCGGATCAGCGCGATCTACCGTCATCTTTCAGATCGTCTCGGCAGCCTTGATGGGGAGCGCCGCGATCTGTTGCGGGTCGCCCTCGAACTCTCGAAGACGGCGATCGCGCAAACCGGCGGCAAACGGCTCTCGCCGCCGCATCCGTCCAACGAAGCAGAGAGCCTGGTGATCGGTGAGGAGCACGGCATGGCGAATGACGTCGGCGGAAACGAGATCAGGGTAACCATTCCGATAGAGGTCAGCGTTCGTGTCGGCGGCGCCTCCGCACGCGGTGTCCCGCTCGCGCAGGTGCCGACGCCTCAAAAGACACTGGTGCGTGCAGCGGAAAAGATATCGATCGATCAGGACTATTCCAACCGCGACGGTTACAGCCCGCAGTTCGTGCGCGGCGTAACATTTCCTCTGCCGACGCCGGTCGGGAAGCTGTCGCGGCAAATCGCGCCGTTGAGGGCCGGCGAGGCTAACGCGGAGGCCGGTGAACTCAAGTACGAGCACTTCAGCATCAAGATGAACAAGGTTAAGAAAATGGCTTTGTTCACGGCCACGAATATCGATGGCAACCACTTCTTGAACGTCGATCGCAATACTGGGGAGGTTACCGACGGTGCGGAAGGAGAGACCTGGTTCAGTGATCCTCGCATCAGCGCGAGCTTCTTCATCGATCAGACCTTCTACTCGGGGTGGTCTAATCTTTTCGACCGGGGCCATCTGACGCGCCGCATGGATCCGGACTGGGGAAACAAGGAGCAGGCCGAGCGCGCGAATGCGGACACGTATCATTTCACGAACTGCACTCCGCAGCATTTCCGCTTCAACGAGAGCACCAAGTTCTGGCAGGGGGCCGAGCAATACGTCCTCGAGAACGGGGCGATCGCGGAGGAAAGCGCCAACCGCATCTGCGTCTTTCAAGGGCCGATCTTCGACGACAAGATTGATCTGTGGGCCGACGACATCCAGATACCCTCGTCGTTTTACAAGGTGATCGCTTGGAAGCGCAGAAACGGCGTGAAATCCGTCGGGCTGGTGGTCGATCAGCGCCAGCTGCTGTCCGAGCAGCGTCACGGGGGCATTCCTCCGAAGCCGCCTGCATTCGTCGACGTCTCGCAATGGCGTGTCGCCATCAGCGAGATCGAACGCCGAACAAGCCTGGACTTCGGTGATCAAATCAGGTCGGCCGACACATTTGAAACGAAGGATCAGCCGGTCGTCGGCGAGGCGCGCCCGGCGGTTCCGGTCAAGTCCCTATCCGATCTTCTGCCCAAGAACCTGTGATCCAAGCCTTCGGGGGAGCCTATGCTTGATCTATCTGCCAGGAGATCGTGGAGATCATTTGGTAAGAAGGCTGCGGGTATTTTTCTCTGCCTTCTCGCTTTCGTCCCCCACAGCGCGTCCGCGTGGTGGGACGAAGGTCACATGCAGATCGCCTACCTTGCCTACAAGCGGCTCGATCATTCGATCAAGGATAAGGTCGACGGCCTCCTGAAGCTCAACCCTGATTACCCGAACTGGATAAGCAGTGCGCCGGATCAGGCCTCACGAGCCGTCTATGCTTTCGTGCACGCGGCGACCTGGGCTGACGACATCAAGACCAAAGGAGACTACCACGAAGATCGCATTACAGATGCGACTGCCGGACAGAATGTTGCATATGATAAGTTGAAGCACGCTTATTGGCACTACAAGGATCTTCAGTTTTCGCCAGACGGCACGTCCCTACCTACTTCCGATCCGGTCGATGCCGCAAAACAGGTGAAGCTCATCATCGCCACCCTGCCGGCGGCCTCCGGAGCATCGGATCAGCTTCGTGCATACGATCTTGTGTGGCTGCTTCACCTCGTCGGAGACCTTCATCAGCCACTTCATGCGATCGCCAGGTACACCGCAGAACTTCCTCACGGAGATCGCGGCGGCAATTCTGAACTGGTGGTGCCGGCGAGCGGCGAGACGATCGCGCTGCACGCGTACTGGGACCGTATCTTCGGCGGGTATTCATCTGTATTTGGAGCCATGTTCGACGCGGACGACAGGACGGGGCTTGGATCGGTCCCTGTTCCCGCCGGCGCCGAGACCGTGCTCGATCCCGACCAGTGGGCGGCCGAGAGCTTTGAATTGGCAAAGACGTACGCCTATGCGGCTCCTGTCGCAAACGGGGCCGCAGCGGTTTCCCTTACGCGTGAATACGAAACTAACGCGCGCAACGTGGCACGCTCTCAGGCAGCCCTTGCCGCAGCAAGATTGGCAAGAGTGCTCAACGAAACCTTGCGATAAAGATCAGGAAAGCCATGCTTCCGACAATGCGACAAAGACTATACAGCGCGGTCGATCTGATCGACGGATTCAACCCCTTTGACGCGTTAGGCTTTACGCTCACGCGGGATTTCGAAGTCTTCCGCCAGTTCGTATCGGATGGAGGACCGGTGCCGTCTTCTCTGGAAACGCGACTTCTCCAGGCACAGCACGACGCTGAGATTGCCGACGCGCTCAGGAGGTTCCTGAAAGACGTGGATCGCCCGCTCGTCGGATTCATGGGTGGTCATGCGGCCAAGCGGAATTCGCCGGCGTTTGCCGACATCGCCAGGCTTGCCTGGAGCGTTGCCCAGGAAGGCTACCTCGTCGTCACTGGAGGCGGCCCAGGCGTCATGGAAGCCGCACACGTTGGAGCCGCCTTTAGCCGGAACGATATGAGCGACCTGGATCGGGCACTGCAGCGCCTTGCAGGAACACCGGACTACGGCGACTTGGACGATCTCTTCGAGTCCGACGGCCGCGTCCGGAAATCGAAACGCAAGGACGTGGCGGCAGCCCGGGATTGGCTGGCGGTAGCTCTCGAGGTGCGGTCGGCGGCGCCCTCGACGATGCCATTGAGCTTGGCCATTCCGACATGGCTCTACGGAGCAGAGCCGACGATGCCGTTTGCCACCCACTATGCCAAGTATTTCCAGAACAGCCTGCGCGAGGAGGCGCTCGTCAATAATTCGCGGGCCGGAATCATCTATGGTCAGGGTGGTGGCGGAACGTTGCGGGAGATCTTCGTCGAACGAAACTACTACGCCAAGGATGTCGACAACTTCACGCCAATGATTTTCTTCGACAAAGGCGGCTATTGGCTGCGCGCTGCGACCTATGAGGGAACCACTGTCAGGAGCTACGGCGCGAAGCTCGACGAAGCAGTACCAGACATGCTGAAGTTTGGAATCTGTGCGCGTCTGAAGCCAGACGACGCCAGGTTGTCACTTTTTCTAGAAAAGGTCGCCTTTACAAGCGAGGTATCCATCATAAAGGACGTGCTAGCCAAGCATTCGGGTGTCGCCAGGCGGAACATGGCATTTGCACTTGCGGGTGAGCCTCTTAAGGTGCCCACCTTCAGGATGAATAGGGCCTAGGATCGCGCTCAATTGTTTGCAAACTGCCGCCGGCCTTCCTGCGTCTATATTATGGCGACTTAGCCGGAGGTGGAGGGACTGGAGCTTGACTCGGCGCCGCGCCTGTGGCGCGGCTCGAAGGCGAGGGCGTTACATCGTGCAGCGTGTGCACGCCCGCTGCAACGAGAACTCCAATCAAAAGTATGTAGACCCCAAACAGTACGCCGCGGGTTTCCCGGTAGTTCTTCATCGCTTCCTCGATCGGCGTTTCAGCGATTTCTTCCCGCTCGCGAACGGAGATATAGCTGTAAAGACTTTGCATCCAGCTCCGCCGGGAGGAGGCCTGACTTTGGAAGAACGCGCCATTGATACGCCACTGCAAAACAAAGGATACGCCGATGAACACGGCGGCAGCAAAGTAGAAAAGCGAAGAAACGAGGGTGTCCGAGGTTTTGGCCGCGTCGCCAAAGATTTTTAGTATGAACGGCGCTGCCGAGACGGCTAGGTCGCGCCAAAGCGTTGCTGCGAGATCTTGCGCTCGTTGGGCTACTTTTTGAGTTTCATCAATGACCGTCTTGCGGAGATCAGCGAGCGCTTTCAGCGTCTCGCGACTGGATGATTGGACGTGAGCTTCATAGGCAGCTTTGGCCGCCTCAAGCGCCTGGTCCAAGGTCGTGGCCAGATCCTGCTGAGGACGGCTCGCCCGAGCCAACTCGCCCGAAAAGAGCAGATGGCGTGCCTCGATGTCGGTTCCAGAAAGAAAGACCCAGTGCGCGGCTTCAGTCAGTTGAGCACGAGCATCCGGCAGGGCAGGATCATCAGCCTTGATGCGATAGATCGGAGGCGTCGCTGCTGCTTGCAACCAAACCTGACCATCCTCGAGCCAGGCACGGGAAACAAGACCACCGAGCAATCGGCGGGCAGCCACCGTTTCCCAGGCTCGATACGCGGGCGATGAAACTGCTGGCGCAGCCACGAGCATCCAGGGACCGAGATCGGTAACGACTTCACGATCCGGCACAAAGTCGCGGACATACCCGCTTGGGTCGATCGGGCCGAGAGGGGATTCTGACGGTTTGGGCGGCTGCGCCAAATCCCATGCCGCGACCTCCAATCCTCGCGCGCGAAACCCCTGAGTGGAAGGGAAGTCGGCAATGGCGAGGCGCGGGAGGACAGTCCGTTGCGTCAGATAGTGCGGAACGCCGGATTGGAAGATAAAGAAGACGCAACCCTCGGCGACTGGCTTTCCAAGCGTGATCACCACCTCGCGCGTCGAATCAAAGACGTCACTTGCAACGAGATCGCCACCGACAGCAGGATTATAGACCTGCAATGCCGAGAAGGGGGCCGGGATTTCGTCGACGAATACGAGCCAGGCCGCCTGCGCGTCGGCCGACGGCAGCCGCCCTCGCAAGACGAGAGCATCAACACGCTCGTCCGCCCATGCGCCGTTCGCGACTAGCTCACGAACGCGCTCGACCAGATGTGTTGAGCTCAAGGTCATCGAGTGTGATCTTGTCTTTGATGATGATCTGGCCCTTCTCGCGATCGACCGAGATGACAGACGGCGTCAGGGCCGCAGGAAAGGTCACCTTCACTCCGCTCGCCGTCTCGACCCGACGGTTTCGAGGCGCCGGAATCGCATTCTTTTGCAGCACAAATGATTCGCCCGCCATTCCTTCGCGCTTCAGCCTGGCCTTGAAGTCCGTTACCGCAGGGCTGTCGTCGGGCAGCGGTCCGAAAATGCTCTTGAGCCAATTTTCAGCGCTTTCGCCGTCGACGGATCCACCTGACTGGCTGGCATCGTAAAGGCGTTGCGCGAGATTCTTCATCGCGTCTTGCGGAAGTATGTCTTTGTGCTTTTGCGCAATGTTGCGCGTGACGTCGATGATGGCCTTGGTCAGCTCTTCTTCCGTCCGCTGCCGTCGTACGAGCAGGAACTGTTCGAAATAGGCCGCAGGCCGCTGCGGATTCTGACGATCGACAACGCAGATCTCGTCGCCGTCTTTGCGCAGCTTGACCAGCGCGGCCTTCTGCAAGGCGTTGCGGTTTTGGACGAATGTCCGCTCGATTTCGCCGAAGGTCGGCTTCGGCTTGCCTGAGCGCCCACGGGTGACGTCATAGTCATAGCTGAGAACCTTTTCGTCCTCGAATTTCAACAGCGCAAACAGCCGGCCGCTGGAACAGGACAGGGAGAAGATCAGGAAAGCCCCCACAGCCGTGCTACCTCCATGGGCGTTATTGAAGGCAGTAGCGAGCTTTTCGCTTTCCTCCTGGAAGGTCGCTTTGTCCCGGCTGATGCGCGCAAGTTGTGCCCGGACTGCGGCGTCTTCCAGAAATTCGTATCGGTTTCCGCTGTTAACCGAGCGGACGCGGCCCAAGAAAAAAGGCGCGTGGCGACCGGCATCGAACGCTGTCAGTAGCTGAAAGTGTTCCTCTCCCGGGCCGACGATATGGAAGACGCTCTGATCGATGCGCAGGCTTTCGAGTTCCTGCTCCGTAAGGAAAGCCATAAAACCACCATAGAACAAAAAGAGAACAAAAGCAATTGAGCCAGTCTTCAAGACCAGTTACGCCGCATTCGATGAATTAATCCTGCATTTTGGTCAGTTTCCATCTGGAATTGCACCTTTTGGTACGCCTTTTTGGTGGTTGAGCGACGCGGCGGCCATCGGTTCCCCTCGGTCCACGAGGAAGCAGGCTCGTGAAAACTTTTCATACCTTTTTTATTGCGAGAGCGTTTTTCGTAGCCGAAGATTTGTTTTCAACCTAAGGAGGAGAACGGGAAGGAAATTCACAGTCGAAAGCGCTTTTCAGGAACAAAGCCCATGAAGACAGACTTTTCAGGACCCGTGAATGTTTTTCGTGATCGAAGACTCCCCGAGGTGGCCACTCCGGCTGGCTATGCGGCGCTGATTGACGCCTACGACCTAGCCGTCCCGGTCCCCCGGATCCTTTCCGCCATTGGGACAAAGCACCGGATCATCGAGCATGGGGGATGGCGCATCTTTACGCCACGGCATGCGCCGGACGCTACTCTTGAGGGACACCTCACCTTCGCGCTGAAGAACGAAGGACTGGACCTTGCAATCCTGAAGAGACTTTTCCTCGCCGCGACGGAGAACGAGATTGCTGAGCTTGTGCGGCAGAAACCGACGGGGCTCTACACACGACGTCTCTGGTTTCTCTATGAATGGTTGCTGGAGCGCCAACTTGATTTGCCTGCGGCAGACAAGGTCTCTTACGTCGATGCCGTCGATACAGAACTTCAATACACCGCCTCCGGACAGAATTCGGTACGCCATCGTGTCCGCAACAATCTTCCGGGAACGCCGGGCTTCTGTCCGCTCGTCTTCAAGACGCCGGCACTGACGCAATTTGTTGCGCAGGATCTTAGGGAGCGGGCCCGGGTCGTGGTGAGCCAGGTTCCGAAAGATCTGCTCGCGCGAACTGCCGCCTTCCTTCTTCTCAAGGACTCAAAGTCCAGCTACGTCATCGAAGGCGAGAGACCGCCGCAGGACCGCATCCAGCGGTGGGGCAGGGCCATCGGTGAGGCGGGACGGGCAGCGCTCGATGAGGCAGAACTTTTACGCCTCCAGCGCATCGTGATCGGCGATGAGCGCTTCGTGAAGCTTGGCTTCCGTGCCGAGGGCGGCTTTGTCGGCGAACATGACCGCGAGACGCAAAGACCCATTCCGGACCATATCAGTGCGCGCCCGGAAGACATCGACTCCCTCGTCCGCGGACTGATCGCATTCGATCAGGCAGCGGAGAGCGAACTTGATCCTGTCGTTGCTGCCGCCGTGCTTGCCTTCGGGTTCGTCTACATCCACCCGTTCGAAGACGGCAACGGTCGTATTCACCGATACCTCATGCACCATGTTCTGGCGCGGCGCGGGTTCAATCCCGCCGGGATCCACTTTCCTGTCTCGGCAGCAATTCTCGACAAGATCGGCGAATACAAGGAAGTGTTGGAAAGTTATTCGAATAGATTGCTTCCTATCGTTGAATGGGAGCCGACCCCAAAGGGCAACGTCAAGGCCTTGAACGATACCAGCGATTTTTACCGCTTCTTCGACGCGACGCCGCACTCAGAGTTTCTGTACGAATGTGTGCAGAGGACGATCGAACAGGATCTTCCAAAGGAAACGCGATTTTTGCGAAGCTTCGATACGTTCCGGGCAGGCGTCGAAAACATGATCGATATGCCGGAACGGACGCTTAACAATCTATTTGGATTCCTCCGGCAGAACGAAGGACGCCTCTCCAAGCGTGCTCGCGAAAGCGAATTCTCACAATTGACGTCAGATGAAATCACAAGGATTGAGGAGCTTTACCAAACGGCGTTCGTGGAGGGCTCGGCAATACCTGAGTAGTCGTGCCAGATTGACATCTCGCTCAAGCGAATATCGCTGTCACCTAAGACTGCCGAACACGCGAACAGTGAACGTCCTCGTCGAGAAGCGATCGCAAAAGAAGGCGCTTCCGCAGCAGGGTTTTAAGATTGGGAGGCTATAGTCGCGCCTTCCGCTTGCGCGCGTGCGGCTTTCGCCGCATCGGGCTCTCGTGTTGGGGTGGACGGCCCCCTTCCGCCACACTGCGTGGCAAGATGAGGTCGTCGCTGACCTCAAACGAAGGAGCCGCCTGTGGAAACGATTGTTCGCATCGGTCTGGATACGTCGAAGAGTGTATTTCAGCTGCATGGCGTTGACGGGACCGAGCAGCCGGTCTTACGGCGTAAGTTGAGGCGCGGGCAGGTTTTGGAGTTCTTCAGTCGCTTGCCGCCTGCGCTTGTCGCGCTGGAGGCGTGCGGTGCATCGCACTACTGGGCGCGGGAGCTCCAAGCGCTTGGGCACGAGGTGGCGATGATCCCGCCGCAATATGTCAAACCATATATGCAGCGAGGAAAATCGGACGCTGCAGACGCCGAGGCAATTTGCGAGGCGGCAAGCCGGCCGAAACTGCGTAAGAACTTTGTGCCTATCAAAAGTCCCGAGCAGCAGGGCGCACAGATGCTCGCGCGTGTGCGCAACCAGTTCATCGCCAGGCGGACCCAACTCGCCAATTCGATCCGTGGCTACGCCGCGGAATTCGGCTTTACCGCGCCCAAGGGGCTTTCCCGGCTTCAGCAATTGCTCATCGACATTCGGGCTGACGCGACAGTACCTGACTTGGTGAAGGAGTTGGTAGACGCTTTGGCAACAGAGCTCGCGCGCGTCGATGACCAGATCGCCAAGCTCGACAAGAAGCTCATGCAACTCCACTGGAGTAACGAGATAAGCCGGCGGCAGGCGGCTATCCCGGGCGTTGGTCCGATCGGCGCGACGCTGCTGTCAATCAAGGTCGTGGATGCACGCGGGTTCAAGTCGGCAAGAAACTTTGCCGCCTGGCTTGGCCTGACACCAAAGAATCACTCGACGGCCGGAAAGAACCGGCTCGGCGTGATTACACGCGCCGGCGACGGCATGTTGCGTTCCGTTTTGGTGGCTGGCGCGACGGCTGTGATCGCAGACATGCGCCGACGGGAAAGTCGCTCCTGGCCCTGGCTGAAAGACATCATCGCACGCAAGCCGCCGAAGCTGGTGGCCATAGCGTTGGCAAACAAGCTGGCGCGGATCGCCTGGAAACTGATGGTCAGCGGCGAGCGGTACCGACCCGCAAGCAGACTCATGCCGATGCCGACATAAACTTGAACGAAATGCAGAGCTTGGCGCCAGACCGGCAGGTTTGACGCTGGGGGCGGAACTTGCAGGACAGAAAGAGGTGGTACGTTCGGCGCGAGCCGGTCAGTGAAATGCTCCGCTCGGTTTACCGGCAGAAAATGCCGCTCTCGTGTTTGGATCTCACTGTCCGCGAAGCCCATCTTGGCCGGTGGTCGCACGACCCGAAAACAGGCCGGACATATGAGCGCAAGCGATCCGAGCATGCTGCCAGAGCCAATCCTTGCAAGTCGGGGACCGTCCACATATGAACCGAGCCGCTGTGCGTCTCGGTAGGGTAGGCGTGGAACACCTCCGCGGAGGATGTCCCTACGCCTCCCCCCAAACCGTGCGGGCACCTTTGCGATGCACACGGCTTTCCATATGCGTATGCTCTCGATTGGAGACGGCCACCCGGCACAACGGGCACAGGACGATCGTCTTGCGCCGCCAACCGGACCGTTTCCAGACTATCAGCGACCCACTCTGCAGGTCTCGCACGCGGCGGAGGTGATGCATCTCGAATGGTCCCGTCGTGCCGCCACATGCTTCGCATGGGCGAGCGTGCAGGCGATCGATTAGGTCATTCGAGTTTATGACCCACCACGCGCCTCTTGTGAGATCGCCAATTCCTTGACTTATCCAAAAGGTTCGCGTGAGGTGCTTCAGTCTCCACAGTTTGATCGTGCGAAGCTTGCTTCGGACTACGGAGGACACCTCGTAATCCGACCCTTTCCACAGACGGGCCATGATCTGTGCCCTCGTCGTTCGATGGTGCAACGCCAGCGTCTTGATGAGGCTGCGGAACACAACGAGCTACAGCACTCCCAAGGCGCGTTTGTTGTCATCGGCAAACGAGTAGTAGTTGGCAAAACCACGGAACTCTGAGTTATAGGCGAACACGGTCGCAGTGTCGCTGGTGACCAAGAACTGCTCACGAGCACGGCCGGTCTTCCTGGCGAGGTCGCCATAGCCATGCCGTTTGCAGAACTCGCGAGCGGCTTCGAGACTCAACGTGTCGGCGTCCGCGGTCGTGAGCGGAGACCGGTGGTCGGGGTGCTCGTTCAGGAGAAACATGGTTCGGCCGATGCTAGCGGTGGGAAGGAGTGCGTGGTTCGCCTTCTTTAACAATAGCACAAGCGCCGTATCCGCTGATGGCGCATCAACTACTCATGGAGCACAGATCATCCTTCTGCTGGGCATCTCCCCTGGCCGATAACCGCATAGTGCAATAAGCAATTTAATCTAAAATGGCTTTCATCGTCGATTGTTGCCGATACCAACAGAAATACCAACAAGCTGACGTGCGGTCTTAGCTTGCAAAAATATTTTCAGCGGGCCTTGGAAGCAGGTCAGGCCCGACGCCGTTCCGGTCTCCGCAATGTCCCGACCGGGAATCCAACCCTGGCCGTGACGAGAATTAGTAAGCGACGAGAATTAGTAAGCGGGGAGGGGCTGGGCTTCGGGGCCAACACTGTTGCGTTGGCGCGAGACCGAGCCAAAAGCGTCTGATCGCGCGCCGCTGAACTGGACGTCCAACGACCAATGCGTGCCAAAGTCAGATGGCGTGCCAATGTCCGACGAGACAATTTAGAAAGACGCAGGGGATTATGGGCTGCAATATTGGCACCGCCGGCGATCACTACGAGATTGCGCTCGATCGTGTCGACCCTACTCAACGAGGAGGGCTCGCTCGACGGCGATGAACCGCCGTATCCTACGCCGATCGGCGGGCCTAATTTGCTCTCGTGTCGACCCTCGGCAGCGAAGCGTGATATTCGTCGACGCTGTCGAGGTCTATCATGGTCTTGCCTCCCATCTTGTAGGCCCTAATCCTGGCGTCGCCGATCAGCTCATAAGCCTTGGTCCTTCCGAATTTGCCATAGCGGCAGCCGTCCTTGAACTCGACGAGCCGGCGGCGATTGTTCTTTTCATTCTCAACCATGATTCCCGCATGTGCTTCGATGATCTCCACGAGAATCAAATAAAGCAGCTCTGAACAAGAAAGGATGTCCATGGCGCGACCTGCGCACCCCGGCGTACAAATCGGATGGACCGGAAGCGCTGTTGCTAGGACGTGCCTGCCATTCCCCGTGCTCGGTTGGGCCTCATTAGGCAAGGCCCGGTGCAACAGAGCCATTCAAACCCATCGCTTTGCAATGCCAGTCGTGGAAGCGACATGAAGCAAGTCGTAGCGCAGAGTGAACAGTTTTGGCGTGATGTAACGACGCAATCGTGATCAAAGCTTTGCAACGCTGGTCGCTGCGCCGGTGCGCAGACATCCGATTGAGCCAATGAAAAAACTGAACCCTCAACGCCTTCAGGTAGGCGACATCATCCTGACGTCGGGCCCGGGCAAGGTGAGCAAAATCCTCGCGGAATTGATGAGATCGGAGATCAGTTGGTCTCTCGTCCCGTCGACCAGATGTGGATCAACATCGGGGAAGCGATGCCGGTGCTCCAGGAGGGTGGCCCGGAGATTGCCGGCAGAGTGGAATGCATGGATGCCGATGATCAATCGGCCGCTCTCTCAGATTTGCGGGACCAGCTCAGCGATAGCTGTGGCCCTTGCGGACCGAGATCTCGTCGATGCCGATCGCGCGGGGGCCCGGCGTGCCAGCGCGCTTGAGCTGGGCCCTCATGTACTGCATCTCCAGCGTCTTGACCGTGTCCCAGTCGAGCTTCAGCTCACGGGCGACATCGCGGATTGATGCCTGCCGGCAGCGGCGGCCAACATAGAATGCAAAGCGTTTGGTGAAGTGCGGATTGTCCGCGAGAAAATCCAGCCCTTCGCGTTTCACGGCGCCGCAACGGCGGCAGGCGACGCGCCGCGCTTCGAATTCCAGAACAATCCGAAATCCCGCACTCGACAGGTCGCGAACCTGCCGCACCCGACGCTCGTACCAGCCGTGCTGGACCCGTCCGCAACAACCGCAAGCCGTTTTTTTGAGCGCCGATCAAGGCGCGCGATCCGCACATTCGGATCACCGAACACACCGCGTACGGTCGCTCTCGCCCGAAAGCCTGCGAACGAATATCCATCCGACAGACGCCGCTGTCGCTTCCCCGATTTGGCCATCGCTCAGCATGCCAAAATCGAGCGGCTGTCCGAGCTTACGAAAGCCCGTATCCACGAGCATTTCCGCCGCTATGATCCCCCAAAATCACCCACTCGATTCCCTGAAGACCCATCGAAATCTATCGGCCGATGGAATCTGCCATTGCGGCCTGAACGGCACGTTTCAAATTCGATTGCGACCGTCCGACGAAGATCGAGCGCTGCCTCGTCGCGACACTATCTCGATGTCCTTGTTGCATCCGAGCAATCTCAAGTCAAAGTAGCCATCGAAATTTATGACGCAGTAAGACCGAGTGTACCATAGCCAAGCGTGGTTTTGTAGGTTCATAGCGAGCGGCGCCGTGTGAATGCCAACCATTCCTAGTAGGTGCGGCGACCGTCGGAATCTAGCATGCTCAGTCGCCATCAAGCGAGCGGACGCAAGCGAGCGGACGTATGGATTAAATTGCACTCGTTGTTGGATGATTGAAAATGTCGGACACGAGACAACGGCTCAGAGCCGCAATGTTCGAGAAGCTTGAGGCTTGACAGACCTGGTGCGGACGAACAGGAAATCGAAGTCCCGACACGATGAATTTTTGGAATGACACACACAAACACACACGGGCACTTCTTTGCCGGTGCTGCTGCATTTGAAAGTCAAGCGCGCGATGTTGGCATCGCCGATCTCTGTCTGACAGGCCGAACCAACCTTATAGAGAGCGTTGAAGAAGCACGTGGCCATCTAAAGGCCGCATTCTCTGTGGTAGGCCAGTACCTGAAAGTGCGAGCGTATGGCTGCGCAGCTTGAGACGAGAGGAGGATTCCGATGTTCGAGGCTAAAGACTATCGCGTGTGTTGCCACCACTTTGTCACCCCAACCGACCGCGCCGTCTACCCGGCGCAGGAGCCCTTACTAACCTACCCTGAGGCCCTCCGGCACGTGCAGGCCGAGCAGGCCAAGGGCTACATGGTGGCCTGGGTCATCGACCGCGCCGGAGCAGGCGCCACGAAATGAGATTGGTGATTCGAACGCGAGCGTTCCCACTGGGCCTTGGTATGTATGGGACTGTTAGGGCTTAGTCCCCGGCAGCATCAGCTATGACCGAGTTGGCTGGCGCATTTTGAGGAACCTGCAGGGCCACCATGTCCGCACGGTGGCCCGGGAATTGCTGATCGACAAGCCGACCGTTGAAGGGATTACGTCCGTTGATGAAGTTGACAAGGCTTTCGGGCCGACAGGCGTTGGTTTTGTCCAGGCCAAGGGAACGAGACGAAAGGGACAGATACGAGTCAAATTGCTGCCGACATGCCGCCATCATTGAACGAGCAGCGGCAAGATTATGCCGAGAAGCTGCACAAGCGCATACTGCAAGAGCCGCTTCCGGAGATCGCGGCCGTCACCGAGATCGAGGCGATGCACGCGGCTGATCTGCCGCAGCATTCGCCGCGAGCCGTTGCCGGTCAGAAATGGCAGCTGCTGCGAACGAAAGCGGAGCCAATCAATGGCCTCTTGCTACCGGAAAGGAGGGCAAGCTGATGCTAGAGGCGGAGCAGTGTCAGTGCCATAGCCGGCGTCCATCAGGACCACGCCGCGCGGCAAGCCCACCGCGCGGGCCCGGCGCAAATGATCAAGTGGAATTGCCGGCTTCGTCTTGATGCTGATGTCGGGAACTCCGGCTTGACGTACACGGTTCGTCACCCACTCCTTTGGTAGGTAGAGCCGATAGGCGCCATCGGCTCGACGCTCTTGCGATCGCATGGCATCATCAGCCCGGTGCAGTTATCGCGAAGCGGTTTGGCTCGTTCCGCATGTCCGATCATGCTCGTAAGGCCGTCAATATATGCCGAAAACCGCGACGCAACGTTCCCCGAGTTTGTCAGACCCATCTCAGCCTCCCCACGCTGGAGTTGAGTCTTCTCAAATATATGATTTCTGTCGACAAGGGCCGCGACACTCTGCTCAGTAAGACTAGGTCTGCGTTTTGGTGGTTCGAATCATATCAAGCGGCCTCGGCGAGCTTGTAGGACCAGGTGTGGATGACAGGATACCGATTGACGTCGTCGATGCCGGCCATGATGCGCTCCTTGAGTTCGTGTTTTGAGGTCAACCGGATGTGGCGCAGGACGGAGCGAGCGAATTTGGAGAAGAAGCCCTCGATGAGGTTGAGCCAGGAGCCGTGCTTGGGCGTGAACGTAAACTCGAAGCGGCCTGCCGGTCGTGTATCGAGCCAGGCTCTGGTTTCTTTCGAGATGTGTGCGGAGTGATTGTCGAGAATCAACTTGATCGCGGTACCGGCCGGATAGGCAGCACCGATAAGTTTGAGGAATTCGATGAACTCGCGGCTGCGGTGGCGGTCTTTGACGAGAGCGTGGACCTTGCCGGTCAGCAGATCGATTCCAGCCAACAAGCTGAGCGTGCCATGACGTCTATACTCAAAATCGCGCGCAAAGGCCGGATAGACGCCTGGCACAGGGGGCAAATCCGGCGCCGTCGTCGCGATCGCCTGGATTCCGGGCTTCTCGTCGTAGGAGACGATCGCCACCCGCTTGCCCGATTTCTTCGACCTGGCTGCGCTCTTCTTCAGGATCTGGACCTCGCGATAGACACACAAGACCTCCGCCATTTTCTGCTCGAACTCGGCATCGCGACGCTCCAGATAGTAGCGCACCTTGTGCGGCTTGATTTCCTCTTGGCCGAGAATCTTGCACACCGTGCCCTGGACCAGGTTGGCAACGCATTGGTGTCCCGCCGACGGGCCATGCTCACGCGCATGGCGTGCCAGCAGCCGCGTCGTCCACAGCTCGTGCGGGTAGCCGTGCTCCTTGGCCTTCGCACGCCAAAGACACCAGCCAGGCCTTGGCCTCCGGCGTGATCACCGGCTCCTTGCCCGGTCGCTGTCGGTCGTCGAGTGCCGCCAGCGCACCATAGGCTACCGCCCGCTCGACGCAGCGCTGAACCGTCTGATGATGCACACCAAGTCTTCGTCCCACGGCAAAGAACGACGGGTTCTCGCGATAGGCCAGCAGCATTGCTGCCCGCGACACCCGGCTCGCCGACTCGGTTCGAGACCGCGAAAGAGCCGTCAACGTTTCAATCTCCTTCTCAGTCATCGCCAACTCGACTGCTTGCCGCCATGTTGCCATGATACCAACCCTCGTTCGGACAATCTCAAAACGAGGAATCCACGAACACCCTTCCAGTTCCGTGCCGGCTTCATGGAATCGGTCGTCTAGCGCGCGAACGAAAGAAGATGGTGCCGATCGGGTGTGCCTAATCGAGTATCGATCCAAAGACTGTGATGCACGTGCGGAGATGAAGCCATCGCCCTACGAACTGCCCCTTGATCACTGATATCAAGACCGAAGCATTCGGGAACGACGGCGGGTTTCACTTCAAAAAATCGAACGGCCCAGAGAATAGATCTCGTTTGCTTGATTCAAGAAATCACGCAATGCTGGTGGTCAAGAGATGGAAGAAAGCAAGACTGAAGTGGACCCTATGCTGAGGACCACTGGGTCTGGTTTTTTAAGTGGAGCTGCTGCCGTTCGTTCTTCCCAGTGACTTTACGCTACTCTTGCCTGCTGCTGTTGTGGCTGTGGGGATGTGGGCAACGCGCAGCGTTGTCCAAGCTTCTCGCTTGCGAGAAGCGTCATATCCACAGCCTGTGCGCCGGTGACACCGGCCCGCCAGACCGCCATCGGCGCGCGGTTTTCCAGCGCCTGATGAGGGCGCTGGAAATTGTAAAATTCGATCCATCGGGCGATTCCGGCCTTGGCCTCGTGGCCATCCGAATAACCCTTGAGATAGATGTCCTCGTATTTGAGCGAGCGCCACAGCCGCTCGATGAACACGTTGTCCATCCAGCGCCCACGACCGTCCATCGAGATCCTGACGCCGGTGGCGGCCAGCGTGCCGGTGAAGGCGGCGCTGGTGAACTGGCTACCCTGGTCGGTATTGAAGATCTCAGGCCGGCCGAAGCGCGCCAAGGCCTCTTCGAGCGCAGACACGCAGAACGATGTGTCCATCGTGTTCGACAGCCGCCAGGCCAGCACCGCACGGCTCGCCCAATCGATGATCGCCACCAGATACAGAAAGCCCTGGCCGATCGGCAGATAGGTGATATCGGCCGCCCACACTTGATTCGGTCGGTCGATCACCATATGGCGCAGGAGATACGGGAAGATCTTGTGTCCCGGCGCCGGCTTTGTGGTTCTGGGCTTTGGTCCCAGCGCCGCGATGCCCATCTTGCGCATCAACCGCTGCACGCGCTTGCGATTGATGCGACAGCCTTCGCTATTGAGCATCGCCGTCATCCGCCGCGAGCCCAAGAACGGCCAGGCCGTGAACAGCTCGTCGATCCGCCGCATCAGCTCAAGGTCGTTGTCATTGGCCGGCCGCGGCGGCCGATACACGCTCGATCGCGCAACGCTCAGCAGTTGGCATTGCCGGCGGATCGATAGACCCGCATGATCGCGCTGAAGCAATCCTCGGCGATCCGGCGCGCTCATCTTCCGGACCTCCTGGCTAAGAAATCCCGCTCGACCGTCAATTGTCCGATCTTGGCGTGGAGCTTCTCGACCTCCAGTTCGTGGGCCGCCTCGCCATCCCGACCAGCGCCCGCGTCGAACGCCCGAACCGCTTGATCCTGAAGCTGCTTCTTCCAGGCATAAATCTGGTTCACATGCACCTGGTAGCGCTGCGCCAGATCCGTCACCGTTGATTGTTCTCGCAGCACCTCCAAGGCGATCTTTGCCTTCAGCGCCGCATCGATTGTCCGTCTCGTCTTCTTCATGGTCCGCTCCGTTTATCAAAACGCAACGGCATCCGCACCACCTAAGCCGCCGGTCCAAAATCCGAGGTCCACTTCAGGGCGAGCGGGACCCGGCCCACCGCTCGCTTAGCGAAGCGCGACTTGGAAATGGAGAAAGGAGTTCGAAAAGTGACGAAATGTATGCTGGTTGCCGGACGTTTCTCCGATGCGGCGTGCGCTCCAACAGGCCAAACGTTTCGCTGAAAGATCTCTTGCTGCTGCTCGAAATCAAATAGGACATGGGCCTTCATAAGTGACAACGATGATCGATGAAGACCTGGCTCGAATTCGGGCTCATCGCAACAACATGCACCGATGCAGACGCGTGCTAGAAACAAGACTGTCGGATGTAGAACGCGAGTTCATCGAAAGACGACTTGCAGAGGAGCAGGCCGCGCTCCACTCTCTTGCTGCCAAAACCTTCCCGCTTACATTTTCATTTCCGAAAGAACCGAACGCCTTCCCGAAACTTCAGGGCGGGCAAGGTTGCGATCGTGCGTAAGTATTAAGTATTGAACCCAATTCGGACTGTGTTCCAGCAACATCGGACCGGGAGGCCGGCGGTCAAATAAATAGGGCAGGTCGGTGCGCATTTCGAACAGCCGGACACCGTGTTGAAGTGCGACGGGCCGCAGTCGCGCTTTATCCGCTTGCTCGGTTTGGGGCCGCTGTTCATTGCGACCCAATGCTGTTTAGGAAGCCTGTCCAACTCGTTGCGCAGGTTGCGATCGCCTTTGTGATGTCGCGCTTGATGTTCTGACCAGCAGTCGCGATGGTTTGCGCCTTCAGTCGCGCCCGGGCCTCGGTGCGGGGGCGGACGTTCGACGTGGCAATGCTGAAGACGGCGTTCGCGGCACTGGCTGATGGACGGCGATGATGATTCGCATTCGTTCAAACGCGCGCGCGGGTAATGTGTCCCGAGTAGCTGTAAGAGTCTCACTCGCAGATCGAACGAGCGATGGCGCGCGGGCACTCTTGACGTAACGCCCGCGTTATTCGACGCGCCACTTGCTTCTTTGTGCGAGCATCACCGCAGAGTCGTGGAGACGCACGCGCGGATTCGCATCGCTTTGCACGGCGTCGGAGCTGCCCGCTCAATAGCTCCGATATACCTCGGTATAGGCCAATATACGCGGGTATGTGCGCACTACGCGTAAAGGATGCGTAGGCGTTGATCGCCGCATGTCGCCGAACGAGCAACAGACAAATTCGTCCAGAGTCATCAACGCGTCGACCGCGGACAGTGCGAAGTGTTGGCATTTAGCCGCGCATCAATTTTGATCGCTTCCCAAGCCCTTTGTGCTTTTGATTTCGTCATGAGGGTTCGCATGGAGAAAAACGATCTGAACGGACAGGTCGTCCAGCACCGAAAGAGAGTTTTAATCGAGATTCGATACAACCACTTGACTTGGGTTCATTCGCATTTGGGGGCTTCGATGTGGCTTAGTCGAATATCAAATCTCGCGCTGGCGTTGTCTGTCCCGGCAGCAACCGTCGCTGCCAATGCGGACGCGTTGTCAATTCACTTCTGGAGCGGGCTGCTTGTCGGTGGATCAATGTTGGCTATTTCCTTCGCGACATCGACGCGAGGGAAGACCGCAGCACCAACCTTAGACGATGTGATGGCCATTAACGCCTTTGAGTCCATCAAGGATGGTATCGCAGTTTTCGACTCCGACAAGTGCGTCCTGAGCAACAATGCTGCAGCTCACATTCTTGGGTTTTCCAATAGGAAAGAGATGCGAGGGCTGGCGCTCGCGGATATTTCGGTTGATCCGCAGCCGAATGGTAAGAGCGTTGCGCAGATGTTTGAAGAGACCAATAAAATCGTCATGCAATCAGGCCATGTCGCGATCGAGTGGTGGCTTCGCCGTAAGGATCAGACCCCTATTCCGATCAGGACAAGTCTTGTGGTGTCTCAATTCGAGGGCCGCCCGATAGTCGTGTGTGGTTGGCAGGACATAACTGACCTGGTCCGCATGCGCGAGGAGCGGTTGAGCCTAGCTAAGAAGTTTGAAAACGACGTGTCGCGGGTTGTCGATGTTCTGGCCGGCTCCATGCGGCACATGCAAGCAGTCTCATTGGCAATTACGGCCTCCACGGACGATGTCTGTCTTCGTACTGAAGGTATAGCCGCGATGGTGAAAAAGACGGAAGAAAACTCGAATGCCGTGTCGTCAGCTGCGCAGGAATTCTCGGCCTCAATCTCGGAGATCGGCAGGCAAGTTTCGACCGCGGCGGACACTTCGCAGGCTGCCCGGGATAAGACGGTGCACGCCGAAGCAACGCTAAGTGAGCTCGTTGCGTCGGTGACAAGGATCAGTAGTGTCGTCCAGCTCATCGAGGGAATAGCATCGCAAACCAATTTGCTGGCGCTTAATGCGACTATCGAGGCCGCGCGAGCTGGCGAATCGGGCAGAGGCTTTGCAGTGGTGGCGAGCGAAGTGAAGAATCTTGCTGCTCAGGCGGCAAACGCGACGAGCGAGGTCGATGTTCAGATACTTGCCATTCAGGAAAGGGCGAGACTGGCGGCGGCCGCAATGGTCGACACCGCTGAAATAATAGACAAGATGCGCGAGATCTCGAGCAGCATATCGGCGGCGATAGAACAGCAATCGATTGTTACGAATGACATCTCAGAGAGCATCACACACATCAGTGCTGATATGCGAGAGGCATCGCGAGATATTGACCGGCTGAATGATGCATCGCGCGCCTCCGGCTCATCGGCTGACCAAGTCGTCGACAACGTCCGAGAGTTGAACAACAATATCGGCTTGTTGCAGGGACAGGTGAGCGATTTTCTGATCAAAATACGAGCGTAGTGCGGTGCACGCTTCGCTTGTCAGTTTCACGAGATCGCGCTCCTGGCTGCTCGTCGCTCAACGTCCAACTAGGAGGGACAGCCACGTGTGATCGGCCTCTATCGGATCCATGTATGCCCGAAAACACTATTTTGATGATATTGCGAGGCGAGGCTTGTTCTGAGCTCACGGTCGGCGGGTGATCGCGCCGACCCATTTTCTTTGTGTGGCGGCCCTGTGCCAGAACACGGCCGGAAACCAACTGGCCATCGCACGTTCGCGACTACCATGTTGGCTTCCGATGAAGTGTCCACACTGCCTTGATCAGCGGTGGCAAAAGCGCACCACGCATCGTGCGAGTATTTCTTTGGACTACCAGACGAACTTCGCGCCGTCCGGCAGTTCGCAGGCAAAATCACCCTGGTTCACGACCTCGGTCGCCCCGACCGCTAGCTTGGAGGCCCGCACGGTGAGCTTGCCTTCGCGGCTGAGGCTATGGCGAATGTATTCGGTAACCGGGTGTCCGGAGATGTCCACGGTTTGATGCGCATTGGCGAAGCTGATGCCGTGCTGGGCGCTCACCCTGAAGGCGCTAATAGTCAACCCGCCCTGCACGGCCGGTCCAGGCTTGCCGCCATCGACAGTGGTGCAGCGGCTGAGGTCCAGTATGAGCTTCACATCCTTGCCGCCCTGCAGGGCACTGAGCACTTCGGCGTATTTCGGCGAGGGCTCATCGGCCTTGGCGATCGTGCTCATGCTCGCAGCCACAAACACGGACAACAGGATCGGCAGGCGTCGGCCACTGAACTGCATATACTCTTCTCCTTCAAAACGACCACAGGTTGGGAACGCAGCACCTTGCCCGATGTCGTTCTCGCCAGCATCTCGGCGGATTCTAGACATAAGACTGGTCGCGCTCAGACAACAACATGTGACGCAAACGCACGCAAGCGGTTGAAGGCTAACCTAACGTCACAAACTCGCACGTAAGGTTTCTGAAGTGGTGTGACGACTTGTGACGTCCTCCGCGGGTTCTTCTGGTTCGGCTGTATCCCCTCTAGTCTTACTGCGTCACAAAAGAAGGCGCTGTTTGATCGGGCGAATGCAACAGGGACAGCGTGAGAGGGTGCGGACGATGGCAACGATCAGTCTTCGCCGCATCGTCGCAATCGAGTTCGGGATGTGACGTTCGGGTCGCAGCAGCGGAGCCTCTGGGTCGGTAACCGTTGGAAACCGCAAGTCTCTTGAACGGCCTGGTGGAACGAGATCCCGAGGGGGGAATCGTCTCCCTCTCGGAGACCAGGAATCCGTAGGCTGCGATGCACAGCGTAGCGTGGTGGTGGAAGCCACGCCAACCTCGCCCTTCGAAATGCCCGAGCCCGACCTCTTGTTTGAGATCCTGATAATCGCGCTCGATGCGCCAGCGCAGCTTGGTTAGATCGACTAGCCTTCCAAAAGTGATCGTTTCCGGCAACGTTGAAAGCCAGTATTTGGTCGGCTCGTCCTCACCTTCTGGCCATTCGATCAAAAGCCATTCTTCCGGTCGGCTTTCGGTGAGTTGGTAATCTCGATGCGCGACGCAAACGCGCGCGCGAGCGAAGCGCGACGATAGCCGCTCGGCCGCGCCCTCTCGCCACTTGATCGTGCGCCAGACCCGCTTAGGAAGGCAAAGAGCAAGCTCCTTGACCGAAATCGGTTGATGCTTGTGGTCGCGGCGCAGCAGCTTTGGTGGTCGCCCTTTGCCCGACCATTTTTTCGGCGGTAGCGGCGCCGTGTCGGATGTCCACACCGTGGTGTTTGGCAAGATACCAGCCACATAGGTCAACGCCAACGCGCTGATGCTGGTCCGCAGGTCCGTGTTGCAGCCATATCCGGCATCCATCAGCACCACGCCGCGAGGAAGCCCGGTTCTGCAGGCTGCTTCGATCTGTTCAAGCGCGATCTCTGGCTTGGTCTTAAAGCTGATCTCCTTGGGCACGCCCGCTTTGCGCCGACGTTTCTTATCTGCCGCCCATTCCTGCGGCAGATAGAGACGATACATCGCCGGCAGACTGGCGTGGTGATTGGCAAGCGACAGGGATACCGCGACTTGGCAGTTATCCTGCTTGCCGAGCTGCCCGCAATATTGACGCGCCACACCGACCGAGTGCGCTCCCTTCTTGGGAAAACCGGTGTCATCGATGATCCACGCTTCGATCGGTCCATGGCGCTCTATCGCCGGCAGTACCATCTCACCCACTTTGGCCAAAACACCCTCGTCAGACCAAGGCGATTGGCCGACGAAGTGCAGCAGCGACTGATGCTGCGCCGCCGTCCGATCAGGTGCCGTTACCGCTGCCATAGGCTCAACGCTTTTACGCTCCCCCGGCATGATTAAGCCGATGCAATAATCAAACAACGGCTGGGCCCGGTCCGCATGTCCGATCACACTCACAAGTTTCTCGACAAAAGCCGAAAATCGCGATTCACTGCCGCCTGATGTCCGGAGATCCATATCAGCCCCCGTTGCCGATGCCTGAATCTCAACAGGTAACTGATTCTCACAGGATCTCGCCCGCGATCTTTTGAATCAGACACTTTTCTGACTCAGTAGTACTAGTCCTACTGCGTCACAAACGGTGGTCGGTGGAGTGGGCGAACTTGATCGCACAACAAGGACATCTCAACAACGTTCGGACCAGCCCTTGTTCGAGCCGCCGTCGCATCGTCGTGATCGAATCTGGAATGTGGCGTTGGGTTCGCAGTGGCAGATCCGCGGGGTCTGTAATCTGCGGGAACGCGAGCGAGCGGGATCGGCCGGGCGCACCGAGCGCCTGAGGGGGGAATCGTCTCCCGCTCGGAGATCAGGAATCCGAAGGCTGCAATGCACATCGTTGCGTGATGATGAAAGCCGCGCCAGCCGCGTCCCTCGAAGTGGCCAAGCCCGACTTCCTGCTTGAGATCCTGATAGTCGCGTTCGATGCGCCAGCGCAATTTAGCCGTCTCTACGAGAGTCCGGAATGCCACATCCTCCGGCAATGTCGAGAGCCAGTATTTGGTAGGCTGGTCCTCGCCTTTCGGCCATTCGATCAGCAACCATTCCTCCAACCGCTGGGTGGTTTGGCAATAATCACGGTGCGCGGCACGGACCCGGACGCGGGCAAAGCGCGAGCTCAGCTTTTCGTTCGTTCCTTGCCGCCATGTGATGGTGCGCCAAGCTTTGGCCGGCAGGCCGATCGCGAGCGCCTTGACGGCGGCCGGTTGATGCTGACGGTTGCGGCGCATCAGTTTCGGGGGACGACCGCGGCCCGACCATGGCTTCGGCGGCAAGGGACCGGTGCCGGGCGCCCATACCGTTGTGCTCGACAGAAGACCCGCCACATAGGTCAATCCCAGCGCCGTGATCTCCGTGCGCAGATCGCTGTTGTTGCCATAGCCCGCGTCCATCAGCACGACACCGCGCGGAAGTTCGCTCGCACAGGCCCACCGCAACTGCTCCAGCGCGATCTCAGGCTTGGTCCGGAAGCCGACTTCGGCAGGAATGCCCACCTTGCGCCGCCGATCGCAATCCTCAGTCCATTCCTTCGGAAGATAAAGGCGATAGGCGACAGGCAGGCTGGCGTGGTGGTTGGCAATCGACAGTGACACCGCCACCTGGCAATTATCCTGCTTGCCGAGCTGCCCGCAATATTGCCGTGCAACTCCAACCGAGTGTCGCCCCTGCTTGGGAAATCCGGTGTCATCGATGATCCAAGCTTCGATCGGGCCCTGGCGTTCAATCGCCGGCAGGACCATCTCGCGTACCTTGCCCAGCACCTTCTCATCCGACCAGGCGCCGCTGCCGACGAAATGCAGCAGCGATTGATGCTGGGCGGCCGTCCGTTCCGGGGCCGTCACCGCCGCCATCGGCTCCACGCTCTTGCGACCGCCACAGGCCATCAGACCGACGCAATAGTCGCGCAGTGGCGCCTTCCGATCCGCATGACCGATGACGCTGGCAAGCCCTTCCAAATACGCCGCAAATCGCATTTCGCTGGTCTTGGTGCCACGCCCATTCATGTCGGCCTCGTCGGTTGATGGTCGATGCCTCAACCATCGCTGATTCTGGCCGGCTAAAGCCTGCGGTTTTGTGACTCAGTCAGACTAGGAGCCTGTCCGAGTAGTCCCTGTTCAATTGGGTGGGTTTCTGATTCTATTGGCGGCGATGAGCAAGTATTTTCGCCTCTGGAAGATTGATCAGCCGCAGCTTCTGCCGCCCAGCGTGCAGGATTTCGTACCAAGGGACCACTTGTCACGGTTCATCGTGGAACTGGTGCGGGAGAGCCTCGACCTCACCGAGATTAGCGGCAGCTACACGAGTGCGCTCGGCCGGCCGCCGTTCGATCCGCGCCTGATGGTGGCGCTGCTGCTCAACGGCTATGCGAGCGGCATCTACTCCTCTCGGCGCATCGCCAAGGCGTGCATCGAGCGCGCCGACTTCATGATGATCGCAGCCCTCGATGCGCCGGACTTCCGCACCATCTCCGAGTTCCGCAAGCGGCACCTCAACCAGCTGGCCGGGCTATTCGTGCAGGTGTTGAAGCTCGCCGAGAAGGCTGGGCTGGTACGGCTTGGGCATGTCGCGCTCGATGGCACCAAGATCAGGGCGAATGCGTCCAAACACAAGGCGATGAGCTATGGGCACATGAAGAAGCGCCAAGCCGAACTGCAGGCCGAGGTCGATCGCTGGCTGGCCGCCGCCGAGGCCGCGGATGCCGAAGACGACAAGCTGCACGGCACCAAACGTGGCGACGAACTGCCCGACTGGGTCGCCGACAAGCAGAAGCGGATCGCCAGGATCGCTGCGGCCGAGGCTGAGCTGGAGGCGGAGGCCAAGGCCGCGGCCGACGAGGAGCGTCGCATCGAGGCCGAGAAGCAGAAAAGCCGCGAGGCTGAGGGTCGCAAGAAGACCGGCAAGCCCGCCGCGCCGCCATCCGACGAGCCTGCCGCAAAGGCACAGCGCAACTTCACCGATCCTGAAAGCCGCATTCTCAAAACCAAGGACGGCTTCATCCAGGGTTATAACGCGCAGGCGGCCGTCGATGGCAAAGCGCAGATCATCGTTGCACACGGGCTGACGCCGAGCACGAGCGACCATGGCCAACTGGTGCCGCTGGTCGATGGCATCGAAGCCAATCTCGGCCACAAGCCACAACAAGCTTCCGCCGACAGCGGCTATCTGAGCGAGGCCAATCTTGCGAGCCTCGAGCAGCGCGGGATCGACGGCTACATCGCCACCGGACGCGCCAAGCGCCCCACCGCCGACAACGGCAAGGTCGGCGGACCGCTGACACAGGCGATGAGAAAAAAGATTGCCGATGGCGGCTTCGACACCCCCTACCGGCTAAGAAAGCAGATCGTGGAGGCGGTGTTCGGACAGATCAAGCAGGCACGCGGCTTCCGCCAGTTCCTGTTGCGGGGCCTGGCCAACGTGCGTGCCGAATGGGCGATGATCTGCACCGCCCACAACCTCGTGAAGCTCGCTAACCTCGCAAGGGCCGCATGAGCGGGATTCGTGTCGAAATGCGCCAACCAGAAAGCTATCTGGACGGGCTCCTAGACTAAAGGACGAATCGTAACGCAAAGAAGGCTCATCTAGAGGGTGAGTGGAAGCGTTTCAGGCGATTCATCAATCAGGATATGCGGCGACGGCTCGCGAGATTATTGGTTAGGTGGCCACGTAGACGTCGGTGCTGCGCGTTCCAAATCGAGGTCGTGACGGCGCATGGCCCAGTCCGCGTTGGGACGGAGAAACTCTAAGCTACTCGGCAAGCTGCGTCTGAAGCGCAGAGCTATTGTCTCTTGCTCTTACTGGCCAACAATCTGTTCTCCGCTCGCGGAATGTGCAGAAGGGCTTGAATCGAGCGTAGCGTCAAGTTGTAAGAAACGCGCGAAAACGTTGGCCATGAGACCTTCAAAATGACAAGACCGATCGACTGCGAGCAGGACCGCGGATTTCACGTCAGGGCTTGACTGGGCCAAGTCCGCGCGCTGGGTGGCCGCGTTCGTTTTCTCGTCTATAACTGCAGTTGCGCCGCATGCCACACAGGCTGCGCCCGCGACCGACAGTCTGAATTGGTCATCCAGTACCGAATCGAACGGCGCTTCCGCCGTCACCGCCAAGCAGTCGATCCTGCCGTTCTGGGACGCCTGGATCGGCGCCGACATGACGGTGGTGCGCCAGCCAGCCACGATGTCGGATTTTCTGGCGAAGAAGGCCGCTAATGGCGGAACCGTGCCGCAATCCTCCGGCAACGTCTGGGCTGTTGCGACCGCGCCCGGCGCAGGCATCATCTGGGACAAAGCGGTGTTGGAGGCGCGCGTCGATCCGGGCGCGGAGAGCAGCAAGATCGGCACCTCGCTCACCGGGTCGGTGCCGCTGCCCAACGTACACTCGCTGGCCTTGCAGATCGACTGCAACGTGCTTCAGCACGGGAAGGTGTCGCGCTTCGGCATCGGCGGACAGGTAAGCAATTACGAGACCCATCAGTCGGCGAAAGTCACAATCGAAAAGATCGGCACTAGCTTTGTCGTCGGCCAGATCATGTCGACCACTGACGATAAATGGCTGCGCACCTTTGGCGCAGAGCAGAAGCTTTTCGAGGGCGTCACCATCGCGAGCTCAATCGGAGAAACCGCGCAAGGCACGACCAGCATGAGCTTGACCGCAGGATTCAAGACGAGCTGGTAAGGTGTCGACGAGTTTTTGGAGTGGCGACCTTTCCGAGGTCAGCGTGACGCCTTCATGTTCATCGATGAGCGCTTTTCGCTCAAGCGCGTAAAGTCAGAGTCCATACGTCGGACGCTCTATTTGTGCGCGACCGACAACAGCACGGGCACACTGGCGAATTCAATAATCATGGCTCTACATAGCTGCAGTGTTTGAAGTAGCCTCTGAGCCTGGTCAGCATTTCGGCAGCCGTTAAAAGGGTTGCCCCGCTATTGTCCACGCAGTCAATTGTGCATGGCCACTCTTTCAGCCGCCAGACCGACAGGTAGGCGACTGTTCTCGGCCACGAGTCACGCTATGCTCGTGCACTGTTCCGATGGCGAGCGCAGCCCTTAGCTGGCGGCGTGCCAACTTATATCCTTCTGGCTCGGATCGGCTAGTACCTCGTCACAGTGTTTCTGACTGGTTGATTCCTAGCCAGTTCAGGATGGGCAAGTCTTCCGGAGCTACGAGGATTTGGATGCCTCTGGCGACGCCGGGTTGACGGCGAATGAGGCCGTTTCGTTCGAGGGTCATGATCATCTGGTGCACGGTAGGTGGTGTGACCTGAAAGTGGCGCTGCATGTCGGCCTCGGCGGGCGGGCGTCGGAACATGTGCGCGTAAGTGTAGATGAAGGCTAGGTATTGGCCCTGCTTGTCTGTGAAGACTTGAGCGCTGAGGCTGCGAGCGGCACCTGATTTTTGATTCATTTGTCGATTCATCCGGCTCTCCAACAAGGAGGTCGGGATGAATGTACGTTATCGGGTCGAATTGAGCCAAGCCGAACGCGACGAGCTTACCGCGATGTTGAGCAAGGGCAAACGGGCCGCCCGCAAGCTCAAGCGCGCCCAGATCTTGCTGGCGGCCGACTCCGGCTGCAGCGATGAAGAGATTGCCCGCACCGTAGCGGTGGGTGGTTCCACCGTGTACCGGACCAAGCGGCGCTTCGTGGAAGGCAATCTGGAGCAGGCGTTGAGCGAGGAGCCGCGGCCTGGCGCAGAGCGCAAGCTCACCGGCAAGGAGGAGGCGTTGCTGGTGGCAACGGCCTGCGCCAGTCCCCCGGAGGGCCGCGCTCGCTGGACGCTGGAGCTTTTGGCCGACGCCATGGTCAAGCTCACTGACCACGAGAGCCTGTCGGGCGAGACGGTGCGCCGGCGACTGGCCGAGAACGGTCTCAAGCCCTGGCGTCGGGACATGTGGTGCATTCCAAAGGTCGATGGCGAATACGTCGCCCGCATGGAAGACGTGCTCGACCTCTATGCCGAGGCGCCCGATCCAGACCGGCCGGTGGTCTGCTTCGACGAGAGCCCGCTCCAGCTCATCGGCGAGGTTCGCCAGCCGATCCCGGCCGAGCCGGGCCAGCTCGAACGCTACGATTGCGAGTATCGCCGCAATGGCACCGTCAATCTCTTCGTCTGCATCGACGTGCATCGACCCTGGCGCAAGGTCAAGGTCACCGAACGGCGGGCCGCGGAGGATTACGCCCACTGCATGCGCGAACTCGTCGATGTCCATTATCCCGACGCCGCGTGCATCCGCGTCGTGCAGGATAACCTGTCAACCCACGCGGCCGGCTCCCTCTATGAGGCCTTCGCCCCCGCCGAAGCCCGGCGGATTCTGCGCCGCCTGGAGTTCCACTACACCCCCAAGCATGCCAGTTGGCTCAACATGGTCGAGATCGAGATCGGCGTGCTGCGCGGGCAGTGCCTCGACCGCAGAATCGATGACCCAGACTGGCTCCGCCGCGAAATCGACGCCTGGGAACGACAACGAAACGCCGCCGGCGCCCAAATCAATTGGATGTTCACAACCGACAAAGCCCGCGCCAAAATGCGCCGCGCCTATCCCGTCACATCCAAAGAGTCATAATCACGTGTGCTGCAGAAGTTGACGAAAGAGGAGAGGTTGAAATGACTTAGCCTAATCGAAGACGAGCTGTGCGATTGATGAGGGTAGGCCCCTCGGGATCGGCTTTCAGGAGCGGGTCTCAAACCACTTCAAGCTGCTGCGGCTAAAATCCGTGGTGGTGAGCGTTGAAGTCAAAGCGCGGGGAAGACCTCGCGCAGGTATGTGTCCGGGAGACGAATGAAAATGAACTCTTCGATCACGCGTCGTTATACTTTCAAGTACCGTCAAAACCAGGGGTGGTGATTCTCCTGCGATAAACCTGTCGGAGGCCTGATGACTGGACAGGTGGCGGTCGGCGTAAAGGGGGCGTGAACCGGATACAGGCGATTGCACGGAACTGCAGGAACCAGTTCTCCGATGCCAAGGGAGAAGCACAAGCGGCCAAAACCGCGAGGCGAGAGTACCGATGCGGATAACTGGGGCGGACCGACCCGTACGAGCGTCGAAAGTCCTGTAATGGGACTGGAGCAAAGGGGGCGGGTCAGGCGGTGGCATTCACCGAAACAACTGGAAACAGGATGAACTCGACGAGTGCAACAAACAAACCGTTCAACATCGAGAAACGTCTCGTGTACGAGGCGTACAAAGCGGTCAAATCCAACAAGGGCGCGGCCGGAGTGGACAAGCAGACGATCGAGGAATTCGAGAAGGATCTGTCAGGAAATCTGTATAAGATCTGGAATCGAATGAGCTCGGGAAGCTACTTTCCCCCACCGGTGCTCGCCGTCTCCATTCCGAAGAAGACTGGAGGCGAACGGATTTTAGGTGTGCCCACTGTGAGCGACAGAATCGCGCAGATGGTGGTCAAGCAGGTCATTGAGCCGATTCTAGAACCAATCTTTCTTCCAGACTCCTACGGGTACAGGCCGAACAAATCGGCGCTGGATGCTGTAGGGGTCACGCGACAGCGGTGCTGGAAGTATGACTGGGTGTTAGAGTTTGACATCAAGGGTCTATTCGACAACATCGACCACGATTTGATGCTCCGGGCTGTCCGGAAAGACATAACGTGTAATTGGGTTGTGTTGTACATCGAAAGATGGCTCAAGGCGCCCATGATGAAGGAAGACGGAGCCATCATCGAGCGAAGCCGCGGTACCCCGCAAGGGGGAGTGGTCAGCCCGACTCTGGCGAATCTTTTTCTCCATTACGCGTTTGATCTCTGGATGACGAGGATGCACCCCGACCTCCCGTGGTGCCGTTATGCAGATGATGGACTGGTGCACTGCCGCACCGAGCTAGAAGCAGAAACCCTCAAGGTCGAGCTTCAAGTCCGGTTGGCAGAGTGCCATCTGGAGATGCATCCAACGAAAACCAAGATCGTCTACTGCAGAGATGGGAATCGCAAAGGCAACCACCCGAATGTCAGCTTTGACTTCCTCGGATTTTGCTTTCGCTCCCGTCAGGTAATGAATTCCCGAACCAACTCGCTGTTTGGAGGATTTAATCCAGCAGTCAGTCCATCGGCAATGAAGACCATGCGGGGGACGATTCGGGACTTGAACTTGCGCCGGCGGACACACCTGTCCTTGCAGGACCTAGCCTCAGACATCAATCCTCTCCTCAGGGGATGGATTGCATACTATGGGCGCTATACTCGGTCGGCACTGTATCCCTTCCTTCGATATGTCAATCAGACGCTCGTGGCGTGGGCGGTGCGGAAGTTCAAGCGCTTCAGCCGCAACAAAACTGGTGCGAGTCAGTTCTTCCTAAGGCTCGTCAAGGAAAGTGCGGGACTCTTTGTGCACTGGCGACTCGGTATGACTGGGACGTTTGCCTGATGGGAGCCGGATGACGGGAGACTGTCATGTCCGGTTCTGCGAGAGCCCCGCGGTGAAATTCCGCGGGGCTACTCTCCTGTGGCGAGGTACTAGTCGAAAGGCGCTGGCGTAGACGTGCGCACTTCGTTGAATGCAGCTTGATCTGTAGCTTTGAGATGCCAAAAAGAACTGTCTGTGTTTGTCATGGCATCTCAATTCACGGATGACACATCCGCTGGAGATAGCGATGAAACGGCCAACGATCGCCGACTTGGCGCAGGCAGCCGGCGTGAGTATGTCGACGGTAAACCGGCTCCTGCATGGTGGTGCCACGGTGCGCTCCGAAACCGTGGAGCACGTCGTGGAAACAGCGGAAAGAATCGGCTTTTACGGATTGGGCACGCTGCGCGAGCGCAGGAAGCCGCACCGGAATCTTGGATTTCTGATGCAGCGGTCGCATCGGCCGCTTTATCAGCTGTGGGCCGCACAAATCGTCGCTGCCGCAGCCCGGCGCACCGATACTGTTATCAAGGCGAATGTGCTCTTCGAGGACGACCTGGCCCCGGAAGCCGTCGCCACCAACCTCTTGAGCCTTGGGAAGGATAGCGACGCCGTCGCCGTCATCACCGCCGACCATCCACTGGTCAGTCAGGTGATCGACGAATTGCGGGCCACACGGGTTCCGGTCGTGGCCTATATCACCGACCTCTCCGCCGCGAGGCGTGGAGGCTTTGTGGGAACTGACAACTGGAAGGCCGGTCGAACGGCGGCCTGGTTCATCAGGCAGACGGTCCGCGAGCGAGGCAAGGTATTTCCCTTGATCGGCAGCCACCGCTATCAGTGCCAGAATATTTCAGACGCGAGTTTTCGCTCCTACATGCGCGAGCATGCCCCGGACTTCGACGTCAGCGACACATTGCTGGTTCATGAAGACCCCGGGAAGGCCCATGAAGTCATCCGAAAATTGATCGATGAAAATCCGGACCTCATGGGCATCTTCGTCAATGATGGCGCCACTTCCGGTGTCTTAGGTGCGATGCGCGAGCTGTCTCCCGAACGACAGCGGAAAATCCGGATCGTCTGCCGCGACCTAGGACCTGAGACGCGCAAGGGCCTGAGCGAAGGACTGATTACCGCGTCCATATGCCATCCCTTCGACAAGATGCCGCAGGAGCTGATCGATGTGATGCTGCGCTTGGTCGAATGTCCAGACACGCCGTCAATCGAGCAACGACTCGTTCCGTTCGAGATCCTTACGCCGGAAAGCATATGGACATAATGAAGTAAGTATTGCCCGATTGCTGCTGAGGAAATCCATGAGCGGAGGCGAACAAGGGAAATCGCGATAGATTGCGCGCAAGTCCTCAACATCCGAATGATTGATACGAGCGGCACACTCTTGTGTGAAGGGCTCGCGCTGTGGTTGGTCGCCTGGTGAAACAGCAACGCCGCCCGCTTGAAATGATGGCAGGCGGCGTTACTCAGGACTCGGGAGGGTGGTGCAAAAGCCCGATAAACAATGGGTCTGCACGTCCTGTGCCAAAATTGATGTCTCGGGCTGTGATACGGCGCAAGGGTTTGGATAAGGAAGCTGCACGTGGCCAAGCTTCATCTGACTTTACCAATCACTCTGTCCCCGGACGGAGACGATGATCATACGAAAGGTTTCGCGCGCGTGTGTTCTGGGTGCCAGATGCGGGAGTCGATGAGACACAGCTGCGGCTGCGCGGTTCTTCATCCCTTCCTTCCGATCGGTCGCTGAAAAAAGAGTGGGGCGGCCCCGACGTCTTTGGATCGGGGGATGCGCCGAGTCCGCCCCAGCATCACCTGGGAGGTGGTGATGCGGCGTTGAAGGTAGCAAACAACCCGACGCTGCAGCACCTGCAGCTATCTCATGCCAGGACGGCCCCGATGAGGCTTGAACCGCACGCGGCGTGAAGTTGTAGCTTATGAGCTTTTATGTGTCTGTCTGATTTTATCTGGCTGTCTCAGGAGAAATGAAAGCCGCGCAAGATGACGACAACAAGAAACGAGTAGACAGGGTCGACATAGCGATGGTGATCGCCGGGATCGAACATTAGTCAGCTATTTCACGATCGATCCTGCCCCGTCTCACACGCGTTCAACCTCGACCTGCCGTGGTCTGTGCAAAGTCGATAGTGCATCCGGCTCTATTCTCGATAGGATCCGGTTGCCAGCTCGCAATCCTTGTTCTGAGTCTGGCAAAGTGTGAGATCCAAAACACCAGGTGATTGTCCTCGCGAGTTCATGCGAAGCGCAATCACGCGCTCAATGCTCGTAAGGCGCGATGGCACGGCCCTTGCTGTTTCTCGCGATAGGCCAATAGGGGCCGATTTGAAGGAGCTGAACATGAGCAGCACGACAGGATCTTGGGCTTCCGGAGAGAAAGTGCCGATGCCGAGCCAAGAACAGATCACGTCAAAAGAAGGTCGTGGCTCTTGACCAGCGGTGGTTTTGGGACCCTGCCGCCGGATGCGAAAGTTGCAGCTGGAGCGACCAGGGTGAGCGAAGAAATCGGGCGCAGCACTGCGGCTTAAGCAGGGCCGCAACTGCAGTACCGCTGACCTCGCCTTGCCCCTTGACGGCAAGGCGAGGAAGCGCCTGCGCGTCGCATCTCGAAAGACTTGGCAACCGTATGCGGTTGCTCATTCGTCACGTAGGAACGGATTGCCTCATCGGCGAGATAAACAATCCTCAGCGGAGCGCGGTGATGGTTTGTGCATACTCATTGCACCGCAATTGAAGATACTGCGATTTCGGTGGAGGTCCGGTGGGATTTGAGAGCGCGCACCATGGATCCTTGTTTCGTGAAGCCCTTTGGTCGGTCCGCCGCGCGCTCAACACTTTTGCCGATCTCGCTCATCATGAATGGCTGCGTGACGGATGATCATCGCAGAATATGGCGGATCAACAACGCCGTTGATTTCAAGATGAACTGGAACCAGTGACGAGTGGTGGACAGCGGCTGAGGCGTCATCCGCTTGGACCGTCCGATCCCTCCAGAGCAATCTTTACGCATTTGATCAAGGCTTGCGTGACAAGCGGTTTGGCAAGAAACCCGATCGCGCCGGCCTTGATCGCGTGGGCGCGCACTGCATCGTCCGGAAAGGCCGTGATCAAGATGAAAGGCATGTGATGGCCCAGGCCGCGCATGTGCCTGAGCAGATCTAGTCCGCTCATCGCCGGCATCTGGATGTCCGATATCACGCAGGACGCCTCGTGCAGTTCCGCCGATTGGAGGAATTCAAGGGCGGAGGCAAAGGTTTGAACGATATATCCGCACGATGTCAGAA
The DNA here is from genome assembly GCF_024199935.1 of Bradyrhizobium sp. CCGUVB14. Lineage (NCBI taxonomy): Bacteria > Pseudomonadati > Pseudomonadota > Alphaproteobacteria > Hyphomicrobiales > Nitrobacteraceae > Bradyrhizobium > Bradyrhizobium sp. CCGUVB14. The sequence continues at coordinate 1,434,589 of NZ_JANADS010000001.1, forward strand.
GGTTGGTCGTTGCGGCGCGAACGGAAGGATCATCGTCGATGACCGAAATGACAGGTGGCGTTGACAAGATGACTGCTCTTGATCGGGGACTGCTTGCCGCGGCTGCGGCCGACGGTGGAAAGTGGGGGCGCGGCACAGGATTGAAAAGCATACTTAGGTTTGTAAGTCTCCCCTCGGACGAGAGATTCCAAGCGCTTCACTCATTTTTATCAGGTCGGCCAGCGATTTGGCCCGCATTTTGCGCATGACCTGCCCGCGATAGATCTTGACCGTAATTTCCGCGAGGCCAAGCTCGCCCGCCACTTGCTTGTTCAACAGGCCAGATGTGACCAGGGGCAGAATGTCGCGCTCGCGTGGCGTTAGACTTTCGAAGCGGGATCGCAGGTCGGAAACTATTTTCCCGAGGTCGCGCCGCTTGCGATCTCGTTCGATGGCGGCTTGGACAGCGTCGAGCAAGTCCTGCTCGCGTACGGGCTTGGTCAGGAAGTCGACCGCACCGCTCTTCATAGCCTGGACGGTCATGGGGATATCGCCGTGACCTGTGATAAAGATGATGGGAGTGTGGATGTTAGCCTTGGTGAGATCGGACTGGAGCTCGAGGCCGCTTGATCCCGGCAGACGGATGTCGAGCACGAGGCAACTCGGCAGCTCTGGCGGGTCGGCCTGCAAAATTTCGGCTGCAGAGCCGAAAGCCTCGACCCGGAGGCCCACCGATTCGAACAGATTTGTGAGAGCCTCGCGCATCGAAGCGTCGTCGTCGACGACGAGGACGACGGCGTCATCAGGACTTGTGCGCGACCGCATCTCTTGCGAGAGATCGCTCATGATACATCCTCTGGCTGTAAGCGCGGGACGATCCTAGATGTCACGCCGTATCTCCGGTCAGAAATCGAAAGAAAGCGCCTTGATGCGGCCACAACCTGTCTGTGCGGCGAATTCGCCAATTTCGTAGGCAGTCAGGCCTGACCGCAAAACTTCCCATTTTTCGATTATATGGACGATTCGTTTGCGGCAAAAGGACGATGCAGGCCTCCGACTGGGCTCCTGTTGTTGGCGGTCGAAAGGTCTTGCTGCTCTGGCGGAAGGGGCACGAGGGGGCGGTCTACTTACGGTTTGGAGGGCGCGAATTCCGCGGGGCCCCGACCGGTACTCTGAAGCCCGCGGAAATTCCCCGCCGCATCATGCTTGTTGCCATATGGCGGTGGTCGGCGCTGGCGAGGACCGCCCGACTCAGGTTAAGCAGCCGTTATCGATCGGTCCAACGCGCTGAAGGAATGAAATGGTCGCTGCCGCTCCAAGACTTCCCGCCTTCGGTTTTGCTCTCGAAGTGGATGGTCGACTGAAAGCTGAATTTGCGACCAAAGACGGGGCCTGGGCCGGAGCGAAGGAGCTAAAACAGCGCTTTCCCAGGCTTGAGATCAGAATTTATGACGCTCAGACAAAGTCCAGAGAGGAAGTCTAGCTTTCGGCGCCTGACTTTCCCGTTTTCGGTTGTTGCTGCGCGTGCGGCTGGCCGCACCGGGCCTCATATAAACCGAGCCGCGTCGCGTCTCGGTAGGGCCATCCGGCTTCGATCCCGCGCGCCCAAGCGATCAAGGTTGTGCCCTCGCCGAAGGCACTCGGGTCCCGGGGCCCCGGCGGGTCCCGCGCCGGCGTATGTAGGGCGCGCCTGCCGGTACCTTTTTAATCGATTTTGAGGACTGTCGTCGATCCTTGCGTCCCACCAACGGGCGACGCCGTGCTGCGTGCCTGCGGCTGCCTCCCTTGTGAGTTGCCGCGCCTAGCGTCTCTTCTTGCACCACACGATACATTCTCCCGGCTGCTGCAGCTCCATGTATCAAGGAAGACCAGCGAGGCGGCAAATTGGATTCCTCGCTTTTTGTCGGATGCCTGCCGACAGAGCTGAAGAGAAGAAGGTTGCGGACCCGCGATCTTGCACGAACTCATTCTTTTTTGTTCGAGAGCAGAGTGGGACGGATGATGGGGTTTCCGCGACTGTTTGAGGGCGGGCCGAAAGCGAGGCTCCTCGCCGACCGCCGCGGAGTATCGAATGATCAAAGCTATCGCTCTCTTATTCTTTCTCAGGCGACATGGTCTTCACCACAGCGGGGGCTGAGCTAGCCCAATATCCGACCCATGCAGGCTGACGCTTCAAGCCATTGGCGAAAGAGCATCGTGCCGCGCCCTTTGCAGGGTCAAAAGATCCGAGCGGTCGATGCTGAAGAGAGGATAGCGCTGGGCCACGCCTGAGCGGTTTGCCCCAAGCCACCGCAAGGTCGAGATCAAGTCTCCCTGATGGCGGCTGTCGGATCTCTGACGTGCTGTCAGAGCCGCGACACATCCGCTTCAGCGGATCGCCTTCTAGTTCAAGGTTTTCGCGTTGGCACGAGCCTTGAAGAGAGAAACTCGTTCAGGACGGAAGTTCAAGGATTCTCAGGTGACCGACGATCTCAATCACCCGCATACGAGGAACGTGACTTCGGGACATTTAACGCCAGTCCCCTTTTGGCTACGCGCTCTTGCGAGATTTTCCGGCTAGATCGAGCATGCCAGGATCCAGTTCGCGCCGGATACCCGTGCGATGTTGGAGATCGACCATTTCGGTGTGTCGGCCAGCAGCCGCATCTCTTTCACACGAAGGCGGTGCCGCTGACGGACGTGACGGTGCGCTCTCATCAGTCGGCGAGCAACGGGCGGGCCTCGAACTCAATGCGGATCAATCGCGCGCAATCGCTGATGTGAGCTCGCCTCAGTCGTCATCGCGAGTTTTAGGGCAGGGAAGCGAATCCTCTTCTCTCTGAAGCAGAAATTGTGGGGCCGGCAAAAAGAATCGGACAGCGTTATTTCTATGGACAAACTCGTCGAAAAGCCCCAGCTCGCCTTCCAGCACAAACGGACGATATGGGGGAAATACCATCACTTCGCTGTCGAGCTTGCCGAAGTTGCGAAGCTCGCATGGCCGATGGTGTTGACGCAGCTCGGGCAGGTCGCGATGATGACGACCGACCTTGCCTTGATCGGGCGCATCGGTCCTGAGGCGCTTGCCGCGGCAGCGTTGGGGGCCACGATCTTCCTCATTGGCTTCACCCTTGGCGTAGGTTTGCTGGCGCCGATCGCGCCCCTGGCAGCCCAGGCGTTCGGGGTGGAGGATCTTGCCGCGGTAAGATGCACGCTGCGCATGGGACTCTGGGCGGCGCTGCTGCTATCGCTCCCGATCATGGCATTCGCGCTACACGGTGAGCAAATACTGCTCGCTTGCGGCGAGGCGCCCGACGTGGCGCAGCTCGCACAGCAATACCTGTTCGGACTAGCCTTTGGCCTGGTGCCGGCACTGTGGTTTCAGGGGTTCCGCAACTTCATGGCCGCGGTCCACCGGCCGCAGCCGGTGTTGTGGATTACGCTTGGGGCCATCCCCTTCAACGCCTCCATGGCTTATCTCTTGATCTATGGGCGGCTGGGCCTGCCGCCGCTTGGCCTGTTCGGGGCCGGTCTTGCAAGCACCTTCGTGAACTTTGCAATGTTCCTGGCGGTTCTGTGGTTTACCACAATGCGCCGCCCTTTCCGAGATTATCACGTCCTCGCGCGTTTCTGGCATTTCGATTGGCCCTTCATGCAGCGGTTGATCGTGATCGGGATTCCGATCTCACTGATTGTTTTGCTGGAATACGGATCGTTTTCCGCCGCGGCGCTGCTTGCCGGACTGGTCAGCGTCAGCGCACTTACTGCCCATCAGATCGCAGTCCAGGTCGACTTGATGTTGTTCGTGGTTCCGCTAGGCATCAGCACGGCGGCGGCCGTGCGCGTTGGCCATGCAGTTGGCCGCGGTGACGGTCCCGGTGTCAAAAGGTCAGGGCTGATCGCTATACTGCTCGGCATTCTGGCTGCTACACTGCTGACGACCGCGGTCGTCGCGATGCGTTTTCAGATTACCGGTCTTTTTCTGGACCAGACGGCTGACGGCACCGGAGCGACGACAGAACTGGCGGCAAATCTCCTTTTGATTGGCGCGAGCTTCTTTATTAGTGATGCCGCACAGCACATTGCGGCGGGCGGTTTGCGCGGACTGAAGGACACCCGCCTCCCGCTACTGTTCGCCTGCATAGCCAATTGGGCGATCGGCTTCACCCTTAGCTACGTGCTTGGTTTGAAGATCGGGCTTGGCGCCATTGGTATCTGGATCGGATTGTCAATTGGGACGACCGTCTACGCGGGCTTTCTCGTTTTCCGTTTCCTGCTGCTCGCGAGCAGGTTTGCCTTTCAGAGGCGTCCGTCAATCTCGTAAGCCAGGTTATTACCAGCCAGAATGGTTGGACCATCAACAGGGGTGGCTCATCCGCTTGACCAATCAAACCCTTTGCTTCGAAAGATGATGCTGCTGTCGTGCAACCTCATCCGCTTGGGAAGCCGAGTGCCGCCGGTATTGTGTTGCGCGGAGTGGCAATCTCAGCTTCTCGATGACGCAAGCGGCTTTTTAGGTGCTCTTAGCTCTCGCGCAATTCTCCTCGCAAGTGTTCAATCTTGCGATGTGCTGAACGCCTTTGTTCCGATAATGCGGCTACATATAAGCCTCTTTTGAAAACCGAGTGGGGGCAGTGACGGCTTTGGCCGCTTGACGACGAGCGCCGCGTTCATCCCTATGTTCGACCGGATGAGAGACCATCCCTCCGTCCCGACCTGCCTTGCCCGGTGCAAGGGGGCGTTCGGCGGTCAAGGATGGCCGCAGGCCACCGCACCGCGGCGCGAAGCGTCCTTGAGGGCCGACCGCCCCCTTGCGATGCTGGGTGCAGGTGGGGCTCTGGGAGGCGTGTGGGACGGTGCAAAATCAGCTCTTCGAATCGGCGCTTGGGATTACCAAGCCGTGGTACGTTCGGGGCGTCGACTTCGACGCTGCCAAGAAGGTTCTGACGATCACTGTCGATTTCGTCGCCGGGACGCGATTTGCGGTCGCCGGTGTCGCGGGCGTCCACCCGGTTCATGACACCCAGATCAAGCGGCTGCGACATCTCAACTTCTTCCAGCACGAATGCTTCCTGGAGGTTCGGACGCCGCGGGTGAAGCTGCCCGATGGGAAGGTCGTCCTGGCCGAGCCCGCTTGGTTCGGCAAGCTCGCCGGCTTCACCCTGCTGTTCGAAGCGCTGGTGCTGGCCATGGCCCAGCAGATGACCTTTGCGGCCGTCGCCAAGCTGGTCGACGAATCCTGGCATCGGGTCCACGCGATCTGCTCGCGCTATGTCAATCTCGCCTTGGCCGAGGCGGACCTTTCGGCAGTGACCGCCGTGGCGATCGACGAGACGTCCTGCCGGCGCGGCCACAATTATCTGACCATCACCGCCGACACCGATGAGCGGAAGGTAGTGTTCGTCACCGAGGGCAAGGACGCCAAGACGGTGGCCGATTTCGCCGCCGATCTGGCCGCCCACAAAGGTACCGCCGAGCAGGTCCGTTTGGTCAGCATCGACATGTCGCCGGCCTTCATCAAGGGCGTCGCAGATCATCTGCCCAACGCCCGCATCACCTTCGACAAGTTCCATGTCGTCGCCCACGCTTCCACTGCCGTCGACAAGATGCGGCGCCTCGAACAGCGCACAGATCCAAGCCTCAAAGGGCTGCGCTGGACGTTGCTCAAGGACCGCGGCCGGCTGTCGGACGAAAGTCGCGCCGATCTCGACACCTTGATTGCTCAGGCCGCGACCAAACGCACGGCGCGTGCCTGGCTCTATCGCGAGCATCTGCGCGACATCCTCGATCGCAAGCAGATCAACGTCGTCTCCGCCATGCTCAAACAGTGGTGCACCAACGTCCTGCGCTCCAGGGTCGAGCCGATGAAGGAGGTCGCCAGAATGATCCGCAAGCACTTCGACGGCATCGTCGCCTGGACGCAAACCCGCCAGACCAACGGCTACATCGAAGCCCTCAACGGCCTATTCCAGGCGGCTAAACGCAAGGCCCGCGGCTATACCCGTTTCACAACGATGCGCACCGTCCTCTTCCTCATCGCCGGAAAACTCGACTTCACTCCGATCAACCCCCATGCCGCGTAGCCCACTCAAAGTTCAAAAGAGCCACATATAAGTATACGAAGATCGCGGCCAAGGGCCTTTCCAGCTACCTTAGCGCCAACGGACCAGCGGCCGGGACAGGACTGGCTGTCAAGCCCATGCCGCCGACAATGATCAATGCCGATCGTCATCGCGCTGATGATGATGGCGATCCTGATCGTGCCGAGGATTCATGATCCACGGCGAGCCTCGCGCTTTATGGATCATCCCTCGTCTGGCCTGTAACCCCCGGGGCGGGTTTGTTTAGGGGCAGCGCTCGCCAATCTGGCGGGCAAGGCTGTGCACTTTGCCGAGGTCGATGGCCGCGTAACATCCGACGTATGAAGTGGGCGGGATGTAGCAAACACCTCGAACGGATCCTTGTGTTTTGGCTTCGGATAGGTTTTAAGCCCGTCACTTCATGACCTTGGTGTGAACGAGAAGCGATTCATGCGGCTTTGCCATGCGCGAACAAAAGTGACGATGCCGACATAGCTCACACATTCGGACCGAATTGCGGCTCTCAAAGGAATCCCCCATGCCCAAAATGACCAAGAACCAGCTAATTGAGGCGATTGCTGAAGGAACGGAGATTTCCAAGGCTAACGTAAAGGCCGTCATCGAGCAGATGGCGAGTGTAGGCTACAGGGAGTTGAACCAGTCCGGAGAGTTCATCATTCCGGGCTTCGTAAAGATGTCGGTGGTGAACAAGCCCGCTACTGAAGCCCGTAGCGGAGTGAATCCCTTCACGAAGCAGCCGATGGAATTCGCGGCCAAGCCAGCCAGCAAATCGGTCAAAGCGTCACCGCTCAAGGTTGCTAAAGACGCGCTGCGGTATGAAGAAGTCCCCGCTCTCAGTGGCTAAAATGCGGCTGGAGTACCGAGGCGTGCGTCGGCGCTAGAGGCAATTAACGGAGTTCACGTTGGACAGCCTCGCAAAGCGAGGCTTGGCCCCCAAACAAAGGGCTACGAAATGCAGCTACTCGGCCCGCGCCCGGCTCGCCTCAGAGGTCGGGATACGCTCGCGACGCAGGTCGGGGAATGGGTGCAGCGATGGATTGCAGTTGGCGTGATGCCAATACCCGAAGCGGAAACGCGCTGGCCGCCAGCCGGCCGAAATCGACGTGGCGGTCGGCCATGTTCTTTCTGAGCAATTGCCGGATCGGTTTCCCATGACAGTCGCGGCTAAAAAAAACAACCCATAGCGATTGCGTCGTTCCCCTGACAGATGTGTCCATCGTCATCCACAGAGTCGACCCGGAGGAATTGAGGCTTCTTGTGAACTGCCCGAAGCAAAACGGCGAAGATGCGCGAAAGGCTTTGCATATTTCGCCGCGATCTGATCGAGGATGATTCCGATTCCGCCTCCATTCGTCCAGCAATAGGTAAGCCCTTTCGCCAATATCGACTGGGCCGAGAAGGTGGTGCTAGAATCGATCTCCGGATCGATCAGAACTTCGGACGGACCCGAATCGCCGCTGAAGGGGGAGCTGTGGCCAAGAAGCAAGCATTCCGAGGCGGCTGTTCGAATACCGCCCGTTCGGCAATCGCACATTGGATGTGATCAATCTCTTTTGTGCCGATCCGCGCACGCTCAATGATCCGCTCGACCCGCGGCCATCGCTTTGCTGATTCCGCATGCGGACCTTCGTCGGCGCGCAGCATCATATCGCTTCAAAAACGCGCGATGTATTCATCGACAGATTTTGCTGATCAGCACCCCAATGGCTCGTCGTTTCCCTGCGGGACCAGGGTTGTCGGCTGGCGCGGAAAACTCACCTTGAGCCGGGTTTTCACCCTTCAAGCTTCCTTCCCTGACCCAAGCTGCGGCGGGAGCGGAATTTCGTAGGCTTCGGCGACAGACGATGCAGGAGAGGAAGAGTGGAGCGGTGTTGGCCGTGACGGGTTGAGGGCCGGAGGAGAGTCTTCCGGCGCCCGTCATGGAGATTGCCCCCATGAATACGCAGGTTCTTGATGCCCACCGCGATACAAGCGGCGGTTACAGAGTGGATGCAAGTCGCGGCGAGCGCGTCGGTCGGGTGTCCTCGGAGTGGTTTTCCCGTCCCGCAGATGAGCGTTATCTCTCGCTCAACGCACTGGCCCGCACGGTGCGCGAGCGCACGGACCGCAGCAGGACGCGCGTGGTCGAAAGCGCGCTCATCCATGTGGAAGCAAGCCGTACCGACCCCGAGCGCTTGGTCCTGATGCTGCCTGGGTCGGACGAGCCAGTCGCGCCGACCCACTGGAGCTTCGGCCAGCTTGCAAGCCGGGTTGGCGCTCCAGCCGCTTACCTACGACAGCTCCCCGCGGCACTCGCTGGCATCAACCTGCAATATGGTCTGACCGCTAATCGCGTCGAACAGATCAAGACGCTCGAGACCGAGGATAGCCGCGTTGAGCTGCGCGCCGTCACCGGCCCCGACTACGGGCGGATCTATGATCACGAGTTGGTCGAGGCCGTGCAGCGCATCGCCGGCAATGGCACGGGCGACACGCGGTGGAAGGTGCCGGGTGTGCTCGACTGGTCGACCGGGAGTACAATCCCCAGATCGACATTTCCAAGGACACGACCATCCTCTATGCATCGGACAGGGACGTCTTCCTTTTCCTCGTCGATGATCTCAACCCGATCGAAGCTGGTCGTCTCCGGGACGGCTCGCCCGATCTCTATTTCCGGGGCTTCTATTGCTGGAACTCGGAAGTCGGGGCGAAAACGCTCGGCATGGCGAGCTTCTATCTCCGCGCAGTTTGCCAAAATCGCAATTTGTGGGGCGTGGAGGATTTCGAGGAAATAACCATCCGCCATTCTAAATACGCAGCCTCCCGTTTTGCTCACGAGGCAGCTCCGGCGCTGCTGAACTTCGCCAACTCCTCACCCATGCCATTCGTCAATGGTATTAAGACCGCCCGCGAGCGAATCGTGGCGCGCAGCGACGAGGATCGCACCGAGTTTCTGCGCCGCCGCGGCTCCTCCAAGGCCGGGACATGCCAGGTGATCGACGCGGTGCTGGCGGAGGAAGGCCGTCCGCCTGAAAGCATCTTCGATTTTGTGCAGGGCATCACTGCAGTCGCGCGCGACAAGCCGCATCAGGATGGCCGTCTGGACATGGAGGCCAAAGCCAAGAAGTTGCTCGGCCGGGTGGCGTGATTTTCCGCGACGCCGGGGATTTTCGGACTTAAAGCTCGGTGCGTCTGCGCTTTCCGATGCGCGGATTCAGTTGTTCTTTCTTTCGAAAAGACCGGAATGCGACGCCGTCGCGGGCCCACAATCCCGCGGCGGCTTTCGGTGGGACTCGCCGACAAACTCGCAGTTGCGTGCAGCACAGAAAGTGCACCGCAAGATGCTACCGCAGAGTGTCGGGCGCCGCCGTTATCGCGCGTTTGGACTCCTGGTGAAGCAGGAGCGCCTACTGAAGACCGCGTTGGTCCCCTGCATCGTCGGTGATGCGATCACCGAGATCAGCACGGAAGAGGACTCAACTCGCCGATATCGTTCATCGCGTCGCGCATCATCCCCTTCGGCCAGTTTCGTGCATCCCAGACGTTGCGCGAACAAGGCTGTTCCGAGCAAGACATCGCGCCTACCCTCTCCGTTTCCGTCGACATGATCAAATAGCAGCTCCGGCTCACGGCAGTCTGTCCGGCAGCGCGCTTCGCCGTGTTCGCGCGCGAGCGCGGCGCTTCCAGTACTCGATGAACTGAAGGGGCACGATCTCGTGTGCTTCCCCGCGCCGCGGCCCTGCCAGGGCGATCCGTTGTTGCAGCTTGCGCACTCGATGCGCGCCCGACGTGAGGGCGGCCGTGTGATAAGAGCTGAGAGGGCCGCGGTGACGGGTTTGAGCCGGCCTGGTCCAGAGAGAGCACCAGCCAGCTCGACCCGCTCCTGCTCTCCGAAAGAAATCTTGCCATGACCGAATCTCTCGCCGGCGGCGCTGTCGCCGCGCCGCTATCGATGCGTGCCGCCGCAAATATCATTTCCGCCGTCGCCAGGGCAGCGCGGCAGCTCTTGACGGACCTTGAACGCAACCGTCGTATCGATGGTGGTGTCCTGCGCAGCGCTATGAAGGCTGTCTTTGGCGCCTCGGACGCGGACGGCGCCTGGGACTGGAAGACCGCCTGCGACACCTACGAAGCGGCGACCGTCCTATTTGTTCGCAGGTTTGGTCCGGTCAGGCGGTCCAAGCCTGGTTCGACGGTCGTGATGCTGCCCCTGCTTGCGAGAATCGCAAATTGTCTGCAGACCCATACGCTCCGTTCCGAGGACTGTCAGGCGCTTCAGCAATTCTCGACTCCGATCCCGCTCGGGCTTGCGGCATGCACCGCAGGCGGCATTGCGCCGGCCGACCGCGTTTTGAAGCCCGTCGCGCGGGCCGGTTTGCTCGCGACCTTTGCCGGGGATCATAAGATTTTTCTCGCCTGGTCAGGCATGGCAGGCGATGTCGGCACCTTGTTGGTGACCCAGCATGTTCTTCCGAAGCTGCCCGTTGCGACTCCCCTCGTGGTTGACGCAATCGGGCGTCCTGCGATGTCGCGATCGGTCGGTGCCTTTGCACCACGCCCGTCGTCCACTTCGGGAGGCGGCACGCCAGAAGGTGTAGAACCTTCATACGAGACGACCGAATTGCCGCCGGAAAGCGCCAGACCCTCCGAGGCCTTCTACGAAGAATATGAATTGCAGCCGATCAGTATTCCCGGATCGTGCGCACATCCGATCAAGCTCCTGCAATCCGCGGCGGTGGCGTCCGTTGCGTTACCGAAGCCGAACGACCGTTCGCACCTGCCGTCAAGTCTTATGGCTGATGGCATTCTGTTGGACGTCCGGCTCGGCGCAGGCAAGGGCCAGGTCGCCGGTATCTTGCTCGACAATTGGCTCAAGGGCCGCCGCCGGGCGGTCTGGAGCAGCAAGTCTGACGAACTGATCGAAGATGCGCAGCGCGACTGGTCCGCGCTCGGCATGGCGCGGCTGCTTGTGAGACCGCTGTCGCGTTTCCATCAGGACACCCCGATCCGGCTTTCGGAAGGCGTCCGATTTACCACCTACGCTACGCTGCCCAGCAACGAACGCGATGAAATGCTTTCGCGTGTAACGCAGATCGTTGAATGGTTGGGCTCTGACTTCGACCGAATGATCGTCTTCGAGGAGAGCCACGCCAAGACCGTTTTCGAGCTCGCCGAAGATCTTCAGTTCCGCCGCGTACGAGTGATGGGTGTAAACCGCACTGAAGTCTCCGGGTTCAAGGGCACGATGGGGGACCGTCCCAAGTCTTACGGCCTTTTCCGCGAGATCATCTCCTGGAAGCTGCGCAGGTTCGCCCTGGCAGATGCGACCCGACCTGGGATCCGCGCCCAGATGCTGGAGCGCTATCCGCTTGGGCTAGTCGCCGAACGCGAGGCCGCGTGATGGGACGCCAGCTTTCCGAACTGGCACATCGTCTCGCGCGTGAGGTCGAGGCGGTGTGTCGCCATTGTCTCTCCAACGGCCGGCGCCAAGGCCGCTACTGGACGGTTGGTGATGCCCGCAACACGCCGGGACGCTCGATGTTCGTGCGATTGCTAGCCTCCCCCAAGGGGCCAGCCGGCAAATGGACCGACGCTGCAACGGGTGAGCATGGCGACCTGCTCGATATCATCCGCGAAAGCTGCGGGCTTGTCGATTTCCGTGACGTTGCCGGGGAGGCGCGGCGTTTTCTCAACTTGCCTCGATCGGCCTCCGCGCTGTCCTCGAAAGTTGTGCACAATAAAGCGTTGGCGGGTTCGCCCGAGGCGGCCGCGCGCCTCTTCGCCATGTCGCAGTTGGTCGCCGGAACTCTCGCGGAGGCCTATTTGCGTGGCCGGGACATTGCACCTTTCTGCACCGACGGTGAGCTGCGCTTCCACCCGCACTGTTACTACCGATCCGATGAGGACACCGAAACAGAGATCTGGCCGGCATTGATCGCTCGCGTTACGGATTTAAATGGCCGTATTACTGGCGTGCATCGCACCTGGCTCGATCCTCACGGCTTCGATCGCGTGCGCCTCGGAAAAGCACCAGTCGACACGCCGCGACGTGCCATGGGCGATCTGCTCGGTAACGCCGTCCGGTTCGGTACCGCCGATGAGGTGCTTACGGCGGGAGAGGGGATCGAGACGATGCTCTCGCTCCGCTGCGCGGCTCCGACGATGCCAATGGCTGCTGCGCTTTCCGCAAACCATCTTGCCGCCCTGCAGCTTCCGCTGACGCTACGTCGACTCTACATTGCACGCGACCTCGATGCGGCTGGCGATCTCGCGGTAGCGGCCCTGACTGAGCGCGCCATGCAGGCTGGTGTTGAGACGATTGCCTTATCGCCTCAACTTTCAGACTTCAACGAGGACCTTCGAGCGTTTGGTCTCGCCGCGCTGCGAGCGGCACTGCGCATCCAACTCGCGCCGCAGGATGTCGTTCGCTTCATACACCGGGGGACGGCTAGGTGACAGATGTTTGTTCTGACGTCCTGACCGATCTGGTGAGGCCCATGCCCGACAGAGCCGCGCTGGCTTCAAAAGGTGATCGCTGCGCCGCAGCCCAAAGCCCCTTCGCATCGTGGAGTAGTCCAAAGCTAATAAAGCGGCCCGCGCGGGAGTAAGTCGGTTCTGTCACACAACTAAGATCCAACACTCGTTCTTGAAGTCAGCTTGGCTTAACTGCCGCGAAGACTCTCAGACTTGGCGATGCGTACATCGGAACGGGTAGCGAATAGCAGAACTCGCGTCGTTGTTCCGGAATGGGAAGCTCTATTCTCGCCAAGATTGGAGAGAGATCCGCCCATTGTCGGAAATCACTTGAACCGCACCTTGCGTCAGGTTGTAGGCACGCTTGGGGACTTGCTCATGACCAACGACGCGTAGAGTTGAAATGCTTGATTTGTGCACAGGAAGAGTCGTGTTCCGTCAGTCCTCAATGAACCCGGAGGAGTATTCGAGCATCATCAGCCTGCTCGACGTGATCAACTGTCCGGCCATTTGGATGGATCGAAACGGCTCGGTGCTGGCTGTGAGCGCCAAGGCTTCAAAGCTGTTTGACGGCGAGCTCTGCGTGCGGGGGCGGCGTCTTTACGTCACCGATTACCAATCGCGCATGAAATTGGAGGAGTTGCTGAATCGGGTCCGGTTGGCGTCCTGCTCGCAAGAGAGTTTAGCTTCGCAAGTCGTCATCCATCTTTCGGATCGTCGACCGATCATTATCGAAGCCGTCTTGCAAGCGTGGACTTGCAAAAGCCCGACTTGTGACAGCGGCGCTCTTCTTCTTCTGACGGATCTGAATGAGATCCCTGCCATTTCTCAAATTTCACTTATGGAGATATTCGGCTTGACTCGCGTTCAAGCGCATCTTGCACGACTCCTCGTTATGGGAAAATCGCTAAAGGAAATCGCCCGCGAAATGAACATTTCGGCGGGAACAGCCCGCAATCACCTCAAAGCCGTTTTTGTGCGGACAGCGACCAAGCGACAGGGCGAGTTGGTCTCGCTGTTGTCTCGTCTTCGTTAGTGCCGCGAATATTGGATGTAAGCAGCTTGCACCTTGGCGCCTTGATGCGAAATAGCCGACCGGCTTTCGTTGTTGCAGGCGATCGCAACACGAGCAGCCCACACGTAGCTATCTTGCTTGCTGTTAGGAATGGCGCGCGTTTCCTGTCCGAACAACTCCTATCATATGCAGAGCAGACCCACCCCAACTGGTCCGTCCATGTCTCGGATGACGGATCCAGCGACAGAACCCGCGATATAATTCAGGACTTCGCGGGCGGCGTGCCGCAGGAAGTGACCCTGCGCTGTGGCCCCCGCTCCGGAGCTGCGGCAAACTTCTTAAGTTTGTTGTCCGATGACAGAATCGAAGCGGATTATTTCGCCTTCAGTGATCAGGATGACATTTGGTATGCCGAAAAGCTAAGCAGGGCGATCAACATGCTGCGCACTGTGCCGTGCGACAAGCCTGCTCTCTACTGTTCGCGAACTGAGCTGATTGATGAGGCAGGGCGCCATCTTGGATACTCGACCGCATTCAAACGTCCTCCGAGCTTTCGAAACGCGCTTGTCCAAAATGTCGGCGGGGGAAATACTATGGTGTTCAATTGTCTAGCCGGCGATCTGCTCCGGCATGTGCCCAATGAGATCGTTGTCGCCCATGACTGGATGACCTATCTTACGGTCTCCGCAGCAGGCGGGATGATCTTCTATGATCAGACCCCTTCGGTGAGATATCGTCAGCATCGAGACAACTTGGTTGGGTCAAATCTGGGCCTTCTGGCCGCAATTCATCGCGCGAAGAAGGTCCTTGCGGGTCAGTGGCGAGGCTGGAATTCCCTCAATGTCAGGGCACTGATGCACCACCTGTCACACCGCATGACAGAGGAGAACATGAGCGTTCTCGAGAGGTTCGTTGAGATGCGCCTAGCGGAAAGCCTCCCGCGACGTTTGTGGAGCTTCTGGCGGTCCGGAGTTTACCGGCAGACGCCGCTCGCAAATCTCGCAATGCTGTTGGCTGTGATCGCGAACAAGATTTGATGATCTGCGTCCGACGCGAATTTAGGTGCTTGCATCACCTCGAAGCTGCCTCCCGGATATCTGATCGGTCCGCCCATTCGTCTTCGTTTGCTATTCACAGCGCTCACACGCTCGATGGTGTGGACCGCGGTCGTATTCAATACCATCGAAAGGAAATCACATGACGGTCGAAATCCAGTCTCTTGCCATCGCGGAGGTGAAGCTCATCCGCTCACCGAAATTCGGCGATCATCGAGGCTTTTTCTCTGAGACCTGGAATAAACGCGCGTTGCGGGAAGGTGGTCTTGATCTTGATTTCGTGCAGGACAACCACTCGTTCTCGGCTGCGACAGGCACTGTGCGCGGGCTGCACTTTCAGACCCCGCCGCGCGCGCAGGCAAAGCTTGTGCGTGTGGTACGCGGCGTCATCTTTGATGTTGCCGTCGATATACGCGACAACTCACCGACCTATGGCCAGCACGTGAATGCTGTGATTTCGGCGGAAACAGGAAGCCAGCTTCTGGTGCCTGCTGGCTTCGCGCACGGCTTCATGACGCTCGAAGAGAACACGGAGGTCCTTTACAAGGTCACCGATTATTTCGCACCAGAATGCGACAGCGGCATTCTCTGGAGCGATCCCGATCTCGGGATCGAGTGGCCGCTATCCGGTGCGAGTGCAGTCATTTCGGACAAGGACAGCCGGCATCCGCGCCTTAGGGATTTGACTAATGTATGCTCCGAAGCGCGGGTTTGACGTTCAGGTTCCAGCCTTCGCTTCGGAACAACCAACAAGTATCTGCAGCGACCGACAGTGCCTGGTCTGGTGTTGGTTGGCCGTCGATCACCCTAGCATGGCGCATTTATGCTTGTGGCGTGAGCGTCATCGCAAATCCTTGCGATGAGAGTACGTCTCAGCATGATCGCTTGACCTCCGAGCTTAGTATGACCAGGCCCCGAGCACGTAGCCGCTGGGTTCTGTCGGTACATCGAGGCGACCAATTGGGTCCCGTCGCGGCATCTTCGACGAACCAGCGTGTTGCGCGGGCAACCACAGATACATGTTCGGATATACTTCTGACCGGGGATGCATACAGGTTGCCGGGTTGGCAGCGCCGAGCAAGCGACAGGCTGTCGATCGTCGGGGCGCGACTTTCGGCCTTACGGCTCGGGCCGTTTCTTTATAGTCTGGCCAAAGATCATTGCTGACCCATGCAGCAGAAGGCCTATCCCTGAGAGCAACACGCCTCCGCGATTAAAAAGTGCTCATGTCCTGGATCCAGTGATGGGGATACTTACCCTGCTCGGTTCAAATGTGTGGACCCGTGCAATAGATAGTCCCCCGTTTCGTGAGATAATCAACCGTTGCGATTTGCGAAGAGATTGGCTTCGCCGCTGCGTAGATCACCGCGCTTGCCTTCACGACGCACGAGTCCGGATCAGTCCTGTCAGACAGTGCCTGATACCGACACCTACGTAGCCGATTGTTGGATCGCGCAGCAAAGTGCCCATCGCACGAAACATCAAAGCGTGTCGCTTCCTCAAGTGCGGTAGGATTGCTCCGATGTCGGTAAGGACGCGGTTCATGGCCTCGCGGTCACCGCGACGAACAGCCGTTACGTATTCGCCGTGAAGGTTGGCGTAGAATCGCGGCGCGATCAGGTCACGGACGAAATACCGATTCTGACGAGGATCGTCGGGAAAGGTCGTGGCAAGCTTGTATGCGTAGACCATACGCGACCTCGCCATGCGCGGGCTATACGATGTCGAGCCTGGATAGATGCGCCATTTCGAAAGAGGTTCGTCAAGATAGACGTGATCGTATCCGGCGCGAAACAGCCGTAGAAATAGGTCATCGTCCTCATAACCGGATAGCCTTTCATCGAATCCACCGACGGCCTCGAATGCTAGACGCGAGATGAGTGAGGCCGATGGCAGGATGAACATGTCCCTGGCCAGACACTCGATAATGCTTTGTTTCGGGTGTTGAGCCGGCACCCTATCCAAATAGCGCTTTGTGACCATTCCGCCGCTTTCATCGATTTCATCAAGGTTGCTGTAGACCCAGCCAAGCGGAATTCCGCGCTTCTTTCGGAATGGCTTGGACAGCCTCTCGAGGTGATGAGGATGCCAGACATCATCCTGATCAAGCAGGGCAATCAGACGGCTTTTGGAGTGGGAGATACCGAAATTTCGAGCAGACGATTGGCCGCCGTTCGGCTTGCGAAGAAGCCTGATCTTCGGATGTACCGTCGCCAGGCTTGCGACGATGGATGCTCCATGATCGGTTGAGCCGTCGTCCACAACCAGAACCTCGTTCGGGGGAAGGGTCTGAGCCAGCACGCTCGCGACAGATTCTTTGATGAACGTAGCGCCATTGTACATCGGAATAATAGCCACGATCGAGAGATCATCGGACGCCCCCATGGGAACCCCTAGTTGTCAACCTGCAGCAAAGCGGGTCTAATCTAAAGTTGAATCTATCGCAATGCGGGTGCCGAACACGTTTGCCGACAGCGCTGCGCGGAAGTCGTATCGCCGATGCGGATCAGCGCTCCGTGATCGACCAAGACACGTCGTCGTCCGACATAAGCAAGCAGCCCACCCCGACCGCGCCATCTGGGCGCCGGTGCATCCGGCGCCGAGCATGGTCGATCTCTCTGGCGGCGATGTGCTGATCGCTGACGTGCATCAAAACGACCCGGTTTCGGATGTCGTCGCGCTCGCGCAGGCCTGTAGCTGGCGTCTGATCGCCAACGCATCTGCGTCGACGATCCGGCCTACGCGCGGCGAGTGAAGAACGCGAGACTTCCGGGCTCCTTATCGCGGCCAAACGCGTCACCGTCAGCGTCATTCTTGAACGCACCTTCTCGTGAATTGAGGGATAGACGAAGTTCACGATCGCTTTGAAGCGATCGGCTTGCCGCTCTCCTTGGCATCGGCACCGTTATCAATCAGAGACCCATCCGGGCGCGAGGCGTCTTCCCTCAGATTGGCATTATCTCGAAGCTTCGCCGCCTTGCAAATAACCTGCTTGGAATTCATCACGGCCTTAAACTCAATCCCGAACAGACGCTAGCAAATATCAAGTTCCACCAGAAAACATCTCCGAGTATGCTGCTAGGACAGCTTCAATTTCACCAAACATCTCGATTTGACCGCGCTCCATCCAAATGGCTTTTGTGCACCACTGCCGACAAATTTCGAAGCTATGAGAAGCAAGCACCAGGATGCTGGCTCGTTCAACGAAGGAAGCTACACGGTGCTGCGCTTTGGCAAGGAAAGCTGCATCGCCGGCCATGATCCACTCATCCATCAATAGGATTTCCGGCGAGAAGCAGGTTGCCACGGCGAACGTCAATCGCGTCATCATACCCGATGAATAGGTGCGTACCGGGATGCTCAAATAGTCACCGAGTCCCGTAAAATCGCCAATGTCCGCCATCTGCGTTTCGATCTGGCTCGAGCTTAGCCCAAGCAGCATGCCGCGCAGCCGGATATTGTCATATCCGCTCAAGTCAGCATCGATTCCCAAGGCGATATCAAACAGAGGTGATATCCGTCCACAGGACGCTACGTTCCCGCTTGTCGGTTGGTAGACCCCGGCCATTGCTCGAAGCAAGGTTGTCTTACCGGCCCCGTTGCTGCCGATGAGAGCTATGCGATCACCAGCGCTCAACCGGAAAGAGACGTTTCTGAGCGCCTCAACGACGATCCGATGACTGGCATCTGTTGCAAGCTGGCCGCCTGTGCCACGAAACAACAGATGCTTTTTGAGTGAGCGCGAACCTGTTTGGTAGATAGGAAAGGAAACGCTTACATCTTCAAACGCAAGCAGAGGCGTCCGCTCAGAGGCTGATGTAACCATCTTTAAATCCAATACGCGATTCGCCAGCGGAAGCGCGAAAGTAGATAGACTGATACGCCGATGTTGAGGACTGTGATCAATACGACTGCGAAGTAGTTTTCCGTTGATGGCATCTCTCCTAGGAGCGGCGCACGCGCCAGCTGCAGCAGATGAAAGAACGGATTATACCGGGTGATAAAGGCGTGTCCGCTCAGTGAGTCAGGCCGCCAAAAGATCGGTGTGAGAAAGAACAGAATTTGGACGACCGAATTGATGACTTGCGGAATGTCGCGAAATCTCGCGGAGACCATTCCAATTGTCAGGCTTGCAAAGATCCCGTTGACGACAATGGCCAAGAGACCAATGATCGCTAAAAGGGCAACCGATCCGGGCCAAATTCTGAAATAAATAACAACGCCCAAATATACAATGAAATTGTGCAAGAAAATGATCAGTTTGGTCCAGTTGAAACGAAAAACATAGACCGAGAAAGGCAGGCTAATTTGCTTGATGTAGCACTCAGAGCCGGTGAACAGCGTCCCACTCTCAGTCAAATAGCTTGCCATGAACGTCCAGACCAAGATGCCGGAACAAAAGAACGGAATAAATTGGTCGACTTCTTGCTGAAAGAGCTCGGCATATACCACGCCCAAAGCGATGACCATGACGCCCATGCTGGCGGTCAACCAAAATGGGCCCAGAACGGAGCGCCGATACCGCTGGACGATCTCGTTCCAGCCCAAGGACCCCCAAAGCCTCCAATGGGTCAGGCCATCCAGGAGATCCAAGCGGGCACTCCTGAAGCCTCGCGTGGTCCTCGTTGCCGGGCGGCGGACGTCGAACTGACTTCGATCAACAGACAATGGATGCATCGGCTTGCTCGGTTACTTCGCAGCGTGCTGAATTTGTCTCAAGTACGCAAAGACTTGAGATCTGAAGTGGGTTGAATCAATCATGCAGTCTGCCCGCGATAGTGGATCTGGATGCTATGCGCGCTCGAACTGGAGCCTCTTCGCTGAAGGGCTTCCCAATCACAGAATGATCACGCGCGGCTAGGTGATCTTGCCACGGCTTCCGGCGTCGCGGAGGAAACGCGAGTTCAAAGGATGTTGCCGCATCATTGACGAGATTGTCGTTGTGAAAGGGATCACGCGACAGTTCCAGGTTCCATGTTTTGAGCATGTAGGCGGCCTCGGCTCGCAAATCTTTCGAATTGCCTACGTGCGCGTCGGCGTTTTTGCGCCTGGATTGATGATGATAGAGCTCCGCATGCGGGGTCCAGATGTTCCGGTATCCGCAGCGTCTGACTTTCAGACAGAGGTCAACGTCATTGAACGTAACGGGCAGGTTGATTTCATCCAGTCCGCCGACCTGTTCGTACACCGATCTTCGTACAAGAAGACAGGCTCCAGCTACGGCGGAGACTTCGGAAACCAGCACGTTCCGACCGAAATACCCGGCCGCATTTCGGCGCAATCGATAATTGAACGGATTGGCAATACTGGGCAAGGCGAGCGCCAACCCGCCATGTCGAACGCGACCATCCGAATGGACCAGCCTGGCCCCAACCGCGCCCGCGTCGTCTCGAAGGGCCCATGAGACCATTTCGGAAAGCCAACCCGGATTGATGACCTCAATATCGTCACTCAACAAACCGAGTATTACTCCGTTTGCCTGACGGGCCGCCATATTGATCATTGCAGAATAGTTGAATGCGCCCCTGTGTGTGAGGGTACGAACGCGAGGATCGCCACTGAGCCTTTGAAGCAGCGATTGGCGTTCCGTGGATCGGCTTTCGTGTTCAACCACAAGAAGCTCGACGTTGGGATAGTCGGTCTGCTCAAGGACATCTCTTGCGCAAGTGGCAGGCAGGCCCGATCCGACGAGCGTTGGGACGATGAGGGTGACGGTCGGCGCCGTTGCTGGAGGCTTTCGGCGAACACGCACCCAATGCGGCAAAACGGGATGTGATTCCGCGACGGCGTTCTCATGACTTCTCTGCAGGTGTTCGTCGATGGCTCGTCGAGCCGCTTGAGCACACCGCGCGGGTTTTGCTTCGGAGAACGACTTCGCTCCAAAATCGCGACGCCAGTGATAAAGGACAGTTGGAATGTGGTGAATTCGATCGGGTGAGCTGGATTCAACACATCGCAGCGCGAGATCGTAGTCCTGGCTACCTTCAAAGCCCAATCGAAATCCGCCGACGCTCTCCAGGAGAGAGCGCCGATAGACTCCCAAATGACTAATGAGATTGTGGCCCAAGAACAGTTCTTTATTCCAGTCGGTCTTAAAATAGGGTGACTGACGGCGACCTCGCCGATCGATCTGATCTTCATCGCTGTATATGATGTCGAGATCGGAGCGGTCATTGAGCGCCACGGCGACTTCATAAAGGGCGTGTGTAGAAAGGACGTCGTCGTGATCCATCAAGGCGACGAACTCGCCTTGAACGAGCGATAACGCAGAATTGGAGGCGGCCGAAATGTTGCCGTTAACGGCTCGCCTGACCAGTTTGATTCGGGGATCTCTCGTCGACTCTTCCAGTAAGGCTTTTACAAGCCGATCCGGCGATGCATCGTCGGCAATGCACAGCTCCCAGTTTGGGTACAATTGCTCGCGAACGCTTTCAATTGCCGCGCGGAGAGCCCAGGTCGGCGGATTATAAACCGGCATAACGACGGACAATAGGGGCTTGTATCGTAAGAGGTCTACATGTCGACGGATTGCGTCAACATCTGACGGGGTTAGCGTGTCATATTGCTGTACCCACCTCTGGTATTGTCGAGTTTGCAGTTGGTTCGTAGCCTTGAATAGACGTTTGAGCGGCGAGCGCATCCAGCTCGGTAAGCTATGCGCGCGCGACCTCAAATCGTCGAGGTGTTCGTTTGAAGCGAGTTTGCGGAACACTTTCTTGCAGTCTCTCTATGCTGATCCTATGTTCCGCGGTCAGCTGTGGCCATCGGCAACGCCAACGACGTATCGCGCGTAGTCACCTTTTCCCAACGACCCGGCAAGCCGGATCAGTTGGCCGCGATCAATGAATCCCTGTCCGAAGGCGATCTCCTCTGGGCACGCTATTCTGAATCCCTGACGTCGCTCGAGCATGGAAACAAACTCCGCCGCGGTGAGCAGGCTGTCGGGCGTTCCGGCGTCAAGCCACGTGAAGCCGCGACTCATGCGCTCGACAGTAAGCTGCTCCCGATCGAGGTAAGCCCTATTCAGATCGGTGATCTCAAGCTCGCCTCGAGCCGACGGCCGTATACCGGCCGCCAGATGGACAACCTGTGGGTCGTAAAAATAAAGTCCCGTCACCGCAAAGTTGGACTTTGGTTGTCTTGGCTTCTCCTCAAGGGAATTGGCCTTGCCGCTCTCATTAAAGGTGATGACGCCGTAACGCTCAGGATCTGAAACCTGATAGGCGAATACGGTGGCGCCGATTTTGCGTGCACGTGCGTTCGCAAGCAGCGCAGGAAGACCGTGCCCAAAGAAAATATTGTCGCCTAAGATGAGCGCCGAATTGTGCCCTTCCACAAACGTCGCGCCAATAACAAAGGCTTGTGCCAACCCCTCTGGCTTTGGCTGCGCCTTGTACGACAATGACATCCCCCATTGAGTGCCATCTCCAAGAAGGGACTGGAACAACGGCAGATCGTGGGGCGTCGCTATAATCAAAATGTCTCGAATACCTGCGAGCATCAGGGTCGTAAGGGGGTAGTAGATCATTGGCTTATCGTAGACCGGCAGAAGCTGCTTGGATGTCACTGCCGTCATTGGATAAAGGCGTGTACCGTTCCCACCGGCAAGGATGATTCCCTTCATAGTCCTTTCTCCTCATGCGAAATGCGATCCAAGCAGGCCGAGATGGATGATGGTGTCGGTGGCAAGCTGATCTCGAAAAGTGAGCGCAACCGTTCGGTGGAAAGTTGTGAATTGGTTGGCCGTAGGGCCGCGGTCGGATAGTCAGCGGACGAAATGGGTTCGACTGCGGCCGAGGGACCCGCGCGTTTCGCGCTCTCGCTAAAAATCAGACAGGCAAATTGATGCCACGTCATAGCGTCCACCCCGGCGAGGTGGGTAATCCCGCTATATTGCTGCCGCCAATGTCTCAACCTTCTGGCGATCGAGACGATCGAAGCGGCGATGTCGGGCGCATAGGTCGGGCAGCCTCGTTGATCGTCCACCACACGAACAAACTCGCGCTGCGCGCCTACCTTCAGCATCGTGCGAAGGAAATTGTGCCCAAACGGCGCATAAACCCAAGACGTCCGCAAGATCACGTGTCGAGGATTTGCAGCTGCGACAGCAAGTTCGCCCTCCAGTTTGGAGCGTCCATAAACGCCTTGCGGATTAGGTTGGTCCGTCTCTACGTAGGGGCCCGGCTTTTTGCCGTCGAAAACGTAATCAGTGGAGAGATGAACGATAGTCGCGCCAATCGCGTTTGCCGCTTTCGCGACTTCACCGGCCGCGTCGCGGTTTATGGCATAGGCTAGATCGGGTTCCGTCTCCGCCCGATCAACAGCTGTGTAGGCAGCTGGATTGATCACGATATCCGGCCTGAACGACGCAATTGCGCTGGCCATGGATTGGGGCCGCGCAAGATCGAGCCCGGGCCGGCTCGCAAAACCAATGACCAAGTCGCTCACGAACGCAGCCAACTCCTTGAGGGACCTCGATACCTGTCCCTTCGTCCCGATCACGTAGAGGCGCACGATGTCCTCATCCTCTTACAAGACCGAGGCGTTCGCCGGCATATACCGTCTCCCTTAGAGGCTGCCACCAATGTTGGTTTGACAGGTACCAATGGACCGTCTTCGCAAGTCCGCTCTCAAACGCCTCTTGCGCCCGCCAACCCAGCTCGTTTTCGAGTTTCGAGGCGTCGATAGCATAGCGGCGGTCGTGACCCGGCCGGTCCGGCACGAATTGGATGAGCTCGTGATGCGACTGATCAGTTGGACGCAGTAGGTCCATCCACGAGCAAACCTGGCGCACCACATCGATGTTCCGGCGTTCACTTCTTCCGCCTATATTGTACGTCTCGCCCGGGCGTCCGCCCTTCAAAATGAGGCCAAGTGCGCGCGCATGGTCTTCAACATGGAGCCAGTCGCGCACATTCGAGCCAGTTCCGTATATGGGAAGCCGCTGGCGATCCAGGGCATTGAGGATCATCAACGGGATGAGCTTTTCCGGGAGTTGGTAAGGGCCGTAGTTGTTCGAGCAATTGGAAACGATCACCGGCAAGCCATACGTTCGATACCATGCCTTCGCGAGATGATCCGATGCAGCCTTGGTCGCAGAGTAAGGAGAGCTTGGATCGTACGGCGTAGCTTCAGTGAATAGTCCGCGCTCTCCGAGCGAACCATAGACTTCATCAGTCGAGACGTGCACAAAGCGAAAGTCCGGCAGATTTTGAGATGAGAAGTGTCGCCGGGCAGCTTCGAGCAAGGCGAAGGTCCCGATCACATTGGTTTGTACGAAGACATCCGCCCCTGAAATCGATCGATCAACGTGGCTCTCAGCGGCCAAGTGAACCACGCCATCGGGGCGATATTTGGCAAACAGAGCGTCAACGGCCTCCTTGTCACAGATGTCCCGCTGCTCAAAATGATAGCGCGGATTGTTGGCAATGGGTGCCAATGACGCCAAGTTCCCCGCGTAGGTTAGCTTGTCCGCCACGACCACTTCGTAGCCGAGCTCTAAAACGAAATGACGGCAAACCGCCGACCCGATAAAGCCGGCGCCACCCGATACGAGAATGCGCATTCAATTGCTCAAGCTTCGGCAGCTGAAAGGCGGGGTTACGCCAACCCGTCTTGGCTGCCCTTGTCCTTTGACAACGGGAATCGGTCCAGGGTTCCCGCAATCGACCTCGAAGGCGGGATCATCTCGAGCGATGGCGCGATCGCACCGAAGTGATGAGTTCGTCGGTCGGCTTGCATATCCCGGCCGTCGGCATCGATTGACGTACCCATGCGGGAAGCTTTGATGGAGCGCCAGTCCCATTTGGGATAGGCGCGTTCGTTATGGTCGCTGCGCAGCCTTCGGCGAGGAGCGGCTGCTCGGCCTATCGGCAACAGTTCGCCAGCCGAGGTGAAGCGTGAAGTTTGCGCGGCCCAAGGTCCACGCTATGTAGGCGCGTCTCAAACGTGCCACGATCATGAAGTGCGTAAGGCTAGCCGAGTACGGCTTTCGTGCTCTTGGCGATCATGCCGGTTGCCCCTCTGCCGAGTATCATGTGGAACAGCGGTTCTTGCCGGTACGCTAGCATGGTGGGCGGGCCAATATCACTGCAGCGCGCGTTCGCTTGAAATGGACTCGAAATAGGTCCGCTCAATGCAAAAGGCGCTTGCTCATTGAGGGGCCCTGATTGTTGCGCGCGTGCGGCCGAGGACACGGCGCCCTGGGCCCCATATGGTAACTGAGTTCAACGGACGATTTTTTCGAGCTAGTGGAGCCTACGCCCTTCGCGAGAAGAACCGCGGCAGGTGGATGCCGTCCCAAATGGGACGCGCGGTGAGTTTATTCCACTGCTATGTGCCTCGCTGGGACTCCCAAACCAGTCTGTGGCGTCGCTGCGCCGATCGAGGACAATCCCGTTGAGCGATTGGCAGAAGCGGGGCAGCAGGAAGCGTTGACGTCCATGACCCGCGAATGACACCACCTGCGCGCTCTTGGAAAAGGGGCCTCACGTTTGGTGAACATCGCGGGCTCGACAACAGGGCTGGTAAAAGGACCGTCAGCTCGTGGATTTGCCATCACGAAATCTCACTGGATCATCTTCCGCGCATCATCGACACAGACAGTGCCGTTCTTTTCCGAGTGTCCTGCTTGGGAAAGCGCGCAACAGCTAGCCGAATTTGGCGGAGGTAGAAATTGTAACCGCCTGTTTCGCGCGTCCTTCCAGGGAAACATGGTCGAACCAATTACGATATTGTGATCGATGCGCTTCATAAGCCTCAGTGCGGCCGCTGTTGGCTGCAATGGGACACGGGTGCTCAATATGCAGATAACGTCAGCTGTTCTACTTTGTTCTCGGCGATTTGTGTCCGAGGCGTCGCTCGCCTGCACAACGTGGAGCGGCCCAGAGGTCGGCCGTGCGGACAGCCTGAGGCTGCGGAATGTGGACATCGTCGTGCTTGCGCTTGTGGCCGGACTGCCCTGGTCGACGACCCTAACCAGCATACTTGGAATCGTAATCTTCTTTGGTATTTTGACAACGGTCCGCACAGAGCGGATGCTCGCGACTATCAGTCGTCCCGCCGGCGCGTTGCCGCTCGCGCTCGTGTTGTTAGCGGCGATAGGGGTAACCTGGGCAAGCGGAGTCTCTTGGGTGGAGCGGCTCAATGCTTTGGGAAAAATGACCAAGCTACTGTTGCTCCCGCTCCTGTTGTTCCATTTCCAATCCAGTCCGCGGGCAAAATGGATGTTTGCAACCTTCGTAGGCTCGAACATGATTCTGCTTGCCTACTCGTTCGTTGCATCGGCGGTGCCGGAATTGGCGATTGTTCAAAGGGTCGGTGGCCTCGGCGTTCCCGTGAGAAATTACATTGACCAAAGCCAAGGGTTTTCGCTCGTTGCAGTGGCGTTGGCAGGCCTGTCATTCGAGGCTGCGTCGCAGCAGAAACGTCGTTGGGTTGCGGCGCTGGGTGTGGTCAGTCTCCTATTCTTTGCTAACCTTGCCTTCATCAACGTTGCCCGAACGGCGTTCGTCTATTTGCCGATAATGCTGGTCCTCCTGACAATACGTTACTCAAGCCAAAGAACTGCGTCGGTTGGGTTCATCGGAGCCTGCGTGTTATGCGGGGCATTGTGGCAGACGTCTCCCAATCTCCAACGAAAAGTCTCTGCGATTTTCATAGAAGTGGCTGCATTCCAGCCAGATGCCGAGATCGGAGAGAGAGAGCCTTCGGCAGCTGAGAGGCTTGAATTTTGGCGCAAGTCGTTTCAGTTCATTGAAACAGCGCCGGTCCTGGGTCATGGGACTGGTTCGATCCGACGCCTTTTCGAGCAAGAATCGATTGGGCGAACTGGAATATCGGCGCTGGTTGTGAGCAATCCTCACAATCAGACGCTTGCTGCCGCGGTGCAATGGGGCAGCGTTGGAATCCTCCTCGTCTGGACTATGTGGATAGCGCACGTACGGCTGTTCTGCAGCAGGGCCCTTGTCGCCTGGATCGGAATGCTTGCGACAGTGCAGAATATCGCAAGCTCGATTTTCAATTCGCACCTGATGGACGCGTACGAAGGCTGGCTTTACGTATTGGTGGTCGGGATTGCAGGCGGGGAACTATTGCGGATTGAGAGTCGTAAGCCGGCCCCTTTGGATTCGGCCATCGCGCCCAGCTCGCGTCATGTTGAGTAGGCAAAATCTATCCGTATCCGCGTCACGTCCAAGTATCTTTACGGTTTCCGGGACGCTTCGGCGCTCCCCCGTTCATTTCAAGAATGCTTTGGTGGAACGCTCTTCAAGATGGCATCGGTCAAGTGTACACAGCCCCTGCAGCTCTAGTTTACTCTGCACGATGTCGCGCGCTCCGTATGCCCGGCTGCAATCGAGACTCGCTGAATGCGATCCTTCGATTGGCCATGCTGACGCCCATCAGCTTCTCGAGCTGACCGCTTCCAAGGCGGTCTTGAAGGTTGATGGAGTTGGAATCGTTAAATGGCCGAAAGTCGAGTTGAAACATCGGCCCAGCGTCGCTCGTGAAAAGGCCAGCTGCCCTGCATGCGACGGGCCAGCCTATGCCCGCTCTCAACCAATTCTCTCCCCTTGGCCAGGTTTGCTTCAAACAGTTACCGGCCATGGCCCGGTCACCACTCATTGATCCAGATTCGCATTTCGCCTTCGCCACGATTAGCCCAGCTGAACCACGGAATGAATGTCAACCGCTGCGGTTGCCGCTGTCCAGGCACCTCGTCGTAGTGATAAAGCGGTGCTTCCTCAGAGAGCTTGTGCTGCAAACGGAACCCCTCGGCCTGCAGCAAAATCTTGCGGGCAAAGAGCCCCTTGCCTTCAACAAGCGAAAACTGGCTGTCTGCATCCAGCCAAATATTGTGTAGCTCCGGCCCATTGTCAGCTTCTTCCAGGCAGTAAACCAGAGGGCCACGCTGAATAGCCACTTTGCCGGCCAAATGGCGAAGTTGCGGATGACCGTACACGCGGCGCGCTTTCATGGGCAGCAGCAATTCGACGCGATCGCCCGGCCGCCACGTGCGCCGAATGTGCAAATACCCTTTGCGCGACTCGCAATTGACCGGTTCGCCGTTCAGCCTGGCTTCTGGCGCGCCGCACCAATCCGGCAGGCGCAGGGCGAGCGTATGGGTGATAGGCTGCTCGGATTCCACGGCGATCTCAACCTGGTCCTCCCAGGGATAGTTCCCGCTCATGCGCAGGCGCAGCGTATGCTCTCCGACCGCTAGCGCCACGCCATTGCCAATGTAAAGATTGACATAGAGCGCATCGGATCGTGGCGTATAGATGTAGTGACCGATTGATGTGAAAAGGCGCGCGATGTTCGGCGGACAGCAGGCGCACCCGCACCAGGGCTGGCGTACCGGTGTGACATGACTGTAGATGCGATTGGACCGAAGCGATTTGGGGTGAACTTCAAGCGGATTGACATAGAAGAAATGGCGTCCATCCAACGAAATGCTGCCCAGAACGGTGTTATAGAGCGCACGCTCCATCACATCGGCATAGCGACCGTCCGCCTCCATCTCCAGCATCCGGCGGGCGAACATCATCAGACCAATCGAGGCGCAGCTTTCCGAGTACATGGTATCGTTCGGCAGATCGTAGTCGCTGCTGAATGCTTCGCCGGCGCTTTGCGAGCCGATACCGCCGGTAATATAGATCTGCCGCTGCACCATGTTTTGCCATAGCCGGAGGCAAGCTTGGCGTAGCTGCTCGTTCTGGAGCAAACGTGCCAGATGAGCAACTCCAGTCATGAGGTATACAAACCGAACCGCGTGACCTGTTGCAGTCCGCTGCTCCGAGACCGGCAGGTGCGCCTGGCTATAGGCTTTATGTTTGATCACCCAAGGCGTTACGTGTGATTTCCGGTGGCCGGAACGCTGCTCATATTCTGTGTCATAGAAGTGTGGCTCAGTACCGCGTTGCTCGACGAAATAACTCGCAAGTGTGAGATATCGGCGCTCCTGCGTCACTTCGTAGAGGCGCGTCAATGCAAGTTCGATTTCCGGATGGGCATCATAGCCATGCAACTGATCGCGCTCCGGACCAAAAACCACGGCGATGTGGTCAGCCAGCCTGCGAGCGACGTCCAGCAGGCGCCGTTTGCCAGTAGCACGATAGAAAGCGATGCCCGCTTCAATCAAGTGGCCGGCGCAGAAAAGCTCGTGGCATTCACTTAGATTGCTCCAGCGCTCCCCAGGCGCCTTTACCGCGAAGTAAGTATTGAGATAGCCATCCCCGCACTGGGCGGCCGCAATCAGGTCAATCAGGTCATCGGCGGTTTTCTCCAGTTCTGGATTGGGTGTTTGGCACAGAGACCAGGCGACCGCTTCCAGCCATTTCGCCACATTACTGTCCTGAAAAACCGTGCCGTAGAACTCGCCCTTTGCTCGGTTGGCGGCGATCCGGAAGTTTTCTATCGCGTGGCTCGGCGGGACTTCGACGATACGATCGTTCAGCGCCTCCCACTGATGAGGAACCGTCACCTTTCTCACCAATTGCTGGTAGTTTCCAATGAGCGGATCCGTGATCCGTAAGTCATGGAGATTTACTTCCGTAACCAACGGACCATCCATCTCGCTCTCCCTCGTGTCGGGTGCACGGGCCCATAGTTCACGAAAGCCCACGCCATATCTTGTCGTTGCCGGGTGCGAATTGGCGACCCAGCACGTTCTGCATGCTACGGTCAGCTCATGCGCCTTTCGCGCCGTCCAAATTCCGGTGTGACGAGCGATTGAAGCGTCCCGTCGGGCATGTAATCTGTGTGAACGCACACTCTTCAAATAGAATGGGACGTTCTATGACGCTCGACGCGAACGACATTGTCGATCTTCCTACATCACGCTGACCAGCACGCTATCAAGACAGCAATTTCTGTGCCGGGAACATGAGCAGATCGTTCGTCCGAAACTAACATGCCCTCGACCTGGTGCGGGTTCAACGCGGATTCTGCGTCCCACGTTCGGCCCAGAGGCGCGGCAAAAGACCGTAGCGCTTTGCGATCACCTGACAGCGCCAACGCCGCCTCCGCCATGCACGATCGTTTCGCGAGCAAGCGTCGCGCCGCCTTCAACCGTTCGGCCGAGCGGCCGGTGATGACGTCTTTTGCGTTCAGGAGGCCAGCACGTCGGCCTGTGGTGAGATCGACCCCAACACCTATCCGGCAGGCATCAAAGTCACTGATGACGAAATGGACGCCATCAACATCCTCCGCCATAAATTCCACCGCGACTGGAACTACACTATCAGGCCGCAAACCTCAGTTCGCAGCGAGAGTTCCTGAACAAGCCCTTAGTACTACTGAGTCAGAAAAAGTGTCTGATTCAAAAGATCGCGGGCGAGATCCTGTGAGAATCAGTTACCTGTTGAGATTCAGGCATCGGCAACGGGGGCTGATATGGATCTCCGGACATCAGGCGGCAGTGAATCGCGATTTTCGGCTTTTGTCGAGAAACTTGTGAGTGTGATCGGACATGCGGACCGGGCCCAGCCGTTGTTTGATTATTGCATCGGCTTAATCATGCCGGGGGAGCGTAAAAGCGTTGAGCCTATGGCAGCGGTAACGGCACCTGATCGGACGGCGGCGCAGCATCAGTCGCTGCTGCACTTCGTCGGCCAATCGCCTTGGTCTGACGAGGGTGTTTTGGCCAAAGTGGGTGAGATGGTACTGCCGGCGATAGAGCGCCATGGACCGATCGAAGCGTGGATCATCGATGACACCGGTTTTCCCAAGAAGGGAGCGCACTCGGTCGGTGTGGCGCGTCAATATTGCGGGCAGCTCGGCAAGCAGGATAACTGCCAAGTCGCGGTATCCCTGTCGCTTGCCAATCACCACGCCAGTCTGCCGGCGATGTATCGTCTCTATCTGCCGCAGGAATGGGCGGCAGATAAGAAACGTCGGCGCAAAGCGGGCGTGCCCAAGGAGATCAGCTTTAAGACCAAGCCAGAGATCGCGCTTGAACAGATCGAAGCAGCCTGCAGAACCGGGCTTCCTCGCGGCGTGGTGCTGATGGATGCCGGATATGGCTGCAACACGGACCTGCGGACCAGCATCAGCGCGTTGGCGTTGACCTATGTGGCTGGTATCTTGCCAAACACCACGGTGTGGACATCCGACACGGCGCCGCTACCGCCGAAAAAATGGTCGGGCAAAGGGCGACCACCAAAGCTGCTGCGCCGCGACCACAAGCATCAACCGATTTCGGTCAAGGAGCTTGCTCTTTGCCTTCCTAAGCGGGTCTGGCGCACGATCAAGTGGCGAGAGGGCGCGGCCGAGCGGCTATCGTCGCGCTTCGCTCGCGCGCGCGTTTGCGTCGCGCATCGAGATTACCAACTCACCGAAAGCCGACCGGAAGAATGGCTTTTGATCGAATGGCCAGAAGGTGAGGACGAGCCGACCAAATACTGGCTTTCAACGTTGCCGGAAACGATCACTTTTGGAAGGCTAGTCGATCTAACCAAGCTGCGCTGGCGCATCGAGCGCGATTATCAGGATCTCAAACAAGAGGTCGGGCTCGGGCATTTCGAAGGGCGAGGTTGGCGTGGCTTCCACCACCACGCTACGCTGTGCATCGCAGCCTACGGATTCCTGGTCTCCGAGAGGGAGACGATTCCCCCCTCGGGATCTCGTTCCACCAGGCCGTTCAAGAGACTTGCGGTTTCCAACGGTTACCGACCCAGAGGCTCCGCTGCTGCGACCCGAACGTCACATCCCGAACTCGATTGCGACGATGCGGCGAAGACTGATCGTTGCCATCGTCCGCACCCTCTCACGCTGTCCCTGTTGCATTCGCCCGATCAAACAGCGCCTTCTTTTGTGACGCAGTAAGATTAGCCGGCCACGGTCAAAGCGCTCGCGATTGGGCCTCCCGGCCAAAGCTTGGCGCACCATCACGTCGCGGCAAGGAGCGAACGAAAAACTGAGCTCGCGCTTTGATGGCGTGCGGTCCGTGCGGGCGTACCGTGATTATTGGCAAACCTCCCGATGATTGCAGGAATGATTGCTGCATCGAATGGTACGTCATCCGATGACGGCCCCAGGGTAGGCCGTTTTGGAAGGTTGATCGCACTTAAGCGGCGCGAGGTGTCATGGAAATCGGTCTGCGAAACCCTGCTTTGCAAACCGAGCTGAAGCGCGCATTCAGGCTGTTCCAGTCAATCAGCGCTGCCAACCGCGCCAGCGGATGACCCATGTCGATGATCTGATCGAGCGCCGGAAGCAACAGGCCTTTCTGGCGATCATCCCGCGGCTTGCTCATCGCGTTCTCCAACGTCGACGACGCGGTCAGGAAAGCAAGACTCATCCGGCGCCGTCCTCCCAAAGATCACGATTGCGACGGAGTTCCGTGGAAGGGGACATTATCAACCGTTTGCAATCAAAGAACGCTTCACAGCTCGATGCCCCGATCGCTGAGCACCCGGTTCATGACCTCACTCTTGATCTCGCGGGTGATTTCTTTCGCGATCTGGGCTCCGAGCACCCGCTCGGCATCGAGGTCGCCTATCAGACCACGCTCGGCGAGCCCCTGGTTCAGGCGGGTTTGAAACTCCTCGCCCGTCGCCTCGGCGAGCCGCGCCTGCATCGCGGCATGGTCTTCGGGGGCGATGCGCCTCATAACCCTCTCCCAGGGTTGCCAGCTCGTTGCCAGATAGACCGCAAAGCCCGTCGTCTCCTGGCTCCGCACCGAGGTCTCGGCCGTGGCAATGTCATCCTCGTTGACGTGAGAGACATTCAAGAAGCGCATGGCCGGGGCGATGTGCCCGAGCTCCAACGGCTCGCGCAGCTGCGTCTGGTAGGCAAGATAGACCTCGATCTCGTCGACCTCGGCGTCCGGGTCGGCAAGGCGGAGCGAATCGACCGTCTGGCGCGCGATCGTGTCCAGCGCTTCCAAGCGGAACATGACACGGCCTTGCTGGAGCAATTCGTCGAGCCGACCGTCATAGGCGCCGTCCTCGACATCAGCGTTTAGGCGTGCGGTCTGCATGCGGTTCCAGGTCAAAGTGATGCGATCCTCACAGCTCATGCTTGCTTCGGATGCCAGCTCGAAGAACTGCTCGCGCAATGGCGGCCTGGCCATCCCCTGCCGCAGATCCTCGATCACCGCCTGCCGGAACGCGTCATTGCTATAGTTCACAGTGCCCCGGAGCCTGTCGAGGAAACTTGCATAGTCCTGGGCGCCTGGTTCTAGGGCGAAGCGTTGCCAGGCGGCTACCGCCGCCGCCTCGCCCTCCAGCCAGTCCGCGACAACCTCGTGCAGGGACCGCGGCGCAACTTCCTCCGCCCCTTCGTCCATCGAGAGAAAGATCTGCGGGCCAGCATAGTCCCCGGCGTGCATAGCTACCGATAGGTTGGTCGCTACCGGCTCAGGCAGCGGATTATTTTCCAAATCAACGCTGGACTCGCGGCCTAGCTGCGTCAGCATGGTTTCGGGAACGCTGGTCAGCTGATTGTTGCGGGCGCCGAGCCAGAGGAGCCCGCCGGGGAACGTCTCGGGCAGGCCGGTCAGCTCATTGTGGCTAGCGCTCAGCCATTCGAGCCCTGCAGGGAGGGGCTCGGGCAGATTGGTAAGCTGATTGTAGTCGACGTTCAGGCGCTGGAGCCTGGCTGGTAAGTCGGGCAGACTAGTCAGCCGGTTGCCGCTGGCATCCAACTCGCGAAGCGTTGGCGGAAGGGCGGTCAGATGAGTTATTTGGTTATTGTCGACCATCAGGCGCCGGAGCCGGGGTGGCAGGCCTGCGGGCAGGCTGGTCAGCCTGTTGCTGATGGCGTAGAGCCGCCGGAGATCGGCCGGAAGGGGGGCGGGCAAGGTGGTCAGGGACAAGAAAGATAGATCCAGACTCTCATTGCCATGGCCCTGCTCCCGCCAATCACTCGTTCGACTAACCGCCTCTTGCCGGTTCTCGCCTTCTGCCTGCCTCTCTTCGGCAGCCCAAACCGCCAAGATCTGATCCTGTGACGAGCCGGGGCTGGTGGCAGATACCCGCGTACTCGTCAAGGCTTCGGCCCATCGCGCCGCGGCGGGAGACCCAGGTTCGGAGGTTTCGGAATCGGACGTTGCGATCTCGGAAGTTTCCGAGGCGGTGCCAAGCTGCACCCGTTCTGTATTCATCGATGCCGTCTCTTCGGTAGCCAAATTGTAAGGGAATGCGCTGGAGCGGCGCTGTTCGAAGCTCGCGGCTGTCACCCTTGGTGGTGATCACCACGACTGATGAAGCAGGCGATTAAAAGATCGGCTCCCGTCAAACACCGCCCAACACGTTTCCCAATTTACCCACCGAGCAGTTGCTGCCAGAGATAGCGCGTCCGCACCAAATCTCAGTTTTCCAATCGCTTCAGATTGTTAAAGGGGTCCATCATTCCCCTCTGCCAGATCTGAGCAGATCAGGCAGATCGAGTCGTTCTCATGCTGACCGGTTTTGCTGTCGATAAGCTGACAAGCCCCATAGCGATCCCAAACTGCGCGGATGGAACTCTCGAAAATTTTGATGCCAGCGGCCCGCTGAAGAAAAGCCGGCAACGGTCAATCAGAGTTTCGAACTGACGGGTGCCGACGGCGGCGCGCCGGCAGCCTGCGCTCACGTCGGCGAGCTTGGTGCGCTTTGGGGGGCGCGTACGGCCTCGTGCTGTGCGACCCGCGCCAGCTCAGACGGTGCGGACGAAAGAAGAAAAGCAAGGGCTGCATGCCTGAACGACAACTGCTCGACTTGATCGAGTCCACTCCGCTGCAGCGGCGCGCCCGGCATGCGATGCGGCTTTGACGGTCGCCCGCTTGTCGTTCTTCAATGAGCAGAAGGTCATAATGCGAAAGAGCGCCGTGACCTCCGTTGTTGCACGGCCATAGTTGGCGACCTCCTCCACAATATTGCGCCGATTGCGAGAGGTGACCCCGCTCCCCGCCCGTTCCAGTGCACGACTTCCAGCGGACGCTCACTCTATCGGCGCCGTTCCACGAGGCGCAAGACATCCGCTCGCCACTGACGAATCAGCAACGCTGCAGCGAATTGCAGCATTGACGCATCTATATCTGCGAATCGAGGTTCATAGCGGGCAACGCCGCACGGACACGCAAGGCAAGAACTTCGCCGGGATGGTGACGCCGGATGCCTGCGACTTTGTGCATCGCATTGCTTCGATTCAGATCCAGCCAGTCGCTGGATCATGCCGAAAGCCATGCCGCTTGATTCAATGTTCGCCGGTCGGTCCAATCGAATCGTGTTCGCCTGGCACACCCTCGACATCCTTCGACTCGGGCAATTGCTGGTGGACTTGGGCAGGAGATGATTGAGCGGAGCGCGACACAGGCGCGGCATGGTAGCGCTTGGTCAGCGGCATCAGACCGGCCGCGAAGAGCAGACTCAAGATCGTTACACCGAACACCCTGAAGGTCACCCAGACATCCGTACTCTGGGTTCGCCAGATGACCTCGTTCAAGATCGTCATGCCTGCGAAAAACATCGCCCAGAGAAGGGTGAGGATGCGCCAGCCCTTCGGTGTCAGATTGAAAATGTGATCCAATAGCACCACAATGAAGGAGCGGCCAAACAGAAGTCCACCGCCGAGAACCGTCGAAAGCAGTGCGCTGACGACCGTTGCATCGAGCTTGATGAACGTCTCGTCATGCAACACCAGCGTCAGCGTACCGAATACCAGCACGCTGACGCAGGTGATCAGCGCCGTGATCGCCATGTAACCCTTCACCACGAGGGAGACGATCTCTGCCAGGACGGTCACGCCCATGAACGCGGCGGTAGCCGCGAACAGCTGAAATTTCGCGTTCACACCATAGAAGACGATCAGCGGACCGAGCTCGGTTAAGAAGAACATCTTACGCGGTGAGTCTTGTCCATCAACTGCGCTCATCACCATTTCCAATCCATCTTTTGTGCCCGCATAACGCTAATATGTAGGGTACACAATTTAATGTTGCATAGACTGGTCTCGCTCTTCGCATGGCATGCTTGCATTAACCGCAGCCTCGGTTCGGCACGCTGCTTGCTTCGCTCAAGGCAGCATCACCAAGTCGCCCGGTGATGTAGAGTCTGACTCGGTGCGTTCAGCGGCTCTCGCGTCATTCTTACGACGTCTATCGGCTCCTCGCTTCAGAACATGGCATGAGTGCGATGGCCAACCTTGAGCGCGCGAAGAGCTGCGCCGCTCACGCTCGTCCCTATTTCGATCGAAAGCCTCTCGACCTCGACCTGGCTACTCCCGGGACGTTCGGCATTGCGCCACCCGAGGGCATGCTCGGCCCGCTGTAGGAAGATTACGACGAGATGGCCGGCATGATCTTCATAGAAATCCCACCGTTCGGAGACATCATCGACCGAATCGCAGAGGCGGAAGCGACCTTGAACACGCGACCTAAACCCGGAAACTAGACCGTCGAACTCGGCCATCCTGCCAGATCGAACACCCGAATAGGCCGCCGCTGCCGACGGCACCGGCAAGCCGCGCTCTCTTAGCCAGAGCATGATTCGGACAAGTGTGAAGCGGCGTTCCCTGACGACGCGCGCGGCGCGTTCGTGGGGAAATCATAACAGTCCGAAGTGCGAAGACCACTCCTCCCAATCTCATAGCGTTTTAGGCATGCCGATCGAGCTGACAGCCCTTGCGGGGCGCAAGGTAAGCACTGCCCTGCGGATGCTCTGAACCGGCACGAGCCCAGTGGCGTATAATGGACTATCGGGAACCGACGCTACTGCGTTGAGTGTGTCAGAAATTCGGTCCATTCCATATCTCCGTTTTGATACAGCCTCGCAGTCTCTTACTTTCGCGCTTTGCCAGCTAGCAGGCATAGCTTTCTGGAATCTGACGAGTGTTAGAGCCAGTGCCCCGCATCGCGTCCTTTCGCCACTTTCATGCTTCTTGCTCCACAGGTTGATGCCGGTATCGCGCTGAAGCGCCTGCTACGAAAGCTAATCTCGTTGATCAGCTCCAAAAAGCTGCCCGCGCGATTCATGCGTCCGGTCGCGTTTCGATGTCGGTTCAATGCGGATGGTCTTGCGATGCTCGTCATGATCGCTCCCTGTGGGGGCGCCGCGCGGATAGAGCCGCCCCCCTTGCCTTCTAGAAGGCGATCGAACGGCAAGCGGTACGGGCCGGCAATGGCAGAGGCACAGCTATTTTCCGCCGGCGCGTTCCGCGCCTTTGCATCGCGAATCAAAATAGCTGTGCTTCTGCCATCCTCCGCTCTGCTTCGGCCCTCCGCTTTGCTGCGGGTGCTCATCCGTTCCGCTCGCCGTCATGTGATCGCCACGAAGGCCGCGATGGACGCGGCCGATCCGGCAAAGGACCTCACCCATGACGACCGACCACGACGACCCTCAATTCGTGCCGCTCCATGCTTCGTCCCCAACCGATCACGTTCTCGCCGAACTTCAACTCTTCGGATTTCGTCCCTTGCATGACGAGCCCGATCCACGGCTGCTTCCCGAAAACATGGCGATCACCGGCGCCGTCGCCGATATCTTCGATGCACTCGTCTCGACGTTGAATGACACGCGCCTGGAACCTGACCTCGAGGACTTGCTCTGGTCGACCGTCAATCTCTTCCATCGCGCTGCTGGCCGCATCGAACACGAGCTCGACGCCAACGAGCAGGCGCAGCAGAAGAGCCAACGCGAGCAGAACGGCTCGGAGGTGCGATCCGTCGAGCTCGAACGACTCATCGCCCAGGGCGTTACGCTCATCGAGCGCCGCAACGCCATGGAGCTCTTTCGCGACCAGGCCGCCGAACGCTTCGAAGTCCACACCGGTTCGCCTTGGCGGCCGCGCTCCGGGTCAATCGTCAGCCATCGTAACCTCACCGCCGCGATGATCGATAGCC
Organism: Bradyrhizobium sp. CCGUVB14; assembly: GCF_024199935.1. Lineage (NCBI taxonomy): Bacteria > Pseudomonadati > Pseudomonadota > Alphaproteobacteria > Hyphomicrobiales > Nitrobacteraceae > Bradyrhizobium > Bradyrhizobium sp. CCGUVB14. The sequence continues at coordinate 1,471,993 of NZ_JANADS010000001.1, forward strand.
GCGATTTTCTCGCTGCCAGGCGTAGAGCCGAAACCGAGGTGTTGTTCCCACCTGGGCCAAAAGTCGCACTCACCGGTGGGCTCGAATTCAACGACGTCTCGCTCGTCTGGGATCGCCTCGACAAGGTCCACGCAAAACATCCCTATATGGTTCTTTTGCACGGCGGCTCACCGAAAGGCGCCGAATTGATCGCGACAAAATGGGCCAGCCATCGCAAGGTGCCGCAGATCGCCTTCAAGCCGGACTGGACGAAACATGCGAAGGCCGCACCATTCAAGCGCAACGACGCGATGCTCGACGTCATGCCGATCGGGGTCATGCACTTTCCGGGCACAGGCATCCAGGACAACCTCGCCGATAAGGCGAAGAAGCTCGGTATCCCCGTCTGGAAGTTTGGCAAGGACGGCGCGTGAGCGCCGTTCTGGTTGACGCTGAAAGCTATGGCACGGCACGCTAAAAGGATGGACGGGCAGGGTTCGAAGGTGCATCGAGACACCGAGCCGGTGGGCCGGCCCTCTTCGTTCCTTGCTCGCTTGGTGCCGTCCGGCATGTGGTTGGAATCTAGCAGGCTGCTGAAAAAGTCGCTTCGCGCGACGCGCGGATTGTGATTCCCTGCATTTGCTTGATTCCTTGGGGCTGGGGATTGCGATGCGCGGGGCAGATCAGCGGTCGGAAGGCATATTCAGCTACGTGCGATTGGAGCAGCGTGTTCCGGCGGATCATCCGCTGCGTGCGATCCGCGACCTGGTCGACGCTGCGCTGAAAGAGTTGTCGCGCGATTTTAGCAGGCTTTACTCGCGCGAAGGTCGGCCGTCGATCCCGCCGGAGCGGCTTTTGCGAGCGCTGCTGCTGCAAGCCTTCTATACGGTGCGTTCGGAACGGCAGTTGATGGAGCAGCTCGACTATAATCTGCTGTTTCGCTGGTTCGTCGGTCTTTCGATGGATGACGCGGTGTGGAATCCGACCGTGTTCTGCAAGAACAGGGATCGGCTGCTCGACGGCGACATCGCCGCCAAGTTCTTCGTCGCCGTGCTGAACCTGCCGCAGGTGCGAGGACTGCTGTCCAGCGAGCACTTTTCGGTTGACGGTACGCTGATCGAGGCCTGGGCCAGCATGAAGAGCTTCGTGCCGAAGGACGCTGGCGATCCGCCCGCGGGAAAGGATCGCGGCTCCCGCAATGCCGAGCGCGACTTCCATGGCGAGAAGCGCAAGAACGCCACGCATTCCTCGACGACGGACCCCGACGCCCGCCTGTTCCGCAAGGGTGCTGGCAAGGAGGCCAAGCTCTGCCACATGGGGCATCTGATGACGGAGAATCGCAACGGACTCATCGTCGATGCGCGGTTGACCGAGGCCAACGGCACCGCCGAGCGCGCGACTGCGCTCGACATGATCGAGGACAATGCCCGGCCCGGTAGCACGGTCGGCGGCGACAAGAACTACGACACTGCCGACTTCGTCGCCGGCTGCCGCGAGCGCGGCTGCACGCCGCATGTCTCGCAGAACGACACCAACCGCCGCTCGGCGATCGACGCGCGCACCACCCGCCATCCCGGCTATCGGATCAGCACCATCAAACGCAAGCTGATCGAGGAGCCGTTCGGGTGGATCAAGACGGTTGGCGGCCTGCGCAAGACGCGCCATCGCGGCCGCGGCCTGGTCGAGTGGTTCTTCGTGTTCACCGCCGCAGCCTACAACCTCGTTCGCATCCCAAAGCTGCTGGCCGCGACGGGATGAATCCGTCTGGAGCGTCAAAAATGAGCCACCAACCCCACCTATACAGCGCATGCGGAGCTCATCGAGGCCCATCGCTGGCTTCGTTTTCAAGCCGCATATTACGAAAATCATCATCCAAGGCATCTTTTTCAGCAGCCTGCTAGAGTGGCGCAATCTCCGACATCGTGAAGTCATCTGGTTAGGCGGCGAGGTCAATTGGCTGATTGATGGGCTTTGCGGCGAGGTTTTCCAGCCATTGACCTTGCGCATGTTGATCTGGCCAGAAGCGAGCGAGGCCCAGAACAACATTGCTGCAGTGTCGGCAGATGGCGGCACTGTCTGCGTCTTGATCCGTCGTTTGAAGTCCTCGTGTAGCCGCTCGATGGGATTCGTCGTACGTGCGCTCTTCCATCGACTCGGTGGCAGCGACGTGAAGCTGAAGAACCGGTCGCCGGCTTCCTGCAGACTGTCGGCGATGGCGCGATGTTTGAGCCGCTATTTGCGCACGAAGGCTTTGCGTCGAGTTTCAATCTCCTCGCACGTTACCGCGTAGATCATGTCGTTGTAATCGGCGGTGATCTCCTCGTGCAGGCGCTCGCGCGCATGCGCCAGCAGATTCCTGTGATTGTGCACAGCGCTGCACCGGCACGCAGTCCCAGACGGCGACGATGCAGTCTCAAGCTCCGACGCGCCGTCGACAATGAGGAATTCGGGACGGCGCAAGCCGCGCCGGATGAGCTCGTCGAGCACGATATGCCAAGTTTCGGTACTCTCGCCGCCCATACTCTTGATCGCGAGCAAGACGTTCTGACCGTCCGCACGCACGCCGATGACGACAAACAGCGAGATCGATGTCACCTTGCGGTCGAGCCGTCCCCCACCACGGTGCCGTCGAGAATCAATCGCACGATCGTCTCATCGGCCAGCCAGCGGGCATTCCAGGCGTCCCAGTCGCTCTTTCCCTTGCGCCATACCCGGCTCACCGTGTCCTTGCCGACGGCGCCAGCGAACAATGTACTGAGCGCACCGCGCACACGGCGCGTGTTGGTGCCAGCCAGGTAGCAGCCGGCGATCAGCGCGACTAGAACGCTGCGTCAACACATGATCAAGGCGCGGCCCTTGCGGCAGGAACACCATGACCATCCAGAATATCGATGTGATCAATTAGGAGATGCTCAGGCGCTGTTTACCAAAGTGATGCGTTCGCTGCATGCCCCCGCAGATACAGCCACGATGAACGGAGGGGCCCCCTCATAGCGAACGACGAAGCGTGATTTTCGCTCAAGAGCGCTTGCACATGGCAAGCCACAATTTGGATGGGTGGTCAACGCGCACCAAATTTATCAGCGACGAGCCAGATCTCTCAAGTGTCGGCGAAGCCCGCTTCGGGGGCACTTTCGTTGGACTCAGTTGAGGGCGGCACCTTGACGTCCGTTTCCGGTCATAAGTGCCGCAGCGGCGCCGGGCCAAGAGCGTCGCGGTTAGCTGGCCTCCTGTGATTCAGATCCCCAACTGGGAGATCGAACCATGCGCTACGAACCCGCCGATCATGAATGGGCTGCCATCGAGCCGATGCTGCCGAGCAAGCCGCGTGGCGTTCCTGGGGTGAACGACCGACGTGTCCTCAAAGGTATCTTCTGGGTCTTGCGATCAGGAGCAACCTGGCGTGATTTGCCGGAGGCGTTCGGTCCTGCACCACTTGCTACAACTGCTTTGTTCGCTGGCGGCCCGCAGGTGTCGGGCGGCGTATCATAAACGCACTTGCCGCTACCCATGATGCCGCTGTCCTGATCATCGACACGTCCACAATCCGCGTGCATCAGCACGGAGCCCGTATCACAAAGAACCAGCGCCAATCGATGGGAAGATCACGCGGCGACTTGACGATTAAATTCATGCGGTGGTCGATAGCAATGGTCTGCAGGTGCGGCTGGCGTTGAGTACCGGCGAGGCTCATGATGTTCGACTTGCCGGAAAACTGCTGTCTCGTCTGAAATCCGGGTCAATGGTGCTTGCCGATCGAGGCTATTGACGCGGACTGGATTGAGCTTGCCATAAAGAAGGGCGCGTGGGCCAACATTCCGCCGAAAAGTAACCGCAGCAGATCCGATCTGCTTCAGCCCTATCTCTACTGCGCTCGCAACAAGCCGGCCTTTGATTTGGATCGCCTGTCTAAGCTTCCGTGTACGAAATAGCGAGATTTTCGCAGATCGACGCAAACGCCTTTTTCGCTTCGGCGTCTTCGAAGCAAAAGCGTACCCCTTTGTCACCACGCTCGATCCACCACCCCGCCTTGTGCCCTTGCGAAACGCGGAATGCCTCCTCGCGCAACTGATCCAGTAATCTTCCGTAAGCACGCACAATCACACAGTTTTCCATCTCAACGCTCATTGCAGGAAAGCAACACAGGCCAAGCCACATATACCCAGAAGGCGCCGCTATGACAAACGGTGAATCTTAGGCCGGCCGCCGCCCAATATTTCCTCGGACATGATGTCGGACTCGGCGCATATTTTCCTCTCGCGCTCGGCCTTTCAGGTTGGGTTCCTGCACCCGTCGATGGAGGCGAGCGAAGAATCTGCGACGTCTTGTGCTATTATCTTGATCGGATGTGCTGCTTTTGGTGCGAGCTCAGGCTGGACGATTTCAAAAAAATGCGATGGATCCGCAAAGGTGCGATGCTGGTCGCGTTTTTCCCCGTGATGGTTTCGAATGTCTACTGGAGTTGGACGAGCGATTGTATGGCCGGCCTATTTGCGCTTGCAGCCGGCGCAATCATAGACCGTCTGTTCAAGTGCGCAATGATCCGCCGTGGCTATGCCGAGATGCGTAGACTCCACGGCGCCGAATGGGGAAACGGATAGGCAGCTGCCATCATCCGGCGAAGGCGAACAGCGGCCGCAAGCTTGCGAGAGCAAGCCAGGCCAACATGATCGCCGGATTTGACTCTGGCGCGTATTCGGCAAAGGTCGACCGGTACCAGCAAGGCGATTGTATCGGATTCTGTCAGGCGCGCCGAGTTGTGGCGAGGCGGCATCGCCAACCTTTGTTGCCGGTGGTCCGCCGGTTCCGGTTTGTGCTCACCGGCAAGTCACCTGCCGCATCATCACGACCTCGTGCTCGCCAGCACCGATGTTGCGGATGACGAGCGTCAACTGATCCCCAAAAGCGCGTGTTCGTCCGTTGCCGCCAGCTTTCCAGGTGAGTGAGCTCTGGTCCTTACAAATCGCAGCCTACGTAATGATACGGAGGTCGGCCGTCGTACTTTCTTGATCTGCGAAATGCATCGTCGTCGACATGCCATACAGACCAATCTACGATCCACAGCTCTGGCGCAGTCGCGCGCTCGCAACGCGTCTCAAAGCGGACTCGCTCAGCCCCGGCAAACCCAAAGACAGGCTCCTGAAAGTCGCGGAAGAATACGACAAGCTAGCCCGGTACGCAGAACGGTGCGATGCGCACGGAACCGACCAAGATTCCGATTCGTGTCACGATTTCTGATCGTTCTTCCGCTGTCTTGACTGAATCCTCGAGCCGCTCGCTTCGAGCCAAGACGGATGCCTTGGACAGAAACTTTGGCCTGATCTTTGCCAGTTGTTTTCCGATGCTGGCACTTCTTCGCCCGCCGATGTCGGGGCCTTCGGCGAAATCCTCCGCATCAAGCGCGTTGCCAATCCCCAACGTACGCGCCAACTGGCGCGCCGATGGTTCGGAATGCACACACTTTTGCCGACAATCGATCTTAAAAAGTCGAGAACGACCGGGGAGGCAAGCTGTATTGATTCAGGCCGAAAGAAGCGTGGTCGAGCACATGCTCGCATCATTGACAATCAGCGCGCTGCAGAGCCGGGCCGTCCCAACCCACGAACAGGTGATGCATCATTTGGAGCTTGCGTATGAAAGGGCGGGTCTGATCCCGACGCAGGCATCTACGATCAGGGTACTGGAGCGTATCTCACGTGAGATCAACAAGGCCGAGACGGTGTTGGAGTTCATCGGCCGAGGCGATGGGCACCCACACTGAGTTGACGCATGAAGGTCCATCACGCCTCGCACATCACGCGATCTGAGTGACGGAAGGAAGCAGGATGTCGAGTCCAGCTCCGGTCTAACAAGCCCATCCTGGCCTTGATCTGTGCAGCGATGCCAATCATTGTACCTTTGATGCCGTTGCGAAGGAGCCTAAGGTCGATGGGTCGAAGATCCATTCGGACGAGAGGTTTCATTCCTGTCCAGCGATGGAGCTCGCCAAAACGCGGATGTGGTGCCCGACGCACTTGCGGGTAGCGGCACTTGCGGAGGGTGAAAGGAGTTTCTAACTCTGCAAAAGCTATCGGGCTAGAACGCGATCCGGTTTGGAAGTTTGCCAAGAGCCGCTCGCAAGCGAGACCTCAATCGCTACAAAACCTGCATCTCCATATGACGCGGAGTTTGCGCCGCGACTTGATCACGTTTTGGTTCCATACAATCAGTCGCGCCGTGGTGGTGGTGGAAGGCGCAGTCCGAACTCTCTTGAGCGGGAATCACCACCGTGCTTGCCCTTGGACTTACCCTCAACCTCGTTGGGCTCGGCCTCTTGTTCTGGCTGACCTTTGCTCTCGCAGTCTACGCCCTCCCATTCTTTATTGCGGTCAGCGCTGCTGCAATGGCATTGGAGCGCGGCGCCGGGATGACTGGCGCGCTCATTGTCGTCATCATCAGTGCCGCCTCGATGCTCGCCATTGGTCAATTCGCCCATTCTATGGCGCGGCCGACCATCTTGCGCGGCATGATTGGCGGAGTATTTGCCATTCCGGCAGGCATTTCTGGATACCATGTCATGCTCGCCTTATCGCAGATCGGCGTATCCTCGCCGTTCTGGCGTGAGGCCTTCGCATGCGTCGGCGCAATCTTCATCGCCCGGAAGGCGTCGACGTCGATCACAATCTTGAGCGGGCGAGATGCGGCACCGGGCAGGTTGACCAATTCTGCGCCAACCGGCTCACTCGTCGGCGAGGCCTGAGGAATCGTCCGTGGCCGCTACATCTGGGGTGCTTTACCTCTGTGGGTGCCGAGGCCTCATTGCAGGAGCTCTTCGGCACAGGGCGGACTTCGTAGCGTCTAATCGGACTGTGCCGGCCTCATTCGGCCCTGTCACGGGCCAGTTGGCGGGACTTGGTTGCGGCTTTTTACCTGGCGGCAATGTCGCCTTTTCCCGCACACTCTTTCTTTCTCTGCGCCGTAACCTGCCGCCTTCTTGTGTTGCAAAGCGAGGTCTGCCACGTCTTTTCCCGCTTAAGCCTGTGTTCAGCGCTCGGACGCACCTCGCCTCGTTGGCTTGATCTGACCGAAGACCGTCTGCGCCTCGATCGTCTGAGACGCAATGCCGCCGGGGAGACTTTCTTCCCCTGGGCTACGCCCATTCCTCGCGAGGCAAGAAAGTCTCTCCGCCGGCATCCTCCGCTTAACGCTCCGGCCCGCGGGAAGACGCGGGTGCGTCGCCGATCGTCTTCGGCCCTCAGATCGCCATCGAGGCCGCGGTGGTCGCGGGGCTCGAAACAAACCAAGGAGAAGTGACATGGCTAGCATCGGTTCTTTCAAGAAAGTCGGCTCCGACTTCCAGGGCGAGATCGTCACGTTGAGCCTGCAGGCCAGGGGCGTCCGCATCGTCGCCGAGGCCAACCGCTCGAACGAGAACGCTCCCAGCCACCGCGTCTATGTGGGCCGGGCAGAAATCGGGGCGGCATGGTCCAAGCGCTCCGAGGAAGGTCGCGACTACCTCTCGATCAAGCTCGATGACCCCTCGTTCAACGCGCCGATCTACGCCAGCCTGTTCGACGATGAGGACGGCGAAGGTTACACGCTGCTCTGGTCGCGGCCGCGCAAGACCGGCGAGTAAGCCTCGCAACACCTACGCCCCGCCCGATCCAATCGGGAGGGGCGCTCTTTTGGTTAGAGCGCACCCAAGTCACGTGGGAGGAGGGGCTTATGGCCAAGAATAAGACCGGCATCGGCTAGAGCATTTTCCGCTTGATGTGGATCAGGCCCCGTATCCTGCATGTCGAAAGTAGTTGTCGCACTGGTCGGGCGCAAATGTCTTCATGAGCTTGCCGATCAGTTTCATGAGCGCCTTGACGGTGCGTGCCGCGCCCTTGCGCAGCGCGGTCTTCAGCTTCGAGAATGCCATTTCGATCGGGTTGAGATCGGGCGAGTAGGCCGGCAAATAGCGCACCTTGGCGCCGACCGCTTCGATCGCCTGGCGAACGCCGTCGATCTTGTGGGTACGCAGATTGTCCATGAAGACGATGTCTCTTTTGCGCAGCGTCGGCGCGAGGATCTGCTCGACATAAGCGAGGAATGACGGCCCGTCCATCGCCCCGTCGAAGACATACGGCGCCGTCAAGCCATCGATGCGCAGCGCGGCAACGAGTGTCAGCGTCTTCCAGTGGCCGTGCGGCACGCTCGCAACGAGACGCTCGCCACGCGGTGAGCGGCCGTAATGCCGTACCATCTTCGTCGTGACCGCCGTCTCGTCGATGAACACGAGGCGCGGCGCTTCAAGCTTGGATTGCTCGGCCTTCAGCTCGGCGCGCGCGGCAGCGACATCGGAGCGATCCTGTTCAGCGGCGTGCAGAGTTTTTTTTGAACGTGATGTCGTGGCGTTCGTAGAAGCGCCAGACCGATGTCGTCCCGACTTTCAGCCGCTTCTCGGACTTGAGCCGCGCGCGAATCTCTTCGAGTGTCAAGTCCGGCTCCGCGGCGATGAGATTGAGCAGCCACTGGCGATGCGCCTCGAGCGGAGAGCGGCTCTGGCCCGTGCCGGGCAATGCCGCCACACTGCCCGTCCTCGTCCAGCGCTCGATCCAGCGGATCGCGGTCGAGGCGCTGAGACCGAGCACGCGCGCGGCTTCCCGTCTGCTCTCGCCGTCTTCGACAAGTGCCACCGCACGCACTCTCAGGTCTTTCGAATATCCCTTCGCCATCGCTCGCCCCGTCGTTAAAGCCAGAGCAATCGAATCTGATTTGCGCGACCGAGGGAATCTGGAGGGTTCTGTGAGGTCGCGCTCACGCGAGGGCGCGGCAAGCGCTTATAACGCGACCTCATTGAAGCCGGATTGAACGAAGGCGCGGGAGATCATGCACGGTGGTGCGGCTATGGGGATAGTTTGAGATCGCGGGTTGCTATCGGCAGACTGCGGAGCTGACGCGGCGACGTTTTGGTTGCGCAATGGCGGCAACTTGAGACAGAGAGCATTTTACAGGCGGTCGTGGTCGAGGGCCCGCTGCGTCGAATAATCTTCATCGCGCTGTTTGGCCGCACGGATTCGGCAGCGTCTGCGATGATCGAGACGATGGGATCATAATGACGAATGATGATCGTCGTGCACGGCATGAATTGGCTCACGATGTGTCGCACCGGAACGATTGGGTTGGAGCGCCGGAACGATTGAAGCTGTGTCGAAAGCGCTCGATGATGCGCATGACGCCACCACAATCAGGACAGGCGGGAACCTTGGCCCACGTCGGAGCGTCCGAATCCACAGGCGACGGCTCGCCATCGTTTGGCGCTGTCCGCTCAGACTCGAGAAGTTTGCGGCAGAGGGCAAGTTTGATAGCGCGATGGCCGTTGGCCATGAAGCCGAAGTGGCGGATGCGATGGAAGCCATCGGGCAGCGTGTGAAGAAGGAAGCGGCGGATGAACTCGTCGGGCTTGAGCTTCATGATCTTTGTCGCGCCGTTCTGGCGGTAGTCCTTCCAGGTGAAGGCGACGTGATCCTCGTCGAGGGCGACGAGCCGGCTGTTGGCGATTGCAACGCGATGGGTATAGCGGCCGAGATAGGCCAGCACCTGCGCGGGGCCGCCGAACGGCCGTTTGGCGTAGACGACCCAGCTGATGCGCCGCATGGCGACGAGGTGAGCTGCGAAGGCGGCAGGCTCGGCCAGGGATGCGAGATCGCTGAAGAAGTTCAGGGTGCCAGCGTCGAAGGCGGCGGTCAGACGTTCGAGGAACAGGCGTCTGAACAGCCGGGCGAGCGGTTTGATGGCCAGGAAGAAGTTTGGTCGGCTGGCGATCCAGCGCGCGCCATCGGGCGAGAGGCCGCCGCCCGGCACGACGCAGTGGACGTGGGGATGGTGCGTCAGCGCCTGCCCCCAGGTGTGGAGGACGGCGACGACGCCGATCTCGGCACCGAGCCGGCGTGGATTGGCGGCGAGCGTCGACATCGCCTCGGCGGCGGCTTTGAACAGGATCGCATAAACGATGGCCTTGTTCTGAAAGGCGATCGCGGCGATCGGAGCCGGCAGTGTGAAGACGACGTGGAAATAGGGAACCGGCAGCAGGTCGGCTTCTCGCGCGGCGAGCCACGCGGCTCGGGCCGGCCCCTGACACTTCGGACAGTGCCGGTTGCGGCAAGAATTATAGGCGACGCGTGTCGTGCCGCAGTCGTCGCAAGCCTCCATGTGGCCGCCGAGCGCCTCGGTCCGGCACGCCACGATCGCGCTCATCACGCGCCGCTCGACCCGACCGAGATGACCGGCATGTACACGGCGATAGGTGTCGCCATGCTGGCGCAGAATATCGGCAATCTCGATGGCGGGCCTGTTGCAGCGGCTGTCGGGGCGGATCATCACCCGCATCCCGCCGCGGATCATCTAGGTGGCGTCACCTCCAGCGACAGGCGATCGAGCGGGCTCTGCGTTGCCCGGATCGTATCGGTGGCGACCTGCGTGTAGCGCGCTGTCGACGACAAATTATTGTGCCCGAGCAAGACCTGGATGATCCGGATATCGGTTCCGTTCTCGAGAAGATGCGTCGCGAAGCTGTGGCGCAGCGTGTGGAGCGTGACGCGCTTGGTCAGGCCCGCAGCCTTCACCGCCGACCGACAGGCGGCGTGCAACACGGTCTGATCGATCGGATGATCTTGGTCACGACCCGGGAACAGATAAAGCCGCGGCCGGGCAAGCCGCCAGTAGGTGCGCAGGATGCCCAGCAGCTGGGGCGACAGCATCACGTTGCGATCCTTCGCGCCCTTGCCGTGGCGCACCTGGATGACGCCGCGGGCGCTGTCGATGTCTTCGATCCGCAGTCCCGCGACTTCGGAGGCCCTGAGTCCGGCCGCATAGGCCGTGGTGAGCGCGGCGCGGCTCTTCAGGCTGGACACGGCCTCGAGGAACTGAACCACTTCGTCGGCGCTGAGCACGACCGGCAGCTTGCGCGGTTCTCGCGCATAGGGAATGCGCTCCGGGATGAGCGCCTCGCCAAGTGTGACGCCGTAGAAAAACCGTAGCGCACAGACGATCTGGTTCAGCGCCGGCCATGAGATGCCGGTCGAGACCAGATGCACCTGGAAGGCGCGGACATCTTCCAGCTCCAACCGATCCGGAGATTTGCCGAAATAGCGGCTGAACTTCGAAACCGCGCTGATGTAGGATCGTTGCGTCGCCGGCGACAGATTGCGGACGGTCATGTCTTCGATCATGCGGCGGCGAAGAGGGCTCAAATCGGCCATCTCAATACTCCTGTCTGAGGGGGTGGGCTCCAACACCCACATCCTCTCAGCCAGGGGGCGATCTACGCCACCTTGCCCCTCGCGCCGCGGCAGCGGCTTCGTTCAATCCCCTGTACCCTTCCGATTCACATAAAGTGGAAACCGCTCTAGCATCGGTTGGCCGGTACTACGTCTTGCGCCCGAAGGCGAACGGGGCAAGCGGACCACGAAAGACGCGGCCGAAAACGATCAGCGAAGCGAGAGGCAAGTCTAGTCTCTCAAGAACCGGAAAAATCCAACGGCGACTGCGATGTATGGCCATTCAGGCGTTAGGCATCAGGTCGCCGCTCCGCTGTCGGACTTGGGTTCCGGTTCTTAGCGACCCAAGGAAACGACATTAGTTCTCGCCTCACAAATTCTGCGAGCTTTATCGCGCGAGATTTCGATTGACGCATCAAGGAATGCGGAAAGTTACCATCCGAGAGCGTCACCGTCAGCACGATGGGGCAGGTTTCGCCCTCGCGCGCGCCTGTGGTTGCAGTTGCAATCACGAGCATTCAACTCTCATTGATGAATGGTGACAGACCCTAGATGACGGAGAATACGTGCAAGTCTAAGCCCGTGACGCGCATATGAATGCATTCGCAATGTAAATGATATCCATCAAAACAATCGATTTCTTTAGCCGTCCTAACGAGGAATACGAAGGCATCGGGCAGCGACGCGGGGGGGAATCCTAAGGAGCATTTGCGATGGAAAGGTTTATCCAGGGTGGCTCGGGTGACGATAGCCTCTTCGGCAGCAGCGGCGACGATCTGATGATGGATCCCCGGGGCAATGACTGGATCGACGGGGGGGCTGGCAACGACTGTATCTCGGCCGGCGAGGGCAATGACCGCGTCTTCGGTGGTGCCGGTAATGACCAGGTCTTCGGCGAAGAGGGCAACGACTATCTCTACGGCGGCGACTACGGCGGCAATAACCGCGACCAACCGCGCATCATCGCTGTAGACAATGACAAGCTCTACGGTGGCCCCGGCGATGATGTGCTCTTTGCCGGTGACGGCAGGGATATTCTGAGCGGTGGCTCCGGCCACGACACCTTTGTCTTCCAGTTCCACGACCCGATCCCCGGGCTCGACCCGAAGTACGGGCCGGATCCGGACAATACCAGCATCAGCGATTTCGATCCGGCGCAGGACACTCTCGCCTTTGATGCCGTGGGTCTCTATAACGACGGTTCCAGGGCGAACTTCGTCAACCACGCCAGTGAACAGCCGGGCTATCCGGTTGACACCTTTTACAGCGGAGCGGCCTCCGGTGCCAATGGCGAACACGTGGTAGTAATCACTGATCGGTCTTTCGCCTCCGGTACTCAGGCGGCGAGTGCGATCTCCGGCGAGAACGCCGGCGACATCATCGTCTACCACGATTACCAGACCCAAACCGCGAATTTGGCCTTTGTCACCTCCGCGAACCACGTGGACGAATTCGCCCATCTGGGCAGCTTTCAAGGTGTGGCCGATCTGGCCCATCTGCACCTGACCGCGTCAGACTTTACCTTCGTCTGATCGAGCCACGTCCCGCCATCTCGGCGGGATGCTTTGTGCCATCAACCTCTGGCGCGATAAGCATGCTGCCGCACCTCGACGAAGATGACTTCAAAGTTCAATGTTGCGCGCCACGATCTGTCGCGAAAGCACCAAGATACCTAAGATCGTAGCGTAGCTCGCTCAACAGCCACGGCATCATACCGAATCTCCGCCGACGTCTGCGTCATGGATCAATCATCGCGCCTGGGCTGGCTGAACGCACCACAAAGCAAATCCAACGAGGTCTTCACACTTCACGGTCGGGCGGCTAGAGGTCTATATCCGTACCTTCATCGACCTGCAGCCACAAAGCCGTAGCCCATCAAATGGGCCGTTGCGAAGCGACAGTGTCGAAAACATCTCGTGCTCAAGCGCAGGAAAGCCTCACGTCAAATCTCCCAAAAACATCATACTTGGTAGACTCGTATAACCTGCTCTCTTGATTGTTTGAACCTGTTCGATGACGAGGTCGGCGAAAGCCAAACGTGCGTTTCGTGTGGCCGGGCAAGACCGAGAAGTAAGTGTAGTGCGCCCGATCGATCCGCCCGGAAACGGCGCTCTTTGAAGCGGGCAGCAAGGCACCGGGAATATCGGTTTGTCTCGTTCCGATCCACGCGGTGTAGCGACCAGAACTCGTCCGATTGGAACCCACCGAGGCCGATCGAGCTGCCTGGAACGTTCGCCGTGTAAGAACCGTCGGCACGTCGGCGGCTTCGTGAGGACAGAGGAGGGGGGAACGAAAATTCGAAAGCAGCGGAGAGACCGACGCGCGGGCGGGCGGGCAATTCAAGTTCTCGCATCGGCGCTGCCGCGGTTGCGCCCGGACGGCGCGGCAAGAGCGGCCCTGTACGGCAGAGCGCCGGCAATTCGAGCCATGAGTTGCCTCAGCCACCGGTGGGCGGCGGAATGATGCGTCCGCGACGTCCAGGTCATCCCGATCTGAAACGGCTCGGGGAAAGGACACGACGTGGCCACGACGGATTTAGCGATATTCGAAGCGATCCGGCTTGGCACCGTCGAAATCAGATCCGTGCTGGGGAGAATGTGGGTGAGATCGGAAATGCTCGGCACCGTGACCACCTGGTTGAGCGACAGGCCGCGTTCATCCAATCCTCTGAGATAACCTGATCGCCAGGTGCCGCCATAGGTGACGACGGCGTGGCTCGCCTTGACATAGTCGTCGACACGCAGCCTCCTGCCGGCGAGAAGATGGCTGCGGTGCATGACGCACATATAGTGGTCATCCAGCAGATGGCGATGATAGAGGCTATCCTCATGCACGTCGTAGGGGCCGAGGAGAAGATCGGCCTCGCCGCGTTTGAGACACGCGATACCTTTGGCGCGCGCCGTCTTGATCTCCAGCACCAGGCGCGGCGCCCGACGCCTGATCTCGGCGATGGTGCGCGGCAGAATGATCGAGCGTTCGTAATAGTTGCAGGCGATTGTCAACCGCCCGGACGCGCTTGCGGGATCGAAATCCGTCGGCTGCATTAAGCCTTCAAAACCTTCGAGCAGGCGGCTGGCACATTCGACGATCTCGACGCAGCGGGGCGTTGGTGCGATGCCGCCGCGCTGGCGCACGAACAGCTTGTCGTGGAACGCCGCGCGCAGCCGATCCATGGTGTAGCTGATCGTCGATTGATTGGTGCCGAGTGCTTCGGCGGCCCTCGAAAACGAACCCAGTTCCGACACCAGGCGCAAGGTACGGATCGCGGCAAAATCAATCGCGAATGGATCCCAATTCTTTGCCATCTCCTCAAGACTCTCCCGGCGGAAAACGATGCGATATCGGAAGAATAGATAAGGGATATCAACTCTGTCCGATTGTCCGATAACTATTGCCAACGCAATCTGCTCGAAAGTGGGAGTTAAGACGGCAAGCCCGCGACCATCGACCGAACCATGGAGATAGCTGCCCGATGAACGCACCCAAACCCTTTCCGCTCAATGCCTGGTACGCGGCTGCATGGTGTCACGAGATCGTCCGCGAGCTTTCCGCCCGCACCATCTGCGGCAAGAACGTCGTGCTCTACCGCCGCACGGATGGCGCCGTGACAGCGTTGGAGGATGCCTGCTGGCACCGACTGCTGCCGTTGTCGCTCGGACGTCTCAAGGGCGATGACGTCATGTGCGGCTATCACGGGCTGGTCTTCAATTCGGCCGGCCGCTGTTCCTACATGCCTGCACAGAAGACGATCAATCCGTCAGCCTGCGTGCGTGCCTATCCGGTCGCTGAGCGACATCGCCTGGTCTGGCTCTGGCCCGGCGATCCCGCGCTTGCGGACCCCGACAAAATTCCGGATTTTCACTGGAACGGTGACACACAATGGGCTGGCGAGGGTGGCACGTTCTATCAGTTGAAATGCGACTATCGCCTGGTGGTCGACAACCTCATGGACCTTACGCACGAGACCTATGTGCACGCCGGCAGCATCGGTGACGAGGCGATCACGGCTGCGCCCTTCGATGTGACCCACACGGACAACACGGCGACGATGACGCGCTGGATGATCGACATCGAGCCGCCCCCGTTCTGGGGGCGCCAGCTCGCACGGCCGGGCCGCGTCGATCGCTGGCAGATCGTGACGTTTCAGGCACCGTCGGTCGTGGTCGGCGACGTCGGCGTCGCACTTACAAATACGGGCGCGCCGCTAGGCGATCGCTCGCACGGCGTCAGCGGCGCGTTCTTGGCGGCGATCACGCCCGAGACCGAGACGACCTGCCACTATTTCTGGAACTTCGTCCGAGATTATCGGAAGGATGATGTGGAACTAACGAGAGAGCTCCAGCTCGCCCACGTCAATGGCGGCGCAGGCGTCTATGATCAGGATCACAGAATCTTGGAGGCGCAGCAGGCCGCCATCGACAAGAACCCGCGTTCGCCTTTTTACGATCTCAACATCGATGCGGGCGCGCTCTGGGCACGGCGGCTGATCGACCGGATGATGGCCGGCGAACAGGACGGCGTGATCGAAGACGTTGCAGCTGAATAGGCGAAAAGTCATGGCCAAGCCGATGGAACGGATGAGTGCACGTCTTCGCGCCACGCGCGATCTCACGCCAGACGTCCGTCTTTTCGAGATCGAGCCGGATTGGCCGTTGATCAGGGTAACACCTGGCAGTCACATCAACGTCGTCGTACCGATCGACGGGCGGTCGCAGCTGCGTAGCTATTCGCTGGTAGGGCCTTGCGGGGACGGGCTCTATCGCATCGCCGTCAAACGGCTCGCTTCCAGCCGGGGCGGGTCTGTCGGCATGTGGCACCTCAAGACAGGCGAACGGCTCACGATCTCCGAGCCGAGGAACAGCTTCGAATTGAGCTACGACCGCCCGGAATATTTGCTGCTGGCCGGCGGCATCGGCATTACGCCGATCTACACAATGGCGCTGGCGCTGAAGCAAACGGGCGCGAAGTTTCGCCTGCTTTATTCAGCGCGCAGCCGTCTCGACCTGGCATTCGCGGAAGAACTTGCCCGCTACATCGGCGAACGGCTCCAGATCTTTGTCAGTGAAGAGGGACAGCGCATCGATATCGCCGGCGAGATCGCCAAATTGGATCCGCGCGGCGAGCTCTATGTGTGTGGCCCATTCGGGATGTTGGAGGCGGCAAAGCGCTTGTGGCGCGAAGCGGGCAGGCCCGCGCCGCAACTCCGCTATGAGACGTTTGGCAATGCCGGCAACATTGCGGATGCGCCGTTCAAGGTCAGGATTCCCAGGTTGGGTCTAGAAATCGACGTCCCTGCCAATCGCTCCATGCTAGAGGCGCTTGAAGATGCTGGCGTCGAGATGATTTTCGGTTGCCGGCGCGGAGAATGCGGCCTCTGCGTCCTGCCGATCTTGGAGCCGTCTGCCCAAGTCGATCATCGTGACGTCTTCTTCAGCAGTGAGGAGCGGGCGATAAACAGCAAGCTCTGCACCTGTGTCTCGCGCGCGGCTTGCAGTAGCCTAACCGTTGATACGCCAGATCGAACGCAGATCCGGCGTCATGCCTCTGACGCAAGCGTGGTCTAGGACGTGGCGTCGCAAGACCGCCATACTCTGTTTGACCTTATCACACTTCAGGGCCTCGCGGCAGAATTATCTGCGGTAGCTAGAGCTCAATAAATTCAGTCTCTCCATCAATGCGCTTGCGTGGAGATTTGTTGACGATGGTAGCGATGAGGAGAATGGGCGGTCCCCGATTCAGCATGCGCATGAGCCACACATTTGGCGAGCGTTTGCCCAACGCACCGCCCCGCTCGCTGCGATGGTCAGCAGTCTGCGCAGGGTCCGCTCATCCAGGAAAGACGTCTTGCCGAGCTTCTGCTTTCCACCCGTGGTGCGCAGCAGCGGGTGTGGAGTCCGCCACGCTGCAAAAGTTGCAGCCTTCCAAGGCTTGAGCTGTCGGCGCCGGTGCAATAAGTGCCGGAGCTGTGAGGAGCTGTGATCGGCCCAATCCTGGCGGTCATCAGCCGCTTGGCTTCTGCTACATGACTTTGGAACTGCTTTTCGGAGCTATCCCCGCGAGAATTGGCCGCGCGTTCGGCGGTGAGCGACTGGACTGCGTCTCGGAATCTTTTAGTCGACCGGCTGCTGAAGGCCCACGACCTGATCACGGGTCCCTGGCTCCGGAGTCGGAGGTCTCACACTGATGGTGTCACCACGAGGCGCTCTACCGTGGGACGCACCAACTACAAGTGTCGAGCGGCCTGCGTCGACCAGCGCTCCGCCTCAGCAAACGGATAGCCTGGGTGGTCGGTAAGGGCCGTGGTCAACAAGGATCTACAGAACACAGGCGTGAGCTTGCCGCGGTGGACCACGACGTTCTCATGCCCCGTCGCTGCCTGGGCATTTTGCCACTGCCGATTGTAGCCGCGCTGTTCATTGGACTTGACGTGGCAAGCGGCGAAGTCAGCGTCATCAAGCATCGCCAACTGCCGCGCATGTCCCGGCCGCTTCGTATGGATGTGCACCCACATCGGACTCGGCATTGCACCATTGCGCAGCGCCTTGGGTTGCAGCATGATCTCAAACAACACTCCTGGCTCGCCCTTTAGCGCGCGCGGTAGATCCGCAGGCGCCAACTCCTCGACGGACCGCAAGTGTTCAAGGTACTTTTGGGACGGAAAGGCGTAGGTCTTCATGCAATCAATCCTCGTCGTGGCCTTTCTCTCGTTCAAAGCCTTGGCCAGCCCCTGCGCCTCGGACCCCGTCGTCTTGAGCCGAACTATTTTGTCGTGCACTTCGCGCAACTGCACAGGCGTGAGGAGACCGCGACGGCGAGGCTCCTCCAACGCGGCCACACAGGCCTGAATCTCAGTGGCCTGGGTCTGCAGGCGCTTGACCACGGTGTCCACGACGTGGTCGGCGTCCTCGGGTTTCATGTGGCGCACTTGCGAGGCGGTTCTTTGCTGACCAGCCAGATCGAATTGCAAAAGTTCGTCCAAACGCTTGAGGAGTGGCGTCAGTGCCTCCATCGAGGGCGGGGCCTGCCAGATTGCCAAGTGCGACGTCGTCGACGATGATGCCCTCGCATGCGCCTCCTCCGCGCTCACGAGCTTCTTCGTTCCCAGATCCGAGAGCACGAGAACCTTGGCTGCTGGCGCCGTCTTGGACGCAGCGACCTGCGGCTGCGTCCGCCCGGCCGCCGAACTCCCGGCGCCCGCGGCCGGCGTGCGCTTGCCTTTCTCCTTCCTGCGCGCTGTCGTGCCTTCCGCCACGACAACATGGCCTTTAGTGTTGGTCGGTAGGGCAGCCCGAGCGTCGGCCGGCGGTGCAATGATGGCCACCGTGTTCGGCTGCAATGCCAGGAAGCGCATTGCCTCGTGCGCGGTGACCCAGGCGCCTTCCACGATCTTACCCAAGAGTTCCAATGGGAGATCGGCACCTGTTCCAACACCGCTTAGCTTGGCACCGATGTCGTGTAACGCGGACGCAAATTCCGAAAGCCGCTCCATGACTCCCTCCAGAACGGCGCAGTGCTCTGCATCGAGTACGCGTCCTTTGCAGTTTAGAACGGCATCGGCCGTCGAGACGAATGCGGGAAAAACATCCTCGATGAAGGTACCCAGCAGACGTATCCGCCCGTTCTCACCCATAAGGATTTCCCTCAAGGCTGGTTCGAACGTGCTCGCCTGCGGCTCAATCATGACCTGCGCGAGAGCGATCCGCGATTGCAGATGCATGCACTTTGTATTTAGTGCCCAGCCGGTGTGCAGCCGCAGTGCCGCCTCTTCGGCCTGCCGCATCTTGGCTGTTGTACCTGGTAAGTTGGCAGTGGCTGCGCAAACGGACTGCATCTGTTCCGAGCGCAATGCCTTCTTTCCCCACCACTTCATGCAGGCCGCATAGCGGTCCGCCACACTGGAAACCGCTCGGCTCAGCTGGTCGGAGGGAGCGTTGGACTGGCGCATCCGGTCGAGCACGGTGGCCGCACTCTTCCTGCTCTGCTCCAAGGTGTAGATTGTTTGGGTGGCCAGTGTGTTGCATTGGTCCGCCGCATGCAGCACCTCGTCGCGGAGGCGGCGAGCCCGATCATCGGACAGAACCCTACGCGCCACATGCGGGGGCAGGCTCGCGCGGTAGTCCAGAACGTTTGCGCCTGCCTTGACGAGCTGGTCGATCAGCTCTTGGGCCTCCGACGAGTTCCGCAATATTTGCGTGACCGCACTACGGCAACCATCAAGTTCCTCAAGCAGGCCGTCCATTTGTGGTTTTGCTGCCTCGATCTCGTCGCCTGTCGCCGAAATGGGGACCTCCGTACCCGAAGTTCGCGGCTGGCTGAGGACCGGCGCCGTTCTGTCTTGCGGCCCAGAGCGCATCCGGTCCAAGACGGAATCGAACGATTGGCTACCTTCCCGAACGGCAAGTCCTGATTCCGAGCGCGAACTGCTCGATCCCGACGTGCTGTCTGCTCGAGCAGCCTCAACCTGCGACTTGAAAGGCCGCAGCCGGCCAATGCCCGTCATATCCACCTCCGATCCAGGCGATAATGCGAAGCCTGTCGAGATAGACCGCCTGGCTGACCATTAGCTGACGAAAAGCATTCTCGCGGATACACAAAGAAATCGGAACCATCGTGCCTTCCAATTCCAAGGAAGATCCCGTGGTTTTGAGTCTTCTGCCCGGCAGACGCCGCGTCCTGATCGCAAGCAGGCCATCAGTTCCCGGCGCATCGCTGCCCGGGCTGAACGAAGAGGGACTGGTGTAGCCTTCGGCAGGTACTCGACGTGCGTACGGCGGAGTGTCGGTGGTGCCATCGCGCTCCAGTTCGTTCGCCGCGCGGCGTCCCCGTTCACGAGGATGTTCGATCGAAGACCTGGGGGTTCAGAGCCGCCCTTTCGTAGCCGCTGCCGGGGTGCGCACCGGTTCGTGATGAGTTGAGGCAGTGATCGCAGCGGCAAATGGATAATCCATTCCTTTAAGCTGTGGTCGGTCAACCATCATTCTAAATCGCGACCGTGCGCAGCTTTCGCAGGTACATCTGGAATCTGCTCCTCAAGAGCAGCGGGGGCCTGGCGAGCCCCCTCAGCCGCCCCGTTGAAGGCCCGCCGCGCCTCGTCTCATTGGGTGACCGCTCTCGCACCCACATCAAATAGATTCGGCCCGATTGATGGAGGTCGATCCTCCAGGATTGCTCGGTCGAAATCTGGTAGCAAGCTCATGAGCGCTCGATGTGCGGCCGCTTGCGCAGTTTCCGAACTTGCCACAGTGGCAAGAGCGTCGCGATAATCGCCGTACTGCCCTGATGGCTCTCTCTTCAAGACAGAGATCGTCGCTCAATGGCTGATTCCCGTTACTTCGCAGCCTAGATCAGACCGACGGCTCCAGTCGGCCCCCGTGAGCGGTCGACGGTAGATGCTCGGTCGCAACCGCTGCCCAACGGCAATGCCGTGTCGCCTTTTCCCGCACACTCTTTCTTTCTCTGCGCCGTAACCTGCCGCCTTCTTGTGTTGCAAAGCGAGGTCTGCCACGTCTTTTCCCGCTTAAGCCTGTGTTCAGCGCTCGGACGCACCTCGCCTCGTTGGCTTGATCTGACCGAAGACCGTCTGCGCCTCGATCGTCTGAGACGCAATGCCGCCGGGGAGACTTTCTTCCCCTGGGCTACGCCCATTCCTCGCGAGGCAAGAAAGTCTCTCCGCCGGCATCCTCCGCTTAACGCTCCGGCCCGCGGGAAGACGCGGGTGCGTCGCCGATCGTCTTCGGCCCTCAGATCGCCATCGAGGCCGCGGTGGTCGCGGGGCTCGAAACAAACCAAGGAGAAGTGACATGGCTAGAGCATTTTCCGCTTGATGTGGATCAGGCCCCGTATCCTGCATGTCGAAAGTAGTTGTCGCACTGGTCGGGCGCAAATGTCTTCATGAGCTTGCCGATCAGTTTCATGAGCGCCTTGACGGTGCGTGCCGCGCCCTTGCGCAGCGCGGTCTTCAGCTTCGAGAATGCCATTTCGATCGGGTTGAGATCGGGCGAGTAGGCCGGCAAATAGCGCACCTTGGCGCCGACCGCTTCGATCGCCTGGCGAACGCCGTCGATCTTGTGGGTACGCAGATTGTCCATGAAGACGATGTCTCTTTTGCGCAGCGTCGGCGCGAGGATCTGCTCGACATAAGCGAGGAATGACGGCCCGTCCATCGCCCCGTCGAAGACATACGGCGCCGTCAAGCCATCGATGCGCAGCGCGGCAACGAGTGTCAGCGTCTTCCAGTGGCCGTGCGGCACGCTCGCAACGAGACGCTCGCCACGCGGTGAGCGGCCGTAATGCCGTACCATCTTCGTCGTGACCGCCGTCTCGTCGATGAACACGAGGCGCGGCGCTTCAAGCTTGGATTGCTCGGCCTTCAGCTCGGCGCGCGCGGCAGCGACATCGGAGCGATCCTGTTCAGCGGCGTGCAGAGTTTTTTTTGAACGTGATGTCGTGGCGTTCGTAGAAGCGCCAGACCGATGTCGTCCCGACTTTCAGCCGCTTCTCGGACTTGAGCCGCGCGCGAATCTCTTCGAGTGTCAAGTCCGGCTCCGCGGCGATGAGATTGAGCAGCCACTGGCGATGCGCCTCGAGCGGAGAGCGGCTCTGGCCCGTGCCGGGCAATGCCGCCACACTGCCCGTCCTCGTCCAGCGCTCGATCCAGCGGATCGCGGTCGAGGCGCTGAGACCGAGCACGCGCGCGGCTTCCCGTCTGCTCTCGCCGTCTTCGACAAGTGCCACCGCACGCACTCTCAGGTCTTTCGAATATCCCTTCGCCATCGCTCGCCCCGTCGTTAAAGCCAGAGCAATCGAATCTGATTTGCGCGACCGAGGGAATCCCCTGTACCCTTCCGATTCACATAAAGTGGAAACCGCTCTAGCATCGGTTCTTTCAAGAAAGTCGGCTCCGACTTCCAGGGCGAGATCGTCACGTTGAGCCTGCAGGCCAGGGGCGTCCGCATCGTCGCCGAGGCCAACCGCTCGAACGAGAACGCTCCCAGCCACCGCGTCTATGTGGGCCGGGCAGAAATCGGGGCGGCATGGTCCAAGCGCTCCGAGGAAGGTCGCGACTACCTCTCGATCAAGCTCGATGACCCCTCGTTCAACGCGCCGATCTACGCCAGCCTGTTCGACGATGAGGACGGCGAAGGTTACACGCTGCTCTGGTCGCGGCCGCGCAAGACCGGCGAGTAAGCCTCGCAACACCTGCGCCCCGCCCGATCCAATCGGGCGGGGCGCTCTTTGAAGCCGACAAAAGAGATCGCTTAACGCCACTTGATCGATCCGCATTTTACTTGATTATGTGAATTTCGCTTCGCAATCTCGGGACGTGCTTTGCAAATTTCTTCATCAAGCAAACAAGATCGATGTAGCTGATGTCCGCTGGCTTGCGAGCTCGCACAGGGTCACCACAGCGCGGATTGCGCCGACCACACTTCAATCCATTGATATATTGTTCAGTAGAGCCGACGGCCTCGGCGAATTTTCTTCCGCGTGAAACCTTTCCGCTTCCGCAGCCTTTCGAAACTCTGGCCGTCCAAACTGCAATGTTTTTCAGCGACCTTATGCGAGTAGGTCCGCTATTTCTTCTTGTGACGTGAACGAGCCGGCTTGCGACCTTTGCGCAATGTCTTGTGGGATGTTGCTCCCTTGGGTGGTTGGACAAAGAACTCAGATAGATGAACACCAAGTGTTTTAGCGATCCGGTCGAGAAGATCGATTGTCGGATTCTCCTCTTGCCGCTCTACGCCGCCCAGATATGAGCGGTCAATCTCCGCATCGTAAGCCAGTTGCTCCTGCGGAATACCAAGATCCACGCGGATCCGTCGCACATTCCAGGCCACAAGCGCGCGAGCTTTCATGCGCCAAAGCAGCCATTTGGGCGGCCATCAAACCACTGGCTATAACCGATCTATTGCGGTAAGTTCACCAAATGAAGATAACGAACTCGCCGCGTGAGCTTACATGAAAGAGCCGGCGTTAGATCCTGATGTCGCGGACGCGGCGCCGAATGAATCGGAAGTGACATCCTATGACCAGCAGCATCTGGTGACGTATTGGCGACTCCTCGATGCCGAGGCGGATGGCGCTGATTGGAGCGAAGTCGCCAGGATCGTGTTGCATATCGATCCGGACCGCGAGCCAGTGCGCGCTCGCAATGCATTCGATAGCCATTTGGCACGCGCAAAATGGATGGCGGATCACGGCTACCGTGACTTGCTTCGTGTTGGCGCTCCTAGGTAGCAAAGATGCATCGTCTGGATTGCGCAGAGAGAAAGAACTTCTCCCGTTGATGGCGTGATCGACTATTTGCATCACGCGTGATGCACAATTTGTGGCTTCCATAGCAACCCCAGTCTTTATAGACACTGCGCCGCAATTCGATTTGGCGGGAGATCATAGCAGTGTCAAAATTCGACTGGCGCTCACCGGAGTCATACCAGGGCGTCAAAGACGGCGAGATGTCGGATTTCGCTTGGGAAATCCTCCGTCGCAATCCCAAGTATCAAGCTGACTATCGGGACACGGTTTCGAAACACGGGCAGGTGACCCCTGAATTTCGGAGGAGATGGGGCCTTTGCTTTCGCTCATGACCCACAGAAGTCCTTTCATCAGCAGACCATCTTTTGGGCGCCGGAGGCTTTGCCGGCGGTGCTGCCGATCGTTCAGAGCGCTGCCGGTTCGGATATCGTTGCTGCTGGGCTTGCGCTTGCCGATCCTGCATCGGACAGGATCAGGAAAGCAGCGGACGGTTGGCATGTCGTGTTGCGCATTCATGGGACCAAGCATCATCTGTGGCTGAAACAGGCCCCGCAGTTCGGTGCCACTTATGCATTCAAACTGCTGCCCGACGTCGAGTTTGAGATCCGGGCCCACGCCGCATATCGGTTCTGGCGTGCGGTCAACGGTCGCTCACCAGGACCTCCGTTTCATCGACTGTCGGCGCAACGACGTAAGCGTTTTGCGCTGGCGCTGCGCGCCCTCGATTTACGCATGGAAGGCGCCTCCTATTCTTACTGCGTCACAAAAGAAGGCGCTGTTTGATCGGGCGAATGCAACAGGGACAGCGTGAGAGGGTGCGGACGATGGCAACGATCAGTCTTCGCCGCATCGTCGCAATCGAGTTCGGGATGTGACGTTCGGGTCGCAGCAGCGGAGCCTCTGGGTCGGTAACCGTTGGAAACCGCAAGTCTCTTGAACGGCCTGGTGGAACGAGATCCCGAGGGGGGAATCGTCTCCCTCTCGGAGACCAGGAATCCGTAGGCTGCGATGCACAGCGTAGCGTGGTGGTGGAAGCCACGCCAACCTCGCCCTTCGAAATGCCCGAGCCCGACCTCTTGTTTGAGATCCTGATAATCGCGCTCGATGCGCCAGCGCAGCTTGGTTAGATCGACTAGCCTTCCAAAAGTGATCGTTTCCGGCAACGTTGAAAGCCAGTATTTGGTCGGCTCGTCCTCACCTTCTGGCCATTCGATCAAAAGCCATTCTTCCGGTCGGCTTTCGGTGAGTTGGTAATCTCGATGCGCGACGCAAACGCGCGCGCGAGCGAAGCGCGACGATAGCCGCTCGGCCGCGCCCTCTCGCCACTTGATCGTGCGCCAGACCCGCTTAGGAAGGCAAAGAGCAAGCTCCTTGACCGAAATCGGTTGATGCTTGTGGTCGCGGCGCAGCAGCTTTGGTGGTCGCCCTTTGCCCGACCATTTTTTCGGCGGTAGCGGCGCCGTGTCGGATGTCCACACCGTGGTGTTTGGCAAGATACCAGCCACATAGGTCAACGCCAACGCGCTGATGCTGGTCCGCAGGTCCGTGTTGCAGCCATATCCGGCATCCATCAGCACCACGCCGCGAGGAAGCCCGGTTCTGCAGGCTGCTTCGATCTGTTCAAGCGCGATCTCTGGCTTGGTCTTAAAGCTGATCTCCTTGGGCACGCCCGCTTTGCGCCGACGTTTCTTATCTGCCGCCCATTCCTGCGGCAGATAGAGACGATACATCGCCGGCAGACTGGCGTGGTGATTGGCAAGCGACAGGGATACCGCGACTTGGCAGTTATCCTGCTTGCCGAGCTGCCCGCAATATTGACGCGCCACACCGACCGAGTGCGCTCCCTTCTTGGGAAAACCGGTGTCATCGATGATCCACGCTTCGATCGGTCCATGGCGCTCTATCGCCGGCAGTACCATCTCACCCACTTTGGCCAAAACACCCTCGTCAGACCAAGGCGATTGGCCGACGAAGTGCAGCAGCGACTGATGCTGCGCCGCCGTCCGATCAGGTGCCGTTACCGCTGCCATAGGCTCAACGCTTTTACGCTCCCCCGGCATGATTAAGCCGATGCAATAATCAAACAACGGCTGGGCCCGGTCCGCATGTCCGATCACACTCACAAGTTTCTCGACAAAAGCCGAAAATCGCGATTCACTGCCGCCTGATGTCCGGAGATCCATATCAGCCCCCGTTGCCGATGCCTGAATCTCAACAGGTAACTGATTCTCACAGGATCTCGCCCGCGATCTTTTGAATCAGACACTTTTTCTGACTCAGTAGTACTATCGTGCCATCGCCGAAGTATTGTTTGGTTCAAGACGCGTCTCCGAGCGCGCCTGGAAAACCCACGACCTGCGCAGCCGAGTCATTCGCCTGGTTCAGGCGGGTATGGCGCTGATGCGCCACGGCTATCATGCGTTGCTCCGTCCATCGCCTCGCAAATAATAGAGGGGCAGCGAAATCATTGCCGACCCGCGGAAAACAGTCCTTCGCCATCGTGACCAAACCTGCGACGCAAGTTTCGGGAGTGTTGCAGAGACATCGCTGGCTGCCGCCACGCCCCCGCGGGTTTATCTCGCTTGGAGCTAAGCGAACGTCAGATCTGACGCTACACTGGCTGGATTGGGTAGAGCGGCTGAGGTCAAGCCCTCGGACACTTGATGGTGCTCATTTCCTTGAAACTCAATCCTTGGAGAGTGGCTTATATATTGCCTGTGCGCCTGCCGATCAGGCAATTCTGACGAGAGCAAGCGAGCAATCGTTCTGACCTGCGGAAACCTCGGCCATTCGTATCCCAAATGTCGCAATTTTTGGTTTTCCAATGTCACATTGCTCGCGCATGACGGCTGAAGCGATGTCTCGGATTATCATCTGAGATAACGGGGTCTGCGTGGGCCGCATGATCTTGCCCCCGCAACGTCAATGTTGGCGCGCCATCACGGATGGTCTCCAGACGGCGCTTCTCGATCGGCCTTCGAAGCCGTGAGCGCCTCATTCAACTGCGCCGCTATTGAATTATTGAATTTGCTGCCCGCAAATTCTCTTCCTTCTTGGTCGCGGCCAGACGTTGCGCTTGTTGAAGTAACGAGCGGCCGAAAGCTAACGAGGAGTTTTCCTCAGCTTGCCGACCGCTACTGTCTAGTTCGGCGCTATCAACGGGGATGTCGAATGATCTCCCTGTCTTGCCGTCCAGGAAATCCCAGCAGGTCCGAAACAAGTGGCGATAGCCTTGAGTTGCTTCTGGACCCCTATCAACGACGCCGGCTTGCTTTGCGAACTGAAGGTCCTGCTCATAACCGAGCTCTATCAAAAGCTCCGCCCCAACCAGGTCGGTCACGAACTGCCTCTCTTCGATGCTAAGGTTAGTTTGCCAAGCCTGCACTGAGCGGTCATCGACGGTTGTTCTCTCCGCGATCTTGCGATCCCCGAAGGTGCTAGACCGAAGATCGTCCGTTTGCCCTATCGGCGCCGATGCCATGTCGGTCGGAGTGTAACCAAGGCCAGCAAGCACGCGACGAACTTCCTCGTCGGGCTGCGCCACAAGGACCTCGTAGTGTACCACCTGCGTCTGAGGTCGACTGCGGTAAGCTGCTAGGACGGGCAGGCCCAGAACGAGGTCGGCGAGAGAAGATGCGATTGCGGGCGTGGGCTGGCCCAACGCGATATCGGCAAGACACGATGCGATCGCGGACGGGCAACTTGCGGCTAGGAGAGGGACGTCCCACGTCGATTTCAGTGATGCGGCGATGGCGTAGGGGTTGCGGATTAGGACGAGCCGCGACGCCTCCGGATAGAGGGAATCCAAGAAGGCGGCGTCTTGTCAATGAGGGTGCGTTTGCCTGCAGCGGCCAAATACCGGCCATAAGCTGCATCGGCAAAAGCGCGGGTAACGATCGTTCGATCTATTCGTCCCAAGAACTCCGAGGTTGCGGTCTGAACCAATGATGCGCCGGCTGGGTGACGCTGGTCCACTTTACCGAAGGCCTCAAGTGCCAACATCAGCCAGAGCTGAGGCGAAGCCAAAATATCCGGGTGCCGTTGAAGTACATGGGCCAACAGCGTCGTCCCCGAGCACGGAAGACCGAGAAGAAAGCACAGCGCGGGCGAATGGCTTACATCGTGGTTCATCATTCAAGATCCTATCCTTGGCCAGACCGAGCGTTCGTCCTGAACCCTTCGGCCGGTCGAAAGAAACATCGCCGGCAATGGCGATTCAGATGGGTTTCAACCATCCCCATCCTCAGATGACTTGCCGTTAGCGGGGATGACATCATGCCGCGACAATATCCGATGATATTGTAGTCGCGCTCTGGCGTCTTCGCGGCATGATTGCCCACTGCGCTTCGGATTGACGCACGCAAGGCACGTCCGATTAAGGCATTGCTTACATAAATGTTTGGTTGCTCGGTGTTGTTGCGGACAGATTGCATCTTGTATCGCTCCCGATCGCAGCGCCTCTCGAAGACGACCCCGTCCATGTTTCGCACGATCTGGGCGCCATGAATTCAATCCAATTATCCAGCCGGAGCACTGGACTCGCAATCGGCTGCGACCAATTCCTTGCGAGGCTGGAACTCCCGAAGCATCGCTCAGTCGCACGGAGCGGTATAGAGAGCCCTCCGAAAACCTATGCCGTAGTTTATTGAAAATCGGCGGCTACACGACAGAGGAAGTCCGTCGCTTCGCGCCGGCACAATGCCGCTCGCCTCGCCAGCTAAAGAAGACGATCGCAATGGGCTGGTTTCGGCCGATGCTCGACGCAAACGGTAGAATGCTTCCTAGAGCCGAGGCAAAGATGATGATCGGTCCATTTCTGTGTTCGCCAACCTGACCCGTACTATCCGCCACTCGTAAGATCGGCAAAAATCAATAGTTTTGATCGGACACATTCAGAGCGTGGATTGATGTCGTATCGCTCAACGATCCTCGTATCTGAAAGAGACACGGCAATCAGTTCTGTGCGCATTATCCAGTCAGGCTGCCGCTCGATGCAGCTTTCGATACCGGCGCAGACGCCTTATATCGTCGGTGGCGCACAATCGCGCGCCGCCCGCCCGGACCTCTGTCCATTTACCCCAGCGCGGCGAAGGTTTGAGGTTGACGCTGCGAGCCGTCGAAGAACGCATCGATGCGTACCGGGCCATCGTACGATCGGTGTTTGCCGTCGAACGATTCCTCAGCGCGCCTCTAAACCCACGAACGACCCAGCTGACTATCGCTTTGAGTAACTTGTTTGGTGCTGAAGTGCGGAGATCGACGGAAAGTGCTCTGCCTGTCATTTCGCAAGGAACGAAGCAGGGGTGCCGAAAATCATCCCCACATCTTCGGCATCCCCTTAAGTGCTTCTACTCCGCCATCATGCTCGTCGGCGCGCGGTCAGACGCGCGAGCCCTCCAGATGAGCACGGAGCCCCTCGAATGCCCGATCCGACCGCCGGCTTGCCGCCGCGATACTTACGAACCCCCGAAGCGGCACGCTTTCTCGGCCTGTCCGGCCGAACCTTGGAAAAGCATCGCACCTATGGCACCGGGCCGACCTATCGCAAGCTCGGTGGGCGCGTTGTTTATGCACTTGAGGACCTGAAAGCCTGGGTGGACCGCGGAGCAAAGAAGTCAACCAGCGATCCCGGCATGGGTACGGTCTTGCCTGCAAAGCGGCACGCACCCATTCCGTATGCGGGCAAGGAGCGGCGCTGATCCATGTCGAACGACACATGCTCTGGTTATGGGCAACGTCACTCGGAACGCGGTCAACTCAGAACTGTTTTGCTCATCGCCCAGCGATCTCATGCCGGGCGATGCGCCAAACCTGACGGCATATCCGTTCTTCCCACCGGCAAAGTCGAAACGGATTATGCCGATCGACCTCAGCGCCGGGGCAATCATGATTCGAGTGGAAGCTGTGCCGGAACATCGCACGGAGCCGATTTGGGATGCGCACGTTGTGATCTGGACCGCTTTGCAGATTGTCGAGGCTCGAGATGCCGGCTTGAAACCATCCGGGTTGATGAAACTACCTCATGCGAGATCCCGACCTACGTAGATCGCGGCACCAGTGTGCGCGACTGCGAACGTCAGGGCTGCGCTCGACCGGCTGCAATCAGTATCGGTCCTGAACGCGATTCGCCGGCCGACCGAGCGCCGTCAGCACCGGTTCTCCGGATCAACAAATGGAAGGGAACGGCAGATATGCACCGCCATGCCTGCGGAATCGAGCTGATCTTGCCGGATTGGGTCTGCACGGGGGTTCTCAATGATGCCGTCGTGTTGACGACGGACCGAGCCTATCTCGATCTGATTGGTAGATTTGAATGCTGGCTCTTTCGCCTCCTGCGAAAATATGGCGGCCGTCAAACGTGCGGCTGGAGCTTTGATTTCGTCCGCCTCCACGCCAAGTCGGGCAGCCTATCCCCACTCAAGCACTTTGCTTACGACCTGCGCCAGTTCGTCCGTCGACAAACGTCACCCGCGTATCGGCTTGTCATTACACGAGACATTGACGGTGTGGAGCGATCGAACTTCGCGCCACTTCAGGTCAGTCCCCTTTGCAGAAAGGCTACAAAGATGCGGGCGCATCTCAACGCCGGAGGAAAGTCTGTGAATTGTATCGTGCTATCACGGACCAGAATTTTTGCCCCATCCGCGACCGCACCTTTGTACTATCGGGAACGGAAATCAGCGCCAGGGGTTTGCTGTGCAATCGCTTTCCGCTCCCTTAACCCTGCTAATCCCGAATTCCTCGGATTGCTCACAACGAGTCAGACCCTTTCGTCTACGATCGGCAGGATGACCGCCGCGAGAATTCCGCAACGGCGGCAAGTTAGATTTCACCACGACGGCTCAGCCGCAGGCAAGTGTGTTGCAGCCATTCGGCTGCGGAAAAGTGCCTGCTGGCGCGGACCTGCAACACCTCTGAGCAAAGGAGCCGCTAGATGAGCGATGTCACAACCGTCGAACTCTTGTGGGTCGAGGGGCGGTTCGAAAACCGAATTCGGTTCGGCCGGCCCGTATCGGAAAAGATCATTGACCGCCACCGCCGCGTTCTGTCATTCGCAACCGGCAGCATTTTCGCATTCGTGCGCTGGACGTCCAACGATTTTGGAACCGTTCTGTCCCGCATCGACATCTTGCGCGCGGCAGCGCCCCGGCAGCGATATTCAACCGTACCTTGGGTCAATCCCGGCGGGGAGAGCCTGATGCGATTGTCAGGATGGACCAAGGTCGAGCGCGCACTGCAATTGATCGATGCGGTGGAGGCACTTGATATCAATCCTGCAGATGCTGCGCCAGACTACTGGCATCACGTTCACAATCGTCTCTCTGTCAACGAAAGCCCGCGTACCTACACCCGTGCGCGCCATCAAGCTTGGCTGCGACGCCGAAGACGGGAGCTCTGATGGGACGGCTATCAATTATGCTTGCGATCTGTGGATCGGCAGCTCTGGCGTTGTGCTCGGACAGAGAGGCACCGCCATCGTACATCTGGAACGCTTCAGACAGTGTTCCAATCGGCTTCTATCGACTGCAGCCAGCGCGACAATTGACGGTCACTGAGCTCGTGGCGGTTCGGCCGCCCGAGCCACTCGCAAGCTTCCTGGACTTGAACGGTTACCTGCCGACCGGTGTTCCCATGCTCAAGCGCGTCCTGGCACTGCCGGGACAAACCGTTTGCAGAACTGGTCTCGTCATCTCCGTCGACAACATCGAGATGGGACTGGCGCGCGAGCGCGATGCACGTGGCCGGCCGCTGCCGGTTTGGCTCGGATGCCGCCTCATAGCGTCAGATGAGGTGTTTCTCATGAACTGGCAGTCGGCGGACTCCTTTGATGGCCGCTACTTCGGGCCAATTCCAGCATCCGCCGTGATCGGACAAGCGTTCCCCGTGTGGACAAAGGAAGACTGATCATGCAGAGCCTGCTTCGTGGATTTGCAGTCTCGCCGGTCGATGGATCGCCGCACCTTCGCTCCGTCCCGGCCAGAGTCTTGAAGACGATCGTGCGCGGTGCATGTCTGCGATGGCCTCGCACCCAGCGGCCGAACCGGCTACCCGTCACCTTCGCGAGCGCAAACGCTTGCGGTTCCATCTCTTTAGTGGCGGTCTACGCTTTGACCGCTGTGCTGGTTCTTGAACTCTCGTCGAGCGTTTTGGCGGAGACCGCAGTCCCGGCGCTTGATTCCCGTTCGCTCAGCTCCCTGGATGTCGATCCATACACCGCCTTCGTCGCCGAAGCGTCCCGCCGATTTGCGATCCCGGAGCGCTGGATCCGTGCTGTCGTGCAGGTCGAGAGCAGCGGAAACGTGGGCGCCGTATCCTCTCGGGGAGCGCTGGGCCTGATGCAAATCATGCCCCAAACCTGGGTCCACCTGAGTATTCGCTACAAGCTCGGTGTCGACCCCTTTGGGCCCCGCGACAACATTCTCGCAGGCACGGCCTATCTGCGCGAGATGCTCGACCGGTTTGGATCGGAAGGATTTCTCGCAGCTTACAACGCTGGTCCAGGACGGTACGAGGCGCATCTGGCTACGGGGCGGCCACTACCTCGGGAAACGCAGGTTTACGTCGCCAGGCTCGCAGGATTGATCGGCATCACACGAGACGAGTATGCGACTTTGGCTCCCCGACGCACTCTTCCGGGGCGGCAGGCAGCACTAATCTTTGATCGCGCCGACGGCGCGTCGGTCAAGGCCAGATCGACATCGGCTCTGCATTCAATGAACAGCTCGAAAGATCTTTCGAACCTGGGAATGCTGGCCTTCGTACCTGGTGCGACCAGGCTTTTTGTGCAGCGATCAACCGAATCGGAGTCCCGATGATCGCAATCGCGTTTCGTCGCGTGTTGTCGAAGTTTGTCGCACGTTGGAGAGTGCTGGGGAGGGAGCAAGGAATAGCCGACCGCGGATGGCAGGATAAAAGCCGCAAGGTGCGGTCGGTCGGTCGGGTGAGAATTGTCAGTAAATTCAGATACGCTCCAAACGTTGCGAAGATCGAGCACAACTTGTCATTTTTTCCACGACGCTGTTTTGGTTCGGCTTTCTGCACATTGCGGGGACCAAGATGACGCGTAACGATGATTTTCGCGTCCGCCCGGGCCAAATACGTTCGACACGCTGGCCGCGGGCAAAGCCCTTCCTGGCGCAAGCGCTCCAAGCCGCGCAGAAAGCCGGCGGTCTTTCACGTCGTGCCGGCAGTCGTGGCGGCCGGTTTGGGCGTGGGCGCGCTGCGACCCTTAGCGCCAACCGGCTCCTGCAAGATCGAGGCCGCGGTGCCATGGTCAAGGCGCGTGTCGTGCGGCGGATGCGCTCGCCAGGCAGTCTGCGGGCCCATATCGGTTACCTGCGGCGTGACGGCGTCACCCGTGACGGATCGCGTGGCGAACTATTCGATGCTGCCGGAGATGGCGCAGATGGCCGAGGCTTCGCTGAGCGCTGCGAGAACGATCGGCATCATTTCCGCTTCATCGTCTCGCCGGATGACGCCGGCGAACTGGGAAGTTTACGCAGCTTTACGCGCGAGTTGATGGATCAGGCCTCACGCGATCTCGGTACACGGCTTGACTGGGTCGCCATCGACCATTGGAACACTGAGCATCCGCATATTCACATCCTTGTGCGCGGCCGCACGGATGATGGCTCCGACCTTGTGATCAGCCGTGACTATATCAGCAAAGGTCTGCGGGCCCGCGCAAGTGATCTCGTCACGCGCGAACTTGGTCCCCGATCGGAGCTTGAGGTTCGGCGCGGCCTTGAGGCAGAGGTTGCGGCCGAGCGCTGGACGCGGCTCGATCGCGCGCTTGCTCGGGAAGGGGGACGGACGGACGGGGTGATCGATCTGCGCCCAGAGCGCGGCGGCGGGTCCGACCTATTGCGCGAGATCCGGATTGGCCGGATGCGGACGCTCGAGCGGCTGGGGCTCGCTGAGCCCGCCGGTCCCGCGCGTTGGGTTCTCGCTCCTGATACGGAGCTACGCTTGCGTGCGCTTTCAGAACGCGGCGATATCATCAAGCGGCTGCACAAGACACTCGCGAAGGATGGCGCATCTCGTTCACCATCCTCCTGGGCGCTCGAAGGCGAACGTCATGGCGAACCCATCGTCGGCCGCCTTATCGCCCGTGGGCTCGATGATGAGCTTAGGGGATCGGCGTTCGCCGTTGTCGACGGGATTGACGGACGTGTTCATCATCTCAGGCTCCCCGACATCGATGCGGCCGGTGATGGCCCGGTTGGCGGTATCGTCGAATTGCGTCGCTTCGAGGATACGAAAGGCCGGCAGCGGATCGCGCTTGCCATCCGCTCAGATCTTAATCTCGACCAGCAGGTGGCTTGGGAAGGGACGACCTGGCTCGATCGGCGCCTGGTCGCTCGTGAGCCCGTCGATCTCGCGCGTGGCGGATTCGGCGCCGAGGTCCGGGCCGCGCTCGATCGCCGCATTGATGCACTGGTAGAGTACGGGCTTGCCCGCCGCGATGGCGATAAAGTCACATTAAGCGGCAACCTGATTGGCACTCTGCGCAAGCGTGAGCTCGATACCGTGGGCCAACGCTTGGCCTCCGAAACAGGGCTGGCGCATCTATCCGCCGAGGCGGGAGAGCCCATTTCCGGGGTTTACCGCCAAAGGATCTCGCTCGCCTCCGGCCGCTTTGCCATGATCGACAACGGGCTCGGCTTCCAGCTCGTGCCCTGGACCCCGTCGCTCGAGCGTGAACTGGGTAAACAGGTCAGGGGCATCGCAGGTCCCGGCGGGATCGACTGGAGTTTTGGGCGCAAACGCGACCTTTCGCTCTGACCCGCCGATCTCTTCGCCATGCTCCGCGACACCGCGACCTCGAAAGGACTGCCGTTGAATGGCGCCCTCACGGTGCGCATCAATTCTGGCTATGCCCGCGACGAAGATTCTTTGGGGTCAACTACTCTTTGTCTCAATGGTCGTGCTCGCTTTCCTCTGGGCGGCCACCGAATGGACGGCGTGGCGTCTGGCTTTCCAGCCGCAACTCGGGCCTGCCTGGTTCATAATCGCGGGCTGGCCTGTCTATCAACCGGCTGCCTTCTTCCTTTGGTGGTTCGAGTTCGACGCCTACGCGCCTGTCATCTTCGTCAAGGGAGCGTGCATCGCCGCAAGCGGCGGGATAGCATCGGTCGGCGTCGCCATCTTCCTGTCGGTGTGGCGGGCAAAGGAAGCTCGGTATGTGACAACATATGGGTCGTCCCGCTGGGCGGATGCACGGGAGGTTCGCCGTGCGGGACTTCTGGGGCTAGATGGCGTCGTGCTCGGTCGCTTTGAGGGCCGTTACCTCCGGCATGATGGACCCGAGCATGTCCTTTGCTTTGCCCCGACCCGTTCCGGCAAAGGTGTCGGCCTTGTCATTCCGACGCTGCTGACCTGGCCGAACTCCACGATCATCCACGATATCAAGGGCGAGAACTTCCAGCTGACCTCCGGATGGCGTGCCCGCTTTGGGCCAGTGCTGTTATTTGACCCGACCTCTCCGGAGAGCGCGGCCTACAATCCTCTGCTCGAGATTCGCCGAGGCGACTGCGAGGTCCGCGACGCCCAGAACATCGCCGACATTCTCGTCGATCCCGAAGGCGCGCTCGAGCGTCGCAATCACTGGGAGAAGACCAGCCATTCCCTGCTGGTCGGGGCAATTCTCCACGTCCTCTATGCGGAACCAGACAAGACGCTTGCCGGCGTTGCCAGCTTCCTGTCGGACCCGTTGCGCGCAATCGAAACGACCCTGAACGCAATGTTGGCGACGCCCCATCTGGGAGAGCGTGTCCATCCGGTCGTGGCTTCGGCGGCGCGCGAACTCCTCAACAAGAGTGAAAATGAACGTTCCGGCGTGCTGTCGACCACGATGAGCTTCCTAGGTCTCTACCGTGACCCCGTGGTTGCCCGGGTCACGGGGCGGAGCGACTGGCGCATTCGCGATCTTGTCGACGGACCCCGACCGGTCTCGCTTTACCTTGTGGTGCCACCGTCCGACATCGCCCGGACAAAGCCCCTGATGCGGCTCGTTCTCAACCAGATCGGGCGGCGGCTAACCGAGAGCCTCGATACCGACAGGCGGCGGCAGAAGCTGCTCCTCATGCTCGATGAGTTCGCAGCCCTCGGCCGGCTCGATTTCTTCGAGAGCCAGCTCGCCTTCATGGCAGGTTATGGCATCCGCAGCTTTCTCATCACCCAAAGCCTGAATCAGCTTGAGCGCGCCTATGGCGCGAATCACGCGATCCTCGATAATTGCCATATCCGCGTTGCCTTCTCGACCAACGACGAGCGCACGGCCAAACGCGTGTCGGATGCGCTCGGAACCGCAACCGAAATGCGCGCGATGAAGAACTATGCCGGGCATCGGCTCTCGCCATGGCTTGGCCACCTGATGGTCAGCCGCCAGGAAACATCTCGTCCGCTGCTCACGCCCGGGGAAGTCATGCAGCTCTCGCCCAGCGAGGCCATTGTGATGGTTTCCGGCGTGCACCCGATGCGCGCCCACAAGGTCCGCTACTACGAAGATCCGCAGTTCCAAAGCCGGATATTAGGCCCGTCGCACAACGTTCCAGTCGGCTTGGTCTCGCAGCCCGACGATTGGTCGGCCCACACACCGATTCCGCCCTCGATCGATCTGCTTACCGCGTCGAAGCGCAACGTCCGCGATGGGAATGGTGGCATTCGACGCGAGCCAGAACTGGCGCCGCAGGAGGAGGTCGTGATCACGGCGCCGCGCGCCGACAACGAATTCGACGACGCGCTCGATGATGGCGATGCTGATGCCGCGCAAGTTACGGCCGTGAATCGCTCGATGCAGGGGATTGCACGTTCGGTCAGCCTCGACCCGGACGATAAGATGGACCTTTGAGAGGGCTAAGATGAAGAAGGTCCAGCTCAGCATCTATCTCGATCCAGAGATCTTCCGTAGCCTCGAGGCGTTCGCAAAACATCAGGGCAAGCCCAAGTCGCTGGTTGCCGAGGCTGCCGTTGCCTCCTTCCTGTCCCCCGATGAGTCCGAGCGGCGGGAAGCGGCGATAGCCAAGCGGCTCGACCGGATCGTGGGTACGCTCGAGCGCCTTGAGCGCAATGACGGTGTTACGTTGGAAACGATTGGACTGTTCATCCGCTTCTGGTTGACGGCAACTCCGGCATTACCGGAGCAGTCGAGCCCCGCGGCGCGCGCCAAGGGCGCTGAACGCTACGATCGCTTTGTCGAAGCTCTTGGACGGCGCCTGTCCAGTGGATCGAGCATGCTTAGGGAAGTCAGTTTCGAATCCTATGAAGCGGGAGGTCTTGATCCGACACAACACAAAGCTCGCCCCACCTGATCGACCCGCCACTTCATTCTTTTGCTGCGTTAGACTACGATCGCCCTCGTCAATCAGTTGAAAGAACTCGCGATGAGGTCCCTCCATCTTGCCTGTTAATCACCTCCTTGAAATCGATCGTTGCGGCATCGATCAATGTGCCCAGAGAAAGAAGAGGGCCATGCAAGGAAGAGGGAGGATATCAGCCCAGCGGCGAACTCGAACTGCAAGCTAGTGAGCTCGAGCTAGCTGCATCAGGGGCACCGCAAGGGGCACGCTTCGGCGGCGCGCCGCCGAAGCGGATGCTTCTTGCAACGAAAAAGAAACCTACCGCAGTCATGTCGCCCGCGAGCCGCTCCTATATCGTCCGAACACTGAAGTGCTGACCGTTGTGTTCAAGTCTGCCGAAAGTGACCTAAAGTTTCGAACGAAACAAGTTAGGCTCCGTGTCGGTCGCTCTCCGAGAGACACGGACCTTCTGGATAAGTGACCTGATCGAGTGAGGGGCTCGAGATGCCCAGGGCGGCTATCTGGGAGCTGCGGCGCCACTTTCTGAAATCTCCATTATCGGGAGAGCAAACAAAGGTATCGTACGAGGCTACAGTGGACCGTTGCGATCGGGCGGTCGATCGCATGCTAGCACTTCCTAACGAGTAATTTTTGTGAACATGAGAAACGGCTGCCGTTGGTTATCGGCGAGGCAAATATCGCACTTCGGCACGGGCGAGTTCGTCGTACCCGAACATCGCGAAGACCTCGTCGAGCGTCGCGATATGTGGCTCAACGCCGGCAATACCCTCCTTGGCCATGATGTCATCGCAGACTCGTCGCATTGCCGCCGTTGCAGCTCGCATAGAGTGGTTTGCCCAGATCACTGTCGAGATTTCGGCATCGCGATATACTGAGACGGGGGTTCGGAAGTATTTCGTTGGAACGATGACGACCGGCAGCCGGTTCTGCCAGGCACTCACAAACGAAAGGACCTCATCCGCACTGCTCTTTCGTGAGTGGATAAGGATTGCATCGGCTCCCGCATCAGCATAAGCGTGAGCGCGCAAAATTGCTTCGTCCAGTCCATGGCCGCTGATGAGGGCTTCGATCCGGGCAACGAGGACCAAGTCCTCTGCGATTGTATCTTTCACGGCCCGCAGTCGGCCGGAGAATTCATTGATATCGGCAAGGGGATGCCGCTCGCCAACGAATGAGTTCATCTTCGGAAAACAGCTGTCCTCGAGCGCGACACCGGCAGCGCCGCGCTGACGGAGCTTGCGTGCCAGGAGGCGCGCATTATTGAAGTTCCCGAAGCCGCCATCGCCGTCGACGAGCACAGGAAGCTCAGTCGAGTCGACGATGCGCTCGACCACGTCGACGATTTGGCTCCATGAAGCTTCGTTGGCATCGCGGTAGCCGAGAGAGCAGGCGATCGACAGACCCGACGCCCAGAGACTTTTGAATCCTGCGCGCTTGGCGATAGCGCCAGAGAGCCCGTCATGCGCTTCCATGAGGAAGGAGAGCTCGGTAGTGGAGCAGACCTGAGCGCGCAGCGCTTCTACGCACGACGAGACAGCACCTCGGTGAGGGGCGCTATCGAATACATATTGCGGTTGAGGTTGCATGCCGAAATCCTTGCAGGACACGTTGGACCTGCCGAGGTTCATGAACCGGGATGAAGACATGCTTTCGTCATGTAGATCAATTCCTGGCCTTGGTAGTTGACTGAGGTACAAAATTGTTATGGCAGTCTTGGTGTGGTTGAGCGCCCGCCGAGCGCTAAGCTCCTAGGTTCCGCGCATCGTAGGACCATTCGGGCCGCTAAAACCGTTCGAGCGGCGGTTCTCGGGTCGAGCGGCAGCCCCCCGACGTTCAGTTAATGGTCTATCGATCGCGGGGTCGCTTGGCCGCTCGTAGACGATCATAATGTCCGCAACGTCGCTGCCATCGATCTCCTGCACGACGACCGCAGCGCGGTAGATCATGATGCCGCGGCGGGCACCGGCGAACAGCCACAGCGTGTTGATGCTCACCCGAAGGTTGCTCAAGGCAGCCTCTAGATTGCTCCAACGGACGAAGGGGGCAGGCAACTTTCGATCAACGGCTCTTCCGAGGAGAAGTTTTGCAGCGCGTAGGGTTCTCCGCCGCACAGAAAGCAGCCTCATGATGGAGCGGAGCAATTTCCGTTCCGAAGGCCGCCGCGATAATCGAGAGAAAGAGGACGTATCGCGAGCAAACGACCACTGGTCCATGTTCCGTTTTGAAGGACGCATAGGGCCTGTCGCGCTCGAAACAGTGACTTTGGTCTGCCGCACGCGAGCTTCGTTCAAGATGGAATTGGGAGATTCAGTAGGGCAAGAGTCGTCGGCACAGTCGTTGCTGCTTGCAGGTCAAGACAGGAAAACGTTTGCACTTACTCTCTTCGCGCGTTCAGTGGTTGGCTTGGTGGCGAATTCGATGAGTCGACGGCCGCGGTATCACGCGACTGACTGAGACTAATGCTTGTGATCACCGGCTTACAACGGACGATGAAAACATGATGGCAGCGGCCAACACACTTCGAGCCGAGGCAACGAATAAGCGGGTTTGCACGCCGGATGTTCAGCCTCCATCACGGCGCGGAGGTTCGGCGAGGCTGGATCTGAGCAGGTTGAATCCGTCTCGTCCGCGTTGACGATGTTGGCAGCAGGCCCCTCAGAGGACCAGTCGTCGATCGGTTGCAGAGACAAATCGCACCATGTCGGGGGTTGGATGGCGGGCACGTGGCCGGGATGTGATCGTTTGCGGTTGTCCGGTCAGGACGGCCGTCTCAATTGCGAGCAGTGCGCGCAGGTCCGCCAAGCCTTCCTCGCCATCGGCTTCGGGCGGCGTTCCAGCTTTGATGCAATCTGAAAAGTACTGCACCTGCGCGGCAAATTGGTCGATGTGCGGAAACTGGGTTTCACCGACCTCGCCGTCGCGGCGCAGGCGCAATTTTGTTGCCGTCTCGAACCGGAAACTGGGGTCGAGTTCGATATCACCCGACGTTCCGACGACTCGATAATTGTCGACGGTAGACGCCCCGAAGCTGGCGATGAATTGGGCCAAACCGCCTGAAGGAAAACGCAGCAAGGCTGCGACCGACGCATCCACCTCGCCAAACCGTGGGTCATCGATCGGTCGGTGCGCCATTGCCACGGCCTCAATCGGCTCCTCAGTAAAGATATGACGAGCCGCGTTGACGCAGTAGACCCCCACGTCCTGGAGGGGGCCACCCCAACTCGCAGCTTTAAGTCTGTGGTTCCCTATCGCCGTCTGGAAACTGAAAACCGATTGAAAGAAGAGCGGTCGGCCGATCGCGTTGTTGCGGACATGTTCGAGGACCGCGACGGTTCCGGGTTCGTTGTGGAGCCGGTAGGCGGTCATCAGAAACACGCCAGCCTCGCGCGCAGCGGCGATCATAGCGAGGGCATCTTGTTCGTTGGTAGCCAGCGGTTTCTCGACCAAAATGTGCTTGCCGGCGCGAGCCGCCCGAACCGTATAGTCAGCATGCAAATGGTTGGGCAGAGCAATATACACCACGTCGACGTCGGAGCCTCTCAAAAGGGCATCGTATCCGTCATAGTTGGCGACCTGACCAATAC
Source organism: Bradyrhizobium sp. CCGUVB14 (assembly GCF_024199935.1). NCBI lineage: Bacteria > Pseudomonadati > Pseudomonadota > Alphaproteobacteria > Hyphomicrobiales > Nitrobacteraceae > Bradyrhizobium > Bradyrhizobium sp. CCGUVB14. Next base: position 1,512,376 of record NZ_JANADS010000001.1, read on the forward strand.
CATGAAAATCCGCTAGTTGCGCGGCCTTGTCTCGATGACCGGTTACGATTGCGGTAACCTTCGAGTTCGCGGACTGTCCGACTCCCGGCAAGAAAGCTTGTTGCGAAATCGCACCAGCGCCGACGACTGCATACTTGATCATCATTTCCTCTCCGAGGGCTCGATCTTGGATCGCGTTCGAGGCTGTCGGATTTCCTCCAACTTCGTTCGCTTCTGTCAGTCATACAGGGGACGAGGCCGTATCTGAGGGGTGCCGCCCCATTTTCGGCGAGAGCCTCGGGCCCTGTACTCATTTCACGTCCCCCCTGACGTCCCATCAGATGACCGAGCTAGTGGAGTAACCGCTGCGGCCAGATCGAAACCGACCAGCCGCGTTGCGTCTGAAATTGCGAATACGCAGTCACAGCTGGCTGTCTGTTGCGGCAATCTGGCTCTCTGTTGCGGCAATCTGGCTCTCTGTTGCGACAATAACTGCCAAGTCGCAGGAACATCAGAACCCAAAAGGTTGGCGAGGACCGACATTCACGGTCCAGCAATTGCCGTGCCAGCAAAGACCTTGTGCAAAACCTTGCTTCGAACACGGGCGACGCATAGTCGAGCCAACGTCAGGCTCCCTCGCTAATGTCGCAAACCCAGCACTCCAGAAGAAAGCCCGGGCATGGTGTGTTTCGGCATGCATGAACGCGGCCGCTTCCGGGGTGATCGACATCCAAGAAGATTCCGTGATGGCCTCCGTCGACTCATGGGTAGATCGTGATGAAGACGATAGGATCATCTGTCGCGATAATTTTGCTTACGTTCTGGATGCACGTCCCAGGATTGCCGCGGTCAAGCAGCTAGTCTTGGAACTTGGTATTCGACCAACCGAAAGGGGGTTGTCGAGAGTCCGCAATTCGAACTTTCTCATGGCCGACGATCGCGGCAGACAACGGAAGTTGCCCGCAGATAGGCGATCCGAAGTGAAACGGGTGACGGACGCGATAAGCCGCGTGGGCTGCCCCCGTAGCTCGGTTTGACCAGACGCTATTTGACGAGCGTCTGACGGCGCCAACTCTCTACGGCCTTGTCGAGCTCGGCTGTAGCCCTCGGATCCGCCCAGCGGTCCCAAAACTGAATCGTGCCGCTGAGCGGTTCGTTGATCGGCTTTGCGATCCGGATGCGTGTAGGTAATAAGATCGCATCGCCGACCACGAGGGCCTCGCCGGTGTCGAGCACGGGGAGCAGATCACCAAACCCGCCCAGGCTATCGGGCAGCAGGCGGCGTACCACCGTCTGATCGTCACCATTGGTCAAGCGCATGGCAATCAAATTGTTGCACTGACTGACGACGGTGCGATTCACTTCGGCGGGCCGCTGGCTGATGACGACAAGGCCAACGCCATATTTTCGACCTTCCTTGGCAATGCGCTCAAAAGTCGCGATCGCATTCTCTGCGGCGCCGGAGGTAGCGTCCTGGGGAATATAGAGATGTGCCTCGTCGCAGAACAGCGCCACTGGATGACGTGCCCCCTGCGGACTCCACTGCTGCACATGAAGGACCATACGTGCAACCATGCCGACGATCAGCGGCAGAATGTCCGAGGGAACTTCGGAAAAGTCGATCACCTTTACCCCGTCGCGGCCCCCCTTGGCAGCTCGTCCGCCTAGGAGTAGCGTGACTGCTTCATCGAGCCACTTATAGCTATCGGCGACGCCCACTGCCGGAAACAAGAACCCGAGTCGGCGGTCTGTACGCTTGCCTTCGAGGCGCTGGATCAAGCGGCTGAGCTTCCCGTGAAAGTCGCCCTGCTTTTCGGCCCTGGCGCCTGGCACCATTTCCGTGTTCAGACGATCGAGTTCCGTGAGCACCGATGCCATCGCAAAAGGGACGGGGCTGTCGATCGTGAAGTTGGCGAGAACATCAGTGTGGCCCCCTGCAGTCAGGAAGCTGGTCTTCGCATCGACAATCGCACGCGACATAACCATGGCCTGATTAGGCGCGTTTTGGTCGCTGCGGTCGACGAACATCGAGACTAGCGCTTCGTAGCTCATCAGCCAGTAGGGAAGGTGAAGCACGCCGTCAGTGAGGCCTTTGTCCGCATCAATATCGCCCGGCCCCGCGACTCGAAGATGCGCGAAACCGGCCCCGGCCATAGACGCATATTCGCCGTGCATGTCGAACACGATAGCGTTAGCACTTTCAAGCTCGGCCACTTGTTCCAGGAGACGCGCTGTCGTCCAGGATTTACCGGAGCCAGTGCAACCGACGATGAGGGCGTGGCGCTGGAAAAGCCTGTTGCCGTTGACGTAAGCCTCCGCGTTGGGATCGAGAGTATAAGCGCCGAGCGACAGACGCTGAGCACCCCCAGTCACCTCAGAGATGACGCCCATGAAGCGGGTCAGCCGTTCGCCCTCAAGTGCGAAACAGCATGCATCAATTTCCGGAACCGTTTCGAGCGTACGCCGGAATACGTTGGCCCGCGTCCCGTCCCGGTCGAGCAGAGTTCCAATCAACGTGATGCGGACCAGATTAACCTCGGGATGGGCCTCGTCGGCACGCTCGACGTCGGCCACTTTTGCTTCCTCGAGCGCGGTGCGGGTGATTTTGTGGATAACGCCAATCAGCTTGTGGCCGGCCAAGCTGCTTTGGAGCGCGACCAGCCGATTGACCTGTAGTGCACGCAATGCATCGACGTCATCGACGCGAACAATCACGGTGGCGGTATCGACCGATTGGACGCGTCCGAGCGCCTCTGCATCGGTAAAGTCGAGCATGCTCATGCAGGTATTCCTGTGATGTGGTCGAGAAATTGATCGAGGCGCCACAGCGGCTTGTCTAGGTCGAATCCTGCTGGCGCGTCGTGCGTATATGCACGCGCGCCCGCGGCGCTGTCTTCGATGGCGAGATAGCGGCGGCAACGGCCGCCGGTCAGAAAGGCCTTAGCGCTGACCGTCAGCTCCTTCGTGATCACGACCAGCGGTATGGAATTATAGTCGCAACGCTCAATAAGCTTGGTCTGGACATGCTCATCATTAAAACCGTAGCCGATGCAGAGGTAAGAGCGGGCATTCTCTAGCGCGTTGTCGCTGCAGCTCAAGATTGTGCGGAACGGCTCGCCATGGGTCAGGCGGTACTTGTCAATGCCCGGCGTGATCATGAGCGGCGTATAGGCCGCCGGGATTGGGACGGCGCTTCTCACGCCAACGATCTGGTTGGCTGCCTGGAACCAATCGAGGGAGCCATGGACCTTCCAGACCGCCACCGTGCGCGACGGCCTCCCGTTCATGGTGACACGGGTATTAGGCGTCCGCGCCCGGGTCTGCAGATAGCCATGGTTGAAGCCCGTGAACGTGCTAACATCAGCCGCGTCGGCGGCGTATTCCGCGAGCCTGTCATAATTAGGCGTGACGACATGGATCATCGTGTGTGTGCTGTCGAAGAGGTGCCGATAAAGCCTGGTTAGCGGCAAGGTGTGGCGATCGGCTAACAGCGATGTGAGGACTGCTAGGTCGGAAGGCAGCAGAAATTCCCGTGTAGCGCCTGCAATGAACTGGGTTTGGCGTTCGGTAGGGCGTACCGCCTGTAGCGCGCTTTCAAGATCGGTGCCGGCCTTGAGATGACGAATGAACGATGTCCATTCGGCATTCTCTTCAGCCGTCCATCTAGGTGGAAGCGATGCGGCAGACAGATGCTCTGCTAGCGCTCCCATTCCCGGCACACCATGCGCCGCTGAGGCGCCACTTCCGAGGATAATCACTGGGGTGGCGCTCAGCGCGCTTTGGGCAAATTCCTGCGCGATCTCGGCCTTGCTCTTGGCCGCCATTCATTTCTTCCTTGATCAGACTGAGTGGGCCGCGGCGATCCGCTGAGATGTGCTTTGAGCTATCATGCAAGCATGATCCGGCTAGCCTCGAGACCGCGGTAGGCGCTGGTGCGGCAGCTCAAAATGATGATCTGCATGCGCTGCGCGGCTTCGGTCAATATCTCCAGCATGACTTCGAAGCGATCATCATCCGCAAACACCAGCGCGTCATCGAGCACAAGCGAGGCAGGTTTTCCATTCTCGATGAGGAGGTCCGCAAAGGCGATGCGCGTGAGGACGGCAAGCTGTTCCTGGGTCCCCTTGCTGAGATCTTCGGTGGCTTCTTCGCGGCCGGCGCGCGACAGCTGCATCGGACGGAGATCCTCCGCGAATGTGATCGATGCATTGGGCAAGAGCCGGCTGACGAAGGGCGTAACGCGCTGTGTGATGGGTACAAGAAGACGACGGGCGGCTTCGCGTTGTGCTTCGCGGATGGTCTCCGCGAGCATTGCGAGCATCTCGGCTTCCTCCTTCAGCCGGGCATGTGCTGCGGTCGCAGCCTCCGCGAGCTCGGCGGCGGCTGCCGCTCGACTGGTCGGCCCAGTGCCGCCGAGCGTCTTGGCGCGTTCTTCGAGCTGGGCGATTTCGCTCACAAGAACAAGCCTGTCAGTGGCCAGTCGTTCGCCTCGCTTGCGTAGATTGTCGCGACGCTGCACCAGCACGGTCTCGTCGAGCCCATCGACGGCGTGCCGCGCTTCGTCGCGAGCAACGATCGCACGCGCTTCGGTTGCCTTTGCAGCCGCCAATGCGGCGCCGAGTGCAATGTCGTCGAAAGCTTCGAGCTCGGTCGCGAGTTGGGCACCGAACCGTGAAACGTCTGCTACAGCGCGCTCGACCTGACCCGTCAGGCGAACATGGGCGAGCTGCGCCTCCTGCAGCGCATCGAGCGCAGCTTGGCGACGACCCTCGGCTTCTCGTTCAGCGGTGCGTGCGGCCCGCCAGGCTTTTTCGAAATCGTCTTCTCTTCGATCGGTTCCATCCTCGGCGAGCTGGGTTGGCTGGTCTATGGCTGCGAGCGCGCCGCGCAGCGAATCCAGGCCTGCGACAATGCCGAGCTCCGGATCCTCGGGGCAGGAGGCCGCAAGTCGAGCCGACAGCACAGAGACCGCTTGGGTAGCTTCCACGCGCGCTCGCGCCGTCTCCTTGGCGGTGATTGTATCGGTACAGCCGACCTCGGCGAGAAACGCGGCGAGATCCTGTTCTACTGCACGAAGTCGGGCCTGTGCAGGGGCGCCAGAAGCAGGCGGCGTAACCGCCACGCTTCCGATACCTTCGAACTCGAGAGTCTGGGTGTCGGTCACGAATGCGCGACTGCTGCCCTCTACCACAACGCCGTTCAGGCGAACTTGTGGCGCCGTCTGCAGCAAATCGATCTTGAGGAGGACCGCGCCAGCGGTGGCGGCCGCTTTGGCTTCGACGAGGGTCTGTTCGAGCTCCTGCAACCGCGCGCTCGCTTCCAGCGTCATCCGAATCGCCGCGACTTCGTCGCGACGCGCCTGGAGCTCGGCCGCAGTCCTTTCGGCAGCCTCAAGGCGGGCAAAGGCTGCGGCAAGCGCGCGCTGACGCATCCGCGCTGTTCGCACTTGTTGCGCTGAAAGCCTGTCTTCCTCGGCCATGCGCAAGGCGACCCGAGCGGTCTCGAGTGTTGCGGCCGCCTCGCTTTCGGCCTCCTCGGCCGATCCCTGAACGGCGTGATGATCCGCGGCGACCCGACGTAAGGTAGCCGCGGTCTGCTCGGCGCGCTCCAATTGGTCGCGCAACTCGCGCCGAGATCCCTTACGGGCTTCCAATCGCACGCGTTCGCCGGTCGCTTCGCGCAGCAATGCTTCGGCAGTGCGCAATGCCTGTCCCGCGACCTTCGCGCGATCGATATCGGTCTCCAGTTGGGCGAGACGTTCGCCCTGTTCGGGATCCTCGAGTTCGCGAACTAACCGCCGTTGCTCGTTACGCTTCGACTCGAGACGATTGAGCACTGTATCGAACTGCTCCAGCTCGGCCCGTGCAACGCGCGCCTCTTCGCATGCGGCAGTTGCTCTTTCCTGAGCCTCAAGGAGGCGGCGGGCGGGGCGGCCCGTCGGGGTCTGAAAATCAGCGAGATTTCGTTCAATGGCCTGCAGCACCGTAGTAGTACGCAGGCCGCCGGTTACAACGCCGACCTCGCCGGCCAGGACCTCCTCAAGTGTCCGGCGGGCACCTTGCCCCGGCACTCCAAACACAAAGGACTGGCCTTGCTCTACCCAAAGCAACCCTAGCGCTCCGCGACTATCATCGTCGGCGCCGCGATTGCCAGCGCGGGCGAACCCAAGTAGCGCTTGTAGGCGTTCCTCGGCTTCGTCGCCAGTTGCGCGTCCGTTGGGCCCTTCAAGCTCCACCGAAGCGTTCTGGAGGAAGCGTTTGCGCAGCTTCCAGACATCGCCTCTGATCTCGAAAGTCAGATCGACAGAGGGCGCTACATCGTCCCCATGCGGCCGAAACGAACGAATGCGATCGCTTCGCGATCCATGCCGTTCGAACAACACCGCTCGCAATGCCTCGAGCGCCGTCGACTTGCCTGCTTCATTTTGGTCGCACACCAGGTTCAAGCCGGCCTTGAAGCCGGTCAGCCGGATCGGCCGACGAAACTTTCGGAAATTTTCGATAGCGAGGTCGCGGATCAGCATCAGTGTGCCTCCGCGCGGGCGGCTCGGCGCTGTTCGACATAAAGGCGCTCAAGCGCGGCGGCAGCGCGCTTGGCGAGCACACCGCCTTCCGCAGACAAGGCCTGCAGGCGTTCGGCAGCCACGTGCAGCACGCCATGGGCATCGATGTCAGCGAGATCCATATCGGTCGGACGCGCATACAGATCGTCGAGATTGAGGTCAAGCCAGCGCACCTCGTGAGCCAGCTCTCCTTCGAGCCGGTCGCGCAGGACCACTCGCTCTGCGAGTGTGAGAAGGCCGGATAATCTAAGACGTAAGATAAGGTTTCGACGCTCGACGGCAGGGGCCAGACCGGCGAGCAAGACGTTCAGGTCGGCCGCGCTGCTGAGCGACCAAGTTTCTGTTCTCCAATGATAGCGTCCGGTCGATAGGTCCGCTACGCTTGGCCTTTCGGAACTTAGGTCCACGCAAAGCGCGACGCCGCTCACCTCGCGGCCGAAATCATCTGGTTCAGGCGTTCCGGAATAATAGGTGTTGGGATCGATTTCGTGCCGGCCGTGCCAGTCGCCGAGTGCAAGATAGGTGAGGCCGGACCGGCGCGCTCGATCAGGCGCAATCAGGTTTCCAGCCGTTCCGTGGGAACCGAAATCTCGGATTGGACCATGTGCGAGGCCGATGCGCTTCGCGCCCGCGGGGGTTTCCGCGAAATCGAACCATGCAGTCGGGTCTTCTAGCGCCCGCTTGAACTGCAGCGGGGCAGGGAGCAGCCAGAATCCCTCCTTGAGTTCGAGAGGCCGTGGTTCGAGGCAAACGGTTACAGTCTCGGGCACCTCGCCGATGAGACGGCTCCAGAGACCGTCGGCACGCGCCGGATCGTGATTGCCCGGAAGCAGGACCCAACGTATGTCTGATGCGGCTTTCATGCGCGTGAGCGCCTGACGATAGACGCGATCACCTGGTTCTGGACTATCGAATACATCGCCGGCCACCAGCACGAATTCGGCGCCTTCGCGGCGCGCCGCAGCGGCAAGTGTGTCAATCGCATCGAGACGCGCTTCGAATAGAGCAGTGCGAGCTTGGTCGGGCGCTCGTCCAAACGGCTTACCGAGCTGCCAGTCCGACGTGTGTATGAACCGCATCAACTTCCCTCGCCCAAATCCTGATCAGTGCTATCGTGCGCCTAGCGTAAAGCATGAAACATGATCCCCTCCCGTGCTTAATTGAAGCGGAGGGCTCCGGCGGTGCTTTTTTGAAAGGTCAACTAAGCGTTGGTCCGCTCAGACGGTGAACTGCTTGTGCCGCTACAAAGTAGTGCTCAAATTCATCCGGCTTCCGAGGCGATGCTTGTCGAAATCATAGGGCACTCGATAATTCCTTCTCAGCATGCATCGCTCTTATTCCGTTCCTGATGATCGAGCAAGCGAATCCCTGTGAGCGTCATCGCTTCCGCGTCGATCGGCCAATGCGCTGCAAGCAGCGGACAATTAGATAGCCGTCCAGATCAAATAGCCAACCATCGTGCGCCCAACCAAATTCGGCGCGGTGGTCACCCGGCCGTCGGGATGTTCGAGTGACGATCTGCTGTAAATTGACGCTGCATCATATTCGCCGTCGAGAAGTTTTTTCTCGCGTCAGCTCCCACTCGCGTGTCTTGAAAGCTGCTTCAATAGGCGCAGTCGCGCAGTATTTCTGCAACGAAGGGTCGGGGCAGGGGCGTGCCTGAAATGCGCCTGATGCCGCCGCCAACGCTGCTAAACGGCACCTTCTCGGGTCCTCCGCACATTCCTGCGCAGGCGGTGCAAGGATCAACTCGGTTACGCGAATCGGTTACAATCTGTCCCCACTAGCGTTGGCGTCGTCTCCATGACCGGCTCGCGCCGGGCTCCACGCAAGCGCAACTGCAAAGGGTAGTTGGAGCAGCGGGCTTCCACCCGCCAAAGCATGCAGAACCAAAATGGGAGATGAGCCCAAGTCGGAACCAAAGCGCGTGAACGCGTACATGCGACTACGCCGTGGACGCCGTGAGCACGTTTGTGCGCACTGGCATTCTTGGCCGCCTCAACTCGACTTGGCTTTTGAGGTCGGGCGGCAAAACTGGCCAGCCGACAGAGTAGGGAGCAGCGTTGCCCTCCGTCTCAAGAGAGGCGAAGCTCGGCTTTCTGCCGGGCTTCGCCGCTTTCGAATTGCTGCGGTTCTTTGGTTTTTTGCGGAAGGCCGTACCTTCGGCGTTTTGCCTTAACGGCAGTGAGGGGGATCTTAGCGCACCTTGTAAATGCACGATCAGATTGCTCCCGCACTCCTGTCAAGCGACCGATCGGGTATCCAGCCTTTCGATTGACAATCTTCACAAGCGCTTCGTCGTTTCTGGTCTGTCAATTGGGCCAGCCTTGAAATGATCTAGAAAAACGGCGCTGAGCTGTAGCGAAACCGGCTTCTTTGTGGGCGCCTTATTGGGCCGTACCCTTCCGCATCGTTGGGGAGACCTCGTCGAAGGCTTTTGCTTTTGCAAAGTCGCGCTTAGTCCATTCGGGATTATCGCTTACAGCACGCATATCGCTGGCAGTATGGCGCTTCTTAGCGACGATTCGCTTCATAGAACCCCCTTTCCGCTTTACTGGCTGGGCCCATGCTGATGATGCTGACGGCCTCCTTGCCGTGTATCGCGAAATAACGCCGCGAATATTCACGCCGATTGCGCGATAACGGTCTCGCTTGGCTCCCAAGACGACAGCCGTATCGAAGAACTTCTCGTTGAGATCGGCGAAATCCATCCCGTGGTTGTCGAGATTGGCCGAGTCGCTTTGGTTCGTCCCAAATGACCTTCACGAATGTTTTCTTAGCTGAAATGGTTGGACGTCAAGAGCAAGACGTCGCGGTATTTCGGCGGGCCGGCATTGCAGGTCGGGCAAGATACATCAATCTCCCTGGGACGCATCACAGACATTTGGCGCCCTCTGTGTTTGGCTGTTTGCGTTAGCGGCAGGAGTGGAGATCGGCTGACTCCGTATGCTTCAGCCAATCAGCTGACTTGAATCTCTATTCGGGGAGAGCGACCTACTTGAGGGCTGCGTGAAACCGTATCGTGTAAGTCAACAGAACTTCTGCCGCTATCCTCACCGGACCATTACAGAGCGTCCCCCTATCCATCCGCTGGATGCCGAGCGTGAAGCGTGCGGTATGACCAACATCAGACGCGGACTTGTCTCAAAGATCATCGGGCTTGTTGCGAAGGCGACATCACTGACGAACAACTGCAGGGATCGCGCGCCACATCCGATGGCCTAGATCCTGCACAATAGCCCCGTGGAAGCTGGACGACAACGAAGGTTACTCGGCCTTCGTTGCAAGATGGCGCGCGCATTGTGTGTTCGTGAGGTGATATGAGATCTGAACTTTTGTTTTGGGGGATGGCAGCGGCTGCGCTGGTTGCAGGCGAGGTCGTCAATTCGGCAGACTCTAAGCCGGTAGTAAAGCTCCCGCCTGTCTTATGGAGTTGGACCGGAGGATATTTCGGCGGACAGGTCGGCGGGGGTTACGGCCGCACATCATTTGGTGATCCCTACGGTCCCTCGATCTACGGCGACGTGGTCGACACCCCTGTGTTCCTGGCAGGAGCGCAGATCGGTTACAATTGGCAGAGGGGCCGCTGGGTTTTTGGCCTCGAATTGGATGCCAGCGGCGCCATCTCGGACGGTGCAAACACCTGTCTTGCCGCTTCCGGTGTGCTCGTGAGTGCAAACTGCAACGCAAGTCCGGACGTCTTCGTCACTGGGACCGGCCGGCTGGGTTATGCCTTTGGGCCGCAGGGCCGCACGCTTGCCTATCTCAAAGCAGGTGTGGCCTGGCAACACAACCGCGGCGATATCGCCAACGGTAACGAGTTTCGTAGCGAGACTTACCCTTCCGGATGGGCACCACAGAATGCAACCCATGTTGACTATGGTCGTGCCGGGGGCATCATCGGCGCGGGCGTCGAACACGCGCTCACCCCGGCGTGGTCGTTGAGTCTCGAATATGATTATCTGATGTTCGGCGGACCAACTGTGGTGACCCCTTCGACGCTAGAATATCCACCCTTGGCAACGGTGCCAGCTAACGCCACCAACTTGTCTAGCGGCTACCAGATCGGCAAGATCGCTCTGAACTACCATCTTGACGCCGATGCATCGACGCCGCGGTGGTCGGACACGCCGCTCTATCCGATAAAGCCGACCTTTCGCGCGCCGGCTATTCCCTTCGCCGCAGGCTGGTCGCTTGAAAGCGGCACACGGCTCTGGCTGAGCCGAGGAAAATTTCAATGGGAAAATGGTCCGCCCGGTCTTGTGTCGAGGCTGACCTATCACAAGCTGGATGGGATTTCCGGCGAGATGTTCGAACGGGTTGACAGCCCCTGGGGGATCTTCCTGAAGGGCAATATCGGAGTCGGGCTCTTTAACAGCGGGAATATGAATGATGAAGATTGGGGCTTAGCTTGGGAAGCCGGAGATCCCATGGCCTATGCCAACACAATCTCGGGTCAGGCGAACGGTAGGTTCATGTACTACACGGTTGATGCGGGCTATGATTTTTTGCGTGGGAGCACGTACAAGATCGGTGCAATCACCGGCTGGACCTATTACAGCCAAAAGTCTGATTCGACAGGATGCGTTCGGATCGCGTCGCTTTACTGTCTCACGCCGGGCGATCAAAGGACAATCGGCAGCCAAGATACCAACTGGAATGCGCTGCGCATCGGCCTCAACGCTGAGACCATGTTTCTCGATCGTTGGCGCGTGAGCGCCGATATCGCTTATTTGCCCTGGACGGATTTCCAGGGGCGCGACAATCATCTGCTGCGCGACTTCACGACCTTCATTGATCATCGCGGGAGTGGTGGTCGTGGGGTACAAATAGAAGGTATTCTATCGTACCTCATCACCAGCAATTTCAGCGTCGGCGTCGGCGGCCGCTACTGGGCGATGTGGAGTCCGAGAGATAGTGAGCAATTCCACACCGGCACCATGCAGACGCGCACCTTTCCCGTCACCTCTGGGCCCTACCCTGCGAACTATCGCATGGAACGATGGGGCACCTTCCTGCAGGTCTCCTACAAGTTTCACTAAACTCGTTCCCTCGTCGCTCTACTCTTCAAAGACACCGACTAGAGGGCGACCATCAAAGACGAAAGCTTAGGTCCCTTGCCTCCTGCAAACTGCAAGCTCTTTGAGCCGTCAAAGCTCAAAAGCTTGCGCTGTTGTGATGGGAGGCCAGGCGCTGCCGGCGGCTAGAATAACGTGCTTTTTGCCGACAGATCTGCCATCACGCTCCCCACATCCTAAATGCGGTGGTTGGCCTTTGATAAAATGGCGTTCGATCACGGTCAGATGCGATAACCGCAAATCGCACGTCGATTTCTCTATGGCAAGCTCCTGGTCTCGAGATCGTTCTGCACTCGCGCCGCAGTCGCCATTTCCACGCTCGCGCAAGTCTAACGGTTGTGAAACGACGATCGCAGCTTTCTGCAGCCTTGACTGCTGATCTGATCACAAACCGAACAGCGGCATCCTGCTGGGACCATGCACAAGTTCTCGAACTGGCGATGATCGCGGCCACCCATTCACTTGGCCTGTCATTCGAGAGGACACGTAGTGGGCAGTGCCAGCACGCACTAGGCGGGTCCAACTGCGCTTCGTAAGAAGAGGAGTCTCGATAGCCGCACCCGTTTCAACGCGCGCACCGTGTCCGATGTATGACGATGTGTGAAGATGCTGACACGCTGAATAGGGTCACCAGGTTGCAGTTCAAGCAGTTTCTCCTTTGGCACGACTAATGCTTTTGTTTCGTCGGCGACGCGCCTGGCCGACGAGATCCCTGGAGCAAGGCGATCTGTCGATTGGTTAGCCAAAAGCATGGAGCATCCGACAAGTGACCTCGATCATGACGACATTTCTCATCCGAAACCAATCGCAATGGGGCATGCAAAAAGCCATGCCGATCCAGCGGTTGACGAACCGTTTTGAAATCAATGCCGCGCCCCTTCGACGGCGCGATCTGGCTTTCGTTTCGAAAAATCTATTACGTCTGCTGTCAAGACTTCCGACGTCCTCATCGCGATCGGCCGTTTGCCTTCTAGCGCGGGTCCTGACGTGCGCCTTCGTAATGGCTGGTGTATCAGAAAAGAGTCTTGCGAGCTCCATGCAGCACACCAGCTTTGCGCTTGGTAACGGCCTGCAAGTGGTCGTAATCCCCGACCATCGCACACCAGTGGTGACGCAGATGATCTGGTACAAAGTAGGCTCCGCAGATGAGGCGCCGGGCAAATCCGGACTCGCTCATTTTCTGGAACACCTCATGTTCAAAGGCACAGAGGAGCATGCGATCGGTGAGCTTTCGCAGATCGTGCATCGCGTCGGTGGAAGCGAAAACGCCTTCACCTCCACTGATTTCACTGCCTATTTTCAGCGCGTCCCGCGCGAACAGCTGTCGACCATGATGGACCTCGAGGCCGACCGGATGACTGGGCTGGTTCTGAAAGACGAGAACGTGCTGGCCGAGCGCGACGTCGTGCTCGAGGAGCACAACATGCGGGTTGCCAACAGCCCTGAGGCGCGGCTGTACGAGCAGATGAAGGGAGCACTCTACCTCAATCACCCCTATGGACGGCCGGTCATCGGTTGGCGACGAGAGATCGAAAATTTGGATCGCGAGGACGCGCTCGCCTTCTACCGCCGCTTTTATGCACCGAACAATGCGATCCTGGTGATCGCGGGCGACGTCGAAGCCGCCGACGTGCGCCCGCTGGTCGAGCACAATTTCGGCTCGATCCCGGCACGGCCCGCTATTCCCGCACGACGCACCCGTCCCCAGGAGCCGGAGCCCGCCGCCCCGCGCACCGTCACGCTGTCCGATCCTCGCGTCGAGCAGCCGAGCGTGCAGCGCATTTATCTCGTGCCCTCAGCCGCGATGCCCGGCGAGAGCGAGGCACTCGAGGTGCTCGCGCAATTGATGGGGGGCGGCAGCAACTCCTATCTCTACGGTGCGCTTGTCGTCGACAAACCGCTCGCGGTCTCCGCCGGCGCCAGCTATTCTCGTATCTCGCTGGACCCGAGCCAGTTCTCGATCTCGGCCGCGCCCAAGCAGGGCGTCAGCTTCGCGGAGGTCGAGCAGGTCATCGACAACGTGATCGCCGACACCGTGCAGAATCCCATCCGTGCCGAGGATCTCGAACGGGTCAAGAGCCGGCTCATCGCGAGAGCGATCTACGCCCAGGACAGTCAGGCGGTGCTGGCGCAATGGTATGGAGGCGCGCTGACGACGGGCCTGTCCATCGAGGACATTCGCAGTTGGCCCGACCGCATCCGCGCCGTGACTGCCGAACAGGTACGCGCTGCCGCGCAAAAGTGGCTGGAGAAGAAGCGCTCGGTCACCGGCTATCTGATCAAGGACATCACCCCGGCCAAGCGCGAGGAGAAGCGCTCGTGACTCATTTCTTCCTTTGCACGCGACGCACTGCGCTCTCTCTTGCAGGCGGACTCGTCGTTTCGCTCGCGGCGACGACGCTGTCGTACGCTGCTGCCAAGATAGAGCATTTGATCTCACCGGGCGGCATCGAGGCCTGGTTCGTGCAGGATGCGACCGTGCCGCTGATCGCGATGGAGTATTCCTTTGCCGGCGGCGCGTCGCAGGACCCCAAGGACAAGCCGGGCGTGTCCAGCTTGGTTGCCGACCTGCTCGACGAAGGATCGGGCGACCTCGATTCCAAGAGCTACCACGAGCGGCTCGAGCGCCGCGCCGTCGAGCTCAGCTTCTCGGCCTCCCGCGACACTTTTCGCGGCAGCTTGCGCATGCTCAGCGACAACAAGGACGAGGCCTTCGAGCTGCTCCACACGGCGCTGACCTCGCCGCATTTCGATCCCGTCGACGTCGAGCGCATCCGCTCGCAAGTCATCTCGGGTCTCCGCCGCGACACCACCAATCCGACGGCGCTCGCCAGCCGTAAGTTCCTCGAGATCGCCTTCGGCGCTCATCCCTACGGGCGCCAGGCCAGCGGGACGCTGGAGAGCGTTCCGACCATCACGGTCGCCGACATGAAGGACTATGTCGGCCGGGTGCTTGCCAAGGATAGCTTGAAGGTCGCGGTCGTCGGCGACGTCGATCCCGATACGCTCGGCACACTGCTCGACCAGACCTTCGGCAGCCTGCCGCCCAAGGCAAAGCTGACGCCGATTGTCGACGTCGAGGCGGCCAAGCCGCCGCAGCGCGCCTTCGTCCCGCTCGATGTGCCGCAGACCGTCATCGCCTTCGGAGGGCCCGGCGTGAAGCGCAGCGATCCGAACTTCATGGCCTCCTACGTCGTCAACCACATCTTGGGCAGCGCCGGGCTGTCGTCCCGGCTCTATAGCGAGGTGCGCGAGAAGCGCGGGCTCGCCTATTCGGTGTTCGAGTCGCTGCTCTGGATGGAGCACTCGGCCGTGTTTATCGGCAATACCGGCACCCGCGCCGACCGCGCGGGCGACACCATCGATGCCATCGAGAACGAAGTGCGCCATATTGCCGAGGACGGCCCGACCCAGAAGGAGCTCGACGAGGCGAAGTCCTACCTCAAGGGCTCGCAGATGCTCGCGCTCGACACCTCATCCAAGCTCGCGCAGGCACTCCTGCAGTATCAGCAGGACAAGCTGCCGATCGACTACATCGAGAAGCGCAACGCCATCGTCGATGCCGTCACGCTGGATGACGCCAAACAGGCCGCCAAGCGGCTCTGGGGCCAGGGGCTGCTCACCGTCGTCGTCGGCCGCGCCCCGCAGGCCGCCGCACAGCCGGCCGCCGCGCCGGCGGCTAAGTCGAATTGATCGGCGGCTTTCCTCCGCCGATGGCCGGACTTGTCCCGGCCGTCGGCGCCATTCAGGATGCGCCCGTGCATGCCCGATGATTCCGGGCATGAGGAATACCGGTGCCATCATGCTGCGGATATCCCGCGACCTTGTCATCGACGAGGACGACATCGAGGTCGGCTTCGTCCGCGCCTCTGGGCCGGGCGGGCAGAATGTAAACAAGGTCGTGACTTTGGCCTAGCTGCGCTTCGACAGGCGCAAGCTGACGCCACCCGAGGACGCCGTCATCCAGCGCCCACACTGCCGGCAAGCGCATGACCAAGGACGGCATCGTGATTCAGGCACGGCGCTTCCGCACTCAGGAGCGCAACCGCCAGGACGCGATCGAGCGCCTCCTCGATCCTCCGCGGGGCCATGGCGCGGCCAACCCCCGCGACGCGCAACACGGCCGACCGCCGCGCCGGCTCGACAGCAAGAAGCGCCGTAGCGATATCAAGGCCGGCCGCGGCGCAGCCGCTTCGACGACTGAGCATCCACAGCTGACTTGGCAAGAACCTCCGGCCGTAGAACGACCGGAGGTTCAACGTCTGGAATGATCGAATTAGTAGCGCTTGCCGGTAGCGGTGCCGCCCGGTGCGGAAACGTCGCCCGTCCCCTTGTGTACGGCGCTGCCGGTCGTGCTGACCGTACCCTTCGTTCCCTTGGTCGGCTTCATGCCGACCTTCTCGCCGGCGGCCCCCGGCTCCGCGTTCAGCTCCTCGTCCCCACTGCCTGACACCGTACCCTGCATCTGTTTGCTTTGTACGCCGCGCAGCTTGGCGTCCGATGATACGCCTTGCGCCAGGACGGGCCCTGCAAGCAGTGAAGAAAAGGCGCATGCGATCACGGAGGTCTTCACTAACTTCATCCATTTCTCCTGGATTTTATTCGCAATGAACGGTTCGGCTACACAACGCCGTTCGCCCGATCCGAACCGTCCCATTCAATGTGTGCGGCCGAATGGCGCGACCGTCATGCAATCCGGATCGTGTGGTGATGGTTTAGAGATTTCTGGGCGGTTTCGCGGAATTGCGCTCCTCATATGCGGCGGCGGGGAACACGGATTGGCATGCGAGCAGCGTGGACTTATCCCATGCATTTGCCGCTCCGGCGAGGCTAGATTGGCCGGATTCACCGAGGAAGCCATCCCCGTCCGCCAGCCTCCAGAGCAAGTTGTCAATCGCATCGCCGCCGGCGAAGTGGCGCCAACGCGTCAAATGTTCTTGAATCGGTCGTGGCGTCAAGTTGTACACCGTACCGAGGCATATCCGCGAAGTATACGTAAATGAAAAAAGCCATTCTCACTGTTGTACTATGTTCCGTTTTCGGTTTGCTCGGGCTGAATGTGGTTGCGCTCGCGGACTCCACCCGACGCTATGATTGCACCATAGACGGGACGGATCGAGAGCCGGTAGGCGATCGAAATGGACAGCACATCATTGTCAGCCTTCAATACACCTGTCGTGTCGCTGATGGGCCGTTGAAGGACGCGGGAATCACGGCAATATCGGTCAGCGAGTGGGACGGTGAGAAAGGGACGTACCTGGCTTCTCTCGACGTTCACCGCGCGCTCGAAGGATTTGCAGTTGGCCAGCTCTTGGAGGGGATCGGCTCCTCAGTCATGGAGAACAACAGGACCGATGGGATCGCAGCTTCGGGTAAGACGGTGTTTAAGTTCGCATCCGGCTCGTTGGCCGCTCTCTCCGGAAAGACTATCAGATTTACGACCAAGCCCGCCGGTGCTCGCCGGTTCGAGATAGAGTTCACAGATTGGCCTGAAGCTGCTCAACCGAAATGACGCAGCGGGTCGAGATTCAGTCAATTTCGAGTGACGATCCAAGCACGATTTATTCTTACCCTGCACGACGGCGAGCCGCTCGGAGCGAATTCGCCGTTAGCACTTCGCGATCAGTGCGCATTCGCCAGTACTCGCTAAGCGGGCTCAAGGCATGGTCTCCGATCTTGTTTACGCCTAAGACTTCGTGACCCAAGCGTGCTCCTTGGCAAAACTCATGTGTATCTGGAGGATCGCTATCCTACTCGGTCTCAGTCAAGGCTCCAGGCAATCTGGCAAGCTACGGCCGAGCAGGGAATCGCGGCCCTATGGGGGCTATCGGTTTTCGCTTTTGGCAAATTCTCGCCGGCAGGACCTGCAAACTCTATCAAGGCAGCAGGATATGATCTTGAGTAACTGGAATTCCTCTAGCCTGGGATGTTGGCTTCGCAGTTATAATACTGTCCGGAAAGCCTCATTTTCGTGCAAGCCTCCTTCAGCACGTCCTTCGGGCTAGCCCAGTTCGGTTTCCATTGATCTCGATCGAAGCGAACGTTTTTGTATAAATCCCACATGATGATCCCTGACCGAGAATGCTTTATTGTCTCGTCAATGATCTTCGTCAGATCCTCTCTGGTAAGTGGCAGATTCCCGCTTGCTGGTTGTCCCACTTCAAAGCCGACCGTGATCGGTGGCGCGATCAGGAGTTTGCGGGGCTGAATTGAGGCTCGAGCGCCGGTTCTCGATCCTGAGACTTTTGCGTGCAAGTCTGCAAACTTTGAATCTGCCGGCAGTCCGTCGCCATTTTTGAGCCAAATCGCGGACTGCGCATAGTAATAGTTTGCCTGTCCTACGAGATCGCATGGAATGTAGGTCCGGGGACGGGTGCGCTCACAGTCCAGTTCACCAAGATCGTAGGACATAATGCCGACCTGGCTTAACTTGTCGATCTCCGCCTTGTGGAGCAGGGCGGTGTTGTAGATCAGGCCATAAAGATTGCCGCCCCGCCATACACCTCCATAAGCGCCCGAGTTCGGAGCGACAGTGTCCCAATTAGCCGACATATTGGGGATCCCACCGTTGGCAGGCGCTGCAACGCTGACATTCAAGGATCGATTGTTGCTTGTGATCGCGTTGTCCAGCGACTTCAGAATTGCAGCGAACTTCTCGACCGTCCACGGCATAGCGCGTGGAGCCTTGTCGCTGTCAGGATTGAGTTTCATGGCGTCGTCAAATACGTCAGCTCCTATGCCAAGCTGCATCAAGGCCTTGTCGTCTAACATCTCCGCTTTCATCGCATCATTGGTGGGTGCGGGTGGCGTGATATTGTCGGGAGTCAACGTCCAAGACTTGGCATTGATGTCGGCGTGCCAGAACTCTTCATAATCGACATCGATGCCCGTAACCCCAAGATCATTTGCGAGCGCAACGATGTTCTTGTATGCGCGATCTGCGTCGCTTCCTATGATGCCGCTTTCAAATTGAGGACGAGGAATCACAGTCGAAGGATTCGGAAAGATATCATACGCTTCATACTCCGGGCCGCATGAATTGTTCTTTCCTGCCGTCGCATCGTAGATTTTGGGATAACAACTGAAGTTCCATCCGCCGACTGCTATGGAGGTTTCCACGCCATGGGCTTTTAGATCGGCGACGATCCTTTTCAGAGTCTCGAAGTCGCCTTTCGGATCTCTGTTCTCCGTAGAGACAGTCTTGGTTGTGCCTTTGTCACTGCTACAGGTATAACCAAAAAGTCCCGTGCAGGTCAGATCATTCGAAGTGTATCTGATCAAACTGGGCTGCACGAACGACAGCACGAGGCTGTTGAAATTTGTCTGATCGTGTTCGATCTTTTCGCTGAGCTCCTTGAGATTTTCCAGACTCGCGTAGTAATCCGGTGTGCCTTTCTCTGCTCCGGGACCGGTCAGGTAGTAGGCCGAAATTGTGGGCGCCGCGAGCCCATTCCCGGCAAGGCAAGATGTAAGCGTGATCGACAATAGAGCCTGGCGCAATGTTCTTCTGCCGCTCATCATTTTTTCCTTTTGACAAGATCGACGGCTGCCCTGCTTCCTGCGTACCGCAGCCACCGACGCGGTAGCAAGCGATCAGTCCTCACCAGGCTCGAACCGGCTATTTCGCCCCAGATCTGTGAACTGTTGCGCAAACCCCTTTCGGGCGGCTTTTGGCTGTCTGAGGGAAGGTCATCCTCAACCGGAGCTTTCCCCATATCTGTCCAAGCCCCGCGTGCCATCCACGTCAGGCGCCACAACGTTGGACCGCCAAGGAGCAGCGAGGTCGACTTTGCCGTGATAGCGGCGTGCGCCAGAATTCAGAGTTTCCGTAACGTCCGATTATAGGACGCTTGACTCAAGGGCGCGGATACTTGGCCGCGGTTCGCGCAATGTCCTGTCATCGTGGCTGAAGGAGCTTGAATCGGTCGTGGCGTCAAGTTGTACGTATCAAGCGGAGGATATCCCACGAAGGCATAAGCGGATGAAGACATCCTTTCTCGCGATCGTACTATGTTCCGCTTTGGGTTTGCTCGGGCTGAGCGGGGGAGCGCGTGCGGACACGATCCGGCGTTATGACTGCTCGACAGACGGGGTTGATCGAGAGCCAATGGGCGATCGGGATGAGCACGTCATCATCAGCCTTCAATATACCTGTCACGTGGCCGACGGGCCATTGAGAGACGCCACGATCACGGCGATTTCGGTCAGCGAGTTGGATGGTCAGAAAGGGACGTCTTTAGCGTCTCTCGATATTCACCACGCGGTCGACGGATTTGCAGTTGGACAGCTTCTGGAGGGGGTCGCCCTCCTAGTTATGCGGGATAAGAGACCTCTTGGCATAGCTGCATCCGGTAAGATGGTCTTTAAGTTCGCATCCGGCTCACTAGCGGCGCTGTCAGGAAAGGCAGTCAACTTTACGACCAAGCCGGCCGGATTTGGTCGGTTCGAGATGGAGTTCTCAGATTGGCCTGAAGCCGCTCAACCGAAGTGAGCCAGCCTTGCGCGCCCGGCTGGCTTTCTGGAATCAGTCAAACCGTATGGACAATGTGGAAACGCGGCTCGAACGTCTCGTTTGTTGTCGGCCGTGGGAGTCTGGGCAACGTCTTGATGAGTCCGCGACAGAATGGTCGCGTCCTGGAAAAAGAAGAAGACATTAAGCTAGCCTACATCATAAGCGCGGTGCCCGCGCTGGCCCACCGTTACGGGGACGGGGGCCGGCCACTGTTATGGGAGCGGCACCGTGACCTCGCCGCTCCTAAGAGTTCCATGATCGTCGATGTCGCGCTGAGCGATCGTGCTGAGCGGTCTCTTCGCGACTGCGCATATCACTCCAACGCAGCTACGCTTGGACGACGTCCCTAGAACACCAGTTCTTCGATCGGCAAACGTGAGATTCTTGTGCGCCGGCAGCCAAGTCAGTCGTCCACCACGACCGGCCGCGGTAACGCACCGCTGATCCCGTTGGCTAGCTTTGTGACTTCGGCGAAATAGCGGTCCACCGCGCTGCGGGCGGTCGGCGTGCCGGGGTGACGGAAATTCAAGCAGATTCCATCGTGTGACCGGCTGACCCACACATAGACCTCCTGCGGGTCGTTGCTGCGGCTTATCAGAAATCTCGTTCGCCAGCGCGCCCAGCAATCCGACCCTGGAACCACCCGATCGTCCATATAGGAGACCATAAAGCGATCGCGCAATGCAGCCCCTAGCACTTCCATCGCTTTGGAAAAAGGCACCTGCGCGGTTTCTTTGGCCCGCTTCAGTTCGAGTCCAACGGATCGTAGTAGATCTGGGAACGTGTCGGACACTGGGAAGCTTACTGGGCTCATCCCGACATACCACCCAACCGAGTTCTTCCATCGCGTTGCGTTTCGCGTGTGAAAGGGAGCGACGGAGTGAAATTTCTTTTGGTTGCCCAGCGCTTTTCCCGCCAAGGCCAGGCACGCAAACATGCCTGCCATTGTATGTCCGCCTTGGGCGCGGCACGCCCGATCGAACCTGACTGCACTTTCCGCGTCAGATAGCCAGATCCGTCTGGTTTGCTGCAGGGCGGCGGCGCCGCCCAATGCACCGACTGACACCGGAAAATCGGGCAGTTGACCGCCGGTGGCCGCAATTAGCTCGCGCCAGTGTCCGATCACCGGATCCCCGTCGGTCAGATCGCTCACACGAGCGCGCTCGGAGACGGCGTACTCCAGATAGCTGTGCGCCGGAGCCAGTCGCGGGGCCACGCCCTGAATCGCCGCGGAGTAGAGTTCCCTGATCTCGTAGGGTACCGAGGCCATTGAGTAGGCATCTGTCACCGAGTGGTCGGAGGCGATGACGAGAGTGGTGCATCCGGGCCGGCTGATTGTTACGAAGACATGCGGTGGCCAGCTCAGCGGTTCCGTTTTGGTGTCGAACACATCTTCTAGCGTCCGGGCCAATTCGCCCGGATCAGCGTAGTCACCGAGCTCGACCAGATCGAGTGCTGCCGCGCCCGGGCCGACCGTCGCAAGGTGGATCGCAGTACCGTCCCTGTCGAAGCGGCAGCGTAGTGCCTCGTGCCGGTCGACCCAGCCAAGGATCGCCGAGCTCAGTGCTGTCGTATCGACCTCGCCCGACCATTCAAACGTGACGCCCAGCCAGGTTGGCCGGCCATTCTCGAAACAGCGAAGGTGTTCCTCCTGAACATAGGACGGGCGACGCGGGTCCGGGCGCCATCTGGCCGTGCCGGGCACGCTGATGCGCCACAAGGTCAGCCGGCCCGGCCGCAAATCGAGGTCCCCGAGATCGTTGATCTCCATGCACAGTCCTGCCAGCCAGTCCGTGGTATCAAAGATGCAAGCTGTGGGTGTGGCGCAGGGGCGATCGCCAGATCCACAGCATGGAGGCCGCGCTCAGCACGCTGCTGGCCACTAGCGCAGTCCGCAGTCCAGGCCCGGCGCCGACCACACCGCCAAGCAGCGCGCCTAGCGGCGCAAGCCCCCACACCAGGCTGCGGATGCTCGCGTTGACGCGGCCCAGCACCCGAGGCGGAGCCAGCGCGTATCGAACGGAGACTTGGTGTACGTTGTAGATCTCTTGACCAAACGACAGCATGAACTGGGACAGCGCCACGCAAATGACTGCTGCCGGCGGCGGCTGCGTGAACAGTGCTGCCAAGGTCATGCCTGCGCCGCTAAGTGCCAAGGCAGCCATCAGCACATGCCCAAGGCCGATCGCGCGGCCGGCCCACGCTGCGGTGACCGCGCCCCCAATACCACCCAGCGCGCCGATGCTGAGAACTACGCCCGTGGTCCAGCCGTCCAAACCAATATGTTGGGTCAGATACAGCAGAAAAACCGCAGAATAGGCGTTGTAGCAGAAGATGAAGCTGCCAGTCGCAAACGTCACCGCCCGGAGAATCGGGTTGCCAAACACGGTCGTCAGTCCTTCCGCGATCTGACTGATGACTGAGCTTGATCCAGTTGCCGGCGGTTCGGCCGCACGTGTCGGCAACAGCGGCAGCAAGACGGCGGCCAGCACGAACGAGGCCGAGTCGGCGAGAATCGCGGTTGGCGCGGAGAACGCGCTGACCAGCCAGCCTGCGAGAAACGGACCGACGGTCACCACGCAAGATCTGCTGAGTTGCCAGGAGCTCTGCGCTCTGACGAGTCGAGCACGATCAACGACGGTTGGCACGCACGCCAGATAGGCGACTTCGCCGATCACCGCAGCGGTCCCGACAAGCGTGGTTGCCATATACAGTTGGACCATTCCGAGCCAGCCAAGACCAGCGAGCAGCGGAATGGTTGCGAGCGTTGCTGCCATCACTAAATTGGCAGTCAACAGGATGCATCGGTGTGGTAGGCGGTCCACGATCACCCCGGCAAGCAGGCCAATGACGAGATACGGCGCCCGGCCGCAGGCGAGCAGCAACCCGGTCTGCGCGGGGCCCGCTCCCAGCAGAGTGATCGCCGTCAGTGGTAGCGCCAGCACTGTCACTTCGGATCCCAATTCCGACACAGTGCGCCCGACGAGCAGCGCTAAATAGCCGCGCGGTAATCCGCGAGATGGGGGGGAGATCTCGGTGGGATTCATGCGTCGATGGCCGGGCTCGAGGTCGACAGATAACCCAGCCGGGCCAATTCGCCGCCGGCGATGCGCTCGAATTCCGCGACTTCCGTGAGTGTCAGATCCTGCCTGAATCGGCCGAGGCGGCCTGCGTGCAGCGGTTTGCCCGCGGACTCGGCTGCCGGATGGCCGTGCGGCCTTTCGAACAGCGCATGCTTATGTTCGGCGTGCCGCAGCACGGCTTCATCCCAGGGTAGCTGCAGGTGATCCAAAATCTGCATGAGGCTGGGACGAGGGCGAGTCACCAAATCCTCGTAGCGCACCTCGAGATAGCGCGCCGGCGGCGCGAGGAGATGCGGCCGGGATACGACTTCAAGCCATCCGTGCGCGGCCTCTGCCACAGTTCGGTAACCCCAGTCTGGCACGGTTCTCAAATGCGAGGCGGCAAGGTCCCGACCATCCCGGACGATGTGCACGAAATGCGCATCGGGCCATAGCTGTGCGAAGACGTCGATTTGGGTGATCTTGCGTTGAAGCTTCAGTCCCCAGCGACTTGCCCCTGTTCGTAGCTTACGGAACTCACCGATCTCGTTGATCAGCCTGCATCTGTCGGCGAATGAGATGATATCGCCCGCCGTCTCATCCATCACCTTGGTAACAAGCTTGTGCACGTCATCAAAGTTCAGCCCGAACCGCTGGCATTGTACCACGAAGTGCGCGCCGTCATACCAGAACGGGTCGATCGCACTTTTGGTGGTGCCGCTGACCCGGGGATCGTTAGCTGCGAGCAGGTCGGTCGCACCTAGAATGTGCGGCCCGAGGTTCGGCGGTTCTAGGAAGTCGATCTCCGGTCCGACCACCAGATCGGCATGGGAGTCCAGCATGACGCTCAACAAAGTAGTGCCGGATCGATTCTCGCCACCGAGCAGCACCGGCGAGGTGGAGAATAGGTCGGCCTTGGGCATGGCAGTGTCGGCTGCTCGACTGCTGGTGTTCATGGATGGCTCGCAGCGGTGACCCAACGCCGTACGGTGTCCGGCGTTGCGATGAAGTGATCACCGGCGAACCGCACCGCAGCGGCGATCGGATCCGGATTGTCGCAAGTAGCGTCCACCTGGGTCAGTGCCGCCATCAGGGCCTGTCCGGCGGCATCAATCGCACCTCGCACGTCGGCATCGGAGACCGCGGCGGACGGCATGAAACGGCCGCCATACTGCATGAGGAAGCCGCGCGACCACATTTCCTGAAAGAATGTGTGACCGAGCTCGGCATTGGCAAACACGACGTCGAACATGGTCGGCCATGCGAACGCGCTCGCCTGAACCTGATGGCGGGCGAAGACCTCGTTGAGGCCATCGATGAGGTCCTCGCCGACCTGGTGCATCCGGGCGAGCGCGGTGCCGTCGCTCAGCGCGTCGAGGGTGCTCAGGGCGGCAGCGAACGGGGTGATCTCACGTTGATAGGTGTTGCCCATGTATGTCTTTTCGGCGGCACCAATCACGTCTGCCCGACCAGCCACGGCCGATAACGCCATGCCGTTGGCCAGTCCCTTGCTGAGTGTGATCAGGTCGGGCGCAAGCCCGATCGCGGTGTGATAGCCGCCGAGGCCATAGCGAAATCCCGTCATCACCTCGTCCAGGAGGAGCAGGGCACCGCATTGGTGCACGAGATTTTGCAATTCGCGGTGATATTCGGGCGGAAAGAAGTTGACCTCCGGAGTGATGATCACAGCAGCGACCCGTTGCGCTCTGGTCAGTCTCTTGAGCAGGTCAAGGTCATAATGGAAGTCGATACTGTCCAGGTCCCGGTCGGGTAGTCCCATCCCCGGACGGTCCTGCAAGTGCCAGTCGTGCCAACCGTGATATCCGCTGGTAAGCACCAGGTTCACACCGGTATACGAACGAGCAAGGCGGACTGCGGCGGTCGTGGCGCAGGAGCCAGTGCGGAAAAAAATCGAGCGCTGCGCGAGCGGGAATGTCTCCGCTAGCCGCTCGGCCACCTCGATCCGATGCACGGACACCGGCCCGGGCAGGATGCCGCCGGTGCGACGCATTTCTGCAGTCACATGATCTACGACCGGTTGATATCCAGCTCCAAGCGGCGCAGCCCCGCTACAGGAGGTGAGATCCACGTATTGCCTTCCATCGACATCAAAGACATGCGCACCGGAGGCATGGCTCATGACGAGGGGAAAACGCCGATTGAGATCCCATTTCTCCGACGCAGTGATCCGCAACGCGCGGCGCAGTGCGGATTTGTGCGTATCCGTCGCGGTCAACGTGCCGTGGGGTGTGCTGGTGAACATCAACAATTCTCCGATCGCCGTGGCCTGTCAGGCCAGCTGCGTGAGGATTCTCCGAGCGATCCGCAGCGCGTTCGCCTGAATGGTGAAGGTCGGATTGACGCCGCCGGGATACGGGAAGAACCCGCCGTCCGCGACATAGAGATTGTCGATATCGTGCACGCGACCCCAGCGGTCGACCACGGATTCTCTTGGATCACCCCCCGCTCGACAACCGCCATGCAAATGGCCGCTACCGAACTGATAGTTGGAATCCTCGTAATCGATCTCTTTCGCGCCGGCCTCGGCCAGCACGTCCGATGCGCGTCGGGACAAATAGCCGAGACGGCGCTTGTCCAGCGGATGGGTGCAGTATTCAAGAATGATGTTGGGTAGACCGTGCCGATCGCGACTGTTGGCCAGTCGAACAGCGTTGCTGCGCATGGGCTGATCGGCCGCCAGGAAATGCACTCTTAACGGCACCTGTCCCTCGCCGGCCGCCCGATCTGCCGGACTGGCTTCGTAAATAAGTCCACCGAGGCCAGAGGGCGCATCACTGTCGAGATAGTGATCCGTCATCGCAACCGTGGAGAACGGTCCGCCGGTCGAATGCGAAGGCAGCCGATTCATTGTGATGGTGCCAGAGACGTAACCGCTGATCTTGAAACAAATGCCCCTGCCGACCATGCCCGTGGCGTTGCCGATGCCGTTGGGGGCCGCTCGCTGCACTGAGCGTAGCAGCAAGGCCGCAGATTGAATCGCGTTGCCAGCGAGCACCATGCAGCGGGCGTGGACCCGTGCGCGTTGCCGGGTGACGGTGTCCAACCATTCGACTGTATCGGCGCGGCTGGTGCTGCCAAGTTCGATATGCACAGCTTTGCTGCCCAAGTTAACCGACAGGGCGCCGGGTGGCAGCCAGGCGTCGGCGAATGGTGAGTGCGCATCGGCACGCGCGCCGCTTGGACATGGGTGTTCGTTGCACGGGCCGCACCGGTCACAAGCCGGCCGGCCGCGGTAGGGGACCGAGTTGATCGCCAGTGGGGTCGGGAACGGCTGCCGGCCTAGGCGTCCGCCCGCCGTAGCGATCAATCTGCCCTGCAAGCTATATCTGTGCGGTGGCAGCACGGCGGGATCACTGGGCGGTTCGAGTGGATCCGCGCCAGCCAACCTCGCGACCCCGATCCGCTGTTCGAGCTCCTCGTAATAGGGGCGTAGTTCGTCGTAGTTGATGGGCCAGACCGGGTTGAGCGCATCGGGGGCGACATGCGCTCGTGCGTCGAAATCAACCTTGCGATATCGGAATGCGATGCCGGCGTAGAGTGTCATTCCACCACCGAGCGCCGACACGGTCCACGGCCAGCCGATCGGCCTCAAAGTACCGGTCGGGGAGCGCACCAGGGCGGCGGCGTCAATTCCATTTTGGACCGTCGCAAATGAGGCGCCAGTGGGAAGCCTCAAGCCCGCTTCGAGGACGTGTACCCGGAATCCGTTTCTGGCGATCTCGTGGGCGACGATCGAGCCGCTGGCACCACTGCCGACTACACAAACGTCAACGGCGTCGGACGTCATTGCCCCACCTATGGCAAGGAACATCGGCCATACCTCATGGCGACGTGCCCATAAAGGACAGGTCAGGACGGCTAGTGAGAACTGTCAGCGCCAGCGTCGAACGTACGCCTGATCAGACCGTCGCGACCTACTTCGAGACTTATACAATATGACGTTCCGTGCGATTCAAGTCCCTTGAGCGCGCCCTCGCCTGAATGAGCGTGAGCATGTTCAAATCCACCGAAGTAGCGAGCTAAGAACTCTGAAGAAGAACGGTGCCGCTAACCCTAAAGCACTTGGTGCAATAGGGTGGCAGCGGCGCTGAACGTCATCTCATTGTCGCTGGAATGGAAGCTCAGCGGGAGTCGAGCACGGCCTTTGACACCTTCAGTAAGGACGATCTCGATAGGCGGGGATATTACATAGGTTTGGGTCGCTCCCCCCGATTGCGGCTCATGTCAATCGATGAGGCTCAGCGCCTCAGTGCGATGTGTCGGTCGCTATTGCCGTGGGCGCAAGCCCCGTCGCGACGCGCCACCATAGCCCTTATTCGTCCTCGCCAATGCTGGCCAGGTATGACTCCGGCAAGCCGACCTTCCGCGCAATCGCCCGCAGGTCAGCTAATTAGCCCGGATCGGTCGTCCTGTCGTCTGGGATCGTTGGAAGATTGCAGCAGAGCGCCAGCTCTGCCGTGCCGTCGGCAAGTCGGGCGACGACAGGCTCGGGTCGATAGGCTGCGACGATCGGCTCTGAATAGAGCCGATCTCGTTCGGCATGGGTGAGAGTAGCGATTGTGCCGTAAACCCGCCCGTTATGATAGGCCACTAACGTTGCACGGTTTGATAGCCTCAGCGCAAGCCGCTTGAGATAGGCCTCTTGAGATAGGCCTTCTGAAATCGGCCGGACGAAGACCTTTCGCCATCAAGCCTTCCGGGTCCATGAACAGGCCATGGAAGAAAATCGTCACTCGCTTTGCCATCGAGAGATTCTAACGGTTCCGAGAACCGATCGGCGCATTTGGCTCGCCCCGGACGCCCTTGTGGAAACCCGGTCATCGCCTGGCTGTTAGAGCGACGCACTTTCGCGCGAGTCGTGCGCAAGGCCAGGGCGTCGCCCCCCCCCACACACAAATCAGCATGCCAATGCCGTTGGCTTAGCGAATTCACATATCCGGCAGAGAAGAAAACCGTCCTCTCCGTTCATGCGATCGACAATCTTACGAAAAGTCGGTCCTTTGAAGAGATCTTGATATTCATCGCGGAGAAGATTGCCCAGGATGTGGCGTCGCTCAAAATCCATGCAGCAGAGGGTGACGTCGCCGTTTGGGAGAAGAACATTACGATGTTCTCGTTCGTCGACGCACGTGAGCGCTCCGACGATCGGCTGTCGTGCCTCAACGATCTTTGGATCGACGCTTCCACCCCTGCTGCTCAGCGGACGCGAACGAACCAGCGCTTGCTCGGGGATTATGTCGACAAGCTCGGGATGAACCTCGCCCATGACTATGAACAGCGTCGATGGAATGTCTGCGTCAACCAGTTGACGCATCATATCGACATACTTGCGCCTGACCAGGCGACTGTTCATGTAGGTGCCGTCATCAAACACGTGCACCAGGAAAACTCGGAATTGCAGCGCTTGCAAGCGTCGTAGATTGCGCTCGTTCATTCCTGCAAGTGTCGTGAAAATCCGGATGCCATGGCCAGCGGCGTAGGCATGCTCAACCATTTCGGTGCAAGCCGGATTGAGCCAGGGCTCTGAGTACCCGGCAAAGCTGATGTCGACAGCTGCAGGTACGCGCGCAAGGCAGCTCTTGAAATCTTCGAGACGAAGATGCTTTGCGTGGGACACGGCTCTTTGCCGTTCGGCGAACTTGTCCTGAGGACAATAAGAACATCCGACGACGCAGCCCGTTGTCGTAGTTATCTCCAAGACCCTGCCGCCAGGAGGGATTGCAGCGCGCAGGTTCTGTATATTCTCCGGGTATGATTCAACCATTTGCTGGGTTCTCCGGAAATGGCCGGAACAAAGCGCGTTCCGACGCAGGACCGCCGATTTACATTCTTCATGAGGAGTTACTCATGCATGTTCTCAGTCATGCATGATCTCGGATGACTGGCGATAACGCGACACAGCTCACGACGAAACGATGGTTGATCGAGATATCCCACCTCGTGCGGCTTTCCTCCCGCCGCCCAGTTGAAATCCCGGCAGGGGTACGGATCTGCCGGAGCAAGCGCGTCGAGCACAGGACCGACTCAATGTCGATATTTCTGCGGCGTTTGGTAACCGCCGGCGCAAAATCCACTCACCAGTACGCCGGCATTGGTCATTGTTTTCTCAGTTCTCTCACCTCTTGCGATAGAAGTTGGCCATGCCATTGAAGCTCGCACCAGTGGGCAGTCAATCGGCTGAATTGTCACAACCAACGTTGGTCCGGGTTCATGCGATCGAGATCGTACAATGTAACGTCACGTACGATTCAAGCTCTCTCGAAATGGAGCGGAATGGAACGAGCACTCGATCCATCAAACCTGACCACTCCGCCGCTGGTATCGCGCTCGACAATGATGAATAGACCCTGGTGGGCCTGATTGCATATTCTGGACTGAACCTAAATCGGTTGATGAGACGACCCTTGCACGTGTGAGATCTCGTGCAAAAACCTATCAGCGCGGCGCAATTACGAGAGTTCGCGCGCATCATTAGGCGCTTCGCCGAATCTTCCGGCTCCCCCGTTAGCTTGCTCGCCGAAGACCCGGCGGATGATACGCTTCAAATCGACACGAAAGGTACAGTGCTTTCTTTCTATCTATGGTCCGTCGCGAAACCTATTTCGCCATCGCTCGACTGCAAACGTCTTCGAGGTCCCAGGGGATCCTCTGCCTGACATGGGCCGCCATCACCACGGGTCGCGCGCTGCCTGTATACGATGCTATTCCCGTCCAAGCTCCGTCCGATTCTCGGTCGCGCCATGATACCCTTTTTTATGCTCGGTCTTCGTCATGCTCTCCAAGCCGAGCAACACCTGCCCGTCAGTTTGGGATCAGCTTGTCTGAGTATCATTCGCAGCCGGACCTAAGCAGCCTCAGTTCTCCGCGAAGAGACTTGACGCCGAAGGGAAGCGAAAATCGTCATGTACAATCGAATCAGTGGCCCATCCACGTTCCCCAACCATGCTCACGAGCCGACTCAGTCGACGGACAGCGACCGCTTTCAGCAAACATTGGCGGGCATGTCGTCCCGATCGGTGCCGGATCCCTATGCAACTTTGTCTTCGGCGCCAACACGGCCGTTTTCGCTGGTTTCCCAACCCCCTGTCATGGAGTTCGAAAGGCTACCATTTGGCGGAACCAGGCAAAATCTCACCTCGCGGAGGAGGCTGCCACCTGGGGATTTGCCTGACAAAATGGGGTGCTGCGTCAGCACGCCACAGGCCACGGATCCGCATGATCCCGGTACATCCTCTGCGGCGAGGCCGGTCACCCACCTGTTCGACTACAGGACGGCCGAATTGCATGAGGCAAATGTAGACGGCATCTGCGTCGGGTTGACGGCGGAGTGGCTCCGCAATCTCCACAACAGCCCATCAACGCGAATGAGTGCGCTAACACCCGGATCACAAATGTACTATTCAGCTGCTGAGCGGCAGCGGGAGTATCAAGATGGCAAGGACCAGTTGCGACTCGAGGGATTAGGAGACTCTCAGGCAGACCTAGAGGCACAAAACAGCATGTTGCGGCGGGCAGGCCTGAATCCATCCGGAAAGGAGAAGGTCTACGGATTCGGCGAGCAGTCGAGCGTCTCGCGCATGCTTGGGAAGATCACCAACGACGGATCGGAGTATTTGCTCACTTTGTATTTCGCCGAAGGAGGCTCACACACAGTTGCGACAGCGGCGCAGGGTAGAAGAACCACACTCTTTGACCCCAACTATGGAGAATTTACCGTTCAGTCAGAGGAGATGGAGGACTTGCTCCAAAGCCTCGCCAATCGTTACAGGGACCCCAACGGGCGGCATTTGTCGTCAATCACCACACAGAAGATGGAGTGAGTCTGGCCTGCAAGCTCGTGGCATGTTCCGCGCGGCGGCAACCACAGCACAGCCTCGTTCCGCCAAAAATGCGGCAATCGACTCCGTGCGTACATCACGGCTGCCGGTTGCGGAAGGCGGACCGCTGGGCGTTGGGTGAGAGCCGGCGCTGGCTGCGAGTTTGAGCGGTGCGACTGGGGATAGCCGGTACGGGCAGTTGTTAGTTTGCGCGGGTGACCTCGTGGCAGAGGACGCGTCGGCTTTAATCGTTGTCCGGCGCCTTTGTGCCCTACCGAGCTAAGGCGCCTACGCGTGGGTTCCTTTTGGGCGTTGTTACCTTCCAATGGGCGGTGAAGTGCTCAGCTGGCTCGGCCTAGAAAGCGATCAGCATCTCGTTGTCGCGCAACGCCCGAGGGGGTAAGCGTACCGCGGCTATGCATCGGCTACCCTTCTGTTGCGGATGTCCGGACTACAATTCCATGGCGGGTCATGTGGTCGACCACAGCTCGATGGACTGAGCGGCGCCTGCGGTCGCGGGAGTGACAGAAGTTTTGCGTAAGAGCGCCTTTGTGAGAAGTTTGCAGGCTCAGCGGACTGACCCCATGGGGTCAGTCCGCTGAGCCTGCAAAGCGCTCGCCCAACTGGATCGCAAATTGGCCCACTCGCGGCCGTCCATGCAACCGGTCGTCGCCAATGGATGCGTGGATTTCTGATGGCGAAGTAAAGTAGCTTCATCGCCGCCTCGTCGTTGGAGAACTGCCGCACGTCTCGATGATCTTGCGCAGCGAACGGTTCAGCGCCTCGACCGCGGTGGTGGTGTCGATCATTTTGCGGATCTCCGGCGCAAAAGCGAAGAACGGAATGACGTGCTCCCATGCCCGCCGCCAGGCCGTCCCTTCGCTGAATTGTGCTTCCCCATTCGGCTTCAAAGTCCTCCGAGCCTGAGCGAGCGGCATCGGCACTCTCGGCAAGATAGATCGCCTTGATCGAGGGCAGGATCCATGGCATCTGCAGTCAGATCTCGCAGGTAAAACGCGCGACCTTCGTGCTATCTACCTCTCGCTTCTGCGGCCGCAGTCTCTGGCTGACATTGGGCCTCAAGCTTTGTGGCTTCCTCGCCCGGATGCGGACGCTTCGTATGTGCTTCCTGTTCGTCAGGCCGGTACTTTGCTTACAGCTTCCTACGGACCTCGCTTCGTGACGATGCCCTTGCTGTTCGGCTAACGGTTCCTATCACCAAGGTCCATCGAGGACTCACACCTCCGAGTCATCGACCGGACACCACTTCGGTCAAATCGCGCCAAGTTCAACGAGTCAAAACCTCTGTGTCGAGTCGAGGTACTAGCGTCCCAATCAGGTTCCGCTATGGTCCGCCTCCGACATCGGACGACATCCCTCAGTTCTTGGGTCACGAGCGTATCCCAGACGCACCGTGGAAGAAATCAACGTCGCGGCTCGCTTTCAGACCCGTCAGCTTCTCGAAAGAAAGCTGTCATAATATCAGAAGTGCAGATCGGACACTCGCTGTTTCGATCACAAAGCTCGTCAAACGGAGGACCTGGGATGGACACGAATATCAACCCGCTGGGCCCCAATCGCGCCGAAACGTCGCATCCCATGATGGAAGAGCAATGGGCGCAGCAAGCAATCTTCGAGCGCCACTTGAGCGAGCCGCAACAGAGTAGACGTCGTCAAGCCGGTGCAGGATCCTCGCGTCGCATATTGTCTGCGGATCAGGCGGATCCCACCGACATGGCGACCCAGGGACGACATATGAACCTTGTCCTCGTCTCGAACCGAGTTGCGGATGGCAAGCCGAATGAGCCGGCGACTGGTGGGCTTGCCGCGGCCCTACTCCCGGTGGTTGAGGATTCCGGCGCAGTTTGGATGGGTTCATCGGGTGATCCCAGTCAGAACTCGGGCGATCCCAGTCAGAACAAAGCGTCCGTCCACGAGCTCGGAAATGGCGCGCTGGTGAAACTGGAGCTGCCTGAGGCCGAATATGCGGGCTACTACGACGGCTTTGCAAATTCGACGCTCTGGCCCGCACTGCATTCCCTCAGCGAGCGGATCTCGGTTTCGAATTCTGACCGCAATTATGAAAGCTATCACACGATTAACGAGATCATGGCGAATGCGTTGCTCAAGTTTGGCGACCGAGATGCGTTCTGGGTGCACGACTATCAATTGCTGGTACTCGGTGCCAAGCTGCGCGAGAAAGCTATCGACCGGCCAATCGGATTCTTCCTGCATACGCCTTGGCCGGAGTCAGACGTATGGCAGCGAGTGCCTCACCATGATGAGCTCATCGAATCGATGATGGCGTACGATCTTTTAGGCTTTCACACCGAGCGGGACTGTCGGAATTTTCTCGATTGTGTCCATTCCGATCTTGGTCTGAGAAGCATGGACGGTGTGGTGGCGTCCAACCGAGGTCTCACCCGCTGCAAGGTATTTCCGATCGGCATTGATGCAGATCAGTTTGCTCGGTACGCTGCAGCGTCAACATCGGATTCCAAAGTCGCCTCACTGCGGAGCGGCCTGAATGGCGAGAAGCTTGCGGTTGGCGTCGACCGGCTCGATTATACGAAAGGTCTTCACGAGCGGATCGAGGCTTTTGATCAGCTGTGTACCGAGAGGCCAGGCAGCATCTCGCTCTTGCAGGTAGCAACGCCAACGCGCGCCAAGATTGAGATGTACAGAAAATACCGAGACCGGTTCGTCGAACTCGTCGAAGACGTGAATGCGCGTCATGCTACGGACGATTGGATTCCGATAAGACATCAGAACGAGGGCGTCAGCCAGAAGGTGCTCGCTGGCCTCTATCGCGCCGCGCATGTTGCAGTGGTGACACCGATACGTGATGGCATGAACCTCGTTGTCAAAGAATATGTCGCTGCGCAAGATCCGAATGATCCCGGCGTGCCGGTTCTGTCGAAATATGCAGGCGCAGCCGAAGAACTCAAGGAGGCATTGCTCGTTGATCCGAAGGACATCTCCGGCATAAAGCGCGCGATTTTAGAGGCCATGGAGATGCCCCTCGCTGAACGCCGCACACGCTGGAAGGCGATGATGAAGACACTTCGAGAAAATTCACTCCAAAACTGGTCGGCCAATTTCGTTGGGGAATTGGAGAACAGCCGCTTCGTCGCGAGGGTGCCTCCGAATCGGCTCGGCTATATCGGCCTTGGCAGGACCGCCGAGGCCCAATTTCCGAGCGAAGTGCTGGAACGTGCCCGTGACGTGCTGATGCGCCCATTGAGTAGAACCCCGCCTCCGACTGCGTTTGAGCAATCGACAAGCTCGTATCTCGGTGGACAGTCAGATCCGGCAGACTCGGAGTATGATGCGGAAGCCTCCTCCAGAGCATCTCCGACGCGCTGACGAGCCAGATCGTACTGCTCGCAATCGGGTCGACCACGTACAGCGGGCCGTGGCGGCTGGTCGCTTCGCTCGGTCGTATTAGTGCGGGCGCGCAGCCTGATCAAGCGCTCTAACGATCCCATTTGAGCACTTGGAGTTGAGGCCGGTCCCTGCCGGGACATTTTCGGTGCGACGAAAGTGTGTCCCTTTCTTCCGGGCGGCAGCTGGCTCTTTTACTCGTATGGCAATATGAAGGAAACGGCTGTTGAATAACGGTTGCTGACGACGTTCGCTTCAACCTGATCAAAGATGGAGATCTCTGAACCCTTTTACCGAAGCCTTTCCGACCGAGCTGCTCTCACGAAGCATGATTGCCAGAAGCGGCGCATTTGCGGTGGTGAGTCAGGCTCTGTATCCAACAGGGGCTTACGATCTGGAGCCCCTGGCGGGATCTGCCAGAGGTATTCGGCCCATATGCCACTTGCTACAACCGCTTCGTTCGCCGGAGGAGGGCTGGTGTCTGGGGGCGCATCATAGATGCACTTGCTTCTGCCCATGATGCCGCTGCCAGATGATCGAGCCATGCAGGCTCTTTGCTCAGGAGCCATGCGGGGGGAGGTCACCGCACATTTGGCGCAGCCGTCGATGAGCTTTGCGCGCGGGCGGCCGTCTATCGGTAGATGGTCGCTTCGCTGCCTTCAAAACCGCAGAGCTTGACCTCTGTCAACAATTGGCGACGCGCGGCGTCACCCTCTTCCCAGCGCTTTTCCAGATAATCTCGGAAAGGATCAACGAGAACGGATGCTGCGGGTCGCTGCCGGTGCTGCAGAGTCGCCGCCTGCAGCAAGCAAGCGCTCGACTGTCCTCACGCTCATGCCGATCCGCGGCGCGATCCCGCGCGACGACGGGCGGTCGCGTGCAAGTCGAGGATTTCGCCATACCATAGAGTGAACGGCGACGGTTGCGCCGCGTGCTGCGCAGCTGATGAATTTTTGTAGAGGCTCCAAACGAGCGCACATTGCAGTGAGCATCATCTCATCAGCGGGCGACGAGGGCGTAACGCCAACTCGGCAGCTCGGACTTCGAGACGACATCGGCCCTCATCGAGAGCCGACGCAGCTTCTGCTTGCATCCTATTTGTCAGCGACAATCATTTGTTTGATTTCGTTCAAACCGAATGTCGTTTTGCTTACGTGACGGGGCCAACGTTGCCGTGTACGGCACGCTACCAATGGTGAAATTCGTCTGCTGCCGGTCCTCGTTCGGCAACACGCCCATGCAGTGCATGCCCCGCATGAGCTCCAGATGGGCACGTCGGTCGCGGTGCAGCCAGCCCGGGACGTACATCATTAGATCCGGCGCGGTCGGCGGCGCGGAAGGCATGTATGGAGTCCCAAAAATCGATGCCTCGGCGCCTTGCAGCGTGGTACCGACGTCCCTTGCCGGGAGTTTCGCGGGCGCGTGCACATCTCTTTAGCGGCGCCATCGATTCTTATAAGAACCCGCATTCGCATCGCAATGTTGCACTGGATGATCCGGAAGAAGTCGCCGAAATCGTCATGCTCGCAAATCATTTGCTCCGTATTATCGATGCGCGCGCCATCGTAGTTGGTCGATCCCGTGGCCGCTGAGCGACCCCGCTCGGCGCATCCGATACACGGACCGGTGCCGCGCGGGAATTTGGGTGGAAGCGCGTATCGCGTGACATGTCGCATGGGGCGCAGGCAGATGAATGCGTGGCGGCGCTGCATGCCCACCTTTGCGACCAGCCGCAAGCCGCTTAAACCTCCACTACCGTGGAAGTCGATGATCGTGCCGGCAAAGCTTGCGAAATTCGCTTGATGTCGCACTCGCCATACCCCTTCAACACAGCATCGTGCTCGCGCCTGAGCTGACCAGACACATCGAGAGCACGCTGCAGCTTCCGGCAGAACTCCTAGATTTGCCATCGTCATTGGTGGGTCGCTTTCAGACGCGTCAGCTTCTCGAAAGCTGATCTCCCTAACATGAGAGCCTGGGTCTCTAGACGGCGCTGTTGCCGATTGACCGTAACGGAAATGAACGTCGGGCCTGGCGCGCAGGACATGATGGCGACATTTTTGGTGAGCCGCCAGGCAGTGGGCCAGGTCCCGGTCAACATTTCCATCAGGTCTTGCGTGTTGTTCGTCGTGAACACGGCGGCGCCACAAGGCGCACTTGTGACGGTCATCAATGTCACATCCGGGGATGCACCATGTCGTTCAGTAACCTTTCGCCAGCCAGTTGCGGAAATCAGCCTCAGCCGGCGTTTACCCCGGGGCCACGTTGGCTCTGGTACCTTCTGCGCAGACGCCGGGCCTGACCCAGCAAAGCGCATTTTCGAACTTTGGATAGCGAGGCAGTTGAGTGAGCGCCTTACGAAATAAACAGTCACTCAAAGCTCGACGTGACCCAAAAGTTCGGCATCCTTCTGACCGATAGGTTGGACGCGGGCTTCCTCAAACAAGCTCCACCCTCACATCCGAGTATAATGCTATGCAGCTCAACACCTCTTCGTCATCCGCCAGTGCGGTTCCAGCTCTGTTCGTGCTTGGTCCGGAAACCACGACCTTGGGTCCTTCCGTGCAGTCGCCCGGTGAGCAAGGCGACCCCTTCGAGGCCATGTTGTCCAGTTGCGCGCGGGAAGCCAAATCCGAGCTGCCGTCCCCACCACCGGAACTGCTGGACCCAAAGTTGCCTGTGCCGGAGGATCCGCTGGATCTGCTGCCGGCGAATGTGAAGGCGGCGGTTAAGGCCGCGGAGGAGGGCGTTCCCGCACCGGAAATGTCGAACGTCACGTGGATTGACGGCACGCTGACCAATGCCGAGTTGCAGATCGTGGCAGTGCTGAACCGCCACAAGGATCAGTTGCCCCTCTGGTGGGGACACATCACACCCACCGACTTCGATCCATCTGTGCCGCCGGATCTGAAAGCCGCAATCCAAGGATTGCACCAGGACCGCAAGCTCTTCGCTGCGCTCGGAGGGACATCCGACTGGAGGTCCTATAGAGTTGCCGATCGTTTGTCCAGCTTCTGCAGCAATCATCCGCAAGTTGCCGCATTCCAGGAGCAGCAGGCGCACAGCTACGAGCAGAACTACATCCCCTCCGATGGTACCGGAAATGGACAACCGTCAGTCATGACCGTGAACGACGCAATGCGCGAGCTTTACCGGTATTCCGACTACCTACCCAAGAACCTGAGCCTGGCGGATTTCAAGCAGATCGTCGACGGCAACGCCCAAACTGGCAAGAGCCCGCCGCAGGTGATCGCGGCGGCCCAATACTTCCTCGACCACCCGGATGCCTGGAAGCAGCTGTACGGTGGTGCGATTGATCAGGTCCACAAAGAGGATTTCCTTCAAGTCGCTTCATCGTCGATGGGCCTCACGCGAACCGAGCTGAACACGCTCGACACGATCAACAAGAATCAGGGCGCCTTCTTTGGAGGCGGCGTGCTGACCCGGGACAAGTTGGCGAGATTGGCCGAGGACAAGAGTCTTGATCCGAAGGTACGGCAAGCTGCGTCGCAGCTGCTCTCGGATCCGCTATTGTTCGCACTACTGAACAATTCGATTACGGGCTACAAGACCCATCATAAGTTCTTCGACTTCGGTGGCGGACATAGGGTCGATTCCGGTAACATCAGCAACAACGACTTCACGAACTTCTACCGCAACATGTCGGCTGCGAACCGCACCGTTCAGCAGACCAAGACCCATGTTCCCAAAACCGCGGCCGAGCAGTCCGCGGTCGCGGACATGATGATGGGCGTGGCCGACCAGCCCGATATCAAGTCTGTGAAGAAGAATGGCGGGGCGCTCAAGCACGCACTCGACGACGCGAAGCCCATACTCGACGGCGTGCTCAATGTCGAAGCGAAGGCGACTGACTGGGCCGCCACAGCGGTTGGCGCGCTTGGCTTCATTCCGGGCCTGGGCCAATTGGCCGATCTTGCATCAATGGCCCTCGAATTCGAGTCGGCAACGACGACTCTTCTCCACACCGCCATTAGCGGGGGCAATATGGACCATGCGCTGGAAGAGTTCGGCCTCAGTGTTGCGGCGCAGGCGATTGGCTGTATCTCCGGGCCCGAGGTCAAACTCGCGATGCGCGAGGGGCTAGCGAAAGAACTCATTGAAAGGGCCGCGAATGCCGGGGTCGACTTGGCGGTTTCGCAGGCGCAATCCCATGCGGAGGACTATTTGAATAACCTGAAGGAGCGCCTTGAGGCCAGTCCCATGCAAGCCGGATAGGCTCCGAGTCAGGTTGGCACGACGGCATCGTCGCAGAAGGTGGCCTGACGGGCGCACTTAGGCGGTCTCAACGTGGAATTCTGGCATCTTGTATTCGGGCGATCCCAACTTCAGTTCGATGTACCTTATGTCGTGGTTTCGAGCAGAAGGGTGCCAACACTGTTGCCTTCCGATAGAGCGAATACCTCTTTCGCAGCCTCCGGGTTGTCGTGAGTGCAAAACCACAGCACGGATCCAGGCCTCTTGTGATGGGGCTCGTCGCATGGCCGCACTTCTGGCGCATCGGCCACCTAGTGCTAAGGAGGGCCAGGGAGTTCTTCTGCGGCAGCTAAGGCTGGGCGGTGTGAGCAATGCACGAGCTTGGAGCGTGCGCTCGACGACTGTCCTCAAGTTCTGGCTGCCGACCTCGGCGATCAGCTTTCTGAAGCTGGCGTCGTTGCGGTCAGTGCACCCGAGTGTAGCTCTCGGCGGCTATGAAGATTAACCGATTAACCTCACCTAGGGAGAGTGGTGTGGAACCGAGCTATAACGATCGGAATCATTGGATGCGTTGGTACGCTGAGCAGCATGAGCTGCAGCGTGCGCGGCAAGAGTCGGACAATTTGTCTGTGGATCAAGCTGGCTTTGAGCAGCAGTTGAGCGAGCTGCAACGCCGCGCATGTGAGGAGAGCTCCGCCGAGCTGAGTTCACCCGACACTCGAGCCGCGGAGGGGCATGGAAGTATCCAGCGTACTGTCGACGGTGGTTCGATACGGACGCCGTCCCAATCCAACTTGCAAGACTACGGATTCAGCAGGACGCGCCACAGCGTAGACCTGCCGCGAGCTCACCTTCGTGGTTCGGCTGTGGAGGGATCGCGCTCTGATCTGCGTGAGAGGCTATTCAGCAGCACGCGCTATACGGCACCGTCGGAACCGGAGGTTGTCGCGCGGACGAGGGATAAGAGGAGTGGAGGGCTGTGGTCGCGTGTTAAGTCGGGGCTCGGCAAGGCCTTCGGGCGGAGCCGTCGCGAAAAGTTCTCCGGCGGCTCGGGCCCCGACGCGATGTCTTCAGAGCTTCGGATGGATTTCGTCAAGCGTGGTCGCTCCGCCGGCGAGGACATGCATCCGGAAGACGAGCGCTGCATTGGGCAGTTCGTGGAAGCAGTCCGAGGGTACGAAATTCTACCTGACGGTAGCCTCGGCCGAGGGGACGGAAGGGTTCCCGAGCCCACCCTCACGGACAATCAGGGCGTTCTTACCGCGTTTGCTCGTTGGCTTCGAGCACAGAACAGGGATCCGATGGCTTCTCGGTTGTTTAACGATCCCGAGTCATTAGCCGCTGATATCGAGGATTACAGGGCAAGCGGGGGCGACCATCGTGAGCGTCTCAAGTCGGCACTGTCTCATCTGCGGAGACTCTCGCCTGATGGGCAAGAACTCCACGCCGTCGGCCCCGGGCCCCGCCTGATGGGACGCTTCAAAAATCATCCTTATCCCGACGACACCCGCATTATCGATGCCGTTGTCAATGAAGCTCTGAGCAACGCTGGACCCGACCCGACTCCAGAGCAAAAAAGCCGCGTCTCAACGATGGCCACCAAGCAACGTAGGTTTAGTGATTGGCTCCAAAGGGAGGCTAGGGGCAGCATAGTGAGCCGAATCAGCGGAACTGAACAGCAGCAACTGTCGTTGAGAGCAGATCAAACAGACTTCTACAAAGCCACAAGACAGACCGTCAGTCTCGATCAGATTCGGAAGTACCGAGGCCTGGGCACCGGGGTCCGAAAACTGGATCCGTATGCGGACGACGCCCGCATCATCGATGCCGTGGTCAAGGAAGAGCTGAGCAAACTCGAATCCGACTTGCCCGCCCAGAGAAGACGTGCCGTGGATACTGCCAGCGGGCGACGCAGGTTCAGTGATTGGCTCAAAGCGGGAGATAGGGGGAGCATAGTGAGCCGTCTCATTGGCAGCGATCAGCAGCGACAGTCGTTGAAACTAGACGTGAAGGACTTTGCCGAGACCGAGGGAAAACCCGTCCTGCGTCTGGATCAGCTTCGGCAGTACCTAGGCGCCGAGTCCGCATCGAAATCGGCCCCTTTTGATCCTTATCCAGACGACGCTCGCCTTATCGAGGGCCTGGCTCACCAAGAGCTAACCAAGCTCGGAATGGATTCGACTAGACAGAGATATAACGCCCTGAAAATTGCCAGCAAGCAACGCAAATTTAGTGATTGGCTCCGCCAAGGCGGTAGGGAAAGCATAGCAAGCCGAGTCAACGGCAGCGATGTGCAGAAATGGTCGTTGAAAGTAGACTACCGGGACTTCGTCGAAGCAGTCGGACAATGCTCAGTGAGCCTCGATAGGCTTGGGCAGTACCTACAAGTCGTCGAGGCGAACGCGGCGCTCGGGTTGTCTCCTGAGCAGACAGGTGGGGAGCCGCCGCCTGCCGGGACGAGTTCAATCTGGTCGCCACGATTGCGATCCGACTTTGAGGCCAGTGAGCGGCCAACGCGGGAAGGTTCGTCAGGACAGGCCGGTCGGCAGGAAAGTGCCGGGTCGAGCTCAGCCTGGTCACCGCGAGTGCCGTCCGACTTTGATGCGAGTATGTGGCCAAGTCCGGAAGGTCCATCAGCCCGGTCATCAGAAGTATATGGCGGTCTTGACTCTCTGGTTGATTTGCCGTCCACAGCGCACGAGACGCCGGACGATGCGTATTATCCGCCGGAGCCGAACCGCGCCGCCAGATCGCCGTTCATGATGGGGCCATCAGGCGCATCTCAGTTGCTAGAAGATATCGGCTATCTCGTCGGCGAGGATTGGCAGCACGGGTCTCAGCCGGTGTCGGACCTCCTGATCGATGTACTCGATAACAAAATGCTCATGCCTAGTTCGCACAGCGTTCCAAAGTCGGTCTCTATCAACGGTGAAACCTACTCGATCGAGTTGGGACGAGGGCGCCGCGATGCTTACTTCGTCCATCATCCTCGCCAATCCTCGGCTTCGGATGCCCACGTACGAGCTTCGGTAGGCTCGCTCGTGCTCGGTCCCAGGCAATGGCTGCGCGACCAGCATATCCTGAGGGATTATAGGCTGCTGGAGCAGGAGTTGCAGAGAGACAATCCGAATCTCGCTGCTCGCACGCGGCTCGTGGATCCCCTGATAGCCTTTCAGCTGGGCCACGCCGTCGACAGCGACGCGCTAGCCGCATTCCAGCGCATTGTCGTTGATCGTAACGGTAATGATTCTGCTGACTTCCTGTTCTTGCCAGTAAACGATGCCAGCGCTACGGACCTTAATCGCCGGGGCACCCATTGGTCGCTGCTGCTGGTTGACCGTCGCGATCGCGAAGGCCCGGTTGCCTATCACTACGACTCCTCCGGGGGACACAATGATCAACCTGCCGCATGGCTAGCAGCACGGCTGGGTGCCAACCTGCAAGACGCCAGCATGCGTCAGCAGAGGAACGATTATGATTGCGGCGTCTTCGTAGTGG
Organism: Bradyrhizobium sp. CCGUVB14; assembly: GCF_024199935.1. Taxonomy (NCBI): domain Bacteria; kingdom Pseudomonadati; phylum Pseudomonadota; class Alphaproteobacteria; order Hyphomicrobiales; family Nitrobacteraceae; genus Bradyrhizobium; species Bradyrhizobium sp. CCGUVB14. The sequence goes on from NZ_JANADS010000001.1 coordinate 1,554,504, forward strand.
ATGGCACGCGGACGCTGGTTGGGCGATTGGCGGGAACACGGCAAGCAGACCTGCGGAACCTCGACAATCTCGTCGTCGATCGGCAAGCGCTGCTAACCCGTATATCTCACGAAGTTTAAGCGCATCGGGGCAGCGAATCAGGGAAAGTTGTTTTGCGAAAACGACTTCCACTTGATTCTAGGTCGTGTTGACGGTTCTAATCCAGAGCATCGCTGCGGCGATGCTTAGCATCGATAGGTAAGCTCTGGCAGTCTTTTCGTAGCGGGTAGAGACGCGACGGAACTGTTTGATGCGATTGACACAGCGCTCGACGAGGTTGCGATGCCTGTAGGCCTCAGATCATATTTGAGCCTCTTTTGAAAACCGAGTGGGTGCAGTGACGGCTTTGGCCGCTTGACGACGAGCGCCGCGTTCATCCCTATGTTCGACCGGATGAGAGACCATCCCTCCGTCCCGACCTGCCTTGCCCGGTGCAAGGGGGCGTTCGGCGGTCAAGGATGGCCGCAGGCCACCGCACCGCGGCGCGAAGCGTCCTTGAGGGCCGACCGCCCCCTTGCGATGCTGGGTGCAGGTGGGGCTCTGGGAGGCGTGTGGGACGGTGCAAAATCAGCTCTTCGAATCGGCGCTTGGGATTACCAAGCCGTGGTACGTTCGGGGCGTCGACTTCGACGCTGCCAAGAAGGTTCTGACGATCACTGTCGATTTCGTCGCCGGGACGCGATTTGCGGTCGCCGGTGTCGCGGGCGTCCACCCGGTTCATGACACCCAGATCAAGCGGCTGCGACATCTCAACTTCTTCCAGCACGAATGCTTCCTGGAGGTTCGGACGCCGCGGGTGAAGCTGCCCGATGGGAAGGTCGTCCTGGCCGAGCCCGCTTGGTTCGGCAAGCTCGCCGGCTTCACCCTGCTGTTCGAAGCGCTGGTGCTGGCCATGGCCCAGCAGATGACCTTTGCGGCCGTCGCCAAGCTGGTCGACGAATCCTGGCATCGGGTCCACGCGATCTGCTCGCGCTATGTCAATCTCGCCTTGGCCGAGGCGGACCTTTCGGCAGTGACCGCCGTGGCGATCGACGAGACGTCCTGCCGGCGCGGCCACAATTATCTGACCATCACCGCCGACACCGATGAGCGGAAGGTAGTGTTCGTCACCGAGGGCAAGGACGCCAAGACGGTGGCCGATTTCGCCGCCGATCTGGCCGCCCACAAAGGTACCGCCGAGCAGGTCCGTTTGGTCAGCATCGACATGTCGCCGGCCTTCATCAAGGGCGTCGCAGATCATCTGCCCAACGCCCGCATCACCTTCGACAAGTTCCATGTCGTCGCCCACGCTTCCACTGCCGTCGACAAGATGCGGCGCCTCGAACAGCGCACAGATCCAAGCCTCAAAGGGCTGCGCTGGACGTTGCTCAAGGACCGCGGCCGGCTGTCGGACGAAAGTCGCGCCGATCTCGACACCTTGATTGCTCAGGCCGCGACCAAACGCACGGCGCGTGCCTGGCTCTATCGCGAGCATCTGCGCGACATCCTCGATCGCAAGCAGATCAACGTCGTCTCCGCCATGCTCAAACAGTGGTGCACCAACGTCCTGCGCTCCAGGGTCGAGCCGATGAAGGAGGTCGCCAGAATGATCCGCAAGCACTTCGACGGCATCGTCGCCTGGACGCAAACCCGCCAGACCAACGGCTACATCGAAGCCCTCAACGGCCTATTCCAGGCGGCTAAACGCAAGGCCCGCGGCTATACCCGTTTCACAACGATGCGCACCGTCCTCTTCCTCATCGCCGGAAAACTCGACTTCACTCCGATCAACCCCCATGCCGCGTAGCCCACTCAAAGTTCAAAAGAGCCATATTTGATCTGGCTCATCGGCGCGATCTTGCTCGAGCAGAACGATGAGTGGGCTGTCCAGCGCGCCCGCTACATGAGGCTGGAAACCATCACGCCGTTGAGCGATGATCCGACCGTCAACCTACAGGCAATCGCCAGCTGACCAGCTCGGCTCACGCCGGCGAACGCGGTGACCCGCCGCCAGCTACACCACGCCGTGGGACACGATCCCATGCGCACGGCAAATTGGGTGCCGACTAACGTCGCCGCTAACTTTCTACTGGTGGCTGGAACAAATCGAAATTACCAACGGGACAAAGCTTCGCTGGCGAACGCAGGCGTTCGGAGCGGATAAAATGCACCAACCAGATCGACCCATGTGGTCTTACACAGCCCGACGCAGCAACCTACTGCGGCTGCTCCGAGGCCGCGTTCGACGCATGGGTCAGGAAGGGTATAATCATCCCCGTGGCGGCGCACTCTCCGCCGTGCAGCCCATCACTTGCCTGACCGCTTGCACCGCATCCGCGGCGAGCGCGGCCGCGTCGAAGTGAACATAAAGGCTGCGCCGCAAAGCGACGTAAGCAGCCTCCGTTTTAAGAATGCTTGCCCGTACTTCGAGGAGGCCGGCTTTCATTTGAATGACTGCTCCCAGGCGCGATTAGCTGAGCTGACGCGATGTCACGGACAGTTAGCGAGCAGAAGAAGATTGTTGGGTTGAATGTCGTCCGCCGCTGTCTTGATGTACCTGTGTCCCTCGTGCGTGGCCCACACGACATCAACCCTGCGGCCGTTTTCTTCGACATAGAACTTCCATTCGTCGCTCTCGATATCTTTGATAGCCTGATCGATGGATCGCTTCCACTGCGTCCCGTTGGGGTTTACTCCCCCAACATGTGTGATTCTTTCGTGAGGGTTCTTTCCTTCCGTCTTGTTGACGCAGCGAATGCGGGCGCGTTTAGCCATTCTAGTCTCTCCTAAATCTGCAAGTCCTGAACGATCAGCATAGACCAATGGTTGGATTAGGCGGCCACCAGTCCAGGGAGGTGCCTTGCAGTCCTTCTCCGCGATACAATTTGGCGGCAGCCCGCGGATTGCGCGCCACCCCAAGCACCGGGGGGATGTGGTTAGCCTTGCTAATCCAAGGGCGACGGCTGGCCACCGAATTTTTTCGGCGCGTGGTGGGACAGCGCTTTCAAGGGGCCACTAGGCGAGCGCCGAGTCATCGCCGCTGACTTCGCTGGCAGCGGGCGTGGTAGGGACAGTCGGGTTCTCACCACCAAAGGGGCCGGGTCACCTCCGCGCAGCCTCGTAACTGCGCATGCGCCACAGAGCGGAGCAACTACAATGCCGAATTTTGTCGTCTCGTACCATCTGAAGGAGACCAGACCGGAGCCTCGACCACAAGAGCTGCCCCACGCACGATGAGCGGAAAGCATTCGGTCCAGCCCGTTGCGATATCCACCATTGTTACCGTCTGAATGAACGCGGCGGACACGGCGTGCTGTCGATGGCTGTCGAGAACCGCGTAAATCTGGCGACATCGGACGCGGGCAGAGCATCCGGGCGGTCTAAGTCGTCGAACTGATGGTGGCCGACGACGGCTGGGCTGGCCGCTGCTGTCAAGGCCGCCAGCCGCCGAAGGCGGTGGCCGCAGGCCAGCCTTGACAGCAGCGACCGGCTCAGCCCTCCTCCCTCCGAGGGTTGATGGCTCTCGATGCGAGAGGTTCTTGAGCGGACCGCGGTGCGGATGTTGCAAAACGCAGCGACAACACGAGAACGCACAGCGTGCCGCGCGGAATGCTCTGATGACATCTGCAGGTTATTTTTTGTGCTCCCGTTGCCGCGTTCAGGTTCTCGTCTGCCGCCGATGCGATCGCGGTCAGATTTACTGCTTCGGGGCCTGCGCACAGGAAGCAAGGCGTGAGCGGCGTAGGGAGCCCTGGCGGCGTTATCAGGCAACTGACCGTGGCTGGGCTATGCACGCCGAGCGGAACCGCCGGTATCGCGCTCGATGGCGATGCGTGACGGACCATGGTCCTTTGGTGACCAGGTCAGAGCGCCGGTTGCCCACAGTCAACACTGCTTCGAGCGATCCACCTCGCGGCAGCGCACCTTGCCTCGGACTCTGTCATCGTTGTTCGCGATCGGCGTCGCCGCTTGTGCGCCTCTCGGCCCTGCCGCGTCGCCATGTTGGTCGCCGCCGGCGCCGTTTTGGCCACCCACCTTGACGGCAACCCACTCGGCTCACCGGGGGGCTGCAATGCCCCTACGCGCCTCACCGAGACTGCGCCGTTTAAGCGCCGTCCTCGCAGCCGCTAACACCCGTTCTTGTCGCCATCTTTGCGTGCTTTTGCATAGCCATCGACACGCCATGCCGACCGCTGGGAAGCGCGTTCCGACGACGAAATCGATGGTGATCGTCAGCAACTTCCTGCCCGCATCGAAATCGACGCCCTTCACGTACCACGGCTTGGCAATGCCAAGCGCCGCCTCGAAGATTTGGTTTTGCACGTCCGCGCCTTCCCCCGCCCAGGCCACCTGCGCCAAGTATCGCAAGACGGCGCTCAGCCCTCAAGCTGCATGTTTCGCGCGATCGTGAGCACGGATTTCAGGGGATCGTGAGCAGAGATTTCAGACGATCGTGAGCACGGATTTCGCGGGATCGTGAGCAGCTTTTCAGTGGCTCAGCCCGCTTCGGCTGACAACTCAACCGGCTTAGGAACTGCCTCGTCAGTGAACGAGGAAGGCCGATGCCCACCCAGAGATTGTCGATGCGCCGGATCAAAGAGGTTCTCCGCTTAAAACATGTTCAAGGCTTGCCGGAGCGAGCCATCGCGCGCACCCTGGGCATCAGCAACGGTGCCGTGCACAGCTATCTGCGCCGGGCCCGGGCTGCCGGGCTGAACTGGCCGTTGCCGGCCGGAATGACCGATGAAGACGTGGAGCTGCTGCTTTTTCCTGCGCCGAAGCTTGCGTCGCAGAGCCCCCAGAGGATCGTTCCCGACTGGGGCTATGTCGACAAGGAGCTGCGCCGGCGCAACGTGACCCGCCGGCTGCTGTGGGACGAGTATCGCGCCACCCATCCCGATGGCTTCGGCTACACATGGTTCTGCACGACCTACGAGGTCTGGAAGGGGCGAGCCCGACCTTCGATGCGGCAGACCCATTTGGGCGGCGAGAAGGTTTTCGTGGATTTCGCCGGCGACACCGTCGACGTCATCGACCCCTCAAGTGGGGAAGTGCAGTCGATGAAGCTGTTCGTCGCGGCGATGGGTGCGTCCAATTATATCTACGCCGAGGCTGCCCAAGCGAGGGGCTCGTCGACTGGATCCGGGTCCACATCAACCTTTTCGCCTTCCTCGGCGGCGCGCCGACATTCGTGGTCTGCGACAATCTCAAGGCCGCCGTCACCAATCCCGACCGCCACGATCCTGGCCTCAACCGAACCTATGCCGAGATGGCGGCTCACTACAGCACCACAATTCTGCCGGCGCGGCCGTATCGACCTCGGGACAAGGGCTCAGACTCATATTGCACCTCGTCAGTTACGTGAGGATGAAGTTACAGGATCGATCTGGTAATCGCGCTTGTGAGCGAACTTCGTCGGCAGGTCCTCTGGCGGAATCTCATAGAGGAAGTCGCCGCGATCGTTGACCGGATGTGCGCGTAGCAGGCCACGTCGGCGCCACATGTGGACGGTTGAGACCACAACGTTGTAGCGAGCCGCGACGTCCTGCGGAGTCAGCAGTCCCTGCGCGAGCAGGCGTGTATGCCGATCGATGAGGTGGTAGCTATGGCGAAGCCGCCCGATCCGCGCAGCTGTCCAAGGAGTGGTCACGACGGTCCGCACGCCTCGCTCGTTGAGCAGATCGGCGATCTCTTTGTCCGTGTAGGTATCGATGAGGTGGTCGATCTCCTCGATCACGGCGGCATCTGTCGTACGCAACTCGACACACGACTTCGGCAGCGGCAGATCCAGTGAGCGCGTCGCGCCGCCGACGAAGCAGATATCCACGTGGATCGTATCACCCTTGCTGAGCGCCACGTCCTCGATCAGCAGGCGAAGCATGCGCTTCTTGTCTTTCATCTGCGTACACGGATTGCGCCAGAGGCGGGGGAAGTCGGTGGCGAGAGCCATCAGCGCGGTACGCTCGGCATCGGTCACGACGCTTACATCGGCGGCCGAGGCTTTGTTGTATGCTTCCTGTGCAGCGGCGAGCGCACGAAGCTTCGTATTCCAGTCGGCTTCCAGGGCATCGGCCACCAGCCGGTTGTCGGGATCGACCTTGAGGAAGCGGCGCTGCGCGAGTTCTGCATCATACTTCGCTCGCTCCACGTGCTGACGGCGCAACCGATCTGCTTCCTCCTGACGGCTGGCGAGCTCCTGTTGCACGCTGAGAGCGACGTCGACCGCCAGCGGCGTCATTGCCTCGATCAGGATGTCGCTGATCGCAGCATCGAGTGCGCTGCCATGCACCGTCTGACACAGACCGATCTCGCCGCGGTGCATCGGGCGCCGGCCACACCAGTAGGTCGGCACTTGTTGGTTGTGGTGAGAGTGATAACGCACCGACATACGCTCGCCGCAGCTCCCGCAGATCACAAGACCTTGCAGCAAGGCCGTCCCCTCGCGCGCCGGGCCCCGATGCTGCTCGGTGCTCCAGGCCAGCGCATTACCCTTCACACGGTCCAGGTTCGATCGGTACTCCTCCCAGCTGATATAGCCCGGATGGATGTCGCGCAGCAGGATCCACTCCTCGCTTGGAACTTGCCGCGAAGAGTACTTTCCGCTCGGCAGACGACGGTGTTTGGTACGACCGAACACGAAGGCGCCGGCATAGCGCGGATTATGGATGATCTGCCGAGCGCGACAGTGCAGGAGCTCAGCCCACACGAGTTCGCCCTTGTGTGCGCCACTTCTCAAACGGCGCGGGAACAGCAGCTCCTTCGCGTGGAACTCCTTTACCACCGCCAAACAGGAGCCTGCGCGCCTGAAGGTGTCGAAGAACAGCCGCACGGCTGCCTGCACCTGGAGGTCCGGATCAAGGATAACACGCTCCTGTGTATCATGCACAAAGCCGACCGGGACCATCTGCTTCAGCTCGCCGCGGCGGGCGCGGCTGAGGATGCCGCCGCGAAGTCGCGCCTTGAGCACATGAAGTTCGGCTTCACTCATGGTTCCTTTTAAACCCAGGAGTAGACGGTCATTGAAGTGCGCCGGATCATACAGCCCGTCTTCATCCAGGATCAGTGTGTCAGCGAGTGCACACAGCTCGAGCAATCGATGCCAGTCGGTGTTGTTGCGCGCAAGGCGCGATACTTCAAGTCCGAGTACGATCCCGACACGGCCCAGGCCAACCTCGCTGACCAGACGCTGGAAGCCCTCGCGGTCGGCCGCGCTGGCGCCGGATTGCCCGAGATCGCTGTCGATGACCACGATCCGATCAAGCGGCCAACCGAGTGCGACGGCACGATCGCGCAGCGCATACTGGCGCTGCGTACTCTCGGTGTTCTCGAAGACCTGGCGCAGCGTCGACTGTCGCACGTACAGGAATGCCATGCGCGACAGATGCGTGGCCGTGATCTTCTGATTGGCCTCACTGTTCATTGGCATGATCGATATCCCTCCTTCGGTTCGGGTGTTCGACACAACGCGTCGAGAGAACCAGATTGGCCAGAAGCGCAGTCAGATCGCGATGCGGCACGCTGCCGAGCCACTGCGGCGCAGACCACGCGCTGGGAGGTTCAGCCGCCGGCATCTCCGCGGCGTTTGCGGTGCGCAGCACGCCTGACGCACGGATAACGCCCTCAAGTGCCCTGAGCCACCTGGGCATCCCTTCGCACAGCAGCAAGGCAAGACCGACGCCGCCGGGCTGACCTCTTGGACTCACCCCGCCGAGATCGGCTCGCGCGCCGATGACCTGTGAACGAAGCAGCTCGTAATGGGCTACGTACGGCGCGGGTTCGAGCGCTGCCGCTTCGGCGATCGGGAGCGTTTTTTTTCCTGCGGTTTCAGATACGGGAGCAGACGTCGCAGGATGCTGCGGGGATGGGCATAAATGCCGCAACGTTCGGCCAAGAGCTCGGCCAACTCTGCACCGCTTGGCATGCGTTCGGCCTCGCGCACCGCCTGCGCCAGCACGGCAAGGGCCTCCTCGGTAAGCTTGTGCGCACGCTTCGGCCCGCGTTTGCGTGGTAACAGGCCCGGCAGACCTTCGCGATTGAACAGCTCCCAGGTCACGTAGTAGACCGGCCGGGACAGTCCAAAGGCCTCTGCTGCATCCACCACGGCGCGCCCCTCCTTCTCGACGCTGCGTAGCATCTCGTACTTGACCTGGACCAGATCGTTCGGATCGAAGAATGCACTGCCGCGAAAGAGCGGATCGGTCACGGCCTGAGGGCGCGGGTGGGTGGCGCCCTGCGCCAGCAAGGCCTGTCGGCGCCGCGCCCGCTGACGTGAATCTGATGCCATCCGGCCTCCTTGAAGCACGAATCGCGTATGTGTCTTGATAAATAGATACAACATATGGACGGATATCAAGAAGATGGGATCGCAAAATCCACAATTGTCCTATCTTATCGCCGATTATTTGCTGGTCACCGTGTGTCGTCTCGCGCGCCACCGCCGATGCATGCACATATTTCCTAAGACACATTGTACATAATTTGCCTAACATGACGGTGGCTCCTCCTGCTGCCTCCGGCCCTCATCGATGAGCTTGCGCAGCTCACGCAGTCGATCGGCTCGGAAGAAGGCGCGACCAGCACCAACCGTGACTACGAGTTCGGGCTCGATAACGTCAGTCCATTCGACCGGAAGCGTGCGCAGCCTCCCTTCGGGGCCTGCGTATGACACGCGGTCTCCGCCCCAGTTGTTGCGCACGGCGAGCAGCTCGAACGTCTGTCCTCGCAGCGGATGGAACGGATGGGTGACCGTAAAAACTTGCGCGCCATGCTCGTCACCGTATGCAATGCGCGCTCGACTCCAAGGCAAAGGTCGAAGTTGCGGTGCAAGTCGCCCAGCGATGGATTCTGGCTCGGCTGCGCAACCAACGCTTCTTTTCGTTGGCGGAGCTGAACGCGGCCATCAAAATACTCGTCGTCGAACTCAATGCAAGGCAGATGCGCGACTTTGGCGCCAGCCGCGCCGAACTGTTCGCCGAGCTCGACAAGCCAAAGCTCACAAAGCTGCCGGACCAGGCTTACGCTTTCGCGCGCTGGAAGCGATGCCGGGTCGGCCCCGACTATCATATCGAGATCGACGGACACTGGTATTCCACGCCGTATCGGCTCATCCGTGAGCTCGTTGATGCGCGCATCGACGACAGGACGGTCGAGATCTTCCACAACGGCCGCAGGATCGCCAGCCACGCCCGCGAGCCCAACCGGCGAGGCCACACCACCGTCACCGACCACATGCCCAGCGCCCATCGCCGCTACGGCCAATGGACGCCCGCCAGAGTGATCGCCGCCGGCGAGCGGATCGGTCCGTCGACCGCCGCCTTCTTCCAGACCGTGATCGCGGCCCGGCCGCACCAGGAGCAAGGCTTTCGGACCTGCCTCGGCATTCTGTCGCTCGTCAAAAGCTACGGTGCCGAGCGCGTCGACGCAGCCTGCCGGCGTGGCATTCTGATCAAGGCGCGATCCGTCGCCTCGATCCGCTCGATCCTCCAGAACGGCCTGGATCGCACCTTTCTCGACGAGTCCTCCGAACACCAACCCCTGCGCCACGGCAACATCCGCGGTCGGGATTATTTCCACTGAAGCCAAGGAGACCTGTATGCTCAACCATCCTACCCATGAACGCCTGATCGAGCTCGGCTTGAGCGGCATGGCCAAGGCCTTCGAAGAGCAGCGACGATCGCCTGATCTCGAAGCCTTGCCGTTCGAAGATCGCATCGGCCTAATGGTCGACCGGGAAGCCGCGGAACGCGACACCAGGCGGCTCACCACGCGCCTCAAGCTGGCCTCGCTCCGCCAGAATGCGTGCGTGGAGGACGTCGATTTGCGCACGCCGCGGGGCATCGACCGGGCCGTCTTCGCCAAGCTCGTCAGCGGCGACTGGATCAATCGCCACGAGAATTTGCTCATAACCGGGGCGACCGGATTGGGCAAAAGTTGGTTAGCCTGTGCCCTCGGCCACAAAGCCTGCCGCGACAATCGCTCGGTTCTCTACCATCGCGTCCCAAGGTTGTTCGAAGCGTTGGGGCTCGCGCGGGGCGATGGACGTTATGCTCGCTTGCTCAAAACACTGGGCCGCGCCCAGGTCCTGATTCTCGACGATTGGGGATTGTCAGTGCTCACTGCGGCCGAGCGGCGCGATCTACTGGAAATCCTTGACGATCGCCATGGCCGCGCCTCCACCATCGTAACCAGCCAACTCCCTGTGGAAACATGGCACGAAGTTATTGGAGAGCCGATGACTTCATGATGCCTCCTTCTTCGAACGCTTGGTGCGTCGTACCCGCTTGCGAAGCTGACCGATTTGGTCGTCCGAGAGCTCGATCTGCCATGGCTGGCCTTTGGTTAGCTGACGACCTGCCAGCAATCCCCGCGCGAGATAATCGAACACCGTCTGCGGGGTCACTCCAAGCTCAGCCGCGGCGCCCTGAATCGAGAAGCTGCCGTCGGGCCACCGCATCGGATTCTTATCCACGCCGTTGATTTTGATGGTGGGAATGCCCCAGCGGGTACGCAACAGCCAGACATTCTCGCCTTTGAAGGCGCAGCCTCGGGCCGCGACGAAGCCTTCCTGATTGAGTGTTGCCGCGATCTCGCCATCCATTTTGTGTTCAGCATTCAACTCGACGATCCGTCGCCGCAATCGATCAAGGTCGATGTAATCGCGGTAGGTCTGAACGCGCCGTTGCACGTGATGCTCGCTGGTTGCACCGGTCTGCCAGACGATCTTGAGCCAAACCTGACCTCGGGTCTGCTTCTGATCAAGAACGACTTCGCGGATGACAAATCGCAGAATGCGCTTGCGATCGGCTGCCGACGTGGTGGCCGCGTTCCAAATCCGTGGCAAGTTCTCGCCGAGCGCTTGTAGCCCTGCGCATTCCGCTGGGCCAATCAGAAGCGGCTCTTGCGCGCGCCAACGCGCATGCTCCTGCTCGACCGTCTCGACGAGACGCAACTTCTCTTCCCAAACCCGCTCAAGGGAGCGTGCGACAAGACGGTTCTCGGGCTCGACGGCGTCATACTGACGCCGAGCGCGCTCGGCCTCGTAGCGGGCGCGCTCGACGCGAAGCGCCCACTGGCGCTCGAGCTGATGGTTCTCCTGCTCCAGTTGGCCCGCGGCGGCGAGTGCGATCTCAATCTGATCCGGCACCAGCGCATCGAGGACCACCCGCTCAACCAGCGCGTCAACCGCCAAGGCCCGGACTTCCTGGCACATTGCACTGCCTTGCTGGTCCCGATCCGAGCGGCAGCAATAGACCGGATAATCGGCATTCGGGCCCGTGTAGCGCATGCTCATGCGCCGTCCACAACGACCGCAGATCGCAATCCCTTGTAACAGGGCTGCCCCCTTGCGCGGTACGCCAGAATGTCCTGCCTCATAGCGGCAGACGTTATCTGCCAGTCGCCCCTGGTTGGCCATGAACTCCTCCCAGCTGATATAGCCTGGGTGAGCGGCATGGAGGCAAACCGCCCAATCTGCGATCGCCACCTTGACCGTTCCCGTCAGCGATCCCGGCCGGCATCGGCTCGGATCTTTTTGCCGGCGGCCATAAACATACGCCCCAGCATAGGCCGGATTTTGAAGGATGCTAAGGACGCGTGCACTATCTGGCAAACGCCAAACGATCTCATGTGGAGATGGTCCAAGCAGCGGTCGAGCCGGTAACGACAATCCATTCCTGTCCAAGTAACGCATCACACGGCGAGCGCTTTGCAGTTCTCGAAATTTGGCAAACACGAGATAAAGACGGGCCTGCACCTCCTCATCGGGATTGAGAATAATCTTGCCCGCTCGATCGTAGGCGAGCCCGGCTGGCAGAGGCAGCCGCAGTTCGCCCCGCGCCGCCTTCTGGCGCTCCCCTTGGTGAAGGCGCATCCGAAGCTGATGCAGCTCCGCCTCGCTCATGATGCCGGACAAGCCCAACAACAGGCGGTCGTGGTAGGCGCGCGGATCGTAAAGCCGCTCACCATCCGCAATGAGCACGCCGAATACCGAGCACAGTTCGAGAAGCTGATGCCAGTCCCGATTATTACGAGCCAAGCGAGAAGCGTCGAGACTCACCACAAGGCCGGCGTTGCCAAGGCTGATCTCGGCGATGAGCTTCTGGAAACCATGACGATCCACACCGCCAGCACCGGATTTGCCCAGATCCTCGTCAATGACCTGGACGCGCTCCGGCGGCCAGCCCAGACCGATGGCGCGATCGACAAGGTGGTACTGCAGCTCGGTGCTCTTCTGATGCTGGCGCACCTGGTTCACGGATGACTGCCGCACGTAGACATAGGCCAACTTGGCTCGGTGTGCGGTCGTGAGCCGCTCGTCAGCGATGTTCGAGCTGATCAGCACGACCCAGTTCCCTTCCGGGTGTGCCGGGGATCGCTTGCATTCGCCGCATCAGCACGGCGATCGCTTGAGCAATCTGGGTTTGCGTCGCGGTCGACAGATTCGGCCAGAGGCGCGGAATGTCGGCCGTCGGACGGCCGGGTGGATTTGCCAATGTTGGCAGCGGTCGATACGCAGCGCGACCTGGAAGCGGTCGGCGGGTCATCGCGAATCACCTTCTCGTCGAGAAGGCCCAGACTCGCGCTCAAATATTGCATCAATGGGATCAGCGTACGCACACTGATGCGCGGCAGATCGGCCGCGTTCGGGCGTGAAGACGTCTCAGCAAGGTCCGTCGACGCGATCCGAACTCCTCGCCGTCGTCCGTCCGGCAGCACAACAATAACGTAGGCGGGACCACGTCCCGACCGCTCCTTCAGCACCTCAAGCCGTTGTCCGAACAGAAAATGATGCGGGTCGGTGATCGTGACGTGAGACACGACCCGTTCAAGAATAGGGGCACTCTGCCGTGTTCGGCGATCCCACGCTCGCCGACGCGATTCTGGATCGCCTCGTCCACAACGCTCACCGCCTCCAGCTTGCCGGCGAAAGCATGCGAAAACGCAACGCCAAAACCATCACCCTTGACGAGCAACCAGAACGCTGACCCTATCACCGCCTCGGCCGGAGCGAGCTGCTCACGATCCCCTGAAATCGCCGCTCACGATCAGCGAAATATGCACTCAAGCACGCTTCGCGCCGCTGTGCGGTGGCCTGCGGCCATGCTTGACCGCCAATCGCCGCCTTGCACTGGCAGAAGGCAGGTCGGGACAAAGCGATGGTCTCTTCGGCCGAACAAAGCGATGCCACAATGTCGGTCGCAAGGAGGCCATAGACGTCAATGCACCCACCCGTTCTTCAAAAGAGGCAGTAAATTAAATTACGCCGACGCTCGCCGCTACTGACCGCGAATCAGGCTTCACCAACCTCAAAGAACCGTTCGTAAGGTCCGTCGGCGAAGTGCCGCCGCAGCTCATGAAAGTTCTGCACGGTTTGGTCTAGTGGTCGCGTTTCTTGGCGCTGAAGCATGGCGCTACCAGACAACTGAAGCGCTGGGACCCCCAGGAATGCCCAAACCGTTGCCAGGCAGGCGCTTGGTTGATGGTGTAGCCTTTCATACTCGATCACGAGCATACTGGTCGATGCGAAGGACTGAGCAACACGGGCATGGAAATCGTCGGCGGCCTTGAAATAGGCCTCGCAGTCGGCGATTGACAATGTAATGCGCGGTGGCGGTGCGGCCTCGCCGTCAGAACTGAATCTCAGCCATTGGCCGCTCTGCCTTGCTTGCACCAGCGATCGAAGCGATTCCATAGTGTTTCTCCGAAGCACGAGGATGACCTTCAGGCGTGGCCAACGAACCAGCTCGGCAAAAACACCGGGACGATCGTGAAACTGCGGTTCGTTGATCTTGCACCCAACATGCGTCAGCTCAGGCTTATCGCTTCGCGTCGGATAGCGCAGATACGCAAGCTCGAGAAGCTCGCGCTCGCTCCGCAACAAACGATCCTTATCGTGCCAATTCGTATCAGATGTATTGAGCAGCTCACCGTTGCTCAACACGTTCGGATGCTCATTCAGCAACTCTTCAAGATAGTGGGTGCCAGTCCTCGGCAATGCCAGGATTACAAATGGCTCGGGCGGCGATGTAGGGCGGGTCATTGCATCTTCCTTAGATAAATTGCTTGCAACAACTCGAGATCGCATCAACGACGATAACGTTAGCAGGCTCATGGTGGTCCCTGCGTTTCGCAGTAGCGGGCTCGCATCTGGATGCGTTCGGATGTCTCATGGTGTGATTTGGCGATCGCATAACTTTCTAGATCATTTGTCGAGTAGCCATGGATGGTTTGCGGTATAGGGGCTGATGACACAAAAAGTCGGCCACACCAGATGTTTGGCCGGCACATCTAAAACAACCACCCGGTGTAAAAAGCAGACTAGTGCCGTCGTCAAACGTCAGATAGAGACTGCAGCATCTGCCGGTGTCAGCGCGCTCATTGGGCGCGCTAGAGACGGAGGTCTCGAAGCGAGCGTTGTTCTTAGAGCTTGAGCGACGATCGATATCCATCCGGCTATGCTCGAATTAAATTTCAACAAACTGACGTTCTCTACCCTCATTTCGTGGGATTGGTAAAATCGGTTATATGGATGTGGGCACATCCAGTTTGCGGATAAATAACCTAGCGCTGCGCACACCGGAGGTGCCATCGGTTTGCGACCTTGTCGCCTATGGCAGCCATGATCCGTGCCGGTTTGCTCGCCTTTAGGAGGGCGACGATCGCGTCAGGCTTAGTCCGTTCGAAATACTGACCTGCCACCAAAATGTCATCCAGCAGCGGTTATGCCGCCCCTGGAGGCTCCGCCATAGCCAGCACGACGCCGATAAAGGATCAGGATAGCTAATTCTTGACCAAGCACCACTTATGCCGAAAATATCTGTGCTCGAACATTCAAAATGTCTGTGCTCGAACATTCAAAGGATAGCCTCACCGAGGCCCGCAGTTGGCACACGTTTTGAACGAGAGACCCCAGCTAGAACAGCTCACTGGAGTCCGGATGTTATCACATCAGGCCATTGCCGATCTATGGCCTCAACGTGCGAGGCTTGCTAACTGCCCGGCGACAAAATCGGGAACACGATTCAGGCGCAGCTGTCCTACCGAGCGTAGACCCGCGAGTTCCTCTCATCGCAAACTAGAAAAAGTCCCTGTGTCGCTCGCTACGAGCGGCGGTTGCAGGCTGCCGACGCTCGACGCGGACAAGCCAGCCTACTTTAGGAAGGGGGCGATGACGCTCCTAGACCCAGGAAGCACCTAAGCTCGCCAAGAAGATACAGAAGGTTAACCCGCTGACGAGCTTGGTCCCTGAGGATCGTTAACGCGACCGTCTGAGAAAAAAGAGCTTGAAACGGAAACTGGATGAAGTCGACGAAACCTCCATTGGTGCGCTCTTCTGCGCACGTTCAAAAGGACTTGTCGTCGGTTCTAGCTTTGCAACTCAGACGCCCAGATTGAGACTTGGAACAGACATCATGACAGCGGAGACGGACATCAAATCTGCGCACGCAAAAATGCAGGCGACCACCGTCTGGACATTGGTGCTCGGCTTTGCCGCGGACCCGTTGGCTCGATGGAGCTGGCCTGCTCCAGACCAATATCTTACGAGCATGCCTCAGTTCGTTGAGGCCTGCGGCGGACGAGCATTCGAACATGGCACGGCATACGTGACGGGAGGGGGGCACGCCGCGGCGCTCTGGCTGCCGCCCGGCGTGCAGCAAAATGAGGTGGCACTCGACGCAATTATGGCTCACTCCCTACGTCCGGAGATCAGCGAAGATATGGCACAGCTTCGGCTTGGAATGACCGAACATCATCCACCCGAGCCACATTGGTATCTGCCTCTCATTGCTACCGATCCGAACTGGGTCGGGCAGGGGCTTGGCACATTGCTGATGAAACACGCTCTCAGGCGATGTGATTCGGAGGGCACTGCCGCCTATCTCGAAAGCTCAAATCCGGAAAACATTCCCTTTTACCAGCGCCACGGCTTCAAGGTCATTGGTGAGATACAGCATGGTGATTCGCCGCGACTAACGCCAATGTTGCGAACAGCCCATTGAGCGGAATCCGGCGAAGAGAAGTTTCGCATGCTCCAGTCCGCTTTATCTTGGAGTGGCCTCTTTACTGGCCGCCGAGATCCGCATGCTGCGCAACAGTGGGGCTCGGTGACACCGTTTCACTTTCTTGCTTTTGTTTTTGACTGCGGGATTCTAGATAGCGCGGTAGCGCTGTCCATCAAATCCACAGGCCCCCGATGTTTCGCGTGAAGATGCGCCTTGGTTGGATCAGGCTTTACGAGGCAACGGGCGATGCCGGTCTCGTCTGTCGACGCTGCGGCATTTCGCGCTGACCTTGCGCAAATGGTTGCGCCGGTTCCAGGAAGCCGGCGAGGTTGGGCTGGTCGAGCGCAACCGCCGGCCGCCGCGCCAGGCGAAGGAGAAAGTCTTCGAGCCCGAGGAGTCGTTGATCCTGTCGCTGTGGCGCGAACGCAAGCTCGAAATCAAGCAGTTGCGCAACGAACTGATCCGCTGCCACGACGTTGCGCTCTCATTCGACACGCTGCATCGTGTGTTGTGTCGCCACGGTGAGCAGGTACTGAAGCGCCCGCGCCGCAAGAAGACCACAAAGCGCTACACGCGGCCGGTTCCTGGCGACCGGATGCAGGTGGACGTCTGCAAGATCGCGCCGGGCGTTTACCAGTATACGGCAATTGACGATTGATCCCGCTACAAGGTGCTGGGCGTTTATCGCCGAAGCACAGCGGACAACACGCTGGACTTCCTGGAGCGCCTCATTGAGGAGACGCCGTTTCCGATTCAGCGCATCTAGACCGATCGCGCTGCGAGTTCTTTGCCGAGGCTGTGCAGCAAACGCTGATGGACTGGGCGATAAAGTTCCGTTCCATAAAGCCGCGCTCACCGTATCTGAATGGCAAAGTCGAACGGACTCAAGGGGCAGACCTCGAAGAGTTTTGGTCAGAGCTAAGGCTGATTCTGGGTGACGCGGCCTGATCAGGCGGCGTGGCTTTCAGTGGTCGGAGTGACCTCGATGCCGTCGGTAAACTTTACACCGGCGATGACCTTCGGCAACTGATTTGTTCCTTTCAGTCGGCGCCATGTCTTCGATGCGGCGTCGATCAACTTGAACACCATCAGCTTCGCGGTTTTCGGCGAGAGCGATCCTTTCGTTCGCACCGTCCGGTGCCGCACCGTGGCGAACACACTCTCGATCGGATTCGAGGTGCGCAGATGAGCCCAATGCTCGGCAGGGAAGTCGAAGAACGCGAGCAGCGCCTCACGATCCTTGATCAAGCACTCGACCGCAGGCCCGTATTTGGCACGGTATTTCTCGACGAAGGTGTCGATCGCGGTTTCGGCTTTCGCCCGGCTCGGCGCCAGATAGACGTTCCGCAGGTCGTTCTTCATTGCGCCCTGCACGGATTTGGCGACCTTGTCGAGCACGTTGCTGACTTTGTGGCACCAGCACCGCTGGTGTCGCGTGCCAGGGAAGACCTCGTCGAGAGCCTTCCAGAACCCCAGAGCGCCGTCACCGACCGCCACTTCAGGAGCGATCCGCAGGCCGCGCTGCTTCACATCGATCAAGAGCTCACGCCAACTCTGGGCGCTCTCGCGGGCGCCCACCTGGAAGCCGACCAATTCCTTGCGGCCCTCCGGCGTCGCGCCGACCAGCACCAGGATACATTCGCTGTGATCCTCCATCCGGGCCTGCAAATAAACGCCATCGGCCCAGAGATAGACGTAGCGCCGCGCCGACAGGTCACGTCGCTGCCAACGCTCGTACTCGGCCTGCCAGTCGGCCGTCAGGCGTGCAATCACCGACGCCGACAGGTTCGGCGCATCCTTGCCGAGCAGCGCCGACAGCGCGTCCTGGAAGTCGCCAGTCGAGATGCCGCGCAGGTAGAGCACTGGCAGCAGGGCATCCAGGCTCTTGGTGCGCCGCGCCCACAGCGGCAGGATCGCCGAGCTGAAGCGGATCCGATTGGCCCCGCAGGCGCCGCGGTCCCGAACCTTCGGCCGGGCGACCTCCACGGGGCCGATGCCGGTCTGAATTTGTCGCGCCGGTCCATAGCCGTGCCGGACCAGCCGGGCCCGGCCGTCGGGCAGTGTCAGCTCGGACGTGCTGGCCAGAAACGTATCGACCTCGATCTCGACCGCCCTGGCAAGCAGCTCGCGCGCCCCAGCGCGCAGGATATCGGTCAGTGGATCGTCAACCGTGAAGGGCTGACGAAAAGCAAAAACGTTGGTAGTCTCGGTCATGGCGTATCGCTCTCCTTGAGAGGTTTCTGGCAGGCTGGACACCCGCCTCGATACGCCGCCTCTCTCAACCCGTCATCACCCAGTTTCGGCCATAGCTCTTTTGGTCAACGGTCGATCCGAAGGCCGCCGACATCGAGGATCGGATTGCCGAATGGCAACATCATTGGAATCGGCGCCGCCCGCATACCGCACTCGGCGGTGGCACGCCTATCGATCGCGCCTGCGACCTG
This sequence comes from Bradyrhizobium sp. CCGUVB14, assembly GCF_024199935.1. Classification (NCBI taxonomy): domain Bacteria; kingdom Pseudomonadati; phylum Pseudomonadota; class Alphaproteobacteria; order Hyphomicrobiales; family Nitrobacteraceae; genus Bradyrhizobium; species Bradyrhizobium sp. CCGUVB14. The sequence continues at coordinate 1,572,967 of NZ_JANADS010000001.1, forward strand.
TCGGACGTCACCCCGTTCACAGGCCGGGTGGAATCCCGCATCGACCCTACAAAAGAGCGGATCAGAATCCCAGACTATCGCTTTGATCAGGCGTTCGCTGCGCCGAAATGATGTGACCAGACCCTACACATCATGCTTGGTCGATCGGCGATCCCATGCCCACGTCGAACATTCGGTGGCGACGCTGGTGGGGCAACGGATATTCGCCATCGCTCTCGGCTACGAGGACCTCAACGACCATGAGACGCTGCGCCACGATCCGTTGATGGAGAAAACTCAGGAGCCCGCCGACCCGCGTTGAGGCAACGCCACGTGCCAGACCGAGAACGTCCCCCTTGAGGCTCCACAGTTGGTCGCAACCCATTAAACAGCGGGTAGCTCGACCGCACCATCACGGCTTGTAAGACTGATCCCCGCAACGGCTAGCGCACGCGTAAACTCCTCGTGAGGATAGTAATAGTGCTGGAACTGCTCAAAACTATCGAGGCGCTTCAGTAGAGCATTTGCACTGATCTTTTCGTTGCCGAATTCACCGTGCATATTGTCGATTATAGTTTGGCGTATTTTGGGCTCTACATTCCGCAATGCGTTAACCAAGTATCCTCCCGGTCCTGTTCTTACTTCTGTGGACGTATAAGCGCCTGCGACTTTTACCGCCTCGATATGAGACGCCATCGAAACACGACAGGTGGGGAATACCCAGACGTTTAGATCCGATAAGGCCAGGAGATAAAGTGCAGCGAAGAATGAGAAACATTCCTCTATGTCTAAGAGTTGCTCGGGACGATTATCTGTCTCAGCTTGACTTTGGCCAATTTTGAACTCGTTCATGGGGTACGCGGACCCCTGAACATGGGATCGTTCTCGACGATTTCATGAGCGCTCGTGAGCATGAGTTTCATGCGCCCCATATTGCCAAACGTTGTCCAGCGCCCCTTCACGTTCGACCAGTAGAAGAGCTCGAAGCGATCGGTATCTGGAATGGGGCGCAGCCGTGCGACCGGATTTGAAGTCCGACGGTTGATAACTAAATAACCGCTACGGCTCTTTTCTATGTCGTGATGCGTGAACTGAGCAGCAATCTGGGCAAGCGTTGGGTCGGATTTTGCCATAGCGCTCAATGTGCTCGATCGGTGCCGCGCGGGCCAGAGTGGATCGGTTTGCCGATTCAATTTGTCGCAGCTGGACGAGGTTGCTGCGATTCAACATGCCGATTCTACCGATGGGATGCAACACGCCCGTCTTCTTCCCCGCTCTTGCGATCCGCTGCCGCCGCGTTTTGCGGCCCGGCTTGCAGTCTTCACCGATCTGTTCACGCGTCCTACCTGGCCGAATGTTCTGATGCTGCTCGCCGGCGTTATCCTGGCGCCCGGCCGGCGCACTGTCACGGCGGCGCTGCGCATCCTCGGGCGAGAGCGCGATCCCGATTTCTGTACTTTCCATCGCGTCCTCAACCGGGCGGCGTGGTCGTCGCGGGCCGCGGCAGGCCGCCTGCTGCTCCTGCTGATCAAGGTCTTCGTGGCGGCCGGCGAGCCAGTGGTGATCGGGCTCGATGACACCATCGAGCGACGCTGGGGACCCAAGATCAGCGCCCGCGGCATCTATCGCGACCCGGTGCGCTCCTCCAAGGGGCACTTCGTCAAAGCCAGCGGTCTGCGCTGGCTTTCCGCCATGTTGTTGGTGCGCGTGCCGTGGGCCGATCGCATCATGGCGCTGCCCTTCCTCACACTGCTCGCCCCCTCCAAACGCTTCTATGACGGCAAATCGCGCTCGCCCAAGACGCTGCTCGATTGGGCCCGCCAGGCTGCTTGGCAAATCCATCGTTGGCTGCCCGATCGATATATTGTCCTGGTCGCCGACAGCGCCTTTGCGGCCATCGAGTTCCTTGCCGCAGTGCGCAAGCATGTCTGCATTGTCACCCGCCTGCGCCTCGATGCCAACCTGTTCGAATTTCCCCGACCAAAGCGCAAAGGTCGTGGCCGCCCTCCAATCCGAGGTAAGCCCCACAAAAAACTCTCTGCCATCCTCAAGGATCGCAACGTGTCCTGGACGCGCTACCGGGTCAGTCTCTGGTACGGCCGAACCAATCGCATTGTCGAGATCGCAACCGGCACCGCGCTGTGGTATCGCGGCGGCGTTCCGCCGGTACCGATCCGCTGGCTTCTCGTCCGCGACCCAACCGGCGAGTTCGACCCGCAGGCCTTCCTGGCGACCGATCTCAACGCTCTTCCCCGCGACATCCTCGCCTGGTTCGTCAGTCGCTGGCAGGTCGAAGTCACCTTCGAGGAAGTTCGCGCTCACCTCGGTGTCGAGACCCAGCGCCAATGGTCGGACAAAGCCATTCTGCGCACTACCCCGATCTTGCTCGGCCTCTACTCCATCGTCACGCTATGGACCCACGACCTCGCCAAGGCACAAAAGCTCAAGCCCAGAACCGCGGCTTGGTATCCAAAAGCCGCGCTGACCTTTAGCGATGCGATCGCATCCGTCCGACGCCAAATATGGGCTCATCAGATTTCTTTCATGTCCCGGCCGCGCCGGAACAGTATAGAAATTCCGCGCCATATCTGGCGCCGGATGGAGAACGCGCTCGCCTACGCCGCATAAATCGGCCAAAGTCGAGCTCAGGCGTTGTTATTTTATTCCAAGTGGGCATGCCGATAATCAACGGCCTCACGGGGGCATACGTCGTGCAAAGATACCTTGCGTGGTGCACGGTCGCCAACACGTCAAACGCAACGTCTCTATTTAGACCGAGCATTGCTCCTACTGAAAGATTTAGACCAGCTCTGCCTGCTCGATCCTGACTCTGCAGCCTGAATAAGAAACCATTACCATTCTTCACAATACGGAAATCATCGTCGATTCCGTACGCCTTTGGCCCGCGCGAAATATGTTGATTATACACAGCCTCGTCGTATGTCTCTTGCCACATTATCATGCCGTCAGCGCCGCAGGCAGCTAGCGTCTGATATTGCGCTTCCGTAAGTGCCATTGTGCAAAACAAAAGCTGACGGGAACTAGTTGGAGGGACAAGCGATCTCAGCCTCCGCAGGAGAACTGGAAGAGCATCACGGACAAATCGAATGTCGTCGCCGCCCACTAGTTCGATATCCTCTATGCCCTTCTCAAGCAGATATCGAGCTTGAATATCAACGATTTCCTCATCAATAGTTAGACGGCCCATTTGCGTATTGTCGGCGCGCCAGCCGCAAAAATCGCAGTTGGATGCACATCGATTGGTGACCTCCACGGGAGACAGTGTGGTAACAGAGCGACCATACTTCCGCGCCCTGATACTGGCAGAACAGTCAAGAACCGCCGCCTTAATCTTCTCAAAATCGGGCGTGTTGATCGCGCCAATGAACTCAGTAAGCTCCGTAGGTAACAAAGGACGATGTTGCGCTTGGTCTAATATGTCAGCGGCTTCCTCGAGGGATATTCCGATAGCTGCACGGGACGTCGTGCGCAATTCATCAACTGGTACTTGGTACATCTCTTCATCTTATCCTTCGGTGTTTCCTTCGGTGTTGCCGTTTATTTTTATGGTATTTGACCTGAGCCCCCACAGTCTCCTGCCAAAAGTGATAGCTCCCTCCGTGGGGGCGGCGAAAGACCGAAAACGGAAGGCCGGCAAAACATGTTTGTGCGAGCGCGTTTGACGAGCTCGCTGCACGCGGTGAAACCTCGCTTGAAGAGCGAGGGCTGGTCTTCAACGTGCCGCAACACTCGGTGATGGCAGTGGCGATGGTGATGAGGCGGGTGTCATGGCGAAGGTCCAGCGGGCAGAGCAGCGCAGATTGCTCTCTTTACTCGATTCTCCTGATTGTTTTCTTGGGATGCGATTGATTGGATAGCGGTACGACGACTCCACCTGGTTTAGGGGGACGGGATGAGAGAGACTCGCGCTTGGATTGGACAATGCGAGAGACACTCATTCCATGCAACAAGATAGACATCAAGACAGGCATAGTGCGCGACTCCTATCGCGGATCGAAGTGATCACGGGGGAGAGGCGATGGCGCAGTTGGAGCGATGCGGGGATGGCGCGGATCGTCGTTGAGAGCGCCGAACCGGAGACGAGCATTTCCGAGGTGGCGCGGCGCAACGGGGGCAACTGTTAATCGGCGTTCAAATTTGGCTCTGACTCACTTTTGATGCAGTTTGAGAGATGTCTGGCGCTTTGGTTGGGGGAGAATCAGCGCCATGCAGCAAGCACTCCACCGCTCCAGTCTGGTGCGGCGTGGGTGTGTTGCAGAGGGTGCGCACTACGAAGGTGATAAGGCCGTTATTGCGGGTCCGGGCGTCCGGAAGCGTTGGTCTATGTCCATCGTGCGGTATAGTTTCTCGACGTGTTCATAACCGGTATCGGCGACGCGTGACCGATCTGCCGCTCGCAGGGCGGGTCGTAGAGCTCTTGGTGATCGCCCGCCGCTTCCGCTGCGACGCAGTCTTGTGCGGGCGCCAAATCTTCACTGAGCGTTTCGCCGACGAGGTTCTGGCGCCGTCGGCGCGAAGGACGGCGAGGTTGGACTCTATCGTCCATCATCGAGGTCTGGCGCCTGTGCCGACTGGCAGCGGTTTCGCAAAACGGCTAATGCTGCCGGTCAGCAAAGACACGCTCCTGCGCGTGGTGCGACGCCGCAGCCGTTCCCCCAGCTGACCCGCTCAGGGTCATCGGCATTGACGATTGGGCCTGGCGGCGCAATCACCGATACGCCGTAAGCGGCGTGTCTTCCGCACCTTGTTTGGCGTGAGCTGATCGGCAACATGCGAGCCGTCATATACAGTTAGGTTCGCATATATGGTTGACGATATGGTCGACGCTTCGGAGCCACGGGGCCGGGTGGATATCCAGGTCGGAGCGGGGCGTCGGCGGCGGTGGAGCGACGCGGTCAAGGGAAGGATCGTGGCGGAGTCGTATGTGCCGGGCGCTGTTGCGTCCGAGGTGGCGCGCCGGCACGGCCTCGCGCCGCAACACCTCTTCGTTTGGCGCAAGGCGGCGCGTGCCGGTCTGCTGAGCTTGCCGGCGGAAGATGCGCCATTCTTCGTTCCGGTGGTATCGGAGCTGCACCCCGCCGCTGGGGCGGCCGCGGAAGCGGCAACGCGGAACGCGACAACGATCAGCATCGAGATTGGTGATGCGGTGGTTCGCGCAGCGGCCGGGGTCGATCCGGCCTGGCTGCGCGATGTGCTGCGGGCCGTGAGGGCGACAACATGATCGCGGCTTCGGCGGGCGTGAAGATCATGGTCGCGACGCGGCCGGTCGACTTCCGTAAAGGTGCCGATGGTCTCGCCGCGCTGGTGCGCGAGCAACTCCACCATGATCCATTCGCGGGAACGATCTTCGTCTTCCGTTCAAAGCGAGCGGACCGTTTGAAGATTTTTGCCTGGGACGGGTCCGGGCTCGTGCTGCTGTGGAAGCGGCTGGAGCATAGCGCGTTCCGCTGGCCGCCGATCAGCGATGGCGTGATGCGTTTGTCTGCCTCACAGCTCGCCGCGCTGATGGACGGTCTGGATTGGTCGCGCCTGCATGCCCGCGACATTGCTCAGCCGAGCGCAACCTCATAAACCCTGTGACCAATCGAATCAGGTCGGCCACAATATTCCACAACGGCCCGCGAATCAGCTTGAGTACCGGGCGTGAGCGAGATCACGGATCAACTTCCGACCGACATCGAGGCGCTGCAGGCGCTGGTTGCGGCGGCACGCGCGGAGCGCGACGCGGCGATCGCGAAGTGCGACGCGGCGATCGTTGAACGCGACCAGGCGCTGTCGCAAATGGATCGCCTTCAGCATCTCTTGCGCCAGCTGCAACGCGCGCAGTTCGGTCGCCGCTCGGAGAAGCTCGATCCTGAGCAGTTGCAGCTGGCGATCGAGGACATCGAGCAGGCCATTGCCAGCGACGAGGCGGCCCAGGACCGGAAGGACACGGCAGGCGCACGCCAGCGTGCTGAACGACGCCGCGCCAGCCGTGGTGCGCTTCCGGCCCATCTGCCGCATATCGACGTCACGATTGCCCCGGAAGTGACCTGCTGTCCGTGTTGCCGCGCGCCTCTGCATGTGATCGGTGAGGAGACCTCTCGGCGGCTCGACGTCGTCCCGGCGCAGTTCCGCGTGATCGTCACCCATCGTCCCAAATATGCCTGCCGGGCCTGCACGGATGGCGTGGTTCAGGCGCCGGCACCAGAGCGGCTGATCAAGGGCGGCTTGCCGACCGAGGCGATGGTCGCCCATGTGCTGGTCGCCAAATATGCCTGGCACCTGCCGCTCTATCGGCAGGCTCAGATGCTGCTGGCGCAGGGGATCGACATCAAGCGCTCGGTTCTGGCGTTCTGGGTCGGCTATGCGGCCGCGGAGCTTCGTCCACTCTGGCTCAGGCTGCGCGAGACCATTCTGACCGCGAGCAAGATCGCGGTCGACGAGACCACAGCGCCGGTGCTCGATCCCGGCCGCGGCCGCACCAAGAAGGGCTTCTTCTGGGCGATCGCACGCGACGATCGGCCGTGGGGCGGAGCCGATCCGCCGGCAGTGGCCTACACTTACGCACCCGGTCGCGGTGCCGTCCACGCGCTCAAGCTGCTCGACGGTTATCGCGGCATCGTGCAATGCGACGGCTATACCGTCTACAAGACCATTGCCAACACCGCGCCGGACGCGGCGATCACGCTCGCCTTCTGCTGGGCTCATCTGCGGCGGCGCTTCTTCGACCTTGTCCAGGACGGCCCTGCCCCGATCGCCAGTGAAGTGCTCGAGCGTATCGCTGCTCTCTATGCCATCGAGAAGTCGATCAGGGGCCGCAGCGCCGATGAGCGCCGGGCCATCCGCCAGGAGCGCAGCAAGCCGCAGGTAGCGGCGCTCAAGGCCTGGTTCGACCAGCAACTCACCCGCGTCTCGGGCAAAGCGACAATCGCCGAGCACATCCGTTACGCCTTGAACCACTGGGTTGGCCTGACGCGGTTCCTCGACGACGGCCACATCGAGCTCGACAATAATATCGTCGAACGAAGCATCCGTCCTCTTATCCTTAACCGCAAGAATGCGCTGTTCGCGGGGCATGATGAGGGCGCGGAGAACTGGGCCTGCATCGCTTCGCTGATCGAGACCTGCAAGCTCTGCGGCGTGGAGCCGCAGGCCTATCTGACCGACGTCCTCACCAGACTCGTCAACCTCTGGCCGGCATCGCGCCTGGACGAACTCATGCCCTGGGCGTGGGCCGCCGAGCGAGCTAACGGCGCCAACAGCCTCGCCGCTTGATGAACTCGCTTCCTGGATCGCGACCGCTCCAGCAGGCCTCGTCGCCACTGGCTCCGTGCGTTCCGGCAGCTTCAACAACCCGTCGCGCACCGCCTTGCGCCAGGCCGACAAATGCTGCGGCGACAGATCGTGGCGCCGCGCGACGTCCGAGACGATCGCGCCAGGCACAAAGGATTCCGAGACAATCCGTCTCTTGACCTCGTCGCTCCAGCGCCGCCGGACTCGTAGCTGCGATGCGTCGACAACACGCTCGATCATCTATGCAAACCGTCCTCTTCAAGACGGAACTCATTTTGCCGATCTGCTCAACAGCAACAAGGTGCGGGAGACACGCCGCTTACGATTGAGGAGGAGGCCGGGTGCGGAGATGGCCAAGGTTTCGGAGCGCCCGGCCTCCTCCGCTGGCGTCTGCCACATCATTGGGTTGTTGTGACCTCATGCCCCAGCAGCGCTTCCTCCGTAGGAACGAACAACAACGCGTTCGCTTTTTCGCTGCGCCAGGATTTAAGCCGACGTTGAAGCGTTCGAAGAAGCTTGTTCGGATAGGCTCCAGGATATTCCACCTGCAACCGGGAGAGCAGTTCGCTACCAGTCCGCCAGGGCTCGGCTTCAAACCATTTTCGCAAATCAGGCGTTGCCCGGATGAGCGGGTCGGGACGGCGCCGGCCTCTTTTCGGTTTCACGATTGGCCGATCCTTCGGTCGCATAGCTCCGTCCTTCCAGGCGGTTCGTAGGCTTGCCAGGAAGGGATCGATCGATTGCGATGCCGCAGCAGGATGGGCGATTGGCTGGGTATCCGCGAGCGCTGCGAGGCGTTCCTGCGCGCCGCGGATGTCGCGCAACAACACGACCGGGTCGAGAGCGGCATAGATTTCTTGGAGATGGTGGCGAAGCGCGTCGGGCGTGCGGGCGTCGGCGGCCAAGCGCTGGTGTGGCGTTGCCGGCGCGCTGTATGTCTTGCGCACACGAGCGCCGTCGCGCTGCTTGGCTATCAATTTGAACGAGGGTTGGAAGAAGTTCATGAACAGCCGCGCCGATCGATAGAGTTCAGCCAGCAGCTTGGCCGCTTCCAGGCCCTCGAACCGACGATAGCCGACCATCCTGCGCACGACGGCGCCGTTCTTCTGCTCGACGAAGGCCTGGTCGTTCTTCCGGTAGGGCCGGCAACGCGTGAAGACGATGTTGGCCGCATCGCAGTATGCCTTCAGCGTCTCATTCATGAACACGGTGTCATTGTCCGTATCGAGGCCGGCCAGCGCAAAGGGCAATTGTTTGCGCAATTCCGTCGACGCCGTGCTCGAAGCGTTTGTTCGCGCACGATCGGAGGAGCGCACTCCGTCCAGCCGGTAGCGATGTCGGTGAGCACGAGGGTCCGGATGAAGCTGCCGCGCGGCAATTCGGGTGGAAGCACATAACTTCTTCCATCGACTCGGGGCAGGCGGAGAGATACCAATAGGCATCACGCACGCAGGCGTGGCCGAGGTAAGTGGAGAGCGGCTGGTCAGCTGCTTTTGCATCGACTCCGGCCTGATCGGGCGACCGCAGACCACCGCCCCCATAACGGTCAGCGTTAGGCCATCCTTGTGTAGTGTACCGCAAGATCTCGTTCGCCGGGATTTCCGTTGGCCGTCCAGCCTCCCTTTGACTGATCAGCCGACTGAGCAATAGTCAAATGGCATCGTCCCCAGCAGTCGCGCCCCTCGCTGATCGCCGCTCAGAGTCGGTGAAGCGGGCGCTTGAATTATTGCGATAACCAAGCCGTCGCATGTAAGCGCGGACACATGCTTGGCGCCTGTGCGTCAGGTTAAGGTCAGCTAATCTGCATAGGCTCTCGCTCGACAACGTGCAATTTTGGCGATAGGCGAGGAATCTGATGTACGGTCGAATGGTTGCCTCATCCACGCAGTCCACAAGCGCTAGCGAGGCGGATGACTCGAGAGACTCAGAAGATGCCGTTCGCTTTGCAGAAACGATTGCGGGCATGGAGCTAAGTGATGATCAAGCGACGCAACATTCAGGGGGCGCTCAGGACGACGTACACTCAAGTATGTCGCGAGCCAGTTCTGGCCGGCAGATGGATCAAGCGGAATCGTCCGGCGCATTGCGCTCGGAACTTCAAGCGTGGTGCAATCAAGCACCCACGAAAAACAAGTCGGCATTCTTTCGCAGCAAACTGTGTTGCGCTCCATCGACGTCAGATGAAGCAAGCGCGTCGCAATCACGCGAGCAAAGGCAAGCGGCCATGCATCATGTCCTGCGCTGTTTTGACGAAGGTGGGACGGACTTAGATTTAAGTGACCTGAATTTGTCCCAGCTGCCCCCTGGGCTCAATCGGATTCATCACCTGCGCCGCTTGGATATTTCGGAGAACGCCGCGCTCACCCATTTGCCCAACGAAATTTCGCAGTGCAAGCATTTGACGGAGCTCATTGCGGACCTTTGCTCAATTGTCGAGCTGCCTCATAGTATTGGGATGCTAAAGAACCTAACCACGCTTTCACTATCCTTCAACTCATTACGTGGACTGCCGGATGAAATAGGCGACTGCGAAGCGCTTGAGAACCTTAGCTTGGCAGGCTGCAAACTGCGACTGCTACCCAGCACACTGGGAAATCTTCAAAATCTTTCGACGTTAGATTTGGCATCAAATAGTAAATTGAGCAATCTTCCCGACATGAACCTTAGAAATTTGGCGGTCTACGTTACAGGGACTCAGCTGGCACTCATGTCCCGGATATTCCGGCCTCCGGCGTTAGAGCATCCGGAGCGCTTGTCTTTGTCTAGAACATGTGAGGAAATAAAACGCAGATGGAGTCAAGTCGGAAGTGAGTTATCCGCCGATGCGTGCTTCCGCATTGACAAGCTGCGGTGTTCCGCCTCAACAACATTGGCGGAGAATCATGAAATCGCTTCTTTATGGCAGCATGCTGCAGCCAAAGTGCAGGAGTGGGCGAAGAAGAATTCTCCATTCACGAAAGAAGGCATTTTTGAACTAAATCGTATATTGCTGGGAAATGCGGATGAGGCTACGCACATCGGCGCTCTGCGAAAGGTGCTTGTGCAGGCTGCAGACGAGAATACTTGGACTGCCAAGAGATATCCGCCACCTCAAACACTTTCCAAAGAAATGGCCGCTTTCGCCGATTGGGCCGCAGGCAACGAGCGTGACTTGACATCCAGTGATCCGATGGCTGTGGTGGAGTTCGCGGCTGAGGTCCATCAGCGGCTGGCCAGTCTGCATCCCTTTGAGGATGGCAACGGACGAACCGCTCGCTTGGCAATGGACTGGGTGCTTTTGCGGCACGGACTACCGCCGTCACCGCCGATTGGACCAGCTAGCCGCGCCCCGGCCGTGTTCTTAGGGGTTGGGGAAATTCAGATTGAGGATGTCGTACGAGAAACAGTTCAAGGCATGGAGGCTGCGCTTCGAGAAGCGGCGCCCGACGTGCCATACCGGACCCGTTCGGCATAGTTCGGCGGGCCGCATAAACCTGCAAGATGAACGACGTCGATCCGCAAGCCTGGCTCGCTGACGTGCTGGCCAGACTTCCAGATTACCCTGTCAACAGAGGCGCCGACCTGCTTCAGTGGAATTGGAAGGCGACCCGACAGTCCAAAGCGGCTGCCGCCTGAGCGCCACGGCAGGCCGGCGCGTCCGCCCGGGGTGCTGGCCGAATGCGTACGTTTTCGACCATGCCGTGATCGACAAGGCGGACGGCGTTGTTTTCCGCTGCACGCTGGATAGATCGGAGACGCAGCGTTTTCTGGAGATCCCATCCTGGATGTTCGACCGCGCGGCATGTGTTCGGGGTTGCAGCCTAACGGCAGAGCCCCTTGTCAGCCTGGAAGCGCTCAACGCGATTCAGTGGTCAAGAGCCCGGCATCATCATTGAATGAACGTAAGCGCTCCTTTCTACGCACCTATGCAGTTGAGCGCGGGGATGGGATGAGGTGTCCACCATGAGCGAGGTGGACACCATCGATGATCACTCCAGAAGAACCTTTGAGACTTGAGACGGTCGGCGTGTTGTGCAATGGCCGGCGTCGCTATGATCCGGCCAGCAAACAGCGACTGGTCGAGGCCTGTCTGCAGCCTGGCGTGTCGCTGGCGGGGCTGGCGTTGCAACACGGCGTGAACGCGAACCTGCTGCGCAAGTGGGTGGCCAAGCGACAACTTCAGAACGGGGATGACCAGCCGGAGGCGCGGGCGCCGATTGCGCCAGCTTTTATTCCGGTTTGCGCGACGGAGCGATCCTGTGCAGGGCGGCTGACGGCATCGATGCCCAACGGCGTGACGCTTTCGCTGGAAGGCGGCGACGCGCAGTTGCTGTCGGCGGTGATTGAAGCGCTGGGGCGTTGCGATGTTCCGACTGGCGTCTGATCTTCGGGTCTACCTTCACCGCGAACCGATTGACTTCCGGGCGGGCATCAACAGCCTGGCGATCGTGGTGGAGCAGTCGATGGGGCTGGATCCGTTCCAACGCGCGGTGTTCGCGTTCTGCAATCGTCGCCGCGACCGGATCAAGCTGCTGATTTATGATCGGTCAGGATTTTGGATGCTGCTGAAGCGGCTGGAGGCCGACAGATTCCACTGGCCCCGAAGTCAGGAGGCGGTGCTGACGCTGACGATGGAGGAGCTGCACTGGCTGCTTGACGGCATCAACATCGCGGCGATGCGTCGTCATCCGGTGCGGCAATATCAGAGCGTGGGCTGAGCGTGTTCGATGCGGGCGGCGTCATCGGGCTTCGGCATGGCCGTTCTCAGATGACGCCGCCGAAGACATGACGAAGACATGGGAGCCCGGTTGACGCGGCGGCATGACTTCGATTCAAGACTACGATGAGTGTGCGTCCAGCGAAGGCTGGCATGTTCAGTAGGAGTTAGTCCTACCGGGGTAAAAGTCAGTGCCCTGTAGCACGGATAGCAGGAGGGGAGGAAACGAACCTTTTGAAGCCTATCGACAAGTCTCCCGACGGGGAGATCGCGAGTCATCGGGCCGTATCGAAAGAGAACGCGTTGTGGCCTCGAAATATTGAAGACCGAGGGCCGAGCCCCCATTCATCGGGCGAAGGCAACATGGGCAGCCGAAAACTGACTGACACGGCTGTGCACCTCGGCGGGGTGGAAGCGACAGCACGATGACAAGGACATGCCGAGCAACTGGAGAAGCCCTCCTCGTCCCGGCAAGAAATTGTCGGAGCAAGATAGGCCATATAACCGGCGAACACCGGGAAAGTGGTCGAAGACGAGAGGGTGGCGGCCGGGTCCGTATGTAGCTGCGAAGTGGCGTAACGGCCGTGGAGCGAAGGGACCCTGCCATTTGTGAAGTCTCCAACGCAAGGAAGGCAAGGACGAAATGATAAAAGCGTCCATCGATTTGCAGGACCTGAGGCGGAGACTATACGTCAAGGCGAAGGCTGAACCGTCCTGGCGTTTCTGGGGCCTATATGTCCACGTCTGCAAGGTGGAGACGCTACGCATGGCGTATGAGATGGCTAGAGAAAATGACGGCGCTCCGGGAATAGACGGAGTGACCTTCGGAGCCATCGAAGCGCAAGGCGTAGATGCTCTGCTTGAGCAGCTACGGGACGAACTGATCGGGCATACCTATCGACCACTTCCGGCGCGGAGACAGGAAATACCGAAGGACGGGAACAAAGTTCGAGTCCTTTCGATTCCGGCGATCCGCGATCGGGTGGTCCAAGGTGCGCTCAAACTCATACTCGAACCTGTCTTCGAGGCGGACTTCCAATCGGGGTCGTTTGGATACCGGCCCAAGCGGGCAGCACATGACGCGATCAAGCGAGTAGCAAAGGCAATAACGCAACGGAAGACGCGGGTCCTCGATTTTGATTTGCGAGCGTATTTCGACAATATTCGGCATGACCGGTTGTTGACGAAAGTGGCGCAGCGGATCAACGACGCGGACATCATGCACCTTCTAAAGGTTATGCTGAAAACCTCTGGCAAGAAGGGCGTTCCGCAAGGCGGAGTGATTTCACCCTTGCTCAGTAATCTCTACCTCAACGAGGTGGACAAGATGCTGGAGCGGGCGCGGGACGTCACACGCATCGGCAAGTACACCGGTGTCGACTACGCGAGATTCGCAGACGATCTGGTGATCTTGATTGACGCCCACAAACGTCGTGACTGGCTGGTTGGTGCCGTTATCAAACGGCTACGGGAGGAATTTGTCAAACTTCAGGTAGAAGTCAACGATGAGAAGAGCCGTACAGTCGACCTGGAGCGAGGCGAGAGCTTTGGCTTTCTAGGTTTCGACTTCCGCTATCTCCGCAGTCGACGTGGAGTGATGCGGCCGCATATGACGCCTAAGCTCAAGAAGCGAACGGCGATTATGCGGGAGCTCAAGGAAGTATTTCGACGGCATCGGTCGCAGCCGATTGAGAGGATAATCAACCTGATCAATCCGAAGCTCCGTGGCTGGGTGAACTACTTTGCGGTTGGGCACTCCAGTGAGTGCTTCAGCTACATCAAAGAGTGGGTAGAGAAGAAGGTCAGGCGTCATCTGACGCGGGCGCAGAAACGGAAGGGCTTCGGCTGGAGGCGGTGGAGTACATCATGGCTGTACGGTACCCTAAAGCTGTTTAATGGCTATCAGGTGACATACAACATGACGAAAGCTGCCCCAGTGTGATGAGCCCATAAACCTTAGCGCGAAGCAAATGGGTGCGCGTAGTGCGGGAAATCTGCACGCTGCGTGCGACGAGGCGGGGGCTGGAAACGTGCTCGACCAAGAGATCTGGTCGAGTGGCGCGCCAGCCCTCGACCCTACCGCAAGCCCACGACGCACGAGCTGGAAGCCTTGATCGCGGCGCTGAAGGCCGAGAACGAGAAGCTCGCGCAGCGCGTGACGCACCTTGAGGAGCAGTTGCGGCTGGAGCGGCTGCATCGCTACGCGCCACGCAGCGAGAAGCTCAAGGATCGCATCTTCAACGAAGCCGAACAGGCTTCCGCCGAAGAAGGCGCGGAACAGGACGATCTCGAACCGGCGGTCGTGCCGGATACGGGGCGGCCGGAGGGTGAGACGCCCGCGCCGAAGAAGCGCGGCCGCAAGCCTCTGCCGGCGGATCTGCCGCGCCAGCGTATCGAACATGATCTGCCCGAGGACCGGAAGGCCTGCCCGTGCTGCCGGAATCGGATGCACCGGATGGGCGAGAACGTCACCGAACAACTGCATATCGAGGTGAAGGCGACAGTGCTGCAGCACGTGCGGTTCAAGTACGCGTGCCGTCACTGCGAGCGCACTGCGCTGAACACCCCGATCGTGATCGCACCGATGCCGGCGCAGCCATTGCCGGGCAGCGTCGCCACGGCTTCGACGCTGGCGCTCGTGCTGGCCAACAAATACGTCGACGGCACGCCGCTGTATCGTCTGGCGGACGCGCTGGCACGCGCCAACGTCAGCGTCGGCCGCGGCGCCCTGGCCAATTGGGTGATCCGGTCGAGCGAATTGCACCTGCAACGCGTGTATGATGCGCTGAAGCAAACGCTCCGGTCGCAGCCTCTGATCCATGGCGACGAGACGTGGGTCAAGGTCCTCAAGGAGGACGGGCGGGATGCGCAGACCAAATCGTACATGTGGGTCTACCGCAGTGGCCAGGACAGCGCCCAGCCAGTCGTGTTGTTCGATTACCAGCCCGGTCGCGGCCAGGAGCATCCACAGGCCTTCCTGGCCAGTTGGGGCGGCCTGTTGATGAGCGACGGCTATGACGCCTGGCGCACGCTCTCCGGTGTCACTCATCTTGGCTGCATGGCGCACGCGCGCAGGAAATTTACCGACGCGCTCAAGGCGATGAAGAAGCCCGGCGGCCTCTCGTTGCAGGCACTCAGGTTCTTCGAGGCATTGTATGAGGTCGAGAGGCTGGCGCGCCAGACGCCGCCCGACGGCAAAACGCGCGCCGAATACGCCTTGCGGCTGCGCCAGCAGCACAGCGTCCCGGTCCTGGCTGCGTTCAAAAATTGGCTCGACGATCAGGCGCCGAACGTGCTGCCCGAAAGCCTGACCGGCAAGGCCATCGCCTATGCCCGCAACCAATGGGATTATCTGGCCCGCTACGCCAATGATGGCCTTGCGCCGATCGACAACAATGTTCTCGAACGCGACATCAGACCCTTTGTGACCGGAAGAAAAAACTGGTTGTTCAGCGACACCGTCGCCGGCGCAAAGGCCAGCGCGGTGATCTACAGCCTGGTGCTGACATGCCGGGCCTGTGACGTTGAGCCCTACGCCTGGCTATGTCACGTGCTCGCTGAACTGCCGCAGCGTCCGCCCGACGCCGACATCGAAGACCTGTTGCCATTCAACTTTGCCAAGCACGCAGAGACCGTCAACCCTGGCTGATCGCCTTAAAGCCAACAGGGACACTCCACCAATCAAAATCCCCGCCCTGCGCAGACGAGGAGATGATGCTGCACCGTGCGTCAAAAAGCGCGCTTACGAATGAACCGATTTCCGGTGCATGCGGAGTCTCTCACGACCAGAAGCGGGAGAGGCTCATGGCAAGCAGGACGGCGATACCGGCGAACCCGGTTCGGCGCAACCGGCTGTTCGGCATGCATCAGATGGACCTGTTCGCAGGTGGCATCACGCACAGCGCCGTTGGGGTTCCAGAGTGGCGGGAGCTGCCGAAGGAGGCGCGGGATGCGCTGGGCGCTTTAAAGAATGAACTGCGTTGCACCGCCGGCGATCAACAGCTTCGAGCCCTCAAGTTCGCCGCTCACTTCGTCGGCGACATTCATCAGCCGTTTCACACGATCTGGGAAAGCAGCGGCGGCAACGGGATTGCCATTAAGGTGATCCAGTTCAAGGGCAAGACCTGCACGGCGGACCACTGCTCGACGCCTCCCGACAATCTTCACAAGATGTGGGACACGACGCTGATACGCACGATGGTAAGCGCGCTTTTTGACGCACGGTGCAGCATCATCTCCTCGTCTGCGCAGGGCGGGGATTTTGATTGGTGGAGTGTCCCTGTTGGCTTTAAGGCGATCAGCCAGGGTTGACGGTCTCTGCGTGCTTGGCAAAGTTGAATGGCAACAGGTCTTCGATGTCGGCGTCGGGCGGACGCTGCGGCAGTTCAGCGAGCACGTGACATAGCCAGGCGTAGGGCTCAACGTCACAGGCCCGGCATGTCAGCACCAGGCTGTAGATCACCGCGCTGGCCTTTGCGCCGGCGACGGTGTCGCTGAACAACCAGTTTTTTCTTCCGGTCACAAAGGGTCTGATGTCGCGTTCGAGAACATTGTTGTCGATCGGCGCAAGGCCATCATTGGCGTAGCGGGCCAGATAATCCCATTGGTTGCGGGCATAGGCGATGGCCTTGCCGGTCAGGCTTTCGGGCAGCACGTTCGGCGCCTGATCGTCGAGCCAATTTTTGAACGCAGCCAGGACCGGGACGCTGTGCTGCTGGCGCAGCCGCAAGGCGTATTCGGCGCGCGTTTTGCCGTCGGGCGGCGTCTGGCGCGCCAGCCTCTCGACCTCATACAATGCCTCGAAGAACCTGAGTGCCTGCAACGAGAGGCCGCCGGGCTTCTTCATCGCCTTGAGCGCGTCGGTAAATTTCCTGCGCGCGTGCGCCATGCAGCCAAGATGAGTGACACCGGAGAGCGTGCGCCAGGCGTCATAGCCGTCGCTCATCAACAGGCCGCCCCAACTGGCCAGGAAGGCCTGTGGATGCTCCTGGCCGCGACCGGGCTGGTAATCGAACAACACGACTGGCTGGGCGCTGTCCTGGCCACTGCGGTAGACCCACATGTACGATTTGGTCTGCGCATCCCGCCCGTCCTCCTTGAGGACCTTGACCCACGTCTCGTCGCCATGGATCAGAGGCTGCGACCGGAGCGTTTGCTTCAGCGCATCATACACGCGTTGCAGGTGCAATTCGCTCGACCGGATCACCCAATTGGCCAGGGCGCCGCGGCCGACGCTGACGTTGGCGCGTGCCAGCGCGTCCGCCAGACGATACAGCGGCGTGCCGTCGACGTATTTGTTGGCCAGCACGAGCGCCAGCGTCGAAGCCGTGGCGACGCTGCCCGGCAATGGCTGCGCCGGCATCGGTGCGATCACGATCGGGGTGTTCAGCGCAGTGCGCTCGCAGTGACGGCACGCGTACTTGAACCGCACGTGCTGCAGCACTGTCGCCTTCACCTCGATATGCAGTTGTTCGGTGACGTTCTCGCCCATCCGGTGCATCCGATTCCGGCAGCACGGGCAGGCCTTCCGGTCCTCGGGCAGATCATGTTCGATACGCTGGCGCGGCAGATCCGCCGGCAGAGGCTTGCGGCCGCGCTTCTTCGGCGCGGGCGTCTCACCCTCCGGCCGCCCCGTATCCGGCACGACCGCCGGTTCGAGATCGTCCTGTTCCGCGCCTTCTTCGGCGGAAGCCTGTTCGGCTTCGTTGAAGATGCGATCCTTGAGCTTCTCGCTGCGTGGCGCGTAGCGATGCAGCCGCTCCAGCCGCAACTGCTCCTCAAGGTGCGTCACGCGCTGCGCGAGCTTCTCGTTCTCGGCCTTCAGCGCCGCGATCAAGGCTTCCAGCTCGTGCGTCGTGGGCTTGCGGTAGGGTCGAGGGCTGGCGCGCCACTCGACCAGATCTCTTGGTCGAGCACGTTTCCAGCCCCCGCCTCGTCGCACGCAGCGTGCAGATTTCCCGCACTACGCGCACCCATTTGCTTCGCGCTAAGGTTTATGGGCTCATCACACTGGGGCAGCTTTCGTCATGTTGTATGTCACCTGATAGCCATTAAACAGCTTTAGGGTACCGTACAGCCATGATGTACTCCACCGCCTCCAGCCGAAGCCCTTCCGTTTCTGCGCCCGCGTCAGATGACGCCTGACCTTCTTCTCTACCCACTCTTTGATGTAGCTGAAGCACTCACTGGAGTGCCCAACCGCAAAGTAGTTCACCCAGCCACGGAGCTTCGGATTGATCAGGTTGATTATCCTCTCAATCGGCTGCGACCGATGCCGTCGAAATACTTCCTTGAGCTCCCGCATAATCGCCGTTCGCTTCTTGAGCTTAGGCGTCATATGCGGCCGCATCACTCCACGTCGACTGCGGAGATAGCGGAAGTCGAAACCTAGAAAGCCAAAGCTCTCGCCTCGCTCCAGGTCGACTGTACGGCTCTTCTCATCGTTGACTTCTACCTGAAGTTTGACAAATTCCTCCCGTAGCCGTTTGATAACGGCACCAACCAGCCAGTCACGACGTTTGTGGGCGTCAATCAAGATCACCAGATCGTCTGCGAATCTCGCGTAGTCGACACCGGTGTACTTGCCGATGCGTGTGACGTCCCGCGCCCGCTCCAGCATCTTGTCCACCTCGTTGAGGTAGAGATTACTGAGCAAGGGTGAAATCACTCCGCCTTGCGGAACGCCCTTCTTGCCAGAGGTTTTCAGCATAACCTTTAGAAGGTGCATGATGTCCGCGTCGTTGATCCGCTGCGCCACTTTCGTCAACAACCGGTCATGCCGAATATTGTCGAAATACGCTCGCAAATCAAAATCGAGGACCCGCGTCTTCCGTTGCGTTATTGCCTTTGCTACTCGCTTGATCGCGTCATGTGCTGCCCGCTTGGGCCGGTATCCAAACGACCCCGATTGGAAGTCCGCCTCGAAGACAGGTTCGAGTATGAGTTTGAGCGCACCTTGGACCACCCGATCGCGGATCGCCGGAATCGAAAGGACTCGAACTTTGTTCCCGTCCTTCGGTATTTCCTGTCTCCGCGCCGGAAGTGGTCGATAGGTATGCCCGATCAGTTCGTCCCGTAGCTGCTCAAGCAGAGCATCTACGCCTTGCGCTTCGATGGCTCCGAAGGTCACTCCGTCTATTCCCGGAGCGCCGTCATTTTCTCTAGCCATCTCATACGCCATGCGTAGCGTCTCCACCTTGCAGACGTGGACATATAGGCCCCAGAAACGCCAGGACGGTTCAGCCTTCGCCTTGACGTATAGTCTCCGCCTCAGGTCCTGCAAATCGATGGACGCTTTTATCATTTCGTCCTTGCCTTCCTTGCGTTGGAGACTTCACAAATGGCAGGGTCCCTTCGCTCCACGGCCGTTACGCCACTTCGCAGCTACATACGGACCCGGCCGCCACCCTCTCGTCTTCGACCACTTTCCCGGTGTTCGCCGGTTATATGGCCTATCTTGCTCCGACAATTTCTTGCCGGGACGAGGAGGGCTTCTCCAGTTGCTCGGCATGTCCTTGTCATCGTGCTGTCGCTTCCACCCCGCCGAGGTGCACAGCCGTGTCAGTCAGTTTTCGGCTGCCCATGTTGCCTTCGCCCGATGAATGGGGGCTCGGCCCTCGGTCTTCAATATTTCGAGGCCACAACGCGTTCTCTTTCGATACGGCCCGATGACTCGCGATCTCCCCGTCGGGAGACTTGTCGATAGGCTTCAAAAGGTTCGTTTCCTCCCCTCCTGCTATCCGTGCTACAGGGCACTGACTTTTACCCCGGTAGGACTAACTCCTACTGAACATGCCAGCCTTCGCTGGACGCACACTCATCGTAGTCTTGAATCGAAGTCATGCCGCCGCGTCAACCGGGCTCCCATGTCTTCGTCATGTCTTCGGCGGCGTCATCTGAGAACGGCCATGCCGAAGCCCGATGACGCCGCCCGCATCGAACACGCTCAGCCCACGCTCTGATATTGCCGCACCGGATGACGACGCATCGCCGCGATGTTGATGCCGTCAAGCAGCCAGTGCAGCTCCTCCATCGTCAGCGTCAGCACCGCCTCCTGACTTCGGGGCCAGTGGAATCTGTCGGCCTCCAGCCGCTTCAGCAGCATCCAAAATCCTGACCGATCATAAATCAGCAGCTTGATCCGGTCGCGGCGACGATTGCAGAACGCGAACACCGCGCGTTGGAACGGATCCAGCCCCATCGACTGCTCCACCACGATCGCCAGGCTGTTGATGCCCGCCCGGAAGTCAATCGGTTCGCGGTGAAGGTAGACCCGAAGATCAGACGCCAGTCGGAACATCGCAACGCCCCAGCGCTTCAATCACCGCCGACAGCAACTGCGCGTCGCCGCCTTCCAGCGAAAGCGTCACGCCGTTGGGCATCGATGCCGTCAGCCGCCCTGCACAGGATCGCTCCGTCGCGCAAACCGGAATAAAAGCTGGCGCAATCGGCGCCCGCGCCTCCGGCTGGTCATCCCCGTTCTGAAGTTGTCGCTTGGCCACCCACTTGCGCAGCAGGTTCGCGTTCACGCCGTGTTGCAACGCCAGCCCCGCCAGCGACACGCCAGGCTGCAGACAGGCCTCGACCAGTCGCTGTTTGCTGGCCGGATCATAGCGACGCCGGCCATTGCACAACACGCCGACCGTCTCAAGTCTCAAAGGTTGCCTCTTTTGAAAACCGAGTGGGTGCAGTGACGGCTTTGGCCGCTTGACGACGAGCGCCGCGTTCATCCCTATGTTCGACCGGATGAGAGACCATCCCTCCGTCCCGACCTGCCTTGCCCGGTGCAAGGGGGCGTTCGGCGGTCAAGGATGGCCGCAGGCCACCGCACCGCGGCGCGAAGCGTCCTTGAGGGCCGACCGCCCCCTTGCGATGCTGGGTGCAGGTGGGGCTCTGGGAGGCGTGTGGGACGGTGCAAAATCAGCTCTTCGAATCGGCGCTTGGGATTACCAAGCCGTGGTACGTTCGGGGCGTCGACTTCGACGCTGCCAAGAAGGTTCTGACGATCACTGTCGATTTCGTCGCCGGGACGCGATTTGCGGTCGCCGGTGTCGCGGGCGTCCACCCGGTTCATGACACCCAGATCAAGCGGCTGCGACATCTCAACTTCTTCCAGCACGAATGCTTCCTGGAGGTTCGGACGCCGCGGGTGAAGCTGCCCGATGGGAAGGTCGTCCTGGCCGAGCCCGCTTGGTTCGGCAAGCTCGCCGGCTTCACCCTGCTGTTCGAAGCGCTGGTGCTGGCCATGGCCCAGCAGATGACCTTTGCGGCCGTCGCCAAGCTGGTCGACGAATCCTGGCATCGGGTCCACGCGATCTGCTCGCGCTATGTCAATCTCGCCTTGGCCGAGGCGGACCTTTCGGCAGTGACCGCCGTGGCGATCGACGAGACGTCCTGCCGGCGCGGCCACAATTATCTGACCATCACCGCCGACACCGATGAGCGGAAGGTAGTGTTCGTCACCGAGGGCAAGGACGCCAAGACGGTGGCCGATTTCGCCGCCGATCTGGCCGCCCACAAAGGTACCGCCGAGCAGGTCCGTTTGGTCAGCATCGACATGTCGCCGGCCTTCATCAAGGGCGTCGCAGATCATCTGCCCAACGCCCGCATCACCTTCGACAAGTTCCATGTCGTCGCCCACGCTTCCACTGCCGTCGACAAGATGCGGCGCCTCGAACAGCGCACAGATCCAAGCCTCAAAGGGCTGCGCTGGACGTTGCTCAAGGACCGCGGCCGGCTGTCGGACGAAAGTCGCGCCGATCTCGACACCTTGATTGCTCAGGCCGCGACCAAACGCACGGCGCGTGCCTGGCTCTATCGCGAGCATCTGCGCGACATCCTCGATCGCAAGCAGATCAACGTCGTCTCCGCCATGCTCAAACAGTGGTGCACCAACGTCCTGCGCTCCAGGGTCGAGCCGATGAAGGAGGTCGCCAGAATGATCCGCAAGCACTTCGACGGCATCGTCGCCTGGACGCAAACCCGCCAGACCAACGGCTACATCGAAGCCCTCAACGGCCTATTCCAGGCGGCTAAACGCAAGGCCCGCGGCTATACCCGTTTCACAACGATGCGCACCGTCCTCTTCCTCATCGCCGGAAAACTCGACTTCACTCCGATCAACCCCCATGCCGCGTAGCCCACTCAAAGTTCAAAAGAGCCCAAAGGTTCTTCTGGAGTGATCATCGATGGTGTCCACCTCGCTCATGGTGGACACCTCATCCCATCCCCGCGCTCAACTGCATAGGTGCGTAGAAAGGAGCGCTTACGCACGATGGAGTACAATTGGCCGACTTTCGTCGATGATCTTGAGGCAGGCTGGCTGACCAGCGATGTCGCGAAGAATGACACGAAGGACAATCCGGTCATGTGGGCGGAGGATGCGCACAATGAAGCGATCGCCGGTAATATCTGGGTCGATGGTGATACACTGGACCAAGCTTACTATGATCGGGCCACACCACTCTTAACACAACAACTTGGCTTCGCCGGCTTACGGCTTGGCGCGGTACCTGAACGACGTCATCAGTTCCTCGCAGTGCCCTCCTATACATCTCACATGTGTACTGGTGACAGTAGCGATAGGCAGCGACGTCACGCCGCCATCATGTCGAACTCAACATGCACGCGGTCATAGGGAAATTCCACGCCCCCACTTTCCGTTCGCTCCAAAATCCCTGCGCCCAGTAGCAGCGTCACGTCGGAGTGAACCCCCTTAAAGTCACGGTCGACCCGACGCGCAACTTCTCGGATCGTCAACGGGCCGGCTCCGGTCATAACGCGCACGATCTCCATACGCTTGGGCGCCAGCACCCGCCAAAGGTTGCTGACGCTCTCGAATGAAATTCGATCGTCCCCAGCCTTACGCTGCCCGTGCGCAGTCGCCAGGATGCGGCGCGTCAGGTCGCTTTGTGTCTCGACGCCCAGGATAACCGTCCGCATGCTCTATCTCCGTTTATTCACGTCGCGCCAAAAATCCGCCAGCAGCTGCTCCAGCCCACGAAACGTATTTAGGTCTCGGACAATTTGACCGACCAAGCTATTGGTCAAGTCCAAAACTTATTCCAATAGTCGCGCGAGCACGTCTGACTGCTCGGCGAATTTTTGGGTATTGGCCTTCCGCAATCGCTCGAGGTTTTGCAGCTTCCACCGGACGCCCGGGAGTTGCTCCAGATGCGGGATGCCCAGCAGGTTCCATTCTGGCTCAGCAGCGACCAATGACAACAGGAACCGGCGCTCATCCGCCGTCAGCTCCTGCTGGAGTTCGTGCGCCATTCGCTCGCGCGCGGCCAGCAGCGCGCCGAGCTCGACGGGCTCGGCGGTCATGCCGATGAAATTGTGCTCAAACTCCTGGCGGATGTCGCGCAGGGACGGAAACAGCACCTCATGCACAGGCCGGTTATGGCTCGCGAGGTAAATGACGAAGGCACGGCGGATGGCGGCCGTGATCCCCTCGTGGGCGAAGAGCTGCATGACGTCGAACAGATCGCGGGGATGCTGGCGGTCCATCGCAGCGACGAGCTTGCCGCCATACACGTCCTCGAGCGAAACGACCGGGATTTCGAGATCCGCCTGCAGCGTGTCGCGCGCATTCTGCGTCAGCGACGCCACGCGCACCGCGTTGACGGTGCCGCGCATAACGAAATTGACCTCAATCTTGACCTCGATGGCACCCTGTCGCACCAACAGCTTGGTCTCGCCTGCATCTGTCGAAGCGGGCGCATGGGTTCGAAAGCCGCGCTTGGTCAGGCGTGCAACGGATTGGCGAATGGCTTCGTTGATGCGCTTGGGCGCCTCGTCGCGCGGCAGCGTGTGATCGGGAAAGACCAGGTCGAGATCGACCGAGAGCCGCGGCATGTCGCGAACGAAGAGGTTGATCGCTGTGCCGCCCTTGAGCGCGAAGGTGTCATCGACGAGCACCAGCGGCGCGACTCGCGTCAGCAATCGGGCGCTGTCGAGATAGGTCTGATTCATGGCTTGAGCACCAGAAGCCCGTCAGCCGAGCGCGACACCCATCGCCGATCGCTGCCCTTAGGCAACTGGGATGGATCGAGCTTACCCATCCACGGCAGGGAAAGCTCGTGTCCGAGCTGCAGGCAGAGGCGCACGGTCTTGACGCTGGCGCATCTCTTGAGCAGGTCGCCGAGCACGTCGGCGCGCAAGCTGTAGCTGCTCTCGACCAGTTCGCGCGCTTCTTGCAGCGGCTGACGAACGCCAACTTCGCTCAGAACCTCCAGTAGTGCGCGCTCCGGTGCCGAGACGAATGGTGCGCCTTTGCGGTTCTCGAAGGGCCGGACCTGCAGGAGCGCGTCGGGGCGCTCCTCGAACAGCCGCTTGCGGTGATACTCGGCTGGAAAGCGCTGGATGAACCACTCGGGGAGACGCCCCGCCTTCCAGCCATAGAGATGAAGGACGGGTTGCTGGGCCACGTAGTGGCGGATGCCGTGCCAGTCAAGCGCAGACTTGCCGCCGACATGCAGGCCTTCAAAGCTTCGCTGCAGCAACGCCAGGCTCGGATGCAATGCTGGCGGATCGTTGGGGCGGCAATAGACTCCACGCGCCAGCCGCTCCAACCAGCCCGCCCGGACATAATGGACGGCCAGATCCGCCGATATTCCAAGTGCGGCGAGGTCCTCGGAGATCAGCGGCGTCCCCGGTGCCAGATGGGAATAGAGCCGGTTTAGCTTATCTCTTTGAGTCGTAGCCATACTACGATATTAGGAACAATTCCAAAAATCGGCAAGTTTAGATTCGAGTCGTGGATCGTAGCTAAATTACGATAATCTATCCTTTTCTAAACGGTGAGCCTGCCTGGGGTGCGGAAAGGGAAGCAGACATCGTCAGGCGCTCGATCAGATAATTAGGCCAAGCCGTCCAAATGCGTGAGCGTCGAGATTAGGGGAGCACCTATCCAGAAATCCTCCCGCGAAGGGATTGAGCCGCCCTTGCGGTCGAGGATGACCTTCTTGCCGAAAAACTGGGACAGCTCGCCGCGGGCCATGCGATTGATTTGGCGGCGGCCACATCGAAAGCGTCGCAGGTAGCATCCTTGCCGTTGATGACGGCAGAAAAGCCGTTATGGCATTTTCTTACTGGTGTCGTCCTTCGCCACGCAAGTACGGCGGCCGCGTTGAGCAGCGGCGACCAAGCATCGTTGCGGCGATCTCATCGTCCTCCTCACGCCATGCGAGGGCTTCGGCGGCTTTGAGGAGGCGATCATCCGGCGACTGATCGACTTCGGCGCGTCTCAAGTTCTCTTCGCGAATAAATCTCCACGGATCGCCGCGATGCCGTCGCCATTCCGGCAATGGTCGAGCGAGCAAAGGATTTCGTCAACCTCCTCGGCTCGCTCCGCAACATAAGAATGTGACCTTTCGGCCTATAGGGCCTTCAGGAATACCATCAATGACGGGAGAGAGGGTTGCCGAGGCGGCGGCCTCAGGCTGCTGATATCGACCCTGGCCAACGCCTCTGCATTCATCTCCAGGTCGACTTCAGCATAGATCTGCGTGGTGTCCAATGACGCGTGCCCCGCCAAGCGTGGATCGTGTTGACGCCGACGCCGGCGCGCAGCAGGTGCACGGCCGTTATGTGCCGAACCGTATGTGGGCTCAGGCGCTTCGTCGCCAACGTCGGCACCGTTTCGTCCGCCATATCGGCATATTGGTAAGCGGCAAAGAGACCTTTCAATGACCCACAGTTGACCGCCGATTTAGACGGCGCTCCCGGGACAAATTCTTGAATCGGCAGAATCTGTCGTGATTCCTTATTGAGCACCTGATTCGGAGGCGCGGTGTGCCCGATCGGCTTGGTATTGAAGGAGCGCGCGAAGGCGCGTGCTCCGCGATCGAGGACCGGTATCAAGACGTTGGTTGAACGGGAAGTTGCGGGATGTGACTTTAAGGATGAGTCGCTTGACCGCCGGTTCGGCAAACTGCTCGCACAAATCGGGAGCGACATGGGTCAAAGCATCCTGCTGGCTTGTCAGGATTGGGCCAACACCAAGACCGCCTATCGCTTCTTGTCCAACGAGGCGGATATTCTTTGCGGTCATTTCGAGGCGACGCGCGGTCGCGTGACGACGACGGAGGGGCCGATCCTCGTGCTCCATGACACGACGGAATTCAGCTTCAAGCGCGACAGACCGGAACTGATTGGCTCTAGGGGCTTGACCAGCCTTGGAACACACGGAGGAGGTCCTACAGCGGTGCGTACACAGTGCGGCATCCTGATGCACTCGAGCCTCACCTGGACGACCGAGGGGCTCCATCTCGACTGACGGCAATCAAGTTCTGGACACGCAAGAAGTTCAAGGGGACGACGGCGCTGAAGCGAAAGATCAATCCGACACTTGTTCCGACCGAGCAGAAGGAGAGCATCCGCTGGCTGGAGAATTTACGGTAATCGACCGACCTTCTCGCGGTCCCTGGACGATGCGTTCATATCGGTGATCGCGAGAGCGACATCTATGAACTGTTTTTCCTCGCCGAGGAGGTTGGAACGCATTTCCTGGTGCGAACCTGTGTTGATCGGCTTGCCGGAGACGGCAATCATACAATTGCCGACGAAATGGACGAGGTTACGGTCAAAGGCCTACATCGGATCAAAGTCAAGGACGACAAAGGCGATCCGGATGAAGCGCTTCTCGAAATTCGTTTCCGCAAGCTTCGAATTCTGCCGCCGGTCGGCAAGCAGAAGAAATATCCCGCACTCACTCTAACCGTGATCCATGCTCAAGAGCGGGGAACGCCGAAGCGGCGATAGAAGATCGACTGGAAGCTCCTCACTGATCTCCCGATCCAATCGCGCAAGGACGCTATTGAGACACTCGGATGATACGCGTTGAGGTGGAAGATCGAAGTCATCTATAAGATCCTCAAATCGGGCTGCAAGGCGGAGGAGTCGAAATTGCGAACTGCTGAGCGTCTGCGGCGACCTGCCACTCCAGCTTGTATTTGGCTCGGCCACCAACGCGACGTCGATGGCGGAGCTGGTGCGGACATCAGATGGTCCAAGCCGAGACCCGTCCTCGATTCACGACGCGGCCGGAGGCACGCGAAGCGCTGTCGATAGGTGCCAGTAGGATATTCGCGGGCGGACAACGGATTGAACGGCCGGCCAGTCTCAGCCGCGAGCTGCTCACCGAGAGCCTTTGACACCCGGCGAAGAAGCGTGCCGACGAAGTTCTTCGAGAACACCAATCTACGCGCTTGGCACTCGGGCAGCTCTTGCTCGATTAGCTACTTGGACCGCCGTTCCTACTCGCATCAATGTCGCGGAGGGGAAAAGCCAAGATCACCGCGCCACACCTGTCTCGATCTTGCCTTCGCAACTCCCGGACGAGTGGCTTAGTTGGGCGAATGCAACACCACTCCGGATTGCCCGCTTTGCGCAGGTCAGGTTCACGTCAGTTGACGTGGATATCTTCGATGCCACACTTCGATCAATTGTGCAGAAATGGTCTGCGCTTTTCGGGTGTGGCGAGCCATGTCTCGTTGGCGCAGCGTAAAAAGCTCCTTTCTGATCGGCTATCGAACAAAATCGTTGATGCCGTCGCGGCTGGACCGCGTGTGCGCCGAACGTTCTGATCGGCTAATTCTCGCCTGTCGGGAGGGCGGATTTTGACTCGAGTTGACCGACCTGGGAATGCATCCAGTGAACAAGAAGCGCACTGGACCAGTGCAGCATCAGATGTTGGCGGCGCAGGCGATGGCCCGACGTTCAGTTCTGTCGTGCAAGGCTTGCGCACCGAAAATCGAAATTTGGGAGCGCCACCCGCTCAAGCGCCATCCGCTCAAAGCCCGCCTCCGGCTGGCAATGTCCGACGTAGCAATGTCCGACGCGGCGCATGGGCCGACCGCACCGTTGATGCGCGTGACGACCATCTGCAGGACGACCAGCCAAGTTCCCGCTATTTGCCGTATCGCGTCGCGCCAGATTGGCGAGAAGGTCCGTCGCGTTCCGGCGCCGAGAGCCGAAGTGCCGATCAGTCCAGAAACTCACAAAAAATTGCCTCCTCCTCGCGCAGGCAATCCGTATCCGGCCTGGAGCGCGAACCCAAAAGGCGGCGCACAGATGACGTCGCCACGCAGAGCACGCAAAGTGCAATCTCAGAACAACAATCTAATGCAGCTCTAGACACGATTTATTACGCCCGTGACATCGTTGGATTCTCATGTGCCGTAGTAAAGCATGACAAACAGCTGCAAAGGGCTGGCGACGAGATTTATGCGACATTCGTACGAAAGGCCGCCGCCCACTTCAGAAGTCAATTTGTCCCTCGCTTCGAGGACGATATCCGCCGGGGTAAATCGTGGGGCTACGCGACGGTATGCAACGTGGTGAGTCGCGAGGTCGGAGGTCAGGAAGGTGTCGGGGCTTGCAAGGCGATGGCGGCTCGCGTGTCGCAGTGTCATGGTGCGTTGTTATACGAAGTCGAGCCAAAAACGCTTTCGCTTTTGGCTGCATCATTTGGTCGGCATCCGCAATCGAGGACATGCCGCAATGGAACGATCAGAATCGCCGAATTTTGTCGCGACGAAGACGGGGCACTTGGGCCGCTGAATAGTCAAGGTCTGTCGTTGCTGGTGAACGGTTTCAGCAAGTGGGCGCAACGGGAGGAAACTCGTGAGGGCACGGAAGCCGTCGCCCGTGAGGTCCGTCGTCGCGCCGACCGCCGTTTTCGGCTCTCGGATTTTGATCAGCAGAACTTAGCGAACCTCGTAAACGGTTTCAGCAAGTGGCCGCATGCAGCCGATTGTCGCGATGCTATGGCCACGCTCGCCAGTGAGGTCCTTCGCCGCGCTTCCAGTGACTTCGGCCTCTCTGCCTTTAATCACCAGGACTTGGCGAATCTCGTGAACGGTTTCGGCAAATGCCCGGAAGAGGAGGCCTTTTGCCAAGCGGCAGTCAGGATCGCGGACGAGGTCCTCCGTCGCGACCGCCGTGCCCGGCTCTCTGAATTCACTCACCAGGAACTGCCCAACCTTGTGTACGGTTTCAGCAAATGGCCGGAACAGAGGGCTTCTCGCCAAGCTGCAGGCGCGATAGCCGGTGAGGTTCTCCGTCGTGACCACCGCGCCCGGCTCTCTGAATTCAGTCAGCAGGAACTGGCGAACCTGGTGAACGGCTTCACCAAGTGGCCGCAAGAGGCGTCGTCTCGCCAGGCGACCGGAGCGATTGCCGGTGAAGTTGCTCGCCGCGCCGCCCGCGGGTGTGGGCTCTCTGATTTCAATCACCAGGACGTGGCGAACTTGGTGAACGGCTTCAGCAAATGGCCGGAAGAGGCGGTCTGTCGCCAAGCCACAGCCAACATCGCCACAGAACTCTCTCGCCGCGCCCCCGAGCAAGGGCTCTCTCATTTTAGTCCGCAGGAGCTGGCGAACCTAGTGAATGGGTTCAGCAAATGCCCGGACGATGCGAACTGTCACCAGGCCGCGGTGGCGATCGCCAGTGAGGTTATTGGCCGCCGCGCCCAACTGTCTAAGTTTACTTACCAGAATCTAACGAATCTGGTGAATGGCTTCAGTAAGTGGGCGGACGGGGCGGACTGTCGCCACGCCGCACTGGCAATCGCCAACGAGATCTGTCGCCGCGATGACCAGCTCTCTCATCTTACTCAGCAGGCGCTCGCGTCATTGGTGAACGGGTTCAGCAAGTGGCCGGAAGAGGTGGCGTCTCTCCGAGCGAGTGTCGCGATCGCCAGTGAGATCGCTCGCCGCGCTGTTCGCGGCGAGTTAGGGCTCTCTGACTTTGATCGCCAGGGGCTGGCGAATTTGGTGAACGGTTTTAGCAAATGGCCGCAAGAGACACCCTGTCGCCAAGCCACAGCCAACATCGCCACAGAACTCTCTCGCCGCGCCCACGAGGAAGGGCTCTTTCATTTTACTTCGCAGGAACTGGCGAACCTGGTGAACG
Organism: Bradyrhizobium sp. CCGUVB14; assembly: GCF_024199935.1. Classification (NCBI taxonomy): domain Bacteria; kingdom Pseudomonadati; phylum Pseudomonadota; class Alphaproteobacteria; order Hyphomicrobiales; family Nitrobacteraceae; genus Bradyrhizobium; species Bradyrhizobium sp. CCGUVB14. Next base: position 1,602,854 of record NZ_JANADS010000001.1, read on the forward strand.
GGTTCAGCAAATGCCCGGACGATGCAGACTGTCACCAGGCCACGATCGCGATCGCAGGCGAAGTTATTGACCGCCGCGGCCAACTGTCCGATTTTAATTACCAAAATCTGACGAACCTGGTGAATGGTTTCAGCAAGTGGCCGGACGGGACGGACTGTCGCGACGCCGCGCTCGCAATCGCCAGTGAGATCTTTCGCCGCGACGACCAGTTGTCTCATCTTACTCCACAGACGCTGGCGACATTGGTGAACGGGTTCAGCAAGTGGCCGGAAGAGGCGCCATCGCGTCAAGCAGCAGGCGCGATGGCCAGTGAGGTGCTCCGTCGTGACCGCCGTGCCCGTCTCTCTGAATTCCGTCAGCAAGACCTAGCAAACCTGGTAAACGGCTTCACTAAGTGGCCAGAAAACGAGTGGTCTCGCCAGACCACCGGAGCGATTGCCGGTGAGGTCCGTCGTCGCGCCGCGCGCGGCGAGTTCGGGCTCTCCGATTTTAATCACCAGGACTTGGTGAACCTGGTGAACGGTTTCTGCAAGTGGCCGGAAGGGGCAAGAAATCAGCGAGCCGCCGACGCGATCGCGCATGAGGTCCTTCGCCGCGGCGCCCAGCTCCGTGATTTTACTCACCAGCACCTGACTAATCTGGTGAATGGCTTCAGCAGGTGGCCGAACGCAGCGGGTTGTCGCGAGGCGACAGTCGCAATCGCTGGGGAGATCCGCGGGCGCCAGCTCTCCGATTTTGCTGCACATGAACTGGCGAACTTGGTGAACGGTTTCAGCAAGTGGCCAGAAGCGCCGGCGTCTCAGCAAGCCGCCGTCGCGATAGCGCATGAAATCCTCCGCCGCGGCGCCCCGCTTTCTGACTTTGACCATCAGCATCTGTCTAATTTGGTTAACGGTTTCAGCAAGTGGCGGGAAACTCCAGATTGTCGCGACGCTACGGTCGCAATCGCTGCGGAGGTGCCCGGCCGCCAGCTCTCTGACTTTACGCCGCAGGGACTAGCGAACCTGGTGAACGGTTTTAGCAAGTGGCCGGAAATGGCGGCCTCTGGCCAAGCCACAGTCGCGATCGCCGACGAGGTTTGTCGCCGCGGCGCGTGGCTCTCTGACTTTAGCCACCAGCACTTAGCTAATTTGGTGAACGGTTTCAGCAAGTGGCCGGAAGCGGCGGAGTGTCGGGGCGGCACGGTCGCAATCGCACGGGAGGTCCTTGCTCGCGACATCTGGTTTTCTGATTTTACCTCGCAGGAGCTGGCGAACCTGGTGAACGGCTTCAGCAAGTGGCCAGATGAGGCGGCGTTTCAGCAAGCCACAGTCGCGATAGCGAACGAGGTTCTTCGCCACGATGTCCGACTCCGCGATTCTACCCACCAGGAGCTTGCTAATCTGGTGAACGGTTTCAGCAAATGGCCGGAAGAGCCGGCCCCTCGCGACGCCACGTTCGCGATCGCGAGCGAGGTACTTCGCCGCGCCGAACTCTCTGATTTTGCTCCGCAGTGGCTAGCGAACCTGGTGAACGGTTTCAGCAAATGGCCGGAAGCGTCGGCCTCTCGCGACGCCACGTTCGCGATCGCGAGCGAGGTACTTCGCCGCGCCGAACTCTCTGATTTTGCTCCACAGGGACTGGCGAGTCTGGTGAACGGCTTCAGCAAGTGGCCGGACGAGGAGGACTGCCGCAAAGCCGCGGCCGCGATCGCCGAGGAAGCCCGTCGGCGCCAGCACGCTGATTTCGCTCCACAGGTAGTGGCGACCTTGGTGAACGGGTTCGCCAAATGGCCGGAAGAGGCGGCGTGCCGGCAGTCCACGATGGACATTGCGCGCGGCCTAGGCGTTCGAGAGTGGCGATTCGGTGTGTTCACCACGCCTCAGCTGAGTATGCTCGCCAATGCTCTGTCGCGAACGATCATGAGCACAGAGGACAGTGGGGAGATTACGGAGGCTGCTCTCCCGAAGGATCGGTTGCACAAGCTCGCCCACTACCTGTACTATGATCATGATCGTCTGGAACAGGCAGACGTTCTGCACATCACAACCATTTTCAAGGGGCTAGGTAAGGCTCGGCTGGTTGATGATCTCGGTTTGCTCGCGCCGACAGGCTTGAATCGGCTGTCGGAATTGCGTCAAGCCCCTGACTTTTCGGCCAAGAACGATCTGGAAACCATGGGCAATCTCTGTGCTGCTCTGCTGCCGCTGGCGCGTAGCCCACAGAGGCCGCTACGCTGGCACCGCAGGCAGGCCCTCAACCTGCTCAACGACGTCCAACCTGTGGTCGAGCACAAGATCGAGGCGCATCTGAACGCAAACGATGCCGAGCGGATCCGTGGGCCGCTTGCAAGCCGCTGTCCCGCTTTATCGATCTATCAGACGCTCAAGGCTCGTGCAGTCCTGGAGAGATTGTTCAGGTCACCGTATGTCGAGGGCAAGAGGCCCGAGTTACGGATCAGGCAGGAAGAGCTGCACGATGGGACCAGAGAGATCTTGGCCGGGGCGCGCGACCTGATTCAAGGCGATCTTTCCAGCATGAGCTGGAATCTGATTGCGCAGATCGAGGCCGACAGTCCCGTAGATGCGCTGGACTTATTCATGGAGCAGGATGCGGCGGCGATCCAGGCGCAACATCCTGCGTCGGTCTTCGACGTGCATCAGGTCTTGCGATCCATGGACCACGCGCCAAGAACTCCGCAGGGTGACGCGGGACTGATGCAGCTGCCTGTAGTGGACATGCAGGGGCGGCCGCTGGCCAAGGAGCCGGAGATGCGGTATTCGATTTTTCATCGCCTGACCTCCGGAGTCCTTCCGGTGGTCGCGGTGCAACTGCCAGCAACACCGAGCGCGTTCATGCTGGCGCGTACGGTGAACGTCAACGGAGTCCCATACCGCATGGACCTGTTCGGCGGCAGCAAGTTGAAGCCGCCGCGACTGACCGTGTCTCAGGTGGCAGCCCGTGCTCCAGGTGAGCCAGCAAAACCTAGCGGGGGAAAGCTTCTGGCGATTCCCTATGCCGAAACCGCACCGGGCACCGCCTTCGAGCAGCTGTCTCGCGCCTGGGCCCCTTTCAAGGAGGCCTATTATTACACTCAGCGCAGGGGTTTTGCGGCGCCTCCCGCGATCAAGGATCTATCTCCGCATGACTACGCGCTTGAAGGCGCGTTCAAATTGGCATTGCTGCCGGACCGCCCGACCAACGAGGAGCATCCCTTCAAGCTGAGGGGGCTAGACGGCCCTATCGCGTTGCGACCGCATGATGGGTGCGGCTTCATCAGGGCCTCGCTAGCCAACCTTATGCCAGCTGTGCGTCGCACCGGCCAACAGGAAGGCCCTGACCGGGTGCTCGCATATGGTGAGGCAAGGCATTCGGTCCTGCCGGTCTCGGCGCTGCAACATTATCCCCGTAGCGAGCAAGTGGCGGATGAGGTGCGCGAGAAGGCCAGGAGCTGGCTTGAGAGCCGGAAAGATCATAAGCTGACATCTGAGGAGCTGTTTCGCACCGTGACCGCCGGACATATCAATGGTCTGGGCGCAATCGCGATCCCGTCCGCAGACGGTCGTCTTCATGTGCCGACGCTCAAGAGCGGGATGTTGAGCGGTGGCGGCGTGCTGATTGGGCGATCACCTTATGACAAGCCTAACCTGCGTCCGCTCGCCCCCGACCAGGTCAGGTCGCCTGCTGATGTGGACCCGACCGCAACGTTCCTCGATCAGTGCGTGACCATCCAATACAGTTTTAATGTTGCCCAGAAGTCGGGGAAGGAGTTGGCAGCCAACGATCCGACGTTCTTCGCAAAAGGGCTTCTGATCGTGGTGCCGGATGAGATGTGGCCGACCGACTTCGCCGACCGGGCGCTGGTGATGTCTGCCGAGGACGTCAAGTGCCATTCGAACTGGACCAAGAGCAAAGACCGCGCAAAAGTAGACACAGCGATCGACTGTGTCGGCATCCTCCAGGCGACTGAATTGTTTGCCTCAGGCTCGGTGGTTGCCGTGCCGCCCGATGAACAGAAGAAGCTTGACGGCGACTTCGACGGGGATAGCCTTCTCATCATCGGCGACCGGCCGCAGCTTTACGAGCATGTCGGGCAATTCCATCAAGAGGAGCAAGCTCGCGGATTGCGCTCGCTCAAGCCGCCAAAGTCGCATACCCCAGCGATTGAGGACGGTCATTACAAATTCGGTCGCGCCAGTCAGATCCTCGCCGCCACGCGGAATGTTCTTGAAATATACACCGGCCTGCAGCGAGGCTTTCTGGCTCAATCCAATGAGGCCCGACAGTGGTTTGCCGAGCGTGCCATCTTCGGCACCTATGAAGGCGTTCACCAAGAGCTCAAGCGAGGAATCGGAGACCTCTTGGAACAGGAGCAAGTCAGTGTTCAGGACGTCCAGGACAAACTCAAGAAGGCGCGGCACGAGATCGAGCTGGCAGACCATCCGGTCGCGCGCGAAATGGCCGAGTTGCTCGTCACCGAGCTCGAGGCATGGACCGAAAGGCTGGATGAGCAAGCCCTGCCCGGACAACTGGTGCCCGAAACAGCGGCCAGCGTGAGTGAGACACAGCTCGCCTTGAGCCAACCGCTCTGCGAGCTGTTCCCGGAGCTGGCGGAGGTCTATCCGGCAACGGCTCAGCCACGCGACCGTATCCAGCTTATCGTCGATCGTTACCCCGTGCGCATCGACCCGCGGCCGGATGGTTACAATCCGCACGATCTCGTCCAAAGTGCAAGCAATCTACTGAGCCTCGGTATCAAGGTCGGGACTGACGCCTATAAATCCGACACCGGTGCCCACACCTTTATGATCAAGAGCGGGTATCTTCAGCGTCTGCTGCAACAGACACCGGGGTTGAAATCAGTGCCTTACGCCAAGAGCGTCGCGGCTGCCCTCAACCAGGGTCAGTTCGATGTTGATGCCACCTTGGACGATCTCAAGGACAATCCAACGCTGGCGGCTTCAGTTATGCAAGTCTCGATCAAGCTTGCAGCCGAGCAAGGCATTCTGCCTGAACCCTCGCGCCGAGAGCTTGCTGCCGATGATTCCGCGACGACGATCACGTTGACACGTGAGCAGGCTGCACAGCGCGCCCAAATGGAGGCTTCCCGCGCTCAGGCCGAAGAGAACAGCATTACCGCTATGGTGGGCTCGGTCGCCGAAGCCCTCAGACGGGCTAACATAGAGGTGAAGATGCCCCATCTCGCTGAGCGTTTGAGATCAGAAAGCTCGATGACAGACCAACTCGCCGGCATGCAGGCCCCGTCTGAGGCCAGCGTTCAGCTGATCAGCAACGCTGTACGCCACGTCCTCGAGCTCCCTGATCGGGATTTTACGCGTGCCGTCAAGAAGGCCATTCTAGCCTTTGACGAGAGCGGCTGTGCTGAGGTCAGTACGACCAATTGGTTCAAAGCCAGATCACCGACCTTCGTCGGCATCAAGACTGTCTTCGCCACGACCAGCGGCTACCGCTTCGAGGTGGAGTTCCACACGGCAGACAGTTACACCGCCAAGATCATCAATCACGACACTTACAAGGAGCTGCAGAAGCTGCAGGAGGGGCAGCGAACGAGCCGAGAGCCCTCGGACCAGTCAATGGCCGAGCCACTCTTGGAGCGCGTACGACAGGCCTGCAGCAAGGTTGTCGTTCCCGAAGGAGCCACATCAATCCCGCATTGGGAAGCCGACGCGGGTGGTACAGCCGGTACCAGCCTCGTTCGCCGGTTGCAAAAGTCGCCGCCGGGCCGTACGGCACACTCCGCGATCGCAAGAGAGGTCGTTGGCGCCCTGGGCGCGCGGCCGGTCGTGCTCGTCGGCATGCCGGGTGCCGGCAAATCCGCTATCGGCTCACATCTTGCGCGACGGCTGGGGTTGCCTTTCATCGATTCCGACAAGAAAATCGAGACAATGGCTCGTCTGTCGATAGCGGATATTTTTGCAACCAAAGGGGAGCGGCATTTTAGGGACCTCGAGGCGAGGTTGATCGCGGAGTTTCTCGAGCGAGGGCCGGCGGTGTTCGCCATCGGTGACGGCGCGTTCATGCGCGAGGAGACGCGGCGCTGCGTCGCCGAGAAGGGGGTTTCGATCTGGCTCAATACGGACGCAGGCGAAATCAAGAGACGCCTTAGGCGTGACACCGCTCGACCGCTGTTGCAGACCGAGGACCGAGCGGACAAGATCACGCAACTGATCCGCGAGCGCGCGCCGTTCTATCAACTTGCCGATCTCACGATCGTCCCGGGCCAAAAGCGTGACAACAAGAACGCGGATCAATGCGTGGCCGCGCTGCATGCACATCTTTGCGGCGAGCGCGGCGCGGACCGGACACCGGCCAATGTCATGGGAGCGCCGTCTTGACCTCGCTGACCCTACATAGACATATACGATGTCGATGCCAGGACAGCTAAACGGGATGGGCGCTTGCGGGATTCTGGGCGATTGATCCGCTTTGAATTCGAGGGCCACTCATTCCCTCTCGTTCCGCCGAACGTGTTCTATGATTGGCTGTACCTGACAGCAATCTACCCACACCGCGAGTGGCTGAAAGAGCGGATTGTTATGCAGGAACGGTTCGCCGGCTTCACCGATATTGAGTTCAACCCAAGCAAGTCCATCAACTGTCAGGCCCGTTCATGCGCTCTATTTGTGGCACTGACTGAGCGAGAGCTACTCGACGAGGCAATGGCATCGCCAGAGGCCTTTATCAAGATCGTTAAGGCTGACGACGATTCATCGATCGCTAAAGAGAATGAGAACAGACTTGCGCTTTAGCGTCGGAGAGCTCCCAAGAGAACCATCGATCCTCAAATCGCGATGGCAAACGATTATATTCTTACTTGCCCTCGCATGCTTGATCATGGCGCAACCTTCTTCTTTCGACCTCCTTTGCCGACAAGAATGATAGGCGCCCAGTTTACATCCGCCTTAACGCCGCGGAACTCTGCCTCTAGCTTATCTTGGTGGACAAGAGCATCGGTTGTGTAAATGACTGCAAAGAATGTGCGCCAGTCATCATGCCCGCTGTAGCCCTTCATGTCGGCATAGATCTCATCCAGCGCCTTTTTGACTTCGGCCTCGGTGTCAGCAAATTTGTATTCCGCCGCCGCCATCAATGAGCGGACGCCCAAATCGGGCTTATAGACCTTCAGCACTTGGGCTACCGGAATTTCTCGTACCGCGTCATGAAAAGCAAACTTCAGAACGTCGTATATCGCGGCGCGTACTTCGGCTTCGCTCGACGGTTCGATGCCTTTTGCCCGGATGATTGCGGGAGTATTTTTCAGAATTGTCTCGAACACGCGGAGGCCTGTGACCGCGCCGCCTTCGGCGATCGTGGCAAGCGAGTCATAGAAACCGTGCGCTTTCCCGAGCGTCGCGCTACGAAGCCCCACGTCCCATCGCGTCGGTTCCATGGCGGTGACATCTTTTGTGGGTGGGCTTTCCGCAACGATTCTGGCTGCAAGCAAGGGCAACCCGAGAAGTTCGGCTGAGATAGCAAGGTCTCGAAAGTAGTTGCGTTTCTTGACTCATATCGTCCTGCGCCCGCGGTACCGCGGCGAATTTCTTCGGATCATTGAAGCTTGCTCGCTTAGGGCATGCTTAGGTGCCTCGGCCTGCACTATCGCCCCCGAGGACGCACTCTCGTTGCGGTTCTAACATCTTGCGCTACGGCGTTGCTCGCCTGCAGCCATTGCCGCATCTCGCGAAAAACCGGCCGATCACCCTCGGGATCTTCAAGCGTGAAGACAACAGCGAAGGGCACGCCTTCGACAGGAAATTGTGCTTCGGCCCGAACGAGGCTTGTGACTTCCAAGCGCCATTGCGACGAGCTCCCATTCTCGACAAGTGCGCTCTCATATTGCTTCGCCGGCCACCATTTCAGACCATGATCAATGAGAGCTTTTTCAGGTATGGCGAGATTCGTCGACTTTGGCAGGTATCGGGCTGCGATTTGATTGGTGAACCGAACGCTTCCGTCGGACGCGGGCTCTGGCTGACGCTGCTTTAGCGCAGCTTCCAAATTGACGCGAACGAACTCAGCACCAAACGCTGGATCGAGGGGCGGCGCATAAACCAGGGTTATCCGAGCGCGACCGGAGCATCTTCCGCCCGTGACGAGACTCTGCGGCCAGGTGAATGGGAAACGGAGAATGACAGGCTTCTTCTCACCAATGCTAAGGCGGCTCTGGAATAACAGAGTGATCTGATGATCATCTGTTTCCAACATCCTGCTGACGGCTTGCGGCTTGCCGAAGCCGGCAAATTGCCTGCCGATCTCCCTGAGACCACGTTTCGTAAGCGGCTCAGGCATCGTTGCGTGATGCAGCAACATGGCCCGGAGGGCTTCAACAGACAGGCCTCCCTCGGTAGCTACGTCGAGGCCCGCAAGGGTGCGCGCAACAAGCGGCGCGGCGAAGCTCGTTCCGACAACACTCTGCTTGGTGCCCGCGGCCGATACCGATGAAAGCCCGGTCGGTCGTCCGGGGCGACTGCCGCCTGCTCCGCCATAGCACGCGACATCGGGCTTGACTCCAACCTGGAGACCCGGCCCGCGCGTGGTATAAATGGTAGGCGCGTCCGTGATCTGATCGGTGTTCGGTGGATTCAGGGCTCCCACCGAGATCGACCTGACGCTCTCGGCTGGCTTAAAGATAGTGTCTGGCGAGGTTCGTGACGCGAAATAATTGATGACGTCGACCGGACGCGTTTGCCAAGCGGAGCGCGCTTGGGACGATGGCAGATTTCCTGCAGAGTTCACGAAGATCACCCCATAGGCGTCTGCTATCTGATCAAGACGGGAAGCATAGATACCGTATCGATGTCGCTCAACCGCCGCGACTGCATTGATGGAGAGATTGAAGACTCTGACGCCGTGTTCGGTCTTTGCTTCAGCGACAGCCTGCTCGATCTCCTCAAGGAAGTCGGAGAATCCCCTGGGGTAGCGGGCCATAAATGGTCCGCTCGGGTAGAGCGGTATGTCGTAGAGATTGCAACCATTGGCCTCGGGCGCGACGGTTGCGCCATTAAGCGATTGGCCGACCGTCAGGAGGCCGGCAACGTTCGTGCCGTGAACCGCGTCGTATTCCCCGGATGAGAGATAGTCGAAGCGGCCTGTCACCCAGTCATCAAGAATTGCAGCCACCCCTGAATCAATGACACCGACGACAGGGTAGATCGATTGGTCCTGGGGAACTGGGATTGAAACAGAATCAGCAGCCTTGTCCGCTTCCGGGCTTGAGCGGTCGTCGGTCAGCTCGAGCAGCACAGGGGGCAAAATCGCACGCACCAAAGGGTGCTTCTGGAGCGCCGTGAGGGCGGCCTCGTGTCTTTCAGGATTGCGATCCATGGAGGATAGATCGACAGCAACGCCCGTGTCGCTTCCTGCCACTCCTGTTCGGTTGTCGATCAGTGCCCTCGCACGCTGGGTCGTCAGTTGCACTTCAAGAACAGGCGTCCGCCCGACTTCAAAAGCGAGATAGCTTCGCGCTCCCATACCGAGCGACAGCAGCAGATGTTCGAGCGAGCGCCGCAGTGCGAATCGTCCAAGCGGGTCATCCGCAATCACTCTTTCGAGTGGCGTCTCGAAAAGTTCGACCTGGTACCCGGAAACGGCCCGAGGATCCTCGAGCGCGGCGAGCGCGGCCGCGGTGGAAAACGAGCGCTTCTGCTCGGCAGGCGCAATCTCAATCGTTTCAATGGCGCCGACTTCGGCGCGCGCGATGGTGGGGGCCTTGTATGGCTGATTGTCCGATCGCCGATACTTGATCTCGACCGAGGGCTCCGCCTCTTCAATGCGCCGCCGCAAGCCTCTCAAGTAAATTAGCGGCGCTCGGAAATAGAGCGTTCCTACCGCGTCAGCTCCCACGCACGGGAACTGGTCCGGCTTGAACAACCACCAGACGGGCCGATACGATTTCGCCAGTGCCTCGTTCCGCATCTGGACCTTGAGGTATGCGGCTGGGCCGTAGGGGCTCTTCCTGATCTCGTCGATGATCCGATCGACCGCGGCCAAGAGCGAGGTCTGATGCGCGACGAACGCCCTGTCGGCGCTTTCAAAGAAGTCCTTATTCCTAGGTGGCTGGCCGGGGTCTGGCGCCTGATGAAAATCTCGGTCGTTCAGAATGATCTGGACAGGATTATTGGGCATGCGGGGCCTCCATCAGCGGCAAGTGTCGCTTCGCCTTCTTGAGGTCACTCACGCGCGACTGTCCGTAACCCGTCGCCTCCCCGATTTCGGTCTGCTTGAGCGAAAGGGCACCATCATTGGCGATCAGGCTAACGAAGGCCTCCTGATCAGCTGCAAGAATACGCGCCGGAGCATGATCATGATGCGGCGTGCGAGCCAGGACGGCACTCAGAGAACGGAACAAGCCTGGCCCATCGTGCGATTCGCCGCTGAGCGCCAGTGTTCGCTTAACCGCCGTGCATACCCTCTCGATGTCGGCTCCTGTGCGCCCCGCCAGGCAATAGGAGAATACCCGCAGCGTTGAACTGGGTGCATCGATTGGCTGCAGGAAGCGCGAAATCAGACCTTCGCGCGCGCTGTCATCGGGCTCACCGAGTTGAAGGTGGGTCTCGAATCGTCGCCAAACAGCTGGGTCCAAAAGCCTATCATGATTAGTGATAGCAATCGTGACGCCGAAGCTTCGCCGCAGATCGAGATTTTGGAGAAGGGTGTTTACCACGCGCTTGATCTCGCCGATCTCCTGCGGATCATCCCTGAGCTTCGCCAACGCATCAAACTCATCTAGGAGCAGGACGCAGGCATAGCGATTAGAAAAATCGAAGAGATTGGCGATGTTGCGCGCGGTCGTTCCCAGGAACGATGAAATGAGGCCGTCGATGCGCGCAGTGACAAGCGGTAAATTCAATCGGCCAGCGATATAATGGGCTGTGACGGTCTTTCCCGATCCGGGTGGACCATAAATCAGCAAAGTGCGCGTGGGCGACACCCCGATCGCTTGCAAGGCGGCCTCATTGGTCCATTCGCGCAATAATCCCTCAACCGTCTCCAGCATACTGCTAGAGTAGACAGGGGCGCGATTACCTTGACTCGGAAAATCGATCGAGCACAACCGGGCACCCGTTTCTCTATCAATCGGCGGACTGACGCCAGGTTCGAGTATCTCGCCAGAGACCTGACCACGGGACATCTCCACGCGGCTCGGCACCATTTCCTGCGTATCCCGCGTAGCAGCTCGCAGACGCTGCAAAGTGGCGACCTCCTTCGCCTCTCCGGCCTTTTCCAGGCGCTCGCAAAGACGCAGTACCTGCTTGTCCAGAGCCTCTCGGTCTCCGGCAAGGCCGGCGCGAATGATGCTTTGGACAACCGCGAAGTGCTCCATATCGTAAAAACCGCCATATGAATCTGCTGCAGCCGATTCATATCGATTTTCGCCTGATTCGGCAAGACCTCAAATAGCAATGTATCGGCTGTTTAGCGGTTTCGATCGGCGCTATCGCCATTGGAATCGGGATATCACCCCTTCCTATCGCAAGTTCGGGGGTTCAATCGCCGACGAGGCTGCTCGACGAAGGCAGGGATGCCAACACGCGATCCGAGCGCATGCTGCGGCCATTCACGCCTAAAGAGCAGAGGTTGAGGATGGCGACCAAGCCAATCGACAATGAACGACGCGCGACGCCGTGGCAAAGGTATTGGAGGAGCGCTTCGCCGAGCGACGTACGAATGCAACCTCGCCGGAGGACGAGCGGGTCGGCCCGCCAGTCGAATATTCGACCTGGCGGGGAAGACCTATGCGCTCGAGCGCACCGTCGAAGCCTTTGACGGACAGATTCACAGGGACATCGGCTTCGACGATTCGTCGCGCCCATCGCCAGCGCGCTCGATCGCCAGATGCCGTCTCCCGGCGGCAGCATCGCCTCACCTTCGCCATCCACCCCGAGCAAGGGGCTTAAGCCGAAGCGCATCGCACGGGTGCAAGCCGCCATCGTTGCCTGGGTGCACGCGGCAGGCGCCATGCATGCCGAATGCTCGGAGTTTCACGCTGGTTTCAGTGGAAAAGCTGCTTCGGATGCTGACAGCGTTCGACCAAGACGTTGAAATAACGGTAAAGCCACATCGGAAGCGGGGCGAATCCGGCCGGATCACGTTTATTCCGGCCTAGCCCGTCTTATTCATGATTGCCGGGCGGGCTTCTGGAACATTTTCGGTCAGGGTTGAAGGCGTGCGCGAACGCTACGGCTTTGACGCCGTTTTTCGACCGAACTTCGTGAACGCGTTGGAGGACGGCGGCGGGGTGACCAGGGGCTCATGCCCCGCGCCTCAGGGCGCTTGCGGGGCCAGAGCGTTGGCCAAGCCGCGGAACAGGTCGGCGTCGGGGCACGCCGCAGCGAAGGCTAGACGGACGCGGGTGGCGGTCTCGATGACGCGGGCTGCGATCTTGAGAAGCCTGAGCCTGATCGTGTTGAACTCGGCCGTTGCCAGATCACGCGGCTTCGGGATGGCATCGCGCACGGCGAGGATGAGCCAATAGGCGGCGGTGTGGAAGACGAGGCGGACCTGGTTGGCGAGCGCCGAGCGGCAACTGGTGCGATCGGAGGCGAGCTGGGTCTTGTGCAGCTTGATCAGGTTCTCTGCCTGTCCGCGTGAGCAATAGAGGCTGTCATAGATCCACTCGGCCGAGCCGATATTCAGGCTGGTGACGACGTAGCGGACGTCGAGCCCTTGTTGGGTTGCCTCGATGCGAGCGATGACGCGGCGCTCACGATGCCAGGAACCTGCCGCGTGGCGGGTCTCGGTGTAGCCGCGAACCACGATCTTGTTCTCGACCGCACGTTCGGTTCGAACAGCATCGCAGACCTCGTCGACCTTTCTGGCGAGCGGCTTGGTGCCGGCCAGCGCGAGGATGTAATCGACGCCGTTTTGCTCGCAAAAAGTCATCGCCTGTGGGCAGGCGTAATGGCTGTCGCCGCGGAAGGTGATACGCGTATCGGGCCAGCGCCGGCGAATGCGCCGAACCAGGCGGCGCAGATGTGCCCGCACCTCGATGCCGCTCGGCGTCTTGCCGGGGCGCAGCATGACCGCAACAGGCCGGCTGTGCTCGGTGTCGTAGACGTGGATCGGCAGGAAGCAGTACCCGTCATAATGGGCGTTGAACAGCGAGAGTTGCTGACGGCCATGCACCACGTCGACCGTGTCGTCGATGTCGAGCAGGATTGCGCTCGGCGCTCGCGCGTAGCTGTCCATCCATAGGTCAACCAGCGTATAGCCCAGCCGGATCACCTCACGCAGGTGTGTGGTGCATTCTCCAGGCGCGATAGCGTCGGCTGCGAACACAGATCCCGGCCAGTATCCGGCAGTCGGCCGCAAGCCAGCTTGAACGCCGGATCGCCGCGTAAACGATCGAGATCATTGCCATCCTCGTAGCCGCACGCGATGGCGAAGATGCGGGCGCGGATCATATCCGCAAGGCTGTGCACAATGCGTCCCGGATCGCGCCGCTCGGGGAATACACAGGACAACTTCGTGGCCAAGCCGAGGCGCTGGTCCGCCATGGCCAGAAGCATGACGCCGCCATCCGAGGTCAGCCCGCCGCCGTCAAACGCGGCTGTGAGCTTCTTGCGGGAAACGGCTGGAAATGAGAACGGCAGACTCGTATTGTCGGTCATGGCGAGTGTGGCGGCGGCCCGGATGCGCGGAGGGTGGGTGTTAGCAACCGAATCCTACGCCACCTCAGCGGCTTATGCCACGCTCGCCAGCCTCTCAACAATCCGCTGATGAATAAGACGGGCTAGCGCAGGCTGAAAGTGAGGGTTCATGACATTTCACGCCAGCGCGGCCAGTAGCGCCCATGAACCCACTCTTCATTGTCCAAATTGCAATCACGAGATTCGCCTAACCGAATCCCTCGCCGCGCCCCTTCTCACCGAAACCCGCCAACGCTTCCAAGAACAACTCGCCAGCAAGGACGCGGAGGTCGCGCGCAAGTCCGAAGCGCTGCGGCAAGAGCGCGAACAGCTCCAAAAGGATCGCGAGCTGATCGAAGACCAGGTAGCTCGACGGTTGGCGGCCGAGCGCAGCCAGCTCGTCGCTGCGGAAGCCAAGAAAGCGCGCGAGGCGGCCGCAGCTGAACTGCAGGCGCGGACAAACGAATTGGCCGAGCTCCGGCAGGCCCTCGAGGCGAACAACGCCAAACTGGCGGAGGCGCAGCAGGCACAGGCCGAGCTCATTCGCAAGCAACGGGCGTTCGATGAAGAAAAGCGTGAGCTTGATCTGACCGTTGAGAAACGTGTCCAAGCCTCGATTGAACCGAAGAGCGAGGCAGGAAGCTGACGAAGCCGCTCGACTGCGCGTCGCGGAAAAGGACCAGACCATCGAGTCGATGTCCCGCACGATCGAGGAGTTGAAGCGGAAAGCCGAGCAAGGATCACAACAGTCTCAGGGCGAGGTCCTGGAGCTTGAGCTTGAGGGTGTTCTTCGCGGCCGCTTTCCAACTGCCCTGATTGAACCGGTTGGTAAAGGCGAACTTGGTGCCGACGTAGTGCAGCAGGTTAATGGCTCTATAGGCCAGCCGGCAGGCATCCTTCTCTGGGAATCCAAACGCACCAAGGCCTGGAGCGATGGGTGGCTTGGCAAGCTCAGGGACGATCAGCGCCGCTGCGGCGCCGATGTCGCGCTCATCGTGTCGCAGGCGCTTCCGAAACACGTTGAGCATTTCGACCTGATTGATGGAATATGGGTAACGCATCCCCGATGCGCTCTGCCGGTTGCGGTGGCTCTGCGTCAGGCGCTTATCGATGTCACCGGCTCGCGCCTCGTGCAGCAAGGCCAGCAAACGAAGATGGAGCAGGTCTACCAGTACCTGACGGGGACGAAATTCAAGCAGCGGGTAGAAGCTGTTGTCGAGAAGTTCAACGACATGCGTGACGATCTCGACAAGGAACGCAAATTCATGGGCCGCCAGTGGGCCAAACGTGAGACGCAGATTTTGGCTGTTATCGATTCTACAGTTGGGATGGTGGGAGATCTTCAAGCCATCGCGGGCAAGGCCATGCCGGAGATTCCAAGTTTAGAGATGCCACTGCTGGAGAATAGCGCCGAACCCGAGCGAAAGGCAGGATGAATGACTGGGGGGCAGGTCAGTTCCCTCCTCCCGCTACTAGATGGCAGTCCTCCTACCGACATTGGCTGAATTGTTGAGCAGCGAATGCGGACTCAACCGGTTGGCCCTTGTCGCGGGCTGGGCCTGCTCATCGAGCCATGCAGGCTCTTTGCTCCCGAGCCATGCGAGGGCGGTTGCCACCGCACATTTGGCGCAGCCGTCGACGAGCTTTGCCCGCGGGCGGCAGTCGATCGGTAGATGGTCACTTCGCTGCCTTCAAAACCGCAGAGCTTGACCTCGGTCCACAATTGCGACCCGCGGCGTTCACCCTCCTCCCAGCGCTTTTCCAGATAATCTCGGAAAGGATCAACGAGGACGGATGCTGCGGGTCGCTGCCGGTGCTCAGGTTCACCGCCTGCAGCAAGCCAGCGCTCGACCGTCCTCACGCTCATGCCGATCCGCGATCCCGCGCGACGACAGGCCGTCGACGTGCAAGTCGATGATTTCGGCATAGAGTGAACGGTGATGGCTGCGCCAAGTGCTGCGCAGCTGATGAACTCTTGTAGAAGGCTCTAAACGAGCGCACATTGCAGTGACGCACCATCCCATCAGCGGACGACGAGGGCATAACGCCCGCCAACTCGGCAGCCCGGACTTTGAGACGACGTCGGCCCTCATCGAGAGCCGACGCAGCTTCTGCTTGCATCCTGTTTGTCAGCGACAATCACTCGTTCAGTTTCGGGTAACCCGAACGTCGTTTTGCCTGCCTGACGGGCCCAACGTTGCCGTGTATGGCACGCCACCAATGGTGAAATTCGTCTGCGGCCGAGACGCGCTCGGTAGCACGTCCATGTAGTGCATTCCGCGCATGAGGTGCTCAGGCGCCCGTTGATCGCCGTGTTGCCAGACCGGGACGTAGATTGCTAGATCTGGCACGGGAGGCGGCGCGTAGGGCATGTAGGGCGCCCCCGAAACCGGTGCTCCAGTGCCTTGGTCCCACGATGGGCTTGGCTGATTGACGCTTGGTGCTGGCGAAGGTGCCTCCATTCCGCGCCAAAAACTCGACGTGTTGCCCCAACTCTCGGCCGGCACCTGGCCCCGTTGATCCACCCCCGCCCAAAACTCCCCCGAACTGTAACTGGCCGCCGCAGAAGCGCCGAGCAACGGCACCGTATCAGCCGCGGCCCAAAGCTCTTCCTGGTTGTAACTTGAGACCCGCGACGGGGATGATTCACGCACTGGCGACGGGGATTCATGCACTGGCGACAGAGCAGGCTGATGCACTGGCCGGCTCGCGCTACCCCCCGTAGCACCCGACGTACCCTCTCCAAGAGTCTCACGGTACTTCTTAAGCATGCGCAATCCCGCCTTGACGGAGCGGTCACCCGGACACAGGTCGTTAGCACAATCCTTCAACGTCTCATCGCTGAGCGCGGAGAGAGACAGCCCGCGACGGGTGTGAAGCGCTTCAGATAGTTTACGGAGACCCGTATTACTGTGGTGTATAGTGTTCGTCGAAAGCCCCCCCGCGGATCTGCTGCATGATGCTGCTCGATCGCGCCTCGCGAGCCACATTACCTGCCCGCTCGATGAGGTCGGCGTCTCCGGGAGCGGCTCCATACCGCGCCAGAGTATCAGGAGTCCCACGGTACAGCCGAAGCATGCTCAACCCCTTCCTGACCTTGGTTTCACCCGGGAACAGTTGCTGGGCATAAGTCTTCAGCGAATCGTCGTCGAGCCGAGAGAGAGAGACAACCCGTAATGGTCGTGAAGCCTTTCAGATAGCATGCGGAGACCCGTTCTGTTTTAACTAAAGATGCGTCGCTTATGGTTCTGCTCGGTGCCGCATGACCCGCCCTGTCGATGAGGTCCTGGTCTTCAGGAGTTGCCCTATACCGCCTTCCATAATCCGGAGCGTCCGGCTGGGCAGCCTCTTCGAGGTGCTGCTCAAAGACGCCTGGCGCAGCCTCGTCAGGTTGTTCCGCCTGCTGCTGCTGTGCCACCATGGCGTAGTACGCATTTGGGTCGAATCCAAATAGATTGAACTTGCTCGGGTCCATCTTAGTCTCCTACGTTCGTCCATCACGTAAGAATGCGGCCTAGATGCTACTCGGGCCGGCTGTCGGGGAGCTGACGAACAGCCTACGTAGAGGGAGCACTGAACCAGAGCGGGCGTCCGCTCGGCAATCGGGGTCCTTCAGGTTGTTTCGAAGTGGCCTCCGCATCTACACCAGCTTGAGCTTGGCATCTTCATCAATTCCGTTCTTGTTCACCCGAAGTCACCAAACGGTGCGTATCCTGCCAACAGGCGTGACGAACTTAAGCGCACTATTCGGGAGGCCTGGTACTGGCTGGAAGGTGCGGCCCTTCCGATCCCACATCCCGGATACCTTGAGCCCAATACGCTTCGTGTGCTCAGTCGTCGCGCGCTGAAGCTGGGATGACGAGCCCGACCCCGTTCGTTCCTTCGGCGCAAGGAGGCTGCCCAAGGAGTCCTAGCATCCTGCGATCAGAGAAGACGTTCGGGCGCATTATCACGGGGCGAAATTCGATACGGCCGCGTTCGAAGCGATGAAGGCGGTTGAGGTCGCCGTGCGGGATGCCGCGAAACTCCCGGCAAGGGACAAGCCGCAGAATGATCGTGCCGGCAAAGCTTGCGAAATTCGCTTGATGTCGCACTCGCCATACCCCTTCAACACAGCATCGTGCTCGCGCCTGAGCTGACCAGACACATCGAGAGCACGCTGCAGCTTCCGGCAGAACTCCTAGATTTGCCATCGTCATTGGTGGGTCGCTTTCAGACGCGTCAGCTTCTCGAAAGCTGATCTCCCTAACATGAGAGCCTGGGTCTCTAGACGGCGCTGTTGCCGATTGACCGTAACGGAAATGAACGTCGGGCCTGGCGCGCAGGACATGATGGCGACATTTTTGGTGAGCCGCCAGGCAGTGGGCCAGGTCCCGGTCAACATTTCCATCAGGTCTTGCGTGTTGTTCGTCGTGAACACGGCGGCGCCACAAGGCGCACTTGTGACGGTCATCAATGTCACATCCGGGGATGCACCATGTCGTTCAGTAACCTTTCGCCAGCCAGTTGCGGAAATCAGCCTCAGCCGGCGTTTACCCCGGGGCCACGTTGGCTCTGGTACCTTCTGCGCAGACGCCGGGCCTGACCCAGCAAAGCGCATTTTCGAACTTTGGATAGCGAGGCAGTTGAGTGAGCGCCTTACGAAATGAACAGTCACTCAAAGGTCGACGTAACCCAAAAGTTCGGCATCCTTCGGGCCGATAGGTTGGACTCGGGCTCCTCAAACGACCTCCACCCTCACATCCGGGTATAGTGCTATGCAGCTCAACACCTCTTTGTCATCCGCCAGCGCGGTTCCAGCTCTGTTCGTGCTTGCTCCGGGAACCACGGCCGTGGGTCCTTCCGTGCAGCCGCCCGGCCAGCAAGGCGCCCCCTTCGAGGCCATGTTGTCCAGTTGCGCGCGGGAAGCCAAATCCGAGCTGCCGTCCCCACCACCGGAGCTGCTGGACCCAAAGCTACCTGTGCCGGAGGATCCCTTGGATCTGCTGCCGGCGAATGTGAAGGCGGCGGTTAAGGCCGCGGAGGAGGGCGTTCCCGCACCGGAAATGTCGAACGTCACGTGGAATGGTGGCACGCTGACCAATGCCGAGTTGGAGATCGTGGCAGCGCTGAACCGGCACAAGGACCTATGGGACCTATGCACGACACAGGGTTTGGGTGGGCTGGAGCGCATCAAGAACAGTCCCTCCCTGCCACAAGATCTGAGGGCAGCGTTCGAGGGATTGTGCCAGGATCCTGGGCTATTCCAAGCAATCCACACAAGCCTGATCAACAAAGACAAAGTCATCTCGTCGCGCCTCCCGTACTTTAGGAATGTGAACACGGGCAACGATCTGTCTGAGTTCTGCCGCCATCATCCGCAGGTTGCCGCCTTCCAGGAGCAGCAGGAGCACAGCTACGAGCAGAACTACATCCCCTCCGACGGTTCCGGAAATGGCCAACCGTCAGTCATGACCGTGAACGACGCAATGCGCGAGCTTTACCGGTATTCCGACTACCTACCCAAGAACCTGAGCCTGGCGGATTTCAAGCAGATCGTCGACGGCAACGCGCATACTGGCAAGAGCCCGCCGCAGGTGATCGCGGCGGCTCAATACTTCCTCGACCACCCGGATGCCTGGAAGCAGCTGTACGGTGGTGCGATTGATCAGGTCCACAAAGAGGATTTCCTTCAAGTCGCTTCATCGTCGATGGGCCTCACGCGAACCGAGCTGAACACGCTCGACACGATCAACAAGAATCAGGGCGCCTTCTTTGGAGGCGGCGTGCTGACCCGGGACAAGCTGGCGAGCATGGCCGAGGACAAGAGTCTTGATCCGAAGGTGCGGCAAGCGGCATCGCAGCTGCTCTCGGATCCGCTATTGTTCGCACTGCTGAACAATTCGATTACGGGCTACAAGACCCATCACAAGTTCTTCGACTTCGGTGGCGGACATAGGGTCGATTCCGGTAACATCAGCAACAACGACTTCACGAACTTCTACCGCAACATGTCGGCTGCGAACCGCACCGTTCAGCAGACCAAGACCCATATTCCCAAGACCGAGGCCGAGCAGTCCGCGGTGGCGGACATGATGATGGGCGTGGCCGACCAGCCCGATATCAAGTCTGTGAAGAAGAACGGCGGAGCGCTCATGCACGCAATCGACGACGTGCTCATTGCTGGATCGAAGACGCTCGCCTGGGCCGCCAAAAAGGTTGGCGTGCTCGACTCCATTCCAGTCCTGGGCCAGTGTTTCGGCCTTACATCCTTGACCCTCGAATGCGAGTCGGCAGCGGCGAATCTTCTCCACACCGCCGTTAACGGAGACAATATGAAGCAGGCGATGAAGCAGGGGCTCAACGACGCGAAGGCTAGACTCGATCACATGCTCGCTGCTCAATCAAAGGCGCTTGACTGGGCCGCCACAGCGGTTGGCACGCTCGGCTTCATTCCGGGCCTGGGTGAATTGGCCGATCTTGCATCAATGGGCCTCGAATGGGAGGCACAAGCGGCGAATATTCTTCACGCAGCCATTAGCGGAGGCGATATTACGCAGGCGCTCGAAGAGGCCGGCTTCAGTGACGTGGCGCAGGTGGTGGGCTGTATCGCCGGCCCGGAGGTCAAACTCGCGATGCGCGAGGGGCTAGCGAAAGAGCTAATTGAACGAGCCGCGAATGCCGGGGTCGACTTGGCGGTTTCGGAGGCGCAATCCTATGCGGAGGACTATTTGAACAACCTGAAGGAGCACCTCGAGGCCGGTCCCATGCCAGCCGGATACGCTCCGAGCCAGGTTGGCACGACGGCATCGTCGCAGAAGGTGGCCTGACGGGCGCACTTGCAGTCCTCGACGTGGAGGGCTGCGCACTGCTGATGGTTCAGGTTAACTCGCTGTGAGGGAGAAAGCGCGAGAGCGTTAGCTTTCCTCGCGTCGAACCTGAATTGGCTTTCGCGTTCAAATCGTCCGTCGGCGCACCCAGCGTCTCCGACAAGAGTGACATCGGAAGACCGACGCACCATATGGACTCGTCCTGGGTTGCGGGTCCGCCACGTTTCATTGCGCGCTCGAGGGGACCAGGTGCTCAACGGTCTGGGGACGCACCGGCGGTTTGACCGCGTCCACTTCTGTTCAGCACGAAGACCTGGTGCCCTTCGCCGCGCGCGGGCAATCTTTGGCATGTCGGACAGTACGCTCCAGCAGCGAACCACGCAGAATTTCGCCGGTGACCGGCAATTTGCTGGTCAGCCTCTGGCGGGCCCGGAGAGTTTGCTTGCGTTTCATCCGCAAGAATGAATCAGCAGCAACCAACGTCAACTTGCAATTCCGTCCGACCTTGCGGTTTTCAGCCCAACCAAGCGTCTGGTCGAATGGATTGTCGTGAGCTGATGGACCAAAGATCGGAATCGACGGGCAGAAGGAGGGTAATGCTCGGCAAGTTGCGGATCGGGCGCTCCCATTCGGTCAGCTCTACGTCAGACAAGACCAATATAGGTGGCCGAGCCGGCATGACTATCGAAGTCGTGAGAGCAGGCAGCCCAGTCCCTCCAAATCGGGAGTTGGATTATGAGGGGCATTGACGAGCGCGGGAATTCGCTCGGTTCGGAACGCGCCAACGAAGGTGGGAACGCGGACGGTTCTCGCGCAGGAGCGGCTCGTGCCCCCGGCGAAGAGACCCGATCATTCGATTCTGCAGTGGAGCGGATCCGCTCTGAGCTTCAGGATTCAGGCGCTTCCGCATCGCGCATCGCGCGACCCGCCAGCGGGGGGGACCGGTTTGCCGCCCCCCCCATCGGCGCGCATCGTATCCTTCGCGCTGCGCTGCAGGGCGCAATGGGTGGAAGCCGTCGTCGTTTCCGCTCCTTGCCGGAATCCAGTTCGTCGCGTTCTGATGAGGAGCTCTGGCGTGACGATCCGGCGGCTGGAAGCGCGCAAACAAGTGCGCGCCCGCAGCACACGCAATCCGTCTCCGATCGGCGTGGCGGACCAGAAGGACGGCGCGTGCACGATGTGCCATCGCAGGTCGTCCAGGCTTCAGGCTCGCAGCGACCTTGTCGATCTGACAGTGGCGCTCCACGCGGCGAGGCGGATTCCTTGCCATCGGAAGGCGAGCCGTGGCGCGCCGATCGAACGGCCGAAAGCTCGCGAAGAGCGGCGCTTTCGCCGGATACGCAATCCGTGCCCGAGCGAAGTGGCAGGCTAGGAAGGTGGCGCATGGGCGATGTGCCTGAGCGGCCGATCCAGGGCGAACGTCCGGAACGGCCACATCGATCTTCCAATGGCGCAGCAAATCGAGAAGCAAGCCTGTTGCATTCGGATGGCGGTCGGTGGCGCGCAGATCAAGCTGCCGAAAGCTTGCAACCAGCTGCGCGGCCGGCGCATCGCCAATCCGTCTCCGGCTTAAGCAACGTACCAGAAAGGCTGCATGTCGACAAAGCGACTGCGCAGAACGTCCAAGGTGCAATATCGGATAGCTATTCTAGCCGTTCAGATAAACTGAATGCGGCGCTAAGAGAAATCGCCAGCGCACGCAACATCGGTACTTTCTCACGTAAAGTGGTGCATCACAAGGGCGAGCTGAAGGGGAAGGACCTTTCAGAATTTCTGCGAAACGCAGCAGGCCGTTTTGACGCTCGGTTTGTGGCGCAGTTGGAAGAAAATATCCGATCGTCATGGGGGTACGCCACGACTTGCAACGCGGTGAGCGGGGACGCGGGAGGTCAGGCCGGCATGAGAGCTTGTCGAGCCCTAGCGGCTCAGGTATCGCGGCTTGACAAGGCGCTCTTGACGCAGGTCGACCTTCGGGCCTTTTCCCTTTTCGCATCATCGTTCGGTCGGCATCCCCGGGCAACGGAATGCCGCGACGGAACGGTCAAGATCGCAGAATTTTGTTGCGCTGAAAGCGGGTTGCTTGAGACGGCCATCAGTAAAGAGCTGGCATTATTGGTGAACGGCTTCAGCAAGTGGCCGGAAGAGGCGACCTGTCGCGACGCCACAATCGTAGTCGCCTGTGACGTGCGTGATCTCCAACTCTCCGATTTTAAGCCACAAGACCTGGCGAACCTGGTGAACGGCTTCAGCAAGTGGCCGGAAGCGGCGACCTGTCGCGATGCCACCGTCGCGATCGCCGGAGAGATCGGTCGCCGCCTGCTCTCCGATTTTACACCGCAGGCCTTGGCGAACCTGGTGAACGGTTTCAGCAAATGGCCGGAAGCGGCGGCCTGTCGCGAGGCCAGCGTCGCAATCGCCGAGGCCACAGTCGCAATCGCCAATGAGCCCCCTCGCGGTCGGCTCTCCGAATTTACACCGCAACACCTGGCGAACCTGGTGAACGGCTTCAGCAAGTGGCCGAACGCGGCGGATTGTTGCGAGGCGACAGTCGCAATCGCTGAGGAGATCGGCGGGCGCCAGCTCTCCGATTTTGCTCCACACGAACTGGCGAATTTGGTGAACGGTTTCAGCAAATGGCCGGAAGCGGCGGCCTGTCGCGAGGCCAGCGTCGCAATCGCCGAGGCCACAGTCGCAATCGCCAATGAGCCCCCTCGCGGTCGGCTCTCTGAGTTTAATCACCGGCACCTGACTAATATGGTGAACGGTTTCAGCAAGTGGCGGGAAGAACCGGATTGTCGTGACGCCACAGTCGCCATCGCGGATGAGATCCGTCGCCGTCAGCTCTCCGATTTTACACCGCAGGAGCTCGCGAACCTGGTGAACGGCTACGGCAAGTGGCCGGACGCGGCGACCTGTCGCGAGGCCGCAGCCGCCATCGCAAGTGTGGTGCGTGACCTCGGGCCCTCCGATTTTACTCCGCAGGGCTTGGCGAACCTGGTGAACGGTTTCAGCAAGTGGCCGGAAGCGGCGGACTGCGGTGAGGCCACCGTTGCCATCGCCGGTGATATCAGTCGCCGCGAGCTCTCCGATTTTGAACCACGGCACGTGGCGAACCTGGTGAACGGCTTCAGCAAATGGCCGGAAGCGACGGACTGTCGCGAGGCCGCCGTCGCAATCGCCGGTGAGATCAGTCGCCGCGAGCTCTCCGATTTTGAACCACTGCACGTGACGAACCTGGTGAACGGCTTCAGCAAGTGGCCGGAAGCGGCAGCCTGTCGCGAGGCCACCGTCGCAATCGCCGCTGCGATTCCTGGCCGCGGGCTTTCCGATTTTACTCCGCAGGAGCTGTCGAACCTGGTGAACGGCTACAGCAAGTGGCCGGAGACGGCGACGTGTGGCGAGGCCACAGCCGCCATCGCGAGTGTGGTGCGTCATTTCCGGCTCTCCGATTTTGCTCCGCGAGGCTTGGCGAATCTGGTGAACGGCTTCAACAAATGGCCAGACGAGGTGGTGTGCCACCAGGCGGTAATAGACATTGCGCGCGGCCTCGGCACAGGAGGCCGGCGCTTCGGTGCTTTCACAACGCGTGAGCTCAGCATGATTGCCAATGCCCTCGGGCGGAGTATTGTGAGGGAGCAGGACACTGGAGAAGTCACACAGACCGCTCTGCTGAGCGATCGGCTCCGTCAGTTGGCGCATCACCTTCAGTATGCCACTCATCGCCTCGAGCAGGCCGATGTTCTGAGCATCGGCAACATCTTCAAGGCATTGGGAAAGGCCCAGCTGTTCGACGATCTCGGTTTGCTCGCTTCGACAGGGCTCAATCGCCTCGCGCAATTGCATCGTGCCCCTGGTTTTGCCGCCGAGAACAACCTCGAAACTCTAGGCAATCTGTGCGTAGCTCTGCTGCCGCTGGCTCGCAGCCCGCAGAAGCCGCTGCGCTGGCACCGCAGACAGGCTCTAGTCTTGCTGAACGATCTGCAATCGGTCGTGGAGCAGAAGATCGAGGCACATCTGGCAGCAAGCGATGCGGAGCGGACCCGTGGACCACTGGCGACCCGTTGCCCGGCGCTGTCGATCTATCAGGTGCTCAAGGCGCGTGCGGTCCTGGAGACTCTGTACCGACGACCGCATGTCGAGGGCAAGAGGTCCGATTTGGGGATGAGGCAGCAAGCACTGCGGCGCGGGACCAGGCAGATCCTGGCCGGCGCGCGCGACCTCATCCAAAGCGATCTTTCCAAGATGAGCTGGAATTTGATCGCGCAGATCGAGGCGGAAAGCCCGGTCGATGTGCTGGACCCCTTCATGGCCCAGGAGGCGCAAAGGATCCAGGCGCAACATTCTGCGGCAGTGTTCGATGTCCATCAGCTGTTGCGAACCATGGATCACGAGCCGAGGCCGCCGCAGGGGGACGCGGGACTGATGCAGTTGCCGGTGGTGGACCTGCAGGGACGACGAGT
Organism: Bradyrhizobium sp. CCGUVB14; assembly: GCF_024199935.1. Classification (NCBI taxonomy): domain Bacteria; kingdom Pseudomonadati; phylum Pseudomonadota; class Alphaproteobacteria; order Hyphomicrobiales; family Nitrobacteraceae; genus Bradyrhizobium; species Bradyrhizobium sp. CCGUVB14. The sequence continues at coordinate 1,627,751 of NZ_JANADS010000001.1, forward strand.
GGCCACGGAGCCCGAGACGCGGTATTCGATTTTTCATCGCCTGACGTCGGGGACACTGCCGGTGGTCGCGGTGCAACTGCCGGCAAAGCCGAGCGTCTTCATGTTGGCGCGCACGGTCACCGTCGAGGGGGTGCCATACCGCATGGACCTGTTCGGCGGCAGCAAGTTGAAACCACCCAAACCGACCGTGTCGCAGATCGCCGCGCGCGCGCCAGGCGAGCAGCCAGCCGCGTCTTCCGGAGGGAAGCTGCTGGCCATTCCCTATGCCGACACAGCACCCGGCACGGCGTTCGAGCAGCTGTCACGCGCCTGGGCGCCCTTCAAAGAGGCCTATTATTACACGCAGCGCAGGGGGTTTGCAGCGCCACCGGCGATCAAAGATCTAGGGCCTCACGACTACGCGCTGGAGGGCACCTTCAAGCTGTTGCTGCTGCCGGACCGCCCTGCCACCGAGGAGCATCCCTTCAAGCTGACTGGGCCGCAAGGCCCGATTGCTCTGCGCCCTCATGACGGCTGTGGCTTCATCAAGGCCTCGCTGGCCGAGCGCATGCCAGCGGTTCGCCGGGCCGGCCACCGGGACGGTTCCGATCGGATGCATGCCTTTGGTGAGGGAAGGCGATCGTCGCTGCCCGCCTCGGCGCTACAGCATTATCCGCGCAGCGCGCAGGTGGCGGATGAGGCGCGCGAGAAGGCCACCATCTGGCTCGAGCGCAAGCAAGGGGACAAGCTGACGTCCGAAGAGCTGTTTCGCACCGTGACGGCCGGACATATCGATGGTCCCGGCGCAGTCGCCGTACCGTCCGATGATGGCTGCCTCCATGTGCCGACGCTCAAAAGCGACACCTTGACGGGAAAAAGTGGCGTGCTGCTCGGGCGGTCCCCCTATGACAAGCCCAACTTGCGTCCGTTCGAAGCCGAGCGAGTGAGGTCGGCCGTTGATGGCGATTCGACGGCGGCGTTCATGGATCAGTGCGTGGCCATGCAATACAGTTTTAACGTCGCCCAAAAGTCAGCCGAGCACTTGTCAGCCGAAGATCCGACGTTTTTTGCCAAAGGCATTCTGATCGTGGTGCCGGACGAGATGTGGCCGGCCAACTACGCCGGCCAAGGGCTGGTCATGTCTGCCGAGGACGTCAAATCCCATTCGAACTGGACCAAGCGCAAGGACCGCGTCACAGAGGACACGCCGGTCGACTGCGTCGGCATCCTGCAGGCGACCGAGCTGTTCGCCCCGGGCTCGTTGGTGGCCGTTCCGATCGATGAACAGAAAAAGCTTGACGGTGACTTCGACGGGGACACGGCCATTGTCATCGCCGACCGGCCGCAGCTTTATGAGCACGTCCGCCAGTTCGATCAGGCCGTGCACGCGCGCGGATTTCGTTCGCTTAAGCCGCCAAAGTCGCATACGCCTGCCATTGAGGGTGAGACCTACCACTTCGGTCGTGCCAGCCAGATCCTCGCTGCGACACAGGATGTCTTGGAAATGTATAGCTGCCTGCAGCGAGACTTTCTGGCTCAATCGCATGATGCCCGACGCTGGTTTGCCGAGCGCGCTGTGTTTGGTACCTTCGAAGGCATTCACCACGAGCTCAAGCGAGACATCCGTGACCTGTTGAATCAGGACCAGGTGCGTGGCCAGGATATCCAGGACAAGCTCGAGCGGGCGAGGGACGAGATCGAGGCTGCAGACCATCCGGTCGCCGGCGAAGTCGCTGAGCTGCTCATTTCTGACCTCGAGGCGTGGGTCGCCGGCGCGGATCAGCAGGTCCTGTCCGAGGGAGTTGACAGCGGGAGCGACGCAATCCCAACGCTGAGCCCCGCGCTCTCCGAGCTTTTCCCGGAACTGGCGGCGACCTATCCGGCAACGCCTGACCCACGCCACAGGGTCCAGGCCTTGCTCGACCATTATCCTGCGCGCATCGATCCCCGCCCGGATGGTTACGACGCCGACGACCTCCTGCAAAGCACAACCAACCTCCTGAGCCTCGGCATCAAAGTCGGGACCGACGCCTATAAATCAGACACGGGTTCTCGCAACTTCATGAAAAAGGGCCAAGCGCTTCAGCGGCTCCTGCAACGGACGCCGGATCTGCAGTCGGTGCCCTACAGCAAGGGGCTGGCGGCGACCCTCAACCAGGGCAGGTTCGATGCCGATGCGACCATGGAGAATCTGAAGGACAATCCGACACTGGCGGCTTCAATCATGGAAGCCTCGATCAAGCTTGCCGTGGAGAAGCAGATTCTGCCCGGCCTCTTTGATCGACAGCCGGTCGCCGAGGATTCCGCCGTGACGGTCACGCTGACCCGCGACGAGACGGCAGAGCGCAGCCACACGGAAACTGCCCGCGCAAGGGTCGAAGAGCGGGAAATCACCAGAACGGCGACGTCGGTCGCCGAAACCCTCAGGCGGGCGGGCATTCCAATGACTATGCCCCATTTCGATCGCAGGTTGAGATCAGAGAGCTCCATCAGGGATCAGCTCACCGGCATGAGCGTCCCATCCGGCAGCGTCGCACAGCTGGTCAGCAACGCCGTCCGCCATGTCTTCGAAGTCCCTGACAAGGATTTTACCCGCGCCTTCAAGGCGGCCATGCTGGCGTTCGACGCGCGCGGCTACGCCGAGATCAGCACGACCAACTGGTTCAGGAGGCGCAACCCGTCCTTCGTCGGCATCAAGACCGTACTCGCCACCCCGGACGATTACCGCTTCGAGGTGGAGTTCCACACGCCGGACAGCTACCGTGCCAAGATCGATAATCACGATGCCTACAAGCAGCTGGAGAAGCTTCACAAGCAGGCGAGCGGCGATGCTCTGGAACAAGGTAAGGCGCATAAGCTCGTACAGAGCGTCCGAGACCTCTGCAAGGAGGTCGCAATCCCCGATGGCGCCAATGACATCCCCCACTGGGGGGTCGACGCGGGTATCAGAGGCGGCGCCAGCGCAGCGTTTGGGTTGCAAGCTGCCGAACAACCAGGAAGCCGAGAGAGATCAGACGAGGCAAACGCGATTGTCGCCGCTCTCGGTGCGCGGCCGATCGTGCTCGTCGGCCTGCCCGGCGCCGGCAAATCCACCATCGGCCGGTATCTCGCAAGACGACTCGGGCTACGCTTTATCGATTCCGACAAACAGATCGAGCAGGCCACCGACATGTCGATATCGAAGATTTTCGATGCCAAAGGCCCGCAGTGGTTCAGGGACAGCGAGGCAAACGTGATCGCGCAGTGCGTCGAGAAAGGAAACGTGGTCCTGGCAACCGGCGGCGGGGCGTTCGAGCGCGAGGAAACGCGGCGCCTCATCCAGGACAAGGGGGTATCGATCTGGCTCGACACCAACCGAGACGAGATATGGAAGCGCCTTGCAAACGACACCAGTCGTCCGTTGCTGCAGATCGAGAAAGCCGAGGATAGCTCCGGCGCCGAAAGCTCCAACACGTCGGCCATCAAGAAGGAGCGCTTTGAGGAGCTCATCGCGCAGCGCACGCCCCACTATCGCCAAGCCGATCTCACCGTCGTTCCGTGCGAAAAGCGGGACAACAAGAACGCAGATGCATGCGTGCAGGCGCTGCACACCTACCTTTGTCAGCAGGGCGCTCCGGACCAGAGACGGCCTGGAGATCAACTACAAGTATAGCACGACGATCTGGGTAGCAAGCCTGAATTGCCCGCATGTAGCGACGTTCCCGATAGACCTCTCGTTGCCTCATCCATTTTGCTCCCTAGCCGGGGGAGTGAAGGAAGCCGGTCGCGCAACTCGTGGGCATTTCGAGCGCACCGATGTCCGCGCTCGGTCTCGGTCGATCACGGGTCTACTTCACACCGCCGCTCCGTCATGAGCAGCGCCGGGCTTTCCAGTAATATGTCAATCACGTCAATTTGCGCTGCGTTTTCCGGGCAGCTAAACAATAGTGCGCTTGCTTGCCCGCTGCGCCACAATTTGGGACGACATTGAAGAGTTCGGAATGCTTTGCTCGGGTAGACCCCGGGGCATTCTGGCTGAAGTTTGCGCAGGAGTACGCTGCTGCCGCCACGGCTCGGCCTCGAACCATTCACGCGGCTGTGGTAGCTTTGACGAGCGGATCAGGGCGTCGCCGCTCTCGCCTCGGCTCCGCAATTGGCCTGTCGCACCGCTCCTTCTTTCCACGCTGTTCGCAAGCTCGACAAAAACTGTTTGATCGGTTGTGCCGCAGTCAGATGGCTTGCTGTGGCGGCGGTTAGACTGGCCAACTTCTCCTGCACGGCTCGGATATCGCACAGCAAAGCGACGGATCCAGACGGGCATACATTTCCTTGACGAGGGCACGGACGGCATCAGGTGTTCTTGCTTCGGCAAGGCCGCTGATGCGGGGGCGCGCGGGCGCTATCGTGGGCTCCTTGCCCAGCCGCGCCCGATCATCGAGGGCCGCCAGCCCCCCGTGGGCAGCGCCCGCTCGACGCAGCGTTCGACGGTCCGGTGATGGACCCCAAGTCTGCGCCCCACGGCACAGACCGACCGAATGTCCCGATAGGCCAGCAGCATCTGCGCCCGCGCGACCCGGCTCGATGGCTCGGTTCTCGACCGCGAAAAGAGTTGCAAGCGCTTCAATCTCATCGTCGGCCATCGCCAATCCGACCGCTTGCCGCCATCTTGCCTGTCAATCGCCTCCCAAATTTGACCCCTCTGACGCAGTTTTGGTGCAGATCCGATTATTCTGCGCGATTGATCTCGCTTGAAGCAGATCGATTTTGCCGCGACCGTACATTTGACGTTCGACCAGCTCGAGGCGCGTGATCTGACGTTCAGTCTGCCCGTTGGACCAGGGCGAAGCGATTGCTGCCCCAACCGCCGCTTCATCCCTGGTGACGCCGCCGGCAAAGGACGCAACGAGAATAGCGCGAGCTCGCTCGATCCATGGGGTAAGGCCCGCCTCAGCCTTGCGCCGGATCATCAAGTGGAATTCGGCGATAAGCTCGCGTGCGTCAACCAGGATTGGTACGCTAGCTCGCCGCGACCGTACGGTCTCTGCTTTCGTGAGCAAATCCCGCCCGGTTGTCATGAGGCGCGCGATTGTTCTGGCCGACGGAATCCACTGAAGATTTTGCGCGTCGGCCCTTTCAGCCCGTCGTCTGCGGGTCGCCCACTCGCTGATGACGCGGAGCAAGCCTCGGAAGCCGCGCGCCGTTAAACGGCGCCAAAGTTCAGCCCCGTTTCGACAGCCGGACGCCCACTGATCGTCGAGCCACGGCAAATGCAAGTCCAACGAACTTTGCCGGGTCCGGAAGACATCGTTACGTTCACCGCGGATCACCCGCCGTACCAGCTCTCTGCTATGGCCAGTCTGGCGCACGATCTGCTTGATAGTAGGCCGTGCTTCGACAGAGCCAGGATGGCTGCATTGGTCTCCTCGCGCCGCAAATAGCCCTCATACAGGTTGCAGATGATGCTGGCGTATCGTAAGCGGCGTGTCTCCCGCACCTTGTTGCTGTTGAGCAGATCGGCAAAATGAGTTCCGTCTTGAAGAGGACGGTTTGCATAGATGATCGAGCGTGTTGTCGACGCATCGCAGCTACGAGTCCGGCGGCGCTGGAGCGACGAGGTCAAGAGACGGATTGTCTCGGAATCCTTTGTGCCTGGCGCGATCGTCTCGGACGTCGCGCGGCGCCACGATCTGTCGCCGCAGCATTTGTCGGCCTGGCGCAAGGCGGTGCGCGACGGGTTGTTGAAGCTGCCGGAACGCACGGAGCCAGTGGCGACGAGGCCTGCTGGAGCGGTCGCGATCCAGGAAGCGAGTTCATCAAGCGGCGAGGCTGTTGGCGCCGTTAGCTCGCTCGGCGGCCCACGCCCAGGGCATGAGTTCGTCCAGGCGCGATGCCGGCCAGAGGTTGACGAGTCTGGTGAGGACGTCGGTCAGATAGGCCTGCGGCTCCACGCCGCAGAGCTTGCAGGTCTCGATCAGCGAAGCGATGCAGGCCCAGTTCTCCGCGCCCTCATCATGCCCCGCGAACAGCGCATTCTTGCGGTTAAGGATAAGAGGACGGATGCTTCGTTCGACGATATTATTGTCGAGCTCGATGTGGCCGTCGTCGAGGAACCGCGTCAGGCCAACCCAGTGGTTCAAGGCGTAACGGATGTGCTCGGCGATTGTCGCTTTGCCCGAGACGCGGGTGAGTTGCTGGTCGAACCAGGCCTTGAGCGCCGCTACCTGCGGCTTGCTGCGCTCCTGGCGGATGGCCCGGCGCTCATCGGCGCTGCGGCCCCTGATCGACTTCTCGATGGCATAGAGAGCAGCGATACGCTCGAGCACTTCACTGGCGATCGGGGCAGGGCCGTCCTGGACAAGGTCGAAGAAGCGCCGCCGCAGATGAGCCCAGCAGAAGGCGAGCGTGATCGCCGCGTCCGGCGCGGTGTTGGCAATGGTCTTGTAGACGGTATAGCCGTCGCATTGCACGATGCCGCGATAACCGTCGAGCAGCTTGAGCGCGTGGACGGCACCGCGACCGGGTGCGTAAGTGTAGGCCACTGCCGGCGGATCGGCTCCGCCCCACGGCCGATCGTCGCGTGCGATCGCCCAGAAGAAGCCCTTCTTGGTGCGGCCGCGGCCGGGATCGAGCACCGGCGCTGTGGTCTCGTCGACCGCGATCTTGCTCGCGGTCAGAATGGTCTCGCGCAGCCTGAGCCAGAGTGGACGAAGCTCCGCGGCCGCATAGCCGACCCAGAACGCCAGAACCGAGCGCTTGATGTCGATCCCCTGCGCCAGCAGCATCTGAGCCTGCCGATAGAGCGGCAGGTGCCAGGCATATTTGGCGACCAGCACATGGGCGACCATCGCCTCGGTCGGCAAGCCGCCCTTGATCAGCCGCTCTGGTGCCGGCGCCTGAACCACGCCATCCGTGCAGGCCCGGCAGGCATATTTGGGACGATGGGTGACGATCACGCGGAACTGCGCCGGGACGACGTCGAGCCGCCGAGAGGTCTCCTCACCGATCACATGCAGAGGCGCGCGGCAACACGGACAGCAGGTCACTTCCGGGGCAATCGTGACGTCGATATGCGGCAGATGGGCCGGAAGCGCACCACGGCTGGCGCGGCGTCGTTCAGCACGCTGGCGTGCGCCTGCCGTGTCCTTCCGGTCCTGGGCCGCCTCGTCGCTGGCAATGGCCTGCTCGATGTCCTCGATCGCCAGCTGCAACTGCTCAGGATCGAGCTTCTCCGAGCGGCGACCGAACTGCGCGCGTTGCAGCTGGCGCAAGAGATGCTGAAGGCGATCCATTTGCGACAGCGCCTGGTCGCGTTCAACGATCGCCGCGTCGCACTTCGCGATCGCCGCGTCGCGCTCCGCGCGTGCCGCCGCAACCAGCGCCTGCAGCGCCTCGATGTCGGTCGGAAGTTGATCCGTGATCTCGCTCACGCCCGGTACTCAAGCTGATTCGCGGGCCGTTGTGGAATATTGTGGCCGACCTGATTCGATTGGTCACAGGGTTTATGAGGTTGCGCTCGGCTGAGCAATGTCGCGGGCATGCAGGCGCGACCAATCCAGACCGTCCATCAGCGCGGCGAGCTGTGAGGCAGACAAACGCATCACGCCATCGCTGATCGGCGGCCAGCGGAACGCGCTATGCTCCAGCCGCTTCCACAGCAGCACGAGCCCGGACCCGTCCCAGGCAAAAATCTTCAAACGGTCCGCTCGCTTTGAACGGAAGACGAAGATCGTTCCCGCGAATGGATCATGGTGGAGTTGCTCGCGCACCAGCGCGGCGAGACCATCGGCACCTTTACGGAAGTCGACCGGCCGCGTCGCGACCATGATCTTCACGCCCGCCGAAGCCGCGATCATGTTGTCGCCCTCACGGCCCGCAGCACATCGCGCAGCCAGGCCGGATCGACCCCGGCCGCTGCGCGAACCACCGCATCACCAATCTCGATGCTGATCGTTGTCGCGTTCCGCGTTGCCGCTTCCGCGGCCGCCCCAGCGGCGGGGTGCAGCTCCGATACCACCGGAACGAAGAATGGCGCATCTTCCGCCGGCAAGCTCAGCAGACCGGCACGCGCCGCCTTGCGCCAAACGAAGAGGTGTTGCGGCGCGAGGCCGTGCCGGCGCGCCACCTCGGACGCAACAGCGCCCGGCACATACGACTCCGCCACGATCCTTCCCTTGACCGCGTCGCTCCACCGCCGCCGACGCCCCGCTCCGACCTGGATATCCACCCGGCCCCGTGGCTCCGAAGCGTCGACCATATCGTCAACCATATATGCGAACCTAACTGTATATGACGGCTCGCATGTTGCCGATCAGCTCACGCCAAACAAGGTGCGGAAGACACGCCGCTTACCCTCAATCCAAGCCGGGAGCAAAATAAATGAGGCAACCGATCGCACTCGGGAGCCATCTGCCTGGAGACACGCGTACGGGCCTGAACCGGCTGAACTTGCCGGCACGGGCGGCTGGCAGCGCGGTCTCTCCGCTGTCGTCGGTCGGGCTGTGCTCGGGCGCGATCATCCTGCTCTTCTTTGGACTGGCGCATGACCTCTTCTGGACCGGCGTCGGCGCCACACTGCTGATGGGTCTCGGCACGGCGCGACCGTCGCGGCGATCGCAACGCTCGCGGTCAGCGCGCGCGACATCGCCGGCCGTGTTGCCAAGGCTCAGGCCGGCTTTGGCATGCTCGCGATCCGGGCGCTCGAGGTAGCGGCGTCGGTGGCGATTGTTACCTTCGGTGCCCTGCTGCTAGCCGGCTACAGAGCAACTCTGGATTGTCTCGCGGTGATGGCCGCAACGAAGGAAGCGGAGAAGAGGTTACGGCCTGCAAGTCGGCACGGGGCTCGCGGACCGCTCAGGATCCCGGCGGTAACGAACGAGGATCGGCTCGAGTATCTCATTCGACCAGAATATCGGAGCGCCGATCTGCTTCAGGCAAAGGGCGTTCCAATAAAGGCCATTGGATGAAAACGATCGGCGCGCCGAAACGGCTTGCGCAACCGCCTTGATGTCCTGCGATTCCGGGTAGATGTAGATTGTCGTCGGTTCATCGAGCAGCGGAATGATCTGTTCTGCGTCGGATCGCGACCAGCTCGTGCATCCATTGCTGCGTCCGCTCGCGTAGTCCACGAGGGTTCCGATCGGAACGCAACCATTCACATTGGCATACGGACTGCGCGCCATGCTTCGATAATGGATGCCCTTCAGGACAATGGCTGGATGTCCGCCGATCGCACGCTCCCTGGCATTGGCGGTCTCTCCCTCGCCATCGAACTGAACGAACGAACGCATCAGGATGGCCTCTCGTTTCGCGGCGTTGCGAAAGTAACCCTTGAAGGAGGTTTTCGTCTCGGCCGTCACATAGGCGCCGCCAGTCGTCAGATTCGAGTCCAGTGCATTGCCGAAATTTTTCGCGCACACCTTTCCGTTCGCGAAATTCACCGCGCCCTTGATGTTGCGGCCGCTGCCATGCCCCGCGGACATCGCGCGAAATGACCGGTCGGCTTCGCAGATCTCGTAGAAGCGCTTCCCCAATCCGCCATCGCTCGGCCGCGTCGCGTCCATGGCGAAATAGCAGGGGTTTTTGACGACGGCTGCCGCGACCTTTCGCAGGTAGAGAGCGCGCGCTCTCTGTAGGACCACTGGGACGATCTGTCCCTCGCCGTTTCCGACATGGTTCTTCAACCAGGCCGGAGTTTCCGACGGCTGTTCCACCGCCAAGGCTCCAGCCGCAAGCCAAGCGGCGATCGTCACGCCGAGCGCGAACCGCCCGAGCACGGCCAATCCAGCCCGCAACGGATCGCCGCCACGGCTGCCGTTCAGGCGGCCTGATCGGCGCGTCGCCAGGCTGGAAATGGATCTGACAGCTTTGCCCATTCGGCAACATCCATTGCAGGCCTGCCCGGCACGAGGCAGGCATCGAGGCGCGCGCGGATCGCCCCTTCGTCCATGCCGACGCCGATGAATACGATTTCCTGGCGGCGGTCGCCATAGATCTCGTTCCAGTGCTTCCGCAGATTTTTGCGCCAGAAGGGATCGTCGGGCCAGCGTTCGGCAGGAACGGCCGCCCACCAGAACCCCAATGCTCCGGTTCGCACGATCGAACCCGCCTGGCTGATCTCGCCGAGCCATTGCGGCCGGGTCGCCAGCCAGAAATGACCTTTCGCCCGGACGACACCCGGCCAAGGCTGCTTGATGAACTGGTCGAACTTGGCGGGATCGAACGGCCTGCGGCCGCGGTAGACGAAGTTCGTCACGCCGTATTCTTCGCTCTCGGGCACGTGCTCGGCGAAGCCATAGAGCTCCTTGTACCAGAGCGGGTGCTGCTGGGCCTTCTCAAAGTCGAAGCGGCCGGTGTCGAGTACGCGATCGAAGGGCACACGGCTGTAGTTTGCCTCGATGATATCGGCCTCCGGATTGAGCGAGCGGATAATCTTGCGCGCTACTTCGCGCTGAGCTTCCGTGGCGTCGTCGACCTTGTTGAGCACCACCACATCAGCAAACTCGATCTGCTCCACAAGCAGGTCGACCAGCGTTCGTCGGTCGTCTTCCAGTGCCTCGCCGCGATCCTGCAGAAAGTCGGTCGACGAATAGTCCTTGAGTAGGTTCACGGCGTCGACCACGGTGACCATGGTGTCGAGGCGTGCCACGTCGGAGAGGCTTTCGCCGTCTTCGGAGCGGAAGTCGAAGGTTGCCGCCACCGGCAGCGGCTCGGAGATGCCGGTGGATTCGATCAGAAGATAATCGAAGCGGCCGCTCTCGGCGAGGGCGCGCACCTCCTTCAGAAGGTCGTCCCTCAGCGTGCAGCAGATGCAGCCGTTGGTCATCTCGACGAGCTTCTCATCGGTCCGGGACAGGTTCGCACCGCCATCGCGAACCAGATCCGCATCGATGTTCACCTCGCTCATGTCGTTGACAATCACTGCCACCTTCAGGCCGTGCCGGTTGTTCAGGACGTGGTTCAGCAAAGTGGTCTTTCCAGCCCCGAGGAAACCGGACAAGACGGTGACGGGGAGTTTTTGCATGGAGATCGAAGAGCCTTTTCAAGGAGATAGGGTGAGAGCGGTGGAGTGGCGCACGAGGAGCCTACAAATGTAATGTTATAACGTTACACTGATTGACCTCAATTCGTCTGTCAAGGCGCATGACTGCCTAAATTAGGCTTCATCGCAAGTGGCCCGCGCAGCCCGCAACCCGGCGCGCCCTACACCTACGTCATCACCAAGGGGGTTTGGTGCATTTCGGCTGGCGACGCTGCGCGATCTGCCGGACATGGACACGCTGGAGGACGCCGGCCTGCTCAGCAAGGACAAAATGTTGGCGGGAGAGTTGCCGGATTCCTTGCCGGCAGATGATGAAGAGCATGACGATGACGAAAAAGCTGCAGATTGGACAGAGACAGGCTAGCCTCAGTGAGCGGCCTCTTTCGATTCTATCCCCCACCCGCAAGTGTCCCGCCCCGAGACATAAAACCTTGGCACAGGTTGTGCTGACTAATGGGAGCCGGGATTTTGCATCACCCTCCCGGGGCTCGATAAGCGCCGCCTGCAAGCTATTTCAAGCAGGTGGCGTTTTTATTCGGTGTCCCAATTCGATTTTGCAAGTGTGCCAATTAGGACAAGAACTGACGGGCGGGGGCGGTGGCCACGCCCGGGGGGAATCTTCAACGCTGCACCTTGCCGATCTCATTCATCCCTAAATTGAGGGTGAGTTACCGATGCAGCGACCGAACTTTGGACCACTCGAAACTAGAGTTTTACGACTCTTTGAAGCGAGACCGAAGTTTGGACCACCCAGAACTAGAGTTTTACGGCTCTGAACACGCTGGTGGGCTGGTGGCACCATCGCGGGTTTGCAGCAAAATCGGCGGTCGATTGCCGATCGCCCCGTGAGGCCTTTCCTCATTATACAACAAGGCTTGAGAACGCCCACGGGACCGTGTGCCGTGAGGTTCTCCAGAACGGGCGACAGGCGCTTTCGTTGACGTAAAGTCAGCGCGCAACCTATCTCGAGCGTTACCACCGTCAAGAAAAGAACGAGAGGCCAATTGACATCAATCTGCAATTAAAGGGTCGAATGGCACATCCAGCTACCCCGTTGGATGCAACAGATATCACAATGCATGTTGGACCCACACATTCGGCTCCACGTAAACTCCATAATTCTGCTCAACCGATACAAGTACCGGTACCAATGCACCCTCGACCTCTGCCTGGCCCGAACAATTGAAGGCTGCCCCTGTCCATTGCGTCCACTCCGCGATGGTCCCAACGATGGTCATGGAATAGGGAGCGATCTTCAATATCTTGCCTCCGGCGCGGACGTGAGTTCGCAACCACGTGTCCGTTGGCAAACCGTCGGCACGGTGCAATGTGACATACTCGCGCATTGCCTTCCGCGCGTCGAGTTGCTTTTGGCTGGGCCGGACAGGGGCAAACATTTCTGCAAAGCCCATTTTCTTCGCGCACGCCTTCAAGGCATCCAACATCGCCAGTGCATTGCCAATGCCCCTCGCCTTGGGGACAAGGGCGATTTCGAGCGCGCTTATCGTCGTCGGCCTACGTCCAACAAGCCTGTCTTCGTGAGCCCAGCGGATAACCTGGTCCCAGCCGCCGTCAGGCAATTCGGAGCGGCCCTCGATGTTGAAGGCAAATGGAACACCAAAAGCGCGCCCGACGATCTCGCCATCGAGAAGTGCTCCAAAGGCGTAGTCGAGGTAATCGAAAAACACAGATCGCCCAAAGTAGAGCTCTGACGTCGCGTCATGTCGCATGAACTCGGGCCACACCTCCTCCAAGTCATTCGAAAAGACCGACGGGATCAGATCTGGTCGTTCCCGCAATGAGAATATCTGTATCTTCATTCTTCGTAACACCATTGCAGCGAGCACGAGAGCTTGTCTTAGAGACTCTGTAACCAGATTTCTAGCTCGTCTTAATCGTGAGTGCCGGGCGGGCTGCTGGAACATTTCTGGTCGCGAGTGAAGGCGCGCGCGAACGCTACGGGCTTTTTCGCCGCTTTTCGACGGGACTTCCTGAACGCGTTGGAGGACGGTGGCGGGGATGACCGGGGCTCATGCCCCGAGCGTCAGGACGCTTGCGGGACCAGAGCGTTTGCCGCGCTGCGGAACAGGTTGGCGTCGGCGCACGCTGCAGCGAAGGCCAGACGTACGCGGGTGGCGGTCTCGATGACACGGGCTGCGATCTTGAGAAATGTGAGCCTGATGGTGTTGAATTCGGCGGTTGCCAGATCACGCGGCTTCGGGATGGCGTCGCGCATGGCGAGGATGAGCCAATAGACGGCGGCGTGGAAGACGAGGCGAACCTGGTTGGCGATCGCCGAGCGGCAGCTGGTGCGATCGGAGGCGAGCTGGGTCTTGTGCAGCTTGATCAGGTTCTCGGCCTGTCCGCGTGCCCGGTAGAGGCGATCATAGATCCCCCCGCCGTGCTGATATTCAGGCTGGTGACGACGTGGCGGATGTCGAGCCCTTGTTGGGGTGCTTCGATGCGGGCGATGACGCGGCGCTCAAGATGCCAGGAACCTGCCGCGTGGCGGGTCTCGGCGTAGCCGAACCACGTTCTTGTTCTCGACCGCACGTTGGTTCGGACTGCATCGCAGACCTCGTCGACCTTTCTGGCGAGCAGCTTGGTGCCGGCCAGCGCGAAGACGTAATCGACGCCGTTCTGCTCGCAGAAAGTCATGGCCTCGAGGCAGGCGTAGTGGCTTTCGCCGCGGAAGGCCAGCGCCGGCGAATGCGCCGAACCAGGCGGCGCAGATGTGTTCGCGCCTCAATGCCGCTCGGCGTCTTGCCGGGCGCAGCATGACCGCAATGGGCCGGCTGTGCTCGGTGTCGTGGACGTGGATCGGCAGGAAGTAGTGTTCGTCACATTGGGCAATGAACAGCGCGAGTTGCTGACGGCCATGCACCACGTCGACCATGTCGTCGATGTCGAGCGTGATTGCGCTCGGGTTCGCGCTTGTCCTCGTCGGACAAGCGTAGATGTGCTCGAGCAGCAGCCCGATGACGAACCGTCTCTCGGTCTCCGGCCGGTCCTTCTGGCAGCAGACGGTGCGATCTCGTGATCGACCGATCGACCCAGTCCCAGTCGGGTCTTGCCGCCAAGCTGCGCCAGCACATGCTTAACATTGATAATGATGCAGCCTGCCTCGATCGCCTTGAAGTCGTCGTCGGTTGCTTCGGTCGCATCACTTCCGTTGCGACGAGGGAATCACGATCGCTGACTCGAGGCTATCTTGAGAGTGGACCCGCAGGCTTTCGAGGCGTCAACTCTCGAAAGCCCGCAATCTCAAACCCACCAGCGTGCCAGAAACCGAATCCCGCTCAGCGGTTTGCACACTGTTCCACGGACGACACATTATGCGAAGTGATCGATGCGCGGGATCTTGCATCGGCACGAGTGATGGTACCTGCCCTCGCTAGGGGCTCGCACGACCGCCGCTGAAACGACGAGATAGCAATCACGTTCAGGTGCGACCTCGTCGTTGCGCCCGACTTCACGGGCAATACTCAGCTGAAAGTAAGAGCGCGCTCAAGATACCAAGAAGGGTCATCGCCAGTCGAGTCTGTCTCTACGCTTGCTTCACTCGGATTCGCCTCAACACCTGCTTCAGTATCGCTGTCATCGCCTTCAGCCTTTGAAAGATACAGTGCAGGTTTGTCTGACCGCTGCCATTCATTGTCAGCGTTCTTCGTCCACTTTTCGGGATGCTGGGTCGGATCAAGCACCCAGTGATTGCGACCCATATCAACAAACCCCATCTCCGCTAGACGGGGTTCCATACCTTCTATGGCAGGACGTGACATGACCAACGGCTGATCGCCGTCTTGCCGAAGTTGATGCTCCAGCAGAATATCGCCTGCGTTCTCGACAAGCGGATGGCTAAGCCGAAGATCTACAACGGACGTGAACTCATTGCGCCCGAATTGTCGCTGAAGCCGGTCCCCTCTAACAATCATCGGGCCTCCTGCTCTTAAAAGCCCAACAGTTGTGTCCCCCAATCGATAGCGGAAAAATCGCGGCTCCGTCACCGCATTGTCTGCCGTGCTGGCGTAAACTCTAGCGACCATTGCCGCGCGCTCAGCTTTTGTGGATACAAAATCCGTGTACTCTTGTGGATTATCGGCGATGTATTTGATTTCGTCGCCGAAAAATTCCCTCACTTCTCTGTCAAAGGTAGATCTTGCGATCTGCTCAATGGGTGGGGCGGAAACAAGAGAGTATGGCCGCGGGTTAGCCGACGACGAACTGCCTGGCTCCATGCCTGCAAGGGTTCGTTCAAAGCGCTGACTATCGCCTGACTCCCCTGATTCATCAGTCCGGCTGGCGCCTGCGGATTGGCTGGCTGAAATGCCGTGGCTATGCATCCGATTTTCGCTCCTACTGGCAGAGTTGTTACTACGGAGCTCTTGGGAGCCCTTGCCGTTCCACATACAAGCTCCAGCTGACCGTTATCTGACACGCAGACGTCACGCATCTGTCCCCGCATTTGGCGGACCAGGCTATCGTGATCGTGGCAACACGCCCGACTCGAGCATCTCCCGTCATCAGCGAGTGAAAGATCGCTACGAACTCGATGATGATATCATCACCAGCAATACGAGTAGGCTTGGACTTAATCGAGTTTCGACGTCGGGCACGTCCCAATCACGCAAGCCTACCGTTGCTTGTTCGGCGCGCTCGACCAGAGCGGAGCGTGTGTTGCATGGCAGCCGATGAACCAGCCCGACCGACCGCCCAATGACGTAGATCTGCTCGATCAGATCTGCGCTACTTATTGAACCACGGCGTCGTTCCGAACCGCCCCGTTGTCCAATACACCGCATGTCCAGGTTGGCGTTCGGCGAACCTCAGGGGCCATCCGCTGCATTGCAGAGCTGAATAGTTGGCCGCCGTGTCCAGCAGGATCGCGCATCCTTCCATGCCCTCAGCGCTCTCGGTTCTGGATTTAGAGATGTTCGGACGTCGCAAGTCGATCAATGCCGGTCAGTCTGCGCGCCGGCTCGAAGCCTCTGACGGAGCGACCGGCGCATCAACTGGCTATTGCCGCGCACGATCGGCGGCTCGAACAGTACCCACTGCACATCATGTTGGTTCAAGGACCACATACTTTGCACTTGCACCATAGCTTGCGAGCTTCTGGTTCAAATCCACGTCATCGAGCGTTCGGAAGCCGTGCTTCTCCCAGAACTTTCCTGAATTGCTGACAGCGACCAGCGAGAGGTTGGGAAAGCCGGCCTTTGTCGCGTGTCTGACCAGCTTAAGCACGACCTCGGAAAGCCGCAGCGTTGCTGCGCGCTTCCGGCAACAACGCGATGTCGTGATATTAGGTCGATGCAGGCTCGGTCACGGCGCCCACAAGCGCATTCAGCGCGGGCGGCTCCTTGAAGCGCCAAGGATGGTGACGATATAGCCGGCCAGGTCGTCCCGCGAGCGCTCAAGCACAAAACATCCCTCAGGGTACATCTCCGGCCGCTCCGGGAAAACGGCCTTATCCTGGCGATAGTTTAGGTGGACGCGATCTGCGATGGCGCGAACTTCAGGAAGATGGTCGGGCTCAATCGCTCGCCACGGCATGCAAAAGTACTTTCAATGAACCTTCCAATCCTTAGACAACCACCAGCACCAAAGTCCTGTCCAGGACAGACCGGGTCCGCCGCTAAGCTAATCAAACCGTGTAACAACTGTGTTCGTTTTGCTTTGTGCGATTGGGGTCGTGACGAACATTGGCCTCGCGGAATTGATGGAGGCATCGGACTTAGCCAATGAGTGCCCCCAGAGGAAGCTTCAAGGGAAGCCCCAGGTGCAGAACTGCTCAAAGTCAGGGAAACCTTCACGGGCGATCCCGAGCCAACCCCTCCCATGGGCAAGGTGTATGGACTGATCTTAGTGTCCCGAGCCACACGTTCGCAATCATAGATCCGCAGTAAATTCGCGTCGCTGTGCCAAGGATGGAGGCAAGCAGCGACGGAGTCCCCAATGGCAATCCAGCAACTTCCTGCCCGATATTGAGCGATGACGAGCGCGCCGAATTGACGTCGCTGACGATGCGGCGGAACGGCGCTGGCTCTTAAGAGTCCGGATCATGCTGATCCTGTGCGGAAGGTGGGCAGAACACGGGAGTGGCGGCCAAGCTAGGGCTGGAGCAGCAGACCGTAAAAAAGTGGCGGCGGCGTTTTATGGAGCAGCGCGGGGCCGGACTGCGCGACGAGCCCCGCACGATTGAGGATGCCCGCATCGAAGCCGTGATCGTGAGAACGTTGGAGAGTTGCGCTGAGCACGCCACCCATTAGAGCTCTCGCGACATGACGAAGACCAGCGGCCTATCGGTATCGACGGTGCAACGCATCTGACCGGCCTTCGCTTTCCAGTCGCACCGGATGGAGACGTTCAAGCTCTCGACCGATCCGAACTTCGTGGCCAAAGTGCGCGATGTCGTGGGTCTCTGCGTCTCACCGCCGGTGCACGCCATCGTTCTGTGTGTGGATGAGAGGTCCCAAATCCAGGCGCTGGACCGAAGCCAGCCGATGCTTCCGATGTATCCCGGCCAGGCGGCCCGAAGATGCCATGACGGACAAAAGCCATGGCACCACATAGCTGTTCGCCGGCCTCGATATTGCGACCGGACGGGTCATTGGCAAGTGCTGCGGGCGCCATCGCACCGCCGAATTTCGCAAGGTTCTTGACGAGATCGAGGCTGCCGTACCGCGCGAACTCGACGTCGATCTCGTCACGAACAATTACGTCACGCACAGGACCGCAATGATCCGCAGATGGCTCGCCAAAAAGGTCGCGTTGGCACGTGCACCTGACCGCGACCAGTTCGTCAGGACTCAACCAAGTCGAGCGCTTCTTCGCGCTCCTCACCGATAAGACGATCCGGCTCGGCATCTATCGCAGCTTGGCTGCCCTTAGGGTGGACGTCGCCTCGTTCATCGAGCGACACAACGCCGATCCCCAACCGTTCCGATGGACCAGATCAGCCGACGACATCTTTGCTTCCATCGAGCGCTTCTGTCGTTACATTGTCCCGGCAAAATCACGCCCCAATGCTCCAAACTTCCGGTTCAGGACTCGAGACTGGCAGCACCTACAGCGACATCGCCAATGTGAAGAGATAGTCCAGACCATGAGCGCCCGATGAGCGGCGACGAAAGCCGAAGCGGTACGACAATTCGTGGAGCTCCAAGGCCTGTGCTGGTTCGAGTCCGGCCGCCCGCACCAATGAACTTGGGGGAAACTGTCGGCTTCCATTCCCATATCCCGCGTCAGACAGCGCGGACTTCCCCGTCACTGGGCAACTAAAAAATCCGACGCGAAGGGCCATATCTGTCGGATTAACCGCGACTGCGTTCGACCCTTCTGCCGGCTTCCAGGCAATCCGGCTGCAGCATCGCGTTTTTGCGATCGAGGAGAAGGCGAGCAGCGTGAATACCAAGACCTAATTGTCCTATGAGAGCGTTCGATATTAATAGGTTTAAGAAGACTATACGAAGGTTTGTAATGCGCCTTCCTTCGGCTGTGCTGTTCAGCACCCGGTCGCGAAACCACCCAGGAGCACCTATCGGGGTCGAAATGAATTGTTGTATTCTTGCTCAATTGTTAACCCGCTCGAAGGCCGGACCGCTACAAGCATGTGTAACCAGCTCACCACGTTTGGATGTTCAGCGATGCAGCTGGTTTTCGGAAGCGTTGCGCTAGCGGCGGTGACGCTAGTGTCCGTTTATATTCACCGCCCTTTCGCAGCGACGGCGTTCGCCTATCTCGCGGTGATATTGCTGTTTTCGCTGACAGGCGGCTTCATCGCATCGTCGGTGCTTTCTATCGCCTCCGTCGCTGCGTTGGCCTATTTGTTTACGTCCCCGACGTTCAGTCTCCGGATCGATGACCCTCAGGACCTTTTGGTGATTGTCACCTTCCTAACCGTCTCAATTGTCGGAACGCACCTGATCGGAAAGGTCCGCCGCGAAAGGGAGGCTGCGCGTGAGTCCGTAGCCAAGCTACGGCACAGAGCGGCCGATCTGCATGGCCGCGAGAAACGCTGGCGCGCAATCTTTGAGCATAATCCATTTATGTATTTCATGGTCGATGAAGCCGGAACGGTCCTCAACGTCAATACTTTCGGCGCGACCCAACTCGGCTATGCTCCTGGGGAGCTGGCAGGCCTATCTGTGCTGAATGTCTTTCTGAAAGAAGATCGTGAGGTCGTTCGCAAACGTATCGGGGAGTGTCTTACAAATATCGGCCAATCGCGCACCTGGGACATCCAGAAGATCAGGAAAGACGGTTCGGTGCTGTGGGTGCGCGAAAACGCCAAAGCCATGCTGTGGGCCGATGACAAGCCCATCGTCCTCATTGCCTGCGAAGATGTCACCGAGCAGAAGCGGACCGCACTTGCGCTGCAGCGGAGTGAGGCCCAATTAGCCCAGGCGCAGGAATTGAGCCACGCCGGCAGCTTTGGCTGGAACGTCGCCACCGGCGAGGTCACTTGGTCTAAGGAAATTTTTCGGATTTTCCAATACGATCCGGAGACGAAAGCGACACTGCAGCACGTCCTTAATCGCGTCCACCCAGAAGATAAGGCCGCCGTCCGAGAGACGGCAGATCGAGCGTTTCAAGGCGAGGATTTCGAGCATGAATACCGACTGCAGATGCCCGACGGGTCGGTAAAGCATATTCACACGCTGGCACGGGCTACGAGAACCGCGTCTGGCGATATCGAGTTCGTCGGGGCGGCGACGGACGTCACAGCAGCCAAGCAGACGGAACAGCAGCTGCGCCGTAGCGAGGCCTATCTGGCCGACGCGCAGCAGCTGAGTCGCACAGGTACTTGGTCCTGGGACTGCCGTCGTCACTGTTTTGCGTATCGCTCCGCCGAAGTCAGTCGTCTGTTTGGCTTCGATTCGGACGAGCCTGTATCGCTTGAGGCCATCCAGTCGCGTATTCATCCAGATGACTTGGCGCCGCTGCAGGAAGTGCAACGTCAGGCTATCGAACAGAAGGCAGGTAACTTTGAGTATGATTTCCGAATCCGTCTTCCCGATGGCTCGATAAGGCACATACACTCAGTTGCGCACGCTGTGTTGGGAAGCGATGGCGACACTGTCGAACTCATCGGAACGCATATGGATGTCACCGAGCAACACGCAGCCAGGGAACAATTGGAAAACACCCTTGCCGCGCTGCGTGAGAGCGAGCAGCGCTTTCGTGATTACGCCGAAACTGCTTCCGACTGGCTCTGGGAGACCGGGCCGGACCATCTGGTCACCCACTTATCGGAGCACGCCGGCGCTACGGGCATCATGGCCACAGGACTCATCGGCCTGCCTCCTTGGAAAATTGCGTGCGACGTCGAAGAAGACCCCGAGAAGTGGCGACAGCATCGGGCGACGCTAGACGCACATCTGCCATTTCGTGATCTCGTCTATCGCGCCGTCAATAGGACCGGGACTCCGATCTACGTCCGGACCAGCGGCAAGCCGTTTTTTGATGTCAGCGGCAACTTTCTGGGCTACCGAGGCGTCAGCACCGACATCACCGCGAAGATCCGCGCAGATCAGGCCGAACAAGAGCTGCGGAAGGCACAGGCGGATCTTGCTCATGTATCGCGCGTGACGATGCTGGGGGAGCTAACAGCCTCCATCGCCCACGAAGTAAACCAGCCGCTCTCCGCCATTGTCAGCAATGCCGATGCGTGCCTCGCTTGGATGGGGCGCGAAGTTCCTGAGCTTTCCGCCGCGCGCAGATCGGTGGAGTGGATCGCCAAGGACGCGATCCGGGCAAGCGAGGTGATCCGCAGGGTCCGCGCACTTGCGAAGAAAGGGGAGATCGAGATGGTATCTCTCGATATCAATGACGTCGTTAAGGAGGCCATCACGCTGGTGACACGTGAGCTGGTCAATCACCAAGTGGCCTTGCGAACCGAGTTGACCCCAATGCTTCCCACGATTCTTGGTGACCGGATTCAGCTGCAACAGGTGATCATCAATCTGGTGACGAACGGGATCGAAGCCATGCAAGCGGTTGACGATCGAACGCGCGGACTGGTGATCAGATCTTCCTGGAACGGTGATGGGCGCGTGCAGCTCTCCGTGACCGATTGCGGCGCCGGGATCGCTGAGGAAGATAGGGATCGCATCTTAGATCCGTTTTTCACCACCAAAACGAGCGGTCTTGGAATGGGTCTGTCGATCTGTCGTTCGATCGTGGAAGCTCACGGAGGGCGCCTGTCAATCGTCCGCAACCAAGGGCCGGGCGCGACCTTTCAGTTTGCCCTGCCGATCGTGTCGTGAATGGACGCTTTGACGCGCTCGCGAAAGCCGGAAGGCCGACGGACCGACAAGTGCGATCGTCTTCATGGCCGGGAAGACGCCTCGATGCGTCACTCGAATGTTGCAAGAGTTGATGCAAGGTCATGGCTGGTTTCCGATGTGTTTCCCGATGGTGACGATGTGGTCATTCAACGTCGACAGTGGCCTATGTGGGCTCAGTTTCAAGCCTCGTCTTCAGGTCGTCCAAATAGTTGTCCGCATAGGATTGCGCTTGCGAGACCGTCAGGTCGATTCCGCTCGTTGCAGCCCCTTCCATCACTGTCTTCATTAGCCCTTCGCGCATCGCGAATTTGACCTCGGGCCCAGAGATGCAGCCAACGGCCTGCGCCGCGACGTTGAGGCCAGCTTCTTCGAGCGCTTGCTTCATATTGCCCCCGCTAATGGCGGTGTGCAAAAGGTTCGCTGCTTGCGACTCGCACTCGAGCGCCATTGATGCTGCATCGGCCAATTCGCCCAGACCCGGAACGAAACCGAGCAGACCGACCGCCGTGGCGGTCCAATCAAGCACCTTCGAACCCACTTTGGCCACGCCGTCGAGCCCATGCATGAGGGCCCCGCCGTTCTTCTTCTGAGACTTGATGTCGGGCTGGTCGGCCGCGCCCGTTAGCATATCCGCGACAGCGTTCTGTTGGGCCAAGGTCTCGGGGAGGTGGGTCTTTGTCTGCTGGACGGTGTGGTTCGCAGCCGACAGGTTGCTGTAGAAGTGCGTGAAGTCGTTGTTGCTGATATTACCGGAATCGACCGTATGCCCGCCGCCGAAGTCGAAGAACTTGTGATGGGTCTTGTAGCCCGTAATCGAGTTGTTTAGCAGACCGAACAACACGGGATCCGAGAGCAGTTGTGACGCCGCTTGTCGTACCTTCGGGTCGAGAGTTTTGTCGCCCGCCATGCTCGCCAACTTCTCGCGTGTCAGGACGCCGCCTCCGAAGAAGGCATCCTCATTCTTGTTGATCGTACCGAGCGTGTCCAGCTCGCATTGCGAGAGGTTCATCGACGACGAGGCGACTTGCAGGAAGTCTTCCTTGTGGACCTTATCAATCGCACCACCGTAAAGCTGCTTCCAGGTGTCCGAATGGTCGAGGAAGTATTGAGCCGCCGCGATCACCTGGGGCGGACACTTGCCGGTTTGGGCGTTGCCGTCGACGATCCCCTTGAAATCGTCCAGGCTCAAATTCTTGGGCAGGTAGTCAGAATACTTGTACAGCTCGCGCAATGCATCACTCAAGGTCATGACCGACGGTTGTCCATTCCCGGTGCCGTCGGATGGAATATAGTTCTGCTCGTAGCTGCGCGCCTGCTGCTCCTGGAATGTGGCCACCTGCGAGTGGCTGTCGGAAAACTCTGACAGATCCTTGTCCTTGATCTTGCCTCCGCAGCGGCCGTCGCCTTGGGAGCCAATTGCGTAGAAGAGCTCTGGGTCGCGCCGCAATCCATTGATCGCCTCCTTCAGATCCGCGGGCGTCGACGGATCGTTGGCCTTGTCTGCCAGCGAGTCCCAGCTGAGCGGGCATTGGTCCTTGTGCCGGTTCAGCACTGCCACGATCTGCAACTCGGCATTAGTCAGCGTGCCGCCATTCCACGTGATCCTTGAGCTTGGCACCGGAGCAGTCGGTAGATCAGCTGCGGGTTCAGCCGTCGCCGATGTGCCGCTTGCCGATGTGCCGCTTGAGGAGGGAAGGGGCTCGCCCCGCTCCATGGCCTCGATCGCCGCCTTCACGTGCGCGGGCAGGTGGTCCAGCGGATCCTCCGGCATAGGCAGCTTTGGGTGCAGTAGGTCCGGTGACGGGGGGGGCGCGTCGGCTTGGTCGTCCCGCGTGCAAACGGACACCATTGCCTCGAATGTCGAAGGTTCCCCTTGCCGAATCTGGCCGGGTGTGTGCGCGGAAGGTCCCAACGCCGACAGAGCTGGATTTGCACTACCTGGTAGCAAAGAATTATTGAGCTGCATGTGAGTTCATGTTCCATTGCGGTCAACGGGCGGGATCGGCGGTTAGAGATCGAGGCTACGGGATAGGCACGCAAGCTTTCGAAAAGCTGACGAGCCTCAGAATCAAAGAACGCTTGCGCAGTGCCGCGCGACCATCTTGATGACTCCAGGCGGCGCTGAGTGTTCTGCTGCGGCCCTGAACATGCGGCACGACGATCTCCTGATGTGGCATGCTGGAAGAACAAGGCCCCTCCGGTCGTCCAGTTGCGAATGACCATCGTCGAGGAGCCGCAAATAACATCACCGCCGAGCCTCGCGTCGGCATTTCCGACTGCGCGTGGTTGCATCTACGCCTCGCCATTCGCCATCGAGAGTGCGATCCACGAGCATGACGATGTGCCCGTATGGCAATGTGTGAATGGATCGAGCGAAGGCTGTCGGGTGCACGTCGGAGATGCCGTAGAGCTTAACAGGCGCGGTCCAGAACGTGCTTAGTGGCGGGATCCCGCATGTACCCGCGAATCCGTCCTCCTGCCTCGGCGGCGAGGTTGAATGAGATACTTTCCCGATCCGTCGTTCGACGTCAGCTTCTCGACAGCTGATCTCGTTAGCGTAAGCAACGTGGATCGCGAAGTGATGCCACCTTTCTGATGGAACTAAAATATAGAGGCACCAGATGGCCGGAGCAATCGAGAACGTGACTCGTACCAATTCTGATAGTGACAGCTCGTCGTCTGCAGCTGATCGCCAAAACTTAGAATCGGCTTTTGGTTCGGTTCTTAGCATGGTTGCGATCCAGTCTGTGGAGCGAAACATGGAAAAGTTTCACGAGACTGTGGCTGAAACAGAAGAGGAAGAGGGTTCTTGACGTCGAAGTGTCCGGCGTCAAGGGTGCGTCGCCATTCGTGGCGGCAGATTCAAGCAGAAGGTGAAACGACATGACGAAAGTAAATTCTCCTGGCTCTTCTGGAGCTGGCCACGACATCAACAATGAGAGCAAGGTCGAAAACAAGCCCGGAGGTGGCGGTGGCGGTGGCGGTGGCAATATCAACGCGCCTGCCGCCGGATCGGCGGCATCGGGTGCCGCGTCTGCGCTTGATACTGTTGGTAACGCGGCAACCTTCGAGGCGCTGATCGCGCAGTTGAAGGCTGTTAATCAGCAAGCCATGGTGCAGGACATGCGGTTGCGTGCGCTGTCGACCGAGCTATCGAGCGAGAAGAAGGCGGCGGCTGAGCGGGCCAGCGGTTGAGCCTGGAAAGCGGGGCGAGCTCTCGCTCCGCTTTTTCCGCCGTGGCGACGATGTTAAGCCGTGCGGCCTGGATATGAATCGTGCAGCATTCGCCTGCACGTGCTCCCTGGTTCGGAGGATTGTCCGTGAATGAGGCTGCTGCCTCCTTGCATTTCGAGGTGCTATCGGGGCTTTATGCCGGACTAAGCGGGAAGGCGGCTGCCGGAGCGAGCCTTATCGGTAGTGGCCTCGACGCAGATATGGTCTTCGTCGAACAAGGGCTTGAGCCGCATCACCTTCGTTTCACGCTTGTTGGGAATTCAATCGAGATTGAGGCTCTTGCAGCCGTAGGCGCCCCGGAGGGCGAAGAGGATATCGCCGCAGGTGGGCGCGTTGTCCTTTCTCTTCCCGCTGTCGTTGGCGCGGGTGCGATGTCCATTCGCTGGTCGATCCAGAACACGGTTGAGGCTCGGTCGATCAGCCTATCGCGTGCTTCGATCTTAGCGCTCGCCATCGCGCTGCTCGCCTTTCTTGGTCTAGGCGCTCTCTCGACCATATTCTTCAAGGCCAGCGGAAGCGCACCGAGCACCATTGCGTCGCCTGCCGGCAAGCTTGTACCCAAGCTGGGCTTGAACAGACCAGATGACCGGCGAGCTGAGGCCGCAGCTGAAGTGCTGAAACAGGAAGTTGATAAGGCCGGCCTGCTCGATATCAGGGTCGGTTCTGGGCCGGGGTTTGTGAGCGCTGAGGGAATAGTAACGCCTGCAGCGGTTACGAAATGGCAGGAGCTCCAGCAATGGTTTGATGGTCGTACAAACGGCGCGGTGGCACTGGTGAACGGAGTCGTGGTCAAGGAGGACAAGCAGCCATCCTCAATCGCTGTCGAAGCTGTTTGGCGCGGAACCCAACCCTATCTTCTTATCGGTGGACAGAAGTATTTCGTCGGCGCTCTGTTGGCCGACGGATGGGCGGTCAATCGAATCGAGGAGGGGCGTGTGCTGCTAAGCCGCAATGGCCGCTTTGCCGCCATTCCCTATTAGACTTTCTGGGCTCGAAAGAAAGATAAGGAGAGCGTCATGTCAAAGCTGTCCCATTACGATGTCGGGCCCAGCAGTGTTTCGCGGCGGCCAAACGAGGACCATCATGTGCCGGTCATCGGGCCGACCATTTGCCAACCCAACAAGATTGAGATCGACGGTGCTTGCACTGATGGTGGGAAGGAGCCGGCGTCGATCTGGCGCGAGCTGAGTGCGTCGCATATGCCGCCGGATGTAGCGATAAAAGCCATAGGGGAGGCCAAAGAGGCCAAAGAGATTGATGCAGTCGGGCGCGTCAGTCTCAACGAAGTACGCACTCACCCTCATGAGATCGAGCCGCCCGCGGTGTTGGCGTCGGCCTATGGGCGCGATATCGCGCATGATCTGCTCTCTTTTGTCACACCAACGCTGCGTCATCCCGACATGCTGCGGGCAGAGCGGTATAGCACTCTTCTGGAACGTCTCACCCATAAGCTGGCGGCCGCGCCTGCGGATTCGATGGCGCACGAAGGTGTCGTTGTCCTACAGCGGGGACTGCAGTGGCTGGCGCTGCTGCGGCAAAACCGGAACAGCCTGATCGAAGCCTAGCAATGTCCAACTCCGATGGAGCGCAACGGACGACAGATGTTTCCAATTCCGATAACGTCTCGCTGAGTTCCGGACAGGAGCGCGATTTGCTCTGTGCACTTTCCTATCTGCATCTTGCGTGTGGGCAAAGTGCAGAATGCTTGGCTCTCTTGCGGCTCATCGTCCGCGACGACACTCAAGATGTCGATCTGCTGCGGATTCTCGCCTACGCCCTCATCTCGGAAGGCCTTGGCGATGAAGCACTGCCGATCCTGGATAAACTAGACGCACTTGATGATGGATCGTCTTCGCGCATCTCTTTGATGCTGTTGCGTAGCCAAGCGCTGCGGCGGGCCGGCCTCATGGACGAGGCGCGCGCGGTTTTCCAAACCTATGTTTCGTTGCGTGACAACACCGGCCCTATCAACCAACGATCGGAAGGTCCCCATGGCTAGCGTCATGCGTCACATCATTGCGCGCGCGTCGGCCAGCTCCGATTTGATGGTTGCGTTGGCGCTGCTTCTGACGGTCAGCATGATGATCATGCCGATCCCGATAGTGGCGATCGATACGCTGATCGGCTTCAATCTGGGCTTCGCCATATTGCTGCTGATGGTTGCTCTCTATATCAGCACGCCGCTTGATTTTTCGTCCTTGCCGAGCGTCATCCTGATTTCCACGGTGTTCCGTCTGGCGCTTACCATCTCGACGACGCGGCTAATCTTGGCCGAGGGGGATGCCGGCAGCATCATTCACACGTTCGGTGATTTCGTCATATCGGGAAACATCGTCGTCGGCATTGTCATATTTTTAGTCGTGACCATGGTGCAGTTCATCGTCGTCGCCAAGGGCGCCGAACGCGTGGCGGAGGTGGCGGCGCGCTTCACGCTCGATGCTCTGCCCGGCAAGCAGATGGGGATCGATGCGGAGCTGCGCAACGGCCATATCGATCAAAACGAAGCCCGCAGCCGGCGCGCTACATTGGAGAAAGAAAGTCAGCTTTATGGGGCTATGGATGGCGCCATGAAGTTCGTGAAGGGCGATGCCATCGCAGGCTTGGTGGTCATCTGCATCAACATGCTGGGCGGGATCACCATCGGCCTGCTCTCCAAGGGCATGTCTTTCGAGGCGGCGCTGCATCAATATACTCTGCTGACGATAGGTGATGCGCTCATTTCACAGATTCCCTCGCTGTTGCTTTCGATTACTGCCGGGACGATCATCACTCGTGTCAATGGAGTTGCAAGGCTCAATCTTGGTACGGACATCGTAAATCAGCTCACGGCCAATCCGCACGCATTGCGGCTATCTTCCTGCGTCCTGGTTGCAATGGGGGCCATTCCGGGTTTCCCGCTCCCTGTCTTTCTTCTGTTGGCCGCAGTCTTTGCGGCAGCGAGCTTTGCCGACGGCTTCATCCAAAGCGCCAAGAAAAACGCCGATGTCTCTCGTCCGGCTTCCGAACAGTCCGACAAGCAAACTGTGCCCGCGGGGGCACTTCCGGTCGCGGTGTTCCTTGCGCCCAGTCTGACACGGGCGATCGACAAGGACGAATTGCAACAGCACATTGCGCGCGTTTCGGGACTTGTCTCAGCTGATCTTGGCATCACGATTCCGCGCATCCCCGTTGAGGTCGACGAGCGCTCGCCGGAGTTGCAGTTCAGGGTGGATGTCGAGGGCGTCCCGGTCGATCAAGGTTTGATTGATCCAACGCAGCTCGCACTCCACGACGATCCGGCCAACATTGAATTGAGCGGCATCCCGTTTCGGCATGACCCGGAGACGAACCAAATTTGGATTGAACAGAGCAACGCACCGGCTCTCAAAGCAGCCGGCATCGGCCATCACCGTCCCATTGAAATCCTGGCCTTGCGCGTCCATTCGGCGTTGACCCGTTATGCACAGTGCTTGGTGGGTATCCAAGAGACGCGCCAATTGCTGGCCCGGATGGAGACGGAATATTCCGATTTGGTGAAGGAGGTACTACGTACGACGCCAATCCCAAAGGTCGCCGACGTCTTACGGCGCCTCCTGGAAGAGGGTATTCCGATCCGGAACACGCGGCTGGTCTTGGAAGCATTGGCCGAATGGAGCGGACGTGAACAAAACGTCGTCTTGCTCACGGAATATGTTCGCTCCGGCCTGAGACGGCAGATCTGCCACCGCTATGCCAACGCACACCGTGTCGTGCCGGTCTTCATCATCGAGCGTCAAACCGAGGATATTGTTCGCAGCGCGGTGCGTGACACTCCCAAAGGGCCCTACCTGGTATTGACGGACTGGCAAAGCGAGGCGCTGCTGTCAAAAATGCGTCAGATCCATTCGAACGCAGTCCGAGGTCAGATCCAGCCCGTTATCCTTGCCTCGATGGATATAAGGCGGTTTGTCCGCGGTTTTCTTACCCGCAATGGGATCGATCTTGCTGTTCTATCCTATCAAGACCTTGCCTCGGACTTCACAATTCAGCCGGTTGGATCCATCACACTCGCGGCTGCGAAGGACAAGGCTCCGTCGGAGGAACTTAGCAACATGCTCGTTGCAGCCGATTCACAGGCGCAGCAGTCAATATAAGAAGGGCCGAATGAATTCACGTCAGAAAGCAATCCGGTGGCGCTTGGGTTCAGTTTTTCTGCTCTCATTCTCAGCTCTCCTCGGTATTCTAGGACTCGGCGGTTGCGCTAGCTGGGATAGACCAGCTCTTCAGGTGCAGGAGACGCCGCCGCCAAAATTGCTTGGCGCAAAAGATATCGATCAAGCTATGCGAGAACGTATTGAGTGCGCGGTCGACCAGAATCCAGACCAGGAGCTTTGCGCGACGCGCTGAAAAGCGAACGGAAGAGTGCGCGGCGAGCGCATAGGTATTGGGCCGCGTGTCGCTGCGAGGGCCTGTTAACGGCTGCGAGGAATCGCGCATAATGGCGCAGTCTCGGTAAGGCGCGTAGCGGGCATTGGCGACCGGCCCCGGGCGAGCCGAGTGGGCTGCCGTCAAGCTGGGGCCAAGTCGCCGCCGGGGGCGACCAACATGGCGACGCGGCGGGGCCAACAGGCGCACAAGCGCCGAGGCCGATTGCGAACAACGATGACAGGGGGGCGGAGGCGAGGTGCGTTGACCGCGAGGCGGATTGCTCGAAGCAGTGTTGAGTGTGGCCAAACGTAATTGTGATTTGGTCACGAGAGGACCGTGGTCCGTCACAGCCTCGCTGTTGCGCGATACCGGCGGTTCCGGTTGGCGTGCATAGCTCGGCCGGTCAGTTGCCTGTTATGTAGAAGTTTCGGCTTGATTTTACGACATGGTTCGAAACTGGCAGGGAACGAAGCTGCGGGCGAGCAGGGGCGCTCACCCAAATGGGCGCTCCCGCACAGCCCGCATCGTCTCACAGGAGACGTCCCATGACACAAGAGCAGAAGGTCATTCGCGCGAAGGTTGGCATGCTGGAGCTGGCCAAGCAGCTGAGCAATGTCAGCCAAGCCTGCCGGATGATGGGCTACGACCGCGACAGCTAATACCGGTTCGAGGAGCTGTACGACAAGGGCGGCAAGCTGGCGCTGATCGAGATCAGCCGCATGAAGCCGCTCCTAAAAACCGTGTAGCGCCCGAGATCGAGGTCGCGGTCGTGGACTTGGCGATCGAACACCCGGCTTTGGGGGCAGGTGCGGGTCAGCAACGAGCTCCGCCGTCGCGGCCTATCGGCCTCACCGTTCGGGGGGCGGGCGGTGTGGCCGCGTCACGACCTTGCCAACGTCAAGAAACGGCTGACGACGCTGGAGGCCACGAAGGCCCAGGATGGCCTGGTGCTGACCGAGGCCCAGCTCGTCGCGCTGGCGAAGGCCAAGTCCGAGAGGGAGGCGCATGGCGAGTTCGAGAGCGAGTGCGCCGGCTATTGCGGCGCGCAGGACACCTTCTATGTCGGCAATATGAAAGGGGTGGGGCGGATCTATCAGCAGACCTTCATCGACACTCATAGCAAGGTGGCGTTTGCCAAGCCGTATGACTGCAAGGCGCCGATCACGGCGGCAGAGCTGCTGAATGACCGCGTGCTGCCGTTCTTCGATGCGCAGGCCATCCCGCTGAGCCGAATCCTGACCGATCGAGAAATCGGCGTAACAGTTTCGCCTTAGTCCCCTTTACATGCGGGCTACGTCACCCTGCCAGTTGAGAGCAGGTCACCTCCGCTCGGGCTGCTGCTTCCCCACAGCAGGAAGCCGGCGCGTCAAATCCCTCCTTTCTCAATGCGTTCCAAGCCCGGCTTTGTGGTTCTGGGCTTCGGCCCCAGCGCCGCGATGCCCATCTTGCGCATCAACCGCTGCACGCGTTTGCGATTGATGCGGCGGCCTTCGCCATTGAGCATCGCCGTCATCCGCCGCGAACCTAGGAAGGGCCAGGACGTGAACAGCTGGTCGATCCGTCGCATCAGCTCAACGTCGTTGTCATTGGCCGGCCGCGGCGGCCGATGTACGCTCGATTGCGCAACGCTCAGCAGTTGGCATTACCGGCGGATCGATAGATTTTCATGATCGCGGTGAAGCAATCCTCGGCGATCCGGCGCGATCGTCTTCCGGACCTCCTGGATAAGAAATCCCACTCGACCGTCAATTGTCCGATCTTGGCGGGGAGCTTCTCGACCTCCAGTTCGCGAGCCGCCTCGCCATCCCGACCAGCGCCCGCGTCGAACGCCTGAACCGCTTGATCCTGAAGCTGCAGCTTCCACACATAGATCTGGTTCACATGGACCTCGTAGCGCTGCGCTAGATCCGTCACCCTTGATTGTTCACGCAGCGCGCCAAGGCGGTCTTCACCTTCAGCGCCGCATCGATCTTCTGTCTCGTCTTCTTCATGATCCGCTCCCTTTATCAATACGGAATGGCATCCGCACCGCCTAAGCCGCGGGTCCAAATCCGGGGTCCATTTCAAAAGGCGACCCCGCATACCTTCGGTCTACGACAGCGTATGTCAGCTGCGTAATCGCCGCGGTTGCCTCAAGTGCAAGCGAGATCAAGTAGGGGCGGTGCTTGTTCGGAGCGCGAAGAGCGCGCTCGTCGCACGACCCTCAGATTCCCGGACACCTCGCACCCCCTGCTGTCATCCGAAATGACAAACTGAGCAGCCGGTCCATCTTTGTTCTTGCACGGGTCAGCTTCTCGAAAGCCAAGCTTCGTAGCATTCGAACCTGCCTTCAGATGAGGCCACCTAAGACTGAACTGCTCAGCCATTCCAGGATACCCCGCTGGCAGAAAGAGGAAGAGAGCACTATGGATTTCAATCGGATAAACAGTGCCCGCTCGCCAGAATGCCCAATGGGGTACGCTTACTCACAGGAGGAACATGATCTTTTTAGCCAGGCTGTGAATAATGTCAGGTCATCGGCTACCGCCCTGCCGGCACAGGCCCTGATTTGGAGGTCGAGCGATCCATACGGGAACCATTCAAGTGATGGCTATACCTGGAACAACGACGTGTGGGGCAGTGGTGCGGGGCCTCAGACCATTTCGGTGCATGAAGCGAACCGATGGAGCGTGTGGTCGAACCAGCCTGAAACAGGCGGCATCAAGAGCTATCCGCACGAGGCTGTCCATATCGGAAAGCCGCTCAGTGCAATCAACACTTTGAGTTCGACCTTCAATCAGGACGTTCCTAAAAGCGGTGCTTGGGACACTGCCTATGATATTTGGGACAGCTCAAACCAGCAAGAGATCATGATCTGGACAAACTACACCGGAAACTCGGACGGTAGCGGGAACGTTAAGCCCATATCGTATAAATACACCCCTTCCGGGGCGTCGATGCCGGTCTATCGCAATGTCGCTCTAGGAGGGACGACCTGGAACGTGTTTGAAGGGAATAATGGTCACAACGTCATCTCGCTCGTGCCCATTTCCAAGAGCAACAGCGGGACAGTGGATATCAAAGGCATCCTCGAGTGGATCAAGTCGAAGGGTTACTTCGGCGACATAAACGTCGGTAGCGTCCAATACGGCGTCGAGATCACCTCATCGCCAGGCGGAATGAACTTCAACTTCGACAATATGACCGTGACCTCGAAGTGAAGATTCGTGGGGCGAGGTGATCTGTGCTCATATTGTAAGCTACGCCGACTAACGGTCTCAGCCTGCGGCTTACGACGTCTAAGACCGGCGTGTCGGCCCTTTAATTGCAGTTTGTTGTCAAAGCTTACATTTTCTGAACTCACCCACGGCATACGGTGGTAGCGCTCGCGTCATCGGAGCTGGACGGGGGTCGCGGAGATGGCGTGGGCACGGCTGATACACGCTTTGCCGGCCAGGCATTGGATCGCCGGAGCTGGTGCTGATGTCTTCGCTGGGGTCATGGTCCTTTCCGAGGTCGCGCAGCGCCTCATGATAATGTCCGGGTCGGGCGCCTCAACGTCTGCAGCGGAGTACAGTCAAGCCGCCCACCAGCCGATTGAACAAGGTCGCCAACACCGGTCCCAGCGGAACATCGCCAGTCCGGCAAACCGGACCAGGAACTTTACAAAATCGGATCAAGCTTCCTTCGGCTGCCCCCAGTCGAACGATGTGCCGTCGACCCAGATACGTGAAGAATGATGGCGATTTGAGAATCTTGCGGGCATACGAGGCGCGGTCGGGAACGCGATGCAGAAGCACGTCGCACCGCGACCGCGCATTGTGTTACCTCAGCTGGATGCGCGCTCAGCGAGCAGATTGAAAACCTGCCTCGATCCCTCCCGCCGGATGATTTCGAAGTGGCTTGGGCAAGGAGTTCGATCCGCCCTTCGTGCTGCTGGTGGGCGCCAATTCCTGTGTGCCTGACGAGTAGCGTGTCAATCGGTACTGGAACGGATCTTTACGGGATCCAAAAGCTCCATGCCCGACAAGCTACTGGAGGCGCTCGCAGAGCATGCCAAACTCAGGCAACATGGCATTCAAGATCGCGGTCCATATCGTTCCGCATCAAACGCGAATGCTGAATCTGGCACACGCGAGCTCAACGCCCGAGCTGATGGGCAAGAAAAAAGGGCCGCTTGATTGACAAGCGGCCCAAGTCTAGGGAGGAAACGCCCAAGGAGGGCAGCGGCAGCGAGACGCTACCGCGCTGCAATAGTACGCGACCGCACTGCACACGCAAGTCTTTTTCGCCAAGTCTTTTTCGCCAGTCCGTGCGAGGTTCGCCAAGTCTGTGCGAGGCACCATCCTTGCGTAGATGTTCACCTAGCGCGTCAGTGGCGGAAATCGTTCCCTGGACGAAACGAAGTCACGTCCGCTGTAGATCTTCCGATCGTTCATCCGCTCGTCGATAATGCGGGCGATATCCTGGAACATCAGCTTCGGCTCGACGGCGATAACGCGTTGCTCCATTCTCGTCCTGCTAATCAAGAAGACAGAGCCCGTTCGCTGCAGTTGGCTTTGTTGACGACGGGCACCACAATGATGTCGCCCGCGTGAACACATAAGGCTGATTACCGTCGAACGATCGTTTAGTGAGCCGCCTTCAATCTCATTGCATCACCTCATGGATTGTCAGTGGTTGCCGCAAGGCTTGTCATCCAAAGGGCGCAACGGGTCGGCCGGCGCGGACGGCATGAGGTGACGAACGTCCCGGCGAACTTGCAAGGCCGATCCTGACAACCTCTTGGCTTGGACCAAATCCGGCCGGAGCATCGCGCCGCCGGTGCAACGGAACTTCAGCCTGGGCGGCTGGTGCCGAACGGTGATCGGCCATCCCGAGACTGCAAGACAAGGTGGCGCAGCGGCAATTCTCGTGTGTCTAGCGCCGATTTACGAGACGCAACGTCTTGCCATCCTTCAACGGCGTTTGACCGGGACGATCGGTCAAAGCTCCCTGCACAACCCCGCGTAACGGGCTCATTGGGGGCCGCTGGCAGGAATTCGCCAACAGCGCCTCAGTATCATCTTTGGCCCGCCGTGTATGCGGGCAAGGCGCCGTCCTGGTGCGAGGTATCTGAAGAAGAGGGGCTTTCAGCTCGCCCATCTCGAACAACCGTCGCTGAGGACCCGCGATATAGCAGCAGCACAGAGTCCCGCGACGGCATCTGGGCGGAGCGTGGTCGCGCCTGCGCTTCCGCCACAAGCCCTTTGAGCGTCTGCTCCACCAGTGCGATGAAGCGCGGCGGCCCGGACGCGAGGACGAGGCCATTTCCCGGTGCTGGCCTCAAGATGTAGCGCTCGTCAGAAATGTTGAGCGTATCCAAGGTCGCCTTGAGAGCGTCGAAACTGATTGAAGTTAGAAGAAGCAGACGAGTTTGCGCTTCCTTCGCGGTAGACACGTAGAGCACGAGCCCATCGTAATACCATTGAAGATTGTAGAGCTGCGTCAGATGATCGAGAAACTCGCGCGGTGGCAGATCCGGCATGTGCCCGCGAATCCGTCCCTTCACCTCGGCGCTGATGGTGACTCTGATATTGAGGTTGTCGCCGAATTCCTGCAGCGCGGCGGAAAGCTCCTGATCCAGAACAGTATAGCGATAAGCGGTCGAGGGCAGCGACAGGGAAGCGCCGGACGCCATCTGTATTCCGGTGGAAGCGAAAACACTGAAACAGAGGACTCCGTTCAAAACGTATCGGATTATGAATCGAATGAGCATTCACGGCTCTCTCTGACTTAGACAGGAGTAACGTTGCGTAAACGTGAACGCGAAACGTGATCTTTAGATGACCATGAACGGGCGAACTCGTCAGCTTGCCGTCAGCTGACCTCTCTAGGACATTGAACCGCTATGGGCTTGAGCGACTGGTCGCATCACATCTCGAAGAGAGCGAGGTCTTTCCATGATGATGTTAGGCGCTGCGCCGATGTCTCACACTCTAACCGAAGGGTTGTCCAAGACATGTTCGGCAACAGCGGTCGACGAGCAGGCCCAGTTTCAACAGAGTCTCTTGCAGGCGGCTTCAGTTCAAGACGCTGTGCCTCCAGTGGCAGGGCCTCCAGTGACAGAAGTGGCGCCAGTTCCGCCGACATCCGAGGTATCACGTGCAGCAACACAGGCGAGCCCGCTCGGCGATCGCATCCTCCAGAATCTTTCGTCAATGTATCGGGTCAACGCAGTTCCAAAGGGTGTGGAGCCTGGGCCGGTGTCGGAGCCCCTGTTGCTGAAACCGGGCGCGGCAGAAACACGTGAGCCGGTCGCTCCCCATGGCCCAGTTGATTTCGAGGCGATGATGACGAACCTGAAGGATGTTTCTGACGGCGTCATTCAGGTTACGCTGATTTCAAATGGCATCGGCAGTCTCGGTTCGTCCCTGAACAAGCTGATGTCGGCCGGCTGAGTGGGGCGAATGATTGGTTCATTCTGTTGTCGCCAAAGCGGCCAGGCTCGTCCATCCAGCAAGCGATTTCGCGTTGTGGCCCTGTTGCCGCTCCTGCTTCTCCTCATCGGTTGCAAAGCCGATCTCTACACCAAAGTTCAAGAGCGTGAGGCGAACGAGATGCTTGCGGTCCTCCTCAAGAGCGGGATCGATGCGGTCCGCGTTGCTGCCAAGGACGGGACCAGCACGATCCAGGTCGAGCAGAATCAGATTGCCTCCTCAATCGATCTGCTGAATGGAGAAGGGTTGCCGCGCCATGCTTTTAAGAGTCTGGGCGAAGTGTTCAACGCGGCGGGTCTGATTGCTTCGCCGACCGAAGAGCGCGCCCGTTACGTCTATGCGCTGAGCGAGGAATTGTCGCGCACGATCAGCGATATCGATGGTGTCCTGTCAGCGCGCGTCCATGTTGTTCTGCCGAAGAATGACCTGCTCCGACGTGACACCACCCCATCTTCGGCGTCGGTTTTCATCCGGCATGACTCCAGGGCAAATCTCTCAATTCTGCTGCCGCAGATCAAGATGCTCGTCGCCAACAGCATCGAGGGCTTGTCCTATGACAAGGTGGCTGTGGTTTTCGTGTCGGTCGAACGGCCTGCACTGGAACCGCGACCGGTGCCTGCAGCCGGTTTCGGCCAAGCATCAGGATTGATTTCAACCCCATTGCTTGCGGTCGGCATGGCTCTCGGTGGCTCTGTATTCGGCGTACTATCCTGCGTCTTGCTCAGCGCTCGTATGCGTCAGCGCAGGCAATCATCTCACAAAGCGGGCACGGTCCCGGGGCGTTCGGGGATGTCCGCCATCGAGGCCGTGCACAAAGCGATCAACCCTAATGCGGCGTAGTGTGGTTTTCCGATATGGCGAGACCGAATTCATCCTCCGAGCGGCATCGTCCGCTCAAATTGCCCTCTGTAGGTGTTCGTGAGCTTGCCGCCTCGATTCATCCGACCCGCCTTGCCGCACGTCTTGACGCGAACCTCTCGGCTGCGACGTTGCTACGGCTGCAGAAGAGTCCCAGGCTGCAAATAAGATTGCCAGGGTTGCTGCTCGACAATGAAATGGACTTGAACGGAAGTGGCTTCGGGCCAGACCTTCTATTCGGACGCGATCCGGGCAGGGCTGCTCGGCTCGCTGGCGGTATTTGGCATGCCCGTTCGCTGACAAGGCTGATCGCAAAGCACGATGTCACTATTCTGATCGGGCGCGTCGGGAGCGAGGTGCAGGCTTTCGGAATCCGACATGCAGCGCATGCGGTTTCAACCAGAGTTATTGCCGATCCCGAACAACTTGCGCAAGAGATTGAGGACGATGGACATGCCTGTCTCGGCGCTTGGCTCGATGAAGTGTCAGCGCTTGATCGCCGCCGCGTGCTTCTACGCCTAGCTGTCGGAACGGCTGCTGACAATCCTGCCACAGAGCACCGCGATGTCGCAGGCCGATTGTTTTCCCTGGTGTTGGCGCAATTGACGACGGAGGCCCCAGCGGGATGACGGCCGACGACTCCGCGCCGCCCAACACTCCGCACATCCGCCCGCTTGGGCCACTGGTGGCGGCAAGCGATCTTAAGATCTGGCAGAACGCCGTCGAGGCGTGTGCCGCAGCAGAGCGCCATCTAGCGCGGGTTCGCACCTGGGCGCGCGGAGCTTATCAGAAGGAGCGAGCGCGCGGTCATGCCGAGGGGGTGAAGGCCGGCACCGAGGAAATGGCACAACTGATCGCTCAGGCTGCTTCGGAACTGGCACGACGAAAGGCCGTTCTGGAGCAGGAATTGTCAGCGCTCGTGATGGACATCGTAACCGACCTATTGGGCGCGTTCGACCCCGGCGAGATGCTGGTGAGGACGGTTCGTCACACGATCTTGCAAAAATATGGTGGGGCGGAACTTTCTCTTCGTGTGTCCCCCATGGATGCAGATGCGCTTACGCGCGAATTTGCTGCCTGCGACGGCCAGGAAGGCCGCCCG
Source organism: Bradyrhizobium sp. CCGUVB14 (assembly GCF_024199935.1). Lineage (NCBI taxonomy): Bacteria > Pseudomonadati > Pseudomonadota > Alphaproteobacteria > Hyphomicrobiales > Nitrobacteraceae > Bradyrhizobium > Bradyrhizobium sp. CCGUVB14. The sequence goes on from NZ_JANADS010000001.1 coordinate 1,665,074, forward strand.
GCGGTCCGAATTGTTCCGGATCCGGCGCTGCTTCCGCACGAATGCGTACTGTGGAGCGAATTTGGCAATATTAATCTCGGACTCGACGCGCAGCTCCGCGCCCTGCGTTTGGGCCTTGGGTTAGGTCATGAGGTAGGCGAACAGTGACGGCGCCCGGAAGAAATCATGCCGGCCCTGATGGAGAGGAGACTCTGCACGCGGCGCTGGCGCGTCTGCGATCTACAGCAGGGCAGGTGGACACGCGTGCCGTACGCGGACGGATCACGCGAGCGATCGGCACGCTAATCCATGCGGTCTTGCCGGATGCTCGTATTGGAGAGCTTTGTCTCCTAAAGGATCCGCGCACCGGATCCTCTCTTGAGGCCGAGGTGATCGGTCTGTTGCACGATGGCGTGTTGCTGACGCCCATCGGTGACCTGCAAGGCATGTCCAGCCGCGCGGAAGTCGTTGCCACCGGACGGATGCACGAAGTGCCTGTCGGCCCCGATTTGCTTGGCCGGGTGATCGACAGCTTCGGCCGTCCGCTCGATGGCAAGGGCGCAGTCAAAGCCACGGAAACTCGCCCCCTGCGCGGCAAAGCGCCAAATCCGATGACGAGACGCATCATCGCGCGCCCCCTGCCACTCGGCGTTCGCGTCATGGATGGTCTTCTGACCTGCGGCGAGGGCCAGCGGATCGGCATTTATGGAGAGCCCGGTGGCGGTAAGTCGACGTTATTGTCGCAGATCGTAAAAGGCGCGGCCGCCGACGTCAGCGTGGTCGCGCTGATAGGCGAGCGTGGACGCGAAGTGCGTGAATTCATCGAGCGACATCTTGGGGAGGCGGCGCTTCGCCGCACGGTCGTCGTCGTTGAGACCTCCGATCGCTCAGCGATGGAGCGGGCGCAGTGTGCTTATACGGCAACCGCGCTCGCCGAATATTTTCGCGAGCAACGCCTGCGCGTCGTTCTGATGATGGATTCATTGACGCGATTTAGCCGCGCCATGCGTGAAATCGGTCTGGCTGCTGGTGAGCCGCCGACCCGCCGGGGCTTTCCTCCCTCTGTCTTTGCCATGCTGCCAGGTTTGCTGGAACGCGCTGGCATGGGCGAACACGGTTCGATTACGGCCTTCTATACCGTGCTTGTAGAAGGTGACGGCGCCGGCGATCCAATCGCCGAGGAAACGCGCGGCATTCTCGATGGTCATATCGTTCTCTCACGATCTCTCGCGGCACGGGGGCATTTCCCCGCCATCGATGTGCTGTCGAGCCGCAGCCGCGTCATGGATACCGTCGTGTCTGCGCCGCATCGCCGGGCCGCATCCGTGTTCCGTGATCTGCTCTCCCGCCATGCAGAGGCGGAATTCTTGATCAAGGTTGGCGAATACAAGCAAGGCAGCGATTTGCTGACGGACCGAGCTATCGCCTCGATCGACGATTTGCGCGAGTTTTTGCGCCAGGGTGAAAACGATGCGTCCACTTTTGAGGAAACCGTTACATGGATGTGCCGTCTGACCGCATGAGTTGCATTCACGCTTCGAGATTGCGCCACGTGAAGGATATGCGTGAGCGCAGTGCGCGCAGTGAGTTGTCCAATATGGAAGCCAAACGTCATATCGCGACCTTGGCCGCGGAACACGCATGGCAGGAACTTGCAATTGCCGAACAGCATCACACACAGGCGGAGGCCGAGGTTTACCAACAGTTGACATCGCTCGGTACCTTGTCCGTCGCCGAACTGGATCGTTGCGAGCTCACCCTTGAGCGGCTCGCAAGTGAGATCACGTCGAAACGCCAGGCGCTTGAAGAGGCGCGCATCGCTCAAAAGCAGGCCGAGACAGCGGCATCGGAGAAGCGGGCGCACTGGGCCAAACGTTCCGCCGCGACTCACAAATGGCGACAAATCGAGACCGACGTCCGGCGTGCGGCCGATACCCATTCGGAAGCGACGGCCGAGCTAGAGGCCGATGATGAAGTCTTGCTTCGCTATGGGAGCGGCTTGCTCACGGCAGTGGCGGAGAGTTCAATCTGATGACAACAGCTAGTCCTGATGGGCTGCAAAGGTGCTGTCCTGTAGACCCAGCTCCTGCAAGTCGTGCGGACGAGTACGCCAAGTATGAGCCGTCCCAGGTTCTGACCCATACTCTCGTCTCATGGCTCAATAGAATAGCCGGGCCCCGCACGTCGTTGCGCAGTAACCTTGGCGATAAGCCGCTATCGGTGCGCGTGGGGCGACTTGTGTGGCAGCAGGAGCCTTCGGCTAGCTCGACGCTCGAGTGCGTTTGGGGCGTCGGAGGTGATGCGATTGTCTTGTCGGTACCGTATGCGCTTGCCGAGGCGTTGATCTCGACAGTTCAGAATGGCAGTAGCCTGGCTCAATTGTCCGAGCCAAGTCGTTCGCTCGTTCTCGAACTTGCACTCGAACCGTTACTCGCTCGTCTGGAGACTGAGACACAGCAGAAACTGCAACTTCTCCGTGTCGGAAATGCCGAGACAAAAGGGCCTTATATCGAATTCGACATCGTCTACGGCCCGGTCAAGGGTAAAGGTCGTCTTTTTCTTTTCTCGCCTCTTGATGGACCTATACCGCAGGCGTTCCGCGCCTTAGGCGAGCTGCTCGCCAAGTTGCCGCCAGAGATGCGCAAGCTTTCCGCAGAGCTACCCATCATCGTTGCAGGAGAGGTCGGCGCGCTCCGCGCTTCAGCCTCGCTTCTTCGCAAGACAAGTGCAGGTGATGCGTTGTTGCCAGAGGTCATGCCATTCGCTCATGGCCAGATTATCCTCACTGCGGGTCGGCTATGGACCGCGGCAGATGTGGCCGGCAACCGCCTGATCCTGTGCGGACCATTTCATTCGCGACCGCGACCCCTGGAGTATGCGCCTATGACGACACAACCCGGTCAATTGCAGCCGCCCTCGGAAGCCGATCTCGAGGATATCGAGATCTCACTTGTCTTCGAATGCGGCCGCTGGCCGATCACGCTGGGAGCACTGAGAAGCATCGGCGAAGGACATGTGTTCGAACTTGGCCGGCCGGTCGATGGCCCGGTCGATATCTTTGCGAACGGGGTGCGCATCGGATGCGGCGACATAGTACGTATTGGGGACGAGCTCGGCGTCAGACTGCGTGGCGGGTTAGCGGGCAATGACTGACATTCAACCAGCAATCGTGGCGCTTCTTGCGATTACGGCCGGGCTCGGCCTCCTGGTCTTCGCGGTCGTCACGACCACAGCGTTCATAAAGGTATCTGTCGTTCTCTTCCTCGTTCGCAATGCACTAGGGACCCAATCAATACCTCCGAACATCGTTCTATACGGCGCCGCATTGATCCTCACCGCCTTCACGAGCGCCCCCATCTTCGAGCAGAGCTACAATAAGATCGCCGATCTGCAGCTGCGCTATCAGACGCTTGAGGATTTTGTAACCGCTGCGAAGGAGGGGCAGGAACCGCTGCGCGGCTATCTCAAGAAGTTCACCAATGAAGAACAGCGAGACTTTTTCCTGTCCTCGACCGAACGTGTCTGGCCAGAGGAGATGCGCGGCAGAGCCACGGCCGATGATTTTGCTATTCTTGTGCCATCTTTTCTAATCTCAGAACTCAAGCGCGCCTTCGAAATCGGATTCCTACTCTATCTTCCCTTTATCACGATCGATCTGATCGTAACGACGATTCTGATGGCCTTGGGCATGTCAATGGTGTCTCCGACAGTGATATCTGTTCCATTCAAGCTCTTTCTATTCGTGGCCATTGATGGCTGGTCGCGTCTCATGCACGGACTCGTGCTGAGCTATACAACGCCTGGAGGTTGAGCATGGATGAGACCACTATTCTCACTCATATGAGCCGATCGCTGGTCCTTTTCATGATCTGGGTTCTGCCGCCACTCATTGCGGCGGCGGTCGCCGAAACCGTCGTCGGCATCATCCAGGCGGCAACGCAGATCCAGGACCAGACATTGCCACTCACAGTGAAGCTTCTGGTCATTGTTGGGATTATCGCTCTGTTTGCGCCGGTCCTGAGCGCCCCGCTTATCGAGCAAACCAAGCAGATATTCACCGATTTTCCCGCGCTCACAACGGGCTACTAGCAGCCGTCGCCATGTATGGTTTGTCAATCGCCGAGACTCCAAATCTGATCCAGGCGGCTATTGAACTTGTCGTTGCTGCCGGCCTTGGTGCGGCTCGCCCCGCGGGCATTATGCTGGTGCTTCCCGTATTTACGCGTCCGCAGATCGGCCGGCTGATCCGCGGCTGCCTGGCGGTTGCGATCGAACTACCATATTTGGCGCAAGTCGCCGATGGCCTGAAGGCGCTGGACCCGGACACGCGTCTGCTCAAAATCACACTCCTCGGTCTTAAGGAGGCGTGCGTCGGACTGATGATCGGTGCCCTGCTCAGCATTCCACTCTGGAGTCTTCAGGCCGTCGGCGAAATTATCGATACGCAACGAGGCATCAGCAGCGTGGTCACGCCCGCCGATCCCGCGACGCGCAGCCAGGCTTCAGCGACCGGTCTGTTTATCGGTATCACCGCGATCACGATCTTCGTTGTATCGGGGGGGCTGCAAACCATGATCAGCGGGCTTTACGGCAGCTACCTGATTTGGCCGGTTTATCAGTTCGGACCCACGCTGAGCATGCAGAGGACAATGGAGTTGTGGGGCGTACTCGATAGCATCATAAGTACCACCCTCCTGGTCTCTGGGCCTGTGGTGGCGTTTTTGTTGCTGGTCGACATATCTGCGCTCTTGCTCGAGCGCTTTGCGCCGCAATTGAACCCGAAGGATCTGACTTTGACGATCAAGAATATCGGCTTTGCGATCATCATGGTCACTTACGCGGTCTATCTCATCGAATACATGCAATCGGAAATCACGCAGTCGGGCCGCGAGCTGGAGCAGCTTGAAAGGCAACTGAAATGAGCGACACGAGCGAAGAGAAAACGCACGCCGCCAGCGACAAGAAGCTAAAAGATGCGCGCAAGAAAGGAACGGTTCCGCACAGTGCTGATCTCGTCAAAGCCGTCAGCGCTTGCGCCGGTCTTGGCTATCTCTGGGTGGAAGCGGGTTCCATCCAGGGCAAGTGCCGTGAAGCGCTCATGCTGACCGACAAGCTGCTGAGTGAGCCGTTCAATATTGCGGTCGATCTGGCGCTCGGCGTCTTGCCCGAACTTGCCTTCCGAGTTGTTGGTCCGCTCCTTGGGAGTGTTGTCATCTGCGCAATGCTGACGGCAGTCCTGGCCAATGGTGGACCAGTGTTCTCCACGGAGCCGATGACCCCGAAATTCGAGAACATTGATCCCATCAAGGGGTTGAAGCGCATCGCGTCTTTGCGTTCCCTCGTCGAACTTGGCAAGAGCTTGTTCAAGCTCGTCTGTCTCGGCGCGATCTTTTTCCTTGTCGTTGTCGGCGGGTGGAAGACACTGGTCTATCTGCCGGTTTGCGGCATGGGCTGCTTCGACTTCCTCTTCATAGAGGTGAAACTGTTGATCGAAATTGCCTGCGGCGCGTTCCTGATCGTCGGATTGATCGATCTCCTCCTGCAGCGCTGGCTATTTTTGCGCAACATGCGCATGACTGAGAGCGAAATGAAGCGCGAGTACAAGGAGCAGCAAGGTAATCCGGAGTTGAAACGGGAACACCATCGTCTCCGGCGGGAGCAGGCGAATGAGCCCCCGCTCGGCTTGCATCGCGCAACATTGATCTTGACTGGGCCAAAGATGCTGGTCGGGCTGCGCTACGTCCGTGGCGAAACCGGCGTGCCGGTCCTGGTTTGCCGCGGCGAGGGCGAAGCGGCATCACGGATCTCGGATGAGGCGCGAGCCCTTCGTCTCAGTATTGTCGATGACCACGGCCTGGTCCGCGAGCTTATCCGCAGCGCCAAGCTTGGTAGCCCCATTCCTATGCAGTATTTTGAACCTGTCGCAAAAGCACTCCTTGCCACCGGCCAAGTCTAGCTTGTGTTGGGAAGGACGTCGCATGACGGGTAGGGCGTTGATCGCTACCGAGACGGCTGGGCGGCCTGGGTTCCGCTTGAGGTGGAATCTGATGAAACCTTGTTGTTAGCTGCGCCCAGGTTGCCGCTATTGCCTGTCGCGAAGCTTTTGTATGTGGCAACGGGAATGGCCGCACGATTACCATCACTCGGCACAACGGCCTGATTGTCGAGCAAGTCGTGCGGATCGTTGACCATCCCGGCCAGATTGTTGCGGATCGAACAGCCAAGCGTCGGGTCGAAAGAATTGTCGTTCACTGAAGGGCCAACGATCGACATTGACGGACAGACCGGAGGGTGTGCCTCATACGTAATCGCCTCGATTCGCGCGCCAGAGCCATCGCGCCGGTCGACGGATGGGCCGTAAAAGCGGATATTGTAAGGGTCGACGCCCATTGCGCGGGCCTCACTGGCAATCTGCGCTCCGAGCCGAGGTGAGCCGGTGATATCGAGATGGAGCGCGTCACGCCGACCGCGACTGGTATTGGCTATGAAATACCGCAGGCGTTGCCGCTCAGTCCCTCGAAGGCTCTGTAACAGCAAGACGTTCTTCTCCTGTTGAACCGTGATCGCCTGCGAAATCGGCTCGGGGGAGATCGGCGCGGTGCTTGTGCAGCCACCTAGGCTGGCCGTCAGAGCGATCAGGGTGGGCACGATTCGAAATGTCATTGGTCGATCCTCATTCGATGACGTGGCCGCCACCCCGTGTCGTGCTTGGTACGCTGGTCGGGGGAGCACCGCGCCCAGGCGGGCGAGTTGCCATCGTGTTCGTCAGACTGCGCGCGAGGTCCGAGGGCGGTGCGATGCGGTCGGTGGGGGCACTCATCGGCCTCGTGTTCGATCGTGGCCGCACGACGTAGGGCGTGACGATAATCACGAGTTCCGTCTCCTCCTGTTGGAATGAGGATGAGCGAAACAGCGCACCAAGAATCGGCACGTCGCCGAGCCAAGGGAAAGTCGTAATATCAGTGCTGAAGTTGCGCCGAATGAGCCCGCCGATTGCAAAGCTTTGGCCACTGGCGAGCTCGACGACCGTGTTGGCACGCCGAGTGGCGAGAGCCGGCACGGAGATGCCGTTGATGGTGACCGCGCCTTGTGTCGATAGTTCGCTGACCTCGGGCTTCACGCGGACGTTGATCTGATTGTTACTGAGAACGGTCGGCACGAACTCCAGGCTGACGCCGAAGTGACGAAACTCGACGGAGACCTGCCGATTATCCTGCAAGACCGGAATGGGAAATTCGCCGCCGGCCAGGAAGCTGGCGGATTCGCCGGACATTGCGGTGAGGTTCGGTTCAGCGAGTACGGAAGCGAGGTGCTCGTGGGCCATTGCATCGAGTACAGCGCTGACGTTGACATTGCCAGTGTTGACTCCGATCCTAGCCGTACCGCCGCCCTGCGCCGCGCCGTTACCGCCGCCACTGCCACTGACCAAGCCGAGCGTGAAAGGGCCAGCTTGACCGGAAGCGGAGAGGTTGACGCCGAGCTCCTTCATGGCGCTCCGGGAGACCTCCGCCACGCGCACGCTCAGATTGACCTGCAATGACCCAGCGACCTGGATCTTGTTGACGACGAGCGCACCGATGCCGAGAAATTGCTCAGTCACTTTCACTGCGCTATCGACGATCTCCGCATTGGGAGCCGTACCGCTAAGGATGGCGCCGCGCGGGGTATAACTGACCTGGATCGGATAGTCGCCGACCTGCGCTTTCAGCGTGGCGCGCAGATCCTCGATCGGCTGCGTGACGACAACACGCAGCTCAACGAGAGCCTCCCCACCCTCGTTCAGTGCGAACAAGCTGGTCCGTCCCGACTTTTTGCCAAAAACGAAGATGGTATTGTTCGACGGCGCCTGATAGTCCGCGATCGTAGGATCGGCGACAAAGATGCTCGCAGCTGGCGCGGGCAGATGAATTGTCTTGCCGAGCGAAGAGGAAAGGGTCAGTGTCCCGCTTGTGCCGTCGGGAGCCGTACGCGGCGGCCCCCCTCCATCAGTTCGCTTGATCTGAGCCGCGGCAGCGAGCGGGGATAGCAGAACGACCACGCACAAAAGATGCGAAAGACAAGGAAGAAAGATGGATAAAAGTGCGCTCACAGCGATCGAGACTCGACTGACGCCCGCATGTTTATCAAAAATGATGTTCAAGACAGTCTTTTCTTTCAAGTTCGATTGACTAGGCGGCCGACGCCGCGCCTTTTAATTCAAGGACGTAGCCGATCCCGCGCGCGGTTTTGATCCGTAGCGTTGCGCCGGACTTACTCAAATGGCCGCGTAAACGATAGATTCCGACCTCAAGCGCATTCGTCGAAACCTCGTTGTCAAACGCATAGAGGCCATCCTCCAATGACGCGCGCAACACGGTGCGGCCTGCGCGGCTGAGCAGATGCTCAAGAATGCATACTTCGCGGCGCGCGATCTTCAGCGGCCGACCATTAACGGAGGCCTGCCGACCGATCGGATCGAATCTTAGATTGCCAAAAGTAACGACAGGGGCCGTCATCTGCGTTGATCGGCGCAGAGTGGCGCGCATTCGTGCGATGAGTTCATCAGTAGACACGGGCTTGGGCAGGAAGTCGTCCGCACCGCCATTGAAGATCGCGATCCGCCTGCCGAGCTCGTTAAGGCTGCTCATCATTACGGCAGGCATCGAATACCCGTCGCGCCTCAGCTGCTTCAGCCACTCCAAGCCGTCTCCATCCGGTAGAAGCAACTCAAGCAGAAGGATGTCATAGCGGGCACAATCAAAGGCGGCGGCGGCCTCATCGAGCGTGCACGTTACGTCAACGGCAAAACCGCAGTCCGAGAGCGCCTGGTGCACAACGCGCGCTGGGTCCGTCTCATGATCAACCAGTAGCGTTCGCATGTCATCACCTCTTACCAAGTCATGCCAAAACACTCAGCGCGTCATGTTCAAACATGACTTCGAGCGAAGTTGAGCAGTCCGGCTTTCGCGTAAGCGTTTGCAGCCGGAATAGACGAAGAAGAACGGTACTGACCAATCGCGCACTTGATCGGATCCAATGTCAGCTCGACTCGCATTTTCGACAGCCTCATCTGGCTCGCATGCATCCCGGTGGACCTCCAGTCTGGCCTTGCCGCAGAGGCATCGACCGCAATCAATCAAACGCATCGACAGACTTGGCAGAACCCTCGTTCATCGCCGCGACAATTTTGGCAATTGTCAGCGACATCAGGGGGGCAATATGATTGCGAGAACACGTGATGGTGAAATCGATTGTTTGGATGAAATGCATTCATATTCCGGATCGGTAATAATGTTCCGGAGGCTGGATCTAAATCTCCTCATCGTGTCGATGCCTTGATGACCGAGGGGCGCTGCCTCACGGCAGCAGGTTTGATTGCTGATGAGCGGTGATTTCGGCGATTTACATCGTTGCGCTCTCCATTTGGCAAGCCCTCTCGCGCTGGTAGAGTTTCCGTGCGGGACCTGCGGATCCACCATTCGGCCACTCGAGCCCGTGAGCGGTTAGCTCCTGCTAAATCAAAGTCTCGATCGCCGCGTGGACGACCTGTCGTCAGGTTTACAAGGCCGCTCACTTGCTCGGCCTTTATCGCTTCGAGCCAATCTCTCTCGCTGCAAAGGACACCCCCTCGATGGGCGCCGAAACCTCGCCAGACCCAACATTCAGTCACGTCCATACGCTGGCGGCGGTGAACCCGTCGGGCGCCGAACCATTGGCGAGCGCATTTCGTATCCTTCGTTGTGATGCGTGCCACTTAGGCGGCTGAGCTGCCGACGTTCCACCGATTCAGGCCAACGGGCACGAAGGTCAGATATCGGACTTTGATTGAGACGCAACTTCAAGCCAGTTGGCGCGCCGGCGGACAGCTCGTCCGGTTCGGGCTGCAAGTGGGGCAGAGCTGACACGGCGTCAAGGTCGCATTGGCTGCGCCGGCAGCAGGGGCTTGGGTGCCGTGGCCAAGAAGCTTGAGGGATGAGAGGCAGGCGAGCTTGGGGCATTTGAGACATTCTATCTGTCTTGAATGTGCGAGGGCCGGAGACCGCCAAGAGCCGGCTGGATACGTACTGTACTTGTTTCGGATCGTACAATCTGACGCCCCGTCCGATTCAAGCCCCCTATGAGCGCTCATAGCTTGGCTTATATCGAGCGCGCATGCCTCCAGATGGGGGGACGGTATTGGAATTTGAAAAAGCGCGGCTGCTCCGAAAGGCTCTTGTCCGAACCGAGCGATTGTTTCTGGCTATGTTCGTGGTTCCATCGCCTCTGGATGGGAGGACGATGCTCGTCAAGCACGCAACGTCATCTGCGGGGGTCGGCAAGCTTACGAAGATGTAGAGTCCGCCTGCTCGTTCGAGGCGTCTTGCAGCGGCGAATAATTTTGGCCGCCGTCGGTCCGCGGCGGCGCAACCAGTGACCTCGTTGACGGGGCGCCAGACCAGCGACGACGAACCAAGTGGTCTTTTCGACAACATCGGGTTTGAGAGGACGGCCAAAGGCTTCGTCGTTCTTCCACGTCTGCATTAACATGGCATGGTTCAGCCGAGCGGCTCGCACACGAGTCTTCGTCACGAAAGCATGTCCTCCAGCGCCGCGCGTTGATGTGGGGGCGAATTCGTTAAATCGTATAAGGGAGGATTTCAGAAGCGGTCATGTGGCTGGACGCGTTGCTCAATCGGTGCAAGCTGCTTGTGAGACTTTCTTTCGGCTTGGTCTTGCCGCGAGACCTGTGGTTCTAGTGCCATGGCCCGCGGAACCAGCGTTTGGGCCGCTAGCGGTGAGTGTCCGCGGCGAATTCGTCAGCTTCTCGTCAGCTCGCCCCTTTAGGTGTGTGCCGCCTTCGACAGTACAGCTAGGATCATCCATTTTGCAGTGAGAATTCCCCAGCCTATAGCCCTCCAACCGATCTGCTCCAACGTGTCGTCGTGGAGGGTATTGGCGGGTATCTCCAATCTCAGCAGGGTCTTTCGCGCGAAATTGCTAGTTCGCGCCGGCAATCTTGAGTGAGAGATGGTAGTCCTGATCCGTCGTTCGACGTTCATCAGCTGACACCAAAAATCAACTTTCACGGAATGCTGCAAGCCCGGCAGAGTTAGTGGCGCTGCCGGGCGGCAATGAGCGTCGAATACAGCTTACCTCGACATCGAAGCGGGCTAGCAAATGTTTTCTGTCTTGCGACAGATGCACCCTTAGCGATGAACGACGGTGCTCGCTCGAACTGCTCGAAACGCCCGTATCCAGCCGTCCATTATGTGTGCAGCAGCTTTAGCATCGTCATTTGGTGCTTCTGCCCTCTTGGAGGAGCCGCCACGACGGATCGGTCCGACACGCAGCTAAGGCGATAAGCGTTTTCGCCCGCGCATTCACATCCTCTTCGGAGAACACGGCATGAGAGACGTCACCAGGCGTAGGAACGCACAGATTTCTAACTTCGAGGCGGGCAGCACCGCTCGGGATGATGAATCTCAATTCGCGTCTTGGCGCGGCGATGGAGCTAGCGGAACGTTCGGAACTGTGCTTGGGCGGATGCGCACTGGGCCTCAAGATGCTGAGGCTCCCTCAACACGCAGCGCGTCCGTGCCTGGCGATGATCGTTGCGATACTTCGTCCGATCCTAGCCTTGACGCAGATGGAACCGGAGCGGGTGCGCCGTACGTAGCCAGTGGCGGGCGCGATCGGTCCGCGGGACACAAGCGTGGCGCCCAAACTCGGAGGCCGAGCTCCTCTCGTTCCGGTGTTGATCCCTTCGAAGTCGATCTGCCGCCGGAAAGCTCGCAAACAGGTGCGCTGCAACTGCGCCGAGGTGTGTCGGGACGTGACGCGGAACCGGGAACGCATCGTGGCAGCGAAGAAGGAGGTCATAGCGCCCCCGATTGGCGTCATACCATCTATCGCAACGCGCAAGATCCCGAAGGCGGCTTAACCCATTCTCGTCTTGCGGATCGGCGAGGTAACGGAGCCACTGAAAGTTCGCGAACGAGCAAACTTGCGCCGCACGCGCAATCGGCCTCGCTGCTTCCCTCCAGGGCAGGTAAGCGCCGCTTCGACGAGCTGGCTGGGCACCACCCGCATGCCGCGACTTCGGATCGGTATGGACGTGCAGAGTTCGAGAGCGGAAAAGTTCGTGCAGCGATCGAGACCATTGATCGGGCTGCTCGCGCGCATGACTTTTATCAATTCTCTCGAACCGTGGTCGATCATACACAACAGAACAATCGCAAGCAGTTGAAGATGCCTGGGCTGGCAGCTTTTCTGCAAAGGGCCGCGACTCTTTTCAAGACTGAATTCGTCCCGCTATGGGAAGACAATCTCCGCTACCGGCAATCCTGGGGCTACGCTACGACCTGCAATGCAGTGAGCCGGGAGGCCGGAGGTCAAGCGGGTATAGACGCTTGCAAGGCCATGGCAGCGCGACTGTCGGGACTTGATGACTCCCTCATGAGGAAAGTCGACCTCAAGGCGTTTTCCCTTTTTGCGACGTCATTCGGGCGGCACACACAATCGAGTAGGTGTCGAAATGGAACAGTCAGGATCGCCGAGTTCTTTCGCGATGATCATGAAGCGCTTCAGGAGCTGAACGAACAGAGTCTCGCGTTGCTCGCGAACGGATTTAGCAAGTGGCCGGAACGGGCGGAGTGTCGGCAAGCCACGGTCGCGATTGCGAGCGAAGTCTGTCGCCGCGCACGCGGTGCGGGGATCTCCCATGCCACTCAGCAGCAACTGTCCAATCTGGCAAACGCCTTCTGCAAATGGCCCGACGAGGCGAAGTGCTGCCGGGCGACCGTCGTGATTGCCGATGACGTGTCCGGTCGCGCACAACTTTCCGACTTCAATCCGCAGGCACTTACGAACCTAGCGAATGCGTTCGGCAAGTGGCCGGACCGAACAAGCTGTAAGCTCGCGACGATCGCCATCGCCAGGGAGGTTGCCGGGCGCCGGCTGGGTAATTTTGAGCCGCAGGGCCTAGCGAACCTGGTGAACGGCTTCGACAAGTGGCCGGACGAACGGCCTACCCGGCAAGCGGCCGTTGCAATTGCCGGTGAGATCTGCCGCCGGGACATCTCTGCGTTTAATCATCAGAACCTATCCCTCCTCGCAAACGGCTTCAGCAAATGGCCGGACGAGGAGAACTGTCGCGCGGCCATAGTGGCCATCGCCGCGGAGGTCCTCCGCCGCGGGCTCGGCCATTTCACGCCACAGGCATTGGTGAACCTCGTGAGCGGTTTCAGCAAGCGGCCCGAGGAAGCGGACTGTCGCGCGGCGACAGCGGCAATCGCCGGCGCGGTCCTGGGCGGGCGATTGCGTGGTCTTACTCCGCAGGGCCAGACCGTCCTGGTAAACGGCTTCAGCAAATGGCCGGAGGATCCGACCTGTCGTGCGGGTACCGTGGTCATAGCCTCTGAGGTTCTTGAGTTCGCCCGCCGAACCGATGGTCTTTCTGACTATCCTGTACAAGCTCTCGCTGTGGCGGCGAATGGTTTCAGCAAGTGGCCGCATGAGAGGGGCTGTCGTCAGGCAACCGTCGCGATTGCCGACGAGATCCTCAGGCTTCCTGGCCGCCTTTCTCATTGTACGCCGCCGGAACTGGCCAGTCTGGCAAACGGTTTCAGCAAGTGGCAGACAGAGCCGGCCTGCGGCGAAGGTATAGGCGCAGTCGCCCGAGAGACCCTCGGCCGTGCCGACCGCGACAGTCGGCTCACTGGCTTTACCGAGCAGTCGCTCTCGAATCTGGCGAATGCTTTCAGCAAATGGCCAGACCAGATGCCTGTGCTTCAAGCCACGATCGCAATCGCCGGTGAGGTTCTCAGCCGCTCCGGTCGGCTTTCGGCTTTTACCCGCCAGCAATCCGCGAGCCTGGTGAACGGCTTTTGCAAGTGGCCGACTGATGAGAGCTGTCGCCGCGCAACAGCGGCGATCGCCCGCGAGCTATGCGACCGCAGCAGGCTATCCGGTTCTGATAGCCAGGGACTGTCGAACCTGCTGAACGGCTTTGGCAAGTGGCCTGCAGACGAAGACTGCTCCGAAGCCGCCGCCGCGATCGCTCGGGAGATCCTCAGCCGCCGGCGCCTCTGCTATTTTACTCCGCAGCAACAGGCCGACGTGATGAACAGCTTCATCAAATGGCGTGGAGAGATATCGTGCACCCAGGTGATGGTACACCTTGCGCGGGACCTTGGTCGGGGAGGGGAGCGATTCGCTGCTTTCAACACGCATCAGCTCAGCATGATCGCCAACGCTGTGGGACGAAGTTTCATCAGGGCTGAGGAAGGTGGAGAGATTGGCGACGCCACTTTGCTCAAAGACCGGTTACAGCAGCTGGTTCACTACTTGCACTATGCAAATGATCGGCTCGAGCAGGCCGATGTCTTGAGCATAACCAACATCTTCAAGGCGATTGGAAAGGCCCGGCTTTTTGACGAACTCGGTTTGCTCGCACCGACAGGCTTGACTAGGCTCGAGGAATTGCTCCATGCCTCGGGCTTTGCTCACGAGAACAACCTCGAATCCATGGGCAATATTTGTATCGCCCTGCTGCCGTTGGCGCGCAGCCCACAGAAGTCGATGCAGTGGCACCGCAGGCAGGCTCTCAACCTGCTCAACGATCTGCAACCAGTATTGGAGCAAAAAATAGCGGCTTATCTGGCGGCAAGCAAAGCCGAGCGGCGGACCCAGAGTTCGTTTTCGGCCCGCCGTCCCGCACTCTCGATTTTTCAGGTGCTCAAAGCGCGCAAGGTCTTGGAGACTTTGTACCGTCGGCCGTATGTCGAGGGCCACAAGTCTGATTTGGCGATGAGGCGGCAACAGCTGGAGCATGTGACCAAGAAGATCCTGGCAGAGACACGAGCCCTGATCGAAGGCGATCTTTCCAACATGAGCTGGAATCTGATCGCGCAGATCGAGGCGGACGATGTGGTTGACGCGCTAGACTCATTCATGTCGTTCGATGAGGGCGCGATCCAAGCTCAACGTCCCTCGTCCGTCTTCGATACGCACCAGGTGTTACGAACCATGGATCACGAGCCTAGACCGCCGCAGGGCAAGGCAGGACTGATGCAGTTGACGGTCGTGGACATGCAGGGGCGCCGACTGCCCATGGCACCCGAGACGCGATATTCGATGTTTCATCGCTTGACCTCGGGAGCGTTGCCGGTCGTTGCGGTGCAACTGCCGAAAAAGCCAAGCCCCTTCATGTTGAGGCGCGTGTTCTGTGTCGACGATGTGCCCTACCGGATGGACCTGTTCGGCGGGAGTAAGTTAAAGGCACCGAAACCAACCCTGTCGCAGATTGCTGCCGTCGCTCCAGGCGAGCAAAGACCCGCGGCTTCCGGCGGGAAGCTGTTGGCGATTCCGTATGCCGACACCGCACCGGGCACGGCGTTCGAGCGGCTATCGCGCGCCTGGGCCCCTTTTAAGGAAGCATATTATTATACTCAGCGCAGGGGATTTGCCGCGCCACCTGTGATCAAAGATCTTGGCCCTCATGACTACGCCCTGGAAGGAACCTTTAAGTTGTCGCTGCTGCCGGACCGCGCTGCCGGCGAGGAACATCCCTTTAAGCTGATTGGACCAGACGGGCCGATCGCTTTGCGCCCGCACGATGGCTGCGGCTTCATCAGAGCCTCGTTAGCCGAGCGCATGTTAGCTGTTCGCCGAGGTGGTCAGCAGGAAGGTCCTGATCGGCTACTTGCCTACGGTGAGGAAAGGAAGGCGTCGCTGCCCGCCGCGGCGCTGCAATTTTATTCGCGCAGCGAGCAAGTGGCGCAGGAAGTGAGCGAGAAAACCAGGAGCTGGCTTGAGAGCAGAAACGGGGAGCCACTGAGTTCGGAACAGCTGTATCGTACCGTGACGGCCGGACACATCGAAGCCCCCGGCGCGATCGCCGTGCCCTCCGATGATGGCCATCTGCACGTGCCTAAGCTCAAGAGCGCTACATTGGCTGGGGCGGCTGGTGTGCTGATCGGCCGCTCGCCATACGACAAGGCAAACCTTCGCCCGTTCACCACCGAGCGCGTAAAGACGGCATCTGAAGGTGACCCCACAGCGGCGTTCCTCGATAAATGCGTGGCGATGCAATACAGCTTCAATGTTGCCGAGAAGTCGGGTGATCAGCTGGCGGCCGACGATCCGACCTTTTTCGCAAAAGGCATTCTGATCGTGGTGCCTGATGAGGCGTGGCCGGCCAACTATCGAGATCGCGGGCTGGTGATGTCGGCTGAGGACGTGAAGTCCCATTCGAACTGGACCGAGCGCAAGGACCGCGTGACGGCGGACACCTCACTCGATTGTGTCGGCATGCTCCAAGCCACCGAGGTCTTCGCTCCCGGGTCCCTGGTTGCCGTCCCGCCCGATGAACAGAAAAAGCTCGACGGCGATTTCGATGGGGACACCGTCATTATTATCGGGGACCGGCCGCAACTTTATGAGCATGTCCGGCAGTTTGATGCCGAGGAGCAGGCTCGCGGAGTCCGCTCACTCAAGCCGCCGAAGTCGCATACCCCCGCGATCGAGAACGGCAGGTACCAATTTAGTCGTGGCAACCAGATCCTGGCAGCCACCCAGGATACCTTGGAAACTTATAGCACTCTGCAGAGAAACTTTCTGGCTCAATCCGATCAAGCCCGGCGCTGGTTTGCGGAACGGGCCATCTTTGGCATCTACGAGGGCGTTGACCACGAGCTCAGGCAAGAGATCCGAGACTTATTGAATCGGGAGGAGACGAGCGGGCAGGATATTCAGGCGACGCTGGAAAGGGCGATGCGCGAGATCGACCTCGCAGATCACCCAATCGCTCGCGAGGTCACCGAATTGCTCGTGGCCGACTTAGAGGCGTGGGCTTCGAGCGCGGATACGCCGGTCCCGGTCGAACAAGAAAGCGCCACCGATCTCGACCCTGGGCTGAGCCAAACGGCTTGCGAGCTTTTTCCGGACTTGGCGGACGCCTATCGGGCCTCCGCTCACCCGAGAGACCGCGTCGTGGCCTTACTCGATCAATATCCTGCGCGCATCGATCCACGACCGGATGGTTACGAGCCGGACGACGTCGTACAAAGCGCAATCAACCTTCTCAGCCTCGGTAACAAGGTCGGGACCGACGCCTATAAATCCGATACAAGTGCCCGCCTATTCCTTAAAAAAGGCCAGCACCTTCAGCGCCTCCTGCACAAGACGCCGGGCCTGAATGCCGTGCCCTATATCAAAGGCGTAGCTGCCACACTCATGCATGGCAGGTTCGATGTCGATACGTCCCTGGACGATCTGAAGGACAACCCGACACTGGCGGCTTCAGTCATGGAAGCCTCAATCAAGCTTGCTGCCGACAAACACATCCTCCCTAAGAGCTCCGGTCGACAGCTCTCGACGGAGGATTCCGCTATGGCGATGATTTTGACCAGCGCGGAGGCTGCCGACCGCGCCAGGGCGGAGTCTGCCAGGGCCGTTGAAGAAGAGACCGACATTACCTCGGCGACCCTTCGGGTCGCCGAGATACTCAGGCGGGCGGATATCGAGGTGAGCATGCCTCGTTTAAATCGCTGCTTGAGATCAAAGGAGTCGATGACAGACCAATTGACCGGAGCGATCATCAAGTCTGACGGCAACGCCCAGCTGATCAGCAGCGCCGTGCGTCATCTCTTCACGATCCCTGACAAGGATTTCACACGTGGTTTCAAGAAGGCCATATTGGCGTTCGATGAGCGGGGCTACGCCGAGGTCAGCACCAGGAATTGGTTCAGGATGCGAGATCCAACCTTCGTCGGCGTCACGACTGTGCTGACCACGCCGGACGGCTATCGCTTTGAGATAGAGTTCCATACGCCACAGAGCTTTGAAGCCAAGATTGCCAATCACGATACCTACAAGGAGCGAGGCCGGCTGCGGCTGCGAGCGAGTGGGGATGCTCTGGACGAGGCTACGCAACAACTCGCCCAGCGCGCGCGGGAGGTCTGTAAGGGCGTGCCGATCCCGGAGGGCGCCAGAGAGATTTCCCACTGGGGAAACGAACTCGACGCTCGATCCGCTGCCAGCGCCGTCTTTGGCCCGCGAGTTGCCGAACGGTCAAGAATGCCCGAGAGGTCACAGATCGCAAAAGAGGTTGTCTCTGTTCTGGGTTCGCGGCCGGTTGTGCTTGTCGGACTACCGGCCGCCGGAAAGTCCCGCATCGGCCCAGCTCTCGCACGACGACTGGGGCTCGCCTTCGTCGACACGGACAAGAAAATTGAAAGGGAGACCGGTATGGCGATTACGCAAATTTTTGCCGCCAAAGACAAAGGCAAGCAGTGGTTCAGGAGCCGCGAGGCGAGCTTGATCGCGCAGTTGGTCGAGAAAGGGAACTTGATCCTTGCAACCGGCGGTGGCTCGTTCGAGCACGAGGAAACGCGGCGCCTCATCCTGGATAAAGCGGTCTCGATCTGGCTCGATACCGACCGCGGCGAGATTTGGAAGCGCCTTGCAAACGACACCAGCCGGCCGTTGTTGCGGACCGACGAGGCGGAGGAGACCTCGGGCGAGGGGAATGCGAACAAGGCGGCCATCAAGAAGGAGCTCTTCGAGGAAATCGTCAAGGAGCGAATTCCGCAGTATCGCCAGGCAGATATCACGGTCGTTCCGCCTCATAAGAGGAGCGATAACAAGAACGCGGATGCGTGTGTGACGGCGCTGCACGGCCATCTCTGTGGTGGCGCCGGGGAAGAAGCTTCGTTGGCCAGCTCGCTTCAGGAGCTTTCCACAGCGTCAAACCCGCCGAGCGCGGAAGCTTCAGTTCGGCTCAAGGCGCAGAGGCAGGGACCCGCCGCACCATCACTTGCGAGCGCTCCGGGGGCAGACGTCGACCGCAGCCTTGTCGCGGTGGTTGATTTGCCGTCGACACAACAGATCATGCCCGATGATGCTCCTGATCCGCGGGTGTTTCCGCGCAAGACATCCGATGCTCAGGTCGGTTCTTTGGATCCGACAGCCTCGCTTCACGCCAGCTTGGTACCTGGCGCCACGGAATGGCTGGGCGACGAGCATATCGCGGCGGACTACGCGCTCCTTAACGAGCAGCTGCAGAGGGTCAATCCGGCTCTGGTGGCGCAGATGCGGTTCGTTCAGCCGGCCCAAGCCCATCTGCTGCGATTGACCCAGAGCCCGATCGGCTGGCTGGAAACGTTCCAGCGGATCGTACATGACCGGGATGGTCACGATACCGCGAGGTTCCTGCTCGTGCCCGTGAGCGATGGTGATGCTGGTGGCGAAGGCTCGCATTGGTCGCTGCTGTTCGTGGATCGCTACGCGCCGGAGGGAGCGCTTGCGTACCACTACGACTCCGCCGGGGCACACAACACCCCAGTTGCAGAACAACTCGCAGCACGACTCGGCGCCCGTCTGCAGGTCGCTCGAATAACCCGGCAGCAGAACGGTTATGATTGTGGCGTCTTCGTCGTGGACGCCACGCGGGCGCTGGTTAGACGATTGGCGCAAGGAGAGCGGCCAGGGCGCGAGCCGCTGCACCTTGACCACCTCGTCGCCGATCGGCCGGCGCTCCAGGACCGACTTGGAGCTGATGCCCGCTGAGGCTGATGAAGTTGGCTCCAACAGCTCTCGCCGACACGAGGATGGCAGGCTCGCCTGAACGGGCCGGCGGGTCCTTTGCCTTGCGATTTGAAGATCCGCCGATACGTCGGCCAAGATGCGCCCCCCTTTCCAAGTCGCAGGCAGGCTAGCGAGCAACAAGTCGATCGGCAGGTCGCCGCAGGAGTGGATCGCCGCCGGCCGTACCGCCGGCGGTCTTTAAGATGCCGTCGGGGTTGCGTCATCGACGGACCTCGCGCTCAGACGAGTTCGCCGCCGGCTCCAGCACGATCCGGACCCGAAGGGCCGCGTTAGCGCAAAGCGTGGCACGGTTTTCCCCCGCGACAAACGCGAAACGCGTTTGCACGGAGATTCATGCTAAAATATCAACCTAAGGCGCGATGGCGATTCATCCTGATCTCATCGCGCTTTGGCTTACCTTGCCGGGGGGCGATCAGCTTGAAAAATTTTGGACGCCGCCCCGCTTTAAGCTTGGGGCGGCAGATTTTGCTTTGGCGCAATCTTGGAGCAGCTCTCCTCGTTGCCGATTGATTCTTCTTGGATCAGATCGATTTTGCCAGAGCCGTACATTTGCCGGCCTGACGCGCTCGAGGCGGGTGATCTGCTCCTTTTGTCTGACTGTTGGACCAAGGTGAGATCATCGCGGCCGAACCGCCGCTGCATCACTCGAACCGCCATGGACCGAATGAGGCAATGAGGCTGGCGGGCCGAACGCGCTCGATCCACACGACATTCTTCGATAGCGCGCGCGACGGTCACCTCACAATCGCACTACCGACCTAAGGATAGCCGGACAAAGGCGAGCCTTGCAGTCCAATAGGAAAGGGTCTTGGAGGCTTGTCATCGTCATCGAGAGTGGCAGATCGTGGCGATCAGCTGAGCGCATTTCTCGTTAGCGTCAAGCATTCGGCCAAGCGTGCAAAGCCAAGAAGAGACGTGGGCCGCATAGAACCTTTACGGTCAGTGATAGCGTATCCTTGCGCCGGACGAAAGAGAAAGTCAGTAGCTATGAGAACTTTGAAACCGCCCACGCGCTCTCTTCGACGCGGCGTAATCATATAGGCAAGCGGAAGCGAGATTTCGTCCTGTGCAGGAATGGTGTGTGTTCTATTCTCGGTCTTCCAGAAGAGTTCTCTTAAGTTCTGAGCATCTCGGAAAAGATCTTCGCTGCCGTGGCCCTGGGACTAGCCTTCGGCAGATTGCGAATATGTAAAACCAGCAGATCTGGAGGTGTTGCTGCCGTTCAAGATTCGCGTTCACTTGCATCAAGCGCAGCCATTCCACCTAAGTCTTCCTGCAAATCGTCTTTTGCTGACGCCGCATCTTCAGCGAGATCGCCCTGAGGCGGCTTGCAGTGACAATGCGCTGCCCTCGTACCCGCTCGGCATGCACAATAGCGCCAGACGGGTGTCAACAGATGGGCTCCGGCGGTTCTCCATCATCCGATACGTGATGAAGCGCAGCGTCGTCTGCCGAGCATAGAGCGGAACGAAAGAGACGCGGGCCGACAAGTGAAACACTCAGGTCGCCGTAACGTCGCCGTTCTGGGCACATTCGCGGGGCGGATGTCCGAGTTCGCGCTTGAGACCGTCATCACGCGATATTCCCCGGCTGTCGTGTTTCAGTCGTGTTCGGCTCTCGACGCCGATGTCCAGAATCGAACGGTTGAGCACAAGTCTGTGCGGCGCGTGGCGAAGCCGATCGTTTGCGCGCAGCTTCAAGCAAGCCGCGCAGGACTTGTTTGATGGCACGCCAATTGCTGGACACGAGGAAGGCTGAGCAACATGGTACTCTCACTGTCCGGGATTTCAAATGAGCGTGGTCGACCGGTCCAAATCGATGCGATGGACGCTGCATCCTTGAGCCCGGTCCCGCTGGAGGTTCGCTGCCGCACGCTGGTGCCGCTGTCATTATCCATGCCGAATTATGGCCAGCGGTGTCGCGCTGTAGATGGCAACGCAGGATACGATCTGCAAGAAGCGAGGCTATTCTGTGTGCTGGCGCGAATTGCGCCGCGACTTTATCGACACGAAACCGAAGCTCGCCCCTCTGACGCCCGTGTGTCGTCGCCCCTGCCTTCGTACGATAGCTAAAGGAGAAAAACAACATGGGTGTGCCAAGCTATTGCGAGGCTCTTGAGTTCGCGATCGACCGCTCGTACGACATCAACCTCGACATGCTGAGAGCTCGAAAGCTACACCTTGACATCTACAATGATTACCCTGTCGGTACCTATCCGCCTCTCAAAGCAATGGGTACGCTGAATCCCGAAAGGCTGTTGAGCGAGATTGCCTCGTCGATCGATCTTTATTTTCACATCCCGTTCTGCAATCAGTATTGCACCTTTTGTCACTTCGCCAAGGAAATCAATCCACGTCCCGGGCGAGTGGAACGTTACCTGGCGGCTCTCGATAAGGAAATGAGTTGGTCGGACGCACCGCTCGCCGGTAGATCTATCGAGACAGCGTTCTTCGGCGGCGGCACCTCGTCAATGCTGACAAATCCACAACTCAAAACGCTATTTGACATGATCAAGCAGCGCTTTGATCTATCGAAGTCCGAAGTCAGCTTCGAATTACATCCCTCTCTTGCAAGGCAGGTGGATGCGGCAGATCGCATATCCACTCTGCTCAGCAATGGCGTAAACCGCTTCGTGCTGGGCGTTCAAAGTTTTGATCAAAACATCTTGCGTATCTTGAATCGCGGCCACGGTGTGCACGAGGTCAGGCAACTCGTCAAATTGCTGAACAAGATGGGCGCTCGTAATTTGTCCCTGGACCTCATTTATGGGCTGCCGCGGCAAACGCTCCGGAGCTGGTATGATACGCTCATTGGTCTATTGGATATCGGCGCGGAGACATTCAACATATTCCCATTGTTGTTCAAATCGACGGACCCCATAGCTCGCCATTTGAGCAGAGGGCAATATCAATTCGCCGGGGCGAAGGAGCGCATCATCATGCATTTCATGGCGGAGCACATCCTCACGAGACTTGGCTATCGCCACGGCCCGATCTTCTACTGGACTAAAAGGTCGCAGCCGCACGCTGTTCAGCAGACCCGCAAATACGATTCATGGAACGACAATAATCTGATCCCGTTTGGGGTAGGCGGAGTTGGCTACGTCAGTCAGTGCCAGTTCTACAACGAGGTAGATTTAGATCGCTACTTGCTTAGGGCCGAGCGTGGCGAGAAACCAGTATGGAAGGGCATCGTCCTGTCACAGGACGATCTGATGCGCAGAACGGTGATGCTGGCGTTGCGAAGTAGCGGAGTGTCGCTCTTTCGTTTCGAGAAGGAATTTGGCGTGTCCTTGGAGGAATACTTTCGCCGCGAGCTCAAAAAACTAAGGGAAGCGGGGCTCATCAATATCTCAAACGAAGGTGTTTTGACGTTAACCACCGCTGGCATCATCAATTCGAGCGCGGTATCGCTGCAATTCTTTTCCAATCATGTTCTCGATCGGGCCGCACGCACCGACAGCAGGATCTCAGACAAACGAAGTGATCTTATCGAGAGGCACGACTACTCGCCGGCCGCCCGATACGGGGCGACCGCCGAAATGCAAGCCGTTTTTAGCCAAGGCCGGTGAGTGCGCGGGCCGTCTTTAGGTGCTTAATAGTGCTGATCTCAGCATTGGCGAGCCGAGATGCCAATGC
Organism: Bradyrhizobium sp. CCGUVB14; assembly: GCF_024199935.1. Classification (NCBI taxonomy): domain Bacteria; kingdom Pseudomonadati; phylum Pseudomonadota; class Alphaproteobacteria; order Hyphomicrobiales; family Nitrobacteraceae; genus Bradyrhizobium; species Bradyrhizobium sp. CCGUVB14. The sequence continues at coordinate 1,688,257 of NZ_JANADS010000001.1, forward strand.
AAAGCGGATCGACGCGGCAAAGCCCACGATCGAATAGACTGCGGCATTGCCGGATTGAGCGTCGCGCACGGATCTTTGACGATGCCGGTGCAATCGACGACCGCGCCGACCTGGATGTCGAGAGGATCGGAATACGGTGCTTGCCTACGGAACACCGAACGGGGTGTATTTTCGCGCGGTTCCTGTTCCTGTCAGCGTCCCCGCAAAGGGAATACCTGAATATAGCGAGCTTCAAGGCGACGTCGCACGTGTGGATGCGCGAAAATGCGCGATCCTCTCAGAGGCGGTTGAAAGGGAGCGCGAGCTCACTGGCATACGCATGTCAGGGCCTAACGATCCCTGCTGGTGTGGAAACGGTAAGAAATACAAGAATTGTCATAGGGGCCTGACGGCGCGGCGGATCATCAAGAGGAGCCGTTCAGGATACGTAAGCAGTCCTTTGCCCTTGCAATCAACTTTTTGGCCAAACGTTCGATGATGGCGTTCTCAAGCCCTGCAGCTCGTGCCGTTGCGCATACGTCGGGTATGCTGTCGGGAATAAGCTCAGCCATCGAACTCAAGCCGCCGATCACTTTGTCTGGATCAAGGCGTGCTTCGCGAGAAAATTGTTGCCAGTCGCGTACGCTGATCTCGTTCAATTTGTATTCGCCGCCGATTTTCATGGCGAGCCTGGTCTTCTTTAGATCGATATCGTCATAGGGAAGAATGCTGGCGACATCGTAGAGCGGCGCAAGCCGCACGGTAGGACCGCCGGCCAGAAGTAGTGAATAGTTCTTGGCATGTGCGTCCGTCCCCGCAATGAGCCAGTTGAAGGCGAGGGCGTCGACAAATGTATCAACGTCGGTAACGCGATCCGTGGAATGTGTACGCAGCAGTTCAATGATGTCGCTTGGTGTCGGCCCTCCTTCGCTCTGATATTTTTGTGTCGGCATCGTGCCGCGAGCCTGGCACATGTCTTCCTGATGGACGCGAATAACATCATTGCCGCTGATCTGTCGGTCGTAACGTGTGATCACAATGGCAATTTCATCCTCAAATCGCATGACTCTGGTTTCGGCAACGGGAAAGCCAAGATCGCGTGCGAGATTGAGACAGATGTGCTCGTTCTCGGCATGCCCGTCGAAATGGCCGGTCGGAGGTTTCAGAAGGTGCGTTGTGGGAATGCGCCCGGCTGGCAGCCCCCACTTGTTGTTTTGCCAGAGCAGCGCTGTTTTCGGTTGAGCACCGGCGAGGCTGAATTGTCCGGTATCGCGCGGCAATCGCCACGCGGCGTGGTCCTCTCGCAGCGTCTTCAAACGCTTTGCGATTTCTGCTTCATCGAGCCACTCAATCTTGTCGGCATTACCGCTTCGCAACACTTCCAAACGGTCGGGCGTGACAAACTGGATAGCGCCAGCGCAATCCTCGCCGACATGCGAGATAAGGGCGAATACGTTGCGGGCCGAGACCTGAAATTTCTTAGCCCAACGCTCTAGGACGTGTTCGTTATCCGGCAGGAGTCCCCAGAGAAAGGCCTGAATGGCGGAAGGGCCATGTTCCTCGGCCGCAAGTGGCATGGAAAGCGATAGCGGATAGGCCCCCTGCGCATTACGCCAATCGCTGTTGTAGACAAAAGTCAGCCGGCCGCGAGCATCATTGTGTACGAGGCCGACTTCCTTACCATCCAAGAGAGCAATGAGCTGGTTCGTCATGTCCTGCTCTTCTTTTTGGCTTTAGCTACAATCGCATTGATATCGACGGCAGGCTTTTCTGCCGTGCGGCTATTGGTGGGCTCGCTGCTTGCGTCCACGCGAATGTCCAAAGCGTCGAGCGCGCGGAGTACAAGGCCGAGTTCGGCGCGCGGATGGCCCTGCTCGATCTCGATCACCCACTGACGGCTGACGCCAATGCGCTTAGCGAGACTTGATTGATCAAGTTTCAGCCGCTTGCGTCTATCGCGAATGACGGCTCCAAGATCGGTGGCGGTACGGATAAGCATGGAAAGTCCAAATGTCAGCGTTCGTTAACATTACCCCATGTCAGCGATCGCTGACAATTAGAAAATGTCATCGCTCGCCGACATTCCCGAAAGTCAGCGATCGCTGACATCAAGAGGTTGCCGCGCTGTTCAAGAATTACAAGGAATATCAAGCGCTTAAGTCAGAAACTCGGCTTGATACAGAAAGTCCTAAGCGTCCGTTGATAACGAGTTAGCATGGCGCAATGGGCCTTCGCAGGAGTGCCGATCCTCGTTGCCGTATACGAAGAGATTTGGTTTTGGCCCGTCCATCAAGACTCTCATCCGAGGATCATAGGTCCCGCCGCCACAGCCCATGGCTATGAGAACGCCTACGCCATCGCACAAGAGAAGGCTGGCAGATTCAACCGTTCCGAATTCGTCGGAAACGCCCGATTTCCGTAGTGGTGGGGCCACGACAAGGATGCCCCACAATTGCATCGGTACGTAATCAGAGCTTCGTAGTACCCGTGATACCCAAGATAAAAGACACGCAAACATTGCGTTAGACTTGTCTCACACGCCGTCCATCCAATAAGGTATTTGAAACCGGGAGGAGACGCGACCATGAGATGGCATGCTTTTATGATATTCGTAGGTCTTGTCGTCGGGACCATGAATTCCGCATTTGGGCAGCAGATCAATTGCGGGCCGCCTCCAACACTCAGCCAAGAATTGCAAAATAACGAGGCCATCAAGGGTAATTTGCAAGGCAAGGCACAGCTTCTCTCAAAATATGTTGGACAAGCAGAGCTAGGTGGACAGATCGAGACGACGAAGAGCGAAATATACACTCAATCCCAGGACTACTACCCTGCGCAACAAGAAGCTTATCTTAGCTATCTCTTCTGTTCGATTATCAGCGCCGATCCCAAATTCACCACGCCTGAGAAACTAGACGCGCTTATCAAATACAAGGCAGCTCGTCAGAAAAGTTCGTCGAATGATCTGCCGCCATGCGTGCCCAGCGTCCTGAAGAACATCCCGTTGCCGAACGTGCCGACTCTGGACGGGAACGGCAATCATGTTGGCGATCTCTCTGGCATCGCCGTGAGCGTCATTCAAGAATGCCCAACACCGGCAGCGTCTAAGCAAAGAGCACATCTCGCGTTCGGCTACTATAATGGATCGGGAACGTGGAGAGGCGAACAACATCTAACATTGGTTCTGAAATCGAGCGAAGGGGCGGTCCTCAAGTCACAAACAGTTCCTCTCGACCGCTCCCGTTGCATCTATGGTCATGCAGAGCAGCGAAATGCGGACGATACTCTTGACGGCGGAATCGGCTATCTCGTGAACTCTGCTGAACTAACCGTGTCACGCGTCTCCGGCACTCAAACCCCCTGCTAAGTTGGTTCGTCTGACGCTCAAAACGGTTATCTCAAGAATCTAATGCAAGCAGTCGGAATCCGGCAATCAGTCGAAGGGCCGAGGTATTAAACTATTGCAACGTACGATCGCGTAGCCGACCGCTTTGGATTCCGCCTGAAATCTAACAAGCTGGAAAATTTCACGGCATAGCCTTCCCGTGATTACCAGGTCCACGCGATGAATTGGGCCGAAAGTGGAAGCGTGAGTTTGGCGCCCGCCGAGCGTGCTTAGGTCGCCACGTCGACCGCGCCGTGACTAGCCGCAGGTCTCCGGGTGGCCAACTTGATCGATCTTTATCTCGCTGCTACCGAAGACCTCTTGCTAGAGTACGGAAAGCGAGGAATACCCGAATGTCCGGACCAAGGCCTGACATCGATCCGCATCCGCTCAGCCCGTATGTTGCCTGGGCGGGCAACCGCAACAAGGATCCGATTCTGAAGACGTTCGAAGAATTCTTTCCCAAGCAAGGTGACGTGCTTGAGCTGGCGACAGGGGCTGGATTGCATATCAACTACTTAGCGCCTCATTTTCCGAACGTGCGATTTCAGCCCTCCGACTACGATCGAGATGTCTTTGCGTCCATCAAGAGATGCTGCGCCGGAGCCGGCAACAAGAACGTTGCCGATCCCGTTCTCATTGATCTCTCTGTTCCTGCGACTTGGCCGGGAGCCGATGAGCGGCTTTATGACGTCATCTTCGTCATCAACATCTTCCAGGTCGCGCCGGTCTCGATCGCCGACGGTGTCGCTGCGCTTGGCGCAAAACTTCTCAAGCCAGCTGGTTTCGTCGCCGTCTATGGTCCCTTCAAACTTGACGGGAAATACACCACGCCATCGAACCTGGCCTTCGACAGGGAGATTCGGGCGGCCGGTGTACCCGGATGGAGCCTCAAAGACGTGCGGGATCTCCAGAGAGCGAGCGAGAAGTATGGATTGACGCTCAAACAAAAATTCGAGCTACCCGCCAACAATTTCGTTTTGCTCTTCTGCAGGCCCTGAAGAGGATTGCGCGGCAAGTCCTGGAAGCCTCTACGCTGGCGCGTTGCAGAGCCAATTCGGCTAGGTCAGAGCGATGATCCCGCGTGCCTGCAGGCAATTTAGCACCGTATAAGCCAACTGCTCTGGTTGCAGGCCTAGCGTCTTCAGATGGACCTCCGGCTCACTTGGGGCTTCGTATGGCGCATCGATGCCGGTAAAGTTCATGATCTTGCCGGAGGTTGCCTTGGAATAGAGGCCCTTTGGATCGCGCCGAATGCATTCATTTATCGGCGTATCCACGAAGACCTCGACGAATTCGTGCTTCCCCACGAGCTTGCGCACCATGTCGCGGTCGGCCTTGTAGGGTGAGATGAAACAGCAGATGACGATCAGGCCGCTTTCGAGCATCAATTTAGCCACCTCGCCGGCACGTCTGATGTTTTCGACGCGATCTGCTTCAGTGAACCCGAGATCGCAATTGAGGCCGTGACGAAGGTTGTCGCCGTCCAGGAGCATCGTGTGATGCGACATTGCGTACAGCTTCTGGTCGACGATATTCGCAATCGTCGACTTGCCGGCGCCTGAAAGCCCAGTGAACCAGATGACGCACGGCTTCTGATGCTTGAGCGCGGAACGCTCCCTCTTGCCGATCGACACTGGCTGCCGGAGCGTGTTGGCCGCCCGCCGGAGCGGAAAATCGATCATTCCCGCCCCAACCGTACGGTTGGTATTGCGGTCGATCACGATGAAGGATCCCGTGCGCCGGTTGACGTGGTACGGATCGAAACTAGCAGGCACGATGGTCGCCACGTTGCAACGGCCGATCTCATTGAGGCCCAACGTGGTCGCGGCGAGACGCTCGCGCTTGTTGACGTCTATCTTGTACTTGATGCGCGTGACGCTGCCGGAGGTAATCGTTTGCGTGCCAATCCGAAATGCATAGGAGCGGCCAGGCGCCATTGGCTCTTCGTCCATCCAGCTCAGATGAGCGGCAAACCGGCAGTCAATCTCGGGGCACTCCGTGGGGCTTGCAAGGACATCGCCGCGGCTGATATCGATCTCATCTTCGAGCGTGATCGTGACCGCATCGCCAGCCTCTGCAGCCGCAAGATCACCATCATAGGTCACAATTCGCTTCACGCGTGAGCTGCGACCGGAGGCCGCCACGAGAATTTCATCGCCAACCGCGATGCCTCCCGAGGCGATCGTGCCGGCATATCCTCGGAAATCTAGGTTGGGTCGGTTCACCCATTGTACGGGAAATCGGAAGGGCAGGTCGGTCGTCTTAGACCGAATATCGATGGTCTCGAGGTAATCCAGCAGGGACTGGCCATGATACCAATCGGTGTTGGCGGATCGGTAGGTGATGTTGTCGCCGTATCTGGCGGAGATCGGCAATGGGACGATCGACTTGAAGCCGAGCGCCGAAGCAAAGGCGACATAGTCGCGCACGATGCCGTCGAAGACTTCTTTCCGGTAGTTCACGAGGTCGATTTTGTTAACGGCCACGAGGACGTGCCGGATGCCCAATAGCGAGCAGATGAACGAGTGGCGTCTGGTCTGCACCAGAACACCCTTGCGTGCGTCGATCAGGATGATGGCGAGCTGCGCGTTGGAGGCGCCGGTCGCCATATTGCGGGTATATTGTTCGTGGCCCGGCGTATCGGCGACCATGAAGGATCGGCGTGGTGTGGAGAAGAACCGATAGGCGACGTCGATGGTAATACCTTGTTCGCGTTCGGCTTCGAGGCCGTCGACCAGGAGAGCAAGGTCGATGTCCTCGCCGTCGTGCCATGCTTGGCGCTGTCGCGCGCGAGCGCCTGCAGCTGGTCCTCATAGATCATCTTGCTGTCATGCAGGAGGCGCCCGATCAGCGTCGATTTGCCGTCGTCGACCGAGCCGCAGGTGATGAACCGCAGTTGATCTTTGCGAACGGCCTGGCCGAGGTGGCACACCGCGTCCGTATCCATCAAAAGTATCCTTCCCGCTTCTTCTTCTCCATCGACGCCGCCTCATCCGTGTCGATCAGACGCCCCTGGCGTTCCGAGACTTTCGCAACCTGCATTTCGGCTACAATGTCCTCGATGGTTGTGGCCTCCGACTCGATCGCGCCGCTCAGGGGACAGCAGCCGAGGGTACGGAAGCGGATCGTGCGCATCTCGGGGGCTTCGTTTGGCTCGAGCGGGAGTCGCTCGTCGTCCATCATGATCAAGGCGCCGTTCCGATGCACCACAGGTCGCCGTTTGGCAAAGTAGAGAGGGACGACGGGGATTCTTTCGAACGTGATGTATTCCCAGATGTCGAGCTCCGTCCAATTCGACATCGCGAACACCCTCATCGTTTCACCTTGCCGGATGCGGGTGTTGAAGAGATTCCAAAGTTCGGGCCGCTGGTTGCGGGGATCCCAAGCATGTCCTGCCGATCGGAACGAAAATATACGCTCCTTAGCACGGCTTTTCTCTTCGTCCCGCCGCGCCCCGCCAAATGCCGCATCGAATCCGTACAGGTCGAGCGCTTGCTTAAGCGCCTCGGTCTTCATGACCTGCGTATGCAGCGTGGAACCAGAGTGGATCGGATTGATGCCGCGCGCGATACCTTCCTTGTTTACATGGACGATCAAATCGCTCCCGATGCGCTTGGCCGTCTCGTCACGAAAGGTGATCATTTCCTGGAATTTCCAGATCGTATCAATGCATCAGCGGGAAGGGCAGCTTCGCCGGATAGAATGCTTTTACCGCAAGGAGCAGCATGACGCTGGAATCCTTGCCCATCGAATAGAGCATCACCGGCTTTTTGAATTCGGCGACAACTTCGCGCATGATTTCGATCGACTCGGCCTCGAGCCGCCGCAAATGCTGTGGCAGCGTGTGTGGTTTGGGTCCGGTCATGTCCTGCGCGTTCATTTTGAACATCCTCGAGAAGTGCCCCTCGCTACGAAGCTGCGTTGCGGTTTTCATTCCGTCTCTGAAGGCTCGACTATGAGATCAGTGATCGGGCTGCCTCTGCGAGAAGGATCGCGTGGCCCGCCGCCGCGTCCAATCCATGGTCGGTCCAAGCGGGCTAGACGTTGGCTTCACCTTCGCCTCGAGCATAGAATTCTGGGAGTGAGCCCGCGGCTGTAGATGGGAAACTGACTGATGGTCAATCCATTCCTTGGTTGCTGTCTCAACATACGCTGGTTTATCGTGTCGCCAAGCCGTTGCGGGGGGCGACCGGCGCAGAGCGATCGGTTCGTCTTGCTAAAAGAAAGGACATGATCATCCATGCGCTTTTCGAACTTGCGGGCGTCCTTGCCACCAATATAGAGCTGGTGCAGAGCCGCCGAAAACCGCGCCTACAAACGGGGTGCCGTGCCCATGATGACATGCTCCTGGTAGCTTTCCCGACCGGAAACCTACCATGCGGCTCAATGGCTGGCGTTTTTCCTACCCGGCAGTAGGTGAGTTGGTGAAATCGATTTTTTGGATGGAACGCATTCACATCGCCAGTCGTGACAATGCGCCCCTGACGGCTTGGACTTGATCTCCTGATCGATTCGATAGCCTGGTGATCGAACACAGTCTCATGGCGGCAGGTCTGGCGGCCGGCGAGCGTTGATTTTCGGTGGATCGGCGCGCCGTTTGCACGGCACACGTGGATGGCAGACGACTTCTATTCAACTAGCAAACCCACCTGATGGTCACTCAACCCGCTATCGGGGCAGTTGGCTCCTGCAAATCAAAGTTTCGATCGCCACGTGGGTGCGTTGGTCTACAGACCACCAAGTTAGTCGATCTCTATCGCGCTGGCGCCCGGTATCTTCTCGCCGGGAAGCAATATCCGGGGAGAGCCAATTCTTATACCTTCCAGTCAGGCTCGCCCAACCGGCTAGCCACGCATTCGGCTAGCCACGCATTGGCCAGATTTCGCCTTGCGCCCAAGTCAACTACCAGCCCTGGGAATTGATTGAGAAGACGGGCACTGGCACTGCATGAGCGTCCCGCGTGTCTTCGGGATCCAACATCAATATCGCCACGCCGCACCTGATGGGTGTGCTGTCTTCTCGCCTGCAGTCATGACATGCGATCTTCTCTTTTCCTGAAACGCCATGATGGACTCTTTTTGTGCCCGCCGGCCGCTCACATGCAGGGAAGGTTAAAGCAAACGGGGCGTCATTGTCGTGCGAGGCCTGTCTTTGCGGCGAGTTTTTCGAAGGAGGTCTTCCTCGAGCAAGATGCTAGCATGAGCGAATTCTTAAAGCGCCTGATACTGAATGAAGGGAGGCCTCATAGGACCGCCAGGCTTCCACGAGAAGCTATGGAGCGGAGTTCGATCGGTTTGGAGAATTGGCATCGAGTGCTTCGCCTAGCCAAGGCATGCCGACGGAGCGCCGGTGTTCGATCGCACCTGTGTAACGCGGAGCTCAGTTCAGATCACGCCGATTTATACCCTAGCAACGGCCGGATTGCGGCATGACCGTTCTAGCTGACAAACGTCCTATCGCGATCCGAGCGGTGCTTCCGTTCGTTTTTCGCCACTGGCTGCACCAGCCCTACCGCGCCGCCGTTGTGCTGGTGGGCTTCCTCGGGTCAACGGTGGCCGACCTGTTCATGCCGGTCTACTCCGGCCATCTAGTCGACGCATTGACGTTAGGCCCTCATAATCAGAGTGCGCGAGAAGCGGCGCTGGCCGCCTTCGGCGGCATCGTTGCACTCGGCCTGGTTTCGATGATCCTGCGCCTCATAGGACTGCACGCAATCGCTCCGTTCACACTTCAGACGATGGCGGACGTGGCCCGCGACACGTTCACGCGTGTCCAGCGGTTCTCAACCGACTGGCACGCCAACTCTTTTGCTGGTTCCAGCGTGCGGAAGATTGCGCGCGGTATGTGGGCCCTCGACCTGCTCAACACGACGATCCTGATGTCTCTGTTGCCGTCCCTGACGATACTGGTCGGTTCGATGATCCTGCTCGGGCTGCATTGGTCTGCGCTGGGCGGCGTGGTCGCGATTGGTGCGGGAATCTATGTTGTCGTGACGCTGACATTCTCGGTCCGCCATATCGCGCCTGCCGCACGGATCTCCAACGCCTGGGACACCAAGATCGGTGGCACGCTGGCCGATGCCCTGACCTGCAATGCGGTAGTAAAATCTTTCGGGGCGGAAGTGCGCGAGGATGCTCGGCTCGCCCGCACCATCAACCGCTGGCGAATACGGCTGCGGCGAACCTGGCTGCGCCACAGCTACGCCGCGATGGCTCAGCACTCGCTGCTATTGTTCCTGCGAGCGGCGGTGATCGGCGGCGCGGTGCTGCTCTGGATGGCGGGGCTCGCCTCGCCAGGCGACGTTACCTATGTGCTGACCAGCTACTACGTTATTCACGCGTATCTGCGCGAGGTCGGCATATACATCAACAACCTCCAGCGTTCGGTCGACGACATGGAGGAGCTGGTCGCGATCCATGATGAGCCGATCGGGATCGCGGACGTGCCGGAGGCAAGTCCTATCGCCATCGACGGCGGTGAGATCGTATTCGACGAAGTCACCTTCCAGTACAGCGGCGACGGTGCGCCGCTCTATGACAGGCTATCGGTTGATATAAGCGCCGGCGAGCGGGTTGGTCTGGTCGGCCGCTCCGGCTCCGGAAAGACGACCTTCGTCAAGCTGGTGCAACGGCTCTATGACGTCACGGGCGGCCGCATTCTGATCGACGGTCAGGACATCGCTTTTGCCACGCAGCAATCGCTCCGCAGCCAGATAGCGGTCGTGCAGCAAGAACCGATCCTGTTCCATCGTTCGCTCGCCGAGAATATCGCTTATGGCCGGCCCGGAGCCGGTATGGGGGCGATCGAGCGGGCGGCGCGGCTTGCCAATGCGCACGAGTTCATCCTTCGGCTTCCCAGGGGGTACGGCACGCTGGTCGGTGAGCGTGGCGTCAAGCTGTCTGGCGGTGAGCGGCAGCGCGTCGCGCTGGCGCGCGCCTTCTTAGCGGATGCGCCGGTGCTGGTCTTGGACGAGGCAACCTCAAGCCTTGACTCGGAATCAGAAGCTCTCATTCAAGAAGCGATGGAGCGGCTGATGAAGGGCCGCACCTCGATTGTGATCGCACATCGGCTGTCGACGGTGCGCAGCCTCGACCGCATCCTAGTCTTACTGCGTCACAAAAGAAGGCGCTGTTTGATCGGGCGAATGCAACAGGGACAGCGTGAGAGGGTGCGGACGATGGCAACGATCAGTCTTCGCCGCATCGTCGCAATCGAGTTCGGGATGTGACGTTCGGGTCGCAGCAGCGGAGCCTCTGGGTCGGTAACCGTTGGAAACCGCAAGTCTCTTGAACGGCCTGGTGGAACGAGATCCCGAGGGGGGAATCGTCTCCCTCTCGGAGACCAGGAATCCGTAGGCTGCGATGCACAGCGTAGCGTGGTGGTGGAAGCCACGCCAACCTCGCCCTTCGAAATGCCCGAGCCCGACCTCTTGTTTGAGATCCTGATAATCGCGCTCGATGCGCCAGCGCAGCTTGGTTAGATCGACTAGCCTTCCAAAAGTGATCGTTTCCGGCAACGTTGAAAGCCAGTATTTGGTCGGCTCGTCCTCACCTTCTGGCCATTCGATCAAAAGCCATTCTTCCGGTCGGCTTTCGGTGAGTTGGTAATCTCGATGCGCGACGCAAACGCGCGCGCGAGCGAAGCGCGACGATAGCCGCTCGGCCGCGCCCTCTCGCCACTTGATCGTGCGCCAGACCCGCTTAGGAAGGCAAAGAGCAAGCTCCTTGACCGAAATCGGTTGATGCTTGTGGTCGCGGCGCAGCAGCTTTGGTGGTCGCCCTTTGCCCGACCATTTTTTCGGCGGTAGCGGCGCCGTGTCGGATGTCCACACCGTGGTGTTTGGCAAGATACCAGCCACATAGGTCAACGCCAACGCGCTGATGCTGGTCCGCAGGTCCGTGTTGCAGCCATATCCGGCATCCATCAGCACCACGCCGCGAGGAAGCCCGGTTCTGCAGGCTGCTTCGATCTGTTCAAGCGCGATCTCTGGCTTGGTCTTAAAGCTGATCTCCTTGGGCACGCCCGCTTTGCGCCGACGTTTCTTATCTGCCGCCCATTCCTGCGGCAGATAGAGACGATACATCGCCGGCAGACTGGCGTGGTGATTGGCAAGCGACAGGGATACCGCGACTTGGCAGTTATCCTGCTTGCCGAGCTGCCCGCAATATTGACGCGCCACACCGACCGAGTGCGCTCCCTTCTTGGGAAAACCGGTGTCATCGATGATCCACGCTTCGATCGGTCCATGGCGCTCTATCGCCGGCAGTACCATCTCACCCACTTTGGCCAAAACACCCTCGTCAGACCAAGGCGATTGGCCGACGAAGTGCAGCAGCGACTGATGCTGCGCCGCCGTCCGATCAGGTGCCGTTACCGCTGCCATAGGCTCAACGCTTTTACGCTCCCCCGGCATGATTAAGCCGATGCAATAATCAAACAACGGCTGGGCCCGGTCCGCATGTCCGATCACACTCACAAGTTTCTCGACAAAAGCCGAAAATCGCGATTCACTGCCGCCTGATGTCCGGAGATCCATATCAGCCCCCGTTGCCGATGCCTGAATCTCAACAGGTAACTGATTCTCACAGGATCTCGCCCGCGATCTTTTGAATCAGACACTTTTTCTGACTCAGTAGTACTAGCAGGCTGCTGAAAAAGTCGCTTCGCGCGACGCGCGGATTGTGATTCCCTGCATTTGCTTGATTCCTTGGGGCTGGGGATTGCGATGCGCGGGGCAGATCAGCGGTCGGAAGGCATATTCAGCTACGTGCGATTGGAGCAGCGTGTTCCGGCGGATCATCCGCTGCGTGCGATCCGCGACCTGGTCGACGCTGCGCTGAAAGAGTTGTCGCGCGATTTTAGCAGGCTTTACTCGCGCGAAGGTCGGCCGTCGATCCCGCCGGAGCGGCTTTTGCGAGCGCTGCTGCTGCAAGCCTTCTATACGGTGCGTTCGGAACGGCAGTTGATGGAGCAGCTCGACTATAATCTGCTGTTTCGCTGGTTCGTCGGTCTTTCGATGGATGACGCGGTGTGGAATCCGACCGTGTTCTGCAAGAACAGGGATCGGCTGCTCGACGGCGACATCGCCGCCAAGTTCTTCGTCGCCGTGCTGAACCTGCCGCAGGTGCGAGGACTGCTGTCCAGCGAGCACTTTTCGGTTGACGGTACGCTGATCGAGGCCTGGGCCAGCATGAAGAGCTTCGTGCCGAAGGACGCTGGCGATCCGCCCGCGGGAAAGGATCGCGGCTCCCGCAATGCCGAGCGCGACTTCCATGGCGAGAAGCGCAAGAACGCCACGCATTCCTCGACGACGGACCCCGACGCCCGCCTGTTCCGCAAGGGTGCTGGCAAGGAGGCCAAGCTCTGCCACATGGGGCATCTGATGACGGAGAATCGCAACGGACTCATCGTCGATGCGCGGTTGACCGAGGCCAACGGCACCGCCGAGCGCGCGACTGCGCTCGACATGATCGAGGACAATGCCCGGCCCGGTAGCACGGTCGGCGGCGACAAGAACTACGACACTGCCGACTTCGTCGCCGGCTGCCGCGAGCGCGGCTGCACGCCGCATGTCTCGCAGAACGACACCAACCGCCGCTCGGCGATCGACGCGCGCACCACCCGCCATCCCGGCTATCGGATCAGCACCATCAAACGCAAGCTGATCGAGGAGCCGTTCGGGTGGATCAAGACGGTTGGCGGCCTGCGCAAGACGCGCCATCGCGGCCGCGGCCTGGTCGAGTGGTTCTTCGTGTTCACCGCCGCAGCCTACAACCTCGTTCGCATCCCAAAGCTGCTGGCCGCGACGGGATGAATCCGTCTGGAGCGTCAAAAATGAGCCACCAACCCCACCTATACAGCGCATGCGGAGCTCATCGAGGCCCATCGCTGGCTTCGTTTTCAAGCCGCATATTACGAAAATCATCATCCAAGGCATCTTTTTCAGCAGCCTGCTAGTGTTTAATGGCGGCGTCATCGCCGAGCAGGGTACGCATGCTGCTTTGACCAAGCGGCCCGGCGGGATCTATCGGCGCCTCTTGGAGAGTCAAGCTACCGAGCTCGGCCGAGTCTCTGCGGCAGGCTAGCGAACAGGGGGGCGCTGGGACATCGGTCGTTGAATCGACGCGCAAATTGAAGGTTCAGCCGACGGGAGAGGCGCAATCACGAAAGGCTCTACACGGCCGAAGCTCAAACAGAATCGGTGACGTTAGGCAGGGATACAGATGGCGAGCGCGACTGGCTAGGACCTCGTCGCAGAGGATTTGACACTTTGAGCTCGGCCTAGCTTGGTGATAGGTTTTGGGTAGGTACGGCCCATTTTGTGCGCGGGCTTTCTCGGTTGTGAACATCTATTTTGTCCAGGGCGCGTTCCGCTATGGCGCAGCCCTCAGGATGAGAGCGTCTCACCTTGATCGTCGCCGCCCACAATGCGTTGATCGAGGGTATTTGCGGACCAGAAACGCTGATCTCATTCTCCGCGATGAGATCCAGCTGGCGCGCTTGGGGCCGTAGCGGAACGAGACCGTCACCCTGCGCCAAAGGCTGTTTACATCCAAGATCACGAACACGCTCGCGGTGCCCTTGTGCCGGTACTCACAGTCGTAAGGCTCGATCTGCCCCGGTTTGGGTCTGATCGGCGGGCGCACTTCGCCGATCAGCAAGCACGAACTCCAATCGAGGGGGGCGCCACTTCTGCAACAACCGCTACTTTCTGCCCCCGTCAGCTTCTCGAAAGCTAACGATCGTAGTTTGATAATGTTGGATCTTTCGGTGCCGATACTGCCTTGAGCAGCATGCAACAGCTCGAACGGATATTCATCCGAGCTACGTCAAGCAGCTCGGAATAGTTTGTCTCTCGCAGGTTAGATGAGGATAGAAATGGGCGGATGCATCTCTCGGTTGAGCGGAAGTCATGACACCTCTCAGCACGATCAATACGTTCAGGAGACCGAGTTTGCCGCTCACGTCCGGTCCTTACGGCCAAGCCAGTCTCGATCCATTCAACGCCAGTCGCCAGGGTCATCTCGCCCCACCGACGACGGGACTACATCGACCGCTGATGAGGCCCCGCGCATTGGCGAGAAGCTCCAATTGCTCTCCCAAACGCTGCAGCGTGCGAGGCAAGCGCACCTTTCATCTGGCCTGATCGAATACGGTCAGCAGGTCGCTTCCTATTTGTCTGCCAACAGACAGCCCGACGACCAACTCCTGTCGTTGGACATTGACAATTTTCATCAATTGGCGGCCAGCTATAATCAGCGCTCCTCGGACCTTAACCTTAGGCACATGGATTCGCCCGCCCAGTTTCTCGCTGCGCTGGCCCACCAGTCCTCAGATTGCGCCTGGCGCGCCGTCGTGCGACTGAAGGACGGTGAAATGCACCACGTTTCCGCCGATGTTCGGATGCGCGCGGGTGCAGCTCCGACCATCATCGTGATGGAGCCTGCCAACCTTTATACGTTCATTACTTTCTATTTGGGACTGCGGCAGCAATCGATACAACAGCTTGGAACGGAGCCGAAGTGGGCCTTTATCGATGTCGGTGCCCAGAAGTCTGCTGCAGACTGCGTAATTTTTAGTATGCAGTTTGCGCTAGCCTCATACAGGCATGCGCAAACCTTCGACCAGTGGCATGACAACCTTTATCGGCATGGAACGATAGCGGACAATAGCGGCGATCGCAGCGCCTACATGCCTTCGCCCGACGCCATGCTGGAGTATGCCCAAATCAACTTGTTCCACGGCGAAAGGTTTCTTCCGGCATTGTTTTACAAGCACTCGCACTCCAGCGGAGCAATTGAAGACGTCGCAGTTCATCAACCCCGCATCAAAGAAATAGACTTGAGCACTAGCAGGCGAGCCCCAAAAACGGAGCCATTGAGCGAACGCCTCGAAGCCTTTGCCGTTAGACGGGACTCCCGCCAATATAGCGCATCTATAGAGACGTCGAGAGCAACGAAAATCCGCACCGCGCTGGACGGGATGATGCTACCCGATAGTCCAACATAGGCCGCGGGGAATTACTCTTGATAGGTCGGCGCTAGAGAACTCGTTCTCGGCCTGGCTTGGGCTCACCGTCTCGCACGACAGGCTCTTACGAGCGCTCAGTTTGACCATTTGCCTGCAGCAGTTCCAACGGGAGCGGCCGGCTTGGAGGATTCGAGCAGGCGTTTGTCACCAGCAGTGCTTCTTCCTTGCCCGTGAGGGCCCGGGCCGAAAGCGAGATGCAGGACTATACTATTTTCGCGGAGCTATGGCCGAAACTGGGTGATGACGGGTTGAGAGAGGCGGCGTATCGAGGCGGGTGTCCAGCCTGCCAGAAACCTCTCAAGGAGAGCGATACGCCATGACCGAGACTACCAACGTTCTTGCTTTTCGTCAGCCCTCCACGGTTGACGATCCACTGACCGATATCCTCCGCGCTGGGGCGCGCGAGCTGCTTGCCAGGGCGATCGAGATCGAGGTCGACACGTTTCTGGCCAGCACGTCCGAGCTGACACTGCCGGACGGTCGGGCCCGGCTGGTCCGGCACGGCTATGGACCGGCGCGACAAATTCAGACCGGCATCGGCCCCGTGGAGGTCGCCCGGCCGAAGGTTCGGGACCGCGGCGCCTGCGGGGCCAATCGGATCCGCTTCAGCTCGGCGATCCTGCCGCTGTGGGCGCGGCGCACCAAGAGCCTGGATGCCCTGCTGCCAGTGCTCTACCTGCGCGGCATCTCGACTGGCGACTTCCAGGACGCGCTGTCGGCGCTGCTCGGCAAGGATGCGCCGAACCTGTCGGCGTCGGTGATTGCACGCCTGACGGCCGACTGGCAGGCCGAGTACGAGCGTTGGCAGCGACGTGACCTGTCGGCGCGGCGCTACGTCTATCTCTGGGCCGATGGCGTTTATTTGCAGGCCCGGATGGAGGATCACAGCGAATGTATCCTGGTGCTGGTCGGCGCGACGCCGGAGGGCCGCAAGGAATTGGTCGGCTTCCAGGTGGGCGCCCGCGAGAGCGCCCAGAGTTGGCGTGAGCTCTTGATCGATGTGAAGCAGCGCGGCCTGCGGATCGCTCCTGAAGTGGCGGTCGGTGACGGCGCTCTGGGGTTCTGGAAGGCTCTCGACGAGGTCTTCCCTGGCACGCGACACCAGCGGTGCTGGTGCCACAAAGTCAGCAACGTGCTCGACAAGGTCGCCAAATCCGTGCAGGGCGCAATGAAGAACGACCTGCGGAACGTCTATCTGGCGCCGAGCCGGGCGAAAGCCGAAACCGCGATCGACACCTTCGTCGAGAAATACCGTGCCAAATACGGGCCTGCGGTCGAGTGCTTGATCAAGGATCGTGAGGCGCTGCTCGCGTTCTTCGACTTCCCTGCCGAGCATTGGGCTCATCTGCGCACCTCGAATCCGATCGAGAGTGTGTTCGCCACGGTGCGGCACCGGACGGTGCGAACGAAAGGATCGCTCTCGCCGAAAACCGCGAAGCTGATGGTGTTCAAGTTGATCGACGCCGCATCGAAGACATGGCGCCGACTGAAAGGAACAAATCAGTTGCCGAAGGTCATCGCCGGTGTAAAGTTTACCGACGGCATCGAGGTCACTCCGACCACTGAAAGCCACGCCGCCTGATCAGGCCGCGTCACCCAGAATCGGCCATAGCTCATTTTCGCGTCAGCCCCCTTGGTTCACCAAATGGTGCTGATGCTGGAACGAACTGGCGCCATCAGAAGGCAGCCGAGGACAGCTCGCAGCATCGAGGCCCTCATTGATCCCAAAAGCCTGCTGGAGCCAATCTGACCGCCCTGGACGCAACCCGTCAAAATCACTGTGACGAGCCACTAACAGCTCCCCAACCTCGGCGATCCGTCGCCAGGCCTAGAAAGGCGCGCCTGAAGGATGATGATGCAGAGATCGACACCCTTGGTCTGAGAGCGATATTGCAGTTCGACTTCATCAAATGATCAGCGGTGAGGCAATGACCAGTCGGCGACACAAAGAAGTGGCCGAACATCCCGCGAGACGGCAACGCCGGATCGGCTGCAAGTCAGCGGCCTCGGCGAATGGCTTCATGCTCGCCTGGCATCCGGCGCTTCGGGGAGTTGCCGCATGCGTCGCTGAAATCCGATAGAGGTACGCATGAGTGGAAATCCGTCTAAATGCGCATTCTGCGCCGAATTTCAGCGCCAATATGCGAACCATTGCATCAATAAACATTGTCAATTGGCTACGGTGCAGCGGCAAACGGACGCGCGCTGATTTCGAGGCATGTAGAAGGCGATGTGCCGCTATGGCTTTCTGATCCCAGAAAGTCGAATCGGCTTGAGCCGGTAGGGCAAGACGTTGACGCGCTTTCTGCTGAACTCGTTCGTCGTATTTTTCCTCCCGCGACGAACACACTGGCCGCCCCGTTTTGGGGCGGCTCTTTTTTTTTCTGGGTCTTCGTGAAGTCGTGTGGGTGGATTTCATGCAAATTCAACCGCGAAAGGCATCAAAGCGCTGGCAGCATGCAGGTAAGGATTTTGAGGCGAAGGTACTCTTCGTCGCGTATCCCATAGGCCCGTCGTTGGATAACTCGGATCTTGTTGTTGAGCCCCTCGACGAAGCCCAGCGAGACATTGTTCTCCTGCTTGCGATATGCGGCGATGCCATCCCAATGACGATCGATCATGTCGGCGAACTTCTCGTAGGGTTTCAACCTCTGCCATTTGAGCGAGGCGCGCCATTGCTCGAAGAAGCGCCGTGCCCAGCCCTCGTGCTCATAGCTCCAGAGCTGACCAAAGGATTCCTTGAGCAGGTAGGCGGTATGGAGTCGTTTGTTGGCCCGCAGCAATGTCTGCAAAGCTTGTCGGCCCTGCAACGTCAGATTCTCCTTGCGCGACAGCAGCGTATATTTCTGTCCCTTGATGAAGCGACGGTTCTTTCCCGACAGCCGCGCATACTCGCTCTTGCGAACCTGATCGAGGGCTTCGCCGAGGTGGCGAATGATATGGAACTTGTCGAACAGGATCGCGGCCTGCGGGGCATGCGCGGTCGCGGCGTTGCGAAACGGCTTCCACATGTCCATCACGGCGAGCCGGATACGACCGCTCTTGTTCGGGCCAAGCCATTGATAAAACTGGGTCATACTGGCTTCCGAGCGATCGTTGCCGCCAAACCAGATCGGGCGTTCGCGAATGAGGTCGCTGACCACGATCCGATAGGTGTGGCCCTTGCGGACCGAGATCTCGTCGATGCCGATCACCATCGGTGCCGGCGTTCCAGCCTTGGCGAGCTGAGCGCGCATGGACTGCTTGTCGAGCTCCTTGACCGTGTGCCAATCCAGCTTGAGCTCCTTTGCAATATCCTGGATCGGAGAGCTGCGGCAGCGCCGGCCGACATAGAACGCAAACCGCTTGGTGTAGAGCGGATTGTCCGCCAGGAATTCCAATCGCTCGCGCTTCCTTGTCGCAATGCCGGCACCTGATGCGCCGCACCTCGAACTCCAGAAATATGCGCAAGCCGGCGGTCGGAAGATCCCGAACGCGGCGAAGCTTGCGATCGTACCATCCGGAATGCTCTCGCCCGCATGTGCCGCAGCTGGTTTTTTTGAGCGCCGAACCAGCGTGACAATCCGCGCATGCGGATCGCCAAACACACCACGGATCTGTTCGATTGGTCGAAAGCCGGCAAACCGATATGCATCACGCAACCGCCGCCGCTTCGTTGCAGTAACCAAAATTCTTCCCCCGACGCTGCCAATACCTCGCCTGCGGAATCATCTCCGATTCGCGAACGAAATCCGAGCACCGGTCAAAATCCAAAAAGCCGCTATCCACGGGCCTTTCGCGGTTGAATTTGCATGAAATCCACCCACACGACTTCACGAAGACCCTTTATTTTCGCTACCTTGAGTTTTCGCTTTATTCCTGCTTTTGGAGCATTGGACGTTAGCCAACGCAGCAGCTCGGGTGATATCCCCGTGACGCAGGCAGCCTCGTGTTCACTTAGCTTTTTCTAGTTGGCCGTCACTGTCTCATGTCGTAGTCAATGGCCACCACGTGGACTGCAAAAGTCTATCAGTAGAGTAATGTTGCCTGCGTCGGCAGCTTTGAGCGCCACAATGTAGGTGGTGCGGCGATCATTCATCTTTTGAAGATCGTAGCCGCCCGCCCAGTCGATAGGCTTCGCTCCGTAGACGCGCTCAAGCATCGTATCCGCCATGATCCGGGAATGCCGTCCGTTTCCGTTTGGAAATGGATGAATCTGAACAAGCCGGTGATGAAACCGGGCCGCTGCCTCTAACTCAGGATAAGTCTCATTCTTTGACCAGTACTGCGCGTCATCCATCAGCGTCCGCAGCTGAACTGGGATGTGAATGGGATCGACGCCGATATTCTTGCCTGTCTTTCGGAACGTACCTGCCCAATCCCACACGTCACCGAACAGGCGCTTGTGAAGGGCAACTGCAAAATCGTCCGTCAGAACATCGCCGCGATGGCGACCAAGCCATTGCAGGGCAGACTCAATATTCGCCTGCTCAAGCTCGTCCAGCTCTTCGCGGGTCGTAATGTGCTTGAACCTCACCCCCCCGAGTTCATTGGGATCTAAGGGTGTCGCGCCCTCCGGATATTCTGTCAGTCCGGTCATTTGTCGCTCCAGAAATCAGACGGCATCTCCCGCACAAGATTGGCTGCGATGCGCTCCACTTCCGCAGCCATCTTGTCTTTTGAGAGCGCTTGGTCTTCGAGCGCCATATGTGTGCTTGCCCGACGAACCAACGCCTGCGCCTTTTTTAGCGCTTGAGCAGCTATTGCATCTTGGATGGTTCCGACGGGAAGGACGGCGTAGACAAATCGGCATCCCATTGCTTCGGCTGCAGCCTGCATCGACTTCAGGGTGGCTGCCCCCGAAAGCTCGGCTTGCTCAATTTGGGGAATGCGGGCGCGTGTGACGCCCAACTTCTTCGCTAGCTGGGAGCCGGACATGCCGAGGGCGTTTCGAACCGTGCGAAGCCAGCCCTCCGGGGGTGTCCGTAGGACCGTGTGGCTTGCCGCGCTGTCGACAAGCCGTTGATATTGCTTTTGAACTACGTCTTTGACACCCATTTGTATACTCATAGCTTTGCAAACGGATCATTTCTGTATATCTATAGATATACGAGAATAAGGTATTTGTAAATTTATAGATTTACATGTCAAGTTAAATGTAAAGATTAAACTATACATTCGTCAGAAGCGGTCGTCCCGTCCTATGCGGCAGCCCAGCTTCTGATCGGCCGGTTTGAGTTTCCTCTAGGATCCCTGTGTTCAAGTGCGTCTATCAGGTTGTGGCTGCACCGCAATGAGGTCGCGTCCTAAGTCGGGAGTTCAAAAAGAGCTCTCAGCCCACCGCCACTCCGATTCTTGAGCGTGACATCCCCGCCATGTTCGCGAGCGACCGTTCGGGCAATGCTTAGACCCAAGCCGACCCCCGCCTTTGTCGGATCGCGCGCGGGCTCGCGCCGATAGAACGGTGCGAAAACCTTCTCCTGCTCTCCTTCCGGAATGCCGGGCCCGTCGTCATCGACGACAATGACTAAGCGATCGGCCTCGTGAACGATCTTGACGCGCGCTCCAACTTCGTACCGAATCGCCTCCTACGTTTTGAGGCGATCAACTGCAAGAGGTTTTTCCCGATGAGCAATAACAAGGACAAGATGTACGTTGAGCGCCGCGATCAGGGTGATTACGCGGTTCGCCGCGGTGGCTCCGAGCGCGCCAGCGATGTGTTGCCGACCCAGCGCGAGGCCATCGAGCGTGCCCGTGAACTAAATCCCGGTCACAGCCCCGTCGTTGAACGGGTCAAGCACACCAATGTTGGTAAGCCGGATCAGTGGCGTAAGGCCTAAGTTTCTCAACAAGATGGGCGTGACCGAGATGGTCGGGCTTTAGGCGTTGCCCGGAGCCGCGCGGATCTCCGTTGGAGATATGCTTCGTCTCCGCCCATGCGGGTAACAATCCCTCACGCTGGAGGCCTCCGGCCTACTACGCGCGCATAGATCGCGATATTGCGTCCCGGAAGCTCGCTTACGAGCGAGCTCGCTTTAAGGCCTCAGCCGTCGTACAGGCCAAAATTGAGATCGTGAATAAATTCGCGAGGATCGGCATTAGTCGCCTCGCAAAATAGCAATATCTCTATCCAAGGATTGTCGCCGTCCTTACGGCTCCAAAGTGAAACGTTCCATGTCCGGTACCCGGTCCCTTCGTCGATGCTTCCGAGGCCGTGGTGATCCAATATGCCCATCCTGCGCTTCAGTGCCTCGGCGCCAATATTGAAGGCTCCTTGCACGTCGTCAGTGGGCAGAACGTCGACTCCGCGTCGTTTCATACGTTCGGCTAAGCTTAGTGCAAATTCTCGCTCCGAAAGCGGGACTTCTCGAAGCTTATCGATGAACGCGTGAATTCCCTTGATTTGCTTAGGGTCCTTGTACATCGAATCCCACTGCAACGCAGCAGCCAAAGCCTTTAGATGCTTCGGATACGCTCGGCTGAGCGATCTGTGTTGAATCAACGAACTGGTCAATGAGCTGACGTTCGGCCTTCTTGAACCGATTTTCGTGGTCTCTCTTATGTTGTCTAAGAAGGTCGGGTGGCCAGCCCGGCTCGTTCTTTTTGTCGTCGATGATATCATGATGCTTGCTGCAGATGATGAATAGGTTGGCTTCCGCTCGTCGATCCTCGTCGGTCATCGTGGTTTCGTAACGAGCGCCGCCCGGCTCTGCGGCGCAGATATGCGCGATCTTTCCGAGCATCGGAAGGATCAACAAGCAGTTCTGTACAGTTCGGCATCGCGCACTGGTTGCCGGTGTACGCAAAAAGCTTCTTAATCGTACTGGGGGGGGGGGGGTGGTAGCCGAGCCATTTGGAGATCATCAAAAAAAGAACCCCATTGGGGCTGTCGCAATACACGTACTATTTCAAACCATCGCTTTGCGTGCAATCGCCGGAAGAAGAAACCACAGAAAATAGATCGCGTCCCGTGCTAGCGCGATCGATCTCTAGTACCTCAGCACAGTGATTATGACTCTTTGGAAGGGTTTGGGTAGGCGCGACCCATTTTGGCGCGGGCCTTTTCGGTTGTGAACATCCATTTGATGCGGGAGCGTGCGGCATTTCTCTGCCGTTCCCAGGCGGAGATTTCGCGCCGCAGTCGCTTGGGGTCGTCGATCCTGCGGTCGAGGCACTGTCCCCGCAGGACGCCGATCTCGATCTCGACCATGTTGAGCCAGCTTGCGTGCTTTGGAGTGTAGTGGAACTCGATCCGCCGCAGGATGCGCCGTGCTTCGGCGGGCGGGAACGCCTGATACAGGGCGCCGGCGGAGTGGGTCGATAAATTGTCTTGGACGAGGCGGATGATCTCGGCATCGGGATAATGGATGTCGACGAGATCGCGCATGCATTGGGCATAGTCTTTTGCGGCTCGCCGTTCGGTGACTTTGACCTTGCGCCAGGGGCGATGCACGTCGAGGAGGACGAAGAGATTGACCGTCCCATTGCGACGATACTCGTAATCGTAACGCTCGAGCTGGCCCGGCTTGGCCGGGATGGGCTGACGGACCTCGCCGATGAGCTGCACCGGGCTTTCATCGAAGCACACCACCGGTCGCTTGGAATCGGGTGCCTCGGCGTAGAGATCGAGCACGTCTTCCATGCGGGCGACGTATTCGCCATCGACCTGCGGAATGCACCACATGTCCTTGCGCCAGGGCTTGAGGTCGTTCTCCGCCAGACGTCGCCGGACCGTCTCGCGCGACAGGCTTTTGTGTTCAGTGAGCTTGACGAGCGCACCCGCCAACAGATCGAGCGTCCAGCGGGCACGGCCCTTTGGAGGGGCCGCACAGGCGGTCGCCACCAGCAAGGCTTCTTCCTTGCCGGTGAGTTTGCGCTCCGCCCCGGGACGCGGCTCCTCGCTCAGCGCCCGTTCCAGATTGCCTTCCACGAAGCGGCGTTTGGTCCGGTACACGGTCGAGCCGCTCACGCCGACGCTCCTGGCGATCTCCTCGTCGCCGGCCCCGGCATTGGCAGCCAGCAAAATCTGCGCCCGCTTGAGCTTGCGGGACGCATGCTTGCCGCCGCTGAGCAGCGCCTTGAGTTCGCCGCGCTCGACTTGGCTGAGTTCGACCCGATAGCGTACATTCATGCCTGCCTCCCTGAGAGGCACGCACGAACAACTGAATCGGATGGCCGGCGTGAGTCCTTCGGCAAAAACCTTCACGCCCAAGCAGGGGCAATACCTCGCCTTCATCCACCTCTATACGAGGCTTCACCGAAGGCCTCCGGCAGAAGCCGACATGCAGGAATATTTCCGCGTCAGCCCGCCTTCGATTCACCAAATGGTGCTGGCGCTCGAACGAGCGGGCCTCATCACAAGGCAGCCAAGGATGCCTCGCAGCATCGAGGTCCTCGTTGATCCCAAGTGTCTGCCGGAGCTAACCTGACTGCCGCACGACGCAACCCGTCAAAATCACTGTGCTGAGGTACTAGCACTACTCTGGCAGTTTAGTTTTGCTTGGATCGACGAGGAGTTTCTCACAGTGCGGGCATCGCCGGGGTGGAGGCTGCGCGAAGAGGTCGAGGATGGCTTGCCTGACGGCCGGCATGCTCGGCTGTGGCGGCGGTCCGGCGATTCTTTTTTTTTCGTCCCGCTGCTTTGAGGCGGCGGGATTGGAGGAAGGCGTAGGCGATCATGGTCATCAAGGCGTGTCGGTGTAACCCCGTCCAGGATCTCCCTTCGAAGTGGTCGAGGCCAAGCTCCTCCTTGAGCTGCTGATGGGCCTGCTCACAGACCCATCTGGCTTTGATCGTGGCGACGAGCATCTTGAGGCTCGCATCGGCCGG
Source organism: Bradyrhizobium sp. CCGUVB14 (assembly GCF_024199935.1). Classification (NCBI taxonomy): domain Bacteria; kingdom Pseudomonadati; phylum Pseudomonadota; class Alphaproteobacteria; order Hyphomicrobiales; family Nitrobacteraceae; genus Bradyrhizobium; species Bradyrhizobium sp. CCGUVB14. The sequence continues at coordinate 1,712,462 of NZ_JANADS010000001.1, forward strand.
TAGGTTCGACACATAGTATTTTTGCTCGCCAGTCGACCGGCGTTCGCCGACGAGCCAGACCTCGTCGCCCGGCATGCACTGCACCCGATTATCGAGCATGCGGTGCTTATGGCCATCCGCAACGCGGACACGGCGGGCCGCGAAGAGACATGTCAGTCGACCTTTGGTGCCCCGCCGCCAACTGACCCTTCGCCATTTTCCTTTGGCCAACATCGCTTCAGCAGCGACAGGGGGCTGATCTGGAATGTGGTATTTGCGGCGCTTTCCGGCCTTCGCGACAGGGAAGATCAAGGCAACGTCGGTGGGATAAACGTTCTGGCGTCGCGACAGACCCACCGCCCACAACAGACCGCGCTCGCTCAAAGCCTGACGGAAAGTCCCGCTGGAGCCGTACCCTGAATCGGCAAGCACACAGCCAAAACGTGCACCGGAGGCGATGACGCGGTCGATCTCCGCGATCGCGATTTCCGGCTTTGTCAGTGCAGTCTGTCTATCCTTCGGCACACCGGCCCGCGCCATGCGCTCACGATCATCTGTCCAACTCTCGGGTAGGAATAGCCGCAGGCCCACCATCACGGGTACCTCGCGCGACGCCAACGTTACCGAGACCAGCGACTGGCAGTTGGCCGTCTTTCCGAGCGACGAGGCATATTGGGGTGCCACGCCAACCGAGTGAGATCCCTTCTTGGGCAACGCCGTGTCATCGATGACAAGAAACCCCGCCTCATCACCAACCAGGCCATCTGCCTTCTTCAGCAAAACGGCTTCAAGCGAGGCACTGTCCCAAACTCCGGCGGTGACGAAATGATGCAGCTGATCGTAGCCGACTTCGCGAGCGCGCGTCGCCATCGGCTGAATGCTCTTGCGGTCTCCTGGACCAATCAGCCCGGCGATATAGGCTGGACACATCCGCGCTCTAGTCTTGTGCCGTAGCGCCGCGACAAACGGCGCAAGCCAGCGATCGAGATCAGCCTGCCAGTTTACGTCCATTGATCGGCCCTCCATGAGCCGACCTCCCATGAGTCACAGAAAAACTGATTTGGGAATCTGGAGGGTTCTGTGAGGTCGCGCTCACGCGAGGGCGCGGCAAGCGCTTATAACGCGACCTCATTGAAGCCGGATTGAACGAAGGCGCGGGAGATCATGCACGGTGGTGCGGCTATGGGGATAGTTTGAGATCGCGGGTTGCTATCGGCAGACTGCGGAGCTGACGCGGCGACGTTTTGGTTGCGCAATGGCGGCAACTTGAGACAGAGAGCATTTTACAGGCGGTCGTGGTCGAGGGCCCGCTGCGTCGAATAATCTTCATCGCGCTGTTTGGCCGCACGGATTCGGCAGCGTCTGCGATGATCGAGACGATGGGATCATAATGACGAATGATGATCGTCGTGCACGGCATGAATTGGCTCACGATGTGTCGCACCGGAACGATTGGGTTGGAGCGCCGGAACGATTGAAGCTGTGTCGAAAGCGCTCGATGATGCGCATGACGCCACCACAATCAGGACAGGCGGGAACCTTGGCCCACGTCGGAGCGTCCGAATCCACAGGCGACGGCTCGCCATCGTTTGGCGCTGTCCGCTCAGACTCGAGAAGTTTGCGGCAGAGGGCAAGTTTGATAGCGCGATGGCCGTTGGCCATGAAGCCGAAGTGGCGGATGCGATGGAAGCCATCGGGCAGCGTGTGAAGAAGGAAGCGGCGGATGAACTCGTCGGGCTTGAGCTTCATGATCTTTGTCGCGCCGTTCTGGCGGTAGTCCTTCCAGGTGAAGGCGACGTGATCCTCGTCGAGGGCGACGAGCCGGCTGTTGGCGATTGCAACGCGATGGGTATAGCGGCCGAGATAGGCCAGCACCTGCGCGGGGCCGCCGAACGGCCGTTTGGCGTAGACGACCCAGCTGATGCGCCGCATGGCGACGAGGTGAGCTGCGAAGGCGGCAGGCTCGGCCAGGGATGCGAGATCGCTGAAGAAGTTCAGGGTGCCAGCGTCGAAGGCGGCGGTCAGACGTTCGAGGAACAGGCGTCTGAACAGCCGGGCGAGCGGTTTGATGGCCAGGAAGAAGTTTGGTCGGCTGGCGATCCAGCGCGCGCCATCGGGCGAGAGGCCGCCGCCCGGCACGACGCAGTGGACGTGGGGATGGTGCGTCAGCGCCTGCCCCCAGGTGTGGAGGACGGCGACGACGCCGATCTCGGCACCGAGCCGGCGTGGATTGGCGGCGAGCGTCGACATCGCCTCGGCGGCGGCTTTGAACAGGATCGCATAAACGATGGCCTTGTTCTGAAAGGCGATCGCGGCGATCGGAGCCGGCAGTGTGAAGACGACGTGGAAATAGGGAACCGGCAGCAGGTCGGCTTCTCGCGCGGCGAGCCACGCGGCTCGGGCCGGCCCCTGACACTTCGGACAGTGCCGGTTGCGGCAAGAATTATAGGCGACGCGTGTCGTGCCGCAGTCGTCGCAAGCCTCCATGTGGCCGCCGAGCGCCTCGGTCCGGCACGCCACGATCGCGCTCATCACGCGCCGCTCGACCCGACCGAGATGACCGGCATGTACACGGCGATAGGTGTCGCCATGCTGGCGCAGAATATCGGCAATCTCGATGGCGGGCCTGTTGCAGCGGCTGTCGGGGCGGATCATCACCCGCATCCCGCCGCGGATCATCTAGGTGGCGTCACCTCCAGCGACAGGCGATCGAGCGGGCTCTGCGTTGCCCGGATCGTATCGGTGGCGACCTGCGTGTAGCGCGCTGTCGACGACAAATTATTGTGCCCGAGCAAGACCTGGATGATCCGGATATCGGTTCCGTTCTCGAGAAGATGCGTCGCGAAGCTGTGGCGCAGCGTGTGGAGCGTGACGCGCTTGGTCAGGCCCGCAGCCTTCACCGCCGACCGACAGGCGGCGTGCAACACGGTCTGATCGATCGGATGATCTTGGTCACGACCCGGGAACAGATAAAGCCGCGGCCGGGCAAGCCGCCAGTAGGTGCGCAGGATGCCCAGCAGCTGGGGCGACAGCATCACGTTGCGATCCTTCGCGCCCTTGCCGTGGCGCACCTGGATGACGCCGCGGGCGCTGTCGATGTCTTCGATCCGCAGTCCCGCGACTTCGGAGGCCCTGAGTCCGGCCGCATAGGCCGTGGTGAGCGCGGCGCGGCTCTTCAGGCTGGACACGGCCTCGAGGAACTGAACCACTTCGTCGGCGCTGAGCACGACCGGCAGCTTGCGCGGTTCTCGCGCATAGGGAATGCGCTCCGGGATGAGCGCCTCGCCAAGTGTGACGCCGTAGAAAAACCGTAGCGCACAGACGATCTGGTTCAGCGCCGGCCATGAGATGCCGGTCGAGACCAGATGCACCTGGAAGGCGCGGACATCTTCCAGCTCCAACCGATCCGGAGATTTGCCGAAATAGCGGCTGAACTTCGAAACCGCGCTGATGTAGGATCGTTGCGTCGCCGGCGACAGATTGCGGACGGTCATGTCTTCGATCATGCGGCGGCGAAGAGGGCTCAAATCGGCCATCTCAATACTCCTGTCTGAGGGGGTGGGCTCCAACACCCACATCCTCTCAGCCAGGGGGCGATCTACGCCACCTTGCCCCTCGCGCCGCGGCAGCGGCTTCGTTCAATCCCGCGCCGCTAAAAATCTGCCAAGGTAGTGCTAGACGACCGATTCCATGAAACCGGCACGGAACTGGAAGTGTGTTCGTGGATTCCTCGTTTTGAGATTGTCCGAACGAGGGTTGGTATCATGGCGACATGGCGGCAAGCAGTCGAGTTGGCGATGACTGAGAAGGAAATTGAAACGTTGACGGCTCTTTCGCGGTCTCGAACCGAGCCGGCGAGCCGGGTGTCACGGGCAGCAATGCTGCTGGCCTATCGCGAGAACCCGTCGTTCTTTGCCGTGGGACGAAGACTTGGTGTGCATCATCAGACGGTTCAGCGCTGCGTCGAGCGGGCGGTAGCCTATGGTGCGGTGGCGGCACTCGACGACCGACCGCGACCGGGCAAGGAGCCGGTGATCACGCCGGAGGCCAAGGCCTGGCTGGTGTCTTTGGCGTGCGACAAGGCCAAGGAGCACGGCTACCCGCACGAGCTGTGGACGACGCGGCTGCTGGCACGCCATGCGCGTGAGCATGGCCCGTCGGCGGGGCACCAATGCGTTGCCAACCTGGTCCAGGGCACGGTGTGCAAGATTCTCGGCCAAGAGGAAATCAAGCCGCACAAGGTGCGCTACTATCTGGAGCGTCGCGATGCCGAGTTCGAGCAGAAAATGGCGGAGGTCTTGTGTGTCTATCGCGAGGTCCAGATCCTGAAGAAGAGCGCAGCCAGGTCGAAGAAATCGGGCAAGCGGGTGGCGATCGTCTCCTACGACGAGAAGCCCGGAATCCAGGCGATCGCGACGACGGCGCCGGATTTGCCCCCTGTGCCAGGCGTCTATCCGGCCTTTGCGCGCGATTTTGAGTATCGACGTCATGGCACGCTCAGCTTGTTGGCTGGAATCGATCTGCTGACCGGCAAGGTCCACGCTCTCGTCAAAGACCGCCACCGCAGCCGCGAGTTCATCGAATTCCTCAAACTTATCGATGCTGCCTATCCGGCCGGTACCGCGATCAAGTTGATTCTCGACAATCACTCCGCACACATCTCGAAAGAAACCAGAGCCTGGCTCGATACACAACCGGCAGGCCGCTTCGAGTTTACGTTCACGCCCAAGCACGGCTCCTGGCTCAACCTCATCGAGGGCTTCTTCTCCAAATTCGCCCGCTCCGTCCTGCGCCACATCCGGGTGACCTCAAAACACGAACTCAAGGAGCGTATCATGGCCGGCATCGACGACGTCAATCGGTATCCAGTCATCCACACCTGGTCCTACAAGCTCGCCGAGGCCGCTTGATATGATTCGAACCACGAAAACGCTGACCTAGGTCATGTCGATGAATGGGCCCGATGAGCCCCACGCCAGCCAGGTTATCGGTGAGCATGGGGCGTGGCCTTCGGTCGGGCTTTAGGCGTTGCCCGGAGCCGCGCGGATCTCCATTGGAGATGTGCTTCGTCTCCGCCCATGTGGGTAACAATCCCTCACGCTCGACAATGTACCGCTCGCCGGAGGCACTCGGTCACGCATTTGCCTGCGGGCATCGCTATCACTAATGCGCGCGCCGGGTGCCTTCTTTACCGGTCTCGCGGTTGCACTCGGTCCAGCATCCGCCTGCGGCTATCGCTATCACTGATGCTGTCCGGGTGCATATTCCGGCTCCGCGTTGCTTCGCTGTTTGATAGGCGAGAGCCACACCGGTCCCGACCGCATCAAGGCCAAGCCCTGCGGGCGCTACGCGGCCTTGACCCGGCCGTGCCGGTGAGGCGAGGGGCTTTCCATCGGCTTTAAGCCGGATTCCGGCATGAGCCGGTCAAGGTGAACTAAGCACTCGCGTGACGCTGCAAATAGCGCTCCCGAGTGCGGGCGAAGCCCCAGGGCGCTTTTGCGACCACACCGACCGCATCGGCGCGATGAACAATCCTCACGGGGCCCCTACTTATTTGGCGCGAGTATATCTAAGTAAGAAGCTACAAATTGCTGGAGGGTTGAATGCCGCACAAGCTGAAGGGGCGCGACGGGGTATCGGTCACTATTCCAGACGGCGGCCATGGGCTCCAAGGTCGCGACGGTCACATGGTGGCGATCCCAAAGGGAGGTCATGGCTTGGAGGGGCGCGATGGCCGGATGGCCGCTATCCCCGCCGGAGGACACGGTTTGCAGGGTCGAGACGGCCGGATGGTGGCAATTCCGAGAGGTGGCCATGGCTTGGAGGGCCGAGATGGGAGGATGGCCGCCATACCAGCGGGCGGTCATGGTCTCGAAGGTCGCGACGGCCGAATGGCAGCGATACCGAAGGGATGTCACGGTCTGCAGGGGCCGGACGGTCGAATGGTCGCAATTCATCCTGGCAAACACGGAGTAGCGGACGCGAACGGCCGGATGCGCAACAAGTAGCTTTGCGAGAGTGAAAGCACGCACTAAGCCGCAGTTCGGTTGGACGACGACAACTCCACTTTTAGAGTCCGACGCGCGTCACTTCAGCTTGCCCGCCAAACAACGTTTCCATCCGAGGGTCTGCGCTCACCCTAACCCGTCTTCGCGGATTGGCGGGTTTTTGAAGGGCTCGCCTAAGCCGGATCAATGGGTTAGCTCAAAAGGTCTTCACTACGGCGGCTGCGGTGATCCTGGGTGGCGGCTGCGGTGGCAGTTTGAGCTTCAGCCGGTCGATCAGAAGCTGCAGTTCGGGCTCGGGATGGGTGTAGCGAGTGAGCTTAATCTCGCGGCCGTCGGTGGTCGGCAGATGGACATCGATCATCTGGACGGCGGCAAATTTCTCCAGCGCGCTGCGCGCGGTCAGTCCCGGCGCCAACGCGTGGAGGCGGCGCGTCAGCGTGATCTGCATGCAATAAGCCAGGAAGGCGATGAAGATGTGCGCCTCGATGCGCCTCTCGTCTTGGTGGAAGACGGGGCGGATTGCGAGGTCGCCCTTGAGATTGCGGAAGGCCTCTTCGACAGAGACGAGCTGGACGTAGTATCGCCAGAGGCGGGCCGGATCATTGTCGGTAAGGTTGGTGCGCAGCAGATAGCGGCCTTCGCGTCGCCGGGTTTTGCGCAGCTTCGCGCGATCGAGCGCGAAGCTGAAGCTCGGTCGATGCCTGTCGACTTCAACGTCTACCAGACGCCAGGCCGCCGGCGCATGTGAGCGCGCGCCGCCGAGCTTCATCAAGAGTTCTTCGCGCGTCAGCTCCATGGCGGCGATCTGGCGCAGCCGCTTCCACAGCCACTTCAATTGCCGCCGGCGCATCGCGCGTTCCTTGGTCACGCGATCATGGCTCTGCGCGAAGACATAGAGTTCGCCATCCTCGGCCAGCAGCTTGACCCTGACGCCCTCGCGCGCCTCCTGCCATGGCCTGTCCACGAGGTGCTTCTCCAGCCGGTTCAGGCGGCCCTTGGGCGTGCCCACCAGATACTGCACCGGCGGATCGCTGCCCCGCATCTCGGCCAATACGGCCTCGGTCGGCACGCCGCGATCCATCACCCAGACCCGGCGCGCCTTGCCGTATTGCTGCTCGATCTTGGAAAGGAACGTTCGCAGCGTCTTGCTGTCGGCGGTGTTGCCGGGCAACACGTCATAAGCCAGCGGCAAGCCGTCCGGCGTCACCACCAGCGCGATCACGATCTGCGGGCAGTCCGGCCGCTTGTCACGGCTGTAGCCATGGCGGCGCTTTGTATCTTCCGGCAGGTCCGCGGCATTGACCTCGAAGTAGGTGCTGGTCAGATCGTACAGCAGCACGTCGAAGTCGGCGCTGAACAGATCGCGCCAGCGTCCGACCAGATGCGAGAACAGCGCGTCCTTGTGTGCGAGCAGCAGGTCGTGGCAGGCGTAGAGCTTGTGCTCCTCCGCAAGCCCGAAGTCCGCTCCCAGAAGATCGGCCATCGCGCTGTTGCCGAACCATTGCCGGTGCAGCCGCCACTCGCTGCCCGGCGCAATCAGCCGGTAGGTCGCGAGCACCTGCAGGATCTGATCCCAGCGCGTCTTCTTGCGGCTCGGTGGCAACCGATCGGCCCAGAACCGATCAAGCTGAAGCTCCTGCCACAACTGTCCCGCTAACCAGCAGGCACCCCATTGTCGCGGACGACGAAGCTGTATCTCCGACAGGCGAAGCTGAATGACGGAAGCATCACCGGTCACCGCTTCACAGCGATCCTCCGGGAACAACGCCAGTGTCCGTGCGCGGCCGGCGTCCTCGTCGAACACTTCGATCGCCTTGCGCCATGCCGCTGCCTGAGAGGAATTGATCTCGCCGAGATACAGCACATGCCGCTGCACCACACGGCCGTCATCGAGCCGCTTGTTCTCCACCACGTTCCAATAGTGGTGCGCCTTGCCGTTCTTCTTTCGCTCGGTGCGTCGCAGGAACATGGCGCAGCGAATCTACCCGCAACGCCACGCCCTTGGGAATCGGGTAGGTCTTCACTACAACCGTTTTCGGCCGAAAACGACGATCCAACTCCTTGCAGATCAATCGCTTAGCTCACGAAAAAATCTCAGAATCGCGATTTTCCAACGCGAATCCGCGAACTCGGGCTAACGACAAAGGCGCCGACTGCCGATGCGACGAGGAGTGCAACTTGGTGTTCGCGTTTCCAGCCAAGTGGATTCATCGCGCTTTCGTCTTCCCAACCATGTTGCGGTCATCTTCCTCGGCTCGGCGGGACGCACTCTTTAGCCTGTCCTGACAAAAGACCACTCTGAAATGTCGTCAGGTAGGCCGCACGTGGATGGGTCCAGACCGTTCGAAGGAAAGTAGGTGTGCCCTCCAACGAGGTCGTCCAGGGCGGCCGCAGCTGAGTGATAAGCCCCCAGATCCTCGTCTTCGAAGAACGGATGAAACGACCGCGCTCGCGGGACGATTCGAAATGTGCCGCGCTTGGTCCGGTATTCCCAATAGCCGGACATTATTTCAGCCGCCGCCAATCACGCTCGCGATCAACTGCTTCGTGATCTTCAGTGTAGCGATCATCATACGCATCTTTCGGCGCTCGTCGGACGAGCTCAAGCTTGGCCGTTGACACCCCACGTCGCCTGACTCCTTGAAAATCGATGTCGACCCATTGGCCGACGAGCGGGATATCCCGTCGTGGCTCGAGTACAACACCGGTGACGTAGTCAACCTCCGCGGCTTCCTGCGTGTAGGGTTGAAATCTGACGCGGTCGCCAACACCATATCTCTGAATCGTCATTCGGGCGGGTCCCTTCACGATTGCCCTGCGAATCGGCGGGTGGGTATCGATTTTACAGTCGAAGGACGTCGCTCTGAAGTGGGCGCTTATCGCGAAGTTTCCCTGCAAGGGGATTGATTCTCATCGAATCGAGATGAGAGCCGCATCATCCGCTAGTCGGAGCTAAGGGGGCAGGTTTTGCTTTTGCAAAGCCCGTTCCAGTATCAACGCGCGAATTCTCGGGTCGCCGATTGTAGGTTGCCGTGGTAGTAAGCTGCATGCCATTCAGTGATTATGTCGTTTATGTCGATGAGAGCGGCGACCACAGCCTGCAATCGATCGACCCCAATTTTCCAGTGTTCTCGCTGGCATTCTGCGTTTTCAGGAAATCCGACTTCGTTGAGACGGTCGTGCCAAGCGTTCAGCGCCTCAAGTTTGAATTTTGAGGACACGACGCAATCGTACTGCGCGGATACGAGATCAGGAAGCAACACGGCGACTTCAATATCCTGCGCGAGGCTAAAACCCGCGCCGCGTTCATCGATCAGGTGAATAAGGCTATTGAAGGGGCGCCGTTACTGTCATCGCGGCAGTAATCGACAAAGTCGCTCACAAGAAGAAATACACCGAGCCGCGCGATCCCTATGAAATTGCCCTCGTGTTCTGCATGGAACGGCTTTTCTATTTTTTGCGCGACCTGGGGCAGCTGGACAAGACCACTTTCTTGCTCGTCGAGTGCCGTGGCGCCAAAGAGGATGCAAGACTTGAGTTGGAGTTCCGCCGAATCTGCGACGGAAACAACCAGGCCGGAAAAATGCCGAACTTCGAGATTCGGTTCATGGATAAAAAGCACAACTCGACCGGGTTGCAATTCGCCGACCTGGTCGCACAACCGATTGCCCGGCGCGTCATCACGCCTGACCAGCCAAATCGCGCCTACGATATTATCGAGAAGAAACTGAGGAAAGACGGCAAGGGGAGTGCGACCGGCTACGGCTTGAAAATCTTCCCCTAAAAAGCGAAAGGCCCCGGTTGCCCAGAGCCACGACGCCGACCGAGAAAGCCCGATCCATTTGCATATATTATGGGTATCGAGGGCTGAATCGTCAAGCCCCCAGCTTTTGCGAGCCCTATTATGGCCCTATTCTATGGAGCGCGAAGGGGCCTTCGCCAAGTTGGTCTCAAACTTTAGGCCCTCTCTACCGATTTCAAGCCGGTAATTCCACGCACCCGCCATTCCGGCAAGGATTAGAACCGCGAGGACAAGTATCAGCCGGTTCGGATCAAGTCTCATTGTACTTCCCATCCAAATTCGGCATCCAATAAGGCTGTCCATCCATCGGCTTCAACCGGGATATTGTCGAGCAGCTTACGTTGAAAGCGCTGGCAATAACTTGATGCTTCTCCCCGCCGCGCGTCGCGCCAACGCAGATTGACGCTGTGCCAGGGTGAGTTTTGGGCCCCAGCTTGACCCCCGCTGCGACCGCTCTGGCCCTCCCTTCGTTCGTTCGGGCGCGGATCAGCTCGCGCTCGAACTCGGCCATGCCGCCCATGATGGTAACGATAAGCCGCCCCTGCGGCGTCGTTGTATCCGCCCACGGGTCATTCAAAGACCGGAAACCCGCTTTCTTATGATTCAGCTCGGTGAGGATGTTCAGGAGGTCGCGTGTTGATCGCGCCATGCGGTCTAGGCGCGTCACGACCACCACGTCGCCCGCTCTTACACTGCGAAGCAGCCTCTTGAGGTGGGCCGGTTCGACTCGGCGCCGCTGATTTTTTCGGCGAATATCCGGCTAGCCTCCAGGCCAAGGGCATCGAGCTGGGCCGCCAATGACTGGCCTCCGGTGCTGACCCTGGCATAGCCGTAGATCATGCCGCAGCCCTTGCATTACTCCTGATTTACGCCTTCGGCCCTGAAGCGCACAATAATTCCGAAAAGGAAAAGCGCGCCGATGCTCAACCAGGCATGCAACGTATTGAAACGACTCGGCAAGCGGCGTTGGCGTCTTAAAGATGCCTAGCGGTTTTCCTCGGGGGGACCTTCCATGATTGCCGTAGCTATCCTGCTGCCTTGGCTGGCGCTGTTCATCCGTGGCCGCATCGGCCAGGGAATACTCTGCCTGCTTCTCCAGATCACCGGCATCGGCTGGCTGCCCGCCGCCATCTGGGCGGTGGTTGTCGTCAACAACGATAACCAGGAGCGTCGGCATCGCGAGATGCTCGAGGCCGTGCGCGAGGGCAGGCCATGAAGACCGTCGCTGTCCTCCTCGCGTGCGGCGTTACAACGGCTTTAACGATCGACATGGCGGGCGCACAAGGTGCGCAAAGCTATCCGTTTGAGGGTATCTGGGCTCAGACCGCTACCGCCGACGGATGCAGGATCGCTGGCTACGTCTACAACCGGGCCTATGTGCGCAGCACGTCCGATGACGATGACAGTTGCAAAGTCAACAAGGTCGAAAGTCAGCCGGACCTCGGGCGGAAAACTTGCTCGTCGTCTTTGCTCCATCCTCCCAGGAGTTGGAATCTCCAGCAAACCCGGGGCGGTTCAATTGGTGTGTCCCCGGGAAACGAACAGGCCTCCCGACTTTGCTACTAGATACGGTTTAAAGGGCGAAGGCGGCGAAACCACGCGCGCGTTGCGATGCATTTTGCTAAACCTTTGGTCGGCGCAACGCGCGGGGCAGACTTTGGTGAGGGACGTGAGCCTGGACATGGCGGCGGGGCGAACAACCGGGCAACAACTCCTATCCCACGAGACCGCCGTTCCTTTCTTTGGCTACGCCAGACTACGCTTTCAATTTTCCGGCGATTGAAACGAGCAGCCGTCCTGCCCTTTGTGTCGTCCCATCATCGGTGGGGCAATCACTGTCATTTCGAACCGATTCCGCACGCGCTCAACCATGGGCGTGCTGGACCTGTTCTGTATCCGGGAGGAGCCGGGCATGAGCTTTGAAACAGCGCTCGATGAAGCAAACGAGCCAAATTTGACCCGAGCCGATGCTGCTGAGAGCACGAGGCAGCAAACCCCTGCCGTAACGAGAAAGGTCAGCGTCCAGCTTTCCGAACAGATTTCCCGTCGTCTCGAAATTGCAACGGACCGGCCCGGCGTTGGGAAGAGCACGGTCGTGGAGGCAGCTCTTGAACGCTTTCTTGATCCCGCGCCGCCGATCGAAGGTCTCATTCATGAGGCGCTCGATCGGATAAACGGGCAACTTGAACGATTGGATGGCGAGGTCCGCATGATTGCCGAGACGGTTGCGCTGCACGCCCGTTATCATCTCACCGTCACACCTCAGATACCGCAATCACAGCAGCGTGAAGCGTGTGCACTTGGCCAGGAGCGATTCAGGACGCTGGCCGAACAGGTCGACCGGCGCGTGGGCTCGAACCGGTCTTTACTGCGAGAGACGATCGACCAAATCAACGCCTCGAATGCTCCCAGCTATGCGCCTGACGATGTTTCGCAAATTTCTGCGGACTCTGCCCAGGAGGGCCCTGCCGCCATCATTCCAGACGCAAACGCCGACATGAACGCTGCCGCCGAGGAGGGCGGCAGCAACGGCAACTTTCAACATCTGCCAAACGCGTTCGGCTAAATCGGCCGGCGACCGCGGGATCCGCGCGCAAGAAGGAGCGAACGGCCCGTCCAGTCTCAATGCTTCGCAATCCGACGGCAGGCGACGAGTTTCGACTTGGCGCTTGATCGGCTGTGTTTTCCTTCCTTTCGTGGCCGGCTATTACCTTTCTTATCTGTTCCGGACCATCAACACGCTGATCTCGGGACAGCTCTCAGCTGATCTGGGTCTGGATGCTGCCAATCTTGGCCTGCTGACGTCGGTTTATTTTCTGGTGTTCGCGGGCGTCCAGATTCCAATCGGAACTCTGCTGGATCGGTTTGGTCCACGTCGGGTCCAGAGCGTGCTCCTCATGATTGCCGGCGGCGGGGCGGCTCTATTTGGAGCGTCCTCAGGATTTCTGGAACTTCTGGTCGCGCGTGCCATGATCGGCATCGGAGTCTCGGCTGCAGCGATGGCTGGGCTGAAGGCCATTGTCACCTGGTTTCCAAGGGAGCGTATTGCCCTGGTCAATGGCTACATGATGATGTTCGGCGCACTCGGTGCGGTGACTGCAACAACGCCAGCCCAGTGGCTGTTAGAATATACGGGCTGGCGTGGGTTGTTTGAGCTCTTGGCCCTTGGGAGTTTCGCCTCGGCCCTCCTCATCTTTTGGACGGTTCCTGAGGCCGCGCGACCACGGGTAAGTCAGCCGACCGCAAGAGAGCTAAGTGCGATCTACACGGACCGGCGCTTCTGGCGGATAGCCCCGCTTTCGGCAAGCTGTATTGGCTCAGCCTGGTCATTGCAGGCCTTGTGGGCAGCACCTTGGATGACGAACGTCGAAGGGTTCAGCCGCGAATCCTCGATCACACGTCTCTTCATCATGGCACTCGGGACCAGCGGCGGCGCCTTGCTACTTGGTACGTTGGCTGATTGGCTACGCCGACGTGGAATTGGCTCGGAAGCTCTGTTCGGAGCTGTGACAGTGCTATTTGTAGGGGCTGAGCTTGCGTTGATCCTGCGCCTCCCGTTGCCATCGCTATTGCCATGGATCGTTATCTCGATAGTCGGTGCAGCGACGGTCCTCAGCTATGCGACCGTAGCGGAATATTTTCCAAGAGAGCTCACCGGCAGAGCAAATGCCGGCTTGAACGTTCTTCACTTCGGCTGGTGTTTCATCGTCCAATACGGGACCGGACTCATCCTTGACCAATGGTCCGTTCAGGAAGGCCACTATCCGATCATTGCTTACCAGGTCGCGTTCGCATCCGCCGTTGGGGTGCAGGTTCTGGCGCTAGGCTGGTTCATATTCCCATGGCTTGGTAGTTTGGGCGGCCGGCTCGCCAAATTCTTTCTCCGCGATCCCGAACCAAATAGAGCCCCGGTTGAGGCATCCGCGACATCAGCAGAAGCTGACGTCCTCGAGCCTGAAGACGAGGACTGGTAGCGCGAGCCGTATCGGCTAATTCCACTCCCTCGCCTGATCGGCGAGAGCGTCAACGACTCCGCGAGTCCAAGCATCTGGTTCGATCTTTCTTTTCCTACGCCAACCTACGATCGCCACGCGCCGCGCGTTGCGCCAATGAAGGCCCTGCTCTTCTAATCATACCCATCTGAGGCCGCTTGAGGTGCCTCAGCTCTTGGGGCATCGATGACGATCCAGTCGTTTCAGCCGGAGGTGGTCTCACGCGGAGCGCGCATGCTGCGCACTGCGCTTGGTCCCGCGATCGGGCGCTTTTTGGAAGATCCTTTGATTGTCGAGGTGATGCTCAACCCAGACGGTCGACTGTGGATCGATCGGCTGTCGAGTGGCCTGACCGAGACCGGCGAAGGCCTGTCAGCTTCCGACGGGGAACGGATCATTCGGCTGGTCGCTCACCACGTCGGCGCCGAGGTTCATGCGGGTGCGCCACGTGTCTCGGCCGAGCTACCGGAGACCGGGGAACGATTTGAAGGTCTGCTGCCGCCCGTCGTTACCGCCCCCGCGTTTGCGATCCGCAAGCCGGCCGTGGCTTTATTCTCTCTGGACGACTATGCCGCCGCCGGGACCATGACCACTGCGCAGGCCGGCGCTCTTCGAACGGCCGTCACCGCTCGCCACAACATCCTGGTCGCGGGCGGTACCTCCACTGGGAAAACCACCCTGACAAATGCACTTCTCGCGGAGGTCGCCAAGACGTCGGACCGCGTCGTTCTCATTGAAGATACGAGAGAACTTCAATGCAAAGCGCCGAATCTTGTTGCCTTGCGCACCCGCGACGGCGTGGTCTCGCTATCCGATCTTGTCCGCGCCTCGCTGCGCCTGCGGCCCGATCGTATTCCGATCGGCGAGGTGCGCGGCGCCGAAGCTCTTGATCTCCTCAAGGCCTGGGGGACAGGCCACCCCGGCGGCATCGGGACCATCCATGCCGGCACTGCTCTTGGTGCGCTGCGCCGGCTTGAACAGCTCATCCAGGAGGCTGTGGTCACGGTTCCACGCGCGCTCATTGCCGAAACGATCAATGTCATCGCCGTGCTTGTTGGCCGCGGCGCCGATCGCCGCCTCGCCGAGCTCGCTCGCGTCTCGGGGCTCGGGCCTTCCGGTGACTACAGCCTTTCAGCAATAGGAGATCAACCATGAGCTTTCGATCGCCCCGCAACAAGCGCCTCATTGTCATCGCGGCATCAGCCCTCTCGTCCACCTGTGCGCTTCCCGCCTGGGCCGCTGGCTCGAACATGCCGTGGGAGCAGCCGCTCAACCAGATCCTGCAATCGGTTGAGGGGCCCGTCGCCAAGATCCTTGCAGTCATCATCATCATCGTGACCGGGCTGTCGCTGGCATTTGGCGATACCTCGGGAGGATTTCGGCGGCTGGTGCAGATCGTGTTCGGTCTGTCGATCGCCTTTGCCGCCTCGAGCTTCTTCCTGTCGTTCTTCTCCTTCGGCGGCGGAGTGGTGATCTGATGGATGAAGTTCCAGGTTTTGTCGTGCCTGTCCATCGCGCCTTGACGGAACCGATTCTGATGGGTGGCGCCCCGCGGTCGGTCGCGATCCTCAACGGCACCCTGGCGGCGGCGCTTGGCTTGGGCTTGCGGCTTTGGATTGCGGGCCTCCTGCTCTGGTTCATCGGCCATATGGCTGCCGTCTGGGCCGCCAAGCGCGATCCCGAATTCGTCGAAGTCGTGCGCCGCCACGTCCGCGTCCCCGGCCACCTCAACACATGAATTGTCCCATGATGAATCTCGCTGAATATCAACGCTCAAACACGCGTCTTGCCGACTTTCTGCCCTGGGCCGCGCTCGTCGATGAGGGGGTCGTCCTCAATAAGGATGGCTCGTTTCAGCGTACGGCAAGGTTTCGGGGGCCTGACCTCGAGAGCGCCGTGCCGGCAGAACTTGTCGCGGTTGCCAGCCGATTGAACAATGCGCTGCGCCGTCTCGGATCCGGCTGGGCTGTGTTCGTGGAGGCGCAGCGCCATGCCGCAGGCGCCTATCCTCCGAACACCTTTCCCGACGTGGCCTCCGCTCTAGTCGACGCCGAGCGAAAGGCCCAGTTCGAAGAGGAGGGAGCTCACTACGAGTCGAGCTACTATCTGACCTTCCTCTATCTGCCGCCAGCCGAGAGCGCCGCTGTTGCAGAACGGCTGCTCTATGAGGGGGGTCATCGAACGGCTGGCGTAGATTCCAAAGAAGTGCTGAGCGGCTTTCTGGATCGCACCAATCGCGTCCTCCAGCTCGTCGAAGGATTCATGCCGGAATGCGGTTGGCTCGATGACGAGGCCACGCTGACCTACCTGCATTCCACCATTTCGACCAAACGGCATCGGGTCCGAGTGCCCGAAATTCCCATGTACCTTGATGCCTTGCTCGCCGATCAAGCGCTAACCGGTGGGCTAGCGCCGATGTTGGGCCACGCCCACATTCGTGTTCTAACCGTGGTGGGGTTTCCAACTGCGACGACGCCGGGGATTCTCGATGATCTCAACCGCTTGGCTTTCCCATATCGCTGGTCGACCCGAGCCATCATGCTCGACAAGGCCGATGCGGCAAAGCTTCTCACAAAAATCCGGCGTCAGTGGTTTGCCAAGCGTAAATCGATCGCGGCGATCCTGAAAGAGGTGATGACCAACGAAGCGTCGGCTCTTCTCGACACCGATGCGAACAACAAGGCGATCGATGCCGATGCAGCCCTCCAGGAATTGGGCTCAGATCAAATCGGCGAAGCCTTCGTCACCGCAACCGTGACCGTCTGGGACGGCAGTTCGCGCGCAGCCGACGAAAAGCTGCGCCTCGTCGAAAAAATGATCCAGGGGCGCGACTTCACCTGCATGGTCGAGACGGTCAATGCGGTCGAGGCTTGGCTCGGCAGCCTGCCCGGACATGTCTATGCCAACGTCCGCCAGCCCCCGATTTCGACCCTCAACTTGGCTCATATGATCCCTCTATCGGCCGTGTGGGCCGGGGAGGTGAGGGACCATCACTTCAAGGCGCCGCCTCTGTTCTTTGGCAAGACGGAGGGATCGACGCCGTTTCGGTTTTCCTTACATGTCGGCGATGTCGGCCACACTCTTATTATAGGGCCGACCGGGGCCGGCAAATCCGTGCTCCTGGCGCTGATGGCCCTGCAGTTCCGCCGCTATCCGGGGGCACAGATCTTTGCCTTCGACTTTGGTGCCTCGATCCGGGCCGCGGCCATCGCAATGGGCGGCGACTGGCATGATCTTGGCGGCGCGGTCGCGGAAGAATCCTCCGACTTTGTTGCCTTGCAACCGCTGGCAAAAATCGACGAAGCCTCCGAACGCGGCTGGGCGGCCGAGTGGATTGCCTCGATTCTATCGCGAGAACGGGTCGAGGTCACGCCTGAGATCAGAGAGCACATATGGTCTGCGCTCACCTCCCTGGCCTCTGCGCCTGCCGGCGAGCGCACCCTTACAGGGCTAGCGGTGCTTCTTCAGTCCAATATGGTGAAGCGTGCGCTGCAGCGCTATTGTCTGGGCGGTTCATATGATCGCCTGCTCGACGCGGAAGGCGAGCACCTCGGCGGCTCCTCCGTCCAGGTGTTCGAGACCGATGGGCTGATCGGAACTGCGGCCGCCCCTGCGGTCCTTTCTTATCTGTTTCATCGAATTGAGGACCGCTTTGACGGCCGACCCACCCTTCTCATCATCGATGAGGGCTGGCTCGCGCTCGATGATGCCCATTTTGCCGGGCAACTGCGCGAATGGCTGAAGACGCTTCGCAAGAAGAACGCGTCAGTCGTGTTTGCGACCCAGTCGCTTGCCGACATCGATGGCTCGACGATTGCACCGGCGATCATCGAAAGCTGTCCGACCCGAATCCTGCTGCCCAACGACCGCGCCATCGAGCCGCAGATCACGGCAATCTACCGCCGCTTTGGGCTCAATGACCGGCAGATCGAGATTCTCGCTCGCGCAACACCGAAGCGGGACTACTACTGCCAGTCCCGTCAGGGCAATCGCCTGTTCGAGCTGGGCTTAGGTGAGGTCGCGCTCGCGTTCACGGCGAGCTCCTCGAAGGCCGATCAGGCCCTGATGGATCAGGTCCTGGCCGAACACGGCCGGGAGAATTTCGTGACAGCTTGGCTCAAGGCGCGAGAGCTCGCCTGGGCCTGCGACCTTATTCCACAACTTGCAAAGATGGGGAGCCTCTGATGCGACGTCTAATTCAGCTTGTAGCGGCGGGCTTGATCGCCGCTGCCATCGTCCAAGTGCCAGAACAGGCCACGGCACAGTGGATCGTGTTCGATCCCAATAACTACGCACAGAACGTGCTGACGGCAGCCCGTGAATTGCAGCAGATCAATAATCAGATCACATCGCTGCAAAACCAGGCGCTGATGCTGATCAACCAGGCCAAGAACTTGGCGAGCCTGCCGTATTCTTCATTGCAGCAGCTCGAGCAGTCAATTCAGCGCACCCAGCAGTTGCTCGGGCAGGCGCAACGGATCGCTTATGATGTCGGGCAGATCGACCGCGCGTTCTCAACCACCTATGCGCCGGCTTCTTCGAGCCAGCCGGATCAGGCGCTGATCGCAAATGCGCAAACACGCTGGCAGAACGCGGTTGCCGGCTTGCAGGACTCCATGCGCGTGCAGGCGACCGTGGTCGGCAATCTCGACACCAACCGCACCCAGATGTCGGCCCTTGTGAGTGCAAGCCAGGGCGCCAGTGGTGCGCTGCAGGCCAGCCAAGCCGGCAATCAGCTGCTCGCGCTGCAAAACCAGCAGCTCACAGATCTCACGGCGGCAGTTGCCGCCCAGGGGCGTGCTCAGACCTTGGAGCAGGCAGAGCGGGCGGCCGCCCAGGATCAGGGCAGGGAGCAGCTCAGGCGATTCCTCAATCAAGGGCAGGGCTACCAACCCACAACAGTGCAGATGTTCCACTAATGTCGAAGAACAGATTTGAACGAATCCCGATCGTATTGGCGGTGATGCTTGCTGTCCTGGTTGTTGCGGCTTGCGCGATCCGGCTGCGCGGCGATCAAGATCAGACTCCGTCCGGGGCGTCGATCACCCAAGGGTCCTCTGAGGCGACCGCCTCAAAGCTCGAGCGGTGCCGGACGGTTCAATACGAGCAGAAAGATGATCTGTCCGCGTGCCGAAAGCTCTGGGACGAGAAGCGCCGTGAGTTTTTCGGCTTTGGCAGCGGACCATCAGGGGCTCGCATTAACGAATCTAATCCAGACGCAACATCGCCTCTGCGCGGCAAGGACGAGAGCCGTCTGCCGTCCGGCTATCCCTCCATTCCCAACAATGACGAGTGAACCATGGGCGGCACGGGCGTCATCGACCAATTCCTGGAGACCTTCACCCGCTACATCGACTCCGGCTTCGGGCTCGTCGGAGGTGAAGTCGGATATGTCGCAACGACGCTCGCCGCAATCGACATTACGCTCGCCGGCCTGTTCTGGTCCTGGGGCGCTGACGAGGAGATCATCAGCCGGCTCGTAAGAAAAACGTTGTTTGTCGGTGTGTTCGCATACCTCATCGGCAATTGGAACAGCTTGGCCCGGATCGTATTCGAGAGCTTCGCCGGTCTTGGATTGAAAGCGTCCGGTAGCGGCCTTTCCTCGGCGGACTTTTTCAGGCCAGGAAAGATCGCTCAGGTTGGTCTCGATGCCGGGCGGCCGATCCTTGAATCGATCTCGGGCCTGATGGGTTACGTCAGCTTCTTCGAAAACTTCGTTCAAATCACGGTCCTGCTGTTCGCCTGGATCGTGGTGCTGCTCGCCTTCTTCATCCTGGCGATCCAGCTCTTCGTTACCCTGATCGAGTTCAAGCTGACGACACTCGCCGGATTTGTGCTGATCCCATTTGGGCTGTTTGGAAAAACGGCCTTTGCCGCTGAGCGGGTGCTCGGCAACGTCATCTCTTCCGGGGTCAAGGTCCTGGTGCTCGCGGTCATCGTCGGCATCGGATCGACCCTGTTTGCACAATTCACGGCCGGCTTCGGAGGCAACCAGCCAACGGTCGAAGACGCCATGGCGCTGGTCCTTGCTGCATTGTCGCTGCTGGGCCTCGGAATCTTCGGACCCGGTATCGCCAACGGCATTGTTTCCGGTGGACCGCAGCTTGGAGCTGGGGCGGCGGTGGGCACGGGTCTTGCGGCAGGAGGATTGGTCGCTGCTGGAGCCGGGCTTGCTGCAGGTGGAGTTGGACTGGCCACGGGCGCAATCGGAACTACGGCAAGGGGTGCGACCGCCATCGCGAGCGGAACTTCTAGTGCATTTAGGGCTGGCGGTCTCGCCGGCGTCGCGGAAGCAGGCGCCTCTGGCGCGGCAAGTCCTTTGCGTTTCCTGGCTGCTCGTCTCGGCGCCACGGCTCGTGATGTGAGTGCGTCAGATGCACCATCTGCGACCTCTCAGGAGATGCCTGCCTGGGCGCGCCGCGCAAAGCGTGCACAAGCGATCCACCAGGGCGCGACAGCCGCGACAAATGCGGTTCGTGCCGGCGACCACGGAGGCGGTGGCGCATCGGTCGATCTTAGGGAGCAAGAATAACGATGCCAGTGAAGGCGTCTTTCATCCTTTCCGGGCCCGGCGGCGCTCAAGGCGCGTATTTAGTTTCAGGGAGATCTCCGCATGTTCAAACGATCGGCCGTCCACTATGGCAGCACGCCGGGACCGGTCACGCCCTATCAGAGGGCCGCCCAAGTCTGGGACAATCGTATTGGCTCAGCCCGTGTGCAGGCCAAAAACTGGCGCTTGATGGCGTTTGCATGTTTGTTCTTGAGCGCCGGATTTGCGGGTGCCCTCGTTTGGCAATCGGCGCAGGGAACGGTTACGCCCTGGGTTGTCGAAGTTGATCATCTGGGCGAGGCAAGAACCATCGCTCCGGCAAATGCCGGCTACCAGGCGAGCGACCCGCAGATCGCCTTCCATCTCGCGCGCTTTATCGAGCATGTGCGCGGCCTTCCGCTGGACGCCATCGTACTGCGCGAGGATTGGCTGCGCGCCTATGACTTCACCACCGACCGTGGCGCTGGCGCGCTGAATGACTATGCCCGTAACAACGATCCCTTTGCCAAGGTCGGGAAAACACAAGTCACTGTGGAGGTCTCGAGCGTCATTCGCGCTTCCGTCGACAGCTTCCGCTTAACCTGGACCGAGCGGCATTACGAGAACGGGCAGTTAGCGGCCACCGAGCGGTGGAGCGCGATCCTCACGACCGTCATTGAACCGCCCCGCGATATCGAGCGGCTGCGCAAGAACCCGCTCGGCATTTACGTCAACGCGATCAACTGGTCGAAGGAGTTCGGATCGTGATGCCTCAAGCTTTCATGCCGAGCCCCCGGAAATGCCGACAAAGCGCCGTGTCCGCACTCCTGATCAGTCTATGTATGCTTGGTGGCTGCACCACATTCAAGCCGCCGCAGATCAGCTATGATGACGAGATCCCGCCTTCTCCCGATCTGCCGGCGTTGGGCGATGACCGTCCAAAGCCGCTTCACGTGCCGCCAGCCTGGACGCCGGCGCGGGGCGGCAAGAAGCTTGAGTCCAAGGAGCCTGTCGAGCGGATCGAGAATGCCAACGACGCTGCGCGGGTCGAACCGCGCAAGGCGGGGTATTTCAATGCGGTACAGGTGTTCCCTTATAGTCCCGGCGCGCTTTATCAGATCTATGCGGCGCCGGGACAGATCACAGACATTGCGCTCGAGCCGGGGGAACAACTGATCGGCTCGGGACCCGTGGCTGCGGGCGACACGGTGCGCTGGGTGGTGGGTGATACCGAAAGTGGCAGCAGTGATACACGCCGCGTCCATATCATGGTCAAGCCAACGCGCCCGTCGATTGCGACCAACCTCGTCGTCAACACCGACCGCCGCACCTATCTGATCGAGCTCCGCTCCCGAGAAAAGCCTTACATGCCTTCGGTTGCCTGGTTTTATCCCAAACCTCGAACCGCTTCCGCTCAAACGGTGGCTGCCATACCGTATATTCCGGATCCGGCCGAGCGCCGCTATCGCTATGCGATTTCAGGAGACAGCCCGCCCTGGCGCCCTGTCAATGCTTACGACGACGGACGCAAGGTCTACATCGAATTCTCGGCTGGCATCACTCAGGGCGAGATGCCGCCGCTCTTTGTCATTGGACCTGATGGCAAGACCGAGATCGTCAACTACCGCGTCTACGGCAATATCCTCATCGTCGATCGGCTGTTTGCGGCCGCCGAATTGCGGCTCGGCGGTGAGGGGCAGCAGAAAGTGCGTATCGTAAGAAGCGGCGGGAGGCCATTGTGAGCAATACAAGCGGAGATCCCGCGGGTCCCGAGGTGGCCCAAGCAGATGCACCCGCGGACCTTGCCCAGTCCTTGCGGCTGCGACCCGAACGGCCGCGCGTGATGCGCCTCTCCCGAAAGGCGCTGCTTGCTGGCACCGGTGTGGCTCTGGCCCTCGTCGGCGTTGCAGCGTTATGGGCGCTGCAAAGGCCTGAAAAGCACACCCCAACGACTGAGGAGCTCTATTCCACTGACCACCATACCATTGCGGATCAACTTTCGAATCTTCCGAAGGATTATGCCGGAATACCTCACGACGTGCCACGGCTCGGACCACCGTTGCCCGGCGATCTGGGGCGGCCGATCCTAGCAGCCCAAGCCCGGACGCAATCAGGCTCGCTCGTAGCCGACGCCGAACAGCAGCGCGTCAATCAGGAAACCGAGGCGGCCCGCACCAGCAAGGTATTCGCCTCAACCAACGTTCGCCCATCGGCGGTAACAACACCATCCGGTGAGGCGCCTGCGAACGCGACAACGTCTTCTGATGACGCATTTGCGCAAAATGGGCAGGATCGCAAGCTTGCATTCGTCAACGGGGCTGTGGATCGGCGCACCACAAGCCCCGATCGTCTGGTCAAGCCAGCATCGCCCTTCGTGGTCCAGGCAGGAACAGTCATTCCGGCCGCTCTCATTACCGGAATCAGGTCTGATCTGCCCGGCCAGATCACGGCACAGGTGACTGAAAACGTCTATGACACTCCGACCGGCAGGGCTCGGCTGATCCCTCAAGGCGCGCGCCTGATCGGGATCTACGATAGCCAGATCGCGTTCGGACAGTCGCGCGTACTCCTCGTCTGGACGCGTCTGATCATGCCCAATGGACGTTCCATCGTGCTCGAACGCCAACCTGGCGCGGACGTAGCTGGTTACGCCGGCCTCGAGGATGAGGTCGACAATCACTGGAAGGAGCTATTGGGAGCCGCCGCGCTATCGACGTTGCTCGCCGTGGGGACGGAGGTCAACTCGGGGGCAGACGGCAATAGCTCCAATAGTGACATCATTCAGGCGCTTCGCCGTGGAGCGGGGGACGCCGCCAATCAGGCCGGACAACAGGTGGTTCGGCGCAACCTGAACATTCAGCCGACTCTGACCATTCGGCCGGGATTTCCGGTGAGGGTCATTGTCAACCGCGATCTCGTGCTCGAACCCTATAGAGGATGAAATGACCAAACTGAAGATTGGAGCGGTTCAAGATGACAAGCCTGTCCGGATCGCCATCGACCTGCCTGCGACCGTGCATCGCGATCTGATGTCGTACGCGGAAATCCTCTCCCGGGAAGCCGGTCAAAAGATCAGCGACCCGAACAAACTGATCGCGCCGATGGTGGCGCGCTTCATGGCAACGGACCGGGCCTTTGCCAAAGCGCGAAAGCGACGTCACGCCAAGGATGACGAAGGATAGCGTTCGGCCAGCAATTTGAGGAAATTGGCCAGAGCTGGATTTTCGTTGTCATCGCGCCACACCGCGGAAAAGCCAACGCGGCTTGGTTCCGCGCCATAGCGCAATTCCCGATAGACCAAGCCAGAAGAATTGGCGCCCACGTCGGATTCCAGCACGAGGGTGATACCGAGGCCCATACTCACAAGATTCTGGATTTCTCCGCGGCTGACATCGCGGTGCTCGATCCGCGGTCCCTCCATCGAGGTGATGAGTCTTCCATTTAGCAGCGCTTCGAGGTCGCGCCCGGAATCGTATTGGCTCATCAAGATGATTTGGTTATTCAAATCGGTCCATGAGAGAGCATCCTGCGGAGCCAGAGAATGATCCTGAGGAAGAGCAGCAAGGATCCGTTCGCTCCAGAGGGGAGTGCTTCTGCTGGTGATATCGAACGAATCTCCGGCGGCAACATAGAGGTCAACCATGCCATTGCGGAGCGCGGTTGCTAATCGGCTTCGAGATCGTTCGAGGATTCGAAGCGTTGCCTGCGGAAATCGCGAACAATATTCCAGCAGCGTCGCACGTAGGTGACCTGCGGTAAGCGACGTGGAGAATCCGATGACCAATCGGCCGTATTCCTCACGGTCTTCGGGCTTCGCCCTCGCGACGACCGTATCCATCTGCTCAAGGATTGACCGTGCTATCCGAAGAAAATCAATTCCAGCTGGTGTGGCTGTAACTCCGGCGCGTGATCGCTCGAAGATAACGATTCCGATTGAATGCTCCAGTAGCTGTATAGAGCGGCTGAGCGTCGATTGCGTGATGGAAAGACTGTCTGCAGCTCGGCGAAAGCTCCCACATTCGGCTGCCGCAATGGCTAGCTGAAGTTGGCCGAGATCCAGATTGAGGCGGCGAATTCCGGCCACCAGATCGACGAAGCTTGTGTGTCGCACCATTGCAGCACCGTGGATTTCAAACGTCGACCAAATGGCGTTCCTGAGACATTGAAGAGGAACCACCGGCCGGCGCGCTGTGACCAGGAGAACGAAAGGCTTTACTCGCGCTTGATTCCTCCTGTTTCTTGGCGAGCGTGTGTAGCTAGAACGGTTTCCACTTTATGTGAATCGGAAGGGTACAGGGGATTCCCTCGGTCGCGCAAATCAGATTCGATTGCTCTGGCTTTAACGACGGGGCGAGCGATGGCGAAGGGATATTCGAAAGACCTGAGAGTGCGTGCGGTGGCACTTGTCGAAGACGGCGAGAGCAGACGGGAAGCCGCGCGCGTGCTCGGTCTCAGCGCCTCGACCGCGATCCGCTGGATCGAGCGCTGGACGAGGACGGGCAGTGTGGCGGCATTGCCCGGCACGGGCCAGAGCCGCTCTCCGCTCGAGGCGCATCGCCAGTGGCTGCTCAATCTCATCGCCGCGGAGCCGGACTTGACACTCGAAGAGATTCGCGCGCGGCTCAAGTCCGAGAAGCGGCTGAAAGTCGGGACGACATCGGTCTGGCGCTTCTACGAACGCCACGACATCACGTTCAAAAAAAACTCTGCACGCCGCTGAACAGGATCGCTCCGATGTCGCTGCCGCGCGCGCCGAGCTGAAGGCCGAGCAATCCAAGCTTGAAGCGCCGCGCCTCGTGTTCATCGACGAGACGGCGGTCACGACGAAGATGGTACGGCATTACGGCCGCTCACCGCGTGGCGAGCGTCTCGTTGCGAGCGTGCCGCACGGCCACTGGAAGACGCTGACACTCGTTGCCGCGCTGCGCATCGATGGCTTGACGGCGCCGTATGTCTTCGACGGGGCGATGGACGGGCCGTCATTCCTCGCTTATGTCGAGCAGATCCTCGCGCCGACGCTGCGCAAAAGAGACATCGTCTTCATGGACAATCTGCGTACCCACAAGATCGACGGCGTTCGCCAGGCGATCGAAGCGGTCGGCGCCAAGGTGCGCTATTTGCCGGCCTACTCGCCCGATCTCAACCCGATCGAAATGGCATTCTCGAAGCTGAAGACCGCGCTGCGCAAGGGCGCGGCACGCACCGTCAAGGCGCTCATGAAACTGATCGGCAAGCTCATGAAGACATTTGCGCCCGACCAGTGCGACAACTACTTTCGACATGCAGGATACGGGGCCTGATCCACATCAAGCGGAAAATGCTCTAGGTGGGCGAACATCGTTTTGTTTGCGATTCTGGCTTGCTGCCGATCATATGGACCCGAATTGTTTCGTCTTTCCTGGATGCCACGCGCAGTTCACGATATCTGGGAGCGCAAATCTGACACGCGCGCAGCCACGATGAATCTGCTCTCGATCAAGTTGGACGTGAGAGATGCAAGGACGATCAGGCGAGCTCAATCCGGCCGGGGAGGTCGGGTAATTAGGCAGCGTTCAACAAGACTGGTGTCCAGAGAACCAGCCCGTCGAGACCGCCCGCAGCACATACCTTCTGAAGAGCTTCTGTCGAGATTTCTAGGTGTCCTGCCACAGCGAGGGTGTTGCCGATATTGCAGGGAGCGGCGATGCGGCAAAGTGGCCAGCCCGCGCGTTTCAGTATTCTCTCCATTCGAACGTCGGTCACCGTGACGATGTTCTTAAGTCGTCTCGACAGTCCGAATTCGATCATCCCCGCGAAGAGCTCGTAAGTCGACTTGGCCAGCCCGTGTTCGCCCTTCGGAGCATGGGGAGAAGCATCAACTGCGAACCGGCTGCTCTCCCAGACCAGCGGGTCTGCCGGAGCAGGAAATCCCCCAAGGACTATTGGAAACGTATCGCGGACCATCGTCGGTCCCATGGTCGGCAACAGACGAACCGAGCCTTCCACGTGACCCTCGAGAGACGTTTGAACCAGGTAGGCCGGATGCAGCGCATCGAAATCATCCATTTCGATGTCGCCGCAAGTCTGAACGCTCCACTCCAACCGTTGCTTAAAAACACGATAGCGCAACTTATACATGGATGCTAAGGTGCCGGAAAACGCGTTGTACGATGTCTCCGTGATAAGCTGAATCATGGTCCCCTCCCAAAGGAGACGAGATTTTGGAGGAGGCGCACGCCAACATCATCCCCTATAACTCTGCGGGATCAGAGTCTTAATCTTGCCCATCTCGTTTGGCAGCGGTCAAACGCACGGCGGCCTGAACGACTTTACGAACTCCCAGCTTGTCTCTCGCACTCCTCAAGTAATGAGCCGCCGTGTTGTGGGATATGCCGAGGATCCGTCCAGTTTCCCAGGCGCTTTTGCCCTTGGCGGCCCAGTCCAAACATTCGATTTCGCGAGGAGACAACCGGATTCCGTCCATCGTCAGTTCATGCACGAGCTTGCGGCGCACATGAGAATGGAAGCATCTCGCCATCAGCTGAAGGACAGGAGCATTCAGATCGATGCACTTTTCGAATTGCGGACGCCTTTGGTCGGCGGCAAAGGTCAGAGCAGCAACCGAGCCGTCCTCATCGTGAATTGGGACCGTGAAACCTAACCGAATTCCGAATTCGCTAGCTTCGTCGAAAAATTTTCGTTGCGCCGGAGCGATTGGTCTCGAAGGTACGTCTAAACCCCATTGAAACGGTTCAGTATCGTTCAACGAGCGCGTGATAATCGGATCCAGACGTTCGTAGTGACTGCGCACATAATGTGCAACCCAGTTGTTCGGATACGTTGATATGACCAATGGCTTTTCGCCAGCCCGCCGCGGCATCGCAAGGTATGCAAAGCAAGACAGATCAAGCTCGCTCGCAGTGACCGCCATCGCCTCTGCAAAAGCATCAGCATATTCAGCGCTCGAGAGAAGATCGATGTACTTTTGAAAGATGCGATGCATGGTGACACGCGAGCTAACGGTTTTGTGGGCTTGCTGAATTGCCGAACCTGACCAGATGCGGAATCGATGGGTCCGTGCCGGCGAGCGGGAGCCCAACTGGACGGTAAATATACAGCATCTTTCGGATTTCCCAACGCAGTCTCCGCGCAAGATTGTTTGTGCGCCCGACGCTTACCATGAAGCAGTTGCGCGCGTCAGTTCAGTTCCAGTTGTCGTTGGTATTCGCTCATGCTCCAGAGCCGGAACTCTGCGCTGTTGTCAGGAATCCTTGAGGCGAGCCCCGATGTATTTTCAATGGACAGTCTGGCCCAGCTGATATTCACGTGTGATGGGGCTGGCGGGTTTGCCTGGCGCTAAGCTACCGCTGAACTGGGCGGTGCTACCAGTTCTGGGGCTCGTTCCGCACGGTATTTGCGTCGAACTCAGGATTTAAACTCAGCAATTTATTGGATCCCCCGGTTCGTCACCTCTAGACATTCGAACTTAGTCTTAACCCGTAACAAACTCGAAGTTGGCCAGCTCTACGCAGAGCGTGTTCGGACTTCAATCGATTTTGCGGCTCAAGTGCTAGCCTAGAGGCTGTTAGGGACCAGCAGCGAGTTTAGCGACGTTTTTGAGCATGATGCATGCGAAGGCGATAAGGTGAAGGTCAGCGAGGGTCTGAGCGCATCGCTCGTAGTCTTTGACCAGTCTTCGGAAGCGTGTGGCCCACGCGAAGGATCGCTCGACGACCCATCTCCTTGGGAGCAGCACGAAGCCTCGTTTGGCCTCCGACAGCTTTATGACCTCGAGGGCAATGCCGTGTTCTGCAGCCGCTGTCGCAGGTTTGTCGCCTGTGTAGCCCTGGTCAACGAAGGCGACTTCGACGCTCTGACCAGTCTCTGCCTGAATCGTCTTGGCGATCCGGCCAATCTCGGCGCGGTCGTCAGTGTTGGCGGGCGTGACATGCAGCGCCAGAAGATGGCCAAGCGTGTCGACGGCCAGATGCAGCTTCGAACCCTTCTTGCGCTTGGCTCCGTCGTAGGCGCCGCGGGCGCCACTCTCGGGCGTCGAGCGCAGAGGATGGCGGCGGTCGGCTGGGCGGGTCGTCCAGCCGCAAGGCGCAGGATAACGCGCAGATCCTCGGCCAGGGCTTCAAAGCAACCCGCGCGCAACCACCGCTGCGCCTGTTGATAAACGATCTCCCACGGCGGCAAATCGTTCGGCATCCAGCGCCAGGGCGCGCCGGTCTTCACGATATAGCGCAGGCCGTTGAACACCTCGCGAAGCCCGTGCGTCCGCTGCGAGGCGTCCTCGGGCAAAAGTGTCAGATACGGCGCAGCAAGCGCCCACTCGTCATCGGAAACATCAGAGGGATAAGGCTCGCGGGGAATCGACATCCCGCAAACCTCAACCTCTATGGTTAATCAGTCCCTAGCCTCTAGCCAGGGCCAGAGCTCGGCGGCCGACCCAGAGTACCAGCGATTCAGTTCTTTGCTCGCGCACAGCCAAGCATAGTTGGCATGGAGTCCTGCGCCGGTTCGCAGTGACTCGCCCGGAAGATACAGGCACTTGGTCACAAGGTGCGCCTGATCCCCGCGCAGTTCGTGAAGCCCTATGTGAAATCAAACAAGAACGATATCATCGATGCTGAGGCGATCGCCGAGGCCGCGACACGACCGGCAATGCGTTTCGTCGCCGTGAAGGAAGCGGACCAGGTCGACCTTCAAGCGCTGCATCGAATCCGTGACCAGATGGTCGGCTCGAGGACACGCCTGATCAATCAGATGCGGGCTTTCTGCCTCGAGTACGGGGTACCTTTGCGTCAGGTGCTGGAATATTCAAACTCGAATTGCCGCGCGCTTTGAATGACGAAGAAAACGAGCTGTCACCGGTGATGCGTCGCCTGGTCGGCGATCTCTTCGCCGACCTCCGGCGCCTCGAAGAACGGATCCGCGAAGTGACAAAGGAGATCGAAGCCGTCGCCGACCGAGAGGACGTCACACGCCGGCTGATGACAATCCCTGGTATCGGCGCATTGGGTGCGACCGCTGTACTTGCCGCGATCGGTGATGGGCGGCAGTTTCGCAAGGCCCGCGACCTTGCTGCATGGCTGATTAGTGCCCAGACAACACTCGACCGGCGGAAAACAGACGTTGCTCGGCATCAGCAAACGCGGCAATCGCTATGTGAGAAAGCTTTTAGTGCATGGCGCGCGATCCTGCTTCCGGCATCTGGACCGGACACGCGATCGCTTGGGAAGCTGGCTCGACGGGCTCCAGGCTCGGATGCATCCGAACAAGGCCGTTGTCGCTCTAGCCACCAAAATGGCCCGCATGGTCTGGGTGGTTTTGAATAAGCCCGGAGCACTCTACGAACGCAGAGATCCTGCTTTCACCTGACGCTTCTGGCTTCGATTGCAAGGCTCGGTAACAGTGATGACGAAACAGTGGATCAACACGCCGTAAGCCCTGTGCAAAAAAGCGGGCTTCGTTTATTGGGAACGGCGTGCGCGGATCTCATCATGGCCTGGCTGCAACAGCAGTCCACTCGCGAGAAGCCGGATACATTTATGCACCTGGAAGCGTCATATTTGCTGTTACGACCCTTGCAGGGACGGGGCGGACCATACATTGTTTCCCAACAGGTCCTTCAGCGCGGGGTTGTCCAGCATGGCGTCGGCCAACAACCGTTGCAGCCGCGTGTTCTCATCCTCCAGCGTCTTCAGCCGCTTGGCCTCCGAGACCTCCATCCCGCCGAACTTAGCCTTCCATTTGTAGATGCTGGCGTCGCTGACGCCATGCTTGCGGCACAGATCGGCGACTGACACGCCGGCCTCATGCTCCTTCAAGATCCCGATGATCTGCTCTTCCGAAAAGCGGCTGCGCTTCATGCTCTGGTCCTCGTGTGGGGCCAGAACAAACTTCAAACTGGATTAAGCCCACGGGGCAAAGGTCAATAAGTAAAAGACTTCAACCGCCGCATGCGCCCCACAAAAAGGGGCCACCCCACAGGAGTGGCCCAACAAGTCAGGGAGGAAACGTCCCCTGGGGACCTCTGGGATCAGGCCGCTGCCTGTTCGATCGGTGAGAATGGCAGGCCGAGGCTCTCGGCGACGGCCTTGTTGGTGAGCCGACCTCGATAAACATTGAGACCTGCGCGCAGATGCGGATTTTCAAGCACGGCCGCGAAACCCCTGTTGACCAGAGACAAGCCGAAGGGAAGCGTAGCGTTGTTGAGCGCGTGGCTTGAAGTTAGCGGGACGGCTCCAGGCATGTTAGCCACACAATAGTGAATGACTCCATCCACCTCGTAAGTCGGATCAGAGTGCGTGGTAGGATGCGACGTCTCAAAGCAACCACCTTGATCGATGGCGACGTCAACGATTACTGAGCCCTTGCGCATTGAACTCAACATCTTACGACTGACCAGCTTCGGCGCGCTCGCTCCGGGAACTAGCACCGCACCAATGACAACATCTGCCGCGAACACCTCCTCTTCGACACTGTCAATCGTCGAGAACTTGGTACGAACACGACCTTCAAACAATTCGTCGAGCTCGCGGAGCCGGGTGATTGAGCGGTCAATGATGGTGACCTCGGCGCCGAGTCCTGCGCCCATCCGCGCGGCATGTGTACCGACAACGCCCCCTCCGATCACCACGATACGGGCAGCTTGGACACCGGGAACGCCGCCGATTAACAGACCCCGCCCGCCTGTATATCGCTTCAGGGCTGTGCCGGCCGCCTCGATTGCAAGCCTGCCGGCGACCTCGCTCATCGGTGCAAGTAGCGGCAAGCCACCATGCGCGTCAGTCACCGTTTCATAGGCTACGGCGGTGCAACCAGACATCAAGAGACCCTTTGCCTGTTCGGGGTCGGGCGCCAGATGCAGATACGTGAAAAGGATCTGGTTCTCTCGTAGCTGAATCCATTCGGAGGCCTGCGGCTCCTTTACCTTGACGATCATCTCGCTCGATGCGAACACTTCGCGAGCGGAGTCCAGAATTGTTGCGCCGGCCTTGCGGTAGTCCTCATCCGTTGATCCGATACCGGCCCCGGCATTCGTCTCGACGAGCACCTTGTGGCCAGCCGACACGTACTCGCGGACGGCTCCGGGGGTCAGACCCACTCGATACTCGTGCGCCTTGATTTCCTTGGGAACACCGACATTCATTTGCAACCTCTTTGGTGAGTAGCTCTTTGTAATCGGAAGAGCGGTACAAACCCTCAAATCGAAGGGCCGATTGCGCAGAAAATCGGCGATCTTCCCAGGCCGCGCGCAGTCTTTCGTACCGACGAACCAAAAACACGTTTGCTCGAGTAGATGCTGGGAATATGAAGCGCGGTCGACCCGATACGGCACCCACATCTTGATCCAGTTACAGAACCAAGCCGGAACGATTGGATTCTTTCTTAGGCCCTCACGGGGATGCCCGATCCACTAACGCGAAACAACGCCAGCAGGAAGCCCGGTGTAGCCAAGAATACGTCGATTCGCTGTCAATCGGCTTGCAAATTTGACCCCATCGGCGTCCAATTTTGACCCCTTCGTGCGGCGGGCTTTGCTGGTAGCGCTCGTCTCGTCGGAGCTGGCCGGGATAGCGGAGGCGAGACGAGCGCGAGTGGTGTGATCGTCGTCTCGGCTCTTGAACCGCCAGCTATCGTTGCCGGTCTCGACAATGTCGCAGTGATGGGTCAATCGGTCGAGCAGCGCGGTGGTCATGCCGATCAGCGCGTGCCACTGATCGACGGGGAGCTGGCTGGTGACGATGGTGGAGCGGCGGCCGTAGCGGTCCTCCAGGATCTCCAGGAGGTCGTGGCGGGCCGCGGCATCGAGCGGCTCGAGGCCCCAGTCGTCAAGTCACGTTGAGCTCAACGTGACTTGACTTATGTGCAGCGCGCAGTGATGTGAAGGTGATGTTGATTTCCCCGTTGTTCACAGCCTCTTCAACCGCTTCAACTCAACATAACTGACAGCGGTAGCGTGGGTTCTCCCAACCACCCAAAAGGGGGCAACCATGCTCGAACACTTATTCCGGAAGGTTCACGCGTGTTACACGGGATCGCCCAACGGCGCTTTGTTGGAAGATTTCGCTACTTGGCTCATCTCGGCCGGGTACGCCCGACCTACAGCCCGCCGCCACATACGAGGACTGAAGGAAGTCCTCGACCAGATGAGTTCAGCGCGGCTTGATTGGGATGCCGGCGTTTCAGGAAGTGTCTTGTCGCAAGCATTTGCCTCCGCGTCGTTACAAGGCACCCGACGCACCGCTGAACGGTTTCTCACCGCGAGGAGGCTGCTCTTCAGGGAACCAGCACCAGACCCGCTCTCAGCGCTTCTTGATCGCTACAGGCGGCACCTATCGGAGGTGCGTGGCCTTACCAGCGCGACCATAGAACAGCACATCGCAACGACGAAGAGTTTGCTCGCGTGCACTTTGCCAGCTGACGCCCCGCTGCATGCGTTATCAGCAGTTGCAGTCGAGCGGTTCGTAATGACCCAAGCGCGGCTGGTTAAACGACAGACCCTACAGCACGTTGTCGCTCGCCTTCGCGCTTTTCTTCGATTTTGCTTCGACCAGGGCGAAGTACGAGAGCGGCTCGACGTAATTGACGCGCCGCGTGTCTATCGGGATGAGCTACCGCCTCGAGCCCTGGCATGGCCGCTTGTCCAGAAGCTGCTGCGCTCCATCAACCGATCGAGCCGGCTTGGCTGGCGAGACTATGCGATCCTCCATTTGATGGCGCATTACGGCCTGCGCCCCTCGGAGATCATCACACTGAAGCTTGTCTCCATCGACTGGGAGAACAGGACGCTCCACGTCAAGCAGCGCAAAACGAGATCAGACCTGATCCTTCCCCTGGCCGAACAAACGATGCGGGTTCTCAGACATTATCTTCGCTGCGGGCGGCCCGGCGGGGCGCACCCCGAACTATTTCTCCGCGCAAGCACCCCGGTAGGTCCCCTCACGCACTACGCCATCGGCGATCTCTATCACAAGCGCGCGCGTGAGAGCGGGCTGCCGCTCCAAGGTACGTCCTCCTATTGTCTGCGCCATTCATTTGCGATGCGTCTGCTTGATCGCGGGGTCGGCGTGAAGGTGATCGGCGATCTACTGGGTCATCGTACTCTGGAGAGCACCTGTGTCTATCTCCGGCTGCAGACCGGAGCCCTGCGAGAGGTCGCGCTTCCGCTGCCGACGGCGACCACCGGCATCGAGGAGAACGCCAGATGAGTCCGACATTACAGAGCAGCGTGTTCCACCAGTTGGCCGACCAATATTTGCAGAGGCAACGTTCACTCGGCCGCGCCTATGTCCATGAAGGGAGCACAATCGACGCTCTGCGTCGGTTTCTTGAGAAGAACAGCTGTGCCGACCTCGACCAAGTAAGCTTCGAGGCATGGTGCGCGTCACAAGGTCATCTCTCGGCCAACACACGGCGCAACCGCCAGTGCATCGTGCGCAACTTTTGCCTCTATCGTCAACGGAGCGAGCCCACTTGCTTCGTTCCGGATATCAACCGCCTCCCACATCGGAGGCCGCATGCCCCGCCGGTCATTTTTGGGGCAGCCGAGGTCGCCAGGATGTTGGCCAAGGCCGATCGTTTGACGCCGACTTCAACTTCACCGCTTCGGCCTGCCGTGATGCGGCTCGCCGTGGTCCTACTCTACACGGCAGGCCTCCGTCGGGGCGAACTGGTGCGCCTCACACTGGCCGACATCGATCCCCGCCAGGGCATTTTGCACATTCGTGCGTCGAAGTTCCACAAGCCGCGGGCCATCCCGTTGTCGCCGGATGCCTCTCGGGAGCTAAGGTTGTATCTTAGGGAGCGGCTTCGACCACCCCTGAGCCGTTCGGCGGATTCACCCTTGCTTTGCAACACCAAGGGGCGCCTGCGCGGCTACACAGGTACCGGTCTGCGGGACGGAGTCCAAACGCTGTTCCAAGCAGCCAATGTTCGCGGTCCCGACGGGCGACTCCCGCGCGTGCATGACTTTCGTCACAGCTTCGCGGTCGGATCGCTATTGCGATGGTACCAGCAAGGGGCTGATGTTCAATCCAATCTGCCGAAGCTCGCGATGTACATGGGGCACGTCTCAATTGTTTCGACTGCCTATTACCTGCGCTGGATTCCGCAACTCGCCGCTGCCGCTAGCCATCGGCTCGAGGCGCATTTCGGTCACCTCATTACCGGAGATGCCGCATGAGATCCCAAAGGCCCAACCAACTCGGCAAGAGCATCGAGCGGTTCTTTCGGCAGTATCTGCCGACCCTCCGCGGTACCAGCCAACACACGATGCGCAATTACCGGGATGCGATCATTCTGTTCTTGCGTTTTGCTTCGTCGCAAACAACGAAGGCAATCGAGGATCTCGACCTTGCCGATTTCACCGCCCAGCAGGTCCGAGACTTCCTGGCCTTTCTTGAGGCAGAGCGTCACAATGGCGTCGCCACCCGCAATGCTCGGCTGGCGGCGCTGCATACGTTTGCCCGCTTTCTTGCTACCGAGCAGCCTGACCATTTGGCCGAGCTGCAGCGCGTGCTCGGCGTGCCGTTCAAACGCGGCGCGCGTAGCCAGCCGATCGAATACCTTGAGCCGCTGGAAGTCGACGCGCTGCTCAAATCGATCGATCGCTCCACGCCGTCGGGTAAGCGGGACTATGCGTTGTTCGCACTGATGCTCAACACGGGTGCTCGCGTTCAGGAGATACTTGATCTGAGGCTGTGCGACATACGCACCGATCCTCCTCATCAAGTCCGGCTGCACGGCAAGGGCGGCAAAACTCGATTGTGTCCAATTTGGCCGCAAACTGCACGGCTTCTGCAAGACCTCTCGAACAGTGCTGCTCACTCGGGAGGCTGCGACTCTCCGCTGTTCGTAAACCGCCAGGGCCACAAGTTGACCCGTTTTGGCGTTCGTTACCTGCTTAAGAAGCACATCACAGCCGGAGCCAGCGCAACCCGCACGCTGCAGGAGAAGCGGATCCATCCCCATTCCTTGCGGCATACGACCGCCATCTTTCTTCTGAAGGCGGGCGTCGATTTCGCGACCATTAGCCAATGGCTCGGGCATTCGTCGCTAAACACGACCATGACCTATGCCAGGGCGGACA
This sequence comes from Bradyrhizobium sp. CCGUVB14, assembly GCF_024199935.1. NCBI lineage: Bacteria > Pseudomonadati > Pseudomonadota > Alphaproteobacteria > Hyphomicrobiales > Nitrobacteraceae > Bradyrhizobium > Bradyrhizobium sp. CCGUVB14. The sequence continues at coordinate 1,747,851 of NZ_JANADS010000001.1, forward strand.
TCGATCTAAAACGCCAGGCGCTTATGCAGGTGTTCCCTGACATCCTCGTGTCGCCTCGTGGCGGGCACGTCTCTTCGCCGACGATCAACATCGTTGATTGGCTGAAGAGGCTATGACCTACGGGGTAAATTATGTGGAGGTGGGGGCTGTCAAAGGCCGGACCAGTGCCGATTATCGACCCTCAACTCCACATCACTGCGCACTGCACATAAGTCGAGGATGAGCAGATCGACGCGACCGAGCGCGCGCAGCAGACGGGGGTGGCGTCCGTCGCCGCGCGCCAGAGCGAGTTCGGTGAACAGTCGCGGCACGCGCTGATAGAGCACCGAGCGATTGTCGCGGCAGGCCTTGTTGCCGAGCGCTGACGCAAGCCAACTCTTGCCGACGCCGGACGGTCCGCAGATCAGCAGGTTGGCGTGGTCGTCGATCCATTGGCCTTCGACCAGCATCGTCAGCAGGCTGCGGTCGAGGCCGCGCGGAGCGCGGTAGTCGATGTCCTCGATGCAGGCCTGCTGGCGCAGCTTGGCGTATTGCAGCCGCTTCGACAGCCGTTTGTCGCGTCGCAGCGAGGCTTCGCGTTCGAGCAGAAGCGCAAGCCATTCGGCGTGGCCGAGGCTGGCGGCCTCGCCGCCGGCTTCGATGTCGGCGAAGGCCTTGGCCATGCCGTGAAGGCCGAGCGCGTGGAGTTGATCGAGGGTCGGATGCGTGAGCAAGACGTGATCTCCTAATTGTAGTAGCGCGGCCCGCGGATGTTGGGATGAAGGATCGGCGCGTCGTCCGCGGAGCGCTTGGGTGAAGGACGCCGATCGAGGTTGTTGGCGAGGATCGATTTGACCGAGCCGTAGGTGCGCGCGCCGATATCGATCGCCCGCGTGGCGGCGGCATCGAGCCGCTCGTTCCCGTAGGATCGGGCGAGCCGGATGATGCCGAGACAGGCGCGGAAGCCCTGCTCGGGATGTGTGCGTTCATCCAGGATCAGGTCGCACAGCGCGGCGGTGGCCAGCCCGATCGCGGCGGCATCCTTGCGGATGCGCTCGATGGTCCAGCCGGCGTAGCGCCGATGGCTGGAGGCCATGTGCTCCGGGACCGTGGTGTGCTTGTGGTTGCCGCTCATGCGCTGATGGGCGGCGATCCGCTCACCCTTGTGGAAAATCTCGACGGTGCGGGCGGTGAAGCGCGCCTCGACTTCGGCGCGGACGAAGCGATGCGGGACGCTGTAGTAATGCGCCTCGACCTCGACGTGATAGTCGATGCTGACCCGGCAGATCCGCCATTCGGCGAACACGTAAGGGCTCTCCGGCAAGGTCTTGAGCGCCGGCCGGTCGATCTCCTCCAATAGCTTGCGGCGGGTCACGCCGAGCCGCCGGATCGGCCGCTCCTCGTTGAGGCGGGTCAGCAGTTCGGCGAGCGCGGCGTTGATCTCGGCGAGGCTGTGGAAGACGCGGTGGCGCAGGCGCCCGAGCAGCCAGCGTTCGACCATGAGAACCGCTTGCTCGACTTTCGCCTTGGCAAAAGTTGTCGATTGCAGGTCATGCGGGTACGACCCAGCAAAAGGTGCGGATCACGCATCCCTTCCATCCGCTTTGCGGTCGCACGTTCGAACTGATCTGTCGGCGCCGTCATTGGGGCGAAGACCGGGTGGTCTATGAGGGCCAGAACGGTCGACTTTGCACGATCGCGAGCGCCTGGACCGATATCGAGCCACCCGATGGGTTCAGGCTGGTCGCTGCGGGTACATGAGCGCTACTGACCCCAAGCACATAGCCTTTGCCTGCCCGACGTAGTTGCTGTTCGATGTCGCCAACACCGTAGACGGTATCACCGGCAACCCACTTGAATGGTACAGACGCGGCTATCGCGCGTGCGATCATTCTCGTCGCAAGCTTTGGTTTGGTCGCAAAGCCGACATCAGCAGGCACATAGGTGGCTTCCAGACGATCTGGATCGTCGGTCCATTCCTTCGGAAGATACAACGCGCGATCGATGAACGCATGGCCATGACGCGAAACGTAGGCAGCGAAGACGCCGATCTGGCAGACCGTATGTTCGTTGTCCGAGAGGTGGCTCGTCCGCAGTATGCGATGAGCGAGGGTTGCGCCGGGTGAGCCGGCGCCGAGCCTCTCACATAGGAGGACGAGCTGTGCGGCAGGATAGCAAAATCTACGTGGGACTGGATACGTCGAAGCTGAAGATCTCGGTAGCCGTAGCCGAAGCGGGGCGCGATGGCGACGTGCGCTTCATCGGCGAGATCGACAGTGCGCCTGATGCGGTGGAGCGATTGATAACGAAGCTCGCCAAAAGGCACCGGGACCTTGCCTTTTGCTACGAAGCCGGCCCGACCGGCTACGGTCTCCATCGTCAGATCACACGGCTTGGTCACGACTGCATCGTAGTTGCACCATCACTGATCCCGAAGCGGCCTGGAGAACGGGTCAAGACCAACCGCCGTGACGCGCTGACCCTGGCCAAGCTGCATCGTGCAGGAGAGCTGACCGCGGTCTGGGTACCGGATCCGGAGCACGAGGCGGTGCGAGAACTGGTACGTGCCCGGGAAGCCGCGATGGAAGATCTGCGGCGGGCCCGTCAACACTTGCAGTCCTTCCTGCTCCGTCACGGCCGGGTCTTCACCGGCCGTCAAGCGTGGACCAAGGCGCATACACGATGGCTGTGCGAGCAACGCTTCGAGCATCCGGCGCAGTATCTCGTGCTGGCTGAGTATCGCCAAGCGATCGAGGCCGCCGAGATCCGTCTCAAGCGTCTGGACGACCAGGTTGCCGAGGCGGTGAGTACATGGTCCATGGCTCCAGTGATCGCCGCCTACCAAGCGCTACGCGGCGTCGCCTTCCTGACCGCGGTCACCTTCGTCACCGAAATCGGCGACGTGCGCCGCTTCGACAGCCCGCGCCAACTGATGGCGTATCTTGGCCTGGTGCCCTGCGAAAACTCCACGGGAGAACGCATCCGGCGCGGCAGCATCACCAAAGCTGGTAATGGCCGGGCGCGCCGCGTGCTCATTGAGGGCGCCTGGACCTACCGCTTCCCCGCCCGGATGAGCCGCCTACTGCAGGAGCGGCAGGCCGGCCTGACGAAAACGGTGTGCGACATCGCCTGGAAAGCCCAAGTCAGACTCTGCGCTCGCTATCGCAAGCTGATGGCACGCGGCAAACGCCAGGCAGTCGTCACCGTGGCCATCGCCCGGGAAATGGCCGCCTTCCTTTGGGCAATCGGCCAAGAGGTGGAGCCGCACGGCGCAACCTGATCGCTTGCTGAATTTGCTACGCTTCCTTCCACCTCAACACAGGAGAACTCTCAGGAGCGACATCATTGTTGCGCATCGCTGGAGGCAGGGCCCCGGTTGGGGAGCTCTCGCACGAATTGTGTGGCCGACATTGTCGATGCCCGCTGGCAGATCGAGACAGCCCCGGACGAACAAACGGAAATGCGGTATCCAACCCGCGTATCAGAGTCTACAAACCGTCGTCTCAGCGGCTCTGCCTCCTGCGCTGCGTAACAATCATCCAATTGACAACTCCGGCACAAACGGAGATCGCCCCCTCATGCCGATAACCCTGGACAACGAACATCAGAGTTCGTGATCTTCCCTGCCGAACCAGTGTATTGCCGCGCCACTCCGCATGACGCCTTGCCTTGTTTGAGAAAGCCGGTCTCGTCAATCACCAGCACCGCATCGTCATCCGCCAAATGCTCGATGACATAGTCGCGCACGATATCGCGCAGGGCATCGGCGTCCCAATCCCCGCGACCCAGGATCGCCTGCTGGCGCCATGGGCCGGGATCGCCAGCCGCTTCCGCGCGCATCCAACCGGTCTTGCGTTGTTCATCTCCAAGCAAGCCTTCCAGGAACAGGCCGGCATTCGTCGCAACACGCTCTTGCGTGAACAACGGACGAATCCGCTTCTTGATCTCCCGAAGCGACGCCGCCCACAACGCAAGCGTTTCCTCTATCGACGCTGCCCGCGTCCACGATCTCCGAATCATGGTTGCCCATAGATTCAGAAGCGCTCCGAAAAAACAACTGTAATGCTAACTAATCCTCAAGGACGGACTATTCCGCATCTCCAGCCCGGCTCGCGCTCCGGCGCAATCTCGCACAATTTGGCATGATCAGCTGCGCCAAGCAACGGCGACTGGCCAAGGGCAATCTGCCTCTCAAGCGCGACGATCAGCCGCGCTCCCAGGGCGCTCAAGGATCCCGGGCTCCTTGTCTGAGCTCAGCGAACTGGCGGAGCATGACAAACAGCGCAATCATTCCAGCTCCCAGCTCAGCGACGGCTTGGCTAGCCAATACTCCGCTGAAGCCCGATATGCCAGGAAATAGGAGTACAGCTGGTATGAAGAGATACCCCTGCCTGGCGAAAGACACCACCGCGCTGAGGCGCGCTCTTCCCAGCGACTGAAGCATTGTCGTCACGAAACTCTGAATACCGTAAAATCCAAAAAAGAGGTGAAAGACGATGCAGCTCAAGACCGCAATTTCTGTGACATTATCACTGTCGCTGAACAACTTGACCAACGGCCGGGCGAAAGCGACAACGGCTGCGGAATACACAACGGACAACGAAACGGTGATGGAGACCATCAACTTCGCGACCTTCACTACACGGGCAAAGTCGCGCGCGCCCCAACCGAACCCCAAGACTGCTTGAGAGCCGATACAGAAGCCAGTGATAGGCAGCGCGCCGATCGTCAAGATTCTTACAGCTATTCCCACCGCTGCGATGAAATCGTCGCCGAACCGCGCAGTAGCTCCGTACAAGAACATGCCGGCAAGAGCAGCTAAGATACTTGTCGTTGTCGCTGGCGCCCCAATGAGCGCGAGCTGCCGGATGAGATCTACTCGTAACGAGACCTGAGATATGCTGACGAGCACAGTTCCGGTTCGCTTGATGAAATAACCGGTGTAGAAGCTTATAGCGGCTATCTGAGACAGCATCGTTGCCAGGGCTGCGCCCCGCACACCAAGACCTAGTAAGAATATAAAAATAGGATCAAGCGCAGCGTTCAAAATGAAAGCGATCAGCATCGTCCACATACTGAACCGGGTGCTTCCTTCAGCTCTTACGATAAAACCGCTGACAATGGTCAACAGCATCAAAGTGGAGCCTGGCAAGAGAATGGTGGCGTAATCGATCGCGATGGGAAGGATGGTCGGACTTGCCCCGAGTGCGATAAAAACCCATCGTAAGATCGCGAGCAAGGCGACTGTCATGATCAACCCGGCCGGAGCGGCGAGGGCGAGTGCCGTACTAGCACCTCGACTGGCCTCTGCCTCATCACCAGCGCCTAAATGCCGCGATATGAAGGAGGCAGTACCTACGCCGATTCCCTCTCCGATCGCCCCAAGCAGGATAATGATCGGCATAGTCATGCTGACGGCCGCAATCGCCTGTGCACCAAGTGAGCCAACAAAGATAGCATTGAGGGCCTGCTGCAACGCGTTAATCGACAACCCGATAACAGATGGAATGGCAAGCCGCAGAAGAAGCCTCGGGAGCTTTTGGTCCGAGAGATCCACATGCCACGTTAGCGCCGTATTGCCCTCATTCATCGTTCGCACGCGTGAACGCTGAGATTTCGTCGATCGCCTGCGACAGCTCCTGTTGCAAGACCGTGCAAAGATTACGCGCCACCTCATAATCAATCGTGATCGGATCATAAGTTGTGTCGATCTGTCGACGCCTCGATAGATATCCCACCTCGGACCAGAAGAGGTAGACCGCCGCTGCTCGATGCATGTGTTGGCCGATCAAAGGTGGACAAGAATCTGTGTCTAGAAATCGGCGAGCGAAATGGCGCTGGAAACCAGCGCGATAATTCATTCCAATTCTGGGTAGTGGCAGGCGATCGAGCCGACGCCGCAAGGCCGGATCTCGATTTAGGAATTTCATTGCCCGAAAGTCTATTCCCCCACGCGGCAGCATATTGCGCTGCCGGCCTATCAGACGAGCTCGGTCGGAACGCGACTCTCTTCCGGTGACCTTCAATGGAAGCGGAACGAGCTCACTGATAAGGCCAATGATCTGAGATGGATCAAAATTGTCAAACACCCGACCTTGTGCCGAGGTCAGGCTATAAAGCCAGAGCGAATAATTGCCTAACAGGGCTCCACACGCACCGGACAGGGCAGAAAGAAACGCGTCAAAGTCCTGGCAATGCGCTGATCTGGCTGGAATACTAACGAGACCTGCTGTCGCCTCAGCGTCGATCTCAAGATGGTACTTGGCCCGATCTACCCGCGAATGGCCGTCCGCATTCTCTCGACGTCCTCCAAGACTTGCATCGTGAAGCTCTCTTGCGCTTCCTTCGGCAACACTCGTGCCGCTCGCCGACGCGTCGCTGACACGCAGATTGAATTGATCGTAATCAATATCCTTCCAGTACTTGAATTCGTCTGGTGCTTCGCTGTCCGCATAATGCTCCAGGCGCTTCAACCAGGAAGAGAGCCATTTTACGGTCTCAGGGCCATTCACATCATGGCCTGCAGCAAGAGCGTTATATACGCTCTCTAATGCTTCCAGGAATAGCCGATAGCCCATCCCATCCGCTACGAAATGATGCATCAGCACCAGCAGATAATAATCGCCCCTTTCCGAAGTACGGAACGCCGCGACGTGAACAATAGGCGTGTGACCGTCAAAGCTGAACATGTGCTGACGTTTTGCCGAGACGATCTCGATCCTCCTGCGCTGGTCCGGACCGGTCAACCGGACGAGGTCGATCTCCTCCACGATGGGCTCAGTCGGACAAGGCCCAATCCCTAGCCGTAGTCCATATTGGGTTCGGGCAACGCGCAGCCTGATGCCTTCGTGCTTCTCGATGACATGGGCAAGAGCGCGGTCCAGGTTCTTGACGTTCAGGATGCTGCCGCGCAAAAAGATCAGATCGCCAATGTCAAACTGTTCGTCGAAACCGAGAAGAGAATTCCAAAAAGATGTTACCGGGGGCTCAGGCAGCAAGTTCTTCGCGGAAAATAGCATGCGCCTCTCTAAGCTTCATGGGAACACGCATATGTGCATCCGACCTGTCCGTAACCTTATGATCAAGTAGCATGTCTCCCAACACCCAGATCTGGTAGTGAGAATTGACAGTCCTCTTACTCTATAATTGCGCGGCGGCGCGCATTAGTCCGCAGCCTCGATGCTGGCGTATCGAACTGATGGCGTTGGCTGCACGTCGGGAAACGGCGTAGGTTATGGTTGCGCGGGCTAGCACTACTTTGGCAGATTGTTGGTTTTGCCGTTCTTTATAGGATTGAACGAAGCCGCTGCCGCGGCGTGAGGGGCAAGGTGGCGTAGATCGCCTCCTGGCTGAGAGGATGTGGGTGTTGGAGCCCACCCCCCTCAGACAGGAGTATCGAGATGGCCGATTTGAGCCCTCTTCGCCGCCGCATGATCGAAGACATGACCGTCCGCAATCTGTCGCCGGCGACGCAACGATCCTACATCAGCGCGGTTTCGAAGTTCAGCCGCTATTTCGGCAAATCTCCGGATCGGTTGGAGCTGGAAGATGTCCGCGCCTTCCAGGTGCATCTGGTCTCGACCGGCATCTCATGGCCGGCGCTGAACCAGATCGTCTGTGCGCTACGGTTTTTCTACGGCGTGACGCTCGGCGAGGCGCTGATCCCGGAACGCATTCCCTATGCGCGAGAACCGCGCCGGTCGTTCTCAGTGCCGACGAAGTGGTGCAGTTTCTTGAAGCGGTATCGAGCCTGAAGAGCCGCGCCGCGCTCACCACCGCCTATGCGGCCGGGCTCAGGGCCTGCGAAGTCGCGGGACTGCGGATCGAAGACATCGACAGCGCCCGCGGCGTCATCCAGGTGCGCCACGGCAAGGGCGCGAAGGATCGCAACGTGATGCTGTCGCCGCAGCTGCTCGGCATCCTGCGCACCTACTGGCGGCTCGCCCGGCCGCGGCTTTATCTGTTCCCTGGTCGTGACGAAGATCATCCGATCGCGATCAGACCGTGTTGCACGCCGCCTGTCGGTCGGCGGTGAAGGCTGCGGGCCTGACCAAGCGCGTCACGCTGCACACGCTGCGCCACAGCTTCGCGACACATCTTCTCGAGAACGGAACCGATATCCGGATCATTCAGGTCTTGCTCGGGCACAATAATTTGTCGACGACGGCGCGCTACACGCAGGTTGCCACCCATACGATCCGGGCGACGCAGAGCCCGCTCGTCCGCCTGTCGCTGGAAGTGACGCCATCCGGATGACAGCGCGTCGGGATGCGGGTTATGGCTCGCCCCGACGTCCGCCCACCCAGACCCGCCATCGAGATCGCCAATGTCCTGCGCTGGCATGGCGACACCTATCGCCGTGTACATGCCGGTCATCTCGGTCGCGTCGAGCGGCGCGTGATGAGCGCGATCGTGGCGTGCCGGACCGAGGCGCTCGGCGGCCACATGGAGGCTTGCGACGACTGCGGCATGACGCGGATCGCCTATAATTCCTGTCGCAACCGGCACTGTCCGAAGTGTCAGGGGCCAGCCCGGGCCGCGTGGCTCGCCGCGCGTCAAGCCGACCTGCTGCCGGTCCCCTATTTCCACGTCGTTTTCACACTGCCGGCTCCGATCGCCGCGATCGCCTTTCAGAACAAGGCCATCGTTTATGCGATCCTGTTCAAAGCCGCCGCCGAGGCGATGTCGACGCTCGCCGCCAATCCACGCCGGCTCGGTGCCGAGATCGGCGTCGTCGCCGTCCTCCACACCTGGGGGCAGGCGCTGACGCACCATCCCCACGTCCACTGCGTCGTGCCGGGCGGCGGCCTCTCGCCCGATGGCGCGCGCTGGATCGCCAGCCGACCAAACTTCTTCCTGGCCATCAAACCGCTCGCCCGGCTGTTCAGACGCCTGTTCCTCGAACGTCTGACCGCCGCCTTCGACGCTGGCACCCTGAACTTCTTCAGCGATCTCGCATCCCTGGCCGAGCCTGCCGCCTTCGCAGCTCACCTCGTCGCCATGCGGCGCATCAGCTGGGTCGTCTACGCCAAACGGCCGTTCGGCGGCCCCGCGCAGGTGCTGGCCTATCTCGGCCGCTATACCCATCGCGTTGCAATCGCCAACAGCCGGCTCGTCGCCCTTGACGAGGTGAAGTGGACCCTATGCTGAGGACCACTGGGTCTGGCTTTTTAAGTGGAGCTGCTGCCGTTCGTTCTTCCCAGTGACTTTACGCTACTCTTGCCTGCTGCTGTTGTGGCTGTGGGGATGTGGGCAACGCGCAGCGTTGTCCAAGCTTCTCGCTTGCGAGAAGCGTCATATCCACAGCCTGTGCGCCGGTGACACCGGCCCGCCAGACCGCCATCGGCGCGCGGTTTTCCAGCGCCTGATGAGGGCGCTGGAAATTGTAAAATTCGATCCATCGGGCGATTCCGGCCTTGGCCTCGTGGCCATCCGAATAACCCTTGAGATAGATGTCCTCGTATTTGAGCGAGCGCCACAGCCGCTCGATGAACACGTTGTCCATCCAGCGCCCACGACCGTCCATCGAGATCCTGACGCCGGTGGCGGCCAGCGTGCCGGTGAAGGCGGCGCTGGTGAACTGGCTACCCTGGTCGGTATTGAAGATCTCAGGCCGGCCGAAGCGCGCCAAGGCCTCTTCGAGCGCAGACACGCAGAACGATGTGTCCATCGTGTTCGACAGCCGCCAGGCCAGCACCGCACGGCTCGCCCAATCGATGATCGCCACCAGATACAGAAAGCCCTGGCCGATCGGCAGATAGGTGATATCGGCCGCCCACACTTGATTCGGTCGGTCGATCACCATATGGCGCAGGAGATACGGGAAGATCTTGTGTCCCGGCGCCGGCTTTGTGGTTCTGGGCTTTGGTCCCAGCGCCGCGATGCCCATCTTGCGCATCAACCGCTGCACGCGCTTGCGATTGATGCGACAGCCTTCGCTATTGAGCATCGCCGTCATCCGCCGCGAGCCCAAGAACGGCCAGGCCGTGAACAGCTCGTCGATCCGCCGCATCAGCTCAAGGTCGTTGTCATTGGCCGGCCGCGGCGGCCGATACACGCTCGATCGCGCAACGCTCAGCAGTTGGCATTGCCGGCGGATCGATAGACCCGCATGATCGCGCTGAAGCAATCCTCGGCGATCCGGCGCGCTCATCTTCCGGACCTCCTGGCTAAGAAATCCCGCTCGACCGTCAATTGTCCGATCTTGGCGTGGAGCTTCTCGACCTCCAGTTCGTGGGCCGCCTCGCCATCCCGACCAGCGCCCGCGTCGAACGCCCGAACCGCTTGATCCTGAAGCTGTTTCTTCCAGGCATAAATCTGGTTCACATGCACCTGGTAGCGCTGCGCCAGATCCGTCACCGTTGATTGTTCTCGCAGCGCCTCCAAGGCGATCTTTGCCTTCAGCGCCGCATCGATTGTCCGTCTCGTCTTCTTCATGGTCCGCTCCGTTTATCAAAACGGAACGGCATCCGCACCACCTAAGCCGCCGGTCCAAAATCCGGGGTCCACTTCAAGGATCACGTCGCCTTCACCTGGAAGGACTACCGCCAGAACGGCGCGACAAAGATCATGAAGCTCAAGCCCGACGAGTTCATCCGCCGCTTCCTTCTTCACACGCTGCCCGATGGCTTCCATCGCATCCGCCACTTCGGCTTCATGGCCAACGGCCATCGCGCTGCCAAACTCGCCCTTTGCCGCAAACTTCTCGAGCGTGAGCGGACAGCATCAAACGATGGCGAGCCGTCGCCTGTGGATTCGGAAGCCCTGACGTGGGCCGAGGTTCCTGCCTGTCCCGATTGTGGTGGCGTCATGCGCATCATTGAGCGCTTTCGACACAGCTTCAATCGTTCCGGCGCTCCAACCCAATCGTTCCGGTGCGACACATCGTGAGCCAATTCATGCCCTGCACGACGATCATCATTCGTCATTATGATCCCATCGTCTCGATCATCGCAGACGCTGCCGAATCCGTGCGGCCAAACAGCGCGATGAAGATTATTCGATGCTGCGGGCCCTCGACCACGACCGCCTGTAAAATGCTCTCTGTCTCAAGTTGCCGCCATTGCGCAACCAAAACGTCGCCGCGTCAGCTCCGCAGTCTGCCGATAGCAACCCGCGATCTCAAACTATCCCCATAGCCGCACCACCGTGCATGATCTCCCGCGCCTTCGTTCAATCCGGCTTCAATGAGGTCGCGTGATAAGCGCTTGCCGCGCCCTCGCGTGAGCGCGACCTCACAGAACCCTCCAGATTCCCAAATCAGCGTTTTGGTGATTCAAGCTGATAGCTGGGACGGGAGGCCCGCGGGCATGGCGAATCGGCTGTCGATGGATCTACGCGAACGTGTGCTTGCCTGTATTGGAAGCTGGCGGAGATCGGAAGAGTCATCGGATTGATGCCCATCTGACGACGATCATGTCTCGCTTGAGGCGTCGCCCAATATCAACATCGAGGAATTGCGTCATAGCTTGAGCCAACAAGGCTTGCGCTTTGGTTGCGACACGATCCGTTGCTTGTTCGAGCGCCACAAGATCACGCTAAAAGGAGGACCGCTCATACTACAGAGCAGGATCGTCCTGAAGCGGAGCGCGGCCTTGCGCGAGAGCCAGGTCAGCTCGACCGGGGATAGGCTCGTATTCATCAGCGAAACGTGGGCGCCGACCAACATGGCGCGAACGCATGGCCGCTGCCAACGCCTGGAGTCAGACTTCCTCACGGTCACTGGGAAACCAACAACCTTCGTAGCGCTCCTCTAACCACACGCGGCATCATCGCACCTTGGTGCTCGATATCTCATCGACGCGATGCTTTTGACACCTCTCGAAAGGTGATTCTCCCCGAGCCTCCAGACCACGCCGTCGTCATCATGGACAACCTCTCCAGCCACAAAGGGCCACACATACGTGAGATGATCGACGCGGCCGGTGCCGACGATCCTCTACCTTCACCTTACAACCCCGACTTCAGCCCGATCGAGAATGCCTTCGCCAAGCTCAAGGCAAAGTTGCGAAAGGCCTTGGAATGCGCCGTCCGCATCTGGGATGCTGTCGAACGCATCATCGATACCTATACGGCCGCCGAATCCACGAACTACTTCGCCGCGACAGGCGACTTGCAGCCTGATCGCCTAACCTTCTAGCTTCCATCAGTCGGAATGTGAACAGCGCTTCGAACAAAATGTCCTTTGGCCAGATCTCAAGTTCCGTGTGAGCCGCGATAAAAACGCAGGGGTCCTCCAACTCTCGAAGGGTATGACTCGGGGAGGAAAGCGTCGGGATTTCTTGTCGATCGACGGTTCTTGCGCACAGTGTTCGTCGACAAGGGACTCAAGGAAAGTTGGCGAAAAGTGCGATCGTTGACTGCCGGAGAACGTGGCGGCCCACCAAGATAGGTAGTGGCTCGGCTCTCTTTGACGAAATACACACGGAGCGTAAGCGATGAAGCAGTTATTCACGATGACCGAAAGCAGCAAGGGATCTGCGCAATTAATCAGAAGCGTATCATGCTTGAGTGCACAACGATCGCGCCTGCTCGAAAAGGACTGTTTGGGGCTCACCAAGACACCGCGATCCCAGACTGTCTGTTTTTTGAGCCCGTGAACCGAGAGGGCTTCCAATGGAAAACCAGCTGAAAGAGCGCGTCGTCGATGCGTTGCGCAGAATCGAAACGCTAGAAGCCGCTTATGAGACGGTCACAGTTGGACAGCTGATTTCGATGCGGGCAAGAACGCATGGCTCAGCGACAGCAATCGACGTTTTTGAGCGAGATGAGCGAGCTACCTATTCTGAGATGGACCAATGGTCCAGCCGATATGCTCGTGCGTTGCGTTCATTCGGAGTTCGCAAGCACGATCGCATCGGCGTGATGCTGACCAATCGCATCGAGTTCCCCATCTTATGGTTCGCGATCGCCAAGCTCGGTGCGGTGATGGTCCCGATCGACACGCGCTATACGCCGAGGGAAGTCGAATACGTTCTTAGCGATATACGAGCCTCGTTCGCCGTCGTTGACGAGTCCATCATGTCAATGTTTTGGGCGATGAAGCCTTGGCCGCAAGACCTCCCCAAGGAACAAGTTATTCTCGTTGGACAGGCTTCCGACGCGAGTGCCATCACTCTCGAGAGACTGATAAAAGGTGTAAGGGATTGCGAGATTGGGGAAGATATTGAAGCTGACGACCTGTTGGATATTCAATATACGTCCGGGACAACCGGCTTTCCAAAGGGCTGCATGGTGACGCACGACTACTGGGGCGTGAGCTCGTACCAGGCGGCCTGCTTAGACGTACAGCCTTACCAGCGATACCTAGCCCCGCAGTCCTTCTCCTATGTCGATCCCAAACATCACCTCTTGAAGTCGTACAGGCAAGGTGGGACGTTCTACTTGGGTCCGTCATTCAGCCCGAATACCGTGACGCGCTTCATCAGTTGGGTCAAGCAGCACCGGATCGAGTGGACAAACGTTTCAGAGCTGGTGGCGCGCAACGCCGAGGCCGCTGATGAGGACGGAGCGACGTGCCTGAAGGAGTGCCTGACGTGGGGCTGCAGTCCGAATACTGTGCGCAAATTTCGAAATCGTTTTCGAGTTCCAACCCAGGATGCTTATGGGATGACAGAAATCTGGCTTGGTACACAATTACCGAGTGGTCTTAATGAAATGGCCCCATCCGGTTCGGTGGGCATTCGCGCCCCATTTCGGAACCTGAGATTGATGAATGACAATGAGGTTCCCACCCCGGTTGGCGAAGTCGGTGAACTGTGGGTGAGTGGTCGGGCAATTTTCAAAGGCTATTGGAATAAGCCCGAGGCGAATGCAGCTTCGTTCCGTGGCGAATGGTTCAAGACTGGAGACTTGCTACGGCGCGACGATTTAGGTTTTTATTGGCTGATAGGGCGCACGAAGGACATGATCAGACGCTTGGGCGACAACGTCGCTGCGCGAGAGGTAGAGGCCGTCATCCGCGAGATTCCCCAAATTTCTGATGTGGCCGCCGTGCCTGTTCGCGATCCCGACCGCGGAGAGGAGGTCAAAATCTGTGTGGAGTTAAGAAAAGGTCTTACGGCGGACGATTTGCTAGTAGAGCGCATTCTTGAACATGCTCGCGCCTGTCTTGCCGTGTTTAAGGTGCCGCGGTACATCGCCTTTGTTCCGATGCTTCCCAGAACAACCTCAAGCAACAAGGTGCTCAAACGTGAACTGATGGACGTGAACGATCCGCTTGTCGGGGTTTACGACTCCGAAGAGAAACGCTGGCGCTAAAGCCAATTGTTCATCCAAACGTTGTCGCAGGCGTGCAGTTGCCAGTAAATTACGATGCGAGGCGCTGACCCGCAGGCTGCGTTCATGATCATCAATGTCTCAGCTTCCACGCGCGCGCCTACCTCAGTAGAACATGAACGTGCAGAGAATCCTTTGCGAAGTAAATACTCGTACTCCGATACACTCAACGTAACTGGGAGCCGCCGTTAGAGATCAAACTAATGCGGCAGATCGGTCTTAGAAGCATCAGAAAGGACATTAGGAGCTGCCGTTACCGCCTCGAAAACGCCGATCTGCGCAAGGACCGCAGGCTAGGCGCTTGTACTTGCAGAGAAACGCCTGAGTAGGGAATCATCAGCCATTCCAACTATAGACACGATCGATGCTTGCGCCATGAGTAGTGTGATAGCGCGCCAATCATCTCGATACGCAGGATAGGATTGCGCTCGCAATCAGCACCGTCTAGCCTGGCCCCGAGAAGAGAAAAAGCGAACAGTAGGCTACGACAGATCACCATCAAAGTAAGGTGCGCAATGACTAGCATAGTCAATCATTTGGAAGTGTCTCGCTTCCTTCGGCTGTATGATGAGCTGGCGACCCAAACAGGCATTGCGCTTTCGATCGGCTTCGATTTTCATGAATATTGTTCGATCACAGGGACTACTCCGACCAAGCCGCCTACATCTCGACCTTTTCGGCCGCCAGTCAATTCAGGCGATGGATTCTGGATGATGGGCGTTGACAAGGACAATATCGTCGCCGTCTTACAAGCTGTTCGACTGTTTGACATTTCGCGCGGTAACTTTGCAGACGTTCTTGAGGAGGTATTTTATGCCGATGTGAACTCTCACACGCATCCGTCCGACAATTGGACCTGCGTAGCGCCGACCGCGAAAAGGATGAAAGGGAAAGTAGCTTACCATGGGGATGGGTGGGTGCGCAGCGACTACAGAGGACTTGGCATGTCCAAGATTATGGCAGGAGTAGCGTTTGGACTGTCTTTTGCAATGTGGAATCCTGACTTCGTATGTGGACTCGTGCTGCCTCAACTTCTCGATAAGGGCGTCGTTGCGCAATACGGTTACGGGCATCATGAAGCCGGCGGTCTAAGGCTGATGGAGAACAATGTTCTGAAGGAGTATTTGCTGATCTGGCTAAATGGTGAGGAGTTGAGAGGCCTCGTTTGTCGTCGAGGCAAAAGCCAGCTGAGATCAGTACTGTAACATCCGCAGTCGTGCTTCTTACAAGAAGTGCATCAGGGCGAAAAATCCGAAGCGAAGAAGGTGACAAGCACGCGGCCGACTTTAAGGGTGCGTTATAGGCTTCTCGACGAGCAGGCCATCGGGGTCTTGAAAGCAAAGGAGGTCGTTTGCTCGCCGATGATACTGATGGGAGCCGGGATCATCTCTGCCCACAGGGCTAGCAAATTTTGCGCCGGGATGACCAAAGATGCGGCAGACTTCCAAAGTAAGGAGGAAGCCTGCGTACCACATCATAGTCCGTGTGTGTCCGGCGGAGATAACGTCATCTTCTCGACTTTGCTCGGCCTAAAAGCTATTTTTTGGAAGGAACATTAGTTGTGCGAACCCAGCCTCCGTTAGCTTCTAGCGAAACTCGTCGATATGAACCAGATGCTTTTGAAATGGAAGCGAGAGCAGCCTTGGAGCGAGCCAAGCTGTCGGGTGAGTGGGAATATCCACGGGCCGACGCAGCCACGGATTCGGCAGAGATGACAGCAGCTGACTGGGGATACTGGCTCTACAAATTGGCGCGGCCGACAACACGAGCCGAAAAGAATGTACCCGAAAGCCTATTTGCGCGCGAGAAAACTGTCGTGAAGCTACCGCATGGGTTTGAGAGCCAAGCCGTGGTCACGCTAGGAGCGGCGGGTGATCTAATGCCGTTAGATGACCTTGAAGCGTCGAAAGATATTCTTTTTGATCGGGTGGCAGACGTTCTTTTCAATGTTGACATCTCGCTTGCAAATTTGGAAGCGCCTCTAACAGAGCAGAAAATAACAAAATGTCTCATTCCCGGCCAAGGCCCGAAGAACCCCATTATCATGCGTAACTCGATAGCTCATTTTTCTGTTCTGGCGTCGCACCGGGGGAAATACTTCACAGCGCTCAACTTCGCCAACAATCACGCGTTTGATCTGGGCATAGAAGGCGTTGAGACCACCCGAAGGATCCTTAATAAAAACGGGGTTGTCACAGTTGGTGCTCCTGCAACCCCTGATGAATATGGGCGCGCTGCGATTCTTAGCAAAGGAAAAATAAAGATAGGATTTGTATCGGCTACTTTTGGGCTCAATGGTCGTCAGCCACCCAAGAGTGAGGCCTATCGGGTCCATGCCGCCAAACTCATGTCCAAAGAAGTTGCAACGGATCTGGGACTACTCAAAATACAAATCGAAGATTGTAAAAAGCATGGTTGTGACTTCATCGTCGCTTCGATGCATTGGGGATATGAATTCGAGTTCTTCCCACGAGCAAGACAAATTGAGATCGCGCATAGGTTGGTTGAGGGAGGCGTAGATCTAATTTGGGGCCATCATCCCCACGTTATTCAGCCGATTGAGTACTATCGGACGAAAAGGGACTCAAATCGTATTGCAGCTATTGCATATTCGCTGGGAGGACTGACGTTTGGCTGGGATGCTGCTCCACATTTGATGTTGGGCCTGATCTTGAACGTGAAGTTGGTCAAGGGCTCAATCGACGGCGACCATCGCACATATATTGAAAGCATAAAACCCATCCCAGTCTTTCAGGATGATTTTCGCCAAGATGGGAAAAGAAAGTTGCGCATTGAAAGGTTGGCGGATCATCTAAGTCCAGTTGACGACAACGAGCCGGATGATCGTAGAAGACATATTGAGCTAATAAAACAGTATGCTGATCTAGTATTGATGAATTCATTCAGCTGACTGGACTACACATGACCTGCCCCTAATACTACTGAGTCAGAAAAGTGTCTGATTCAAAAGATCGCGGGCGAGATCCTGTGAGAATCAGTTACCTGTTGAGATTCAGGCATCGGCAACGGGGGCTGATATGGATCTCCGGACATCAGGCGGCAGTGAATCGCGATTTTCGGCTTTTGTCGAGAAACTTGTGAGTGTGATCGGACATGCGGACCGGGCCCAGCCGTTGTTTGATTATTGCATCGGCTTAATCATGCCGGGGGAGCGTAAAAGCGTTGAGCCTATGGCAGCGGTAACGGCACCTGATCGGACGGCGGCGCAGCATCAGTCGCTGCTGCACTTCGTCGGCCAATCGCCTTGGTCTGACGAGGGTGTTTTGGCCAAAGTGGGTGAGATGGTACTGCCGGCGATAGAGCGCCATGGACCGATCGAAGCGTGGATCATCGATGACACCGGTTTTCCCAAGAAGGGAGCGCACTCGGTCGGTGTGGCGCGTCAATATTGCGGGCAGCTCGGCAAGCAGGATAACTGCCAAGTCGCGGTATCCCTGTCGCTTGCCAATCACCACGCCAGTCTGCCGGCGATGTATCGTCTCTATCTGCCGCAGGAATGGGCGGCAGATAAGAAACGTCGGCGCAAAGCGGGCGTGCCCAAGGAGATCAGCTTTAAGACCAAGCCAGAGATCGCGCTTGAACAGATCGAAGCAGCCTGCAGAACCGGGCTTCCTCGCGGCGTGGTGCTGATGGATGCCGGATATGGCTGCAACACGGACCTGCGGACCAGCATCAGCGCGTTGGCGTTGACCTATGTGGCTGGTATCTTGCCAAACACCACGGTGTGGACATCCGACACGGCGCCGCTACCGCCGAAAAAATGGTCGGGCAAAGGGCGACCACCAAAGCTGCTGCGCCGCGACCACAAGCATCAACCGATTTCGGTCAAGGAGCTTGCTCTTTGCCTTCCTAAGCGGGTCTGGCGCACGATCAAGTGGCGAGAGGGCGCGGCCGAGCGGCTATCGTCGCGCTTCGCTCGCGCGCGCGTTTGCGTCGCGCATCGAGATTACCAACTCACCGAAAGCCGACCGGAAGAATGGCTTTTGATCGAATGGCCAGAAGGTGAGGACGAGCCGACCAAATACTGGCTTTCAACGTTGCCGGAAACGATCACTTTTGGAAGGCTAGTCGATCTAACCAAGCTGCGCTGGCGCATCGAGCGCGATTATCAGGATCTCAAACAAGAGGTCGGGCTCGGGCATTTCGAAGGGCGAGGTTGGCGTGGCTTCCACCACCACGCTACGCTGTGCATCGCAGCCTACGGATTCCTGGTCTCCGAGAGGGAGACGATTCCCCCCTCGGGATCTCGTTCCACCAGGCCGTTCAAGAGACTTGCGGTTTCCAACGGTTACCGACCCAGAGGCTCCGCTGCTGCGACCCGAACGTCACATCCCGAACTCGATTGCGACGATGCGGCGAAGACTGATCGTTGCCATCGTCCGCACCCTCTCACGCTGTCCCTGTTGCATTCGCCCGATCAAACAGCGCCTTCTTTTGTGACGCAGTAAGACTAAAATTTTCATCCAGCGGCAGTTAGAGTCTCGGAGTTTTGTACGCCAAGTGGCGCGGGTGAAGCAACGGACGATCGGCGGAGCTGGTCGGGGTTGCGCAGCCGATCGTCCGTTGCGGTGAGGTGGGCGGCGTAGGCCGCGGGGGTCAGGTATTTCAGTGACGAGTGGGGACGCTGTTGATTGTAGTCGGCGACCCAATTGGTGATCTTGGTGCGGGCGTCGTCGAGATCGAAGAACAGCGTCTCGTTGAGTAGCTCATCGCGCATCCGGCCGTTGAAGCTCTCGACGAAGCCATTCTGCATGGGCTTTCCCGGTGCGATGAAGTGCCAATCGATGGCTGCGTCCTTGCACCAAGCCAGCATGGCGTTGCAGGGTATGCACACGAGGAGGGCCGCGTGATCGGCTGGTGCGCGCGTAAACGGTCCGCTTTATGATCGTCGCGCGTGAGGTTCAGGCCGCCCGCTGATCGGCAGCGGCCTGTTTTTTAGCTTGGCGCAGGCGCTTCCACTCCCAGGGCAGCAGTTCGTGCAGACGCGAGGCGGGCAGATCAGCGATACGGGCCAGGACGTCGGCGAGCCATGCTTTGGCATCGACGTCGTTCAAACGGCAGGTAGTGATCATCGTCAGCATGACGGCGCAACGTTCAGCGCCGCGCTCGCTGCCCGCAAAGGTCCAGTTGCGCCTGCCCACAGCCACGCCGCGCAGCGCTCTTTCTGCGGCATTGTTCGTCAGGCAGATTCTACCGTCGTCGAGGAAGCGCGCGAAGTCGTCCCAGCGGTTGAGCATGTAGTTCATTGGCTTCAGGACCTCGGAAGAGCGCGAGAGGGTTTCGCGCTCGCGCAGCAGCCAGGCGTGCAGTTCGTCGAACAACGGCTTGCTCTTTTCCTGGCGCACGGCACGCCGCTCCGCGGCGGTCTTGCCGTTGATCCCACGTTCGATCTCGAACAAGGCGTCGAGCCGTTTGACCGCCTCCAGCGCGATCGGGGAGATCGGCTTGCCCTTTCCGCCGTTCCGGACATTCATCTCGATGTCGGCCAGCTCGAAGAACCCCCTGCGGGCATGGGCCATGCAGAAGGCGGGCGTGAGCGGTCGGTCCTTCCGCCGCTCGTCGAACAACGGATTGAGACCGCTGTAACAGTCAGCCTGAAGGATGCCCTGGTACCCGACCAGGTGTTTCTGGGGATGTTCACCCCGTCGGTCGCTCGAGGCGTAATAGACCGCAGCTGGCGGAGCTGTGCCCGCGAAGGGCTTGTCATCCCGAACATAAACCCAGATGCGCCCAGTTGTGCACTTGCCCTTCGCCAGGATGCGGATGGTGGTGTCGTCACCGTGAAGACGCTCGGCCGCGAAGGCATGCTTCTCGATCAGCTCGAAGATCGGAGCCAGGGCGAAGGTCCCGTGGCCGACCTGGTCGGCCAGCGTGGACCGGCATGTCGATGCCCTCGCATTTGAACCGGGAGCTCTGGCGGTTGAGCGGGATGTGCATGCCGAACTTGTCGAACAGGATTGTCGCCAGCAACTGCGGACCGATGAAGCCGCGCGGCGTGGCATGGAACGGCGCCGGTGTCTGGCTGACCTGCCCGCAATCGCGGCAAGTGAACTTCTCGCGGACCGTCTCGATCAACTTGAACCGGCGCGGGATCTCCTCCAGCGTCCTGTTTGCATCCTCGCCCAGCTTCGACAGCCGCGACCCGCCGCAACAGTGGCAGGCCGTCGGAGGATCGATGACGATGCGCTCGCGCTCGATGTCGTCCGGCCAAGGCTTGCGCACCGGCCGCTTGCGCGTGAAGGCGCGTACGCTCTGCGTCTTCGCCGCTGCAGCGGCCGCGGCGAGCTCGTCCTCGGTCGCCGACATAACAACATCTTCAAGCTGCAGTTCCAGCTGGTCGATCAGTCGCGCCCCGCGCTCGGAGCGCTGCCCATAAAGCTCGCGTTTCAGCTTCTCGATGCGCAGCTCAAGATGTGCAATCAGCGCTTCGTTGCCGGACAGCTTTGCCAGCGCGTTGGCTGCTTCGGCCTGCGCACTCGCAGCCTTCGTCTCGGCTTGCTGACGCGCTTCTCGTTCGACTCGAAGAACCTCGCGCTCAACCCGCAACGCCGCCAGGGCGCTCGCAAGGTCAGAGGGAAGATCGTCCGCTTTCGATGTCACGAAGCCATCGAATCAGATCAGCGCAAATATGCAATCGCAAAATGCTATCCGACACGCGTCGGGCGCCATGTTTCTTGCGGATGACGCCAATCTATTCCGGACAGAAGATAACTCAGCTGCGCCGGCGATATTGGAACGGCGCCACCATCAACGGTAGGCCAGATGAACTTCCCACGTTCCAATCTTTTTGTAAAAAGGCATGCGCCCTGGCCATCGTGCCAGATGCACTTCAAAAGCGAACCACTGCGACCGCGGAAGACGAAGAGATTGCCCTCCATCGGGCTCATTCGGAGCACCTCCTGTACCCGCAACGCAAGAGACGGGCATCCACACCGCATGTCGGTATAGCCCGTCGCTAGAGCGGTTTCCACTTTATGTGAATCGGAAGGGTACAGGGGATTGAACGAAGCCGCTGGCGCGGCATTGAATTTGTTGCTGGAGTGGGAGTGCCAAAACCGTCGTCGGCAGGTGGTGCCTCAAATCAATAGACCCGTGCAGTCGGATCAACGGATCGACTATGACAGCGACCAACAACATCTCGGCAGATCCAAGGGGAGATGCTCGGGCCTTCTGCACTTCCGTCGCATTCGTAGAAGGCCGTTACCGCGCTTCTCGCGCCAGGGTTGTCATGAGTGACTTTTCTGCCACGCCTAACCCATTGACAGCACATACGGCCAACAACCTACTTTCCCCAATTAGCAACATCCGTGCCATATCGCGCAAGTTGTGCAAGCGTTTGAGCCCGGCGACCGTCGACGATCATCGGCCTTGAAGCTCGCCTGTTGCTCGGGCGTGGCAGCGGCTCGTTCAATCCGGCTTCTATGAGGTCGCACGCGCCACTGAGCGCGCGGCCCGCGCCTGCCACGCGACCTCACAGAACCCTCCAGATTCCCTCGGTCGCGCAAATCAGATTCGATTGCTCTGGCTTTAACGACGGGGCGAGCGATGGCGAAGGGATATTCGAAAGACCTGAGAGTGCGTGCGGTGGCACTTGTCGAAGACGGCGAGAGCAGACGGGAAGCCGCGCGCGTGCTCGGTCTCAGCGCCTCGACCGCGATCCGCTGGATCGAGCGCTGGACGAGGACGGGCAGTGTGGCGGCATTGCCCGGCACGGGCCAGAGCCGCTCTCCGCTCGAGGCGCATCGCCAGTGGCTGCTCAATCTCATCGCCGCGGAGCCGGACTTGACACTCGAAGAGATTCGCGCGCGGCTCAAGTCCGAGAAGCGGCTGAAAGTCGGGACGACATCGGTCTGGCGCTTCTACGAACGCCACGACATCACGTTCAAAAAAAACTCTGCACGCCGCTGAACAGGATCGCTCCGATGTCGCTGCCGCGCGCGCCGAGCTGAAGGCCGAGCAATCCAAGCTTGAAGCGCCGCGCCTCGTGTTCATCGACGAGAGTGTGCTGCAGACAGCGGAAGGAGTTCAACATGAACTAAGACCGATGGTGAAGCTGCGGGAAAGATGGGGGCTGGCCCCCCGAGATCGGCTTTCAGGAGCGGGTCTCAAACCAGTCCGAGCTGCTGCGGTAAAGAGCCGTGGTGGTGAGCGTCGGATCAAAAGTTCGGATTAAACCGAGCAGGTGAGTGTCCGAAAGACGAACGAAAGTGAACCCTTCGAAGACGCGTCGTTATGAATCCAAGTGTCGTCAAAACCAGGACCGTTTCGTCATCCTGGGACAAGTCCGCCAGATGCCTGATGACCGGGCGGGCGGCGACCGGCGTAGAGGGGGCGTGAGTCGGACACAGGCTTTCGCGTGGAACTGCAGGAACCAGGCTCTTGATGCCAAGGGAGAAGCGCAAGCGGCGTCAACCGTGAGGCGAGAGTACCGATGCAAGAGACTGGGGCGGACCGATCCGTAGGAGCGTTGAGGGCCCTGTAATGGGGTCGGAGCAAAGGGATCGGGTCAGGTAGTCGTACTCTTGGACCAACTGGAAACAGGATGACTTCGAACAGTGCGATAAACAAGCCGTTCTCGATTGAGAAGCGGCGAGTGTACGAAGCGTACAAGGCGGTCAAATCTAATCGCGGAGCGGCTGGAGTGGACGGACAGACCTTGGAGATGTTCGAGACAGATCTTGCAGGGAATCTCTACAAAATCTGGAATCGCATGTCGTCAGGGACGTACTTTCCACCTCCGGTGCGCGCCGTCTCCATTCCAAAGAAGACGGGCGGCGAAAGGATTTTAGGTGTGCCCACTATCAGCGATCGGATCGCGCAGATGGTGGTCAAGCAGATGATTGAGCCGGAACTGGAATCCATCTTCCTGCCGGACTCTTACGGTTACAGGCCGGGAAAATCGGCTCTGGACGCCGTCGGCGTCACGCGTCAGCGGTGCTGGAAATATGATTGGGTCCTGGAGTTCGACATCAAAGGACTGTTTGACAATCTCCCGCATGATCTTCTGCTGAAGGCGGTCCGGAGACACGTGAAATGCAAATGGGCGCTGCTCTACATCGAAAGATGGCTGACGGCGTCAATGGAAAAGGACGGGAAGCTCGTTGAGCGGATCCGCGGAACCCCGCAAGGGGGCGTGATCAGCCCAATGCTGGCCAATCTGTTCCTGCATTATGCGTTTGATCTCTGGATGGCGCGGACACATCCCGATCTCCCTTGGTGTCGGTATGCCGACGACGGACTGGTGCACTGCCGGACCGAGCAAGAAGCGGAAGCCATTAAGGCGGAGCTTCAAGCAAGGTTGGAGGTGTGCGGACTTCAGATGCACCCGACAAAGACGCAGATCGTCTACTGCAAGGACAACAGACGTCGGCGAACGTATCCGAGGGTCAAGTTTGACTTCCTCGGATATCAGTTCAGGCCGCGGCAGGTGGCAACGTCACAGCGGAAGGAGTTCTTCTGTGGATACACCCCGGCGGTCAGTCCGACAGCTTTGAAGGCCATGCGAGCTTCGATCCGAAGCTTGCACATTCCTCGGCAAACGCCGGGGACGCTGGCTGAGATCGCCCAACAGATCAATCCGCTCCTCCGGGGGTGGATAGGTTATTATGGCCGGTTCAGCCGTTCGGCGCTGTTCTCTCTGGTCGACTACGTCAATCAGAAGCTGAAGGCGTGGATCATGCGAAAGTACAAGCGCTTCCGGCTCCACAAAACCCGTGCGTCGCTGTTCTTGCGAAAGTTGGCTCGGGATAATGCGGAGCTGTTCGTACACTGGCAGTTGTTCGGAACGACCACGTTCACCTGATGGGAGCGGTGTGAATCGAGAGGTTCACGCACCGTTCTGCGAGAGGCCGGGGGTGAAAATCCCCCGGCCTACTCACCCGGCGGTCACGACGAAGATGGTACGGCATTACGGCCGCTCACCGCGTGGCGAGCGTCTCGTTGCGAGCGTGCCGCACGGCCACTGGAAGACGCTGACACTCGTTGCCGCGCTGCGCATCGATGGCTTGACGGCGCCGTATGTCTTCGACGGGGCGATGGACGGGCCGTCATTCCTCGCTTATGTCGAGCAGATCCTCGCGCCGACGCTGCGCAAAAGAGACATCGTCTTCATGGACAATCTGCGTACCCACAAGATCGACGGCGTTCGCCAGGCGATCGAAGCGGTCGGCGCCAAGGTGCGCTATTTGCCGGCCTACTCGCCCGATCTCAACCCGATCGAAATGGCATTCTCGAAGCTGAAGACCGCGCTGCGCAAGGGCGCGGCACGCACCGTCAAGGCGCTCATGAAACTGATCGGCAAGCTCATGAAGACATTTGCGCCCGACCAGTGTGACAACTACTTTCGACATGCAGGATACGGGGCCTGATCCACATCAAGCGGAAAATGCTCTAGCCACACACGCACGTTCTGGCCAGAGGGAAGCGATATCACCGCAGCGTCTCCAGACCACGCATGATCCGAATCAGCGCGTCAACATCGACCCCCCTGTCCACAATCACCCGACAACCGTTAGAAGCCAGAATCTCCATACGACTGCCGGCCGCGCTCGTCATCGGCGTCGCGGGCGCCGCCGGGACCTCCGGCACGATCACCGCTGGCACAAATCCTTCAACCGAAGTCGAACCAAAACGCCCGCCCCGGGCTGCGTTACGCCACTCAGCCAACTGCGAGCGCGTGATCCCGTATTTGCGGGCCGTGGCCGACCCTAAACGGGGCAATGAATAGCTCTCGCCGACGATTTTCAGCTTGACCTCGTCGCTGAACCGACGTCGACCGCCCCTATCAACGATCTCAAGCCGACTGACAGAATTGATTGTATGGATGTCCATACAGGCGATTTCTGACGTGTTCGCAAAAATTCACAACGCGCAATTCAGCGGTCACGGCCGTACGCGTACGGACTCTTTGAAGCGCGCGCAGTTGATGTAATGTTTCCCCTCTCTCAGGGGGCAGTAGGAAGCTAGCAGGGGAACCGGCTGCCGCGCCTGTAGGCATTACGGCGAGTCATACTGGCGCAGGCCATGCGCGATGATCGTTCACCGCACATACGATGCTCCTAGTTATTGAGCCGCCGACAAAAGGCCTCGTAGAGAGAAGCACCTACCAACGCTAGGAGGCCCATCTTAGCGCATTTTCAGGTAAGAAGGTGCTTAACTGTGAGAAAAAGCGTCTGCAAATAAGTGCGGCCATGCTTACTCATCGGGCCAGCTCATCGCAGGGGAAACTTCTATGGCTGACAGTGAGCAATTGAATATACAAGCTCTTGAATCGAACGTCCGAGTATACTCCCGTTCGTTCCCCGCAACCTTTAGTCGAGCGCGAGGATCCATCATGTTAACCGAAGACGGTCGACAGATGATTGACTTTCTTTCCGGTGCTGGAGCGTTGAACTATGGCCACAACAATCACGGACTCAGAGCTGCTATCACTAGCTATCTAGAATCGGATGCCCCAGTTCATGCGCTCGACATGGCGACGCCTGCCAAGCTCGACTTTATGAAGGCGTTCAATTCTATCATCCTTGAGGGGCGGGGTCTCCGCTACAGATTCCAATTCACCGGCCCAACAGGTGCTAATGCTAATGAGGCAGCTTTAAAGCTATCGCGCAAAGTCACAAGGCGTCATAATATAATTTCATTCGCGCGCGGCTATCATGGCATGAGTTTAGGGGCAATTGCTGCAAGCGGCAATCGCTCCTATCGCGCAGCTAGCGGAGTTTCCTTGTCGGGCGTCACCTTCATGCCCTATGATGGCTATCTCGGAGCGGACGTTGATACGGCTGAATATGTACGAGTGATGCTAATGGATGAAAGCGGGGGAATTGATCCTCCAGCTGCAATTCTCGTCGAGACTGTTCAGGGAGAAGGCGGCATAAACGTTGCTCGTCGGGAATGGTTGCAATCGATCCAGAGCCTGGCAAAGGACGTCGGCGCTGTGTTTATAGTTGACGACGTTCAGATGGGCTGTGGTCGGACGGGCGACTTCTTTAGCTTCGAGTTCGCAGCGTTGTCCCCGGATATCATCGTCCTATCGAAGTCCCTAAGTGGGTATGGCTTACCATTGTCGATGTTGTTGATCAAAGACGAGCTCGACGTATGGCTCCCGGGAGAGCATACGGGTACGTTCAGGGGAAACAATCTGGCGCTTGTATCCGCAACCGCAGCGATAAATCTCTATTGGCGGAGCCGAGCGTTTTCGGAGGAAATCCAGCGCAAAGGAAAACACATACAGCGACGACTGGAGGCGATTGCTCGCGGTTATGGAAACAGGTTTTCTGTTCGCGGGCGGGGCATGGCATTAGGGTTTGATTGTCAGGTTCCTGAACTCGCAGCTATGACCACAAAAAAGGCATTTGAGAAAGGAGTCATGGTCGAACGATGCGGTCCGCTCGATCAGGTCGTAAAATTCCTACCTGCACTCACTATCGACCTGGAAACTGTAGATAAGGGCCTAGACTTGTTTAATGAAGCTCTGAGCGAAGCGCAGCAGCAGACTAGGTTTTCGGCAATCTGACCACGCCGGCATTCGTCGAAACCAACGCCGGCACGGGCATGTTGTCGCTTCGAATTTCAGCAATCAGCGGAGCGGATTTGCGTGCTGGGACGAGCGCGCGAAAATTCTGATGACAGCATGCGCTTAAGGTCGTGGTATGGAAACGACGAGCTGTTCGGTACGAGCATCGAAAGCTCGTTCTATCGCCGCACAATGCGCCGTTGCAGCCGATGAGGCGACGAGAAGAGAGGTCAAGCGGTGAGCGGATCTTGCAAGCCATTGC
Source organism: Bradyrhizobium sp. CCGUVB14 (assembly GCF_024199935.1). NCBI lineage: Bacteria > Pseudomonadati > Pseudomonadota > Alphaproteobacteria > Hyphomicrobiales > Nitrobacteraceae > Bradyrhizobium > Bradyrhizobium sp. CCGUVB14. Next base: position 1,774,904 of record NZ_JANADS010000001.1, read on the forward strand.
CATCGTGTGTGGGCGTACTGTAAGCGGCGTGTCTTCCGCACCTTGTTTGGCGTGAGCTGATCGGCAACATGCGAGCCGTCATATACAGTTAGGTTCGCATATATGGTTGACGATATGGTCGACGCTTCGGAGCCACGGGGCCGGGTGGATATCCAGGTCGGAGCGGGGCGTCGGCGGCGGTGGAGCGACGCGGTCAAGGGAAGGATCGTGGCGGAGTCGTATGTGCCGGGCGCTGTTGCGTCCGAGGTGGCGCGCCGGCACGGCCTCGCGCCGCAACACCTCTTCGTTTGGCGCAAGGCGGCGCGTGCCGGTCTGCTGAGCTTGCCGGCGGAAGATGCGCCATTCTTCGTTCCGGTGGTATCGGAGCTGCACCCCGCCGCTGGGGCGGCCGCGGAAGCGGCAACGCGGAACGCGACAACGATCAGCATCGAGATTGGTGATGCGGTGGTTCGCGCAGCGGCCGGGGTCGATCCGGCCTGGCTGCGCGATGTGCTGCGGGCCGTGAGGGCGACAACATGATCGCGGCTTCGGCGGGCGTGAAGATCATGGTCGCGACGCGGCCGGTCGACTTCCGTAAAGGTGCCGATGGTCTCGCCGCGCTGGTGCGCGAGCAACTCCACCATGATCCATTCGCGGGAACGATCTTCGTCTTCCGTTCAAAGCGAGCGGACCGTTTGAAGATTTTTGCCTGGGACGGGTCCGGGCTCGTGCTGCTGTGGAAGCGGCTGGAGCATAGCGCGTTCCGCTGGCCGCCGATCAGCGATGGCGTGATGCGTTTGTCTGCCTCACAGCTCGCCGCGCTGATGGACGGTCTGGATTGGTCGCGCCTGCATGCCCGCGACATTGCTCAGCCGAGCGCAACCTCATAAACCCTGTGACCAATCGAATCAGGTCGGCCACAATATTCCACAACGGCCCGCGAATCAGCTTGAGTACCGGGCGTGAGCGAGATCACGGATCAACTTCCGACCGACATCGAGGCGCTGCAGGCGCTGGTTGCGGCGGCACGCGCGGAGCGCGACGCGGCGATCGCGAAGTGCGACGCGGCGATCGTTGAACGCGACCAGGCGCTGTCGCAAATGGATCGCCTTCAGCATCTCTTGCGCCAGCTGCAACGCGCGCAGTTCGGTCGCCGCTCGGAGAAGCTCGATCCTGAGCAGTTGCAGCTGGCGATCGAGGACATCGAGCAGGCCATTGCCAGCGACGAGGCGGCCCAGGACCGGAAGGACACGGCAGGCGCACGCCAGCGTGCTGAACGACGCCGCGCCAGCCGTGGTGCGCTTCCGGCCCATCTGCCGCATATCGACGTCACGATTGCCCCGGAAGTGACCTGCTGTCCGTGTTGCCGCGCGCCTCTGCATGTGATCGGTGAGGAGACCTCTCGGCGGCTCGACGTCGTCCCGGCGCAGTTCCGCGTGATCGTCACCCATCGTCCCAAATATGCCTGCCGGGCCTGCACGGATGGCGTGGTTCAGGCGCCGGCACCAGAGCGGCTGATCAAGGGCGGCTTGCCGACCGAGGCGATGGTCGCCCATGTGCTGGTCGCCAAATATGCCTGGCACCTGCCGCTCTATCGGCAGGCTCAGATGCTGCTGGCGCAGGGGATCGACATCAAGCGCTCGGTTCTGGCGTTCTGGGTCGGCTATGCGGCCGCGGAGCTTCGTCCACTCTGGCTCAGGCTGCGCGAGACCATTCTGACCGCGAGCAAGATCGCGGTCGACGAGACCACAGCGCCGGTGCTCGATCCCGGCCGCGGCCGCACCAAGAAGGGCTTCTTCTGGGCGATCGCACGCGACGATCGGCCGTGGGGCGGAGCCGATCCGCCGGCAGTGGCCTACACTTACGCACCCGGTCGCGGTGCCGTCCACGCGCTCAAGCTGCTCGACGGTTATCGCGGCATCGTGCAATGCGACGGCTATACCGTCTACAAGACCATTGCCAACACCGCGCCGGACGCGGCGATCACGCTCGCCTTCTGCTGGGCTCATCTGCGGCGGCGCTTCTTCGACCTTGTCCAGGACGGCCCTGCCCCGATCGCCAGTGAAGTGCTCGAGCGTATCGCTGCTCTCTATGCCATCGAGAAGTCGATCAGGGGCCGCAGCGCCGATGAGCGCCGGGCCATCCGCCAGGAGCGCAGCAAGCCGCAGGTAGCGGCGCTCAAGGCCTGGTTCGACCAGCAACTCACCCGCGTCTCGGGCAAAGCGACAATCGCCGAGCACATCCGTTACGCCTTGAACCACTGGGTTGGCCTGACGCGGTTCCTCGACGACGGCCACATCGAGCTCGACAATAATATCGTCGAACGAAGCATCCGTCCTCTTATCCTTAACCGCAAGAATGCGCTGTTCGCGGGGCATGATGAGGGCGCGGAGAACTGGGCCTGCATCGCTTCGCTGATCGAGACCTGCAAGCTCTGCGGCGTGGAGCCGCAGGCCTATCTGACCGACGTCCTCACCAGACTCGTCAACCTCTGGCCGGCATCGCGCCTGGACGAACTCATGCCCTGGGCGTGGGCCGCCGAGCGAGCTAACGGCGCCAACAGCCTCGCCGCTTGATGAACTCGCTTCCTGGATCGCGACCGCTCCAGCAGGCCTCGTCGCCACTGGCTCCGTGCGTTCCGGCAGCTTCAACAACCCGTCGCGCACCGCCTTGCGCCAGGCCGACAAATGCTGCGGCGACAGATCGTGGCGCCGCGCGACGTCCGAGACGATCGCGCCAGGCACAAAGGATTCCGAGACAATCCGTCTCTTGACCTCGTCGCTCCAGCGCCGCCGGACTCGTAGCTGCGATGCGTCGACAACACGCTCGATCATCTATGCAAACCGTCCTCTTCAAGACGGAACTCATTTTGCCGATCTGCTCAACAGCAACAAGGTGCGGGAGACACGCCGCTTACGGCGTACTGAGCTCGTCGCAAATTTGAACAGCGCGATAAGTGGGGTTTCTTCCGTATTCCTCCGTTGAGGGCCGCCTTGTTTGACGGATGCGAACGCTGCAGGTCCTAGGGGTAATCCTAGGAGAAGCGCTATGACGATTTCGCGGGCAGAGGTGATCACATCGGTCGAGCGGCGGCGGCGGTGGTCGCAGGATGAGAAGGAACGGCTAGTTGCAGCATCGCTCGAGCCCGGAGCCACTGTTTCCGAGGTGGCTCGCATGGCCGGCCTTCATGTGAGCCAGCTGTTCAAGTGGCGCAAAGAGCTTTGCAAGCACAATGATGCGAGTATAGCACCGTTAGTGCCGGTCGAGATTGGGCCGTCTGTGCCGCCCCGGGATGTGGCCGAAGCGCCTTTGACGACGGCACCGGCGCGTCGACGAAGGAGCCAGGGGATCATCGAGATTGATCTTGGTAGCGGACACCGCATCCGGGTCGATGGCGAGGTTGATGGAGACGCGCTGCGTCGAGTTCTCGATGCTCTGGTGCGCCGATGATCCCGGTTCCGACAGGTGCGCGAGTGTGGCTCGCAACAGGCTACACGGATATGCGCAGAGGCTTTCCGTCGTTGGCGCTCCAAGTGCAGGAGGTGCTGCGCAAAGACCCGCTCGGCGGTCATCTGTTCGTCTTCCGCGGTCGCCGCAGCGATCTTGTGAAGATGATCTGGCACGATGGCCAGGGCGCATGCCTGTTTACCAAAAGACTCGAGAGAGGAAGGTTCATTTGGCCATCTGTTGCCGGTGAATCGGTAACGATCTCGCCGGCGCAGTTGAGCTATCTGTTGTCCGGGATCGATTGGCGCAATCCACAAGAAACCCAGCGTCCGACGCGGGTCGGATAGCTGTTTTACGGTTTGAATCTGCTGCTTGATCTGATTCAATGGCTTCATGATATCGAAGCCGGACGAACTTCCATCGGACCTTGTCAGTGCCCTGGCGGCGCTGCAGGCCGAGCGTGAGGCGCGGCTGCAAGCCGAGGCGGTGGCTGCTAGTGCGCGGGCGGAGCTATCAGACAACGAGGCGCTGATCGCGCATCTCGAGCTGCGAATCGAGAAGCTCAAACGCGAACTGTACGGGCAGCGTTCCGAGCGCACGGCACGGCTGCTTGAGCAGCTGGAGTTGGAACTCGAAGAACTCGTCACCACGGCGAGCGAGGATGAGCTTGCCGCGCAGGCCGCAGCGGCGAAGACGCAGAACGTCCGCCCCTTCATGCGCAAGCGGCCGGTGCGCAAGCCATGGCCGGACGACATCGAACGCGAGCGCGTCGTTATTGAGGCTCCAACGACCTGTACCTGCTGCGGTGGATCGCGGCTGGCGAAGATCGGTGAGGATGTGACCAAGACGCTGGAGGAGATCCCGCGCCGGTTCAAGCTGATCGAGACGGTACGCGAGAAGTTCACCTGCCGCGATTGCGAGAAGATCAGCCAGCCGCCCGCGCCGTTCCATGCCACGCCCCGCGGCTTCATCGGCCCACAATTGCTGGCGACGATCCTGTTCGACAAGTTCGGCATGCATATCCCGCTCAACCGCCAGAGTGCGCGCTTCAAGTGCGAGGGGATTGACCTACCGTTGTCGACGCTGGCCGACCAGGTCGGCCACGGGACCTTTGCCGTCATGCCGCTCTTCCACTTGATCGAACGCCATGTGCTCGCTGCCGATCGCCTTCATGGCGACGACACCACCATCCGCATCCTGGCGAAGGGCAAGTGCACGACCGGCCGGATCTGGACTTATGTGCGGGATGACCAGCCCTTCGCCGGCCCTGCGCCGCCGGCGGCGGTCTATTACGCCTCGAGCGACCGACGAGGCGAGCATCCGCAAAAACACCTGGCCCGGTTCAGCGGAATCCTCCAGGCGGACTGCTACAACGGCTTCGAGCCGCTGTTCGACCCGCGGAAGAAGGCGCAGCCGATTACGCCGGCGTATTGCTTTGCCCATGCGCGGCGGGGCTTCTTCGAGCTGGCTGATATCGAGAAAAATGCTCGGGAAGGGAAGAAGGGCAAACCGGTCTCTCCGATCGCGCTGGAGGCGGTCAAACGCCTCGATGCGTTGTTCGAGGTCGAGCGCGCCATCAACGGCTGCGGCGCCGACGAGCGGCGCGCCGTGCGCCAGGACAAGAGCAAGCCGCTTCTCGAGGACATGCACGCTTTGTTGCTGCGTGAGCGCGAAACCCTCTCGCGCTCCTCTGAGGTCCTGAAGCCAATCAACTACATGCTCCGGCGCTGGGACGACTTCGCCCGCTTCCTCGACGATGGCAGGATCTGCTTGACCAACAATTGTGCCGAGCGCGCATTGAGAGGCATCGCCCTGGGAAGGCGCAACTGGACCTTCGCCGGCAGCCAGCGCGGCGCCGACCGGGCCGCCATCATGCTGACGATGATCACGACCTGTCGCCTCAACGACGTCGACCCCAAGGCCTGGCTCGCCGACGTCCTTGCCCGTATCGCGGATCTTCCCTCATCGTGTCTGCACGAACTGCTGCCTTGGGAATGGAAGCTCCTGCGCCAAGCCGACACGCCCGCCGATCATCAGGCTGCCTGACCTTCACGCAACACCATCATAGAGCTCGCCGTGCCCGCGCGCATGCGTCAATCAGGCGGTCTTCGTCGTATGAGTACTTTCTTCCTGACGGCGGGCAAGATGGACCTGCGAATCAGGAGAGACGATGAGCAGGCGAGCGCGGCGGAACCACACTGCGGCTTTCAAGGCGAAGGTGGCGCTTGCCGCCGTCAAAGGTGACCGCACGTTGGCGCAACTAGCGGAGCAATTCGACGTTCACCCCAATCAGATCATATCGTGGAAGGCGCAGCTCGAAGGCGGCGCTGCCGATGTCTTCGGTCAGGGTAACGTGAGTCGGATCGCCGAGCCCACCATCGACGTGAAGTCACGGCACGCCAAGATCGGCGAGCTTGCGTTGGAGAACGATTCCTAAGAAACGGCATCGCCGACGTTCGGCTCCAAGGGCTGGAGAACGAAGCCGAATGCCTTGGCACGCCGATGCAAATTGTTGACCATTCGCGTCCGGTAGCGCGTCTCGTAGGAAGAGGCCCCGGGATCGACATAGTCCATTCCGTATCGCACAGCATTGTAGAACAGAACTGCGATCTTGCGGGCCGTGGCGGTCACTGCCTTGGCCCTTGGCCTTACCGATGCGCGATGAAAGTCGCCTGTGAAAGGCGCCGAGCGCAGTATCGGTGCGTCCGACGGTGACGGCAGCAAGGCGCAGAAGCGCCGCCGCCCGGCCGCCGGATCGGCGCGTTCGGGACGAGAGCCTTTTGCCGCCGGAGACCTTGTTGCTCGGCGCCAGTCCTAGCCGGGAGGTAAAATGCTTTGCACTTGGCCGCGAGGCGAGGTCGTCCCCGCATTCAGCGATCAGCTTCAGCGAGAGGTAAGGACCGAGGCCGTCGATCGTGGTGATGTCTTTTCCCAGCAACGCGAACAGCGCCTCGCGGACGTCGAAAGCTAGAGCGTTCGCCTGATCGGTCCGATTCCGACGTAGCGAGGCCAGCGGTGCTGGTCCATGGCCACGACCGCGATGGTAGCTCAGTTCCTTCAACACGGCTTCGATCCAGGCGTCGCAGGCAGATGCCTTCTCGTGGTAGGTGTCGTAAAGGGCAGTGCCTGCTCGAGCGCAAACAGATGCTCGGCGCGGTAGCTCCCGGTGAGCGCCTTCGCAATCGTCTCGGCACTGGAGTGGCAACTGTAGTGGCGCAAGCACGCCAGCGCCTCGGGATCGCGCTCGCCGGCAAGAATCGCGCGTATGATGCGCAAGCCGGTCGCGCCGGTGATGTCGGCGACGACGTGGTGGAGCTGAAGATTCATCTCCGTCAAGGCCTTCTGCATATGCTGGATGTGTGAGGCCGCGTACTCCAGCAGACGCTCGCGCTGACGCACGTAGGCTCGCAGTTCGGCAATCTGCCCTTTGGGCTGAAAGCTGGCCCGCAGCAACCCGAATGAATGGAGTCGCTGCAACCATTGCGCATCGCTGACATCGGTCTTACGCCTCGGCACGTGCTTGGCATCGCGCGCGTTGACAAGGAACACGGTAAATCCCCGGGCATCGAGAAGCTCGAAAATCGGAATCCAGTAGACGCTGGTCGATTCCATGGCGACGGTCTCGACGCCGCATTCCGTAAACCAGTCGACCAGCCGATGCAGATCGGCTGTGAAGGTACCGAAACTGTGGACTGGCTCCGGAGCGCGATCTGCCCTAACGGCCGCCATATGCATGGTGGCGCCAACGTCGATGGCAGCCGCGTTCGGGTGCACCATCGGCATGTTACCGCCGTCCTTCGACTTCGATCTTTTGGGGTTCATCTGTAGCTCCTCCTGACTCCGGCGGAAGGGCTGGGCTGCGCAATTCATCAAGTTCCTAAACGGGATCGCCGAGATGGCGTCACCACTCTCAAGTGCGCAACAGCCCATGGACCATGTTTTTTGACGGGGTCACGTGCCACCAAAATCGTATCGGCCGCTCCCTTCCGGCCGCAGTCTAGCGATTACCCGTTTATATCCCACAGGGGGCGCGCAGCGCCCGCTCAGTTTTTTAGAAGGAGCGCTCACTAAGGCGGGATTGCTGAGCGCAAAGCGATGATCAACCGTGAACACGACCTGCCGATCACCAAACAGGCGGAAGTTTTGAAGATCAGTCGTGGCAGTGTCTATTATCTACCACGTCCGGTGTCGCCCGCCGACCTCGCGATCATGCAACGGCTCGACCGGCTGCACCTGGAGTTTCCTTTCGCCGGTTCGCGAATGTTGCGAGGCCTGCTGGCTGCCGAGGGGTGCAAGATCGGCCGCCGGCATGTCAAAACGCTGATGCGGCGGATGGGGATAGAGGCGCTGTACCGCCGTCCGCGCACCATCCAACCCGACCTCGGGCACAAGATCTATCCATATCTGCTACGCGGCATGGAGATCTCGCGTCCGAACCAAATCTGGGCGATGGACATCACCTTTGGTGCGCCTCGCTCCGAGAAATCGGGGAGGCATATGTTTGGAACGCATTGAGAAAGGAGGAATTTGACGCGCCTGCTTCCTGCTGTGGGGAAGCATGAGCCCAAGCGGCGGTGACCTGCTGTCAACTAGCAGGGTGACGTAGGCCGTAGGTAAAGGGGATTGAGGCGAAACCGTTACGCCGAGATGGTTCCCGAGGCTGAATATCGGAAGGTTCAGGAACATGAACCGGTTCATCCGCGTCTGTGGGCTAAATGTCGCCTCCGCCTACACGGTTTAACAGGTGGAACGCTGAATGGTGTCGAAGGATATGTAGCCGGAGACATTTGAACGCGAGCGTAGATGTAAGGCGTCTGTGCGTGGGCCGAGGGGAGAACACAGCCAAACCTGAGGCAATGGCATCGACTTGCAGCAAGCAAGGCAAAAGACTGCGACCGTCAACCTCACCGATGCGCTGGTAGTCCAACATATGAACGAGGGAAGGCATGAGCAGAATGGCAAGGGAGTTGACCCCGATTTCCGTCATGTGTAAGCGCGCATTTTACTGCACAGGCTGCGCGCGCGGCTGGCCGCGGCGTCGCGTGACGCCGGGCCCTAGTCTGACTGAGTCACAAAACCGCAGGCTTTGGCCGGCCAGAATCAGCGATGGTTGAGGCATCGACCATCAACCGACGAGGCCGACATGAACGGGCGTGGCACCAAGACCAGCGAAATGCGATTTGCGGCGTATTTGGAAGGGCTTGCCAGCGTCATCGGTCATGCGGATCGGAAGGCGCCACTGCGCGACTATTGCGTCGGCCTGATGGCCTGTGGCGGTCGCAAGAGCGTGGAGCCGATGGCGGCGGTGACGGCTCCGGAACGGACGGCCGCCCAGCATCAATCGCTGCTGCATTTCGTCGGCAGCGGCGCCTGGTCGGATGAGAAGGTGCTGGGCAAGGTACGCGAGATGGTCCTGCCGGCGATTGAACGCCAGGGCCCGATCGAAGCTTGGATCATCGATGACACCGGATTTCCCAAGCAGGGGCGACACTCGGTTGGAGTTGCACGGCAATATTGCGGGCAGCTCGGCAAGCAGGATAATTGCCAGGTGGCGGTGTCACTGTCGATTGCCAACCACCACGCCAGCCTGCCTGTCGCCTATCGCCTTTATCTTCCGAAGGAATGGACTGAGGATTGCGATCGGCGGCGCAAGGTGGGCATTCCTGCCGAAGTCGGCTTCCGGACCAAGCCTGAGATCGCGCTGGAGCAGTTGCGGTGGGCCTGTGCGAGCGAACTTCCGCGCGGTGTCGTGCTGATGGACGCGGGCTATGGCAACAACAGCGATCTGCGCACGGAGATCACGGCGCTGGGATTGACCTATGTGGCGGGTCTTCTGTCGAGCACAACGGTATGGGCGCCCGGCACCGGTCCCTTGCCGCCGAAGCCATGGTCGGGCCGCGGTCGTCCCCCGAAACTGATGCGCCGCAACCGTCAGCATCAACCGGCCGCCGTCAAGGCGCTCGCGATCGGCCTGCCGGCCAAAGCTTGGCGCACCATCACATGGCGGCAAGGAACGAACGAAAAGCTGAGCTCGCGCTTTGCCCGCGTCCGGGTCCGTGCCGCGCACCGTGATTATTGCCAAACCACCCAGCGGTTGGAGGAATGGTTGCTGATCGAATGGCCGAAAGGCGAGGACCAGCCTACCAAATACTGGCTCTCGACATTGCCGGAGGATGTGGCATTCCGGACTCTCGTAGAGACGGCTAAATTGCGCTGGCGCATCGAACGCGACTATCAGGATCTCAAGCAGGAAGTCGGGCTTGGCCACTTCGAGGGACGCGGCTGGCGCGGCTTTCATCATCACGCAACGATGTGCATTGCAGCCTTCGGATTCCTGATCTCCGAGCGGGAGACGATTCCCCCCTCAGGCGCTCGGTGCGCCCGGCCGATCCCGCTCGCTCGCGTTCCCGCAGATTACAGACCCCGCGGATCTGCCACTGCGAACCCAACGCCACATTCCAGATTCGATCACGACGATGCGACGGCGGCTCGAACAAGGGCTGGTCCGAACGTTGTTGAGATGTCCTTGTTGTGCGATCAAGTTCGCCCACTCCACCGACCACCGTTTGTGACGCAGTAGGACTAGCGGGATCATCGGAACGGCTTGATTGATCCTGAGCGTTCGACCGTCAGCCGCTGTCGTTGTCAGCGGGCAGTTTTTTTGAGCGGTGCAGTTGAACGGGTCGAAGGATATGTAGCCGGAGACACCCGAACGCGAGCGTAGACGTAAGGCGTCTTGCGTGGGCCGAGGGGAGAACACAGCCAAACCTGAGGCAATGGCATCGACTTGCAGCAAGCAAGGGAAAAGACTGCGACCGGCAACCTCACCGATGCGCTGGTAGTCCAACATATGAACGAGGGAAGGCATGAGCGGAATGGTAAGGGAGTTGACCCCGATGTCCGTCATGCTGGCAGAGCTCTCGTAGTAGTCCGAGGCCGGGAAAGCCGGTCACATGGCGAAGGGGAGCAGTTTGAGTTGCTTGGAGTGCACGTGATCTGACCTAATGAGGTGAAGACCTTTGATAATCAGTGAAATGCAGCACAAGCTCGCGAAGTGGGCCGCGGCCGATCAGACCCGCCGGTTTGATCGATTGCTCCGGCTCATCACCGACAGGAATTGGCTTGCTGAGGCGGCCCGGATCGTCCTGGCGTCGAAAGGCGCTAATACACCGGGTCTTGACGGAATGGACAAGCGACTATTTACTGCCGTTCTGGAGCGTCATCTGGATCGGTTGCGCGTGGCCCTGTTGGACGGCACTTACCGCCCAATGCCGGTCAAGCGAATCCATATCCCGAAGGCCAACGGCAAGTTGAGACCATTGGGTATACCGATCCTGCTGGACCGCATCGTCCAGCGGGCGATGCTGATGGCCATGGAGCCGATCTGGGAGAGCGACTTCCACTCTGGTTCCTACGGCTTCCGCCCCGAGCGCAGTGTTCATCATGCGGTTCGTACAGTGAGGATGCAGTTGCAGGATGGCTCTGACTCGAAGGGCCGCTGGATCATCGAAGGAGATCTGGCGAGCTACTTCACGTCGATTCCACACGGTTCGCTGATGCGATGCCTGACACGACGGATCGCCGACGGACGACTCCTCTCGACTATCAAAGGCTGGTTGACAGTCCCGGTAGTTGAACGGAGCGGAAGACGGACGATACAGACGGCAGATGCGCGCAAGTTTAAGAAAGGGACCCCGCAAGGCTCTCCTCTGAGTCCATTGCTGGCGAACATTTACTTCCGACGCTTTCTGCTGGCCTGGCGCGACCACGGACACCAAGAACAACTCGACGCCTACGTCGTCAACTATGCCGACGATCTCGTGATCTGCTGCCGCCCCGGCCAAGCCGAGGCGGCGATGAAGCGAATGACGGTACTGATGAACAGGCTCGGGCTGGAGGTGAACGAGACCAAGACCCGCATCGCTCGATTGCCGTTGGAACGATTCACGTTCCTAGCACTACTTTGGCAGTTTAGTTTTGCCAGGGTCGACCAGGAGTTTCTCACAGTGCGGGCATCGCCTGGGTGGAGGCCGTGCGAAGAGGTCGAGGATGGCTTGCCTGACGGCCGGCATGCTCGGCTGTGGCGGCGGTCCCGCTATTCTTTTTTTTCGTCCCGCTGCTTTGAGGCGGCGGGATTGGAGGAAGGCGTAGGCGATCATGGTCATCAAGGCGTGTCGGTGTAACCCCGTCCAGGATCTCCCTTCGAAGTGGTCGAGGCCAAGCTCCTCCTTGAGCTGCTGATGGGCCTGCTCACAGACCCATCTGGCTTTGATCGTGGCGACGAGCATCTTGAGGCTCGCATCGGCCGGTAGGTTCGACACATAGTATTTTTGCTCGCCAGTCGACCGGCGTTCGCCGACGAGCCAGACCTCGTCGCCCGGCATGCACTGCACCCGATTATCGAGCATGCGGTGCTTATGGCCATCCGCAACGCGGACACGGCGGGCCGCGAAGAGACATGTCAGTCGACCTTTGGTGCCCCGCCGCCAACTGACCCTTCGCCATTTTCCTTTGGCCAACATCGCTTCAGCAGCGACAGGGGGCTGATCTGGAATGTGGTATTTGCGACGCTTTCCGACCTTCGCGACAGGGAAGATCAAGGCAACGTCGGCGGGATAAACGTTCTGGCGTCGCGACAGACCCACCGCCCACAACAGACCGCGCTCGCTCAAAGCCTGACGGAAAGTCCCACTGGAGCCGTACCCTGAATCGGCAAGCACACAGCCAAAACGTGCACCGGAGGCGATGACGCGGTCGATCTCCGCGATCGCGATTTGCGGCTTTGTCAGTGCAGTCTGTCTATCCTTCGGCACACCGGCCCGCGCCATGCGCTCACGATCATCTGTCCAACTCTCGGGTAGGAATAGCCGCAGGCCCACCATCACTGGTACCTCGTGCGACGCCAACGTTACCGAGACCAGCGACTGGCAGACCGTATGTTCGTTGTCCGAGAGGTGGCTCGTCCGCAATATGCGATGAGCGAGGGTTGCGCCGGGTGGGCCGGCGCCGAGCCTCTCACATAGGAGGACGAGCCGTGCGGCAGGATAGCAAAATCTACGTGGGACTGGATACGTCGAAGCTGAAGATCTCGGTAGCCGTAGCCGAGGCGGGGCGCGATGGCGACGTGCGCTTCATCGGCGAGATCGACAGCGCGCCTGATGCGGTGGAGCGATTGATAGCGAAGCTCGCCAAAAGGCACCGGGACCTCGCCTTTTGCTACGAAGCCGGCCCGACCGGCTACGGTCTCCATCGTCAGATCACGCGGCTTGGCCACGACTGCATCGTGGTTGCACCATCACTGATCCCGAAGCGGCCTGGAGAACGGGTCAAGACCAATCGCCGTGATGCGCTGACCCTGGCCAAGCTGCATCGTGCAGGAGAGCTGACCGCGGTCTGGGTACCGGATCCGGAGCACGAGGCGGTGCGAGAACTGTAAGCGCTCCTTTCTACGCACCTATGCAGTTGAGCGCGGGGATGGGATGAGGTGTCCACCATGAGCGAGGTGGACACCATCGATGATAACTCCAGAAGAACCTTTGAGACTTGAGACGGTCGGCGTGTTGTGCAATGGCCGGCGTCGCTATGATCCGGCCAGCAAACAGCGACTGGTCGAGGCCTGTCTGCAGCCTGGCGTGTCGCTGGCGGGGCTGGCGTTGCAACACGGCGTGAACGCGAACCTGCTGCGCAAGTGGGTGGCCAAGCGACAACTTCAGAACGGGGATGACCAGCCGGAGGCGCGGGCGCCGATTGCGCCAGCTTTTATTCCGGTTTGCGCGACGGAGCGATCCTGTGCAGGGCGGCTGACGGCATCGATGCCCAACGGCGTGACGCTTTCGCTGGAAGGCGGCGACGCGCAGTTGCTGTCGGCGGTGATTGAAGCGCTGGGGCGTTGCGATGTTCCGACTGGCGTCTGATCTTCGGGTCTACCTTCACCGCGAACCGATTGACTTCCGGGCGGGCATCAACAGCCTGGCGATCGTGGTGGAGCAGTCGATGGGGCTGGATCCGTTCCAACGCGCGGTGTTCGCGTTCTGCAATCGTCGCCGCGACCGGATCAAGCTGCTGATTTATGATCGGTCAGGATTTTGGATGCTGCTGAAGCGGCTGGAGGCCGACAGATTCCACTGGCCCCGAAGTCAGGAGGCGGTGCTGACGCTGACGATGGAGGAGCTGCACTGGCTGCTTGACGGCATCAACATCGCGGCGATGCGTCGTCATCCGGTGCGGCAATATCAGAGCGTGGGCTGAGCGTGTTCGATGCGGGCGGCGTCATCGGGCTTCGGCATGGCCGTTCTCAGATGACGCCGCCGAAGACATGACGAAGACATGGGAGCCCGGTTGACGCGGCGGCATGACTTCGATTCAAGACTACGATGAGTCGCAAGCCCACGACGCACGAACTGGAAGCCTTGATCGCGGCGCTGAAGGCCGAGAACGAGAAGCTCGCGCAGCGCGTGAGGCACCTTGAGGAGCAGTTGCGGCTGGAGCGGCTGCATCGCTACGCGCCACGCAGCGAGAAGCTCAAGGATCGCATCTTCAACGAAGCCGAACAGGCTTCCGCCGAAGAAGGCGCGGAACAGGACGATCTCGAACCGGCGGTCGTGCCGGATACGGGGCGGCCGGAGGGTGAGACGCCCGCGCCGAAGAAGCGCGGCCGCAAGCCTCTGCCGGCGGATCTGCCGCGCCAGCGTATCGAACATGATCTGCCCGAGGACCGGAAGGCCTGCCCGTGCTGCCGGAATCGGATGCACCGGATGGGCGAGAACGTCACCGAACAACTGCATATCGAGGTGAAGGCGACAGTGCTGCAGCACGTGCGGTTCAAGTACGCGTGCCGTCACTGCGAGCGCACTGCGCTGAACACCCCGATCGTGATCGCACCGATGCCGGCGCAGCCATTGCCGGGCAGCGTCGCCACGGCTTCGACGCTGGCGCTCGTGCTGGCCAACAAATACGTCGACGGCACGCCGCTGTATCGTCTGGCGGACGCGCTGGCACGCGCCAACGTCAGCGTCGGCCGCGGCGCCCTGGCCAATTGGGTGATCCGGTCGAGCGAATTGCACCTGCAACGCGTGTATGATGCGCTGAAGCAAACGCTCCGGTCGCAGCCTCTGATCCATGGCGACGAGACGTGGGTCAAGGTCCTCAAGGAGGACGGGCGGGATGCGCAGACCAAATCGTACATGTGGGTCTACCGCAGTGGCCAGGACAGCGCCCAGCCAGTCGTGTTGTTCGATTACCAGCCCGGTCGCGGCCAGGAGCATCCACAGGCCTTCCTGGCCAGTTGGGGCGGCCTGTTGATGAGCGACGGCTATGACGCCTGGCGCACGCTCTCCGGTGTCACTCATCTTGGCTGCATGGCGCACGCGCGCAGGAAATTTACCGACGCGCTCAAGGCGATGAAGAAGCCCGGCGGCCTCTCGTTGCAGGCACTCAGGTTCTTCGAGGCATTGTATGAGGTCGAGAGGCTGGCGCGCCAGACGCCGCCCGACGGCAAAACGCGCGCCGAATACGCCTTGCGGCTGCGCCAGCAGCACAGCGTCCCGGTCCTGGCTGCGTTCAAAAATTGGCTCGACGATCAGGCGCCGAACGTGCTGCCCGAAAGCCTGACCGGCAAGGCCATCGCCTATGCCCGCAACCAATGGGATTATCTGGCCCGCTACGCCAATGATGGCCTTGCGCCGATCGACAACAATGTTCTCGAACGCGACATCAGACCCTTTGTGACCGGAAGAAAAAACTGGTTGTTCAGCGACACCGTCGCCGGCGCAAAGGCCAGCGCGGTGATCTACAGCCTGGTGCTGACATGCCGGGCCTGTGACGTTGAGCCCTACGCCTGGCTATGTCACGTGCTCGCTGAACTGCCGCAGCGTCCGCCCGACGCCGACATCGAAGACCTGTTGCCATTCAACTTTGCCAAGCACGCAGAGACCGTCAACCCTGGCTGATCGCCTTAAAGCCAACAGGGACACTCCACCAATCAAAATCCCCGCCCTGCGCAGACGAGGAGATGATGCTGCACCGTGCGTCAAAAAGCGCGCTTACCGAGAACTGGTACGTGCCCGGGAAGCCGCGATGGAGGATCTGCGGCGGGCCCGTCAACGCTTGCAGTCCTTCCTGCTCCGTCACGGCCGGGTCTTCACCGGCCGTCAAGCGTGGACCAAGGCGCATACACGATGGCTGTGCGAGCAACGCTTCGAGCATCCGGCGCAGTATCTCGTGCTGGCCGAGTATCGCCAAGCGATCGAGGCCGCCGAGATCCGTCTCAAGCGTCTGGACGACCAGGTTGCCGAGGCGGTGAGTTCATGGTCCATGGCTCCAGTGATCGCCGCCTACCAAGCGCTACGCGGCGTCGCCTTCCTGACCGCGGTCACCTTCGTCACCGAAATCGGCGACGTGCGCCGCTTCGACAGCCCGCGCCAACTGATGGCGTATCTTGGCCTGGTGCCCTGCGAAAACTCCACGGGAGAACGCATCCGGCGGGGCAGCATCACCAAAGCTGGTAATGGCCGGGCGCGCCGCGTGCTCATTGAGGGCGCCTGGACCTACCGCTTCCCCGCCCGGATGAGCCGCCTACTGCAGGAGCGGCAGGCCGGCCTGACGAAAGCGGTGTGCGACATCGCCTGGAAAGCCCAAGTCAGACTCTGCGCTCGCTATCGCAAGCTGATGGCACGCGGCAAACGCCAGGCAGTCGTCACCGTGGCCATCGCCCGGGAAATGGCCGCCTTCCTTTGGGCAATCGGCCAAGAGGTGGAGCCGCACGGCGTAACCTGATCGCTTGCTGAATTAGCTACGCTTCCTTCCACCTCAACACAGGAGAACTCTCAGGAACGACATCATTGTTGCGCATCGCTGGAGGCAGGGCCCCGGTTGGGGAACTCTCGCACCAATTGTGTGGCCGACATTGTCGATGCCCGCTGGCAGATCGAGACAGCCCCGGACGAACAAACGGAAATGCGGTATCCAACCCGCGTATCAGAGTCTACAAACCGTCGTCTCAGCGGCTCTGCCTCCTGCGCTGCGTAACAATCATCCAATTGACAACTCCGGCACAAACGGAGGTCGCACCCTCATGCCGATAACCCTGGACAACGAACATCAGAGTTGGCCGTCTTTCCGAGCGACGAAGCATATTGGGGTGCCACGCCAACCGAGTGAGATCCCTTCTTGGGCAACGCCGTGTCATCGATGACAAGAAACCCCGCCTCATCACCAACCAGGCCATCTGCCTTCTTCAGCAAGGCGGCCTCAAGCGAGGCACTGTCCCAAACTCCGGCGGTGACGAAATGATGCAGCTGGTCGTAGCTGACTTCGCCGGCGCGCGTCGCCATCGGCTGAATGCTCTTGCGGTCTCCTGGACCAATCAGCCCGGCGATATAGGCCGGACACATCCGCGCTCTGGTCTTGTGTCGTAGCGCCGCGAGAAACGGCGCAAGCCAGCGATCGAGATCAGCCTGCCAGTTTACGTCCATTGATCGGCCCTCCATGAGCCGACCTCCCATGAGTCACAGAAAAACTGATTTGGGAATCCCGCGCCGCTAAAAATCTGCCAAGGTAGTGTTAGGCTACACGATCGGGCGGTTCTACGGAAAGGATGGACAAGCCTTCATCGGCACGCGTCCGTCCAAGAAGGCGGTCATGAGATTGCTCCGACGAATCCACGAACGCACGACGCCGCAGTGGTACCCAGACACACCGGAGAACACTGTCGTCGTCATCAGTCGCTTTCTTCGTGGCTGGTGCGGCTACTTCGACCAAAGGTCCTGTCATGAAGACCTATGACTTCATCAGGCAATACGTCGATCGGCGTCTGCGGCACTGGTTGATACAACGAGCAGGAAAACGTGGCAGGGGCTTCAAAGAGTATCCGCAGGATTACCTGCACGATACCCTCAAACTCTTCCGCATCCCGGCTCGCCGTAACGACCGATCGAGCGCGAAGGCCTGATGAGACAAGTGAAAGCCGGGTGCGGTAAATCCGCATGCCCGGTTTGACGAGCGGCGACTGGAAACGGAACTATGGCGCGAACTGCGACACCGGCAACTGGCGAAAGCAGCCGGACCAGTAAAGCCTCGCGACCTACGGTCACCGCGCCAGTCGTCGACTCTACCGAGCTCGAGGCGTCCGTGTTCGAGGAAGCGGGTCAGCCCCCGCCAGTGATTCAGCGCATAGCGGATGTCATCAGCGAGTGTCGAGCCGCTGGAGATCATCGAGAGCTGCTTCTCGAACCACATTTTCAAAGCGGCGACGAGAGCCAACGAATGCTCCTTCCGCGCGGCGAGCCGGATGTCCCGCGATGCACCGCGCACCATGGCTTCGATGGCGTAAAGCTGTGCGATGTGCCGAACGGCGGCCTCGGCGATCGGCGATTTGCTGTTGCGGGCCAATTTGACGAAGCGCCGGCGCAAGTGGCTCCAGCAATGCACGAGCGTCCAAGGCCCTTGCAGTCGAGCGACTTCGGTCAGCCGATCATAACCGTCATAGGCATCGCATTGCAGGAAGCGTCCGCGAAAGCCGTCCAAGAACTGCTCAGCGAAGGCACCGCTGCGACTGGGGGCATATCGGAACAGCACGATCGGCGGACTTGGGCCGCTGTGGCCGCGGTCATCGGACACGATCGCCCAGAAGTAGCCTTTCTTCGTTTGGCCGCGCCCGGGATCGAGCACCGGCGCCATGGTTTCATCCATGAACAGCCGATCCGCCGCTGCCAGATGGCGCCGCATGTGGTCCGCGATGGGTTGAAGATGGAAGCAGGCGCGACCGGACCAGTTGCCCAGTGTCGCCCGATCAAGCCGGATGCCCCGGCGCGCATAGATCTCGGACTGGCGGTAAAACGGCGTATGGTCGCCAAACTTGGAGACGATCACGTGCGCAATGGCCGCTTCGGTCGGCAGTCCGCCAGGCACGACATGCTCCGGCGCGTGCGCCTGCACGACAGGGCCGGAGCAGCGGCGGCAGATGTATTTCGGGCGGCGTTTGACCAGCACGCGCCATTGTGCCGGGATCACGTCAAGGCGCTTGCTGACGTCCTCGCCGATCTTCGTCATGGCGCCGCAACCGCACGGACAGAGCGTGCTCGCAGGCTCGATGATCCGCTCCACCGCGGCAGACGGGCAGGCAAGCAGCCTCGATTGCGATGACGGTCCTGATCTGATCCAGCACGCGATCGGCCCCTGATGACCGCCGCAGCCTTCTCCTGTGCCGCGTCCAAGACACCTTGCGCGATCTCCACGTCGTCGAGCGGCAAATGGTATTGATCTGGCCGCAGCTTCTCGGACTTCGCGCCGAACTTCTCTCGGCGTAGTTCGCCGAGAATGACCTCCAACCGGCGCCGCGCTTCTTCCGACGTGGCTAGCGCCGCTTGATGTTCGCTCAATGCCGCCTGCGTTTGCGCTAAAAGCGCCTTCAGGCGTTCATTCTCGTCGCGAAGCGTCGCGGTGCTCATGCGCCATGTCGAGCACATCTGCGCCGCCGGCGCCATGCCAAACGCGGCACAGAGTCATTCTGCCGCACTTATCCAGCGACCTGTGGACGCCGCGCTTCCTCCGGCCGCACCAATCGCCAATCCAGGCCCTCAAACAGCGCGGCAAACATCGCCGGCGATATCCGCATCACGCCGTTCGCAAGCTTTGGCCATACGAACTTGCAGCCCTTAAGGCGCTTGTGCATCAGCACTAAGCCCGTTCGATCCCACACCAAAATCTTGATCCGGTCCGCTCGTTTCGACCGGAACACAAAGGCTGCACCGCTGAACGGATCGAGATCAAACATCTGCTGCACCTTCGCAGCAAGCCCATCGTGCCCACAGCGGAAGTCGACGGGCCGCGTCGCGATGTAAATCTTCAGCTCGGCGCCGGGAACAATCATCGTGACGCTCGCACCGCACGGATCAACCGAGACAGCTGCTCCCCATCTATCGCCGCGTCCGTCCGCACGACGATGTCGCCAATCGCAATCTCGAGCTTGACCGACGGAACATGACGCTTCTCAAACGGCCCCTCCACAACCAGCGGCGCGAACGGCGGTTCCGGAGCCTCGCTCGACGGCAATTCACCGCGCTGTCGGAAGCGTCGTCGCCAATCGTAAATTTGCCAGCGCGTCGCCCATGCTTGCGCGCCACCTCCGCCACTTGAGCGCCGGGCAGCAGACTTTCGGCGACGATCCGAGCCCGCTCGGCCTCTGAACGCACGCGACGCCCGGACGGTCCCTCAAGCACCTCAAGCCGGCTGACTGCTCCAGCCCCTAGTGATGAGCTGTCCAAATGGACGTCATTTTTGCCGTCCAATCCCACCCCAAACCTCCGTTCAATCCGGAGGCTTCTTCGACATCTAATCTAACGTCGAACCGAGGGTGCCCGCTTACTTTCAATTACCCACATTTGACATCGGATTTGAACGACGCGCCGCGGACGAAATTCTTGAATCGGTAGAATCTGTTGTAATTCGTTGTTGAGCACCTGATTCGGAGGCATGGGGTGCTGGATGGGCTTGGTGTTGAAGGAACGCGCGGAGGCGCGTCCTCAGGGATTGACGACCGGTATCGAGACGTGGGTTGATCGGGAAGCTGCGGGATGCGAGTTTAAGGATGAGCGGCTTGGCCGCCGGTTCTGCAAATTGCTTGCACACAAATCGGAAGTGACATGGGTCAAAGCATCCCGCTGGCTTGTCAGGACTGGGCCAACACGAAGGCCGCCTATCGCTTCTTCTCCAACGAACGGGTCAACGAGGCGGATATTCTTTGCGGTCATTTCGAGGCGACGCGCGGGCGCGTAACGGCGACGGAGGGACCGATCCTCGTCTTCCATGACACGACGGAATTCAGCTTCAAGCGCGAGAAGCCGGATCTGATTGGCTTTACGGGCAAGACGGCAGGGCGCACGCAGTGCGGCATCCTGATGCATTCGAGCCTCGCCATGACGACCGAGGGGCTTCCGCTCGGACTGGCGGCAATCAAGTTCTGGACACGCAAGAAGTTCAAGGGGACGACGGCGCTGAAGCGAAAGATCAATCCGACACGTGTTCCGATCGAGCAGAAGGAGAGCATCCGCTGGCTGGAGAATTTGCGACAGTCGACCGACCTTCTCGATGCCCCTGGACGATGCGTTCATATTGGTGATCGCGAGAGCGACATCTATAAGCTGTTTTGCCTGGCCGAGGAGGTTAGAACGCATTTCCTGCTGCGAATCTGTGTTGATCGGCTTGCCGGGGACGGCAATCATACAATTGCCGACGAAATGGACGAGGTTACGGTCAAAGGCCTACATCGGATCAAAGTCAAGGACGACAAAGGTGATCTGGACGAAGCGTTTCTCGAAATTCGCTTCCGCAAGCCTCGAATTCTGCCGCCGATCGGCAAGCAGACGAAATATCCCGCACTCGCTCTGACCGTGATCCATGTTCAAGAGCGCCGAAGCGGCGAAAGAAGATCGAGTGGAAGCTCCTCACCGATCTCCCGGTCCAATCGCGCAAGGACGCGGCATCGAGAAGATCGAATGGTACGCGTTGAGGTGGAAGATCGAAGTCTTCCATAAGATTCTCAAATCGGGCTGCAAGGCGGAGGGCTCGAAATTGCGAACCGCTGAGCGTCTGGTCAATCTGATCGCGGTTTTCTGCATTGTGAGTTGGCGCATCTTCTGGATGACGATGCTCAATCGTTCCTCGCCGAATACCCTACCGCAGATGGCGCTGACAGATTCCGAACTCAGGCTTCTTGATCATTTGGTGAAAGACAAGGGTGGCGATCGCCCTCGACGAAGTACGCTCTCGCACTATGTCGTCAAGATCGCGCGGCTCGGAGGATACTTGGCCCGAGCCAACGATCCGCCTCCAGAAAATACCGTCATCTGGCGCGGACTATCGCGGCTGACCGACATCAAGCTGGGAGCCGCGATCGAGGCAAAGATTATGGGTAATTGAAAGGCCCGCTTAGCGCTTACGGTTGAACCGGCGCGGTTCTTGCTGCTACTGAAGGTCCCGCAGCCAATCTGTTGCTCTGGTAAGGGCCTGGTCGTCCACTCTCGTTGGACTGTGAGCAAAGCTAACCAAACCTGCTAAGCCCCCGCCTATGGCGGGGCGAAAACAGGAAGTTTTACAGCTGCGGGAATGAAGTCATGAAGTCTCCTTGGGGAACCGCCAAGAACCCTCAAGGAGACCATGATGGAAGCAGAGTTCAATCATCTTAATCACGCGACGTGGGAGTGCAAATACCACGTCGCGTTCACGCCGAAGTACCGCAAGAAGCTGCTGTTCGGCAAGATAAAGCGGCATTTGGGTCAGGTGTTTCACGATCTGGCGCGACGCAAGGAGTGCCGGATCGAGGAAGGCCATTTAATGCCGGATCACGTCCATATTTTGATCTCGATACCGCCCAAATATTCGGTGGCGCAGATCATCGGATACATGAAAGGGAAGAGTTCGATATGGATCGCGCAGAATGTCGAGCGTAAGATGCGGAATTTCCTGGGCCACAAATTCTGGGCGCGCGGATACTTTGTCACGACCGTTGGTCGGGACGAGGAGGTGATCCGGGCTTACATCAAGAATCAAGAAATTGCCGATCGGCAACTGGAGCAATTTGAGCTGAAGATTTCAGCCGCTCCAAAATCCAATCAATCGTCCTAACATCCCTTAAAACCGCCTTTGGCGGTTCCCAATCAAACCTCCAGCTTTGCTGAAGGTTATTGGCTAACCCCTCACAATCGCGCCGATCTATCAGAGCCTGCGCCGGACTGTCGGAAAAACGAGTTCGATCTCGCAAGACATCTCGAAGATAGTTTCTGGATGTTTGCCATTCTCGCAGAGTGCGTACTTGAGCGCTTGAGCGCGACTCGCAAATAGGCCGCCAAAAGTGCCATTTTGTTCGCGGACGACCCAGTCTCCTGAACGATTCTGGCCAACAAAGACCGTCGACCCGGTAGAACCTTCGGAAGGATATTCGATAAGCTTCATGACCATAGTCCATGAGCCTGCTGCTTAATCAACTGAGAAGCCCGCACCATTTCATGAAAGCCGCCTCGCTGCACAAGATGAGTAGGACGATCACTGCGAGTTTTCGTGACGCGAGAGAATCACTGTCACGCATCTATCGTCAATCTCGATCGCAAGATCTACAGCAAACACCCACCGACTGCTGCTACCAATTCTAGGGAAGACAGATCGCCTTCGCCGTCGCTGGGAACGCGGAAGCGTACCCTGCCGCATCAAGGCGTCTTTGATGCTTCCCCAACAGATTCGAGAAGAATGAATGATCTGAGGCCCGCGAACTGGATCATTTTGGCTAGAACGTTTCGCATCGATTTCCGCCCGGCTGGGAGAAAAAGAACGATGAAAGCCTCGAAGTTTTCGGACAGCCAGTAGACCCTTTATTATCAAGCAAGGCGCTAACGACGCGACGGTTGCTGAGATGTGCCGAAAGGCTGGAATATGCTAGGCGACTTATTTCAACTCGAAAGAGAAGCATGACCGGATGCTGCCGTCGGAGATGAGGCAGAAGCAGCTCGACGGTACGCATCCGGCGTAAGCCGCAGGCTACTGGGATCGTTGTCGTTGCCAGCGCGTGAGAATAAAGCGCCAGGTATTTTCGCCGCAAGAAACAAAGGCGCTCGCGGGGGCTAACGAGGTTATGGACGTAGTCCGATTGGCATTTCAAGCCGTGCTCCGACCTCCCCAATGGCTGTTTTGCGCTCTCTGAGCGTGCATACCGTCAGCCTGCCGACAATCTCAGCTTGGCCCGCCGCTTGCTTTGTCCGCGTCGTCACCATCGATCGCATCTAGCGGGTAGTTGGAATTTGAGAGGTGGCGAGCAGAAAAATATTCCGAGAAGACTTGCGGTCAGGAGACGACTCCGTAGGTCGAACAAAGAGCTTCCTTCTTGAAAGCTCCATGTGGGGTTCAGGCAGACTAGCACTACCTTGGCAGATTTTGAGCGGCGCGGGATTCCCAAATCAGTTTTTCTGTGACTCATGGGAGGTCGGCTCATGGAGGGCCGATCCATGGACGTAAACTGGCAGGCTGATCTCGATCGCTGGCTTGGGCCGTTTCTTGCGGCACTACGGCACAAGACGAGGGCACGGATGTGTCCAGCCTATATCGCCGGGCTGATTGGTCCAGGAGACCGCAAGAGCATTCAGCCGATGGCGACGCGCGCCGGCGAAGTCAGCTACGATCAGCTGCATCATTTCGTCACCGCCGGAGTTTGGGACAGTGCCTCGCTTGAAGCCGCCTTGCTGAAGAAGGCAGATGGCCTGGTTGGTGATGAGGCCGGGTTTCTTGTCATCGATGACACGGCGTTGCCCAAGAAGGGATCTCACTCGGTTGGCGTGGCACCCCAATATGCCTCGTCGCTCGGAAAGACTGCTAACTCTGATGTTCGTTGTCCAGGGTTATCGGCATGAGGGCGCGACCTCCGTTTGTGCCGGAGTTGTCAATTGGATGATTGTTACGCAGCGCAGGAGGCAGAGCCGCTGAGACGACGGTTTGTAGACTCTGATACGCGGGTTGGATACCGCATTTCCGTTTGTTCGTCCGGGGCTGTCTCGATCTGCCAGCGGGCATCGACAATGTCGGCCACACAATTCGTGCGAGAGTTCCCCAACCGGGGCCCTGCCTCCAGCGATGCGCAACAATGATGTCGCTCCTGAGAGTTCTCCTGTGTTGAGGTGGAAGGAAGCGTAGCTAATTCAGCAAGCGATCAGGTTGCGCCGTGCGGCTCCACCTCTTGGCCGATTGCCCAAAGGAAGGCGGCCATTTCCCGGGCGATGGCCACGGTGACGACTGCCTGGCGTTTGCCGCGTGCCATCAGCTTGCGATAGCGAGCGCAGAGTCTGACTTGGGCTTTCCAGGCGATGTCGCACACCGCTTTCGTCAGGCCGGCCTGCCGCTCCTGCAGTAGGCGGCTCATCCGGGCGGGGAAGCGGTAGGTCCAGGCGCCCTCAATGAGCACGCGGCGCGCCCGGCCATTACCAGCTTTGGTGATGCTGCCGCGCCGGATGCGTTCTCCCGTGGAGTTTTCGCAGGGCACCAGGCCAAGATACGCCATCAGTTGGCGCGGGCTGTCGAAGCGGCGCACGTCGCCGATTTCGGTGACGAAGGTGACCGCGGTCAGGAAGGCGACGCCGCGTAGCGCTTGGTAGGCGGCGATCACTGGAGCCATGGACCATGAACTCACCGCCTCGGCAACCTGGTCGTCCAGACGCTTGAGACGGATCTCGGCGGCCTCGATCGCTTGGCGATACTCGGCCAGCACGAGATACTGCGCCGGATGCTCGAAGCGTTGCTCGCACAGCCATCGTGTATGCGCCTTGGTCCACGCTTGACGGCCGGTGAAGCCGAACTGCAGGCCGAGGTCGATCGCTGGCTGGCCGCCGCCGAGGCCGCGGATGCCGAAGACGACAAGCTGCACGGCACCAAACGTGGCGACGAACTGCCCGACTGGGTCGCCGACAAGCAGAAGCGGATCGCCAGGATCGCTGCGGCCGAGGCTGAGCTGGAGGCGGAGGCCAAGGCCGCGGCCGACGAGGAGCGTCGCATCGAGGCCGAGAAGCAGAAAAGCCGCGAGGCTGAGGGTCGCAAGAAGACCGGCAAGCCCGCCGCGCCGCCATCCGACGAGCCTGCCGCAAAGGCACAGCGCAACTTCACCGATCCTGAAAGCCGCATTCTCAAAACCAAGGACGGCTTCATCCAGGGTTATAACGCGCAGGCGGCCGTCGATGGCAAAGCGCAGATCATCGTTGCACACGGGCTGACGCCGAGCACGAGCGACCATGGCCAACTGGTGCCGCTGGTCGATGGCATCGAAGCCAATCTCGGCCACAAGCCACAACAAGCTTCCGCCGACAGCGGCTATCTGAGCGAGGCCAATCTTGCGAGCCTCGAGCAGCGCGGGATCGACGGCTACATCGCCACCGGACGCGCCAAGCGCCCCACCGCCGACAACGGCAAGGTCGGCGGACCGCTGACACAGGCGATGAGAAAAAAGATTGCCGATGGCGGCTTCGACACCCCCTACCGGCTAAGAAAGCAGATCGTGGAGGCGGTGTTCGGACAGATCAAGCAGGCACGCGGCTTCCGCCAGTTCCTGTTGCGGGGCCTGGCCAACGTGCGTGCCGAATGGGCGATGATCTGCACCGCCCACAACCTCGTGAAGCTCGCTAACCTCGCAAGGGCCGCATGAGCGGGTTTCGTGTCGAAATGCGCCAACCAGAAAGCTATCTGGACGGGCTCCTAGTCCTACTGCGTCACAAACGGTGGTCGGTGGAGTGGGCGAACTTGATCGCACAACAAGGACATCTCAACAACGTTCGGACCAGCCCTTGTTCGAGCCGCCGTCGCATCGTCGTGATCGAATCTGGAATGTGGCGTTGGGTTCGCAGTGGCAGATCCGCGGGGTCTGTAATCTGCGGGAACGCGAGCGAGCGGGATCGGCCGGGCGCACCGAGCGCCTGAGGGGGGAATCGTCTCCCGCTCGGAGATCAGGAATCCGAAGGCTGCAATGCACATCGTTGCGTGATGATGAAAGCCGCGCCAGCCGCGTCCCTCGAAGTGGCCAAGCCCGACTTCCTGCTTGAGATCCTGATAGTCGCGTTCGATGCGCCAGCGCAATTTAGCCGTCTCTACGAGAGTCCGGAATGCCACATCCTCCGGCAATGTCGAGAGCCAGTATTTGGTAGGCTGGTCCTCGCCTTTCGGCCATTCGATCAGCAACCATTCCTCCAACCGCTGGGTGGTTTGGCAATAATCACGGTGCGCGGCACGGACCCGGACGCGGGCAAAGCGCGAGCTCAGCTTTTCGTTCGTTCCTTGCCGCCATGTGATGGTGCGCCAAGCTTTGGCCGGCAGGCCGATCGCGAGCGCCTTGACGGCGGCCGGTTGATGCTGACGGTTGCGGCGCATCAGTTTCGGGGGACGACCGCGGCCCGACCATGGCTTCGGCGGCAAGGGACCGGTGCCGGGCGCCCATACCGTTGTGCTCGACAGAAGACCCGCCACATAGGTCAATCCCAGCGCCGTGATCTCCGTGCGCAGATCGCTGTTGTTGCCATAGCCCGCGTCCATCAGCACGACACCGCGCGGAAGTTCGCTCGCACAGGCCCACCGCAACTGCTCCAGCGCGATCTCAGGCTTGGTCCGGAAGCCGACTTCGGCAGGAATGCCCACCTTGCGCCGCCGATCGCAATCCTCAGTCCATTCCTTCGGAAGATAAAGGCGATAGGCGACAGGCAGGCTGGCGTGGTGGTTGGCAATCGACAGTGACACCGCCACCTGGCAATTATCCTGCTTGCCGAGCTGCCCGCAATATTGCCGTGCAACTCCAACCGAGTGTCGCCCCTGCTTGGGAAATCCGGTGTCATCGATGATCCAAGCTTCGATCGGGCCCTGGCGTTCAATCGCCGGCAGGACCATCTCGCGTACCTTGCCCAGCACCTTCTCATCCGACCAGGCGCCGCTGCCGACGAAATGCAGCAGCGATTGATGCTGGGCGGCCGTCCGTTCCGGGGCCGTCACCGCCGCCATCGGCTCCACGCTCTTGCGACCGCCACAGGCCATCAGACCGACGCAATAGTCGCGCAGTGGCGCCTTCCGATCCGCATGACCGATGACGCTGGCAAGCCCTTCCAAATACGCCGCAAATCGCATTTCGCTGGTCTTGGTGCCACGCCCGTTCATGTCGGCCTCGTCGGTTGATGGTCGATGCCTCAACCATCGCTGATTCTGGCCGGCCAAAGCCTGCGGTTTTGTGACTCAGTCAGACTAGAAAGGCTGCCTTGAATCAAAACTCGATTCCTCTGTCAAAACCTTCAACACGGCCTAGTCTAGTTTCTGTCGCGAAACACCTTCATTTGGACTTAGGCGCGCCATTTCCCCAATAAAACCCGGGTGAACTGACGTTGGATGCGGGCATTTACCGGGCATTTAGACGCTGATTTTCGTCGCGATTTCACCAAGCGCCACAGGGACGACGGCGGTTGCAAGATAGTACGGCGGGATATCGTGCCGCGACAAACGATGTGACTTGAAGGATATCGTTAGGCGGCTTTTCGTCTGCGCGATGATCGTTCCGCCACCAGGGCTGCGATCTTCATGAGGTTGTTGGCGAGCACGGCGGCTGCAACCCATAGCTCAAAGCGCTCGCGACCTTCGGCGAGACAGCGCTTCATGCCGCGACCGCGGAACAACACCGAGATGCGCCCCTCGATGCCCGCACGAAAGCGCTGGCCGTCCTTGAACTCCCGGCTCTTCTCATAGGCTTCGCGCTCGGGCGACTTGGTGCCGCCCCGCTGTGGGATGCACACCACCTTGACGCCTTGCTGCTTGCACGACATCACGTTCTTATCGCTGAAGAAGCCGCGATCCGATCCATATAATTTGGGGACGTCGCCGAAGGTCTGCCTGTGGCGTACCAGCGAGATAACCACATGCTGTTCGTCGATGGGATTTCCGTCCAACACTTCATACTGCGTGATCAAGCCGCGTGCGCTTTCGGCGAGGAAGACCTTGTGGCCGAACTCGATCGGCGACTGCACCTTACCGCGCTTGATGAGGTCCGTGTGGGGCTCAAAAATCGAATAGAGCTTCTCGACCGTTGGGACCTGCTCGCCGTTGAGCACACGGCGGCGCGACTGATCCGTCACACGAGCTCCCAGAGCACAAAAGTGCTCAAGCTCCTTGCGCGTCTCCGCGATCGCCAGATCGGTGATCATATCTTTGCCGCGTGCTTTGCCGGTCCGCCGGAGCGCCATTCGTGCACTTTCGATGACCTCCTCGGCGATGCCGATGAGCTCACGGTATGTCCCGGTCTGATGATCCTGGCGCTGCCTTGAGGTCATCCTTTGAATCTCTGCCTCTTTTGAAAACCGAGTGGGTGCAGTGACGGCTTTGGCCGCTTGACGACGAGCGCCGCGTTCATCCCTATGTTCGACGGGATGAGAGACCATCCCTCCGTCCCGACCTGCCTTGCCCGGTGCAAGGGGGCGTTCGGCGGTCAAGGATGGCCGCAGGCCACCGCACCGCGGCGCGAAGCGTCCTTGAGGGCCGACCGCCCCCTTGCGATGCTGGGTGCAGGTGGGGCTCTGGGAGGCGTGTGGGACGGTGCAAAATCAGCTCTTCGAATCGGCGCTTGGGATTACCAAGCCGTGGTACGTTCGGGGCGTCGACTTCGACGCTGCCAAGAAGGTTCTGACGATCACTGTCGATTTCGTCGCCGGGACGCGATTTGCGGTCGCCGGTGTCGCGGGCGTCCACCCGGTTCATGACACCCAGATCAAGCGGCTGCGACATCTCAACTTCTTCCAGCACGAATGCTTCCTGGAGGTTCGGACGCCGCGGGTGAAGCTGCCCGATGGGAAGGTCGTCCTGGCCGAGCCCGCTTGGTTCGGCAAGCTCGCCGGCTTCACCCTGCTGTTCGAAGCGCTGGTGCTGGCCATGGCCCAGCAGATGACCTTTGCGGCCGTCGCCAAGCTGGTCGACGAATCCTGGCATCGGGTCCACGCGATCTGCTCGCGCTATGTCAATCTCGCCTTGGCCGAGGCGGACCTTTCGGCAGTGACCGCCGTGGCGATCGACGAGACGTCCTGCCGGCGCGGCCACAATTATCTGACCATCACCGCCGACACCGATGAGCGGAAGGTAGTGTTCGTCACCGAGGGCAAGGACGCCAAGACGGTGGCCGATTTCGCCGCCGATCTGGCCGCCCACAAAGGTACCGCCGAGCAGGTCCGTTTGGTCAGCATCGACATGTCGCCGGCCTTCATCAAGGGCGTCGCAGATCATCTGCCCAACGCCCGCATCACCTTCGACAAGTTCCATGTCGTCGCCCACGCTTCCACTGCCGTCGACAAGATGCGGCGCCTCGAACAGCGCACAGATCCAAGCCTCAAAGGGCTGCGCTGGACGTTGCTCAAGGACCGCGGCCGGCTGTCGGACGAAAGTCGCGCCGATCTCGACACCTTGATTGCTCAGGCCGCGACCAAACGCACGGCGCGTGCCTGGCTCTATCGCGAGCATCTGCGCGACATCCTCGATCGCAAGCAGATCAACGTCGTCTCCGCCATGCTCAAACAGTGGTGCACCAACGTCCTGCGCTCCAGGGTCGAGCCGATGAAGGAGGTCGCCAGAATGATCCGCAAGCACTTCGACGGCATCGTCGCCTGGACGCAAACCCGCCAGACCAACGGCTACATCGAAGCCCTCAACGGCCTATTCCAGGCGGCTAAACGCAAGGCCCGCGGCTACACCCGTTTCACAACGATGCGCACCGTCCTCTTCCTCATCGCCGGAAAACTCGACTTCACTCCGATCAACCCCCATGCCGCGTAGCCCACTCAAAGTTCAAAAGAGCCGAATCTCTTGCATCCGGCGCCGCGCCGACCGCGTCCGATTCCGGAACCCCTTGATACGCCGGCGCCCCAGCGCTGCGGCAAGGCGACCGATCAGGCGCGTGACAACACGAACGACATCCCACAACAGCGTATTGTCGGTCGGATGATGAATGTCAGTCTGCACCACCGTGGTGTCGACGCGCAGCTTTTGGCCGTCCTCCAGTCCGAGCTCGACGGCCGCCTGCACCACCAGATCATTGATCGCCTTGAGCCTCTCGGGCGTGAGCCGATTGAAGCCGCGGTGGAACGCATCGTGTCGCGGCACCGGCAGACAATAGAAGTCCGTGAACTGGCGTAGTGTGCATCCGTCGGCAATCCGCTCACGTAATTCGCGATAGTTCCAGTTCTTGACGCGCATCAGAACCAGCGAGCGCAGCACCTGTTGCGGCGTCAGGCCGCTGCGACCCGTCTCGGCCTTCTTCAAGCCCCGCGTCAGATCGCAGCGGACTTGGTCGATCAGGTCCTTCTGGTCGTCAAGAAAATCGGAAATGGCCTGCAGCAACGGCTCCAGCCGCAGGCCCTGACGCACCAGCTCCCAATCAGCAAAACTGACCTGCCGCTCCGCTGTCCGAGACACCGCTCAATCCTCGTCGCTCTCCGCAGCTCCGGCGTGGGCTCGCTTCAGCGCCTTCACGTATCGCGGCGCCGCTTGGTGCAGCAGATCCTGCAGCGCGCGCCCGTTGTCCAGGCTGCACTGGACCTCCGGCACAAGCTCTTCCGGCACGTAGACGGCAACACGGCGCCCATTTGCCCGACCGTACAGGACATAGCTTTGATGCTGTTCGCCAGACCGGCACGCCGCGCAATTCTCGCGGATGCACCGGCTCCGCCGCAGGCTCAGCGAACCGAGAAGCGCAGGCCAAAGATTTGCCGATTCACTCCGCAGCCAGTGCGCGACATCAGAAGGCGATTCCGAATCAACATGCTTCATATGAAGTATGTGATACCGTGCACATGTGCGTCGCAAGAAAAAACGTACTCGAAAATCGCGCGATACCCCGTATTTTAAAGGGCGAAATGTGTTTCGCGACAGAAACTAGTCTAGCTAGGCCGCTCGTTCAGCATTTGGTGCGGGAGGAAATCGTAGGCAGATCAGTTCCTGGAGATTCCTTGGTCTACGCCTAGTCCTGATTGATGTATCCCTTACCATTTATGCGCATCTTTGCCTCCTCGGCGGCCCGCGCAACGACACATTCTGAATGCGCCGACGAATTATAGGGTCGGTACTTTGTGGTCAAGGATCGGGACTGTGATAATGGCGAGCTTCTGCTTAACGGCTGCGGACTTGCAGACCATTGCCTAAACGCGAGGCGATAGCTAGCAGCACACGCCGTCCCATTTCATGCTTCTACGTGAAGTTCCCAAACCTTTCTGTAGAACGCCTGGCATCGTGAGATGGGCAAGCCGCATTTACGGTGCGGTCTCGTAATCGTCTCTCGAGAATAGGGGCTTCGTCATTTTCGAGGCGCCGATTTTCGTGCCTACTGATAAGCTTCGTCAATGAGCCGCTCGCATAAACCCGCAGACAACCTCGTCCGTATCAACGGCCGCGTACTCTTCCTAGCAGAGGATCCCGCGCTTGTTCTCGCGCAGCTAGAGGGAACATCGTTGAGTATAACCAGTGCCGGCAAATTGCGGGACAATATCTCAACCGATGAGATTACGCCCGTTACTGTGATGTTTTCCTATGACGAGAAGCTCGGACAATATCCCTACGTCGGCTTCGAAACGCGAGGCGAGCGGCCGATCGGCGTTGACGCCATACGCTGTGGAGGCTTTGCTGTAACGGTCGCTGGCAAGCGTTACGGAAAAGGCTCGTCGCGGGAATCGAGCCCCCTAGCTGAGCTTCACGCAGGCATACGTTTGATCATCGCCGAGAGCTTCGAGCAAATCTACCAGAAAAACTGCGACAACCTCGGCATTCTCACAAGCACAAACTACTCGCTCATCGGCAACATAGAGGCGGGCAACCCGATTCCGATTGAGGAGTTTCTTCGAGGCCGCGATGAACTGACCTGCCGCATAATCCGGGCGGGTGGATTATTGCCCTACGCACGGTCGCACGCCTGGCCCCCACCTGATGTTCAACAGGGGAACACGGTTGCACCGAGAACACTTGTCGAAAAGATCCTTGAGCGGCACCTCCACCCGCAAACATGTCATCGTGAACCTGGCACCGGAGTTTTCGTGAGTGCCGACTGGCGATTTAGCCACGACTACTTTACCGGAATGGCCGCACACTTCATGCACAGAGCCTTTGGTGAGCCGGCGGCTCTGTTTCAGCCCGATCGCGTTGTCGCGTTTCACGATCATTTGGTTTTCGCGCATCAAAGTACGCCCCACCAGCTAGGCGATTTGCTTGACGGTGTGGCCGAGCTCGAAGAGGGCCATCATCGGTTTACGAGGCTATACGCCGTTCGATCCCATGAAGCTTTGCAGGATGGCATGGGGTCAGAGGGGATTTCTCACGCGATTATGGCGGAGCGCTATGCGCTCCCCGGAGAGATCGTCGTCGGGACAGATTCCCATACCCCGCATTCCGGTGCCTTGGGATGTCTCGCTTTTGGCGTCGGAGCAACCGAGATGGCCAATAGCTGGGTTACCGGCTATGTGAGGTGCAAAGTTCCCGAAACCCTGCGCATTGAGATCGATGGCTTGCTTCCTTATGCCGTAACCGCAAAGGATATTGCGCTTCATCTGCTGCAGCGACCTGATATGCGCGCCGGAATGGGTATCGGTTGCGTCTTCGAGTACGGTGGTTCCACGGTTCGATCGATGGCAGTGGACGAGCGCGCGACACTCACGAACATGGTCGCTGAGCTTGGAGGCTTCACGGGCATAGTCGCGCCGGACGAACAGACGGTAGCTTTCCTGCGAGACCGCCGCGAAATCGAATTCCGTATCGAGCCATGGATGACCAGCGACGCTAATGCACGCTATCGCACAAGGATTAGGGTTGAAGCAGAGGCGCTGTCTCCGATGATCGCTGGCCCGGGCGATCCTGGTAACGGAATTTCGATTACACAATTGACAGCGCCAGTCAAAATCCACATTGCGTATGGTGGATCTTGCACAGGGGGAAAGCGAAGCGACTTCGATGCCTATCACGAAGTACTTCGATGGGGTCTCGAGCACGGCGTACGCGTTGCGGCCGACACTACACTGTTCTTGCAGTTCGGTACGGTCGACGTCTATCAATACTGCGCGGATCGCGGTTTCCTCGAGACCTTTCGGCAAGCTGGCGCCGTCCTACTCATGCCTGGATGCGGTGCATGCGCCAATTGCGGGCCAGGCCAATCAGTAAAAGCGGGCCAGGTGACCATTAGTGCCATTAACCGCAACTATCCGGGTCGATCAGGACCGGGGCAAGTCTGGCTGGCGAGCCCATACACAGTTGCAGCGAGCGCCCTTCAAGGAAGGATCGTTCAATTCCAATAACGAGAGCGCCAGCCACTAATCAAACCATCGAACGGTTGCTGCTCGATCTTCAACAGCAGATCCAACGACACCCGACGCGCCGGATCAAAGCGCTCGTATGTTTGATCTCGTCGATTTCCAGTCGGTGGCTAGAGCTTGTCGGCCTCAATAGCCAACAGTCTTTCTGCGGCAAACCGAGAAACCAGCGCATGCGTCGATGGATGCCTCCGAAGAAGCCGCGCCCCTGACCTTTCATCAACTTTCGCTTATGCCAGGATAGCCATGCCGGGACAGCAGTGCTACTTATCTGCCGATCGAAGATGGTGGACCAGTTGCCTGCTAGCGAGCGGCAACCCAGCGAAGTCTCTTGACACAAGATTCAGACTGCGTATAGCCCAAGGCTCTCGAAGCTCGACACATACAAGGTCGCCCACACTCCGCTCAAGTTTGAACGCTCGACGAGGCATGATCCCGACGCCTAAGCCGTTTTCAATCATTCGGCACATTGCTTGTGGGCTAGTTACCCGAATGCGACTCTGAACGTGCCGGTTTGCAGCGGCTGCGGCATCGCGCATGGCAAGCACAATCGAGCTGTTCTTATGCAAGCTGACGTGGTCGAAGTCCAAGGTCGCGCCGAAAGAAACCGTACATTGCTGCGCAAGCGCGTGTTTTCGCGGCACCACCAAGACGAGTTCATCCGTTCGATAGGGGACTGTTTCCAAGCGCGGGGATGCTGGAATTATACTCGAGCTGCAAATGCCGAGGTCCGTGTCGCCCTCGGCGACGGCTCTAACAATGTGAACGCTGAGATGTTCCTCTACGTCGATCTTCACTTTTGGCTGCAAATTGAGGAAGGTGCCGAGATCGTTCGGAAGATACTGATTAATTGCCGATAGGTTGGCCTGCATTCTGACATGCCCTCGAACACCGTCGCCGTACTCACCAAGATCGATCTGCATATTTCGGATTTTTAGCAGAATTGTCCGTACGTGACGGAGGAGTGCCTCACCAGCGGGCGTAACGTTTACGCCTCTTGTGTGACGATAGAGCAACTGCGCGCCGATGAATGCCTCCAGGTCAGTAAGCCTCTTACTGATCGCGGAGACCGCCAGCGACTCCCGGTCTGCCGCCCGACCAATAGACCCCAACTCGCAAACTGTTGCGAACAACTGAAGCGAACGGACATCGATGCGCCGCGCGAATGATCGGCTTGACAAGCGTACCATGCAAGCAATCGAAAGCTTGATATCGGCCTAACTTAGGAGGCTGCGCGTCGCTAATGGAGCAAGGGCAACTGTGAAGCTATGAGCCTCCAACGCTCTTAAGATTTGGAGATCGACACCAGTTGAGTTGGGCGATAGCGGTGAAACCTCGCAACATTCGTCAAGGCAAATCCGCAGGCGCTCCATTATCCTGCCGCATTTTCCCGGAGTCACCGGTTCGCCAGCTCCGCAGCAGCTAGGGCTTTAATATCATCATCAGAGATGTTTTTCTTCCGATCTGCTAAAGCCTTAAACTGCACAAACGCGCGTTCCAGTGCGTGCTCCGAGAGCCCGTAGCCAAGCTCTTGCATTTTTTGTGCGAATGCTCGGCGACCCGAGTGTTTTCCCATAACAAACGAGGTGCGCTCCACACCAACGCTCTCCGGCGTCATTATTTCGTAAGTCCGGGCATTCTTTAACATGCCATCTTGATGAATCCCAGCTTCGTGTGCGAACGCATTCCGACCAACAATCGCTTTATTGTACTGCACCGGAAATGAGGTCGCCTCGCTCACTAGTTTGGAGGCGCGAGCAAGCATTTGGGCGTCAATATTAGTCCAGTAAGGCAGTATATCGTTACGAACCTTAATAGCCATGACGACTTCTTCTAAAGACGCGTTGCCTGCGCGTTCGCCTATTCCGTTGACAGTGCACTCGACCTGTCGGGCACCGGCGCAAATTCCAGCAAGTGAGTTGGAAACTGCCATACCAAGATCGTTGTGACAATGGACTGAAAACGTCGCCTTATCAGAGTTGGGTACGCGGTCCAGAGCCATTCTAATCATAGCGGCGTATTCTTGAGGCATGGAATACCCAACGGTATCCGCCAGATTGATCGTACTCGCCCCCGCCTTGATGGCAGCCTCGATGCACCGGCATAGGAAGTCATGCTCGCTACGCGTGGCATCTTCGCAGGACCACTCGACGTCGTCGGTATGAGTTCTCGCTCTTTTTACTTGAGCGCTTACCAACTCGTAAACCTGCTCCTCGCCCATCTGAAGCTTCCATTTCATATGAATCGGCGAAGTAGAAATGAATGTACTAATGCGACCGTGCTTTGCAGGCCTAACCGCCTCAGCGCAACGATCTATATCTTCTAGTCTAGCCCGTGCAAGTCCACACACGACTGCGCATCTTGCTTGCTTAGCAACCGCATGTACCGCTTCAAAATCTCCTTCCGAGGCTGCCGGATACCCAGCCTCGATGACGTCAATTCTCATCTTATCAAGCGTCTCAGCTATCTGGAGCTTTTCGTGCAGGCTCATCGTCGCTCCTGGCGCCTGCTCACCATCACGCAGGGTCGTATCAAGCACAATGATCCTTTCCTTAACAGCCAACGGCGTCATAGAAGTCATGGTCTTGCCCTTCCTTGTCGGTCTTCTTTTTTGTCGTATCAGTCTAGAGGAATGCTCAGCTCACTCGTCCACGCAAAGTTGCACCGGCTGCGGAGGTGCCGTGGGCCGCACCCGACCGCCATTGTGCGCTCGGCCGCATCTCCCTCAGTTCTGCTTCCACAACCAAGGTAAGCCACCTTCTTTTGCTATTGAGGGACGTTACGACGCCGTCATTGTGGCGAATACTACCAATGTTGCTAGTCTGCGCCGGTCGGCCGAGCACCTGGATGGCGTCCAGGCACTGCGTATTTAGTTATGGCGAGGGATAGGTAGGAGAAGCGGGAGGGACCCACCTCGCCGCAAAAAGCACTGTGCATATGGTCCAACGATTGAACCAAAAAAAATCATCGTGTTTCTCACTTTGAGCTGCCGGCATTCTCTCCGGATAAGATGGCCCCTTTGCTGCTGTATCGTCGCATTCAGTTCATGTTCCAGGGTGGGCCATGACTACAGACTCGGTCAGCAATCGCGAGAGATGAGCGTTCGTATTTCGATGCAACAAATCAGGAGGCCACTCCCTGCTCAGCACGCGGGAAAGGCCCAGGCCGACGGCGACAAGGAGGGCCCCTGATTTCCATTGCATGCCGACCCTTCGCGCCTTGGTCACGCTTGATCATCAACCAAATGATTTGCATCTGAGATCGAAAATCAATTTCTTGAATTGGTAGTTGAATGCTACGAGAATATAGGCATTTCATAGGCGGCTTCGTAGCCGCTGGCTATATCGGGGCGGCTCCACAAATATCGGAGAACTTCAAGTGATCAGTTCGCTCAACGATGGTCGATCGAGTTCACTCAGCGACAGCGCCGATTGGCGCTCACTAAAGTGCTTGATCGCGTTATGGGTCGATCTACGCTCTTAAGCGATAAAGATCTTCGAGAGTCTCTCGATTAGGGCCCGAATCGCGATTCCTCCTTACGGCGGACATTTCGGATCCATAATAGCCACTGAACTGGACACCATGATGATTCTAGATCGAGGTCGTAGTCTGCCGATAAGTGCCTGCGACATGATCTCGGGTCGCCGCATTTCTCAGGAGCCCACGACATCAAGCTCTCACATTCGGCAAGATCATCGAAAGCGAAATCTCGTCCAGGTGAAAGGATCTTCTGAATGCCAATTATGAAATCAAACGTTGCCACTTCGAGCAAGGAATACAGCCGCAATCGCGACGCCTACACTGATCGCATCTCCGATCTTCGCCGACGTCGCGCCGCGGCCGCAATCGGCGGACCCGAACGGACGCGCAGGCTTCACAAGGAGCGAGATCAGCTCTTGCCGCGCGAGCGCATCGTGGCCTTGATCGATCCCGGATCACCTTTCCTCGAATTCTGCCAGCTTGCCGGTGAAGGTATGTACGACGGCGTGCCGGGCGGCGGCAGCATCATCAGCGGGGTCGGAATGATCTCGGGACGCCCCTGTATGATCATCGTCAACGAGCCCACTATAAAGGGAGGAACCTATTACGGCATCACATGCAAGAAGCACGTCCGCGCTCAACGCTTCGCCTGGGAGCAACGCCTTCCCTGCGTAACTCTGGTCCAGTCGGGAGGTGCCAACCTGCCCGACCAGCCCAACATTTTCCCCGATGAGGGCCAGTTCGGCTCGATCTTCTACAACCAGATCAGAATGTCCGCCGAAGGCATTCCGCAGATCGCGGTTGTGCACGGCCCCTCCACTGCGGGGGGCGCCTACATCGCTGCACTCTGCGACGAGACGGTTATCATCCGAAACCAGGGCGCCATGTTTCTGGGAGGTCCGCAGCTCGTCTACGCGGCGACGCGCGAGGAGGTCGGAAGCGAAGCGCTCGGCGGCGGCGAGATGCACAGTAGCATTAGCGGCGTAACCGATCACCTTGCCGAGAATGATGCGCACGCAATCGCCATCACGCGCGAAATCGTGGCCAATCTGGGCGAGCTGCCCTTGCAAAGGTGGACAGTGGCCCCCGTACGCGAACCGCTGTTCGACCCGGCGGAAATCTACGGCCTGATCAGCTCAGACCCTTTCGTTCCCACCAAAAACCGCGACATCCTCGCCCGACTGGTCGACGGCAGCGAGTTCCACGAAATCAAGCCGCTCTATGGCGAAACTCTAGTGACCGGCTTCGCGCGGATCATGGGCTTCGAGATCGGTGTCCTCTGTAACAATGGCGTACTGTTCTCTGAGAGCGCATTGAAGGCGACGCACTTCATCGACCTCTGCTGTAAGCGGGCCATTCCGATGCTGTTCATGGCCGACGTCACCGGCTTTATGGTCGGCCGCGAGGCCGAGGAGGGCGGCATCACCAAAAATGGAGCAAAGATGATCACTGCAATGGCCAGCGCCAACGTGCCGAAGTACACGCTGGTAATTGGCAACGCTTACGGCGCTGGATACTTCGCAATGTGCGGCCGCGCGTTCCGGCCGAATGCCATGATGATGTGGCCGCATGCCCGTTCCGCACTTATGGGTGCCGATCAGGCTGCCACGACGCTCGTGATGGTCAGGGATAAGGTTCACAGGCGTGAGGGAACAACCTGGACGAGCGCTGAACGTGAGGCCTATATGGCCCCTACTCGGCGCGCATTTGAAGACTTCGCCAATGCATACAACTTCGCGCGCAATACATGGTGCGACATGGTGATCGACCCGCTTGAAACCCGCCAGGTGATGGCGCTGCTGCTCGATCTGGCGGGCCGCATTCCGCATCGGCACACCAACTTCGGCGTGTTGCGAATGTAGGCGCAGGAGGTTCGAGCGTGTTCAAAAAGATACTGATCGCCAATCGGGGTGAAATCGCCTGCCGCATCGCGCGAAGCTGCCGCCGTCTGGGCGTCGCGGTGGCCGGTGTCCATTCCGCTGCGGATGCCAACGCCTTGCATGTCAAAACCATTGGCGAATCAATCGAGATAGGGGCCGCCCCGGCTTCAGAAAGTTACCTACGAATCAATACTGTGATCGCCGCCGCCAGGACCACCGGTGCCGAAGCCATTCATCCGGGTTTTGGCTTCCTGGCCGAGAACACTGCGTTCGCTCAGGCGGTCGAAGGGGCCGGCCTCGTGTTCATCGGACCTACGCCGGACAATATCAAACGCCTAGGCGACAAGGCGTCTGCGAAACGCGAGGCCATTGCGGCCGGCCTTCCCACTGTGCCCGGCTGCCAGGCTCCCAGCGAAGATCTCACCGAAATCGAAGACGCAGTCCGCCAGCTCGGACTGCCGGTAATGCTGAAGGCTGCAGCCGGTGGCGGCGGCAAGGGCATGCGGGTCATCTCATCTATTGATAGTCTTCGCGAGGAAATCGGGTCAGCGATGCGAGAAGCCGAGAATGCCTTCGGCAACGCCTACCTGATTGTCGAAAAGCTGATTCAGGGCGGCCGGCACATCGAGGTGCAGATCGTCGGAGATGGCAACGGAAACGTGATCCATCTGTTCGAGCGCGAATGTTCTCTCCAGCGCCGCCATCAGAAGCTGATCGAGGAGGCGCCGGCTCCGAACCTTGCATCTAGGCTTCGCGACCGCATGCTTGAGGATGCCGTTCAGCTCGGCCGCGGGCTCAAGTACCGGAGTGTCGGCACCGTCGAGTTCCTCGTCATCGGCGCAGAGTACTATTTCCTCGAAGTCAACCCACGGATTCAGGTTGAGCATACCGTGACTGAAATGGTTACCGGTAAGGACATCGTCGAGCTCATGCTTCACATCGCAGCCGGTGACGACTTGTCTATTGCGCAAAGAACGGTGACATGCCGCGGGCATGCGATAGAGGCTCGCATCTGCGCGGAAGACCCGAACCACGGCTTCATGCCATGCACCGGAGAGCTTGCGCACGTCAGCTTTCCCGCTGGTGATATACGCGTCGAAAGCGGTGTCGAAAGCGGTTCAATCGTTACGCCTTACTACGATTCCATGCTAGCTAAACTCATTGCGCATGCCGACACTCGCGATGAGGCACTAGATCGGCTTGGGCGTGCGCTTAATGAGACGTCGATCTTCGGTGTCACAACCAACAGAGAATTCCTCGAACGGTTAATCGCGCTACCTGAGACGAGGAACGCCACGTTCCATACGCGTCTCCTTGATGACCAGATCTATGGATCGAATGGTGTCCACGATAGCCACACTGATACGCTCGCGATGGCAGGCTATTTCTGGATGATGCTTCAACGGGAGACGGAGTCCAAAGGACCATGGTTGTCCAGGGAGCTTACTGGCTGGCACATGGCGTCGGACGACGACGGAATGGCGCCGATCCCCATCCTGTATCTCGAGAGCGCAGGAAAGCGCGCGGCGATACGCTTCGCACCGATGCAAGCCGACAACTGGATGTTGATTGGCGTAAATGAGGCCAAGGTTGCAGTGAAACTGTCGGCGCTCGGTGACCACAAATTCGTAGCCGCGATAAATTCACGCCGAGATATCGTGCGAATATTTCCGAGAGAGAGCGCAATCTACGTTCATGATGCTCGTCGGGCTCACGCCTTATACATAGTTCCCCATCTAAGATGCCACCAAAGGGCTCTGGAGGCTAGCGGCGAACTACGTGCTCCGATGACGGGCGTGGTGCTTAAGGTTAACGTCGACGTCGGCGCGCGCGTGAAAGCAGGCGACGCGGCGATCATCATGGAATCCATGAAGATGGAGCTCCGCATTGTAAGCGAGGTGGATGGCACCGCGACTGCGGTCCACGTCAAGCCCGGCGATGCCGTCCATCGGAACGCGATCGTTGTCGTCATCGAGCGCGACACGGTTCTGGCGGTTTAGGCCACCGTCTTGCCTCATGTACTGATGCTCCCGGGTGCGATCGGTTGCCTCATTTATTTTGCTCCTGGCTTGAGTTGAGGAGGAGGCCGGGTGCGGAAATGGCCGGGGTTTCGTAGCGCCCGGCCTCCTCCGCTGGTACCTCGCACGTCATTGGGGTGTTGTGACCTCGTACCCTGGCGGCACTTTCTCGCTAGGAGCGAACAGCAGCGCATTCGCTTGCTCGCTGCGCCAGGAAGAAGCTTGTTCGGATAAGCCCCTTGATGGCCGCATGAAGCAGCTTGGCATCGGTCGGGAAGCTGATGGCCTTAGGTTGCACCGTGGTGTCGACCGTGACGCGCCTGAGGTCCTGGCCGCGTAGCGCGTCGGCCTCGTGTGCCACCCGCAGGCTCTCGGCCAGCAAGAGCTCCAGCTTGTCGCCGAGCCGCTTGCGCCAGTGGCTCAGGTCCAAGCGCTCGTGCGGGAAGGCGTGCTCGAAGAAATCTTCGCCGGTGAAGAACTGTAGAGTGGGCCGAGGGAGTTTCACCCTCAGCCCCTCACAGAACCGGACGTGATATTCTCGCATCATTCGGCTCTTGTTAACCGTTGCGTGACCAAGGCGCGCCCAGTGGACGAAGAGCGAGGGGTTGCGCTTCGCGATGCCGTTCAGGCGCCGCAAGCTCCGTCCCGGTGCCTTTTGAGCGGCTTGTACTTCCGTCGGAGCCAGGCTCCGAGACGTTGGTCGAAGTACGTGAACAGCTTCCACAGCTCCGTTGGATAGAAGCGCCCGCAATACTGCCACCACCCTTGAAGGACCGGATCGGGCTATATCGACCAACGGAAGCGGCGCATGCTGTGGCAAGCGCCAGCCCCTTAAGCACCTGGCCTCGTTAAGTGATCGATTTCATCAGAACGAGATCGGCATATTCTTTGATTTGATCAATATGCTTCATACGATCACGTGATCCATGTTCGCCGCGTCCATTTTGATGATCCTCAAGCTTTTCAATACGCAATAGCCTTGCGTCACCTCGCCAAAAGCTATTCTGGAACACCGGGATAGGATTTATGTTTTCGATGTAGGTGCGGCTCGCACTGCCGATAAACCCCTTCGCCAACTTCAAATTCACGATCAGACCTAAAAGCAGATGTGGAGCGGCATCCCATTCATCGAACGTCAGACCTCCTAACGAATACGCAATGACCGCGATGCGGTTTGGATCTCTCTTTGTGCGGTAATACTCAAGAGGTTGAATAACGTGAGGATGATGACCCCAAATTAAATCTACTCCTTCTTCAACCAGTTTGTGAGCGGCCTCGATTTGTCTGCTTCGCGGGAAAAACTCGAATTCGAATCCCCAGTGAATTGAAGCCACAATGAAATCACAATATTGCTTCTTGCAATCATCGATTTGCCTATTGAGTAATTCCAAGTCTGTCGGAACGTCTTTGGACATAAGCTTGGCTGTATGGATACGATAAGCCTCATTCGAGGGTGGATGGCGGCCATTGAGCCCAAACGTCGCTGATATGAAGCCGATTTTGACTCCTTCTCTGGTGAGGATTATCGGCCGTCCATATTCTTTCGGGTTTCTGGGAGTACCGATGATTGTGATTCCGTTCTGGGCAAGAAGCTTTTGGGTGGTCTCGAGGCCTTCTATCCCTAGGTCAAACGTGTGATTATTGGCGAAGTTAAGGGCCGTAAAATATTTCCCTCGGTGTCCCACCAGAGTGGAAAACTGAGCTACCGAGTTCTGCAAAATAAATGGGTTCTGCGGACCTTGCCCCGAAATTACAGAACCCTTTATGCTGCTTTGCGTCACAGGCGCTTCCAAATTCGCCAAAGAGATGTCGACATCGAAGAGGATGTCCGCAACACTTTCGAAAAGCATATCTTTGGACAATTCTATACCATTTAGCGGCATCAAATCTCCCGCCGCCCCAATGGTCACCGTTGCTTCCGTTTCAAACTCATTCGGTAATCTCACAACAGATTTGTCCTGCGAGAATAGGACTTCCTGCACATTTCTCTCTGCCCTTACGGTGGGCCTTGCGAGTTTGTAGAGCCAGTATGCCCAGTCAGCAGCTATCATCTCTGCAGAATCGGTGGCAGCATCTGAGCGCGGATAATCCCAGTCACCGGATGACTCGGCTTTTTCCAGGGCTGCTTTTGCTTCTGATTCAAACGCAAGGGCTTCAGCCTGACTGATCTCGCACGGGGTTGAGAGAAGGTCATTTGGCATAACTTACGATCCTTTTTGAAACCAGCAGTGATTGTGAGGACCGGCGACTGCCTCGTCGGCTCTCTAGCAGACACTGAACGTCAGCGTCGCCGCGGCAGCCCTGTGCCAAAGACATCTATCGGACAGTTGCTAGGATTTTGTCCCCCAATTTTATCCAGTCCTGAGTTCGCCCGCGGGTGTTGGATTTGCCGTTTGGTCGGTGGGCGACAGGAGGTGGCTCGGAGCCCTCGCCATAGCGCAGCACCAGATCTCGGCGGTGATGAAAGGCGAACTCGGGTCTTCAATCCAAGCTGCGAGTGTGGTCGCGCGTCGTTGTAATTGGCCCGCTGACGTCCCAGCGTGCCGCGGGTTTGGTATCCCGCGAGCTTGCGCGTATCGCCGAGGACCGCGGCGACTGGTTGCGCGGGTGTCATCTAGAAGCGATCCGGCCGATAGGGCACCGCATCAACCGCAGGCGCCTCGCCGCTCATGATTTCGGCGAGCAGCCGGCCGGTCGCGGGTCCCAGCGTAAAACCCTGGTGGCCATGGCCGAAATTCATCCAGAGACCGCGATGGCGAGGTGCGACCCCGAGCACCGGCAACATGTCGGGTGTGCAGGGTCTTGTGCCGAACCAGGGCTCTGGTTCGACACGCGTGCCAAGATCGAGCAGCTCGCGCGCCGCAGCCTCTGCATGGCGGAGCTGGATCGGCGTTGCAGGTGCATCAGGGCTCGTCAGTTCGGCGCCGGTGGTGATGCGGATTCCCTTTGCCATTGGCGCCATCGCGCAGCCTCTCGCCGTATCAATCAGCGGCAGATCGAGCGAGGTACTCCCTTGATAGTGCATGTGGTAGCCGCGCTTGCGCACCAGCGGAATGCGATAGCCGAACGGTTGTAAGAGATCGGGAGACCATGGCCCGAGCGCAACTACGACCGACGCTGCGTCGATGCGGCCTTCGTCCGTGTCGACCGACCAGCCGGCGGAGGTCCGTTTGAGCGTCCGCGCGTCGCCGCTCAAGATGCGGCCGCCCGAGCGCTCGAACAGTCTTGCATAGGCCGACACCAGACCGCCGGGATCCGACACGGTCCAGGGCTCGAGCCAGTGGATCGCGCCGGGGAGATCGTCCCGCGACAGCGGCTCGGTCTTCGCGAGCTCGCTGCCGGTCAAAACACGAAACTGCGTGCCAAAATCGCGCCGGTTCTCTTCCGCCGCTGCAATCGCAACCTCAAACGCCTTCGGGTGGCGATATAGAAGGCGGTAGCCGGCGCGGCGGACGAGATTGTCGGCATGGGCCTCGCGAATCAGGATATCGTGCTCTGGCGCGGCATAGGCGATCAGGCGAGCCCACGCGACGCTCAGTTCGCGATGACGTTTGGGTGCGGAATTCCACCAGTAGCGCAGTATGGGCTCGACATGCTGTGGCAACGACGCCAGGCGATAGCGCACGTCATTGCTGCGGCCGGTCGCGATCTTCGCCAGCGAGGCAGGGTCGCGTGGCATCGGGTACGGACGAACGGCCTCGCTCTGAATGATCCCGGTATTGCCATAGCTCGTCTCCTGACCCGGCTCCTTGCGATCGACTAGCGTGACTGACCAGCCGCGGCGCTTAAGGTGCAGCGCCGTGCTGACACCTACCATGCCGCCA
Source organism: Bradyrhizobium sp. CCGUVB14 (assembly GCF_024199935.1). Classification (NCBI taxonomy): domain Bacteria; kingdom Pseudomonadati; phylum Pseudomonadota; class Alphaproteobacteria; order Hyphomicrobiales; family Nitrobacteraceae; genus Bradyrhizobium; species Bradyrhizobium sp. CCGUVB14. The sequence goes on from NZ_JANADS010000001.1 coordinate 1,819,360, forward strand.
CCCAGGATGATCGCGTTCCGTATCACCAATGTTCTCCTGTCAAGCGCTCGGCGCCAGCTTACCCTCAGTTGTGCGAATGCTTGCGGCGATCACGACAGACATCGCGGTCATCGCAACTGAAAATGTAAAGGCGGCGTCAGGTGCCCGTCACGATTTGACATCTGCGATCCGACTAGCAAGCTAGACTTCTGATTGCGTTCGCATCGAGCGTTTTATCGTCCGACTGAGCAGCTTTTGCGCGCCTTATCCAACGATTGCGCAGGAGAAATATCGTCAGCTCAAACATAGCCGTCAGACAACGCTCAAAAGTATCCATTTGACCCCGACGAACACACCACTGCCGCATGCCAAATCGCGTCTGCACCGGACCTTTTCTAATCTCTGAACGAGGGCGTTTGCTGTGAAAATGATCGCGGCGGCCGGAGGAGCGAATGGAAACATCCCGTTGCAGAGGTCAGCGAGTGGTCAAGGATTCTTCGATGACGACAATGCGCTGATTCTCTCGGGAGCGAAGGCTCCCTTATCACATGTCAGTGTGGAAAGAGCTGGCTCCGCAAATTCGGACAGTAGCTTGAGTGGATTTTCTGCCTGACAGCGGCGAGGATTCTCGCCGCGAATCAGGAGCGAAGATGACGAAGAGGAGTCGCCGGACGCATTCTCCGGCATTCAAGGCGAAGGTGGCTTTGGCGGCCGTGAAGGGGGAGAAGACGTTGGCCGAACTGGCGCAACTGTTTGATGTCCATCCGAACCAGATCACGACCTGGAAGAACCAGCTCCTGGAAGGCGCCGCCGGCGTGTTTGGGCAGGACAAGGGACCGGCCGAGGCGCCGGTCGATTTGAAGGCGTTGCATGCCAAAATCGGCGAGTTGGCGTTGGAGAACGATTTTTTGTCCGGCGCGCTCACCAAGGCGGGCCTGCTGAGCGCAAAGCGATGATCGACCGCGACCATGATCTGCCTGTCGTGCGCCAGGCAAAGGTCCTGAACCTTGCCCGCAGCACGGTCTACTATGAGCCTCGGCCGGTTTCGGCCGAGGACCTTGCCTTGATGCGCCGGCTCGATGAGTTGCACCTCGATTATCCCTTCGCAGGGGCGCGCATGCTGCGATCGCTGTTGCGGCGTGAGGGCGTGCAGATTGGCCGCCGCCACGTCGCGACGCTGATGAAGCGCATGGGGATCGAGGCGATCTATCGCCGTCCGAACACCAGCAAGCCGGCACCGGGCCACAAGATCTACCCGTACCTGTTGCGCGGATTGAAGATCGAACGGGCCGACCAGGCGTGGTCGATGGACATCACCTACATTCCGATGCGGCGTGGCTTCGTCTACCTCGCGGCGGTCGTTGATGTGTTCAGCCGACGGGTCCTGGCCCATCGCGTATCGATCACGATGGAGGCAGCTGCGTCGAAGCGCTCCAGGAGGCGTTGACGAAGCACGGCAGGCCCGAGATCTTCAACACGGATCAGGGCAGCCAGTTCACGAGCGTCGACTTCACCAGCGTGCTGATGGACGCCAAGATCGCTATCAGCATGGATGGCAAGGGCGCCTGGCGTGACAACGTGTTCGTCGAGCGGCTCTGGCGCACGATCAAATACGAGGAAGTCGTGTGCTGTGAACGTCACTGTTCGAAATATGAACGGTGGCGATGCTTTATCGGAGATGGGGGTAGGCCCCTCGAAGTCGGCTTGCAGGAGCAGGCTTCAAACCGCCACGAGCTGCATTGGTCAAGAGCCATTGTGGTGAACGTCGATGGAAAAGGCGGAGCAAGACTCCGTCAGGTGAGGTTCAAGGAGACGAACGGAAGTAAACCGCTGATGACGTGTCGAAACGTATCAAACGACGTCGAAACCGGGACCCAGACTTCTGTCCCGCGAATAAAGATTGAGGGGAGCCTGTCTACTGCTCAATCGGCGTCCGGCATGGAGGCGGCGTGACCTTGATCCAGGCTTTGGTAAGGAAGTGCGACCAGTGAAGGCTGGTGTGTTCAGCAGGAGGTAAGCCTGCCGGGGCAAAAGTCAGGCGCCCCGTAGTTTGGATAGCAGGGCGGCGGGAAACCAAAGTCCTGAAGCTTATCGACAAGGTCTCCCTTGGGGAGGCTACGAGTCGCCGGGCCGTAACGAAAGTAAACGCAATGTGGCCTCGAAAAAGAGTGAATCCGAAGGCCGAGCCCGCTTCCATAGGGCGAAGGCAGCATGGGGTGCCGAAATCTGACCGATGCGGCACCTTGACTTCGGCGGGGTGGAAGCGACAGCACGGCGACAAGGACACACCGAGCAACTGGCGAAGCCCTCCTCGCCCCGGTGCGAAATCACCGGAGCAAGGTAGATCGTATAACCGGCTAAACCGGGAAATCGGTCGAAGGCGAGAGGGTGACGGATGGGTCCGTATGAGCGATGAAGTGGGGTAACGCCCGCGGAGCAAAGGGGCCCAACTGTCTGGAATGTCTCTTTCAATCGGGAAGGCAAGGACGAGATGACAAAGGCGTCCATCGATTTGCAGGACCTGAGGCGGAGACTATACGTCAAGGCGAAGGCTGAGACGTCCTGGCGTTTCTGGGGTTTGTACGTGCATGTTTGCAAGATGGAAACGCTACGCGAGGCGTATGCGTTGGCCGAAGAAAACGATGGCGCGCCCGGCGTTGACGGGATCACCTTCGAGGCCATCGAGGCGCACGGTGTAGAGGTTTTCCTCGAGCAGATCAGGGACGAACTCGTGAGGCGCACCTATAAGCCGTTACCGGCTCGGCGGCAGGAAATACCGAAGGACGGGGGCAAGGTCCGCGTCCTTTCGATTCCTGCGATCCGGGATCGGGTGGTGCAAGGCGCGCTCAAGCTCATCTTGGAGCCGATCTTCGAGGCCGACTTTCAACCGGGCTCGTTTGGATACCGTCCTAAGAAGACAGCCCATGAAGCGGTCATCCGACGTCAGCCTGCCGCCGTCAAACGCGGCTGTGATCTTCTTGCGGGAAACGGCTGGAAATGAGAACGGCAGACTCGTATTGTCGGTCATGGCGAGTGTGGCGGCCCGGATGCGCGGAGGGTGGGTGTCAGCAACCGAATCCTACGCTACCTCAGCGGCTTACGCCACGCTCGCCAGCCTCTCAACAATCCGCTGATGAATAAGACGGGTTAGACCGGCTGCTTCGGACGAAGGCCCTCTGGGTCGTAAACCCGACCAAAACGATTGCTGAGGAATTGAGTGAGTGCGACTTCCTCCTGACGGACGAACCCCTTCTGTGGAAGCTTACCAGAAGCAAGAAGGTCAAGAACCGCTGTGATACCGGCTGTGGTCGTGATCTGGATAGCGCTCATTGTCTTGCCCGCGACGATGCCGGGATAGACCTTATTGGCATAGGTTTCCTGCATATAGCGACCAGCCTTCCAGCCACAGACCGTGACAAAAATCACGACAACATCCTGCACGGTGGCAGGCAGTGCATTTTCTAACAGGTCCTTTAGCACGTCACGGCGATTCTTGAGATTCAGGTCGTTCAGAAGTGCCTTGATGATCGCCTGATGGCCGAGATAGCGGATCGTGCGATAATTCATCGTACGAACGCGGCCCTCAAGTGTCTTTGCGAGAGTGCCAAGTCCGCCAGAGGTGTTGAACGCCTCATAGGTGATACCATCCAACGAAAATTCTTCACGTTCTTCCATTGCTGGGACCGTGACGAACTTCCCCTCTGCAATCGCTTCGCATGGCTCGATGTATTCGTTGATCAGTCCATCGGTGCTCCAGGTAAGATTGTAGTTTAGTGCGTTCGACGGAAACTGTGGCAGCGCCCCGACGCGCAAGCGCAAACTGTCGAGCGTGTCAAAGCGCTTTGCAAGATCATTGGCAACGATCGAGATAAAGCCGGGAGCCAAGCCACACTGGGGGATGAAGGCGACATTTGCGCCCTTGGCGAGCTCTTCAACCTTCTTCGACGTCGCCACGTCTTCCGTCAGATCGAGATAATGTACCGAGGCCTCCAGCGCCGCCTCGGCGACCTTACCCGTAAAACTGAACGGTGCAGCCGACAAAACGGCAAATTTGCCGCGGAGCAAGCCGACCAACGCCGCCTTGTCGTTGATGTCAACAGCCTTCCCGGAAATCGCAGGATGCTTGTCGAGCTTCGCAAGCTGTGCCTGATCACGATCCGTGATGACCACGTTGTAATCGCCGGCATCAGCAAGCATCAAAGCGACGGCGCTGCCGATCTTACCTGCGCCTATGACCAGTACATCCTTCATTTGTGTCGCCCCTAATCTCGAGAATTGGATTTCTCGCAATCTGACGGAGAGCACCGCCGCTTAATAGTGGCGTATTGCGCTTTTTATCTCACCATTTTAGTCATATTGCCGTACTTCGTTGTCAGAAAATTAGGACGAGAGATGAATATCACGGACAAGGATCGAGTACTGCTGGATCTGCTCGGCGAAAATGCGCGTGCGTCGATCGCGAGGCTTGCCAAGGAGATGGGTTTGTCCAGGACGACGGTTCAGACTAGACTTGAGCGCCTGGAGCGGGAAGGCGTTATCGCCGGATATGGTCTGAGACTGTCGGAGGCCTATTCGTCCAGCCTGGCAAGAGCCCATGTCATGATCACACTTGCGCCGAAGGTTTTAGCGGAGGTGTGCGCTTCATTCCAAAGCATCCATGCCGTCAAATCGCTGCACTCGGTCAGCGGATCATTCGACCTGATCGCGGTTGTCGAAGCGCCGTCGATCTCGGAGCTTGACCAACTTGTCGACGAAATTGGCATGATCGAGGGCGTTGAACGCACACTCTCATTGATCATTTTGTCAACACGAATTAGTCGATGAACAACGTGCGCGTATCTCCATTGAGGCCGCTTAATCTGCGCATAAGCCGTATTCCTCCGTTGAGGGCCGCCTTGTTTGACGGATGCGAACGCTGCAGGTCCTAGGGGTAATCCTAGGAGAAGCGCTATGACGATTTCGCGGGCAGAGGTGATCACATCGGTCGAGCGGCGGCGGCGGTGGTCGCAGGATGAGAAGGAACGGCTAGTTGCAGCATCGCTCGAGCCCGGAGCCACTGTTTCCGAGGTGGCTCGCATGGCCGGCCTTCATGTGAGCCAGCTGTTCAAGTGGCGCAAAGAGCTTTGCAAGCACAATGATGCGAGTATAGCACCGTTAGTGCCGGTCGAGATTGGGCCGTCTGTGCCGCCCCGGGATGTGGCCGAAGCGCCTTTGACGACGGCACCGGCGCGTCGACGAAGGAGCCAGGGGATCATCGAGATTGATCTTGGTAGCGGACACCGCATCCGGGTCGATGGCGAGGTTGATGGAGACGCGCTGCGTCGAGTTCTCGATGCTCTGGTGCGCCGATGATCCCGGTTCCGACAGGTGCGCGAGTGTGGCTCGCAACAGGCTACACGGATATGCGCAGAGGCTTTCCGTCGTTGGCGCTCCAAGTGCAGGAGGTGCTGCGCAAAGACCCGCTCGGCGGTCATCTGTTCGTCTTCCGCGGTCGCCGCAGCGATCTTGTGAAGATGATCTGGCACGATGGCCAGGGCGCATGCCTGTTTACCAAAAGACTCGAGAGAGGAAGGTTCATTTGGCCATCTGTTGCCGGTGAATCGGTAACGATCTCGCCGGCGCAGTTGAGCTATCTGTTGTCCGGGATCGATTGGCGCAATCCACAAGAAACCCAGCGTCCGACGCGGGTCGGATAGCTGTTTTACGGTTTGAATCTGCTGCTTGATCTGATTCAATGGCTTCATGATATCGAAGCCGGACGAACTTCCATCGGACCTTGTCAGTGCCCTGGCGGCGCTGCAGGCCGAGCGTGAGGCGCGGCTGCAAGCCGAGGCGGTGGCTGCTAGTGCGCGGGCGGAGCTATCAGACAACGAGGCGCTGATCGCGCATCTCGAGCTGCGAATCGAGAAGCTCAAACGCGAACTGTACGGGCAGCGTTCCGAGCGCACGGCACGGCTGCTTGAGCAGCTGGAGTTGGAACTCGAAGAACTCGTCACCACGGCGAGCGAGGATGAGCTTGCCGCGCAGGCCGCAGCGGCGAAGACGCAGAACGTCCGCCCCTTCATGCGCAAGCGGCCGGTGCGCAAGCCATGGCCGGACGACATCGAACGCGAGCGCGTCGTTATTGAGGCTCCAACGACCTGTACCTGCTGCGGTGGATCGCGGCTGGCGAAGATCGGTGAGGATGTGACCAAGACGCTGGAGGAGATCCCGCGCCGGTTCAAGCTGATCGAGACGGTACGCGAGAAGTTCACCTGCCGCGATTGCGAGAAGATCAGCCAGCCGCCCGCGCCGTTCCATGCCACGCCCCGCGGCTTCATCGGCCCACAATTGCTGGCGACGATCCTGTTCGACAAGTTCGGCATGCATATCCCGCTCAACCGCCAGAGTGCGCGCTTCAAGTGCGAGGGGATTGACCTACCGTTGTCGACGCTGGCCGACCAGGTCGGCCACGGGACCTTTGCCGTCATGCCGCTCTTCCACTTGATCGAACGCCATGTGCTCGCTGCCGATCGCCTTCATGGCGACGACACCACCATCCGCATCCTGGCGAAGGGCAAGTGCACGACCGGCCGGATCTGGACTTATGTGCGGGATGACCAGCCCTTCGCCGGCCCTGCGCCGCCGGCGGCGGTCTATTACGCCTCGAGCGACCGACGAGGCGAGCATCCGCAAAAACACCTGGCCCGGTTCAGCGGAATCCTCCAGGCGGACTGCTACAACGGCTTCGAGCCGCTGTTCGACCCGCGGAAGAAGGCGCAGCCGATTACGCCGGCGTATTGCTTTGCCCATGCGCGGCGGGGCTTCTTCGAGCTGGCTGATATCGAGAAAAATGCTCGGGAAGGGAAGAAGGGCAAACCGGTCTCTCCGATCGCGCTGGAGGCGGTCAAACGCCTCGATGCGTTGTTCGAGGTCGAGCGCGCCATCAACGGCTGCGGCGCCGACGAGCGGCGCGCCGTGCGCCAGGACAAGAGCAAGCCGCTTCTCGAGGACATGCACGCTTTGTTGCTGCGTGAGCGCGAAACCCTCTCGCGCTCCTCTGAGGTCCTGAAGCCAATCAACTACATGCTCCGGCGCTGGGACGACTTCGCCCGCTTCCTCGACGATGGCAGGATCTGCTTGACCAACAATTGTGCCGAGCGCGCATTGAGAGGCATCGCCCTGGGAAGGCGCAACTGGACCTTCGCCGGCAGCCAGCGCGGCGCCGACCGGGCCGCCATCATGCTGACGATGATCACGACCTGTCGCCTCAACGACGTCGACCCCAAGGCCTGGCTCGCCGACGTCCTTGCCCGTATCGCGGATCTTCCCTCATCGTGTCTGCACGAACTGCTGCCTTGGGAATGGAAGCTCCTGCGCCAAGCCGACACGCCCGCCGATCATCAGGCTGCCTGACCTTCACGCAACACCATCATAGAGCTCGCCGTGCCCGCGCGCATGCGTCAATCAGGCGGTCTTCGTCGTATGAGTACCATAAGCCACGCGGAAACTTTCCAATTAAACGATTTGGCGCAATATTTGCCCTGCCCGGCTCAGCATAGCTTTGTCGCGAGGGCCAACTCTCCTATGCTGGACGGAGCGCAAGGGCACGCGCGCAGCTAGCGCTGGATATCGTCGAAGAGCGCTTGAAGATAATCGGAGTGCAGTTGGATGAGCTTCGATTGAATATGGTCGGCGTCAACGCGGTATGTCGGGGGCGCCCTTGTGCGGCGACACCCAAGCCGAACCGCCGGAGGTGCGCATTCGGGTAGTGGGCCGGACACGGTCTATGGCAGATGCCATTCTCATTGGAAATGAAGTGGGGGACGCGGCTCAGTGGACCGGCGGCCGGCGGCGGAGCCACTAAATCGGCGAGAGAAGCGCGGCGGCTTCATTTGGTCGAGACCGTTGACTTGCCCCGAAAGGCAACAGATCTGCCCCCGGTCAACTATCGACGCCGGTAGTTGAGCTGCGCGTGCGTGCTGTGTCACCTATCGGGATAGATTGACAAACGGACCGGACTGACATCGGTAGAAATTCAGTATGCAACATAGCGCCTCTTGGGTAGTCGCCTAGTCGCGTGCCGATCTGGAGCCGATTCATCCGTCTACTCGAAGTGAACCGTAAACTGCGGGCAAAGATACGTCCAGCGGACGTCTTCGAACAATTCAGCCACGGGGTCATCTTACAACGAAAACTGTGGGCACTAAGCTCGACCGGTTGTTTAATATCAACGAACGCTGATCACCCGCTGTACGGAATGCGAGATCTGCAGTCGAAACAAGGAGGTGTGGCATGTGGCGCAAAGACGAAATGAAGCTCGGATTGTTTCTGCGGAGGGTGGGATTTCATGAAGGGGCGTGGCGCGATCCTAATGTGCCCGCTAATGGCGGAATCGACATTGACCATTATGCTCACCTCGCCAAACTTGCCGAAGGTGCCGCATTTCACTTCGTCTTCCTCGATGATAGTCCCAGTGTAATAGAGCGAGATCACGCGCACATTGCACGTGTAAGCCGGAACGACGGGTTTGAGCCGATCACGCTGTTGTCGGCGCTTTCGTCGCTAACGCAATATATCGGACTTGTCGGGACTGCAACGACCACGTACCACCAGCCCTATCATCTTGCGCGCATGTTCGCGTCGCTTGACCACTTATCGCAAGGACGGGCGGCTTGGAACATGGTCACCTCTGGATCTTCATTAGAGGCTCCAAATTTCGGCGAAAGCGAGCTTCCAGACCATGATATGCGCTATGCTCGAGCTAGAGAATTTGTAGAGGTTATGAAAGGGCTTTGGGATTCGTGGGGAGACGGCGCCTTCCTTCGCGACAAGAAAACAGGAATATTCGCTGACACCACAAAGCTGCATTTGCTTAACTACCGAGGGAACTATCTATCAGTGAGAGGTCCGCTGAACATAGAAAGGCCGCTGCAAGGTTATCCTGTGTTGGTTCAGGCTGGAGCATCTGATGCCGGAATACGCTTTGCCGCAGAATTCGCTGAGGTTGTCTTCACGGCCGAGCCATCCTTCGAGGCCGGCAAGCGGTTTTACGCGTCCCTCAAAGAGAGAGCACGTGCAGCCAGGCGACAGGACGATCAGTTGCTAGTCATGCCAGGTATTGTCCCGATCATTGGGAGGACCAAGCAAGAGGCGTCTGACAAGCTTCAAAGATTGCAATCAAATACCCATATCGACGTGCAAATTGGATTGGCCGATCGAATGCTTGGGTTCGTCACCGACCTTAAATCTGTCGATCTCGATTCTATGGTTCCGACGACTTTACCACGAACAAATATCACGCAGAGTTATCACAAGTTGCTTCTCGGTCAAGCAGCACGCGACAAACTCACGTGGAGACAGCTGATCCGCTTGGTTTCAGACTGCAAGGGTCATCTCATGATTGTTGGAACGCCGGATGAAGTCGTCAGTGTCATGGTGGATGCTTTTGATGGACAGGCGGCCGACGGATTCAACGTGATGCCGGCGACTCTTCCCGGCGGGCTAGTGGATTTTATCGATCTCGTTGTGCCCGAATTGCGTAAGCGAGGCAAATTCAGGTCGAAATACTCTGGACAAACATTGCGCGAGAACCTTGGTCTCAAGCGGCCCCTCAATCAGTTCAATCACGTAGCTTGAGTGCGTCCGCAAAATGTCGCCGGCCGCCATGCTCTTTGGTGTGGCCCTTTGGATTTACACGGCTTTCGCTGGCGGCCAGATCGAATGGACGGTTACCGGGCGGTCCCCTACTACGGAGGTTATTGTCGTCGGTCTAGGCTCAGGACCTATTAATTTTGATTGATGCGTGATTCAAGGTCTCCTGATTCGGAGACTTTGATGGGTGATTTGTTTCTGCTCAGCGCGCGCCAGATGGCGCGCATATCGCCGCGTTTTCCGTTGGCGCATGGCGTGCCGAGGGTCGACGACCGCCGCGTTGTCAGCGGCGTCGTCTATGTCATTCGCAACGGTCTGCAGTGGAAGGACGCGCCGAAGGGCTACGGTCCCCACAAGACGCTCTACAATCGCTTCATCCGCTGGAGCCGGCTCGGCGTGTTCAATCAGATCTTTGCCACCCTGGCGGCGGAAGGACCAAAGCCAGAGCGCATCATGATCGATTCCACGCATCTGAAGGCGCACCGAACGGCCGCGAGCCTCCTAAAAAAGGGGTTCTTTCCTGCTGCATCGGCCGCACGAAAGGCGGGTTGAATTCCAAACTCCACGTCGTCTGCAACGACATTGGCAAGCCGCTCGTCATGCTGCTCTCGGAAGGCCAGATGAGCGCCCTTGAGAGCTGGCTCCGCAAATTCGGACAGTAGCTTGAGTGGATTTTCTGCCTGACAGCGGCGAGGATTCTCGCCGCGAATCAGGAGCGAAGATGACGAAGAGGAGTCGCCGGACGCATTCTCCGGCATTCAAGGCGAAGGTGGCTTTGGCGGCCGTGAAGGGGGAGAAGACGTTGGCCGAACTGGCGCAACTGTTTGATGTCCATCCGAACCAGATCACGACCTGGAAGAACCAGCTCCTGGAAGGCGCCGCCGGCGTGTTTGGGCAGGACAAGGGACCGGCCGAGGCGCCGGTCGATTTGAAGGCGTTGCATGCCAAAATCGGCGAGTTGGCGTTGGAGAACGATTTTTTGTCCGGCGCGCTCACCAAGGCGGGCCTGCTGAGCGCAAAGCGATGATCGACCGCGACCATGATCTGCCTGTCGTGCGCCAGGCAAAGGTCCTGAACCTTGCCCGCAGCACGGTCTACTATGAGCCTCGGCCGGTTTCGGCCGAGGACCTTGCCTTGATGCGCCGGCTCGATGAGTTGCACCTCGATTATCCCTTCGCAGGGGCGCGCATGCTGCGATCGCTGTTGCGGCGTGAGGGCGTGCAGATTGGCCGTAAGCGCTCCTTTCTACGCACCTATGCAGTTGAGCGCGGGGATGGGATGAGGTGTCCACCATGAGCGAGGTGGACACCATCGATGATAACTCCAGAAGAACCTTTGAGACTTGAGACGGTCGGCGTGTTGTGCAATGGCCGGCGTCGCTATGATCCGGCCAGCAAACAGCGACTGGTCGAGGCCTGTCTGCAGCCTGGCGTGTCGCTGGCGGGGCTGGCGTTGCAACACGGCGTGAACGCGAACCTGCTGCGCAAGTGGGTGGCCAAGCGACAACTTCAGAACGGGGATGACCAGCCGGAGGCGCGGGCGCCGATTGCGCCAGCTTTTATTCCGGTTTGCGCGACGGAGCGATCCTGTGCAGGGCGGCTGACGGCATCGATGCCCAACGGCGTGACGCTTTCGCTGGAAGGCGGCGACGCGCAGTTGCTGTCGGCGGTGATTGAAGCGCTGGGGCGTTGCGATGTTCCGACTGGCGTCTGATCTTCGGGTCTACCTTCACCGCGAACCGATTGACTTCCGGGCGGGCATCAACAGCCTGGCGATCGTGGTGGAGCAGTCGATGGGGCTGGATCCGTTCCAACGCGCGGTGTTCGCGTTCTGCAATCGTCGCCGCGACCGGATCAAGCTGCTGATTTATGATCGGTCAGGATTTTGGATGCTGCTGAAGCGGCTGGAGGCCGACAGATTCCACTGGCCCCGAAGTCAGGAGGCGGTGCTGACGCTGACGATGGAGGAGCTGCACTGGCTGCTTGACGGCATCAACATCGCGGCGATGCGTCGTCATCCGGTGCGGCAATATCAGAGCGTGGGCTGAGCGTGTTCGATGCGGGCGGCGTCATCGGGCTTCGGCATGGCCGTTCTCAGATGACGCCGCCGAAGACATGACGAAGACATGGGAGCCCGGTTGACGCGGCGGCATGACTTCGATTCAAGACTACGATGAGTCGCAAGCCCACGACGCACGAACTGGAAGCCTTGATCGCGGCGCTGAAGGCCGAGAACGAGAAGCTCGCGCAGCGCGTGAGGCACCTTGAGGAGCAGTTGCGGCTGGAGCGGCTGCATCGCTACGCGCCACGCAGCGAGAAGCTCAAGGATCGCATCTTCAACGAAGCCGAACAGGCTTCCGCCGAAGAAGGCGCGGAACAGGACGATCTCGAACCGGCGGTCGTGCCGGATACGGGGCGGCCGGAGGGTGAGACGCCCGCGCCGAAGAAGCGCGGCCGCAAGCCTCTGCCGGCGGATCTGCCGCGCCAGCGTATCGAACATGATCTGCCCGAGGACCGGAAGGCCTGCCCGTGCTGCCGGAATCGGATGCACCGGATGGGCGAGAACGTCACCGAACAACTGCATATCGAGGTGAAGGCGACAGTGCTGCAGCACGTGCGGTTCAAGTACGCGTGCCGTCACTGCGAGCGCACTGCGCTGAACACCCCGATCGTGATCGCACCGATGCCGGCGCAGCCATTGCCGGGCAGCGTCGCCACGGCTTCGACGCTGGCGCTCGTGCTGGCCAACAAATACGTCGACGGCACGCCGCTGTATCGTCTGGCGGACGCGCTGGCACGCGCCAACGTCAGCGTCGGCCGCGGCGCCCTGGCCAATTGGGTGATCCGGTCGAGCGAATTGCACCTGCAACGCGTGTATGATGCGCTGAAGCAAACGCTCCGGTCGCAGCCTCTGATCCATGGCGACGAGACGTGGGTCAAGGTCCTCAAGGAGGACGGGCGGGATGCGCAGACCAAATCGTACATGTGGGTCTACCGCAGTGGCCAGGACAGCGCCCAGCCAGTCGTGTTGTTCGATTACCAGCCCGGTCGCGGCCAGGAGCATCCACAGGCCTTCCTGGCCAGTTGGGGCGGCCTGTTGATGAGCGACGGCTATGACGCCTGGCGCACGCTCTCCGGTGTCACTCATCTTGGCTGCATGGCGCACGCGCGCAGGAAATTTACCGACGCGCTCAAGGCGATGAAGAAGCCCGGCGGCCTCTCGTTGCAGGCACTCAGGTTCTTCGAGGCATTGTATGAGGTCGAGAGGCTGGCGCGCCAGACGCCGCCCGACGGCAAAACGCGCGCCGAATACGCCTTGCGGCTGCGCCAGCAGCACAGCGTCCCGGTCCTGGCTGCGTTCAAAAATTGGCTCGACGATCAGGCGCCGAACGTGCTGCCCGAAAGCCTGACCGGCAAGGCCATCGCCTATGCCCGCAACCAATGGGATTATCTGGCCCGCTACGCCAATGATGGCCTTGCGCCGATCGACAACAATGTTCTCGAACGCGACATCAGACCCTTTGTGACCGGAAGAAAAAACTGGTTGTTCAGCGACACCGTCGCCGGCGCAAAGGCCAGCGCGGTGATCTACAGCCTGGTGCTGACATGCCGGGCCTGTGACGTTGAGCCCTACGCCTGGCTATGTCACGTGCTCGCTGAACTGCCGCAGCGTCCGCCCGACGCCGACATCGAAGACCTGTTGCCATTCAACTTTGCCAAGCACGCAGAGACCGTCAACCCTGGCTGATCGCCTTAAAGCCAACAGGGACACTCCACCAATCAAAATCCCCGCCCTGCGCAGACGAGGAGATGATGCTGCACCGTGCGTCAAAAAGCGCGCTTACGATTGGCCGCCGCCACGTCGCGACGCTGATGAAGCGCATGGGGATCGAGGCGATCTATCGCCGTCCGAACACCAGCAAGCCGGCACCGGGCCACAAGATCTACCCGTACCTGTTGCGCGGATTGAAGCCGGATCCCTCGAAGCGCGGCCAGCACCGTCGCAAGCGTCGCCAGCTCCACGCCCGGCTCGACCCGGATGCGCGCCCCGTTCATCTCGATCTCGACCACTCCACAGACCTTGGCCGGCGGCGCGGCAATCTCCAAGGGCTTCATCTGTACCGGCGAAATACACTCGGACTCGCCAGCTCTCCCGCCATCGCTCTCGATACCAATTTGGATCGGCACGAAGTTCTGGGCTTTGCCGGCTACCGCCGACGCAATCTGGCGTCGCCACACCGTGAGCAGCCCGCGGGAAACGCCATTGCGCCGCGCCACCTCGGAGATGTTCGCACCCTCCTCAAAGCTCTCTGCCACGATCCGGGCCTTCTCCGCGCCAGTCCACCGTCGCCGCCGGCGTTCCCCAGTGATCACCTCGACGCGACGATAGGAGTCACCTTCCTGCCTGACATCAAGCATGGCATTTGCCATCGCTCCACCTCCACCGATCAGCTCATGCCAAGCTGTATTGCAGGCGAGCTGAAGGCTGGCGAGGTGGGTGCCTCATGCCGGTTACTTTAAATCAAAGACCACCAGCATTAGTAGGTTCGCTGATTCCGGCTTTCCTGTACCTGAAGATATGGCTGCTTTGGAGATACTCTCCGTGCAACACCAAAACGTTAGGTCAATACGACCCAGCTCGACCCATCTTACAGAAGAGAGTGCGTTCATCGCCCATCAAGAAACAGTCGAGTGCGTAGCTCTATCTTGCTAACTTAAGATGGCCCGAAAGCGATTGAAATCACCGTCGGTGCTGGAGCGTCTACGTGAAGGCATAAAAAGAAGCTGTTGCTTAGCGCCCAGGACAGTTGGGGTAAACAGCCATGGGATGACCCTTCTGCAGGACTTGGTCTGATAGCTTGTCAGCAATTTGCCGTATAGAAAACCGATCGGCGAAAGACAATGGTGTGGCGAATGAGATGCGTGGTCGATCAATTGCAAGTTTCGCGCTTCCTTCATGCATATGATGCCGCAGCGGCTGAAAGAGGCATCAAGCTGTCAATAGGATTCGACTTTTGGGAGTACGTCCGGATCACTGGCTCCGCTTCAACAAAGGGACCGACATATCCAAATTTCCGACCAGATCGGTCGCCAATCAAGCCAGGCGACGGATACTGGATCAAAGGCGTCGACAAGAATGATGAGGTTGCTCTGTTGGAGGCCGCTCGACTCTATGATTTGTCACGCAGCAATCTTGCAGAACATCTTCAGTCGCTGAAAGCCTTTTATGCTGAACCAACCGTGCATGCGCATGCTTCGGACCGCTGTGTTTGTACGGCACATGCCGCGAAGAAGATAACAGGGAACGTTGCTTATCATGGCGACCTTTGGGTCCGCAAAGACTTCAGAGGACGTGGCATACCGCAGATCGCATCTGGGATCGCTCGCGGCGTGTCTTTTGCAATGTGGGCTCCTGATTTCTTATGTGCCCTGGCACCGCGCTGGCGGATTGATAAGGGTGTTGTTGCGCAAAACGGATATGCGCATTGTGAACCCGGAGGATCCATATTGCGACTGTTAGAATACCACATCGTGGATGAGGATTGGCTCGTTTGGGTAACAGGCGAAGAGGTGAGGAGCCAGATTGATCTACAAGCAAAGTAAGTCTGAATCAGAACGGTTACCAGTCAAATCTTGTATGCTGGAATAAGGTTAAGGTGTCGCACGTATTTGGCGGCATAAGTTGAGGGCTTATCTAAACTGGCACTTTGTACGATAGCACGGAGTAGAAATGAAAGCGATCATTAGCAAATCGGCAGGCGGTCCCGAAACTCTTGTTCTAGAAGAGGTCGACGATCCGGCTGCTGGCGTCGGCCAGATTGTCGTTCGCATCAAAGCCAGCGGAGTAAACTTTCCGGATGCA
The DNA here is from genome assembly GCF_024199935.1 of Bradyrhizobium sp. CCGUVB14. Classification (NCBI taxonomy): domain Bacteria; kingdom Pseudomonadati; phylum Pseudomonadota; class Alphaproteobacteria; order Hyphomicrobiales; family Nitrobacteraceae; genus Bradyrhizobium; species Bradyrhizobium sp. CCGUVB14. The sequence goes on from NZ_JANADS010000001.1 coordinate 1,834,834, forward strand.
CTGATCATAGAAGACAAATATCAGTTCAAGCCAAAGCGACCATTTTCTCCCGGGGGCGAATTCTCAGGCATAGTCGAAGCGATAGGTGACGGCGTTTCATCGCTTCAACCAGGCGATCGCGTCATGGGTTTTTCGAGGTGGGGCGCAATGGCGCAGAAAATTGCCATAAACGCGAGCCGATGTACGCTAATACCAGACAAAATGCCGTTTGACGAAGCCTCCGTGTTCTTTTTGACCTACGGCACTTCGTACTACGCGTTGAAAGAGCGGGGCGACCTTAGAGAGGGTGAAACTCTCCTGGTGCTTGGAGCCGCTGGTGGAGTTGGGCTTGCGACAATTGAGATTGGAAGGGTGATGGGGGCTCGTGTCGTGGCAGCCGCTTCTTCACCTGCGAAAGCGAGAAAAGCTCGGGAGCACGGAGCAGACCGAGTGGTGATGTATCCACCTGCGCTGTCTGATGCATCGTCTCAGAAAGATCTTGCACACCTCTTTAAAACGGCTTGCGCTCCGGACGGAGCTCACGTTGTGTGTGACGTTGTAGGTGGAAGCTATTCAGAGGCGGCTCTGCGCGCGATAGCTTGGGATGGTCGCTTCCTCGTTGTGGGATTTACGGGAGGTATCCCACAGATTCCGTTAAATCTTCCCTTACTTAAGAGCTGCAAGATCGTTGGCGTGTTCTTCGGGCCGTGGCTTGATCGCGGTGTCGACCGTTTTAGTCACATCGCGGTTGAGTTACTCGAGTGGTATCTGGCCGGCAAGCTGCGACCTTCCATCTCGGAGCGCTTTCCCTTCGAAGAAGCGGGCAATGCCATCGCCCAGCTCGCCACTCGAAAGGCAGTCGGAAAGATTGTCGTAAATATAGATTGAGTTCAGCTGTTGAGCTAGCTGGACATTGAGCGACAGAACTCGGGGAATCGTTCTCTCCAAATCCTATCGCTTCCTGCCCGGAAATCCGCGCTGCACGCGGTCGTCGAACCATCCAGGTCTAAATGACGCAAGAGGCCTATCGCATGGGTGCCAATCTCGCGCTTCCGAAACCCGGGCGCGGTCTTGCGAAGAAAAAAGGCCTCCCATGTTTACCATTGAGCTTCAGGCATGCGATATGCATGCTGCTCTCGCCCGCCTGCTTGATGAGACACGCGTTCATGATCTTCGGATCGCTCGAATGATAGCGGACGGCTGTCGAATTACGGCTGCCCTAGAAACCAGCGACCGGGGCCCGGTCGAAAAGGTCGCTCGTCGCCTTGAAACTAGGGTCTGCATCCTTTCGGTTGATGTTCGCAGCAACGAAATTGCGTAAAGCCTCACGTCGCGAGCAGAAACTTGAATTAAGTGCCGCACGTCACGAACCATTCATAAGCGACGCTTCGCATGCTCGAACTGCGCGATCGCCCATGAGTGGCCTCTGATTCCTTTCACGTCTGCACTCCCACCGCTGGAATGCTTGCATGTCACACGATCGGACGGGAGTCATGAAGCACTGTCGCTGCTGCTCAGCACGCTCGAGCCAGTATCTGAAGCGACTATGCTCCTGGCGATTGTTCGCGTGGGTTTAAAGCGCAGGGCCGGCCAGCTCCGCCAACTTATGGCCCGACGTTCGTTCATCGCGCAGGAGTTTCCGGAGGTGCGTAAAGCCTCCTGCTTTGAACTGGGAAACTAATCCTCATTGTTCGGAAGTCAGCAGCGGAAGCGCCGTATACGTGGTTAGCGGGTCTTTATCTGCGATTAGCCCGCGGATGCCCTATGGCTGCCGCGCTTAGTAAAGGGGATACATATCACCCGCCCTTTATCAACTATTATTTCGGGGAATTGATCTCGATGATCGAAGCGCGTGATCTATCCATTAATGGAATAAGGACAGCCGAACGGCGCTCGAATGGTTAGGCAGGCAAGGAATGGTGGTGCGAGCAAGCGCTACACAAGGGATCTGCAATACAGGATTAATCGCCTCCGTTTCTCGTCGACGTTGTTGGACACCTCGCTATGATATCCGATACGCTACGCGCACAAATCTGCTCGAGTGCTGAGCTTTCGTTTCTCATGGAGGTGCATGATGGATTCTCCGCAACGATCGCTGAGCGCACAGGCTTCGAAGGCTTGTGGGTGTCGGCGACCTCAATTGCCTGTTCCCTCGGATATTGCTATGCTGACGAAGCGCCATGGAATCAAGTTAAGAGCATAATCGAAAGAATCGTTGGCTCGACTGAACTGCCGGTTCTCGCCGATGGAGACATTGTCCTTCGTAGTGTCAACAGTGGAGTAATAATCGCCCATGAGTTGCGTTGCTGTGGCGCTGCAGGGCTCGCACTGGAGGATAGCTCTGGCCCGAGGGCGATGCACGTTTTACGCGAGCAACATCGTGAAGCAAATCTCCAGAAATTCTGTAGCCGTGTGCGTGCGGTAAAGGACGCTGTCAAAGACGATTTGGTCCTTGTCGTGTGCCTCGAGGCACCAAAAGACGAGTGTGGAATGGAGGAAACGCTTCTGCGAGCTCACGATTACGCAAGGGCGGGCGCCGATGCAATCCTTCTGCACTCATGTAAGGATGCCGTAGACGGGATCGTCTCGTACTTGCAAGCCTGTCGGAGTCCGTTGCCCATTGTAGTAATTCCAGCCAAAGACGATCGAATGCTGCTCTCTGCTCCTCTAAGTGTTCCATTGTCTGCGATTATCTGGGCAAATCACTCGATGCATGGGGCGATAGACGCAACAAGAAATGTCCGCTGTCGCCTTGGGATTGGCGAGAGCACAGCGAGCATTGAGCGCGGTGTCGCGATCGTCGACGATCTGATCGAGGTTCTGATGTATGACGAATTGGCACGCGGACGAGGGCGTTGGTGTCGTGAAGATAACGTCTCATCCACGCAAGAAGTCCATCGCGATCTTCGCGGAGGCCCGTCATGTCCAGGACGATCGTGACCTGCCTATGCCGAGCGCGGCATAGTAGAGAGCGTTTTTAGATTGGCGGCGCGTTACCGAAGCTTCAAAGTGCGCCGCTGTGAGTGCGCCGGTAATCTAAAAACGTGTTGGACGAAGCCGCCTAGCGCGCCGGTGCCGCTATGGAAATTGGATGCTGCTTCCCAATGGAGAGCCCCGTCGCTAGGGCTCCGGGGACATGCTGGATGCGGTCTTTATAGCGAAACATTCTAATCGAGATATGGTCTCCCCATCGGAAAGACCGGCGACGCCTGCGTCTGGAGAGCTCGATGTCGGAGGCGTGACAATAGGACGCCTGCTCTCTGCCTCGGCAGACGGAAAGCACGATGATCAATGAGTTGAAATGCACGACCATCATGAAGTGTCCATGAGAGGTGGGTCTTGTGACGCAACGGGCGCGAGCACCTCGATGCACACCATCTGCCCTTGACGGCAGAAGGGACACTCCCGCAGGGAAACTCCGGTCAGTTCTTCGACCTTGTCGCGATAATCGCGCCCTTCCTTCGGCTTTGCCGACATATCGGACTGCCGCATTCCGAGCAGTTCGCGGCAGCGGGCGAGCTTTTGCTTGCGGTAGCGGTTGCCCATGAAACCGTAGTAGCGGATGCGCTGAAATCCCTCGGGCAAGACATGGACGAGGAAACGCCGGATGAACTCCCCGGCGTCGAGCGTCATCACCTTTTGCCGGCTCTCGTTGCGATAGTCCTTCCACCGGAAGCGTACGTGGCCATCTTCGATATCGACGATCCGGTTGTTGGCGATTGCCACCCGGTGTGTGTAGCGTCCGACATATTCCAGAACCTGCTCAGCGCCCGCGAAGGGTGGCTTGGCATAGATCACCCAGTTGACCCGGCGGGCGGGATCCAGATAGCTCCGGAATGCGACGGGATCGCGCAGCCGTTCCAATGACGAAAAGAATCGCAACTCGCCGGCATCAAATGCCCTTTGCAGACCTTCGAGGAACAGCCGCCGGAAGAGTCGGGAGAGCACGGCGACTGGTAGGAAGAAGCCGGGACGGCACGCGATCCAGCGGCTTCCGTCCGGCGACAGCCCACCGCCGGGCACGACGCAGTGGAGATGGGGATGATGACTGAGATTCTGCCCCCAGGTGTGAAGCACAGCGAAAAACCCGATCTCCGCGCCGAGATGTCGCCGATCGGCAGCGATGGTGCGCAACGTCTCGGCGGCTGCGTGGAACAGAATCTTGTAGACCGTGCTGGCATTCTGGAAGGCAATCGCGGCGATCTCATCGGGAATGGTGAAGACGACATGGAAATACTGCGTATCGAGAAGCTCTTCCCGCCGAGCTTCGATCCATTCTGCTCGGGCGAGCCACTGGCACTTGGGGCAACTGCGGGAACGGCAGCTGTTGTAAGCGATCCGTCGTTCGCCACAGCGGTCGCACTGTTCGACATGGCCGCCGAGCGCCGACGTTCGGCAGCGCTCGATGGCAGTCATTGCGGAGCGTCGTTCGGTCGATAGCGAGGCCCAGTGCTGCTCTCGCCAGGCAGCACCGTAGCGACGGAAGATATCCGCCACCTCCGGACCTGAGCGGCTCATGGGGCTGGCCGTCAGAAATGTTCGGGCGCTGGCGGCGAGGAGGCCTTGGGGATCGGACGTGGCAGCAGTTCAAGCGGGCTCGTCGCCGCGCAGACCTTGTTGGTAGCGATCCGCAGATATTGAGCGGTCGTTGACAAGCTGCGATGGCCGAGCAGGAGCTGGATGGTGCGGAGATCGGTTCCAGCTTCGAGCAGGTGCACCGCAAATGCATGCCGAAGCGAATGAGGTGTCACCGGCTTGGAGAGTTTCGACATCCGATGTGCCTGGCGGCAGGTGGCATCTACGGCGCTTGTCGATATCGGTTCTCCAGCAACGGCGCCAGGAAACATCCATGCCCCGGTGGGTCGCACGGCGCGCCAATAGTCCGTCAGCACCTCCAGCAACCTGGCCGACAGCATGACGTAGCGGTCTTTCTGTCCCTTGCCCTGCTCGACGCGCAGCACCATGCGCTGGCGATCGATAGCCTCAGGCTTCAGGCGGGTCGCCTCGGAAATGCGCAGACCGGCGGCATAGCATGTCGTCAGGATCGCCTGGTGTTTGAAGCTCTCGATGCAGCCAAGGAAGTGCAGCACCTCCTCGGGGCTGAGAATGACGGCCAGTGTCTTTGGCGCCTTTGGGCACGGAATGATCCGGTCGAAATCCCAATCGAAGCCGAGCGTGACGCGGTAGAGAAATCGAAGCGCTGCGACGGTCACTTGCACCGAGCGTGGGGCCAGCTTCTTCTCGTTCGTCAAATAGACCTGGTAGGCGTGGATATCCTCCGGGCCGAGCAAAGCCGGCGATTTAGCGAAATGCCGGGCAAACTGCGAAACCTGCAGCAAATACGAATCCTGCGTGTGTCGCGACAGGTTGCGGACAGAGCTGGCCCCGGTTGTTTGGACAGCGCCCCGCGGAATTTAAGTGGATTCCTGCCGGTTTACACTGACTGCGGGGCTTTGCGATTTTGTCGTTGCGTCGGGAGGGCGTAGCCCGACCAGAGCGACGACAAAATCGCGGGCGACGATCATGCGGCCATCACCATCGCTTGCACGCCGAAGTAAGCCTCGTCGGGCGTGCGTTCGTCAAGGCTCGAGTGCGGGCGTCCCTGATTGTAGAACGCCAGATATTTGGAAATCGACGCTTGCGCCTCGGACACGCTGTCGTAGGCGCGCAGATAGTCGAGTAGCGCGGGGGAATCCCACCCCCACGCCCTCCGAGAACCGGACGTGAGTCTCTCGACTCATCCGGCTCCTATCGCCCCAACCGGAGATTCCGTGGACCAATGGGCGAACAGGTTCGGTTGGCGGGATTTGACCCCGCGCAACCAGCCCCACGCTCGCTTTGCGTGTCCCCGAAGTCTTTTGTATTTCCGCTGTGCCCAGCGCACGATAAATGGATCTACTGTGCGCAGTGCCCTGCGAAGCGCCGAACGATGAAAACGCCCGTAATAGTTGACCCAGCCAACAAGAATAGGCCGTGCCCATTGGGCGATTTTCTCCAAGTCGAGATCGTTGCGATGATGCAGCTTCCAGCGACGCACGTCTTCGCGCATCGCCTTGGCCGCTTTGTCGCTGACCGCAGGAGAGAAACTGACGAACAGCTTTCCAGCGCGATTCATCGATTGTCGGGGTCGAAACGTAAAGCCCAGAAAATCGAAGCGTTGCTCCGGATAACCGTTCGGTCGGTTCGAGTCTTTGCAGTACACAATCTTCGTCTTTTGCGGATGCAATTCCAACTTACACGCCGCAAGCCGCGCTTCCAGCGCTTGCCGCAATGAAAGCGCTTGCGCCTCACTGCGACAGTGACAGATGGCATCATCCGCGTAGCGCTCGAACGGAATGTCTGGATTATTTTCCTTCATCCAACGATCGAACGCATAGTGCAGGAAAAGGTTTGCCAAGATTGGGCTGACGACTGCCCCTTGCGGGGTCCCCTTCTCTCGGCTGACCAGCGCGCCATCCGGCATGCTCACGGGTGCCTTCAGCCATCTTTCGATGTAGAGCAGCACCCATGCGCAGTCGGTATTGCTCGAGCAGAGACTCCACGCCTCGCGCTTCGATGGCTTCGAACGTCACCCCGTCTATTCCCGGTGCGCCGTCGTTTTCTTTCGCCATCTCATACGCTGCGCGCAGGGTCTCCATCTTGCACACGTGGACGTATAGACCCCAGAAACGCCAGGACGGTTCAGCCTTCGCCTTGACGTATAGTCTCCGCCTCAGGTCCCGCAAATCGATGGACGCCTTTATCATCTCGTCCTTGCCTTCCTTACGTTAGAGACACCACAAATGGCAGGGACCCTTTGCTTCACGGGCGTTACTCCGCTTCATCGCTACTACGGTCCCGGCCGCCACCTTCTCATCTTCGGCCGATTTCCCGGGATCTCCGGTTATTCGACCTACCTTCTTCCGGTGATTTCTCCCCGGGATGAGGAAGGCTTCTCCAGTTGCTCAGCATGTCCTTGTCACCGTGCTGTCGCTTTCACCCCGCCGAAATGACCCGTCGCGTCAGTTAGCATTCGACGGATCATGCTGCCTTCGCCCCTAAACTGCGGGCTCGACTTTCGGTTTTCAGCATTTTCGAGGCCACAACGCGTTCTCTTTTGATACGGCCCGGTGACTCGTGGTCTCCCCAAGGGAGTTTTGTCGATAGGCTTCAAAGGTTCTATTTCTATCTCCTCTGCTATCCACACTACGGGGAGCTAACTTTTTCCCCGGCAGGGCTGACTCCTGCTGAACATGCCAGCCTTCGCTGGACGCACAGTTCGGCATGCACATCCCGCTCAACCGCCAGAGCTCCCGGTTCAAATGCGAGGGCATCGACATGCCGGTCCACGCTGGCCGACCAGGTCGGCCACGGGACCTTCGCCCTGGCTCCGATCTTCGAGCTGATCGAGAAGCATGCCTTCGCGGCCGAGCGTCTTCACGGTGACGACACCACCATCCGCATCCTGGCGAAGGGCAAGTGCACAACTGGGCGCATCTGGGTTTATGTTCGGGATGACAAGCCCTTCGCGGGCACAGCTCCGCCAGCTGCGGTCTATTACGCCTCGAGCGACCGACGGGGTGAACATCCCCAGAAACACCTGGTCGGGTACCAGGGCATCCTTCAGGCTGACTGTTACAGCGGTCTCAATCCGTTGTTCGACGAGCGGCGGAAGGACCGACCGCTCACGCCCGCCTTCTGCATGGCCCATGCCCGCAGGGGGTTCTTCGAGCTGGCCGACATCGAGATGAATGTCCGGAACGGCGGAAAGGGCAAGCCGATCTCCCCGATCGCGCTGGAGGCGGTCAAACGGCTCGACGCCTTGTTCGAGATCGAACGTGGGATCAACGGCAAGACCGCCGCGGAGCGGCGTGCCGTGCGCCAGGAAAAGAGCAAGCCGTTGTTCGACGAACTGCACGCCTGGCTGCTGCGCGAGCGCGAAACCCTCTCGCGCTCTTCCGAGGTCCTGAAGCCAATGAACTACATGCTCAACCGCTGGGACGACTTCGCGCGCTTCCTCGACGACGGTAGAATCTGCCTGACGAACAATGCCGCAGAAAGAGCGCTGCGCGGCGTGGCTGTGGGCAGGCGCAACTGGACCTTTGCGGGCAGCGAGCGCGGCGCTGAACGTTGCGCCGTCATGCTGACGATGATCACTACCTACCGTTTGAACGACGTCGATACCGACACAATCTTACAACTGATCGCAATGAACGATTAGAGAGTGCCGGTTGGCGAATCATTCGATCTGGCTGAATGGCGATCATACGTCGGCCGCTTGCCGGCTCGCTGCAGGCCGCTCGTTGGCAGACAAGCTGCGTGGGGAATACGGACTTGGCAGCTGAAGGGTTTGTGAAGTGGACCCCGGATTTTGGACCGGCGGCTTAGGTGGTGCGGATGCCGTTCCGTTTTGATAAACGGAGCGGACCATGAAGAAGACGAGACGGACAATCGATGCGGCGCTGAAGGCAAAGATCGCCTTGGAGGCGCTGCGAGAACAATCAACGGTGACGGATCTGGCGCAGCGCTACCAGGTGCATGTGAACCAGATTTATGCCTGGAAGAAACAGCTTCAGGATCAAGCGGTTCGGGCGTTCGACGCGGGCGCTGGTCGGGATGGCGAGGCGGCCCACGAACTGGAGGTCGAGAAGCTCCACGCCAAGATCGGACAATTGACGGTCGAGCGGGATTTCTTAGCCAGGAGGTCCGGAAGATGAGCGCGCCGGATCGCCGAGGATTGCTTCAGCGCGATCATGCGGGTCTATCGATCCGCCGGCAATGCCAACTGCTGAGCGTTGCGCGATCGAGCGTGTATCGGCCGCCGCGGCCGGCCAATGACAACGACCTTGAGCTGATGCGGCGGATCGACGAGCTGTTCACGGCCTGGCCGTTCTTGGGCTCGCGGCGGATGACGGCGATGCTCAATAGCGAAGGCTGTCGCATCAATCGCAAGCGCGTGCAGCGGTTGATGCGCAAGATGGGCATCGCGGCGCTGGGACCAAAGCCCAGAACCACAAAGCCGGCGCCGGGACACAAGATCTTCCCGTATCTCCTGCGCCATATGGTGATCGACCGACCGAATCAAGTGTGGGCGGCCGATATCACCTATCTGCCGATCGGCCAGGGCTTTCTGTATCTGGTGGCGATCATCGATTGGGCGAGCCGTGCGGTGCTGGCCTGGCGGCTGTCGAACACGATGGACACATCGTTCTGCGTGTCTGCGCTCGAAGAGGCCTTGGCGCGCTTCGGCCGGCCTGAGATCTTCAATACCGACCAGGGTAGCCAGTTCACCAGCGCCGCCTTCACCGGCACGCTGGCCGCCACCGGCGTCAGGATCTCGATGGACGGTCGTGGGCGCTGGATGGACAACGTGTTCATCGAGCGGCTGTGGCGCTCGCTCAAATACGAGGACATCTATCTCAAGGGTTATTCGGATGGCCACGAGGCCAAGGCCGGAATCGCCCGATGGATCGAATTTTACAATTTCCAGCGCCCTCATCAGGCGCTGGAAAACCGCGCGCCGATGGCGGTCTGGCGGGCCGGTGTCACCGGCGCACAGGCTGTGGATATGACGCTTCTCGCAAGCGAGAAGCTTGGACAACGCTGCGCGTTGCCCACATCCCCACAGCCACAACAGCAGCAGGCAAGAGTAGCGTAAAGTCACTGGGAAGAACGAACGGCAGCAGCTCCACTTAAAAAACCAGACCCAGTGGTCCTCAGCATAGGGTCCACTTCACCTTCTGCCGCGCACAGCAGTGCAGACAAGCATCTTATAAGAGGCCTTTTAAAAATGAAACTTCGGGAACTCGCTCATGCCCGAGCTGGCGACAACGGGAATATATGAACATCTCTATCATCGTCTTTGAACTAGGCGACTACGGCTTTCGGTCGAAAATGTCACCTCGGAGAGAGTAAGAGATCATCTTTCCGATGTCGTTTTCGGCGAAGTGAGCGCTATGAGTTGCCAGCGCTCGGCGCATCGAATTTGTTTTTGCACGATGCGTTGGGCGTAGGAGTCACCCGCTCGCCGCCACTGGACCCGCACGCAAATCTTTTTCATCGTTGCTGCTACAACTCGATCTTCTCGACCGAACGCGGGGTTATTCAAGGACTGACGCGGACCGCAACGGTCCTCTCGCCTCGTGTTTTTGCTAGGCAGCCTCTCGCCATTGCAAAGAAGCTCGGGCGGTTGCGATGGAACTATACGCCAATGCGGTGAAACATGCAGAAATCCTGCAGATGCGGCTTGATTTAGAGGAAATGGATCTAACGGCGTTAGATAAAGATCACGATTGCGCAACCTACGTTCTTCCTGATCGACGAGCGGCGATCCGCTCAACAAGGGGCATCGAAATTGAAACGAGAACTGCATTTCGAAAAGAGCGAGTTTGTTGCACGCCTGGTCGCAGTGAAGGGTGAAATGAGCAAGCGAGGTGTCGACATCTTGCTGATCTCAGAACCACCGAACATGAACTATCTGACGGGCTACGACGCATATTCGTACTATGTCCCGCAATTCGTGATCGTCTCCCTCAAGAAAGAGCAGCCCATTTGGATTGGCCGCTTCATGGACCGCGTGTCGGCGGTTATGACGACCTATCTCGATGAAGACAATATCCGCGCTTATGAGGACAAGTACGTCCATTCTGCCACTTTCTCGGCGTTCGATGTGATTGCCGATGTGGTCAGGGAAATCGGCGGAGAGAATGCACGTATCGGCGTGGAAAATGGCGGATACTACTACTCCGCGCGTGCACACGCTGATCTTTCCCGTGCGCTTCCCGCTGCGCAGTTCGTCGATGCGGATCTGCTCGTCAACTGGATCCGGATTGTGAAGAGCCCGGCGGAAATCGCGCTTATGCGTCAAGCGGGCAAGATCGCTGACGCCATGATGGCCCGAGCCATCGACATCGTCGCGCCAGGCATTCGGGAGTGTGATATCGCTGCCGCCGTTTATTACCAGATGGCGGCTGGCACGCCCGAGTTCGGCGGGTCCTACATGTGCGCGCCCCCGATGCTTTGTGTAGCTGAGCGTTCCATTGCACCCCATGCCGCATGGACCGACAAGCCGCTACCGGCTTCGACGACTCTTAACCTTGAACTCTTCGGAAACCGGTTGCGTTATCAGGTCAATCTCAGTCGATCGATATCGGTAGGAAAGCCGATTCCTGCTTTCCAGAACTTGTCGGAGCTCGCGGTGGAGGCGATGAACGCAGCCCTCGACAGTGTCGAGCCTGGTCGTAAATGTTCGGACGTGTCCGAGGTGTTTCGCCAATCGCTGGCTCGGCATGGGCTCGAGAAAGAGGCGAGGCTCGGCTACTCGATCGGCCTGGGCTATCCGCCCGGTGCGGTGGAACGGACGGCCAGCCTTCGAAAGGGAGACGACACAATTCTTCGTCCGGGCATGTGCTTTCATATGATGCCCGGGCTCTGGCTGGACGATGTCGGCATTACGATCACACAGTCGTTCACCGTGACGGACGCTGGTCACGAGGCGTTATCAGCAACGCCGCGCAAGTTGTTCGTAAAGTAAGCTGGAAGTGAGTATCCGCGTTTAGCCCGGCTGCAGCACAAACTGCGGCCGGCGCCGTGGGCCAATCTAGTATCTAAGACTCAGAAGTTATGGCCGTGGTCGCCCTTAGCTAGATCACACCGCCCGCTTCAGGCAGTAGAGCGCGCTCGCCTTGAATTGCAGACGATAACGCAATTGCGGTCGGCGCCCACGGATCGAAAGGTTCGCTATCTTTAAACCTTGCTACCGCATCGGTGACAATTGGGAGGATAAGATGATTTACCAATGAGACACGAAGCGCATGAACTGGCTACTCGGGCGGTCGCGTGGACTGCGCCGATCTCAGCTACTGGCAGACCACGATGATCCGCAACTGGGGCTTCGTCTCCGAATGTTTTGATTAGTGGACTGCGCCGATTGCACTCGATGGCATGAAAATTTATGCGGAACTTCTACGACGCAACCGTTTCCCGTAGGCTCTACCCCGAACTGAACGGCAGGCTCGACACGCAGGTCTGCATTATAGGCGCCGGTCTTGCCGGTCTGTGCACCGCGCTCGGGCTCATCAAACGCGGCGTGCGCGACATGGTCGTGCTTGAAGGCGAGCGAGCGGGTTTCGGTGCGTCCGGTCGAAACGGCGGCTTTGTGTTCGGGGGCTACAGCTTGGATAACGCCGAGCTGTTGCGCGCGCTCGGTCGCGCCGAGGCGCGGCTCCTATACCGACTCACGATCGATGCTGTCGACCTAATCCGCGCGCGAATTGCGCGCTATGGAATCGACTGCGATATCGTCGACCGGGGTGTGATGCTTGCGAACTGGTTTAACGATCGTTCTCGCCTCGACAAACTGCGCTCGCTGATGCAGCGCGAGTTCGGTGTCGACTGGGAGCCGGTCGCGGCGGATGTCCTGAGTGCACGCTTGAAGACCTCGCGCTATTATGGCGGGCTCTTCGAGGCCAACGCCTTTCATTTTCATCCTCTGAAATACGTTCTCGGCGTCGCTCGGGTGATCGAGCAAGGCGGCGCACGCATTTTCGAGCAATCCGCGGCGCTTGCGATCGAACGCAACGGCGCAGGCTTCGTCGTGCGTGCGCCGAATGGCGTAGTGTGCGCAAAGGATGTCGTGTTCGCGGGAGGCGCCTATGCGCGCGGCGTAGCGTCCCGGATAGAGCGCGCGGTGCTGCCGATCGCGACTTACGCGATCGCAACCGAACCGCTTGGCGCTCACCTGACCGACGCTATCGACGCACCATATAGCGTATACGACACACGATTCGCATTCGATTACTATCGCCCATTGCAGGACACACGAATTCTCTGGGGTGGCCGGATTTCGGTGCGCCGCCGCGAGCCGGACGTGATCGCGCGCTTGCTGAGGCGTGATCTTGCCCGTGTTTATCCCCAACTTGCAGATGTCAAGGTCGAGTATGCATGGGGCGGCCTGATGAGCTATGCGCGCCATAAGATGCCGCAGATCGGCCGCGACGCCGACGGCGTTTGGCATGCCATCGCATTCGGCGGACATGGAATTGCGCCGACTACGGTCGCGGGCGAAACGCTCGCCGCTGCTTTGGTTGAGGGCAGTCCGGTGCCAAAGGGCTTTACTGCGTTCGGCCTGTCTCGCACGTTCGGTCTTGTAGGGCTTGCTGCTGCGCAGCTCACATACACCGCATACCACAGGCGCGATAAGCTCGCGGAGTACCGCCACTGAGTACGTGTAGAGCAAAACTCAGAAGCCAACTCGCTCGCTTGCAGAGAACGACCGCCCGCGTCTGTCTTCCTCGCCCGGCAACTAAGGCTTCATCTGTCGGCAGCCGTTTCCGCGACAAGCCAAGTGCGAAAGGCGACAAGTGGCGGGTGGTTCTCTCGTTCCTGCGGCCAAGCCAAATAATAGGACTCTGAACTCGTCATGGGCAAATCCAGTGCCGCCACAAGCTTACCGGTGGCGAGTTCGTCCTCAATCAGGAATTGGGGCAGCAATGCCACGCCCATGCCGGCGATCGCCGCCTGCGAGGCTGTCGCGAATTGGTCGAACAACATCCTTGGCAGGATTTGGGCGGGCTCGCCGTTCATCGCGAACCATTGTTCCCATGCCTTCGGCCGCGTGGTTAAGTGGAGAAGCGGAACCTTTCTAAGATCGGCCGGCTTGCGGAATCGGCAATCAGCGCGCAACTCCGGGCTGCAGGCTGGAATCACTGTCTCCGATCGCAGCAGGGTCAGATCGCCGCCGGGCCACTCGGCAGAGCCAAAGTGGATCGCTGCGTCGATAGGTTCTAGGCGGAAATCGAACGGCGACAACTTGGTTACGAGATTGATCGTAATGCCTGGGTTGCTATTGAGAAAGCCGGGCAGTCGCAGCGCCAGCCAGCGCGTTCCAAAAGTCGGCAGGATCGCCAAGTTGAGAGTGCCGCCCAAGGGATTTGTCCGCACAGTGAGAGAGGCTGCGCTGATCTTGCGAAGGGCCTCACGGATCTCACGCGCATATGCCTCACCACCGCCGGTCAGGCGGATGGTCTGCCGTTGTCGGCGAAACAATTCCACGCCGAGCTGTTCTTCCAGCATTTTGATCTGTCGGCTGACTGCGCTCTGTGTCAAGGCGAGTTCTTTAGCAGCCGCCGTGACGCTGCTGGTGCGCGCTGCAGCCTCGAATGCGGTAAGCAGAGCTAGCGACGGTACGAACCGTCGCGCAGCCAGTATGTCATTCCGGTCCCGCATAATCTTCACATGACCATGGCCGATCGACAGATGAACTGACGTCACCAGCCGCATCGCAGCTGGCTTGTCAGCAGCTAAATTGACGTTTCGATTTCGTCAAGCTGCTTCAATAGCAGTTCATTCCGAATGAGAATGAATTCTTGCATAGATATCGATATTGGACCGCTGCCGATCGTGGTTTGGTCCGGGCGCAGTCAAAGGTGGACGCCAATGCGTACCGTCAATGCGGCAAGAAGATCCGGATGACCAGACAAGCTCAGCTGAATTCTGAAGTAGTCCTTGCGAAGAAAGTGCACCCGAACGAGGTCCGATCGTTGTTCTCTCATGCGATGTCGCAGATGTACCGCACGGAGGTACCTCAGTACGGCACCCTCATCGAACTCGTCGCAGACGTGAACGCCAGAAAATTGGCGAACGATCCGGACCTGGCGCAGACGTCCCTCGCAATGACGAGCTCGACCGCCTTGGTGTCGAGCGCCACGGCGCCATTCGTCTCAGCACGCCGCGAGAGCTGTTCAATATCCGTCGCATCTTCGCCGTGCTCGGCATGCATGCCGTCGGATACTATGATCTCTCGGTCGCCGGCGTGCCAGTGCACTCCACCGCCTTCCGCCCGATCACGGACGAGGCTCTGCGGCGCAACCCGTTCCGCATCTTCACGTCGCTTCTTCGCCTGGACCTCATCGCGAACGAGGAGCTCCGCAAAGAGGCAGCGCGTATCGTGTCTGAACGGCAGATCGTCACCGCTCGCGCCATCGAGCTCGTCGAAATCTTCGAGGCCAAGGGGGGCTCGACTAGGGCGAGGCCGAGGAGTTCGTGTGCGAAGTTCTGGAGACCTTCCGCTGGCACAGCAATGCGATGGTTACGCTTGCGACCTATACCAAGCTGCACGATGCCCACCGCCTCGTTGCGGATGTGGTCAGTTTCCGCGGACCGCACATCAATCACCTGACGCCACGCACGCTCGACATTGACGTTGTGCAGGCCGAGATGCCGAAGCGCGGCATCATTCCGAAGGCTGTCATCGAAGGCCCGCCGCGCCGCAAGTGCCCGATCCTGCTTCGCCAAACAAGCTTCAAGGCACTCGATGAACAGATCGAATTCAAGGCGGGCGACGGCGGATTGGTACAGGGCACCCACACCGCTCGCTTTGGCGAGATCGAGCAGCGCGGTATTGCACTCACGCCGAAAGGGCGCGCGCTATACGACGAATTGCTGGCTTCTGTTCGCCGGGATGTTCAGGTTGGCGCCACAGGCTCCCGTGCTGAGGATTACGCCAGCGAACTGGCACGACGGTTCCTCACCTTTCCCGACAGCTGGGTGGAGCTACGGGAGCAGCGGCTCGCCTATTTCCGCTATTCGCCGACGCCGCAAGGCCTTGAATGGGCTCGGCGGGAGAAGATCGTGCCTTCGATCGACCTGCTTGCGCGCGGCCATCTGCGTTTTGATCCTATTGTCTATGAAGATTTCCTTCCGGTCAGCGCCGCTGGCATTTTTCAATCGAACCTGGACACGGACGAGCAGCGGAACTACGCCAAGCGCTCCAACCGCCTAGCCTTCGAAGACGCATTGGGCGCAAAGGTCGCGGACGAGTTCGAGCTCTACGCCCAGGCGGAACGCGCTTCACTGGACCAGGCCTTGGCGCAGCTCGGCGCAGCCGGCCCGAAAGACGCCCGATCCAAATAACGGAGACAAAGAACATGATTTCTGTCGCCCAAAAAGCAGCCGCCTCCTCGCTCCCGGATCAGGTCGCGTCGATTGTCGGTCGTCTGGGGGTTGACCCGGCTGTCCTCGGCGCCGGCGAGCTCGTCGTGCGGTCCCCCATCTCCGGCGAGACGATCGCCTGGCTGAAGACCTCGGACACGGCGGCCGCCCATGAAGCCGTCGGAACGGCTCACGCTGCGTTCCTCGAATGGCGGCTCGTCCCTGCGCCCAAGCGGGGGGAATTGGTTCGCCTGCTCGGCGAGGAGCTGCGTGCGGCCAAGGAGGACCTCGGCCGTCTCGTCTCAATCGAAGTCGGCAAGGTCACATCGGAGGGGCTCGGCGAAGTGGAGGAGATGATCGACATCTGTGACTTTGCGGTCGGGCTGTCGCGTCAGCTGTACGGCCTGACGATCGCCACCGAGCGCAGCGAGCATCGAATCATGGAGACTTGGCATCCTCTCGGGGTCACGGGCATCATCTCCGCTTTCAACTTCCCGGTTGCCGTCTGGTCCTGGAACGCAGCGCTCGCGGTGGTCTGCGGCAATTCGATCGTCTGGAAGCCATCGGAAAAGACTCCACTCACCGCGCTTGCCACGCAAGCGCTGTTCGATCGTGCAGTCAAGCGCTTCCAGAGGGAAGGCGGCAGCATCTGCGCGGAGTTGTCGAGCGTTCTTATTGGCGGTCGCGAACTGGGACAAGTGCTGGTCGATGATCCACGTGTACCGCTGATCTCTGCCACGGGATCAACGGCCATGGGTAGCGCCGTCGGCCCTAAGGTGGCGGCGCGGTTCGGTCGGTCGATCCTGGAGCTCGGCGGAAACAATGCGGCGATCGTCACCGCGAGCGCGGACCTCGAGCTGACGCTGCGTGGGGTCGCGTTTGCTGCAATGGGAACGGCCGGCCAGCGCTGCACAACGTTGCGTCGCTTGTTCGTCCACGACAGCGTCTATGAGCGTTTCGTGCCGCGGCTGAAACAGGCCTATCAATCCGTATCCATCGGCAATCCTCTCGAAAGCGGAAACCTGATCGGTCCGTTGATCGACAAGGCGGCCTTTGACGCACACGAAGCGGCTCTTTCAGAGGCAAAGGCCGGTGGTGGCACGGTGTTCGGCGGCGAGCGAGTCGCGGCCGGCTTCGGTGAGGAAGCTTATTACGTCCGTCCGGCGCTAGTCGAAATACCCGAGCAGGCCGGTCCCGTGGAGAAGGAAACCTTTGCTCCGATCCTCTATGTCATGCGCTACAATGATTTTGACGAGGTGCTGCGCCTGCACAACGCCGTTCCGCAGGGATTGTCGTCATCGATCTTCACAAATGATTTACGAGAGGCGGAGACCTTCCTCTCCGCACGCGGGTCCGACTGCGGCATCGCAAACGTGAATATCGGTCCCTCGGGCGCCGAGATCGGCGGGGCCTTCGGCGGCGAAAAGGAAACAGGCGGAGGCCGTGAAGCAGGCTCCGACGCGTGGAAGGGATATATGCGCCGGGCCACCAACACCGTCAATTACGGCCGCACCTTACCGCTCGCACAGGGCGTCAAGTTCGACCTTGCATAAGGGCCCACATGATGGACGCCTCAACAATTACTAGTTCGCCGTTCCGGTCCGCCGAGCGCCTCGCGGCGATAGGCGTTTCTGAAATCCTCAAGATCACCGCGCTCGCGAACGACCTGAAGCGGCAGGGGCAGAACGTTATCGTGCTTGGCGCCGGCGAGCCCGACTTCGACACGCCACAGCACGTCAAGGATGCAGCGGCGCGCGCGTTGGCCGCCGGCGTGACAAAATACACGACACTCGATGGCACACCGGAGCTAAAAGCGGCGATCGCTACCAAGTTTCGACGCGACAACGGCCTGGAATACACGACTGCCGAGATCACTGTATCGGCTGGTGCGAAACAAGTCCTCTACAATGCAATGATGGCGAGCCTCGGTTCCGGCGACGAAGTCATCATTCCGACGCCATTTTGGGTCAGCTATTCTGATATCGTGGCGATCGCCGGCGGCAAGCCGGTTCTCGTGCCATGCTCAGAAGCCAATGGTTTTCGCCTGACGGCCGAGGATTTGGAAAGGGCGATCACTCCCCGCACGCGCTGGGTATTTCTCAATTCCCCGTCCAATCCCTCAGGGACAGCCTATACTGAAGCGCAGTACCGGCCGCTCCTAGACGTACTGCTCCGGCACCCCCATGTCTGGCTCGCGGTCGATGACATTTACGAGCACATCATCTACGATGACTTCTGTTTCGTCACGCCGGCAGCCATCGAGCCGGGCCTCAAAGCTCGAACGCTGACGATCAACGGGGTGTCGAAGGCGTACGCCATGACCGGCTGGCGCATCGGTTACGCGGCCGGGCCGAGGCCTCTCATTGAGGCGATGGCGGTCGTCCAGAGCCAGTCCACATCCTGCCCATGTTCGATCAGCCAGGCGGCGGCCGTTCAGGCTCTGAACGGTCCCCAGGACATCGTGCAAGAGCGGCGAGCATTGTTCGAGGCGCGGCGGGATCTCGTCGTCGCGGCCCTGAACGCCATCAACGGCATAAGCTGCCGTGTGCCGGACGGTGCCTTCTATACCTTTGCGAGCTGTGGAGGGCTGCTCGGCCGAACGACACCAGATGGGAAATTGATAGGGAGCGACAAGGATTTCGCAGAATATCTGTTGAGGGCTGTCGGAGTAGCAGTCGTCCCCGGATCCGCCTTTGGCCTCGCGCCATATTTTCGCATATCCTACGCGACCTCGGTGTCCGATCTCGAAGACGCGTGCCGACGAATAGCTTCGGCTTGCTCCGTGCTGTCTTAGGTCGGGCTCGGGCATTTCGAAGGGCGAGGTTGGCGTGGCTTCCACCACCACGCTACGCTGTGCATCGCAGCCTACGGATTCCTGGTCTCCGAGAGGGAGACGATTCCCCCCTCGGGATCTCGTTCCACCAGGCCGTTCAAGAGACTTGCGGTTTCCAACGGTTACCGACCCAGAGGCTCCGCTGCTGCGACCCGAACGTCACATCCCGAACTCGATTGCGACGATGCGGCGAAGACTGATCGTTGCCATCGTCCGCACCCTCTCACGCTGTCCCTGTTGCATTCGCCCGATCAAACAGCGCCTTCTTTTGTAACGCAGTAAGATTAGTCGAACCGGATGGATCCCGTTAACCCGAGTTCGCGGATTCGCGTTGTAAAATCGCGATTCTGAGATTTTTTCGTGAGCTAAGCGATTGATCTGCAAGGAGTTGGATCGTCGTTTTCGGCCGAAAACGGTTGTAGTGAAGACCTACCCGATTCCCAAGGGCGTGGCGTTGGGCGTAGATTCGCCGCGCCATGTTCCTGCGACGCACCGAGCGAAAGAAGAACGGCAAGGCGCACCACTATTGGAACGTGGTGGAGAACAAGCGGCTCGATGACGGCCGTGTGGTGCAGCGGCATGTGCTGTATCTCGGCGAGATCAATTCCTCTCAGGCAGCGGCATGGCGCAAGGCGATCGAAGTGTTCGACGAGGACGCCGGCCGCGCACGGACACTGGCGTTGTTCCCGGAGGATCGCTGTGAAGCGGTGACCGGTGATGCTTCCGTCATTCAGCTTCGCCTGTCGGAGATACAGCTTCGTCGTCCGCGACAATGGGGTGCCTGCTGGTTAGCGGGACAGTTGTGGCAGGAGCTTCAGCTTGATCGGTTCTGGGCCGATCGGTTGCCACCGAGCCGCAAGAAGACGCGCTGGGATCAGATCCTGCAGGTGCTCGCGACCTACCGGCTGATTGCGCCGGGCAGCGAGTGGCGGCTGCACCGGCAATGGTTCGGCAACAGCGCGATGGCCGATCTTCTGGGAGCGGACTTCGGGCTTGCGGAGGAGCACAAGCTCTACGCCTGCCACGACCTGCTGCTCGCACACAAGGACGCGCTGTTCTCGCATCTGGTCGGACGCTGGCGCGATCTGTTCAGCGCCGACTTCGACGTGCTGCTGTACGATCTGACCAGCACCTACTTCGAGGTCAATGCCGCGGACCTGCCGGAAGATACAAAGCGCCGCCATGGCTACAGCCGTGACAAGCGGCCGGACTGCCCGCAGATCGTGATCGCGCTGGTGGTGACGCCGGACGGCTTGCCGCTGGCTTATGACGTGTTGCCCGGCAACACCGCCGACAGCAAGACGCTGCGAACGTTCCTTTCCAAGATCGAGCAGCAATACGGCAAGGCGCGCCGGGTCTGGGTGATGGATCGCGGCGTGCCGACCGAGGCCGTATTGGCCGAGATGCGGGGCAGCGATCCGCCGGTGCAGTATCTGGTGGGCACGCCCAAGGGCCGCCTGAACCGGCTGGAGAAGCACCTCGTGGACAGGCCATGGCAGGAGGCGCGCGAGGGCGTCAGGGTCAAGCTGCTGGCCGAGGATGGCGAACTCTATGTCTTCGCGCAGAGCCATGATCGCGTGACCAAGGAACGCGCGATGCGCCGGCGGCAATTGAAGTGGCTGTGGAAGCGGCTGCGCCAGATCGCCGCCATGGAGCTGACGCGCGAAGAACTCTTGATGAAGCTCGGCGGCGCGCGCTCACATGCGCCGGCGGCCTGGCGTCTGGTAGACGTTGAAGTCGACAGGCATCGACCGAGCTTCAGCTTCGCGCTCGATCGCGCGAAGCTGCGCAAAACCCGGCGACGCGAAGGCCGCTATCTGCTGCGCACCAACCTTACCGACAATGATCCGGCCCGCCTCTGGCGATACTACGTCCAGCTCGTCTCTGTCGAAGAGGCCTTCCGCAATCTCAAGGGCGACCTCGCAATCCGCCCCGTCTTCCACCAAGACGAGAGGCGCATCGAGGCGCACATCTTCATCGCCTTCCTGGCTTATTGCATGCAGATCACGCTGACGCGCCGCCTCCACGCGTTGGCGCCGGGACTGACCGCGCGCAGCGCGCTGGAGAAATTTGCCGCCGTCCAGATGATCGATGTCCATCTGCCGACCACCGACGACCGCGAGATCAAGCTCACTCGCTACACCCATCCCGAGCCCGAACTGCAGCTTCTGATCGACCGGCTGAAGCTCAAACTCTGATGTTCGTTGTCCAGGGTTATCGGCATGAGGGCGCGACCTCCGTTTGTGCCGGAGTTGTCAATTGGATGATTGTTACGCAGCGCAGGAGGCAGAGCCGCTGAGACGACGGTTTGTAGACTCTGATACGCGGGTTGGATACCGCATTTCCGTTTGTTCGTCCGGGGCTGTCTCGATCTGCCAGCGGGCATCGACAATGTCGGCCACACAATTCGTGCGAGAGTTCCCCAACCGGGGCCCTGCCTCCAGCGATGCGCAACAATGATGTCGCTCCTGAGAGTTCTCCTGTGTTGAGGTGGAAGGAAGCGTAGCTAATTCAGCAAGCGATCAGGTTGCGCCGTGCGGCTCCACCTCTTGGCCGATTGCCCAAAGGAAGGCGGCCATTTCCCGGGCGATGGCCACGGTGACGACTGCCTGGCGTTTGCCGCGTGCCATCAGCTTGCGATAGCGAGCGCAGAGTCTGACTTGGGCTTTCCAGGCGATGTCGCACACCGCTTTCGTCAGGCCGGCCTGCCGCTCCTGCAGTAGGCGGCTCATCCGGGCGGGGAAGCGGTAGGTCCAGGCGCCCTCAATGAGCACGCGGCGCGCCCGGCCATTACCAGCTTTGGTGATGCTGCCGCGCCGGATGCGTTCTCCCGTGGAGTTTTCGCAGGGCACCAGGCCAAGATACGCCATCAGTTGGCGCGGGCTGTCGAAGCGGCGCACGTCGCCGATTTCGGTGACGAAGGTGACCGCGGTCAGGAAGGCGACGCCGCGTAGCGCTTGGTAGGCGGCGATCACTGGAGCCATGGACCATGAACTCACCGCCTCGGCAACCTGGTCGTCCAGACGCTTGAGACGGATCTCGGCGGCCTCGATCGCTTGGCGATACTCGGCCAGCACGAGATACTGCGCCGGATGCTCGAAGCGTTGCTCGCACAGCCATCGTGTATGCGCCTTGGTCCACGCTTGACGGCCGGTGAAGACCCGGCCGTGACGGAGCAGGAAGGACTGCAAGCGTTGACGGGCCCGCCGCAGATCTTCCATCGCGGCTTCCCGGGCACGTACCAGTTCTCGCACCGCCTCGTGCTCCGGATCCGGTACCCAGACCGCGGTCAGCTCTCCTGCACGATGCAGCTTGGCCAGGGTCAGCGCATCACGGCGATTGGTCTTGACCCGTTCTCCAGGCCGCTTCGGGATCAGTGATGGTGCAACCACGATGCAGTCGTGGCCAAGCCGCGTGATCTGACGATGGAGACCGTAGCCGGTCGGGCCGGCTTCGTAGCAAAAGGCGAGGTCCCGGTGCCTTTTGGCGAGCTTCGCTATCAATCGCTCCACCGCATCAGGCGCGCTGTCGATCTCGCCGATGAAGCGCACGTCGCCATCGCGCCCCGCCTCGGCTACGGCTACCGAGATCTTCAGCTTCGACGTATCCAGTCCCACGTAGATTTTGCTATCCTGCCGCACGGCTCGTCCTCCTATGTGAGAGGCTCGGCGCCGGCCCACCCGGCGCAACCCTCGCTCATCGCATATTGCGGACGAGCCACCTCTCGGACAACGAACATACGGTCTGCCACCGCAGCCGCCGTCAACCAGCCGCCGTAGTGAAGACCTTTTGAGCTAAGCCATTGATCCGGCTCAGGCGAGCCCTTCAAAAACCCGCCAATCCGCGAAGACGGGTTAAGGGCCAACCATGTGCGATCTTGGCTGGAATATGCAGCGCCTTTGTTCGTTGTGGCACGCCGGCAGTTTAACGGTCGTCGATCATGCTGATATGTCGGATGATCAACGCCGCGATGCTTTCTCTCCGATCTGTCGTGACGACGAATTGATTGCGCTGTTCGCGACAATGAGCCTCGGGTCGATTGCCTGGTAAAACCTGGAGTAAGCTCGATGCTGCTTGAGGGTATCGTTAGAAGAAACAGTCCGGTAAAAAGTGATGCAATGTCGGACGGCGTCCAACCATTGCAGGCTCACGGACTTTACGGTTTCCAAAATGACGCCGGACCAAACGAGATCCCTTTTGATGTCGGAAAAGGAGTAATCTGATGTCATCGTGGCTAGCAGGCTACGAATTTGACCATCACTCCCGGTGACGGTCCCTCATCTGCGGAGCACTTCATTCTAACAGGGAATGAAGTCTTGCATATAAATTGATCGTCAGCGCCGACAGATCGTGGTCTCGGTAGACGATCGGTCGAGGGTTGACAATCGATTCCGGCGCGAAGCAGGTACGAATACCCGTGCCTGGGCAAGGCTCGCGGGCGGCTCGATGCCGGGATGACGGAGAGAGAGGTTTTGATGCTTTCGAATGAGGATCGCGTTTGGACAATTGTCGAGTCGAAGAGCGCTGCTTACTTCGATCTCAGCGATAAGATTTGGGATGCTCCAGAGCTGAACTATCAGGAGTTTACTGCAGCATCTCTTCACGCGGATCTGCTTAAGCGCGAAGGATTCTCGATCAAATCAGGTGTTGCCGGCATGCCCACCGCTGTAATGGGCGAAGCAGGCAAGGATGGCCCGGTCATCGCGTTCCTCGGCGAATACGATGCTTTGCCCGGGCTCAGTCAAGAAGCTGGCGTTGCGCGGCATCAGCCACTTATAGTTGGGGGCCCGGGGCACGGTTGCGGCCATAACATGCTTGGGGCCGCAGCCCTTCTGGCGGCTGCTTCGATCAAGGAATGGCTCCGGACGGCGGGTTTACCTGGCCGCGTACGCTACTATGGCTGTCCGGCCGAAGAGGGAGGCTCCTCCAAAGGCTTTATGGTCAAGGAGGGCGCCTTCGACGATGTCGACGTTGCAATATGTTGGCATCCGTCGGCCTTTACCGGAGTTTTTAGAGCAATATCCCTGGCTTGCGTCGATGTGGACTTCACGTTCCATGGCCGCGCGTCTCACGCCGCGGTATCTCCGGAGCTCGGTCGCAGTGCATTGGATGCGGTCGAGTTGATGAACATTGGCGTGAACTACATGAGGGAGCATATGCCCTCGACAGCGCGTATTCATTACGCCATGATCGATGGAGGCGGTGTAGCGCCGAATGTCGTTCCAGCGAAAGCCATCGTGCGTCATCTGGTACGCGCAGCAACACTCGGAGAAATGTGGCAACTCCTGGAGCGCGTCAAGAAGATTGCACAAGGTGCTGCTCTGATGAGCGAGACAATCGTTGAAATTGAGCAGCTTACAGGTGACGCCAACCTCGTGGAAAATACTGTGCTGGAAGAGGCTATGCAGCGAAGTCTTATGAGACTGGGCGCCCCTGAATTCGATGATGCGGACAGGCGCTTCGCTGCGGAGATTCAAAAGACTCTTTCACGAGAAGACATTGCTGCCGACTATGCTCGATTTGGGCTGCCCATTAGGCTGGAGCCTTTGTTTGACGGGATCTATCCGCTCGACCATGCAGTGAAGCCGTACGGCTCGACAGACGTCGGAACAGTTAGTTGGGTTATCCCCACTGTGCAGTGCAATGTCGCATGTTTTGCCCCCGGGACACCATTCCATTCGTGGCAGCTCGTTGCGCAAGGCAAGGCTCCGGCCGCGCACAAAGGCATTGCAGTCGCGGCCAAGGCAATGGCAGGCCTAGCAAAGGATCTCTTCACGGAAAACGGTCTCTTATCGGCTGCCAAAGAGGAATTTCGAACATTCAGGGATGCAAACGAATTCCGGAATCCCATTGGCATGGAGATGACGCCGCCGCTGGAGATATCGGCCTGAGATATATTTGAGCTCGAATCAATTTTGAGTTGGTGACATTCCATGGGAGGCCAGACAGAGCGTAGGGCGCGTATGGCTCTCCGCAATGATTATCGGCGCAACGCTGGAAATCGCGACGATCTGCGGCAAGCGGAGAGCGGTGGTGCGCAAGACACCTCGTGGGCAGATCTCTGCGGTACCGGCCTTCATCGAGCTTCGTGTTCGGATTCCTCGCCGGCCTGCTGCCGCGCGTCAGTAATCAGTGAGGCTGCGACGACGAGGGCAACTTAATAGCGGCTACTCTGAATTCGTGGGCTGAATACTGGCGGACGCACCGAATGAGCCGTCCGCTGTCCGTGCAACGCTCACAATGATGAAGGTGAGCCGCTCATCCGCCGCCGGCAGCAATTGTCTGCTCATCCGCACAATTTCCGCGATGCAGCGGCCTAAAATGATGAAATTAGGGCTTGAGGAAGGTTCTTGTGCTTGTGCGGCACTGCCATGCCGATCCTGACAAATGGTTCGCCAAGCCAGAACAGAACCAAGGAACGTCTGATAGACAGCCGCGGCCGTCCTGCAAACCCCGGCCGAAGCGCTTGAGGTTGAGGCCGCACGTGCTCTCCCTCTCACAATTCTACGACACGCCAGCTGATCCGGCGGCGAGCAGGCCTGGCGATCTCCTGCGCAAGGAGATCGCCGAGCATCTGCTACGTACCCATACGACGAAGACATCATCCGTTCGGGCGATCAAGGAAGGCATGAGGACCCTGCATGCCTCGCTGCAGTGCACAAGCCGCTCCGAGAAGACCTCACCAGAGCCGTCCGTAAGGTTGACGCTCTCAATCGAGGCCTCTCGATCTTGCCTTCCAGCAGTTTGCCGTGGCTTTTCGAGAATAGCTGGCGAAGAAGCCATTCGCACACGGACCCTACTAGTACCTCGTCACACTGATTATGACTGGTTGATTCCGAGCCAGTTCAGGATGGGCAGGTCTTTCGGAGCCACGAGGATTTGGATGCTTCGAGCGACGCCGGGTTGGCGCCGGATGAGACCATTTCGTTCGAGGGTCACGATCATCTGGTGGACCGAAGGCGGGCTGACTTGAAAGTGGCGCTGCATGTCGGTCTCGGCGGGCGGGCGTCGGAACATGTGCGCGTAGGTGTAGATGAAGGCCAGGTACTGGCCCTGCTTTTCGGTGAAGCCTTGAGGGCTGAGGCTGCGAGCGGCGCCTGATTTTCGATTCATTTGTCGATTCGTCCGGTCCTCCGACAAGGAGGTCGCGATGAATGTACGTTATCGGGTCGAATTGAGCCAAGCCGAACGCTGTGAACTCACCGCGATGTTGAGCAAGGGCAAGCGGGCTGCCCGCAAGCTCAAGCGCGCCCAGATATTGCTGGCGGCCGATGCCGGCCGCAGCGATGAAGAGATTGCCCGCACCGTAGCGGTGGGTGGTTCCACCGTGTACCGGACCAAGCGGCGCTTCGTGGAAGGCAATCTGGAGCAGGCGTTGAGCGAGGAGCCGCGGCCTGGCGCAGAGCGCAAGCTCACCGGCAAGGAGGAAGCCCTGCTGGTGGCAACGGCTTGCGCAACCCCTCCCGAGGGTCGCGCCCGCTGGACGCTGGAGCTTTTGGCCGACGCCATGGTCAGGCTCACCGACCACGAGAGCCTGTCGGGCGAGACGGTGCGCCGGCGGCTGGCCGAAAACGGCCTCAAGCCGTGGCGCAAGGATATGTGGTGCATTCCAAAGGTCGATGGCGAATATGTCGCCCGCATGGAAGACGTGCTCGACCTCTATGCCGAGGCGCCTGATCCCGACCGGCCGGTGGTCTTCGACGAGAGCCCGGTCCAGCTCATCGGCGAGGTTCGCGAGCCGATCCCCGCCGAGCCGGGCCAACTCGAACGTTACGATTGCGAGTATCGCCGCAACGGCACCGTCAATCTCTTCGTCTGCATCGACGTGCATCGGCCATGGCGCAAAGTCAAAGTCACAGAGCGACGGGCGGCAGAAGATTACGCCCAGTGCATGCGCGAACTCGTCGATGTTCATTATCCCGACGCCGGGTGCATCCGCGTCGTGCAGGACAATCTGTCGACCCACTCCGTAGGCTCCCTCTATGAGGCATTCGCGCCTGACGAAGCCCGGCGAATTCTGCGCCGCCTGGAGTTCCACTACACCCCAAAGCACGCCAGTTGGCTCAACATGGTCGAGATCGAGATCGGCGTGCTCCGCGGTCAGTGCCTCGGCCGCAGGATCGACGACCCAAACTGGCTCCGCCGCGAAATCGCCGCATGGGAGAAACAACGAAATGCCGCTGGCGCCCGCATCAAATGGATGTTCACGACCGAAAAAGCCCGCGCCAAAATGGGCCGCGCCTATCCCGCAACGTCCAAAGAGTCACAATCACGTGTGCTGCAGAAGTTGACGAAAGAGGAGAGGTTGAAATGACTTAGCCTAATCGAAGACGAGCTGTGCGATTGATGAGGGTAGGCCCCTCGGGATCGGCTTTCAGGAGCGGGTCTCAAACCACTTCAAGCTGCTGCGGCTAAAATCCGTGGTGGTGAGCGTTGAAGTCAAAGCGCGGGGAAGACCTCGCGCAGGTATGTGTCCGGGAGACGAATGAAAATGAACTCTTCGATCACGCGTCGTTATACTTTCAAGTACCGTCAAAACCAGGGGTGGTGATTCTCCTGCGATAAACCTGTCGGAGGCCTGATGACTGGACAGGTGGCGGTCGGCGTAAAGGGGGCGTGAACCGGATACAGGCGATTGCACGGAACTGCAGGAACCAGTTCTCCGATGCCAAGGGAGAAGCACAAGCGGCCAAAACCGCGAGGCGAGAGTACCGATGCGGATAACTGGGGCGGACCGACCCGTACGAGCGTCGAAAGTCCTGTAATGGGACTGGAGCAAAGGGGGCGGGTCAGGCGGTGGCATTCACCGAAACAACTGGAAACAGGATGAACTCGACGAGTGCAACAAACAAACCGTTCAACATCGAGAAACGTCTCGTGTACGAGGCGTACAAAGCGGTCAAATCCAACAAGGGCGCGGCCGGAGTGGACAAGCAGACGATCGAGGAATTCGAGAAGGATCTGTCAGGAAATCTGTATAAGATCTGGAATCGAATGAGCTCGGGAAGCTACTTTCCCCCACCGGTGCTCGCCGTCTCCATTCCGAAGAAGACTGGAGGCGAACGGATTTTAGGTGTGCCCACTGTGAGCGACAGAATCGCGCAGATGGTGGTCAAGCAGGTCATTGAGCCGATTCTAGAACCAATCTTTCTTCCAGACTCCTACGGGTACAGGCCGAACAAATCGGCGCTGGATGCTGTAGGGGTCACGCGACAGCGGTGCTGGAAGTATGACTGGGTGTTAGAGTTTGACATCAAGGGTCTATTCGACAACATCGACCACGATTTGATGCTCCGGGCTGTCCGGAAAGACATAACGTGTAATTGGGTTGTGTTGTACATCGAAAGATGGCTCAAGGCGCCCATGATGAAGGAAGACGGAGCCATCATCGAGCGAAGCCGCGGTACCCCGCAAGGGGGAGTGGTCAGCCCGACTCTGGCGAATCTTTTTCTCCATTACGCGTTTGATCTCTGGATGACGAGGATGCACCCCGACCTCCCGTGGTGCCGTTATGCAGATGATGGACTGGTGCACTGCCGCACCGAGCTAGAAGCAGAAACCCTCAAGGTCGAGCTTCAAGTCCGGTTGGCAGAGTGCCATCTGGAGATGCATCCAACGAAAACCAAGATCGTCTACTGCAGAGATGGGAATCGCAAAGGCAACCACCCGAATGTCAGCTTTGACTTCCTCGGATTTTGCTTTCGCTCCCGTCAGGTAATGAATTCCCGAACCAACTCGCTGTTTGGAGGATTTAATCCAGCAGTCAGTCCATCGGCAATGAAGACCATGCGGGGGACGATTCGGGACTTGAACTTGCGCCGGCGGACACACCTGTCCTTGCAGGACCTAGCCTCAGACATCAATCCTCTCCTCAGGGGATGGATTGCATACTATGGGCGCTATACTCGGTCGGCACTGTATCCCTTCCTTCGATATGTCAATCAGACGCTCGTGGCGTGGGCGGTGCGGAAGTTCAAGCGCTTCAGCCGCAACAAAACTGGTGCGAGTCAGTTCTTCCTAAGGCTCGTCAAGGAAAGTGCGGGACTCTTTGTGCACTGGCGACTCGGTATGACTGGGACGTTTGCCTGATGGGAGCCGGATGACGGGAGACTGTCATGTCCGGTTCTGCGAGAGCCCCGCGGTGAAATTCCGCGGGGCTACTCTCCTGTGACGAGCTACTAGCATCTTTCGATCAGAAAGACTATTATTGAATGATCAATTCATCTAGTGAATATGTCTGGCGGACTGGATCGGCGACAACCAAGTAGAGCCGCCATGTCAATGTATCGGGGAGCAACGAAGAAGTGACTTCACGCCACACAAGCGCCAAATCTCGCGGAAGGCCACGGGGCAATGGCAATTCGTTGCTCGCGGACAATAACCGTTTCAAGCGGGAGGTCCTCGGCCCCATCGAACAAGTCGTCGGCACGCGGGGATTGATCACCGATCGCAGCGAGATGCAGACCTATATGCTCGCATGGCGAGACAGTTGGGAAGGGCGCGTCCCCGCCGTCGTTCGACCGGCGACAACGGAAGAACTGGCCGCGGTCGTGCGCATCTGCGCGGCAACGCAGACGCCGATAGTACCTCAGGGTGGCAATACCGGCCTCACGGGCGGCGGCCAGCCGCACGACGACGATTCCGAGATCGTCATATCGACCGCACGAATGAATCGCATCCGCGATATCAATGTGGACAACAACACCATTACAGTCGATGCGGGTTGCGTGCTAGCGACAATCCAGCAGGCGGCAAAGGAGATCGATCGACTGTTCCCGGTCAGCTTAGGCGCGGAGGGAAGCTGTCAGATCGGCGGCAATATTTCCACCAACGCAGGCGGCGTACAGGTGATCAGATACGGAAACACGCGCAATCAAGTGTTGGGGCTGGAGGTCGTATTGGCGGACGGGCGGATCTGGAACGGATTGAGGGGACTGCGAAAGGACAATGCCGGTTACGACCTCAAACAATTGTTCATCGGGGCCGAAGGCACTCTAGGGATTATCACTGCGGCCACCTTGCGGCTCTCGCCTCTTCCAAAAAAAACTGCAACCGCCTTGCTCGCCACGGCGTCACCGCAAAGTGCCGTTGCCTGGCTTGGTCGCGCCAGAGCAATGCTCGGCGAGCGGCTCACCAGCATTGAACTAATTGAGCGTGTTTGTATCGACATTGCCTGCAAATTCAATGATCGCATTCAGGATCCGCTGGACACACGATACCCCTGGTATTTGCTGGTTGAACTAGCGGACCAGGACCCTGAAGACGATCTCGAAAACCGGCTCCTGAACGCCTTCGGGCGTGGCCTTGAGGCTAACGAACTTCTCGACGGAGTCGTTGCCTCCTCGGCGGAAAAGGCCGCAGCATTGTGGCGGATCCGAGAAGAAATCCCAGAGGGCCATCGTCGGGAGGGCGTTTCGTTTAAGCACGACGTTTCCGTCCCGATCTCAGCCATCGCCGATTTCATCGCGCAAGCCAACGAGGCGTTGGGAAAGCGCTTTCCTGGGATACGGTCGTTCGCTTTCGGACATCTCGGTGACGGCAATATTCACTTCAATCCATTGCAAGCTCAGGGTGGCCAGGCCGATGAATGGAAAGCTCGGCTAAGCGACGTCAACCGGATTGTGCACGATATCGTCGTGCGGCTTGACGGGTCAATCACGGCCGAGCACGGCATCGGCCAGCTTCGCATCGACGAGATCGATCATTACAAATCGGAAGTCGAACTGGAAATGATGGCAACGCTGAAGAAGGCGCTCGATCCGATGAATCTCCTGAATCCGGGCAAGGTCATCCCGCGGCGTTTCATGTGACAATTACGCCGAAAGGCAGCATCGCGAACCACGCACGGATCGATTAGATGGAACATGTTTTATCGGGCTTACGGGTAGTCGAAGTTTCGGCCTTCATTGCAGCTCCCCTCGGCGGGATGACGTTGGCGCAACTTGGTGCGGACGTGATCCGGATTGACCCTATCGGTGGCAATATCGACTACCGACGCTGGCCGCGCGCCCCCAATGGTGACAGCCTATATTGGGCCTGCCTGAATAGGTCCAAACGCTCCGTCGCCCTGGCGCTCGATACGCCCGCAGGTAGAGAGATCGCGCAGGCATTGATTACCGCCCCCGGCAAGGATGCCGGTATTCTGCTGACCAACCTACCTACCAGCGGATGGATGGATTACATGACCCTTTCGGCAAAGCGCGCCGACCTCATCATGTTGCGCCTGACCGGCAATTACGATGGCAGTGGCGCAGTAGACTATACCGTCAACTGCGCGAGCGGCTTTCCCATTGCAACTGGCCTCGACGAAGTTCCGGTCAATCACGTTCTGCCGGCATGGGATATCGCCGCCGGTCTCTATCTCAGCACTGGCCTGCTCGCTGCCGAGCGCGCGCGAGTGCGTAGCGGAAGCGGCCAGGAGGTTACGCTCAGTTTGTCGGACGTGATGTTGGCGTCCGTCGGAAACCTCGGCTATCTTGCCGATGTGCAGGTCAACAACAATGTCCGCCCTCCGATGGGCAACGATCTCTACGGCGCGTTGGGCCGCGACTTCAAAACCGCCGACGGTCGACGCGTCATGATTGTTGCCATCTCGAACCGTCAATGGCACGCAATCGGCAAAGCTACTGGTTTGACTAACGTGCTGGCCTCGGTTGGGCCAAGAATGAATGTCGACCTGAATTCGGAAACGGGGCGGTTTCATGCTCGCCGGGAGATCTTCAATATTCTCGAGGCCTGGTGTGCCGCCCGGAGCCTCACCGAAATTGCGGCCGTGTTTGATGGTAGCGGCGTTCTGTGGGGACCGTATCAGGATTTCGGGCAGTTAGTGCGCGACGACCCGCGGTGTTCGCTTGCCAATCCCATGATGGGTGCCGTCGTCCAATCTACGGTGGACGGCGTCCTCACGCCAGGATCGCCGCTCGGCTTCGGCAAGGCGTCGAGGCGGCAGCCGACTGCGGCACCCGCGCTTGGACAGCATACTGACGCGGTGCTGTCCGAAATTCTGGGGCTCTCCGATAGCGCCATTGGCAAACTTCACGACGCTGGCACTATTGCCGGTGCCTAGTCCAGGGATGATCAGATGCTCGACAAAGACCTGAGAACGCAACTTCTAAACGATGCGGGCGCGGCACTGGCAGCGACCGATCGGCTTCATCAGCGTACGCGGTTGGCGCTTGAAAAGGTGGTCCGGCGCGACGGTAAGCTGCAGTCTGCGCTTCTGGAACAGCATCAATTCGCCGTGCACGGCTTTGCTTGGCAGGCGACCTACGTGGAAGCCCTGCGCCAAGCACTCAACTGGGCGACGAGACTCGATCAGACCGGGCAGTTCGGCAATGTCGAGCAGGCGATCTTGCGGCTCGGCTTTGCCGAATATCTCGCTCAACTGGTGGGCGGCATTGTCATGAGTCAGACGGAAATCGTCCGCCCGCACGACATGGGCGTGAGCAGCGAGGACGTCTACACGATTTCTGCCGAGCCCGCGGTCGCTGCGCTGTCCGCCCCCGCGATGATCGCGACCGACCGCAAAACGCTGGCGTGCGCGGCCGCCGAAGGTCGCTACGGCGCTTTGGCTTTGGAGGACAGCGTGCTCGAAGCCACGCGCACCGAATTTCTTCGATTTGCCGCCGCTGAAATCACCCCGAATGCGCAGGCGTGGCATAGTCAGGATCAACTGATTCCAATCGAGCTGGTGGAAAAGCTGGCCGAACTAGGTGTCTTCGGACTGACTGTTCCGGAGGAATATGGTGGTCTTGGCCTCGGCAAGGTGGCGATGTGTCTGGTATCGGAGGCGCTCAGCGGTGCCTATCTGGGCGTCGGCTCACTCGGCACGCGATCGGAGATTGCCGCTGAAGTCATTCGCCTCGGCGGCACGCGGGAGCAGAAGCAACGCTGGCTTCCAGGCATCGCGTCCGGCGCGATCCTGCCGACGGCCGTCTTTACCGAGCCCAACAACGGCTCTGATCTCGGAAGCCTGCGTACGCGCGCCGTGCGCGAAGGCGAGACTTACCGGATTTACGGCGCGAAGACCTGGATCACGCACGCGTCGCGCTCGGACCTGATGACGCTCTTGGTGCGAACCGATCCGGAGGCTAAGGGTTATCAGGGATTGTCGATGCTGATCGCCGAAAAACGGCGAGGTACGGAATCCGATCCTTTCCCCGCCACGGGAATGAGCGGCACCGAGATCCCCGTGCTCGGCTATCGCGGTATGAAGGAATACGAAATTGGTTTTGACGGCTTCGTTGTTCCTGTGGAGAATCTTTTGGGCGGCATCGAAGGCCAAGGATTTAAGCAACTGATGGAAACCTTCGAGAGCGCCCGTATCCAGACGGCGGCACGTGCGTTGGGCGTCGCCCAGAATGCGCTGGAACTCGGGTTGGCCTATGCGCGCGACCGCAGTCAGTTCGGCAAAGCCATCATCGATTTCCCGCGCGTCCACGCCAAGCTCGCATGGATGGCGGTAGAGACGATGCTAGCGCGGCAACTCAGCTACTACGCCGCGCGGCGAAAGGATGCTGGACGCCGCTGTGATATCGAGGCTGGCATGGCCAAGCTACTGGCGTCGCGCGTGGCTTTCGCCAACGCCGACTGCGCGCTGCAGGTTCATGGCGGCAATGGCTATGCGCTGGAGTATCCGATCAGTCGCGTGCTCTGCGACTCCAGGATTCTTTCGATCTTTGAGGGGGCCGCCGAAATTCAGGCGCAGGTCATTGCACGCGGCCTGCTCGGCCACACGAACTGACCAAGCTTTTCGGACCTTTTTGGATCAGATTGAGGGCTCTTGCGGACGCTCGTTATGAATCTACCTATCAGCACCTCCAGCGCATTTTTCCTTGACCTTTACGCCCGCTATCAGCGCGACCCCTATTCGGTTCCGGCAGACTGGCGGGTTTACCTCGAGGGCTTGAACGACAATGAGCGATCCATCAGCGATCTGTCGCAGCGTCTCATCGAAGCCTACCGCGTGCATGGCCACCTTGAGGCCAAGCTCGACCCGCTCGGGCTCAATCTACCCATCGGGGTTGATCGGTTGGACCGGTTGCGAAAGGAAATCGAAGGACAGGCCGAGCGCCGGCTCACACTGACCGTCGGTGTCCCCCGGACAATGACCATGGGTGTGCTCGCGTCGGAGCTCGCCAGGATCTATTCCGGCTCGTCCGCGCTGGAAGCGTCTCACGTCGAAGACGAAATGATGCGAGACTGGCTCTATGACATCTATGAAAAGACTTTTGCCGAAAGTGCTTCGGCCGATCTCGTATCGCGCGCGTTGGAATCGATTGCGTTGGCGGACACGTTTGAAGACTTCATTCGAATGAAGTTTCCGTCCAAGAAACGTTTCGGCGTGGAGGGTGCGGAATCGAGTATCGTCTTCCTGCGAGAGCTCTTGCGAATCGCTTGCTTGGCTGGCGTCGGCGAGACAACAATTGGTGGAATGCACAGGGGACGCCTAGCTACTCTCGCGACCGTGCTCGATAAGCCCGTCGGCCTGCTGCTTGCTGAGATCAAAGGCCGCGATCTCACCAATGGCGGCGCCGACTTTACGGGCGACGTACCATATCACCTTGGATATGCTGGCGAACTAATCAGGGGCGACCGGCGGATGAAAGTTACGATCTCACCCCACCCTTCCCATCTGATGACGGTTGCGCCAGTTGTGACTGGACTGGCCCGAGCCAAGCGCGCAGGCTGCGTGGGAGACGTTCTGTGCCTTCTGCTTCATACCGATGCCGCCTTTGCGGGGCAGGGATTAACGAGTGAGGTGCTTCAGCTCGGTGGCCTAGTTGGTTATCAGGTCGGCGGCACCATCCATCTGGTGGTCAACAATCAGATTGGTTTTACGACGACGGTGTCGGAAGGCCGGTCATCGCGCTATTGCACCGATATTGGGAAGTCAACCGGCGTCCCCGTCATTCACGTCAACGGCGACGACCCGCTTGCCGTAATGCGGGCGGCAGAAGTTGCATTGGCATGGCGCCGCCATACCTCACGCGACATCCTGATCGATCTCGTCTGCTATCGCCGAAACGGTCACAATGAGCTTGATGAACCCAGTTTTACGCAGCCCCGAGTCTCGGCCATCATCAAGGGCAGGCCTTCGCTCCGTGAAAGCTTTGCAGCCGAAATCGCCAGCGAATATCCGGATGCGCGAAGCCAAGCCGATGCTGCTGCCGCCGAGTTCAGGGCGGCAATGCAACGAGGCTATGAGGCCATCGAATCGTTGCGGCCAAACGACGACTCGAATCGTCCTATCGCCTGGGCCAACATCCGGCGGGCCGACTCCGCGGATTTACTTCTGCCGGTCGCAACCGGCGTCGCGATCGAACAGTTGCGGGAAATCGGCGCGGCGACCTGCACCCTGCCCGCCGACATCGTTGCCCATCCCAAAGTTGCGCAATTCTACCAGAAGAGGCTTGAAACCATCCTGTCCGGGCATGGAATCAATTTCGCCACCGCCGAGGCGCTGGCTTTCGCAACCTTACTGGCAGAGGGCGTTCCGGTCCGGCTGTCCGGGCAAGATACGGTTCGCGGGACGTTCACCCAACGCCATCTAGCCGTTCATGACATGCAAACCGATCGCCGGTTCTTGCCGCTCGGTGTGGCCGCTGCCCGCGGAATCAGTTTTGAGCCCGTCAACAGCCCACTATCCGAATATGCGATTCTTGGCTTCGAGTATGGTCACAGTCTGGCCGATCCGCATCAATTGACAGTCTGGGAAGCACAGTTCGGTGATTTCCTCAACGGCGCCCAGATCGTTGTCGATCAGTTCATCGTTTCCGCTGAAGCAAAATGGGAAATGATGTCTGGCCTTGTAGTGCAGTTGCCGCATGGGCTGGAAGGACAGGGACCGGACCATTCTTCAGCGAAGATCGAACGGCTGCTGCAATTGGCGGCCGGTAGTAACATCATCATTGCCAATCCCTCGACGCCGGCAAACCTATTTCATCTGCTACGCCGGCAAGTTGTCGCTCCTTGGCGCAAGCCGCTGTTTATGATTGCACCGAAATCCCTGCTGCGCCAGAAGAATTGCGCATCGGATCTCGCGGAAATGGGCGCCGGCACGGGCTTCCGTCCCATCATCGCGGAGGAAGACAAGGCGGATTGCAGCCGCGTCATCCTCTGCTCGGGCAAGATCTACTACGATCTGATGGCCATGCGTGCGGCCTTGGGCCGGGAAAAGGATGTCGCGCTGGTCAGCATTGAGCAACTGCATCCTTTCCCCGTGGCGGAATTGTCGGCAGTTCTCGGTCGGCATCAAAAAGCCGAATGTATCTGGTGCCAGGAAGAGCCTGAGAACCAGGGAGCGCAATCCCACATACTTGAATTGCTGCGACAGGACAAGCGGACACATGGTCGGATCGTCAAAGCGATATCGCGGCCACGCCTGCCGGTGGCTGCAGGAGGGTCGATCGAACGGCACGAAATTGAACAGCAACAGCTAGTCAGGCGCGCTCTCGATCAATCGGTGGGGCCTGATCGTCATGAAGGTAGCGGCGCAACCCGCCTGGCCGGCGAGGCTCACCGGACGGTGTGCCAGGAGTCCACCGGCCTTGACGGGCAGCTCGGCGAGTGATTGATGCGAGAAGATGGAAGCCAATACGACTCATGCTCGCCCCCGGAGTAGCCGGGGCGATTCGAGGTCCTAGATTCACCTATGCCGTCCTTCCAGCCTGTTCGCGCGATTACCCGAGGTCTGACAGTACTCCGACTTGTGAGCGAGGAAGGCCCGATCAGCGCGACCGATCTGGCACGCGCGGCCAAATTGCCTCAACCCACCGTTGTGCGGATTCTTGAAACCCTGATCGAGGACGGCTATGTCTATCGCCGCTCGGACGGGACGACATTCGGAATCACCGGGCGCACCAAGACTCTGAGCAGAGGGTACGATGCGAGCTCGCGCCTGGTACAACTTGCCGAACCGCTGATCGAGAAATTGCGGGCCGAGATCGGTTGGCCCTCCAACCTGGCCATTCTTGAGGACGATGCCATGACCATCGTCTACACCAACCGCAATGCCAAAGGCCTGTCGATTCCCGGACGGCTCGGCGCACGCATTCCACTGCTGGCGACCGGCGTCGGCATCGTCCAGCTTGCCAGCCTACCGCTTCCTGAACTTGAACAGCAGCTTGCCCGATTACGATCCTCAAAGGATGTCTGGGACTCGACTCCAGCCCTTTGGGACACCCTCAACAAGCGCCTCGTTGCTGCCCGCCGTCACGGGTATGCATTTGCCGATGAGCGCTATCTCGATGCCGTCTACCAGTCCCGGATCTGGGCTGTGGCCGTCCCGATCAGCGTCAATGACGAAACAGCGGCAGCGGTGAGCAGTCTCGTCTTGCGGGGAGCTGGACAGCGCCAGCGCCTTCTGGCGCAAATTCTGCCGGCTCTACGCCGCACTGCAGCGGCAATTGGTAAGGCTCTGTCTCTCGAGGCAAGCAACCGAACCTGACATACCGCTGACGGTCGATCCCGGCCTAGCTGAATTTCGGCGAACCAGCCTTCCCGTCTTCCTCATGCCTCAACGGCCCCAACTGGCACCGGAACGTCGTCCATGCTCGATCGACGGCCACTTTTCCATGGCTTCGCGAACTACCGGCCGCTTTTGCGATTGAGCAGTCGGTACAGCCGAGAACCTTGTATTCGCGCGGTGCTCATGACGGCGATTGATAAATATAAAGTAACACAAGCGTTCGGGTGTCAGTTTCGGCGCGGAATCTTTTTTCCTCGTCGCCGGTCTTTCGCAGATGCGCCATAGAAGCGAATGCAGCCACCGGTGCATTCCCGAGATTCTTTGTCGGACGGTAGGAAACCGCTGCGCGCCATGGTGTTGCAGTCTCGCAGCGTCCCCCTATTCATTGCGAAAGCATCGTGTGAGCGTTTTCAATGTTGAGATACAGCTTTTTTAATGAACCCTCGTTGTGACGCTTGTAGTCATGTTGGTGGCACGCAGTCAGCTCGATACTCGCTTTGTGCCGCGCCCAACTTGGCCTATGCCACCGCTCAACGTGACCTAGCCTCAGGGACTAAAGCGGGATGGAGTTAGGTTGAATCGATTTGGGATTGAACGAAGCCGCTGGCGCGGCATTGAATTTGTTGCTGGAGTGGGAGTGCCAAAACCGTCGTCGGCAGGTGGTGCCTCAAATCAATAGACCCGTGCAGTCGGATCAACGGATCGACTATGACAGCGACCAACAACATCTCGGCAGATCCAAGGGGAGATGCTCGGGCCTTCTGCACTTCCGTCGCATTCGTAGAAGGCCGTTACCGCGCTTCTCGCGCCAGGGTTGTCATGAGTGACTTTTCTGCCACGCCTAACCCATTGACAGCACATACGGCCAACAACCTACTTTCCCCAATTAGCAACATCCGTGCCATATCGCGCAAGTTGTGCAAGCGTTTGAGCCCGGCGACCGTCGACGATCATCGGCCTTGAAGCTCGCCTGTTGCTCGGGCGTGGCAGCGGCTCGTTCAATCCGGCTTCTATGAGGTCGCACGCGCCACTGAGCGCGCGGCCCGCGCCTGCCACGCGACCTCACAGAACCCTCCAGATTCCCAAATCAGTCAGTTTCTGATTCACCATGCTGGCTGGGCGGAGGCCAGCATGGATGGGCAAGCCTTATTCTCTGGATCTTCGCAAGCGTGTCGTGGCCGCGATTGAGGGCGGGATGTCTCGCAATCGGGCCGCCAAGCAGTTTGGGGTGGCGATCAGCACCGCCATTGGCTGGATGAAGCGGGTCGATGAGACCGGGAGCGTTGAGCCAAGTCAGATCGGTGGCTACAAGCCGAAGGCAATTTCAGGCGAGCACGCGGTCTGGCTGTCGAAGCGGATCAAGGACGGCGATTTCACGATACGCGGTCTCGTCGCCGAGCTTGCCGGTCGCGGCCTGAAGGTCGACTACCACTCGGTGTGGGACTTCGTGCACGCCGAGAAGCTCAGCTTCAAAAAAAAGCGTGGCGGCTGGCGAACGCGATCGTCCCGAGGTAGCACGCCGGCGAGCCCAGTGGGCAAAGTATCAAGGTCGCGTCGAAGCTGAGCGGCTGGTCTTTATCGACGAGAGTGTGCTGCAGACAGCGGAAGGAGTTCAACATGAACTAAGACCGATGGTGAAGCTGCGGGAAAGATGGGGGCTGGCCCCCCGAGATCGGCTTTCAGGAGCGGGTCTCAAACCAGTCCGAGCTGCTGCGGTAAAGAGCCGTGGTGGTGAGCGTCGGATCAAAAGTTCGGATTAAACCGAGCAGGTGAGTGTCCGAAAGACGAACGAAAGTGAACCCTTCGAAGACGCGTCGTTATGAATCCAAGTGTCGTCAAAACCAGGACCGTTTCGTCATCCTGGGACAAGTCCGCCAGATGCCTGATGACCGGGCGGGCGGCGACCGGCGTAGAGGGGGCGTGAGTCGGACACAGGCTTTCGCGTGGAACTGCAGGAACCAGGCTCTTGATGCCAAGGGAGAAGCGCAAGCGGCGTCAACCGTGAGGCGAGAGTACCGATGCAAGAGACTGGGGCGGACCGATCCGTAGGAGCGTTGAGGGCCCTGTAATGGGGTCGGAGCAAAGGGATCGGGTCAGGTAGTCGTACTCTTGGACCAACTGGAAACAGGATGACTTCGAACAGTGCGATAAACAAGCCGTTCTCGATTGAGAAGCGGCGAGTGTACGAAGCGTACAAGGCGGTCAAATCTAATCGCGGAGCGGCTGGAGTGGACGGACAGACCTTGGAGATGTTCGAGACAGATCTTGCAGGGAATCTCTACAAAATCTGGAATCGCATGTCGTCAGGGACGTACTTTCCACCTCCGGTGCGCGCCGTCTCCATTCCAAAGAAGACGGGCGGCGAAAGGATTTTAGGTGTGCCCACTATCAGCGATCGGATCGCGCAGATGGTGGTCAAGCAGATGATTGAGCCGGAACTGGAATCCATCTTCCTGCCGGACTCTTACGGTTACAGGCCGGGAAAATCGGCTCTGGACGCCGTCGGCGTCACGCGTCAGCGGTGCTGGAAATATGATTGGGTCCTGGAGTTCGACATCAAAGGACTGTTTGACAATCTCCCGCATGATCTTCTGCTGAAGGCGGTCCGGAGACACGTGAAATGCAAATGGGCGCTGCTCTACATCGAAAGATGGCTGACGGCGTCAATGGAAAAGGACGGGAAGCTCGTTGAGCGGATCCGCGGAACCCCGCAAGGGGGCGTGATCAGCCCAATGCTGGCCAATCTGTTCCTGCATTATGCGTTTGATCTCTGGATGGCGCGGACACATCCCGATCTCCCTTGGTGTCGGTATGCCGACGACGGACTGGTGCACTGCCGGACCGAGCAAGAAGCGGAAGCCATTAAGGCGGAGCTTCAAGCAAGGTTGGAGGTGTGCGGACTTCAGATGCACCCGACAAAGACGCAGATCGTCTACTGCAAGGACAACAGACGTCGGCGAACGTATCCGAGGGTCAAGTTTGACTTCCTCGGATATCAGTTCAGGCCGCGGCAGGTGGCAACGTCACAGCGGAAGGAGTTCTTCTGTGGATACACCCCGGCGGTCAGTCCGACAGCTTTGAAGGCCATGCGAGCTTCGATCCGAAGCTTGCACATTCCTCGGCAAACGCCGGGGACGCTGGCTGAGATCGCCCAACAGATCAATCCGCTCCTCCGGGGGTGGATAGGTTATTATGGCCGGTTCAGCCGTTCGGCGCTGTTCTCTCTGGTCGACTACGTCAATCAGAAGCTGAAGGCGTGGATCATGCGAAAGTACAAGCGCTTCCGGCTCCACAAAACCCGTGCGTCGCTGTTCTTGCGAAAGTTGGCTCGGGATAATGCGGAGCTGTTCGTACACTGGCAGTTGTTCGGAACGACCACGTTCACCTGATGGGAGCGGTGTGAATCGAGAGGTTCACGCACCGTTCTGCGAGAGGCCGGGGGTGAAAATCCCCCGGCCTACTCACCCCTGTTGATGGCGGTGCAAAAGCGCGCAAAGATGGCGACAAGAGCGGGGGCGGAGGTGCTGCCCCCGTTGTGCTGACGAGGGCCGGTCAGGGCGGATCATCATAGTTCGCAGGCGTCGCGGTTTGTTCCTGCGAGCGCCGCTTGCGCAGGATGTCGGTGAGTTGATCTCCATAGGCGTCTGTGATGACGGCGAGGAGGTCGTCGAGCAGCTCGAAGACGGCGAGCGCCTGTTCTGGGGTCCAGTCGTCCGGGACGAGGAAGGCCAGGCCACGCCGGCGGCCCGAGGGCAGCAAGGGTTTTGGGACTCATGACGGCGGCGCCTTGTGCAGGGAGGATTTTGTCGCGGC
This sequence comes from Bradyrhizobium sp. CCGUVB14, assembly GCF_024199935.1. Classification (NCBI taxonomy): domain Bacteria; kingdom Pseudomonadati; phylum Pseudomonadota; class Alphaproteobacteria; order Hyphomicrobiales; family Nitrobacteraceae; genus Bradyrhizobium; species Bradyrhizobium sp. CCGUVB14. The sequence continues at coordinate 1,875,837 of NZ_JANADS010000001.1, forward strand.
GCGGCGACTGGCGCGGATTTCGGCGCGTTCGCGGGCTTCCTTGAAGCGGTAGGAATCGCCCTCGATGGAGATCACCTCGGCACGATGGACGAGACGGTCGACCAGGGAGACGACGCAGGCGGCATTCGGGAAGACATCGGACCATTCCGCGAAGGGCTTGTTGGTGGTCACCAGTGTGGAGCGGTTTTGATATCTGCGGCTGACCAGCTCGAACAGCAGATCGGCGTGGCGGTTGGAGTAGGAGAGATAACCGACCTCATCGATCACCAGAACGTCGGGAGCGGCGTAGTGGCGCAGGCGTCGGCGCAGAGCGGCATCGCTATCGAGGGCGGCGAGCTCGCCGAGCATCTGGCTGGCGGGCTTGAACAGCACGGTATGGCCCTGGATGAGCGCCTGGTAGGCGATGTTCTGGGCAAGGGTTGACTTCCCGACGCCATTCGGGCCGACAAACACGATATTGGTGGCGTCGGCGAGGAAGGCCAGCGACATCAGCTCTTCGACGGCGCCACGGTCGATCCGTTTTGGCCATGCCCAATCGAAGTCGGCCATGGTTTTAAAGTGGCCAAGCCTGGCCTGACGGATGCGACGTTGCAACGAGCGGTGCGCGCGTTCCTCTTCCTCCCACTGGAGCAGCAGCGCGATCCATTCGGCATCGCCGACCTCGGACCAGTGGGCGACGAGGCCGTTCAAGTGCAGTGCTTTGGCGCGCAGGCGCAGGGGCTCATACTGGGCTGGATTGGCTATCATCGTCATCCCTGGTGGTGAGTTGATCGTAGGTGTCGAGCCGGTGTGGCTGCACGGGGCTATCCTTGCGCCGCACGTGCTCGGGCAGGTTCACCGCGACGGGCGGCGGGTCGCCGCGTGCCGCGCGTTGCCGCTCCAGCGCGGCCCGCACGGTGTTGGTGTGGGGCGATCCGGCGCGCAACGCATCCTCGACGGCGGTCTGCAACCTGGCCGCGCCGTAGCGATCGAGCAGGCGCAGCAGTGCGCTGGTGAGAGCACCGATGTTGGTGCCGCGCTCGGCGGCACGGGTGAGCAGCAGCTGGCAGGCCGGCACAGCCCTGGTCAGGGTGTCGACGCCGCGGTGCTGCCGGGCCTGGCGTTTGAACTGCACGAGCGCTTGCAGGTGGTGCGGGTCCTCGATCTGCGCGTCGCGGTCGTAACTGCGGCGATGGCTGGCGATCATCTCGGCGCCATCGAAGATCCGGACCTGGTCGAGATCGGCGCGTACGGTCAGCGTGCGGCGCACGCAGGTGTGGGGGACGGTGTAGTCGTTGAGGTCGAAGCGGACATAGGGCGTCTTGCCGACCTTCACGGCCAACTGCTCCTCGACCGGAAAGGGGTTCTCCGGCAGCGGCAGCAGCAGCGGCTGTTCCTGGACCAGGGCCTGGCGGACGGTCATGGTCCGATCCTCGGGACAGGGTCGATCGGCCGCCTGACCGCGACACCAGTGCTCGGCCTGCGCGTTCAGGTCGGCCAGATCGGCAAAGCTGCGCGCGGCGAAGAAGGCGTCGCGAACGTGACGAATCGCGCGTTCAACCCGCCCCTTCTCGTTGCCGCGGGCAACCGCCACGGGCCGGGGTTCGAAGCGATAGTGGCCCGCGAATGCCAGGAGCGTCGGATGAAAACGGATCGCCTCACCCTGGCGCTCGAGCACCGCGCTCTTCAAATTATCGTAGTTTTGTGTCGGATTTCGTTATGTGGCCGAGTTCGACGCGGGTCTGACTTTCAAGGGCGGATCACGAGCATGTGGGTACATAATGGACTACAGTGAGTTGAGCCAAGCAAGCAGGGTTTTATCGTCCTTCCAGGCAACTTGATTCCGGGGTGCCGCAGAAATATCTGAACCGACTTCGCACGCACGCAGTGCTTCGGCTTTGGCTCGGAGTGTCAGCTCGGCATAGCGATTGGTAGTGTCGAGATTCACGTGTCCGAGCCAACTTCGAATGACGTTGATCTCGACGCCGGCTTCCAGCAGGTGACAGGCAGCGGTGTGCCGAAACAGATGCGGGCTGACCCGTCTGGGTTTCGGTCCGCGGGTATCGAAAGATGCACCGTGTCGCCTCACGAGTTTGTAGATGCCAAATCGGGTTAGAGGACGGTTTTGAGGAGTACGGAAGACTGGGTCGCTAGGCGATACGCTACGCTGGGCAAGGAGCGCTTTGAGATGGTTCACCGTCTCATCCCAAAGCGGGCAAATGCGCCACTTGTCACCCTTACCGTGCAAGTGGGCCTTGGCCGGCGGCTTGAGCTCAAGATGCTCGATACGAAGATCAGCAACTTCTTGGACGCGGGCGCCCGTATTGTAGAGGAAGAGCAATAGCGTTCGATCGCGAAGTGCAAGCCTCCCTTTTCGAGGCAGCGACCGAAACAGAGCCGTTACCTCCTCTCGTCCGAGAAAATGGGTATCCGGGAGTGATGTGCGTTTGACAGGGATAGCTGCTACCCGCTGGCAAACCGCCAGCATCTCGGGGACTCGCACGGCGAGGTAGGCAAAGAAGGTGTTCAGTGCCGCCCGCCGCTGGTTGCGGGTACACACCGAATTGCCACGCTCCTGCTCCAGGTACTTCAGGAATTCCAGGCTACGTTCGAACGTCAAGTCATCAAGCGCCAGTATTGCAATCCGACGACCGCTCCGCTCGGACACGAAACACAGGAACAAGCGGATTGTGTCACGGTAACTGCAGATCGAGCCGAGCCGCAGGCCCTTCTGTATCGGAAGATGGTCAGTAAAGAAGGACTGGACCAGTGCACCGAGGGAGAGTGTCATGCCAATTCCTCCCCAAGCGTTACCGCAGCAAAGGTACGGAAGCGGCGGTTGGCGTGTTCGAGAAGCTCTGGCGTCGTCGTCAAATACACTGCCGTGGAGCTGATGTCGCTGTGCCCCATGAAAGTCGAGAGTGCAAGAAGCTTCGTTTGCGGATCGATGCCAAGCCGATACCAGCGCGTGAGTGCGCCGACGGCGAACGAGTGCCTAAGATTATGTACGCACGGCGGTGAAATACCCGGTGGGATCTGCAAATTTAGGCTCGGGACCATGGTATGAAAAGTCTGACTGACGGTCCCGGGATTGATCGGACGCCCTCCGCGCAAGCAGAACAGTGGTTGGTCGTCTGCAGTTGCGGCTGCGCGCGTCGCGACTAAACGCTGACGTAGATGCTGAGTCAGGAGCGCTCCGAGCTTCGGTCCAAATGCGACGAGACGATTCTTGTAGAATTTAGTCTCCCGGATAACGAGCAATCGCCGTTCCAGATCTATATCTTTGAGACATAGTCGGCAGACCTCTCCGACGCGCAAGCCCAATCCATACAGGACAGCGAAGAGTACGAAATACGTGTTGCCACGGTCGATTGTGCCACCGTTACTCGGAAGATCCTTGGCAAGAGCGAGCAGTCGGCTAGCTGTCTTTGCGTCGAAGATAAACGGTGCGCGCTGATATCTTCCACGGCGTGGCGGGGATCTCAGCGGTGTCTGGGCGAGCTTCTCGTGATCGACGAGATACGAAAACAGTCGTCCCACCGTACAGCGCAGGTGGTTATAGCTTCTCGGGCGCGACCGAGGACGCGAGAGAAGGAACTCATCCACCAGTGCCGGAGTTATCTCGGCAAGGTCGTCGATTTTGTTCTTCGATAAGAAGGCATCGAGCAGCGCGAGCGTCTTCTCTTCGGTAAAATAGCGCCTTCGCAGCGAACGCTTGTGGGCGAGGAATTGTTCGATCTCGGGACCTAGAAAACTCTGGAAACGTCCATCGGTACTCACAGCACGTCCTCCCCATCGCCGAGTGCGATCTCCCGCAATTGCTCGACAGCAATCTTCCCGTAGATTTGGGTTGAAGATGCGCTGCGGTGACCGACGTAGTCACCAATATGCTTCAGAGGGAAATTAGCGTTCAACAGACGCTGAACACAGCTATGGCGCAGTACATGTGAACCGGGTCTCGGTACGGCGATTCCGACTTTGCGTATGAAGTGGGCGGCTCGACTGACGACTGCCGCCGAGGTAATCGGAGCGTGCGGAGCGCAATTGCGCATAAATACTTCGCGATGCTCTGTCACGGGCCGCCCCATTTTGAGGTACTCGACGATTGCGCCACCCACCGCCGCCGAGAGAGGATAGGTGGTGGTATTGCCTGCTTTGCGCTCCCGGATCTTGAGCCGCTCATTGCGCCAGTCGATGTCATCAAGCGTGAGCGAGGCAACCTCCGCTGCCCGCAATCCATATGTTGCAAGCAGCATCATCATTGCGTAGTCGCGCTTACCCAAGGGGGACCGTCTGTCGATGCTCGCCAGCAGCTGCTCGACCTGCTCCCAACTGATCGATCTTGGCACGCCAGCGTGCCGGTACGACTGCGGGAACTCGACAAACGAGCTGAGATCCTTGGCTATAACTCCTTCACGATTGAGGTAGCGTAGAAAGACCCGCAGCACGCCGCATGCATTGCGAACCGTTGCCCAGGAAGCTCGTGGCGGAGCATACTCGGCAATGAACCCGCTGAGCACGATTGGCGATAACTTTGCGAGGTCGTCGATGCCCATGCGTTCAAGATACGTGGCGAACCGCCGCAAATTGAATCGGTATCCATATATCGCCCCCGGACGAAGGCCCTTCTCCTCGGTGAGGTAGCTCAGGAACTCGGGTGCCTGACGCTCGAAGGGGTTATCCGGCTTATGAAGACGAGTCTGGCCAACGTAGCCGGGGACCGCCACCCGTAGCATCTGGCAGATAGGATTGCGGACTTCGAAGGCGGCCTGTTTACGCCGCAGGGGCGAGCGACGTCCTCTGCAATGCTTGCTGACCCACGCTTGCACAAACGACTCGACGTGATCGGGGAGGTTCTTGATATCGCTAGCACCGTGCGTTCTCGCAAACTCGCCAAAGCCCACCACAATGGGAATCCGACGAGACACGCTCCTGTCCGTATAACGACGCTCGGCCATCCACCTTACGTATTGCTCGACCGCGGAAGCGATCCAGGATTCGTGAATACGATCAATGGTGGCAGGACGGATGTAGTACTTCTCCAACATGACAATCTCCTGAGGAAAGAAGGAGACTATCTTGGCACGAGCGCTCCGTTATGTTGCCGCTACTACACACATGGCGCTTCCAAACATGGCTCATACCGCCTCCGGCCACATAACGAAATCCGACACAAAACTACGATTTTGTTCCCGGGAACAAAATCGTAGAGCAGGACTCTCGGCACGCCGCACCAGGCATTGAAGGCGCCGACATGGCCGCGCAAAAAGTTCTCCATTCGCGCATCGAGGAAGAAGCGCAGGTGGATGTCGCGCGAGTACGAAAGCACCATCACGAAGGCCATCAGCGGCCGACGAGCGCGACCGACCTGGATATGGCCGAAGTGAGCCCAGTCGACCTGGCCCTGTTCGCCGGGCAGCGTACGCAGGCGAAGGTACGCCTCGGCCGCGGGCCGTGGCCGATACAGGCTGATCAGATGCCGGAAGTGATCAGGCCCGCCACGGTATCCGCGCTCGCGCACCATGGCATGCAGCCGGCTGGCCGTGAGGTCGGGGAATTTGGTCAAGGTCTGCCGGATGAACGGCAGATAAGAGTCGATCATCGCGGAGCGCAACTGCGGCCCATGCCGGGGCAGTCCAGCCTGCGCCAGCACGCGACGCACGGTCGTGTGATGCAGGTGGAGCTGGCGCGCGATGGTGCCGCAGCGCCACTTCTCAACGTGATACAGGCGCAGGATCCGGGCCTCCAGTTCAGCGGTGATGGTCACGAACACGCTCCGTGGTCAGTCGGGTGGATCGAGGAACGGCCTGCGCCGTCGCACGAAGTCGAGCCGCACGAACGGTGGCAGCCGGCTGCAGCAGCGACAGCATCGTGATGAACGCGAGATCGCTGTCGCCGTAGGGCCTTCGAGAAGTGCCGGTTGTCCGCCGGCGACAGCGATCGAGGCCGGCGGCACTACATCATCCACGGCCGGAGCGGGTGAACCCTGATGCGTCACGATTTTATTGCGGGCCCGGTAACGCCGGGCGCGAGCCGCATGTAGATGGCGGCCGCGACGGGTGCGTTGATAGCGCCGGCCGGCGTCGCGCACGCTCGCCCGTCGCATCGTCCTGGAGCACTCGGCAGTGCAATAGCGCTGGCCGCGATCGCAACGGCCACAGATCAGCACCTGGGCTCGGCAGCGGGCACACAAGAACAAGCGGCCCGTGGCCTGCATCGGCGATCCCCGGCAAACGCCGAAGACGAGGCCGACGTGAGGCTCGACGGATACGCGATGGCCGCTATACTGCGCGCCACGCAATCCGCCGCCTGCCGATCACGCAGACTGTTTGGATTGGGTACAGGCGCGGCTCCGGCTTCACTTTGCAGGGTTACGACGGCGCCGCGCCTGTTGGTCTCTTCAGCGACCCGTTCCCTATCCGCCGAGGCGGGGCGCTGCGCAACCCGGGGACAGCTCCGCGCCCCGCCTCGGCTACCAGCCCGTCGTGGGGAAACACCGTCTTCCGCCATCCGTGAGGAAATAGCTTCCTGCTCAATCTTGCCGCGCGCGCAATGTCGCCAGATTTACGCGGTTCTCAAAAGCCATCGACACACCCCTGGACCCGGACTGACATGGCTCCGCTGCGGGGATGGGCCCTGCGCGGGCACAGACTTCCGGCCAAAGTTCCTCACGGCCGCTGGAAGACCATGACCTTCCTGGCGGCCCTGCGCCATGACCGGATCGATGCGCCATGGTTCATCGAGGGGCCGATCGATGGTGTGAGCTTTCGCACCTATGTCGAGAAGGTTCTTCTGCCCGTCCTTCGGCCCGGCGATATCGTCGTACTGGATAACCTCGGCAGCCACAGGAGCAAGGCAGTCCGCCACCTCATCCGTTCGGTCGGCGCCAAACTCTTCTTCCTGCCAAAATACTCGCCCGACCTGAACCCGATCGAACAGGTCTTTGCCAAGCTCAAGCACCTGCTCCGCAAAGCTGCCGCGCGAACCGTCGACGCGGTCTGCGCTGCAATCGGCCAGGCACTCGATGCCTTCACCTCCCAGGAATGCGCCAACTACCTCAAAAATTCAGGCTATCGAACCTAATGCCATCATGCTCTAGTGGCAGCAACTTACTTCGCACTTCGTCAACTTTGAGGAAGCAGAACGACTCACTGGTCGATCTGCAAGGCATACTCGCGGCGCAGCTAATGCAACGTAAACGGTACGACGGCCCCACCTGGTATACGACGACTGGATGAGCGAGACTCGCGCGTGGACAGGCAACGCGAGGGACACTCATTTCAATGGATCAAGCCAGGCATCAAGACAGGAATGGAGCCGACTCCTATCAGCGGATCGAAGTGATCACAGGGGAGAGGCGACGACGCAGTTGGAGCGACGCCGAGAAGGCGCGGATCGTGGCCGAGAGCGCGGATCCGGAGACGAGCATTTCCGAGGTGGCGCGGCGCAACGGGGTCAACCGGGGACTGCTCGGTGTGTGGCGGCGCCACGCGCGGCTCGTGTCGAGTGAAGCGCCGCAGTTCGTACAGGTCAGGCTCGACGAGGCCGTCGGGGCTCGGCCGAATGCGGTCGGCAAGCCTCGCGTCCTGGCGGGTCCGGTCGAACGGATCGAGGTGATGATCGCGGGCGCGACGGTGCGCGTGCCCACCGGCGTCGACGCCGCGACGCTGGAGCGCGTGCTGGCGGCGGTGAGGTCGACGCGATGATCTCGTTCGGTCCAATGGTCCGTGTGTTCGTCGCGACGCAGCCGATTGACTTTCGCAAAGGAGTTCATGGCCTGGTCGCGCTGGTGGCGGAGGGATTGGGCGGTCAGCCCTACAGCGGCGACGTGTATGTCTTCCGATCGAAGCGATCGGATCGTTTGAAGCTTCTCGTTTTTGACGGCTCTGGAATAGTTCTGGCGACGAAGTGGCTCGAGAGTGGGGGCTTCGCCTGGCCAACTGTTCGCGAGGGGACGATGCTGGTGACGGGAGCGCAACTGGCGATGCTGATCGAAGGTCTTTCCGAGTGGTCGCGTGTGGTCCCGAAGATGACGAAGCGGCCGACGAAAGTCGCCTGAATCGTCTTGTTTTGCTGGCGATTGCGAGTGTATTCGTGTAGCTCTGCGATATGGCGCTTCGCCCTGAAGATCTCCCCTCTGACCCTGCGGCTCTCGCCGAGATGGTGCTGGCTTTCGAAGGCGAGAACGACGATCTGCGCGCAGAGATCGCCACGTTGAAGAGCCTGATCTTCGGCGCGCGATCGGAGCGCTCGGCAATCGTCTGCGCTGAACAGATCGCGCTCGATCTGGAACGGACCGCGGGCGCGCAGCCTCCGGCCAATGACGACAAACCGGACGCGCCGAGACCGAAGCGGCGCAAAGCGAGGCGCAACATCGGCGCGCTGCCGGCGCATCTGCCCCGGGTCGAGCGGGTGATCGAGCCGGCGTCCACGCTGTGCCCGTGCTGCACGGGTCAGATGCATCGGATCGGCGAGGAGAGCAGCGAAGCGCTCGATCGGGTTCCTGCGTGGCTGCGTGTGCTGCGCACGATCCGTCCCAAATACGCCTGCCGCGCCTGTGAGGGCCCGATCGTCCAGGCGCCGGCACCGGCGCGGCTCGTCGAAGGCGGCATGGCGACGACGGCGCTGATCGCGCATATCGCCGCGGCCAAATATGCCTGGCAATCGACGCTCTACCGCCAGACGCAGATCCTGGCGGGCCAAGGTGTCGTCGTCGACCGTCAGACGCTGGCGCGCTGGATGGGAAGTGCGGCATGGCTGGTAAGAAGCCTCTACGATCTGCAACTGAAGACCATGCACGGCTTCGAGCGGTTGTTCTGCGATGAGACGCCGATGCCGGTGCTCGACCCGGGACGCGGCCGCACGAGGATCTGCCAGTTCTGGGCGCATGCGACGGACGATCGGGCGTGGAAGGGGCCGGCACCGCCGGCGGTCGCCTACGTGTTCGCGGGCGGTCGCGGCAAGAAGGAGATCGTGGCGCAGTTGGCCGGCTTCGAAGGCGTGCTGCAAGTCGACGGCTATGCCGCCTACGTCTCGCTGGCGGGCGATGCGAAGATGCCGGGCAAGATCCAGCTGGCATATTGTCTCGTTCACGCGCGCCGTAACTTCGTGAGGGTGCACAAGACGACGAACTCTCCCTTCGCCGCGGAGGTCATCGAGCGCATCGCAGCCGTCTACGCGATCGAGGAGAGGATCCGCGGTCTCGACGCCGGGGAACGCCGCGCGACGCGACAGGCCGAGACGAAGCCGCTGATGGAGGCGTTGAAGGCCCGTCTGATCGCGGTGAAAGACGGAATCTCCCGCCGCTCGACGCTCATCAAGGCGATTGATTACATGCTCGAACGCTGGCAGGGCCTGACGGCATTCCTGGACGACGGGCGGCTCGAGCCGGACACCAACACAGTCGAACGATCAATCAGACCGATTGCCATCGGAAAAAAGAACTCGTTGTTCAGTGGTGACGAAGGAGGAGGCGAGACTTGGTCGATACTTTCTTCGCTTCTTAACACGGCAAAATTGAATGGCCTCGACCCCGAGGCCTATCTCGTCGACGTTCTCGAGCGCATGGTGAGCGGCACCACGAAGGCCAACCAGCTGCACGAACTTCTGGCCTGGAACTGGAAGGCCGCACGCGAAGCCGAAAAGCGGGCCGCAGCATGACAAAGCCGAAGCAACGGCGAGGAAAACGGGCCAAGACGACGATGGCGGACTATGCCATGTCGTTCGAACAGCTCGGGCAATGGATAAGCGAGCGCGCCAGGGCGCCGGCGCTTCGGCATCCGCGGGCGACATCGCTCTCCATGCTCGACGGCGCAGTGGCCGCGGTCGTCGCCGGGCCGGTCTCAATGGCGTCCGAGGAATGGGTATGCCCGCTCCTTGGCGTAGATCCCGACGCCTTCAATCACGATACCGAGGAGTTCTCGGCGATCGCCGCCACGCTGATGCGCCACAACGCGATCAGCGAGACGCTGTCGACGAGACCGGAGAGCTTCGAGCCGCTGTTCGTGCGATCGCCGGACGGCGAAGTCGACCCGCGGCCCTGGTGCATGGGCTTCTACGCCGTCATGAAGCTTCGGCTTCTCGTCTGGTGGCGCCTTCTCTCTCCGAACGGCACTGAACACCTTATGCTGCGGCCGATCCTGATCCATTGCATCGATGACGCCGGTCGGCCCTTGCTACCCCCGGCCCGGCACACGCTGGGAACGCTGCCCGTCGCTCAAAACGCCTGGCGTGACATTCCAGTAGCCGTTGAGGCCCTGCGGCAGTTCTGGATGCCTATGCGCTTCAAGCGTGGCGCGTAGGCCGTCCACGCCAAATCCGTGGTCTGCTCGTACCGCTAACAATGCAACGCCTCGATGCCAATCCGCACCGACCGTGGAAGCGCCCTTCGGGTGCTCGACAGGTTGCTGAAAAAATGCCCAAGCCCAGGTGTGCCCAACCTCTTGGTCCGGTCACCTCGCTCCGCGAACCACCCGGATAGCTCACCAGAACCTTCAACACCTTGACTTGGAAACCTTGGAAATTCACCCGCAACCCATTTTGTCGCTACCGCCACGCGCTTGGCGCTTAGCGAAGCGGATCGATCCCTATGTGTTTGAGACAGCAGGGTGGGCGGTTGCCGAACTCGAGCTCAGCCCTTGGCGGATCGAGGTCGTTCAGCCACACAGCATCTCCTTTGGCTTTGTCTCGCGCGAATCGGATAGAGTCGGCAAGCGTCCGATGACGCGCTGCGACATCGCTGGATTTGGTCGTTAGAGGTAGACAGCAGAACCGGCTCGCTGCTGGCGAGCGGATGCTTGCAAGTTCCTGCGTAGCGCTCTCCGATTATCAGCCGAGTTCAACACGATAACCGTCACCAACCAATGTCGTTTACGTAAACGCTGTATGTCGGATTCAAACTGACCGTCTTCGAAATGTTCAATCCCCGCATCATTTGGTCAGGCCTCGAAAAAACCAAGAACTTCCCTTGTCGCGCCCCATGGGAGATTTTGAGTATTCGGACAACACGCCTGCGGTTAGCTGCTTCTTTAGGGTTCATCACGCGCCGGCCTCCTTGAGGATTGGATGCCTTTTACGCGCGCTTTTTCATCGCTTAATCGCTCTATTACGCGAAATTTCTGCGCTCCGATGCAGTAATCTCGCTCTCTCTGAGACTTCATCACTCTTTGACGAGAGATGCGAGTGGCGCTGCGGTGAGTGATCCATGTTTGCTCAAGTTATTATGCAGCTGACGCTGGTCACATCTGAATTCCTAGGTAAATTGACGGGCTCAAGCATTGAGCGACCTTGGCTTACGATATTTAACAGTGCGAGCGCCTCTAGTTGCAGAGTGACGCCCACAACTGCGCAGAACAGGCATTACCGCGCCCGAAGCCCCGCCCAATCGTGCCATCGTCCGCCACTCCGATTGCTCGGTCCAGGAAAGCACGGCAAGGGCTGGATATGAACCAGACGCGCAAGCCCGGCGGCGACGGCATCACCACGCCGCTACGCCATGTTACCTTTCGTCGCATTTGGCTGGCGGGTCTTCTCTCAAATGTGGGGGCTCTGATTCGCAACGTCGGAGCTGCCTGGGCGATGACACAAATGACGTCGGCGGCCGACATGGTCGCGCTTGTCCAGACTGCATTGATGCTTCCGGTTATGTTGATTGCGATGCCAGCCGGCGCGATTGCGGACATGTATGATCGACGAATCGTGTCGCTCATCTCGCTTGGCATTGCACTCACCGGCGCCAGTGCGATAACAGTGCTTGCATGGCTCGACATGGTCACGCCGACCCTGTTGCTGGCGCTATGCTTTGTCGTTGGCAGCGGGGTGGCGCTGATGGATCCAACGTGGCAATCTTCGATAAGTGAGCAGGTTCCATCCGACGCAGTGCCCGCCGCCGTCGCCCTGAACGGTATCAGCTACAATATCGCGCGCAGTGTCGGCCCAGCGCTCGGCGGGATCGTCGTTGCAACAACTGGCGCAGTGGCTGCATTCGCCCTAAACGCGCTGCTATATCTACCACTGATGATCGCACTATTGCTGTGGAAGCGCCTAGCGCAACCTTCGCGGCTGCCGCGCGAGCAGTTCAGTCGCGCCATTGTCTCCGGCGTTCGATACATCGCGAATTCCCCCTCAATCAAGATCGTCTTGGTCCGTTCTATGGTGACCGGTGTAATTGGCGGCGCCATACTCGCCCTGATGCCTATAGTAGCAAGAGATCTCCTGCACGGGGACGCGCAGACTTATGGGCTCCTACTGAGCGCCTTTGGCCTCGGAGCAGTAATCGGCGCGCTCTGCATCCCCGAAATGCTCAAGCGCTTGAACGGCGAGGCAGCCATTCGAGCCTGCGCGCTGTCGATGGGTGGAAGCCTTGTCGCAGTCGCTCTGAGCCACGGCCTGATCTTGACATCGGCCGCGCTGGTGCTGGCGGGCGCCGTGTGGATGATAGCATGGGTTTTGTTTAACGTGGGTGTACAGCTGTCGGCACCCCGCTGGGTGGCAGGACGCTCGCTAGCCCGTCTTATTCATGATTGCCGGGCGGGCTTCTGGAACATTTTCGCTCAGGGTTGAAGGCGTGCGCGAACGCTACGGCTTTGACGCCGTTTTTCGACCGGACTTCGTGAACGCGTTGGAGGACGTCGGCGGGGTAACCAGGGGCTCATGCCCCGCGCGTCAGGGCGCTTGCGGGGCCAGAGCGTCTGCCAAGCCGCGGAACAGGTCGGCGTCGGGGCAGGCCGCAGCGAAGGCCAGACGGACGCGGGTGGCGGTCTCGATGACGCGGGCTGCGATCTTGAGAAGTCTGAGCCTGATCGTGTTGAACTCGGCCGTTGCCAGATCACGCGGCTTTGGGATGGCATCGCGCACGGCGAGGATGAGCCAATAGGCGGCGGTGTGGAAGACGAGGCGGACCTGGTTGGCGAGCGCCGAGCGGCAACTGGTGCGATCGGAGGCGAGCTGGGTCTTGTGCAGCTTGATCAGGTTCTCGGCCTGTCCGCGTGAGCAATAGAGGCTGTCATAGATCCACTCAGCCGAGCCGATATCCAGGCTGGTGACGACGTAGCGGACGTCGAGCCCTTGTTGGGTTGCCTCGATGCGGGCGATGACGCGGCGCTCACGATGCCAGGAACCTGCCGCGTGGCGGGTCTCGGTGTAGCCGCGAACCACGATCTTGTTCTCGACCGCACGTTTGGTTCGAACAGCATCGCAGACCTCGTCGACCTTTCTGGCGAGCGGCTTGGTGCCGGCCAGCGCGAAGACGTAATCGATGCCGTTTTGCTCGCAAAAAGTCATCGCCTCGGGGCAGGCGTAATGGCTGTCGCCGCGGAAGGTGATACGCGTATCGGGCCAGCGCCGGCGAATGCGCCGAACCAGGCGGCGCAGATGTGCTCGCACCTCGATGCCGCTCGGCGTCTTGCCGGGACGCAGCATGACCGCAACAGGCCGGCTGTGCTCGGTGTCGTAGACGTGGATCGGCAGGAAGCAGTACCCGTCATAATGGGCGTTGAACAGCGAGAGTTGCTGACGGCCATGCACCACGTCGACCGTGTCGTCGATGTCGAGCGTGATTGCGCTCGGCGCTCGCGCGTAGCTGTCCATCCATAGGTCAACCAGCGCATAGCTCAACCGGATCACCTCACGCAGGTGCGGTGAATTCTCCAGGCGCGATAGCGTCGGCTGCGAACACAGATCACGGCCAGTGTCCGGCAGCCGGCCGCAGGCCAGCTTGAACGCCGGATCGCCGCGTAAACGATCGAGATCATTGCCATCCTCGTAGCCGCACGCGATGGCGAAGATGCGGGCGCGGATCATATCCGCAAGGCTGTGCACGATGCGTCCCGGATCGCGCCGCTCGGGGAATACACAGGACAACTTCGCGGCCAAGCCGAGGCGCCGGTCCGCCATGGCCAGAAGCATGACGCCGCCATCCGACGTCAGCCTGCCGCCGTCAAACGCGGCTGTGATCTTCTTGCGGGAAACGGCTGGAAATGAGAACGGCAGACTCGTATCGTCGGTCATGGCGAGTGTGGCGGCGGCCCGGATGCGCGGAGGGTGGGTGTCAGCAACCGAATCCTACGCTACCTCAGCGGCTTACGCCACGCTCGCCAGCCTCTCAACAATCCGCTGATGAATAAGACGGGCTAGCGGCTTACCAAGCGGCGGGATCAGGCGGGGTCGCCATCGGTAGTTGGGGATGGGGCAGCCTGACTGACGCCGCCGGCGTCCAAACTGCGCTCCTCATGTCGGGCGCGCTGATGCTGCTCTCGCCTCTGTTGGGACTCTGGTTGCCCATGCCTCGCGTGGGCGCCCGCGGTGAAGAAGCCGAACTGCTCGATGAGCCCGATGTGCAACTGGCGTTGACCGGCCGGAGCGGACCGTTAGTAGTCGAGATCGAGTATCGAGTTGCACAGGAGAATGCGCAAGCATTCTGTAATGCCATGCAGGCAGTGCAGCTGTTCCGTCAGCGCAACGGGGCTTATGGATGGTCGATAGCCCGCGACATTACCGATCCGGAATCCTGGACGGAGCGCTATCCCACGTGGTTCGACTACCTGCGGCAGCGCAACCGTGCGACACGATCGGAGCGCGCGCTGGAACGAGAGGCGCAAGCTTTTCACATCGGCTCCTATCCTGTACGTGTTCGTCGAATGCTGGAGCGTCCGTTTGGATCGGTGCGCTGGAAGGACGACACCCCCAACCGCTTCGAGAATGAAGTCCTGCTTCATGAGAATATCCCCGGCAGGAGTCGATAGCGGTGCGCTACGACATCGTTGGTTCATACGAAAAATGGCCGTGCGAACGCGGAACACTTGCCGCGGCACCAACCCGTAGCGGCCGAGCAACCTCGGAAACCCGCGTCCCCAGCAACAGCCTTCCTCGACGAATCCGTGCGTTGTCGTTATCCGAAATCGGCGTCCCCGTGCCGTTCCAGTGATCACCTTCCAGCCGGCGCACCGTGACGTCCAGCTCAGGCGTATTGTCAAACATAGCCACAAGCCGATCCCTGTTTAGAGATCGTACAACGTCAGGAAAGGGTGGGGTCAGAACAACTCTTATACTGAAGGAGCATCGAAACAGAAGCGCCAAAGGGAGCGCGGCCAACATCGCCCGAGGACTATCGAGCGTGCTGGAAGCACCGCGGCTAATCGCGTGTCTGTTTCCTCCTTTCGCGACGGGATAGTATCTCGTGAGGAGTCGCAATTCTGCGTGCGGTTGATGTCCAGATACACTCAAGTGGCCACATGAGTGTGATGTTCGATATATGAAACGCAGCCTATAGTTTTCAACGAGTTAGTGTACTTAACAAAACGGCTTTTGAACTGTACCGGCGCAAGATAAGCTTCCGGGTCGGCCGGTGAATCGAGCACTGCTAGCAGGCCGTTGAAGAAGTCAGCCGCGTTCGCAAACGAAGGCTGAATCGTCGCTATTGTGGATGTAGAAGTGGCCTACGAGCCTGTCTGTAGTACCGATCATAGGTAAGCGCTCCTTTCTACGCACCTATGCAGTTGAGCGCGGGGATGGGATGAGGCGTCCACCATGAGCGAGGTGGACACCATCGATGATCACTCCAGAAGAACCTTTGAGACTTGAGACGGTCGGCGTGTTGCGCAATGGCCGGCGTCGCTATGATCCGGCCAGCAAACAGCGGCTGGTCGAGGCCTGTCTGCAGCCTGGCGTGTCGCTGGCGGGGCTGGCGTTGCAACACGGCGTGAACGCGAACCTGCTGCGCAAGTGGGTGGCCAAGCGACAACTTCAGAACGGGGATGGCCAGCCGGAGGCGCGGGCGCCGATTGCGCCGGCCTTTATTCCGGTTCGCGCGCCGTCGCCGTCGCCAACTCGATCTGCTGGCGCGATCGCGGTTTGCGCGACGGAGCGATCCTGTGCAGGGCGGCTGACGGCATCGATGCCCAACGGCGTGACGCTTTCGCTGGAAGGCGGCGACGCGCAGTTGCTGTCGGCGGTGATTGAAGCGCTGGGGCGTTGCGATGTTCCGACTGGCGTCTGATCTTCGGGTCTACCTTCACCGCGAACCGATTGACTTCCGGGCGGGCATCAACAGCCTGGCGATCGTGGTGGAGCAGTCGATGGGGCTGGATCCGTTCCAACGCGCGGTGTTCGCGTTCTGCAATCGTCGCCGCGACCGGATCAAGCTGCTGATTTATGATCGGTCAGGATTTTGGATGCTGCTGAAGCGGCTGGAGGCCGACAGATTCCACTGGCCCCGAAGTCAGGAGGCGGTGCTGACGCTGACGATGGAGGAGCTGCACTGGCTGCTTGACGGCATCAACATCGCGGCGGTGCGTCGTCATCCGGTGCGGCAATATCAGAGCGTGGGCTGAGCGTGTTCGATGCGGGCGGCGTCATCGGGCTTCGGCATGGCCGTTCTCAGATGACGCCGCCGAAGACATGAAGAAGACGTGGGAGCCTGGTTGACGCGGCGGCATGACTTCGATTCAAGACTACGATGAGTCGCAAGCCCACGACGCACGAGCTGGAAGCCTTGATCGCGGCGCACGCGGCCGAGATCGCGGCGCTGAAGGCCGAAAACGAGAAACTCGCACAACGCGTGCTGCATTTTGAGGAGCAGTTGCGCCTGGAGCGCCTGCGCCGGTATGCGCCGAAGAGCGAAAAGCTCAAGGAGCGCATCTTCAACGAAGCCGAGCAGGCCGCCGCTGAAAGCCGGGACGACGACGATGTCGAGGCGGTCGCCGTGCCGGACACGGGATTGCCGGAGGCTCCAAAGCCGGCGCCGAAGACACGCGGCCGCAAGCCGCTGCCTGACGATCTGCCGCGCCAACGCCTCGAACATGATCTGGGTGAGGATCAAAAGGACTGTCCGTGCTGCCATAATCGGATGCATCGGATGGGCGAGACCGTCAGCGAGCAGTTGCACGTCGAGGTGAAGGCGTCGGTGCTGCAACATGTGCGGTTCAAATATGCCTGCCGTCACTGCGAGCGCACCGCGCTGAACACCCCGATTGTGACCGCGCCGATGCCGGCGCAGCCGCTGCCGGGTAGCGTCGCCACGCCATCGACGCTGGCGCTGGTGCTCGCCAACAAATACGTCGACGGCACGCCGCTCTACCGTGTGGCGGACGCGCTGGGGCGCGCCGACGTCAGCATCAGCCGCGGGACGCTGGGCAACTGGGTGATCCGGGCGAGCGAGTTGCATCTGCATCGGGTCTATGACGCGTTACAGCAAAAGCTCAGGTCGCAGCCCCTGGTCCACGGCGACGAAACCTGGGTCCAGGTTCTTAAAGAGGACGGCCGTGATGCGCAGGCCAAATCCTTCATGTGGGCCTATCGCAGCGGCCAGGACTGCGCGCAGCCGGTCGTGCTGTTCGATTACCGGCCCGGTCGCGGCCAGGAACATCCTCAGGCCTTCCTGGCCGGCTTTCGCGGCTTGTTGATGAGCGACGGCTATGACGCCTGGCGCACGCTGACAGGCACGACCCATCTCGGCTGTATGGCGCATGCGCGCAGGAAATTTACCGATGCGCTCAAGGCCAGGACAAAGCCTGGCGGTCCGCCATTGCAGGCGCTCAGGTTCTTCGAGGCGTTGTATGAGGTCGAGAGGGTGGCGCGCCAGACGCCGCCCGACGGCGAAACGTGCGCCGCATACACCTTGCGGCTGCGCAAGCAGCATAGCCTGCCGGTATTGGCCGCCTTCCGGACCTGGCTCGACGACCAGGCGCCGAAGGTCCTCCCCGAAAGCTTCACCGGCAAGGCGATCGCCTATACGCGCAACCAATGGGATTATCTGACCCGTTACACCAGTGACGGTCTCGCCCCGATCGATAACAATGTTCTGGAGCGCGACATCAGGCCGTTTTGCACCGGACGAAAAAGTTGGCTGTTCAGCGACACCGTTGCCGGCGCCAAGGCAAGCGCCGTGATCTACAGTTTGGTGCTGACATGCCGGGCATGCGGCGTCGATCCCTATGCATGGCTACGTCACGCGCTCACCGAATTGCCCCAGCGCGCGCCAGACGCCGATATCGAAGATCTGTTGCCGTTCAACTGCACCGCTCAAAAAAAACCTGCCAGCTGACAACGACAGCGGCTGACGGTCGAACGCTCAGGATCAATCAAGCCGTTCCGATGATCCCGCTGGGGCCCGGCGTCACGCGACACCGCGGCCAGCCGCGCGCGCAGCCTGTGCAGCAAAATGCGCGCTTACGAAAATCGGAAATGGCCTGCAGCAACGGCTCCAGCCGCAGGCCCTGACGCACCAGCTCCCAATCAGCAAAACTGACCTGCCGCTCCGCTGTCCGAGACACCGCTCAATCCTCGTCGCTCTCCGCAGCTCCGGCGTGGGCTCGCTTCAGCGCCTTCACGTATCGCGGCGCCGCTTGGTGCAGCAGATCCTGCAGCGCGCGCCCGTTGTCCAGGCTGCACTGGACCTCCGGCACAAGCTCTTCCGGCACGTAGACGGCAACACGGCGCCCATTTGCCCGACCGTACAGGACATAGCTTTGATGCTGTTCGCCAGACCGGCACGCCGCGCAATTCTCGCGGATGCACCGGCTCCGCCGCAGGCTCAGCGAACCGAGAAGCGCAGGCCAAAGATTTGCCGATTCACTCCGCAGCCAGTGCGCGACATCAGAAGGCGATTCCGAATCAACATGCTTCATATGAAGTATGTGATACCGTGCACATGTGCGTCGCAAGAAAAAACGTACTCGAAAATCGCGCGATACCCCGTATTTTAAAGGGCGAAATGTGTTTCGCGACAGAAACTAGCTAGGCTCAGGACTCATTGATTGAGATAGAAGGCGACGGAGGCTGCGATGCAGATCGCCGAGAAGAAGGTGTGAGCGCATCGGTCGTAGCGGGTGGCGATGCGTCGCCAATCCTTGAGTTTGGCGAATAGATTTTCGATCTTGTGACGGGAGCGATAGAGGCCTTTGTCGTAGGCGAGCGGCTGCTTGCGGGTTCTGGTCGGCGGGATGCAGGCTTCCATGCCTTTAGCCTTCAGGGCGGCACGGAACCAGTTGGAGTCGTAGCCGCGGTCTGCGATCAACGCCGAGGCGGGCGGCAGGGCTTCGAGCATCAGACGAGCGCCCTTGAGAGCTGGCTCCGCAAATTCGGACAGTAGCTTGAGTGGATTTTCTGCCTGACAGCGGCGAGGATTCTCGCCGCGAATCAGGAGCGAAGATGACGAAGAGGAGTCGCCGGACGCATTCTCCGGCATTCAAGGCGAAGGTGGCTTTGGCGGCCGTGAAGGGGGAGAAGACGTTGGCCGAACTGGCGCAACTGTTTGATGTCCATCCGAACCAGATCACGACCTGGAAGAACCAGCTCCTGGAAGGCGCCGCCGGCGTGTTTGGGCAGGACAAGGGACCGGCCGAGGCGCCGGTCGATTTGAAGGCGTTGCATGCCAAAATCGGCGAGTTGGCGTTGGAGAACGATTTTTTGTCCGGCGCGCTCACCAAGGCGGGCCTGCTGAGCGCAAAGCGATGATCGACCGCGACCATGATCTGCCTGTCGTGCGCCAGGCAAAGGTCCTGAACCTTGCCCGCAGCACGGTCTACTATGAGCCTCGGCCGGTTTCGGCCGAGGACCTTGCCTTGATGCGCCGGCTCGATGAGTTGCACCTCGATTATCCCTTCGCAGGGGCGCGCATGCTGCGATCGCTGTTGCGGCGTGAGGGCGTGCAGATTGGCCGCCGCCACGTCGCGACGCTGATGAAGCGCATGGGGATCGAGGCGATCTATCGCCGTCCGAACACCAGCAAGCCGGCACCGGGCCACAAGATCTACCCGTACCTGTTGCGCGGATTGAAGATCGAACGGGCCGACCAGGCGTGGTCGATGGACATCACCTACATTCCGATGCGGCGTGGCTTCGTCTACCTCGCGGCGGTCGTTGATGTGTTCAGCCGACGGGTCCTGGCCCATCGCGTATCGATCACGATGGAGGCAGCTGCGTCGAAGCGCTCCAGGAGGCGTTGACGAAGCACGGCAGGCCCGAGATCTTCAACACGGATCAGGGCAGCCAGTTCACGAGCGTCGACTTCACCAG
This sequence comes from Bradyrhizobium sp. CCGUVB14, assembly GCF_024199935.1. Lineage (NCBI taxonomy): Bacteria > Pseudomonadati > Pseudomonadota > Alphaproteobacteria > Hyphomicrobiales > Nitrobacteraceae > Bradyrhizobium > Bradyrhizobium sp. CCGUVB14. Next base: position 1,895,829 of record NZ_JANADS010000001.1, read on the forward strand.
CGTGCTGATGGACGCCAAGATCGCTATCAGCATGGATGGCAAGGGCGCCTGGCGTGACAACGTGTTCGTCGAGCGGCTCTGGCGCACGATCAAATACGAGGAAGTCTATCTGCGCGCCTACGACAGCGTGTCCGAGGCGCGAGCGTCGATTTCCAAATATCTGGCGTTCTACAATCAGGGACGCCCGCACTCGAGCCTTGACGAACGCACGCCCGACGAGGCTTACTTCGGCGTGCAAGCGATGGTGATGGCCGCATGATCGTCGCCCGCGATTTTGTCGTCGCTCTGGTCGGGCTACGCCCTCCCGACGCAACGACAAAATCGCAAAGCCCCGCAGTCAGTGTAAACCGGCAGGAATCCACTTAATTTCCGCGGGGCGCTGTCCAAACAACCGGGGCCAGCTCTATTTTCAGCTACGACTGTACTGCTGCGGTTTGGTGTTCCCAAAGATCGGAATTGCGGGACTCTTGTATGCACACGAGGAGGGCCGCGTGATCGGCTGGTGCGCGCGTAAACGGTCCGCTTTATGATCGTCGCGCGTGAGGTTCAGGCCGCCCGCTGATCGGCAGCGGCCTGTTTTTTAGCTTGGCGCAGGCGCTTCCACTCCCAGGGCAGCAGTTCGTGCAGACGCGAGGCGGGCAGATCAGCGATACGGGCCAGGACGTCGGCGAGCCATGCTTTGGCATCGACGTCGTTCAAACGGCAGGTAGTGATCATCGTCAGCATGACGGCGCAACGTTCAGCGCCGCGCTCGCTGCCCGCAAAGGTCCAGTTGCGCCTGCCCACAGCCACGCCGCGCAGCGCTCTTTCTGCGGCATTGTTCGTCAGGCAGATTCTACCGTCGTCGAGGAAGCGCGCGAAGTCGTCCCAGCGGTTGAGCATGTAGTTCATTGGCTTCAGGACCTCGGAAGAGCGCGAGAGGGTTTCGCGCTCGCGCAGCAGCCAGGCGTGCAGTTCGTCGAACAACGGCTTGCTCTTTTCCTGGCGCACGGCACGCCGCTCCGCGGCGGTCTTGCCGTTGATCCCACGTTCGATCTCGAACAAGGCGTCGAGCCGTTTGACCGCCTCCAGCGCGATCGGGGAGATCGGCTTGCCCTTTCCGCCGTTCCGGACATTCATCTCGATGTCGGCCAGCTCGAAGAACCCCCTGCGGGCATGGGCCATGCAGAAGGCGGGCGTGAGCGGTCGGTCCTTCCGCCGCTCGTCGAACAACGGATTGAGACCGCTGTAACAGTCAGCCTGAAGGATGCCCTGGTACCCGACCAGGTGTTTCTGGGGATGTTCACCCCGTCGGTCGCTCGAGGCGTAATAGACCGCAGCTGGCGGAGCTGTGCCCGCGAAGGGCTTGTCATCCCGAACATAAACCCAGATGCGCCCAGTTGTGCACTTGCCCTTCGCCAGGATGCGGATGGTGGTGTCGTCACCGTGAAGACGCTCGGCCGCGAAGGCATGCTTCTCGATCAGCTCGAAGATCGGAGCCAGGGCGAAGGTCCCGTGGCCGACCTGGTCGGCCAGCGTGGACCGGCATGTCGATGCCCTCGCATTTGAACCGGGAGCTCTGGCGGTTGAGCGGGATGTGCATGCCGAACTTGTCGAACAGGATTGTCGCCAGCAACTGCGGACCGATGAAGCCGCGCGGCGTGGCATGGAACGGCGCCGGTGTCTGGCTGACCTGCCCGCAATCGCGGCAAGTGAACTTCTCGCGGACCGTCTCGATCAACTTGAACCGGCGCGGGATCTCCTCCAGCGTCCTGTTTGCATCCTCGCCCAGCTTCGACAGCCGCGACCCGCCGCAACAGTGGCAGGCCGTCGGAGGATCGATGACGATGCGCTCGCGCTCGATGTCGTCCGGCCAAGGCTTGCGCACCGGCCGCTTGCGCGTGAAGGCGCGTACGCTCTGCGTCTTCGCCGCTGCAGCGGCCGCGGCGAGCTCGTCCTCGGTCGCCGACATAACAACATCTTCAAGCTGCAGTTCCAGCTGGTCGATCAGTCGCGCCCCGCGCTCGGAGCGCTGCCCATAAAGCTCGCGTTTCAGCTTCTCGATGCGCAGCTCAAGATGTGCAATCAGCGCTTCGTTGCCGGACAGCTTTGCCAGCGCGTTGGCTGCTTCGGCCTGCGCACTCGCAGCCTTCGTCTCGGCTTGCTGACGCGCTTCTCGTTCGACTCGAAGAACCTCGCGCTCAACCCGCAACGCCGCCAGGGCGCTCGCAAGGTCAGAGGGAAGATCGTCCGCTTTCGATGTCACGAAGCCATCGAATCAGATCAGCGCAAATATGCAATCGCAAAATGCTATCCGACACGCGTCGGGCGCCATGTTTCTTGCGGATGACGCCAATCTATTCCGGACAGAAGATAACTCAGCTGCGCCGGCGATATTGGAACGGCGCCACCATCAACGGTAGGCCAGATGAACTTCCCACGTTCCAATCTTTTTGTAAAAAGGCATGCGCCCTGGCCATCGTGCCAGATGCACTTCAAAAGCGAACCACTGCGACCGCGGAAGACGAAGAGATTGCCCTCCATCGGGCTCATTCGGAGCACCTCCTGTACCCGCAACGCAAGAGACGGGCATCCACACCGCATGTCGGTATAGCCCGTCGCTAGCCACACACGCACGTTCTGGCCAGAGGGAAGCGATATCACCGCAGCGTCTCCAGACCACGCATGATCCGAATCAGCGCGTCAACATCGACCCCCCTGTCCACAATCACCCGACAACCGTTAGAAGCCAGAATCTCCATACGACTGCCGGCCGCGCTCGTCATCGGCGTCGCGGGCGCCGCCGGGACCTCCGGCACGATCACCGCTGGCACAAATCCTTCAACCGAAGTCGAACCAAAACGCCCGCCCCGGGCTGCGTTACGCCACTCAGCCAACTGCGAGCGCGTGATCCCGTATTTGCGGGCCGTGGCCGACCCTAAACGGGGCAATGAATAGCTCTCGCCGACGATTTTCAGCTTGACCTCGTCGCTGAACCGACGTCGACCGCCCCTATCAACGATCTCAAGCCGACTGACAGAATTGATTGTATGGATGTCCATACAGGCGATTTCTGACGTGTTCGCAAAAATTCACAACGCGCAATTCAGCGGTCACGGCCGTACGCGTACGTTGCAGGTGAACTCGGTGCCATGGTCGGACACGATCATTCCTGGCTTGCGGCGTCGCTCGACGATTGCCGTGAGTTCGCGGGCCACGCGCCGCCCCGAGATCAACGTGTCCGGAATGGCGCCCAGGCATTCCCTGGTGACGTCGTCGACGATGTTGAGGATGCGGAAGCGTCGGCCATTGGCGAACTGGTCGTGGACGAAGTCCAGCGACCAGCGGGCATTGGGCCTGGCCTCGACATGGATCGGGGCCCGGGTCCCGACCGCCTTGCGGCGAGCCCGCCGCTTGCGGACGGTGAGCCCTTCCTCGCGATAAAGCCGGTAGATCCGGTTGATCCCCGATGGCTCGCCCTCCCGCCGCAGCAGGACGAACAGGCGGCGATAGCCGAAACGCCGCCGCTCGTTGGCGAGATCGCGCAATCGGCCACGCAGAACTGCGTCCGGTGGGCGGCTGGAGCGATAGCGGATCATCTTCCGATCCGCACCCACGATCGAGCGGGCCCGCCGTTCCGACAGGCTCATGACGGCCTGCGGATGCGCGACAGCAGCGCGCTTGGCGGCGGGCCCTACCATTTTTTTGAAAGGAGCTCACGAAGTGCGGCTGCATCGAGCATCTGCTCGGCCAGAAGCTTCTTCAGCTTCCCGTTCTCCTCCTCCAGGGCCCTCAACCGCTTCGCCTCGGAAACGTCCATGCCGCCGAATTTGGCCTTCCAATTGTAGATCGTCGCCTCGGAGATCCCGTGCTTGCGAGCCAGATCGGCCGTCTTCGCCCCGGCCTCATGCTCCTTCAGCACCGCAATGATCTGCTCTTCCGTGAACCGTGCTCGCTTCATCTGTCCGTCCTTCTTCGGGCCGGACTCTAACTCCTCCTGGAGGAAATACTCAGTGGCAGGTCAGATCAACCGCGGCGCGGTTCGTCTTTCTAATGTTTGCGCGTCCGACGACGGGCGGCGCGAACCTCTTCGACCGTAAGCAGAACTTGACCGCGCAACACCTCGTTCGCAGTGTGATCAGCACCATCTTCGCTCCGACGCACCGGTCCGAAAGGGCGCTCCAACATGCGGCGGATGCGTATGGGTCCAAGGCCGATGTGGAAAGCTGACGCGCGGCGATCCAGAGCGCGCTCGGACTGCGTCGACCGGTTGCGTTGACGCAGGTAATCTAGCCACGTTGGGCAATGATAGCGCTCTATCCACATTTCAGGATCGGCGATATCACGCGCAGCTGACCAGCCGTAGGCCCCACTGCGCTGGCGGAATGATTGGATTTCTTGCATCACATTATGAAAGGCTCGTGCATTCACTTGGGCCACACGATATTCGATTTCGACCACTACCGGCCCGTCCAGTAAGTTCAAGGCGCACTTCAGGATCGGCCAGCATCTCGGCGTCTTGTTCGCGAGCGCCAACGCGTGGCAAGCGCAGCCAGAGCCCCAAGGCAGCTGACGCAAGCATTAGACTGGTCGAAATCAACAGGCTAGTTTGCACACCGACGACGTCTGTCAAATATCCCCACCCAGCACCCGACTGCGACTCCACCCGCTCCCGCTGCCTGGTAAGCAGCAAGCTATCGGCCTGCTACCCAGCCGAGCGCCGACAGCTGCACCGCAATGTTTAGCAGCGCCCACGCGATCATCCATACGGACCCCGCTACAAACAGCGCGGCCACGGTCAACGTCAGCTGCCGGCTCAGAGCGACTGCAATGATTGCTCCACCCATCGAGAACGCGCAGGCGCGGATGCGGCCTCGTCGCTCATCCGCTTGCGCATCGGTGTCAGAGTTAATGCGCCGACGACTGCGCCGGGGCCAAAAGCGCTGAGCATGATGCCATAATTGTGCGCGTCACCTTGCAACACGTTACGTGCGACAATCGGTATCAGCCCAATACTGCCGCCGTCGACCACGCCAATCACCGTGGAGCGGGCCAGCACGATCCTAATTGACGGCGAATTGACGATGTACCGGGTCCCGGAAACAATGGCGCGACTCAATCTCTCAGGAGGTAAACGCTCAGGTTCGGAATTCCGCTTCCACAGGAACAGGGCCAATATCAGGGGAAGGTAGAGCAGGGCATTCAGCGCAAACGAAACTACCGCGCCCGCGCTCGCAACAACGATGCCGCCAATGGCGGGTCCTATGCTGCGCGCGATGTTAGAGCTAATGCTGTTAAGCGCAACGGCCGCGGGAAGACTTTCCAAGGGAACCTGTTCGCTGACCGAGGATTGCCAGGCCGGATCCATCAGCGCCATGCCAGTGCCGACCACGAAGCACAAGGCGAGCAGCAGGTTCGGAGTGACCAGGCCGAGCGCAGCAAGGATCGCCAACCCGGTTGCGCCGGCAAACGCGATACCGACCGAGGCCAATGCCAACAATACGGCGGTCGTACATGTCAGCGATGGCCCCGGCGGGGATCGAGATCAGCATGACCGGCAACATCAGAGCGGTCTGCACCAAGGCAACGATGTCGGAGTCATCGACCAGGCCGCGCCGACGCCTCGAATGAGCGCTCCTAGATTGGCGAGCACGCCCGCAGACCAGATCCGCTGCAAGGAGACATGCCGTAGCGGCGCCAGGATGCCCTCACTGCTGGACGTCTGGCCCTCGGCCGACTCGTTCATCTCGGTTGCTCCGATCAGATAGTCAGGAACCCAGGACTGTCCGCCAGTAAATGGACACGCACCCGATGTGATCTGCGCAGTTTGAGCGCGCAACCCTTAGGATCCTAGCTAATGATTCTGAAAACCCACGAAGTGTGGTTCGTGCCACCTCGCGTAAGACGTTGCGATTGCCTCTCAAGCGCAAACCACCGGTTCCTTTGCGCGGTCATCTTCTGCGATGCCAAAGCGACCTCGCTCGGATGTGGAATGTGCGTAGCTAACCTGGTCTGACCGAGGAACGGATCGTCGCGTCCCCCAGTCTGTACTTTGACATTGATGCAGCTCGGGGGATCGACGCAGGCCCTCATGTCGTGGTCAGCTCAAGTGAGGCTGGGTGGTGAGCAACGAACGGCGGACGAGCCTCCGCCAATATCTGGTGCTTTGCATCATCTCGTCAGAGTCGACGGGGCACGCAATTGGCTGTGAGACCGACGCAGATTGCCAATCTGTGTCAAGCAATCATTCTTCCAGCTGAATAGAGTAGAAGATAAATCGCGAGGAATTTTGGGGTTGTCTGCGAGTGAACGATGAAAAACGCAAGTACGCACGACCAAAAAGCAAGATCGAAGTCAGTCGTCGTCCGGCATCTCGATCGGAACAGCAAAACCGCTCTTTACGCGATCCATTATAACCATGGTCTTGAATCCCTTGATGTCCGGATTCTCATAAAAGAACCGCCGAGTGAACTGCTCATAGTCTTCCATTGTACGAGCGGTAATGTAGAGGACAAAATCTGCATCACCCGTGACGTAGAATCCATTAACGACTTCGGCCGACGACTTGATGGCCTTCTTGAACCTATCGATGATGTCCGAGCGCTCCCGCTCCAGACTCACCAGCACAAGCATCTGAATGGGCCTTCCGACTGCCGCCGCCGAAACGATCGAGACATCAGATTCGATGATTCCTTCCGAGCGCAGTCTCTTCAGCCGCCGTTGGCATGCGGTGGCCGAAAGGCCTGCCATCTCGCCAATGACTTCGGAAGTCAGGCGATTGTTCTTCTGAACGATATCGAGGATACGCGCGTCAATTCGATCGTATCGCATGAGCAGGCTCCGGCTTTCAGGTGTATTCCGTCGCAGAATGCCGATGTGTTGCAGGAAATCGTCCGGACCGCGGGGAAATGCGACGCAAATCCGTCTCCGACATCAGTATCCTGAATGCACCGACAATTTCAACAAATGACCGTCTGGGACCCACAAATGGCGTTTCAATCTACCCGGCACAAAAGCCCGTACCCGATCGGCTTAGCTGCAAGACATCTGCAAAATCTGGGCCGTCGCGATTTTCTGACCGGGGCCGCGCTTTTCGATGGTCGCTGGGTTGCAGGCGAAGAACGAGATGCTGTAGTCGACCCCGCTACTGGCGAAGAGATTGCGACTGTTGCTCGTTGCAGCGCTGCGGACATGAAGGCGGCGATCGCTGCGGCTGAGCAGTCGTTTCCCTGCTGGCGAGAAATGCTGCCCGCAAGGCGCGGGGCGATCCTTAGGTCTTGGGCGTCATTGATACTCGACCACGCGGACGAACTCGCTGTCCTGGTCACGAGCGAGCAGGGCAAGCCTCTCGCCGAAGCACGCCACGAAATTGCGTATGGCGCCGGCTTTCTCGAGTGGTTCGCCGCGGAAGGGGAGCGTGCATACGGAGAGACAATTCCGAGCCACAAGGTTGGAAGTCTGCTTCACGTGCGCATGCAACCAATCGGAATCGCCGCGGCCATCACGCCCTGGAATTTTCCTGTCGCGATGATTACACGAAAGGCGGGTGCGGCTCTCGCTGCGGGCTGTCCGATCATTGTGAAGCCTGCTCCCGAGACCCCGCTCTCTGCTCTCGCCATCGCCAGATTGGCCGAACAGGCCGGACTCCCGCCGGGAGTGTTTCAAGTCCTCGTCGGAAATCCGATCGAGCTGTCCACGCCTCTGCTGCGCGATCCAAGAATACGTGCGTTGTCCTTCACAGGTTCTACGGAAGTTGGTCGCCTGCTTCTTGAGGGAGCCGCCGACAGCGTCAAGAAGGTGTCGCTGGAGTTGGGGGGGCATGCCCCCTTCATCATATTTGATGATGTCGATCTCGGGAAGGCCGTCAACGGAGCGATGGCAGCAAAGTTTGCCACCTCAGGCCAAGACTGTTTGGCTGCGAACCGCATCTATGTGCAAAGAGGTATCTATACCGCCTTCATCGATGCATTCGCCGCGGCAATGGCTCAACTCAAGGTCGGTCACGGCCTGGACCCAGCAACAGATGTCGGCCCGATGACGAAGCTATCGGTCGCCGACAAGTGCAGGATCCAAATCGATGATGCGGTGAAACACGGAGCGAGACGCGTTGCGGCAAAACAGTCGGCCAATCTGACGCCCAACTTCGTTCCCCCGACGCTGCTCACCGGTGTTACCGAAAACATGCTCATCGGGCATGAGGAAACATTCGGGCCAGTGGCTGCGGTACTTCCCTTCGACTCCGAAGAGGAGGTCATCGCTCGCGCAAACGCCAGTGAAATGGGCTTGGCCAGCTACGTCTACACCGACAACCTGCGTCGGGCGCTGCGACTCTCTGAGCGTATCGAGTACGGCATGGTTGGCGTGAACACAGCCTCATTCACGGGCCCGCCTATTCCGTTCGGCGGATGGAAGCAATCGGGGCTCGGTCGCGAGGGGTCGCGACACGGCCTGGCCGAATATATGGAACTGAAATACGTCTGCTTCGGCGATCTGGCGGGTTAGGAGAAATTGAAATGATTGACATCAAGACAATCGCTGAACGGGATCGCTCCAGCGTTCTGCACCCTTTCACTCAGCTCAAGGACTTTGCGACCGGCAAGATCGGTGATCCGACAATCGTCACAGGCGGAGAGGGCATCCGTATCAATGACGCAGAAGGGAGCAGTTACATCGACGGCTTTGCTGGTCTTTATTGTGTGAACATCGGTTACGGTCGCACCGAGGTGGCCGAAGCCATTGCGCGCCAAGCCTACAAGTTGGCATATTATCACACCTACGCTGCACACACGACCGAGGAGCTCGCAACACTCTCCGATCGCCTGGTGCGAATGGCACCTGGTAAGCCGAGCAAGGTTTTTTTCGGGCTGTCGGGATCGGATGCCAACGAGACCCAAGCGAAGCTCGTTTGGTACTACAACAATCTGCGTGGTCAGCCCAAGAAGAAGAAAATTATCTCGCGCGAGCGAGGCTACCATGGCTGTTCGGTCATTTCGGGTTCTATGACCGGCATGTCGTTCTATCACGATCATATGGACCTTCCCTTTCCTGGCATCTTGCATACAGGCGCTCCGCATCATTATTGGGGTGCCGAGCCAGGTGAGACGGAAGAGGACTTTTCCCGCCGCCGCGCGGACGAACTCGAAAAGCTGATCTTGCGAGAAGGACCCGACACCGTCGGTGCTTTCATCGCAGAGCCGGTGCTGGGCACCGGAGGTATCACGCCGCCGCCTATTGGGTACTGGCGTGAAATTCAAGCGGTGCTGAGACGCTACGACGTTCTGCTGATCGCCGATGAGGTAATCTGTGGTTTCGGCCGAACCGGTGCGGACTTCGGCAGCACGCTGTACGAGATCGAGCCTGATCTCGTGACCGTTGCCAAGGGGCTTACCTCGGGCTACGTCCCGCTCTCGGCCGCTATCGTCGGCGAAAGGGTCTACAAGGTCATGGAAGAGGCAGCCGACCGTGTCGGTGCATTCTCGCATGGCTACACATATTCCGGGCACCCAATTGCTGCCGCGGCTGCGAACGCGGTCCTCGATATTGTCGAGAAAGAAAAGCTTAGCGACCGCGCCAGGACCGTCGGTTCGCATTTCCAGAATAGGCTCAAGCAGCGCTTTGCACAGCTTGAAATCGTGGGCGAAGTAAGAGGCGTGGGCTTGCTTGGCGCGATCGAGTTTGTTGCAGATCGCCAGGCGAAGAAGCGATTTGATCCGTCCCTAAAGGTGGGGGCTCGCATATCGAAGGCTGCTCGCGACCGCGGGCTCATTGCACGAGCAATGCCGCACGGAGACATTCTCGGCTTTGCACCGCCTCTCGTTGTATCCGAAACCGAGATAGACGAGATCGTCGAGCTGGCATATCAAGCGACTAGGCAAGTCATGGACGAGCTCGCAAGGGAAACTGCGGCCACTTGAATCCTATTTGCATGCCGTTGCAGGCGTGATCCGCATTGCGCAATAACATCTTAGGCCTGACAACGATGTCTCGCCAATGGAAATCAAGGCCGCTCCTAGCGATCTCCACAGAGGGCGGGGATTCGCTGATTTATCCTGAGCGGGAGGAAGGATCACTCCGAGGGGCAAGCAGATGGAGCGCGCTGCATATTCTGAGGCGATCAGCGATCTCGTGTCCACACGCCGAGGCGCTGCGATGTTCTTACGCAATCTGGCTGCTGATGGGATTTGCGGATCCAGAACACGACAGCATTGGGCGGCAAAGTGGACGAACATCGGAGATGCTCACCAATTGCGTAGTGATCTAACCTTCAAAATGGGCCCCTGCGATCAGGCTGCTGAGGATGGGCTTTGCGCATTAACGGCCTTTGAAGTTGCAAGGCGGCTCATCGACGAGGAGAGCCCGAACTCTCAAGACATTTCGGCGAAAGTCGAAGCCATTGCTCGGCAGCTTGTATCGTTTCGAGGTCGCAAGATAGAACGGCTACAGATCGCGTGCTGCGAGCCCTCCGATTTTTCGGCTTATTACTGGTCTGCGAGGGAGAGCGATCTGCGCACTCCCGCAGTCATCTGCATCAGCAAGGAGGGAGAAACAGCAGCGACGCTGCTTGGACGGCTGTTGCCTGTTGTGATTGGTCGCGGTCTGTCGATACTGACTGTTTCCCACGATCACGTTTCACATTGTCCACATTGCAAATCGACGTTCATGCTATCTTGCTGCCTGGACTATCTGTCGGAGCGACCGGACATCGATGCCAGGCAAATTGGCGTGTATGGAGAAGGATTGTCGGCAGCCACAGCGACCGAACTTGCCGCGTCCGATCGCCGCGTCACCGCCGCTGTTTGCGACGCTGGTCTTTGGAATTGGGTGAGGCTTCTGGCATCAGTCGAATGGATGACCAAGGCTGCTGATGTGATAGACAGTGACGTCGGATCAACGCGTCGCTCTCTGCTGCTTCGTCAACTAAGATGCCCAGCACTCGTCGTCGCCGGCGGCAGTGGCATCGTCAGCGTGGAAGAGGCCGCAACGTTGAAGGCCGAATGCATGACGAGGCACGTTGATCTGGAGGTGATCATACCGCAAATGATTCGAACTCGCTCTGGAGACATCGAGAACTTCGTCACCTGCGACGAGGACGTTTTCAAATGGCTAGAGCTTAAGCTCGCGCACGGTTAGCTCCATGGTTGCTGGTGCCAAATTAGCGGCGACGCCTCGCCGACACGAGTATTCACTGCGGCTTTCGGTTGCGCAGATCTACACGCGACATGCGTATAGGGAGATTCACAGAATCAAATTGGCCTGCTGCTAAGTTCAACCGCCGCCTGTACTACAACATGCCTATGCTTAATTTTTGAGATGCAAGGCGACTGTTCTTGGCAATCAAACTTAGCCGCTTGTTGACATAGTCAAGCGAGGCACCATCTAGGCCTTCGATCATTGTCGAGTTGAGCGCTTGTCGCTTCGTCGAAAGCCTTGCTATTTCCGTCTTGGCATTTTGCGTCAACGACAGCTGGACGAATCTTGCATCATCAGGGGATGGATCGCGGGCCAGAAGGTTCATCGTCTCCAGCCTTTTCGTTTGACTCGTGACGAAAGGCGGATGGATCTTCAATTTATTCGCAACCTCTATTCCCGAAACGCCTCGGCCGGCGTCGAGCTCGTCGATTGCCATTAGAATCAGCCACTGCGGCTCGGTTATTCCCAACATCTGAGCCCAACTCTTATGGATCTCTCCCAATTGAGAGTGGATCTCGACAATGTTCCAGACAAAGTCCCTGAGAGCTCTGTCGATTTGTTCCCCTTCGTCCATAATGCTCTTCCCGCCACGGCCATTGGTGCGATCGATGGGGCTCTCGCGATGATCCCCGTGGGCACAAGTAGCATCCTAGGCAGCCGCGAACACATCGCGAAAGTACATATCGGCCATGTAACATAGTAATTTGCTTGTATAATTAATTTGATATATCATTTCTTCCCAGATCGTTGGGCTCCGCCTGGCGATCATGTAAAAATCTCCAAGAAATCCTCCGGGGATGCCCCCTCGGAGGTTCTTTTTTGCGCGAAGCGTCTCCCTCGGGGGGGGGTGTTGCGAAATTACGACAGATCGACAGAAAGAGTTACTGGTAGTAATTAATGAATTGCAGTAATTAATAGCGCCAAGTAGACGTCGTGCTGACAGCGAGGGGGCACCTCGAAGTCGTTCCGTCAAGCGCCTACCCAGGGGTGAGGCTAGCAGCAGCGGATCTTTGAAGGACGGAAACGACGTTTCCAACTTGGAGGTTCATCCATGAAACTGACGAAGACTCTAATGCTCGCCTCTGCGGCAATGTTTGCAAGCGTGGGGGCGCATGCTGCCGACCTTCCCGTGAAGGCCAAGGCAATCGAATATGTGAAGATTTGTTCGCTGTACGGTGCCGGGTTCTATTACATCCCTGGGAGCGACACCTGTCTCAAGCTGGGTGGTTACGTGCGCGCCAACACGGCGATCGGTGCGCAGGGCCTCTGGGTCGCCCCAACCGGTGGCCTCGGTGGTGCGCACAATCGCCTCAGCAACTATTATACGTCGCAATCCCGTGCGGACCTCAGCATGGATACACGCACAGCGACCGAGTACGGCGTTCTTCGCACCTACGCCGAACTGGCCTTCACTTGGAGCGCGGGCGGCTATGGTGGTGCCGGTTCGACTGCTGTTAATGGCGCTACGGCCTATAACGGAAGCAACCCCGCCGGAAGTGGGAGCGGGATGATCTCTGGTGGCAGCCTGTCGATCTACTACGCGTTCATGCAGTTCGCCGGTTTCACCTTGGGTAGAGCGCAGTCGCAGTTCTCCACTCCGTGGACTAACTATCCGGCGAATGGCTATGATGGCTTGCCGGGCGGCGCAGGGTGGGAGGCTGTCAATCAGATTGCCTACACCGCGGACTTTGGGCAGGGGATCACGGCTAGCTTCTCGGCTGAGGAGCAGGTCGTTCGCGGCACGACCAATATTTGGAACGTGAGTGGTGCAACCGCCGCTGGTCTCGCCACCGGCGCCTACGGTGTTGGAGACATCGGGGGATCGCGGACTCCCGACCTCGTAGCGATGCTTCGAGTTGACCAGGCTTGGGGTCTTTTCCAAGCATCGGTTGCCGCGCATGACAATCATGCTGGCTACTATGGTGTCGATGAAACAACCGGTCATCCTGGTGATAAGTGGGGCTGGGCTGGACAGCTCGGGTTGTCGATCAAAAACGTCCCGACCGGACCGGGTGATACGATTAACATCCAAGGCGTGTATACCAACGGAGCGTCGGTGTACAACTTCCAATCGTACGGGCCCACCACTTTCGCACTGTACGGCAGTGCGGGCGTGCCGGGAGCTTACCAGAGCGTCGGCCTCGCCGGGGTCTCCGACTCCGTTTTCGTTGCTGGCGCTGGTCAGCAGTTGACCACGACTTACGGCTTCAATGGCGGTTATACCCACAACTGGAACGCAAACTGGAGCAATTCGCTCTGGGGCGGAATCGGTGCTGTCCGGTACAACAGCACTGCCAAGGGCTACATCTGTGGGGCCCTTGTGACGACGCTCGCGCTGTCGACCGGCCTCGGCGGTTGTAACCCTGACTTCAACTACTCAGTTGTGGGTGCCACCACACGTTGGAATCCCGTCAAGAATCTGACGTTCACGGCCGAAATTGCTTACGTCATGCTCGACCAGAAGTATGCGAGCGGAAGCACTGTCACGCTGCCGACCCAAGCAGGCATCGCCAAGCCCGCGGGCGCCTATGAGCTCAAGGATCAGAACAGCCTGGCGCTGCTGCTCCGCGCTCAACGCAACTGGTGAGTTTTTCCGTCCAACTAGCGCAAGGAGAAGTGGCTCTATAGATCTAGTTTAACCTCCAAGAAGGCCTCCGGCATGCCCGCCGGAGGCCTTTCATTGTTTGCGTTGCTTTCTAGCGCGCCCGCAACAGTGTGCGAGCCGGTCTGCGCGTAGCAGCAGTCAAAAAGCCTAAATGGAAGCGGCTCCTCTGGCACTACTATGGCATCGCAAGCCGGCGCGGCGCCGTAGATCGTCATGCCAGCCTACAAGTTCTCCTCGGCCAGGCGAACTTTCTCCTCGTAGCTGCATCGCCGCCGGCGCTCGGCGCCCGACACATTCCCTGCATCCGTGGGCTACCTCAAAGCTAGACTTGAAAAATGAAATCCTCGGGCCGCCTCTCAACTACACAAGGCGGTCGTGACGGGAGATAAGCTGATGCGGCCGTCGGCCCAGCAGTAAGCGCTTCGTCCTACACGGTTGTCCAGTTAGGAGAACCCTCCAGCATAGAGACGTCTCCGGAATCCAATAAGAGGGCGGCGATGTTTAGAAACGCAATTCTACGCCATGGGCGTGTGTCGAACTTTTGGCTCCGAGCTTCGATACTTTCACTATATCCACTGCCCGGCGTGGACGCAGCTAGAACGTCGAGAGCAATAAATGCATCAAACCTCTGGCGGTACCTCGATCGGAATAGCAAAGCCCGCTTTGACCCGGTCCATTATCACCATTGTCTTAAATCCTTTGATGTCCGAATTTTCATAAAAGAAGCGACGTGTGAAGAGTTCATAATCTTCCATGGTGCGCGCGGTGACGTAGAGGACAAAGTCTGCGTCGCCCGTGACGTAAAATCCATTGACGACCTCAACTGAGGATTTGATCGTCTTCTTGAACTTGTCGATTATGTCAGAACGCTCTCGCTCCAGCGTCACAAGCACCAACATCTGAATTGGCCTTCCCACCGCCTTTGGCGAAACGATCGAGACGTCAGCCTCGATAATGCCTTCGCAACGAAGACGCTTCAGTCGCCGTTGACACGCCGTGGCAGACAGGCCCGCTAGTTCGCCGATCATCTCGGAAGTCACGCGGTTGTTCTTTTGCACGATCTCGAGAATGCGGGCGTCTATTCGGTCGTATTGCATACTCGTCTCCAGGCAGCGAGGATTTTCGTCGCTAGAATCTTAAGCATTGCAGGAAATCGTTCAATGAGTGGGAGCGGCGACGCAAATCATCTCTAGGCAGCGTATGCGATATCTACTGGTTATTTCAACAACTGACGATGCAGCACTTTGAATGTGATTCTCGATTGGCCGTCCACACTGGCTGGGCCGCTGCAGAGGTCGCTCCCACTCGCGACCTGAATCTTCGGCTGCGGAAGCATGATGGTGATGCGACTTGGAATTCGTGCGGATGGAGCTCAGTGTTGGGATCGTGCGCGCCTCGATCTGTGCGCCTCTCGGACCAGCCCACTTCATTCCGCGGGCCCGTTGTCCAGCGGATTGTTCATCTTCATCCTGGCGTGCGCTATGTTTTACATGCGCTCCCAGGCCGAAGGACAGCCGCGGGCTCATCGACCCTCATTTGCTTTTCGCATAAATGCTTCGCATTTGGTCGCCTTCACGCATGATCACGGCAAATAACGTCTAAAGATCGGAGAAATTGTCGTTGGTCTGAGTTATGCTGGTTGCATGACCTCAAAAAATTCGCCTTCACTTGGGATACTCCATCTCGAACGCGGCGTGCCGGTTGGTGCCGCGCCGCCAAAACCGGCGGCGCCTGGCGCGGTCTTGAATCCGGCCACCTTCGACTTCCCGGTTATCGTGGAAACCGTCGAGGGTGCTTGGGTCGAGAATGTGGTTCGTGGCGATCCGACGCTCGAACCAGCTTTCATTGCAGCCGCTCGACGATTGGTCGAGCGGGGTGCCGCCGCGATAAGCTCAACGTGTGGCTTCTCCATTCGCCATCAGCCGGCTGTAGCAGCATCGGTCCAAGTTCCCGTTGCGATGTCTAGTCTCCTTCTATTGCCTATGTTACTCCGGCAATTGCCGCCCAAGGCGAAGATTGCCGTCCTGACATATGACGCGGTGCATTTTGGAGATGATCTGTTCGGGTTCGATGACCCCGTCGAGCGGGCGAGGGTCGTTGTAGGGGCATCGAAGGTGGCAAGTTCTGGCATGACGAACTGAAGCGTCCTCCTCCTCCCACGGACGTCGCCGCGATCGAAGCAGATGTCGCTGCATGCATTACAAGGCTCCGAAGGGAACATCCAGAAATCACCGTAATCCTGTTTGAATGCGCCGCGTTCCCCACTGTTGTGGCGCCCGTCGACGTGATCCGTCGAGCGGGGCTGAAGCCGCCAGAAGGGCGAACGGGTCCCCGTCTTCATGACCTGCGCCACTCAATGGTCGTGCACCGTATCCTCGAATGGTACCGCTCGGGCATCAATCCGCAAGACCGGCTGCCGTTCCTCGCGACCTATCTCGGCCATAAGGATATCCACTCCACCCTCATCTACATCACCGTTACACAAGACCTGCTGCATCTTGCGAACGAGCGGTTCAGGGCCGTAGGCGCGCCCTGCCTCGATCTGGGGCAGGAGGTGCGGCCATGAACAAGGCGAACGCGTTCCCGGAGTTGATGCGTGCGTTCTTCTACGAATGGCTCGTCGAGCAACGCAATGCATCAATCCACACGGTCCGGTCCTATCGTGACACCTGGCGGCTGTTCCTGCGGTTCGTCGCACAACGCGCGGAAAAGAAGGTGGCGGTGATCACGCTGGCCGATCTGACTGCCGACGGGGTGGCTGCCTTCCTCGGTCACGCCGAGCACGACCGCGGCGGTACGATCGGCACGCGCAACTGCAGGCTTGCCGCGATCCGCAGCTTCTTCAACTTCGTCGCGACCAAGGACCCCGCATCGATCGCTCAGTGCGTGGAAATCCTTCACATCCCGGTCAAGCGGGCGCCGGTATCGGAACCCTGTTATCTGGACCCGGCGGAGGTAGCAGCGATCCTTGCCCAGCCAGACCGCTCCACGCTCGAAGGCATACGCGATCACGCACTGCTCTCGTTCCTCTACAACAGCGGGGCACGGATACAGGAGGCTCTCGACCTGTGTCCCAGGGCGATCCGGTTCGATAGCCCAAGTTGCGTTCGTCTTACCGGCAAGGGCCGCAAGGAACGCATCTGCCCACTCTGGCCGGAAACTGTGCTGTTGCTGAAAAAGCTGCTGGCGCGACAGCCGCGTGCATTGGACCAGCGGCTGTTCGTCAACCGCTATGGCGAGCCGCTCAGCGCATCCGGCGTTCGGTTCAAGCTTGCGGCCTATGTAAAGGCGGCGGCCGAAACCACGCCAACGTTGCGGACTAAGCATGTGACGCCGCACAGCTTCCGACACGCCACCGCCGTACACCTCGTCTCGGCGGGTGTCGACGTCACCGTTATCCGTAGCTGGCTTGGTCATGTGAGCCTCGACACCACTAATCACTATGCCCGGGCCAATCTGGAAACGAAGCGAAAGGCGCTGGAACAGGTCAGTGCTCCGGAATCGGCACGGCATCCCCCGTCATGGAAGCGGGATACGAGCCTGCTCGCCTGGCTCGACACGCTCTGAAATAATGCGAAGGAACGTCAATCAAAAACAGTATCAATCCCGCATCCGGCGGCGTTCCTTCACCTTACCGCCACCTCGCGATTATCCGGCTAATGACGAGCTCACCATTTCCCCTTAAAGCCCTTCAATTGTCCGGCGATCTCCTCCGTGCTGCGGCCGTCGGCGAACACATAGGCCGCCGCTGGCGGCGAGGAGCCGCCCCATGGCCGGTCATCCATCGCGCGTCCAGAGCTGGCAGATGCGGGTGCGACCTCGTCCGGGATCGAGCACTGGCATCGGTGTCTCGTCGCAGAACAGGCGCGGTGCGGACTGGATCGTACGCAGCTGGAGGTCATAGAGGCTCTTGAGCCAACAGGCTGCACGCTTCACCGAGCGGCGACGTCGCCCTGTCGAGATGGATGCCGTGGCCGGCCAGAATTTGCACCTGTCGATACAGCGGCAGATACCAGATGAACTTCGAGACCACGACATGGCTCACGAGTGCGGTCGAGACCATGCCGCTCTCGATCAGGCGCGGCAGCGCCCTCACTTGGACCACACCATCGGTGCAGCCGCGGCAGCCATTTTATTTGGGACGGATCGCGCGCAGCACCCGCAGGATCGCCGGGATGATGTCCAGTACCTCGCTGACGTCCTCGCCGGTCTTGCGAAGCTGGCCTTGGCAGCATGGGCACTTGCCTCCGACACCAGCACCTGTTCACAGCGCGGCAGGTGCTTTGGAAGCGCGCCAATGTTGCGGGTGCGCCTTCTTGCGCGATTTGTCAGATGGGTTCGCCCCAGCCACATCATCGCTGGCGGCCGCACGCAGCGTAGTGTCTGCCTCAAGATCGCCCAGCTCGAGCGCAAGCTGTTCGTCCACAAGCACCGCAAGCCGCTCCGAGTGCTTCCCGAAGATCATCTCCTTGAGCGTCTGCATTGCCACGCGCAGCTTTTCGTTCTCAGCGTCAAGCGCGAGCACCATCTCGGTCAGAGCCGCCGGATCGGCCGGAAGAGCGTCGGGACGAATCGTCATGATCAGACGATACATCCTCACGGCGCGTGCTCCAGCGAAAATCCTCACCCCTCAGCCGACATACGCGTCCACTCGAGCCCGTCGTCGATCAGCATCGCAAGCTGCGTCGTACTGATTGCACAACGCCGTCGCGGATCGGCCGCCAGGTGAAACGTCCTTGGTGCAACCACTTTGTTACCAGCACCTTGCCGCTTCCGTCCCATGCCAAAAGCTTCACTCTGTCCATGCGCTTGCTGCGGAACACGAAGACGTCGCCGCAATACGCGTTCGCGCGCAATGCTTCGCTCACCAGCGCCGACAGCGTATGCACCGATTTGCGAACGTCGACTGGCTGGACCGCCAGCACCGGTCTGACTGTTGCGCAATCACCGGATCCCTCGAAACGCCGCAAGTACCGTCGCAAGCGTCACCAGTTCCACGCCTGGCTCGACGCGGATCCACGCCCTATTCACCTCGATCTCGACCACTCCGCAGGCCTTGACCGGCGGTGCGGATCTCAAAAGGCCTCGTCTGTGCCAACGAAATACACTCGGACTTACCGGCCGTTCCGCCGCCGCTCTCGGCGCCAATTTGGGTCGGCACGAACTTTGGCCCTTTGCTGGCCACCGCCGTCGCGACTTGGCGTCGCCACGTCGTGAGCAGCCCCGCGGAAAACGCCATTGCACCGCGCCACCTCGGAGATGTTCGTCCCCTATTCAAAGCTCTCAGCCACGATCCGGGCCTTCTCTTCGCTCGTCCACCGTCGGCGGCCGCTTCCCAGTGATTACTTCAATGCAACGATAGAAGTCACCTTCCCGCCTCGCATCAAGCATGGCGGTTGCCATTGTTCGACCGTAAACGGTACGAGACCGTACCGCTATCGTTCCACCTCCACCAATCAGCTCATCCCAAGCTCTATCGCGCGCAAGCCGAGGCGTGGCGAGGTTGTGGGTCTCATGCCGGTTACCTTGCAAGGAGCGCTTGGCAGGGTGTTAGCCTTCACTCCGAATGCGGGACAATTTCCGCGGGGCACTCATATTCGCCCAGCCGGAAGCGGCGGAGCCGCTAGTTGCTGTAAGATGAATAGCAAGATTTGCTCGACCAAGCCGCCCGTTTCGCGACAGTCCGGACGGGCCGCAGGCGCCTTCGACGCAAGCGAGGGCTCGCCAAGCAAGTCCGCCGATCACTTCGAGCTTACGATTCCCGGCAGGTGCGATGCATCGCTGTATAATGGCGGCGATGGCAGAATTTCGTAATGTGAAAACCAAGCGAGTGGGACGATACCGGGGAGACGCGCACCTAAATCGCCCCACCCGGGTCATCGCGCCTAGACTCTATGTTCGCCCTCTGAGGTGACGGGCGAGCATAGGGTCTTGGGGGCTTGGAGCGGAGCAGCAAGAGTGGACGACGTAAGTACACTTTGAGGCGCGCGCCAGCTTAAATCCTTGGACAATCCATGTTGAGCCCGGAGCTTGAGATTGTGGCGCGCATAAGCGCGGTCAAAGAAGACGTAAGCGCTGCCGCTCAGATTTACTTTGTAAGCGCTCTTTTCTACGCACCTATGCATTTGAGCGCGGGGATGGGATGAGGTGTCCACCAAGAGCGAGGTGGACACCATCGATGATGACTCCAGAAGAACCTTTGAGACTTGAGACGGCCGGCGTGTTGCGCAATGGCCGGCGTCGCTATGATCCAGCCAGCAAACAGCGGCTGGTCGAGGCCTGTCTGCAGCCTGGGGTGTCGCTGGCGGGGCTGGCGTTGCAACACGGCGTGAACGCGAACCTGCTGCGCAAGTGGGTAGCCAAGCGACAACTTCAGAACGGGGATGGCCAGCCGGAGGCGCGAGCGCCGATTGCGCCAGCCTTTATTCCGGTTCGCGCGCCGTCGCCAACTCGATCTGCTGGCGCGATCGCGGTTTGCGCGACGGAGCGACCCTGTGCAGGGCGGCTGACGGCATCGATGCCCAACGGCGTAACGCTTTTGCTGGAAGGCGGCGACGCGCAGTTGCTGTCGGCGGTGATTGAAGCGCTGGGGCGTTGCGATGTTCCGACTGGCGTCTGATCTTCGGGTCTACCTTCACCGCGAACCGATTGACTTCCGGGCGGGCATCAACAGCCTGGCGATCGTGGTGGAGCAGTCGATGGGGCTGGATCCGTTCCAACGCGCGGTGTTCGCGTTCTGCAATCGTCGCCGCGACCGGATCAAGCTGCTGATTTATGATCGGTCAGGATTTTGGATGCTGCTGAAGCGGCTGGAGGCCGACAGATTCCACTGGCCCCGAAGTCAGGAGGCGGTGCTGACGCTGACGATGGAGGAGCTGCACTGGCTGCTTGACGGCATCAACATCGCGGCGGTGCGTCGTCATCCGGTGCGGCAATATCAGAGCGTGGGCTGAGCGTGTTCGATGCGGGCGGCGTCATCGGGCTTCGGCATGGCCGTTCTCAGATGACGCCGCCGAAGACATGAAGAAGACGTGGGAGCCTGGTTGACGCGGCGGCATGACTTCGATTCAAGACTACGATGAGTGTGCGTCCAGCGAAGGCTGGCATGTTCAGTAGGAGTTAGTCCTACCGGGGTAAAAGTCAGTGCCCTGTAGCACGGATAGCAGGAGGGGAGGAAACGAACCTTTTGAAGCCTATCGACAAGTCTCCCGACGGGGAGATCGCGAGTCATCGGGCCGTATCGAAAGAGAACGCGTTGTGGCCTCGAAATATTGAAGACCGAGGGCCGAGCCCCCATTCATCGGGCGAAGGCAACATGGGCAGCCGAAAACTGACTGACACGGCTGTGCACCTCGGCGGGGTGGAAGCGACAGCACGATGACAAGGACATGCCGAGCAACTGGAGAAGCCCTCCTCGTCCCGGCAAGAAATTGTCGGAGCAAGATAGGCCATATAACCGGCGAACACCGGGAAAGTGGTCGAAGACGAGAGGGTGGCGGCCGGGTCCGTATGTAGCTGCGAAGTGGCGTAACGGCCGTGGAGCGAAGGGACCCTGCCATTTGTGAAGTCTCCAACGCAAGGAAGGCAAGGACGAAATGATAAAAGCGTCCATCGATTTGCAGGACCTGAGGCGGAGACTATACGTCAAGGCGAAGGCTGAACCGTCCTGGCGTTTCTGGGGCCTATATGTCCACGTCTGCAAGGTGGAGACGCTACGCATGGCGTATGAGATGGCTAGAGAAAATGACGGCGCTCCGGGAATAGACGGAGTGACCTTCGGAGCCATCGAAGCGCAAGGCGTAGATGCTCTGCTTGAGCAGCTACGGGACGAACTGATCGGGCATACCTATCGACCACTTCCGGCGCGGAGACAGGAAATACCGAAGGACGGGAACAAAGTTCGAGTCCTTTCGATTCCGGCGATCCGCGATCGGGTGGTCCAAGGTGCGCTCAAACTCATACTCGAACCTGTCTTCGAGGCGGACTTCCAATCGGGGTCGTTTGGATACCGGCCCAAGCGGGCAGCACATGACGCGATCAAGCGAGTAGCAAAGGCAATAACGCAACGGAAGACGCGGGTCCTCGATTTTGATTTGCGAGCGTATTTCGACAATATTCGGCATGACCGGTTGTTGACGAAAGTGGCGCAGCGGATCAACGACGCGGACATCATGCACCTTCTAAAGGTTATGCTGAAAACCTCTGGCAAGAAGGGCGTTCCGCAAGGCGGAGTGATTTCACCCTTGCTCAGTAATCTCTACCTCAACGAGGTGGACAAGATGCTGGAGCGGGCGCGGGACGTCACACGCATCGGCAAGTACACCGGTGTCGACTACGCGAGATTCGCAGACGATCTGGTGATCTTGATTGACGCCCACAAACGTCGTGACTGGCTGGTTGGTGCCGTTATCAAACGGCTACGGGAGGAATTTGTCAAACTTCAGGTAGAAGTCAACGATGAGAAGAGCCGTACAGTCGACCTGGAGCGAGGCGAGAGCTTTGGCTTTCTAGGTTTCGACTTCCGCTATCTCCGCAGTCGACGTGGAGTGATGCGGCCGCATATGACGCCTAAGCTCAAGAAGCGAACGGCGATTATGCGGGAGCTCAAGGAAGTATTTCGACGGCATCGGTCGCAGCCGATTGAGAGGATAATCAACCTGATCAATCCGAAGCTCCGTGGCTGGGTGAACTACTTTGCGGTTGGGCACTCCAGTGAGTGCTTCAGCTACATCAAAGAGTGGGTAGAGAAGAAGGTCAGGCGTCATCTGACGCGGGCGCAGAAACGGAAGGGCTTCGGCTGGAGGCGGTGGAGTACATCATGGCTGTACGGTACCCTAAAGCTGTTTAATGGCTATCAGGTGACATACAACATGACGAAAGCTGCCCCAGTGTGATGAGCCCATAAACCTTAGCGCGAAGCAAATGGGTGCGCGTAGTGCGGGAAATCTGCACGCTGCGTGCGACGAGGCGGGGGCTGGAAACGTGCTCGACCAAGAGATCTGGTCGAGTGGCGCGCCAGCCCTCGACCCTACCGCAAGCCCACGATGCACGAGCTGGAAGCCTTGATCGCGGCGCACGCGGCCAAGATCGCGGCGCTGAAGGCCGAAAACGAGAAGCTTGCACAACGCGTGCTGCATCTTGAGGAGCAGTTGCGCCTGGAGCGCCTGCGCCGGTATGCGCCGAAGAGCGAAAAGCTCAAGGAGCGCATCTTCAACGAAGCCGAGCAGGCCGCCGCTGAAAGCCGGGACGACGACGATGTCGAGGCGGTCGCCGTGCCGGACACGGGATTGCCGGAGGCTCCAAAGCCGGCGCCGAAGACACGCGGCCGCAAGCCGCTGCCTGACGATCTGCCGCGCCAACGCCTCGAACATGATCTGGGTGAGGATCAAAAGGACTGTCCGTGCTGCCATAATCGGATGCATCGGATGGGCGAGACCGTCAGCGAGCAGTTGCACGTCGAGGTGAAGGCGTCGGTGCTGCAACATGTGCGGTTCAAATATGCCTGCCGTCACTGCGAGCGCACCGCGCTGAACACCCCGATTGTGACCGCGCCGATGCCGGCGCAGCCGCTGCCGGGTAGCGTCGCCACGCCATCGACGCTGGCGCTGGTGCTCGCCAACAAATACGTCGACGGCACGCCGCTCTACCGTGTGGCGGACGCGCTGGGGCGCGCCGACGTCAGCATCAGCCGCGGGACGCTGGGCAACTGGGTGATCCGGGCGAGCGAGTTGCATCTGCATCGGGTCTATGACGCGTTACAGCAAAAGCTCAGGTCGCAGCCCCTGGTCCACGGCGACGAAACCTGGGTCCAGGTTCTTAAAGAGGACGGCCGTGATGCGCAGGCCAAATCCTTCATGTGGGCCTATCGCAGCGGCCAGGACTGCGCGCAGCCGGTCGTGCTGTTCGATTACCGGCCCGGTCGCGGCCAGGAACATCCTCAGGCCTTCCTGGCCGGCTTTCGCGGCTTGTTGATGAGCGACGGCTATGACGCCTGGCGCACGCTGACAGGCACGACCCATCTCGGCTGTATGGCGCATGCGCGCAGGAAATTTACCGATGCGCTCAAGGCCAGGACAAAGCCTGGCGGTCCGCCATTGCAGGCGCTCAGGTTCTTCGAGGCGTTGTATGAGGTCGAGAGGGTGGCGCGCCAGACGCCGCCCGACGGCGAAACGTGCGCCGCATACACCTTGCGGCTGCGCAAGCAGCATAGCCTGCCGGTATTGGCCGCCTTCCGGACCTGGCTCGACGACCAGGCGCCGAAGGTCCTCCCCGAAAGCTTCACCGGCAAGGCGATCGCCTATACGCGCAACCAATGGGATTATCTGACCCGTTACACCAGTGACGGTCTCGCCCCGATCGATAACAATGTTCTGGAGCGCGACATCAGGCCGTTTTGCACCGGACGAAAAAGTTGGCTGTTCAGCGACACCGTTGCCGGCGCCAAGGCAAGCGCCGTGATCTACAGTTTGGTGCTGACATGTCGGGCATGCGGCGTCGATCCCTATGCATGGCTGCGTCACGCGCTCACCGAATTGCCCCAGCGCGCGCCAGACGCCGATATCGAAGACCTGTTGCCGTTCAACTGCATCGCTCAAAAAAACTGCCAGCTGACAACGACAGCGGCTGACGGTCGAACGCTCAGGATCAATTAAGCCGTTCCGATGATCCCGCTGGCGCCCGGCGTCACGCGACACACCGTGGGCAGCCGCGCGCGCAGCCTGTGCAGTAAAATGCGCGCTTACTTTACTTTGCATGCCCCGGCCGAAATGCAACTGACATAATTCTTCGCCTTCGCACGGTGCGGCGCCGAATTTCGTCCATGAAAGGGGCGAGATTGATGAAAATAGGCAGTTAGCCAGCCTGATAACTACCTGGGTGGAAGCAAAAAGCCCCAAGGTCGTCCAGTCAGAAACGCACGTGCGGGGAATCAGTGAGTTACCCCCAAGGCGCCTCATGCAGTCGTATCCGTCAATCTCGACGATGCACGCAGTTACAACAATCCCTCAAGGCACCCCGGTCTGGCGGTCAACGCCGGGATGGGGAATGGCGTTGATGCTACGTCGCAGCGATGCCTTTGTGGAGTTTTGCGGCGTTCAGGAGACCTACGACTGCGAAACGCTGGTCGTTAAGAATCTCAATGTGGATACCGCTGGGGACGAGTTTCTAACGATGTTCGGGCTTTGGCTAAGGCAAGGCACTGACTCTCATATGCTTGCCGATTTCGAGCTCGGGCTCAGCCGTCCGAATTTTCCCTGGCGAACGGTCGTGATGGACCTCTTGATCTCGCCCATGATCGAGCTGGTCGTCATCACAATGACACTGTGTTTTCTTGAATGCCGATATCGGACTGCTCAACAGGTCTACCGGGCTGGTCCTAGCGCACGCCACCCCGGTCATGCCCTTTGTCGTCATCGCCGTGACCGCGAACCCTGCTGGGTCTCGACCACTCTTTCACCAACGAAGCCCGCCGGACTTGTCGTCCCGCCGCTCATCTTCTTTTTCAAGGTCCCCAGCATGATCCTCGGTCGCTCTTCGCCTTCATCACCTCGAGGAGGAGGTAGCGCTTTTCGTTGGGAGCCCCGAGCAGCGCGCGCTGCCCAAGGTGATCTCTCCGGCATCCGCAGATATATCACTCAACCGCCATCACTGCTGGCGCTACCGTGCTGATCCTGTCTTCCATCGCTATCCTCATCACGATCGAGCTGGCGGCGCTCGATGCGCCTGGGCGGCATCGCCACCACCCGACGGTTCCCATCAGAAAAATGTAGGAAAGGGACATCTAAAATGAAATTGAGAGAATACGTCGATCACGATGCCACAGGGTTAGCCTCTCTTGTGCGCGCAGGGGAGATTGCGCCGTCAGAATTGACGCAGCTTGCCCGCGAGGCGCACGACGACGTCAATCCCCGCATCAACGCGGTTATTGAATTCTATGAGGATGCTGAGACTGTTGCGGGCGCTGACGGGGGGGCCTTCCATGGCGTGCCTTTCCTTCGCAAAGATGCCAGCGCCATCGAAGCCGGCCGCCTCCAGGAACGAGGCTGCCGGCTGTACAAGGGCTATCGTCCCGATATCGAAAGCTTTTTTTTTCGCCGGGCTCGAGCTGCCGGTCTCCGAACGCTGGGAAGAACGACGGCACCGGAAATCTTTGGCGGCTCCGGAATGAGCCAGTCCATTCTCAACGGTATCACCGGCAATCCATGGAATCTGCATCGCTCCGCAGGCGGCTCATCTTCTGGTGCAGCCGCGGCAGTGGCTTCGGGCATTACTCCCATGGCGCATGGGAGTGATGGTGGCGGATCCATTCGCATTCCTGCCGCCTGGTGTGGCCTTGTCGGATTGAACCCCTCGCGCGGGCGTATTTCGGGTGGTCCGAACAACCAGGATAGGTCGTTTGGGCTGCCTCGTGACTTTGTTCTATGTCGAACTGTGCGCGACATGGCGGCCGCCCTGGATGTTTTTGCCGGTCCCCATCCGGGTGATCCGTTTATCATCGTCCAGCCTCACCGAACATACGTGGAGGAACTTTCTCAGCCGACTGGCACTCTCAGAGTAGGGCTTGCTATGACCGAATGGGGGACGGTCGAGATCGAGCCCGAGATCCGACAGGCCGTCGAGAGGACGGCTACGCTTCTTGAGGAAATGGGGCACACGGTGACTGAAATTCCGCCACCGTATGAGTCCGCCGAGTACAATAAATTACTTCTTCCCGTGCGGACGCTCAGCAGTAAACTCGGTGCAGATTCCCTCGAGAGCGACGCGCGAGCCATGGGACGGCGGATCGATTCAAACACCTTGGAACCATGTAGCCTCAAGCTTTATGAATATGGCAAGTCTCATCCGGCTTCTGTGGCAGATGCGCTTGAAGCATTGCGGAGGATAAGGTTCCAAGTGGGTGAGACGATCCATCCCTTCGATATTCTTCTGACTCCGACGATGCCAAAAGTTGCGCTACCCCATGGCAGCATCTATTGCACGACAAATCCGACGCTGTCCGCTGAGGAATATTGGAAAGCGGATGCCGCGCTTTACCAATATTTGGGAGTGTTCAACGTGACTGGACATCCGTCCGTATCGTTACCTTTGGCGCAAAGTCACAGCGGGCTGCCGATCGGCTTGCAGATCGTCAGCCGTTTCGGCGACGAGGCCACGTTGGTCCGTATCTCACGCGATCTGGAGGAGGCCAGACCATGGCACCACCGGCGGCCAACTGTTAGGGCAGGAGTGGTCTGAAGCTATCGATTTCGGGCCGCCACGCCTCTCGTTGGTCGTTGCCGACTCAATGCGCGACATGCCGCTCGTGTCGGCCGCGTTATGATCGTGCTTTGCCAAATGCTTTGAGAGCATGTTGTTTTTCGCTGGAATCGGGATTGATCGGGATAGGGGGACGTCTCGCGACGCCACCCCTCCCACACCACCGGGCATACGGGTCCGTACCACGGCGGTTCGATCGAGTTAAGCCGGCACAGGCATGAAGACTCGGGGGAGACCAAGAGAGTCGAACACATGATTTCGTAGGGCGTGTTGAACCGCCGGGTGTCCGGACATGCGCCAGAGTCCCGTCGGTGAACCGGCAGCGACCGATGCGGCGAACTTCGCGATGCCGAGGCGGCGAAGCTCCGTGAATCGGTTATGCCCGTTCCGCCATTGCCGCCAGAGATACAACCGCAGTCTCCGGCGGATCCAGGCTTCCAGGTTCGTGAGCACGCGCGGGGTCTGGCAGAAGCCGAAGTACCCGCGCCATCCGATGAGGTATGGCGTGAGGTCTGCGATCATCTGCTGCAAACTGACCCCTCGCGTCCGGCATGTGATTTCCCGGATTCGGTCTTTGAACTTGTCGAGGGCTTTCGGCGCAATGCGTCGCTCGCTCCCGTCATTCGCAATGCTGAATCCGAGAAATTTACGTTCCTCGGGTCGCGCCACCGCGCTTTTGGCCTCGTTGACTTTCAAGCGGAGCTTGTCGGTCAGGAACCGGCTGATCGAGGCCCTCACCCTTTCGCCGGCGTGGAGGCTGCGAACATAGATGTTGCAGTCATCCGCGTAACGGCAGAACCGGTGACCACGTCGAGCCAATTCCTTGTCGAGATCGTCGAGCACGATATTACTGAGGAAGGGCGAGAGCGGACCGCCTTGCGGGGTCCCTTCGTCCACCGGTCGGACCAAACCGTCTTCCAATACCCCGGCATTCAGGAATGCCCGGATAAGCTTGAGCACGCGTTTATCGGGTATCCGTGCGGCGACGCGCGACATCAGGATGTCGTGGTTAACTCGGTCGAAAAATCTTTCCAAATCGAGATCAACCACTACGTTGTAGCCATCGGCGACGTAACGCTGTGCCTGGGCTACAGCCTGGTGGGCAGACCGCCCCGGCCGAAATCCGAAACTGTGCTCCGAAAACGTCGGATCCCATCGCTCTTGGAGAACTTGCAACACGGCTTGTTGAATCAGGCGGTCGACGACACAGGGGACGCCGAGTTTCCTGACCCCGCCATCCGGCTTCGGGATTTCGACCCGCTTAACCGGCTGCGGCCGATAGTTTCCGTCGAGCAGTTGAGATCGAATGTTTGGCCAGTGCTGACGCAGGAACGCCTTCGCGTCGTCGATGGTCATCCCATCAACGCCAGGGCTTCCTTTGTTCCTTTTAACACGCTTCCACGCTCTTTCGAGGTTCTCTCGGTCGCACACCTCCTCCATCAGTTGTTCTGTGAAAGCCGAGTTTTCGGTGGCTGATTTCGCCATGAATGGTGCGGTCTCCCCGTCACCGCGCGCCGGGGCTTCACCCCGGTCCTTCGGTTCCAAGGCCAGCACTTGCTGGTTGTTCTGCCGCTTTCTATTCACGAGATACCAGTCCTACTTGCTCTCTCAATCGTTCGGGCCTTCAGCCATCGTTTCCGGCTCCGCCTATCTGTTTCTCCACCTTTCGGCCTTGGAGTGCCTCAATAGCTTTGCCGACAGCCTGACCTAATACGCCCTCAGCTGACTTCTGCTCGGCGGTCAGACGGCCTCGCGGTCGTCTCAGTCGCCCGGGGGCGACACCGGGCAGATCTCCCGGGGTAAGCTCAATCGCCTTCGGTGCACAACCGCCGGATCTACGCTTCGCATCCTTGATGGATCTGGACTTCGCGATGTGTCGCCCGCTCGTCCGACGCTTGCGCCTCATATCCGGTTTTTGTTCATCGGCTCGCACCTTTGATCCACGCTTCCTTCAGACCCCGCCTCGCGACGGCAGCCCTTGCGTTTCACTAACCCTTCACCTCCATCAGGTTGGGTGGAAGACTTTCACTTCCGAGCTATTGAGCATGCCCGGCACACAACGAAGCCGCTGGCGCGGCATGTAGGGAGGCATAGCAAGGATTGCCTCCTGTCTGAGAGGATTGCGGGTTTTCAAAGCCCAACCCTTCAGACAGGAGGTTTTCCGATGGCCGATTTGAGCCCTCTTCGCCGCCGCATGATCGAGGACATGACGGTCCGCAATCTGTTGCCGGCGACGCAGCAATCCTACCTCAACGCTGTAGCGAAGTTGGGCCGGTATTTCGGTCGCTCTCCCGACCGCCTTGACCTGGAGGATATCCGTGCCTTTCAGGTTCATCTGGTGGCGACGGGGATGTCCTGGCCGGCGCTGAACCAGATCGTCTGTGCGCTGCGGTTCTTCTACGGTGTGACGCTTGGTCATGACACCGTTCCGGAACGCATCGCCTATGCGCGCCAACCACGCAAGTTGCCGGTCGTGCTGAGCGCCGACGAGGTGGTGAGCTTTCTGGAGGCGATCCCGAGCCTCAAGAGCCGTACCGCGCTGACCACGGTCTATGCCGCGGGCTTGCGCGTATCGGAAGTGGTCCTCTTGAAGGTTGTCGACATTGATAGCCAACGGATGTTGATCCGGGTCGAGCACGGCAAGGGCGGCAAGGACCGCTACGTTATGCTTTCGCCGCAGCTTTTGAGGATTCTGCGGACGTATTGGCGGCTCACTCGGCCAAAACGATGGCTGTCTCCCGGCCGCGACGACGAGCGTCCGCTCGCCCCGAACGTGCTGCACGCCGCCTGCCGTTCAGCCCGTGCGGCGGCCGGCTTGAGCAAGTCGGTGACAGCGCATACGCTGCGATACACATTCGCGACCCATCTCCTGGAGAACGGGGCCGACGTGCGCATCATCCAGGTGCTGCTCGGCCATGCCAGCCTGGCCAGCACGGCGCGCTATACCCAAGTCGCCACAAAGACCATCAGCAATACGCCAAGTCCGCTTGACCGGCTCCGCCTGGAGGTCGTGCCGCCCGGCTGAGCGGACCTGATGGCTCCGGTTCTGGAAGTGGCGGATATCTTCCGCCGCCACGGCGAAGCGTTTCGGCAGGCGCGAGCCGGGCATCTGGGCCGCGTCGAGCGGCGCGTCATGGGCGCGATCACGGCGTGCCGGACGGCTGTGCTCGGCGGCCACGTCGAGCAGTGCGATGACTGCGGCGCCACACGCATTGCCTACAATTCCTGCCGCAATCGGCATTGCCCGAAGTGCCAGGGCGCGGCGCGCGCGCAATGGCTCGCCGAACGGCAAGCCGAACTCCTTCCCGTACCGTATTTCCACGTCGTCTTCACCATGCCGGCCCCCGCCGGAGAGATCGCCTTCCAGAACAAGGCCGTCGGTACGCGTACGGCCGTGACCGCTGAATTGCGCGTTGTGAATTTTTGCGAACACGTCAGAAATCGCCTGTATGGACATCCATACAATCAATTCTGTCAGTCGGCTTGAGATCGTTGATAGGGGCGGTCGACGTCGGTTCAGCGACGAGGTCAAGCTGAAAATCGTCGGCGAGAGCTATTCATTGCCCCGTTTAGGGTCGGCCACGGCCCGCAAATACGGGATCACGCGCTCGCAGTTGGCTGAGTGGCGTAACGCAGCCCGGGGCGGGCGTTTTGGTTCGACTTCGGTTGAAGGATTTGTGCCAGCGGTGATCGTGCCGGAGGTCCCGGCGGCGCCCGCGACGCCGATGACGAGCGCGGCCGGCAGTCGTATGGAGATTCTGGCTTCTAACGGTTGTCGGGTGATTGTGGACAGGGGGGTCGATGTTGACGCGCTGATTCGGATCATGCGTGGTCTGGAGACGCTGCGGTGATATCGCTTCCCTCTGGCCAGAACGTGCGTGTGTGGCTAGCGACGGGCTATACCGACATGCGGTGTGGATGCCCGTCTCTTGCGTTGCGGGTACAGGAGGTGCTCCGAATGAGCCCGATGGAGGGCAATCTCTTCGTCTTCCGCGGTCGCAGTGGTTCGCTTTTGAAGTGCATCTGGCACGATGGCCAGGGCGCATGCCTTTTTACAAAAAGATTGGAACGTGGGAAGTTCATCTGGCCTACCGTTGATGGTGGCGCCGTTCCAATATCGCCGGCGCAGCTGAGTTATCTTCTGTCCGGAATAGATTGGCGTCATCCGCAAGAAACATGGCGCCCGACGCGTGTCGGATAGCATTTTGCGATTGCATATTTGCGCTGATCTGATTCGATGGCTTCGTGACATCGAAAGCGGACGATCTTCCCTCTGACCTTGCGAGCGCCCTGGCGGCGTTGCGGGTTGAGCGCGAGGTTCTTCGAGTCGAACGAGAAGCGCGTCAGCAAGCCGAGACGAAGGCTGCGAGTGCGCAGGCCGAAGCAGCCAACGCGCTGGCAAAGCTGTCCGGCAACGAAGCGCTGATTGCACATCTTGAGCTGCGCATCGAGAAGCTGAAACGCGAGCTTTATGGGCAGCGCTCCGAGCGCGGGGCGCGACTGATCGACCAGCTGGAACTGCAGCTTGAAGATGTTGTTATGTCGGCGACCGAGGACGAGCTCGCCGCGGCCGCTGCAGCGGCGAAGACGCAGAGCGTACGCGCCTTCACGCGCAAGCGGCCGGTGCGCAAGCCTTGGCCGGACGACATCGAGCGCGAGCGCATCGTCATCGATCCTCCGACGGCCTGCCACTGTTGCGGCGGGTCGCGGCTGTCGAAGCTGGGCGAGGATGCAAACAGGACGCTGGAGGAGATCCCGCGCCGGTTCAAGTTGATCGAGACGGTCCGCGAGAAGTTCACTTGCCGCGATTGCGGGCAGGTCAGCCAGACACCGGCGCCGTTCCATGCCACGCCGCGCGGCTTCATCGGTCCGCAGTTGCTGGCGACAATCCTGTTCGACAAGTTCGGCATGCACATCCCGCTCAACCGCCAGAGCTCCCGGTTCAAATGCGAGGGCATCGACATGCCGGTCCACGCTGGCCGACCAGGTCGGCCACGGGACCTTCGCCCTGGCTCCGATCTTCGAGCTGATCGAGAAGCATGCCTTCGCGGCCGAGCGTCTTCACGGTGACGACACCACCATCCGCATCCTGGCGAAGGGCAAGTGCACAACTGGGCGCATCTGGGTTTATGTTCGGGATGACAAGCCCTTCGCGGGCACAGCTCCGCCAGCTGCGGTCTATTACGCCTCGAGCGACCGACGGGGTGAACATCCCCAGAAACACCTGGTCGGGTACCAGGGCATCCTTCAGGCTGACTGTTACAGCGGTCTCAATCCGTTGTTCGACGAGCGGCGGAAGGACCGACCGCTCACGCCCGCCTTCTGCATGGCCCATGCCCGCAGGGGGTTCTTCGAGCTGGCCGACATCGAGATGAATGTCCGGAACGGCGGAAAGGGCAAGCCGATCTCCCCGATCGCGCTGGAGGCGGTCAAACGGCTCGACGCCTTGTTCGAGATCGAACGTGGGATCAACGGCAAGACCGCCGCGGAGCGGCGTGCCGTGCGCCAGGAAAAGAGCAAGCCGTTGTTCGACGAACTGCACGCCTGGCTGCTGCGCGAGCGCGAAACCCTCTCGCGCTCTTCCGAGGTCCTGAAGCCAATGAACTACATGCTCAACCGCTGGGACGACTTCGCGCGCTTCCTCGACGACGGTAGAATCTGCCTGACGAACAATGCCGCAGAAAGAGCGCTGCGCGGCGTGGCTGTGGGCAGGCGCAACTGGACCTTTGCGGGCAGCGAGCGCGGCGCTGAACGTTGCGCCGTCATGCTGACGATGATCACTACCTGCCGTTTGAACGACGTCGATGCCAAAGCTCTTTCGGCGTATGACTTCGAGTATGCTTGCGCCAGGAACGACATCGAGCATCGCCCGACCGCGCTAAGCATCTGTGGAATAGTCGGCCCGGAGTCGAAGCCGCACGCCGACGGGTGTCAGTACTTTATTTCACGAAGAGCTGCCGTGGCGTGGCAGTAAGAGCCTCATGTCCATGCTCCGTGACGGCAAACGACTGAGTAATGGTAATGCCGACATTGTCTAGCCAGAGGCCAGGCATCATGTGAAAGACCATGCCAGTCTTGAGGACCGTATGATCTCCCTTTCGCAGGCTTACGGTTCTCTCGCCGACAGCCGGAGGGAAGCCAACGCCGATGGAGTAGCCGAGCCGCGCTTCCTTCTCAAAACCGTGGCGGGCAAGAGTTCGACGGAACGCAGCCTCAACGTCTGAGGCGGTCTGCCCCGGCCGAACGGCGTCCAGACCAGCGTTCAGTGCTTCAACTACGGACTTCGCGAGATCATGGTATGCCGGAGCCACCTTTCCTACCGCAATGGAGCGGCTAAGAACGACCTGATAGCGATGTCGGTTCCCGAACAGTTCGAGATTGACGAAGGTGGTGTCCGGCAGTGGATCATCAGTCCAGGCAGCATGGGGAGCAATCTGCCGCTCCCCGACACATAGATTAGGAGGCGTACATGCATAGCTACCGCCGAACTTAGCCGTACCGGTCATCTGAGCGTGATAGACCGTCGCCGCAATGTCACATTCGCGGACGCCCGGCTCTATCATTTCGATGGTCTTCTGCATCGTCGCGTCAGCGATCAGACCCGCTTCTCGCATAATGGCAATTTCCGCCGGGCTCTTAACGATCCGAACCCAGTTCACCAGGACGTCAGCATCAATAAACGTCGCCTCCGGCAGAGCTCGGGACAGGTCGGCGTGAGCTTTCGCAGGATAGTAGTAGCCGCCCATTTCGACGCCTATCCGACCCTTCTCGCCATCGACTTCTTTTACTACGTCCGCAAAGAAATCATAGGCCGAGAGTGTCGACTGTACGTAAGTGTCGGGATATGCTCGGATGTTTTCGTCGGCCAGATATGTCGTCATGACGGCCGAAATCCGATCCATGAATCGCCCCATCCAGATCGGCTCGGGAAGATGCAGACCGACTAAGACCATTTGGGGGGTATAAAACGAATAAGCGTTGTATCCGGTGAGGTAGTTGTGGTTAGCGGGCTCGGACAGCAACAGGTAATCGATGCCTCTCTTGGACATTTCCTTTTTGACCGCCTCAAGTCGTGAGGCGAACTCCGCCCGCTCGAAATGCAATTCCTTTTTCATTCCTCTCCTCCGGCCGTTAGCATATAAGGCGCGCGAATGTCGGCAGGCAGCGCCTCTCTTGAACAGAGAATGGGTTTAAGGCCCAGGTTTTTGGCGCACGCTTCCTCTGCGCCAGCCGTTGCAAACAAAGCTGACAATGCCTTCCCACAGTTTGCCCCAGTGGTGGGATAAATCGTTCTCGCATAAACTCGAAACGATCTACGATCTTGCAAATCGTACACCTACCGAACGCGTAAATTCTGCGAATATGCGTCGAATCAGTCGAACGCCCTGCGCATTTCGCCGGAGTGCGCAGGCCGTCCGTTGAGGTAGCCTTCGCGATCTCTAGGTGGTGTAGACACTTACCGCAGCCAGAGAATCACGATCGCCCGATAATTTCGAGCAATCTTTTCGAAGCGGGTTGCGACGCGGCAGAATTGCTTGAGCTTCGACGAGCAGCATTCGACGAGACGGCGCCGGGCATAGAGATGCTTGTCGAGCCGGTATTCGAGGCGCCTAATACGTTGTTGGGGATGCTGGCGAGCCCGCCCTTGGCAGCGATTGCCTGGCGCACGGACCTGCGGTCAGCGTGAACCGCTCGGGACATCCCAACCCCGAACGGCCATATGGATCTTG
Source organism: Bradyrhizobium sp. CCGUVB14 (assembly GCF_024199935.1). Classification (NCBI taxonomy): domain Bacteria; kingdom Pseudomonadati; phylum Pseudomonadota; class Alphaproteobacteria; order Hyphomicrobiales; family Nitrobacteraceae; genus Bradyrhizobium; species Bradyrhizobium sp. CCGUVB14. The sequence goes on from NZ_JANADS010000001.1 coordinate 1,930,587, forward strand.
GTGCTTAAAAGCGCTTGATCTTCAGGCTTCGCACCCGCGCGGCTCTGGATGACCTTTAGCCACGGTCACCACGGTTTGACGCTCGCTCCCGCGACGGGCCGCTTGCTTGTTGAGATGATGAGTGGCGAGACGCCTCGATCAATCCGACGCCGTACCGGCCGGAGCGCTTCTATAGCACCGCCGAATGCGTGTGCGCGGAGATCATGTCAGCGGCGACACGCACGAGCGGGTTAAGCTTGGCAAAGTCCTTCTCGATCGGATTCGGGGAGGGCTGTAAGGTGGCAGCACTTTCGTCCACGGAAGTAGCTCGCAAATGTCACAATCGCTAGGCGGACTTCGGTGTTTTCCTGCGCGATAGAGACTAAAAAGGCTAGAAGGATGCATTGCTGCTGAAAAATCGCACAAAACCGATGCCGTGGCAGCGTTATATTTTGCTCAATTATTGAGGGGCGAGGCGAGGGGCCAAGCGAATTCGTGTTGGCGCACGGCGGGTGCGGGAAAGCGTCCTGGAGTTCATCTCACTTTGAATTTCGCGAATATGCAATCCGTATTTGCCGTAGGGAGGGGGGCAGGTCGACTTGCGTAATTCGACGAGAGCGTGAATTGGCGGCGCTGGAGTTGGCGACCGGATGAGGCGGACTAGTGACATCAACAAGCTATGGTCAATTCTCGAGGCATCCCGTCCTACGGACGAATACGTAGATTGCGATGCGACTGGACACACTCTCTTTTCATCGCGCCGCAGATTGGCAGCTCGACTCGCGATGAAATGGGCCTGGTGGACCAGCTAAGGTTGCTTATTCCGATAATTAGCAGAGTCTGCTTTTGAGGTGCGCTCAACGTCGGTGAGCAACCGGCGGTGAAATGATGACAGGGATGGGAGAGCCAAATGAGACGAAGTGCGACCTTGCTCGACGTTCTGCGATCTAACCTTACGCCTCTCGAGAACCATTTGGCCGATGGATACGTGGATGGTCGCGTCAGTCGTCGCGACTTCTTGCGACATGGCAGTTTGCTGGGGCTTTCGCTGCCATTTCTTGGTCAGCTTGGGCTCGCGGCTGGTTTCGAAGCAGCGACGCCCTCAATGGCCCGGGCTGCCGTCCAGCCAGGTTCGACCATACGTGTAGCGTGTCCCAAGCCGGCGTCCGACATAGACCCTGTCAGGAGAAGCAGCCCTGGCGCCGTCATCGTGGCGCAGCAGGTTGGCGACTGCCTCTGTGTCGTAGGACCGGATTTGGTTCTGCAGCCTTCCCTTGCGACGAGTTGGAAGCCCAATCAGGATGGCTCCGTTTGGACCTTCACGTTGCGCCAGGGCGTTAAGTTCCATTCTGGCGGCCAGATGAAGGCCGATGATGTGGTCGCTACCTTTGACCGGCTAGTTGATCCGAAGACCGGGTCGAGCGCGCTCACTGTCTTCAAAGGCATTCTGCAAAAGGGCGGCGCCCGAAAGGTGGACGACTATACCGTCGAATTCCATCTCGACAGTCCAAATGGCAACTTTCCTTACTTGGTATCTACCGAAAATTACAACTCCCACATCCTGCCGGCGAACTATTCGGGGGAATTCGAGCGAACTTGGGACGGTACGGGCCCTTTCAAGATCGAGAATTTCACCCGGGACGTCGGCGCCAGCTTCAAGCGCAATGACGATTATTGGGGGCCGAAGGCGCTCCCGGCGAGGACAGAATTCACCTTTTTCGCCGATATCCAGCCGCAGATTCTTGCGCTGCAGGCCGGGCAGGTCGACGTCATCAGTGCGCTTCCCGCGCTTGCTGGTGTGGGATTGCTAAACGACCCGGCCATCGACATCGTTAGTATCAGATCCTCTTCCCATCAGCCGGTCTACATGCGCTGCGACAGGGAGCCATTCAACGATCCGCGAGTCCGCGAGGCCGTGGCGCTTTGTCTAGATCGTGAAAAACTGGTTACGGGCTTGTTAAAGGGGCGCGCCCTAGTCGGCAATGATAGCCCTTTCGCGCCATTCTATCTTTCGACCGATCAGACGGTGCCGCAGCGCAAGCAAGACATCCGCAAGGCCAAAGAGCTGTTGAGAGCCGCGGGGAAGGAAAATGGCTTCGAGATTACACTTGACGCCCCGCAATATCTGGAAATTTCTGCCTATGCCCAGCTTATCCAGAGCTGGGTCAAAGAGGTCGGCATCGCTGTCAAGCTCAACGTCATGGACCGTACCGCTTTCTACGGCGAGGCGGTATTCGGCAAATCGATCTGGCTCGATTCGGCATTCAAAATAGGCGACATGGGTGCCCGTTCCGTGCCGAACTTCTACTTTACAGGGCAACTGCTGAGCAACGGTGTCTGGAACGGAGCGCATTTCACAAACGGGGAATTCGACAACTTGGTCAAGGGTTACTTCGCGACGCTCGATCTTGAGGCCCAACGCAATGCTGCCGGCAAAATTCAGCGTCTGCTCTTAGAGGAAACGCCGATGCTCTACGGCTATTTTTACGACAGGCTGATCGCAACCAGGAAGGGCGTCGTCGGCGTTCAGCCTTCGGGTGCGGTTCAGCTGTTCCTGCAGAGTGCGGGAAAGGCGTAAACGCCGATCAGCCACGTTCCACGACCTCATTCAGTTGGAGATCGATGACCTACTTCCTTGCCCGGCGTATCGCCTTTGCGTTGATAACACTATTCGTGCTGAGCCTGCTCGTGTTCTTTCTCGGGCAGATTCTGCCGGGCAATGTTGGCCGAACGATCCTCGGCCCTTTCGCTGATCAGCAGGCGGTAGATATCCTGAATCACGAGCTTGGCCTCGATCGACCGCTCCCCGTACAGTACGGGAAATGGATCTGGCATTTTCTTCAAGGCGACATGGGCCAGTCCTACGCCTATCGCGCTCCTGTGGCCCCCTTTGTGAGCCAAGCGCTCGCCCATTCGCTGAAGCTTGCGGCGGTGGCCTTCCTGCTCGTCGTGCCGCTTGGCATTCTCGGAGGGGCGCTGGCTGCGCTGAACGTAAATCGGCCGCTTGACCGGATCATTAGCCTGTGTGGCCTGTCGGCTTCGGCGTTGCCGGAATTCGTGAGTGGGATCGTGCTGATCCTGACTTTCGGCATCTGGCTGCGCTGGCTGCCAATCTCCGCTGCTTGGCCGGAGGGCGCGGGGTTCTTGACCCAACTCTATTATCTAATCTTGCCAGCGATCGTGCTCGTGCTCGTCTTGTTCGGCTATATTGCCCGCATGGCGAGGGCGGGCATGATTGAGGCGCTCGACTCGGACTACACGCGCACCGCCGTCCTGAAAGGCCTGCCCTGGCCTCGGGTGATCTGGCGGCACGTTCTCAGGAACGCGCTGCTACCGACGATCACGGTCATCGCCACCCAAACGGGATACCTCATCGGCGGTCTTTTGGTGGTGGAGACGTTGTTTCGATACCAGGGCATCGGGTCGCTGATCTTTAATGCAGCCAACGGCAAGGATTTCCCGATGTTGGAGGCCAGCGTGCTTGTCATCGGTATAACCTATGCCTTGGCGACTTTGTTTGCCGATCTCGTTTACTCCCTCCTCAACCCACGCATCCGGATAGGAGGCGGCCAATGACGGACGTTGCTGCCGCTGCACATCAGAGCCGTCGCCAGGAGATTTTCTCGGCTCTGTCCCGCTCCAGTCCCTTTCTGACAGGCATGAGCATCGTGCTCTTCTGGGTGGCCTGCACCCTCTTCGGTCGCCAGTTCGTGCCCTACGACCCTCTAGCCGAGGACATTCTGAATGCGCTCGGCCCACCCTCGGCAGAACACTGGTTCGGTACCGATCAGCTCGGTCGCGACATCTTTTCCCGCGTCATTGTCGGGTCGCGCGACATTCTCACCGTCGCGCCCCTGGCGACGATCTTGGCGACCGTCGTGGGCACCGTGCTCGGCCTTATCACCGGATATTTCCGAGGCATCGTCGATGACGTCGTGTCGCGACTCATCGAAGCTAAGATGGCGATCCCATCCGTCATTATCGCGCTCATCGCGATCGTTGCGCTCGGCACCTCCGAGATCACGGTAATCATCGTGATAGGACTGTCGTTCGGTATCGTCATGGCCCGAACTGTCCGCTCTGCGGTCCTAGCGGAGCGAGAGCTCGACTACATCGCCGCCTCCAAACTGCGCCACGAGAATGCCGCCCATATCATGTTCATCGAAATTCTGCCCAACATACTCCCACCCATATTCGTCGAATCCACGGTGCGTCTCGGTTACGCAATCTTCGCAGTCGCCACGCTCAGCTTCATTGGATTCGGGCTGCAGCCCCCCTCGCCGGATTGGGGGCTATCAATCTCGACGAACTACTCGATGATCAACGGCGGCTATTGGTGGACGGTGCTGTTCGACGCGAGCGCCATCGCCACGCTCGTGATCGGGGTAAATCTAATGGCCGACGGGTTGCATGGGGCACTCGATGACTGAACCCGCCTTGTGCCTCGATCGCCTCTCCGTTGCCTACCGGTCCGGCGGGCGGGACCGCGCTGTGCTGCGCGAGATCAGCCTTCAGATTGCGCCGGGCGAGGCCTACGGGCTCGTGGGCGAAAGCGGCTGCGGCAAGTCCACGGTAGCACTGACGGTCGTGCGCTACCTACCGCGAAACGGCAAGATCACGGCTGGATCAGTGACGCTGAGCGGCGCGAATGTGATGCGGCTCGGGCCAGAAGCGCTCAGCGACCTGAGGGCAAGAAAAGTCTCGATGGTGTATCAAGATCCCGGCAAAGCGCTAAACCCTTCGATGAAGGTGGGGCGGCAACTTGTCGAGGTGTTCGAGGTGATCGGAGTCCCGCCGGCCGAGCGGGAAGCCAGGGCGCTCGAGATGCTAAATAAAGTGCGGATCGCCGATCCCGGCTCCGTCATGCAGCGCTATCCTCATGAGCTCTCAGGCGGGATGCAGCAGCGGCTCGCGATCGCCATGGCGCTCGCGAGCGATCCGGCGATGCTTATCCTCGACGAGCCCACGACCGGCCTTGACGCCACCGTTGAGGCCGAGGTCCTCGATCTCATCACCGATCTCCGTCGTGAGCTTGGCGCATCGATACTGTTCATCAGTCACAACCTCGGCGTAGTTGCGAAAATGTGCGACCGCGTCGGCGTCCTCTATGCGGGGACGCTGGTGGAGGAAGGGCCGACCCGGGAGATATTGGGTTCACCACGCCATCCCTACACGGTGGCGCTCCTGCGGTGCCTACCGCGGGGCGGGCAGCGGAAGGATAACGGACGGCTCGATACAATTCCGGGTTTCCTGCCTACGGCCGGCGCCCTGATTTCCGGTTGCCCCTTCGCCGACCGCTGTGCGCTCGCCGATAGTCGCTGCCGGACGGACATACCGGAGCTGCGGGGTGCCGCCGGCCGCCTCGTGCGTTGCCATTATCCGGAACGGGCAGCTGAGCTTCCGCGCAGCACCCCGGCCGATGTGGTGGTACCGAAGCCACCGGCGAGGGCTGCGCCGGTACTCCGGGTTGGCAATCTCTCGAAGACTTACGGGCAGGGGAGCCAAGCGATCCGCGCGGTCACCGACGTCTCGTTAAGCCTGCTGCCGGGAGACACGTTGGGTCTGGTCGGCGAGTCCGGCTCCGGCAAGACGACGCTGGCCCGAATGCTCCTGGGTCTGGTGCGCCCCGATCCCGGAGGGATCATCGAACTCGACGGTAAGCCCCTGGCCGCCAGTCTCGACCGGCGCCGGGATGAACAGGTAAAGGCGGTGCAGATCGTCTTCCAAAACCCGGACTCAGCGCTGAACCGCTCCCATTCCGTCACCCGCATTATTGGCCGCGCGTTGCACAAGCTCGGCGGCTTTCGAGGCGCGGACTTGTCTGGCCGCCTAGACGCGCTTGTGGCCGCGGTTCGTTTGACGCCTAGGCACCTAGCGCTCCGCCCGCGCCAGCTTTCCGGCGGACTCAAGCAGCGCGTGGCCATAGCTCGAAGCTTCGCCGGCGATCCTCGCGTCGTGGTCTGCGACGAGCCTACTTCAGCGCTCGACGTTTCGGTTCAGGCTGCGATACTGAATCTACTCGCCGAGCTTCAAGTGGCCCGCGCTGTGAGCTATGTCTTCATCTCTCACGATCTTGGCGTCGTCCGCTATCTTTCCGACCGAATCGCCGTGCTCTACCTCGGACGTATCATGGAAATGGGCCCATCGGAGCGCGTATTCGAAGGACCAAACCATCCCTACACCGAGGCGCTCCTTTCCGCGGTCCCCCACCTCGACGGCAACTCGAACTCCCGCATTCGGCTATCTGGGGAAATTCCTTCCGCGGCAAATCCGCCTCCTGGCTGCGTCTTCCAAAACCGATGCCCACGCAAGCTCGGTGCAATCTGCGACACATCAGACCCACCGCTGACCGAAGCGGAACCCGGTCACGTCATTCGTTGTCATATCGGGGCAGCAGATCTTGAGCGCCTCCAGCGGAAACACAAAGCCGGGGTGCGCGACCTCAAGGTCGATTCCGACAAACTCATCGAAAAACGGCGGGACGTGTGTCAGGCTGTGGTTCTCAATACAGATCATGCGAGCCATCGATCTGAATCCGGTCATCAAGCAAGGAAGTCATGAGATTGAGAATATAACGCTCACGATGCAACCGGTTTGGCCTCTCTCGTGGGAACGGGCGAAGTGCTGCCCCTGGAGTGACGCCGCTAGCCCGCGAGGCACACGATGAGCTCAGTCCTCGCGTCAATGTCGTCATCGAGTTTTAACGAAGATGCTGAGAGTATTGCGGGCGCGGAAGGCGTGCCTTTCCTTCGCAAGGATATCGGGGCCAGCGAAGCAGGTCCCCTGCAAGAAAACGGAAGCCGTCTGTTCGAAGGCTGCCGCCCCAAAACCAACAGTTTTTTACCGTGCCGGACGCCGGGCTCCAAACGCTAGCAAGAGCAACAACACTGGACATCCCTCACCGAATCCATTCTCAATGGGATCGTGCGAAATCCTAGCGGGGTATCGGTCGCTACCTCAATCGCTCGAATGCATGTCAGATGCTCGCGTGGCCTGAGATTTGCAATCGACGCTGCAGATCGAGCTGCTCCCAAACACTTGCGCTTCCAGTTTGCGCAATCTCATTGTCTTGCTATTTGGATCCGATCCTTCCCGGGGGGCTCTCAACGGTCATCTCCATGAGCGCAGAATGTGCCGCCTGTCGAAATCACTGCGCCACTCAATACGAAAAAGATGCCTCTTTTGAAAACCGAGTGGGTGCAGTGACGGCTTTGGCCGCTTGACGACGAGCGCCGCGTTCATCCCTATGTTCGACGGGATGAGAGACCATCCCTCCGTCCCGACCTGCCTTGCCCGGTGCAAGGGGGCGTTCGGCGGTCAAGGATGGCCGCAGGCCACCGCACCGCGGCGCGAAGCGTCCTTGAGGGCCGACCGCCCCCTTGCGATGCTGGGTGCAGGTGGGGCTCTGGGAGGCGTGTGGGACGGTGCAAAATCAGCTCTTCGAATCGGCGCTTGGGATTACCAAGCCGTGGTACGTTCGGGGCGTCGACTTCGACGCTGCCAAGAAGGTTCTGACGATCACTGTCGATTTCGTCGCCGGGACGCGATTTGCGGTCGCCGGTGTCGCGGGCGTCCACCCGGTTCATGACACCCAGATCAAGCGGCTGCGACATCTCAACTTCTTCCAGCACGAATGCTTCCTGGAGGTTCGGACGCCGCGGGTGAAGCTGCCCGATGGGAAGGTCGTCCTGGCCGAGCCCGCTTGGTTCGGCAAGCTCGCCGGCTTCACCCTGCTGTTCGAAGCGCTGGTGCTGGCCATGGCCCAGCAGATGACCTTTGCGGCCGTCGCCAAGCTGGTCGACGAATCCTGGCATCGGGTCCACGCGATCTGCTCGCGCTATGTCAATCTCGCCTTGGCCGAGGCGGACCTTTCGGCAGTGACCGCCGTGGCGATCGACGAGACGTCCTGCCGGCGCGGCCACAATTATCTGACCATCACCGCCGACACCGATGAGCGGAAGGTAGTGTTCGTCACCGAGGGCAAGGACGCCAAGACGGTGGCCGATTTCGCCGCCGATCTGGCCGCCCACAAAGGTACCGCCGAGCAGGTCCGTTTGGTCAGCATCGACATGTCGCCGGCCTTCATCAAGGGCGTCGCAGATCATCTGCCCAACGCCCGCATCACCTTCGACAAGTTCCATGTCGTCGCCCACGCTTCCACTGCCGTCGACAAGATGCGGCGCCTCGAACAGCGCACAGATCCAAGCCTCAAAGGGCTGCGCTGGACGTTGCTCAAGGACCGCGGCCGGCTGTCGGACGAAAGTCGCGCCGATCTCGACACCTTGATTGCTCAGGCCGCGACCAAACGCACGGCGCGTGCCTGGCTCTATCGCGAGCATCTGCGCGACATCCTCGATCGCAAGCAGATCAACGTCGTCTCCGCCATGCTCAAACAGTGGTGCACCAACGTCCTGCGCTCCAGGGTCGAGCCGATGAAGGAGGTCGCCAGAATGATCCGCAAGCACTTCGACGGCATCGTCGCCTGGACGCAAACCCGCCAGACCAACGGCTACATCGAAGCCCTCAACGGCCTATTCCAGGCGGCTAAACGCAAGGCCCGCGGCTACACCCGTTTCACAACGATGCGCACCGTCCTCTTCCTCATCGCCGGAAAACTCGACTTCACTCCGATCAACCCCCATGCCGCGTAGCCCACTCAAAGTTCAAAAGAGCCAAAAAGATGCTAGCTACTTTCCGGCGCAAAATTGAGCGCGGTTGGAGTGTGCATAGAATCGCTTGGTAGAGTGAAAACTGCAAGGTCTCAGCCCGAGACGCCCTCACGCCGCATGTTCGGCGGCCAGGTCTTACTCGCTTGCGTGCAATGCTTTTCGGCGTAATGTTGCGGTGATTGAAGAACCGCCAGACTAGCTCAGTACGACATGCTCGCCGCGGACTTTAAGAGATGATCGGCGACCTCGGCCAGTAACATTTCAGGCGTAGACCAGGGGAAATATCTCTGCAGCGTGCCTCTCGATCCGAGTCGAACGCCTGTCTCCACCGGCCCCACCAGGAGCCAGTGCTTCGCGGCCTACTAACCAGCTCGATCGCTGTCTACCGCGGTAACAAGTTCATGCCCTTCTGTTCCACTGCCCGAACAACGCGAAGACGAAGGTCCGGCGAGAGCGGTTTAGCCATGTGGCCTAGCCTCCCGATCCCGTTCCCGAAGATCGAGTTCACCGGGATGTCTTCCGGCGTTAGCCGGGGGCTCGCCAGCCGTAATGGCACCAAGTAGCGGAAATCGCGCAGCTTTTATGCGCGATGCGGTCAAATTCAGTGAATGCCTGCGCTCCTACTTCCGTAGGCTTAGTAAGGCGCATTGGACGTGGCGCTACAATCCGAGATCACCGTAAAGGGAGCAATCAAATGAATATCGAAAGGGCGCCGCTAGTGTTCCCGCGAGCAGAGTACGCGCGCAGACTTGATTTGGTTAAGGCTGAGATGAAGCGTCGAGATATCGAAACTCTTTTCGTCTGCAGCTCGGCGAATATTACATACCTTACCGGATACACAGCGCGCTCCTCGTACGTCCCGCAAGGTCTTGTTATTAGCATGAATGAGGACCAACCGACATTCATTACGCGTTCGCAGGACGCTGTTGCGGGTTATCATCAGACATTCCTCGATAAGGATAGGGTGATTGGCTACTCCGAAAGCCTGATTGGGCATAGCGATAAGGACGGTTACGACGCCGTAATCGACTTCATTATTGAGCGCAGGCTCGACAAGAACGGGATTGGTCTTGAAACTCTCACGCTGTCTACGCAGGGCAGGACCTATGCAGCTATGCCCACCGTCGCGAAGTTCCAGTCGCGCCTTCCTAACGCCCGCCTTGTCGATTGTTCTAAAGCGGTGGATTGGCTTCGTCTGGTGAAATCTGATCTCGAAATTGCCCTGATGCGGGAAGCCGCGGCGATCTCCGATGCTGCGATAGCTCGCGCTGCGGAAGTCATCAAGCCGGGAGTTCGGGAAGCGGACGCTGTTGCCGAGATTGTACGGACCCTTATTCGAGGTGCGAACGGCAAGGCTGGCACTTTTCTGGCGCCGGTATACTTTGTTTCGTCTCCGCGGACTGGCACATCGCACATTCCGTGGAGCGACGATGTCCTCCGTGCGGGATCGCAGGTGAATCTCGAATGCGGCGGCATGCGCCATGCATACGCTGCGGCAATTATGCGCACGTTTTCAATCGGTAAGCCTTCCGACCGGTTGCGGCAAATGCATGAGGCTGAAATCGCGGGACACGCGGCCGCCCTCGAGGCTGCTCGGCCAGGCGCAACTTGCAGCGATGTCGCCTCAGCGTTCCGGAATGAAATGAAGCGTCATGGCTTAGATAAAGATTCCCGCTGTGGGTATCCGATTGGAATCGAGTGGCTTGAGCCCACGGCAAGTCTGAAAGTTGGTGATACGACCGAGCTGACGGAAAACATGACCTTTCATCTCATGCTCGGAAATTGGGTCGATAATGATTTTGGATATGTGCTCAGCGATACCATTCGTGTAACCGAGCGCGGTGCCGAGACTCTAACCAACGCGCCGAGAATTATTTACGAAGTCTAGGCGCAGGCGGGCATTGTTTAGTTGCCCAGGAGGTCACAATTGCGCGAACCAAAAAGACCGTTCAACCAAGGAGGGGAGTCGCCAGACGACCCCTCAAAGAAAATCTGGCAACCTCTCGCGGATCCGGAGTTTATAGCGAGAGTGCGGAATTTCGCTCGAACGCGTATCGCACCCGAGGCTGATCGCATTGATCGAGAGGATGTGTATCCGCTCGAAGTCGTTCGCGAGTTCGCGAAGGCGGGGTTTACACGTACGCTTGTGCCGATCGAGTATGGAGGCAAAGGCGATTTTCGCCTGACAGCCGCATTGTTTGAGGAAGTAGCCTATGCGAGCTGCGCGGCAGCCATCTCGCTGGTTACGATCTTCCAGGCGATGACGATGATTCGGCTATTTGCCTGTCAAAGCCTCAAAGATCATTACATACCAAAAATCGCGGACGGCCTCGCCTGTTCCTATTCACTGACGGAGACTACTCACGGTAGCGATATTCGTCGCCTTGATACGAAGGCGGTACGCGAAGGAGACGAGTGGATACTTACCGGTGAAAAGAGCTTCATCACCTCCGGCGACAAGGCTGAATTTTTTGTGATGCTCGCGGAGACGCCGGTCGGAGTCTCCGCATTTGCAGTCCCCTATCCTCTGCCGGGCCTCGAAAAGTATGTTGGTGAGCATAGCTCGACGTTCGGTATGCGCAACGGGCCGCATGTCAATATGCGTTTGGAGGGCGTGCGACTCCCCGCCGATCACCTGATCGGCACTGAAGGTAAAGGCGTTCGCCAAGCCGCGACCACGCTCAATTACTCGCGCAATTGTGCCGCAGCGGTTAGTATTGGGATCGCTCGCTCAGCGTTCGACGGCGCGCTCGCGCGCGCGCGGAGACGTATCGCATTCGACAACACGATACTGAGTTTGCAGGGGATCCAATGGTATTTCGCGGAAATGTTGACCGAAATCGATGCGTCGCGCCTGCTCGTCTATCGTGCGGCACAGGCGCTCAACGATGACAACGACATCGATCGCTATTCGAGCGTCGCCAAACTAAAGGCGGGCCGGGTGGCCACCGAAACCTGCCTGACCGCAATGCAAATCTGCGGAGCATGGGGTACGTCGGATAACACGCCCTTTGGTCGCTATCTGCGCGACGCTAAGACCTATGAGATTGGCGGAGGTTCCGCCGAAATACTCAAGAATACTATCGCTAAATACATCATCCGAGCGGAGGATGCTAATGGCTGAGGCACCCTGGTCGATTGTCGATCTTCTCGCATGTCACGGTGACCGCGAGTTTTTGCTGACGGACGGCGGCAGCTACAGTTTTGCGGAAATCAGCGATTATGCTCGTCGTTTCTCGACACAGCTCCGAGATCATGGAATTCTGCCGGGCGACCATGTCGCGATCCTTGCGGGCAATCACGCGGCGTTCGTGATCGCCTGGTTCGGGATTGTAATGACTGGCGCCGTTGCAGCGACTCTGAATAATCAGCTTCTATCGGATGGGTTACGTTACACCGTCTCCCAATCGGCAGCGAAGCTGATTGTTGCCGATCATGCCTGGGTCGACTACGCCTATCATCATTTGACCTCTGAGCAACAGGAGCTCCCACTCGTCGTCATGGCGAACGAGTGTTCATTCATTAAGTCGCTTGAAGCTTTTGCGCCTGCGGAACCTGTCCATATCCGTCCCGGCGATACGATGACGATTCTTTACACGTCCGGAACTACCGGACTACCCAAGGGCGTGATGAACAGCCACGCCGCTTATGCAGCAAGCGGAGCGCAGGCCGCGAGCCTATTGCGACTGACGCGGGATGACCGCATCATGGTTTCGCTACCTATGTTCCACGTCAATCCCCAGATGATGGGCGTGATGAGCGCTTTGACCTCCGGCGCGTGCATGATCTTGCGGCCACGCTTTTCGGTGTCAACTTTCTTTGCCGACGCTAAGGCATTTTCGGCGACCGGGTGCACCTATGTCGGCACTATTCTGGCTATGCTGGTCAATCGGTACCCCGACGAGCAACGGGATCATTCCTTACGCTTCTGCTTCGGCGGCGGCGCACCACGCGAAGTTTGGCGTGCGGTCGAGGATCGATTCGGCATTCGTGTCCACGAATGTTACGGGATGACTGAGATTGGCGGCTGGACATCTTCCAATACCATCGAAGCGCCCCGTTTCGGTTCGACTGGGTTCCCACGCGACGACATCGAGATTCGTATCGTTGATGAAAATGACGATCCCGTGCCTTCGGGGATAAGAGGCGAGATCGTGGCTCGTCCTCGCGCCAACGACGTCATCTTGAAAGGCTATTGGAACAAAGCGGACAAGTTCGTTGAAAGTTTACGCAATCTCTGGTTCCACTCTGGGGATTTGGGCTCAATGGATGAAGACGGCTATCTTTATTATCACGGCCGGCTGAAGGAGTTGATCCGCCGCGGTGGAGAAATGGTCTCGCCAATCGAGGTAGAAACTAAGCTTATGACGATGCCAGGGGTAAGGGATTGCGCCATCGTTGGCGTGCCGGATCCTGTGATGGACGAGGAAATTAAGGCAGTCATTGTTTCGTCTGAAGTAGCATTTGATCCGGCGGCCGTACGGCAATTCCTCAAAGAGCATTTTCCGCCTTACATGCTGCCGCGCTACGTTGAGTTCATCGACGCCATTCCCAAAACCGAAACGCAGAAGGTTCGACGCAACCTGCTTCAGAATATCGGTGGAGCAGTGGTGGACCTTCGCGCATGAGAGTTGGCACCTCCATTCCGCAAGTGTGCCTTGCCCCCTTCCAGCCGCGAGCGCCGCAACGTGTTCGTGTTCCGCGAGGCGCATGGGATACGCACACTCACGTCATTGGCACTCCGCCGGAGTATCCGTGGGTGTCGCCACGGAACTATAACCCGCCGAGTGCGAGCCGCGAGGATTACATTAGCCATCTAGATGCTCTTGGCATCGACTATGGTGTATTGGTGCAGATCAGCGTGCATGGGATCGACAACCGCGCCCTTGTCGAAGCGCTTACCGCGTACCCTGATCGGCTGCGCGGCATAGCTGTTGTAACGCCGACGGTTTCCGACGAGGAGTTGGATACACTCAACGCGGCGGGCGTACGAGGTGTGCGCGTCGTGACGCTAGTTGCCGGCGGGGTTGGCTTGGAAACGGTGCGCCCGCTCGCCGAGCGGATCGCTCCGTTCAATTGGCATCTGCAGATCGCGACTGATGGCGCAACACTGGCCACGATCGAGCCGATGCTCAAAGCGCTTCCAGTGACGGTGGTGCTTGATCATTTTGGCGGCTGTGATCCAGCAGAAGGGATCGAAGGAACTGGTTTCCGTGCCCTTCGACGACTGGTTGATGCCGGAGCCTTCGTGAAATTGTCAGGAGCGTACCGGCTGACCGAGCCCCCATGGGATGCGATAGCGCCACTCGCTCGACAACTAATCGCCGCAGCGCCGGACCGGCTAGTGTGGGCCAGTGATTGGCCTCATGTCGCAATTTCCGATTCCAAACTGATGCCGCGCACAGAAGCCACGCTCGATCTCCTGCAACATTGGACCGAGGACGAAGTAATCCAGCGCCGTATCCTGGTCGAAAACCCGGTCAAGCTGTACGGGCTTCCAGGGTAGTTCCTGCGCGAGCTGCTGTCGTCGCGAGCAGCAATTCTGCACATGTTCTCTTCTCTGAGGTCGCATAGTCGCCCAGAACTAGCAAAGATGATCCGATAATGATGGAAAGATCAGGATATAGTTGCATGACGAGCGCTACTACGAAATCGCTAGGAATTCTTCGCCTCGACCGTTTCCTGCCGGCCGGTACAGTTGCGGCGGACCCTCCGGATGGTTCGATCCTCCACGCATCAACCTTTGAATTTCCCACGATCTCCGAAGTCGTAGTGGGAGCGGGTGTTGAGCGGGTAGTTAAAGGGGATATCGGCTTAGAGCCGGCCTTCATAGCTGCGGCCAACAGATTGGTTGCGAGAGGCGCAGTAGTTATTGCAACCACCTGTGGCTTCGCGGTCAGACATCAAAAAGCATTATCGCGGGCGGTTTCCGTGCCTGTCGTAACATCAAGCTTGCTTCTACTGCCTCTATTGCTGCGACAACTTCCGCAGCAAGCTAAGATTGCTATTCTAACATACGACTCTACGCATTGCAGCGAAGATTTGTTCGATCTCGAGCACGAAGACGACCGTCGCAGAATTGTAGTCGGTGGCATTGAAGGTGGCAAGTTTTGGCACGATGAGCTGAAGTCCCCTCCGCCCCCGGTTGATGTTCACTCGATCGAAGAGGATGTTGCTGCTTGCATCCAGCGATTGCGGGACTCTGAGCCGGACATTGCTCTGATTTTGTTTGAATGTGCCGCGTTTCCATCGATCTCGGCGTCGATTCGCCGCCTTACGAAACTCCCGCTCTACGACATTACAGACCTGTGCCGCATGACAATGGCCGCTGTCACGCTTGGCTGAATGCCGTGCTCTGGCGGCAGTGGACGATTTCTAATACCCTGCTTCTCTCGCTCGGTGTAGTGTTACGCTTGTTGCGCTTCAGCGAGGCTGACATGCTCCGCTCGATTGTCCTCGCGCTGAGGTTTGCCTATTTCCGGGATAAGAAGCGGGGCAAGAAGCACTCGGCAAGGCTTTCGGCGGTTGAGGTTCCACGAATTCGGCGTGAGCGACGCGACCTCTATAAAAGGCCTACGATATGGCGGCATGGTCGTGTGGAGTTGGCCGATGCCATGCTTCACGTCCCGGCCCCGCGTGAGATGCTCGGAGAAAACTTCTGAACCCTGGGGCGAGCAGGACGTCCTGATCTTGGCAATTGAAGACAAGGGATAAGTTGTTCGTTAAGAAGCCGAATTGATCTGGGTTGGGCTTTTGAGCGTTCGCAATATCAATCTCAGGAACATGGCCAAGAGTTCTGTGAGCCAGGCGAGGACGCGGCGGAAGTTGTGGCCCTCGGCTGAGAGGATGACCTTGGCGGCGTCTCCGGCGCGGCCTTTGAGGTAGCAGCGGCCGAGGTGACCTTCGGCTTTCATGTGTCCGATGATGGGCTCGATGGCGGAGCGGCGACGTAGCGTGAGCGTCATGCAGCGACCACGCTTTGAGGGCTGATCTGGTCGGCTAGAAAGATCTCGCGGAATGGTTTGTCGCGAGGTCACAATGTCGAAGGATAGTCGTAAGAATAGCGATAAGGATAAGCATACGCCTATGCTCGAACACGGTGCCGACACGCTGCAGCGTGTCGAGATCATCACCGGGACGGGCCGGCGTCGGCGCTGGTCGGCCGATGCGAAGGCGGCGATTGTCGCGGAGAGTTTTGCGCCGGGTGCAAGCGTGTCCGCGGTGGCGCGGCGACACGACATCAGTTCGAGCTTGTTGTTTCTCTGGCGTCGCCAGGCCACGCGGGCGCAGGTCGCGGAGCGCGGGGACGGAGGCATGCCAGCTGGCTTTGTGCCGGTCGCGATCGCCGGCTGCGGGGGCGAATTGCCGTCGCGCGAGGAGCGGGCGGCAATCGAGATCGAGGTCGGCGCGGTTCGCATCCGTGTCAGAGGAACGGTCGACCGGCGGGCGCTGTGCGAGGTGCTGGCGGCGGTCAGGACAGTTGTCCGATGATCGGGCTGCGACCCGGGTTGTCGGTCTGGATCGCAACGCAGCCGGTCGATTTCCGTCGCGGCATGGACTCGCTTGCGATGCTGGTGAGCGAGGCGTTCGGAGTGGAGAGCTGGCCCCGGTTGTTTGGACAGCGCCCCGCGGAAATTAAGTGGATTCCTGCCGGTTTACACTGACTGCGGGGCTTTGCGATTTTGTCGTTGCGTCGGGAGGGCGTAGCCCGACCAGAGCGACGACAAAATCGCGGGCGACGATCATGCGGCCATCACCATCGCTTGCACGCCGAAGTAAGCCTCGTCGGGCGTGCGTTCGTCAAGGCTCGAGTGCGGGCGTCCCTGATTGTAGAACGCCAGATATTTGGAAATCGACGCTCGCGCCTCGGACACGCTGTCGTAGGCGCGCAGATAGACTTCCTCGTATTTGATCGTGCGCCAGAGCCGCTCGACGAACACGTTGTCACGCCAGGCGCCCTTGCCATCCATGCTGATAGCGATCTTGGCGTCCATCAGCACGCTGGTGAAGTCGACGCTCGTGAACTGGCTGCCCTGATCCGTGTTGAAGATCTCGGGCCTGCCGTGCTTCGTCAACGCCTCCTGGAGCGCTTCGACGCAGCTGCCTCCATCGTGATCGATACGCGATGGGCCAGGACCCGTCGGCTGAACACATCAACGACCGCCGCGAGGTAGACGAAGCCACGCCGCATCGGAATGTAGGTGATGTCCATCGACCACGCCTGGTCGGCCCGTTCGATCTTCAATCCGCGCAACAGGTACGGGTAGATCTTGTGGCCCGGTGCCGGCTTGCTGGTGTTCGGACGGCGATAGATCGCCTCGATCCCCATGCGCTTCATCAGCGTCGCGACGTGGCGGCGGCCAATCTGCACGCCCTCACGCCGCAACAGCGATCGCAGCATGCGCGCCCCTGCGAAGGGATAATCGAGGTGCAACTCATCGAGCCGGCGCATCAAGGCAAGGTCCTCGGCCGAAACCGGCCGAGGCTCATAGTAGACCGTGCTGCGGGCAAGGTTCAGGACCTTTGCCTGGCGCACGACAGGCAGATCATGGTCGCGGTCGATCATCGCTTTGCGCTCAGCAGGCCCGCCTTGGTGAGCGCGCCGGACAAAAAATCGTTCTCCAACGCCAACTCGCCGATTTTGGCATGCAACGCCTTCAAATCGACCGGCGCCTCGGCCGGTCCCTTGTCCTGCCCAAACACGCCGGCGGCGCCTTCCAGGAGCTGGTTCTTCCAGGTCGTGATCTGGTTCGGATGGACATCAAACAGTTGCGCCAGTTCGGCCAACGTCTTCTCCCCCTTCACGGCCGCCAAAGCCACCTTCGCCTTGAATGCCGGAGAATGCGTCCGGCGACTCCTCTTCGTCATCTTCGCTCCTGATTCGCGGCGAGAATCCTCGCCGCTGTCAGGCAGAAAATCCACTCAAGCTACTGTCCGAATTTGCGGAGCCAGCTCTTGGATCCGTTCGACGGCGGACTTTACATCTTCCGCTCCAAGCGCCGAGATCGCGTGAAGATCCTGACCTGGGACGGAAGCGGCCTTGTCCTTTACTACAAGAGAATCGAGGGGCAGTTCACCTGGCCGCCGATCAAGGAAGGCGTCATGCCGCTATCTCACGCTCAGCTCTCGGTGCTGCTCGAGGGCTCAGACTGGAAGCGTGTGCCGATGCGGGTTGTGGATCAGCCCGCACGAGCTGGTTGATCCGTATCAATAGTAGTTCGTCACTCATGTGGAGTTGTTGTAGAACCACTCTGCATGAGTGATTTGCCTTCCGATCCAGCATTGCTTCGACAAGCCGTGATGGCGCTATCGTCACGGCTTGCGGCGCTGTCGGCGGAATGCAGCATGCTTTCGGCCGAGCGTGATGCAGCGATCGTCCAACGCGACGCTGCGGTCCAGGAGAACGACAAGCTCCTGATGATCCTGTCCCAATACAAGCGCACGATCTTCGGTCCCCGGTCCGAGACCCTGGACCCCGGGCAGCTGTCTCTCTTCACCATCACGGCGGAGGCGGCTCGTGCCGCCAACGACGACGTGACCGGAGCCAGGCTGCCTGACGGAGCGGAGGGCCGTGGAAAGCGACCGGCGCGACGCAACCGGGGGAAGCTTCCGGAGCATTTGCCGCGCATCGATGTCGTAATCGATATCGAGAGCCATATCTGCCCCTGCTGCGGCGAGCGACTGCACAAGATCGCGGAGACCGTCAAGGAAGCCTTCGACGTCATTCCGATGCAGTACCGGGTCAAGCGCATTGTGCGTCCGCGGTACGGCTGCCGGGGATGCCGCCAGGGTGTGCTGCAGGCACCCGCGCCGGCCCAGGCGATCGACGGCGGGATGGTGACGGAAGCCTTGCTGGCCCACATCGCGGTGATGAAATACGGCTACCAGCTGCCGCTGTATCGGCAGGAACAGATGTTCGCCGCGCAAGGCATCACACTCGACCGGCAGACGCTGGCCTCGTGGATGCGCCACGCAGCCTGGTGGCTGAAGCCGCTTCACACGCTGTTGCGCGACACAATGATGTCCTACCCGCGGCTGTTTGCCGACGAGACGCCGCTGCCGGTTCTCGATCCCGGACGTGGCAGGACCAAAGTCTGCCAGTTCTGGGCGATCGCCACCGACGACCGTCCGTGGGGCGGCCCGGCGCCGCCGGCGGTGGTCTACATGTTTGCCGAGGATCGCAAGGCGATCCGCGACAAGCAGCTGTTCGGGGACTACCACGGCATCCTGCAGGTCGATGGCTATGCCGCCTACAAGGGCCTGATCAAGAGCGGCGGCCGTCTGATACAGCTGGCGTTCTGCTTCGCGCATGCGCGGCGGAAGTTCTGGGACGTTCACGTCGCGACCAAGTCACCGATTGCCGCGGAAGCGCTGCAACGGATCGCGATGTTCTACGCCATCGAGGATCGCATCCGCGGTCTGCCGGCGGCGCATCGGGCTGCAGTGCGGCAAACCGACGCCAGGCCGCTGATAGAGGACTTCAAACCCTGGCTCGAGGCGCGGCTGCTGGAAGTCTCGAAGAAGTCCGGCCTTGGCAAAGCTATCCGCTACACCCTCAACCATTGGGCCGGTCTGACGCGCTTCATCGAAGACGGACGCATTGAAGTAGACAACAATACGGTCGAGCGCGGTATCAAGCCGATAGGGCTCGGAAAGAAGAATTATTTGTTCGCGGGCAGCGAAGGCGGCGCCGAGACCTGGGCCATTCTTGCGTCGCTCATCAACTGGGCAAAGCTGCAAGACATCGACCCGCGGCACTATCTGGCCGATGTTCTCGAGCGCATCGTCTCTGGGCGCACAAAGATCAATCAGCTGCACATGCTGTTGCCGTGGAATTGGAAGGCCGAGCGCGACAGTTCGCAGGCAAAGCTCGCCGCCTGATCAGTTCGACGGCAGGGCATCTGGAACTTCCTGCGGATCGCTGGTGTCGTCATAGATCTCCTCGCGGATCACACGCAGCGTCATCTCGTGCAGATAGACTTGCAACGCCCTCTCCAGCTCGGTGAACTCCGGCAGCAGAACTTTGTCGACGAAGCCTCGTGACGCACGGATCATCACCGTGTTGCGTCGCTGGCGGTGATAACGAAACGGCCGCAGCCCGTACCGGCGGCAAAGCGCCAAGAACAGGTGCCGCGACCATTGGTCGGGAAGTGAAAATTGCTGCTCGATCGGCGGATCGTGGCGAGCCAGCTCCTCGACCCGGGCACGCACCCGCTGTAGCGCAGCTTCCGCCGCAAAGCGCTCACCAGCAGTTCCGGCACCCGCGAACAACGCCTCTATCTTCCGAAGCTTCTCCCGTAGCTGCGACTCGCTGGTCATTCTGATCCCCGTTGCCCGCTCCGAACCGGGTCACCCCATCACCGGGGGTCTCGTCGAAGATTCCATGGGGAGTGGATAGCGACTAGGTCTGAGGCCAGACTGAGGTTGCTGAATCCCTTCAACCTGGAGAACGACGATGTTGCTCGATCATCATTCCGACGGACCGGCCGCTATCCGCACGCAGTTTGGCGCAATTTTTGTGTCGTTGGAACTGAGCCGTTCGACTTGGCTGGTTACCTCGCTATCGCCCGGCAAGAGCGAGAAAATGTCCAAACGCAGCGTGAAGGCCGGCGATATTGCGGAACTCTTGAAGCTGTTCGCAGAGCTAAAGCGCAAGGCGCAGGCGCGAACGGGTGAGAGCTATCCGATCATTACAATCCAGGAGGCGGGGCTGGATGGGTTCTGGCTTCACCGCAGTCTGCAGCAGGAGGGCATCGAGAGCCACGTGGTGGATCCGGCCTCGATCGCGACTTCGCGCCGGCGCAGGCGGGCCAAGACGGACAGGCTGGATGGCGAGACGCTGCTGCGGGCGCTTTTGGCCTACAAGCGCGGCGAGCCGCGGGTCTGCGCGATGGTCGTTGCTCCCTCTCCGGAAGAAGAGGACCGCCGCCGGATTTGCCGTGAGCGGCGGACATTGATCGCTGAGCGGATCGAGCATGTGAACCGGATCAAAGGCCTTCTGTTCGCGCAAGGGATATCTGATTACGCGCCGTTGCGGCGCGACCGGCGGGCGCGCCTTGAGGCCCTGCGTACGGGGGACGGTCGCGCACTGCTGCCGCATCTCAAAGAGCAGGTCAGTCGCGAACTCGATCGGCTCGAACTGCTGCTCGACCAGATCAAGGCAGTGGAGGCCGCGCAGGATGCTCTCCTGGTCGAGGCGGGAAAGCCAGCCGGCGAGAAGAAGGGCGCAGCGGACCCGGTCACAATGCTGCTCGCCTTGAAGGGAATGGGCGCCAACTTCGCCGGGGTTCTCTGGTCGGAGGCCTTCTACCGCCACTTCGCCAACCGTCGTCAGGTTGCTGCCTATGCCGGTCTTGCGGCCACGCCATGGCGGAGTGGCGGTATCGAACGCGAGCAGGGCGTGTCGAAGGCCGGCAATCCGCGGCTGCGCACAACCATGGTCCAGCTCGCCTGGCTCTGGGTGCGCCACCAGGGACAATCGGCTCTGGCGCAGTGGTTCAAGGCGCACAGCCAGCGCGGCCGCAAGCGTGCGATCGTGGCGCTGGCGCGCAAGCTGCTCGTGGCTCTGTGGAAGTACGTGACCGCAGGCGTCGTGATTGAGGGAGCCGTGATGAAGTCCGTCGCCTAACACAAGCGCTTTCCCCCGCAAACTCAAAACCAATCTGCCGAGGTTCGATCAGCCTCGGCCGATCCGGGTGGACGAACCGATGGTCTGCATGGCTTCAAAAAGCCGCGTCGAAGAATGGTCTCGTCCTCTCGAGCCTGCCCGCCGCAAGCGGAATGTTGGTGCAGTTGCCTCGCGCGACGACCGAATGTGAGTTTGATCTGGCAAGTAAACCAGATTGCCAAAACCGGGCTCGACTTGGATCGCCATCGAAAAAAGGAGCTATCTGGCCTGCCTACGCCCGACCACATCAGCCTGATGGCGTGCTCGATCAAGTCAAGGCCAAGCCGCTGCGCGGCGGCCCTACGGGCCGGCCTTGACTTGATCTGCGCGCCCCATCTCCAAAGCTCCAAGGTCGGGACGAAGAGCTGGCCTGCCATCGAACAAAGAGCTGACCAACCACCTTGACACACTCAATCCCCATGTGAGCAGACCAGCGGCCGCTCGGGATCCGGCGCCTCGGCGTGAGCTATGGCCGAAACTGGGTGATGACGGGTTGAGAGAGGCGGCGTATCGAGGCGGGTGTCCAGCCTGCCAGAAACCTCTCAAGGAGAGCGATACGCCATGACCGAGACTACCAACGTTCTTGCTTTTCGTCAGCCCTCCACGGTTGACGATCCACTGACCGATATCCTCCGCGCTGGGGCGCGCGAGCTGCTTGCCAGGGCGATCGAGATCGAGGTCGACACGTTTCTGGCCAGCACGTCCGAGCTGACACTGCCGGACGGTCGGGCCCGGCTGGTCCGGCACGGCTATGGACCGGCGCGACAAATTCAGACCGGCATCGGCCCCGTGGAGGTCGCCCGGCCGAAGGTTCGGGACCGCGGCGCCTGCGGGGCCAATCGGATCCGCTTCAGCTCGGCGATCCTGCCGCTGTGGGCGCGGCGCACCAAGAGCCTGGATGCCCTGCTGCCAGTGCTCTACCTGCGCGGCATCTCGACTGGCGACTTCCAGGACGCGCTGTCGGCGCTGCTCGGCAAGGATGCGCCGAACCTGTCGGCGTCGGTGATTGCACGCCTGACGGCCGACTGGCAGGCCGAGTACGAGCGTTGGCAGCGACGTGACCTGTCGGCGCGGCGCTACGTCTATCTCTGGGCCGATGGCGTTTATTTGCAGGCCCGGATGGAGGATCACAGCGAATGTATCCTGGTGCTGGTCGGCGCGACGCCGGAGGGCCGCAAGGAATTGGTCGGCTTCCAGGTGGGCGCCCGCGAGAGCGCCCAGAGTTGGCGTGAGCTCTTGATCGATGTGAAGCAGCGCGGCCTGCGGATCGCTCCTGAAGTGGCGGTCGGTGACGGCGCTCTGGGGTTCTGGAAGGCTCTCGACGAGGTCTTCCCTGGCACGCGACACCAGCGGTGCTGGTGCCACAAAGTCAGCAACGTGCTCGACAAGGTCGCCAAATCCGTGCAGGGCGCAATGAAGAACGACCTGCGGAACGTCTATCTGGCGCCGAGCCGGGCGAAAGCCGAAACCGCGATCGACACCTTCGTCGAGAAATACCGTGCCAAATACGGGCCTGCGGTCGAGTGCTTGATCAAGGATCGTGAGGCGCTGCTCGCGTTCTTCGACTTCCCTGCCGAGCATTGGGCTCATCTGCGCACCTCGAATCCGATCGAGAGTGTGTTCGCCACGGTGCGGCACCGGACGGTGCGAACGAAAGGATCGCTCTCGCCGAAAACCGCGAAGCTGATGGTGTTCAAGTTGATCGACGCCGCATCGAAGACATGGCGCCGACTGAAAGGAACAAATCAGTTGCCGAAGGTCATCGCCGGTGTAAAGTTTACCGACGGCATCGAGGTCACTCCGACCACTGAAAGCCACGCCGCCTGATCAGGCCGCGTCACCCAGAATCGGCCATAGCTCCTCGGCGTAGAGATCGAGCACGTCCTCCATGCGGGCGACGTATTCGCCGTCGACATGAGGAATGCACCACATGTCCCTGCGCCACGGCTTGAGGTCGTTCTCGGCCAGCCGGCGGCGCACGGTTTCGCCCGACAGGCTGTCGTGATCGGTGAGCTTGACCATCGTGTCGGCCAGCAGTGTCAGCGTCCAGCGTTTGCGGCCAGCTGGCGGCTTGGCGCATGCGGTCGCCACCAGCAGGGCCTCCTCCTTGCCGGTCAGCTTGCGCTCTGCGCCCGGACGCGGCTCCTCGCTCAAGGCCCGCTCCAGATTGCCTTCCACGAAGCGGCGTTTGGTCCGGCCGACGGTGGACAGGCTGACCCGGACGGTTCGGATAATCTCCGCGTCGCAGCGGCCCCCATCGGCCGCCAGCAAAATCTGCGCCCGCTTCAGCTTGCGGGCAGCATGCTTGCCGCCGTTCAGCATCGCCGTCAATTCGTCCCGCTCGACTTGGCTCAATTCCACCCGATAACGTACATTCATGCTTCGCCTCCTTGTCGGAGGCCGGGACGAATCCAGCTATGAGTCAAAAATCAGGCGCGCGCCTCACCGAGAAGCAGGGTCACTACCTCGCTTTCATCCACACCTATTCGTACATGTTCGGACAGCCGCCCGCCGAAGCCGACATCCAGCGCCATTTTCGCGTCAGCCCGCCGTCAGTCCACCAGATGATCGTCACCCTCGAACGCAACGGCTTCATTCGTCGCAAGCCTGGCGTCGCACGAAGCATCGAGATTCTCTTGCCTCCCGAAAACTTGCCCATCCTCGAATGGCTCGGTATCAAATCGTCAAAATCACTGTGACGAACCACTAGTACCTCAGCACAGTGATTATGACTCTTTGGAAGGGTTTGGGTAGGCGCGACCCATTTTGGCGCGGGCCTTTTCGGTTGTGAACATCCATTTGATGCGGGAGCGTGCGGCATTTCTCTGCCGTTCCCAGGCGGAGATTTCGCGCCGCAGTCGCTTGGGGTCGTCGATCCTGCGGTCGAGGCACTGTCCCCGCAGGACGCCGATCTCGATCTCGACCATGTTGAGCCAGCTTGCGTGCTTTGGAGTGTAGTGGAACTCGATCCGCCGCAGGATGCGCCGTGCTTCGGCGGGCGGGAACGCCTGATACAGGGCGCCGGCGGAGTGGGTCGATAAATTGTCTTGGACGAGGCGGATGATCTCGGCATCGGGATAATGGATGTCGACGAGATCGCGCATGCATTGGGCATAGTCTTTTGCGGCTCGCCGTTCGGTGACTTTGACCTTGCGCCAGGGGCGATGCACGTCGAGGAGGACGAAGAGATTGACCGTCCCATTGCGACGATACTCGTAATCGTAACGCTCGAGCTGGCCCGGCTTGGCCGGGATGGGCTGACGGACCTCGCCGATGAGCTGCACCGGGCTTTCATCGAAGCACACCACCGGTCGCTTGGAATCGGGTGCCTCGGCGTAGAGATCGAGCACGTCTTCCATGCGGGCGACGTATTCGCCATCGACCTGCGGAATGCACCACATGTCCTTGCGCCAGGGCTTGAGGTCGTTCTCCGCCAGACGTCGCCGGACCGTCTCGCGCGACAGGCTTTTGTGTTCAGTGAGCTTGACGAGCGCACCCGCCAACAGATCGAGCGTCCAGCGGGCACGGCCCTTTGGAGGGGCCGCACAGGCGGTCGCCACCAGCAAGGCTTCTTCCTTGCCGGTGAGTTTGCGCTCCGCCCCGGGACGCGGCTCCTCGCTCAGCGCCCGTTCCAGATTGCCTTCCACGAAGCGGCGTTTGGTCCGGTACACGGTCGAGCCGCTCACGCCGACGCTCCTGGCGATCTCCTCGTCGCCGGCCCCGGCATTGGCAGCCAGCAAAATCTGCGCCCGCTTGAGCTTGCGGGACGCATGCTTGCCGCCGCTGAGCAGCGCCTTGAGTTCGCCGCGCTCGACTTGGCTGAGTTCGACCCGATAGCGTACATTCATGCCTGCCTCCCTGAGAGGCACGCACGAACAACTGAATCGGATGGCCGGCGTGAGTCCTTCGGCAAAAACCTTCACGCCCAAGCAGGGGCAATACCTCGCCTTCATCCACCTCTATACGAGGCTTCACCGAAGGCCTCCGGCAGAAGCCGACATGCAGGAATATTTCCGCGTCAGCCCGCCTTCGATTCACCAAATGGTGCTGGCGCTCGAACGAGCGGGCCTCATCACAAGGCAGCCAAGGATGCCTCGCAGCATCGAGGTCCTCGTTGATCCCAAGTGTCTGCCGGAGCTAACCTGACTGCCGCACGACGCAACCCGTCAAAATCACTGTGCTGAGGTACTAGGGACTCGCCCGACGACTGGGTGAACTTGATGCACGGCGTTTTTCGGGGCGAGGATCTCAAGTTCAGTTTCGCGCGTACCGTCACGGAGCCAGCACCATTTCAACCAGATTCACCCAATAGCCGATACCATATGGCAGTGCTTCGTCATTAAAATCATATGCCGGATGGTGCGGGAAGGCGGTAGGGCCGTTCCCCATGAAAATGTACGCTCCTGGTCGGGCCTCAAGCATGTACGCGAAATCCTCCCCCCCCATTCTTACGGGCAGCTTGTCGTCTACAGACGCAGGCCCAACGAGACCACGCGCCGCCTTGATCGCCAGATCAGTCTCATTCGCGTGGTTCACGGTAACGGGGAGGTATCGACGGTATTTGAATTCGACATCGGCGCCGAATGCTCGCGCAATTCCTTCCGCTGCTACTTGCATCTGCCGTTCGGCGAAATCCCTCAGATTGGGTACAAGGGTCCTGACGGTCCCGCCCAATGTAACCTTGTCGGGGATGACGTTGTAAGCTTGGGCCGCCTCAAATCGGGTAACGGAAATTACGAGCGACTCGATCGGATTCGTGTTGCGTGAAACCAAAGTTTGCAGGCCAACGATAATCTGTGCTGCGATAACAACTGGATCGATGGTGTTGTGGGGCTTGGCCGCATGGCCGCCCTTACCCTTGACGACGATGTCGAAATCGTCCTGTGCGGCCATGATCGGGCCATTGCAAATACCGAAGGTGCCGATTTCCATTCCCGGGTTGTTGTGCATACCAAAGACTTTGGAAATGCCGAAACGGTCCATGATTCCGGCTTCGACCATCTTCTGGCCACCGAGTTTATCACCCCCTCCATCTTCTTCTGCGGGCTGGAAGATCAGAGCGACGGTACCTCTGAAATTGCGGGTACTCGCAAGATATTTCGCAGCACCCAGCAGCATGGTTGTATGACCATCATGGCCGCATCCATGCATTCGACCCGGTATCTTCGAGGACCAAGCCTTGTTTGATTCTTCGTTAATTGGCAAAGCGTCCATGTCAGCTCGCAACCCGATCGTCGGGCCGTCTCCGCGCGCGCCCTGAATTAGAGCGACGATACCGGTTTCAGCAATCCCGGTTTCGATGTGATTGATGCCAAAGGAAGCCAGCTTCTCGATCACAAACCTGGCCGTATTGTCCAATCGATAATCGAGCTCGGGATTTTCGTGCAGATAGTGACGCCACTCGGTCGCTTCGACCTGAAGATCCCGGAATGTTTCAACGCTGTGCATGTCTAGCCCTGCCGTAAGTTATGCGCGACTTGCGGACATTAAACCTGTGCTTGCGTTCGTGTCGTGCGTTTTTCTGGTGGACCCGTAGAGTTACTGCGTTTTTTTGGATAGCGCGCGGGAAAGCGGCGAGATCATTTGGCGCAAGCTGCCCCATCCTACCGATATCGCTCCAAGGTCTAAGGCTCGCAGGCCACGGACGGCCCACGAATAGGGCTAGCGTTTCAAAGGCGGGCGGCCATGTCGCGCGAAACGAGTATCGGTCGCCACAACGTCTGACGCCTGCCCGAGGATCTTCGTTCCTCAGGCGTCCGATACCAACCACGACTTGGTCGCTGCGCAAATTGACCGCTTTCCACGAAAAGGAAACACCGGCATGTCCAAGTTATGCTGAATCCGTGGCTTGCAGCAAGCCCGTCTCGCCAGCGTTCGAATTCGTTATAGTCTGGGCGTACGCTGGACCTCGGCATCTTCGCCAGGACTTGTCCGCCTCGCGAGCCCGCCGCGCGTTGCCGATCACGCCATAGCTCAGGAGCGACACGTTAGGTACCCAAGCGGAGAACGTGTCCGAGAACAACGGCTCGACCATCACGCGGAAGGGCGGCAAGTGCGCCGCCTGCGTCACCAGCACTTCGGTCAAGGTGACGGGCTCCGCGGTCGCCTTCCTGCGCACCACGAGATCGCCGTCCTGGATAAGGCCGGTAAAATCGATCGGCGCTGCGTCCTCCGGCATCCTTCGCTAGTCCATCGGAGCAAGTCGCGCGGAAGACTCGCCGAGCAGCGCGCGCAGCTCCGTCTTCACGATCTTGCCATAGCTGTTCTTGGGTAACTCGGCCGTGACGTAATACTGCTTCGGCCGCTTGAAACGCGCGATCCAGGCGTTGCAGATCCGGTCGAGATCGTCGCGCTCCACCTTCTTTCCGGCCACGGGAACAACGACGGCGACGACCTCTTCGCCCCACTCCGGATGCAGACGACCGATGACCGAGACTTCGGCAACCGCTTCGTGGCGCAATAGCACCTCCTCGACTTCGCGCGGATAAATGTTGGTGCCACCGGAGATGATGACGTCCTTGGAGCGGTCCTTCAACGTCAGGAATCCATCGGCATCGAACGCGCCCATGTCGCCGGTGTAGAGCCAGCCGTCGCGCAATGTGCTCGCGGTGGCGTCCGGGTTCTGCCAGTAGCCGGACATCACGGTATCACCGCGCACGATGATCTCGCCGACCTCTCCCGATGCAACATCCCGCCCCGCCTCGTCCACGGCACGAACCTGCACCACGCTCTGCGCGATGCCGACCGAGGCGAGGCGTTCTTCATAGCGCGGATGTGTGGCGCCGACATGCATCGATCTGGGCAAATAGGTGATGGTCATCGGCGTCTCGCCCTGACCATAGATCTGCGCAAGCTTCGGTCCGAACACGGCGAGCGCGGCCTTGCAATCGGCGACATACATGGGACCGCCGCCGTAGATGATGGTCTTCAGCCCTGGCGCGGTCGCGCCTGCCGATTCCGCGGCGACCGTCAGGCGTCGCACCATGGTCGGTGCGGCGAAGAAGGAGATGCCGGCACGCTTCTCGGTCAGTTCCAGAATCTCGTCAGGCTCGAAGCGGCCGCTTTCGGGAATGATCTGCGCGCCCATGCCGAGCACGTGCGGCACCATGTAGAGGCCGGAGCCGTGCGACATCGGCGCAGCATGCAGCAGCGCCTCGCCGGGCACGATCGGATTGATCTCGGCGAGGTAGTTCAGCGCCATGGCGAGCAGGTTGCGGTGGCTGAGCAGCGCGCCCTTGGGCCGGCCCGTGGTGCCGCTGGTGTAGAAAATCCAGGCGGGATCCGTGATCGCGACATCGGCGATCGCGACGCCCTCAGCTTTCTCGAAGCCACGATGCTCGACCGAGCCGACCTCGACGACGCTGGGCTTGGCCGCACTGAGCGCCAAGGCCTCTGAAGCGACGCTCGCCATATCCTCGGTCACGAAGACGACCGCTGCACCCGAATTGTCGAGAATGAACGCGACCTCGCGCGGATGCAGCTTGGCGTTGATGGGAACGGCGACCAGCCCGGCATGCCAGCAGGCATAGAGACAGGCGACGTAGTCGGGCGCATTCTTCATCAAGAGCGCGACCCGGTCGCCTTTGACGAGACCGAGGCGTCGCTGCAACGATGCGGCCAGAGAGGCCGCCGTCGCAGCGAGTCGACCGTAATCCGCAACCGGTGTCAACCCCTTGAATAGCGCCGGCGCGAAGGCGTCTGCCTTGGCGGCACGCAGGAGGTGGTGAGCGAGGTTCATGGCGATCCTGTCAGACGAAGCACGGGTGAGATTAGTAGGACTTGGCCAGACCCAACACCTTCTCCGCAATAAAGCCGAGCGCGAGCTGCGGGGAGACCGGCGCGATGCGCGGGATCAGAACCTCGCGCAAATAGCGCTCGACGTGGAATTCCTTGGCATAGCCGAAACCGCCATGGGTCATCACAGCCTGCTCACAGGCCGAGAAGCCGGCCTCCCCTGCGAGATACTTTGCGGCGTTGGCAGCCGCGCCGCACGGCATGCCATTGTCGTATTGCCAGGCCGCCGACATCACCATCAGCCAGGCCGCCTCGAGCTCGACCCAGTTGACCGCGAGCGGATGCTGAATGCCCTGGTTCTTGCCGATCGGGCGATTGAACACGGTTCGCGTCTTGGCATACTCGGTCGCACGCGACAGCGCGAGCTTGCCGAGACCGACGGCTTCCGCAGCGATCAGGATGCGCTCGGGGTTCATGCCTTCGAGGATGTACTGAAAACCTTTGCCCTCCTCGCCGATCCGGTCCTCCATCGGAATTTCAAAGTCCTCGAAGAACAACTCGTTGGAATCGACGATCTTGCGGCCCATCTTCTCGATCTCGTGGACCTTGATCTTGTTGCGATCGAAGTCCGTGTAGAACAGGCTGAGGCCGTGGGTTGGCGAGCGCACCTCTTCCAGCGGCGTGGTGCGCGCCAGCAGCAGGATTTTGTGTGCGACCTGCGCGGTCGAAATCCAGACCTTCTGGCCGTTGACGATGTAGCGGTCGTTCTTGGCAACCGCGCGGGTCTTGAGTTGGGTGGTGTTGAGGCCGGTGTTCGGCTCGGTGACGGCAAAGCACGCCTTCTCGCGGCCCTCGACCATCGGCGGCAGCATGCGCTTGCGCTGCTCCTCGGTGCCGAACACGACGACGGGATTGAGGCCGAACACGTTGATATGCACCGCCGATGCGCCGGACATACCCGCGCCCGACTCTGCGATCGTCCGCATCATGATCGCAGCTTCGGTGATGCCGAGACCGGAGCCGCCATATTCTTCCGGCACGCAGATGCCGAGCCAGCCGGCATCGGCCAGCGCCTTGTGGAAGTCGTGCGGGAAGCCGCCATCATGATCTTTCTTCAGCCAATAGGCATCGGGAAAGCCCTCGCAGATCTTGGCGATGGCGTCGCCAATGGCTTCCTGCTGATCGGTGAGCGCGAAATCCATGATGGTCTCCTTGTGGAGGCTCGTTTTAGCCTAGCGCCCCATCTGCGAGGGCAGCCAGAGGATGATAGACGGAAACGCCACCAAAATCGCAATCGCGATCAGGTGTGCGATGAAGTGCGGGAAGGTGCCGTGGAACACCTCCGCCACCGGCCGCTTGGCGTAGCGGGCGACGATGAAGCAATTCAGCCCGACTGGCGGCGTGATCATGCCGACCTCAGCCGTAACGATCTTGATGACGCCGAACCAGATCGGATCGAAGCCGAGCGTCTTGATCAGCGGCAGCACGATCGGCACCGTCAGCACCAGGATCGCGATCTGGTCCATGAAGGAGCCGAGCACGATATAACCGCACAGGATCAGCGTGATGATGATCCAGCGCGAGGTCGGCAACGAGCCAATCCAGGCGACGAGATCCTGCGTCACATGGGTGAGCGTGAAGAAGTAGCCGAAGATCGAGGCACCGACGAGGATCATGATGATCATGCAGGTGCCGTGGCAGGCGCGTAGCAGCGTCTTGTAGAGCGAGGTCGGCGTGATCTTGCCCTTGACGATCGCCAGCAGGAAGGCGCCGAACGCGCCGAAGGCCGAGGCCTCGGTCGGCGTCGCGACGCCGAGATAGATCGTGCCTGTCACGATCGAGAACAGCACCACCATCGGCGAGACCTGCCACAGCAGCGCGAACTTCTCGCGCCACGGCACCGATTTCGCAGTCGGCGCACGCGAGGGATCCTGCCAGACCAGGAAATAGATCGTGGCCATGATGGTGATGGTGACGAGGATCGCGGGGATGATGCCGCTGATGAGGAGCTTGCCGATGTTCACTTCCGCCAGCAGGCCGAAGATGACCAGCGCGACGCTGGTCGGCAGCAGCATCGACAACGTGCCCGAGATCGCGACCACGCCGGCGGCCATCTTCGGCTCGTACCCTTGGCGGATCATCGCGGGAAGGCTGGTCGAGGACAGCGTCGCCGCTGAGGCCGTCGAGGTGCCGCAGATCGCACCAAATCCGGCGCCGGCAAGCGCGGTCGCCATGCCGAGGCCACCAGGAACGCGGCCGACCCAGGCCGAGGCCGTCTTGAACAGATCGTCCGCAACGCCGGACAGCAGCACGAGGTCGGCCATCAGCAGGAACATCGGGATGGTGATGAGCTCATAAGAGGAGACGGTCGAGAGTGGCGCGGTCTCCAGGATACCGAACAAGGTCGGAAAGCCGCCGACCATGACGAGGCCGACCGAGCCGGAAAAGGCCATGGCGAAACCGACGGGCGTGCCGAGCGCGAGCAGTCCGAACAGCAGGGCGAGAACGATGAGAGGTGTCATGAATGCCTGCCGTTACTCGAAGCCGCGCGCTTCGCCGACGCCGGTGACCGGCGGCAGCGGATAGAGGTCGCGGCCGCTGACGAGGCTCAGCACATTGCCGACGAGCTGGAGCGCCAGCCGCAACACCAGCACGCCGCAGCCGAAGGGCACCAGCGCCGCCGAAATCCAGGTCGGCCAGGGAATCGCGCCGGAGAGGACGTCATGCTGCTCGTAATTTTCGAGCGCACGGGCGAAGCCGACCTTGTAGATCAGGACGAAGACGAACAAGCCCGCAAGCGCAGTGACGATCTCGGACAACCGCCGCCCCGCCGGTGAGAAGCGCGACAACAGGATGTCGACGCCGACATGCGCATGCTCGCGCAAGGCGTCCGACAACGTGAAGAAGAACACGCCGGCGAGCAGATAGAGCCCGATCAAATCATAGGTGAAGGAAAACGGGCTGTTCAGCACGTAGCGCATGAACACGTCGGTCACCACCAGCACCATGATCACGAACAGGAACACCACCGCGATGACAGTCAGCGCGCGCTCCAGCGCACCGAGCACTTGCCCTGCCCGTTCGATCACGTCGCGTCTCCCTGTTCGTTTTGCAGATTACTTGCTGCCGGCCGCCAGCAAGTCTTCGAACTCCTTCAGCGCGGCGGAGGCCTGCTTGCCGCGGCTGTCGAGACCAGCCGCCCATTCATGGCCGACGCCTTTCAGCTTGTCCTTCATTTCCACGCGCGTGGCCTCGGGCAGCGGATCGAAGGTGACGCCCTCGTCCTGCATCTGCTTCTTGGTGACCGCACCTTCCTTGTCGACGTCGGCGCAGGCTTTTGGCGTGATCGCCTCGGAGGCCTCGTTCATCGCTGTCTTCACGTCGTCGGGCAGCTTGTCCCACACCGACTGATTGATGGAATAGGCGACAATGAAGCTGCCGAAGCTGACGCCTTCGGTGGCGTGCTTGACCAGCTTGTCGAGGCCATAGGCGACGACGCTGTCGAGCGGAAACAAAAGACCATCCATCGTGCCGCGCGACAGCGATTCATAGGCATCGGGTGCGGCCATGCGCACCGGCACCGCGTTGAGCGCGCGCAACGTCAGATCCTGCGCACCGCCGGTGGTGCGCAGCTTCAGGCCCTGCATGTCCTTGGTGGCCTCGACCTTCGATTTGACGGTCCACACCTGATAGGGCGGCAGCACCACCGCCATCAGCAGCTTGATTTTGTTTGGCGCGTATTCCTGCTTGGCCAGCACGCCCTCGCGCGCGCTCTTCCAATAAGCGAGCGTACCCTGGCAGCTGGTCGCGAACGCACCCGGCAATTGCGCGACTTCCGACAACGGCATCTTGTCGGAGACGTAGGACGGCCCGATGTAGCCGATGTCGACCACGCCCGACTGCGTCAGCCGCAGCATATCCGCGGCCTTGCCGATCTGCTGGTTCGGATAATAGGTGAAGGTCACCGCGCCGTTGGTGCGCTTGGTGACGTCATCCATCCAGGGCTTGAGCATCAGGCGGACGAGATAGTGTCCTGCGGGGAAGCTGTCGGCGACCTTCAGCTCGAGTGCCTGCGCGGACAATGTCGAGACCGGCAGCGACAACGCGAGCACGGTGGCAGCCCGGACCAGATTCTTCCTCATATCGTTCTCCCTGACGCGTCCCATGCCGAAGGCGGCAGCCGCTGGCTACTGAGCCGCTCGACCCCTCGCTCCGTTTCTTGCTTGAGGAAAATGTACATATATGTGAATTTATATGTCAAGTATATGAATTACGCATGGAGCTATGCGATCGCCGACAAAGCACTCGAATTGATCGCCAATTTCTGAATTCTAACTCCACATATATGAACTTACCCCACGAGGCCCCATGGGACCGCTCGCCGGCTTCACTATTCTCGACCTGACTTCGGTGCTGATGGGCCCCTACGGCACCCAAGTGCTGGCGGACATGGGCGCCGACGTCATCAAGGTCGAAAGCCCCGAGGGCGACATCGTTCGCCAGATCGGCCCTGGCCGCACGCCCGGTATGGGCGGCATGTTTCACAACGCCAATCGCGGCAAGCGCAGCATCGTGCTCGACCTCAAGAAGCCGGAGGCCCGCGACACGCTGCTCCGGCTGGCAAAGAGCGCCAACGCGCTGGTCTATAATGTGCGCCCGCAGGCGATGGCGCGGCTCGGCCTCGACTACGAGACGCTGGCTGCGATCAACCCATCGCTGGTCTATGTCGGTGCGTTCGGCTACGGCCAGTCCGGCCCCTATGCCGCCAAACCCGCCTATGACGACCTGATCCAGGGCGCAGCCACGATTCCGACGCTGCTAGCGGCCGCCGGCGACGGCACGCCGCGCTACGTCCCTGTGACCATCGCTGACCGCATCGTCGGCCTGATGATGGTCAACGCGATCATGGGCGGACTGATGCACCAGCAGCGCACCGGCCAGGGCCAGCGTATCGACGTGCCGATGTTCGAATCCATGACCGAGTTCGTGCTGGTCGATCACCTCGGCGGGCTCACCTACGATCCCCCGCTCGACCATGGCGGCTATACCCGCCTACTGTCGCGCTATCGCCGCCCCTACAAGACCAGCGACGGCTATCTCTGCGTGCTCATCTACAACGACAAGCACTGGCGCAGCTTCTTCGAGGCGATCGGACAGCCGCATTTCCTCGAGCAGCCGCGCTTTGCCAACCACGCCGCGCGCACCAAGCATATCGACGAGATCTACGCGGAGATCGGCCACATCTTCCTCACACGCAGCACCGCCGAGTGGCGCGAACTGCTGGAGCGCGCCGACATTCCGGTGATGCCGATGCACACGCTGGAGACGGTCCTCGAAGACCCGCATCTGAAGGCGATCGACTTCTTCAAGACGGTAGAGCACCCCGTCGAGGGCCGCATCCGCCAGATGCGCGTACCCTCGACCTGGAGCGTGACCCAGCCGGAGCCGGCTGGCCCGGCGCCGACGCTCGGCCAGCACGGCCGCGACATTTTGCGCGAGGCCGGCTTCTCGACCGAGGAGATCGAACGGCTTGCCGAACAAAAGGCAGTGCATCTGGCGGCGCCGCCCTAACGGCAGGCGCCGGCCAGATCGCAAGACAAAAGGGAGGAAACCGCGATGGCCGGACTTTATTTCGAAGACTTTTCCGTGGGCCAGGAGTTCAGGCATCCGCTGACCCGGACCGTCACGGAGATGGACAACACGATGTTCAGCCTGCTGACGCTCAATCCGCAGCCGCTGCACATTGACGCGCATTTCTCTGAAAAGACCGAGTTCGGCCAGCGCATTTTCAACAGCCTTTACACCCTCGGCATTATGATCGGCATGACGGTCTATGATACGACCATGGGCACAACCGTTGCCAATCTCGGCATGACCGACGTGACCTTTCCAAAACCGGTCTTCCATGGCGACACCTTGCGGGCGACGACGAAGGTGCTTTCGTTGAGAGAATCCAAATCGCGCCCGAAGGCGGGCATCGTCGAGTTCGAGCATCATGCTCTGAACCAGAACGACGAGATCGTCGGCAAATGCCGCCGCATGGCGATGATGCATAAGAGGCCGGTCTGATGCGTTCGATGCTGTTCGTGCCGGGGGATTCCCCGCGCAAATTCGAGAAGGCGAGCGAAGGCAGAGCCGACGCGCTGATCATCGACCTCGAGGATTCCGTCGTCACCGACAAGAAGCCGGAGGCGCGCGGGTTGACGCTGGCGATGCTGAAGGGCTCTCGCGGCTCGCACCAGCTCTATGTCCGCGTCAACGCGCTCGACACCGGCATGACGCTCGCCGATCTCGCCGCAGTGATGCCGGGCAAACCAGACGGCATCGTGCTGCCGAAATCGCAAGGTGGCGACGACGTGCGACAGGTTGCGACCTGGCTCGAAGCGCTGGAAGCAGCCGCCGGTATCACCGTCCGTGCAACCCGCATCGTCTGCGTCGCGACGGAGACCGCCAGCTCGATCTTCGGCCTCGGCAGCTACAAGGGCTGCTCCCCTCGCCTCGCCGGATTGATGTGGGGCGCGGAAGACCTTTCGGCTTCGCTGGGCGCCACCGAAAAAGCCTCGGGCGGCGTGTTCCACAGCCCCTATCGTCTCGCGCGCGATCTCTGCCTGATGGCGGCGGCCGCCGCTGAGGTCGCACCGATCGACACTGTCTATACCGACATCGACAATCTCGCAGGCCTCGAGCAGGAAACGCGCGCGGCACGACGCGACGGGTTTTCGGCAAAGGCGCTGATCCATCCGAAGCACGTCGACGTGGTCAACTCGGCGTTCGACCCAACCGACGCCGAGCGCGCATGGGCGGAGAAGGTGATCGCGGCATTCGCGAGCAATCCGAACTCCGGCACCCTGCGACTCGACGGACAGATGATCGACAAGCCGCATCTTCGCGCCGCGAAGAAGATCCTCGGCCAGAGCTAGAGCAGGACACGAAGCCCCGCCATGATCGTTCGCCAAGCCGCCAACGTCCTGGAGATCATGGAATTCTTCGCGCAAACGAGGAAGCCGGCGACGCTTGCCGAGATCGCCGATCATTTCGGCTGGCCGCGCTCGTCGACCTTCAACCTGCTCGCGACGCTCTCGGAGAAGGGCTATCTCTATGAACCGCGGCCGCGCGCCGGCTTCTATCCGACGCCGCGATGGCTGGCGATGGCGCGGATGATCTCCGAGGTCGAGCCACTGCCGCCGTGGACGCATCAGCTGATCGCGGACCTCTCCGCCGAAACCGGCGAAACGGCGTCCATCGTCGCGCCGGCCGGCGTGATGGCTGTCTTCATCGACGTCGTCGAGTCCCAGGCCGCGATCCGCTATTTCGCCACCATCGGCCACCGCGTGCCGATCCACGCCACCGCCAGCGGCCGCGCACTGCTGCTGCAATATTCGCCGGACGAGCGCGACTCCGTTTATCGCAAGATCGAGTTCAAGCAATACGGCCCCTCGACGCCGATCAGCATCGAGGCCGTCGAGGCGGAGCTGCGTAATTCGATCGCGCGCGGCTACTGCCAGAGCTTTGGCGATTATAGCCGCGACCTCGCGGGCGCGGCGGTTCCGCTGCCGATCGGCGACCGCCGTCTCTCCGTCGTTGTCGCCGGACCGGAATTCCGGATCGGCCCGAAGGTCGGAGACGTAGCGGCGCTGATTGCGCGGACGGTCGACCGGTTGCGGCCGAAGGCGGGGTAGCCCACTCCACGCTCACAACCCTCCCAACATCGCCATTGCTGGCCGTATCGTCCCGAAGGACTGCTTGTCAAGGTCGCGTCGCGGGGTCGAGCCATAGCGCGGGGCCAACAACGCAAAGATTCGGTCCAGCGTCGGGCGTGTTTTAGCCGAACAGAAGGGTACCAGAACTGCTCGCGGCGGAAGACTGAGTTCGCTCGGTTCCGAAAGGCGAATAAATTCATGAACCCAGTTGGGCCTGAAGCAAGGCCAGTACTCCTCATGTCAGTCAAATAGACACATCCTCGAACGCTTCACGCGACAGAGCGGCGGTGAGCGTAATCGCTCTTCTTGGTCGGGCTTGCGCGACCTTCGTATCCCTCCATTGAGGGCCGCCTTGCCTGATGAGCGGGATCGCTGCAGATCCTAGGAGAAGCGCTATGACGATTTTGAGGACGGAGATAATCACATCGGTCGAACGGCGGCGCCGGCGGTCCCAGGACGAGAAGGAACGGCTCGTTGCGGCATCGCGCTCCGTCGTGTTCTCGATGCTTTGGTGCGCCTATGATCCCGGTTCCGGCGGCCGTGCGAGAGTGGCTGGCGACAGGCCACAAGGATATGCGCCGAGGCTTTCCGTCGTTGGCGCTCCAAGTGCAGGAGGTGCTGCGCAAGGCCCCGCTCAGCGGTCATCTGTTCGTCTCAAGGTTCTTTGGAACGATCGGCTGGGCATGTCGCTCCAATCTGGGCGCCCCGACCGCGGGAAGTTCATCGGCCCACGGCGTCGCCCGGCGCGGTATCGATCGCAGCGGCGCAGATGGCCTATATGCCCGAGGGCATCGACTGACGGAATCCGCTACTGAGCTGGCGACCGCAAAGCGCGGGCAGAACGAAAAAATCTGCGGTTGAGCCATTTTGAGGAGTCTAATGTGCGTCACATGCATGCCGACCACGATGCCGTTCCGGATGACTTTGCCACTCTGAAAAGTCGCCACATTGCGCTTTTGTCGAACTAGCATTACAGTTGTTTTTTCGGAGCGCTTCTGAATCTATGGGCAACCATGATTCGGAGATCGTGGACGCGGGCAGCGTCGATAGAGGAAACGCTTGCGTTGTGGGCGGCGTCGCTTCGGGAGATCAAGAAGCGGATTCGTCCGTTGTTCACGCAAGAGCGTGTTGCGACGAATGCCGGCCTGTTCCTGGAAGGCTTGCTTGGAGATGAACAACGCAAGACCGGTTGGATGCGCGCGGAAGCGGCTGGCGATCCCGGCCCATGGCGCCAGCAGGCGATCCTGGGTCGCGGGGATTGGGACGCCGATGCCCTGCGCGATATCGTGCGCGACTATGTCATCGAGCATTTGGCGGATGACGATGCGGTGCTGGTGATTGACGAGACCGGCTTTCTCAAACAAGGCAAGGCGTCATGCGGAGTGGCGCGGCAATACACTGGTTCGGCAGGGAAGATCACGAACTCTGATGTTCGTTGTCCAGGGTTATCGGCATGAGGGGGCGATCTCCGTTTGTGCCGGAGTTGTCAATTGGATGATTGTTACGCAGCGCAGGAGGCAGAGCCGCTGAGACGACGGTTTGTAGACTCTGATACGCGGGTTGGATACCGCATTTCCGTTTGTTCGTCCGGGGCTGTCTCGATCTGCCAGCGGGCATCGACAATGTCGGCCACACAATTCGTGCGAGAGCTCCCCAACCGGGGCCCTGCCTCCAGCGATGCGCAACAATGATGTCGCTCCTGAGAGTTCTCCTGTGTTGAGGTGGAAGGAAGCGTAGCAAATTCAGCAAGCGATCAGGTTGCGCCGTGCGGCTCCACCTCTTGGCCGATTGCCCAAAGGAAGGCGGCCATTTCCCGGGCGATGGCCACGGTGACGACTGCCTGGCGTTTGCCGCGTGCCATCAGCTTGCGATAGCGAGCGCAGAGTCTGACTTGGGCTTTCCAGGCGATGTCGCACACCGTTTTCGTCAGGCCGGCCTGCCGCTCCTGCAGTAGGCGGCTCATCCGGGCGGGGAAGCGGTAGGTCCAGGCGCCCTCAATGAGCACGCGGCGCGCCCGGCCATTACCAGCTTTGGTGATGCTGCCGCGCCGGATGCGTTCTCCCGTGGAGTTTTCGCAGGGCACCAGGCCAAGATACGCCATCAGTTGGCGCGGGCTGTCGAAGCGGCGCACGTCGCCGATTTCGGTGACGAAGGTGACCGCGGTCAGGAAGGCGACGCCGCGTAGCGCTTGGTAGGCGGCGATCACTGGAGCCATGGACCATGTACTCACCGCCTCGGCAACCTGGTCGTCCAGACGCTTGAGACGGATCTCGGCGGCCTCGATCGCTTGGCGATACTCAGCCAGCACGAGATACTGCGCCGGATGCTCGAAGCGTTGCTCGCACAGCCATCGTGTATGCGCCTTGGTCCACGCTTGACGGCCGGTGAAGACCCGGCCGTGACGGAGCAGGAAGGACTGCAAGTGTTGACGGGCCCGCCGCAGATCTTCCATCGCGGCTTCCCGGGCACGTACCAGTTCTCGCACCGCCTCGTGCTCCGGATCCGGTACCCAGACCGCGGTCAGCTCTCCTGCACGATGCAGCTTGGCCAGGGTCAGCGCGTCACGGCGGTTGGTCTTGACCCGTTCTCCAGGCCGCTTCGGGATCAGTGATGGTGCAACTACGATGCAGTCGTGACCAAGCCGTGTGATCTGACGATGGAGACCGTAGCCGGTCGGGCCGGCTTCGTAGCAAAAGGCAAGGTCCCGGTGCCTTTTGGCGAGCTTCGTTATCAATCGCTCCACCGCATCAGGCGCACTGTCGATCTCGCCGATGAAGCGCACGTCGCCATCGCGCCCCGCTTCGGCTACGGCTACCGAGATCTTCAGCTTCGACGTATCCAGTCCCACGTAGATTTTGCTATCCTGCCGCACAGCTCGTCCTCCTATGTGAGAGGCTCGGCGCCGGCTCACCCGGCGCAACCCTCGCTCATCGCATACTGCGGACGAGCCACCTCTCGGACAACGAACATACGGTCTGCCAGATCGGCGTCTTCGCTGCCTACGTTTCGCGTCATGGCCATGCGTTCATCGATCGCGCGTTGTATCTTCCGAAGGAATGGACCGACGATCCAGATCGTCTGGAAGCCACCTATGTGCCTGCTGATGTCGGCTTTGCGACCAAACCAAAGCTTGCGACGAGAATGATCGCACGCGCGATAGCCGCGTCTGTACCATTCAAGTGGGTTGCCGGTGATACCGTCTACGGTGTTGGCGACATCGAACAGCAACTACGTCGGGCAGGCAAAGGCTATGTGCTTGGGGTCAGTAGCGCTCATGTATTCCGATCCTGGGGCAAGCGACCGCCGGTCGCCGGGACGGCTGCCGACCTCGCCCGGACGCGGCGCTCATCCGACTGGAAGCGCCTGTCGGCGGGAGCCGGAACCAAAGGACCGCGGCTGCACGATTGGTGTTATCTCGAATTGGCCGATCTTGAGGCCGGGCAGTTCAACAGTGCAAATGACGGTTTATGGACACGCGGTCTACTGATCCGTCGTCGCATCGCCGATGATGACCTCGCCTTCTTCACCACTTGGTGCCCAGCAGGAACAGCCATTGAAACGCTGGTCGCGGTCGAAGGCCATCGATGGGCGATCGAGGACAGCTTTGAAACCGCGAAAAACGAGTTCGGGCTTGATCACAACGAAAGCAGGTCCTGGCATGGCTGGCACCGTCATGTGTCCCTGGTGATGCTCGCCTTCGCCATGATGGCCGCGATCCGACATCGCGCTAATCCGCCACCGCCCAAAAAAAGAAACGGCGCCCCCCGGCAAAAGCCAAAGCATAACCACCCCACCACTGATCCGTTGGTCAATCCAGGAAATCCGCCGCATTGCCATCAGACTTGCTCGAAAGCGGATTCAACCCGCACACATCATCGCATGGTCTTGCTGGCGCCGAGCTCACCAGGCGACCGCGCAACGTGCTCACCTCAAAGCGAAAAAACAACTGTAATGCTAGCACTACTCTGGCAGTTTAGTTTTGCTTGGATCGACGAGGAGTTTCTCACAGTGCGGGCATCGCCGGGGTGGAGGCTGCGCGAAGAGGTCGAGGATGGCTTGCCTGACGGCCGGCATGCTCGGCTGTGGCGGCGGTCCGGCGATTCTTTTTTTTTCGTCCCGCTGCTTTGAGGCGGCGGGATTGGAGGAAGGCGTAGGCGATCATGGTCATCAAGGCGTGTCGGTGTAACCCCGTCCAGGATCTCCCTTCGAAGTGGTCGAGGCCAAGCTCCTCCTTGAGCTGCTGATGGGCCTGCTCACAGACCCATCTGGCTTTGATCGTGGCGACGAGCATCTTGAGGCTCGCATCGGCCGGTAGGTTCGACACATAGTATTTTTGCTCGCCAGTCGACCGGCGTTCGCCGACGAGCCAGAC
The DNA here is from genome assembly GCF_024199935.1 of Bradyrhizobium sp. CCGUVB14. Taxonomy (NCBI): domain Bacteria; kingdom Pseudomonadati; phylum Pseudomonadota; class Alphaproteobacteria; order Hyphomicrobiales; family Nitrobacteraceae; genus Bradyrhizobium; species Bradyrhizobium sp. CCGUVB14. Next base: position 1,971,708 of record NZ_JANADS010000001.1, read on the forward strand.
CTCGTCGCCCGGCATGCACTGCACCCGATTATCGAGCATGCGGTGCTTATGGCCATCCGCAACGCGGACACGGCGGGCCGCGAAGAGACATGTCAGTCGACCTTTGGTGCCCCGCCGCCAACTGACCCTTCGCCATTTTCCTTTGGCCAACATCGCTTCAGCAGCGACAGGGGGCTGATCTGGAATGTGGTATTTGCGGCGCTTTCCGGCCTTCGCGACAGGGAAGATCAAGGCAACGTCGGTGGGATAAACGTTCTGGCGTCGCGACAGACCCACCGCCCACAACAGACCGCGCTCGCTCAAAGCCTGACGGAAAGTCCCGCTGGAGCCGTACCCTGAATCGGCAAGCACACAGCCAAAACGTGCACCGGAGGCGATGACGCGGTCGATCTCCGCGATCGCGATTTCCGGCTTTGTCAGTGCAGTCTGTCTATCCTTCGGCACACCGGCCCGCGCCATGCGCTCACGATCATCTGTCCAACTCTCGGGTAGGAATAGCCGCAGGCCCACCATCACGGGTACCTCGCGCGACGCCAACGTTACCGAGACCAGCGACTGGCAGACCGTATGTTCGTTGTCCGAGAGGTGGCTCGTCCGCAGTATGCGATGAGCGAGGGTTGCGCCGGGTGAGCCGGCGCCGAGCCTCTCACATAGGAGGACGAGCTGTGCGGCAGGATAGCAAAATCTACGTGGGACTGGATACGTCGAAGCTGAAGATCTCGGTAGCCGTAGCCGAAGCGGGGCGCGATGGCGACGTGCGCTTCATCGGCGAGATCGACAGTGCGCCTGATGCGGTGGAGCGATTGATAACGAAGCTCGCCAAAAGGCACCGGGACCTTGCCTTTTGCTACGAAGCCGGCCCGACCGGCTACGGTCTCCATCGTCAGATCACACGGCTTGGTCACGACTGCATCGTAGTTGCACCATCACTGATCCCGAAGCGGCCTGGAGAACGGGTCAAGACCAACCGCCGTGACGCGCTGACCCTGGCCAAGCTGCATCGTGCAGGAGAGCTGACCGCGGTCTGGGTACCGGATCCGGAGCACGAGGCGGTGCGAGAACTGGTACGTGCCCGGGAAGCCGCGATGGAAGATCTGCGGCGGGCCCGTCAACACTTGCAGTCCTTCCTGCTCCGTCACGGCCGGGTCTTCACCGGCCGTCAAGCGTGGACCAAGGCGCATACACGATGGCTGTGCGAGCAACGCTTCGAGCATCCGGCGCAGTATCTCGTGCTGGCTGAGTATCGCCAAGCGATCGAGGCCGCCGAGATCCGTCTCAAGCGTCTGGACGACCAGGTTGCCGAGGCGGTGAGTACATGGTCCATGGCTCCAGTGATCGCCGCCTACCAAGCGCTACGCGGCGTCGCCTTCCTGACCGCGGTCACCTTCGTCACCGAAATCGGCGACGTGCGCCGCTTCGACAGCCCGCGCCAACTGATGGCGTATCTTGGCCTGGTGCCCTGCGAAAACTCCACGGGAGAACGCATCCGGCGGGGCAGCATCACCAAAGCTGGTAATGGCCGGGCGCGCCGCGTGCTCATTGAGGGCGCCTGGACCTACCGCTTCCCCGCCCGGATGAGCCGCCTACTGCAGGAGCGGCAGGCCGGCCTGACGAAAACGGTGTGCGACATCGCCTGGAAAGCCCAAGTCAGACTCTGCGCTCGCTATCGCAAGCTGATGGCACGCGGCAAACGCCAGGCAGTCGTCACCGTGGCCATCGCCCGGGAAATGGCCGCCTTCCTTTGGGCAATCGGCCAAGAGGTGGAGCCGCACGGCGCAACCTGATCGCTTGCTGAATTAGCTACGCTTCCTTCCACCACAACACAGGAGAACTCTCAGGAGCGACATCATTGTTGCGCATCGCTGGAGGCAGGGCCCCGGTTGGGGAGCTCTCGCACGAATTGTGTGGCCGACATTGTCGATGCCCGCTGGCAGATCGAGACAGCCCCGGACGAACAAACGGAAATGCGGTATCCAACCCGCGTATCAGAGTCTACAAACCGTCGTCTCAGCGGCTCTGCCTCCTGCGCTGCGTAACAATCATCCAATTGACAACTCCGGCACAAACGGAGGTCGCACCCTCATGCCGATAACCCTGGACAACGAACATCAGAGTTGGCCGTCTTTCCGAGCGACGAGGCATATTGGGGTGCCACGCCAACCGAGTGAGATCCCTTCTTGGGCAACGCCGTGTCATCGATGACAAGAAACCCCGCCTCATCACCAACCAGGCCATCTGCCTTCTTCAGCAAAACGGCTTCAAGCGAGGCACTGTCCCAAACTCCGGCGGTGACGAAATGATGCAGCTGATCGTAGCCGACTTCGCGAGCGCGCGTCGCCATCGGCTGAATGCTCTTGCGGTCTCCTGGACCAATCAGCCCGGCGATATAGGCTGGACACATCCGCGCTCTAGTCTTGTGCCGCAGCGCCGCGACAAACGGCGCAAGCCAGCGATCGAGATCAGCCTGCCAGTTTACGTCCATTGATCGGCCCTCCATGAGCCGACCTCCCATGAGTCACAGAAAAACTGATTTGGGAATCCCGCGGCGCTCAAAATCTGCCAAGGTAGTGCTAGCCCCGCCATCGCAGGTTTCCGGCGCCAACATCCATCTAAACGAAGAAAAGCTCGCTCGGCCGCGCAATATATGCAGTCGTCAAACTCGTAGCGGTTGTTATCCTAGCCCAATTGAGCAAGATAGCTCAAGATGGGAAGGTTAAGAGACCGTGCCAAATCCTTCGCTTGATGGGAGCAGGATCTGCGTCTGAAGAGCCTGGATCATTCCCGACGATTCGGCAGGACCGAGCCCAGAGCAACTATCGATCTCGCCGGGTGAAGCGGTCCGAACGAGATCGTCGTCAGCGGACAACATCACCGGGGCGCGAAACGGCAAAAAAGTAGGCGGTCACCCTTGCGTCCGCTGATAGGATCTCAGCGCCGGAAAGCAATAAAGCAGGATTAAGCATGTCGCAGTCGTTCGCCGTAGAAACCCAACACCGAGGATGGAGCTTTGTCTTACTGCTCACTCCTGCGGTAGCGCTCTTGGCCGTATTTTTGATACTGCCCATGATGACTGTCTTTCGTGCGAGTTTTTATCCGGGAAACAGTGCGCTTAACGCAGCGGGATTTTCGCTAAATCAATACTACAAGTTCTTCGCAGACAGCTTTTATGTTTCCATATTGGTTGAAACAGTTAGCTATGCCATTATCACTTCTCTTGGGTGCCTGCTCCTCGGTTTTCCGGTTGGGTACTCGCTAGCGAGATTGCCGCCAGCACAACGACGAATGCGGATGATACTGATCATCGTGCCACTAACGCTCAGTCTTGTTGTTGTCGTGTTTGGCTGGCTTGTGCTTCTAGGTCGGCAAGGTCTTGTGAACAATATCCTTATCGGTCTGGGCTTCATCGAATCGCCCAAGCAGCTCCTATTTAATCGATTTGCAGTGATTGTGGTTCTCATACAGCAGTTCCTGCCATTTATGATCCTATCGATCATGAACGTCGTACTGCAGATTGATCCCGTTCTTGAGCAAGCTTCCACAAGCCTTCGGGCGAGACGACTTCGTACTTTTTGGAAGATCGTGGTCCCGCTGGCCGCGCCAGGCATTATCTCCGGGTTCACTCTTGTCTTTGTGATGTCTGTCTCTGCATTCGTCACCCCACGCCTCATTGGAGGCCCGCAGACTCAAATGATCGGCGGGCTTGTCTATGAGGAAGTCTTGATCAACTTGAACTGGCCCTTTGGCGCTGCAATGTCGTTTATTCTCCTTGCCGTCGGGCTTGGGATCTTGGCCGCGGTCAGCCTGCTGATCGTCCGACCACTCGCGCGAGGTCTCCATGTCAATTGATATGCAAGATCGGCTGCTGAGGATCACAGGCACTCTCGTGCGTTGGCTGGTCTATATCATGTTGCTCTTGCCGGCCATAATTGTTGTCGCTACGTCGTTTACACCGGGCAGCGCGTTGACATTTCCTCCCCCAGGCTTCTCGCTTCGTTGGTACATTGCGGTGTGGGAAAGCTCGATGTTCATGAACTCGCTCGGGTTGAGCCTGAGACTGGCAGCGCTCGCGACGATATGCTCTCTGGCTATCGGGTTAGCCGCGGCTTTCGCGATGAATCGGTACGTCTTCCGTTGCCGTGATTTCGTACGCGGGCTTTTGCTTTCTCCCCTGCTCATCCCGACGGTCGTGTTGGGCCTCGGCCTTCTGCAATTTTTGGTTTGGATAGGTTTGAACCAAACCTTCGTCGGCCTGCTGCTCGGTCACCTAGTAATCACGCTTCCGTATGTGGTCCGGACTTTGGCTGCGAGCATGGTTCTCTTGGACCGCAACCTGGAGCAGGCGGCGATGAGCCTCCGCGCCCCTCCGGCGAAGGTCTTCCGCACGATTACGATACCGCTGCTGTTCCCCGGAATCATATCGGCAATCGTTTTTGCGTTCGTAACGTCGTTTGGCAATGTAACCCTGTCCGTGTTTCTAAACTATCAGGACCGGATTACTCTTCCAGTACACGTTCTGACGTACGTAGAGCAAACCTATGATCCGCTTGTGGCGGCTGTCTCATCAATCGTCATCTTCATCACTGTCGTGACGATCTTTTTGGCCGATCGCCTCTCGGGATCGAAATCGGTTGTCTAGGATGCAAATGCAAATTGTCAAAAGAGAGCCGTTCGCACCCATCAGCCAACAAGACGTTGTCGTCTCGTTCAAAAGCATTAGGAAGGTGTATGACGGTGTGAAGGCAGTTGATGATGTCTCGTTGGATATCCGGCGCGGCGAGTTAGTATGCCTTCTTGGGCCATCCGGTTGTGGCAAAACCACGACTCTAAGAATGCTCGCCGGCTTCATCGCTCCGACTGGTGGAGAAATTCTGATCGACGGTCAGGATGTTACGAGGCTTCCCGCCTATCGTCGGGATATTGGCATCGTCTTTCAGAACTATGCCCTTTTTCCTCACATGACCGTCGCCAAGAACGTGGAATACGGTTTGATTAATATCGGCATGAGGAAGGCTGAGCGCCTCGCCCGGGTTCAAGAAATTCTGCGTCGGGTGGAGCTGCAGCATCTAGCCGACCGCTATCCTCGAGCACTGTCGGGTGGTCAACAGCAGCGCGTCGCTCTGGGAAGGGCATTAGCACTTCAACCCAAAGTCCTCCTTCTCGATGAGCCGTTTTCGAATCTTGATGCTCAACTTCGCGTTCGGCTTCGCGAAGATTTGCACGATCTAATCCGTTCTCTAAACATGACGACTCTATTTGTCACCCATGATCAAGAGGAAGCGCTGACGCTAGCTGATCGGATCGTAGTAATGAACCAAGGCATGGTCGAGCAGGTTGGAAGCCCTGAGGAAATTTATGATGCTCCCGCCACGCGATTTGTTGCTCAATTCCTGGGCACTTGCGCTCTGCTTGAGGGTAAAGTTGAAGGCGACGGTCAATTTACATCGACGGGTGGCCTAAAGCTTCAAACGTCCGTCCGCCCGGGTTCTGCCACCGTCGTTATTCGTCCCGAATATGTTCGCAGAGCTCAAGAGTTGCCGGATCTCCAGAGCTATCGAGCGCACGTCGATGCAAGCGACTACCATGGTCACGTTAGTAGGCTTCAGATTTCGATCGGCAGCGACAAGCTCTTGATGGACGCAAGATTTCCAGTGGGCAGAAGGCCTGACCGAGGTGATTTTGTCGACGTCGCGATCGATCCGGCAGGCGTGCGTGTTCTGCCATAGCAGGTTAAGGACGGAGCGAACATCACTAAACTAAGGGTTGACCTATTCTTATAAGAGCCGGCACGGCTCCGGCGTTATCTCTAGCTGATGGAGGAGTACATGAAACGTCGTGACTTTTTGAAGGTGACCGCAGCCGCAGCTGCGTTCCCCGTGATCGCCGCACCAGCCGTCCATGCGCAGCAGAAGCGTTTTGCCGGCATTACGCTCCGTTGCAATGGATATGGAGGAACCTATGACAAGGCGCTAATCGACGGTGTCGCGAAGCCCTTGGAAGAGAAAACCGGATTGAAGGTCGAATATTTCGCCGCCTCCGTGCCGGGCGAGGTCGCCAAACTGATCTCAAATAAAGGCAATCCGCATCTTGACCTGTTCATGGTCGACAACAATTTGATGCCGGAGCTCATTGGAGCTGATGTACTTGATCCCATCAAGGTTTCCGATGTTCCGAATGTGAAGCGCGTTCTTCCGGGGTACCGGGAATTCGAAGACTACGGCGTGCCAATTTCGGTCTCTTCTATGGTTCCTATGTATAACTCGAACACCATCACCCCCCCTCTGACAGGTTACGTGGACATCGGACGAACGGACCTCAAGGGGAAGATCGCGATACCTGGTACGAGCATTGCTGCGTCTGCGCTTGTCCTGCTCGCGTTTGCGGAAGCTAAGGGTGGATCTGTACATAATATGGAGCCTGCCTTCAAATTTCTGAAGGAGGTGAAAGACAATATTGTAGCGACGCCTAACAGCACCGTCGCTCAGCTGCAGATGTTCAGCCAAGGTGAGGCGCAGGCCGGTATTTTCTGGGATGGTCGCGGTCACGAGCTTCGCACCTCTGGAATCCCCATGCAGACCGTGGTGCCAAAGGAGGGCATTTACGCTGTGTCCACCTACGTCAATCTCGTAAAGGGCGGGCGCAATCGAGAAGCGGCCCTGGCGTATGTCGAACAGGCTCTGTCTGATGAAGGACAGTTGGCCTTACCGAAGATTTTCCGCTTTGGGGCGACCACCGACGTCCCGCTCGGCGAATTGAAGCCAGAGATCTTGCTCAATTCCCCGGAACGGGTTGCAATGAAGCGAAAAGTTGATTGGGCTGCGCTTATGAAGCAACGCGGAGAGCTCTCGGAGCGAATGAACAAAGTTCTTCGCGGTTAAACTGATACGATTGAGAGAGGGCAGGAATGGATTATGAGAGGTTTTGCCAAATCTGCTTTGCAGAGGCTTGGGGTCGTTTCCCCAGAGATGGTGTAGCTCGGTAGAGCAAAGCCGTCCGCACGCGCGCCCTCCAACAGCGCGGTAGCCGTGCGGGCGGCTTTGCGGTGGTCACCGGCAGTTCGCCGGTAGAGTCGGGTTGCTGACACCAACCTGATTCGAGGAACCACCGACGACCGACGAGATGATGAACCTTCGCGCGCTCGTGGAGAAGGCCCCAGACTCCGACCTGCTGCGTGAGATGATTGGCTTTGCCGCCCAGCGGCTGGGAGCTGGAGGTCGCCGGGCTGACCGGAGCGAGCTACGGCGCGAAGAGTGCCGAGCGTCTGGCGCAGCGCAATGGCTTTCTGGGAGACGCGCGCCGGCGCGGTCGAGCTGAGCATTCCCAAGCTGCGCAAGGAAAGCTACTTCCCGGGTTTCCTGGAGCCGCGCCGCATGGCTGAGAAGGCGCTGACCACAGTGATTCAAGAAGCCTATGTGCAGGGTGTCTGGGCGTCTCGACCTGCTCGGTGGATGACCTCGTGCATGCCATGGGCATGACCGGGATCTCCAAGAGCCAGGTCAGCCGACCTTGCGGTGAGATCGACGACAAGGTCAAGGCCTTCCTTGCCGGTCCGATCGAGGGCGACTGGCCGCATCTGTGGATCGATGCCACCTACGTGAAGGTACGCCAGAATGGCCGAACCATCTCGGTCGCGGTGATCATCGCGGTCGGCGTCAACAGCGACGGCCGGCGTGAGATTCTGGGCTTGGATATCGGCACGTCTGAGGCCGAGACGTTCTAGACGGCATTCTTGCGCAAGTCGCCCGCCTCGGGCTTCGCGGCGTCAAGCTCGTGATCTCCGATGCGCATGAGGGCATCAAGGCGCCGTCAGCAAGGTGCTGAACACCGCTTGGCAGCGTTGCCGGGTTCACTTCATGCGCAACGTGCTGGCGTATGCCGGCAAGAGCGGCCGGCGCGTGGTCTCCGCCTTCATCGCCAGCCGTTCGACTTGGGCACTGCGCCTATCACTGTCCATAAGGACAGTTCTCAACAACACGCCTCACTCTGCAACGCGGCCTTCACCGGACGGATGTTGGTGACTTTCTAAAACCGCACAAAAATGACGACAAGAATGGGCAGTAGGATGGTGAGGGAACTAAAAAGGCGGCCCGCAAGGGCCGCCGCCGAGTGTCGCAGTGGTGTGTGTTTCAGAAGGAGTATGGTTGCTCTTCGTCGTCGCAGTGATCGACCTGCGCTTGTTGCTCCTGGATGAGTTCCTGGATCTTGAGGCAGTAGTGCGACCAGATGCTGTCGGATAGATCCTTGAGGAGCTCGTGGACAGCGAGCGCCTGCTCCGGGGTCCATTCGGGATTGATGAGGAAGCTGATCCCGAAGTTGAGGCCGGATGGTTGATGGTTTCTGGTCATGCAACGTACTCCTTCTCGTTGGTGCTGGCGGGCCGGCTTCGATGCTGTGTGCTCTGGGCCTCGGCGCGTTCCAGAGCTTCCTTAAGGCGGTAGGATTCGCCGTCGATGGCGATCACCTCGGATCGGTGCACGAGGCGGTCGACGAGGCTGACGATGCATGCGGCATTTGGGAAGACCTCCGTCCATGCAGCGAAGGGCTTGTTGGTGGTCACGATTGTGGAGCGGGCCTGATAGCGCCGGCTGACGAGTTCGAACAGCAGGTCTGCGTGACGGTTCGAGTAGGATAGATATCCCACCTCGTCGATCGCCAGAACGTCGGCGGCGGCGTAGTGATGGAGCCGTCGGCGCAAAGCAGTATCGCTGTCGAGGGCGGCAAGCTCGCCGAGCATTTCGCTGGCCGATCGGAACAAGACCGAGTGACCGGCGATGAGCGCCTGGTAGGCGATATTCTGCGCGAGGGTCGACTTTCCGACGCCGTTTGGTCCGACGAAGACGATGTTGGTTGCGTCGTTCATGAAGGACAGCGACATCAATTGCTCCACTGCGGCGCGGTCGAGGCGCTTGGGCCAGAGCCAGTCGTAATCGGCCATCGGTTTGAAGTGGCCGATCCTGGCGTCGCGCAGGCGTCGCTGCAGCGAGCGCCGGGCACGTTCCTCCTCCTCCCATTGCAGCATGGGGGCCAGCCATGGGGCGCCGGCGATTTCGTCCCAGTGTTCGACCAGGCCGTTGAGGCGCAGCGCCTTGGCACGGTTCAGCAGGGCATCATCAGTGCTCATCGTCGTTATCTCCAGAAGGAGCCAGTTGGTCGTAGCTGTCGAGGCGGTGCGGCCGGACCGTTGTATCCTTGCGCCGCACATGTTCGGGCAGGCTGGTTTCGACGGGCGGCGGTTCACCACGCTCCAGGCGCCGACGTTCGAGTGCGGCGCAGACCGTCGCCGCATGGACGGAGCCCGTACGCAAAGCGTCCTCGACCGCGGCCTGCAATTCCGTTGCGCCGTAGCGATCGAGCAGCCGCAGCAGCGCGGTCGTGAGCGCACCGATGTTGGCGCCACGTTCGGCAGCCCTGATCATCAAGGTCTGACAGACCGGCACGGCTCGGGTCAGGCTGTTGAGGCCGCGATGCTGGCGCGCCTCACGCTTGATCTCGACGAGATCCTTCAGGTGTCGTCGGTCTTCGATCTCTTGGCCACGATCATAGCTGCGACGGTGACTGGCGATCATCTGCGCGCCGTCGAAAATCCGGATCTGGCTGAGATCGGCCCGCACGCTCAGCATGCGCCGAACATGGGGATGGGGAACCGTGTAGTCGTTCAGGTCGAACCGCAGATAGAGCGTTTTGCCGACCTTCACGGCGACCTGCTCCTCAACGGGATACGGGTTGGCGGGCAGCGGCAGAAGCAGTGGTTGCTCCTTTGCGAACGCCTGGCGTACTGTCATCTCGCGATCCTCCGGACATGGTCGGTCCGCCGCTTCGGATCGGCACCATTGTTCGGCCTGGGCATTCAGCTCGTCGAGATCGGTGAACTTGCGGGCGATGAAGAATGCCTCCCGGATATGCCGTATAGCGCGCTCGACACGGCCTTTTTCGTTGCCCCGGGCAACCGCGACAGGACGCGGCTCGAACCGATAATGGCCGGCGAAGGCAAGCAGCGTGGGATGGAATCGGATCGCATCGCCCTGGCGCTCGAGCACCGCGCTCTTAAGATTGTCGTAGTTTTGTGTCGGATTTCGTTATGTGGCCGAGTTCGACGCGGGTCTGACTTTCAAGGGCGGATCACGAGCATGTGGGTACATAATGGACTACAGTGAGTTGAGCCAAGCAAGCAGGGTTTTATCGTCCTTCCAGGCAACTTGATTCCGGGGTGCCGCAGAAATATCTGAACCGACTTCGCACGCACGCAGTGCTTCGGCTTTGGCTCGGAGTGTCAGCTCGGCATAGCGATTGGTAGTGTCGAGATTCACGTGTCCGAGCCAACTTCGAATGACGTTGATCTCGACGCCGGCTTCCAGCAGGTGACAGGCAGCGGTGTGCCGAAACAGATGCGGGCTGACCCGTCTGGGTTTCGGTCCGCGGGTATCGAAAGATGCACCGTGTCGCCTCACGAGTTTGTAGATGCCAAATCGGGTTAGAGGACGGTTTTGAGGAGTACGGAAGACTGGGTCGCTAGGCGATACGCTACGCTGGGCAAGGAGCGCTTTGAGATGGTTCACCGTCTCATCCCAAAGCGGGCAAATGCGCCACTTGTCACCCTTACCGTGCAAGTGGGCCTTGGCCGGCGGCTTGAGCTCAAGATGCTCGATACGAAGATCAGCAACTTCTTGGACGCGGGCGCCCGTATTGTAGAGGAAGAGCAATAGCGTTCGATCGCGAAGTGCAAGCCTCCCTTTTCGAGGCAGCGACCGAAACAGAGCCGTTACCTCCTCTCGTCCGAGAAAATGGGTATCCGGGAGTGATGTGCGTTTGACAGGGATAGCTGCTACCCGCTGGCAAACCGCCAGCATCTCGGGGACTCGCACGGCGAGGTAGGCAAAGAAGGTGTTCAGTGCCGCCCGCCGCTGGTTGCGGGTACACACCGAATTGCCACGCTCCTGCTCCAGGTACTTCAGGAATTCCAGGCTACGTTCGAACGTCAAGTCATCAAGCGCCAGTATTGCAATCCGACGACCGCTCCGCTCGGACACGAAACACAGGAACAAGCGGATTGTGTCACGGTAACTGCAGATCGAGCCGAGCCGCAGGCCCTTCTGTATCGGAAGATGGTCAGTAAAGAAGGACTGGACCAGTGCACCGAGGGAGAGTGTCATGCCAATTCCTCCCCAAGCGTTACCGCAGCAAAGGTACGGAAGCGGCGGTTGGCGTGTTCGAGAAGCTCTGGCGTCGTCGTCAAATACACTGCCGTGGAGCTGATGTCGCTGTGCCCCATGAAAGTCGAGAGTGCAAGAAGCTTCGTTTGCGGATCGATGCCAAGCCGATACCAGCGCGTGAGTGCGCCGACGGCGAACGAGTGCCTAAGATTATGTACGCACGGCGGTGAAATACCCGGTGGGATCTGCAAATTTAGGCTCGGGACCATGGTATGAAAAGTCTGACTGACGGTCCCGGGATTGATCGGACGCCCTCCGCGCAAGCAGAACAGTGGTTGGTCGTCTGCAGTTGCGGCTGCGCGCGTCGCGACTAAACGCTGACGTAGATGCTGAGTCAGGAGCGCTCCGAGCTTCGGTCCAAATGCGACGAGACGATTCTTGTAGAATTTAGTCTCCCGGATAACGAGCAATCGCCGTTCCAGATCTATATCTTTGAGACATAGTCGGCAGACCTCTCCGACGCGCAAGCCCAATCCATACAGGACAGCGAAGAGTACGAAATACGTGTTGCCACGGTCGATTGTGCCACCGTTACTCGGAAGATCCTTGGCAAGAGCGAGCAGTCGGCTAGCTGTCTTTGCGTCGAAGATAAACGGTGCGCGCTGATATCTTCCACGGCGTGGCGGGGATCTCAGCGGTGTCTGGGCGAGCTTCTCGTGATCGACGAGATACGAAAACAGTCGTCCCACCGTACAGCGCAGGTGGTTATAGCTTCTCGGGCGCGACCGAGGACGCGAGAGAAGGAACTCATCCACCAGTGCCGGAGTTATCTCGGCAAGGTCGTCGATTTTGTTCTTCGATAAGAAGGCATCGAGCAGCGCGAGCGTCTTCTCTTCGGTAAAATAGCGCCTTCGCAGCGAACGCTTGTGGGCGAGGAATTGTTCGATCTCGGGACCTAGAAAACTCTGGAAACGTCCATCGGTACTCACAGCACGTCCTCCCCATCGCCGAGTGCGATCTCCCGCAATTGCTCGACAGCAATCTTCCCGTAGATTTGGGTTGAAGATGCGCTGCGGTGACCGACGTAGTCACCAATATGCTTCAGAGGGAAATTAGCGTTCAACAGACGCTGAACACAGCTATGGCGCAGTACATGTGAACCGGGTCTCGGTACGGCGATTCCGACTTTGCGTATGAAGTGGGCGGCTCGACTGACGACTGCCGCCGAGGTAATCGGAGCGTGCGGAGCGCAATTGCGCATAAATACTTCGCGATGCTCTGTCACGGGCCGCCCCATTTTGAGGTACTCGACGATTGCGCCACCCACCGCCGCCGAGAGAGGATAGGTGGTGGTATTGCCTGCTTTGCGCTCCCGGATCTTGAGCCGCTCATTGCGCCAGTCGATGTCATCAAGCGTGAGCGAGGCAACCTCCGCTGCCCGCAATCCATATGTTGCAAGCAGCATCATCATTGCGTAGTCGCGCTTACCCAAGGGGGACCGTCTGTCGATGCTCGCCAGCAGCTGCTCGACCTGCTCCCAACTGATCGATCTTGGCACGCCAGCGTGCCGGTACGACTGCGGGAACTCGACAAACGAGCTGAGATCCTTGGCTATAACTCCTTCACGATTGAGGTAGCGTAGAAAGACCCGCAGCACGCCGCATGCATTGCGAACCGTTGCCCAGGAAGCTCGTGGCGGAGCATACTCGGCAATGAACCCGCTGAGCACGATTGGCGATAACTTTGCGAGGTCGTCGATGCCCATGCGTTCAAGATACGTGGCGAACCGCCGCAAATTGAATCGGTATCCATATATCGCCCCCGGACGAAGGCCCTTCTCCTCGGTGAGGTAGCTCAGGAACTCGGGTGCCTGACGCTCGAAGGGGTTATCCGGCTTATGAAGACGAGTCTGGCCAACGTAGCCGGGGACCGCCACCCGTAGCATCTGGCAGATAGGATTGCGGACTTCGAAGGCGGCCTGTTTACGCCGCAGGGGCGAGCGACGTCCTCTGCAATGCTTGCTGACCCACGCTTGCACAAACGACTCGACGTGATCGGGGAGGTTCTTGATATCGCTAGCACCGTGCGTTCTCGCAAACTCGCCAAAGCCCACCACAATGGGAATCCGACGAGACACGCTCCTGTCCGTATAACGACGCTCGGCCATCCACCTTACGTATTGCTCGACCGCGGAAGCGATCCAGGATTCGTGAATACGATCAATGGTGGCAGGACGGATGTAGTACTTCTCCAACATGACAATCTCCTGAGGAAAGAAGGAGACTATCTTGGCACGAGCGCTCCGTTATGTTGCCGCTACTACACACATGGCGCTTCCAAACATGGCTCATACCGCCTCCGGCCACATAACGAAATCCGACACAAAACTGCGACAATCTCAAGGCCGCCGTCACCAATCCCGACCGCCACGATCCTGGCCTCAACCGAACCTATGCCGAGATGGCGAGCCATTATGGCACGGCCATTCTCGCAGCCCGGCCGCGGCGCCCAAAAGATAAGGGCTCAGACTCATATTGCACCTCGTCAGTTACGTGAGGATGAAGTTACAGGATCGATCTGGTAATCGCGCTTGTGAGCGAACTTCGTCGGCAGGTCCTCTGGCGGAATCTCATAGAGGAAGTCGCCGCGATCGTTGACCGGATGTGCGCGTAGCAGGCCACGTCGGCGCCACATGTGGACGGTTGAGACCACAACGTTGTAGCGAGCCGCGACGTCCTGCGGAGTCAGCAGTCCCTGCGCGAGCAGGCGTGTATGCCGATCGATGAGGTGGTAGCTATGGCGAAGCCGCCCGATCCGCGCAGCTGTCCAAGGAGTGGTCACGACGGTCCGCACGCCTCGCTCGTTGAGCAGATCGGCGATCTCTTTGTCCGTGTAGGTATCGATGAGGTGGTCGATCTCCTCGATCACGGCGGCATCTGTCGTACGCAACTCGACACACGACTTCGGCAGCGGCAGATCCAGTGAGCGCGTCGCGCCGCCGACGAAGCAGATATCCACGTGGATCGTATCACCCTTGCTGAGCGCCACGTCCTCGATCAGCAGGCGAAGCATGCGCTTCTTGTCTTTCATCTGCGTACACGGATTGCGCCAGAGGCGGGGGAAGTCGGTGGCGAGAGCCATCAGCGCGGTACGCTCGGCATCGGTCACGACGCTTACATCGGCGGCCGAGGCTTTGTTGTATGCTTCCTGTGCAGCGGCGAGCGCACGAAGCTTCGTATTCCAGTCGGCTTCCAGGGCATCGGCCACCAGCCGGTTGTCGGGATCGACCTTGAGGAAGCGGCGCTGCGCGAGTTCTGCATCATACTTCGCTCGCTCCACGTGCTGACGGCGCAACCGATCTGCTTCCTCCTGACGGCTGGCGAGCTCCTGTTGCACGCTGAGAGCGACGTCGACCGCCAGCGGCGTCATTGCCTCGATCAGGATGTCGCTGATCGCAGCATCGAGTGCGCTGCCATGCACCGTCTGACACAGACCGATCTCGCCGCGGTGCATCGGGCGCCGGCCACACCAGTAGGTCGGCACTTGTTGGTTGTGGTGAGAGTGATAACGCACCGACATACGCTCGCCGCAGCTCCCGCAGATCACAAGACCTTGCAGCAAGGCCGTCCCCTCGCGCGCCGGGCCCCGATGCTGCTCGGTGCTCCAGGCCAGCGCATTACCCTTCACACGGTCCAGGTTCGATCGGTACTCCTCCCAGCTGATATAGCCCGGATGGATGTCGCGCAGCAGGATCCACTCCTCGCTTGGAACTTGCCGCGAAGAGTACTTTCCGCTCGGCAGACGACGGTGTTTGGTACGACCGAACACGAAGGCGCCGGCATAGCGCGGATTATGGATGATCTGCCGAGCGCGACAGTGCAGGAGCTCAGCCCACACGAGTTCGCCCTTGTGTGCGCCACTTCTCAAACGGCGCGGGAACAGCAGCTCCTTCGCGTGGAACTCCTTTACCACCGCCAAACAGGAGCCTGCGCGCCTGAAGGTGTCGAAGAACAGCCGCACGGCTGCCTGCACCTGGAGGTCCGGATCAAGGATAACACGCTCCTGTGTATCATGCACAAAGCCGACCGGGACCATCTGCTTCAGCTCGCCGCGGCGGGCGCGGCTGAGGATGCCGCCGCGAAGTCGCGCCTTGAGCACATGAAGTTCGGCTTCACTCATGGTTCCTTTTAAACCCAGGAGTAGACGGTCATTGAAGTGCGCCGGATCATACAGCCCGTCTTCATCCAGGATCAGTGTGTCAGCGAGTGCACACAGCTCGAGCAATCGATGCCAGTCGGTGTTGTTGCGCGCAAGGCGCGATACTTCAAGTCCGAGTACGATCCCGACACGGCCCAGGCCAACCTCGCTGACCAGACGCTGGAAGCCCTCGCGGTCGGCCGCGCTGGCGCCGGATTGCCCGAGATCGCTGTCGATGACCACGATCCGATCAAGCGGCCAACCGAGTGCGACGGCACGATCGCGCAGCGCATACTGGCGCTGCGTACTCTCGGTGTTCTCGAAGACCTGGCGCAGCGTCGACTGTCGCACGTACAGGAATGCCATGCGCGACAGATGCGTGGCCGTGATCTTCTGATTGGCCTCACTGTTCATTGGCATGATCGATATCCCTCCTTCGGTTCGGGTGTTCGACACAACGCGTCGAGAGAACCAGATTGGCCAGAAGCGCAGTCAGATCGCGATGCGGCACGCTGCCGAGCCACTGCGGCGCAGACCACGCGCTGGGAGGTTCAGCCGCCGGCATCTCCGCGGCGTTTGCGGTGCGCAGCACGCCTGACGCACGGATAACGCCCTCAAGTGCCCTGAGCCACCTGGGCATCCCTTCGCACAGCAGCAAGGCAAGACCGACGCCGCCGGGCTGACCTCTTGGACTCACCCCGCCGAGATCGGCTCGCGCGCCGATGACCTGTGAACGAAGCAGCTCGTAATGGGCTACGTACGGCGCGGGTTCGAGCGCTGCCGCTTCGGCGATCGGGAGCGTTTTTTTTCCTGCGGTTTCAGATACGGGAGCAGACGTCGCAGGATGCTGCGGGGATGGGCATAAATGCCGCAACGTTCGGCCAAGAGCTCGGCCAACTCTGCACCGCTTGGCATGCGTTCGGCCTCGCGCACCGCCTGCGCCAGCACGGCAAGGGCCTCCTCGGTAAGCTTGTGCGCACGCTTCGGCCCGCGTTTGCGTGGTAACAGGCCCGGCAGACCTTCGCGATTGAACAGCTCCCAGGTCACGTAGTAGACCGGCCGGGACAGTCCAAAGGCCTCTGCTGCATCCACCACGGCGCGCCCCTCCTTCTCGACGCTGCGTAGCATCTCGTACTTGACCTGGACCAGATCGTTCGGATCGAAGAATGCACTGCCGCGAAAGAGCGGATCGGTCACGGCCTGAGGGCGCGGGTGGGTGGCGCCCTGCGCCAGCAAGGCCTGTCGGCGCCGCGCCCGCTGACGTGAATCTGATGCCATCCGGCCTCCTTGAAGCACGAATCGCGTATGTGTCTTGATAAATAGATACAACATATGGACGGATATCAAGAAGATGGGATCGCAAAATCCACAATTGTCCTATCTTATCGCCGATTATTTGCTGGTCACCGTGTGTCGTCTCGCGCGCCACCGCCGATGCATGCACATATTTCCTAAGACACATTGTACATAATTTGCCTAACATGACGGTGGCTCCTCCTGCTGCCTCCGGCCCTCATCGATGAGCTTGCGCAGCTCACGCAGTCGATCGGCTCGGAAGAAGGCGCGACCAGCACCAACCGTGACTACGAGTTCGGGCTCGATAACGTCAGTCCATTCGACCGGAAGCGTGCGCAGCCTCCCTTCGGGGCCTGCGTATGACACGCGGTCTCCGCCCCAGTTGTTGCGCACGGCGAGCAGCTCGAACGTCTGTCCTCGCAGCGGATGGAACGGATGGGTGACCGTAAAAACTTGCGCGCCATGCTCGTCACCGTATGCAATGCGCGCTCGACTCCAAGGCAAAGGTCGAAGTTGCGGTGCAAGTCGCCCAGCGATGGATTCTGGCTCGGCTGCGCAACCAACGCTTCTTTTCGTTGGCGGAGCTGAACGCGGCCATCAAAATACTCGTCGTCGAACTCAATGCAAGGCAGATGCGCGACTTTGGCGCCAGCCGCGCCGAACTGTTCGCCGAGCTCGACAAGCCAAAGCTCACAAAGCTGCCGGACCAGGCTTACGCTTTCGCGCGCTGGAAGCGATGCCGGGTCGGCCCCGACTATCATATCGAGATCGACGGACACTGGTATTCCACGCCGTATCGGCTCATCCGTGAGCTCGTTGATGCGCGCATCGACGACAGGACGGTCGAGATCTTCCACAACGGCCGCAGGATCGCCAGCCACGCCCGCGAGCCCAACCGGCGAGGCCACACCACCGTCACCGACCACATGCCCAGCGCCCATCGCCGCTACGGCCAATGGACGCCCGCCAGAGTGATCGCCGCCGGCGAGCGGATCGGTCCGTCGACCGCCGCCTTCTTCCAGACCGTGATCGCGGCCCGGCCGCACCAGGAGCAAGGCTTTCGGACCTGCCTCGGCATTCTGTCGCTCGTCAAAAGCTACGGTGCCGAGCGCGTCGACGCAGCCTGCCGGCGTGGCATTCTGATCAAGGCGCGATCCGTCGCCTCGATCCGCTCGATCCTCCAGAACGGCCTGGATCGCACCTTTCTCGACGAGTCCTCCGAACACCAACCCCTGCGCCACGGCAACATCCGCGGTCGGGATTATTTCCACTGAAGCCAAGGAGACCTGTATGCTCAACCATCCTACCCATGAACGCCTGATCGAGCTCGGCTTGAGCGGCATGGCCAAGGCCTTCGAAGAGCAGCGACGATCGCCTGATCTCGAAGCCTTGCCGTTCGAAGATCGCATCGGCCTAATGGTCGACCGGGAAGCCGCGGAACGCGACACCAGGCGGCTCACCACGCGCCTCAAGCTGGCCTCGCTCCGCCAGAATGCGTGCGTGGAGGACGTCGATTTGCGCACGCCGCGGGGCATCGACCGGGCCGTCTTCGCCAAGCTCGTCAGCGGCGACTGGATCAATCGCCACGAGAATTTGCTCATAACCGGGGCGACCGGATTGGGCAAAAGTTGGTTAGCCTGTGCCCTCGGCCACAAAGCCTGCCGCGACAATCGCTCGGTTCTCTACCATCGCGTCCCAAGGTTGTTCGAAGCGTTGGGGCTCGCGCGGGGCGATGGACGTTATGCTCGCTTGCTCAAAACACTGGGCCGCGCCCAGGTCCTGATTCTCGACGATTGGGGATTGTCAGTGCTCACTGCGGCCGAGCGGCGCGATCTACTGGAAATCCTTGACGATCGCCATGGCCGCGCCTCCACCATCGTAACCAGCCAACTCCCTGTGGACACATGGCACGAAGTTATTGGAGATCCCACGCTCGCCGACGCGATTCTGGATCGCCTCGTCCACAACGCTCACCGCCTCCAGCTTGCCGGCGAAAGCATGCGAAAACGCAACGCCAAAACCATCACCCTTGACGAGCAACCAGAACGCTGACCCTATCACCGCCTCGGCCGGAGCGAGCTGCTCACGATCGTCTGAATTCGGCGCTCATGATCGCGCGAAATTGCTGCTCACGATCAGCGAAATATGCACCCCGTCCAGCTCATCGGCGAGGTGCGCCAGCCGATCCCGGCTCAACCGGGACAGCGCGAGCGCTACGATTACGAGTACCGCCGCAACGGCACCGTCAATCTCTTCGTCACCTTCGATCCGCATCTCGGCTGGCGCAACGTCAAGGTCACCGAGCGCCGCGCCGCCGTAGACTACGCGCACTGCATGCGCGAACTCGTCGACGTCCACTATCCCGATGCCGTCTGCATCCGTGTCGTGCAGGACAATCTGTCGATCCATACCGCCGGTGCGCTGTATCAAGCCTTTGCGCCCGCCGAGGCCCGGCGCATCCTGCGCCGCCTCGAGTTCCACTACACCCCAAAACACGCCAGTTGGCTCAACATGGTCGAATGCGAGATCAGCGTGCTGCAGCGCCAGTGTCTCGGCCGTCGCATCGACGATCCCAAAAGGCTTCGAAAAGAGATCGCAGCATGGCAACGGCAGCGAAACAAAGTCCGAGCCCGCATCAAATGGATGTTCACAACCGACGAGGCCCGCGCCAAACTTGGCCGCGCCTATCCAGCCATCGCCAAAGAGTCAAAATCACGGTGATGAACCACTAGCCGCAACGCACTGCGCAATGTTTGCCGAGCAAGGGCGAACACGAGACTGCCCGAGAGCAACTTGAGATTGCTGTACGGCCGCGCGGCGTGCAGTGCCGGCCATAGCCGAGTCGCCGCATGACAGAAGTATGAGGCCCGCGTAATGGGACGCGGATGCGGTTCAGGGTTCGAAATCAAGATGCCTTGCGCTGCTGATGCGCGATGCGCATCAGCTCTATCGGAAGATTGCGCTGGCCGCCCGCGCAGATCCTGCCGAGGTAGATACGCGCGAACCGAATGCACCACGGGTCGCCGCCACACTCGTATCGGAGACGTATCGCGTGATCGAGGTTTTCGTGTCGTTGCTAGAGTGTTTTTGACTCCGCATCTACGCGCTCCGCGGATACTCCCTCTCAATTCGGAGTTGGCACGTGGCTAACGTTAAAGAGAACAGCCACGCCGTCGTCTCGATCTCAAATCTGCAAAGGAGGTTTGGAAATCTCCCGGTCCTGAAAGGCATAAGTCTTTCGGCGCAGCGAGGTGATATCGATCCTCGGCTCGTCTGGATCAGGCAAGTCGACAATGATCCGCCGTGTCAACATGCTCGGAGGTTCCCGATTCCGGTGAAGTTCGACTCGGAGGAGAATGATCGAGCCGACGCAGAGCGCGCGAGGAGTACATCCCAGTGCGAGGTGTACATCCCAAAAGGGAAGTCAGGTGGATCGCATCCGGAGCTTGGCTGCGAAGGCATTTCAGTCATTCAATCTGTGGTCACATCTCACAATCTCGAGAACATCATCGAGGCGCCTGTACACGCGCCGCGACGTAGTCGCGCCGAGTGCACCTTCACAGGCTGAAGCTTTTCTCCAAAAGGTCGGCATCGCAGACAAGCGGAACCACTATCCCAGCCAACTGTGCCGGAGGTCAGCGACAGCGCGCGGGATGATCTGGTCCAGCCGCGCCCGGAACAGGTCGTTCGATCCCGTCGTCTTGTGCTTCTTCGGCCGCATCGTGCCCTCCGATGCACCACAGAATCATGGTCCGCGGCGAAAGGGAATCTGGAGGGTTCTGTGAGGTCGCGCTCACGCGAGGGCGCGGCAAGCGCTTCTACCGCGACCTCATTGAAGCCGGATTGAACGAAGGCGCGGGAGAATATGCACGGTGGTGCGGCTATGGGGATAGTTTGAGATCGCGGGTTGCTATCGGCAGACTGCGGAGCTGACGCGGCGACGTTTTGGTTGCGCAATGGCGGCAACTTGAGACAGAGAGCATTTTACAGGCGGTCGTGGTCGAGGGCCCGCAGCATCGAATAATCTTCATCGCGCTGTTTGGCCGCACGGATTCGGCAGCGTCTGCGATGATCGAGACGATGGGATCATAATGACGAATGATGATCGTCGTGCAGGGCATGAATTGGCTCACGATGTGTCGCACCGGAACGATTGGGTTGGAGCGCCGGAACGATTGAAGCTGTGTCGAAAGCGCTCAATGATGCGCATGACGCCACCACAATCGGGACAGGCAGGAACCTCGGCCCACGTCAGGGCTTCCGAATCCACAGGCGACGGCTCGCCATCGTTTGATGCTGTCCGCTCACGCTCGAGAAGTTTGCGGCAAAGGGCGAGTTTGGCAGCGCGATGGCCGTTGGCCATGAAGCCGAAGTGGCGGATGCGATGGAAGCCATCGGGCAGCGTGTGAAGAAGGAAGCGGCGGATGAACTCGTCGGGCTTGAGCTTCATGATCTTTGTCGCGCCGTTCTGGCGGTAGTCCTTCCAGGTGAAGGCGACGTGATCCTCGTCAAGGGCGACGAGCCGGCTGTTGGCGATTGCAATGCGATGGGTATAGCGGCCGAGATAGGCCAGCACCTGCGCAGGGCCGCCGAACGGCCGCTTGGCGTAGACAACCCAGTTGATGCGCCGCATGGCGACGAGGTGAGTTGCGAAGGCGGCAGGCTCGGCCAGGGATGCGAGATCGCTGAAGAAGTTCAGGGTGCCAGCGTCGAAGGCGGCGGTCAGACGTTCGAGGAACAGGCGTCTGAACAGCCGGGCAAGCGGTTTGATGGCCAGCAAGAAGTTTGGTCGGCTGGCGATCCAGCGTGTGCCATCGGGCGAGAGGCCGCCGCCCGGCACGACGCAGTGGACGTGGGGATGGTGCGTCAGCGCCTGCCCCCAGGTGTGGAGGACGGCGACGACGCCGATCTCGGCACCGAGCCGGCGTGGATTGGCGGCGAGCGTCGACATCGCCTCGGCGGCGGCTTTGAACAGGATCGCATAAACGATGGCCTTGTTCTGAAAGGCGATCGCGGCGATCGGAGCCGGCAGTGTGAAAACGACGTGGAAATAGGGGACCGGCAGCAGGTCGGCTTGACGCGCGGCGAGCCACGCGGCCCGGGCTGGCCCCTGACACTTCGGACAGTGCCGGTTGCGACAGGAATTATAGGCGATCCGCGTCATGCCGCAGTCGTCGCAAGCCTCCATGTGGCCGCCGAGCGCCTCGGTCCGGCACGCCACGATCGCGCTCATCACGCGCCGCTCGACGCGACCGAGATGACCGGCATGTACACGGCGATAGGTGTCGCCATGCCAGCGCAGGACATTGGCGATCTCGATGGCGGGTCTGGGTGGGCGGACGTCGGGGCGAGCCATAACCCGCATCCCGACGCGCTGTCATCCGGATGGCGTCACTTCCAGCGACAGGCGGACGAGCGGGCTCTGCGTCGCCCGGATCGTATGGGTGGCAACCTGCGTGTAGCGCGCCGTCGTCGACAAATTATTGTGCCCGAGCAAGACCTGAATGATCCGGATATCGGTTCCGTTCTCGAGAAGATGTGTCGCGAAGCTGTGGCGCAGCGTGTGCAGCGTGACGCGCTTGGTCAGGCCCGCAGCCTTCACCGCCGACCGACAGGCGGCGTGCAACACGGTCTGATCGCGATCGGATGATCTTCGTCACGACCAGGGAACAGATAAAGCCGCGGCCGGGCGAGCCGCCAGTAGGTGCGCAGGATGCCGAGCAGCTGCGGCGACAGCATCACGTTGCGATCCTTCGCGCCCTTGCCGTGGCGCACCTGGATGACGCCGCGGGCGCTGTCGATGTCTTCGATCCGCAGTCCCGCGACTTCGCAGGCCCTGAGCCCGGCCGCATAGGCGGTGGTGAGCGCGGCGCGGCTCTTCAGGCTCGATACCGCTTCAAGAAACTGCACCACTTCGTCGGCACTGAGAACGACCGGCGCGGTTCTCGCGCATAGGGAATGCGTTCCGGGATCAGCGCCTCGCCGAGCGTCACGCCGTAGAAAAACCGTAGCGCACAGACGATCTGGTTCAGCGCCGGCCATGAGATGCCGGTCGAGACCAGATGCACCTGGAAGGCGCGGACATCTTCCAGCTCCAACCGATCCGGAGATTTGCCGAAATAGCGGCTGAACTTCGAAACCGCGCTGATGTAGGATCGTTGCGTCGCCGGCGACAGATTGCGGACGGTCATGTCTTCGATCATGCGGCGGCGAAGAGGGCTCAAATCGGCCATCTCGATACTCCTGTCTGAGGGGGGGGCTCCAACACCCACATCCTCTCAGCCAGGAGGCGATCTACGCCACCTTGCCCCTCACGCCGCGGCAGCGGCTTCGTTGTGTGCCGAGCATGCTCAATAGCTCGGAAGTGAAAGTCTTCCACCCAACCTGATGGAGGTGAAGGGTTAGTGAAACGCAAGGGCTGCCGTCGCGAGGCGGGGTCTGAAGGAAGCGTGGATCAAAGGTGCGAGCCGATGAACAAAAACCGGATATGAGGCGCAAGCGTCGGACGAGCGGGCGACACATCGCGAAGTCCAGATCCATCAAGGATGCGAAGCGTAGATCCGGCGGTTGTGCACCGAAGGCGATTGAGCTTACCCCGGGAGATCTGCCCGGTGTCGCCCCCGGGCGACTGAGACGACCGCGAGGCCGTCTGACCGCCGAGCAGAAGTCAGCTGAGGGCGTATTAGGTCAGGCTGTCGGCAAAGCTATTGAGGCACTCCAAGGCCGAAAGGTGGAGAAACAGATAGGCGGAGCCGGAAACGATGGCTGAAGGCCCGAACGATTGAGAGAGCAAGTAGGACTGGTATCTCGTGAATAGAAAGCGGCAGAACAACCAGCAAGTGCTGGCCTTGGAACCGAAGGACCGGGGTGAAGCCCCGGCGCGCGGTGACGGGGAGACCGCACCATTCATGGCGAAATCAGCCACCGAAAACTCGGCTTTCACAGAACAACTGATGGAGGAGGTGTGCGACCGAGAGAACCTCGAAAGAGCGTGGAAGCGTGTTAAAAGGAACAAAGGAAGCCCTGGCGTTGATGGGATGACCATCGACGACGCGAAGGCGTTCCTGCGTCAGCACTGGCCAAACATTCGATCTCAACTGCTCGACGGAAACTATCGGCCGCAGCCGGTTAAGCGGGTCGAAATCCCGAAGCCGGATGGCGGGGTCAGGAAACTCGGCGTCCCCTGTGTCGTCGACCGCCTGATTCAACAAGCCGTGTTGCAAGTTCTCCAAGAGCGATGGGATCCGACGTTTTCGGAGCACAGTTTCGGATTTCGGCCGGGGCGGTCTGCCCACCAGGCTGTAGCCCAGGCACAGCGTTACGTCGCCGATGGCTACAACGTAGTGGTTGATCTCGATTTGGAAAGATTTTTCGACCGAGTTAACCACGACATCCTGATGTCGCGCGTCGCCGCACGGATACCCGATAAACGCGTGCTCAAGCTTATCCGGGCATTCCTGAATGCCGGGGTATTGGAAGACGGTTTGGTCCGACCGGTGGACGAAGGGACCCCGCAAGGCGGTCCGCTCTCGCCCTTCCTCAGTAATATCGTGCTCGACGATCTCGACAAGGAATTGGCTCGACGTGGTCACCGGTTCTGCCGTTACGCGGATGACTGCAACATCTATGTTCGCAGCCTCCACGCCGGCGAAAGGGTGAGGGCCTCGATCAGCCGGTTCCTGACCGACAAGCTCCGCTTGAAAGTCAACGAGGCCAAAAGCGCGGTGGCGCGACCCGAGGAACGTAAATTTCTCGGATTCAGCATTGCGAATGACGGGAGCGAGCGACGCATTGCGCCGAAAGCCCTCGACAAGTTCAAAGACCGAATCCGGGAAATCACATGCCGGACGCGAGGGGTCAGTTTGCAGCAGATGATCGCAGACCTCACGCCATACCTCATCGGATGGCGCGGGTACTTCGGCTTCTGCCAGACCCCGCGCGTGCTCACGAACCTGGAAGCCTGGATCCGCCGGAGACTGCGGTTGTATCTCTGGCGGCAATGGCGGAACGGGCATAACCGATTCACGGAGCTTCGCCGCCTCGGCATCGCGAAGTTCGCCGCATCGGTCGCTGCCGGTTCACCGACGGGACTCTGGCGCATGTCCGGACACCCGGCGGTTCAACACGCCCTACGAAATCATGTGTTCGACTCTCTTGGTCTCCCCCGAGTCTTCATGCCTGTGCCGGCTTAACTCGATCGAACCGCCGTGGTACGGACCCGTATGCCCGGTGGTGTGGGAGGGGTGGCGTCGCGAGACGTCCCCCTATCCCGATCAATCCACAACCGAAATTACAGGGTTTGGGGGTCTCAAGGCCACGTTCCCTGCAAGCTCAAATGACGGCGCAGCCGAAAAACAGACTCCCGCTCAATTACTTAGAGCATTGTTCACGGACGACTGGCTATTGTCTCCAGCTAGTCAAATTCATTGGACGAGGCTCTTCGATGATCTCGAATTGGTCTGGAAAGCTTGTTGGCTAGCTCAACTTTCCAAGCCTCAAATTAATGGGGCTCCGGCAATTCGAACGTACCTGCAAGTACAGTTCAAGGCGATATGGACGCAGGGAGAATCCGCGCCAGGTCGATCCGGTAATCAACACAGGAGATTAATCCTACTGCGTCACAAACGGTGGTCGGTGGAGTGGGCGAACTTGATCGCACAACAAGGACATCTCAACAACGTTCGGACCAGCCCTTGTTCGAGCCGCCGTCGCATCGTCGTGATCGAATCTGGAATGTGGCGTTGGGTTCGCAGTGGCAGATCCGCGGGGTCTGTAATCTGCGGGAACGCGAGCGAGCGGGATCGGCCGGGCGCACCGAGCGCCTGAGGGGGGAATCGTCTCCCGCTCGGAGATCAGGAATCCGAAGGCTGCAATGCACATCGTTGCGTGATGATGAAAGCCGCGCCAGCCGCGTCCCTCGAAGTGGCCAAGCCCGACTTCCTGCTTGAGATCCTGATAGTCGCGTTCGATGCGCCAGCGCAATTTAGCCGTCTCTACGAGAGTCCGGAATGCCACATCCTCCGGCAATGTCGAGAGCCAGTATTTGGTAGGCTGGTCCTCGCCTTTCGGCCATTCGATCAGCAACCATTCCTCCAACCGCTGGGTGGTTTGGCAATAATCACGGTGCGCGGCACGGACCCGGACGCGGGCAAAGCGCGAGCTCAGCTTTTCGTTCGTTCCTTGCCGCCATGTGATGGTGCGCCAAGCTTTGGCCGGCAGGCCGATCGCGAGCGCCTTGACGGCGGCCGGTTGATGCTGACGGTTGCGGCGCATCAGTTTCGGGGGACGACCGCGGCCCGACCATGGCTTCGGCGGCAAGGGACCGGTGCCGGGCGCCCATACCGTTGTGCTCGACAGAAGACCCGCCACATAGGTCAATCCCAGCGCCGTGATCTCCGTGCGCAGATCGCTGTTGTTGCCATAGCCCGCGTCCATCAGCACGACACCGCGCGGAAGTTCGCTCGCACAGGCCCACCGCAACTGCTCCAGCGCGATCTCAGGCTTGGTCCGGAAGCCGACTTCGGCAGGAATGCCCACCTTGCGCCGCCGATCGCAATCCTCAGTCCATTCCTTCGGAAGATAAAGGCGATAGGCGACAGGCAGGCTGGCGTGGTGGTTGGCAATCGACAGTGACACCGCCACCTGGCAATTATCCTGCTTGCCGAGCTGCCCGCAATATTGCCGTGCAACTCCAACCGAGTGTCGCCCCTGCTTGGGAAATCCGGTGTCATCGATGATCCAAGCTTCGATCGGGCCCTGGCGTTCAATCGCCGGCAGGACCATCTCGCGTACCTTGCCCAGCACCTTCTCATCCGACCAGGCGCCGCTGCCGACGAAATGCAGCAGCGATTGATGCTGGGCGGCCGTCCGTTCCGGAGCCGTCACCGCCGCCATCGGCTCCACGCTCTTGCGACCGCCACAGGCCATCAGGCCGACGCAATAGTCGCGCAGTGGCGCCTTCCGATCCGCATGACCGATGACGCTGGCAAGCCCTTCCAAATACGCCGCAAATCGCATTTCGCTGGTCTTGGTGCCACGCCCGTTCATGTCGGCCTCGTCGGTTGATGGTCGATGCCTCAACCATCGCTGATTCTGGCCGGCCAAAGCCTGCGGTTTTGTGACTCAGTCAGACTAGGGATGTCGTCTTGGTGCAAACAGCGCTGTTGTAAATCTGACGTATGTCGCAGTGCTTCAATTCTTAAGGCCCGTCCATCTCTTCAAGTGCTTACCTTGACGGCTAGTCTCCCGGGGAGCACGACTGGTATGATACTTGCTGAGCTTGTTTCGGTCCTTCAAAGTTCTTGGAGAAGCGGATGCTCAGCATCATCTACATCAGTCGGGTTCCGGATCTTGCCCGAACCGCAGTGCAGCTTGTCGCCCATGTCTGCAGGCGCAAGGACAGCGACCAGTGTCAGTCGATTCGATCGGCTCGTGTTGAACGGGACGGTGGACGTGCGCGAGTCGTTCGACGGCAACATGGGCGCTCTCGCAGTGAGTGCGGCAAGTGCGCCGCGTTATTTGCCCGGATTTGGCTCATTTGGATCCGAGACCACCGATCACCCCAAAGATCGCGTGTTCGCCGACGCCGGCTCGCTGCCGATAAGCTATATGCTGGCCGTGGTGATACGCATGAAACAACTGGCGATACAGTCCATACGAACTCGACTTCGCTCGCAAGCGAGCCTTTGATAGTGGCATCAAGCAGCTGGAGCGCGGCGTCATGGCCGGGACCGGAACTCTGGATCTCGCCCCGCTGGCGATCGAACAACCAGCTGATGTGTGTTTGGCGTAGCGAGAAGGCCGACAAAGCCATACAGTCCAGCGCGAAATATGGGCGCAGCCGTTGCCCGCGCGATCCACCTTCATTTGGGCGCCGACGAAAGCAATTTGGACGTCGCCATACAAACCAGCGGAAACGCGCGGGCGTCCCGATTTTGCCCATATCGACAACGTGGCCATGCCAAAACGGCGCTGAAGGCTCCGTTTGGGCCCTTGCTATCGGCGCAGTCGCGCGACCGCATTGCGAGCTGGAACATGTCAAAAATGCACCGAACTTCCGTCTGAAACAAACTCAATCGAAAGGCGCACAACGGCCTTCTGGCTTGATCGCGTGAGGCGCCAATGAATCTCTTCAGCTTCGTCGAATGCGCTAGTCAAACGCAATCTCTCAAAGCGCTGTTTGATCTGCTTGTGAGCTGTGCAAGCGAAGAGGGGTTCACTGAGATCGCTTACGGAGCACTCACTTTCTTGGAGCCGCTCCGTCTACCGGGGTGCCCACCGCCTCTGGTAGCTATGAAGGCCCCGCCTGATTGGTGCCAGCGCTATTTGGAACGCAAGTACTACACGGTCGACCCGGTGGTTCGGCGGACACCGATGTTTGCAGGGCCGTTTCTATGGGACGAGCTCGCCAAAGCACATCAACTGCAGGCATGCGAACAACGTGTACTACAGGAGGCCAAAGAGGCGGGCCTAAAGAATGGTGTCAGTGTGCCATTGTTCGGGCCATTAGGGCAAATATCAGTGATATCATTCGCTTCCTGTTTTGATGATGCCGATCCTCAGGCGAATGTGAGGCGCCTTAAGGTGCTGGCTTGGCACTTTCATATTGCGTTTGCGGAGATCGCAAAGCCCTCGGACTGCGCCTCAAACGGAAAGGTGAGCCTATCCGAGCGCGAAAAGGATTGCCTGCGATGGGTCGCGGAAGGCAAATCGTCCTGGGAAATCGGGAAGATACTGAACGTGAGCGAGAATACGGTGAATTTTCATGTTAAGAACGCAATGCGAAAGCTCGGCACGGCGAGCCGGACTCATGGTCTTGTAAAGGCAATTCGTCTTGGGCTTATTGAATTTACGGAGCCCGCGTTGACGAAGCCGATGGTAGCCTAACTGGTGTCGCGTCCGCTCGCAGGACGCCGCCACAAACGTGGCTAGCTGATTTCTGCGAACGAATGAGCAGTGCGCTTGCGGGGCGCTCAAACGGCAGTGTTGGTTGCGATGAAAGAGAGCTGGCTCCGCAAATTCGGACAGTAGCTTGAGTGGATTTTCTGCCTGACAGCGGCGAGGATTCTCGCCGCGAATCAGGAGCGAAGATGACGAAGAGGAGTCGCCGGACGCATTCTCCGGCATTCAAGGCGAAGGTGGCTTTGGCGGCCGTGAAGGGGGAGAAGACGTTGGCCGAACTGGCGCAACTGTTTGATGTCCATCCGAACCAGATCACGACCTGGAAGAACCAGCTCCTGGAAGGCGCCGCCGGCGTGTTTGGGCAGGACAAGGGACCGGCCGAGGCGCCGGTCGATTTGAAGGCGTTGCATGCCAAAATCGGCGAGTTGGCGTTGGAGAACGATTTTTTGTCCGGCGCGCTCACCAAGGCGGGCCTGCTGAGCGCAAAGCGATGATCGACCGCGACCATGATCTGCCTGTCGTGCGCCAGGCAAAGGTCCTGAACCTTGCCCGCAGCACGGTCTACTATGAGCCTCGGCCGGTTTCGGCCGAGGACCTTGCCTTGATGCGCCGGCTCGATGAGTTGCACCTCGATTATCCCTTCGCAGGGGCGCGCATGCTGCGATCGCTGTTGCGGCGTGAGGGCGTGCAGATTGGCCGCCGCCACGTCGCGACGCTGATGAAGCGCATGGGGATCGAGGCGATCTATCGCCGTCCGAACACCAGCAAGCCGGCACCGGGCCACAAGATCTACCCGTACCTGTTGCGCGGATTGAAGATCGAACGGGCCGACCAGGCGTGGTCGATGGACATCACCTACATTCCGATGCGGCGTGGCTTCGTCTACCTCGCGGCGGTCGTTGATGTGTTCAGCCGACGGGTCCTGGCCCATCGCGTATCGATCACGATGGAGGCAGCTGCGTCGAAGCGCTCCAGGAGGCGTTGACGAAGCACGGCAGGCCCGAGATCTTCAACACGGATCAGGGCAGCCAGTTCACGAGCGTCGACTTCACCAGCGTGCTGATGGACGCCAAGATCGCTATCAGCATGGATGGCAAGGGCGCCTGGCGTGACAACGTGTTCGTCGAGCGGCTCTGGCGCACGATCAAATACGAGGAAGTCTATCTGCGCGCCTACGACAGCGTGTCCGAGGCGCGAGCGTCGATTTCCAAATATCTGGCGTTCTACAATCAGGGACGCCCGCACTCGAGCCTTGACGAACGCACGCCCGACGAGGCTTACTTCGGCGTGCAAGCGATGGTGATGGCCGCATGATCGTCGCCCGCGATTTTGTCGTCGCTCTGGTCGGGCTACGCCCTCCCGACGCAACGACAAAATCGCAAAGCCCCGCAGTCAGTGTAAACCGGCAGGAATCCACTTAATTTCCGCGGGGCGCTGTCCAAACAACCGGGGCCAGCTCTTAACACGCCTCGAGCATAGTTGTTGATGGACGCTATCGTGCCCTGCTCACTCGGTGCCCTCACATCCAGGCAAACGCATCTTCGACTGTCTGAATGAAAATGAAATACCTCTAAGCATCAGCGTTCGAAGACAAGAGGCACTCCGATGATCCGGCGCTCTTAAATTAGCTCAAGAGAGAGCCCCGGCTAAAGGCCGGAGCTCTCGATCGCCCTTTGGGGGTGAGGAGATCGCTACTTGAGAACTAAGGGCCAGCCAAACTTGTAATTGACTCGCGCGGTCACGAGATCGAAATCCTGGTGGATGCGATCGTTCCCAAGGGTGCCACCACCGGCGGCGGTGAAGCTCACGTCGCTAGTCGGCATGAACACATGGTCGTACTCGAGGCCAGCTGACCAATTCGGCGTCAAGTTGACCTCGAATCCGGCACCAACGACGCCGCCCCAACGTGTCGTGTCCGCGCTCCCAAGTTGCGTGCCTGAAGCAACGGAGTTGACCTGGTAGCTGCTGCTCACGATCGCGGTGCCACCTTTGGCGTAAAGCAGTACGTTGCTGATGGCATACCCGATCTGGCCAGTGACCAAGCCGAACGCGTCGATCCTTGTCTGGTTCCTGTCAGCTGGGAAAGCAGTGCTGATATTGGAGCCGTTGAAATCGGCCCAGTTGCCCTGGCCCTCGACGCCGAGCACTGTCTGGCCGATCTGCCAGCGATGGCCGATCTGGCCACCCACCGTGCCGCCGCTTGCGTCGTGGGAGCCCTCAGGATTCGTGCCGGCAAAATCCCATGAATTGTGGCTCGACCCCCATCCGCCGTTGACGCCGGCATAGAAGCCGCTCCAGTCGTAGAACGCGACCACGACCGGTGCGGGTGGCGCCTTGGTGTAGACGGGCTGTGCAGCGAGATCCGCGGCGAATGCAGGCGCCGCAGCGGTGAGTGCGACGATGCTCGTAGTCATAAGCAACAAGTTTTTCATTTCGAGCTTCATTTCCTTTAGCGGCCCCCGGC
Source organism: Bradyrhizobium sp. CCGUVB14 (assembly GCF_024199935.1). Classification (NCBI taxonomy): domain Bacteria; kingdom Pseudomonadati; phylum Pseudomonadota; class Alphaproteobacteria; order Hyphomicrobiales; family Nitrobacteraceae; genus Bradyrhizobium; species Bradyrhizobium sp. CCGUVB14. Next base: position 2,002,713 of record NZ_JANADS010000001.1, read on the forward strand.
CGGGCGCGTCATAACAGCGCCAACGCAAATTGCTGTAACTGCTGCGCAACATTCACCTTGGAAGAATCGGCTTGATTCTGACGCTGCGAGAGGTTGTACGCTTGAACGTTGCTAACAATGAACGCATCGGCTGTATTTGATGCGTACGGAAATTCTGACAAGGGAGTAGATGGCCGTATGTCGAACTCGTTGACGAAGGCTGACGGCCCGGATGCTTTCGCTGATGGACAACGACTGGAGTACGGTACCAGCGCATTTGCCCGAGCAGCGTCAAATGTGCGTTCGTTGAAGCTGTCGTGTCCATCTTGCGAGAGAATAAGCGCGTAGAAATGCCGCTGCGTTGGCAAACCGGTGGTCCATGGAGAGTGGGCCGCTATCCACACGGCTTCGCAGGCACCGAGATTGCCGCGCGCTGAAACAATTTGCCACATTGAAGGAGCTAGCTCGACGATGCTTTGCTACATGCGCAGCAGCGAATGTCAGGGTGCAGAGGAACAGTGGGTCTTCGGCTACTGCAGCACAGCGATGCCTGAGGTGGATTGTGGTCTGCTAGCAGGTCGCCTAAGGGGACGGTGAGAGCGGCGATGCATCGTTTTAGTGGTGAGTTCACAATCCCTATTAACCCGATTTGGGGCGGGGAATGAGAGCATGCCGACTTGTCTTTTATGTTGGCCGTACTGCTGCCCGAACAGCTGGAGAAGATCCCGCTCTACGAAGGAAATCCCGACAAAGACGTAGGTGGTGGTCAAGCGTGCAGAGAGCGGAGCAGCGCAAAACAAGAGAAGACGGGGTGTGATCAGCCCCAGAGCGATAAGATAGCGAGCAGGTCTCATTGTAAAATCCAGACACTTTCCGCTGTGAGTCGCCCTGGCTGCGGGGCTTTCGTCCTCATCGCTGCTAACGGCGTACGATTACGGAATAGGGGGCTGCTGACTTGGCGAGAGAACACGCACGCCATCGCCCGCGAATAATGTTCGGACGTTCGGAATTTCGGACGTCGCCGTAGTTACCAGACGCGGCTGGCAAGGCACCGATCTGATGCCAGCCACTCCTCGCGCCGAGCTTGCGCGCGAGTCTAGAGGGTGATGTGCCCTATGGCGGCTCGGTGCCGTAATGCTCGGATACGCCTTCAGAACTCAACGGGACGAGTGGCTCGAGAGGCATGTCCGGACTTCCAACCCGTACCTGGTCATCCCCATTGATGCCGCGAGTCGCCGGTCGTGCCGCGAGCTTTTCGAAGCGCTCATCACGGTCGATGACGCCCACGGCCTGGCGGTACGGCCAGGCTTGCTGAGCATTGGGAGCGGATCGATGGTCCGTCGCTGGGCTTTCCATCTTCACGAGGTAGCCGGAAGACGGCCGCCTTCAGTCTCGGCCCGATCATCTGTCGAGGTCTCGACGGAATGGAATGACTGAGGCGCGGCAGTCGCTCGATCAACGCGAGAGGAGGTTCGTCGGCCTCTCACCGCAATCGCACACGTCAACGGCGGCGAAACAGTCCTCGTGGCGTCGCGGACGCTCCGGCTGCGGCAATTCCGTGTTTCTTGGCCGCTGTCAACAAGCGGCTATTCGCCACTTGTGAGCGCAAAGGGTGAAAGTTACGCGACGCCTCCTAACCTGCCGGCCAGCGATCTCGGTCGACGGCGAGCGCATTCCCTATGAGCAGACCGGCCCGAAACTGGAGACGGGCGAGGCGCCCATCCACATGAGTGGTGATGGCGGGCTCGGCATTTCAGTGAAGCCGTACTACAATTCTGCGCTCGGCAAACTGTGGCTCGAGCGTGGAGGCACCACGGTGCAGGCCTATTTGCGCGGCGGCGAGTTCGGCACGTGCTGGCACGATGCCGGGCGGCTCGCCGGCAAGCGGCTCTCTCATGATGATTTCGCAAGTGTTGCGGCCGACCTTGTCCGGCGCGGCGTCACACAGGCAAAGCGGATCGCGACCGAGGGCGGATCGAACGGCAGCATTCTCATCACCAATATGCTGACGTGCTATCCTGAGTGTTTCGGCGCGCCGTTCTGCACCATTCCGCTGATCGGCATGAGCCGCTACACGAAGCTGCTCGCGGGCGCGAGTTGAATCGCGGAATTGGACGATCCTGATAAACCCCGAAGAATGGGAATGGCTCATGACCATTACGCCTACCATATTGCCAAGCCCGGGCAGGACGACCCGCCGATCCTGATTGCGACGACGCGGCGGGACGATCGCGTTCATCCCGGACACGCCGGCAAGATGGTCGCCAAGCTTCAGGGGATGGGCTAGGAGGCTTATCTCTACGAGCCGAACGCAGGCGGTCACGGCTATCGCAGGGACAACAAGGTGCATGCCAGCTTTCAGGTGCCGGGCTTTCAATTCCTGGAAAGTAAGATCGGCTGGCCGGGCGAGAAGGCGTAAGCGAGCTTCGCCCCTACGATCTCAATCGCTGGCCGGATTTCTAGGCGACCTGGACCAGCGCGAGATCCAAATCGAGCGCAGGCTTTTCGAGATTGCGAACGCTCGTTCGATGCGTTCGTGCAAATCGATGTGTACCGCCCAGAGTTCTGCTCGCCAGTGACATATTCGGGTGACCCAACCGCGAGGTTTGCTTCGCGTTAAATGGGCCATCCCCAAGTTTGGAAAAAGTCAGGGGTATCCGATGAGTTCAAGAGGACTAGCACATGCAACTCAGGCGTGCTTGGCAGCTTTACTTTAGCCCTGCTAGATGTGCGCTCAGGATGCCAAGGGAGCTATTATGGCCAAGACGCTGACTAAGAAGGCCGTACGTCGCGAGTACACGAAGACAGATGTGAAGGAACTGCGCGCACACTCGAGGGCGAAAACACCCGTTACGAAAATCGCGAAGCTTACAAAGCGAACGACCGGATCTCTGCGTCAGAAGGCGCGAAAGTTAGGCATCCCGCTCGGACACCGACGGTAGTAAGCGCGCCGTGTGGATGGAAGCACGCGCGCGAAGCACCCCAAATCGAGTACATCGGAAACCAGAAGCTCAACGTCATCTGAGTTTGGTGTCTGCACTCGTCATCACCACCATCCACAGGCCGTTCTCCTGGGGCCAGCTCGTGCTGCACGCAAGGCGGTGCTGGGCAAGCGTATGACGATGGCACGCTCGGTGGCGTCAAAAAGCCGCCACCGGGATCTCGCCGGCCACATCATCGAGCACACCTCTGTTGAAGAGGAGCGATTTTATCGGACCGGCGCCGTGGCTTGCTCTTGTGGCGCGCTCAGACGCCACTCTTCCATCGAGCCTTTAGATTGGTCGCATGACGGCCGGCGGCCACCTCGGCCGCTGCTATCTCGATCGCGCTCATATGGAAGGGCCTTCATTCCCAGACATTGGAAGTCATCCCTACTGTTCGGGAGGCATTCTAGACGCGACGCCAACGTCAGTTGATAGATGCCACTTCTCGAACTTGCATACAATTGAGCGGCTGCGTCACCGCTAGGCAGCAAATTGGCCATGTCAGCGTTCGAATCGGCCGTTTTCCGCAGGCGTTCGTCAGTATCTGCCGTACTGCTTTGCATGCAGCTTATCCAATCTCGCTAGTCCCTCCTCAATTAAATTCGTCGGAAGGTAGCTAAAGCACAGGCGTAGATGCTGGCCACTTCGTGGGCCATAATGACGGTCATGCACAAAGTGCACGTCGTGCTCACTGCGCGCAAGCTCAATGAAAGTCTCAGCCTCAATTCCATGGGCGAGCCGTACCCCAAAACGAGAAACCGCCGCTTGGGAGGAGATAGTCCGGCTCGCAAAACCGGCCATCCTGCAGCAACGTGTTCAAGCTGTCGCGCTTGGCACGATAATGCCGGCGTAGCCGCACAATGTGCGTATCAAGTGCGTCCGGCTGCAGCAACGATAGAACAAGACAATAGGGCTGACGCCGCCGTCGCATTTGAGGCGTACCGACCTGATGATAACATCCGAATCTGCAAGGACCCAACCTACTCGCGATCCCGGTCCAGCCAGCTTGGAAATGCTGTGGATATTTATGACGTTGCCGCCCGCGGCAAACAATCAGCTACGCCGTTGTACGGCAACTCCGAATAGACGAGATCCTGCTCCAACGCCACCCCGTCCCGGGCAAGCATCGTTGCAAGGCGGGCCATGTGGGCGCGATATCTGGCGCCTGGCCGGATTATGAAATGCTGGCGACGTGAAAAAAGTTTCACGCGGGCATTGCGGCGCAAGGTCGATTCAAGCTCGCTCAGATCGACGCCGCCGGCACTCATCCCAGGCTAGAGAATGGTGGCCCCCGCGATCGAAAAGATGCGCAGTGCACCGAGGTAAGACGGGTCCTCAGTCAGGACCACATCGCCCGGGTCGAGCCAGGCATCGCCAACCAATTGCAGAGCCTGTGAAGCACCAGCGGTAAGGATCACCTGCTGATGCTGTACATTATAACGCTGTGAGAGCCTTGTCCGCAGCTTAGGCAAACCGACCGCATCCGTTTACTGAAGCAGATTGGCGGTGGTGACACCGGTATCTCGGCTTAATGCGTGCGGCCAGGCCAGCTCTGAGAACATTGTCGGATCGGGTAGCCCATATGCGAAATTGATGGCGTGCTTCGCACTTGAGTAGTTGAACGGCGCTGAGCAAGGGAGCTGCGCGTCGGACCGGCAGGTTCATGGCTTCCTCATTTGTATCCCGCCAATTTTGCGTGAGCTTGGCGCCTGCGAAAACGCTCATTATATGCTGCGATGAAATCCGTGGGTACCGCGGCGCTGAGTGGGAAATCTATCTTTGGTGGCAGGCCGGCTTTTGGTGCCGGTTTGCCGAAGGACGGCTGCCATGCTGCGCCGAAGAAATGCCGGCCATATCGGAGTGCGAGCTCAGGTACCACAGGATAGAGCAGGTTCAGGAACAGCGAGATCTCTACGGCGTTCCACATGCCGCTGTTGTCACGCGCAAAATCGGCGACCTCGAAGTACCTATCGACGATATCAAGGGCATCCCAGAATCGGAGGTCCTCGATTGCATCCGCGTAACGCTGAGCGAGGATGCGTAGACGAGATCTAAGACGTCTAGTGTCCAATGTGCGTGCGTTATTGGCGTATTGGCTCAATGCATCTTCCCAGACCCGGATGTGCGATGCCGCCGCGATAAGCCGATCAACATCGAACTCGTTTTCGTCTCTGCCGAATGGCTGTGCAATTCGAGCGAGCGCGTAACGTACGACGTTGGGGTCCACCTCGCGCGCGACCTCGTCGGCCCAAAGCGCATGGTCGCGGCTGGTCGAAAACTTTTCGCCTTCGAGATTGTAGAAATCCTGGATTGAGTGGTTTGTCGGAATTGGATAGCCGCGCGCGAGCAGGGCGCCGGTCACGCCTATCGTGTAATAGAAGCGGTTGTCCTGGCCCATGAAAAACACAAGCCGGGTGGCGGGATCGCGCATGGTTGATTTTGCGTCCAAAAACTCATTGGCGCATTGCTCGCGAATTCCAGTGTCGAAGCACCACAAGCCCTCAAACCACGTGAGCAGGGTTTGACCGGACAAAGGTTCCGGCTGTAGTAGCTCTACACCATGACTGAAGTGACGCGACATCGGCAAACCCTGCATATCGTGGGCCAGCCAAGATCGCGCCTTGTCGCGTATGGGCTCGGCCCAGTCGCTTTGTCCAATAGCTTTGTCCAGCGCCTGCGCGAGGCGAGGCGTATCGAACACGGCATGCTCGACGGGCCTCAGGACAAGATTACGGCCGCATGTCGTGTGCCGGGCATTGCGTAATGTGTCGTGGCGGATTGCCAAGCCACAATGCTCACACAAATTACTTTCGGCAGGCGAATTGCACGCCGGACAATTGCCGACTGCCAGCGAGTCCGCGACAAATTCGTCGCAATGCTCGCAATAGAGTTGGACACCCTTGCGGACTTTGACGTAACCGGCCTCCTGCAGCTCGCAAAAAATCGCAAGCGCATTCTCCTTATGTAGCTCGCTGGATGTGCGAACGAAGACATCAGGCGTGATGTGCACCGCACGCAGGCACTGCAGGATCTCGTCAATGTGCTTTTGCGCGACCTCGCCGACGGGCTGCCCGAGCTTTCGCGCTTTTTGAAGCGTATACGTGCCATGCTCATCTGCGCCCGTGATGAAGTGTGCGCGATGGCCGGCCATACGCTGAAAGCGCGCGAAGATGTCGGCGAGCAAGTATACGCCGCCGACATGACCAAGATGCAATTTGCCGTTAGGGCAGGGGGGAGCTGGACATACGAAATAGGTGCGCATGTCAATCCCACCAGATGGAGAGGAATTTCAGCGTATTCTCCTGGCTGAGATTGCGGATGGCATGGGTCTGGTGCGGTGGCATGTAGAATAAAGTTACGTCCGACCGGATCTGCGCGCCGGCTTCAAATTCTCCCTCGCCGGAAATCAGCACCCACAATTCGTGTTTGTGGTGTGCATGCAGATCGACCGCCCCACCGGGCGTGACCTCAACGACCGAGGCACCGAACTCGGGGCTGAGATCATCCGGCAAATGCTCCAGCAAGCGGCAAACCAGCACGCCATATTCGGTTCGCATCAGGGAGCGATCGATCTGCTTCGTGTACACGACGTCTTTCTTTAAGTGTTGCGGTCACTCGCGATGGGATAGCCGTTGGGCGTTTTAGATCCTGGAGGTCAGCGATCTGGCCGACTGGTGGGTTGTAAGCACGCTTCATCCGGTTGTATTGGGTCGGCACGATCAGGACCGCCAGTAGATGCCCGCTGGAGCACCAAATAGAGCGTTCGGCGAGGGCGATCGCTCTTGTTCGGGATGAGTAGTGGGGCGCGTAGGGCCGTCTGTAAGCGAGGCGGTCCGCGGCGCCGGGGGAACATCGACGATACGCAAGTTAGAGGACCGCACCGCGCTCATGTGATCGCGCTCACCTTTTCCGTCGATATCACTGAATCCGATACAGCGTTCAGCCCTGCATCGTCCATCCTCGTAACCGCCCAGGAGTTGCCGAGATTGATCGAGATAAAACGGCTGTCCGCGAAGCTGTTGATCAGATTGTCCTCCATGTGCGCGCTGCCCAGGAGCGGACCGCAAAAAGGGGGGAGTGCGCGGCTGAAAGCCCGTGGCGTGCACTATGCGATCGCTTGTTGATAAAACTGTAGAGCCGCCCGTTTTGCGCGAGGCAATTCAGGAAAGAATAGGGACTGGTTGGGCTTACCAAGGTCACGCAATCTTTGAATGGCGACACTTGCAGGCGGCTGTTCGGCAGCGCTAGCCTGGGATGCCAGCAAAATGCCTCGCGCTTCTCCAGGAATAGTGCGCGCAGTCGGGTAGGTTCCATCAGCACTGCCAGGTTGAGATTGAAAGGACCGGTCCCGACGCCAATGACATCCAGCGTATCCAAGAAGGTCTCTCTCACGCTTGTGTAAGGTCCCGCTTGAGGAAGGTGGTTGGTTGCTGCGTAGAAAAGCCTACAATCTGACACTGCGTGAGATACAAGAGGTTTATCATCTCACTGAGCCGGATCCTTTGGGTCAGGTGCCGCTCCTCGCCGATCGCGAAATGCGATTTTCATGCGGGGCGTCTCGTCGATGGGGCTGGGCGCAAAGCGCCTGCCCGACGTCGGTTAGGATGATGACCGGCGTGCGCTAAGAGACGTACACGCCTGCCGCATCTGCTGAACGCGCGCTTTATGGGCTGCTGGCGGAAACAGATGGCCGAGAAAGAATGCGACTTGAAGTACTGCGGATGCGCCGCCGCCTGCAGTTGCGGAGGCGTAGGGTAGGAAAGCCCATCCTCAAGCCCGAAAGCTCTTTGCCCGTCGCAAAAAGTTTTTAAGCAGAGCGCCCCCATGCTGGGTCAGTATCGATTCGGGATGGAACTGCACACCGTAGGTCGGGTGATCGCGATGGGCAAGAGCCATGATCTCACCATCGTCCGAACGTGCCGTGACCACAAGATGTGAGGTGTGCGACTCATCGATCTCAACAACAAGGGAATGGTAGCGCCCGACGCAGAGAGGAGAAGGGAGTCCGTCGAACAGCCCTCCGCCGTTATGCGTGAGATAGGAGGACCGGCCGTGCGTGGGGCGGCGTGCACGTGCCACCGTTCCGCCGAAAACGCTCCCGATGCACTGGTGCCCAAGGCAGATACCTAAGATGGGGACATGACCTGAAAGTTCGCGAACGATCGAAGTCGATATTCCCGCCTCTGTGGGGGAGCAGGGACCGGGGGAGATGACCACGGCGTGCGGCTGGCGAAGGACGATATCACTGACGCTGATCGCGTCGTTGCGGATCACGTCCGTTGCTTCACCAAGCCGGCGGAAATAGCGGGCAATGTTGAAGACGAAGGAATCGTAGTTGTCGATGATGACAATCAAGAGCCACCGGAAGAATTGGTGGCAAATGCGTCAAACATGCGCTGTGCCTTGACGAGTGTCTCCTCGTATTCGGCCGCTGGATCCGACATCGCCGTTATCCCGCCACCTGCGTGAAAGGTAGCCAAATCGGCGTCGATCGTGACAGTGCGGATCGCGATATTCGTATCCATGCGCCCGTTGAAGGCGATGAAGCCGATAGCTCCGCAATAAATCTCTCGCGCTATGCGTTCGATTTCCGTAACAATCTCCATCGATCTCACTTTCGGCGCTCCGGTGATAGATCCGCCTGGAAAGCAGGCGCGAAGAAGGGCGACGGCGTCTTGGCGCTCTTCGAGTTGACCCGTAACCACCGACACGAGGTGGTGCACCGAGGCGTAGGATTCGAGATCGCACAGCGCAGGAACCTCGACTGAATGCGGAGTGCATACACGCGACAGATCACTCCGCAAGAGGTCGACGATCATGATGTTCTCGGCACGATCTTTGTCTGACGTAACCAGGAGTTGAGCGCGGCGCTGGTCCTCCTCGGCGTCGGCAGAGCGCGCACTTGTGCCTTTGATCGGGCGCGTCTCGACCCGTCGACCGTCGAGCTTCAGGAAACGCTCCGGCGAGCTTGATGCAATGGTGAGATTGCCGTAACGCAGGAGCGCTGCGAATGGTGCGGGGTTCAATGACCTCAATTGGCAGTAGAAGGCAGCCGGATCAAATGAGTTCGGCAAGTGCGCGCTAAAACGCTGCGCAATGTTGACTTGGAAGACGTCTCCGGCCTGGATCAGGTCGATGACGCGCTGTACTGCCGCAATATAGCCCGCGCGGCTGAAGTTCGAATGCCATGGTCCGACAGCGTCGTGGGCGTCATTTCTCGCCAAGTCTGCGGTGGCAAGAAGAGCTGCAAATTCATCGGCTCGCTGGCGTGCGCGCGTGGCGCGGTGCGCGGGATCCTGCTCGGGCCACCCTGTGGAGACGATCCAACTTCTGTCGTTGCGGTGATCGTAGCTGACGACCACGTCATAAAAATGCAGAATGGATTGAGGCAAGCGGTGCCCGGAGGCTGCCGGAACCGGCAATCGCTCTAATGTCCTGTTCAGGTCGTAACCGAAGAATCCGGCCGCTCCTCCCTGAAAGGGCGGGAGATCGGGGCGATGCTCTTGCCGATACTTAGCAAGCAGGGTGCGAAGGACCTCCCATGGATCGCCGTCAAGATTCTGTCCGTTCCAACTCGCCCGTCCGTCCGCGACCATATAGGTGCCGAACGGGTCGCAGGCCAGATATGAGTAGCGCCCAAGTAGCTCGTGGCTCGCGGCACTATCAAGAAACGTAAGATGAGATCGGCGGGCGAGGCGCCGCATTGCCGCGACAGGGGCAATCCATTGCAGCTCTTGAACGTGCATTGGCTATCCGTCACCGGCGAGTGGCGTTCGCGCGCTTCCGGCGATGGCTCGCCAAACGAGCGCGACGTTTGATCGAAATTGGCAAGCTTGTGAGACCGGGGGGCAGCCTAGCCTCCGCCAGCGGAGACCGCGCGGCGAGTGACGAGCCGCACATCCGTCGACACATTGTAGTCTGCCGCGAACCGCAGTTCGCGCAATGGCCGTACCCGCCTGATCGATTGCTTGTATAGATCATGCGCTTTGTAGGCTGCGAGTTCCGCCTCGCTCTCGAACTCACCATAGACGACGACGTCGATGTCGTTTCCGAGCTGATCGGTCTTGCGATTGCGTGCAACCTCCAGCCGGCGTGCATGCGGAATGGTCGTGAGAACCGAGAGGCCCTCGATTATCCCGTCAATGTGCCCCTCATCCTTGGCGGTGAACAAAACGATGTGGCGGATCATGAATGGCTCTATGAGTGTTAGAGATGGGTGCATAGCTAACTTGGGATCGCGCTCTCCGCAAAGCAACCCTTCCGCATCGCCGGTTGATCGATGGTTCGCGCTATTGTGCCCCGCGCTGCGCAACTCACTTCGCGAGAAGCGCTTCTTGGTCAACAGCTCGGGAGAGCCAGGCGCTCAATGGTCTGAATATGACGCGCGAGCAGGTTACAGGCTTGGTCAAGGTTGCGAGCTCGCAGGGCCTGCAAAATCAGACGGTGATCTTGGTTGGACCGTGGGCGCCAGCCAGCCGACCGCGCCATCGCGAACACCAGCCGAGAGTTTGCAAGCTGTAGTTCGTCAAGGCTGGCGAGCAGGCGCGGCATCGCGCAGGGCGCAACCAGGGCATAGTGAAAGGTCCGGTTGGCCATCTCAAACTCCTCAATCGTCTTGGCATTGTCTCCTTCGATGAGGGCAAGTTCAATGCGTGCCAGGTGGATCGATGAGAGCTTTGGAGCCGCATTGCGTAGCGCGACCACCTCGAGCGCCGCACGCATCTCGGCGATCTCCTTGACCGAATTCGTGTCGAGCGGAGCGACCCGCGCGCCGCGCCGAGGTGCACTCACGACAAGATGTTGAGCCTCCAATTGTCGAAAAGCCTCGCGCACCGGGACGTGACTGGAATTGAATTCTCGCGCGACATGATCCTGCCGGAGCGGCGAGTCCGGCTGCAGGGCGCCGTTGATAATGCGCTCACCGATCGATTCGGCGATGCGTCCGGCAGTCGTCCTGTTCTCGCTCATCATAGATTATCTATCGGAAAAGTGGGTGCGCGCCGATAGCACATCGATTAGCATCGATCCAATATCGCTGACGATAGATAATTTACGTGATTATCTATGATTACGGACCCGAGGCTATGGACGTGTGTGCTGGAGTTGACCGGAACGGAAGCTGCGGGCTCCCACGGGTTCGTGGAGAATGGAAGCGTGCCGAGGCCGAGGCGCTCTATGGTTTGCCATTCGCAGAGCTGATGTTTCGAGCGCAAAGCGTTCATCGCGATAACTTCGATCCGAACCACGTCGAAACAGCAAGCCTGCTCAGCATCAAGACGGGTGGCTGCCCGGAAGACTGCGGCTACTGCGCACAGAGCGCGCACTACGAGACGGGGGTGAAAGCGAGTCGCCTGATGGATCGCGCCGATGTGGTCGCCACCGCGCAACGTGCCAAGGAGGCTGGCGCAACCCGCTTCTGCATGGCTGCGGCCTGGCGCAGTCCGAAAGACCGTGATCTCGATCGGGTCTGCGAAATGGTCAGCGCCGTCAAAGGCCTTGGCATGGAAACCTGTGTCACACTCGGCATGCTGACGCCGAAACAGGCGGCGCAGCTTTCCGAGGCGGGGCTCGACTTCTACAATCACAACGTCGACACCTCGTCTGAGTTCTACGGCAGGATCATCACAACGCGCACGCTGCAGGACCGAATTGACACGCTCGTGCATGTGCGCGAGGCGGGCATCAAGATCTGCTGTGGCGGCATTATCGGTATGGGCGAGCGCGTTGAGGACCGTCTCGACATGCTTATCCTGCTCGCCAATCTCCGAAAGCCTCCAGAAAGCGTGCCGATCAATCTTTGGAACGAGGTCAAGGGGGTTCCCGTCGTTGACACCGCGATGCGTCCCGATTCGATCGCGCTGGTGCGTCTGGTCGCAACTGCTCGGATCATGATGCCGACGAGCGTCGTGCGGTTGTCCGCCGGACGGCATGACATGACCGATGAATTGCACGCGCTGTGCTTTTTGGCCGGGGCAAATTCAATTTTTATCGGAGACGTGCTGCTGACGACCAATAATCCAAAAACCGATCGCGATGCAAACTTGCTCACCAGGCTCGGCATCACGTCAGGGCTTGCCTAAACCACACAGGGCGGCGAGCTATCTCGTAAACTCCTTAAGCTTAGGTGAGAAATGCAAATTACCCTAATGAAGGGCAAAATCCATTGCGCATCGGTGACCGAAGCCGATCTGCATTATGAGGGCTCGATTTCAATCGATCGTACACTGCTGGACGCGGCAGGGATTTTGCTCAACGAACGCGTCGAAATTCACAACGTGGAAACCGGTGCGCGCTTCGCCACTTTCGTCACCGAAGCGCCGAGCGGCTCGGGGACCATTGACTTGAACGGTGCGGCTGCGCGACTGGCGCTCCCCGGAGACAAAATTAGCATCCTTGCATACGCCTTGCTTGATGAGGCGGAGGCCAAAACCTTTAGACCCCGTATTGTGCTCGTCGATCGCGAAAATCGACTATTGCCGGTTTGACCATCAAGGCGCCAAAGCGAAGTCGTTTTTCTGCGCACATCGTGAGAATTTTGCGCGATTTCAAAGCCCTCAGAGTGCAGAATGAATTCAATCCACGCGGGAAAGGCCGTCCGATATACCTCGGCGTTGAACGTCCTGAAAGAAGACCACCGCTTGCGCAGCCTCAGTCCGCGTGCAGGAAAAGATTTCACGTCGAACGACTATTTGGCGCTCGCGAACGCGCCGCGCATCAAGAAGGCTGTCTTGGCAGCGGTCGAGGCCGGTACACCGATCGGAGCCGGCGGATCGCGGCTCCTGCGCGGCAATTGCGAGGAGCATGAAAGTCTGGAAGCTGAAGCTGCCAGCTTCTTTGGGGCCGAGACGGCACTCTTCTTTGGCGGCGGCTATGTCGCAAACTTTGCGGTCCTGACGACGGTGCCGCAGAAAGGCGATCTGCTCGTTCTCGATTCTCTGGTGCATGCGAGTATCCATGAAGGCGCGCGGGCGGGCCGCGCTGACTTTCGGATAAGCGCACATAACGACCTGGATTCGGTCGAAAGCACGATTCGTGACTGGCGGGCAAAGGGCGGAGTTGGCCGCATCTGGATCGTGGCCGAAAGTCTCTACAGCATGGACGGCGATTTTGCGCCGCTCCAAGAGCTGGTTGCGCTCGCCGACCTGCATGATGCGTTTTTGATGGTGGATGAGGCCCATGCCACAGGTGTTTACGGTGTGAAGGGACGGGGGCTCACCGCTCCTTACGAGGGACGAGAAAATCTCCTGGTCGTTCATACTTGCGGCAAGGCGCTGGGCGCTGCTGGCGCGCTCGTCACGGCGTCGGGCATCCTGCGAGACTTTATGATCAATCGGTGCCGTCCCTTTATCTTCGCCACCGCCCCCTCACCGTTGATCGCCGTCGCCGTGCAAGAGGCTATTCTGATGCTGCAGCAGGAACCCGAGCGTCAGCAGCGCCTCATCGAGCTCGTCGCGTTCACACATCGGCAGATCAAACAGCGCGGTTGGAAGGGTCCTTCGGACTCGCAGATCGTACCGTTCATCGTAGGCGACAACGCGCGTGCGATGCGGCTTGCCTCGGCGCTGCAGGCTCGTGGCTTCGACATCCGCGGCATCCGGCCGCCGACCGTGCCGGCGGGCACGGCTCGTTTGCGCATCTCGCTGACACTCAACGTCATCGAAGATGACGTGTGCGCAATGCTCGACGCCTTGGCCGAGGAGACAAAAAGGTGAACTTCGATGACTCTGCGGATCGTGGTAACGGGCACAGATACTGGAATCGGAAAGACGGTGTTTTCCGCGGGGCTCGCGAACCTTCTCGGCGCGAATTATTGGAAGCCAATTCAGGCCGGGCTCGATGGAGAGACCGACACGGAGACTGTCGCGCGGCTCGGCGGCTTGTCGGCCGACCGCATCTTGCCAGAGCGCTACCGCCTGCAAACACCAGCCTCGCCGCACTATTCCGCCGCGGTTGACGGCGTTCGGGTCGCGGCAGAGTCGCTCGATGTGCCAGATACCGCTCGGCAGCCATTGGTTATCGAGGGCGCGGGCGGGCTCATGGTGCCCCTGACTGGCGATACTCTTTACGTTGATGTGTTCGAGCGATGGCGCCTTCCGGTCGTGCTTTGCGCGAGCACGGAGCTGGGCACCATCAATCATTCGCTCCTGTCGATAGAGGCTCTTCGAAAGCGTGAGATCCCCATTCTCGGCATGGCCTTCATCGGCGAAAGAAATGCCGAGACTCAGACCGTTATTCGCGAGATGGGGCGGGTGCGTTGGCTGGGACGATTGCCGTGGCTCTCGCCCCTCACCGCCGACACGCTGCAGGCCACATTCAAAACCTCATTCCAGGCAGATAGTTTCAAGCTGTATGCCAAGGAATAAATCGCCGATCTGGCATCCGTTCACACAACACGCTCTTCAAGACGAGATGACGAGAGTTGTCCGGGGGAATGGTGCCTATCTCCACACCGCCGATGGTGGCCGTATCATCGACGCAATCTCATCCTGGTGGGTGGTGACGCATGGTCATTGTCATCCACATATCGTGCGCGCGATTCAGGAACAGGCAGCCAAGCTCAACCAGGTCATCTTTGCCGGCCATACCCACGATCCTGCGGAGGAAGTTGCGGCGCGACTCTTGAAGTGCGCGCCCTCTGGGCTTGAGCATGTCTTCTTTTCCGACAGCGGTTCGGCTAGCGTCGAAGTGGCCCTAAAGATGGCACTCGGCTATTGGCATCATATCGGCAAGCAGCGAATACGCATTGTCGTGATGCAACATTCCTATCACGGCGACACGGTCGGCGGGATGTCGGTTGGTGCGCGGGGCGTGTTCAACGGGGCGTACGGGCCTTTGTTGTTTGACGTCACCTCAATCCCGTTTCCTGCAACAGGTCGAGAGCAGGACACGCTCGACGCCCTTGAGTCTGCGTGTCGGAACGAAGTCCCTGCAGCCTTTATAGTGGAGCCTCTGATATTGGGGGCCGGCGGAATGCTGATGTACCCACCCTGGGTGCTCAGAGAGATGAAGCGGGTCTGCGAGGCATCGGAGGTCCTGTTCATTGCCGACGAGGTCATGACGGGCTGGGGCCGCACTGGAACTCTCTTTGCGTGCGAGCAGGCCAATGTCACACCCGATATCGTCTGTTATTCCAAGGGAATTACGGGCGGAGCGCTCCCCCTGGCGGTGACGCTCTGCCGCGCCGACATATTCGATGCCCACTATTCGAAGGATCGCGCGCGCACGTTCTTTCATTCGAGCTCCTATACCGCAAATCCGGTGGCCTGCGCGGCCGCAAGAGCCAATCTGGACCTCTGGCAAGATCCCGAAACCCGCCAACGCGTGGCGGCGATCGCCACGATGCAAGAACAGGCAATTGAGCCATTCCGAGGCGATGCGCGCTTCAGAAACGTTCGTCAAACCGGCACCATTACAGCACTCGATCTAAAGACGAGCGATGCGGGCTATCTGGCGGACATCGGTCCGAAGCTTCACGCTTTCTTCAAGAATCGAAATCTGCTGCTACGGCCGCTCGGCAATACGATCTACGTGATGCCGCCGTACTGTGCGACAGCGGCAGATCTTGATGAAATCTATGCGGGCATCAAAGATGCCGCCGATGCGCTGGCTGGAAGGAACCCTCTGCGTGCATAGGCACGCGAGCGCCAACTTCGTCCTATTATTCCGACCGATGGGGCGAGTATCGCGCTTACTCGATCCTGAGTCCGTGGCGGGTTTTGGCGAAGGAGCCGGTAGAGGTTCGTCACGCTCGCAAGATTGAAAGGGCCGTCCGACAGATGGACAGCTCTCGTTTGTTCGTGGAGTGCGGCAACCGCCGCCCCGAAGCTCGTTGAGATCGCCTCCGGCATTGAGCCGGTTCAGCAGGGCGCGATCTTCATCACTGATGAACGCGCCGTTTCACTGGTCAGGCGGAGTTGGACACGATATCGGGCCCACAGCCTGACGCCGTTGCGGGGGCTCCCGAGTGACGAAGGGGGGCTGACCGTAAGTCGTCGTTTGTAAGGAACGTTTCTGAGTACCGTTCTTACGCAAGGTGTGACTGCGATGGGGGGCGACAGAGTATCCATAACAGGCCGCGTAAATGTTCCGCGTGCCAGTGGCGGAGCAGGCTGAAGCTGTAGCCGGCGGCGGCGAGCGTGGCGTTGATGCGGTTGCCGTCGCGGCCCTTGAGATGGTTACGGCGCATCCGGTGGTCGTCCTTGAGATGGCCGATCACAGGCTCGACGGCGGCGCGGCGACGCGGATTTGATGCGCAACCGATTTTGCGACTCAGGCTATGTCTCGACCCAGCGGTTGGGAGAGAGGACTGTCGTCATGTCACCAATAGAACTGAGAGCTGCTGGGCCGGCGGACGGTTCGTTGCTTTCTGATCGGGAGCACGCTGTTTGGTCTGAACATGCTGATCACCTGCCTGCTGTTCAGGATGAACCGTAACGATGCGTTCAGTTCGCTGCGGATCGGCGCGTACAACAACTTCCTGCGGTTCCGACTGACGGAAGATGGGTTCGACATGTTTGTGGTCGGGCTGGAGAACGTCCCACAGCGGGATGACTGGAGCGCCAATCCCAAACACGACAAAGACAAGCCCGATCCCGAGGTTCCGGTGTTCGTCCCGAAGGTTGAATTCAAACCGCATCTGATTGAACGGCTTTCGATCAGACTGGGGCCGAAGCGGGCCGCTCCAACCGCCTAGCTAGTCCTATGCGGCGTCCGCCACAGTCGATTTGCCAGGTGGATTGTCCGTAAAAGTCAGATATTATTGACTTTTTGTCCGTATTATTCGAATATGTCCGTGGCGGTCTATTCGAGCATTGCGGACAAGAACGGCACCTTAAACGATTTTTACGGACTATCCCCTTGAATATGGGCAGGATACTCGAATATTAGAGCTGGAAACGGGTTCCAATTCGACTAATGCGGACCAAAATAGGCGTTTAACCGACTTTAATGGACGGTCGTCCTCCTTATTCGAACCGCAGCGGACACGGCTATGGCGACCTACGGCGAGATCCTCATCACGACAAAAGACGACCAAGCCGGCAGCCGGCAGATCCGCAGGCGCGCCCAGGCCGGTGAACTTAGGCAAATCGTCGAGCGCGTCTATACGTCAAATCTGAAAGACGGTCTCGAAGCCGTCGTGGGGCGGAACATCTGGTACATCTTACCGCACCTGTTTCCCAAAACGGTGGTGACATCTCGCACCGGCGCAAAGATGCGACCATATCAGCCAGAGAAGGGCGGGAAATCTTACGTATTCCTCACAGGGCCATACTCCAACCGGACAGTCGAGCTTCCGGGCATGGAAATTCGACTAATCGAAGGGCCGTCGGCTCTGCCTGGCGACAGTCCAATGATCACCGCCGAGTTCTATTCACCGTCCCGCCCACGTTCTCTACTTGAGAACCTCAAACCCACGCGGACACGGGGCGGAGTGCAGCGAAATCTGAGCGATGCCGAATTCGAGGACTACCTAGTCACCCTGCTTGACTCGGGCGGGCCGGACAATTTCAACAAAATGCGCGACGAAGCGAGGAAGCTCGCACCTCAGCTTAGCGCTGAGGAAGAGTTCAAGAAGCTCGACCGCCTGATGGGCGGTTTGCTCGGAACGCAAAAAGTGCGCTTCGCGAGCAAGGCTGCGGAAATTAGACGGGCGGGCGCCGACAAAAACTGCTGCGCCCGACTGCAGGAGCTGTTCGCGCACCTCAAGTCGCTATCTTTTCCTGATCGGCCCGTATCCCAGGACCAGGGGGTGAGACAGTCGAACGCGTTCCTCGAGGCCTACTTTTCCAACTTCATCGAAGGCACCGAATTTACGGTGGTAGAGGCGAAGCGCATCGTCTTCGAAGGCGTCGCGCCTATCAACCGTCCCGCGGACGGGCACGACGTGATCGCAACGTACCGGCTACTCACCGACGAACGCGCACTGACGGCGGTGCCTGCTGACTATCAGGAGTTCGAGAACATGCTGAGGGCGCGTCATGCGCTCTTGATGGACGCCCGTCCCGAAAAGCAGCCTGGCAGGTTCAAGACAGTCAACAACAAGGTCAGTGGGATCTCAATGGTCCAGCCCGACCTGGTCGTTGGCACGCTGAAGTACGGCTACGATCTCCTGCAGGGGCTCACCGAACCTTTCGCACGTGGCGTCTTCCTCCATTGTCTGATCGCGGAAGTGCATCCGTTCGATGACGGCAACGGACGCATATCGCGCCTGCACCTCACTTCAGAACTTTTGAGAGGTAACCAGGCGCAAGTCATCATTCCGACCGTATTTCGCGGCGACTACATCGGAGGCATGAGGGCGCTCACGAAGCGAAGCGAACCAGGGCCCATCACGCGCGCGTGCTTGCGCGCGCAGGAGGTAGTCTCAACCATACATGAGGCCACAGTGGACGGCGCCATTGAGGCCTGGGCGAGGACGAACGCATTCGTGAGAGAAGGACAGAACGCCAGATGGGAAAACTACGACGCCGCGACGGAGATTGAGTGGCGCGACGAAGTACCCGCCACAAAGGACTATTGGAACGCCGAGGACAACCCACAGGGTTTTCTTTCTCCGAATGCGATGGGCCGCTGAGAAGGCAATGGCGGGTCGCCATCGTGGCAGGCTCCCGATGAACTCGATCAACGTCGTGACGCGCGCCTGAAACCCGGCCATGTCGTGCTTGAGTCGCGGCGTGGCGGTCAACGGCGGCTAGCGCCGGGCGGTGGCCTCGTGTCTACCTGCCGCGCACGAAAGCGTCGTCCCAAGATTTTGGTTCGGCATGAGCTGCGCCCAGCTCAGGTCTCTAAGACTACTCGGCTGCCTCCGCCATATATTCGCGATCCAGGAGCAAAGGGTCTTCGGCGATGGCACGGGTCGCCCAGTGTTCGCACCAAGCGACCCAAGCATGCATCATTTCCCGCTTTCGTATGGCGCGACAATCAGGATGAGAACGCCTGATCGCCGCCGCCCACTTTCGGCGAGCCCGTGGGTCCGAAGAGTAGAATTGTCTCGTAACGTCTTTCGAAGAGACCCCTTCAAGATGGTCCAAAATGAGGTCTGCTTCTTCTTCGCCGAAACCGAGATCGCGTTCTCCATAAGTCGCAAAGGCGTGACGAACTTTATGGGGTGAGAAATTGGCGCCGGGCAATCATCGCTGCCGCGATGTGCACCCGTGACCGCTCGGCGACGCTGGCACGTACCAATCAGTAGCTGAATTCCCAGGGAGATGCGCTCGGAGAAGTATCCTTCACGTGCAATTACGAGCGCACGCCCCCACCTCAATCTCGGGGGGCGCATCACCTTTCTCGTCTTCTGGATAGAATTCATCCTCGCCAATCTCAACTCGCGTTCGGGGAGGAGCTTGCAGTTTTAGCATCACGCCATCTGCCACCGTTCGTCTGATCTTGACGGACAGCTTCAGCGAGCCAGTTCCAAAACCGTCTGATCGTGCGAACCATGCCTTCGGCCATGGCTTCCGCGCCGCGCTGATGGACCGCCGCAATGGCCTCTGCCATCTCGTTCCGCGTGATCGTATTGACCATGTGATCGTCGAAGCGACAAAGCTCGCGGGGTTGCGGTTTCTTCCGGTAGTCGACGAGCGTCCCGCTGCTGGTGGCGATGATCAGCATGCCGATGCCCCTGATGATGATCGCGATGCGCTCCCTGATCCCGATGACGCTGGTCAGGGCGATGATCGCGGCGATCATCGCGGTAACCACAGACCAGCGCATCCCCGCGCGCTTGCTTAGTTGAGTTTAGCCGGTGCCTGGACTTCTCCCGGACGGCTCCGCCGCGGAGGAGGTGGTTCAAGCCGGCAGCAATCTGCCAGGAAGGCCGCGAACGAAGCGATGTTGCCTTGTACGCTCGCGCTCTCCAATGCCTTCATGTACTCGTCGCGTCTGTCGACGGGGATGATGGTCCAAGGCAGTCCTCCCGATGCCATCATGACATTCATGAGAAAGCGTCCTGTTCGACCGTTACCGTCGGGAAGGGGATGTATGAAGCTGAAGATGAAGTGTCCGAGGACGGCTCTCACGCGCGGATCCTTCTCTTCCTTCAGGCAGTCCAGAAAGGCCTCCATGGCGTCGGGCACCGATTCCCATGCGACCGGCGTATGTCCGGAGTTCCTGATGAAGACGAAGTGAGTGCGGTAGCCCGCAAGATTTTCGGGCTCGATGATGCCTGCCTGGACTGAAGGCTGAAAGAGAGCCCGGTACCAGTTGAGGTGCTCCCGATCGGTGATCTCGGCCGCATCCTCGCCGTTGAGCACGCGCACCACCGAGGCGCGGACCAGTTGGAACGCATTCCAGTACCCCTTCGCGGCCATCGCATCCTTTTGCTTACGGTCTCCATCGCTGCCGTCAGGATCCCAATTCCCGGTCCTGACCTTCTCGATCAAGTCCTCGGTGACCGAATAGCCTTCGATGGAAAGCGAGTGATATGCATCCGAGGTGTATAGCTCATCGATTGCCGTCAGATATCCGTCGTGATCGTTGATGCGGCGCGGCTCGATCTTGAAATTCTCAAGCACCTTCTCACGCATTTCCGCCCACATGAGGCGGACCCGCGTCATAATCGGCGGCGCGGCCCGGATGGGGAGTTGCATCGGGACCGATGCCTTGAACGGATCGGTGTCTTCCCTGACGTCGTGGCCGGCCGATGTCATTGTGGTGATGATCACGTCGGCGGCTCGAGCATTGCCCAGCAGTCGGTACGCCCCGGCAATCCGCCCCGCCACGGCCGCACGTCCGCCCTCAAGGAGAACCTTCGAGATCGGGCTCACATTCCTCAGTGATCCGAGCACGGCGATGAGGTCGTTCTTCTGGGTCTGCCAGAAGATGGGCGCAGCAGCGCAGATAGCCTCTGGCGCCGGGAAGGTCCGCACGCCGGCGGTCTCGATCGGCGCCACCGGAAGTTGGCGCACTTTGTAAAGATAAAGAGAAGTGCCGTGGAGGAGGGCCTGTGTCTGGTTATTGGCGGACGGCGCCGCAATGACCACCTGTTTGGGAATGTTAAGATTTGCGGCCAGCAGGGGAATTGAGCTTTCCGCCGAGAGGACCCAATCGCTCTTGAAGCGCTCGTCGCAATAGGTCCGGCAGAACTCCCAGAAGGACGAATACCAGGAGGTGCTGTCGCCCGACCCTTCCTCCGGGCGCGTCATCAGGACCCATCCCTTGATGATCTCCCTCAGGAACCCGGTCCCCAGCAGCCGCTCGCGGTGAGTGCGCGAAAGTTCCTCACTTTGGAAAATTCGTCGCTTGCCGCCATTGCTGAGGTTCTTCAGTTCGGTGAGGGACTGAGCGAGTTTTTCGTGGAGGGAGGGCATTTTGAACTCCCGGGGTTCGATAGTTTGGTGTTGGATTATTACAATAGTATTATGCTTTGTAATTACAATAATAATATGTCGTACGATCTCAATAAATATATGTTGTGCAATTGCAATAGCGCTCTGGAGTAGTGGTCAATAGCCTCACCCGAGGTGGGATTCCAGGACGGTGAGACTCAAAACCGACTCTCAGTTCCAACCTATCCAAAGCATCTGGGCGCCAAAACGGGGCCAACATCCAGCCGCGTCGCCCGCCAATATCACTACTTAAATACCTAAAAGTAATAGAATTTGGTCCGCAGTTGGCGCCAACACCGGCCGGAAAAAGGGGTCCCAGACGGCAGGGCGGGTCAAACGGGCTCAAAATGGCATGAAAACGGATCAAAACCGGCGAATTTCCAGATCCTGCTGAGTACGCGAGCGATCCGCTGTCCCAGCGCCACTCGTCTGGCTCATGGACAAGGCCCGCGCTCTGGGCCTGGCCTATCGGGACAAGGTCGAGATCGACGTGACCGAAACGGTCCTGGCGATCAACGATTCCTACAGCGAGTTCGGAAAGGGGTTCTATCACTACTTCTCGAAGCGGTTTTTCCGCTCTGTCGGCATCGCGCCCGAGAAGGGAACGTCGGCGACGACGTCGCGCATCGGCGAGACGATCGACGGTTCGATGCAAGCCTATCCGGTTGACGCCCATACCGGCTAGTGCTAGTTTCACGCCACTGGAGATGCCGCAATGAACGAGACCGTTCGAAGTTCGGAAATACTGCGGCTTGCGGCCAAGTACGTGTGGTGGACGCCGCCCGATATTGTTGCGTCCGACGGAATGTCTAGACTCGTTGCTAATGTGATGGAGATGGGTACCTGGGAAGACGCCTCCGCGCTGATCGAATGCGTCGGA
This sequence comes from Bradyrhizobium sp. CCGUVB14, assembly GCF_024199935.1. Taxonomy (NCBI): domain Bacteria; kingdom Pseudomonadati; phylum Pseudomonadota; class Alphaproteobacteria; order Hyphomicrobiales; family Nitrobacteraceae; genus Bradyrhizobium; species Bradyrhizobium sp. CCGUVB14. The sequence continues at coordinate 2,024,882 of NZ_JANADS010000001.1, forward strand.
ATTGATATGTTTAGGGAAGTTCTAAAATCTCCCCCAGTTGGCGTAGTCTCCAACCGATCGCTCGCTTTTTGGCATTATCGATTGGGCGGGCATGGAACACCACCGAAGTCGCGTCGCCGGTTTTCCTGACGCTGGAATTTGCTTATGGTGTTTACGCCGCGCCTCGACATTCTACCCCCTGCTCAACGCAGCCTATGGCCTCATCTCGCCCAAGTGCCTGGACACTTTGTTCTATATGGCGGTACGGCGATTGCGCTTCACCTCGGACATCGTCAATCCGTCGATTTCGACTTTTTTTCGGACGCTGATCTGGACGACGGACAAAAGTACAACCTGCTGAACGAAATCGCATGGCTCAAAGGCGCCTCCGTATAAGGATACGTTGACAGTCAGCGTCGATCATATGGCCGCGCCGATCAAGGTGTCATTCTTCGGGGGCGTGAAGAGCGGTTGCGTATGTGAACCGGACAAGACCGACGACGATGTCCTGTGCGTCGCGTCGATGTACGACTTGTTCGCACATAAGCTCAAAGTGATTCATGATCGGGCCGAAGCCAAGGATTACCAGGATATCGCTGTCATGCTTGCGAACGGGCAGAGCCTGCCGCGCGGACTAGCCGCGTTGGAGGCCCTTTTCGGGTCGAGTGTGCCTCCGATGATCACGTTGAAGTCGCTGACCTACTTCAACGACTTGAACGAGCCGTGGCGCCTTACCGACGATATGAAGTCCACGATAACGACGGCCATAAGCGGTCTCCCGAAATCCTGGGGAAGGATTTCCGTTTTCTCGCAGACGCTTTGTTGCCAGGAGTCCAAAAATCCGAAGCCATAGTCGCAGCTTGATGGATATTTTTCAGCGCGACGACCTGCCGTTCCCGCAGTCTCTGCCGGAGTTCCGGCGATTGTTCCCCGACGACGCGGCTTGCGCTGGCTACCTCGAAAAGATCCGTTGGAAGGATGAGTTCGTTTGCCCTCATTGCGGAGTTTCCGGCTCACCATTCCGTTTCACCAGCCGCCCCGGGGTCTTACGCTGCCGCAACTGCCGGAAGAATACAGGGCTAACTGTGGGCACGGTGATGGAGCGCTCGCATACGCCGCTCAGTGTTTGGTTCTGGGCAGCGTATCTTGTCTCTAGTCAAACGCCCGGCATGTCCGCCGCGCAGTTCCAGCGCCAGATTGGATTAAAGCGCTATGAGACGGCATTCCAGATCCTGCACAAGTTGCGCGCCGGTATGGTGCGGCCGGCCCATGACCGCATCGGTGGGCGCGCCAACGAGCATGTCGAAGTCGACGAAACTTGGGTTGGCGGACGCACGCGCGGCGAAGGCCGCGGCGTCCACCACAAGACGCTAGTTGCGGCCGCTACCGAAGTCCGTCAACGTGTACCGGGGACCAAACGCGACGCGCGCAGGAACGGACGCTACGCCGGGCGGATCCGGCTCGCGGTCATTCCGGACCGTAGCGCCGGATCACTGTGCGGCTTTGTTGAACAAGCCGTCGCGCCTGGGGCCAAGGTCGTCACCGACAATTGGTCCGGGTACGCAGATCTCACCAAGCTTGGGTATGACCATCATGCGGTCGCGGAACGGAGTGATCCGCGAGCCGCCGAGGAGCACCTGCCGACAGTTCATCTGGTGTTCGCCAACTTGAAGACTTGGCTGATCGGCACCCACCACGGCGTCAGCCCGCAGCACCTGCAAGCCTACCTCAACGAGTTTACCTTCCGGTTCAATCGGCGATTCTATCCATTCAACGCCTTCCGCTCTCTACTCGGCATCGCCGGCGAAGTGACCGCGCCGACTTACGAAGCGCTTTATTCCGGCGAATGGCGTCACCCTACATGTCGCAACGATGGGTGAAAACCGAATAGGCATAGGATGAACGACCGACTAGCTCGAAACTCAGGCTCATCGTGACGAGGGGACAGCAATGTACCTAGGAATCGATCAGCAGTCCGGCCTTGTCTATGAAGGCCTCGATGGCCCCGTGCTTCCGGTCGTGCCCAGACCGACCGTCACGCAAGCCAAGCTGATCAAGCGCGAGGAGGATTGGAACGACGGATCTGGCAGGACCTTATACTGCGCCGGCTGCGCGCCCTCGGGCTGGTAAAGTCGCCCGCGTCGCGTTCGCGTGACGGGATCGAACGCGTCTTCCCGGAAGATCCACGACATCGGAGAATGTGCAGGAGCAATCTCGCCCAAGTCGTCGCGAGACTGCATGCCCGCGGCAAGACCAACGAGGCACATACGAAGGGGCTTCGCGACCCGGTCGATGAAGACGCGGAATTGGCGCTTCATGCGTTGGGTTTCACGCTGCGTGACATCGGGTGGGCTGACGGGCAGTAGAGTCCGCAACCGCCAATGGTGGCAACAAGCGCGGACGGTTCTTTTTGCGACCTGTCCGCCTCACGATCGCGCCAGCTGATGGACCAACGACCGATCACAGATCGAAACGAACATACTGTCCGGGAGCGCGGCCCTTCCCACGATCACCATGACGAAACCGTTGAGCGCATGCTGCGAGCGACGCACGCAGTCCGAAATGTTGCGCGTATCGATGGTCGACGGTGACGCGATGTCCTCGGGATGGGTGTGCCAGCAACCGACGAAATGCAGTCCTCGCGAAAAGCTGGCATCGATTTCCGCCTTTTCCGCTTTTTCGTCGGGCCGGTACGAATAGCGCGATCTGCGGTCGGTCGGTCTCGGACCCGTCGCTTCGCAGACATCGATGCTAGGCAGGTCGAAGCGAGCGAACAGCAGCCCGCCGGCCTCGCGGTGCCAGAATCGGGTTTGACGGTTACTGTCGAAACGCTGGAGAACCTCGGCGACGAAGCGGAGCGATTGCCCGGAGTGTCCGATATCGAAGGAGATCACGCCGCCAAGACTTTCCCGGCCGGTGGCCGGCCCCATGGTCGCTCGACCATCATGCCGCCTTCCAGCGCATGAGGAGCGATCTCGCGGAGCATCTCGCTCCAGCTGCCGCCCGCGGATTCGACGAACGCACGGCGCGCAAGCCACATGCGATGCGTGCTCGGTCCGATGATGCCGAGAAGACCGTCGAGCGCAGCTTGGGCGATGAGCGACGTAATGAAGCCGAGCTCGACGGGGCCGTACGGCTCGAACGCCGCGCCGCAGGCTGGTTCGTAACGGCGCGTTTCTTCCGGCCAGTGCGTGGCGACCACGTCGGGCTCGCCGGTCTCGTTCAATCCGTCACGAAGGCTCCCTCCGGACGAGGAAACGATGACGGCGTGGCCCGCGATCGCGTGTGGTTCCGTCCAGCCGTAGACGATCGGAAACTGCCTGCCATTTGCCAGATGCCACTCGTCGAGCAAGGACTCCGCCGGCCAGTCGCCGAGAGCCGAAACAATAAGGTCGACGTGCTCCAAAGGCCCGTCGGACCGCAGCAGCAGATCCTGAACCTTGGCGATGTAGTGCTCGACCTCCACATGGGGAAGGTCGGCGCGTATCCGCTTCGCGAGTTCGGACGCCTTGGGATAGGAGATCGATCTGACGCCGAGCGTATGGCGGCCGACGTTCGCTCCTGTCAAGCTCTGCTGGTCGACAAGAATAAGCTTCGCCACGCCCGCTCGCGCGAGACTGAGGGCGACCGGCGCGCCCACGGAGCCGCAGCCGAGCAGCGCGACGGTGGCCCCGCGTAAGGTCGCGATGCGCGGATCCTGCGCCCGCCCGTGTACCCAGGTGGGATCGACCCTGTCCACCGGAAGACGGCCTGCCGGCTCGCCGCCGAACAGACGCCAGAGGAAGACCTGCTCAGGCACCCGAGAAGGACGAAATCCTTTGGCGAGCGGATCCCTGCCGCGAACGATTGCGGGTCGGCTGACGACCGTCGTGGCGATTGCCGGACCGTGTTCGGTCGAGGCGCCAAGCGCGACGAACAGGCGAGGAGCGACCTCGCGCGAAAGTCCTTCGAGCAGATCGGCGACGCCGGCATCGGCGGCGAGCGCGTAAACGTCCTTTGCTGCTTTGGGATACTGGGAGGGGAGGAGCGGGGTTTCCAGCCAAACCAGCACGCCTCCTCGCGAGACCATGTCGGCCGAGTAGAGGGCGGAGTTGAAATTCTTCAGCCACCGCTGCAGCTGGCCGTCATCGTCAGCCAGGACGATGTGACTGCGGCCCTCCCATACTCTGATTGTCCGGGAAGGTGGAGCCGGCTCGACCAATGAAAGGATGGTCCGCTCCGTCCCCTTCTTGGCATGGTCCCAGTAGGTGAGAAACTCGGATTTGAAGTCGTCTTCGTGCTCGCCGCGGACGAAACCTTCGATCAGCTTGATAGCCTTATCGAGCAACACCGAGACGCCCGCGTAGGGATCGTCGACGGAAAACGTAGCGTGATCAGGCACCAGGCAGAGAACGCCGTCCTTTTCCACGTGCGGCCACGTCAGAAAGCGTGGGCGATCCACCACCGCGATCCGCGCCGGGACGGAAGGAAAGCCGGCGGATACGATGATGTCGATGCGCCGGATGCGATCGGAGAAAGGGTATTCGAACCGCCACCCTGCCGCGGGATCATGCTTCCGGTATCTCGCCAGATCCTCCGCGCTCAACCTCGGTGGCCGCAGCCCGGCGTGCCACCAGCCGCCCTGCACCGCACCGATGGCCGATCTGAACCGCTTTGCGAGCGCGTGGTCGCCCCTAGGCACTCCGACGATCTCCTTTGAGCTGCACCGCCGAACTCCTGGCTTGCGCCTCGTTGCTGACGAGGCCTTTGGACAGAACGGCAGGAGCGGCCAGACCGGCGACGGAACGCTTCTTCACGCGTTCCGCCGTTCCAACGCCCACGCCCTTCGCCAGGTGCTCCGCGATCAGCTGCTTGTTCGATAGGACCGCCGCGCGCGAAAAATCCTCGCGGGCCCGACCGAGCCACTCGAAGAATGCGGCCGCGCGCTCGGGATGCTTCTTCCACTTGTCGGCGAAGTTCTCGGACGGATCGCTCGGATTGGCGATGACCAGACTGCCATCCTGCGACCGCTCGATGAACCGGTCCATGTTGGTGAGGATCGTGAACAACGCATCGGATATCTTGTCTTCGCCGTTGTAGGCGTGCGCCGCGAGCGTGGTCAGGATGATCGAGATCGGGCGCTCGTCCGAGCGGGTGATGAACATGATGTCGCGGTGTCGCTTCAGGATCATGATGGCAGACTGCAGCGGCGTCCTGACTTCATAGTCCGGAATCGGCTCCGTGCCCGCGCGCAAGCTCTTGCGCATCAGCTCCCGCTTACGCAATTCGAAGATGACAGCCATGCGGCTGTGGAACCACTTCAGATATCCCCGCGGATTCGATCGCGGCCATGTCGGGGATAGAATCTCGTAGAAGGGGTGATCGATGTCCGTGATCGCGATCGCAGTGTCGGCGAGCGACAGGTCGAGGCCACGCGCCTTGAGCAGCACTACCTGCTCCAGCCCGTTGAGAAGCCCGGGCGTCACGTCCATGTGAAACTGTGCGCCATCGGCGTATTCGAGTCGCCAGCATCGGCGATGCTCGACGACCGGCTTGTTCATGCGCCGATAGATCGCGTACAGCCGCATCTCGACGCCGAGACGACGCTTGAGTTCCTTCTGGGTGATCTCGCCCTTCGTGAGCTTGCGGAATTCAACGACGGCATCGATATCGTAGTGCTCGTCATCGCTGATCGGTACGACCACGGTGCCGAGCCCGAACGATCCCTGGATGTGAACCTGAGGGTCGAATTGCCGGATGCTCGAGTCTTCGCGATTGAGCCATTCGCCCAGCGACTTGTAGCTGGTCTCCGCCTGCTCGTAGCGATACGGCGGGATCTCGAGCTCCTCGGCGAGCGCTTCGAGAAATTCTTCGGCATCTCTGGTGATCGTGGGACGCAGGTGCACGTTCATAGGCCTCTCCTTTGTCAGCCGGTGTGTTCGAGCGTATGGGCGAGGATGAAGCCGCCCAGCTTCCTGTTCTGGTCGTAGACTTCGAGGGTAGGGTGCGCCTTCGGCTGCCAGGAACGGCCCGCCTCGATGGCGACGGATAGGGGTACTGCGGGAAAGATGCGCACCACGCAGTTCTCGCCGTGCGCAAACTTGATCGCGTCCAGCGTGGATCGGAACAGCCGCGCGAATTCCGCCAGATCGGTCGGGCGGCGCATGATGTCGTTGTGGGCCCCGCTGGCGGCGATGGACCAGATGGCTGCGCCGGTGCCAAGGGCCGAGACGATGCGGTCGTCGGCAACGGGAGCGCTCACCTCGAGTTTCAGCGCCACGGGACCGTCGGTACGCGACGGGCGCTTCACGTCGAACTCGATGGGCCGTCCATCCGGGTCCCACTTCCATCCCTTGGGGCTGCGCAGGAGTTGTCGAACTTCGGCTGTCGCGATGTCGGAGATCAGGCGACCGAGTTCGAACAGCAATGGGATCGGCGCCAAACCGAAAACGGCAAGGCGCCGAATTTCCTGACGCTCCATGCGGCCGCGCACCTTCTCGGCGAAGCCGGACCGGAGATTGCGTACATGAGTGCGCCAGAAGTCGGGATCGTGGTCGGGCAGATCGAGGGTCGCAAGGTCGAGGTCGATCCAACCGTCGTCGAATGGATAGCGGTCTGGGATCATCGCCCACTTCAGGTCGCCTTTGGCGACCGGAGACTCGTTTGTCCCGATCCGAGCCGCGTACCGAATGACGTGGCTGCCGAAATCCTCGTCGATGGCGGTGACGGTCCGGATGCGTGCTTCGTGGCGGCGCTTCATCGCCGTCAGAACTTGTTCCGGATGCTCGGCGACCATCTCGCGGTCGAATACGCGGTGGTGCACGTCACAGACGAGCATCAGGTTGTCGGGATCGTGGGCGAGAAGTGGGGAGCGGATCGAATCCCCGCGAGGGCCGTCGGGAGAGTCGGCGACGATATGCCCGATGTAGGCCGTGTTCGCGTTCGCTGCGCCCGAGATCTGATCGCCAATGAGAAGCTTGTTGCACCCCGCATATTGGCAGCGGCCCGCCGCCCGGGCCCAGACGACGTTCTCGATCCTCTTAGGCTGCGCCTTTCGCTTCGTCGGGCGTGGTGCTCGCGCGGGTCGGCGCTCGCGGTTCTCCGCGGCTGCGGTCTTCATGGCGGGCTCCGCGAAGTGATGCGGGCGGGGGCGTCATCGCTCGATGGCGGATGAAACCACTTGCTTGCTCCTGCACAATCGAGCCATGCAGGAACCGAACTCGTAGCTCGTCACAGTGATTGTGACTCTTTGGACGTTGCGGGATAGGCGCGGCCCATTTTGGCGCGGGCTTTTTCGGTCGTGAACATCCATTTGATGCGGGCGCCAGCGGCATTTCGTTGTTTCTCCCATGCGGCGATTTCGCGGCGGAGCCAGTTTGGGTCGTCGATCCTGCGGCCGAGGCACTGACCGCGGAGCACGCCGATCTCGATCTCGACCATGTTGAGCCAACTGGCGTGCTTTGGGGTGTAGTGGAACTCCAGGCGGCGCAGAATTCGCCGGGCTTCGTCAGGCGCGAATGCCTCATAGAGGGAGCCTACGGAGTGGGTCGACAGATTGTCCTGCACGACGCGGATGCACCCGGCGTCGGGATAATGAACATCGACGAGTTCGCGCATGCACTGGGCGTAATCTTCTGCCGCCCGTCGCTCTGTGACTTTGACTTTGCGCCATGGCCGATGCACGTCGATGCAGACGAAGAGATTGACGGTGCCGTTGCGGCGATACTCGCAATCGTAACGTTCGAGTTGGCCCGGCTCGGCGGGGATCGGCTCGCGAACCTCGCCGATGAGCTGGACCGGGCTCTCGTCGAAGATTCCATGGGGAGTGGATAGCGACTAGGTCTGAGGCCAGACTGAGGTTGCTGAATCCCTTCAACCTGGAGAACGACGATGTTGCTCGATCATCATTCCGACGGACCGGCCGCTATCCGCACGCAGTTTGGCGCAATTTTTGTGTCGTTGGAACTGAGCCGTTCGACTTGGCTGGTTACCTCGCTATCGCCCGGCAAGAGCGAGAAAATGTCCAAACGCAGCGTGAAGGCCGGCGATATTGCGGAACTCTTGAAGCTGTTCGCAGAGCTAAAGCGCAAGGCGCAGGCGCGAACGGGTGAGAGCTATCCGATCATTACAATCCAGGAGGCGGGGCTGGATGGGTTCTGGCTTCACCGCAGTCTGCAGCAGGAGGGCATCGAGAGCCACGTGGTGGATCCGGCCTCGATCGCGACTTCGCGCCGGCGCAGGCGGGCCAAGACGGACAGGCTGGATGGCGAGACGCTGCTGCGGGCGCTTTTGGCCTACAAGCGCGGCGAGCCGCGGGTCTGCGCGATGGTCGTTGCTCCCTCTCCGGAAGAAGAGGACCGCCGCCGGATTTGCCGTGAGCGGCGGACATTGATCGCTGAGCGGATCGAGCATGTGAACCGGATCAAAGGCCTTCTGTTCGCGCAAGGGATATCTGATTACGCGCCGTTGCGGCGCGACCGGCGGGCGCGCCTTGAGGCCCTGCGTACGGGGGACGGTCGCGCACTGCTGCCGCATCTCAAAGAGCAGGTCAGTCGCGAACTCGATCGGCTCGAACTGCTGCTCGACCAGATCAAGGCAGTGGAGGCCGCGCAGGATGCTCTCCTGGTCGAGGCGGGAAAGCCAGCCGGCGAGAAGAAGGGCGCAGCGGACCCGGTCACAATGCTGCTCGCCTTGAAGGGAATGGGCGCCAACTTCGCCGGGGTTCTCTGGTCGGAGGCCTTCTACCGCCACTTCGCCAACCGTCGTCAGGTTGCTGCCTATGCCGGTCTTGCGGCCACGCCATGGCGGAGTGGCGGTATCGAACGCGAGCAGGGCGTGTCGAAGGCCGGCAATCCGCGGCTGCGCACAACCATGGTCCAGCTCGCCTGGCTCTGGGTGCGCCACCAGGGACAATCGGCTCTGGCGCAGTGGTTCAAGGCGCACAGCCAGCGCGGCCGCAAGCGTGCGATCGTGGCGCTGGCGCGCAAGCTGCTCGTGGCTCTGTGGAAGTACGTGACCGCAGGCGTCGTGATTGAGGGAGCCGTGATGAAGTCCGTCGCCTAACACAAGCGCTTTCCCCCGCAAACTCAAAACCAATCTGCCGAGGTTCGATCAGCCTCGGCCGATCCGGGTGGACGAACCGATGGTCTGCATGGCTTCAAAAAGCCGCGTCGAAGAATGGTCTCGTCCTCTCGAGCCTGCCCGCCGCAAGCGGAATGTTGGTGCAGTTGCCTCGCGCGACGACCGAATGTGAGTTTGATCTGGCAAGTAAACCAGATTGCCAAAACCGGGCTCGACTTGGATCGCCATCGAAAAAAGGAGCTATCTGGCCTGCCTACGCCCGACCACATCAGCCTGATGGCGTGCTCGATCAAGTCAAGGCCAAGCCGCTGCGCGGCGGCCCTACGGGCCGGCCTTGACTTGATCTGCGCGCCCCATCTCCAAAGCTCCAAGGTCGGGACGAAGAGCTGGCCTGCCATCGAACAAAGAGCTGACCAACCACCTTGACACACTCAATCCCCATGTGAGCAGACCAGCGGCCGCTCGGGATCCGGCGCCTCGGCGTAGAGATCGAGCACGTCCTCCATGCGGGCGACGTATTCGCCATCGACCTTTGGAATGCACCACATATCCTTGCGCCACGGCTTGAGGCCGTTTTCGGCCAGCCGCCGGCGCACCGTCTCGCCCGACAGGCTCTCGTGGTCGGTGAGCCTGACCATGGCGTCGGCCAAAAGCTCCAGCGTCCAGCGGGCGCGACCCTCGGGAGGGGTTGCGCAAGCCGTTGCCACCAGCAGGGCTTCCTCCTTGCCGGTGAGCTTGCGCTCTGCGCCAGGCCGCGGCTCCTCGCTCAACGCCTGCTCCAGATTGCCTTCCACGAAGCGCCGCTTGGTCCGGTACACGGTGGAACCACCCACCGCTACGGTGCGGGCAATCTCTTCATCGCTGCGGCCGGCATCGGCCGCCAGCAATATCTGGGCGCGCTTGAGCTTGCGGGCAGCCCGCTTGCCCTTGCTCAACATCGCGGTGAGTTCACAGCGTTCGGCTTGGCTCAATTCGACCCGATAACGTACATTCATCGCGACCTCCTTGTCGGAGGACCGGACGAATCGACAAATGAATCGAAAATCAGGCGCCGCTCGCAGCCTCAGCCCTCAAGGCTTCACCGAAAAGCAGGGCCAGTACCTGGCCTTCATCTACACCTACGCGCACATGTTCCGACGCCCGCCCGCCGAGACCGACATGCAGCGCCACTTTCAAGTCAGCCCGCCTTCGGTCCACCAGATGATCGTGACCCTCGAACGAAATGGTCTCATTCGGCGCCAACCCGGCGTCGCTCGAAGCATCCAAATCCTCGTGGCTCCGAAAGACCTGCCCATCCTGAACTGGCTCGGAATCAACCAGTCATAATCAGTGTGACGAGGTACTCGAAGCAGGCGAGGAGCCTGCCGAATAGCTGGCGTCCGCCACTCGCGTGGTGGTCACGCGAGCGAATTTCTTGCCGCCGAGTTGCGCGCGAACGCGCGGATGCCGTCTCAAGACCTGCATTTGCCCCCCGGTGCGCGCTACCGTTTCCCCAATAGCGCGTGGGTATTCCCTGAGATGGTATTTCCGTGCTCAAACTTCAAGATGTTGATAGTGGAAACTCAGCTCGACCCCACCTATTGACAATGGACGAATCGACCCGACTGTGGGAAACTGGCTAACTCCGGTGGAGGGCCACATTCCGCAGCCCGTCGCAAGACATGCCGTGCCGTCCTCAGTTCCCACAGGACCACGGTCAACGAGCTTCGCTTCGCTAAACTATCGACACGGTCGCCGGATCTTTGCCTTCCGGATAGAAGGCCACGATAGCGTCGTTGAAGATCGGCTGCTTCGAGACGGCGTCGAACAGCCGTCATACTCGATCGAAACTTCATGTCGTCGGGCGACCCGAGAATATCGGCAATCGATTTGTCGCTGGCCGCCACGATAAGCCGGGTGCATTCGACGAGGCGCGGTCCCAGCACATCATGTTGCAGATAAGCGGCGGCTTCCGCGCGAGAGCTAATCGCAAACCGCTGCACCATCGCGCTGAAGCTTAGACCAGCGATTTGCGGGAAAACAAACCACATCCAATGCGTCGCCTTACGGCCGCGGCCCAGTTCTTCGACGACCCGCCGGTAAACCGGGTTTTGCGCGTCCACGAAACGCTGCAGGTCGTACGGATCACTCACGCGTTATCCCTTCCTTTCGGACGTGGCCGGCTTGTCCGACCCGACGGACACAACGTAACCCTGCGATCGGAGATCCACCAAGGACGACGACAAATAATGCCTGGGCGAAATATCGAACTGCCGAAGACGGGTTACGCCATCGAGATCGACGGAATTCTCAAGTCCAAGTTCACCACCAGGGAGGGCGCTGAAGATGGCGCCGTCGAACTGAAGCGCCGCTTTCCGAAGGTTCGCGTTCGCATCTACGGCGCCATCCAGCAAACGAAATTCGATCCGCCCGTTTAGTTCAGGCGGAGCCTATAGCTGCGCCGCCGAGGCAAAATAGGAAGGCTATAGGCAGGTCGATCCCGGCCTTGACTTTGTCACCCCAATGAGAACAAATTGAGAACGATCTCTGGTTCAGCCATGGTACGTAGCTCACCGAAGCCGTTCAGCTTCATCAACAGTCCAATTTGTTAATAGGGAATCGCCGTAAGATAATGAAGCCGGATGGTGGGTCAGAATGAAGAATGCTCTCTTTGCTTCGCGGGATGGTTCGCCCGCAATAAACCCCATCTCGCCTGCTCGCGAGCTTGGAGCCTACGAGGAAATGTGGCTCCAACCTGGAGCTACCTTCAAAAACATTGCAGAGCGGTTTGCGAAGGACCCGACAGCGCTACCCTCCGACTTTGTTGCTCACTCGATTGCGGACGCAAGAGCACGGGAAGTCTTTCAAGCCTTGAAGACTGCGGGCGTCCATGGCTTCGGCATTCGGATCAACCACGCTGGTGACTATCCCGAGCGGTTGCGAGATGCTCAGCATCCGGTTGAGTTGCTCTACTATCGGGGCACGTGGGAATTGTCCGAGACCCGCGGCGTGGCAGTTGTCGGTAGCCGTAGAGCATCTGCGGAAGGTCTAAAGCGCGCTGCCCGGATTGCGCGTGAGCTGGTCGGCGCCGGGTTCACGGTGGTCTCGGGTCTCGCTGCCGGTATTGACACCGCTGCGCACAGGGCCACGCTCGAAGCTAAGGGGCGTACAATTGCGGTGATCGGCACTCCTCTCGGAGTGACGTATCCCAAAGAAAATGCTGAGCTACAGGCTCAGATCGCGAGCGATTACCTTTTAATCTCTCAGGTGCCGGTTCTACGTTACTCAAAGCAGGCCGTGCCACAAAACAGACTGTTCTTCCCTGAGCGAAACATCACGATGAGTGCGCTCACCGAAGCAACCATTATCGTCGAAGCGGGTGAGACTAGCGGGACGCTAACCCAAGCGCGCGCCGCGCTTCATCAACGGCGGAAGCTCTTCATTTTGGACTCTTGCTTCGCAAGATCGGACATCACCTGGCCAGCCACTTACGAGGCGCGGGGGGCGATCCGTGTGAAGAAGTCGGAAGATATTTGGGACGCTTTGGGTGACCATCCAGCTTCGACAAATCGATGATCAGAACCGTATCGACCATGATTTCATACAGCCAAATGATGAGTGCTATTACCTGTTCGAGTACACGGCTCGGCAGGGCTACGGTTTCAGCGCGACGAATTCTCTTATTTCTAATTTGAAAAAGAAGCCTTCTCAGCGGAACCAGCTCCACTACGTTTACAAAGGGCGAGCAATCAACGAGTGCGCAGCGGTGCTGGGGCCAGCTATCAACCCGAGATGGCTTACTGGCGGAGTGCTGGTTCCGATGCCGCCGTCGAAGATCAGAACTGACGCCGAGTACGACGACCGAGTGGCGCAAATCTGCCGGGCACTGCGATCCGCAGTAGCTATCGACGTGCGAGAGCTGCTATTGCAGACGGCAAACTTGCGTGCAGCGCATGAAAGCGATCAACGTCCTTCCGTTCAGGAGATCAAGGATGTCCTCGCAATAGACGAGTCGGTCTGCAACCCAGAACCGACCCGAATTGGGATCGTAGACGATGTGTTGACTGCTGGCACTCACTTTCGTGCTGCCAAAGAGGTGTTGAGCAACCGTTTCCCCGCCGCACATATCGTCGGTTTCTTTATCGCTCGAAGGGGCTTTGCGAACCCATTTGAGGCCGACGACTTCTCTATCTTCGGTAAGTAAAGTCCGTGGTTTGGTTGTAGCGCCCTGACAACGTAGTCGTTGCGCGGCGATCTACTACCTAATCGTACCCTGGGGTTTGGCCGAAGGCTGAGCAAGAGCACCGCCGACGAAAGGCTGTATTGACTAACCACCCGGTCACCCATCCCATCGTTGCCACTTCGCCCACCGTGTCACGCGCGTCATGGAACGCTTTGCAGGGTGCGGTGCCTAAGCCCAACAGGTCGCTTTCGGCTCTCACCGTGGCGCTGAAGTCCGCAGATGTCTCCTTACCTCCTCTGGCTGCCCCTATAGTGTGCCTAGCGTACAGCTAGAGGTGACGAAAAAACTTGGACACCAGCACACTCACGCGCTCAGGTTTGGCAATCTCTCTGAGGGAGATGGTGCCGGCAGCCCGTACTCCTCCTTGGCTGCCGTGCTCCAACGCTCGCTGGGCCCGCGTGCCGTCGTCGGACCACACTCTCACGTGCCGCCGGCCGCCGCAGCCATGCGCTGCATCTGAGCGTCAGTCAGCGAGGGCGCGACAGGATGCGCTGCAAGCGGGGCCTCGGCTGCCTCGATGGGCCCTATCAAAGACTGCCAGTACACCCATTGCTGCTACGTTGGCCGCTTTGAGGTCATTCGTTCCGAGCGATTTCTTGAGAAAACCTGCCTCTCGCAGTCTGAGTTGAGCACACGGGCAACGGCCTCTTGTAGGCGCTCGGGCACCTTCCGCTTGGCGTAGAAGGTACCATGTCTGTCCTTGATCAGTCCCATTAGCGCGCGCATCAAAGCTACGTGCAGTCCAAGTCATGATTTGCGGGAGGTTTTTGATCTATCAGCGCTTCTAGCGCCGCTGGCGTGCCCTAGCGGAGGGAGTGAATCCTGCGCAACTATGCCAAAAATCGCTCAATTTATGCGCGAGCTGCCACCTGCGGTGCGAGTCTGCAGCTAGATGACGTGATATGCCGATCTCGCAATCGTTCTTTGCATTGTCGACGATCGGTGAATCGGCGAAGCGAACACGTTGAGCCTGCGCACGCGAAAGAAGAACGCAAAAGCAAACTGCCCCTCCACTCTCCTCACGGGACGCTGTCGATCCCGGTCTCTTCGTCAACCTTGTGTAACAAACCCAACCTAGAGGTTGCGAATGGTCAGCATCTCTCCCCGAGCTCACGCTTCGAGCGTGCTGATCAGAATCGCACCGGAAATGTTCACGGATTGATTGGCTATTTGATGTCCGTCTCAACGGCTACGAAACGGTTGGTCTTGCCAATTCTTCGTCGACTTCGGCCAAGCCTGCGAACCAAGATCGCCCTGCTTGGAATAGTGGGCGTGCTCGTCACAGGAGCGACTTGCATCGTGGGGCTGAATTATGTTGCGCAGGCGCAGCGCGAGGCAGACCAAAGCACCCATCTTCGCGCTCACCTGGCGGCGCTTTCCGAAGCGTTCCTTGAATCGCAACAGCTGGCGCTGGAGTTCCTGCGCAAGCACGATGAAGCATTGATCGCGCGGCACGCGCAAGGCATTAAGAAGGCCCTGGGTGACCTCGACCAGATCGAGGAGTATGTTGCTTCCTTGCCAGAGGGCGATCCTCTGAAGGACGTGTCATTCCTCCGGGCCGGCATTGGCCTTTACGCAACGCGTTTCAACAACATCGTTTCAGCGCAGCGCGTGCTCGGGTTCGCCGAGAACGATGGCCTGCAGGGCAAGCTGCGCGACGCCGTACATCAGGCCGAATCCCGGATGGCGCAGTTCAATCAACCGCAGCTAACCGTGTTGATGCTGATGATGCGGCGGCACGAAAAAGACTTCTTGCTGCGGCGTGAGGAGAAGTACGGTGATGAACTGGACAAGCGGGTCGCCGAGTTTGGAGCCGCGCTGGAGTCTTCCGAGTTGGCGTCAGCCACCAAAGTGGAACTGAAAACGCTCATTGATTCGTACCGAGCCAGTTTCGTAGCCTTCATGGTTGCCCAACAGGCATTGGATGATCAGATTGATGATCTCGGGCAGATCTATGGTCGCAATCATCCTCTCCTGTTGAAAGCGATCGCTACAGCTGATGCCAGTTCTGCCGCAGCCGAAGAGCGTGCCTCGCGAATCCGCCAGATGCTGGGCTGGGGCATTGGGCTTGCCACACTCGCAATCGGCTTCGTTGCGATTTTTGTCGGGCAGGGCATAGCTCGGCTGATCACTCGCATGACACAAGCGATGCGCCAGCTGGCGGCTGGGCAATTCGAGGTGACCCTGCCTGGACTTGGCCGTTCGGACGAAATCGGTGAGATGGCGCAGGCCATGGAAGCCTTCAAACTTAAATCAAAAGAGAAGGCGCAGGCCGAGCTTGTAGCGAATCTGGAACAGGATCGCTTGGCAGGAATGCGGCGGAAGGCGGAGCTTGAGAAGCTTGCCATGACTTTTGAAAATGCAGTAAGCGGCGTCATCGATACACTGTCATCCGCTTCGACCGAGCTGGAGGCGTCCGCTCGTAGTCTGACGGACACGGCGCACAACACGCAGGAAGTCTCGCGCAAGGTCGCCTCCGCCTCGGAGGAAGCTTCAGGCAACGTTCAGATTGTCTCTGCGCGTACCGTTGAGATGATCGCGTCTGCTACGGAGGTTAGACGTCAGGTCGAGCAATCTGCAGAAATCGCAAGAAGCGCCGTGCGTCAGGCGGAAGAAACCGACCGAAAAATAAAGCACCTATCGACAGCTGCGCTGAAGGTTGGCGGCGTGGTTGAGCTGATCACCGCAATTGCCAGGCAAACAAACCTTTTGGCTCTTAATGCAACGATCGAGGCTGCACGAGCGGGCACAGCCGGCCGCGGCTTTGCCGTTGTTGCGCACGAGGTAAAGTCGCTGGCAACACAAACAGCCAAGGCGACCTCGGAAATTGCAGAGCAAATCGCAGATATCCAAACCGCCACGGAGGAGTCGGTCAGTGCCATCACGCAGATCAGCAGCAGTATCGGCAGGATCTCGCAAATCGGCTCAAGGATTGCTGCAGCGATCGAAGCGCAGGGTACGGCAACCAACGATATAGCGCAGAATATCCAACATGCGGCAGAAATGTCGACGCAGGTCGCCAGCAACATCCGGCAGGTTGCATTGAGCGCCTCAAGCACAGGCGCGTCATCCTCGCAGGTACTGACGTCTGCGAATGCACTCGCTCAAAATAGCCATCGTCTCAGATTGGAAGTCGATGGTTTTCTGGCCGGGGTCAGGTCGTGATGATCTGAAAACTCCAGCAGAACTATTTGACAGCGTGATTATTTGCTCGCATTGGGGATCTCAGAATGCCTGTCTACCTTGCATCGTATGATTTGAAGGAGACCAATCCTGATCCGCACCCCACTTTTTTGAAGCAGGCTGCGGCGCAGGGCTGGAAACTGTGGATACTTGGCTCGAACAACGTGCGGTATCGACTGCCGAACACAACGTTGGTGGGCACATTTGATGCTTTGGCCGTTGCCGAGGCCAGGCTCGAAGCAGCCCGGTTGGCAACGGAGAACGAAATTGGCGGCACCGTCACGACGAGCAAGTGGATTGTTGCGGAATACGGGCCCACTCGCTTCAATTCCGACGAACGGCAGAGCGCGTAAGGCCGCCGGAGTTATGTTGGCGGCCCCAGGTTCGTCACAATCCTCGCTCGCAGCGTTGTGTTTAAACAGCGTTGTGCTTTGTCGGCCCCGTGGTTGCGCCAGGTCCGGCATGTAAGGCGGTGGTACGCGGGGATCAAGCGAGTTCGCCACCGCCACCGTCTGCGGCGATGCGCGGAAGTCGAGGTGTTTAACCGCGCCGTACATGCAATGGGCTCGGCACGGAGACCGCTCCGATTCCCGAGAACCTGGTCTCGCGGAAGGCCGCTATGGCGATCGCCGAGGCAGAGGCCCTGATTGGCGCCGTCGACACGGCCGGAGGGCGATGTCATGAGCCGCATCTGCTCGGCTTGCCCCACCAGACAGAATCCCTTGCCAAGGTGGTTTGTGAACACCGACGAACCGGCCACCATTGCACTTCTACGAGACAAACATCTGCGTGAGTGATACGGCGGTTCGCGACCTGGTCACCCAAAATACAAGAGCGCACTGGGGCGCTGCTGGGTGCGCCCCGTGTCAACGTGCTGGAACGGCTTAATCTGGCCTTGATATGGGCCCATTTCAGGCACGTCGATGACCATCACTTTGATGGGAGCTGCTTCGTCGTGGACGACGATGTAGCAGTCGGCCACAATCTCCGTTTGCCAAGGCGCGATGGCCTGCGATTTTGTGCTCCGCTTCGCGGGGCTTCGGATACACGGCGGCCATGGCGAGTGCGGGTGCTCGGAGTTCTCCAAGCCCCAAGGCATCTTTCCACAACCAGATGCTACCACACAGCTATCGCGTACTTGCATGCCTCTCGTTTCAGCGTAGCGTCGCTGTGTCCGAGTCATTGGTTTCGCCTCCAGGCGGAGTGGTAGTGGGATTGTTTTATGTCGCATGCATCCCCGGCGCAGACGGTTTTTCCATTTGGCGATCAGCCGGACGAGCTGTCGCGCGGAGATCGGAAGGAGGTGGCGTGGGACCAAGTTCTGTTGGGTGCCTTCGCTGATCGCGGCTTCCAGTCAGGTTTTTTGCCGCTGGCTGAGGAGGCCGTGCGCGCACAGCCTGGCGATGGGCATATCCTGCTGCTCGCCGCTACGGCGGCGCTGCTGGATGAGGATGCGGCCCGCGCACAGGTCTTTCTGAAACGCTTCCGCAAGCGCTACGTTGCGATCGATGCTTGCTACCTGTTGGACGCCCTGGCACTCGCGCAGCAGAATAGGCTCCTGCCGGCGCGTTCGCTGCTTGACGCTCACGGGCTCACGGATTGGCTCAACGTTGCGAACGTTTTTCCCGGAGGCCTTGAGCGTCGGGGATGGCTCTACCGTCACTACGCTCGGATCTTCGAGCCCAGCAAGACCGTCCGGAGCAGGCGCTCGGCCGCCGGTCCGGTGCCAAAAGCCAAGACCCGCGTCAAGCCAAGGCCGCCCACGGAGGGGGCCGTTACGCCGACCATACCGGCTTCGTTGCCGCTGATCGACATCGATATTCCCTTCACCACCGAGCTCAATCTCGCGCCGTTGTTGGACGCCTTGCACAAGCCGCCGAACAGCGACGGCGCCTTGTATGGCTTGCGCGAGCGCTTTGCCCATCTCGGCCTCGCGCAAGGATTCGACGAGCTGCTCTGCCTGCCGCATCTGCGCGGCATCGAAACCTTCTGGTACCAGGTCGAGACCGTGCGCAAGGTACTCAAGCAGCATCGTGGTCGCGTTCTGCTTGCCGACGAGGTCGGGCTCGGCAAGACCGTCGAGGCCGGCATGATCCTCAAGGAGTATCTTTTGCGCGGCATCGTCGACAGCGTTCTGGTTCTGACCCCGGCCTCGCTCGTCGGGCAGTGGCAGGAGGAGCTCGAATCGAAGTTCGACATTGCCTGCGCGACCACTCATGATGCGCTGCTGCGCAGCGACCCGGAAGGGTTCTGGCGGCAGAATCGCCTGATCGCTTCGCTCGCCCTGGCGCGTCGCAGCGAGCATGCGGCGCACATTCTCGACCGTAGCTTCGATCTCGTCATCGTGGACGAAGCCCACCATCTGCGTGACCGCACGAGCCAAAGCTATAAGCTGGTGGATGCGCTCAACAAACGCTTCGTCCTGCTGCTGTCGGCGACGCCGGTGCAGAACGATCTCACGGAGCTCTACAACCTGCTGACGCTGCTCAAACCCGGTATCTTCAAGACCATGAAGGAGTTTCGCGCGGCTCACGTGAGGGCGGGCAAGCCGCGCCAACCGGCCAATCCCGAGCGCCTGCACGAGTTGATGCGCGGCGCCATGGTGCGCAACACCCGCGCGGTCGTCGCGCTAAAATTGCCGCGCCGTCACGCCGTGACGATCTGCGCGGATGGCACCGAGGGCGAGCTGACAGCCTACCGCGAGCTCGAGGCCGCGGTGCGGCGACTGGCGGCCCAGGGGACAAATCGGCTGGCCCTTCGGCATCTGCTCGGCGCTGCCGGATCATCTCCGGCAGCGGCCGCCGCCGCGGTGCGGCGCTTGTCCGGCCGCCACGTCGATGCAAGCTGGCACGCGCTGGCGCAGAAATGGGCCTGCATTGGCGTCGGTGGCAAAGAGGCGGCGCTCCTCGACCTCTTGCGTCGGAACCCGGACGAGAAGAAGTTGGTCTTCGTTCATTACCGCGAGACGCTTGAGCATCTGGCCACGCTGCTGGCACGCGAAGGTTTTGCCTTCGCGCGCTTCGAGGGCGCGCTCAGCGGCCCCGCCAAGGACGCCGCCATCGCAGAATTCCGCGAGCGGGTGCCGGTGCTGCTGTGCACGGAGTCGGGTGGCGAAGGCCGCAATCTCCAGTTTTGCAATACGCTGATCAATTTCGACGTGCCGTGGAACCCGATGGCGATCGAGCAGCGCATCGGACGCATCGATCGCATTGGCCAGCAACGCGAGGTGTTCGTGTTCAACCTTGTGACTCGCAGCACTCTGGAGCAGCAGATTTTGTCGCTGCTCGACGAAAAGATCTCGATGTTCGAGCTTGTCGTAGGTGAGGTCGGGGCGATCCTGGGCGGCCTCGACGAGGACCGCGATTTCGCCGACCTCATGCTCGATGCTTGGCTGCGCTCAACCGAAACAGGCCGCGCGGAGGCGTTGGACGCGCTCGGCCGCCGTCTGAAGGGAGCGCGCGAGCACCACGAAAGTGCCAAGGCCCTCGACACCGCCCTGTTCGGTGATGAATTCGAGACCGTGTGAGCCGAGCCGATGAGTGAACTGCGCGACTTTGTCGCTGATCTCCTGGAACGCCGGGGCGCCGCCGTCGAGGCTCTCGCTTCGGACCGGCTTGAAGTGCTCGCGCCTACTCCCCTGCAACGACAGCTGGGCTGGCCCGAACTCACGCATCTCGGCTTCGGGACGCAACAAGCTCCGGGCGCGGTTGCGATAGCGCTCGAGGGGGACTGGCTCGACCGCTTCGGCGCGATCCTCGCCGACGAGGGGCGATGGAGTGAGCGGGAGGTTCGGCTCCCCGCTCCGGTTCCACCCCCTAGTGCCCCCGAAAAGTTGCTCGATCGCGTCCTCGACCTGCCGAACGCGATCTGGCGGCTCCAGGGCCTGTCTGCAACCTGGACACGCTGCCTGATGCTGGCGTTCCGCGTCACCGCGCTGTCGGACGAGAAGCGCGAGAAACTGATTTGGCTCGGTTTCAACCTCGCGACTGGCGCGGCGATTAGCGACGTCCTGGCACAGCTGCGACCGGCGCTGGCGCAAACTGCCGATTGGCACATGCCCGACGCGGTGACCAAGCGCGTGGCCGGACCGGGATGGAGCTCAGGGACGCTCGCGGCGCGGCTGCGTCCGCTACTCGAGTGCGAGGCACACGACAGCATGGAGCCGTTCCTGCGGACGATGCGCCGCCGACTGGAGCGAGACCGCGACCGTGTCCATGCCTATCACAATGACCTGCGCGAGGGGTCATTGAAGCGCCTAGCGGCGCTCAACCGCACGGACGGAGACCGCGCGGAGGCCGACCGGCGGCGCGAGACGCTGCGGGTGGAGGCGATCGAGCGCGAATATCGCGCCAAGCTCGACGACCTGCGCCGCAACTACGCGCTGCGCGTCACGGTCGAATGGGTCCAAGCGCTTGAGATCTATGTACCGGTGCAACGCTTCGAGGTGCTGATTCGCCGCCGCAAAGGGCAGCGCATGATCCGGCTTGACTGGCACCCGCTGGTCAGGACGCTTGAGCGGCCGCTCTGCGAGGCGGGGCCGGGCCTCGATCGCGTGCGCCTCGTGTGCGACGACAATCTGCACCTGACCGATACCGCGGGCCATGCGCCCTGCAATTCATGCGGCAAGCCTTTCTGCCGCGCCTGCTTCCCGCAGGGCTGCCCGCGTTGCTGTCACACGTAAATGAAAACGGCGGTGCGCTGCGGGCCGCTATCGCGCACTCCTGCTTGGGTTGACCCGCGACAGTCGAGGAGGGCGGATCATATTCGTTCGCTGTGGCTCTATGAGAGCACATGCGATTTGCCACGGAACGCTCGGCAAGATGCCAGAGCAGAAACGCCGCAACCGAAGATCCGCGATTGCGCACTGCGACAAGCTCCTGTCATGGCCAAGCGTGGCAGGATGCGACATTCAGTAGCTCTAAAAGTCCGATGAGCCAAATCGTGCAAAATCGTAAAACGACGCGCCACGGCTGACGACACTATTCTTTTGTCGTAGCGCCACAATGCCGTCGCTGGCAACATGTTGCGTTCCATGTCATTCGGAACGCTGAGACGTTGCGTCCCATTAGCTCGATGGGGTGGCAGCTTGAGCCGTGGCGGTCGACGAAGGTCAAACCGTGCTGCTCGATACTTTCTAGCTAAGAATATTTCTCCTATAAAATGTATGTTCTTAGAATCGCGGTCAGCCCGCGTGCGAATTTTCCCATTGGCCGTTCCAAGCCTCTCGCCTTGGGAAGAATGCCGGCCCCCTTGCCCCTTCGCGTGGCTTTCATCTTTGCAGAGGCATTCTTATGGGCCGGGCTCAATCTTCGAAGCGGTGTTCAGCTTGTCGGTGGATCTTGTCGCCGGGCCGCAGTTCCGGTGACAATACGTTCATATCTCGCATCCCACGGTATGCGTGCGATGGATCGTAGCAGTGCCGCGTAAGCCGAAGGCTTACGCCATCAGCTACTCTTTCCCATACTTTGTCTTGCTATGCGCCCGTGGGGTCGCCCTGCTAAGTCAACCCGTGGCGCTCTGCCCCCCAACCCAACAATCTGCCGAGCGCTGACCTGCTGCGGTCATCATTGCGGCCTCAATGGCCGTGAAAGCGCCGTTCCAATCATAGATTTATCAGCAGCCACGCTCTAACTTCTGCAAGTTCGGATCGCAATCGTATCAAGAGCAGTTTGTTATCTGGCGCGTAGCCCCATTCGACGTCCGAAAGCCGGCCGCCGAGGAGGCTGTCACTGGCGGATTCTGCCAGTAAGCGCATCTACGCCACCAAGCACGGCACCTTTGCCCCGCACGGATCACCTAGATCTCGGAAACGGCATAACCTTGCAGTCTTCGTCTTTGACGATGTTGTCCAGGAGCTCACATTGGTCGGCCAACTTGGCATATGTTTTGGAGATGCTGACCAGGACGCACAATCGCCTAGGCGACACATCACCGGCTTTCGACATGTCCCTGTAGATCTTAGCGAGTTCGCGATATTCTTTAGGTCTCAGCATGCCTATGGCTCCGCGACACATCGGCATGTCTCTAGCTCCGTGACCGCACCGCTACCATCAATGCGTATCAGATGAATTTGCATTATGTGGCCTACTAAATTTCGTAGGCGTACGCGACCTCCTATGTAGCGATATTTATTGGATCATCACCGCTCGCGGAGTGTCCCATGGTGAGACGACGTCGGATCGAACTCCCATCACTGCGTGAACGGCTGACGGCAGTTGCGAAACAAGCACGGGACAAGGCATCGCAATTGCCCCGGGACCGGAGCGCAATAGGTTACTCATCAAAGCCGAACAGGCCGACGCAGCATCCAGATTTGACGAATGGGTCTAAGCTTCCAGCCAGGCCCCCAAGCTGTGACAGCCCACCCCCGCATCAAGCGCTGCACGGCCTCAGCACGAGCGCTGCCAGTGCGTCATTTCGTGCGCCACCCTCTCACCTGATCCAAATCGCTGTACGGCCTCGCCAACGTGTTCTCGATAGCAGACCGTTAGAAAGGGCGCTCGCCGCCGGCCGGTGACCGCGGTTCATTGGCTGCGCCGAGAGTCGGAGATGGTGCGTGCGCGGCTGCGACAATCGAACGGGCGAGCTGTTCAGCTACGTTGATCTGGAGGGTACTCATACGACGAAGACCGCCTGATTGACGCATGCGCGCGGGCACGGCGAGCTCTATGATGGTGTTGCGTGAAGGTCAGGCAGCCTGATGATCGGCGGGCGTGTCGGCTTGGCGCAGGAGCTTCCATTCCCAAGGCAGCAGTTCGTGCAGACACGATGAGGGAAGATCCGCGATACGGGCAAGGACGTCGGCGAGCCAGGCCTTGGGGTCGACGTCGTTGAGGCGACAGGTCGTGATCATCGTCAGCATGATGGCGGCCCGGTCGGCGCCGCGCTGGCTGCCGGCGAAGGTCCAGTTGCGCCTTCCCAGGGCGATGCCTCTCAATGCGCGCTCGGCACAATTGTTGGTCAAGCAGATCCTGCCATCGTCGAGGAAGCGGGCGAAGTCGTCCCAGCGCCGGAGCATGTAGTTGATTGGCTTCAGGACCTCAGAGGAGCGCGAGAGGGTTTCGCGCTCACGCAGCAACAAAGCGTGCATGTCCTCGAGAAGCGGCTTGCTCTTGTCCTGGCGCACGGCGCGCCGCTCGTCGGCGCCGCAGCCGTTGATGGCGCGCTCGACCTCGAACAACGCATCGAGGCGTTTGACCGCCTCCAGCGCGATCGGAGAGACCGGTTTGCCCTTCTTCCCTTCCCGAGCATTTTTCTCGATATCAGCCAGCTCGAAGAAGCCCCGCCGCGCATGGGCAAAGCAATACGCCGGCGTAATCGGCTGCGCCTTCTTCCGCGGGTCGAACAGCGGCTCGAAGCCGTTGTAGCAGTCCGCCTGGAGGATTCCGCTGAACCGGGCCAGGTGTTTTTGCGGATGCTCGCCTCGTCGGTCGCTCGAGGCGTAATAGACCGCCGCCGGCGGCGCAGGGCCGGCGAAGGGCTGGTCATCCCGCACATAAGTCCAGATCCGGCCGGTCGTGCACTTGCCCTTCGCCAGGATGCGGATGGTGGTGTCGTCGCCATGAAGGCGATCGGCAGCGAGCACATGGCGTTCGATCAAGTGGAAGAGCGGCATGACGGCAAAGGTCCCGTGGCCGACCTGGTCGGCCAGCGTCGACAACGGTAGGTCAATCCCCTCGCACTTGAAGCGCGCACTCTGGCGGTTGAGCGGGATATGCATGCCGAACTTGTCGAACAGGATCGTCGCCAGCAATTGTGGGCCGATGAAGCCGCGGGGCGTGGCATGGAACGGCGCGGGCGGCTGGCTGATCTTCTCGCAATCGCGGCAGGTGAACTTCTCGCGTACCGTCTCGATCAGCTTGAACCGGCGCGGGATCTCCTCCAGCGTCTTGGTCACATCCTCACCGATCTTCGCCAGCCGCGATCCACCGCAGCAGGTACAGGTCGTTGGAGCCTCAATAACGACGCGCTCGCGTTCGATGTCGTCCGGCCATGGCTTGCGCACCGGCCGCTTGCGCATGAAGGGGCGGACGTTCTGCGTCTTCGCCGCTGCGGCCTGCGCGGCAAGCTCATCCTCGCTCGCCGTGGTGACGAGTTCTTCGAGTTCCAACTCCAGCTGCTCAAGCAGCCGTGCCGTGCGCTCGGAACGCTGCCCGTACAGTTCGCGTTTGAGCTTCTCGATTCGCAGCTCGAGATGCGCGATCAGCGCCTCGTTGTCTGATAGCTCCGCCCGCGCACTAGCAGCCACCGCCTCGGCTTGCAGCCGCGCCTCACGCTCGGCCTGCAGCGCCGCCAGGGCACTGACAAGGTCCGATGGAAGTTCGTCCGGCTTCGATATCATGAAGCCATTGAATCAGATCAAGCAGCAGATTCAAACCGTAAAACAGCTATCCGACCCGCGTCGGACGCTGGGTTTCTTGTGGATTGCGCCAATCGATCCCGGACAACAGATAGCTCAACTGCGCCGGCGAGATCGTTACCGATTCACCGGCAACAGATGGCCAAATGAACCTTCCTCTCTCGAGTCTTTTGGTAAACAGGCATGCGCCCTGGCCATCGTGCCAGATCATCTTCACAAGATCGCTGCGGCGACCGCGGAAGACGAACAGATGACCGCCGAGCGGGTCTTTGCGCAGCACCTCCTGCACTTGGAGCGCCAACGACGGAAAGCCTCTGCGCATATCCGTGTAGCCTGTTGCGAGCCACACTCGCGCACCTGTCGGAACCGGGATCATCGGCGCACCAGAGCATCGAGAACTCGACGCAGCGCGTCTCCATCAACCTCGCCATCGACCCGGATGCGGTGTCCGCTACCAAGATCAATCTCGATGATCCCCTGGCTCCTTCGTCGACGCGCCGGTGCCGTCGTCAAAGGCGCTTCGGCCACATCCCGGGGCGGCACAGACGGCCCAATCTCGACCGGCACTAACGGTGCTATACTCGCATCATTGTGCTTGCAAAGCTCTTTGCGCCACTTGAACAGCTGGCTCACATGAAGGCCGGCCATGCGAGCCACCTCGGAAACAGTGGCTCCGGGCTCGAGCGATGCTGCAACTAGCCGTTCCTTCTCATCCTGCGACCACCGCCGCCGCCGCTCGACCGATGTGATCACCTCTGCCCGCGAAATCGTCATAGCGCTTCTCCTAGGATTACCCCTAGGACCTGCAGCGTTCGCATCCGTCAAACAAGGCGGCCCTCAACGGAGGAATACTCTGGAGGTGCGGGTGCGGCGTGATCGTCCGCTGCGAGCGATCCGGACGACGGTGAACGAGGCGCTATCGGCGCTGGAAGGGAGTTTGCCGCGCTATGTTCGCCGATTAGGCGGCCGTCGATCCCGCCGGAGAAGCTGCTGCGGGCTATGCGGTTGCAGGCGTCTTATTCTATCCTTGCAGATTTGGTGGATGCTGTTGCTGAGGGGAAAATCGTTTCTCGCTCCGAGACCAGAAAGCCATAAGCTGCAACCCACTCGCTTGGTAGATGGAGCAGATAGGCTACCGGCAAGCTCGCATGATGGCCCGAGAGCGTCACGGCGACCTGACAAGTGTCTTGTTTGCCAACTGACCGCAATATTGCTGTGCAACGCCGACCGAGTGCCGCCCCTTCTTGGGAAAGTCCGTATCATCGATGATCCAAGCTTCGATCTCTCCGTGACGTTCGATGGCCGGCAGAACTAACTCACGGATCTTGCTCAACACTTGCTGATCCGACCAGCCGCCTTGACCGACAAGATGCAACAACGCCCGATGCTGTGGCGCTGTCCCCTCAGGAGCCTTCATCGCTGCCATCGGCTCGACGCTCTTGATCGCATGGCATCATCAGCCCGATGCAGTAATCGCGAAGCGGTTTGGCTCGTCCCGTATGTCTGATCACGCTCGCAAGGCACTCAATATATGTCGAAAGCCGCGACACTATGTCCCCCGATTTTGTCAGACCCATCTCGGCCTCCCGCCGCTGAAAAGTGTGTCCTCTCAAATATAGGATTCCCGTCGACAAGTGCCGCGACACTCATCTCAGTAAGACTAGAATTTGAGATGGTGGGCCAACTGCGCTCCGCCAGAGGAAGTCTCTCGAGAGCCGCCCCTGTTGCAACGCGCACGCACCGTGTCTGATGCGCGACGATGTGTGAAGATGCGAACCGGCGCGCTTTGGGGCGACCAGATTGCAGTTCAATGAGTTTCTCCTTTGGCACGACGAATGCTTTGGATTAGCGCAACGACGCGTCGGACCGACATATCCCCGTTGGAGCAGGGTGATCGGTCGTATTCGATAGAAGACTCCGATCATGACCTCATTCCTTATCCAGAACCGTTTGCGGCAATTGGCCGTAGGCGCTGCGGTCGCCGCCTTGGCCTGCTCCGGTCCGGCTTCGAGGGCTGACGCGCTGCGCTACCCCTTCGCGGCCACCGCGTCGAGGTTCGATCGGTATGGGGCGACCCAAGTGGAGGACCCTTACCAGTGGCTAGAGGACAACATTCAGACCGCGCCCCGGGTCCGCAACTGGGTCGAGGCGGAGAACCGTCTGACGAGGAGATATCTGGCAAGAGTGCCTGAGCGTCGTGCGATCCTCCGCAGACTCGAAGCCCTCCACAATATCGAGACGGTGAGCCCGCCCGTGCGTCTGGACAGCGGCAAATTCTTCTTTCGCCGGCGCCCCGGTGATCAACAGGCGGCGCTTTGGGTCGTCCGGAGCAACAGTTCAAAGCCCGTGAAACTCATTGATCCGGCCTCGTGGAGCAAGGACGGGACCAGCGCACTCGCTGACGTCGCCTATGAGCTGAAAGGCCGGCTGGTAGCCTATGCGGTTCATGATGCTGGCTCCGACTGGCGCACTTGGCGGGTTATCGACACGGCGACCGGCAAGGTCTTCCCCGACGAGGTGCGCTGGAACAAGTTCGGTGCGGCCGCCTGGGATTACGCTGGTCAAGGGTTCTACTACACGCGCTTTTCGAAGCCGCCGAAGGATGAAGAATTCCGTGCTCAGAACGCCGGCGAGCAGCTTTATTACCACCGGCTCGGCGAGCCCCAGGCCAAAGATCGACTCGTGTATGAGAACAAGGCCAACCCTGACCACATGTTCATCGGATCGGTCTCTGCCGACGGTCGCTACCTCATCGTCAACTCAGGGTTCGAAGGTGGTGGGGCGACGCTACTCGTCGAAGACCTGACCCGGCCCGAGGACGGATTCAAACCGATCTCCATTGGGAAGCAGGACCAGCTCGCCAGCAATCGGTTCGTGGCTGTCCAGGGCGCGGTGTTCTACGTGTTGACCAACGAAGGCGCGCCCAACCGCCGTTTGGTCGCCTTCGACCTCGGCCATTTGGGCAACCCGCCACGCATCATCATCCCGGAGACCACAGATCCCCTGCTCGCGGTCACTTGCGGCGGGGAGCGGTTCTTTGCGCACTACTTGCATCACGGAAAGTCGCGAATCCGTGTCTTCCGTGAAGACGGGGCGCAGGACGGCGAGGTCAGCCTGCCTGGTCCCGGCCTAGCGCGCGGCTTCGCCGGGCCGGAGGACGCCTCTACAGTCTACTTCGATTACACGAGCTTCACGACGCCCTTCAGCGTCTACCGTTATGATATCGCGACTCGCAGGGTCGCGCCCGTACTACGGCCGCGGGGACCGGTAAACCCTGCCCACTACGTCGTAGAGGAGGCTTTCTACACCAGCCGGGATGGCAAGCGCGTCCCGATGTTCCTCGCCTACAGGAAGGGCGGCTTGGTCAAAGGCGCGACGCCGACGTTGCTCTATGGCTACGGTGGCTTCGGCCTCACCTTCCCACCCGACTTCCGCCCCGAGCAGGTCACCTGGATGGACATGGGCGGGCTTTTTGCCTTCCCCCAGCTGCCGGGGGACGGCACCTACGGGGAGGAGTGGCACCGAGCTGGCATGTTGCAGAACAAGCCGGCGGTGTTCGACGCCTTCGTCGATGCGGCCGAATACCTCGTGGGTGCCGGCTACACGAATCCTCGAAAACTGGCCGCGCTGGGTTACAGCAATGGGGGCTTGTTGATCGGCGCAACGACCACGAAACGCCCCGACCTCTTCGCTGTCGCCTTCCCGACCGTGGGTATCCTAGACCTGTTGCGCTTTCCCCAATTCAACAACGGGCGGCTCTGGGCTCGAGAATACGGCGATCCGGAAGATTCCAAGATGTTCCCGATCCTGCGCAGCTACTCGCCCTATCATAACATCCAGCCAGGCCGCCGATACCCAGCCATACTGATCGGGACGGCAGAAACTGATGACCGTGTCGCGCCCATGCATAGCTTGAAGTTCGCCGCGCGCCTGCAAGCGTTGGCCGCTTCCGATAAGCCGGTGTTGCTACAGGTGGAGATGAAGGCCGGGCATGGGGCAGGCACGAAGCAATCCTCGGTCGCGAACGAAGCTGCGGATCGGCTCGCTTTTTCGCTCAAGAACCTCGACATGCGCCTGCCACCAGGCTTTGGTCGCCCTTAGTGAGCCGATGATGAAACCGTGCCTGCCTGCGCAAACTGGCGGCGATCCGCCGCCGGCTCGGCGGCCGCCGTCTGCTGGTGCTGAGGCGCTGCGGAGGGCGGGTAGGAACTCAAGGCGTACCGCAAGGGTAAAGGCAAGAGGTGAAGTTATGCCTCATCGGGCATGGGCTGATGGAGGACCGCCACGGCCTGCTGGTCGACAGCTGCCTGACACTGGCTGACGGGCATGCCGAACGAGTGGCGGCGCTGCACATGATCGAGCCTCGTGCCAACCGGCCGACAAGGATCACCCTTGGCGCCGACACAGCCTACGGTGCAGAAGACTTCGTCAACGCGCTGCGCGCGATGAACGTGACGCCGGATGTAGCGCAGAACACCAGCGGTCCGTCGCTCTGCGATCGACGGGCGAACGACCCGGCACGGCGGCTATGCCGTCAGCCAGCGCATCCGCAAGGGGATCGAGGTGGCATTCGGCTGGATCAAGACGGTTGTCGGCAAGAGAAGACCGGCTTCCGTGACCGGGATCGCGTCGATGGACTTTTCCTTCGCTGCCACCGCCTACAATCTGGTGCGGCTGCCCAAGCTGATCGCGGAGGCCAGCTGATGGCCAAGGTACCCGGGTTCGCAAGGCCTTTGTCGGCTGTTGGCGCATCGTCGAGATGGACGTCTGGGTCAGCGACTTCCTTGATCTTGTCAAAGAGGCGCATCTCACCTTCAAGGGCAAGTCCGATGGCGAAATCGCCTCTGGGGCTCTCAAGGGCTTCCTGGATGCGCGCTACGGCATCTGCGACGGATCGGCCTGCGCCGAGTTCTCATGGGAAGGGCACGACGAGAATGATCCGTACCGCGGTCGCGGATGAGCAACGATCGGCACTGTGGGCGGCCAGCGATTTCCACCTCGATCCCAAGGGGGAG
Organism: Bradyrhizobium sp. CCGUVB14; assembly: GCF_024199935.1. NCBI lineage: Bacteria > Pseudomonadati > Pseudomonadota > Alphaproteobacteria > Hyphomicrobiales > Nitrobacteraceae > Bradyrhizobium > Bradyrhizobium sp. CCGUVB14. The sequence goes on from NZ_JANADS010000001.1 coordinate 2,054,700, forward strand.
TTCTTTGCGGCTGTAAGTCTCCCTGTCTCGCCAAGTTGAGCGAATCGCTCAATTTGGATCACGATCGGCGATTCCCCGGCCGGCAGAAATGTCCGGCTCTGCCGCATCAATGACTATGAAATCACCGCATTCGTGCAGCCCGACCAGCCCGGGATCGGCGGTCACCGCGTTGGCGAGATCGTCCCGCTGATGCTGAGGTGAGAAAGTGGAACTGGCGTCCCGCCGGCAGAGCGACGCGCGCCTGCCGCGCAATCGGTCCCTATGTCGATTGCGGCCTGGAAGGTCTTTTTCGATGATCGCGCGATCATTGGATGTTTTTGTGCTCTCGTCCGCAATTTTGGCGGAGTATCTTTCTTTTTTCTCCTCACCGTTGACATTTTTCTCTCGCCTTCCATAGGAAGCGACGACCTTGGGTATGCGGGCTAGTCGACGGATCGGATTTTTGGGATGAGCCACATTTCGCAGGCGCTTGCCGAGCGCGTCACCATTCCAACTCTGCAGCGGTGGAAGGGGGAGGGGCGGCGTGTCGTCATGACGACCGCATACGATGCGGTAACGGCACGGATCGCGGACCCCGTCGTCGATATCGTCCTTGTCGGGGATAGTGTTGGCAATGTCTGTCTCGGATTCGACAACACGTTGCCGGTTAGCTTGGCGATGATGAACCATCATCTCGAAGCCGTGGCGCGGACACGACCTCGCGCCTTGCTTGTGGCCGACATGCCCTTTCTCAGCTTTCACCTGCGTCCCGAGGAGACGATCCGCAACGCCGGAGGTTTCCTGCAGCGTGGGGCCGACGCCGTGAAGCTTGAGGGCGGAGCCAAGCGCGCCGAAATCGTACGCGCCTTGGTCGATTGCGAGATTCCGGTGATGGGCCATCTCGGCCTGACGCCGCAGAGCGTCAATGTTATGGGCGGTTTCAAGGTGCAAGGTCGGAACCCCGATGATGCCTTGCGTCTGCTCGACGACGCCCACCGTCTACAGGAAGCCGGATGTTTCGCTCTCGTTCTGGAAGGTATCCCGGCAGAACTCGCCGCCCGCGCGACCGAGACCCTGACAATACCGACAATTGGAATTGGCGCTGGCCCTCGTTGTTCGGGCCAGGTACTTGTGTTCCATGACGTGCTTGGCCTGACTAAAAGCCATCGGCCGAAATTCGTTCGCACCTATGTCGAGGGTTTTCCGCTATTGCAGGAGGCGCTGTCACGCTGGGCCGCAGATGTCCGCAATGGTGCATTCCCGACGCCACAAGAGTGCTATCGGCTTCCCGAAGGCTTGACTGATGCTATCGCAAGCTGGGCGCCTTCCAATCCAACCTGAGATAAAGCTCCAACATGCAAACAGTTACGATGGTCGCTGAGCTGCGGGCCGCTCTTGCAAAAGCTCGCAATTCGCACAAGCGCGTCGGCTTCGTACCGACAATGGGTTACCTGCACGACGGTCACTTGGCATTGGTCGAGGCGAGTCGTGCGCAATGCGACGTCACGGTTGTAAGTATCTTCGTCAATCCCACTCAGTTCGGGCCGAACGAAGATCTTGGTACCTATCCGCGTGCCTTTCCCCGGGATGAGGGGCTGTGCCGTGATGCCGGCGTGACCATTGTCTTTGCTCCGGATGCACAGGAGGTCTATCCGGCTCAGTTCGAGACCTTCATCGAACCCGGCGAACTCTCAAAACCCTTGTGCGGGGCTTTCAGGCCTGGGCACTTTCGCGGTGTCGCAACCGTCGTCTGCAAGCTGTTCAGCATGGTGCAGCCGAATGTCGCGTTTTTCGGACAGAAGGATTTCCAGCAATGCGCCGTCGTGCGTCGCATGGCAATTGATCTCAATCTTCCCATCGAGATCGTCACCGTGCCAACCATTCGGGAGCCGGACAGGCTGGCCATGAGCAGCCGCAATCGCTATCTCAATAAAGAAGAGCGCCGGCGGGCTCTTGCGATTAGTGGCGGTCTGTTCGCAGCCGAGGCCGAATTTCGTGCAGGCGAGCGCGAATGCGAGAGGCTTATTGCAATCGCCAGGCGGCATTTGGATGAAGTCGACCGGCTGCAATATCTCGAGCTCGTCGATGCCGACACGCTTCAGCCGGCCTCGAATCCTTTGAGCAATCCTGCTGCTCTGTGCGCGGCGGCCTATGTCGGCTCGACGCGACTGATCGATAACGTCATCCTTAAGGCGGAAGTGAGTCCGTAGTCCGAGCGAACGGGATCGACTGACGACATCGGAGCCCGACAGCTCTGGGAACAAGAGAGAGGCAACCAAGGTGCGCGATGCCCATTGGCAAGCTTAAGTGCGAGCGTCGCAACATCAAGCATAGTGTGAAGCAGGCGACCGATTGAGGGGCGGCCATACTGTTTTCTGCTCGCCCAATGGCGCGGGCCACTGTTGTAAGCAGGCTATGAACGGCTGAATGTCCTCCGCCTCGCAAGCCCCAATTCGGCCGGTCTTGTCGCTTGTGTGCATGACGGTGATTTCTCTGCCGCCCTCTACCTCGCCCTTTCTGCACCAGTTTTGCGGAAATGCAGCTCAGGCACCGCGCGGACTAAATTTGGTCCGCTGTATCATCCACATCGCTGAGCAACGTGAACGGCCTCGCCTTCGCCAAGCCAACCACAAAGGTAATATCTCGGCTGGCCCGCAGTGACCATGCTGATCGAACAGTTCGAGACGGATGATTGCCACCCTTTGACAGGCGAAGGCAGCGCTAGCTCCAAGCCACTGCCGTGAGATGCATGTTCTTGGTCAGTCTCGTTAGAATTCGTCGTGTATTGGCTATTCGGCGCAGGATTTAGGCTCAACTTCGTTGTTGATTGCACCAATCGAGATTGAATGACGCTTATAGTCAGCGATCGGCGAAGCCCTCCCAGTGGAGTGGCTGCTTCGTCAAAATCGGTGCACATCAAGCGATTGCGCACGGTATCCGTAAAAGCCGGAAGGCCTGGCGACCGGCCCAAGTCGCGCGCGGCGTGCGCACCTCGTGCTGCGCGCAAAGCGATGACGATCTAGTTAACGCCGACAGGAGGCGACAATGCGAAACAGCTCGCATGATTCGGAGCGTGGTTCAGCAAGGTGCTGTGCGATCTGCGGTGGACGGTTCGGTCTGATCCGCTACTACTGTTGGCGAACGGCTCTTTGTTCCAAGAAATGCGTCGACCGCTTCAGGCTTCGCCGCGAAGCCGATCATAAATGGCTTTCCTGGCTGCAAGCGGCCTAGCAGTTGGCAGCGTGTGCCACGCGGACGTTGAGGAAGACCACGTTCTTCTTTCTCGGATACCCCAGTCGTGATGCCGGATCATAGGCATTCGTTGCTGCAAACGACCTTGAAGGTCGATCCAGACCGGCTCGGAACTAAGATCGGCGCGATCTCTAACGCTCGGATCGCTACAAGATCTCAGGCCGGATGGAGATGCCTAACGGCGCAGACTATGAAATTCATCCTCGTAAATCACAGGACCCCGCACGGCGATAGGACCTGCAGCGGATGTTTTGGTCCTTAGGTCCAGGTTACGTGCGAGATGTGCGAACAGGGGGAGGATATTGCGACTACGATTGCTATCGACGCCGTCACCTTACAGACATTGCCTTCCCTTACCTTGTACCGCGAGCCTTCTTTAGGCGCGATAGGCAAGATCTCGTTCCCGTTGGGCTCGAGGCCTTGCTGACTGCAGCTTCATGTTGGCTTGAGGTCGGGGTCGCGACAATGTCATGGATCAATATGGTGGCATGTCCTGGCGAGCCCTCTTGGTCCAAAAGACCTCCCTCGGCTTAAGCTCGGAGGAGCCGTGGAGACCGCGCCTGGCAGATGGTGAGTGCAGCGTTGAACTGGTTGGACATTGAGTGAGCGCGCGGGAGGCAAGCCTCGACGGTTATTCGTCCGAGCTTGTTTTGAGCTCGGCCCAAGCGACGTCTGCGTAGCAAGCACTATCTTTCATTCTTTTTGATGACACAAGATGTGTGTAATTAAGTATTCACAACTTAAGAGAGCTTTTCAATTTTCCATCAGTGAGGATTTTCGATGAAGATACGTTTCTTGATCGCGCTGGGCTGTGCAGTACTCGTTGGATCGTCCGCCAACGCTTGGAATAATTTCGGACATATGGAGGCAGCTGCGCTGGCCTGGAGCCAGCTGACGCCTGCCGCCAAGCAGGAGGCCACGCGCCTTCTCAAACTCAATCCTCAATACGATGGCTGGATCCAGGGTGTGCCGGCGAGCCAGCGCGACCAGGTCGCGTTCGTCAAGGCGGCGACGTGGCCGGACCAGATCAAATCGCTCGGCGACTACCACAACGATGGCGACAGAAACGGCGATGTTGCGCCGCATACCCCCGAAGCGTCGCAGAATATCGGATTTGCCGATCACTTTCGCCACAAGTATTGGCACTTCATTGATGAACCGTTCTCGACGGATGGCACCCCATTGCAGCAGCCGCAATCGCCTAACGCGCAGACTCAGGTCGCGGTCTTCAAGAAAACGCTTGCGGATAAGACGGCATCGGACGACGTGCGCTCATACGATCTTTCCTGGCTGCTTCATCTCATCGGTGACCTGCACCAGCCGTTGCACGCGACCTCTCGCTTTACGCACGCCGAGCAGGATGGCGACGCCGGAGGAAACGACGTCAAGATCAGTTGCAGAAAATGCGGAAGCGCGAGGGAACTCCATGCGTTCTGGGATGGGTTGTTGGGACCGACCAGCGCGCGACCGCAGGATGCGATCGACGCCGCTGCGGATCTTCGGACGGTGGATAGCGGTTCGACGGATGAGAACGATTGGATCCAGGAGAGCTTCGAGATCGCCAAGAGTTCAGTGTACGCGCCGCCGATTCGCGGCGGCGACGGTCCGTACAAACTCACGCAGCCTTATCAGTCAAGGGCCCACAGGATCGCCAACCAGAGGATTGCACTCGCCGGCGCCAGGATTGCGGCGATCCTTAACGATGCATTTAAATGAGCGTCTGTGTAGGGGCTCGTGATAAGTTGTTGCGCACAATGGCCAAGCGTCCCAGCAGTAACGTTCGATAGGCGAGCATCGCGGCTAAACTTTATTCGTACGCACGGCTGCTTGCCGTATCACTTCGCGTGAGAACGAAGAATGCCAAGACGCATTGTGCTTCTTTCCATTGAGATGCACGCAAGCGCCTTCGGGAGATATGTCGCGAATGAAAAAGTGGTGCGCTTCCTGTTGTTCGGCAGCCGCTCTGGCATTGGTCGCTCGCGTTGGGCGGGGTCGCCGCTTCTGGAGGCGGCGGCCCCTTGCCGCGAAGGCGCCGGTTACGCGACACATCACCACCTCCGCGACCGCCACCAAAATGGGCGCGGTTAATGCACGGCGACAAAGAGCTTTGCTCGTTGATCTTACTAATCAAAGATTTTCCGCTATGCGATGCTGCGCGGTGCCGCGTGATCCGATATATTAGTAAACTCAGGACATTCGTTTATTTGAGGGATAGATGTCGCATTCGGTTGAGTTGATCGTCAACGGCTACGTCAGACTAAAGGATCGTGGCGCGCTGGAGGGTGTTCTTGCGCATCGGCGAGAGCTGCTGAGGCAACTAAGAAGCGTCACCGGCATCGATCCAAGTCGAGCCGTCGCGCAAGTAAGCCAAGAAATCGCAGTCATCGAAGCTGGACTTGCGACGATCGCGCCAGAGTGACGCGCAGGCGACCGCTCAGTGGGGCGTGAAACTTGGTGGGCTACATCGCTCCACGGCCTCCATGCCCATACCGGCTCAGCCGACGACGATTAGGGCGAGCAAGGTGATCCAGAGGCACGAGCCAGGCGGATCACGACGAGTGTCGGTAACTTTGCACCGCAGCGGGGTCGCCTGCGAGCCAATTGATCGCGTCGGTTGGCGCGCGACCCCGAGCGGAGATTCTCGGCAGTCCCCCGTGAAGAACGCGGGCGAATGGTGATTCAAGCGATCTTTGAGCCGGGGCGAGCACCAGGATGATGGCGCGCAAGAGCCCTGCGAGCCATCGCAGCAGCAGTCCGAAGTTGTATCCGACTGCGGCCAGAACACCGTTGATGCGGTCGCCAGCGCGGCCTATGAGATGGGTGCCGGTCCATGCAGTGCTCGGCCTTGAGGTCGCCGATGACGGGCTCGGCAGGTGCGCGACGCTTTATCTCGCGCCGGATGGAAGCTGTGACGCGGCGGACCTGACCCGAGATCCAGCCCCAGAACCGATGCGGGTGGTTGTGGCCGCGGCACCCCTTGTTGAGGTGGATTGCGGCTAGCCTCCACGCCGGTGAGCTTTTCGATGCCGCACCGTGGCGAACACACTCTCGATCCGATTCGAGGTGCGCAGATGAACCCAATGCTCGGCAGCGAAAGCGAGCAAGGCCTCACGATCCTTGATCAAGCACTCGACCGCAGAGGCGTATTGGGCGCGGTATTTCTCGACGAAGGTGTCGATCGCGGTTTCGGCTTTCGCCCGGCTCGGTGCTAGATAGACGTTCCGCGGATCGTTCTTCATCGCGCCCCGCACGGATTTGGCGACCTTGTCGAGCATGTTGCTGACTTTGTGGCACCAGCACCGCTGGTGTCGCGTGCCGGGGAAGACTTCATCAAGGGCCTTCCAGAGCCCCAGCGCGACGTCACCGACCGCCACTGCAAGAGCGATCCGCTGGCCGCGCTGCTTCACATCGGCCAAGAGCTCACGCCAACCCTGGGCGCTCTCGCGAGTGCCCACCTGGAAGCTGACCAACTCCTTGCGGCCCTCCGGCGTCGCGCCGACCAGCACCAGGATACATTCGCTGTGATCCGCCATCCGGACCTGCAAATAAACGCCATCGGCCCAGAGATAGACGTAGCGCCGCGCCGACAGATCACGACGCTGCCAACGCTCGTACTCGGCCTGCCAGTCGGCCGTCAGGTGTGTGCAATCACCGACGGCGACAGGTTCGGTGCATCCTTGCCGAGTAGCGCCGACAGCGCGTCCTGGAAGTCGCCCGTCGAGATGCCGCGCAGCTATGCATCCGTCACTTAAGCTGACGCGTATCCATCGTGGCGGAGGTAGTTTTGGCATTCCAGCGGGGAAAAGTCGTCGATGAGAATGCCGATTCTGCGCCAGAGGTCATCGACGGTTCGCTCTGCGGCCTTTCGTAATCCGGTCTTGAACTTGGCGAATGCCAGCTCGATGGGATTTAGATCAGGGGAGTAGGGCGGCAGGTATAGGAGTTTCGCGCCCACCGCCTCGATCGCTTCGCGCACACCGACGACTTTGTGGCTGGCAAGGTTGTCGATGATGACGGTGTCGCCTTGCGACAGGGTCGGGGCGAGCACCTTCTCGATATAGACGCGGAATGCGTCACCGGTCATGGGGCCTTCCAGCACCCAGGGCGCGACCAGACCGTCACAGCGCAAGCCGCAGGTGAAGGTTGTGGTCTTCCAATGTCCCCACGGAGTCTTGCAGACCAGACGCTGGCCCCTTCGACACCGTCCGTAGACACGGACCATCTTGGTATTGGCGCCCGTCTCATCGACGAACACCAGCTTGGTGGGATCGAGGCTCGCCTGGCTTGCCTTCCAGCGTTCACGCGCCTCGGATACGTCGGCCCGATCCTGTTCGGCGGCGTGCAGCGTTTTTTTGAAGGTGATCGCGTGTCGCTTGAAGAAGCGGCGAACCGCAGCCTCCGAAGTCTTTAATCCAAGGCCTGCCAAGAGGCGCTCCACGATCGCTTCCAGCGTCAGGTCCGGTTCCGCGCAGGTCAGGTCCAGCAGCCAAGCCGCATGCAGCTCCAGCGGGGAGCGGCTTTTGCCGCCCCGCGGCCGGGGGTGAACGCCGCCGGTTTGGCTGTGGAGTTGAGCCCAGCGAACGGCCGAGGCCGCGCTCACCTTGAATCGCTCCGCGGCCTGTCGCCGCGAGGCTCCCGCCAAAATCTCTTCGACAACCCGAGACCGAAGATCGTCCGAATGCGCCGCCGTTCCCATGTCCAGCCTCCGAATCAGAGACCACATGGACTCACGCCAAATGCCTCGCTGGAAGCCGTCCCTCGATCACGTTTGATTCACCTCAGTTGCCGGATGCTCTAGAGCACTGGCAGCAGGGCATCCAGGCTCTTGCGCCGCGTCCACAGCGGCAGGATCGCCGACCAGATTGAGAACCACGCCGTCCTTCGGAAGCGTGATCTTGAATATGACGCCTTGCAGACCCGCCGGGGGCACGCTGCCCTTGAATGCTCTTGCGATGGCGATGTCGGTCGTCCAGGAGGCGATGGTTTCCGGCAGATGATTGTCGCGAGCAATTGCCAGACCCGATCCTTTTCGCGGGCCTCCTGTCGAAATGCGCTAGTCCGGGAGTGCTCAGGCAGCAAGGCCACGGCGGTCTTCAGGTGGTCACCGCGCTTAACCTTCTGGTCGTGGCTCCCGCCGCGCCGCCAATCCGATACGGTCTGGATGAGGTTGCGGGTGAAAATTTCGGTGGTCATGGGATGTTCCGGTCCCATCGCATCATATTGAAAAATGGACATTTATGGGCTGTTTTTGCATATGATGCTACAGCCTCGCTCCAGTCTCTCGACCTTCATCACGACCCTCCAATCGGAGGGGCGGATCTCGTTCACGCGAGCCGAAGCCATCGCCGCTCTGGGCATCACGGAAGCCGCCTTCCTCAAAGCCGCGGCCCGCCTCCAGAAACGCCACACGCTGTTCAATCCCCGACACGGCTTTTACGTTGCCTTCCCGCCGCAGTTTATGAGCTGGGAGGCGCCGCCGCCCATCTGGTACATCGACGCGCTGATGCGCCATGAAGCGTCCATATTATGCAGGCTTGCTCAAGGCGGCCGAACTGCACGGCGCCTCGCATCATGCCGTGATGGAATTCCAGGTCGTGACGGATAAGCAGTTTAGCAAGATCCGCGCGGGGCGCTCTTGGGTTACGTTCTATTTCCGCAAGGATCTGGAGAGCGTCCGCGGGGGCATCGTCGAACGCAAGGCAGATACGGGAAAAATTAAAATATCCTCGCCCGAACTGACGGCGCTGGATCTCTTTCGCTACATGCATGTGGCCGGTGGCATCGACGCCGTTGCGACCGTTCTTGCCGATCTCGGGGGAAAACTCGATGGCGAGCAACTGGCAGCGATGGCGGCACACTTTGAGCGCGCTTGCAGCCAAAGGCTCGGAGATATGCTTGAGCGGCTCGGACAGGCCAAGCGCGCGCAGGCTTTGCACAATCACCTGTCCTCCGCGCAAGCGCTGCCGCGGGTGACGCTCGAACCAGTAAAGCGCGGCGCAAAGGCTTCGCCGCCGAAACCCATTGAGCGCAATGAGCGATGGCACGTTGCCGTGGAACGCCACCCGGAGGTGGATGAATGATGCCGACGCCAAATATCGTCGCGTGGTCAAAGATCGCACCATGGGCCGAGCCGCGGCAAGTCGAGCAAGACCTCATCATCGCGCGGGCGCTCGTCGAGCTGTTCAGCGATCCATTCCTGAGCAAGGAGCTTCGGTTTCGCGGCGGTACGGCGCTCAACAAGTTGCATTTCCCAAAGCCGCTGGGTACTCCGAGGATATCGATCTGACCCGCACCCAGGAGGGCGCATCAAAGCCCATCTGGGACCGCGTCCACGTCTGTTTTCGGTCAGCTTCTCGAAAGCTAGCCCTCGTAGTTGTGATCTTCAGACCTTGTGGACGTGAGGCTGGCGTGGACGCAAACAACTTCAATCCATTCGACGTGTCGGGCCGGCCGGAGGCGCATCACGCCACATTGCAACAACCGCAAGCGGGACAGGCCGGGCAGGAGGACTTTGAGCGCCGCTTGGTGGAGGTGCGCCAGACTGATGTTGCTGCAGCCGCGGGCGCGACTCCAGATTCCCGCTATCCTCATCTAACTGAAAAAGACCGGACCCTAATCGAGGCGGTAGCCGAGCATTTTGCGGGAAATTTACAATCGCACACGGTCGGCAATTATACTTGGGCTCTTCGCGCACTGGGAAATCATCTTGCCTCTCGGGGCCAGACCATTGATGCGCTTGATCACGATTCGTTGGTCTGGCACGCTAGTGCGTTCTTTCCCACTGATGGATCAATGGGTAACGCATTGAGCGCATTGAACGCGCTTCGCAAGTACCGCGAGCCCAAGGCTTCAGATAGCTCCCGACGTTATGCTCCTTCTTTGGAGGATGCGAGCCTGATCGACTCAGCCATCGGTGCAGCTGCTGCGCGCCGAAGATGGACGCCTACTACCGCGGTGAACTATGAGAGTACTCTTCGCAGATTGGCGAAATCTCTCGAGTCTCAGGGGCAAACAATTGCTGCACTCGATCACAATTCCCTGGTCGCTCACGTTAAACAGTCCTTCGGGGATAATGGGAATATGGCTTCCGCGCTGGAGGTGCTTCGCGAGTGCCGTGAACCCGATATTTTGGCTGCTCGCGTCCCTCGTCAAAGGGATGAGTATGTTCCCTCTATGGAAGACAAGGCTCTCATCGATAGTGCGGTTCTTGCCAGTGGACGCCCCGAGCATACCGTCAAACACTACACCGGCAAACTTTACAGGTTTGCGGGAGTGCTAAAGAACGACGGCCACGGAATTGCCAAGCTGGATCACGAGTCCCTAATCAGGCTTGCGAAAGGCCTATACTCACGCAACAAGAATTTAATCACCGGGTTGAACATCATTCGTGATTACCGCAACGCGCAGGGGCCCGCCGGCGCGGGAAGCGTGCAGTCGCCGGTGCAAAATGTTAATTCACGGGAGCTTTTGCTACGGCTGGATGATCAACCCGCTCCCGCGCGGTCTATGTACGATTCGGCGGAGCTTCGGGGTGTCGCGGATCAAACTGGCCGGCTGCCGGCTGGAAGTTTGGACACAGCAGAGCTTATGGCGATGCTGGCTTCTCCTACCCGTTCGCCGGGAGACAGTGTTGATCAGCCAAGCCCAGCCTTCCGCTCGTCAGTCCAGGCTGTCGCTCCTGATGAGATTGCGCCGGCAGGGGATCGAACTGGCCAGCTGCCGGCTGAAAGTTTAGACCCAGTAGAGCTCTTGGCGATGCTGGCTTCACCTACCCCCTCGCTGGGAGACGGTGTTGATCAGCCAAGCCCAATCTTCCGCTCCCCAATTCAGGCTGTCGCTCCTGATAAGATTGGGCCGGCAGCGGATGGAACCGGCCGGCTGCCGGCAGAAAGTTTAGATACAGTAGAGCTTTTGGGGGTGCTGGCTTCACCTACCCATTCGCCGGGAGACAGTGTTAATCAGCCCAATTCTTCGCCCCTGTGGAACATGGGGGAGGCGACCTCCGGCCCGGTATTCCTCCCGGTTCACGCCCCACTTACGGCGCCGAATCTAGATTCGTACCTTCCCCTGGTCTGGCAGACGCCTGCGGGGTGGGATGGACCCTGGTCGGGACCGTCGTCGCAGTCGGATCAGTCTGCCGGGTCGCAAACGGTGAGTTACGACCAGGACGAGCTTTGGCGCGATGCGGAGCAAGCCGGATGGCGGGCGCCTGCAGGATGGGACGCCCCGCAGTCGGGACTATCGTCACAGTCGGATCAGTCAGTGCGTTCCGACACAACTTGGGCGCCACAGATGCCGTCCAACTTTGATTGGAATCTATTTCCGGAAGGCAGGCTAGCTTGGCCACCGTCCACCCCACAGGAGTTGGGAATCGACGCTAACCTTCTGCCGGCATTTCTGAGCACAACCTCCGATGCGTTGAAAGCGCCGTCCCCCGACCGCAGCGGGCGGGTGCTCGACACTCGGGAATGGCTGGGCGACCGGCATATTCTGCGGGACTACGAACTGCTGATGCAGGACTTGCAGCGGAGCAATCCGGACCTTGCCGCCCGGACGCGGCTCGTCGATCCCCTCATCGCCCACTATCAACTGCGCCTGGGGCCTGAGGACGTGATGCTCGCCACCTTCCAGCGCATTGTAGAAGTGGATGGTAACGATACAGCCGACTTCCTGTTCATGCCAGTGAGCGACGCCAGTGCTTCGGATCCGGCTCGCCGCGGCACGCACTGGTCGTTGCTGTTCGTTGATCGTCGCGAACGGGAAAGGCCAGTCGCCTATCACTACGACTCTCACGGGGGGCAAAACGACGGGCTTGCAGAAATGCTCGCACAAAGGCTGACTGCTCGTCTGGAGCCAGTCCGCATGGCCCAGCAGCGGAACGACTTTGATTGCGGCGTCTTCGTGGTGGACGGCACGCGGGCACTGGTTAGCCGATTGTCGGAAAGATGGCAGCCGGCAGGCGAGCTGCACCTTGACAACCTCGTCGCCGATCGGCTGGCATTGCGAAACAGATTACGGGGTTGACATCAGCCTCTGCCGCTAGAGCTAGTGCGGCGCGGCACGAAGTTCTCGGAGATCCCGTCGTGCGGGAAGTCGATCAGGATGTCGATATCCCTCCACTCGCGCCGCACATCGACTTGGTTGAAGTCCGTCAGATCGGCATCAATCAGCGACGGTCCCTGCGCCCGGGTGTCGGCCGACAATATCTCGCTGGAATTTTCGCAACAGAAGGTCGCCAAGCCCGTAAATTTCGCCTGGATCGAGCAGGTAGGCGAAGAAAATTCGTAAGCGCTCCTTTCTACGCACCTATGCAGTTGAGCGCGGGGATGGGATGAGGTGTCCACCATGAGCGAGGTGGACACCATCGATGATCACTCCAGAAGAACCTTTGAGACTTGAGACGGTCGGCGTGTTGTGCAATGGCCGGCGTCGCTATGATCCGGCCAGCAAACAGCGACTGGTCGAGGCCTGTCTGCAGCCTGGCGTGTCGCTGGCGGGGCTGGCGTTGCAACACGGCGTGAACGCGAACCTGCTGCGCAAGTGGGTGGCCAAGCGACAACTTCAGAACGGGGATGACCAGCCGGAGGCGCGGGCGCCGATTGCGCCAGCTTTTATTCCGGTTTGCGCGACGGAGCGATCCTGTGCAGGGCGGCTGACGGCATCGATGCCCAACGGCGTGACGCTTTCGCTGGAAGGCGGCGACGCGCAGTTGCTGTCGGCGGTGATTGAAGCGCTGGGGCGTTGCGATGTTCCGACTGGCGTCTGATCTTCGGGTCTACCTTCACCGCGAACCGATTGACTTCCGGGCGGGCATCAACAGCCTGGCGATCGTGGTGGAGCAGTCGATGGGGCTGGATCCGTTCCAACGCGCGGTGTTCGCGTTCTGCAATCGTCGCCGCGACCGGATCAAGCTGCTGATTTATGATCGGTCAGGATTTTGGATGCTGCTGAAGCGGCTGGAGGCCGACAGATTCCACTGGCCCCGAAGTCAGGAGGCGGTGCTGACGCTGACGATGGAGGAGCTGCACTGGCTGCTTGACGGCATCAACATCGCGGCGATGCGTCGTCATCCGGTGCGGCAATATCAGAGCGTGGGCTGAGCGTGTTCGATGCGGGCGGCGTCATCGGGCTTCGGCATGGCCGTTCTCAGATGACGCCGCCGAAGACATGACGAAGACATGGGAGCCCGGTTGACGCGGCGGCATGACTTCGATTCAAGACTACGATGAGTCGCAAGCCCACGACGCACGAGCTGGAAGCCTTGATCGCGGCGCTGAAGGCCGAGAACGAGAAGCTCGCGCAGCGCGTGACGCACCTTGAGGAGCAGTTGCGGCTGGAGCGGCTGCATCGCTACGCGCCACGCAGCGAGAAGCTCAAGGATCGCATCTTCAACGAAGCCGAACAGGCTTCCGCCGAAGAAGGCGCGGAACAGGACGATCTCGAACCGGCGGTCGTGCCGGATACGGGGCGGCCGGAGGGTGAGACGCCCGCGCCGAAGAAGCGCGGCCGCAAGCCTCTGCCGGCGGATCTGCCGCGCCAGCGTATCGAACATGATCTGCCCGAGGACCGGAAGGCCTGCCCGTGCTGCCGGAATCGGATGCACCGGATGGGCGAGAACGTCACCGAACAACTGCATATCGAGGTGAAGGCGACAGTGCTGCAGCACGTGCGGTTCAAGTACGCGTGCCGTCACTGCGAGCGCACTGCGCTGAACACCCCGATCGTGATCGCACCGATGCCGGCGCAGCCATTGCCGGGCAGCGTCGCCACGGCTTCGACGCTGGCGCTCGTGCTGGCCAACAAATACGTCGACGGCACGCCGCTGTATCGTCTGGCGGACGCGCTGGCACGCGCCAACGTCAGCGTCGGCCGCGGCGCCCTGGCCAATTGGGTGATCCGGTCGAGCGAATTGCACCTGCAACGCGTGTATGATGCGCTGAAGCAAACGCTCCGGTCGCAGCCTCTGATCCATGGCGACGAGACGTGGGTCAAGGTCCTCAAGGAGGACGGGCGGGATGCGCAGACCAAATCGTACATGTGGGTCTACCGCAGTGGCCAGGACAGCGCCCAGCCAGTCGTGTTGTTCGATTACCAGCCCGGTCGCGGCCAGGAGCATCCACAGGCCTTCCTGGCCAGTTGGGGCGGCCTGTTGATGAGCGACGGCTATGACGCCTGGCGCACGCTCTCCGGTGTCACTCATCTTGGCTGCATGGCGCACGCGCGCAGGAAATTTACCGACGCGCTCAAGGCGATGAAGAAGCCCGGCGGCCTCTCGTTGCAGGCACTCAGGTTCTTCGAGGCATTGTATGAGGTCGAGAGGCTGGCGCGCCAGACGCCGCCCGACGGCAAAACGCGCGCCGAATACGCCTTGCGGCTGCGCCAGCAGCACAGCGTCCCGGTCCTGGCTGCGTTCAAAAATTGGCTCGACGATCAGGCGCCGAACGTGCTGCCCGAAAGCCTGACCGGCAAGGCCATCGCCTATGCCCGCAACCAATGGGATTATCTGGCCCGCTACGCCAATGATGGCCTTGCGCCGATCGACAACAATGTTCTCGAACGCGACATCAGACCCTTTGTGACCGGAAGAAAAAACTGGTTGTTCAGCGACACCGTCGCCGGCGCAAAGGCCAGCGCGGTGATCTACAGCCTGGTGCTGACATGCCGGGCCTGTGACGTTGAGCCCTACGCCTGGCTATGTCACGTGCTCGCTGAACTGCCGCAGCGTCCGCCCGACGCCGACATCGAAGACCTGTTGCCATTCAACTTTGCCAAGCACGCAGAGACCGTCAACCCTGGCTGATCGCCTTAAAGCCAACAGGGACACTCCACCAATCAAAATCCCCGCCCTGCGCAGACGAGGAGATGATGCTGCACCGTGCGTCAAAAAGCGCGCTTACGAAAATTCGAATGCCGGATTTCATGCCGCTCGATTGCCAGCGCCCGGAAGATGCTGGGCTCGCGCATGGCCAGTTCGAGTCTCTCAAAGTCAGGATCGGCGATCGCGGCGGCGAGACGCGCTTCCATGTCAATTTTCTCGGTCGCTGTATCAACCCTCTCCAGTTGTAGGCACGAAACTGAGCATCGATCCGGAGACGAGCATTTCCGAGGTGGCGCGGCGCAACAGAGAAATTGATCACGACGCGCTGAGGCACGCGGACACGATCCACGGCCAACGTTGTTAAGAAGCCAGCGGTACCGCATTCAAGATCGTGGTGGGATTTTCGTCTCGCGTTCTCACTCACTCACTCACTCACTCACTCACTCACTCGTTCGCTTGCTGAGGCGGATCGAGAAGATCAAGCGCTGTCCTTATCTGCTCAAGCTGACGCTCGATCTTCTCGCGCTGCTCATCGTCTTGGGTAGAATCAAGTGCCTCAATGAGATTCTGCTTTCGGGCAAGCAGATTTTCAATGACCGTCGTCATCGGATCGCCGATACAGCTCGCGATTCACCGCGCGATGCTTCCTCTTTTTCACCTTTGATCCAGTGCGTCCGCTCGCCGCGGTAGGAACCCGTCGCAATGCTTAGAGACCACTCGATAGGCCATGCGGCGTTCGGGGGCTCGCCGTTGCGAAAAGGCAGCAGCAGCGCCGCAAGTAAACCGTAGAGAGGGTCGACCTGACGCATAGTGCGCTTAGAAGAACGACGCTATTTGCTCAAAGAAGGTGGCGGCGTCTCCTTTGTGCGCGTTGGCAATATCGGATAATCGATCTTGGGTAGACGCCCACTCAGTGAATTAAGAAACGCGACAATATCGTTATTCTCCTTCTCGCTGAGTTTGGCGCCGAGCTGTACTTCGCTCATGATTCCTACGGCTTCCTTGAGAGTCCAAACTTGCCCCGAATGGAAGTAGGGAGCTCGCAGGGCGACGTTGCGCAATGGGGCGACACGGAACACGTATTCGTCGCTGGAAGAATTGGTGACTGCGAACCGTCCCTTATCGGCGGTAGGAAGCAGTTTGATATCGGGCTTTTCGACTACACCAAACGGGAAATAATCCTGGCCGCCGATATTCAGTCCGTAATGACAGGAGGCGCATCCTTTGTCCATGAACAGCTTCAATCCCGCCTTTTGCTGATCATCCAGAGCGCTGACATCTCCATTCAGGTACTGGTCGAATGGAGCCGCCGGTGTCGTTAGCGTAGCTTCAAAGGCCTCGATCGCTTTCGCGAAATTGTCGAAGGTGACCGGCGGTGTATCATTCGGGAAGGCTTGCTTAAACTTACCGACATAACCCTCCATCGAGTTCAACGTGCTTGTCACGCGATCCGGGGTCGCATTCATTTCGGCGCTCGCCTGAACAGGTCCCTTGGCTTGTGCCTTGAGATCCGGCGCGCGTCCGTCCCAGAATTGCGCGGCATTGAATACCGAATTGTAGACGGTTGGCGCCCGACGGGCTCCCTTTTGCCAGCCGTGACCAACCGAGGTCGGGCCGGCGTCGACCCCGCCAGTACCAAGATTATGGCACGTGTTGCAGCTGATGATCCCGCTCGCCGAGAGGCGAGGGTCGAAAAATAGCATCTTGCCGAGTTCGGCCTTCTCGACAGTGACAGGATTGTCCTTAACTGCGGGGATAGCAGAGGGGATCGGTTTGAAAACTTGTCTGGCCGCCGTCATCAAATCGTCGTTCGCAATAGCATGGGATGAAACCAGCACTAGAACGATAGCAATAGACATCTTGCGCATCACGTGACACTTCCGATTCTTTCGGGCCGCAACCGAACAACAGTTCTTCGGAAGGGCTACTGCTCCTTGATCGCTCCCAATTATGCAGAAATTGAGCCGGGCCTCGCGCGTGAATGGATGCAGTGCGCTTCTACTCGATGTCGGCTTCGCGACACGTTGGTGGAATAGCCTGCACTAAAGTTGTGCCTTTTTGCGTTGGAGGAGCGGGGCTCGTCAGCTTTGCGTTGGAGGAGCGGGGCTCGTCAGCTTCTCGACAGCCAAGCGGGGTAGGCAAGCCGATCTGATTTAACTTCGGACACGGAAGGTTGGTGTGGACCTAAACGATTCCAATCGATTCGATCCAGGTCATTGGCAGGCCGACGATGCCATGTTGCAACAACAGGAAGAGGGGCGGTCCAGATCAGAGAACTTTGAGCAGCACTTGCACGAGGCGCGCCGAGCCGACTCTCTTGTTTCTAGAGAGGTGACCCCTCAAGATCGATACTTTCCTTGTCTATCGGACAAAGATCATCGCCTCATCCAGGACGCGGCACCAGATTTTGCACGCCAGGGTCTGCGACCGAGAACCGCTGCCAATTATGCGCGCGCCCTTCGTAGATTGGGCAATCATCTCGGGGGACAGGGCCAAACGATTGATGGGATTGATCACAGTTCGTTGGTCGCTCACGCCGAAAGGGCTTTTCCACGCGACGCGGAAATGGTTTGTGCCCTAAACGCCCTCCAGGCGCATCGCGATCCCAGTGCTCCATCAGGGAAGCGTCGACGTACCGAACTTTCCGTGGAAGACACGAGGCTCATCGACGAGGTGGGCCAGGCTGAGATTGCGCACGGCAAGCTGACAGCAGAAACGTACCAGCGTTACGCTGCGGCTCTTCGTAAATTGGGAAAGCGTCTCGAGGAGCAAGGCCAAACGATCGCTGGAGCCGACGACAATTTCCTAATCACCTACGCCAAGAAGTTTTTTCCGCGTGACGCGGACATGAGGACTGCGTTGAATGCCCTTCGGAGGTATCGCGACGCCAATGCATCAGTTGACAATTGTCCGCGTATTCAAGTCTCGGTGGAAGACGCGGACCTCATCGACGGCGCGATGCGGGCAGCTGCTGCGCAGCGGAGCTGGAAACCGAACACGGTCGTAGTGTATGTTAGGGCTTTGCGCAAGCTCGCGAATCTTCTCGGACCTCATCAAACGATTACTACGATCGATGACAATTCCCTACTCGCTCACGCTAATAAGTCATTCCCGAATAGCTGGACGATGAAGACAGCGTTGGAAGCCTTTCGTGCGTATCGTAACTGCGAACCTTTAGCTGATGCCGGTTCCCAAGGTCCTCGGGCCTCTCGGAAAGGTGGGCCTGTTCTCGGTGATGTGACGCTCCCGCAGACGACACTCACCGCCGAGTTGACCATGACCGGAGATTACCGAAACAGCCTCGAGCAAGCCGTTTCGTGGCCGGGGGACTCTCGGCCGACGGGTGGACAGGTTCCCCATTCGCTCGCGCAGCCTGACGATCCGGAGGAGATTTGGCAGGGGTCGGAACAAGCTATCCAATTGCCAACTGAAAGTTGGGGATCGGCGGATTTTTGGCAAGGCATGCCCTCGCCATCCAATTTGCTAGGGCCCACCGTGCGCGAGCCAGAGCCGACCGTCCCATCGCAAGTGCAAGCCGACGATCCGGACGAACTCTGGCGTGGACCAGAACAAGCTATCCAGTTGCCAACCGACAGTTGGGGACCGATGGATTTTTGGCAAGGCATGCCCTCGCCATCCAACATACCTGGGCTCACCGTGCGTGAGCCAGAGCCGACCGTCCCATCGCAGGTGCAAGCCGTCGATCCGGAAGAACTTTGGCCTGGACCGGAACAAGCTATCCAGTTGCCAACCGACAGTTGGGGATCGCCGGATTTTTGGCAAGGGATGCCTTCACCATCCAATTTGCCAGAGCTTACGGTGCGAGAGTCAGAGCCGACCGTCTCATCGCAGGTGCAAGCCGTCGATCCGCAGAAAATTTGACGGGGCCGGAACGAGCGACCCAGTTGCCAACCGGCAGTTGGGAGGACGACCAATTTTCGGCAAGGCCTGACGGTTCCGTATTCGCCGGCTCGCGGCGTTAATCAGGCAGGCGCCGGCACGGTTCTAGGACCTCAAGGCCCTGTCGAATCCGAAAGCCTCGTCCCACGGCCGCGGCGGATGATCGCTTGCTCCCCCGAGCGGCTGGGAGACGAGCAGGTCCTGGAGGATTACACACTCCCGCAGCAGGAGTTGCTGAGCAAAGCAACAGCCGAAGCGTTATGAATGGTTCCTTGTAGATGAACGACCACAGCAGTTGCGAGCGCGAAAAAGCGCACCTCCAAACTCCCAACGCGCGCGCAATGCGCGCTTCAAGTCTCATATCTGGGAGGGGATAGCGATCCTCCCGTTTCGTCAGGTCTCCATCGCCAATGTCGGTTTTTGGACACCCGCCGATCGCACTTTGAGAGCAAGACATTCGTTGTTTTAGCAATCAGTATCGTTGCATGACGCGGAGCTTGCCGTAAGCTTACCTGGCGTGAGGACGAATGCGTGTGAAATGAAAATTTCAAGGGAGTGGCCCGTTAGATTCGTAAAATTCGTTCCCCATTAGAACGGGGAACTGTCCCCGTTGCGCACGTGACGCGTCAAGCGCGCCACGCAAGTGCGTAGCATGCGCGGGCCGGCCGCGATCGGGCAGACTGAATTCCCTAGAGCGTCCCCGTGTCGCGGAGTGGTCTCCGCACGGGTCTCCACTAACACGCGCAGATAGCGTGGCATTCAAAAAAGCATTGTAAGCCACTTGGCTGGCTTCCTTTGGGCCAGAATACTTTTGCGCTCCAGGTTGCGGTAGTTGGGTCGAATCCCGACGTCCAATCGGCCCTCGTTGACGGCATCGCTCACGGCGGGTGTAACGTCCGCGTAGCTCAGATCCTTTCCCCTTTGGCGAATGTGTCCCATTTCACAGCAACCGCAATCCTTCGCGAGGCGTCGAGGCGTGGAGATCCGGTCGGAGCTCTGCATGCGGGTGACCGTGCCCGGCTTGGATCAGCGCTGATGCGTCTGGCCAGCGTTGACTGATCAAGCTTGAGGCGCTTGCCTCACTCGCGGATGAGAGCGTGGTATCGGCGGGCGCGCAGACGAGCACAGACGCCGCCGCGATTCAAAGTAGCACGATCCGCTCGCCGGTGACGGCGGACATAGTTCGTCCGCTATCCTCCATGATTGTTTCCTATGGATGGTCACTAACGAAAAGCCGCTCCGTGAGCGATGAACATCTCAAGGCGCGACGTTAGCGTCCAGCCTCGGCGGTACGAAGCATATCAACCCTCGTCGCGTGCTCCAGATGTCTATCTTGCTTGCGGCAGCTGATCTCGATTTGTGAGCAGAGTGCGGAATTCGGCAGCCAGTCAAAAGGCCGCTCCAGCATGCAGACGAAATTGTGGGGACAAGTGATCCTAGCGAGTGCGTGCGTTGTGCCCCGAGAGAGCACGGCGAGGATTTTAGAAAAGCTTATGGGACGATAAGCAAGAGTGCTCCTCTCCTGACTGTCAGAAGATTGAAGCTCTTTTCGACTAACAAGAAAGACGTTGGCTGATGATCGGGAGCTTTACGACAAGGTCGTAGGTGTTCAGCCGGTGAGAGTTTTCAATCGTGCAATAAACGTCGCGTCTGATGAAAAACTACAAAATCGGATTATCTCCAGCGTAGGAAAAATAGTTCGTCTTCGACTCGCGCCGTCGAGTGTTCTCTGAGACGATAATCATGACGCGATGATGCCAGCAAGGGACGCGCATGATGCGCAACAATAACGTGGACGGGGTGAGTGATTTGACCAAGCCAACGGCTTGCCGATGCGTTTGTGTGAACTTGTGTTGGCGCGGCTGAAATGCGCGCGCTCGGATAGTGTCCGAGACGATTGTAACGCTTCCGAATCAATAGCCTAAACGACGACGACGAACAGCACGTGAGCCGCGCCCGTCTCGACGGGCGCGACAGCATGATCTCGCCTGCCTGAGATCGTCGCTCTTCTCCACGCAAGCCTAATTCTTGAGGAACAAACAAGATGACTGTGAGCAACAATCCGATCAAATTCGCTTATTGGGTGCCGAACGTATCCGGCGGCCTTGTGATTTCTTCGATCGAGCAGCGCACCAGCTGGGAGATCGATTACAATCGCAAACTTGCTCAGATCGCCGAGAAGTCTGGCTTCGACTATGCTTTGAGCCAGATCCGATTCACTGCAGGTTATGGCGCTGACAAACAACACGAGTCCGTCAGCTTCTCCCACGCGCTTCTTGCCGCGACCGAGAAGCTCAAGGTTATCGCCGCTCTCCTTCCCGGGCCTTGGAACCCGGCGCTGGCCGCAAAGCAGATTGCGACAATTAGCCAGCTGACTCATGCGCGTGTCGCGGTCAACATCGTCTCGGGCTGGTTCCGGGGCGAATTCCATGCGATCGGCGAGCCCTGGCTGGACCATGACGAGCGCTATCGCCGTTCGGAGGAATTCATCAACGCGCTGCGCGGGATCTGGACCGAGGAGAACTTCACCCTGAAGGGCGACTTCTATCGGTTCAACGATTATTCGCTCAAGCCAAAGCCGCTCGATCCGCTGCCAGAGATCTTTCAGGGCGGCTCCTCGCGGGCAGCCCGCGACATGGCTGCCCGTGTGTCCGACTGGTATTTCACCAACGGCAATACGCCGGACGGCCTGAAGGCCCAGGTTGAGGACATTAGGATCAAGGAACAGGCTTTCGGCAAGGGCTGGCGCACCAAGATTGGAATCAATGCCTTCGGTATCGTCCGGCAAACAGAAGACGAAGCTAAAGAGGTCTTGCAGGAGATCGTTGATAAGGCGATCCCCGATGCGGTTCGCGGATTCCACCACGAGGTCCAGAATGCCGGCAATGCCAGCCCCGAGCGCGAGGGCAACTGGGCCAAGTCCACCTTCCAGGACCTCGTTCAATACAATGATGGCTTCCGTTCGAACCTGATCGGAACCCCGCAACAGGTCGCCGAACGCATTATCGAGCTCAAGCGCGCTGGTGCCGATCTGATCCTGCTCGGCTTCCTCCATTTCCAGGAAGAGGTCGAATATTTCGGCAAGCATGTGATCCCACTCGTTCGGGAGTTCGAGGCGAGCGCGCCCGTGCGGGCGCAAGCTGCCGAATAATCGAGTCCGTTATGGATCGCAGGTCTCTACCGGGATGCGCGGATTCAGGTATGAGTGACATTTTGCTTGTCGGTTGAGAAGTTGGCCGCGACCTTTGGTCATGCCATCCTGGCCGTGGACGCAGTGTCATTCGCGGTCCGGCGGGACGAGATTGTCGCCGTGTCCGGTGCCCACGGTGCGGGCAAGTCCACGCCGCTTCAGTGGATCTCAGGCCTCCTGCCGGCGCGGGGCGGCCAGGTGACCGCCGGGTGGATCATTTTTGACCATCGCGACATCCTGTTTGCGTCGCCCGCAAGATTGGTCCGATCCGGAATCGTTAGCGTGCCTGAAGGCCGGCACTGCTTCCCCTCACTGACGGTGGAGGAGAGTCTCATGAGGGTGCCATTGGCGGGGCTGCTCAGTCCCGCGTGATCCGCGCTGGCCTGAAGGAGATCTGCGACCTTTGCCTCCCGAGTGAAGGATGTTCGCAGGTCCATGTCCGGGCTGATTTCGAGCAGGGAGCAGCAGATGGCTGCGATTGGCTGCGCTCTGATGTCGCGCCCTCGGCCGTTGGTGCTCGATGAACCGTCGATGAGACTTGCTCGGCTTGTCGTTGAGGGCATTTTCCGAGCACTAAGCAGCTCAACAGAGAGCAGGGCCTCTCGATCCTGGTAGCTGAACAAAATTCGACGGTAGCGCTACGCTTTTCCGACCACGCGGTCGTCCGCGAGTACGGCCATAGCGTCCTGCCCGGTGCATCAGTCGCCTTGCGCAACCGCGACGATATTAAGGCGCTTAACCTCGGCCGTTTACCGCAAACTGAATCCAGAAAGAACGTGCTGACGCACGCGGTTGTTTGAGTTCGCAAGATATTGGAGAGACAGAGAATGGCTTCAGCCAAGCTGGCAGACAATTTCAGTCAACACCCTTATTCCCGGCTGGATGCTGCCATCGATGCGACCGTAAGGGTCAATGCCGATCGCAACGATCTCGAAGGCCGCTTTCCCAGAGAGAATCTCGAGGCGTTGGCGCAAGCGGGCTGGTCCGGCGTCCTGAACGACTCCCGGTTTGGCGGCCTTGGCCTAGGCCATATCGATTTTGCCGAAGCTGCCAATCGGATTGGTCAGGTTGATGCATCGACCGGCCTCATCTACGTCATGCATGTCGGCGCGGCTCAGACCATCAATCTATATGGCAGCGATGACCAGAAGGAGCGCTGGCTCAAGGCGAAGGACGGTGCTTTGCTGGGTACATATTCGACCAGCGAACGCGCGACCGGGGGACACTGGTGGTACAATCTGTCCGAGGCATCGCGCGACGGTGACGACTATCTGCTCGATGCCAAGAAATCATTCACAACGAGCTCCGGTCAGGCTGACTTCTATGTCGTGCAGACACGCACGCCCGGCGCCAAGGATCAGGCCGACATTGTCTTCCTCATCGTGGACGGCAAGTCTCCCGGGATCGAATCGAAACCTTGGAACGCACTCGGCGTGCGTGCCAATCACTCAGGGCCAATCCAGTACACCAGCGTGCGGGTACCGCAACGGGACCGGCTCGGCGCAGAAGGACAAGGAAAGGAAATCATCTACAACGGTGTCTCGCCAGTCTATCTGATCGGGCTTGGCGCCGTCTGGGAAGGCCTGGCGAGGGGCGTGTTCAATGCAGCCGTCAAGCACACCGCAAGTTTCGTACACAAGGATCGGAACAAAAGACTTGCGGACTATCAGGCAATCCGACAGGAGCTCGGCGCGGCCAAGGTGCTCGTCGAATCGTTGCGACCGTGGCGCCTTGAACTGGCAGCAAGGCTGGACGAACTCTGGCGCGCCGGCAAGCCGCAAAGTGAAATCCTGATCCCACTGACCGAATTCAAGGTGCACGCCGCCGAAGTCGCGAACAAGGTCGCTGCCGCTGCACTAACGGTGGCGGGAGGTTACGGCTATCACCGCGGGCCGATCGAGCGTTCCTTCCGCGACGCGCGTGCTGCCATTGCAATGGGGCCTTCCAACATCATCGCTCGGGACTGGATCGGCAAATCGCTGGTCGGGCTGCCGCTAGAGCTGTTCTACGAAGGCGGAGAATAATTCGAACTTCGTAGGGCAACCGCGGAAGATTGGAACCGCGCTTTGCCGGACTGCGTGCTGCTTTTGCAGGCACAAAAATTGGGCTTCTCGGTGCGGACCGCCAACGTTGCCGACTTCGGTATCCCGCTGCGACTGTTGCCGGCGGGCAAAGTGCTCTTCTATCGACGGAAGTGAAGCAACATGCGAAAGGCCGACCTCCGGGAAGCGGCATCACGTGTCGGCTATCCGAGGCACAACGGCAAGCCGTCAGCCCGGTGCGTTTATAGGTTCCCATCCTAGCAAAATACAACGAGACTTCTTCTGCCTATCACGAGGCCTGAGAAACCGCTCGAATCTCGCGAGCGGCTTGGACGCTCAGCGCGCCGGCCTCTGAAGCGGCGAAGACAGTGCAGCAGTCAGCGTGCGAGAATCATAGTTCGGCTTTCTTGGCTCGGCGGCACCTCCGTCGGTAATTTTTCGTGCGCGATGACAAGGCGGTCGGTTTCGCCACAAGCGGAAGCCGATCATCGATTAGCGGAATCCATCGAAAAAGAGCCTGGCTGGCCGAATTTATGCGCCAATGCGCCATTCATTGCATCAATCAACATCAATAAACCAATACTTTGCAGGTGAGGTACGGTGATCTCGGGTTGCCGATTGCAGCGACGCAGGTATCGAGATCAAGTCGGCCCGCGGCATAGCAGCGGAGCATGGCCAGCCATTTCTACCGCCTCCGTATGGGCACCTATGCCGAGACATTGTTTCGGCGCAGCAAGCGCGACCTATCGCAAGGGCTTGGCTGCAGTCCAGTTTGATGCGTATGGAATGAATTGACGTAATCGGAGCATAGGTCGGTGCGGCGGACCAGCAAGTCCGAGACAGATGCGATGCGCCGAGGCCGTGACCCGCTGAATTGACGTCATCAAAAGTGACACGGAATCTTTCTCAACGCTGTGCGCCCGTGGAATTGCCTTCAAATATCAGGCAATCAGCCCCCCACATGCGGTCGCGGAGTGCGCGCGGGTCCTCGATAATATTTGCAAGACCATGCCGAGCACGAAATCGACGTGCGCCCTCACGTCCACCTCAAGGCTCGTGGAGGCCTGTGCCAGTGGCAGGCCACCGCTCGACGACCTCGATCGTGCGCGACATGCTTTCTGAGACACCAGGTCGTCTGGCAGCGGACATGATAGCGCTGTCGCTCGATGGTCCTTCTCTATTGAGTCGAGATTCGAGCAGCCAATGGCAGTCAGATGGCCAAGCTAGCTTTGATGCGCTTGAGCATAATTTTGCGTTGTTTCACTCCAGTGAGCCGGAGTGAACACCATGTATGAAAACGCTTGGAGTCGCAGGCGCGGCTATGGTACGCGGTCGCGGTTTCGTTACGATCGCGCGGTCAGCAACACGGACGTCTCACACTGCGGATGGTCTTGATGCTCAGTGGGAACTCTGGCTAAATCGCGCGCGTTCAACTTGGAGTTAATGTGGTGGCGATCGGTACTGTGAAATGGTTCAGCGCAACTAAGGGCTACGGCTTTATCAAGCCGGATGACGGCGGCCCTGATGTCTTCGTACACATTCGTGCCGTTGAAAGGGCCGGCTATAGCGAGCTGGCAGAGGGTGCAAAGATTAGCTATGAGATAACGACCGGACGTTCTGGCAAGGTGTCCGCCGAAGATCTCCGTCTTGGATAGTCTTCCTCGCGCAAGCGAAAATCAGCCAACCGTTCTTGTTCTGGCTCCGCCTCCGGCTTGTCCGCGAGGCGTAGGTACGGCCTCAGCATATCCCCCGGAGCCGCTGAGGCCGTTTCCTTATCTAGGGCTGTGATTCCCGGCCCTGATCAGGGGATCAGCTGTGTGAGTTGCGTCAGCGGGCGCCAATGCTGAAGCCTTTCCGGACGCTGCCTTTTGACTTGGATGTCCGCCGCCGCGAACAAGGGCAAGGCGACTTCGAAGGGCAGCCCCGCTTGGAACTTCCGAACACATTACCCAGAATGGATTTGAAGCGCGGCGCTCGTTCAGCCAGCTCGCGAACCAGGTCCGCTTTCATCGTGGCGCCGGCCGTCTCAATCGGCGCCCAGGTTCACGGGATAGAGGCATTGCTAGGGTTCGGCACCCCTGACGGTTTTTAGGCGCTTATTCCAAACGCTGCGCGGTTCGCTCGTAGTTACTGAGTGCAGCGGAAGGCCTGATGCTCAGTCAGATGAAAAACTGCGCGGCCCCGCGACCAAAGGCAGAATTGCAGCGTACCATGGCTCAATACCGCGAAGTTTCTCCTGCGGTGTCAGCTACTATCTCCGTGACACGTGGAGCTAAGCTGGCGCTGTAGAACCGGCTATCTCTTCAGATCCGCACTAAGGGGCAGATGGGATGGACGGCGCTGCGTGGCCCCAAGTGAGGGGCGATCTTTCATCCACGCGATGGGGCGCTGCGGCGTTCCTCAATAATCTCGAAGCCGCCTGTACAAGCATAAGTCGAAGTGAATGGGCTATTAGATGGACTAACATCGGAGATGCCCATCGCCTTCTCGGTGATACGAATATAGAGAAGGGATACTTTGATGAGGCGGCAGAAGATTGGCTATGCGCGCTGACCGCCTTTGAAGTCGCCAGGCGACTGGCCTGTGAACACGATCCAGAAGGCGCAGGCGTTCCGGCCAAGATCAACACCGTCATTCAAAAAGTCGGAGCGCGGCAACAGAAGATCGAGCGAGTACTAATCGATTGCTGCGATCAAGTTGAGATCGTCGCTCACTACTGGCCCGCGAACGGTCACAGTTCAGCCGCCCCAGCAATTATTTGCATCAGTACGGAAGAGGAGCCAGCAACGACACTGATCGGAAGGCTCTTACCGGTCGTGATGGACCGAGGCATGTCCGTACTAGTGGTGGCTAACAGCGACGTCTCAAATGCCCGACGCGGCCAATCGGACATGTTCCTATCTTGCTGTGTGGACTATTTAGCAAGCCGGTCAGATATTGATGCTGCGCGTATTGGCATATATGGCGACGGGTCGTCCGCTGCCATGGCAACCGATTTCGCTGCATCTGACGGCCGTATTGCCGCAGCGGTCTGCGACGGCGGCCTTTGGAATTTGGCTCGGATGCTGGCGTCTGTCGACTGGATTACCGGAACTACAGATGTGCCTGACGAGGAGGTGGTCTCAGCCCGTCGGTTGCGGTCGCTCCGTCGGTTGAGATGCCCAATTCTCGTGGTAGCAGGAGGGCGCGGCATCGTCAGCGCATCGGAAGCGATGAAACTGCTGCGTGATGGCGCGGCCGCACCCATTGATCTGCAGTTGGCTATACCGCAGATGATCGCGACTGACGGAGGGGAGGTCGAAAATTTCGTGACCTCCGACGATCGGATCTTCGGATGGCTGGAGCACAAGCTTGTGCTGAACTCGCCCTCTAACCATTGTTGAGTTGGACGGTAGCGAACGTTGTCGCCCACCCTGCTATGCACCGATCGTGCCTTAGGCGATATTCGGTGTAATCTTATGCCGATCCGGGCGGAAGCCATAAAGTCGCTCGTGAGGGATTTCCTCCACATGAGATGCGCCGCCCCCGATGGCGAAAAGAGCGTGACAGGCATGGCCGCTAGGAAAGCCAAAACAGGCTCAGATCGCTCGTCCGGTGAAAGCGCAATCTGATTAGCCAGCTAAGGTAGCTCTAGCCTTCGGTCAATCCGATGGCGCCGCCAGCCCATGCTCGCAACACAGTTCGTGCCGTGATAGGATTGCACGTGGTAGTAGCCCGAAGGAAACCTCGCGGTCCAAGTGGTGCCAAGCGAGCAGGCTCTGACGCTAGCTCAGCACTGTCACTTAGATCTACAATATCCCGATACTCAGCTTTTGAGATGCTAGTCGGCTGTTTTTAGCAATCAAGATCAGCCGTTTGTTGACGTAGTGAAGAGACTCCTCATCGAGCCCGTCAAGTATCGTGGCATTGAGAGCTTGCCGTTTGGTTGATAGCTTCCTGATTTCAGCCTGCGCCTTTTGAGTCAGCGACATCTGCAGGTATCTCGCATCATCAGGCGAGGTGATGCGAGCAAGAAGCTCCATGTGTTCGAGTTTCTTTGTTTGGTTGGTGACGAAGGCGGGGTGGATTCGCAGCTTGTTCGCAACTGCTGTTCCCGAGACTCCCCGACCTTCATCTAGTTCATCAATGGTCATCAACATCAACCACTGCGGCTCAGTGATGCCTAACAGCTCAGCCCAACTCTTGTGTATTTCCTCGAGTTGGGAATGGACCTCGACGATATTCCATATGAAGTCGCTAAGGGCTCTATCAACTTGTTCTTTCACTTGCATGTTTGTTGTTCCCGGCAGTTCTAGGAGACGCGCGAAACGTACACAGCGGATGTTCACTTCGGCGGAAGCGTTCGTACCCTTCTTGTGCGATCGAAAAAAGTGCTCACGCGACACAATGCATCAAAAACAATTGAGATACGCAATTGATCTGGGCGTGCAGTGACATTCGATGTCAAGCAGATGTCACTTTTGGTCTGCCCGCAATCCAAGCGGCGACTCGTTTCTTCCGGATACCTGTTAACCCAACTGACTTTGTCCGCTAAATCGCCTTGCGATAGAATAATGTTGCTCCTATCGAGCGCCCTATGGTTTCGATCCGACCTTTGTCGAAGGGGCCATTCGGCAAGTGGTGTAAAGGCGCCTAAGCTCCGCGGGTTGGCTACGAGCAACAGTTCAGGACGAACTCTCGATAGATTTGCTTCAATTTTTCGAGAAGAAGCACATGGCAGCGATTGCGACTCGATAGTTCCCTCAATCATCGCGGTCGCGATAGGTAGGGTACCGCGACCTGATAAAAATCGGCTTCTCTCGCTTGGACATCCTAGATGAACTCGATAATGCCGGCCTTCCTTTGTTTGAGCAGGCCGCTCCCTCCCGCATGAGTGCGACTGTGTGGCCCAAGATCGAGCGGGCCCAGTAGTGGACGATGCACATGCCTCAACTCCCACAACACAGGGCTCTGTTCACTTAAAAAGGAAAATTGCCGATCGTTGTACCGTCTGACGGACGATTGCAGATCCGATCGCATCGACACCATGGACTTAAGAGGCGTCTTGGCGATATCTAATCCGATTGCGATAAGCGTGCCCATGGCTTTTGCTCTCAGACGAACTGGCGACAGCCGTCACAACGGCACGGTGACGGCGGGTGCGGGAGCCGTCCACTCCATCAGCTCAAGCGCGCCAGCCTGGCACTCAAGACGCTGCGGATTTTGTCATCCGAACCATCAGCCGCAAGATTGCGAACAGCGGTGGCTCCCAAGCGGGTCGTAAAACTGCTGGCGTGGCGCGTGCGAGGCAGCATCCGCCGCTATTCCAAAGAGATCGATGCTTCAACGCTTAGGCTTGATTGAATCGCCTCTGCGGAAGCGGCGTACGTCAGGCTGTTCGGGCTGAAAGGCCTCAACTAGAACTGACACTGCGCTCGCAGGGTCGCTGTTGCCACAGACGAAAACATCGGCGGCCGCGTAGGACTTCTCGGGCCAAGTATGTAGGGTGATGTGCGATTCAGCCAGCAGCGCTATTGCGGAGACACCCTGACCCGGACAAAACTCATGAACATGAAGGTGAAGTAATGTCGCATTCGCCGCACGGATGGCTTTTCGGATTGCGTCTTCCGCAATGGCCGGATCGTCAAGGTTCTTCGCTCCCCATAGATCGATGAGGATATGCGTCCCACCGGAGGACAGAGCCGGCGGTGTTTTCTTCTCGCCATCAAAAGTCATTAAGAAGTCTCCACTGAATTATCGGCCCATGAAGCTGAGCTATGCGGCAAGGTCACGAGGTGATCAGGCACGCTCGGCACTTAGTTGATTTCTTCCAACGCCGTCATTGAATCTGACAATTGCGACCTTCGGCGCCTATGCCCTAAGCCGCCGCCAAGTCGCTTACGCTGCGATCACCAGCTCGGACACCATCGGCCTGGCGGTGGCCGGCATCAAGGAGCCCTTCGTCCGCATGGTCCTGTAATGCCCGGTGGCGAAACACGCTCTCGATGGAATTGGTGGTCCGCAAGAGATCCCTGTTCGAAGAAAATGGTGGAAGGCCAGCGGGGCGTTGCGATCCTTGACCAGGCATTCGAATGCTCGCGCGTGCTTGGCACAATACTTGTCGGCGAATACGTCGATCAACGCTTCGGCGGACGCCCGATCCGCGCCCAATAGACCTCGCGCAAATCCTGCTTCGTGGTGACCTGCACAGAGAGCAGAACTTTGGCGTTCACGGTCTTGTGCACCCAGCATCGCTGGTGCCCTATGCCGGGAAAGATCTCGTCGAGCATCTTGTAGAGGCCGAGCGCGCCGTCGCCGACATTGGGCAAATTCGTCGCTACTTATGACCTTGCCTCGATTGCTTAGCCAAGCCATGCCTCCCCTGAGGTGGGCCAGGGTATGGCCCCGCGTGTCCAAAGCGTAACCGAGGCGATCGGCGCCGGTGATAAAGAGGCTGAGAGTAGCCTTGCAGTCTGCATTCAGTGCTGTGCCGGAGGCGGCGAGGCACGTATTTGTGCAGTTTGAGACAGCGCCGCGGGCATTGCGTTTGAGGCCAAACCCCCAACTATTGTTTTGCGCGTTGTAGCCGATTTGGTCGCCTGACAGGAACACAGGAGTATCGACGCCGCCGCCATGGACAGACGGAACCTCGGGATTGCTGAACCATTTCTGGCCGCAACTGCCGCGCACGTGCCCGCCAATATATCCTCCGGACCAGCTCCTCGCGGCCGATGGCCGTTGTACTTCTGACTCAAGATCCGCCGAATTGGCCACGCCGCTTGCGGTTAGCGCAATCGTTGTCGCTCTCCCACAACGAACTCCAGATCGCATCAAACACTCCGCGGCGCTATCGCTTTCCACAACCAAGCACGTTCGAGCTGCATCGGTGATGGCGCCGCGAATGAAGCAAGCAGCGTGCCGCTTGGAAATTGAGGGATGTCCAGTTGCTTCGTACCGGATGCAAGTGTCAAGTTGCCGACAATTGTCTTAAAGCTGACGCTTGGCGACTGCCCGAGTGGTCGCTTCTGAGTAGGTTTTCGTGTGCACCAAGGCGGACGATTGCGAACATCAGCGGATTAAAGAACCTCGCCGTAGGTGGTTCTGCACGCCCACGTCGCACTGCGCTGCCCATAGCTATTTTCGCTATACCAGAAAATGTTCGAGCGCTTCTGCTCCTCAGCAACGACGCAAACAACGCCGTCTCGGGGAAAACGAGAACACGCCTCTGCCTTGGTTCTTGTGCCATCGGCGTCATCGCTTGAGCGCCGCAGACCGACCTGCATCCCGGGGAGCGCCAAGTCTTTTCATGAGGAGGGCGCCAAATCATAGCCTAGTACCCCCTTTTCTTAGAAGGTGATTCGTGATTCAAGATCGGGATGATACCCGAAGCAAGAGAAGTCCACCTTTCGCGGAAAGACCGCGAGGTGCTTGAGGCGTGTTGTCGCTCGCCGGTGACGTTGCAGCGCGATTTGAAGCGGGCGCGGATAGTTCTGTTGGCTGCGGACGGGCGCAGCACCCGCTCGATCGCCAAAGAAGTCGGAGTGCAGCCGCGGATTGTCAGCCTTTGGCGGCACCGCTATGCCGATCATGGCCTTGAAGGGCTGCAAGACAGGCCGCGGCCCGGCAAGCAGCCGATCTATACGAAAGCCACCGACAAGCGGATTCTGAAGCTGCTGGACAAGCCGGCCCCGCAAGGCTTTGCGCGCTGGACCGGCCCTCTGCTGGCCGAGGCGCTGGGCGATGTTGACGTCCAATATGTCTGGCGGTTCCTGCGCAGCAACAAGATTGACCTCGTGGCTCGCAAGTCCTGGTGCGAGAGCAACGACCCGAACTTTGCGGCCAAAGCCGCCGATGTCGTTGGCCTCTATGTCGCCCCGCCCGCGAAGGCCATTGTACTCTGCGTGGACGAGAAGCCCTCGATCCAGGCCTTGGAGCGAGCGCAGGGTTATCTGAAGTTGCCCAACGGCCGAGCCTTGACCGGCCAGAGCCACGATTACAAGCGGCATGGCACGACAACACTGTTTGCGGCGCTCGAGGTCGCCACCGGAAAGATCATCGCGACACATTCAAAACGCCGTCGACGCGTCGAGTTTCTCGACTTCATGAACAGCGTCACCGCGGCCTTTCCGGGCCGAAAGCTTCACGTCGTCCTCGACAACCTCAACACCCACAAGAAGAACGAGCCCTGGCTCAAGGCCCACCCCAACGTGCAATTTCATTTCACGCCGACAAGCGCGTCCTGGCTCAATCAGGTCGAGGTATGGTTCTCGATCTTGCAGGGGCAGTCGCTTAGCGGCACCTCCTTCACAAGCCTCAAGCAGCTCCAGGATCACATCGATGCCTACGTCAACGCCTACAACGGAAAAGCCGAGCCCTTCGTCTGGACCAAGAAAAAGGTCCGTCAACGCCCCTTCAAAGGCCGCCGTATCACTCAGCTCTGATTCCGGATACTAGGTGCCTACAAATGCAGGAAAATCACATGCTGGAGCCGAGTCTCTGGAGGCGCTGATTGCGGGTGTCCTGCAGATTAGCGCGTGTCGACTACAAGATCAGGTAGATGCCACCGCCAATTTGAGGCCCTAGCGTTCGGTCGTGTTCCCTGCCGAATATTGAGGGCATCGTGAACGCAAGAAGCTAGCAAATGGGCAAAACGGCGTATTATGACTGGCAGAACCAGGGTGGCTAAGCAACGCACGACCCATCCAGGACCCTCGATGTTCCGGCTGAAGGGCCGCACAAGGTGACGAATGGCGGCAGGCGTATGCCGACGGAAAGTCGGTCGGGGAAGAATCCGCTTGTGGAAGGTCAACCGATCGACCCGATCACGGCGATCGATCGGCTTGCAGGCTCGGATCCGGAAAGGGTTGCGCTTAGGTACGGCGTAGACGCACTCACCTTTAAGGCACTGCGATCAAGGTCTGATGCGCTCGCGAGGACGTTGCGAGAGAAGGTGGCTCACGGCGCGGTGGTCGGTTACTGGGGTGAACGAGACCTCGATTGGGCGACGGCAGTCGTCGCAATCTTGAAGGCTGGATCGATCTACCTGCCGCTCGATCCATCGTTACCCGTTTCCCGTACGTCTTTCATGATCGAGCAGAGCCGCTGCGCTCTGATTATTGGCCCGGATCAGCTGGAGCCGCTCAATCTATTCCAGGCCAGCAAGGCCACCACCCAATTCGTGACGATGGAGGCGGCGCTGCGCCAGGGCGAGACTTCGTCAGTTGTTCCATCAGCGAGCGATGATGGACTCGCCTACATTCTGTTTACGTCCGGTTCGACGGGCCAGCCGAAGGGCGCAATGATTGAGCGCGCAGCCCTCAATAATCATCTGGCGGCAAAGATCGAGGCGCTCACTCTCACTCGGACCGATTGCGTCGCGCAGACAGCGTCGCACTGCTTTGACATTTCGCTGTGGCAGCTTCTGGCGGGACTTTGCGTCGGAGGCTGCATCGCGATCATCGATGATGCAACACTGAAATCGCCAGTATCTCTTCTCCAAGCCATTCAACAATACCGTGCGACGGTTGTTCAATTCGTGCCGTCGATGCTTGCGGTATTTGTCGAGTATCTGCAGTCGCTTGCGGCCGCTGAGCGAGCTCTGGATGGCTTGCGGAGTATTTCTACGGTCGGAGAACCTCTAACACCCGGACTGGCACGCGCATGGCTTGCCCTATATCCCCCGGTTCCTATTCTCAACCATTACGGACCGACCGAGTGCGCGGACGGCGTTACGCATCATCTGCTTTCCGTCCCGCCCGCGCTGGCTGACACTTATGTGCCGATCGGAAAGGCGATTTCTAACCTTGAGGTGTATGTCGCGGATGGACCGCGGCTGTGCAACGCGGGAGAGGTCGGCGAAATCTGTGTTAGCGGCATTGGAGTCGCTGCTGGTTACGTCAATGACGATGACCGCACCAAGGAGGCCTTTGGGGCAAACCCGTTCTCGAACGATCCTTCGTTTGGGCGCCTATACCGGACAGGCGATCTCGGGCGAGTTCGTTCTGATGGTCTCTTGGAATGTCTCGGTCGACGGGACCGTCAGGTCAAAATTCGTGGGCACAGAATTGAGCTGGGAGAAATCGAGGCCCGCCTTTCCGCTCATCAATTGGTGCGTGGCGCCGCCGTGATCGCCTCGGTTTGCGCAGGTGCAAAGCTTACGGCGCGAGACATAACCAGGACCGAGGGAGAAACTGGATCGAGGCGGCTCATGGCGTATGTGTCAGCCCCGCCCGAAGTAGGGGAGGGCGAACTCCAGACTTTCCTGGCCCAAGCGCTTCCCACCTACATGCTCCCAGAAAGGATCATTCACGTCGACACTATTCCACTGACCAGAAACGGAAAGGTCGATTTTGGAGCCTTGCCTGACCCTACCCTTGTACGCCCTCTCTTGCCGACTCCATTCGAAGCGCCGCAAACAGAGCTCGAAGCTCAACTGTGTCGACTTTGGTCCGACATTCTGCGTATTGAGAACATTGGCATCAACGACGAGTTCATTAGCCTCGGCGGAGACTCGCTTCGGGCCATGCTCATATTGGGCCGATTGCAGACCCTGCTCGGCGTAAGAGCGGATTTCAGGTTGGTGCTGAATGGAACGGTTCGATCCCTTGCGGCGTCGATCTCGACCCGAGATGAATCCAAACCGTGCACAGCCCCGACGCACGGTAAACTTATCCGAGCGCCCCTGACGCGAGTTCAGGAGCACCTATGGTTTCTGTCGCAGCTTGATCCGTCTGCCAGGAACTACATCATTCAAGGCGGCCTGCGAGTAAGAGGCGTCATCGATCTGGCCGCGTTCGATCGCGCCTGGACCGACGTCGTTCACTCCCATCAGGCACTTTCTGCACGTTTCACAGACGAAAACGGTCCGGTTCAACTTTTCGATGCTCCGCAATGCGCACGCCTTGAATTGGCCGATGCATCTCATCTCACGGCGCAGGAAGCTGAGGAGGTGATAGCACTGTTACGGCGAACAGAGCTGAACAGTAGTTTTGATCTCAGCCAAGGTCACCTGTTCCGCGCGCGCATGATCCGTTTTGGTCCCGACAACCATCTCGTACTGATCACCGCTCACGAAATCATCATCGATGCCTGGTCGATCTCCGTTCTGCTGAGGGACCTTCGACAAAGGTACATAGATCCCGCGGCGTTCCTGCCAGAGAACCGCGCGTCACTTTCGACCTACGCGCTCTGGGAAACACAACACTGGCCTCCGGAGGCCCTGGCCGGCCAACGCCGCTATTGGCGTCGTCAGATTGGTGATGAACCGCCGGTGCTTTCGTTTGGAACGGGGCGAGCGCGGCCGCAGATCAATTCCTACCGCGGCGCCTCATATGCGGTGCGCCTTGGCAGCGAGCTCTCCAATCAGGTCCGGGAGTTTGCCCGCCGACATCGGTGCACCACGTCGACAACACTTCTCGCATGCTTCAAGCTGCTGCTGCGGATGTATAGCGGTCAGGACGATATTATCGTTGGCATACCGCACGTCGTACGGGATCAACCTGGCAGCGCCGAAATTGTCGGCTTTTTCTTGAATATGCTGCCGATCCGTACCGCGATCGATGTCGACCAGTCCTTTGTTACTCATGTCTTGCACGTCCAGGGGCTCGTCAGCAGCGCGATTGCAAATTCGGCCTATCCATTCGGCTGGATGGTAAGGGATGCCCATGTACATCGCGAAGCGGGACGTTCGCCGATCTTCCAGGTCATGTTCAACATGTACTCCGAGGCCGCCGAACCGCCCGGTCAACATGAGTTGGATCTGACATTCCGCGAATATGAGACCGGCTATGTAAAATTCGATCTGACATTGTACGCACAAGATGAGGGCGATGAAATTGCCCTCCAGCTAGCATATGCGGAAGAGATATTCTCGAGCGATCTGATTGTCCGCATGGCCGACAATCTGCGCTATCTGATTGCAGCTTGCATGGAGAAGCCGCTGGCGCCTATTAGAGATCTGAGCTGCCTCGGCGCGTTAGACGTCGCTATGCTGGACTCGCTCAATGGCTCAGAGCAGCCATATGAGACTGAATGCTCGCTTGTCGAGGCGTTCGAGAAAATCAGCATCGCCAATCTGAGCCAGGTGGCATATTTTGGCAATTTCGGCGAAATCACATTCGGCCAACTGCGCGAGCGCGTAACAGCTATCAGGTCGCTACTGCGAGTTTCGGATGTGGGGGCTGGCGATATGGTCGCCATGCTGGTCGACCGGTCGCCTGACGTGGCCGCGGTTATTCTTGCGACAAGAGCCTTGCAGGCTGTTGTTGTCCCAATATCGCCGGATTGTCCGCGTGATCGGATCGAACATATCCTGCGAGATAGTCAGGCAAAGCTCTTGGTTCACGCAAATATCGCTGAACCTGGTTTTGACGTGCCGTCGGTCTGTCTCTTGACGCTGGAAGCGCCCAGCGTGCCGGCTTTTAGGCGCAGCGACAAACAATCACAACACGCAATTGCAAGCCTAATATACACCTCCTCCTCAACCGGGAAGGCGAAGGGGGTTCTGATACCGGAATCGGCAACTCTCAATCGGCTGAACTGGATGTGGCGACGCTTTCCCTTCGAGCGTACCGACGTTATGGTCGTCCAGAAGTCCGCATCACTTGTCGCTTCCTCTTGGGAGTACTTTGGGGGGCTTCTGAAGGGTGTACCCACGCTGATCCTGACCCAGGCGCAGTTGCTGGATCCGGATTTGCTGTTGGGCACGTTGGCC
The DNA here is from genome assembly GCF_024199935.1 of Bradyrhizobium sp. CCGUVB14. Classification (NCBI taxonomy): domain Bacteria; kingdom Pseudomonadati; phylum Pseudomonadota; class Alphaproteobacteria; order Hyphomicrobiales; family Nitrobacteraceae; genus Bradyrhizobium; species Bradyrhizobium sp. CCGUVB14. The sequence continues at coordinate 2,091,572 of NZ_JANADS010000001.1, forward strand.
AAACGACGCGTGACACGTTTGTTTGCCTCGCCACCACTCCTGTCCGGCATCATTGCTTCGCAGGAACGGCACCCGCGACCGACAGCCTTGCGGCTGGTCACAAGCAGCGCCGAACCGATGCCTTCCTCGCTCCCCCGTCGCTGGCGTGCATATTTCCCGGACGTGCCATTGTGGAACTTCTATGGTGCTACGGAATGTGCGTCCAATGCAGCAGTCTATGAAACATCGGGTGCCTGCGACGGCTCGTCGCTTGTCCCCGTTGGGCGCCCAATCGATAACGTCAAACTCTACGTTCTCGATGCCCAATTAAAGAGAGTCCCTGTCGGAGCTCCCGGCGAACTCTGCATCGCCGGACGCTGCGTGAGCGCTGGGTACTGGCGGGATCAGGATCGGACCAACCGCTGTTTCGTCCGCAATCCCTATGATGACGGCCAATACGGCGTTCTCTATCGAAGTGGCGATATCGCGCGCATCTCAAACGGCGGTTTGCTCGAGATTTGTGGCCGATCGGACAATCAGATCAAAGTACGGGGCTTTCGCGTCGAACTCGAGGAGATCGAAACAGCTCTTGAGTCTCATCCTGCAATCGCAAAGGCCGCGGTGGTTGCAGAAGGCAAGGATAATCATCGTCGCTTGATCGCTAACGTGGTTGCGTCTGGCGACAGTCTGAGTTCCGAAGATATCGTCACTCACCTGCGCCACACATTGCCGTCCTACATGATCCCCGCCGCCTTCCGTTTGGTTGACAGCATCCCCCTTACGGCAAGTGGGAAGATTGATCGTTCTTGCCTGTCGTCCGTTCCAACCCGCGAGGTCGGGGCAGTTCCAAGTGCTGAACCCCGCACGAGAAATGAGCGCATTCTTGCTGCGATCTGGCAGGAACTATTAGGCGCCAAGTCGGTCGGACTAGATCGGAGCTTCTTTGATATCGGCGGAGATTCTCTTCTCAGCGTGCGCTGCGTCACGTTGGCGCGCAAAGCTGGGCTGAATCTCACCGTCGAGCGGCTCCATCGAACACCGACCATCAGGGAATTGGCGGCAGACGAGGCGATTACGCCCGATGCCTTCCGTTCGCCAGACGGTTCATTGCCAGTGGTCCCCGCAATCACATCTTGGAACCGTGTTGCCGGCTTCGATGAGCACTTCAACATCGGCGATCTGTTCTTCTTGCCCGCCGGTATCCTGAACGTGCGAACGCTGGAGCGTGCCCTTGCCCATGTCATGGATAGGCACGACGGCCTCAGACTCCATATTGCTCGAACGGTTGAGGGCCTACATCTGACAATCGGACCGTCCGTGGCCGAACGCCTCGTGGAAGAGATCGATCTCGTCGGAATGGACGTGCTTCAGCGGCGCAAGATCATCGAGAGCATGTCAGCAAGACGTCAGCGCATGTTTCGGTTCGACGGCCAGAGGCCGCTTGTGCACGTCACGGCCTTCCGCACCGCAGAAAGTGGCGACTACTATCTGCTGGTCCTGATGCATCATTTTGTAGCGGACGGGATAGGCTATCGACTGTTCCTGGAAGCATTGGACGCGACGTACAACGCCCTTGCTTCGGGCCATATCGAGACCGGTGCCGAGAACATACAAATGCTCTCTCCATGGTGGAAGCGCCTTGAACACTACGCGAACAGCGAAGCGCCGGCCGAACTCACATGCTGGGAAGGAATTGACTACCATCAGTTTAATTTCCACGTCAGCGACACTTCATCAGGCGGCGCGAGCGTTTCGAAAGTGACCGCGAGAGAGCTTCACTATGGGCGACTTGCACGTCGCATGGACGAAGCGAACTGCCACCCGCTTTGGGAAGATCAGGTCAAATACGATCTTGAGATCGACAAAGAAGCGACAGCCGACCTCTTCAATATTGCAGCCAGGTGGGCGCATTGTCAGGACGTCGATGTCTTTCTTGCCGCCATATCTGGCGCCTTCGGACGCGTTTTCGGTAACTACTCGCTTTGGATCGACAACCTTACCTCGATCCGAGGTCGGGTGTTTGACGATCTCGAATCCTCTCAAATCATCGGCAATATCAGTGAGCTTGTTCCGCTTCCTTTGAGGCTGACAGGAACGGAGCGCCGCTCCGATCGTGCGCGTTCAATATACTGCCAGCGCAATGCCCTGCCGCGCAGGGGCATAGGGTTTCGGGCCGTGAAATTCCTAAACCGAGACCCAGCCGTGCGGAGCCGGGTCGATCGCCTGCCCTTACCCAGAATTGGATTGAATTATCGAGCGGCTGTCCAGCGCCATTTTCCACGCCGTCTCCTAGCCCAGGAACCCTCTCCACTCTGGATCGGCGAAGACATGGATGAGGCGTCCGTGGGTCATCTCTTCTGGTTCGATGTCGGATGTCAAGCCGGGCAGCTACTGATCGAAGCAAGGTACGATTCAAGCCAAGTCAGCTATGAGTCGACCCGTAATCTTTGCACAACGTTGCAACAGGAGCTGTTGGAGACGATTAGCGAATTCGGAACAGCTCGCGGCACGGTCACCCATGAATGAGCCAGATGTGGGAGTCGCCGTCGAGAGCGATCGCAATGTGACGACGAAGAAGAGCCAGCATATTGACCTTTCGGACCCAGATCTCTTGAGCCTCGTTCTGCGGCTCGCCATTCCCTCTGTTGTTGGCTTATCGGTCAACGCGCTACAGCAAGTCGTCAACGCGATCTTTGTCGGCGCACTTGGCGCACAGGCGATTGCCGCTGTCAGCATGGCCTTGCCGATCGTGGTCCTGCTCGCGGCGGCTGGACAGGGGATCGGTGTTGGAACGGCGTCGATCATATCTCGTCATCTTGGCGCCGGTGAGTACCTGGAGGCGAGCAAAGACGCGAGCACCGCACTTGCGATCGCCGCTCCGATCGGCATCGCTGTTACGTTCGTTCTGCTTCCAAGCCTGCGGGGGATCTTCTTAACGCTCGGCGCGACTCCAACCATCATGCCCATGGCGCTCGACTATGCAGCGGCGCTCTTGTTCGGGTACACGTTGATGCTTCTCAATATTGTCAACGGATTCGTTGTCAGAGCCGAAGGCAACACACGATTCAGCATGTGGACGATGGTTGCCGCCTTCATACTGAACGCTGTGCTTGATCCCATCTTCATATTCCTACTGGACTTCGGTGTACGAGGCGCTGCCCTCGCAACGCTGGTGTCTCAGATCGCTGCTATCAGCCTCTATGTCGCGTACTTTACGACGCTCCGCGGGAAAGTCCTCGTTAGGATATCTCGCGTCTCGTTGCGAGCCGATCGCATCAGACAGCTCGCGTCGATAGGCGCGCCGGCGTCCGTGACCAGCATTTTATCTGCTATTGCCGTGATGCTCTTATACAGAGCTGCCGCACCGTTCGGGGACGAGTCCATTGCGGCCGTGGGAATAGCTGTGCGGATCTTGACGATCGGCGCACTGCCTATCACTGGCTTCTGTATAGGCTCTCAAGTCGTCCTCGGTTTCGGCTGGGGCGCGCGGGACTTTGGTCGGGTGCTGAAGGCTGCGAAGCTCATACTCGCTATAAATGTCGCTGTTTCCGTTGCGTATTCTGCGGCCGTTGTGACTTTTGCTCGGCCTTTGGTCAGCCTGTTCAGCGATAGCGATAAGGTCAGGGAAATTGGCATCTCGACCTGCATCGTGTTCCATCTGTTTTTTGGGCTTTTTGGTATTGAGAGTTTCGTGACGACGATGCTTCAGTCGTTCGGGAGAGCGCGCCTCAGCGCAATTGTGTCCTTCGCGAGGCAAGGCTATCTTTTCATACCTACCGTACTGGTTTTCCCGGTCATATCGGGTTTCGATGGAGTGTTGGCCAGTCAAGCGCTCGCCGAGCTGGGCGCCGGAATGATCGCGCTGTTTGTCATGATCCGCCAGTTCGCTGAGCTCAGACGCGCGCTCCAGCGCCCTGCTTCAGGACCAATCTAGATTATGGCGTGACCGGACAGCGCATGTCACCGGAGCCCAGAGCACTAGGATTAGCCGGGGAGGTGGTGCGCCCCAAAGTAATGACAAACGCAACGTGCAAAAGCCACGCGCAATAGTATTCGTCTTGAGCATTGGCGGGCGAGTGCCGCAGGCCACGGCAATTGAAAGCGGACGCCGAGCGGGACCTGAGAGCCAGCCGAGATCGGGGCCCCGCGCTCTCTCGCGGGCATTCTGGTTGGAGTTGCAAAGGAGTTCGCTGCCGGGTTCGCCGTGGCCCAGCCTCGAAGCATTGCGCAGCTGGGACGTAACCGCGCCACCTCGGCGAGAACGATCGGAAGCCGCGGCGCACAGCTCGAAACGACTATCAATGGAATTTATCTCCCGTTTCTCGAGGCACGTTGCACTGGCGTCGCGATTTCGAGGCTCGGCGCGTAGCGCTACGAGGCTCGCGAACGTTGCCCGGGGCATTCGCAGGGAATTGAGTTGATCCGGTGGGCATTGGTGCCCGCTACACAGTCGACTCGGTTGCCCTTCGCTGCCGACGATGATGGTCGTCCTGCATTCGCGTCAGAGGTCGAGGAGGAGGAAGAGGAAGGGGCACTGACTGGGTTGTCCTCGCGCCTGATCGTATCAGGAGCTCTATCTGTTCAGCGGGTACAGCGGGCGACACCACGGATCCTGTCGTCGTTTTCGTTCCGAAGAATCGCCAGTGACTTTTGCGGTGCCCGCCACAATGTTCAATTCGACCTCGCCACGCATGAAAGTCAGGCTGCGCTGCCTCATCAGCATTTCCGCGTCCACAAATCATGCCCGCGGCTTGTCGTTCGGCCATTGTCGGCTGGCGGCCAGCTCACAAACCGCTTCTGCATTCGCCGCATCCGTCCTGCTCGGCTGGACATAAGGCGTCACGTAGGCGGGCGGTACCATACGGACCAAATGTCGCAGCGAAGCAGTTTCTTGCCCAGAGTTGGTCCTTGCAAAAGCCATGAAGAAAGTCTGAAAGAAATATGATCCTTAAGCGAACGAACCTAATCTCTGGACCGTTCCATCGCGGCTCCAGAGTTGGGCCTTCGCTAGCAATGCACTATCGGGTGGCGGAATGCTTATATGCTCTAATCGGAGCCTGCGCCTTGCATCAGAGGATCGGCTAAACCAATGATCAGAGCTTGGCTGGACTTTCCGATTTTAGAATTGTTCGCGGTCCTCAGCACTCTTTACGCAACGACCGGCGCTGTCATTGTGATCGCGAGTTTCAGTCCTGCAACGGTTGTGCGGATGCGCCGCGTAGAAGGCGTGGTCGCTCCTTTTTCTGGCGCGGTCGGGGTGTTGTTTGCGTTCCTCACCGGATTTTTGGCCAATGATATAACCGATCGAAACCGTCAAGCGGCCCGCGCGGTGCAGTCAGAGGCGGCGGAGCTACGCAACATTTATGCTGTTAGTCACGCGTCCGTCTCCGACATGGCGAGCCTTCGCTCAGTGGTTGCGAAATACGTCTCCGCCCTCGTGAAGGACGAGTGGCCGGCGATGGCGCAGGACCAGAAGGCCCGTTCGCCTGCTCCCGCCTATGACGCCTTGCTGCGAGAAGTGAGCGATCCGCAGATCGCTCAAACAGCGGGCGGGGCAGTGCAGACGGCCTTGTTAAATGCCGCAGTCGGAGCGGGCAGGGCGCGTTCCGAGCGGCTCGCCTTGGCTTCCGACCGCACCATCGATGCCAAATGGATTCTCGTCCTCATCCTTGGCGTGGTCACACAAATATCGATCGGATTGGTGCACCTGAAGAGGGTCGGTGCGCAGATTACGGCACTAACCGTGTTCTCAATCGCCGTTGTGATAGCGCTTGGACTCATTGGCCTGCAAGAGCGTCCGTTTTCCGGTGATATCCGAGTAGAACCGGGACCACTGGCAGAGCTCACCAAGTTGCCGAGCTAGAGCGTCTTCTCAAGACCGACTTGCGACGGCGCGGGTGATCTTACGGGTCACAAAGGTCTCGCCGCGGACTGGGCTCTCGTGATTGAAGAGAATGCCGTTACTTGCGAATATGCCGTAAGCTTCGCGATAGTTCACCGTGATCCAGTACACGTACAGTTTGGCCACACCATAGGGCGAGCGCGGATAGAACGGCGTGCTCTCCTTCTGGGGGACTTACTGAACCGAGCCGTAAAGCTCGGATGTAGAAGCCTGGTAGAAGCGTGTCTCCCTCTCCAGGCCAAGGATCCGGATCGCCTCGAGCAGGCGCAGCACGCCGGTCGCATCAGCATTTGCAGTATATTCCGGGGTTTCAGAGCTCATGCCGACGTGGCTCTGGGCGGCAAGGTTGTAGATCTCGGTCGGCCAGATTTGCTGGATCAAGCGGATCAGATTGGTCGAATCGGTCACGTCGCCATAGTGCATCAGAAACGGCACATTCGCGACTTGCCTGTCCTGATAGAGATGATCGACGCGCGCGGTATTGAAGGAAGAGGACCGCCGCTTGATGCCATGCACGACATATCCGAGCGATAATAGATATTCGGAGAGATAGGCGCCATACTGCCCGGTCACGCCGGTAATCAAAGCGACCCGCCGTTGAGAGTCCCGACTTGTCAAGTTCTACCCTGGTGCAAACGAACCGATCGGTTTCCGTGCCCCTCAGTCACCCTCCGCCCGTAGTACTCCGACGGAAGCTCTGTTCAAGCCCTCAAAACCATTCACGGTGATCAAGAAACGAGTGCCAAAGGGCAATAGACGTTTACTGCATTGATTTTTCGGAGTTTTTTCCCTTCTCTCGGTTTTCCGACGCCGTGATGACGTTCAGAACGTCTACGCCAAAGGCGTCCCGAGGCGGCTAAGGGCCTTAAACCCAGCTTCAACCCTTATCTGCAATCGCAGGCTCGTCATCCTGTTATTCGGGCGGCGCAATTTTCGGAGCAATCAAAGATAGATGCAATCGTGAGGAGCGCCGTGAGCGGAACAGGTGAAATCCGTCGAAAAATGCAACCTGACGCGGAATTTGTGCGCCGAAGGACGAACTCGTTGCACTCATCCAACACGAAAGCTGGCTACCATGCAGTATGAGTTCTAACCTTGTTTACGCGCCGATTGTTTGGGAACCGCTTGAAAAAGGCAGGCGCCAGCATGACTGGCCATCGCGGGGATGCCAGAGCCAGAAATTGTGCTTGGACTCCTAGCGAAGATCAGCCTGCTCGTAGGACTGTGATGGAGTTCGACAGGGCGCAGGCTGGCTCGGAGTGCCGGATAGAAATAGCCGCCAAGTAGAGGAGCTTCAGCACCGCGCCGAAGCAGCACTCCGAAAAATTAAACGGGTGTGGATGTGGCGACAAGTGCGATCGAAGCCTAGCCGCCACAATCGAACAACGAGCCAGACAACCGCCCGGTGGCGTTGCGACAGGGGGCAGAAAACACGGTGGAAGCTAGGTCATGCATTCCACTTGAATTGCGGAACGCGCGATCCGTATTATCTTCCTCATATAGAGCACGCAGGAGATCTCCAAATGGTGGATACGGCTACCGCCGAGCTTCTGCACGCGGTCCTCGATGAGGTCTGCGCGCGCATTTCGCGCTACGAGACTGGTGTCCGCGCGCATGTTGCCGCTAAGCTTCTGGAAGCCGCCACTAGAGGTGAGACGATACCCGACCGTCTCAAACAGATTGGCCTCGAAGCACTTCGCGACGCACCGACCATGTGGCGGTAGGCGCGGACAATATGATCTCCCACGCAGGTGAATTTCCAGGTTACCGTTCTTAAGATCCTTGTGAGCTACCCGGGCGGATTCGCGCCGATGGCGGAGCTCAAACGCGACATGGCCATTCTAGCGACGAGTGGTCGAGACTGGGCCGAGCGCACCAAGAGAATGGCCGCCCGTGTCCCAAACCTCGACATTTTTTCGCAGAAACTCGTTGAGCGGGTAAATGGTGGCTGGCGCATCACAGAAGAGGGGCGCACGCTCCTCGATTTGATGGAAGCGCGTCGGGTCGGCGCGCAGGCGCCGTCGAAGACGAGCACATCTGCTTCCAAGCAACGCGAAGCGGACGAGTGATCAATTGATCCCTGTCGGTGGTGTCACGCTGCGCCGCGCTGAAGTTCTATGTTTCGCCGCCCAGGTCCTCGGCGCGATCGGAATTTCAGGCGGATCTAGCGACGGTCGTAAAAGATCCTCCAGAGGCGCGGACGGTGCGCGTCGTCGCCGATCGACTATCGGAGAAGTCGGCGCATCAGGTTAAGTCAGCGCATCAAGTGAAGGCGATGGTGAAGTGTTTATCATCCCTGGAAGATGAGACATAGCAAACCCGGAAATGCAGACGTACACGTTCAGCGTTCGTTTCTGTATTCTGGGCACGCGCGCTTTGCTCGCGATTTCCGGATGAACGACTGACAGGAGACGAGCTATGCACCGGTCCTGCACGGCTGCCGCGTTAAGCTCACAGATATCCTTCAGATCAATCATCAGGGCACGGAGCCTTGCGGCATGGAATTTGACCATCGTGAAGATCTGGCGGCGGTGCCCCTCCTCGCCAGCTTATCGCACTCTGCGTGGATGGAGGCACATAACTCCTGTATCGAGAAGGGCTTGCGGTTAGCGGCAGCGTCGTGCCTGGACTTATACTGTCTAATTCGACGCGGCGGCCAGCCTCGGCCTCAACCATCTGATGGGCGATAATGCAAAGCAGCGCGACTGAGGCAGCCCACAATGCGAGATGCTTCCACCAGCAAAACTCGGACTCAGACTCTTCGCGCGCGATGGCAGCAGCCACTCCTCCCAAGGTCATCCCTGCCATGACCAAGACAAACAAATCAATGCCTTCCATAGGCGCTCCGTTCAGCGGGGCGCGCAAATCGTGCCATGTTATATCCTGTTGGTTTAAAGGCGATCACGCGAAACGTCCATCCGACAGAACTATTGAACGTCAAGCGATGCAAGCAACCGGGGCCCGTCGAGCAAGCCAAGATCGGTTCAACTCTGCCCACCATCACGGGTTTTCCGGCGTCTGCGAAAGTGCACCGCTAGCGTAGCCACAAAGTCGGAGGTCGCAGGACCTCTTTCGAAAGAAAGCAACCCCCTTGAATCATCCCTACAACCTGACGCTACGTAAAGTTCAACCCCCGACGTATAAGGAGTCTTGAATCTTGGGCCGTATCTGGTCGTACGATCTCAAGTCGGTCGCTATTCACGGATGCGAGTTGCGCGAACCGAATGTTCCCGCGCACAGCTCTTGAGCGACATCAATGCGCGGTGCGATTGTCTCCATCAACGTTGTAATTGTAGCCGAACAACCGGATTCGCCGGATTGCTGAGGCTATGGGCTCGGATTGCTAGGCAGTCCGGGCCCGCCGCTTACGAGCAGCGTTCAAAACGCGTGTCTCGAGCCCGCGCGAACTTTTCGTCGGCGATCGAGGGTAGTTCAGGTAAGTCCAAAACGCCGCAGACGCCTCTGATGAAAAGCAACAAGAAGAGGATCACTAGGTTGCGCGCTAGCGACAGCCCACCGTGGCGGACCATGAAGCGCCGATTGTTGCGTTGCTGACCATTCGAATGGTTTGATGTTCGGCAGCCTCCTCGGAAGGTGCTCGTGCGAATTGCTTGTGAAAGAACCGTTCTCGATTGCGGCACGCTGCTTGCTTTGCTCAACGTAGCATCGCCACGCAGTCTGGTGATGTAGGGGTGGGCCAGGTGCGCCCCTGCTCGTGCGTCAGGCCCGCCCCGTTCTTTCTCTGAGCCAGGAACACTCATCGACCTGGCGGCAATTCGCAATGACAACGCCCAAGCACAAGGGCGCCCGGAGGATACGCGTATGGAATGTCTTCACGAATCGCATCTGCAGCATCGCATTGTCGTGTGCGACCAGAATCTGCGAAAGACGTTGTCTTATCTGCGACGTGCCGTCGGAATTGTTGAGCTTAAGACACCGACCGTCGTCCTCGGTGACTGCGACACATCCCTACATCGACGTCAAATTTTGGACGTCCGTTCACTCGCGTGAGACGCGCCGTTTCAATCCAATTCCCTGCAGCCTTTGGAGAGATAGTCGATGCACAACGTCGTCTGTATAAAGCAGGTTCCGGACTCCGCGCAGATCCGCGTGCATCCCGTGACCAACACCATCATGCGCCAGGGTGTGCCGACGATCGTCAATCCTTACGACTTGTTCGCGCTCGAGGCCGCGCTGGAGCTGCGCGACAAGATCGGCGGCCAAGTCACTGTTCTCACCATGGGGCCAATAGCCGCCGAAGACTCGTTGCGAAAGGCACTGACGTTCGGTGCAGATCGTGCAGTGTTGCTCACCGACCGTGTTTTCGCGGGGGCCGATACGCTTGCGACCACTTACGCGCTGGCAACGGCCATCCGCAAAATCGGAGAGGAGTATGGGCCACCCGACCTCATCTTTGCCGGCAAGCAGACGATCGACGGTGATACCGGACAGGTTGGGCCTGGTATTGCCAAACGGCTTGGAGTGGTGCAGCTCACCTATGTCGCCGGGATCACGAGCCTGGATCTCGCGTCGCGCGCGCTTGAGGTTGAGCGACGCTCGGAAGGCGGTGTGCAGGTGCTGCGCACAAAGTTGCCATGTCTCATTACCATGCTAGAGGCGACAAACGAGATCCGGCGAGGGAGCATGATGGATGCGTTGCGTGCGGCACGTACCGACATCGTCAAATGGAACGCGCAGGACGCGGGCGTTGCGGATATATCGAAATGCGGCCTCAAGGGCTCGCCGACTATCGTCAAGCGTGTCTTCGCCCCCTCCAAGCGCGCCGAGAGAGCAATGCTGGTGGAGGACGCCAACCAGCCTGTACCGGCGTTGATCGACGCGATCTTTAAGCACCGGCCAAAGTTAGAAGCTGAACTTGCAGCCCTGGCGCGCGCTTCTGATCTGAAGCCGTAGCGATGAGCCGTTGAAATCTCCCGCTATTGTCGCGCCGTGGTGCTGCCCATGAAGGCTTGGTACAAGAGTCTATACGCCCAGGTGCTGATCGCCATTGTCATGGGCACCGTCGTCGGATGGCTGTGGCCCTCGCTCGCAACCAACGACTGGATCAAGGCGATGGGCGACGGCTTCGTCAAGCTGATCAAGATGGTGATCGCCCCGATCATCTTCTGTACCGTGGTCTCGGGCATCGCCCACATCCAGGACGCCAAGAAGGTCGGGCGCATCGGCGTCAAAGCGCTGGTCTATTTCGAGATCGTCTCCACCTTCGCGCTCGTCATCGGGCTCGTCGTCGGCAATCTGGTTCGCCCGGGTGCGGGCTTCGGTGGCGCAGCGGCAAACGCAAAGGCGGTCGTCAACTACGCCAAGCAAGCCGAGGGACAAAAGACAGTTGACTTCATTCTGCATATCATCCCGGACACCGTGGTCGGCGCGTTTGCGCAAGGTGAGATCCTCCAGGTTCTACTGTTCTCTGTGCTGTTTGGCTTCGCCATCATGGGGCTCGGCGAGCGCGGCCACGCAATCCGCAACTTCATCGACGATGCGGCCCATGCCGTGTTTGGCGTCATCTCGATCGTGATGCGCGCAGCGCCGATCGGCGCATTCGGTGCGATGGCCTATACCATTGGCACGTTCGGCACCAGTGCGATCCTCAACCTGATCGGGCTGATCGCGACCTTTTACGTCACCGCTGCGCTGTTCGTGTTCATCGTGCTCGGAACCATCGCGCGTCTTGCCGGCTTCTCGATCTTCCAGTTCCTTGCTTACATCAAGGACGAGCTGTTGATCGTGCTCGGCACTTCGTCGTCGGAAAGTGCGCTGCCGTCCTTGATGGAGAAGCTCGAGCGGCTCGGCTGCTCGAAGTCCGTGGTTGGCCTTGTGGTGCCCACGGGCTACTCGTTCAACCTCGATGGCACCAACATCTATATGACCCTGGCGAGCCTGTTCATCGCGCAGGCGCTCGGCTTCGATCTCACCTTGGGCCAGCAGCTCACCATCCTGGTGGTGGCGATGCTGACCTCGAAAGGCGCCTCCGGCATCACCGGTGCGGGCTTCATCACGCTCGCCGCGACGCTGGCGGTCGTCGATCCGCGGCTCGTGCCGGGCATGGCAATCGTGCTCGGTATCGACAAATTCATGAGCGAATGCCGCGCGCTGACCAATCTCTGCGGCAACGGCGTCGCCTGCGTGGTCGTCGCCTGGTGGGAAGGCGAACTCGATCGCAAGGAGCTCAGTGGGCGGGTCTGCCGCTAAAATCGATCGGACGAGTATCGGAGAACGACCTCAAGCAAGCCTGACGCCTTTGATGCCGTGCGATGGTGACCAGCTCGTGCGGCTCGGCAGCGACGCTGATCTCTGCGCCGCTGGCGCATGGAGTAGCAGCAGCACGTCGAGACCCGGCGCTGGATTTGCAAAATCAGGCAACTGTTGGCGAAGGAGACTTGACCGGAGAGTGACCCGCCGGTCCAAGTGTTTTCCGCCGTAACGAGATGCCGGGGGATTTCATGGTCAAACCATGGGCTGAGTTTGGTTGAGGACTCACGAACATCGGACGCGAGCTGGCGAAGAGGCCGAAAGGGCGTGTGGAGGTGGCCGCATCGAGTCTTCGCCGTGGCAGAACCGGGCTCGCTCCGGCGCCGCAACGAGCCCGGACTATCTCCGGAGAAGTTCTGTTAATGCGTCAATCGCGCTCGCCGAGCAACGAATATCGTCAATTTCTTGAGATAGCGTAAGTGCTCTTGCCCGAATGGCCGATATATTCGGACGGTCTAATATGGGACATCTAAGTTCGTTCAGACGTTGGTTCAGTTCGTCCAGCTGAGCCTGAAGTCGTTCGATGTCCGCATCTCGATGTGTTGGGGATTTGATGGTCCAGGCTCGCCGTGCTTGCATGACTAGTCCCCTTCTTTAACTCGCACCAACGGCTTAGCAGAGTTCGTGGCCGGAATTGGGAATCCCTCTCCGAGCGCCTGGCGGTTTAACGTCGCACCGAAGCTGCGCTTCTATCTGCCAGTCTCATCAATCGCTATGATCTCGTTGAGCGGTAATGTGGCCGACAACAGAGTGCGTTGCTGGCCGGTGGACAGATAAGGCTGCCTTGTTGGAATGAACTTGAATCTAACGCGGCGTCAGGTTGTAGGATTAGCGACAATCGTGAAGAAGCTAACGGTGATACGTGAATCGGTGTAATCGGCTATCGAGGAGAGTTTACTGCGCGCGAGGTCAACGCATGTGCGGAACGTTCCAGTCGAATGCGCGAAAGGAAGGACAAGCGATGTCAGGATTGCCATTGGTCCCAACGCGCGTTTCGAAGCGCTCGTTCATGGCCCGCAATGCAGGAGAAGGCAGCCTTGAGGGAGGACGGCGTATCCAGTGCGTCCCTCTCCCCTGCTTGGCACGTCGGCGACTGGCAGAATGAGACCTGCATGGATTAACATCGATACCACCGTCGGGCCAAATGACGACAGAGTTGTTTCTCGCCGGTCGGCTGCACAACCCGTCACGGTCTTCCCAAACTGCGGCGAAACGACTTGGTGTGGTCGAGCTACGGCGACCGTGAACATGTGGTCTTGTCGAAGCCAAAGGCTGTAAAATGCCGCCGCTCGTTTCAAATGATGAAGCGCTGGTGGCTTGTGACGAACGAGCAATGGGGCTCGGTCCGTGGTCAGTGATGACCAGACTAACGCTTTGCTTCATGCACGCCTCATAGGCTGGAATCGAGGCCATGTTCTGCAAAGTGCATCAAGCGATCGAGCCACGGGGACTGCCGCGAGTTGCAGCGATCAAGGTCGCTGGGTTTGGGACGCTTCCATCCTTAGTGCGATCGTTCCTTGCGCCAGGGTGAGACGCCGCCCGCGCAGCGTCGAGCTGTCCGTGAGGATACAATGGCGCGTCTCATCGATGAGGAAGTGAACCGTTCGGGAAGCGGTCGCCTCGTCAATCGGAGTACGGTGCCGCGCTCCTAGCGACATGCGCCCGTAGGTCGTGGCAGTAGAAGGGGCAGACTGGCACTGCGCAGCAGTGCCAGTTTGGAACGAAGAAGGTTCCGAGCAGAACGTGATCTACATCAGATCCGATGTATCTGCGTGGCAAAGGAGATGACATGAGAGCGCAGATTGTGGATCAGCTCGAAGCTGGTCGCGTACGACATGGACAATTCGCCAGCGCACCAGGGTCAGGTCCTCGCGGTCTCTTCTTTGTGCAGGGACCCTGCGGCTGCAGATTAGAAATCATTGGATTGCTCCGTCCACGTTGGGAGCATGTCTCCGTTTCGACACCGCGGCGTTGTCCGAATTGGCAGGAGATGTGCTTCGTCAAGGATCTCTTTTGGGAGAAGGAAGAGTGCGTGATGCAGCTTCATCCGCCCGAGTCCGAATACGTGAACAACAGCCGTTACTGTCTGCATCTCTGGAGGCCGACTAGTCAGGAAATTCCGATGCCGCCCTCGTGGTTCGTTGGTATAGTCGGAATTGGCCCATCTGAAGCGGCCACACTGGCTGCGCAAATACGGGTCAGGTGACGCAGATCGATCGGATCCGCCCCAACTGGAACTGGCACGATCAAGGAGTACCTCATCCCACTCGTGAAGGAGCTGCACGCCGATCACCGGCGGAATGCAATTGACCGGCCATCGATCCATTTTGAGTTTCTCAGAAACTCCGCGCATGGGTCCATAACCCAGTGTGCGGAGCGGTCCTTGCCTCCTGGTCATTCGCCCGCGTTGCCGCCGATAGGAGAAAGCCCATCCGTTATTCGGATATGTTCTATGAATACAATCGATTGTGTGCACTGCCGAGAACGGCGGATAAAAAGGACCGATCCGGAGAGACGTCAGAGCCTATCAGGATGATTTGCCGCGAGAGGAATTCTCAAGTCTGCGTCGAGCATCGCTGCCGAGCACGAATGGGCTAGACTTGCATGAGCTGCTCGTCGCGTCCGGAAACGAAATTCCCACCATACTTCTTTTGGCTGAGCTCGGCGACGACAACCGGGCTCGCGCGCCGAAAGCCAGCGCGTCGCATTTGCTGCGCGAGCCGTTCAGCAATAGCGAGCTGCACGCGTGCATCAAAGTGACCCTCAAAGACCGGACGACGCTTCGGAGGGCCCTTAATATGATCGGGCTGGGCTTGGTGACCTCCTCGTGTGGTAACCACCGGAGTCGGCTCCTGGCCGCAAATCGGATGCGAGTTCTAATTTCGCCGAAGTTAAATTGTTTCGGGGCGACAAGCCCGCCTTCCAAGCATAAGACGATTAACTCAAGCCACCAGATCTCGGTTGATGTCAACGCATAACCGGTGGGCGAGCTGAGAGCCGGGACCCCCTGGCAAGGCCGGTATATTGAGCTTTTGCGACATAGGCAGGAAGAAAACTGTAGTCGTTCAGAGTTATCTGGCGCATATCTCGCATAGATCGGGGCTGGCATTGCTAACGGGCTTGTGAAGCCTTGTGGTGACGCTTACGAGCAGATCGGTCGATAAGGTAATCATCCAACTTTCGGCCGGCACGAAGTTGCGGGCTGAGCCATCGCGGTGGTTTCCCACGGCCCGACCAAAGTGTGCTCCGTGTTCTTCGGATTTCTAAACTTTGGCCGCACAGGCGGGGAGGGCCTACGCTCACGACCTAGCCGGGCGAAGCTTATCGACGCTTCCGATGGTTCGCAGCCGCTCCTCTAGTCTGACCGTTTCCGCTGTAATCCGTTGAGCTAGAGCTGCGGACGCCTTCTCGCGGAGACTCCACAACTCGTCGACGCTCATTGACTTCAAGTCATTCGTCTTCATTGCGATCTGCCATGCTCGAAAATTTCATCGCATGAAATAGTCGCGCGAAGTAGTAAACAAGCCGCGAGTTTCGGGTAGCGAAACGGATGAGCTCGTTAAGACCGCAGAAGAACCTGGGAGCCGCCCTACAGCGTTGTCGGAGAACGACGAAGCAATCGATGGCTAGAGTAGCAACGACATTAGTTGCTTCTTTCTGGGCAATCTATTGGATTGCCAGGACAGGTCCACATTGCGGACCGAGCAACCTCACTCCACGAGCTATATAGCTACCGCGCGGCGGTTCGACATAGTCGGCACCGTCAATCCAAAATGACATATCCTCGACCGTAAGCCGTGGATTATAGATCCATCCAGTCTGGACAGCTTTCACCACTGCGAACGCCTCGCGTGGCGAAGACGAGTCCGGAATAATGACATCAGCATCTTGCTCACATGCTGACAGTAGCTCGATAAGATCTTTGACCTTCATTTCGCAGCCTTCGGATTGCAGTCGAGAGGAGCCTCCATCTAGGAGCTCTGAGGAATCGGTCAACCCTGCGCCACCTGCAGGCGACCGACCGCAACAGGCAGGGCTCTCCTTTCTCAGTCGAAGAGCCGCACCTTCTCCGCCTGCCGAGCCGAATTATCAAGACGCCACCGCGTTTCAGCTGCCTATCGTGACAAATCCATAGCGAATTGATCTGACGGCCGAGTCAGTTCTTTCGGGTGAATCCGCGCTCGTTACCCATCGCGCAGCTGGCGAGAGATGAGCGTTCCCGTATGGGCCGTTCCACCAACCACAAGTTTGTCTAGACAATACCGACCTTGAGTGAAGCTGTGTCGGCTACGGCTTCTGCAGCAAAATATCGTTCCGGGCGAGATTCTCACGGGGCTTGAATCGGACGGTGCGTCAAGTTGTATGATCGCAAAGTGGTTTCAATACGAACGAGGAATAAAGCGCGGGTCATGATGTGCTCGCCGCTCATCCGAAAAGGCGCAACCGCTCTGCAAGCTGAGGTTTATCGATGACGCTATTTTTAGTGCTGCTTCCGATTTTGTTTGTTGGTTTCGCAGTTGGGTACACCGTGCGCGCATGGCGCTCTCAAAAGCGGCGTGAGCGCTATCGTTTGCACGCGGCTTACCTTCGGCCGGTCTCCCGCGTTACGGAAAGTCCCATAGAAAGGTCCAAGCGCAGAGCGTTCTGATGCGTCATCAAGTCGGAACTCAAAAAGACAGGGGAACCGAAGCGGATTCCGGAAGATATGCCGACTAGGATGTTTATCAGATACCGCAGATGGCGCGGTTTCAGGTTATCGGCACAAATCTCCCGGCGATAAGCGATTATGGATGCCAAGGCTGGCGCGGACAATGAAGTCCAGCTGCCGGTGGCAAGGGCGTTCAATGAGTGCGGGTCCTTGATGCGACACCTCGTTCGCGAGCCTCGCGTCATCCACCTGCGGAGCCCCCGCCGAGTACGCCGGCGGGGGCGTCTTCTAGAGGCCGTGGCGATAAACCCGGCACGTAACGAGATCTGGACAGTTCGGCGAAGTGGTCACGGTTGTTGAGCAAGGACGTCGTGAGAGCGGAGGTGTCGTCAGATTTAAAAATCGGGCGCTTTACCTGATTTCCGTTTCACGATCATGCGTCTTCTCACCTGAGCGTCGAAATTGTGCGCTGAACGATTTAAGATTAGGGCGGTTCCGCAACCACAATTCGTCTTGAGAATTGGCATCCTCTTCCCTCGGCGGTTGCGTCGCGCGCTGCTGAGCCAACTGCGCCGAACCATCCCCGGTGTTTGGGCATGCGGCTTCGCCGTGTTTGGTCACGCGTGTTGCGGCTCAACGCTCTCGCGACAGTGTTAATTGAGTAAGGCGCCGTGTGCGGGGGCGCCGTGGTCGCAGGCGCAGACACCGACTGGCGGCACAACTGCGGAAAGTTCAAGCGACATCCGGGCATTCCAGTCGACGCCGCAACGAATCACATCGTATCAGAAGCGTCGAGTTTTGAAGAAGGGACCTCGAGAGCGAGCAGTGTGGCGAATGTTAGCGAGGCTGATCCCTTCCCGGTCTTGGCGCGAGTCTACGCTTGCAAGCGTGTCGCCTCCTGCTCGTTCGCTGAATTGGCTTGAAGCTGTCGCAGCGTCAGGTTGTAGAGTTCCAGAAGATCGCAGCAAAACCGAGGTCTTCCAATGGAAGCAGGCTGCGCTTGTCAGTGTGCGCGAATGTCAAGGTGAAGGTGGCGGGTTTTGTTGAAAAGAGATCTGAAGCATCTTGCAGACGTCGCGCCTTGCATTGGAGGGCACCAACGACATTTGCGGCGGCGTGGCGGCAGTCACAAACGGCATCGGACAGGCAGAAAGCCGTAACGGCACCGAAACTCTGATCGTCTCGATCGCTGAACTCGTCCTGCCTCAGCCGAAGTCCCGAACTGACCAAAGGCGAAAAGGAAGGCATTCAATGCGCCTTGACCAAAGAACGGCCGGCGGTGTCTCTCAACAGGGCGGCCGGCCGCATTGGGAAATCACCGCGTCGATCGACAGGGCCGCTCGTGCTGGGGCCGAAAGCGCAACCAACAATTCGGCCTGGCTCGAGAGTACGTGATGGATCTAAAGGCAATCATGGGCAAAGTCGCTAGCGGCGCCCCCTTGGGCCACCAGGAAATGGCCCTGGCGTTCGACAGTATGCTGTCGGGCAAGGCGACGCCCGCACAGATGGGTGGGTTGTTGCTGGCGCTGAGGGTGCGCGGCGAGACAGCGGAAGAAATAGCCGGCGCGGTTTCCGCGATGCGCGGCAGAATGCGACCGGTCAATGTACCGCCCGATTCCGTCGACATCGCGGGCACAGGCGGTGATGGTTCCGGCTCGGTCAACGTCTCGACATGCGCCTCTTTCATTGTCGCGGGCGCCGGCATTCCTGTCGCCAAGCACGGAAACCGCGCGCTGTCATCACGCTCGGGCTCCGCCGATGTACTGGCATCGCTTGGAGTGAAGATCGATTTGGAGCCCGATGATGTCGCCCGCTGTGTCCGGGATGCCGGGATCGGGTTCATGTTTGCGCCGACCCATCATCCGGCAATGAAAAACGTGAACGCGACCCGGGTCGAGCTCGCGACCCGCACAATCTTTAACCTCCTCGGACCGCTCTGCAATCCTGCGCGCGTCAAGCGGCAGATGATTGGTGTGTTTTCGCGCCGATGGGTGAAGCCTCTGGCGGAAGTCTCTAAGAACCTCGGCGCGGAATCGGTGTGGGTGGTGCACGGCTGCGATGGACTTGACGAGATCACGCTCACCGGCCCCACCTCTGTCGCCGTGCTGGAGGAGGGCGAGATTCGCAGCTTCGAGATGACGCCGGAAGAAGCCGGGCTCCCTCTCTGCCGAAAGGAGGAACTGAAGGGCGGAGATCCCGATGCGAACGCGATTGCACTGCAGAGCGTGCTGGAGGGCATGCGAGGCCCATATCGGGATGTTGCTCTCCTGAACGCAGCGGCGGCCATCATAGTAGCCGGTCGGGCCACAACGTTGAAGGAGGGCGTGGCCATCGCGCAGGCATCACTTGACAGTGGCGCCGCCGCCGCGCGCTTGAAGCATCTGGTTGCAATTTCCAACGCCAAGTAAGCGACATGATCGATTCCGACATTCTGACGAAGATCGAGATATACAAACGCGAAGAGATCGCAGCTGCCAGACGCGCGAGTCCGCGTGCTGAGCTCGACGCGCGCGCACGGCGTGCGCCTTCTCCGCGCGGCTTTCTCAGCGCAATTAATAGGAAGCGCGCGTCAGGTAGCTATGCCCTCATCGCCGAGATCAAGAGAGCGTCGCCATCGAGGGGGCTCATTCGCTCTGACTTTTATCCGCCGTCTCTTGCCAGATCGTATGAAGCAGGAGGCGCCGCCTGCCTCTCGGTCTTGACGGACAAAGCATCTTTCATGGGTGACCTCGATTATATGGAGACGGCGCGTGCGGCCACAAACCTGCCGGTCTTGCGCAAGGACTTTATTTTCGACACGTATCAGGTGATCGAGGCTCGCGCCCATGGCGCCGACTGCATTCTGCTGATTATGGCCGCGCTGGACGACGGGGCTGCCCACGACCTCGAGGCTGCGGCCTTAACGTACGGTATGGACGTCTTGATCGAGGTCCACGACCGCGCAGAGCTCGATCGCGCCCTCAAGCTTCGCTCGCAGATGATCGGCATCAATAACCGCAACCTGCGCACGTTCGTGACAAACCTTAAGACAAGCGAAATCCTGGCGCCGCTCGTCCCGAAGGATCGTCTGATCGTCAGTGAAAGCGGCATCTGCGCGTTCACCGATCTGGCGCGGCTCTCGCGATCCGGCATCTCGACCTTCCTAGTGGGCGAAAATCTCATGCGTCAGTCTGACTTGACAGCAGCAACTCGCGCTCTGCTTTCACCAAATCAGGCGGC
Organism: Bradyrhizobium sp. CCGUVB14; assembly: GCF_024199935.1. Classification (NCBI taxonomy): domain Bacteria; kingdom Pseudomonadati; phylum Pseudomonadota; class Alphaproteobacteria; order Hyphomicrobiales; family Nitrobacteraceae; genus Bradyrhizobium; species Bradyrhizobium sp. CCGUVB14. The sequence continues at coordinate 2,111,590 of NZ_JANADS010000001.1, forward strand.
AGCGACTCGGGCGAACCAATGACACGCAAAGTCTCCAATCAGCTGATGCGCCATACTCATATCCACGCTGACAGCGCCAGCCTTCGCATGATCGGTAGATCGGGAACACGCGTCGGTATGCAACCCGCCACAGCGAAAGGTCGTGTATCGACAATTGCGAAATCGGCCTTAGGACCATGGTCGGATCGGCGAGTGATGATCGCGCATCCGCATGTCACGGATCATTTGCAAATTGCAGCGGAGCGCCAAAAAGTCTCGTTTGCGCAGCTTTGCGACTATTCCAGAGGCGCGTCGGCGCCTAAGCCTTGAAGACGGATGGGCTAGTGTCAACCACGAGCAGGCCCGCATTAGGCTTGCCGACAGAACCTCCAGGCGTGTTCATCACCATGAACCGGCTAGTCACAAGCTCGACCGAGGCGCTTGTTACCGATCTTCTCTCCGACGCAGAAGCCTGCTCGATGTGCTCAACGGAGTTGAGAGGGCGCATATCGATCGAGCGGAGGGCCAGCTCGGACCACCTGAAGATGAAAACGACGTGCAGGAAAATACGCGTCGGGGGAATCACCGAAATGGTCGATCGCATGCCAACCACGACCAACGTTCCGAAGCTATTGCATGTCAGGGTATCGATATAGCTTGGCGACGTCAGTCGAGGCCGCAAGTCTCGCCCAACCGATCTGCGACCAAGATAGCTTATCCGAGCGATAAAGCGCCGGCCTGGGGAACCGAGAGCCGAGAGCGCGGCAATGTCCGCATAGCGCGAACGCTCGAACTTGAACGTGGTCCCGCAGGCGGGGCGCTGATCATCGGTTGCCTTGCCTGATGAGCGATATTCAATCCATCGAGGCGATCGAGTTTCGCCAAGCCATGCGAAATCTGGCCAGCGGTGTTGCGATCGTGGCGACAGGAACGGCGCTGCAACGGCGTGGTTTAACGGTCAGTTCTATCACTTCGATTTGCATAGAGCCCCCCTGTTTGCTGATCGGCATCGATAACAGTTCCGGGACTCACGATGCTATACTTGCGAACGGCAGTTTTGGCGTGAGCCTTCTTGCTATTGATCATCGGGACATCGCTCTGCGGTTCGCCGGTCGAGATGGCTCCAAGGGTCTCCAACGGTTCGATACCGCTCCTTGGGATCAGGGAATTCTCGACGTGCCTCTATTGCAAGGCGCAATCTGCGCTCTCGAATGCGTTTTGCACCACTATCAAGTCATTGGCACGCACGGAATATTTATCGGCCGAACCGTTAGGGTGCGCCCAGGCGAGGGCAATCCACTTATCAACTGTCGCGGCGAACTTCGAACACTACCGCACGATTGAATGCAGCTTTCTCAAGCGGCATATCAACGCTGGCAGCTAGACTCGTGGTTGGAAAAAAGGCGATGGAGCCGCGCTATGATCGTAGAATACTCGCCCGAGAGTGACGTCCGGCTGATGGGGCCGCTCGACTTTTGCGGGTTCAAACTCGTTCTGCGAGGTACGCTCGGCATCCCCTCGAGGTTGGTCGGAATCACGGCCGTTGACCAGGACAATGCATTGGTTCCTATCGATCTGGTGCCTAACACCTGGTCGTAGGACGATCGGGGTTGGGACGTGGCTTACAGCCAGATGATCTCTGGTCCCCGCGAACGCGCCTGGATCGATCCCAAAGCAAACGCGATCCGCGCACGCATTGGCTTGATACCCCTCATCTCGCCTGGATTTTCAGACGTGTCACGGGTCGCGAGTGAGTCAAGTTTTGCGTGCTTCCGCAACGACAGTGGCAAAGCAGTGGATAGTCGTGTGGACTCTAAGGATTCCCTTTTGAGGCCAAATCAGATTCGAGGCTTCTTTTTGGGAGGCGGCCTTGGGTGTGATGGATCGTTTGGTGTTGAGCGACGCGGCCTGGGAGCGCATGGCGCCGCTCATCATAGGCCGGCCTGACCAGAAAGGTTCGACCGGACGCGACAATCGGATGTTCGTGGAAGGGGGGCTTTGGATCGTTCGTACGGGCTCTCCCTGGCGTAATCTTCCGGAGGCGTTTGGGGATTGGAATAGCGTGTTCCGGCGCTTCAGTCGATGGAGCATCAAGGCCTTAGTTAGGCCGCCATCGCTTTCTTGGCGGCTTGCGCAAGAAAACCAGATCGAGTGAAGCCATGCTGTTCGGCATAGTTGTCGATCTCACTCAGAACGTCGGCGGGAAGAGTGACGTTGACGCGCACACTCTTCACCTCTTCCGCAGGCGCTGGAATGAGAACGGCAACGCCATCTCTGTTCTCAGCGTTCGCCATGATATCCTCGAGAGAGGAGGGCTCAGGTACGGCTTGGCCGTCTGCTGCCATACCTTCCAGATGTAGGGCCAAGGCTTCCGCAGCCATAGCGCGTGCATCGTCCAGATCCGTGCCAGCGGTGATCAGGCCGGGAAGATCGGGAAACGAAACACCATAGTCGCTGTCCGCGTCCTTATGGATCAGTGCAATATAGTGTCGCATGTGAGTTCCCCTCCTTGGGTGGGCCGGTCGCCCTCTCGATGCGGTGTCATTTCAACTTCAGGTCGGCTTGTTTCTCGATGCTCTTTAGCGTTCCAACCGGGATGTCCCGCTTGGGGTGAGGGACTGTGACCCGGCCATTCTTAGTCGGGTGTTTGAATTGAATGTGGCTACCTTTTTGGGCAACCGTCGGCCTTCAGAGCTTTGATAATGTTTGCCGATTTCATCTGTGTATTTATACACACCGAAGCTAACAGGAGTCAACACATAAATACACACTAATTCGAAAGGTTCCGTTCCTCGAGCGCCGCGGGGGAGGGGATCCGTTGTTGAACAAGCGAACAAGCAGATTGAGCAGCAGGCTCATCGTTTTGCCGGCCCCTTTCTGCTTCCACGAGAAGCATTTCGTTTTGAGGTGACGCCTCCGACGCTGGACTATTTCTGCGCGCTCAAGAAGCGATGGGGGATGTCAATCGCCACTATGATCTATCGAGCGTTCGACCTGGGCATGATCGACGAGCAGGAAAAGAGCGTTCTCTATCGAAATTCGACGCGGCGAGGCTGGCGCGGCCCATTGCAAGTGCCATTCGACAGCCCGTCTGAGATGCCGATCGAACGGCCGAAAATGATCCGCCGTGGATTACGGGTTGTCATTGAGCTCGGGACAAGCAAGGTAGCCATCAAAGCTGCGTTGAATTTGCCTGAGAAAGAGATCGAGCAGATCGCGGGCTTAGAGCCGGGCTTCTTTCGACCCGCGGCCGAGGTTCATAGCCTTGCGACGGCGAAACGGCAGACGCTGAAAGCAGTCGACGTCGAAAGCGGCGAGGTAATAGAGTTTCCGCACGCCACAAAGCGTTCCTAATCTCGCATCCGATAAGCCCCATCGGCCGAGCCGCGAGGAACGAGAGGGGCAGCAGACTCGGAAAGCCGCGCAGAAGTCAAGTCGCGTGAGCAATCCGCGACGCGGCAAACATACTTCGCATCGCGCGGTGTGCTTCACTAGCAGGCTGCTGAAAAAGATGCCTTGGATGATGATTTTCGTAATATGCGGCTTGAAAACGAAGCCAGCGATGGGCCTCGATGAGCTCCGCATGCGCTGTATAGGTGGGGTTGGTGGCTCATTTTTGACGCTCCAGACGGATTCATCCCGTCGCGGCCAGCAGCTTTGGGATGCGAACGAGGTTGTAGGCTGCGGCGGTGAACACGAAGAACCACTCGACCAGGCCGCGGCCGCGATGGCGCGTCTTGCGCAGGCCGCCAACCGTCTTGATCCACCCGAACGGCTCCTCGATCAGCTTGCGTTTGATGGTGCTGATCCGATAGCCGGGATGGCGGGTGGTGCGCGCGTCGATCGCCGAGCGGCGGTTGGTGTCGTTCTGCGAGACATGCGGCGTGCAGCCGCGCTCGCGGCAGCCGGCGACGAAGTCGGCAGTGTCGTAGTTCTTGTCGCCGCCGACCGTGCTACCGGGCCGGGCATTGTCCTCGATCATGTCGAGCGCAGTCGCGCGCTCGGCGGTGCCGTTGGCCTCGGTCAACCGCGCATCGACGATGAGTCCGTTGCGATTCTCCGTCATCAGATGCCCCATGTGGCAGAGCTTGGCCTCCTTGCCAGCACCCTTGCGGAACAGGCGGGCGTCGGGGTCCGTCGTCGAGGAATGCGTGGCGTTCTTGCGCTTCTCGCCATGGAAGTCGCGCTCGGCATTGCGGGAGCCGCGATCCTTTCCCGCGGGCGGATCGCCAGCGTCCTTCGGCACGAAGCTCTTCATGCTGGCCCAGGCCTCGATCAGCGTACCGTCAACCGAAAAGTGCTCGCTGGACAGCAGTCCTCGCACCTGCGGCAGGTTCAGCACGGCGACGAAGAACTTGGCGGCGATGTCGCCGTCGAGCAGCCGATCCCTGTTCTTGCAGAACACGGTCGGATTCCACACCGCGTCATCCATCGAAAGACCGACGAACCAGCGAAACAGCAGATTATAGTCGAGCTGCTCCATCAACTGCCGTTCCGAACGCACCGTATAGAAGGCTTGCAGCAGCAGCGCTCGCAAAAGCCGCTCCGGCGGGATCGACGGCCGACCTTCGCGCGAGTAAAGCCTGCTAAAATCGCGCGACAACTCTTTCAGCGCAGCGTCGACCAGGTCGCGGATCGCACGCAGCGGATGATCCGCCGGAACACGCTGCTCCAATCGCACGTAGCTGAATATGCCTTCCGACCGCTGATCTGCCCCGCGCATCGCAATCCCCAGCCCCAAGGAATCAAGCAAATGCAGGGAATCACAATCCGCGCGTCGCGCGAAGCGACTTTTTCAGCAGCCTGCTAGTCTTACTGCGTCACAAAAGAAGGCGCTGTTTGATCGGGCGAATGCAACAGGGACAGCGTGAGAGGGTGCGGACGATGGCAACGATCAGTCTTCGCCGCATCGTCGCAATCGAGTTCGGGATGTGACGTTCGGGTCGCAGCAGCGGAGCCTCTGGGTCGGTAACCGTTGGAAACCGCAAGTCTCTTGAACGGCCTGGTGGAACGAGATCCCGAGGGGGGAATCGTCTCCCTCTCGGAGACCAGGAATCCGTAGGCTGCGATGCACAGCGTAGCGTGGTGGTGGAAGCCACGCCAACCTCGCCCTTCGAAATGCCCGAGCCCGACCTCTTGTTTGAGATCCTGATAATCGCGCTCGATGCGCCAGCGCAGCTTGGTTAGATCGACTAGCCTTCCAAAAGTGATCGTTTCCGGCAACGTTGAAAGCCAGTATTTGGTCGGCTCGTCCTCACCTTCTGGCCATTCGATCAAAAGCCATTCTTCCGGTCGGCTTTCGGTGAGTTGGTAATCTCGATGCGCGACGCAAACGCGCGCGCGAGCGAAGCGCGACGATAGCCGCTCGGCCGCGCCCTCTCGCCACTTGATCGTGCGCCAGACCCGCTTAGGAAGGCAAAGAGCAAGCTCCTTGACCGAAATCGGTTGATGCTTGTGGTCGCGGCGCAGCAGCTTTGGTGGTCGCCCTTTGCCCGACCATTTTTTCGGCGGTAGCGGCGCCGTGTCGGATGTCCACACCGTGGTGTTTGGCAAGATACCAGCCACATAGGTCAACGCCAACGCGCTGATGCTGGTCCGCAGGTCCGTGTTGCAGCCATATCCGGCATCCATCAGCACCACGCCGCGAGGAAGCCCGGTTCTGCAGGCTGCTTCGATCTGTTCAAGCGCGATCTCTGGCTTGGTCTTAAAGCTGATCTCCTTGGGCACGCCCGCTTTGCGCCGACGTTTCTTATCTGCCGCCCATTCCTGCGGCAGATAGAGACGATACATCGCCGGCAGACTGGCGTGGTGATTGGCAAGCGACAGGGATACCGCGACTTGGCAGTTATCCTGCTTGCCGAGCTGCCCGCAATATTGACGCGCCACACCGACCGAGTGCGCTCCCTTCTTGGGAAAACCGGTGTCATCGATGATCCACGCTTCGATCGGTCCATGGCGCTCTATCGCCGGCAGTACCATCTCACCCACTTTGGCCAAAACACCCTCGTCAGACCAAGGCGATTGGCCGACGAAGTGCAGCAGCGACTGATGCTGCGCCGCCGTCCGATCAGGTGCCGTTACCGCTGCCATAGGCTCAACGCTTTTACGCTCCCCCGGCATGATTAAGCCGATGCAATAATCAAACAACGGCTGGGCCCGGTCCGCATGTCCGATCACACTCACAAGTTTCTCGACAAAAGCCGAAAATCGCGATTCACTGCCGCCTGATGTCCGGAGATCCATATCAGCCCCCGTTGCCGATGCCTGAATCTCAACAGGTAACTGATTCTCACAGGATCTCGCCCGCGATCTTTTGAATCAGACACTTTTTCTGACTCAGTAGTACTAGATGGAAGCCGCCCGAGAGGCGGTACCTAGCATTTCCGACGGTCCACGTGCATTGGCCGACTCAAGTTCCTCGGACGAAGGTTCAGAACGCCAATATGTCATTCCATGAAGGTGTCCGCCAGGGACCGTGCAGCTCAAGGAGGCGCAGCACACGATTTTATCGGAGTGCGTTTTGTCGTTGTTCCTCAAGTGTTGTGGGCAGCGGCGGTAGAATTGACGCGTCAGCAGCGCAAGAAATGAGCCCGCCAAAAGGCGAGTGACAGGAGTGTTAGGAGGGTAGGGCATGGCCCAAAGCGCAGCTGCGCGATGAACGAGATCACCACCATTGCTCGGCATTTGTAAGGCTCAAAAGACGGCGCCTGCAACTATCGAACCCAGCGCCTGACGGCAAGCCTTATGTTCGGCCAACTCCCGCAGCGACTTCAGACCGAATGATGGTTGCGGTGTTCAATGAAGCCTCTAGCGAGAGGTCCCCAAATGCGAGCTGACAAAGAAGATAGTTGGCGCCTGCCTCTTCCAGATGATTGAGGAGTGTTTGTCGTATTGAAGCGGCCGTCCCGGCGACGCACAGCTCACTCTCGATTGCTGCATCGAACGTCAAGGGCAGATTTTGTGGAGTGGGGATGTTGTTGCGTTCATAAAGGAACTTGAAGCTGTCGAGCCAGCGACCATAAGCAGGTGCAGCGAGTGAATAAGCATCTGCTTCAGAACTTCCAGCCACGACCATACGCAGCAAGCCAAGAAACGGCGACTGACCATTCGCGTCTGAGCGTTGCTCTCGATGCGAGCGGTATGCGTCCGTGACCCTTCGGACGGACGATGAGGGCCCAAGACTCGCGATGTTTGCACCGATTTCCGCGGCCCAGCTTGCCGAATCGGGGTGATTTACAGCGATCCATGTCGGGGGATGCGGCCACTGACGAGGCGTCAGCGTCAATGGAACCTCGTCCAATTGGTAATGGGTACCCTCGTAGGAGAGCGTGCCGCCGCGCATGGCTTTAACAAGGATTTCGCTAGCTTCCGTATAACGTCCCGGTGCAGCGTCTGCACGGACCCCGAAATATCCCAACTCAACGGGGAGGGAGCCGCGTCCGATGCCAAGTTCAAGCCTACCGCCGCTCAAGTGATCCAACATACAGGCCTCTTCAAAGACCCGCAGCGGATGATGAAGGCTAAGCAGCATAACCATCGGGCCGATGCGAAGATTGGTTGTGCGTTGAGCGACGCTGGACAAGAACAGATTCGGCGAAGGACTTCTGCCATGTGGAGTACAATGGTGCTCTGCTAGATGATAGGCATAGAACCCCAGACGATCGCATGCTTCAGCGAGCAGGAGCCGATCGTCATATTGTTTGGCGACATCACGGCCGTTCGCGTCCAGGTGATCGAAGATGCCGAACGTCAGTGTTGATGAAGGGAGATTTTTCACTAGATCACCTCGAGAATTGCAGCAGGAGAGTTATCGGCTTGGCTTAGCGCGAAGATCTGGAAATGTTACCGACCGCTGAAAGAAACGTATCCATTTGCGCGTCTGTGCCGATTGTAATGCGTATGAAAGTTTCGAGACCGCTTTCAGGAAAGAATGCAACAAGCACGTTGCGGCCCTGCAATGCGGCTTGCCACCAAGCGCCATCGTGTTCGCCGGGCACCCGAGCCAGCAAAAAATTTGCGTGGGAAGGCAATACCGCAAACCCAAGTTTGGACAGCTCAATTGTCGTTCGTTCCCTTGCAAGCATGATACGTTGGTGGTCCTCCTCGAAGGCGGCTCGATGCGCAATGATGCTCGCGCCGACCGCATGACCAATCACATTCATGTTGAAGAGGTTCTGCATGGTACGCAGCCTGCCGATGAGCTCGGGGTGACCGAAGCCGAAGCCGATGCGAAGGCCCGCGGTGGCATAACTTTTCGAAAAAGTTCTCAGTACCAGAAGATTTGAATAGCGGTTGACGAGCCGTAGTCCGTTATCGGGCGCAAAGTCGACATACGCTTCGTCGAGCACGATCAGTCGATCAGATTGTGCTACGAGCCTTTCGATATCGGCGATCGAAACAAACGTTCCCGTCGGATTGTTCGGATTGGCCAGCACGATGAACTTGGCATCCCTGGCGGGACCGAAAAGCAATTGGTGCGTGGGTAAGGAATGGGTCTTACCCCACCCGATCTCCAGAAATTGAGCTTCGTGCAACATGGCGAGCTTGCGGTTGAACGAAAATCCGGGCGATATCATCGCGACGGTGTCGCCCGGAGCGAGGAACGCTTTGTAGATGAGACCGAGAAGTTCAGACGATCCGTTCCCAGCAATCACCTGATCGGCGGACAGTCCGTAGGCACAGGCGGCCGCCTCGCGCAAGCCGGCGTTATCGTCTTCCGGATACAGATAATGCTGCTCAAGGGCGGCAATCGCGCTTTGCCTGATGATCGGCGGCAACGGGAATGGGTTCTCGTTCATGTTGAGTTTGACGCAATTAGCATCAAGCGCGGGCGGAGCAGGTGGCGTAACATCTAACTGTTTTGCCACGTGCGAGAGGGACGAGAGTGCGCTTAGCAGCCTTGCGTCTGACATGTGGTCACTCCGTCGAAAAGCATGGGTTCTGAGCATGGCGATGGTCCGATCTGGCTGAACACTCGTCTTGGAGCATGAGCTTCCGCACCAGCAGGCCGACCTGTCTCTTCACAGTCGGACGGCGCGGAGCTTCACCAGTTTTTAGATATCTATCCTAACAGTTGCATGAATGCAGGAAAGAAACCTTAAGGTGTGTTCCTCGTTCCTCGTATTGCGAGGGGCGAGTCGGTCGGATGTGAGCTCTCCCATGATACCTGCATTGAGTGCTGTTCAACTCCAGCGAAGGCGCATTGTCGGCCTGGAGAACTTCATCGACATCTCGATGAAGACTGTCGGCGGTGAGTTCAGACAGATCGATGTCTACTGTTCGGTAACGGCGGACCTCAAGAAAGCCCGCCGCGCGGCCGCGGGTCGTGCTTGGAGTTGAGGGACATCGTAGTTGTTCTCCAGCAGGGAGATATAGATGCTCTTGTACGCTTTCTTGGACGTGCTCGAGGAGCGTGACAGACTGACGCGGCGCAAACATTTGCGTTTGAGACATTCACAACCCTCGTTCCGGCGTCATCGACGGCCCCGATGCTCCTACCTGTTCTGGTAGTGTACAACTTGACCCTACGTTCGTTTCAAGGGGGCGATAGTCGTTGGACAATGGGGCATACTCGCTACAATGAGACTCGAGCCGCTAACGATCGACGAAATCGCCAAGCCATAAGGAAACGAGGCAAACTGCTTGCACTCAGTCGCTGCTTGCGTGTCCGAAGGCCGGCGACGCTATTCTCAGCGACGGCGTTTACGCGCCTGTGAGAGCCACCGCAGGGTCGCAAAGGCGCCTTCTGATGGGAAGTGAATCAAACCGAGCCACCCTCTAACTTGCAAACGGCCGCTTCAAGCGCGCGACACAGGAGGCGGGCCCGAGCGACCGTAGCTCGGAGTGTCTTTGTTCCTGATATCCCAATCCTCCAAGGTCTCCGAAACAATGGTAAAACCGCGGTAGATCGGCACATTCACTATCCCGGCATGTTCGGCCGGCACTTTGCCGAAATTGCCAGAGCCGCTGGTATGTATGGGGTGCGCCTTGAACATCCCCCAGAGGTAGACGACGGCATCGCCGCCGCGCCTGCGCACGAAGGGCCAGCTTTAGTCGACGCCGTCGTCAATCGGACCGAGCTCGCCGTGCCGCCCTCCGTAACGATGGAGATGGCCAAGGGCTTCTCTCTCCACACGCCTAAAGCAATTTGAATGACCGGACCGATGAGGTCATTGACTAAAGAGGATCTCGGGATTGGCTTTCCTGAAAGTACGACACCGTCTTCTGCCGAAGGAACGTGTGCAGCGATCGCATGCACTGGTACGGGGGAACGATGACAATCAAACAATCAAACAGCCGTTGATGAGATGGAGATTGCCTGGCCCGCAGCTTCCGGCACAGATGGCGAACTCGCTGGTCAGGTGAGCCTCGGCACCGGCCGCAAAGGCCGCCACTTCCTCGTGGCGGACATGAATCCAGTCGATGCATCCGTGACGGCGGATCGCATCGGTAAGGTCATTCTGGCTATCCCCAGCGATTGCATAGATGCGCTTGCCCCCGACCTTAGCAAGAGTGCGGGCAGAACGGATCTGCAACACTGGGCCATGGCCGATGTCTTGTCCGAGCGATTGACTTAGCGAAGCGCGAACGCCTCGCAAACATATCGACGGCGCAGCGCGATATCGCGTAAATGAACTCTTCGGCTGCCAATTCAGTTGCTACTGGTATGATCGTCTCCGCGCGTGCAAGCCACCAGATCTAGCCACGCCCTCGCAGCATGTGACAGATAAGCACCGCGGCGCCAAATCACTGCAATGTGCCAGTCCATATCAGCTTCGTCGAGCGGCACCCAAGCGATCGACAGATGTTTGCGTTGTTCCGCGATCATCCGCGGCAGAAAAGCTGGCCTCATACCCGTCGCAGCAAGCTCGACGATAAAATCAATCTGGCTGCTACGCGCGACGACTCGCTGCATTGATGTCGAGTATCGCGGCGTGGTTCTTTGTTGGCGCCGACCCAAGACTACAAGAGGCTCATTTTTCGCCAGTAGCAACATTCTCTTTGAATGCAATCGGAATCAGTATCTGGCCCCCCGGTGTCTGAACTTCCGCCGATGATCTCCCTGCGCACCGCTTCCGACCAAAGGTAGCGCATCGTTGAGGCCGTGCCGGAAAAGGCAATACGGCTTCTCGACTTGGTGCCGAGGTCGATCGGAACTGCCTCTCCGGTGTATACCGACTTGTGTTTCAGGCAGAAGATCTGTGCTGCATGCCTTTGCGTGTCAAATGCTCAAAGACTGCGCAGTCTTACCGGCGCGTTGGTCTAAGCGCCGGGCGATTCGGTGCGCGCCAAATCGCGACGACCGCGAAAGAATGGCCAAAAGCCATGATGGTCGCACGGTCTCTGTAGATGAATGCCCCTGACGATCGCTACAGATTCGTTGCGTTCTCGTTCCGCCCCGTGCACTAGGAAAAATCCAGTCGACGAGTAGGAATAATCTAGTCGACATTGCGTTTGCGCGCCTCCGTCTGGCCAGCGCGCTTTCATGTTGCATCGAGCGACAAATCGATCCGCGCATGGTCTCGCGCCGCAGGTCGGTCTTCCTTTTGCCCTAACGCAGCCAAATGCCCTTGCAAGGAGCCGAGCCGCCGACACGACGTTTGACAGGAGAGACGGTGCAAGTGTTGCAGGCAAGAAGTGGTGTCTTCGATCCGGAAGACCTTTGCATGTTGGGGAAGATTTTTGATGAGGCGGTGGCGGCGCTGCCGGCAAGTATGCGAACTCCCATCAACAGAACGGAGATCGCCAAGCTTGTGCTTGGACGCACAGCCGCTGGTCGGGCCGAATTGGTCCGCCTCAGGAAGCTGATGGTAGCCATTGCTTCCGCCGTTTAGTCCAGCAGAGGTCCAATGCTTCTTTCGATGCGCCCATGACGAGGTCATCCGACGCAAAGTCAACAGTGTGGTTGCTTCTTGCATGTCACATTCGCCCGGTGAAGCGCTTCCTCGGAAGGCAAAGTTCGATATTTCGTGCGAGAACCTGGCCGCAAGATCTACGGGCCGTCAAAACCGCTTGAATCTCACGTGGCGTTAGGTTGTAGGTTTGAAAACTGAGAAACATGAACAGACCTACAGTACTCAGGCGTCGATGGCGACGCATCGGTGAACTTGCGGATGCGACCGGCGTGACGGTACGCACTCTGCGTCACTATGAGCACACGGGATTGTTGGCCGCCTCGCAGCGCACGTGCGGTGGTCACCGGATCTACGACGGTGAGAGCCTCAGAAGAGTTTATCACATTCTGGCGCTTCGTGATCTCGGATTCTCTCTTCGAGAGATTCGGAAGGCGATGGACGGCAGAACTTCGCTTCCTGATTTATTGAGCGAGCAATTGGAGCGAGCGGAGCTTCAGGTCGCGCGTGCAACAAAGTTGCGCGATCGTTTGCGCAACATTACGAAGAATACGGAAGCGGATGTCAGTGTAGACGAGCTACCGGCCCGCCTTGATGCAATGTCGCGAGAGAGCGGTGGTCAGACGCGCCGGCGGGCACGGGCTCCCGATGATGGGGATCGATAGTGGCGGCCAGGAGAACTACGATTGCGTGAACGATCGGTCAAGAACGTGACGTTATGCCTACGGCAACAACCACGACTGAGGTGCCAAAACGAGCGTACATCGTAGCGCGAATCAGCCGACGTCAGGGGTCGCAAATGGCATTTCTTCGCCTGAGTTCATTTGCCGGTGCAGCGGTCCTTGCTTTCGTGTTGGTCTCCGGCGCCTCAGCTGACGATGTTTACGTTGCAGTGGCCGGACCTATGACAGGCAGCAAAGCTGCGGTTGGTGCTCAGATGCTTTACGGCGCAAGTGCGGCCGTGGCTGATTTGAACTCTTCTGGATTGCTTCCAGAACTCAAGATCAGATTGAGTGTCGCCGACGACGCCTGCGATCCGAAGCAGGCCGTTGCGGTAGCCAATCGGCTGGCAGCGGACCAGGTTAGGTTGGTTGTTGGTCACTATTGTTCTTCTTCCTCAATTCCCGCTTCCGACGTTTACGCTGAAGCGGGAATTATTCAGATTTCGCCCGGATCAACCGATCCTCAGCTGACGGAGCGAGGTCTGCGAACGGCTTTTCGGATCTGTGGCCGTGACGACCAGCAAGGGGTAGTGGCCGCCAACTATATCTTGCGGCACCACTCTAAAAGAAAGATCGCCGTCCTCGATGACAAGAGCGCAGCTGGCAAGGGCATTGCAGATGTCGTTGCGTCTCGTCTTCATGATGCGGGCCTCCTGAATATCATGCGACAAAGCTATATGGCCGGCGAAAAGGATTACACCGCTCTGGTATCAAGGATGAAGAGGGAAGGAATCGAAATCGCCTATATCGGTGGCTATTACGCCGAAATCGGCTTAATTGTACGCCAAGCCGCTGACGCACGCGCGCGTCTCACGGTCATGGCTAACGACGCGCTGATGACGAGCGAATTCTGGGCGATTGCGAGCAGTGCCGCAAATGGCACTCTCTTCACATTCATGTTCGATGCCACCAAGAACGCAGAGGCTGCCGGCGTCGTAGCCAGATTGAAAGCAACAAAACGAACTGCGGAAGGCTACACTCTTTACGCTTATGCCGCGGTACAGGCGTGGGCCCTTGCGGTGAGGCGCGCTGGCTCCTTCAACGCTCTGCGCGTCGCGAAAGCGCTTCGTTCGCAAGAAGTTGAAACCGTGATTGGCCACGTGCGGTTTGATGCGAAGGGCGACAATGCATCTGCCGGTTTCGTGGTCAATCGCTGGCGCGGCAACACGATCGAGAGGGTCGAGTAGACCAGGTATCGGTGGCTGAACGAACGACCTGATTATCAACAGGCCCGCTGCCTGTTTGGCCAATCGGCCGCCAGCAGAGTCTTGCGGTGGATGAGAACGCGATCCTCCGAGGCAACCATCGGAGATCGAAAGACACCGCGATCACCGGGTGGATCAGGGAGAGGACGGTCGAGCTGCCTGACAGGAGAAATGTGCGGCGAAGGGCTGACCCCGAAGAATCACCGGGGACGGAAAGCTATATCGACTTGTGAGGTCTCACTGTCGTCGGGCCGCCATTTCTTGGAGCGAGCGAAGGTCCTGCGAACCGCGATTGTCATGCCGAAGCATGTATCGCTGTGTCTCTAGCGGGCTAAGAGTGGTTCGGAAGATGCCGTAGGCGTGTCTTGGCGCGGGGAGAAACTAGGCGCCCTGCCTCCTGCAACAAAATTTCACGCATCCATATGCTTGCCGGATCAGTATTGTGAAGGGAAGGCCATTGGACGGCCTCGGTAAAGCCCGGAAGCGGTAGCGGGAGTTTAGTGATCCGCAGCGGCATCGTCTTTGCGAAGTACTTCACGAGCGTCAGGGGCATCGTCGCTATTCGGTTGGTTCCAAGTAACATGGGAGGGATCATGCTGAAGCTTTGCACGACGACCTCAACGCGCCTCTTGATGCCGTGCTCTTGCATAAACCATTCGTCTATGGAAGGCACTCGATTGCGCCCGAACTTGACCGCGACATGCCCCATTGACATGTATCTCTCGAATGTAAGCTGCCGCGATAGTTGCTTGTTCGAGCGGCAGCCGACGCACACGAGTGTCTCGTCAAAAAGGGTCGCCTTGGGGTGAGCGTCCGACATGTAGAGCTCGGGCACGATAAGAAAATCGATTTCGGCGCGCTGGAGAGGGTGATCGAACGGATTTGCGAGAGGTACCAACTCGAACCTGACGCCGGGCGCATCTCGTGCGACACGCTCCACGACATGTCGAAACCACACGACCGCAGCAAAATCAGACAGGCTGATCCTAAAGCGCCGTTCAGAGTCGGCCGGTTTGAATGCATCCCTGGAAGTTATGGAGAACTGGATGTGAAGTAGAGCCTCGCGAGTTGGGGCAGCGAGGGCTTCTGCACGTGGAGTCGGAATAAGTTCGCGACCTTTCATCGTAAAGAGGTCGTCTTTGAAATACGCGCGTAGGCGGCCAACCGCCGCGCTCATGGCCGGCTGGCTCAAGTTGATGCTGCGCGCCGCTGCTGTGAGGTTACCCTCAGTCATCAGAGCATCGAGCGCGACGAGGAGATTAAGATCAAGCCCTCGGAAACGCATTGTCACCTATCCGCACTGTAGATGTTTCTCATCCAAACAATCGATTTTACGAATTCGCTCGGCGCCGTCTAGGAAATCTCCAGTACCTGAGCAATCGGGGTAGGTTTCGGAGACGCAGAGCGTGGCACCGCAGATCGCAAGAATTGGTGATGCAGTTTCGTCGGCGCTTGGGCGTAACAGCTTAGCTCGGCCTCCGTCATTGTATTGTCACATCCGAATGCATTGCATCGATTCCAGTGTTAACCACTCATGCCAACGCTCGCCGAGCGCACACGCGGCGAGCCGTCGCGCCCGCTTTAAGAGAACAAATGAGCGGCAACAAGTTCGTCGCGTGCATCGAACTTGGCGGCAGAGATTGGACGAGGCAAATGAAGCCGCGGCTAACACGCTCGTGTCCCGCTTTCGGTGCCCGCGATCAGCATATCTCCTGTACGGCCAGAGGAGCGTGACGTCGCTTGCAGCGGAGTCGCAGCTCCTTCGCCCGTTCGAGACAGTTTCTACAATGGGGTCGTCTCCCGCTGCAACCGTACGCCGCTCAATAATGCGGCCAGGAGCGCGATTTAAACCATCGTATGCACTCCGCATACCATTCAATGGAAGGCGTCTACCTCGATATGATTGGGTAACTGGGTGGGCCTTGGATAACTTGAGTACCACACATCGCGGCCGCGGAGGATTTGAGACACTAGACAGAGCGCCACCTGTAACAGAGCCGGCCGCTACTTGCCTGGAGACGACGGCGATAACGAGCCGCGGTACACTCAAGATGAGCATGAAGGGTGGCTCGCTCCCCGCGCGATGCGATCGTAACGCCGTCCACAAGCCAACATTCCCCCCATTCGCTGACGACCCCATCGAACGAGCACCGTCACACTGCCCGTCGCTCGCTTGAGGCGTGCCTCAGGAAGGCAGCAAGAAGCAGGAGAGTCTTTCATGCGCCCTCAACTCCAGTGGAGGACGTGCTGGGAAAATAACTTACAACTCGCCGACCACGTCCAAATCTCCGGCTTCTTTCGAAGCGCCTACGGGCCGACCGGAGCGTTCAACGCAAAGCCATTTGAAGGCAATCGAAGCTGGGCGGGCGCGAGACCGGAGCTCAGGGTAGTTGGCTACGATGATCGCGGCGTCGCGGCTCATATCGGCGCATTGCGCCGGTTCATCAAAGTCGGTGGAACCGATCTGTTGGTGGCCGAACTTGGGTTGTACGCGGTACGCCCGGATCTCGAAGGTCTCGGAATCAGTCATTCCATGCGCGTGATGTATCCTCTGTTGCAGGAGCTCGGCGTCCCCTTCGGCTTCGGTACGGTTCGGCATGAACTCAAAGAACATGTCTTTAGGCTGCTCGGCCGGCCGGGATTGGCGACAATTGTTCAGGGCATTCGCGTGCGATCAACTCTTCCCGATATCTATGCCAACTTGCCCCCAACTCGAGTCGATGACGCGCTGCTTGTAGTGTTCCCTATAGCGCGGCCGATGAGCGAGTGGCCCGCCGGCACAGTCATCGAGCGTAATGGGCCAGAGCTGTGAAACAAACGAGTTGCTTGCTCGAAGCCAACAGCAAGCGCATCACGGACACCGCTCGCCACAGCGTCTATCTGACGTTCGATGATGGGCCTAATCCATACTGCACGCCGGATATTCTTGATGTGCTGGCGGAGTACCGCGCGCCGGCGACGTTCTGTGTCATTGGCACGTACGCGACGAATGAGCCAGAGCTGATTCGTCGGATGGTCGCGGAAGGGCACGAGGTCGCGAACCACACGATGACACATCCCGATCTGTCCAGATGCGACCCCGACGAGGTGCAGTGTGAAATAATGACCGCGAGTAGCGCCATCAGGAGCGCATGCCCTCAGGCCCCGGTGCGACGTGTGCGTGCGCCGTATGGGATTTGGACCGAAGCAGTGCTGGCCAAGTCAGCGAAGGCCGGACTTGCGGCTCTTCACTGGTCGGTAGACCCGCGCGACTGGTGTTGTCCCGGCGTCGATACAATCGTCGAAGCAGTGTTAGCCTCTGTCCGCCCTGGTGCGATCGTTCTCTTGCATGACGGATGCCCGCCCGACGAGTTGGGGCCGGGCATTCATGCCGGTCTGCGCAACCAGACGGTGAAGGCGCTGTCCCAACTTATTCCAGCCTTGCATGATCGCGGATTCGCGATCCGCCCGCTTCCGCAAACTCATTGAACAATTGGCGTCCTAATGAACCTACTTGCCACAACTAGTACTGTTGTCGTTTCGACTTATGCGTTGCTCTCCGCGGTCTACAAGTCGGCGCAGGCGTTCCATGCATCGCCGACACGAGTGTCGTCGGTATCATCAGATGGGGGCGACCCTGAATCGATACCCAGCGTGGATGTAATCGTACCCTGCTTCAACGAGGACCCGCGCACGCTGTCGGCATGCCTAGAATCCATTGCAAGCCAAGACTATGTTGGGCAACTACGCGTCTATGTCGTCGACGACGGTTCTGGAAATCGCGACGACGTGGCACCCGTCCATCATGCCTATGCGCACGATTCAAGGTTCAACTTTATTCTCCTGCGAAAGAACGTTGGAAAACGTAAGGCACAGATTGCCGCGATCCGCCGGTCTTCCGGAGAACTGGTCCTCAACGTCGATTCGGACACGATACTCGCGACCGATGTGGTCAGGAGGCTCGCACTGAGAATGCAAGATGATGGGATCGGTGCTGCCATGGGGCAGCTGACGGCGAGCAACCGGAGCGCCACTTGGCTAACTCGGTTGATCGACATGGAGTACTGGTTGGCGTGCAACGAAGAGCGCGCAGCTCAAGCTCGTTTCGGCGCGGTCATGTGCTGCTGTGGTCCATGTGCCATGTACCGACGATCGGCCCTCGATTTGCTGCTGGATCAGTACGAGGCGCAATTCTTCCGAGGAAAGCCGAGCGATTTTGGTGAGGATCGCCATCTCACGATCCTTATGCTGAAAGCAGGATTTCGAACTCAATACGTTCCAGACGCGTACGCCGCGACAGTGGTTCCAGATAGGGTAGGGCCGTATCTGCGCCAACAGCTTCGCTGGGCCCGCAGCACTTTCCGAGATACCCTACTTGCGTTGCGCCTTTTGCCCGGTCTCGATCGATACCTGACATTAGACGTTATCGGGCAAAACGTCGGCCCGCTTCTTCTGGCGCTTTCGGTGGTAACGGGCATTGCACAGCTCGCGCTCACGGACACTGTGCCATGGTGGACAGTTCTGGTCGTCGCATCAATGACCATGGTGAGATGCGGCGTAGCTGCCTTGCGTGCTCGTCAACTGCGATTCTTGGCGTTTTCTTTGCACACGCCCATCAATATCTTTCTGCTACTTCCGGTAAAGGCCTATGCGTTGTGTACGCTTAGCAATAGCGATTGGCTCTCACGCAATTCAGCCAAGGCACCTGGGTTTGGCGTAAACCAGGCGCTCCAGCAGAACCAGGATACTCAACCAGACCCAGCCCGGCCTTCGGGATCGGCAGTTCCGATTCGTAGTTCGCGCCGTCCGTCTAGCAATGACACGACCGCATTTGCAGCGGCGAGCGATTCGGACTGAGGAGCGGTAACTCATGAACCCGGATGACCGTTATCAATCGTTGGAACGAGAATTAACTGCCGATGATCCATGGCGGCTGGACGGCAATCCGTTCGAGCGAGAGCGTCATACGCAGATGCTCCGGCTTTCGCTTTCCAACGGCTTCATCACGAATGCGCTCGAGGTCGGGTGTGCGGCCGGCGCATTCACGGAAAAGCTTGCGCCCCATTGCGGACGACTTACAGTCGTTGACATCGCGCCGCGAGCGATCGGTCGGGCGAGCCAACGGACGAAGCGATGGTCGCACATCACATGGATAGTCTCTGATATTCAGCAGTTCTCTCGAACGGAACGGTTCGACTTGATCGTGGTGGCGGAAGTGCTCTACTACCTCCGCGATATTGCCGAGATGCGTACGGCCATCGGCAATTTGGTGGGAATGCTTGCGCCGGATGGTCATCTGGTTTTCGGATCGGCGCGTGATGCCACCTGCCTCGGCTGGGGACATGCTGCCGGCGCCGAGACGATCATCGCAATGTTGAACGAAACATTGGTCGAGGTCGAACGGGTGCAATGTCAGGGCGAGTCGGCCAACGAAGACTGCTTGCTCGCTTGTTTTCGGAATTCTGTCTTCCCTTCTATCTAAAAACTGACCGTAGCATCGGGGCACTATGCGTATCTGTGGCATCAAGCTGACGCACGACGGGTCCATCGCTCTTGTAGAGGATGGACGTCTGGCCTTTTGCATCGAGCATGAAAAACGTGAGAACAACCGACGGTACTCGGCCATCGAGAATCTCGACACAGTTGTTCTCACATTGGCGGAACACGGCCTTCATCCCCGCGATATTGATCAGTTCGTCATCGACGGTTGGGACGGGGAAATCGAAACGGAATTCCACGTCCTGAGTGGGTCGGAACGTCTGACGCTCAAAGGCGCACCGTATGTTGAACCTCCCGATGGGCTCCTATCTTCACGCGAGGGGGATGGGCTGGTGCTCGAGGGCGAGAGTTTCTCCTATAAGAGCTATGCGCACGTCACGGGCCATGTTGCCTCCGCTTACTGCACGAGCCCGTTTGCGAAAGCGAGAGATCCGGCTTTCTGCCTCGTATGGGATGGCTGCATCTTTCCGCGACTTTATTATGTGGAGCCGGGCGGGGGCCGCTTTCTCGAATGCCTATTCCCGATGATAGGCCATGCTTATGCTGTCGCTGGCCATTACTTCGGGCCCTATCGGCAGCCGAACCGGACCAGCTGGGACCTTGGCGTTGCGGGCAAACTGATGGCCTATATCGGTCTGGGGGCGCCCGATGAAGGCGTTGTGACGGTGTTTAGGGAGGTCTATGAGAAGCGCTTTGCGGGGGACACGGAGTCCGCTCAGCGTTACCGTGCGAACATAAATAATGCCGAGGCGTCACTTGCGGCTACGCATGAATTCTTCGTAGAAAGCGCACTTCGACTAGAGGTCAAGCGACCCGCGGATGTACTCGCATCGTTTCATATTTTCCTCGAGCGTCTGCTCATGCGGGAGATGGGCCTTGCTTTGCTTCGGCATTCGTACTTTCCGGGGCCGCGCAATCTATGCATAGCCGGTGGTTGTGGTCTTAACATCAAGTGGAACAGTGCGTTACGTGCGACCGGCCTGTTCGATGCTGTTTGGGTGCCGCCTTTCCCGAATGACAGTGGTTCAGCAATCGGAGCCGCCTGCTCGGCAATGGTGGCGGACAAAGGTTTCGTACCCCTTGAGTGGTCGGTCCATAGTGGTCCAGCCCTTGCAGGCGGAGATGCACCGGTGGGATGGGACGCAGCACCCTGCAGCATAGGCGAGCTTGCCGCACTCCTCGCAACTGGTAAGCCCGTGGTCTTCCTTAACGGCCGCGCCGAACTCGGCCCACGCGCCCTGGGTGGCAGAAGCATTCTTGCTGCGGCGACATCTCCGACAATGAAGGACTATCTCAACGATATCAAATTTCGCGAACACTTCCGGCCGGTTGCGCCGATATGCCTGGAGGACCGAGCGCCGGACATTTTCGATCCTGGATCGCCGGACCCTTACATGCTCTTCGACCATCAGACGCGGCCAGAGTGGCGAGACAGAATCCCCGCTGTTGTGCACCTCGACGGATCCGCACGGTTACAGACGATTGGCAGAACATCGCAGCACAAAGTGGCTGAATTGCTCATTGAATATGAAAAATTCACGGGCATTCCGCTGCTTTGCAACACCAGCGCCAATCACCATGGACGTGGCTTCTTTCCCGATGTCGCAGCTGCCTGCAAATGGGGGCGCATCGAACACATCTGGTGCGACGGCCTGCTTTGGACCAAAACGCTCGAAGTCAAGGTGCCGTCGTCCGAGCTGGCTCTGACAAGCTGAGATGAACGCATGTCGAGCGTAGCGATCAGTTTTGCCGCTGTAAACAAATCGTATCGCGGCAAAGCAGTTGTCAACGATCTGGCATTCACCGTTGCAGCGGGAGAGTGCTTCGGGCTGCTCGGTCCAAATGGTGCGGGCAAGAGCACCATTGTGCGTATGATACTCGGCATGGTCCCGCCGGACTCTGGCCAGATTACAGTGCTCGGCAAGCAAGTACCGGCACACGCTCGCTTGGCACGCGCAGGCGTGGGCGTGGTCCCGCAATTCGACAACCTCGAGAATGAGTTCACGGTCCGCGAGAATTTGCTGGTGTTCGGGCGCTATTTCGGCATGAACGCGCGCGAAATCGATGCGGTCATTCCATCGCTGCTCGAATTTGCCCGCCTCGAGAGCAGGGCCGATGCGCGCGTTGCCGAGTTGTCCGGTGGCATGAAGCGCCGATTGGTGCTGGCACGTGCGCTGATCAACGACCCGCATCTGCTCGTTATGGACGAACCAACGACAGGTCTTGATCCGCACGCGCGCCATCTGATCTGGGAGCGCCTGCGAGCGCTACTCGCGCGCGGCAAGACGATCCTGCTGACGACCCACTTTATGGAAGAGGCCGAGCGGTTGTGCGACAGGCTCTGCGTGCTTGAGGAAGGACGCAAGATCGCCGAAGGTGAGCCTCAGGCGCTAATCATCGAACAGATCGGCTGCGATGTCATGGAGATCTATGGTGGCAACCCGCAGGTATCCATTGAGCTGATCAAGCCTTACGCGCAGCGCATCGAACTAAGCGGCGAGACGATCTTTTGCTATGCGACGGATCTGGAGCAAGTGCGGAGGCAGTTGCGAGGGGCTGTGGGGTTGCGGCTTCTAGAGCGTCCGCCGAACCTCGAGGATGTGTTCTTGCGACTGACCGGACGCGAGATAGAGATATGATGAATATGACTTATGGCGCGGCCATGCCTGCGAATGCGTTTAACTGGGTTGCGGTATGGCGACGCAACTATCTAGCATGGAGGAAGGTCGCGCTTGCGTCGCTGCTCGGCAATCTCGCCGATCCGATGACCAATCTACTGGGGCTTGGCTTCGGCCTCGGACTCATCGTCGGTCGTGTAAACGGGACCTCATATATCGATTTTCTGGTGGGCGGGATGGTCGCGACCAGCGCGATGACTTCCGCGAGCTTCGAGACGATTTACGCAACATTCGCCCGCATGCACACGCAACGGACCTGGGAGGCAATGCTGTGCACACAGCTTACTCTTGGCGACATCCTGCTCGGAGAAGTGGCATGGGCAGCCAGCAAGGCCGTGCTGGCCGGTACAGGCATCACAATCGTCGCCGCGGGCTTGGGTTACGCGGCGTGGCCATCCATGCTGTATGCGCTACCCGCAATCGCTCTTACCGGGTTCGTGTTCGCAAGCTTGGCGATGGTCATCGTATCCTTAGCGCCAAGTTACGACTATTTCATATTCTACCAAACACTTGTCCTTACACCCATGGTGTTCCTCTGCGGCGCAGTGTTTCCGATCAATCAGTTGCCCGCGGCCTTCCAGTTCGTCGCAGGCCTGTTGCCGCTGGAGCATTCGATTGAGCTCATTCGCCCGGCGATGCTGGGGCGGCCAATCGGCAGCGTCGGTATACACATAGGCGCACTCTGCATTTATGCGGTCGTGCCATTCTCGTTGTCGGTTGCGCTGCTTCTCCAACGCCTCATGCGCTGAGACGCCGCAGTGGAAAGCACGACGCCGCAGCGAGCAACCGTGGGCCGGTTGGTCCCAATAGAGCCCTCTCACAATAAATGGAGAGTAAGATGCTGTGTCTCGGATTGAGCGGCGGATTAGACAAGATTTATGAATTCCGACCCGAGCTTCCAAGTACGTTTCTTCACGACGGCGCTGCGGTGCTCGTGCGTGACGGTCGTGTGATAGCGGCCGTTGAAGAAGAGCGCCTCAATCGGGTCAAGCATTCCAATAAATTTCCGAGCAACTCAATCCAATACTGTCTCGATGCTGCCGGTATTCGACTGAGCGACGTCGATCGCATCGCGTTCTATGCGACCGAAGCGTATTGCAATGCAATGCTCGAACGCCTGTTTGTCTCGCAGCCATCCGATGCCATTCCGATGGATGCTAGGCTCCTGCTCCGGACGATGCTGGCTCAGGAGTTCAACACCGAAGTCGATCCATCGCGCGTTTCGTTCGTAAGTCACCACCAGGCGCACGCAGTAAGTGCATTTGCAATGTCTGGATTTGAGCAGAGTCTGGTCCTCGCAATCGATGGCGGTGGTGAGTTTGTCTCCGGTCTCGTGGCCATCGGGTCCGGGACCGAAGTCAATCAACTCGAGAGCTTCCCGGAGAGCAACTCTTTGGGGCTATTTTATCTCGAGACGATCCGGTATCTGGGTTATAGCTTGTTCGATGAGTACAAGGTCATGGGCCTTGCTCCTTATGGCGATCCTGCGCCTTATCGCGAGCTGTTTGAGCGGTTCTACGAGCTCTCTGAGAACGGGGGCTACCGGCTCTACCTGGATCGCATCGGACCGGCGTTGGTCCGCAATATTCAGGTTCGACGAAAAGGCATGCCATTCACCCAGCAGCATCGAGATGTCAGCGCGTCATTGCAGGAAGCGCTCGAGCGAATCGTGTTTCACATAGTTCAGCACTACCGCGAAGCCACGGGTATGAAGCGGCTGTGCTTGGCTGGTGGCGTGGCCCACAACTGCACCGTCAATGGTAAGCTGCTGTATTCGGGTTTGTTCAAGGAGATCTTCGTGCAACCCGCGGCGCATGACGCAGGCTGCGCCCTAGGCGCTGCATTGATGGCATCTGATGAGGTTGGGCGGCCTGCCCCGCGCGAGCGGCTGAAGGAGGTCTATTGGGGGCCAGATCTCGGGACCGACCGCGCCTTGGAGCAGGAATTGGCGGCATGGGCCGGACATCTCGACGTCGAACGCAGTGATGACGTGTCCGGCAGAGCGGCCGATTGGATGGCAAACGGCGCAGTAATCGGATGGGTGCAGGGTCGGTCGGAGTTCGGACCACGTGCGCTGGGTAACCGCAGTATTCTCGCCGATCCCCGACCTTCCGCGAACAAGGGTCGCATAAACGCTATGGTCAAGAAGCGCGAGGGGTATCGACCGTTCGCCCCTTCCGTATTGGAGGAGGATGCGCGCGAATATTTCGATCTCCCGGCCGGAACGGACGAATTTCCCTTCATGAACTTCGTCGTTAGCGTACTTGATGCCAAGCGCGGCTTGCTGGGCGCCGTCACACATGTTGATGGTACCGCACGGCTACAGACAGTGTCGCGCAAGTCGAACCCAGCCTACTGGCGGCTTATTGATGAGTTCAAGAAGCGGACGGGCATCCCGGTTCTGCTGAATACCTCCTTTAACAACAACGCCGAGCCGATCGTGGATTCGGTTGCAGATGCCGTTGCCACATTTCTGACGACCGAGCTCGATGCTCTCGTAGTTGGACCGTTCCTTGTCAAAAAGCGCGCTGCAACGCTCGAGGATTGGACCTCGCTCGCGGTTTCACTGCCGCCTTATGCATCCCTGTATTGCGTCCGCGCACACACGGCACGAGACCGACAGGAGACGGCATGCGAGATCCGCACGACCGTCTCCGGCGGTGGTGGTGTGCGCATTTCAGATAGCGTGTTCGATCTGCTGATGCGGATCAAGGGCGAAGCCGTCCTCCGCGACCTCTTCAATTCGATGACATTGGATCAGGTCGCGCGCGAAGTTCTCGTCAAAGAACTACGGAGCCTATGGGAACAGCGGCGTGTTCGCCTGCATCCTCCCTCACGCGCTACACGGGTGCAGAACGACAGCGATCGTATGGCAGAGCCAGCATGAACGTCGATCGATGACTAGGTCGTGTTGACGGTTCTAATCCAGAGCATCGCTGCGGCGATGCTTAGCATCGACAGGAAAGCTCTGGCAGTTTTTTCGTAACGGGTGGCGACGCGACGGAACTGTTTGATGCGATTGACACAACGTTCGACAAGATTGCGATGTTTGTAGGCCTCACGGTCATATTTGATCTGGATCGTGCGGTTCGATCGCGGCGGGATCACAGCCTCGATGCCACGCTCCACAAGGTCAGCACGAATGGCGTCGCTGTCGTAGCCTTTGTCACCGAGAAGTTTTCTGGGACTGAGGTCGTGAAGCTCCATCAATGCGTCGTAGCCATTAACTTCATGGACCTCGCCGCCAGTGATGTCGAAGGTCAGCGGGTGGCCTTCGGCATTCGTGCGGATGTGGACCTTCGTCGAGAAGCCGCCGCGCGAGCGGCCGAGCGCCTCTTGATTTTGATTCCCCCCTTTTACTCCAGCTGCATGCTGGTGCGCCCGGATGATGGTGGAATCGATGGCGTGCTCCTCGTCGGCGGCAGGCCCGAGACTCGCCAAAGTCCCGAATGCCGCATCCCACACCCCGAGCTTGCTCCAGCGTGTGAAGCGAATGAAGACCGAGTTCCACTTGCCATATCGTTCCGGCATGTCGCGCCACGGCACGCCAGTTCGCGGAACCCACAGAATGCCGTTGACCGTACGCCGCTTGTCTAGAATTGGCGGGCCTCGTTCGCCGCCATCGGGCAACAACGGATCGAGCATCTGCCATCGTGTCTCCGTCGGATCGGCCCGACTCAATCCTGCCTCCTAGAAAGGCAGCCTTGAATCAAAACTCGATTCCTCTGTCAAAAACCTTCAACACGGCCTAGTACCCCCTTTCCCAGGGAAGTGAGTCATGATTCAACGTTGGGATGGTACCCGAAGCGAGAGGAGTCCACTTTTCGAAGAAAGATCGTAAGGTGCTGTGAGGAACGTTGGCGCTCACCGCTGACGCTGCAGCGCGATTTGACGTGAGCGCGGATCGTTCTTATAGCTGCGGCCGGCCGCAGTACCCGATCGATCGCCAAGGAGGTTGGGTCCAGCCGCGGACTGTCAGCCTTTGGCGCCATCGCTATGCGGATCAAGGTCTTGAAGGCCTGCAAAGCAAGCCCCTGCCGGGCAAGCAGCCGATCTATACGAAGGCTACCGACAGACGGATTTTAAAGTTGCTGGATAAGTCGCCTCCCGCCGGGTACGCGCGCCGGACAGGGCCGCTGCTGGCTGGAAACTTGGCGATGTCGACGTTCAATATTTCTGGCGCTTCCTGCGCAATAACAAAATCGATCTCGCTGCCGCAAGTCATGGTGCGAGAGCAACGACCCGCAGTTTATGGCCAAAGCTGCCGACGTAGTCGGCCTCTATGTGGCACCGCTCAAAAGGCTATCGTCCTATGCGTAGACGAAAAACGCTCGATTCAGGCCTTGGAACGAGCACAGGGTTATCCGACGCTGCCCGACGGTCGCGCCTTGGCCGGGTAAGGCCACGACTACAAGCGGCACGACCGCGCCATTTGCAGCGCTGGAAGTCGCCACCGGGAAGATCCTTGCGACGCAATCGAAACGCCGCCGCCGGGTCGAGTTTGTTGACTTCATGGATCGTGTGACCGCAGCATTTCCGAACCGCCAGCTTCGCGCTCGACAATCTCACAAACCCACAAAAAGAGCGCGCTATGGCTTTTGGGCGCATCCCAATGTGAAAGTTCATTTCACGCCCACAAGCATCCTGGCTCAATCAGGCTGAGGTGTGGTTCTCGATCTTGCAGGGGCAGTCGTTGAGCGGCGCCTCATTCACAAGTCTCAAACAGCTCAAGCAGCACATCGATGCCTACATCAAAGCATACAACGACAAAGCCGAGCCTTTCGTCCGGACAAAGAAAAAGGTTCGACCGCGTCCATACAAAAGGTAGACGTATCACTCAGCTATGATTCCGGGTGCTAGGGCCGCGATGACCTCTGGAGATCTTACGCAGAGTTCCCTAGGTCTGATCCGTCCGGTATGTCGTGGCGAGGACAGTAAAATGTTTGTTGATGGTGGTCTGTGAAAGAAAGGTTCGTTGTTTCCCGACGACGTACTGGCTTCGGTGATTGCTTGTGGTCGCTCGCGTCGGCTTGGCAATACGCCAAGCGGACAGGGCGTACGTTGGTTATCGACTGGCGCGGATCTTGTTATCTCGATGAGCCCTTCACCAACGCGTTTGGGGTGTTCTTCGAGCTAATCCAAGACATCGCCGGTGTACCCGTGATTTGCGATGATCGGATCAATCAGCTCTCTTTTCCGGGACCGTTTTTTCCAAGTTGGTGGAATCGGCCATCCGTCGACTGCGTTTATCGACCAGACGAGCAGATTTTCCGTGAACGTGATGAGCTGAGGCAGCTCTTCGAGGCTCGGGATGACACTCACGCGAATACTGTGGTGTGTGATGCTTGTTTGATGTGGGGGTGTGATCAGGATGCCGAACGACAAATATTTCGGGCCGTCAAACCGCGGTCTGAAGTTCAAACTCGGATTGACGCGATCTATCAGGAGCACTTCAAGGGTCGCAGCGTAATAGGCATTCATGTTCGACACGGCAATGGCGAAGATATCGTGGGGCACACGCCATACTGGGCCGATCCGGAGCGTGCCTTGCGGCAGGTGTGCACGGCCATCGAAGAGATCAAGGCATCGCCCCACGAAAGGCCGGTGAGAGTGTTCTTATGTACGGACAGTCCGAAAGTTCTGGATCGGGTGTCGGCCATGTTTCCCGACCTCTTTACCATCCCAAAGCGCTTCCAGGCGGTTCAAGCAGGGTAAGCGCTCCTTTCTACGCACCTATGCAGTTGAGCGCGGGGATGGGATGAGGTGTCCACCATGAGCGAGGTGGACACCATCGATGATCACTCCAGAAGAACCTTTGAGACTTGAGACGGTCGGCGTGTTGTGCAATGGCCGGCGTCGCTATGATCCGGCCAGCAAACAGCGACTGGTCGAGGCCTGTCTGCAGCCTGGCGTGTCGCTGGCGGGGCTGGCGTTGCAACACGGCGTGAACGCGAACCTGCTGCGCAAGTGGGTGGCCAAGCGACAACTTCAGAACGGGGATGACCAGCCGGAGGCGCGGGCGCCGATTGCGCCAGCTTTTATTCCGGTTTGCGCGACGGAGCGATCCTGTGCAGGGCGGCTGACGGCATCGATGCCCAACGGCGTGACGCTTTCGCTGGAAGGCGGCGACGCGCAGTTGCTGTCGGCGGTGATTGAAGCGCTGGGGCGTTGCGATGTTCCGACTGGCGTCTGATCTTCGGGTCTACCTTCACCGCGAACCGATTGACTTCCGGGCGGGCATCAACAGCCTGGCGATCGTGGTGGAGCAGTCGATGGGGCTGGATCCGTTCCAACGCGCGGTGTTCGCGTTCTGCAATCGTCGCCGCGACCGGATCAAGCTGCTGATTTATGATCGGTCAGGATTTTGGATGCTGCTGAAGCGGCTGGAGGCCGACAGATTCCACTGGCCCCGAAGTCAGGAGGCGGTGCTGACGCTGACGATGGAGGAGCTGCACTGGCTGCTTGACGGCATCAACATCGCGGCGATGCGTCGTCATCCGGTGCGGCAATATCAGAGCGTGGGCTGAGCGTGTTCGATGCGGGCGGCGTCATCGGGCTTCGGCATGGCCGTTCTCAGATGACGCCGCCGAAGACATGACGAAGACATGGGAGCCCGGTTGACGCGGCGGCATGACTTCGATTCAAGACTACGATGAGTGTGCGTCCAGCGAAGGCTGGCATGTTCAGTAGGAGTTAGTCCTACCGGGGTAAAAGTCAGTGCCCTGTAGCACGGATAGCAGGAGGGGAGGAAACGAACCTTTTGAAGCCTATCGACAAGTCTCCCGACGGGGAGATCGCGAGTCATCGGGCCGTATCGAAAGAGAACGCGTTGTGGCCTCGAAATATTGAAGACCGAGGGCCGAGCCCCCATTCATCGGGCGAAGGCAACATGGGCAGCCGAAAACTGACTGACACGGCTGTGCACCTCGGCGGGGTGGAAGCGACAGCACGATGACAAGGACATGCCGAGCAACTGGAGAAGCCCTCCTCGTCCCGGCAAGAAATTGTCGGAGCAAGATAGGCCATATAACCGGCGAACACCGGGAAAGTGGTCGAAGACGAGAGGGTGGCGGCCGGGTCCGTATGTAGCTGCGAAGTGGCGTAACGGCCGTGGAGCGAAGGGACCCTGCCATTTGTGAAGTCTCCAACGCAAGGAAGGCAAGGACGAAATGATAAAAGCGTCCATCGATTTGCAGGACCTGAGGCGGAGACTATACGTCAAGGCGAAGGCTGAACCGTCCTGGCGTTTCTGGGGCCTATATGTCCACGTCTGCAAGGTGGAGACGCTACGCATGGCGTATGAGATGGCTAGAGAAAATGACGGCGCTCCGGGAATAGACGGAGTGACCTTCGGAGCCATCGAAGCGCAAGGCGTAGATGCTCTGCTTGAGCAGCTACGGGACGAACTGATCGGGCATACCTATCGACCACTTCCGGCGCGGAGACAGGAAATACCGAAGGACGGGAACAAAGTTCGAGTCCTTTCGATTCCGGCGATCCGCGATCGGGTGGTCCAAGGTGCGCTCAAACTCATACTCGAACCTGTCTTCGAGGCGGACTTCCAATCGGGGTCGTTTGGATACCGGCCCAAGCGGGCAGCACATGACGCGATCAAGCGAGTAGCAAAGGCAATAACGCAACGGAAGACGCGGGTCCTCGATTTTGATTTGCGAGCGTATTTCGACAATATTCGGCATGACCGGTTGTTGACGAAAGTGGCGCAGCGGATCAACGACGCGGACATCATGCACCTTCTAAAGGTTATGCTGAAAACCTCTGGCAAGAAGGGCGTTCCGCAAGGCGGAGTGATTTCACCCTTGCTCAGTAATCTCTACCTCAACGAGGTGGACAAGATGCTGGAGCGGGCGCGGGACGTCACACGCATCGGCAAGTACACCGGTGTCGACTACGCGAGATTCGCAGACGATCTGGTGATCTTGATTGACGCCCACAAACGTCGTGACTGGCTGGTTGGTGCCGTTATCAAACGGCTACGGGAGGAATTTGTCAAACTTCAGGTAGAAGTCAACGATGAGAAGAGCCGTACAGTCGACCTGGAGCGAGGCGAGAGCTTTGGCTTTCTAGGTTTCGACTTCCGCTATCTCCGCAGTCGACGTGGAGTGATGCGGCCGCATATGACGCCTAAGCTCAAGAAGCGAACGGCGATTATGCGGGAGCTCAAGGAAGTATTTCGACGGCATCGGTCGCAGCCGATTGAGAGGATAATCAACCTGATCAATCCGAAGCTCCGTGGCTGGGTGAACTACTTTGCGGTTGGGCACTCCAGTGAGTGCTTCAGCTACATCAAAGAGTGGGTAGAGAAGAAGGTCAGGCGTCATCTGACGCGGGCGCAGAAACGGAAGGGCTTCGGCTGGAGGCGGTGGAGTACATCATGGCTGTACGGTACCCTAAAGCTGTTTAATGGCTATCAGGTGACATACAACATGACGAAAGCTGCCCCAGTGTGATGAGCCCATAAACCTTAGCGCGAAGCAAATGGGTGCGCGTAGTGCGGGAAATCTGCACGCTGCGTGCGACGAGGCGGGGGCTGGAAACGTGCTCGACCAAGAGATCTGGTCGAGTGGCGCGCCAGCCCTCGACCCTACCGCAAGCCCACGACGCACGAACTGGAAGCCTTGATCGCGGCGCTGAAGGCCGAGAACGAGAAGCTCGCGCAGCGCGTGAGGCACCTTGAGGAGCAGTTGCGGCTGGAGCGGCTGCATCGCTACGCGCCACGCAGCGAGAAGCTCAAGGATCGCATCTTCAACGAAGCCGAACAGGCTTCCGCCGAAGAAGGCGCGGAACAGGACGATCTCGAACCGGCGGTCGTGCCGGATACGGGGCGGCCGGAGGGTGAGACGCCCGCGCCGAAGAAGCGCGGCCGCAAGCCTCTGCCGGCGGATCTGCCGCGCCAGCGTATCGAACATGATCTGCCCGAGGACCGGAAGGCCTGCCCGTGCTGCCGGAATCGGATGCACCGGATGGGCGAGAACGTCACCGAACAACTGCATATCGAGGTGAAGGCGACAGTGCTGCAGCACGTGCGGTTCAAGTACGCGTGCCGTCACTGCGAGCGCACTGCGCTGAACACCCCGATCGTGATCGCACCGATGCCGGCGCAGCCATTGCCGGGCAGCGTCGCCACGGCTTCGACGCTGGCGCTCGTGCTGGCCAACAAATACGTCGACGGCACGCCGCTGTATCGTCTGGCGGACGCGCTGGCACGCGCCAACGTCAGCGTCGGCCGCGGCGCCCTGGCCAATTGGGTGATCCGGTCGAGCGAATTGCACCTGCAACGCGTGTATGATGCGCTGAAGCAAACGCTCCGGTCGCAGCCTCTGATCCATGGCGACGAGACGTGGGTCAAGGTCCTCAAGGAGGACGGGCGGGATGCGCAGACCAAATCGTACATGTGGGTCTACCGCAGTGGCCAGGACAGCGCCCAGCCAGTCGTGTTGTTCGATTACCAGCCCGGTCGCGGCCAGGAGCATCCACAGGCCTTCCTGGCCAGTTGGGGCGGCCTGTTGATGAGCGACGGCTATGACGCCTGGCGCACGCTCTCCGGTGTCACTCATCTTGGCTGCATGGCGCACGCGCGCAGGAAATTTACCGACGCGCTCAAGGCGATGAAGAAGCCCGGCGGCCTCTCGTTGCAGGCACTCAGGTTCTTCGAGGCATTGTATGAGGTCGAGAGGCTGGCGCGCCAGACGCCGCCCGACGGCAAAACGCGCGCCGAATACGCCTTGCGGCTGCGCCAGCAGCACAGCGTCCCGGTCCTGGCTGCGTTCAAAAATTGGCTCGACGATCAGGCGCCGAACGTGCTGCCCGAAAGCCTGACCGGCAAGGCCATCGCCTATGCCCGCAACCAATGGGATTATCTGGCCCGCTACGCCAATGATGGCCTTGCGCCGATCGACAACAATGTTCTCGAACGCGACATCAGACCCTTTGTGACCGGAAGAAAAAACTGGTTGTTCAGCGACACCGTCGCCGGCGCAAAGGCCAGCGCGGTGATCTACAGCCTGGTGCTGACATGCCGGGCCTGTGACGTTGAGCCCTACGCCTGGCTATGTCACGTGCTCGCTGAACTGCCGCAGCGTCCGCCCGACGCCGACATCGAAGACCTGTTGCCATTCAACTTTGCCAAGCACGCAGAGACCGTCAACCCTGGCTGATCGCCTTAAAGCCAACAGGGACACTCCACCAATCAAAATCCCCGCCCTGCGCAGACGAGGAGATGATGCTGCACCGTGCGTCAAAAAGCGCGCTTACCAAGCAGGGCCATTGCACAGTGCAAAACTGGGAGCGGAGGGAGGGTTCTCTGCTCTCATCGAGATGTACCTCCTCGGTCGATGCGATACCGTGATCCGCTTTCCGCCGACCAGCGCCTTCACGCGCTATGCGCGCCTTGTCGCGCCGCGCATTATTGAGTTCGATTTGAATGATCCGACTCGTCTGATCTTGATCGATGAGCCGCTCGAGCATCACCCGATCTTATAAGTTGCATGCCCTTACACTCTCGCCGATCGTGCGGCGACTTGTGTTTGTTCTGTTGTCGCGCTGCCGCGTCTTGACGAGGGTGGCGGGCCTTTTGCCGATTGGGGCGCCTTGGCAGTCGAGGTCATCGCTCTAATTTAACTCAATGCGCCGAAACGCGCTCACCGGCGAATCTTGCCGGTTCCGGGACCACTGAGACAACGAATCCGACATACGGGGGTGGTAACGTTCGATTGGCGGGCGTTGCGGGTATCGTTGCGGGTGCGGCAGTGAGTGCCGTTGTTCTGAGATGTCTGCCCGCGCAACAGGCTGTCGTGCTTGCTGTCTTACGGTCTCGCAGATAGTCGAGTGCCCCCAATTCGATCGAGAGACGAAAGGCTGCCGAGCCGCAACCTGGGTCGTGGGACGTGACGAAGCGACTTACTTCCCGTGAGTCGAAGGCGGTCAACCAAAAAGATGCCAGCGACTGTGACGTCGGATCGTCCGGCTGACAAATGACAAACCGTGCGCTCAAGACGCATTGAAGCATTTCCAACAAACTTGGCACTGTTGCCGTAGTTGCGCTTGAGTAAGAGAAGAGACGAATTTGACAGGAGCGCACGTCCGCCGGGGACAACTTGGGGAGCTCAAAGACACGGTAAGATCCCTCGCCTGTGTGGTTGCCAGAAAGCACACGCGCTTAATGTCTTCGATCCGCTAAGCTGTTAGCGAGCGCGACACTGCGTCGCAATCGCATCGGCATTCTTCGTATTGCACTGGCCCAAATCCTGCACAGATCCAAGCGCAAGTGAGTGCGACAAGGAGAATGGAAGAAAGATGCGCTTGGACCGGCATGTCAGACAACCATGCGCTCCAATGTCGCATGTCGGAAATCGACGTCAATATCCGTTGCATGTTGGTGGGACCGGCATGCAGCAGGAAAGACTGGAATATGCTGGTGCTCAATGCGCGTCGCGACTTCGGCTCGTCGGCCGGAGATCGATTTTTGCGCTGGCACGCCAGCTCTTGCCCGCGGCAAGCTGTCGATGATGATTCATTCCCGCAAGGGGCGGTGGCTGAAGACGATGTCGAGGTCGAGCTGGCTACCGCCGGATCCGACCGCACCGCTTGACCGAACTCAAAGAGTTTGGGCGCAAGCGGCTTCTGGCATTGCGCAACAGCGCGGCCGGCTCACACTCCGTGCCGGAGGGCGCGCTGCTGACATCATCGGAAACGCCAGTCGCCGACGGACGCAATTAACATCAGTCGTGGCGGCCGAGCCTGTTGGCATCGCGGTGGCGTTCCGTCCTTTGACCTACACGCGACCTGCATGGCCACCTGGGGTAGGCATATCGCTCCAACATTCTGGGACGTCGTGGTGGGAAAGCGAAAAGCTCACCCTGCGCTCGAATGAAGCAAGTGAAACACGAGATATCGCGATCCGCGACGTAGGCCGTATGTGATCATCTGCGAATACGTGAGAAGTCATCTCTTGTTTTCGTTGGGTCTGCACCAATATTATTCCAGCGAAGGTTTGTGCGCGATCTTGTGAAGCAGCGTGAATCGAGTGAAGCGTCTTGTTCACCGTCGTGCCATGAAAAGATGTTATCTCCTGGCGGCATCCGAGTGGACACGAGATTGAGCGTGACATGCAAGACGATGTTTTGAAGTGCGAACTAAGCGCAAGCGAGGAGAGGAAGGGCGACGTCGGCGTTGTCACAGTGCATATTGCTTCCGCGGGCGAATGGCCTGGCTCGGAGGGCGAGGCGAACAATCCCGTGGTCGTACCCTTGAACGAAATCGCCCTCAGAGGAGTGTTCGAAATATCGAACATGCTTGCTAGTCCTTCGCGGCTCGAAGTCGCGCTGGCAAGCGTCATCGAACTGCTTCAATCCTCACTGCAGATGCGGCACGGTGTCGTCTCTCTCCTGGCAGACGACGACGTGGCGGAAATCGCGGTCGGCGCCGGTTGGACCGAAGGAAGCGATGAACGCTACCGCATGCGCCTGCCTCAAAAGGCGATTGATGAGATTGTGGCGACGGGGATGCCGTTCGTAGCTGAAGACGTTGCAACGCATCCAGCGTTTAGTGCTGCTGACATGGATGTGCTCGGGGCCGGCGATCACATTCGGTTATCCTTTATCGGAGTTCCCATCAGCGTCGATGGACAAGTAGTCGGCACCCTATCGATCGAGCGTGTGCCAGATACCGACTCGATGTTCCCGCTCGATTCCGATGTCCGGCTGCTCACCATGATTGCCAACCTCATCGGACAGGCGGTGAAGCTCCATCGCTTGGTGGCGCGCGACCGCAAGCGCCTCATGGCGGAGAGCTATCGATGGCAGAAGGAGCTCCTCGAATTTAAGCAACCGGCGCGAGAGCGTAAGAAGGTTCATATCGATGGTATCATCGGTACCAGTCCGGCACTACGCGGACTGCTCGACAAGATCGCGGTGGTAGCCAAGTCGAATGCCACAGTTCTGTTGCGAGGTGAGTCGGGCACCGGCAAGGAGCTGGTAGCCAAAGCTATTCACGAGTTATCTCCGCGGACTAAGCGGCCGTTCATTAAGATGAACTGCGCGGCGCTGCCTGAGACAGTGCTGGAATCCGAATTGTTCGGCCACGAAAAGGGGGCGTTTACTGGTGCCCATAATTCACGCAAGGGGCGCTTTGAGCTTGCCGACAAGGGGACGCTGTTTCTAGACGAGATCGGCGAGATCTCGGGCTCGTTTCAGGCAAAGCTGTTGCGGGTTCTTCAGGAACAAGAGTTCGAGCGGGTCGGTAGCGGCCACACTATAAAAGTTGATGTCCGCGTGATCGCTGCAACCAACAAGGACCTGGAAGGGGCGGTGGCAAAGAACGAGTTTCGCGCCGACCTTTATTATCGTATTAGCGTAGTTCCATTGCTGCTGCCCCCGTTGCGCGAAAGACGTAGTGACATTCCGCTGCTCGCCACCGAGTTTCTCAAAAATTTCAACAGCGAAAACTGTCGTACGTTAACGTTCGATCCGAGTGCCATGGACGTGCTGATGAATTGTGGTTTTCCGGGTAATGTGCGTGAACTCGAAAACTGCGTGCAACGGACCGCAACACTGGCGCCAGGGCCGTTCATCGTCAGGCGCGATTTTGCTTGCTGTCACGGTCAATGCCTCTCGGCCCTGTTGTGGAAGAGCGGATCGGATCAAACGAAGCCGCGGGCCACGGTGATCGGTGAGCTATCGGCGAAACCAGTTATACCGGCCCCTGACACAGCTGCGTCGATTGCCGTTCTAAGTCCACCTATCGAGGTCGCGCCGGCCGATGGTGCGATCGTGAGTGGTGCAAAGCTGACGGATCGCGAGCGCCTCATTGCTGCAATGGAAAAAGCTGGCTGGGTTCAGGCAAAGGCCGCGCGCCTTCTTGCACTGACGCCGCGCCAAATCGGATACGCGCTCAGGAAATATGGCATCGAAATCAAGCGTCTGTGAACAGCTCCTGGATTCGGTCTATGCTGTCAGAGGCGCGAATGTGAAGTGACGAGAGGCCTCCCACGCCCAAGAAGAAGCAGCATCGGAGATCCGGCGCGACGATGAGAAAATGCGTGTGATGGTCGAGGCCGTCAGCCGGCTGCAGGAACCGGCCAGTCCCCGGCAAGGCGGTCGGTGCAGCGAAAGCCAAGCCGGTTGACGTAAAATGCTTAGGCTCTCAGGACGTAGGCTCTCAGGACGTCAGGTACAAAATATGCGACGTGAGATAGGGGGCGTGGACGGATAACGGAGGCTGGCGATAAAACAGCCGAGGCTGTCGATTGGCCGTAATAGATACGTCCCCGAAGCGTTCGAGAAATTCCCCATAACCACGGGCTGCCGTCTGACAGAAACCGGCAAGCCGATCACGAAATCGGTGCCATCGATCGATTCGATGGAACCGTCATCAAGATAGCGCACATCGCGGTTGCGGCGCAATTCCGCGGCATTGTGTCTAACATTGCCATATTGGCCGCGCCCATTACCGTCTTCCGAAATCGGCAACGCGGGCTCGGCGGCTTAGACGCCTCGCAAAGGAGGCAATCGGCCGGCTACCGATCAAGATCGTTGAACTTCCGTTCAAGCTCCCGCCCGTGCAACTATCTGTGCAGTGGCACAGATACAGATCGAACGATACGGCCTTGAGCTGGCTCCTTGAGATGATGAGGGCAACGGCAAGGAATTTAGGCTGAGCCCCCACATGCGAGGGACTTGAACGGTCAGAATGGCAAACACGTCTTTTGCCGCGTTTGGTGGATCCTGTGTATCTCGGCGGTCGGGTGCAGGATGAAACTTCTTTGGCGGGTGCGGCCAGGAGCTTGACGAAGAGCCTCCTCTCCAGTGGTTAATTAGCAAGAGCGACATTGAAGTTTTGCGTCTGAAAGTGGCTCGTCCTGTGGCGGAGGATCAGACAACCCGCTGTGTGGTGTGCGGAAGGACGACCGCCTCTGGTGTATTCCTGCCGGCCATCAGGCCGACAGTGCAGATTGGTAGGAAGATTGAGGTCCGGGAGCTGGAAGAACGAGGGCCGCAGCCTATGCAAGGTCGCTAATAGATCCGTGCCACGGGGGGGGCGCACCACGCCACCACTGAGGCCGACACTATAATCCGGGCCACCGTCCTAGTTCGGTACGCAGACTACAAATAGCGTTGTTCGCCAGATCAAATACATTCTTTTCTCCTGTTCTCAATGAACGTTCCAGGTGGGCTCGTAGCCTGGCGCGCAGCAACGCCTCAGCATTGTGGGTCAGAAATGGATCTTTCTCTACGAAACGCCATGACTTCTCAAACGCTGCGCTAACCAAAGTATCGAGTGTGTGCTCTGGCTTGGGCGAAGTGTGATCCATGGATAGAAACTCCAACAAGATATCCTTTTTCAGCAACGACTCGCCGCTGGTCAGAGAAGGTAGGTTGAAAGCGGCGCTTGGGGCGGGGAGTACTTGCAGTCATTCAGCTCGTGAACCCATGCCTATACAGGTGCTTGTTGAAGCGATGATGACTGCTGCTGTGCAAAGCTGCTTCAGTACTTCACAAATTCGGTATTCTAGTAAAACTTGCCACGATTGGCGCCTCACGTGATGGATAAAATCTATCGTCCATCCGCAGGACGAATCTGTTAGCTTCGCCGGGTTCAGATCCCATTGGCGTCAGAGCTGCTAAGCCAACTGCTATTTCGCTATTTCTCGCCTACGTGCATAAAGGCTTCCACAAAGCGCCTCGGTAAGACCACGCGAGCGGTAGGACGTCTCTTCAAGGCCAGAAAGTCCGGCGCTTTTTCGAGAGTTCGGCGTAGGAAGAAGATCAGCGAAATGATGAAGCAGCCCGCAAAGAACGGAAATGCGCCAACCCTAGAACGGTTTCACGCGGCATCGTCTCTGTAGCCGAGGATCGCTGCAACGAAGATCGCGACCTGCTGGCTCGACGATTGGAGCGAGGTGCAGAAGCCGCGGTTCCGGGGGCGTTGAGATCTCCGATAGATAGACCGAAACGCCGCCGGCGCACGATAGCGCCGATCGGGCGCATTAGAGCGCCCATTCAGAACATACCAAACGTGCTAAGCAGCAAAGTGGTTTCATCATCCGATGCAAAGAATGCCTTCACGACAACGCTAGCACAGAAGCCGGATAGGAAGAAGTCGAACTGCTCGAAAAAAATCCGCTCGTCGCACGATAGTCGCACCGCCCGGGAAATCGAGGTCGACATGGTCGTAGAAGTGGCTGTCCTCGGTTGCGGGCGTGAGCTTGACCACCGCGTCAGGAAAATCCTCAAGAGGGACCGAAACGTCATGGTCAATCGGCCTGCCACCAATCGGATCGCAGAATTGATCAAACAGACACGCCGCGACGATGGAAACCTTTAGCCAATCTTCTTGCAGGGAAGCGCGAATAGTGGGGACCGCTAACACCAGTAACAGGATCAGTCCGCCGAAGGCCAGGGTAATGGATTCGGAATAGGCACGAGAAGCAGCCAGCGCTGCCATTGGACGAGACAGATGCGGTCTATAAATCTCAAGTAACGACCATATGGTGTCCGCAACGCCCTTGCGCATACCCGGGCGGAAACGAAAAGACAGCTCGCAGTCCGACAGGAAGTGCCGGATAGCGGTCCTCCGGTTCGGCGGTATAGTCTGACTCACGTGGATCTTTCACTTCTACTATGTGCGTGTGCCTGGGATGTTCAGGCGCGTCTTTCTGAGGTCCGACGGCAACCTCCAAGTCGGTAGCCGGATATCTCAAGAGGCCGCTGCCACTTGGCGCAGCAGAGGCCAGCGCGAGGCTGACATATCCACTGCTGCGGAAGGCGCCTGCGGCCGAGTGATTGTCGCGACTTCAGCTCACATGTCCGCTTAGGATTGCGAAAGCCGAGCAAAACGACCGGAGTTCGTCTTTGGAAAAGTCGAACAGTACGGATGGATCCATGCTGGTCGCAAGGACGATCGATCGCCGGTGCCCACCCGAAAGTCGCTCGAGCCGCAGTTTGTTCGAGCGCCGTATCTTATGAGCTGCATCGAAACAAATGACGTTCTGACTAGCCATAACTTGCTCCCGTTATCTGATGTGGATCCTGCTCTCGAAATCGGCGAGCAGATTCGGCTGCCCACATAGGGGGAAAGTGTGGCGCCTTTGCGCGGATGCTGAAGTGATAGATCGGCAACACCTGACATCTGTCGCAGGTGCGTCAACTTCCGTCAGTAAAAAACGACGGGTACGGCGTGGTCGAAAGCTGAGGTCGGTGGGAAACTGAAGCAAACGGTATTCTTGGCAGGCATAGGGCGCGAGCTTGCGGAATGATCTAATCGCAACAGGCGAGCAGGATCTAAAATCGGCTCAGCGTGACGCATCACATTGCCTGGGTCATCGATGGATCGCACAAACGACACTGCCGCGTGCCTTGGATTTGAACGCCGGAAGGAGGGCGAGCCGCAGACCCACAACGGGTCGGAATCGGCAGTCGATAGGTTGCCGAAGACGGTGCAAAACGATCCGCCTTCCGAGATCCAGCTTGCTGGAAGTTCCTTTCAAGCGCGCCATCGCGTGAGAGTTGCTCATGGAGCGGCCACACGCGC
The DNA here is from genome assembly GCF_024199935.1 of Bradyrhizobium sp. CCGUVB14. NCBI lineage: Bacteria > Pseudomonadati > Pseudomonadota > Alphaproteobacteria > Hyphomicrobiales > Nitrobacteraceae > Bradyrhizobium > Bradyrhizobium sp. CCGUVB14. The sequence continues at coordinate 2,151,051 of NZ_JANADS010000001.1, forward strand.
GGGCGAGGCACATGAACTGCGGTGAAGCAATCCAAGTTCCGTCAATTGCTGAAGTTTTGGTCGCCTGATCGGGAATCAAGATCTCTGAGTACATTATGCTGAATCTTGCCTAACGCCGTTCGCGGCAATTCTTCCGTGAAAATGATTTCGCGGGGCACTTTGAAACGCGCGAGATGCGATTGCGCATGCGTTACGAGAGCTTCGGCGTTCGTCCCGGCTCCGGGGCGCGCGATCACATAAGCGACCGGTACCTCGTCCCATAAAGGATCCGGCCGGCCAATGACCGCGCACTCTGCAACGTCAGTATGCTCGAGGAGTACACGCTCGACCTCCGCCGGATAGATGTTTTCTCCGCCGGAAATAATCAGGTTCTTCTTGCGGTCATGAACCCAAAAATAGCCGTCGCGATCACGAGAGGCGATGTCGCCAGTGCGATACCAGCCGTCATGCATCGCCTCGCGCGTGGCTGCTTGATTGTCCCAATACGCGTGCAATACGTTTGGGCCTCGCACGGCGATCTCACCCGGCGTCCCCGCGGGCAACTCGTTACCGGCATCGTCTATCACGATCGCTTCACAGCACAGTCCGGGTAGGCCGGTCGACCCCTGCCGCGAAAGGTCACCGCCGAGCCTCGTATAGATCGCAATGGGGCTCGTTTCCGTAGAGCCGTAGACATGCAGCACGGGCACCCGGCGCGCAGCCAAGCGATCGATCAAGTGTTGCGGCACAATCGTTGAACCCACCGAGACCGCTTTCAGCGACGACAGATCGGCCGTCGACCACCTAAGGTCGCCAGTCAAGGTTTGAATGATCGCAGGCACCAAGGCGGTCAAAGTCGGCCGATCATGCGCGAGTGCGGTAAAGGTGGCGTCAGTCGTAAACCGTGAACAAATGCTAACGGTCGCGCCAAGATGCAATGCCGGCGTCGTCTGAATGTTGAGCCCGCCGACGTGAAAAAGTGGCAGTACTGTCAGCACATGATCGTCGGATGTGAGGTCGTGCATATGCTGACTCATCACGCCGTTCCAAAACAAGGCTTCTTGGCTCAGAATTGCTCCCTTTGGCCGGCCCGTGGTCCCTGAAGTATAGACGATCAGAAGCGGGTCGGTCATGTCCGCGTTGGGGTTGTAGTTCTCTCGCTGTATCTGCTCCAACAAGCCCTCCCATGTGCGCGTGCCGGAAGACGCAAAGTCGAAGCCCACGGTCGTTACCTGGGGCAGTGTCGCTGCTAGAATCGGCAGGAGTCCTTCAAAAGCCTGCTCGGTGAGCAGAAGCTTGGCCCCTGCGTCGGCTAAGATGAAAAGCTGCTCGGTAACCGCCAACCGCCAATTCAAGGGCACCAATATCGCCCCGAGTCGCGCGCAAGCGTAGAGGAGAACGAGGTAATCAGGGCGGTTGAGGCTGAGGAGAGCAACGCGATCGCCTCTGTTGACCCCGAGCTCATTTTTCATGGCACGTGCTGCGCGGTCGATGCGTCGATTAAGGTCGGCGTAACTTAATGTCTCGCCTTCGAAATGGATCGCAGGCTTGTTAGGAGCGAACGCAGCGTTGCGCTCAATCAGTGAGCAGAGATCCACTATTCTTGATCCTCTCTTGGGTCCTTACAGGGCTCTCAGCCGAGTTGTCCGAATCAGCGTTTGTCGTCGCCCATTTGAAGGTTGTGACTGTGTTTCACGCTTGAGAGGCCGATGTAGCCAAACGGACAAGACGTCAGGGTCATTCAACACTGGCTGCACCGACATCGCCGGGACCTTGGCGCGCAAGGCTCCGTATAACTCAGGCCGCCGCAAGCGCGGGCTCGGCACCGGACGCGTTCGGCATTGTTGTGGGAGGCGACCGGCTCGCATTTTCGTACCACTGGTGCGTCACAGCTCAGCACGACAACTGCGGTATCACACTCAACTCGAGATCACGGAAGCTGGTGTAATTCTGCCGAATCCATTGATGCAGTTCGCTTGAGGAATCCTTTTCATGGCGTAGATAGCCGGTGAAAGACAAACCTAATCGGCAGATAAAGGCGTTCAGAAATGCCGGCAGTGCCGCGAAGCGGAGCACGCGGCCCCGCTTCATGGCCTCGAATAGTTCGCCGCGGACAACGAACTCGTTATGGACGGTGATCAGTATCTGCGGCGGAACCTGCCACCGTAGCATCTCATGGGCGCGCGTAGAGACACGGTCGATGTCAGGCATGAATAGGACGATTGGCACGACGTTGTGCAATATCGCCTCGCTCAAGAAGTCAATCTCACCGCACATTTTGAAGAACTCGTCGAAGGCGTGGAAGCCGAGGTCGATCACCTTTGCCACGCTATCGTTGAGGATCAGTCGATCAACTAGCTGCATCTTGCCATAGGTATCCATGATATCCGCTGTCTCAGTGACAGTGGGGAGGTAGTCGAGCAACGACGGCTCCTTCAAGTTGAGGTCGAAGGAGAGCACTGTACCGTTCTTCAGTAGCAAGAACTCGCTCAAGAGCCGCGCGACCAGGGTCTTGCCGACCTGCGGGCTCGCAGAGCAGATGATGTAGACCGGGGTTACCAAAACTGCGATCCAGCGTTGCATAAGTCCTCGATTGACTACCTCTCGCCCGCACGGGTCACCGACTTGGCGCCGGCGAGGTCTGTCAAGTTGATGCGGTCATATTCGCTCCAGACATTGGCAAGCCAATGTCTGACGTAACCGCGCAGCACGAAAGAGTAGTCCGCGGCGTCTTCGTGCGGTCCTTTGTTCGCAACAAAATTGACGAACGGGACGGAGGCGACTTCGACCTGTTCATAGGCCATCTCATTGAGCTTCGGGATCGTTAAGTCAGTGGCGTCTTTGATGCGGCGGAAATAGGAGTTGTACGTCGCCTGGTCCCATTGAAAGAACTGCGTGTCGTTGATGAAGTTCTTGACCAGGTAGTACTTTGCCCCGGCCATGAAATTGCTCGTTTCGGCTATCTCGTCCAGCGAGGCGATAGACGATCCCAATACATGGAATACGGCAAAGGTAATTTGCCCCGATCGCGCGGCGTCTAAAAAGCCTATATCGCGCAGCGACGCGAGCGCTGGGGACATCAGTCCTGCGCGCACGTCGATCACGCTGACGGATAGGCCCGAGTTCAGCGTGTCGAAAATCTTCATCTGGTCCGCGGTCCTCGTCATATCCACGATTTCGGTGATCGCGGGGTGAAAGCGCTTGAGCGTCCCGCGCGGCGACTCGGTGTCAAATGCGCGGGTCTGCACGTTGTTCGCGCTGAAATAATCAAGAAGCGTCCGAGACACGGTCGTTTTGCCGACCCCTCCCTTGTCCGCTCCGATCACAATAACTACTGGCTTTACCATGGAAGTCCTCTCAAGATCCTCGTTCAATCCATGCGACCGCGAAGTGCGCGGCCTGCGTGTCTGCGGTCGTGGCTTCGACGCAATCATGGCCTAATGTGGAGTTCGTTTGATTTGTGAGATCTAGACAGCCGCTCCTGTTGAGGATGCGGCTGTCTATCGTCGCTCTGGAAAAGATGGCATCTCAGTTCATACGTGCGTTTCCATGTCCGAGTGGCTTACTAAAGCGCGATAGCGACTTCACGTTGTCCTACGAAGCTCCGCATAGGCAGCATCATCAGACCAAGCACAACGGAAAGCACGATTGCGACCGCGGCGACAAAAGTATGCTTGTCCCAACCCGTCCCTTCTCGAGGAGCTTGATGCGCCAACATCAACGACGTCAGGCCGCGGTTGGGGCGCTGGGAAGAGCGGATGCGCATGGGTTGGTCCTACTAGTCAGGTGAGACGGATCGCCAGACCGGCATTGTCGAGCGCTTGTAGGATTTCATTTGCAACACGTTGAGCGCTGCCCTTGTGCTCGCCGATCTGGCTAGATGCCACGACGCCCGTGATTATGGAGCATGCTTTCTGTCGCTCCGCGAATGTGTTCTCAAGATAGTCGCCGCATGCATTGCATTCGATCACAGGACGGCCGCTCCATGGGTCATGTGATGCAGTGTGATCTCTGGCATGACATTTCGGGCATTGCATGTGTCAGGCTTTCGAGTCGGAGTCTTCGTTCTTGTGAAGCGTATGTCGGCGCGGGGTATCTCTTGTCCAGGTCGTCGCGCGCGAAACCGCGACCTACAGTCTGAATATGCCGTAGTGTGGCACTCCGATTGGAGTATTAAGCGAAGCGCTCAATGCGATTGAGAGTGCGTTTCTGGTGTCTATTGGATCAAGAATGCCGTCATCCCAAAGCTCGGATGTTGCATAATAGGCACTCGATCGCTCCCGATACTCTTCCAAAATCGGCTCTCGAATGGCTGCTAATTCTTGCTCGGACAGACGCCCGCCGTCACGAGCCAATTGCCTCGCCTTGACGTGGGTTAGCACACCAGCCGCTTGCTCCGCCCCCATGGCCGAAATCTGAGAGTGTGGCCAGGTAAACATAAAGCGTGGGTCGAAGGCTCGACCAGCCATGGCGTATGTCCCTGCTCCATGAGAGCCGTTGCAAATCACCGTTATTTTCGGGACCTCCGCTCCGGAGACGGCCATGATGAGCTTGGCTCCGTCCTTCGTGATGCCGCGCTCTTCGTATTCCCGTCCAACCATGAAGCCGGTGGTGTTCTGCAGGAAGAGCAAAGGCGTCCGGTTGTTGTCGCAGAGCTGTATGAAGTGGGCGCCCTTCAGGGCACTGTCGTTTTGCAGCACGCCGTTGTTTGCGATAACCCCGATCTGGTATCCATGGAGTCGTGCGAAACCGCATACCAGGGATTGGCCATAGCGGGGCTGGTACTCGTGGAACCGGCTGCCGTCAACGAGGCGCGCGATGATCTCCCGCATGTCGAACAGCGCGCGGGGATCCTTTGGAATAATGCCGTATAATTCAGATGGATCATAGGCCGGAAGCTCCGGAGCAGATTGAGCAATCGCTTCTTTCGCTGGACGCTTCATCTGAGCAACAATGTCGCGCGCAATGGCAATCGCATGCATCTCGGAAGTCGCGAAGTAGTCACTCGTTCCCGAAACGCTCGTATGCATGCGAGCGCCACCAAGCGCTTCGGCAGATACCACCTCTCCGGTGGCGGCCTTCACGACTGGAGGTCCGCCGAGAAAGATGGCCCCGGTCCCCTGCACGATGATATTGTAATCGCTCAGCGCCGGAACGTAGGCTCCTCCCGCGGTACAGTGCCCCATTACGATGGCAACCTGCGGCACCCCCATCTTGGAGAGAACTGATTGGTTACGCAGAATTCGACCTGCGTGATAGCGATCAGCGAAGAACTCTGCCTGCAAAGGCAAGAACCCGCCCGCGCAGTCACAAAGATGGACCACCATCAGGCGGTTCTCAATTGCGATATCTAAGGCGCGTACGAGTTTTTTTACGGATAGTGGATACCAAGCGCCGCCCTTCACACTGGCATCATCCGCATGAACAATGACCTCGCGACCCGCCACTATGCCGATGCCGACGATCTGCGCTGCACACGGCACTTCGCCCTCGTAAGCCTTGTTGGCGGCGAGAGTCGAAAGCTCGAGAAACGGGGTGTGGGGATCAAGTAACGCCTCGATCCGATCACGAACGAACAGTTTGTTTTGCTGCCGCAGGCGTCCACGGTCTCGCGCCGGTCGATCGAAGCGAGCTGAACGCTGGCGCTCCTTCAATTCCGTCGCAAGTCGTCGGTTATGGAGCTCGTTGAGGCGAAAGTCTCGCGACTTGGTGTCCACCCGGGAAGCAATCCGATGCACGTCAGCGCCCTTCCTCGAAAAATGTAACCAGCGCGGAGTCTCGCTCGAAACTGTCGCCTACGCCGAAGTGAACGCGCTCGACCACACCGTTCCGAGGAGCACGCACGATGAATTCCAATTTCATACTTTCGACCAGCATCAGCGTCGCGCCTGCAGACACGACATCACCACGAGAAACTTGGGTTGCAATCACGACGCCAGGCATCGGTGCTCGAGCCACAAGATGGCGCGCCTGCTCGTCCAAGCAAGCGAGCGTTCGCAGTTGATCGCGATATCGTAAAATGTGCGTCCTGCCGCGGATATGCAGGTAAATGATATCACCATCGATTGCGAATTTAACGGGAACGGTGTCGCTCGCAATGACAAGGGTACCGCTACCGGCGAGTTCGTGTGAAAACGACACCGGGGCAAATACCGCGTCGTCCAGGTGAAGACGATAACCGTGTTGGTCAGGTGAGAGCCATAATTCATAGTTCTCGTCATCAAGTGCAAAAAGGTGCTTCACATCAATTTCTCCACTTGCCGATCTCTGCGTGGAGCGCGGGCACGGCATCTGCTGAATCGCGAACGGGCCTTGTCAGGAGCGCGGCGGCCGCTAGGACGGCAGGTAGGTCGATCGCACATTGGCCAGCCGCCACGTGCGGGTTTTCATCGAGATAGCCGGTATGAATTTGTCCGCTCAAAAACGTCTCGTCAGCGAACAGACGCGCAAGGAAATCTACGTTCGTCTCGCAGCCAAGAAGCACCAACTCGCGCATTACGCGTTCGGACGCTAATGCGGCGTCACGGCGGTTGGACGAATGTACAACGACCTTTGCAAGCATGGGATCGAATGCAGTCGTGATCTGCTGACCTTGAACAATGCCGCTGTCAATTCGTACCCCCTCGCGCTGAGGGTACTCCAGCATGAGTATCTTTCCGGTCGTCGGAACGTAGTCGCGTTCAGGAGCTTCAGCGTATATTCTGGCCTCAATCGCGTGGCCTTCAGAGACGATATCGGACTGTGCATAGCGAAGCGGGCGACCTGCGGCGATATGAACTTGCTCGGCAACGAGATCGATGCCGGTGACCATCTCAGTTACAGGATGCTCAACCTGAAGCCGGGTATTCATCTCTAGAAAGTAGAATTGACTCCCTTCGAAGATGAATTCGACAGTTCCGGCATTGCGATAGTTAGCACTACGAGCGATGCCGACCGCTATTTCGCAGACCTCGTTACGCAACTTTGGCGACAAGGCAGGTGAGGGTGTCTCCTCAATGATTTTCTGGAAGCGGCGTTGCACCGAGCACTCTCGTTCGAAAAGGTGGATCACCTTCCCGAAGGAATCGCCTAGCACCTGTACCTCGATGTGGCGTGGTTTTTCGGCATATCTCTCGACATAGAGCCGGCCATCATCGAAGTAACGTAGCCCCTCACGGCGCGCATGCGCGATCGCGTCATCAAGGTTGTCGAGATTGCGAACAATCCGCATGCCCTTGCCGCCGCCGCCAGCGGAAAGTTTCACCAGCAAAGGTAGGCCAAGGGCCCGCGCTCTGGAATGGAAGGTGTCTGGATCGTCTTCCTCGACGGCGGAAGGCGCGACCGGAAATCCACAGCGCTTAACAAAACTGCGGGCGCGAATTTTGTCGCCCATCAGTTCGATGCTTTCTGAACTCGGCCCGACGAATGCAATGCCCGCCCTTTCAACAGCTCTCGCAAACTCTGCGCTCTCCGACAGAAATCCATACCCAGGATGCAAGGCGCCGGCTCTTGCTCTGCAGGCTGACGCGATAATTTGCTCGGCATCGAGATAGGCCGCGATCGGGGAGCAACCGTCGATGGCGATCGCAGTGTCCGCCATGGAAACCGCTGGCGTGTCTGCATCGACATCGTGATAGACGATTGCGGAGCGTAACCCCAATTTGCGCAACGTCTTGATGATGCGCACGGCTACCTCGCCCCTATTGGCGACCAGGACCGTATCGAAGGGGAGTGTCTGCATCGCGTATTCGTCCAAAGAGGGTCGGAATTCCGGCGCTTGAGAGCTGTTGGTCCACGAGAAAGTGCGCGCACTCGTCACGCAAGGGCGAAATGGCCGCGATGCCCCATGGATCGGGTTCGAGCGAGGCCGGCCGGGACCGATCGAAGCCGCGCCGAAGTCATTTCGAGCCTGCCTTTGCGCTGCCATGCGTTGACATCACGTAGCGACACTGGTCACTCAAGCTGGTGACCTTAGTTCGGAGACAAGCAGTGATTGCCTCGATATCCGGTATGACGCTGCTGCAGAGCCGAAACACGTCCGGTGTGCAAGCCCTCTGGTCCTCCTCCGTTGCCGGCTTATCTCGGGCGACGGCGGGCTCGAGAGTGAGAGAGAGCATGGTCGCAAACGCAATGAAAGCTATTGCATTGGAACCGGTTCTATAGGGCCAGAGAGCGAGGGGACACAGGCTTCGAGTCAAGATATCCTCTTTGATGGTTGATTGGCGCCGTATTGAGCGTCGTGCGAGGCGGTCAACGCTTCTGCAATAGAGAGTTGGCCAAGGGCTCAGATCAGCGACTCTCGCGAAGAGCGACAGCGTTTTAATTCGCGGGGCGGGGTGCTGCTCTGGGCCATAGTGACGGTTGCTTCAAGCGAGCTCGAATGCATCCGAGAGCGACAGATAAGAGGTAATTGCAACGCACGTCTCTGGATGCAGGTGAACTGCACGGCGATCCGTGTCATCACAGTGTTCCGTGTCGGACATCCTCGTGACGCGTAGGGGTGGCTCCTGTATCGGACATATCGGGTTTGTGACGATGAGCACGAACCACGATGGGAGATCGAACTGGCGAACTGAATGGAGGTCTCTTGTCATGGGCGACGGAGACGTGCGCATGCTCGGCATCGGACTCAGAGTACGCCCTCTCTTTCGCCTGACTTGGGCCAAAGGTGGCAAGCCATTCAAGGTCTCGAGGAAGTCGGCGATCGCTCTTTCGGGCGAGGGGGCCGGATCCTGATAGCGTCGTCCGAGGTGAACACAAAGAGGGTGGGACATTGGCGATCCTTAGACTCCTTGGAGATGTTGGCCTCGCCGGAGACCACCATCACTTGTTCGAGATCGTACAATTTGACGCCACGTGCGATTCAAGCCCTCCGAGCGTTTTGTTTGACGACATTGTGTGAATTTGTATGGCGGCGGCACGCACATCATTCGCGACAACGTTTTGAGGGCAAGGCGACAAGAAAGATAGAGGGTGAAACGATCTCGCGGCTCAGCCAACCAAATCGCAAAGGTGATCGTGGCGAATCCTGAGTGATTGCGATGCAGAAGCAGACGTCACTCGCCAAACGGGGCCACTCGTGGACAAAAGGTAAAAGGCCCGTTCGCCGTCAGTCCACGCGGAGATCGGCGAGCGATCAAGCAGGCAACTGCGGTGGCATGAGAAGGTTTGCGCTTTCGAAGCGAGCCGAACAATCTGCTGTCAGCCCGACTTCGTCGTGCACGATTGCAGCGTCGCGAAAGGAAAGCCGATGTCCTCTGGCTCAACGAGAGCAGGGGCGCGCCTGCAGCCAACTAGAGTTGGTAGGCACCAAAGGAATCGCTTGAATCTTACGTAACGTCACACTGTAGGCCTGGAGCGCAGAATGTGAACGGAATACGAAAGGCATGCATCATGCATGAATGGCGCAGCTTTCAATTGAACACGCTCCCTACTTACGTGCTCGGCATAGAGTATAGCATCGTGACGCCGGTTGCCGACTATTCTCTCCCCAATAATTGCGGCCGGTCTAAGGAAGACGAGCAAGAGAGGGCCAAAAAAATATGGGCCGGCTGCTTCGCGCCTCAGGACCGGATCAAGTACATCCGCAAAAAACGCTCGCAGTTTGAGTTCCGTGACATCAGTCAGATGATGGACGTCGTGCGGGGCCGCTGCTTCACCGGCTGCGCGTCGGAGCTAGTCAACTGGCGCAATCGGTTCAGGGCGAGGGCGTGGCGCGTCGTCCTATTGTTCTGCCTGGCCACATGGTTAGCCATTGTCTTCGCCGTGGTTCGAGCAGTCAGTTGAACGTTGGCACGCGAACTCATTACAAGCTGCGGACCTGAGCATTGGCTCGGATCGAGAGTGTCGAGGAGCGAGCGAACTCTGCGAGTCCGGCACTCGCTAGAGCATTTTCCGCTTGATGTGGATCAGGCCCCGTATCCTGCATGTCGAAAGTAGTTGTCGCACTGGTCGGGCGCAAATGTCTTCATGAGCTTGCCGATCAGTTTCATGAGCGCCTTGACGGTGCGTGCCGCGCCCTTGCGCAGCGCGGTCTTCAGCTTCGAGAATGCCATTTCGATCGGGTTGAGATCGGGCGAGTAGGCCGGCAAATAGCGCACCTTGGCGCCGACCGCTTCGATCGCCTGGCGAACGCCGTCGATCTTGTGGGTACGCAGATTGTCCATGAAGACGATGTCTCTTTTGCGCAGCGTCGGCGCGAGGATCTGCTCGACATAAGCGAGGAATGACGGCCCGTCCATCGCCCCGTCGAAGACATACGGCGCCGTCAAGCCATCGATGCGCAGCGCGGCAACGAGTGTCAGCGTCTTCCAGTGGCCGTGCGGCACGCTCGCAACGAGACGCTCGCCACGCGGTGAGCGGCCGTAATGCCGTACCATCTTCGTCGTGACCGCCGTCTCGTCGATGAACACGAGGCGCGGCGCTTCAAGCTTGGATTGCTCGGCCTTCAGCTCGGCGCGCGCGGCAGCGACATCGGAGCGATCCTGTTCAGCGGCGTGCAGAGTTTTTTTTGAACGTGATGTCGTGGCGTTCGTAGAAGCGCCAGACCGATGTCGTCCCGACTTTCAGCCGCTTCTCGGACTTGAGCCGCGCGCGAATCTCTTCGAGTGTCAAGTCCGGCTCCGCGGCGATGAGATTGAGCAGCCACTGGCGATGCGCCTCGAGCGGAGAGCGGCTCTGGCCCGTGCCGGGCAATGCCGCCACACTGCCCGTCCTCGTCCAGCGCTCGATCCAGCGGATCGCGGTCGAGGCGCTGAGACCGAGCACGCGCGCGGCTTCCCGTCTGCTCTCGCCGTCTTCGACAAGTGCCACCGCACGCACTCTCAGGTCTTTCGAATATCCCTTCGCCATCGCTCGCCCCGTCGTTAAAGCCAGAGCAATCGAATCTGATTTGCGCGACCGAGGGAATCTGGAGGGTTCTGTGAGGTCGCGCTCACGCGAGGGCGCGGCAAGCGCTTATAACGCGACCTCATTGAAGCCGGATTGAACGAAGGCGCGGGAGATCATGCACGGTGGTGCGGCTATGGGGATAGTTTGAGATCGCGGGTTGCTATCGGCAGACTGCGGAGCTGACGCGGCGACGTTTTGGTTGCGCAATGGCGGCAACTTGAGACAGAGAGCATTTTACAGGCGGTCGTGGTCGAGGGCCCGCTGCGTCGAATAATCTTCATCGCGCTGTTTGGCCGCACGGATTCGGCAGCGTCTGCGATGATCGAGACGATGGGATCATAATGACGAATGATGATCGTCGTGCACGGCATGAATTGGCTCACGATGTGTCGCACCGGAACGATTGGGTTGGAGCGCCGGAACGATTGAAGCTGTGTCGAAAGCGCTCGATGATGCGCATGACGCCACCACAATCAGGACAGGCGGGAACCTTGGCCCACGTCGGAGCGTCCGAATCCACAGGCGACGGCTCGCCATCGTTTGGCGCTGTCCGCTCAGACTCGAGAAGTTTGCGGCAGAGGGCAAGTTTGATAGCGCGATGGCCGTTGGCCATGAAGCCGAAGTGGCGGATGCGATGGAAGCCATCGGGCAGCGTGTGAAGAAGGAAGCGGCGGATGAACTCGTCGGGCTTGAGCTTCATGATCTTTGTCGCGCCGTTCTGGCGGTAGTCCTTCCAGGTGAAGGCGACGTGATCCTCGTCGAGGGCGACGAGCCGGCTGTTGGCGATTGCAACGCGATGGGTATAGCGGCCGAGATAGGCCAGCACCTGCGCGGGGCCGCCGAACGGCCGTTTGGCGTAGACGACCCAGCTGATGCGCCGCATGGCGACGAGGTGAGCTGCGAAGGCGGCAGGCTCGGCCAGGGATGCGAGATCGCTGAAGAAGTTCAGGGTGCCAGCGTCGAAGGCGGCGGTCAGACGTTCGAGGAACAGGCGTCTGAACAGCCGGGCGAGCGGTTTGATGGCCAGGAAGAAGTTTGGTCGGCTGGCGATCCAGCGCGCGCCATCGGGCGAGAGGCCGCCGCCCGGCACGACGCAGTGGACGTGGGGATGGTGCGTCAGCGCCTGCCCCCAGGTGTGGAGGACGGCGACGACGCCGATCTCGGCACCGAGCCGGCGTGGATTGGCGGCGAGCGTCGACATCGCCTCGGCGGCGGCTTTGAACAGGATCGCATAAACGATGGCCTTGTTCTGAAAGGCGATCGCGGCGATCGGAGCCGGCAGTGTGAAGACGACGTGGAAATAGGGAACCGGCAGCAGGTCGGCTTCTCGCGCGGCGAGCCACGCGGCTCGGGCCGGCCCCTGACACTTCGGACAGTGCCGGTTGCGGCAAGAATTATAGGCGACGCGTGTCGTGCCGCAGTCGTCGCAAGCCTCCATGTGGCCGCCGAGCGCCTCGGTCCGGCACGCCACGATCGCGCTCATCACGCGCCGCTCGACCCGACCGAGATGACCGGCATGTACACGGCGATAGGTGTCGCCATGCTGGCGCAGAATATCGGCAATCTCGATGGCGGGCCTGTTGCAGCGGCTGTCGGGGCGGATCATCACCCGCATCCCGCCGCGGATCATCTAGGTGGCGTCACCTCCAGCGACAGGCGATCGAGCGGGCTCTGCGTTGCCCGGATCGTATCGGTGGCGACCTGCGTGTAGCGCGCTGTCGACGACAAATTATTGTGCCCGAGCAAGACCTGGATGATCCGGATATCGGTTCCGTTCTCGAGAAGATGCGTCGCGAAGCTGTGGCGCAGCGTGTGGAGCGTGACGCGCTTGGTCAGGCCCGCAGCCTTCACCGCCGACCGACAGGCGGCGTGCAACACGGTCTGATCGATCGGATGATCTTGGTCACGACCCGGGAACAGATAAAGCCGCGGCCGGGCAAGCCGCCAGTAGGTGCGCAGGATGCCCAGCAGCTGGGGCGACAGCATCACGTTGCGATCCTTCGCGCCCTTGCCGTGGCGCACCTGGATGACGCCGCGGGCGCTGTCGATGTCTTCGATCCGCAGTCCCGCGACTTCGGAGGCCCTGAGTCCGGCCGCATAGGCCGTGGTGAGCGCGGCGCGGCTCTTCAGGCTGGACACGGCCTCGAGGAACTGAACCACTTCGTCGGCGCTGAGCACGACCGGCAGCTTGCGCGGTTCTCGCGCATAGGGAATGCGCTCCGGGATGAGCGCCTCGCCAAGTGTGACGCCGTAGAAAAACCGTAGCGCACAGACGATCTGGTTCAGCGCCGGCCATGAGATGCCGGTCGAGACCAGATGCACCTGGAAGGCGCGGACATCTTCCAGCTCCAACCGATCCGGAGATTTGCCGAAATAGCGGCTGAACTTCGAAACCGCGCTGATGTAGGATCGTTGCGTCGCCGGCGACAGATTGCGGACGGTCATGTCTTCGATCATGCGGCGGCGAAGAGGGCTCAAATCGGCCATCTCAATACTCCTGTCTGAGGGGGTGGGCTCCAACACCCACATCCTCTCAGCCAGGGGGCGATCTACGCCACCTTGCCCCTCGCGCCGCGGCAGCGGCTTCGTTCAATCCCCTGTACCCTTCCGATTCACATAAAGTGGAAACCGCTCTAGCAATCCGTCGAGCCAAGAGTTCGTCAACGAGGTGGTCGTCCATTGCCCATCGGTGCAGAGACCGGGTAGTAGCGATGCGTCGGCTTATGTGAGCGCACCAGCGGTACCGGAAATCGGTCGTTCTGGCGCGACTTCGACGATCGATTGACGAGATCAGATATCGGCGATTGGCCGAAAGTCGCCTCGGACGCGTCGAGCGGCCCACGCCAGGGCGAAAGCAGCTCGATTTCTCTTTTGCGGTCGTCGTGACTGTTCTTCACCGTGTTACGATGAGGAGCGAGGTCTATTAGTATTCAAGCGGCAGCCACAAGGGCAATAATCAACTTAACGAGAAGACCAAGTTCGATTTCAGTAAAAGATGCACGCCCTAGGATGAGTTTGGCTATGTCTGTCCGGTTGGAATGAGTTCGCAAGCTTGGGGGTAACGCCAAGACTGCTTCATCAAAAAGACGTCCCAGCTTCAAAAGCTGTTCCGGCTCGTACAGTTTGCCGTACTCCCGCTCGATGCGTCTCGCTTTCCCTCCTGTGACTGCACTATCAGTTTGTTCGTTAACTTTCGAGCACATGTCGAGCTTCGTCGCTACCAGCTCGTTTGTAAGTGCATTGAGGAGCCGAGTTGCTTCAAGCGCGCTTTGGCCCTCGCAGATTAGTCTTGCAATCTCTTCGATTTGTAACTCGATCCTCTGTTTAAGGTGTTGAACACGGGAATTGCAGCAACGTGAGAGCGCAGCACGCGCTCCAGGCGGCGCAGTGGTGATATGTGGGTCAGCATCAGCTTTCAGTCGAACGGGAGATGAGCTGGCAAAAGCGCGAAAAGGAAGAGGGAAATATCGAAGCAGCTGCGTAAAAAGGCCAAATGCCATCACCCGATATGCTTGGTTCAGGTGCTCAACTGCTCTCGATTTTCGAGATACGTACACTGTCAAAGTCATAGCTGCCTCATGCATCGTTCTGGTACACGAATCTTCTAGCGCGACGCGCCGGCCTCCAGCGCGCGGGAGGATGCTGCCCGATAAGACCGGCTGATAACCGTTCGAAAGGCCTTTTTGGAGCCTTACCGTTGAACAGGTGACGAATTAGTCCACCTGGAGCAACTGCCCTTAGCAGTCGACGATCAATCCTCACGACCCGCTCCAATCCCCGAGCTCAAGCGCTGCGTTGACTAGCAGCAGTCATTTGGATTGGTAAAATAGATTGTTGTGATGCAGCGCATTCACCCCATGGATGGAAGGAGCGAGCAATGACGTATTCCGGATTACGTCCGCAGCAATCGAAATGCCGTTGATGCAGCGCTACGATTACGAGTCTTTCGCGTCTGGTCGAGCTTGGCGCTGGGAAGTTACCGAACGGTAGGCCAAGGAGCGAGTTTTCTCGCGCCACGACACAGACTAGGTGATGCAGTCGTGCAGTCGTTAGATTGAGTTCGCGGATCGTCCGTGTTCAGCAACTCTCGATCGCACACGCCACCATTTTGGAAGTGGTATTAGGGCCTCGTTGCGCGATTAGATTGTGCCCTGTCGTCATATCTGTTGAAGACGCGTCACTGCAGCCGGCAACGCAAGCGATCATGGCCTCTAGCGGGCGGCAATCGTCTCAAGGTTGTGTCTGGTACGGTGCGATAAGTGTGGACATGCCGGGCTCGTACATTTCCCGAGGCCGCCCATGTGGGTTCGAAGAGCGTGCCCCGCTCCGGATCGCGCAGACAAGCGGAAATCTGACACTCCCGGCAACGCGTAGAAATTGTCATGTTGTGGAATATATGGCAGATTCCATTTGAGCCCAGTTTAATCGACCGGACGGTCGAATGTCGCAGAACCCTCTCAAGCCGCCTCAATTCGACATGGAAAGACATGAGGATTCGGTGGTGCTTTGGGAAGACGATGATTGGGTCTTCTGTCGCGCGTGGCGTCCGAACGCCGATGGTGACCGGCAACTAGTTTTGATTGTGCGATCCGCTCCAGCGCACCCTCCGCGTGCTGCGCTCGACCGCCTGGCCCATGAATATGAATTAAGGGAAGGGCTCGACCGGGGATGGGCGGTGCGGCCTCTGGAGCTACTCCGCGAAGGTGGCCGAACCACTCTGGTTCTGGAGGATCCGTCTGGTGAACCCCTGGTTCGCCTGCTGGGCGTACCTTTGGAGCTGGACTGCTTTCTGGATCTGGCCATTAGCATCACTGAAACTCTAGGCAACATTCACCGGAATGGCTTAGTGCATAAAGACGTGAAGCCGGCTCATATTCTGGTCAATTGCCCGGACGGACAGGTTCGGTTCACCGGATTTGGCCTTGCTTCGCGCCACCCGCGCGAGCGGCAGGCGAGCGAGCCGCCCGAGTTCATCGCGGGCACACTGCCCTACATGGCGCCGGAACAGACCGGGCGGATGAATCGCTCCGTCGATTCTCGCAGTGACCTCTATTCACTCGGCGTCACGTTCTACGAGATGCTCACAGGTGCACTGCCGTTCGCCGCGTCTGATCCAATGGAGTGGATCCACTGTCATATCGCCAGAAAGCCAATATCCCCGCGAGAGAAGGCAGAAGGCATCCCGGAGCCGGTTTCCCGAATAGTGATGAAGCTACTCGCCAAGGCTGCGGAGGATCGTTACCAAACGGCCGCCGGTGTTAAGCACGATCTGCGGCGTTGCCTCGTCGAATGGTCGGGCCGGCGACGTATCGCCCCCTTTGTGCTAGGCGAACAGGATACGCCGGATCGCCTACTGATCCCCGAGAGACTCTACGGGAGAGGCGCCGAAATCGAGGCGTTGCTCGCCGCTTTCGATCGCGTGGTCGAGAGCGGCGCCCCGAGGTTAGTACTTGTCGCCGGTTACTCCGGCGTCGGCAAGTCCTCGGTTGTCCACGAGTTGCATAAAGCTCTGGTGCCCTCGCGTGGGGTCTTCGCGTCGGGCAAATTTGATCAATTCAAGCGTGACATTCCCTACTCTACGCTAGTTCAGGTATTTCAGGGGGTTGTCCGGCCTCTTCTCGGCAAAAGTGACGCTGAGCTCGCGAATTGGCGCAACGCACTCCTGGATGCACTCGGTCCGAACGGACGACTAATGATCGACCTGATTCCCGAGCTAGGGCTGATCATCGGCGAGCAGCCTGCCGTTCCGGAGCTTCCGTCCCAGCAAGCACAAACTCGCTTCCAACTGGTCTTTCGCCGGTTTGTCGGCGTCTTCGCCAGCCAACATCATCCGTTGGTGATCTTCCTTGACGATTTGCAATGGTTCGATGCGGCAACCCTTGACGTGCTCGAGCATCTCCTGACCGAGGTCGAACTGCAACTGCTGCTCATCGGTGCGTACCGGAGCAACGAGGTTGATTCCAGCCATCCACTGAAACTCAAACTCGATAGCATTAACAGCACCGGGAAGAATGTAGAGGAGATTACGCTTGCGCCACTGAGCCCTGAGCATGTCGAGCAGTTGATTGCGGATGCATTTCGCTGCAAGCCGAAGCGCGCAGCACCGCTCGCTCAGCTCGTTCACCAGAAGACTGCGGGCAATCCGTTCTTTGTCATTCAATTCGTTTCTGCTCTCTCCGCAGAGAAACTATTGAGCTTCGATCACAGCGCGGCGTGCTGGACTTGGGATCTCGAACGCATCCACGCAAAGGGATACACCGATAACGTGGTCGACCTGATGGTCGGGATACTTGCCCGTCTGACAGCCGCAACGCAGAATGCGCTGCAGCAGCTCGCCTGTTTCGGCAACATCGCCGAAGCATCGGAGCTTTCAATTGTCTACGGGACTTCGCAGGCGCGGGTAAACGCACTGCTGTGGCCGGCGATCCATCAGGGTCTAGTCGAGCGACACGGAAACATGTACAGTTTCGTCCACGACCGCATTCAGGAGGCCGCGTACTCGTTGGTTCCGGAAGTATTGCGCGCTCCAGCCCATCTGCGGATTGGCCGGATGCTCGCCGCGCATACGCCTCCGGAGAGCCGTCGAGAGGCTATCTTTAATATCGTCAATCAACTCGATCGGGGGCTGTCCCTAATAACCTCCAGTAAGGAACGAGAGCAGCTCGCAGAGTTCAATCTGATCGCTGGCCAGCGTGCCAAAGCGTCCGCAGCTTATGCATCCGCACTCACCTACCTGATCGCCGGCATTGCACTGCTTGCGGACGACTCATGGCAGAATCAGCGCGAGCTCACCTTCGCGCTGGAGCTGAACCGGGCCGAGTGCGAATTCCTGATCGGCGAGCTGGACGCCGCCGAGGAGCGCCTATCCGCGCTTTCCAAGCGCACTATGCATGCGGTCGAACAAGCACGTGTAGCATGTTTGCGCGTGGATCTGTACCTGACGCGCGGCCGCAACGAGCGTGCGGTGGCGGTAGGTCTCGAGTATTTGCGCTGCGTCGGGATTGACTGGTCGCCACGTCCGACGCGGGAGGAGGCTCAATCCGAATATCAGCTGATGTGGTCCAAGATCCCTGATGGCCAGATTGAAAAAATTGCAGAGTTGCCTTTAATGAAAGACGAGACATGCCTTGCTATTTTAGCCGTCTTGACGCGGATCGTGCCGCCGGCCGCGTTCACTGACACCAACCTACCTACCTTGGTGATATGCCGAGCGGTGAATCTTAGCCTCGACCACGGCAACTCTGACGCTTCGTGTGCGCACTACGCTTGGCTTAACCGGGTCTTAGGTGGCCGGTTCGGTGACTATCAAGCCGCTTATCGTTTTGGTCAGCTTGCCTGCGATCTGGTCGATCGTCGTGGGTTGGTCCGTTTTCAGGCTCCGGTCTATCTAGCCGTCGGATCCACTGTGATTCCTTGGATCAAACACATCAGGGCTGGTCGCGACTGGATTACGCGGGCGTTCAAGGCGGCCACCGAAGTCGGCGATCTCGTTTATGGGGCCTACAGTCTGGCGCATTTGACCTCAAGCATGATCAGCGTGGGCGATCCTCTGAAAGATGTACAGAGCGAAATAGCGAGAAACCTCGCTACCGTTCGAAAGATGAAGTTCCGCTTCGCGTCCGACATCATAGGTCTGCAGCTCGGATTCGTTCGCACGATGCGAGGCCTCACGCGCAGGTTCGGCTGCTTTGATGATCACGAAATTGACGAATTGGCCGTCGAGCGCTCCCTCGAGAAAGGTCCAGAAGTCGCCGCTCTTGGAGCCATCTATTGGACCCGTAAGCTTCAGGCGCGTTTCTTTGCGGGTGACTACGTCGCCGCGATCAATGCGAGGTCAAAGGCAGAACTTCTAATATGGACAGTACCGACGGAAGGCTCAACAGCGGATTTCCACTTCTACGGTGCGCTGGCTCACTCTTGTCATTGCGATGGTTCAGTCGCGAGTGAAGAGAAAGAGCATCGAGGTATCATAAACGCCCATCACAAACAGCTTCTGGCGTGGGCGACGAATTGCCCTCAGAATTTTGAACATCGAGCTGCTTTGGTTGCAGCCGAAATGGCAAGGCTTGACAATCGCGATGCAGAAGCAATGCGGCTCTACGAACACTCCATACGATCCGCAGCGGCCGATGGTTTTCATCACCATGAGGCGATCGCCTGCGAGCTTGCGGGGCGATTTTACGCTGCGCGTGGGTATGAGAGGATCGCAAAGACTTATCTGAGCGATGCACGGCACAACTATCTGCGTTGGGGAGCGGATGGGAAAGTGCGACAGCTCGGCGAGTTGTCTCCTTATCTGAATGAGGAGGATGACGCGCGAGCCCTGTCCGGCACGAGCATAGGAGCGCCCGTTGAAAATCTAGACCTTGCTACGGTCATCAAAGTCTCGCAGGCGGTCTCCGGTGAGATCATTCTGCAGAGGCTCATTGATAGACTCATGCGCACCGCCATTGAGCAGGCCGGTGCCGAGCGAGGTCTGCTGATCTTGCTCCGTGGCAATGAACCGCGGATCGAGGCAGAAGCCACAACCGCCAGTCAAGCGCCCGTTGTGCACATGCATGAGCAATCGGTGACCGCGGCTGCCCTCCCAGAATCGGTGCTCCACTATGTCATGCGCACCGGTGAAAACGTCATTCTCGAGAATGCTGCTGTCCAATCTTCATTTGCTAACGACCCCTATATCCGCGAACACGGGTCGCGTTCGGTTCTGTGCCTGCCCCTCATCACTCAATCCAAGCTCATCGGTCTGCTCTACCTCGAAAACAACCTGGCGCCCGGCATCTTCGCGCTGGCGCGGAGTTCGGTGCTAAAGCTGCTCGCCTCGCAAGCAGCAATAGCCCTAGAAAACAGTCGTTTGTACCGTGATGTTCAGGAACGTGAAACGAAAATCCGCCGCCTGGTCGACGCCAACATTATCGGGATCTTTATCTTTAGCGATGACGGGGAAATTATCGAAGCTAATCATGCCTTTCTCGAGATAGTTGGATACGACCGCGAAGATCTCGTCGCGGGCCGGGTGCGCTGGAACGAGCTAACTCCCCCAGACTGGACGGAGCGCACTGCGCGCGCCGAGACGGAGATGCGAATGACTGGAGCTGTCCAAGCTTTCGAGAAGGAGTACATCCGCAAGGATGGTACCCGCGTGCCGGTTCTGATCGGGGCAGCCGGGTTCGATGTGCGACAGGATCAGGGTGTTGCGTTTGTGGTTGATTTGACTGAACGCAAGCGGGCGGAAGCCGAAGCCCGCGAAAGCGAGCGGCGGTATCGCGAGACCCTGATCGAGCTCGCACACGCAAATCGCGTCACCACAATGGGGCAATTGACGGCCTCGATCGCGCACGAAGTCAACCAACCCATCGGTGCGGTCGTCAGCAACGCGGAGGCCGGTCTAAACTGGCTCGATGCGCAGCCGCCAAACCTGCAACGGGTCCGGCAGACATTCGGTCGGATTCTCAGCGATGCCGTGCGAGCTGGAGAGATCATCGATCGGATCCGGGCGCTAATCAGGAACGCGCCTCCGCAAAAGTCCCCCTTGGCGATCAATGATGTGGTACTTGAAGTTGCAGCCCTGACCCGCGCGGAAGCGATGAATAACAGTGTCTCGGTGCAAACCCAACTCGCGGGCGCCTTGCCGCTCATTCGGGCAGATCGAGTTCAACTCCAACAGGTGATTATCAATTTGATCATCAACGCCGTCGAGGCGATGAGCGGAGTAGAGGAGGGAGCGCGGGAGCTGGTAATCAGCACTGCGAGATCCGGCTCGACTGGCATACTGGTTAGCTTGCAAGATTCCGGTCCAGGATTTGATTCGAACAGTGTAGAGCGCCTGTTCGAGGCCTTCTACACCACCAAAGCCCAGGGTATGGGCATGGGACTGGCTATCTGCCGTTCAATCATCGAGGCCCATGGCGGACGCATGTGGGCGAGTGCGAACGAGACTAGAGGCGCCGTCTTTCAGTTCTCTCTGCCTGTCGAGCCGGATGATACCGATCCCAGCTTACAAACTGATGGAATACCGGTGGCATGAGACACGACGAGAGTCCCGGCAAAGCTCCGTCCGCATAGCGATTGGTTGTGTCTCAGATAATTGCGTCCCTTGTCAGTCCGCCGTTTGATGCGCGGATTTGTCGAGCCCGGCCTTCTGGCAGATCGAAACGGTCCGAAGCGCTGAAATTTCTTAGGTCGACCGGAGCTATCGAAAATCGCATGGTGGCAAACTAGAGAACGATTGCGTTTCTGATCGAGGACGGGTGATCTGGGCTTAGGGTGCCGAAGAGGTCGGTCTTCAAGCCTTCACCGACTTTGGAATGGAAAACCTGATCGGGCCGATAAGTTCCGCAAAGAAAAGCGTTAACTCCATAAGCGGTATCTCTGCGACCTAGGTCGAATGAATACTCTTGAACTGGCGTTTCGCCCCTCTTTCGTCGTCTTGCCAATCGGAACATCATCTCACGCTCCAATCGTTCGGTCATCCGTGCGGGATCAGCAACCACGAAAACATCTCCCCCGCTTCGTTTAAGTCGCGCTTACCGCTTCAGACATGGCGCAGGCGCAGCCTCTCTCTCGATACGCCGCCGTAAGAATGGATGCGAACTCCATTTTGCGGCTGCGCACCAATCGCCATTCGCGAGCTGCGCGTGGAAGGCTCGTGATTGGTCGGGTGTGCCGAGTCAGGACAATTTTGAAGTCGCGTGCTCGCTCAAAGTCGCCTGAAGAGCACGCCGTATCCTGCCGTGGAAGAAGTCGCAACTGGTCGCTGAAATTTTTGCGGGCTTGTCAGCTCCTGAACAGCTAACTGACCTATTGAGGCGTCTCCCAAAAATCTGAACGTCAATTCCTTCTACCAGACTGAGAACGTCACGGACTGGCCGATGTCAATATGAACTGAAGGGGTGCCCGCTTGCTGACGGTACGCACGATGAATCTGCTGAGCTGCAGACTTCGATACGTGGACTCGGGGCCAAAGCTTTCACGTCTTCACTCGGCCGTTTCCCGTGGGCCGAGCTCGATGTCTTCCAGCTGCGCGGATTTGTGAGGTGCCATGGAGCGAACGAACAACAATTTCAACCTGTTCGACTTTGATGTGGAAGGATTCGCGCGGGCGTACGGTCAGCAGCCGCAGGCCGATCAGCGCTCCGGCGATACCGTTCAAGGTTTTGAGGAGCGATTGGGCGCGTTGCAACTGAGCTCGTCTCGCGAAAACTCCGCAGAAGCTAGTTCGCCTGATGCGCGTCCCGGAGGGAGTGGAGCGATCCGGGGGGGCGACATCGGTGGTTCGATGCGGATGCCACGACAGGCGGGGAGCGCGTTCAGGTCCACGCGGCGCAGCGTTGACATCCCCTGCGCTCTCCCTAGAGAGTGGATCGAAGAACAGCCGCAGTCCGATCTGCGGGATGATCGCTTCGGAAGTGCACGGTACATCCCGTTGTCCGATTCGGAGTCCCCGACCCAAGCCGAGCGCAGCAAGAAACGGGGACTATGGTCGCGCATCAAGTCAGAAGTGGGGAAGGCGTTTGGAGGGAGACGCAGCGAAAAATCGTCTAGCTTCCAGGCGCAGCATGATATCCTTTCAACAAACATTCGAGTTGATCACGCCAAGCAACCGGCCCGCATACGCGGCGTATTCGAGGAGGACGATGCGCTCTTGAACGAGTTCGAGAGCCAAGCCGCAGGGCTGAGCGCTGGCACAATTCGGAATGCTCGAGCCGACATTCGCAATTTCAGCGCCTGGCTTAACGAGAATGGAAGGGAACAAATCGCCTACCGGCTGGGTAATCCTGCGCTGGAACCGGGGTTGGACCGCGATTTAGAGGCCTACGCGAATGCTCGCCATATCAACAGAAGGCGCACGGATGCGGCTTTGAAGAAGCTTCGGGATGCCAAGGCCGGAAAGGCTGTGACAACTGCTAACTTTCGATTGGTTCCTTATGCCGTGGATGCGACCCTGATCGACATGTGGGGGGCAGCGGAAAAAAGGGCACATAGGGTCGAGCCGGAAACTGTGAACCGACGGGCTGGCCGTCTTTCCAGGCTGAGTGACTGGTTGCAAACGCGCGAGAGGGGAGCCATGGCTGACAGGCTCTTCACTCAAGGGCTCGCTCAAGACGTCAAGGAGTACAGGCAGCAAACTGGGGACCGCAAAATCGACGCCGATTTGCTCCGGCTCCAGCGATACCAACAAGTGATCGACGGAAATCGAGCGCTGGGAATAAGCCTTCCTGAGGATGCTCCGGGGAATACGGTTCGCCAGCCCAGTCCACCGCAAGATCCTCTCGCAATGCCGGCCACACCAAGTGACGGGGCATGGGATCTTTGGAGGGAGGTTATGCAACAACCCGCATCACCATCGGCCACACAGGTCCGCGGACCGGAGCCGAGCCCAGACCAGGATCTTCCCGCAATGCCAGAGACACCGAGCGAAGGGGCTTGGGGCGTCTGGAGGGAGTTTATACAAGAGCCCGCGTCATCATCATCCGCCGCGCGGATGCCGTCGGACGTCTATGGCGATCTTGAGCCACTGGTTAATCTGAATCCTCCCACACCGTACGAATTGTACGACGATGCGCACTCTACGCCCGCACTTGGCGGGGCCAGACCGCCGTCGTTCGTTGGGCCATCAGTTCTCCGGCAGGAGGTCGGGGATATCGGGCCAATCATCGGTGAGGGTTGGCGCCACGGCTCCCAACCGGCCTCGGACGTGGTCATCGACATCCTCCATAACATTGATCGACTGCCAAACCAGTTCGGCCCGCGGCAGGTCGAGATCCAGGGAGAGCTTTACTCGGTCACACTGGGGCCGGGAGGGCGCAACGACGTTCGTCTCATCCATCATCCGCGCGCTAGCCACATAGATGAAGCTGCGCCATCCGTTCGGGCCACTGGGCAATCCCTTCGGCCTGTACCTGATCTTGGCTATCTCATTCGCGGTGGGTGGCAACACCGCGAACGCTTGCTTCCGAACTACCTTGCCCGAGCCTTGGAAGGCGAGGGCCTCATGCCCGCTGTCGGCCGCCCAACGTACGTCAACATCCACGGTGTGCCTTACAGGGCCGAGTTGGTGCAAACGGACAGCGGCGAACGCGTTCGGATCCATCCTGAGCTTGGCTGAAGAGCGCGCTTTGACGGCAACGCATTCTAGTTTGGTAATCCTCGGCTTTAGTAGCGCAAACTCGAGAAGCGGCAGGCCGCGGACCTGCCCAGCTCGTACAGATAGTGCGGGCGAGGACATGGAAACCACGAAGTCGCCACGACGGCCCCCGAAAGGTAAGTCGACAGTGATCGACAGCGTAGATGCAGCCCATCAACACAATCGATTTTACCAGTCTGATAGGATTCCGCATAAGGCAAAAGTCGGCTTGGAGAAAAGCCTTCAGTCATATCGGAATGGTTATCGATCCTTGCTTGAATGGCCTGGAGAAACAGTCGATCTATGTCGAGCGTCAATGCCAGCGCACGGTCAAGTCCGACCGCGTGCTTCGGTTGGCATGAGGCCGAACTCCGTGGATCCCGGTCCGATTGAACAGAAGAAAGCAACACCAGATTTCGTTTGGGACGGACATCGGCCCTCTGTGGCTAAGGTTAGCGGCGAATGCCCTCGCCGCAAATGGACCGCCGGCAGCAGCCACTCCCTCTGCCGACGGAAGCTGGGGCGATGCGCAGTAGCATCGCTCCTTCCGAGACTGACTTGTGCCCGGCCACCGAAGGTGGCCGGGCTTCTTTTGGGTGGCGCGGACGAGCGACCGCCCGGAAGGCGGTCGTCCGCAATTCAGTTTCGTTTCATCTCTGCAGCAGCGCATTTCCTCATAGTGGAGCAGGTGCATCATGAATGACTCTCAAGACAACAGGCGATCATGCAGTTCATACTGGTAAATCACAGGACGCCAAGCAGCTCGTCGACCTGCATCGAGTGTCATCGACCTCTAGGGGGCGGCTACTTGCGAGATATGTCCACGCGGGAGCCCTACTGCGGCTACGATTGTTATCTTTGCTACCGGGAGAAGAGACTATGCGTGCCGTGGTTCGCGATTAGATACAGCGTCCGTTCGCTCGCGCGCGATTATTTTGCTCACATCGAAACTGTCGGTTCCTTTGCTGCCGCTACATGCTGGTATTCGATCGCACTCACCGAAGCCGCACTGCGTCTTGGCGAAATGGCGCTGTTGAAGCGACCCCATACGTAAGAACGCATGGGGCTAACTAGCATTACAGTTGTGTTTCTTGTGGATTTCTGAATCCATGGGCAACCATGATTCGAATGTCGTGGGCGCGGGCCGCGTCGGTTGAGGAGACGCTTGCGTTATGGGCGGCGTCGCTTCGAGAGATCAAGAAGCGGATACGTCCGTTGTTCACGCAAGAGCGTGTGGCGACGAATGCGGGCCTGTTCCTGGAAGGCCTGCTCGGAGATGAGCAGCGCAAGACCGGTTGGATGCGGGCGGAGGCGGCTGGCGATCCTGGCCCATGGCGGCAGCAGGCGCTTCTTGGTCGTGGGGATTGGGACGCGGATGCTTTGCGCGATATCGTGCGCGACTATGTCATCGAGCATTTGGCGGATGACGACGCGGTGCTAGTGATCGACGAGACCGGCTTTCTCAAGCAGGGAAAAGCGTCATGCGGAGTGGCGCGGCAATACACTGGTTCGGCAGGCAAGATTACGAACTCTGATGTTTGGCATTCGGCTTTCGGGTGACGACGGAAAGCATGGGTGGCGCCGCAAAACGAAGAGGTTGTTCATGTTAGTCCCATTGCGCTACTGGGCACTGCTGTCCATGCTCGCCGCCGTAGGCGCCGGCGCACAAGCGAAGGATCGCCGCACGGTCGCCGAACCTGTCGCACCTAGTTATGTCTGCGCCCGCCTGGCGCCATCAAGACAAAACGACACAGCCAGGCTGCAAGACGCCATTGCTCACTGCCCTCCTGGCTCAGCGGTTTATTTGTCCGGCGGGACGTTCCTGTCGGGCCCCCTCGAGATGAAATCCGGAGTAACGCTATGGATCGAACGCGGCGCCACGCTTGTCGCGGTTGCCGAGAGGGAGGCCTATGACAAAGGCTTGGGAAATTGTGGTCGCATCGAAGGCAAGGGCGATGGTTGCCGGCCGTTCATCAGCTTCTCCAAAACACGTGGAGGCGGCATCTATGGCGAGGGCATGATTGACGGCCAGGGCGGCGCGCTCATGGTCGGCACTACAGAGAGTTGGTGGCAGCTGGCTCGGCGCGCGCAAGCCGAGGGCGGCTACCAGAACGTCCCACGCCTGATCCAGATCGATCATGCCCATGACATTACCTTCCACGGCATCACACTGCGCAATGCGCCCAATTTCCACGTGGCGATGAGCCGGGTTGAAGGTGCCACCCTTTGGGGCGTCACGATCGATACACCGGCCGACGCCCGCAATACAGATGGCATCGATCCCGGCGCCAGCCAGGATGTGACGATTACTCACTGTCAGATACGCACTGGGGACGACAATGTGGCTATCAAAGCAGGCAACAATGGTCCCACACGCCATATTTCCATTATCGACAACTATTTTGGCTGGGGGCACGGCATGTCGATCGGCAGTGAGGTGAGCTCAGGTGTCAGCGACATACTGGTGCACGGCCTGACCCTGGACGGCACGACGTCTGGTCTGCGCATCAAGAGCGATGTCAGCCGGGGCGGTCTGGTGGAGAGGGTGACCTATGAGAATGTGTGCCTGCGCGGCAACCGATGGCCCATCTATTTTGATACACGCTATGACATCCATGCATCCGGTATCCGGATTCCGCTCTACCGAAAGATCGCTCTACACCACGTGCGTGGCGGTGATGGTGCGCTGGTGATGCACGGGCTTGATGGAGGTCATGCACTTGAGATTGCGCTCGATGATGTGCGGTTTTCCGATTCTGCGACCTGGCAGGTGGAAAATGCAAATGTGGTGGTCTCCGACGTGTGGCCACCGTTGCGCAGTGGGCAAGCCCCACTGTCGTCGGGTGAATGGGAAGGCTGTGCAAAGGCATTCCGCTAACCACCGACCAGCGTCCAGAAGGTCTCGCGCCCCGGTAGTACTCATCGCTTCATTGTAGCATCCGCACTTGACCGCACAAGAATAGCAGGCGCTCGGAATGTGGCTGGCGTTGCTACTCGGTGCCGAATCGGGGGATAAGCTTGGCTATCCGAGAAGCTTGCGAGATTCGCGAGGCGGATCGCAAACCTTAATGGGTAAGATAATAGGACAATGGCCCGTGTGCGCGCGAGAGAACGGCGCGACGGCAGACAAATCACAATTCCTCGATCAACCCATAGTTCCTATTTTGATGGTGAGTTCGGCAGCCAGTTCGTGTCATCAGCAAAAAAGGAGTTGAGCGACCATTGCCTAGCTTCACTGTCCGTCAGTTGATGGGAGTAAGGCTCCCGTCCTCCGAGATTGGCGCCGATTCCGGTGGATTGGTATTCGGCATAGTAGGCTGTCATTAGCCTGTTGGTCTTGCCGCGATCCCACTCGATCCACCCTTCCGCTATCACCGGCGCATTCATCTTGGTGGATAAGAAGATCACCGTAGCATAAGAGCGCCAAGGGCGGCCAAGAGCGATGCCACGTGCGGCGAGATCGGCGGTCAGAGTGCAATGGTCAAAAACATAGGCGCTGTCCTCCTCCGGCGAGTCTTTGCTTTGTGCGGTGTACACCACTGCCTGATTGGCGAGGCCGTGCAGCTCACAGCGCTGAAAATAGGCATTGGCGTTTCCGAATATATAGTCGACATGTCCCTCGATATAGCAGTCCGAAAAATATTGCCGTGCTCTTCGGCCATTCGGCCCTCTGTTGGCGAACAGCGTGTCCTGTGCGCCGAGCAGGCGGATGTGGGTAATAACGTCCTTGTCTCCAGTAATAGCCAGCGCTACGGCCTGCGACAGCGGATTGACCGGATTTAGGGAATAGTCGTTTTGTACCGTTAGATTGTTGAGCCGGAAGTCATCGCCAGATGCATCCATTGTGGCGGAATGAACGGTTCCACCCACTTTGATCGCGCCGTCGCCATAGACGACAACCGTGTCTTCCGGCTTCTTCCCCGTGCCTCTGATATGAACGCCGGATTTACTGACCTTCACCTTCTCGCGATAGATGCCCGGCGCGATCAGAATGTCGCCGCCTCGAGCTGGCAATGCGTCTATGGCCACCTGGATGGAGCGATATGCCTTGTCGCCGGATTGCGAGACAAGAATTTGCTCAGCACTGGTTTTCGGGAGCTGAAAGCAGCTGGTCAGAATGGCAGTGGAAATCAGGAAATATCGCATATCGGTCCTTATTCTTTGTCGGGCCAGTTGCTCGCTCGCGGCTGCAATGCTCGGCCAAACTAGTACCGTTCCACAGAGATGATGACGGATTTTTTTAGCGCAAAATCGGCAAGGCTTCCGGAGGGACGAGAAGTTGGATGCTTCGGGCAGCTCCGGGCACGCGTGTGATGAGCCCGGCTTTTTCCAAGGTCAGCACCATCTGGTGGACGGTGGGAGCGGTGACCTCGAAATGGCGACGCATGTCGGCTTCGGCCGGGGGCCGTTTGAAGATCCGGCTATAGGCGTAGATGAAGGCTAGGTACCGGCCTTGGGTCTGCGTAAAGCGGGGTCCGGCCGCCGCGGGGCTTTCGTCAAGTGTTTGACTCATTTCCGATTCATCCGCGCCTCGACGCTTAAGGAGGTGCAGTTGAATATAAAGTTTCGTGTCGACTTTAGCCAATCGGAACGTGATCAACTTGACGCTTTGTTGAGCGGGGGACGCCACGCGACGCGCAAAATAAAACGCGCGCAGATCCTCGTGGCGGCGAACGACGGCTTGAGCGACGAGGCAATCGCCGCAACCTTGAAGGTCTCAGGATCGACGATTTATCGGACCAAGCGCCGTTTCGTGGAGGCGAACCTTGAGGGTGCGCTCTCCGAGGAGCCGCGCCCTGGGGTAGCACGCAAATTATCGAGCAAGGAGGAGGCGCTCCTGGTGGCGACCGCCTGCTCAAAGCCGCCACCGGGAAGGGCCCGCTGGACCCTTGAGCTGCTGGCCGATGAGATGGTCCGGCTCACCGACCATGAAGAGCTGTCTTCTGAGACCGTCCGTCGACGGCTGGCGGAGAACCATCTGAAGCCCTGGCGCAAAGACATGCGGTGCATCCCCAAGGTTGACGGGGAATACGTCGCTCGCATGGAGGATGTGCTCGACCTCTATGCCGAGGCGCCCGATCCCCAACGACCTGTGGTCTGCTCACATGGGGATTGAGTGTGTCAAGGTGGTTGGTCAGCTCTTTGTTCGATGGCAGGCCAGCTCTTCGTCCCGACCTTGGAGCTTTGGAGATGGGGCGCGCAGATCAAGTCAAGGCCGGCCCGTAGGGCCGCCGCGCAGCGGCTTGGCCTTGACTTGATCGAGCACGCCATCAGGCTGATGTGGTCGGGCGTAGGCAGGCCAGATAGCTCCTTTTTTCGATGGCGATCCAAGTCGAGCCCGGTTTTGGCAATCTGGTTTACTTGCCAGATCAAACTCACATTCGGTCGTCGCGCGAGGCAACTGCACCAACATTCCGCTTGCGGCGGGCAGGCTCGAGAGGACGAGACCATTCTTCGACGCGGCTTTTTGAAGCCATGCAGACCATCGGTTCGTCCACCCGGATCGGCCGAGGCTGATCGAACCTCGGCAGATTGGTTTTGAGTTTGCGGGGGAAAGCGCTTGTGTTAGGCGACGGACTTCATCACGGCTCCCTCAATCACGACGCCTGCGGTCACGTACTTCCACAGAGCCACGAGCAGCTTGCGCGCCAGCGCCACGATCGCACGCTTGCGGCCGCGCTGGCTGTGCGCCTTGAACCACTGCGCCAGAGCCGATTGTCCCTGGTGGCGCACCCAGAGCCAGGCGAGCTGGACCATGGTTGTGCGCAGCCGCGGATTGCCGGCCTTCGACACGCCCTGCTCGCGTTCGATACCGCCACTCCGCCATGGCGTGGCCGCAAGACCGGCATAGGCAGCAACCTGACGACGGTTGGCGAAGTGGCGGTAGAAGGCCTCCGACCAGAGAACCCCGGCGAAGTTGGCGCCCATTCCCTTCAAGGCGAGCAGCATTGTGACCGGGTCCGCTGCGCCCTTCTTCTCGCCGGCTGGCTTTCCCGCCTCGACCAGGAGAGCATCCTGCGCGGCCTCCACTGCCTTGATCTGGTCGAGCAGCAGTTCGAGCCGATCGAGTTCGCGACTGACCTGCTCTTTGAGATGCGGCAGCAGTGCGCGACCGTCCCCCGTACGCAGGGCCTCAAGGCGCGCCCGCCGGTCGCGCCGCAACGGCGCGTAATCAGATATCCCTTGCGCGAACAGAAGGCCTTTGATCCGGTTCACATGCTCGATCCGCTCAGCGATCAATGTCCGCCGCTCACGGCAAATCCGGCGGCGGTCCTCTTCTTCCGGAGAGGGAGCAACGACCATCGCGCAGACCCGCGGCTCGCCGCGCTTGTAGGCCAAAAGCGCCCGCAGCAGCGTCTCGCCATCCAGCCTGTCCGTCTTGGCCCGCCTGCGCCGGCGCGAAGTCGCGATCGAGGCCGGATCCACCACGTGGCTCTCGATGCCCTCCTGCTGCAGACTGCGGTGAAGCCAGAACCCATCCAGCCCCGCCTCCTGGATTGTAATGATCGGATAGCTCTCACCCGTTCGCGCCTGCGCCTTGCGCTTTAGCTCTGCGAACAGCTTCAAGAGTTCCGCAATATCGCCGGCCTTCACGCTGCGTTTGGACATTTTCTCGCTCTTGCCGGGCGATAGCGAGGTAACCAGCCAAGTCGAACGGCTCAGTTCCAACGACACAAAAATTGCGCCAAACTGCGTGCGGATAGCGGCCGGTCCGTCGGAATGATGATCGAGCAACATCGTCGTTCTCCAGGTTGAAGGGATTCAGCAACCTCAGTCTGGCCTCAGACCTAGTCGCTATCCACTCCCCATGGAATCTTCGACGAGAGTCCGACCCAACTCATCGGCGAGGTGCGCGAGCCCATTGCCGCCAAGCCGGGCCAGCTTGAGCGCTACGACTGCGAATATCGCCGCAACGGCACCGTCAATCTGTTCGTCTTCCTCGACGCCCACCGTCCCTGGCGCCGAGTCAAGGTCACCGACCGGCGCACCAACCAAGACTTCGCCGAGTGCATGCGCGAGTTGGTCGATATCGACTATCCCGACGCCCCGATCATCCGGGTGGTGATGGACAACCTCTCCACCCACTCAACCGGGGCGCTTTACGACGCCTTCCCCGCACCGGAGGCTCGCCGGGTGCTGAAGCGGCTTCAGTTCCACCACACCCCGAAACACGCCAGCTGGCTGAATATGGTGGAAATCGAAATCGGCGTCCTGCGCAGCCAATGCCTCGACCGCAGCATCGACGACAAGGAAACCATCCTCGCCGAGGTCGCCGCTTGGCAACAGCGGCGCAACGCCGAAGGCGCTCAAATCCAATGGATGTTCACTACCGAGAAGGCTCGCGAAAAACTCCACAAAGCCTATCCCGTCAAGGAGTCATAATCTCTGTGGAGCGGTACTAGCTGCGTCCAACATGTGCTTATAGTGGCAGCTTCCTACCCGTCCCACACCTGGATGCATGGGGCAACTTCAATCGTGGATGACGATCGCGCCGCTTCAGCGTCGGCGTGGGGACGAATATGAAAATTGTCAGAACTCACACTTGGTTTCGTCGTATCTTGCCCTGCCTTGCTTGGAGAGGCCCATGTCCGAAAAGCGACATTAGGGTGAGAACGTTGTGTTGGCGCGATGCAAATCGTTGGATCCCCTCTGCAATCGTGGCTTGCAGGCTCCTGGCACGATGATTGCTCAATAGTCGAAGGGCACCGTCACGGCGATATTGCAGTCGCTGGCGAGGGAGTTCAAATGCGGCGCAGGCCAGCTGGTGCGAACCAATGCCTTGCCAAATCTTGGCTTCCCGAGCCGGAGGTGCAGCCGTGCATGTCGGGATGAAGGTTGTGCCAACAAATGCTGGAGCAGGAACGCGGATAGCATGGTGCCTGTGGTCAGCGACCGATGGCGTGACCGTGCCGGTCGCATCCGAGAAATACGAAACGCCATGACTGTTCTGCCAGAGGAAAACTGATGAAGTTTGGAGTGTTCTATGAGCACCAATTACCGCAGCCCTGGGAAAATGGCGGCGAGAAAGAATTGTTCGACAACGCGCTGGAGCAGATCGAGCTCGCCGATCAGCTCGGATTCGATTACATGTGGCAGGTTGAGCACCACTTCCTCGAGGAATACTCCCACTCGTCCGCACCCGAAGTCTTTCTGGGTGCCGTTTCGCAGCGTACGAAAAATATCCGCGTTGGCCACGGCATTTGTCTTTCGCCGCCGCACTACAATCATCCAGCGCGGGTAGCTGAGCGCCTCGCGACGCTCGATCTCATCTCTGGAGGACGCGTCGAATGGGGGACTGGAGAATCCGCCTCGCTAATCGAGATGCATGGGTTTGGAATAGAGCCCGAGTTGAAGAGTGCCATGTGGCGGGAAGGCGTCGAACAGACCGCCAATATGATGACCATGCGGCCGTATCCGGGATACGAGGGACGATTCTTCAAAATGCCTTCCCGCAACATCGTGCCAAAGCCGATTCAGAAACCGCACCCACCGCTCTGGATGGCTTGTTCGCGGCGCGACAGCATTTTGCGCGCCGCCCGTTATGGTGTAGGCGCGCTGGTCTTTGGGTTTGTCGAAGCGTCTCAAGCAAAACTCTGGCGGGACGAGTACTATGAGACAATCAAGTCAGACGAGTGCGTTCCCATCGGTCATTCGGTGAACGCCAATATAGCAACGCTCAACGGTATGATGGTTCATGACAGTGCCGAAGAAGCGATGCGTCGCGGAATCGATGGCTTCAAGTTTTTCGGATATTCGATCGCACATTATGCGATATATGGTGAACATCGTCCTGGGCGCACGAATTTGTGGCGTCGCTTCCAAGCGGTCAAGGACGACATCAAGGAGACGCCGGGCTCTGGTAGCATCGGTCGGCCTCAGAGCGTTCGTGACCATCTCATGAGCTACGCGGATGTCGGTATCGACCAGATGATCTTCATCCAGCAGTGCGGACTAAATAAGCACGAGCATATCTGCGAGGCACTCGAGCTGTTTGCCAAAGAGGTTATGCCCGCACTGAAAGAGCGGGAAGACGAGCGTGTCCGACGTAAAGAAGAGGAGCTGGCACCCTACGTAGCGGCAGCGCTGGCCCGCAAGCCCTTGATGCCGGAGCTGCGCGAAACGGACATCCCGAACATCGAGGCTATGGGCATCGTACTCGAGCGTCGCACTGGTAAGGACTACGCTTCGGCGGGCGGCCCCTTCGCGGATCCAACCCGCGGAGGTGCCATTCCGATGGTTTCACGCGAAACCTATGCCAAGGCAGCAAGGTCGACTGATGGCGAAGCGGAACTTGCCTGAGTTCATGTTCGGTGCCGCTCGCAGCGGCGACGGCGGAGCACCACACCTGCAAGCATCTGAGCCCTAATGAAGATATCACACGCGTTCACATTCGAGGCGGCTCACCGTCTTCCGAACGTGCCGGCCACACATAGGTGCAGCCGCGTGCACGGCCATTCCTATCGAATTGAAGTGCAGCTCGATGGACCGGTGGATCCGGTCACAGGATTCGTCGTAGACTTCTTCGACCTTGAGGAGTCCTTCGCCGAAGTGATGAATGCACTCGATCATCAATGTCTGAATGAGGTCGAAGGATTAGGCAATCCCACGGCGGAAAACATTGCCATTTGGATCTGGGAAAGACTGTATCGCAAGTTTCAAGGAATGTCGTGTGTTCGAGTCTATGAAACATCCGATGCTTGGGCCGAATATGACGGACGATGACAAGGGTATCAGCCCATTTTGTCGGTCCCGCTGGGGCTGATTAGAGCCGCTCGAACCTTCAATTCGAGGCTGCAATCCAAAAGCTCGCGAAATGGAAATCCCGGCTGAAAGAGTTCGTGAGATGGCCTCGTACGGCAGAAGACATTCCTGAGCATTTCCCTCCACGGCCGACCTAGTGACGGGGCACTGCGCGGCCCCGAACGCCATCTAGCTGGCCGTGCCGGCGTATTGATCGTGACAATCGCCGGTCGATGCGGAGCTAACACGACGCGGGCAACCTGACATCTTGGAACGCGGGCAGACGGCGCAAGAGAAAAAGATGGTTGAAGCGCCCCGGCGCTCGTCGTCACGAAGAAAGCGCGCCGGGTCCGCCAGACGTCGCCAGTGCATTCTGACCAATCTGTCCGCTCATGAATCAAGTAGCGTGGCAGATCTGGGGCGGGCCCGGTCGGTCAAAGCATTGCCTCCGCGATATACTGACCGGAGCGCGACGGAGCTTGAATCGCACGTTGCGTCAAGTTGTAGACCGCACCATGGTGATACCGACCTAGCAAGGTGGCGCGATATGACGTTCTCACAATGCATGTGGGGAAAGGAAGGTGTTGCTCTTCTTTTCATTATACTTTCCATCTTCTTTGCTAGCTTCGGGTTGGCCTATGCCTCGCTAGAGTCACGGTTTCAGCGACGTGACCAGTACAGACTAGACGTGCATGATGCATCCCCTAGTGTCGGCTCTCCAGACGCCTGCGACCGCGAGAGCCGATAAGGGTAGGGATGGATCTCCGAATAGCGGAAGGTTCTCTCATCGTTCAATGGCTCATGCAGCGGAGAGCGGGATGCATACATCGAAATCCGCAGCTGCTCGTGAGATAAGGAGCAGAAGCTCCTGCACGTGCGTATTTGAGGGCTCTCCCACGGCCCGCGTGGGCAAACGCACGAGGCCGCGTCTACACTGAGATGATGTTGTACGAAGTAGCAGCCCACGAGGGCGGCAATCTCGAGAATCCGAGCAACTAGTCGCTCCAAGTTAGGTCGCTGTTCTTGAAGCTCACAAAGCGATTGGCACATTCGACGGGCATCGGGTGAAGCCGTCTTGCTGTTAAACACAAACGTTCAAAGACCATAATACTCGATCCGGCGTCGAATGTCCTGTTCGTCAAGCGGCGCCACTGGATTGGCGGTCGCAAATACGAGAGCGTCAATGGCACGGCGCCTTTCTTGTAGCCTGTCGTCTTGTCGTGCAAACACAAATTTATAGAGCTTACCAACTGACGCCACGTCCGATTCAAGTTCTATCGAAGCGCTCGCGTAAATTATGCTTTGCTGCTGTGGAGCAGGCTATGCGCCTCAGTTTTGCCACGCTAGTCGCTTCAGTCAGAGCAGCATCATCACGGATGTACTGGTGGTGCTAGAGGCGGAACCCGGCGCATTTTACACACGGCAAAGTGCGCCGGGCGCCTCGGTTGATCGCGAGCCGCAATTCGTCGAAGTCTGAATCGATTGCGCCGAAGTGCGTTGTCGAAGGACAGTTGGTGGGCGAGCTGCAAACCAGCTGGAAGACAAAAGGGGCCTCCTGCACGAACATGGCCTTGTCAGCCCGCATCGCCACCTGAGCCGGCCTCAACGCCCATTCAATTCGAGAGGCAAGGGCTTCTGCGTTGAACCGACGAAGATGTCGGTCAGGTGATGTCTGGCCGAGGGCATTGCGTCCTGCATTGCCGGCCTTGGTCCAATAATTGCTAATTCCCGGCCGGAGATGCCGGGGGTGCGCATCTAATCTAGTCCTAAAGGAGCTCGCTTGCGCCTTCATGAATCAAAAGGAGACAGCGTTGCTGGCCCGACCTCTACGCCGGATCTCGCGCTCTGCCCGTTTCACGACGATAGGTCGCACGCGCAGGCTGGCGGAAGGAAGACGCTTGTATTGACCGGCGCTTCGCGGGGCATTGGCCACGCGACGGGCAGGTTGTTTTCGGAGGCTGGCTGGCGAGTCATCTCCTGTTCTCGACAACCCTTCGATAGCCGATGTCCCTGGGAGTCGGGAGGCAATAACCATGTGCAGGTTGAGTTGAGCGATCATCGCGCGTTACCGGGCGCGATTGCCGAAATCAAGAAGCGGCTCAATGGAGAGCCGCTTCACGCGCTGATCAACAATGCGGGCATCTCCCCAAAGGCGTCGGACGGAGGCCGACTGAATTCGCTAACAACATCCATCGGAACTTGGATGAGCGTATTTCACGTCAATTTGGTCGCGCCGATTCTGCTTTCCCAAGGCCTGTTCGAAGAGTTGAAAGTGGCATCTGGCTCGATCGTCAACGTCACCTCAATCGTTGGCACTCGTGTGCATCCTTTCGCCGGTACAGCCTATGCGACCTCCAAGGCAGCGCTTGCCTGTCTCACGCGCGAGATGGCGCATGATTACGCTCCGTTCGGGATTCGGGTCAACGCGATCGCGCCAGGCGAGATCAAGACCGACATCCTCTCGCCGGAAACCGAAGCGAAGCTCGCGCCTATCATACCGCTACATCGTGTCGGCACACCCGATGAGGTTGCGAAGGTTATCTTCTTCCTCTGTTCAAGCGCTGCGAGCTACGTCACAGGTGCGGAAGTGCCGATCAATGGCGGACAGCACGTGTGATATGGGCGGACAGAGCAGGACGCGAAAGTAGGCTTGGTCGCGCTGGCCTAAGACGAGATATCGGCTACCGTCGTGCAACGTCAATTCGACGGTCGCGAACGCGACAAAAATGCTCGCGTAGACGACAAAATGGCTGTCGCTAGTCCGACGGCGCAAGTAGAACGTCCCACGTGACTTACAATGAGTCAAAGGTTGAAGCCGGAGAAGTGTGAGGCAGTCGGACGAGGCGCCGTTGATAGTGACACCGCTAGCTGCTGGTAGGTTTGGTGCAACTGAACACGGGAAAGCCCACGTCGCCTCTCTTGAGGTCGCTGCAGACCGGCTACACGCTCAAGACATTCGTATCATAATAATTCTGGCGGGCATTACGAATGCAAGGTGCCGTCTGGCTTGCGATGGCACACGTCTGACGGATAGTGTCGAACTATCCAATCGCCTCGTGTGTGGCACGATGCTTGAAGGGAAAATGCCGAAGTCGAACGGCATCGTTTACTCGCAGGAGTCGCAATTCATGGCTTATAAGATCGTCGCCTCGCAATGCTCGGTTTGCGGTGCATGTGAGTTCGAGTGTCCGAACGGCGCGATCAGTTTAAAGCGCGACATATATGTGATTGATCCCAAGAAGTGCACAGAGTGCGAGGGGCACTGCGATACGCCGCAATGCGCCGTCGTCTGTCCAGTCGAAGGCACATGCGTCCCCGCCTGACGACGTCGAAGAGGATGTTGCCCCGATCGAGGCGATCGAGAGATCGTCGGCGCACGCACGCCGAATTATCAAGTGGCGTAGCGAGCTTGCGGTAGCATGCCGGTCAGTGTCATCGTCGCCAGCGGTTAATGGATGATTGGCAGCTTAGCAGAGTGGGGCGCGGCATCGCGTCGACCAATCGCTATCGCTTTGAGGCTCTGATAGCCGGAAGGATTCTGTCGGAAGATCGCAGAAATCCGCCGGAGAGGGAACGAACTTGCCCGAATGCCTCCATGACCGCTGGAGGCCTAATGGACCATGACCGGGGATAGCCCGGGCGTCGAGGACCCAAAGAGCCCGAACTTCAGGACATAATGCGCGCGGAGGTCGAAAGAGATGGTCTCCTCCTTCGACGAGTTAGATCTGAGCATCCTGAGGGTGGCCCCTAGTTGGTCATGTTGGAGGTCTGCGGCGCAAAAGCTCGCGGTCGAAGCGGGCTCCAAACCGGTTCCCTTGGCCCAACGCCAAGGTAGAGCTGAAAAAGTAGATAAAGTGTCATGCCGCTCGCGGATGTCATCTGCGAGCTGGCGCAGGTGGACTGCAATTCGGCTATCCGAAGACGCATAACAAGCGCCTAATCGAACGCGACACAAATGACATGGGATGGTTCGCCGGGAAGGTCCGGTGCGCCCAAGGCTGCACTGACGACACCGCAGACAGAACTGAACGAGATTGGATTGCTGATGACCCCGTGTGCGCCTTGTTCAAGCCCGGCCTGCACCACAGGATCGGATTTCCGTTCTGCTACGAGGAGGATCTTGGCGCTCGTGAACACTCTATTTAGTTCGTCCAGGACCGCCTCGCCTCGGTCCCGCAGGATGGCAATGCCGATCAGTACTACGGCGGGAGTCTTCGTGGACGACGACATAGCCTCAGCCATCGCGGCAAAAGCATGTGTCCGATAGTGTTCGCGTAAGATGTAGTCGAGCGCGGAACGCACCACCTGCTCAGGTTCGATCAGGAAAATGGTCGGACGGTCTTCACTCGTTGAAACGTCGGTTTCGAACTGCATAGTACCCTCGGCTCATTCATTGATGCGCCTCAAGCAAGCTCCGGACCGGAATACGATCAGAGATGTGCGGTAGGATAGCTGCCGTTGTGGCTAGTCGGTAAGACAAGTATTGCCGTGTTTCGGACAGGCGAGTGCAACGAAACATCGAGCCTTGCCGATGTCGGACTTGCAACAAAGCGCATCTGGACCGGTATCTATCTCCACTTACTTCGTTTTTCGTCCCGAAAAGGCGCTGGCACGCTCGTTGCAAAAGTCATTACCCGAGGGCGACGCTGTCGACCATTGTATTGGACTGCGCTGTGATGCGGCGAGCTGGACGATGGGATCACGACAGAGCGCAGCAGGTAGATCGTCAATCGGTTGATGGAGAACAACATGGCTTCGCTGAGACAAATCGCGTTTTATGGCAAGGGTGGTATCGGTAAATCGACGACCTCGCAGAACACCCTCGCAGCACTCGCCGAGATGAATCACAAGATCCTGATCGTCGGCTGCGACCCGAAGGCGGACTCGACCCGCCTGATCTTGCACGCCAAGGCACAGGACACAATCTTGAGTCTCGCGGCAAGCGCCGGCAGCGTCGAAGACCTCGAAATCGAGGACGTCTTGAAGGTCGGCTACAAGGATATTCGCTGCGTCGAATCCGGTGGTCCGGAGCCGGGCGTCGGGTGCGCCGGCCGTGGCGTCATCACCTCGATCAACTTCCTGGAAGAGAACGGGGCCTACGAGGACATCGATTACGTGTCATACGACGTGCTCGGCGATGTCGTCTGCGGCGGATTTGCAATGCCGATACGTGAGAACAAGGCGCAAGAGATCTATATCGTCATGTCCGGCGAGATGATGGCGATGTATGCCGCCAACAACATCTCCAAGGGCATTCTGAAGTATGCCAATTCGGGCGGGGTGCGGCTGGGCGGCTTGATCTGCAACGAGCGGCAAACCGACAAGGAGCTGGAGCTGGCAGAAGCGCTCGCCAAGAAGCTCGGCACCCAGCTGATCCACTTCGTGCCCCGCGACAACGTCGTTCAGCACGCCGAGCTGCGCCGCATGACGGTGCTGGAATATGCGCCGGACTCCAAGCAGGCAGACCACTATCGCAATCTTGCGACCAAAATCCACAACAATGGCGGCAAGGGCATCATCCCGACCCCGATCAGCATGGACGAGCTTGAGGACATGCTGATGGAGCACGGCATCATGAACCAGATCGATGAAAGCCAGGTCGGTAAGACTGCTTCCGAGCTCGCCGCGCTGTCCGCGTAATTCAGTTCGCATATTCGACGTCTTTCGAGAAAGCGTTGACGCCTGAAGCGCACAAGACAATTAGAAGGATATCCGCATGAGCCTCGCATCTACCCAGAGCGTTGCAGAGATCAAGGCCCGCAATAAGGAGCTGATTGACGAAGTTTTGAAGGTCTACCCGGAGAAGACCGCCAAGCGTCGTGCAAAGCACCTTAACGTGCACGAGGCTGGTAAGTCCGACTGCGGCGTCAAATCGAATCTCAAATCGATCCCAGGTGTTATGACTATTCGAGGTTGCGCCTATGCCGGCTCGAAAGGGGTGGTGTGGGGGCCGATCAAGGACATGATCCACATCAGTCACGGCCCGGTTGGTTGCGGGCAGTATTCCTGGGGATCGCGGCGCAATTATTATGTCGGTACCACCGGCATCGACACCTTCGGAACCATGCAGTTCACCTCCGACTTCCGGGAAAAGGACATCGTCTTCGGCGGCGACAAGAAGCTCGCCAAGGTCATCGACGAGATCCAGGACCTGTTTCCGCTCAACCGAGGAATCAGCATCCAGTCGGAATGCCCTGTCGGCCTGATCGGCGATGACATAGAGGCGGTGTCGAAGGTCAAATCAAAGGAATATGACGGCAAGACAATCGTTCCGGTGCGCTGCGAAGGCTTCCGCGGCGTATCGCAGTCGCTTGGTCACCACATCGCCAACGACGCCATCCGTGACTGGGTGTTCGACAAGATCACCTCGGAGACGGAACGGCGATTCGAGCCAACGCCCTATGACGTTGCCATCATCGGCGACTACAACATCGGCGGCGACGCCTGGTCCTCTCGCATCCTCCTGGAGGAGATGGGCCTTCGGGTGATTGCGCAATGGTCGGGCGACGGCAGCCTTGCCGAGCTTGAGGCGACGCCAAAGGCGAAGCTGAACATCCTGCACTGCTATCGCTCCATGAACTACATCTCTCGCCACATGGAGGAGAAGTTTGGTATTCCGTGGTGCGAGTACAACTTCTTCGGCCCATCCAAAATCGTAGAGTCACTGCGCAAGATCGCGAGCTTCTTCGACGACAAGATCAAAGAGGGGGCCGAGCGCGTCATCGTGAAATACCAGCCGCTGATGGACGCCGTCATCGCGAAGTACCGACCGCGCCTGGAAGGCAAGTCCGTGATGCTCTTCGTGGGTGGCCTGCGCCCGCGGCACGTGATTGGCGCTTATGAAGATCTCGGTATGGAGGTCATCGGGACCGGCTACGAGTTCGGCCACAACGACGATTATCAGCGCACCGCCCAGCATTACGTTAAGGACGGTACGTTGATTTATGACGACGTCACTGGCTACGAATTCGAGCGCTTCGTCGAGAAGATCCAGCCTGACCTCGTTGGTTCTGGCATCAAAGAGAAGTACGTGTTCCAGAAGATGGGCGTGCCGTTCCGGCAAATGCACTCCTGGGACTATTCGGGTCCTTATCATGGCTACGATGGGTTCGCGATCTTCGCCCGAGACATGGACATGGCAATCAATTCCCCGATCTGGAAGAAGACGAGGGCGCCGTGGAAGGACGCCCCGCGTCCGAGCCTGATGGCGGCGGAATAGGCGAGCCGGGCCAGACGATCGAACACGAATCCAAAAAGGACGCCACGATGACCCAGAATGCCGAAAAAGTGCTCGATCATTTTGAGCTGTTCCGAGGTCCGGAATACCAGCAGATGCTGGCTAACAAAAGAGCGCTCTTCGAGAATGCACACGATCCCGCGGAGGTTGCGCGTATCCGCGAATGGACCAAAACCCCCGAATATCGCGAGAAGAACTTCGCGCGCGAGGAACTGACCATCAATCCGGCCAAGGCCTGCCAGCCGTTAGGTGCGGTGTTTGCTTCGATCGGATTCGAGGGCACCTTGCCCTTCGTGCACGGCTCACAGGGCTGCGTCGCCTATTACCGAAGCCACCTGTCACGACACTTCAAGGAGCCGACCTCCTGTGTTTCCTCGTCGATGACCGAAGACGCAGCCGTATTCGGCGGCCTCAACAACATGACCGACGGGCTCGCCAACAGCTATAACACGTACAAACCGAAGATGATTTCGGTCTCGACCACGTGCATGGCGGAAGTGATCGGCGACGATCTCAACGCCTTCATCAAGACCTCGAAGGAAAAGGGGGCGGTGCCGGCTAAGTTCGACGTTGCCTTTGCTCATACGCCTGCCTTCGTCGGTAGCCACGTCACCGGCTATGATAACGCCCTGAAAGGCATCATCGAGCATTTCTGGGACGGAAAAGCCGGGTCCGAACCCAAGCTTGAGCGCGAGCCGAACGACAAGATCAACTTCATCGGGGGCTTCGACGGCTACACCGTAGGCAACCTCCGCGAGATAAAGCGCATTTTCGAATTGATGGGGATCAGATACACGATCCTTGCGGATAACAGTGACGTGTTCGACACGCCCACTGACGGTGAGTTTCGCATGTATGATGGCGGCACGACTCTGAAAGACGCCGCGGATGCGATCCACGCCAGGGCGACCATCTCTATGCAGCAATATTGCACGGAGAAAACGCTTCCGTTCATCGAGAGTCATGGCCAGCAAGTCGTTGCGTTCAATCATCCGGTCGGCGTTAGTGCGACGGACGACTTTGTGATGACGCTGTCACGCATTTCGGGCAAGGCAATCCCAAAGGTCCTAGAACAAGAGCGCGGTCGTCTGGTCGACGCCATGGCAGACTCCAGCGCACACATTCACGGTAAGAAGTTTGCAATCTATGGTGATCCCGACCTTTGCTATGGCTTGGCGACCTTCCTGCTCGAGCTAGGTGCCGAACCGACACACGTCCTGTCAACCAACGGCAACAAGGCCTGGGAAGAGAAGATGCAGGCGCTCTTCGCCAGTTCGCAGTTCGGCAAAGACTGCCATGCCTATCCGGGTAGGGACCTCTGGCACATGCGATCGCTGCTGTTCACCGAGCCGGTCGACCTTCTGATCGGCAACACCTATGGCAAGTACCTGGAGCGCGATACGGGCACGCCGCTGATCCGCATCGGCTTCCCGGTGTTCGATCGGCATCATCATCACCGCTATCCGGTTTGGGGTTATCAGGGAGGTATGAATGTTCTGGTGAAGATACTCGATAAGATTTTTGACGAGATCGATAAGAACACCAACGTGGTCGGAAAGACGGACTA
This sequence comes from Bradyrhizobium sp. CCGUVB14, assembly GCF_024199935.1. Classification (NCBI taxonomy): domain Bacteria; kingdom Pseudomonadati; phylum Pseudomonadota; class Alphaproteobacteria; order Hyphomicrobiales; family Nitrobacteraceae; genus Bradyrhizobium; species Bradyrhizobium sp. CCGUVB14. The sequence goes on from NZ_JANADS010000001.1 coordinate 2,193,570, forward strand.
CAGCTTCGACATCATCCGCTGATGTGGGCGTGTCTCCGCCTCATTGCGGCTTATCGCCGCCGTGAGGTGGGGATGCGGGCGCCAGCCGGCCTATCGACCGTGCCCGAACCAGAAAACGTCCGCGGAAGGAGACAACCGTGACTTCACTATCGGCGACCATCCAAGGCGTCTTCAACAAGGCGGATTGCGTTGAGAACGCCAACAAATCGGCAGCTGCCCGCAAGAAGGGCTGCACCAAGCAACTGCAGCCTGGCGGAGCCGCCGGAGGTTGCGCTTTTGATGGCGCCAAGATTGCGCTCCAGCCGTTTACCGATGTCGCTCATCTGGTTCATGGCCCGATCGCGTGCGAAGGAAATTCCTGGGACAATCGCGGTTCTGCCTCCTCTGGCTCCGATCTCTGGCGCAGAAGCTTCACGACCGACATGCAAGAGATCGATATCGTGTTCGGCGGCGAGAAGCGGCTATACAAAGCCATCAGGGAAATCATCCGTAAGTATGATCCTCCGGCGATCTTCGTCTACCAAACCTGCGTGCCTGCCATGATCGGCGACGATATCGACGCGGTCTGCAAGATCGCCACAGCGAAATGCGGCAGGCCTGTCATTCCTGTTAACGCGCCGGGATTTGTCGGTTCGAAGAACCTTGGAAATAAGCTCGCCGGCGAAGCGCTGCTGCGATACGTGATCGGTACCCAAGAACCCGATTACACGACCCTCTACGACATCAATCTCATCGGGGAATACAACCTGTCCGGCGAATTCTGGCAGGTCAAGCCGCTGTTGGACGAACTCGGGATTCGCGTCCTGTCCTGCATCTCCGGCGATGGCAGATATCGCGACGTTGCCTGCTCACATCGGGCGCGCGCGGCAATGATGGTGTGCTCGAAGTCCTTGATCAATGTTGCGAGTAAGATGAAGGAGCGATACGGCATCCCATTCTTCGAAGGATCATTCTACGGTATCCAGGACTCCAGCGAGTCTTTGCGCGAGATTGCGCGCATGCTGATCGAGCGCGGAGCGCCGGCCGAGTTAATGGAACGCACCGAGCTCACAGTCGCACGCGAGGAAGCGAAGGCGAGGGCCGCAATCGCGTTCTTCAAGCCGCGTTTTGCTGGCAAAAAGGTGCTGCTTGTCACCGGGGGCGTTAAATCGTGGTCAGTCGTCGCGGCTTTGCAGGAGGCCGGACTTGAGATCGTCGGAACTTCTGTAAAAAAATCAACCATGAAGGACAAGGAGCGCATCCAAAAGTTGATGGGCCATGATGCTCACATGATCGAGGATCTGACCCCGCGTGAAATGTCCAAGATGCTCAAAGAAGCAAAAGCCGACATCATGCTCTCGGGCGGCAAGTCGCAATTTGTCGCCCTTAAGACCGCGACGCCATGGCTCGATATCAATCAGGAACGCTGCCACGCCTATATGGGCTATCTCGGCATCGTAAGGCTGATGGAAGAGATCGATAAGGCACTCTACAACCCAATATGGGATCAGCTCCGTAAGCCCGCGCCGTGGGATGATGCCGACGTCGCTTGGAAAGCCAAGTCGCTTGCGCAGGTAGATGTGGCAACTGTCGATATTGATCCGAGTTTGGAGCGCGTCGAAAAGGCGCGCTGCGATAAAAGAGCCTTTCGTTGCCAAAATCTTGATCTCGGTGTCACCAAGGAGAGCGTTGTCACTCTCGGTTCGACTACAGTCGATGACATCGCGGAGCATGCCGGGGCCCCCGACATCTGCGGCGCCAGTGAGCGGGCGATCGCGGGAATGACTGCGGACCTGCCGACCTCCACGCAGGAGGCGGCAGAGTAGGACGGTAAATCAGGTTCAAAGCCATGGCTATCGTTACCAGTTCCAATAAAGCCTGCTCGAGCAACCCGCTCAAGATGAGCCAGCCAATCGGCGGCTCCTTTGCCTTCTTGGGGCTTCGGGGGGCAATGCCGCTCCTACACGGTTCTCAAGGCTGCACGTCCTTTGGCTTGACCCTGTTTGTCCGCCATTTCAAGGAGGCGGTGCCGCTGCAGACCTCCGCGATGAGCGAGGTTGCCACAGTTCTCGGTGGCTACGAGAATGTCGAGCAGGCGATCCTCAATATCTGCAACCGCACCAAGCCCGAGATCATCGGTATCAATTCGACAGGAGTCACCGAGACCAAGGGTGACGACGTCGAGGCGTTCATCCGCCTTATCCGGCAGAAGCATCCGCAGCTCGAAAAATTGCCGCTTGTCTACGTTTCGACGCCGGATTTCAAGGACGCGTTTCAAGATGGCTGGGAAAAGACCGTGGCGCGCATGATCGAGGTGCTTGTCGATCCTCGCGATGCAGCCGCACCGCGCGACCTCTCGCGCGTTAATGTCCTGCCTGGCTGCCACCTGACCCCCGGCGACCTTGACGAGCTGCGGACGATTTTTGATGATTTTGGGCTGAGGCCGTCCTTCCTGCCGGATATCGCCGGTTCGCTCGACGGTCACATTCCCGATGAATTCACGCCGACCACGATCGGTGGGATCGGGGTCGACGAGATCGCGACTATGGGGCAGGCGGCTTGGACGATCGCGATCGGAGCGCAGATGAGGCGCGCGGCCGAGGCCATGCAAGCAAGGACGGGTGTGCCGTTCCGGCTGTTCGAGCGGCTCTGTGGCCTCGGCCCTAGCGATGTATTCATCGCGTCTGTAAGCGAGATCAGCGGCAAACCAGTGCCCCCAAAATACCGCCGGCAACGTGGCCAGCTCGCGGACGCCATGCTGGATGCGCATTTCCATATTGGCGGCCGAAAGCTCGCCATCGGGGCTGAGCCGGACCTCTTGTTCGACATATCCAGCATGCTCTGTGAGATGGGCGCACAGCTGACCGCGGCAGTGACGACAACGGCCTCTCCGGTGCTCGAACGCGTCAGGGGGGGAGAGGTTATCATCGGCGATCTTGAAGATCTGGAGGAGCTGGCCAAAACGCGCGAATGCGATCTCCTGATCTCCCATTCACACGGCCGCCAAGCGGCAGCACGGCTGAACATTCCATTCTACCGTGCTGGCTTCCCGATGTTCGATCGCATTGGCGCAGGTCACCAGATGACGGTCGGCTATCGCGGCACGCGCGAGCTGATCTTTGACCTTGCCAATCTCATCATTGCCGACCGCGAGGACAACCGCCAGCCGACGCCGGACACCTGGCGCATCACCGACAACGGCCTGCATGTCGTTCCCCCGCGGCCCAATTGATGCGAAGAGAGGAATTATGCCGATGAAAGTCGCATTCGCCACCCAGGATCTGAAGCGCGTCGATGCCCATTTTGGCTGGGCTAGAAATATCGCCATCTATGAAGTCAGGCCAGAGGGGCACAGTTTCGTCGAAGCCATCCAGTTTGACGGCGACCTTAAGGACGACGGTAACGAGGACAAGCTCGCGCCGAAGATCGAAGCTATCAAAGACTGCTCCATCCTCTATGTGGCCGCGATCGGCGGCTCTGGCGCCGCGCGCGTCGTCGCAAATAAGATCCATCCCATGAAGGTGAACCAGCCTGAAGCGATCGACGATCTTTGTGTCAAGCTTGAAGCCGTATTGAAAGGCTCACCGCCACCCTGGTTGCGCAAGGTGCTTGCCAAGGGCCAGGAACGCTCGTTTGATTTAGAGGATTGAGGTAAACGACATGACTGAGGCGGCCGAATTGATCCAACCCGGGCCTGCGGGAGAGGCGCCCTTTGTGAAGGAGCTCGTCAAAATCTGGCGCGCCGAGGACGGGCATGGTGCTTGGGAGGGCAAGAAGGACCTAGAGCTGCTCGAGCCCTATATTCTCGACAGGGAGAAGCGCCGCACCTTGCCGATCGTCGGTGACCCCGATCCGGACACGATCTGGCGGCTTGAACTGTTCTTCAACGCTGTCGCCGTGTCCATTGAGAAGGCGACCGGCGTGATGGTCTCGCCCATGCTGAAAATGCACCATGAAGGCTTTGGCCGCATAGTGCTGATCGGCGGGCGGCTCATTGTCGTAAATAAGCAGCTGCGCGACGTGCATCGTTTCGGTTTTGACAACCTCTCAAAACTTGCCACGGAAGGTGACATGTATGTCGACCGCGGAATTGAGATGATCCGTAGGTTCCCGGAAGTTGCGAACTACTGAGGTGACGAATGAGCGATCTTGAAGCACTGAAAGCCGAGATCAAGAAGCTTTCCGCCAAGGCGACTCAGGCAAAGATGGATCTCCACGATTTCGCCGAAGAATTGCCGGTCAACTGGACCTCGGTCCTGAGTGTGGCCCAGAAGGTCCACGATGCCTTCGACGAGCTCGAGCGCAAGCGCGAGGATCTCAAAGCGCAGGGAAGAGCAGACGGAAAGTAACCATGTCATTCGCAACGCGCGACGGCCGCGACTGGAAGCCGGAGTATCTGGCTTCCATCGACCCAAAGAAGTGCATAGGCTGCGGCCGCTGTTACAAGGTGTGTGGCCGCGAGGTCATGATGCTGAAGGGTATCAATGCGGACGGCGAGATGATCGATCTAGAAGACGATGACGATGAGATCGAGAAGAAGATCATGGTGCTAAACGATGACGGAGCGTGCATCGGCTGCGGGGCTTGTGCCCGGGTGTGCCCGACCAACTGCCAAACCCACGTTTCAGCTGCTTGAGTTTAGCCATCGGAAACAGAGAAGCGATAACGTCGCTAGGGATCTTCTGCAAGGACTGAAATGGACTCCGTTTTTGGGACCATCAGTTAAGTTGGAAAGCGACCGCTCCGTTTGCTAGATGGAGCGGATGATGACGAAGAAGACGAGACGGAAGATTGATGTAGCGCTGAAGGCGAAGATCGCCTTGGAGGCGGTGCGAGAGCAAGCGACGGTCGCCGATTTGGCCCAGCGTTACGAGGTTCACCCCAATCAGATCTACGCCTGGAAGAAGCAGCTTCTGGAGAATGCGGCGCGCTCCTTCGACGCCAATGTTGGCCTTGACGCGGAAAAGGCGGCGGAGAAAAAGGTCGAGGACCTCTACGCCAAGATCGGGCAATTGACGGTGGAGCGGGATTTTTTGGCAAAGAGGTCCGGAAGATGAGCGTTTCGGACCGTCGCGGGATGCTCGATCGCGCCGACAAGGGGCTGTCGATCCGCCGCCAATGCGAACTGCTCGGCGTGGCGCGCTCCGGCGTCTATCGCCTGCCAAAGCCGGCCAACGACAATGATCTCGCGGTGATGCGGCGGATCGACGAGTTGTTCACCGCCTGGCCATTTCTCGGCTCGCGGCGGATCACGGCGATGCTGAAGGCCGAGGGCGAGACGATCAACCGCAAGCGCGTGCAGCGGCTGATGCGCCAGATGGGCATCGCGGCGCTGGGTCCGAAGCCGAACACCAGCAAGCCGGCGCCGGGTCACAAGATCCATCCCTATCTGTTGCGCAACATGACGATCGACCGCCCGAACCAGGTGTGGGCGGCCGACATCACCTATTTGCCCATTGGCCGCGGCTTCCTCTACCTCGTCGCGATCATCGACTGGGCGAGCCGCGCCGTGCCGGCGTGGCGTCTGTCCAATACGATGGACACCTCGTTCTGCCTGGCGGCGCTCGACGACGCCTTGGCGCGACACGGCCGACCGGAGATTTTCAACACCGATCAAGGCTCGCAATTCACCAGTGCCGCCTTCACCGGCGCGCTCGCGGCGGCCGGGATCAAGATCTCCATGGATGGCCGCGGCCGCTGGATGGACAACGTGTTCATCGAACGGCTGTGGCGCTCCCTCAAGCATGAGGATATCTACCTCAAGGGCTACGCCGACGGCCGCGAGGCCAAGGCCGGCATCGCCGCGTGGATAGAGTTCTACAATGAACAGCGCTTGCATCAGGCGCTTGGCTATCGCACGCCGATGGCGGTCTGGCGCGAAGCAACCGCAGCCGCTGTGGACATGATGGACAACGCTACCGCGTTGACCACATGCCCATCTGTGGACGCCCCGCTGGATGCAAGAAGAATCTTTCGATCAGGTGTTGCGCGTAGTCGGGTGCTGACATCTGTCCGGCCTTTATTGCGACCGTCAGATGTCGCGGGCCCGTATGGGAGTTCGCGGATCAGATCCAAATCACAGCAGCGTGCTTGGAAGCACCTGGGCATGTACTGGTTTTCCTGACCCCGTCTCATCGACTGTTGCGCCGTACCTTCCGTTTGACCTTCCTACCTCCTCGACGACCTCTGGCCGGGCGGACTAAGCGATTAAGCCGCTGCGACCGGAGCTTTGTAGACCCCACCGTTGACCATCAAAGCCCAAACGGTGCGAGCCATCTTGTTGGCAAGAGCGACCGCGACAAGCATGGGCGGCTTACGAGCGAGCATGCGCTCCAGCCATGTCCCTTGCGATGCACCGCGTCGGCGAGCCAGCTTCACCACCGCACTCGCCCCGATGATGAGGAGACGCCGCAGCGTTCGCTCACCCATTTTCGATATTTGGCCGAGCTTCTGTTTTCCACCAGTGGAACGTTGCAGCGGCGTCAAACCCAACCACGCAGCGAAATCCCGGCCACGTTTGAAGTTTTCAGGCTCAGGCGCTAGCGCCATCAGAGCCGTCGCCGTGATTGGGCCGATGCCAGGAACCGTCATAAGCCGTCGAGCAACCTCCTCTTCTCGGGCTCGTCGCGCGATCTCAATATCGAGTTGCTTGATTTGCTCTTCCAGCACCCCCAGCATCTTGACCAGGATGTCGAGCGCCGGGTGCGCCGCCGTTGGCACGCCGCTCCCGGAAGCTTGCGCGTGCTCAACCAGCCCGGCGACATTGGACGCCCCCTTTGCAACGACCAGGCCGTATTCGGCGAGGTGACCTCGCAGCGCGTTTATGATCTGAGTACGTTGCCGGACCAAAAGATCACGAGCGCGAAACACGACCGCGCTCGCCTGCTGGTCCTCACTCTTCGCGGCGGCAAAGCGCATGGTGGGGCGTTGGGCTGCTTCGCAAATCGCTTCTGCATCGGCCATATCGTTTTTCTGGCGCTTAACAAAGGGCTTTACATAGGACGGTGGAATCAGACGCACTGTGTGACCTAGCTTGCCAATTTCACGAGCCCAGTAATGGGCGCTGGCGCAGGCTTCCATCGCTACCAGGCACGCAGGCTGCCGGGCAAAGAAAGCCAGCACTTTGTCACGACGCAGCTGTTTGCGGAAAACAACATCGCCGCCAGCGTCTGCGCCATGTGCCTGAAAAACATGTTTCGCCAAGTCTAGTCCAATCGTGCTAACCTCGTTCACGGACGCCTCCTCTTTTGTGACGGTTCAACACCCCTCACTTTGGCATATCGATGCCGTCGAGGGGCGTCCACCCCATCACAGCAACAGCAGACAACGTCGTTGGCGGCGTGATAGAAAGGAAGTAGGAGCGGTCGGATTTCCCAACTAACAAACCGGCTCAAACGGTCCCGCTCCGCGGGTTCATTTCAGGACCAAGCCTATATAGCGTCAGAAGGCATTGGGTGAGTGCGTGAGTGCTCCGCCTCTGCCGCTGCGGCTCTAAAAGGAGTTGGCCCTGGCGCCTCTCGTCGTCATTGCCGCGCTTGTCGGCGATAATTCGGTATGTCGTGAAAACTTGATACCAGTTTCGCCGAGATATGATGGTTAAATCGAAGCTATAAAGCCGCCTCAACTCTTGCTACTCGATTCCCTGTTCACATGCTTTCATCATCGCGGCAATCCGAAACCGCTCCTGGATGGAGATGGGGTTAGCGAGCATATCGGCCTCTGCCTTCTTAAAGGCGGCGAGAACGATCTCGGCTTCCTCGCGCGTCAGCGGGACGCGGCCGGCCATGTGGGTAGCGTCAGGTACTGCGGCCAGGATTGCTCGGCAGTACGGATGATCCTTGACCTCGATGAGCTCGCTAGCTTCCAGCTTTCCGTCAAGCAGGATTGCCAACCCTAGCACCTCGAGCTTGCGGCCGTCCTGAGTGGTCTTGATGAGCGTTGCCATTTCTATTCTGCCTCCTGCGCGACGATGGAAAGTCGCCTTGGGCCACAGTACATTGTCGGGCGGGGTCCGCCGCGACGCCAGCTGGAATCAGTCCCGTCAAACAGAACGAGAGCTCTACCCATCTTCGCTCTCGCTCCCTCAGCGAAGCCTGGAGGTAGGATGGGCATTGTAGTCGTCGAGCCGCTCAAGCCAGCCGTTTGAACTTGAACTGCCGCAATCTGTACCGAGGGGACTTGCATGCGAGACTTTCGCACTGTTGATCGTTCGATTGTCTGGCCTGGCGGACAAGTCCAGCACAACGCCAACAGTCCTGGCAAATGGGATAAGATGAGATCTGACGCCAGAACTCACACGGGGCGGTTCTCGTTGCGATTCTTCACCGGCTGCATCTTGGCGAGGCCTTCTTCGTAGGAGAGTTCGGCATAAGGGGCATTGATGCTCTTGGCGGCATCGAGCAGATAATCGAGCTTGCCGGCAGTATCGAGTTTCTTGATGTCGTTTTTCTCGACCCCAGTGAGATCCATCATCTCCTTCCAAACCGTCGACTCGTCACACGGTAGTATGCGAAATGTGACGTCACGGATCTTGATGCTGTATTTCGCCAGAAGATCGATATTGTTGCAGAACATGAAGTAGGTGCCGTTCTGGCTCAAGGCGCCATCCAGTACCGTTGCGGCATCGGCAAGATAGGCAAGAGAATGCAGGTAGCCAGCCAATACCGGGATTGTGGCCTCTCCCTCGTCCGCGACCGTCAATACCTGCTCGATCGAATAGTCGGGCGGACGCTTCTCGTCGGCCACCTGAACCTGGAACCTTAGCGCGATATCGCCGCGGAAGCCGAAGCGGCCCGGCTTTGTGGTGTCACCCTTCAGCACCGCATTGAGCAATCGGCCTTCTTTATCAAGCCGGCCAAGAGCGGTGTTGTCGATCGACGTCATGAAATCCTCCTGGTCTAATGTGGCTGGCGCAGGGTGTCGAATCGAGCGAACCCACGTTCGGCTCCATGCAAATTGTTTGCCGTCGGCCCACGTATGCGGCGAAAGCCAAAAGCGGCGCCTCGTCTGCGCGGCTTTGACGGACATATCCTGCCGGCAGCGTTACAGCACCGTGCCAAGATTGTTTCCTAGCGGCAAAGCGTCATGTCGTAAGCCCGACACGCCCTGCAGCGCAAATGACCGACATTCGCCAAAGCCAAGTACTATCGGGAGCGTGGTTGCTGGCATGGGACTTGCCAATCTCATCCCGAGCTGACGTAGCTCGCGAGGGAAATCGATGATCAGTCTGACGAAAAGCGCGGAGAATGCGGTGAAGAGCGCGATCTCTGCGTCAGCGCAGCCGGCGAAGGGCTTGCGGATAATGGTCGAAGGGGGCGGCTGCGCCGGATTAAAGTACGCGATGGGGCTTGCCGACGAGCCGAAGCCTAATGAGACCGTAATCGAGCGGGGCGGCATCAAGGTATTTGTCGACAAGAATTGTCACCCGCATCTTGCCGGCACGACGATCGATTTTGTGGTGGCGCCGGAGGGCTCTGGCTTCACCTTTGACAATCCCAACGCAAAGTCGGGCTGCTCATGCGGCAAGTCGTTTGGCTAGAGCTGCATCCCTGACGAGTCGCCACGAAGAGGTTTGAAACATGCTTGTCGAGACCGAACAAACGAGACAGCTGCCGGCCGCGAAACCTGCCGAATGTGAGCGTATCGTCCGCGCCGTACTCGACGAAATTCGGCCGAATCTGAAGCGTGACGGCGGAGATTGCGAGCTTATTGGCATCGACGGCAACAAGATTATGATCAAGCTTACGGGGGCTTGCGTCTTCTGCAAGCTCGCCAGCGCAACACTGGAAGGCATCCAGGCGCGCCTCATCGAACGGCTTGGCAAATTCGTCCGCCTGATCCCGGTCGCGGGATCCTCCAAAGCCCGATACTAAGAAGGCGCACTGTGCAGTCGGTCTACCTCGACAACAACGCGACCACTCGGACGGATCCGTCCGTCGTCGCTGCGATGCTACCATTCTTCTCCGAGCAATTCGGCAATGCCTCATCCGCCCATGCAGCAGGCAGGCAAGTTGCAGAAAGCATAAGACAGGCTCGTAGGAGTGTACAGGCACTGATCGGTGCTGCTTTTGATCACGAGATCGTCTTTACCTCGGGCGGTACCGAATCGGATAACACGGCGATCCTTTCGGCACTCTCCGTGCAGGAGCGACGCGACGAACTCGTCACCACGACCGTGGAACATCCCGCTGTGCTCTCGCTCGCAGATGAGCTCGGCCGTCGCGGCAACAAATGCCATCTAATTCCTGTTGACTGCTCCGGCCGGCTCGACATTGATGCTTATCGTCGCGCGTTGTCCCCGCGTACCGCGGTCGTCTCCGTCATGTGGGCCAATAATGAGACCGGCACGATGTTTCCGGTGGAGGTCCTCGCCAAGATGGCGCGATCCATCGGCGCACTCTTCCACACTGATGCGGTGCAGGCTGCGGGGCGGGTTCCGATCGACGTGAAGACGACCCAGATCGACATGCTGTCGCTCTCTGGCCACAAACTGCATGGTCCAAAAGGCGTTGGCGCTCTCTATGTGCGCAAGGACACTAAGTTCAGGCGACTGATTTTCGGCGGACCGCAAGAGCGCCGCCGACGTTCCGGCACCGAGAACGTCCCCGGTATCATTGGGCTGGGTAAGGCTGCGGAGCTTGCTGCCGTAGAGCTCGGGCAGGAGCGCAGGAAAATAGTCGCGCTGCGCGACCGGCTGGAGCAGGGCGTCATCGCCTTCGGCAAGTGTGTGGTGCTCGGCGACAAGGAGAGCCGTCTGCCAAACACGTCAAATATCGCCTTCGAGCATCTCGAAGGTGAAGCAATTATTCATCATTTGAGTCGCGCTGGCATTGCCGCGTCCCTCGGATCAGCCTGCGCGTCAGGCTCCATGGAACCGTCTCATGTGCACCGAGCGATGCACGTACCGTCTGCCTTGTTGCACGGCGCGATCCGCTTTTCGCTGTCTCGCGAGACCACCAGCGAGGAGATCGATCACGTCCTCGTTGTGCTACGAAATATCATCGCGAAACTGAGAGGGACCCCATCTGGGCGGTCAGAGCGTGCAAAGACGACCTTTCGATCCAATGAGTCTATCAGATGAAAGTCATCATTCGTCGTTCTCCTGAAACTGGTCTCTCGATCTACGTCCCCAAGAAGGATCTTGAGGATCGGATCGTTGAATCCGAGCACGAGACACTGTGGGGCGGCTGGATCAGAATAGCTAATGGCTGGGTGCTCGACCTGCCGCCGATGACAAGCGACACCACCTTGCCGATTACGATCAACGCAAAGAGGCGTGGCGGCGACAGAGAAGAGACATGAACGTGCCGGCTCCGCGCATCGAGTTCGTTGGTCGGCCAGTTGCCGAAACCATGCTCCGCAAGGTCGCGGAGGGGCTTCGTCGTGGCGATGTCGTGCCCTATCTCGGACCCGGCGTGATGGATTCGTCGAACACGAGCGCGCCGATGAATCCGGAGGACTTGGCGGCATTCTTCGGCACCAAGGTGACGTTGCCAAAGCGCACGAGAGGGAACGCCTGGGCTTCCGCACAGCACATCGAAATCACGAGGCACCGCACCACCGTAACAGCGATGATGGCGGACGCCTTTGGCGCGCCGATCGCGCCAGCGCAGCTACAACGGTATCTTGCAACGCTGCGGCTGCCGCTGATCGTTGACAGCTGGTACGATGGTGCGATGCGAAATTCGCTGGCGGGACACAGCAATTGGGGTGAGATCCAGGGCATCACCCGCGCCGGTCTGAGTGAGGATCGCTGGTATCGCTTCTACGATTGCGCAGGCCATGAAGTCGTTTCCTCTCTTGCAAGAAGTTGGACAACGGTCCTCTACAAGCCGCACGGCAGCGTCGTCCCAGCCAAGAATTTCCTGGTCTCCGACGCCGACTATGTTGAGGTGCTCACGGAAATCGACATACAGACGCCGATTCCCGGAGAGGTGAAGGCTCGCCGTACCGGCCGCAGCTTCCTGTTTCTGGGGTGCCGCTTCAACGACCAGCTCCTGCGCATCTATGCGCGACAAGTGTCAAAGCGCTCGTCCGACGTTCACTATGCCGTGGTCGAACCCGACACGCTCTCCAAAAATGAGCTCCGCTTTCTGGCCGACCAAGGCCTAACGCCACTCGCAGTTCCGCTTGCACGTGCTGTCGAGATCCTTTTGGCAGATTAGGGAGGCTTCTCGCGTGGGCATTTGACCAGCGCTTGGTGAGGCAGCTCTTACACCATCTTGCTGCCACCTGACGAGCCATGTTTCCAGCAAAAATGAGAAAGGAGCGGCGATACCTTCAGTCAACATCTTCTCGCGCCGCTAGGTGCCGTTTCGATCACAACGCATGTCGGCTTTCCAACACGCCCGGGCAAGAGGCACACCAAAGCGCTTCCTAACTCGTTGAACAAGGTCATGAAAGTTGCACGCCGAGCCGTGGCATGCGGATTGCTGAGCCTCAGATACCGAGAAATCTCGCAGGCCTAAAGGGAGAACTGGATAAATGGCGACTCCAATGCATCGGGGATCATCGAGCGACGCCATTGAAGACGGCGAGGTCACGCGGTCGATTGCCGAGCACAAGGGCTGTGGCAAAAGTAGCCGCGGCGGCGGAGCTAGATGCGGTTCGCCAGCAGGCTGCACTGATCTTCCAGCTGAGACATGGGAAAAGGTGAAAAAGCACCCCTGCTACAGCGAGGAAGCGCACCATCACTATGCGCGCATGCATGTCGCGGTCGCGCCAGCCTGCAACATCCAGTGCAATTACTGCAATCGCAAATACGACTGTGCCAATGAATCGCGTCCGGGTGTGGTCAGCGAGAGGCTCACGCCTGAGCAGGCTGCCAGGAAAGTCATGGCCGTTGCCTCTACCATTCCACAGATGACGGTGCTCGGTATCGCCGGTCCTGGCGACCCGCTCGCCAACCCCGAAAAGACGTTCAAGACCTTCGAGCTCGTGCACAAGGCTGCGCCGGATCTCAAGCTGTGCCTGTCAACCAACGGTCTCGCGCTACCCGATCACATCGACACCATTGCCAAGTTCAACGTCGAGCACGTCACGATCACGATCAATATGATCAACCCCGAGATCGGGGCAAAGATCTATCCTTGGATTTTCTACAACCACAAACGATACACGGGCGTCCAAGCCGCAAGGATCCTCACTGATCGCCAGCTTCAGGGCCTGGAGATGCTCACTCGGCGAGGGGTTCTCTGCAAGGTCAACTCGGTTATGATCCCCGAAATCAATGATCAGCACCTCGTCGAAGTGAGTAAGGCAGTGAAGTCGCGCGGCGCCTTCCTGCACAACATCATGCCGTTGATCTCTTCTCCCAAATATGGAACCGTTTTCGGTCTGAAGGGCCAGCGCAGCCCGACGGCACTTGAACTAAAGGCGCTGCAGGATAGCTGCGAGGGTGAGCTGCATATGATGCGCCACTGCCGGCAGTGCCGGGCCGATGCGATCGGGTTGCTAGGCGAAGACCGCAGCGCGGAGTTCACCATCGAAAAAATCGCGACGATCGACATCAAATACGATGTCGAGAGCCGCAACGCTTATCAGGCCAATGTCGAGAACGGCCGTGCCGCCAAGGCCGCGGCCAAGCACGCTAACCTTGCGGAACTCGCAGTTAGCCTCGGCGACACGAAGGTCCTGGTGGCGGTCGCGACCAAGGGCTCGGATCTGATAAACGAGCACTTTGGTCACGCCAAGGAGTTTCAAGTCTATGAGCTCTCCAGCGGTGGCGCCAAGTTCATTGGCCATCGCCGCGTCGATCTGTATTGCCAGGGTGGCTATGCCGAAGAGGGAAAGCTCGCGACCATCATCCGCGCCATTAACGATTGCCACGCAGTATTCATCGCCAAAATTGGCGGCTGCCCCAGGGCGGAATTGATCAAGGCCGGCGTCGATCCCGTCGATCAATATGCTTATGAGCCTATCGATAAGTCGACGATCGCCTGGTTCAAGACCTATCTCGAGAGGGTCACCAGCGGTGCGATCAAACATGTCGAACGCGGCGATGCTGCGATCCGCCAAGGCGCATTGATTACCGCGGCATGAGAGAGGAAAAACATGCCGTTCAAGATCGTCGCCTCTCAATGCACGAGCTGTTCGGCGTGTGAGCCGGAATGCCCCAATGTCGCGATCGCGGAGAAGGGCGGAACATTCATGATCGATCCTGAGAAGTGCACCGAATGTATCGGCCATTTCGACGAGCCGCAATGCGTGGCGGTCTGCCCAGTCGACAATACCTGCGTCCTCGATACCTCGCTTGCACGCCACCAGGCGCGCAGGTGAGCGATGGAAATGACATGAACTTCCAGAAGAGACGATTGGTGCGACGAGCTATCCGAATGATGCTCCGAGCCGGCTGGCGCGCCGGCCGCGACCTTTGTCTTGCGATCAGCCCAAGTGGATGTTCGGGGCTTGCCGGTGGGATCAGCCTGAAGCCGCAGGCCATTGTTGCTGGGGTCAAGCACGATGACGTCTGGCGGGTTGTTCGCCGGGAGAGACTGCCACACGGCACGACGATGTGCCGACCGATTTCGTTGATAAGCCGAAGCGGACCGGGTTCGTATTGCAAGATCGCAAGCAAGTCTCTTGCGGGGACCATTGATTTCAAGAGGCGACCCGCGATGCCAGATGCCCTGTTCAGTCCGCAGTCCGAGATCAACGAGGTACTCCTCGCCAGGACCTTGCTTGGGGATGGGCTGCCCAGCGAGGCCGAGCATCACTTGTGGCAAGCAAGCCTCTCCTATCACCTTGATGAGGTCGCCGAAAGCCACCTGCGCAAGGCCGCAGGCCTGGCACCAGGGCACGCGGCCGTGCTGATCGGCTTATTTCGCTTCTATTTCTATAAGGCCCGGCTCGCCGAGGCGCTTGAGGTTGCCAAGCTCTGCATAAGCAAGGCGTCGGAGATGAACAATCTCCCATCGGACTGGCGTCTTGTCCGTGCCCATGATGCGGCGTTCGGTCGATATGAAGATATTCTGCCGCGGTTCTTTCTGTTCACGCTGAAAGGATACGCTTATTTGCAGATGCGCCTCGGTCAAATCGAGGAAGGGCGGTTAGCCGTTCAAAAGCTTCTTGAGATCGATCCCACCGATAAGATCGGTGCCAAAGTTCTCCTACGTGTCCTCGAACGTATGGGGCAGGCGGATGAGTGAGGACATTGGCAAGGCGAGAAATTGGCAGGGCAATCAGATCAATTGCGCCTGCTGCGCGCATATTGCTCTGAATCGCAACGGCTGCTGTCAACTCAAGCATGCTTGCGTCAACGACCGCTATGCCGGACGTATCGACTGCTTCTTCGAGAGAAATCCGAGCCTGGCCGACGCCTACCTCGCTCACCCGCATTTTGAAGTGCGCGCGATCGCGGCGAGATTCGCCAACGTCTTCCTGCTGCCGCCATTGCTCCACGATCACGACGAAACCGTTCGTTGGAGCGCCGTCCGCCGCCTGCCCAAGCGTTTCGCCCTGCAGCTTCGCAACGACCCTCATCACGAAGTTAGGATGTGGGTCGCGACACTGCTTGAAGGCGACGAACTGCTGCCGATGGCCTCGGATGAATATTACTACGTCCGCCTTGTAGTTGCGCGGCGGATTGCGCCCATGCTGCTCCGCGGAATGATCCGCGACGAGGACGCTGAGGTTCGTTGCGCCGTGGCGCGACGCCTCCCGGAGAAGTGGTTGCTCGGCCTGATCAATGACCGTGACGCATTGGTGCGGTTGGAGGTAGTTCAACGCCTGCCGGCGGAGTTGTTGTCGCTTCTGCGCCACGACCCGGATTGGCGTATCCGGCATGAGATCGCAAGCCGGATCGTGCCCTCCGAGCTCATGGGCCTTGTCGATGACCCATATAGCCTGGTGCGCGAAGTTGCGCGCTCGCGGCTTGCCCGATAGCCGGGACAAGAACAGGGGACCCTTGGCATGAACAATATTGTGGCTGATAGTGACATCGTCGAGCTGACTGCACGACCGTTCTTCGACTTTGGCGAGAAGGTGCGTGCCAACTGCACCATCCGAAATGACGGCACCTACGCCGGCAAGGAGATCGGCGACATCCTGGCCAAGAAGGGCGAGGTCGGCTACGTCATATCGATCGGCACTTTCTTGCAGCGGTTTTACATCTACGGCGTTGAATTCATCCAAAGCGGTCACCGGGTCGGCATGAAGCGAAACGAGCTCGATCCGGTCATACCACGCGCCGAAGTCGAGGACCTGCGCTTGCCGGGAGCCGACGATGATTGAAGCCAGACTGCCAAAATTTCAGCAGGGCCAGCGCGTCAAGGCGATGTTTGACCTGATCAATGACGGATCCTTTCCCGATGCCCCAACGGAAGGGCTCCTGGTCAGCCTCGGCGACATCGGCAAGATCGTCCAAGTGCGCCGGCACACGGAAGCGAACCTTCCGATCTATCTCGTCGAGTTCGGTGAGAACTTGGTCGTCGGTTGCCTCGAAAGCGAAATCGGCCAGGTCTAGGAAGTAGACGCGATGAACGCGGCCTTAGACATAAATCCGAACCTACCCGTGCATCCCAACGACATCGATCGCAGGCGCATCGAGCGCGCGCTGAAGTCGAGAGAGCGCTATCGTTATGTCTCAGCCAACATCACCGGAGTTGCCGGCGGCTACTTGATCGAATGCCCATGCTGCTCGCGCAATATCGACGTTAAGGGCGGCATCATTGACGTGGCCGTGCTGCGCCATGACGGGGCAAGCGCCAACTGGCAGGTATTCCGAAAAGATCACAAGCACGGCGTCTGGAAACTGCACTCCACGCACAAGCGTTTGGCAGCAGTTACCGATCTATTGAACGTCGATGCGGAACGCGTGTTCTGGCAATAAGGACCCGTTCTATGGCTCTGGGAGCAGGCGAAATTGCGGACATCGAGCGGACGCTCGCGTCATTCGATGATGCTTCTCAAGCCTATGCGGTGTTGCGACAGGGGTATCCGCATCTCGCCTGGATCCGCTGCGACTCGTCAGACCTTACCGAAACGCCTTTTTACAGCGTCGGACAATTCGACCTGCATTTGCTCGATAGCGCGGACCATTGTGCCCGGATCACGGATGATCCGACGCGGGCGACCGGCATTGTGCTCGCCAAGCGGGCCGTCGAGCCGTGACCGGACCAGCTCTAGGCCACGGCCTCGTTGCCAAGGCGGACGAAGAGCCGGTTCCAACGGGCTATGAATCCTTGATTCCGTTGTCGGATCCTGACATTACCTCGGCCGAAATCGCGGCAGTAGATCGCGTGTTGCGCTCGCCGCGGCTGTCTAACGGCCCGCTCACGGAACAATTCGAGGCGGCATTTGCCACCTATCTCGGGCGGAACTATGCCGTTGCGGTACCGAGCGGGACCATCGGCCTTCTGCTGTCTCTGAAAGCTTGCGGCATCGCCGCAGGCGACGAGGTGATCGTCTCGTCCTATTCATATCGCGAAACTGCGCACGGCGTCAGCCTCGCCGGTGTGCGGCCGGTATTTGCGGACATCGACTATTGGTCCGGGACGCTCGCGCCGCAGAAAGTTGAGGAGCGCATCACGCCAAAGACCCGCGCCATCCTCGCCGCCAATGCCAATGGCTATCCCGCAGCCTGGTCGGAGCTGCGCGATATCGCGAGAAGGCGTAATCTTCTGCTGCTGGAAGATTCGACTGAGGCCGTCGCCTCACGTTATAAGGGCCAATTGGTCGGCACCTTCGGCGATGTCGCTGTGTTTGACCTCGCGCAGCCCTCGCTTCTGACCTGCGGCGAAGGCGGCATAGTGGTTACCGATGATATCGACCTTGCGGTGGCACTTCGTCGTCACCGTTCGGACCGGACTGACGAGCGTTCTTCCGTTACCGTCGGTTCGGCTGCGCCATATCAAGCCGAAATGAGTGATCTGTCCGCTGCGCTGGGGATTACGCAGCTAAGGCGTATCGACGAGATACTCGAGCGTCGCCGGCTGATTGAACAGCTTTATGCAACGCATATGCAGTCGTTCGAAGGCATCAAACCGCCCTATGTTGGACCCGACGTGACTGAAGTGAACTGGTTCCTTTATGTTGTCCATCTCGGGACGCGTTTCACGCGCTCCAGCCGCGACGCGATCGTCGAGGATCTCCGCGTTGAGCAGACCGAGGCTGCGGCTTACAACCATCCTCTGCACCTGCAGCGGCATTATCTCGATCTCGGTTATCGCCGTGGCGATCTGCCAGTGACCGAAAAGATCTCCGATCGCGCCGTTGCACTGCCATTTCATACGCATCTCACTGATAGCCAGATCGAATTCATTGTCCAGACCATGAAAGACGCCTCAATCAATGTAGGCGCGGGCGCGGCGATCTACTGAACAGCCGCAAATTGCGGAGAAGGCGAGAAAAAGATCTCGCTCGTCATCCTACCGGAAGGTGGAACCATGGGCCTATCGTCACTCCGGCTTGCCGCGGAGATCGCGATCCATACGGACGTCCAGCCATGAGTCGCCGAATGGTCAAGGATCTGAGGAAGCTGCCGGAATATGCGGTCGCAGTCGCACCGAGCTGCCGTGAGTTGTCGAGCCAGGAACTCATGGCAGAGCCTATCGCCGCCACGCGACGACGATGTCGGCGATCGATCTATCCTTGTTATCTTCGCGACGGTCCGCCCGCGGGATTGTCGACCAATGCGCGTCGCTTCCATCCGTGTCGGCGGAAGTCCTTTCAAATGGTCCTGTCGAGAGTTGGTTTGGTGCTTGCATGAAACCGGGCGAGAGCAGGAGTAAGCGACATGGTGATGGCTGGGCTGGCAATTGAGGCCTTGATCGGCGAGGCGCTTCCGGAGGCGAATGTGATCGTGACCGATCTGGCGGGCACCGGACACCACTGCGGGGCGCGAATCGTCTCGCAGGCCCTTGCCGGCAAGAGCCGCATCCAACAGCATCGGATGATCCATGCCGCGTTAGGGAGCAAAACGATCGACACGTTTCGACGCGCTCGTGCTCGAAACCCTCGTGCCGAAACGAGTCACTTGCAAGGGAACATCATGAGCGACCTACCCGAACAATGCACTAAGAACTTTAATTGTGGAGGTGACATCAAGCCGTCTTCGAACGGGCCGATCGTCATGCGACCCTATGTCAAAGCAGAGTCTCGCGGCCATTGCGACATCGCATTGCGGTAACAGAAGTATGAGCGGCAACATGAATGAGTTCGAACTCCCACAGCTCTACCGGCATCACGTTTTCGCCTGCCGCACTCAGCGCCCTCCTGACCATCCGCACGGCAGCTGCGGGACGGCGGGCGGAGGATCGTTATGGGAACGGCTCGGCAAAGCAATCGAGGCGGGTGGGTTGACCGATATCGGCTTCACCGCAGCCGACTGTCTCGGCTTCTGCGGCTCCGGTCCTCTGATGGTCGTCTATCCTGACGGTGTCTGGTATCGCCCGAGCACCCCGGAAGATATTGACGAGATTGTCGAGTCCCATCTGAAGAATGGCTGTCGCGTCGACCGCCTCGTCGTGGTGCTCACGCGGAGTTAGCGGTCTTTTGCTTTCCACTTACGGGAGACGGAGCCATCGGCCGTCTCCGGCCGCACTAAGAAGGACGTCGATGCATCGCATCGGCGATTGCGAGGCTCTTTCCTCGTGAAATGGTGCACAGGGACGCTTGGCCGTGGGGCCGCTGTGCCGAATGCCGCTCTCTTCCAGAACGAGGCAAGGATAGTGCAATACCGCCTACGAAGAAGACTTCACACCTGCGTCCACCATGGCATCGCCTCCGCGCGCGTGGAGGGCCAAAACAACCCAAATATCCTTTTCCAGCAAATGGACCGACCGGCCCGAAGCCGTGGTAACAACGCCGAGAGCCGCAAGCCGCTCGCCACGAGAGGGAGCCAGATAGGAGTCTGCTATCGGCTACGAGCACCTGGCTGATGGATTCTGACATCCACGCGGGCAATGCAGGCATGAGCGCGATCAGATCCTGTAAGACCGGTTGCGGGAGCTTTTGCTTGAGTTTGGTCCGTGCCTCCGCGGCATGCGGTCTTCCCAGCTGAGCAAGCGCACGGACCGCGTCCCCGGCCGCAAGCTCGTGGCAATGCTGCAGAATGAGAAGGTCTGCCGGCTCGGAAAACAAGCGGTCAATCTGGTCACCATTCTTGCCAAGCCCCGCCGGGGTCAACGGTGTGAATTAGGCAGGCCCCTTGAACATCAGTGCTGTAGCCATTCGCCGGCCGTCTAAGCGAACGCGGTCTGAGAAAAGGTCAGAGCGCTCGCCTCCCCAATTCTTCGGGATCGCCTGCTCGCCCATGATCTCGGCGAACGCCCGTCTGATACGGTGCTCTGGGATTTCGCGCAGCGCGCCGAGGTCAGATTTCGCGGGGTGGTATGTAGCTTTAGCGCCGCTTTCTCCCACAAGAGGCTCGTGTGATACGCCACCTGCGAAGCAAACACATCACACCTCCGCACACCGCGGCGCCTTCTCCGTTCGCGCGCAGTTCTGAAGCTCTCGCCTCGGGCTTGAGCCCAGCAGCGCCGGTACCGGCTCGCGGTCAAATCCTGCACATCTTGTGTTATTGGCTTCGATCAGCGGCCGCCTGATCAGCAGTCGATCCTCGAGCATCAAGGCGATCGCGCTGGCGGCGTCGATCGCCGCCGGATCGACTTCGCCCGACGTTACCCGCGGCGCGGCTGGGTTGAACCAGGACCGAACCGGCGTGTTACCAAAGAATGTACATAGATCGGGCGCGGTCCAGAGTTCGGTCAGCAAGCTCTTTACCACGACATGATGACCCGCTGCCTCCAACGCACAATTCTGGCGCGCGTTCGTTCCGCAGTCGGGCTTCTGCCAAAACAGAATCGTAGTCATGTCAAGATTCCCCATTTGATCACGCTAAGCTGGATGGTTGGCACTGCCTTACCGTTGCCCAAGATGGTGTTGACCTTCTCACCCCGTCCAGCGTCAGCGGTGTGATCACCGTGCCATGGCGCGCTCGTCTTCACGCGCTCAGGTGAGCCCACCTCGTCGGACGTGTAGGTAACGAAGAGAACGCGGACACCTTCGAACTTTCCGGTGAGTTCGCCAATCAGGTCCAGTCCGCGGCTCATCAGTCAAGTGACACCGAGAAACATCTGGGGCGATTCAGTCGAAGCTCGCGGCATAGGCCTATTCAGGCGTGGCCAGTTCGTGGGTCTCGATCTCGTCACGAAACAGGAACTGCAACGCCGAATGGGTGATCTTTTCCTGGTCGACCTCGAACACGCGCCGCCGTTTACAGCCTTGTCTGTCTCGACGCCAAACTGCATGTTGCCTTCCTTTCAAATCGCGTCACGATGCGGCGTTGGCAATTGTCATTCCGTCCTGCGCGGTTACAGTCGCAGCTAGATCGCACTTTAAGAGCCACAATCCTTGTCCTGTTTCTGACATAACAACAAATGGCTCGGCGCGGCGTCCGTCAATCGCGTCTGTCGACCATCTTCGAGTAGGCGCTTAAAGCACGCGCGGCGAATGGCACGCTAGTTGCTACTCGGATGCCGTAACTGCGAGTGAGGGTTGAGGCCACGCCGGCGCGTATGGCGAGCGCGTTCTCTTTCCCGACGCCGTGTGCCCAGGTTTCTGAGGGAGAAATACTCTCGCGCAAGTCCAACGCGAAAGCATTGGCAATCGGTTAATGGAGAGCAACATGGCTTCACTGAGACAAATCGCGTTTTATGGCAAGGGTGGTATCGGTAAATCGACGACCTCGCAGAACACCCTCGCAGCACTCGCCGAGATGAATCACAAGATCCTGATCGTCGGCTGCGACCCGAAGGCGGACTCGACCCGCCTGATCTTGCACGCCAAGGCACAGGACACAATCTTGAGTCTCGCGGCAAGCGCCGGCAGCGTCGAAGACCTCGAAATCGAGGACGTCTTGAAGGTCGGCTACAAGGATATTCGCTGCGTCGAATCCGGTGGTCCGGAGCCGGGCGTCGGGTGCGCCGGCCGTGGCGTCATCACCTCGATCAACTTCCTGGAAGAGAACGGGGCCTACGAGGACATCGATTACGTGTCATACGACGTGCTCGGCGATGTCGTCTGCGGCGGATTTGCAATGCCGATACGTGAGAACAAGGCGCAAGAGATCTATATCGTCATGTCCGGCGAGATGATGGCGATGTATGCCGCCAACAACATCTCCAAGGGCATTCTGAAGTATGCCAATTCGGGCGGGGTGCGGCTGGGCGGCTTGATCTGCAACGAGCGGCAAACCGACAAGGAGCTGGAGCTGGCAGAAGCGCTCGCCAAGAAGCTCGGCACCCAGCTGATCCACTTCGTGCCCCGCGACAACGTCGTTCAGCACGCCGAGCTGCGCCGCATGACGGTGCTGGAATATGCGCCGGACTCCAAGCAGGCAGACCACTATCGCAATCTTGCGACCAAAATCCACAACAATGGCGGCAAGGGCATCATCCCGACCCCGATCAGCATGGACGAGCTTGAGGACATGCTGATGGAGCACGGCATCATGAACCAGATCGATGAAAGCCAGGTCGGTAAGACTGCTTCCGAGCTCGCCGCGCTGTCCGCGTAATTCAGTTCGCCGGCCTCCAAAGGAGGCGCGCGTCAAGACTGATAGGATCCAATCAGTGGAGTTGTCCGTGACTGCAGCGCAAGAGGGTCTAATCGCTGCGATGTCGATTCCGTCGGGTGGGACCCCCGCTGACAGGCAGCTTGTCGGAATTGAACTCTACCATGTTCTAATTGGCTGCGGTCCGGCAGACGCTGACGTAAGGGATAATGACAAGTTTGACCGGCATGTGTTCGCCTCAGTTCTTTGTGCCGCTGTAATGGATGGAGCGCCTCTTCCAGAGCGCACGGGCCTGACCGCGCAGGAGCTCAATGAACTCCTGGCACAATGTTTCCCATCCGCGCCCGTGCAGGCCATCATCTCGATGGAAAACTCCGGTTCAGCCAGTGACGAAGAGATCATGCTGCGCGACCTCCTGCTCGGGCAGCGATCGGCAAAGGGCGAGATCAGTCGCTGGCTCGCTGCTATGGTCGCAAGGCGTGCGATGGAACCGAACCATTTGTGGGAAGATCTCGGACTACGCGAGCGGGCCGAGTTGACGCGCCTGTTGATGCGCCATTTTGCGCCGCTGGCGTCGCAAAACACCAAAAACATGCGCTGGAAGCGCTTCTTCTATCGCAGATTGTGCGAGAACGAAGGTTTGGTGATGTGTACGACGCCGGTGTGTACGCAATGCCGCGACTTCAATCACTGTTTCGGTGAGGAGAGCGGCGAGAGCCGGATGGCGGAGCGTCGCCGCAAACATTTGCGGGGAATGGAAACTCCTGCCGGAGCCGCAGGCAATCCGCAGGTGTGAGCAATCGACTATGCGCTCCCCCAGAAGCTGCGAAGGACCCCCGCAAGCTGCGATGCCTCGACCCTTGCGCTTTGGCCTTGCCGGAAATTGCTCGAAAGCGTGCATGCGGCTGCTGCGTGATGCGGCCCTGCAGCCGACGCGCCGGCGCGTGCTGCTGGCTCAGTTGCTCTTCGCAAGGGATGACCGCCACGTCACTGCCGAGATGCTCTTCAGCGAGGCGATCGAAGCCAACATCAAGCTCTCGGTTGCGACCGTATACAACACGCTGAACCATTTCACACGAGCCGGCCTGCTGCGCCGGATCACGCCCGACGGCTCAAAGTCGTTCTTTGACATCGATACCAGCATACACCCGCATTTCTATCTCGTCGGCGAAGATACTTTGATCGACATCCCCGAAAAGCTCCTGCTCGCGCGGATGCCCGAGGCCTTACCCGACCACGAGATCTCCCGGCTCGACATCATCGTCCACATTCGCCGTAAGCCAACCGACATCTGATATATCCGACTTTCGACATTGTTACATTTACGGCAATCTCAGTTGCTACCCAGAAGTGCAGTGATTTCAGGCAGTTCGTCAACCACCGCCCTGGCACGGCTGTTGCTCACCGTTCAGCGGAAAAGACGGAATCTGCACATGGCCTTCGGTGAAACGACTCGGTTCGGCAGCTCGCAGACACGACAAATAGTCCTGAACGACACCACGTTACGCGACGGCGAGCAGGCTCCCGGCGTGGCCTTTACAGCGCTGGAAAAACTATCGATCGCGCGCGCGCTAGCAAAGGCCGGGATCACCGAGATCGAAGCCGGTACGCCGGCGATGGGCCATGAAGAAGTCAGCGCGATCCGCGCTATTGTCGAAGCTGGCCTGGCCGCGACAATCATTGGTTGGTGCCGGATGAAATCTTCCGACGTCGATGCGGCAATCGATTCCGGCGTCTCAATGGTCAATGTCTCGATCCCATCCTCCGACGTGCAAATCGCGGCCAAGCTCGGCACCGACCGGGTTGCCGCGCTCGAGCAGGTAAGGCGGGTCGTCGGCTACGCTCGCGATAACGGGCTCGATGTCGCAGTCGGAGGCGAAGATTCTTCGCGCGCCAATGTCGACTTCCTGATCGAGCTGATCACCGCAGCAAAAGAGGCGGGCGCGCGGCGCTTTCGTGTCGCCGATACGCTCAGCGTGCTCGACCCGGACGCAGCCTTTGCGCTGGTGGCGGCGCTACGTGCCACCTCCGATCTCGAGATCGAATTCCACGGCCACGACGATCTGGGCCTCGCCACCGCTAACACGCTCGCCGCAATCAAGGCCGGCGCAACGCATGCCTCGGTGACCGTGATCGGCCTCGGCGAGCGTGCGGGCAACGCGCCTCTGGAAGAGGTCGCTGTCGCGCTCAGGCAGCTCTATGGATGCGACACCGGCGTTGTGCTCCCGGAACTCGACAATGTCGCGGCTGTCGTCGCGTCCGCTGCCGTTCGCAGCGTTCCGCTTAATAAGGCGATCGTCGGTGAGCATGTTTTTACCCACGAATCCGGTATCCATGTCGATGGCCTCCTGAAGGACCAGCGCAGCTATCAGGCGCTCGATCCGCGGCTGTTGGGTCGCTCTAACCGTTTTGTCGTCGGCAAACATTCAGGGCTAGCCGCTATCACGGCGTTGCTGAACGAATTGCAGGTTTCCGTGAGCGATGAGGAAGGCAAGGCGATCCTCGCGCGCGTTCGGCAGCATGCGGTCGAGCATAAGGGCGGGGTCGCGCGCGAGACTGTAATGGCGATCTGGCGCGAAGTCCGCGAGCGCTCGATGATCAACGCAATGTGAGGCTGTCATGTCCAGAATAGTCGCCATTTCTGTGATCGAGGAGATCGTTGAGCCGCCACGCCTGCGATACGCCCCCCGTTTGACGAGCACGCGTGGCCGGCCATCATTGCACACGGTGGAAGAAAAGACGGAGAAAGCCGAATGGCTGACGGAATCCTTTTGCGATTAAGCAAGGCGGCTGCGGCTGAGGAGTTTTTTGACTTGCTCGGCGTCAAGTACGAACCCAAGATTGTCAACGTGGCTCGGCTCCACATACTGCATCGCATGGGGCAGTATCTCGCAGACGAAGACTTGACCGGTGCGAGCGATGCAGCGGTCGCAGAACGTTGTAAGGCCGTGCTGGAGCGGGCATACACGGACTTCGTCGGCTCCTCACCAATCGATCAGCGCGTTTTTAAGGTCCTCAAAGAAGCGACCGCGCCACAGGCGAAGAAAGCGTCAAACTTGGTTCAACTGGAGACGTTTTAGTCATACTCGGGTTCAAAAAGGGTCTCTCACTCGTCCTGGTCGTCCCACAAGGACGGCAGTACGCCGCATAGTCCCAGATTACTCCGATGCCGCTGCGTTTGCGAGATCTCGGAAATTGCGACGTCGTGCTCACTGCCTTGCGGTGGCTATGTTCTTCGTGGAGGCGACGATAGGACGGACCTAACGCCTCTGTTCGGTCTCCGACGCTTGTCGCCGTGTCCTTGTCAGCTCTGGCGGTTCCGGCTGGACGAAAGTCACGTCGCCGCAGTCGCAAGCCTCTGTGTTGATATCAACTTTCGATCAAACCCTCAATTGGTACGACACTTGCTGTCTCTATTCGCAGCGAAGCCTTGGAGAAGCGCATGCATATCGACGTCTGCTACAAGCAAGTCCCGGCTTTCCCGGGGATTCGAGTGCACGCCGTGAGTAAGACCATCACGCTTCAGAGGAGGAAGCCAAGCCCTCGAGTTCAGCTTTCGCTCCCGCAATGTGGCTTCTGCGGATTGCCGTCAGTGCCAGCGCTTCTTTGGACCGGAGCTGCGCGGCTAAGGCAGCTGTAACCGAGACCCGGCGAGGAACGGTCGCTGAGCTGAGACAGATGATCGTCGCGCGCCAGACGAACCCGGAAGCCGATCTCGCGGTATGGCGCTCGACTAATGAAGCAAGGAAACCAATTCCATGAGCTCTACATCCAAAAGTCGCGCTCCGGCCGCCGCCTCTGGGCGCGCCGCGACCAAGAGGGAGTTGCCCGATCGCTTTAAAGCTTACAAGCACGTCTGGGTTTTCGTCGAGCAGGAACGCGGTGTTGTGCACCCCGTGTCCTGGGAACTCATGGGTGCCGGCCGTAAGCTCGCCGATAAGCTCAAGGTTGATCTCGCGGCTGTTGTCATCGGCCCGGAGAGTGAGGCGACGCAGCAGGCCGCTGCCCAGTCCTTTTGCTATGGCGCCAACCTCGCCTACCTGGTCGCTCACAATCTCTTGGCCGACTATCGCAACGAGTCCTACACCAAGGCGCTGACCGATGTCGTCAACACCTACAAGCCGGAGATCCTGCTGTTGGGAGCCACTACGCTCGGCCGCGATCTCGCGGGCTCGGTCGCCACGACGCTGCTTACGGGACTTACTGCGGATTGCACAGAGCTCGATGTCGATGCTGACGGATCGCTCGCTGCGACGCGGCCGACCTTCGGCGGCTCTTTACTCTGCACGATCTACACGCTGAACTACCGTCCGCAAATGGCTACCGTCCGCCCCCGCGTGATGCCGATGCCAAAGCGCGTCGCACGCCCGGTCGGCCGCGTTATCACTCACCCACTCGGTCTCGTCGAAGACGACATCGTCACAAAAGTTCTCACCTTCCTGCCCGACCGCAACTCAGCAAAATCAAATCTTGCTTATGCCGACGCGGTCGTTGCGGGCGGGCTTGGGCTCGGATCACCGGAGAACTTCCAGCTGGTACGCCAGCTCGCGACCGTGCTCGGGGCCGAATACGGCAGTTCGCGACCGCTCGTGCAGAAGGGCTGGGTCACCTCTGATCGCCAGATCGGCCAGACCGGCAAGACGATCCGACCAAAACTCTATATCGCCGCCGGCATCTCGGGGGCGATCCAGCACCGTGTCGGCGTCGAAGCGGCCGATCTTATCGTTGCCATCAACACCGACAAGAACGCGCCAATTTTCGACTTCGCTCACATTGGCATCGTTGCGGATGCCATACATCTTTTGCCGCCGCTCACTGACGCGTTCCGGACGCGGCTGTCGCCACATTCCCGTGACCGGAAGCAGGTCGAAGGAGTTCGATCATGATCGAGGAAAAATTCGATGCCATCGTCGTTGGCGCAGGCATGGCGGGTAATGCGGCAGCGCTCACCATGGCCGAGCGCGGTATGAAGGTGTTGCAGCTTGAGCGCGGCGAGTATCCGGGATCAAAGAATGTGCAGGGCGCGATCCTCTATGCCGACATGCTGGAGAAGCTTGTTCCCGATTTCCGTGACGACGCTCCGCTTGAGCGACACCTGGTCGAGCAGCGCTTCTGGATGATGGATGACCGCTCGCACACCGGCTTGCACTACCGCTCCGAGGACTTCAACGAGGAGAAGCCGAACCGATACACCATCATCCGCGCTCAGTTCGACAAATGGTTCTCGCAAAAGGTTCGCGAAGCCGGCGCCACAGTATTATGCGAAACGACGGTCACGGACCTAGTCCGAGATGCCCATGGTAAGGTAATCGGCGTACGGACCGATCGGCGCGACGGCGAGATCCATGCTGACGTCGTCGTGCTGGCGGAGGGCGTCAATGGCGTGCTCGGTACGCGCGCTGGCCTGCGCGAGCGGCCGAAGCCCGAGAAGGTTGCGCTCGCAGTCAAGGAAATGCACTTCCTGCCTAGGGAAACCATTGAATCGCGCTTCAATCTCAAGGGGGACGAAGGCGTGGTGATCGAGGCCGTAGGCACGATTTCTCGCGGCATGACCGGTATGGGATTCATCTATGCCAACAAGGAATGCGTCTCGCTGGGTATCGGCTGCTTGGTCGCCGACTTCCAGCGTACCGGCGAGACGCCTTATGGCCTACTCGATCGCTTCAAGCGGCATCCTTCGGTCGCGCCTCTGATAGAAGGCTCCGAGGTGAAGGAATATTCTGCCCATCTGATTCCCGAGGGCGGCTTCAAGGCAATCCCGCAACTCTACGGCAAGGGCTGGGTCGTGGTCGGCGACGCCGCGCAGCTTAACAACACAATTCATCGCGAAGGATCAAACCTCGCGATGACGTCGGGCCGGATCGCGGCGGAAGCGATCCTTCAGATCAGGTCGCGGAACCAACCGATGCTCCCGCAGAACCTGGTGCTATACAAGAAGAAGCTCGATGAATCCTTCGTGATCAAGGACCTAAGGAAGTACAAGGATATGCCGGCGCTGATGCACACCCGGTCGCAAAACTTCTTCCTGACCTATCCGCAACTCGTCTCCAAGGCTATGCAGAACTTTCTGCGTGTCGACGGTACGCCTAAAGTCGAAAAGGAGAAGCTCACACTTAAATCGTTCACCAAGGCGCGCTCGCGGAGCGGCCTGTTTGGCGACGCCTTTCGCCTCATGCGCGCGTGGCGTTGAACGGAGAAACAGCAGCGACCAACGACGGAGACAAAACAATGTCGATCGAGCAATCCCTGCGTGTCGAGGACAAGCTATTCTATAACCGCTATCTCGTCGATACCGGCCGTCCCCACATCAAGGTGCGGCCGCACACCAAGCCATCGCCGCAGCTTTTGTCGATGCTGAAGGCCTGCCCGGCGCGGTGCTATGAACTCAACGAACAGGGCCAAGTCGAGTCCACCGTCGATGGCTGCATCGAATGCGGCACCTGCCGGATAATCTGCGAGGAGACCGGCGACATCGAATGGAGCTATCCCCGAGGGGGCTACGGCGTCCTGTTCAAATTCGGCTAAGCCAACATCGGCGGCTTTTGCACTGATCCGAAACAACGTGCAGACTTTGAGGCACCTTCCGTGGGGCTCGCCGCGGGCTAGACCGCGAGAATAATCGGGGCTTCGGCCGAATGGCCGGCCCTATTTGGGATTCTGCACGGCCGAACTCGAAGCGTTCCTCGATAGGCCTGAGGCGACCGTCGGGCTACCACGAATCTTCCATGCTTGGGGGCGAAAGCAGTGAAGCTTGAGTCTGCCGCTTGGCATCACCTCAAGCCGGTTCCGCGATCGTCCGGAAGCGCGTGGGTCGGGCGCCTCTAAGCCGTCCTTGCCTGGGCTGCGGGCGCGAACAGTGACTACCAGGGAACGCAGACGACACGAAAGTGTCTCAGTGTCTTCTCACCACCTCACTCCACCAAACGAAGTACGCCAGGACAAAGTTGTGACGACGACGATCAGCGAGGATCTTGCTGCTATGCGCAGTCATCGTAATCGCATCCACCGCTATCGCGGTTTGCTTGAAGGTCAACCGACTGACCTTGAGCGACAATATCTCGAGCAACGCTTGTCTGAAGAGCGCTGTGCTTTCGATGCCCTAGTGGTGGGTAGTTTTCCCCTGGTTTTCAGAATCCCCGCATGAAGCCGGTCGAAGCCATCTGTTCCAGTCACAAAGGTCACCCACCTTGGGCTTGGCGTCGCCCAGTGTTAGGCTACTCAATGCTCTTGGGAGCGAAATGTGGTGCGCCAGAGACGGTATTTGCCGCAAGCCAAGTTGTTTTGCCTCTCGTTGGCCTATTCGCTTTTGCGAGCCAGGCGTTCCGCAACAGGACCTTCCGACATCGAGAGCCATCGAGCGTATCATCTGCGGCTTGTGATCGGTGCCCGCGTGTCATCAGAGGGGGCGCTCCTGCACAGCATCAAGCGCTGTACGCGAAGTAGGAGTCTTCCTTGTAGTCGAACATGTGGGCTTCACGACGCCTGACCGCCACTGAGAAGCTGGATGACGTGTCGTGATCAAAGCGCTGTACGCACCTGAGTGTCCGCCATAAGCACGAAATGAGATCTCTCTCCCTGGGGGTATAGGTTCGGTAAGTCGCCGCTGACGCAACGATGGCTCATGTAACCATATCCGCTAACTCGATCCTCCCGCACCAAGACGCTGATGTGACGGGCGTCGTACACCTTGATGACAGGATGCTGGAGACTATGAGCCAATACGACCGACGTAGCGGTTGCCCGAATGCGCGGTTTCACATTTTCTCCTTGCTAATTGGCCGTCGCAACTAGGTCGAGGGCGGCTGATGTCTAGCCCCGACCGCGCCAAGCCCACTGTCGATTTCGTGCCTAAGAAAGCAAGCGGTGTGCCGAACTGCGATCGGGGTGAGATCGCGTCCGAGGAGGGCTTGAATCGGACGCAGCGTCAAGTTGTATCTAGCGTACAAAATCGGTTCCAGAAGACATAGCCAAAATGAGACAATCCTCCCTTGTTGCTACAGTATGTACCGTATTCGGCTTGATTGGGGTGAGTGGAGGTGCGCTCGCTGACACAATCGGGCACTACGACTGCACCATAGTCGCAACAGCCCGAGAGCCGGTCGGCGATCGGAATGAACACAACATCGTCAGCTTCCAATATACGTGTCGTGGCGGAGATGGGTTATTCAAGGACGCAATAGTCACAGCAATATCTGTCGTTGAGTGTGATAACGAGAAGGGAACCTATTTGGCTTCTTTCGGTCTTCACCGCTCGCCCGCTGGCTTCGCGGCTGAGCAGCTGTTGGAGGGCATCGCCTACATTGTCATAGAGGACGACAAAGCTGTTGGCGTCGAATCGTACGGTAAGACGTCCTTTAAGTTCGCATCCGGTACCTTGGCAGACCTCCCAGAAGAGACCGTCAAATTCACGGCCACGCCCACCGGATTGGGTCGATTCAAGCTAGAGTTTACGGACTGAATTGCTCGTCAATTGAAGCCGTCGTTGTCCACCTGCAAGTAGCGAGACGTCGCTGGCTTGTCTCTGATTGCTGGCTGGCTGTAGGAGTTATGCGTGTCTGCTCGCGATGCGGGCGGCCTCGCTGACGGTCGTCCGGCGGAGTCACTAACTTGCAGCGTCTCAGCAAGTTGTCGACCCGCACGCGGCTCTGCGCGCATCATATGGAAATGAAGGAGGGCCGGCTCAGATGCACGGCGCTCATATTGCGCGGCCCGCTTAGATATGGACCTGGCCAAGACCTTGGTCAGCTCTTCGACAGATCATTGGGGATATAACAGCTTCAAAGCCTTCAGCCGGTACGTCGACTGCACTGGAAACGCCCGAGCCATGGCTGCCCAGTCGTGCCTCTTGACCCGGCAAGTGAGGCCAAATTCGAACAAGAGGACACGAATTGGCATGCCGCGGCTAGGGGCGCAGGTCTCGGTCGCCGTGGAGCGATACGCGCTCCCGCGCAAATGAGCTGAGATCGAAGCAAGGCCAAGAAGTTGAAAAGTTCCGGTAACCAGCTGCCAAACCTCGCTAGATCGCATTGACAGCGCATAACGCGCGATTGCTCATCTGGCGTATCACATCCGTGCCAGCGCTTGGGCAAGAGCGCCGTTCGGAGGCACGGTACTGGCGCGTCCGGTGACTTGGGGAACCGTGCAGATCCGTTTGTTCGTTACCGCGCGCGTGGCTATCTCACCTGAACGTGCACGACGACAATAATCCACATTGTCGCTAGACGCGGCGGTGGGCTCGAAGCGCTACACGCGGGTCCGTATGTACCCACTGGCCCAAATCCTGCACTGCACAAATGCGGGGCGCCTGAGCTTACGGAATGGAGGCGCATTTGAAACTTGATCAACCCAAACGACGATGCTGTGGTGGCTCCACTGCTGGCGAACAATGGCCGCATTTCGCTGAAAAGGCCGTCCGGCGCAAGGCTGAGGTCATCAACGACTTTAGCAGAAGGCTCAACAAGCTCGTTCCAGATCAATTTGCAGACACTGATCTGGCTTGGACAAGGACCTTCTTAGGAGCCGAAGGCCACCAACCTGCTCTCGATCGCGCGCCCGGGAATGCACTCGCTCGCCGGCGCCGACCATGCCACTCGCGGTGATGCGGGCTTGGGAGATCTCTATGTTCGACCAATTGGATTTAGCATCATTCAAGCTCCACCCTGAGCGTGACGCTGTGCTCGGCGAAGTGCATGCGCGCCCGTTTACCGGTCTCGTTTCACCGCTTGGCATGGTCCGCTTCATATTTCTTGCAAAGGGCGACGATGCCGCAAGCGATCGCCGCCGGTTTATCGAGTTCTGCCGGGCGAATAAGGTCCCACCACCGGAGGCGTCTGCGAAGCATCATCAGATCGGGTTCGGACCGGTGGTGCTGCGCTGGGAGCAGCATTCGGAATTTGCTACTTTCACGTGGATCTGGAGCACTGCGAACAGTCCAGCAACGCGGCAATTCGGCGATGTCCGTGACGGCGTTCGATCACTAATCCGCGCACTATCGCAGACCGGAGAATTGCTGGCCGCGATCAAGTTGGAAGTAGAGCGGGGTGCTTCTCCAATGGAACGCGCCGAGCAGATTTTTGACCAAAGTAGTCTGGCGATGGTCAACGTCAAGGGAGGCGCAGGCGCTGTGGCCTCCGACTTCCGCGCAGACAAAAGAGGTTTTACGAGAATTCTAGTCTACGATCTCGGACTGACGCCGCACGATCTCGGCGCACTGGTACAACGTCTCCTGGAAATCGAGACCTACCGCTCGCTAGCGCTGCTTGGTCTGTCGACCGCGCTGGAGCTTGCGCCGTCGGTCGATCGGATCGATCGCCGTCTCGTCGAAGTGCTCGAGGAGATGCAGGGCGCCGAAGGGCTGAAGGTCAACAACCATCTGCTTGAGGAACTGACCGCATTGGCCGTCTCCTTCGAAAGAGACGTCGCCGGCAGTCTGTTTCGCTTCGGGGCCAGCAGAGCATACAACGAGCTGGTACAATCCCGACTGTCGATCATCGAAGGCGAAGATGTCGTGGGTTATCCGACCTGGTCGTCGTTTCTGGGCCGCCGTATGACGCCCGCGATACGAACCTGTGCGACGATGGAGGAGCGTCAGGCCAACCTATCGGAAAAGTTGGCTCGTGCCGCCGATCTGTTGCGAACGCGCGTCGACGTCGAAATCGAGCAACAGAATCGTGATCTTCTACGTTCGATCAACGAGCGCACGCGACAGCAACTCCGGCTGCAGTCTACGGTGGAGGGGTTGTCAGTCGGGGCCATCGGATACTATGTGGTCAGCCTGTTTGCCTATCTCGCAAAGGGCGCGCAGGACGTCGGACTGCACGTAGAGCCCGCGTCCGTCACCGCGGCCTTCGTGCCGATCGCCGTCGGTGTGATCTGGCTGGTGAGCTACAACATTCGGAAGCGGCACCTCAAGCCCGACGATGCACCGTCCAGGGTTCGCAAATAAGTCTGCCAAAGGCGAGAATCTCGCTGTGCACGCGAGGCTCGGCGATGTGCATGTTTCAATTTCGTGTGGGCGCCCGGCCGCGGCGCGCCTCTGCGTGATCTGCCACCGTGAAGGCTGACTATTCGAGTGTCTTTGTGGATAGGTTGACGCTCTACATTGTCATAGATCCAACGGATCGGCGAGGCAATCAGGCGGCTCGGCGTGGTTCCGTACGAGCACGGGATGTTTGGGGCGCACATCGTGCTTTGTCGGCGTGATGTTCGGTTTGCTACAAAATTGTTCGAGAGTGACCGAGCGCAGCGCATCAATGCGAATGACCGCAAGGGAAGAGCACCCGAACAGAAATGTGCTGCCCAAATGGCCGAAACAGCCCGCTGAGACCGCTTTGATCTTGATGAAGGTCTCGCAATCGGGCGCGAATGGATACAAGTTGACATCAGCTGGATTCACGCTGTTCGAGGATATGAGAAGTTTGCAACAAAATGTAAGCTCGCCTCGGCACGCCACTTGCTTTGTTCCAACCAGCATCACTAGGCCCCCCCTGGTGGTGTAGGGGCGGACTCGGCGCTTTTCCAGGTCCAGGCGTCGAGGCCGCCCTGCGATACTTTCGACGGCCCGCCGTCGGGAAACGATATCAAAGGGTATGTCGGGATCCCTACCGCTGCGGTCACGTTCGGCCGTACTTCCGAGCCCGTCTTGTCATCATGCTGTACGAACCCGAAATCCGGCGCATGGCGGGATCAACGTTGCCAAGAGCCGGGACCGTGCGAGCGGCACGGGCTTGTCGGCCTTTGCGATCTCTTGGGAGAGGTCCGCTTCGCGCGATGGACTCGATCGTAGAATCTGAATCTTCCAGCCGAGGAATTCCATCGGAGGAATAAGCGAGATTGGGCTCTCTACGAAGTCGGAAAGCGGCGTAGCTGCGACTTGCGTTGCGGCTAGTGTGCCGAATCGCTCACGGGCCAATGGAAGACGCATGTGCCGGATACGATCGGCGTCCAATATTCCACTCGCATCCCACACATAATATGGCCCGTGCGACAATCGTGCAGCGCTCCGCACGCTCGCGGGATGGCACCGATTATAACAACTTGAAGAGCATAGATCCAACCAGCTTGTATGGCCCTAGATCTGTCTGCGCACCGCGATCATGGTCGATGCCAGAGGCCGGGCCAATTCGGTTAAGATGCTAGATTCTGAATGGCCGAATGATCGGGGCCTCTGAAATGCGCCTCGCCGCCGGAGCCGTTCAATTGTGCCTCGCACCTCATCACGCCGAGCGCCAATGGCACCGGCAAGGCCGCCTTTGCCAAAGATGGACACTGGAGAAAGTCTGCGTCTCAGGCTCACAGCGAAGCGCAAGGTTAGTCATCTAGGTGGCGCGGTTGGTGCAGTCATCCAGCAAGGCCGCTCGTAAGCGCCAGATCCGAGATGAGGGCGCTCACGCAGTAAGGTTGGCCCGCTTCTTGCTGCCCGTGCGTCCATCGATGCGTCAAAGAAGACGAGAGGGTTCATGGAGGGGGCGACGGAAACATTCTATAGCGTAATCAGGCGACAGGGCATCACGCGCCGAAGCTTTCATAAATTCTGCAGCCTGATGGCGGCGAGCCTCGGGCTTGCGCCGCTGGGGGCGAGCCGCATTGCAACCGCGCTCGAAACAGAGCCACGAATGCCGGTGATTTGGATGCATGGGCTCGAATGCACCTGCTGCTCTGAGAGCTTCATCCGTTCCGCTCATCCCTTGGTGAAGGATGCCGTGCTGTCGATGATCTCGCTCGACTATGACGACACCATTATGGCGGCAGCCGGACATCAGGCCGAAGCGATCCTCCAAGAGACCCGCGCCAAGTACAGGGGCCGGTATGTGCTCGCGGTCGAAGGCAATCCGCCCCTGAACGAGGGCGGCATGTTCTGCATCGACGGCGGCAAGCCTTTCGTCGAGAAACTGAAGATGATGGCCGAGGACGCGATGGCCGTCATCGCCTGGGGCACGTGCGCCTCCTGGGGCTGCGTTCAGGCGGCCAGGCCCAATCCGACGCGGGCAACGCCCATCGACAAGGTCATAACCAACAAGCCGGTCATCAAGGTGCCGGGATGTCCACCGATCGCCGAGGTCATGACCGGTATCGTCACCTTCATTATCACCTTCGGCAAATTGCCCGAGCTCGATCGCCAGGGCCGGCCCAAGATGTTCTATTCGCAGCGCATCCACGACAAATGCTACCGGAGGTCGCATTTCGATGCAGGCCAATTCGTCGAGGAATGGGACGACGAGGCGGCGCGCAAAGGATATTGCCTGTATAAGATCGGCTGCAAGGGACCAACTACCTACAACGCCTGTTCGACGGTGCGCTGGAACGGTGGCATCTCCTTCCCGATCCAGTCCGGCCACGGCTGCATCGGCTGCTCGGAAGACGGGTTCTGGGACAAGGGCTCGTTCTACGACCGCCTCACCAGCATCAAGCAGTTCGACATCGAGAAGAATGCCGACCAGATTGGCATGGCGGTAGTGGGCGCCGTGGGAGCTGCGGTCGGCGCGCATGCCGCGGTGACGGCAGTAAAGTGGCTCGCCAGCAAGCGCGAAGACGCAAACCAAGATCACTAGTCGATTTGAGGGACCGCAAGCGATGGGCATCCGGACACCCAACGGGTTCAAGCTCGACGATTCCGGCAGGCGCATCATTGTTGATCCGCTGACCCGGATCGAAGGTCACATGCGGGTCGAGGTCAATGTCGACTCCGACAACGTGATCCGCAATGCAGTCTCCACCGGCACGATGTGGCGGGGCATAGAGACCATCTTGAGGGGCCGCGATCCGCGCGACGCCTGGGCCTTCACCGAGCGGATCTGCGGCGTCTGTACCGGAACGCATGCGCTCACTTCAGTGCGCGGTGTCGAGAATGCGCTCGGTATCACCATTCCGGAGAACGCCAACTCGATCCGCAACATGATGCAGCTGTGCCTTCTGGTGCATGACCATCTCGTGCACTTCTATCACCTGCATGCGCTCGACTGGGTCGACGTAATCTCGGCACTCAAGGCTGATCCGAAGGCGACATCGGCGCTGGCGCAGTCGGCCTCGTCCTGGCCGTTGTCTTCGCCCGGCTATTTCAAGGATCTCCAGATCAGGCTGACGAAGTTCGTCGCATCCGGCCAGCTTGGACCGTTCAAGAACGGTTATTGGGGCCATGCCGCCTACAAGCTGCCCTCCGAAGCGAACCTGATGGTGGTCGCGCATTATCTGGAAGCGCTCGATTTCCAGAAGGATATCGTCAAGATCCATGCCATCTACGGCGGCAAGAACCCGCATCCGAACTGGCTGGTCGGCGGCGTGCCCTGTGCAATCAATGTCGACAGCACCGGCGCGGTTGGCGCCGTCAACATGGAGCGGCTCAACCTCGTCTCCTCCGTCATCAATCGCTGCATCGAGTTCGCCGAAAAGGTCTATTTGCCCGACATCGTTACGATTGGCTCGTTCTACAAGGACTGGCTCTATGGCGGCGGCCTCTCGGGCAAGAGTGTGATGGCCTATGGCGACATCCCGGAGACGGCTAACGACTATTCGGCCGGTAATTTGAAGCTGCCGCGCGGCGTGATCATTAACGGCAACCTCAATGAAGTGCTGCCAATCGATCATGCGGACCCCGAGCAGATCCAGGAGTTCGTCACCCACTCCTGGTACAAATATGCCGATGAGTCTAAGGGCCTGCATCCCTGGGAAGGCGTTACCGAGCCGAACTATGTGCTCGGTCCCAATGCTAAGGGCACCAAGACCGACATCAAGGAGCTCGACGAGGGTGGTAAGTATTCCTGGATCAAGGCGCCGCGCTGGCGCGGCAATGCGGTGGAGGTTGGACCACTCGCCCGTTACATCATCGGCTATGCGCAGAACAAGCCCGAGTTCAAGGAGCCAACAGAAAGGCTGCTCAGGACGCTCGGCCTGCCCCTCATCGCGCTGTTCTCCACACTCGGCCGTACCGCGGCGCGGGCGCTGGAATGCCAATGGGCGGCGCACCAGATGCGCCACTTCCAAGACAAGGTGGTCGCGCGCATCAAAGCCGGTGACTCCTCGACCGCGAATGTCGACAAATGGAAGCCGCATAGCTGGCCGCAGGAAGCAAAAGGCTACGGGTTCACCGAGGCCCCGCGCGGCGCGCTCGCGCACTGGATCAAGATCAAAGAAGCTAAAATCGACAACTACCAGTGCGTGGTGCCCACCACCTGGAACGGCTCGCCGCGGGATCCCAAGGGCAATATCGGCGCCTTTGAAGCTTCGTTGATGGATACGCCCATGGCGGATCTGCAACAGCCGCTGGAGATCCTGCGCACCATCCACTCCTTCGATCCGTGCCTAGCGTGTTCGACGCATGTGATGTCGCCGGACGGCCAGGAAATGGCGATGGTTAAGGTTAGTTAATGAGGAAGGAACGCCCTGATGAGTGCAGTTGCGCCCCCGGCGGAAACTGAGCCGGACCTTGACGCGACCGATGCCGCCGGTGAGCAGGCCATTGCCGGGCCCGTGTATATCTACGAAGCGCCGGTGCGCATCTGCCACTGGGTGAGCGCGTTTTCGATTTTCCTGTTGGCGGTCACCGGCTATCTGATCGGAACGCCGCTGCCGTCGTTCGCGGGCGAAGCGTCCGACAACTTCGTGATGGGCTATATCCGCTTTGCCCATTTTGCGGCAGGACAGGTGCTCGCAGTGTCCTTTCTCACCCGCATCCTATGGGCCTTCGCCGGCAACTACCATTCCCGGCAGATATTCTACGTTCCCGTGTATCGTAGACAGTTCTGGAAGGACGTCTTGCACGAGGTCCGCTGCTATGCCTTCCTAGAGCGCAAGCCGAAGATGTATCTCGGCCATAATCCGCTGGCGCAGACCGCGATGTTCACGTGCTTCACGTCGGGCGTGGCCTTCATGATTGTCACGGGATTGGCCCTCTATTCGGAAGGCACCGGGTACGACAGCTGGCAGCACAAGCTGTTCGGCTGGGTGTTTGCAATCTGGCCGAACAGCCAGGATGTGCGCACTTGGCACCATCTGGGCATGTGGATGCTGATCATATTCTTGATGCTGCACGTCTATGCCGTCATTCGCGAAGATATCATGTCGCGCCGGAGCATTATCTCCTCGATGATCTCCGGTGTACGTCAGTACCGAGACCCGCCGAGCAGGTCGGTGCCGACATGTTTACAGCCAACGCGCATCCTGGTGCTCGGTATCGGCAACATTCTTTGGGCAGACGAAGGGTTTGGGGTGCGGGCGGTGGAAGAATTCCATCGCCGATACGCGGTACCCGATAACGTCACCATCCTGGATGGGGGTACGCAGGGGCTCCAACTTGTGAACTATCTTCGGGAAGCTGACAGCCTGATCGTATTCGACGCGGTCGATTATGGCCTGGAGCCTGGACAGTTGAAGGTCGTGCGTGACGGAGATGTGCCGCGCTTCACCGGCGTTAGGAAGATGAGCCTGCATCATACCGGTTTGCAGGAGGTTATCAGTGCAACTGATCTGCTCGGACATTGCCCAAAACACCTCGTGCTGGTCGGTTGTCAGCCACTCGACCTCGAGGACTGGGGCGGGTCCCTGACACAGGCGGTGCGCAATCAGATCGATCCTGCGGTTGAACTTGCCAGCTCAATCCTAGCTGAATGGGGCGTGAAGGTAACGGCCCGCATTGCACCATTGCAGGAATCCGAGTGGTTGCTCGCCAACGGCATCGATCACCTGCATTACGAGATGAGAGCGTGGACCTGAACGGTCAGCGAGCTGTCGGAGACATCGCAGATGTGTCTTGGTTTGCCCATGACGATTATCGAAACCGACGGCATCTCGGCGCTTTGCGAGTTTCGAGGCGTACGGCGGCGCGTCTCGGTGCTTTTGCTCTCCAGTCCGCCTGTCCATGCCAAGGTGCTGGTCCATCTCGAAACAGCGGTTCGGCGTCTAGAGGATCAAGAAGCGCGGCTGATTGCCGATGCGATTGAAGGCATCGGCGCGGCGCTCAACGGCGAGGCTTGCGATCGCTTCTTCTGCGACCTGATCGACCGCGAGCCGATACTGCCCGAGCATCTCCGGCTCGATCTGGCCAATGGCCATCTTCGGCACTCCAATACGAACGATACGACAAGTGCCGGGCTCAGGGAAACTGCTGCGAAGCCGGAAGACGAGCCTCAGGTTCAAAGAGATGACTGTGATCCGGTCTCAGCAGCGGACTTTTCCGCATGAGAAAATATCTGAAACGGTCAGAATCGGAAGAACTATGCAGCGGGAACGCCTGATGTGCTGCCACATGGCCGGTCCGAGGTCGATTTTACTTGCCTCGATCGCTCTCCAGCCGCGTCCGATGAGGCAGGAGTGGTGACCGTGTTGTTGTCGGCGGGCGATCCCGAAAGACTTGCGGAGGCGACCGAGGCTGCCGTCGTTCCGCCCGAGCTGATCAATGAGTGTATTGGGCGGCTGCGTGGCGCGGTGATCGCACGCAAGGCCGAGGATGACCTCGCTCAGGGCTCTTTAATGCGAGTACAGCCGATGGTGATGTGGCTCGCCAAGGCGCAAACACTTGGGCTGATCGCAAGAACAATTAAGGCTTGGTCGATCCATGTCGACCATATCTCCAAGCCGATCGGCCGACTGCACCGAGGGGCCGCCGCAGTCGTCTCGTACCATAAATCGCTGGGTGTCGGACTATGAAGGCGGGCCACTGGTCAGAGGCTGAAGACGCGGAGCAGCGAGTCTACCGCGAGCAGGGCTTGGACGCAGCTGGCGGCATCCTGACGGCAGCGGGCGCTTTGGCGAAGCTTGCGTCGCTCGATAGTGCGGAGCTGGCCAGGAACTGCCCGAGGGCGGTCGAGCTATTGTCGAAGCTCGCTATCACTATCGCCAGCCGAGAGGTCGCCGCCTCGACGCGACTGTTCAGGCTCGGCAATCTCGACGACCTTGAACGCAAGCTGATTGCCGATGTGCTCGGCGAAGGCGAAGTGGCCGGCCTCATCGCGCTGCCGGATGGATCGCTCGCGCAAATCCAGGAATCGGTGTTGGCCGGAATCTGGCGCGTGCGGCTCGAGACGGATGAGGCATCGGAATATCTCGAGGTCGGCGCCATCCCGGAAATCGTGAAGCGCGCGGCCTCCGATTTCACGACAGCAGATTTCGAGATCGGGCAGGTGCCGGACGGATCCATGAACGTGCTGCCGGTGCTTGCCGAAATCCGAGAGCGTGCGCTGGCTTGGCGCCCGGGCATGCTCTCGCAGATCGTCAATTTCACGCGGCTGCCGATGAGTCCAGTCGACATGAGCTTCCTCCATGAGACGATCCGGAATGGGCCGGTCCAACTCGTCTCGCGCGGCTACGGCACATGTCGCATGTTAGCGACCGGAATCCGCAATGTCTGGTCGGTGCAGTTCTTCAATGCGATGGACACCATCATCCTCGACACGCTCGAGATCGGCGGCGTGCCGAAGGTCGCACTCGCGGCCGACGAGGATTTCGAGGATTCCGCCGAGCGGATGCGCGAAATCATCGTGGCCTATTTCAAATGAAGGGTTTCGAGTATTTTGACGTGCGCCAGCATCTTACCGACGGCACGCGGCTGGAATGCGGCATCCGGTCTATGATGTCGCAGATGGCGAGGCGCAGGTCGCGCCTAACACACGGATCGGTTCGTCGCCGGAGGACTGGCACTGTCCGAATTGCGACGCCTCGAGATCCAACTTCCCGGCGATGGAATGGGGATGGGCAAGGCGCATATCCAGCTCAGCGCGGCCAATACCGTTGTGTGGGGCGAACGGTCGGCCGGCGCTTATCGCAAGATCGGCGATCGCGCGATGCGGCGGTCGGTTCCCGCCTCTTCATTGTGACGGAGCGGCATCCATGAGCCCGGCCTTCCTCAACGAGATCGACATCACGGTCTGGCGCGCCGGCCGCACCATCGAGGACGTTGCAATCGTACCGCGCGGCCGACCGTCCTTGACGCGCCTGTTTGCGGGAAAGCCGGTCGCGTCGTTGCTGTCTGTCCTGCCGCGCCTATTCTCGGTGTGCTCGGCAGCCCATCAGGCGGCATTCCTGTCGGCGGTCGAGGCTGCGCACGGCAAAGCATCCTCTGCCGAGACATTGCAGCGCCGCGTCACGGCCGTGATTGCCGAGCGTCTGACCGAGCTGGTGCGGGGGCTGTTCGTAGGTTGGCGCACGCTGGACCGCCGGAGTGCCGCCGTGGCTCGTGCCGCGATGCTCGCCACGACCGTGCTCAGCAGCGGCGAGGGTTCGTCACGGGGCCGGGCCGTGTCGCAGATCTGGACGTCGCTTAACGCGCTAGGCATCACGGGCGAAGAGCTGGCACCGGCGCCGGGTAGCGCACTGGCCACGCATCTTGCGAGCCTCAACGGCAACGCGCTGTCGCTTTCGGTGGTCGAGCAGTCATTCTTGTCAGCGGCCGACGATCTTGACGTCGTCATGCGGATGGTGGCAGACGGCCCAGCCTTTTCCGGTGCGCCCGACCTTAACGGCCGCATTCCGGAGACCGGCGTCTGGGCGCGCCGGATCGGGCGTGAGTCGACCGTTCCGCGGGACGCCGGCCCTGCCGAGCGCCTGAACGCGCGGATCACTGAGATTGCCCGGCTTTGCGCCTGGCTTGAAGGCAGGACTCAAGTGCTGGAAAATGGCATCATCGAGGGCTATCGCCTCGGTGCCGGCAAAGGTGCGGCCGCTGTCGAATGCGCGCGCGGCCGGCTTTACCATGCCATTGTGCTCGACAACGACGATTGCATCGTCCGTTTCGAATTCCTAGCCCCGACAGAATGGAACTTCCATGCGCGCGGACCGCTGGTCCGCAGGCTGCGAGGCTCCCTGCCGGCGGACGGGCGGCAGGGCCAGGACGCGGTCCAAAACCTCGTCAGCTCGTTCGATCCATGCGTCGGCTTCACGCTCAGCTTCCGCGAGGTCGGTCATGCATGAAATGGCGCTATGCGAAGGGATCATCGGGATCGTCGAGGAGGAAGCGCGCAAGCACTCGTTCTCCAGGGTGAAGGTGGTATTCCTTGAGATCGGAGCGCTCAGTCATGCTGCGCCGGAGGCGATGACGTTCTGCTTCGAGGCGGTCGCCGCGCGGACCATTGCGCGAGGCGCGAGGCTCGAAATTGTCAAGACGCCCGCAATAGCTTGGTGCGTGGCCTGCTCGACGAGCATCGAGATCAGGCACCGTTATGGACCGTGTCCCCTCTGCGGCAGTCATCGATTGCAGGTGACCGGCGGGGAAGAAATGCGCGTCAAGGAACTGGAGGTCGACTAATGTGTACGGTTTGCGGCTGCGGTGACAGAAAGTGGGTCGTCGAGCATGCACGTGATTATCATCATGATCACGGTGGACGGCATCATCACCCTCATGGACCTGGCCACGATCGCCATCACCATCATCATGGTGGCGCCCATATTGAGGAGCATGGCGACGTCGGGCTGCTCGATTGCGGTGCGAATCCGGCTGGCCGCCGGATCTCCGGCATGAGCCGCGATCGTACCATCCAGGTCGAACGCGACATCCTCGGCAAGAACGAAAAGCTCGCCGGCGACAACCGCGCACGCTTCCGTGCTGATGGTGTGCTCGCGTTCAACTTGGTCTCGAGCCCCGGCGCAGGCAAGACCTCGCTGTTAGTTCGCGCCGTCCTTGAACTGAAACACAGCTTTCCGATCGGCGTGATCGAGGGCGACCAGCAGACGTGCAACGACGCCGAGCGGATCCGCGCGACCGGCGTGCCGGCCATCCAGATCAACACCGGCAAGGGCTGCCATCTCGATGCCGCGATGGTGGGCGCGGCCTATGACCGGCTGCCTGGCCTGAACAGCGGCGTTCTTTTTATCGAGAATGTCGGCAATCTCGTCTGTCCTGCGGGATTCGATCTCGGCGAAGCCTGCAAGATCGTGGTGTTCTCGACCGCCGAGGGCGAAGACAAGCCGCTCAAATATCCCGACATGTTCGCTGCCTCGTCCCTGATGCTGATCAACAAGATCGATCTTCTCCCCGTGCTCGGTTTCGATCTCGCCAGGACTATCGAATTCGCGCGGCGAGTTAACCCCCGGATCGAGGTGCTGACGGTGTCGGCGCGCACTGGTGAAGGATTGGCGGCATTCTATGCCTGGATCCGCAAGCAATCGGAGAAGATGAAGCCGGTCGATATGGTCACCGCGGGATGATCGTGCGCGGTGAGACCACGGCTCAGAATGGAAAGCGGCTACGCCTGCATGTGCGCGGCGCCGTGCAGGGCGTCGGGTTTCGACCCTATGTCTATGGCCTCGCTGCGCGCTATCGCCTCGGCGGCTTCGTCGCTAACGATCCGCACGGCGTTGTGATCGAAGTCGAGGGCGAGCGCATGTCCGATTTCGTCGCTGCACTGCCGCTTGAAAAGCCGCCGCTCGCGCGGATTGACGGGATTTCCATCCAGGGCATCGCTGCCGTCTTGAGCGACGAATTCTGCATTCGCGCCAGCGGACAGGGCAAGGTTTCGACGCGGATCGTCGCGGACGCCGCGACCTGTCCGCAGTGTCTGAGCGAGCTGTTCGATCCGAGCAGCCGCTTCCATCTTTATCCCTTCGTCAACTGCACCCATTGCGGCCCGCGCTTTACCATCGCCGAGCAGCTGCCCTATGATCGCTCCGCCACGGCGATGAAGCGCTTCGCCATGTGCGCGGCGTGCGCG
The DNA here is from genome assembly GCF_024199935.1 of Bradyrhizobium sp. CCGUVB14. Taxonomy (NCBI): domain Bacteria; kingdom Pseudomonadati; phylum Pseudomonadota; class Alphaproteobacteria; order Hyphomicrobiales; family Nitrobacteraceae; genus Bradyrhizobium; species Bradyrhizobium sp. CCGUVB14. The sequence goes on from NZ_JANADS010000001.1 coordinate 2,237,697, forward strand.
AACGACTATGCCGATCCCACAAGCCGGCGATTCCATGCCGAGACGATCGCCTGTCCGCAGTGTGGCCCGAGGCTCAGCCATAGTGCGGGCGAGATCGCGGCTACGATCGCCGCGGGCAAGATCGTCGCGATCAAGGGGCTCGGCGGCTATCAGCTCATCTGCGACGCGCGCGACGATAGTGTCGTGCAGTGCCTGCGTCGGCGAAAACAGCGGGACCAGAAGCCTTTTGCCGTGATGGTGGGGTCGGTTGACGCGGTTTCGGAGATCGCCGAGGCCAACATGGCTGAACTTGCCCTGCTGGAATCCTCGCCTCGGCCGATCGTGTTGTTGATGTCACGCCAACGGCTTGCATCCGCGATCGCACCGGAGCTGTCGCGCATCGGCGTCATGTTGCCGGTCGCTCCGCTACATCACCTGGTGTTCCATGAACTGAATTCGAGCCATCCGCGGACGGACAGAAACTGGGTGATCGTCGCGACCAGCGCCAATCCCGGCGGCGAGCCGCTTTTGATCGACAATCGGGAGGCGGAGCAGCGCCTTGGGGCGATTGCGGATCTTATCGTCACCCATGATCGCGCCATCGTGACACGCGTCGACGATTCGGTTGCGTCGGTCGTGGCGGGACGGATGCGGTTCATTCGTCGGGCGAGGGGCTATGTTCCCGAGCCGGTCCGGCTTGCGCGGCCGCTGCCTCCAGTGCTCGCCGTCGGCGGCGCCTTGAAATCGACGATCACGGTCACGCGTGGCAACGAGGCCTTCGTATCCCAGCACATCGGCGATCTCGATACCGTAGAAGGCATCCGCTTCTTCGAGGAAACTGTGCGACACCTGATCGCGATACTGGATGTCGAACCGGTCGTCATTGCGCATGACCTGCATCCCAATATGGCATCGACCCGCTTCGCCGAGGCGAGCAGCCAGCGGCTGGTCGCTGTCCAGCATCACCATGCTCATGCTGCCTCGGTCATGGCGGAGCACGGTATCGAGGGATCTGCGCTCGCGCTCGTGCTCGATGGCTACGGCTATGGCAGCGATGGTGGTAATTGGGGCGGCGAAATTTTGCTCTGTGAAGGAGCGCGCTTCCAGCGGATCGGACATTTGGCGCCGCTCAAGATGCCGGGCGGAGAGCGCGCTGCGCGCGAGCCATGGCGAATGGCGGCGAGCGTGCTGCATTCCCTGGGGCGTGGCGAGGCGATCCCGCGCCGGTTCGCGAGCCGGCCGCAGGCCGGACGCCTCTGCGCGTTGCTCGACCAATCCGACGTGCCCGTGACGACCAGCGCCGGCCGGCTGTTCGATGCGGCGGCGGGACTGCTGGGTCTCTCCTCCGTCCAGAGCTATGAGGGCGAGGCCGCGCTGAAGCTGGAGGCGTGCGTGCGCGGCTCCCGTGTCGCAGACGATGGGTGGGTCATCGAAGACGGCGTGCTGTCAATGCATCCGCTGCTCGATTGCCTGAGCGCCGATGCGCTCGATCCGACCGAAGGAGCCGAACTCTTCCATGGCACCTTTGCCGCCGCTTGCGTTGACTGGATCACGCGTGCGGCGCAGCAGACAGGTCTCAAGACCGTGACTTTAAGTGGCGGCTGCTTCCTCAATGCCATCCTCGCTGAAGAGATCGAGCGCGGCTGCCTCGCCGTCGGTCTCAGGCCGCTGCTTCCGGGCCAGGTGCCACCCAACGACGGTGGCCTGAGCCTCGGGCAGGCCTGGATCGCGGCCCTGCTACTCCTCGAACACCAAGGCTCATAAGGAATCGCCTGATGTGTCTCGCCATACCCGCTAAGGTCATGACGCTTCTCACTGAGGATATGGCCGTGGTTTCCATCGATGGCGTCAGCAAGGAGATATCCGTAGCGCTGATCGAGGATATCGCCATCGGCGACTACGTGATCATCCACGTCGGCTACGCTCTGGCCAAGATCGATCCGCAGGAGGCGAGGCGCACGCTCGAGCTCTTACGCGAGCTCAACATCGAAGGGCAGCGAGCCTCGCAATGAAATATGCCGACGAATTTCGCGACAAGGTCACTGCGCTGGGGCTGGCAAAGACGATCCGCGCCGCGGCCGATCCGGAAAGATCCTATCGCTTCATGGAATTCTGCGGCGGCCATACGCACGTGATCTCGCGCTATGGCCTTGAGGACATCCTGCCGAGCAATGTGCGGATGATCCACGGCCCCGGCTGCCCGGTCTGCGTGCTGCCGGCCGGGCGAATCGATATGGCGATCCGGCTCGCCGAGCGGCCCGATGTCATCCTGTGCGTCTATGGCGACCTGATGCGTGTGCCGGCTTCGCAAGGTGCTTCGCTGCTCAAAGCAAAGGCCGGCGGTGCCGATATCCGCATGGTCTATTCCACCATCGATACGATCCGGATCGCAGAGGAGAGCCCCGCCCGCGAGGTCGTGTTCTTCGCCATCGGCTTTGAGACCACGGCGGCGCCGACGGCCGTCATGGTACGTCTGGCCGAAAAAAAGCAGCTTTCGAATTTCAGCGTATTCTGCAACCACGTGCTGACGCCGCCGGCGATGCAGAACATTCTGGAGAGCGCCGACATCGGCAATATCGGCCATGTCGAGATCGACGGTCTCGTCGGGCCGGGCCATGTCTCGACCATCATCGGCACGGCGCCTTATGAGTTTGTCGCGGAGGAGTTCGGCAAGCCGGTCGTGATCGCCGGTTTCGAGCCACTCGACATGATGCAGGCTATCCTGATGCTGGTCCGGCAAGTCAACGAGCATCGCCATGAAGTGGAAAACCAGTATCGCCGCGCGGTGACCCGCGACGGCAATCCGCGTGCCAAAGACGAGATTTCTGACGTTTTCGAGCTGCGAGATCGATTCGAATGGCGTGGTCTCGGTGAAATCCCCTACAGCGGGCTGAAGCTGAAGCGCGCTCACGGCATACACGACGCAGAGCTGCGCTTCGAGATGCGCGAGCTAAGCGTTGCAGACAATCGGGCCTGTGAGTGCGGCGCCATCTTGCGCGGGGTAAAGAAGCCGGTGGATTGCAGGCTTTTCGGGACCGTCTGCACGCCAGAAATGCCGGTGGGGTCCTGCATGGTCTCCTCAGAAGGCGCCTGCGCCGCGCATTGGACCTATCGCCGCTTCCGGGATCAACAGCAAAGGGGTGCGTCATGAGAGGCCATCAACGCAAGCTCGACATCCGGAATGGCTGCATCGACCTGTCTCACGGCTCCGGCGGCCGTGCGACGGCGCAGCTGATTTCGGGGCTGTTCCACGAGGCCTTCGGCAATGAATGGCTGGCGCGCGGCAATGATCAGTCGGCCTTCGACGTCGGCGCCGGTCGTATGGTGATGACGAGCGATAGCTACGTCGTCTCGCCATTGTTCTTCCCGGGCGGGAATATCGGTTCGTTGGCCGTGCACGGCACGGTCAACGACATCGCAATGGCCGGGGCGAGGCCGCTTTACCTGTCAGCGAGCTTCATCATCGAGGAGGGGTTTCCCTTCTGCGACCTCAAGAGAATCGCCGATTCCATGGGCGAAGCGGCGCGATTGGCCGGCGTCCACATCATCACGGGCGACACCAAGGTGGTCGAGCGCGGCAAGGCCGACGGTCTCTTCATCTCGACAGCCGGCGTCGGTATGGTACCCGACGGGCTCAATCTCTCCGCAGAGAACGCGTGCGTCGGAGACCGCGTTTTGATCTCGGGCACGCTCGGTGATCATGGCATCGCCATCATGTCCATGCGGCAGAACATCGCCTTCGAAACCGAGATCGCGTCCGATTCGGCGGCGCTGCACGATCTCGTCCAGAAGATGGTTCAGGCCGGAGCCCACGGCATTCGCCTGATGCGTGACCCCACCCGCGGCGGGCTTGCCGCGACCCTGAACGAGATCGCCCAGCAATCCGACCTCGGCTTCCGCTTGCAGGAAGAGGAAATCCCGGTGAAACCGGGCGTGGCGGCGGCCTGCGCGCTCCTGGGACTCGATCCGCTTCATGTCGCCAATGAAGGCAAGCTGGTTGCGATCGTGTCGCCCGATGTCGCCAATGCCGTACTCGCTGCTATGCAGGCGCATCCGCTCGGCTGCGATGCCGCCGACATCGGCGAGGCGATCGCCGACGTCCGTCATTTCGTACAGATGATCACCCGTTTTGGCGGCGGCAGCATCGTCGACTGGCTATCGGGCGAACAACTGCCGCGGATCTGCTGAGGATGAGGCATGCAGGATAGGACTATGGCACGCGGCATGGACTCGGTCGGGTGCGGCACGAAAGCATCTTGGCGGCGGCCCTTTACCACTAACATGATTGCAAATACCACAATGAGAAGCAGAAGCTTACGCATTCGACGAAGTTATTCCGGAACTTGTATCGCAATTGTGAAGCTCATCCATCATGAGCTGAAGGGGACTAAATAATATTGTGGCGCACAAAAGGACTCGGTGGCTCGTTGAACAGCTCCTAAGTTAGCGATTTCTTTGCTCACGCCGCAAGTCGCCTAGCCATACGCAGATCGCGCTGGAAAACTGTGCTTGAGCCCGGAAACAGCAGGATTATTGCGTCGAATTCGAATAATTATTGTGGTTTCAGGCCGTCACCGGACACTTTTCCCCTTGCTGCCATCGAGGGCTGTATGATGGAGAGCCATGACCTTGTTTCCGCTAGCCTACTGGCGCTGACTGCGACGGGCCTCGCGCTGCTCTGCTCGAGCCTGCTCGCCTTCGCCTTCATTTGAAGTCAACTTAGCGTTCGCGCCTCGCGGCTTAAGGTTGGCCCGGCAACGATGGCCAACTCTCAGAATCAAGAAAGCGCAAATTGGATCCACGGCGAACCGCGCGATCTCTGCCGGCGTGGATTTGCGCAGTCGCAGGGCTTCGTTTCATGGCCTGTGTCGCCTGCACGAACCCACCGGTGCTCTCGTAGGCCGCATGCTGGAATCGGGCGCTTCTGACGAGATCGACGATAGTCTTGCCGGTGAATAGATGCGGACAGGGACATTCTCGATCGTGTGGTGTTCGAGGCCCATGTCGAACACTTTGGGTCCAAAGCGGATGATTTCAATTCTGGGACCCTCGATCGGCCGCCATTCACGCGCCTTCAGGACGGCTTCCAGGACATCCTCGTCCGACGCGGGTGCCAAACCGAACGCGGTCTCCCTTGGATACGCACAAAGCCCGTCCAAAAACTTCCTGAGTGTGCAGCTCTCAACCAATTCCCTCAAGGTGCCGGTCGATCGATCTCGACCTGCGGGCCAAATCCGCCCGTCGATAGGCGTACCCCGGCTTCAAATGCCGTTTAAGTTCCTCGCGTGGCGGGCCGCGCGCTTCAGCAAGACGTTCGGCCCCGGCCGCTCATCGCCCGCGCCATGGACGAGGGTCCGCTCCTCCGAGAGACTGCCCCGCGGCTTCCAATGCAAGCCTTACAGCCGTTGAATCCGGGCTGGAGCGGGACAGTCCGCGCTGCCGCCGAGAGTCTAGTCGCGATCGCCCCTTAGCAATACCTTGCGGACGTGGGCTAGCGAGGCATTGCAGCGGCAACCTCAGGCGTGGGCCGATCTCTGCAAAGCCAGCTTTGAAGTACAATGCCAAGCTGGAGTTGCGGCTCCACATCGGCTGCCTGGGCGCCGCCAATTCAAGTTGACCCCAGGCCTTTACCCTCCCCAGGCCTACGGCAGCCTCAATGAGACGCATTGCAACCCCTGACGATCGCTGGTCCGGCACGACGTAGAGTTCGGTGATCGTAGCGTACCTTCCGCGCGCGAAAAGAGCCGCGCTTTCCGACAACATGATGACGCCGACCGGGCGATCCTCGGCAAAAGCTAGGAACCCATAGATACGCTCTTCAATAGCAAGGAGTTCGGCGACAAGCTGGGTATCTGGTCCGGCTTGTACCTGGCCGCCCCCAAGTTCGGCGGCTAGCGCAGCAACCATGTGGGTCACTGTTGGGGCGTCATCGACAGACACTTCGCGCGTCGTTACCATAGTGATCCTCCTCCGAGCTCAAGCGACATGGCATCCGATCAAGCGGCAGCATCGCGACCAGCGTGGTCACCAGCGCGACGGCAAACGATGTTCCACGCGCCACTCGACTGTCGAAGGCCAGCGCAGCAAACAGCAGTGTCGCGCCTTGAGCGAAGTTCAGGACACCGGAAGGCCTTGTAAATCAGCAAAAACTGACGGTGATCAGCAAGTGTATTCCCCCGGAAAGCAGCGCGAGAGCTATTAACCGACATCGTTGTCCAGTGGCTAAATCCTCTCAGACAATCTTCGAATGCGCGAGTCCAAGACGAACTCTTTTTGATAGGGCGAAGATAACCAGACCTTTGTATTTTCCCAGGAGACGTATTGATCCTTGCTCGCCGCGCACCTGCTTTGGGCGTCCGCCGCCTCATGCGCCCGCCGCGCGCCACCCGTCGTAAGCTTCGCTCATTGCTTCTTCTCACCTTAGCTGACGAGGCGGCCTGCCTCATTCATCGTCCAGTTCACCAGCGGTCTTCCAAATTTGAAATCCACTCGTTTTAGATCGGCCACCGATAGGCCGGTGTAAGGCGATATTGCTTCTTGAACGCGCACCGCCTGTCGAATTTGTTCAACTGTCGCTGGGAGGCGCTCGGCGAGCTCAGGCTCGGCGATCAACTGTCGCAACTGAAGTCCGCGCTGGACACGCAAGCGCAAAATTCTCCTGCCACAATGCCAATCTCCAATTCCAATTGTAGCTAGTTGTGCAAGTCGATGCGTGCAAGCAATCCTCGGTCCAGGATCGCGATTTCGCGTTGAGTACTGCCGATGAACTCAAGAATGCCTGCTTTGTGCAGCTGAGACACCGCGCGCGATACCGTTTCGAGCGTCAAGCCAAGGTAATCAGCGATATCGCGGCGGGACATCGGCAGCGAGATTTTGCCGGCGGCGGTCAGACGCTCGTCCATTTCCAACAAAAACGCAGCAACCTTCTCAAGTGACGTTTTGCGTCCCGGTAGCAACATGTGGTCTTCTGCGTGCTGTAGGTTGCTAGTCGTCAGACCAAGTAGGTCGCGCGACACGAGGGTATCTTTCTCGGCCACCAGCTCGAGGCTTTGTCGTTTCATCAGGCGAAGAGTGGTCTCAACAACGGCTTCAGTTGTAAAGCGGTGCGTTCCACCGTTTTCGAGCCCGAAAATATCGCCAACCAAATGAAATGCACCGATCTGACGGCGACCATCGGAGAGCAGTTTGTAACTCCGCACCGCACCTCGTGTTACGAGATAGACGTACTTGGCGGGTTCCTTTTCACCGTAGATTTCTTTCCCTTTTTTGTACGTGTATTCGCCTAGATTGACGATCGGGTTTGAGCTGCTCGCCAAGCGGAAGTGTTTGAGTGAGTTTGGACGAGACGTTTGATCTGTCGTGATGCGAACAAACATCGGCATACTCCTAGATCAAATCCCAACTCGAACAAAAACTGTTGCGAGACAGAGTGCAGTGGTCGCCGGCACGTCCAGCAGCGTTCAGCGACTCTAATGACGACATTAGTCTCCACAAGAATGGCAAGGCCGTCAACCTCGCGTTTTGAACCGAGCCAGACGCAATCTGACGATAATTCATTGGTGGTTAGTAGCTTGCCGCCTGGCATCGACTCCAAGCTCCACGGACGGTCGTGAGATCTGGCAAAAAAGGCTACACCAACGATTTCCGGCGTCCTGAATCTGCTTAAGGGTGAAATGCGTCGCCGCTCTGCAATAACTCGCCGTATCTCGACTTAACCGGAGTTTCGGTCCTGTGAATGCGCGCGAAGCATCGTTGAGGTGCATCAACAGAAGATTTGGTCGGCGATGCTACCGAGTTCGTCTTCAAATGATGGAGGCTGAAACGCAATTCCGTGTACGATCAATTCGCCGTGTGGCCGTTCTTGGCTTGATACCGATCTCTGCAGAGGCCGCTTCAGAGTGTCCGGTCACCGGCGTCCAGTCGAGTTAGGGTGTGAATTCAAGCGGCTACTTCAGTGTCTCGGCGTTCGGCAAGTGGCACATGGCTATTGCCGCTCAAGGTGGACGCAGTGATTGCCGCTTCCACCATCTCGCAAAAGCCCGCACATGGGACGCTAAAGCTGATGTATCGACATACACTTACACGGCCAAGGCAGGTTACAAGGGCAGCGATGCGTTTGCAGTCAGCTTTACGGGAAAAGGGGCCCTCGGGTTCTGGAGAGTCAGTAATCACAATGAACGCGACAGTTCAGTGACACGTGTGCCGTAGTCGGCTTGGTGATGGGCCTGCGGGCCGGGCCTAACGTCGGGAGTGCCCTTGCTCCCGGAGTTGCTCAAAGGCTGGCGATGAAGCAAGAGCACTGCCGTCTGCACATTCTCTGCCGATCAAGATTCGGCGGGCAGGAAAGATGTTCCGGTCAAGATCGCATCGCCCATTGGCGAAAGACGCGGATTCCTGACCTCGCGGTCACTGCCCAAGCCCCGAATTGCCCTAATCAGTAAGGGAAGCAGCGAAACATGCTCCCCATGAACGCCGTGATCGAAGCCGCACACACACCTGTGCTCAGTGTCACGCGCGCGACGTCACCGTCATCGCCCGGGCCAAGTCACTCGTCCTCAATCTGTGCCACGTAGTTGGCGTTATTTTTACTGCGTCATGGGCGTCGACGTCGGTTCGATGCTGCGCCGACGCCACAGCACGGACATCGCGGTAAGGTTTTGACAAGCGCGCGGATCAATCGGGCGCGCATGGTGGAGATCGAGTTCGGGATGTGGCGTTCAGGCCGCACGTGCGGAGCCTCTGGGTCGATAATCGTCGGGTAAGCGAGGTACCGGGACCGGCGTGGCGGAACGAGGTCCTGAGGGGGGAATCGTCGCCTGCTCGGCGATCAGGAAGCCGTAAGCTGCGATGCACAGAGTTGCGTGATGATGGAAGCCGCGCCAGCCGCGTCCCTCGTAGTGACCGAGCCCGACCTCTTGCTTGAGTTCCTGATAGTCACGCTCGATGCGCCAGCGTAGCTTGGCGAGGTCGACGAGCCGCTCGAAGCTGATGGTCTCCGGCATCGTGGCGAGCCAGTATTTGGTGGGCTCTGGTTCACCCTCCGGCCATTCGATCAGCAGCCACTCCGGCGACAGCTTCTCGGGGATCAGTTTGTTGTACCCGACCCGGACACGCACACGTGCGAATCGCGAGGATAGCTAGTCGGCCGAGCCTTCCCGCCACGTCACCGTACGCCAGGCCTGCTTCGGCAGACCGAGCGCCACTTTTTTGGCCGAGACCAGTTCGGGCTCGTCGCGGCGGCCGGTGTTGTTCATCGGCTTGTCCATCCGCCGTGGGCTGCTGCCAGGGCCCCACACCAAGATGGTCGGCACGATTCCGACCACGTAAGGCACGCCCAATTCCGTCATGCCCGCACGCAGACGCGCGTCCCTGCCGTAGGCCGCATCCATCAACGCGACGCCGCGTGGTAGACCGCTCTCGCAGGCCCAGCGGATTTGCTCCAGCGCGATCTGCAGCTTGGTCTTGAACTTGATCTCTTTCGGCACGCCTGCCTTCTTCCGCCGCACGCGATCCTTCGTCCAAGCGTCCGGCAGGTACAGCCGATAGGTCACCGGAAGGCTGGCGGCATGATTGGCAACCGACAGCGACACCGCGACCTGGCAGACCGTATGTTCGTTGTCCGAGAGGTGGCTCGTCCGCAATATGCGATGAGCGAGGGTTGCGCCGGCGCCGAGCCTCTCACATAGGAGGACGAGCTGTGCGGCAGGATAGCAAAATCTACGTGGGACTGGATACGTCGAAGCTGAAGATCTCGGTAGCCGTAGCCGAGGCGGGGCGCGATGGCGACGTGCGCTTCATCGGCGAGATCGACAGCACGCCTGATGCGGTGGAGCGATTGATAACGAAGCTCGCCAAAAGGCACCGGGGCCTCGCCTTTTGCTACGAAGCCGGCCCGACCGGCTACGGTCTCCATCGTCAGATCACACGGCTTGGTCACGACTGCATCGTGGTTGCACCATCACTGATCCCGAAGCGGCCTGGAGAACGGGTCAAGACCAATCGCCGTGATGCGCTGACCCTGGCCAAGCTGCATCGTGCAGGAGAGCTGACCGCGGTCTGGGTACCGGATCCGGAGCACGAGGCGGTGCGAGAACTGGTACGTGCCCGGGAAGCCGCGATGGAAGATCTGCGGCGGGCCCGTCAACGCTTGCAGTCCTTCCTGCTCCGTCACGGCCGGGTCTTCACCGGCCGTCAAGCGTGGACCAAGGCGCATACACGATGGCTGTGCGAGCAACGCTTCGAGCATCCGGCGCAGTATCTCGTGCTGGCCGAGTATCGCCAAGCGATCGAGGCCGCCGAGATCCGTCTCAAGCGTCTGGACGACCAGGTTGCCGAGGCGGTGAGTACATGGTCCATGGCTCCAGTGATCGCCGCCTACCAAGCGCTACGCGGCGTCGCCTTCCTGACCGCGGTCACCTTCGTCACCGAAATCGGCGACGTGCGCCGCTTCGACAGCCCGCGCCAACTGATGGCGTATCTTGGCCTGGTGCCCTGCGAAAACTCCACGGGAGAACGCATCCGGCGGGGCAGCATCACCAAAGCTGGTAATGGCCGGGCGCGCCGCGTGCTCATTGAGGGCGCCTGGACCTACCGCTTCCCCGCCCGGATGAGCCGCCTACTGCAGGAGCGGCAGGCCGGCCTGACGAAAGCGGTGTGCGACATCGCCTGGAAAGCCCAAGTCAGACTCTGCGCTCGCTATCGCAAGCTGATGGCACGCGGCAAACGCCAGGCAGTCGTCACCGTGGCCATCGCCCGGGAAATGGCCGCCTTCCTTTGGGCAATCGGCCAAGAGGTGGAGCCGCACGGCGCAACCTGATCGCTTGCTGAATTAGCTACGCTTCCTTCCACCTCAACACAGGAGAACTCTCAGGAGCGACATCATTGTTGCGCATCGCTGGAGGCAGGGCCCCGGTTGGGGAACTCTCGCACGAATTGTGTGGCCGACATTGTCGATGCCCGCTGGCAGATCGAGACAGCCCCGGACGAACAAACGGAAATGCGGTATCCAACCCGCGTATCAGAGTCTACAAACCGTCGTCTCAGCGGCTCTGCCTCCTGCGCTGCGTAACAATCATCCAATTGACAACTCCGGCACAAACGGAGGTCGCACCCTCATGCCGATAACCCTGGACAACGAACATCAGAATTGGCCTGCTTGCCGAGCTGCCCGCAATATTGGTGGTGCACGCCGACCGAATGCCTGCCTTGCTTGGGGAACGAGGTGTCATCGATGATCCACGCCTCGATCGGTCCGCTCTTCTCGATCGCTGGCAGCACCATCTCGCGCACCTTGGCCAGCACCTCCTCGTCCGACCAGGCCGCGTTGCCGACAAAATGCAGCAGTGATTGGTGCTGTGCTGCCGTCCGCGCCGGAGCCGTCCGCGCCGCCATCGGCTCGACGCTCTTGCGGTCACCCGGCAGCATCAAGCCGGTGCAATAATCACGCAGTGGCCTGATCCGCACTGCCTGACCGATCACCCTTCCAAGCCCCGCTACATACGCCGCAAACCGTGCCTCGCTGCCTTCACCCTGATTGAGATCCATCTGGCCCCCCTCGTGCCAAACTGTGAATCTCTTCAAATATTTGATTCTCCGCCCCCGCGGGCGCGACCGAATGACTCAGTAAAATTATTCCAGGCTACGAACAGTGTTGACGTCCCGATGGATGTAGCGTCCGCGTCAATTTGGTTGGGTACCCGCCTTGAACATATAGATGCAAAGGCTGGCGATAGGATCGAGGGCGTCCACCGTCGCATGCTGACGCAGAATGCGGACCGTTCGCGCTGATCGAGCGATTCCATGAGTTCGTGCTGTGCTGTGGCGGCCGGTGCTGGCGCGCGCGGGCAACTCGTCACCGGCCAGGTCGGTGGAGAGAGCATATCGTGGTCGATCGGCATCAAGCGCGGAATTGGCCGGTAGAAGCGAACGACGATCTACTTCCGCTTAGGAGTTGCCGGTTTGAAGAGCAGGCAGCTTTTTGGACGTCCCGTTTCCGTGTGATCATCAGGTGTGAGAAAATCAACCCGTAAACCGCCAGTGGCCGAATAGCTTGTCGCCCGACGACCATCGACGACATTGGATACGGGGCGAAAGCTCTTGTTGATCTGTTTGAGGACGTCCAGCACGGGAGTGGTGCGGTCGCCGACTGAGACGGAGACGTTGGTGAATTGGGCGATGTCCATGGTAATCGTGCCGGCAGACGGCAAGCGGAGGCCAAGCATCGCGGCGTAGGTCTGGCAATAGTCCCGACAAGTACGCCGCGAAGACGAAAGACGCCAGCGCGAGCGAAAGCTGCAATGATCTCGCCGATCTCGGTGACAGGACGAGGTAGGCCCAGCGAGCGGACAAGGGTGGAGACAAGCGCTCGACGCTCGCGCTCGTCTTCGCGAATTTCCTTGTGGCGCTCGATTTTTTCCAACAGTTCGGGCGTCTCGGGTCCGACATAGCGTTGGGACCGCTCGGCGCCCGTGCCGGTTTGAAAATACCAGTACTTTCGCTGCTTGACAGTCTTGGAGGTAAATGCGCCGTCTTCCGCGAACGCTTCCTGGAAGGCGGCGTTGGCAGTGCGCTCGAGAAGCTCGGCATAGGTCGTCTGGGAAACCAAGGAAGGGGCCGGCATAGGTCGTTTCCAGATTTATACTCACTTTGCAAGATGAGTATAAATCCCGTTAACCCGGCTCCAAGGGGTAGAATCGGGCGCGCCAGCCCCATCATTGGAATGCTTGTCCTATCTCGTCTGCCTTTTGTTCCATGCCTGCCTCTATCGCGCTCTTGTCCGCATACCGCGGCAACAGCGAACAGGCGAGCCTTGCCAGGCGGCGGCGGGAGTGGGCGGTTCGTGGCCACGACCCAAACCCGCCAATTCCTGGCCGATCCGGACGTCCGTTTTGTGATGGAGTTGCTGGACTACGCTCAGTTCCGTTCGTTGATGAGGCGCTGAAGAGCCATTCTCCGTTCACAAAAGACAGGCTGGTAGGCCGCGCTAGAGGTTTACTGGTAAGGCGACAAGGTCGCCGAAGGTACGTCGAAGCCGTTGATGCAGCCGGAGGGCCGGGCGGTCCGCTCGGCGTTCGACGGCTTTCTGAAGTGGCTGGAGCGTATTGAGGTCCTGATCGGCAACGATGTCATCAGCGTCGGCGGCTTTGGCGAGCTGCTTTCCTACGGGTTGGTGTTGCTCACCGAGATACCCGGAAACGAAGACAAGATAGTTCACCTCGGAGATGCGGAGCGGCAGGCGGTTTGGGATTATATCCGGGGATACGAGTACAACTTAATTGTGCGGCTGTTTGCTCGCTACGGCCGTGCCGGCCCGGTCGGCATCAAGAGCTTCAAACCCCGGCCGGCGACGGCGAGCACCGTCAAATAGGCTCACCGTTCACGGGGGCGCAAGTTGGCTTTCAGTTTCTGGGTCCGCCTCGTTTACCCGAATAGAGTCGGTTCGTTGTCTGATAGGGTTTCGGCAGAAGTGTCTCAGTGTTGAACGAGCACGATTGGTGTGAAGCTGACGTGCAGGCCATCTAGGCCAAGCATTCTGACAACGGCAGTTCTCTAATAATCTCAATGCGCCAAAAGCGCTGAATATGTCAGAACGGGCCTTAAAAAAACTACGGCATTTCGAGACTCGCAAGCTTGCCCGCTTCGTATTTACTCAAAAAATCTTCAATCGCCAGCTTGCGGAAATCCGGCAGCGCAGCGTGCAGACTTTTGTGATCCCAGTCCCACCACGCAAGCCTGGCGAGCCGCCCGGCGATATCGTCCGAGAACCGCCGCCTGACGGTGCGAGCCGGATTGCCTGCGACGATTGTGTAGGCCGGCACATCCTTGGTAACGATTGCACCGCCCGCAACCACGGCACCAGTGCCGATGTTGCGGCCTGGAAGTACGATTGCGCCGTGACCGATCCAGACGTCGTGACCGATCTGCACCTGATGCTGTCTCCGCCAATCGAAGAATTCTGCCTCGTCACTCTCGTTCGGAAAATAGGCGCTTGCCCGATAGGTGAAATGCGACTGGCTCGCTCGGTGCATCGGATGGTTGCCGGGGTTGATTCGGGTCATTGCCGCAATTGAGCAAAATTTTCCTATGCTTGTGTAGGTGATCTGGGAATCGTTTTCGACGTAGGAGTAATTGCCCATCGTCGCTTCTCGCGGGATCGTACGCGCGCCGACCTCACAGTATGCGCCGAGTTCTGTATCGTGCAGCTGCGCAGCCGGATGGACGGTCGGTTGGACCGAGAGGGGTTTGGCGGCCATGGTGGCTCTGCAAATTAAGAGGTAGGCACTCGTCTCGAATGGATTGACACCGGTGAGCCGCAGCATCGCCGGACGGCAGGCTCGGCGCCGGCAAGATTTCAGTCCGTCTCGAAGACGCTGTTGGCGAGGAGTTCGGCCGGATTGCGTTCCGCCACGATCTGTCCCTTCTGGACGACCAGCGCTCGAGCAACCAGCGAGGCGACGAAACTGAGATCCTGATCGGCAATGATTATGGCCGTGTTTTCCAACCGGTGAATTGACGATAGGCATTCGGCGATTTCGTCGGTCACTGAGGGCTGAATGCCCTCTGTCAGTTCATCGAGCAGAAGAAGCCGCGGCGAGCGAACCATGGCGCGCGCAAGCGCCAGCAACTGCCGTTCGCCTCCACTCAAAGCACCGCTGGGGCGCGCGAGAAGCTTTTCGAGCCTAGGAAAGAGACGCAATATTTCGTCAATCGGCTTTGCCTTGCCGGCGCCGGGCATCATGCCCGCGAGCAACAGATTCTCCTTGACGGTCAGGCCCGGAAAGCCCGCGCCGCCTTGCGGCGTGTAACTAAAGCCGAGACGACTGCGTTGATGGGCAGGCAGAGCTTCGATGGCAACACCGTCCAGCATGATGCGGCCGCCTTCGACCGGCAACAGCCCCATGACGGTCTTAAGCAAGGTGGTCTTGCCCATACCATTGATACCGATGATCCCGAGAATCTCATGAGCGCCGAGATCGAAGCTCAAGCTGCGCAGTACCTGTGTATTGCCGTAGCCGGAGACCAAGCGTTCAGCTTTCAGCATGAATGGCCTCCTTCTTGCGGCCGAGATAGATGTCTCGAACGGTCTCGTTCGCCTCGATTTTGTCCATGGTGTCCTCCACCAACACTTTCCCCCTGTGCAAGACAGTAACCCTCTGTGCGAGGCGGGCGATGAACTCGAGGTCGTGCTCGACCACGATCACCGTGGCACGGGCATTGAGGCGCTTGATGATGTCGACGGTCTTCAACATCTCGTCGCGGGTCATGCCGGCGGTCGGTTCGTCAAGCAGCGCGAGACGGGGATCGCTCGCGAGCAGCATGCCGAGTTCGCACCATTGGCGATGAGCGTGCGACAGTGTGACCGCCGGCTGGTGAGCGAGACGATCGTCGAATCCGATCTCGTCCAGCACCAGGTCAACGACCTTGTCCAGCTCACGCTTTGCGAGGCGTCTTCGCAGGGCGGCGAGCCGGATATTTTCGCGAACGTCAAGGTTGGCGTAGATGCTCGGGATCTGGTTCTTGATGGCAATCCCTAAGCGGGCAATACGATGGGTCGGCAGCCCCTGCAGGTCGTGGCCCTCGAAGAGAACGTGGCCACTGGTCGGCTGATGCTGATGGGTGAGGCATTTGAAGAGTGTGCTCTTGCCAGCACCGTTCGGACCTATGAGGCAGCGGATTTCGCCGGCGGTCACGACGAGGTCGACGCCGTCAACAGCGGCAACCCCGCCGAACCGTTTAACCAAACCCCGCGTTGCGAGAATCGGTGAGCCGCTCATGCCGGTTTCTCCTTCCGCCGCAAGATACCGAAACGGTTCGGGAATCTCAGGTTCGACAGCTTAAAGATCATCGGCAGCAGACCTTGCGGCGCAAGCAGCACGAACACGATGATCGTCGCGCCGAAAATCAGCTCCGTATTGAAGATCTGGTCGGCTCCGAGCTGGCTGCTGAGAAGCTGGAAGCCGAAGCTTGCCACCACGGGTCCGACAAAGGTCCCAAGTCCCCCGGCAATCACCCACAGAACGAATTGCGAGGCTTGCGGAAGATCGAAGACATTCGGGCTGACAAAACCCATCACCGCCGTGTAAAGCGCTCCACCGAGCCCTGCGATGGCAGCACTCACGGCAAAGCCAACGAGCTTGTAGGAGCGAATGTCGTAGCCAAGGAGCTCGCTCCGCAACTCACTTTCGCGAATCGCCGTCATGATACGCCCGGCATCGCTCGAACGCAGGAACGAGAGCAGGATGTAAGCGCCTGCAAGCGCGAGCAAACAGATTGAGAACGTTGCGTCGGTGGATAGAAATGCCTGCGGATCACCTGGCATATTGAGCGAGGGTACTGCCGTGATGCCATTGAAGCCGCCGAGCGGCACCGGACCGACGTGAAACCAGGGGTCCGCGGTCGACGTCATGAAGGAATAGAAGATCAGCGTCACGCAGAGCGTAATGACGCCGAGATACACGTCACCCAGACGGCTGAAGAACAGGAAATAGCCAAGGATGAGCGAGAATACGACCGGCAATACGGTCCCGATCAGCACGGCAAGAGTACTATCGCCGAGATTGGAGACCGCGATGGCATAGGCATAGGCACCAAGACCGAAGAAGACCGAATGTCCGAGGTTCAGGATCCCGAGTGTCCCCCAGACGAAGGCAAGCCCAAGTGCTGCGATCGCCATGGCCGAAAAGGCCGACAGATTGAGGAGGTCGAATGGCTCAAGAACAAACGGCCCAAGGGCCGCGAACAGGACGAGAGCGGCTGGAAACAGAGCATGTTTAAGTTGGCGCACCATGACTTTATCGCCCTCCGGTCCACAGGCTGGAGACGCCCGTCGGAAACAGGCGCAGGATGACCACGGCCAAAAGCAACAGCGAGGCCTGGCCGACGACTGGGGTCGCGAAATAGGACAGCAGCGCCTCAGCCGGCCCAAGGATCGTTGCGGCAGACAGGAACCCCGTAATCAAGGCGCCACCACCGCTGATCACCGTGACGAAGGCGCGGGCGACATAGGCCGCCCCCATATGAGGAAGCACACCGGATATCGGCGCCAGCAGTGCACCGGCCAAGCCACTGATTGCTGCCCCGATGATAAAAGTGGCCGCATAAACGCGATCACAATCGACCCCGATGGTCGCGGCCATCTCCGAATTCTGCATCGCCGCCCGCGCGATCAGCCCGTATTTCGTCCGGTGCAATGCTAACAGTGAGCCCACGACCAGCAGGGCTGTGATGACGATCAGGAACAACTGGTAAGCGCCGATAGAGTAGGCCCCGATCGGAATATTGCCGAGCGGAGCGCTCACGCCCATCGTGGTGTTACCGAAGATGGCCGTCACAGCGCCAATCAGGAACAGGCTTAGCCCCCAGGTCGCCAGCATCGTCGTCACCAGATGACCGTAGAGTCGGCGAACGATGAGGCGCTCCACGACCGCGCCGATCAGGGCAACGAACATCGGCGCCACAACCAGCATGGAGAGCCAAAGATTGATGCCGGCATGATTGGCGATCACGGTGGCGTAGCCGCCGAGCATGATGAACTCGCCGTGAGCAAAGTTGATGACGCGCATCATGCCGAAAATGACGGCAAGCCCCAGGCTGATCAGGGCGAGAAGCGCGATGGAATTGATTACCGCGAAGCACAATATGATGTATTGGTCCATGATCTAATCCCGACCTGCGAAAAACGGGGACCGGCAACGGGCTGCGGCGCCGCAAGAGGCGCGGCGCCGGCGAGCCCTACCACCAAGATCTACGGCATCAGGAAATCGGTCTGGTTCGGATTGGTGAAGACATTGCACTTGCCGTCATAAGTATCCGGCGCAATCTGCTCCTTCTTCTCGATCAGGCTCCAGACGCGGTTCTTAACCTTGATGATGTGAACGTCTTGCGTCGTGTTGTGGGTGGGGCCATCCGTGGTCATGACCCCAGCAGGTCCTTCCCAGCGAATGCCGCTTTCGAGGGCGGCGAGAACCGCTTCCCGCTCGAAGCTGCCTGCACGTTTGACGGCTTCAGCCCAAAGCATGACACCGCTGTAGCCTCCGAACACTTCGCCGTTGATATAGGGGTGGTTCTTGCCGGCCACGGCTTCGACCTTGGCCAGGAACTCCTTATTCTTTGGTGTGTCGAGCTCCTGGAAGTAGTTGTAGGCAACGATCACGCCGTCGGTTTCCTCGGGAGCAAGAACCTCGTGCTCGTTGCCAGCGGCAAACACGATCGAGATGATCGGAATCTTGTTCAGCATTCCGGCCGCTGCCCACTGCCGGTAGAACGCCATGGCTGGACCGCCAACGAGGCAGGAATGGAGGATATCCGGCTTGGCCGCCTGAATCTTTGCGATAGCCGAGGTGAAGTCCGTAACGTCGAGAGGATAGTAGTCATCGGCTACCACCTCGCCACCTACGCGCTTGGCCATTACGTGGTTCCAGATGCCGAAATTGCGGGGTGCGTTATAGTCTGAGGCGATGTAGTAGAGTTTCTTGCCGAGATTCTTGAATGACCATTCGAGTAGCGGCACAACCTGCTGGTTGCCACCCGTGTTGACGCAGAACGTGTTCTTCTCGCAAAGCCCGCCTTCATAGAAGGAGCCGTAAATGAAGGGGATCTTGTACTTGCGCAGGACCGGGCGCGTGGCCTCGCGCGCAGCGCCGCTCAGCGCACCCTGCACCATGACGACCTTGTCGTTCAGCGCCGCCCTCTGCGCATATTGCGGGTATTTGTTGATATCGGACTGGCCGTCATAGACCTTGAGCTCGACCTTCTTGCCGAGCAGACCGCCGGCGGCATTGATCTCCTCGACGGCGACTTTCATGCACAGATTCGACGGCACGCCATAGATATCAAGAGCTCCCGACAAGTCGTGCAATGAGGCGATCGCGACCGTATCCGCCGCGGCCAGGGCGCGGGTGGACGACGAGCCGGCGATCACCGCGGCGGAGAGCGCTGCGGACGAGCCGAGAAAATTGCGACGGGACAAGTTCATAACAATGTTTCCTTTGAGCTCTGAGGAGAAGAGAAGCCAAGATAATGTGAAGAGAAGAGCATGTCGGATCGACGCGACGTGTCGTCGTCGATCATTCAGGCCAGCAAGCAAGAACTCCCTGCCGGCGCCTAAGTGCGCATCTAAGGCATCAGGAAATTGACCTGTTTGGGATTAGTGAACACGTTGCACTTGCCGCCATAGGTGTCCGGCGCAATCTGCTCCTTCTTCTGGATGAGGCTCCACACGCGGTTCTTGACGGTGATGATGTGGACGTCTTGCGTGGTGTTATGGGTGGGACCATCCGTGGTCATGACACCGGCCGGCCCCTCCCACCGGATGCCGCTTTCGAACGCCGCCGTAACCGCGTCCCGCTCGAAGCTGCCGGCGCGCTTGACGGCTTCCGCCCAGAGCATGACACCGCTATAGCCGCCGAAAGCATCGCCGTTGATGTACGGACGGGACCCGCCGACGGAGGCGTCGACCCTGGCCAGGAATTCCTTGTTTTTCGGTGTGTCGAGTTCCTGGAAGTAGTTGTAAGCGACGATCACACCATCGCTTTCCTCCGGGGCAAGAACTTCGTGCTCATTGCCCGCGCCGAAGACGATTGAGATGATCGGGATCTTCTTCAGCATTCCGGCGGCCGCCCACTGGCGATAGAAGGCCATGGCCGGCCCTCCCACGAGACAGGAATGCACGATGTCGGGCTTTGCCGCCTGGATTCTTGCGATGGCCGAGGTGAAATCCGTGACATCCAGGGGATAGTAGTCGTCGGCTACGACCTCGCCGCCTTCGCGTTTGGCAACCACATGATTCCAGATGCCGAAATTGCGCGGCGCGTTATAATCCGACGCGATATAGTAGAGCTTCTTGCCGAGATTATTGAACGACCATTCGAGCAGCGGAACGACCTGTTGGTTGCCGCCAGTGTTCACGCAAAAGGAATTCTTCTCGCAGAGGCCGCCTTCGTAGAGCGAACCATAAAAGAATGGCACCTTGTAACGGCGCATGACCGGTCGCGTCGCCTCTCGTGCGGCGCCGACCATGGCGCCCTGAAGCATAACACAGCGATCGTTCAATACTGCCTTTTGCGCGTACTGGGGGTTCTTGTTGATGTCAGACTGTGTGTCGTAGATCTTGAGATCGACTTTTTTACCGAGGAGACCACCGGCCGCATTGATCTGCTCGACAGCGACCTTCATGCACAAATGCGACGGAGCGCCATAGATGTCGAATGGTCCGGACAGATCATGCAGCGAGGCAATCGCGACAGTGTCTGCTGCGGCCCAAGCGAGGTCCGCAAATGAGCCGACCACGGAGGCAGCCGAGACCGCTGCGGAAGACTGAAGAAACGCGCGGCGTGACAAAGGCATGTGAATGCTCCTTGGAGCTTGAAAATGAGAGCCCAATGGTGCGAACGACCGCCTCCGTCGGGGCCAAACGACGGACGGGCAGGCTTGATGCTCTTCGGCGAGGAGTGGCTTTCGCCGAAGGCAGAATCAGGGTTGGGCTTGCCGTGCCATCGGCACGACTTGACGCTCGACAGGCAGGTCGGGCTCGTACAGGTACTTTGCGCTTCCATCGAGAAAGTCGTGGGTGTGGATCACGACGGCGTCCGGGTTCAGGAATGCGATTGCATAGGCCGGTGGCTCCATGCTGCAGGGAATCCCTCGCTTGTGGCTGAAGTCGAGCCACAATTGATGATTGAGTCCGCGCAAAGTGGAAAACGGAATGTTCTGCCAGCTTCCGGTAATCGGGCGATGCACATGCCCGAAGAACAGATGGCGGATAGCATGACCGTCCAAAATCCGTCCGAACGCCGCGCCATCATCAAGCATGATGTCGTCGGCCGGCCGGAAATGAACCGACAGCGGCGGATGGTGCATGAACAGATAGACCGGCTTGCCCTGCGCCTCGTCCAGGCGTGCGCGCAGCCATGCCTGGCGCTGTTCACAATAGAGGCCCGCATGGCTGTCGGAGCGCTTGGTATCGAGGAAGAGAAAGCGCCCCGCTGACGTGTCGAGCACCGATTGAACAAAACCGTGATCATCCACGGGAGCTTCGGGAAACACGCTACGGAAATTGCCGCGATCGTCATGATTACCCATCAGAAGCCGCACCGGCATCGGCAGGACCTCAAGCGCTTCCCGCAGGCGAATATAAGCGCTCCGTTCGCCATGGTGGGCGAGATCGCCCGTGATCACGCAAAGCTCTGCATCTGCATGGTGCCTGGCGACATCGGCAAGGCAGGCCTTCAGGCGTTCGCCCGGGTCATTGTCGAAGAGACGATCGCCAGGTGGAACGAGGTGAAGGTCTGTGATTTGGATCATTTTCATTGCGGTGTTTGCCAGCGGCTTTGCGCCTTCACGAGGCAATGGCTTGCCTGGAGCGCGTTGAGTTCGCGTTCCAGAGCCGGCGGGATGCAATCTCGGCGCCTTGCACAAGCGACTCGAGTTTGCGCCAGGCAATGTCCGGGTCGACGGTGTGAAAGGTCGCAAAGCTCGCGAAGCCGCAGTCCGTTCCAGCGATTACGCGCTCGCGGCCGACCAGATTGGCGTATTGCTCGATGCGCTGAGCGACGACTTCGGGATGCTCAATGTAGTTCGTGCAGGTATCGATAACGCCTGGCACGATAACCTTATCATCGGGAAGTCGCGTTTCCTTGAACAGGCTCCATTCATGCGAGTGGCGCGGATTCGCCGCCTCCAGCAGAAGCGCCATTGGCCGCGCCTTGATGATGATGTCGAAGATCTCGTGGAGATCGATGTCGTGGTGGTGCGGCGACTCATAATTGCCCCAGCATAGATGCAGGCGCATCCGATCGGCGGGAATGTCGCGCAGAGAATGATTGAGCACTTCGACGTGAAGAGCGATTTCCTTGCGGAACTCCGCCACATCCATTGGTTTGGCCCGAAAATGGCGGCCGAGCGCCAGATCCGGACAATCAATCTGCAGGAGCAAGCCTGATGCAGCGACGGCATCGTATTCATGCTTTATCGCATCGCCTAGCGCATAGAGGTAGGCTTCCTGCGATGGATAATATTTGTTGGGCATGTAGTGTGCCATGATCCCCGGAGACGAGGCGTTCATGAACGCTTCCTCGACAGAAACCGTGTTGAGTGCCGCCTTGAGATTGGCGATATCCGTCGCCACCGCCGCCTCTCCCTGGTACTCGAGAGGCCCCACGCAAGCGGGAGTCTTGATATCGAGATTGACCCGCTTTGCGAAATTCGAGAATTCGGCCAGTTCGGACAAGGCAAGCGGCTGATCAATGCCCGTCAAGCCTGTCATACGCTCGCGCGCATAGGTCGAATAGGCATATTTGCTCATCTCGCCATCATCGACAACCGTTAGGTCAAGATTCGCCTGCTTTTTTACGATGTCGGCGACCGCTGAACTGATGCTGGCCGCCAGCAAGGGACCGCGATCAGCGCCCAGTCCCCCCTTTTCTTTCGCCAGCAGCATCTCCTCCAATAGGGGCGGTCGCGGCAAGCTGCCGACATGCGTCGTAAGGATTCGATCGGTGCTTACTTTCATTCGTCTCTCCTGTAAATTTTGGCGAACTCGGCCGACGGCCCTCTATCAGCGCTTCTGCGGCGCGAGGAGCACCTCCTTCACTGATGATTTCATTGGGCGTGAGCGATGCGCTCCCTGTTTGCGAGCCGAGAGCGCATAGCGGCTTGTCGTCTGCTTCCGGAGAAGAGGCGTAGCAAGTGTTGTTGACGCGTAAATGTCTTGATATTAGCCTTGCTAATAGAAGAAGTACTGCTTCTATTGAATAAGCTGGCTTCCAAATCGGCTCAGTATTGCCACTGCCGCCTTTATCCTGCGCGACGAGCCTGTTGATCGCAGTCAATTATCCCGGACCGTGCCACCGTTCCCGGTAAGAAAATTCAACGAGCAGCTTTAATTGTCGGTACGTTCCGTTTCAAAGTGTTTGCAGTTGGCACTATCTCTTTGAGATGTTTCTCTCGCGCAGAGGAGTTGCTGCGAAGCTGAGGTTCTTTGGCTTGCCTAGACCTGAGACTAGCGAACAAGGCTCCAAGCTCTGCTTGGAGAAGCAGCAGAAGTTTGACTTTTCGTATACCGTGTGATGTTCATTCCCGAGTACCACAAGAAAACTGTGCGGCGACCTGAGGCAACATCTCGGAAAGTTGTTTCGTCGATTCGTGATGCAGAAGCAGAGCTCGATTGAGGAAGGGTTATGAGAACCTTCTGGGAGCCGGGAATACGTTGTTTTGACCGTCGGCCCAGACGAATCCGTGGGTAGAGAATGAATCCGGAAGCAAGAGGCCGAAGATCCGCACCTTTATCCGCTGTTCATGTGGCACTGATTCCACCTTTGGGTGTCCTCATCGATTGTGCCCGCACTGGCGATGCCAACGTGGAGGTTGATCCGCCCAACGGTTTTTGGTTCTGCCAGAGACAACGGACGATGCGCGAAAAGCCCTTGACCCCGCTTGGGAATGCGAATCCACCACAATGGGATGAGCAGGCTTCAACAGCATGAAAATCAGTTCTCATCAGACTGCTGCTTTTACAGAGGTCTTCAGGCGGAGAAGCGTTTCTGAAGCTGCAACCGTCCTCGGTGTCACCCAGTCGGCCGTCACCCAGCATCTTGCCAAGCTCGAGCAACATATGGGGACGACACTCTTCATTCGGCATCGCACCGGGCTCGTACCTACAAAGCCCGCTCAGGAACTGTTCGCGCTAACTGATCGCGTTCGGGTTCTAGAGCAACTGGTCGCGGAGAAGATCAATGCCTACAGTGATCTATCCGCCGGCCATCTAACGGTGATCGCGAACGCGCCTTGTCCGGCGATGCCGATTATTTCCGAATTCAACCGGCGTTTTCCGACAGTGAGGATTACGTTTTCACTGGTGCCCTGGGAGCTTGCTAAGCAGCGACTTGAAGCGCGTGATGTCGACATTGCTATCATCACCGAACCTGATGACCTTGCCAGCCTATTCCACGTGGAGCTAAGCAAAACTCGGCTTATGGCGCTCGTGCGGCGCGAGCATCGGCTCGCCTGCAGACCGACACTCAGTCTGGCTGAACTTGCACAAGAAAGGATCATTCTAACCGAGGATGGTTCTCTAACACTACGAGAAGTGGAAAAGGCGTGTCTTGAGAAGAGTATAAATATGCCGAATGTTATTAAGATGGCGACTTATCCCGTTCTAAAGGAAGCGGTTCTGCACGGAATCGGGGTAGGTATTCTTCTTCAAGACAGCGTTTTTCCAGCAGAGGAGCTCGTGTACAAATCTGTCGATGAATTCTGCAGTGATTTCAAAACGTATATCGTCACGACATCGGATAAAAGACGCTTACGGTGCGTAGAGTCATTCTTTGAAACGGTTCAGATGTCTATAGAGAATCAACGAAGTAATCGCCATGCCGAGACAGATTAGAAGTCCTATCGCAGCCGCCTTGCGCGGACTGAAGGAACATCGTTCGAGGTAGTTGCTACACGACGGGGCCTGTTGGAATACGCCCTTGGATGGTGAGCATCGACGCGCGAGGAGTACGACCGCGCTCGCCGGAGATCTCAGCCGGCTGTCGTTGGTTTCATGGATGTCGCTCCGGCCTTCGATGTCGTAGGGTGATATCGCAAGTTGGTCACGTGCTTATCTCGGAATTCATTCCGTTGGCATGATGGTCACTTGGTTTGCCCAAGGTGTTTCAAGCAGCAGGCGTCGATCATTGCCTATCTTGATCGAGTAGGGCGAAGATGCGGTCGGCTGATACCGGTCGGCCGATGAGATATGCTTGGATTTCATCACAGCTGGTTTGGCGCAAATACCCGAGCTGCTTGGTGATTTCGACGCCTTCTGCGACCACGCCAATGTGTAGATCGTGCGCCAGTGAGATCATTGATTTTACGACAGCCGCGCTATCCGGCCGTGTCAGCATGTCGCGTATAAAGGACTGATCGATTTCAATGTGGGAATAAGGCAATTCTAGCAAATAGGTCAGCGACGAAAATTCCGTTCCGAAATCATCAAGCGCTACCGTCCCCCCTGTCGATTGTTATGATAAGGATGCAATAGGACGATTCCTCCGCCTTCGGCGCCAGCCAAAAAGCATTTGGCCTAGACCGGCCATGGAAGCGAGTAGGTCTTCAACTGCGTGAAGCTACGCATTGCTTCCAGCACGCCCTCCTTGTGCCCGAGTCCGGACTGCTTGATTCCCCCGAACGGGGTCAATTCGGTGCGATATCCGGGAACTTCCCATACGTTGACGCAGCCAACGGCGAGACCGTCGATGAGCTTCGTCACATGATCGAGCCGGTTGGAGCAGACTCCGGCAGAAAGTCCGAACTTGGTTGCGTTAGCGATCGATATGATCTGATCAACATCGTTCGGACAACGGATGATCGGCAGCACAGGTCCGAATGTTTCTTCAATGACCAGTTCGCATCTTGGTGAGACATAGTCCAACAGGGTGGGCGGATAAGATGCGCCGTCAGGTGGGCTTCCGAGCAATAAAGTAGCACCAGCATCGACGGCATCGCTAACGCGCCGAGCAATCAGTTTGGCCGCCTCTTGATTGATGACGGTGCCGAGGTCAACCGATGGATCGCTCGGATCGCCGGTCGAGAGCTTCCGCATGTGATGGAACGCCCGCTCGGCAAATTCGTCGGCAATAGAATCAACGACGAGTGCCCGCTTGACGGATGTACATCGTTGACCCGAATTCTTGATCGCTCCTTGAACAGCTAGATGGGCCGCCCGATCGACATCGGCATCTTCGAGCACAATGATCGGATCGTTCCCACCGAGCTCCAAGATGAGCTTCCGGTAACCGGCCCGTTCCGCAATATGATGCCCAGCGCGAACGGAGCCGGTAAATGTCACCAGCTCTGCATTGGGATCGGTGAACATCGCATCTCCCAAGCCGTGGGGGGCTCCAGTCACGATCGAAAGCATACCCTCCGGAAGGCCTTGCTCGTACAGAATCCTGCCAAGCGCTAGAGCAGTCAACGGCGCCCGCTCAGAGGGCTTCAGGACCACGCGGTTGTTCGTCGCAATGGCGGGAGCGAGTTTATGACTGACGAGATTGAGAGGATGGTTAAACGGCGTGATAGCGGAAATCGCACCGGTGAGCGGTGTGCGCATGGAAAAAATGCGCCGATCATGGGGTGTCACGCCAATGTCAGATGGATAAATCTCGCCCTCGCTCTGGATCAAGGTGTGGGCAGCAAATGACCAAACATCGCATGCACGCCCGGTTTCATGCAAGGAGTCCTTCAGGCAGAGGCCGGTTTCTGCCGTGATAAGCCGAGCAAACCGGTCTTGATCTCTTCTAACGGCGCTTGCTGTCCCCAGGAGGATATCCGTTCGTTCGCGGCGCGTGAGCCGAAGATCAGTCCGCGCAGCTATCTCAAATGCTTGGCGTGCATGTCCCGGTCTAGCCTGCGGGACGCTGCCAACAAGCATTCCCGTGAATGGATTGCGGACCTCGATGGTCGCGTCCGAGTGGGCAGGCGCGCCCGCGATGAGCATTGGATGGTAGTCTTGATCGTTATCGTGCATGCCATAACTCGATTGGTTGCGCCTATTTAAGATCCGAGACAGATCTTGCGTTGTTCCGAAGTAGCTTGCTAGCCCATAACAACCCGGTTCATCCTCGAAACAGAGCGATGAAAATCAGCATACGCCCGACCATAGAGCTACGACGCCCGTCCCGTTTTCCGGGCGGTCTCGGGCTCGTTACGGCGAATGCTGGCACAACGCTGAAAGGTAGTTTTGTTCTGTAGGGGAGAATATCGACTCGTGACGCGGGGAAGCTGAGGGGGATGGAGGCGGTTGACTTTGCAAACTACGAAGTGGGGCCCCTTATGCTGAGCGCATTGCCGCATGATAGTCGCGATATGCTCGGCTCGCTCACAGCGGGTCGCCGTTCGATACCCGCAGGCGGAGGCGATAACTTCAAGAGACGTCGTTCGTGATGTCGAGAGCTGACCGCCAGTTGAAACATACCCTTCGTTGTCCAGCACCACATGCATGAGATTTTGGGGGCTGGCATAGCCAATAGTCGATAGAATCCCCATGTGCATGAGCGCGCCACCGTCTCCATCCAATGCCAGGACGGGGCGGCCAGGCGTGGCCAGCGCGAGCCCTGCCGCGACCGCACTGCAATGCCCAAGGGAGCCCTGCATGTAGAAATTCAGGGGACGATCTTGGACACGGAACAGCTCACGCGAGATGAACCCGGTCGTAGAGACAATGAGAGTGTCATTTTGGAGCTGCTGGCAAATCAACTGTATGGCTTGCCCGACACTAAGCCCGTAGTGGATTGCATCAGCTCGTAGTTCAGCCGCGCTGCAGTCGGATAGCTGGCCTCGCCGGAAGAGCAATGCAAACGGGGAAGCGCGATGAAATTCATCGTTGCCGCGCGCGAGCGCGTGATCCAAGCCGGACTCGGTCCCATCGAAGTCACACCACTCAATGGAGAGCTCGTTCAGAAGAGTCTTTGTCTTGGCACCCATGATCGCGTGTTGTGGCTCGTCGACAGATTCGTCGGGGTGGCCGCGAACGGACAAGAGGAGCAAGAGCGGAATTTTGTTGACCATCAACAGAGATGTCAGCGGGTTGATGATGTTGCCGAGCCCAGAGTTTTGAAGCGCAACGACGCCTCGCTGTCCTGAGAGAACCGCGCCAGCAGCTAGTGCAATTGCGCTGCCTTCATTGGCGGCAGGCACGGTCAGGAATCCAGGAGAGTCAGCCACTTGGTCAAATAGATCGCCAAAGTTGGAACACGGTACCCCAGAAAAAATGCTGTACCCAGCGGCGCGGATCTTCGACAGCAGAACGCGGGTCGGAATGGACATGTCGTGCTCGCGCGATTCAAGAAAGGAGCGGCGGAGTAAGTCGCTCCCCAAAGCAGTAGTGTCAAAAGCGTCAGGCGATCTTTTTCGCGACGATGAGGCTGCGATTGCAGATGGATTTGTGGTAGTCGATCTCTTGGAAGCCTGTGCTCTCGAGCATGGCCCGCATGTCCTCGAAGGAGTAACAGCAGCCCTCGTACCCCGTCGTAAGCAGCACGGAGTATTCTGCTTCGGCAGCTGGAGACGGGCGGCCTCCGCGGTCGTCAGGGTGGCAGCTGTAAATTGCTATGCGACCGCCGCAAGTCATGCTGTCGAAAGACTTGCTCAGGAGCAGTTGGACCTTGTCAGGTCCCCAATTGTGAAGGACGTGCGAATAGAGGTGCAGGCTGGCATCCCGGGGCAGGGGGTCGACGAACATGTCTCCAGCTATGACATGGGCACGACCCGGGTACAAATTGCGGTTAGTGAGACAGCTCCTTGCAAGTTGATCAACGGGTGGACGCTCGAAGATCGTTGCCGAGAGTGAGGAATTGCACATCAATAAATGCGCAGAATAGACGCCTGATCCACCGCCAACATCGAGCAAGGAAGTATCGTTCGTGCAGTCAAGCAGCGTCGCGAGGTGCGGAGCAAAGATCCGTCCGCGTTCCTCCATGCCTCGCGTGTTCAGATCGGCAAACTCATCCGTCTGCATCAATGCGTCCCAAGTCTTGGTTACGCCACGCTCGACGTGCCAGGTCTCCGAGCCATCCTGTCGTAGGATCTCATAAAGTTCCCGAACAGAAGGCTTATACTTCATCGTTGCAATATACGAGGCGATGTTGTCTGCGGAATTGCCACTCAGATATCGAACGGCGCTGGCCGTTGCGTGCAGCCGGCCGGATTGGTTGGAGATGAGGCCCCACGATTCGAGGAGTCGAACCATGGTCCGCGTTGGCCGCTCCCGAAGAGAGAAATGGAGTCGCAGTTCCTCCTCGGTGACCGGGTGACCATCCAGGTAAGTAAAGAGGTCAAGCCATGAGACTGCGGCGATATAGAGATCCGCGGCATACGAGCTGTCGCGCCACTTGATCATTTGTGAGATATCGGGAGGGTAGACAGCGGCGGCTTCAGAGATATGATCGCGTGACGTCAGTGAAGAGGATTGCATTCCCGCAAGTCCTTCGAAGGATTTGTATCTGTGGATGAGCTATTGCTGATCTCGGCAAGCTCTAGCCCGACATTCGGCCAGCAATCAGTGACACACGTTCGTCATTTGGATCAATTGCTAGTAATGGTAGTTGACCTTTCGCAAACTCTTGCGTCCAGCACGATGTTGTAGGAGTGACGGCCAAGCGCCGAAAATCACAAGCTGCACATGCGAGCACCGTTAACTCCTTCTCACTAACAATCGCAAGGCTCGGCAATCGATGTCTGCGGAGTACTTTTGGATATGCTTAGCGATGATACGGGTCGCGACGCTCGTTCGAGGCAGTGCAAGAGGGGGCCAACACCGAATTTGGTTGGCGCGCAACCTCTTGTGTGCGCTTATCGGTCGCATTCCGGTTCGCGGTCGAACCGCTGTCGCGGTGTAGCGAAATGTATCCGGCTCTAGAGCGCGGTCTTCTCGATACATACAAGCGGTCTTCTCGACTCATCGAAAAGGCTGCGACTCGCGTTGGCGGCGCTGTCGCACCTCTGACGTATGTCGCAACTGCTTCAAAGCACGTGAGGCATCGCAATTGATCGCGGACGCCTACTTGTTGTCTTTACGCTTGACTAGCGCGACCTGTGGGTACTGGTACGATACTTGCTTTTCTCCTCGCCAGCTCTCAAAAGCACGCAGGAGGAGAAATGAACCGGACCACGATCGGGGCCAGTGGTGGAAATGGCGTGCATGCGACAGCGAAATTCGACGCCGTGGTCATCGGCGCCGGCGTCGCCGAGCTTTATCAACTCTACCCCCTGCGAGAGTTCGGGCTGCACGTCAGGGCGATCGATGCGGCCTTGGGTGTCGGCGGCACGCGGTATTGGAACCGATATCCCGGTGCGCGCGTCGATTCAGAAGGCTACGTCTATCCGTACATTTTGTCCGAAAGTCTCTACAAAGGATGGAGCCGGAGCGAAAAGTGTCTGAGCCAACCGGAAATCGAGCGCTGGCTGAATTACGTAGCGGACGAACTTGATCTGCGCAAAGACATTCAGTTCGGCATGACCGTCCAGAGCGCTCATTTCAATGAAGCGGCCGAACGATCGGTGGTCGCGATCAACAAATGCCCGAGCGGCTAAGGGATTCTAAGCTGTGCGACCTGCTGATCCCAGCCGAATATGGATTCGGTACCCATCGAGTCCCTTTGGAGCAGAACTTCCTCGATGCATTCAATCGGCACAACGTGGGAATTGTTAGCGTCAAGACCAACGCAATCGAGCGCATCGCGGCCGAAGGCATCCAGATGGCCGACAGCATGACTCACCCGCTCGACGTCATCATCTTGGCGACCGGGTTCGACGCAGGAACGGGCGCTTTGACCCGCATCGACATCCGCGGTCGCGATGGACGGCAGAGACGTTCGGACCAAGGTCGAGTGGATAATCGAATGCATCAGCCACCTCCGTGGCAAGAACTTGAACGTGATCGAGCTGACCAAAGAGGTGGAAGATCAATGGGTCGCACATCAGGATGAGACTGCCAAAGAGATGTTAATCGCCAAGACTAATTCCTGGTACTAACTCCTGGTACTTGGGATCGAACGTCGAAGGGAAGCCGCGTCGGGTTCTCTCCTACACGGACGGCGTTGGCAGCTATCGACAAGAATGCGACGAAGTCGCAGCAAGCGGCTATCAGGGCTCTGCCATGCACTAGCTCCAAAATTAAGCCGAATCCGGCGCGAGCAGGCCCGAGATTCGAGAGTTCCACTTGATGGTGGTTTTTACTTGGGAAAATGGCACCGTGACGGGAGCATTATCAGATCTGCGGGTCGTCGAGATTGGCAGCGCGGCGGTTACTAGCTATTGCGCGCGATTGTTCGCCGACTTCGGCGCGGATGTGCAGAAGATCGAGCCGCCGGCCGGCGATCCACTTCGCTATTTCGCGCCGCTCACTCCAATGGGCCAGAGCGCTTGGTTCGCGTTCCTGAACTTTAATAAGTCAAGCACGATCATCGATCCCGCTGCCCCGAATGCGATCGCGCGGCTGACTACAATGATCGAGAATTGCGACAGTCTAATTGACGGCAGGGACATTGATCCGGCGGATTGCCCGTCCATTGACGTCGCTGGGATCCGCCAACGGCGGTCCAGATTGATTTCCCTCCAAGCGAGCTGGTTCGGCCGCGAGGGTCCTTATGCAGGATTTGCCGCAACCGATACGACGATCCGCGCGCTCGCCGGCCTCATCAAGCTGGTTGGACCGGTCGAGGGTCCACCATTGCACGCACCGGATTTCCAGACTGGTATCCTCGGTGGCCTGTGGGGGTTCATCGCCGCAGCTTCTTCAGCGGTTGCGCAAATCGAGGGCGAAGCTGGGCCGTCGTGGTCGGTCAGTATCTTCGAATCGAGTATCGCTGTCAGCGAATATCTCATGTTCGAGGCGTTTGCGCGCGGCGAGGTCGTGCATCGGATTGGTATTAACCGCTTCTGGCCGGTGTTCCCGGGCGGCATTTACGAAACCAAGAAAGGCTGGCTCGGCGTGACGACATTTACGCCGGCGCAGTGGCGCGCATTCTGTGACATGCTCGGCCTGTCCGGCTTGCGCGATAATCCGGCGCTGGTCCTTGGCGAAGAGCGTCTGAAGCACATCGATCGGATCGAACCACAGTTCGTGCCGAAGCTGAAGGCTCGGACAGCGCAGGAGTGGTTTGCAGAGGGACTGAAGCGGAGAATCCCGATCGTGCCGGTGCCCGACATGTCCGATCTGCTCCTCAATACCGATCCGCGACGTCTCATTGCCCTTTGCGATCCGTACAGCGGCACCAACGCTCGGAGAGCACAACAGCGAGATCCTATCGGAACTTCTCGGGCTTTCCGAGACGGAGATCGCGCAATTGGCGTTGGAAGGCATCATCGGGACGTCGATGGTCTCCGAGCGAAACTAGCAAGAGCAAGTGACGTCTCGTGAATATGATAGATCGGCCGCCCATTTCGTTTCCAAGGACTTATGAAACCAGCACAAGGCACAGCATGCCTGGAGCGGCGTCCTCGACGTTACCTCGACCGGAGACTGAATGTTATTTCTATGCAGTATCGTCACCTGATCGGATAGAGGCGACGCCAACCCCTAATAAAGTTGCTTCTTAATCTCTTGCTCTGAGCCTTTCAGGCCGTTTATCGCACTGCAGGAGTTGAACCAACGCATCCGCTGCGTACTGCCCCAAAGAGCTTTTCGCGCCAATTTCGTGTTCGCAGGATTTGAAGCGGGCGACGACAGCTCGTCCTGACCGCAGGCGCGCCCGCGCGATTACCGGCGATAGATCCCAGCTATGTCCTTCAACGAAATCCAATGGTCTGGCAATTGGCCCAGCTCTTGCTCCACGGCTTACCGCCACCGTGAAGCTTCACCGCCGGAATTGTCTGCCGTAGAGCATTCCAATGCGAGATGCTTTCAGTGTGTCAAACGAATGATAGGTCGAAAGCGCGACCTCACTCATCAGTGAGGGCTGGATTCACATCGCCATGCTGCTTTTGACGCTATCTCGCCTCAAGCACATGGGAGGGAGAATGGCATGACCGACGCTGATGCGACCAACTCGGATCTCTCGCCCGAGCGGGACTTCTCAGTTCGTCGACGACTATTCTTTCTCGAGGTGAGTACCAACCGTATTCAAGCGATGAATCCGGATGGTTCCGGTAGAAAGGTTATTGTCGCCGATTGTCAGCTTCCTGACGGAATCGCCATCGATGTCGGCAATAGTCGCATCTATTGGACCAACATGGGGTCCGGCGTCGCCGTCAATGATGGTTCGATCGAGCGTGCAAATATCGATGGAAGCGCTCGCAAAGTCATCGTTCCGCCCGGCGTCACGTTCACACCGAAGCAGATCCAGATCGATCAGAAAGGCGGCAAGCTCTATTGGTGTGACCGCGAAGGGATGCAGGTTATGCGGTGCAATCTCGACGGCTCTGAGATAGAGACGCTGATCGAGGCAGGCCGCGGTGACATGGACCGGCGCGACCCGACCAGGTGGTGCATCGGCATCACGATCGACACCGAGCGCCGCAAAATCTACTGGTCGCAAAAAGGTCCTGACAATGCCGGCCGGGGCCGGATCTTCCGCGCCGACTTTGACATCCCCAAGGGCGAACACCCGGCAAACCGCTCCGACATCGAGGTGCTGTTCAATGGCTTGCCGGAACCGATTCACCTTGAATTCGATCTGGCAAACCGCGTGCTCTATTGGACCGACCGCGGAGATCCCCCGCGCGGCAACACAGTCAATCGCGCACGAGTCGACATAACGACGGAGCCAGAGATCCTGATCACGCACCTGATGGAGGGTATCGGCATCGCACTCGACGTTGCCGGCAACCAGATGTTCATCACGGACCTCGCCGGTTCGATCTATACCGCCGATCTCGATGGAAAGAACAAGCGCAATCTCCTTTGGTCCCAGGGAAATTTCACCGGAATCGCGTATACGGAAATTTAACCCATCGAGGAATTGAAATGACCGTAAACAAGCCAGTTTCGGCAAGGCGCCGTCGTCGGCATCAACCTGTTGGCACGAGCTGGACGGCGCTGTTTGCCACAAGATCACAGATCCTCGCAAACCACATGGCACAGAAGGCAGAAGGCACGCTGAGGCAGTTCGCGGCGCCCGACACTCAAGCGGTTGGGCCGCGCGCCCGAAGCGCCGCTCTCGACTCGCAAAGTTCGCGACCTCACCCCCTTAAGGTGCCGGCGGCGTTGTTCTCGTCTGGAGCAACGAGCTAGAACGGCTCAAACGACCGGGATGAACGCCAGGCGTTGGAGGCTTCAACTTGCCGCAGAGGCTACTTCCGGCCCGGGCGTCTAGCGTCAAAGCGTTCTTGAGCGAAGTGGTCAGATCCGCCCATAAGTGACTTCAGCAATCGATGTCAGGAGATGCAGTATGAACGTTAAGCGCAAGATTATTGTCACGATTGCGCCAACGGGAGGCGTGGTGAAAAAATCAAAAAACCCGCACCTTCCGACCCAGCCCAGCGAGATCGCCGAGGATGTGTATAGGTGCTACGATGCGGGCGCATCTATTGTGGCGTTGCATGCGCGCAGGCAGGACGATGGCGCGACCTGTAGTTCGGAGATCTACCAGGACATCAACTCACGGATCCGGACAAAGTGCTGTATCGTGATCAATAACAGCACGGGCGGGGGTATCGATGGAGATATGGTGCGATCCATAGGGCCCGGGCTCGATGAGGTTATATTCGAACAGCGTCTACAAGGCTTCGAAGCCGGCGCTGACATGGCGACATTTGGCGCTCATACCGTTCTGGCCAGCTTTGGTGGCCGCGAGATTTTCGTTAACACCTCGCCCACCCGCTGCGACATCATGGCAAAACGATTCCAAAAAACGGGCATCAAGCCTGAATGGGAATGTTTCTCACTTTCTCATCTTCTCCAAGATCCGATACGCCTCATCAACAAAGGGTTCGACAAACCGCCCTATTGGATCAATTTCGTTCTTGGCGCCGATCGCGGAATCCAGGGGGGATTACCGTACACTCCGCAGATTCTCGATATGCTCATCGGGAATCTTCCAAAAGGAGCGATGTTTTGCGTTAGCGGGGTCGGTCGAGCTCAGTTGCCCGCCACAACTCATGCGGTGCTCGCCGGCGGCCACGTTCGCGTCGGACTCGAAGACAATCTGTATCTCGAACCGGGTATACTTGCCACTAACGTGCGGCTCGTCGAGAGAACGGTAAGAATTATCCGAGAACTCGGGTACGAGCCAGCCACCGCGGTGGAAGCGCGGACAATGCTCGGGCTTGCGCCACGCAAATAGTCCGGTGTCGATAGTTCCCAATCGGAAGATGACGCGTTGGTCCGATGGCCGGCTCTCGACAGCTCCTGAGCATGAGCGCCAATCGTGGAAAATGTTGTCGATCATTGAAATGGACGATCGCCACCTGTGGCAAAGGTTCTCGAGTCAACCTGGTATCGTCGCGCGGCTTCGGTCCTCGAAGGAGGCGTGTCGTCGGCACAATTTGTAGGAGCAGAACGAGTGATAGTCTCCGTTGCTGCCCAATGTCATACCAACGATGAGGCGAGCTCTAACCTGGTCGCGAGCGCCGTTGCCAAAAACACGCTGCGGCTGGTGCCACTTTTGGGTCTTGCCTATCTCTTCAACAACCTTGACCGGACCAGCGTCGGTATCGCTGCGTTGCAGATGAACGAAGCCATTGGCTTGAGCGCCTCACAATTCGGCTGGGGGGCGGGGATCCTCTTCTTTGGTTACTGCGTGCTGGAAGTCCCCAGCAACATGATGATGTATCGTTTCGGCGCGCGCCGCTGGCTCGCCCGCAT
The DNA here is from genome assembly GCF_024199935.1 of Bradyrhizobium sp. CCGUVB14. Taxonomy (NCBI): domain Bacteria; kingdom Pseudomonadati; phylum Pseudomonadota; class Alphaproteobacteria; order Hyphomicrobiales; family Nitrobacteraceae; genus Bradyrhizobium; species Bradyrhizobium sp. CCGUVB14. The sequence continues at coordinate 2,272,957 of NZ_JANADS010000001.1, forward strand.
TATGATAACCTGGGGCCTAGCAGCCGCGGCGACGGCGTTCGCCGTTGGACCATACAGTTTCTACGTGATCCGCTTCCTTCTGGGCGTGTTTGAAGCAGGCTTCTTCCCCGGCGTCATTTGGTACATCTCAATTTGGTTTCCGGCGCGAAACCGAACGGGCGTTCTTGCCTGGTTCATGGCTGCAACACCCCTGTCCGCGTTGATCGGCAATCCAGTCTCGGCTTTGCTATTAGAAATGGACGGTGTGTGGAGGCTGGCCGGCTGGCAGTGGATGTTTTTGATCGAAGGCCTTCCGGCCTGCCTGCTCGGGGTTCTATGCCTCGTCCTGCTTGCCGACACGCCGGACAAGGCCTCGTGGCTGACGCCCACCGAGCGTGATGTGTTGCTGAACGAGCTCGCAAGGGAGAAGGACAAGAAGGTCAAGAAGGATCTCTGGGCCGCGATAAAGGACGTCCGCGTGCTCATGTTGACGGGCATCACTTTCGCATTCACGATCGGTTCTTATGGAATCGGCGTCTGGCTCCCCCTGATGTTGAAGAGCCACGGCTTGAGTAACACGCAGGTCGGTTGGCTCTCGGCGGTGCCCTATCTCTTTGTCACGATAGGCATGTTGTTCTGGGCGCGCCATGTCGATCGTAAAGGGTACAGGATCTACAACCTGATCGCTGCATTGATGCTTGGCGCGACCGGACTTGTCGTTTCGGTGATGTTCACCTCTCTCGTGTCGGCGCTCACATGCATGACGCTTGTTCTGATCGGCACGATCTCCGCGCGGACGATCCTCTACACGATGCCGCAGAGCTTCCTTACCGGCGCTGCTGCTGCCGGAGGCATCGCATTCATCAATTCCATTGGTGCCTTTGGCGCCTTCGTCGGCCCGTACATGGTTGGCGTTCTTAAGGATGCGACGGGATCCTTTGATATCGGTATGATCGCAATGGCATTCATTCTGGTTGTTGCCACTGGCATTGCCCGCAGCCTTAGGCTGGTGATTACGTATGGTGATAACGTTCCTTTCTGAGCGGACCGCCCGAGTAGAGGCCCCTCCAACCAATCGTTTAGCCGCAGCCGTAGCTTCTGCTGAACGATCGATTGGAGATCGCTGCTGCTTCTCCCATCGTCTGCAACGGTCCTCTCCGGGCTCCTGGCAGATGCAATCGGCCGGGCCCGCGCATCTCGCTGCCGGGCGACCCCAGAGAGGCTGCAATGGGCGCGACCGCTCGCTCGGCGGAAATGTGATTTGCGCGGAGGTCCGGCATTTGATCCAGAAACGAATCGGCACTCCGCAACTCCTAACTACCGAGCTCGCACTTGCATCAAGGCCCCCCGCGAAGTTCGCGCGCCGCCGCGACCATGTTGATGAGCGCAGGGCGGACTTCCTCCCATTTGCGGGTCTTCAGGCCGCAATCAGGATTGATCCAGAGCTGCGAGTCCGACAGGCGTTGGCGGGCCAAGGCGATGAGATCTCCGATCTCAGTGGCTTCGGGAACGCGCGGCGAGTGGATGTCATAGACGCCGGGACCGATGTCGTTGGGGTATTTGAAGGCCGTGAACGCGTCGAGTAGCTCCATCTTCGAACGCGACGTCTCGATCGAGATGACATCTGCGTCCATCGCGGCAATTGCATCGATGATGGCGTTGAACTCCGAATAGCACATGTGGGTGTGGATTTGCGTCGCATCTGCAACGCCGGAGGAGCAGATGTGGAAGCTTTCCACTGCCCAGTCGAGATAGGCCTTCCAGTCGGATCGGCGCAGCGGCAGGCCTTCGCGTAGCGCGGCCTCGTCGATCTGGATCATGGTCGCGCCAGCCTTTTCGAGGTCGCCGACCTCGTCGCGGATCGCAAGCGCGATCTGGCGGCAGGTGTCGCTGCGCGGTAGGTCATCGCGGACGAATGACCAGTTCAGGATCGTCACCGGTCCGGTAATCATTGCTTTCATCGGTTTTTTGGTCAGCGATTGCGCGTAGCGCCACCATTCGACAGTCATGGGCTTCGGTCGCGAGACATCGCCGAACAGAACCGGCGGGCGAACGTAGCGCGAGCCGTAGGACTGCACCCAGCCGTATTGGGTGAACACGAAGCCGGAGAGCTGCTCGCCGAAATACTGCACCATGTCGTTGCGCTCGAATTCGCCATGCACGAGCACGTCGAGGCCGATGTCTTCCTGCCACTGCACCGTACGGGCCGTCTCCGCTTTGAGGAATTGCTCGTATCGCGCGTCCGTCAGTTTGCCCTTGGCATGAGCGGCGCGAGCGTTGCGAACGTCGGCGGTTTGCGGGAACGAGCCGATCGTCGTCGTCGGAAAGGCCGGCAGACCAAAGCGCTTGCGCTGGACCTCTGCGCGGTTGGCAAAGGCGCCGGTTCGGCGACGCATGGCGTCGTCGATCGTCGCCATTCTCTGTGCAACGATCGCGTCGTGGATCTTCGGGGAAGTCTCGCGCGCCGTCGCCGCAAGATCGGATGCGGTCAGCGCGGCTGCGACACTCGCCTCGCCTGCGAGCGCCCTCGCGAGAATCGTGAGCTCGCCGATCTTCTGCACCGAGAAGGCAAGCCAGCTCTTCACGTCCGGATCGAGATCGGTCTCGAGCTCAAGATCGATTGGGACATGCAGGAGCGAGCAGGAGGGCGCGAGCTGCACGCGATCCCTGCCGAACTTTGCAATGACGGGTTTGAACCGCTCGATCAGTGCCGATAGGTCAGAACGCCACACGTTGCGGCCATCGATGACGCCGAGCGAAACCACGAGGTCGGCGCGGGCGCCGCATTCAATCTGGCTCAATTGTTGGGGAGCTCGGATAAGATCGACATGCAGCCCAGCCACAGGCAGGCCCAGACCGGTCGCGAGGTTGTCGCCGATCGCCCCGAAATAGGTGGCCAGCATGACCTTGATGTCAGGTACCTCCTTGGCGAGACAGCCATAAGCGCGCTGAAGCGCATTCCGCGTGGTCTCGTCGAGATCAAGCACCAGGCACGGCTCGTCAAGCTGGACCCATTCGGCTCCGCGTTCTGCCAGTTCCTTGAGAACCTCGACATAGACTGGCAGGAGACTATCGAGCAGCGAGATCGGATCAAACGCCAGATCAGCGCTCTTGCCGAGCTTCAGGAAGGTGACCGGTCCTACCAGAACCGGACGCGTTTGATAGCCAAGGGCTTTGGCCTCCTCATATTCCTCGATCGGCTTTCGCGAGGAGAGCCTGAAGGTCTGACCTTTATGGAATTCGGGCACCATGTAATGGTAGTTGGTATCGAACCACTTGGTCATCTCCTGCGCGGCGACCCCGCCGGCGTCATGGGGGTGACTGCTACTTGCTTCATGCTCCCCGCCTTGAGAGCCGCGCGCCATGGCGAAATAGGTCTTCAGCGGGACCGGACCTACCTTCCAGCCATACGCCTCGGGAATGGCGCCCACCATGACGCTCGTATCGAGAACCTGATCATAGAGTGAAAAGTCATTTGAGGGGATGACGGTGACGCCAAGCGAGTGCTGACGCGCCCAGTTGGCGACACGAAGACCGGCCGCCGCTTCAAGAAGTTGCCGGCAGCTGATCTTGCCGGCCCAGTAGCCTTCGAGTGCCGACTTGAGTTCGCGGCGCGGCCCGATACGTGGCATGCCGAGAGTTGCGGCAGGAAGTGAGAGAAGAGACATAGCTTTAACCCCATTATGGTGATGGTGGGGGCAAAGGCCATGGCGGACGCGGGCAGGAGGGCCGCGAAAGCGCCTGCTGCTTGGCGTACCACCGGACACCCCGCCCGTGGACGTTTATGTTGTCGGGGCAGGTCTCCTGGCTCGCGGGTCATCGTCTGCATCCGGCCTTCCCGAAGCATCTGCTTCAGTGACACGTATGGATGCGGACTCGCCGCTTACAGTTGCGGGGGCAGCGCCGGCATTACTTCAATCCTGAATGGATCGTGAGTGCACCGGCTTCCCTCTTAGCTCCAGATCGAGCGAGACCTGGAGAACCTCGACGTCATCGATTTATCCGCAACCGAGGCGGTGCGTCAACCTCGGAGGAGGACCGCCTCTTCTGCGGCATGCTTCCGAGAATACGGCCTCAACAATGGAGGTCACTCCAAACGAACAGCTTGACGATAGGGTGCAAAGCCAAAGTTGACCAGCGCCCCTGACGGCCATTGTTGTCGATAGGCTTGGCTGCCCTGTCCTTCCGATCTCAAGCGTTCTCATGTCCTTCTCCAACGTCATGAGTTTCTTGCTCGCTCGGCACGGGCGGCAATTTCTGCATCGATCGTCAAGCGAAGTAAACCCTTGTGCCCCGGTCAACTACCAATGTTAGCAATTGATCGAACCGGCAGATCGGTCAATCATGGATGAAAGACCGTCACGTAGGCCACACCTCACCTGTCGCAGACCCCGTAAAGAGTGCACGAGGGGGCTCGTCGCCGTCACCGTGGAGTTTGGCGGATCCCGCTATGCGGTCCAGCAATCTGGCGTTCGACAGCTCCTATCGCAGCTGAATAGCTGGCCTGGCGAACAAGGCGCGAATTTGGAGAGTGCCGCTATGAGTGCAACGGACTTGTCGGACAATGTCATTCCTCGCGCCGACATCGTCAAACGGGGAGCGCGCATCGGAGCGGAAATCCGAAACATCAAGCTGTCGGGCGATCTGCCGGACCAGACGATCGCCGCAATCAACGAGCTGCTGCTCGAGAATAAGGTGGTCTTTTTTCGCGACCAGGGTCATCTCGATGACGCCGAGCAGGAACGTTTTGCTCTTCGTTTCGGAAGTCCGGCATGTCATCCGACGCTCGGTGCCATTAAGGGGACGGCGTCGATTGTCGAGCTTGACTCGGTCCGCGCCGGTAGCCGGGCCGACCTATGGCACACCGATGGAACCTTCGTCGACCGCTACCCTAAGATCGCGGTGCTGCGAGGCGTCGTGATGCCACCGTTCGGTGGCGATACGGTTTGGTCAAACACCGTTACAGCCTACCTCGACCTGGTACCGCCGCTGCAACGGCTTGCGGACAAGCTCTGGGCCGTGCACAGCAACGCCTTCGACTACGCGATAATGCCCCGCGCCAGCGAGCTCGACAAGAAGCACTTGGACGAAGTCTTCACAAAAACGATCTATCAGACTGAGCATCCAGTTGTGCGCGTCCACCCCGAGACCGGCGAACGCACGCTACTCCTCGGCGCCCTGGTGCAACGTTTTATTGGCGTCCCGAAATACGACGGCCAGAAGCTGTTTGATCTGTTTCAGTCTCATATCACTGCGCTCGAAAACACCGTGCGCTGGAGTTGGAAGGAAGGCGATGTGGCGATGTGGGACAATCGCGCCACACAACACTACGCGGTGAACGATTATGGCGATCAGCATCGGGTCGTTCGACGCGCCACCGTCGTGGGCGAGGTACCCGTCAGCATCGATGGTCAGAGCAGCGTAACGCGCATCAAGACAGCAAAATAGCCGACCGTGAAGGTTGCCTAGTCTAGCCGGTCAACTGGATTGACGTCGGTCCGGCGATGCAGCCTCTACCATTGCCATCCATCCCTGTATGCAGCATTCGGCAGCTCGGTCCGCCATCGCATTCAATGGTGTCATTGAAAGCCATCGTGCCAGCTCTTAACCCAAGAGCGGCTTGGATTCCCGGAGAGGCTGCATCGGGTTGTTTGAGCTGAGTAGAGCTGCAAATGAGTGAACCGCAAGAGGCGGAACGTGGCTTTGTCGCTTCGCCACAGGGGCGCTTTCGAAGGAATGCCCTCCCCTTAGGTTTCCTGCGCGTCTCGAGATCGGCTTTCTCCTGCGTATTGGCCTCGAGACCTGCCGAGCCCCGTCCCTTCTGAACCAGAGTCAGCTCGCGCCGTTCGTCTTGGGCGAGTCAAAAATGCCGTCCAATCCACAGCTATTCAGCAGACTGAGGGTGTCGTCTATCCCCGCGAACTTACTGCGCGGTCAACAACACCGCGTTGCCGCTCTGCAAGCGTTTCCGCGGTGGTCGATCCCGTGTCTTTGCGAAGCGCGCTATGAGCGGGAAAGCCAACCTCTTCCAGCGGACGATCCGACGACTTCGTGGCGACGACGCCAAGAGCGTGCTTTTCGCGTCTCAGTGTCTGTAAACGAGCCAACGTCCTGAAATGGCTGTTACATCCACCTCTCGGCGCGCGGAACGCCGTGGAAAGAGCGAGTATCCAATCGATCGCGCAGGCCGTTGGAAATTGAGCACGCGCATTGATAGGCAGCGCCTTGCTCCCGGTCACCTACCAACCTTGGCAATTGATGTAACTGGCGGGCACATGGCAATCGTGCGTCAATAAAAGTGGTGCCGCTCACGTTAAGGAAGTCGGGATGCGATATGGGTCTGGCCGCAAGCGGCCTGATGAATCTGCTGTCTCGTCATCTGCAGCTATGGGGTCGACTTCTACGGCAATCTCTCTCGTTTCATGGAAGCCGAGGGTAAACTGTCTTGCGCGCTCGTCGTGCACTCTCGTGTTAAAGGTCTCGTGGCTTCGGGCTCGTCAGTTGATTTGTCGCGCGGTTCACGCGCTGAAGAAGAAGCTTCATGAAGCGAGCGCGCAGAGATGGGTTGCTGTTGCACTGTCTCTCGCCGCGAGTGCGGTCGGGGCGGGAGCACAAACTGCCAATGAGTCTAACTCCAAAAACGACACTGCGAGTGAGATTGCGCCGAAAAGAATTCAAGAGAAGACGCTGGCGGCTATCAAATCCCGAAGCGGCCGGTCGCAACGAGCCGGGCGCCTCATCACTAGCGCAGCGCCCGCACAGAATACGATTTTACTTGCGCCAACATCCGACGGCGCGGCTCTGCCTGCGAAGAATGGAACTCAGGAGAAGACCGGCCCCCTTGCAAAGTTCGTGCACCTCCAGGAAAAAGGTATGTGGCTCAATATTCCCGGGCCGGCCGATACGATAGATCAGGATTGCGGCGGCGTTAGATCTGCACTGGGAGGGGTCGGGATCGGCTATGTCGGCGGGACAGTAAATACCTTCGTAGTCAATCAATTGCCGAATGCAGCGAGAAGCCCCATCCGCGATCAGCTATATGTCGGCCAGAACCCGACGTTTAATACCTTAAACTTCGTGATCGCGACGTACGATCTCAGCCGCTTTGGGATTCCCGATGGTCAGATCATTGTGGGAGCCGAGCAGCAATATTGGACATGGAAGCCTGGCGGGCCAGATAGAGTAGGGATCAATACGATTGCTTACTATCAGACCGCTTTCGACGGGAAGCTCGAATTCAAATTCGGTTACCTCAGGAACATAAATGAGTTCGTAGGCACAGTGGTCGGAGGGAACGCAGCAGTCAACGTGTTTGGAGCATCATCGAATATCTTGTACCAAGCAGGCATAAGCAACAACGCGGCCCCGACGCCAGCTCTCAATTTGAAGTACAATTTTGATGATCGCTTCTACAATAAAGCCTCAATACAGCGTTCACTCAGTCCAGACGGCCAATCTGCGCAGATCGCTGAAAATCCGACCGGCTTGAACTGGAGCACGACCAACGCGGGCGTTCTCTTTCTCGACGAAACCGGCTACAAGAACAAGGCTGGTCCAGGCTTGCCCGAGACTTGGTTGCGGGCTGGTGCCGGAGTCAACAATAGCAGCTCCTCGGACTTGCAGCATCCGACTCAACCGAGAACCAGCGGCAATAGCATCTATTACATCGCCGCGGACAGGCAGCTATGGCAGGCTGATGCCCAAGGCTTGGCAGCTCGTGGCATCTATGCGGGAATTTCCGTCATGTACGCGCCGCCTGACTTAAATCGGGTCAGTCAGTACTATGAGCTTCGTCTTTATGCGAAGGGGCTGTTTGATAGCCGGCCGCACGATCAGATTGCTATTGTTGCCACCAACACTGCGTGGAGCTACATCGCAGTGGATGCTGCCTTGGCCAAGGGCCATTTGGCGCATCGCGACAGTACGGCGATTTCTGGAACATACACGGCGCATCTGGCACCCGGGATATACTCAAGCTTGGGACTGACATACATCAATAATCCGGCAAGCATCACATACACCCCCCGTACGGGACATGCGTTGAACTTGTTGGTGTCCACGTCGATGTTCTTCTAAGATTCGAGAACTTTGATGGTTTCTGTGTCCGCTATGCTCGCCACGTGAAGGGCGACATGGCCGCTAGTGCGCCACTACATAGAAAGAGCAGTGAACCGCCCGGGGTTTGCCGGAGGCTCCAATTCCTGCGAGGATGGAGCCATGACGAGCAAGACGACGAACAAGTTTTCACCCGAGGTCCGGGCCCGAGCGGTCCGGATGGTTCTGGATCATGTCAGCGAGCACCCGTCTCGCTGGACGGCAGTGACATCGATTGCAGCGAAGATCGGCTGCACGCCGCAGACGCTGCATGACGGGGTAAAGAAGGCCGAGATTGACAGTGGGCTGCGGGCCCGCGTTCCGACCGACATGGCCGAGAACCTGAAGGTCCGGGAAATAGGCCCGGATGCGGATCATGGTCGGTTGAGGTGCCGACGCCGATGGCCGGGCTAGCTGATGGCCGCCGCACGATTTCGGTTACCCCTTGTGCTAACCGCCCCGAAAACTGGTTTCCAGAAATCGGCTTGGGTTCGTCAGGTAACGCCCTATTGCCGCGCCAAATCAGGCGTTCACAACCCGTTGTCGAAGCGGATTCATCTTGCAACGGTCCTGGACCGCTGCACGATCGTTGCCGCTCTCAAGAGGTATCCTGCCCCTGTTGTCGGGTCGTCGCTTCCAAGACGCTGTGATGTTCGGACAACGAGCGGTGCAAGCGCTCGCGGTTAAGTCATTGAAAAAATGGAGAACGAACTTTCTCTGGGCTCTTCCAGCAAGGTTGGCACAACTCTTGAATTTCTCTCGCTGCGCGCCGGCAGGAGCGATCGCGCGATCCTAGTGGTTGGGCTAGGCGTCCATAACGCTCAGGTCATGCACGGCGACTGAGGGATTTATGTCATGGATCGTCTGGAATTTCTTCGGACGAAGATAGAGAAAAAGGAGCTTCCAACCTATGTCTATGGCTATCCTTCGAAGCGATCGTATCGGGTTCTCCCGCAGCCACTCCGCATAACTGATGTTGTTGAGCAGGCCAGTCGCTCAAAGCAAATCAACATCTATATTCATATTCCGTTTTGTCGCTACCGCTGCACCTATTGCACGCTCTTTCTTACAACGCGCAATAGACAGGCCACCCAGGGGGCTTACGTTGCTCGATTGGTGGAGCACATCGCTCGATATGGAGAGTACTTCGGAGATCGAGAAGTCGTCAGTATCTATTTTGGCGGCGGCACCCCAACGCTGCTAACACAGCATCAGTTCGGCGAGCTCTTCGCCGCCCTCGACGTTGCATTTCCAAAACGAAGCCGGCGATGTGAGATTACGGTGGAGGCCGCGCCGGACTCCTTCAATAACAACCTTCTGGATCGCTTGAAGGAGCTTGGCGTCAATAGAATGAGCATGGGCATCCAAAGCATGGAGTCGGACGAACTTGCGAACTGCGGAAGACCATATTCGGTCAGGTTTGCAGAAGCTGCAATCGAAGCCGTCATCAAGCGCTTTCCTCACGTCAACCTTGATCTGATTTACGGCCTGCGTGGCCAAAGCCGCGACTCCTGGATCTTCTCGCTTGGCCGCGTGCTCGACTATGAGCCGCAGACAGTTTCTCTTTATCCCGTTGTTGTTCGTCCGATGACGAACATCATTGCGTCGAAAACGAACAATCCTGAATTGTTTTTCTCTGAATCGGAAAAGTATGAAGTCTACGATCAGAACGCTGCTTTGATGGAAGCTAGAAGCTACCGCCAGGAATCCTTTACACGTTTCACCAGGATCACAGGCGACCATGCCTATCGGCAGGAGGTGTCGGACTTCGAGGGAACGCCCCTGCTAGGATTGGGAGCTGGCGCCAGAAGCCATTTCGGCCAATATCACTATAGTACGGACTATGCCGTAGACCGGAGTGCGACTTCGCGAATTATCAAGGCCTTTTCGGATCGCCCGTTCGATCCCGAGGCAATAGCATCGCACGGAATTAAGCTGCCTCCGGACGAGCTTGTGCGTCGTTACGTCTTGCTTGGCCTCACATTGTCGGCCTTAAGCAGAAAAGATTACGCTGAATTATTCGGGCGGGAACTGGCAGTGGACTTTGGCGAAGAACTGAAGGCGCTCGAGTCTTTGCACCTCGTCAATTCGGCAGATGGAGATGTTTATCGACTTACTCATAAAGGGTTCAAGTATTCGAGCATTATGGTCCGAACGTTCTATTCCAACAGGATGATTGCCCTTGAGGAGCAATATCAGGCAGTATGAGGGCAGTATGGAAGACGAGGCGAGACATTCACCGTTTTGGTGGGATGCAGGCTACGCCGACCACAACGTTTCATGTATGGGTGGTCCTAGCCCGGAAATCTTCGAGATCGCGCCAGCACTCCGTGCGGAAAGTGTGGTTGTCGAGCTTGGCTGCGGCGAGGGGCGCAACGCTCTCTATTTGGCTCAGTTCGGTCATCAGGTTATCGCGACCGATATATCTGAAGCCGCTATCTCCAAGCTGAATCGGCTCGCAAACCATCTTGCCGTGAAGGTTACAAGCGGTGTGGCTGCTGTTGAATATTTCCAGCCCCCTCCTTACCTCGACGTCTTCATTGCGCATTCGGTCTTGCATTTCACGGAACGGACCGTCTGGAAACCACTCGTCGCAGCCCTGGTCGATCGAACGCGGCCTGGAGGATTTCATTGCTTCACCAACACGCTCGATCAACCAGATCATCCTATCCCTAAGGAGGGATTGGCAACTGGCCACAAAAAGTCGTTCGCACGTGGAGAGCTGGAGGCCATCTATACAGAAGCCGGTTGGGAGATCTTACGGTCCGATCACTACATTAAGTGGGATTCGCATCCTGGCATACCAATTCATTCGCACTGCATCGAGAAAGTTGTGGTTCGTAGGCCCATCGGATCTGAAGATCTCCCGCGAATGAGAGCTGAGCCCATCAAGGCAACCGGGATGATTCCTGCCAAACAGTTTGATAGGTTGAAACTGGGCACACCGCGCGATGCCATACTTGAAATGTTCGGCTCGCCATCGGCCAGCTATGGGGTGTCGACTAACCGCAAGACAGTCGGAGGCAACAATCAGGGGGCCATAGCCGACGGCTACGCGCGCGAGGATGTGTTCTATGGCGATCACGGTCTTCAGTTCGTTAACAGAACGCTCACGGGCAAATATCGATATTTCACGCCCCCGAAGCGCTTGAGCATTCGAGAAGCGTAAGCTTCAACAAAAATTCTCATTGGGATCTTGGCCGCAGAGCAACGTCGTGGCTCTGCTCTTACGCTTTCCTGGCGGGAGTTTCCGACGTGCCATCGCGGGTCGAGCCCACGCATAAGTATGTCCAGGTCGCGACTGAAATATCGTCCATGGCTTTCGCGGCGAAGTGTTGGGGCAGGGCAGACCTCGCAGAACCGCTTGCAGTAGCGCCAGTCCGGCTTAGGCACACTGCTTGCTTCGTTCAAGGAAGCATTGCCGAACTCGCCGGCGATGTAGGGGCGGGCCGGCGCATCACATCGAGGCGTCGGGCCGCTCCGCTTCTAAAATCCATCAAGAGGAGGGCATATGAAGGCGCACGTTCGGGCCGCTGCGGCTGCGGTTGCGTTGGCCCACACGTTTGGGCGCGCAATTGTGCGCGTGCACGACTACGAAGTCTCCGCATCTTCCAGGATCAGTGTGTCGGTACAAGAAGGAATAGTCAGTGGTTATGACTACGGCAGGCATTGCTACGTAACCGGTACTTTGCCGAACCTGTACCACCATGGTGAACGTTCGCATTTGATGCTCAAGCCGAAGAGCTCCGGTGTCTACGGCGGCTTCGACCACGATACGTCATCCTACTTCTCTGTGAATGTCGCAGGCGATGAAGCCCACGTATACGACTACAATGAAGACCTGTACTTCGCATACAGCGTCTGACCATGCATCCCGCGCGGGCGTTCGCCTCGCTCGATGCTGCGATTGCGGTGAGGTCCCGGCGATTTGACAGAAACCCAACTTACATTGTCGCATCCGCAACAATGGCCCGGAATGCTGTTGGGCCGGTATCGATGAGCGAGGGCGAGCCGTTGGATGCAGCTTCGTCGCGGCGATCGAGAAACTCATCTCGCCCCGACTGAGTGATTGTCCACATCTTCGCCGACATTTAAAGAGAAAGATGCCGCTGGTGGGCTCTTTGGTCTGAACTGCTCGGTGTAGACTCCGGACACCGCCATGCAGCGGTGCGTTAATCAACCAATCGTTCCTCGCATTCGTAAATCCATCTGGATAGGGAAGCTTCTTATCACCGCTGCTCAGAACGCTGAATTGCCGATTGCAATGCTGACAATTCTCTTCGCTATCATCTCCCTTCTTTACGCGACTGTTGGGCAGGCGGGTGGTACCGCGTTTCTTGCCCTCATGGCCCTTGCATCGTTTCCATCAACTCAGATGCGACCGACGGCGTTGTTGCTCAACATCGTTGCCGCCACGTATTCGACATGGCTGTTCAATCGCGGTGGGTTTATTGATTGGAAGAGGTTGAAGCTCTTTCTAATCGCTTCGGTGCCAACTGCGCTGATTGGAGGAAACACAATCCTGTCTCCCCATCTCTATGATGCTATCACCGGTGTCGCCCTTCTCGTCGCGGCTGCGATCTTGTTGATTGGGCGATCTAGGAGAGCGATCCCTGATGGTGAGACGCCGTTGTGGGGCGCAATTACGACAGGAGCCGGTATCGGCCTCGTCTCGGGACTCACTGGCGTCGGGGGCGGCGTTTTTCTCGCGCCTGTCCTTATCGCAATGCGTTGGGCTTCACCCAAAGAGACAGCAGCTTTGTCTGCCCCTTTTATATGGGTGAACTCCGCAGTTGGCTTGGTGGGCGCGATTTACGCTGGACAGTTGCCTTCACCGCAGACATGGCTATACGCACTGGGAGCCGTCACAGGGGCGATGATAGGGACCACGATCGGTCTTCGTTGGCTGTCGGAAACCACAACGCGCTACGTAATCGCTGTTGTACTTGCGGCCGCGGGGATCCTGCTTATGGTCCTTGCTACGACATAACACCATGAGCTCGAATCTTGGATCTAACTCGGAGGCTGCTCGCCACATGCCGGGATTCTGCTTGACGCTGACGAGGCCCAGGCAACGGGCTATTGACAGCTAGTCGGGCTGATTTCCAAGCATGGTATCCTGATGGTCGCGTTCGCCAATCAGCTTCCAGCTCAAGGAGAGAGACTCGATCGCCGCTCGGTTATCGAGATAGTGGCGCACGTCCGGTTCCGTCCAATCTTAATGACCACGGCAGCGATGGTCGCGGCCTCTTACCGTTAGCGAACTGGCAGATCGGGCAACGAAGTAGCATACTTTTTTCTACTCCGAACTCTTGCTCCTAAGGAAAACCGTCCTATTTCAAGCTCGCCCATGCTGGCACTCGCGGGCCTCGATTGCTGGCAACTGGGAAACCGTCAACTCACGCAAATACCTAGGAGAGCTGCATGAATTTCCGTCCGCTTCACGACCGCGTCGTGGTCAAGCGCATTGATGCAGAAGAGAAGACTGCTGGTGGCATCATCATTCCCGACACTGCCAAGGAAAAGCCCTCGCAGGGCGAAATCATCGCCGTTGGCCCCGGTGGCCGCGACGAAAGCGGCAAGCTGATCCCGATCGACCTCAAGGTTGGCGACCGCGTGCTGTTTGGCAAATGGTCGGGCACCGAGGTCAAGATCGACGGCCAGGAGCTGTTGATCATGAAGGAAAGCGACATCTTGGGCGTTCTCACTCACGTGTTTTCCAACACTAAGGCCGCCTAATCCACCGCTCGCACCGCTCACCCCTGAGGAGCGCCTGCCGGGCGCCTCGCCAAGGGTGAGACGAGACCAAGACAACTCAGGGAAACCAATATGTCAGCCAAAGAAGTGAAATTCGGCGTCGACGCCCGCGACCGCATGCTGCGTGGCGTCGAGATCCTTGCCAACGCCGTGAAGGTCACGCTCGGTCCGAAGGGCCGCAACGTCGTGCTCGACAAGTCGTTCGGCGCTCCCCGCATCACCAAGGACGGCGTCACCGTCGCCAAGGAGATCGAGCTCGAGGACAAGTTCGAGAACATGGGCGCGCAGATGGTGCGCGAAGTCGCCTCCAAGTCCGCTGACGCGGCCGGCGACGGCACCACCACCGCGACCGTGCTCGCGGCTGCAATCGTCCGTGAAGGCGGCAAGGCGGTTGCCGCCGGCATGAACCCAATGGACCTCAAGCGCGGGATCGACCTCGCCGTCGAGGCCGTCGTCGCGGATCTCGAGAAGAATACCAAGAAGGTCACCTCGAACGAGGAGATCGCCCAGATCGGCACCATCTCGGCCAACGGCGACCAGGAGATCGGCAAGTTCCTCTCCGACGCCATGAAGAAGGTCGGCAACGAGGGTGTCATCACCGTCGAGGAAGCCAAGTCGCTCGAGACCGAGCTCGACGTCGTCGAGGGCATGCAGTTCGACCGCGGCTACATCTCGCCCTACTTCGTCACCAACGCCGACAAGATGCGCGTTGAGATGGACGACGCCTACATCCTCATCAACGAGAAGAAGCTCTCCTCGCTGAACGAGCTGCTGCCGCTGCTCGAGGCCGTGGTGCAGAGCGGCAAGCCGCTGGTCATCGTCGCGGAAGACGTCGAAGGCGAAGCGCTCGCGACCCTGGTCGTGAACCGTCTGCGCGGTGGTCTGAAGGTTGCGGCCGTCAAGGCTCCGGGCTTCGGCGATCGCCGCAAGGCCATGCTGCAGGACATCGCGATCCTGACCGGCGGCCAGGCGATCTCGGAAGATCTCGGCATCAAGCTCGAGAACGTCACGCTCAACATGCTCGGTCGCGCCAAGAAGGTGATGATCGACAAGGAGAACACCACGATCGTCAACGGCGCCGGCAAGAAGGCCGACATCGAGGCGCGCGTGGCCCAGATCAAGGCGCAGATCGAGGAAACCACCTCGGACTACGACCGTGAGAAGCTCCAGGAGCGTCTTGCCAAGCTCGCAGGCGGCGTCGCGGTGATCCGCGTCGGCGGCGCGACCGAGGTCGAGGTGAAGGAGCGCAAGGATCGCGTTGATGACGCGATGCATGCGACCCGCGCGGCTGTCGAGGAAGGCATCGTCCCGGGCGGAGGCGTCGCCCTGCTCCGTGCCACCGAAGCGCTCAAGGGGCTGCGGACCAAGAACGACGACCAGAAGACCGGCGTCGAGATCGTGCGCAAGGCACTGTCCTGGCCGGCTCGCCAGATCGCGATCAACGCCGGTGAAGACGGCTCGGTGATCGTCGGCAAGATCCTTGAGAAGGATCAGTACGCCTACGGCTTCGACTCGCAGACCGGCGAGTACGGCAACCTCGTCACCAAAGGCATCATCGACCCGACCAAGGTCGTGCGAACTGCAGTCCAGAACGCCTCCTCCGTGGCGGCGCTGTTGATCACCACCGAGGCCATGGTCGCTGAGCTGCCAAAGAAGGGCGGCGCAGGTCCCGCCATGCCGCCTGGCGGCGGCATGGGCGGCATGGACTTCTGATCCAGCCGCCTCACGCCGAATCACGAAATGCGAAAACCCCGGCAGCAGTTGCCGGGGTTTTCTAGTTGGGGCGCACTCACATGCGTCGCTTTGGCCTGATATATCTGCGGCCGGATGGCAAGGTGGGGCATGATGCGCTCGCCGTCATCCGCGAGACGATCGGGGAGATGCACAGGCGTGTGGTGTTGACCAATCGCGAGCACATCATTGCGCTCAAACCGCTCGACAAAGGTCTGGTCGGCAACCTGCTGCGTTATCCCTAAGAAGTGCGTTCCCAGCAGGAGTATTTTTGACGAGATCCAGGACGTCAAAGTGACAAAAGACATGCTGGACCTTGCGAAGCCCATCGTGAACCAGAAAGCAGGTCGTTTCGAGCCGAACAAGTCCGAGGATCACTATGAGGCGGCCCTCATCGACCTCATCAACAGCAAGCGTGCGGGCAAACCCATCACACCGAAGGAGCTGCCGCTCGGCGAGAGCGTCGTCGATCTGATGGAAGCGCTGCGCCGCAGTGTTGGGCAGGAAACGCTTCCGGCGAAATCAGCGAAGAAGCCGCGCAAGGCAGCGAGCGACCAGAAGGAAATGCTGATGCCGATTGAAAGCAAGAAGCCGAAGAAGGCGGCGGTGTCCAAAAAGCCGTCGGCAAGCCAGCGCAAATCTGCCTAGGCCGTCGGAAGTCTGGTTGCGTTCGAATTCTTAACCAGCGAGCGTCAGCTTTCCCATGACTGAGATAGTGTCGGGTTTCATGCGCGTCTCGATGCGCCGTTCGTCGTCAGTCGCGAATAGCCGGTCACGCCTTACCACGTGGCTGCGTAGGCGCAAGCGGAATGGGGCGCGCTATGGAGCGTGAAGCTCGTGACGGGTTGCCTGCCTTGACTTCATATTGATCGGCAAGCTTCAAGAGACGTTGCCTGGTAAACGGATCAGCTTGCTCAGCAATGTCGCGGACCAAGGAAGCCCGAGCCCGATAGAAATCCTCGTTCATAAAACACCAAACACATGCTGGTTTGTTGGTTATGCATACCGCTTGATTCGCTAGCGGTCTGCTTCTTTCTGCGATAATTAAGCGTATTCTGATTTCATTCAGCTAGCGTGAACAATAGCGCCGCCGCGGCTCGCGCATGGGTGAGCATGCGCCTCACCTATGCTCGTGAAGTGCTTCGCTAAATTTGCCGCGCGCATCGAACAAACATCATTGCAGCGTACGCGGACCTGCCTCCATCGTCCTTGTCAGTGGCCGGTCTTAGCTCGCGGATCTTATCCAACAGCTCATAAGCCTCGGCGGCACGCGGGCGTGGTGATTGACGACGCCACCCGTCAGAAATGCGTTGCCAAGGTTGCGTCGGAAGGATCTTCATCCATGCGCACTGTCGCCAGCTTCTCGGCCAGCAGCTTTTCGTGGTCCAGAGGATCGCCTGGCGCTCGCGACGGCACGGGCCATACCGATTCTGCCGTTCGAAGCTATCCTTGCATCAGGTAATTTGTAGCATCGACCTCCAAATTGAAGTCAGTCAATTTAGACGAGAGCCGAGGCCGACATCAAGTGTGACGAAAGCCAAAGGCTTTTCATTCCGATCCTCCCGCCGCTCCGATAGAGAGGGGCGCCCTCCTTATTTGAGCACGTAGGCGTGACCGATCAGACAAGTCGTGGGATCGAGCCTTGTGGACCGACGGTTCGAGCACCGAAACCAATTCGGCATTGCTGGCCGTCCTATCCATATCCACTGAGCTTCGCCGGTCCGCAACGCGAAGGCTTCGCATGACGCTGCAAAAATGCAATTTGATCGCCGAAGCAGCAGGAATAGTGCGCGCTCTTTATCGAAAAAGCAGATACCGGAGCCCCAGCGAACGCAAATGAGAGCTTTCGTGTGCGATTGTGACCTCTTCTCGGACAGTGTCCTGGCAGTGAGCGCGGTCGGCTATTTGCCTTTGACTAAGATCAAACTATGCCGTGCGGATCCGCTATCCTCGGCAAGACTCAACGGAGGCTAGACTCTCATGCGTTATCTTTGCATTCTTGCGCTAGCGCTTTCCTTCATCGTCTGTCCTGGACCGCGTTCCACCGCCGCTCCGCGGGAGGGGAGCCGCATGCCCTCCGCTCCGCAGGACCTCTATTGCCTTCAGGGACGTATTTGGGGCTATCCGGGCAATTGCCAATTCTCGACCTACGGCCAGTGTATGACCAGCGCATCCGGCACAAACGCCTATTGCGGCATCAATCCGATCTACGCGTTCGAGCGACATGGACGTCTGCAGCGCTGAGTGAAATCGCCGCCGAGGCGAGGTGAGCGTGCTTGGCGTAAGTCCCGCAAAATCAGACATGTATTCGAACTCAGCAACGAACTATAGTTGGGCGCATGTCGCGCCAACGCCCGGCGCGGCCATCGCCGCGGTGGCCGTAGCCGGGAAAGCTCAGCCATTTCTCACGGGCCTCAGCCGCGATCGCTGTCGAATCAAACCAGCGCAGGAGTGATCGCCAGCGTCTAACCGACGAAGTCTCTTTGTGAACAATCCTGAGCGGTCTTAGCGCCAGCGTCCTCGCCCAAATCCCACAATCCATCGCCGGTCTTAAGCGTCGCTTACTATGAAAAAAAGCAACAATACAAGTTGATGGATCGTAGGGTTCTGGCCTCGTTGCCATCCGCTGTTGGGCCGGAGCCGAATTTACACGAAGCGAGCAAGCCCATTCAACAAGGGACATAACCTGATCGAAAGCGAGGACAGATCCGCCGCTCTTTTTGATCGTAACAATGAACCTGCGGTATTGAGGACGGTGGCTGGCGAGTAATCGCTCTTGCGGTAGGCCTCCTCGGGTGCTCGGATAAGGTAGTCAACGAAAGTATAATCCGATCGGCCGGAGCCGTCGGTGAAGTGAACTTTCGTTCTTACTTGCAATCGATCACCTCTTAACAGCGCCAAGTCTGCGCGTATCACTGAGGGCCTAGAGTGCCATTCAACTTCTAGGATTCCATAGTAGGCCTCGGAACTCAGCGTCCACGCAATACCCAAATCGCAGTCGGTAGGACGACATCTGCTCCACCCATGAACAAGGGCTTTGTCGAATTGCTGGTCGATCAATATGCGTGTAATGATGCCGGCGCTCCGATCCTCACTAGACCAATTTCCAGCAAACTCCGTCATTGTCCTGCCACCGAGGTTGCGGGGCATAAGAGTGTTGGATTGCTCGCCAAACGCTGGTCGGAGAAGCAGGAGCGCGAGCAGCATGACCGCGGATAATCGCAACATTGTTTTGTCCTATTTGGTTGACATTCATCGGTTGGCAACAACCGTGCCAGCTAGCTGGACTCGTTAAATGGAAGGTTTGGAGTGGATCTCGTCTCTGCAGCTCAGAGATGCCTCGTCGTAAATCCGACGATCCGCCGCGCCAACAGACGGCTGCGTGGCAGACTTCTTACTTCCTTGTTCGATTTCGGCGCGACTTGATAGCTGCCTAACAGCTCACTACGGCATGAGTGTACCGTGTGAGAGGCCGACTGCGCCTGCGCGCTACGCAGCGGATAAGGCTTCTGATTGCCGAGTTATTGCCTGGTGTAGCGGTGTAGCTCCTTCGAGCGGAAAACAGAGCGTGCGCGGCGCGGCCATTCGCGTTTCGTCCGGGCACGAGGCTACAACACGAACTTGGGTGTTCCCAATCATCGGGACAGGGTGACTGAAAGCGCGGTTAGGTACCCAAGGTCTCTGCAATCCTTCGAAGGATGGACAACCGCAGCTTGTCCCGATAACATGAACGGAAAGGGAACGATATCGGTGCGTCCCGGTAGTTCGGGGCGATTGCCGGGAGGGGGCCGTTTTGCTGTTCCGACACCTCAATGACGATCTATTTCTAGCATTTTCGCGAGATCATAAGCATCTTTACTCTCTCGTCTTGTTGGACTTACACGACCGCTTTTTCACCGGAGCCCCGGCCTTTCCCACTCCCCAAGAGGTCACGCACGCAATTTACGACGTGATGCGGGCCAATCCGTCGCTTTGGAACGAGAGTGACGACTTCGGCGAGCCACTGCCCGAGGTCGTGTCCGCAGGGCGCAGACGGATCAAGCGCGCCGCGGCGAGCAAGACCGAGACGGCGGACCGGGCTCTGATCATCGCTCGCCAACTCTATCAGCGGCTGGTCGCTTGGGGCTGGCTCGAAGAGGAGGAGTACGGCCTACGCGTTACCGTCGACATGTCGATGGGACCACTTCTAGTGATCCAACGTCTGGCCAGCCTGAACAAGGACGTCTCTCAGAGGTTCGGCGGCCTCATCGTTACCGTCCGTGTGAATCTCGAGGCCGTGGAGAAGCTCAATCCAACGGTCGTCGACAGGAAGCAACGGCAGGTCGCGCTGGCGCTGCGGGAGGCACGCAACCAGGTCGACCAATTCACCAAGAGCCTACGCGCCATCCTGTCGGACCTGAAACGCATCCGCCGTACCGTCATGGAATCCAAGACGGTTGGCGATCGGCTCGAGGCCTTCTTCGAGGAATTCGTAGAGCAGCTTCTGCTGAGGGATTTTGAGTCGATATTGACGTTCAATCATCCTTACCGGTTCAGGGACACCATCATCGATCTCGCGAGGCGGATTGCTTATACGCCCGCGACCATGAAGGTGCTTTCCGAGGAGTACGTCACCGCGGGCCTTTCGCCATCGATGTCGGAGGCCAACCTAGATGTCGAGAGCGATCTACTCGCGATCGAAAGCACCTTCGGTCATATCGGCGAAATGTTCGAACGGATCGAGGCCTTCCGGCGCCAACTCGAGGCACGCGTCCGCAACACAATCAAATACGCCGAGCGCGGCACCCGCGGCCTGGTAGGACGGGCAGGGGATCTGGTGCGCCGGCTCGATGGGCTCATCGCGCGAGGGCGGCACGCGAACGCCACCGTCGAATGGAGTCTCGAGCCGCTTCGCTCGCCGTGGTCGGAATTCCACCATGCACCGAGCCGCGAGCCGCGCAAATCTATCGAACTGAAGCCCTTGGGCGATTGGCCCGACGATCCCCTCCACGAACTCCGGAAGAAATTGCGCAGGCGATATATCGAGAGAATTGCGCCCGGCCCCAAGGAGGTTCAACGCTTCCTCGAAACCCAGGTGCCCGTCGCGGGGACGAGAGAAGCACGATTTATGGTACTCGAGACGGTCGACGATTTCCTTGCCTTCGATGCCGCTCGTAGGTTTGTTTTGACCAACGAAATTCCGCCGGAGGTTGGCCTTCATTTCGAATTGGAGTTTGCGCCGGACTCGCCCCCTCATGATAGCGAATGGCTCCGGTGCTCCAATTTCATTGTCCGGCGCCATGCCCCTGCGAGGCGCCGCCATGCTCAGTGAATTCGAGGCGATCGAGCGCAGCTTGGGTGCGGAAAAAGCTGCCGACCTCAGGAAGGCAATGCATTTCCTGTTGAGGCGGCAGTTTCTCTTCGCCGGCGATCCGCGAACCGGTACGATCTACAATGTGATCATGGACGGCCGCTTTCGGTCGGTCATCGATGAATTCTTCGACAGTTGCGGTTACCGGGTGCATCGGGACACCGCGGCCCAGTGGGCCGGGATCGTCGCTGTCGGTGAAGACGTGCCACTGCCACGCATGAAACTCGACGAGACCATCGTTGTCCTGGTGCTGGCCGCGCACTGGCAGGACGAAGTCAACGTCGGCGCTGTCGAAGACCGCGCCATAGTCGTCACGACGGTGAACGACCTGTTCGACCGCTACAAAGACATGGTCCAACCGAACGGATCGGGCGCGATCTCGCTCGGTCGTTTTCGGGAGATATTGAAGGAAGCGTCTCAAAGGAGCCTCGTCGATGTCGGAGATTTCGACAGCGAGGCGCAGGACTTCGAAGTCGCGATCCGTCCGATGATCAAGCTGATCAGCGGTTCGGACGCCCTGCAGCGGATCGAACGCTACGTCCGATCTCAGGAGGTGGGCGTGCCCCAGATGGTCGATGGAGACGAATCGTGATGGAGTTGCGTCATGTATCCATGGTCAATTGGCACCTCTTCGACGTCGAAGATTTCGATCTGACCGGCCATGTGGGCGTTTTCGGCGAGAACAGGTCGGGCAAGTCGACCATACTCGACATGGCCCAGGTCGTGTTGACCGGCGGTAACAAGAACGTTCAGCGGCTCAATGCGGTCGCCGGCGACAAGGGAAAAAGCCGTAGCGCATCCAAGCGAACCATCGTGGACTATTGCCTTGGCGCCTTGGGGGAGGATGAGCGCAAGAGAGAGCAGGCTCGCACCTACATTTGTCTCGGATTCGTAGACACCGAAGGCAAGCGGCCTCCGGTCACGATCGGAATGGCGATAGAGGCCCGCCGGTCGGAGACCAACGAAACCGTCCTCGGCCGCTTCGTCGTCACCGGCAAGATATTGAAGGCGGCGGACTTCATCGAGGTGAGGGAAGGCAAGCGATTTGCGGCAGAATGGGACGACGTTCGCAACAGGATCGTCTCAGCCGTCGGACAAGACAATCTCGTCAATCACCGGGACAAGGCGATCGACTACGTCCGAGAGTATATGCGCAAGCTGGTTCCGCATGCTTCCGTCGTCGGAGAGCAGAACGCAAACTCGCTTCAAAAGGCCGTCGTGAACGCAATGACGCTGGATCACGATCAGACCGCCACCGAATTCGTGCGCAATTACATTCTCGAAAAGAACAATATGAAGGTGGGAGAGCTCCGGGAGTCGATCCGAACCTACCGGAATATCAACGATACGATCCGGACGATGCGAGAGAAGCTGGAGGCACTGGTGGCGCTGAAAGCCATTCTTGCGGAACTTGCCGACTCCCACGAGCGCAAGGCTCTGGAACAGTGGATATCGAAACGTGCCAATTGGTTCGGCGCACGTACGGCCTACCTCGCGGAAGTCGCGAAGTTCACGGAGGAGGCGGCCAAGCGCGATGCGGCCAAGGCCGAGATGGATTTCATCGATGACGACTTGAGAGCGATCGAGGCCGAAATCAGAAGGTTGGACATTGCGATCTCCGAGCACGACGCAAAGAGCGGACGCAGCGCGCTCTCTCAGTCGCTGACTTCCGCCTTGCAGGCGGGGCACCGTGCAAGCATCGAATTCGAGCGAAGGTTGGATTCCGTCCGTTCTCTGCAGGCCCTGGTCGCCATGAGGGATTTTGGCTTCGACGAGTTTATCCCGCTGATCTCCGGGCTGACGCGGGCCGCGGTCGGCGCGTCGATCGAGCGGCCGACCGGTGGCTTGCTGGATGCGGAAATTCGACTGATTGCCTCCGACCGAGTGTTGGTAATGAAGGTCGACCAAGCACGCCGCGATCTGATCCGGAAGGCCGAGGACGAAAAGGGCCGGGCACTGTTGCTCGAGGAGCGGCTTCGACAGCATGCGAGCGGCGGAAGTTCGATTTATCTGCACGAAGACACGGAGCGCTTATGTCTCAAGTTGCGGCAAGCCGGGATGTCGCCCCGCGTGCTGTGTAACCTCATCGAGCTATCGGACGTCGCCTGGACGGCAGCGGCAGAGGGCCTCTTGGGCCGAGACCGGGAGGCCGTCTTCGTCGATCGGTCCGATATCGCTCGCGCCACGGCCATCTTCAAAGACGGACGCCGTGAATTCCGGCGTGCTTCGTTGGTGAGCTTGAACAAGCTCGATCCGAACGGTCCCGGTCCGCGTGCTGGAACATTTCCAGCGCTTTTCAAGTCCGACGATCGGGATGCCATTGCGTTCATCATCCGAAGGCACGGGACGGTGCGGCTGGCGGATACGATCGCCCAATTCAACGAACCCGGGCGGGCGATCATGAAGGACGGTCTTTACGACGATGGTTTGGTGCGAACGCACCGCGCGGCCGAGCCTTCTGACTTCAAGATCGGCAAGGCGGCGCAGACCCAAGCGTTTCGCGATTTGAAGGAGCAGGCCGAACAGCTTTCCGATGCGCACGCAAGGTCGGATGGTGCGGCCAAGTTCGCCGATGCGGCGTACGTCCAGCTTGGAAGAATCTTCGACGACAAGCTGCCGTCGTTCAAAACCATCGTCGCGGACTACGAAAAGTCGGAACTGGAGCGGAAAGAATTCGAGCAACGTATCGCTGCGTTGGACGGCGCCGGTGACGGCGGCCTGAAGCAAAAACGACAAGCCCAGTTGGAACTGAAGCGGCATCGTGCAGGACAGAGGACTCCGCAAGAGGACGCGCATCGTAAGCACACAAGGGCGGCCGACATCGCGATGCACACCATCGAGTCGGGAGAGGGGACTTCGGGCTCGAAGCTGGGGGCAAGGGTAGCCTGGGCTTCGTACGGGCAGTATCGAAAGCTATACGATCGGCAGTCCGGGCGCGCGGCTTATCGGTCTCGTTTCGAAAAACTATCGACACGAGCCGTTCTGGATAGGCACAGGACGATCGCGTTCGAAGCGTCGAAAGCGGCGACCGGGGCGGATGATGATCGGATCAAGATCGAGCGTCGCATGCGACAGGCGCTCGGAGATTATTTCGACCAATTCGGCGTCGTGTCGCAGGTGGGGACCGAGAGTGAGCCTCTGCAGGAAGTGCGACCGTGGATGGAGATGCTGATTCAGGAAATGGAGGAGAACGAACTACGGCGGTACGAGAGACAGGCGGCGGAGGCGGCCGATAAGGCGAAGACGCTGTTGCGAGGCGAGTTCATCAACGCTCTCACGTCGCGTATCAGCAAGATGGAGCGCGAGCTCTCGGCCATGAATATCGGCCTGGCCGATCATCCGTTCCACAACGAACGGTATTCATTTCACCATACGCGCCTGGTCGAATTTCAGCCGATATTGAAGGTCGTCGAGATCGGTAAGACCTCGCCAGAGGCGCTCGACATGCTGTTCAAAGGGGACGAGGTTCCGGACGACTTTCCTCATCGCGACACGCTGCGGGAGATCGAGGCGTTGCTCGAGGATCCGGAGAAGGATTTCGGTCTGTTCGAGGATTACCGCAACTTCTTCACTTTCGAGATCCACATGACGGACATCGTTACTGGTCGACCGACGCGATGGGAGACGCGCCGGGGAACCGGGTCGGGCGCCGAGCAACAAGTCCCGATCTATGTGGCCATCGGAGCGTCGCTCGCGTCGGTCTACCGTAGCGGGAAGTCCGGAGCGGGACGTCCATCGGGCATGTCGGTGGCGATTTTCGACGAGGCGTTCTCGAAGATGGATGGAAAGAATCAACGGCAGATGATGAGCTTTTACAAGAAGCTCGGTCTCCAGATCATCATTGCCGCGCCAAACGAAAAGAGGATCGCCGTTCTAGAACATATCGATACTGTGATCGAAGTCGATCGAATTGGTGAAAACGCTCGGGTTACGGTGGCCGAGCTCAAGGAGCGAGCTCGTAGAGAACTCCAGGCGATGGACCCCGATCGCATGTCCGATGACGAGCTCAAAGCGATGGCCGCAGAATAGGATGCCGAGGCAGTTCACCGACGCGCGCCTGCTAATGTCGGATCTTCTAGACCGTTTTGAAGGCGGCGCCGAAAGCCCGATCGCTTATCCGGACTATGACGGGTTTCTCAATGTTGCCCAGATGGACAAGTTCATCAAGGAGCTCCGCGATGCGGAAGGACGCGGAGGGATCCGGATCGCCAGGGGGCGTGGACTCAAAAGTGAGCAGATCAAGCACGTCAGGCTGGAGAACGCCCCGCCGGTCTACGAACTTCTCGAACGGAGACCGGTCGGAGAGCTGATGGAGGTGGCCGCTAACCGCCTGTTCGACGGACTGGAACTGCCTGTTGAATTTCAGGGCGCGGTGGATGGGCTTCGGTTGGCTTGGTCACGCGGGCGCGAATGGCAGGGCTTCTCGCTGGACGACGTGGATCGCCTAAGGCCTGCCTTCGTGATGGCGAAGGCTATATTGGAGGGCAAGCACGCAGGCCTAGACTATCGGACGTTTTCCCGTCGCTTCGGCGGGGAAAGTAAGCGGCTCGAAAGGCTGGAAGGACCCGTGGTCAGGCTGTTGAGCGGAGCATTGGAGCTTCCGCCGGGCGCTCGCCCAAGAGATGCGCTTCGGACACTAGGACTTGAGAAGTTCGCCCCCCCAATGCTGATCTCCGGCCGGCTCGATTTTGACGTGGCCGAGTTATCGGCCGCAGGGCCGAAGTATTTCGGCATTTCACCGGACGAGGTCCGACGTCTCAGGGTTCGAGAAAAGCCCCAGTATGTTTTGACGATCGAGAACTTCGCCAGCTTCAATCGTCATGTCAGGGAGGCCGACCCGGAGCGCGCCGGCGTCACCATCTACGTCGGCGGATACCCTTCAATGGCGACGCAGGACGCCCTAAGAACCCTAGCGACGACCCTGCCTACCGACGTTCCATTTTACCATTGGTCGGATATCGACCCGGATGGCACTTGGATCTTCTGCACCATCGAGACCTCAATCAGTAGGGCGCTCAAGCCCCATCTCATGTCTGCGGATCTGGCCGATAGGCTAGGGAAGGCGCCGACAGAAAGACTGAGATTGCCCGCCGGACCTGTCACGTCAGCTATTTCGGATCTCATCGACTATCTTCGACGTGATGACGCCAAGTGGTTGGAGCAAGAGGAGCTCGATCCCGTACTGCCCCAATCGTGATCTTCTTGACGAGGTCGCGGCGGCGGTTTGCCTCTCTCGACATCTGGCGTCTTTGCGGAAAGACTTCGGAGGCGCGAGCGCCCGGGGGGCAGTCGAGGACGACGCAGAATTTGGCGGCCGTATCGAGCGCGGTCGCAAGCGCGGCCCCAACAGATACTTGCGCATCGACTCCCACCAGCCGCACGAGAAGCCAATTCCACCATCACGCGACGCTGTGCATCGCGGACAAGGGGCGATCAGCGTGGCCAAGCGGCGGCACGGCTCGATCGAGGCCGCTACAAAGGCAGCAGCGGAATGACGCGGTGGGTCGGGCTCGACGTCATTGTTGACAACCTCATGAGCTTCGGTCGCGCTCTGGACGAGCAGTCACTAAAAAAGGTAGCCACTTCCAGAGTAACCTTGGCTCGATAAGCCCCGACGGTCCCCGGCGGGGCTTATCGCTTGCCTGCATGGTTGACGCGCCCTTCAGAGCCGCGATTCTTGCGCCCGAGAGTAGCTAGTGAACGCACTTCCACCGGGTTCGCGCCACTCGTTCGGCTCAACCTCGGCTCGTGCCGAATCCATCTTGATTATGTTGACTGAAGTCCGTCAAAGGGACGCGCTGTCGTCTTTGATCCGCCACCTTGCGACGTTCTCTTTTCGATAAGCACCTCGCCTTCATGCATGATCTGGCTAAGGTGCAAGTCAGCGGATGCGGCTGAGCAAGGGACGAGCTAGGAAGGCGCCGACTTGGAGAATTTCCCAACACCCCTTCCGATCAAACTGAACGTGGGAATTGAGTTCAATGTTGAAAATTGTAGCAGTAGCGGCAATTTTTGTAGGAGAAGCCCTTTCAATAATCGCCGAATTGATTGCCTCAAAGAAATTTGGAACGGTGAGTGCGCCTCTAACAACGCTTCTGCCGATGTTCCTGCTGATAACGTTGGGCGGCATCCTGCTCGTCTTTGGATACGCCATCGGCTACATGCATCTCAAGAACATTTGGATAATTGTCGCGATATCGGTGGGATCGATTTTAGTGGTGGAGCCCATTCTCACATTTCTGCTGTTCCGCGACGTGCCTACAACCGGCTCACTGATCGGGCTGGTTTGCGGCGCGGTGGGCACGCTCGCAGCGATTTTCTTATAAACGCTCGTTTGGTCGGAGCTCAATTGGCAGGCTTGGGCGAGATAGGTGATGGAACTGAAGAGGTCGGCGCGGCAGGCTCGGCACTCGCTGGAGAGGCTGGCGTTGGTCGGGAAGGTGGCGGCTTTGGACCGAATGGTGTCCGCCGTTACCCGCTTTGGATCGCGCGTCTTCGGCGCGCCTGTCTCGTGCGCCAACCACCCTGGTCTGACAACGCAGTTACCCGTTCGTCAGGTTTATCTGACCTCCGGTCCTTCTCGCGAACTCCGGCTCGGCAAGCATGTTGCTCTTTTTGAGGCATGCGCTCGACGCGTGCGCCCGATCGGGACTACAGCCCCCAGGCCGCCAAGCCATGTCGTAAAAAGGCGGAAACGGTTGCCGCGCGTAGCCGCGCTGCGGCTCTGGTCCGCACCAATCCCGGCCCATCTCCGGCCTGTGTCGGCCTACCCCAGGCCCTTTGTCCTAGAGCGAGGAAATGGTGGATCATCCCCGAACTAAGCTACGCACGATCGCCTTGATTCTGACCGCGATCGACTGCACTATCGTGGCAAAGTGCACCGCCGTTTGGACCACCGCCGAGCTGATGCCGGGCTCCCGCAGCGTTTTCTCACGAGCGTCCATGCAGTCGCCGCACCATTTACCACGAAGACTGCCTACGACCACAACTTGAAATTTGACCCTGTTCACAACGGGGGCGCGACAACATTCGCGCGTAACCGCACCAGCATCGCCTTGTATTCCGGATTGGATGCGAGGTGAACGAAGCGCTATTAAACCTTGTTCATCGCCATCACGGCAGCCGCACATTTCGCTGCTGCGATCGCCGCTGGTGTGATCACGACGGCCGCCGCGGATACCATCGCCTCTATGACAGTGAGTTGCGAGTCGCAATCGCGCTCGCCAGCAACAGACCGTATTTGCTCTGCGGTAAAAGCGTCTCATCGGTCATCGTTGGCGCCGGAGTCAGACGTCCTTGGCGCAATCCGGAATTTGATCCCTCAACTGCTCGATTGACATGTTGCCTCAGGCGAGCTGCAGCGTCTCGCCGCCGATTTCGCGATTGCAGGGGCAGAGCTCATCGGTTTGCAGCGCGTCCAGGACCCGCAGCGTGTCTTTCGGGCTGCGGCCGACATTCAGGTTGGTCGCATAGACATGCTGGATCGTATTCTCCCGATCGACGATGAACGTGTAGCGATGGGCGACGCCCTCAGGCGAGCGCACGCCAAGGCCATCGACAAGGGCGCCTTTGGAGTCAGAAAATTGCCAGATCGGAAGGCGATGCAGGTCTTTGTGCTCGCGGCGCCAAGCGAGCTTGCAGAATTCGTTGTCGGTTGAGCCGCCAAGCACGATCGCATCGCGATCGGCAAAGTCCTTGGATAGCCGGGCAAACTCGGCGATTTCGGTCGGGCAGACGAACGTGAAATCCTTGGGGTAGAAGAAGATGATTTTCCATTTTTCGGGAAAGCTCTCTTGAGTCAACGTCTCGAACGCGCTCTGCCCCTTCTCTTCCTGCAGGTGAAAGCCGGGCTTCACGCCCGTGACTTCGAACGGCGGCAACTTACTTCCAATTCCAAGCATGTGCGTCCTCTCAGGGTTGCTTCGCGTGGAGCGATGGTTCGGCTTCATCGAAGCAATTGACATGCCACTCGATCTTGCGGCTTAGACCGGCGGAAATGCACCACAGGTACTGATTGGTTTGAGGGTTCCGGAGAACCGATCGGGGAGGCACCAGCACTTCGATGCTGTGGGGCGAGCCGGGCTGGCGACCTGACGAAAAACGTGCACATTCGAACGTC
Source organism: Bradyrhizobium sp. CCGUVB14 (assembly GCF_024199935.1). Taxonomy (NCBI): domain Bacteria; kingdom Pseudomonadati; phylum Pseudomonadota; class Alphaproteobacteria; order Hyphomicrobiales; family Nitrobacteraceae; genus Bradyrhizobium; species Bradyrhizobium sp. CCGUVB14. The sequence goes on from NZ_JANADS010000001.1 coordinate 2,301,987, forward strand.
AACATCATCTGGTTAATGGAAGGCAGAAGACACCGCGAAGCGCCGTTGCATTCCTATTCGGGCGCTTGATGGGTGCACGGATTTGGCGGTCACGGCCTGTGGTATGTGTTTTCTCCTTAACCTACTTCGCTCTGGCAAAATCACTTGCTGCGATCTTGATGTGTTTGGACTTAGTCGAAACGACTTGCTCGGGTGGGGGCGCCGAGCGATCCGCGAGAAGAAACGTTCTGCGAGGCTGTCCTCGGGATCGATGATCGAGGCGCGGCAGATTGGTGACGCTCGCGAGGGGGCTTCAAGTGCAGCTGCAGGAGTGTAGCACGGAGTTGTATCCTACCAAAACAAGGAGGCGACAACATGCTACTTTGTGTAGCAAGATGCTATGCGCGCGTTCGGAAAGAAAACGCGCGTTCGGAAAGAAAAATCGGAACGAAAAAACAGTGTCCCACAAGCGCGTGATTCGGAGTAGTCGGATGATCACGCCGGTTCGACGGAACTGGAGTCCCAAGGTATTGTTCAATGGTTTGACGCCCGCGATGTTCGCTGCCGAGCCATCTATTGTACGCGCGCGTTGGGACAAGTTGTGGCCGGATTTGTATACGGAATATGACGCGAGGCATTTGAAAAAAGAACTATCCATTCGTAGCTTGATCGTTACCGACGAAGCTGAGGCATTCTTTGACGCCTGGGCTGCGGATGAAGAGCGTCACACCGATGGCTTCGTCCAAATCATAGAACTCGTCGCTGGCGGATCCGAAGAGAATCTTCGGGAGAGATTGAACGATCGATCCCATAATTTTAGTTCGATCAGTGAATACTTGAAAGACGAATTCTCTCTAATGGTTATGATCGCATTTGATGAAATGTGTACTTGCCACGCCTATGCTACAGAAAGGGAGTTTTATGTCAGGCTTCGGAACGACAGATTCCTTGGCTGGCTGAGAGAAGTGATCGCCGACGAGGCGGTTCACTCGATGAATGCGGTTAACGTTATCCGCGCCCGCTACGACGACCGCATCCGCGAAGTCGGCCCAATCCTTGATAGTCTGATCAGTGACTTCGCCGATGATCCTCCTTACGCCGGCACCTTCGTTCTGGACTACTTCGGCGGGTCCTATACGAAAGAGCTTTTTGTCAAGTGCCGCGCCGCGATCCTGAGAAATCTTGCCAAGCCACTCACGACCGCAGAGCGAAACAGACCGAAGCCAATTTGACCTCAACGCCGTCGCGCGCCGCTTTCGGAGGCTTCCAGCACCGAGGCCCAGCTCACTCCTTCGGCTTAAGATGACCGGCTGCTGCACAACAAATAGCGAATGTCGAATGGCGCCGTTGCCTTTAGGATCGACGGAGGCTGTCTCAGTCTTATCGCTGAGTTCGCTAGAGCCAAATTGTTCGCCAGACGTTGGATCTGCGACAAGCCTGCCCTTGGCGTTGCAGACGCTGGGGTTTACCCAGCTGCCGATACCTTTTTTTCGGTGATGACCGTGTAGCCGTGCACCTTGGCCAAGGCGATGACGAAGGGATCGGCTTTCTCTTTGCCTGTTCAAACTGGAACTGCTGCCGGTCGCGCTGGAGACATAACCTGGGCTAGCCGAGAATCTGAAGTGGACCCCGGATTTTGGACCGGCGGCTTAGGTGGTGCGGATGCCGTTCCGTTTTGATAAACGGAGCGGACCATGAAGAAGACGAGACGGACAATCGATGCGGCGCTGAAGGCAAAGATCGCCTTGGAGGCGCTGCGAGAACAATCAACGGTGACGGATCTGGCGCAGCGCTACCAGGTGCATGTGAACCAGATTTATGCCTGGAAGAAACAGCTTCAGGATCAAGCGGTTCGGGCGTTCGACGCGGGCGCTGGTCGGGATGGCGAGGCGGCCCACGAACTGGAGGTCGAGAAGCTCCACGCCAAGATCGGACAATTGACGGTCGAGCGGGATTTCTTAGCCAGGAGGTCCGGAAGATGAGCGCGCCGGATCGCCGAGGATTGCTTCAGCGCGATCATGCGGGTCTATCGATCCGCCGGCAATGCCAACTGCTGAGCGTTGCGCGATCGAGCGTGTATCGGCCGCCGCGGCCGGCCAATGACAACGACCTTGAGCTGATGCGGCGGATCGACGAGCTGTTCACGGCCTGGCCGTTCTTGGGCTCGCGGCGGATGACGGCGATGCTCAATAGCGAAGGCTGTCGCATCAATCGCAAGCGCGTGCAGCGGTTGATGCGCAAGATGGGCATCGCGGCGCTGGGACCAAAGCCCAGAACCACAAAGCCGGCGCCGGGACACAAGATCTTCCCGTATCTCCTGCGCCATATGGTGATCGACCGACCGAATCAAGTGTGGGCGGCCGATATCACCTATCTGCCGATCGGCCAGGGCTTTCTGTATCTGGTGGCGATCATCGATTGGGCGAGCCGTGCGGTGCTGGCCTGGCGGCTGTCGAACACGATGGACACATCGTTCTGCGTGTCTGCGCTCGAAGAGGCCTTGGCGCGCTTCGGCCGGCCTGAGATCTTCAATACCGACCAGGGTAGCCAGTTCACCAGCGCCGCCTTCACCGGCACGCTGGCCGCCACCGGCGTCAGGATCTCGATGGACGGTCGTGGGCGCTGGATGGACAACGTGTTCATCGAGCGGCTGTGGCGCTCGCTCAAATACGAGGACATCTATCTCAAGGGTTATTCGGATGGCCACGAGGCCAAGGCCGGAATCGCCCGATGGATCGAATTTTACAATTTCCAGCGCCCTCATCAGGCGCTGGAAAACCGCGCGCCGATGGCGGTCTGGCGGGCCGGTGTCACCGGCGCACAGGCTGTGGATATGACGCTTCTCGCAAGCGAGAAGCTTGGACAACGCTGCGCGTTGCCCACATCCCCACAGCCACAACAGCAGCAGGCAAGAGTAGCGTAAAGTCACTGGGAAGAACGAACGGCAGCAGCTCCACTTAAAAAGCCGGACCCAGTGGTCCTCAGCATAGGATCCACTTCAAATCTACTCAGCCTAGGGAGCGAACCGACTGATAAATTCGTGGAGCGACCTTATTTCTGTGGCCAAGAAATGCGTCGCGCCCGTCCATGACCGGCCTTCGTGACGCCACTGCGCTTGACCTTGTACCGGTCGAGCTTTCTGAGGGCACGCGACCCAGATAGCCCATCAGCTCGCGCGGGGTTTGAAAGAAGATCGCCGATCTCGGCCAACACGCCCACAGCCGCTATGAGATGGATCCCACGTACCGCCTGGAGGGCCGCGACAACCTCGGAGAGCGACCATTCGGGCACCACTTCGCGGATAGCATTTTCCAAACGCTCCAAACATTCGCCTTCCTGGCGTATTCCCTCGAATAGCTCTTCGAATGCGATGCGCTGCTCGCGGTACTCGATCTTCTGCGCCGTCGGCCATCTCATGTGGCCTGGTCCCCACGTTGTCTTGCCCGGATAGATGCGTCCCAGCCGCAGCATCAATGACCAAATCTGTTGACGCTTGCCCTGGAGGTCCTTCTTCACTAAATGACGGGCGCGCGCGAGAGCGCGCATAGCCTCATGGCGTTCGTCCGACACCCATACCGCGGTAAGCTCACTCAGCGCGCAACAGCTTGGCGGGGCTTACCGCATCGCGCCGGTTCGTCTTCACTCGATCGCCGGCGTTCTTCGGAACGAGAGAGGGGGCGACCACCAGGCAGTCATGGCCGAGGCTCTTGAGCAATCTGTAGAGGCCATATCCCGTCGGCCCTGCTCCGTAGCAAAACGTCAAATGACAGCATTTTGCTGCAAGCTTTGCCACCAGCTTTCGGATCGCCGCCTCCGTAGCAGGAAACTCCCCCAGATACCGGACCTTGCCGCCACGGCCGCTATCAGCAATTGCTACCGCATTACGCAATTTTGACGTAGCGATTCCGACAGAGGCCTCGGTATGATGAGCCACGGCTCGCCCTCCTTGTTTGAGGCTCTGCCCGGTCCATCCGGGTAACCCTTGTCGCAACATCGAGGGTGGGCGCCTCATTTTGTGGATAGTGACGCCAGCGGGAAAGCGGAAAGCTGTCGTACATCTCATGAAGGCTCACGGGATGATGAGCGAACGGCGGGCGTGCAAGGCCATCGGCTGTTGCCGCATGACCATCAGATTTCGCAGGAGGTCGCCGACATTCTGGCAACTCTTGCGCGCGAGAAACGCACTATTTCTCCGCCGCCTGCAAGATTATCTCGAGAATGCCTCGCATCGGACATCCTTCTGCTGCACAATCCAGCGCGTCGGGCGAATTTCGAGGTGCTGCGATCCAGTGAAACGCCGAGCGTTCTCGTCGAAATGGGTTCATTTCAAATAAAGACGACGAATTGCTGCTGCGATCATCATCGAGCCAACGTCGTTGCGGCGCCTAAGACCGGTCTTGAGGTTTTGCATACGACAGACCACGACGCTCTAAGTGCCGCAATTGCCGCGGCTCCGCCTCGCTGGATGAGGGGACGACTGTCCGCGAAGCGCCCAGGGCATTGGGGATAAACCGCAATCAGTAGTGTGACGCGCTTGAAAGCTAAGCCGGTTGGCGCTACCGAGATGTAATGTTATAACATAACGCTGCATCTCGGTAGCGCCATGGATCGTCATACCGCTCCGGTTGCTAGATGCGCAGGTGAGAACGGGATGTCAGTAGACGGTGCAGGATGGACAGACGAGCGTACTGAACGGCTGAAGTCTCTTTGGGCGGGAGGACTAAGCGCCAGTCAGATCGCTGCCGAGCTTGGCGGCGTCACGCGAAACGCCGTGATCGGGAAGGTTTACCGTCTCGGTCTTTCTGGCAGTGTGACAACCGAGACGAAACCGCGGGCCCCACGTTCACCCCGTCTCCAGCAATCATCACGGTTTGGTCCCATGGCCAGCGTTCGGCATCGCGGCAATCTGGCCTTGGTCTCGCCCGAGATCGACTATGTCGACGAGCAGGTAGAGGTCACATCAGAGATCGTGCCACTGGCCCGATATCTCACTCTGGCAGAGCTTGAGCCGAGTTCATGCCGCTGGCCCATCGGGGATCCGGCCTCGCCGGAGTTTCGGTTTTGCGGTGCGCCGGCGCTTCCGGGTGAAAGCTATTGCAGGGCGTGTGCGCGCAAGGCCTATCAAACAACGACCCCACGCTCATCCATCTCTGGACAGCGCTTCAACACGGGGCGTGGGTTCAGGCCATAAGTGGACGTTAGCCCGAGTTCGCGGATTCGCGTTGGAAAATCGCGATTCTGAGATTTTTTCGTGAGCTAAGCGATTGATCTGCAAGGAGTTGGATCGTCGTTTTCGACCGAAAACGGTTGTAGTGAAGACCTACCCGATTCCCAAGGGCGTGGCGTTGCGCGTAGATTCGCTGCGCCATGTTCCTGCGACGCACCGAGCGAAAGAAGAACGGCAAGGCGCACCACTATTGGAACTTGGTGGAGAACAAGCGGCTCGATGACGGCCGTGTGGTGCAGCGGCATGTGCTGTATCTCGGCGAGATCAATTCCGCTCAGGCAGCGGCATGGCGCAAGGCGATCGAAGTGTTCGACGAGGACGCCGGCCGCGCACGGACACTGGCGTTGTTCCCGGAGGATCGCTGTGAAGCGGTGACCGGTGATGCTTCCGTCATTCAGCTTCGCCTGTCGGAGATACAGCTTCGTCCTCCGCGACAATGGGGTGAGCGCGGGGATGGGATGAGGTGTCCACCATGAGCGAGGTGGACACCATCGATGATCACTCCAGAAGAACCTTTGAGACTTGAGACGGTCGGCGTGTTGTGCAATGGCCGGCGTCGCTATGATCCGGCCAGCAAACAGCGACTGGTCGAGGCCTGTCTGCAGCCTGGCGTGTCGCTGGCGGGGCTGGCGTTGCAACACGGCGTGAACGCGAACCTGCTGCGCAAGTGGGTGGCCAAGCGACAACTTCAGAACGGGGATGACCAGCCGGAGGCGCGGGCGCCGATTGCGCCAGCTTTTATTCCGGTTTGCGCGACGGAGCGATCCTGTGCAGGGCGGCTGTCGATCAGCTCACAGAAGATTAACCAAACTGCATTTCCCAGTTCCTGGACATCGGGTCGATTCCGGCAAGAACGCGTCAGGGCTTCTGTAAGTCGGTCCGGAAGATCTTCATCGCGAGCGTCTTTATTTATCCGCGCGATCTCTACCAGTGCAGCATTGCTGCCTCGGCGCAAGTCTGCCATTGAGTAGGAAGGCCGGTGCGGACGCACCTCGACATCTTGAGCGAGGTGATCGAAAAACCCCATGCGATTGAGATAGCCCATTGTGCCCGCTTCACCTTCCTCGAAATCGAGGCAGACACTTTTCGTCGCCGAGACGAGTTGGTTTGCGAGCGACAGCAGACGAACTGCCGAGTCGACCATAATCTTGCAGCGTTCGGGGAATTCAAAAGTGACGTGGTTGTTATTCGTGTTGTGAGGCCCGCACGATCAGCCTAACGCCGTCTCAAATTGTGATGCGTTGATCCAGTAACTTGGAAAGCGCACCACGCAATTCACGGTAAGCGCTCCTTTCTACGCACCTATGCAGTTGAGCGCGGGGATGGGATGAGGTGTCCACCATGAGCGAGGTGGACACCATCGATGATCACTCCAGAAGAACCTTTGAGACTTGAGACGGTCGGCGTGTTGTGCAATGGCCGGCGTCGCTATGATCCGGCCAGCAAACAGCGACTGGTCGAGGCCTGTCTGCAGCCTGGCGTGTCGCTGGCGGGGCTGGCGTTGCAACACGGCGTGAACGCGAACCTGCTGCGCAAGTGGGTGGCCAAGCGACAACTTCAGAACGGGGATGACCAGCCGGAGGCGCGGGCGCCGATTGCGCCAGCTTTTATTCCGGTTTGCGCGACGGAGCGATCCTGTGCAGGGCGGCTGACGGCATCGATGCCCAACGGCGTGACGCTTTCGCTGGAAGGCGGCGACGCGCAGTTGCTGTCGGCGGTGATTGAAGCGCTGGGGCGTTGCGATGTTCCGACTGGCGTCTGATCTTCGGGTCTACCTTCACCGCGAACCGATTGACTTCCGGGCGGGCATCAACAGCCTGGCGATCGTGGTGGAGCAGTCGATGGGGCTGGATCCGTTCCAACGCGCGGTGTTCGCGTTCTGCAATCGTCGCCGCGACCGGATCAAGCTGCTGATTTATGATCGGTCAGGATTTTGGATGCTGCTGAAGCGGCTGGAGGCCGACAGATTCCACTGGCCCCGAAGTCAGGAGGCGGTGCTGACGCTGACGATGGAGGAGCTGCACTGGCTGCTTGACGGCATCAACATCGCGGCGGTGCGTCGTCATCCGGTGCGGCAATATCAGAGCGTGGGCTGAGCGTGTTCGATGCGGGCGGCGTCATCGGGCTTCGGCATGGCCGTTCTCAGATGACGCCGCCGAAGACATGACGAAGACATGGGAGCCCGGTTGACGCGGCGGCATGACTTCGATTCAAGACTACGATGAGTCGCAAGCCCACGACGCACGAGCTGGAAGCCTTGATCGCGGCGCTGAAGGCCGAGAACGAGAAGCTCGCGCAGCGCGTGACGCACCTTGAGGAGCAGTTGCGGCTGGAGCGGCTGCATCGCTACGCGCCACGCAGCGAGAAGCTCAAGGATCGCATCTTCAACGAAGCCGAACAGGCTTCCGCCGAAGAAGGCGCGGAACAGGACGATCTCGAACCGGCGGTCGTGCCGGATACGGGGCGGCCGGAGGGTGAGACGCCCGCGCCGAAGAAGCGCGGCCGCAAGCCTCTGCCGGCGGATCTGCCGCGCCAGCGTATCGAACATGATCTGCCCGAGGACCGGAAGGCCTGCCCGTGCTGCCGGAATCGGATGCACCGGATGGGCGAGAACGTCACCGAACAACTGCATATCGAGGTGAAGGCGACAGTGCTGCAGCACGTGCGGTTCAAGTACGCGTGCCGTCACTGCGAGCGCACTGCGCTGAACACCCCGATCGTGATCGCACCGATGCCGGCGCAGCCATTGCCGGGCAGCGTCGCCACGGCTTCGACGCTGGCGCTCGTGCTGGCCAACAAATACGTCGACGGCACGCCGCTGTACCGTGTGGCGGACGCGCTGGCACGCGCCGACGTCAGCATCAGCCGCGGCGCCCTGGCCAATTGGGTGATCCGGTCGAGCGAATTGCACCTGCAACGCGTGTATGATGCGCTGAAGCAAACGCTCCGGTCGCAGCCTCTGATCCATGGTGACGAGACGTGGGTCAAGGTCCTCAAGGAGGACGGGCGGGATGCGCAGACCAAATCGTACATGTGGGCCTACCGCAGTGGCCAGGACAGCGCCCAGCCAGTCGTGTTGTTCGATTACCAGCCCGGTCGCGGCCAGGAACATCCTCAGGCCTTCCTGGCCGGCTATCGCGGCTTGTTGATGAGCGACGGCTATGACGCCTGGCGCACGCTGACAGGCGCGACCCATCTCGGCTGTATGGCGCATGCGCGCAGGAAATTTACCGATGCGCTCAAGGCCAGGACAAAGCCCGGCGGCCTCTCGTTGCAGGCACTCAGGTTCTTCGAGGCATTGTATGAGGTCGAGCGGCTGGCGCGCCAGACGCCGCCCGACGGCAAAACGCGCGCCGAATACGCCTTGCGGCTGCGCCAGCAGCACAGCGTCCCGGTCCTGGCTGCGTTCAAAAATTGGCTCGACGATCAGGCGCCGAACGTGCTGCCCGAAAGCCTGACCGGCAAGGCCATCGCCTATGCCCGCAACCAATGGGATTATCTGGCCCGCTACGCCAATGATGGCCTTGCGCCGATCGACAACAATGTTCTCGAACGCGACATCAGACCCTTTGTGACCGGAAGAAAAAACTGGTTGTTCAGCGACACCGTCGCCGGCGCAAAGGCCAGCGCGGTGATCTACAGCCTGGTGCTGACATGCCGGGCCTGTGACGTTGAGCCCTACGCCTGGCTATGTCACGTGCTCGCTGAACTGCCGCAGCGTCCGCCCGACGCCGACATCGAAGACCTGTTGCCATTCAACTTTGCCAAGCACGCAGAGACCATCAACCCTGGCTGATCGCCTTAAAGCCAACAGGGACACTCCACCAATCAAAATCCCCGCCCTGCGCAGACGAGGAGATGATGCTGCACCGTGCGTCAAAAAGCGCGCTTACAATTCACGCGAAATCCTCACTGAGCGATTCGGGCGATCATTATATGTCCTGGTTGCGGATAGGGGTGGCTACAACGTTCGGCCGGTCCCAAGTTTGGGATCCGCCTGACCTCAAATGGCTCGCTCATGCACCCAATAAATAGTAAGTAATTTCAATAAGATGTACGCATGATTGATATGTATCCTTGCGCATTATCTTGACAATCGCAAGGTTTTGTATCATATATGTTCCATGAGGAAGGAACCGCAACGCCAAGAGGATCGGGCGATCTCGCTTCTCCAAAAGCGGGGCATGATGCGGCTTTCCGAATTCCTCGAGGAAGGGATCACGGCCGCAACCATCTCCAGGATGGAGCAGAAGGACGCGGTCAACCAACTCAGTCGTGGTCTTTACCAGCTCCCTGACGCACCGCTGGATGGCAACCATTCACTCGCCGTCGCTGCTAAACTCATTCCAAATGGTGTCATCTGCTACGACTCCGCGCTCGCCTTCCATGAACTGACCGACCGTATTCCTCCCTACGTATGGATGGCGATCGGTCCCCGCGACTGGCGACCCAAGATTACGAGTCCTCGTATTCAGATCGCGCGTTTCGGCCTGAAAGAATTCGATAAGGGCGTCGAGCGTCACATGATCGAAGGCGTCTCGGTGCCGATCTACACGCCGGCGAAGACGATTGTTGATCTCTTCAAGAGCGGCCAACGTCAAAAGACTTTCTACAACGCGCCCACAGGCCTTGCGCATGCCACGCAAGCAATGAAAGACGCGCTCAAGCTACGCAAGGCGACACCGTCCGAAATTGCAAAGTATGCGGTCGAGGCCGGTATTTGGGAGAAAATCGTTCAGCCGCGCCTTGAGACGCTGACCATAAATGCGTAAGCCGTTGAAGAATGTCGGCGCTTCCGTCCGGGCCCGCCTGCTCACTCTCTCGAAAGAGCGCAACGAGCCGTTTGACCTCCTGCTCACGCAATATGCGCTTGAACGGCTGCTCTACCGGTTGAGCATCAGCAAGTACAAGGACAAGTTTGTCCTTAAAGGTGCGATGCTCCTACGCCATTGGCTCGATGATCCGCATCGGCCGACACGCGATCTCGACCTGCTCGGCTTCGGCGAAAGCGATCCGCAACTTACCCTTGGCTATTTTCGGGAAATTGGTTCGGTTCAAGCCGACGACGGCGTCACTTTCGAAGTCGACACGCTTGAGGTCGACACGGTCCGCGATGACTCCGGCTACAGCGGACTACGCCTCAAATGCTATGCGACGATCGATGGTGCTCGGATACGGATCGTCATCGATATCGGCTATGGCGACGCGACCGAGCCTGGACTCAATGAAATCGAACTTCTGCCGTTGCTCGATCAACCGGCCCCCAAGCTTCGCGCCTATCCACCGGAGACGGTCATCGCCGAGAAATTCCAGGCGATGGTCCATCTTGGCCTCGCCAACACGCGTTTGAAGGACTTCTACGATATCTGGGTACTCTCCCGCACATACGAATTTAAAGATGACCGGCTCGCGCGTGCACTACGCGCGACTTTCGAGCGCAGAAAGACAGAGATTCCAACTGTGCGGCCAGATGCGCTCAGCGAGGCGTTCGCGAACGATCTGACCAAGATCCAGCAATGGACTGCCTTCATCCAGGACGTCGCAATCGATCCCGGCCCTCTAAATGGCGTCGTCGAGACGCTTGCCACTTTCCTGATCCCCCACGCGGAAAAGGCGCGAGACCTGAAAGCCTAGGAGCTGCTATGGTCAGCCGGACCAAAGCCGCCGGTATGGATGGTAAGCCCCTTACGACCGCTCTTCATCGATGGTGGCCCTGAGGTCTTGCCGGCTAGCGCGATGGTCATCGGCGAAGCGGATGGCCTCAGACATCCCACTTTTTCGGTGGGGGGATCCACCGAACCAGCGGCGGATTAGCGGTGACGCAACTCGTCGAATCGAAGGGCACCGTCGTGATGAACGACGGATACCTTCCGGCATCGCGACATCCGGACGAGCGCTCGTCTAATCCGTCTCCGGCAGCCTGACCGCACTATCGGGAAATACGCTCAATTTCAGAAGCAAATCGACCGGCCCAAACAGGTTTGACCTGGAGTTCACGGAGTGACTACAGTGGCGCATCGATCCACAAGCATCATGGGAGCGAGACGATGAAGGCTCTGATGAATCTGCCCTGCAAGCTCACTTGCAAGATCCGTCTAAGCCGCCAGGTCGACCACAGCCGTATCCTCAGAGGCGGAGCGCGCTTCGAGCATTTTCGTGCTGATTCCTGATTGCGTCGTCCACCGGCGCTCTCGCTGTGGTATGAGATGCCTTTTGTAGATACTCAATCGTTTCTCCAATGAGAGACATCGAGAGGCAATTGGTGTCCTTTACAAAAGTGTGCCGGCCAATCCCGGTGGGTACCACTAAGTTGAGTGCGCCATCTCTGTGTTTCTTCGTGGCGTCAAACGCGCCCTCGACCAGTGATTCGTCCAGTTTTGCATGATAGATTGGCAGCCCCGCGTTGGTGAGCAGGTGAACAATGCGCAGCGCCTCCCGCTCTGTCATCAACGACAATCGCGACGCCAGAATTGCGCTGAACGCAATGTCAATTGCGACGGCGAAACCGTGATGCAGTTGGTAACCTGTCGCTGCTTCCAATGGATGGCTCAAGGTGTGACCAAAGTCGACCGCGCGCTCCAATGTCGCCGTCTCGAAAGGGTTCGCGCTGAGCTGAGTAAGCATTCCCGAAATCGACCGCCTCAGAACGCTCTTTGCGACGGCCTCTGGCTCTTGAAATCGCGTTCGCGTCAGATCCGTGACCGTCGCCTCAACATCCTCGAACAACGCACTATCACAAACGCACGCAAGCTTCACGATCTCGGCGATGCCCTGGAGGATGCCATCTTCGCTGAGGGTTCTAAGGAACGTCGGAATGACAGCGACCGCTTTCGGCGGGTAAAAGCAACCGATGTAGCTCTTGAGGACGCCAAAGTTGACACCGCCCTTGAGTCCGATGCCCGCGTCCACCTGCCCGATTAGGGTGGTCGGAATCCGCACATGGGATATACCCCGACGCAGAAGAGACGCGGCGAGACCAACGATGTCGGAGCACACGCCGCCGCCGATCGAAACAAGAACACCGCGGCGATCGATATCCGCTTCTTGGGCCTGACGACAGACAGCCATGACGGCATCAATAGATTTTGTTGTTTCTGTGCATGCCAGCACGAACACGCGCGGCTCGACGTCTAGCACCGACCAACAAGCGCTGAGCTGTTGTGAATAAAGGCGATAAACGGTTGGCGTCATAACGACGAGGATACGATGGTCGTTCAGATGAGTCTTTATCCATCGCGTGAAGGAGGCTGAAGTGACATCCTCAAACAGGTCGACTCCAAAGCGGCAACAGCGGCTCGCTTCAAGCGATAGTTCAAGCTCCGGCGCAGCGACGTCGGGATGTTCAATCGGCGAAACGGCCGGCGAAGGTTTCATGTCGATCTCCTAGTAGTCCTCTAACTTGACGATTCTTTCGGTCAGTCGCCCGAGAAATGAGCATTGTCACCAAGGGTTCTCCGATGGAGGTGCGCTCCGACAGCTGTGAGCGAAGGTGCCTTGGACGCTCCTTGAGGTGGATGTGCCGCGTGATCCGGTGGGTGCCGTCGTTTGGACAATCGGCTGTGAATCTGACAAGTTCTCGCGTGCAACCGGAACGTTTCAGTGACCCCAGGGATTGAGTTCGCGCGGATTCCTTGCATGGCTTCGAATGCCGCCGCGAGCAGGTTGACACGATGTGAGTGTTTTCCAGCCTTGATGAAGGGCCTGGCACCAGCGCCAAGCACACTTCCTGGCGATTGTTTGTCGACACGCAGCATGGAGAGATGGAATGGAGAGAAGGTATCAGCTATCACTGTCGGACCTATTGTCGGACAGCAGCCGGACGCCGCCCGACGGCCCCACAGCGTGCATGGTGCAACAACAGGAGATCGCAGATGTTGGAGATCATTGATGCCGATCTCCAAGTCGCGTAAAATAAAGTCCGTCCAATCAGGCCGCTCCTCAACGACACGCAGGCGCAACCGAACCTTTTGGATCGGCGGCTGGACCTACGCTCTGCGACAGAACGACCAAGCGCTACGTCGTGCATAAATCCTGCTTCAGTTAATCAGCTCTCGAGAGCTTCAGCACCTGCCAGTTTTGGTAGGCGGAGCCCCCAAAGCGGCAAGCGAACCCGATCGTGATGGCCGGGCGCCATGGAAAGTTACCCGCCGTGGAGGCACCGACCGATGGAACGCCGGCGAGTTGCTCGCCGACGCGCTCAACGGCAGGGTCGCGCAGATCTTCGACACTATCAAGGAGAAGATGAGCGAGCGGCGCGTGCTCAATGTCGTTGACACCGAGGCCGCGAAAGCAAAGCTGCAAAAAGATCAAGGACGCCTTCCAGCGCTGGATCTGGTCCGATCCGGATCGCACCGATCGCCTGGCCAGGGTCTATAACGATCGCTTCAACAACATCGCGCCAAGAGCCTTCGACGGCTCCCACCTGAAGTTTCCGGGGGGCCTCTGGTGCCTTTGTTCTTTATGGGGACCAGAAGCGCGTCATCTGGCGCATTGTCTCGGCCGGATCGACATATCTCGCCCGTTTGGTCGGAGCCGGCAAGACCATGACGATGAAATAATCCCGAACTCGATGACCGTAACACGCCTCCGAGGGTTGCGGTCACTTCAAAACCAAATTGCCGTCACGGCGACGATTTTGCCCTCGGCTTGACATCCCGGTACATAGCTACTCAATACAAAGACAAAGCGATGCGGTTTGAGAAGGTCGTCATGCCTGCCCCTGATCGTTTCCCAAAGACATTTGATCGCTGCAATTTGTTCGAACTGCCTCTCGATCGAGAATGCGCCCACTGCGGAGAAGGGGATGTGTTTGCCCGTCGCATTGCTGCACCGTGTAATTTTGCAGGCTCGTGCAATTTTATTGATTACGCAGAAGTCCCTCCCGGCTCGTCCATTGGACGGCATCGGCATGGGCCGGATGAGGAGGAGTTCTATCTCGTTCTTGACGGGCAAGGTGAAATGTGGAGAGACGGCGATGTCTTTCCTGTCTGCGCTGGCGATCTGATCCGCAATAGCCCAGGCGGAGCGCACGGTCTGAGGAACGTTGGTTCAAAAACCATCCGTCTGTTTGTGTTCGAGCTGTCGGTAGCGCCATGATCTCGCAAGAAGATCGAACGGCGCTTGTGGCCGACGCGCAGGAGTGGATTTATGCCTTTTGGCGCTCGCGCGGACATAAAGGCTGAAGTACGCCATGACAAGCTTGGCTTCCAGGTGAAATGGGCATCAACAATACGTTGACGAATCGTCAAGTGGAATGGATTGTTGGCGAGCCAGTGATCCCAACATGCATCTCATGCGGATCGTCAGCACAGATCTCGACTATGCCGTCATCGGCTATGCCACGGAATGCATGACTGAGCTTGAGCGGACTGAGATGATACAAGGGATCCGCGAGCGACTGCTGACCATCGATCATGATTGATATGAGACCGAGATCGACCTCATGAGTGCCTGGTACCGCCAAATCTCGAAACTGCAGCCGTATGCCGCCCTGGCCGCTTCCAGCGCGGTGAAAGCGAATGGAGAGCCATTATGGCCGTTCGATCCGGAGCGCGCAATGTACGCCGTCATCAAATACCGCATCGATTTCGTCCGGGGACTTTCGACGCATTTTCTGGCCTGAAATCGCCATTGCGGAGGGGCCGCGGCCTTGGACTTTTTAAGCCGACGCGTCTTACGTCGAAAATCCAGGATACACGAACGCACCCTTGATGGCTTCGGCGTCCTTTTCCGTGACGCCTTGACCACGTACGACGTCATACCAAGATGCCCGCACTTGGTCTGTCATGGTGGAGACAAGGCCCTTGGCTTCATCCGCGTCTAACAGAAAGCGCGCATGCTGCGACAGGACGTTCTTCGCATTGGCAAACCGGCCTTGATCGCCGACCCCGAGCGCAAGATCGCGGCGTTCCTGGGCGATGACCGGGGAGGGGGTCAGGTCATAACCGGGCGACAGTTGCCAAGGATTGTCCTTCGCCACCAGCGCATGATTGCGCGGATGATCGTCGAGGTTCGAGATCAGCGCATTAAAAGTCATGCGGCGGAAAAGCTCTTTGACGTCTTTCTGCGGTTCTTGCACCACCCGGCGCAACTCTTCGGCCATCAAAACATAGGACCAGCGATCTCGCATCTCGGGCGCTTCGTCGGCCTGCAGCAAAGTCAGCCCGCTGATCATGCGTGAACGTTGGTAGCCTGCTTCCGTCTTCGTGCGGTCAAAGCGCTTGACGAGCAAGACATCCTTGCCGCCCACCGTGACGACGGCGCTTTCGGCAACGCAAATGCCGCACAGCCGGGCAAGCTCGAGCATCGCGCGCTCGACGCGCGTGTTGTTCCAGCGATCATCCGGTCGGTTGAATTTGGCGACCCAAAGCCCCCGATCATCCTCAACAACCGACTTGGGACGCGCGCCGCCCATCGACGTCCCGAGCAGCCTCAAGTCTTGGACCTGCGCCGCTTCCTCCGTCTCCACATTCTCTTCGAGCATCAGCGCCTCGGCCGCGGCCTGCAGTTTGGCCAGCTCAAGCGTCTGATTGAACTTGCGCCGCGGGGCTGGGGGCTGCTGACCAAGACCAAAGCCCAGCGCGCCAGCACGGTCGTCCGCAGAATTCAGCAGGTAGTCGAGTTCGCCAAGCTGGGGAACGCCGGCATGCTTTTCGATCACGAGCCGGCCCCAATAATCCGGCCCGGCATCGCGCAACGCACCGAATACGCCGTTAAGGCGACCGGTCTCGTAGGTGCTGCCCGAGAGCTTCAGTTCGACCGGATCAATGCCTACGGCGTTGTCGCGCGCGAGATAGGACTTACCGTAGACAAAGCGTCCCACGGCGTTTCCACGACGATCAAGCGTCAGTTGAAAGCGTCCCGCCGTCACCGCCTCGGTCTCGCCAGGCAACGTAATATAGACAAAGCACTCGGTGTTGCCCTTAGAAGTCATTGTCGAGGCCTCCGCCCTTACGCGCGCGCTTGCGTTCGCGCGTCGCCTGCAAGGCAAGGCCTTCCTTGTCCTTGGATGGATCCGCCAATTCTTCAAGCGGCCGGATCATATCGTAAAGCCAAAGCAGGCCCGCATAGACCACGATACCCGTCGACGCTTTGCCTTTTTCGGCATCCATCACCGCACGCAAGCCTGTCCCGATCCGGCTTGCGGCATCCTCCATCGTCATGTTGCGGCGAATACGTGCCGTTCGAAGATCAGCCCCCAATTGGACAAGCGCTTTAGCGACCACGTGCGGCGGAGCCTTCGTGAGTTTGTTCAACGCTACCATGCTATCAAGAGCCGGTTAATTGTGATAAGCAGCTCTCAACAGCATATCACAAAGGAGACTCGATTGCAATGAAATGCTTTCAAGAGCGCTTTCCGGGATATTAAGTGCTCTTAAGAGATATTTCTCCTTTTTTGCGTAACCTTAGTCCGTCTTATTCATGATTGCGGGGGGGGGCTACTGGAAGATTTCCGGTCGGAGTTGAAGGCGCGCGCGAACGCTACGGCTTTTTCGCCGCTTTTCGACCGGACTTCGTGAACGCGTTGGAGGACGGCGGCGGGGTGACCGGGGGCTCATGCCCCGCGCGTCAGGGTGCTTGCGGGGACCAGAGCGTTTGCCAGGCCGCGGAACAGGTCGGCGTCGGGGCACGCCGCAGCGAAGGCAAGACGGACGCGGGTGGCGGTCTCGATGACGCGGGCTGCGATCTTGAGAAGCCTGAGCCTGATCGTGTTGAACTCGGCCGTTGCCAGATCACGCGGCTTCGGGATCGCGCAGTGCGTTGAGAAAGGGAACGTGGTGCTGGCAACCGGCGGCGGGGCGTTCGAGTGCGAGGAAACGCGGCGCCTCATTCAGGACAAGGCGGTGTCGATCTGGCTCGACACCAACCGAGACGAGATATGGAAGCGCCTTGCAGAGGACACCAGCCGTCCGTTGCTGCGGATCGACAAGGCGGAGGATAGCGACCTCGCCGAGAGCTCCAACACATCGGCCATCAAGAAGCTGCGCTTCGAGGAACTCGTCGCGCAGCGCACGCCCCACTATCGCCAAGCCGATCTCACCGTCGTTCCGCGCGAGAAGCGGGACAACAAGAACGCAGATGCATGCGTGCAGGCACTGCACACCTACCTTTGCGAGCAGGGCGCTCCGGACCAGAAACGCCCTGAAGATCAACGAGAGGCAATCCGCGGGGGATAGCGGCCCGCCGGCTACTAATCACAACGCATTAGCATTCTCCCTCTCTCACACGTATCGGTATCCAGATTCAAGCCCGACTGCATGACGCGGCTCGTTTGCCGAGCTGATCAACCTCACATTCGGTCGCCACCTATCGCGGCTGCACCAATATCCCGCTTGCGGCGGGCGGGGCTCAAGACGACGAGACCATTCTCTCTGAAACGGCATTTAGGGCCCGTTGATCATTTACCGAATCGGATTTTTCCGTTCGGGGGATTCCCAAGGTGACTCGCAGCTCATATAGAATTGCAGGGTGATTGACGATGCGGCGATCAAATTGCGCTATGCAGCGACGCGCGGCGATCCGACGGAGCCAGCTCAGTGATCGCATCTACGGTGCGGTCGTCACACGCCGACTGCGTGCCATGGGCATCCGGGACAAACCTACCGCGCCAGCTTCACCCTGGCAGAACGGCTTTGCCGAACGACTGATCGGATCGATCCGGCGTGAGTGTTTGGACCACATCATTGTCTTGGGCGAGGCACATCTACGCCGGATTCTGAAATCTTACGCTCGCTACTATAATGAGACGCGCACGCACTTGGTCTTGGACAAGGATGCGCCTGTCTCTCGCCCAGTTCAGCGAACCGGTATGGTCAGGTCACTTGCCGTCCTGGGCGGGCTTCATCACCACTACCTCAAGGCGTAGGTTTTCGGTACACACACCCGTCCGGTTCTTTCCTGATCGACACGAGTCGGTTCTCAAGCCGTGCAACCCTTTCACTTCAGCAGCCGCACCATTGTCTGTGGGCGATCAATCTCTGACAGATCATTAGCCCGTCTTCGCGGATTGGCGGGTTTTTGAAGGGCTCGCCTGAGCCGGATCAATGGGTTAGCTCAAAAGGTCTTCACTACGGCGGCTGCGGTGATCCTGGGTGGCGGCTGCGGTGGCAGTTTGAGCTTCAGCCGGTCGATCAGAAGCTGCAGTTCGGGCTCGGGATGGGTGTAGCGAGTGAGCTTAATCTCGCGGCCGTCGGTGGTCGGCAGATGGACATCGATCATCTGGACGGCGGCAAATTTCTCCAGCGCGCTGCGCGCGGTCAGTCCCGGCGCCAACGCGTGGAGGCGGCGCGTCAGCGTGATCTGCATGCAATAAGCCAGGAAGGCGATGAAGATGTGCGCCTCGATGCGCCTCTCGTCTTGGTGGAAGACGGGGCGGATTGCGAGGTCGCCCTTGAGATTGCGGAAGGCCTCTTCGACAGAGACGAGCTGGACGTAGTATCGCCAGAGGCGGGCCGGATCATTGTCGGTAAGGTTGGTGCGCAGCAGATAGCGGCCTTCGCGTCGCCGGGTTTTGCGCAGCTTCGCGCGATCGAGCGCGAAGCTGAAGCTCGGTCGATGCCTGTCGACTTCAACGTCTACCAGACGCCAGGCCGCCGGCGCATGTGAGCGCGCGCCGCCGAGCTTCATCAAGAGTTCTTCGCGCGTCAGCTCCATGGCGGCGATCTGGCGCAGCCGCTTCCACAGCCACTTCAATTGCCGCCGGCGCATCGCGCGTTCCTTGGTCACGCGATCATGGCTCTGCGCGAAGACATAGAGTTCGCCATCCTCGGCCAGCAGCTTGACCCTGACGCCCTCGCGCGCCTCCTGCCATGGCCTGTCCACGAGGTGCTTCTCCAGCCGGTTCAGGCGGCCCTTGGGCGTGCCCACCAGATACTGCACCGGCGGATCGCTGCCCCGCATCTCGGCCAATACGGCCTCGGTCGGCACGCCGCGATCCATCACCCAGACCCGGCGCGCCTTGCCGTATTGCTGCTCGATCTTGGAAAGGAACGTTCGCAGCGTCTTGCTGTCGGCGGTGTTGCCGGGCAACACGTCATAAGCCAGCGGCAAGCCGTCCGGCGTCACCACCAGCGCGATCACGATCTGCGGGCAGTCCGGCCGCTTGTCACGGCTGTAGCCATGGCGGCGCTTTGTATCTTCCGGCAGGTCCGCGGCATTGACCTCGAAGTAGGTGCTGGTCAGATCGTACAGCAGCACGTCGAAGTCGGCGCTGAACAGATCGCGCCAGCGTCCGACCAGATGCGAGAACAGCGCGTCCTTGTGTGCGAGCAGCAGGTCGTGGCAGGCGTAGAGCTTGTGCTCCTCCGCAAGCCCGAAGTCCGCTCCCAGAAGATCGGCCATCGCGCTGTTGCCGAACCATTGCCGGTGCAGCCGCCACTCGCTGCCCGGCGCAATCAGCCGGTAGGTCGCGAGCACCTGCAGGATCTGATCCCAGCGCGTCTTCTTGCGGCTCGGTGGCAACCGATCGGCCCAGAACCGATCAAGCTGAAGCTCCTGCCACAACTGTCCCGCTAACCAGCAGGCACCCCATTGTCGCGGACGACGAAGCTGTATCTCCGACAGGCGAAGCTGAATGACGGAAGCATCACCGGTCACCGCTTCACAGCGATCCTCCGGGAACAACGCCAGTGTCCGTGCGCGGCCGGCGTCCTCGTCGAACACTTCGATCGCCTTGCGCCATGCCGCTGCCTGAGAGGAATTGATCTCGCCGAGATACAGCACATGCCGCTGCACCACACGGCCGTCATCGAGCCGCTTGTTCTCCACCACGTTCCAATAGTGGTGCGCCTTGCCGTTCTTCTTTCGCTCGGTGCGTCGCAGGAACATGGCGCAGCGAATCTACCCGCAACGCCACGCCCTTGGGAATCGGGTAGGTCTTCACTACAACCGTTTTCGGCCGAAAACGACGATCCAACTCCTTGCAGATCAATCGCTTAGCTCACGAAAAAATCTCAGAATCGCGATTTTCCAACGCGAATCCGCGAACTCGGGCTAGCCGGCCAAACGATCTGCACGCGTCGCCGATTTCTCTCAAATTGCTTACTCGCCTCGAACGAGACAATATTCAAACATTGATACGTGGGACGGATATCGCGCTGTAAAACAAGGGGAAAGTTGGCGCGCCATTCAGAACAAAGATACGAACTCGTATGTTATTGAAATATATATGTAATTTCACGGGCGTTCGCCCGACGAACCCTCACACGGCCAAAGCGCCGATCACCACGCCGCTTTCTCGGTCGGATCGGGATCATTTCGTCTGCCGTCGGGCGCCTCACTGTCAGCGAGCGCTGACAGGATCCAAGTGAGATCGGGTGTTGTCCGCAATGTGCTGGCGCGGCGGAGCAGGCGGACGGCGGCGGCACGGTCGCCGGTGGCGAGGCTTTGAAGGCCGGCCCCCACCAGCGTCGCACTCTGCTGCGCGATGCGGTGGACGGTTTCAAGCTCCGCCCGGCAGCGCCGACAGGTGTCGCCGCCGCCGAGCCGCGCGCCGCAGACCGGGCACTGGTCGAAAACCCCGGACGTCATGACGCTCTGCCCCGGATCAGGTCTCGAGATAGAACAGAAGATCATCGAGCCGCAGCACCGTGTCGGCGAGCCTTGCGTCGTCGCCGCTCACTCGGCTGTCCTCGATGGTCTCAATCAGATCGACGATCTCCGTGCGGTCCTCCGCGACCGCGCCGTCGAGCCTGGCGCGCGCCTTGGCGAGCAGGGCCTCGAGTTTCGGGTCGACCGGGGCGGTCCCCTCGACGTCGGCGGCCGTCACTGTCTCGTCAGTGGACCCGCCGAACAGGCGGTCGATGTGCTGACGGGCCTCCTTGATCTCCGCCTTGTCGTAACGCGACATCGCGTTGTCGATGGTGATCCGTCGTTCGAGCCCGGTCGCCTTCTCCTTGGCGGATATGTGCAGGATGCCGTCGCGGTCCAGCGCGAGATCCAGGATGATGGTGTTGCCGGCCGGCACGTCGGCGAGGTCCTCGACGCGGAACTCGCCGATCTGGATGTTTTCCAAGGCGTCCTCGTTCTCGCCCTGATAGATGCGGACCTCGACGACCTTCTGATCGTCGATGATGGTCGCAAACGCCTCGCTCTTGCGCACCGGGATCGGCGTGTTCTTGGGAATGATCGGGATGAAGCAGTAGGGATAGAGGGTGC
Organism: Bradyrhizobium sp. CCGUVB14; assembly: GCF_024199935.1. Classification (NCBI taxonomy): domain Bacteria; kingdom Pseudomonadati; phylum Pseudomonadota; class Alphaproteobacteria; order Hyphomicrobiales; family Nitrobacteraceae; genus Bradyrhizobium; species Bradyrhizobium sp. CCGUVB14. The sequence continues at coordinate 2,323,348 of NZ_JANADS010000001.1, forward strand.
CGCCCAGCTCACCGAGTGCGCCGGTGCCGAACGTATAAGGGGTTACGTCCACCAGCACGGCCGGCACCTTCTCGCCCGCCATGGATGCGCCCTGGATGGCAGCCCCCATCGCGACGCACAGGTCGGGATCGACCTCGCCGCGAGCCTGCCGCCCGAACACTTCGAACAGCCGGTCGCGGATCAGCGGGGTGCGGGTTGCGCCGCCGACCAGGAGGACTTCCTCGATCTGCGACGCGGTCAAGGCGGCCGATTCAAGCGCGATGTGGATCGCGCTCAGCGTCTCCTCGATGAACGGCGCGATCATCTCCTCGTAGTCGGCGCGGGCGAGTTCCAAAGCCAGATGGACCGGCTTGCCACTGACCTCGGCGAGGTATTCCTCCTCGATCCGCGCGAACGGATGGTCGGAGAGATGCTTCTTGGCGTTCTCGGAGGCGCGATGGATGCGCGCCATCGCCTGCGGATCGTCGCTGACGTCCGCTTTGTGCTCGATCCTGAGATGGTCAAGCACGTGTTCGACGATCTTATGGTCGAAGTCGTCGCCGCCGAGATGGTTGTTGCCGTGGCTGGCGATTACCTCGACCACACCCTCTTCGATGCGCACCACCGAGACGTCGAAGGTGCCGCCACCGAGATCGTAAACCAGCACCCGCTTGCCCTGCTGCTGCGCGGCCTCGTAGACCAGCGCCGCAGCGGTCGGCTCGTTGACGATGCGCGCCACCTCGAACCCGGCGATCTCGCCGGCTTCACGGGTGGCCTGCCGTTGCGCGTCGGAGAAGAAAGCCGGCACCGTGATCACCGCCTTGCGCACCGGCGCGCCCAGCCGCTCCTCGGCGATCTCCTTGAGACGACGCAGGATCATCGCCGAGACGTCTTGCGGCGCATAATTTCGGTCGCCGAGCGAGACCTTGCGGTCGCTACCCATCAGCCGCTTGATCGAGCGTACCGTGCGTTCGGGATAGAGGATGTACTGGTTGCGCGCGGCCTCGCCGACCAGGAGGCTGCCGTCCTGATCTAGGCCGACGACCGACGGCAGAATCAGGCGCCCGCTGCCATCTGCCTGCACCTCAGGCCGGCCGTCGCGATATACGGCGATCTCCGAATTGGTGGTCCCGAGATCGATTCCGACAATTGTCTCGCTCATTCGTCATCTCTCCGATCGGAACGATCCTTAATGCCCGGATCTTTGGCGCTCGTACGTTTCGCCACGATCACCTCTGCGACGCGCAGCACTTCGCCCTCCCACTTGAAACCAGTGCGGGATTCGGCAATCACCAGTCCCTCGGCGACGAATGGGTCGTCCCGCGTCCCCACCACCCGGGCAACATCGGGCATGAAAGGGCGGCCGATAGTGGCGATCGGGGTGACGCGGCGATCCGCCAGAACCCGATCGAATCGCCGCAACGTCATCTCCAGACCCTCCCGCCAAGGGTCGCGCAAGGGGTCGGCGGCGGTTGCAGTTCGGCGCCACCACGATCGCAACGGCGGCGCGCGCTGCGGCGGAGCGGCCGCGAGCCCGGCGGCTAGGCGATCCCGCACGTCAAGGAGGTCGAGCAGCAGCGGCCGCAGAACAGCGCGGGTCTGCTCGCGGGCGCGCACATGCGCTTCCTTCAGCTCACGGTCCAGCGCCGCGTTGCCGGATTGCAGCGTCGCGAACACGGCGCGGAACTGGTCGAGCGCGTCCTTGACGATGCGCGACTGGGTGCGTACCTCGTTGCGGGTGGCAGCGATCTCCACGAATACCGAGAACAAGTCCCGCGCCTCGTCGGTCACGGTATCGCTCTCGAGGACGGCCAACATTTCGGTGGCGTCCGCGGCCGGCGAGACGTCGGCTTCCGGCGCGTCCGCCGCATCGAACTGTTCCAGATAGGCGCGCAGCCGCTCGAGCAACGTCTCCTTGATGGCCTGGTCCATGTCGTCGTTCCCGTCCCTCACGCACCGTTGGTCCGCGAGGCGCCGGTTCGTGCGGTCTCGGTTCGTGAAGTCTCTTGCCATCGCGCGATCGCCTGCTCGATACCCTCGACCAGCAGCGCCGTCACCTGCGCCTGAGAAACCCGCCCTTGCTGCCGTGCCTCCGGCGACGGCAGGCTGGCCGTCTTGAGCCGCGTCAGTGCGGTGCCGTGCGTGGCGAGCAGCTTCGCTGCGAGCCGTTGGCGCTCGGTGTGCAGAGCTTCAAAAGCCGCTCGGTAGCTCTGGAACCGCTCCGGTTCACGGTCGGGCGGGAAGTCCCGCACCAGCGCCAAGTAGCGCAGTTTGATCTCCTCGTCACTGGCGTTCTCGTCGACGCCGAGAATGGAAAACGGGTCCGTCATCATTTGTCGTCCTCAGGGCACTCAGAACGGCGGCGGCGCCTCGTCGAGGGCCGCGGCGACCATCGTCGTCGCGACCATTTGCAGGAGCGGGCGCGGCAACGCGGCGCCGAACGGCAGCTTGCCGAGCCGGTCGGCGAGGGCCGCGACGCCGCCGTCCCGTCCATGCGACCTGACGAGCTTCTGAACGTCGCGCTCCGAAATTGCCTCCATGAAACTCGTCACGATGTCTTCGAGCAAATCGAAGCCGCTGGTGGCGTCCGCCTCGCGTCGCCGCGCCCGTCGCCGAGACTCGCGATCGTCACCCGCGTTGTTCAGGTAGCGGTCGATGCGGCTGTAGCCGTGGCGGTTCTGCGCGATCGCGGGCGAACGGCACATCTCGTCGATATCGTTCTCCTCGCCGACGGACATCCAGTCCGGGTTGTTCTTGGTCCGGGCGACGATCTCGTAGAAGCGCCACAGCCACTCGTTCGGCTCGCGCCGCCTGCCGGCGGCAGCGAACGCGTGGAGTATTCCGAAGTCGTTCCCGCGCACGATCGCGTCCGCCACCGAATGGAATTCCGCGATCGACAGCACGATGTGTGTGGCGTTTCGCAGCCACGTGCAGAACTTCCAGGCCAGCTCGGATGTGGCCTTCTGATCGGCCCGGACGTCTTCCGCCGAGAACAGGGCGGCGATCGCGATGATGTCCGCCTTGGTGGGAATTCCGCGCAGGATGCGCGCGAGCTCGTCACTGATCAGCGACAGCGGACGTGACCGCGGCGGTGTCAGCAGCGCATCCTGCAGGGCGGCGCTGAACCAGCCGATCGCGCCGCCACCGGCCAGATCGACTCCCTCGCGAAATCCCGCTTCCGCCTCCAAGTCAAGCCCGCCGCGCAAGCCGACGAGTCCCCGGTTGGTTCGCAGGTCGGCATTCGGCGCATCGGCGCAGTCCCACGCGCCGGCTGCGGTCAGCTCCTTCCAGGCGAGGTCGGGACGCTTCGCCCGCATCTGTTTGCGGGCATACGAAATCTGTAGCTCGATCATGCGCTGGCGCGCCAGCCGGTTGATCGGATCGACCGCCAGAAGCTTCTTCGCGAACCCGGCCGCCTTCTTGTACGACTTGCGGGCGGCCGCCGACTCGATCGCCTGCATCAGTACGACGCTCTCGGTCGGGAACCGTCGCACGGCATCCTCGGCGAGGGCATGCCAGTCCTTCTCGTTGCCATCGTCGCGATGGAGCTTGATGAGCTGCAGCACCGTCGGCAGATGGTCCGGATCGTAGTCGAGGCTCTTCTTCAGGTAGGAGACGACAGGATCGGTGAAGGGATCTTCGCCTTCGATCATCGGCTCCTTGAGCGCCAAGGTCGCCAGATGACGATAGATAATGCCTGCCGACAGCTTGCCGTCGCGCGAGCCGTCACGCACGAAATGCTGTGCTGCGACGCGCCAGCTGGACTCGGCGCGAGTCCAATCCTGCTTCGTCTCGGCCGCGAGCGCGAAGATGCGCGCCTTCTCGGCCTCCAGCAGTTTCCCGAAGGTTTTCTCGAAGGGAATGATGCGGTCGGGGAGCTGCGGCAGCAGATTGAAGCAGGCGCTCCGGATGTCGGCGGCCGGCAGGGTCGCCTGCTTCGACAGGAAGTTGAACAGCGTACCTGGTCCGCCGCGTTCGGCGTCCAGCAGCCGCGCCAGCAGCGATGGGCCGGATGTGGACCCGCCGCCGAGCCTGTCGAGCGCAAAGGCCCGCTGCGCCGCGCTCGCCTTGCCCAGCTGACCGATGACGTCGGCCGGCTCTCCAGGCAGCGCCGCCTCGACCGCAAGGCGCAGCGGCGCGAATGGCGAGGCAGCCGGCACGCCGTCGAGTAGCCGGCGGGCCTTCGCCGGATCGTCGGTGAGCAGGGCCTTGCCGATCAGCCTCACCGGCCCGAACGGCGAGCGCGCCGGGATGTGGGCGAGCAGCGGTTCGATCTCATCAGCGGCCTTCTCCTCAGTCAACGCGGCCAGCACCGCGCGCGCCGCGTTGGCGGCCGCGATCCAATCGGCGCGAGCCGGCGGGTCGCCGTCGCCCGACTTAAGCGGAACCGGCTGAGCCAAAAACAGCGCTGCGGTCAGCTCGGACAACAGGCGTCCCTGGTCCGGCTCCGGGACGTCGGTGCCGATGTATTTGAGGGCGTGGGCGAGCGCCTTCTCGATCTGGCCCTGGCGGACCAGGCAGCTGAGCAGGAGCAGCGGCTCCTTGACGGCGCCGTCGAGCGCCACCGCGTTGCCGAGCACGACCTCGGCCTCCTTGAACAGCCCCTTGGCGGACAACATTTTTGCGCGCCCCACATAGGCGGCAGCGAGGGCATCCCGCCAGTCGGCCCTCGCCTCATGCTTAAAGAGCTGCTTATAGAGCTCGATGGCCTCCTTGAATCTGCCAAGACGAAGCGCCTCCGCGGCCTGGGTGGCGAGCACATCGGCCGGTGCAGCAGACTTCATCTTGCGCGGGTTCTGATTGGCCATGCCGACGACTCTTGGCAATATTCAGTGGCGATGTCGACTACACGGAGCGCCCCGATCCATCGTATCCCCAACCTGTGAACAGGAGGACTTCAAATGGCTCCAGGTCTAACGATCCTGGCCCTGAGTTCGTTGTTTTGTCCTGAATGGTGGCAATATGGCGCGCCCGACACGATTCGAACGTGTGACCTTTGCCTTCGGAGGGCGACGCCCGATCTACGCTGCAGGGCGGAATGGTTCCCTCGACCAATCGCGAGAATCGGGCTTTGCGTGCCCCCGCAACCAGCGAATTCTTGCGAATTCGGCGCAGGCGACCTAGCAGAGTTTCCTTTCGCGTTTTGGGAACCATTCCGCAAGGATCGGGTCTTGCGGCTCCCCGCAACCACCGACGCTTGCGATAGCAAGCCGTTCAGAGCCCCGGCTTCCGAAAGGACGTCGGGGTTCTTTTTGCCTGCCGCAAACCGGAGGATCGCGGCTAGGTCGCCGCGCAGCACGATCGCGAGTTCCTCCGCCTCGGGCATCAGCGTCACCTGATCGACGAGGGTACGGAAAACCTCCGCTGCCTCCCCTTTGTCGTCGTCGCTTTGCAGGCTTTCGTACAGCGCGGCCACGCGCTGCCGATATATCTCCGCCATGTTGGGATGTAGGAGAGGCGGCGGCTCTTCTGCGTTCGCGAGCTTCTCTCGTACCTCCACCTTTCTGGCCTCGAGCCGCTTCATGTCCTCGACAATGGCCTCGATCGGACCTCCAGCCTTGATGGCGGCCACCAGCTTTCCAAGCTCACGTTCAATGCGCGGAAGCTCGTTCCTCATCGCCGCAAGGTCCGCTCCTCGGTCAATCCGCAGCCGGTTCACCTCGCGGGTAAACTCATCGCAGAACTCTTTGAACAGCTCTGGTTCCATCAGGTGCGTGCGAAGGCCGCTCAACACAGAGGTCTCCAGCGCATCGCGCCGGATGTTCAAACGATTATTGCACGTTCCCTTATTGCGAGCCGTTGCGCAGCCGAGCAGGTCCTTCGAAATCATCGTGTACCCGCCGCCGCAGCATCCGCACTTCACGAGGCCGGCGAGGAGGTATTTGGGCCGATGGCGCTCATTAAGCCTGTTCTCGCCAGGCGCTGAAGGCTCGTAGGCTAGCGTCTGCTGACGCGCCTTGACCGCATCCCACATTTCCTGATCGACAATGCGCAGCTCGGGGACTTCTTGGATCACCCATTCGGATTCAGGATTCAGCCGAGAAACGCGCTTTCCGGTATCAGGGTCTTTGAGATAGCGGAGCCGATTCCACACGAGGCGACCCACATAGAGCTCGTTGTTGAGGATGCCAACGCCGCGCTTTGGGTTGCCGTGAATGGTCGATGGTCCCCATTCAGCGCCTTGCGGTCCAGGCACACCTTCGCGGTTCAGCTCGAATGCGATTGTGCGCGAGGACTTGCTGGCAAGGTAGTCAGCAAAGATACGGCGAACGACAGCCGCCTCGGCCCCGTTGACGGTGCGGTCACCTCGGATCGGCTCGCCATTAGTGGCGAATTGCTTGACGACGTCATAACCGAAGCACAGCCCGCCGCCCGACTTACCGTCCGCGACGCGGCCGCGCAGACCTCGTCGCGTCTTGTCAGCGAGGTCCTTCAGGAACAAGGCGTTCATCGTGCCCTTCAGCCCGACGTGCAGATGCGTGACGTCTCCCTCCGAGAGTGTGACGATCCGCACGCCGGCGAAGGCCATGCGCTTAAAGAGCCCGGCAATGTCCTCCTGATCGCGGCTGAGTCGGTCCATTGCCTCGGCAAGCACCACCGCAAACTTCCCGCGCATGGCGTCGCTGATCAGTTCCTGGATGCCGGGGCGAAGTAGCGATGCACCGGAGATCGCCCGGTCCGTGTAGCTGTCGACCACCGTCCAACCTTGCTTCTCGGCGTGGAGGCGGCAGAGCCGCAACTGATCTTCGATCGATGCGTCGCGCTGATTGTCGGACGAGTAGCGGGCGTAAAGTGCGATCTTCATGACGCCTCCTTAGTCCGGGAGGCGGTCACGCTTCCGGCTGTCTGTTTCGGCTTGGACGAAGTCCCGCGCGGCCTGCCGAGCCAGCAGGCGCACCAAATTGACCAGGCGCGGATCGGATTTCGATGCGGTGACGGTCGCAGCCACGGCTCCGGGCGCCGTATCGGCGACCACGCGAAGCTTTTCAGCTGTTGTTCCTCTCGGTCGCGCCACCGCGGCGTCCTTGTCGTTGCGCGGATCGCTCCGCATCGTGACAAAGATGGCGAGTTGCGGCCGCAACTCAAGAGAAAATATCTAGCGATATCAGCGCTTTGTGGCGTAGTCGCGCGCTGATCCGAGATAGGAAGCGTAGCGGATCGGGAAATCGCAAAGTGGAGCGCACGAAAAACATTCGCGTGATCACCTCTGCTAGAGGGCAATCTGTTTGAGCGCGACGTCGGACAACACTACCGACCTCTATTACTGCTGCCGAGGTCAAATGAGACCCTCGCGGTCTTGCGGCAAGCGGAAGATTCGGCTATATATCCAGATATACCATGGAGGCGATCCGTGAGCAATAGTGCGCAGAAAAGGGCGATCGAAAATTACCGATCCAGGCTGACCAAGCGCGGCATCGTGCGGTTCGAGCTCCAAGCCCTCGAGACCGATCGCGATCTCATCAGAACGCTCGCCCGGAAGTTGACCGAGGAAGGGCCGGACGCCGGGCATCTCCGACGCGCGGTGCAACAGGCCGTTTCTGGCGAGCCGCCGAAGCCCGGTGGTATCCTGAGTGCGTTGCGTCGCTCGCCGCTCGTTGGTGCCGATCTCGACCTGACGCGCCCCCATGAAGAAGGGCGTAAGGCCGATCTGTGACGCGCTATCTTCTCGACACCAACATCATCAGCAACATCGTCAAGCCGAAACCGTCAGAGTCACTGTTGGCCTGGATAGGCCAGCAGCGCGATGAGGATTTGTTCATTGCCTCGCTAACAGTCGCCGAAATCCGGCGCGGTATTCTGGAAAAGCCGCGCGGCAAGAAGCGTGATGCGCTCGACGCCTGGTTCGTTGGTCAAGAGGGACCGCAAGCGCTGTTTGCGGGGCGTATTTTGTCGTTCGACGACAAAGCAGGCCTGGTCTGGGCGCGGCTGATGGCGGAAGGGAAGGCCGTCGGACGGCCTCGCAGCGGACTCGATATGATCGTCGCCGCCGTCGCGGGTGCTAATGACTGCGTGGTGGTGACGGACAACGAAAAAGACTTTGCAGGGCTTCAGATCATCAATCCATTGCGCGGCGACTTGTAGAGGGAAATGCATGACAGGAGGGACGCCTGAACCCATCGAGTATCAGCTCATCGGTCTGACTGAGGACGGCAATGCAGGCGACCTGCTACTTGGGCTTGATCAGAAGCAAGGGCGCATTCGCCTCCAGGCGCTGATCTCCGAATGGCTGCGTATGGAGAACCTCGTCGTTCTGACGGGATCTGGTACGTCGGTTTCGGCTGGCGGGAAGACCATGGTGAATCTTGAAACCGCCGTCTTCGAGACGATCGAGGCTCTCCCCGACGTGCCCGCCTCAGTCGGCCCTATCATCAAGGCGCGTCGGGATGCTGTCTCATTGGCCGACTTACTCGATGAGCCCACCATGGGGTTCGAGCAGTGGCTATCATTCGTTGCCAATTCCCTCGTTGTTGGTAACTCAAAGGACGCACCATTTTCTGGCGTCACCTGGCCGGGCACGCCAGCTCCAAGCCTTGATGACCTCCAATGGTTTGTTGATCGGCTGCGCATGTCGATCTTCTCGGAATGCGCCCTGTCTTTGCCTGACACCGCCAAAGCGAAGTCGGCAAGCGAGATCGCGCCGCAGCTTGCATTTTTATCCAAGCTCGTCGCGCGTGACAGCAATCTTGGCCGAACTCATCTCTTCACGCTGAATTACGACACGCTGTTCGAGCAGGCGTTGGAGTTGCTAGGCATCCAATATTTCGACGGCTTCACCGGCCGAGCAGCCGCTCGCTTCGATCCATCGGTTTATGGGCTCGATGTCTATTATCCGGGTGAGGTTGCCGAAGGCCGGGTGCGGCGCTTCGACAAGTTCCTGCACTTCTACAAACTGCACGGATCCATTCATTGGTTTGAACAGGACGGTGAGATGCGCGCGCGGCACCCCGACCTCGTCCCGTTCCGAACCTATGCAGGTTTGAACCGGGATGAGAAGGCAGCAGTGCTCGTCAAATTGACCGGCGGAACGCCATCGGTTGGAATCCTGCCGACTGCCAACAAGTTCGCGCAGACTCTGACGATGCCCTATGCGCATCTCTTCCGGTCCTTTCAGGTGCGCCTCGGTGTCCCCCAGACCTTCCTGCTCGTTCTCGGTTACGGCTTTGGCGATGATCACGTTAGTCGCATCATTGAGAATGCGCTCATGAATCCGTCGTTGGTGATGCTCGTGGTCGAACCTAATCCAGCCAGCCCGGTCATAGAGCGGGTACGCCGCTATAAGGACCTCGGTAAGCGCGCCTTCGTCTTGTGCCCGACGGATGCCGCCTTTGCTGCTAGCAAGTTCAAACACGCGACGTTTGATGATTTCGCCCGCTCGGTAATGCCCGACGTGCAATGGCTGGACGACTTCCTGCGCCTGCGGCGATTCGAAAAGCAAATAGCTTCGTCCGCGACGCCCGCCGAACCCGCTCCGGAGGCGTGAGATGGATAATCCACGTCTCGTCGGCCATATTGTCTCGGTTCAAGGCTTCCGGGTGAAGGTGGAATTGCTGCCCGAAACCAGATCGGCCCTGCGCGCGACCCTTGACGGGGTTCAGGCTGCGATCGCGATCAACGCGTATCTGACCTTTTCGTTGGGGGCGGGCGAAACCGTCATTGGTATCATTACCGATCTTGAGGCACGTGAGAGCTTCGATCCCACCAGCGGCGATGAACTCAACCTGGAACTCATGAAGCCGCGCCGGACCGCCAGCGTGCAGTTGCTGGGTACCATCGAGCATGCCGACGGTGACCCGTCTTTCAGTCCGGGTATATCCATCCTGCCAACACTCGATACACCGGCAGAAATCGGATCACCTGACATCTTGCGCGCCGTGTTCGAAATCCCGCCCCGTCGCAACAGGCCGGAGGGTTATGATGCGAGGGACTTTGACTGCGACTTGAAGATCGGATTTCCGACGGGCCAGGCGCGTAACGTCGTCCGGGCGTCCTACAATGACCTGTTCTCGAGGCCCTTGGCCATCGTCGGCAACACCGGGTCAGGCAAGTCATTCTCGGTGTCGAGCCTCATTCAGAAGGCCATGAAGGCGCTCGACGGCGCAGCAGAGGAGCCGCATGTCTTCATTCTCGACATTAATGGCGAATACGCCAAAGCCTTTCCTGCCGCAAAAGCAGCGGTTCGCATGCCGGATCGCATCTATCTCAATGGCAAAGAGTTCGGCCTCCCGCTCTGGTTCCTGAACGCGGAGGAGATTTGTGCATGGCTGAGCGCGGCGGAACAGACACAGGAACCCGTGTTGAAAGACTGGTGGGCGATTGCGAAGGGCGGCAATGCCACAGCTGCGGCCAGTCTCGGTTCATTGCAGAATGCAATGAGCGCGCTCGATCAACTTCTCAGCGAACTTACAAAGATCAAGAAGAAGGCGGCGGGTTCCTATTGTGACGCCGTTACCGGCCATCTCGCGAACACCGATATCGACACCACGGCGTTCGACAGACTGTTCACCTCACATCGCTCCGCCAACGACTACAACACCGAGGTCATGAACAATCAGGCTGTGATCGCGGCCGAAGCAGAGAAGCTCAAGGACGCCATCCGATCCAAGATTGTCGGCGGGCGTGATACAGCGGAGGCTGGCGCGCGCACTGCGGACTCTCCACTTCCGATCGCGCGCTCGACATTAACCGATCCATCACTGATCAACCGCGCCGTATCGAAGGAGGACACCTTTCGGGTGGACGCCCATCTCACCACGCTGAAGCTGCGTTTGAAAACCCGCCTTGATGACCAAAGGTGGCGTGCGTTCCTCAACTATGAAGACGCTGTCACTGCCATCGCTAGTTTGTCCGCCTGGTTCGCTCGTTTTGGATTGGGGGCTAAGACAGGTCCAAAGGTGTCGGTGCTCGATCTTTCGATGCTGAGCAACGAAGTGCTGCCCTATGCATGTGCCGTCATCGGGCGCGTGTTGCTGGAGGCGCGGGAACGCTTGCCCGCTGCGTCACGCTACAAACATCCGTGGGTTCTCGTCCTCGAAGAAGCGCATAACTATGCCCGACCGGCTCGCGCGGACGAGGATCGAGGTCATCGACTGGCGCGATTGACCTTTGAGCGTATCGCAAAGGAAGGGCGCAAGTTCGGCCTGTCGCTCATCATCGCCAGCCAACGTCCGAGCGAGATTAGCCAGACTATCATCAGTCAGTGCGCTAACTTCATCAGCCATCGTCTCCAGAATCCGGACGACATCGACCATTTCCGTCGCATCATCCCGATGCAAGCCCGGCGCTTGCTCGATCAGGTAACGATATTGTCGTCAGGCGAAGCGATTGTCTTCGGCAGCGCGTTCCACATCCCGACGCGAGTGCAATTCGATAGGCCCGATCCCAGCCCCTATAGCCAGACGGCGGCGCCTTTCCATGAGTGGTCGAAAGAAAAAGCCCCGTTTCCGCTCGCACAAATTATCGATGCTTGGGGGGCCTAGCTCAAAGTTTCTCGATGCCTTTGCCGGAACTTGTCACGGATCGATTATGCAGAACCGGTCTCCTCGGTGAAAGTAGTCGAAGTAGCGTGCTCGAGGACTTTCCACTTGCGTCGAGAAGGGGGCGACACGGATTGGGATGCGTCGGTCAAGTAGGTCGTCGTGATCCCACTTGCCGTCCAAGTCCCGCGTCGTTGAGCCGCATATCTAGCCGGGCCGCTTCGACCTCCTTTTGACTCGCTACACGAGCCTCGACGAGATCCTCGGTGGCGTGAGCGTCGCCAAGGTCGGTCCGGATGTCATAACGCAGTTCTAAGAATTCGCTGCGAAAATGGTCCGCACGGAGTCGGTCCAGCGCCTTGCTGATCCAGACCAATGCTTCGGCTGCGTCTCCTTGCCCGCGCCGCGCGCGCGCCATGAGCCTTTGGAGCCACTCGCTGGTCTCAAGCTCCTTCCGCTCTCGCAGGAGGGCCTCGCCTTCGGCCGGCCGACCCATTTCGATCAGGAGTTCGGCGCGCCGCTGGAGGTGGAAAAGCTGTGGTCGGACCAGCGACTCATGGAGGGCGAGGGCCTTGGCATGGAAGCCGGAAGCGTCGGCACCCGGCAGGCGGGCTGCCTCGAAATAGACCTCAGCCCACGCAAAACGATCGCTGTCGGTCTGCAAGCCTTCTAATGCGGGCTCGGAGAGCTGCTTGAAGATGCGTCCAAACATGACCGGCTCTTCGGTCGAGAGGTAGCGCCCGAGCGCAGCGAACGCACGAATCGCTTGCAGCACGCCGACATTCGCTGCCTCGACGATCGTTCGCTCGATTGCGTCTGCATGGCGTCGGATAAGCCCTGCTCGCCAGTTGCCTGAGCCCCATGGCAAGCGCTCGATCACACCCAGGAGAACCGAGTAAGTCACGTTATCTTCGCCGGGGGCGCGAGCGAGGATTTCATCCACCAGCTCAATCGCCCGAGCCACTGTGGCGGAATTGCCCCGGTAGATATCGATCAACTGCAGGCGGGTTTCGTGCATGGGCGAGGGCCCGCTCAGCACCTGCTCAAAGAGTTCGGCCGCGGCGGCCGAGTCACCAAGTCTCTTGAGCGCCTTACCCTTATGATGCTGCACTTCGGCAGCCTGTCTGTCGGTGAGCCCGGGAAGCCCGGTAAGTGTGTCGAAGGCTGACAGGCGTTCCCGCAGCCGGGCCTTGGCGATCTCATCGCCTTCCAGCTTGTCGTAGAGGAACAGCTGCTCGATCGCTTCGATAATTGCCATCAACTCCAAAGGCGCCGGCGTGCGTCCTGCCAGCGCATTGGCGTCGGCCAATGGGTCGCCCACGAGTTCGGACCGCAGTTCGGTATGATCCGATACCGTGAGCAGCGCGTAACGGAACGCGGCAGAGCGAGCTCCTGCAGCAATCAGCTTCTTGAGCTTAGGGAGGAGGATACGCCCGATCGTCCAAAGACGCAGACCAGACTCACTCGCCGCGACTTGCAGATAGGCCTCCAGCGCGGCATCAAGCTCGACGCGCCGCTCCGGGGGGCACCAGCCGCCGCCGCTCAGCGCCGCGTACACGACATCGTGGAGCCGAATAATCCCGCTTCGGTCAGCAGCCGTAAGCCCGTGGCTGCGGAGCTTGCGAATGCCGAGCGGCTGGACGACATACTCGAGAAAGTCCTGCCCGCAGGTTGTTTGCTCGGCCCAGGCGAAGACAGACAGCTCGCGCTCGAGGGCAGGACGCAGGCGCCCCAGGAGCCGGTCGGCGAGGCGCTGGCCATGATGTTCCAGTTCGCCGACAGCCCGACAGTCAAGAACGATCTCGTCCCATGTGGCGCCCTGCCGCACTGCAGCGCTGATCAGACCCAGGGTCAGCGGATGGCCGCCCACCGTGGACCAGATGATGTCAAACACATCAGCTGGGCACATCGCGCCATCCTGGTCGAGCAGGCTCTGTGCCTCCCCACGAACGAACATTGGCAGTTCGTATGAGCCTGGTTGTGCCGACCGCTGCGTGAGGATGATCCGTGAGCGGGGCCCGCAAAGGTCGCCAAGGCGCGCCGTCGAAAGATCGGGTTCGGCGTCATCGATTACTAACAGACAGGCTCCGGCGCGCAGCAGCGCCGTGACGTTCCGGGTTTCGCCGCCTCGCACCAAAGGGAGCGCCTGGAGATCTTCAGGCCGACGGACTTCCCCCGCATCTAGCCAGATCACGAGGTCGTACTGATCTTCGTGGTCTGTGGCGTAAGCGGCAGCTGCCGCTGACTTGCCGAGCCCGGCGATACCGCTGATGGTCACCACTGGACTTTTCGAGAGGCGCCGCGAGACGTCGGCGTCGACATCGGGGCGAGCAATGCGGCTTCGATCCGGGGCGGGAACCAGGCGGCTCACCGCCTCTTCATCCCGGATCCTCTGTAGCTCAGGCAGGTATGGAGCGAGCCTTCGAACAACGGTGTCGCTGAAGATCAGCTTTTCGATCAGCTGGGTCGCGATCTCCTCCGCGCCCCACAGGTGCAGAGTCTTGCCCTCCATTTCCGGCCACGTTCTGACGGCGCTTTCGAACTCCTGGGCGACTTGGGGCCGCTTTCGCTGGCCCGACAGCAGGAAGATGTCCCGTGCGGACGGTTTGCGATTGAGCGCCTTTCTCAGATCGCCATCTGCCTTGGCCATCGGGCGCTCAAAATAACCACGAGCATCAGAGTACTCGGCGACTATCCGGCCGTCGTCGCTGACTGTGTCGACCACGCCGCCAACGGCATAGCCGACCAGATTGGTCCCTTGATGGTTCAGAGGCACCTCGAGCAGGGCATCCAGAAATAGTCCGGCAAACCTCTCGAAATCGGTGGCGATGTAGCCAACTGCACCAGCCAGACGGTCAATTTGCGCGACCTTGCGCTTTGGGTTCATCTTGAATTCTCGACTGGTGACACAGCTTCCATTCCCGCCGCATATTGTAGCACATCGTCCAACATTTCGATTGCTCCCGAGCGAAAGCAAATCGGTGCATAGAGCCCGCTACAGGTCTCCCAAACGAGCTGAACGCCCTCGGCCGACTGGGGCGCTAAGGCGGGCCGACAACCACTTCTTGTGATTGGACCCGAATGACCGAATCGAGGTTATTGAAACCTTCAAAGCGGTGGCCTCGACGCGAGAAGGAGTGGTGCAATGCAACGGCTCTTTGCGGTTTTGTCGCTTCTGGGTGCTTTGCTGTTTGCGCAGATTCCTGAGCTCCTGCAACAGTATAGGCAGCGGCTCGGTGGCGCAGCCGACGAGCTGACAGTCATTGTGCGCAACTTCGACGAGGACTCCCGCCGCTCGGGTTATGACCGATCGGGCGCACTCGGTGTCATGGCGAAAAACGCAGAACAACTGGTGCGCGACCAGGCGCAGCGAATGACGGAATATATTCGAAGGCTGGAGCGGCTGAACGAGCAGCAATCGGCTTTGGCGAATGGCGTCACGCCTGCGGCCATCCTGGCGGTAGCGGTCGACTATGACAAGCCGATCATGGCGCAAGCCTGGAGCGCCTATGCGCCCGCGCTTCCGACGACCCTCACGGGCATTGTATTTGCGATCATTGGCTGGTGCTTGTCTTATGCTGCACTCTTGGTTCTCGGCGCTGTTGCCGGCTCACGAGGCAGAGTCGCTGCGTGATCCGACGAAACCGAGATTCATCGGCAGGAGGACAGCAAACCGAGCCGTCAAACTCCGCGCGGCGCTTCTATGCCTCAACTCTTATTTGCCGTCTTCACCGCGAGCGGCTGCTGGACGAAGCGCCATAGCGGCAACGCATCACTTTTGTAGTCGGACGATATCAGTGGCGCGAACCAGTTGGGCCGATGTTCAAGTTCAATTTGCACTGAATCCGGTTCTCCGTTGGCCTGTTGCGAATAGTGGCGGGAAAACATCCGGCTCAGCGTGCCGATTATTTCAAATCTCTCGGTGTCCTCGTTGAGCCGTTCCTCGGGCAGCCAAGAAAACTCGATCGCCGACAATCTTCCGTCAGTCACAATGGCCTTGGTCTCCTGCTCGGACCATTCCCCGAGATTCATGAATATCCACGCGATCTCCTGCTCGTCCGTACGCGTGAGGACACGATCCTCACTGAGCATCGTGACCTCTCCAACCGTGAAAGGCGCCATTCCGTCGGGGCCGATGGCGTTGGGCTTGTCGGCGGTTAGCCGAAGTGTGAGCGGCGGCGTTGTGCCGACTGTCATATCGCCGAGCCTGCCCAGCTCATTGAAGCGGACGGCATGTTTCATGTCGAGCTTGAGGTAGCCATTTTCGTTCAGCAGATCGTGCGGGGACACCAGCGTCCAGATGCCCCATCTGGCCCAATAGACGGCCACCTTGAGCGTGGCTCGTGTTGCCCGCGCGTAGCTGTCGAGCGAGGACAAATAAGACGGTGTCATGATCTGACGTTCTTGCCGGACCGGATCCGCCTCGTAGACGTTCTTGACTTCGACCAGCCATTGCTCGTCGTCTTCCAGTACGATCCGGAAATCGGGCGCCCGATATCTGCCGACAGGATAGACGCGCCCGGTATCTTCGACCTTCATCAGCTTGTAATGACCAAGCGCCACCACCATGGCTTCGAACATTGCCGCTGTTCGTTGGCCATGTATTAGGGTGTCATCGGTCAATGCCTTGTCGAGCTGCGCGCCGATCGCCGCGAGGAATTCCTGGGCTGTCTGGGCCGCCGTTACGGAAATCTTTCGCTCACGGCTGAAGCGGGCATAGAGATTGAGAAGATCAAATGGTTTGCTCATGTCGGCATCGTTGACTTGAATGCGCGCGTGGGAAAGGTCGAGCCCACGACTTGGTGAAATCGGCATACTTGGTCGGCTTCCAATCTAGCTGACCCGCCTAGCACTACTCTGGCAGTTTAGTTTTGCTTGGATCGACGAGGAGTTTCTCACAGTGCGGGCATCGCCGGGGTGGAGGCTGCGCGAAGAGGTCGAGGATGGCTTGCCTGACGGCCGGCATGCTCGGCTGTGGCGGCGGTCCGGCGATTCTTTTTTTTTCGTCCCGCTGCTTTGAGGCGGCGGGATTGGAGGAAGGCGTAGGCGATCATGGTCATCAAGGCGTGTCGGTGTAACCCCGTCCAGGATCTCCCTTCGAAGTGGTCGAGGCCAAGCTCCTCCTTGAGCTGCTGATGGGCCTGCTCACAGACCCATCTGGCTTTGATCGTGGCGACGAGCATCTTGAGGCTCGCATCGGCCGGTAGGTTCGACACATAGTATTTTTGCTCGCCAGTCGACCGGCGTTCGCCGACGAGCCAGACCTCGTCGCCCGGCATGCACTGCACCCGATTATCGAGCATGCGGTGCTTATGGCCATCCGCAACGCGGACACGGCGGGCCGCGAAGAGACATGTCAGTCGACCTTTGGTGCCCCGCCGCCAACTGACCCTTCGCCATTTTCCTTTGGCCAACATCGCTTCAGCAGCGACAGGGGGCTGATCTGGAATGTGGTATTTGCGGCGCTTTCCGGCCTTCGCGACAGGGAAGATCAAGGCAACGTCGGTGGGATAAACGTTCTGGCGTCGCGACAGACCCACCGCCCACAACAGACCGCGCTCGCTCAAAGCCTGACGGAAAGTCCCGCTGGAGCCGTACCCTGAATCGGCAAGCACACAGCCAAAACGTGCACCGGAGGCGATGACGCGGTCGATCTCCGCGATCGCGATTTCCGGCTTTGTCAGTGCAGTCTGTCTATCCTTCGGCACACCGGCCCGCGCCATGCGCTCACGATCATCTGTCCAACTCTCGGGTAGGAATAGCCGCAGGCCCACCATCACGGGTACCTCGCGCGACGCCAACGTTACCGAGACCAGCGACTGGCAGACCGTATGTTCGTTGTCCGAGAGGTGGCTCGTCCGCAATATGCGATGAGCGAGGGTTGCGCCGGGTGGGCCGGCGCCGAGCCTCTCACATAGGAGGACGAGCCGTGCGGCAGGATAGCAAAATCTACGTGGGACTGGATACGTCGAAGCTGAAGATCTCGGTAGCCGTAGCCGAGGCGGGGCGCGATGGCGACGTGCGCTTCATCGGCGAGATCGACAGCGCGCCTGATGCGGTGGAGCGATTGATAGCGAAGCTCGCCAAAAGGCACCGGGACCTCGCCTTTTGCTACGAAGCCGGCCCGACCGGCTACGGTCTCCATCGTCAGATCACGCGGCTTGGCCACGACTGCATCGTGGTTGCACCATCACTGATCCCGAAGCGGCCTGGAGAACGGGTCAAGACCAATCGCCGTGATGCGCTGACCCTGGCCAAGCTGCATCGTGCAGGAGAGCTGACCGCGGTCTGGGTACCGGATCCGGAGCACGAGGCGGTGCGAGAACTGGTACGTGCCCGGGAAGCCGCGATGGAGGATCTGCGGCGGGCCCGTCAACGCTTGCAGTCCTTCCTGCTCCGTCACGGCCGGGTCTTCACCGGCCGTCAAGCGTGGACCAAGGCGCATACACGATGGCTGTGCGAGCAACGCTTCGAGCATCCGGCGCAGTATCTCGTGCTGGCCGAGTATCGCCAAGCGATCGAGGCCGCCGAGATCCGTCTCAAGCGTCTGGACGACCAGGTTGCCGAGGCGGTGAGTTCATGGTCCATGGCTCCAGTGATCGCCGCCTACCAAGCGCTACGCGGCGTCGCCTTCCTGACCGCGGTCACCTTCGTCACCGAAATCGGCGACGTGCGCCGCTTCGACAGCCCGCGCCAACTGATGGCGTATCTTGGCCTGGTGCCCTGCGAAAACTCCACGGGAGAACGCATCCGGCGCGGCAGCATCACCAAAGCTGGTAATGGCCGGGCGCGCCGCGTGCTCATTGAGGGCGCCTGGACCTACCGCTTCCCCGCCCGGATGAGCCGCCTACTGCAGGAGCGGCAGGCCGGCCTGACGAAAGCGGTGTGCGACATCGCCTGGAAAGCCCAAGTCAGACTCTGCGCTCGCTATCGCAAGCTGATGGCACGCGGCAAACGCCAGGCAGTCGTCACCGTGGCCATCGCCCGGGAAATGGCCGCCTTCCTTTGGGCAATCGGCCAAGAGGTGGAGCCGCACGGCGTAACCTGATCGCTTGCTGAATTAGCTACGCTTCCTTCCACCTCAACACAGGAGAACTCTCAGGAACGACATCATTGTTGCGCATCGCTGGAGGCAGGGCCCCGGTTGGGGAACTCTCGCACCAATTGTGTGGCCGACATTGTCGATGCCCGCTGGCAGATCGAGACAGCCCCGGACGAACAAACGGAAATGCGGTATCCAACCCGCGTATCAGAGTCTACAAACCGTCGTCTCAGCGGCTCTGCCTCCTGCGCTGCGTAACAATCATCCAATTGACAACTCCGGCACAAACGGAGGTCGCACCCTCATGCCGATAACCCTGGACAACGAACATCAGAGTTGGCCGTCTTTCCGAGCGACGAGGCATATTGGGGTGCCACGCCAACCGAGTGAGATCCCTTCTTGGGCAACGCCGTGTCATCGATGACAAGAAACCCCGCCTCATCACCAACCAGGCCATCTGCCTTCTTCAGCAAAACGGCTTCAAGCGAGGCACTGTCCCAAACTCCGGCGGTGACGAAATGATGCAGCTGATCGTAGCCGACTTCGCGAGCGCGCGTCGCCATCGGCTGAATGCTCTTGCGGTCTCCTGGACCAATCAGCCCGGCGATATAGGCTGGACACATCCGCGCTCTAGTCTTGTGCCGTAGCGCCGCGACAAACGGCGCAAGCCAGCGATCGAGATCAGCCTGCCAGTTTACGTCCATTGATCGGCCCTCCATGAGCCGACCTCCCATGAGTCACAGAAAAACTGATTTGGGAATCCCGCGCCGCTAAAAATCTGCCAAGGTAGTGCTAGTCGGCCGAACCAATAAAGTCATCTGAGCCAGCCCTCAGGGAGCCAAAGCGAACCGAATAGTCCGACGCCAGCGTCGCGCAGATTTCCTCTGCCCTTGCGCGGTCGTTGGTCATTGCCGCAACATGCCAGGGAGCGTTGCGCACCACCGCCCAACCGCGCACCCATCCTGGGTTCGATGGGTCGACGTGAGGGAGGTTGCGTTGAAGACCCGGGATCGGCGCAAACCAAAAGGCGTAGGATTGCGCACCGTCGCTTCCCGGCTCGTCGCTTGAGCTGACGAGGCCGATCACCTCTCCGTCCTGGTTGAACACGGGTCCGCCGCTCATGCCGCCGGGCCAATGGCTGTCGACCGCAAATGTCGGCCAAGGCCGATGTTCGCGGCCACTCGGCAGCACTGCGGTTACGCGGCCAATAGACCCATACATGCGCTCGGTCAGAACATCCGCGTCGATCTCGCGGTCCCGTATCGAACGCAGTTCGGGAAACCCAATGGCCATGACCTCACCGCCGACCTCGGGCCATTTCCCGGTCAGCCGCAGGGGAAGAAAATCGCGTACTTCGTTCAGGCGCGTGTTGTCTGCTTTGAACGACAGCATCATGCAGTCGAGTGACATGCGGCTCGAGTCACGGTTGAGCAGCCGATCAAGGGCGATATCTTCTGGCGGGGTGCGAAAGGCGGTCGCTGACGCAATCATCACCATCCCGTCGACCCCGATCGGGGCACGCCCATAGACAAGCCCCGGGTTGAGAAGACCGACAACCGTCGACCGCGGGCGCGAAGGCCCGAGCCATGTTTCAAGCACGTGCTGCGCGGTCAGATATCCTCCGAAGGGGTCGATACGGAACGCCGTGCCGAGACCAGAGACGCGGTGTGTGTGGTTGTCGATTGCCAGCAAGGAGATAATCGGATGGCGAACCCCCGTCGGGTCTTGGATCAGAAACTGGCGGGGATCGTCTCCGGCTGTGGGGGTGACTGGAA
Source organism: Bradyrhizobium sp. CCGUVB14 (assembly GCF_024199935.1). Classification (NCBI taxonomy): domain Bacteria; kingdom Pseudomonadati; phylum Pseudomonadota; class Alphaproteobacteria; order Hyphomicrobiales; family Nitrobacteraceae; genus Bradyrhizobium; species Bradyrhizobium sp. CCGUVB14. The sequence goes on from NZ_JANADS010000001.1 coordinate 2,343,618, forward strand.
AGGGCATCGCCCAGTCTAGCATGGCAAGGCGAGTCGCCCTAAGGCGCATTCAATGTGAAGGCTCATCCGAGTCACAAGGAAACCGGCGCCGCTTTTTTGAGACGGCGCCGGTTTCCTTGTCAAAGATCTAGTGAGCGGCGGCACCTTGCTTGATCGCAGAGGCGAAGCCTTCGACGACCCGAACAAATAGATCGGGATCACGCAGTGCGTTCTTGAGCTCCTCAGCCCAATCCGGATTGGACTCGGTCCACTTGATCAGCGCGGTCGCCTTGACGCCGCGGTGCTTGATCAGGAAGTTGGAGATCTTTGCCGGCACGGCGCCCGCGACAAAAGCAGCGTTAGCCGGTTCGGCGCGCGCCAGAAGAATGAAGGCCCGTGAGAAGCTCGCGAGATCGTCCTCTTCCGCGAGTTTGGTGAGGAGGTCCAGTACGGGCCCGGAGGGGGTTGTGTAGGCTGCCGAGCCCTGGGATGCGATCGCCTCGGCAATACGGTGCAGTGTTTCTGGGGGCATGCTCTTAATTCCTTCGTCAAGGCCGGCGAGCGCTTTGGCTTTTGCCCTGCGATCGGCGGCGAGGTTTCTGATGTCGTTTGCGTCTTGTTCGGTGGGCACCCACACACGGACTTCCTGCCAGCCTTCAGCCAGGCGAACGTCGCGCTGGCGTTTTACTCGCCTGACTACCGTAGGGTCGGCCACGAAATGTCTCCGTACTGTCGTTACGAAACATAAGTCGTAACGACAGTACGTGTAAGCGGTTCCTTGAAGATGGAACTCAAAAAGCTTACGTAGGATCCCGCGTCAGCCCCTTTATTGAAGTATATATAAATAACCTTTATTATGGTGCCGAGATTAGCTCCTCTGCGAAAGGTTTCCATTGAACCGCGATAATCTCACTCACGCCGTGCGGGAACAATTGAAGCGGCTACCGGCCCCCCATGCCGCGCATTACGGCGTGGTTCCGCTGCCCCCGCCTGAGGATGGCGTTGCCGTGGGGGCGGTCCTTGCCCGGCTCAGGGCGGCGGATGCAGCCTTGGTGCGCATCGAGACGCTCGCGGCCGAACTAAAGGACCCGTATCTCATAAGCCGCATCTTGCCGCGGCGGGAAGCTGTCAGCAGTTCGGCGATTGAAGGCACCAACAGCACGCTTGACGAATTGCTGTCTGGTGAAGAAAGCGAAGATTCCCAGCAGGGCGAGGCGGTAGTTCAGGTGCGTGATTACGCGCTCGCGCTCGACGACTTCCTGCCTCGGGCCAGACAAGAGAAACTGGAAATCTTCACAAGCGGTTTGGTGCAGGATCTGCATCGCGCCGTCATGCGCGGCGACGCCGAATACAAAGACAAGCCCGGCGATCTTCGCCAGGTTGTCGTCTGGATCGGCGGCAGGGGCGATATCGCTTACTCAACCTACAATCCGACGCCGCCGTCGGACATTGCCGCGTGTCTTGAGGGTACGATGAAGTACATGCGCTGCGAGGGCATGCAGGCGATGCACCAGAGCTTCATCGTCCGAATGGCGGTTGCGCACGCACATTTCGAGGCGGTCCACCCGTTTCGTGACGGCAATGGCCGCGTTGGCCGTCTGCTTTTGCCATTGATGATGGCCGCTGAAGGCATGATGCCGATTTACCTGTCACCGTACATTGAAGCCCACAAGACAGCTTATTATGAATCGCTCAAGGGGGCTCAGCAGCGCCTCGAATGGCATGAAGCGGTCGGCTTCATGGCGGACGCGATTGTCGGCACCACAGATGAGCTCCTGAAGACCCGCGATGCCTTGTCTGCACTTGGCCATCTATGGCGGAAGCGGCGGAGGTTTCGCCAGGGCTCAGCCAGCCTGCGCGCACTCGATGTTCTGCCGCACTATCCCGTGCTGACCGTCAAGCGTCTGGCCTCGCTTCTCAGCATTACGGTGCCTGCAGCCTCGCAAGCGGTAGAGCAACTGGTCGCGAATAAAATCTTGAACGAGCGTACCGGCTACGCGCGCAACCGCGTCTTCGCCGCGCCCGACGCGCTATCGATCATTAACCGCCCCTTCGGCGAAGAACCCATTCTTCCCGGTGCAGACACCTGACGGCCGCCATGCCGGGTTGACAATTGGTGACGCCGCGAGTTGCGGCTTCGCCACGCCGTCGGTCATGCAGTCGGCTCGGACCTCCGTGAGACGCCAAGCGATTTTCCATAGCAAGCGATCCCGCAAATGCTCCATGATCACGCCGGAGGAAGGGCGATTCGGTAGATGGTCGAGGCGATTCTCCGAAGGACACTCAAGAGAGTGGTTGACCTTGCATCGATGCACAGCATCACGAGTGATGCGCTCATAGCGATGAGCAAGGACGATTATCAGGTTCTCCGTCGCGCGGCGACGCGCGCGCGGCTCGACAGGAAAGCGCGTTTCGTCTGCGCGAAATGCGGACATGCCGTCTATGCTCCGCGCGAAGGCCGGAGCGGCCAGCCCTACTGGAAACACCACCCGGGTGCCCCGCAACTTTGTCCCTGGTGGACGGGGACGCCGGCCAGAGAGCTGGCTCGGCAAATTCGGACAGTAGCTTAAGTGGATTTTCTGCCTGACAGCGGCGAGGATTCTTGCCGCGAATCAGGAGCGAAGATGACGAAGAGGAGCCGCCGGACGCATTCTCCGGCCTTCAAGGCTAAGGTGGCTTTGGCCGCCGTGAAGGGGGAGAAGACACTGGCCGAACTTGCGCAAGCGTTCGATGTTCACCCTAACCAGATCACGACCTGGAAGAACCAGCTCCTGGAGGGCGCCGCCGGCGTGTTTGGGCAGGACAAGGGATCGGCCGAGGCACCGGTCGATTTGAAGGCGTTAGTTAGTAGATGCCAAGCGACAAACTTCGTTTGCGCAGAGATCGGCGAGCTTGCGTTGGAGAACGATTTTTTGTCCGGCGCGCTCACCAAGGCGGGCCTGCTGAGCGCAAGCGATGATCGACCGCGATCATGATCTGTCTGCTGTTCGCCAGGCAAAGGTCCTGAACCTCGCCCGCAGCACGATCTACTATGAGCCTCGGCCGGTTTCGGCCGAGGACCTTGCCTTGATGCGTCGGCTCGATGAGCTGCACCTCGATTACCCCTTCGCGGGAGCCCGGATGCTGCGATCGCTGTTGCGGCGTGAGGGTGTGCGGGTTGGCCGCCGCCACGTCGCGACGCTGATGAAGCGGATGGGGATCGAGGCGATCTATCGCCGTCCGAACACCAGCAAGCCGGCACCGGGCCACAAGATCTACCCGTACCTGTTGCGCGGATTGAAGATCGGGCGGCCCGACCAGGCGTGGTCGATGGACATCACCTACATTCCAATGCGGCGTGGCTTCGTCTACCTCGCGGCGGTCGTTGATGTGTTCAGCCGACGGGTCCTGGCCCATCGCGTATCGATCACGATGGAGGCGGCCTTCTGCGTCGAAGCGCTCCAGGAGGCATTGGTGAAGCACGGCAGGCCCGAAATTTTCAACACGGATCAGGGCAGCCAGTTCACCAGCCTCGACTTCACCAGCATGCTGCTGGACGCTAAGATCGCCATCAGCATGGACGGCAAGGGCGCCTGGCGCGACAACGTGTTTGTCGAACGGCTCTGGCGGACGGTCAAATACGAGGAAGTGGTGTGCTGTGAACGTCACTGTTCGAAATATGAACGGTGGCGATGCTTTATCGGAGATGAGGGTAGGCCCCTCGAAGTCGGCTTGCAGGAGCAGGCTTCAAACCGCCACGAGCTGCATTGGTCAAGAGCCATTGTGGTGAACGTCGATGGAAAAGGCGGAGCAAGACTCCGTCAGGTGAGGTTCAAGGAGACGAACGGAAGTAAACCGCTGATGACGTGTCGAAACGTATCAAACGACGTCGAAACCGGGACCCAGACTTCTGTCCCGCGAATAAAGATTGAGGGGAGCCTGTCTACTGCTCAATCGGCGTCCGGCATGGAGGCGGCGTGACCTTGATCCAGGCTTTGGTAAGGAACTCAGGAACCTGTCGTCCCGATGCCAAGGGAGAAGCTCAAGCGGATGGACTCCGCGAGGGCGAGAGTACCGATGCGGGACACAGGGGCGGAGTCGCTCGTAGTAGGGATGAAGGCTCTGTAACGGAGCTGGACCGAAGGGGTGACGTCGCCCGGCTTTATTATGTTGGCAACCCGCAAGGGGAGGACCAGCGTGGATAAAGCAAGACCGTTTAATATTTCCAAGCGCGAAGTATGGTTGGCTTATAAGCGAGTGAGGGAAAACCGCGGGGCGGTTGGCGTCGACGATCAAACGATCGCGGAGTTCGAGAAGGATTTGAGTAACAACCTTTATCGGCTCTGGAATCGAATGTCGTCGGGCAGCTACATGCCGCCACCGGTTCGTCGAGTTGACATACCGAAAGGGGACGGACGGGGAACGAGATCGTTAGGTATCCCGACCGTTTCTGACAGAATCGCCCAAATGGTAGTCAAGCGATATCTTGAGCCCGTCCTGGAACCAGTGTTCCACGATGACTCCTTTGGATATCGTCCCGGTCGGTCGGCGCATGATGCGTTGGCTGCGGCACGGCAGAGATGCTGGCGCTTTGACTGGGTGCTCGATCTCGACATCAAAGGCTTCTTCGACAACATCGATTGGGAGTTATTGATGCGAGCGGTGCGTCGTCATACCGACTGCGCATGGGTGCTGCTCTACATCGAAAGATGGCTGAAGGCACCCGTGAGCATGCCGGATGGCGCGCTGGTCAGCCGAGAGAAAGGGACCCCGCAAGGGGCAGTCGTCAGCCCAATCTTGGCAAACCTTTTCCTGCACTATGCGTTCGATCGTTGGATGAAGGAAAATAATCCAGACATTCCGTTCGAGCGCTACGCGGATGATGCCATCTGTCACTGTCGCAGTGAGGCGCAAGCGCTTTCATTGCGGCAAGCGCTGGAAGCGCGGCTTGCGGCGTGTAAGTTGGAATTGCATCCGCAAAAGACGAAGATTGTGTACTGCAAAGACTCGAACCGACCGAACGGTTATCCGGAGCAACGCTTCGATTTTCTGGGCTTTACGTTTCGACCCCGACAATCGATGAATCGCGCTGGAAAGCTGTTCGTCAGTTTCTCTCCTGCGGTCAGCGACAAAGCGGCCAAGGCGATGCGCGAAGACGTGCGTCGCTGGAAGCTGCATCATCGCAACGATCTCGACTTGAGAAAATCGCCCAATGGGCACGGCCAATTCTTGTTGGCTGGGTCAACTATTACGGGCGTTTTCATCGTTCGGCGCTTCGCAGGGCACTGCGCACGGTAGATCCATTTATCGTGCGGTGGGCACAGCGGAAATACAAAAGACTTCGAGGACACGCAAAGCGAGCGTGGGGCTGGTTGCGCGGGGTTAAATCCCGCCAGCCAAACCTGTTCGCCCATTGGTTCAACGGGTCTCCGGTTGGGGCGATAGGAGCCGGATGAGTCGAGAGGCTCACGTCCGGTTCTCGGAGGGCGTGGGGGTGGGATTCCCCCGCGCTACTCAACTATCTTCGTGCCTACGACAGCGTGTCTGAGGCGCGAGCGTCGATTACCAAGTATTTGACGTTCTACAATCAGGGACGCCCTCACTCGAGCCTTGACGGACGCACGCCTGACGAGGCTTGCTTCGGCGCGCAAGCAATGGTGATGGCCGCATGACCGTCGTTTACGATTTTGTCGTCGCTCTGGTCGGGCAACGCCCTCCCGACGCAACGACAAAATCGTAGAGCCCCGCGTTCAGCGTAACCCGGCAGGAATCCACTTAATTTCCGCGGGGCGCTGTCCAAACAACCGGAGCCACCTCACACGGAGTCGCGCTGATCAACCGATTGATAGAATGATCGCGGGATTATCTAGCGAATGTAGCGTCGCCTCCGATGCGGATCAATATCGGAATGGGCGGCATTCCCTACGAGAATCGAGAGTTGTGAATCTCAAATCTGGGGATTGACGCTGCCACTTTTGTACGAAATGCACCGATCTCTCGCCGAGAAGAGTCGCTAGAGTGAGGAACGACGCCGAGGAGTCCCTCGATTCACAAAACGGGCGCTTGGCCCCGATTCGCGCCCGTCGAGAATCCCAGGGCCTGACGATGCGGATAAAGTCTGGCTTGAGGCGCCGGGAATCTTGGCTCGATGGTGATCCTGTTGGTGGAGATGCTGCCACTCAGAAGTGATTGAATGAAAGGGCCTCGATCATACAAGACTGTCTCACGTCGAGCGTGGTCTAAAGCCCGAGACGGCGCAGTCGATAGTCCAGCTTTGGTCTGCTGATCTTCAACAGGCGCGCGGCGGCTGACACGTTGCCGTCCGTTTGGGTCAGCGCGGAGCGATAGGCGGCGGCCTCCATCTCTGCAAACGACCCCTTCGCGAACGACGCGCCGCTGTTGAGCGCGGCGGTGTCTCTTTCGTCCGCCGACGATGGATCGAGACCGAGCAGCGGCGTGCGGCCCAACCGTCCGTCGCTGGTGAGCTGTATCGAGAAGGGCGGCAGCAGCTCCGAGCCGCTGAAGAGATGGCTGATGTCGATGATGCCGCCGTCGTCGGCATAGACGACGCCGCGCTCGATCAGGTTTTGCAGTTCACGGATGTTGCCGGGATAATCGTACTTCAGCAGCGCGTCGGTGGCGCGGCGGCTGAAGCCCGTGAGGTGCCGATCGTGCCGCGCGCAATAGATCCCGAGGAAATGTGCCATCAAGAGCGGGATATCGTCGCGGCGTTCGCGCAGCGGCGGGATGAGAATCGGAAACACGCAGAGCCGGAAATACAGATCCTGCCGGAACCGGCCGGCCGCGACCTCGGCGGTCAGGTCGACATTGGACGCGGCCACCACGCGGACGTTGAGCGAGATGGTCTTGCTGCCGCCGACGCGTTCGATCTTGCGCTCCTGCAGTGCACGCAGCACCTTGCCCTGCGCCGAATAGGTCAGTGACGCGATCTCGTCGAGAAACAACGTGCCGCCGGAGGCGCGTTCGAAATAGCCGGCGCGCGAGGCGATGGCGCCGGTATAGGCGCCTTTCTCCACGCCGAACAATTCGGATTCGACGAGCTGCTCCGGGATAGCCGCGCAGTTGATCGCCACGAACGGACCGCCGTTGCGCCGACTCATGGCGTGAAGCTGGCTGGAGAACAGCTCCTTGCCGACCCCGGATTCGCCGACGAACAGCACGGTGGCATCCGTCGCGGCAACGCGTTCGAGCTGGCGGCGGGTGCGGACGAACGCGGCAGAGACGCCGACCGCGACGGTGCTGTCGTCGCCTGAGGGAGGTGGGCTTTGGTCCGCCGCGGCCGCGGTCTTGCCCACGGCATGCGCCGGGCGGCTCTTCCATTCCAGCCCAAAATAGCTGCGCTCGGGCGCGTCCTCGCCCCATGCATCGGCGTGCTGGCCGACCACCACGCAGCGTGGCGCGCCCATGCCGGCGCATTCGACCTCGCGGAAGATCACCGGCCAGCCGCACAGTTTGCTGGTGTAGCCGGAGGGATAGCCGACCTGTAGCCAGCAGACCGGTTCGCTGGCGAGGCCGTAGCTTGCAAGGTGCTCGGCGGCTTCCGAGGAATCCTCCCACAGGAACTCGCCAAAATACGTGCACTTGTCGCGATCGAATTCGAAATGCCGCGTCGTCACCTTGACGAAGCCCTCCAGCGTATGGACGCGCGGCCCGGCCGCGAGCGCGTGGGTGAGGTCCTCGTTCGGGAAGCGCTTCTGGATCAACTCCGCATCACGCATGCCCTGCATGTAGCCGACACGGGTGAACAGCGCGCGGGCGGTCTCGACCCCGAAGGCGTCGATGATCTCGCAACGGAGGCGCCCGAGCACCTGCGACTGCATCAGCACCATGCGCTGGTCGTTAAGCCAGATGCGGCCGTCGCCGAGCGCGAAGTGCAGCGACTCGGCGAGATCGTTGAAGGTCGGCGCGGCGCCGGTCTCGAGCTCGCTGCTGGCGCCGCGGGTGAGAATCCGGGCGGCCCGGCGGGAGGCCTCCGCCAGCGAAATCCGGGTTTCACGCTCCGCCATGTGGCGCCTCATATTCATGAAATGATGAAATAGTGCCCGATCTAATCTTCACTATTTCACAAATAATCGCGAATGGAAGTCCCCGCCGACGAACGGCTGCCGCATCGTGACTCGCGTTTCTAAGTATCTGTCTAAATTATATAATTTTGCGATTTTGCGATCTGGCCGGATCCCGCCGGATTCACTGGCACCGGCCTTGCTATTCGCTCTCCCATTCGCGGGAGGAAGCGAGGCAAGAGGACCGGGTCACGGTCCCGAAAAAGGAGTGGGGCGCCATCAGGCCGCCGCGCGCAAGGCAGTCGTCTTGCCTCTCTTTCTCCCCGGCAGGCAGGCCGCGGTCGCAACGACCGTGCAGTCAAACAATCCGCATCGGGCGGAACGGGAGGAAATTTCGATGAACATGCAGGCGCGCGATTTCATTGCCGTCGACCGGTGGCGCGGCAAGGCATTTTTGGGCGAATGGAGCGCCACCGATGGCGGCGCGATGGAGATCAGCGATCCGGCGACGCGTGCGGTGCTCGGTTCAGTCGGCATCGCCGATCCGAAGGACATCGCCAGGGCCGCCCGCGAAGCGCGCCAGGCTCAGGCGGCATGGGCGTTGAGGCTGCCGCAGGAGCGCGCGGCGATTCTCAACAAGGCGGCGGATCTGCTCGAGCAGAACGGCGAGGAACTGATCGGCTGGATCATGCGCGAGAGCGGCTCGATCCAGCCCAAGGCGGCGATCGAGATCGAGCATGGCGCTGGTTTCGTGCGCCATGCGGCTGCCGTTGTGACCGAGCCGAACGGCATCATGCTGCCATCGATGGAGGCGGGGAGGTCGAACACCGCCAAGCGCGTGCCCCATGGCGTTGTCGGCGTGATCTCGCCGTTCAACTTCCCGCTTGTGCTCTCCATTCGCGCCATCGCCGCGGCGCTCGCGGTGGGCAACGCCGTGGTCCACAAGCCCGATCCGCGCACCGCGGTATCAGGCGGAATCATCATCGCCCGCATCTTCGAGGAAGCGGGCCTGCCCAGGGGCGTCCTTCAGGTCGTGCCGGGTGGCGCGGCCGCGGGCGAAGCGATGTGCTCCGATCCCAACATCGCGATGATCTCCTTCACCGGCTCGGCGGAAGGCGGCAGCAAGGTCGGCGAGGTCGCCGGCCGCCATCTCAAGAAGGTGCAGCTCGAGCTCGGCGGCAAGAACTCGCTGATCGTGCTCGACGATGCCGATGTTGATGTGGCGGCGTCCAATGCCGCCTGGGGCGCCTTCCTGCATCAGGGGCAGATCTGCATGTCGACCGGTCTCGTGCTCGCGCATGCGAATATTGCGGAAGCGCTGGCGACGAAGGTCGCCGACAAGGCGCGGCATCTGCCCGCGGGCGATCCGTCGTCCGGGCAGGTTGCGCTCGGTCCCATCATCAGCGATGCGCAGGTCGCGAAGATCCAGGCGATCGTCGACGATGCGGTAGCGAAGGGTGCGCGGCTGCTGGCCGGCGGCAACCATGACGGACGCTATTACCAGGCGACCGTGCTCGCCGGCGTGAAGCCCGGCATGCGCGCGTTCGAGGAGGAAATTTTTGGACCCGTTGCCTGCCTCGTCAGCTTCGCCAGCGACGATGAAGCGGTCGAGCTTGCCAATCGCTCCGACTATGGCCTCGCCGCCGGCGTGATTTCCGGCTCGATCGCGCGGGCGCGCGCGGTCGGCGATCGCCTTGCGGTCGGCCAGCTCCACATCAACGACCAGACCGTCAATGGCGGGCCGTTCGCGCCGTTCGGTGGGCGCGGCCGTTCCGGCAACGGCAGCCGCATCGGCGGGCCCGCGATCTGGGAGGAGTTCACGCAATGGGTGTGGACCTCGGAGAAGCCGCAAGCGACGCCGTATCCGTTCTGAACCGTTCCGCAATCCCGCACGGCTTCCGGCGCCTCGCGTGCCGGGAGCCTTCCATTTCAAAACGTTTGACCTCTGGAGACCAGGATGAAGATCCGTGCCGCCGTCGCCCGCGAAAAGGGCGCGCAGCTGAAGCTTGAGACCATCGACCTCGAAGCCCCGCGTCCCGACGAGATCCTCGTCAAGGTGAAGGCCACGGGCGTCTGTCATACCGATCTCGTCGTCCGCGACGGCATGCTGCCGACGCCGCTGCCGGTCGTGCTCGGGCACGAAGGCGCCGGCGTCGTCGAAGCGGTCGGCACGGGGATTACCAAGGTGAAGCCCGGCGATCACGTGGTGATGACGTTCAATTCGTGCGGCGGCTGCCCGAGCTGTCAGGACCAAGCCGCCAGCTACTGCCATGAATTCTTCCCGCGCAATTTCTTCGCCGCACGCGCCGATGGATCGAGCGCGCTATCGGCGGATGGCGCGCGGATCAACGGCAATTTCTTCGGCCAGTCGTCGTTTGCGACCCACGCGATTTGCCACGAGGTCAATGTGGTGAAGGTCGCGACCGACGTTCCGCTCGAGCTACTCGGTCCGCTCGCCTGCGGCGTGCAGACCGGCGCCGGCGCGGTGATGAACGCGCTGAAGGTCTCGGCCGGAAAATCCTTCGCCGTGTTCGGATCCGGATCGGTCGGGCTCTCTGCACTGATGGCGGCGCATGTGGTCGGCGCCACCACCATCATCGCGGTCGACACCAATCCGGCAAGGCTCGAGATCGCGAAATCGCTCGGTGCGACCCATGTGGTCGATCCGCGCCAGGCCAATGCGGTCGAAGAGATCATGCGGATCACCGGCACTGGCCTGAATTTCGCGCTCGACACCACCGGCCTGCCCGCGGTGATCCGCAACGCCGTGGAGAGCCTCGGTCCGCGCGGCGCCTGCGGCATTCTCGGCGCGTCCGGACCGGATGCGGAGATCGTGCTCAACGAGACGCATTTCATGAGCGCGGGCCGTCGCCTGATCGGCATCGTCGAGGGCGACGCCAACCCCGATGTCTTCATTCCGACGCTGATCGATCTCTACCGGCGGGGCCGCTTCCCGTTCGACAAGCTCGTCAGGTTCTACAATTTCGATGAGATCAACGCGGCGATCCACGATTCCGAGACCGGCGCTGCGATCAAGCCGATCGTGCGGATGCACTGAACGCAAACGGAGGAAACATGTCCAGGAAGCAACTCGACGCGATCTTGCAGATGAGCGCGCAATTCCCGCCGCCGGCCAACGGCAGTCCGGCGGACATGCGCGCCTGGTTCGAGGCGATCAACGCGCAAACGCCGATCCCGGACGGCGCCATGATCGAGCGGGTATCGTCGGGCCCCGTCGGCGGCGATCTGATCCGCTACCCCAATTCGGACGGCAAGCGCCTGATCGTCTATTTCCACGGCGGCGGCTTCTTCTTCGGCTCGTCGCGCTCGCATCGTGTCGTCGCCGCCAATCTGGCGCGCGCGTCCGGCTTCAGCGTTCTCGCGGCCGACTACCGGCTTGCGCCGGAACATCCGGCACCCACCGCGCATGACGATGCCCTTGTCGTCTATCAATGGGCGCTGGCGCATGGATTTGCGCCATCCGCGGTCTGCCTGTCGGGCGATTCGGCGGGCGGCAACCTCACGATCGCGACGGCGATGCGGGCCCGCGACGAGGGCTTGCCCATGCCGGGCGCGCTGGTCGTGATGTCGCCGGCGCTCGACTTTACGGGCCAGAGCGAGTCGTTCCGCACCGTTGCCGATGCCCCGCTGCTCACCCCGCAACTGACGGAGCTGTTCAAGCAGGTCTATTTCGGCGCCAGCCTGCCGACGTCGCCCTATCTCGCGCCGCTGAATGGCGACCTGTCGCAACTGCCCGCGACCTTGATCCATGTCGGCTCGTGGGAACTGTTGCGCGACGACAGCGTGCAACTCGCTGGGCGGCTGCGACAGGCAGGCGGTTCCGCCGAGCTGAAGATCTGGGACGTCATGTGCCATTCCTGGCAGCTGTTCGCGCCGATGCTCGACGAAGGCATGGCCTCGATCGAAGAGGCTGCGGTCTTCGCGCGCGGGCGCCTGGCACCTTGATCCGTCAGGGCGCTCACCGCGCCGGGCGTGCGAAGACAATCCTCCTCAAATCGCAACCAGCACCGAAAGTCGGTATCGGCGGTTGCGCCTCCCCGATTTGAACCTGCTCGCTCTTGCTTACGGGAGACGGTGTCGTGTGCGAGCCATATCAACTGCTTCCAGGATCTGCTCGCGCACGCTAGGACTGCTCGGCGTTCCTCTCAGGACCTGAACATTGGCCAGAAACCAGCGCGCTATTTCGATGCCTTCCGCAGCGATGCGTGGATCGTCACTTGCCAGCGGATCGAGTATCCGACGGATGATGACCGGATTGCTGGATGCGGCTCCCTCTGGCATGGGCAGATGTGCGAAATCCGCAGGCGCAAAGGGTAGGTTGAGGTTCAGTGCCGCCCGACGCAACCGCGTATCTTCGCGTGTGCCGATCAGCTCATCGAGTGGCATGCCCATTCGACCGTAGTAGTCGGGCTGGCGAGTGAGAATGTCGCGATGTGTGAAGATAGGCAGATCAGGTTCGTCACCCGCAAACACCCTGCCGTCGAGTTCGCAAACAACCCGACGGATCGCGAACACCATGGCATCGAGCATGTGGAGGTCCTGTGTGCTCGTAACGTATCCATAGATGGCGTAACGATTGTCGGCGTTCCCGTTGTCCAGAAGATGCGCCATGAATTCTTCGGCGGACCTTTCCCGCCAAAGGAAGATGTCGAGTCCGGCTGGTTTAGTAAGTCGATCGGGCAAGAGCGTGCCGGCGAGTGCCTTTACGTCCCGGTAGAGTCGAACGACATCGTGGCCATAGCCCCTCGTGTCTTGCCCGTTCACGAGCAGCGCCGCCTTCAGATACTTCTCGAGTGCATGCACCGCTAGCCAAAGGAAGTCGATGTTCAGTCGGTTCGCGGCGCACCAGCGGGCGGTGACATAGTTCTCGTCCGCGGTCCGCACAAACAGCTCGCGGGCGAGGTTGTTCTTCGAGGCCTCGAAGCTCACGGACGCGCCTCGTTCAGAAGCGTGCGCAAGTTGTTGAGAATGCCGCCTTCCATCGCCTCGATGGTCTCGCCTCGCAGTGCGGCAAGTTCAGCTACGGTTTGGGCGACATCGCGGGGGCGCACAGGGCGTCCCCCTATCTCCACAAACGGACCGTCCGTTTCGGTCAGCAGACGGTCTGCAGGTAGGCCGGCGACCAGCTGACGATGTTTCGGTGACCGCAGCATTTCGCCATTTACCGAGAAATAACAGCCCAACGCGACGGCCCTGCGCGCTTCTGCGACCGTTCCGGTGAACCAGTGCAGCACAACACGACTCCGTTCCGGCGGCAACTCGCGCTCGACATGGCCAAGTACCTTTCCGACCGCACGCACGCTATGCACCGTGAGCACCTTGCCTCTCTGGTCGGCGCAAGCTTGCAGGATCCTTACGAAAACTCGTTCCTGGGCAGGAAAGCACCGGTAAAAGCGGGGTCCCGCATCGAGGCCAATCTCGCCGACGTAACGGGCGTCTCGCAGATAGTGCTCGAGGAGCGGCAGCTCGCTTTCGCGGTCGCCGACGAGCTGAGGATGTAGGCCGAGAGCCACGCGCACGTGGTCGGATCGCGCTGCCAATTCCCGGTTGCGGAGCCATGCCTTGGGCGTGGTGGTAACCGCAAGCGTTGCCACGCGCTCACGGTCGCATTCGGCGATCAGCGCCGCGTGATCTTTGTAGAGGTCAAGATGGCAGTGGAAGTCGACCAAGCGTGCAGGTCGGTTCGGTGAAACTGTCATTGTGGTCGCGCTCGTACGCCCTGCAGCAATCGGCCGACCTCTTGCAGTCCGGCGACATAGACGGCCTCGTAGTTCTTCAGCCGATCCGGATGATCAACCAGGGGGCCGGGGCGATGGATGTCGAACCGAGCCCGATCCGGCTTTTGCGCGAGACGTGATAGCATGAGCTGGAAGGAGCGCACATGCTGTCCCTCCACCTTTTTTGTGTCGAGGACTCGCGCGCGCGGGTCCGCGATGCGATAGGGCGTGTCGTCGGCGCCCCAGGCTTCCAGGATTGCCGCGCGCCTGATCAGGCATGGAACGCAACGGCCACAATGCTTGGGATCGCGCTGGCTCGGGTCCGGATCGTAGCGACGGCTGGCGGGCGAGGAACAGGACATCGTGTTCCGAGCCTCCTTGCGAAGGAACGCAAGATCCGCGCAGGCTTTCGCCATCTCGCCCTTGGTCTGGAAGGCGTAGGGGTTCTCGAGACGCGTCCGGAGGCCGAGACCGCGCAGCAGCTCGTCAAAGCGCGCCATACTAGTCTGACTGAGTCACAAAACCGCAGGCTTTGGCCGGCCAGAATCAGCGATGGTTGAGGCATCGACCATCAACCGACGAGGCCGACATGAACGGGCGTGGCACCAAGACCAGCGAAATGCGATTTGCGGCGTATTTGGAAGGGCTTGCCAGCGTCATCGGTCATGCGGATCGGAAGGCGCCACTGCGCGACTATTGCGTCGGCCTGATGGCCTGTGGCGGTCGCAAGAGCGTGGAGCCGATGGCGGCGGTGACGGCTCCGGAACGGACGGCCGCCCAGCATCAATCGCTGCTGCATTTCGTCGGCAGCGGCGCCTGGTCGGATGAGAAGGTGCTGGGCAAGGTACGCGAGATGGTCCTGCCGGCGATTGAACGCCAGGGCCCGATCGAAGCTTGGATCATCGATGACACCGGATTTCCCAAGCAGGGGCGACACTCGGTTGGAGTTGCACGGCAATATTGCGGGCAGCTCGGCAAGCAGGATAATTGCCAGGTGGCGGTGTCACTGTCGATTGCCAACCACCACGCCAGCCTGCCTGTCGCCTATCGCCTTTATCTTCCGAAGGAATGGACTGAGGATTGCGATCGGCGGCGCAAGGTGGGCATTCCTGCCGAAGTCGGCTTCCGGACCAAGCCTGAGATCGCGCTGGAGCAGTTGCGGTGGGCCTGTGCGAGCGAACTTCCGCGCGGTGTCGTGCTGATGGACGCGGGCTATGGCAACAACAGCGATCTGCGCACGGAGATCACGGCGCTGGGATTGACCTATGTGGCGGGTCTTCTGTCGAGCACAACGGTATGGGCGCCCGGCACCGGTCCCTTGCCGCCGAAGCCATGGTCGGGCCGCGGTCGTCCCCCGAAACTGATGCGCCGCAACCGTCAGCATCAACCGGCCGCCGTCAAGGCGCTCGCGATCGGCCTGCCGGCCAAAGCTTGGCGCACCATCACATGGCGGCAAGGAACGAACGAAAAGCTGAGCTCGCGCTTTGCCCGCGTCCGGGTCCGTGCCGCGCACCGTGATTATTGCCAAACCACCCAGCGGTTGGAGGAATGGTTGCTGATCGAATGGCCGAAAGGCGAGGACCAGCCTACCAAATACTGGCTCTCGACATTGCCGGAGGATGTGGCATTCCGGACTCTCGTAGAGACGGCTAAATTGCGCTGGCGCATCGAACGCGACTATCAGGATCTCAAGCAGGAAGTCGGGCTTGGCCACTTCGAGGGACGCGGCTGGCGCGGCTTTCATCATCACGCAACGATGTGCATTGCAGCCTTCGGATTCCTGATCTCCGAGCGGGAGACGATTCCCCCCTCAGGCGCTCGGTGCGCCCGGCCGATCCCGCTCGCTCGCGTTCCCGCAGATTACAGACCCCGCGGATCTGCCACTGCGAACCCAACGCCACATTCCAGATTCGATCACGACGATGCGACGGCGGCTCGAACAAGGGCTGGTCCGAACGTTGTTGAGATGTCCTTGTTGTGCGATCAAGTTCGCCCACTCCACCGACCACCGTTTGTGACGCAGTAGGACTAGGAGCCTGTCCGAGTAGTCCCTGTTCAATTGGGTGGGTTTCTGATTCTATTGGCGGCGATGAGCAAGTATTTTCGCCTCTGGAAGATTGATCAGCCGCAGCTTCTGCCGCCCAGCGTGCAGGATTTCGTACCAAGGGACCACTTGTCACGGTTCATCGTGGAACTGGTGCGGGAGAGCCTCGACCTCACCGAGATTAGCGGCAGCTACACGAGTGCGCTCGGCCGGCCGCCGTTCGATCCGCGCCTGATGGTGGCGCTGCTGCTCAACGGCTATGCGAGCGGCATCTACTCCTCTCGGCGCATCGCCAAGGCGTGCATCGAGCGCGCCGACTTCATGATGATCGCAGCCCTCGATGCGCCGGACTTCCGCACCATCTCCGAGTTCCGCAAGCGGCACCTCAACCAGCTGGCCGGGCTATTCGTGCAGGTGTTGAAGCTCGCCGAGAAGGCTGGGCTGGTACGGCTTGGGCATGTCGCGCTCGATGGCACCAAGATCAGGGCGAATGCGTCCAAACACAAGGCGATGAGCTATGGGCACATGAAGAAGCGCCAAGCCGAACTGCAGGCCGAGGTCGATCGCTGGCTGGCCGCCGCCGAGGCCGCGGATGCCGAAGACGACAAGCTGCACGGCACCAAACGTGGCGACGAACTGCCCGACTGGGTCGCCGACAAGCAGAAGCGGATCGCCAGGATCGCTGCGGCCGAGGCTGAGCTGGAGGCGGAGGCCAAGGCCGCGGCCGACGAGGAGCGTCGCATCGAGGCCGAGAAGCAGAAAAGCCGCGAGGCTGAGGGTCGCAAGAAGACCGGCAAGCCCGCCGCGCCGCCATCCGACGAGCCTGCCGCAAAGGCACAGCGCAACTTCACCGATCCTGAAAGCCGCATTCTCAAAACCAAGGACGGCTTCATCCAGGGTTATAACGCGCAGGCGGCCGTCGATGGCAAAGCGCAGATCATCGTTGCACACGGGCTGACGCCGAGCACGAGCGACCATGGCCAACTGGTGCCGCTGGTCGATGGCATCGAAGCCAATCTCGGCCACAAGCCACAACAAGCTTCCGCCGACAGCGGCTATCTGAGCGAGGCCAATCTTGCGAGCCTCGAGCAGCGCGGGATCGACGGCTACATCGCCACCGGACGCGCCAAGCGCCCCACCGCCGACAACGGCAAGGTCGGCGGACCGCTGACACAGGCGATGAGAAAAAAGATTGCCGATGGCGGCTTCGACACCCCCTACCGGCTAAGAAAGCAGATCGTGGAGGCGGTGTTCGGACAGATCAAGCAGGCACGCGGCTTCCGCCAGTTCCTGTTGCGGGGCCTGGCCAACGTGCGTGCCGAATGGGCGATGATCTGCACCGCCCACAACCTCGTGAAGCTCGCTAACCTCGCAAGGGCCGCATGAGCGGGATTCGTGTCGAAATGCGCCAACCAGAAAGCTATCTGGACGGGCTCCTAGTCTTACTGCGTCACAAACGGTGATCTGTGGAATGGGCGAACTTGATTGCACAGCAAGGACGTCTCGACAACGTTCGGACCAGCCCTTGTTCGAGTCGCCGTCGCATCGTCGTGATCGAATTCGGAATGTGACGTTGGGTCCGTAGCGGCAGAACCGCGGGGTCTGTAATCTGCGGGAATACGAGCGAGCGGGATCGGCCGGGCGCGCCGAGCGCCTGAGGGGGGAATCGTCTCCCGCTCGGAGATCAGGAATCCGAAGGCTGCAATGCACATGGTTGCGTGATGATGGAAGCCGCGCCAGCCGCGTCCCTCGAAGTGGCCAAGCCCGACCTCCTGCTTGAGATCCTGATAGTCGCGTTCGATGCGCCAGCGCAATTTAGCCGTCTCTACGAGAGTCCGGAATGCCACATCCTCCGGCAATGTCGAGAGCCAGTATTTGGTAGGCTGGTCCTCACCTTTCGGCCATTCAATCAGCAACCATTCCTCCAACCGCTGGGTGGTTTGCCAATAATCACGGTGCGCGGCCCGGACCCGCACGCGGGCAAAGCGCGAGCTCAGCTTTTCGTTCGTTCCTTGCCGCCACGTGATGGTGCGCCAAGCTTTGGCCGGCAGGCCGATCGCGAGCGCTTTAACGGCGGCCGGCCGATGCTGACGGTTGCGACGCATCAGTTTCGGGGGACGGCCGCGGCCCGACCATGGCTTCGGCGGCAAGGGACCGGTGCCGGGCGTCCATACCGTTGTGCTCGACAGAAGACCTGCCACATAGGTCAATCCCAGCGCCGTGATCTCCGTGCGCAGATCGCTGTTGTTGCCATAACCCGCGTCCATCAGCACCACACCGCGCGGAAGGCCGGTCGCACAGGCCCACTGCAACTGCTCCAGTGCGATCTCAGGCTTGGTCCGGAAGCCGACTTCGGCAGGAATGCCCACCTTGCGCCGCCGATCGCAATCCTCAGTCCATTCCTTCGGAAGATAAAGGCGATAGGCGACAGGCAGGCTGGCGTGGTGGTTGGCAATCGACAGTGACACCGCCACCTGGCAATTATCCTGCTTGCCGAGCTGCCCGCAATATTGCCGTGCAACTCCAACCGAGTGTCGCCCCTGCTTGGGAAATCCGGTTTCAATGGGACCTTGGCGTTCAATCGCCGGCAGGACCATCTCGCGTACCTTGCCCAGCACCTTCTCATCCGACCAGGCGCCGCTGCCGACGAAATGCAGCAGCGATTGATGCTGGGCGGCCGTCCGTTCCGGAGCCGTCACCGCCGCCATCGGCTCCACGCTCTTGCGACCGCCACAGGCCATCAGGCCGACGCAATAGTCGCGCAGTGGCGCCTTCCGATCCGCATGACCGATGACGCTGGCAAGCCCTTCCAAATACGCCGCAAATCGCATTTCGCTGGTCTTGGTGCCACGCCCGTTCATGTCGGCCTCGTCGGTTGATGGTCGATGCCTCAACCATCGCTGATTCTGGCCGGCCAAAGCCTGCGGTTTTGTGACTCAGTCCGACTAGGGCGGCCGGATATAAAGACAGAGGCCGCCAACCGAGGTGACCTACTGCTCGCGGAGCACCTTAATCGATGGCTCTATCGTCAACCGGTAAGCAACGAAATGAGCCGCTCCGAAAGCCTCGATCAAATTGCCACAAGCAGGGCAGTGGTACTTGCCCTCGGTGCCACGCTCAGAGCTGAGCTCAAGACGGTGGAAACCAGCGCCGCAGTCGGAACATGTTACATCACTCTTTCTCACGCTCCGCCTCCTCACGCTGCACGCCGTCACAATTCTTTAACATGTGTTTAGTTGCGGCACATCTCCTTTGTCCAGATCCTCGGTCGGCATCACCATTGCGGTCCGCTGATGCTGAGCGCGTGAGCGCGCGAAAAAGCTGCGCGGTCCGCCGATCACGCGCATAAATTCAACGTTGAGTCGGGCGTAAATTGAGAAACTGTGACTTCACGGCACGGTATGTTGAACGTGCCTGCACCTGTCGGAGGGTGAGTTGGATCAAGACGATCTATCGAGTCGAGACCGAGAAATTTGTACGATACGTACAAAGGCGTGTAGTCGGCAACTCGCCCTTGCAGCCAACGAGTTGGTCACAGTCGCGGTTATCCGCATCGAAAAACCTAATTGACGAATCGTGCGAACTTATCGACATAGTCGGACCTACTACTGTAGGTTAAGTACTCAATTTTCGACGCTCTGCTCGCGAGTAGAGCCATAATTATTTTGTTGCAGGTCGCGTGTATCCAGGGGCTCGATCCTGTTCGGTGCAAGCTGGCATGAATGTCCGAATCCGAGCCCACTCCACCAGCTCAGTGACTATCTCCGCAAACCTGTGAGGGAAATGACGCGATGACTGTGCGCGAGCAGCTCTTTACCCTGTTGCGCAACCTCCGGTGGATGATTGTTCTGTCGGTGGCCATCTCAGTATTGCTCTACTTGCCAGACCAGATTCAAGAGCTTTACCGGATAGCTGCTGATGATATCGGCTGGGTGACCGTCAGGGAGTTTATCGCCCTGGGCGTGATCGCGATAACGATTTGGGCGGGTGCTTTTCAGCTTACCACGGCGTCGCTACCGCTAATCCCCCATGCTTCCGGCCGTTTGGCCTTCTATATACGATTTGCGCCCGTAGCGCTCGGAGCGCTGCCGATAATCGCCGCGACGGCAGGTCAATTCGCCTCGCGGCCGGCGCGAAAGGTCGGTGAGGTCGAGGAAGTCGGGAGTATTTTCCGCATTCAGGACCAGGCGCTCGCATTCGAGCGTAACATGCTGCTCATCCTCGCAATCGCCATGCTCATCATGCTCGTCTGCTTCGTGATATTTGCTTGGCGGATGGGATCAAGAGATCGCTCTATTGATCTCGCGAGTCGAGCCAACAACGCATATTTCATCCGGTATAGATTTCTCGCGCTTACGATCGGCGGCATCGTCCTGTTGACAACAGGATTCATTCTGCTCCCGGATAGGCTTGCACAATTTTTCGGATCGTTCGGCGTGATCGCTCTCTTTGCGGTTTGCGTCGTTGGTCTGACCGTCCACTTTGCCCTGCTGACGATCAAGTTTGCGTTTCCATTTATACCTGTTGTCTTTGGCGGTTTGTTTCTGCTTGCCTCCTTCTTAGGAGGCGACGACCATGAGCTGCGCACCGCGGCTGAGACAAACAGCCTGCCAGAAGATACACGCACGTCCGCCGCCGGGGCATTTCGTGAGTGGCTTTTACAGAAGCCGCGGGTGGAGGAAGCCAAGAGGCTCGGCGAATATCCCGTCTTCATCGTGGCGGCTCAAGGAGGAGGTATCTATGCCGCCAATAATGCGGCTCGTTTTCTTGCGAGGATGCAGGATCTCTGTCCAGCATTTCGGCAGCATCTGTTTGCGATAAGCGCTGTCTCCGGGGGCAGCGTCGGTTCGGCAATCTTCGCCGCTGCGCTCCACGCCGAGAATGCGTCCCTTGGTTCGAATGCTGCCGACGGAAAGACATGCCCGAAAATCGCAGACTTTCTGGCCGGTGTCGGGCGAGTCGAAGATATTGATGCTCCTGGGCCGGTGGAACAGCGTGTTGCAAGGGTCTTGGCGACCGATTTTCTCTCGCCTTTGGTCGCCGGCTTTCTATTCACCGATTTCACTCAAATGTTTTCTCCGGTCGCGGTCCCCGCCTTCGATCGCGCGCGTTTTCTGGAATACACTTTGGAGAACGCTGGTGACAGAATGCTCGATAGCAACAAGGGTACCGGCGATCAATCCAATCTGCTGAGGGCCGACTTTCAGTCCCATTGGGCACCAGGCAACAACATGCCGGCGCTGTTGTTCAACACGACAGATGCCGGCAGCGGCAAACGGGCTGTCATTTCTCCCTTCGATATCGATCCGTTACATCCGAAAGACAAGGACCTGTGTATTCTTGCGGCGCTTGACCGTGCGGGGACCGGGGGTGACCAAACTGTTAAGAGCCACTCACTTCGTATTCCGCTCAGCACAGCTGCTTTCACGAGCGCTCGATTTCCGTGGGTGACGCCGGCGGCGACCGTCTCATTGAAAAATGACTGCATAACAAACAATCCGCAGGCGCGCCTTGTGGATGGCGGATATGTGGAGAATTCGGGGATCGAGACCGCGCTCGATCTGATTGAGAAGCTTAACAGTATCAAGGGCACCTCCGACGCGCCAAAATTCCGAATTTACCTGTTGTCTCTGGTGAGCGGACAGTTCGGAGATCATGGTTCATTTATGTTCGGTGAGCTCATGGAGCCGGTACGCGCGCTTTTGAGCACGCGAACTTCCCGAACCTATGTCGCGCTAAATCATGCAACCAGCATCGATCGTCGACCGGACACCGAAGTCACCCCAAGCGTACAGCGCTTTCCAGCGTTCGGCCGAACGGACATAAAAGGTTTGTTTTACAGCCTTCCGCTCGGCTGGACGTTGTCCCAGAAAACTGAGGATATCATCTCGCTCAGCAGTGGCCGCTTTTGGGACTGCGTGCCCAAGGACGACTTCGATCAGTCCCGCGAGAGGCAGAGCAACGCTGATTGCCTGCAAGTGAAATTGTTTCATCTTCTGAATGGATCAGTCGCGTCAGCGTTTGAAACGCTCAAAGACGCCAAACTCGCACAGGCTGCCTACGCCGATGAGTTAGACAAGGAATATCGACCAACTCCAAAAGTCAGGCCGCAGCCATTACTTGCTTGTTATGAGAGCAATTGGTTGCAAGAGCGCCGTTATCAAAAATACCGGGATAGGGTTGCTGATTACGAGCACCAGCTGACTGAATCGATCAAGGACCATTCGCCGGCTCCTCCACCCGTTCCGCCGTATCGCAAGAGCTACACGGCGTATTTTCAGGCCGAGCAGGTCAAAGCTTTATTGCAGGAGTGGGATCGCGTCGAGGAAACGGACCCTCGTATCCTGGCCTATATTCTGGGATCAGTCTCCTACGACAGCGCCGATTTTACACGTAGTAGCGAGAATTTCTTTTACAGCGCCGTTTCTCAACTCCCTCGCAAATGGCGCGATCGTATCGAAAAAAATAACGCAAAGCTTGTGACCGCCAACAAGCCGGCGGTCGACGTGAATTCATTGCTCAACCATCCCAAGGAATTGGCCAACTTTGTTCTTGGCTACGATGGCAACCCTTTTGGAAACCAGCCCGGAACAGATGACGGTTGGCTGTTTCGTCCGCGAGGAATGTATCAATTGGTCGGACGTGAACAATATCAGGAAGCGCAGGCTCAAACGCAGCAGCTTGGCGAGCTGGAAGGACTTGATCTGCTAACGCTTCCCGACGCGTTACGGGATGCGAAGGTCTCAGCCAAGGCGACTTTCGCTCACTTTCGGCTTCATCCTTACGAAAACAATCGGACACTATTCGAGTTGCTGAAGGATCGTACGAAGGATTGGACAGCCGTGCGCGCATTGCAGACGGACATGGAGCATGCCCCAGCTGATGGCGCGCGTGTCAATGCAAGGAGTGAGATGTTCCTTGGGTGTATCGAGGAGGTGTTGCATCCGACGAAGCTCAAGACCTTGCAAAGCCAGTTCTACGGCGAGGAATGAGAAGGTTGGTCCGCCGGTCCACTTTGCGGTGGAGAGAACGTTGCGCCGAGGTCTCTGCTTTCTACAGCTGATGTTTGAACTCTTAGTTTCGCAGGAGGGATTGCCAATGATGGCAAGGGGTGAAGTGCAAGGATCGAGGTTTCGTCAACGGCTTGCACGACTATTTGCGGCGGGGGCGGTCTTCGCCGCAGCTTTGGGCGTGGGAGCCGCTCCGGCGCAAACGGCGTCAAAGCCGCTTTCGGCCAACGATGTGTCCATCCTCTTTCCTCCACCGAAATCGGCGGGTGACCTGGCTAATCTGATCGCGGTATCCGATCTGGCCGGCCCCACAGGATCTCCGCAGCGACTGTTTTCCGACGCAGACTTCGCGCGCTTTATCGCCAACGCGGAAAATCCCGAGCGTCCGGGAGTGCCGGACTCAGGTGTGCGCCACATCCAGCTGCCCGATGCCGTGAAAAAGATCGATGCCTGGTTTGTCGCCGGCATTAGGATCGATCCGGGCGCGCCGGGATTGTCGCCGGACGTCATCGCACAGTTTGGCCGGCAACCGCAAATCCGCCTCATCATTCAGCCGGTGACCACTGGACCGGACGGATTCAAGGTTCATGACACGGCCGGCCACCTTATCTTTAGCTTTAACCTCGACCCGGATCCGCCGCTCGATGGCTGTATGCCATTCCCGCGATTCAAGCCGGACGACGAAGCCTTCAAGGCGATCGTTCGTGACGTCGCGACCTTGCGCGATCAACTCGCAACCGGACATTTGGGCGGTGTCAAAGTCTCGACTGCCGGCGATCTGAACGTGCATCCAGGCCTTGTGGGTGCATCGGCAAAGGCGTTTCGTGATGCGCTCAAGGCCCTGCTGGAGAAACATCTCTCACCGCAGCGCCTCAACACCATGGCCGTCATGGGCATTTCACCGCCCGAGCCCTGGATTTTCGTCTCGATGTTAAGGGTTCCGCAAGCCGGCTTGATACCTGTGCCCGGCCCGACGCTCGATGGCCTGCACGCAGCACAGATGTTCAGCATCGTCGGCGGAAAACACGTCGTCCCGCAGCCGGTTACCAACAATCAGAATCCGATCACCTGCCGCCACGCGGCGTTGCAAAATCCGCCTTTGGCAGCCGCCGATCGCAAGGGTGTTTCGACCTCCGAGTTCATTGACGGCAAGGCGCCCAACAGTCGCATACTCGAAATTGTCAATATCATTGCCGATCCGAAAAAGAGCCACTTCTTCAATACCGATTGCGTCAGCTGTCACACCGAGACGGCCCAGCCGCTCGCCAGGAAAATTCCAAACTTCGCAGTGCCGGGCGTGAACCGAGCAGTCTTGCCGAAGGAAAGCTGGAATGTTCGCAATTTCGGTTGGTTCCCATCGTTCTTGAACGGCGGCCCGGCGGCGGCGACGATAACGCGCCGCGCGGCAGCGGAAACAGCTGACGTGGTCGCCCTCATCAATAGCCAATTGCTGAACAAGTAACAGACGCCGTCACCGTTACCGGATGCCTGCCGGCCCGGCTTGGTGCACGAAAAAAATGAATGGAGTGGTTGCTATGGGGAGACGTTCTTTCGGCTCTCGACTTAGTTCCTGGGTAAGGCGCTGGCCGCATGTCGCCGGTCTATTGTTCGCAATCGTCGTCGTCGCGATCGTGTCGGTCGGCTGGGTGTATTTCGCGCCGGAGAAGGTTCGCGATGCGGCTCTTAAAATCAAGAACGACGCAAATCTGGTCGCTCAACTGCTGCCTGCCACGCTGCCGGAGCCATCGAAAATCGAAAGCGCCTATTGGCTGCCGCAGAATTGGAGCTCGCGCCAGCGTTACTGGTTTCACCACACATCGCAGGGGACGGCGACCATTCCTGTCCCCTATCAATGGTTTTTGGCCCTGGAACGGCCGGAGCTGTCCATCTCTTACACGAGCTTGACCGACGAGGACTACCTGCGCCGCCTTGGCTTCATCCCGAGTCCTGGCTCAAAGGACTTCGCCGGTAACGCGCCCTCATACGGTTATCACGAGGATACGTCGAATGGGGACGCTGCGAGCTCCAGTTGGACTCCAAACGTACCCGACAATCCAAATGGCTTGCCTGTCGGCTTTGCCATCGTTAAGGGCGGTGTCGACCCGACGACGGGAGCCTCGTATGAAGATCAGATCGGATTAACCTGCGCCGCTTGTCATACGGGGCATCTGGAATACAAAAATGTCAGCCTTCGGTTCGACGGTGGGCCAGCGATGGTCAATCTCGGCGAGGTTGAAAGGGTCATCGGACTGTCTATCGGCTACACGCTGATTTTGCCGTGGCGATTCGAGCGTTTCGCCAGCAGGCTGGAGCAGA
Organism: Bradyrhizobium sp. CCGUVB14; assembly: GCF_024199935.1. Lineage (NCBI taxonomy): Bacteria > Pseudomonadati > Pseudomonadota > Alphaproteobacteria > Hyphomicrobiales > Nitrobacteraceae > Bradyrhizobium > Bradyrhizobium sp. CCGUVB14. The sequence goes on from NZ_JANADS010000001.1 coordinate 2,368,708, forward strand.
TCAAGGGCCAAAGCGTCGATCGAAAGCAGCTTCGAAGCGATCTGGAGCTTGCGCTCCAAAAGATCAAGAAGCAAAAGGCGCAGGGCGATAGCCTTTTGACGGGACAGGGAGTTGCGGATCTCGATGAAGGTTTCGGTCGACTCGACGCGCTGAACCGGATCGGGAACCAGGTTTTCTATAGCAACCTTCTCGATCCCGTGACCGGTGAACTCCCCGATCCCCTCCTCAAGGGCAACTTCGCGCGCCACGATGCGCCCGTGAGCTTTCCGCCCATCTGGGACACGCCGTATTTCCTCTGGGCACAGTATGACGCCTCCGTTCTCAACGAACTTGTTCGTAATTCAGGCGAGGCGCTCGGTGTTAGCGCGAAAATCAATATGACCGCGCCCGGACGGCCACTTTTTGCCTCATCGATACATCTATCCGACATCGCGCGGTTCGAAGAGCTTCTGCGCGGCGCCGATCCCTTTTCGGCGGCCGATGCAAGTGGCAGAAAATTTACCGGGCTCGTAGCGCCCAGGTGGAAGGACGCGCAGGAAAAATTTCGGGGCGACCAGGCTTGGGCCATTGACGAAAACCTCGTTGAAAAAGGCCGCGATCTCTATCGCGCGCATTGCTTTGAATGCCACCGAGGCCCGGTCAACGATCCTTCCTTCGACAAGAGATGGCCGGAGGATTCGTTCTGGAAACCGGAAAATCCCGATCGCTCCGCCAAGAACGAGAAAAATTGGGTGGAGATAGGGGGGCGGCATTATTTTAATGTGACCCAGATGCCGGTCACCGCGATCGGCACCGATCGTCAACAATCCGATGTCCTCACGACGCGCCGAGTTCACTTACCCGAGTCACTTGGATTAAATCCAGTCGATGACCTCAACAGAGCCTGGGGTTGCGGCCTTCCAGCGAACAAAGGGGCAGATCCTCTTTTCGTACTCGCCCTCATGGACGTGGTCGGAAAGACAATCGACCAATGGATCATTGCGAACCGCACTTCCGAGGAAGCCAAGCAGCAGATGTGGGGACCTAGGAAAAACTGTCAAAACCAACGAGTCTATGTTGGGGCTCGGGCGAACCGTAACGGAAAGGACGAAGATGTTCTTGCCCTTGAACCTCAGTATCGGGCGCGCCCGTTGGATGGTGTTTGGGCGACAGCTCCGTATCTGCACAACGGGTCCGTGCCGACGCTGAGAGACATGTTGTTGCCGCAGAAGGAGCGGCCGACGTCTTTCTGCGTTGGCAGCCGCCAGTTCGATCCAGTCAAAGTCGGGCTTGTTACGAAGACGAAAGCGGACGATGCCTGTGCGGCCGGCCTGACGGACTTCAATGTATCGCTGCTTGGAAATAGCAATCGTGGACATTCGTTTGAGGGCAAGGAGACCGACGTGACCAAGCTCCCGCCTGGCGTCATCGGACCAGAATTGACCGATGTCGAGCGACGAGCACTTGTCGAGTATCTCAAGACGCTGTGAGATATCTGTTGATTGGCGGTGGTTGCCCTGATCGACCTACCGATCTTTATCCGCTTGTGGTGCTGCGTACAGAATTGGCTGCGGAGCCCTGCGGGATAGGTTTTTCGTGGGAATGTGACCTAGCCCTGGCGAATTTGCTCCTCGAAGCGAGCCAGTCGGCGCCGCACTTCCTGCACAGGTAGGCGGCATCTCGGATGCGCGAAGGGAATGTTCCGCGTCCTGAGTTTTCAGGGTCTTCGTGAAGTCGTGTGGGTGGATTTCATGCAAATTCAACCGCGAAAGGCATCAAAGCGCTGGCAGCATGCAGGTAAGGATTTTGAGGCGAAGGTACTCTTCGTCGCGTATCCCATAGGCCCGTCGTTGGATAACTCGGATCTTGTTGTTGAGCCCCTCGACGAAGCCCAGCGAGACATTGTTCTCCTGCTTGCGATATGCGGCGATGCCATCCCAATGACGATCGATCATGTCGGCGAACTTCTCGTAGGGTTTCAACCTCTGCCATTTGAGCGAGGCGCGCCATTGCTCGAAGAAGCGCCGTGCCCAGCCCTCGTGCTCATAGCTCCAGAGCTGACCAAAGGATTCCTTGAGCAGGTAGGCGGTATGGAGTCGTTTGTTGGCCCGCAGCAATGTCTGCAAAGCTTGTCGGCCCTGCAACGTCAGATTCTCCTTGCGCGACAGCAGCGTATATTTCTGTCCCTTGATGAAGCGACGGTTCTTTCCCGACAGCCGCGCATACTCGCTCTTGCGAACCTGATCGAGGGCTTCGCCGAGGTGGCGAATGATATGGAACTTGTCGAACAGGATCGCGGCCTGCGGGGCATGCGCGGTCGCGGCGTTGCGAAACGGCTTCCACATGTCCATCACGGCGAGCCGGATACGACCGCTCTTGTTCGGGCCAAGCCATTGATAAAACTGGGTCATACTGGCTTCCGAGCGATCGTTGCCGCCAAACCAGATCGGGCGTTCGCGAATGAGGTCGCTGACCACGATCCGATAGGTGTGGCCCTTGCGGACCGAGATCTCGTCGATGCCGATCACCATCGGTGCCGGCGTTCCAGCCTTGGCGAGCTGAGCGCGCATGGACTGCTTGTCGAGCTCCTTGACCGTGTGCCAATCCAGCTTGAGCTCCTTTGCAATATCCTGGATCGGAGAGCTGCGGCAGCGCCGGCCGACATAGAACGCAAACCGCTTGGTGTAGAGCGGATTGTCCGCCAGGAATTCCAATCGCTCGCGCTTCCTTGTCGCAATGCCGGCACCTGATGCGCCGCACCTCGAACTCCAGAAATATGCGCAAGCCGGCGGTCGGAAGATCCCGAACGCGGCGAAGCTTGCGATCGTACCATCCGGAATGCTCTCGCCCGCATGTGCCGCAGCTGGTTTTTTTGAGCGCCGAACCAGCGTGACAATCCGCGCATGCGGATCGCCAAACACACCACGGATCTGTTCGATTGGTCGAAAGCCGGCAAACCGATATGCATCACGCAACCGCCGCCGCTTCGTTGCAGTAACCAAAATTCTTCCCCCGACGCTGCCAATACCTCGCCTGCGGAATCATCTCCGATTCGCGAACGAAATCCGAGCACCGGTCAAAATCCCAAAAGCCGCTATCCACGGGCCTTTCGCGGTTGAATTTGCATGAAATCCACCCACACGACTTCACGAAGACCCAGTTTTCATTGTATTTAGCGCAGCCTCAACGCCAAGTGGTTGAAGCCGCTCCAGCACCTCTCGCGCCACCATCCGATCGAGGCGCATTCCACCGAAGCCAAGACAAGCTGCGACGGCTGCCTTGGTGAAATCTCCGCGGCAGACATATCTCAGCGTGTCGCCGCCTCTACCTGAGTACTGAACGTATAACCGCCGACCACATCGCGCGCAGCGCAAAAGCCCAGGGAGAAGTGCCTCGCCGCGTCGGACGGCGCCCCGACCCAGATAGCTCTTGCCGTTGGCATTGTCTGCAATGAGGCGCTGGTTTCGAATAAACTCATCCCAGGAGATGTAGCCCTCGTGATGCTCGCGGAGCAGCACGTCCCAGGCTTTCCAATCTCGTTGGGGATTTCGCTTTACCTTCTTCCGACCGTTCTCGATCGTCGTCCGAACACATAGGCACCGGCATACACAGGGTTGGTGAGCATGTGATTCAACGTCGTGTAGCTTGGTGTGCGCCATTCGATTTTCGGATCGTGCGAACCTCCAACGGCGAAGGGTAGCGCGATCTTTTCCTGGAGCAACCGGAGCAAGACCTGCCGGATCGATTGGAGCTCCACAAACTTCCTGAAGACGAGATCCAGCGCCTCGCGGACACGTACGTCCGGGTTTTTCTCGATTCGATCATCCTTCGTCTTCACATACCCGACCGCGACCGTCGTGAAGTGCTCGCCGCGCCGGGCCTTTTGTTTGACGGCTTCGACTGATCGCTGTCGAATGACACTGAGCTCCAGCTCGCTCATCGTACCCTTCATCCCCAAGAGCAATCGATCGTTAATCGACCGAGAATCATAGACACCATCTTCGTCGATAATGAGCGTGCCGACCAAGCCGCAAAATTCCAACAACGTGTGCCAGTCTCGACCGTTTCGAGCGAGGCGGGTGGCCTCGATTGAAAACACCGCACCGACGCGCCCTCGCAGATTAACGCCAACAACCGCTCAAATCCACGTCTCGCAACGCCGCAGCCGGACTTGCCGAGATCATCATCAATAACCTCGACACCGCTCCAGCCGAGTGCGCGTGCGCGAGCCTCAAGGCCGTATTGCCTGCGTTGGCTCTCCAGGTTGTGGACAACCTGGTCGACCGAGGACTGTCGAACGTAAACCACGGCGCTGCGCACCAGGTGATCAGCGGTGATCTTCGTCATGATCCACCTCTTGACTTGACTGGGCGGGTGGGGCAGACACCTTTGCCGCGGTTTCGTTGAGCAGGAGCGACAGCAACTTTGCGGCCTCGGCTTGCACCGCCTGAGGTAGATGCTCTGCTTGCGCTGTTTCGAACAGATCCGGTTGCTGCCTCTTTTGTATCGTCTTGGACATGGGCTCCTCCCTCAGCGGGAGGCGATTCCTCCCAACGCGAGGTTACGAGGACGTCAATAAATGTCCGAAGCTCAAGAAGCTGGTCTATTGGTAGAAACGGATCAGCTACAATTTTCGTCGATGCTGCTTCGGGCTCCGTCATCCATGCCGACAGAAGATGGAGACGGCCGTTCTCGCGGCGAACTGTGAAGTGGCGACGGCCATCATGGATTTGTTCGCTGAGAACGATCAGGTCTCGGCCGGCGTCGGGATGGAATGGATATGTTACTCGAACTTCGTTGCTTGAAATCCCTGCATCATGCAGCCCCTTCGGAAGGAGGAGGCGAGACTTGGTCGATACTTTCTTCGCTTCTTAACACGGCAAAATTGAATGGCCTCGACCCCGAGGCCTATCTCGTCGACGTTCTCGAGCGCATGGTGAGCGGCGCCACGAAGGCCAACCAGCTGCACGAACTTCTGGCTTGGAACTGGAAGGCCGCACGCGAAGCCGAAAAGCGGGCCGCAGCATGACAAAGCCGAAGCAACGGCGAGGAAAGCGGGCCAAGACGACGATGGCGGACTATGCCATGTCGTTCGAACAGCTCGGGCAATGGATAAGCGAGGGCGCCAGGGCGCCGGCGCTTCGGCATCCGCGGGCGACATCGCTCTCCATGCTCGACGGCGCAGTGGCCGCGGTCGTCGCCGGGCCGGTCTCAATGGCGTCCGAGGAATGGGTATGCCCGCTCCTTGGCGTAGATCCCGACGCCTTCAATCACGATACCGAGGAGTTCTCGGCGATCGCCGCCACGCTGATGCGCCACAACGCGATCAGCGAGACGCTGTCGACGAGACCGGAGAGCTTCGAGCCGCTGTTCGTGCGATCGCCGGACGGCGAAGTCGACCCGCGGCCCTGGTGCATGGGCTTCTACGCCGTCATGAAGCTTCGGCTTCTCGTCTGGTGGCGCCTTCTCTCTCCGAACGGCACTGAACACCTTATGCTGCGGCCGATCCTGATCCATTGCATCGATGACGCCGGTCGGCCCTTGCTACCCCCGGCCCGGCACACGCTGGGAACGCTGCCCGTCGCTCAAAACGCCTGGCGTGACATTCCAGTAGCCGTTGAGGCCCTGCGGCAGTTCTGGATGCCTATGCGCTTCAAGCGTGGCGCGTAGGCCGTCCACGCCAAGTCCGTGGTCTGCTCGTACCGCTAACCCGAGTTCGCGGATTCGCGGACAGAAATCGTGATTTTGCGATTTTCTGACGAGCTAAGTGGTTGATCTGGAAAGGGCGGCATCGTCAGTTTTGGCCGAAAACGGCTGTAGTGAAGACCTACCCGATTCCCAAGGGCGTGATGGTGCGGGTAGATTCGCCGCGTCATGTTCCTGCGACGCACCGAGCGAAAGAAGAACGGCAAGACGCACAGCTCCTGGAACATCGTTGAGAACAAGCGTCTCGATGATGGCCGCGTGGTGCAGCGGCATGTGCTGTATCTCGGCGAGATCAATTCCTCGCAGGCAGCGAGCTGGCGCAAGGCGATCGAGGTCTTCGACGAGGACGCCGGCCGCGCGCGGACACTGGCGCTGTTCCCGGAGGATCGATGCGAGGCGGTCGCATGCGATGCATCGATCGTCCAGCTTCGGCTGTCGGAGATGGAGCTTCGCCGTCCGCGTCAATGGGGCGCCTGCTGGCTGGCGGGGCAGTTATGGCAGGAGCTTCGGCTTGATCGGTTCTGGGCCGATCGGCTGCCCCCGAGCCGCAAGAAGACCAGGTGGGATCAAATCCTGCAAGTGCTCGCGACCTACCGGCTGATTGCGCCGGGCAGCGAATGGCGTCTGCATCGCCAGTGGTTCGGCAACAGCGCGATGGCTGATCTACTGGGCGCGGACTTCGGCCTGGCGGAAGAACACAAGCTCTATGCCTGCCACGATCTCCTGCTCGCGCACAAGGATGCGCTGTTCTCGCATCTGGTCGGGCGCTGGCGCGATCTATTCAATGCCGACTTCGACGTGCTGCTGTACGATCTGACCAGCACCTACTTCGAGGTCAACGCCTCGGACCTGCCGGAAGGAGCCAAGCGCCGCCACGGCTACAGCCGCGACAAGCGGCCGGACTGCCCGCAAGTCGTGATCGCGCTGGTGGTGACGCCTGACGGCTTGCCGCTGGCTTACGAAGTGCTGCCCGGCAACACCGCCGACAGCAAGACGCTGCGGATGTTCCTCGACAAGATCGAGCTGCAATACGGCAAGGCGCGCCGGGTCTGGGTGATGGATCGCGGAGTGCCGACCGAGGCCGTGCTGGCCGAGATGCGCAACAGCGATCCGCCGGTGCAGTACTTGGTGGGAACGCCGAAGGGCCGTCTGAACCGTCTGGAGAAGCACCTGGTGGACAGGCCCTGGCAGGATGCGCGCGAGGGCGTGAAGGTCAAGCTTCTGGCCGAAGACGGCGAGCTCTATGTCTTCGCGCAGAGCCATGATCGCGTCACCAAGGAGTGCGCCATGCGCCGGCGGCAATTGACGTGGCTGTGGAAGCGGCTCCGGCAGATCGCCGCCATGGAGCTCTCCCGCGAAGAACTGCTGATGAAACTCGGCGGCGCGCGCTCCAAGGCGCCGGCAGCCTGGCGTCTGGTCGACATCGAGATCGACAAGCAGCGCCCGAGCTTCACCTTCGCGCTCAATCGCAGGAAACTGCGGATCACGCGCCGGCGCGAAGGCCGCTATCTGTTGCGCACCAACCTCACCGACAACGATCCCGCCCAGCTCTGGCAGTACTACGTCCAGCTCGTCGCCGTCGAAGAGGCCTTCCGCAACCTCAAGGGCGACCTGGCGATCCGCCCGCTCTTCCATCAGGGCGAGGCGCGGATCGAGGCCCACATCTTCATCGCGTTCCTGGCTTATTGCATGCAGATCACGCTGACCCGCCGTCTCCACGCTTTGGCGCCGGGGCTGACCGCGCGCAGCGCGCTCGAAAAATTTGCCGCCGTCCAGATGATCGACGTTCATCTGCCGACGACAGATGGGCGCGAGATCCGGCTCACCCGCTATACCCATCCCGAGCCCGAACTCCAGCTCTTGATCGATCGGCTGAAGCTCCGCCTGCCACCGCAGCCGCCGCCCAGGATCGCCGCTGCCGCCATCAACCAAGCCAGTCGCCGTAGTGAAGACCTTTTGAGCTAAGCCATTGACTGCTTGATGTCGGCTCTTCAAAAACCGACGAATCCGCGAAGACGGGCTAACAGTCTTATTGATTGGCCGTCGAGATCGGAGCGGCGGGTGACGTAGACGGGATGATTTTTTGCAGCGTGCCCCTGTTGTGCCCCAGACTTTTAAGGGCACACCGTGCGGGAAGCAGGCTTCTAAGTCATTGGAGATACGGAAGAAATGGTGGGCGCACAAGGGATCGAACCTTGGACCTCTCCCGTGTGAAGGGAACGCTCTCCCGCTGAGCTATGCGCCCGGGACCATCATGCAGACGGCCGGACCTCGTCGGCCGGCCGGCGCATCGGAGCCCGCGATTTAGAAGTGCGGGTGAGACGTGTCAAGTTTTCAGGCGGCTCGAGGCCGGAAAACCTTGCCTCAGTGTCTTAAATCCGCGGCGAGGCCGGATTTCGGGCGATTTACGCGCCCTGCTGGCGGGCGCGGGAGGCGTGGGCCTGCAGCGCGCGGATGCGCTCGGCGAGCGTTCCGCCACCCTCGGGGAGGGCAGCTGCGACCGCGCCGTTGGCAGCAGAGCCGTTGGCCGGGCGGGTGGCCTGCTTCGGTGGCTGGCCGGCCTCGGCCGCCAGCAGCGCCTCGATCGGCGAGTTCGGGCCCTCGAGCTGCATCGCGAGTTTTGCCACCTCGGCGGCGATGTCGTTGATGCGTTCGCGCAGCAGCGCATTCTCCATGCGCTCGGTCGCCCAGGAGCTCTCCGCCTGCTGCTGGATCGCATTGATGTCGCGCTGGAGCTTTGCGCGCTCGTCGCGGGCGGTGCCGAGCTGTTCTTCCAGCGCGGCCTTCTCCGCACGCATCGCCTCGAACGCGGCCGACGACTTGCCGCCGCTCAAGCCGGCGATCTCGACGCGCAAGTCCTTGATGGTGCGCTCGGAGCCTTCGTTGGTCTGGCGGAGCTGGTTGTTCTCATAGTCGCGCTCGGCCAGCAGCTTGCCTTGCGTGGCGAGACGGCCTTCGAGATCGGCGACGCGGCCGGACAGCATCTCGGCCTCCTTGACCTGCACGATCAGCTGGCGATCGAGCTCGGTGACGCGCTGGCTCAGATTCTCGACGCGGCCGCGCGCATCGGACAGATCGCGCGAGGCGACTTCCGAGTCAGAGCGCTCCTGCGTCAGCCGGGCCTGCGTCGCGGAAAACTCCTTCTCGGCATCGCCGACGCGGTTCTTCAGTTCCTCGATCTGGGCGCGCACCGCGACCAGCTCGACCTGGCGGCTCTCCGCCATCATCGAACGGTCGGACAGTTCGGAATTGATCTTCGCGAGCTCGCCCTGCTTGTCGCTCAGCGCAATCTCGGCCTCGCGCAGGGCGGCGGTCTTGGCGTTGAATTCCTCTTCGGTGGCGCGGAGCTGCTCCTTGACCGCCTTCTCGCGCGCCTCCAGCGCGAAGATCGTGGCGTTCTTCTCGCCGAGCTCGATCTTCATGCGGTTGATGGCGTCGCTCTTCTTGCCGAGCTCGGCGAGCTGGCTCGTGGTCTTGTTCTTGAGCTGGTCGACGCTCATCTCCAGCCGGCGCGCCGACATGGCGAACTCGGCGCGGAGCTGGTCCTTGTCGGCCTGGATCTCCGCCATCGACAGCGGCGTGGCGGCTTCGAGCCGGCGCGTGGTCAGGCGGACCGCGCGGTTATGCACCAGCGGCACGATGGCAAGCCCGCACAGCATCGAGAGCAGGAAACCGATCGCCAGGTACATGATCGGTTCGACCATGGGTCAGAGCTCCAAAGACAAGGAAAAATTTACCAAAGACAATGCATGGCGGGCCGGCAAAAAGCCAGCCCCGCCCTGTTGTTAACGTGAATCCGGAACGGGATAAGCGGAGCAGACCTAGAACGGGTTCCAGGTCGCCCGCGGCGTGTATTTGAGGTAGCCGATATTGGCGCCCAGGCGCAGCCCGAGGCCGGAGCGGATCGGCACCAGCACGATGTTGTTGGCGGTGAGCGCCGTCATGCCGAAGCCGCCGATGATGTAGGCCGAGCCGTCGATGCCGGCGAAGCGCTGGTAGATCGCGTTGGTGGCGGGCAGGTTATAGACCAGCGTCATGGTACGCGCGCCGTCGCCGCCCCAGTCGAAGCCGAGCGAGGGACCCTGCCAGTAGACGCGCAGGTCGCCGGCATTCTTGGTGTAGAGCGTGCCCTCGCCATAGCGCAGGCCGGCGACGAACGCGCCGGAGCCTTCCTCGCCCAGGATATAGCCGTTCGGCAGGCCCCATTGGCTGACCGCCTTCTCGATGATCGAGGCGAGGCCGCGCGAGACGTTGCCGAAGAAGCGATGGCCCGCGGTGACGAGCTCGTCCGGCCCATAGGTATTGGGCGTCGGGGTCCGCTGCGGTGGCGGCAGGTCCGGCGGCGGCGCGGCCGTCTGGGCGGCGGCCGGCACGGTCCAGCCAGCCAGCGCGATGAGCGCCACTGCGGCAAGGCGTGATGCGAAAGTCATAAAAGAACCCCTGGTATCGATTCCGGTCCGCTTCCCTTAACCTGACGCCAACGGCACGGTCCTAGGTTGCACCGGATGTCCCCTCGACTCGGATGTTATCCGCAGCAACTATGACGGCACAACGGCAGGAAGATAGCCCTTTGCGCCCCGGAATTGCCTTGATCGGCCGTCTGGTCTGCCTGCTGGCGGCCATTTGGCTCGCCTGCGCAGGCGGGCCAGTGCAGGCCGCCACCACCGAGCGGATCGTCGTCAATCGCTTCTCGGGCGTCGCCATCGAAGGCTTCGATCCCGTGGCCTATTTCGTCGATGGCAGCCCCGGGCAGGGGACGGCGGAGTTCGAAGCCAATCTCTGGGGCGCGGTCTGGCGCTTCCGGAACGAGGGCAACCGGGCCTCTTTCCTGGCCCATCCCGAAATCTACGGCCCGCAGTACGGCGGCTACGACCCGGCCGATATCGCGCGCGGCGTCGTCGTCGCCGGCAATCCCCGCTTCTTCGTGATCGCGGAGCAGCGTCTCTATCTGTTCAGCCGCGAAGACAATCGCGACGCCTTCGCCGCCAATCCCGAGCGGTTCCTGTATGAAGTCGGCAAGCGCTGGCCGGCGCTCCAGGACAAGCTCAGTCAGTAGGCATGACCGCCCCGGCGTCGCCCCAGGCGACGAACGCCGGGATGATGAAGCCGGTGTCGCCACGTTCGCCGAACCGGATCTCGCCGCCCTTGCCGTCGGTCACCTTGCCGCCGGCTGCCGTGACCACGGCGCAGCCTGCCCCGACGTCCCATTCCGAGGTCGGCCCGAAGCGGGGATAGATGTCGGCGCTGCCTTCGGCGATTCGGCCGAATTTGACCGCCGAGCCACACGTCTTTCTGACGGCCTTCGGCCGTCGGTCGATGAAGGCTTCGCTTGTGGGGTCGCCGTGCGAGCGGCTCACCGCCGCGACCCAGGGCTCGCCGTGCCCGGGCAGCTTGCGGGTCCGGATCGGCTCGGCGGCGCCGATCGTTGTGCCGTCAAACGTCACGCGCTCGGCGCCGCGGCCGACGATGCCGCGCCAGAGCAGCCCGAGCGCGGGGGCGCTGACGATACCGAGCAGCGGCACGCCGTCGGTCACGAGCGCGAGATTGACGGTGAACTCGTCGCGGCCGGCGACGAACTCCTTGGTGCCGTCGAGCGGGTCGATCAGGAAGAAGCTGCCGCGAAACGGCGGCGAGGCGAGCTGGCACCGTTCCTCCGAGAGCGACGGCACGTCGTTCGCAAGCCTGGCGAGCCCCTCGGCAATGATTCGGTCGGCGGCGAGGTCGGCCTCGGTCACCGGCGAGCCGTCCTGCTTGCCGTCGACCCGCATCGCCGTGCGGTTGACCGCGAGGATCGCCTCGCCGGCCTGAACCACCAGTGCGGTCAGGGGCTCCATCAGCCGGGATGCGGCCTCGCCGTCGATGATCCTCACCTGCATGCCTCATTCATTGGCAAATCTCGTATTGGCAAATCTCGCCTCTCGTCGCTTGATTCGCCTGCGTCCCTTATGGCCGCTTCGAACCTATCGCAAGCTAGCTGCCACGGGCTGGCGAATGATAGAACCCGCAGCAACAGTTTAAGCCATGCGTGATTCGCCGCGTCCACGCCGTGCCATTCCAGGAACCCTTTATGTCTGACGCTCCGTCACCCGGTACCGCTTCCGCTCCCGATATGCTCGAACTCGCTGCACTGCTGTGCTCGCGGGTCTGTCATGATCTCATCAGCCCGGTTGGCGCCATCGTCAATGGGCTCGAGGTGCTCGATGACGATCCCAAGCCCGAGGACCGCGAATTCGCGCTCGACCTGATTCGCAAGAGTGCGAAGACGGCCTCCGCCCGCCTGCAATTCTGCCGCCTCGCCTTCGGCGCGGCCGGCTCCTCCGGCGCACAGATCGACCTCGGCGACGCCCAGACCATGGCGCGTGGCCACATCGAGGACGGCAAGTGCACGATCACGTGGAATCTGCCGCGGCTGCTGCTGCCGAAGAATCGCGTCAAGCTGCTGCTCAATATGCTGGTCGTGTCCCAGCACACGATCCCGCGCGGCGGCATGCTCACGGTCGATCCGATCGGCGAGGGCGAAACGATGAGCTTCCGCATCACCGCGACGGGACACAACGCGCGCCTGCCGCAGAACATCTCCGAGCTTCTGAGCGGCGAACGCGGGCCGGCTGCGGATGCGCACGCGATCCAGCCTTATTATACCCGGCTGTTGGCGCAGGCCTGCGGGCTCACCGTGACGCTCAAGCCGGAAGGCGAAGCCATCATCATTAGCGCTTCGTAAACGCGCCTATCGTTCTCGCAGGTTAATCGAATCTTTACGAGGCGCTTCGGCTTGTCCGGAGCGCCTTATCTCTTTGTTGGTTCCGTTCTTTTGCACATACTCAACCATTATTAAACGCTTTGCGGTGAAGCTGGCCCCATTCTGACATGGCGCATCACAATTCGTGCGTGCCCTCCCTGTATGAAGGCCTGTTTTCATGGATGATCTGTTGCGGGAGTTTCTGACGGAGACCAGCGAGAGCCTGGACACCGTCGACAATCAGCTGGTGAAGTTCGAGCAGGAGCCGAACAACGCCAAGATCCTCGATAACATCTTCCGCCTGGTCCATACCATCAAGGGTACGTGCGGCTTCCTCGGACTGCCGCGGCTCGAAGCGCTGGCACATGCCGGCGAGACGCTGATGAGCAAATTCCGCGACGGCATGCCGGTGACCGGACAGGCCGTGACGCTGATCCTGTCCTCGATCGACCGCATCAAGGAGATCCTCGCAGGCCTCGAGGCAACCGAAGCCGAGCCCGAGGGCAACGACCGCGATCTCATCGACAAGCTGGAAGCGATGGTCGAGCAGGGCATGGCCGCGATGGCCGCCGGCGCCGCTGCGCCTGTCGCTGAAGCCCCGCCGCTGGTGCCGGAAGCGCCCGTTGCGGCTGCGCCCGCTCCCGCAAAGGAGATGACCACGGGCACGCTGATCGACCAGACCCTGGAGCGTCCGCTGCGTCCCGGCGAAGTCTCGCTCGACGATCTCGAGCGTGCCTTCCGCGAGACCGCGATCGAAGCGCCGGCGCCTGTTGCAAAGGCCGAACCCGTTGCCGAGGCTCCGGCACCTGTTGCCAAGGAAGCTAACAAGGACGCCAAGGTGCCCCGGGAAAAAGCGGCCAAGAAGTCGGCCGCCGACGAGACGGGCGCCGAAGGCGACCGCGTTGCCAACCAGTCGATCCGCGTCAACGTGGATACGCTGGAGCACCTGATGACCATGGTCTCCGAGCTGGTGCTGACCCGCAACCAGCTCTTGGAGATCTCCCGCCGCAACGAGGACACCGAGTTCAAGGTGCCGTTGCAACGCCTCTCCAACGTCACTGCCGAGCTGCAGGAAGGCGTCATGAAGACGCGCATGCAGCCGATCGGCAATGCCTGGCAGAAGCTGCCCCGCATCGTCCGCGATCTCTCGTCCGAACTCGGCAAGCAGATCGACCTGGAGATGCACGGCGCCGACACCGAGCTCGACCGCCAGGTGCTTGATCTGATCAAGGACCCGCTCACCCACATGGTGCGCAACTCCGCCGATCATGGCCTGGAGACCCCCGCCGAGCGCCTCGCCTCCGGCAAGGGCGAGCAGGGCACCATCCGGCTGTCCGCCTATCACGAGGGCGGCCACATCATCATCTGCATCGCCGACAACGGCCGCGGCCTCAACACCGAGAAGATCAAGGCCAAGGCGCTCTCCTCAGGTCTCGTCACCGAGGCTGAGCTGGAGAAGATGTCGGAAGCCCAGATCCACAAGTTCATCTTCGCGCCCGGCTTCTCCACCGCGGCCGCCATCACCTCGGTCTCCGGCCGTGGCGTCGGCATGGACGTGGTCCGCACCAATATCGACCAGATCGGCGGCACCATCGACATCAAGTCGGTCGCAGGCGAAGGCTCCTCCGTCACCATCAAGATCCCGCTGACTTTGGCCATCGTCTCGGCGCTGATCGTCGAGGCCGCCGGCGATCGCTTCGCGATCCCGCAGCTCTCGGTGGTCGAGCTGGTCCGTGCCCGCGCCAACTCGGAGCACCGCATCGAGCGCATCAAGGACACCGCGGTCCTGCGCCTGCGCAACAAGCTCTTGCCGCTGATCCATCTGAAGAAGCTGCTCAAGATCGACGACGGCGCGGCTTCCGATCCCGAGAACGGCTTTATCGTGGTGACGCAGGTCGGCAGCCAGACGTTCGGCATCGTCGTCGACGGCGTGTTCCACACCGAAGAAATCGTGGTCAAGCCGATGTCGACAAAACTGCGTCACATCGACATGTTCTCCGGCAACACCATCCTGGGCGATGGCGCTGTGATCATGATCATCGACCCCAACGGCATTGCCAAGGCGCTCGGCGCCGCCGGCTCCTCGGCCCATGACATGGCCGACGACAATGGCGCGCACCACATCGGCTCCGGCGAGCAGACCACCTCGCTGCTGGTGTTCCGCGCCGGCTCGTCCCAGCCCAAGGCGGTCCCGCTCGGGCTCGTCACCCGCCTGGAAGAGCTCCCCGCCGACAAGATCGAGTTCAGTAACGGCCGCTACATGGTGCAGTACCGCGAGCAGCTGATGCCGCTGGTGGCCATGGACGGCGTCACCATCGCCAGCCAGGGCGCGCAGCCGATCCTGGTGTTCGCCGATGACGGCCGCTCCATGGGTCTCGTCGTCGACGAGATCATCGACATCGTCGAGGAACGGCTCAACATCGAGGTCGGCGGCTCGGCTAGCGGCATTCTCGGCTCGGCCGTGATCAAGGGCCAGGCCACCGAGGTGATCGACGTCGGCCACTTCCTGCCGATGGCGTTCTCCGACTGGTTCACCCGCAAGGAGATGAAGCCGTCGATGCACTCGCAGTCGGTGCTGCTGGTCGACGACTCCGCATTCTTCCGCAACATGCTGGCGCCGGTGCTGAAGGCCGCCGGCTACCGCGTCCGCACCGCGCCGACCGCGCAGGAGGGCCTGGCCGCGCTCCGTGCCCAGACCTTCGACGTGGTGCTGACCGACATCGAGATGCCCGACATGAACGGGTTCGAGTTTGCCGAGACCATCCGCTCCGACAGCAATCTGGGCGCGATGCCGATCATCGGCCTCTCCGCGCTGGTGTCGCCGGCCGCGATCGAGCGCGGCCGTCAGGCCGGCTTCCACGACTATGTCGCCAAGTTCGACCGTCCCGGTCTGATCGCGGCGCTGAAGGAACAGACCGCGGGTGCCGCCGGCGCCTCCGAGCTGAACCGGGCAGCGGCGTAACGACAGGGATCAGGAGATATCGATATGACCAAGAAGACCCAGTCCGGCGAAGGCGCCATGGTCGAGTACGTCACCGCGATGATCGGTGGCCAGCTGTTCGGCCTGCCGATCTCCCGCGTCCAGGACGTGTTCATGCCCGAGCGCGTCACCCGCGTTCCCTTGTCCTCGCGCGAGATCGCGGGCGTGCTGAACCTGCGCGGCCGCATCGTCACCGTGGTCGACATGCGCGCCCGCCTCGGCCTGCCCAAGCCCGAGGACGGCAAGACCCCAATGGCTGTCGGCGTCGACCTGCGCGGTGAATCCTATGGCCTCCTGATCGACCAGATCGGCGAGGTGCTGCGCCTGTCCGAGAACGGCATGGAAGAGAACCCGGTCAATCTCGACCCCCGCATGGCCAAGCTCGCCGGCGGCGTCCACCGTCTCGACGGCCAGCTCATGGTCGTCCTCGATGTCGATCGCGTCCTCGAGCTCGCGCCCGAGATGATGGCGGCCTGATACGGCGGCATTGCCGCCGATGGACTCGCAATTGGAAGTGCCCCCGCACAGGGGGATCAGAAGCAGAGGTTCACATGCGAACTTGTCTCGTCGTTGATGATTCCAGCGTCATCCGCAAGGTTGCGCGCCGGATCCTGGAAGGCCTCGACTTCCAGATTCTCGAAGCCGAGGACGGTGAGAAGGCGCTCGAGGCCTGCAAGCGCGGGCTGCCCGACGCCGTGCTGCTCGACTGGAACATGCCGGTCATGGATGGCTACGAGTTCCTCGGCCATCTGCGCCGCATGCCCGGCGGCGACCAGCCCAAGGTGGTGTTCTGCACCACCGAGAACGACGTGGCCCATATTGCGCGCGCGCTGCACGCCGGTGCCAACGAGTACATCATGAAGCCCTTCGACAAGGACATCGTGACGGCGAAGTTCCAGGAAGTCGGCTTGATCTGAGCGAACACCGGAGGCTGAACGGCTCCTTCGGCGTTTGTTTTCAACTAAACCGTTTCAGTCTGAGTTGGTGAGTAATGAGTGTTGCGTTCGCAGGTAATTCGACCACGGGTTCGTCGCGCGAAGCGGGACCACTGCGGGTGATGATCGTCGATGACTCCGTCGTCATACGCGGTCTGATCTCGCGCTGGATCGGCGCCGAGCACGACATGGAGGTCGCAGCCTCGCTGCGCACCGGGCTCGAGGCGGTCAACCAGCTCGAACGCATCAATCCCGACGTTGCCGTGCTCGACATCGAAATGCCCGAGCTCGACGGTATCTCGGCGCTGCCGCGACTGCTGGCGAAGAAGCGCGATCTCGTCATCATCATGGCCTCGACGCTGACCCGCCGCAACGCGGAGATCAGCTTCAAGGCGCTGTCGCTCGGCGCGGCCGACTACATTCCGAAACCGGAATCGACGCGCGAGACGTCCGCCGCGGATATCTTCCATCACGATCTGATCCAGAAGATCCGTCACCTCGGCGCACGGCTGCGCCGGAAGCCGGCGGTCGCGAGCCCGCCGCTGGCGCCTGCGAGCCCTGCTGCTGCTCCGGCTGCACGCGCGCCGGCCGTTGCGCGGCCCACCGCGCCAGCACCGGCCCCGCATGCCCTGTTTTCAGGCTCGGTGACCACGCGTCCGTTCTCGAGCCAGATGCCGAAGGTGCTGCTGATCGGCTCCTCGACCGGCGGCCCGCAGGCGCTGATGGCGCTCGTCACCGAGCTCGGTCCGGTGATCGACCGCGTCCCCGTGCTGATCACCCAGCACATGCCACCGACCTTCACCACCATTCTGGCCGAGCACCTGGCGCGTTCGAGCCGTAAGCCGGCAGCCGAAGCCGTTGACGGTGAGCCGGTCAAGGCGGGTCGCATCTACCTCGCGCCCGGCGGCAAGCACATGCGCGTCGCACGTAATGGCGCGGACGTTGCGATCGCGCTCGACGACGGCCCCGCCGTCAATTTCTGCAAGCCGGCCGTCGATCCGCTGTTCACCTCCGCCATCGACATCTGGCACGGCAACATCCTCTCCGTGATCCTGACGGGCATGGGCTCGGACGGCATGCGCGGCGGCAAGGACATCGTCGCGGCCGGCGGCAGTGTGATCGCGCAGGATGAAGCGTCCAGCGTGGTGTGGGGCATGCCCGGTGCAGCTGCGCACGCCGGCATCTGCGCCGCGATCCTGCCGCTCAACCAGATCGGCGCGAAGGTCAACCGCCTGTTCGCGGGAGATCGCTCGTGACGCCGATGGACTATGAGTATCTGCGCAAGTTCCTGAAAGAGCGCTCCGGTCTCGATCTCTCGGCCGACAAGCAGTATCTGGTCGAGAGTCGCTTGCTGCCGCTTGCTCGTAAGGCGAGCCTGCCTGGCATCCCCGATCTCGTGCTCAAGATCAGGAACGGCGATGGCCGGCTTGCGACCGACGTGGTCGAAGCCATGACCACCAACGAGACGTTCTTCTTCCGCGACAAGATCCCGTTCGATCATCTGCGCGACAGCATCGTGCCCGGCCTGATCCAGGCCCGCGCCGCGCGCAGATCGCTGCGAATCTGGTCGGCGGCTTCGTCGACCGGGCAGGAGCCCTATTCGATCGCGATGTGCCTGAAGGAGATGGGCGCCGTGCTCGCGGGCTGGCGCATCGAGATCGTTGCCACCGATCTGTCGCAGGAAGTGCTGGAGAAGTGCAAGGCCGGCGTCTACAGCCAGTTCGAGGTGCAGCGCGGCCTGCCGATCCAGCTCCTGATGAAACACTTCACGCAATCGGGCGAGGTCTGGCAGCTCAACGCCGACATTCGCGCGATGGTGCAGTTCCGTCAGCTCAACCTGTTGCAGGACTTCTCCCATCTCGGCACGTTCGACGTGATCTTCTGCCGCAACGTGCTGATCTATTTCGATCAGGACACCAAGGCGGTGATCTTCGAGCGCATGGCGAAGGGCCTGGAAGCCGACGGCACACTGTTGCTGGGGGCTGCCGAATCCGTCGTCGGCATCACCGATGCGTTCCGCCCGATGTCAGACCGCCGCGGTCTCTACCAGCTCAATCCGGCGCGCTCCGGCCGTCCGATGGGTGGACTGATGCCGCAGCCATTGAAGGTCGCTGCGGCGAGATGAGCTTTCTTCTCCCCTTGCGGGAGAAGGTGGCGCGAAGCGCCGGATGAGGGGGTATCTCCCCGAATTCAAATCGTGAGAGCATCCCTAGCGGAGAGAAACCCCTCACCCGTCTCGCCGCTTCGCGGCGATCCACCCTCTCCCGCAGGGGGAGAGGGGAAAGAGAAACCTCACAAAATCGCGTGCGGCAGAAACCGCGAGCTGTTGCCCGTGATCGGGCTCTCGTCCTCGCGGATCGACAGCCCGCACGGCTCGTGGTTGACCAGCCAGCTTCCAACCACCGGATAGACGCCTGAAAAGTTCGGCAGCGGTGCGAGTGCCTGGCGCACGAAGCCTTCGGCGCCGTAGGGACCGGCGTGCTCATCGAGTGACATTCCGCCCGACACCAGCGTGACATTGGCGCCTTCGCGCGACAGCAGCGGCTTGCGGACGTAGGAGCTGCCAAGCTCGGCTGCGCGCGGATCGTCCTCGAAGAACGCCGGCAGCAGATTGGGATGGTTCGGAAACATCTCCCAGAGCAGCGGCAGGATGCCCTTGTTGGAGAGTACCGCCTTCCATGGCGGCTCGATCCAGCGCGTCGGAGCGCCGGCGAGCTTTGCACCGAAGGCGTCGTGGAACATCCATTCCCAGGGGTAGAGCTTGAAGACAAGCTCCATGTCGCGGTCGTCGAGATCGACGAAGCCGCCGGCCTCGTCGCGCCAGCCGATCTCCTCGATGTCGAGCAGCGTGGTCGAGAGGCCCGCCTGGCGCGCCGTGTCTTCGAGATAGGCGAGCGTGCCCGCGTCCTCTTCGTTGCCGGTCGTGCCGGTCAGATGCAGATGGCCGCCCGCGCCGATCGCTTTCCAGGCCTCGATGAGCCGCTCGTGGATCGAGTTGAACTGATCGGCTCGCGAAGGGATGATGCGTCGCTCGATCGCCTGCTCGAGCCAGGTCCATTGAAACACCGCGGCCTCGAAGATCGAGGTCGGCGTGTCCGCATTGTATTCGAGCAGTTTTGCCGGACCGTTGCCGTCGAATTTCAGGTCGAGCCGGCCGTAGAGGCTGCGGTCGTCCCGCTCCCAGCTATCCGCGATCAGGTCCCAAAACGCGTCCGGGATCTTGAGCCGTCGCAAATGGCGTTCGTCGCCGATCACGCGACCGGCGAGCTCCAGGCACATCGCATCGATCTCGCCGGTCGGGGTCTCGATCGAGCGCTCGATCTCGTCGAGCGAGAACGCATAATAGGCGCGCTCGTCCCAATAGCGCTCGCCATCGATGGTGTGGAAGGCGAAGCCGCATTGCTCGGCGGTCCGTTGCCAGTCGTCGCGCTCGGGGCAAGTGATCCGCTGCATATGTCAGCCGCCGCCGTGACCGCCATGGCCATGACCGCCATGACCTTGGCCGGCATGACCTTGACCCGAATGGCCACCGTGCATGTGATGCAGCGTGCTGCCGAAGCCGCCATAGCTCGGCCGGCAATACGGCTCGCCGTCGATGCCGGGCACGGCTTCGAGCCCGGACCCGCAGGACCGCTCGCGCTTCACGAATCCCATCGAGACCGCACCGACCGCAGCAGTGCCCATCAAGGTGAGCACGACTCTTCGCGAACGCTTCATATCGCTTCCTTCCGCGGCATCACCTAAGCAGAGCGGTGCGCGGCGTTGAATTCACAAATCCGCGTCTCAGCCGCCGCCTGAGAAGCCATGCGCAAACGAGCCGAAGCCGCCGCGCGTGACGCCACCGGAGCCGGAATCCGACGACGTGCCTGACGAGGAATGGCTCGAGGAGTCGCTGCTGTAGAAACCCGAACGCGAAGACCAGTGCGAGCTGCCGCCTGACGAGCTGCTGCTGCAGTTTGTCGTCTGGGCCGGTGTGGCCGCCCCGGGGACTGTCGCCCCGGGGACTGTGGCCCCGGGGACTGCGGGAGGCGAAGGCTCGCAGTTCCGCCGTGGCATCATCACGAAGGCGGTGGTGCCAAGCGCGATCGTGCCCATCACCAGCAGCGCGACATGGCCCGAGCGCTTCACCGGCTCCCGCTGCGGTAGCGGCAAGTCCGCCGGAAGGCGCGGCCGGCGCTTGCCGAAATCCTTGGTGGGAGGCTTCGTTGTCATGTCAGTAGATCATGCAGGCGGCGTTCAGGAGGCCGGCTGCGAGCGAGGACAGGCCGAGCCAGATTGCCGGCGCCAGCTCGCCGGCGGCAATCCGCCCCGACAGGTTCGGCACCGGGATCTTCACGATGTAGAACACGGCGACCTGCACGATCAGGGCGATGAAAGCCCAGATCAGGCAGTCCAGCACGTTGGCCGAGTGCGCGATCGCGCTGAACAGCGGCGCCACGAAGCCGAGCAGGCTGAGGCCGAGCGCAATCGCAGCCGCCGGATCGTTGTCGCGAATGAGCTGGAACTCGTTGTGCGGCGTGATCCGCGTGTAGACGAGGAGATATGCCACTATCGCGATTAGTCCGGTGCAGAAATAGACCAGGAAGGCAGGCAGGCCGGCGAGCGATTGCAGGATCATGGGGGGAGGGTCCACCGTTGGCGCCGCGAATTCTGGCACGACGGCTTAGTCGCCGCATCGGTCGAACAGGTTCGATCCCCAGAAACAAGTCGCCCCCGCGATACGCCCGGCACTGCACAAAATATCGGGTCGCATGAGACATGCTTCACAAATGCGTCTCGAGGTTGTGTGTGATAGTCTAGCGCATTGATTTCACGGTCGTCCTGGTTGCGATCGGCCACGCACATTCGAGGGCTTCTTCGTTCTGATCAAAATCGTGTTGAGTGAGGCTCAAAATGCCTGTTGCCGAATACGAAGATTTCGAGCTCGAGATCGGCTCCGATCTGCCCGTGGGTGGCGGTCCTCAGCAATATTACGGTCGCGTCGTCAGGTCGCCGGCGGGCGAAGCGCCGAAGAGCCAGGTGAAGTTCTGGTTCTCCGCGCCCGGTGAACTGGCCAAGCTGCGCGGCGAGCTGGAAAACGCCGTCCTCGAGATCGACGAGAAGAATCGCCAGGGACCGACCACGCGCGGCGAGCAGGTGCTGCGGGATTTCGGCCGCGGGGTGTTTCGCAGCGTCTTCACCGACGTGCCGTCGATCCAGCGCATCTACGAGCGCAGCAAGGGCGCAGCGCAGGATCTGAGGATCAAGCTGCGCATCGAAGCGGCCGATCTCGCCGGGCTGCCCTGGGAATATCTCTACGACGAAGACGACATGCCCGGCTTCGTCAGCCTCACGCGCCCCATCGTGCGCTATCTCGAGACGGCGGGCGGTGTCGGCCGGATGGGCGTCAAGGGACCGTTGCGCATCCTCGGCATGATCGCCGATCCCTCGACCAGCGAATGGCCGAAGCTCAACGTCGTCAGGGAGCGTGATCGCATCAACAAGGGCATCGATGCGCTTCAGCACGAGGGCAAGGTCGATTTTCAGTGGGTCCCCGGAGGGACCGGCAAAGACCTGATGAAGAAGCTGCTGGAAGGCGAGTGGCACATCTTCCATTTCATCGGGCATGGCGGCGTCGAGGAAGCCTTGCCCGGCTCCGGCGCGAGCGGCTTCGTCGTCATGGTCGACGAGGATGGCAAGCCGGTGAAGAAGTTCGCCTCCGACCTGGCGATGATGCTGACGGGCGCACGGCGCAGCCTGCGCCTCATCGTGCTCAATTGCTGCGAGAGCGCCAGGGTCAATGTCGGCGACCGCTTCGGCAATCCAGCGATCGGATTGATGAAGACGGGCTGGCTGCCCGCCGTGGTGGCGATGCAGTTTCCGATCACCGACAATGCCGCGATCTCGATGTCGGAAGGATTCTACGCGGCACTTGCCGGCAACCGTCCGATCGACGATGCGGTGACGCTTGCGCGCAAATTCATCCAGGAGAAGTCCCGGGTCGAATGGGGCATTCCGGTTCTCTACATGCGCTCGCCGGACGGAAGGATCTTCGACGTCGAAGCGCAGCAGCCGCCCGTGCCTCCGCCCGAGGCGGCGCGCCCCTCGAAGGAAATGCTGCAACAGCGCCGCGATGAATTCATGGAGGCGTTGCTCATTGCCCCGACGACGGTCGAGGCGCTGGAGGACCTGACCCGGCGCGGACAGGAGCTGCACAGCCTGCTCGCGGATGACAGCGAGCTCTCGGTTCGGCTCGCAAGGGTCTATTTCGATCTCGGCACGCTGCAGCACAAGCAGAAGCAGATCCCGAAGGCCGCTGCGAGCTTCGCCTACATGCTGAAGCTCGATCCGGCGAAGCCCGAATATTTCGTGCGCCGCGCCAATTTCAACGTGACGGTCGGCCTCTACGAGAATGCGCTCAGCGACATCACCGAAGCCATCAAGCTCAAGCCGAAGAACGCGGAGTTCTACTGGATCAAGGGCATCGTCAGCATGACGGCCGCCGGCACCGACGACAAGCGCGGCTATGTCGAGGAGGCGATCAAGGCTTTCGGAACGGCGATCTCAACCAACGAGAACGAGCCGAAATATCTGGTGTCCCGGGCCAATGCCTACGCCCAGATCAAGGACGTGGCGAAGGCCCAGAACGATATGGACAGCGCGATCGCGCTGGCTCCCGACAATATCGATCTCCTGGTCCAGAAGGCCAAGATGATCGCCGAGGCTGCCTGACTCCCACGCCACCGCCGGATGCCGCGGCGTCGGGCGCGCCTTTCAACAGCGAACCCTAGCAATAGGAGTTCATCGTGCCGCTTGCTTCTGTCGTAGAACCCCTGAACGCGATCTTCGAGTCCTTCGGTGGACCGCTTCTGGTCGTGCTGTTCTACTGGTTCAGGTTTCACACCATGAAGGGGACCCGCTCCTTCACGACGCGGCCGCTGTTCCTGTTCGGACTCGCCGTCTTCATCACGCCGTTCCTGGTGATCTACGCTTTACTTCCCGACAAGCTGTCGCCGCTTGCCGCGGTCTGGCTGCTGATGTTCGCGTGGCTCATTCCCGTCGCGCCGAAGGCTTGGCGGAAATTCTGCCAGGAGCTGGCCGGCATTCCCGTCAGCGCGCTCGCGCTGCGCGATGCACTGGCCGCGGCACCGTTCCAGGTCGGTCCGGACGACATGCCGAGCCTGCAGCGCAAGCTGTCCAGGGTCGGCTATCAGGTCGACGATTTCCGCGCCACGCAATCGACCGCGATCCAGTCGCGCTTCCTCAAGATCTCGGCGCTCATGCTCCATCTCGAGCGCTGGGCCGCGGACCATGATGCCTTCATGGAGCGCAATTCCGATCTCTATGCCGAGCTGCTCGCGGTCTACGATGCGCTCTGCTTCCGCACCGTCCGCGTGCTCAAGAGCAGCGCCGAGATCTACGGTGCGATCATGGAGGACAGCCTGGTCGAGCCGAACGACTGGCAGGCGCTCGACCAGCTCTCGACCCGCCATAGCGCGGTCAGCCAGCTTCAGCTGGCCGCCCAGACCGCGGCGGGGTGCATGCTGGAGGATCTGCGCAAGGACATGGATTCCCTGCTCAACAATCTCCTGCTGTTCGCCGCGCGCGCCGCGCTCGCCGGCGAATGGACGCTCGGCCGCAGCAGGAAAAGGTTGGGGGCGATCGGCTTCACGCTGCAGCCGGCCCCGCCCGGCATCGTGAAGTTCGTGGCGGTCGCGGCGGGCTTCGCCTTCATCTGGTGTCTGGCGTGGCTGCTGGGGTCCGGCAGGATCGTCCACCAGCCTGGAGACCAGTATGTCGGCATGATGCGGACGCTGCTGATGACGCCGCTGTACCTGATCGTGAACTTCTGGCTGGTCTATTATTTCAAGCGGCAATACGCGTTTGCGAACGAGACCATCTTCGGCCGGCTGCCGATCGGATTCATTCTCACGATCGGTCTCTGGAGCGCGCTGATCCTGTTCCCGATTCAGGCCGCGTTCGACTTCTACCAGTTTCCGCAGAAGCCCTATCTCGACGTGGTCTTGCGCGAGCTGCCGATTTTGATCTTCCCCTGGGGGATCGCGGCGATGGCGGCCCTGCTGGTGCAGGATTCGACCTGGGGCAGGCGGTCGCGCAAGACACGGCGGTTGCGCGATGGCCTCGTCTTCGGCGGCGGCATGACGGTGCTGCTGTGGGTGCTGCTGGCCATCCACCAGGTCAGCCCGATGCCGGTCATGGAGGTCGTCGACAACGTCTCGGGCTGGACGTTCTTCTGGTCCTTCGTGCTCCCGACCTTCGCGTTCGGATTCATCATCGGCTACGCGCTGATCGCCTGGCTGCGCGAGACGGCTGCGCGCGTCCCGGTCAGGAGCGCGCCTCTCGCAAGCCCCGCGTTCGCGGGCGCCTGACGAGGCCCCAAAAAACAAAACCCCGCCATTTGCGGCGGGGTCCAGGCTGGGAGGAGCGAGCCCGACGGGGGCTCGCGACGTAAACGGATCAGGCCGGGATGCGCTCTTCGTGCTCGTGCGGCTCGCGCAGCACATAGCCGCGGCCCCACACGGTCTCGATGAAGTTGCGTCCCTCGGAAGCGTTGGCGAGCTTCTTGCGGAGCTTGCAGATGAAGACGTCGATGATCTTCAGCTCGGGCTCGTCCATGCCGCCATAGAGGTGGTTGAGGAACATTTCCTTGGTGAGGGTCGTACCCTTGCGGAGCGAGAGCAGCTCCAGCATCTGGTATTCCTTACCGGTCAGGTGCACGCGCTGGCCGCCGACTTCGACCGTCTTGGTGTCGAGGTTGACGACGAGGTCGCCGGTCTGGATGACCGACTGGGCGTGACCCTTGGAGCGGCGCACGATCGCGTGGATGCGGGCAACCAGCTCGTCCTTGTGGAAGGGCTTGGTCATGTAGTCGTCGGCGCCGACGCCGAGACCCTTGACCTTATCCTCGATGCCGGCGAGGCCGGAGAGGATCAGGATCGGTGTCTTGATCTTGGAGACCCGAAGCTGCTTGAGCACGTCGTAGCCGGACATGTCGGGCAGGTTGAGGTCGAGAAGGATAATGTCGTAATCGTATAATTTACCGAGATCGACGCCTTCTTCCCCCAAGTCGGTCGTGTAGACATTGAAGCTCTCAGACTTCAGCATCAGCTCGATCGACTGCGCGACGGCGCTGTCATCTTCAATCAGCAAAACGCGCATGCCAGTTCCCCATAGTCGCCGCTCCTGGGCGTCAGGTCGGCCGCATTCGCGGCACTCAACAAAACGCCTTTGAACAACTGATTCGGATCCTGACAACAGATGGTTAACAAATCCTGATTCTGGAACGCAAGTCCCCCCGGTGCAATTTTTCTCGAATCGCCCTAAGGTCTTGCGTTGAAGCAGCTTTCGTTATCCGGCTCCGTTCAAGTTCCACTTTAAGAGACGGGCCTAACCGACTCCCGCGACTCAGCCTTCTTCTGAAGGGGAGCCACGCTCAGTCACAAAGACAGTGACGCAATGATTAACGATGCGGGTAAACACGAAGTTAAGCGCCGTTCAGAAATATGGCGAAATTTAAGGGTTTCGCCATGAAGGCCCCGATCATGCAGGCGCGTCCCCTTATGAAGGCCCTCATATGAAGGCGTTGGCTGAACAGATCGGCGACATCGACGGCGTCAATATCTATGGCCGCGTGGTCGGCGTACGCGGTCTGATGGTCGAGGTTGCCGGCCCGATCCATGCGATGTCGGTCGGTGCACGGCTGGTCATCGAGACCGGCGCCAACCGTTCGATCCCCTGCGAGGTGATCGGCTTCTCCGGCAACAACGCTGTCGTGATGCCGTTCGCCGGCCTCGACGGTGTGCGTCGCGGCTGCAAGGCGGTCATCGCCAATGCCGCCAATCAGGTCCGTCCGTCGTCGGCCTGGCTCGGCCGCGTCGTCAATGCGCTGGGCGAACCGATCGACGGCAAGGGACCCTTGCCGCAGGGCGCTTCGCCGATGCCGTACCGCAATTCGCCGCCGCCGGCGCATTCGCGCAAGCGCGTCGGCAGCCCGCTCGATCTCGGCGTGCGCGCGATGAACACCTTCCTCACCTGCTGCCGCGGCCAGCGCATGGGCATCTTCGCAGGCTCCGGCGTCGGCAAATCCGTGCTGCTCTCGATGCTCGCGCGCAACGTCGATGCCGCTGTCAGCGTCATCGGGCTGATCGGCGAACGCGGCCGCGAGGTGCAGGAGTTCTTGCAGGACGACCTCGGCGAGGAGGGCCTGGCGCGCTCGGTCGTGGTGGTCGCGACCTCCGACGAGCCGGCCCTGATGCGGCGGCAGGCCGCGTATCTGACGCTCGCGGTCGCCGAATATTTTCGCGACGAGGGCCAGGACGTCCTCTGCCTGATGGATTCGGTGACGCGTTTCGCCATGGCCCAGCGCGAGATCGGCCTGTCCGCCGGCGAGCCGCCGACCGCCAAGGGCTACACGCCGACGGTCTTCACCGAGCTGCCGAAACTCCTGGAGCGCGCCGGACCGGGGCTGGGCGAGGGCGCCATCACCGCGATCTTCACCGTGCTGGTCGACGGCGACGATCACAACGAGCCGATCGCCGACGCCGTCCGCGGCATCCTCGACGGGCACATCGTGATGCAGCGCTCGATCGCGGAGCGCGGCCGCTACCCGGCCATCAACATCCTCAAATCGGTGTCGCGCACCATGCCGAAATCGGCCGATCCGCAATTCTGGCCGACCATCCAGAAGGCGCGGGCGGTGATGGCGACCTACGCCGATATGGAGGAGCTGATCCGGCTCGGCGCCTACCGGGCCGGCTCCAGCCCCGAGGTTGACGAGGCGATCCGCCTGCACGAGCCGCTGGAGGCCTTCCTGCGGCAGCGCAAGGACGAAAATGCCTCGCTGGCCGATGGTTACCGGCAGTTGGCGCAAATCCTCGGCAATTTGGAAACGGAACGCTAACTTTGTCCCGTCATCATCCGATCCCACAGAGTAGCAGAGCCGGTCTTGGCCCCAATCGGGCCAGTGGGGAGACCGGTGCCGTCCCAATGTGTGTGTATGTCTTGCAGCTAAGGGACTTCTGGGGAGTACGAGTCGATGAAGTCACGTGATACCCTCATTCGCCTGAAGAAGTTTCAGGTCGACGAGAAGCGCCGCCGGGTCGCCCAGATCGAGTCCATGATCGCCGACTTCCAGCGGATGTCGACCGATCTGGATCGCGAGATCCAGACCGAGCAGGACCGTGCCGGGATCAACGACCCCGCGCATTTCGCCTATCCGACCTATGCCAAGGCCGCCATCCAGCGCCGTGAGAACCTGACCCGCTCGGCCGACGAGCTGAGGGGCCAGCTTGAGGAGGCCAAGGCCGCGCTCGGGGAGGCTTTCGAGGAGCTGAAGAAGGTCGAGCTCCTGGACGAGCGCGACCAGGCCCGCGAGCGCGCCGAGGAAAATGCCCGCGAGCAGGCCGATCTCGACAGCATCGGCCTGATGCGTTCCCGCATCGGCGCCATCGCCTGACGGCCGCCAGCGGTCAAAATCGCTAGAGAATTTGCGAGCCCGGACCCGCAAGGTCCGGGTTTTTGCGTGCGCTGTCCACAGCGCGGCGCGCCGCCTCTTGGTGACGGGCTTGACCGCGCGCTATGGTAGCGGAGTGCCGGGGTCTGCGCGGATGCGACGGGGCCTGAGCTTTGGGGGGCTGAATGCTGACGCCAGCAGAGCTGGTCGGGCTGATCGAGGCGGTGTCGAAGCGCGACCAGGCCGCGTTCGAGCGCCTCTACGCCGCCACGCGCGCGAAACTCTATGGCGTCGTCCTCCGTATCTTGCGCCGACAGGATCTCGCAGAGGAGGTCATTCAGGAGACCTACGTCAAGATCTGGAACAGCGCCGGCCAGTTCAATCCGACGCTGTCATCGCCGATCACGTGGATGGCGTCGATCGCGCGTAACCGCGCCATCGATATCGTTCGCAAGAAGACGGAGGCCTCCATCGAGGAGGAGCCGCAGGCGATGGACGTCGCCGCCGACAGTCCCGATCCGCTGGCGCGCCGGGAGATGTCCGAGGAGTTGAAGCGGCTGCTGGAATGCATCGGTCGCCTCGAGCCGGACCGTCAGCGGCTCGTGCTTCTCGCCTATTACAACGGCTGGAGCCGCGAGCAATTGGCGGAGAAATTCGCAGCACCCGTCAACACGGTGAAGACGTGGCTGCGGCGCAGCATGCTGGATATCCGGGAGTGTCTCGGATTATGAGCGCGTCGACGACGAGGATGGTTTCGGACTGCAACTGATGGCCTACAGCGAGGACCATATCGCGCTCGCCGCGGAATATGCGCTCGGCACACTCGAGGCCGACGAGCGCGCGCAGGTCGCGACCATGATGGCGGTGGACCAGGAGTTCGCCGCGGTCGTGCAGGCCTGGGAATTCCGGCTCGGCGTCCTCAATCAGATGGTCGGCACGATCGAGCCGCGGCCGATCGTGTGGGAGAACATCCAGCGCGCGATCGCGCAGACGCTATCGTCGCAGGATTCGCCCGAAGCGCCGCCGGTGCCGTCGGAGGCGCCGCCGCCGCCACCACTGCCGGAGTTCTATTCGCCGGCGCCTTTATCGCTCGAGGCTTCAACGACAGAGTCTTCGGCGCCAGAGTCTTCCACGCCAGAGACGCCATCGCCAGAACCTTCGTCGCTGGACGTGCCGCCGCAGGCGTTGCCCGATTCCAACTCCGATGCCGTTCCGATTTTCCCGCCGCAGTTCGTGCCGCAGACCCATGCGCCCGATCCGAGCGTGACGCCCGCGACGCCGGCGCCGGTCGTCGACGGCAGCAACGTGATCTATCTCGAGCGCCGCGTGAAGCGCTGGCGCACGATCGCCTCCGCCGTGGGCGCGCTCGCGGCCGCCTTGCTGGTGACGCTGTCGCTCCAGATCTTCCTGCCCGATGCGCTGCCCGGCCCGCTGCGGCCCGCACCGCGCATCCAGACGGTCGAGCTCAAGGCACCGGCCGCGCCGCTGTCTTCGCCCGCGCAATATGTCGCGCTGCTGCAGGGCCAGAGCGGCGGCCCCGCTTTCATCCTCACCATCGACGGGGCGACCAAGAACTTCACGGTGCGCAAGGTCGGTGCGACGCCGGAGCCGGGCAAGAGCTTTGAGCTCTGGCTGATCTCCGACAGGTTGCCGCGCCCGCGTTCGCTGGGCGTGATCAGTAACGGCGACTTCACGGCGCGCCCGGTGCTCGCCGGTTACGATGCCGATGTCGTCAACGGCGCAACCTATGCAGTCACGGTCGAGCAGTCGGGCGGCTCGCCCAACGGCCAGCCGACCTCGGCGCCGGTGTTTTCCGGCAAGCTGATCGAGACCGTGCCGCCGTCCCAGCCCCAGGTTCCGGCGAAGAAGTAGCCGCCCCAACGGCGCATAATTGTCGCGACGGTCCGTTTCTCCGTCGCAATCCGACAAGTCTTGCTGAATCCACCTGTGATTTGAACCTCCATGCATGTCCCGGCGTCAAATGCCCGGAATTTGCAGTCGGCACAGCCGATCATGGTGCCGGAGAGGGGCTAGAAACCAGATGGATGCAGCCAAGCCGCCGGGCGTCTTTATTCACCAATATGCAGGCCTGCCGCAGGGGCCGGCGTTCGAACATTGGCGCGACAGGGCCTTGGGGGCCTGTGGCCTCGAGATCGGACCGAGCCAGGGCGACAGCATCGACTGCCGGTTGCAGATCAGCGTGGTCGACAATATCGCGCTCGCCATTCCCGAAGGCTCCTCCGCGCAATATTCGCGCACGCAGAGCGGTCTCGCCGACGGCAGTGACGATCTCGTGCTGATCGCCGCGCATGCCGGCCTCGTCAGCGTCCGGCAGAACGGCCATACGGTCGAGCTCGCGCCGGCGCAGATGGTGCTTGCCGACATGGCCATCACCGGCAGCGTCGGTCACACCGACGAGAACCGCTTCACCACCATCCGCATGCCGCGCCGCGCGCTGCTGGACATCAATCCGCGCGCCGAGGAGAAGCTGTCCCAGGTGCTGTCGGACGGGGTGGTCGCCGAGACCATCTTCCGTTATCACGCGCTTGCCGCTCACCACGCGCCGCATCTCGACGCCGTCGGCCAGCGCCTGACCGCGCAGCACATGGTCGATCTCGTCGGCCTCCTGCTCGGCACCGACGCCGAGCACGCGGCGCTCGCGCGCGGTCGCGGCCATGCGGCGGCCCGTCTCGATCTCATGCGCGCCGACGTGATGGCCGCGCTCGGCCGCAACGATCTCTGCCTGTCCGAGGTCGCGACCCGCTCGGGGCTCAGCCCGCGCCAGGCGCAGCGGCTGTTCGAGCAGGCCGGCACCACCTTTACCGAGTTCGTGCTGGAGCAGCGCCTGCTCCTGGCGCGAAAACTGCTCGGCGATCCCCGCGCGCGGGCGCGCAAGATCAGCGACATCGCGCATTCCTCGGGCTTCTCGGATCTGTCCTATTTCAATCGCGCCTTCCGCAAGCGTTTTGGCGCGACGCCCTCGGAGCTGCGCGAGGCCTGAGGCCCGATTTTGGGCAGCGGCCGACTGCTGCCGCAGTTGGTCGATCCGGATGATTGAGCTATATCTGTCCAGCGGCACAGATCGCCGGATGGTCTCGAACAGCGAAGTCAACGGACATGGCGCGTATCGTCGTGCTCGGCGCCGGATTTGCAGGCCTGTGGGCGGCCATCGGAGCCGCGCGCATGCGCGACGAGATGGGTGCGGCCGGCCGCGACATCGAGATCCACGTTATCGACCGCAATCCCTATCACAACATCCGCGTGCGCAATTACGAGGTCGACCTCAGCGAGGTTGCGCTGCCGCTTCCGCAACTGCTTGATCCGATCGGCGTCACGCACGGTCTCGGCGAAGTCGAGGCGGTCGATCCGGCGCGGCGCCAGATCGCGCTGGTGACGAGCAGCGGCGAGCAGACGCTGAGTTACGATCGCCTCGTGCTGGCGCTCGGCAGCGAGGTGATGCGGCCGGATATTCCGGGCCTCGCCGAGCATGCGTTCGACGTCGACACCTATGCCGCGGCGCTTCGCCTCGAGGATCATCTCACCTCGCTCGGACGCAGTGCGCCGTCGCCGGGTCGGTCGACGATCGTGGTGGTCGGCGCTGGCTTCACCGGCATCGAGGTTGCCGCCGAAATGCCAGACCGGCTGGTGCGCGCCGGTATCACCGGGAGTCGCCGCATCATCCTGGTCGATCCCAATCCCGCGGTCGGCGCCACGATCGGCGACCACGCGCGCCCCGTCATCGAGACCGCTTTATCGTCGCTCGAGGTCGAGACGCGGCTCGGCGTGCGCGTCGCGTCGGTCGAAGCTGCCGGCGTTCATTTGAGCTCAGGCGAGTTCATCGCAACGCAGACCGTGATCTGGTGCGCCGGCATGCGCGCGAGCCGGCTCGCCGAAAACTTTGCGGGCGCGCGCGATCGCCTCGGGCGCCTTCTGGTCGATCCCTTCATGCGGGTCACGGATCTGCCGGGCGTCTTCGCCGCCGGCGACGTCGCCTCGAGCGTGGTCGATGGCTTGCATCCGACCGTGATGTCTTGCCAGTTCGCCCGTCCCATGGGCCGCTTCGCCGGCCACAATGTAGTGGCCGATCTCGTCGGCCAACCGCTGCTGCCGCTGAGGATCGACTGGTACGTCACCGTGCTCGATCTCGGCGATTGGGGCGCGCTCTACACAGAGGGGTGGGACCGCGAGGTGCGCACGACCGGCCAGGCTGCCAAGGCGACCAAGCAGACCATCAACTGCAAACGCATCTATCCCCCGCTCTCGGGGCGCAAGGACGAACTGTTCGCTGCCGCCGCGCCAACGGTGCAGGCGCCGCCGCCGACTTATGGAGCGCGGCGGAGTTGAGCTGGACGGCCAGCTTATGAACTCCGCTATGTCCCGACAGCGGACCAAATCCCGCGTCACAGCGAACCGGCGCTATGCGCCAATTTCAGAAGTGACGGTGCGCCGCTGTGACGATCAGCTCGGTCGCTGATCCACCGAAGTCAACCGTGCAATGATTGTTCCCCTTTCAAAGATTGCTCCGGGAGCGACAACGGCGTTTGCGCCGAACTTGCAGTCATCACCGATCAGTGCGCCAAACTTGTCGACGCCGGTGTCGACGATCTCCCATGAATGCAAGATTCGAATCCTTGGATCGGCAAGCTCATTTCGGAAATTGGCGACGATGGAGCCGGCCTCGAGATTCACTCTCGCCCCGACGACGCTGTCTCCGACAAAATTGAAATGTGCCAACTTCGATCCGGCAAACAAGAAAGAGGATTTAAGTTCGCTGCCCGGGCCAATGATGCAATTTTCCTCCAACCAGCACCCGCCACGGATGAGCGAGCCGGCGGCGATGAAGCACCTTGGTCCGATTATCGCCGGCCCTTTGACCAGCGCGCCGGCTTCCACCGTCGTTGTTCGATGGATTGCGACGTCATCCGACATGCAAAACTCTTCGCTGATCCCGTTCAAAAGACGTCGAACTGCCGAGACGGAGTTTGTGGTCAGCGCCCAGGGCGTCTTTTCAGTCAGCGCAGCCAGCGGCGAGTTGGAAAATGCAGCTATATGCTCGGTGAGAAGTTGCATTTGCCCTCATATCCTGCGCTCACGGAAGTCCTGAATTGTGCAGCGGAACCTAAACGAAGCCAAGATTCCATTCGAGCCAATCCAGAGCTACTCACCGAGGCCGATGCGGCGGGCCATGTAGAGGTGGGTTTCGTAGTCCACCTCGAATTCTCCGCCGTGACGGTCGATCGCCTTGGAAATGTCATTGCGCAGCTCTTCGCGTATAGTTGGCGTGAGCATTCGAAACTCCGAGCGCGTACCCAGGAAATTTGCGTAGCTTGATGTCGTGTGCTGCCACTTCCAGGGATAGCAGCGGTGCTCCACCGCTCCGAACAATCCCGACTCGTCGAACCAGCCTTTGAATGGACCGCTGGGCAGGTACCAGGCCTCCGGTGGCGGTCCCCAGCGGCCCGTATGACGCAGGTATATGTCCTTGAACCGTTCGAGCAATGAAGCGGGCAGTCCTGTCGGAACATGTCCAAAGACGGCCAATGATCCGTCAGGTGAAAGCAACTTCGCCGCTTTCACGAATCGCAATTCTGGAGCGACCCAGTGCCACGACTGCGCCGCGACGATGAGCCGGAACGGTGCCTTGTCCTGTGACCACGCCTCGAACGTCGCCTCGACCAGTTCGACATTGTCAAAACCGGCGAGGCTCTCGCGCGCAGTGCGTACCATTTCGGGCCCAGGGTCGATTGCAACGATCTGCAGATCGCGCGTCGCGAAGCTCTTTGTTGCCTGCCCCGTGCCGCATCCGACTTCGAGAACGGGATCTCCAGGCTTCATGGCGGCGTACGAAACCACGTCGTCGACGAGAGCTTCGGGATAATCGGGACGTGAGGCCCTGTATGCTCCCGCAATCTGATCGAAAGTAAAGCGCTGCTCCATCGCGTGCTCCGCTTCATCAGGTTCTGAACCTAGCCGAGCAAAGCCAGTCGCTGTCAAGGCATCGTGGGCTCATCGACAAGCCCTTGCGTTGCCCGACGGGCAAAACATCCAAGCCCTCGGTCAATCCTGGTCGTCGAAAATATTCCACTTTACCGAAATTCGGAAACGGCGTATGTGTCGCGCAACCCGGCCCAAGGAAGAGGGGCGTATCGCGATCGTCACGAACGCGGGCCGGGCGGCGGTGGGCGTGGCTCACATCGGCGCGAAGCGCTTTGCAGGGCGGGCAACCGTGAGCGAAGGCCTCGCGCACACGACCGGTGTGATCGGCGTACGGCAAAATCGTGTGGTCCTGGCGCCCGGAGCCTGTGCGCCAAGTCTTGTGGTGATGCACGCTGTCCAACCGGACACGCGCATCAGTCATCTGCAGGGCGACGGGGGCAATAGTGCATCGCTCCCCGGGGAGATCACGACATAAGCCGTCAAACCACTGCGCAGGGAAGGCCGGATGTTCAGGCTTCACCTGTATGCCACTGTGCAGATTCTTCATCTGCAACCTCGCACAGTGGACCGCGGGTGCCAGCCGGCACCCGGTCTTCCCTGCGCCCTCTTTCAATGGAGGGTGAGGCGACGAAGCAAAGCTCGGGCGAGACAAGCCGCGAGGGCGCGAAGGTGTGTTTGTGAAGGGAGTAGGATGGGTAGAGCGTAGCGAAACCCATCACGCGTCGGCTCGGAGGGGGCCTCGATGGGTTTCGCTGCGCTCTACCCATCCTACCGATCTACCGATCCGTCATTGCGCTACCCCAGACATGAGAAAGCGCCCGTGGGGGGCGGGCGCTTTCTGTAGTCGACTTGGGGTTGGGGTCGTCTACATATCCACGTGGCGACTTTGGGGGGCTGGTAAAGAGCCGCGTGAATTCCTGAAACTCATATCTCCTTAGCGAACGAGCGATGCGTTCGAGCTGGTGATCACGACCGGCTTGCCGGCCTTGATGACGCGGGCGGTCTGCGTCAGGCCGTCGTCCGAACCGGTGCGTGCCGTAATGCCGAAGCCTGCCACCGCGATCCCTGCAACGAGGGCCACGACCACGATCTTCAGGTGGGTCGAGCGATCTGCGCTGTAAATCGAGTGGTTCATGGAAGGCTCCTGCCGCCATCTACCCGAAGTAGTCGCCACCTTTGTTAGGCAGGTTCATGCTTCCGGTGCCCAACAACCTAGTATTGGGGGGATTCGTTCCCAAGGGGCGATCACAAGAGCGTGACACGACGTGAACGATCGCGATCAAGAACGAGGCTCGATCGTTCGATTTCGTAGTTATTTCAAAGCTGTAATGTGCCTGGAGGGCGCCTTATCGGCCTTTGGTCGACAAGGCGCCAGGAACTCAAAAACCATTTGCCTGTGGCTGAAAAACACACGGCTTCTTAAGGCAAATCAGATGCTTCCGACCGTTTTCAGCCTCGCGCGGGGGTGTATTTCGGCCTGCGACAGCACGGTCGTCTGGGCCCGGAACCGTTCGACCAGGGACCGGACGAAGGGACGAATTGCCGCAGATGTCACCAGCACCGGCGCCTCGCCTTCGCGGGCGGCGCGCTCGAAGGCCTCGCGCACACCGGTCATGAACTCTGACAGTTTCGAGGGTTGCATCGCGAGGCTGCGCTCTTCGCCCTGACCCACGATGGACTCGGCAAAGGCCTGCTCCCACCGCGCAGACAGTGCGATCAGGGGCAGATAGCCGTTGTAGGACGTATTCTGCGCGCAGATCTGACGCGCCAGGCGAGCGCGGACATGCTCGACCATGGTCGCGGGATTGCGCGAGAAGGCGAGCGAGTCGGCGATGCCTTCGAGGATGGTCGAGAGGTCGCGGATCGAGATACGCTCGGCGAGCAGCAGCTGCAGCACGCGCTGGATGCCGGAGACGGTAACCTGTGCGGGCACGATGTCCTTGACCAGTTCGCTCTGCTCCTTCGGCAGCTCCTTGAGCAGCTTCTGCACCTCGCCATAGGAGAGCAGGTCCGACATGTTGGCCTTGAGCAGCTCGGTGAGGTGGGTCGAGAGCACGGTCGCGGCGTCGACGACGGTGTAGCCCTTGAGCGAGGCCTCTTCCTTGAGGCTGGCATCGACCCAGGTCGCGGGCAGGCCGAAGGTCGGCTCGGTGGTGTGGATGCCGGGCACCTGCACCTGGCTGCCGCCGGGGTCCATGACCATGAACTGGTTCGGCCAGATCTTGCCGGTGCCGGCGTCGACCTCCTTGATCTTGATGATGTAGGTGTTGGCCTCGAGCTGCACGTTGTCGAGAATGCGCACCGCCGGCATGACAAAGCCCATCTCGATCGCGAGCGAGCGGCGCAGCGCCTTGATCTGCTCGGTGAGGCGGTCGGTGCCGTCGGGGCCATTGACGAGCGGCAGCAGGGCATAGCCGAGCTCGATCTTGAGGTCGTCGATCTTCAGCGCGGCGGAGATCGGCTCCTCGGCTGCGGCGGCGCCCGCGGCTCCGGGCTGCCCGGCAGCGGGCGCGGCCTTGGCGGCTTCCTCGGCCTTGATGCTCGTGCGCTTGTGGTTGCGGGCGTTCCAGGCGAGCGCGCCGGCACCGGCGCCGAGTGCGAGGAACGGAATGGTCGGAATGCCCGGCAGCGCCGCCAGCACCAGCATGACCGCCGAGGACATCGCGAGCGCCTGCGGATAGCCGGAAAACTGCTTCATCAGCGCCTTGTCGGCGGCGCCGGAGACGCCGGCCTTGGAGACGAGCAGGCCCGCCGCGGTCGAGACGATCAGCGCCGGCACCTGGGTGACGAGGCCGTCACCGACGGTCAGCAGCGTGTAGCTGCGGCCGGCGTCGGCGAAGGACAGGCCCTGCTGCGCCACGCCGATGATCATGCCGCCGACCACGTTGATGAAGACGATCAGGAGGCCGGCGATGGCGTCGCCGCGGACGAATTTCGAGGCGCCGTCCATGGCGCCGAAGAAGCCGCTCTCGTCCTCCAGCTCCTTGCGCCGCTGCTTGGCGACCTTCTCGTCGATCAGGCCGGCGGAGAGATCGGCGTCGATCGCCATCTGCTTGCCGGGCATGGCGTCGAGGTGGAAGCGGGCGGCGACTTCGGCGATACGGCCCGAACCCTTGGTGATGACGACGAAATTGACGATGATCAGGATGGCGAAGACGATGATGCCGATGACGAAATTGCCGCCCATCACGAAGCTGCCGAAGGCTTCGATGACGTGACCGGCGGCATCCGTGCCCTCGTGCCCGTGCGACAGGATCAGGCGGGTCGAGGCCATGTTGAGCGACAGCCGCAGCATGGTCGAGATCAGCAGGACGGTCGGAAATGCCGAGAATTCCAGCGGCGTCTGGATGAACAGCGACGTCATCAGGATCAGGATCGAGAGCGTGATCGAGATCGCCAGGAACAGGTCCAGCACGATCGCCGGCAGCGGCAGGATCAGCACCACCAGGATGGTGAGGATGCCGAGCGCCAGCGCGATGTCGCCGCGCTTGAGGATAGTGACGATTTCGTTGAGGGAGGGGAGGCCCGGCTTGGCGCTGCCTACGCCCTGTCCCGCGGTGACGTCGACCATGGTAGCTGCCTCCCCGCGCGACTGCCGTCCGCGCGCCCCAAACGTCTGCGCGGCGGCCGATGGGCCGCCGTTCCGAAAGTGAGGCACCGCACTGGCGTCCACGGGAGCTCCCGTTCTACGCGTCTGACGACACTCGACTTCACCCGGCAATTCTTGCCGGGTGTATGGTTAGCAAAGGGTTAACGGCGGGGTGCGGCAGGAGGTCGGGCCGGGGTATTTCGGGGGCCCCGGTGGTCATTCCGGGGCGCCCGAAGGGCGAGCCCGGAATCCATCGGGCCGCAAGTCCGGTGGATGAATGGATTCCGGGTTCGCGCCAAGGGGCGCGCCCCGGAATGACGACCGAGCCTTACTTCGCTCTCTCCAGCTTCGTCACCGTATACCCCGAGGCTGCCTCCTCGGCTTCAAACGATACCTTGTCGCCGACCTTCACCTGCTTGAGCATGGCGGGATCCCTGACGCGGTAGACCATGGTCATGGGCTCGTCCATGCCGAGGCTTTTGGCGGGGCCATGCTTCAGCGTGATCTTGCCGGCGCTTTCGTCGATTTTCTTGACCTCGCCGCTGATGGAGGCGGCTTGCGCCAGCGAGCTCACGGTCAGGCCCAGCGTCAGCGCGAGTGCCGCGGTCATGCGCATGATCGGCTTCATGATTGTCTCCATTGTTCTCACTTCACGGTGACGTGGCCGACCATGCCGTAGTCGCGATGATCGGGGATCAGGCAGGAAAATTCGAAGGTGCCGGCTTTGGTGAACTTCCAGACGATCTCGGCGGTCTTGTTCGGCGCAAGCCGTACGCCGTTTGGATCGTCGTGCTCCATGTGCGGGTGCTTCTTCATCACCTCGGCATGCGCGAGATTTTCCTTCGTGGTGGCGAGCAGGAATTCGTGATCCTCCCTGCCGACATTGCGCAGCACGAAGCGGATCTGCTCGCCGCGTTTCACATTGATGTTCGACGGCTCGTAGGACATCTCGCTCAACGCGATCTCGATGGTGCGCGCCGGCTTTTTGGGATCGCCGGGCTCGCCGGCCGAGAAGCCGTGATGGTCGTGCCCCTCGTGCGCGAACGCGGGTGCGGCCGACAGCGCGGCCAGCGTCAGGGCGAGTTTGATCGTCTTCGTCATTGTGGTCTCCAGTTGGTGGTTCATCAAAGCGCTCACATCTTCATCTTGTGCGCGGGCGAGGCCGGCGGCCGCGCCGGCTCCGCCGCGGGGGAAGCGACCTCGTAGGCGACGGTGCCTTGCGGGAATTGATAGGGGCCGGGATCGCGATAATCGTCGCGGGCGAGGTCCTCACGGATCTTCATCACCGTGAACATGCCGCCCATCTCGATCGGCCCGAACTGGCCGGCGCCGCTCATCATTGGCAGCGTGTTGTCGGGCGCCGGCATCTCCATGTTGCCCATCGCCATGCCGGACTGGCCCATCACCATGGCGTCGGGCGCAAGCTTGCCGACCGCCCTGGCGAGATCCTTGCGCGAGACGCCGATCATGTTGCGCATGTCGTGTCCCATCGCATTCATGGTGTGGTGCGATTTGTGGCAGTGAAACGCCCAGTCACCGGGGTTGTCGGCGAGGACGTCGAACACGCGCACGGCGCCCACCGGCACGTCGGTCGTCGTCTCCGGATATTGCGCGCTCTCGGGAATCCAGCCGCCGTCGGTGCAGGTCACGGCAAAGCTGTGGCCATGCAGATGGATCGGGTGGTTGGTCATGCTGAGATTGCCGATGCGCACGCGCACCTTGTCGCCGAGCCGGACCGGCAGCGGATCGATGCCCGGAAACACCCGCGAATTCCAGGTCCACATGTTGAAGTCGGTCATCTCGTTGACCCGCGGCAGATAGGTGCCGGGATCGACGCGATAGGTGCTCATCACGAAGACGAAGTCGCGGTCGACGGGGCGGAAGTTCGGATCGCGCGGGTGCACGACGACCATGCCCATCATGCCCATCGCCATCTGCACCATCTCGTCGGAATGCGGGTGGTACATGAAGGTCCCGCTTTTCTTCATCTCGAACTCGTAGACGAAGGTCTTTCCCGGCTCGATATGCGGCTGCGTCAGTCCGCCGACGCCGTCCATGCCGCTCGGCACGATCATGCCGTGCCAGTGCACGGTGGTGTATTCGGGCAGGCGGTTGGTGACGAAGATGCGAACCTTGTCGCCTTCGACCGCCTCGATCGTCGGCCCCGGCGACTGGCCGTTGTAGCCCCAGAGATTGACCTTCATGCCCTCGGCGAATTCGCGCACGACGGGCTCGGCGACGAGATGGAATTCCTTCCAGTCGCCGTTCATGCGGAACGGCAGCGTCCAGCCGTTGAGCGTGACGACGGGACGGTAGTCGGGGCCGCCGATGGGATGCAGAGGCGGCTGCATCACCGCCTTGTCCATGTGTGCCGCTTCCGGAATCGATGCGGCTTGCACGCGGCCGCTGACGGCTGACGCGCTCACCAGCGCGGCCGTGCCCAAAAATCCTCGACGGGAAAACATGCTGGCCTCCGTGTCAGTGGCCGCCATCGGCAGGTGCCGCCGCGGCGATATTGGTTGGGTTGTCGCCGCCGGCAGCAGGCGCGCCGCCACCATTGACGGCGGTTTGCAACTCGGACTGGGCGAGGAAGAAGTTTTGCCTGGCGTCGATCGCGCCGCGCAGGGACGCGAGGCGTTGTCGTGCCTCGGTCAGGAGCGCGAAAATGTCGACCTGCATGCTGGAGAAGCGCAACTGCATCTCCTCGGTGATGATTTTTCGCAACGGCAAGATCTCGCGCTGGTAGTGGCTCGCGATATCATAGGTGGAGCGATAGACCCGGTAGGCATCGCGCGCTTCCGAGCGGACGTTCACAGCACGCTCGGTCAGGCGGTTGAAGGCGAGGTTGTAGGTCTCCGCCGCTTGCCGCACGCGCACCTCGCCGCCGTCGAAGATCGGGATCTGGAACTGCACGTCGAAACCGCGCTCGCGGAACGGGGCGCTTTCCGGATCCTGGGTGCGGCGTGAGATGCCGGCGAGATCGAGCAGCGTGACGAAGCGGGTCGCCTCGGTGAGGTTCAACGACTTCGCCAGTGCCGTCAGCTCGAGCCGTGCGATCTGCAGGTCGATGCGGTGGGCCACCGCATCGGCTTCGATCGAGGGCAAGGCCTGCGGGCGTGGCAGCGGCGGCAATGCGTTGGGCAGACGGAAGTCGAGACCATCGTCCCACAGCCCCATCAGTCGTGCCAGTTTTTCGCGGGCGCTGGTCGCAGCTTGCCGCGCGGTGGCGAGATCGGCTGTGGTCTCGGCGTAAAACACCTGCTCGCGGGCCTGATCGAGCTTGTTGACCGAGCCGGTCTCACCGAGCTTGACCGCGAGCTGCGCAGTCGATTCCGCCGTCGCTTTCGCGTCGGTCAGCAGCACCACCATCTCGTTGCCGGCTACCGCGCGGACGTAAGCGCGCCGCACGTCGGCAGCGAGCCGCAATGTCGCCAGCGCCGCGCGCAATTGCGCTTGACGAAAACGCTCGCGCGCGATGTCGGAGCGGAACGGCAGCGTGGCCAGCGCCAGGATGTCGCCGACGACCTGGCGCTCGATCTCGCTGGCGCCATTCCCCGAGATTCGCGAGACCGAGAACACGGGATTGGGCGGCAGGCTCTGCTCGATCAGGTCGGTCTCGGCCAGCGCCAGCTCGTTGTAGGCGGCCTGCAGTCCCTTGTTGTTGAGCAGCGCGACCTGCACGGCAGTCTCTGCGGTCAGCGTCCGCGACAGCAACTGGCGAACGCGGGCGTCGACCGCACCGGCCCCCTCCGCCGTTCGCACGAAGGCGACGTCTTTCTTGATGGTCTGGCTCGTCAGCTCGGAGACGGCCGTCATGCCGCTGTCGGGCGAGAACGCGGCGCAGCCGGAGAGGCTGAGCGCGCCGAGAACGAGCAGGACTCGCGCCAAATGATGTGCCATGGCGCGCGCCTACTGGTCTTGCTTCGGCTGCGGTGTGACCGCGTCGTTGCGGTCTTGCCACGGCGCGGGCGTCGCGGGCCGCAGGCTCGTATAGGCGACCGTCGAGCGGTAGCCGACGTGCGATGCCTTTGCCGCGGGATCGGCAGGATCCGCGGTGGCGACAGACGTCGTTGCCGGCATGCAGCCCGATAGCGCGAACGCGATCGCGGCCAGCAGCGGCCAATGGAATAGAAAGTATCCTCCACGCGCCGCAGATGCGGCGGCGGACTTCGCCCCGAGAAGCGTAAGCATGAATCATCCTGATCTGTCTGGAGACCACAGGTTCGCGCGCGCGGATTGCGCGCTCGGCCTGACCTCGTGGAATCAGATCAGATGATGGGAGGGCGGTAGAGCAGGGGCGGCGCCGCGCTGTGCAGGCTGGCCACGATCTCAGGCGCACAGCTGGACACCGGCTGAAGCGGCTTTGCGAAGCTCGGCAGATCGGCCGGCAGCGCGGTGACGCACATCATCGCGCAGCACGGGCCAACCTTGCCCTTGCCGTCATGATGATGCGGGGCAGGCGTGTCCTGCGCGGAACTCTGGTGATGCGCATGCATCCCCGCGTGGTCATGCGTCACGTCGCCATGCATGTGGCTGGCCGACATCTGATGATGCACAGGCACGAGGTCGGCGAGCAGGGCGTCGTCGTCGAGGCACGGCGCTGGACCGCTGCCCCAGGCGAGGCTTGCCGCCGGCGCGAGCACGCAGAACAGATAGGCCAGCGCTATGAAGCGCCCCACCCTGATCCGCATCGATCGCGTCAATTGCAACAACATTCCGACAGCATGCTCCGCGCGGCAATGTTGCACACGCAGATTGCAAACTAATGGCAAAGCGCGAGTTCGCCAAGCGCCTTCTTACCGCAGTGCACCGCGCATGCCCATTATCGCGGCACGATGCTTGACCGCGAGGCGATCCGCGAACATGGTCCGCGCCGTGCACGCACCAAATCACCCCGGACAGAAATCGGCCTCATTCACCCCTGACTCGCGTCAGGCCTGGGTGCGGCTGTTGCTCGCACTGGTGATGGGCTCGATCGGCGGCGTCGGCATGTGGGCGGTCGTCGTGGTGATTCCGGTGGTGCAGGCCGAGTTCGCCGCCACGCGCGGCGCGGTGTCGCTGGCCTTCACGCTGATGATGTTCGGCTTCGGGCTCGGCGGCGTGATCGCGGGCAAGATCACCGACAAGTTCGGCATCGTGCCGGCCATGGCGATCAGCATCGCCTTTCTCGGCGTGGCCAATACGCTCGCGGGACTGTCGACCCAGCTCTGGCAGTTCGTCGCCGCCTATTTCCTGATCGGGCTCGGAACGTCCGCGACGTTCGCGCCGCTTATGGCGGAGGCCTCGCACTGGTTCGAGCGCTATCGCGGCCTCGCCGTGACCATTGTCGCGAGTGGCAATTACGTCGCCGGCACGATCTGGCCGCCGCTCGTCAACACCGGCATTGAGAGGATCGGCTGGCGCTATACCCATATCGGCATCGGTCTCGTCTGCGTGGTGTTGATGTCGATCCTGGTTCTGGTTCTGCGCGCGCAGATGGGCGATGACAAGGTCCGCAATCACGCCAATGCGGCGCCGCCCCGTGTTGATCTCAGGCTCTCGACCAACACGCTGACGGTGCTGCTCTCGATCGCCAGCATTTCCTGCTGCGTCGCCATGGCGATGCCGCAGGTGCATATCGTCGCCTATTGCGGCGATCTCGGTTATGGCGTGGCGCGCGGTGCGGAAATGCTGTCGCTGATGATGGCCTGCGGCATCGTCAGCCGGATCGGCTCGGGCTATCTCGCGGACAGGATCGGCGGCATCCCGACGCTGCTGATCGGGGCATTGGCGCAGGGCTTCGCGCTGGTGTTCTACCTGTTCTTCGACAGTCTTGCCTCGCTCTATCTGATCTCCGCGATGTTCGGCCTGTTCCAGGGCGGTATCGTGCCGAGCTACGCCATCATCGTGCGTGAGGCGATGCCGGCCAGCGAAGCCGCAACCCGCGTCGGCATCGTGATCTTCGCCTCGGTGTTCGGCATGTCCTTCGGAGGCTGGGTGTCCGGCATCATCTTCGACGCCACAGGCTCCTACGCGGCCGCGTTCGCCAACGGCGTGGCGTGGAATGCCCTCAATGTCGGCATCGTGCTGATGCTGTTGATCCGGGCGCGGATGAATTCGGTCAAGACGGGTCCGGGTTTTGCGACTTAGGACGACGCCACATGTCGGCGTCCGCTGGATCTGGCTGGTCCTTGTTGTCGTGCTGCTGGATCAGGGTACGAAGCAGCTTGCCGTCGGCTTGCTGGAGCCCGATCGTCCGATGATCATCTTCTCGTCCACGGCATTGCCATCCGTCGACCTTGTGCTGTCCTACAACAAAGGCATCTCGTTCAGCTTCCTGCGGTTTGCCGACGATGCGCAGCGCTGGCCGCTGGTTGGCCTCTCGCTTCTGGCCTGCGGACTATTGGCCTGGTGGCTCCGCCGCGTGGCATCTGGCCAGCCGATCCTGGCAACCGGACTTGCCCTGGTCATCGGCGGCGCGCTCGGCAATATGCTGGACCGCGCGCGGATCGGTTCGGTGATCGACTTCGTTCACCTCTCCTACCACGCCTGGTCCTTCGCCATTTTCAACGTCGCCGACACCGCAATCACCCTGGGCGCCGTCGCGACCGTGGTGTCCTTATGGCTGGA
Organism: Bradyrhizobium sp. CCGUVB14; assembly: GCF_024199935.1. NCBI lineage: Bacteria > Pseudomonadati > Pseudomonadota > Alphaproteobacteria > Hyphomicrobiales > Nitrobacteraceae > Bradyrhizobium > Bradyrhizobium sp. CCGUVB14. The sequence continues at coordinate 2,412,634 of NZ_JANADS010000001.1, forward strand.
GGCGGCTTAGACCGCCTGTCCCGCCTTCAGCAGCGAGCAGCCGGTGATCTTGTAGCTTCCGTCCGGCTGCTGCTCGAGCGTGTAGAGCGCTTCCCAGGCTTCACCATTGGCATCGATGATGTGAACGCGCTGGGCAATTGAGCTGCCCTCGATCCTGCTCTCGCCGAACTCGAAGCTCTTGTGGCGGTAGACCGGCGCGTAGCCCTTCTGCACCATGGACATGAAGATGTCGGGCGCGGGGAAGATTTCCCTGATCGCCGGCGCGGCCTGGGAATAGGCCGCAGCCGCATCGTCTCGCGCAAAAGCTTGTTCCTGAGCCCGGATCACGCCTTGCGCCGTCGCGACATCGTCGGCGCGCGCAGAGAAGGAGCTGCAAGCAAGACTGAGAACGACCAGCAAGGCGGCAATGCGCATGGCAGGCTCCGCGTTGACATCCCGGCGATGCTGATCCTAGCACGGCCTTGGCAAATACGGACGCGCTATCGCTTCGGTTTCAACGCCGTCTTCGCGCGCTTGGTGGCGCGCGCCTTGGCTTTTGCGACGGGCTGCACGCGAAGACCGTCGACGAACACGTCGAGCGTCCGCAGCACCGAGGATTGCCAGCCGGGCTGGTCGTGCATGTAGCACATGCCGATCAGGGCCCTGAACAGGTCTTCCGGACTGATATCGGCGCGCATCTGGCCAGCCGCGACGGCGCGATCGAGCAGCGAGCCGACCGCCCTGGTCAGACGGTCCATCGAGAACGCCGCGAGTTCAGACGAGCTCTGGAACGTCAGCGCCAGCGCGGCCGACATTCCCTTTTTCGTGGCGACGAATTCGACGGTAGAGCCGAGCCAGCGCCTGAGCGCATCGACCGGGTCCTTGGCGTTCTTCAACTGCTCGGCAAGCTCGCTGAGCTGTTCGACCTCGCGCCGGTACACCGCTTCGAACAGATCCTCGCGCGTCGGGAAATGCCGATACAGCGTGCCGATGCCGACGCCCGCGCGTTTGGCCACGGCCTCCAGGCTTGCCTCGGGGCCGCCGGCGTTGAACACGAGCTTGGCCGCTTCGAGCACGCGCTCGCGATTGCGCACGGCGTCGGCGCGGGGCTTGCGGGTCTGGTCGGTGTGGTCGTCCATGCCGGCAATGTAGATCACGAATTGGTTAGATTGAACCCTTGCAGGGCTGCATCGCGTTGTCTGCCCACGGGCTTTTGACGAATTCCAAATATTTTCCGACGGCCCTTGTTAAGCGGAGGGTGCCTCCGTATCTTCGCTGGGTGCCGGTGCGGACTTCGGGTCCGGGCGGCGCGATATCGACGGCGGCCACGGCGGTGGCGCGCCGAGCGATGAGCCATGTCCATATCTGATCGGAGCCTTATATGAACCACTCCATCAGCCTCACCGTGAACGGCACGCGGCGCGATTTCGTCCTCGACGATCCGCGCGTTACGCTGCTCGATCTCCTGCGTGAGCGCCTCCATTTGACCGGAACCAAGAAGGGATGCGATCGCGGCCAGTGCGGTGCCTGCACCATTCTCGTCGACGGCAAGCGCATCAATTCCTGCCTCGCACTCGCCATCAGCCATGACGGCGCCGACATCCTCACCATCGAGGGCGTCGCGCGTGGCGACCAGCTTCATCCGGTCCAGGCCGCGTTCATCGCCCATGACGGATTCCAGTGCGGCTTCTGCACGCCCGGCCAGATCATGAGCGCAATCGGCCTGATGCAGGAAGCCCAGGCCGGCAACGATCCCGAACGCATCCGCGAATGCATGAGCGGCAATCTCTGCCGCTGCGGTGCTTACGCCGGCATCGTTGATGCCGTGCTCGAGGCGCAGGCCGGTGCCGACGAATCCAGCCAGAGGCGCTCAGCATGAAACAGTTCGATTACATCAGGCCCGCCACGGTCGCAGAGGCCGTCGCCGCCGCAGCCCAGCCGGGCGCGACCTATCTCGCTGCCGGCACCAATCTGCTCGACCTGATGAAGGGCAACGTCAGCCGACCCGATCGTTTGGTCGACGTCACGCATCTCGACGGTCTCGATCAAATCGAGACTCTCGCCGACGGGTCGTTGCGGATCGGCGCGCTCGTCAGCAATGCCGATCTCGCGCATGATGCGGAGTTCGCAAAATCCTATCCGGCCGTCGCGGAAGCGCTTCTCTCTGGCGCCTCCGCGCAACTGCGCAACGCCGCGACCGTGGGCGGCAATCTGCTGCAGCGGACCCGTTGCGCCTATTTCTACGACACCGCCAGCCGCTGCAACAGGCGCGAGGCCGGCAGCGGCTGCGACGCCCGCGACGGCGAGAACCGGACGCACGCCGTGCTCGGCTGGAGCGAGAGCTGCATCGCCACGCATCCGTCCGACTTCTGCGTACCGCTTGTGGCGCTCGGCGCCATCGTCGAGATCGAGGGCAGAAACGGCCGTCGCGAGATCGCACTCGACGAATTGCATCGCCTGCCCGGCGATACGCCTGAGCGCGAGTCCGTGCTCGAGCCCGGCGATCTCATCGTTGCGGTGCGCCTGCCGCCCGCAGCGCGTGGTTTCGCCGCGCATGCGCGTTATCTCAAGGTGCGCGAGCGCACCTCCTACGCATTCGCCATCGTCTCGGCTGCGGCGGCGCTGCGGATCGAGAACGGCAAGATCGCGGAAGCGCGACTTGCGCTCGGCGGCGTCGCCGCAAAGCCCTGGCGTGCCCGCGCCGCGGAAGACGTCCTCAAGGGCGTCGCGCCAACGGCGGATGCCTTCCAGGAAGCCGCCTGGCGCGCGCTCGCCGACGCAAAGCCGTCCGGCGACAACGGCTACAAGATCGAGCTGGCGCGCCGCATCGTCGTGCGCGCGCTGACCCTCGCCGCTGCCGGTACGCCTGCGCGCATCCCCGCGCTGCCGGCATCCCCCTTTGCTTCGTCTGGAGCCATTCATGCCTGAGCTCAATCTCACCAGCGCTCCCGCCCATCTCCGTCACGGCTCGAGCATCGGCCAACCCCTGACCCGCCGCGACGGCGTGCTCAAGGTCAAGGGACAGGCGACTTACGCGGCCGACAATCATCCGCCCGGCATGCTGTTTGCGGTGATGGCCGTGTCCAGCATCGCGCATGGCCGCGTGACCTCGCTCGATGTCGCGGCCGCCAAGCGTCATCCCGGCGTCGTCGACGTCATGACGGCGGACCACAAGCCGCAGCTCGCGATCGATCCGGAGATCAAGACCAATCCGTTCGTGTTCCGGATGGAGGTGCTGCAGAGCAACGAGGTTCGTTACGCCAACCAGCCCATCGCCGTCGTGATCGCCGAGACGCTCGAGGCGGCGACCGAGGGCGCGGTGCTGCTGGCGCCGCGTTATGAAGCGCTGCCCGCGCTCGTCGGGCTTGATGCTGGTGAAAGCTACGTGCCGCCCGTCGTTGGTGTCGGCAACCCAACCGAAAATCACCATGGCGATGTCGCGGCAGGGCTTGCATCAGCGGACAAGCAGATCGACTCGATTTATGAGACGCCCGCGCAATATCACAACGCGATGGAGCCGCACGCGATCGTGGCTCACTGGAACGGCGACAGTCTTCAGATCGACATGCCGACCCAGGGATTGATGTTGTCCCTGGCGCGTGTTGCCGAGCTATTCGGCATTCCCCATGACAAGATCCACATCCGCAGCCCGTTCCTCGGCGGCGGCTTCGGCTCGAAGGGGCTGATGGCGGGGCCTCCGGTCCTCGGCATCATGGCGGCAAAGCTGGTCGGCAAGCCGGTCAAGCTCGTGCTGCGCCGCGAGCAGATGTATGGCCCGGTCGGCCATCGCGCGCCGACGCGTCAGCGCCTGCGCATCGGTGCCGACGCTGAGGGGCGCCTGACCGCGCTCGATCACCACGCCCGCACCGTGTCGAGCACGTTCGACGATTTCTACGAACCGGCGGCTGACGCCTCGCATACGCTCTATGCGGCGCCTGCGATCCGCACCTCGCATGACGCCGTGCGCGTCAACACCGGCACGCCATTGTTCATGCGTGCCCCGGGCGAAGCAACGGGATCGATTGCACTGGAAAGCGCGATCGACGAGATGGCCTGGGCTTGCGGTATGGATCCGCTGGCCTTCCGCCTGAAGAACTATGCCGAGGTCGAGCCGATCACCGGCAAACCGTTTTCCTCGAAAGCGCTGCGTGCCTGTTACGATCAGGGCGCGGCGCGTTTCGGCTGGGCGAAGCGCGCGCTCCAGCCGCGACAGATGCGCGATGATGCCGGACTTCTGGTCGGCTGGGGGATGGGCACCGCGACGTTCCCCGCGCTGATGTTCCAGGCCGAAGCGCGCGCGGCGATCCGCCGTGACGGCACGGGGGCGATGGAGATCGGAGCGCACGATATGGGGCAGGGCGCCTGGACGGCACTTGCCCAGATCGCGGCCGACGCCGTCGGGCTCGATATCGATCGCGTCACGTTCAAGGCTGGCACGTCCGACCTGCCGGACGCCGGCATCGCCGGCGGCTCGGCGCACACGGCGACCGCGGGCGCTGCGATCCACAGCGCGGGCGCGGCCGTCATCGCCAAGCTCGCCGACCTCGCCACCAATGACGAGCGCTCGCCGTTGTTCGGCGCCGGCAATGCCGGCGTCATCGCGCGCGATGGCCGGTTGATCCGGCGCGACGACGAGAGCCGCGGCGAGGGCTACACCGAGATCCTCGCGCGGGCAGGCGTCGCCGAAATCGAGGCCCGCGGCACCGGTGCGCCGAATCCGGCAGCGATGGAAGAGTATGCGATGCATGCCCATGGTGCGGTGTTTGCCGAGGTGAAGGTCGACCCCGAGCTCGGCCAGATCCGCGTCACCCGCATGGTCGGCGCCTTCGCCGCGGGACGCATCGTCAACCCGCATCTGGTGAAGAGCCAGCTGTTCGGCGGCATGATCTGGGGCATGTCCTTTGCGCTGCACGAAGAGGCCATCACCGACCGCCGCAGTGGCCGGATCATGAATGCCAATCTCGGCGAGTACCACATTCCGGTGAATGCCGACGTGCCGCCGCTCGACGTGATTACGGTCGAGGAGCACGATCCGCACGTCAACGCGCTCGGCATCAAGGGCGTCGGCGAGATCGGCATCACCGGCAGCGCCGGCGCGGTCGCCAATGCCGTCTGGCACGCGACCGGCGTGCGGGTGCGCCGCTTTCCGATCAGGATCGAGGAACTGCTGGTGCAGGGCTGAAGCAAGCAAAAGGCGGGACGAGATCATCTCGTTCCGCCGCGTATCGCTAATGCAGCTTCTTGCGGAGTGCCCTAAGCGCTTCGCGCTGCGTCTCGATGTAGTCGGCAATGGCCCTGCGCAGCTCCTCCGAGTGGAGCTTGTCGGCGTCGCGCTGCACTTCGTCGAGCGCGGCCTCTGCATTGGCGAGCGTGATCTTCATCTGCGAGCCTGGTTATGAAGCGGCGCCGGAATGTCTCTCGGCTACGGCTCGCAACATATAGAGGACGGACGCGCGGAAATTGAGATGCATCAAGCTCCGTAAGACACCGGGGCACTCCGTAGGATCCCGGATAACACTGGTGCGCTCTAAAACGTCGGCGGCGTGCAAGCCGAGATCACTTCGCAAGCCTTGCCGCCGACGCAGCGAAAGCGATGCGGACGGCGGCTCTCGAAATAATAGGCATCGCCCGGATTGAGAATGCGGCGCTCGTCCTCGACGGTGACTTCGAGCTTTCCCGAAATCACGATGCCGCCTTCCTCGCCGTCATGAACGAGATGCACGCGCCCGGTGTCGCTGCCGGGCTCGTAGCGCTCTTTCAGGATCTGCAGGCTGCGGCCGAACAGATTGTCGCCGATCTGGCGATAAGAGATCGGCTTCTTGCCGACCTCGGTCAGCTCCTCCGAGCGATAAAAGATCTTGCGCCGCGTCTCTGGCTCCAGGGCGAAGAACTCGGCAAGCCCCATCGGGATCCCGTCGAGGATGCGCTTGAGCGCGCCCACCGACGGGTTCATCTGGTTGGATTCGATCAGCGAAATCGTCGAATTGGTGACGCCGGCGCGCTTGGCGAGTTCGCGCTGCGACAGCTTCTGGCGCGCCCGGATGAATCGCAGCCGTCCACCGATGTCGACGCTCATGCCCAAATCCCTGTTGCAGGTGTTGCGGATCGCGCAAATATGGACCGGCAGGCCTAGTGAAATCAATGGCTTGCAGATCGTCAGAAAAGGACTTGTTGCGCTTTGGAAGCCGTGCCTCTGCTATCCCGTCAGCAAAGGAGCGTGGCCCGTGACCCTTCATCAGATTCCGAACACTATCAAGACCGACTCGTTCTGGATGCCGTTCACGGCCAACCGTCAGTTCAAGAAGGCCCCGCGGCTGTTCTCCTCGGCCGAGGGCATGCACTACACCACCGTCGACGGCCGCAAGGTGATCGATGGCTCCGCCGGCCTCTGGTGCGTCAATGCCGGCCACGGCCGCAAGCAGATCGCCGCCGCCGTCGAGCGGCAGCTGATGACGCTGGATTTCGCACCGACCTTCCAGATGGGTCATCCGCTGGCATTCGATTTCGCCGAGCGCCTTGCCGAGATCGCGCCCAAGGGCCTCGATCGCATCTTCTTCACCAACTCCGGCTCTGAATCGGTCGACACCGCGCTGAAGATCGCGCTCGCCTATCATCGCGCCAACGGCCAGTCGAGCCGCACCCGCCTGATCGGCCGCGAGCGCGGTTATCATGGCGTCGGCTTCGGCGGCACCTCGGTCGGCGGCATGGTCGCCAACCGTCGCGCCTTCGCCACGCTGCTGCCGGGCGTCGATCACATCCGCCATACCCACGATCTCTCCCGCAACGCCTTCGCCAAGGACCAGCCCGAACACGGCGCCGAGCTCGCCGACGATCTCGAGCGTCTGGTGGCCTTGCATGGTGCCGAGACCATCGCCGCCGTCATCGTCGAGCCGGTGCCGGGCTCGACCGCGGTGCTGCCGCCGCCGAAGGGCTATCTGCAGCGCCTGCGCGGGATCTGCGACAAGCACGGCATCCTCCTGATCTTCGACGAGGTCATCACCGGTTTCGGCCGTCTCGGCACGCCGTTCGCCGCCAATTTCTTCGGCGTCACGCCGGACCTGATGACGACGGCCAAGGGCATCACCAACGGCACCATTCCCTGCGGCGCCGTGTTTGCGAGCCGCAAGGTTCATGATGGCATGATGGTCGGGCCGGAGAATGCGATGGAGCTGTTCCACGGCTACACTTATTCCGCGCATCCGACCGCCTGCGCCGCGGGTATCGCGACGCTCGACATCTACAAGGATGAGGGGCTGCTCACGCGCGGTGCGACGATGGCCGAATACTGGCGCGATGCGCTGCACTCGCTCAAGGGTCTGCCCAACGTCGTCGACATCCGCAATTGCGGCCTGATGGGCGCGGTCGAGCTCGCGCCGCGTGACGGCGTCGTCGGCGCGCGCGGCTACGACGTCATGGTCGACTGCTTCAACACCGGCCTCTATCTGCGCATGAGCGGCGACAGCTTTGCGATGTCGCCTCCGCTCATTGTCGAGAAGAGCCACATCGACCAGATGGTCTCGATCCTCGGTGACGCCATCAAGAAGGTGGCCTGATAATTGCTCTCGCCGTTGCAGGGTTCTATCTTGCAGCGGCGCGCGTGATGCCGCGGGAGTTTGACCAAGCGTGAAAGTTCTGATCCTCGGCAGCGGTGTCATCGGTGTCACCTCTGCCTACTACCTCGCCCGTGCCGGCCACGAAGTGACGGTCGTCGATCGTCAGCCCGAACCGGCGCTGGAGACCTCCTTTGCCAATGCCGGCGAAGTGTCGCCCGGCTACTCCTCGCCATGGGCCGGCCCCGGCGTGCCGGTGAAGGCGGTCAAATGGCTGCTGATGAAACACGGCCCGCTGGTGATCCGGCCGAAGCTCGACCCCGTGATGTGGGTCTGGCTGCTCAAGATGCTGCGCAACTGCACCAGCGCGCGCTATGCGGTCAACAAGAGCCGGATGATTCCGATCGCGGAATACAGCCGCGACTGCCTGCGCGATCTGCGCCGCGATATCGGCATTCAATATGACGAGCGCTCGCAGGGCACGCTGCAGCTGTTCCGCTACCAGGCGCAGCTCGACGGCACCGGCGAAGACGTCGCGGTGCTCAAGCAGTACGGCGTGCCTTATGAGACGCTGAGCCGCGAGGGCTGCATCGCGGTCGAGCCGGCGCTTGCGGGCGTGAAGGAAAAATTCGTCGGCGGGCTTCGGTTGCCGCAGGACGAGACCGGCGACTGCCACCTGTTCACGCAGGCGCTTGCCAAGCATGCCCAGGCGCTGGGCGTGCGCTTCATGTTCAATACCGGCATCGATCGTATCGTCACCGATGGCACGCGCATCAGTGGCGTCGCGACCAGCGCGGGTCTGTTGCAGGCGGACGCTTACGTCCTCGCGCTCGGAAGCTATTCGTCCCGGATGGCGGCGCCGCTCGGCATCTCGCTGCCGGTCTACCCGGTGAAGGGATATTCGATCACGGTGCCGATCAAGGAGGCATCCGGCGCGCCGGAATCGACCGTGATGGACGAGAGCTACAAGGTCGCGATCACGCGCCTCGGCAATCGCATCCGCGTCGGCGGCACCGCCGAGATCTCGGGCTTCTCGACCAAGCTCTACGAAGCCCGCCGTGCCACGCTCGATCACTCCCTGACCGATCTGTTCCCGCGCGGCGGCGATCTCTCCAAGGCGACGTTCTGGAGCGGCCTGCGCCCGATGACACCGGACGGCCCACCTGTGATCGGCCCGACGCAATACGCCAACCTCCACCTCAACACCGGCCACGGCACGCTCGGCTGGACCATGTCCTGCGGTTCGGGGCGCGTGCTCGCGGATATGCTGTCGGGCAAGAAGCCGGATGTGGATGTGAGTGCGCTGACGGTGGATCGGTACGCGCACAGGTTTGGCTAGGCGTCCTCCTGCGAATCTATCCATCACCGCCACCGTGAGGTGGCCCTTCAGCGGCCCTCGAAGGGCGACGGCCCAGCTCTATCGGGGCCGTGCATCCTTCGAGGCTCGCTTTGCTCGCACCTCAGGATGACGGGGTTTGGGGGGCGCTCGCTGCGTGAAAGGAAGCTACCCAGCCCCCGTCACGCAATTCACCCACAGCACCACGGCCTTCGCATCCTGCGCCGGATTGGAAAACCGGTGCGGCCTGCGGCTCGCGAACCGAAAGCTGTCGCCGGTCTTCAGCGACCAGGTCTCGCTGTCCACCGTCAGCATCATCTCGCCTTCGAGCACGAGGCCGGCCTCTTCGCCGTCATGGGTGTAGAGCTCGTCGCCGGTCGAGCCGCCGGGCTCCAGATGCACCAGAAACAGGTTCAGCTTGTTGTCGGCATTCGCGGGGCTCAGCAATTGTTTGGACACGCCGGTGCGCCACAGTTTCAGCTCGGGCCGCTGCGATCCGCGCGTAACGACCTGATCGGACGCGCCGTCGGCGCTCGGGCTGGCGCCGAACAGTGCGGCGATGCCGACGCCGAGCACGTCGGCGAGCGTAGCAAGCACGCGTAGTGATGGCGACGAAAGGCCGCGTTCGATCTGGCTGAGGAAGCCGATCGACAGGTCCGTGCGCGCCGCGACCGTTTCGAGCGAGAATTGCCTGACGCGTCGGAGATCCCTGATGCGACGGCCGACCGCGACGTCCATTGCCGGCTCCGCCGGCTTCGCGGTAGCCTTCTTGACCTTCCTGGCCGGCTTTGCGGCGGCCGGTTTGCGCATTCTTTTGCCACCGCTCACGTCAAACCGCTTCCTTCATGTGCATGAAAACCGCTTGCGTCGTCCGCGAAAGTGTGACCAAATTTTCATATTGGTGAAAATAGGCCGAAACGGCTCGGTCCGCAACGTCTGCGATCACGACGTGCGAGCGCCGCCACCGGCCGGACCCAAAGGGGGATGCGATGAAGCGTTTTGGTCTGGCCGCGGTCGCGGCACTCGCGATTGCAGCGGTGACGCCGGCATCGGCGCAGCAGGTGCTGAAGGTCGGCTCGACGCCGACCGGCATCCCCTTCACCTTCCTCGACACCAAGACCAACAGCATTCAGGGCATCATGGTCGATCTCGTCACCGAAATCGGCAAGGATGCCGGCTTCAACGTGCAGATCGAGCCGATGCAGTTCTCGGCACTGATCCCGTCGCTGACCTCGAGCAAGATCGACATCATCGCAGCTGCGATGTTCATCACGGCGCCGCGCAAGGAGGTCGTCGATTTCTCCGACCCGATTTACACCTACGGCGAAGGCCTGGTGGTGCCGAAGACCGACACCAAGGCCTACGCCACGCAGGACGATCTGAAGGGTGAGACGGTCGGCGCGCAAGTAGGCACCGCCTTCGTCGACGCGCTGAAGAAGACCGGCCTGTTCGCCGACGTCAAGGCCTACGACACCATCCCCGACATCCTGCGCGACGTGAACACCGGCCGCCTCAAGGCCGGCTACGCCGACTATCCGATCCTCGCCTACAACATCAAACAGGGCGGCTTCCCCGAGGTGCGGCTTGTCGACGGCTACAAGCCCGTCACTGTCGGCTCCGTCGGCATCGGCGTGCGCAAGGGCGAGGCCGCGCTGCTCGGCAAGATCAACGCCTCGCTGGCGAAGCTCAAGGCCAACGGCACCATCGACAAGATCCTCGACAAATGGGGCCTGAAGGCACAGGGCTGATAGAGGCTGATCGCAGGCTTTCCGATGAAAGGCTTCTGGCACGACGCCGTCGAGTTCTTCCCGATCCTGATGAGCGGCGTCGCGCTGACGATCGTCGTCACCATCGGCTCGCTGCTGCTCTCGACGGTGCTCGGCCTGATCTGGGCGATGATGCGGGTCTCCGGCATCAAGGCACTGTCGATGCTCAGCGCCAGTCTGATCAACGTGATCCGCGGCATTCCGATCATCGTGCTGCTGTTCTACCTCTACTTCGTGATGCCCGATCTCGGCGTCACGTTGTCGGCGTTGCAGGCCGCGATCCTCGGGCTCGGCATCGCCTATTCGGCCTATCAGGCCGAAAACTTCCGCGCTGGCATCGAGGCCATCGACAAGGGCCAGATCGAGGCGGCGCAGTCGATCGGCATGGGCTGGTGGCTCACCATGCGCCGCGTGGTGCTGCCGCAGGCGGTGCGCATCGTGCTGCCGCCCTACGGCAACGTCATGATCATGATGCTGAAGGATTCCTCGCAGGCGTCCACCATCACGGTCGCCGAGCTTGCGCTTCAGGGCAAGCTGATCGCGTCCTCGACCTTCAAGAACACCAACGTGTTCACGCTGGTGGCGCTGATGTATCTCACCATGAGCATTCCGCTGATCCTGTTGGTCCGGCACTTCGAGAAGCGGGCGGGCAAGCGATGATCGAGCTGAACGACGTCCACAAGAGCTTTGGCAAGGTCGAAGTGCTCAAGGGCATCACGGCTTCCGTGCAGAAGGGCGAGGTGGTCTGCATCATCGGCCCGTCGGGCTCCGGCAAGTCGACCATCCTGCGCTGCATCAACGGGCTCGAAAGCTACGACCGCGGCGAGATCAGTATCGAAGGTCTGAAAGTCGACCGCGATGCGCCCTCGATCGTGAACATCCGCACGCAGGTTTCGATGGTGTTTCAGCGCTTCAACCTGTTCCCGCATCGCACGGCGCTCGAAAACGTTATCGAAGGGCCGTTGTTCGTGAAGAAGGAGCCGCGGGCCCAGTCGTTCGAGCGCGGCCGCGCGCTGCTCGCGCGCGTCGGACTTGCCGAGAAGGCCGACGTGCATCCACCGCAGCTCTCCGGAGGTCAGCAACAGCGTGTCGCGATTGCCCGGGCGCTGGCGATGCAGCCCAAGGCGATCCTGTTCGACGAGCCGACCTCGGCGCTCGATCCGGAACTCGTCGGCGACGTGCTCGGCGTGATGCGCAAGCTCGCCGATGAGGGCATGACCATGGTCGTCGTCACCCATGAGATGGGCTTTGCCCGCGACGTTGCCGACCGCGTGCTGTTCATCGATGGCGGCGTCATCGTCGAGCAGGGGCCTGCCAAGGCGTTGCTCAACCAACCCCAGCATCCGCGCACGCAGGATTTTCTGCGCCGCGTGCTGCATCCGCTCTGACCGGACTCTTGCAATGACGCGCCTGCCTCTGCCGCCCTGGCTCTATGCCGACACCGCCGTTGCGCCGGTGGCCACGCCGCCGCTCGATGCAGACAAGACCGTCTCCGTCGCGATCGTCGGTGGCGGCTATACGGGGCTTTCCACGGCGCTGCATCTGGCGGAGCAAGGCGTCGAGGCGCTGGTGCTGGAGGCGCAGGAACCGGGCTGGGGCGCGTCGGGCAACAATGGCGGCCACACCAATCCCGGCCTGAAGCACGATCCCGATCAGATCGAGGCCGATTTCGGCGCTGAGCTCGGTCGCCGCATGATCGAGTTCTCCTATGGCACGACGAACTTCACGCATGATCTGATCCGCCGTTACCAGATCCCGTGCGAGGCGCGGCAGAACGGCACGCTGCGCGCGGCCTATAACGAGGCCAGCGCCGCCGCAATCGAAAAGACCGCGCAGCAATGCATCCGCCGCGGCATGCCGGTGTCGTATCTGAACCGCGAGCAGCTGCGCGAAATGACCGGAACGGATCGCTACATCGGCGCCATGCTGGATAGCCGCGGTGGCGACCTGCATCCGCTCAGCTATGCTCGCGGCCTCGCGCGGGCCGCGATCTCGGCGGGGGCCAAAGTCTATGGCGAGACGCCCGCGCTGTCGCTCCGGCGCGACGGCAGAAGCTGGCGCATCGAGACGCCGCGCGCGGTGGTGCATGCCGACAAGGTGCTGCTTGCAACCAACGGCTTTACGGACAATCTCTGGCCGGCGCTCCGTCGCACCATCGTGCCGGTGTTTTCATCGATCGCCGCCACCGCGCCGCTCTCGGACGACGTCGCGCGCGCGATCATGCCGACGCGGCCCGTCCTCTACGAGAGCGGCCATATCACGGTCTACTACCGCATAGATCAGAACAACCGCCTGCTGATGGGCGGCCGCGGGCCGATGCGCTGGATCAACTCGCCGAACGACGTCGCCTATCTCATCCGCTACGCTGAGCGGTTGTGGCCGCAGCTCAAGGGCGTGGCCTGGACCCATGGCTGGAACAGCCGGCTCGCGATCACCAAGGACCACTATCCGCATGTGCATGAGCCCGCGGAGGACATCCTGATCTCGCTCGGTTGCAACGGTCGCGGCGTGGCGCTCTCGACCGCGATGGGTGCGCAGCTCGCGCGCCGTCTGATCGGTGGTGCCAAGGCCGAGATCGACATGCCGGTCACCGGCATCAAGCCGATCGCGATGCATGCGTTCTGGCCGGTCGGCGTGACCACCGCGGTGATCACCGGCCGCGTGCGCGACCGGCTCGGCATATGAAGAAGGCGCCGCTCGACGAGAGAGCGACGCCTTGCATGATCTACAGATTGAATGTCAGCAGCGACCCTGCTTCCACAGGCCGGGCGGGCACCCGTGACCGCGCCAGCCGACCTTGCGGCCATGCGACCATCCGGGCGGCGTGCCGTGATGATGATGGCCCATTCCGTGACCATGACCACCGTGTCCGTGTCCGCCCCGGGCCAGTGCGGGACTGGTGAGTGTGAGGCCGGCTGCGACGATCAGCGATGCCGCCAGCGCAAGTTTCTTCATAAAGGTCCTCCATCGGGATGAGCGCACTTGTCCGTTCAACAAACTGACCGCGCGCGGCTAAGTTCCCGGAGAATGTGGAGGAGTCGTGACGCTCGCGGAGATGCACGGGTATGCGTTAACTCAACGCATGCTAGCGCCGTCGCGCGTCTGTCGTTGCGTCGCTGTCGCCAGCTCGCATCGCTGGCTGATGGCGGCTCAGTCCTCCGCCACCGCGTCGGCCCAGGGCTGGAAGATGTCGACCGCGCCGGAATTGACATCGCCGGCGCGCATCACCACGCTTGGGCAGGCGAACTTCTGCGGCAGAGCCTGCACCTGCGTTTCCTCGTAGTTGAAGCGCGCGGCCAGCGTCTGGCGTACGTCCGCAGGCAGCCGAGCGTCGCCGATCACGATCGCGCCTTCGCTGGCGTCGATGCGTGGCTGGTGAATGGCGGCATCGAGATCCATGCCAAAGTCCATCGCAAAGGAGACGAGTTGCATCACCGACGGCAGGATGCGGCGGCCGCCGGAGGCGCCGACTGCGAGGCGCTTGCCGTCCCTGGTTTCGGCAATGACGGGCGTGTAGTTACAGAGACAGCGTTTGCCGGGTGCGAGCGAGTTCGTCGTGCCGGGGGTCGGATCGAACCACATGATGCCGTTGTTCATGGCGATGCCGGTGTGCGGCGTCACGTATTTCGAGCCAAAGGACGAGAGCAGCGTCTGCGTCACTGCCGCGATATTGCCGTGGCGGTCGACCACGGAGAAATGCGTGGTGCAGGCGGGCGCGAGGTATTCGGCGCCGAGCGAGCGCTTGCCGGCGGCATCGCCCATGTCCTTGAGCCGTTCGCGGAACGCCGCCTGAAGAGCGAGCGCATATTCGGCATAGGCGGCTGAATCTGGCGCGTTCGCCGGCTTCAGGCCTTGCTGCAACAATCGCAACGCATGGGCCATCGTCGGGCCGGCCGTGAGCTCTGGCGTCGCATACACCTTGCCGTCGCGATAGGGGATTGCCAACGGCTCGCGCAGGTGCGCGCGGAACGCGGCGAGATCCTCCACCGACAGCGAACCGCCGTCCGCCCTGATATCGGATGCGATGCTCTTGGCGAGATCGCCCTGGTAGAAATCGCGGGGTCCGGCGTCGGCGAGATGCGACAGCGTCGCCTTGAGCGTGTCCTGCGGAAGCCGGATCTGGGACTTGATGCCCCATGGTGGGCTCGGGGGCAGGCCGTCCTTCAGGAATGCTGCTGCACTCGCCGGATAGCGCCGGAGATCGGCAGCCGACGCGGTGATCGTCAGCGCGGTCCACCAATCGACCAGCAGGCCTTCGCCGGCAAGCGCGGCAGCGGGCGTGACAAGATCCTTCCACGGCATCTTGGCGTAGCGCCGATGAGCCTCCTCCATACCGGCGACGACGCCGGGCACGGCGATCGAACCGGGACCGTGGATGTTGCGGTCGTCTTTCACCCGCGGCCAGGGAAACAGATCGGAGGCAGCGCCTTCCCCGCTGAGTGGATAGTCGGTGGTACGCAGGCTCTGCGGCGCACACATGCCGTAGTCGATCACCTCAGTGCGATTTTCCTTGGCGCGGTAGAGCACCATCGCGCCACCGCCACCGATGCCGCTGTTCCAGGGCTCCAGAACGTTCAGCGCAAAGGTGGTCGCCACGATCGCGTCGACGCAATCGCCGCCCGCAGCCAGCACCTGCGCGCCCACCTCGGCCGCGCGCCGCGATTGCGAGGCGACGATGCCGCCCTTGGAGGTGACGGCGGGCTTGCGGACGGTTTGGTTGAGGCTGAACTGATGAGGCATGATGTCGGTGAACTCTGTCTTCGGTTGTCTGCTGGATTCAGTGTCTTTTGGATTCAGTATCTTGGCTTCGCTGCGCCGACGTCGAAGCTCCGCAATTGGCGGAGCGCGCGAAGAATGGCACATTGCCGGCAACGAGAACATCGAAAGGGAGATGCGACATGGCAGGTGTGAAACAGGCGCGGGATGGCGCCGTCGGGATCTTGACGCTCGACGAGCCGGCAAGCCTGAACGCGATGACGCCGGACCTGCTCGGCGCGCTTGCCGCCGCCGTCGCCGAGATGAGTGGGGATGAGGAGGTCCGTGCGCTGGTCCTCACCGGCTCTGGGCGTGGTTTTTGCTCAGGACAGAATTTGAAGGCAGCCGGAGCGCTGGGCGACGACCTCGCAGCCGGCGTGATGCGCTTCTACTGGCCGGCCTTCAAGGCGCTGCGCGAATGCCGCGTGCCCGTCGTCGTTGCCGTCAACGGTGTCGCGGCCGGCGGCGGCTTCAGTCTGGCGATGGCCGGCGACATGATTGTTGCGGCGCGCTCAGCCAGTTTTATTCAAGTCTTCAGCCGTATCGCGCTGGTGCCCGATCTCGGCTCGACCTGGCTGCTGCCAAGGCTGATCGGCCGCCAGCGCGCGCTCGAGCTGATGCTCCTAAACGAGCCCCTCACGGCCGAGCGTGCCCAGGAGATCGGTCTTGTACGGCAGGTCGTCGACGACGCGAAGCTGATGGAGGAGGCGTTGACGCTGGCGCGCCGTCTCGCCGATGGCCCGACCCGCGCGCTGGTCGCGACCCGCGCCCTGGTCGAGGAGAGCGAGCACAGCAGCTACGAGGCGCAGTTCCGCCGCGAGATCGAGCTTCAAGCCGCGATCCGCACAAGCGCTGACGCCGTCGAAGGCCGCAAGGCCTTCGTCGAGAAGCGCAAGGCGAAGTTTACGGGGAGGTGAGGCGATGCGGCCTCTCCAAGCTCGTCATGCCCGGGCTTGACCCGGGCATCCACGTCTTGCCGTCCGTCCTAAAACGTGGATGGCCGGGACAAGCCCGGCCATGACGGCGAAGAGATGAGTGGGAGGCGACGCTCAGAGCCCGCGGTGTAACCGGCTGGCCTGATACTTGGCGTGCCATTTCGGTCCGGGTCCGCGCATGTAGTGCAGCTCGGGGCGATAGGGGTTGCCGGCGATGCGCACCAGCTTCTGCCATTTGGTGGCGACGAAGGCGAAGGGCTGGCGGAACAGGGTCAAGGAAGCGAACAGCATGACATCACCTCAATGCGGCTTGCCGAGCATGGCGGTGAAGGGGAGATCGAAAAGATCCTCGCCGTCGGAGCCGCTGACATGGATCACCCAGTCGCGCCAGTCTTCAGCGCCGGGCGTCTGAATCATTGAATGCATGATCTGGGCGGCGCGGTCGCGCGCTTCGGTCAGGCTGGAGACCGCGGCACCATTGCGATCGATCAGCGTGCCGTCGGTGTTCGAGCAGTGAAAATAGACCTGGACCATATGCGCCTCCTGTAGGGAGCGGACGGGACGGCAAATGGATACCACCCGACGTGTTCGCGAAATATTCGGGGCGAGCCCGGTAAGGGAATCTACGGAGATTGGTCGGCACGAAGAGCCCTGCGGGTTTGATCACAGGCGGGTGATGTTCAACTGGACGGCGCCTGGTGGGCATGGAACAACCTTCGACCGAAATCCGGGAGGCGGCTGTGAATCATCTCACATTTCAGGTTGGACGCCGAAGCTTGTGCGTGGGTGTCTTCGCCTTCGCGGCGGTCCTGCTCGGCTTTGCCTCGCTGGCTGCGTCCGATTCCGTGAGGAAAAGCGGCTACGCGGTGGGACCGGAGACCTGCGGCAGCGGCGATCTCGCCTTTCCCAGGGTCCAGATCGACATGCAGGCCGGCTTTTGCGCCGGCCTCGTCGCCAGCGAAGAGGATCATCTGAAATTTCCGCGGTCGATCATCCAGCTGCCAGGTCGTGACCTGTTCGTGGTCGCCGACATGGGCGGCTGGGGCCATGCCGATGGCCGGCTGCTCCTGCTCGATCCCCACGCCGCAGGCGGCCAGCGGTTCAAGGAGCTCCTGACCGGGGTCGAATATCCGTTCGGCCTGGTGATCGGTCCGGACAAGAAGCTCTATGCCTCGACCGCCGAGACCATCTTCCGCTTCGATCCGCTCGCGGATAACCCGCGCAGCACGGTCGAGACCGTCATCCGTCACATGCCGGGCCGCCGCATCACGCTGCCGGATGGGACGAGGCTCGACGAGTCCGCGCATCCGCTCAAGCAGTTCGTGTTCGATCGCAACGGGCGGCTGTTCGTCAATGTCGGCGCCCATAGCGACGATTGCATCACGCCGGCGCCGATCACGAGGCCTTGCGCGGCAGCAGAAGGTGCTTCCGCCATGGCCGCGATCTGGCTGTTCACGCCGCCGTCAGGCGGTGTCTTCCCGGCGTTGAAACCTGGCGATACCGACCCGCCGCACACGATCTACGCGCGGGGCCTGCGCAACTCGATGGCGCTGGCGCTGCACCCGAACTTTCCCGATGCCGGTTACGCGTTCCTGCAAGGCGAGAACGGCCGCGATCTGCCCGATATCTTCAAGCCGAACGAGGAGATCAACGCGATCGAGCAGGGTAGGCATTATGGCTGGCCCTATTGTTTTGATCTCTCGACGCCGAGTCCCGAGTTCAAGCTTGTGCTGCAATCCGGCGTCTATAAATCCCTTTGCACGGCAAACGCGCTTTACAAGCAGCCATTCTCGCTCATGCCCCCACACGGCGCGCCGCTCGCGATGCTGTATTATCACGGCGCCAAATTTCCGGAGCTGGAAGGCAAGCTGCTGGTCGGCCTGCACGGTTATCGCCCGACCGGTAGCCGCGTCGTCATCTACGATGTCGACGACCACGGCTTCCCGAAGCCCGTGCCGGCACCGGTGCGCTACCATGTCAGCTGTGCCGCCGATCCGACCCATAACTTTCAGACCGACGCGGGAGATGTCGCTGCGGCGCCGTTCGAGGAGTTGATCGCCGGCTGGCATCGCGTCAATGGTGCGCGCCCGCAAGGCGCGCCGGTCGGCATGACGGTCGCGGAGGATGGTGCGATCTGGCTGGTCGAGGACAAGAATCAGACGATCATCCGCATCGACCGCGCTGCGGGCGATCCACCGCCGCCGCTGCCCTGCGACACGCGCAGCCAGGCTCTGATCGACCAGCTCGCCGGCTTCGTCGCCAAGGATGCGCAAAACAAGATCCGGCTCACCACGCTGCGCAAGAACCTCGTCGAAAAGCACTGCGTCGGCTGCCACTCGGATTTCGGTCTGAAGGCGGGGCAGTCGGATGCCGACAAGGATGCGACCGTGCTCCGTTTCATGCTGTCGCAGGATGGCTGGATCTATCCGGACGATCCGCAGTCCGGCAAGCTGCGGACGCGGCTGCGCGGCATTGGCGCGGAGAAGCTGATGCCGCCGGGCGGTGAGAACCTGCCGAAGACCGAGCCGGGTTATGCGGCTCTGCTCACGACCGCGGATCTGCTCGTCGCGAAAATGGTTCCGGGAACGCGGATGCTCGTCAAGTTGGGCTTGCCGCAGCGCAAATTCTTTAGCAAGACGAACAAGGAATGCGGCGAAATACCGGCCGCCAAGGTCGTTGTCGTGACACAAAGGAACGCTGTAGACAAACCGGGCTTCAGCCGATTCTTCCGGCCGGCCGATCCCTACTTGAATGGCGAGTGCAGCGACGACGATGGCTATTACATCCGGCAGGAATTTCTGGTGCCTGTGCAGTAGCATCCTGCTCGTCGTCGCCACGCCGCTCGTCGCAGCCGAGACGAAGCTGTTCGAAAGCGTGCAGGTGACGCCGGCCAGCGAATACACGTTCGGCATCGAAGGGCCTGCCGCCGATCTCGATGGCAACCTCTTCGTCGTCAATTTCGGCAAGCCCGGCACCATCGGCCGATTGCCCGCAGGTGGTACGGCTTCGGAGGCCTTCACGACGCTTCCCGAGGGCAGCGTCGGCAACGCCATCCGCTTCGATCGCAACGGCACGATGTTCATCGCCGACTACAAGAAGCACAACATCTTTGCGATCTCCAAGGGTAGCTCCGAGCCCGTCGTCTGGTTTCACTCCGACGAGATGAACCAGCCCAACGACATCACCATCGCCCGCGACGGCACGATCTATGCGAGCGATCCGAACTGGAAGGGCCGGGAAGGCCACGTCTGGCGCATTGCGAAAGCCGCCGATGGCACGGTGCAGGGACAGGTCATGTCGGCTCCGCGCGCGATGGGCACCACCAACGGCATCGATCTCAGCCCCGACGGCAGCACGCTCTATGTCGGCGAATCCAACAATGGCCAGATCTGGTCCTACGCGATCCGCGGCAATGAACTCGCCGACGCAAAGCCCGTCAAAGCATTCCAGCCCGACACCATCGACGGCCTGCGCACCGATGTCGCCGGCCGCCTCTACGTCGCGCGCATTCTCAAGGGGACGATCGCGCTGATGAAGCCCAATGGCGCGGTCGAGCGCGAGATCGCGCTGAAGGGCAAAGAGCCGACCAATCTCGCCTTCGGCGGTAGCGACGGCAAGACAATCTTCGTCACCCAGCGCCAGGGCGGCTTTATCGAATCCTTCCGCACCGACCATGAGGGTCGCGAGCACTGCCTTCAGCGCGGACGCTGCTGAGCGCTTCACGGGCGGTCTGCTTCCGGCGCAGAGAGGTCGGCATTCTTCTTGCTTGCATCCGATCGCCGCAGGCATCAAGACATCTGTGGCATTGTCGAAGACGCGACCACGGAGTGTTGAGTGAAAGCCGTCCATACCGAACTGCACCGCAGCCACGATCCGCAATTCTTCCTGGTCCGCGGCGTCGTCAAGCGCACCACCGAGCAGCCCGAGCGCGCTGACCGCCTGCTCAAGGGCCTGAAGGACGGCAAGCATCAACTGGTCGAGCCGACGACATTCGGCCAGGGTCCGCGCGCGCGCATTCACAGCCCGGAATATCTGTCGTTCCTGAGTGAGGCCTGGGATGCCTGGACGGCGCTCGGCGATTCCGGCCCGGAGATGATCGGCAACATCCACCCCGTGCGCCATGCCGCGACCTATCCGACCCACATCGTCGGCAAGCTGGGCTGGCACACCGCCGATACCGCCGCGCCGATCGGCCCGGGCACCTGGGCCGCGGCCTGCGCCGCGACGGACGTCGCGGTCACCGCCGCGCAAATGGTGATGGACGGCGAGGATGCGACCTACGCGCTGTGCCGTCCGCCCGGCCATCACGCCTATCGCGACATGGCCGGCGGCTTCTGCTTCCTCAACAACAGCGCGATTGCCGCGGCACATCTGCGGCTCAAGCACGAGCGCGTCGTCATCCTCGACGTGGACGTCCATCACGGCAACGGCACGCAAGGCATCTTCTACGCCCGGCCGGACGTCTACACGATCTCGATCCACGCCGATCCGACCGCGTACTATCCCTTCGTGTGGGGCTATGCGCATGAGCGCGGCGAGGGTCCCGGTCTCGGCACCAATCTCAACATTCCGCTGGCGATCGGCACAGGCGACGACGGCTACATCCAGGCGATGGATCTCGCGCGCAGGGCGATCGAATCCTTTGCGCCCGGCGCCCTCGTCATCGCGCTCGGCCTCGATGCCTCCGAGGACGATCCGCTGAAGGGCCTCGCCGTCACCACGCCCGGCTTCCGCCGCATCGGCCAGGCCATCGCGAAGCTGGGCCTGCCGACCGTGTTCGTGCAGGAAGGCGGCTATCTCTCGGATATCCTCGGAGCCAACCTGACTTCGGTGCTGGCGGGATTCGAAGAGGCGCGGTGAAGCGTCTTCTCTCTCTCCCCGTAAGAACGGGGAGAGAGAGAAGACGCACCTAGTCCTTGAACAGGATCTGCTCCAGCAAATCCATCCGCATGATCCGGATGGTGCTGCCCTCGATGGCGATGATGCGGCGGTTCTGGAAGCGCTTGAGCATCATCGTAACCCATTGCCGGGTCGAGCCGACCATGGCCGCAATCTGGTCATGGGTGATCTTGCGGTTGATGACGATGGTGTCGGCGTCGGCAATGCCGTGCAGCTCCGACAAAGTGAGCAGGAACTGCGCCAGCCGCTCGATCACCGATCGCGTGCCGAGGATTTGCGCCATTGAGGAATAGCATTTGCCCTTGGCGATGAGGCCGTCGATCAGCGCCAGCGCGAATTGCGGCATGCCGGTCAGGAGCTTCTCGAGCGCCGGGCCGGAGAGCGTTGTGATCTCGCAGGCGTCGATGGCGATGCCGGACCACATGTGGACGCCTCCGCCGGAGATCTCCGGGCCGCCGATGAAATGTCCCGGCGTCCAATAAGCGAGGGTGATCTCACGACCCGACGGTGCCGTATAGTAGACCCGCACCTGGCCGCGGCGGATGATGAAGATGCCGTCATGGCCATCACCCTGGCTGAACACCATCTCGCCCTGTGGCACCGTGATCGTGCGGCCGGCGGCGTGCACGCGCGCCTGTTCCGATGCCGACAGGCGATCAAGGAAATGCGCGCCGGCATTCAAGCCGTCGATCGTCTCGCTCATGAACAGCGCCGAGCTCGTGCTCTTCGTGCGCCAGGTGCGGGACCGCCGCGGCTTCTCGCGGCCAGGCCAGTCGAACCGCGCACCTGCATGTGGCCGCTCGGCGAAAGCGGCAGGCGCGGTTGCGGCAGCTTCCTTGAGAATGGTCATCGCAATCCTGAGCTCGACGAAGTCTTGCGACTAGGTAAGAGCGGCAATGGTACGATGTCCATCTCTTTACGATCGTTCCAGATCACTTAGCAAAGCTTGATATGTGCGCCGAGCGGAGGCGAAACGATTTCTCTGCCGATCGCATCGTCCTGAGAAAATTCTTTGCGTCGTCGCGCGACGGAATCATGACGCGGGCGCGCCCCTCGGTGGCGATGCAAGTAATTGCTTCAAGGGTCGTGTTGCGCCTTCGATAGTGCCGGCCAGCGTTGCTGCCGGTACGCGACCGGCCTGCCGAGGACAGTTCGATGATCGATTTCAGCTCTTTGAGACTCAGTGTGGCCGTCATGGTCATGACCGTCGCGATGTTCGGACCGTCGCGGGCGGAGACGATCCGGGTTGCGGTCGGGACGCAGGATACGACCATCAATTGCGCGACCGGCGGGCTGCTCATCCGCGAGCTCAAGCTGCTGGAAAAATTCCTGCCCCATGACGGCAAGTACAAGGATGTCACTTACGACATCCAGTGGAAGAACTTTACCAGCGGCGCGCCGCTCACCAACGAGATGGTCGCCGGCAAGCTCGACTTCGGCGCGATGGCGGATTTTCCGGGCTCGCTGAATGGCGTCGCTTTCCAGAAGGCAGGGCGTCGCAGCCTCTTCATCAGCGTGCTGTCCGGCAGCACCAAGGGCAGCGGCAATGGCATCGTGGTGCCGTCGAGCTCGCCGGTGCAGTCGCTCGACGAGCTCAAGGGCAAGACCATCTCCGTTCCCTTTGCCTCGACCTCGCACGGCATGCTGCTCCGTGCCATCGAGGCCAAGGGCTGGAATCCCGAGACCGACGTCAACATCATCACGCAGGCGCCGGAAGTTGCCGGCCCGGCCTTGCAGGCCAACAAGATTGAGGCGCATGCCGACTTCGTTCCGTTCGCCGAGCTGTTTCCCTGGCGTGGCTTCGCGCGCAAGATCTTTGACGGCGCGCAGGCCAACGCCCCGACGTTCCATGGTTCACTGGTCGACGCCGATTATGCCGAGAAATATCCGGAGATCGTCGTCGCCTATTTGCGCGCGGCAATCGAGGCGGATCGCCTGATCGCGGAGGAGCCGGAGAAATACAGCGAGTTGATCGCCAAGGTGACCGGCATCGAGGCGGAGGTCGACTATCTCTTTCACGGACCGCTCGGGCTTCAGACCCGCGACATCACCTGGAAGCCGGAATACCGCCAGGCCGTTGCGACCTCGATCAAGACGTTGAAGCTGCTCAAGCGCGCGGACAGCGATCTCGATATCAACCAATTCATCACCGACAAGTATATTCGCGTTGCGGCCGCGCAGGCCGGCCGCGATTATGACGCCGGGCTGAAAGATTATGCTCAGCTTCCGCTTCGCGCCAGGGATGCGGCGACGGGCACCGAGATCAGCGACTTCAGCCGTGTCGCACAGATCTGGGTCAAGGATGAGCCGCACGTGCGCCACTACGCCTCGCCCGAGAACGCGCTGAAGGCGCTCGCCGGACTCGAGAAGGACGGCAAGGCCATCCGCGTCGTCTATGCCCAGGATCGCGAAAGCGGCATCAAGCTGTTCGCAAACCAGGCGTGGTTCGTACGATCCCAAAGCGGTGAGCTGAGTGCGTTCCTGCTCAAGGACGGGGCCGACCGCTGGTCGAAGCAGCATGGCGGGACAGTGCTCGATTTCGCCGCTGCGCGCGAATCCTTCGGTGCG
Source organism: Bradyrhizobium sp. CCGUVB14 (assembly GCF_024199935.1). NCBI lineage: Bacteria > Pseudomonadati > Pseudomonadota > Alphaproteobacteria > Hyphomicrobiales > Nitrobacteraceae > Bradyrhizobium > Bradyrhizobium sp. CCGUVB14. The sequence continues at coordinate 2,436,422 of NZ_JANADS010000001.1, forward strand.
AGCCGGTAAGACCATGGCGATCGCTTCGCGGACGCGGTCTGCGGGCATCCGATGGGTGGTCCGCGGCCTTTCCATCCTGGCCTGCATCGCGCTGTGGCAGGTCGCATCGGTCACGCATCTCAATCTGGGGATCGTCACCTTCCGCAACGTGCCGCCGCCGGTCGAGGTGGTCGAATCCGCCGTCGCGCTGTTTCGTTCGCCGAAGCTGGCGGCGCACATCACCAGCAGCCTCTGGCGTGTGTTCGCGGGCTACGGGGCGGCGGTGGTGATTGGCGTGATCCTTGGCTTTGCGATCGGCCGGTCGCGCGCCGCGAGTGACCTCCTGCTGCCGCCGCTGGAATTGCTGCGGCCGATTCCGGCGGTGGCGTGGATACCGCTGTCGATCCTGATCTTTCCGTCGTCCGAACTCTCGATGATCTACATCACCTTTATCGGCGCCCTGTTTCCGATCGTGCTCAACACTGTCCACGGTGTTGCGAATGTCGACCGTCGGCTGGTCGCCTCCGCGCGCAGCCTGGGCGCGGGAGAGTTGGCGATCCTGAAGGAGGTGGTGCTGCCGGACGCGGCGCCCAGCATCGTCACCGGGCTTGCGATCGGCATGGGCACCTCGTGGTTCTGCCTTGTCACCGCCGAGATGATCTCGGGCCAATTCGGCATCGGCTACTACACCTGGGAGGCCTACACGCTCCAGAATTATGCCGACATCATCGTGGGCATGCTGATCATCGGCTTGCTCGGGATGGGCTCCAGCTGGCTGTTGACGACGGCCGGACGGCTCGCGATGCCCTGGCGCAGTCCGAAGGTGGCGCGATGAACATTCGGGTCGCGGATATCGGCACGCAAAACGTCGGCCGTATCGACTTCGTCGATGTCTCGATTTCGCTCGGAGTGGGGAGCGATGCGTTCGAGGCGGTGAGTGGGCTCAATGTCTCGATCTCGCCGGGTGAACTCGTCTGCATTCTCGGCCCGTCCGGCTGCGGCAAGTCCACGCTGCTGGGCGCGCTGGCCGGACATCTGCCGATCACGGCGGGCCGGCTCACGGTCGATGGACAGACAGTGGTAGGACCGAGCCCGGACCGCGGTATGGTGTTTCAGCAGCACACATTGTTTCCGTGGAAGCGGGTGCGGGACAACGTGGCCTTCGGCCCGAAGATGCGCGGCGTCGCCCGCGCCGAGCGCGACCGAGCGGCAGATGCGATCCTGGATCTTGTCGGCCTGTCCGGCTTCGAGGCGTTTTATCCGGCGCAGCTGTCGGGGGGCATGCAGCAGCGCGTCGAGATCGCGCGGGTTCTTATCAACCAGCCGCGGGTGCTGCTGATGGACGAGCCCTTCAGCGCGCTCGATGCGCAGACGCGCGGCATGATGCAGGAGGTCCTGCTCGAAATCTGGGGCAAGATCCCGACGACCACGGTGTTCGTCACCCACGACATCGACGAGGCGCTATTCCTTGCCGATCGCATCGTCGTGATGAGTGCAAGGCCTGGCCGCGTGATCGAGGATATCGTGCTGCCGTTTGCGCGGCCGCGAAGCCAGGATCTCGTCACCGAACCCGAGTTCGTTCGGCTGAAGCGTCATGTCATGCAGCTACTGCGGCGGCCGGAAGGCCGCGAGCCGCTGGCGCGACTGAGCCCGCTCGGCGTGCCGAGCTAGAACAATCCACTTGCGCTGAGCGCCTTGCAGACGTGCTGCATCTCGGTCTCGTCCGCGACCATGTCGAGCATGATCGTGGTCAGGCCCTTTGCGGCAAATTCTGTCAGCTTCGCGCCGATCTCGGCATAGCTGCCGACGAGATAGGGGCAGTCGGCCTGGAAGGTGAGGTAGGGCAGCAGCCAATAGCCATTGTCCTGGAGCTCGCCGCTCTGGCCCTCATACAAGCGCCGCTTCCAGACGGAATCGGAGTTCTCCACCGTGAGCGCCAGCAGCTCGCGGTCATCAGGAGTGTCGCGGAAGCGGGCCTTCGCCGCCTGCCGCGCTTCCTCTCTGCTCTCGCGCGCGAAGATGCCGAAATTCATGCCGGGGGCGTTGAGACCGTGATCGAGGTCGGGCGGCAGCATCTGCATCTTGATGCAGCCGGTCTCGGCTGCAACGCGCTGTGCCGCATCCGATTGCCCCGCGATCAAGAATTCCGGCATCAGCCCAGCAGGCAGGCGCGGGCGCAATTGCAGATTGCTGGCACGATAGAACCGGGCATCGACATTGACCGGGCGCGGGCTCACGAGCAACTGGCGCATCAGCGCGACGAACTCGCCCAGCCGGACGTAGCGGTCGGCATGCGACTGCTCGTCGCCCAGCCCCTGCAAATCGCTGATCGCGGTGCCCGTGATCATGTTGAGATAGATCTTGCGGCCGTAGAGCTGCGCAAAGGACGACACGAACTTCGCCGCCGTGAACGGGTGCATGTAGACCGGATTGACCGCGATCAGCGGCGAAGATCGCGTGGTCGCCGCCAGGATGTGCTGGGCCATGGCCCAGGGCTCGACGAAGACGTCATTGCCCTCGAACAGCAGGATGCCTTCGAAGCCGTTCCGGTCGGCGAACTCGGCCACCCGCATCAACTCGCCGACATATTTTTGGGGATCGCGGTTGCGCGAAATCGCGGGAAAGACGCGCAGCCGCGCCGGCATTATTCCGCCGCTTCCTGGAGCGGCCAGGCGTTGCGGGTGATGCGAAGGCCGCCGGCCGCGCGCGATCCGTCGGCAATCGCCAGGCGATGCGAGGGCGAGGGCGAGCACAGAGAGAAGCGCCAGCCTGCGGGATCGTCGGAGATATCGGGCTTGAAGCTGATCTCGATCGCCTCCCGCGACACCTGCATCGCGAAGGCGTCGAGCGGCAAATTGAGTCCAAAACCCCTGGCTTTCAGATAAGCTTCCTTCAGCGTCCAATAGTCGAAGAAGCGCTCGATCGCGGCCGGCTCCGGCAGGGCGCGCAGCGTCTCGACCTCTTCCGGCGCAAAGAAGCGAAGCGCGGTGGAGAGCGGCGCGACGCGCCGCGACACCGTCTCGACGTCGACGCCGACGGTCTCGTGCTTCGACACGACGCAAGCCACGCAGCCGTCGGCATGGGACAGGCTGAAATGCAGGGCCGTCGAAGTCGCAGGCGCCGCGACAAAGGGCCGCCCGTAACGGCCGGTCGAAAACGACCAGTCGGTTGGTTCGACCTCGGGGGCCGCGTGCGAGAGCGCCATGCGCAACATCGCGTGCGCGAAGATGTATTGCCGCTGATGCCGCTCGAACATGAAGCGGTCGGCGCGGATCCGTTCGTCGACCGAGAGCAGCCGCCGGCACGCTGCGACCGCGCCCGGCGTGTCGATGCTCTCGATCAGTCCGACAAACAGTTCGATTTCGTCGTCTGCCATCAATTGGGCCCATAGTGTCAGGCGGAGGCCAAATCCGGCCCTGACCGAAGAATCGACCGAGCAGGAAGCAACTGCGCAGACCGCTTGTAGCGGTCCACCCAGGCAAATTCTTGTCGATTGCTGGCCGGTTTACAGGCGCAAGCTTGTGCGAGACCCCAACTCGACAGGCGAGCGGCCAAAAATTGGAAATGAAATTGAAGATTCGTGCGGCGTCCCGGCCGACGAGTCTTACTTTTTCTTCTTGGACTTCTTCGCCCCGCCCAGCGTCGCAAGGCTGGCATCGACGTCCTTCAGCGCGGACTGGAGCTTCTTCCTCTCAGCGGTCAGAAGCTTTTGCAGGGCCTTGCGGTCCTTGTCGCTCAGTGAGGTACCCTTGGTAAATTTGATGAAACCCATAATGGCACTCCCCCGGTTGAAAATAATTGTCCAAATCAAAACGCGAGAATAATCTTGCGCGGCAAGCGCCAAAGAATCAAGATGCAACTTGATCATTCACAGCTTTGGCGAGTGAACCCGCGTTCGGCGTGGGCCAACAGCCGGTCACGCCGCCCGGCGATGGAGCAATCGGTCGAGCGGCGTATTGGGCTGGACCACGGCCGCCGCCAGCAGCGCGACGAGATCCTCCATCCACGCGCCGACCATCGCGCCGTCGAGCAAGTCGTCCTTATAATTGCACGAACCTGTGATTCCGGTCGGGCGCTCCTTGAGCATCAGCGATAGCCAGGTCTGGTCGACCGGGAGCACGGGCTGCCCCTCGCGCGCGACGTTTCCGATCGATCGCACCGCGACATTGGGCAGGTCGAGCGGCTGGCGCAGCGGATTTTGCAGAGTGAAATAGACCTGGAGCAGCGATGCCGGATCGACGCCCTCCTGCTCCAGGTGGTCGGCCAGAATGTTGAACGGCAGCTCCTGCCGGGCATGCGCCTCCAGCACGCCGTGGCGCACCCGGCCCAAGGCCTGCGTGAACGACAGATCCGGCGTGATTCGGCTGCGGACGATCACCGTGTTTTCGAACGGACCCACGATCCCCTCGGTGTCCGGCTGGGCGCGATTGGCCATGGCGGTGGCGACCGCAATGTCCGTCCGTCCGGTTCGCGCCAGCAGCAGGGCCTTGAGGCCGGTCAGCAGGCACATGAACAGCGTGGCGTTGTGCTGTCGCGCATAGGCCGTGAGCCGGGCGACCAGGTCGGGCTCCAGACTGAGCGGATGATGGCCCGTCGACGCGCCCGGCCGCGCTTCGCCGTCAAACAGGGGGGCCGATCCGCGCAAAGTCTCGGTCCAGTCGGCGGCCTGTCGGCGGGCCGCTTCCGTGCCGCACCACCAGCGCTGCCAGCGTGCGACGTCGGAGAACGCCAGCGGCATCTTCGGCAGGGGCGGCGACGGATGGCCTGCGAGCGCGGCGTAGCGGTTGGACAATTCCTCGAACAGCACGCCGATCGACCAGCCATCGGCGATGGCGTGATGCAGCGTCAGCAGCAGGATGTGATCCTCGGCGTGCAGCCGCAGCAGCCGCGCCCGTAGCAGCGGCGCCCGGGCGGCGTCGACCTGGGCATAGGTTTCCTGTGCGATCAGAAGCTCGATCTTCTTCTGCTCAAGCGCCTTGCGGCGCTTGTTATTGTGAGGACGCCCGTCGCCGATGGTCTCGACGGTCAGGACCGGACCGAGCGTGGCCGGCGCGACGATGCGGCTGACCGGCTCCTCGCCGGTCCAGCCGAACGCCGTGCGCAGCGATTCGTGGCGGCGCACGATGTCGTCGACGGCCTGCGCCAGTATGCGCGGATCGATCGGGCCCTCGAGGTGGAAAGCGAAGGGCAGGTTGAACAGCGGCAGATCGGGCAGGCTCTGCTCGATCCGCATCATCTGGTCCTGCGCGATCGACAGCGTGGGCGGTCCGCGATCGGCCAGGCGTGGCACGCCGGCCGCGGGCTTTTGCGGTTTCGTGGCGACGGCCTCATCGACCCGCCGGGCGAGCTCTTCGATCGTCGGCGCCTCGAAGATGGTCTTGATCGGCAGCGAGACCCCGAGCGCGCGGGCCACGCGCGCCATCGCCTGGCCGGCGAGCAGGGAATGGCCGCCGAGGTCGAAGAAATTGTCGGTAACACTGATGCTCCCGACCTTCAGCAGATCGATCCAGATGTCGGACAGCACCTTCTCGGTGAAGCGGCGGGCCGGCACGGTGGCTTCCGTCCCGGCGCTCTCCTGTTGCGCCGGCGCCAGCAGGGCGGAGCGATCGAGCTTGCCGTGGGCGTTGAGCGGTACCTGATCCAGGAACAGGAAGGCTGACGGGATCGCATGAACAGGCAGCCGGCTCTTGAGGAAGTCGCGCAGCTCGCTGGCGCTGATCTGGCGGTCGGCCCTGGCGACGACATGGGCGATCAGCCTGATATCGCCATTGGCGTCGCGGCGTGGTTCGACGATGCCGGCGCGCACGCTCGCGTGGTCGCCAAGCGCAGCCTCGATCTCCTTGAGCTCGATGCGATAGCCCCGGACCTTGACCTGAAGGTCGGCGCGACCGAGGCATTCGACCGTCCCGTCGGCGCGGCGGCGGGCGAGGTCGCCGGTGCGGTACAGCCGTGCGCCTTGCTGACGTGCGAATGGATCGGGGATGAAGCGCTGCCGACTTTGCGCGGGATCGTTGACATAGCCGCGGCCGACGCCGGCGCCGCCGATGCAGAGCTCGCCGACCACGCCGATCGGCTGCGGCTCCAGGTTGGCGTCGAGCACATGGAGCTGGGTGTTGGGTAGCGGTGCGCCGACCGGGACATTGGTCGTCGTCGTGGCCGGCGCCTTGGTCAGCCGGTGCAGCGAGACGTCGTCGGAACATTCCGAGGCGCCGTAGGCGTTGATCAGCGGTACCTTCGGGCAGCGGGCGAACCAGGCGCGGCAGAGTTCGACCGGCAGCGGCTCGCCGGTCGAGATCAGGAGCCGCAGCTTCGCAAACGCGCGCGCCATCGGCGCCTCGTCGAGGCGTTCGAGGATCACGCGGAGCAGCGAGGGAACGATCTCGAGCACGGTGATACCCTCGCGTTCGATCTCCCGCGCCAGCAGGATCGGATCCTGTACGACCGAATTGCCGCAGACGTGGACGCGTGCGCCGACCATGGGAGCGGCGAGGAACTGCCAGACCGAGATCACAAAGCTCTGCGGCGCAGTCTGCGCGATCACGTCTTTGCGCGTGAGGCCGAGCTCGGCGATCAGCGACGCCAGATGGTTGGACAGCCCGCGCTGCTCGATCATGACGCCCTTCGGTGCGCCTGATGAGCCGGACGTGTAGATGAGGTAGGCAAGGCTCGTGGCTGCGCGCCGCGCCGCGCGGGCCGGCCTGGTCGATTCCAGCGCGCTCGCATCCTCGATCTCGGCGACCTGGATTCGCGCGACCAGCGGCTCGAGCAGCGCGTCGACCATGGCGGACTGCGCGCGCCCCGTCAGCAGCACACTTGCGCAGCTTGATCCGAGGATCGTTGCGAGCCTCGCCGGTGGCTGCTCGGGATCGAGGTTCAGGAAGGCCGCGCCCACGCGTTGCACCGCGATCATCGCCGCGAGCAGGTCGGGCCCGCGATCGGCCAGCAGCGCGACGACTGTCTCTGCGCCGACGCCCTCGCGGGCAAGCCAGCGTGCGATCGCCTGGCTGCGGCGCGCCAGTTCGCGATAGCTCAGCGACGGGCGTCCGTCGGATATCGCCAGGGTATTCGGCGTCTTCTTCGCCTGCCGCTCGAAGCGTTCGCAGACATTGCCGCGCGTGGTGAAATTGGCCGGCCGGCCTTTTGTCGGCAGCAGCCGGCGGTCGGCGTCGGTGAGCAGCGGCAGGCGCGAGATGCGCTGCTCGGGATTGGCGATGGCGGCCTTGAGCAGCGTCTTGAACTGATCGGCCATGCCCTCGATCGTCAGCGCGTCGAACAGATCGGTGGCGTACTCGAAGAAGCCGGTGAAGCGACCCTCGGCCTCGACCAGCTCGAGCGTGATGTCGAAGCGCGCGACCTTCGGGTCGACCTCCAACCGGCGCGTCGACAGGCCGGCAAAGCTTGCCGCCTCGATCGATGCGTTCTGGAGGATGAACATGATCCGGAACAGCGGATTGCCGTCGCTCCTTCGCGCGATCTGCAACGCGCGCAGGACCTCCTCGATCGGAAGGTCCTGGTTGCGATAGGCATCGAGCGTGACCTGGCGCACCCGCCGCAGCATCTCCCCGAACGTCGGATCGCCGCCGAAATCGTTGCGCAGGATCAGCGTGTTGGCAAACAACCCGATCAGCCGTTCGCTTTCGATCTGATTGCGGTTCGCGATCAGAGAGCCCGTCGCGACATCCTCGTGGCCGGTATGGCGGAACAGCAGGCACTGGAACACCGCGAGCAGCGTCATGAACGGCGTCACACCCTGGTCCTGGCTCAGCGCGCGAATGTCAGCCGAAAGCGTCTTTGAGAATTCGAAATAGTGCCGGGCGCCGTGACCGCTCCAGACGTCCGGCCGCGGCCGGTCGGTCCGCAGCGGCAGCATGGTGACGCCGTCGAGCTTCGACCGCCAGTAGTCGAGCTGCTCCTTCGCCGCCGGTGTCTGTGCCCAGCTCTGCTGCCAGCGCGCAAAATCGCGATATTGGAAGCCGGGCGAGGGCAGCAGCGTCGTCGTGTCCTCCTTGCGCGCGGCGGAATATCCGGCGGCGAGCGCCTCCCAGAACAGCCGCTGTGACCAGCCATCGGTGACGAGGTGATGGATATTGACCACCAGCGCATGGCTGGACTTGTCGAACGAGAGCAGAGTGACCTTCAGCGGCGGCTCGAAGGCGAGATCGAACGGATATTGCGCCAGCTTGAGCGCCTCGCGCCTGACGACCGCAAGCCGTCGGTGCGGAGGGCAGGGTCTCAGCTTGATCCGTTCGAACTGCGGCGCCGCCTCGAGCGCGCGCTGCGCGGGCTCGCCCTCGCGTTCGACGAAGACCGAGCGCAGCGCCTCGTGGCGCGCGCAGATCGCGGCGAGGCTCGCCTGAAGCGCCGCGATATCGACCTGCCCCTTGAGCAGGGCGACTTCGACCACGTTATAATTGTAGCGCGTCGGATCGAGCCGCGAGAGCACATACATCCGCTGCTGCTGGAACGACAGCGGCGCGTCGCCTTCGGACATCTCCGGGCGCCATGCCGGCAGCATCGTGTCGCGATGCGCCGTGGTCTCGAGCCGCGCGGCAAGTGCGCCGACCGTGGCGCAATCAAAAATGTCCTCGAACGAAAAGTCGACGTTGAAACGCTCGCGCAGGCGCGAGCGCATCTGCGTGACCGCGAGCGAGTCCGCGCCGAGCGCAAAGACATCTTGATCGACGCCTAGTCTCGGAAGCTCCAAAAGATTGGCCCAGATCTCCGCGAGCCGGGTCTCCAGATCGTTGCGCGGCAGCTGCGTCTCGTCGTCATCATGAGACGGCGAAATCAGCTCGGCCAGCGCATTGCGCTTGACCTTGCCGCTGGCCCCCTTCGGCAGCGCCGTCACGCTGCGGATCAGGCTTGGCACCTTGTAGGCGGCGAGACGTTTGCGCGCGAACTGGCGCAGCTGGTCGGAGGTTGCCTCGGAATTGTCGCGCAGCACCACGACGGCGGCGACGTTCTCGCCGAGCTTGGGGTGGGGAACGGCGAAGACGCCGGCTTCCAGCACCGCCGGATGGGCCAGCAGCACCTCTTCCACCTCCAGCGGCGAGACCTTCTGGCCACCGCGGTTGATGACGTCCTTGATGCGGCCGACGATGAAGAGATAGCCGTCGGCATCGAGATAGCCGAGATCGCCGGTCCGGAACCAGCCGTTGCGAAACGCGGCCTGCGTCGCGGCCTCGTCATTATAATAGCCGCGGCTCATGTTGGCTCCGCGCAGCATGATCTCGCCACGCTCGCCGCTTGCAAGCGCGCGGCCCCTCTCGTCCATGATCGCGATCTCGGGACCCGCGGCGCGGCCGACCGATCCGATCTTGCGCAGCTCGAACGGATTGGCAGCAATCTGCGAGGCCGCTTCGGTCATGCCGTAGGTTTCCAGCACGGGCACGCCGAACATCGTCTCCAGCCCGTTGAGGATCGCGGGCGCAAGCGAGGACGAGGCCGAGCGGATCACGCGCAGCGACGACGCGCGGGCGCGCTCCGGATTGGCTTCCGCGGCCGTCAGCAGCGCGCGATGAATGGTCGGCACCGCCGTGTACCAGGTCGGTTGCAGGTCCCGCATCCAGCCGAAGAAGGACGGTGCGTCGAAGCCGCCGGTCGCGATCACGCTGGAGCCGGCTGCGAGCGCGGTCAGGAGGCCAGAGATCAGGCCATGGGCATGAAACAGCGGCAGGGCATTGAGCAGGCGATCCTGCGATGTGAGCGACAGCACGCGGCCGGCATTTTGCGCAGAGAGACACACATTGCGATGCGTCAGCGGCACCATTTTCGGCCGCGCCGCCGTACCTGATGTCAGCAGGATAAAGGCATCATCCTCGGCACGCGCGAGGCCGCTTGCGCTCGCCGGACCGATCGTCGGGCCGGTGAACTCGCAGCCGCCGAGATCCGCCTCGGGTCCTGGGATGAAGTCGATCACCGCGATATCGAGCGCCCGGGCGACGTCACGACTTGGTGAGTTCATATCGGTCCGGGTGACCAGTGCCGTCAGCTTCAGCTCGCTGAAATAGCGCTGCAGTTCATCCGCCGTCAGGTCCGGGTTGACGGGGACGCAGGCACAGCTTGATGCGACCGCGATCAGAGCGAGGGCGCTGTCGGCGCCGCGCGGCAGTGCAACAGCAATCCGGTCGCCAGGTGCAATGCCGAGCCCGCGCAGCGTTTGGACGAGATGCGCGATCCCGGCGCCGAGCGCTCCGTAGGTCAGAGGCGGCCGGCCAGGGGCGAGCAGGGCGGGGGCTGCCGGTATCGTTCGCGCGTAGAAGGCGAGTAGGCCGCCGATATGGGCAAACGTATCGGTTTCGGCGCCCGCGCTGGCCGATCCCCCTCCCGCCCCGGATGCAATCGCCGACAATGCCATTCCCTTTTGATCTGATTGGGCTATTCTTCCCAAGAGTTAGGGAACGCGTCCAGTCTGAGGTGAAGTTTTGGCCCCAAAATCTGTGGTTGAGGGACCTTAAGCCCTTCGGCGGGGAGAGTGTCGGGGCGGGATCACCATGCTGGAGAAAGAGCCGGAGACGGAAGTCGGATTGAAGCGTTGGCTCGAAGGGATCGGTCTCGGCCACTACACCGATCTGTTCGCGCAGCACCGCCTCGATCTCGACGTCATGGGCGACCTGACCGAGGCTGATCTTGCCGAGCTCGGATTGCCGCTCGGCGATCGCAAGCGGCTGCAGCGGGCGACCGCGTCGCTGTTCCAGGCAGAGGCGGCGGAGGTGCCGGCCGCGCCGGCGCACCCGCAGACCCGTGCCGAGGTCGGCGCCGAGCGCCGTCAGCTCACCACCATGTTCTGCGACATGGTGGATTCCACCGCGCTCTCCGCCCAGTTCGATCCGGAAGACGTGCGCGACATGATCGCGAGCTTTCGCGAGACCTGCGTGCGCGTGGTCAAGCATTACGAGGGCTTTGCCGCCCGCTTCGTCGGCGACGGCATTCTGGTCTATTTCGGCTACCCGACTGCGCATGAGGACGACGCCGAGCGCTCGGTGCGTGCCGGGCTCGAGATCGTGCGGGTGCTCTCGACGGCGCGCGCGATCGAGCCGCGCGGCGCGCTCAGCCACGCGCCCGCCGTCCGTATCGGCATCGCGACCGGCCTCGTCGTGGTCGGCGATCTCGTCGGTCAGGGCACCGAAGAGCGTGATTCCGCGGTCGGCGAGACCGTCAATCTGGCCGCACGTCTGCAGGCGCTGGCGCCGCCCAACGGCGTGGTCATCTCCTCCTCGACGCAGTCGTTGCTGAAGGGGAAGTTCGATTACCGCAATCTCGGCGCCCATGCGCTGAAGGGCATCTCGGACAAGACCCAGGCTTGGCACGTTGTGCGCGCCACGCGGGTGGAGACCCGCTTCGCGGCCGCCATGGGCACGCGGCTGACCCCGCTCGTCAACCGCGAGGAGGAAATCGCGCTGCTGATGGGACGCTGGCAGCAGGTCAAGGAGGGCGACGGCCAGGTCGTCGTCAAGTTCGGCGAGCCCGGCATCGGCAAGTCGCGCATCATCCAGGAGATCTTTGAGCGGATCGCAGGCGACCGCCACGGACAGGTCTCGTTCCAGTGCTCGCCCTATTACACGTCGACCGCTTTTTATCCCTTCGTCGAACAGCTCAAGTTTTCTCTCGGCCTCGATCGCGAGGATGTGTCCGCGCTGTCGCTGGCGAGCCTGGAGAATGCGATTGCCGCCGCCCACGGCGATATCGAGCAGGTCACGCCGCTGTTTGCCGCGCTGCTGTCGATCCCGACCGGCGAGCGCTATCCGCCGCTCGACTTGTCGCCGCAACAGCAGAAGGACGCCACCGTCGCAGCGCTGGTCAACCACTTCCTCGGCCTCGCGCGCGAGATGCCGATGGTGATGGCCTTCGAGGATCTGCATTGGATCGATCCGACCTCGCGCGAGGTGGTCGACCTCCTGGTCGACCGGGTGCAGAACCAGCCGATCCTGGCCATCATCACCGCGCGCTCCGAATTCCAGCCGAGCTGGAACGCGCATTCGCACATCACCACGCTGGTGCTGAACCGGCTCAGCCGGCCGCTGCGCACCACGCTGGTCGAGCGCGTCGCCGGGCGCGAATTGCCCAAGGAGGTCGTCGAGGAGATCATCGTCAAGACCGACGGCGTGCCGCTGTTCCTGGAGGAGCTGACCAAGACGGTTCTCGAATCCAACCTCCTGACCGAGCGGCATGGCCGCTACGTGCTGTCGGGCCCGTGGCGGCAGCTCGCGATTCCGGCGACGCTGACGGACTCGCTGATGGCGCGTCTCGACCGGATGGGGCCGTTCAAGCGGATCGCGCAGATCGGCGCCACGATCGGCCGCGAGTTCTCCTACGAGACGCTGCATGCGGTCGCCAACACGCCGGCGGAGCAGATCGAGGCGGCGCTGACGCATCTCGAGGAGGCCGGCCTGATCACGCGGCGCGGCCATCCGCCGGATGCGCTCTACTCCTTCAAGCATGTGATGATCCAGAACGCGGCGCATGCCAGCCTGTTGCATAGCGAGCGACGCAAGCTGCATGCGAGCATCGTGCAGGTGCTTGCCGAGATGTATCCGGAGAAGACCGAGCGCGAGCCGGAGCTGCTCGCCCATCATCTGACCGAGTCCGGCCAGAGCGAGGGCGCGGCGAGCTTCTGGCTCAAGGCCGGCAAGCAGGCGGCGAAGAGTGGCGCCAATCTCGAGGCGATCGGCCATCTGCGCCGCGGCTTGAGCGTCGTGCAGGCCAATGCGCGCATGCAGGGCGCCGACGAGATGGAGCTCGAGCTGCGGATCGCGCTCGGCAACGCGCTGATCGCCGCCAAGGGCTATGCCGTGCAGGAGGTCGAGGAGAACTACATCCGCGCCCTCGAACTCGGCCAGCAGCTGGACGATGACGAAAAGACCTTTGCCGCGACCCGCGGGCTCTGGGTCTGCCATTTCATCCGCGCCGATCTCACCCGTGCGCACGATCTCAGCGTCGAGCTGCTGAAATTCGCCAAGCGCGAGCGGGTGAACGAGGACGCTGCGCAGCAGACCGGCTATCTGATCGAGGCGCACCGCTCGATCGCGATGACCATGCTCTATCGCGGGCGCTTCGCAGCCGCGCAGCATCATCTGCACCGCTGCATCGATCTCTACAGCCCCGATCTGCACTCCGACCTGATGGAGCGTCACGGCACCGATCCCGGCGTGGTCTCGCTGTCCTATCTCGGCTATCTCCTCTGGTTCCTCGGCCAGCCCGATGCGGCGCGCCAGCACAGCGAGCAGGCGATCCTGCTTGCGGAGAAGATCCGCCATCCGTTCTCGCTCGCCTTCGCCTTGGTGTTCGGCGCTTATCTCTGCCAGCATTTGCGCGACATCGAGGGTACGCGCGATCACGCCAACCGCGCCATGATCATCGCCACCGAGCACAATTTCCTGCACTGGAAGCAGCAGGCCGCGATCCTGCGCGGCTGGGCGCTGGCGCAACTCGGCGAGGCCGACGAGGGCATCAGCCAGATGCGGTTCGGCCTCGACGAATACGAGGCGATGGATTCCTGGCTTGCCGGCTGCTGGTTCCGCTGCCTGCTCGCGGAGGCCTATGCCAAGGTCGGCATGCGCGACGCCGCCTTGCGCGCGCTGGACGGTGCGCTCGCGACCGCACGGCGGACCGGCGACCACTCCTACCTTGCCGAGGTCTATCGCCTGCAGGGCGAGATCACCCTGTCGGACGGCAATCCGGCCTCGGTGCAGGAGGCGGAGGATCTGTTTGGCCTGTCGCTCGAGACGGCGCGCAAGCAGGGCGCGCTGTCCTGGGAGCTCAGAACCGCCGTGAGCCTCGCGCGGCTGTCGCACGAGGCCGGCAAGCGCGAACATGCAAGCCTTTTGCTGGTGCCGATCGTCGGCAGGTTCAACGAGGGGTTTTTGACGCCGGACCTGAAGCTGGCCATGCAGCTCGTGCACGAGCTCGGTGGAGACACGCCGGCTCGTCCGCAGGCCGATCCGGTGAAATGAGCGATCTGCTCGCCGCCCGTGCGCGCTATGTCGAACTGATTGCGAAGCGCGAGCGGATATCCTCGCCGCGCCTGCTCTCGGCGCTGGCGACGATTCCGCGTGAAGAGTTTCTGGCGAAGGGGCCCTGGCGCATCAAGAGCGAGGCGGCGCGCAACTACCGGCTGACGCCTGACGCCGACCCCGTTCATCTCTACGACAATGTGCTGGTCGCGATCGATGCGCGCCGCAAGCTCGACACCGGACTGCCGAGCCTGTGGGCGCACTTTATCGATCTGCTCGACGTTGGACAGAAGGACCGCGTGGTCCAGATCGGTTGCGGGCTCGGCTATTTCTCCGCGATCCTGTCGGAGATCGTGGGCCCGAAGGGCAGGGTGCAGGCCATCGAGTGCGATGAGCGGCTCGCGGCGCGCGCCGCGGCCTATCTTCGCGCCTACCGGAATGTCGAGGTCATCAACGGCGACGGCTGCCGGGAAATCGGCGAGACGGCTGACGTCATCATCGTCCATGCCGGCTTCTCGCATCCGCATCCGCTCTGGCTTCAATCGCTCCGGCCCCGCGGCCGCCTGCTGGTGCCGCTGACGCAGCGGGACCGCGAAGGTGCCGCGCTCAAGATCACGCGCAAGGGCAAGGGATTCGAGGCCGAAGCGGTGCAGCAGATCCGGATCTTTCCCGGCCATGGCCGCGGCGTGACGGCGCTCGACGATCGCGTCGCCGACTGGTGGCAGCGGGCGTCGTCGCTCGCGCCGCTGCGCTTTCGCGGCATCGCGCAGGGGCTGCCGTCGGATGGCTAGATGCGGTCCCGCGCCAGGACTGACACGTCCTCTCGCACGTCCTTCTCACACATCCTTCGTGAACTTGCTGATGACGTCCATGAAGGGCTTCGGCTTGAACTCGCCATCGAGTGGCAGCGGGCGGTTCGGCTGCTTGTCGGGGCGCTTGACCAGGCCGTTGATCCAGCTGTAGCGGTCGGAAATGCCCCAGGTCAGTATCGAGCGCGCCGGCCCGCTGGCAGAGATCGCCGTCAGGAGATCGTTAACGCGCTTGGCAACGATGGCATCGCGCTCCGAAGGACTACCCGTCAGCTTCTCGTCGTTGACGTCGAGCTCGGTGACGTAGACCTCGAGGCCCCACGCGCGGAGCTCGGTCACGAACTCGGCGAGCCCGTGGGTGTCGATCTCGAGCTCGGCATGCAGATGCGATTGCAGGCCGACGGCGTGCAGCGGCACGCCCTGGTCGAGCAGACTCATGATGAGGTTGCGGTAGGCCGCGCGCTTGGCGATGAACGAATCCTTCGCCGACTCGATGTCGTATTCGTTGATCGCGAGCTTGACGTAGGGATCAGCCGCGGCCGCCGTGCGGAAGGCGAGCGGAATCCAGCGATCGCCGAGATGCTGCGTCCAGAACGTGTCGCGCTGGTCGGTGATGCCTTTGGGATTGTCGGGGATCGGCTCGTTGACGACGTCCCACGAGGTCAGCTTGTCCTTGTAATAGGACACGACGGTGTTGATGTGATCGACATAGGCGCGCTCGACGCCCTTCGAATCCTTGATCTGCTTGGTCCAGTCGGGAATGTCGTGATACCAGGCGAGCGTATGGCCGCGCATGGTCAGGTCGTTCTTCTGCGCGAAATCATAGATGGCGTCGGCGCGCTCGAAGGCGAAGGTGTGCGCGTCCGGCCGCAGCATCGGCCATTTCAGTTCGAGCACCGGCACCACCTGCGTGCAATAGGTGCTGATGGCCTCGCCGAGCCGCGGATCGGCCTGCAGGTCCCAGAGCGTGGCGGCGGCGCCAAAACCCGGACGGCGTTGCGCAAGTTTCGACACCGGAAGTGCGGATGCAGATGCGCCCGCCGCGAGCGTTGCGGCGCTGCCGAGGAGAAATTCGCGTCTGTCGAGCTTCGTCACGTGGCGGCCGTCCTTTCGGAACCAACGCGCCAATGTACCAAGCGGCGCCTTGTGACGCCGTGATTTCCCGTTGTTGGGTTAACTTTTGCGGACGGTCGTCTCAGCGCGCCCGGTGCTGCATCACGGCTTCGGCGATGGCGTAATAGTGAAGCGCGCCTTTTTCGAGCGTCAGTTTGTCCATCACATAATCGCGAGGTGCAAAGTCGCTCGCGCTGACCTGCGACCAGAAGTCGCTCCAGCCCGAGACGAAGCCGTTCGCGTCGACGAACGTGCGGCCGCAGCATGCGTCGAAATAGGGCACGGAGGACACGCCGCCTTCATATCTCACCCTGTCCGGGAAATAATCCGGATCCTGCCACGGTCCGCCGCGATTCCACGCGAACACGGGCACGCCGCTCGACAGTGCCTGCTGGCAGGCGATGCCCTGGCTCTCGTGCTCGCAAAGAAAGACCATGCTGCGGCAGCGCGCCAGTGCCGCCTTGTAGTCGTCTTCCTTGTAATGGCCGTAGCGGATCACTTCGACCGAGCGGCCGCTCGCCTCGAGATGCCGGCGGATCGGGTCGATCAGCTCGCTCTCATAGCGCCCGTGTTCCCAGCGCACCTTGTCGTAAAGCAGCACGTCGACGCTCTTCTGCGCGGCCGGCGTTGGCGTCCACAAATCGGTGTCGATGCCGACCGGCCATACTTCGATATGCGGCCAGTATGGCCGGCACATCTCCGCATACCAGTCGCAGGGCACCAGGATGGTTTGGGTCAGCAGGTCCTGGTGATGCGCGGGGACGTCCACGGGATGGTTGTACATGACGACCCCGAGCAGGAGCGGGTTCCTCCACGCGAACCAGTCGAGCACGAACGGGCGCCCGAGGATGCAGGCGAGCTCCTCCGGATGCTTCTGGATGTAGCTGTAGTCGTTGACGCGATAGGGAATGCCGACCCGGTCGAGCCCGGCGCAGAGATTGAGGAACACGCGGCGCTGGCCGCTGATCCAGGATTTTCCGAGCAGCATCCGCCGCAGCAACGGCCGGACGTGGCGGTCGCCCGGAAACCAGCGGTCGTCACGCTCCTCGAAGAACAGATTGAGCGTCATCCGCTCGCCGCCGTCCGCGGGGGACGCCGGGACCAGGGACGCATCCGTCCCGCCATGGGGCAGGGAGGCCGGATTTGCTCGCAAACGCTCGACAACGTCCATCTTAGTCACGTCCACGCATTAACCAAAGGTCGGGCGGCGACCTGAAATCATGGTTTCTTTTCGGTGATCGCGGCGGCCCGTTCAAGGACAGGGCAAATTTAACGCTAACGCGCGAAAGCGGTGGGACCGCCCCCGTTCGGCGGCCGATTTGCAGACTTAAATGACTATCTTGGGAGATGCTGCGGCGCGGTCCGACCGCCAAGCCTTTGATCGCCACGCCAAGGTCCAACTGATCAACGGCCACTGCATTTCAAGGCCGCCAGTCCCGTGCATCCATGCTGAACCGCCATTTCTCCATTTACCTCGCCAGCTACATCCTGTCCGCGGCGGTGGGATTCTTCGCGGTCACCGCCTACACGCGGCTGCTGACGCCGGCGGAGTATGGCGTCTACGTCGTCGGCATGAGCATCGCGGGCATTCTGGGCGCGATCTTCTTTGCCTGGATCAAGCTGTCGGTGTCGCGCTATCAGGCGATGTCGGCGGAGGTGGATTTTCGTGCCACGGCGATGGTCGGCTTCGCGCTGACGGTCGCGGCCATGTGCGCGGCGACCCCGCTGGTGTTCCTGTTCCGCAACGACGTCGGTGTCGAGCTGGTGCTCGCCAGCATGTTCGTCGCGATCATGTCGAATGCCTTCGACGTCGGCCAGGAGTTCGAACGCGCCAAATTCCGGCCTTTCCGGTTCGCGGCGATATCGATGGTGCGCAGCCTGTCGAGCATCGGATTCGGCCTGCTCGGGATCTGGCTCGGCTGGGGTGGCATGGGCCTGCTCGCGGCAATTGGCCTCGGCTCGCTCACCGGCGTCATCCTCAATCTCGTCAGCGACCGCGCCAGGATGGCGAGCTTTTCGCGCAGCCAGTTCATGCAGCTCGCGCGCTACGGCCTGCCGTTGACGCTGGCCGGACTGTCAGTCGCAGTTTACTCGGCCAGCGACCGGCTCATCGTCGCCTATCTGCTCGGCAAGGACTCCGCCGGCATTTTCGGCGTCGCTGCCGATCTGCCGCGTCAGTTCATGGTCATGATCGCCACCAGCGTTGCCGCGGCCACCGTGCCGATGGTGTTCCGCTCGCTGTCGGAAAAGAACAATGACACGACGCGGGAGCGGTTGACCGAGAGCCTCGAACTGCTGCTCGTCGTCGTAGCACCCGTCGCAGTCTGGCTTGCGCTCGCCGCCGACCAGGTCGCCGGCACGCTCGTCGGTGTCGATTTTCGCGCCGGCGTGTCCGCGCTGCTGCCGACATTGGTGCTCGCCCGCTTCTTCGGCATCGCCAATCAGTTCTACGTCCAGCTCAGCTTCCAGCTCGCCGAGCGGCCCTTCATGCTGGCGGCACAGTCGTTCCTCACGCTGGCCGTGAGCGTGGTGCTGATGTTCGCGCTGGTCGCGGGCTACGGCATCTACGGCGCCGCGCTGGCGACGCTCGCAACCGAGGCGATCGGCTTCGTCGTCGCCGTCGTGCTGATGCACCGCGCCCATCCCGTGCCGTTCGATGTCAACCGGCTCGCCGGCGTCGCCGCGTCGGCTGCGGCAATGGCAGGCGCCATCCTTGTCGCGCGGTTACAGGTCAACGGCGCCGGTATCGTGGCGCTGATCATCGTGAGCGTTGCGGGTGGCCTTGCCTATGTGGCCGCAGCCTGGCTGCTGAATGTCGCGAACGTGCGGACGCTGTCGCTGCGCTTCCTGCGGACATTCAATCGCAAGGCGCTCGGCGTCTGACCGCCTGACGAGGCGCAGCTTCGTCCGGAGCAACGTTCCCGCCCGCAAGTTCCTGCTTGCGTTCTATTCCTTGTCGCGGAATGCTGAGGGCCGGCCGGACAGCCGCATCACATTTCATAGCGGCGGCCCGAGCCATGTCCTGTTGCGCTTGAAAAGCAAAGTTCGTTCTGCTCATAAGAGGGCTGAAATTGCGCTGCAACATGCGCAAAAGAGCCCATCGACTAAAGTCGATAGCCAGCGAGGAAACACATTATGCGCAAGCTCACTTTGGCCATTGCCGTGATCGCCCCGATGCTCGGTCATGCAGCGTCGGCTGAGGACACGCTCAAGATCGGCTACATCGATCCGCTCTCCGGCGGCGGCGCCAGCGTCGGCGAGGGTGGTCTGAAGACCTTCCAGTATCTGGCCGACGAGCTCAACGCCAAGGGCGGCATCCTCGGCCACAAGATCGAGATCATCCCGCTCGACAACAAGACCAATCCGCAGGAGAGCCTGGTGCAGGCCCAGAAGGCGATCGACGCCGGGGTTCACTACATCACGCAAGGCAACGGGTCGTCGGTCGGCGCGGCGCTGACTGACTTCGTCACCAAGAACAATTCGCGCAATCCCGGCAAGGAAGTTCTGTACTTCAACTACGCCGCCGTCGATCCGAGCCTGACCAACGAGAAGTGCAGCTATTGGCATTTCCGCTGGGATGCGAGCTCCGACATCAAGATGGAAGCGCTGACGAACTACATGAAGGACACCGCCTCCATCAAGAAGGTGTACCTGATCAACCAGGACTATTCGTTCGGCCAGTCGGTGCGTACCGATGCGCGCAAGATGCTCGGAGCCAAGCGGCCTGACGTCCAGATCGTCGGCGACGAGCTGCATCCGCTGCTGAAGGTCACGGACTTCTCGCCCTACATCGCCAAGATCAAGGCGTCCGGCGCCGACAGCGTCGTTACCGGCAATTGGGGCCAGGATTTCGCACTGCTGCTCAAAGCCGCGGCCGATGCCGGTCTGAAGGTCAACTGGTACACCTATTATGCCGGCGGCGCCGGTGGTCCGACCGCGATCAAGCAGACCGGTCTCGATGGGCAGGTCTTCCAGATCACCGAAGGCTTCGCCAACTCCGGTAACAAGGCCGCGATGGACTACGAGAAGGCGTTCCGCGCCAAGGTCAATCTGTCGCTGTGGTATCCGCGTGCGGTCAACGAGATGCGCATGTTCAAGGCCGCGGCCGAGAAGGCCAATTCGATCGACCCCGTGAAGGTGGCGGCGGCGCTCGAGGACCTGAAGTTCGAGGTGCTGGACGGTGGCCAGGGCATCATGCGCAAGGACGACCACCAGTTCTTGCAGCCGATCTACATCTCCTCCTTCGGCAAGCTGACCGAGAGCGAGCCGTTCGACGAGGAGAGCACCGGTTGGGGTTGGCATCTGGTGTCGAAGATCGACACGCCGCAGGCCATGGTCTCCACGACCTGCAAGATGGTGCGGCCGTAATCACGCAGCCTGTCGTCGTCCCGCGACCATCATGGGCCGCGGGGTGACGGCAGCCGGACGATTTTTGATTAGGCGATGTTCACCGGGGCCATCAGGCCCCGGATATCCATGAGTGCGCTGTGCTTGAACTCATTGTCATTTCGACCCTGAACGGTGTGCTGTTCGGCATGCTGCTCTTCCTGCTGTCGAGCGGGCTGACCGTCATCTTCAGCATGATGGGCGTGCTCAACTTCGCCCATGCCAGCTTCTACATGCTCGGCGCCTTCTTCGGCTTCCAGCTTACGAAGTGGATCGGCTTCTGGCCGGCGCTGGTGCTGGCGCCGCTTCTGGTGGGCGCAATCGGCATGGTGGTGGAGCGCTACGGCCTGCGCAACACCCACAAGCACGGCCATGTCGCCGAGCTCTTGCTGACGTTTGGCCTCGCTTTCGCGATCGAAGAGATCGTCTCGATGATCTGGGGCAAGAGCCCGCTCGACTACCGCGTACCGGCCCTGCTGGACTTTCCGGCCTTCACGATCTTCTCGACCAACTATCCCGCCTACAAGATCTTCATGCTGGCGGTGTCGGTCATCATCTTCGTGGCGCTGCTAATCGTGCTCAAACGCACCCGCGTCGGCCTCATCGTGCAGGCAGCGCTGACGCATCCGCACATGGTCGGGCATCTCGGCCACAATGTCGGGCGCGTCTTCATGGCGGTGTTCGGGGTCGGCAGCGCGCTGGCCGCCCTTGCCGGCGTCATTGCAGGTCCCGCCTTGGTGACCCAGTCCGACATGGCGGCTTCGCTCGGGCCCATCCTGTTCGTGGTCATCGTGTTCGGAGGCCTCGGCTCCTTGCCGGGTGCCTTCATCGCGTCGCTCGTCATCGGACTGGTGCAGACGTTCGCGGTGGCGCTCGATGGCTCGCTGGCGAGTGCCTTCGGGCCGCTCGACCCGTCGACGGGACCGTCCGTCCTCACCGACATCTGGAACGTCACGATCGCCCAGGTCGCGCCGATCGTTCCCTATATGCTGTTGGTGCTCATTCTGATCGTTCGCCCCATGGGCCTGATGGGGACGCGCGAATCATGACCACAGCGACCACTTCGGCATCGAAGGTTGCGGCCAAGCCCGTCGGCGGAAGCCTGCGCTTCTACGGCGTCTGGCTGATCGGCATCATCGCGCTGATCGTCCTGCCGATGATCTTCTCATCGGGCGGCTCGCTGACATCCTTCAGCCTGATCGGCATCGCGATCGTGTTCGCGCTGTCCTACAACATCCTGCTCGGCCAGACCGGCCTGCTGTCGTTCGGCCACGCCGTTCACTACGGCCTCGGCGGCTTCGCGGCCTGCCACATGATGAATGCGGTGGTCTCGCATGGCTGGCCGATCCCGCTGCCGTTCATTCCGCTGTTCGGCGGCTTCGGTGGCCTCGTGTTTGCGATCATCATCGGCTGGGTCATGACCAAGCGCGCCGGCACGGTGTTTGCGATGATCTCGCTCGGCATCGGCGAACTGGTGGCGTCCTCGTCGCTGATCCTGCGGTCGGTGTTCGGCGGCGAGTCCGGCATCACCACGGACCGCACCGCGCTGCCGAAAATGCTCGGCTGGTCGTTCGGGCCGCAGCTTCAGGTCTACTATCTCATCGCGTTCTGGCTGGTGCTGTCGGCGATTGCGATGTACGCGCTGACGCGGACGCCGCTCGGGCGGATCTGCAACGCCGTCCGCGACAATCCGGAGCGCGTCCAGTTCATCGGCTACGATCCGCACGTCGTCCGCTACATCGCCTTCTGCTTTGCCGGCTTCTTCGCCGGCATCGCCGGAGGACTGGCCGCGATCAATTTCGAGATCGCGAATTCCGCCTATCTCGGCGCGATCCAGTCCGGCCTCGTGCTGTTCTCGACCTTCATCGGCGGCACCGCGTTTTTCTTCGGCCCGATCCTGGGTGCGATCCTGGTGACTTATCTTCAACTCGGGTTGACCAACCTCACTACGGCCTGGCAGCTCTATTTCGGCATCATCTTCATCGGCATCGTGATGTATGCGCCGGGTGGCATTGCCGGCCTGTTGATGATGCATCGGCCGCTGATCCGCGCCGGGACGCTGTGGACGGTGATCCCGTCCTACCTCGTCGCGATCGTGCCGACGGTCGCACTGGCCTGCGGTGTAATCCTGATCATCGAAACCGTCGCACGCTTCTCCGGCGGCGACGCGATCAATTTGTTCGGCATTGCCTTCAACCCGACGTCGCCGGTGACGTGGATGACGGCCGTGGTTCTCGTTGTCGGCGGCGCGTTCGTCGCGCGGTTGACCTGGCGGCGGATCGCGGAGGCGTGGGACCGGGCTGCCACGGTTGCTCGTGACCGGGGGTATCTCGCATGAGCGGAGCGGTATCTGAAAAGAGCGCAGCCATCGAAGTCCGCGCCGTCGAGAAGCGCTTCGGCAATGTCGGCATCATCCGTGACCTCAATCTGAGCGTCGCCAAGGGTGAGCGTCACGCCATCATCGGGCCGAACGGCGCCGGCAAATCCACCACGTTCAACCTGATCAGCGGTCACATCGCGCCGACCTCGGGCGAGGTGAAGCTGAATGGCGACCTGATCTCCGGCCTGCGGCCATTCGAGATCAACCGTCGTGGCCTGTCGCGCTCGTTCCAGGTCACCAACGTGTTCGCGCGCATGTCGGTTTGGGAGAACGTGCGCTGCGCGGTGCTGTGGGCGACGGGACATCGCTACGCGTTCTGGAAGAACGTCGACAGCCTGCCCGAGGTACGCGAGCGCACGGCGCAGATCCTCGACGACATTCATCTGATGCACCGGCGCGACGTGCCGGCGGGTCTTCTGACCTATGCCGAGCAGCGCGAGCTGGAGATCGGCATCACCATCGCGAGCGGCGCCACCGTCGTCATGCTGGACGAGCCGACCGCGGGCATGAGCAACGCGGAGACCGAACGTGCCGTGGCGCTGATCCGGCGGTTGACCGAGGGCAAGACGCTGGTGATCGTCGAGCACGACATGAGCGTCGTGTTCGGTCTCGCCGACCGCATCTCGGTGCTGGTTTACGGCCACATCATCGCCTCGGGCACGCCGGAAGAGATCCGGCGCGATCCGAAGGTCAAGGAAGCCTATCTCGGCGAGGAAGCGCACTGATGCTCGAGGTCCGGGATCTCCACGCCTATTACGGCAAGAGCCACATTCTTCAGGGTGTCGATCTCGACGTCGGCGCCGGCGAGGTCGTCAGCCTGCTGGGGCGCAACGGCGTCGGCCGCTCCACCACGGTCAAGGCGATCATGGGCGAGGTCGCCCCGCAAGGCACGATCCGCTTCAAGGGCAAGGACATCGCCGGCCTGCCCAGCTACAAGATCGCGCATCTCGGCCTCGGCTATGTGCCCGAGCATCGCGATATCTTTCCGAGCCTGACGGTGCGCCAGAACCTGCTGCTCGGCATCAAGGACACGCGCCGCCCCGGCAAATGGCGGCTTCAGGACATGCTCGACATGTTCCCCAATCTCGCCGCGCGTGCCGATACGGCCGCGGGCGTGTTGTCCGGCGGCGAAAAGCAGATGCTCACGACGTGCCGGACGCTGATGGGCGATCCGGACCTGATCATGATCGACGAGCCCACCGAAGGCCTCGCGCCGCTGATCGTCCAACAGGTCGGCGATCTCATCGCGCGAATCGCGCAAGCTGGCGTCGCCATCCTCCTCGTCGAGCAGAAACTGTCGATCGCGATGCGCATCTCCAAGCGTGTCTACATCATGGGGCACGGCCGCGTGGTGTTCGAAGGCACGCCGGACGAGCTCAAGGCCAATGCCGCCGTACGGCAGGAATGGCTCGAGGTCTGACGGCTGCGGCCTGCGCATACGCATCTGTATTCTGCGCTACATCTCACGCCCGCTAATCGAGGTATCGTCCCCGCCGCCGCCATCGTGAGCGATGCGGCCGATGATAACCAAGAACAGAAGTGGAGGACGTTGACCGCGGCCTTGCGAGGGCGCGCGTCGATGCACTCTGCCAGGGAAGGAGATGCCGCGCATGCCCGGCTACACATTCAAGTTCATCGGCGGAGCCGTCGCTCTGCTCACTGTGCTGGGCGCTGCCTCGGCCGTCAGGGCCGGAACCTACGACACCGGCGCGACCGACACGGGCATCAAGCTCGGCCAGACCATGCCCTATTCGGGACCGGCGTCGGCCTATTCCGCGATCGGCCGCGCCGAGATCGCCTATTTCAAGATGCTCAACGAAAAGGGCGGCATCAACGGCCGCAAGGTCGATCTTCTCAGCATGGACGATGCCTATTCGCCGGCGAAGACCGTCGAGCAGACGCGCCGGCTCGTCGAGAGCGACGAAGTTTTGGCGATGTTCTCGATGCTCGGCACCGGCCCGAACATCGCCGCGCAAAAATACCTCAACGTCAAGAAGGTCCCGCAGCTGTTCCCGTCGAGCGGCGCCAGCCGCTGGAACGATCCGCAGCATTTCCCCTGGACCACCGGTTCGCAGCCGACTTACAGGACCGAGGGACGGATCTACGCCAAGTGGATTCTGGCGAACAAGCCCGACGCCAAGATCGCCGTCATCACCCCGAACGAGGATCCCGGTCGCGACTATCTTGCCGGCTTCAAGGAGGGTCTCGGCGAGCACGTCAACCAGATCGTGTCGGAAGCGGTCTACGAGACGACGGACGCGACCGTCGACTCCCAGATCGTCAAGTTCAAGGCCGCCGGCGCCGACGTTCTCTTCAACGAGTGCACGCCGAAATTCGCAGCGCAGGCGATCAAGAAGGTCGCCGAGCTCGGCTGGAAGCCGCAGATCATCGTTCCGGCCGTCTCCAATTCCGTCGGCTCCGTGCTGGCGCCGGCCGGGCTCGAGAATTCCGTCGGCATCGTCACCGGCGCCTTCCTGAAGGATCCCGGTGATCCCCGTTGGGAGAACGATTCCGGCATGAAAGCCTGGCGCGAATGGATGAAGACCTATAATTCCGGCGCCGATCCCGCCGACATCTTCAACGTCACCGGCTACACCATGGCGCAGATGATGGAGATGGTGCTGCAGCGGGCCGGCAACGATCTCACGCGTGCGAATTTGATGAAGCAGGCGCAGTCCTTCAAGGAGGTCGAGCTGCCGATGCTGCTGCCGGGCATCAAGCTCAACACCTCGGCCGAGCAGGTGACGCCGATCCGTCAGTTGCAGATGGCGCGCTTCAACGGAAAATCCTGGGAGCTGTTCGGCGACGTTCTCGGCGAATAGTCTCGATCGATCGTGACAAGCGGGCAGGGCACGAGCCTTGTCCGCTTGTAACGCCCACCGTGAATGCTTCCTCCAACGACAGTGAAGAGACGATGGCACCAACCGGCCCCCTCAGCGGAATCCGTGTTCTCGATCTGACGAGCGTGCTGTTCGGTCCCTACGCCGCACAGATGCTCGGCGACTGGGGCGCCGACGTCATCAAGATCGAGCCGCCGTCGGGCGACACCTGGCGCTATACCGGCGTGTTTAGGAATCGCGGCATGAGCGGCCAGTTCATGGCGGTCAACCGCAACAAGCGCAGCCTTGCGCTTGATCTCAAGCATCCTGACGGCAAGGCGGCACTGGCGAAGCTGATCCCGACGGTCGATGCGCTCGTCACCAATGTGCGGCCGGCCGCAATGGCGCGGCTCGGCTTCGGTTATGGAGACTGCGCAAAGCTCAACCCGCGGCTGATCTATGCGGCCGCGACCGGTTTCGGCCAGGACGGTCCGTGGGCCGCGCGGCCTGCCTTCGACGAGATCATCCAGGCGGCATCGGGCCTCGCATCATCGATCGGATCCGACGAGGAGCCGGAATTCGTTCCGAGCCTGATCGGCGACAAGATCTGCGCCATGGCGATGGTCGGTGCGGTGTCGGCCGCCTTGTTCAGGCGCGAGCGCACGGGCCAGGGCCAGATGGTCGAGGTGCCGATGCTGGAGACGATTGCGGGCTTCAACAGCATCGAGATGCTGGGCGGACACGCCTTCGATCCGCCGATCGGCCCGACCGGCTACAAGCGCATGAAGAACCGGCGTCCGGTGAAGACCAAAGATGGCTGGCTGACGATGCTGCCTTATTCCGGGGACAATTGGTGCGCCTTCTTCGAGGCCGTCGGCCGGCCGGAATTGAGCGACGAGCTCGGCGTGCGCGATCCCGTGCTGCGCTCGCAGAATATCGACAAGATCTACGACCGCATGAGCGAGATCGGGCCGACCCGCACCACGGCGGAGTGGGAGGAGCTATTGCTGCAGCTGGACGTGCCGCACACCGCCTTTGCCAAATTGACCGAGATCGGCGAGCAGCAGCATCTCGCGGCCGTCGGATTGTTTGCGGATATCGATCACCCGACCGAGGGGAAGATTCGCCAGGCGCGTCCGGCGACGAAATTTTCGGAGAGCCCGGCGGGCATCCACCGCATGGCACCGCGCCTGGGCGAGCATTCGCGCGAGGTGCTGCGCGAGGCCGGCCTGAGCGACGCCGAGATCGAAGCGCTCGTCGCAAACAAAGCCGTTGGCGCGCCATAAAAGCGGCGCGCCAATCGGGGAACGTTACCGCTTGCTGCCGGCCGACGCCGTCATGGTCGCCGGTCCAAAGCTCTGCTGCCAGTACATTTCGACCTGCTGGACCAGGGTTTGCGGCAGCGGAACATAGTTGAGCGTTTCGGCCTCTGTCTTCCCGTTCTCCAGCGACCAGCGCACGAAGTCGATGGCGGCCGCCGATCGCTCCGGCGCCTTCGGCTGCTTCGGCATCACCACGAACGTCGTCGCCGTGATCGGATAGGCATCCGCGCCCGGCGCGTCGGTGAGGACGAGATGGAAATCCCTGTCCGCCGTCCAGTCCGCGCTCGAAGCCGCCGCCTGGAACGACGCGGCGTCGGGAACGACGAAATTGCCGGTGCTGTTCTGCACCACGCCGAACGAGATCTTGTCGAGCCGTTGCAGCGCATAGGCATATTCGAGGTAACCGATTGAGCCGGGCACGAGGCCGACAAGCGAGGCGACACCGTCATTGCCGCGTCCGCCGACGCCGACCGGCCATTCGACCGCAGTGCCTTCGCCGACAGCACTCTTCCATTGCGGGCTGACCTTGGAGAGGTAGTTCGACCAGTTGAAGGTCGTACCGGAGCCGTCGATGCGATGCACGACGGTGATCGGCGCGTTCGGCAGCCTCAGTTCAGGGTTGATGGCGCGAATGGCCGGATCGTTCCAGCTCTTGATCCTGCCGAGATAGATGCCCGCGAGCACCTCGCGCGAAAAATGCATCTGGCCGGGCTTCACGCCGTCGATGTTGACGACCGGAACGACGCCGCCGATCACGATCGGAAACTGGATCATGCCGAGCTTCTCGAGTTCCTTGGGATCGAGCGGCATGTCCGTGGCGCCGAAATCGACGGTGGCCTTCTTGATCAAGCCGATGCCGATGCTCGATCCAACCGCCTGATAGCTGACCGTGTTGCCGGTCTTCGCCTTGTAGGCGTCGATCCATTTCGCCATCACGGGCGAGACGAAGGTTGAGCCGGCGCCCGTGGTGTCGGCGGCGAAGCTCTGCGTCGCGACGACGAGCGCGGTGAGGACGATCGGGAGTCTGAGATGTTTCATCATGGGCGCGAAGCTAGCAGCGCGCTCCACGAGCCTCTGTGGTTTACGTCACAAAAATGTAATGGAAATCAGAACCATCTGGTTCGGTTGCAATGTGATGTGAAGCCGGTGCGACTCACGATCCGAGATTGCGGGCAACTGCGATCAGGACAGCTGCAAGCACGGCCAGCGACAGCGAGACCGCAAGGCTTTTAACCAGGCTCGTGGTCGCGCCTCTGGAAAAGACGATGAAGCCGGTCGCGAGCAGCGCCAGCCCGGCCACGGTCGCGGCAATCTGCGAGAGAGTCGAGGACACCCGTTCATCCTCCGGTGCGCTGTTTGGCGAATTTACCGCCAATGTTCCCGCGGCCTGACGCAATTCTCTGTGATTCCAGTCACATCCCGTCGGGGCGCCTCCAAGGGCTGACATTCTGCCGCAGCGCGCCGGCCAGCTCCGGGCCAGCCCCGGCCCCGAACCGCCCTTCCGCCCGCACGGACCGTCGTATATGAGAGTTTCGTCGCCGGAACGGACCGAATATCGCCGGAAACGGAACGGATGGTGGCTGCGATTTCTTAATCCAAAGATCGCAATCTGATCGGTGATCGACGCAAGTGCGGACACGCAACCGGGGAATGGCATGAAAGACCTGATGACGACGGCGCAATCCAGGAAAGCGATGCGGCGTTGGAGGGCTCCCGGAATCGTGATGTTCGCGGCGGCGGTCGCGCTGGCTGCCCCGAGCGAGGCCCTTGCCGCCAAGCAGCCGCGCCAGATCGCCGAGGCGGTGGCGCAGCGCGAGGCCGGCGAACCGATCATGGCGATCGTGTCGATCAAGAGCCAGCAGGTCACGTTCTACGATGCCGAGGGCTGGATCCTCCGCGCGCCCGTCTCGACCGGCACGACCGGACGCGAGACGCCCGCCGGCGTCTTCGCCGTCGTCGAGAAGGACAAGGACCACCACTCCTCGATGTATGACGATGCCTGGATGCCGAACATGCAGCGCATCACCTGGAACGGCATCGCGCTGCATGGCGGGCCGCTGCCCGGCTATGCCGCCTCGCACGGCTGCGTGCGCATGCCCTTCAACTTCGCCGAGGGCCTGTTCGACAAGACCAATATCGGCATGCGGGTGATCATCTCGCCGATGGATGCCGCTCCGGTCGATTTCTCGCATCCCTCGCTGTTCGTGCCGAGCAAGGAAGCCATTGCGGCGGCGCCCGCGCGTGCCGACAAGCTCTCCGCGCAGGCGGAGGAAGTAATCCAGGCCGCCGACGAGGCGAAGAAGGCCGCGACGGCAGCGGCGAAGGACGCGCAATCGCTTCCGGCGTCGCTGCGCAAGCTCGAGCAGCAGAAGGCCCGCGCCGATGCCGAGAATGCCTATGCCGACAAGCTCGTCGCGAACGCCAAGACCGACCAGGCCAAGGCAAAGGCCGATGAGCTGAAGCAGAAGGCCGCGGCAAAGGCGACGGATGCCGCGACCCAGCTGGACGCCGCCAAGGCTGCGGCGCAGCCGAAGCGCGATGCGGTTGCCGCGACAAAGGACGCCGCCAAGGCGGCCGCGACCAAGAAGGCCGAAGCCGTGAAGGCTGCGACCGACGCAAAGCTCGCGATGGAGCCGGTCTCGGTCTACATCAGCCGCTCGACACAGAAGCTCTATGTCCGGCGCAACACCCACAAGCCGGCGCCTGATGGCGGCGGCGAGGTGTTCGACACCAGCATCGAGGTTCCCGTCACCATCCGCAATCCCGACCAGCCGCTCGGCACGCACATCTTCACCGCCATGGCGAAGAACGACAGCGGCCTGCGCTGGAGCGTCGTCACCATCGACGAAGGCGACAGCGCGAAGGACGCGCTCGACCGCATCACGATCCCGCAGGAGGTGTGGGATCGCATCGGGCCGACCGCATTGCCGCGCTCGTCGATCATCATCTCGGACGAGCCGCTGAGCGCCGAGACCAACTACCGCACCGAGTTCGTCGCGGTGTTGAGCAACCATCCGCAAGGCGGCTTCATCACCCGCAAGCCGACCGCACCGCCGGTGGAAATGGCGAGCGACGATGGCTGGGGCAATGGCGGCGCATTTGGCGGCAATGGCTTCTTCTTCTTCGGGCAGCGCGATCCGAATCCGCAGCCCGTCAATCCGCGCCGCCGCGCTGGCCAGTACCAGTACTATCAACCGGCGCAGCCGATGCAGCGGAGCCTTTGGTAGGCACGGGGCGTGAGCGTAGCGGCTCCTGCCGCTACGGCCTCGCCGTGATCACCAGGGCCTGAATCTTCGCCTCGACAGGCCCGGATCCATGACGCTTCCGGATCGCCTCGGCAACGGCATCGGTCGCGGCCTCGAGCTTGCTCGCATCCCTGGCCTCGATCTCGCCGCGCAGCGGCGTGCCCTGGCAATACGCGATCGCCACGTATTCTGCCGAGGGCGCGCGGCTCATCGCCGTCAGCGTTTCGATCGATATGTCCTTGAAGCCCGCGCGTTCGAGATCGGCCTTGATGACGGCCTTGTCGTGATAGCCGTGCGGCGTCCGCGCCATGAACAGCGGCGGATTGTCGGGAAACATCTTGCCGAGCGTGATCGTCGCGTCGTCGGCGAACACATTGTCTTCGATACGATCCCAGACACTGAACAAATACGTGCCGTTCGGCTTCAACACCCGCTTCGTTTCCGCATATCCCTTGCTGCGATCCGGGAAGAACATGGCGCCGAACTGGCAGCAGACGACGTCGAACGCAGCGTCGTCGAAGGGCAGCGTCAGCGCATCGGCCTGACGCCAGGTCATGCGCGGGTCATCGCCCTGACGCTGCTTCGCGACCGCGAGCATGGGCTCGTTGAGGTCGGTCGCGACATAGCGGACACCGGCGGGCAGCAGCGCCGCCACGGCCCGCGTCACGGCGCCGGTGCCGGCGGCGATCTCGAGCAGGTCCGAGGGCGACAGCGCAGCGACGCGCTTGGCAAGGTCGTCGGCATAGATCGAGAAGATCAGCGGCACCAGATATTCGTCGTAGAGTTTTGGAACCGAGCCGGCGAAAACCTTGTCAGTGCTGGACATGCTTGCCTCGCTGAAGGTTGGCTATCACGGGCAGGATAGCACGGTTCGACCGCCCGGGAACGCGGGCGAGGTTCCGAGGCGAAGAGGTTCTACGACTTCGCGCCGCCAACCTCGCGGATCGGCCGCGTGCCGTCCCAGTTCATCGCGGCCTGCCGGACCTTCTCGAAGAAAGGTCCCTTGGTGCCGCTGATGTCGGAGATCTCGATGATCGTGCCCGGGTGGGCTTGCGTATCGAAATAGGCGAAGCGTCCTCTGTCGCCGCCGATCTGGCCTTCATGGCCGATCCTGTAGCCAAGCCCCAACGCCTTGTCGTAGAGCGCCTGGTAGTCGTGGCTCCAGTAGGACATGTGCTGCAGGCCTTCATGGCCCGCATCCAGGAACTCCTTGTAGAGTGAGGGCGCGTCGTTGCGTTGCTGGATCAGCTCGATCTGGAGATCGCCGGAGTTCGCCAGCGCGATGCTCATCTCGACGGATGAGTCCCGGCCGCGATGGCGGAACCAGTCGGTCTTGACGCGGTCCATGTAGTACCAGGGACCGACGCCCATCACCTCGATCCAGTGTGTCATCGCGGCCTGGATGTCCCGCACCACATATCCGTTCTGGCGCACTGCGCCGAAGATGCGGCTCATGCCCGCGCTCCCTCAATTACCTTGCTCACTTGACCTCGATGCCCGCGTCCTTGGCAACCTGCTTCCAGGCCGCGATATCGCGCGCATTGATGTCGCGCTGCTCGTCGCCGGGGACGAATTGCGGGGTGATGCCAAGGCCCAGCAGCTTTTCCTTCACCTCGGCATCGCCGAGCGCGTCCTTCAGCGCCGCCGACAGCTTTTGCGTGATCGGCGGTGCAAGGCCCGCCGGCGCATACATCGCCCAGGACAGGCTGCGGTCGAACGGCACGCCCTGTTCTCCGTAGGTCGCAACGTCAGGCAGGCTCGGTGAGCGCTCGCCGCAGGCGGCCAGTGCCTTGATCGAGCCGTCCTTCACCAGCGGCGTCGCGGTCGCCATGTCGAGCGTCGCGAGCGAGATGTGGCCGCCCAGCAGGTCGCCGGCGAGCTTGGCGATGCCGTTGAACGGCACGTGCTCCATCTTGATGCCGGTCTGCTGCATCAAAATTTCCGCGCAGAACTGCCCGGTCGAGCCGATGCCCCAGCTTCCGTACTGGATCGGCTCGCCCTTCTTGGCGAGCGCAACCAGCTCTTTGATGTTATTGGCGGCAAAATCCCTGGTCGCCACCAGCATGATCGCGGAGACGCCGATACGGCCGATGGTCGTGAAATCCTTGATCGAATCGTAGGGCAGCTTTGGATAGATCGCGGGCGCCAGCACATGCGTGGTCATGCCGCCGACGGTGACGGTGTAGCCGTCATTGGGCGAGGTTGCGACCATCTGCGTGCCGAGCGTCCCGGCCGCACCGGTGTGGTTCTCGATATAGATGCTCTGTCCGAGCGTCTTGCCCATCTTGTCGGCGAGCCGCCGGCCGATCACATCGCCGCCGCCGCCGGCCGCGTAAGGCAGCAGCATGCGGATCTTGTGCGTCGGATAGGCGGCAGGATCCTCGGCCCGTGTCGGCGCCGTGGCCGACAGCAATGCGAGAAACGAGAGCGTGACGGTGCGCAGCATCATGACGGCATTCCCCTATTCCCAAAAACGAAATCTGTAAGCGTCTCCGTGTCGTGTCACGCGTCCCGCAGTCGGCGACGGAAAATGGCCGGTGAGCAGATAGCTCGGCGTATCCGCGAGCTCTTCCAGCAGCGCCATCCGGGTCGCGACGGCGGCAGCCGGATCGACATCGGCGGCATTCGAGAGCCACGGTGCCGCGCACTGGATCGGATGATGGATCACGTCGCCCGACATGACCGCGTGATCGTGGCCGCCGTTGAGATGGATCTGCATGTTGCCGGCGGTGTGGCCCGGCGCCGGCGCGAAGCGCAAGGCAGCGTCGCGATCGCCAAACAGGTGATGATCGGTCTCGACGAATTCGGCGAGGCCGGCCGCAACCACCGGCAGCACGGAGTCCTCGAACGAGCCGTGGTTCACCGGGCTCTTTGGTCCCGCCTTGTGTACGGTCTCAAAATGCCGGTACTCCTCGCGCCCCATCAGATAGCGCGCATTGGGGAAGGTCGGCACCCAGCTTCCGTCGATGAGGCGCGTATTCCAGCCGACGTGATCGACATGCAGGTGCGTGCACATCACGAAGTCGACCTGTTCGGGCGCAACGCCCAGCGCCTGCAGGTTTTCCAGATATGGCTGGTTGAGATCGTTCCACACCGGTACGCGCGGCCGCTTCTTGTGATTGCCGCAGCAGGTGTCGACGATCGCGGTCCAGCGCGGCGTGCGGACCAGGTAGGAGTGATGGCTGAGGATGAAGCGGCCGGTCTCGGGCTCGATATAGCGATGATCGAGCCAGTCGCGGTTCGCCGCAATCACCTCGTCGGTGACATTGGCGAACAGCCACTTTTTGTCGAAGGCAAGCGAAGGGATCTCGCTGACGAGGTCCACCCGCATGCTGCCGATCGTCACCTGCCGCATGCTTTAGTTCTTCAGGAGGTCGCCGAACGGCACCCATCGCGTGCCGTCGAAGCGGATGAGCTGGAGGCTCGTCATCGGCGTGTAGTGGTCGGGCGCGTTGTTCACGGCAGTGCCGTTGATCAGCATCGGCAGATGCACGTCCTTCAGGCTTGTCGCCTGCTTCATCACATTGGCGCGGGTGAGGTCGTTGCCGGCGGCCTTCAGCACCGTCACCAACGTCTGCGCGATGGTGTAGCCATAGACGTTGAGCCAGTCGTTCTTGTTGGCGTCAGGCAGATACTTGTCCATGAAGGCGACCCATTCCTTGTAGCCGGCATCGTCCTTGTTGGCCGGATCGGTCGCGTCCTTCAGGTACTGGCTGGAGATGACGCCGGTGGAATTGTCCTTTCCGGCCGGCTCCAGCACGCCGCTGATCGAGGCCGAGACGTTGGAGATGATGGTTGTCGGCTTCCAGCCGATCTCGCCGATCCTTCGGATTGCCTGCGCCGCGAATTTCGGCGTGGCCGCAACCAGCACGACATCAGCGCCGGCAGTCTTCAATTGCAGGATCTGGGTATCGACCGTCGGTGCCGAAGTCTCATAGGCCGCGCGCGCGACAATCGCCTCGCCGCCGCCGAGCCCTTCCTCGAGCGCCTTCAGATAATCCTTGCCGAGATCGTCGTTCTGGTAGAGCACGCCGATCTTCGCATTGGCATGGCTCGCCTTGATGTATTTGGCGTAGGCGATCGCCTCGTCGCGATAAGTCGGCTGCCAGCCGACGGTCCACGGGAAGTTCCTGGGATCGTCCCACTTCGCCGCACCCGAGCCCAGGAAGAGCTGCGGCACCTTGCGGTCGTTGAGATATTTGTGCACGGCGCTGTTGGTCGGCGTGCCGACGCCGCCGAAGATCAGCAGCACTTCGTCGCTCTCGACCAGCTTCCGCGTCTGCTCCACCGTCTTCGGCGGGCTGTAGGCATCATCGGCGATGATCATCTGGATGCGCCGTCCATTGACGCCACCATCGTCGTTGACCTTGCGGAAATAGGCTTCCGCCGACTTCGCGATTTGCGCGAAGGCGGAGACCGGGCCGCTCAGCGGCGCCGTGGTGCCGATCTTGATCGTCTTGTCGTCGGCGCCGGGATCGTATGTCGCGGTTTGGGCAGAGGCGGTGCTGGCTGCGAGCAGCAGAACGCAGGCCGCGGCAAGGCGAAGGCGGGCAAAGCGCGCCATGAGGTCGTCTCCCCAAATTTGCTCTCCGCTTCTCGAGGGAGCGGAGTTGAAACGCGAGAACAGTGGCCACGCGAGGCTTGCGGGCCGCGACCGTCGCCGCCAGACTGGCAAAACGAACGATCGTTCGTACGCTTGACTAGCGAACGATCGTTCGTTAGTCAAGCCGCATGGCTCTCACCACCTCCAGCGCGGCGGAAGCGGCTGCGCCCACGACCCGCGAGCGCATTCTCACCGAGGCGCTCAACCTGTTCGCGCAGAGCGGCTATGGCGGCGCCTCGATGCGCGAGCTGGCACGCCGCGTCGGCATCCGCGAGAGCAGCCTGTACAATCATTTCGCCGGCAAGGCCGCGATCCTGGAAGCGATCGTCAGTGAGCACGGCCCGGCAAGCTCCGCGAGCCGGCTGGAGGAGCCGCGCTACAAGCAGCTCGCGCGCCAGCCCGCCGCGTTCTGCCGGCAGTTTGCACTGGACCTCGTCGAGCAATGGTCCGACCCGCGCGAGCACCAGTTCCAGAAGGTCATCACGGCCGAGCGCAATCGCGTGCCCGGCATCCGCGCCAAGTTCGCCGATCATTTCTATGCGCGCGAGCAGAGCATGATGACGGATTATTTTCGCGGCTTTGCGCTCGCCGGCCTGGTCAAGACGTCGGATCCGCGCGAGACCGCCCGGCTGTTCGCCGCCGGCCTCATCTATATCCGCCTCGAACATTACGTGATGGGCGCGGCGCCGTCGCCGCGGCCGAAGGTGATCGAGGCGATCGAGCGCTATCTCGCCTTCTT
The DNA here is from genome assembly GCF_024199935.1 of Bradyrhizobium sp. CCGUVB14. Taxonomy (NCBI): domain Bacteria; kingdom Pseudomonadati; phylum Pseudomonadota; class Alphaproteobacteria; order Hyphomicrobiales; family Nitrobacteraceae; genus Bradyrhizobium; species Bradyrhizobium sp. CCGUVB14. Next base: position 2,471,769 of record NZ_JANADS010000001.1, read on the forward strand.
CCTGTCGCTGATCGCGGCGGATGGCGGGACCGACGACAACAAGAAACGAAAAACCAAGGGAGAAACGCGTGGCAAGGCTGCCCCTGATTGATCCGGACACGACGAGCGGCGACATCCGCGCTTCGTTCGACCGCATGCCGGTCAAGCTCAACATCTTCCGCATGATGGCCCATGCCGAGGCCAACATGATCCCGGCGATGCGGCTCGGCAATTCGATCCTGCACAAGCAGAAGCTCTCGGCGGTCAATCGCGAGCTCTTGATCCTCCAGGCCGCGCAGCTCGAGGGCGGCGCCTATGAATGGCGCCAGCACGTGCCGATCGCGCTCGGGGTCGGCTGCACGCAGGGCCAGGTCGATGCGGTGGAGCGTTGCGACTATGACTCGGCCGCACTGAGCGAAGCCGAGCGCGCACTGCTGAAGTTCGGCCGCGAGGTGGTCGAGAACGTCCGTGTTCCCGAGGCGATCTTCGCTGCCGCGCGAAAACATTTCAGCGACCAGGAAATCGTCGAATCCATCGTCGCGCTTGGCTTTTACATGATGATGGCGCGCGTCACCGAAGCCACCGAAACCGATCTCGATCCCGCGGCCGGCATGAAGGTCTATGACGGCGGCAAGAAGTAGGCGGCTGAGATGGCAGAGACCGATAGCAAGCCGGAGCGTTACGTCCGTCCGCCGAGCGCCGAGTCGTTGGGCGAAGCGCCGGGCAGGGGACGCCTGAAGGGCCGTCGCATCCTGATCGTTGGTGGTGGCCAGCGCGTGTTCGATGCCGCCACCGATCCCATCGGAAACGGCCGCGCCATGAGCATCTTGTGCGCCCGTGAAGGGGCGAAAGTCGCAGTCGCCGATCTCAACCACACTTCCGCGCAGCAGACGGTCAAGCACATCACTGATGAAGGCGGCGAGGGCTTTGCCATTGCGGCGGACGTCACGTCAGAGGCGGACGTCCAGCGCATGATCGAGGAAGCGCATCGCGCCATGGGCGGCCTCGACGGCATGGTGCTGAACATCGGCACCTTCGGCAAGACCGGCCTCGACAATGTCAGCCCCGAGGAATGGAACAGGATCTACGACGTCAACGTCCGCGGTCCGATGCTGTGCTGCCGCGCGGCGATGCCGAGCTTCGAGGAGGGCGGCGCCATCGTCTTCATCTCCTCCATCGCGGCGCTGAAAGCGGGATCACAGATGGCGGTGTATGACTCGTCGAAAGCCGCGCTCGGCGGCCTGATGCGCAACATCGCCCATCTCGGCGCGCGCCGCGGCATCCGCGCCAACCTCGTTTATCCCGGACTCGTCGACACCCCCAACGGCCGCGAAGCCGGCGCCGGCCGCCCCAACCGCGGCAAGGGCCACGTTCCCTTCGGCCGGCAAGCGACCGCCTGGGAGATCGCCTACGCGGTGCTGTTCTTCCTGTCGGACGAGAGCGTGTATGTCACCGCGCAAACGCTGGCGGTGGATAGCGGGCTGAGCGGGATGTGAGCCTATCGCTCCGGCGAGAGCGTGCGCCCGATCAGATAGTCCAGCGAGATGCGTCCCGGCCCGTAGGCCATGATGCCGAGCGCCATCGCGGCCCAGGTGATGTGGACCGGCCAGCCGTCAGGCACGGTCAGCTCGACGACCAGGGTCATGAACAGCAATCCGGCGCCCGCGAACCGCGTACCGAGGCCGAGCACCAGCAGGATCGGAAACATGATTTCTCCGCAGCCGGACAGGAAAGCCATCACCGTCGGCGCGGGAAAGTGATAGGGGCCGCCCGGCAAATGCAGCATGAACTCGTCGCTGAACAGCGTCACCGCGGTGTCGTTGAGCCTGAGGAAGCCGCCCCATTTCAGGATGCCCGAGCGCCAGAACGGCACGGCTAGTGCGAAGCGCAGCACGAGCTGAACCAGCGACGGCGTGGCGATTGTCTGCACGAGCTGATTGGCCTTGTCGACGAGCTGCCCGAGTGACGGCAGGCTGCCGCTCGCGGTCATGCGTTGGTCGGTGATCATCATGCCTCTCCGAGAGCGATTGAGGTGAATGCCCCGGCCGCGATCAGGCCGGCGATGTTGGTGGCAAGGTCGAAGTCCGCGTGCGCATCCAGCGCAACGCCGGCGGCCTCGCCGAGCCGCTGGCCGGATGCCAGGCAAGCGGCAAAGACGGCGCCACCGGGCGGAAGGAGTCGGACCGCGACGTCGAAGTCGGGCCGCGTAATCAGCGCGTCCTCCGGCGTGGACGCATCGATGCGTTGAGTCGATGCGCCGTCGCGGTTGGCGGCGAAGATCGTCACCGCCGAAAATGCCGAGCGCACGATCCGCATCGCATGGTGCGGGACGAAGACGGTCTCAGCCAATCGTTCAGGGGCGATCGCAGCGAGCCGTGCGGACGACAGCGGCGCCGCGTCGCGCGCATGGTAGGCGTCGAGCCAGGCCCGTTCGATGCGCGCGACGTCGGCGAGCCAGGGTATCGTCTGCGCGTATTCGTAGCTGGCGATGAAATCCGGAAAATCCCGCCCATAGTCGAACAGCAATGGTGAGGTCGGCGGGCTGCTGCGAACATGCAAGCGAGCCATGGCGCGGAAGAAATCCGGTCCGGTGATGCGCTGCGTCGCCGGGTAGATCGCGGCGAGCGCCTCGATCAGGCTCACCGTGACGTTGTTGCGGTAGACGGCGAAGCGTTTGTCCGCCGCCTTTCCGTTCGGGCCGGTCACAGTCTTGGGCGCGGCCTGTGTTGGGTCGAGCAGGGCCGGTGCGAAGTCTGCGGCAAAGGATACATGCTGCTCAGGCGGCATGACGGTTCTCCATCAGCGCCGTCTCGGCGCAATGGTCGAGAATGGTCTGCGCGGCGGCAGCCTCCGCTCGCAGCATCGGCCAGTCGGGAATCTTGCTGTCCCATTCGATCAGCGTGGGCACCGGCCCGCGACGTTGGATCACGATCTCGTAGAGCTTCCATACGGCATCGGTGACCGGGCCGTCATGGCTGTCGATCAGCAGCAGATCGCCCTCGTCGTCAGCCTGTTCGGCATGACCGGCGAGATGGATTTCGCCGACATGCGCGAGCGGAAAGTCTGCAAGGTATTCGAGCGCGGAGAAGCCATGATTGGTCGCCGATACGAATACGTTGTTGACGTCGAGCAGCAGGCCGCAGCCCGTGCGCTCGGCAACGCTACGGATGAAGTTGGTCTCGCTCATCGAAGAGTCTTGGAAGGCGACATAGGTCGACGGATTTTCAAGCAGCAGCGGACGGCGGATCGCCTCCTGCACCTGATCGATATGGTCGCAGACACAGCGCAGCGTCGCATCCGTGTATGGCAGCGGCAGCAGATCGTTGAAGAAGCTGGTCTCATGCGTCGACCAGGCGAGATGCTCGGACACCAGCGCCGGCTGGTAGCGCGCGACGAGGCCGCGGAAGCGCGCCAGGTGCGCCTTGTCGAGCGGCTGAGGTCCGCCGATCGACATGCACACGCCGTGCAGAGATAACGGATGATCGCGGCGGATCGTCTCCAGCGCGCGATGCGGTGGCCCGCCCGCGCCCATGTAGTTTTCGGCATGGACTTCGAAGAAGTCCCGTTGCGGGCCTGCATCCAGGATCGCAGGGAGATGCTCCGGCTTGAAGCTCGTCCCGGCAACACCGCCGACGGGGGTGGAATAGCGGAGTGGCACCGAAGGTGCGTTGGGCACAATGGCCGCCATCATGGTGTCTCTCCGCTGTTCCCTGTTGTCGTGGTTGCGACGCGACGCGTCAAACCGGCTTGAGCGAGCCCTTCTTGCCGCCCGGCAGGTCGATGCTCGTGCAGGTGCCGCCCTGAACGAATTTCCAGGCGTTGCCCTGGAAATCGGTGGTCGAGGTGCCCTGGCAGGTGGTGCCCGGTCCGGCCGCACAATCGTTCTGGCCCTTCAGCGCAACGCCGAAGCACTTCTCCTTCTTGGCGGCGATGGCTGCATCGGCCTCCGCCTTGGTCAGCGGAGCGGCGGCGGCGAGTGTCGCGAGCGCGGTCGACATCGCGCCGGCGAGAACGATCGAAGTGACGACATGCTTGGCAGACATTGGGTTTCTCCGTTTGAGATGGCATCGCTTGGCAAGCGAAAAGCGCATTGTCTCGTTCGCCTCGTTGACGACCCGCGTTACCGCCGCGCCGCTCACGAGTCCGTGAGACTGTTGAGGTGGGTGCGTACAGACCGTGTGGTCCGGCCGCGATTAACAGGCGAGCCGCCGGTCAAATCCAATGCCTTGACGCTATCGAGACGTTAGCAGGAGGGCATTGGCGGGCACGGGTGGGACTTGCGAGACGTAACGAACGGCCGAAGCCTGCGTACAGCGATGTCAGGAGCGGTATTTGGTCCAGAGGCGGAACCAGCGATGAATGTCGATCCCGGACGGCAGTTTCGCGAGATTGCCAGGCTGGCCGTCAGCATCCGTCTTGCCGTCTCGGCCCTGGTGCTGACCGCGATCCTGCTTACCGCGGCGCTATCGAGCCTGTTGTGGTGGCGCACGGCGGAGGCGACCAGCCGGCAGCTCGCCTCGACCATCAACGAGCAGATCGTGGCAGCGGTCCGCAAGGAGGTCTCCGCCATCGTCGACGAGGCGCGGGCCGCGCACACCGCCATTCGCACCCTGTTCCTCCAGAACGTGCTCGACACCCGTGAGGCCGACAAGCGCGAATTCGTGTTCCTGTCGCAGCTTCAGTCCCAGGCGACGATCTCGTGGGTCGCCTTCGGCTGGCCCGACGGATCGTTCTTCGCCGCGCACAAGCTCGGCGATCGCCGCCTGGAGATGATGGAGATATCGCTGACCGATCACCCGGGTGAGCGTCGCGTCGATGAATACGACGTGGTGCCCGGCGATATCGAATTCGCCAATCGCCGCTTCGAGCCGACCGATTTTCGCGTTGCCGATCAGGCCTGGTTCAAGGCCGGGCTCAGCGCGGATAACCCGCAATGGTTCGAGGTCATGGACCATCCGACCGACCGGCGGCCGTCGATCGCCTTTGCAGGACCGATCGACGTCTATCAGGAGAGGCAAGGCGTTCTTGCCGTCATCATCGAATATACGCGGCTTGCGCGTTTCCTGTCGCAGCTCGAGGTCGGGCGCACGGGAACTGCTTTCATCATCGATGACAGCGGGCAGCTTGTCGCGGCTCCCGACAAGGATGCCGATGAGCTGCACGCTGCGAAGAGTGATACCACGCTGCTGCCGCTCGCGCGGATGGCGTTGGCCAAAGCAGGGGAGGACGGACGCAAGGAAGCCTGGCGAAGCCGGTTGATTTCAGGAGGTGCGGCTTATGAGGTCGCGCTCACGCCGTTGCCGTTTCCCGGCTGGTCGCTCGCAACGGTGATCCCCGAAGCAGAGTTTCTCGGGCCGGTTGAGGCAACGTTGCGGCACCTGATCCTCGGCCTTGGCATTGGCGCCGTGCTTGCCGCACTGGCCTCGGCAATGCTGGCCCGCTCCGTCATCGCCGCGCCGTTGTCGCGCGTCGCCGGCGAGCTTCGCCACGTTGAAGCCTTTGCGTTGGAGCAGGTTCGCCGTCATCCGTCACGGCTCAAGGAGATTGCGAGCCTGTCCGGCGCGATCGCGGAAATGGCGGCGGGCCTGTCCGCATTCCGTAAATTCATTCCGGCCGATCTCGTCCGTTCCTTGCTGCGCCAGGGTGTCGAAGCGCGGCCCGGCGGCAGTATTCAGGAACTCAGCGTGATGTTCATCGACATCGCCGGCTTCACCGGGCTGTCCGAGCGTCTCGGCGATCGTGTCGTGCCGCTGCTGTCGCGTTATCTCGATGTTACGTCGGAGATCATCGTTGCCAATGGAGGAACGATCGACAAATTCATCGGCGATGCCGTGATGGCGTTCTGGGGTGCACCGCAGCCGCAGGCCGATCATGCCGTGCGATGCTGCCGCGCGGCGCTCGCCTGCCGCAGGGCCATCGAGGAATCCGGCCTGGTCGACGATCTCGGTCAGCCGCTTCAGATCCGGATCGGCATCAATTCGGGCCGCATGCTGGTCGGCAATATCGGTTCGGAGCTGCGGCTGAACTACACCGTGATCGGCGATGCGGTGAATGTTGCCAGCCGGCTCGAAGGCGCCAACAAGTCCTATGGGACCCAGATCCTGATCGGCGAGACGACCGACCGTCTGGCGGCTGGCGCCATCGTCACGCGTGAGGTCGACAGCATCGCGGTTTACGGACGGGAGGAAGGGCTCTCCGTCTTTGAACTCATCGGCATCGCGAATGAGGAACAGATCGACCGAGCGACGATCAACTGGATCGCGGACTACGAGCGCGGCCTTGCCAGCTATCGCGCCCGCCGGTTTGCCGCGGCGCTCGTCGATTTCGATTCTGTGGTGAAGCAGCGCGGCTACGATCGTCCGGCCGAGCTGATGCGCGACCGATGCCGACAGCTCGCTGCAAACGCTCCCGATCCGGCATGGCGGCCCGTGGCGGCATTGACCTCGAAGTAGGGCCGGCCCCATACGCAGACATATCTGGCCGGAATTAGCAAGATATTGGCGCGAGATCACAAGAAAGAGCGAGCGCCGCGTCAGTAAAGCGGGAGTTGCCTGAGCCGGATCGGCTCGGGCAGCCAGCCGCCGACTTATGCCTGACCGCAAGGCAAGAGCAAGACGTCTATGATCAATGATGAGATGGCCTCCGCGCAGCCAGGCGTGATCCCGTCGAATTACTTCCGCTTCCTGGAGCGACAGTTGAAGATCGGCGTCTGTCGGGTGGACCTGCAATCCGGGCAGATGACCTGGACCGAGGGCATGTACGATCTGTTCGATCAGGACCGTACCGTGTCACCGTCCCGTGCCGCCCTGCTGGAGCGAATGCACCCGACCGATCGCGGCAACCGCGCGCCGGTCAATGCGGCCCTCAAGAATCGAATTTCATTCGAGGATAGTTTTCGGGTCATCCTGAGGGATCGGAGGATCCGATGGGTCCGTGCTTACGGTGAGTTTCTGTTCAGCGAGCGTGGCAGCCCTGACGGCCTCATTGTGCTGATGGCCGACGTGACCCTGCAGCGCGCCCAACAAAATCTTCTGTATATCCGGACACAGCATCTTCACGCCGTGGCGCGGCTCGCGAGGGCCACGGTGACGACCGCGGCGGCGGACGGCAGGGTCACGGACGTCGTGCACCTGCAGCCCTTTGCGGGTGACGCGAAGCCACTCGGCACCAACTGGATGGATTGGATCCATCCGGACGATCGCGCCACCATCATGCAAGCTCATCAGAAAGCCCTCGGCGGTCGCGAGGAGGTCGAGGTGGAGGCGCGCGTCCGCCTCGCCGATGGTTCGAGCGGCTGGCGAAGGCTCCGCGCCGCTCCGATTCGCAGCGCGAGCGGCCGCTTCCTGGAATGGCTCGGATTGAGCTTCGACATCGACGGTGAGAGAACCGGCCGGACCCTGCTCGATCCGGGGCGGCCGGTCACCGGTGCCCAGCTTCGGGCCGCGCGCGGCCTTCTCAAGATATCGGTCCAGAAGCTCAGCGAGCTCGCGGATATCTCGATCGCGGTCATTCGCAGGCTCGAAGAGCTCGACGGGGTCTCGCGCGACGGCGCCGAGAGTGCGCGGAGGCTCCGTGACGCGCTGGAACGACGAGGGGCCGTCTTCATCTTTCCGAGCGACATGAAGCCCACGGCAACGCTGCGTTAAGGCCGCGTGCCACGCATGGCCCCCTCGACACGACAAGTGATGACAGCGAATTTCGCGAGAGTCTGCCGTGGCCCGTGTCCTCCATCGCGCAAATTTTGCGGCAACCTCCTGCTTCGGGCCGAAAGCGGCACAATTTCTGCCGTTTTGGAACGATGGGAGACTTCGTGTTTAGCGAAATGGCTTTACGCTTTGAAGATTTGAATCAGTTCTAATTGATTTCCACAACGGCATGCGGGGGCGACAAGCCCTGGCTTATTCGAGGGTGGAAACATGTTCGGACTGCGCAAGTCTAGGCTCGAAAACTCCCTCGCTGAAACGGAGGCGATCGCCCGCTCGCAGGCTGTGATCGAATTCCGGCTCGACGGCACCATCGTCAAGGCCAACCAGAACTTCCTCGATGCCCTCGGCTATGGCGCGCTCTCCGAGATCGAGGGAAAACATCACCGGATCTTCATGCAGCAGTCGGATGCCGAGCGGGCCGACTACAAGGACTTCTGGGCCCGGCTGAATCGCGGCGAGTATCAGACCGGCGAATTCAAGCGGATACGCAAGGATGGTCGGCCGGTCTGGATCCAGGCCTCTTACAATCCTGTTCTGGACGGTCGCGGCCAGGTCACCCGGGTCATCAAGTTCGCGACCGACATTACCGCAAGGAAAATGAAGGCGCTGGAGGACGCAGGCAAGCTGGCGGCCATTGATCGCGTCCAGGCCGTCATCGAGTTCGAGCTGGATGGCACCATCATCACCGCTAACGGCACCTTTCTGGACACGATGGGTTACACACTGCCCGAGGTCACGGGCAGGCATCACAGCATGTTCGTCGAGCCTGCGGTGCGGGAGAGTGCCGGCTATGCGGACGCCTGGGCCAAGCTCAGGCGCGGCGAATTCGTCTCCGGCGAATACAAGCGGCTCGGAAAGAACGGCCGCGAGGTCTGGATCCTGGCCTCCTACAATCCCATCCTTGACGAGGCCGGACGTCCCTTCAAGGTCGTCAAATTCGCCTCCGACGTGACCGAGAAGAAGCTGCTGGCGGCGGACAGCCGGGGCCAGATCGACGCGATCATGAAGTCGCAAGCCGTGATCGAATTCGAGATGGACGGCACGATCAGATGGGCGAACGACGCTTTCCTGAAGGCGATGGGCTATTCGCTCGCGGACGTGGTCGGCAAGCATCACCGGATCTTCGTAGAATCGGCAGAGCACGCAGCGCGGGCCTACACCGAGTTCTGGGACAATCTTCGCCGGGGCACCTACCAGGCGGGCGAGTTCAAGCGCCTTGCGAAAGGTGGCCGCGAGATCTGGATCGAAGCTTCCTACAACCCCATCCTCGATCTGAATGGAAAGCCCTTCAAGGTGGTGAAGTACGCGACCGACGTCACCGCGAAAGCCGTGGCGCGCATGAAGGCAGAGGAAGCCAGGGAGCTCATTGAATCGGTGGCGGCCGGAAGCGAGGAGATGAGCGCATCCATCCGGGAGATATCCGAGACGATGGTCAAGTCGCGCGAGGTCGTCCTGGCGGCGGTCGGGCACGTCGGGACAGCCGACGCGCAGGCCGATCGGCTCACGACGGCAGCCGATCAGATGGGAGGCATCATCGAACTGATCAACAGCATTACCGGTCAGATCAACCTGCTTGCGCTGAATGCGACGATCGAGTCGGCGAGGGCCGGCGAGGCCGGGCGCGGCTTTGCCGTCGTCGCCTCCGAGGTGAAGAGCCTCGCCAACCAGGCCAAGCACGCGACCGACCGCATCACGGGCGAGATCGATGCGCTGAAGAGCGTGTCTCGCGACGTCGTCGGGGCGCTCGACGCAATTCGCGGCGCGATCCGTCACGTCAATGAATACGTGACCAGCACGGCGGCAGCGGTGGACGAACAGAGCGCCGTGACGAGCGATATGTCGACCAACATGCAGCGCGCTGCGGCCGCACTGGCGTGATGCGCAACCCTCGCAAATCGTCGTGCCACGGATTGACCGTCCTCGTGCATGGCGCCGTGCGGAGCCACTTATGAGTTCGATGCGATGGCGTATCTACTATCGTCTGTTGAGGCTCGTGTCGCCCTTCGTGGCCGTGGTCGTGCTGCAGGCGTTCGTCGCCGGCGTGAGTCTCGACGTGCTGTCCGCCGTGCGGGCTTACGTTGCGGGCGAAGCGACCTGGTCGCGTGCGCAGAAGAACGCCGTCTATTTCCTGCATCTTTACTTGTATACGGGCCAACAATCGCTTCTTGACCAGTACAGGGCCGCCCTCGCAGTGCCGCTCGGAGACCGGACCGCGCGGCTGGCGATGGAGCAGGATCAGCCCGATCTCGAGGTTGCAAATGCGGGTTTCCTGCAGGGAGGAAATCACGTCGACGATATTCCTCAGATGATCTGGTTGTTCCGCCGCTTCAGCGGCGTGAGCTATCTGAAGGCGGCCATCGCCGAATGGGCTGCGACGGATTCCATGCTGCTTGAGCTGGCGATCTTCGGAGATGCGATCAAGTCGGAGGCCGTCGGAACGTATCCGGGCGACACATTGCGGCTGCAATCGCTGTCATCCCGGCTTTATGGATTGAACGATGCCCTGTCGGCGCGGGCAAACGCATTCTCACGGGTTCTCGGCGAGGGAGCCCGGGCCATCAAGACGACGTTGATCTACGTCAATCTTCTCACCGTCACGGTGCTGACCGGGCTCATTGTCTGGCATACGCGCCGGCTTGTCCTGCAACGGGCGACGTTCGAAACAGCGCTGATCGAGGAAAAGAAGCGTCTTGCCTGGCAGGCGTCGCACGACTCGCTGACCGGCCTGGCTAATCGCCGGGAGTTCGAGCGGCGCCTGAGGTCGGCGCTCGACCAATTCAAGGCGGGTGACATACCTCACGCCGTGATCCTCCTCGACCTCGATCAATTCAAGATCGTCAACGATACGTGTGGGCATCTCGCGGGCGACCAGCTGCTCTGCAGTCTGGCCGGATTGCTGATGCGACATGTGTCCTCGCGCGACGTGATTGCAAGGCTCGGCGGCGACGAGTTCGGTCTTCTTCTTCATCACTGCCAGGCCCAACAGGCCCTCGATATGGCCGAGCGGTTGAGGTCGGCGATCGAGGAGGGCGGCTTTCGCTGGGGCGAGGTTTCGTTTGGCGTCACCGGAAGCATCGGTGTTGCATGGATCGATCACGCCGACGCCTCGATCGAGGATGGATTGCGACGCGCCGATGTCGCCTGCTATGGCGCCAAGGACAAGGGGCGCAACCGGGTCCAGGCCTACAGCAGCGAGGACGCTGGCCTGCAACGGCGGATCGACGAGATGAGGTGGGTGCATCGCATCCAGGAGGCGCTCGATACGCAGCGCTTCTGTCTTTACGCGCAGGATATCGTGCCGCTGGGGACGGCTCGCGCCGCCGCCGGGGCGCACTTCGAGGTCCTGTTGCGGCTGTGCGATACCGAAAACCGGGTCGTGCCTCCCTCGGAATTCATACCTTCCGCGGAGCACTACGGCCTGATGCCACTGGTGGATCGCTGGGTCGTCCGCAATTCGCTCAAGCTGCTCGGCAACCACCTCGCCGGTGGCGGAGCCCGTATCGCAAATTGCAGCATCAATCTCTCCGGCCAGACGCTTGGCGACGAAAGCTTCGTTGATTTCGTGCGCGACCAGATTCGCGCGTGCCGTATTCCGGGCAACATCGTTTGCTTCGAGATCACCGAGACGAACGCCATCGCCAACCTCGATAGTGCGCGACGCTTTATCCTGGCGCTGAAATCCCTCGGTTGTCGTTTTGCGCTGGATGACTTTGGCAGCGGAATGTCCTCGTTCTCATATCTGAAATCTCTCCCGGTCGACTACCTCAAGATCGACGGGGGCTTCGTGAAGGACATGCTCGAGAGCGACACGGATCGTGTCATCGTTGAAATGGTCAACCGTCTCGGCAAGACCATGGGCATCCGGACGATCGCCGAGTTCGTCGGCAGCGAGGCGTTGCTGGAGGCCGTGCGTCAGGTCGGCGTGGACTACGCGCAGGGATTTGCGGTGGGAAAGCCACGGCCGCTGTCCGAAACCCTCCGCTCGCGCGACATGGTGCCTGCTGTGTCCGCCGTCCCGGCATAGGCTTCTAGGCAGGAGCGGGGCGGCCATCCGTCGTGTATCGGGCTCCGCTGTTTCCCAGATTCACATTGCACCCGCTGGCCATTCCCTCTAATTGTCTTGGACAAATGACCAAATAACATGGTCGCGCGCCGAAGGGCGCTGTTCGGGACGGGAATCGCGGCATGTCGCAGGATGGTTTTGGGCTGGCGGGGGTGATGGGCATGCCGGTCGCGCATTCGCGCTCGCCGGTCATTCACAATTACTGGCTGAAGGCACACGGCATCCGCGGCTCCTACGTCCCGCTCGCGGTGAGGCCGGAGCGGCTCGAGGATGCGCTGGACGGGCTGATCGCGCTCGGGTTCCGCGGTTGCAACGTCACCATGCCGCACAAGCAGACGGCGATGGCGATGCTCGACCGCGTCAACGAGACCGCCAAACGCATCGGCGCCGTCAACACCATCGTCGTCGAAGCCGACGGCACGCTGTCCGGCTTCAACAATGACGGCAACGGTTTTATCCAGAGCCTGCGCGACGCCAAGGCGGACTGGCGCAGCGATGCCGGACCGATCCTGCTGCTGGGGGCGGGCGGCGCCTCGCGCGCGGTGGTCGTGGCGCTGCTGGAAAACGGCGCGCGCGAGATTCGCATCACCAATCGCACGGCGGAGAAGGCGCAGGCGATCGCGACCGAATTCGGCTCCGCCGTCAGCACCGTTCCGTGGGACGATCGCGCCACGGCACTTGGTGATGTTGCGCTGCTCGTCAATTGCACCGATCGCGGCATGGTCGGCAAAAGCGCGCTGGAGATCGACCTGTCGCGCCTGAAGCCCACGACGCTCGCTGCTGATCTGATCTACACGCCGCTCGAGACGCCATTCCTGGCTGATGCCCGCGCCCGCGGCTGCGTCACCGTGAATGGGCTCGGCCTGCTGCTCAACCAGGCGCGGCTTGCCTTCAAGGCCTGGTTCGGTGTCATGCCCGATGTGACACCCGAGCTGATCAAGGCCATCGAGGCCACGTTCTGAACCGCGCGGGGAACTTTGCGCCATGACCTTGCCGGCGGGCCCCAAGATCGACTGCCACATTCACGCGCTCGATCCCGCGCGTTTTCCCTACGGCGCCGATACGCCGTACCGGCCGAGCGCGCAGGAAATCGCGCCGGCGGCGCAGCTCATCAGCGTGTTCGACGCCTTTGATGTCCACCAAGCGCTCGTCGTCGCCACCAACACCGGCTATGGCAGCGACAGCCGCATCCTGCTCGACACGCTGAAGCAGGGCGGCGGCCGCTTCAGGGGCGTCGCCGTCGTCGAGAACGACGTCGACATCGGCGAGCTCGAGCGATTGAAGGCGGCCGGCGTGATCGGAATCGCCTTCAACGTACCGTTCCATGGCGCCGACTATTATCGCAACACCGCGCCGCTGCTGGAGAAGGTCGCAAGCCTCGGCCTGTTCCTCCAGATCCAGGTCGAGAACGATCAGCTGCTCGACTTGTTGCCGCTGATCGACAAATCGAGCGTCAAGCTGGTGTTCGATCATTGCGGCCGGCCATCGGTCGCGCAAGGCGTGAGCGGCAAGGCCTTCCAGGCGCTGCTCGCGATCGGCCGCGAGCGCGACGCGCACATCAAACTCTCCGGCTATTACAAGTTTTCGCAGCAGCCGCACCCGTATGAGGACACCTGGCCGTTTATCGCCTCGCTGGTCGAGGCCTTCACACTCGATCGCTGCGTCTGGGGATCCGACTATCCGTTCCTGCGCGCGCCCGAACGGCTCGACTACGGGCCGCTGCTCGCGGTGCTGACAAAGCTGTTTCCGGATCCGGGCGACCGGCATCGCCTGCTGTGGCGAACGCCGGCGAAACTGCTGGGCTTCGACGGATCATAAAAAAGAAAGGGGAGGACATCATGAGGCATCTTGCAGGAGCGCTCGTCATTGCCTTGACGGCGTCGCTGTCGGTCGGAGCGGCCCGCGCGCAAAACACCGTCTACATCCCCGATGTCATCGAGCTCTCCGGCCCAGGCGCCGTCTCCGGCACCAACTGGCGCGACGGCGTCGCGCTCGCGGTCGACGAGATCAACGCCGCCGGCGGCATTCTGGGCAAGAAAATCCAGACCGAGCATCTCGACACCCAGAGCAATCCCGGCATCTCGCGCGCGCAGGTGCAGAAGGTGTTGGACAAGGATCCCTATGTGGTGCTCGGGCCTATCTATTCCGGCTCGGTCAAGGTCAACATGGCGCTGACGCAACAGGCCGAAATCCCGCAGATCGTCGGCGCCGAGGCCGCCGACATCACGACGCAAGGTAATCCCTGGGTGTTCCGCACTGCCTTCGGCCAGCAATTTTCCATGCCGAAGATCGCCAATTATCTGCACGACAAGCTCAAAGTGAAGAGCGTTGCTGTGGTCTGGGTCAACAATGATTTCGGCAAGGGCGGCCATGACAATTTCGTCAAGGAGATGAAGACGCGCAACATCGAGATCGCCGCCGATATCTCCACCGAGCAGGGCCAGGTCGATTTCGGCTCGGACGTCATCAAGCTCAAGAGCGCCAAGGCCGACGCCGTGTTCGTCTACACCAACGAGGAGGAGAGCGCCCGCTTCCTGATCGAGGCCAAGCGACAGGGGCTGTCGACGCCGCTGTTCGGGGAGACCACGCTGCTCAGCCAGAAGGTGGTCGAGCTCGCCGGCCCCGCAGCCAACGGTGTGCGCGGCCATGTCGGTCTTTCAGCCGATGCACCGGTGCCGGCGATAGAGGCATTCACCAAAAAGTTCAGCGACCGCTTCAAGTACCGGCCGGATCATAACGGCATCAAGGGCTACACCGCGGTCTATCTCGTCAAATACGTCACCGAGAAGATCGGCAAGTTCGACAGCAAGGCCTTCGGCGCGGCGATGAAGGGCCTGACGCTGACGCCCGACAAGGCGCCGGGCATGCTGATGGAGGCGAGCTGGGACCAGAACGGTGACATCGACCGCGCCAGTTTCCTGGCCGAGATCGTCGACGGCAAGCAGAAGATCGTCGAGACGCTGCCGAAGCTGAACGGCGGCAAGAGCGAGTGAGGGGCACGATATCTCTCCATCGTCGTCCTGGCGAAAGCCAGGACCCACAACCACCGTTCGATATTGTTAGAAGAAGGTGTGGCCACAGCTCGCTCCGACAATGGGCAGTCGGGGTGATGAGTCCTGGCTTTCGCCGGGACGACACCGAGGGCTGAGCATCGCAAGCCCCGCACCATCGTGCAGTGGGATCAAATTGTCGGGCAGTTGTTGCCACGTCGCGCGACGTTGAGCGGACATCGGCGTGCTCCTCGCGAGAAAGCCGATGGACATCAGCGGTGCCTTCGCAGGCACAATGTTTCTGAATGTTTCCACGCAATGATCGAAGGAGTGACGACATGACCGACGTCAGCTACACCGTCTCGCCGTATTCGACCGCAGGCTCCGGAAAATCATGCGGCGGCAAACACAAGCACGCGCACGAGACGGGCTCGGCGACGACAGGAACCTCTGGCAATCCGTTCGAGCAGTTGCTCGATAGCCAGGCCAATAGCAACGGCACCACTACGGATGCGTTGGCGCCCACGAGCGACAGCAGCCAGACCGGGACGGGCTCCGATCTCGGCAGTGCCTATCAGTCGCTGCTTGCCACGCTCCAGGCCAACGGCGGAATGAACGACACGAGCGCCGCGCAGTTCAACGACGGCGGCCCTGCTTATTTCAACGGCGTCTCCGCCAACCAGAACCAGTTCGCCGATTCGCCGGTCAACGATCTGATCAGCAAGCTCGACCTCGACGCCAAGGCGTGACAAGCGCGGACGGCACTGCTGGCTTCGTCCTGCCGGTCAGGCCTGCAGGCAAACAGGACGAAGCTGCCGGGCAATTTTTGCAGCGTGGCGCAACGCTGAGAGTCCATCGTGCGAGAAAGCCGATGAAAATCAACAGCGCCTCGCTGGCATAAATGTTGCTGAATATTTCCGCGCAATGCAGATGGGAATGAATCCGTGACCAGTGTCAGCTACACCGTCCCGCCGAACTGGACCGCAGGCTCCGACAAGTCGGGCGCCAGCAAGAACAAGAATCCGAATGATCCGAACATGCTGACGACGGGGGCCTATGGCAGCGCGTTCGAGCTGATGCTCGACAGCCACGCCAACACCGACGGCACCACAACGGAAACGCTGACCTACAAGAGCTACAACGGCAAGACCAACGGCTCGTTCTCCGCGACCGCGGAGACTGGGACGGGCGCCGATCTCGGTAGTGCCTATCAGTCGCTGCTCTCTACGCTGCAGGCCAATGGCGAGATGGACGACAAGACCGCCGCGCAGCTCGACGACGCCATGGGCAAGCTCGACACCAAATCGTCCGGCGGCAGCACGGACGCAACGGTCTCCGGCGGCGGCCTGCTGGTGCAGGCGGGTGGCCCCGTCGCCTTCAACGGCATCTCGGCCTATCAGAATCAGTTCGTGGATTCGCTCGTCAACGAGCTCAGCACCAGGCTGAACCTCGACGCCAAGGCGTGAGGCGATTAATGATGTGCGCGTGAGCAACGACCGGACGCCCGCACAGATGAAAACCACCCTGCTGAAATCCGAGGACTACACCCGCTCGCCCTGGAAGAACGGCGGCGGCATCTTTACCGATATCGCGGACGCGCATCGCGCCGATGCGGCGGTGAAGGACTGGGCCAGCCTGCTGTGGCGCTTCGCCTCCACGCCGATCGTCGCGCCCGGGCCGTTCTCCCACATGCCCGGCATCGACCGCTTGCAGATGGTGGTCGGCGGGCGCGGGCTGGTGCTGAAAGCACCCGGGCAGGAGTTCGACGAGCGTGAACCGCTCACGACCGTGCGTTTCACCGGCGAAATGGAGATCGTCACGGAGCTCGAGGCCGGCCCGGTCGAGGTCGTCAATCTGATGGCGCGGCGCGGTGCGGCGGAGATCGCGCTTGTGGCGCTTGATGCGCCCGGCGATCGGTCGTTGCCCCCGGGAACGCATTTGCTCTACGCGGCGCGCGGCGATTGCAGTATCCGCCTCGAGGGCCAGGATTTTGCGATTCCGCACGAAAACACGCTGAAGGTCGAACTGACTGCGGCCGCGACGCTGGCGCTCGTTTCCGGGCTGGTCGTGCTGGGGTCGATCAAAATCGTCGCCTGAACGGGCGTTCCTGCCGGCCGGAACGATGCGCACAATCCGTGCAACTGGCTAGGTTGACGCGGCCGCGCCGGAACACGATATGTGCCTCGATGCAGACCGTCGCCGAAGGGCAGGATATGAACGCGCCAGACATGAATCCCGCCTCTCTCTCCGACGGCGTCGTCGACTGGCTGACCAACGGCACGCGGGACCAGCGCTTCATCGACAACATCTTTGCGGAGATGTGCATCCGCCTGCAGCAAGCGGGCATTCCGCTGAAGCGGTCGACGCTCCACGTCCGGATCCAGCATCCGCAATGGCTGGGGGCGCGTTTCATGTGGTCCGACGGCATGCGCGAGGCCGAGATTGGGCGGGTCGACTTCGATGTCATGGGACGCTCCGAATATATCGGCAGCCCGGCCAACGAAATGTTCGACGGGGCAACCGAAGTGCGTGAGAATCTCGAACGGGATCCCGCGCTCGGCCGCAAGCACGCGCTCTATGACGAGATGCGGGCCAAGGGCCTGACCGACTATGTGGCTTGGCCGCTCTATCATACGCTCGGCAAGCGCCATCTCATCACGTTCTCGACCGACCGTCCCGGTGGCTTCGACGACGCCCATGTCGCCGCGTTGAAGAAAGTATTGCCGGTGCTGGCGCTGGTCAGCGAGATCCGCATCAAGAACCGCCTGGCGCGCACGCTGCTGGAGACCTATGTCGGCGCTCATGCCGGCGAGCTGATCCTGGCCGGCGCCACGCGACGCGGCACCGGCACGACGGTGCGCGCCGCGATCATGATCTGCGACCTTCGCGACTTCACGAAGATCTCCGACAACTGGCCGCGCGACGACGTCATCGATCTCCTCAACGATTATTTCGACGCGATGTCCGAGCCGATCGCGCGGCACGGCGGCGAGATCCTGAAATTCATCGGCGACGGCCTGCTCGCGATCTTCCCGCTGAGCCAGCCCAACGCCTGCGCCAATCTGCTGTGTGCGGTCACCGAGGCGCGCCAGGCGATGGCTGCGCTGAACGAGCGCAACAAGTCGACCAGTCGCGCGCCGTTGAACTACGGCATCGGCGTTCATGTCGGCGACGTCATGTACGGCAATATCGGTTCGACTAGCCGGCTCGACTTCACCGTGATCGGTCCCGCCGTCAACATGGCCTCGCGGCTCGAGACGCTCACCAAGCAGATCGGCAAGCCGGTGCTGCTGTCGCGGGATTTTGCCGAACTGGTGACGCCGGAGTTCGAGCTCGAGCGGGTCGGCCAGCACGCCGTCCGCGGTTTCAGCGAGCCGATCGAGCTGTTTGCGTTTCAAGGCTGAGGCCGAGCCCGACCAGCGGCGCGCATTGCTTCAAATTTGATCGATCTGATTAGGCGCACTTTAAGCCCAGCTCCACGAGACAGGGACGAGTTTACTTCGTGTTGAAGCGCGGAGTGATCTGATCGCTTCGTTTCGTAACGGTCATTCTTGCGATTTGATCATTTCAGAGCTGCGAGCACGTTCATGGCTGTCACTGCGTCTTTTCTGGCGGAGTTGGACGAGGCGGTTGCCAAGGGAAATCCCGAGAGTTGCCTTCGGGCGCTATGGCATGCCGCCGATGTTCTGATCGCTGGCACCTATTCCGAGGACCAGATCTGGACCTTCGGCGAGGTCATCGGCCGGCTTGCGCAGGAAATCGAGGTCGGCGCGCGGGCGAGGCTGGCGGGTAAGCTTGCCTGCAGCCCAAACGCGCCTTACGCGCTGACGCGGCAGATGGCCAGCGACGACTGCATCGATGTGGCGTGGCCGATTCTCAGCCAGTCGGAGCGGCTTGACACGGAGACGCTGATCGCCTGCGCCAAGAGCAAGAGCCAGCAGCATCTCCTCGCAATCTCCAGGCGGCAGGCGGTGCCTGCGGCAGTGACCGATGTCCTGGTGGTGCGGGGGTCTCCCGAGGTCGTCACCTCGGTGGCATCGAACGCCGGCGCGAATTTTTCCAATTCCGGATTTCTCCATTTGGTGCGGCGGTCGGAGGGCGATTCCATTCTTGCCGAATCGGTGGGGCTCCGAAAGGACATTCCCCGGCACCTGTTCCATCAGCTGATCGCCAAAGCCTCCGAAGAGGTGCGGCGGAAGCTGCAGAACGAACGTCCCGATATCGAGACGCATATCGATCGCGTCGTCACCGACGTCACGGGAGCGATTCACGCCAGGTTCGGTCCGGCCTCCAAGGATTACTTCACTGCCAAGCGCACGGTCGCCAAGCTGCATGAGAGAGGCGAGCTGACGGAAGACAAGGTCTTCGAGCTGGCTCACTCCCTCAGGTTCAACGAGACCGCCGTGGCGCTATCGTTGCTCTGTCGTCTGCCGATCGACGTTGCGGAGCGGGCACTGATCGAGAAGGATCGCGAACCGGCGTTGATCCTGGCCAAGTCTCTCGATTTCTCCTGGCCCACAACGATGGCCTTGCTGTTCCTGGGAGCGGCCAACTACCGCATAACGGCCGGCGAACTGGAGCGATTGAATCTCAATTTCTTCCGGCTGAACGTCATGGCGTGCCGCGAGGTCGTCACAATCTATCGAACGCGAAAAGAGGAAGCTTTCGGCAGCTCATCTCGACCGTCTCGTCGCGTGATGTAGAGCGTTTTCCCGCGCAGCCGATTCCGGCTTGCATTGGCATGTCGCAGCCGCCCCGTTGCCAATGCGGCAATGTCCAAGTACGCTCGATCCCGGCCATCTCGAACGGCCTTTCCATTGGCCGCAAACTCATGCCAAAATTTCTACGCATCGGCCTGCATCAGTCGAACGTGTCAGGATACACCTCGAAAGCATGGTGCGTGCGGCGGGTCGGCTCGGCGGTGTTCCTGAAATGGGGCGCCGTGGAGGTGCAGGGCGCCGGCAAGGGACGCAAGGTCTACTGGACGCGTCTGCCGCAGGAGAAGACGATCCGCTGCGGCACCGCCGCGCGCGCCCAGGACTACACCAAGTCCGCGATCGCGCGGCGGCGCAGTCATGATTATGAGCCGCTCACCGGCGCCATCGCGGCCCGGCGCAAATCCGCCAACGGCAGTGCCGATCTCAAGCAGGCGCTCGCGACCATCCTGATCGTCGACATCGTCGGTTCCACGGCGAAGGCCGCAAAGCTCGGCGACGCGCGCTGGACCAAGGTGATGGGCCTGTATTACGCGGCGGTCCGCAAGGAGCTGAAATCTGCGCGCGGCAAGGAGGTCGTGACGACCGGGGACGGCGTGCTCGCGACCTTCAAGGCGCCTGCCGCCGGCATCAATTGCGCGACCGCGATTCAAAAGGCCGTGCGCACGCTGGGTCTCGAGATCAGGGTCGGCCTGCACGCGGGCGAATACACGATCAGCGGCGGCGAGATGGTCGGCCTTGCCTTCCACATCTGCACCCGCATCGCCGCCAAGGCGCGCGCCGGCGAAGTCCTGGTCTCGCGCGCGGTGAAGGATCTGCTCGCGGTGCAGTCCCAGATCGGCCTCAGGGATCACGGCAGCCACCAGCTCAAGGGCGTGCCGGCGCGGTGGCGCCTGTACCGGGTGGAGCATTGAGGCGCATGCGTTCTCGCGGCTGTCAGCGCAGGATTGTGCTGCGGCCGGCGGGACCGCCGCGCTGACCCGGTCCTGATGCGGTCGTGTGCGGCCTATCTGACGCGACCGGCATCAGGGGGAAACCGCATCGACCCGGTGGCAAGGTTTCATCCCGGCAACGGTGCGCGGCGCGAGCGGATCAACGGGTTCGGCAACACAATTATTCGTGGGATCGGGGAATCCTTCGGCGTCACGATCGACTATCTCTATGACCACGACGGCATCGAGGCCGACCACGAGGTCGTTGCCCGCGGCGGCACCATTGTCCGTTTGTCCGAGGTTGATGCCTTGCTGCAAGCCCATTGAGCCCCTCGGGCGACCGCATTCAGGTCCATGACGCCCGAACCAGGAGATAGGCCATGACCATGACCAGACGCACATTTGCCACCATCCTTGCCGCCGGTGCGACGGCTTCGCTGCTGTCGACACGCGCGTCCGCGGCCATCGCCGCGCCCCCGAAGGCGCGCAACGTCGTGCTGGTGCACGGCCTGTTTGCCGACGGCTCCTGCTGGTCGGAGGTGATCCCGCGCCTGCAGGCGGCCGGGCTCAACGTCACAGCGGTGCAGAACCCGCTGACGACGCTGCCCGAAGCGGTGGCATCCGCCGAGCGGGTGCTGGCGCGGCAGGACGGTCCGACGGTCCTGGTCGGCCATTCCTTCTCAGGGATGATCGTGACCGAGGCCGGCGTGCATCCGAACGTGTCCGCGCTGGTCTATGTTGCGGCACGCGCGCCCGACGCGGGCGAGGATTATACGGCGCTCGCAAAGACCTTTCCGACGCCGCCGGCGAGCGCGGGCATCGTCTTCGACGGCGACGAGGGCCGCCTCTCCGAGGAAGCTTTCCTGCGCGACTTCGCCGGCGACCTGCCGGCTGCGAAAGCCAAGGTGCTCTACGCGGTGCAGGAGCCGTTCCACAAGGAATTGCTGGCGGGCAAGACCACCAATGCGGCCTGGCGGTCGAAGCCGAGCTATTACGCCGTCTCGACCGAAGACCGCACCATCAATCCCGACCTCGAGCGCTTCATGGCCAAGCGAATGGGCGCCAAGACCATCGAGGTGAAGGCGAGCCACCTCGCGCTGATCTCGCATCCCGAAGAGATCGCGGCTCTCATTCTCGAGGCGGCGGGGCAATCAGCGTGACGATCACTCGGCAGGTAGACGCGAAGACGGCTTCTGCCCCGGCTGCCATGCGGAAACCATGGTCACCAGCTCGCTCCGGAGCCGCTCGACGACACTGGCCCAGTCGCCGCGCGTCGGCTGCCTGAACAGCCTCATCG
Source organism: Bradyrhizobium sp. CCGUVB14 (assembly GCF_024199935.1). Classification (NCBI taxonomy): domain Bacteria; kingdom Pseudomonadati; phylum Pseudomonadota; class Alphaproteobacteria; order Hyphomicrobiales; family Nitrobacteraceae; genus Bradyrhizobium; species Bradyrhizobium sp. CCGUVB14. Next base: position 2,493,451 of record NZ_JANADS010000001.1, read on the forward strand.
ACGAATACCACGGGCTGTCGTCGCAATTGAGCAGCCAGCGCCAGTCCGGATTGAAAGGCAACATCGTCCAGACCGGTGCGCCGAGCCCGCCCGTGAGATGAACCACGCTGGTATCGACCGAGATCACCAGGTCGAGACAGGAGACCAGCGCCGCCGTATCGCTGAAATCCGTAAGCTGCTCTGTGAGGTCGATGATGTCCTTGCGCGCGTCGAGGAAGGCGCGGTCCTCGTCCCGGACGCCTTTTTGCAGGGAGACGAACTGGACGTCGCAATCGAGCAGGGGCGCAAGCGCGTGCAGCGCGATCGACCGGTTGTGATCGTTCTTGTGACCGGGATCTCCCGACCAGACCAGGCCGACACGGAAGCGCGTATGGGAGCCAAGCCGCTCCTCCCACGCCGCCACGCGGGCGGCCGGGGGCGCAGGAAGGAAGCCTTGCGCGGAAGGGATCGTGTCGAGCCGCGTCCCGAAGGCCAGCGGCAAGCTGCCGAGAGGGCAGTGCAGGTCGAATGCCAGCGATGTCGCGGCTTCCCGGCTGGTGCATTCCGCGACCCCGGCGATACCAGCCAAAAGCTGCTGGATCGCAGGCCGGACCCCCAGGATGATGCGAGCTCCGAGCGCCGCCACCATCGGCACATAACGTGCAAATTGAATGGAGTCGCCCAATCCTTCGTCGCAGTAGAGCAGGATGGTCTTGCCGTCGATCGGCTGTTCGCCACGCCAAAGCGGCTGGGCAAAGCCGAGTTCGGCGAGGTGGAGAGACGACGCCTTCCAGCGCGCTTCGCGCCCCGCCCAGCCGCGCTCGAAATCTCCGGTCAGCAGCTGCAGCAGCGCGAAACTGAAAACCGTCGACGCACGGTTCGGGTCGACCGCCAGCGATTTGCGAAACGCCGCGGACGCCTGATCCAGCAATTGCAGATCCAGCAACATCCAGGCCTTGTTGGCGAGCGCCGCGGCAAAATCCGGACGAAGCGCGATCGCGCGATCGATGCTGGCAAAGGCCTGATCGGTTCGGCCAAGCTTCCAATGCAGCAGGGCGAGATTGTTGTACGTTTCCGCCACGCTCGCATCCAGCGCAATAGACCGCGCGAAATCGGCCTCCGCGTCGGCGAGCCGGTTCGTCTCCTGGAGGCAGATGCCGCGGATCCGATACAGGCTCGCGGAATTCGGATTCAACGCCGCGGCTGCGTCCAAAGTGTCCAGCGCTTCCGCCGGCCTGCCGAGATCGAGCAGCAGCCGGCCGCAATTCTCCGCGGCCTCGAAATATCGCGGATTCAGTTGCAGCGCCTGCCGGAAGTGCAGCAGAGCCTCGTCCGTACGCTTGAGCTGCCGGAGCTGATCGCCGAGGTAATTTGAGACGAGCGCTTCCTCTTGCGTGGAGGGTAAAGTCCCCGGCCGCGCTGGCCGCGTGTCCGCCCGCCATGCCGAAATCTCAGCCTCCAACGCGTGCCGAACGTGGTCCACGACGCTGGCCCAGTCGTCTCGTGCCGGTTGCCTGAACAGCCGCATGGACGAATACCATGGGCTGTCGTCGCGATTGAGCAGCCAGCGCCAATCCGGGTTGAACGGCAGCATGGTCCAGACCGGCGCGCCGAGCGCGCCTGTGAGGTGCACGACGCTGGTATCGACCGAGATCACCAGATCGAGACAGGAGACCAGCGCCGCCGTTTCGGTGAAATCGGTGAGCTGCTCCGTCAGGTCGAGGATATCAGGGCGTTCGCGGAGGAAGGCGCGGTCCTGATCCCTGATGCCCTTTTGCAGGGAGACGAACTGGGCGTCGCAATCCAGCAGCGGCGCCAGCGCGCGCAGCGACATCGACCGGTTATGATCGTTCTTGTGGCCCGCATCTCCCGACCAGACCAGGCCGACGCGGAAGCGCGTGCGGGGACCCAGCCGCTCTTCCCACGCTGTCACGCGCTCCGCCGCGGGGGCAGGCAGAAAACCTTGCGCGAACGGGATGGTGTCGAGCCGCGTCCCGAACGCCAGCGGCAGGCTGCCGAGCGGGCAGTGCAGGTCGAATGCCAGCGACGGCGTCATCGATCGGTCGACACAATGTGCGACGCCGGGGACGCCCGAGAGCAGGGCCCGGACCGCCGGCTTGACCTCCAGGACGACCTGAGCCCCGAGCGCGGCCACGAAAGGCACGTAGCGCGCAAACTGAATTGAATCGCCCAGGGCCTCGTCGGCGTGAAGCAGGATGGTCTTGCCTTCGAGCGGCTGGTCACGAAGCCAGAAGGCTTGGGCGAATCCGCGATCGGGCAGGCCGAGGGACGACGCTTTCCAGCGTGCTTCGCGCCCCGGCAAGCCTCGCTCGAAATCGCCGGTCAGCATCTGCAGCAGCGCGAGATTCCAGATCGTGTCCGCATTGCCGGGCTCGATAGAATGCGATTGGTGAAAGGCCGCGAAAGCCTCGTCCAGCAATTGCAGGCTCCACAGCGCCCGCGCCTTTTCGTTGAGCGCTGCGGAAAAGTTCGGACGAAGCGCGAGCGCGCGATCGAAGCTCGCGAAAGCCTGCTCCATCCGGCCAAATCGCGAATGAAGCGTACCGAGATTCTTGTGCGTCTCGGCCTCGATGGGGTTCAGCGCAATCGACGTCTCGAAGTCGGCCTGCGCCTCCTCGAGCCGGCCCAGCCGCTGCAGGCAAAGCCCGCGCGTCTGATACAGCGGCGCGACATTCGGATTGAGTCTCGCGAATGCGTTGAAGCATTCGAGGGCCTCGGCATAGCGGCCGAGATTGAACAGCGCCTGACCCTGTTTCGCAGCCTCCAGGCTCTTGGCGACCGCGAGATTTTGCGGCGCGGCCTTATGGGACTGCTTGGCCGCGGCGCGGCGTTCTTGGCGGTTCATGAAGGGACCAGAAATGCTGTGTTTGCGGGATCTGCACGACCCTGGCGTCCCGCTGCGGTAGTTTCTGGCGCAAAGCTGGTGCGAAGCTGGCGCGGGCACCGCGACCAGACCAGGCGCAGATCGAGAGGTTCCGTGACAGTGCATCGCGAGGTGACGTGGCGGCGTCCAGCGCGCGTTTGACAAAGCCAACATGGCGCCGCTACCTTCTCATCGCTTGCAAAAAAGCACGTCACGCAACTCGTGCGTTGGCAAGCGGTTAACTGGTGTCATCGGCGCGTCACAGGCGCCTTGATCGACACGAGGTCAGGGAGGAGAAGGGATGAGCGGCTTCGCGCTGTCGCGTCGTTCATTGATCGGAGCCGGGATCGGCGGTGCAACGCTGGCGAGCCTCGGCGGCTTGCCCGCTGCGGCGCGGGAGTCGCGGCTGCGCATGTTCTGGTGGGGCGCCAAGGAACGGGCGGAGCGCACCGACAAGGTCAACAAGCTCTATGCGAGTGGCCATCCCGAGGTGACGATCGCCGGCGAATCGCTGGGCTGGACCGACTATTGGGCGCGGCTTGCGACGCAAACCGCAGGTCGCAATGCAGCCGACGTGCTGCAGATGGATTACCGCTACATCTTCGAATACGCCCGCCGGGGCGCCCTGCTGCCGCTCGACACTTACGTGCCGAAAACGCTCAATTTGACGGATTTCAGCCCGGCCGCGGTCGACAGCGGCAAGGTCGACGGCAAGATCTACGGCGTCAGCCTCGGCCTCAACTCGACGGCGATGGTCTACGACAAGGGGCTGATCCAAAGTCTCGGCCTGAAGGAGCCGGTCTGGAACATGACGTGGAGCGAGATCGGCGATCTCGCAGCCGAGGTCACCAAGGCGGCCAAGCGCGATGGCTATACGGGCATGGAGGACGGCGGCGGCAACGAGCCGCTGCTCGAGGTCTGGCTCGCCCAGCGCGGCAAGTCGCTGTACACGAGCGAAGGCAAGGTCGGCTACGACGACAAGGACATGACCGAGTGGCTCGCGTTCTGGAGCGACCAGCGCAAGCGCGGTGCCTGCGCCACACCGGATACCCAGGCGCTGGACCGCGGCGAGATCGATTCGAACCTGCTCTCGCTCGGCAAGATCGCCATGACGTTTGCCCACTCCAACCAGCTGGTCGGCTTCCAGGCCATCAACAAGAGCAAGCTCGGTCTCTCCACGTTCCCCGATGGCGGACAAGGCGCGAAACCCGGCCAGTATCTGAAGCCGGCCATGATGTGGAGCGTCTCGGCGCAATCGAAACAGGCCGAGGCGGCGGTTCAGTTGGTCAGTTACTTCGTCGCCGACACTGAGGCCGCCAAGCTGCTTGGTGTCGAGCGCGGCGTGCCGGCGTCATCGGCGATGCGCAACGTCGTGACGCCGACGCTCGACGACCTCGGCCGCGCCATGGTCGACTACATCAGCCTGATCAGCGACAAGGTTGGGCAGCTGCCGCCTCCGCCACCGCGGGGCGCCGGCGAGATTCAGAGCGTGCTGCGGCGCGTAAACGAGCAGGTTGGCTTCGGTCGTCTGACGCCCGCTGATGGCGCCAAGCAATTTGTCGCCGAGGCCTCCGCCGTGCTGGCCCGCGGATAGACGCGGTGGCCGACACGCTGATCGATGCTGCGACCACGAGGCAGGCCATGCCAGCCGCACCGGCGGCTGAATTGTCCTGGCGCGAGAGTGTGGCAGGCTATCTGTTTCTCGCGCCCTGGCTCATCGGCTTTTTCGGGTTGACGCTCGGGCCGGCGTTGATCTCGCTGTATCTGTCGTTCACGGACTACGACCTGCTCAGCAACCCGCGCTGGGTCGGCGCCGCCAACTACGTGCGCATCGCGACCAGCGATCCCAAGTTCAGCGCGGCGATGCACGTCACCTTTCTCTATGTGGCGCTATCGGTCCCGCTCAAGCTCGCCTTCGCGCTCCTGGTCGCCATGATGCTGAACCGTGGCCTCCGCGGCCTGCCGCTGTACCGGGCGATCTTCTATCTGCCGTCGCTGATCGGCGCGAGCGTCGCCGTCGCGGTGCTGTGGCGCCAGCTGTTTGCCGGCGACGGCCTGCTCAACCAGGCGCTGAAGCTCGTCGGCATTCATGGACCGAGCTGGATCTCCAATCCCGACACCGCACTCTACACCCTGGTGGCGCTGAGCGTGTGGCAGTTCGGCTCGCCGATGATCATCTTTCTCGCCGGCCTCCGCCAGATTCCGAAGGACGTGTATGAAGCCGCCGAGATCGATGGCGCCAGCCGCAGCCAGCAATTCTGGCGGATCACGCTGCCGCTGCTGACGCCGGTTCTGTTCTTCAACGTCGTGGTGCAGACCATCGACGCCTTCAAGGCGTTCACGCCGGCCTTCATCATCAGCGGGGGCACGGGCGGGCCGATCGACGCGACGCTGTTCTACACGCTGTATCTCTACCAGGAGGCCTTTGCCTATTTCCGCATGGGCTACGCTTCCGCGCTGGCCTGGGTGCTGGTGGTGATCATCGCGGCCTTCACCGCGTTGTCCTTCCTGTCATCGCGCTACTGGGTGCACTACGATGGCTGATCTCGCGACATCGGATCAGGTTTCTCCCCCGCGCAATCCACGCCGCCGCGCGCTGGCCTATCACGTCGTGTTGTGCCTCGCCTCGATCGCCATGCTGTATCCGCTGCTGTGGATGCTGGCGAGCTCGTTCAAGCCGGACAGCGACATCTTCGGCACCACCTCGCTGTGGCCGCGCCATTTCAGCCTCGCCGCCTACTGGCGCGGCTGGTCCGGGCTCCAGGTGACATTCGGACAATTCTTCCTGAACTCGCTCGTGGTGTCGCTGTGCAGCGTGGTCGGCAACGTGATGTCGTGCTCGCTTGCGGCCTATGCATTCGCCCGGCTGAAATTCCGTGGTCAGAAATTCTGGTTCGCGCTGATGCTCGGCACCTTGATGCTGCCGTATCACGTGACGTTGATCCCGCAATACATCCTGTTCCTCAATCTCGATTGGGTCGACACCTTCCTGCCGCTGATCGTGCCGAAATTCCTCGCGGTGGACGCTTTCTTCATTTTCCTGCTGGTGCAGTTCTTCCGCGCGATCCCGCGCGAGCTCGATGAGGCCGCGATGATCGACGGCTGCGGTCCCTGGCGCGTCTACTGGATCGTGATCCTGCCGCTGTCGGTGCCGGCGCTGGCCACGGCCGCGGTCTTCACCTTCATCTGGACCTGGGACGACTTCTTCGGGCCGCTGATCTACCTGAACGACATGGGCTCCTACACGGTGCAGCTCGGCCTGCGCAGCTTCGTCGATTCCACCGGGAAGTCCGACTGGGGCGCCTTGTTCGCCATGTCGACACTGACGCTGCTGCCGCTGTTCGCCCTCTTCCTGTTCTTCCAGCGTCTGTTGATCGACGGCATCGCCACTACCGGGCTCAAGGGTTGACGGTATCGGACGCATCCCTGCATGGACTGACAACCAAGGAAAAAAAGTCATGAGCAAACTGCGTTTCGCCGCGATCGGCATCAATCACGCCCACATCTATGGCCAGGTCGACTGCCTGCTGCGCGCCGGCGCGGAGCTGGTCGGCTTTCATGCCGTCGAGGACGATCTGGCCCAGGCTTTCGCAGCGAAATATCCGCAAGCGCCGCGCGTGGCCGAGCGGGCGCGATTGCTCGAGGACAAAACCATCGCGCTGATTCTCTCGTCCGGCATCCCCGCCGACCGCGCTCCGCTCGGCATCGAGGTGATGCGCCACGGCAAGGACTATATGAGCGACAAGCCGGGCATGACCTCGCTGGAGCAACTGGCCGAGGTGCGCCGGGTCCAGGCCGAGACCGGGCGGATCTATTCGGTGTGCTACTCCGAGCATTTCGAGACCCGCTGCACCGTGAAAGCCGGCGAGCTGATCGCGGCCGGCGCCATCGGCAAGGTCATCAACACCGTCGGGCTCGGCCCGCACAAACTGAAGAACCTGCCGCGGCCCGACTGGTTCTATTCGCGCGAACGCACCGGCGGCGTCCTGACCGACATCGCCTCGCATCAGTGCGAGCAGTTCCTGTTTTTCGCCGATGCGCTCGATGCAAAAGTCGTCAGCGCGACCGTCGCCAACCGCGCCAATCCCGACCGGCCAGAATTGCAGGATTTCGGCGAAATGCTGCTGCGGACCGGTGATGTCACCGGCTACGTCCGCGTCGACTGGTTCACCCCCGATGGCCTGCCCAATTGGGGCGACGGCCGGATCACCATTCTCGGCACCGAGGGCTACATGGAGCTGCGCAAATACATCGACGTCGCAGGCCAGGGCGGCATCGACCATCTCATCATGGTCGACCGCAAGGGTGTCCACCGCATCGACTGTTCCAACGTCGAATTGCCCTATGGCCGCCAGCTCATCGCCGACGTACGCGATCGCACCGAGACCGCGATCCCGCAGGCGCGCTGCTTCAAGGCGATGGAGCTGGCGCTCACCGCGCAGGCGATGGCGGAAGGAAGGGTTTGAGAGCATGTCGAAGCCCAGGACAGTTGCCGTTATCGGCCTTGGCATCGGTCGCAGCCACATCGAGGAGGGCTATGCGCGCTTGCGCGACCGGTTTGATCTGCAGGTGATCTGCGATCTCAGCCAAGAGCGCCTCACCACCGTCGGCGATGAATTCTCTGTGCCGCGCCGGACCACCTCGTTCGACGAGGTTCTGGCGATGGACGACATCGATATCGTCGACATCTGCACGCCGCCGACGCTGCACTTTCCGCAAGTCATGGCGGCGCTCGCCGCCGGCAAGCATGTGATCTGCGAAAAGCCGCTGGTCGGCTCACTGCACGAGGTCGACCAGCTCACCGCCGCCGAGGCCAATTCGCGCGGGCGCATCATGCCGGTGTTCCAGTATCGTTTCGGCAACGGCCTGCAGAAGGCGCGGCGCATCATCGAGCTCGGCCTTGCCGGCAAGCCGTATCTGGCGACCATCGAGACCGCCTGGTTGCGCGGCGCCAAATATTATTCGGTGCCGTGGCGCGGCCGCTTCGAGACCGAACTGGGCGGCGCGTTGCTCACCCACGCTATCCACGCCCACGACATCCTGACCTGGCTGATGGGCGACATCGCTTCGGTGTTTGCGCGCACCGCCACGCGCGTGAACGACATCGAGGTCGAGGACTGCGCGGTCGCGAGCCTCGTGATGGAAAGCGGCGCGCTGGCCTCGCTGGCCGCGACGCTGGGGTCGGCGAAGGAGATCAGCCGCCTCCGGCTGTGCTTCGAGCACGTCACCTTCGAGAGCTCGCTCGCGCCCTATGCCCCCGGCGACGATCCCTGGCAGATCATCTCCACTTCCCCGGAAGCTGAGGCGCGTATAGCAAAGGCGCTGGATGGCTTCACGTTCGTGCCGTCGCGCTTCGAAGGCTTGATGACGGCCTATCATCAGGCGCTCGAGACCAACGGGCCGTTTCCGGTGACGCTCAGGGACGCGCGGCGTTCGCTGGAGCTGATCACGGCGCTCTATCACGCCGCGGAGACCGGCACGGCGGTGGCGCTGCCGATCGGCAAGGAGCATCCGAAATATCGGGGCTGGCGCCCGGCGGCGGCGACCGCGCCACGGTGATGATGCGAGAACCGCCTAGCTCGACAGCAGCGTGCGTGCGGCGCGGACAAGGCGGCGACCGACGGTCTTCTGCCGAAGTGCCTCGGTCCAGTCGAACATGCTTGAATTGACATCATACTCGCCGCGCTGGGCTTCCGGTATCGCGCCGGCCACGATGCGTGCGATCAAGTGCGGCAATTCCCGATAGAATGTCTCGGTGCGATACGGCGGATGGAGCGAGTAGAGCCCGGCGCCCGAACCGAGAAGGTCGATGCGGGAAAGTCCCTTGCGCATCATGGCCGCGGAGAAGATCTCCTCCGCCGGCATCGTCAGCGGCGACTGGTGAAACAGTTTTGCGCGGATTCGCCGCTTGAGATTCGGGCGCACCAGCTCCAGCGCCCCGATCGATGCATCGAACTTGGCTTGATCGAGAACGAAGATGCGCGTGCTCACGGTACGAAAGCGGTAAGCCGGGTAGTCGGCGGCCAGACGCTCGGGCGGTTGGATGCCGGTCAATCCCGGAAACGCGCCGTGCAAATCGGCGAGCGTGCCGTCAGCGCGGGGCGGACCGGGAAGTGGCCCGGCGAACAGGCCATCCGGCGTCGCCTTCAACCAGCCGATCGCCTCCTCCAGCCAGGTCTGGCTGCCGCCGCCGAACAGCATGTCGCTGTCCATGTGCACCACATAGTCCGCGTCAGCCTTCGAGAGGCCGTAGAAATAGGCGTGGAACGGCCCGCCATCGAAGGCCTTCTCCGGGTAGGCACGGCTTGTCGAGAAATAGCGCTGCCGCACGGACTCGAGCGCCGCCGGCGAATAGTCGACCTCGGAGATTTCCGCCTTCGGCGACTTCCGCGCGATGGCCTCAAGCAGGGAAAACAGGCGGCCGCGGCTCTCCTCGTAAGCGTTGCCGGTGTAGCGACCGCTCTTGCTCTGTTTGGTGTCGACCGTGAAGACGATACGATCGACCTGATCGCCCCACACGTCGATCTGATGCGGAAGTGTGTGGACCGCATGGCGCACGTCCAGCGGATGCAAATTGATCTGAAGTGCGGATCTGACCTGCATCTCATCTCTCCTTGCCGGTGAGCTGGTCGATCACGACCAGGAACGGCTCGCGCCTGAATTCACCGTCCAAGGGAAGCGGCCTGTTGGGTGCGTGGTCTGGGCTTGTATCCGCAATTTATCAAAGACGGCCTTCTCCACAGAAGGCAATTCGCTCTGCGTCGTTAATAAACCGCGCCCGGTTCGCAGCATGCCGAGCGCCGGGACGATCGAAAATTGACGTTTGGTTAACAAGGGTGCGGCAATCATCAATGTCTTTCGGACTTCATGACGCGACGACGGAGACGCTTCTGCTCGACCGGAGAGATCCGAGGCGGCTCCTGGCAATCTCGAAAGCGAGAGCCATCCAACCATGACGACCTACGTGGCGCTGCTCTACAGCGTGGTGCTCCCGCTTGGCCGGCGACTGGCGATGGCCGAACTGCGTGCCATGGCGCAAGGCCTCGGCCTCCATGACCCCCGGACCATCGGCGCGACGGGAAATCTGACGTTTGAGAGCGGCCAGGCGTCGATTTCCGGGCTGGAGCACAATCTCGAAGCGGCCTTCAACGCGCGGTTCGGCAAGCACGTCGCGATCATCGTCCGCAATGCCGATGCGTGGCGGCGCCTACTGCGCGCGAACCCGTTTCGTGACGAAGCGGCCGCCGATCCGCAAAGGGTCGCCGTTCGCGTGATGCGCAATCCGATCCCGAAAGGCGGCGAAAACGCCCTGGCACGTTACATCAGCGATGAACGAATTGCCGTCGCCGGTGGCGATCTCTGGATCCATTTCACCGGCGATCCGGCGCGATCGCGTTTGCTTTCGGCGTTGGGCGCGGGACGCCTGAAAGGCGTCGGCACGTTGCGCAACGCCAATACGCTGAAGCGCATCGGTGACGCCGTGGCTCCGGCCGGCGCCGGCCTCGTTGGTCGGAAATAAACTCAGCGCACGCCCGTGCCTTTGCACCGCTGACACTTCACCACCTTGTCGCCCTTCTTGACCAAACCCTTGCCCTCACAGTTTTTGCATTTTTGCTTCTTCTTGATGTTCGGGCCTTTTTCACTCGTCATGAAATTCTCCTGCCGCGAGAGGGCGGTCAACTGGCGCATTGTAGGAGGGCGTTCGGTGGAACAACCGAGCAGCGTGGGATAAGCCCTACACCTAAGCCGGCTTCGGCACCACCAGCACCGGCACGCTTCCGTCGACCAGAAGCTCGGACGTCTCGTGCGAATTGGACATATCCGGTTCTCGGCCAACTAAACTTTTCTTCATGTGGTAACAGGCCGCGTGGCGGGCGCGTTTAGGATAGTGGATCGGATCTCTCGTATCGCGAGGGATCACCCCAATCGAAAGGAGCTGCCACGATGACGACATTCAGAAAATTGATCGGGTCAGTCCTATCCAAGGCCTTGTTGGCCGGACTGGTCGTCACCGCAATCTTTACGCCGCCGCTGCAGGCGCGCGAGAGCCGCGCCGGCGATCGACAAACCGAACAGAGCGTGGGGTCGACCATCCCTCGCATCGCGGGCGACCGGTCGATCGCGGCGCCAGCCCACCACGCGTTCGCGCCAGTGCCCTCGGATCAACCGGATGGCGTTTGCGACCACGGCGATGACCCGATGATATGCTGAAGCGGAGCTCGCAGGTGTCGAGGGGACAGTGCACGTCATTGACGGGCTTTCGAACCTCGCATTGAGTGCGCTGTCATCGCAATTCGCTGCCAGCGCAACGAGAAGGCGAGCCGGAACGTTGCTCCGCAGCTCTCGCGCACCGGTGATTGAGGTCTCGAATTTAGCTGCCCTTGCGGGGGCCACGGCCTGCTATTTCGTCACGATCCGTCGTGTTGGCGTCACGGTACTGGTAGGCGCCATCGGTGAGATCGAGAACGTCAGCCAAGTATTCCAGCCTGCCGGCCGGTTTTCCGCGGCGAATTCGCCGTAGCCTTTCAGATTGAGATAGCCCTGCATGTCGCCAACCGGAAACAGAAATCCGATCTGCGGGCCGACGCCGACGACACGTGAGCGGAATCCGCCGAGGATGGGGTTCTGACCGGAATCGTCGGTGACCTGCTGGTACGCATATCCGACGAGGCCGACAAAGAGCTGCTTCGAGAGAAACTGGGAGGCACCCCAATCGACATGGAAGTCGACGCCGCTCCGGTACTGCGTGTCCGGATTCTTGAAATTGTAGGTGAAGCCCGCGACCGCCGAAAACTCGTGTCCAGCCTGCGGGTTGAGATAGGTGTAGCCGCCGCCGCCATCGATGGCGCCGTGGCCGATGCCGAGATTGGCCAGGCGGTTCGGGTCGTAGGCCCCGACGGGAATATCGCCCGTCGCGTAGGTCATGAAGTTATGGACGCCCTGATTCCATTTCAGCGTCACTTGCGGATAGAGGTCGCCCACCGAGGTGATGGAGTCGCCGATGCTCCCCGTTCGCGTAATTGCGATTGGTCCGAACCCCGTCGTCAGCGTCCCGTTGAGGTCGGCGGCCGATCGCCCGAACAGGCCGGTCATGCCAACAGCCAATTGTCCGCCCAGTACCGGCGTCGCGAAAGTGTAGGTGGGATTGAGCAGCACCAGATCGGCCTGCGCGTTCAGATGCAGATTCAGGTTGACGTTCACGGCCGCCGGAAATCGGCCGATCTGAATTTCCCTCGACGCGGCCGCGGCACCGAACGCCGATACCGAGGTGTGATAGTAAACCTCGGCCATCGACCATCCCGGCACCTGCGGCGTTGCGGCAAGACTGCTGAAACGTCCGGGGAGCCAATACGAAACGCCGCTTTCGTCGCCGTACGCGGCGTCGGATAAGGTTGCGGACATCACCATGATTGTGCCGATGACCGCACAGATCAACCGGCGACCAGACTTGCGTTCGGGTATGCAGCGCGTCATGTGCTCCCCCATTGTCCGTTCACGACACTATGCCAGCGAGATTGTGAATGTCTCGCCTTAAACTGGTGAACCGCGAAATCTCGTCGTCGTGTTGCCCTGGGGGCACGCCAGACTCGCAAACAGCTACGGCTCTCGAGAAAGAGCTTCGATCCGTTCTGCCGCCGATGTGCAAATTGTGCCAGCTGGCCAAACGCACTGCGTCGAGCGCTCGATCAGGGCTCAAGGGGAAGCGCGTCACGACCGCGCAGGCGTCCACTATTTCAACCGCTGCACGTTCGCTGCCATATCTGGAGCGCGGCCGACCCTGTAGGTCGCGTTGCTGCATTTCAGCACCCATACGGCATGATCGGGCCTGGAGCGCTTCGCATCTCTTGTCGCGCGGAGCGGTTGATCACAGGCAAAACCCTGGATGCGGATCTGTGCAGCGAGTTCATCCTTGGGCGTTTCTTCCGCGGCTTGCGCGGCGGATATCATCAGGTCGGTATGAGACCCGCTGCCGGCCAAGAACGATGCGGTAAGGAGAAGACCGCCAGCAACCAGATGAACGGAAGCGACCACATTGCGATGCGCCATAGGCCCCCAACTCCGAAGAATAGAAGAACCCGGAATCGCCCGGGAAGCGATGCACATCAGCTTTTATAAAGGGTGCGGCAAGCCTGCGCCACAACGCCGTCTCTCTGCCTTGCGACCCATCACGGCACGTAAGCATTCCTGCCTCAGATCGATCTGAAACAGCACGTCGTCCTTCTTCACCGGCACGTTCGGCTTAACCGGGGTTGCGACAATTTGTCCCGTCACGTTCGGCGTCACCTCCACGACGCGGCCGATCACCGTCACCCGGCCCGACGGTGCGAGATAATTAAAAAGCGCAAGAAATGTCGCGAGAATGAACCCGCCGATCAACAGCGAGATTGTCCCGACACCCAGCCCCACCGCACGAGTCTGAGTTTCGAGAATACGAGCCAGAGCGCAACGAGGTAGAGGCACAGAATAATGACCATGGCTGGCCCTCATTCTCTGATTGCGCTAAGGTGACGCTCGCGGAGATAGCTGAAGCATCACTCTTTTGAAGTGCTCTTAGACTACAAGCCGATCTCGTTAGATTCCATCGCGCGTTTTTGAGACTGCAGACGCCGTGCGGCGCTAGCTGCAGCCGATATTGCACGTCTCTCGCTCGGAAGCGGGAGCGTTTCGCCAATCAGCGCTCGCTTGATTTAGGTCAACGAATGCGTCCCGCTGCTGGTTCATCCAGCATTGGCTCACGTTTCAGGTCGGACATTGTCGCCGCTACCGGCCGGCGGCACGCCATGCCGAGCCGGTTGATACCTCGACCAGTCACGTTGGATTGCGCTGCATCAAACGGGAGAAGCGCCATGAACGATGAACGGAGTAGCTGGCGACCGAAGCAGAAATTACTGTTGGCCACCGGCCTTGCGACATTGCTCATCGCTTCGCCGGGTCTTCTCGCGCCAGCGGCGGCGCAGCAGATCACCGGCACACCGGGGACGCCCAGCGCCACGATGACGCTCGATGGCAAGCAGCTTCCCCCCGAGCCTCCAAAGTTCGGCGGCGTGATCAACGAAGAGGCCAAAGACTCAAAACCTTACTGGCCACCCTCTGTCGTGCCACCCAAAGGCGCCCCGAACGTGTTGCTGATCATGACCGACGACCAGGGTTATGGTGTGTCCGGTACTTTCGGAGGCGTCGTTCCGACCCCGGCGATGGACCGCGTCGCCAAGGCCGGCCTGCGCTATACGCAGTTTCACTCCACGGCGCTCTGCTCACCGACGCGGGCGGCGCTGATCACCGGACGCAACCACCATTCGGTCGGATATGGCGTGATCGGCGAAATGTCGACCGGATATCCCGGTTACAACTCCGTCATTGGCCAGGAGAGTGCCACGATCGGGACCATCCTGCGGGACAACGGATTTGCCACGTCCTGGTTCGGGAAGAATCACAACACGCCAACCTATCTGTACAGCGCCGCCGGGCCATTCGACCAATGGCCGGTCGGCATGGGATTCGAATATTTCTACGGCTTCATGGGCGGCGAAACCGATCAGTGGACCCCCTACCTGTTTCGCAACACGACTCAGGTTTACCCCTGGATCGGGAAGACCGGCTACAACCTCATCACCGACATGGCCGACGAGGCCATCAACTACATGAACGGGCTGAACGCGGCAGCCCCTGACAAGCCGTTCTTCGTCTATTACGTGCCTGGCGGAACCCATTCGCCGCACCAGCCGAAAAAGGAATGGATCGAGAAGTTCAAGGGCAAATTCGACATGGGTTGGGAGAAGCTGCGCGAGCAGATCTTCGCCAACCAGAAGCGCCTCGGGGTTGTCCCCGCAAACACGGAGCTCACCTCTTGGCCGGATACCCTGCCGAAGTGGGACTCGCTCTCAATCATCCAGAAGAAGCTCTATGCGCGCGAAGCCGAGGTGTTTGCCGCCTACGCGGCCTATACCGACAATGAGATCGGCCGCGTCATCCAGGCGGTCGAGGACATGGGCAAGCTCGACAACACGCTGATCATCTACATCAGCGGCGACAACGGCACCAGCGCGGAAGGCACGCTCGAGGGCACCCCTAACCAGATGACCGCCTATAACGGCGTTCTGAAACTGCCCGAAGCCGAGCTGATGCTGCACTACGAGAATTGGGGCTCCGACAAGACCTATCCGCATATGTCGGTGGCATGGTCATGGGCCTTCGATACGCCGTTCAAATGGACCAAGCAGGTGGCATCGCATTTCGGCGGCACCAGGCAAGGCATGGCGATCTCGTGGCCTGGCCACATCAAGGACGTCGGTGGCATTCGATCCCAATTCCACCACATCATCGATATCGTGCCGACGATCCTGGAAGCCACGGGCATTACGGCGCCCGCGACGGTGAATGGAATCGCACAAAAGCCCATTGAGGGCGTGAGCATGGCCTATACGTTCGACCAGGCCAACGCCAACGCGCCGTCAAAGCGCGACACGCAATACTTCGAGATGTTCGCGAACCGCGGCATCTACCACGACGGTTGGTATGCATGCACGACGCCGCCCGCGCCGCCATGGCTATTGGGAACGGCGAAGCTGCCTGATGTCACCAATTACAAATGGGAGCTTTACAACATCGCCGAGGATTTCTCGCAATCCAAAGACCTCGCAGCCAGCAATCCCGACAAGCTGAAGGAGCTTCAGACGCTGTTTCTGAGCGAAGCGGCGAAATACCAGGTCTTGCCGCTGGATAATTCGGTCCTGCCGCGTCTGACGACGGCGCGTCCGAGTGCGACCGCGGGGCGAACCGAATTCACATACACAGGCATCAATCCCGGCATCCCCGACGGCAACGCACCCAACATCATGAACAGGGACTACAGGATCACCGCCGATATCACCGTCCCGCAGGGCGGCGCCGAAGGCATGATCGTGACGCTCGGTGGTCGCTTCAGCGGCTACGGGCTCTATCTGCTGAAGGGCAAGCCGGTCTTCGTCTACAACATGCTGGATTTGAAACGATACCGCTGGGAATCGGGCGTGGGTGCGCGGGACTGGCTCGGCTCCTCGCTCAAGCCGGGCAAGCACACCATCGCGTTCGATTTTAGATATGACGGGCCCGGCTATGGCAAGGGCGGCGCCGGCGTATTGTCGGTCGACGGCAAGGAGGTTTCCCGCCAGTCGATCCCGCACTCGATCTCGTTCATCATGGCGATCGACGAGTCCTTTGACGTCGGCGTCGATACCCGCACGGGCGTGGATGACAGCTACAAGCTGCCGTTCCAGTTCACCGGCAAGATCGACAAGCTGACGTTCAAGCTTGGACCGACGCAGGTGTCGAGCGACGAGCGGCGGATCATCCAGTATGCCCGTGGCAAGGCAAGCGACTAGTTCGGCACCACTGATCTGCGGGCATCGAAGGATGCCCGCAGTCGGCGCACGGCAACGAAGCAAGGCGGATCGAGTCTACAACTGAACGTAGCAGCACGCATATGAGCACGAGAGGGTTCGACATGAATCGAGGTATTCTGACGCTGACTCTATCACTCTGCATTGGCGCTCTGACTGCGCCCGCGGCGCTCGCGCAAAGCGCCGCGGCTGCAATCACCGAGCAGGAGGCGCATGCGATCGCGGTCGACGCCTATGTCTATTTCTACTCGCTGCTATCGATGGACGTCTCCCGGAAGCAGTTCACCAACGTCGCGCCCGGCAAGGAGATGGCGAAGGGGCCGATGAACATGTTCAGCAACGTCCCCGAATATCCACCCGCGGATTTCAAGGGGGTCGTTCGATCCAATTTCGACACCTTGTATTCCAGCGCGTGGCTGGACATGACCAAGGAGCCGGTCGTCATCACGGCACCGGATACGGACGGGCGCTATTATCTGCTGCCGATGCTCGACATGTGGACCGACGTCTTTGCGTCGCCCGGCTGGCGGACCACCGGGACCAAGGCCGGGACGTTCCTGATAACGCCCCCGGGCTGGCGGCCCGATCTGCGCGAGCGGTTCGCCGAAGAACTCAAGCTTCCGGCGGATACCCAGCGTATCGACGCGCCGACGCCTTACGTCTGGATCATCGGCCGCACCAAGACCGATGGTCCGCAGGACTATGATGCCGTCCACAAAGTCCAGGCCGGCTACAAGGTCGCGCTTCTCTCCGACTACGGCAAGACGCCAAAGCCGGTCGAATTCAAGCCGGACCCGAGTGTCGACATGAAGACGCCGCCCAAGATCCAGGTCGATACCATGTCGGCCGGCGTGTATTTCGCCTACGCCGCGGAATTGCTCAAGCTTCACCCACCGCACGTCACGGACGAACCGATCATTGCCCAGATGAAGAAGATCGGCATCGAGCCGGGCAAGGCGTTTGACATCGGCAAGCTCGATCCGGTGTTGCAACGCGCGCTGGAAACCGCTCCGCAGGACGGCCAGAAACTGATGGCTTGGAAAGTGCCGACACTGGCGCGGGTCGCCAATGGCTGGTCGATGAACACCGACACCATGGGCGTCTATGGCAATTACTATCTGAAGCGGGCGATCGTCTCGCAAGTGGGGCTCGGCGCCAATCTGCCCGAGGACGCCATCTATCCCCTCAACCTCGGCGACGAATCCGGCAAGCCGCTCGATGGCGCAAGCAAGTACACCATCACCTTCGACAAGGGCGCAGCCCCGCCGGTCAACGCCTTCTGGTCGATCACCCTTTACGATCCGGAAGGATTCCAGGTCGGCAATGTGCTCAACCGCTTTGCGGTCAGCAGCTGGATGCCGTTCAAATACAATGCGGATGGATCGCTCGATCTCTACTTCCAGAACGAAAGCCCTGGCAAGGACAAGGAAGCCAATTGGCTGCCGGCGCCGAAGGGCGCCTTCAACCTGACGATGCGACTCTACAGCCCGAAATCGGATGCGCTGACCGGAAAATGGAATCCGCCGCCGGTCGTGAAGACGCCGACAACGGTCGGTCTGTCCGCCCAATAGCGCCGCGAGGCGCGCCGGCGCTTCGGCGCCGGCCTCGCGTTACTGGTGCCCGGTCTAGCGCTTCTGCAGCGGCTCGCCGGGCGCGCGGTCCAGCGGCTGATGCGGTTTAGCGAGGCCGATCGTACCGGGTAGCGCGTCGTTGCTCGCCGTACGGGTGTTGACCTTGTCCATCGTGACTGCGGCTGCAACCACGATGGCGGTGGCCACGGCGAATGCAAACAGAACCAATGCTGTCCGATGCTGGTCCATCGATAAGCCCTCTGGCCCGGCGAGGCTACGGCGGCGTCTCCGGCAATGCAATAACCCGGATGAGGTAGGAGGACGTCCCTAAAGGCTTTGGGCACCGGCACACCGCCGTCCGAACGATTGAGTGTCGTCGCCGCGGAAGCCGGCGCATGAACGGCTCGCTATGCGCCGCGACCGACCAGATGCGTCGCGGAACGCCATGCGTGATACGCGAGCGCCTCGAGGCGGCGTACGGCTTCGACCCGGGCGATTGCCTCGTCTGCGCTCAACCCTTTGCTCGCCACCGAGCCGAGCGTCGCACTGCGATGGCTTGTCCGCAGTTCGCCAAGGGCCTTCGCGCAGGCTTCCAGGAGCGCGAGGGTTTGCGTGGTCGACGCTTCCGTTGCGGGCAGATCTTGCTCCGCATCGACCGGCTCCTTCGCGCCGTCTGGCGGCCCGCCGGCGACCTCCGCGGCGAGTGTCGCTGCGCCACGCATGGCCTGCGCGCACAACTCAGTGGCACGGATATCCTCGGGCTCCCCGTCGGGCGTGCCGAGTTCGGCTTCACCCACGGTTTCGGCGAGGCGAGAGGCGTGATCGAGCGCATGCAATGTGCGCGTGAGCCGCTCCTGCTCATCCTCCGATTCGGGCGGGCCACTCACGGCCGACATGAACTCCTGGGCCTGGCGCAGCGCATCGGCTGCCGCTGCAACGGAGAGGCCGTTTCTGGCGCGGGCGGGTGCACCCTGATGCCCCGCAGCGAGAGCCCGCGCGAGTGATCCGCACATCGTTCCAAGGGCGCGCGCCACGGTCCGCCGTACGGCTTCCTCGGTCGCAATCGGTGTCGCCAGCGCCACTGGATCGAGGCACCGCGTGAGCGGTGAGCCGCGTTCGGGAAGGAGGCGCTCAACCAGTCGCGTAAACCCATCGATCATTGGCAGCAGCACCATGACGCCGACGAAATTGTAGGCGGTGTGATAGGCGGCAAGCAGCGTCACGCCGTCGATCGTGTCTGAAGCGCGGACCAGAAGGGCAAGCGTGACCGGAAACAGCACCAGGGCGATCACGGCTGCGATCAGCTTGAACAGGATGTAGGCGAGGGCCAGTCGCTTGGCGGTGCTGCTCGCGCCGATCGCTGCCATGGCGGAGCTGGTCGCTGTTCCGATGTTCTGCCCGATGATCAGCGCGCAGGCCTGATCCAGTCCGACGGCTCCCGCATGATATGCGGACAGCGTGACCGCGATGGCTGCCGTCGATGATTGCATCACGGCCGTCATCACCAGTCCGGCAACGACCAGCGCCAGCACGCCATACAGGCCCGACCACCAGGTCGTGCCGAGAACGGCCGGCAGATCGGCCGGGTGCAACCGTTCGGCCAGTCCTCCCATGCCCTGCTGCAGGGTCGTCAGTCCAAAAAGCACAAGCGCGAATCCGGCCAGCGCCGCGCCTGCTGCGGACACACGCCCGCGGCCCAGCAATTTGATGAGGGCGCCGACGAAGATCATCGGCAATGCAGCGGCAGTGAGCGAGACGCGCACCCCGATGAGCGCCACGAGCCAGCCGGTTCCCGTCGTGCCGACATTGGCGCCGAAGACGAGCGCCAGCCCTTGCGGAAAAGTCAGCACGCCCGCGCTCACCAAACCGATGGTGGTCATTGTGGTGGCGCTGGAAGATTGCACGATCAGCGTAACGACGGCGCCCCAGAACGCACCGGACAGCGAGGTCGCCGCCGCCTTGCTCAGCACCATCCGCAATCCCGATCCGGCCAGTCCCTTGAGGCCGGCGGTCATGACGCTCATGCCCAGCAGGAACAGGCCAACACCGCCAAGGACCGAAATCGCCGTCGACATGTGCTCCCCTCCAGGGGATACAGGCAATGGCGCTGTCTAGCACAACGCAGCCGCAGTCGATATCGGCGACCGCGAATTGTCGGGCGTTCGGGAGCCAAGCTTCGCAGCGCAAGCTCCGCACGCGCTGCCGTCAGCGCTCGCGTTCGTCCGACGCGGATTACGGTGATAGTGCACTCAATGGATAGCGAGTGCGGTTATTGCGGTGCCGGGTGAGTGGAGAGGTCCACCGGGGATGACGGGGTTAGCCAAGTGACCTTGGCCAGGGTGATGCGCGTCGGCGCGAGATTCTGCAGCGACGCATTGGCATCGCTGGCTGGGGCGACTGCGACACGGCAATCACGCCGGTGCTAACCACCCCATCCCGCAAACGGATTATGACCTGGTTCCGGTCGCTCATTGTAGTACGGGTCCGGCTCAGCTCGGGCCGGCCGTGCCGGTGAATAGGCCCAGGCCGCAGCGGAGCCCGCTGTCCCCCCACGCGCGGAGTGAACAGTTGCATGGTGCCGATGCACCTGGGCTGCCGTGGCGGCGCTGGCAGATGCGCACAGGACAATCAAAAGGCAGAGAACCAGACCCGACCGCATGGCAATTTCTCCGATGGACCAACAAGCACGAGTCAAAGTGAGATTTGGTTCACGCCCTCGCAATCCGCGACACCTTGCACGGCCGGTCACATCCGCGGCATCGCATGCGGGCGGCGGACGAATTCGTGCGAATCTGCAAACCGGCCGTCATCCCGCGTCAGACTTTATAACCTCGGCTAGGTCGTCCGGGTCACGCCAAGGGTGCTCATGTCTGAGTGCTGCTGCCGAGATGGCGCGCTTGCGGCCGAGGGTGGAGCTTGCAGCTCGTGGCCGCGCAGGCCTAGGAACGCGATCAACACGACGGCCGTCAGAGCGACACCGCCGACCGCGACTTCGGGCGCGGCGTCCGAAGACGCTGCCAGGATGCTTGCGCGCAGCGAGACTTGGTGCGGGACTTCGGACGGAATTTGGCGCACGAGATCCTGCGCGCTCTCGTGGCATGTGTTGCCCGGACCTTCCGCGAACCGGCGCAGGCAAAGGAAGACGAGGAGCAGCAAAGCCGTGCCGCCCGCGAGCGGCGCGATCGGGCTGGTCAAGGATGTGAAGGAGAGCGTGTGAGCGCCGGTATAGAGAAGGAGCGTGGCCGGCAAAGCCATGCTGCCGACAAGCGGTGCGAGCGCGGGACGATACCGGACGGGCCTGTCGTCCCGATCGGCGAATACCGCGAAAAGTATGGCGATCATCATCAAATGACCGATGCCGTCCACCTTGCCGAAATCCAGCGTTGCGGCGGTCAACACCATCACCAAAGCGAGGGCGGCGAAACGCCGGACCAGCGGTGTCCAGAACAGCGCGAAGGCCAGGCCGAATTCCACGACCCCTGCGGCGGTCACGACAGTCGGGACATCGAAGCCCAGCGTCAGCTCCGGATGAGCGATCGCGATCGGCGCGACCCAGGCCGGGTACACGAATTTCTCCATCGCCGGCCATAACAGGGACAGCGCGACGGTCCAGCGCAGGAAATCAGATCGAAAAGCAAGCAGCTTGGCATTGCGCGACGAGGACAGCGCGAACCAGACCCCGAGCCCCGGAAAGACCGGGTAGTCCAGCATGTGGAACAGTCCATAGCTGGCGGCACCATAGACATAGAGCAGCACGATGCCCGCCCCTGCTGCCGGAAGCGTGGCCCGCGCGCCCAGGAAAAGCGGGATCAGCAACTGAATGGCCGAGAGCCAGAAACTGTTTGCCTCGAGTTCCGGGGTGAGGATGAGACCGCCATGAGCCCACAGCAACGCAAAGAACACCGCAGCCGCCGCACGCAAAAGGTCGTCGGCGCGACGGCGCAGAGGCTCGGTCAATTGATCCAGAAATTTCGAGACCATGGCGCTGAACCTGGTCTGCTCGGCCGCGCAGGCGAGATAGAACAACACAAGGAACAGCGCCAGGAACAGAAAGAATGTCGTCGTCAATACCGCCTGGACGGGCAGCGGATCGTCGGAGACGGCGCATGGCACGAACCACTTCACATGAGCCGATGCAGCGCCGGTCATCGCGATGAAGTTGACGACCAGACACAAGGAGAAAATCAATCCTTTCGTGACTCTTGATCGCGCGCGTCCAGCATTGGAGATGGTCGAAAAATCATTGCGGCTGGCTGCGCGATCGATGCTCATGGGCTCACCAAAATAATTTCGTCCAAACATTCGTCACCCCCGAGGAGAGTGGTTCAAAGACACAAGAATACGTTCGCCGATTTAGCCGACGCTCAGGCTTTTTGGATGTGAAGTGGCTTACTGGTGCCGGGTCACACGTTCGTTAGGCGATCGTGACGCCCTGTGAGACAGCGCTGCTTCCGCTTCGCGTTCAGCAGCTGAGTCAGATTTGCCTCGCCCGCGGCAAACCGGTCCGTGAGCGGCGCTTAGCTGCTTCATGCAGCCGCTGCCGTGCTTGCCTTCGCCCTGCGGGTTTCGGCGTGACAGCCTTCGCTGGCTTCGCTCGGAGTTCGTTGCGTTGGCTTGCCGAGCCGAAGGTCGTGAACAGTCCGTCTTCGCGTTCGCTTCGCTGCAGCTAGGCCGGACACGCTTCGCCCTTTGGTCTTGGTGTCCTTTGCAACTTTGCGTGCGCCGATGCTTGAAAGTGCGAGCTTGAGGGGATGACGAAAATGGACAATCGAGCTGACGGCCAGGTCGCCTGCATCTCGCCGGCCGCCAAAATGAATCCACTGCATTGCCGGATTTAAGTCGCATTGCGACCTAGGTCACGGCCAAAACTGACGTCCGGCAGGGGGCGCAACACCGGGGTTTTTCATGTCCGGTCATTTGCGATTTTGTTACACGGCTTTTGCGCTTCTTGCGGGTCTGTCGACATCATCCGCGTTTTCGGCCTCCCTTTCCGAACTCTTCAATGCTGGTCCCGCCACAGCCCCTGCGCGCGCTTCCGCGGAATCGGAGTGCTTGACGCGGCCCGGCAAGTCGACCGCCGATGGCCTGCACTGGGTCTATCGGGTGGAAGGCCAGCGCAGATGCTGGTTCCAGGTCGCCGAAGGAACAGAGACGGTGAAGAAGCTGGTTCAGCAACGCGCCACCAAACATCGTGTCGCCACGGCCGAAGAGAACAAGACCGCGGCGCGCGAGCGGAAGGCGGTGGGGGATGCGCGCGCGGAGCTGCCGCGCTCCGCACCTGCGGATACGTCCCAGCCGGGCCCGTCCGTGCCCGCGCAGGTGGTTGATGCCAGTCCCGTCCTCGCCACCGGGATCGCAACAAGCGCGTCGCCGGCCCCCCTTTCCAAACGCGACCGGCTCACGGCTGACGCGATCGCGCTGCGCCAGGTCGACGTTGAGGCACTCCTGTCGGCGACGCCGGTCGCCGGTGAGGTCGTTGCCGCTGCGGCGATGCCGCTCGCACTTGCCACAGCCGAGGCGGTCGATGACGGGTGGGTCTGGACTTGGCTTGGCATGCTGCTGATGGCCTTGGGGCTTGTCTCCATCCTGAGCGCTGGTCAAATCATTCGGTGGGATGTGCTGCTGCACCAGCTGAGGTCATCTTTCGCTGGCCAGAGGCTGCTGCTGGTCCAAACGCGACCTCGCGGAACGGTGCGGCAAAGCAGCCATTCGGCCTGAGCCGCGCATTTCAGATCGGCCCGGCATCACTGATCTTCTTGGTGGGCCCGGCAGTTCTGCAATCGATATGCCGTTTCAAGTGGTTGCGATGGCTAACCCGGACTTGGTGCGTACTAAAGTGGCTTAGCGTTTTTCCTTTTATGGCGAACCGAGATGCGCTCTCGCGCGGCTGGCAATGCTGGGGCGCCGCGATGGACGCGCCATAAACGCCGGTCTGCTCGATCGATCGCGATGGGAGCGGCAGCCATGAAACCGAGGCAACAACAGAGCGAGGCCAATCTGACTTGATTACAAAAAGCACCCCTTCGGAGGGGCATCATTCTCCGAAGGGGCCTGCAGTGATCGCTGCCGCCAGACAAGCGCTCATCATTGCAGAAACTGAAGCCTGAATCGTGAGTCTAAAAAAACTGAAACAACACAGGAGATAAACAATATTTTCAGCAGGAGCACGATCATGCACAGTCGTAACGACGACGAGCGCAAACCTAAGTCTAGATCCAATGTCAAATTGCCGTCTAGCCCTGATCTGACCGACGCCGAGCCGATCCGCGCGCACTTCTTTTCGGAAGTACCTATGTGGTCGTGGCAAGGGCAGGCGCCGAAGCTGTAGGAGGTGGGGCAGGAGCAGCAGGAGTCGGTGGCTTATAGTGGTTCAGTACAGCGGAAATGCGGTCCAGGATTTTTCCAAACAGTGAAAAGTCGATTGTGGCCGCGTTAGGTCGAACGACCTTTTCGGCAAGCACGACCTTCCCGAATTCCTTGGTCGTATCAATTTCTGGTGCTGGATTAAAAGTCTTTCCATCAACCGGGACTTTGAGAACTGAAGGGTCAAAAAAGCTTTCAATGCACGACGTGCCTTTTGCTCCGAGCTCTGGCGTCTTCACTAAGTAAAGATTGTGGCCGAGATGGTAGAAAGGTGCAGCGCTTGTGAGCGTAATAGTCACGCCGAACGCTTTCTTGACGGAGTCAAATATGCTGGTGGTGTCGTTATCAACCAGCAGAATGACTGGATGCAAGAGCGGCAGGTATGTGAAATGTTTCAGGTATTTCTTATAGTCTTGTATCAATAGTTGCATCCCGCCGACGCCACCGCCAAGCTTCATCACTTCGTTCGCAGTCTTGGAGTGGTTGAAGAAACTTATTTTGTAGCTGAATGTCTTGCCGGCCGGAGATCCGAACGCCGGATAGAGCGGGAACAACGAGCGAATGGCTAGTCTAAGAAAAACATTGTCAGTCTTCCCTTCGCAGACAAGCAAAGGCCGGTTTAGCGCGACGAAGTATTTGAAGAACAAGAAGGTTCTGTAGAGTTTTCGGACGCCGGTGTCTTTCTTTTCGTCCGGTATGTCGGTGATGCGCGCGCGAGCAACCGTGCGCTTCACGTGAAAGACGTGCGTCATCATTCCGCTGATGAGGTTCAGGGACGTTGTCGGCGACGCGCCCGGGCTAAAGTAGGAGCCGGAGGCAAAAACAGCATGGGCCATCGAGCGCAGTCGTCGGTAGTATTGAGCTTCGATGTTCACCTTTCTGTTGACCGTTAATCCGGTGACGGATTGACGGTTAGTTTTCGACTGCATCCGCGTCTTGGCTGGGTTGGGAGTGAAGCCCGCGCGTTGTATGGCCTTTACCAACGGAGCACCCAATTCCCATTGCGATGGGGCTGTCAGTGATTGGGAAGCAAGGTCAGCGGGAAAAATCTTCAGGTTCGTCGAAAAGGTTATGTCATCGGCATAACGCGAGTACGAGCAAGTATTAGCTTTCGCAAGCTGCACTAAGCGAACGTCCAATAGGTGGGCTATCAAGTCTGAAATTATTGGAGATGTCGGAGCGCCCTGGGGAAGCTCGTTGTTGTGGCAAGCAATCTGCGCGATGATGGTCGCGACATTTGGATGAAGTTTAAAGTCATTGTTGTGAACAAAAAAGCCGCGAACGCGGCCGAAATTGAACGACGGAAAGAAATCCTCGATATCCAGATTGAGAACATAACGCCGTTTGATGTGTGGCCTTGCGTTGGTGATTATCGAATGCGCTTTGCGAAAGCCGTGAGAGAGGGAGCTTCTTTTCGGCGACGTGGTCTCGATCTCTTCCCTGCATTGATATAGTACTTTTGAAAGGTGGCGCTGAAGCCGCTTGAGCCGATCCTCCGGGGCGCTGATGACCCTGACGCCACCGCTCTTTTTTGGCACCGAAAATTGTACGTATCGGGCGGATGGTGGGAGTTTGTAGATCAGATAGGCAAGGGCTTTTGGCTGGTAGCCCAAAATGGCAGCGAGATCGTGCAGGGTAGTCGCAGCCTTAAGCTTTGCTAAAACGCTCAATTTCCACCTTGGAGAAAAGCGGCTTACAGGCACTCCTTTGCGGTCCCATGTACATTCGTATCATTTCGACCAGTTGCATTATTCGAGTGCCCGGAAGCCATCGTAGCCGGACCTTGAATCTTATATTGCGATGCGCAATAACGAATCTGCCTGTAAGCCTTGCTGAAGAGCTACTAGACCTCACCAAGGAAATCAACCTGAAGTAATAGTTCGACTTTAGTTGCAATTAGCAAGCCGCCACGCGAGGTTCTTCTGACGGTCGTGCTCTGACTAAATCCCAATAGAAAACTGTTCGCCGCCTATCACTTCAATAATCTCAAGCACCTTGGTGATCTCTATATACTCTTCGATCATATTTCCTTTGTCATCGAAGACGTAGGTGAACTTGACATTGCATCGCATCGCGTCACCCGAATGCAAGCCTTTCACTCTCCGTTCGTGAAAGTCGCGCAACCAATCTTCATCAGTGATCTTTGCAAAGACTGGAAACTTGCCTCTCGAAAACTGCCACTTTGAATTTCCGACCATGTCTGGCTTGCGGATCGTCAGGATTATTTCGCCGTCGCTGTGCTTTTCAGTGAACGTCTTTTCAAACGGAATGATTTCGGCCGGGTCCCAAGTTTGGGACAGGTCAACTTTGTAAGGCTTGATCCCGGGAGCTTCCAGCAACAGTTGATCTTTGGGTCCCGTCAATAGTCGTTTGCCGTCTTGCAAGGCGTCGAGCGCCGCTACCAATTTTGCTTCATGTATGGGAGGATAGTCACCTAGGCGTCGCAGGTCACTCGTGGAAGCTAGCTTGCGTAGATCATCGCGCAGTTCGATGGCCGCAGTAGCTGCTGTTTCCTTGTCTTTATCGAGCCATTGTATCGCGGCGTACTTGGCCTTCACCAAAGCCGGACCTATCGCCTTTTTGATTTCGCCTTGCTTCAAACCCTCATCATCGATGTGCTTCAAAAGGCTGCTGAGCAGAACGCGAATTGATCCGGCCTTGATATCCTCCAGCACCATGGTCGGCTGCAATCTGACATCGACCGTTCCGGCAACCGCTTCGTCCAATTGTTCGAACCCGCCGATCAGTTCGCTGGCGGCGTCAAAGATGCGTCTTGGATTGCCTTGACCTCTTTTGAAAGAGATTCTGAATGAAAAGTCCGCAGTCGCAGTCGGCATTTTACGGGCCCCCTAGTCTCGCGAGCGATTACGATTTCACAACCTAGCGTGATTGGGTAGCCCGACGATTTGCTTTGGCTGTGGGCCGATTTGACGGCCCGGGCCGCATTTTGCACCGTGGCGAGCGTGGCCAGATGGCCAGCGGGCGCCAGCCAGCGGCCTCTCGGCCCAAGGCAGGTCCAAAGACCGGCCAAGATGCCCGAGGCTGAACATCGCCGCGCGGCGCCATGACGTGCATGAGATCGGACAGCAGCACATCAACAGCGACGGAAGCTGTGGCGCCCCCATAAGACGCTACGGACAACCGGCAAGCTGTTGAAGATCGGTATGCTGCCTGAATTGCGGGCGGCGCTCGAAGCCCTGTCTAAGCAGACGAGGGCGGATGGGGTGTTGACGCTCCTGGTGACCGACCACGGGGATTACGGTGACAGTACACTTAAATGACAAGACTTCTGGTGATCGATAGTGGTCGAGATCATCGAGTGCACTGCCACCGTAATTCAAGCAGTCCGGTTGGTTGACAGTGGGAGACGAGCTAGCCAAGCAAGGCATGGCCGCGATGATGCGTATCGAGGCACCGCGGGTCAGATGTCCGCGATGGAAATCGCCGCATGGCTCTCAGCCTAATCTTGGTTTTGGCCATCTTCTCTCCACTCTGAGAGAGTCTTTCCCTCGTATTTCCAATAGTCCGGCCCGGCTACGGCCGACCAAGCAAACCCCTTTTCATGAGCGATCTCCAATGCCGAACTGGAGAGGCTGTGCTCTTGCCCGCGGAACTCCACCCAGCGCTCACCTTTGACCGTACAGCTGATCTGATCGTCGAACACAGATTGAAGAATTGTTCCAGGTGCTATCCCAACCTTTGCGAAGCTGAAGTTCGCTCGCCGCTTTTTCGCTTCACCCAAGGCTTCCTTGTCGCCCGGTTCGGTGAAGATTTCGGCGCCAGGTGTGACCTCGTTAATGCACAGAAGTTCGAGGATCGCCTTCGGCTTATCAGGAGATAGTCTAAAGAACTCGCGACTGGGGCGAACACGATGATCGCCGAACGCCGTGTGAATAGCCCTCTCCGCCTTTGCGGCGTTGCTTACCTCTGCCGCATAAAAGCACTCAAAGGGAAGTGGTGCGGAAGTATTGTCTAATTGCTTCACTCTCTGCGAAACGTCACCGTTGGTAATGCCGATCTTCACGAGTCCAGGCATTGCTTCGTTCGTCAGAATGTAGACAATTTCAGCCAATTCGTGTCTCCTCCTTTACGGTGACTAAGCACTCGTCGAGTGTACGCAGGCGCCCGGAACGACGGAGTGCACTGGCGCTGTAACTCTCGTAGTCCTGCTTAACATCGGTGTGCATGGACTGATGGATCGCACAACGCTAGCGATCTCTGCCGGGTAAAAGACTCATTATCTCTCGGATGTTGGCGAGAATTGCAGCGTTTATTGATCTGTTGCCGTCGCGGTTTTCGGTGAAGATGCGACGAACTCTCGCTCGTTTCTCCTTCGCAAACCGCTCGACCTCTTCAAATGTTGCCTTTTGGGATCGGCTCGCAACAATCATGACCCCGAGCTTGCGGTAGAGTTCGATGAACTCTAGCCCCTCTCTGACAACGGTAGCGTTGTCTCCGTAGCTATTCACGCCTATAGCATAGTTTCGTCGGGGCATCGGAAAGACGCCCAGCACATCACCTGCGAGTTTCTCGTAACCGAGATGCTCAGTAGTGAATTGGCGGATGGTGCTACTCTTGCCGGTATTGGCAGGTCCGGTCACGCAAATGATTAAAGCCATTTCGGTACCCTAGTCTGAAGTGCGTTTTAGAAAACGCCAACGTATCTGCGACCTGGCGCAACGTCTAGATGTGCCGCGAGCTCAACCACGACCAGTCGTCTCAGCGTCGGTGCGCGCCACGCGAAGTCTGAGAGCTGCTTACCAGCCACAGCTGTCGTGTTCAGTTGCCCGCCTTCGCCCTCAGGGCTTCGGCGCGGCAGCCTTCACTCGCTTCGCTTTTTGATGTGTGGCGCTGGCTTGCCAAGCCGAAGCCCGCGAAGCGAGCGAAGGCTGGTGGGCCCGGCAGGACTCGAACCTGCAACCAGACCGTTATGAGCGGCCGGCTCTAACCATTGAGCTACAGGCCCCGCCGCGAGACGGCCTGCGGGAATGCGAAGCCGGCAACGGTGCGCGGTTCGTTTACAGGGATGGAGGCGGGCGTGCAATGCCGGGGCTCGCCGATCTGAACGTCGGCGCCGCGTTGCGGGTGATTTCCAAATATCCGAATTTTGCGATGATGGGCTTATGCCACTGTTTTGCCCGACGTGTCAAACGTGTTTTGGGGCGACTCTCGCTTTCGCTTCTGTAACTTGCTGAAATCGCCGGATTTTTCTACTGTGCATGGGGTTGTTTTCAGCTTTTTGGTCAGAGGGCCCGGAGGTCCCTCTGTCTTGCGGGCGCATGACCGGCGCCGACCTGCCGCTCAGTCCACCGAGACCCCGGCGAACTCCACGACCTTCTTCCACTTCGCGGTCTCATCAGTGACGAGCTTGCCGAACTCGGCCGGCGTCATCGGCTTGGGGATGCCGCCGTTCTCGGTCAGCCGTGCGATCACCTTTGGGTCCTTCAGCGCATCGCCGACGGCCTTGTTGAGGATCTCGACGATCTCGCTCGGCGTGCCCTTCGGCGCGGAGATGCCGTAGAAGCCGACCGACTCGAAGCCCGGCACGGTCTCGGCGATCGCCGGCACGTCGGGCACGGCGGGCCAGCGCTGCGGCGAGGTCACGCCGAGTGCGCGGACATTGCCGCCGCGCGATTGCTCGAGCGCGGACGGCAGATTGTCGAAGATCAGCTGCACCTTGTTGGAGATGATGTCGGGGAAGGCGATCGCGGAGCCGCGATAGGGCACGTGCACCATGTCGCACTTGGTCATCGCCTTGAACAGCTCCGCCGACATGTGCACCGAGGTGCCGTTGCCGGAGGAGGCGAACGAGATCTTGCCGGGGTTGGCCTTGCAATAGTCGATGAACTCCTGAACCGTCTTCACCGGCATCGCATTGGAGACGACCAGCATGTTGGTGAGCTGCATGATGCTCGCCACGGGGGTGGTGTCGCGCAAGAAGTCGAACGGCAGCTTCTTGTAGAGCGAGGTCGAGATCGCGTTGTTGGGCGCGACGAACAGAAGCGTGTAGCCGTCGGGGGGCGAATTGATCGCGGCGCCGGCCGCGATGTTGCCGCCGGAGCCGGCACGGTTCTCGACGATGAATTGCTGGCCGAGCCGATCCGACAGCGCCTGCGCCATGATGCGCGCGACGATGTCGACCGGGCCGCCGGCGGCAAAGCCGATCATCCAGTGCACGGGGCGGTCGGGGTAGGCGGCGGAGGCGGGAGGGGAGGCTGCGAAAACACCGAGCAGAAAAACCAGCCCGAAAACAGCGCACCGCAAAATTCGCAACATGATGCCTCCCATTGTTCTATTGTCGTTGCGGAGCATGCTTTCACAAAAACCGCCCGCTGCCTACATCGCCTCAAGTCGATGTTGACGCAGGCGCAGCCGGAACGACCATGACATTCGCAATCACGATTCTCGTCAGTGCGGCGCTGCTGTTGAGTCCCGCTGCTGCTCAAACCGGAGGCAACGCCATTTCGACCAGGACAATCAGCTTGGGGACCGCGACGCCAGGCGGCGGCTTCCCGCTCTATGGCAACGCCTTTGCGGAGGTGATGAACGCGGCGGACGCCTCGCTCAC
This sequence comes from Bradyrhizobium sp. CCGUVB14, assembly GCF_024199935.1. Classification (NCBI taxonomy): domain Bacteria; kingdom Pseudomonadati; phylum Pseudomonadota; class Alphaproteobacteria; order Hyphomicrobiales; family Nitrobacteraceae; genus Bradyrhizobium; species Bradyrhizobium sp. CCGUVB14. The sequence goes on from NZ_JANADS010000001.1 coordinate 2,524,195, forward strand.
GATCGCCCCGCGCAACACCAAGGGCAGCAACGAGAACATTCCGCTGCTGGAGAAGGGCGAGCTCGATCTCGCGCTGGTCGCGGGCGAGCCGGCCTATGAGGCCTTCGCCGGCATCGGGCGGACGCCGGTGCGGTTGAAGATCCTGACCGCGATCTACTCCAACCCCGGCATGTTCGTCGTGCGGGCGGACAGTCCCTACAAGACCATTCACGATCTCGTCGGTCAGCCGGTTGCGTTCGGCGCGAAGGGATCCGGCCTGCCGATCCTGGCGCGCTACGTGCTCGATGGCCTCGGCCTGAAGCAGGACGAGGATTTCAAGGCGATCTATCTCGATCGCGCCGGCGACGGGCCCGCAATGGTCGAGGATGGCCGCGTCGCCGCACTCTGGGGTGCCGGCATCGGCTGGCCGGGTTTTGCCGCGGTGGCATCGAGCGCGTCAGGCGCGCGCTTCATTGCACCGAGTGCCGAGGAGATCGCGCGCATCCGCGCCAAGCACGCGTTCCTCAAACCGCTGACCGTGCCGGCCGGCTCCTATCCGAAACAGTCCGAGCCGATCGCCTCGCTCGGCTCCTGGAGCTTTGTGCTGACGCGCGAAGACCTGCCCGACGACGTCGCCTATCGTCTCGCCAGGACGCTGCACGGCCTTGAGGCGGATTTCTGCAAGAAGCTCGCACAGGCCTGCGAGACCACTGCGGCGAATACGGTCGCCGCGGCCCCGAAGCCGGAGCTGATTCATCCGGGCGTGCTGAAGTACTTTCGCGAGATTGGCGTGGTGAAGTGACGGTCGCCTGAGCGACCGTCACGCTCTCACTTCTTCAGCATCGGACACGCCGGATCCGGCGGGCCGAACGCCTTGTCGCCGGAAATCGTCGTGAGGATCTTGTAATAGTCCCACGGATATTTGCTTTCCTCCGGCGTCTTCACCTGCACCAGCCAAAGGTCGTGCACCATCAGATTGTCTTCGCGCAAGTGGCCGTTGCGGGCGAAGAAATCCTCGACCGGCGTCTCGCGCATTTTCGCCGCGACCTTGAGCGGATCGTCGGTGCCGGTCGCCTTGATGGCGTTGAGATAGTGGATCACGCTGGAATAGACGCCGGCTTGCCACATCGTCGGCATCTTGTTCATCTTGGCGAAATAGCGCTTCGACCATTCGCGCGTCTTGTCGTCCATGTCCCAATAGAACGACGTCGTCAGCAACAGGCCCTGGGCCGCTTGCAGGCCGAGGCCGTGGATGTCGGTGATCAGCGCGAGCAGTGCCGCCATTTGCTGGCCGCCCTTGAACACGCCGAACTCCGAGCCGGTCTTGATCTCGTTCATGTTGTTGGGCGGACCTGCCGCGATGCCGATGATCTTGGCCTTGGAGGCCTGCGCCTGCAGCACGAAGGAGGAGAGGTCCGGCGTCGCCAGGGGCGGCTTCACCGATCCCAGCACCTTGCCGCCATTCGCCGTGATGACGCTGGAGGCGTCGCGTTCGAGGGAGTGGCCGAAGGCGTAGTCGTCGGTGATGAAGAACCAGCTGTCGCCGCCGCGCTTGACCACGGCATCCGCGGTGCCGACCGCGAGCGCGCGGGTGTCGAACACCCACTGCATGGCATAAGGCGAGCAGAACTTGCCGTGGAAATCGGCGGTGCCGGTGGAGTGGGTGATGAACAGCCGCTTCTTTTCGTTGGCGATGTTCTGCACCGCGAGGCCAACGGCCGAGACCGGCACGTCGACGATCAGATCGACCTGATCGACATCGTACCAGCGCCGCGCGATTCCGGCGCCGATGTCGGCCTTGAGCTGGTGGTCGCCGATCACGATACTGATCGGCTTGCCGAGCACGGTGCCGCCGAAATCGTCGATCGCCATCTGCGCTGCCGTCACCGAGCCCTGGCCGGTCGGCGCGGAGGCGGGGCCGTTCATGTCGGTGAGCACGCCGATCTTGACGATGTCGTCGGACACCTGTGCCGTTGCGGCACCCGACAGCAGCGCCGCCGTCAAGGCAGCCGCGACCGGCAGTCCAAATCTCGCTGGATTCACGCTTGTCCTCCCCTGATCCGGCTCGTTGGCCGAAAGTTGCCTGTCCCGGGTATGGCCCGGCTGAATTGGTTTCTTTTGCAACTATTTTGGGGCAGGCGTCAATCTCAGGCGGCGAACCGGATCTGCCCGGCGGGCGAGGGATCGTAGCCGGTCAGCTCCTCGGCGCGCTGGCGCAGCCGCCGTTCGCTGAGGAACCGGATCAGGGCCTGCATGGCGGGGCGGAAATAGCTGCGCTGCCGCATCGCCAGGTCAAAATTCTCCCAGACCAGCGGGACGAAATCGAGACCCGCCGAGCGCGCCGCGGCGCGTGTCGCAACGCCGCAATCGGCCTGTCCGGCGCGGACCAACTCGGCGAGATCCGGCCCGGTGAGCGCCGGTGTCTCCACCCGGCGCAGATCGCGCATCGAGGCGCCCGCGCGCGTCAGCAGAACGTCGAGCAGCATCTGCGCGCCCGTGCCTTGCTGCCGCATCGCCATCCGCGAGCCGAGCGCGAGCACGTCGGAGAGGCCGCGCAGCCGCTTCGGATTGCCCGGCGGCAACACGAGACCCTGCTCGCGGCGCACGAAGGCAACCAGCAGCGCGTCATGCAGGTCAGGTGCGTCCCGCAGCGCCGTCACGCTGGCGTCGGAGGCGAGATTGCCTTCGGTATCGAGGCTGTGGAAGTGCACGGCGGCCGCCATGACCTCGTCGCGCTGCAGGCGCTCGAGCCCGCGCGCACTGCCTTCGGTCATCGATCCCAGGCCCGAGCCGGATTCACGCAGGCTCCAATCCAGCAGCTCGTCCTGGCTGCCGCCCACGACCGGCGGCGGATCCGCCGTCAGCATGCCGGCCGGTCGCGCCATGCCCGATAGCACCCAGAGATCGAGCTCGTGACGCGGGAAGAGCCATTTGCCGGTCACCTTGGTGCACGGGATCGCGCCGTTGGTGACGAGTTCGTAGAGCTTGCGTTCGCCGAGACGGAGATAGTCCGCGGCTTCACTGGTCGTCAGGAATTCCATCCTGCATTCCTATGCAAATTCTTGCTTCTTTTTGACGTTTAACGCAGGTGGAATTCTGCACTTCGATTTTTGTCCGCGCGAACCATGCCTGATGATCTCGTTGCTTTGCAACACATCCTGACACGTGTTTTGATTTTGGTTGACGATCTTGCGAGGCTCGAATGGTGCGGACCTTGCGACCCGCGTTTTGCGCGTGATTGCAATCAACGTGCCGGTTGATTGATTGCCGAAACTTCCCGGATGACTCGTCTCATCGTGGCCGCGGAGGCGCCGTGAACTTGCCTTTCGGTAGTGCTAAAAGCCGCACTCTATCTCCTGTTGCTGCCGAAGCGAGGCAAGACCGTCACGAGTGTGGCGCAATCGATCATCAAGATCGCGTCGCATCCAATGGGAACCCGTCATGGCCGTTCGCCGATTGACCATCGCATTTGCGCTTCTCTGCAGCCTTGCCGGGGGCATCGCGGCTGCGTCTGCCGAGGAGCGTGCGATTGTCCTGGCCTCGACGACATCGACGCAGGACTCCGGCCTGCTCGACTATCTGCTGCCGATTGTCCGCGACAAGACCGGCATCGAGGTGACGGTGATCGCACGACGCAGCGACGAGGTACTCGACGGCGCGCGGAGAGGGGAGGCCGACGTGGTGCTGATGCATGCGCGGCCGCAGGAGGAGAAATTCGTCGCCGACGGCTTTGGCGCGAAGCGCTACGACGTGATGTACAACGACTACGTCCTGATCGGGCCGAAGAGTGATCCTGCCGGCGTGAAAGGCAAGGACATCGCGACCGCGCTGAAGGCGATCGAGGCCAAGGGTGCGCCGTTCATCACGCGTGGCGATCGGTCCGGCACCCACGCGGCGGAGCTCGCGCTCTGGATCGTCGCCGGCATCGACATCGCCAGCACCAAGGGCGCCTGGTATCGCGAGAGCGGGCAGGGCATGACCGCCGCCCTCGACGCCGCACGCACGGCAAATGCCTATGTTTTCGCAGACCGTGCCAGCTGGATCGCCTTCAGGGAGCGCGGCGATCTCGACATCGTCGTCGAGGGCGACAAGCGGTTGCTCAACCAATACGGCGTGATGCTGGTGAATCCGGAGAAGCATCCGAACGTCAGGAAGGAACTGGGACAGGCCTTCATCGACTGGTTGATCTCGCCGGAGGGGCAGGCGGCGATCGCCGGCTACAAGGTCGAAGGGCAACAGGTGTTCTTTCCGAATGCGGACAAGCCGGGCGGCTGATTGGTCGAGGCGCGAGCGGTTGCCAAACCGCACGATGCGTGATCCATCATGAAGCATGACCCAGCGCCTGCCGCCCTCGCTGACGCCGCTCGATACCGCGCTCGCTATTTTGCTGCGCGGCGTCGGTCCGGTCGCGCCGGTCGAATTGCCGCTGGCTGAGGCGGTCGGCTGTATCGCCGCGGGGATGCCGCAGCTCGCAGCCTGCCCGCCGCACGACATCGCCGCCGCAGATGGCTGGGCGTTGCGCGCCAACGATCTCGTCGGTGCATCCTCCTATTCGCCGTTACCTTTGAGCGAGCTACCCGTGTGGGTCGATGCCGGCGATGCAATGCCGGCAGGATGCGACTGTGTACTCGATGCCGGCGCGGTCGAGGTGTCGGGCCCGCTCGCCCAGGTGCTGGCGGAAGCCGCGCCGGGGCAAGGCGTCGGGCGTGCCGGTGGCGACATCGCAGAGCGCTCGCCGGTGGCGACGGCGGGACGTCCCATTGATGCAAAAGCGCTGTTGCTCGCGCGTGTCGCCGATGTCGAAAGGCTGAGCGTCAGGCGACCGCGGCTGCGCATCGTCAACGTGCCGGGCGCAACCGCGACGATGCAGACGATCACCGGCCTTGCGCGCGCGGCAGGACTTGATGTGATCGCGCATGAAGCCGGCACACGCGATGCGGCGTCGATCGCGGAGGCACTCGATGTCTCCGCCTGCGATCTGCTGTTGACGATCGGCGGCAGCGGCGTCGGTCGCGCGGATGCTGCGATGACGGCGCTGGCTCAGCGCGGAGCGGAGTTCGCCCATGGTCTTGCGCTCCAGCCCGGACGCACGGCGGCCGCCGGGCGGCTCGGAAAAGTTCCCATCGTTGCCTTGCCCGGGGCGCCCGGTCCGGCACTCGCGGTCTGGTTCGCACTGGTGCTTCCGCTTATCGACAAGATGGCGGCGCGGCAGCCGCGCCGCCAAGTGATCCTGCCGCTCGCGCGGAAAGTCGCTTCCAGCGTCGGTATCGCCGAGATCGTCCTGCTGGCCGAGGAACATAAGACATGGATGCCGCTTGCAGTCGGTGAATGGCCGCTCCACGCTATTGCCGGAGCGGATGCCTGGCTGCTCATTCCCGCCAGCCATGAGGGATTTGCGGCAGGCGAGCCGGTCGATGCTTATTTGATGCGGGAATGATATGGGTTCCGGCATGACGATGATCCCCAAAGCGCCAGATCGCAGCGCGCTCGAACAGGAGCAATTCCTCAAGATCCTCTCGCGCGAGGAGGCGCTCGCGCGCTTCGAGGCTGGCCTGTTTCCGCGCGCAATCCCAAGCGAGCAGCGCAAGCTTGGCGATGCACTCGGCACAGCGCTCGCCGAGGACATCACCGCCCCGATCGACGTGCCGCCCTTCGACCGTTCCAATGTTGACGGTTTCGCCGTGCGCTCGTCGGATCTTTCCGCTGCCGGCGAAGGCGCACCCGTGCGGCTCGCGCTGAACGGTGAGACCATTCACTGTGGCACCGCGCCTAAGCTGCAGGTCGCGGTGGGGACCGCTACGCCCATCGCCACGGGCGGCCCGTTGCCGCGTGGTGCCGACGCGGTCGTCATGGTCGAGCACACCCAGCCGGCCGGCCCCGATGCGATCGATATTCGTCGCGCCGTCTCGCCGGGCCAATTCGTGTCCTATGCCGGATCTGACATCGCGCGCGGCGAGGCGCTGCTGCGCGCCGGCACGATCATAGGCTCGCGTGAGATCGGCATGCTGGCGGCTTGCGGCATCGCCGAGGTGAAAGTTGCGCGGAAGCCGCGCGTCGCGGTGATCTCCACCGGTGACGAACTGGTACAGCCCGGCGAGGTGCTTGCGCCGGCCGCGATCTACGACACCAACGGCGCCATCGTGGCGGCCGCGATCGACGAGAACGGCGGCGACGCCGTCTTCCTCGGCGCCATTCCAGACGACGAGGCCAGGCTCGAAGCCGCCATGCGCCGGGCGCTGGCGGATTGCGACATGCTGGTGCTCTCCGGCGGCACGTCGAAGGGGGCTGGCGATCTGTCTCATCGCATCATCGGCCGGCTCGGCCAACCCGGCATCATCGCGCATGGCGTTGCGCTCAAGCCGGGCAAGCCGCTGTGTCTCGCTGTGTGCGACGGCAAGCCGGTGGTGATCCTGCCGGGCTTTCCGACCTCGGCGATGTTCACCTTCCACGACATGATCGTGCCGGCGCTGCGCAAGATGGCCGGCCTGCCGCCGCGCTCCGACGCCAAGGTGAGTGCGACGGTGCCGGTGCGCATTGCGTCCGAGCTCGGCCGCGCCGAATTCGTCATGGTTTCGCTGGTCGCCGGCAAGGATGGCCTGATCGCCTATCCTTCCGGCAAGGGCTCTGGCGCGATCACGTCCTTCGCGCAAGCTGACGGCTTTCTGCGCATCGATGCGCTCGCCGACCAGATGCCGGCGGGGGCCGAAGCCGAGGTCACTCTATTCACGCCGCATGTACGGGTGCCGGATCTCGTCATCGTCGGCAGCCATTGCACCGGCCTCGATCTCGTGACCGCACCGCTCGCGCATGCGGGCCTCGTTGTGCGCTCGATCGCCGTCGGCAGCCTCGGCGGACTTGCGGCCGCGAAGCGCGGCGAGTGCGATCTCGCGCCGATCCATCTGTTCGATGACAAGAGCGAGACCTACAACACGCCTTACCTCGCCGAGGGGCTCGAGCTCGTGCCGGGCTGGCGGCGGATGCAGGGCATCGTCTTCCGCAAGGACGACAAGCGTTTCGAGGGGCTCGGCGCAAAGGAAGCGGTCGCTGCCGCGCTCGCCGACCCTGCCTGCATCATGGTCAACCGTAACCAGGGCGCGGGCACGCGCATCCTGATCGACCGGCTGCTCGCCGGAGCCCGCCCGGAAGGTTATTGGAACCAGCCCCGCTCGCACAATGCGGTCGCCGCGGCTGTCGCGCAGCACCGCGCCGATTGGGGCATGACCATTGCGCCGGTCGCCCATGCGGTCGGCCTCGGTTTCATTCCGCTCGCGGAAGAGCATTATGACTTTGCCTTGGTGACGGCACGCAAGCAGCGTCCAGCGGTGCAGGCGTTTCTCGATGCGCTCGGCTCGGACGAGGCGCGCACGGCACTTGAGCGCGCGGGTTTCCGGCCCGCATAGACGACAGACGACGCGGTATCCAAGCCGCGCGTAAGACGGGGGGGGGACGCGATGGCAAGGCCGCTTTCGGTTGCGATCGTCGGTGCCGGCATGGGCGGGCTCGCGACCGCTGCGGCGCTCAGGCGCGTCGGCGTCGACGTGACGGTCTACGAGCAGGCCTCCCAGTTCGCCCGGATCGGCGCCGGCATCCAGATCGGCTGCAATGCGATGAAGGTGCTGCGCGCGCTTGGTCTCGAAGCGCGGATGCGCGAGCACGCGTTCTATCCGCGGTCCTGGAATAATCGCGACTGGAAGAGCGGCGACATCAAATTCGACATGATCTTTGGCGAGAGCGCGGAGGAAAAGTTCGGCGCGCCCTATCTGCTGGCGCATCGTGGTGATCTCCACGCCGCGCTGGCGAGCGCGGTGCCGGATGAGCTCGTGAGGCTCAACCACAAGCTCGTCGGCCTCGACGAGACCGGCGAGGGCGTTCGGCTCAGCTTTGCCAACAGCACCAGCGCTGTTGCCGATGCCGTGGTCGGCGCCGACGGCGTGCATTCGGCGGTGCGCGACATTCTGTTCGACACCGCGCCGGTCAAATTCACCGGCCGTATCGCCTACCGCACCACCTATCCGGCCGCGCTGCTCGGCGAGAAGATCGATGACTGCACGAAGTGGTGGGGCGAGGACCGCCACATCGTGATCTACTATGTCAAGCCTGACCGTAGCGAGGTCTATCTCGTCACCAGCCAGCCGGAGCCCGACTTCCGCATCGAGTCCTGGTCGGCGAAGGGCGACGTGCGCGATCTGCGCGCCTCGTTCGAGGGCTTTCATCCGCAAGTCGGCCAGGTGCTGGCGACGTGCCCCGACGTGCACAAATGGGCGATCATGGATCGCGATGCGCTGGAGCGCTGGGCCGACGGTAGGGTGACGCTGCTCGGCGACGCCTGTCATCCGATGACGCCTTATATGGCGCAGGGGGCCGCGATGGCGATCGAGGATGCCGCGGTGCTCTCGCGCTGCCTCGATGGTGTCGACCGCGACGGCGTCGCGGATGCCTTCCGCCGCTTCGAGGCGACGCGCAAGGTTCGGACCACGCGGGTGCAGGAGACCTCGCGCGCCAACATCTGGCTGAAGGAGCGGACCGATACGAGCTGGGTCTACGGCTACGACGCCTGGTCGGTGCCGCTGGCGGCCTGAGCGGCCCGTTCGCGTACGCGTTCCCGCTCCTCGGCTTCAGCGATGGCACGCTGCGCGGCGGGCGGCAGCGGCTTCGGGTCCACAGGGACCTCAACAATCTCATCGCTGCCCGTGGCCTGTCGGCTCAGCCGTTTCGTGCGATCGATCGCGACCGAGAGGTCGAATACGAAATCGACGACTGCGAATATGGCATTCAGGAGAGAGTCGGCCATGGCTGATCCAGGGGCATGTCCCGACCAGTAGTCGCCGCCGGCCTCGGCCCGGTTCGACGCCCTCGTGAACGCGAACGGCCGCCGCTGCGACCAAGGGGCATGAGCCAGGCCATGACCGCGTTAACCTCCCTCAATTTCCGCAAGATCGCGGCCCTTGTGGCGGCCACCGGCACGCTGTTCTGGCTCTACACGTTCTATGCGATTGCCCATGTCCCGCAGGGCGACGGCACCGGCTTTCAATGGCTCGCGGTGTTTCCGCTCGGCATGGTTTTTGGGCTGTTCTTCCTGCCGGCCTGGCTGCTGGTCGCGATCAACCGGTTGCCGCGGTTTACCACCGTGGTCGGCATTGCCGGCCTGATCGCCTTCGCGATCATCTGGGCGCAGCTTCTCAACGAGTTTCCAAAGTCGTAAAGCGGCTCAGGCCGCGTCATCCAGCGCTGCGAGCCGCTCGGCCTCGGCGATGTCCTCGACCGTGTTCGCATTGAAGAACGGATCGAGCGGCTCGGCCGGCCACGTCACCGTTGCGAGCGGGTAGCGCGCGGTCCAGCGGTCGATCTTGCGGAGATCCTCGACGACCAGCGCATGACGCAGCTCGTCGCGCAAGGCGACGCGCCACAGGCCGATCACCGGATGCGACTGGTCGCCGGATGCGGCGACCGCAAGCTGTGCGTTCTCCCGAGCCCGCGCCTCATGCAGCCCTGCGACGAGGTCGCGTGGCAGGAACGGGCAGTCGCCGGCGGCGCTGAGCACCCATTCGATTTCCGGCCGGTTCGCCGCGGTCCAGTCGAGCGCGGCCAAAATGCCGGCGAGCGGGCCGGGAAAGCCGGGCACGTCATCGGCAATGACTTGCAAGCCGAACGCAGCGAAGCGTGCCGGATCGCCATTCGCATTGAGGATCAATCCGTCGCACTGCGGCTTCAGGCGCGCGATCACGCGCTCCAGAATGGTGCGGCCTCCGATGGTCCGCATCGGCTTGTCGCCACCGCCCATGCGGCGTGCGAGGCCGCCGGCGAGCAGCACGCCTTGCGTGGCGGGAATTTCAGTCGTCACCAGCCTCACCCTTGCGCTTGTGCTTCGCCGACTCCTCTTCGACGTAATCGAGGTTCTGGTCGTAGATGATCCGCTCCTCGCCCGCGAGCGCGATGAAGCGCTTTCCGCGGGTACGTCCGACCAGCGTCAGGCCCACTTGCCTCGCGAGATCGACGCCCCAGGCGGTGAAGCCGGAGCGCGACACCAGGATCGGGATGCCCATCCGCACCGTCTTGATCACCATCTCCGAGGTGAGACGTCCTGTCGTATAAAGGATCTTGTCGGCGGCATCGACGCCGTGGCGATACATCCAGCCGGCGATCTTGTCGACTGCGTTGTGGCGGCCGACGTCTTCGGTGTAGCAGAGCGGCTCGCCCGCCTTGCACAGCACGCAGCCGTGGATCGCGCCGGCCTCCAGGTACAGCGAGGGCATGGTGTTGATGGTCTGCGTCATCTGGTAGAGCCAGGAGGTGCGCAGCTCGGCCTTCGGCAGCGCGACGCTTTCGACCGCCTCGAGCAGGTCGCCGAAAGCGGTGCCCTGCGCGCAGCCCGAGGTCTGCGTGCGCTTCTTCAGCTTGGCCTCGAAATTGGTGTGGTGCTCGGTGCGCACCACCACGACCTGGAGGTCGTCGTCGTATTCGACCTCGGTGACCGCGTCATTATATTTCAGCATGTTCTGGTTCAGCAGGTAGCCGAGCGCCAGATATTCCGGATAGTCGCCGATCGTCATCATGGTGACGATCTCCTGCGCATTCAGGTAGAGCGTCAGCGGCCGCTCCATCGGGACCTTGATCTCGACCCTGGCGCCGGTCTGGTCGGTCCCGGTCACGCTCTCGGTCAGGCGCGGATCGTCGGGGTTCGGGACGATCAGGGGGACCGGGGCTTTGTCGATCTTCATCATGGGGGCGACGTTAGCATGACATTCGGGTCAAGCCGATATAAGCATGCGCACGACGACAGAGAAGCGGTTCCGGCGCGTTATGCGACCGGCGGAGATCGAGTTGCGATGAAAGTCATCGGCCTTGCAGGCTGGAGCGGTGCGGGCAAGACCACGCTGTTGACGCGGCTGATCCCGCATTTCAACGCACAGGGCCTGCGCGTCTCCGTGATCAAGCATGCGCATCACCAGTTCGACGTCGATGTGCCCGGCAAGGATTCCTGGCGCCATCGCGAGGCCGGTGCGGCCGAGGTGCTGGTGGCCTCCGCGAACCGTTGGGCCCTGATGCACGAATTGCGCGGCGCGGCCGAGCCGCGGCTGCCGGAACTGTTGAGCAAGCTGTCCGCGGTCGATCTCGTCGTGGTCGAAGGGTTCAAGCGCGAGCCGCATCGCAAGATCGAGGTGCATCGCGCTGGCAACGACAAGCCGCTGTTGTTCCCCGACGATCCCGGCATTGTCGGGATCGCGACCGACGTCGCGGTTGAAACCCGGCTGCCGACTGTCCATCTCGATGACATCGAGGCCGCTGCGGCACTGCTGCTGCGCGCGGCGATGCCGGTCGAGGAAGCGGTGGCAAGAAGCGCCGCGACGCGCTGACGAGGCACCATGGCGCAACTGTCGGACGATTGCTTTGCCTTCGGTGGACCGATGATGTCGGTCGACGAGGCCGTTGGCCTGATTACGGCACGTGTCAGCGCGATTGCCGATCTCGAGACGGTCGCACTCGTCGATGCCGACGGACGTGTCCTGGCGCGCGATATCGCGGCGCCCCTGCCATTGCCGCCTTTTACCAACTCCGCCGTCGATGGCTACGCCGTTGGCCATGCCGACCTGCCGCGGGACGCGGAACGGGCGTTCCCGCTCGATGGCCGCATCCAGGCTGGTGGCTTGGCGCAGACCTCGATCAAGCCCGGCCACACCGCGCGCATCTTCACGGGCGCGCCGATGCCGCCGGGGGCCGAGACCGTCTTCATGCAGGAAGATGTCCGCATCGATGAGGCCGGCAAGATCGTGCTGCCGCCCGGGTTGAAGCGAGGTGCCAATGTTCGTCCGGCAGGCGAGGACATTCCAGTGGGACACGTCGCGTTGCGCGCCGGCCAGCGCTTGCTGCCCCAGCATGTCGCGCTTGCCGCAGCCTTCGGCCTGACCCGGCTCGATGTCGTCCGGCGTATCCGTGTCGCCGTCTTTTCCACCGGCGATGAGCTGGCCTCGCCCGGCGAGCCGCGCGCGGGCTCGCAGCTGTTCGATTCCAACCGCTTCATGCTCATGGCGATGCTGCGCCGTCTCGGCTGCGAGGTCTCGGATCTCGGCATTCTGCGTGACGAGCGCACCTCGCTTGCCGACGGATTGAAGCAGGTTGCCGGTCACCACGATCTGATCCTGACCACCGGCGGCGTCTCGACCGGGGAGGAAGACCACGTCAAGGCGGCGGTCGAGAGCGTCGGCTCACTCGTGCTGTGGCGGATGGCGATCAAGCCCGGCCGGCCCGTTGCGATGGGCGTCATCGGCGGCACGCCGTTGATCGGGCTGCCCGGAAATCCCGTCGCGAGTTTTGTCACATTCGTCCATGTGGTGCGGCCGACCGTGCTGGCACTTGCCGGCAGCGTGTCGGAGCCGCTGTTGCCGATCCCGCTGCGCGCGGCGTTCACCTACAAGAAAAAGCTCGGCCGTCGCGAATATGTGCGCGCATCGTTGCGGCGTGCAGAGGATGGCTCGCTGGAGGCGGTGAAGTTTCCGCGCGAAGGGGCAGGCCTGCTGTCGTCATTGCTCGAGACCGATGGCCTGATCGAACTGGGCGAAGACGTTGTGCGGGTCGAGCCGGGCGAGAGCGTAGGTTTCTTGTCCTATGCTGATCTTCTCTAGGCCGTTGCATTGACGTGCTCGACCCCTCCCGCCATGTTGCGCCCATGACAAGAGCAACGACCAGAACGACGCTTGATCTCACCGGGCTGAAATGCCCGCTGCCAGCCCTAAAGACGCGCAAGGCGCTGAAACCATTGCAGCCGGGCGATCAGCTCGAAGTGCACTGTACCGATCCGTTGTCCGTGATTGACATTCCGAACCTGATCCGCGAGACGGGCGACACGGTGGAGATCACCGAGCGCAACGAGGCGCGCATCGTGTTCTTGATAGAAAAAGCAAATGGTTCGATAGACAGCGCCAATGCTGCGCTGCGTTCTTGAGCGCGTTACCGCGCTGATACCGACCATTTATCTATCGACATCGATGACGGCTTCTGCCCCAATTGACTTTCTCCGTGCAGGCGCGGAGGTTGAGTCTTGTCCGCGATACGCGGATCAGCGGGCCACGTACGAAGCCTGCAAATCGTATCGGGCATAGAGCGCCGATCAAGGGGTTAACTTTTCAGACGCGCGTGACGATCCTGGCGCGTGTCGGTGATTGTGCGGAGCAGCAGGGACAACAGCTGCACCGCAATGGGCTGAGGACCAGGATGGTAGCGGCAGTTTTGCTCAGAAGGGCAGCTGCAGGGGAGGAATGCATGGCTACAATTGAGAGCGCTGGAACGATTTCGGGCGCCGGCGCGGGGTTTCTTGATCGCGAGCGAACCATCGCGACCGCCGGCTTCAACCGCTGGCTGGTGCCGCCGGCGGCGCTGTGCATCCATCTGTGCATCGGCATGGCCTATGGCTTCTCGGTGTTCTGGCTGCCGCTGTCGCGCGCGATCGGTTTGACCGCGCCGAAGGCCTGCCCGGACATCTCGCTGTGGTCGGAGCTCTTCACCACCACTTGCGACTGGAAGGTCGCAAGCCTCGGCTGGATGTACACGCTGTTCTTCGTCGTGCTCGGCCTCTCGGCCGCGATGTGGGGCGGCTGGCTCGAGCGTGCCGGCCCGCGCAAGGCAGGCTTCGTCGCTGCGCTGTGCTGGTGTGGTGGCCTCGTGCTCGGCGCCATCGGCATCTATCTGCACCAGCTCTGGATCATGTGGCTCGGCTCCGGCGTGATCGGCGGCATTGGCCTCGGCCTCGGCTACATCTCACCCGTGTCGACGCTGGTGAAATGGTTCCCCGACCGGCGCGGCATGGCGACCGGCATGGCCATCATGGGTTTTGGTGGCGGCGCCATGATCGGTGCTCCGCTGGCCAACTGGCTGATGGACGTGTTCAAGAGCCCGACCTCGGTCGGTGTCTGGGAAACGTTCCTCACCATGGGCATCATCTATTTCGTCTTCATGATGATCGGCGCGTTCCGCTATCGCCTGCCTCCGACCGGGTGGAAGCCCGAGGGCTGGACGGCGCCGAGCGAGAAGAAGACGATGATTTCCGAGCATCACGTCCATCTCAACAATGCGCACAAGACGCCGCAATTCTGGCTGATCTGGTGGGTGCTGTGCCTGAACGTGTCCGCCGGCATCGGCGTGATCGGCATGGCCTCGCCGATGCTCCAGGAAATCTTCGCGGGCAAGCTGATCGGCCTTCCGGACGTCGGCTTCAACGCGCTGAACGCGGCACAGAAGGCGCAGATTGCCGGTATCGCCGCGGGCTTTGCCGGCCTGCTCTCGCTGTTCAACATCGGCGGTCGCTTCGTTTGGGCGTCGCTGTCGGACTATATCGGCCGCAAGAACACCTACTACACGTTCTTCATCCTCGGCATCGTGCTCTACGCGCTGGCGCCGACCTTCGCGGCGATGGGCTCGAAGCTGCTCTTCGTGCTCGGCTTCGGCATCATCCTGTCGATGTATGGCGGCGGCTTCGCGACCGTGCCGGCCTATCTGGCCGACATGTTCGGGACCCAGTTCGTCGGCGCCATTCATGGCCGGCTGCTGACGGCGTGGTCCACCGCGGGCATCATCGGCCCTGTCGTGGTCAACTACATCCGCGAGTTCCAGCTCGCGGCCGGTGTGCCGCGCGACCAGCTTTACAACACCACCATGTATATCCTCTGCGCGATGCTGATCGCGGGCCTGATCTGCAACTACCTGGTCAAGCCGGTCGATTCGAAGTGGTACATGAGCGAAGCCGAGGTAGCGAAACTGCAGGCCTCAACGGCCGGAGCGAGTGCGGGTCAGCAGAGTGGCTCGTTCGGGATCGGCACCGGCGGTCTCGACGGCAAGGCCGCGCTGTTCTGGGCCTTCGTCGCCATTCCGCTGGCCTATGGCGTCTACAAGACGCTCGAGAGCGCGGTGAAGATCTTCTGATCGCAAACCCACATCGTCGCGGGATGCTGGCACCTCAGCATCCCGCGACGCTCGCCTGACAAAACTGAGAATGGGATCTAGGGGGATTCTGATGTTACGTACCCGTATCTGTCTTGCCGCCATGCTGCTGGCCGCAAGCGTTCATGTCGTGTCCGCGCAAACTGCAGCGGCGCCCGCCACCACCGCTCCTGCCGCAACGACCGAAGCCAAGCCGGGCAAGATCAAGCTGACCATGCAGAAGCTGAAGGACATGAAGGCCAAATGGTCGGCCAACAAGCCGAAGCTGAAGGCGTGCCGCGCCGACGTAAAGGCCAAGGGCCTCGCCGGCGATGACCGCTGGTTCTACATCGAAGAGTGCATGAACAAGACCTGAGGAGTTCCGCCATCAACTCGCTTTGGGGGCGTGGCAGGGCAGCTGCCCGCCCTCTAAATGATTATAGAGACGTTCTAAATTTGCTTGGCCTCTGGTATACCAGCGGCTAGAGTTGCGTGGAATGAGACTTGGTCTCAGGGCCGCGTGCGACGCGGTTCCCGAGTGTCAGGTCTGGAAATGAGGGTGGATCGCGACGGCAATCCCGCCCTGAGATCATCGCGCTTTTGAGGAGAACGCGACGTTTCCATGAGCAGCAACGACGACGTTCACAAGGTCAGGGAATTCGAGCATCCGGGCGAGGGCCGCCGGCGCGCCAAGGCTACGCCCAAGGGCCGGCAGGTCGATCCGACCGCCTTGCATCAGATCGAGCAATTGCTCGGCGACAGGCCGCGGCGGCGCGATCTCCTGATCGAATATCTCCACCTGATCCAGGACAAATATCACCAGATCTCGGCCGCGCATCTTGCCGCGCTCGCCGACGAGATGAAGCTCGCCTTCGCCGAAGTGTTCGAGACCGCGACCTTCTACGCGCATTTTGATGTGGTGAAGGAAGGCGAGGCTGGCATCGCGCCGCTGACCATCCGCGTCTGTGACTCGCTGACCTGCGCGATGCTTGGTGGTGAAAAGCTGCTCGAGGATTTGCAGAGCGCCTCAGGCCCCGGCATCCGCGTCGTGCGTGCGCCCTGCGTCGGCCGCTGCGATACGGCGCCGGCCGCCGAAGTCGGCCACAACTTCGTCGATCATGCGACCGTCACCAATGTGATGGCGGCCGCGAAGAGCGGCGACACCCACACGCATCTGCCGAACTATATCGACTACGACGCCTATGTCGCCGGCGGCGGCTACAAGCTGCTGGGTCGTGTGCGTTCGGGCGAGATGTCGAAGGACGATCTCTTGAAAGCGCTCGACGATGCCTCGCTGCGCGGCCTCGGCGGCGCCGGCTTCCCGACGGGGCGCAAATGGCGCGCGGTGCTCGGCGAGCCCGGTCCGCGCCTGATGGCGATCAACGGCGACGAGGGCGAGCCCGGTACGTTCAAGGACCGGGTCTATCTCGAGAGCGATCCGCACCGTTTCATCGAGGGCATGCTGATCGGCGCGCATGTGGTGCAGGCCTCCGACGTCTACATCTACCTTCGCGACGAATATCCGGCCTCCCGCGAGATCCTCGAGCGCGAGCTCGCGAAACTTCCCGCGGGTGGTCCGACGCTGCACATGCGCCGCGGCGCCGGTGCTTACATCTGCGGCGAGGAGTCTTCGCTGCTCGAAAGCATCGAGGGCAAGCGCGGCCTGCCCCGGCACAAGCCGCCTTATCCGTTCCAGGTCGGCCTGTTCGGCTTGCCGACTCTGATCAACAACATCGAGACGCTGTGGTGGGTACGCGACATCGTCGAGAAGGGCGCCGACTGGTGGAAGGGCAATGGCCGCCACGAACGCCATGGCCTGCGCAGCTTCTCGGTCTCGGGCCGCGTCAAGAACCCCGGCATGAAGCTCGCACCCGCCGGCATCACCGTGCGCGAGCTGATCGACGAGTATTGCGGCGGCATGGCCGACGGCCATCAGTTCTATGCGTATCTTCCGGGCGGCGCGTCCGGCGGCATTCTGCCGGCGTCGATGGACGACATTCCGCTCGATTTCGGCACGCTGGAGAAATACGGCTGCTTCATTGGATCGGCCGCAATCGTGATCCTGTCGCAGAAGGACAGTGTGCGTGCGGCGGCGCTGAACCTGATGAAGTTCTTCGAGGACGAAAGCTGCGGCCAGTGCACGCCGTGCCGCGTCGGAACCCAGAAGGCGGCGCAACTGATGCAGAAGCCGGTCTGGAACCGCGCATTGCTGGAAGAATTGAGCCAGGCGATGCGCGATGCGTCGATCTGCGGGCTTGGACAGGCAGCATCGAATCCGTTGTCTTCCGTGATCAAATATTTCCCTGACGAGTTCAAGGAAGCCGCCGAATGACCAAGATTACGTTCGAGCTCGACGGCAAGCAGGTCGAGGCCAAGCCCGGCGAGACGATCTGGCAGGTCGCAAAACGTCAGGGTCGCGAGATTCCGCATCTCTGCTATTCGCCCGCGCCCGATTATCGCCCCGACGGCAATTGCCGCGCCTGCATGGTCGAGATCGAGGGCGAGCGCGTGCTGGCCGCGTCCTGCAAGCGCACGCCGTCGGTGGGCATGAAGGTGAAGACCGAATCCGCGCGTGCGGTGTCTGCCCAGAAGATGGTGATGGAGCTGTTGGTCGCCGACCAGCCGGCGCGTGAGACTAGCCATGACCCGGATTCGAAGTTCTGGCACTGGGCAGAAACCACTGGTGTCACCGAGAGCCGCTTCCCCGCTGCCGAGCGTTGGGAAACCGACGCCAGCCATCCGGCGATGCGCGTCAATCTCGACGCCTGCATCCAGTGCGGCCTCTGCGTGCGCGCGTGCCGCGAGGTCCAGGTCAACGACGTCATCGGCATGGCCTACCGCAGTCATGGCTCGAAGATCGTGTTCGACTTCGACGATCCGATGGGCGAGTCCACTTGCGTCGCTTGCGGAGAGTGCGTGCAGGCCTGTCCCACCGGTGCGCTGATGCCGGCGGTGATGCTCGACGACAAGCAGACCCGCGTGACCTACGCGGACAAGAAGGTGGATTCACTCTGCCCGTTCTGCGGCGTCGGCTGCCAGGTGACCTATGAGGTCAAGGACGAAAAGGTGATCTATGCCGAGGGCCGCGACGGCCCCGCCAATCACAATCGTCTTTGCGTCAAGGGCCGCTTCGGTTTCGATTACATCCATCATCCGCATCGCCTGACAAAGCCGCTGGTGCGGCTGCCGAATGCGAAGAAGGATTCCAACGACCAGGTCGATCCCGCCAACCCCTTCACGCATTTTCGTGAAGCGAGCTGGGATGAAGCGCTCGACATCGCAGCCAAAGGTCTCGTCAAGATCCGCGACGAGAAGGGTGTGAAGGCGCTGGCCGGCTTCGGCTCGGCCAAGGGATCGAACGAAGAGGCCTATCTGTTCCAGAAGCTGGTCCGCACCGGCTTCGGTTCGAACAATGTCGATCACTGTACGCGCCTGTGCCACGCCTCATCGGTCGCGGCGCTGTTCGAGGGCCTGAGCTCGGGCGCGGTGTCGGCGCCGTTCTCGGCGGCGATGGATGCCGAGGTGATCTGGGTGATCGGCGCAAACCCGACCGTGAACCATCCGGTCGCGGCGACCTTCATGAAGAACGCGGTCAAGCAGAACGGCGCAAAGCTGTTCGTGATGGATCCGCGCCGGCAGACGCTGTCGCGTCATGCGACCAAGCATCTGCAGTTCAAGCCCGGCTCCGACGTCGCCATGCTGAATGCGATGATCAACACGATCATCACCGAAGGCCTGACCGACGACCAGTACATCGCCGGCTACACCGAGGGGTTCGAGGACCTCAAGGAGAAGATCAAGGAATTCACCCCGGAGAAGATGGAGGCGATCTGCGGCATCCCGGCACAGACGCTCCGCGAGGTGGCGCGAACCTATGCGCGCGCCAAATCGTCGATCATCTTCTGGGGCATGGGCATCAGCCAGCACGTCCACGGCACCGACAATGCGCGCTGCCTGATCGCGCTGGCGCTGATCACCGGCCAGGTCGGCCGGCCCGGCACCGGGCTGCATCCGCTGCGCGGCCAGAACAACGTGCAGGGCGCCTCCGACGCCGGCCTGATCCCGATGTTCCTGCCGGACTACCAGCCCGTCGGCCGCGACGATCTACGCGGCAGTTTCGAAAAGCTCTGGCAGCAGGAGCTCGATCCCGTGCGCGGCCTGACCGTGGTCGAGATCATGAATGCGATTCACGCCGGCGAGATCACGGGCATGTATATCGAGGGCGAGAACCCCGCGATGTCCGACCCCGATCTCCACCATGCGCGCCAGGCGCTCGCGATGCTCGATCATCTCGTAGTACAGGATCTCTTTGTCACCGAGACCGCGTTCCATGCCGACGTCATCTTGCCGGCGTCTGCTTTTGCGGAGAAGGATGGCTCCTTCACCAACACCGACCGCCGCGTCCAGCTCGCGCGTCAGGTGATCAAGCCTCCGGGCGATGCGCGGCAGGATCTCTGGATCATCCAGGAGATCGGCAAGCGCATGGGCCTGCCGTGGAATTATTCCGGCCCGGGGGATGTCTATACCGAGATGGCGGAACTGATGCCGTCGCTCAAGAACATCAGCTGGGAGCGCCTGGTGCGCGAAGGCGCCGTCACCTATCCGGCCGATGATCCGAACAAGCCGGGCAACGAGATCATCTTCACCACGGGATTTCCGACCGCGAGCGGTCGCGGCAAGATCGTGCCGGCCCATGTCATTCCGCCGGACGAGGTGCCCGACGACGAATATCCGATGGTGCTCTCGACCGGCCGCGTGCTGGAGCACTGGCACACCGGCTCGATGACGCGTCGCGCCCAGGTGCTCGACCAGATCGAGCCCGAGGCGGTCGCATTCATGTCGCCGAAGGACATGCGCAAGAAGAAGCTGGTGCCCGGCGATTTCATTCGGCTCGAGACCCGCCGCGGCGCCGTCGAGGTCAAGGTCCGTTCCGACCGCGACGTGCCGGAGAACATGGTGTTCATGCCGTTCTGCTACGCAGAGGCGGCAGCGAACTTGCTGACCAATCCGGCGCTCGACCCGTTCGGCAAGATCCCGGAGTTCAAGTTCTGCGCCGCGAGAGCCGAACGCGCGGAGATGCGGGACGCGGCGGAGTAGCGTCTTTCTGGTGGTTGACGCGACGGCTTGGCCAACCAACCGCTGTCGTCCCGGCGAACGCCGGGACCCATACCGCGTGGTCCATCAACTGCTGACGGTCGCAGTCCCGGACTACAAGTCTTAGCCAAACTCCTTCCTGGGGTTATGGGTCCCGGCGTTCGCCGGGACGACAGCTACACGTGCTGCGGCCTATGCCGCTTCACCGCTGACGGTGCTACACATCACCCATGTCCAAGGTCACCCCCGCCACCCGCGCACTCACAGCTGCCCGCGTTGCCTTCACCGTTCACGCTTACGACTATGATCCCGATGCCGAAAGCATCGGCCTCCAGGCCGCCGCGGCGCTCGGCGAAGATCCCGCTCGCGTCCTGAAGACGCTGATGGCGCTGGTGGACGGCAAGCCGGTTTGCGTCATCGTACCCTCCGACCAGGAAGTCTCGATGAAGAAGCTCGCCGCTTCCGTGAGCGGCAAGTCGGCGCAGATGATGAAGCCACCGGAGGCCGAGCGTGTCACCGGCTACAAGGTCGGCGGTATCAGCCCATTCGGGCAGCGCAAGCCGGTCCGCACCGTGATCGAGCAGAGCGCGCTCGCGCATGCTCTGGTCTATCTCAATGGCGGCCAGCGTGGCTTGCAGGTGCGGATGAAGCCGACCGATGTGCGCGATGTCGTGAAGGCGGTGGTGGCGGACGTGCTGGCGTGATGGCACTCAAGAAAACAGAGAAAGGTTGGCGTCCTGCCCCCGCGTTCTCTCTCGGGATGCCAAGGTCGGCTATGGGAGCGACATGGACTTGTCTAGCATTTCCGATTTGGATCATTTAATCCTCAAGATCCGCCAGAGCGC
The DNA here is from genome assembly GCF_024199935.1 of Bradyrhizobium sp. CCGUVB14. Classification (NCBI taxonomy): domain Bacteria; kingdom Pseudomonadati; phylum Pseudomonadota; class Alphaproteobacteria; order Hyphomicrobiales; family Nitrobacteraceae; genus Bradyrhizobium; species Bradyrhizobium sp. CCGUVB14. The sequence continues at coordinate 2,545,023 of NZ_JANADS010000001.1, forward strand.
CAATCCCGGCTCTGTGGAAACGCGCGATTTCGCAGACAAACAGATCAAAGAGCTTTCAAAGGCAATGAAACGACCGTAGCAAATCAGATGGGATGCCGATGGCCTCCATGGATGCGAGTGCGGAGCGGAACGCCGGGGAGCGGCTTGAGCCAACCTCCAACCAGGTCAGGAAGATCAACCTTGCGCTTCAGGGAGGTGGCGCGCATGGCGCCTTTACCTGGGGTGTACTCGATCGGCTGCTGGACGAAGAGAAATTGGCCTTTGATGGACTGAGTGCGACCAGCGCCGGCGCGATGAATGCCGCGGCCTTCGCATACGGGTTGACGGTTGGCGGTCGTGATGGCGCGCACAAGGCGCTCACCGACTATTGGAAGCGTGTCAGTGAGGCAGCGAGGCGTGGGCCGTTGCAGCCGAGTCCGTTCGACCGGATGCTGGGCGATCACAAGCTGTCATGGTCGCCGATATTCTCAATGATCGGCTTCGTGACACGCATGCTCTCGCCCTATCAATTCAACCCGATCAACTACAACCCTTTACGTGAGGTGGTCGAGCAGTCGATCGATTTTGGCGTATTGCAACGAGCGAACTGTCCGGTCAAACTCTTCCTGTCAGCGACCAATGTTCGCACTGGCAAGGTGAAGATCTTTGCGGAAAAGGAGATCTCGGTCGATGCAGTGATGGCTTCGGCCTGCCTCCCGACTATGTTTCATGCGGTGGAGATCGACGGTGAAGCCTATTGGGACGGCGGTTACATGGGGAATCCTGCAATTTTCCCGCTGATCTACAACTGCGAGAGCGCCGACACCGTCATTGTCCACATCAACCCGTTGCTGCGCACAGATGTGCCCCGCACGGCCGACGATATCCTCAACCGCATCAACGAGATCAGCTTCAACTCGTCCCTGATGCGGGAGATGCGCGCGATCGGCTTCGTCACCAGCCTGATCAGGCAAAAGCGTGTCACGGATGGCGGGCTGAAGAGCGTGCTGATCCACAGCATCTCGGATGACGGCTTCATGGGCGCGCTCACGCCGACCAGCAAGTACAACGCCGACTGGGATTTCCTGATTTTTCTTCGCGATCAGGGCCGCAAATGCGCGGACGACTGGCTCGCGAAGAACTTCGTCAAACTCGGCGTCGAATCCTCGGTGGACCTCGATAAGATCTACCTCTGATATCAGACGCGTCCCGGCGGCATGCCCCGCGGACGCTTCAGGTCATAAGCAGTCGATGCCGACCAAACGGGGCGACCTCCGCTAAACCCGCGGGAGCTGACTTTCATGCGCAAACGCCCTACTGCTTCTGCAGCAGCTTGAGCCGGCAGCGCAGCGCCTCGCGAATGTGGGCGCGCGCGAGCTGCTCGGCCTTGTCGCCGTCGCGCGCCGCGATGGCCTCGATGATGCCCTGGTGCTCGCCATGGCTGGTCGAGGGCCGTCCCGTCACGGTGAAAGTGGTCGGGCCGAGCAGGGCGATCCAGTCCTGCAGGTCGCGCGAGGCATTGTCGAGATAGCGGTTGCGTGCAGCGCGGCAGATCGCCTCGTGGAAGGCGCGGTTGAGCCTCGCTCTTTCTTTTGCCGTCTCGGCGGCGTCAGTCTCGGACACATCGACAAAAGCCTGTTCGATATCCCTGAGCGCATCGACCTCGGGTGCCGATGCGTGCTCAGCGGCGAGGCGCGCGGCGGCGCCCTCCATGATCTCGCGCATGGCGTAGAGCTCGAGCACCTCCGAGATGTCGAGGTTGCGCACGATCAGCCCGCGGCCGCCGGCGGGCTCAACGAAGCCGCGTGCGGCGAGCCGGCCAAGCGCCTCCCGCACCGGTGTGCGGCTGACCTTCAGCCGTTGCGCGACCTCTTCCTCGCGCAGGCGATCGCCGGCGCGGTAGCTGCCGGCCTGAAGGGCCTCGCAGAGCGAGCGGAACACCGCTTCGCCCAGCGCGACGCCACCGCCGCGTGCGATCGATCCGCCTGCCTTTGCCGGGCGTCTGGCCATGATTCCTCGGGCTCGCAATGCGCATCCTGCCCATGCAGAGATGCGGCTTGCATCGCGTCTGTATATCTTTGTATACAAAAGTACGCAATGCCTACCAGCCTTGACCGGGGCTGCCTGCGGGCAGAATGTCTCTAACTTCATCGCATCGGACTGACGGTATGAGCGGCAAATACGATGTGCTGGTGATCGGCGGCGGCAACGCAGCGCTGTGCGCGGCGATCGCGGCGCGCCGCGGCGGCGCCTCGGTGCTGGTGCTCGAAGGTGCGCCAAAGTTCTATCGCGGCGGCAACACCCGCCACACCCGCAACATGCGCTGCGCCCATGACGCTGCGACCGAAATCCTGACCGGTCCCTACACCGAGGATGAGTTTTGGGAGGATCTGCTGCGCGTCACCGGCGGCCAGACCGACGAGGTGCTCGCCCGCCATATGATCCGGGAGTCCAAGGACATCCTGAACTGGATCGTGGAGCAGGGCGTGCGCTGGCAGCCCTCGCTCGGCGGTACCCTGAGCCTCGGCCGCACCAACTCCTTTTTCCTGGGCGGCGGCCGCGCCATGCTGAACGCGCTCTATCTGACCGCCGAGCGGCTCGGCGTCGACGTCGAATATGACGCCGAGGTCACCGATCTCGTGATCGAGGACGGCATGTTTCTCGCCGCGCGCCTGAAGCGGCCGATCAACGGCGAGGCCGAGGTCCGCGCGACGTCGCTGGTCGCCGCCGCCGGCGGGTTTGAGGCCAACATCGAATGGCTGAAGCAATATTGGGGCGAGGCAGCCGACAATTTCCTGATCCGCGGCACGCCCTACAATCGCGGCTCGATCCTGAAGATGCTGCTCGACAAGGGCGTGCAGGAGGTCGGCGATCCCACCCAGTGCCATGCGGTTGCGATCGATGCCCGCGCGCCGAAATTCGACGGCGGCATCATTACGCGGCATGACTCCGTCGTGTTCGGCATCGTCGTCAACAAGCATTCGCAGCGCTTCTACGACGAAGGCGAGGACATCTGGCCGAAGCGCTACGCGATCTGGGGCCGGCTGGTCGCGGCGCAGCCCGACCAGATCGCCTACATCATCTTTGACTCCACTGTCGTCACCTCGTTCATGCCGACGCTGTTTCCGCCGATCGCCGGGCAGACGATCGCCGAGCTTGCCGGCAAGCTGACGCTCGACCCGGCCGCGCTGGAAAAGACCATCACCGAATTCAACGCGGCGGTGCGGCCCGGCACGTTCGATCACACCATTCTGGATGATTGCCGCACCGAAGGCATCACGCCGCAAAAGACGCACTGGGCGCGCAAAATCGACACGCCGCCTTATCTCGCCTATCCGGTGCGGCCTGGCATCACCTTCACCTATCTCGGCACGCGTGTGAACAAGGAGGCGCGGATGCTGATGGCTGACGGCAAGCCGTCGGCCAACATGTTCGCAGCCGGCGAGATCATGGCGGGCAATGTGCTCGGCAAGGGGTATGCCGCCGGCATGGGCATGACCATCGGCAGCGTGTTCGGGCGGATCGCAGGACGGGAAGCGGCGAAACATGCACGGAACTAGAATTCTGGACGAGGCCGACCGTCTGATGACGGTCTGCAATTCCTGCCGGTATTGCGAGGGTCTTTGCGCGGTATTTCCCGCGATGGAGATGCGCCGCGCCTTCTCCGACGGCGATCTCAACTACCTCGCCAACCTCTGCCATTCCTGCGGCGCCTGCTACGTCGATTGCCAGTTCTCGCCGCCGCACGAGTTCAACGTCAACGTTCCGAAGACGCTGGCGGTCGCGCGCGCCGAATCTTATGCCGCTTATGCTTGGCCGCAGGCGCTGTCCGGCGCCTTCGCACGCAATGGCCTCGTCATCAGCATCGTCGCTGCACTGAGCATGGCGGCCTTCATCTTCGGCTTTGCGGCCCTGAACGATCGCAGCGTGCTGCTCGGCGTGCACACCGGTCCTGGCGCCTTCTATAAGCTGATGCCGCACAATGCGATGGCCGTGCTGTTCAGCGCTGCCTTTCTCTATGCGATCCTCGCACTGGTCATGAGCGTCCGCGCCTTCTGGCGCGACATTGGCACGCCGATCGGCGGGCGGGCTGATGGTGGCTCGATATTCCAGGCCATCCGGGATGCCGGCGAGTTGCGCTATCTCCATGGCGGCGGGGTCGGCTGCTACAACGAGGACGACACGCCGACCGACCGTCGCAAGCTTTTCCATCATTTGACGTTCTATGGCTTCCTGCTGTGCTTTGCCGCGACCTCGGTCGCTACGCTGTACCACTATCTTCTCGGCCGTGAGGCGCCGTATCCGTTGTGGGATCTGCCCGTGGTACTCGGCACACTCGGTGGCATCGGGCTCGTCGTTGGTCCGATTGGCCTGTTCCTCGCGAAAACGCGCCGCGATCCGGCCCTGCTCGACGAGAACCGCTACGGCATGGATGTCGGCTTCATCGCCATGCTGTTCCTGACCGGTTTCACCGGCATGCTGCTTCTGCTCCTGCGCGAGTCTCCGGCCATGGGGCCGCTGCTGGCGCTGCATCTCGGTGCGGTGTTCGCGCTGTTCATCACCATGCCCTATGGCAAGTTCGTGCACGGCATCTATCGCTTCGCGGCGCTGGTGCGCTACGCTCAGGAGCGGCGCAGCGAAGCCGGCTCTTGAGGGGCGTGCAGGGCTGACGTATCTCTTGCGCGGTTCGCGCGATGCGCGAATCGCCTGGGGGAGCCCGCGCTCATGTACATGTTTCTGCCTTTCCTGCTGGCGCTGGCAGGCTGCGCGTCGGTCTGGTGTTCGCGCGCGGGACTGAGCTATGCGCTCTGGAGCGCGACGATCGTCGTCACCATCGCGTGGTTCTTTCACCACGCGACCGATCCGCTGAAGTTCTCGTTCTGACGGGGGCGAGATGAGCACGACGGAAATGAGCGAACAGCGATCGGTCGGTGCGGTCCTGAACATGCTCGGGCTGCTCGGGATCTCGCTGGTTCTGGCGATCGCGTTCTTCTATCAACTTGCGTTCGGCGAGCTGCCATGTCCGCTGTGTCTGCTGCAGCGGGCCGGCTTCATCGCGATCGGCATGGGGTTCCTGCTCAACATTCGCGTCGGTGAGCGGCCGTCGCACTATGCGATGATCCTGATCGCCAGCCTCGTCACGGGAGTCATTTCGATGCGGCAGGTCTCGCTGCATCTCGCACCCGGCGACGCTGGATATGGTTCGGCGCTGTTCGGGCTGCATTTCTACACCTGGGCGCTGATCGCGGCCGTCGGCATGATCTGCTATGTCGCGCTGGTCTTCGTCCTGAAGGATTTGGCCGGCGAGCGAGATGCCGCTGCGCCGATAAGCGGGCCGGCATCGAACGCGGTGTTCGCCATCTTCGCGTTGCTGGTTGCCGCAAACCTGCTATCCACGGTGCTGGAGTGTGGCGCCGGCCAATGCGATGACAATCCGGTTCGCTATCTCTTGCTCAGGTGATCGGGCTGAAGCGGCCGTCGTGCAGGAAGGCGATTGTCTGCTCGATCGCAACGCTATGGCGCGGCAGCCCGGTATGGGACGCCTTGACGACGATGTGATCGGCCATATCGTCGAGCTTCGCACTCGCGACGGAAACCCTGCCGTCATTGGGCCGTGGCAGGACGAAGGCCGAGGCGATCGGCGCGATGGTGCGACATCCCGCGATGATGCCGACCGCATAGTCCGGCGACGGCAGAGCGGCGAGCACGGGATCCAGGATGGTCGTCAATTGCTGGCCGGACGGCCCAAACGCTGCGCGGTAGACGGAGAGATCCTTCACGAGATCCGCGACCTCGCTGCCGTGATTGGGCGTGCCCAGCATCACGACGCGGCCGAGCCGCGCCGGCCGGTGCCTGAAAATATAGACGCGCGCGAGCAAGCCACCCATGGAATGAGCGACGAAGTGGATCGTGCCGCCGCATTGCTCAGCGAATGCGGCGATTGGCGCGTGGATGTCCTCCGCAAGCTGTTCGAGAGGCCTCTTCCGGCTGGCATAGTCGAGATTGAGCGTCGTGAAACCGCGGCGCTGCAGCGTTCGTTCGAGCCGCTTCAGCGTCCAGGAGCCAACCCCGATGCCGTGAAGCAAGACCACGCCGTCGCGCCGGAGGTCCGGCGCGACGGCGATGGGTTTGATCTCACGCAACCTCGCGCTCCGATGCTGGCGTCGCTTGCTCGCGGGCCATCGTCGTTGCCGTGACGTAGTCGGTCTTGCCGGTTCCGAGCAGCGGCACCTTGTCGACCACCATGATCGTTGCGGGCACGGTCAGCTCGGAGGCCCCGATCGTCTTGGCCTGGGCCTGCATTGCGCTGCGCTCGGCATTCTTCTCCGTCGTCAGCAGCACGATGCGCTCGCCCTTGCGCTGGTCGGGGATCGACACGGCGACCGATGCGGCCTGCGGCCACAGCGTCGTCGCGATGCTCTCGACCGCCGACAGCGAGACCATTTCGCCCGCGATCTTGGCAAAGCGCTTGGCGCGCCCCTTGATGGTGATGAAGCCGGCCGGGTCGATCGCCACGATGTCGCCGGTGTCATGCCAGCCCTCGGCGAGCGGCTCAAGCACGCCGGGGTTTTCGGCCCGCAAATAACCGAGCATCACATTCGGTCCGCGCACCGAGAGGCGTCCGCCTTCCTCGATGCCGGGGACCGGATCGAGGCGGCTTTCCATCAGCGGCGACAGGCGGCCGACGGTGCCGGGGCGGTTGGCCATCGGCGTGTTCATCGCCAGCACCGGCGCCGTCTCGGTGACGCCATAGCCTTCGAGAATGCGGATGCCATAGCGTTCCATGAACACCTGCCGCGTCCGGTCCTTGACCGCCTCGGCGCCGGCGATCACCAGGCGCAGGGTGCGGAAGTCGTAGGCATGCGCCGAGCGAGCGTAACCGGTGAGGAACGTATCGGTGCCGAACAGGATCGTGGCGCCGGTCTGGTAGATCAGTTCCGGCACGATGCGATAGTGCAGCGGCGAGGGATACATGTAGATCGGAATGCCCGCGAGCAGCGGCATCATCATTCCGCCGGTCAAACCGAACGAGTGGAACACCGGCAGCACGTTGAACACCTTGTCATTGGCATTGGCATCGACCCGCGCCAGCGCCTGCGCTGCGTTGGCGAGGATGTTGCGGTGGGACAGCACCACGCCCTTGGGCGTGCCTTCCGAGCCCGATGTGAACAGCACAACCGCGGGATCGTTGGCCTGGCGGGCAACGCGCGGCGCGGTGCCGGCGAGCAGGCCCTTGATCTTGTCGGCGGTGCCGATCGAGGCGCGGACGTCCTCGAGATAGACGACGCGGGCCTCGGCCGAAATCGCGGCCATCAACTTGTCGAGCTTGCCCTTCTCGATGAAGGCTTTCGACGTCAGCACGGTCTTGACCTGCGCGGCCTTCATGGCGGCGAGGACGTTGACCGGCCCGGCCGAGAAATTCAGCATCGCCGGAACCCGGCCAATGCTCTGCAGTGCCATGAAGACGACGGCGACGCCCGCGGAGTTCGGCAGCAGCACGCCGACATTCTCGCCGGCCATCGTGCCGGTCTCGAGCTTGCGGCTCAGGACCTGCGCGCCGAGGATCAGCTTGCGATAGGTCAGCTTGGTGCCGAGCGCGTCTTCGATGATGACCTTGCCGGTGTCGCGGTCGCGATAGGCGTGGCCGAGCGCTTCGAACAGCGTGTGGTCGAGCATGGCGTTCTTGACCATCGCGTCGATCATCACGTCCTGGAGCGCGGCGCCCGCAGCGTTGCGGCGCGCCTTGCCCTTCAGGGCCGGATCGACCGGCAGCTTGACCGGCGGTAGGATCGTCACCGTCACCCGCGGAAACCACGAGCGCTTGATCTGGCTGCCGTTGAGGTAACTGAGATGCGAGCGTTGCGCGCCTTCGATGCGAACCGGCACGACCACGGCGTCGGCCTTGTCGGCAATCATCGCGGTACCGTCATAGACCTTCATCAGCGAGCCGGAGACGGTGATGCGTCCTTCCGGGAAGATGACGACCGGTTCGCCGGCGGCGACGAGCTTGATCAGGTCGCGCGCGGCCAGCGGCTTGCTCGGGTCCATGGTGTAGTGCTTGACGACGCGCAGGAACGGCTTGGCCCACCAGGCCTTGGAGATGCCGGTATCGACCGCGAAGCTCGCGTCGATCGGCAGCACGGCATGCAGCAGCGGGCCGTCGATCAGGCTGACATGATTGGGCGCGATCAGCATGCGCGTGCCCGGAGGCGGCAGGTTCTCGAGCCCGCGCACCTCGGTGCGGAACAGGGCGCGGAACAAGAGCCCGCCGAAATCGCGCACGCCTTCCTTGCCCCATTTCGTCAGCACGAACCACACCGCGCCGAAGCTCGCGACACCCAGGCCGAGGAAGATCCAGCCGACATGCAATCCGGCCGCCTGCAGCAGTGCGACGAACAGCGAGCCGATCACCATGAAGGCGGCCTGCAGCACGTTACCGGCGGCGATGATGCGGGCACGCTCGTTCGGAGCCGACCAGGCCTGCACGGCCGCAAAGGACGGAACGACGAACAGCCCGCCGCCGAAAGCGAAGACGACGAAGTCGATCAGCATGCGCAGGCCGGCAAACGAGGTTGCGAAATCGACCGCCGCGATGTCGTTGCCCTTCACCGTGACGCCGATGGCCCAGGCGAGGTCAATGCCGGCAAATCCCATCATGATGGCGCCGATCGGCACGAGCGCGAGGTTCGGGCGCACATGGCTCAGGCTGGCGGCAAACAGCGAGCCGATGGCGATGCCGATCGCGAAGATCGCCAGGCACAGCGTCACCACGCCTTCGCTGCCACCGACGACGTCCTTGACCAGCGCCGGCAGCAGCGACAGCACGATCGCGCCGACCAGCCAGAACCAGGAGACGATCACCGTGCCGTCCCACAGCCGATGGTCGGCATGGAGCGTCTTCAACAGGTTGAGCGTCGAGGTCCAGGGATTGGCATCGACGGGCAGATCGGGCGCGGACGGCGTCGTTTGCGGAATGCGGGAGGCGAAGGCCCACGACAACAGCGCCAGCACGACCACGGCCGATGCGACCCAGCCCATATGGGCGGAGCCGGCCACGAACTGGCCACCCGCGACGGTGCCGAGCAGGATGGCCATGAAGGTCGCGCCTTCGACCAGCGCGTTGCCGGTCGCGAGCTCACCGAGCTCGAGCTGGTCCGGCAGCATGGAGTATTTTACGGGGCCGAACAGGGCGGCGATGATGCCGAACAGCGCAAGCGCCGTGAACAGCAGCGGCACCGAGTGCATGAAGAAGCCGGCGGCGGCGAAAGCCGCAGCGAAGATCTCAGCGAATTTCAACCGCCTTGCGACGACCGATTTGACGTATTTGTCGGCGAGCTGGCCGCCGAGCCCGGACAGGATGAAATAGGGGAAGATGAAGACGGCGCCTGCGACCGTCACCAGCGCATCGCCGTGGCCGGTCGCGGCACTGTAAAGCAGGATGATGACGAGCGCGTTCTTGAGCACGTTGTCATTGAGCGCCGAGAAAAATTGCGCCCAGAACAGCGGCGCGAAGCGGCGAGACGACATCAAATCCCTGATCATGACGAGTCCTGTTTTCGGGAGGCAGCCTGAGGTTGTTGCGTTGTCGGTGAAACGTCACGACCGGAAGGGTGTGGGCGGAGCGATCGCAGGGTGACGACGGTCATCGGCCTGCGCAGTCCCCTCGATCCTTCCGATCCTGTTGGTCTCCAGGTGGTCTCGTTAGGTTCGCAATTATCCGGTTGCGGCCGCGGTTTCGGGCGGAATTGCCGCGCTTACGGGGGATATCGCGACGGCCGATGAGGAAAAGCTGAACGGCATCTCCGACATCCGCGGCATCGGCCACGAATCTCCGGACATATTGAGTCTTTTGTTGCGGCCAATCCTCGCATTCGAGTGGATTCGCATGCGCACCGGCTTCCCCTCAGGTGAGGTGGGCGAGATGGCGGAAGGGGTTCAAGCGGCCGAGCAGGCTGAAGCGGCGGCGCTCGTGGCGGGCACGGGCGCGGCTGGACCGCCACATCCGGAAGGTTGCGCGGCGCTCGGCGAGGACGCCGGCAATGTCGCAGGCATTTGCGATCCGATCGATCGGGGCCATGACGATCCGCAGCACGGCGCGGCCGAAGCCGCTCAAGAGGGCCGCGGCGTCATCGAGAAAGGTGGCGGCGATATCAACAGCGAGGGTTTGCATTTTGCTGGTCTCCGAGTTAATTTGAACAATGTTCACATGAGTAGCTTGAAAATGAACAATGTTCAAGAAGAATCGCTGCGAGACCAGAAAAAAAATCGACGGCGTCTCCAGATCCTAGAGATCGCCCGCAGCATTATCGCGACTAAGGGATTGAGATCGTTGAAGGTTCGGGACGTGGCCGAGGCCGCGGGTTGCTCGGTCGGCAGCGTCTATAACGAATTCGGCGACTTCGACGGGGTGATCCTGACGGTTAATCGGGAAACGGTTCAGGCGCTGACGGCGCGGCTGGGGAAGGTTCCGGCTGAGGATCCGGTCCGCCAGCTCTATGGTCTGGCGGAGACCTATCTCGAATTCTTCGCCGAAAACGCCAATCTGTTGCGCTCGCTGTTCGAGCATCGGATGGAAGACGACCGTCCCTATCCCGACGACATTCTTCAGATGGTGATGGACGCCTTCGCGTTGATGCATCCGCCTCTGGTGCGCGTGTTGCCGGATGCGGATGACGTGAAGATCGCACTATTGTCGCGCACGCTGTTCTCCGCAGTGCATGGAATCATCTCGCTCGGCCTCGAAGAACGAATGATCGCGGTGCCGCCACAGATGCTTCGCCAGCAGGTCACGCAGTTCCTGGACGCGCATCTCCTGGGTCTCGGGATCCTGCCGGCGCGGTAATTGCGACGATCACGCGCGGGCAGCTTCGCGCGGCCGCGCGGCGACGAGCACGACGTCCGGTTTTCCGTTGTCGACTTGGACCCGGTTGCGTCCCTTTTCCTTGGCGCGATAGCAGGCCACGTCCGCCCGGCGCATCGCCTCTTCGAGCGTGGTGTCGGCGTCGGCAATGCAGGCGACGCCGATGCTGGCGGTCACCGCAAAGCATTGATCGTCCCAGGCGAAGTTGAACAGCTCGAGCGACCGCCGCAGCCGCTCGGCGATGTCGACGGCGTCGTACGGAGCGCATTGCGGCAGGATCAGGCCGAACTCGTCGCCGCCGAGCCGTGCGACCAGATCCTGTGGCCGCCGCTCCTGCTGCAACAGTCGCGCGACCTGACACAGCAGCCGATCTCCGGCGAGATGACCGCAGCCGTCGTTGACGCTTTTGAACTGGTCGAGGTCGAGCAGGATCAGGCTCAGCGTATTTTCGCCGCGACCATCGAGCTCGCTCTGCAGGCGCGCCTCGAAGGCCCGCCGGTTGGCGAGGCCGGTCAGCCAGTCATGCGAAGCCTGAAAGGCGAGGCGCTCCTTCTCGGCATGCAGCGCATCCTCGAACGCCTGCCGTTGCAGCACCAGACGCCGCGTGTGCCAGATCAGGAGCAGGATCAGGGTAGCGGCGGTGACGATGTTGAGGCATGTCAGCGTGAACTTGATGGCGCGGGAGCCTTCGCCCAGCACCGTCGAGAACCGCTCGGCATGACCCGTGAACTGCCTGTTGAGCTCCGACAGCCGCGACGACAGGAATTGCAGCCGGTCGCTATCTCCAATGGGGCCGTTCTTCAGTTCACTCTTGATGACTTCACCGAACACGCTGAGCTCCAGCAGCATCGGATCGGTGGCAGTCCACTCGCGGATCGCTTCGCGCAGGAAGCTGACCTTGTTGAAATAGCGGAACAGCCAGATCAGGCCGGGAACATCATCGGGATGGTTGCCGCCTTGCAGGAAGCCGATGCGCGCGAGCTCGACGTCGACCGGATCGCCCTCGAGGGCCCATCTCGCATATTCGTCGCCGATCGGCACGGCGAGAGAACTCTGATACCGCGCGAACTGGTGGGCTTCGCCCGAACGCAGATAGAGATTGAGGGAATAGACGGCGTTCTTCTGCGAGCGCGACCACATCGCTTCGCCCGCGACATAGGCGCGAACCGATGACATCACCTCCAGGCTGAATCCCGCGATCGCCGCCTGAAGTACGACGACCATGACGAAAGGCGAGACGAGCTTGATGACGTGAAGGAAGCTGCGTTCCTTCGCCGACGCTGCAGTTCTGCGAAACACTCTGCGTTCCCCAAATCACTCAACGATCCCAGCGGAGCGTTCCGCTGATAACGCCAATGAGGCGGGAACGCTGCTTAACTCAACCTGAAAGAGCAGAGAGACTGTCTCGCAGGGTGAAAGCGCTGTGAAACGGATGCGCGCAGATCGTCGCAAATGCCGCTGAACCGGAACCGACGCGGCATCGGCGCGCCGATGTCGCGAATCCGATCCTCGCGATTTACCCGATTGAGAGAATTTGGATCGGGACTAGACCAGCACCGGCTTGCGGACACGGCCGGCATCGCCGAACACGCGCAGATAACGCTCGATCTCCGAGGGCATGCCGGTCGCCTTCTCCGGATTGTCGGAGAGCTTGACGGCCGGATGTCCGTCGACCGACGACACCTTGCAGACCAGCGAGATCGGATCGAGGTTGAACGTGCCGTCCGGCGCGCAGCCGACGAAATCATTGGTGAGGTTGGTGCCCCAGCCGAACGAGAGGCGCACGCGACCGGAGAAGTGGTGATAGGTCTCCTCGATCGAGCCGACATCCATCGCGTCGGAGAACACGAGCAGCTTATCCTTTGGGTTGCGGCCCTTCTTCTCCCACCAGGCGACGATCTCCTCGCCGGCCTGGATCGGCGGCGCGCTGTCGGGGCGGAAGCCGGTCCAGTCGGCCACCCATTCCGGCGCGTCGCGCAGGAAGGCTTTGGTGCCGAAAGCATCCGGCAGTGCGATCAGCAGGTTGCCGCCATAGGTCTGGCGCCACTGATCGAGAATGCGATAGGGCGCCCAGCGCAATTCCTCGTCGTCCTTGGCGAGTGCGGCGGCGACCATCGGCAGTTCATGCGCGTTGGTGCCGATGGCCTCGAGATCGTTGTCCATCGCGAGCAGCACGTTGGAGGTGCCGATGAAGGACGAACCCAGCCCTTCCTTCACCGCCTCCACGCACCAGCGTTGCCACAGGAAGCCATGCCGGCGGCGGGTGCCGAAGTCAGAGAGCCTCAGATTCTCAAGCTTGCGCAGCCGCTCCACCTTGGTCCACAGCTTGGCCTTGGCGCGGGCATAGAGCACGTCGAGCTCGAAACGGCCGCGGCCCTTCATCGCCGAGCGCGAACGCAACTCGTTGAGGATGGCGAGCGCTGGAATCTCCCACATCGTGGTGTGGGCCCAGGGCCCGTGGAAATGCAACTCATACTGCCCCTCGACCTTGCGCAGCTCGTATTCGGGCAGGCGGAATTCGGACAGCCAGCGGATGAAATCCGCCGAGAACATGTGGGTCTTGCCGTAGAAGGTGTTACCGGCAAGCCAGATCAGCTCCTTCTTGGTGAAGCGGATGGTGCGGGCATGGTCGAGCTGGGCGCGCAGCTCGCCCTCGTCGATGATCTCGGCAAGGCGGACATGGCGCGAGCGGTTGATGACCGAAAATGTCACCTGCTGATGCGGGTATGATTCCCGAATCATCTGTAACATCAATAGCTTATAAAAGTCGGTATCAAGCAGGCTGCGGATGATGGGATCCAGCCGCCAGCTGTGATTGTAGGTTCGGCTCGCGATATCGGTCACTGTCATGGCCGAATTCTAGCGTGGCCGCCCGCGCGCAACCAGTGGGTTTGGCGAAGGGCAGGCCACCGCCGCGGCTGCCGGCAAGCACTATCGTGACCGGCGCTGAAACAACGTCTTGGTCCAGCGCAGCGGCGCTGTCACCCGCCAGGACGTCGAGCTGTGGACCGCCGCCAATTGCGCCCGCGCCTGATCCCGCTCCGACGCGAGCTCGTACCGTTTGGCGAGGGCGGAATCCCGCTCGCCGGTGACCCAGTCGCGCATGGCCGCGTCCTCGCGCCACAGGCCGAACTGGCGGGCGATCGCCTGACGCACATCGGCATCGAGCCCTTCGCGCATCGACGCCGTCAGGGCATCCGCCTCGACCATCTTGAGCCGCGTCGACGGATTGCTGATCCCGGCATAGTGGTGAACAATCGGGTCCGGCGCGGTGGCGAGCCCGGGGATCGAATTCCAGGCCGTGTCGAGACGCGCGACATGAGACCGGTTGGGTTCGTCCGGGCGATCCGGTCCAAGTCCCAGACAGTCATCATAGCCGAGCGCGTGAAGGATGGTCGCCTGGTCGAACCAGGCATGCTGCACCTGGCCGATCTCCCAGACCCGTTCGAAAAACGCGCGCGACCAGTCGGTCACGCGGATCAGCATGACGCCTGAATTGAAATGCGGCACGAAATCGGCGGCCATGATCTCGGATGTATCGGGACCGTGCCAGGCCATGTGCAGGTCGGCGGCATCTATCGCCGCGGTCCTGACATCGACATCGTTACGGAGCACGACGGCATCGACGTCCATCCAGAGCACGAAGTCGAAATTGTCTTCGAGAGCGGCGCGGATCACCTCGATCTTCAGCCATCCGCGCGGACGTTTCCAATCATTGCGGTGAACGAAACGCTGCTGGTATCCCTGTGCTGCCGCGAAGGCTTGCATACGGGGAATCGTGAAATCGGCAAGCGGCCTCTGAAGGGAATCGCAGGCCGTCAGAAGGCACAGGCTGGACTTCACAAGGCTTCTCCGAACGCCTTCGCATCGGCGTTGCCTTCGCACGTCCTTGTGGTGTCGCCAATGAACCGTCGTTCGCAATCGACGCGTCGGATTCAGGCGGCGGCCGTCGCTGCCATGGACTCCAGTTGCGCGCGAATCCAGCGATGGGCCGGGTCCTTCTGATAACGCTGGTGCCAGACCATGAACATCGGCAGTTCGGCCAGCGTGCGTGTGCGCGAGGCTAGCGGAATCCGCGCGTGCGCGAAGCCGTGCATCACGCCGGGCGCCAGCAGGCTCGGCATGCTCGCCAGCATCTGCGTCCCGCGCAGGAACGACGGCACGCCGGAAAAGCTCGGCACGGAGATGGCGATGTCGCGGTGAAAGCCGTTCGCGGCGAGCCGGCGGTCGAAGTCGAGCCGCTCGTTGTCGGTGTAGACCACGGTGATGTGGCGCGCGGCGAGATAGGCGCTGCGACTGCCCGGTGCGGCCCGTGCCTTGGGATCGAAATAGCAGACGTAATGATCCCGCAGCAGTCGCTTCTGCACGATGTCGATGCCGGACGGCGGCAGCGGTGTGATCAGGAGATCGCACCGATTCTCGCGCAACATGGCAGGTGAGGGCGACTGCGACGGGATCACGCGCAGATTGAGGCTCTTCACCTGCGCGGCGACATGTCCGAAGAAGCGCGGCAGCAGCAGGTCGCGCTGGAAATCATTCGCAGCGATCGTCAGCGAAAGCTGGGCGCTTGCCGGTTCGAACGTGACGCTGCCGGCGAAGCTGCGCATCTCGTCGATCAGCGCCCGCGCCTTTGCGGCCAGCGCCTGGGCATGCGCGGTCGCGACGATGCCGCGGCCGGATTTGGCGAACAGCGGATCTCCCGCGATCCGCCGCAACTTTTTCAGGGCGTGACTGACGGCCGATTGCGTCAGGCCGAGCCGGGTCGCGGCGGCCGTCACCGAACCCTCCTCCAGCACGGCGAGGAACAGTTCGAGGGCGTGGCCGTCCAGCGCCAAATGATCGATTTCTTTCATGCAATATATTATAATCGATCTATTTATCTGTGGAATAGGTCGGCCCATGATCTCCCGATAAGCCGCGCGCCCGGACCGAGGCGCTACAGGGAGAGACAACGCCGATGAATGCCCAGGCGCCAGCCTTAAGGGATCCCCGCCTCAACAGCCCCGAGCCGTTCACCCCGCGTGACGGCGGCTTCTTCCAGCGCGACCGCACCATCCATCCGCCGGCCTACGCGCCCGGCTACAAATCCTCGGTGCTGCGTTCGCCGCGCCAGGCGCTGCTATCGATCGAGAACTCGGTCTCGGAGATCACCGGGCCAGTGTTCGGCCACAACGATCTCGGGCCGCTCGACAATGATTTGATCCGCAACTACGCCAAGGACGGCGATCCCGTCGGTGAACGCATCATCGTCCACGGCCGCGTGCTGGACGAGACCGGCCGCGGCGTGCCGAACACGCTGGTCGAGTTCTGGCAGGCCAATGCCGGCGGCCGCTACCGGCACAAGAAGGACACCTATCTCGCGCCGATCGATCCGAATTTCGGCGGCTGCGGCCGCGCGCTGACTGACGACACCGGCTACTATTATTTCCGTACCGTGAAGCCGGGCCCCTATCCCTGGCGCAACTTCGTCAATAGCTGGCGTCCTGCCCACATCCACTTCTCGGTGTTCGGCTCGGGCTTTGCACAGCGGCTGATCACGCAGATGTACTTCGAGGGCGATCCGCTCATTCCGGTCTGCCCGATCCTGACGACGATCCCGGACAAGGATGCGCTCGAACGTCTGGTCGCGCCGCTCGACCTTAACGCCTCGACGCCGTTCGACTCGCTCGCCTATCGCTTCGACATCGTGCTGCGCGGTCAGCGCTCCACTTATTTCGAGAACCGCCCGGAGGGGAACTGAGCCATGCCGCAGCCGCTCAACTATCTCAAGGAAACCGCCTCGCAGACTGCCGGGCCCTACGTCCATATCGGCCTGATTCCGGCCATGGCCGGCTTCGACATTTTCGAGAAGAATTTTTCCAACGTGCTGGTGACGCCGAACACGCAAGGCGAGCGCATCACGCTGGAAGGCAAGGTGATCGACGGCAGCGGCTCGCCGCTGCGCGACGTTCTGCTCGAGATCTGGCAGGCCAACGCGGCGGGCCGCTACAATCATCCGGCCGATCGCTCCGCCGGCGCTTTGGACGGGGATTTTCGCGGCTGGGGCCGCGGCGGCTCGGATTTCGAGAATGGGCTCGTCACCTTCGAGACCATCAAGCCGGGCGCCATCACCGACAAGGCGGGGCGCAAATGCGCGCCGCACGTCAACATCTGGATTGTCGCGCGCGGCATCAATATCGGGCTCAACACGCGGCTTTATTTCTCCGATGAAGAAGCCGCAAACGCCGCCGATCCGGTGCTCAATCTGGTCGAACCTCCAATGCGTCGCAAGACGCTGATCGCGACCCGCAGCGAGCGTGCCGGCAAGGTTGTTTATTCCTTCACGATCAATCTGCAGGGGCCCGACGAGACGGTGTTCTTCGACGTCTGACGATCCGGGGATCGTCGCGCCGGATCAATCCGGCCGGTCGCTTCGATTCACCGACCCGCGCGCGTTGAATTGTGGCGGTTGCTGACGCATCTCGCGCGATCCCGGCCGTTCCGCCGGATCGCGTCCCACTTTCGGCTTCAGTTCCGCCAGGTCAACGAAGATGTCCGCCTGCCGGCGCAGTTCGTCGGCGATCATCGGCGGCTGGCTGGCTAGCGTGGAGATGACGGTCACCCGGACGCCGCGGCGTTGCACCGCCTGAACCAGCGACCGAAAATCCCCGTCGCCCGAGAACAACACCATCTGATCGACGTGCCCGGCGAGCTCCATCGCCGTCACGGCGAGGTCCACATCCATGCTGCCCTTCATCTTGCGGCGGCCGGTGGTGGCGTCAACGAACTCCTTGGAGAACTTGGTGACGACAGTATACCCGTTATAGTCGAGCCAATCGATCAATGGGCGGATTGACGAGTATTCCTGATCCTCGATGACGGTCGTGTAATAGAAGGCTCGCAGCAACACGCCCCGGCTGCGAAATTCGCTGAGCAGACGCCTGTAATCGATGTCGAAACCGAGCGCCTTGGAGGTGGCATGGAGATTGGAGCCATCGATGAAGAGTGCGATCTTCTCAAACGAAGACATTATGCACGAAGCTCCAGTTTCGCATGGAAGCCGGCAGTTTCGACCGCGAGGGCTCGATGTGGCGGCCGGGAAACACACGGCCTGCTGAAAAGGCGGCGCAGACGACCGGACAGGGTGTGGCCGTCTTGCGCCAAGGTTAGGGAGGTCCCGTGCCACCAGCGCCTGGGCGCCGAATGCAGCCACGATAAGGCGTGGGCATTCCGGGCTCAATCGTACGGAGGTAAACGAATTCTATCAAAAGGGTTGGTCGTTCTATACGAAGGTAAGTAGAGGCGCCGGGAATAGGGGCGGCCCCGGTCCAAATTCACCCGATCCCGGTTATGGCCGCCTTCGACGTTCCCTTCGCCTGATCGGGAATGAGCCGGCCGCATCCGATGATGAGGCCGGCTCTCTTATCGTAGTTGAGCTTGCACCGCCGCGTTTTGTCGGCGGCGCGCCGGCTAGAAGCCGGTCGGTCCCACCGCGCCGATCCAGCGCTTGACCTTGTTGGGGTCCTTTTCGTCCATGTAGAAAAAATGGGCCATCGTCGGCCTCACGGCTGCGATGGTGGGATCGTCGAAGCGCATCGCGACCTTGCCGTGGAAGATCTTGAGCTCGGGACTATCCCAGAACTCGACGACATGATGGAGCGCGGTAAAGCCGCGGTCGATGAACTGCCGCAGATTATTGCGGATCGCCTCGCGGCCGTGCCAGTCGGCGACGCCGAGATTGCAGATCGCGTCTTCGGCGAAACAGTCAAAACCCTTGCCGAAGGTCTTGTCGTCGATCTCCTTCCACATCGCGAGAAGCCAGTCCGGCGGGACGGTCTTGATGAAAGTCTTGGTGGTCATGGTCTCTCCTCGAGGCTGGACAGCGGCAACATAACCGGGCACGCTTTGGCGCAAATGCCAAAGAACCCTCGTTTCTCGCCAAGCTCCAGGTCGCGCGCCACGCGGAACTCCGCGCGTGTGATCGAGGTGCTGGCCTATCCGTCGGTGCAGCTGCTCGACGTCACCGGTCCGCTCCAGGTGTTCGCGACCGCCAACGAGCAGATCGTGGAGGCCGGCGGAACGTCGCCTTATGTACTTCGCGTGGTGGCGAAAGGCCGCGCGTGTGTGACGGCATCCTCGGGATTGGAGATTGCAACGGAGTTGCTGCCGCGCGCCGGCAGCGGGCTGGACACGTTGCTGGTTGCGGGAGGCCCGGGCGTTGATGCCGCCGCCTCCGATCCGGTGCTGCTGGATTGGCTGCGGCAGCGCGTGAAGAAGGCACGCCGCGTGGCGTCGGTCTGCACCGGTGCGTTCCTGCTCGGTGCATCCGGCGCGCTCGATGGGCGCCGTGCGGTGACCCATTGGTCGTATTGCGCCGAGCTCGCGCGGCGTTTCCCGGCCGTGCGCGTCGAGCCCGATCCGATCTTCGTGCGCGATGGCGCGATCTGGACCTCGGCCGGCGTCACGGCCGGCATCGATCTGGCGCTGGCCCTGGTCGAGGAAGATCTCGGTCGCGCCACCGCGCTTGCCGTGGCGCGTTATCTCGTCGTCTTCCTCAAGCGTCCGGGCGGGCAGGCGCAGTTCAGCGAGGCGCTGTCGCTTCAATCCGCCGAGGATGAATTCGGCGCGCTGCACCGGTGGATCAGCACGCACCTCGCCGGTGACCTCTCTCTGTCCAGGCTGGCACGTGAGGCCGGCATGAGCGAGCGCAGTTTCAGTCGCCATTATGCCAGGGCGACCGGACTCACACCGCTTCGGGCCATCGAGCGGCTGCGGGTGGAGGCTGCGCGGCGGATGCTGTCGGAGACGCGCCTGCCAGTGAAGCGGATATCCCAGCGCTGCGGCTTTGGCTCCGAGGAGACCATGCGCCGCAGCTTCTTGCGCGTGCTCGCGACCGCACCGCAGGACTATCGACGGAGGTTCGGTTCCTGAGTGAGACCAAAGTCTAGGCAGTCAATCCGCACCCAATAGGAACAAAACCGCGCCCCGCCCCTTGCTTCGACAGGTCCCTCGCGGAGGTTTGCCATGAGCAAGCTGCAAGAGCGCGAAACTGCCCCTGACGTCTACAATCTGTTTCTCGCGGCCGTCCTCTTTGTGTCGCCGTGGCTGTTCAAGCTGACCAACAGTCAGGGCAAGATCGACCTCTGGGTCACCAGCGCCATCATTGTCGTGCTCTCGCTGGCGGCCATCATCGCCTACCGGGACTGGGAGGAATGGATCAACGTCCTGATGGGCGTCTGGCTCATCGCTTCGCCCTGGCTGCTCGGATTTCCCCATACACGGGCGATGCATTTGAGCATCGGCTTCGGTATCGCCATCGTGCTTCTGGCGTTGCTCGATCTCTTCCTGCATTACGAGAAGAGGCATCCGGAGGATGCGCGAACTGAAACCGTGAATCGGGCGCAGCAATAGGCCCCGGATCAGCCCTCGCCGCCAAGCAGTTGCTCCCGAAACGCGCGCGGCGACAGCCCGGTGGCGGCGGCGTAGACCCGGCTGAAATAGGCGGGGTCCTCGAAGCCGAGCGCGTAGGCAATCGCCGAGATCGGCAGGTTGGTATAGACGAGGTTGCGGCGGGCTTCGCGAATCAGCCGGTTCAGGATCAGATGCGAGGCGGTGTCGCCGGTCGCTGCGCGTGTGACGCGGTTGAGATGGGTCGGCGTGATCGCCAGTGTGTTCGCATAGTCCGCAACGGTCCAGCGCTCCAGATGATGTTGTTCGAGCAGGGCTTCGAAGCGGCGGAACAGATTTGATTCAGAGCTGCTACCGGTGCCGCTCTCGCCTGTCAGCGCGCGCGCCACGAGGCCGATCATGGCCGCCGACAACGCGCGCAGCACATGTGCGCGGCCGAAATCGCGCGCGGCGTGCTCGGCAAAGATCTGCTTCATCGTCGCGCGGATCTGCGGCGTGCCGCTCACCACGGCCGATCGTGACAGCACGCCGCGCAGGCCCTCGGCGGCGAGCAGGGCCTCATCCAGGATTTCCGCGGCGATGGTCAGCACCCAGCCCTGGGTCCCCGGCACGAAGCGGAAGCCATGGACATGGCCGACCGGTACGTTGACGATCCGCATCGGCTTGAGCGGCACCACACGTCCATCGAGTGTCGCTTCGCCGCCGCCGCGCTCGATCAGCAGCACCTGGTGCAGACGGGCGTGGCGGTGCACGGCGAGCGTCCAGTCATGCAGCACCGAGCGCGACGCAATCGTCTCGCAATGGACGACGTCGGGCAGGTCGCCGGCTTCGCCGAACAGATTGTAGACCCGGATGGCCGGGGCGGGGGCTGCGGTTCTCATGTTCGAATAGTACAAGACAATGGCGAAACCCTCCATCGGTCCGGACTGCTGAATCTGCAAAAAGGTGCCGACGGGAGGACGGAAAAATGAAAGTCCAGGTTTGCATCATCGGCGGCGGGCCGTCCGGGCTGCTGCTGTCCCAGCTCCTGCACCTGAAGGGCATCGACACCATCGTGCTGGAGAAATACAGCCGCGAGCACGTGCTGGCGCGCATCCGCGCCGGCGTGCTCGAGCACGGGTTTGCCCGGCTGATGCGCGAGGCGCAATGTGGCGAGCGGATGGACCGGGAGGGCGAGATCCACAACGGTTTCGAGATCGCCCATGACGGCGTGCTCTCCCATATCGATCTGCACAGGCATTCCGGCGGCAATTCGGTGCTGGTCTATGGCCAGACCGAGCTGACGCGCGACCTCTACGAGGCGCGCGATCGTCTTGGCGGCAAGGTCGTGCACGACGCCGAGGACGTGACGCCGCATGATCTGACCTCCGCCCGGCCCTACGTGACGTATCGATCGAACGGTGAGGCGATCCGCGTCGACTGTGACTACATCGTCGGCGCCGATGGATTTCACGGCGTCAGCCGCAAATCGATCCCGAAAGACGTGCTGCGCGAATACGAGAAGGTCTATCCATTCGGCTGGTTAGGGGTGCTGTCGCGCACGAAACCGGTGTCGCCGGAGCTGATCTATGTGAAGCACGCGCGCGGCTTTGCGCTCTGCTCGCTGCGTTCACAGGTGCTGAGCCGCTATTACGTCCAGGTACCGCTGACCGACAAGGTCGAGGACTGGTCGGACGATGCGTTCTGGGCGGAGCTGAAGCGTCGCCTGCCCGACGAGGTCGCCGACCGTTTGGCGACCGGACCCTCGATCGAAAAGAGCATCGCTCCCTTGCGCAGCTTCGTCGCCGAGCCGATGAGCTATGGCCGCCTGTTTCTCGCCGGCGATGCCGCCCACATCGTGCCGCCGACCGGCGCGCGCGGGCTGAACAGCGCCGCCTCCGACATCTATTACCTCTACCACGCGATGCTCGCGCATTATCAGGATGGTGACGATTCCGGACTGGAGGGCTATTCCGCCAAGGCATTGGCGCGGATCTGGAAGGCGCAACGCTTCTCGTGGTGGATGACGATGATGCTGCACCGTTTCCCGGATCGCTCCGACTATGAAGACCGGCTGCAGCAGACCGAGCTCGAGTACCTGCTGTCGTCCGAGACGGCGCAGCGGTTGCTCGCGGAGAATTATGTGGGGCTGCCGTTCTAGGAGCCGGCCTTCACCCTCCCCTGGAGGGGGAGGGTCGATCGCGCGTAGCGCGAGCGGGGTGGGGTGACGGTCTCTCCACGATGAACAGTGCCCGCGGGGAGAGATCACCCCACCCCGTCTCACATTTTCGCTGCGCTTAATGTGAGCCGACCCTCCCCCTCCAGGGGAGGGTAAGAGGTCGCTACTTCCCTTCCAGCGTATTCACCGGTGTCCACTCGCCCGGCGGCGGATTCGTTGCCAGGGCTCGGGCACGCCTGGCAAAATACCGGCACGGCGGATCGTCAGCGGCGGCGCTTTCGAACAGCTCCGCCGCCTTGGCGAAGTCGCGCGCGCGCCAGCATGCAAGTCCCATGGCGTAAGCTGCCGCGCGGGTACCCTGCTCCTGCGTCTCCTGGTTCTTCTCGGCAAGCGGCTCGTACACCCTGATCGGCTCGTCGCGTCCCTGCACCCTGACCATGTCCAGCTCGCGCCAAGTGTAGGCGTTGCGGCTCAGGTTCACGGTCATCTCCGACGCCATGATCACGGTGCCGAAATATTTGTTGGCGCCTTCGAGCCGTGAGGCAAGATTCACGGTGTCGCTCATGACGGTGTAGTTGAAGCGCCGGCGCGAGCCGATATTGCCGACCACGGCTTCGCCGCTGTTCAGCCCGATGCGGTGGGCGAGGCCGCGGCCGCGGAATGCGGGATGGTTTTCGTTGAGCTCCTCGAGCCGGTCGCGGCATTGTAGCGCGGCCGCGACCGCGTTGCGTGCATGATCGGGATCGTCGGCCGGCGCGCCGAACATCGCGACGATGGAATCGCCGATATATTTGTCGACGTAGCCGCCATGGCTTTCGATGATGTCTGTCATGGCCGAGAGATAGTCGTTCATCAACGCGACCAGCTCGCTCGGCGTCATCTTTTCGGCGATCGAGGAGAAGCCGCTGAGGTCCGAGAAGAACATGGTGATGTTGCGCATCTCGCCGCCGAGCACCGGCATCTTGCCGGATGCGACCATGCCGTCGATCACCTCGGGCGCGAGATAGAACGCAAAGCTCTTGCGCAGGAAGCGTTCCTCACGGTCGGCGATCACGAAGCGGTAGCCGATCATCAGCGCGAGCGCTGCGAGACCCGCGAGCACCGGCTCGGTCAGGGGCAGCGCGATGGCATGCGTGAACGTGCCGACGGCGACGGCGGCGTAGGCGACGGTGAGCCCAAGCCAGGTGATCGCCGCGCCGGTCGGAGCGAGCAGGCAGGCGGCCGCGGCAATGATCGCCGCGAACGCAATTGTCAGGATCGTTCGCAGCGGGAAGCCGAGCTCGGTGATGGCATCGTGCTCAAGCAGATTTCGTACGACGGTGGCGTGGACGAAGACGCCGGCGACGGCGTTGCGGGCTTGTTGCGCCGCGCGCGCAGGCGCGGGCAGGGCGCATCGCGATCCGGGTGTCCCGTCATATCCACCGGCCAGGCGCATTGAGGTGAGCTTGCGGTCGTCGAAATTGAGGATGCTGCCGAGCAGCACGATCTTGCCGTCGAAGGCCCGGCGGAAGAACTCGGCATCTCCCTTTTCGACGCAGGCGCGCAAATCGGCGAAGGAATAGGCGGGGATGTCGCGGCCCATGCCGCGGAAGTTGAGCGTGAGCGTGTTGGGGACGATGCCTGGGATCGCGTAGCCGGACAAATTCGTCACGCCGGTCGGCCCGGTCTCGGGCTTGGCAGCGAGCGCGCGCGCGGTGAGTTCGACGGCCATTGCGGGAATCGGCTGGCCCGCGATGGAAAAGCTCAGCGGCATTCGCCGGATCACGTCGTCGGCGTCGGTATGGACGTTGAGCGCGCGGATGTTGTTTTTCACCGCCAGTTGCTGCGCGCGATCGGGCCGGTCCGGATGGTCGTTGCTGAGAATCTCGCCGAGCACGAGCTTGCCGCTGTCGGAGAGTTTTCGCAGGGCGATGAGATAGTCCCGGTCAAATCCCTTCACACGGTTGCCGAACGATGTGTCGCCAAAGGGAATTTCCGACTGCTCGATCGAGCTCGGAAAGATGACGTCAAATCCGATGACCTTGGCGCCGCCTTCGGTGATGCTTCCGAGCACCCGGCCGATCTCGCGCGTCCAGGTCTGGGTCGGCGATCCCTTGAAGGGCGGGGTCTCGTAGGTCTCGCCGTCGATCGCGACGACGACGACCGGCGATGTCGCGGGATCGCGGCGGTCGCCGATCAGCTTCCAGCGCAAGGCTGTGAGGATGTCGAGCGAGAGACCTTGCAGGGTCTGCAACGGCGGAGACGTGAAGGCCGCACCCGCAACGAGCGCAATCAGGATTGCCGCAACGATGTCCCGCTTGCCGATCCGCCGCATCGTTGCTGTCGCGGACCGTCTATTCGAGCCGCAGCAGACGGCCGACGATCGGCGTCGGCGACGCGGTCGCGCTGGCGTCGACCTGGAACGTGTAGCGCTTGGTGCCGAGCTTCGCGAGATAGCTGCCGCCCGGGGTCAGCGACTTGCCGGCCTTCGAGAGGTCGTAGAATTTTCCGGCGACCA
Source organism: Bradyrhizobium sp. CCGUVB14 (assembly GCF_024199935.1). Taxonomy (NCBI): domain Bacteria; kingdom Pseudomonadati; phylum Pseudomonadota; class Alphaproteobacteria; order Hyphomicrobiales; family Nitrobacteraceae; genus Bradyrhizobium; species Bradyrhizobium sp. CCGUVB14. Next base: position 2,569,905 of record NZ_JANADS010000001.1, read on the forward strand.
TGATGTCGCTCTTGAGCGGAAGGTTGATCGTGGGCTCCTTGCCGTCGGTGCGCTCGATCACCAGCGTGCTGCCGCTCTTGGCCTGGATCAGCGGCGCGACACCGTAAATCGTCGGCAGCTTGGCCGGTGAGCTATTGGCGTCGGCGCGCATGCTGCGGAACGTGGTCGCCGCGCTCTGGTTGGCCTCGCGCTCGGAGAGCTGCACGGCGTTGGCATCGCACGGCACCTTGACGCGCTCGACGTTGCCGAGCTGCACGGTGCTCTGCTCCGCGCCGACCAGCACGACGCCCTCGGTGATGGTCTCGCGCAGGCAGGATTTCAAATAGCTGAGCGTGACGCCTGCCTTGGGGCCGAGCTTGATGATCTTGCCGGGCGCCACGTAGTCCATGAACTCGATGCCGTCGACCTTGCCTTGCACGTCCTCGACGATGGCGGCGGGCGTCTCGGCAATGGCGGGACCCGCGAGGCAAAACACGCCGGCGATTGCGCCGATCAGGCTTCTCATGACTTTCTCATCCAGTTCGAACGATATACCCGACTGATCCACGTCCCGGCGGGAGCCTAGCAGTGGATCGCCCAGGCAAGTGTGATCAGAATCACTCTTGGTATTGGTGCACCCTAGCAGGAACTGGTTCAAACCGGTGATGGCAGAAAACGGCGCCGCGGCAAACCGTTACTGTTGGCGCATTGTCAGCCTGCCGCGGTGGCCTCGCCTGTGCGGTCCAGCTCCGGGCGGCCCCCGGTCGCCCCTAATATAAAGGGTGCGAGGATGGCCTCGGATTTTGGCAACGGCGTCGCAGTCGGCCCGGCGGCGATCGCTACCACCTCATCCCAGCGCGACAGGAAGGCCTCGACGCAGGCCGGGTCGAATTGCCGTCCCTGGTTCTCGACCAAATAGTCACGCGCCAGGTCCGGCGGCATCGGCTCTTTATATGGGCGCCGCGTCGTCAGGGCGTCGAAGACGTCGGCGACCGCGACCACGCGTGCAGCGACCGGGATTTCGTCCGCCCTGAGGCCGTTCGGATAGCCGGCGCCATCCCATCGCTCATGATGGCCTGCGGCAATTTGCGCACCGAGCTGGATCAGCTCGCAGCTGGAGTCGGCCAGAATCTTCTCGCCGATCGTGGCGTGGGTGCGGATCACCGCCATCTCGTCGTCGGTCAGCCGGCCGGGCTTGAGCAGGATGTTGTCGGGAATCGCGACCTTGCCGACGTCGTGCAGTGGGGCGGCGAGATAGATGTCGCGGCAGAGGCGGGGCGGGAGCCCGAGTTGCTCGGCGATGATCCGGCTGTAGCGCGCGACCCGCAGCGTGTGCTCGCCGGTGTCGTTGTCGCGGTACTCGACCGCGAGGGCGAGCCGCAGGATGATCTCCTCCTCGCGCTCGCCGAGCTTGCGCGTTGCGGCGGCGACTTCGCTTGCCAGATGGGCAGCGCGATCGTTGAGCTTGCGTACGGCTGCACCAAGCTGAATTAAATTCCGCAGCCGCACCGTCATCTCGACGCTCTGCGGTGCCTTGGGCAGGAAATCGGTTGCACCTGCCTGCAGCGCTTCCATTTTGATGTCGTCGGTCTGTCGCGACGTGATCATCGCGATCGGAATGTCGGTGCATCCCGGCAGCGTACGAAGCGTGCGGATGAAGCTGATGCCGTCCATGTGCGGCATTTTGTAGTCGACCAGCACGAGATCGAAGACGCGCTCGCGCGCGCAAGCCAGCGCCTCGACGGGATCGAGGAAGGTGGCGGCCTCGACGAGGCCTTCCGCTTCGATATGACGTTTCAGGAAATTGAGGACGGAGCGGCTGTCATCAACCAGAAGCGCTTGGGTCAGCATCGGCGGCCGGACTCGTTCGGATGCGAGGCGTGACCTCAACAGATAGCTCGCGCGATTTAACGCGGAGCAAACGTCCATGCCGCGTCAAACTGCCTCAACGTTGCGCGCAGCGCATGAGATTTGCGCCGGCTATGCACGCATGCATGCACACGCGAAGTTTCTGGGAATGTGACCCGTAGTTGTACGGAGGATTCCATTAGGGGTTTGCACACTCTCGGACGCGAATAGTCATCGTGCGGGATTCGCGCGATGCGTGCAGTGAGTCCCGAGGAATTTTGGGGGACGAATGTCGTCTGATGTCACTGAGCCGAAGTGGTCCCTACGGCTGCCTGCAGATTGCAGCATCGCTGCGATCCGTAGTGTCTATGACCTGATCCGCGAAGCGTTCGGCCGGCAGGACCGGCTCGAGATTGATTGTTCCAGCGTCGACAAGGCCGACGTGACCTCGATCCAGCTTCTGCTGTCGGCTGCCAAGACCGGCGATGCCCAAGGCCGCCCGGTGGTCCTGACGTCTTTCTCCCAGTCTCTGCGCAACACCCTTCGCCGCGCCGGCTTCGCCAGCGAGGCGATGATCGATCAGCACTTCCCGCAAAAGAAAGATGGCGCCTAATGGCCACGATTCTGACCGTCGACGATTCGCCCAGTATCCGGCAGATGATCAAGGTCGTGCTCGAGCCGGCCGGTCATAGCGTGATCGAGGCCGGCGATGGTGCGCAGGGCCTCGCCAAGGCGCAGGCCGGCAAGCTCGATCTCGTCATCACCGACCTTAATATGCCTGTCATGAACGGGCTGGAGCTGATCAAGGCGCTGCGCAAGCTGCCGAGCGCTGTCGGCATGCCAATCGTGTTCCTGACCACCGAATCCAATGACGCGGTGAAGCAGGAAGCCAAGAGCGCCGGCGCCACCGGCTGGATCACCAAACCTTTCAAGCCCGAGCAGCTGCTCGCCGTGGTCGCGAAGCTGGTGCGCGCATGAGCGCGATGGACCCGACCGAGGTCTTTCGCCAGGAAGCCAGCGAACTGTTCGAGGTCCTGGAAGGGGCCCTGCTCGACCTCGGCCAGCGTCCCGACGACCGCGAGCTGGTCGATTCCGCCTTCCGCGCCCTGCACACGATCAAGGGCTCGGGTGCGATGTTCGGCTTCGACAAGGTCGCCTCCTTCACCCACGAATTCGAGACCGCCTTCGATCGCGTCCGCAAGGGCGAGATCAAGCCGACCCAGGAGCTGATCTCGGTCGCGCTGGCCGCCAAGGACTATATCCGCGCGCTGATCGAGGATCCGCAGTCGACCGATGACATCATCGGCGAAGCCATCCTCGACGACCTCAAACGCTTCGTCTCGTCGGACCAGCCCACCGCTCCCGTCGCCGAGATCGCGGAAGCTCCGCCGCTCGCGCCCGTCGAGAGCAAGCAGGCCGGCTGGCACCTTTACCTGGAATTCGAATCCCACATCCTGCGCAACGGCTCGAACCCGCTCGATCTGCTGGAGGATCTCTGCAAGCTCGGTCCCTGCTTCGTCGTTCCCGTGACCGACGGCATCCCGTTCCTCGACGAGATGGAGCCGGAAGATTGCTATCTGAAGTGGGACGTCAAGCTGCACGCCGCCTGCGACAAGGATGCGATCGACGACGTCTTCATGTTCGTCTCGGACGAGATGAAGCTGACGCTCTCGCCGCTGGAACATGTCGAGGCGCCTGCGCCGATGCCGCTGTTCCAGCTCCTCGACGAGGAGCCGGCTCCGATGGTCGAGATGGCTGCCTCGGTCGGTGAGGTTGTCACAGCACCCGCCGCCGCTCAGCCCGTCGTAAAGGCGGAGTCGAAGCCCGAAGTCAAGGTCGACGCGAAGCCGGAATCGAAGGCCGAAGCCAAGCGCGACGATCGCGGCATCGCCACCGTCCGCGTTCAGGCCGAGCGCCTCGACGAGTTGATGGACCGCGTCGGCGAGCTCGTCATCGCCCAGGCCCGGCTGACCCAGCTCGCCGCCTCCGGTTCAGATCTCTCGATCAAGATGATCGCCGAGGAGATTGAGCGCCTGGCTTCATCCCTGCGCGATACGACGATGGGCGCGCGCATGGTGCCGATCGGCTCGTTGTTCGGCCGCTTCCGCCGCCTGATCCACGACCTGTCGCGCGACCTGTCGAAGCCGGTCGAGTTCGTCACCACGGGCGAGGATACCGAGCTCGACAAGACCATGATCGAGTGCCTGGCCGATCCGCTGGTGCACCTGATCCGCAACGCCATCGACCATGGTATCGAGGACACTGCGACCCGCAGTGCCAATGGCAAGACCGAGCAGGGCCGCATCGAGCTCGCGGCCGTGCATTCCGGCGCGCAGGTGCTCGTCACCGTGAAGGACAATGGCGGCGGCCTCAACACCGCCCGCATCCGCGCCAAGGCCGAAGAGCAGGGCCTGATCGCGGCCGGTGCCGTGCTCTCCGATCACGAGATCCATCAATTCCTGTTCCACCCGGGCTTCTCGACCGCGCAGACCATTTCCGCGCTGTCCGGCCGCGGCGTCGGCATGGATGTGGTCAAGCGCACCATCGAGAACATGCGCGGCTCGATCGACCTGTCGACCCGACCGGGCCAGGGCACCACGGTGACGCTGCGTCTGCCGCTGACGCTCGCGATCATCGAGGGGCTTCTGATCCGCGTCGGTGAAGGCCGCTACATCATTCCGCTGTCGGCCGTGGAGGAATGCATCGAGCTGACCGCCGAGGACGAACGCTCCCGCGGACGTAACTTCCTCAACGTGCGCGGCAACCTCGTGCCCTTCCTCCGCCTGCGCGAGATCATGTCGTCGTCGGGTACGCCTGATCGGCACCAGAAGACGATCATCATTTCGACCGGCGAGACTCACGTCGGCCTCGTCGCCGACCAGATCATCGGAAACCACCAGACCGTGATCAAGTCGCTCTCCAAGCTGCATTCGGACGTCACGATCTTCTCCGGCGCGACCATCCTGGGGGACGGCACGGCGGCGCTGATCCTCGACGTCGCCCAGCTCGTCGCGCTGGCGCAGTCGAAGGTCGAGAAACAGCATATCAGCGAGGCGGCGTGATGAGCGACGGATTGGCGGGAGAACATCAGGCCGGCGCGATGCAGGTCGTGATGATAGGCCTCGGCGAGGAGAAATTCGCGCTCGACGCCGGCCTCGTGCGCGAAATCATCGATCCCGTGCCCGTAACCAAGGTGGCCGGCGCGCGGGCCTTCGTTCCCAGCGTGATCAACGTGCGCGGCAATGTCATTCCGCTCGCGGATCTGCGCATCCGCTTCGGCATGCCGCAGCCGGAAGACTCCGCGGATACGCGCATCGTCGTCATCGAGATCGAGCTCGACAACGAACCGGTGCTGGTGGGCGTCACCGCCGACAAGGTCTACGAGGTCACGGAGATCTCGCATACCGACGTGCAGCAAACGCCGCGCGTCGGCATGCACTGGAAGCCGGAGTTCATTCGCTTCATCGCGAAATGGCGCGAAGAGTTCGTCATCGTTCCCAACATGGAACGCATTCTGAATTGAAACGACGTCTCGGGGCGAGACTGGGGTTAGGGGCTGGATATGAGATTTACGGTCAAGGCAAAGCTTGCCAGCGCGTTCGGCCTGGTCATCGTTCTGTCGATGGTTGCCGGCGGCGTCGCCTATATGAAGCTCGGCGACATGATGGCGACGGCCGACAGCATTGTCCTGCGCGCCAAGCGCATGGAAAAGGCGACCGAGATCGAGAAGGACATTCTGATCCAGCTTCGCGCGGAAAAGAACGCGATTATCGGCAATGAGAGCGAAGTCGACCTGGCTGCGGCGGACGCCGCCAAGCGTCGCGACGCCGCCCTGAAGACCAAGGATGAGGTCTACGCCCTGGCGAGCGAGGCCGGCCGGAAGCTGCTTGACGCCTTTGCCGTGACCTACGCCAAGATGAATGCCTATCAGGAAGAGACGATCCGGATCGCCAAGACCGACAAAGCCAAAGCGATCGATCGCTCCACCAATGAGGGCCGCAAGATCGTGAACGAGGCGCTTGAGTCGATGGGCGCCTACGTCGAGAACACCAAGAAGCAGATGGCCGACCAGGCCGTCGCGTCGAAGGAAGAGGGGCACCAGGCGCAGTTCTTGCTGATGACGCTCCTTGGCGTGTCGCTGATGGTCGCGATCGCTGCGGCACTGTGGATTTCGATCTCGATCAGCCGTTCGCTGGGTCGCGCAGTCAACCTTGCCGGCGCGGTCGCCGATGGCGATCTCAATCAGACGATCCCGTCGTCGAGCAATGACGAAATCGGCGATCTCACGAAGTCGCTGAACGTGATGGTCGAAAAGCTTCGCCAGATCGTCGCCGAGGCGCTCACCGCTGCCCAAAACGTCTCCGCCGGCAGCCAGGAGCTCTCGGCCAGCGCCGAGCAGCTCTCGCAGGGCGCGACCGAGCAGGCGTCCTCCGCCGAGGAGGCTTCTTCCTCGATGGAAGAGATGGCCTCGAACGTGAAGCAGAACGCCGACAACGCCAACCAGACCGAGAAGATCGCGGCGCAGTCGGCCAAGGATGCCGAGGCCAGCGGTGTTGCCGTCGGTCGCGCCGTCCAGGCGATGCAGACCATCGCCGAGAAGATCACCATCGTGCAGGAGATCGCGCGTCAGACCGACCTGCTCGCCCTGAATGCCGCGGTCGAAGCTGCCCGCGCCGGCGAGCACGGCAAGGGTTTCGCGGTGGTTGCCTCCGAAGTGCGCAAGCTTGCCGAGCGCAGCCAGGCTGCCGCAGCCGATATCGGCACGCTATCGAGCGAGACCGTGAAGGTCGCGCAGGAAGCGGGCGACATGCTGTCGAAGCTGGTGCCCGACATCAAGAAGACCGCCGAGCTGGTGCAGGAGATTACCGCCGCCTGCCGCGAGCAGGATGTCGGTTCCTCGCAGATCAACCAGGCCATCCAGCAGCTCGACAAGGTCGGCCAGCAGAACGCCAGCGCCTCCGAACAGGTGTCCTCGACCTCGGAAGAGCTCGCCTCGCAGGCCGAGCAGCTGCAGTCGACCATCTCGTTCTTCCGCATCGAGCAGGCCGGTCGTGGCGAGAGCGCTTCGTCCGCGCCGATCGACCGTGCCGTGACCCAGCTCCGCAGCAAGGCAGGGCAGATGCAGGCGGCGGATCGTGGCGCAAAGAAGCCTGTGCCCGCGCGCAAGCCGGCGCGCGCGATGAAGGTCGCCAATGGCGGCGGTTTCGCCTTCGACATGCACGACGGCGAAGACGATCGCGACGCCGAGTTTCAGCGCTGACAACTAGAACCATCTGACCCTGGACTTGAGCATGGCCGCAACCTCGCAATATCTGACGCTCGGGCTCGCCGGCGAGACGTTCGGCATCTCGATCCGCAACGTGCGTGAAATCCTCGACATGCGGCCGATCTCGCGTCTGCCGCATGCGCCGAATTTCCTGCTCGGCATGATCGACGTGCGTGGCGCCGGCTATCCGATCGTGGATCTCCGCACCAAGCTCGGCCTCCCGGCCGTGGCAGCGACCGAGGCGACCCGCATCATCATCCTCGACGTGCCGATGAAGGAGCGCCTGGTCGGCGTCGGATTCGTCGCCGACTGCGTGTTCGAGGTCACCGACATCGACGAGCAGGCGATCGAGCCGATCCCCGAGGTGGGCGGCAAATGGCAGTCCGACTACGCCGCCGGCATTGGCCGCAAGGGCGAGAAATTCGTCGTCATCTTCGATCTCGCCAAGCTGATGGCGAATGACGAGCTACCGGGCGAGGCGCCTCGCGCCGCCTGATCCTAGATTTTGTGCAGCAAGCGTAAGCAACATTAATCCAGAACTACGAGATACATCATGAGATTCACCGTCAAAGCCAAGCTTGCCAGCGCCTTCGGCGTCGTCATCCTGCTGTCCATGATCGCCGGTGCGGTCGGGTATTTGAAGCTGTCGGATATGGTCGGTACCACCGAGCAGCTGGTCGGCCGCGCGGGCCGGATGGAAAAGGCCGCGGAGCTCAAGGAGGGCGTGCTGTTCCTGGTGCGCGCCGAGAAGAACTCGATCCTCGCGGCAAGCGATGCCGAATACGACCAGTTCGTCGCCGACCTCGCCAAGAACCGCGAAGCGCTGACGAAGTCCAAGGACGAGATCACCGCCGCGGCCAGCGAAAGCGGCAAGAAACTGATGGAGAATTTCTCCGTCGCGTTCGCCAAGCTGAACGCCTATCAGGACGAGACGGTCAGGCTTGCGAAGACCGACAAGCCGAAGGCGCTCGACCGCTCCATGCATGACGGCCGCAAGGTCGTCGCGGACGCGTTGGAGGCAGCTGACGGCTACATCAAGAACGTCAAGAAGAACATGGCGGAGCAGGCCGAGCAGTCCAAGCAGGACGGCGCCCGCGCCGAGATGCTGCTGATCAGCCTGGTGATTGCCTCGCTCCTGATCGCCGTCGTCGCGGCGACCTGGATCGCGCTCAATATCAGCCGCGCGTTGGCGCAGGCCGTCGGCCTCGCCGATGCGGTCGCGATCGGCGATCTCAGCCAGAAGATCGAGGCTTCGAGCAATGACGAGATCGGCGATCTCATCAAGTCGCTGAACGCGATGACGGTGAACCTGAACGCCACCGCGGCCCTTGCCAACCAGATTGCGCAGGGCGACCTCACCGTCGAAGCCAAGGCGCTGTCGGACAAGGATACGCTCGGCCTCGCGCTCGAACGGATGGTGGAGAAGCTCCGTCAGATCGTCTCGGAAGCCCTGACCGCGGCGCAGAACGTCTCGGCCGGAAGCCAGGAGCTCTCGGCCAGCGCCGAGCAGCTTTCGCAGGGCGCGACCGAGCAGGCCTCGTCCGCCGAGGAAGCCTCGTCCTCGATGGAAGAGATGGCTTCGAACGTGAAGCAGAACGCCGACAACGCCAACCAGACCGAGAAGATCGCGGCGCAGTCGGCCAAGGACGCCGAAGCCAGCGGTGCTGCGGTGGGTCGCGCCGTCAACGCGATGCAGACCATCGCCGAGAAGATCACCATCGTGCAGGAGATCGCACGCCAGACCGATCTGCTCGCGCTCAACGCCGCGGTCGAGGCCGCGCGCGCCGGCGAGCACGGCAAGGGCTTTGCGGTGGTCGCCTCCGAAGTGCGCAAGCTCGCCGAGCGCAGCCAGGCGGCGGCGGCCGAGATCGGCACGCTGTCGGCCGACACCGTCAAGGTCGCGCAGGAAGCGGGTGCCATGCTGTCCAAGCTCGTCCCCGACATCAAGAAGACCGCAGAGCTCGTCGAGGAGATCACCGCGGCCTGCCGCGAGCAGGACGTCGGCTCGGCCCAGATCAACCAGGCAATCCAGCAGCTCGACAAGGTCGGCCAGCAAAACGCCAGCGCCTCCGAGGAGGTGTCCTCGACCTCGGAAGAGCTCGCCTCGCAAGCCGAGCAGCTGCAGTCGACGATCGCCTATTTCCGCATCGAGCATGGCGGGAAGAGCAACGGGCCGGCGCCTGTCGACCGGGCCGTCACTCAGCTCCGCGCCAAGGCCGCGACCATGGCAGCGGCCGAGCGCCCCGCCAAGAAGCCGCAGGCCAGGCCGGCACGCGCCATGAAGGCGGCGGGCGGTGGCGGCTTTGCTTTCGACATGAACGACGGTGAGGATGATCGGGACGCCGATTTTCAGCGCTGAGATTTTCCGGGAACAGGTCCGCCCGCCCATCGGGCGGACTTGTTCTCTTCTCTTGTGTAGACGCGTAGGAAGCAAAATGGCCCGGTTGGCCCGACATTCATTGCATGCGGGCCGTCAGGGCCGGGGCAGGCGGCCATGATGCCCGCCATGCAGGATACGGCCGTGCACTTGTCGGACCGTCATTTCCGGACCATTGCCGAACTGATCGAAGGCCAGGTCGGCATCAAGCTGCCGCAGGGCAAGCGGCTGATGCTGGAGGGACGTCTGCACAAGCGCGTGCGCGCGTTGAACTTCTCCGACCTGAACGAATATGTCGACAACCTGTTCGAGGCCGATCATTTCGACACCGAGCTCACCCATCTGATCGATGTGGTGACGACCAACAAGACCGACTTCTTCCGCGAGCCGCAGCACTTCACTTTCATGCGGGACATCGCCATCCCGGCGCTGCTCAAGTCGCACGGCCGGAAGAATGCAAACCTGAAATTCTGGAGCTCGGCGAGTTCCACCGGCATGGAGGCCTACACCACCGCGATGGTGCTGGACGACATGACGCGGAGCGGGTCGCGATTTCAGTACCGCATCCTCGGCACCGACATCTCGACCGCGGTGCTACGCCTCGCCAAGACCGCGATCTACACCCGCGACGTGCTGGCACCGGTGCCGGAGCCGTTCGTGAAGCGATATTTCCTGTCCTCGCGCGACAAGTCGCGTGGTGAGGTGCGCGTCGTGCCGGAACTGCGGCGCATGACGCATTTCATGCGCATGAACCTGATGGATCCGTCCTATCCCGTCGACCGGGACGTCGACGTGATTTTCTGCCGCAACGTGCTGATCTATTTCGACAAGCCGACCCAGCGAAAGGTCGTCGAGCAGCTCTGCAATCATCTGCGGCCGGGCGGGTATTTGCTGGTCGGCCATTCGGAATCCATGATTCACAGTGCCGTCCCGGGTTTGAAGCAGGTTCAGCCCACCATTTTTCAGGTCTGATTGGAGCTCCGCCGAATATGCCGAAAGGGAAAGTTCGCGTACTGATCGTGGACGATTCGGCGTCGGTGCGCCAAATCCTTCAAACGATCCTCAACGATGATCCCGACATCGAGGTGATGGCGACGGCGTCGGATCCGTTCGTGGCGGCCCGTCGTCTCCAGGACGAACTTCCCGACGTCATGATCCTCGACCTCGAGATGCCGCGCATGGACGGCATGACGTTCCTGCGCAAGATCATGGCGCAGCGTCCGATCCCCGTGATCATCTGCTCGTCGCTCACCGAGGAAGGCTCGAACGTGATGTTCGAGGCTTTCGAGGCCGGCGCCGTCGATATCGTGCCCAAGCCGAAGATCGACACGCGGCAGGCACTGCTGGAGTGCTCGACGCGGCTGCGCGAATCCGTGAAGTCGGCGGCGCGTGCGCGCGTGCGGCCGCGCACGGAACGACGGGTGATCGAGAAGAAGCTGACGGCCGACGCCATCATCCCGCCGCCGGTGCAGGGCAAGGTCCGGCCGACCACCGAGCGCATCGTGTGCATCGGTGCCTCGACGGGGGGAACGGAAGCGCTCAACGACGTGCTCGAGATGTTGCCGGCGAACTGCCCTCCGATTTTGATCGTCCAGCACATGCCGGCGGGCTTTACGGCCGCCTTCGCCAGGCGCCTCGACGGCGTCTGCCAGATCCGCGTCAAGGAGGCGGAGGACGGCGAGCCGGTGCTGCCGGGCTGGGCCTATATCGCGCCGGGCGCCCGGCACATGCTGCTCCAGCGCATCGGCTTGCGCTATCAGGTCGCGATCAAGGACGGCCCGCCGGTGTCGCGGCATCGGCCCTCTGTCGACGTGCTGTTTCGCTCCGCGGCCCAGCACGCCGGCGCCAATGCGCTCGGGGTCATCATGACCGGCATGGGCGATGACGGCGCGCGCGGCATGCTGGAAATGCGCAAGCTCGGCGCCTCGACCCGCGCGCAGGACGAAGAGAGCTGCGTCGTGTTCGGCATGCCCAAGGAAGCCATCGCCCATGGCGGGGTCGAGAAAGTGGTCGCGCTGAATCATATCCCGCGCGAGATCATGCACTGGTACCAGGCCGGGCACGCGGCGACGGTAGGTTGATCGCGATGTCCGTGCTTCCGGCCAACACGCTGACGGATACGATTTCCGCGGTCGAAGACGTCTCGTCGCGCATCGAGGACGTGTTTGCGCGCGTCGGTCACGAGCTCGGTCGCGGCCACATCATCTTCAAGGAGCTGAATCAGGGGCTCGCGTCTCTTTCCGAAGAGCTCTCCGGTGCCGAGATCGAAGGTGCCGCGACTGCGCTGCAGGAGATCGCGGCGCGACTGAGCGAGCTGGCGCAGGCACTGCCGGCCGAGAGTGCGCTGCTGGCGACGATCGGCAAGAGCACGACCGAGGCATCCGCGCTGCTGAAGCCGCTGTTCAAGCATATCCAGATGATCACCATCATCGCGCGCAGCGCGCGGATCGAGGCGGCGTCGCTCGATGGCGATCGCGAGGGCTTTCTCGCCTTCACGCAGGAAGCCTACGATCTCGGCAAGGCCGTGCAGGGCTCGATCGAGGGGTGCGCGCGAGACCAGCAGCGCCTGTCGGACGCGGTCGCGGCCGCCTCCGGCCGGCAGAAGGAATTCGAGAGAAGTTACGGCGATCAGCTGGTCGCCGAGAGCGCCGAACTCGGTGCGGCCTATTCCGGCCTGCGCGACCAGCGCAGCAAGAGCAGCCATCTCGCCGATCTCGCCAGCGGCAGCACGCGGAAGATCGCCGAGGCGGTCGGCGGTGCGATCATTTCCCTGCAGGCCGGCGACAGCACGCGGCAGCGCCTTGAACATGTCTGCCACGGCTTGCGCCTCTCCTCCGACGCCGCGCCGAGCCTCGTTCCGGAACCGGTCGCAAGCGATGACGGCGCGCATGCGATCCGCCGGCTGCAGGCGGCTCAGCTCAGGGACGCGCAGCGCGAGTTCGGCGGCGACATCGGCCAGATCATCCGCGCGCTGTCGGCGATCCTGAGCGATGCAAGTGGCGTCGTCGGTCACGGCCGCTCGCTGTTCGGTGGCGAGAACGGTTCTTCCGCGTCGTTCCTGACCCGCATCAAGCAGACGCTGGCCCAGGCCTCGACCTTGATCGGCACGTGCGAGAGCGCCGGACGCGCGGTCGACGAGGCGCTCGCGGTCGTCGAGGATACGCTGACGAAATTCCGCCAGGCCATTGCGGGGCTGGCGGAGGCCACGGTCGACATCACGCTGATCGGCATGAACGCGGGTCTCAAGGCGAGCCATCTCGGTAGCCGCGGCAGCGCCTTCGTCGTGATCGCGAACGAGCTGAAGGCGACTGCAGACCAGGTCTCGGCCGGCGCAGGGCGCTTGCGCCCCGTGCTCGACGGCATCGAGCGCTCCGCCAACGCGTTGAAGGAGCTCCGCGTCCAGGGCGATCCGACGCAACTCGCCAATCTGGAGCCGCAGATCCTCCAGGCGCTGCGCGAGGTCGAAGCCGGCAACGAACGGCTCGGCAAGCTGATGAGCCGGCTCGTCGACGAAGGCGCCGAGTTCGAAGGCTTGATGAATTCGGCGCAAGGGCTGATGAGCTCGCTCGGCGAGAGCTCTGCGACGCTGCCCACCGTCGCTGCGCGCCTGGAGACGGCAAGCGCAGGCACGCATCGGCCGCAGCCGCAGGACGAGGCGCTGCTCGACGGTCTCTTCGCGCGCTACACGATGGAGCGCGAGCGCGACATCCACCGGGAGTTTTTGCAAGCGCTCGGGCTGACGTCGAGCGCTGCCGCTCGCCGGGTCGAGGCTGTCGAGCCTGCGGATGACGGCATCGAATTGTTTTGAGTTGCCGCGGGCGTCGCGCATGCGGCACACCGCAATTTGACGCTTTGGTTTTGCAGGTCGTTAACCGTGGCGGAATACCCGCCATATCGGCCATTGTCGCGCCCCAGAGTTGGTCGCAAATACGTTTGAATATTGCGACGGATGTTGTTCATGTTGAGAGACGGCAAATACGCTGCCTGGTTCAGAACCCCGCGTGGCCAGGGCACCGGCCTCGTTGAATTGATCGAGGGGCGAATCTCGGGCCGTGACAGCTTCTTCACCTATGGCGGCTCCTATCAGGTCGATCAGCAACGCTTCACGGCTGTTCTGACCGTGAAGCGCCACGCCGAGGGCAATCCGAGCGTGTTTGGTCCTGATGAGGTCGAGGTCAATCTGACCGGCCTCTGCAGCGGCGCGATGGCGACATGCTCGGGCACGGCGCGAGAGGCGCCCGATGTCGAGTTCGAGTGCACGTTGATCTACAGCCAGGAAGAAGCGCTGCCGGCCGATGCGAAATGCGCGGTCCTCAAGCTCAATCCCGACAAGTTGCCCAAGGGGCTCGACAGCCGGTCGCGGCCGCGGCCGCCATTCACGCCCTCCAGGCCTCCGGCGTCCTGACGCATCCTGCGCCTTAGCTTTGCGTTGACGCTGTTGTCGCGAAAGCACGTGAAGGCCGCACCGCGGCAACAGTGCTTTTAGATGTGAAATCTAGGTTGAGGCCCATAACAAAAGGCGGACAGGGATATGCCTCAGATCTGGATGACTTATGACGAACTCGCGACGCTCAGCGGCTGCACGGCCCCTGAAGCCAGGGTGCTGGCACTGCACTTGTTGCTCGATCGGCGCAAGAGCCGCGATGGAAACACCCGCGTCAAGCTGGACTTTGGCTTGATGACCCGCTTCTTCGAGACCATTCGCGAGGGCGAATTCGGCCTCGATGACGCGATCACGGCGCTGCGCGAAACCCACCGGCAGATGTCCGCCGGATTCGGCACCGATCAGGACGGCTTCAGGCGCGGCGTGGCGTAGGTCCGCCGCTCCGGCAGCAGTCCGCTCCGCTCGAATCAGGCATAATCATCCAGGCGGAATTTGGTGCGACCTCCGGTGTTTCACACCGGAACAGGTCGAAGCCAACGGAATCCGGGCTGGGAGGTTGCCATGTTGAGAGCCGTGTACCTGGCGGGTGCGTTGGTTTTTGCGCTCCCGCCCCTTCTCGTGACCACCGCCGGCGCCGAAGTGGTCAAACTGCAGGCCGACCTCAAGGGCAGCAACGAGGTGCCGCCCAACGCGAGTTCCGGCTCCGGCAAGGCCGAGGCGGCTTTCGACACGGATACCAAGGTTCTGACCTACACGGTCACCTACGCGAATCTGACCGGTCCGGCGCTCGGCGCGCATTTCCATGGACCGAGCGAATCCGGCAAGAATGCCGGCATCGCACTGCCGTTCAAGTCGACGCAAAGCCCGATCCAGGGCACCGCAACCCTCACCGAGACGCAGGCTGCCGATCTCCTGGCCGGCAAATGGTATGCGAACATTCACACCGCGGCCAATCCAGGCGGTGAGCTGCGCGGGCAGATGGCAAAATGATTTGTCGGCCCGGCTGCATATCGCGTTCGCGATGTGAGCTGACGCCGCCCGCGTCAGGACGGCGGTCTGGGCAGGAAAGCCAGAATGGTCTGGGCGAGGCTGACGCCGAGGATGCCGCCGGCCGACTTTTGCAGCACGTCGATGAATCGCGGATCGCGATCCGGCACCAGCATCTGCAGGACCTCGAGTCCGACGGCGACCGCGATCACGAATGCGCAAGCCAGCCTGAAGCGTCCCGGCAGCAGGAACGACAGCAGGAAGCCCAGCAGGCAATAGGCGCTGAAGCGCTCGATGACGACGACCCAATACGCCTCGGCATGGCCGATCAACACCGGCCTGCCCGCAAGCGTCGCCAGCGTGGCATAGACGATCAGCGCAAGGCAGACGGCCGCAGCTGCGATGAGGTGATTTCGGCGCATTGCAGCATCATAGCCGGTCGACCGGCGTGCCGCTCTCGAAAGCGGAGAATATCGTTAAGGGGCGTATCTCTTCGATGGCGCCTTCATGACAGGTGGTTCGCACCGGGACATGGTGCAGATCGCAACTGTCCGAATTCGGACCAGCCGGGCAGGCCTACGCCACCAGCGCGGTATCGCCTGCCGGAGCCACGGTCGCGGCACGCCGCGACGCCAGCAATTCGCTGAATTTCGCCAAGGGCAGGGGCGCGGCGACGAGATAGCCCTGACCCTCTTCGACGCCGCACGAGATCAGCGCGCGGACCTGCTCCTCGGTTTCGATGCCTTCCGCAACCACGGTCATGTGGAAATCCCTGGCGAGCGCCACCAGCATCTCAACGATCGTCGTGGTCGAGGCGTCCACCGTGATGGTGTCGACGAAGAACTTGTCGATCTTGATCGTGTTGGCACCGAGCCCCTTTAATCGCGACAGTCCGCTATGGCCGACGCCGACGTCGTCGATGGCCACGCGAAAACCGTAGTCGCGCAACTCGCCCACCACGGCCGCGGCGCGCGCGAGATCGTCGAGCTCGTCGCGCTCGGTCACCTCGAGCACGATCTGTCGCGCGGACACCCGTGCCGCCGCGACGGTGCTGCGAAGCGTTTCGACGAACCCTGCGCCGAGCAGGTGCCTGGGAACGACATTGAATGAGAGCTTGAAATCCTTGTCGGCCTTGAGAAGCGGCTGGAGGTCGGCCAGCGCGCGGCCGAGCAGCTGCCAGGTCATGGCCTCGATCCGTCCGCTGGATTCCGCCAGTGGGATGAAATTCATCGGCGGCACCACCGTGCCGTCCTCGCGCAACCAGCGCGCCAGCATCTCGCAGCCTCTGATCTCGCCGGTGTGGAGATCGAAGATCGGTTGGAAGTAAGGCTTGAATTCACCCCGCGCCAGCGCGCGATCGAGATCGGCGACGGGTCCTTCCATGCGCCGCGTCCGCGACAACAGGACCCCGAACAGCACACCGAGTGCGACCGCGACCGCCATCGCCGGCCAATAGATCTCGCTGTTCCAGGTCGACAGCACGGAATTGTCGATGCGGATGACCGCGCGCAACGGATAGCGCGCTGAGCCTTTCTCGAACTCAATCGGATGCGCCGGCGTTTTGTCGGCGTCGAGCGCGAACTCGCCGAGCTGTGCGCCGTTCTTGAGTGCCAGCAGCACCTCGCCATGGGCGCGCAGCTCGGCCGGCATGATGTCGAACAGGCTGGAGTTGATGCCGAGAATGGCGACCAGTGCCTTGTTGTCGCCGATGTCCCTGAGCACGCCGAGCGCGTCGCCACCGAACTGCTCGACACGGAATAGCATCAACTTCGAATCGCGGGACGCAAGCATGTCGGCCCGATCGACCCAGCCCTTGTCGAATTCGAGCGTCTCCGAATAGGCCGAGCAGATCACCGAGCCGTCCGAATTGACAAGGCGGACGTCCTTCACGGCGGAGCGCTGATAGACGTGGAGGCGGATCGCCTGGAGCGAGGCGGGGGCGCATGTGGCGAGCCCGCGGCCGGCCAGCTCGTCAAGGCTCGCGGTCGCGAAGTCGACGGCGAATTCGGACCGGCGCAGCACGACTTCGGTCAGCTCGTCGAGTTGGCGCGCCTGCTGATCCCGGATGAACCGCGTCGCCGCGATGTGACCGGCAAGGGCGAACGCAACCATGCCCGCAAGCACGAGCACTGCCAGTGAGAGTTTCGGCCGTGTTGCTTTCATCCGGCCCGCAGAGGTTAAGAGAGAATGACCAGAACTCTAACCTCGGAGGCGCTAAGATAGGGTTTAAGGCGATCGCGTGTGGTTGCATGACGCCAGTTCACAGTCCTGGGAACGCCCGAAGGCCTCCGGCGCGACCGGGGACGTCGGCGGCGTCAGGCGCGGCGGCGCAATTGCGATTTCACCCTGACGGGACTGAGATGGCGGGCGCCGGTATCAATGTTCCAGCTATCGGGCCGGCTCACCCACAATCGCCACGCGGCGACCAGGACATTAATGGCGAGCCAAATCGACATCACAATTAGGAAAGAGTTTGCCATGATGGGCTCCGCCCCCCGCATTCCCTAAGGGAGCAATGCTGAGGCGGCCCAGGAGTTCCGTTTATCGAGGGTTGGGCAAGCGATCGCGGCGCCGCTCAAATTCTCGTCATCCGCGGGGGGAGCCCGTCGGGGCAAGCGCGACGAGGATCGGTTCGCTGCCAGGACGATGGCGTCGGCGGCGCGCCGCGTTCAACGTCGATTGTAGGACCAGCCCTTGTCGACATTGGTCGGGTAGCGGGCCGCGAAGTAGGGATTCTTGAGGCAGTTATGCGCGGGGTCATAGATCCGGTCCGCGCATTCGTGGAAATTCAGGAATCGGCAATCGAAGCCAAACGCACACCAGGGTGCCCCCTTCGGGAAACCGAACCCCACGGGAACTTGCGCCGACGCCACGGAAGGAAGGGCCAGGAGCAAGGCGACGGCGAGAGCGCGGGACAACATGGTGCAATCCTCCAACAGATTATCGATCGGATACCGAGGCCGTCGAGCAAATGCCTCGGTAACAAAAAAGCCGACGTTCAATTGGAGAGTCAAACATCCGGACGCGGAGAGATCGAGAGCGCTGCGACGTCGGGAATGCGTCGTTTTGCGACTTGCATTCGGCCGGTGCCGACGGCAATGGCCCGCATCCACGAATTGTCGCTCGCGCGGCATAGGCCCGCTAGCTCTTCTTGGCGGCCTTCGACTTCAGCGCCAGGCCGAGACGCAAGGCCATTCGCTTGATTGCGTCGGGCGATCGCCCGAGCTGCTTCGCTGCGTCCTCCAACGACGTCGAAGATTTGGCCAGCTCCATGAGCCGGCGGTCTTCCTTGAACGACCAGGGCTTCCGCGCCATAACCGAAATCATCCTCTTCCATCGACACAACGACAAAGCCGCCAAGCGGACCCATGTCGCTCGACGGCTTTGCTTGGGTGGGGCCGGGCTCTTGGGGAAAGCCCGGTGCGAAGATGGATATGCGATCGGTGAGACTTCGCAACAAACAACGGGGATTAAGCTAACCCCTCAACCTTACCGCGAGGAAATCGGCCCTTGGCGCTCCGTACAATTCCGGGGTTTTCCTTATCGCGCGTCAATCGGCGACCTTCGCGACCATCCGGCCTGACATCCCGCCACCACGTCCGGTTGCCGCCGAGCCGGTCTCCGCTCCGTCCGCAAGACAGCTTGCAAAACTTCACATGCAGTCGGAAGGACTCACGTGAAAGTTGCAAACTCTTGATTCGTCAAAAGTCCGCACAAACGCGTCGTCGGAAAAATTGTTCCGCGTTCCGACGTTGCGGGCAGCATCGATTCAAAATTCGTTGAAGATCGCTGTCGTGATGGATTCTGCATGCGCGGCGACCGTTTCTCGTCTGTATCCGTCACGAGATCGTCGAATTCATTCGGCTATGATCGCGCGAGCGATACAAGAAAAAGAAGATCGAGATGCTTCAAAAAACGCTATCTGCAAAGCCTCTATCGAAGATGAGAGAGCGGGCATTCGAAGGTGCCTTTCTCGGCATTGCGCTGATCGCAATGGCAGGGTGGGCCTATTTCATCGTTCTGCTGTCGGTGAAATTCTTCTTCTGGCTGTTTGGCTGACGCGAACGGCCAGGAAGCAAGCACGCTGCTGCACAAAAATTCCCGCCTGTGACAACAAAATCAGCGACCGCGATCACGATCTCGACACAACTCGAAGGTGAGAATGTTCGCACTCCGAAAGGAGGCGACGGACGCGCGGCCAAAGTGAAAGACCTCGGATGAGTTGGGTTTCGATTCTGATTTCAATCTTCGTCGGCTTCTGCATCGGCTATGCGATGCGCGGGCGGCGGGCGCGCAGGGAACAGCGACCGGTCCAGGCTGCCTGGCAGCGCCAGCACCTGTCGTTTGCCAGGGCGCGCCGTGCGTTCTGAGCGAATTCAGCCGAAACCGCGCCGCGCGAAGGTAACCATACGAGGCAGGTTAGGTCGTGCCCGATATTGTTCCGCTCGCATGCCCTCACTAAGTTGCGCATGGTTCTTGCGGGACTTGATGGTCCCTGCGTGCGCGACTGAGTTTTGGAATCCGACGCGGATGGTCAGGCAATTTGCCCCTGGCCGTTCGGGCTCGCGGGCATTGTCCGGTTGGTCTGAGCGGCCCGTGGATCGCGAGAGAGGTTCGCTATGACGAGCGTCAGGAACAACAATGCGCCGCGGCGATATTTTGTCGATGCGGTCGGCAGGCGCGTTCTGATCGGGCTTACGCTCGAGGAGACCTTTGAGTTCGAGCGGCTCGACAGCGAGCCGGATGCCGGTCGAACCGGAGCAATCTGGATCGAGCGAAGTTCTCAGCCTGCTCCGGGCGAGCAGCGCTGGCTGGAGCTCTATGCCAAGCACGAAGACGCATGGAAGGTCTGGATGGCGCAAAGCCGCGTCGATCGGCCCTACCTCTAGCCTTTTACAGGCTCCAATCTCAGGCCAGTTCGTCCGGGACAGGCGGCGCGGGAAAAAGCTTCGCGAGGCGGTCCAGCCCGATCCCACGTACCCTTGCGTCAAGAGCATGTCGGGCCATGACGTGCCTGAACTTCCATTCCGGCCCGGAAAACTGGTCCGCGTCCCAGATCTGCGGCTTCGGACGACCATCCAGGCCGCGAATCCAGACGAAATAGGATTCGTGCATCCTCGTGTGAGTCCCTCTTGCGGATCGACGTGGTCGGCTGCCGTCACATCTTGCGGGACGGCAGCTGCCACCAAGGGGGCGGTCGATCCCTAGCCGAGGCCGATGCGCTTCTGCTGGTAGCCGCGATCGAGAATGGCTTGCCACCAGTCGCGGTTGTCGAAGAACCAGCGAACCGTCTTGGCAAGGCCGCTTTCGAAATTCTCGTCGGCGCGCCATCCGAGCTCGCGCTCGAGCTTCGAAGCATCGATCGCGTAGCGGCGATCGTGACCGGGGCGGTCGGCGACGAACGAAATCAGGCCGCGCCGGGGACCTGCGGTGCGTGGCGACATTTCGTCCAGCATGTCGCAAATGCTTTCGACGACGTGCAAATTGGTGCGCTCGTTTCGGCCGCCGACATTGTACGTCTCGCCGATTGCACCGCGCTCGAGCACGAGCGTGAGCGCCTTGGCGTGGTCCTCGACGTAGAGCCAGTCGCGAATGTTCTGTCCGTCGCCGTACACCGGCAGCGGCTCGCCCGCGAGCCCCTTGATGATGATGTGGGGAATGAGCTTCTCGGGAAAGTGATACGGCCCGTAATTGTTCGAGCAGTTCGTCACCATCGTCGGAAGGTCGTAGGTCTCGCGCCAGGCGCGCACCAGATGGTCGGACGACGCCTTGCTCGCCGAGTAGGGCGAGTTGGGCGAATAGGACGTGGTCTCGGTGAAGTAACCGTCCTTGCCGAGCGACCCGAACACCTCGTCTGTGGAGATGTGGAGAAAGCGGAATTGCGAGCGGCGGTCCGGGCTCAGCCCCCTCCAGTATCGCAGCGCCTCCTGCAGCAGCGTGAAGGTGCCGACGATGTTGGTCTGGATGAATTCGCCGGGGCCGTCGATCGAACGATCGACATGGCTCTCGGCCGCGAGATTCATGACCGCGGCGGGCTGGTACTTCTCGAACAGCTTGCGGAGCGAGGCAGCCTCGCAAATGCATTGCTGCTCGAATGCATAACGCGGATTGGCCTCGGCGTCGGGGATCGACTCGAGGTTCGCCGCATAAGTCAGCTTGTCGATGTTGACGACGCGCGCGTGCGTGTCGCGGAGGAGATGACGGACGACTGCAGAGCCGATGAAGCCTGCACCGCCCGTGACGAAAATCGTTGAGCCTTCGAAACGCATGTGTGATTTGCCTCAGTCGTGAGCGGCGAAGGAGCGGGCAACCGATTGCAGATACTCGCCGTAGCTGCTCTTGGCGGTCCTCTCAGCAACCTTCTTGAAGGCCTCGAGAGAAATGTAACCGCGCCGCAACGCGATTTCCTCGGGGCAGGCGATGCGCAAGCCCTGGCGCTGTTCCAGTATCTGAACGAAGTGGCTGGCTTCGACCAGCGAGGCGTGCGTGCCGGTGTCGAGCCAGGCAAACCCGCGCCCGAGCACTTCGACGAACAG
This sequence comes from Bradyrhizobium sp. CCGUVB14, assembly GCF_024199935.1. Lineage (NCBI taxonomy): Bacteria > Pseudomonadati > Pseudomonadota > Alphaproteobacteria > Hyphomicrobiales > Nitrobacteraceae > Bradyrhizobium > Bradyrhizobium sp. CCGUVB14. The sequence goes on from NZ_JANADS010000001.1 coordinate 2,591,282, forward strand.
GTCGCCACGCGCGAGATAGGCGTTGTTCACGTCGGTGATCTCGATCTCGCCCCGCGCCGAAGGTTTGATCCCCGCCGCGATGTCGACCACGCTGTTGTCGTAGAAATAGAGGCCAGTGACGGCCACATTCGACTTCGGCTGCTTGGGCTTCTCTTCGATCGAGCGCGCACGCCCGTCACCATCGAGCTCGACCACGCCGTATTGCTCGGGCGAGTTGACGACGTAGCCGAAGACCGTGGCGCCGCTCTTGCGTGCTGCCGCCCTGGCCAGCATCTCCGGAAGTCCGTGGCCGTAGAAGATATTGTCGCCGAGAACCAGCGCGACGGAATCCGATCCCACGAATTCGCGGCCGACGATGAAGGCGTCGGCAAGACCGCGCGGGGTGTCCTGTGTCGCGTAGGAGAAGTTGACGCCGATCTGCGATCCATCGCCAAGCAAGCGCTGGAACAGCGGCTTGTCCTGCGGCGTCGAGATGATGAGAATGTCGCGGATCCCAGCGAGCATCAATGTCGACAGCGGATAGTAGATCATCGGCTTGTCGAAAACCGGAAGCAGCTGCTTCGACACCACTGTCGTGACGGGAAAGAGGCGCGAGCCTGTTCCGCCAGCGAGTATAATTCCCTTCATAGGTCCCTCTGGTTTACCAATTCGAAAATATCAGATAGTGTGCGCTGCACAAGATTGTTGTACGTGCGGAGCTGAAGTCGCTGGAATGAACATCATCAAGACAGATCTGCCAGAGGTTTTGATCATCGAGCCGAAGCTATTCGGCGATCAACGCGGCTTTTTCTTGGAGACCTACCAATTCGAGCGCTACGCGCAGAGCGGGGTTGCGCGGCCGTTCGTTCAGGACAATCTGTCACGCTCGCGTCATGGAGTGTTGCGTGGGCTGCACCTACAAAATCCGGGCGCGCAGGGCAAGCTGGTCACGGCGCTCCGCGGCAGAGTCCTGGACGTTGCTGTCGACATTCGCGTCGGTAGCCCAAATTTTGGGCGTCATGTCGCCGTCGAACTGAATGAGGAGAATCGACGGCAATTGTGGGTTCCTCGCGGCTTCGCCCATGGTTTCGCCGTTCTCTCCGAGACGGCCGATTTCTTCTACAAATGCGACGCGCTCTACAGCCCGAAGGATGAGATCTCGATTCGATGGAACGATCCGGCGATCGGTATCGACTGGGGCCTCGCAGATCCCGCGCTGTCGGCCAAGGATGCCGATGCGCCCTTGCTCGCAGATGTGAAGAACCTCCCGCGCTACGGGGAGGTCTGACATGAAGATTCTTCTGACGGGCACTGCTGGGCAGGTGGGCGGAGCTCTGCTTCCACTGCTCAAGGGACGCGCCGATGTCGTTGCGCCGGAGCTGGAGGAGTTCGATTTTTCGCGACCGGACGAGCTTGCAGGCAAGCTGGATTCGATCAAGCCGGATCTGATCATCAATCCCGCCGCCTATACCGCCGTCGATCGTGCTGAGGACGAGCGAGAGCTCGCGTTCCGGATCAACGCGGAATCTCCCAAGGCGATCGCCCGATGGGCGGCGCCCCGCGGCGTGCCGCTGGTGCACTTTTCGACGGACTATGTTTTCGACGGCACCGGCCATCGTCCGTGGCGCGAGGACAGCACGCCGGGTCCTCTCTCGGTCTACGGCCAAAGCAAGCTCGCCGGCGATCAGGCCATTGCCGAGGCGGGTGCCCTGCATGTGATCGCGCGGACGTCCTGGGTTTACTCCGCGACGGGTGCGAGCTTTCTCAAGACGATCGTGCGGCTCGCCGGAGAGCGCGAGCAGTTGCGGATCGTCGCCGATCAGATCGGCGCGCCCACGACAGCCGATGCGATTTCGCAAGCAGTGGTTGCGATGCTGCCGCGGAGCGACGACGACCTTCGCAAGACGTTCGAGCAGCGCGGCGGCGTCGTCAATCTGGTCTGCGGGGGCGAGACCAGCTGGCACGGTTTTGCGACTGCGATCGTTGCCGGGCTGCGATCGAGGGGCGTGCAATTCGCCGTGAAGGAAATCGTTCCAATCCGCTCGGACGAATTTCCAGTCAAGGCAAAGCGGCCCTCCAATTCCCGCCTTGATCTCACGCGACTGCGCGAGCAGTTCGGCGTTACGCCGCCGAGCTGGCAACAGGCGCTCGATCGCGAGCTGGATGCTTTCAAGGCGACGATTTGAACGCCGGTTCACGCGGCCGCATCGGAGCACAACGTTCCGCGGCCTTTAAACTTTGTTAACCATCCAGGGCCCATTTTCCGGTTTGGCGCCTCGAACCGGAAAGTGCACGCATGTTTCAGCTCTTCTTGCGGGCCCGCACTCACAATTTCCTGAAAGATCGCTTCGGCGGCGAGCAGACGTTCCGTGCCCGCTCGCCCGAGCGCGACGCCGAGACCGATCGCACGCGCATCGAAGGCATCATGATCGCAATCGAGGAGGCGCTGCAGGCCGCGGAGCGTGAGCAATCAGGTCTGAACCGCCGGGTCGAGGACGTGCTGGCGCGCGCGGCCGTGACCATCGGCAACGGCAATGACGAATATCTCGAGCGCGAAGCGCTGGACAATCACCATCAGGACCTGTTCGACAAGGAAATCCTCAACGGTCAGCGCAGGCTCAAGGAGCTCAGCGCCTCGATCGCGCATTTCAAATTCCTGAAGGCCGCGATGCTCAGCCGGTTCCCGGAATACCGGCCGCCGGCCAGCCAGACCAATTGACGCTTCGCGCCGTGCGCGGGCGCGCCGGATTTTGTTTTGACGCGTTTTCTTGACGCGAACCCGTGTCCACTTCGCTCGAAAGCGCTATCTAGATCGCGAGCATGCTGTTGCCCTGAATCGACAACAGGGTCAGGTTGCCGGTCGCGTACGCCCCGGTGTCGATATTGGCGCGGTTCTCGAGCAGCTCGGCCTGGCGCACCGGCGTATGGCCGTGCACAACGTATTTGCCGAACCGCTTCTTACTCTGCAGAAATTCGTCCCTGATCCACAGCAGATCCTGCTCGCGCTGCTCGGACAGCGGGATTCCCGGACGAACGCCGGCATGCACGAAGAAAAAGTCGCCGCATGTGAAGGTCGGCCGCAGCTGGCGCAGGAACGCGATGTGCTGCGGCGGCATCGCGGAAGTGAGTTCGCGCACGAGATCCGACTGTTCGTCCTTGCTAAGATCGGGCGCTGCCGAGATCCCGTATGACATCAGGGTCTGGAGCCCGCCGAACTGAAACCAGTCGGCTGTGCGCGAGGGATCATCCAGCACCGAGGTGAAATAGGCCTCGTGATTGCCCTTGAGAAAGACCGTGTTGCGGCGGCGGCTGCGGTCGATCAGCAGATCGAGCGTGTGACGTGAGTCCGGTCCGCGATCAATGTAGTCGCCGAGAAAGACCTCGATCGCGCGATAGGGCCGGCTGTTCGCCATGTCCGCATCGATGACGGCGAACATCTGTTCAAGCAGATGCGCGCAGCCGTGGATGTCGCTGAGTGCGTAGATTCGCACGCCGTTCGGCAGCTTCGGCCGGGGCGAGGTCTGAGTCGGGGTCGTGACCATGAGGTCCAACTCTTTCAGAGAGCTTCGCCCGAGATGTCAATATGCTATCGACGAATTTGGGGCCGCACGAGCAGCTTTTTTTGTCGACGCCATGTGAACGTCGGTTCGTGCAACCGCCTTGATCACCCGTGTGGTCTGATGAGGCGTCGATTTGCCGCGCTGGGTGCGCTCAACCGAAGCTGCGGGCTGTCGAACGACGCTACGGCCTCGGCGCGATACGCTGCCGCACGCGAGCGGACCAGAAGCGCGCCGCAGAGATAGCCAAGCTGCAGCAAGCCCGCAAAGACGACGATCATAACGACAATGTGAGCGGCGCCTTGTCCCTGCCAGGCCGAGACCGCGCCAATGATCGCTCCGCCCAGCACGATTGCCGGAGGCAGAATAAAAATCCGGAATCTGCCTCCAAGCAACGATCCGATCAGCAGACTGAAAATGGCGACGGCACTCACGGCACAACTCCCTCGAAACTGCCACGAGTGTTAATGGCGCCGGCCTAAGGTCGGCTTAAGTAACAGGGTTGAACAACCGTTCAAATGCGCGCGCAAATATGTTTAAAACTGGAATGATTTGATGCGAAATACGGCGCGATGCTCAGTTAGATGTCAGGCCTGTGACAACACTTTGAGCATGCGCGAATGCGAGCACCGTGTTGCAGAAAGCAGGTGCTGTATTGCAGAAAATAGATTTGATTTTTTAGGTGCGGTGCCGCATTGTTGCTTTGTTTAGTTAAGACATTGTCGAAGACGCACCCCCAAATTTAAAACGACTGCATGCAATCGGCGGTTGCGAATGCGTGACGAGGCAGCGAGGTTCGGATGGCTGTAGCAACTTATGGTTCGGAAAACTATTATTCGGCTATATCGAACCGTCGCGGTGCTCTCCAACGTCCCCTCCAGATCGCTCTGATCGCGGGTGACTTTCTCGCACTCCTGCTGAGCTATTTCGCGGCAAGCGGTCTGTATCGCCTGCTCGTTGCCGAACAGGATTCGTCGGTCGGCGCGGGCCTTGTGGTCGCCGCGGTGTTCGTGACGATCTCCTACTTCCAGGGCATCTACGATCACCATCGTCTGCTCAACACGGTCTGGCAGCTCCGCAAGACGCTCGCGATCTGGGCGATCTCGCTGACCATTCTCGCGGTCGAGGCGTTCCTGCTCAAATCGTCGGCGGATCTGTCGCGCGGAACCACGCTGCTGTTCGCTGCGACCGGTGGTGCTGCCCTCGGTGGTCTCCGGGTGCTGTGGCGCATCGCGCTGAACTCGAGCTATGCGAGAGGCCGCCTGGTCGACCGCAAGGTCGTGCTGCTCAGCCTGAAGCCGCTCGATTTCACGTCGAGCCGTTTCAAGGATTTGCGCAAGCACGGCTTCAATGTCGTGCGTCATTTCGTTCTCGGCCCGTCCGAAGATGGTGAGGGGTGGGATCACGAGATTCGCGACGTCGTCCGCCAGGCGCGCGCGGCTGATGTCGAGGAATATCTCCTGGTCATCGATTGGGACGAGATGCCGCTGCTCCAGAAGCTGAGCCAGCACCTGCGCGTGGTTCCCCAGCCGATTCGCCTGTTGCCGGACTTTCCGATCGCCGATCTGGTCTCGCGGCCGTTCCAGCCGGTCAGCGGCACGGTTGCCATCGAGATCCAGCGCGCACCACTGACCGTGTACGAGCGGGCGCAGAAGCGCTGCCTGGATATCGGCCTTGCCTCGTTTGCCCTGCTGCTGCTGGCACCGCTGCTGATGACGGCGGCGATCATGATCAAGCTCGACTCGATGGGCAATGTGATCTTCAAGCAGTCCCGGCGCGGGTTCAACGGCAAGCCGTTCCAGATCTGGAAGTTCCGTTCCATGACGGTGGCGGAGAATGGCCACATCGTGACGCAAGCGACGAAGTCTGACGCCCGGGTCACCCGCGTCGGTCGCGTGCTGCGACGGACCAGCATCGATGAGTTGCCGCAGCTCTGGAACGTCCTGCGCGGTGAGATGTCGCTGGTCGGACCGCGGCCGCATGCGCTTGCGCACGACAATTATTACGACCAGCTGATCAGCAACTACGTGTATCGGCACCACATGAAGCCGGGCCTGACCGGTTGGGCTCAGGTCAACGGTTTCCGCGGCGAGACGCCGACCATCGACCTGATGGAGAAGCGCGTCGAGTATGACGTCTGGTACGTCAGCAATTGGAGCATCTGGCTGGACATCAGGATCATCCTGAAGACCGCTCTGGCCCTGATCCATCAGGAAGCCTACTGAGAAGCGCGAGCCTCTGCCGGGTCGTCGGCAGAACGTCTCTACCGCATCGATCTCATGAAAGCTGGCGAGGCGCAGCGCTCCTGTGTGTGCGCTATCGGCGCAGTCGCTAATTCTCGAGCAGATAGCGCGGACGGTCGTCTGCCGGATAGCAGCGATGCTGGATCTTTCCTCCGGCGTCCCGGACCAGATACCAGAAAGCCAATTTCTCCCTGGCGGACACGTCGCAGGTCAGATCGAGAAGTCTGCTGCGTGTCGACGCCGGCGCTTTGACGTAGAGGGCGGCTGCGCTCGGATACAGCCGGTCATGGAAGACGTCGTTGAAGTCCTGCACTGTCGCGTCCGTCAACGCCGTGGGCAGCGCGTCGAATGCCCGGAAGGCGAGGGGCACGCGCATCATTTGCAGCCAGACCTCATGCGGTGCCAGGCGGTAGGATTCGCCGAGAAGAGCGACCGTTCTGGCCGTTAGCCCGTCCTGGCGCGAGCCGGCCCAGAACGCTGCCAGCCATCCGAGTGATTCGGTCGGAGCGCATCCCAGCAGGATCCTGCTCATGCGCTGGACAGCATCAACGTCCGCATCCGCCTGCGTCAGGTCGGTGCCGCGGACGGTCATGTCGGCGGCCGACAATTGCAGGACGAGCAACTCCCGAAGCGCCTTCGGTTCGCACTGGTGCTGAGCCGCGGGCAGGTTCGCCGCGACGATACGCCTCAGCAACGGCGCATCGTAGCTCTCGCCGGCGGCGATTTGCCGGGCAACCCGCGAGACCGTGGGATCGGTCAGGTTGGGAAGGATCGATGCCGCCCATGCCAGGGCGGAGGCCGCCAGCAAGCAATTGGCGCCGCGCGCGAGCCAGCGCGAGCGGCGAGATGCGCCGGCTTCGGCCTTAGGCTCCCTCGACATAGTACGCGTTGTAGTGCGAGCCTTTGTAGCCCTCGATGCGCTTCAGCATCTTCGGGTTTGCACCGTTGAGAACGGCGCCCAGCACCTTCTTCTGGATGCCTTCTGAGCTCGACATCGATTCCTGCAGGGCGGTACGCGTGGTGCGGCCCCATTCGATGACATAGACATAGGCGTCGATGAGGTGGCTGATGGCCTTGGCGTCGGTCACCGGCATCACCGGTGCAAGATCGATGACGATGTAGTCGTATTCGTTACGCAGCAGCGTCAACAAATCGGCCATCGCCTTCGAGGCCATGATGTCGGCGGAGTTCACCATGCGCGTGACGGCAAAGGAGGGCAGGAAATCCAGGCCGGTCTCGGCGCTGCGCCGAATGTGATGTCCGACCGATTGCGGACTCTTGAGAGCCTCGAGCAACCCGCTCTTGGCGGTCGGGTCGAGCTCCTTGGTGAGCGAACGCGTATGGAGGTCGCCGTCGATCAGCAGCACGCGCTTGCCTGTGAATGCGGTGAGGTGCGCGAAGTTGGCGGAAACCGTGGTTTTGCCTTCCTTCGGAAGCGACGACACGATGCCGATGACCTTCACCTCGCGGGACAGGCGGGCGAGATCGATCGAGACCTTGATGTTGCGCATGGTCTCGGCATAGCGCGAGAAGGGATGGTCGATGACGTAGCGGGAGAGCGGGCCGGCGTCGGCTCCGCCGTCGGGCGGTCGCGATCCGCGCACCTTCGGCAGGCCCATCGCCTTGGCGCCGATGGCCGGAAGCACTCCGAGACATTTGACGCCGATCTCGTCCTCGACCTCGATCGGAGAACGCAGCACGTCGCTCAGCATCTCGCGGGCGAAGGCAGCGCCCAGGCCGAAGCAAAGGCCACCGAACAGCGCGCCGATCAGCGAGAGCACGGTCTTGGGGGAGCTCTTGCGGTCCGGCTTCACAGCGGTGCTGATGATCCGGGATTCGCTGATCGGGAAGCTCTGGTTCTGCATCGCCTGCTGCTGCTTCTCGAGGAAGCTGTTGTACAGGTTGCGGTAGGTGTCGGCCGCGCTCTCGAGGTCGCGCAGCTTCACCTGCGCCTGGCCGGTGTTGCCAGCCTGGCTGACCAGGTTCTTGAGGTTCTCCTCCAGCGAGGTCTCGCGGCTCTTGGCGATTTCGTAGTCGCTGCGATAGGCGTCGCCGATACGCTTGACTTCGTCCGCGATCGACTTGCGCAGCTCTTCCATGCGGTTGGCGAGATTGACCGAGGCCTGGTGGGTCTTGCCGTAGCGGGCCGACCAATCGGAATACTGCGCCTGCAGATCGAGATATTGAGCGCGCAGGCGGGTGATGACGGGATTGTTCAGCGCGTCGGTGACCGTCGGCTGGGCAAGATCCTTGTCGCTGATCGCCTCGATGCGGTCGAGCCGTGCCTTGGCCTCGGAGGTGGCCGCGCGCGCCTGGATGAGCTGCGTGTTCACGTCGGTGAGCTGCTGCTCGTTCATCAGGCCGCGGCTGGTGCCGACGATATTGTTCTGGCTCTTGAAGGTCTGCACGGCGCGATCGCTGGCGGTCGCCTGCTCGCGCAGCTCGGCACTGCGCTGCTGCAGCCATTCGCTGGCGCGCTTGGTGGACTGATACTTCGCGTCGAGCGCGCCCACGATATAGGCGTCGGCGATCTCGTTGGCGATCTGGGCCGCCTTGTCGGGGTCCCGCGAGCGGAAGCTGGCCGACAGCACGTAGGTCGTCAGCAGACGCTCGACCTTGAGGTTGTTCTCGACCGCAGCGACCGTCCCGCGTTCGATGCGTTCCTTCGAGGCGGGCCCGTCCGATCCGAACAGCCCGATGACTTTTCCGATAATGGCGGGCAGGAGGCCTGGATCCGAGCCGTTGAACTCGGGATCCTCCGTCAGATTCATGCGGCGGACGACGGACCGGATCAGATCGTCCGAGGTGATGATCTCGACCTGACTATCGACGAAGCCGGGGTCGATCAGCGCGTTGGGCGTGCCGTTGTCCTTGTCGAGCACCTGCGTCTGGCGGGTGTCCATCAGGATGCGCGTGTTTGCCGTATACATCGGCGTCGCCGTCAGCAGGTAGACGAGGCAGATCGCCACCGCGACGCCGACGACCCCCGCGATGACAGGCCACTGCCGGCGCAGAATGCCAATGATGCGCTCGAGGCTGAGAGACGACCCCGCCAAATCGAAGGCGGACCTCTCTTGCAGGTGGAATTGCTCTCTGGGCTGATACATCTGAATGTTCATCGACCTGACGTGGGATTATTGGGGGAGCGGCGCAGGAGCAAACGGATCGCCGACATCCGTACTCCACTCGCCGGACATGAGGCTGTTGGCAGAACCAGAAGGCTTGTTGGTCGCCGACCCTGGCGCACTTCCCGACGGGGACGCCACCGCATTCGGATTGAATTCGACAGCCTCGAGCTCCGCGGAGTAGCCGGCGCTCACGGCCGAGTCCGACAGCTTCTGCACGAACTGACTGATCTTCTGGGCGTTCTCGGGTTTGCGCGGCACGCAAATCAGCTGCGCCCGGCGCAGCGCCATGCCGATCGAGGTCCGTTCGACATTGGCGGATTCGCTGACGAGCGCGCGCACTGCGGACAGAATCGTGATGTCACTCACGACATAGGCTGCAAGGCGACCCGTGAGCTTGTTGCGGTCGCCGCGGACGTCGCGGTCCCGCAGGAGCGACGTCGGCTCCATCTGGAAGACCTTCAAGATCTCCGCGGACACACGCTCCCCCTGCTCGACGCATTGCGCCTCGCAACTGCCGGCAGCGCACACCAGCATCAGCACTGCGAGAGCAAGTGCCGCGCGAAATCCGCCCAAGAAACCACCTGAGGCACGATCGGAAGATTGTCGTCGTTGAGGCAGGCCCAAACCACTCATCGCGTTCATTCAAATCGCCGCAAGACTTCGCTCAAACCGAGTGTCGCGCTTAACTATGTCAAATTCTTGTGCGGTGCAAAATATAGTCTGGAACCCCGGAGATTCATAGCAAATTTCACAATGCGCGATGACCTGTTGCGAACAGGGTATACGGCAACGCCCGCGGCGCGAGCCACGGGCGTTGATATACACGATCCGCTTAAGAAGTGGGATCCGAAGGCGCAACAATCAGAGCGACGAACCCGAAAGGGAAGCGAAGCGCTTCTCGCGGAGCTTGCGTCCATGATCGCCGATGTTCACCCAGAAGCGCGGGTTGGCGCCGGACTGCATCGAGATCCATTCGTAGCCGAGCGAATTCCAGGGGCGGACGCTCGCGGACAGATTGTCCAGCACCACGTCGCCGTCGGAAAGCCGGGCCACCAGCACCAGGTGACCCTGTCCGCCATCGATGCGCACAACCGCAAGGCGCAGGGCGGCCTGTGGCCATCCCATCGCGATCAGCTGGTGACGCTTGGTGACTGCGTAGTCATTACAGTCACCCGCTGACGGCGAGACCGTCCAGTTTGCGGTCACCGGATCCGTCGGCTTGCGCATCGGCGCAATCGATTCGTTGACCGAGAGGTTCACCTGGCGAAGCATCGCCATGGCGGTGTCGGCAGGCGGCAACGAGCGCTCGCTGACATCGGTGCCGCATTCCGCATCGTTCTTCATGCAGAATTTGACGAAGTTCATCGGCGCGAGTGCGTTGTCGAATTCTTCGATGAACGAAGCTCCGGCCGGACGTTGCGTGCTATCCGACTCGGCCTTCGCGGTGTTGCCGGCGCAGGCAATCAGGGCTGCGAGCAACGGCGCGTACAACAGTTTCATGTCATTCCCCGTTATCCGTCTTTCTTGACGCAACAGGTGTCGCACAAAGATTTTAGAGGCAGGTTCCCCGAACCTCTAAAATTGAATGCAAATGACCCGGCCACGTCTGCACGTGGCCGGTTTAGTTAATCAATCCGCTGGGGTTGAATTCGTTCCGGGCTAGCGCGACGGGCTAGTGGCCGTGAGCGACGAAGTCCCCGTCGATGCCGCGAACAGGGTCGTCGTCGTTGTCGTTGACTGGGAGGCCGCGCCCGCTCCGGCACTAAACGAGGGGGGCGGAGGGGGGCTGATCGCGCCGCCCGAGCTCGGGGTTGGTGTCGTCCCTTGTCCGCCACCTGCGGTGGTGTCGCCGTTGGCGTCCGCGCCGGTGATGGCCTCGGTCGGAATGTCGCCGGTGATGCTCGTGAAGGACTGGATCAGCCCGGGCTTTTCGGTCTTCAGCGCGACCTCTTGGATCTGTTGGGCGAACTGGGGCTGCGTCAGCACGCAGACCGCAGCGGCGGTGCCCATTCCCGCGCCAATTGCACGGCCTTGGTCATCCGAACTCGCCTTGGCCAGCGAGGCCATGCCTTCCAGGCTTTCCGGGCGATTGGTCAGGAGATCGCGGACCTGCGAAGCAAGACCGCCCTGACCGTCCTTGAACTGGTCGAGCAGAGCGGCAGGGTTACCAAGAAATTGGATTGCCCCCTCAGACGTCACTGCGGGATTTGGCACGCAGCCGTTCTGTGCTGCAAAAGTCGACGTCGCTGCCGTCATCGCGAGCAAGGCAGCCCCGAGCCCCACGGAAATACGCATTCAGCTCCCCAACCATGCAATCGAAAAAGTTTGACTTAACATATTGCCAAAACCGCAATTACGCTACTTTTTTTGCTCGGATGAGGGCCTGCTTTGTGCCAGCCCGCAGCCTGTGATCGCCGCAAAAAACACGCCGAAGCCTGGAATCTGCAACGAGAAATCGATGCTCGTATGCAGGAAGCCAAGCGTCGCCACACTTGCACCGATGATCGGTATGTAGCGGTCACGCCGCCGATGCAAGCTTCCATTTAACAAATGGTAAAGATACCAGAGACATGTGACTATAATCAAACAAGCAGCAGGAAGGCCGAGCTCGGCTGCAAGCTCGAGCGGAGTGCTGTGCGCGCGGTCCCAAACTCCGAGACTTCCGAGTGAATCCGGCCGGTAGGCGGGAAATGCGCTTTCGAAGTTTCCGTAGCCGATCCCGAGCAGCGGATGCTCCTGGATCATGGTCAGTACGGTTCGATACATCGTGAACCGCTGTTCATCCACGAGGCCCTAAGTCAGGATTCGTCCCGCCACAGCGCCGCCGACGAGCTGAAACAGCAACAGCGCTGCCACCGCGATTCCTGCGAGCCAGCCCCAGCGGCGAAGCTTGCCGATGCGCAGCGGTGCGAAGAAGAGCGCGGTGGCCATAAAGACCGTCAGGATCAGCAGCAGAAGCCCCGCGCGCGAGCCTGTCATCGCCGTCGCAACCATGCAGACGACAAAGCCGCCTCCCAGCGCCACGGGGGAGGACAGATAATATGCGATCAGTGCGGTCATTTGCCGCGAAGGCGGTCGACTTGGCCGATCCTGCCGATAGATGAAGCGCAGCAATGGCAGCAGAAACAGCAGGGCGCAGCTCGCAAAGAAGGTCGCAGCCGTGTTCCTGTTGACGAATGTGCCCGTGACGAAGCCGATATAGGCTTCCTTGCGGCGGAACAGGAGCGAGGTCGGATCGCCGATCCCCGCGAGGATTCCGTAGAGAGCATAGGCAAGTCCCGTCCAGGCGAGGATGCGCAGCAGCTGCCGCGCGTTCTCCGCGTCGGTGGCGATGTAGACGGCGCGCGTGAAGGCAAGCACGAACAAAAGCGGATAGCCGAATGCGAGCCATGGCCCGTTGGCGGTGACCGAGACGCGGCCGGGCAGATCTGCTCCCACCACACCTCGCGCCACCGCCCACGCCGCATCGACCTCGTGAAGGGGGGAGTTCGGCCATAACTGGACCGTGATCACGGCTGCGACGACGACGAGAACGGCGAACAGCGGCAGCAACAGGTAGAAATCATCGATCGTCGCGCTGCGCAGGTCGGCGGTGGCGAGGCTGAACGCTAGCAGCGCCGTCCAGATGCAGATCCAGACCGTCTCGGCGGAGCCGAACGGCAGCGGGGCCAGCATGAATACCCCGATCGCCGTAAACCGCGAAACCTTGTACAAGATCAACTCCCGAGAGCCGCAGCGCGGCTCCGCCTTCCAGTTCCCGAAGCTGGGTGCTCTTTTGCCACATTCGTGCCGAATGAATAGGTTAATTGCACAGTTCGCGAACATGCAAAGCGAGCAGCATTAACGCGAAGGGTGTGTGGCCGATCAGCTTGTCGTTTTGCAGATGGCAAGCTGCACATCCCGAGGCACGCGGCCGATTCATTCGCCACCTGCCGGGTGCATTTCCTGCGGCAAATTAACCGTCGTGCCAATGCCTTCGATATGGGCGACACCTCCAATCGATATGCATGCGACGAGTGCGGGCGGGACATTGTATTCAAATCGAATGCCCAGTAGAAATGCTGCACTGCAAGGTACTAGGAAATTGCCGTGACGGTGCCCGCTCATCGCGAGAAAGCGCATGTCCTCACTCTGGACAGCATTCGGGGAATTGCCGCGGTCACCGTGGTGATTCACCATGTGATCCTGATGCCGACCTTTCTTGCGGCATTTCCGAATCGTTCGTGGATCGACTGTGCGTTCTTCCGCAGTGGCGGATTTCTGGTCGACCTGTTCTTCGTGCTCAGCGGCATCGTGATGTCGTTGAGCTATCTGCAGACCGATTTCGGGCGCTTCTCCCTGCGCGACTTCATGGTTCGACGGTTCGCACGCGTCTATCCGCTGCACATCGTGATGCTTCTGGTGTTGTTGCTATTCCGTCTCGCGCGCATCGGGCTTGGCCTGGTGATGGCGGGCGTCGTCGTGACCGCTCCCGCTGCCTTTGAAGTCAACAACGGCTATTCGTTTTTCCTGAACGTCTTCCTGCTGCACTCGCTGGGCTTTGTTCAGTACCTGAACTGGAATGCGCCGAGCTGGAGCATCAGCGTCGAATTCTACACCTATCTCGTGTTCGGCCTGATGCTGCTGGCCGCGCAGCGGCTCAATTCGCTCGCCTGGTTTTATGTCGGGGCCGTCGCTCTGGCGATCGGCAGCTGGTTGATCCTCACACTGGTGATCGCGACGCCTCAACTGGACGTCCAGTTTGATTGGGGGCTGCTGCGATGCTTCACCAGCTTCTTTCTCGGCGTGCTCACCGTGAAAGCGGTCGAGGCACTGCCGCGTGACATCAGTCCCGCTTTTCAGGGCGGCATTCAGCTTGCGGCCGCGGTTGCAGCCGTGGCGCACGTGTCGCTGACCGAAGCCTATCCCTGGGCCAGCTATCTCGCGCCCGTAACCTTTGCCGTGCTCCTTGGCTCGCTATTGGCGTTTCCGAAGGCCGCCGTCGTTCCTGCTACGCTCACGATCAGGCCATTGTTATGGCTCGGTCAGCGGTCATACTCGATCTACATGGTTCACGCCTTCGTCGTGCTGCTTGCCGAGTATTTTGTTCGCGCTGCCGGCAAGCCGGCGGTGGACAGGCTTGAAGCGATCCATCCAGGACTGGCGCCCACGCTCAATCTGCTGATCGTGCTCGGCGCCGTACTCGCTCTCTCGCAATTGACGTATCGGTGGATTGAATTGCCTGGGTCCAGGCTGGTTCGGAACATGTTCCGCGGAGCGGTGGCGTATTCGCCGGCACCGGCCGAGCCCTCTACACGCCTTTCGAGCTAAGGACGAATATGACGACGACAACGCTAGCGCTGCGCCGGACAATGCCGCTGTTGCGCTTACCTGTGCTGATGTGGGGGGCGTTCAGCCTCGAAGCCGTCGCGATGGCCACATATTTCCTGCGCGACGATTTCTCGGCCGCCGCGCGATACTACCTTTACATTGCCCATCTGAGTCCGATCTGGTTCATACCGGATGGTTTCGGACTCATCTGCCTCTTCCTGTTCATTCATCGCTGTATCATCCAGAATCGCAGCATCATTGCCCTGGTCGTGCTGGTTTGGATCTTTCTGTCCCTCGGGATCGGTTATCTCTTCTTGGGCAACGTCACAGCGCTCGCCTCATCGTTCAAAATGATCCTGCCGGTCTTCATCGGCTTCAGCTTTTGTGATGCGGACACCGGGACCTACAAGAAGCTTCTGTTTTTGATCTCGATACTGTTCTACGCATCGATCTTCGGCGTGGTCCTGTCGGCCTATTGGAAGGCGCCCTGGCTCAACTATACCTATGAGGCCTTCGGCGTACAGCGGAAGGCGGGGCGCCTGTGGTGGGCAGGCTCCGAGCAACGGCTCTCCGGCTTTTGCGAGGACAGCACCATCGTGAGCCTCTTCATTCTGGTTTCTTTCGTGATGACGTCGATACGAAGGAACGTGTGGTGGTGCTTGTTTTGCGGCGGGATTGCTCTCTATGCCTTGAAGTTGACGACGAGTAAGACGACCATGGGCGTTCTAGCCATCTATCTGATGGCACTGCTCGTCATCCGGATGATGCCCGAAAGAATGCGCTTCCCGACCCTGAGGATGCTGGCGGCATGGTCCTATGCAACGATCCTCGTTCCTGTCTTCTTGATCCTGGTCTTTGGCGGGACGTCGGTCGGTCAGAAGGCGTTTCTCTTCAGCCTGGTCGACCGGATCAACAACAGTTGGCAGAAGCCGTTTATCTTCATGTCGCAGTTGATGCCGATCGGTTACATCACAGGCTGCGGTGTCGGCTGTTTCAACTATCCGATGAATCAGTTTTCAAACCTGACGTCCTATTGGGTGCCGGTCGATAATTTCTATCTCGTCACCTTTCTGATGTTTGGCGTACCTTTCATCATCTTCATCTTCTTCGTCATCCGTGCGACGTTGCTGACGACCGACGTCTACAAATTGTCCCTCACATTCGTGCTGAATATCTTCAGCGTCACTGTGGCCGACTACGGGCCGGCGTCGGGTCTGTTGTTGATGTCGTTCATCTTCAGCGGCGTGTTCTCCAAGCGCGCTTCCTTCGTTTTCCAGGGAGGGAAGCTGAAGCGGCGCTTCGCGTTGCCATCGAATGCGGCTGCTCAAGGCGTGCCGGCCATGGGCGGAGCCACGCCCAGATTAAGTGAATCGGGCTAAGGGGCCGACGATGCACAGGCGGCTCGCATTCATAGATACCTTGCGCGGCATCGCGGTTCTGTCGGTGCTGCTCCAGCATGCGGTGGAGCAGATCGTGCTGAACCAGGCGGCCGGCGACTATTATCGGTTCTTCCAGAATGCGGTCGGCGAGTACTTCAATTTCGGCCGGTTCGGCGTCGTGCTGTTCTTCTTTGTCAGTGGCTTCGTGATTCCGAACAGTTTTCCGAGCAGCTCTGCGCCGATCCGGGACTTCGCGATCAGCCGCTTTTTCAGGCTCTACCCGGCCTATTGGGTGTCGATCGTCGTTGTCCTGCTCATTGCGCCGGCGATGGAGGGGAAGACGTTTCCGCTGTCGCAGGTCCTCGCCAACATCACCATGTTGCAGATGTTCATGAACATCCAGAACCTCAACATCGGATATTGGACGCTCGCCGTTGAGTTGATCTTTTACGTCGGATGCATTGCGCTGTTTGCGATCGGGCTGCTCAGGGCACGCTGGACCGCGATTTGCATCGTCGTCGCGGCGTCCCTGAGCGCAATTGTCGCCTTTCCCTTCGTCAAGAACCATCTCGTCTGGGGCTTGCTCGAGCTCATGCTGGATCTGACGGCGATGTTTCTCGGCAAGGTGGTGCGCGATGCCGTGACCGGCGACCGCCTGCAATGGCGCTATGTCGCGATCTGCACGCTGCTTTACGTGCTCTATGCGGCCGTCTGCGCCTATCGGCGCTATGGCGTGGACTATCAGGACAATTTCTTCTCCGCTTACGGCATGGGTGCCGCCTATATCGGTGCTGCTTTCGTGTTCCTGGCATTTGCCGTTCTCGGAGAGCGCGGGGCCTCGGGCATCATGTCCTTCGTCGGCCGCATCAGCTATTCGATTTATCTGATGAGTCCCTACGCGCTGGTGGTGATCATGCATTTTTTCGGCACGGGCCGAAGCCTTGCTCAATGGTCTCTCTTTGTGATCGGAGTTGCGTTGGTGTCGATCCTGGTCAGTTGGTTGAACTATCTGGCTGTAGAGAAGCCGATGGTGACCTTTGGTCACCGGTTTCGTTCGCGGGCATTTGCCGCGGTCGGGCTTCAGCCGGCGCTGCGGGGACACGGGGCCGAATGAACAGCCAGGGCGAGAAAACCTATGCTGAGGCCGGCGGCGCATTCGTGCCGTCGATTCAGGGATTGCGTGGAGTTGCTGCGCTCACCGTGCTGATCGATCACTTTTGTGACATGCCCAAGGGGGGCGTCTACGATATCCCCAATCCCGGCTTTCTGCCGCCGATATGGCCGTGGCTTCAGGCCGTTCTCAACTCAGGCGGCCATGGCGTCGAGCTGTTCTTCATGATCAGCGGCTTTCTGATCCCCGCGAGCCTGGTGCGGCACGGATCAATCGGAAAGTTCATGTATGATCGCGTTCTGCGCATCATGCCGGTCTTTGTGCTGCTGCACCTTGCGTTGTTCGTGGCTGGCCCGATCGTCGGATACAAGTTCTTCCGGGGGATCGATCTGCCGACCTATCTTCAGGTGTTCTTCGCCAATCTGTTCTTCGTCCAGGACGCGCTCGGGCTTCCTATCGCCCAACAGAACGCTTGGACGCTGACCTACGAATGGGCGTTCTATATCCTGTTCGCATTGTGCTTCGGTGCCGTCGTACGGCTGAAGAGTTGGTGGCTTGCGGCGCCACTGATTCTTCTCGGATTCCTCTGCATGCTCTATTGGCCGATTACTGCGTTCTTCGTGGTCGGTATGCTTTTCAGCGCTAGTAACTTGCGCTTTCGGATTGCGGGGGGCGTAGGCGTCGTTGCGGGGCTCGCCTCTTTTGCTGCCATGTATGCCGCACTCGACGTCTTGCATCCTTTTGCCGCGCTGATTCCGGGCTTTCTGCTGTTCGGAATGGTGCTGGCGCCGGGATCCGGATTGGCGGGTCTGTTGAGCTCGGCGCCGCTGCAATACATCGGCAAGATCAGTTACAGCCTCTATCTCGTTCATCCCTTCGTGCTGTTCCCGTTGCAGGTCGTCGGGTTGAAGCTGGTCGACCGCGGCGTCGATCGCTGGCTGCTATGGAGCGGGTTCGTGATCTTTGGGCTGGCGCTGGCCTTGATCGCAAGCGCGCTCAGCTACGAGATCATCGAGGTGCGCCTGCGTCGATTCATCGATGGGGCGCTCCGGCACATTCTCGCGCGGAAAATGGCGCAGAGCCCGGCGGCCTGATCGCGTCAGGCCGGCCTCTGATAGAACCGGCGCAGCCGCAGCGCCGGTTTTTCAATGACGTTCCAGGAGAAGGCCGCAAAGCCGAGCGTCAGCACGATGACGATCGGCAGGATGATCGCAAGCGAGAGGCGGTGATCAGGCCCCAGCACGCGCTGGAAGATGTCGATCGTCGCCTGTGTGATCGGGAAGCCGTAGAGATAGATGCCGTAGGAGAGATCCTGGATGAACAGGCGATCGAATGCCTTGAAACTCTGCATGCCGATGTAGACCGTGCAATAGGTCAGGAAGATCCCGGCCAGCGGCAGCAGGACGTTGAGCCACATGATCGCGGCGTAGCAGAGCGCCGAGGCGGCAAAGATCGCCCAGTGGATCGGCACGTATTTCGCGTGCAGGCGGAACAGCATGCCGAAGAAGAACATGAAGACAAGGTACCAGCCTGCCAGCCTCGTCGAATCGGACCGGACGTTGAAGGTCGCGGGATCGATAAAATAGGCGACCAGTTCGATGAGGAGCGCTACGCCCACAAGCAACGTGATCCAGCGGATCTTTCGCGGCTCGTCCGAGATCATGCGCGCAAGCAGCAGCGCGAAGGCGAACACGTAGCACCAGAGCTCCCAGGGCAGGGTCCAGAGATTGGCATTGACCATCTCCGGCCAGGGATTGTGCAGGAACAGGCCCGGCAGCTCGAAAGTGACGTGACCGACGATGTTGCCGAAGTAGCGGTAGAACTGGTACTCGGACAAATATTGCGACAGCGGCAATTGCGTCAGCAGCGGTCCGACCACGAGCGCGCACAGCGTCACCTCGACGCTGAGCGCCGGGACGATCCGCAGCACGCGGTTGATGAAGAAGGTCTTGAGATCCGGATTCTTGATGGCGCTGCCGGTGACCAGGAAGCCGCTGAGCGCAAAGAACATCCCGACGAGCGCGATCAGCCCGGGCCGGAGCAGCTCCTGGATGATTTCGGATGCATGGAGGTGGCTGAAGGACAGCGCGGTCAGTCCGCCCATCTTGTCGATGGCGGCGGCGCCGGGGTCCTTGAGGACATAGACGGCCATTCCCGGTTCATCGAGCTTCTTGACGAAGGCGGCGCCGGCGAACAGGCCGGCAACCGCGACACGGCAATGATGCGACAGAATGACCAGCGACAGCAGGTGCCGCATCATGTTGAAGCCGGGTCCGAGACCCTTGTTCTTGGCCAGAATGCTTTCCGCTGTTTCGTGGCGCGCCAGGCCCGACTGGATGGTGTCGGGCAGCCGCCAGAGCCGCGTCGGAGCGGAAGGGCGCTCACGGCCGAGGGCGCCCGGCAACGAAACGGTTGCGAGCTCTGCGTCTCGATCCGGTTGCGACATTCTCGTCAGCCTTTCATACGCCTGTTTTGGCGGCACCTGCGGATGCCGCGGAGTTGAAGCCAATTCATGGCCGTGCGGCCGGCTTGGCATAGCATCGAATTGCGGCGTTCGCCCAACCGATGGCCGCTATGCGACAATGGAACGGCGGCGTCCGAGCCGGCGGCAATAGGCAATGAGCGGTTGCTCGACATACCAATGGATCAGGATCCCGGCGAGGATCGACGCGACCACCGCTGCGATGACGAACAGCGCGGTCGGCAACGGATTGTGGAGCCGCGCGGAAATCTGAATCAGCACGACTGCGGTCGCCGCGTGAGTGAGGTAGATCGAATAGGAGGCGTCGCCGAGCAGCATGCCGAGGGAATGCAGCAGTCCCGGCTTCTCGGTCGAGACGATGCCCAGCCAGACGACGACGGTCGCGAACAGCGTCCACCAGAGGGCGCGGAGCCCGTTGTCTTCCGACAGTGTCGCCCCGACAAGGGCCGTTGCCAGGACCGTCGCAGCGAGTGTGAGCAGGAATGCTGCAGGATAGCGGCGCTGCACGATGGGATGCCCCTTCAGCCACAGCAGACCCAGCGCAAATCCCATGCCGAACTGAAGGTTGGGCATCATGATGTTGCCGTAACCGACCACGGTGGCGAGCGCGAGGCCTGAACCTTCGGGCTGCAGCAGTTCCGGCCACGCGAGCCAGTGAGACGCCGTGTACCACGCCAGCGGCGCAAGGAACCAGGCGGCCAGCACATAGGAAAGAGGGCGGGGCCGCAACATCGTGATTGCAAACAGGATGTAGAAAATGAACTCGTGCCTGAGCGTCCAGACCACGTGGGGCCGCAGCTCTCCGATCGGCCAGAGCGCCATGGCGCGCAGGCCCGGGAGAAGATCGATCTTCGCCGAGCCGGCCATCGACAGCAGGTTGTATCCGATCACGCATACCCACATGAAGGGAATGATGCGCAGGAAGCGCCGGCCGAAGAATTCGGCGCGCGTGCTGCGGATCGGGCCGAATGAAACAATCGTGATGATAAAGCCGCTGATGACGAAGAAGATTGCGACACCGAACAGGCCGGTTTCGGCAAGCGCAAACGGGCTCTCACCGTAAGACGGCGGCAGGCTGACCAGCCAGTTGACGTGCCAGATCACCACCAGAATGGCTGCAAAACCGCGCAGGTATTGAATTCCCGGTACGATCCCGCCCTTGGGGGACCGCGCACCCTCGATATCCGTCAATGTCGCCTCAATGCCGCGCTGGTGCTCGATTTTACCGATCGCATCAGTGATCGGTCAAATCCTGATTTTTTGGCGCGATGATGATGGATGAGGCAATGCCGCAGCGATAAGGCGGCTGAATGCGGGCGTGCCGTCGATTCCAGGTTGCGTGCGGCTAGGCGGCGTTCGCCGCACGCAATCCCGGCTCGATCAGACGAACATGAAGTCGCTGCTGGTCACGTTCGCGGCAACGACGTTCTTCAGCAGGATGGTGTCGTTCGCCGTGACGTGGATCAGGGTGTCGGCACCGGACTGGCTGAGCTGGAGCTGGCTGTAGTCGGTGGCCATCAGCTTGGCGATGGCGACCGTGTCGTGGCCCGTGGCCGATCCGGCGTGGAAGCCGTTCACCGTGTCGCTGCCACCGCTGAACGAGATCGTGGTCGATCCGGCGCCGGCCACCGCGAAGGTGTCGTTTCCGGTGCCGCCGGTCAGCGTGATGCCGGCGACCTTGGCCGACGAATTGTGCGTGCCGTCCGAGTTCAGGATGTCGACATAAGCCAGGTTGCCGGCCGTGTTGTAGGAGTCGTGCTCCGTGTTGGTTGCGTTGAAGTAGAAATTGTCGTGCGAGCCGTCGGCATTGTTGACGTACATCTTCGCCTTGACGCCGTCCGTGTAAACGGTCGTCGCATTCGAGCCGTCGGTGTTCTGGACGTAGTCGCTGGCGATCTTGCCGCTCGAATAGGTTTGGGTGTCCTTCGAGCCGTCGGCATTGGTGATGTAGACCGACGTCTTGACGCCGCTGCTGAAGTTGGTCGTCGTGGTGTTGCCGTTGGCCTTTGCCACCGTTTGGGTCACGCTGCCGGTCGTATCGTAGGTCGACGACAGGGTCGAACCGTCGGTGTAGTTCTGCACTTCGGTCGTCTTGTGACCGGTCGAGTCGTACAGATCCGTCGTGATGCTGCCGTCCGAGTTGACGACCTTGCTGTATTGTAGGGTGCCGTCGGCGTGCAGATCGGTGATCGAGGTGATGGTGCCGTCCGCCTTGGTCTGCTGGATTTCGGTCGTGTAGGCCTTGCCGGTGACGTTGTAGGCGGTGTTGGTGTGAGTGCCATCGGCATGCGTTTCATACGTCGCTGTCTTGACGTCATTGGTGTAGACCGTGGTCAACGACGATCCGTCGGTCTTTTGGACCAGCGTGCTGGTCAGGTGACCAGACGTATAGAGATCAGACTCCTTCGAGCCATCTGCGTTGACGATGTAGACAGATGCTTTCACGTCGCCGCTGTAGTTGGTCGTCGTGGTGTTCCCGCCGGCCTTCGCGACCGTCTGCGTGACCACACCTGCCGTATTGTAGATGGAGGTCAGTGTCGATCCATCGGCGTAGTTGACGACCTCGGTCGTCTTGTGCCCGGTGCTGTCGTACTGGTCGGTGGTGGTGCTGCCGTCGGCGTTGACAACCTTGCTGTACTGCAAGCTGCCATCCGCGTGGAGGTCGGTGATCGCCGTGACGGTGCCGTCGGCCTTGGTCGTCTGGATCTCGGTCGTATAGGCCTGGCCGGTAATGTTGTAGAAAGTGTTGGTGTGGGTGCCGTCGGCGTTGGTAACGTACACCTTCGATTTCACGCCGCTGGTGAACACCGTCATGGTCGACGACCCGTCGGTCTTCTGGACGAGATCGCTGGCGATCACGCCGGCTGTGAACAGCTTGGTTTCTTTGCTGCCGTCAGCGTTGGTGATGTAGATCGAGGTCTGTACACCTGCGCTGAGATTGGTGGTCGTGACGGTGCCGTTGGTGGCCTTGGCCACGGTCTGCGTCGCGACCCCCGACGTGTTGTAGGTCGTCGTGAGGCTAGATCCGTCGGTGTAGTTGCGCACCTCCGTGATCTTCTGGCCGGCGGTGTTGTAGAGGCCGGTGGTGGTGCTGCCATCCAAATTGGTGATCTTGGTGTACTGGGTCGTGCCGTCGGCATGCAGATTGGTGAAGGCCGTGATCGTTCCGTCGGCCTTGGTGGTCTGGATCTGGGTCGTATAGGGCTGGCCGGTGATGTTGTAGAAGGTGTTGGTGTGGGTGCCGTCGGCGTTGGTGACATACACCTTCGATTTCACGCCGCTGACATAGACCGTCATCGACGACGATCCGTCGGTCTTCTGGACGAGATCGCTGGTGATCACGCCGGCTGCGTACAGCTTGGTTTCCTTGCTGCCGTCGGCGTTGATGATGTAGACCGACGTCGGAACGCCCGCGCTGAGATTCGTTGTCGTGGCGTCGCCGTTGACCGCCTTGGAGACCGTCTGCGTCGCGACCCCTGATGTGTTGTAGGTCGTGGTCAGGCTGGACCCGTCCTTATAATTCTGGACGGTTGTGATTTTCTGCCCGGCCGTATTGTAGAAGCCGGTGGTCGTGCCGCCGTCCGCATTGGTGATCTTGGTGTACTGCGTCGTGCCGTCGGCGTGCAGTTGGGTGATGGTGACCACCGTTCCATCGGCCTTGGTCGTCTGGATCTGCGTCGTGTAGGCTTGGCCGGTGATATTGTAGAAAGTGTTGGTGTGGGTGCCGTCGGCGTTGGTGACGTACACCTTGGATTTGACGCCGTTGGCATACACCGTCATCGACGACGATCCGTCGGTCTTCTGGATGAGGTCGCTGGCGATCACGCCGGCTGTAAAAAGCTTGGTTTCCTTGGTGCCGTCAGCGCCGGTGATGTAGATCGAGGTCAGAACGCTCGCACTGTAATTGGTCGTGGTCGCGCCGCCGTCGGCGGCCTTGGCGATGGTCTGGGTTACGACGCCAGATGTGTTGTAGTTCGTGGTCAGGCTCGATCCGTCGGTATAGTTGCGCACTTCCGACGTCTTCTGGCCGGCGGTATTGTACAGGCCCGTGGTGGTGCTGCCGTCGGCGTTGAGCACCTTGGTGTACTGCGTCGTGCCGTCGGCGTGCAGTTGGGTGATGGAAGTCATCGTTCCATCAGCCTTAGTGGTCTGGATCTGAGTGACGTATGCCTGCCCGGTGATGCCGTAGAACGTGTTGGTATGTGTGCCGTCGGCATTGGTCACATAGACCTTGGACTTCAAACCGTTGGCGTAAACCGTCGTGGTCGTGGATTTGTCCGAGCCGTAGACAGTCTCGCTCGAGATACTGCCGTCCGAATTGTAGTTGATGATCTGCTTCGCACCGCCCGTGCTGACGATGGTTTCCTGCGTCTTCACGCCAGCCGCGTAAAGAAGCGTGTCGCTGCTCCCGTCGACGTTGACGAGCGATTTGCTGGTGATGACGCCGTTACTGAAGTTCGACGTCTGCGTTCCCGTCTGTGTGCCGGATGAATTGAAGAACTTCGTCTCGCTCCAGCTCGACGTCGAGGTTGTGACGGAGAAGGAGTAGCCGCCCTGGATCGCCGCGAGCGCGTTGCCGTAGTGCGAGATGATGTAATTCATCGTCGACACCGACGCGACGGCGAGCACGTGGGTGTCGGTCAGCGTGATCGAATGCAGGGTGGGGGATGCAGAGAGATCGGCGAGCTCCGCGACGATCGTGGCGGCCGTGCCGGTCACGTCGGTGGCCTGGGCCGGATTCGAGGGGGCGCGGGCCACGCCGTCGATCTCGATGATGATGGGGTGATCGCTCACGGGAATCGTGAACGAGCTGACATTGGTGAAGGTCTCGATCGGGTCGGTTCCACTGGTCGGGTCATAGACCTTGATGGACTGATGCACGCCGTCGAGCTCTACCGTGACGGTCTGGCTCGGATTGCTGATCTCGGTGTTGGTCTTCGGATCCCAAACCTTGGGCTCGGCCCAGACGACCAGATCGTAGGCGCCGTTGCTCTTGCCGAGCACCATGCTGTTGCCGGAGTCCGGCATGTTGCTCAGCGTGTAGCTCAGCGGGCTCGTCGGCTGGCCGCTGCCGGTTCCGTCATCGTTGAGAATCGTCGTCAGATTGTGGACGGCGGTGGCCGCCAGCTTGGGCGTGCCGTCGTCGTAGAACAGTCCGAAATGGCTCTGCGCATTGGTATCGCTGCTCGACGAATTGCGGTCGAGCAGCTCGTAGAGATAAGTCGTGCCGACACCGTCCTTGAAGGCGTCCATCAAGGTGTTGAGGATCGACTTGGCTTGCACCGACTCGTTCACGCCGAGATACGGCGTGGTGCTCAGCGTGGTGTAGCCGGTTTCGGTGATCACCGTAGGATCGCCGGGAGACACCGAGGTTGCGAGGTTCAGCGCAGACGCCAGCGCGGCGCCCGGTGTGGTGCCGGTGCTGACATAGGCGTGGGTGTTGGCGTAGTCCGAGGACGCGCCGAGATTTCCGAGCTTGGCGAAATCGTTGGGATCGTCGTAGGCGAGGGTCAGATTGTAGACCGGAAGCTTGGAAAGGTTCGCATCGGCCTTGATCGCGGTGTAGAGCGCCTGCTGGAATTGCGCGGCCGCTTCGATCGTCGAACTGCCGTTGTAGCTGAACGCCTGGAGGTTGACCTCGTTCAGGCCTTCGAGCGCGATGATGCTGCCCGGGTGTGCCGCCTCGAACGCATCGAGCGCGGCGATGTATTGCTGCAGGCCCGCGGAACCCGTTGCGGGGATCGACGACGAGACGCCGAGGTCGAACTTGTATCCGTCGTTCGCCAGGCCGTCGAGCACCGGCTGCGCCGCCGGGATGTTCGTCAAACCGTCACGAAGCGTGGTGACGCCGAGATATTTGAGATCGGCTTCGACGAGAGCCAGATTGTTGTAGCTGCCCCACGCATATGACACGTGCGTGTTGACGCCGATTGAACTTGTGAACGCGCTTGCCGAGAGAACAGTTTGATCGCTGCTGGTGATGGTCGCCATGACTTACTCTGGTGATGCCCGCTGTGTTGCTCCATGCGTAGCGGCAGAGTTTGTCAGTGACGTTAGAAAGAAGGCTAAAGATGTAGGTATCCGCGGCTTTTCGCGGAACGAACTGCAAGTATTTTCAGCACATTGCGCGACACTGCTTGTTCCTCGCAGGAACTGGACGCGATTGCCTAATTACGATTCACAATTGGCCCGTCGTTCTACGGAATGTTCCATGACAGCCGCGTGAATCGTTTGCGCAATCGAAAATGATTCGTCGCGCACTAATGCGCAGACGCAGTGCTCGATGGTGATGCGCCCGGCAATTGATACTCGGTTCGCCACCCAAGTCGCTGTGCGTCGCCGTCGGCGATGGCTTCGAGCAGCGGACGAAGCGCCTTTCTGGCACCATTGAGGCTGCGGTAAGCCAGGATTGCCTCGATCGCGAGCAGGCCAACGTAGCTCGTTCGATTGATTCGATAGATAAACGTAGAGGTTGTATACCGTTTCTCAATCAAGATCCGGTTCCTGCAGGCATAATAGAGCCGCCACGCCGGTGCGTCGGGGCTGACGAGCGCGCTGCGCGCGCTGGCGCTCGGCTTCTTGTCCCAGGATTCTTCCGCGTCGTTGATGCAACCGACATCCGTCAGATAGATGGCGATGCCTGCGTCCATCAGGCGCAGCGAGTAGTCGTGGTCGTCACTATAGAGAACGAACTCCTTGTTCGGAGGTGAAACCTTCCGGACTGCGCCGATCGGCAGCAGGAGCCCGCCATAGGGCGCGGTCTCGATCCGGCGCAGGTGAAACTCCCCGTAATTGTCCGGATTCCGCCGCGCGGACCGCGCAAACCGCCGCCATAGTTTCGACGGAAGCGAGGCGAGATGAAAGTTCAGGAACGAGTTGGCGCGGATGGCCACGGCGTTCTGATCGGCGAGCAGGGTCGGATAGATGCCCCGATGCCTGCGCAATGCGCACAGCCCGATATCGTCCGTCGCGCCGAGCGCCGTATGCAGCGCGAGCAAGCGATCCAGGAAGCCGTCCTCGCCGACATTATCGTCGTCCAGAATGAGGACGAACCCCAAATCGTCGTCCTCGAGCCGCTGGGCCGCGGTGATGCCGGCGTGAAAGCCGCCGGCCGATCCCAGATTTGAATCGAGCCTGACAACGTCGACGGGAGGCATGGTTGCGAAATCGTCAACCATCACCGGCCGGTTGCATCCATTGTCGACCACGATCACGCGTTTGACCGCGGGGCTGGCCTGAACGGCGGCAACGGTCCGCCGCACCAGCTGCTCGCGTCGTCCGTATGTCACGATGACACATGCGACCGAGCGCCCCGCTTCGGTCGAGCGATTGAGGACGATCGGTGGCTTCGATTCGAGGGGAGCGTTCGACAATTTACTCTCGCTTGGCGTTAAGTCGTTCCATTCGGGCGACATTATAGATACTCAGTCGAATTGGAACGGCAATTCCTCCGGCAATTTTCGCCACAAAAGCGTGCAAACGTATGTTTGCTCCGACAGCGGCCGCGCTTTGCCGGTGAGACCCTATTGTGATCATATTGTGAAGGTCGGTCGCGCAGATGCAGGTGATGGTGGATCGGAATCGGATGCATGCAGTTTCTCGGGCGCATGGAGGCGCGATGTTCGTGGCAGTGAAGAGAATGTTTCTGGCCGTGGTGCTGCTGACGCTTGGTCTGGTGGCATCCATCGAGAAAGCCAGCGCGGGTCCGCTCACCTGGGGGGTCGATGGTCCCGACGCACGGCGCGTCGATCTGAAGGCGGTCTTTGAGGTCATGCGAGCCCGCGGGCTCACGCAATACCGCGTCGCTGCAAATCTCGCGCGGGATACCGATCCCTACGAGGTCCAGATGTACCGGGACATGCTGGCGCTGGCCAAGACCTATGGCATCACCCTCAAGCCGATCCTGGCTACTCCGTTTGCCTGGGGCGATCGCACCGACGGAGGCAAGTATCCGGCCGGCGACTGGAATGCGCTGTATCAGCAGGCCTATTCGAGAACTTACACCTTCGTGATCAATTTCAAGGACCAGATCAACGATTGGGAGATGGGTAACGAGATCAACCTTCTGGCGCTGGATTCCAGCGGCAAGAAGCTCTACGGCCACGGCTGGACCGCCGAGGAATTCGACATGCCGGTCATGAACGACTGGGTCGCGGTCCTCAAGGGCATGTCGGATGCGATCGACAAGATCAATCGCGAGCACGGGACGCATTTGCGACGGGTGCTCAACACCACGTCGACGATGTTCGGCTTCCTCGACTTCATGGCGTCGAAGGGCGTTGGATTCGATGTCATCTCCTATCACTATTATGAAGTCCTGAATCAGAATCCGAACCGCGCGTGGGGCGGCAGCAGGCAGCCCTACAATCTGTTCAAGAAGCTCGCGACCTATGGCAAGCCGGTGGTCTTCAACGAGGTCAATTGCGCGGAGATCTACAAGCCGGCCTACGAGAACGAAGCCGGCAAGCCTCTCACCGAAACGTGCTTCAAGAGCCTGCACGCCACGTTGAGCTTCATCGCCAATCAGGTCGATGCCGACGTCGAGAGCGTGCTGATCTACGAGCTGTTCGACGAGCCGAAGAAGGCCCCGCCGGAAAACCGCTTCGGCCTGATGTATGACCTCAAGACGCCGAAGATCCCGCTCTACATGGTGTCACGTTTTGCGGGAAAGGAGCTCGCGCCGCACGAGGCTGAAGAACTCAACAAGCGCGGAATGTAGACGCGGCACATGCCGCGTCTAGGGGCACATCGGGTCTAGATCCAGAGCCATGGACAGACGGTGTCCAGGGCGACCCGGATATAGAACTTCCAGATGTTGTCGGTTGCATATCCCTTGTTGTCGAGGCCGCGGATGCCGCTCACGAGCGGCACCGTCCGGAACCGTGGAAGGAATTTTGACGTCTTCGGCGCGGCCTCGAAATCATCGCGCAGCGCCTTTTCGGGGAACGCGGCGGCGGAGGTCTCCTCGTAGAGCTTGCACTTGCCCTGCAGGTATTGGCGATAGCCGGCCTTGGTCCACGCCATCATGTACATGTCGACCACCCTTTTGGGGTAGTTCCGCATGTTGACGTAGAAGGCGAACCCCTTCGGGGTTTTCTGGATCAGCTTGGCCAGATTCAGGACGATATAGCGGCCGGTCATCTTCCAGATCGGCGTGTCGGCGTCGCATTCCCTGATGAAGCGCGAGTTCGCCATCGCGTAGTCGAGCAGGAACAGCTCGCCGTAGCCGCGGCCGTACATCTGGGGATAGTCGAGCCCGGGAAAGGAAATGAACTCGATCTTGTCGACGATGTTCAACTGCTTGGCGATGGCCTCGAGACTGGACAAGTCGGATTCCGAGTTCTCGACGAAGACGATCTGGTCGATGCACTGGCCGACCAGCCGGCCGTAGAACCAGAGCGCGTCTTCATAGTCCTTGCGGCGGAGGGCGGGATCCTTCCGGCCGAGGCTTCGCACGTCGGCTTTCGGCGTGATGGTCGCCGTCATGATCAGGATATTCATGGGTCCTTTCGATGTCATCTCATCAATCTCTCGCGGCGGGATGGCTAGGTCGCAGCGACGCGCTCCTTGTTCAGTTCGAGATCCCGCAGGCCGAGCAGGCTCCGTGCCAGTTGCCGATGAAACAGCAGGTAGCTGATCGCGATCGTCAGGACGTATGCGGTCGTGCCGAGCAGCCAGGCTGACTTCGGCGTGGCGGCCATCTCCATGACGCGATTTGCGGCAACGAGGCCGAGCAGCGTGGCGACGGTTGCGGGCGCAAGCGCCTTGACCAGATCGAATACCGGCAGCCTGGTCTCCCAGGAGGTGATCAGCATCGTGGCGACGGACACGATGAGCGTCACCGCAAGATAGATCTTGATGATCCCGATCAGCCCGAATCTCAGGCCGATGACGAACGCCACGATGGTCGAGATGCTGTTCGCGGTCGAAACCCAGAATTGCAGCTGAGCCTTGCCCCGCGACAGCAGCATGGCGCCGCTATAGGCGGTGATCGACTGCGCGGCGCCGGCTATCGACATCAGCCCGACCAGCGGAATGATGCCGGTCCATTTGGCCGGAAAGAACGCGGTGAAAAGATAGTCGGCGCCGAACGTGAGATAGAGCATGCCGGGAAAGACTACGGCCGCCGTCAGCGATAGCACGCCGCAAATGATCTCGTTGCGCTCCTGCAGCGATCCTTTGGCGGCTTGACGGCTGAGCGTCGCCATGAGCACGCCGCTGCCGGGCCAGGTGATCACCATCAGCGGCAGGATCATGATCTGGTAAGCCAGACCGTACAGACCGACGGCGGCCGCGCCCACCGCGCCGCCGATCAGGACGTTGCCAACCGCGCGACCGGCAAAGTTGAGCAGATTGCTCGCCAGCACCCAACCGCCGAAGGTCAGGATCGAACGCACGCGGCCCCATTGAAAGTTGAGCTGCACATCCTTGCGCGCGATGATGGCGAAGGCCGCGGCGCGAACGATCTGGACCACCACGTAATAGGCAACCAGCGCCCAGACGCCCCACCCCAGGAAAGCGCCGAGAACGCATGTGAGCACCGAAACGATGACGGCGACGATCTCGACGCTGGCCACGACCTGGTAGCGCAGGTGCCGTTCCAGCACGGCGCGCGGGCCGAGGGCGGCAATGGAGAGCACCACCGAAATCGACAGCGTGGCGAGCACGCTTCCCAACCCCTCCATCTCGAGACCTGCGGCGAGAGGCGCGGAGATGATCGCCAGGATCACGGCGCAGAGCAGGCCGATGGCGCAGATCAGCGTGATCGCGGCGCCCGCGTCGTCGCGATCGAGCGTTTGCCGCTGCACCATGGCGCTCGACATGCCCAGATCGGTCAACAGCGCGATGAATCCGACGAACGGCAGTGAAAAGGTGACGAGACCGAATTCGGCCGGTGCCGCGAAATACGTCATCATGACGGTCATCGCGAACTGCAGGCCGGATTTGAGAACGTTCATGCCGGACATCGACAGCAGGTTTTTCAGCATTACGTCGATCTCCGGGCGCCACGGGATGACGCCCACTCAGGTTCCATGCGGCCCAGCCCTGCACCCGCGCGTTTATCTCGCACATGCACAACTGGCAAGACAAGCAATCGGGCAGCAGGCATTGCCAAGTTGTTGGGCAGGCCATTTTTCATTCTGGCGAGCATCGCGGCGTCACGCTGTCGTTACACATCCGATCGGGATGCGCCGGCGGGCTCGAGGAAGCGCCCTTTCCACGCGAGGAGCGCGACGATGGCGGTTGCGGCCACAATCTTCGCAACCAGCCCAAGCGCGGACGCCGAGGGCACCGCCGAAAATGCGCCGATGAGCGTGGCGCCCGCGACGGATGCTGCGACGAGCCCCCATCGCGGGGTTGCGCCGAACCGCATCATGGGTCCAGCCGCGAGCACGATGACGATCCCGGTTGCGATGATCGCACCGACCAGGACATAGGTCGGCGCTCCCGTGATCGCCTGCGTCGGCGCGGCTATTGCGAGGACGAGCAGCAATTGGCAGAGGGCGACGACGACGAGACGCGTGGCGGACTTCGTCAGATGGGGCGTAATCGCGAGCGTGGATTGCAGATGGCAGTGCATGAAATAGAAGCCGGCCGCGGCCACCGAGGTCTGGAGAAAGCTCGCCAGAATGGGCGCCGGAACGAATAATTGTCCCGCGTCCGGCAGAAAGCCGATCAGGCCGCCGAGCATCACCAACGTGGCGCATATGATGAAATCGAGCAGATGGGCGACGGCCGCGCGGGAGTCGTCGGCACTGCCGCGCTCATATTGATGGACGACTTCGGGATAGTTGACGGTGTGGATGGCCGCGACCAGCACTGCAAACGGCCGCTGCAGCAGATCGATCGCCATCGAGAAGCCCGCGGTGACCGCGGGAGCGCTTGCGCCCAGCGCTGAAACGACGACGAAGCGGATCGAGACCGGGACCGAAAGGTGGAGCACCGAGGCGCCGGCGGCAAGCATCCCGTAGCCGGCGAAGCCGCTCCAATCCTCCAGCAGGGTCGGGCGCGTTACCTTCTGAAGTTTGTGAGGATGCAGCAACTGCCCGGCGATCAGGCTGGCGATTTGCGCGCCCAGCATGCCGAGCAGCGCCGCCTGCGCCGTGCCGTACAGCCACGCTGCGGCCGTCGCGCCGCCCACCATCAGCGTGGCTCGCAGAATGAGCAGAAACGCGGCTGCGCCAAGCCGGTGCGAGACGCGGACAACCATGAAGTGGAGATCGGTCGCGCCCTGCGCTACGGCCAGTGCAAGGCCGACCAGACCTACGCTCGTGGCGATCGGGGGCGCGATCGACACGGCGAGGCCCCCGATCACCAGAAGCGCGAGTGCGCTGGCGAGCGCGGCGCCGAACAGGGACGTTCTCAGTCGCGCCGCGTCGTCCGGCATGGCGGCGGCCAGAAAGCGCACGCCGGCCAGTTGCAGCCATTCGAACATCAGCACGCTGAGCAGCTGACTGGAGGCGAGCGTGAGGGAGAAATTGGCGTAAGCGAGCGGCGAGAGGATGCGGCCGAGCACAAAGATGAGGATGATCGCCGCCGCACTCTGGTAGACGACGCCGACAAGCGCGAACAGACGGGTCATGGGAGGTTCAGGCCGCGGGCTGAGGCGCAGGACGGAATGGGCTCGTTGCGCAAACCGGTCATCCCAGGGCTATTGCTTGTGCCGGCTCAGGAGCTCGAAGGCGTCGCGATATTCGGCGATGACGTCGGTGAATGTCCGATGGTTGTTCTTTTCGTTGAGCTTGTCGACCATCGCCGCCAGCTCCGCGGGATTCGACATGATGCGCAGAATGCTGTCCGCGAGCGACTTCGGATCGGGCGCGGTCAGCCAGCCGACGGCGCCGCGCTTCACGGCCTCGGGAATTCCGCCGAATTGCGTTCCGAGGAAAGGCTTTCGTGCGGCTTGCGCGTCAGCAACGACGAGCGGGCCCGGCTCCTCCCAGATCGGCGGAATCACGACGACGTCGATCTGACGGTAGAATGTCTCGGGCTCGACGAAGCCGAGAAACTCGATCCTCGCCTTCGGCGCCATGGCCCGGATCTCGTGTTGTATCTCCGCCTCCGCGACGCCCGCGATGACGAGGCGCACCTTGTCATGGGGAAGATAGGCGAACGCCTTGATGAGATTGTAGATGCCTTTTTCTTCGGTCAGTCGGCCGATGAATCCGAGGGTCAGGACGGGACCCGCGGAATACTTCGAAGGCGCGGAGACCGGCATCGTCGATGCATGGGGGATGACCTTGCGCAGCTGCGTATCGGCGAACAGGCCCGTCTCCAGATGGATGTCGAGGATGCGCTGGCTCACGCCGACGACGCCGCGCAGATATCGGGTTGCGCTTCGGCGATTGATGGTCAGCAGCCTGCAGCTCATGCAGGTATGCTCGCAGGCCTTCCCCTTCGAGAAGCGCGAGCACCGCGGGCAGGTCAGGTAGTAGTCGTGCAACGTGTGGAGCACCGGCACATTGAGCTCGGCCGCCGTCTTCCATACCGCCGTGGTGAGGCCCGAGAGGTTGTTCGAATGCAGCACGTCGGGCTTGAATGCCTTGATCCTGCTGGCCACAAGTTCAGCGTTTTGACGCCAGTCCTCCGTCGCGTGCCACAATCCGCGCGCAGGCGCGCTGCGCTGTCCGGTGAAGGGCCGGTAGATGTTGTGGACCGGCGCCGAATATACGTCGATGCCGTTGCTCGTCTCCATCGCCTGCTCAGGCAGCGAGGCGGCGCGAACGACTTCGACTTCATCGCCACTCTTCAAAAGGCCTTCGGCAATGCGGCGCACGAATATCTCGGCCCCGCCGACCACCTTCGGTGCGCCCGGTGTCGGGTACAGTGACGATGTGATCAATATCCTCATGGGAAGGATCTCATCCAATATACATTTGTGAACGAACCCCGAGAGTTCTTCTCATCTTTCTCCATCGGTGTTCGAAGTGCCTTCCAAATAAACGTCGAGATATTGTCCGGTGACAGCTTCCGGTGTGAAGCTGGCTGCAAAGTCAGGCCGAGGCGGGAAAGTCTGCTTCCATTTTGCCGCCTCACTGATTGCCTGCTTCATCAGTTCGGCCAGTTTGTGGTGGTCACTTGGCTCGTACGAGCCGAGTGTCGTCGAGAAATGAGAGATTTCTGGTATTCCGCCGGCGGTTGAGCAAATGGTCGCGCGTCCGGCATTGATGCTTTCTATCAGTGTCCGCGGCAATGGCTCAGGCCAAACCGAGCTAATTAGGCAAACATCCACGGCGGAGTAAAATTCCGCGGACTTCACGAAGCCCAGCCATTTGATCCTCGGATTATCATACCGTCCCTTCAGCTCTCTCACGTAAGCTTCAAGGCCCTTTCCGGCGATTTTGAGTTGCCAGCCCGAATCGGGGAGCAGAGAGACTGCTTTCAGGACGACATCGATGCCTTTTTCGGGCTCAATCCGGCCGATGAAGCCGAAAGCCAGGTCGGCGTCCGGAGACGGCGGGGCAAGTCCCGCGCTGGCGTCCGCGATGTTGTAGATCACCTTGTGAGGTACGCCGGGGAAGAAGCCGGGTTTCAGGTGCCGGTCCAGCACGTACTGGCTGTTGGAGACCACCGCATCGACCATGCGCGAGGCATAGAGATACGGCACGGTCATCGTCTTGCATGCCAGGCAGCGCTCCTTGCACGTATCGCCCTTGCTGAACAGCGTCGACCGTTTGCAGATGAGCGAATAGTCGCGCAGCGTATGGACGACACGGATATTGCGACGCTTGGCCTCTGCCCACAGCGACACGGAGAATCCGGTCAGATTGTTGGTGTGAACGACGTCCGGCTTCTCGGTGTCGAGGATCGCGGCAAAGCGCTTGGCTGCGCGCCTGTTCCAGGTATCCCGCAAGTGCCATCGCAGCCGGTCGATCCGTGGCGGTTTCCGCGTCTGTCCAAACGGCCAATATGTATTGTCGATCTGCACCCGGTAGGTGCGGATGCCGTTGCGATCTCCCACCGAGACGTCGCCCGCTTCCTGCAGGCAGACGACGGCGACCTGGTGGCCCTTGCGCATGAAGGCTTCTGCGAGCAGCGATACCGATACCTCTGCTCCGCCCATGATGTCGGGAGGATAGAGGGTGTTCACGATAAGTATCTTCAACGATCGCCTCATGCGTTGATCGTAGACGGGGGGTGCACCTCGCTTGCCACGCAATAGCTGGCTCTGCAATCGCATTCGAACCCAAAACGACGTGAACGCGCACGTCGGAATGAGGCCGAAATTGTCACACGATATTCAAGAAGCGGGCCATGACATCCCACCCGGATCTTCGCGCGTGGCGAGATCCGGGCAAGAGAGAGTCTCGAGCGTGGCGTTACTTGGAGTTGACCACGACGCTGGAGATGTTCGACGCGTTCGTTGAGGCTGCGTCCAGCGGGGCCATGAGCTTGATGAACTCGGTCGACGGCGATTCAGCGACCGAGATCACGTCGTGGTCGCGCATCCTGAACGTGTCAGCCTGGAACCAGCCATCCGGCTTGCTCATGTCGAACTTGTAGACGGCCGGAATGGTCTTGGTCGGGAACTGCGACACGTCGACACCGATCTGCTGGAGCAGCGGCTTCGGCTCGAAACGATAGACGTAGATCGACTTGGAATCGGCGCGAGAACCATCGAGACCGCCGGCCTTCGCGAGCGCCTCGGCGAGCGACATGTTGTCGTTCTCGAAGGTGAAGCGGCGGTTGTTGGTGCCGCCGATCGAGCCCGGCGACGGCGTCGAGCCGAACGCCATGTACACCCTCGGAATGCGGGTGAGGAAGACGACGTCGCCCGGCGCGAGCAGCACGTCCTGGTCCGGATGGTGCACGACGGAGGACATCGTCTCGTTGTAGGTGCGTCCCTCGCGCTTGATCGTGATCGTGCTCTCGTAGGACGGATATTTCGGGCCGCCGGCGCGCGCGATCGCACCCATCAGGCGAATGCCGCCCGGGTCGACCGGGAAGCGTTGCGGCGAATTGACTTCGCCGAGCACGCTGATCTGGTTGCCGCGCTGTTCTGCGACGCTCACGACCGCTTGCGGATCGATGGCGCGATCCTTGAGGCGTTCGCGGATGATGTTCGAGACGGCGCGCGGCGTCAGGCCCGAGACCTTGATCGATCCGGCGTAGGGGATGTTGATGTTGCCGGACTGGTCGACCTGCTGGCGCGGGATGTCGACGAAGTTGCCCGGCCTCACGCCGGCTTCGCGCGGAATGAACAGGCCGCCGGCCTGGGCTTCGTACACGGTCACGGTGACGATGTCGCCGACGCCGATGGTGACGTCGCGGTAATTGCCGCCGGGGAGGCGCGAGAAGATGAGTCCGTTGCTGTCCGTAAACCCGTTGGTCGCCTGCAGCACTGCCGGATTGACCGGCATCAGGGCATAGGCGAGCGGCGCGGTCGGCTCGGTGACGAGCGCCGCATGTGTTTGCGTGGACACGGCATCGGGAGCGTCTAACGGAATGAAGCCCGAACAGCCAGCCAAAGACATGCTGATCGCAGCAACGGCCAGAATCCGGCTAATCCCGAAATTCGAGTGAGCTTGCTCGGTATTAGCCAATGTCATTCCCTCGTACACACGTAAAATCTGAATCACCGTAGCAACTGTCCAGCTACTGAGTCACTGCTGCGTCTTCGTGATTATGGTAAAGCACTTATGGCTGTGACCTTATTGCAACTTGTGAACACGCGTACACGAGCATTTTTCTGATCAAATCTTGTGCGAGATGTGCTCTTTTCTAAGCAACTCGCAAATTAGACATGCCAGTGTCAGATCGATGTCACGATTGGGTCCTCGGTTCATCCAGCGAGCAGCGCGCGAGCGCGACCGTCGCATCCGACGACATCTCCGCGAGGCGGCGCTGTCAGAAACTCCAGCGATAAACTCCAGGTGTCGAATTCGAATCAGAGCGTCCGTGCGTTGTATTTCGCGGGTCACACGGTGGGCTTGGGTGTGGCCCGTCAGGATTTGCATCGATAATTCCGTCACGGGATTCCGCCTCCATTAACCCCTAGATTTGGAAGCTGGCGTCACGCTGGCGTCCGTAAGGTCTTCCTAATCCCGTTCCGGCTAGGTGTCGGGCAAACAAAAGGGAAGGCGAAGACAATGTTGCAAACCGGGCTGTTCGCGGCCGGCTTTCTCATCTGTGCGATGGCCGTGATGTTCGCGATCGCGTGGTCGTTCTCCGATCAACGCGTCATCGACGCCGATCTGGCGCAGGACGACGCCCGCCGGATGGCTTGATCGACAGGTCTCTACGGTCGCAGATTGTTCGGGAAATCGGACTGCAGCTTGGCCTCGCCGGCCTCGCTCTCGCTCAATTGCAGCACGTCGGCATAGACCGCACTCAGGTTGCGATGGGTCTGCTCGATGTCGTAGAGGCGGGTGAAACGCTCATATCCGGCCCGGCCGACTGCAGATAGGTCGAGCCTGGTTGCGCGCTTGAATCCTTCAACCAGCTTTTCGGGCGAGACTTCGTCGCACAGCACGCCTGTGGCGCCGTCTTCGACGATTTCCGGCAGGGCGCCGATGCGGAATGCGATGATCGGCTTGGCCGCCCGCATCGCCTCGATGGCGACAAGGCCGAATGCCTCCCAGCGCGACGGAATCGCCACCATGTCTGCCTGATCCAGCTCGGCCTCGATCTGGTTGCGGTCCATCCAGCCCAGCAGCGAGACGTTGGAGGGCAGGTCGCTTCTGCGGAATTTGCTGACGACCGAGGCGCCGATCAGGCGCACATCCAGCGTGTCTCCGAGCACGCGGGCCGCCTCGATCAGGAGATCATATCCCTTCTGGCGGTCGAGGCGCCCGATGAACAGGACCTTGATCTTCTCCGACCGCCATGATGCTGCGCGCGTATCGAGCGCGGGGCGCTGCTTGGAAATCCCGTTATGCACGAGGACGAGGCGGTTTGCCGCGATTCCGACCCGCCTGGCATCGACCTGCTCGCTCTCCGAGATGCAGACGATGCGATGGGTCAGCTTCGACAGCAGGAGCTCGGTGAACTCCGTGACCGCGCGGCTGAGACGGCCCGTCTCGCGGCCGAAGGCCCATCCGTGCGGGCAATAGACGATGCGCGAGCGTCGGTAGGTCAGCCACAGCACCGGCCGCACCACGAGCCCGGCGAACGACGAATGCAGGTGAATGATGTCCGGTCGTTGCTGCCGGACCGCGCGCATGGTCGCGGACAGCATGGCAAACAGGCCGATCGCGTTGCGACCGTCGCGCGGGAAGGTGGTGACCGCCTCATCCTCGATGTTGACCAGATCGTCGCGATGATCGGACGGAACGACATAGCTGACGTTGCCGCGTCCGAAGCTCGCGCTCTGAT
The DNA here is from genome assembly GCF_024199935.1 of Bradyrhizobium sp. CCGUVB14. Taxonomy (NCBI): domain Bacteria; kingdom Pseudomonadati; phylum Pseudomonadota; class Alphaproteobacteria; order Hyphomicrobiales; family Nitrobacteraceae; genus Bradyrhizobium; species Bradyrhizobium sp. CCGUVB14. Next base: position 2,628,786 of record NZ_JANADS010000001.1, read on the forward strand.
GCGGATGAAGCTCGTTGAGATAGGTTGCGATGCCGCCTCTCACCGTTTCGGCGACATGCAGAACCTTCAGGCCGCTGGACAACGGTCGATCCTTCCTTGTCTTGCAGAGACCATGTGTACCGTCTCCAAGCAGCAATATTTGGGCCGCGTCATCGCGCCGCTCCGCTGGACGTGGCCTGCGGAGCCGATTTGGCGAGCACGTCGAGCATGGCGGCGGCCGATTTGGTCCACGAATAGGTCGCGAGCCGCTCCCGCTGCTTGGCTTGTTCCGCCGGCGAAATCCTGCCGAGATCGATTCTTTCGTGCATTCGTGCGGATAGCTCGCCAGGGTTGAGCGCATCGAAATAGACGGCGGCGTCGGCGCAGGTCTCGCGAACGGCTTCCGCGGAACTCGCAATCACCGGGCAGGCGAAGTACATCGCCTCCAGGGGCGGAATGCCGAAGCCCTCGTAGAGACTTGGAAACACGAAAGCAGCAGCGCGGGCGAACAGTGCGGCGACTTGCTCGTCCTTGAGGCGGCCGGCGATGACGATTCCGGCCTTCTGCTCGGTCACGCCGCCGCCAAAGACCTTGCTGTTGTCGCCTCCGACCACGACCAGCGGAACATCGGTGCGGCCGAGCCGCTCGGCCGCACGAATGGCGGTGTCGACATTCTTGTTCTTCGTCATCGAGCCAACAAACAGGAAGAAGCGGTAGGGTTCGAGACGCAGGCTCTCGATGATCGAGAAGTCGGGCTCGACCGAGGCGAAATGCTCCGCACTGTTTGGAACGATCGGGATCGATCCTGGATCCAGCGAGAGCACGTCGGCAAGTTCATTGCGTGAAAACGTCGAAACCGTTGCAATGGTTGCTGTGCGCGCCAGCAAATGTCCGAGCGACCGATGCAGAGCGAGGTATTTCCAGCTGAAGAAGTCCGGCCGCTTGAAGACTTGCGCATCGTGAATCACCACGAGATGGTCGCGGTGGAGCACCGGCCCCGAATTGGCGAGGCTGACGAGGCGCGTGCCGGCGGCCGCGCGCGCCAGATCGACCTGGTCCCACGCGTGCCCGCGCAAGGTTCCGACTTGTTTCACCTTGATGCGGTCGAGGCCGGCGAGCGTCTGGGCATCCGGGGGCACCAGAATCTGCCACTCCGCATCCAGGAGTTGCTGTGCAGCGTTGCCGCTCGTGAGCAGGCGGTCCATCGCTTTGACGATCTCGGCGGCATAGCGTTGCACGCCTGTCAGCGATTGTGTCAGGAACCTGCCGTTGATGGAGAGTTTCAAAGTCGATCTTTTTCTTTGCGCGTGTCTTGCGCGGTTGGTGCCTCAAGACTGGGCATCCGCGCGGAATGGACGGTTGATATGATCTCTAGCACATGCAGCGCTATCGTCCGAGCATCCTTGCAGCCGGATAGCATGCGTGGATGCATGATGCCATCATGTTTCCTACACATTTCGATGCGCTTACATGATCAAGACTGACTCGATGATATCGTCATCGTCAAAACCTTGCCTCTCATGTCCTGGTCTGGCATTGCATTCGCGGAATGAACGAGATGACAACTTTGCGACCAGTGATCGTGACCGGCGCTGCCGGCTTTATCGGAATGCATGTCTGTGAACGGCTGTTGGCGCGTGGCGAACAGGTCGTTGGTATCGATGCGTTCACACCGTATTACGATCCGGCGCTGAAGCGCGCGCGCCTCGAAAAGCTCAAGCATCTTCCGGGCTTCAGCTTCCACGAGATCGACCTTGCCGATTTTGCCGCGGTGATCCGCGTATTCGATGAGGTCGCGCCCGATCGGGTTATCCACCTTGCGGCGCAGCCGGGCGTGCGCGCCTCGATCGACGATCCCATCACCAGCATCCGTGCCAATTGTGACGGCTTTGTCACCGTGCTGGAGGCCGGCCGGCGCCATGGCCTGGCGCATCTCGTCTACGCCTCGTCGAGCTCGGTCTATGGTGCCAATCGCACCCTGCCGTATTCGACCGAGCAATCGGTGAACCATCCGGTCAGCCTGTATGCCGCGAGCAAGAAGGCCAACGAGCTGATGGCGCACACCTTTGCGCATGTTCACAAGCTGCCGGTGACGGGCTTGCGCTTCTTCACCGTCTACGGTCCGTGGGGCCGGCCCGACATGGCCGCCTATCTGTTCACGCGCGCGATCTTCGCGAATGAGCCGATCAAGATTTTCAATAATGGCGACATGTGGCGCGACTTCACCTATGTCGACGACATCGTCGAGGGCGTGATCCGCACCCTCGATCGGCCCGCAGCTCCGAATCCCGCGTGGAACGCGGAGCGGCCTGAAAATTCGTCGAGCTATGCGCCGTACCGCGTCTACAACATCGGCAACAACAGGTCGGTCAAGCTGCTCGAGTTCGTCGAGACGCTGGAGAAGATCATCGGCAAGCCTGCGATCCGCAAGCTGCTGCCGATGCAGGCCGGCGACGTCCTGGAGACGCGCGCCGACATCTCCGCCCTCCAACGCGACGTCGGTTTCGCGCCGTCGACGCCGATCGCGGCAGGCCTCGCGCGTTTCGTCGAATGGTATCGAAAGTACCACGGCGTGTGATCGCCGAAGCGAACGGCAAGACAACAAAAATACTCGGGTGGCGACGGTTAAGGTTTGTTCGGCTTGCGAAGCAGCTTGCCCTAATGTTGGGCGTGCGACCGGATAGAGAATTGGTCTAGGGTGTTCAATGAAACATCCGTCGTCAACGGAAAGAGTTTTTCATGCGAATCGCGATGATCGGCACGGGTTATGTGGGACTGGTGTCCGGAGCCTGCTTTGCGGATTTCGGTCACGACGTCACCTGCGTCGACAAGGACGAGAAGAAGATCGCTGCGCTTCACCGCGGCGAGATCCCGATCTACGAACCGGGCCTCGACGAACTGGTCGCGACCAATGTGAAGGCCAAGCGCCTCGACTTCACCACTGATCTGTCGAAGCCGGTCGCGGATGCCGATGCCGTGTTCATCGCGGTCGGCACGCCGTCGCGTCGCGGCGATGGCCATGCCGATCTCTCTTACGTCTACGCTGCCGCGAAGGAGATCGCGCAGTCGCTGTCCGGCTTCACCGTCGTGGTGACGAAGTCGACCGTTCCGGTCGGCACCGGTGACGAGGTCGAGCGCATCATCCGCGAGGCCAATCCCAAGGCCGACGTCGTCGTCGCCTCCAATCCGGAGTTCCTGCGCGAGGGCGCTGCGATCCGCGACTTCAAGTTCCCCGATCGCGTCGTGGTCGGCACGTCCGACGAGCGCGGCCGCAAGGTGATGGGCGACATCTACCGTCCGCTTTCGCTGAACCAGGCGCCGCTGATGTTTACCGCGCGCCGCACCGCCGAGATGATCAAATACGCCGCCAACGCGTTCCTGGCGACCAAGATCACCTTCATCAACGAGATCGCGGACCTCTCGGAAAAAGTCGGCGCCAACGTCCAGGAAGTCGCGCGCGGCATCGGCCTCGATAACCGCATCGGCACAAAATTCCTGCATGCCGGTCCGGGCTTCGGCGGCTCCTGCTTCCCGAAGGACACCAAGGCGCTGATCAAGATCGCGCAGGACTACGACGTGTCCTTGCGCATCGTCGAATCCGTGCTGGCGGTCAACGAGAACCGCAAGCGCGCGATGGCACGGAAAGTCAGCCAGGCGCTCGGCGGCTCCTTGCGCGGCAAGACCATCGCCGTGCTCGGCCTCACCTTCAAGCCCGACACCGACGACATGCGCGACGCACCGTCGATTCCTCTCGTGACCGGCCTGATCGACATGGGCGCAAAGGTGAAGGCGTTCGATCCGGTCGGCATGGAGCAGGCCAAGGGCGAGTTGCCCAACATCACCTATTCCGAGGATGCGTATTCCTGCGCGCAAGGCGCCGATGCAATCGTCATCGTCACCGAATGGGTGCAGTTCCGCGCGCTCGATCTCGACCGGCTGAAGAGCGTCATGGCGCAGCCTGTCGTCGTCGACCTCCGCAACATCTACCGCCCCGAAGAGATGGCCGAGGCCGGCTTCGTTTATGAAAGCGTGGGACGGTCGTCCCAGGCTTAGGGTCCCAGGCCTGACCGATCATGCCGAGCTGATCATCGCCCGCCTCCTCGTGAGGCGGGCGAAATCGTCTCCGATGCGTTATGATCCAGCCGCGCCTGCCGCGATGGAGACTGCCATGACCGACGACACCCACACGATCCGCAGTGGCTCCCTCACCGCGACCATCAAGGCGCACGGCGCCGAGATGTGCTCGCTCAGGCATGAGGACGGCACCGAGTTCGTCTGGCAGGCAGGTCCCGCCTGGGCGCGCCATGCGCCATTGCTGTTTCCGATCGTCGGGCGTCTCGCCAATGACGAAATGCGGTACCGGGGCAAGACCTACCGGATGACCCAGCATGGCTTTGCGCGCGACAGCCGTTTTGCCTGGACGGGGCGTGGCGAGAACCGTTGCGCGCTCGTGCTCGAGGACAGCGAGGCGACGCGTGCGCTCTATCCGTTCGCGTTTCGGCTGACGGCGGCCTATGCGCTCGATGCGTCCGGTCTCGATCTCTCGCTCACGGTCGCCAACACCGGCAAGGAGACGCTGTCGGTGTCGCTCGGTGGCCACCCCGCTTTCAACTGGCCGCTTCGTCCTGGTGTGCCGAAGCAGAGCTACGCGCTGACATTCACGCACGAGGAGCCGTCCCCGGTTCACCGTGTCGAAGGCGGCCTCCTGCTCGCGGATACGGATCCGAGCCCGGTCCGAGGCACTGTACTTCCTTTGTCGGAAGCGCTGTTCAGTAACGACGCCGTCATCCTCGATCCCGTCAACAGCCGCGGGGTCCGCTATGCCGCCACGGATGGCACCGGGCCCTGGCTCAAAATGTCCTGGCGCGGCTTTCGCGAACTCGGCGTCTGGTCGAAGCCGTCAGGCGCGCCGTTCCTTTGCATCGAACCCTGGCGCGGCTATGCCAGCCCCAAGGCGTTCGACGGCGAATTCAGCGACAAGCCGGGCTTGATGCACATCGCACCCGGCGCTGAGGAGCAGTTGTCGTTCCGGGTCGACGTGGGAATATCCTAGAGCATGATCCGGAAAAGTGTGAAGCGGTTTTCCGGAAAGATCATGCGCAAACAACAACCTGAAGCGCGATGAAGATTCATCCACATCTCATCGCGCTTTGCTCTCACACCTCGATGCGCGTCAGGTCTTCGCCGAGCACGACGGGACCTGAATAATCCCGCCGGACATCCGCAAGGAGCGCGTTCAGCATGGTGTCGTCGGTGCGGGGACGGTGATGGGTCAGCGCCAGCTTCTTGACGCCTGCTTTGGCCGCGATCTTGCCGACGGTGTCACCGCAAGCCAGCGTGTATTTCGCAAGCCGCCGGAAATGGTCGTTGTTGATCTCCGGCGTCGCGAGAAAGCAGACTTGCACGAGCAGGTCGGCGCCCTCAGCCAGCCGCTCGAGGCCGGGGCAGGGGACGGTGTCGCCCGAAATCGCAATGACCTTGCCGTCCGCCTCGAAGCGATAACCGAGACACATCCAGCGCGCGAGAAACGCCGGTGACATGTCGAGCCCGTCGCCATGCGAAACGAGCTCGGCGCTGATCTTCCAGCGACCGGTATCGAGAACGGGGCCTGGAATGATGTCGGTTGCGACCACCGGTTTCCAGCCGCCGAACGTCGGCTCGCCCTGGTCGCGCCAGGCGATGTCCTTGTCGTAAACCTGCGTCACCAGCGTGTTGACGAGCCGTTCGGTATCCGGTGGCCCATAGATTCGCAGATCGTCCTTACGCCCATGCATCCAGGAATTCAGCATCACGTCGTAGAGGTCGCCGATGTGATCGAAATGATGATGGGTGAGAAAGACCGTGTTGATGGCGCCGAGCGGCACGCCGGCCTTGCTGAGCTGCACCATGACGCCGCGGCCCGCGTCGAACAGGATGTTCTCTTCGCCGAGCCTGATCAACGTCGTCGTTGCCATGCGACGTGGGTCCGGGCGCGGACCGCCGGTGCCGAGCAGAATGACTTCCATGGCGCTTACTCCCGTATGTAGCTCGTCGGTTTGGTCCCGTGAGGTTCGAAGGCGGTGCAGGCCAGATCGAAGCGGACGTTATGTTAACCAGCAGTTGAATCCGAATTCGGATGAGCGGAATTGTCGGCGCCGGGCGCGGCCGAAGCCGGTCCGGCGAGCCAGGCTCACACATCCATGCGCTCAGTGAGAAGTGTGGGCCAATTCATACTTAATACTGCAATACCGTGACCTATATTGTTTGGGCGACACAAGAAGCCTAGTATTCCGGCAGGCAGTTTCGGGGGCTCGAATAAGCCGTGAATGTTCGTTCACATGACAACGCATCACGCGGCGACTCGAATTTTCGAGCCGGGTCGCAGGCACACAGGACATCCAATATCGTGGCTGATTCCGCACTTCAGGAATTGCGTCCCATTGGGCGCGAGCGATTGATCGTGGTCGAAGACGATCCGGTAACCCGCACGATGCTGGTCGGTTACTTCAGCGAGAACAATTTCGACGTGATCGGCGCCGGGACCTGCGCGGAATGTCGCCAGGCGCTGCGCGCGCGTACCGACCTCGTCTTCCTCGACGTGCAGTTGCCCGACGGCGACGGCTTCGAGCTCGCCAAGGAGATCCAGGCGACCAGCAATGCGGGCATCATCTTCGTGACCCGCCGAGACACCGACGTCGATCGCATCCTCGGTCTCGAGATCGCCGGCGATCACTACGTCACCAAGCCGATCAATCTGCGCGAACTGCTGGCGCGTGCGCGCAGCGTGTTGCGGCGGCGCTCGATCGACCGCAAGGCGGCGCGCAACCACAATTCGATCGCCTTCGGCGACTGGATCATCGATCTGACGCGGCGCGAGCTGCTCGGCAGCGACGGCAAGCCGGTGGCGCTGACGCGCGCCGAGTTCGATCTGCTCGCCGCACTCGTCGGTGCGGACGGACGGCCGCTCAGCCGCGACTATCTGATCGAGGTCGTCAGTAACCGCCAGGCCGAGGTCGACATCCGCACGGTCGATGCGCTGGTGGCGCGGCTGCGCCGCAAGCTCGTCGGCAGCGGCACGCCTGTCATCGCCACCGTCACCGGTGTCGGCTACAAGCTCGCGCTCAGCGAACGGCTCTGATCTCATCTCGCGAAAGACCTGATCGCCCGCGCAGCTATCTTGTGCGGGCGCTTTGATCCGTGGTGATTTGCCGCGTCGCTGCCGCGAGCTGGTCGTCGACCGCATAGAGCGTGCAGGTCGGCGACCATTTCATGCAGGCCGCGAGCGAATCGCGTTGCGCATCGTCCACGGTGGTGCGCCCCGAGCGCCAGCCGTAACCGCCATTGGGCGACACCGCGAAAGCCTTGTGCGGCGTGGTGCTGGCGAGATAGCGCGCAAACTCGGCTTTCGCCGCCTCACTGAAATGGCCGGGCGGCGGCAGCGGGTCGGGCGGGCTCAGGATGTCGTGGGCGAGGGCGCGCTCGCGCAGGAAGGCGTCGAGATAAGGCGTCCATTGCGGGCGGCCCGCCACGGAATAGAGGTAGTGGCCGTCGTCGCCGTAAGACGGCGCCGGGACGAATTTCGCATTGCCGCCATTGGCGCGAAAGGCAGCGTAGAGGCGGCGCGCCAGATCCGGGCCGAAGTACTGGTCGTTGGCCGCGTAGACCCACAGCATCGGCACCCGCGAGGTCTTGCCGAAGCTGGCGAACGCCTGCACCAGCCCATCCTCGTTGCAGACGTCTTCGTCATCGTCGCGCGAGCCCCGGCCGCCGGCGAAGCTGATCGCGGCGACGAGACCGGGCGGCGGCTGCGCGGTCAGGGCGACGGTGGCGAGCCCGCCGGCGGAATGGCCGGCTGCGATCATGCCTGTCGTGGTGACGTCGGGCCGACGCGCCATCGCATCGATCGCGGCGCGCAAATCGGCAACCGCTACCGCGGCCGCCGGCAGATAGGCGGCATTGGCGCAGCCGCCGACGCTATCGACCCGGCCGCCGGGCGATGTGCCGTAGCCGCGCCGCATCACGATCAGGGCGGCGAAGCCGCGCCGGGCATATTCCAGCGCGATGCCGTAATATTCGCGCGCGTTCATGGTTGCGCGATCGCCGAAGCTGCGCGGCGTGCCATGGCTGAGCAGTGCCAGCGGATAGCGCTTGGTCCCGGCCGGGCGAACCAGAAACGCCTCCAGCCCCTGCGGTCCGGCTTCGGCCATTGGGATGCGGAGATCCTCGACGTAGAACTGGGCGGCGCGCGCCGACGCGCTGGCCAGGGTGAGGCCCATGGCGAGGCTGGCGATCAGAATAAACGAGAGCCAGTAAAACCGCGTCATGCGCCGACTCGAAAAGGTCCGATTTAAAAGAACACCATAGCACGATCGTCTCCCTTGATATCGTGAAACGCATCCATCTCCGTCACCCTGAGGTGGCCGCTTCTTCAGCGGCCCTCGAAGGGCGACGGCCCGGCGGCATCTCGGCCGTTCATCCTTCGAGGCTCGGCACCCCGCGCGTTGCGCGGCGTACCTCGCACCTCAGGATGACGGAATCGGCCAAGGAACAGCTCCCCCATCGCGCGGGTTGTGGTTTGGCGCAAGGCCCGCCGATGCTATGGTGTGGCGCAATCTCTGGACGGCAGGACGAGGATATTTCAGTGGCTGACATTCATCCCGCGGCGGGCAAGCTGGTTTCGCCGGACGCGCTCGCCAACATTCCGCGGCTCGTGACGGCCTATTTCGCGGGCAAGCCCGACGTCGCCGACCCTGCGCAGCGGGTGGCGTTCGGCACCTCGGGCCATCGCGGCACCTCGTTCAAGAACACCTTCAACGAAGGCCATATCCTGGCGACCACGCAGGCGATCTGCGACTACCGAAAGGAGAAGGGCCTCACCGGTCCGCTTTTCATCGGCATCGACACCCATGCGCTGGCCGAGCCTGCGCTTGCGAGTGCGGTCGAGGTGTTCGCGGCGAACGGCGTCGAGGTGATGATCGACAAGGACCACGGCTACACGCCGACGCCGGTGATCTCGCACGCGATCCTCACCTACAACAAGGGCCGCACATCGGGCCTGGCCGACGGCGTCGTCGTCACGCCTTCGCACAATCCGCCGGAGGACGGCGGCTACAAATACAATCCGCCGAATGGCGGCCCGGCTGACACCGATGTGACCGGTGTCGTCGAGAAGCGGGCCAACGCCTATCTCGCCGACGGGCTCAAGGGCGTGAAGCGCATCGACTACGCCAAGGCACTGAAGTCGTCGAGCGTTCATGCCTACGACTACATCACCCCCTACGTCGCCGATCTCGGCAATGTCGTCGATCTCGAGCTCGTCAAATCCGCCGGCATCAATATCGGCATCGACCCGCTCGGCGGCGCCGCCGTGCATTACTGGCATCCGATCATCGAGCGCTACGGGCTCAAGGCTACCGTCGTGAACGAGGCGATCGACCCGACTTTCCGTTTCATGACGGTCGACTGGGACGGCAAGATCCGCATGGACTGCTCCTCGCCCTATGCGATGGCGAGCCTGATCGCGATGCGCGACCGCTTTGACGTCGCCTTTGCCAACGACACCGATGCCGATCGCCACGGCATCGTGACGCGCACCGGCGGCCTGATGAATCCGAACCACTATCTGGCGACCGCAATCTCCTATCTGTTCGCGCACCGGCCGAACTGGAGCAAGGATGCCGCGATCGGCAAGACCGTGGTGTCGAGCTCGATCATCGATCGTGTCGCGAAAAAGCTCGGCCGCAAGCTGGTGGAGACGCCGGTCGGCTTCAAATGGTTCGTCGACGGCCTCGTCAGCGGCGGCTTCGGCTTCGGCGGCGAGGAGAGTGCGGGCGCCTCGTTCCTGCGCCGCGACGGCACGGTGTGGACCACCGACAAGGACGGTATCATCCTCGGCCTGCTCGCCGCCGAGATCATGGCCAAGACCGGCCGCGATCCGAGCCAGCTGTTCAATGATCTCACCGCCGAGCTCGGCGTTCCCCATTACGCGCGCATCGACGTCGCCGCGACCGGGCCGCAGAAGAACATCCTGAAATCCGTCACACCGGAGCAACTCGGGTTGAAAGATCTCGCCGGCGATCCCGTCCGCTCCACGCTAAGCAAGGCGCCCGGCAACGGCCAGCCGTTCGGCGGCATCAAGGTCGAAACGGATTTCGGCTGGTTCGCGGCGCGGCCGTCGGGGACGGAAGACGTCTACAAGATCTACGCCGAGAGCTTCCGCAGCACCGAGCACCTGAAGAAGATTCAGCAGGAAGCGCAGGCGGGCCTGGCGAAGGTGTTCGGCGCGTAACGGCCGAGGCGGGCTTTCTCTCTTACCCTCCCCTGGAGGGGGAGGGTCGATGCGCATGCAGCGAAGCGAAATGCGCAGCGGGGTGGGGTGAAGGTCCCTCCGCGATGAATAGTGCCCGTATGGAGAGATCACCCCGCCCCGGCGCTTCGCACCGACCCTCCCCCTCCAGGGGAGGTAATCGGCATTCCTGTATCCAAATCTAGTACATAAAGGTATTATAGTAAGCATTTTTGCTCTTGAACGATTTAATATCTCCAGTACTGTATACATAACGCATACATAAGCCCTGGGAGATCGCCGGTGACAAAACCCTTCCCCATGAACGCCTGGTACGCCGCCGCGTGGGACGCGGAGGTGAAGCCGGCGCTGTTGCCGCGGACGATCTGCGGCAAGCACATCGTGATGTACCGCAAGGCCGACGGCTCGGTCGCTGCTCTTGAGGATGCCTGCTGGCATCGCCTGGTGCCGCTGTCCAAGGGCCGGCTCGAAGGCGACACCGTCGTCTGCGGCTATCACGGCCTGAAATACAATGCGCAGGGCCGCTGCACTTTCATGCCCTCGCAGGAGACCATCAACCCGTCGGCCTGCGTGCGCGCCTATCCCGTGGTCGAACGTCACCGTTACATCTGGCTCTGGATGGGCGACCCTGCGCTCGCCGACCCCGCGCTCGTGCCCGACATGCACTGGAATCATGATCCGGCCTGGGCCGGCGACGGCAAGACCATCCGCGTCAATTGCGACTATCGCCTCGTGCTCGACAATCTCATGGACCTCACCCACGAGACCTTCGTGCACGGCTCCTCGATTGGGAATGACGCGGTCGCCGAAGCGCCGTTCGACGTCACCCATGGCGAGAAGACGGTGACGGTGACGCGCTGGATGCGCGGCATCGAGGCGCCGCCGTTCTGGGCCAAGCAGCTCGGCAAGGGAGGCCTCGTCGACCGCTGGCAGATCATCCGCTTCGAAGCCCCGTGCACCATCGCCATCGATGTCGGCGTCGCGCCGACCGGCACCGGCGCACCCGAAGGCGACCGCTCGCAGGGCGTCAACGGCTTCGTGCTCAACACCATCACGCCCGAGACCGAGAAGACCTGCCATTACTTCTGGGCGTTCGTGCGCAACTATCAGATCGGCGAGCAGCGCATCACCACCGAGATCCGCGAGGGCGTCTCCGGCATCTTCCACGAGGACGAGCTGATCCTCGAGGCGCAGCAGCGCGCGATGGACGAGAATCCGGATCGCATCTTCTATAATCTCAACATCGACGCCGGCGCGATGTGGACGCGCAAGCTGATCGACCGGATGGTTGCGAAGGAAAACCCGCCAACACACCTCCAGGCCGCGGAGTAATCCAGGTGAAGGCAGCGCCCGAGCGTGAGGTCGACCGCTCCGTCTCTCAGACCGTGAAGGCGCAGCTCGCGCTGCGTGACCAGATCCTGTCGGGCGCCTTGCGCCCGGGCGAGCGCATCTCCGAGCTGCAGGCGGTGGAGACCACCGGCGCCTCGCGCACGCCGGTGCGCATGGCGCTGGTGCGGCTGGAGGAGGAGGGCCTGCTGGAGGCGATCCCCTCCGGTGGCTTCATGGTGAAAGCGTTTTCGGAGCGCGACATTTCCGATTCCATCGAGCTGCGCGGCACGCTGGAGGGCCTCGCCGCGCGCTTTGCCGCCGAGCGCGGCGTCTCCGCGCGCGAGCTCGAACCTCTGAAGGAGTGTCTCGCCGCGATCGACGATCTGCTGCGGCAAGTGCCGATCTCGATCGAAGCCTTCTCGTCCTATGTCGCGCTGAACGCGCGCTTCCACGCGCTGCTCACCGAATTGTCGCGCAGCCCGCCATTGGTTCGGCAGATCGACCGCGCCTCGGCGCTGCCGTTTGCGTCTCCAAGCGGCTTCGTGATGGCGCAGTCGGCGCTGCCCGAGGCGCAGCAGATCCTGATCATCGGGCAGGAGCACCACCGCGTCGTGATCGACGCCATCGAGAACCGCGAGGGTGCGCGTGCCGAAGCCGTGATGCGCGAGCACGCGCGGCTTGCGGTGCGAAATTTGCGGCTCGCGTTGCGCAACCGCACCCATCTCGATCTCCTGCCGGCGCTCGCGCTGATCAAGACCGCAACCGATTGAGGGCAACGCCATGCGCTTTATCGAAACCTGGATTCCGGCGACGCTGGTGTCGACGCGCGATCTTTCGTCCGGCATCCGCGAATTCCTGATCCGGCCGGATCAATTCGACGGCGCGGCCTATCCGGTCGGCAGCCACATCAATGTCAGCGTCACCATCGATGGCTTGCCGGAGACGCGGTCCTATTCGCTGGTCGGCGAAGCCTCGCCGCAGGGCTTCAGGATCGCGGTGCGCCGCGCCGAGGATTCGCGCGGCGGCTCGCGCTACATGTGGCAGCTCGCACCGGGCGCGCGGCTCGACATCACGCGGCCCGCCTCGCTCGTCGCGGTCGACTGGGCGCGCGAAAACTATTGCCTGATCGCCGGTGGCATCGGCATCACCCCGATCCTCGGTGCCGCGCAGGCGCTGGCGCGCCGCGGTGCAAGCGTTACGCTGCACTACGCCGTACGCGGGCGCGCTGACGCTGCCTATCTCGACGATCTCGCGCGCCTGCTCGGTGACCGCCTGGTCGTCCATGCCAGCGATGAAGGCAAGCGGCTCGACCTCGACACGCTGTTCGCCGCGTTGCCGAAGGGCACGCTGACGCTGTTCTGCGGCCCGATGCGGATGCTCGATGCCGCCCGTCACGCCTGGATCGGCGCCGGCCATCCGCTTCCAGATCTCCGCTACGAGACCTTCGGCTCCAGCGGCACGCTGCCGACTGAGACGTTTCGCGTGCGCCTGAAGGGCTCCGACGTCGAGCTCGAAATCCCGCGCGAGCGTTCGATGCTGGACGTCCTCAACGCCAGCGGCTTCGAGGTGATATCCGACTGCAAGCGCGGCGAATGCGGCCTCTGCGCCATCGATGTCGTCGATGTCGACGGCGAGATCGACCATCGCGACGTCTTCTTTAGCGATCACCAGAAGAGCAGCAACCAGAAGATCTGCGCCTGCGTCTCCCGCGCGCGGGGTACGATCACGGTGGATACGCTGTTGCGGGCGGATGCGGTTTGAAGCGGCCTATGCCGCGAAAATCGCCCGCAGCTTCTTCGAGTTGAGCAGCGCCTGCACGCCATCGGCCGACACCGGCCGGCCGATCAGGTAGCCCTGCACCTCGTCGCAGGCGATCTGGCGCAGATATTCGAGCTGGTCGGCGGTCTCGACGCCTTCGGCGACCACGTCGATGTTGAGGTCGCGCGCCAGCGAGATCACCGATTTCACGATCGCCGCGCAATCCGGCTGCACCAGCATGTCGCGGATGAAGGACTGGTCGATCTTGATGCGGCTGAACGGCAGCTTGCGCAGGTATGTCAGCGACGAGAAGCCGGTGCCGAAATCATCCAGCGCCACCGTGGCGCCGAGCTCCAGCAGCGCATTCAGGATCGAGGCGGCCGAGCCGTATTTCGACAGCAGCATCGATTCCGTGATTTCGATCTCGAGCCTGTCAGGCGCGACCCTGGCGTCGGCCAGCGCCTGCACGATGGTCTGGAGGATGCTCGCGTTGTGAAACTGCGCTGCCGAGAAATTCACGGCGACCCGGATGTCCTCGGGCCAGTCCGACAGCGTCGCGCAGGCGCGGCGGATCACCCATTCGCCGATCTCGTGGATCAGCCCGGTCTCTTCCGCGATCGGGATGAACTCGCTCGGCGGCACCAGTCCGCGCGAGGGATGCTGCCAGCGCAGCAGCGCCTCGAAACCGGTGATGCGGTTGTTGCCGAGATCGAGGAACGGCTGGAACACCAGAAACAGCTCGTTGCGCGCGACGGCACCGGCGAGGTCCGTTTGCAGTGTCTTGCGGTCGCGCGAGGCCTTGTCGTCGGCTTCCTCGAAGAAGCAGATCGTGCCGGGTCCTGCCTTCTTGGCGCGATAGAGCGCGGCGTCCGCGTTCTTCATGATGTCGAGCGGCGTGTTGCCGTCGCGCGGCGCCAGCACGATGCCGACGCTGGTCGCGCCCACGATCTCGCAGCCCTCGATCAGCAACGGTTCGGCAAAGGCCGCGACGAAGCGCTCGGCGATCTCGAGCGCATCCTCGGGCCGCGCCAGATTGGCCATCACCAGCGCGAACTCGTCGCCGCCGATGCGGGCGACATGCTCGGCCGCGCGGGTGCAGCGTTGCAGCCGGCTTGCGACCTGCACCAAAAATTCATCACCGGCGGGATGGCCGAAGCGGTCGTTGACCTCCTTGAAGCGGTCGAGATCGAGCAGCAGCACGGCGAATTCCTCGCCGGACAGCGCAAGCCGCTTCAGCGCGCCATCGAGGGTCTCGTTGAAGGCGACGCGATTGGGCAAATGGGTGAGGGGGTCCTGGCGGACGATGCGCTCGGCCTCGATCTGCCGCATCACCCGCCGGGCAAATCCGATCGAATTGACGAACACGCCGCGCAGCAGCACGCTGCCATAGACGACGACCAGGAAAGCGATCAGCAGGAAGGCGAGGTCGCCGTTCCGGCTGAGGCAGATGGCGATGCCGACGAAGATCGGAGCAGTGAACGCGATGGCCGCGATCGGGATGGTGGCGAAGGCGAGCGCGCCGCCGGCCAGCATGCCCGAGCACAGGCAGGTGATGACGAGCTGGCCGCCGGTCGAAGCATTTGCAAAGAAGGCGACCGGGACGATGCCCCAGGCGGTGCCGAGCACGAAAGTGTTACGCACCAGCCGGTGCATGGCGCGGCGGGAGACGAATTGCGGCTTTGTGATCCGGCGCGAGGCGTGGGATTGCAGGCCGAACGCAATCGCGGCGCCGGCGACGGCGACGGCCCAGATCAGGGCAGGGATGCGGTCCGGTGACTGCCACAGCGCAATGGCGAGCACGGTGGCGTTGCAGGCATTGGCGAGCATGATGCCGACGGAATAGCCGAGCACCAGCGACATCTGTTCCGCGCGGATATGGCCGGCGACGGCTTCGTCGGTTGCGGGACCGCCAAAGGCTGACAGATCGCCGGCAAACAGCCTTGCGACATAGTTGGTCAGTTGAGTCCGCATTCCAGGGCCTAGCAGCATGAGCCGTTTGTCCGGCTCGATCCGGAAAATTCACCGCAAAACTTTGACGAACTATGAATTATCCCCGATTGCCGCAGTCGCCGCGACCACTTCTGCGTGTTCGTGTCGCAGTATCGATAACAAATCGATACAAATGCGACGCCCCGCGTTACGGCTGTAACGATAGGCCGAGCGTCCGCCACTCACTCCGCTGTCATGCCCCGCGAAGGCGGGGCATCCAGTACGCCGTGGCCTATCGAGGAATCGCGACGGTCTCGGAGTACTGGATCGCCCGGTCCTGATGGGCAATTGCGCATAAGGCCGGGCGATGACAGCGGTGTCCGGGACGCGAGTCTCAATCAGACCAGCCCCTGCTCGGCCAGAAAATGCGTGAGCGTATCGGTCTGCTCGGAGCCGACGAAGGCGCCGATGTAGCCGTCGGGACGCACCCGGAAAGCCTCGGCCTGGTCAGGCGGCACGCCAGCGCAGCGGATCGCCATGTCAGCGAAGCCGCCGTCACGCCGAGCGGAAAGGCGATGACGGACGCGGTCGACCGGGCACGCGAACGGATTGTCGAGGAAATGTTTGCGAGCTGTTGCGCGTTCTCAGCCAGCGCACGAGCGCGCTCCCATCGCACCTTTGTGCGTCGAAATACGACGATTGGTATCGGATTGCCGCAGAGTGTTGCCGCGCCGACATAGTGTGAACCATCGGTTCCCCCTATCAATCCAAGCGCGACTTGGAATGCTGGAATGCCGGTGGTTGGAATGGGAATGAAGCGTCTGCTGCTCGCGAGCTCGGCGCTGGCGAGCTGCCTGTTTTCGGTTTCGGCACAGGCCCAGAGTGTGTGGCACGGCTTCGGCAACTCGACAGCCACCAGCGATTACAATCTCGACACGAACTGGTCGAATCCGCCCGCGGGCGCTCCGCCAATCAATGCCGGCCAGTCAGCGCAATTCACGGGAGGGGGCAGTACGACCATCACGGTCACTGCCGGCCCGATCACCCCGGATTCGTGGACGTTCGGGGCAAACGCCAGCAACTATGCCTTGTCGGGCTCCGATGTGAACTTCAACGGCGCCGGACCGAACCTCGTCAACAACGCCAATACCGGTCAGAGCATCTCGATCAGCAACAACATGACGGGAGCGGGCATCTCGCAGGCCGGCGCCAGCACGCTGACGCTGAGTGGGACCAACTCGTTCACGACGACCAGTGTCTCGGCCGGCACCCTCGCCAACAGTGGCACCCTGACGTCTGCCGTTTCCGTCACGAACAGCCTCGCGACCTACGAAAACACCGGCACGCAGAATGGCGGCCTCGACAACAACGGTGTCACGCGCAATTCGGGCACGCTGAACGGCGGCTTGATCAATTCGGGTGGTTATATTCAGTTTGCCGGTTCAACCAATGGCGGGCTGACCAATATTAACTCGGTCGGCGCCCATGCCGGCGCCTTCAACGGCGCGATCGACAATAGCACCGGCGGTCTCTTCGAAATCTTCGGCACGGTCACCAGCGACAGCACGTTCACCAACAGCACCACCTCGTCTGTCCTGTTTTTTTCCAGCGGCTCTTACACCGTCGCTGGACTGATCACGAACTCGGGCACCGATCCGGCCGGAGGCATCGCGGTAAGCGCCGGCTCGACCCTCAACGCCAACGGCGGCCTGACCAACAACGCCAACGCGACGATCGTGAACAGCGGCGGTACCGTGACCGGCAACCTGAGCAACGCGGGCATCGTCACCAACAGCGGTGCGATGGGCGCGGTGACCAACACCGGATCGTTCGACAACCAGAGCGGCGGTTCGATCACGACGCTGACCAACAATTCCGGCACGTTTACCAACGAGAGCGGCGCGACCGTCTCCGGCGCGGCGACGATCTCCGGCGGCACCGTGACCAACGCCGGCACGTTTTCCTCCACGCTCGGCCTGACCGGCGGCACGTTCACCAACAACGCGGGCGGTCAGGTCCAGGGGATGACCACGATGAGCTTCGCCACGGTGAACAACAACGGCACGATGGCCGGAGTGACCATCAACGCGGGAACGCTCAACAACAACAACGGTGGCACGATCGCGACGGTGACGGCCAGCGATGGTAATTTCCGCAACTACGCAGGTGCAACGGTCTCCGGCGCGGTGTCGATCTCTGCTTCAAACATCACGTTGAACCACGGCACATTCGCCAGCACGCTTGACGCGACCGGCGGCATTTTCACGAACGCCGCCGACGGCCAGGTCCTGGGTGCGACGACGCACAGCGGCGGTGGGATGACCAACTACGGCACGATGGCCGGCGTGACCAACTCGTTCGGGAGTTTCACCAACTACGACACCGGTTCGATTACGACGCTGACCAATAGCGGCGGCAGCTTCTATAGTTTAGGGACGGTCTCCGGCGCTGCGACTATATCTGGAGGCAGCGTGGTAAATCACCAAGGTACGTTTGCGAGCACGATCGGGCTGACGGGCGGCTCGTTTGAGAATGATTCTGGCAGTGTGGTCCAGGGCGCGACGACGAACAATGGCGGCGCGGTGGGCAACTACGGTACGATGGCGGGGGTGACCAACACCTCCGGAACGTTCGGCAACAACACCGGCGGCTCGATCACGACGCTGAACAACAATGGCGGCACCTTCACCAACGATACCGGCGCAACGGTCTCCGGCGCGGCGACGATCTCCGCGGGCAGCGTGACGAACGCCGGCACGTTCTCCAGCACGCTCGGCCTGACCGGCGGCACGTTCACCAACAACACCGGCGGCCAGGTCCAGGGCGCGACCACGAACAACGGCGGTACGGTGAACAACAACGGCACGATGGCCGGCGCGATCAACACCTCCGGAACGTTCAACAACAATAACAACGCCACGATCACGACGCTGATCAACAATGGCGGCCTCTTCCAGAACGACAATCAGGGCAGGGTCACGGGCGCTGCGACCGTGTCTTCAGGCACCGTGCAGAATGCCGGTACGTTTGCGAGCACCCTCGGTCTGACGGGCGGCACGTTCAACAACTTCGGCACTGTTCAGGGCGCCACCACGAACAACGGCGGCACGGTGGGCAACGGCGGCACGATGGCTGGCGTGACCAACACGTCCGGAACGTTCAACAACAACGGCACCGGCTCGATCACGACGCTGAACAACAATGGCGGCACCTTCAACAATGACGCCACGATCAGCGGCGCGGCGACGATCTCCGGCGGCACGGTGTTCGTGACCGGCACCGGGACCATCGGCGGCGCGGTGAGCCTCACCAATGCGGCGGGAACGCTCGATATCTCCGGCGTCACCACCGGTCTTTCGATTACGGATTTCTCGGGTGTCAGCGGAAGCACCGTGAACCTCGGTGCGAAGACGTTGACGATCGCGGGTGGCACGCAGACCTTTGGCGGTGCGATGCAGGGCGCCGGCAATCTGGTCCTGTCCAGCGGCGCGGAGACGCTGACGGGCACGAGCAGCTATAGCGGAACGACCACCGTCAACGGTGGCACGCTCAGGGTCGATGGTTCGATTGCCAGCTCCTCGATGACGACGGTGAATGCCACGAGCACACTCTCGGGCGTGGGCACCGTGGGCAATGTTTCCGTCAACGGTGGCCTGTTCGCGCCGGGCCAGGGCGTGGTCGGCGGCTCCATGACCGTTGCCGGTAGCCTCGTCTTGAGCGCAGCTTCGACCTACCTCGTGGAAGTGACGCCGGCGACGTCCACCTCCAGCATCGTGACCGGCAATGCAAATCTCGGCGGCGCGACGCTGGGCGTCAACTTCGCGGCCGGCAGCTACGTCTCGAAGCAATACACGGTCGTCGCCGCGAGCAGCATCACTGGCGCGTTCAATCCCACCATCCTCAGCCTTGGCCTGCCTGCGGGTTTCAGCATCAGCGCGAGCAACGACGGCACGCACGCCTATCTGAACCTCGTGCTGAACTTTGCACCGCCGTCAGGAAACCTGAACGTCAACCAGCAGAACGTCGGCAACGCGATCATCAACTTCTTCAACACGACCGGCGGGATCTCGATGGCGTTCGGCGGCCTGACGCCGGCCGGGCTGACGCAGCTCTCCGGCGAGGTCGGCAGCGCGCCGCAGCAGTCGACGTTCAACGTGATGACCCAGTTCATGGGCGTGATGACGGATCCGTTCGTCGCCGGCCGTGGTGATCCCGTCAGCGCCGGCGGCGCACCGAATGCCTATGCCGACGAGAGCATGGCTTACGCCGCGACCGCAAAGGGACGTTCGGCCAGCGCGCGCGATGCCTTTGCCGCCTACACCAAGGCCCCAATCGCACCGTCCTTCGAGCAGCGCTGGAGCGTCTGGGCCGCCGGCTTCGGCGGTGCGCAGCAGACCGACGGCAACAATGCACTCGGCTCCAACAACACCACCAGCAGCCTTTACGCGACCGCCGTCGGCGCGGACTATCGCGTGTCGCGTGACACGCTGCTCGGTTTCGCACTTGCAGGTGGCGGCACCAATTTCACGGTTGCCAACAATCTCGGCGGCGGGCGCTCCGACCTGTTCCAGGCCGGCGCGTTCTTCCGCCACAACGCGGGTCCCGCCTACATCACGGGCGCGTTGGCCTATGGCTGGCAGGACATCACCACCGATCGCACCGTGACCGTCGCCGGCGTCGATCGCCTGCGCGCCGAGTTCAATGCCAATGCCTGGTCAGGCCGGCTTGAGGGCGGCTATCGCTTCGTCTCGCAGGGCATTGGTCTGACGCCCTACGCGGCGGCGCAGGTCACCGCCTTCGACCTGCCGGCTTATGCTGAACAGGCGATCGCGGGCAGCAACCAGTTCGCGCTCGCCTATGGCGCCAAGAGCGTCACCGATACCCGCAGCGAGCTCGGCCTGCGCACCGACAAGGCCTTCGGTCAGGACGACGGCATCGTCACGCTGCGCGGTCGCGTCGCCTGGGCGCACGACTACAATCCCAACCGTGCGATCGGCGCCACGTTCCAGACCTTGCCCGGCGCGAGCTTCGTCGTGAACGGCGCGGCGATGGCCTCGGAGACGGCGCTGGTCACCGCAGCGGCCGAGAAGAAATGGCTGAACGGCTGGTCGGCGGCCGCCACGTTCGAGGGCGAGTTCTCCAACGTCACGCGCAGCTATGCCGGAAAGGGCGTGGTGCGTTACGCTTGGTAAGGCTGCGGGCTTGAGGGTCACGAGCCGGCGTCCGGACGTCGGCGTCCCGGCGAAAGACAGGAACCAAAGGAGAGGGCGGCCATTAAGGTCTCATGACCGATGCGCCCAAATCAGCCGCTCGTGCTGCACGTCTCGTGATTGTTGCCCTCGCGGCAGTTGCGGCCTTTGCGCGGCCCGTCGGCGCGGATCAATCATCGACAAGCGCTCCGCTGAAAAGTCCTGCCGATTTTTCGTCGATCTCGAACACAAGCGAGCGCTCGCGCGCGATCTTCAACGAAATCGGCAAGGTGGTCATGAATCCGCGTCGCATGAACTGCCACCCGGCGGGCGACCATCCAACGCAGGGCGACGATTTTCACGAGCACATGCCGCCGATCTGGCGGGCCGAGACCGGGCATTTCGAGGCCAACTGCTCGGGCTGCCATGGCTCTCACAACGTCACGCTGCTCGAGGCGGCTTCATACCGAAGCATTCCCGGTCATCCGCGATGGGGCTTTGCGCCGATGTCGATGGCGTGGCAAGGCAAGTCACTGGGTGAGATCTGCCGCCAGTTGAAGGATGTCCAGGCCAACGGCGGCCGCGACCTCGCCGCGTTGCAGGAGCATGTCGCCAAGGACGATCTCGTCGGTTGGGCCTGGAATCCCGGCGAAGGTCGCAGGCCGGCTCCCGGCAGCCAACAGGCTGCTGGCGAGCTCGTGCAAGCGTGGATCGACAGCGGCGCGGAGTGTCCGCGCTAGCTTACCGCCCGAGCTGCTTCGGATCGTAGAAGAACCGCTCCTCGACGATCTGCTCGCCACGCCAGGTCTGCCAGGCGATCTCCTCAAAATTGCGCGTGACACCTTCAGTGTTGGTGAAGCTGAAGATCCAGCGCGTGGCGACTTTATCGCCCTCGATCAGGCTCGGCCCGACGCGGACGGCCTTCACCTCTTTGGACATCGCCAGCACGCCGCGCTCCTTGGTAACGAGAGCGTCGCGGCCAACCGTCGGTGCGGTGTTGTTCTCATAGGTCACGGCATCGGGTGTGCAGTAGTCCTCGATCGCGCCGATAAAGTCTCCGTTCTCGAGGCGCTTCGCAAATTCTTCGACGATGTCACGGCTCGGCATGATGGTCCTCACGATTAAAACCGACTGTTAGTTGGTAAATACCGACCGGCGGTCGAAAAGTCAACTGGCCGCGTGAGACGAATTGGATTAGATGGGACTCATGGCAAAACAGGCGGAGCGGCGGGCAGCGACTTCGGAGGCGATCCTGACGGCGGCGCGCCGGTTGTTCGGGACGCAGGGCTTTGCCGCCACCACCATGGACGCGATCGCCGAAGCGGCCGGCATCGCCAAGGGCGCGGTCTATCATCACTTCAAGACCAAGGAGGCGGTATTTGAGGCCGTGTTCGACCTCGTCTCGCGCGATCTCGTCGTTGAGATCGACAGTGCCGCACGCGCCGAGAAGGACGTGTTGGCCGCGATGGTCGCCGGCACCCAGCATTATTTTGCCGCGACCGCCAAAGGCCCGACCGGCCAGATCATCCTGCGCGACGGTCCCGCCGTGCTCGGCTGGGAGCGCTGGCGCGAGATCGACGCAAAGCATTTTGGCGGCAAGATGCCGCGCGCGCTGTCGGTGGCGATGGAGATGGGCCTGATCGCAAAGCAGCCGGTCGAGCCGTTGGCGCGGCTGCTGCTCGGCGCGGTGACCGAGGCCGCGGTCGCCTGCGCCGGACGCGCCGATATCGCAAGGGCAGGTGCGGAATATGCCCGTGCGTTCAAGTCGCTGGTCGAGGCGCTGCGTCTGCGGGCATGATCGTGCTAGTGACGAACCGGAAACGCCCACACCAACAAGAAGAAGCGTAGCGCATGAACGCAAATTCCGCCCTCGCGCCATCCGATCCTGAGTTCGACTACATCATCGTCGGCGCCGGCTCCGCCGGCTGCGTGCTCGCCAATCGCTTGTCTGCGAATGGCAAGCACAGCGTGCTGTTGCTCGAGGCCGGCCCCAAGGATTCCAACATCTGGATCCACGTGCCGCTCGGCTACGGCAAGCTGTTCAAGGAAAAGACCGTCAACTGGATGTACCAGACCGAGCCGGAGCCCGAGCTGAAGGGCCGGCAGGTGTTCCAGCCGCGTGGAAAAACGCTCGGCGGCTCGAGTTCGATCAACGGCCTGCTCTACGTTCGCGGCCAGCACGAAGACTACGATCGCTGGCGCCAGCACGGCAATGCCGGCTGGGGCTATGACGACGTGCTGCCCTATTTCAAGAAGGCGGAGAACCAGACGCGCGGTGCCGATCAATATCACGGCACGGGTGGGCCGCTGCCGGTCTCCAACATGGTCGTGACCGATCCGTTGTCGAAAGGTTTCATCGACGCCGCGGTCGAGACCGGTCTGCCCTACAATCCCGATTTCAACGGCGCCACGCAGGAAGGCGTCGGCCTGTTCCAGACCACGACGCGCAACGGCCGTCGCGCCTCGACGGCGGTGGCTTATCTCGGCCCGGCGAAGAGCCGCAGCAATCTCAGGGTCGAGACCGAAGCGCTCGGCCAGCGCGTGCTGTTCGAGGGCCGTCGTGCGGTCGGCGTCGAATATCGGCAAGGCGCGAATGTACGCCGCGCGCGGGCGCGAAAAGAGGTCGTGCTGTCGAGCGGCGCCTACAACTCGCCGCAGCTCCTGCAGCTCTCCGGCGTCGGGCCTGCCGATCTCCTGCGCAAGCACGGCATCGACGTGGTGCTCGATGCGCAGGGCGTCGGCCACGATCTGCAGGATCACATGCAGGTGCGCATCGTGATGCGCTGCTCGCAGAAGATCACGCTGAACGACACCGTCAACAATCCGCTTCGCCGCACGCTGGCGGGCGCACGCTATGCGCTGTTCCGGAAGGGCTGGCTGACGATCGCGGCCGGCACCGCGGGCGCGTTCTTCAAGACCAATCCGCGGCTGGCTTCGCCCGACATCCAGGTTCACTTCCTGCCGTTCTCGACCGACAAGATGGGCGAGCGGCTGCATGATTTTTCCGGCTTCACGGCATCTGTGTGTCAGCTCCGGCCCGAGAGCCGCGGCTCCTTGCGTATCAAGAGCGCGGATCCGACCGTGCCGCCGGAGATCCGCATCAACTACATGTCGACCGAGACCGACCGCACCACCAATGTCGAAGCCATCAAGATCCTGCGCAGGATCCTGAACGCGCCGGCGATGAAGCCGTTCGTGGTCAGCGAGTACGATCCCGGGGCGAAGGTATCCACGGATGCCGAAATTCTGGATTATTGCCGCGAGCGCGGCAGCACCATCTACCATCCGACCTCGACCTGTCGTATGGGCAACGACGCGCTCGCGGTGGTGGACCAGCGGCTGAAGGTGAGGGGGCTCGAAGGCCTTCGCGTCGTCGACGGTTCGATCATGCCGGACCTCGTCTCGGGGAACACCAACGCGCCGATCATCATGATCGCAGAGAAGGCGTCCGATATGATATTGCAGGATGCGCGATAAATTCGTGATGGAGAGGATTTGGACTTGGCACCGCGATTCAAGATCGGCACCCGCAAGAGCGCGATGGCCCTGGCCCAGACGGACGAGATTGCGCGCCGCCTGATCGCTGCCGTGCCCGGCCTCGACGTCGAGATCGTCAAGTTCGACACCACGGGCGATCTCGACCAGACCAGCAAGCTGCTGCCCCATGGCGGCAAGGGCGGCGCCTTCGTCGCACAGATCCGCGCGGCGGTGCTTGCGGGCGAATTGCAGGCGGCGATGCATTCGCTGAAGGACATGCCCGGCAACGAGGACACGCCGGGCCTCGTCATCGGCGCCACGCTGTCGCGCGATCCCGCAAGCGATGCGCTGGTGCTGCGGGATGGCGTGACGTTGGAAGCGCTGCGCCAGTCGCGCGGCAAGGGTTTTAAAATCGGCACCAATGCTGTCCGCCGCGCCGCTTATGCGCGACGGTTGTTTCCGGACATTGAAGTCATTCACTTCCGCGGCGCCGCCGACACGCGCGTGCGCAAGCTCGACAATGGCGAGATGCAGCGCCTGCCGGATGGCGGCGCCGTGGGGCCGGCCGATGCGCTGATCATGGCGCGCTCCGGTCTCGACCGCGTTGGTCTTTCCAGCCGCATTGCCTATGAGTTCACCGCGGCGGAGATGCTGCCGGCCGCGGGGCAGGGCATCGTCGCCGTCGAATGCGCCGCGCAGGACTGGCACACGCGACAAGTCCTGTCATCGATCGACGACGCCGACGCGCATGCCTGCGCCGATGCCGAGCGCGAGGTGCTGTGGGTGCTGAACGGCCACTGCAATTCGCCGGTCGCGGGTTTTTCGACCATTGCCGGCGATCAGATGTCGTTGACCGCATCCGTGCTCGATCTCTCCGGCAACACCATCATCGAAGCCGCACGCACCGGCCCCGCCAATCGCCCGCGTGAGCTCGGCCGTGCCGTGGGACTTGATCTGCTCGGGAAGGGCGCCGCCGAAATCATCGAGCGCAGCCGTCCGCGCTAGGCGTTGTTGCGAAATCACGATCGTCGGGATGGTGTCATCGTGCGCCTGTTTTGCCCGACGTGTCAAATGTCGGTGCGCGAGGTGCTCAACCCGCGCGAAGCGAAATCCTTCAACGATTTCTACTGTGCATGGGGTTGTTTTCGCGGTTTTGATTTCCGCCCCCTGACGGGCGGAACTTTTTTACCCCCGTACGCGCTTGATCATCTGCTCGACATGGGCGATCGGCGTCTCCGGCTGGATGCCGTGGCCGAGGTTGAAGATGAAGCGGCCTTGCGAAAAATTCGCGAGCACATTGTCGACCGCACGGTCGAGCGCCGCGCCACCCGTGATCAGCACCAGCGGATCGAGATTGCCCTGCACGGCGACCTTGCTCTGAACGTGTTCGCGGATGAAGGCGGGCTCGGCGGTCCAGTCCATGCTGACCGCGTCGACACCGGTCGCCTCGACGTAACCAGGCAGCTGCGCGCCGGCGCCGCGCGGAAAGCCGATGATCCTCGCATCCGGCACTTTGGCGCGCACGCCTTCGACGATGCGGCGGGTCGGCTCGGTTGACCAGCGCGCGAACTCGGCCGGTGGCAGCACGCCCGCCCAGGTGTCGAAGATCTGCAGCGCGTTGGCGCCGGCGTCGAGTTGCGCGAGCAGATATTGGATCGAGTTGTCGACCAGCACGTCGATGATCTTCGCAAATGCCTCCGGATGCCGGTAGGCCATCATCCGCGCCGGTGCCTGGTCCGGCGTGCCATGGCCCGCGACCATGTAGGTCGCAACCGTCCACGGCGCGCCGCAGAAGCCGATCAGCGCAATCTTCGGATCGAGCGCGCCGCGCACGATCTTCAGCGCCTCGAACACCGGCTGGAGCTTGCCGAAGTCCGCCTGCGCCGCGAGCGTCGCCACCTTGGCGGGATCATCCAGCGGCTCGAGCCGCGGACCTTCGCCGACTTCGAAGCGCACGGAGCGGCCGAGCGCGTAGGGGATCACCAGAATGTCGGAGAAGATGATCGCCGCATCGAAGCCGAACCGCCGGATCGGTTGCAGCGTCACTTCGGCGGCAAGCTCCGGATCGAAGCAGAGATCGAGGAAGCCGCCGGCCTTGGCGCGCACCTCGCGATACTCCGGCAGATAGCGGCCGGCCTGCCGCATCATCCAGAGGGGCGGGACGGCTTGCCGCTGGCCGGAGAGCACGTCGATGAAGGGCTTTGTCGCAGACTGGGGCACGAATGGTCCTGATGCAGTTTTGAGGTTCCTGATACACCGTGCGCGGCCCGAGCGGAACAGGGGAACCAGCGCAATTGCGCCGCGTTGACCCCGCCAATGGAGGAGGAATTCCATGGCTCAGACATTCAACCCCGCGCCGCACGACAAGCACGCCGACAATCTGCACGAGGCGCTCGCGGCCGATCGCCACGCCAAGCTTGACACCGGGCTGGAAGATACCTTCCCCGCCTCCGATCCCGTGAGCGCCACGCAGCCGACGCCGTCGAAGGCCGATGCGGATGCCGACAATCCCTCGCTCTGGGACAAGGTTAAGTCGATCTTCAGCTAGCGGCCGCCGGTTTCCGATAGGCTTGATAAGACCTTGTTAGTGATCTGCGGAAGCCCCGGTCCGTAGGAGTACGGAAAACCCCGTAGATGAATGCGAATCCGCGCGGGTGCTTCAGGGTTCAATAAGAGAAGCGGCAGAGTTTCCGACTATTGGAGAATTCTGCCGCATGAACCTCGCCTCCCAGAGAGCCGGATGGAGCCGCCTGCCGCTGCGCGCGGCGGCGTTCGTCGTGCTCACCTGTGTGGCGATCCTCGGCGTCAGCGGCTGGCGTGAATGGGCCGCGCGGGACGCGGTGCTCAAGGGCGCCGAGACCGAGATGGCGAACGTCGCCCGCTCGTTGACGCAGCATGCCGAGGACAGCCTCGATCTGCTGGATTCCGGCGTCGTCGGCGTCGTCAGCCGGCTGGAGATGGATGGCGCCGATCCCGCGACGATCAACAAGCTGCGTACCCTGCTCGAGGCGCGCAAGAAAGCGATGGAGCGCGTCCACAGCCTCGCCATCATCGACGACCAGGGCAATTGGCTGACCTCGCCCGGCACGATCGCCTCGACGCTCAGCGACGACACGTTCTTCCGCCATCATCAGCTCTCGCCCAAGCGCGAGCCCTATGTCGGCCGTCCCGTGAAGAGCCTTGTCGACGGCGAATGGGTCGTGACCCTGTCGCGCCGCTTCAACAAGCCGGACGGCAGCTTCGGCGGCGTGGTGCTCGCGGCCATCGGCTCCCGATATCTGTCGCATTTCTACGAGCAGTTCGAGATCGGCCGCAACAGCTCCGTGACGCTGATGTACGGCGACGGCATGATCATCGCGCGCAACCCGAACAACGAAAAGTTCGTCGGCCGCAGCGTCGCCGACACCGCGCTGTTCCGCGACGCCAGCCTGCAACGGCCGTTTGGCGCCTATCATTTCAAGTCGCCGCTCGACGGCGCCGAGCGCGTCAGCTTCTTCAAGCGTTCCGGCCGTTACCCGCTGGTGCTGCTCGCAACCGTCGACAAGGACGAGCTGCTTGCGCCATGGCGGGCTGCTGCGATCTCCCGCATGCTGTACGTGGTCGCGCTGGTGATGCTGATCGCGGTGATCGGCGCGGTGCTGGTGCGGCAGCTGCAGCGCGGCCAGCGCATGGCCGCGGCCCTGATCGAGAAGGAGGCGCATTTCCGCCTGCTCGCGGAAGGCTCCAGCGACATGGTCACCCGCATCGGGCTCGACGAGCGGCTGCGCTACGTTTCGCCGTCGTCCAATCAGGTCGTCGGCTGGCGCCCCAATCAGCTGATCGGCACCGACGCGCTCGCCGGCATCCATCCGGAGGACCGGCCGCACGTGCAGGCCATTGTCGATGCCATGAAGCGCGGCGACACGGACGAAGCGCGCCTCACCTATCGCAACGTGCACCGGCAGAAGTCCGAAGTCTGGCTGGAATCGACCATGCGCGTCACGCGCAAGGACAACGGCAATGTCGACGGCGTGGTCGCGATCTCGCGCGACATCTCCGAGCAGAAGAAACTGGAGACGCGGCTCGAGACCCTCGCGATCGAGGATAGCCTCACCGGGCTTGCCAATCGCCGCCGCTTCGACGAGCGGCTGAAGGAAGAATGGGCGCGCGCCTATCGTGACCGCTCCAGCCTCGGCCTCCTGATGATCGACGTCGATCACTTCAAGTCCTACAACGACGAATACGGCCATCCCGCCGGTGACGCCTGCTTGCGCGTGGTCGCCAAGATCATCGCAGCCGAGATGCAGCGGGTCGGCGATCTCGCGGCGCGTTACGGCGGCGAGGAATTCGCCATGCTGCTGCCGAACACCGATGCCGCCGGCTGCGCCCGGATCGGCGAGCGGATCCGCGGCGCCGTCCACGACGCAGGCCTCGTTCATGTCTCCAGTGCGGTGGCGCCATGCGTCACCGTCTCGATCGGCGGCGCGGCCTGCCGCCCCTCATTCGAGCGCACCGCGGGTGCGGGATCGCTGGTGGAATCCGCCGACCGCGCGCTCTACGCCGCCAAGGCCGGCGGCCGCGATCGTCTGATGATGTCGGGCGAGGTCATGAGCCTGCTGAAGGCTTCTGGTCAGTAATGTCACTCAATAATGCGGAGGGCGCTCATTGGTGGGGCCCGGCGCATTCGCCTCGGCCTCCTGCAGTCGCTCGTTGAGCTGCGCCAGCTGCCGCGTCAGCACATCGATCTGCTTCCACTGCGCGGTGATGGTCTCGTTCAGGGTCTCGATGGTGTCGTCCTGATAGGCAAGACGCGTCTCCAACGTGTCGATGCGTTCGGCGAGCGTCTTGATGTCATTCGTCACGTGCGTGCCCCAATTCCTGTTCGCGCAGGCCTCGCTCGCGCAGGCCATGGCCAAGGGCGACGCGCTCGTCGAACACAAAACATTCGCCGCGCCAGCGGCTCTGCACCTCCGGCACCTCTTCCAGATATTTCAGGATGCCGCCCTTGAGGTGATAGACCTCGGCAAAGCCGCGGGCCAGCAGATGCGCGCTCGCCTTCTCGCAACGGATGCCGCCGGTGCAGAACATCGCGATCTTGCGATGTTTCGCGGGATCGAGCTTCGCAGCGGCAAAATCCTTGAACTGGCCAAAGCTCTTGATGTCCGGGTCGACCGCACCCTCGAACGTGCCCATCGCCACCTCGAAGGCGTTGCGGGTGTCGAGCACCAGCGTGTCGGGTGAGGCGATCAGCGCGTTCCATTCGGCGGCATCGACATAGGTGCCGACCTGCCGGGTCGGATCGGCGGCTGCATCGCCGAGCGTGACGATCTCCTTCTTCAGCCGCACCTTGAGTCGGCCGAACGGCATGGTTTCCGCGGTCGAGCACTTCAGCTCGAGATTGTTCAGCCGGCCGCCGAACATCGCCCCATGCGCGAGCTCGTGAGCGAAGGCGTCGATGGCCTCAGGCGCGCCCGCAATCGTGCCGTTGATGCCCTCCTGGGCCAGCAGCACGCTGCCCTTCACCGAAAGGCCGGCGCAGAACGCGCGCAGCGGCTCGCGCAGTTCGCGGTAGTCGGGCAGGGCGGCGAATTGGTAGAAGGCGCAGACCTTGTAAATCATGCGCCCGTTTAGCAGGCGGCCGGCGCCCAGAAAACCCGCAACCGACAGCTCTATTCCCAGCGAATGGCAGCCATTTCCCTGGTATGCCAGCATTGCCCGGGCGCCCCGGAATGTGTCATGAAGACCCGGTTTTTCGAGATGGCGCCGCGCGCGCCCCAAGACTTCGCCTAGACGGCCCTGAGAGAGCAAACTTCGATGAGAAACTTCCATTTCCCCGGCAGGTCCACGGTCCACGCCACCAACGCGATGGTCGCGACTTCGCATCCGCAGGCATCCCTTGCCGCGATCGAGGTGCTCCGCGAGGGCGGCACGGCGGTGGACGCGGCGGTGGCGGGTTCGGCGATACTCGGCGTGATCGAGCCGCAATCGACCGGCATCGGCGGCGATTGCTTTGCGCTGATCCAACCACGCGGCGAGGGCAAGATCATCGCCTATAACGGCTCCGGCCGGGCGCCGAAGGCGGCCAACGCCGACTGGTATCTCGAGCGCAAGATCAATTCCGTGCCGCTGACCTCGGCCCATGCGGTCTCGATCCCCGGCGTGATCGACGCTTTCGCGACCGTGCTGCGCGACCACGGCAAGTTCGGCTTCGACCGTTTGCTGCAGCCTGCGATCAAGGCGGCGGAAGAAGGCTATGTCGTCGCCCCCCGCATCGCGTTCGACTGGAAGAACCAGTTCGAGAAGCTGAAGGGCGGCACCAACACCGTGCGCTACCTGTTGCCGGGCGGCAAGCCGCCGGTCGCCGGCGACGTCATCCGCCAGGCCGAACTCGGCAAGACGCTGCGTGCCATCGCCAAGGACGGCCGCGACGCCTTCTACAAGGGCGCGATCGCGGAGGACATGGTCGAGACCCTTCGCGGCATCGGCGGTCTGCACACGCTCGACGATTTCGCCGCGCACACCACCGAGACGACGACGCCGATCGGCACCGTGTACAAGGGCCACGACGTCTGGCAGTGCCCGCCGAACGGCCCGGGCGTCACCGCGCTGTTGATGCTCAACATCCTGTCGCGCTTCGACCTGACCAAATACGCCCCCGTGAGCGTCGAGCGTTTCCATCTCGAAGCGGAAGCCGCGCGCATCGCCTACATGAACCGCGAGATGTACGTCGCCTCTCCCGAGCACATGAAGATCAACGTCGCCGAGATGCTCGAGAAGGGCTTTGCCGACGAATACATCAGCAAGATCCGAATGGACGGCATGCTCGACCTGCCGAATGTCGCGCCGCCGATGAATCCGTCGACCATCTACATCACGGTGGTGGACAAGGACCGCAACGTCTGCTCGTTCATCAACTCGGTTGCGCATTCCTTCGGCTCGGCGATCGTCTCGAACAAGACCGGCGTCCTGTTCCAGAACCGCGCCGGCGGCTTCCGCATCCAGCCGGGTCATCCCAACTGTATCGAAGGCGGCAAGCGTCCGCTGCACACGATCATGCCGGGTCTGCTCACCAAGGGCGGCCGGTCCACGATGTCGTTCGCCGTGATGGGTGGTCAGTACCAGCCGACCGGCCAGACTCACCTGCTGACCAATATTCTCGACTATGGCTGTGACGTGCAGGAGGCGATCGACATGCCGCGCGGCCTGCACTACGAGGGCCAGTATCAGCTGGAGGACAGCGTGCCGGCCGATGTCGTCGAGGGCCTGAAGAAGCTCGGCCACAAGACCACCAGCGTGGTCGGCCCGCTCGGCGGCGCCCAGGCGATCTGGATCGACTGGGACAAGGGCACGCTCACCGGCGGTTCCGATCCGCGCAAGGACGGCTGCGCACTGGGCTATTGATCGAAGGTATCGAGGACTGGAAACGACCACCGCATTGCGCTAGACACCTTCCGCCTCAAACGGAAGGTGTTCTATGCAGCGTTTTCAGCGCGCACTCCTCGCCATCATGTCGGCCCTCGCGATCACTTTGGTCGCGAGCGTATCGACATTCCTCTCCACCACGGCATCGGCCCAGACCGCAGGAAAACCCATGACCACAGCTTCAGGCTTGCAGACCATCGACAGCGTCGTCGGCACCGGCGCTTCGCCGAAGCCCGGCCAGATTTGCGTGATGCACTATACCGGCTGGCTCTACGAGAATGGCCAGAAGGGCAAGAAATTCGACTCGTCCGTCGATCGCAACGAGCCGTTCGAATTCCCGATCGGCAAGGGCCGCGTCATCGCCGGCTGGGACGAGGGCGTTGCCACGATGAAGGTCGGCGGCAAGCGCACGCTGATCATCCCGCCGCAGCTCGGCTACGGGGCGCGCGGCGCGGGTGGCGTGATCCCGCCGAACGCGACGCTGATGTTCGACGTCGAACTGCTCGCGGTGAAGTGACCCTTCTCGTCATGCCCGGGCATGTCCCGGCCATGACGGATCGAGATCGGCACAAACAAAAAGACCGGCCTCTCGGCCGGTCTTTTCATTTCTATGTTGCGCGCGTTACTCGGCCGCGCGACGTGCCGCCGCAGCGGCGCGGTCGATTGCTTCCTTCGCGGCATCCTTGGCGTCGCCCATGGCCTTCTGGCCCTTGCCCTTGACCTCCTGGACCACGCCTTCGCCCTGAAGACGTTCGGAACCGGTGGCTTCACCGATGCCCTGCTTGGCCTTGCCGATGGCTTCGTTGGCGGTGCCCTTGATCTTGTCGCTCGTGCTACCCATGAAACTCTCCTTCCAGATTGCTCGGAATAACAACGCTGGGCGGCTATGAGGGTTCCGATTTTGGTATGGCTTGATAGGCGGCCTTTGGTTACTTTCGCACGCACGGAACCAACAGAAAGCAAGACCCATGACCGGCCATGACCATTCGCATTCCCACCATGACCACGATCATGACGATGATCGCTGGAAACATGACGGGGTGCGCGTCATTCCCGGCAACCAGCTCGATACCAACGTTCCGTCGACGGCAGGCATGGATCGCGCGGCCGCGATCAATTTCGCCCGCGTCGGCGCACAGAAATTGTGGGCGGGCACGGTCAGCATCAAGCCGGATGCGAAGACCGGCGCGCATCACCACGGTCATCTCGAAAGCGTCATCTATGTGGTGAAGGGCAAGGCGCGGATGCGCTGGGGCGAGAGCCTGCAGTTCACTGCCGAGGCCGGCCCCGGCGATTTCATTTTCGTGCCGCCCTACGTGCCGCACCAGGAGATCAATGCCAGCGCCGACGAGGTGCTGGAATGCGTGCTGGTGCGCAGCGACGGCGAGGCGGTCGCGATCAATCTCGACATCGAGCCGGTCGAAAAGCCCGAGACGGTGCTGTGGATCGATCCGGTCCATCGGGATCCGAACGAGAAGAAGTAAGGCCGAAGCGCGCGGGGTTCGGTGCGACAGAACCCCGCAGCTCGCGATCGGAAAAATATTTCGGAAGCCGTGTCGGATGGCCGCTCAGCCATCCGTCCTTGGGCAGAACCCCGCCCAAGGAGCTTCCGATGCCCAGGATGATTTTCCTCAATCTACCGGTGACCGACCTCAAGCGTGCGACCGCGTTTTACGAGGCGGTCGGCGCGACCAGGAACCAGCAATTCAGTGACAATACGGCGAGCTGCATGGTCTTTTCCGAGGCCATCTACGTGATGCTGACGACCCACGACAAATTCCGTCATTTCACGCCGAAGCCGATCGCGGATGCCAAGACCTCGAACCAGGCGTTGTTCTGCCTGTCCGCCGACAGCCGGAACGAAGTCGACGAGATCGTCGACAAGGCCGCGGCCGCGGGCGGGGTGGCCGATCCGAGCCCGAAGGACGAGTACGACTTCATGTATGGCCGCAGCTTCGAGGATCCGGATGGCCATATGTGGGGTGTGAACTGGCTGGACATGGCAGCGGTTCCTCCGAAGCCCGCCATGGCGAACGCCTGATCGAAAGCTGACGAGGAGCATTCGCAATGTCCAAGCTCGTGCCCTGCATGTGGTTCAACGGCGATGCCGAGGAGGCCGCGAAGTTCTACGTCTCACTGGTGCCGAACTCCGAGATCACGCACGTCCAGCAGAACGTTTCGGACGGCCCGTCCGGCAAGACGGGCTCCGTGCTCGTCGTCGAGTTCACGGTGGCCGGACAGCCTCTGGTCGCGCTCAACGGCGGCATGAAGATGGAGTACACGCACGCGATCTCGCTGATGATCCATTGCGACGACCAGGCGCAGGTCGACAGCGTCTGGAATGCATTCCTCGCCCATGGCGGCAAGGAAGAGCAGTGTGGCTGGCTCAGGGATCGCTGGGGCGTTGCCTGGCAGGTGGTGCCGAAAGTGATGTTCGACTTCCTGACGAGCCCCGACAAGGCCGCCGCCGCCCGCGCGATGCAGGCCATGATGAAGATGGTGAAGCTGGATGTGGAGGTCCTGCGCCGCGCGTTCGAAGGCAAGTCGGCGGCGTGACGTCAACACGGGTGCCGTAGGGTGGGCAAAGGCGCGAGAGCGCCGTGCCCACGATCTGTTCTTGGTTGAGAAGAGTGGTGGGCACGCTTGCGCTTTGCCCACCCTACGAGACCGTCTTCAGTCGTCTCAGTAATTGATCCGCAGCCCGACGCCGCCATGGATGGTGTTGCCGACCGGCTGCGGGCCCAGCGTGCCGTTGGCGAAGAGGTCCACGACCCAGCCCTTCTGCACGCGGAAGCCGAGGCGGCCGCCATATTCGAACCAGCCCTGGTTGCCCATCGTCGGCACCACCATGCCGTCGCCGGTCACGGTGGCGACGATGCCGCTACGGCTGGCGAACGACTGCACCCAGCCGCCATTGATGTTGGTCTCGATATTGCCGGCGAAGAGATGGGTCCACTGGCCGCCGATCTTGACCAGGCTGGTGCGGTCGGTGCCGGTGGCAATGGTGGCGTCGAACGGATTGAACGCGATCGTGTTGTCCGCATAGCCCGATACGCGCTGCCAGAGTTGCCAGACCTCGACGGAGGCTGCGACCTCATCCTGCGGTGACAACCGGCTCATCCAGCCGGCGCGACCGTAGACCGCGTAGTTCGCGGCGTTGGTCGAGCTGGTCACGCTCACCGGGCCGAGGCTGGTGTTGTAGCTGCGGGTGTAGTGCGCCTTCTCCCACGGCGTCAGGATCGTGCCGACGTCAAAGAACGGACGCGACGAGCCCCAATCGGTGAAGTCATAACGCAGCGCGAAGGCGCCGATCGGTGCGCTGGTGATGTTGTAGCCGCCCTCGCTGTATTGCGTGTAGGCGAGGCCGGCGAGCAGCGACAGATTGGGCGTCAGCTCCTTGCGGCCGTGGACGCCGGCCGAGAACGAGCCGGCCGAGCCGAACGCGCTGATGCAGTCGCTGCAATTGACCTGCTCGTTGACGCCAAGCAGCACCGTACCGAGCACGCGGTTGGTGATCATCTGGTTGAAGCGCTGGTTGGCGAGACCGCCAACCGAGTTGCCGCTGGAATCGGAGCCCGTCGGCGTGGGGCTGGGCGACGGGCTTGGCGACGGGACCGGGTTCGGCGACGGGGACGGACTCGGCGACGGATAGGAGGTTGGTGACGGATAGGGGTTGGGCTCGCCGCATTCAGACTCGCAGGTGCTCGCGGCTGCGGCCGAACGGGTGTTGAGCCCGAACAGCGCAAGCGTCGCGCACGCAGCCAACGCGCCGGCCAGGACAAGCCTCTTGAAGCCGAGCTGCGTCATCGTCAGCGCCCGCATAGCATGCCGTCGTCATGGACGGCGGGCGTAATGGTCGGCGAGGCATCGGCATACTGGTTGACGGCGCACAGCCCCGCATTCGCGGCGCAGTTGGCGGCGAAAGTCCAGGGCGGCGTGTTGGTCTTGGTGATGGAGACCTTGCCGCCTGTCGAGGTGATGACCGCGGTGTCGCCCGGCTGGGTGAGCTGGATGCACTGGAAGTTCAGCGTGCAGACGCTGGCCGCCCCCTCCTGAAGCACGACGACCGAGCGGCCGCGCTGCGACAGGATGTCGAGCGTGGTGCCGCGGACACCGATGGTCGCGAGCGGCGTCGTGATCTTGTAGGCGGTCTTCTCCGAATGCCCGGTCACGAAGCGGAAGGCGCCGGTGGCCATGCGAATCGCGACGTCGCGATAGCTGTGCTCGTCGTTGAAGACGGTGCGATCGAGCTTCAGCGTGGCGCTCGGTCCAAGCGACAGATTGGTGCTGTCGGCCATGACGAAGCGCGCTGCGCTGTCGGTGCCGGTGCGTACGGTCTCGTCGCGCAGCATGCTGTCGCCAACGCTGATCGGTGACGTGGTCGCGGCGACGCGCACCACCTCGTTTTGAACCAGGACGGCTTCGCCGACACGCGTTTGGGCCTGCGCGCAGGTCGCAGCGCAGAGCGTGGCCGACAGCAGCGCAGGGAAAAGCAGAAAACGAAAATTCATATGGTACCCGATCGAAGTCCCTGATCGCGCGCCTGCGTTGTGGTAGACTGATCCGTGGCGGCGCGAGACGAGCGTTAGCTTAGTGACAGTTGCGGCAGAATGCGTTCAATGGATCGGCTGAGTTGTTTTTTATTCGCGGTGACGCAGATTTGCCACGCAAACTAGCCCCACTTCAGTCGCTTGAGGCACATGCGGTTCCGCAACTGTCGCGAAGCGCAGTGATCGCTGTCGCGATCTTCCTAGCTGCGCATCTCGCGCTGCTGGTCGGGCTGGTGACGCCGGAAAAATTCGTCTTCGACGAGGTGCACTACGTGCCGGCGGCGCGGCAGATGCTGGGCTTCGGCACGTCGGATCCGATGCTCAATCCGATGCATCCGCCGCTGGCGAAAGAGCTGATCGCGGGTTCGATCGCGGCATTCGGCGACAATGCGCTGGGCTGGCGCTATCCGGCGACGCTGTTCGGTGCGCTCGCAATCGTCGCGATCTATCTCTGCGGTCTGGCGCTGTTCGGATCGCAAGGGCCCGCGATCGCAGCCGCGCTGATCGCGGCGTTCAACCAGATGCTCTATGTGCAGGCGCGCATCGCGATGCTCGACATCTTCGCGCTCGGCTTCGGTCTGCTCGCCATTGCCGCCTTCATGCACGGCTTTCGACGAGAGCGGCCGCAGGCGCTGTTCGCGCTCGCGGGTGCGTTGTTCGGTCTGGCCGCCGCCTGCAAATGGAGCGGCCTGTTTCCGCTCGGTGTTTGCATCGGGATCGTTGCATTGATCCGCCTGATGCAGGGTTGGCACACGCGGTTTGCCGATGCCAAGCCAAGCGATTGGTACCGGCCCGATCTGTGGCCGGAATTCAGGCTTCATCATGCCGCGCTCTGCTTCGCGCTGCTGCCGGCCGTGACCTATCTCGCCGCCTTCGTGCCGCTCTATGGTGTGTCGCTGCCGGATCTGGTCGAAGCACAGCGCCGCATCTTTGCCGACAACACCACCACCGCGATCGCCGGGCATACTTACATGAGCTCGTGGCCATCCTGGCCGCTGCTCGCGCGTCCCGTGTGGTTCCTGTTCGACAAGACGTCGGACGACAACGTCGCGGCGGTGGTTTTCCTCGGCAATCCGCTGGTGCTGTGGCCGGCGCTGCTCGCGCTCGCAGTGGTGTTGCGCGACTTCATCGTCGCGCGTCGCTGGGATGCTTTCCTGATCGCGGCGTTCTATTTCGGCCCCTGGCTCGCCTGGGCGCTGCTGCCGCGCACGCTGGGCTTCATCTATTATTATCTGCCGGCCGCAACCGCGGCCTCGCTCGCGCTGGTCTATGTGATGCGAAGAGAGGGCCTGCCACGCTGGCTGTTGTGGGCCTATGTCGGCCTCGCCGCGATCGGCTTTGTGGTGATGCTGCCGGTCTCGGCCGCCTTCATCGGCACGTCGATGCAGACGTTCAACCGGCTGATGCTGTTCCAGAGCTGGATCTGACACCAGAAACCGCCTGCCGTTTTCGCGGCAGGCGGTTTATCGATTTCGGCGATCAGGTCCCGGATCACTTCGACGCGGTCTTGGTGTCCATGTTCACGACCTGGACGCGACGGTTGATCGGGTCGGCGCCGTTGGCGGTGTCCTTCAGCTTGGTCTTGCCGTAGCCGACCGTGACGAGATCATTGCCGCTGAGGCCATAGTTCTGCACCAGGTACTTCTTGATCGTGTCGGCGCGACGCTCCGAGAGGCCCTGATTGTACTCTTCGGTGCCGATCGCATCGGTGTGGCCGGCGACCACGAAGGTCGAGCCCTTCAGCGACGGATCGGACAGCGCCTTGCCGAGCGCCTGCACCGACGGTACCGAGGTCTTGGCGATGTCGGCCGAGTTGTAGTCGAACTGGATCTCCAGATCGATGTTCGGCTTGGTCGACGCGAGCTCGGCAATCTGCTCGCGCTCGCCCATCGAAAGCGAACGGGTCTGCCGGTTGCGCACGGTGTTGAGGAAGGTCGCTTCCTTGGCTTGCGCCGTCGGATCGGCCTGCGGACCTGCGGACAGGCCGCGGGTAATCGGCTTCGGCTTCAACGCATCCAGGATCTGGTTGGTGGAGACGTTGGTGTCGCCGGCGAAAGCGAGGCCCGCCGTCAGCGACAGCGCGGCCGTGAGTGTGATCGCCTTCAGTCCAAAAAATTTATTGAAATGGGTCATTGTCGTATCCTCGCTGTGACGCCCGATGGCGATTTGATGCTGCGAGCATAGGGAAGGTTCAAAGGCCCGGATGTGATGCGGGTCACATTCAGAACCAGCCACAATTCGAAGCGCATCCTGGCGCCGGCGCCGGTCGGCATCCATGGCAGCCAGCCAGCGGTAGCGGCTTATCGCCGGTGCTGCACGAGGCTCGCGTCAGGAAGCAGCGCTGTCTCATTCGATCGTCGAACGCAGCGGGTCCTCCTGCAGGGTCTTTTCGAGATCGTGCCCCGCGAACCGCTGGACTCACGGCCGATGTGGGTACAATCTCCCGCTATTGCTCGTCACCAGCCGTTGTTGTCCGCTGCGTCAGCAGCCCGAAAAGCAATCGTCGCAGCGTCTCTCAGCTCGGTTCGAGCAGCAGAAATCCCCGGGTGATCCAGATCACAGTATTCCGTCGTGAACTGGATCAGGTTGCTCTCATCGGATCGGCTCAAGCTGATCCGAGAGCAGCGAAGAAGTTTAGATCAGGGGAGAATGATCATGCGCTTCTTGATCGCAGCAATTTCAATCGTAGCATTCATTGTCAGCGGCAACGCGGCTCTTGCGGACAAGCGCGTCGCTTTTGTGGTCGGCAACGCCGCCTACAAGAATGTCCCGCAGCTCCCTAATCCCGCAATCGATTCCAAGGCTATCGCCAGGGTGCTCCGCAACGTCGGTTTTGATGTCGTCGAGGGCGCCAACCTCACCCGCGACGCCATGACCGCAAAGCTCCTGGAGTTTGGCAAGAAGAGCGAGGGTGCGGATGTCGCCGTGTTCTTCTATGCCGGCCACGGCATTGCCGTGAATGGCGTCAACTACCTGTTGCCGATCGACGCGGACCTGAAGTCGGAGATGGATGTCAAGCTCGGCGCGGCGATCAATGTCGATCTCACGCTCGACCAGACCATGTCGGATGCGAAGGTGAAGCTCGTGTTCCTGGACGCCTGTCGTGACAACCCGTTTGCGGCAAAGATCCGGTCGGCCAAGGCCACGCGCTCCGTCAACGTGCAGACCGGCCTTGCCGAGATGAAGTCGGGCGAAGGCACGCTGATTGCCTTTGCCACCGGCCCCGGCCAGACCGCGCTCGACGGCGAGGCCGGTACCAACAGCCCGTTCACCCGCGCACTGGTCGCCAACATTGCCCAGCCCGGGATCGAGATCCAGCAGGCGATGACCAAGGTCCGCGCCCAGGTCAGTGACGAGACCAACAAGGGACAATTGCCCTGGGGGCATACCAACCTCACCGGCAACGTCTATCTCAATCCGGTCAACACGCCCGCTGTGGCCACGACCGACACATCGCCGATGTCGTCCGCGACCAGGCAAGGGTCCGACATCGAGCTCGAGTTCTGGCGCTCGATCAAGGACACCAACAAGGTGGAAGAGCTCAACGCCTATCTCACCAACTATCCGAACGGCACGTTCAAATCGATCGCGCTCGCCCGCATCGCGGCGTTGCAGGATGGACCGTCCAACACCACCCGCAACCTCTCGGCCGGGATCGATCCCGCGACGTTCACCGACGAAGCCAATCAGGTGTCCGAAGACCAGATCGGTTTGGACAAGAGCCAACGTCGCGACGTGCAGCGCCGCCTCACCGGGCTCGGCTTCGACGTCAAGACGACGGGCAAATTCGACGACGAGACCCGTTCCGTGATGAAGCGGTGGCAGGCGGCACGCGGCTATCCCGCGACCGGTTATCTGAACAAGCTCCAGCACAAGGCGCTGCTGTCTGAAATCATCTCGACCCGCGCGGCCTCCTCCGAGGAGCAGGCGGACGATGAGCCTTCGCGTCGCCGGTCCTCCGGTGGCGGCGGCCGGCGCCATTATAGCGGCGGTGGTGGCGGTGGCGGTCCGATGGGCGGCCCCGGCGGTCTGTTCGGCGGTATGATGGGCGGGTTGTTCGGCCGCCGCTGAGCGATAGGCAAGCAAAAGGCGGCCCGGTTCGGGCCGCCTTTTCGTTGCGGAAACCCTTGCTCACCGATTGTCGCAAAGCCGTCGTGTGATGGCCTGTCTGCGAACAAGAATTCGGCCAGATGCACGCCTAGCAGGATTCACCATCAGACAATCACCAGCAAGGGGAGCCGAGTTCCGTCCAGTGGCCAGGTCGAGTGATTATCAGTTCTATCGTGGCGGCCCGCCGGATCGGACAGTCTTCCTGGGCTCCATGCCCATTTATATCGGCGCGGCGATGATTGCGGTGGCGATCCTGCTCTCGACGCTGATCACAGGGCTGACCTCCCGCTATGTCGGCCTCGAAGCTCCGACCGACGAGAACATGTGGCTGGTCGATCGCCTCACCGGCAGCGTCTATCGCTGCCAGGCGGAGGGCCGGGGCAAGGCCGCATGCGAGCCCGATATCGCCACCGGGAGCGTAGGGGAGCGCCCAAAAGCCGCACGTTAGATCGAGCGAAACTCTCTTCCTCCGCGAGACGCTATCCCGGAAAGATAGCTGTCGCGTAGGCCGGCATCACGCTGGTTTCGTTTTCCGGAGGAGGAAACTTGATGAAGACCCTGTTGCTCGCGGCGGCGTTCGCTGCACTTGCTCTGTCTCCCGCATCGGCTGCCAAGATGGCCTGCACCAGCGCGAATATGGCCAAGCTTGTTGTCGGCCTGGGCGGTGAAGACACGCCCGGCAAGATCGCGGCGCGGAAGTCGATGGCTTCGGCCAATTCCGACATGAGCAAAGGCAACATGCGCAGCGCCTGCAAGCACTACGTGAGCGCCGAGAAGGCGATGGCGATGAAGTAAGCTTCGCGCCAATCCGGTTTGATCCGGCCGCGCTGTCAGCAGATGGCAGCGCGGCTTTTCTTTGCCTCGATCCTTCTCCTGTTCTTTTTCTTGTTCTTTTTCCTGGCGCGAATCCCGCTACATTGCCTGCCGCAATGTCCCGCGCACCAAAACCCCTTCCGCTCCCGACGACGCAGGCCCGGCAGATCTGGCTGCGCGCCCAGCGGCTCGACACGCGCGCGCCGTTCGGCGAGGGCGCCCAGGCCGTGGCGGAGGCGATCGCCCATCTCGGCTATGTACAGATCGACACCATCAACGTGATCGAGCGCTGCCATCACCACATCCTGTTCAGCCGCATCCCGTCCTATGGCCGGGCCGATTTGCGCCATGCCCAAAGCATCGACAAAAGCGTGTTCGAATACTGGACCCACGCGCTGTCCTACGTGCCGTCGAACGATTTCCGGTTCTTCCAGCCGGCGATGCGCGAGCACAAGCGCGAGGGCCACAGATGGTATGCCTCGGTGACGCCGGCCGACACGCGCAAGGTGATGCGGCTGCTCCGCGCCGGCCCGCTGACGATCCGCGACATCGAGGACGACGTGCTCACCGAGAAGGAGCATCTGTGGCAGAGCCGCAAGCCTTCGAAGCGGGCACTTCAGCTTGCCTTCTACACCGGCGTCGCGACCATCAGCGCGCGCCAGGGCATGCTCAAGACCTATGATCTGATGACGCGGCATTTCGGCTGGGACAAGCTGCCGAAGCCGGCCTCGGCCAAGGAGATCACGGCCTATCTGCTGGACCGCGCGCTGCGCTCGCAAGGCGTGGTCAGCCTCGATTCGATCTGCCATCTCGATGCGCCGAGCAAGAAGGCGGTCGCGGCCCTCATCGCCTCGCGCGTCCGCCGCGGCGAACTCCTGCCTGTCGCGATCGAGGGCGCCGGCAAGCAGGAGCACTGGGCCACGCCTGCGGCGCTGGAGCCGCATGAGGTGTCACCCGATCTCGTCCACATCCTGTCGCCGTTCGATCCGCTGATCATCCAGCGCAAGCGCACCAATCTCATCTTCGGCTACAACCATCTGTTCGAGGCCTATGTGCCGAAGGCGAAGCGCAAGCTTGGTTACTTCGCGCTGCCCGTGCTGGTCGGCGACGAGATCGTCGCCGCGCTCGATCTCAAGACCGACCGGCAGGCCAAGAAGCTGTTGATGCAGAAATGGACTTGGCTCGGGCAGGGCAAGAAGACGGCGGGGCGCAAGGAGCTGAAGCAGAAGATCGAGGAGGAGCTCGATCGGTTCGAGCGGTTTCAGCTGGCGGATTAGATCCCACTTCGTAGGGCGGATTAGCCGAAGGCGTAATCCGCCATCCCTGTCATCGCGGAGAGAGGATCGGTGGATTACGCTGCGCTAATCCGCCCTACGGATCACCGCGAGCTGGTCGATCCAAACGCCCAACAGAATCCCGGCCGCATACGCCACCAGATTCCACAGCGAGAAGATCCGGCCCAACAGCAACGCGCCGGCGGTGGTGAGCCGGAACGCATCGAGCCAGGGCGTATGCACCGGCCGCGAAAGCTCGACCACGATCGCGATCACCATGGCGACGGCCGCGATCTGGCTCCGCGACATCAGCGGCAGCACAACCCCGACCAGTAAGAACACCATCGTCGCCCACAGCAGCGAGCCGCCGTACTTGACCACGAAGGCCGGAAGGCCGATCGGAAAGCCGTACCAGCGTAGGGACAGCCCGCAGGCGATCACGGCGAGCGCCAGCCCGGCTCGGACCAGCATCCGTCGTCGCAGCGCAAGGGTGTTGACCGGCTGCGCTCCGTGCATGGCTTCCATTGACTCTTTGCCCGTGATGCTGAAAACCGCCAATTAGCCCATAAAAGCAACAACCCTGGGGGGAAGCCATGAGCCAGACCACGACCTATACCGGTTCCGCCGGTGCGAAAAGCGCCATCGAAACCTCGACCATTCGCGCCATCTCCTGGCGCCTGATCCCGTTCCTGGTGCTGGCCTACTTCTTCTCCTATCTCGACCGCGTCAATCTCGGCTTCGCCGCGCTGACCATGAACGCCGAGCTGAAGTTCACGCCGCTGATCTTTTCCTGGGGCGCCGGCATCTTCTTCATCGGTTATTTCATCTTCGAGGTGCCGAGCAATCTGGCGCTGGAGAAGTTCGGCGCCAGCCGCTGGATCGCCCGCATCATGGTGACCTGGGGCATCATCTCGGCCCTGATGGCGCTGGTGAGCGGCGTGACCAGCTTCTATGTCCTGCGCTTCCTGCTCGGCGTGGCCGAAGCCGGCTTCTTCCCGGGTATCATCCTCTATCTGACCTATTGGTACCCGGCCGAGTATCGCGGCCGCTTCCTTGCGGCCTTCGCGATCGCCGTGCCGGTCTCGACCGTGATCGGCGCGCCGATCTCGGGCCTGCTGCTCGGGCTCGACGGGGTCATGGGACTGAAGGGCTGGCAGTGGCTGTTCATTCTCGAGGGCATCCCTTCGGTGCTGCTCGGCATCGTCACCTGGTTCTATCTCACCGACAGGCCGGAGAAGGCGGACTGGCTCTCGGCCGAGCAGAAGGCCTGGCTCAAGGCGAGGCTTGATGCCGAGATCGCGGCCAAGCAGGCCGTGAAGCATCTGACGCTTGGCGAGGCGCTGTCCTCGCCCAAGGTGATCATGCTGAGCCTGATCTATTTCGGCTTCGTCGGCGCGCTTTACGGCATGCAGTTCTGGCTGCCGCAGATCGTCAAGGCGTTCGGCCTCACCAACGCCCAGACCGGCTTCGTCACCGCGATCCCCTATGTGTTCGGCACGGTCGCCATGATCCTGTGGGCGCGGCATTCGGATGCCACGCGCGAACGCGTGATGCATGTCGGCGCGCCCATGATCCTGATCGCGGTCGCGCTCGCCATCTCCAGCTACCTCACCGATCCCACCATGACGATGGTGGCGCTGACCTTCGCCGCGATCGGCGTGTTCTGCGTGTTCGGCGTGTTCTGGACCTTGCCGACCTCCTGGCTGTCGGG
Organism: Bradyrhizobium sp. CCGUVB14; assembly: GCF_024199935.1. Lineage (NCBI taxonomy): Bacteria > Pseudomonadati > Pseudomonadota > Alphaproteobacteria > Hyphomicrobiales > Nitrobacteraceae > Bradyrhizobium > Bradyrhizobium sp. CCGUVB14. The sequence goes on from NZ_JANADS010000001.1 coordinate 2,672,591, forward strand.
CACGGCGGCCGCCGGCGCCATCGCGCTGATCAACTCGATCGGCAATCTGGCCGGCTTCGGCGGCCCGTATCTGATCGGCTGGGTCAAGGAAGCGACCGGACAGACTTCGACGGGTCTGCTGGTGCTCGCGGTCCTGCCGCTGCTCGCCGGCATTTTGGTCTTTGTCGGCGGCCACGAGACCAAACACGAGTTCGCCGAGCAGGGGCGGTAGCGCCGAGCGAACGGTCCCGTAGGGTGGGCAAAGGCGCATTTGCGCCGTGCCCACGAGCTCTCTCGATCACGAAAAATGCGTGGGCACGCTTCGCTTTGCCCACCCTACGGCATCGCGCCTGAGGCGAGGGATTCGGGCTACAAGCCTCCGCGAAGCCTACTATAGCACCTCCTCAACCGTGCCCTCGCAATCCTTACCACCCCTTAACGATCACGCTTTTCTGATAACTGACGATTATTGACTTTTATCAGTGATTAGTCGACATTCCTCTCATTACAGACGCAGGAGTGTCCTCCGATGTTCGTTCGGTCCGTTTTGTCCAGCTATTCCAGGCTCTTGGCGGGTGTGTCGCTGGCCCTGATGGCCGCCGCGCTGGCTGGGTGCAACGATACCGTGGCGCAGAAGGCCGAGCCGCCGCGGCCGGTTCTGGTCGCAACCGCCCATTATGATGCCGAGACCCCGGAGCGCAGCTTCGTCGGGACCGTCCGCCCCCGGATCGAGAGCGACCTCGGCTTTCGCGTCGCCGGCAAGGTCGACAAGCGTCTGGTCGAGGTCGGCCAGACCGTCGAGATCGGCCAGCCGCTCGCCACCCTCGACGAGATCGACCTGAAGCTCCAGGCCGAGCAGGCCGTCGCGGAGCAGACCGCGGCCACTGGCGTGCTGGCCCAGGCCGCCGCCGCCGAGCAGCGCGCCAAGGATTTGAAGGCCAAGGGCTGGACCACGGATGCGGCGCTGGATTCGAGCCGCGCTGCTGCCGACGAGGCCCGTGCGCGCCTCGACCGCGCCGTCCGCTCGGTTGAACTGACCAAGAATTCCCTTTCCTACGCGACGCTCAACGCCGACGCCCGTGGCGTCGTCACCGCAACGCTGATCGAGCCCGGCCAGGTGGTTGCCGCAGGCCAGACCTCGATCCGTGTCGCCCGCTTTGCCGAAAAGGAAGCGGTCGTCGCGATCCCTGAGACGCTGGTCGGACGTGCCAAGTCGGGCGCCGCCAGCGTCACTCTTTGGTCGGAGCCGGACAAGAAGTACACGGCGAAGCTGCGCGAGATCGCGCCCACCGCGGATTCCGCCACGCGCACCTATCTCGCAAAGTTCTCGCTGCCCGAAGCCGACGACAAGGTTTCGCTCGGCATGACCGCGACGCTGACGCTGTCGGACGCCGCCACCGAGCGCGTCGCGCGTCTGCCGCTGTCGGCGCTGTTCAACGAGGGCGGCAAGCCGTCCTTCTATGTCGTCGACGACAATGGCGCGGTCACGCTGAAGCCGGTGGCGGTGAAGTCCTACGACAGCAATGACGTCGTCATCACCAGCGGTGTCGACGAGGGTGCCAAGATCGTCACGCTCGGCGTGCAGAAGCTCGATCCCGGCCAGAAGGTGCGGGTGGTGTCGTCACTGTCTTTCTGAGCGTTACGACCAGTTACGTCGTGTGAGGTGAGTTTCGGCCTTTGCCCCTACGCAACGGCTGAAGCGGCGAAGCGATCCAGAACCTGCCCAGCCCCCTGGATTGCTTCGCTGCCTCGCGACGACGCCTTGAACAGAGCGGCTGTCGTTTTTGGCAAGTGGATCGTTTTTTCCGGAGAGTGCGATGAAGCGCTTCAATCTTTCGGCCTGGGCCGTCAGCCATCCGACGCTGGTGTTGTTCCTGATGCTCGTGCTCGGCGTCGCCGGCTTCTTCTCCTATCAGAAGCTCGGCCGCGCCGAGGATCCGTTCTTCACGGTGAAGGTGGTCAACGTCTCGGTGATGTGGCCGGGCGCGACCGCGCAGGAAATGCAGACCCAGGTCGCCGATCCCATCGAGAAGAAGATCCAGGAGCTGCCCTATTTCGAGAAGGTGCAGACCTACTCCAAGCCCGGCTTCACCGCGCTTCAGGTCACCTTCCGCGACTCCACGCCGCCGAAGGACGTGCCTTATCTCTTCTATCTCCTGCGCAAGAAGCTCGTCGACGTGCAGGGCCAGCTGCCCGCAGGGATCCTGGGACCGGTCGTCAACGACGAGTTCTCCGACGTCGATTCCATCCTCTATATGATGACCGGCGACGGCGCCGATTACGCCCAGCTCAAGAAGGTCTCCGAAGGTTTTCGTCAGCGCCTGCTCAAGGTGCCTGGCGTCACCAAGGTTGACGTCTACGGCAATCAGGACGAGCGCATCTTCGTCGAGTTTTCGCATGCGAAGCTCGCCACCCTCGGCATCACGCCGCAGGCGCTGTTCGATTCGCTTGCCAAGCAGAACAACGTGACCCCGGCCGGCACGGTCGAGACCTCGTCGCAGCGCGTGCCGCTGCGCGTCACCGGTGCGCTCGACGGCGCCAAGGCCGTGGCCGAGACCCCCGTCGAGAGCAACGGCCGCGTGTTCCGCCTCGGCGACATCGCCACCGTCACCCATGGTTATGTCGATCCGCCGAGCTTCGTCGTCCGTCAGGAAGGCAAGCCCGCGATCGGCATCGGCGTCGTCACCGCCAAGGGCGCCAACATCCTCGAGCTCGGCAAGGAGGTCGAGAAGGCGACCGCGGAGTTCATGAAGGCCGTGCCGCAGGGCGTCGACGTCGCGCTGATCGCCGATCAGCCCAAGGTGGTCGAGCACGCCGTCGGCGAGTTCGTGCACTCCTTCATGGAAGCGCTCGTCATCGTGCTGTTCGTCTCGTTCCTCGCACTCGGCTGGCGCACCGGCATCGTGGTCGCGCTGTCCGTGCCGCTGGTGCTCGGCATCGTCTTCATCGTCATGAACACGATGTCGCTCGACCTGCACCGCATCACGCTCGGCGCGCTGATCATCGCGCTCGGCCTGCTCGTTGACGACGCCATCATCGCGGTCGAGATGATGGTGGTGAAGATGGAGCAGGGCTGGGATCGCATGCGTGCGGCGTCCTTTGCCTGGGAATCCACTGCGTTTCCGATGCTCACGGGAACGCTGGTCACGGCCGCTGGCTTCCTCCCCATCGGCTTTGCCAATTCCGCGGTCGGCGAATATGCCGGCAGCATCTTCTGGATCGTGGCGATCGCGCTGGTCGCGTCCTGGTTCGTGGCGGTGATCTTCACGCCCTATATCGGCGTCATGCTGCTGCCCAACATCAAGGTGCATCACAATCACGATCCGCACGCGGTCTACGAGACCCGCATGTACCGCGGCCTGCGTGCCATCGTGCAATGGTGCGTCAATCACCGCATCACCGTGGTGGTCGCGACCGTCGGCGTCTTCATCGCCTCCATCGTCGGCTTCGGCCATGTCCAGCAGCAGTTCTTCCCGCTGTCGGAGCGGCCCGAGCTGTTCCTCCAACTGCGTCTGCCCGAGGGTACCGCCTTCAACGTTACCGAGAAGGCCGTGAAGAAGGCCGAGACGCTGCTCAAGGACGACAAGGACATCGAGACCTATACGTCTTATGTCGGCCAGGGCTCGCCGCGCTTCTGGCTTGGCCTCAACCCGCAACTGCCGAACGAGGCCTTTGCCGAGATCGTCATCGTCGCCAAGGGCGTCGAGGCACGCGAGCGAGTCAAGGCCAAGATCGAGGGTGCGGTTGCCGACGGCATGCTGACCGAGGCGCGCGTGCGCGTCGACCGTTTCAATTTCGGCCCGCCGGTCGGCTTCCCCGTGCAGTTCCGCGTGATCGGCCCCGACGCCAACAAGGTGCGCGAGATCGCCTACCAGGTTCGCGACGTCATGCGGCAGAACAAGAACGTCAAGGACGTCCAGCTCGACTGGAACGAGCAGTCGCCTTACCTCAAGCTCGTCGTCGACCAGGATCGCGCCCGTGCCATGGGTCTCACCCCGCAGGACGTCTCCCAGGCGCTGTCCATGCTGATCTCGGGCGCGCAGGTCACGACCGTACGTGACGGCATCGAGAAGGTTGGCGTGGTTGCCCGCGCGATTCCGTCCGAGCGCCTCGATCTCGGCGGCGTCGGTGATCTCACCATCACCTCGAAGAACGGCGTGGCCGTGCCGCTGCAGCAGATCGCCAAGATCGAGTACGCCCACGAGGAGCCGATCATGTGGCGGCGCAACCGCGACATGGCGATCACCGTGCGCTCGGACGTCGTCGACGGCGTGCAGGCGCCCGACGTCACCAACCAGATCACGCCGAAGCTGCAGCAGATCAAGGACTACCTCGAGCCGGCCTACCGCATCGAGCCGGGTGGTGCGTTCGAGGAATCCGCCAAGGGCAATGCCTCGATCTTCATCCTCTTCCCGCTGATGGTCATGGTGATGCTGACGCTGCTGATGTTCCAGCTGCAGAGCTTCTCGCGTCTGATCCTGGTGTTCCTGACCGCGCCGCTCGGCATCGTCGGCGCCTCCTTCGGCCTCAACGTCGCCAACGCGCCGTTCGGCTTCGTGGCTCTGCTGGGCCTGATCGCGCTCGCCGGCATGATCATGCGCAACACGGTCATCCTGGTCGACCAGATCGAGACCGACGTGTCTCACGGCTTGACTCGCCGGGAGGCGATCGTGGAGGCGACCGTCCGCCGCGCCCGCCCGGTGGTGTTGACGGCGCTCGCCGCTATCCTCGCCATGATCCCGCTGTCGCGGTCGGCCTTCTGGGGCCCGATGGCGATCACGATCATGGGCGGCCTGTTCGTCGCGACGTTCCTGACGCTGCTGTACCTGCCGGGCCTCTACGCCCTGTGGTTCCGCAAGAGCCTCGACGAGGCCGGCACCCCCGAGCAGCCTGCCGCGCCGCAGCATGGGAGCGATGACCAGCACGCAATTCCGCTTGCTGAAGCGGCTGAATAAATGAGAAGACTACCGACGGACGAGTCCTGACACATGACACTGGTTGCGGAACATATCGAAGGCGACACCCGGGATCGTATTCTCGAGGTGGCTGAGCGGCTGTTCCGCGTGATCGGCTACCAGAAGACCACGGTCGGGGACATCGCCAAAGAGCTCCGGATGAGCCCCGCCAATGTCTATCGCTTCTTCGAATCGAAGAAGGCGATCCACCAGGCGGTGGCGCGGGGCCTGATGGGTGAGGTCGAGCTGGAGGCGCAGCGGATCGTGGCTCGGCCCGGCCCGGTGCTTCCGCGCTTCCGCGAGCTGCTCACCACCATCCACCGCATGAACACCGAGCGCTATGTCGGCGATTCCAAGCTGCATGAGATGGTCGAGATCGCCATGCAGGAGGACTGGGACGTCTGTGTCGCCCATATGGAGTGCATTGCCGGCTTCATGGGCCAGATGATCGCGCAGGGCGTTGCTTCTGGCGAATTCGAAGCACCGGACCTGCAGTTGGCCTCGCTGTGCGCCTGCACCGCGATGATGCGCTTCTTCCACCCCCAGATGATCGCCCAGTGCGCCACCAAGCCGGGCCCGACCATCGACCAGATGATCGATTTCGTCATCGCGGGTCTGTCGCCGCGCCACTGACGGGCCGCCGGGTTTCCCCTATAAGCTGCTTCGCATTGCCCGGAATGGCGGGATAGCGGAGAAGCAGCGCGTGACCGACAAAGACCTGTACTTCTACGAGCCCTCCAAGGGCCACGGCCTCAAGCACGATCCCTTCAACGCCATCATCGCGCCGCGGCCGATCGGCTGGATCTCGTCGCGCGACAGCAAGGGCCACGTCAACCTCGCGCCCTACAGCTTCTTCAACGCCTTCGCTTACGTGCCGCCGATCATCGGCTTCTCCTCCACCAACTGGAAGGACTCGGTCGAGAACATCCAGCAGACCGGCGAGTTCGTCTGGAATCTCGCCACCATGGATCTCGCCAAGCACATGAACGCGACCGCCGCGCATGTCGCCCCTGAGGTCGACGAGTTCGAGATCGCGGGTCTCACCGCCGTGCCGGGTAAGCTGGTCAACGTGCCGCGCGTCGGCGAGAGCCCCGTCGCCTTCGAATGCAAGGTGTCCGACATCGTCCGCCTCAAGGGCGCCGACGGCAAGGAGGCCGACGCCTGGCTGACGCTCGGCGAGGTCGTTGCCGTCCATATCGACAAGGCCATGATCAAGGACGGCGTCTACCAGACCGCCGCCGCCCGCCCGATCGTCCGCGCCGGCCGTCGCGGCGATTATTTCGAGATCAAGCCGGAAAACATGTTCGAGATGGTTCGGCCGGACTAGGCCGGGCCGCACTCTCTCCACGCAGTCATTCCGGGGCGACGCGTAGCGTCGAGCCCGGAATCCATAACCACCATCGAGCGTATGGATTCCGGGCTCGCGCCAAGAGGCGCGCCCCGGAATGACATGGGGAGACATTCAGCCCATTCCCCCTCCCGGAACTGCCCCCACGCCCCGGCCGTTATGGTCCCCGGGGCGGCCGCCCGGCCGCGTCAATTCGCATCATTTTGCTGGCGAAGTGTTCACGCATGCCGGCCACTTTCCGCTAAAATGCCGATACCCGCGCCGTTTCATGAGGTCCGCCATGAGCTTCCGCCGCGACACCCTGACCAAGCCGATCTTCTCCTGGGCGCGCGGCGTGCTGCCGGCGATGTCCGACACCGAGCGCGAGGCGCTGGAGGCCGGTGACGTCTGGTGGGACGCCGATCTTTTCACCGGCAATCCCGACTGGTCGAAGCTGCTGAAGATCCCGCAGGCGACGCTGACCGGCGAGGAGCAGGCCTTCCTCAATGGTCCCGTCGACGAGCTCTGCGCCATGCTCGACGAGTGGAAAATCTTCTGGGAATGGCGCGACCTGCCGCAGGAGGCATGGGCCTTCATCAAGCGCGAGAAATTCTTCGGCATGATCATTCCGAAGGAGTTCGGCGGCCTCGGTTTCTCGCCCTATGCGCATTCGGAAGTGGTGCGGAAAATCTCGACCCGCTCGATCGCAGCCGCCGTCACCGTGATGGTGCCGAACTCGCTTGGCCCCGGCGAACTGTTGATGCGCTTCGGCACCAAGGAGCAGCAGGAGCGCTGGCTGCCGCGGCTCGCCGACGGCCGCGACATCCCCTGCTTCGGCCTCACCAGCCCCGAAGCCGGCTCCGATGCCGCCTCGATGATCGACACCGGCATCATCTGCAAGGGCAATTTCGAGGGCCGCGAGGTCCTTGGCCTCAGGCTGAACTGGCACAAGCGTTACATCACGCTCGGCCCCGTCGCGACGCTGCTGGGTCTCGCCTTCAAGGCCTATGATCCCGATCATCTCGTCGGCGATCAGGAAGAGCTTGGCATCACCGTCGCGCTGATCCCGACCAATCTGCCCGGCGTCGAGATCGGACATCGTCATCTGCCATCGATGCAGGTGTTCCAGAATGGCCCGAACTGGGGCCGCGACGTCTTCATCCCGCTCGACTATGTCATCGGCGGTGAGGCGCGGCTCGGCCAGGGCTGGAAGATGCTGATGACCGCGCTCGCCGCCGGCCGCGGCATCTCGCTGCCGTCGCTCTCCGCGGCCGGCGCGGCTTACGCGGCGCGCACCACCGGCGCCTATGCCCGCATTCGCGAGCAGTTCGGCATCTCCATCTCGAAGTTCGAAGGCGTCGAGGAGCCGCTCGCGCGCATCGTCGCCACTGCCTACCAGCTCGATGCGGCGCGGCGGCTGACTTGTGCTGCTTTGAACGCCGGCGTTCATCCCGCAGTGATCTCCGGCATCATGAAGCTGCACGCGACCGAGCGGATGCGCATCGCGATCGACGACGCCATGGACATCCACGGCGGCAAGGCCGTGATCGACGGTCCGCAGAACTATATCGGCAATTTGCATCGCGCCGTGCCCGTGGGCATCACGGTCGAAGGCGCCAACATCCTCACCCGCAATCTCATCGTGTTCGGGCAGGGCGCGATCCGGGCGCACCCCTACCTGCTCGACGAGATGAATGCGCTGGCCGACACCGACCGCGAGCGCGGGCTCACCGCGTTCGACAAGGCGTTCTGGAAGCATGTCGGTCACAGCTTCCAGACCCTGTTCCGCGCCTTCGGCCGAAGCTGGACCTTTGGCGCCTTTGCGCTGGCGCCTGACGCAGGCGATGCCACGCCGTTCTATCGCCAGCTCTCGCGCTACTCCGCCGCGTTTGCGCTTTGCGCCGACATGGCGCTGCTGACGCTCGGCGGCGCGCTTAAGCGCAAGGAGATGCTGTCGGCGCGGTTCGGCGACATCCTCTCCGAGCTCTACCTGCTCTCGGCCGCGCTGAAGCGCTGGCAGGACGAGGGACGGCAGAAGGAAGACTTTGCCGCGCTGGAATGGTGCATGGCGTCGGGCTTCCGGACGATCGAGAACAGGCTCGCCGAGATCCTCGCCAATCTGCCGAACCGTTTCGTCGCCGTGATCCTCAAACTCGTGGTCCAGCCGTTCGGCGCGCGCGTGCTCGGGCCTTCCGACCGCGTCGTGCACCAATGCGCAAGCCTCGTGCTGGAGCCCACGGCCGCGCGCGAACGCCTGACGCCGGATCTCGCCCATGTCGACGACGATAGCGGTTTTGCCCGGCTGGAGCGCGCGTTCAAGCTGGTCGCGGCGACCGACGCCATCGCCAAACGCATGCGGGCTGCTCATATCCGCGACTGGAACGACGCCGTCACCAAGGGCGTGATCACGCGGGCCGAAGGCGAGCAGCTCGCTTCCGCTCATGAAGCCGTCACAAAAGTCATCGAGGTCGACGATTTTGCGCCGGAGGCGCTGTCGCCGATTTACAAGAAAACCGGCGACGTGCATCAGTTCTTCCAGGAACTCGGTGAACAGAGGGCGGCGAGCTGATGGCACGACCGGTATTCATCGTCGACGGCAGCCGGACGCCGTTTCTGAAAGCACGCTCCGGACCGGGCCCGTTCACGCCGGTCGATCTCGCCGTGCAATGCGGCCGGCCGCTGCTGGCGCGCCAGCCGTTTGCACCGACCGACTTCGATCAGGTCATCCTCGGCTGCGTCAACGTCATCGCCGACGAGATGAACCCGGCCCGCGTCGCGGCGCTCCGGCTCGGCATGGGCGAGGACATGGTCGCTTTCACCGTGCAGATCAATTGCGGCTCCGGCATGCAGTCGATCGATACCGCCTACCGCTACATCCGCGAAGGTCATGCCGACATGATCCTGGCCGGCGGCACCGAGGCGCTCAGCCACGCGCCGCTGGTCTGGCCGAACTCCGGTGTGCGCTGGTTTGCCGGTCTTGCCACCGCCAAGGGCGTGGCCGCGAAGCTCGCCGCCGCGTTCAAGCTGCGTCCGCGCTATCTCAAGCCGATCATCGGCCTCGAGCGCGGGTTGACCGACCCCATCACTGAACTCAACATGGGCCAGACCGCCGAGGTGGTCGGCCACCTCTTCGGCATTACGCGCGCCCAGTCGGATGCTTATGCGGCCGAGAGCCATCGCCGGCTCGCGCATGCGCAGGCCGAGGGCTTTCTGAAAGGCGAGGTCGAGACCGCGTTCGCCCGCGACGGAAAATTCTTCGACCATGACGACGGCGTGCGTCCGGACTCGACAGCCGAGACACTGGCAAAGCTCCGGCCGGTGTTCGAGCGTCCCTGGGGCCAGGTCACCGCGGGCAATTCCTCGCAGATCACCGATGGTGCCTCCTGGGTGATCCTGGCTTCCGACGCGGCGGTGGCAAAGCACAAGCTGACGCCGAAGGCCGCGATCGTCGACAGCAACTGGGCCGCGCTCGATCCCAGCATCATGGGCCTTGGCCCGGTGATGTCGGCGACGCCGCTGCTCCAGCGCAACAACCTCACCGTCCAGGACGTCGAGACCTGGGAATTGAACGAGGCGTTCGCGACGCAAGTGCTCGGCTGTCTCGCCGCCTGGAACGACGACACGTTCTGCCGCGAGATTCTCAGGCTCGACGGCGCGGCCGGCGAGATCGATCGCGAAAAGCTCAACGTCGATGGCGGCGCGATCTCGCTCGGCCATCCCGTCGGCACCTCCGGCAACCGCATCGTGCTGCATCTCGTCAACGCGATGAAGCGGCTCGGCACGCGGCGCGGGATTGCCACCGAGTGCATCGGCGGCGGGCTCGGCGGCGCCATGCTGATCGAGGCGGTGTGACCATGGATTCGAAGATCATGACCGCACTCGGGGACCGGGTGCTCGAGCTCGGGCCCAAGCCTGCCGCCGACGGTCCGTACAAGAACTTCAAGCTGAAGCGCGATGCCGACGGCGTCGCCTGGCTGCTATTCGATCGCGCCGAGACAAGCGCCAACACGCTGTCGGCCGACGTGATGGAGGAGTTCGACGCCGCGCTCGCGGCGATCGAGACCGAGCGTCCGGCAGGCCTCGTGATCCGCTCGGCAAAGCCGTCCGGCTTCATCGCCGGCGCCGACGTCAACGAATTTCGTGGCGCGAGTGATCCGGAGGTGGTGGAGACGCGCATCCGCGCCGCGCATGCGGTGGTGGATCATCTGGAAGCGCTCAAGCTGCCGACGGTCGCGGTCATCCACGGCTTCTGCCTCGGCGGTGGGCTCGAGGTTGCGCTTGCCTGCCAGTCGCGCATTGCCGTCGACGGCGCGCGCTTCGGCTTCCCGGAGGTGATGCTCGGCCTGCATCCCGGCCTCGGCGGCACCGCGCGCTTCACCGCGCTGGTCAATCCGACCCAGTCGATGGCACTGATGCTCACCGGCCGCACCATCGATGCGCGCCGCGCCAAATCGCTCGGTCTCGTCGATACCGTGACGCAGGAGCGTCACGTCCGTGGCGCGGTGAAGGATGTGCTGTTCGGCCGCCTGAAGCGCGCCAAGCCCGGCCTTCTCGCCCGCGCGGCCAATCTCGGCCCCGTGCGCGGGCTGCTTGCCAAACGCATGCGTTCCGAGGCGGCGAAGGCCGCGCCGCGCGAGCACTATCCGGCGCCTTACGCGCTGATCGATCTCTGGGAGACGCATGGCGGCAGCAAGGCCGCGATGCTGAAGGCGGAGCAGGCGTCCTTCGCCAAATTGATGGTGACGCCGACCGCGCAAAATCTGATCCGCGTGTTCTTCCTGCGCGAGCAGATGAAGAAGGCTGCCGGCTCCGGCAACACGGTCAAGCATGTTCACGTCATCGGCGCCGGTGCCATGGGCGGCGATATCGCGGCTTGGGTAGCCGGGCAGGGGCTGCGCGTCTCGCTGGCCGACATGAAAGCCGAGCCGATCGCGGGCGCGGTGAAGCGTGCGGCCGAGCTCTACGGCAAGATCATCCGCAAGCCGACCGAGGTGCGCGACGCGCTCGATCGGCTGATCCCCGATATGGACGGGGAGGGCGTTCGCAACGCCGATCTCATCATCGAGGCGGTGCCCGAGAAGCTCGAGCTCAAGCAAAGGGTCTATGCCGGCCTTGAGCCGAAGATGAAGCCGGGTGCGATCCTTGCGACCAACACGTCGAGCATTCCGCTTCAGGATCTCCGCACCACGCTGGCGCGGCCGGAACGGCTCGTCGGCCTGCACTTCTTCAACCCGGTCTCGCGGTTGCAGCTGGTCGAAATCGTCAGCCATGACGGCAACGATGCGCAGGTGCTGAAGGAAGCGCTCGCCTTCGTCGGTGCGATCGACCGCCTGCCATTGTCGGTGAAGAGCTCGCCCGGCTTCCTCGTCAACCGCGCGCTGACGCCCTACATGCTCGAAGCCATGGTGATGCTGGACGAAAAGACCGACCAGCGCCTGATCGATGCCGCGGCAGAACAGTTCGGCATGCCGATGGGGCCGATCGAGCTGGCCGATCAGGTCGGGCTCGATATCTGCCTGGCGGTCGGCGACATGCTGCGCACGAAATTCGGCGATCTGCTGCCGCCGACGCCGGCTTGGCTGCGCGAGAAGGTCGCCAAGGGCGAGCTCGGCCGCAAGACCGGGAAGGGTTTCTACACCTGGAAGGACGGCAAGGCCGAAAAGGCGCCACTGCCCGAGACCGGTCCGCGCGTCACCGACCAGATGATCGACCGCCTGGTGCTGCCGATGTCCAATGTCTGCGTCGCTTGCCTGCGTGAAGGCATCGTCGACGATCCCGATGCGGTCGACGGCGCCATGATCTTCGGCACCGGTTACGCGCCGTTCCGCGGCGGTCCCCTGAACTATGCGCGCACGCGCGGCGTGGAAAATATTGTATCCACCATGCGCGCGCTGGCCGAGCGATTCGGCGAGCGCTTCGCGCCCGATCCGGGCTGGGACAATTTCAAGTGAGCCTTTCCAAGTGAGACCTGCATGACTGAAATGTCCGACATCGAGCCGAACGGCGATCTCTGCATCCGCACGCTGGCGATGCCCGCCGACACCAATGCCAATGGCGACATTTTCGGTGGCTGGCTGCTCAGCCAGATGGATGTCGGCGGCGGCGTGTTTGCATCGAAGGTCGCGAAGTCGCGCACCGTCACGGTCGCGATCGACGCGATGAACTTTCGCAAGGCGGTCTATGTCGGCGATCTCGTCTCGGTCTACGCCAATCTGGTGCGCGTCGGCCGTACCTCGATGACCGTTCATCTCGAAGCCTGGGCGTTGCGGCGGCGTGAGCTGCAGCCGATCCTCGTGACCGACGGCAATTTCACCTACGTCTCGATCGACGATAACGGCCATCCGCAAGCGATCCAGCGCGACGCTCCACCGATCGCGACGTAATCTCGCGCGGCTTTGCGCCTCATCTCACGAAGACGTGCGGTGTTAAGAAACGCGGCATGACTAAGTCATCGCGTCGCGCCTTTGCCAACAACCAGTCACAAAACGGATGAGGTCCCGGCGTACTCAATGACGCGTCGATTCGGGGTGAAAACCGGCTGATTTGCCCGAGGAACTTTCGGGGAGGGATGCCGTTATTCGCCCGCACTGAGGAATCCACGGGCCATGCCGGACAGCTACATCATCGAAGTGAATTCAGAGACAGCGGGCATCGTCGTTCGCGGTCAAGGCGGCTACTGCTTCTTCGCCTCGTCCCATCAGTTCAATCGCCTCGAAGGCCAGCTCTTCCGCAACGCACGCGAAGCCGAGCGCGCTGCGCGTAAGCTGGTTAACGGTGATGTGAGAGAGGCGGCGTAGCCGCTCTGGTCATTTTCTGACGCGCAGAGCGTGGTCGGAAAATTTTGCAGCCCTTGATACCGCTGCACTTTCCTTCTCCCTTGTGGGAGAAGCTGGCGCGAAGCGCGGGGCGAGCCACCCTCTCCCACAAGGGGAGAGGGTAAGTAAAGCATCACAATTTCGTTGCGGAACGGGACAAGAGCTTCCACTCGTTGCCCTGCTTCAGCCAGTTCATCAGGATGTGAAGGCTGTTTGCCACTTTCTTTCCGTCGGTCATCATCTCGGCCATCCAGTGGAAGCGCACGATCGCGGCGGGGCCGACGATCTTGATGGTCGGATCCTTGTACGCGATCGACAGGAATTCCGTTTTGCCGTCGGTGGCGTTGGCGATGAAGGCCGCCTTGTCCTCGAGGAAGCCGCTGGAATGGCTGTAGCTCAGATCGTCCGAGCACAGCACGCTGAGCGCCTTCGGATCGGCCGCGATCTGGGCGAGGCGAAATGCCTCGACATTTCTTGCCACTGCCTCATGATCCGCCGCGGCAGCATGATCGCGATTAATCGTCATCATTTCCTCCTTTTTTGATCTTGTCGCGAGTGTAGCAGCGGCGTGCCGCGCGTCCCGGAACGATGGCGTTGATCATAATTTCGTCGCGGCGCGCGACAACAGCTTCCACGCGTCGCCCTGCTTCTGCCAGTTCATCAGGATGTGAAGGTTGGTCGGCACTTTTTTCCCATCGGCCGCCATCTCCTGTTCCGCGACCCAGTGGAAGCGCACGATCGCGGCGGGGCCGACCACCTTGATGGTCGGGTCCTGATAGGCGATCGACAGAAACTTCGATTTGCCGTCGGTGGCGTTGGTGATGAAGGTCGCCTTGTCTTCGACCTTGCCGTTGGAATGGCTGTAGCTGAGATCGTCCCAGCATAGCGCGCCGAGCGCCTTCGGGTCGGCCGCGATCTGGGCGAGGCGGAAGGCCTCGACCTGCTTCGCCACGGCTTCTTCGTCCGCTGAAGCCGCGAGCGCCGGTGTCGAGAGCGCAAGCGCGGAGACGGCGAGAGCTGGAACGGCAAGAGTCGAGAGAGCCAGATCGCGTCGGTTGATCGTCATCGTTTCCTCCTTTTTGATCTTGTATGGAGTGTTACAGCCACGGGTAGCTTTGTCGAGTGGCGCGTGATCGTCATCCGCATGCGTTATTGCGTGCGCGGGGCTCTATTGATACGTCTTCGGCATTGATGCGTGGCGCATTCAGGAAAGTACGGACATGATCGAGACTCTCGGCAAGGCATTGTTGTTCGATATCGACGGCACGCTTGCCAATACCGACCCGCTGCATCTGAAGGCGTTCAACCAGGTGCTCGGTCCTCACGGTCATGTCTTCGACCACGCGCGCTTCTCCAGGGAGCTGCAGGGCTTCGCCAATGTGTCGATCGGCGAGCGCTTTCTGCCCAATGAAACGTCGGAGCGGCGCACCGCGATTCTCGGCGAGAAGGAAGAAGTGTTCCGCACGCTCGTGGCGGGACAGATCGCGCCGCTGCCGGGCCTGATGGCGCTGCTCGACCGCGCGGACGCGGCCGGCATTCCCATGGTGGCCGTCACCAATGCGCCGCGTCTCAATGCCGAGCTGCTGCTCTCCGGCCTCGGCATCACGCACCGCTTCAGGACGCTCGTGATCGGCGACGAGTTGCCGCACGGCAAGCCGCATCCATTGCCCTATCAGGAGGGCTTGCGTTTCGTCGGCGCCAGCGCGGCTGCCTCGATTGCCTTCGAGGATTCCCGTTCCGGCGTGCAGTCGGCCACGGCTGCCGGCATTCCGACCATCGGCATCCGGACCAGCCTCAGCCATGCTGACCTTGTTGGGGCCGGCGCGGTCGCTTCCGCCAGCGCCTTCGACGATCCCGGGCTGCTCGCGCGGCTCGCAGCTGCGATGGGTGGTGAGGGTTTCATCCATTAACCGTGATCGGCACGCGCATTGACCACGCGCGCGAACCGCCGCACCATGCACTGCTCTGATTTGAGGCCATTGCCGTGACCGGATTGACCCATCGCCAAGCTGAAATTCTCAACATCGCCCGCGCCTCCGGCCGCGTCATGGTCGAGGAGCTGGCGCGCCGGTTCGAAGTCTCGGCGCAAACCATCCGCAAGGACCTCAACGATCTCTGCGAACGCCGTTCGCTGACCCGCGTCCATGGTGGCGCGATCATCGCCTCGGGCGTCGAAAATCTCGCCTATGAGGCGCGCCGCTTCGTCGCTGCCGACGAGAAGAAGGCGATCGGCGCTGCGGCCGCATCGCTGATCCCGAACGGTTGCTCGCTCTTCATCAACATCGGCACCACGACGGAGGAGGTCGCGAGCGCCCTGACCTCGCATGAAGATCTCCTCGTCATCACCAACAATTTGAACGTCGCCATGCTGCTCTACCGCCATCCCCGCATCGAGGTGGTGGTGGCCGGCGGCACGGTGCGGCGCGCCGACGGCGCCGTGGTCGGCTCGACCGCAACGCAGCTGATCGGCCAGTTCAAGGTCGACTACGCCATCATCGGCGCGTCCGCGATCGACGAGGAGGGCGCGCTGCTCGACTTCGACTACCGCGAGGTGCAGGTGGCGCAGGCCATCATCGCCAATGCCCGCAGCGTCATGCTGGTGGCCGATTCCACAAAGCTTCGCCGCAGCGCGCCGGTCCGCATCGCCCATATCAGCCAGATCCAGACCTTCGTCACCGATCAGGAACTGCCCGAGCGCCTCGCCACCATCTGCCACAGCAAGGGCATCGAGGTGATGGCCGCGATGCCGAAGGGGGCGAGCGACATCGATGACGCTCAGGCCGAAGCGCAGGACGCCGCGCCTGAAGCCGCGCCGGTCGTGCGGCTGCGCTAGCGGCCTACGCGGCGTCCCACGGGTTGTGCAAGGGCACGCCGAACGTCGCAAAATCCTTCACGTTGCGCGTAACGAGTGTCAGGTTATGGGCGAGGGCTGTTGCCGCGAAGAACCCGTCCATCACCGACAGCGCGATGCCGCTGCGACGGCTCTGCGCCATCAGATAGCCCCAGCGCTCGGCGACGGAATGATCGATCGGCAGGATGCGCTCTGCAAACCGAGCCGGCAAATCATGGCTAAGCCAGGCGGTCAGCGCGACGCGTCGACGGCCGTCGTCCAGCAGCGCAACGCCGCGGCGAAGCTCGGCAATCGAAGCAACGCTGATGAACGCGCGATCCTCATCGACCGTGTCGAGCCACGCCAGAACTTTTGGAGAAGGTGCTGGTCGCTGAACCTCCGACAGCACATTGGTGTCGAGGAGCAGGTTCACGGCATTTCGTCGCGTGGTTCATCCCGCATGCGCTCCAGCTCGAGCTCGGCACCGCGCAGCGGCGACGCCAGCAGGAATTCGGCGAGCGTGCCTTTGCGCGCGGTCTTACGTGCCCATTCGTCAGCAGAAACGACCACCGCATTGGGTTTGCCATGACGGGTAATGATCTGGGGACCAGTCTGGGCACGATCGACAACCTCGGACAGGCGCGCCTTGGCATTGGCGAGCGTCCAAGTATCGGTCGGCGAATTGGGGGCTGTGGTGTGGTCTGTCATGTCGTTTACAACCAATATGACTATTATGACTATATATGTTCGAAGTGCTGATTCAAGCGCGCTACTGCACCCCAGATCACCATCCTAAGCGCTCATTTCGACGGCGAATTGCCCACCAAAAAAGTTCCTCTTTCGCTTCCTTTCCCCTCTCTTTCGTCTTGCTTTCGTTTTTCGGTGTGATCTAATCAAAAACGAAAGTAACCACTCGACGGAACGAGTGGTCGCCGGGGGATGCGTCTGTTGGAGCGTATTTTCGACCTCGCCATCATTGGAGGCGGTGTTAACGGTTGCGGCATCGCGCGCGATGCC
This sequence comes from Bradyrhizobium sp. CCGUVB14, assembly GCF_024199935.1. NCBI lineage: Bacteria > Pseudomonadati > Pseudomonadota > Alphaproteobacteria > Hyphomicrobiales > Nitrobacteraceae > Bradyrhizobium > Bradyrhizobium sp. CCGUVB14. The sequence goes on from NZ_JANADS010000001.1 coordinate 2,689,514, forward strand.
GTGGGCCGCGGGAACACTGTTTTCCTGTGCGAAATGAACGATCTGGCGAGCGGGACGTCGTCCTGGTCGACCAAGCTGGTCCATGGTGGCCTGCGCTATCTCGAATATTACGAGTTTCGGCTGGTCCGCGAGGCGCTGATCGAGCGCGAGATTCTCTGGGGCATCGCGCCCCACATCATCCGCCCCTTACGTTTCGTTCTGCCGCATCACGCTGGCCTGCGTCCGGCCTGGCTGCTGCGCCTTGGCCTCTTTCTCTACGATCATATCGGCGGTCGTCATTTGCTGCCGGCGACCCGTTCGCTGGATCTCAGGCGTGACGAGGTCGGCCGTCCGCTGATCCCGAATCGCTATAGCCGCGCCTTCGAGTATTCCGACTGCTTCGTCGATGACGCCCGGCTCGTCGTGCTCAATGCGCGCGACGCCGCCGACAAGGGCGCCGAGATTCGTACCCGGACCCGTGCGACGGATATCAAGCAGTCCGACGGCGTCTGGACCGTCAGCATGGTCGACACGCTGACCGGTGCGCGCTCGCAGATCCAGGCCCGCGCGCTGGTCAATGCCGGCGGCCCCTGGGTCGAGGACGTGCTCGGCCGCGGTGCCGGCGTCAACGCGAAAGCCAAAGTGCGCCTGGTGCAGGGCTCGCACATCGTGGTCAAGAAGCTCTACGACCACGACCGCGCCTACATGTTCCAGAACGCCGACGGTCGCATCATCTTCGTCATTCCCTATCAGGATGACTTCACACTGATCGGCACCACCGACCGCGACTATGACGGCGATCCCGCCAAGGTGAAGGCGACGGCGGAGGAGATCCAATATCTCTGCGCTGCCGCGAGCGAATATCTCGCCAAGCCCGTGACGCCGGAGGACGTGGTCTGGACCTATTCCGGCGTGCGTCCGCTTTATGACGATGGCGCCAGCGAAGCCAAGGCCGCGACCCGCGACTACGTGTTTGAGCTCGACACGCCCGGCGGCTCGCCGCTGTTGTCGATCTATGGCGGCAAGATCACGACCTATCGCCGCCTCGCCGAAGAGGCGCTGGAACGGCTCGCGCCCTATCTTCGCAGTGCGAAGGCGCGCGAGGGCTGGACCGGCAAATGGCCGCTGCCGGGCGGCGACATGGACGTGTCGGCCGTCGACGGCCTGATCGGCGAGCTCCAGCGCGGCTATCCCTTCCTCAGCCATGAGCATGCGCGACGTCTCGCGCGCGCCTATGGTACCCGCGCCATCAAATTGCTCGGCGACGCCAAATCGGCCGCCGATCTCGGCCAGGCCTTTGGCGCAACTCTGACCGAACGCGAGGTTCGCTACCTGATGACCAACGAATGGGCGGTGACCGCCGAGGATATCGTCTGGCGCCGCTCCAAGCTCGGCCTGCGACTATCTGCCGACCAAATTGCCACTCTGGACGACTGGATCAGGACCCACGCCGTGTCGCAAAGTCCACTGCTGGAAGCAGGAGGACGCTCATGAGCGTGACACTCGATCATGTGACCCGGACCGTCGACGGGGTCCCGCACATTCGCGACGTCTCGCTGACGCTGGAGAGCGGCACGCTCAACGTGTTGCTCGGGCCGACGCTGTCGGGCAAGACCTCGATCATGCGGCTGCTCGCCGGTCTCGACAAGCCGACCACGGGCAAGGTGCTCGTCAACGGCAAGGACGTCACCGGCGTCGATGTGCGCCAGCGTTCGGTCGCGATGGTCTATCAGCAGTTCATCAATTACCCCTCGCTCACGGTCTATGAGAACATCGCTTCGCCACTCCGCGTGCAGGGCAAGCCGCGCGAGGAGATCGAGACGCGCGTGGCGGAAGCCGCCCGGCTGCTCCGGCTCGAGCCGTTCCTGAAGCGCACGCCGCTCCAGCTTTCCGGCGGCCAGCAGCAGCGCACCGCGATGGCACGTGCGCTGGTGAAGGGCGCCGACCTCGTGCTGCTCGACGAGCCGCTCGCCAATCTCGACTACAAGCTGCGCGAGGAGCTGCGCGCCGAGCTGCCGCGCATCTTCGAGGCCTCCGGCGCGATCTTCGTCTATGCCACGACAGAGCCCACCGAGGCGCTGCTGCTCGGCGGCAACACGGTCTGCATGTGGGAGGGCCAAGCGCTCCAGATCGGCGAGACCACCAACGTCTACCGCCGGCCCCAGACGATGCGCGTCGCGCAGGTGTTCTCCGATCCGCCGCTCAACCTCGTCGGCATCGAGAAGAAGAATGGCTCCGTGCAATATGCCGGCGGCACCCCGTCGCCGGCCTCGGGTCTCTATTCCTCGCTTGCCGACGGCGCCTATCGCGTCGGCTTTCGCGCGCATCAGCTTGCGCTCGCCAACGGCCAGGCAGACCGCCACGCCTTCCATGCCACGGTGACGGTGACCGAGATCACCGGTTCGGAGAGTTTCGTGCATTTGACCCGCGACGGATCGAACTGGGTTGCGGTGCTGCACGGCGTGCACGAGTTCGAGCCCGGCCAGACCATCGACGCCGTGCTCGATCCCAACGATGTCTTCGTCTTCGATGCGGCTGATCGCCTCGTCGCGGCACCCGGCTCGTGAGGGAGGTGCGATATGGCCCGCATTGACCTCGTCGATCTCGCCCACTCCTACGGCGGCAATGATGCCCCGCAGGAAACCTTTGCGCTGAAGCCGGTGACCATGACCTGGCGGCAGGGCGGCGCTTATGCGCTGCTCGGACCAAGCGGCTGCGGCAAGACCACGCTGCTCAACGTCATCTCCGGCATCATCACGCCGTCGCGGGGGAAAATCCTGTTTGACGGCCAGGACATCACACCTCTGTCAACCCAGAAGCGCAACATCGCCCAGGTGTTCCAGTTCCCGGTGATCTACGACACCATGACAGTGGGGCAGAACCTGGCGTTTCCGTTGAAGAATCGCGGTGTGCCGAAGGCCGAGATCGACAAGCGCGTCGCAGAGATCGGCCGCCTGCTCGACCTCGAGCCCCATCTGAACCGCAAGGCAACCCGGCTGACCGCCGACGCCAAGCAGAAAATCTCGCTCGGCCGCGGCCTCGTCCGCTCCGATGTTGCCGCCGTGCTGTTCGACGAGCCGCTGACGGTGATCGATCCCGAGCTGAAATGGCAGCTCCGCTCCAAGCTGAAGGCACTGCATCGCGAGCTCGACCTCACGATGATCTACGTCACCCACGACCAGACCGAGGCGCTGACCTTCGCCGACACCGTCGTCGTCATGCATGACGGCCGCGTGGTGCAGAGCGGCACGCCGGCCGAGCTGTTCGACAAGCCGGCGCACACCTTCGTCGGCTACTTCATCGGCTCGCCCGGCATGAACATCCTGCCGGCGGAAGTGAAGGGACGCGAGGCGCGGATCGACGGCCATGTCATTGCGCTGAACCGCAGCTACGACAATCTTCCCGCAGGCGCCAAGATCGAGATCGGCGTGCGTCCGGAGTTCGTCGAGGTCGTCGCGCCCGCGCCCGGCCTGCTCACTGCCAGGATCGAGCGCATCGACGATCTCGGCCGCATTCGCTTCGCGCGCGCGCGTCTGGGCGATGCCAAGCTCGCGGCACGGGCACCGGCTGGCTTCACCAGCTCCGACGGTACCGCCGGGCTGAAATTCGATCCGGCGCACATCCACGTCTATGCCGACAGCCTTCTGGTGGAAGGAGCCGCCTGATGGACAAGACCATCAACCAAAAAGCCTGGTTCCTGGTGCTGCCGGTGTTCCTGGTCGTCGCCTTCTCGGCGGTACTGCCGCTGATGACGGTGGTGAACTATTCGATGCAGGACACCTTCGGCAACAACCAGTTCTTCTGGAACGGCGTCGGCTGGTTCAAGGAATTGCTCGATCCCTCGACCGATCTCGGCGGCCGCTTCCTGGCCTCGCTCGGCCGCAACCTGTTCTTCTCGCTGGTGATCCTTGCGATCGAGGTGCCGCTCGGCATCGTGGTGGCGCTGTCGATGCCGCGTGACGGCTGGACGGTCGCGGCCTGCCTCGTCACCCTCGCGCTGCCGCTGCTGATTCCGTGGAACGTGGTCGGCACGATCTGGCAGATCTTTGGCCGGCCCGACATCGGCCTGCTCGGCTATACGCTCAATGCGATGGGCTTCGACTACAATTACGTGTCCAACGCCGTCGATGCCTGGGTCACCGTTATCGTGATGGACGTCTGGCATTGGACCAGCCTCGTCGCGCTGCTCTGCTATGCCGGCCTGAAGTCGATCCCGGAGGCCTACTACCAGGCCGCCCAGATCGACGGCGCTTCGCGCTGGGCTGTGTTCAAGGCGATCCAGTTGCCGAAGATGAACCGCGTGCTGCTGATCGCCGTGCTGCTGCGCTTCATGGACAGCTTCATGATCTACACCGAGCCGTTCGTCGTCACCGGCGGCGGGCCCGGCAACTCGACCACCTTCGTCTCGATCGAGCTCGTCAAGATCGCGCTCGGCCAGTTCGACCTCGGCAAGGCAGCGGCGCTCTCGCTGGTCTACAATCTGATCATCCTGATCGTCTGCTGGATCTTCTACACCGTCATGACCAATGCCGGCAGTGAACGCAAACCCCAGGAAGGAGCGGCGTGATGCACTCGATCCCCGGCCGCCGCCTCATCATGGGGCTGTTCCTGATCTTCCTGCTGTTGCCGATCTACTGGCTCGTCAACATGAGCTTCAAGACCAACGCCGAGATCGTCTCGACGATGACCTTGTGGCCGCATGCGCCGACGCTGCAGCACTACAAGCGCATCTTCACCGACGAGAGCTGGTATTCCGGCTACATCAACTCGCTCGAATACGTCATCCTCAACACCATCATTTCGATCTCGGTGGCGTTGCCCGCGGCCTATGCGTTCTCGCGCTACCGCTTCCTCGGCGACAAGCATCTGTTCTTCTGGCTGCTGTCGAACCGTATGGCGCCGGCGGCGGTCTATGCGCTGCCGTTCTTCAACCTCTACTCGGCGATCGGCCTGTTCGATACGCCGTGGGCGGTTGCGCTGGCGCACTGCATCTTCAACGTGCCTCTGGCGGTGTGGATCCTCGAAGGCTTCGTCTCCGGCGTGCCGCGCGAGATCGACGAAACCGCCTTCCTCGACGGCTATTCCTTCCCGCGCTTCTTCGTCCGGATTCTGGTGCCGCTGATCGCGAGCGGCATCGGCGTCGCCGCCTTCTTCTGCTTCATGTTCTCCTGGGTCGAGCTGCTGCTGGCGCGGACGCTCACCTCGGTGCAGACCAAGCCGATCGCGGCGATCATGACGCGTACGGTGTCGGCGGCCGGCATGGATTGGGGCCTGCTGGCGGCTGCCGGTGTGCTCACCATCATTCCGGGCGCGCTGGTGATCTGGTTTGTCCGCAATTACATCGCGCGCGGTTTCGCGCTCGGCCGGGTCTAGGAGGTTCTCATGGAATCCATTGCATGGATGGCCTGGACGCTGCCGACGGCGATCTTCTTCGCCGCGCTCGCCTGCACGCTGGCGGTGATGACGTGGCTCGCGTCGGTCTATCCCGAAGCCGAGCGCGTCGGCGTGCTTCGTATTCCGACCACGCGCGGCGACCGGCTGTTCATCTCGCTGATCGCGGCTGCCGTCATCCATTTGGTATGGATCGGCCTGGTCGGTACCAACCCGATCGCCTCGCTGCCGATCGGCGAAGAGGGGATCGAGATTTCGAGCCTGTGGCTCGCAAGTGGAATTTCGCTGGCGACGGCCGTGCTCATTTTTCGCACGGTTTGAAGCTCGCGAAGGGACGGCCAGATCCGGGGTCAACCCGGGCCTGTATAAAAGTTTGTCGCTGCAACGGAGGAACAACATGCGACAGTTTAGGAGAAGGAAAGGTCCATTGACCAAGATTAGCTTTCTGACCGTGTCGAGCGCCGCGGCCATTCTCGCCACCGCGTTCGCAGCCTCGGCGCCGGTTCGCGCCGCCGACGATGCCGCCATCCAGAAGTGGATTGCGGAATTCCAGCCTTCGACCATTTCGAAGGACGACCAGAAGAAGGAGCTGGAGTGGTTCGCGAAGGCCGCCGAGCCTTTCAAGGGCATGGAGATCAACGTCGTCTCCGAGACCATCGCGACCCACGAATACGAGTCGCAGACGCTCGCCAAGGCGTTCTCCGAGCTGACCGGCATCAAGCTCAAGCACGACATCATCCAGGAAGGTGACGTCGTCGAAAAGCTTCAGACCCAGATGCAGTCGGGCAAGAACGTTTATGACGGCTGGATCAACGACTCCGACCTGATCGGCACCCACTTCCGCTACGGCCAGACCATCGCGCTGTCGGACTACATGACCGGCGAAGGCAAGGACGTCACCGATCCCATGCTCGACGTCAACGACTTCATCGGCAAGTCGTTCGGCACCGCGCCCGATGGCAAGCTCTATCAGCTGCCCGACCAGCAGTTCGCGAACCTCTATTGGTTCCGCTACGACTGGTTCACCAACCCTGACTACAAGGCCAAGTTCAAGGCCAAGTATGGCTACGATCTCGGCGTGCCCGTGAACTGGTCGGCGTATGAGGACATCGCCGAGTTCTTCACGAACGACATCAAGGAGATCAACGGCGTCAAGGTCTACGGCCATATGGACTATGGCAAGAAGGACCCGTCGCTCGGCTGGCGTTTCACCGACGCCTGGCTCTCGATGGCAGGTAACGGCGACAAGGGCATTCCGAACGGTCTGCCGGTCGACGAGTGGGGCATCCGCATGGAAGGCTGCCGCCCGGTCGGCTCGTCGATCGAGCGTGGTGGCGACACCAACGGTCCCGCAGCGGTCTACTCGATCACCAAGTACCTCGAGTGGATGAAGAAGTACGCCCCGCCGCAGGCGCAGGGCATGACGTTCTCTGAGTCGGGTCCGGTCCCGGCGCAGGGCAACATCGCCCAGCAGATGTTCTGGTACACCGCCTTCACCGCCGACATGGTGAAGCCGGGCATCGCCGTGATGAACGCGGACGGTACGCCGAAGTGGCGTATGGCTCCGTCGCCGCACGGTTCGTACTGGAAGGAAGGCATGAAGCTCGGCTACCAGGACGCGGGTTCGCTCACGCTTCTGAAGTCGACCCCGGCGGATCGCCGCAAGGCAGCCTGGCTGTATCTCCAGTTCATCGTCTCCAAGACGGTGTCGCTGAAGAAGAGCCATGTCGGTCTCACCTTCATCCGTGAATCCGACATCTGGGACAAGTCGTTCACCGAGCGTGCGCCGAAGCTCGGCGGCCTGATCGAGTTCTACCGCTCGCCCGCGCGCGTGCAGTGGACCCCGACCGGCAACAACGTGCCTGACTATCCGAAGCTCGCGCAGTTGTGGTGGCAGAACATCGGCGATGCGTCGTCCGGTGCGAAGACGCCGCAAGCCGCGATGGATGCTCTTGCCGCCGCGCAGGACTCCGTCATGGAGCGCATCGAGAAGTCGGGCGTGCAGGGAGCCTGCGGTCCGAAGCTGCACAAGAAGGAGTCGGCCGAGTTCTGGTTCGCCAAGGCCCAGAAGGACGGCACGATTGCTCCGCAGCGCAAGCTCGCCAACGAGAAGCCGAAGGGCGAAACGATCGACTACGACACCCTGATCAAGTCGTGGCCGGCCACCCCGCCCAAGCGCGCCTCGCTGCAGTAAGCAACGCCTCATAACGACGAAAGGCCGGGAGCAATCCCGGCCTTTTTCTTTTGCGCCGCTGCTTCCGTAGCGTCAAAGCGCTCGCTCCATATTCTCGGTGTCATCGTCCGCGAAGGCGGACGATCCAGTATCCCGGAGGCAGGAGTGGGATACGGAGAAGCCGCGGCGTACTGGATTCCCCGCTTTCGCGGGGAATGACAGCGGTGGCGTGGAGGAGTGACTCCCGCGACCCATGCGGTCCGTCACGCGCACCCCCGCTTGACTCTCTGTCACGCCGAATTCATGATCAGCATAATCCGATTGAAGTAATCGTATTTCGATTACTTTGCGAAAGCCGCTTGGGCCAGGGTTGGCCCGTTCCGGAGGCCGGTAGATGGCATTGATCGAGGCGTTCAAGCAGTTGCTGGGCGACACGGCCGTGCTGACCCGCGAGGAGGATCTCGCTGGCCTGACCGAGGATTGGCGCGGCCGTTTTCACGCGCCGGCGCTCTGTGCGGTGCTGCCCTCGACCACGGAGCAGGTTGCTTCCATCGTCCGTCTCTGCGCCGCGCATGAGACGCCGGTGCTGCCGCAGGGCGGCAACACCAGCCTGTGCGGTGGCGCGACACCATCGGAGCAGGGCAAGCCGCCGGTCATCGTCGCGCTGACGCGCATGCGCCGGATCCGTTCGCTCGATCCCGTCAACAACACCATGGTGGTCGATGCCGGCTGTGTGCTCGCGACCATTCAGGAGACCGCTGCCGGCGCCGGCCGGCTTTATCCGGTCAGCCTCGGCGCCGAAGGGTCGTGCCAGATCGGCGGCAATATCGGCACCAATGCCGGCGGCACCGGCGTGCTGCGCTACGGCAATACGCGCGATAATGTGCTCGGCCTGGAGGTCGTCCTGCCGGACGGATCGGTCTGGGACGGCCTCTACGCGCTGCGCAAGAACAACACCGGTTATGACCTCAAGCATCTCTTCATCGGTTCGGAAGGGACGCTCGGCATCGTCACCGGTGCGGTGCTGAAATTGCATCCCCTGCCGACGGCGGAGGCCGTTGCCTGGCTCGCAGTCGATGGTCCGCAACAGGCGCTCGAGGTGCTCGGCCTGTTCCAGGCCGCCTGCAATTCACGGCTATCCGCCTTCGAGCTGATGAATGCGAAGCAGATCCAGCTCGTGCTGGAGCAGGTGCCGGGCCGGCGCTGCCCGGTCGCCGAGATCGACACCTGGCACGTTCTCGTCGAATTGTCCGATACCGGCGATGCCGCAGAACTCGCCGCCACGATGCAGACGGTGCTCGAGCAGGCGCTCGAGGCCGGGCTCGTCAGCGACGGCGTCGTCGCTTCGAGCGAGGCGCAGCGCAAGGCGATGTGGCTGGTGCGGCACAGCGTGTCGGAAGCCAACAAGAAAGCCGGCGTCGGCCTGACCTCTGACACTGCGGTTCCGGTCTCGACCGTGCCGGCCTTCATCGACCAGGCGATGGCGGCCGTGCGCGCGATCGTGCCGGATCTGCCGTTCATCGTCGTTGGCCACATGGGCGACGGCAACATCCATCTCATCCCCTTCTTCAGCTTCGCCGAATGGGATGCGCTACCGGAGCGCGACGCCACCGCGCAGAAAATCCGTCGCGCCATGAACGATGTCGCCAGCTCCTTGCGCGGCACCTTCAGCGCCGAGCACGGCGTCGGTCGCACGCTGACCGGCGAGATGACCCGCTACAAGCCGCCTGTCGAGCTCGCCTTGATGCGTGCGGTCAAACAGGCATTCGACCCGCTTGGCCTCTTCAATCCCGATCGCGTTCTGCCGCCGTCATCGGCGACCGGGGCGGCCGCGGCGTCACCGACCATCGCAACATCGCTAGAGAGGGGACTGACATGACCAACGCACCGAAGATCATCACTTCCCGCCGTCGCTTGCTGCTCGGAGCAGGGGCCGGCGCCGTCGCGCTCGCCGCACCGTCCGTCTGGTCGCCGTCCCGCGCCGCGGGCAAGCGCATCGTCGTGCGTGACGATGGCGGCATCTACACCAAGGCTTACGGCGCCGTTTATTATCGGCCCTTCACCGAGGCGACGGGAATCGAGGTGGTCGGCGTGCAGGCCAATGCCGAGCCGGTCGCGCAGATCAAGACCATGGTCGATACCAAGAACTACAGCTGGGACATGGCCAAGATCTCCTGGCCCGCGATCCAGATCCTGACCACCGGCGGCAAGCAATATCTCGAGAAGCACGGCCTCGAATCCGAGCCGGTGATCAAGTCGATTCCGGCCGAATACGCCTCGCCCTACGGCGTCGCCACCAACGTCTACACCACCGTGCTCGCCTATCGCACCGACGCCTTCAAGGGCCGCAAGGCGCCGCAGTCCTGGGCGGATTTCTGGAACGTGGCGGATTTCCCCGCACGCCGCTCGGTGCGCAAGCATCCGTTCGACACGATCGAGGAAGCACTGATGGGCGCCGGTGCGCCAACAGCGCAGGTCTATCCGTGCGATCTCGACAAGGCCTTCGCGTCGCTCGACAAGATCAAGTCGCAGGTCGCGGTGTGGTGGACCAGCGGTGCTCAGGTCGAGCAGATGCTGACCTCGGGCGAAATCGACATGCTCCCGACCTGGGTGTCGCGCGCGCAGTCGGCGCAGGCGGCCGGCGCGCCCGTCGAGATCGTCTGGAACCAGGGCGTCTGGGGCGCCGACAATTGGTCGATCCTCGCCGGCACGCCGAACGCCGATGCCTGCCGCGAGTTCATCAAGTTCGCGTCCGATCCGAAGCGCATGGCTGCGCTGGTCGAATATTTCCCCGCCGGCCTCACGCAGCCGGAGGCCTTCAACTACATTAAGCCGGAGGTCGCAAAAAACTGCCCGAGCTATCCTGACAACATCAAGGCCGGGCTGAAGATCGACGCAAAATTCTGGTACGACAACCAGGCCGCCGTCATCGAACGCTTCAACAGCTGGATCCTGGCTTGATCGGCAAGGGGGGCGCCAACGGATCGGAGCGGCCCATGGTTTCGTCGAGCCTGCGCATTCACGAGCTGTGCAAGCGCTATGGCGACTTCGTCGCGCTGGCGCCGACCAGCCTCGATGTCGCCAAGGGCGAATTCCTGACCCTGCTCGGTCCGTCCGGATCGGGCAAGACGACGCTGCTCAGCCTGATCGCGGGTCTCGCCCATCCCGACCAGGGGAGGATCCTGATCGACGACGCCGACGTCACCCACAGCCCGGCCTATGAGCGTGACATCGGCGTCGTGTTCCAGAACTACGCGCTGTTCCCGCACATGACGATCGAGGAGAATATCGCGTTTCCCCTGAAGATGCGGAAGGTGACCGACGCCGAAGCGCGCAGGCGAACGGCGGAGGCGCTGGAGACGGTGCGGTTGGCGCACGTCGCAAAACGTTATCCGCGCGAACTGTCCGGCGGCCAGCAGCAGCGCATCGCGCTGGCGCGCTGCATCGTCTACCGTCCGGCGATCATCCTGATGGACGAACCGCTCGGCGCGCTCGACAAGAAGTTGCGCGACCAGATGCAGCTCGAGATCAAGCGCATCCACCGCGAGCTCGGCACCACGATCGTCTACGTCACCCATGACCAGGAAGAGGCGATGACCATGTCGGATCGCATCTGCCTGATGAACGCCGGTGCGATCGAGCAGCTCGGAACGCCCCAGGATCTCTACTTCCGGCCGCGCTCGGTGTTCGTCGCCGACTTCCTCGGCGAGTCCAACCTGCTCAGCGCGACGGTGCGCGGCGTCGATGGTGATGGGCTCGACATCGTGCTGGCGGCGCAGGCCGCGCCGTCGCGCGCGGTCGGCAATGGCTCTCGTTTCGCTGCGGGGGAGGCGATCAAGGTGATGGTGCGTCCCCAGAACCTCGTAGTGGGCGAGGCGGGCGGCCAGCTCTCCGGCCGGCTCGTGGACGTGATGATCAGCGGCAGCCTGACGCGGCTCTATATCGCGCCGGAGACGGCGGGTCTGCCGCAGCTCGTCGCCGCGCATCCGACCCGCAGCGGCTCGGCGCCTTACGAAATCGGGCAGTTGCTGTCGCTTGGATGGCATGCGGCGGATGCCGTTGCGATCTGCGACGGGAAGGGGATCTGAGCTTGGCCGGCCTGCGCGCGATACAACGAAATCTGGCCCTGACGCGGGTCGCGATGGGCGCGCCGCTGGTCCTGCTGCTCGTGTTGTTCCTGATCTATCCCGTCGGCCAGCTGCTCCTTCTCAGCATCTACGGCGATGCCGGCTTCACGCTGGCGCAATACCGCCAGCTGTTTGCCTCGTCCGTCTATCTCGACGTTCTCCTGATCACGCTGAAGATCTCGCTGGTCACCACGCTGGTCTGCGTCGTCACCGGTTATCCGATCGCCTATCTGATCTCGATCGTCGACAAGGAGCGCAAGGCGACGCTGCTGTTCTGGGTGCTGCTGTCGTTCTGGACCAGCTTCCTGGTCCGCGCCTTCGCCTGGATCGTTCTGCTCGGCCGCAACGGCGTCATCAACAAGCTGCTGGTCTCACTCGGCATCATTTCGAGCCCCGCGAGCCTGCTCTACAATTTCGGGAGTGTGCTCGTCGGCATGGTCAATGCGCTGTTGCCGCTCGCGGTGCTGACAATGCTCTCGGTGATGGAGAACATCGACCGCAATCTGCCACGCGCGGCCGCTACGCTCGGGGCGCGGCCGGGCATGGCGTTCTGGAAGATCTATTTTCCGCTGTCGCTGCCCGGCGTCGCCGCCGCGGGGATCATGGTGTTCGTCACCGCGATCGGCTTCTTCATCGTGCCCGCGCTGCTCGGCGGCCGCCGCGAGACCATGATCACGCAGCTCATCATCGACCAGGTCCAGCAGACTATGAATTGGGGTTTTGCGGGCGCGATCTCGGTGCTGCTGCTGGTCGTGGTCCTCGTCGTCTTTGCCGCCTATGACAGGCTTCTCGGTCTGTCGACCATGACCGGCGCATCCGCACCGCGCAATGCGGCACCGTCGCGTTTGTCGGGCCCGCTTCAGAAGGCCGGCGATGCGCTCCTCAATTTGCTCGGTGTGATTTCCGACCGCATCATCCTGATGATGCCGTCACGCCGTCGCGACCGCAATCCCGATCGGGCGGGTTTCGGCTTGCAGGTCTTCGTCTGGACCATGCTGCTCATCATCAGCGCACCGACCCTGCTGATGATCCCGCTGTCGTTCGGCAGCGGCGGCCTCAACTGGCCGCCGCAGGGTTTTACCCTGCATTGGTACGAGACGGTGCTGAACTCGCCGGTCTGGACCCAGGCGCTGCTGCGCTCGCTCCTGGTCGGCATCGGCACCGGATTGCTTGCCATGCTGATCGGAACGCCTGCCGCGTTCCTGCTGGTGCGCAGCGAAATTCCCGGCAAGGCGGCGTGGCTCGCCTTCATCCTGTCGCCGATCGTGGTGCCGCGCATGATCATCGCCGTCGGCTTGTTCTATGTCTTCGCGCGCATGGGCCTCGTCGGCAGCGCCGTCGGCCTCATTCTCGGGCACACCGTCGTGGCGGTCCCCTATGTGGTCATGACCATGATGGCGGTGCTGCGCAACTACGACACGCGGCTCGACCATGCCGCGCAGAGCCTCGGGGCGCGCCCGATCGCGACGCTGCGTTACGTCACCTTCCCGATCCTCGCCGCGGGCATGATGTCGTCGTTCCTGTTCGCCTTCGCGACCTCGTTCGATGAGCTCACCATCGCGCTGTTTGCGACAGGCGGCCTGAACGCGACGCTGCCAAAGCAGTTCTGGGACGAGGTGACGCTTCAGGTCTCGCCCGCGATCGCCGCCGTCTCGACCTGCCTGTTCGTTTTCATGGGACTCCTGATCTTCGTTGCCGAACGCCTGCGCCGGCGTGCCGCCGCGAGATAGCCTCTCCGCATTCAAACCAAGGGCTCACACCATGCTCACTGCCAATCGTCTCCGCGGCCTGTTCCCGGCCATTCCGACCCCGGTCAAGGCCGACGACACCATCGATGCCGGCGCGGTCGCGGCCATGTTCGCCTGGCTCAACAAGCAGGGCATCGATGGCGTCGTGCCGCTCGGCGGCACCGGCGAGTACGGCGCGGTCGCACGCGCTGAGCGCATCAAGATGGCCGGCCTGTCGGTGAAGGCGATGGCGGGCAAGGGGCCGGTCATCGCCGGCGTGCTCGACACGGGCTTCCACGACGCCTTGCAGGCGGGCAGGGAATTTGCGGCCGAGGGCGTGGACGGCCTGCTGGTACTTACGCCATATTACACCAATCCGACTCAGGTCGGCATTCGCGATTATTTCCTGCGCTATGCCGATGCCTCGCCCGTGCCCGTCCTGATCTACGAGATTCCCTACCGCACCCGGATCGCGATCGAACCCAAGATCCTGCATGAGCTGTCCAGGCATCCCAACATCATCGGCATGAAAGCCTGTAATCTCGACATGTACCATTTCCTCCAGGTCGTAGCCGGAGTCGACGAGAGCTTTGCGGTGCTGAGCGGCGAAGACAGCCTGTTCCCGCTGCATCTCGCGGCGGGCGCCAAGGGCGGCATCATCGTCACTGCGTGCCTGCTGCCGCGCGCCTGGCGCCAGATTTTCGAGACGGCGACGGCAGGCAGGACGGCGGAGGCCTTGAGCCTGCATCGCCGCCTGATCCCGCTGATGAACATGGCGTTCGCCGAGACCAATCCGGGACCGATGAAGGCGGTGATGGATCTCGTTGGCGTCGAGGCGCCGCGCATGCTCGCGCCGCTGGTGCAGCCGGCGCCGGCGTTGGTCGCCTCGCTCCGCGCCGAGCTCGGCCGGCAACTGGCGATTTCGGAGGGCATCGGGTGAAAGGATGGCAGCATGGCGCGTAGCAGCCGCGAGGGCGGCAGCCGGCCTGCGAAGGCGGCCAAGGCCTGCAGCCCAGGGAAGACCGAGCGAAAGAGCGCGGAGCCGGAGCGCTCGTCCCTGTTCGTCGGTTCGACCGAGAAGGCGTTCCAGGTCTTGCATGCCTTCGACGGCCCGCAGCGCTACATGACGCTCGCTGACATCGCGCGCGCCGCCGATCTCGACCGCAGCGCCACCCAGCGCCTGGTCTACACACTCGAGACGCTCGGCTATCTCAAGCGGATCGAGGGCACGCGCAATTACGGACTGACCTCGAAGGTGCTCCAGTTCTCGCACAGCTATCTCAAGGCCAACGACCTGATCGACCGGGCATCGCCCTATCTGCTCGAGATCAGCCGCTCTCTCGGGGAGACGACCAACCTGCACGAACTGGACGGTCATGAGGTCGTCTTCGTGGCGCGCTTTCCGGGCGCGCATCTCATCAACATCGATATCGTGATCGGCAGCCGGCTGCCGACCTTCTTCACGGCGTCGGGCACCGCGATCCTGTCGGCGCTGCCGGAGGAGGAGCGTCTCGCGCTGCTCGAGCGTACGTCGCTCGTGCCGCTGACGCCGTTCACCCTGACCGACCCGAAGGCGTTGCTGGAGCGTGTTCGCGTCGCCGCCCGGCGCGGCTATGCCGTCATCATGAACGAGACCGTGATGGGCGACATCTCGGTCGCGGCTCCCATCATCGACGAGCACGGCCGGGCGGTTGCCGCGATCAATATTTCGGTGCCGACGACGCGCTGGACCAAGGAGCGTGCCGAGGCCGAGCTGGCGCAGCACGTCCACGTCGCCGCCACCTCGATCTCCAAGTCGAAGTTCAACCGCTACGCGGCGTGAGCCGGTTGCGGGCAACAAAAAAGGCCGGGAGCGATCCCGGCCTTTTGCTTTGGCGTCCCGCAATCGCTGCTCGCAATGGCGGAGGATGCAGCCTTACTTCGCCGCGGCCAGCGCCGGGTAGTCCGTGTACCCCTTGGCGCCGCCCCCGTAGAACGTGTTCTTGTCCCAATCGTTCAGCGCTGCACCCGTCTTCAGCCGTTCGACCAGGTCGGGGTTGGAGATGAACGGCTTGCCGAAGGCGATCAGGTCTGCCGCGTTCGCGTCGAGCACCTTGGTCGCGAGTTCGAAATCGTAGCCGTTGTTGGCGATGTAGGCGCCCGAGAAGCGCTTGCGCAGGCTCGCATAGTCGAACGGTGCGAAATCGCGCGGGCCGCCGGTGGCGCCTTCGACGACGTGGAGATAGACGAGCTTCAGCGCGCTGAGGCCGTCGGTGATGTGATCGAACAGCGCCTGCGGATTGGAATCCACGATGTCGTTGGCCGGCGTTACCGGCGAGATGCGGATGCCGGTGCGGTCGGCGCCGGCTTCCGCCACGACGGCCTTGGACACTTCAAGCATCAGCTTGGCGCGGTTCTCGATGGAGCCGCCATAGGCGTCGGTACGCTTGTTGGCGCCGTCCTTGGCGAACTGGTCGAGCAGATAGCCGTTGGCGCCGTGGATCTCGACGCCGTCGAAACCGGCCTCCAGCGCGTTCTTCGTGGCGCGCTTGAAGTCGTCGATGATTCCCGGAATTTCGGAAAGCTCGAGCGCGCGGGGCTCGGAGACGTCGGCGAAGGTGCCGTTCACGAAAGTCTTGCCCTTGGCGCGGATCGCGCTCGGCGCCACCGGGGCTGCGCCGGCCGCCTGGAGGTCGACATGCGAGATGCGGCCGACATGCCAGAGCTGGATGAAGATCTTGCCGCCGTTCTCATGCACCTTGTCGGTGACCTTGCGCCAGCCCGCGACCTGGTCCCTCGAATAGATGCCGGGAGTGTCCTGGTAACCCTGGCCCTGCTGCGAGATCTGGCTCGCTTCGGTGATCAGCAGGCCCGCGGAAGCGCGCTGGCCGTAATAGTCGGCCGCGAGCGGGCCGGGGACGAAGGTGCCGGGCGCAGCGCGGTTGCGCGTCAGCGGCGCCATCACGAAGCGGTTGGCCAGCGTAATCGGGCCGAGCTTATAGGTATCAAACAATTTGGTCGGACGGCTCATTGGGTGCTTCCAGGGGTTGAGAGGTCCGGAACACTTGTGCATTGCGACAATCAGCGCAAGGGACGAGCCATACGGAAAGTGCAGGCGAGCTGCGCGGCAGGCCCCGCGCAGCATATTTCATGCGCAATTTCGGCCGCGGCAGCGGGATTCCACCGCCACGGCCGCGCGGATCGCCCAAATTAGTTCGCGCCGAGGAAATCGCGCTTGCCGATCTCGACGCCATTGTGACGCATGATGCCGTGAGCGGTGGTGGCGTGGAAATAGAAGTTCGGCAGCGAGACCGCGCTGAAGAACTGCTGGCCCTTGAGCGTCATGGTCCGGTCCGGGCCTGCCGGGAAGGTCACGTCCTTGGCGTCGGCGCCTTCGAACTGCTCCGGCTTGTACGATTTCACGTAGTCGATCGTCTTGGCGAGCCGCTGCTTCAGCTCCTCGAACGTCTTTTCCGTGTCGGGCATCGAAGGCACCTCGCTATGGGTCAGCCTGGCGCAGCCCTTGGCGGCGAAATCGCTGGCGAGCTGGATCTGCTTCGACAACGGCAGCATGTCCGGGAAGAGGCGCGAGCCGAGCAGGACGCTCGGGTCGATCTTTTTGGCCGCGCAATGCGCCTCAGCCTTGGTGAGCAGGCCGCTCAGGCTGTTCAGCATTTGCAGATACGCGGGGACGACGGCGTCGTAGAAGGACATGTGATGCTCGCTTCAATGGTGGGAGATTCTCAGGAGAAAACTTGAGCCACTCACATGGGAGCGTCATGGAATAATACAATCGCCGATGTCGCTTGTGCAGTGCGAAAATTCTACCGCACTGTCGCCTGGGGCTGGGCGTGGGCCGTGCCGCCGCGCATGCGGGCCAGCAACTCCGCCGTCGGCCAGGAATCGGCCGGCAGGCCGTATTTGATCTGCATCGCCTTCACGGCGGCGCGGCTCTGCTGGCCCAGCACGCCGTCGACCTTGCCGACATTGAAGCCGGCCTGGACCAGCAATTGCTGCAATTGCTTGAGCTCGTTGAACGGCAGTTGCGCGACCTGTCCGGCCGGTCTGCGCATGGGGGCTGCGCCCGCAATGCGCGAGGCGAGATAGCCCGCGGTGGTCGAATAGATCAGCGAGTTATTCCATTCGGTGTAGGCCGCGAAATTCGCATACGCCATGAAGGCCGGCCCGTTGCGTCCCATCGGCAGCAGCACGGACGCCGCGAGATTGTCGTTCGGCAGCGGCCGGCCGTCGGGATAGGTGACGCCGAACTGCGCCCATTTCGAGCGCGGCAGCTGCACGCTGAGGTCGGTCTGATCCCACGGCAGGCTCGAGGGCACCTTGATCTCTTCCAGCCACGGCTCGCCGCGCCGCCACTTCAAGCCGTTGGCGATGTAGTTTGCGGTCGAGCCGATCACGTCGTCCTCGCTGCGCAGGAGATCGCGCCGCCCGTCGCCGTCATAATCGACGGCGTAGTTGACGTAATGCGTCGGCAAGAATTGCGTCTGGCCGAGCTCGCCGGCCCATGAGCCGATCATCTCGTCGGGCGTGAGATCGCCGCGGTCGATCACCTTCAGCGCGGCGATGGTCTCGTTGACGAACATCTCCGAGCGGCGGCAATCATAGGCCAGCGACACCAGCGATTTCAGCGTCGGCAGATTGCCCATGTTGACGCCGAAATCGCTCTCCAGGCCCCAAAACGCGGCGATCACCGCCGGCGGCACGCCGTATTCCTTCTCGGCGCGCGCGAACGCGGCCGCGTGTTGCTTGATGTGCTGCTGGCCGTTCTGCATGCGATAGGGCGCGGCCATGCGGCCGGCAAATTCGGTGAAGAGCTGGCCGAACACGCGCTGACCGCGGTCGCGATTGACGATGCCCTGGTCGTAGACGAGGTAGGGCGCAGCCTCCGATATCGTTCGCTGCGACACGCCGGCGGCAACGGCCTGCTGTTTCACGTCGGCGAGGAAGCGATCGAAGTTTTGCCCATTGTGGCACGACGCCGCGCGCGGCGACGGCGCCGTGGCCTTCGGCGCGGCGGACTTCGCGGGCGGCGGCACGAACTGGGCGGAGGCGGGAAGGGAGAGCGCGAACAGAGCGGCGGCCGCGATCGCAAATCGGGTCTGGAGCATAGGGGTTCCGGCGGGGGAGGGGCAGGCGTGGATTCGGCCGAAGTCTAGGTGAAGTGACGGCCTCGGGCCATCCTTTCCATGCCATGCGGGGCTGCGGAATGCGAGTTAGCCAAACAGTCGCATCAGCAGCGCTTTTCCGACCGGAAGCGCACGGACGCCGCGATAGGCCCGCACATACTCGCCGGCGTAGAACGCCCGGATCGCGTGCACGCGCGTATCCATGCCTTCCTCGAACCGGACCGCGAATCCATCCGTGGTGCGCCGGACCACGATCGCGGCGATCGAGCGGCCGTAGATGCGGCATTCGATCGTGCTGCCGGGGCGCGGCGGATCGGGATCGATCAGCCGCGCGCCGGTGATGGAGATGTCGGCGAGCCGCGCCAGGTGCGACCTGCCGTCCTGGCGCAGCAGCACGGCCTCGTTGCGATCGAAGCGCTCCGCCTTGCGCTTGCGCGGCTGCTCGATGCAGACGAAGCAGACCACGGCGAGGATGAAGGCGTTGTAGAGGCTCCAGGCCAGTGCCAGTCCGCCATAGGCGATGTTCTCGCCGCGCAGGTGCAGGATGAAAGCATAGGCAATGGCCGCGAGCGTAATGACGAGCGCACTGCCATAGAGCCGCAGCAGCGGCCATTCGACAAATCGCCTGTCGCGGTCGCCGCCTTTCGCCGTGACCTTGAACTTGTGTCCCTTCGGCTTCAGCAGGCCGGCCGCCACGGCCTTGAGCACGGCAGGCGCGGCGATCAGTTGCGACACGTCGGTCATCATGGCGAGCGAGCGGCCGCGCGACAGCCAGGCCATGGTGAGGCTGTGCCAGACATAGAACGGTAGAAAAAAGCGCAACAGCTCGGTCAGGTCGGCCTGCACCGCCTTGATGCCGAACAGCAGGAACAGCCAGGGCACCACGAGGCCCGCCACTTTCGATGCGTAGACCGCGCTCCAGCTCATGAAGGAATCGACCAGCGAGAGCCGGTCGATGAAGGCGAGTTTTGACGTCTGCGACAACGGTCCGCTGCGGCCGCGGATGATCTGCATGAAGCCGAGGCACCAGCGGGCGCGCTGGGTGATGTATTCCTTCAGTCCCTCCGGCGCGAGCCCGATCGTGAGCCGTTCGTTCAGATAGATCGTGGTGAGGCCGTATTCCTTCAGGCGCAGCGTGACGAGATAGTCTTCCGTGACGGAGTCGGTCGGAAAGCCGCCGATCCGCACCAGCCCCTCATAGCGAATGAGGGACGAGGTCCCGCAGCAGAAGGCGACGCCCCAGGCGTCCTTTGCCGGCATCAGGATGTCGAAGAAGAAGCGCTGCTCGTCGGGCCAGACGTCGGTCGCGGCGAGGTTGGTCTGGATCGGGTCGGGATTGATGAAGTGCTGCGGCGTCTGCACCACGCCGACCGAAGGATCGTCCATCAACGAGATGGTGCGGGCGAGGAAGTCGGGCCGCGGCACGAAATCCGCGTCGAGAATGGCGACGAAATCCGGCCGCTCCGGCAGCGCGCCGACATGCCTAAGGGCATGATTGATGTTGCCGGCCTTGGCATGGTGGTTGTCGGGTCGTGTGAGATATTCGCAGCCGAGTTCGCCGGCAAGCCGCCGCAGCCACGGCCGCCGGCCGTCGTCGAGCACCCAGACGCGGTAATGGCCGTACTCCATGCCGGTCGCACCGATGATGGTGCGTTCGAGGATCGATCGCTCCTCATTGTAGGTGCAGATGAAGACGTCGATCAGCGGCGCGTGCGGATCTTTGGCGCGGGCGTCGATCCTGGCCGCTTTGGTGCGGTCGATGGTCCGGCTCAGGAACAGCAGCGACAGCGCGACCGCGACCAGCGACATCGCCTCCAGCAGCATGAAAGGATAGCCGATGATCGCATCCGCCGTCAGGTGCGGCGGCGGCAGCGTCGACGTGACACGCCAGGCGAGATAGCGAAGCAGGAAAACGAGCGAGACGATGGCGAGGAACGAGCGCGCCATCGTGCTGTCGCGCCTGAGCAGCGGCACGATCGCCATGAAGGCGCCGAGCGTGATGAGGCCGGGCGTCAGTGCCGGCATCACGACGCGGTCTCGGGTCGATTGAACACGACGCGGCCGGTGCGTCCCACGGTGCAGGCGTGTGACGCTGCATCGCGCGGCGCCACGGTGACGCGATAGGGCTCCTTGCTCAGCGCATCCGGATTGATGGCAAGATTGGCGGGCGCGCCGGCCGCGCCGGTCAGGTTGACCACGGTGCCGGAGATCGGTGCGCCGTCATCGTTCGGCTCGAAGGTGGCGCTGTCGCCGAGCTGCAGGCGGTTGTAGACGCTCTCGGTGACATTGGCGGTGATGACGGCGCCGCTGCAATCGAGCACCTTGAGCAGCGGCTGGCCGGCCTGCACGTCCTCGCCCGGCGAGGTCATCATCTCCCAGACGCGGCCTGCGACGGGCGTCGTGATGTTGGCCTCGGAGAGATCGGCGAAGCGGACCTCCTCGACGATGATCTCGTTGCCGAGCCAGGCGATCTCGGTGTCGGTGCGTGTGAGATCGGCCTCGAGGTCGCCGGCACGCTGGCGCATCTCCTCCTCGCGCTGCACCGAGCTCGGCCGGTCGTTATAGCTGTCGCCGAGGAACGAGCCGTTCTGTGCCGCGGTCAGCTCGACCTTGGCTGCATCCAGCCGCTTGCGTGCACCGAGCTCGGTCTGCTGCGACACCGAAAGCTCGCGCGTCAGCCGTGCCAGCTCGACGGTCGAGACATTGCCGGATTTCGCCAGCGAGGACGCACGCTCGACCGCGGCACTGGCTTCGTCCCGCCGCGCCGCCGCGGCCTCGATCGAAGTCTGGATCTCGGCGATGCGGGCCTCCAACTGGAGCACGCGCCCGTCGCGGAATTGCGCGGCCTGCCGCGCCAGATCCTTTTGCGCCGATTGCGCCGAGGCCAGCTTGGCGGCGAGGCTCGGCCGCTCGTTCTCCAGACGTGATTTCTGCCGGCGCAGATCGTCGAGCCGGGTGCGGTCGCCGCGCGAATTGACGACGCGCAGGACGACGGTTCCGGCGTCCAGCTTGGCCTGGTCGGTGACGTGCTGGGCCGCCGACACGCGTCCGCCGATCGGCGCGCGTAGCGTGACGATGCGGGAGTTCAGCACAGCCTCGACGCTCGAATTTTCCCAGACCGCGCGCAGCGGCAGCCAGCCGAACACGGCAATGATGGCGAGCCCGATCGCGATCTTGGCGCCGCGCCGCAGATGCGGCCAGCGGCGCGTCGGTTCCTGTGACGTCTGCGCGTCGGGCGTATGGCCGGACTCGTCATTGGCGAACAGCTGCTCGTGCAGCGCGTCCTGTAATCCCTTTGCGTCAGTCTTGGTGTCCTGGGAGGAAGCAGCGGATCCTGGGTCGACGGAAGCGGCGCGTGAGCGGTCTGCCATGACAGTCACCTTGCGGGCGGGAGGCCAACGGAACCGGTCAATGCGCAAGGGCCGCGCAGCGTGCCCGGTGACCGCGGATTAAGCCAATGCTGCGCTTTCCAGGTCGCTAAGCGTCCGCGCGTGTTTTTGCGCAAATCCCGGTCAAGGTTTAGCGACGTGTGAAAGCCTGGCGGCAACGCAGATGAATCTGCGGCCGGGCGACGCACGAACCTTGCAGCAGCCCGCCGCAGTCGTACTTGCGGGAGGCCGGCCAGAGGTTTTGCCCGCGGCCGCTTCGGGAGACGGCCATGAACTACCTGCGTACCGCAATGCTTCTCGCAGGCCTCACCGCCCTGTTCATGGGCGTGGGCTATCTGATCGGCGGCGCCACCGGCGCGATGATCGCGCTCGTGATTGCGGCGGCGACCAACCTCTTCACCTATTGGAACTCCGATCGCGCGGTGCTCTCGATGTACGGCGCGCATGAGGTCGACCGTCACAGTGCGCCGGAACTTGTCGGGCTGGTTGCCGAGCTTGCGGGCCGCGCGGGCCTGCCGATGCCGCGCGTGTTCGTGATGGACGAGGCGCAGCCCAACGCCTTCGCGACCGGTCGCAATCCCGAGAATGCCGCCGTCGCCGTCACCGTCGGCCTGATGAACCGGCTCAGCCGCGAGGAGCTCGCCGGCGTGATCGCGCACGAGCTCGCGCATATCAAGAATCACGACACGCTGCTGATGACGATCACCGCCACCATCGCCGGCGCCATCTCCATGCTGGCGCAGTTCGGCATGTTCTTCGGCGGCAACCGCGACAACAACGGCCCCGGCATCGTCGGCTCGATCCTGATGATGATCCTGGCGCCGCTCGGTGCCATGCTGGTGCAGATGGCGATCAGTCGCACGCGCGAATATGCCGCCGACAATCTCGGCGCGCGCATCGCGGGCCAGCCGATGTGGCTGGCCTCGGCGCTGGTGAAGATCGAGGGCGCCGCGCATCAGGTACCGAACTATGATGCCGAGCGAAATCCCGCGACCGCGCACATGTTCATCATCAACCCGCTGTCGGGACATGGCGTCGACAATCTCTTCGCCACCCATCCCTCGACGCAGAACCGCATCGCGGCGCTCCAGCAACTTGCGACCGAGCTCGGCTCGCAAGCCGCGCCGTCGGTCGGCGCCAACGAGAACTATCCGCCGCAGGGCCCGTGGGGCCGTTCGTCGTCCCGTGGTCCTTCTCGTGGTCCTTGGGGCTGATGCGAAACAGGCCGATTCTGGCTGAGTTTGTGACCTGGCGCACACAGGGCAGGCCCAGCCGGTGTTAACACCTGATCGAGAGTGTTCCTTCGAAAGGGGATGCGTGGCCGGCTCGTCGCCGGTCACCGTCGAAGATGACCAGAGCTGCCGTGCCATTGTTGATCGTCCTGGGCGTGGCCATTGGCCTGTCCACGCATACGGTCGTGAATTGCGGCGATGAGGACGAGCCCGATATCTGCTCGGCCGTGATCGGCTTCTCGCCGTTTCGTGGCTCCCTGATCGCCTTTGCTTATGAGGGGCGCGGGCGGATCGCGCTGCGCCACGGCGACAACGGCCGGGCGATCGCCGATTTCAACGAAGCCATCCACCTCAATCCCAACCGCGCCTCGCTCTATCGCGACCGCGCGCAGGCGTACCGTCAGAACGGCGATCTGGGCCTTGCGATTGCCGATTTTGACGAGGCCATCGCGCTCGATCCCAAGCCGGCGGCGTCCTATCACGAGCGCGGCCTCGCGCTCGCCGCCAAGGGCGATCTCGACCGCGCGATTTTGAGCTACAGCACCGCCGTCCGCCTCGATCCAACGGATGCACAGGCGCGCCTCGATCGCGGCCTTGCGTTCCTCGCCCGCGGCCAGGCCGACGATGCCCGCTCAGATTTCGAAGCCGCCGTTGCGTTGCCGTCCGGCAAGGACAGCCGCACACGCGACGCCGCGCGCGCCAAACTCGCCGAGCTTGCCCACGCTGAGCCGACCCAGGTCTCGACACCGCGGCGGTGAAATTCCGGCGTTTCCTCTCTTTCCCTCTCCCCTTGCGGGAGAGGGTGGCTCGCCGCGGAGCGGCGAGACGGGTGAGGGGTATCTCTCAGAGGACGAGCTCTCTCGGTAGAGTTCGCGGAAGCAACCCCTCATCCGGCGCCAAAGCCGAAGCTCAGCTTCGGCGTTCCTGAGAACGTCGGCCGAAGGCCGCCTATGCCACCTTCTCCCGCAAGGGGAGAAGGAAGAATGCACGCCTACTTTGCCTTCTTGGCCTTGGCCTTCTTCGCCTTCGCGGCCTTCTTCGCCGGCTTGTCCTTGGCAGGCTTGTCCTTGGCCGGCTTCTCGGCCTTCACCTCGATGGGCGTGCTGGCGGCCAGCCGCATGGCGCGGGCGTAGCTGTCGGCGACGTTGTCGGCGGACATCTGTAGGCGCCTGGCGGCGGCGGTGGCCTGTTCCATGGTGGCCTTGGCCATCATCTTGAAGCGGGCGCCGGTCTCCTTGCCCTTGGCCTTGGCCGCAAGGCCGCTGAAGCGATCCCGCCGCTCCTTGGCGCGGGTCATCAGGCCCGTCTGCAGCTGTCTGGCCAGTTGCCGGATCACGACATCCAGGTCGGCGTCCGCCATGTCTTCTATCCTCTTCGAAACAGTCTCAATCGATGCGGCGGGACTATGCAGATCGGGCCCCCCCTTGGCAATTGCCGGCCGGGCGTCATCCGCAGCTTCCGTTACCCAAAACAGAAAAGCCGCGCATGTCGCGCGGCTTTTGGCATCGGCTTGGCACGAGGTGCGCCGTATCGACCTTACTTCAGCGAGGCGACCGGGCCGGCCGACGCCGCTGCCGGATCGGGGTCGAAGCCGAACACGCCGACCAGATATTTGTAATAGTCCGGCATCTTCTCCTTGAGCGCTTCGCGGGTCTTGGGATCGTGGAATTCGCTCTTGCCGGCCAGGAAGATGCTGGCGGTCACCGCAAAGAACTCCATGTGGTTCTTCAGCGCATAGGCTTCCTTGGGCAGGAAATCCTTGGACTTGGCATAAGCGTAATAGCTGATCACGCCCTTGTTGGCGTAACCGTCCGGCAAGAGCCGCGCGTGATAGGCGTGCAGCATCTCGTGGAGCAGCACGGCCTCTTTCTCGTAACGCATCATGTCCGGCCGGACCATGATCACGCCGAGCCCGGAATCGACCGCGAGGTCGACGGCGTTCGGATTGGTCCAGCGCTGCTTGTCGTGGTCCCACACCGTCAGCGTCCGCGGGGTGGTGCGCTGGATGTCCGGCGTGACCCGGCCGTAGCACGCGGTCGCGGCGCCTTCGTCGAGGCAGGCCAGCTCGCTTGCGATGATCGGGACGGTTCGGAAGAAGCGCAGCACGCGCGGGGAGAACCCGGCACCTTCGACGACGTCGATCTGCTGCTTCAGGTTCTCGGTGAGCTTGTCGACGTCCTTGCGATCGGCATTCTCCGACACGTCGAACATGTAGCCGCGGTAGCTCTGGAAGCCGGGCGGCAGCGCCTTCGCGGCATCGGCGGACGCGACGTCGAGCGAGCCGGCGTTGGACGGATGGGCGAAGAGCGCGCCGACAATGGTCGCGGTCAGCAGCAACGCAATGCGCATGATGAACCCCCTGATGTCACTTCACGCGGCAGGATAGGCTGCCGTTGTTTGCGAAAAGTGAGTGAGGCGAGACTAAGGCCGCGATGTTGAGGCGTGCTTAATCGTTGGTTGCAGATCGCGGGAGGAGATTAGGGCAGGGTTAACCAAGCCGTAGATCGGCCGCGCGCTTCGGCGTAACATGCCGCCGGGCACCATGCCCCACATCACGAGCCGGAAGGGAGGATGCCATGTATGCCGCCATCCGTCAGGCCAAGGCCAAGAGCGGAAGCGCCGAAGAGCTGGCGCGCCGCATCAAGGACGGCGCCGTTCCGATCATCAGCGATGTCGACGGCTTCAGGGCCTACTACGTGGTCTATGCCGGCGACGACACGGTGACCGCGATTTCCATCTTCGACAAGTTCGAGCAGGCCGAGGAAGCGAATAGGCGCGCGATCGCCTGGATCGAAAAGGATCTTGGCTCGCTGTTGGCAGGGCATGCGAGTGCCGCGGCGGGGCCGGTGATCGTGCATACGCTGGCGTAGGGATTGGACGCGAGATCTCTCCGCGGGTCGTCCCGGCGAAGGCCGGGACCCATACCGCGTGATCTATCGGTGAATGGTGGTCGTCGTACCAAAGGACGTACAACGACGACGTCTCATCAAACTATGCCCTGTGGTTATGGGTCCCGGCCTTCGCCGGGACGACACCGAGGGGTAGTGCAGGTGTGCCGCCTAACGCCGAGCTCCTCACAACTCCCGCGCATTCGAGAACGCGAAACTCGACACCCGTCGCGTCGTCTCGTCCAAAATCAGCGTGCGCGTGATCGGCGGCTCGGCGCGCTGGGCGCAGTTTTCGCGCTCGCAGAGCCGGCAGTTGACGCCGATCGGCGTGCCTTCCGTTTTCTCCAGATCCATGCCGGCGGCGTAGGTCAGGCGCGCGGCGTGGCGGATCTCGCAGCCGAGGCCGATGGCGAAGCGCGGCTGCGGCAGCGGGTGCGGCGCCACCGGCCGGCGCACCATCTGCGCGATCGAGAAATAGCGCGTGCCGTCGGAGAGCTCGATCACCTGCTTCAGCAGGCGATCGGGCGTGTCGAAGGTCGAGTGCACGTTCCATAAGGGGCAGGTGCCGCCGAATTTCGAGAACGGGAAGGTGCCCGAGGAAAAGCGCTTCGAGACGTTGCCGGCATTGTCGACGCGCAGCAGGAAGAACGGAATGCCGCGCGCGTTCGGCCGTTGCAGCGTGGTGAGGCGATGGCAGACCTGCTCGAAGCCGGAATTGAAGCGCTGCGCCAGCACGTGGATGTCGTAGTTGAGCGCTTCGGCGGCCGCGAGGAAGGCCGGGTAGGGCATCATCACCGCTGCTGCAAAATAATTGCCGAGCGTGATGCGGAACAGCCGATGCGGCGCGTCGTCGAGTGGACCGGCGCGGCCGATGATGGTTTCAAGCGCCTGCGCGCATTCACCCAAACCCAGCTGGAAGGCGAGCTGGAAGGCGCGGCCGGGCGGATCGACCAGTTCCGAGATCAGGAGCTGGCGGCGATGGCGGTCGAAACGGCGCAGCGTCTCGCGCATCACGTCGACCGGCATGATCCGGGTCTGAATCGAATGCTTTTCGCGCAGGCGCGCGGCGAGCGCGGCATAGAGCCCTTCGGCCGGCACGTCCAATTCGTCCCGCAGGTTTTCGGCGGCCTGCTCCAGCTCCGGGAAATAATTGCGGTTGGCCTCGATCAGCTCGCGCACGCGCTCGACCGGATTGGCCTCGTAGCGCGTGCCGACGTCGCGGTCGGCCATTTGGGCTGCCGCCAGCGTCTCGCCCTGGCGTGCCTCGGCATAGGCTGCGTAGAGCCGTTGCAGCGCATGGGTGACGCCGGGACAGAGCTCGGCGAGGTCGCGCAGCTCCTGCTTGGGAACGTCGATCTGGCGGAACAGCGGATCGGAGAAGATCTCGTTCAGCTCGGCGAAGAAGCGGTCCTCGTCGGCGCTGGCGAGGTCGCGCAGATCTAGATCGTAGGTTTCGGCCAGCCGCAGCAGGATCTGCGCCGTCACCGGCCGCTGGTTTCGCTCGATCAGATTGACATAGCTCGGCGAGATCCCGAGCCCCTCGGCGATCTGGGTCTGGGACAGCCCCAATTGCTGCCGGATCCGCCGGAAGCGCGGACCGACGAACAGCTTTTTCCCGGACGCAGCGGGCATTTTCAGGCCTCCAGACGCATTAAGGACAGATAGACTGACCTATGCATTTACAAGATTTACAAAATAACATCTATTACATGTTCTGATGTTACATGACATCACCATTCAAATACAAGGCATCTGTACGAACTTCTCTTTCTCGCGTTTATCTCATGACACGCATTTCGCAATGCATTGTCAAAAATGTCGATGACATCGCCGGTCGCTTTGTCATCCGTCGAAAGGGATAAGGCACATGAACTACCAGCCCCGTGGCATCACCACCTTCCAGGGCCCGGCCTCGTATCAGAACGAAGTCGAGGCAGCCCAGGCGCTCCTCAAGACCCAGCCGACCTGGAACGGGGTGTCGGCCGAGGCCGTCGCGCGCATGCGCCTGCAGAACCGCTTCAAGACCGGCCTGGACGTCGCCCGCTACACCGCGGCGCTGATGCGGGCCGACATGGCGGCCTATGACAAGGATCCGACCAAGTACACCCAGTCGCTGGGCTGCTGGCACGGCTTCATCGCCCAGCAGAAGCTGATCTCGGTCAAGAAGCATTTCGGCGGCAAGACCGATCGCACCTATCTGTACCTGTCCGGCTGGATGATCGCGGCGCTGCGCTCCGAATTCGGACCGCTGCCCGACCAGTCGATGCACGAGAAGACCTCGGTGCCGGCACTGATCGAAGAGCTCTACACCTTCCTCCGTCAGGCGGATTCCCGTGAGCTCAACGACATCTTCCGTTTGCTCGACAAGGCGCGCAAAGAAGGCGACAAGACCCGCGAGAAGGAGTTGATCGCGAAGATCGACAACTTCCAGACCCACGTCGTGCCCGTCATCGCCGACATCGACGCCGGCTTCGGCAATGCCGAGGCGACCTATCTGCTCGCCAAGAAGATGATCGAGGCGGGCGCCTGCGCGCTGCAGATCGAGAACCAGGTCTCCGACGAGAAGCAGTGCGGTCACCAGGACGGCAAGGTCACCGTGCCGCACGAGGTGTTCATCGCGAAGATCCGCGCCTGCCGCCACGCCTTCCTCGAGCTCGGCGTCGAGGACGGCGTCATCGTCACCCGCACCGACTCGCTTGGCGCCGGTCTCACGCAGCAGATCGCCGTCAGCCACAAGCCGGGCGACATCGGCGATCAGTATAACAGCTTCCTCGATTGCGAGGAAATCACCGCTGAGAACGCCCGCAACGGCGACGTTATCATCAACCGCAACGGCAAGATGATGCGCCCGAAGCGGCTGCCCTCGAATCTCTACCAGTTCCGTCCCGGCACGGGCGAAGACCGCTGCGTGCTCGACAGCATCACCTCGCTGCAGAATGGTGCTGACCTGCTCTGGATCGAGACCGAGAAGCCGCATATCGAGCAGATCGCCAAGATGGTCGACCGTATCCGCGAGGTCATCCCGAACGCGAAGCTCGCCTACAACAACTCGCCCTCGTTCAACTGGACCATCAACTTCCGTCAGCAGGTCTACGATGCGATGAAGGAAGCCGGCAAGGACGTCAGCAAGTACAGCCGCGCCGAATTGATGAAGCCGGAATACGACGATACGCCGCTGGCGATCGAAGCCGACGAGCGCATCCGCACCTTCCAGGCGGATTCGGCCAAGCGTGCCGGCATCTTCCACCACCTGATCACGCTGCCGACCTATCACACGGCCGCGCTGTCCACCGACAACCTCGCCCGCGAGTATTTCGGCGATCAGGGCATGCTCGGCTACGTCAAGAACGTGCAGCGCCAGGAGATCCGTCAGGGCATCGCCTGCGCCAAGCACCAGAACATGGCCGGCTCCGATATCGGCGACGACCACAAGGAATACTTCGCGGGTGAAGCTGCCCTCAAGGCGGGCGGCGCCCACAACACGATGAACCAGTTCGGCTAACGCCACGCAACAGGAGACTGACAATGACCAAAGGCAGCAATTTCTGGGTGATCGGCGGCGAGTTCGGCTCGATGAACTTCCACAAGCTCGTCGAAGGCTCGGCCCAGGTGCAGGGTCCGTTCAAGACCCGGAAGGAAGCCGAAGACGCCTGGCGCTCGGTTTCGGAAGAGAACCGCCACAAGGCCGGCGTCCGCTTCTCGATCGTGGAAGAGCCGTCGCGGGTCTCGGCCTGACGGCTGCCTGACAAATCCAAGAAGACGTCCAAGGACGGAGGGTCCCATCCGGCGCAAGCCGGGTGGGATCGTCTGTTTTTGGCACACATCAACGGCCTGTGGGTGTCGTAAGTATCTGGAATTGTGGACCCTTTGCGGGCGCTGTGGTTGCTGATAGGTTAACGGCGGAAAGTCGAGGACGAGGCCGACCATGTCAGAGCCCGAGATCAGCGGTCCCCAACCCAGCCAGCCGCGCCCGGTCCGGCTGCGCGACGCACTGCTGCGCGCGCGGATCGAGGCCGCCGACCGGACCGGCGTCGTCGTCGATCTCAGGGACGCCGAGGTGGCGCGGCTCGAGATCCTCAACGACGCACTCGACCCGCTGTTCGCCCAGGTGCCCGAGCAGATCGATTTGTTCGATCGCGGCATCAGCCAGGGCGATACGCCGCGGCTCTGGATCGACGTCGTCGCCCACATCCTGATGGGGCGCGACAAGCGGCAGTACCGCTTCGTCCAGGACACCCGCTTCGGCCGCATCGTGCTCGCCGAATCGCACGACACCGCAGTGATCGTGGACGCCGTCACCGACTATGTTGCCCGCCGCATCGTCGAGCGCGAGCGCGCGATGGTGGTCCCGCCCGAGCCGAAGCCGGAGGTCGCGGAGCCGCCCCGTCGCTCGCGCGTCTGGCCGTTCGTGTTCGGATTCATCATCGGTGCCGCCGCGCTGTTCGGCGTCGCCGTGGTCGCGGCGTTGCGGAGCTGGTGATTGCTCTCCGTCGTCCGTGCTCGCGCTGACGCGCGCGCCTCAAACCAGCCGTGTGCGCTTGATCTCCCGCACCTGCATGCCCGGATCGATGCTTCGCACGATCTGCTCGCAGCGCCAGCCGGCATTGTCCTTCTCGATCGCGAACAGATTGTAGGCCGCCGCCGGGTAGCGCCCGTGCGCGAGCGCCGAGGCCGATGGCACGCCGATCGCGGGGATGTTGCCGTTGGGACCTTCGAACCACATCGTCGAATGGATGTGGTCGTGCCCGTGCAAGACCAGCTCGACGCCATGGCGTTTGAGCACCGCCAGCAGGCTTGCGGAATCCGTCAGCCGCTTCTGGCGCGCAGCGGACTTCAGCGGATGATGCACCAGCAGCACGCGGAAGACGTCCTCGGTCGCGAGCCGGTCGAGCACCTCTTCGAGCGCTGCGAGCTGATTGCGTCCGAGCGTGCCCGTCGCCATCAAGGGCGGCGTCGGCACGGCGCTGGAGAGGCTGATCAGCGCGGCCGGTCCTCGCCGGCGCACGCCGGGAAAGCCGGCGCTGCCGTCGTCGCTGGCAAGATAGGGCGCAAAGGTCTCGCCGAAGCGATGGCGCGTGGCGCGGACATAGGCGTCGTGATTGCCGGGAATCGTGGTGACGCGGTCGGGCGAGCCGACCCCGTCGAGCCAGGCGCGTGCCGGCGCGAACTCCGCGTCCATCGCCAGGTTGACGAGATCGCCAGTCACCGCGATGTGGTCGGGCGCCTGCGCCTGCATGTCGGCGACCAGCGCGTCGAGAACCTCGCGGCGCTGGTATTTGTGACGGTTGCGCGTCCAGTTGACGTAGCCGAGTGCGCGCTTGCCGGCGAGCTCGATCAGCCGCGGCTTCGGCAGCGGCGGCAGATGCGGGTCGGACAGATGGGCGAGCGTGAAGGGTGCCGGCGTGTGGGAAGTCATGGCGCGCGATTGCCTCGCTATTCGGTTGCTGTAATGGCAAGGTCGCGCTCATCGCGCAAGGGAAGCCTGGAAGGGCGCATCACGAGAGGCTAATGGGCGAGCGCCTGGACCAGATCCGACGGAGATTCGAGCCGCTGCTGCGGCGCGTCTTCCACGCCTATTTCCTGGTGGTTCGCGGCATGACGCTCGGCGTCCGCGCCGTGGTGCTCGATGCCGACAACAAGGTGTTTCTGGTCAAGCACAGCTACGTCTCGGGCTGGTATCTGCCGGGCGGCGGCGTCGACTACGGCGAGACCATGGAGCAGGCGATGCGCCGCGAGCTCAAGGAGGAGGGCGATATCGATCTGACCGGGGAGGCCGTGCTGCACGGCATCTTCCTCAACAGCCACATCTCCCGCCGCGACCATGTCGCGGTCTATGTGGTCAGGCATTTCCGGCAGGACCGGCTGCCGGCGCCCAACCACGAGATCATCGCATGCGGCTTCTTCGACACCGCCGCGCTGCCGGAGGAGGTGACCCCCGGCACGCGGCTGCGGATCGCGGAAGTGCTTGACGGCAAGCCCGTGATTGCGACGTGGCGCTGAGGGCGGGCTATGCTAGTACCAGTCCGAATGGGCGTCACGGAAACCTGATGAAAGCCGCAAAACTCGTCTTCGGCCTGATCTGCCTCGCGATCCTCGCCAGCAACATTGCGACAATGTCGCGCTGGAGCGAGGCGCGCGGGGTCTATGACGACATCTGCTATCTCCGGCAGGCGCATCTGTTCCAGCGCTTCGGCGCCGGCGGGCTCGACACCAACGCGGCCAGGGACGACGATCGTTATTTCGAGGGCAAGCTGAAGGAAATCGCCTTCGCCGAATGGAAGGATCCGATCCGCTGGCCCTGCCACAATCCGATGCCGGGCGGCAAGGTCGTGTTGCAATATCCACCGGGCACCGGCTTCCTGCTGGCGCTGTTTCCGCAAGGCCACCAGGTCGTGCCGCTCTACATTGTCGCGAGCCTGATCGTGTGCGGCCTTGCGCTGTCGGGCATCGCCATGGCGCCGACGCTGCCGTCGGTCCTGGGCGCTGGCGTGTTCGGCGCGCTTGCCGTCTATCTCATGATCAATCCGGCGAAAGCGAGCTATTCGGTTGCGCCGACCATGGCGCTGTGCGCCGTCGTGGGCTTCCTGACGGCGCTGTGGCTGGCCAGGGACAAGCGCAGCGTGTTGCTGATTGCGCTGATCGGTCTCCTGCTCGGTGTGTCCGTCAATTTCAGATTGCCGAATGCCTTGCTGGCGGCCGGCTATTTCCTGTTCCTCGGCATTCCCTTCCTATGGACGCGCTCGCTAGCAACGTTCGTGCAGGGCCTCGCCTTCGGTGCCGGCGTGCTCGTCGGCATGGCGCCGACGCTGGCCGCCCAGGCCATCAATGCCGGCAGCGCGCTGGCGACGACTTACGGCAGCGCCGACGTGGTTGCGCCGGGCCTGGACTTCGCCGTACTTGGCCAGTACCTGCGCGACATGCAGATCGTGTTGATCGTGCTTGCGATCGGCGCGACGCTCGCGCTGTTGTGGTCGCGCGAGGGGCATGTGCGGCAGGCGGCCTTCGTCGTTGCCGGCAACCTCGTCGTCAATCTCGGCTTCTTCCTGAGCCACCCGATCTTCACGCCGTACTACGTCGTGCCGATCGCAATGCTGTCGCTGTGGACGCTGTCGTTTGCCCGGCTGTTGCAGCCGGCCGAGATGCGTGAGGCCGCATCGGTCCGGTCCGAGCCGGCCAGTCTGGGAGCGCTGCCGCGATGACATCCGCTCAACCCCGCATCGCCGTGCTGGTGCCCTGCTACAATGAGGAGGCGGCGGTTGCGACCGTCGTCGCCGACTTCCGCAAGGCGCTGCCCGCGGCGGAGATCTTTGTCTACGACAACAATTCGCGCGACAGCACCGCTGCCGTTGCGCGCGAGGCCGGCGCGATCGTGCGCAGCGAGCGGCGGCAGGGCAAGGGCCACGTCGTGCGCCGCATGTTCGCCGATGTCGAGGCCGACATCTACGTGCTGGTCGATGGCGACGCCACCTACGATGCGCCGAGCGCTCCGCGCATGATCGACAAGCTGCTCGAGGAACATCTCGACATGGTGGTCGGGCTCCGCATCGACCAGTCGCAGGCGGCCTACCGTCTCGGCCATCGCACCGGCAACCGCATGCTGACCGGCTTCCTGTCCTCGACCTTCGGCCACGCCTTCAAGGACATCCTGTCCGGCTACCGCGTGTTCTCGCGGCGCTTCGTCAAATCGTTCCCCGTGCTGTCCGATGGCTTCGAGATCGAGACCGAGCTCGCGGTCTACGCGCTGGAGCTGTCGCTGCCGGTTGCCGAGGTCGAGACGCCCTATTACGCGCGGCCGGAAGGCTCGTTCTCGAAGCTCAACACCTGGCGCGATGGCTTCCGCATTCTCGGCACCATGCTGAAGCTGTACCGGTCGGAGCGGCCGCTGCGCTTCTTCACCGTGATCGGGATCCTGCTCGCCCTGGCCGCGATCATCCTTGCGATCCCGATCGTCGTGACGTTCATCGAGACCGGCCTGGTGCCGCGCCTGCCGACTGCCGTGCTGTCGATGGGATTGACGATCGTGGCGATGCTGTCGGTTTCGTCGGGCCTCGTGCTCGATACCGTGACGCGGGGGCGGCGGGAGATGAAGATGCTGGCCTATCTGTCCCAGCCGGCGCCGAAAAGGACCTGAAGTCGGGCGCGGCGCCCATAGACCTCCAGATGCGCAGATGCTACTCCGCTTGCCGGATTGACGCGTTTTCTTAACGCGAACCGGAATCCACTTCGCTCGAAAACGCTATGATATGAACGATCTCTCAATCACCATCAGTCCCGAAGCCCCCGGCGACGCCCAGGCGATCGAGCGGCTGCACGAGCGCACGTTCGGCCCCGGCCGCTTCGTGCTCAGCGCCTACCGCATCCGCGAGCACGTCGACCATCTGCTCGACGTCTCCTTCACCGCCCGCATCGGCACGCTGCTGGTCGGCTCCGTCAGGCAATTGCCTGTCACGATCGGCGAGACGCCGGCGCTGCTGCTCGGGCCGCTGACCGTCGAGCCGCCGTTCCGCAGCCGTGGCATCGGCCGCATGCTGATGGAGCGGGCCCTGAAGGACGCCGGGGACAAAGGCCACGCCATCGTGCTGCTGGTCGGCGACGAGCCCTATTACAGCCGCGTCGGTTTCAAGCTCGTCCCCAAGGGACGCGTCACCATGCCGGGCCCGGTCGATGCCGCCCGCGTCCTGGTGTTCGAGCTCGTCGACGGCGCGTTCGAAGGTGTCTCGGGCACAGTGGCTCCGGACTGGAGCAAGGCACGGGGATAGCGCACCCGGCAACCGATCGAGGCCCAAATGTTCCGCGTGATTGCCGACACATTGCAGGCCTACCTCGATTTCGATCCGAAGCGAAAGCGCGATCTGACCGAGTTGCACAAGCTGGTGGTCTCGGCCGCGCCAGCCCTCAAGCGCCATTTCCATCAGGGAACGCCCGCGGGAGAGGCGGGAATGCGCATGAAGATGATCGGCTATGGAAAGTTCCGCTACGCCATCAAATCGGGCAAAAGCACGGACTGGCCGGTGATCGGTGTTGCACTCCAGAAAAACTACATCAGCATGTACGTGACGGTGACGAGGCAAGGCGCGCCCGTCGTATCCCGTTATGCCGGGAAGCTCGGCGAATTGCGCATGGGGGGCAACAACTTCAGTTTCGAGCGGTTCGACGATCTCAAGCACGATGCGGTGTCTGCTCTCGTCGCGGAGGTTGCCGGCATCTACGAAGCGGATCCTGAAAATCCCGTCCGCTACATGCAGGGGTCCTGACCTCCGATTCCGACGCAGTCGGGAATATTCCGGGTGACCGGGCGATCATGATCGGCGGGATTTTGTCCACCGCATGAGAGCGCCCAAATGGCCCTTAGTCGCCGCCAACTTCTCGCGATCGCATCGTTGACGGTCGCGTCCTCGATTGCAGGCGATTCCCATGGAGCGGGCGGGCCGATCAAGGCGATCGCGTTCGACGGCTTTCCGATCTTCGATCCGCGTCCGATCTTCGCGCTGGCCGAGAACCTGTTTCCCGGACGCGGCGCCGAACTGTCAAACGCCTGGCGAACGAAGCAGTTCGAATACACATGGCTCCGCACCATGAGCGGAGATTATCGCGACTTCCTCGGCGTCATCGATGACGCCCTGGTGTTCGCCTGCAAGTCGCTCGATATCGAACTGACCGGCGTCAAGAGAAGTGCGCTGGTCGAAGGTTATCTCGGCATGACGGTCTGGCCCGACGTATCGCCCGCTCTGTCCATGCTGAAGGACAATGGCTTGCGGCTCGCACTCCTGAGCAATTTCTCGCCCGCGATGCTCGACGCCAATATTCGCGCCGCAGGGCTCGAAGGCGTCTTCGAATTTCAGCTGAGCACGGATGCGGTTCGTGCCTACAAGCCTGACCCGCGGGCCTATCAGATGGGCCTCGACGCTTTCGCCTTGAAGCGTGAAGAGGTTCTCTTTGCAGCCTTCGCCGGCTGGGACGCCTCCGGTGCAAAACTGTTCGGCTATCCGACCTTCTGGGTCAATCGGCAGAAGCAACCGCGCGAACAGCTCGATGCCGTTCCCGACGGCGAGGGGCTCGGCATGACCGACCTGGTGCACTTTCTGTCGAGCTAGTGCGAGCGACCAGCTGCCACTGTACCGTCGGCGCGGTTTATGCCAAAAACCGCAGGCGAAGCAGACGAAGGACATGTGAAGTTTGGCCGCACCCAAGAAGGGCACCTCGCCCGCGGAACGCCAGAACGGGATTGATCGGACCATCGATCTCCTGGAAGCGCTGCTGCATCTGCGCGAACCTTCCAAGCTCAGCGATCTCGCCAAGCGAATGGGCGCGCCGCGATCGACCGTCTATGCCATCGCCAATCGCCTGATCGAGGCGGACCTGCTGGAGAGCGTCGGCGACGGCGGGCAGGTCTATTTCGGCAAGGCGGTGCATCTCTATGGGCGGGCCTATGCGGAGGCCAATCCCCTGCATCGCCGCTGCCGCGAAGCCCTCGACCGGCTCGCGACCCAGCACAGCGCCACCGCGCAACTCTGCGCGTTGCGTGGCCGCAAATATGTGGTGGTCGATACGCGGGACGGGTCGGGCCTGTTCCGGATCACGACGGATGTCGGCATCGAGGTGCCGCTGCCGTGGACGGCATCCGGCCGGTTGCTGCTGGATCATATGAGCCCGGCGGACATTCGCGCCTTTGTTCCGAAGGAGGATTTTCGCCTTCCGGACGGCCGCGTCCTCGACATCGACGATTTCATCAAGGACGTCGCGCGCGCCAGACGTGACGGCAAATGCGTAACGACGGCGCTGTCCGATCGGTTTACGTCATGTCTTGCCGCCCCCATCCGCGACAAGAGGGGTGTTGCGGTTGCGACGCTTTGCTTCGTCGTTCCCGCGGATTCGGTGAAGGAGCGCAGGACCGCGCTGCTCGACGATCTCGTCGCCACCGCAACCGAACTCTCCGATCGCCCCTGAGCCAAGCCGGCCTGCAAGCGCAGCGACCGATGTTCCCGCATCGCCTCGCGCGCCGTCGCCGCGCGTCCCCTGTTTGCGCGGCACGCAGTGCACAACGTTCGGAGAATGCACGTCGAGGCGCGCAGGACTAGAATGTGCAGGCTTGACATCACGCCGTCCGAATATCTAACGTGACGCTATAAGAACATATTGTCCACTATAAGAGACATTGTAATTGCAGGCGCGGTGAGGTTCTTGCGGTCCCATGACAGGGCGCGAGACGCGATCCTGCGTGTCCAAGCGAGGATTCAACATGGCGAATGCAGGACAACAGGTACCCGGACGACGCTGGCTGATCGGTTGTCTGCTCGGCGTTGGAATTCTCATCAACTACATCGATCGCGTTGGCCTCTCGGCCGCGACGCCCGCGCTCACCAAGGAGCTCGGCCTCACCGCCACCGACATCGGCCTGCTCGGCAGCGCGTTCTTCTGGACCTATTCGCTGCTGCAGGTCCCCGGCGGCATGGTGCTCGATCGCTTCGGCGTCACCAAGGTCGGCCGCGGCTCGAGCTTCCTCTGGGCGGTTGCCGCCACCATCACCGCGCTCGCCAGCGGACTTTACGGAATCTTCGCCGCGCGTCTGTTGCTCGGCGTCGCCGAAGCGCCGGCGTTTCCGGCGAGCCAGAAGGCGACCGGCCACTGGTTTCCGCTCGACGAACGCGCGCGCTCGACCGCGATCTTCGATTCCGCGGCCAAATTCTCCAACGTGATCGGCGTGCCGCTGGTCGCCTACGTGATCTTTCTCTACGGCTGGCGCTGGGGTTTTGGCGTCACCGCGCTGCTGAGCTTTGCGTATTTCATCGCCTACTACATCATCTACCGAAATCCGAGCGAGGATCCGAAGCTCACCAAGGCGGAGCATGACTACATCGTCGACGGCGGCGGCACGCCGGAAGGCCCGGCGACCGCGGGGCAGAGCCGCATGCTCGGTTACCTCCTGCGCAACCGCAAGGTCTGGGGCCTCACCATCGGCTTCTCCGCCTATGGCTACACCTTCTATCTCTTCCTCACCTGGCTGCCGGGCTATCTCGCCCAGACCATGCATATGAACCTGATGTCGGCCGCGGGCTATTCGACGATTCCCTGGATCTTCGCGACGTTGTCCGACCTCCTGATCGGCGGGTTCCTGGTGGATCATCTGATCGCGCGTGGTTACGACTCGACGCGGGTGCGCCAGTCCGTGATCATCATCGGCATGCTGATGGGGCTTGCCGTGATCGGCGCCGCCTTCACCGTGCAGCCGGGCTGGGCGCTGTTGTGGCTGTCGATCGCGATCTCCGGCCTGTCGGCCGCGGCGCCGGTCGGGTCCTCGATCGTGTCGCTGATCGCGCCCAAGGGCGGCGCGGGAAGTGTCGGCGGCATTGTCAACTTCACCAACAATATGATGGGCGTGCTCGCGCCGATCGTCACCGGCATCGTGGTCGACTGGACACAATCGTTTGCCGGTGCCTTCATGATCGCCGGCGTCGTGCTGCTGATCGGTATCTTCTTCTATGTCGTGGTGCTCGGCCGGATCGAGTCGATTCCGGATTTCGAAGAGGCGTCGCCGGCAGGCGCCGTGCCTGTTCACTGAGGAGAGGGGCATGCCCCAGAATCTTGACAGCAAGGACACGCTGATCCGCAACGCCCGGGTGATCGACGGCACCGGCGCGCCGTGGTTCGAGGCCGATTTGCGCATCAGCGATGGCCGCATCGCGGCGATCGGCGCCTCGTTGCCGGCGGACGAGGCCGACATCATCGACGCGCGCGGATGCTATCTCGCGCCGGGCTTCATCGATGCGCATTGCCACGACGACCTGATCTGCCTGCGCGAGCCTGACAGGCCCGAGAAGACGTTGCAGGGCGTGACTACGCTCGTCGTCGGCAATTGCTGCTTCTCGCTCTATCCGGCGACCGCAGGCTCCGCCGAGCTGCTGCGGCTGCACTTCTCGGGTCTCGCCGGTGAAACCCGTCCGGACGAAGTGTTCGGCAGTTTCGACGGCTACCGGCAGGCCCTGGAAGGGCCGGGCGTGGCGCTCAACCTCGTCTCGCTGGTCGGACATGCCGCGATCCGGCTCGCCGTGCTCGGTTACGAGCGCCGCGCGGCGACGGAGGCGGAGATCGCGGCGATGCAGGCGCTGCTTGCGCAGCAGCTCGCCCAGGGCGCGGCCGGCCTGTCGCTCGGCCTCGTCTATCCGCCGAGCGCCTTTGCCGACACCAATGAACTGAACGCGCTGGCGGAGACGGTGCGGGCGCACGGCAAGCTGCTGACCGCACACATCCGCAGCTATGAAGCGGGTCTGCTGCAATCCATCGACGAGTTCATCGCGATCCTGCGTGCCTCCGGCGCGGCGGGATTGCTGTCGCATCTGCAATCGGCGGGAAAGCCGAACTGGGGCGCGATTCCCAAGGCGCTCGACCGGCTCGAGGCGGCGCGCGCGGAGGGGATCGATATCTCGTTCGACATGTATCCGTATCCGGCCGGCAGCTCCTACATGCTGCAATTGCTGCCGCCGGCCGCGCTCGAAGGCGGCATCGACGCGCTGCGCGAGCGGCTGCGCGATTCCGCGAAGCGCGAGGCGCTGCGCGTGCTGGTGGAGGAGGGCGATCCCGATCCGCATGCCGCGCAGTCCAAGATCGTGCTGATTGGCTGGCACAATGTGCGCATCTCCGGCACCGGCAATCCCGCGCTGAAGCCACTCGAGGGCAAGTCGATGGTCGATGCCGCGCGCGAGCTCGGCATCTCGCCGTTCGATCTCATGGTCCGCTGCATCAAGGAGGATCAGGGCCAGACCGGCATCATCATGTTCCAGCTCGATGAGGCCGATTTGCGCGCGGCCTTCACCCATCGCCTGCACATGGTCGGCTCCGACGGCATTCCGCGTCCGGGCACCAAGCCGCATCCGCGCGCCTATGGCAGTTTCCCGCGCGTCGCCGGCCGCCTGACGCGCGAGCAGGGCTGGCTGACGCTGGAAGATGCCGTGCGGCGAATGACGGCGATGCCCGCCCAGCGCTTCGGCCTGTCCGACCGCGGCATCCTGCGGCCGGGCATGGTCGCGGATCTCACGCTGTTCGACGAGACCATCATGGACAAGGCGACGTTCGAGACGCCGACGGAAATGCCCGCAGGCATCCGTTCGGTTTTCGTCGCCGGCAAGGCCGTGGTCGCGGACGGACGCAGCACCTTCGCGCGGCCAGGCCGGGCCCTGACGTAATCTCACCACACAGGACGAGACCAATGACGCTGAAACGATACGGCGCGGCCGGCGGCACCGGCACCGGCGGCCAGCACCTTCCTTTTGCCCGCGCGGTCGAGGCCGATGGCTGGCTCTACGTGTCGGGGCAGACGCCGATGGAGAACGGCGAGGTGATCGAGGGCGGCATCATCCCGCAATCGCACAAGGCGATCCGCAATATGCTCGCGATCCTGACCGAAGCCGGCTACGAGCCGAAGGATGTCGTGCGTTGCGGCGTCTGGCTCGACGATCCCCGGGACTTTCAAAGCTTCAACAAGGTCTTCGCCGAATATTTCGGCGCCAATCCGCCGGCGCGGGCCTGCGTGGTGTCGAGCATGGTGGTGGATTGCAAGGTGGAAATCGACTGCGTCGCCTATCGCAGGTGAAGCTGCTCCTGCTGCGTCCGCTGGGCTAGTTGGGATGAGCTTTGGTGGAATCGATGCGCGCCAGGCGTTCACCTCTCCCGAAGGGAGAGGTCGGATCGCATTGAAAATGCGATCCGGGTGAGGGGTTACAGTCTCGCCGATCGCTGCGCCCCCTCACCCGGATTGCTCAGGCGCGCAATTGCGCGCCAAAGCAATCCGACCTCTCCCCGCTGGGGAGAGGTGGGCTTCCGAGCAAGCCGAGCTAACCTGATCTCATCATGGTCTAGAACCGTTGCGACATGCCGACATAGAAGCCGCGCCGCGGTCCGTATTGCGGGGCGAACACACCGATGCCGGAGCCGTCGCGGATCTGGTAGATCGTGTCGAACGCATTGACCACGTCGAAGCGCACCGTCGTCGGCTTGTTCGGCGCGATGATGTTGAAGTCGTGTGACAGGCCGAAATTCACCTGCGTGTAGCCGGGCAGGTGATCGGTGTTGGCAAAGCCCGAGCGCAGGCCACTGCCATAGATCATCGACACGCTGTAACGCGTGCCCTCCCAGAGATAGGAGGCACCGGCCGATCCCGACAGCATCTGGGCGTGGTCGGTGTAGATGTAGTGGCCCGCGATGTAGGCGAGCTCATCCGCACCGAACAGATACTGGTTCGAGACGACGTTGCTCGCGATCTGCTTGGCCCAGGCGATATTGGCGTAGGCGCTGAAATTGCCGTTGCGGTAGGTCGACTTCAGCTCGACGCCGACGTTCTCTGCGTGATCGTAGTTGAAACCGCTCAGCACATAGGCCGCGCCGAACTGGCCGTCGTCGAGCAGGTCGCGCGCCTTCTTGTAGTAGGCGTCGGCGCCGACCTCCAGGCCCGGGATCGCGTAGATCTTCTGCGTCACGCCGACGTCGAACACGTGCGCGCGCTCCGGCAGCACCGGACTGTTCTGCGCCACTTCTGGCGTCAACGTGTTCGCG
The DNA here is from genome assembly GCF_024199935.1 of Bradyrhizobium sp. CCGUVB14. Taxonomy (NCBI): domain Bacteria; kingdom Pseudomonadati; phylum Pseudomonadota; class Alphaproteobacteria; order Hyphomicrobiales; family Nitrobacteraceae; genus Bradyrhizobium; species Bradyrhizobium sp. CCGUVB14. The sequence continues at coordinate 2,731,089 of NZ_JANADS010000001.1, forward strand.
GGCGCGCCGGGCGGCGTCACCAGCGCGAGGTTGACCGGGGCCGCGATCACCTGCGAGGGCGGGGTGAAGGTGCGCGCGTAGCCGGCGTGGAACATGGTGCCGTCGAACGGCTTCCAGGTCAGGCTGACGCGCGGGCTGAGCTGGTTCGCATCGACATATTGGTACATCTGGTCGAAGCGCAGGCCGGCGTTGAGGGTCAGATTGTTGGTGATCTTCCACTCGTCCTGGACATAGGTCCCGATCAACCAGCCGGTCTTGGCGCTGGAATCGAATACCGAGAACGGCGCGTCGTTCGTTCCCGCGGTCGGGTCGGTGGGATCGGCCAGCGGCAGCACAGTTGATCCGCTGTTGACCAGCGTCCGCTCCGCGCTGACCGAGAGGCCGAAGCGCAGCGTGTGCGCATAGCCGATGCGCCAGGCGGTGTCCTGCTGGATGCCGTTGACCACGCTCTGGCGATAGACATCCGAGGACACGCCGTTGAAGACGAGATCGCCGATCGGATCGGGGTAGAAGTGCAGCTGGCTGTAGCGATTGAAATACGAGGTCTGCGTGTCGAACTCGCCATTCGAGGTCTGGTAGGAGACGACGTTGAACTGGTTGAACTCGTTCTGGTGCTCGTTCAGCCTGGACGAGTCGAAATTCGAGACGCCGAACGCCGTGTTGGCAGGCGCCTGCCCGGGGTTGTTCGGAATCTGGAACGTCGCATTCGACACGCCGCTCATGAAGGTCAGGCGGCTGTTCGGATCGATCATCGTCGAGAGATAGAGAAATCCCTTTTCCTGGTTGGTGCGGTCGTGGATCGCATTGACCGACGGGGTCGGGTTCTCGATGCCGAGATTGTTCTGCAGGAAGCGGCCCGACAGGAAATACTGGGTCTGTCCGACGGTCCCGCCATATTCCACGTTGGTCGAGATGGTGCCGTTGCTGCCGCCATAGACGCCGACGACGCCGGAATTGTTGAAGGCATCGGCCTTGGTGGAGATGTCGAGCACGCCGGCGGTGCGCTGGCCGTATTGCGCCGGTAGCGCACCAGTGAGCAGGCTCATGCTGCCGACGATGCCGGTGTCGAGGATCTGCCCGAACGCGCCGACGCCGTCGGGAAGCATGACGCCGTTGATGCGGTATTGCAGGTTGGCGTGCTCGTTGCGGACGTGCAGGTCGCCGCTCGCCGCCGAATCCTGGGTGACGCCGGGGAATTGCAGCAGCACCTTGTCGAGCGAGGCGTTGGTGCCCTGCGGCAGCGCCTCGATCGCCTGGCGCGTGAGCGTGTGGGCGGTGGCCCCGCCGGGCGGAAGCACGCTCTGACGCGCCGCGTCCATCCTGTCGCTCTGCCCCTCGACCGCCGCCGGCGCTTCGGTCGGCGGTTTTGCCTGCGAATTTGTCCTGTGCCTGTCGACGGCGACCCGAACCTTGGGACGGCGCGGCGCCTGCGTCTGCTTGGGCGCATCGACCTCGACGCTGGGCAGCGTCGTGAGGGGAGCCGTCGTCTGCGCCATGGCGCCGCCGCCAGGGTGAAACAGCGTGAGTGCGGCGAGGCTCGAGCCCGCCAATATTGCTTTTGAAGACACCATTGTCCTGATTTCCGATCGCGCACCGCCGCGCTCATTCGGAGCACTTGCAGGCAGCACGCGCCGTCGACACGCGACGGATCAATTTCGATAGCCCTGCGGAATCGGCGCGAGGCGCGGCCGATGGCAAAGGCAGCTCAATCGATGGAGATCAGGTGGCGGGAGGAGCGCGCGGCTGGAACGCGTGGCTTGCCGATTCCAGATGGATGAATTCGGCATCGGTGGTGCGGTAGAGCAGCTCGACCGCCTGCGGCAGCAACAGCAAGGGCGGCGTCGCGAACGTGACCGTGCCGGCCATCGCGACCAGCGCGCAGATCGCGCAATTGTCGTCGCCCGGCTGTTCGCGATCGGGATTTGTCGGGGACTGCTTCTGGACCGCCGTGCGGTCGGTCGACGCGATCGTCTTGGCGCTGTCGGCCAGTTGGCCTTGCGCGAGGGGCGCGGCCTGCGCGAACCAGTGGCTGTGACCGAAGGTCAGCGCGAACTGCACCAGCATCGCGAACAACGCGAGCCGGGCGCCGTGCCTGATATTCGACCGGAACCACTTCATCTGAAAACGCCACCCCGCATCGCGAGGCGCCAACCGGGCGTCGCGATGTTATATTGTAACATCGCCCGATCGGTCAGCGGATGTCAACCGCCGCGGCAACGGCCCAAGTGGACCGTCGCTAAATGTGTCGTTCGGGCAACTAGCGCCCCTCACGCACCCAGGTCGCGGCAAAGGCGCCGAGCAGCAAGAGCAGGCCGATCAGGCCGGCGAAGATCGGCAGCACGCCGACGCCTTTGACGACGCTGGCGTCGCGCATCCGCACGCCCATCCAGCCGTCGCCGGCAAAGACGCTGGTCGAGCGCACCGGGACGATGCGCGGCAGCTCGACGCTGCCGCCATCCGCGATCCGCACCGCGCTGCCGCCGGTCGCCTGCGTCAGCGGCTTCAACGTGTCGGTGGTGGAGGTGACTTCCGAAAACTCCTTCGGATTGGTCGGTCCGACATTGATCAGCGCCTTCAGCGTGCCGTCGGTCGCAGCCCACAGGCCGAGCTCGCTCGCGGGAAGGCTGGCACGCCATTCGCCGGGGTCGCCGGGGCTGAGCGTCAGATCACGCGAGACGCCGGAGGGCGAGGTCACGCTCACCGGCTGCACGCTATCAGCCATGGTCTGGCGCACCACCACGAGATCCTTGCCCTGCACCTGGAGGCGCAGCGCTTCCTCGTCGAGGTCCGGCTGCTTCATCAGCCAGTGCGACATCCGCCGGAGCAGATCGAGATGCGGGCCGCCGCCTTCGTAACCGCGCGCCCACAGCCAGATGTGGTCGGACAGCAGCAGCGCGACGCGGCCTTCGCCGAAGCGCGACAGGAACAAGAGCGGCTTGCCGTCTGCGCCCGTCATCACCGGCGGGTTGACCGAATTGCGGGTCTCGACGGTGCGGAAGAAGCGGCTCCAGTGCGGCGGCTCGAACGCCGAGCCTTCCAGCCCGCGCGTCACGGGATGGCGTTTGCCGATGTCGGAGAGATGCGCATAGAACGGCTTCTCGGTGACGCCGACCGGTTCTGCCGGCAGCACCGTGTCGAGCGGCGTGCGCCAGATGCTGGTGGTCGAGGCATAGTCGGGGCCGGCCGACACCAGCACGGCGCCGCCGGCGCGCACATAGCGCGCGATGTTGTCGAAATAGGCGATCGGCAGCACGCCCTGGCGGGCGTAGCGATCGAAGATGATCAGCTGGAATTCGTTGATGTGCTGCTGGAACAGCTCGCGGGTCGGAAACGCGATCAGCGACAATTCGTTGATCGGCGTGCCGTCCTGCTTCTCCGGCGGACGCAGAATGGTGAAATGCACGAGGTCGACGCTGGCGTCGGACTTCAACAGGTTACGCCAGGTGCGCTCGCCGGAATGCGGCTCGCCGGACACCAGGAGCACGCGCAGCTTGTCGCGCACGCCGTCGATGGCGACGACGGCGCGATTGTTCACCGGCGTCAGTTCGCGCTCGAGCGGCGAGGCCTCGATCTCGACGATGTTCGGCCCGGCATGCTTGATCTCGACGTCGACGCTGGCGCTCTGGCCGCTTGCGAGCGTGCGCTCGTTGATGACCTCGCCGTCGCGGCGGACCGTGACCTTGGCGCGCTCGCCGGTAACGCCCTGGTCGTCCAGCTTGTAGGTGATGGTCTGGTTCTGGCCGACGATGCCGAAGCGCGGCGCCGCGGTGATCGCAATGCGGCGATCGCGCTCGTCCTTCTGCCCGGTGACCAGCGCCTGCACCGGCGCCTGGAAGCCGAGCGCGGCGGCATTGGCCGGGATGTCGTGCACGCGGCCGTCGGTGATCAGGAACGCGCCGGCGACGCGGTCGACCGGCACATCCGACAGCGCGGAGGCCAGCGCGCCGAACAGCTTCGTGCCGTCGGTCTCGCCGTCGGCCTGGCCGGCTTCGACGACGCGCACTTCGAGCCCCTTGATCTTCTTCAGGCTGTCGACCAGCGCTTCCTGCGCCTTCGCGGCCTCCTGGTTGCGCTTGCCGAAATTCTGGCTCGGGCTCTTGTCGACGACGACGGCGGCGACCGAGGTGAGCGGATCGCGGTCCTCGCGCGTGAAGGAGGGATTGGCGAGCGCCAGCAGGAACAGCGCCAGCGCCGCCACGCGCACGGCCGCACCGCGCGCCCGCGCAAGCAGCAGCACGATCGCGATGACGACGATCGCAGCGAGCGCGATCCACAGGACGATCGCGGGGACAAGCGGCGTAAAGGCGATGCCGTAGTTCATGTCGATCCTATTGGCCGAGACGTTCGATCAGGGCCGGTGCGTGCACCTGGTCGGCCTTGTAGTTGCCGGTCAGCGTGTACATCACGATGTTGACGCCGGCGCGGTAGGCGAATTCGCGCTGGCGCGGTTCGCCCGGCGTCAGCGGCAGCATCGGCTGGCCGTCGGGACGGAGTGCCCAGGCGCCCGCGAGGTCGTTGGAGGTGATGATGATCGGCGAGACGCCGTCACCGCCGCGTGCGGGGCGCTGCGCGCTCTCGTCGTCGTCCTCGCGCGGCAGCGCTTCGACCCAGGTCTGGCCCGAGTTGAAGCGGCCGGGGAAGTCGCGCAGCAGGTAGAAGGTTTTTGTCAGCACATGCTCGCGCGGTACTGGCTCGAGCTCGGGCACGTCGAGCGAGGACAGGATCTCGCGCAGCGACTGCATGCCCGGCGTCTGCGAGGCGCCGTTCTCGCCGGGCGGCGCTTCGACCGCATCGCGGGTGTCGAAGATCACGGTGCCGCCCTGCTTCATGTAGGCGTCGATCTTGTTGATGGCGTCCTGCGGCGGCTTCGGCGCGCCCGGCACGATCGGCCAGTAGATCAGCGGGAAGAAGGCGAGCTCGTCGCGCGCGGGATCGACGCCGACGGGGTCGCCGGCCTCGAGCGCGGTGCGCTGCGCCAGGAACAGCGTCAGGCCCGACATGCCGGCCTTGACGATGGAATCGACGTCGGCATTGCCGGTGACGACATAGGCGAGGCGGGTCTGCGAGGTCGACTTCATCGCGAAATCGTCCGATGCGCTGTCGGCGCGCAACGGCGTCGGCGACAGCACCGCGATGCCCGCGAGCATGACGCCAAGCAGGATCATGGCAGGCGCGGCGCGGCGACGCAGCAGCGCGGCGAGGCCGCCGCCGAGCAGCGCCACGATGATGGCGTCGACCAGGAACAGCGCCAGCGCCGTCGACAGCAGCCAGCCGCGCAAGTCCCGCGGCTCGGCGTTGGTGTAGGTGGCGTGCCGGGCGCGGAGGCCCGCGGTATTGAGGGCTGCGATGCGGTCGGCGGCTGCGAGCGTGTTCACGGCGAGCGGTCCTTCTGCCGGACCGTAGAAGCCGGGCGGATGGTCCGGCGTGGCGCGGTCGCGATAATCAGCCGTCAGCGGCTTGGCGGTGGCCGGCGGCGGCCCGAAGGCGCCGAAGCCGTCGAGCAGATGCAGCGGGGCCAGCGTCTCGGCGGTCGCCTCGGCGGCAACGCCGGCGCCGGGTTTGGCGGTGTAGCCCGACATGTCGACGACACGCCGGAGCATTTCGACGAAGGTGCCGGACATCGGCAGATCCGACCAGCGCATGTCGGCGCTGACATGGAACAGGCTGACGATGCCCTTGCCGCGATGCTCGCCGGTCACGAGCGGCGTGCCGTCTTCGAGCGAGGCCCAGCTCTTGGTGGCGAGCACGGCGTCGGGCTCGGCCAGCACCTGCCGGCTCACGGTGACATCCTTGGGCACGACGACGCCGGTGAACGGACCGTCGGCCGCGAACGCGGCGAGATGCTGCGGCTTTTCCCAGGTCAGGCTGCCGCCGAGCGTGCGGCCGCCCTTGCGCAGCTTGACCGGAACCAGATCGTCCTCGGCCTGCGCCAGCCTGGGGCCGGCGAACCGCACCAGCACGCCGCCCTGGGCGATCCAGGCGTTGAGGCGCTCGCGCAATTCCGGCGCGATGGTGCCGACATCGGCCAGGATGATCATCGGCAGCTTCTGGTCCAAAAATTGTGTGATGCCCTGCTGCGGCGAGCCCTTGTCGGCGAGCCGCACGTCGGCGAACGGCGCCAGCGCGCGCGTCAGGTAGAAGGTCGGCGCCAGCAGCGGCTGCGCAGTCTCGCTGCTTGCGCCCGACACGATGCCGATGGCGCGCCGCCGCCAGCGCTTGTCGAGCAGCTGCACCGCACCGGCCGAACGCTCGCCGGAAATCTCGAGCCGCGAGATGTCGTTGCGCAATTCGACCGGCAGGTCGAACGCGGCTTCGACTTCCTTGTCCTGTGGTCCGAAGGTGAAGCGCGCCTCGCCGATCGGCGAGGCCTTCTGGTCCAGCGCCCGCACGGTGCCGGCGGCGATGCCGCCGTCGGTGCGAAGCACCTTCACCGTCATCTTCGCCGCCGCGTTTTCCGCCGCGACCAATGCCAGCGGGGAGGAGGTGCCGCCCTCGAACACCGTCAAGCTGCGATCCCCGATGGTCTTGCCGAGCCCGGCGACGAACTCTTCGCCGCGGCCCGTGTCGACGCCGTCGGAAAGCCAGGCGATCTCGCAGTCGCCGGTCGCCTTCAGGAAACGATCGACCGCGGTGAGGGTTTCAACGCGCTCGATCGAATAGGGCTTTGGCACGATCTGCCGCAGCGCAACGCGCGCCGCGCCCGCCGGCATCAGCGTGATGTCGCGGTTCGGCTCGGACAACGGCACCAGCGCGATCGCGCGGCGGTCGTTGTCGGCGTTCGCAATCAGCTCGTCGGCGGCCCGGATCCGCGTGTCCCAGTTCGATGCGGCGCTCCAGCCGTCGTCGAGCATGATCATCAGCGGCGCCTTGCTGGCGGCCAATCCCGTCTGCGGATTCCAGATCGGGCCGGCGGCGGCGAAGATGACCAATGCTGCGGCGAGCAGCCGCAGCGCAGTCAGCCACCACGGCGTCCGCGACGGCGTCTCTTCGCGTGGCGCGATGTCGAACAACAGGCGCGTCGGCGGAAACTCGATGCGGCGCGGCCGCGGCGGCATCACGCGCAGCAGCCACCACAGCACCGGCAGGCTGATGAGGCCGATCAGGAGCAGCGGTTCGGTGAAGGCGAGCGGCAATCCCATCATGCGGCCGGCCCCGCCTTGATCGAATGGGTGCGGGCGCCCGACTTGCTCACCTGCATGCCGGCATGGAGGAACAGCAGGAGCTCGGCAGCCGAGCGGTCGGTCGCATGCGTCGTGAACAGCCAGTCGAGCTTGTTGGTCTCGGCGCGGATCTGGTCGCGGTGCAGCGCCAGCCGCGCGGTGTAATCCTCCGCCCAGCTCTCGGCGCGGCCGGCGGTGATCACGCCAAAACCTTCCGGCTCGACGAACTCGACGCGGCCCGAATAGGGGAAGCTTTCCTCGGCGGGGTCGACGATCTGCACCAGCGTGCCATGCGCGCCCGAGCCCGAGAGACCCGCGAGCGTCGTCCTGATCTCCGCGATCGGCGACCAGAAATCCGACAGCAAGATGGTTTCGGCGAGCGCGGCGGGAACGAAGGACGGCGGCAGGCTGAGCCGGTCGGCGTCGTCATGCAGCATGGCCTGCGCCATCTTGTCGATGACGCTGCGGCTCGCGGTCGGTGCCATCAACCCGGGAATGCCGACGCGCTCTCCGCCCGCGACCAGCAGCTCGGCCAGCGCGAAGGCGACGATCAGCGTGCGCTCCAATTTGGACTCACGTGCGGTCTTCGAGGCAAACGCCATCGACGGCGACCGATCAGGCCAGATCCAGACCGTGTGCGAGGCTTCCCACTCGAGCTCGCGGACATAGAGATGGTCGTCACGCGCCGAACGGCGCCAGTCGACATTCTGCGACGGCTCGCCCGACACGAAGCGGCGGTATTGCCAGAAGTTTTCGCCGGAACCCGCGCGGCGCCGTCCATGCAGGCCGTGGATGACGTTGGCGGCGATGCGGCGGGCCTCGAGCACCAGGCGCGGCAGCGAAGCGGCGAGCGTACGGCTTTCGCCATCGGCACGTCGGATCGCGATGATCTCCTTTGCTGTGTGCCCGGTCTCTGCGGCCATCAACCGATCCGTGTTTTCAATTGCTTGATCACGTCCGGAATCGTGCGCCCCTCGGCGCGCGCCTGGAACGTCAATGCCATGCGGTGCTTCAAAATGGGTTCAGCGAGGTCGAGCACGTCGTCGACCGAAGGCGCGAGACGTCCATCGATCAGCGCGCGGGCGCGCACGGCGAGCATCAGCGACTGGCTGGCGCGCGGGCCGGGGCCCCAGGCGATGAACTTGCCGGCCTCGCCGCTGTCCGGACCCGGACGGGCCGAGCGCACCAGCGACAGGATGGCTTCAACCACGGAATCGCCGACCGGCAGGCGGCGCACCAGCCGCTGCGCGGTGATCAGCGCATCCGCCGTCAATGACGCCTTTGCCAGCGTCTCCTCGGCACCGGTGGTCTCGAACAGGATGCGACGTTCGGCATCGCGATCGGGATAATCGACGTCGATCTCCATCAGGAAGCGGTCGAGCTGCGCTTCGGGCAGCGGATAGGTGCCTTCCTGCTCCAGCGGGTTTTGCGTCGCGAGCACGTGGAACGGCTTCGGCAGATCGTGGCGCGCGCCGGCGACGGTGATGTGCTGCTCCTGCATCGCCTGCAGCAGCGCCGATTGCGTGCGCGGGCTGGCGCGGTTGATCTCGTCGGCCATCAACAGCTGCGCGAACACCGGACCGGAGATGAAGCGGAACGAGCGTTTCCCCGCCGTGCTCTCGTCGAGCACTTCGGCGCCGAGAATGTCCGACGGCATCAGGTCGGGCGTGAACTGGATGCGCTTGGCATCGAGACCGAGCGTGACACCGAGCGTCTCGACCAGCTTGGTCTTGGCGAGGCCGGGCACGCCGATCAAAAGCGCGTGGCCGCCGGAGAGGATGGTGACCAACGTGTTCTCGATCACGCGATCCTGGCCGAAGATCACGGATGCGATCGCGTCCTTTGCCGCACGCACCTGGCTCGACACCTGCTCGGCCGAACGGACGATGCCGTCTTCGAGTTTCTCGACACTTTCCGCCATCCGTTAGCTCCTTAAGCCTGCCACGCGGCCATCTTGCGTCGTCATTTCGCGTCGTGTTGGGCCCCATGCTAGACTTGCAGGAAGGCCATGTATTCGTTGAATTAACCTATCCCCACCTTATCGGCTTAGGGTTATGTAGGGCATCACGAAGTGGCGACCTCCACACCGGACTAATGCGGGGTGGAACCGCGCACCGATTTACAACGTAGACTTACAAACCAGACCTGCACCAATCGTGCCAAACGACATCCGTGCGAAATGACAAAGTCAGGGCAAACCATGGCGAACCAAGGGCAGAGCGCCGATCGCGGTCTTGAGGGGCTCACTGCCGCCGCCAAAAGTGCTGCCGGTGCCGAAGGCGCCAAAAAGGGCCTGCCTCCGGTGCATCTGTGGAATCCGCCGTTTTGCGGCGATCTCGACATCCGAATCGGCTCCGATGGTACTTGGTTCTACATGGGCACGCCAATCGGCCGTCACGCGCTGGTCCGCCTGTTCTCCACCATCCTCAAACGCGAGGGCGACAAGCATTTCCTCGTCACGCCGGTGGAGAAGGTCGGTATCCGCGTCGACGACGCGCCGTTCATGGCGGTCGAGATGCTGAAGGCCGGCGAGGAAAGCCATCGCGTGCTGAGCTTCCGCACCAATGTCGACGACTGGGTCACCTGCGATGCCGCGCACCGGCTGCGGTTCGAGCAGGCCAGGGATGGCGGCCTGACGCCCTATCTCCACGTCCGCGCCGATCTTTGGGCCAAGGTCACCCGCGCGCTCTATTACGATCTGGTTGACATGGGCGAGGAGCGGATGGTCGATGGCCAGCCGATGTTCGGCGTCGAGTCGGCCGGCGAATTCTTCGCCATGGCCGACGCGGAGCAGGTGAGGGCCGCGCTTTGAACAAGCCTATCTCCAAAAGCGAAAAGAGCGAGCCCGTCGCTTTCCGCGGAACGGATTTCTTTGCGCGCACCAGGGCGAGGCTCGGCTTCGACGTTCCGCCGGGCCTGTTCGATCCCAACATCGTTCCGGCCTCCGGCGATCCCGGCACCGACAAGATGCTCGAGATCGTCGCGCGCGAGCAGCCGGTGCGTCCCGCAGCCGTGCTGATCGCGGTTGTCGACCATCCCGAGCCGACCATCCTGCTGACGCAGCGTTCGGCCAATCTCAACGACCACGCCGGCCAGATCGCCTTTCCCGGCGGCAAGATCGATGCGACCGATTCCTCGCCGCTCGACGCCGCGCTGCGCGAGGCCGAGGAGGAGGTCGGGCTGTCCAGAGATTTCGTCGAGCCGATCGGCTACCTCGATCTCTATGGCACCGCGTTCGGCTTTCGCATCCTGCCGACGGTCGCCCGGGTGCGGCCGGGATTTCAACTGACGATCAACCATTCCGAGGTTGATGACGCATTCGAAGTGCCGCTATCCTTCCTGATGAATCCGGCCAACCACCAGGTGCACAGCAAGGAATTCCGCGGCATGGAGCGGTTTTACTATGCGATGCCGTTTGCGGAGCGCTACATCTGGGGTGCGACGGCCGGAATGCTGCGTGTGCTGTATGAGCGGATCTATTCGTCATGATCCGGCCGGTTCTGACCGAGATCGGAATCTTCCTCATCCCCTTTGCCGTCTATGCGCTTTTCCTGGCTGCCACGCGGTCCGGCCTGTTCGTGCAATCGTCCTGGCCGATCACCGTCGTTGCGCGCCTGGTGCTGGCGGCGCTGGTGCTCGTCATCGCCGGGCTGATTGGGTTAGCGCATTTCTCCGGCGCCGCACCGAACTCGACCTACATCCCCGCCCATATCGAGAACGGCAAGCTCGTGCCGGGCAGGGACAGCTGAATGGAAAGATAAGGGCCGGACGATGAGCGCGGAGCCCATACTTGCTGGTGCGCCCTGGCTGACCTCGGGCGGGACGGCGCGCGTGCTGCACCTGCTCAATGCCGATGGCGAGGAAGCGCGCGTGGTCGGCGGCACCGTCCGCAACGCGCTGCTCGGCCTGCCGCCGGGCGACACGGATATCGCGACCACGGCGCGCCCCGAGGAGGTGGTCCGGCGCGCGAAAGCTGCCGGCATCAAGAGCGTGCCGACCGGCATCGACCACGGCACCGTCACGCTGGTCATCAACGGCACACCTTACGAAGTCACGACGCTGCGTGAGGACACCGAGACCTTCGGGCGCAAGGCCAGGGTCGTCTTCGGCCGCGACTGGGTCAAGGACGCCGAGCGGCGCGATTTTACGATGAACGGCCTGTCGGTCGATGCGAACGGCGTAGTCTACGATTATGTCGGCGGCATCGCCGATGCCAAAGCGCGGCGCGTGCGCTTCATCGGCGCGCCCGACCAGCGCATCGCCGAGGATTATTTGCGCATCCTGCGCTTCTTCCGCATTCATGCCGCGTTCGGCGCCGGCGATCCCGATCGCGACGGCACCCTCGCCTGCATCCGTGGCCGCGCCGGTCTTGCCACGCTCTCGGCCGAGCGCGTGCGCATGGAGATGCTGAAATTGCTGGTGGCGGGCGGCGCATCCGCAGCCGTGCTTGCGATGGCCGATGCCGGCTTGCTGCCAGCGATGATCGGCGGCGTTGTCTATACCGGGCCGCTGACGGCGATGATCGCGATCGAGCAGGAGCTGCGCTTGCCGGCCAGCGTCACACGGCGTCTGGCGGCGCTGACGGTGGCCGTCACCGAAGACGCCAAGCGCGTCGCGACGCGCTTGCGGCTCTCTAACGCCGAAGCCAAGGCGCTGGATTCGATGGGCCATCGCTGGTGGCGCTTGCCGACCAAGGGCGAAGCCAATGCGCGGCGGCTGGTGTATCGGCTGGGGCCCGAGCGCTATCACGATCGTGTGTTGCTGGCCTGGGCGCGGGGCGGCGGCGACGTGAATTCGTCGCGCTGGCGCGAGCTTGCCGAGCTGCCGCAACGCTGGACCGCGCCGAAATTCCCGCTGAAAGCCGCCGACTTCATCGCGCGCGGAATGGCCGAGGGACCTGCGCTCGGACATGTGTTGACACTTGCCGAGGACGCTTGGCTTGCAGCGGATTTTCCACTAGAGGAAGCCGCACTCGCTGCCATCGCCGATCAAGCTGCGGCACGCATCAGCCGCGATGAGAGAACGTGACCATCGTTTCAGGCTTCGCCGACATCTCGATATTTCAGCTCTTGCTGGTCGCGTTGATGGCGTTGTTTGCTTCGATCATCGGTGGTCTCGCCGGCTACGGCACCGGCGCGTTGATGCCGCTGGTGCTGGTGCCGCTGGTCGGTGCCGAGCCCGTGGTGCCGATCATCGCGATCTCCGCGCTCTTCACCAATTCCAGCCGTGCGGTCGCCTATCTCCGCTATGCCGATCGCCGCCGTGCGCTGATCGTGCTGGCCTGCGCGGCCCTGACCACTGCGCTCGGCGCCTACGGCTACACGCGCCTCACCAATTCCGGCGCGGCACTCGTGATCGGCACCATGCTGATCCTCAGCGTGCCGCTGCGCCGCGTGCTGCGTCGCCGCCAGGTCAAGATCGGCAACACCGGCCTCGCAGCCGGTTCGGTCGGCTACGGCGTGCTGGTTGGAGGCACCTCCGGCTCCGGCGTGATCCTGCTCTCGCTGCTGATGGCCGCAGGCCTCGAAGGCGCCGCCGTGATCGCAACCGATGCGATGATCTCGCTCGGCACCGGCCTGATCAAGATTTCGGTGTTTGGCCTCGCCGGCGCCGTCACCGCGCAGGTGCTCGCCTTCGCGCTGCTGATCGGCGGCATCGCCATTCCCGGCGCGTTCCTGGCCAAGGCCTTCGTCGAGCGAATGCCGGTGCATATTCACACCGCAATCCTCGACGTCGCCGTGATCACCGGTGGGCTGGTGATGATCTCGGCGGCGGCGAAGCAACTGGTCGGGTAGGGGACGGCGCTACGATTTGGATTAGCGCCCTTTAAGCGGCGGTCGCCAGGACGCGCAGGCGATGACCGTCGGGATCGAGCGCAACAAAGGTGTGTCCGAATGGCATGGCCGTCGGGGGCTGCGCAATCCGGACACCGCGGGTTGTCCACGCCTCAAAGGTCGCGCGCACCGCCTCCGCGTCTGCGGCCGCCCATGAGATCTCGCTAGAGCCGGATTGCGAAGCGGAAGCAGGCTCGACGGCGTCCCGCTGCCACAATCCCAGCATGGTGCCGTTCCCGAGTGGAAGAAGCACGAATTTGGGGGATGATTGCGCGACAGGGCGCTCCAGCAGTTTCTGATAGAAGGCGGAACTCGCTTGTGCATCGTCGACATAGAGCACAACGAGATTGAAGTCGGCCATTTGCATCTCCTGTTTGGCTTGGCGATGGCCGAGGCTTACGGGAAGGTGCTGTCAGTTTCTGTCAGCATGATCAGCGTTCGCCAATGCGTTCCCGCTGCTGCCACTCCCGCAGCAAGTCGATACGGCGCCGCGGGTAGCGGCGCTCCGAGAGCGTGATCGACAGGATCCGGTCAGTGCGGAAATGGCGGTAGTCGCCGCGGCTCTCGCACCAGGCCGCCACCATGCGTACCCGATCGAAGAATCCGAGTGCGATCGGCCAGATCGTGCGTTTGGTGCGGTTGTCCCGTTCGTCGCTGTAGGTAATGCGCAATTTGCATTCCGTGCGAATGGCGGCCCGAATGATCGGCAATTCGGAATCGCCTGCCGCCGGATCGCGGCGAGCGACCATCAGGCTCGACGTCTCCAGGCTCCGCTGGAGGTCGTCCGGCAGTACGGCGGCGATCTTCGCAAGCGCGTTCCGGGCCGCCTTTCCGAGCGGCTCGTCCGGCTGAGCGGCAACCCATCGACCGCCCAGCACCAGCGCTTCGATCTCCTCTTCCGAGAACATCAGGGGCGGCAACATGAAGCCCGGCCGCAGGACATAGCCGATGCCGGCCTCGCCATCGATATGGGCTCCTTGGCCCTTCAGCGTCTCGATGTCGCGATAGATCGTCCTGAGCGAGACGCCGAGTTCATCGGCCAGTCGGCATGCTGCTACGGGCCGACGGTGACTGCGCAAGAGCTGGATCACGTCGAGAAGGCGTTGGGCGCGTGACATGGCGGCTCATATCACGGCATCCTGCCAGATTCTGTCAGCATCGGCTTCCGACTCGGGAATTGTGTGACAGCTGGATTGTCACCGTAATCTCCTGGCGTCAGGCTGGATTGAGGCACCGATGGTCAATATCGCACCGCCAGCAGACGCTAGCGCGCAACTCGGAACTTTCGGAAAATTTCGAGGTAGATCGGATGGCCAATGGCATGGAGTGCCGGCTTTAGCGCATTGTGACGTGCCTGGCCTGGTGAAAGCCCGTCAGTCCAGCAAATTGGCCTCAGCTCGGGCAGCCCCGGAGTTGGGGCCGATTTTTGTTGGCAATTGGCAGTGGGAATGGGCCATCGGCCATGGTGTCAGGAAAGATCTGCCCGAACAAAATTCCAGCGCGAGGCCTGGGAGGACAACCAATGTTCTGGGTATTTTGGGACACGATGCTCAAGCGCGTTCGTATCCACCACCCGGAATGTGTCGCGTGCCGAAATGGCCAGGGAATGGAGCAGGGCAGTATTCGCGTCGGCCGCGGCAGCACTTATTTCTGGGAGGAGTTTCCCAGCTATCCGGAGGCCCGCCGGAAAACAGAGCAGCTTCGCCGAGCGGGCATGATGGCTCAAGGCTGCCGCGTCAATTGCAGCCTCTGCCATCCCGAACGTCCGACCAAGGATTCGGCTTAGGGTGCATCAGGCACGCGCCAGCGTGCGGCGGCGATGACGTTCCCCGCGTCTCTAGAAATTGTAGTTCAGGCCGACGCGCACCAGATTGCCGTTGTTGCGAAATCTGTACGTGATCGTGTTGTTCGCATCGCCCGGAATCGGCGCGTAATCCAGGGTGAGGTTCTGCCTGCCGAGATCGTAGTAGAGGTATTCGACCTTGGCCCTCCAATTGTTCGCAAACGCGTATTCCAGGCCGCCGCCCGCGGTCCAGCCGACGCGAACCGACGACGAGCTGGCGCTGATCTGGACTGGGCCCGCACCGTTCGGCACGCCAATGGTATAGATGCTGTCATCGACCTTTCCATAGGCCAGGCCGCCGGTTGCAAACGCGAGCAACCTGTTGTTCAGGGTCGTGAACCCGAGGCGACCGCGCACGGTCCCAAGCCAGCCGAGCTTCTGTGTCGCGGATTCGGTATTGGGGTCGATGATGCCGCCGCCGATGAAAGGGGTCGCCGGGTACACGCGCGTATCGGTCTTGTTCAGTCCGCTGTAGTTGATATCGGCTTCGAGACCCGCGACCCAATTCGACCCGAACTGGAAATTGTAGCCAGCCTGAACGCCGCCGGTGAAAGCGGTATCGCGGACGTCGAAGCTCGGAAATTGGCCAACGGCTTGGCGCCCGGGAAAGTCAACGCCGGTGGTCGTGAATGACACGGGGTCCGCCCGTCGGTCGTTCCAGATGACGCCGACATTGCCGCCCAGGTAGAACCCGGACCAGCTGTAGGCGACCGGTGCAGCAGGCGGCGCCTTGTACACGGGCGCGAGATCGGCCGCGTTGACCGAACCGGTGATCACAATCGTTGCGACAGCAACTGGAACCCACGCACGCACAGACCATCTCCCGTTAGCCCGCGAGCATATCTAACCACAGCCGCGAGACGACGCCTGTGCACTTCGGGCAACACCCCGTGAAATAGCGACGAATTAAGTTGCAAAATCAAAGTTCCACGAGGTCATCGTTAACGAACCATCTGGGCGCCGCCGCCGACCAAGAAAGCGGGAGCAGCGCCCAAGGGAACGGCTAACGGCCGTCCCGGCTCCTCCCGTCGATTGCGGAAGCCACATGTGATGCAGATGCGCTCCACACGATACCGGTTGTTTCCATGGCTGACCGTGCTGGCTCTCGCAGGCTTGCCTGCGGTGGCTGTCGCGGACGACGCGGACACCTGCGCAAGGCAATCAGGCGACGCCGCCATCGCGGCATGCTCCCGCGCCATTGCGTCGGGCGATTTCAGGGGCGAGGAGCTTGCGAAAATCTACCTGAACCGCGGCGTCGAATATAAAAACAAGAGCGACCTCGACCGCGCCATCGCCGACTACAGCGAGGCGATCCGGGCCGATCCCAACCGCGCCGCTGCCTATTTCAACCGCGGCAACGCCCGGCAGGCCAAGCGCGACTTCGATCGCGCCGCCGCCGACTACAGCGAGGTCATCAGGCTCGATCCCGGCTACGTCAAGGCCTACAACAACCGCGGCGTCACCTGGTCGGAGAGGGGGGCGGCCGACCGCGCCATCGCCGATTACAACGAGGCGATCAGGCTCGATGTGAACTACGTCGAAGCCTACAACAACCGCGGCAATGCCTGGATCACCAAGGGGGACCGCGATCGCGCCATCGGCGACTACGATGCAGCGCTCCGCCTCAATCCGAAATATGTCGAGGCCTATGACAACCGCGGCGACGCTTTCCTGGCCAAGGGCGACCTCGACAGCGCCATCGCCGACTACAACGAAGCGATCCGGCTCAATCCGAAATTTGCCAAATCCTATTACAACCGCGGCGTGGCGCGGGAGAAGAAGCGCAGTCTCGTCGAGGCCTTGTCCGACTTCGAAGCCTACGCGCAACTCGTTCCGTCCGACCCGGATGGCCCGAATTCCCTGGCGCGCGTCAGGACGGAATTGAGCGCGATGACGGGGCGGCGCTGACGGCTTGATGGCTGGGAGTGGCGAACGCGCACACGGTCGGCACTCCGTCCGACCTGTGCTGATGATCCGATGCGGGCATTCCGCATGGCTCGAAATCCTCAAGCCATGCGGTCTTGTGCCTTGGTCAGAGCTGCCAGGCGTAGACTAGCGGCGGCCCCATTGCTGGCTTTCTGCTATTCGCTTTTCGCCGGGCAACTTGCCCCCGGCCAGCAGGCTGGTGCAAAGCCACCGGGATTCTCTCGGTTGCGCGCCAAGGAAAGCCTTGGTCTCTACGCACTGCGCGTACGTGTTGTAGCTGAGCGTGTCGGTGCACGTCGGCGAGAACATGCTCCCGTCAACCCCTCCGCCGGCAGCCATGCTACATCCAATCCAGGGAGCGTTGCCGACCCTGAAACTTGTTTCGCAACCACCGTTGCAGCTGCGGGCTTCCCTCTCCAGCTTGGCGAGCCTCGCCAACGGTGAACCCGGCTCGAACGACGCCGTTTGACCGGTTGCTGAGCCTGGTGCCCGGTGGTGGGTTCTCGCGGTCGTTGGCCCCTGTCGCGGCACAACAGTCGGTCTTGCCTTCGGCGCTTCGACGGAAACGGCGGGAAGCGAAGAGTTCGGTGTGGGTTGAGACCATGCCGTGCCTGATGTGCTGCACAGCAAGACGGTTGCCAAGGTAGCGACGACTGACGGCACGGCGAAGCCAAACGAGAATCTCATAAGGTGCCTCCCCAAAAAGGACGGAAATGTAATCCCGACAGCCAAGAGTTGTATCACAGCATTCCGATACCGACAATTCGGACGACGCAGGCGCATCTGCGTCATCGACATGGTGGCCGACAGAACGCCGCCCGCTCGCGCCGTTGCGATGTCGGCTTCCGGCCTTCTGTGACATTCAGTGATGTCCGCTCGTGCGCCGTTGTGTGCGACGATTGCCCGGGCCCTGGCCGTGGGCCCGCGAAGTTGCCAACACGCCGTTGTCACAATATGACGCCGTGTCCGACGACCCATCTTCCCAGGAGCCAGCAATATGAACGTGGTCTCAGCGACCCGCGGGATCGATCGCCCGTCAGGGAAGATCGACATTCCATCCGCCTGGCTAGGCACCGAGATGAAGGCCAATCCTGATCGGTGGCTGGTATCGCTCGAGGCCAGCGAGATCGCGGAGCTCGAGAACGCGGCGGAATCCTATCTTGGTCGCAGCAGGAAAATCGCCGACATCACCAAGGACAGCTTTCCGCTTCCCCGCCTCGGTGCGCATCTGGAACAGCTCAAGGCAAAGCTGCTGACCGGCCTGGGCTTCGAGGTCATCCGCGGCCTCCCGGTGGCGACATACAGCCAGGAGTTTGCGGCTACGATATTTTGCGGGGTGGGCGCGCATCTGGGATCAGCGCGGTCCCAGAATGCGGCGGGTCACATTCTCGGTCACGTCCGTGACATCGGCGCCGATGCCAGGGATCCGAACACGAGGATTTATCAGACGTCGGAACGGCAGACATTCCACACCGATTCGTCCGACGTGGTTGGACTGTTATGCATCCGCGAGGCGATGGAGGGAGGGGACTCTCTCCTGGTCAGCACGACGTCGATCTACAACGACATGTTCGACCGGCGTCCCGACCTTGCCGCGCTCCTGTTCGAGCCCATCGCGACCGACCGGCGCGGCGAGGTGCCGGAGAACGAAAAGCCGTATCTCGAAATCCCGGTGCTGAATTGGCATGCGGGATTCCTGACCGGGTTCTATCAGCGCCAGTATATCGACAGCGCGCAGCGCTTTCCTGATGCGCCGAGACTGACGCCGGCCCATGTCGAGGCGCTCGATCTCTTCGACGCGCTCGCGAATGATCCCCGCTTGCATTTCGGCATGCGGCTACAGCCGGGGGACATGCAGTTCGTCTACAATCATGCCTTGCTGCATGACCGGACCGGATTCCGCGATTGGCCCAATGCCGGCGAAAAACGTCATCTGCTGCGCCTTTGGCTCAGCATGGCAGATGACCGGCCGCTGCCCGATTGCTTCAAGCAGCGCTATGGCTCGATTGAGATCGGCAACCGTGGCGGCATCATCACCAAAGGGACCAGTCTGAACGTTCCGCTGGATTGATGGTCCGAGTCGGACGACATCGCTCCCGGCACTTGCGGGTTCGAGCGTCTATGGGCCGTGCAAGCTGCCCAGAAACCGCTCCTTTTCGCCGGGCGCATAACCCTGACACGCGCCGTAATACGCTTCCGGCTTGTCACAGGGGTCGGCGGACCTGGATTCGGTCGGCGGCCACGATGGCGCGTACGCAAAGCTCGAAGCGGAGCCCGGCGCGAACGTGCCCTGATCGGAGCGAACGACAGCGTGCCGATGGCTGTGGTGCGCCGGCGCCGCGTTCGCAACGCCGCACAGGCCGATCAAAAGGCTCAAAGCCAAAATGGAACGCATCGCTTTTTCTCCAGCTGCCTCTCGTCTGGTAACTTAAGGCTCGGCTGCAGCGCCCCAACGGGTGTGGGCTTCACGACCGGTCACATCCCCGGCATCGGGGACCCGCATCGGGCGAGCGATCGTGCGATTTGGCAAATGTCACTTGTCGACATCGCAGGCTGATTGTCGCGTGCACGAGGCGCCAGCGCGTGCCGGCGCTGCAGTGATCAGCGCGTCCGGCGCGGAGCCGGAGCCGGAGCCTGCTGTTGGAACCTCACGCGCGGGTTTATGTCGCAGTAGGTATTCCACCGGCCGGACGACGACGCCAGGCACTGTTCTCGCGTCGAATACATGCACTCGCCGGGGAAGCCGAGCCCGCCGCCAAACACGCACCAGGGATAGTCACGCTCGGCGTGCGCTGCGGGAGCAAGTCCCGCCACCATGAAGACAACCAGCAAGGCGATCCGCATGAGATCCTCCATCATGTCAATCGAACGGCGGCTGCCGATCGCCGACCATGGCTAACGAATTGCCGCCGCAACGGCAAGCATCAACCCGTCGCTACACGACATCGTTCCTGAAGGCGTCATGTGCCGCCGCAAATCGCATCTATCGCAGACGCGGAGCGCGGTCTGGAGGCGACGGTGGTGGTGGGGACGCTGGTGGCGCGTAAGGGTTCACCAGGCACGTGGCGGAAAGGCCTGCAGCGGTCGCTTTGCACGCCTCCCATGAATCGTACTGACACGAAATAGAGCTCGCACCGCCCCATTCCCACTTCTGAAGGCAAATCGGATGATGGCCGCCGAACCGTTGAGCGACGGCCGGCGCGGACGCAGACATCGCGATCCAGATGATCAGGAGAAAGGGAAGCGCGCGCATCATGCCACTCCGGGGATTTGCGAATTCGACGTCCAGGGTACTGACGGCTATGGCACTGACGGCCAGGGCACTGCGGACCACAGAGATCCCGGCTCTCCCGGCACCGCGACGATACTAGGCCACGCGCGTTCGCAGCGGCAACAGCAAATGCAATGACGCATGCGCATCCCGGCCTCCGATGGTTCGTGTGCCGCTGCTACTCGATCGTTGCATTCACCGTCATGACCGATCGGCCTGAGCCGTAGGGACCCTTTCCTTCACCGTAGATGGCGAAATTGTCGTTGCCCTTGTAACCGGATGCCGCGGTGTACCTGAACGTCGTCACGTTGATCTGTCGCAGCGTTCCGTGCGCAGGCTTCTGGGAAACGCCCGAGTTGTGCATCGCTCCCGGAATTCGCATCGGGAAATTGCACGTTTGCCCCGACCTGACCGCGAAGTAGGCCGTCATGTCGACGCCAAACACGGACGGATGACCGGTGACGCGGCACTCGGAGACGGCGAACGCCGCAGCCGGCGTCAGGCTCATGACAGCAGCGACAGCCAGGGTCCGCATGGTCGTCTCCCGCGAGGATCAAATGGCCTCAGCCGGTCATTGATCTCCAGGCGTCGGGAGAACCATTGATTTGAATCAACATGCCGACTCTCCGCGCGAGAGGCCGCGTGACGAAATGAGCAAACGGCGCGGCCGGTGCGCCGTTGCTCATCCCGTGTGGAGATGGGCAGCGGCGAGAGCGGCCTGGTTGTCCCAACCGACGTTCGGATTGGAGGGCGGGCAGAACGGGCCAGGGCCGTGTCCGTCGAAGCCGGCGGCTGCGAATTGATTCATCAGCGCTGCAAGGCGATCGATATTGCCCGCGTCCCAGGGCGAGGCGGCGCCAGGACCACTTGGCGCGGGCGCCGGCGGATCGGTCACCGTCATGGTCTGTGACGCCGATGTGGCAGCTTCGCCGGACGTCGTGTTGCTCGCCGTCACCGTGAGCGTCGCGACCGGATGGTCGGTGCCCGTATAGCTCGACGACAGCGTCAGCCCGGTGAGCGGTTGGCCCGTCGTGGAGGCGCCTTCGGCAATGGTCCAGGTGGTGGTTCCGTCGGATTGAAGGCTGCTGGTGACGGTGTTTCCGGCCGGAGCCGTGATCGACTCGTAGCTCGGCAAGCCGCTGATGCTCACCGACAGTTGGTCGTCGGAATCGACGGGCGTCGCGGTGATGCCCAACGCCACTGATCCTCCGGCGTTTACCGTCAGCGAATTGCTGCTGATGCTCAGCGTCGGACTCTCGGGTGCCCCGTCCTGATCCACCGCCAGCACAGCCGCTCCCGCAGCGGCCGTCCCGAACACCTGGATGGGCGCCGCCGTCGCGGCGTTGTTGGGACCGGTCAAGCCCAGCGAAGCCGTGATCGTGCTCAGAAGATTGTAGTGATTGTAGGCGGTGTTGTAGTTTCCCGGCACCACGTTGGCGCCATAAAACAGAGTTGGAATCGTGTTGGCAGCGGCCTCGGAGGTCGAATCGTCATTCTCGTCCCAGGTCACGACCAGCAGCGAATTGTTGTTGACCGCCCACTGAGCATAGGCGCTCAGGTTTTGCTGAAGCCATGTATCGCCTTGCGCGATCGTCCCATCGTGCATGTCGTTACTCACGCTGGGAATGACGTACGAGACGGTCGGCAGGCTCGAATAATTGCCGTTGGCAAAAAGCGACGGGAAGCTGGTGAAATCGGTTTGAACCGTGCGGCCTTCGGGGAATGAAACCCAGGGGTCATGGTTGAAGTCGCTGCCAATCCCGCCCTCGTCCACATAGCCCGTGAACGAGTAACCGCCGTTTTTCAGCACCGTGTACAGCGTTGGATCCGGAAGGCTGTAGGAGTTGTCATCGGTGGTGCCGAATGTCGAGCCGGCATAGAGGGCGAAATAGTCCGGTTGGCTCGGATGGGCCTCCGCCGTCATGTTGGTCAGCGACGCGCCGCCGGCCATCAGGCTGTTGATGTAAGGTGCCTGGCTGCTGCCGGCGATCTGGTCATAGTTGTGATTTTCTTCGACGACGACGACGATGTGGCTGAACTTCGGCACGCCGGTGCCGGTCGTGGTCGGGTTGACTTGCAAGGTGCCGGCGGGATTGTAGTTGGTGGCGCCGGCCAGGTTGGCAGCGTTGCCGGCGCCGTCACTGATGACCGCGCCGTTGAGGTTGAGCGAGGAGATGGCGAGATCGGACGTGGTCTGGCCTGCCGCCACCGTGTAGCTGAAGGTGAGCGCGGTGCTGCCCGTGCCGCCGGTGTAGCTCGCCGTGCCGCCATCATTGAGCGCGAGCGTCGGCGTGCCGCCGCTGGTGTTGACCGTGACGGCCTCACTGAGATTGACGGTCAAGGTGACGACCTGGCCGGTGCTCACGCTGCCGGCGCCGTTGGTGATGCCGGTGCCGGAAGCCACGATCGAAGCAATCGTCGGCGCCGTGGTGTCGATCTGCAGGGTGCCGGCGGGATTGTAGTTGGTGGCCCCCGTCAGGTTTGCGGCAATGCCGTTGCCGCCGGTGATGGTCCCGCCGTTGAGGTTGAGCGCCGAGACGATGAGATCGGCGGTGTTCTGGCCCGCTGCCACCGTGTAGCTGAAGGTGAGCGCAGTGCCGCCCGAACCGCCGGTGTAGCTCGCCGTGCCGCCGTCGTTGAGGGTGAGCCTCGGGGTGCCCCCCGCGGTATTGACCGTCACCGCCGCACTGAAGTTGACCGTCAGCGTGACCACCTTGCCGGCATTGAGATCGCCGGCACCGCTGGTGATGCCGGTACCAGACGCGACGATCGAGGCGACCGTCGTCGCCGTCGTGTTGACCTGCAGGGTGCCGGCGGGATTGTAGTTGGTGGCTCCCGCAAGATTGGCGGCGTTGCCGGCACCGTCGTTGATGGTTGCGCCGTTGAGGTTGAGGGCCGAGATGACGAGATCGGACGTGGTCTGGCCCGCGGCCACCGTGTAGCTGAAGGTGAGCGCAGTACCGCCCGAGCCGCTGACGTAGCTCGCCGTGCCGCCATCATTGAGGGTGAGCGTCGGCGTGCCACCGGTGGTGTTGACCGTGACCGCCTCGCTCAGATTGACGGTGAGGGTGACAACCGCACCCGTGCTGACATTGCCGGTGCCGCTGGTGATGCCGGTGCCGGTCGGAACGATCGACGCAATGGTCGGCGCCGTCGTATCGATCTTGAGCGTGCCCGCCGGATTGGCGTTGGTGGCACCTGCAAGGTTCGCGGCGTTGCCGCCGCCATCGCTGATGGTCGCGCCGTTGAGGTTGAGCGCGGAGACGATGAGATCGGCCGTGTTCTGGCCTGCCGCCACCGTGTAGCTGAAGGTGAGCGCAGTGCTCCCCGTGCCGCCGGTGTAGCTTGCCGTGCCGCCATCGTTGAGGGTCAGCGTCGGCGTGCCGCCGGTGGTGTTGACCGTCACCGCCTCGCTGAAATTGACCGTCAGCGTAACCACCTTGCCGGCATTGAGATTGCCGCTGCCGCTGGTGATGCCGGTGCCGGAGGCCGCGACCGACGCAATGGTCGGCGCCGTCGTATCGATCTGCAGGATGCCGGCGGGATTGTAGTTGGTCGCACCCGTCAGGTTGGCGGCAACGCCGTTGCCACCGGTGATGGTTGCGCCGTTGAGGTTCAGCGATGAGACGATCAGATCGGCGGTGTTCTGCCCCGCCGCCACCGTGTAGCTGAAGGTGAGCGCGGTGCCACCCGATCCGCCGGTATAGCTCGCCGTGCCGCCATCGTTGAGTGTGAGCGACGGCGTGCCACCGCTGGTATTGACCGTTACGGCCGCGCTGAAGGTCACCGTGAGCGTGACCACCTTGCCCGCGTTGAGATCGCCGGCGCCGCTGGTGATGCCGGTGCCCGAGGCTGCGATCGAGGCAACCGTCGTCGCCGTCGGGTTGACTTGCAGGGTGCCGGCAGGATTGTAGTTGGTGGCGCCGGCCAGGTTGGCCGCATTGCCGGCGAGGTCGTTGACGACCGCGCCGTTGAGGTTGAGCGAGGAGATGGCGAGATCGGCCGTGGTCTGACCCGCCGCGACCGTGTAGCTGAAGGTGAGCGCGGTGCTGCCCGTGCCGCCGGTGTAGCTCGCCGTGCCCCCATCGTTGAGGGTGAGCGTCGGTGAACCGCCGCTGGTGTTGACCGTGACGGCCTCACTCAGATTGACAGTCAAGGTGACAACCGCACCCGTGCTGACATTGCCGGTGCCGTTGGTGATGCCGGTGCCGGTGGCGGCAATCGAGGCGATCGTCGGCGCCGTTGTGTCGATCTGCAGGATGCCGGCCGGATTGTAGTTGGTCGCCCCCGTCAGGTTGGCGGCATTGCCGCTGCCATCGGCAATCGTCGCGCCGTTGAGGTTGAGCGCCGAGATGATGAGATCGGCGGTGTTTTGGCCTGCCGCCACCGTGTAGCTGAAGGTGAGCGCAGTGCTCCCCGAGCCGCCGGTGTAGCTTGCCGAGCCGCCATCGTTGAGGGCAAGCGACGGCGTGCCGCCGCTGGTGTTGACCGTCACAGCCGCGCTGAAGGTCACGGTCAGCGTGACCACCTTGCCCGCGTTGAGATCGCCGGCGCCGCTGGTGATGCCGGTGCCCGAGGCCGCGATTGAAGAAACCGTCGTCGCCGTCGGATTGACCTGCAGGGTGCCGGCGGGATTGTAGTTGGTGGCGCCGGCCAGGTTAGCGGCGTTGCTGGCTCCGTCACTGATGACCGCGCCATTTAGATTCAACGATGAGATGGCGAGATCGGCCGTGGTCTGGCCTGCCGCGACCGTGTAGCTGAAGGTGAGTGCGGTGCTGCCCGTGCCGCCTGTATAGGTTGCCGTACCGCCATCGTTGAGTGTGAGCGTCGGTGTGCCGCCGGTGGTGTTGACCGTGACGGCCTCACTCAGATTGACAGTCAAGGTGACAACCGCACCCGTGCTCACACTGCCGGTGCCGTTGGTGATGCCGGTGCCGGTCGGGACGATCGAGGCGATCGTCGGCGCGGTGGTGTCGATCTGCAGGACGCCGGCGGGATTGTAGTTGGTCGCCCCCGTCAGGTTGGCGGCAATGCCGTTGCCACCGGTGATGGTCCCACCGTTGAGGTTGAGCGCGGAGACGATGAGATCGGCGGTGTTCTGCCCCGCCGCCACCGTGTAGCTGAAGGTGAGCGCGGTGCCACCCGATCCGCCGGTATAGCTCGCCGTGCCGCCATCGTTGAGCGTGAGCGACGGCGTGCCACCGCTGGTATTGACCGTTACGGCCGCGCTGAAGGTCACGGTGAGCGTGACCACCTTGCCCGCGTTGAGATCGCCGGCGCCGCTGGTGATGCCGGTGCCCGAGGCCGCAATCGAGGCAACCGTCGTCGCCGTCGGGTTGACTTGCAGCGTGCCGGCGGGATTGTAGTTGGTGGCGCCGGCCAGGTTGGTGGCGTTGCCGGCTCCGTCGTTGATCACGGCGCCGTTGAGGTTGAACGATGAGATGACGAGATCGGATGTGGTCTGGCCTGCCGCCACCGTGTAGCTGAAGGCAAGCGCGGTGCTGCCGGAGCCGCTGACGTAGCTTGCGGTACCGCCATCGTTGAGTGTGAGCGTCGGTGTGCCGCCGGTGGTGTTGACCGTGACGGCCTCACTCAGATTGACAGTCAAGGTGACAACCGCACCCGTGCTCACGCTGCCGGTACCGTTGGTGATGCCGGTGCCGGTCGGGACGATCGAGGCGATTGTCGGCGCGGTGGTGTCGATCTGCAGGATGCCGGTCGGATTGTAGTTGGTCGCCCCCGTCAGGTTGGCGGCATTGCCGCCACCACTGATGGTCGCTCCGTTGAGGTTGAGCGATGAGACAATGAGATCGGCGGTGTTCTGGCCCGCCGCCACCGTATAGCTGAAGGTGAGCGCAGTGCTGCCCGAGCCGCCGGTATAGCTTGCCGAGCCGCCATCGTTGAGCGCGAGCGACGGCGTGCCGCCGCTGGTGTTGACCGTCACGGCCGCGCTGAAGTTCACGGTGAGCGTGACCACCTTGCCCGCGTTGAGATCGCCGACGCCGCTGGTGATGCCGGTGCCCGAGGCCGCGATCGAGGCAACCGTCGGTGCCGTTGCCCCGGAACCCTGGACGGCGATCTGGGTGACCACCGTCTGCCACCAGCCGTTGGCCACGTATTCGTTCGAGATCCAGAACCCGTTCGGGTTGTTCGGATCGGCGATAGCGGTCGAATAGGTGCCCCAGCGCTGGTCGTTCAGAGTACCGGAATCGAAAAACGTAGTGCTCGCCTGGTAAAGCGTCGGCGCGGTGAAGGCGGAAGCCCCGGCGCCGAGCACCGTATAATAGTCGGAAGGATACATGTTCGACCCGGAGGCCGAGAAATTGATGAGCACGTCGCCGTTCTGGTCGACCGCAATCGAAGGATTGAATACGGCGACACCCGTGCCAATCGACGCGCCGGAAATGACGTTCCCGATGACATATTGCGGATTCGTGGGGTCGGTGACATCGAGCTTGAACCACTCGATTTGCGCGAGCCCTCCCGCGCTAGGCATGGCTTCGCTCACGCCGTAGACGTAATTGTGTCCTCCGGACGAGGTGTAGGCAAGGCTCTGGATGCGTCCGTCGTTAATGTCGAGCTTCTTGGTCGTGCCCAACTGCGCGGTGGTGAAGTTGCTTCCGCCCCCTCCCACATCGGCGTCGCCGAGGAAAATCGTTTGGGTCGCGCTGAAGCCATGCGTCGGATCGTACGTTTGATATGTGAGCGTGGTCTCCCTCGCGTCCGAATGGGCGCTCAAATAGTAGGTCACCCCGTTGTCGCCGGCGACATTGCGCATGATGCTGGCGGTGCTAGGCACGCTGGTGCTGGCGTCGGGCGTGATCGCGCGGTTTCCGGCGGCTATGACGCTACTTTCGTTGACGATAAATTCGCCGTTGCTGTAGCCGCCTCCCGCGTCCAAAAATTCGGGCGTGGAGACGTAGATTTTGCCGTTGCTGACCGACAGATAGGGCATGTCCGACTGGGTCGTTCTGCCGTTGGACGTGTCGATCGAAGCCAAATACCAGCCGTCGCTCGGATTGCTGTCCACCGACACGGCGATATCGACATTGGTGGCGAAATTCCCGCCGCCCGGTTGAAAATTATCCGCGGTGACCACGTAGCGGCCGGTCGAACCGTCATAGACGGCGCGCGCGTCGAGAAGGGCGTTGTCAAGCGTGCCGCCAAGCGGCGCGAACAAGCTGTACAATGACCCGTTGGATACGATTGGATTGCCGCTCAGGTCGGTGATCGCGTAGTGAGTGGTCTCCGCGGTGAAAATGTAATTCGGCCCGACCGCCAACGCATTTTGGGGCGGAGTGTTGGTCCGGTCGGACAATCCGGAGAATGACCGAGTGACCGAGGTGGACGCTCTCGCCGGTGTCGCCGAATAGAGGTTGAGTGCCGGTACGCCGGCGCTGGCGCCGATCGGTGCAGCGCCGTACAGGCTTTCGATCGTGGCAAGCAGGGAATACGGGTCTGTCGGCGAGTCGTTGACGGCTCCGGCCGGGACGCCCCCGCCGACGACGATTGCCGCAACGTGACTGGGGTAGGTCACCGCTGGATTGGTGTTGTTTTCGTCGAAGGTGACGATCAGCAGCGAATTGTTGGCCTGCGCCCAGGCGGCGTAGGCGGAGAGATTGGCCTGGACCCAGGCGTCGCCGGCCGGAATCCCGCCGCCGTTGTCGCTCGTCGGCGTCATGTTGTCGGCGTCGTTGGGCGAAACGTAGGAAACGGTCGGAAGGTTGGCAAAGCCGGCCGCGGTCTGAGGAAATGCGCTGAAATCGTGAGCGGTGCTGGCCGAATTGGCGAAGTGGATCCAAGGCTGGCGCTCGGGATCCGCCGTGGTTTCGGCGTAACCGCCGAAGGTGTAACCGCTGGCGGCGAGCGTGCTCGCCAGCGTCGGCACGCTGGCCGGAAGCTGGGGAAAGTTGCCGTTGGTGGTGATGCCCTGCGTCGAGCCGGAAAACAGGGCAATGTAATTGGGCTGGCTCGGATGAGTCACACCGTTGTAGTTGGTGAGCAGCATCCCCTGAGCGATCAGCGAGTTCAGGTAAGGCGCCTGCGAACTCCCTACGATGTCGGAATAGTTCTCGTTTTCCAGGGAAAGGACGACGATGTGGTTAGGTTTGGCGGCGGTGGTCGGGTTGACCTGCAGGGTGCCGGTCGGATTGTAGTTGGTGGCGCCGGCCAGGTTGGCCGCATTGCCGGCGAGGTCGTTGACGACCGCGCCGTTGAGGTTGAGGGCCGAGATGGCGAGATCGGACGTGGTCTGGCCTGCCGCGACCGTGTAGCTGAAGGTGAGCGCGGTGCTGCCCGTGCCACCGGTGTAGCTCGCCGTGCCGCCATCGTTGAGTGTGAGTGTCGGCGTGCCGCCGGTCGTGTTGACCGTGACGGCCTCGCTGAGATTGACGGTCAGGGTGACGACCCCGCCGGTGCTCACAGTGCCGGTGCCGTTGGTGATGCCGGTGCCGGTCGCGACGATCGAGGCGATCGTCGGCGCCGTGGTGTCGATCTGGAGGATGCCGGCGGGATTGTAGTTGGTCGCCCCCGTCAGGTTGGCGGCAATGCCGTTGCCGTCGGCAATCGTCGCGCCGTTGAGGTTGAGCGCCGAGATGACGAGATCGGCGGTGTTCTGGCCCGCCGCCACCGTGTAGCTGAAGGTGAGCGCGGTGCTGCTGGTGCCGCCGGTGTAGCTCGCCGTGCCGCCATCATTGAGAGTCAGTGATGGCGTGCCGCCGCTGGTATTGACCGTCACGGCCGCGCTGAAGGTCACAGTCAGCGTGACCACCTGGCCCGCGTTGAGATCGCCGGCACCGCTGGTGATGCCGGTGCCCGAGGCCGCGATCGAGGCGACCGTCGGTGCCGTTACGTTGACCTGCAGGGTGCCGGTCGGATTGTAGTTGGCAGCTCCCGCAAGATTGGCGGCGTTGCCGGCTCCGTCGTTGATGGTTGCGCCGTTGAGGTTGAACGCCGAGATGGCGAGATCGGACGTGGTCTGGCCCGCCGCCACCGTGTAGCTGAAGGTGAGCGCAGTGCTGCCGGTGCCGCCGGTGTAGCTTGCCGTGCCGCCGTCGTTGAGGGTGAGCGTCGGCGTACCACCGCTGGTGTTGACCGTGACGGCCTCACTCAGATTGACGGTCAAGGTGATGATCCCGCCGGTGCTGACGTTGCCGGTGCCGTTGGTGATGCCGGTGCCGGTCGGGACGATCGAGGCGATCGTCGGCGCGGTGGTGTCGATCTGCAGGATGCCGGTCGGATTGTAGTTGGTCGCCCCCGTCAGGTTGGCGGCATTGCCGCTGCCATCGGCGATCGTCGCGCCGTTGAGGTTGAGCGCCGAGACGATGAGGTCGGCGGTGTTCTGGCCCGCCGCCACCGTGTAGCTGAAGGTGAGCGCGGTGCTCCCCGTGCCGCCGGTGTAGCTCGCTGTACCACCGTCATTGAGGGTGATCGTCGGTGTGCCGCCGCTGGTGTTGGCCGTCACGGCCGCGCTGAAGTTCACCGTCAGCGTGACCACCTTGCCGGCGTTGAGATCGCCGGCACCGCTGGTGATGCCGGTGCCGGAAGCCACGATGGAAGAGACCACAGGCCCGGTCGGCGTTGAGTTCTGGATCGCGATCTTGGCGACCGACGTCTGCCACCAGCCGCTGGCGACGTATTCGTTCGAGACCCAGAACGCGTTCGGACTATTCGGGTCGACAGTGGCCGACGAATTGACGCCCCAGCTCTGGACGCTGGCGCCATCGCCCGCGTTGAAGAAACCAGTACTCGCCTGGTACAGGATGGGGGCGCTGAACGAGCCCACGGGATCGCTACCACCCTGGAAGACGTAGTAGTCCGCCGGGTACATGTTCGGGCCGCTGGCGGTGAAGTTGATGAGGACATCGCCCGCGGTGTCCACCGCGATGGATGGATTGAACGTCGCCACACTGGTGCCGATCGCGGCGCCCGAGATATCGCCCTGCGCCACGAGGGACGGCGCGCTGGGATTGCTGACATCGATCTTGAACCAATGGACCAGCGGCACGCTGGAGCCGGTCGGCTTCATCTCGGCTACGGCGTAGAGGAAGCCGTTGGCATAGACCATGCTGGCGATCCGGTTGTCGCCGGCATCGAGCGGGAGGCTGGTCCCCTGCTGCTGGGCCGTGTAGCTGCCGCCCTGGTCGATATTGCCGAGGTTGACGGTGCTGGTCGTGCTGAACGTATTCGTGGCCTTATCGTAGATCTGCACGGCGACGACGATCTGACCTCCGCTGGAGAAGTCGCTCGCGTAGTAAGTCTTGCCGTTGTTGCCGGATGCGACGGCAAATTTGCCCTGGGTCGACGGCATGGCTTCGCTCGCGGTCACGCTCAACGTGCCGCCGCCATAGATCCCTCCGCCCGCGCCGGCGGTATCGCCGATGACCCAGTTTTCGGTGCCGGCATAACCGGACGCGCTGGTATTATACTGTGCTGTCGAGATGTAGACGTTCGAACCGTCGACCGCCAAAATCGGGCGGTCGGAGTCGGTCGGCTGACCGCCGATCGTGATGGTTGTATTGAGCTGCGAGAAGGTCCAGCCGTCGTTCGGATTGGAATCCTTGGAGACCGCGATATCGATGGACGTCGTGACGCCATCCGGCGCCAGGTACTCCATGATCGCGACGAAGCGCTGATTGACGCTGTCGTACGCGACGCGCTGACCATAGAGGCCGCCGGTTGGCGATAGCGGCGAGAAGAAGCTGTAGACCGACTGCTGGGTTGGTGATCCGCCGGCCAGGTTGGTCCATTCAATCTGCCCCCCGTCGATCATCACGACGTAGTTCAGCCCGACGGCGAGGCCGCTATCCGGGGGATAGGTGCTGGTGTCCAATGGCCCGGAGAACGATGTCTGGATCTGAGAGGAATAGGTCATGTTCCTGCTCCGTCTATCCAAGCTTTCAATGAGGATCAGATGCCGACGTCTACATGAGGTTTTTGCAGCGAACGTTATTCCAGCACCACGCACGCCCATGCCGGTTGCAAGACGCTAGATCTTGCAAGCCGTGGCGCTAATGTCCGACAGCCTCTCGGGCAACTTGTCGCAGTGTACCATCACGACGGACCACTTTGAGACCTCAATGGGGGTACTCCCTACCGGGTCCGAGTGTCCGCTCGATGCCAACCTTGTCGCGCCTATGCTGGATCTCTCGTCCTGCTGGCGCAGAACAGCCGCACCCAAGCAGAGCCCTGCCGAGGGCAGCGAGCGGCGACTGGACTGAGCTGCGTGCGCAAAGCCACGATTGCGGATGAGACTCGACCGCCGATGGACGTGGACCTATCTCCGCTTTGGCAGTCCAACGTAGGGAAGCCATTCTGTCATGTGAGATGCGACGGCCGCGTTACGTGCCCGCCTGAAGAGCTCTTCGCGCTCCCTGCCGTCGGGCAATCGATAGGCCTCTTCGCGTAGACGCCTGGCTTCCTCAGCCAATTTCTCTTCGAACGAGCGTTCGCAGTCTGCTTGGAGCATCATGGGCCCGGCTCCATGCCCACAGAGTTTCATTCAACCGTTTGCAGAAGCTTCCGTTCCCGTTTTTCAAGTGTTCACGCAGAGAAGGGCAAAAGCAGGACCTGCGGGGCAGGGCCCTTGACGCAACTGACGGCGCGACCCTGCTCTTGCCTTCGCGTGGGGCGCGATCTCAGGCGCGCCTACTCGTCGTCCTCGTCGTCTTCTTCCTCGTCTTCGTCTTCATCCTCGTCGTGGTCTTCTTCGACCTGGATGAGAGTGGCGAGCGGCAGCGTCTCGCGGAAGAGGTCGCCTTCCATGCCCATCCAGAGGCAGAGCACGTCGTCGCCCTTGACCTCCGCGACGGTCAGCGGCTGGCCGCCCGACTTCAGCATGACGATATCGCCGGCTTTCAATTCCATGGATTGTCCTTTCGAGTTGATCGATCCGGACCACAGCTAGCAATTTGTCATGACACGCCGAACACGGGGGAGGGGCGGTGCGCATGACGCTCGCGGGCTGCAGGTGGGCCTGCATGGTTCGAGATGCCCGCTCACGCGGGCCCTCACCATGAGGGGCTGACATCTTGCCGGGGAACGAGACCTCATCCTGAGGAGCCCGCGTAGCGGGCGTCTCGAAGGATGGCCACAGGTGAGGTGCGTGCCAGGCTCTGCGCTGTCATCGCACGCATCCCGACGATGGCATCATGCGCCTGTTTTGCCCGACGGGTCAACGTGTCTTCGTAAAATCCGTAGTCCGTCGGATTTGCAGCAGTCGCCTACTGTGCATGGGGTTGTTTTCGGGATTCAGCCCGGCACGAGCTCGGTCAGCGAGCGGATGATGCGGTCCGGCTTGACGGTCGAGCCCTCGGGCAGGCCGTCGCCATGCACGTCGATCCAGATCGCGTAGATGCCGAGCCGCTGCGGGGTGACGACTTCCCATTCCAGATTGTCGCCGATCATCCAGGTATCATCAGCGGTGACGCCGAGCGCCTCCATCGCGTGCAGATAGGCGCGCTCCTCCGGCTTGCCGAAACCGTGCTCGCCCTCGATCTGGATGTGGTCGAAGCGATGGGTCAGCTCGAAGCGCTCGACCTTGGCGCGCTGCATGTCGGCGGCGCCGTTGGTGACCAGCGCCAGCTTGACGCCGTGCGCCTTGAACGCGTCGATCGCATCATGCGCGCCCGGAAAAACGAAGATCGCTTCCTCGCGATAGGTGGTGAAGCGGTCGGCGAGGCGCGCGGCGAGATCGTCGGAGAGGGCGCGGTGGCCGCTGGCGGCAAGTGCTGCGAAACCGCCGCGCACCGTGAGCCGTCGTGCCTCGCCGAGTTTCATCCGCCACTCGGCGCCTGCGGTCGACCAGAACTGCCGCGCATAGGCCAGAACGGCTGATGCGACCTGTGCCGGCGGCAGCGGTCCGAGCTCCTCGGCGAATTCCTCGGCGATCGTGTTCCACGCAATCTCGGGCCGGCCATAGGCCGACAGGATGGTGTCGTCCATGTCGATCAGCATGGCGCGGGGCAGGGGTCTCATTGCAGGCTTCGTCGTTGTCATGGCCATTTCACCTCCGGCGGCAGCGACGACAGGATCGAATCCACATTGCCGCCGGTCTTGAGCCCGAAGATGGTGCCGCGGTCGTAGAGCAGGTTGAACTCGACATATCGGCCGCGACGGATCAGCTGCTCCTCGCGGTCTTCAGCGGTCCAGGCGCTCGCGAAATTCCGTCTGACAAGTTCGGGATAGATCTTGAGGAAGGCGCGGCCGACATCCTGCGTGAAGGCGAGGTCGGCGTCCCAGTCGCCGCTGTCGTGCCAGTCGTAGAAGATGCCGCCGATGCCGCGCGCCTCTTTCCGGTGCGGCAGATAGAAATACTCGTCGCACCACTTCTTGTACTTGTCGTAATCGGCAACGCCGTTCGGTCCGGTGCAGGCTTCCTTCATCGCGGCGTGGAAGGCGAGCGTGTCCGTGTCCTCCTGCGTACGCCTTCGGTCGAGCACCGGGGTGAGATCGGCGCCGCCGCCGAACCACGCCTTGGTGGTGACGACGAAGCGCGTGTTCATGTGCACGGCCGGTACGTGCGGATTGCGCAGGTGGGCGATCAGCGAGATGCCCGAGGCCCAGAACCGCGGGTCTTCTGCGGCGCCCGGAATCTGCGCGCGAAACTCGGGCGCGAATTCGCCGTGCACGGTCGAGCAGTGCACGCCGACCTTCTCGAACAGGCGGCCCGACATCATCGACATCACGCCGCCGCCACCCTTGGCCCCGCTGTGATCGGTGCGCTGCCACGGCGTGCGCGCAAAGCGGCCGGCCTCGCCGGGATAGAGGCTTTGCGGCGCGTCATCCTCGAGCCGCTCGAAGTTTTCGCAGATGTCGTCGCGCAAGCGCTCGAACCAGCTGCGCGCGCGGGCCTTGCGGTCTTCGATCAGTGTTGGGTCCAAAGTGGATGTCATGCGGTTAGTCCTGCGGACCGTAATAGGTGCAGCTCTCGTTGCAACTGTCGCGGTGGATGCTGACGCGGGTCAGCTTGCCGATATGGGCGAGCCGTTCCCAGACGAAGCGCGACAGGTTCTCCAGCGTCGGTGTGCCGAGCGCCTCGATCTTGTTGAGGAACTTGTGGTCGAGCGTCAGCCGCACCTCCTCGATCGCGCGCTGGAGCAGGCCGAGATCGACCACCATGCCGGTCGCAGGGTCGGGCGTGCCGCGCACCGTCACTTCGGCGCGGAAGGAGTGGCCGTGGATCTCTTCGCTATCAGCACCAAAGGTCGTCCCCTTCAGCGTATGCGCCGCCTCGAAGCGGAACGATTTCGTCAATTCCCACATCTGTCCGTTCAGTCCTATCTGATGCCGAGCGATTTATGCGTCTGCACGCTCAGCCGCCATTGCGGATGGCGCAGGCAATAGTCGATCGCGCGCGCGGTGTTCTCGATGACCTCGGGCCCGTCCATCGGCTGCAGCGAGAAGCGCTCGAAAGCGAGGCTCTCGAAACTCTCGGGTGCGGCGAGGGCCTGCGGATAAACCAGCTTCAGCTCGTGCCCCTGGCGCAGCACCAGCTCGCTGCCGCCCTTGGGGCTGACGCAGATCCAGTCGAGGCCCTCGGGCGGAGCGACCGTGCCGTTGGTCTCGACGCCGATCTCGAAGCCGCGGGCATGCAGCGCCTCGACCAGGGCGTCATCCACCTGCAGCAGCGGCTCGCCGCCAGTCAGCACCACGTAGCGGTTGTCGGTGGAGGCCGTCCATTGCGCGGCGATGGTGTCGGCGAGTTCCGCGGCCGTGGCGTAGCGGCCGCCGAGCGTGCCGTCGGTACCGACGAAATCCGTGTCGCAGAACTGACATGTCGCGCCGGCGCGGTCCACCTCGCGGCCGCTCCAGAGGTTGCAGCCGGCAAAACGGCAGAACACGGATGCGCGCCCGGCATGGGCGCCTTCGCCTTGCAGGGTCAGGAAGATTTCCTTGACCGCGTAACTCACTGGTCTCTCCTCGTCATATCTAGCCTTGCGGGTTCCGGACCTGCCGGAGCGCTTCGCCTGCGGCCATCGCCGCGGTCATGGCGACATTGAGCGACCGCAGCCCCTCGGTGATCGGGATCACCAGCCGCGCATCCGCGGCCTCGACCACCGCGTCGGTGACGCCGGCGCTCTCGCGCCCGAATAGCAGGATGTCCGACGTCTGGTAACGGAAATCGCGGTAGTCGGTGGCACCTTTGGTGGTGAACAGCAGCAGCCGGTAGTCGTGTGCCGCCCGCCACTCCTCGAATTTCGACCAGGAATCGTGCCTGACGATGCTGACGTGGTCGAGGTAATCCATTCCCGCCCGGCGGAAATGCCGGTCGGAGACCGGGAAGCCGGCGGGTTCGATGATGTGGGCGTCGATGCCCAGACAGGCGCACAGGCGGAGAATCGTGCCGGTGTTCTGCGGGATGTCGGGTTGGAAAAGTGCGATCTGCATGGGCGGTGACGGGTCTGTTGTGGGCCGGAAATGTCTCAATAAAACATCGCTGGCCGCGGAATTCGTGCATTGCACGCTCCCGCGCCGTTAGCGGGCTTGCGCTCGCCCTGCAAGGGTGCCAATAGAACGATTCTGGACTGCTGTTTTTCGCCTTGTTTTGGTGGGGACAAGCCAAGTTCTGCCGCCGCGGGGGGCCGCGGGCGCCGGCAGACTGTTCCGGGGACCTTGGGGGCTCCTGGAGCGGTTCCGTCGGCAGCATAAGAAGAAAGGGTTGGAATCGTGACGACAGCGTCTTCGGCGGACCATCCGACACGCCGTGATTTCTTATTCGTTGCAACGGGGGCAGCTGCAGCAGTAGGGGGCGCAGTCGCGCTCTGGCCCTTTATCCATCAAATGAATCCGGACGCCTCGACCATCGCCGCCGGTGCGCCGATCGAGGTCGATCTGAGCCCCGTCGCGGAGGGACAGGACATCAAGGTGTTCTGGCGCGGCAAGCCGATCTACATCAGCCACCGCACCAAGAAGCAGATCGACGAGGCGCGCGCCGTTCCGGTGGCGAGCCTGCCCGATCCGCAGTCCGACGAGGCCCGGGTCAAGGCCGGCCACGACCAGTGGCTGGTCGTGATCGGCATCTGCACCCATCTCGGCTGCATCCCGATCGCCCATGAAGGCAATTACGACGGGTTCTTCTGCCCCTGCCATGGTTCGCAGTACGATTCGTCCGGCCGCATCCGCCAGGGGCCCGCGCCCGCGAACCTGCCGGTGCCGCCGTACCAGTTCGTTTCCGACACCAAAATCCAGATCGGCTGAGCTTCGGACCCGCGTCCGAAGCCTCGAACCGTCTCGTCGTATTATTTCCTCAGGATCGCATCATGAGCGGACCATCCGAATTCAAGCCGAGCAACCCGGCCCTGCAATGGATCGAGCGACGTCTGCCGATCATGGGTCTCGTGCACTCCTCCTTCGTCGTCTATCCCACCCCGCGTAACCTGAACTACTGGTGGACGTTCGGCGCCATCCTCTCCTTCATGCTGGGGATGCAGATCCTGACCGGCGTGATCCTGGCGATGCACTACACGCCGCATGCCGATCTCGCCTTCAGGTCGGTCGAACTGATCGTTCGTGACGTGAACTTCGGCTGGCTGCTGCGCAACATGCATGCCTGCGGCGCGTCGATGTTCTTCTTCGCAGTCTACGTCCACATGCTGCGCGGCCTCTATTACGGCTCCTACAAGGAGCCGCGCGAGGTGCTCTGGATCCTCGGCGTCATCATCTATCTCCTGATGATGGCAACGGGCTTCATGGGCTACGTGCTGCCGTGGGGCCAGATGAGCTTCTGGGGCGCCACCGTCATCACCAACCTGTTCTCCGCCATTCCCTATGTCGGCGAGAGCATCGTGACGCTGCTGTGGGGCGGCTATTCGGTCGGCAACCCGACGCTGAACCGCTTCTTCTCGCTGCACTACCTGCTGCCGTTCCTGATCGCGGGCGTCGTCGTGCTCCACGTCTGGGCGCTGCACGTGGCCGGCCAGAACAATCCCGACGGCGTCGAGCCGAAGACGGAAAAGGACACGGTGCCGTTCACGCCGCATGCGACCATCAAGGACGGCTTCGGCGTCGCCTGCTTCCTGCTGCTCTACGCCTGGTTCATCTTCTACATGCCGAACTATCTCGGCGACGCCGACAACTACATTCCGGCGAACCCGGGCGTGACGCCGCCGCACATCGTGCCGGAATGGTATTACCTGCCGTTCTACGCGATCCTGCGCTCGATCCCGAACAAGCTCGCGGGCGTGATCGGGATGTTCTCGGCGATCATCATCCTGTGCTTCCTGCCCTGGCTCGATGCCGCCAAGACCAAATCGTCGAAGTATCGTCCGCTGGCCAAGCAGTTCTTCTGGATCTTCGTCGCGGTCTGCATCCTGCTCGGCTATCTCGGTGCGCAGCCGCCGGAAGGCATCTATGTGATCGCCGGCCGCGTCCTGACGGTCTGCTACTTCGCCTACTTCCTGATCGTGCTGCCGCTGCTCGCGCGCATCGAGACGCCGCGGCCGGTCCCGAACTCGATCTCGGAGGCGATCCTCGCCAAGGGCGGCAAGGCCGTGGCCTCGATCGCGGTCGCGCTCGTTGCTGCCGGTGCGCTGTTCGTCGGCACCTTGCAGGATGCCCGCGCCGAGGAAGGCGGCATCAAGCCGCCGGGCAACAACTGGTCGTTCGCGGGCCCTTTCGGCAAGTATGACCGCGGTGCGCTCCAGCGCGGCCTGAAGGTCTACAAGGAAGTCTGCTCCAACTGCCACGGCCTGTCCTACATCGCCTTCCGCAACCTCGCGGACGCTGGCGGCCCCGGCTATTCGGTGGCGCAGGCGGCGGCGTTCGCCTCCGACTACAAGATCAAGGACGGTCCGAACGATGCGGGCGACATGTTCGAGCGTCCGGGCCGCCCGGCCGATTACTTCCCCTCGCCGTTCCCGAACGAGCAGGCCGCGCGCGCAGCGAATGGTGGCGCGGCGCCGCCCGATCTGTCGCTGATCACCAAGGCGCGTTCCTACGGCCGCGGCTTCCCGATGTTCCTGGTCGACTTCTTCACCCAGTACCAGGAGCAGGGCCCGGATTATGTCTCGGCGGTGCTCCAGGGCTTCGAGGACAAGGCGCCGGAAGGCGTGAGCATCCCGGAAGGCTCGTACTACAACAAGTTCTTCCCGGGCCACGCCATCAAGATGCCGAAGCCGCTCAGCGACGGCCAGGTGACCTATGACGACGGCTCGCCGGCGACGGTCGCGCAGTACGCCAAGGACGTCACCACGTTCCTGATGTGGACTGCCGAGCCGCACATGGAAGCGCGCAAGCGCCTTGGCCTCCAGGTTTTCGTGTTCCTGATCATCTTCGCGTTCCTGATGTACTTCACCAAGAAGAAAGTCTGGGCCGACTCGCACTGAGCGGCCGACGCGAAACGAGACTGAAGAAGCCCCCGCAAGGGGGCTTTTTTGTTGCACGCGCGCGTGTGTAGTTCGGCGCGATTGCCTATCGCGCGCGCAGCCGCCAAAATACCGCCAACCGCTCCCCAGCAACCCATCGGAGGACACCATGGGAACCGCCATCACCTTCAAGCGTCCGGACGGCAAGGACGCCTCGGGCTATCTCGCCAACGCCGCGCGCGGCAACGCGCCGGGCGTGGTCGTGATCCAGGAATGGTGGGGCCTGTCGGACCAGATCAAGGGCCTGTGCGACCGCTTCGCGCTCGCCGGCTTCGATGCACTGGCGCCCGATCTCTACAAGGGCAAGGTGGTGCCGTATCACGACACGGATGCGGCCGGCAAAGAGATGAACTCGCTCGATTTCATGGATGCCACCACGCAGACGGTGCGCGGCGCCACGCAATATCTGTCGCGCAACGGCGCCAAGGTCGGCTTGACCGGCTTCTGCCTCGGTGGCGCCGTCACCATCATCGGCTCGGTGCATGTGCCGGAGCTCGCCGCCGGCGTCGTGTTCTACGGCATTCCGCCGGAGCAGGCGGCCAAGCCCGCCGACGTCAAGATCCCGCTGCAGGCCCATTTCGCCAACAAGGACGATTGGTGCACGCCGGAGCTGGTCAACGGCTTCGAAAAGGCCATGAAGGCCGCCGGCAAATCGCTCGAGCTGTTCCGCTATGACGCCGAGCACGCCTTCGTCAACGAGCAGCGCCAGGCCGTGCACGACCGCGAAGCCGCCGAGCTCGCCTGGGGCAGGGCGACGGAGTTTTTCCGGAAGCATCTGGGGTAGCCTCCGTAGCCCGTCGTGCGGGGTGGCGCCCTTGACGCCGTCCCCGCGCCATGGTGAGTATCCGCCCCATGAGCACCGCAGCCCGCCCATCCCGTCGTTGGTGGCGCACCTCCTAAGAGGTGGCCGGTGCGATTTATTTTCCCAAGATCGCTAGAGGTCGCCAGCACAGTGCGGCGGCCTGATCGTTTGTCCTGTGTGGCGTTCCCTCGGCAAGTTTCGTAAGAGGACCACATGAACAGGACAGTCTTTGCCCTCCCGGCCAGAAGCGATTACGTCACCCGCGGCGGTCTCGCGATCACGCGCGTGGCCGAACAGTTCACCGGCCACGCCGACCGGCTCGACGATCTTATCAGCCTGCTCGACCGTCGCCGTGGCGTGGTGCTGTCCTCGGGCACGACCGTGCCGGGCCGCTACGAGAGCTTCGACCTCGGTTTCTCCGATCCGCCGCTCAAGCTCGAAACCACCGGCGTCAATTTCAAGCTCGAAGCGCTCAATCCGCGTGGCGAGGTGCTGATCGCCTTCCTCGCCGACGTCTTGCGCGAGCCCTGCGTCGTGATCTCCGAGAAAACCACGACGCGGCTTGCAGGCCACATCATCCGTGGCGACGCGCCGATCGAGGAAGACCAGCGTACGCGGCGCGCCAGCGTGATGTCGCTGGTGCGCGATCTCGTCGCCGCTTTCTCGTCCAATGATGACGGGCTGCTCGGCCTGTTCGGCGCCTTCGCCTACGACCTCGTCTTCCAGATCGAGGACCTCGTGCAGAAGCGCCCGCGCGAGAACGATCAGCGCGACATCGTGCTCTACGTTCCCGACCGCTTGCTCGCCTATGACCGCGCCACGGGGCGAGGCGTCGTGCTCAGTTACGATTTCGCGTGGAAGGGCAAATCGAGCGAAGGCCTGCCGCGCGAGACGGCCGAGAGCCCGTATCTGAAGACGGGGCGCCAGGGCTTTGCCGATCACGCGCCTGGCGAATATCAGGCCACCGTCGAGACTGCGCGCGCGGCCTTTGCCCGCGGTGATCTCTTCGAGGCCGTGCCCGGCCAGCTCTTCGCCGAGCCGTGCGAGCGCTCGCCGGCCGAAGTGTTCCAGCGCCTCTGCGTCATCAACCCGTCGCCCTATGGCGCGCTGATGAATCTCGGTGACGGCGAATTCCTCGTCTCCGCTTCTCCGGAAATGTTCGTGCGCTCCGACGGGCGCCGCGTCGAGACCTGTCCGATCTCGGGTACGATCGCGCGCGGCACCGATGCGATCGGCGATGCCGAGCAGATCCGCCAGCTGCTGAACTCGGAGAAGGACGAGTTCGAGCTCAACATGTGCACCGACGTCGATCGCAACGACAAGGCGCGCGTCTGCGTCCCCGGCACGATCAAGGTGCTGGCGCGGCGGCAGATCGAGACCTATTCAAAGCTGTTCCATACCGTCGATCATGTCGAAGGCATGCTGCGTCCCGGCTTCGATGCGCTCGACGCCTTCCTCACCCATGCCTGGGCCGTGACCGTCACAGGTGCGCCAAAGCTCTGGGCGATGCAGTTCGTCGAGGATCACGAGCGCTCGCCGCGGCGGTGGTATGCCGGCGCGATCGGCGCGGTGAATTTCGATGGCAGCATCAACACCGGTCTCACCATCCGCACCATCCGCATGAAGGATGGTCTCGCCGAGGTCCGCGTCGGCGCCACCTGTCTGTTCGACTCCGATCCCGCCGCGGAAGACCGCGAATGCCAGGTGAAAGCCGCAGCCCTGTTCCAGGCGCTGCGCGGCGATCCACCGAAGCCGCTGTCCGCGTTTGCCCCCGATGCCACCGGTTCGGGCAAGCGCGTGCTGCTGATCGACCATGACGACAGTTTTGTGCACATGCTCGCCGATTACTTCCGTCAGGTCGGCGCCAGCGTCACCGTGGTCCGCTATGTGCATGCGCTCGACATGCTCAAGCAGAAGAGGTGGGACTTGCTGGTGCTGTCGCCCGGCCCGGGCCGCCCGGAGGATTTCGGGATCAAGACGACGATCGACGCTGCGCTTGAGAACAAGCTGCCGGTGTTCGGCGTCTGCCTTGGCGTGCAGGCGATCGGCGAATATTTCGGCGGCGAGCTCGGCCAACTCACCCATCCCGCGCACGGCCGGCCGTCACGGGTCCAGGTGCGCGGCGGGCGCTTGATGCGCAATCTGCCGAACGAGATCGTGATCGGTCGCTACCATTCGCTCTTCGTCGAACGCGACAGCATGCCGGATGTTCTGAGCGTCACTGCCAGCACAGAGGATGGCGTCGCCATGGCGCTGGAGCACAAGACCCTGCCGGTCGCAGGCGTCCAATTTCACCCGGAGTCGCTGATGTCGCTCGGCAACGAGGTGGGCTTGCGGATTGTCGAGAACGCGTTCCGGCTGGATGCGCCGGTCAATTGAGAGGCACCAATGACCTTTGACCACGACCTGAAGGCGAGCGTCCGCACCATCCCGGATTATCCCAAGCCGGGGATTATGTTCCGCGACATCACGACCTTGCTCGCGGACGCACGCGCCTTCCGCCGCGCGGTCGACGAACTGGTGAACCCCTGGGCCGGCAACAAGATCGACAAGGTTGCCGGCATGGAGGCGCGCGGCTTCATCATCGGCGGCGCGGTGGCGCATCAGCTCTCGGCCGGCTTCGTGCCGATCCGCAAGAAGGGCAAGCTGCCGCACACCACCGTGCGCATCGCCTATTCGCTGGAATACGGCATCGACGAGATGGAGATGCACATCGATGCGATCCAGCCCGGCGAGCGCGTGATCCTCGTGGACGATCTCATCGCCACCGGTGGCACCGCGGAAGGTGCGGTGAAGCTGCTGCGCCAGATCGGCGCCAATGTCGTCGCCGCCTGCTTCATCATCGACCTGCCCGATCTCGGCGGCGCCGCCAAGCTGCGCGCGATGGACGTGCCCGTGCGTACGCTGATGACGTTCGAGGGGCATTGAGCAGCCGCCGCGGCGATCGTCAGATCGCCTCGGCCTTCAGCTCCGTCAGCCAATGCAGCATGCGCTCCTTCAGCAGCGCGTTCCTGACATAGGCGCTTTCCTCATCTTCCAGCCGTTCGCATTCGCTGAAGGTCAGGCCGGCCTCACCATGCGCCTTCCAGGCGGCCTGGAGGCTGCGGCAGGGGTGGCTGCCCTGGCGCAGGGTGAACCAGATGCGGTTCTGGATGGTCTCCAGGTTCGGTGCCTGGCCGACCCAGGCCTCGCCTGAGGCCGCGCAGCGGACCACATAGATGCCCGCAACGGTCTTCCGCTCCTTGTAGGCGGCGATGGCTGCTTTCCGGTCGATGCTCACGGCTGGGCCCTGGCTGGAGGGGACGTTGAAGCCCGCCTCATTAAGCCCAACGTGGCCAGTCGTCAATATTATCCGGGTATAATTTGTGGCCTAAGAGCGTTGCAGGATCAGGCTGAGCTCAAGTTCGCGGAAGGCGAGGTAATTGCGCCGGGTCCACTGGTGCAGTTCGGTCGAGGAATCCTTCTCCTGGCGCAAATAGCCGGTGAAGGAGAAGT
Source organism: Bradyrhizobium sp. CCGUVB14 (assembly GCF_024199935.1). Taxonomy (NCBI): domain Bacteria; kingdom Pseudomonadati; phylum Pseudomonadota; class Alphaproteobacteria; order Hyphomicrobiales; family Nitrobacteraceae; genus Bradyrhizobium; species Bradyrhizobium sp. CCGUVB14. The sequence goes on from NZ_JANADS010000001.1 coordinate 2,773,782, forward strand.
TCAGCCGGTCGATATAGGTCTTGAGGAAGCCCGGCAGCGCCGGCAGGCGGAACAGCCGGCCGCCGGCCATCGCGGGCGGCAGCTCGCCGCGGATGACGAACTCGTTGTCGACGGTGATCAGGTTGATCCGCGGGATCTGCTGGCGCAGCATCTCATGGGCGCGGGCGGAGACACGGTCGGTGTCGGCGACGAACAGGATCATCGGCGCCACATGCCGGCGCGCCGCTTCCTTGAGCAGGCCGATCTCTTCGGTCATCTTGAAGAATTCGTCGAAGGCGTGGAAGCCGAGGTCGATGACCTTGGCAAGCCCGTCATCGACGATGACGCGGTCCATCAGCTGCATCTTGCCGTAGGTGTCGACGACGTCAGCGGTTTCCGTGACCTTCGGCAGATAATCGAGCAGCGACGGTTCCTTCAGATTGACGTCGAAGGCCGTGACGTTGCCGTTCTTGAGCAGCAGGAATTCGGCAAGCAGCCGCGCCAGCAGCGTCTTGCCGACCTGCGGGCGGGGCGAGCAGATGATGTAGAGGGGCGTCGCGGACATCGACAGCTATATCAGGCCAACTTGCCGCCCAATCCAGCCGTATCAGCCCGGCCTGCGCAACTATTTTTCGCTGTTGCGGGAGGTGGGCTTCGAGCCGACGATGTCTGTCAGCCGGATCCGGTCGAATTCGCTCCAGACGTTCGCCAGCCAGTGCCGGACATAGCCGCGCAGCACGAACGAATAGTTCGCAGCCTCGTCGTTGATGCCCTTGTTGGCGACGAATTTCAGGAACGGAACGGACGAGACCTCGACCTGTTCATAGGCCATTTCGTTGAGCTTCGGGATCGTCAGCTCGGTCGCATCCTTGATGCGGTGGAAGTAGGAATTGTAGGTGGCCTGGTCCCACTGGAAGAACTGGGTGTCGTTGATGAAGTTCTTTACCAGGAAATATTTTGCGCCGGTCATGAACCCGGCCGTCTCGGCGATCTCCTCGAGCGAGGCGATCGAGGGGCCGAGGATGTGGAACACCGCAAAGGTGATCTGGCCGGCCTTGGCGGCATCGAGGAAGCCGATGTCGCGCAGCGACGCCAATGCCGGCGAGAGCAGGCCGGCGCGGACGTCGATCACGGTCACCGACGGGCTCACGGCGTTCAGCGTGTCGAAGATCTTCATCTGGTCCGACGTCGTCGTCATGTCGACGATCTCGGTAATCTCCGGGTGGAAGCGCTTCAGCGTTCCGCGCGGTGACTCCGTGTCGAAGGCGCGCGTTTGCACGTTGTTGGCGGAAAAATAATCGAGCAGGGTGCGGGACACTGTCGTCTTGCCGACCCCGCCCTTGTCCGCGCCCACCACAACCACTGCCGGCTTTGCCATTGCTGTCCCCTAACGCGCCCCCGATCGCGAGGTCGCAATCGGCCGGGCCCCAAATCGATGTCCCAAGGATGTCCCAAGGAAGTCCCAAGTCTGCTGTTGGGCGCGAACATGGCAGAAACAAGGGAGAATTCAAATCTCTGGCACAGCTCGGCGGCAATTCCAGCAGTTTTTCCCAAACGTTGTGAAACCGGCGCGAGGCGCGGCAGATCGCAAGCTCAGTGGCGGCCCCACGGACCCATGGGATTGCCGATGGGACCCAGCGGATTGCCGGCTGCGGTTCCGGCAGGGCTCGGTGCAGGCACGGGCGGCGGACCGGGTGGGTTGCCTGCATCGTTCCACGGGCCACGCGGGACCGGAGGAGGGGCGTTCTGCGGATCGGTCTGTGCGTCGGGCTCGTCGGTCTCGGGCTGGTCCGTCTCCTCAGAGGGGGGCGGCAGCGGACCGGGATCATGGCCGCCGGCGAACTTGACCAGCGCGTCGACGCGGGACTGCACGGAAGGGTGGGTCGCGAACAGATCCGAAAAGCCTTCGCGCGGATTGTCGAGGCAAAGCTCCATCACCGCGGAGGTCGCGCCCGGCAATTCGCCGCGGTTCTCGATCTTGCGCAACGCGGAGATCATGGCATCGGGATTCTTGGTCAGCTCGACCGAGCCGGCGTCGGCCAGATATTCGCGCGATCGCGATAGCGCCAGCTTGACCACTTGCGATACCAGCCAGGCCACCACGATCAGCACGACCGCGATGATGATGACCACGATGGCGCCGCCGCCTGAGCTCTTGTTGTCGCTGGACGAAGAGGACGACCGCGACGACGAGGAAGAACCCGACGACCACGAGCCGCCACCGGAGCTCCAGCTCAAATTCGTGAACAGCCGGAAGAACAATTCGCCGAAGAAGCCGACCACGCCGGCGATGATGACGGCGACCACCATCAGCTGCACGTCGCCGTTCTTGATGTGGGTGAGCTCGTGGCCGAGCACAGCCTCGATCTCCTGGTCGTTCAGCGCCTTGAGCAGACCCGTGGTGACGGTGATTGCATATTGCCGCGGGTTGAGGCCGGTCGCGAATGCGTTCAGCGCCGGGCTCTCCATGATCTTCAGCTTCGGCATGGTGATGCCGCGCGAGATGCAGAGATTTTCCAGCAGATTGTAGAGCCGCGGCTCTTCCTGCCGCGTGACGTCATGGCCGCCGGTCACCGCGTCGATCATCGACTGATGGAAGAAATAGGCGATGATGATCCAGGCAACTGCCGCGATCGTCGCAAAGGGGAAGGCGACGATGAGGTCGTGCAAGGCGCGGTTCAGATAATAGGCGACGGTCCCGTTGCCGTTGATGACGACCTCGGCGACCAGTGCGCCGGCATAGACCAGCACATAGACCAGCGCGAACAGGCCGGCGAGCAGCAGCATCGAACGAAACTTGTTCGAGGCGATGTGCGTGTAGAGACCATACGCGGCCATGACGCGTTGCCCTGCCGGTCTGTCGGCTCAGATCAGAACTTCACCTGAGGCGCAGCCTCGACCTCGGCGCGGCTCGCGCCCAGATCGAAGAAGTCCTTCTTGGTGAAGCCGAACATGCCGGCGAACAGAGCCGCGGGCATCTGCTGGATGCCGGTGTTGTATTCCTGGACCGCGTTGTTGAAGAAGCGGCGGCTGGCCGCGATCTTGTTCTCCAGGTCGGAGAGCTCGGACGCGAGCTGCTGGAAATTGGCGTTGGCCTTGAGGTCGGGATAGGCCTCCGACAGCGCGATCAGCCGGCCGAGCGCGCCGGAAAGCTGGTTTTCGGCGGCGGACACTTGCGCCGGCCCCTGCGCCGACATCGCCGAATTGCGCGCCTTGATGACGTCGTCGAGCGTGCCGCGCTCGTGCGAGGCATACCCCTTCACCGTCTCGACCAGGTTCGGGATCAGATCGTGACGCTGCTTGAGCTGCACGTCGACGTCGGCAAAGGCCTGGCCGACGCGCTGGCCCAGCGCCACCAGCCGGTTGTAGGCGCTGAAAGCGAACAGCACGAGGACGACGATGACGCCGAGAACGATCCAGCCGGTCGACATGGAGAACTCCTGAAGGGGAATTGGGGCGGACAGCGTAACCCAAAATCGGGCCGGGGCGAGCCCCGCGCGGAGGGAAGGTAAGACTTGGTCGGATCGGGAGCCATCCGAGTTCAGGGCAAAAGCGGCAAACGAGGTTAACTTTCGGACAGGACGGCATCGCCCCAGCGCCAGCGACGGGCGCCTGCATAGGCGGCCTTGTCGCGCCGCGCGACCTTGGCGAGTTCGACACCGTCCTTCGTGCAAAGCTTGGCCGTGATCTCGGCCTTGCCGACATCCGGCGGCGCGAGCACGCGCGCCGCGCGGGCCGCTGGTGGTGTGCGGGTCAGCGCCACGTAGATGAAGCGCTCGTCCTCGAACGGCACGTCGGCGCCCTTGATCTGGCGGTGCGCCTGCGAGCGCGGCAGGCGCTGATTGAAATGGCACCAGTCGGGTGCAACGAGCGGGCATGGCTTTTCGTGCGGGCAGGGCGCGGCGACATAGGCGCCCGCGGCGATCAGGTGCTGGCGCAGCGCAAGGATGCGGGCATAGCCGGCGGGCGTGCCAGGTTCGATGACGACCAGCGCGTGACGCGCTTTCGTCCACATCGTTTCCGCGAGCTTGCGCTGGTCGGCCTCACTGAGTTCGCCGATGATGTAACTGGCGACCACGAGATCGGCTTGCGAGACTTCGGCGAGGTTGGTGGCGGCATCGCCGGGCAAATAGCGACAATCGGCGAGGCGCGTGCTGTCCTGTGCCAGCTCAAGCGCGAGCCGGCTTAGCGTGGCGTTGGCATCGAGCAAGGTAAAATCCTGCAGCGATGAAAAGGCCTCCGCGGCGGCCCAGCTCGCGGTACCGGGGCCCGCGCCGACATCGAGTAGCGTTTCCGGGGCGAGATCCGGCGCGATCTCGCCCAGTGCATTCAGGCTTGCGGCAACAGCGGCGTAGGTCGCCGGCATGCGCGCCAGCGCATAGGCGAGCGCATCGGCGTCCGACTTGATCGTGCCGGACCCGCCGCCTGCACGATAGGTCGTCGAGATCTTCTGCGAGCGCTGCGCTGCGTCGGTGCGGGAAAATCCCTGCAGCCTGGCGTCGAGCGCGGCCTTGAGTTCGGCGGGGAGGGTGGGTGAGATCATGTTGGCCTACCGTCATTCCGCTCGCGTCGCGAGGTCCGGAATGACGGCAGAGATATCACGCCACGTTCTGATCGAGAATGTCCACGGCTTCGGACAGGCTCACCGAGACGAGTTGGGAGACGCCGCGCTCGGCCATGGTGACGCCGAACAGGCGGTTCATCCGCGCCATCGTGATCGGATTGTGCGTGATGATGACGAAGCGCGTGTCGGTCGAGCTGGTCATCTCGTGCAGGAGGTTGCAGTAGCGTTCGACGTTGTGGTCGTCGAGCGGCGCGTCGACTTCGTCCAGCACGCAGATCGGCGAGGGGTTGGTCAAGAACACCGCGAAGATCAGCGCCATGGCGGTCAGCGCCTGCTCGCCGCCCGAGAGCAGCGACAGTGTCTGGGGCTTCTTGCCCGGCGGCTTGGCGATGATTTCGAGACCGGCTTCGAGCGGGTCGTCGCTCTCGATCAGATGCAGCGCGGCCTCGCCGCCGCCGAACAGCTCGACGAACAGGCGCTTGAAGTGATTGTTGACGACCTCGAACGAGGTCAGGAGCCGCTCGCGCGCTTCCTTGTTGAGGCTCTGGATGCCCTGGCGCAGCCGCTTGATGGCCTCAACCAGGTCGTCGCGCTCGGTGACGAGGCCCGTGTGCTGGGTCTCGACCTCGCGCAGCTCTTCCTCGGCACGCAGGTTCACGGCGCCGAGGCGCTCGCGATCCCGGCGCATCTTTTCGAGGTCCTCCTCGATGTCGTGCAGCGGCGGCAGCTCCGCGCCGGGCTCGAGCTCGGCGAGGCCGGCGACGGCCTGCGGCTCGACTTCGAGCATGTCGCGGATCTCGCGCTCGATGTCCTCGAGCCGGCGCCGCGAACCTTCCATGCGCTCCTCGGCGCGCGCAGTGGCCTCGCGCGAGCTGGAGAGGGCTTCGAGGGTCAGCTTGGCGACACGATCGGTCTCGGCCATCGCGGTCTCGGCGGTGGCGAGCGCATCAGCGGCCATGCGGCGGTCGTTCTCGGCGTACTCGATCTCGGTGATCAGCGCGCTGCGCTTCTCGGCGAACACGGCGGGCGCGTTCTCGAGATCGCTGCGCTCGATCGAGACCTCGGTGATGCGGGTCTGGATGGTGTCGATATGGGAGGCCGCGCTCTCCTTGCGGTTCTGCCATTCGGTGCGCTCGGCGAGGATCGCCTGCACGCGACGGTCGGCGAGCTCGGCCTCGCGCGCCAGCGCCTGCGCCTCGGCGCGGACCTGGGCGGCCATGCGGCGATGGTTTTCGATGTCGCTGCGGACGGCGGCGAGACGGGTCTCGGTGTCCTCGCTCGACGGCAGCTCACTGATGCCGGCCTCGGCGTATTCGTAGGCGGCCTCGGCCTCGGCGCGATCGGCGGCGAGACGGCTGTGCGCTTCCGACAGCGTCGCCTTGCGCGCGGCGTGGCGGCTGATCTCGCGCTCGGCCGTGGCGTGGCGCTCGCGTGCGACGTTCAGCTCGCGCTGCGCGGCGCGCCAGGCCTCGCGGCTGGCACCTTCGGTGCTGGCGGCCATCTGCAGTTCGGACTCGGCGTTCTCCAGCGCCTGACGCTTGATCTGCGCGTCGATGCGAGCCTGCTCCAGCTCGTTCTCGATGTCGACGAGACGGGCGCGCTCGGCGAGACGCCGCGCGGCGCCGGTCGGGGCGTGGGCGGCGGCGACAAAGCCGTCCCAGCGCCAGACGTCGCCTTCGGGCGAAACCAGCCGCTGGCCGGTCTTGAGCTGCGACACCAGCTCGGCACCGCGCTCGCGCGGCACGACGCCGATCTGCGCGAGGCGGCGCGTCAGCTCGGCCGGCGCCTGAACATGGTTGGCGAGCGGCGTGACGCCTTCGGGCAGTTCCGGATCGCCCTCGGTGACGCCGGCATTGGTCCAGCGCATCGGCGCCGACGGATCGACGGGCGCATCGAGATCGTCGCCGAGTGCGGCGCCGATGGCCTTTTCAAAGCCCTTGTCGACCGTGATGCCGTCGATGATCGGCGGCCACAGATTCTTGGTCTCGCCGTTGACGATCTTGGAGATCGTGCGCGCCTCGGTATCGAGCCGCTGCACGCGCTTGTCGGCTTCGACCAGCGGCGAGCGCGAGGATTCCAGCGTCTGGCGCGCGGCGACGTGCGCGGCTTCGCTCGCCTGCGCGGCAGCTTCGGAGGCGGCGAGCGTCTGCTCGGCGGTCTCGACCACGGCGGTCAGTTCGTCGAGATCGCCGAAGCCGCCGGTGTCGGCGGCCAGCTTCTGCTCTTCCGCGGAGACGTTCGCGATCTCCTGGTCGAGACGCGCGAGCTTGTCGCGGTGGGTACGGACGTTGGCTTCGAGCTGGTTGCGCTTGGCGGTGAGGTCGGCGAGCGCGGTGGTGAGCTCGGAAAACTGCTGCTCGGTTTCGGTCAGCACGGCCTCGGCCTCGCCGACGCGTTCGTCGACGCCGGAGCGCTTCTCGACGCGCGACTTGATCTCTTCCTTCAGCTCGGCATCTTCGGTGTCGAGCCGCTGCAGCGCGACGTCGGCGTCCATGGTCTGCTGCTGGGCGCGAGAGATGTCACCCTCGAACTGGGCGAGACGGCGCTCGAGCTCGGCGACGCGCTCCTTGGCGCGCTCTTCCTCGCGGTCGAGCAGCTCGCGGGCATTGGTCAGGCGCTGCAGGCCGGCGGCGGCGCGCGCTTCGGCATCGCGCAGCGCCGGCATTTCGGCGGCACGGATCGCCTGGATACGGGCGGCTTCGGCCTGATGCTGGGTACGCTCGGCCATCTCGCGCACGGCGAGATCATGGGTCTGGCCGGATTCATTGACGTCGGCATGGGCGCCGATCCAGCGCAGGTGGAACAGCGTGGCTTCCGCCTTGCGGACCTTGGCCGCGACCTCGCGATAGCGCACCGCCTGGCGGGCCTGCTTCTTCAGGCCTTCCATCTGGCCGGAAAGCTGGCCGATCACGTCCTCGACGCGGGTGAGGTTGGTCTCGGCTGCCTTCAGCCGCAGCTCGGCCTCGTGACGGCGGGCGTGCAGACCGGCGACGCCGGCGGCGTCTTCCAGCACGCGGCGGCGCTGCTCGGGCTTGGCCTGAATGATTTCGCCGATCTTGCCCTGGTGAACGAGGGCGGGCGAACGTGCGCCGGTGGCGGCGTCCGCAAACAGGATCTGCACGTCGCGGGCGCGGACGTCACGGCCGTTGATGCGATAGACCGAGCCGGCTTCGCGCTCGATGCGGCGGGAGATTTCGAGCAGCTGGCTGTCGTTCATCGCCGCAGGCGCGGTGCGATCGGCATTGTCGATCGTCATCGTCACTTCGGCGTGGTTGCGCGCGGGACGATTGCCGGAGCCGGCGAAGATCACCGCGTCCATGTCGGCGGCGCGCAAGCTCTTGTAGGACGTCTCACCCATCGCCCAGCGCAGCGCCTCGACGAGATTCGACTTGCCGCAACCGTTGGGGCCGACCACGCCGGTCAGGCCGGGCTCGATGACGAAGTCCGTGGGCTCAACGAAGGACTTGAAGCCGTGCAGGCGTAGGCGGGTGATTTTCATAAGCACGCATCTCTGTTGGCAGGCGCGAATCCCCCTGCCGAGACAATACCATGGAAGGCAATGTCACTCTCTGGGGCGAGTCGCGCTCGGCGCCTCATGCGGCGGACAATGGCCGTGGTGTGCCGCGAGGGCAACCTGCGAAAGCCGCTTTTCCCAAGGGATTTATGCCGGGAAAGCTACGGCTTTCGAGATGCGAATCAGGATCTTGACGAGCGAATCAGCTCTTCAGCAGCGGATTGATCTTCTTCGCGAATTCCTCGAACGAGGTCTCGCCCTTGATCTTCTCGCCGTTGATGAAGAACGTCGGCGTCGAATCGACCTTCAGAACGTCGCTGGCATATTTCTGGTCGGCGGCGATCTTGTCGAGCAGCGCCTGGTCCTTCAGGCAGGCTTCCACCTGCTGCTGGGTGAGGCCGGCCTGCTTGCCGATCCGCGTCAGCGTCTCGGTGGTGTTCTTCATCACCCAGTCGTTCTGCTGGCGAAACAGCATGTCGGTGACGGCGAAATATTTCGGCGCGTCGCCATTGGCGATGCAGCGCGACAGCATCGAGCCGGCGGCGGCCTTGATGTCGAGCGGGAACTCGCGGAAGACGTAACGGATCTTGCCGGTGTCGATGTATTCCGACTTGATCTTGGGGAACACCTGCTCGTTGAAGGCCGCGCAATGCGGGCAGGTCATCGAGGCGAATTCGGTGATGGTGACGGCGGCGTCCTTCGGGCCGAGCGCCATGTCGGGCAGCGACACCGGCTTGGCGACATCCCCGGCGGCCTGAGCCATTGCTTCGGAGATGAACCGCAGCGGCGAGAGCCCGGCGAGCGCGGCAAGACCGGTCAGCGACAGCATCGTGGTGAAGGCGCGGCGGGTGATGATCAAGGTCGGCTCCCGAATTGGCGTGGTCTCGCGCCCTGAGCTCCCATCAGGGTTCCCGGGCGGCCTGTCGCTAGCTTGAAACGTGGTTTGAGGCAATGGCGAGCGGCAGGGACGGGTCCAGATTGGCCGCGAAATGAGGCTCAATTTCGCTTGATGGCGGCCCCGAGCCGCGCCAGCGCCGTCTTCAGTTCTTCATCTTCGATATCCCCCAGGCTCTCCGCCACCTTGGCGACGGCCTTGGGGTCCGGCGGGGCGGGCCGGGCCGGGCGGCGGGCACGCGACAGGGGGGCCTGGCGGAAGGCGAGCTTGCCGACCGCGCTCCAGCCGAAGAAGCGGTTCACCCGCTCCAGGATCACGTCGGCCGAGTGCTGGATTTCCAGCGCCATCGGGCCCTCGACCCGCAACACCAGCGTCGCCGGCTCCTGCGGCTGGCCCTCGACCGGCCGCGGCCATTGCATCTTGAGCGGCTCGGCATGGGCGGCGATCTCGGGTCCCGCAATCTGCTCCCACCGCGTCACCAGCTCGCGCGCGGCAAAACCCTGCTTGGCATAGGCCTCGGCAAAGACGTCGTTGAGCAGGATCCCGAGCGGCTTGGCGCTGATGGGGCCGGGTTTGGGAGGGAATTTGGCCATGGGCCCTTATAGCACTCCGGCGCGTGAGCCACAGGCTCTGTCGCCGTGAAGAAAGACGTGGATGCCCGCGACGGGCGCGGGCATGACGTGGAGAGATTGGAGTGAGGCCGCTACAGTAACCGCATGAGCCCGAAATCTGCCCTCAAGGCCAAGTCGGAACCAACGCAGCCGGTCGCGTCATCGCGGCCGATCGCGTTGCTCGCCTGGTACGACCGCCATCGCCGCCGATTACCGTGGCGCGCCGCGCCGGGGGAGACGTCGGATCCCTACCGTGTCTGGCTGTCGGAGATCATGCTCCAGCAGACCACCGTGAAGGCGGTCGGGCCTTACTTCGAAAAATTCGTCGCGCGCTGGCCGGATGTCACGGCGTTGGGGAACGCCTCGCAGGATGATGTGCTGCGGATGTGGGCCGGGCTCGGCTATTATTCGCGCGCACGCAATCTCTATGCCTGTGCGGTGGCGGTGACGCGCGAGCACGGTGGTGTTTTTCCCGATACGGAAGAGGGGCTGCGTGCGCTTCCGGGCATCGGGCCCTACACGGCCGCGGCGATCGCGGCGATCGCGTTCGACCGCCACACCATGCCGGTCGACGGCAATATCGAGCGCGTGGTGTCGCGCCTGTACGCGGTCGAGGAGGAGCTGCCGCAGGCAAAACCGCTGATCCAGCAGCTGGCGGCAACGCTGCTGGCCAATTCCCGCGCCGGCGATAGCGCGCAAGCCTTGATGGATCTCGGCGCCTCGATCTGCACACCGAAGAAGCCGGCCTGCTCGCTGTGTCCGCTTAATGAGGATTGCACGGCGCGTGCGCAGGGCACGCAGGAGACGTTTCCACGCAAGGCGCCGAAGAAGAGCGGAACGCTGCGGCGTGGGGCCGCTTTCGTCGTCACGCGCGGTGACGAGCTGCTGGTCCGCTCGAGGCCCGAGAAGGGTCTTCTTGGTGGGATGACCGAGGTGCCGGGCTCCGACTGGCGCGCCGGCCAGGAGGACACGGCGGCAAAACAGCAGGCGCCGGAATTGAAAGGGCTGTCGCGCTGGCAGCGTAAGGTCGGCGTGGTCACCCACGTCTTCACGCATTTCCCGCTGGAGCTCGTGGTCTACACCGCGAAGGCGGAGGCGCGCACGCGCGCGCCCGAAGGCATGCGCTGGGTGCCGATCGCGACGCTCGCCGACGAGGCGCTGCCCAACGTCATGCGCAAGGTGATCGCGCACGCGCTGGACTGAGGCTCAGGCGGCGCGCGCGGCGCGTTGGTCCTCCGCCGGCATCAGGAATGTGCGGTTGCGTCCCGTTTTCTTGGCCACATAGAGGCCCTGGTCGGCGCGCTCGATGACGTCCTGCACGTCGCGGTCGGCTTCGTCGAACAGTGCAAGCCCGACCGAGACGGTGAGGGGGATGACGGTGTCGCCATGGCGCACCGTGGTGCTCGCGATCGAGGACCTGATGCGGTCGGCGAGCAGGATCGCAGTCTCCTGGTCGATTTCGCGCAACAGCACCACGAACTCCTCGCCGCCGAAGCGGGCCGCCTTGTCAGTGGTCCGGATCGACTGGCTGACGATCTCGGCGACACGCTTGATGGCGTCGTCGCCGGCGGCATGGCCGTAGGTGTCGTTGATCTTCTTGAAATGATCGATGTCGATCATCAAGGTCGCCATGTTGCGCTTGTAGCGGCGGCTGAACGCGACCGCGTCTTCGGCGACGGCGAGGAAGGAGCGGCGGTTCATCAGGCCGGTCATGAAATCGGTGTCGGCGAGATGGCGCAGCTTCAGCATGTCCTCCTGGAGCTGCATCGCATTTTCGGTGGCGCGCAGCTCGGCTTCCTTGGTGCGTTCCTCGGCATGACCGATGCGGCGCAGCAGCGAACGCAGCGCACGCGAGAGCTGGACGACCTCCACCGAGCCGCTCTGCCGCGCCAGCATGGTCGGGCCATGGGCGCGGCCGATACGGTCCGCCTCCTGCGTCAGCGCGATGATCGGGCCTGCAATCCGGCGCGAAACCAGTACGGCCAGCGACAGCGCGATCAGGGCGGTGACCCCGCCGATCGCCAGGATCGTTTGCGCTGACGACATCGCGGCGGCGAGCGCCACGCTCGCGGGCTGGCTTGCGGTGACGATCCAGTTCAGGCCCTGGTAGTCGCGGTAGCCGTGGCCGACGTGGAACGCCGTCAGCATCTGCTGTCCGTCCGCCGTCTCGCGGAAGGTACCGTCGCGCGCCTTCAGAATGTCGGCGAGTTGGTCGCCGCCGTAGCGGATGGTTTCCTTCTGCGGACCGACCAGCACCATGCCGCCCTTGCTCAGGATCGTCAGCCGCGTGTCGGTATTGCCGTCGTTGGCTTCGGCGTCCTTGATCAGGTTGCTGGCCCAGGTCCAGTCCAGATGTCCGCCGAGCACGCCGAGCACCTTGCCGGAGGCATCGCGCACCGGCACGGCGATATCGACGAAACGATAAGGCTCGTTGTTGGCGCGCTGCGTCAGCAGCGAGGCCAGCAGGATCGCCTCGTGCACGTCGCTGACGGCGATCTTTTCAAGACCCTGCTTGAACCAGGGGCGCGCGGTCACGGATTTGCCTTGCAGCAGGCCGCCGGTCGAGGCGACGACGTTGCCGTCGATATCGGCAAAGCCGATCCAGGCGAAATCGAAGGAATGCTGGAGCGCCTCGAGCGCGCTGCGCAATTCGTCGGGATTGCCCTGCCACAGATGCTGCATCGGCTGCAGCTCGGCGAACAGCTTCATCTCCTGCTGGCGCGTCGCCATGAAACGGTCGAGTCGGCCGGATGTGGTCGATGCAATTCCGGCCAGGCTGTTCTCGACCAGCGCGGCGGTGCGCTTATAACTGATCAGTGCGGCGCCTGCGGCGAGCGTGCCCACGAGCACGATGGACATGGCAGCGACGGCCGCAGCGATCTGCGTCCGCACCGTCAGTCGATCTTCGATCGCGTGCAGGTGGTCTGTGATCCGTTGAAGGAAAGTCCGCATGGAAAGGCTCCGGTGTCACCGTCGCTCATGCCATGTCGTAACTTCCAACCGCTTACCGGCCGATTGCCCAATTGGATCGTATTGAATCGGTCGTGAAACCGGTTGGTTGAAGCGGGCTTAATCGGGCGCGCAATGCCCTGAATTCGTACAGTTTTCCGTAATTCTCCGGGAGTTTTGTGCTGCGGCGGATCGCCTGCTGCCATGATGGTGTCAGCAGGTCTACGCTAGGTCTCGACGGTCACGGAGGTTCGCATGGTCAAGACCGCGCTCGACAACTTCAAGAGACCGCCCTGCGCCGAGCTGCTCGGATGGCGCCTGCTCGATGCACGCCCCGAGGACGGCTGGATCAAGCTCGGCTTTGACGGCAAGCCCGAGTTCTGCAATCCCGCCGGCTTCATCCAGGGCGGCCTGCTCTCCGCCATGCTGGACGACACGATGGGCCCTGCGGTGCTCGTGATGAGCGAGGGCCGGCTCTACACCACGACCATCAGCATGACCGTGAATTTTCTCAGCCCTGCAAGGCCAGGGCCGATTATCGGCGAGGCGCAGGTGACGCAGCTCGGCAAGACGATTGCATTCGTCGAGGCCAAGCTGATGGCGGAGGATGGCACGGTGCTGGCGACGGCGAGTGCCAGCGAGCGGTTGTTGGAAGCGGCGAGGGTGGTGGGCAAATAAGCTAGCCGCGTACTCGACTTTCCTTCTCCCCTTGCGGGAGAAGGTGGCATAGGCGGCCTTCGGTCGCCGTTCTTAAGAACGCCGAAGCGAAGCTTCGGCTACGGCGCCGGATGAGGGGTATCTCTCCGCGAATTCAAATTGAGAGTTGAACACGCGGAGACAACCCCTCACCGAAGTGAGTTTGCATCCGCCAGCGGCGCTGCCCTCTCCCGCAAGGGGAGAGGGCGCATCAATGCGCATCTTGGGACGAGCGAAAGCTCACACCTTTGCCCGCGCGTCCTTGCTCACGATCGGCGGCTTCGCGTTCAGCGCCTCGACCTGGAAGCCCGCAACGCGCTTGTAGTTCGCGGCGATGTCTTCCAGCTCCTTCTGCGACAGCACGTCGGTGACGACATCGTAGCCATCCGGCGCGCGCTCCTCGACGAGCTGCATCACCTGTTCGGGGCCGTTCTTGCGGTTGAGCAGCACGAGGTCGGTGGTCGCGGGCCGCCGCTCGGCTTCATAGGCGAGCAGCGCCGCGGTGGTCGGACCATGCGCCAGGATCTCGCGGGTGATGGTGCGGGCATCGAGGATCGCCTGCGAGGCGCCGTTCGAGCCGATCGGGTACATCGGATGCGCGGCATCGCCCATCAGCGTGACCTTGCCAAAGGTCCATTGCGAGACCGGATCGCGGTCGACCAGCGGATATTCGTAGGCGTGCGGGCAGTTCCTGATCAGGCCGGGCACGTCGAGCCAGTCGAACTGCCAGCTCTCGAACCAGGGCAGGAACTCGTCCAGCCGCGCGGTGCGGTTATAGTCCTCGCGGCGCCACTGATAGGTCGGCGGCATGTGGCGCTCGGCGACCCAGTTGATCAGATGATCGCCCGCGGCATCCGGCTCCTTCGAGATCGGGTAGCAGACGAATTTCAGGATCTCGTGGCCGGCCATGATCATGGTGCGGCCGCTGAGAAAGGCCTTTGCCGGCGTCACGCCGCGCCAGAGGATGCGGCCGTTCCAGATCGGCGGGCCCTCCTGCGGATAGAGCTTTTCTCGCGCGGCGGAATGGATGCCGTCGGCGGCGATCATGATCGCGCCATCATAGGAGCCTGCGGCCTTGCCGGTGGCCCGGTCGATGAAGTCGGCGCGGATGCCGCCCCCCGTCTCGGTCCAGCCGGTCAGATGATGGCTGGTCAGAATGTTGTCGCGACCGAGCCGCTCGACCGCCGTGTCGAGCAGGAGTTGCTGGAGCGTGCCGCGATGGATCGAGAACTGCGGCCATTTGTAGCCGGCTTCCAGCCCGCGCGGCTCGCTCCAGATCGGCTTGCCGTGCTTGGAGAAATAAGCGAGTTCGCGGGTGCGCACGCCGCTGGCGTCGAGCTTGTCCATCAGCCCGAGCTCGATCAGCTCGCGCACCGCATGCGGCAGCACGTTGATGCCGACGCCGAGCGGCTTCAGTTCCGCGACGCTCTCGAACACTTTCACGGGAACGCCGATTCCATGCAGGCTGAGCGCAAGCGTCAACCCGCCGATGCCGCCGCCGGCGATGAGTACCGTCATGACCAAACCCCTCCGACTGCGGGCGTCTTGGCATAGCCGGGCCGCGGTGGGCAACTGCGAAGAGCAGGAGCGCCGAGAACGCGCGCTATGGACCTGGCGGCCCGCAGCCGTTAGTTTCCAATTTTCCCATGAGGTCCGACATGCTCAAGCTCTACTACGCCACCGGCACCTGCGCGCTCGCCACCTACATGACCCTGGAGGAGGCCGGCGCCGACTACACGGCTGAACGGCTGAGCTTCAAGGACAACCAGCAGAACAGCCCGGAGTACCTCGCGATCAATCCCAAGGGCCGCGTGCCGGCGCTGGTGACCGATCGCGGCGTCCTCACCGAGACGCCGGCGATGCTGGCCTACATCGCGCAGACCTTCCCCAAGGCGAAGCTCGCGCCGCTCGACGATCCCTTCGACTTCGCCCAGGTGCAATCGTTCAACTCCTATCTCTGCTCGACCGCGCACATCAACCATGCCCACAAGATGCGTGGCGCGCGCTGGGCGACGCACGAGAGCTCGTTCGCCGACATGAAGGCGAAGGTTCCGGAGACCATGGGGGCCTGCTTCAAGCTGATCGAGCAGAAGATGTTCAAGGGGCCGTGGGTGATGGGCGACCAGTTCACGGTCTGCGATCCCTACCTCCACACGCTTTCGCACTGGCTGGAGGGCGACAGCGTCGACATCAATGCCACGCCGAAGATCGCCGATCACTTCAAGCGCATGTCGGACCGCCCCGCCGTGCGCAAGGTGATGGACGCGCAGAAGGCGTGAGAGCTTGGAGCTAGCAGGCCGGCTGACCGGGTCTTACGAAGCTAGGTCGGAGTGGCCCATAATTCGCGCTCTCCGGCCGGCTCGATCCGGTAACCATGCTGCTTCAAGATGGACGGCGCCTGTTCGAAGGCGCCGTCGTGCAGGGCCAGGAAGATCGCGCTCCTGTGCTCGGACAAGAGCCGCGCCGCGCCCGTGAGAGCCAGCGTCTCGGCGCCCTCGATATCCATCTTGATCAGGTCCGGAGTGGGAAAATCGTCGAGCCGCACTGTCCTGACAGGCGTGCCCGATCCCGAAATCTTCCCCATGTAACCGTAGGCGCTGGCTCCCTCGTTGGCATGAAAGAAGGTCTCTCCGACCCGATCGGTGACCGCTGCCTCGATGACTTCGGCGTTCTTGATGTTATTGAGATCCAGATGTTTGCGGAGCTTCGTCGCGTTGGCGGAGTTTGCTTCGAACGCAAGGACACGGCCTTGTGGTCCAACAAGCCTGGAAAGCATCAGGGTGTAATATCCGGCGTGTGCGCCGACATCAAAAACCGTTATGCCCGGTTTCACGCGGGCGGCGATCGCCCTGGCATGGTCGCTTTCGTAGGTGCCGAGCCAGCAACTCTGGTTGCCGGCCCCCGCGACCCATTTCAGACCCCGGTTCGGCCCGCTGAGCACCCGCATGACGGACGATGGCGAAACCAGCTTGAACGGAAGACGGATCAACCATCCAAGTGGTTGGTGCGGGCCCAGCATGCTGTTGATCCCCTTCGGTTCCTGTGGCTGGCTCATTAAAGGCACTGAGGGCTCGTATCAAGTCGAGCGACCTGCGACGTCGCTTTGGTGCCTATCGCTTGCCTTTCTCCAGCTCCCGTCCCGTCTCCAGCATCAGCCGCCGTAGCCAGATCGAGCCCGGGTCCATCTGCGCCCGCGTTGGATAGAACAGGAACTGCTCGTCGATCCCTGGATCAAGCGGCGGCGTCACCGTGACGAGGCCGAGCTGTTTCGACAGTGCCGCGATCAGCCGGCGCGGCACGAAGGCGACCAGGTCGGTGCGCGCGGCGACGTGGAGCGCTTCGAGATAGCCTGACACCACCAGCGAAATATGCCGCTCGATGCCCTTGGTACGAAGCCAGATGTCGATCAGATCCTCGCTGGCGCCGCGGATGATCACGCCGACATGGCGCGCCGCCAGGAATGTCTCGCGTCGCTTCAACTTCGCCGCCATCGGATGGCCGCGTCGCACCGCCAGCGCGTCGATGTCGGTGTAGAGCAACTGGCGGTGAAAGCCCTTGAAGGCGTTGCCGATCGAAATGACGAGGTCGATGGTGCGGGCGAAGTCCGCATGGAAGATCGCCGATCCCCGCCACGGCACGACGTCGATGCGGACGTTGGGCGCAAGGCGAGTGACCTTCTCCATCAGTGGCGGCATCAGAAGCTCGACCGCGAGATCCGGCATCATCAGGCGGAATGCCCGCTCGCTGCGTGCCGCGTCGAACTCGTCGGGCACGAACAGCCCGCGCACCTGGTCGAGCGCCTGCGCCAGCGGCGCGCGCAGCGCTTGCGCCCGCGGCGTCAGCTCCATCCGCGCGCCGGTGCGCACCAGCAGCGGATCGCCGAAGATGTCGCGCAGGCGTTGCAGCGCGTGGCTCGTGGCCGGCTGCGACAGCCCGATCCGCATGGCGGCGCGGCTGACATTGGCCTCGCGCAGCAGCGCGTCGAGCGCGGTCAATAGATTGAGATCGAGCGAATTCAAATTCATGAGGTGAATAGATATCATATTCGCTATCGATTTGAAGAATTACCGTCGAGCGGCGATGCTCTCCGTGTTGCCACCAAACGGAGATGCCGCCATGAGCGCGAGCGCCAACAAGAAATTGATGCAGGATATTTTCGCCGCCGCCGCCAGCCCCGACCCGGCTGTGCGCGACCGTTCGCTGTTCACCGCGAGCCTTGCCGACGACGCAAAATGGATCGTGACCGGCCAGTATTCCTGGTCGCGCACGTTCACAGGTAAGGACGAGATCCTCAACGATCTGCACGGCTATGTGCGCACCCGCTTGCGCGACCGGACGCGCACGGTCGCCGAGCGCTTCATCGCCGACGGCGACATCGTCGTGGTGGAGGCCAAGGGCGATAACATCACGCCCGAGGGCGTCCGCTACGACAACGACTATTGCCTGGTGTTTCGGATCGAGAACGGCAAGATCAAGGAGATCCGCGAGTACTGCGACTCGGTCCTGACCGAGAAGGCGCTCGGACCGTTTCCGCAGACGCCGGTGAGGGCCGCGAGCTGAGCTCAGTGAGTGGCGTCGCGTCCGCCGGTCGGTGCGGTCCGTCATGGCGGGCGATTGTCGCGCGGGCCTGGCGGGCCCTGGTCAAGATCATGCAAGCCCGTCGGGAGCGGTCGCGGGACCGGGTTCAGCTCGCCGCCATGACCGAGCGGGACCTGCAAGACTGCGGGATGACCCGGGCGGAGATCGAGTACGAGCTCCATAAACCGCGGCGGCGAAAATAAAGGGGGGGCGGGGCGCATGGCCTCGCCTCCATTTTTTCGACCATTGGCGGGAACCTTTGGGTTCCCGCCAACGTTTGCACAGTTCCGGAGCAATCGCGCTCCGGCATTGCGCGCGTTCGGGAATTTCATGCTGGCCGGGGCTTTGGACGTTTCAACTCGTGTGGGGCACAACTTTCCCGGACTTCGCGAACGATTGAGAGATGCGACTGCGGCCGCGCATCGCGAGCTGGATGCGCAGATGTCCGCATTCGATCTCACCGTCTTCGCCGGCTATCGCCGCTTTCTTCAGGCCAGCGCCGGCGCGCTGCTGCCGCTCGAAGCGGGGCTTGTGGAAGGCGGGGTCGCGAGGCTGTTTACGGACTGGCCCGAGCGCGCACGCAGCGCCGCGATCGCCGCGGACCTCGACCGGCTCGGCGGCGAGGCGCGCGCCACCGTGTCGGTGCCGCCGCTGACGCCCAGCGGCCTGATCGGTACCATGTATGTGCTGGAAGGCTCCCGGCTCGGCGCCAAATTCCTGCTGAAAGCGGTCGCGGATGCGGCCGATCCCCGCATGGCCGCGGCCACGGCCTATCTCGACCATGGTGCGGGAAAACGACTCTGGCAGAGTTTTCTGGCGAAGCTTGCGAGCGAACATAGCTGCGACGAGGACGAGGCGATCGAAGCGGCGCGCAGCGCGTTTGCCGCATTCGAGCAGGCGGCGGATCGCGCATGAACGAGGCGGTCAATCTCACCAATTGCGATCGCGAGCCGATCCACATTCCCGGCAGCGTGCAGCCGTTCGGCTTCCTGCTCACGCTGCTGTCCGACTTCACCATCTGCATGGCCTCGGACAATGCCGGCAGCTTTCTCGGCGCCGACGTCACCGACCTCTTGCAGCGGCCCTTGGCCAGCGTCTTTTCGGAAGCCGCGATCGAGACCATCCGCAGCCGCGTCGACCAGCTCGGCGGTCCTGATTCGACCGAGCGCGTGTTCGGCGTCGAGATCCAGCCCGGCAAGCCGCTCTACGATCTCTCGATCCATTTCTCCGGCGCCTATCTCGTCGTCGAGGCCGAGCCCAGCGTCATCGAGGCGGACGTGAATTCCGGCGAGCTCGTGCGGCTGATGCTGGAGCGGATCCGCAAGACCCGCGGCATGACCGAGCTTGCCCGCGAGGCGGCGCGCCAGCTCAAGGTGCTGACCGGCTTCGACCGCGTCATGGTCTACCAGTTCCATCCGGACGGGTCGGGCGAGGTGATCGCGGAGGCCGCGGAGACGGGCCTCGAAAAGTTTCTCGGCCTGCACTATCCGGCCTCCGACATCCCCAAGCAGGCCCGCATCCTCTATCAGCGCAACTGGCTGCGCATCATCGCGGACATCAATGCGAAGCCGGCGGCGCTGGTGTCGACGGCCACGCACAATGCGGGGCTGCTCGATCTCTCCATGAGCGTGCTGCGCTCGGTGTCGCCGATCCACGTCGAATACTTACGCAACATGGGCGTCGGCGCCTCGATGTCGGTCTCGATCCTGCGCGACGGCAAGCTCTGGGGCCTGTTCGCCTGCCATCATTACTCGCCGCACTACATTTCGTTCGAGAAGCGCACGGCCTCCGAGCTGTTCGGGCAGATGTTCTCCTGGATCGTGGAGGGGCGCGAGCGCGAGGGCGACGTGGCCTACGAGGCCAGCGCCCAGAAGATCCAGGAACGGTTGATCGAGACCGCTGCGACCCACGAGCACAGCCGGCGCGCCATCGTCGACTTCGTCGGCGATTACCGCAGGATGATCGCCTGTGACGGCGTGGCGATCTGGTCCGACAACAAGATCACGCTCGACGGCGAGACGCCGACCGAGGACGAGGTCAAGGAACTCGTCACTTTCATCAACCGCACCTCGCCGGGCCGCATCTGCGCCAGTGCGGAGATTGCAAAGCTCTATGCGGCCGGCGAGGTGTTTCGCGATCGTGCCGCCGGCTTCCTCGCCATTCCGATCTCGCGCACCCCGCGCGACTGCCTGATCTTCTTCCGCCGCGAGGTGTTGCGCTCGGTGACCTGGGCGGGCGCGCCCGAGAAGGTCTATGAGGAAGGCCCGAACGGGCCGCGCCTGACGCCGCGCAAGAGCTTCGAGCTGTGGCAGGAAACGGTCGCGGGCCAGTCGAAGCCGTGGTCGGCGGCGGACATCCGCATCGCCGAGAGCCTGCGCGTGACCCTGCTCGAGGTGATCCTGCAACTCTCCGACCTCGCCGCCCGCGAGCGCCGCGGTGCGCAGGAGCGGCAGGAGCTGATGATTGCCGAGCTCAATCATCGCGTCCGCAACATCCTGAGCCTCGTCCGTGCGCTGGTGGCGCAGAGCAAGGACACCGCCAAAAGCGTCGACGAATTCGCCAGCGTGCTCGGCGGCCGCATCCAGGCGCTGGCGCGCGCCCATGACCAGATCACCAATCTGAACTGGGCGCCGGTGGCGTTGCGCACGCTGCTCGAATCCGAGGCCGGCGCCTATCTCGGCTCGCGTGCGGACCGCGTGAAGATCGGTGGACCGGACGTGGCGCTCGATCCCAAGGCCTTCGCGACGCTGGCGCTCGTCGTCCACGAGATGATGACCAATTCCGCCAAATACGGCGCGCTCGCCGATTCCACCGGCCAGGTCGAGGTGGTGTGGCGGGTCGACCCGAATTCGAGCCTCGAGATCGAATGGAAGGAGAGCGGCGGCCCGCCGGTGCAGCCGCCGTCGCGCCGCGGTTTTGGCACCACCATCATCGAGCGGTCTGTGCCGTTCGATCTCAAGGGCGAAGCCGAAATCCGCTTCGATCTGCTGGGGGTCCAGGCGAGGTTCGTCATCCCGCCAAATTTTGTCGAGCTGGTGCCATCAATCGCAGGAGCCAAAATGCGCGTCGAGGAACAACAGCCCGCCCGCCCCCGCATTTCCGACACGGCCCTCATCGTCGAGGACAACCTCATCATCGCCATGGCGGCGGAGGTCATCCTGCTGGACCTGGGGGCGCGACATGTCGACACGGCAGCGAGCGTCGACCAGGCGCTGCGCGCGATCGAGCGCACCCGCCCGGACTTTGCGCTGCTTGATCTCAACCTCGGCAACGAGAGCAGCATCAAGGTGGCGATGAAGCTGAAGGAGATCGGCGTGCCCTTCATCTTCGCGACCGGCTATGGCGAGCGCGCACCGATCCCGGTCGATCTGGCCTCGGCGCCGGTGGTGCAGAAGCCCTACACGCTGGAAGTGGTCGAGCACGCGCTCGGCAAATTGCAGCAGGCGACGGTCTGACACGCGCCCATCGCCGCGCCGTTTGCAGTGATCTGCATACGCATGCGGGCCGTGCGCCAAATCCGTGCGCAGCTGCCGCTAATATCAGCAGGTTTTATGCGTGGCTTCGGAGACATGCGCGAAAAATCAGAAGGTTCAATTAAGAAGTGTCCCGCATTGTATCGCGGTGCAGCGTGAGTCGCCGGAGAGGTGACGCGCGGCTGCTGGGGTGGCCGTGACGATCGCCGGAGTTGTGCGTCCGCCTGAATTCACATGCATCCGGGTGGAAGTGGGAATGCCGAGCTTTCGTTTGCGGATCAGGGGCCGTCTCTATGCCGGCTTCATGGCACTGGTCGTGGTTGGTCTCGTGATGGCGGTGGTGGCCATCTGGAATTTGCGGTCCGTGCAGGACCAGGTTGCCAAGGCTTCGGCGTTCTCGGACAGCACCGCGCGGGTGCTGGAGATCTCGACCCATCTCCAGGCCATCCAGCGCGCCAATCTGCGCTACATCTACGACGCCAACGAATCCGCGATGCGCGAGGCGTCGGAACGGGAGGCCGCGGCGACCGAGCTGCTCCAGGTCGGCGCCAAGGGGACGCTCTCGGAGGAACGGCGCAGGCTCTACAGCGATCTGATCGCCGACATCGCGAAGATGAAGACGTTGCGTGACAATCTCGGCGACGCCGTCAACGAGGCGCGGACCGGCAAGGCCACGCTGCTGCCGAGCGGCGACGAGCTGACCGTCAAGATGAACAAGCTCTCCGACGTGGCGCGCGCGGCCGTCGACGAGGACACCGCGTCCCTCGTCGCCGACCTCGAATCCCGGCTGCTGCTCGTTCAGATCGCGAACTGGCGCTTCCTGGCCCTGCGCGACACCAAGGGGCCCGCCAACTTCAGGACCAATGTGGACAGGGCGTCGCAGCGGCTCTCGGCGCTCGAAAAGAGCCCGCAGGCGACGGAGCTGCGCGCCACGCTCGCGCCCGTGAAGTCCTCGCTCGGAATCTACAAATCCGCGTTCGAGACCACCTCGGCCGCGATGCTCCAGGCCGACGAGATCTACCACAAGAGCCTCGCGCCGCTCATCGTCGACAGCATCGCCAAGCTCAAGGTCGCCGAAACTGCGCTGAAGAAGGACTACAAGGAGTCGCGCAGCCAGGCCGAAGCCACGATCGACGGCACGACCTCCATGCAGGAGATCGTCGGTGGCGTGGCCACCCTGTTCGGATTGATCGTGGCCGTCCTGATCGCTCGCAGCATCGTCGGGCCGCTGACCTCGATGACGCGGGCGATGGGGCTGCTCGCCGGCGGCGATCTCGCGGTCGAGATCCCCTCGCGCGGCAAGGCGGACGAGATCGGCGACATGGCCAAGGCGATCCAGGTGTTCAAGGACAACATGATCGACACCGAGCGGATGCGTCACGAGCAGACCGAGATCGAGGCGCGGCAGGCCGAGGACCGCAAGAAGGACATGGTCCGGCTGGCCGACCAGTTCGAGCAGGCGGTCGGCGAGATCGTCGACACCGTGTCGTCGGCATCGAACGAGCTCGAGGCCTCCGCCGGCACGCTGACGGCGACGGCGACGCGCGCCCAGGATCTGTCGACCGAAGTCGCTTCCGCCTCGCAGGAAGCCACCGCCAACGTCCAGGCCGTCGCGTCCGCCACCGAGCAGCTGTCGTCCTCGGTGAGCGAGATCGCGCGTCAGGTGCAGGAGTCCGCCCGCATCGCCGGCGAAGCCGTGGGGCAGGCGACTAAGACCAACGCCCGCGTCGGCGAGCTCTCCAAGGCCGCCGCGCGCATCGGCGACGTGGTCGAGCTGATCAGCACCATTGCCGGCCAGACCAATCTGCTGGCGCTGAATGCCACCATCGAGGCGGCGCGCGCCGGCGAAGCCGGCCGCGGCTTCGCCGTCGTCGCTTCCGAAGTGAAGGCGCTGGCCGAGCAGACCGCGAAGGCTACCGGCGAGATCGCCCAGCAGGTCTCCGGCATCCAGGCCGCGACGGAAGAGTCGGTCGGCTCCATCAGGGAGATCAGCGGCACCATCGAGCGGTTGTCGGAAATCTCGTCGACGGTTGCCGCCGCCGTGGAGGAGCAGGGCGCGGCGACGCAGGAGATCTCCCGCAACGTCCAGCAGGCCGCGCACGGCACCCAGCGCGTCTCGACCAATATCGGCGACGTCCAGCGCGGCGCCTCCGACACCGGCTCGGCGTCGTCGCAGGTGCTCTCGGCGGCCCGCTCGCTGTCGGCGGACAGCAGCCGGCTGAAGCAGGAAGTCGCAAAATTCCTGAGCTCGGTCCACGCCGCCTGAGCATGATCCGGAAGTCCAAAGCACAAGGCCACGCGCATGCGCGTGGCCTTTCATCGTGGCAAGTTGTGCTCAGGCCACCTTCGTCGTCATATGCCCGAACATGTTGCGGCGGGCTTCGTCGTCCATCTCGGCCTTGAAGGTGAACTTGTCCTTCAGCGCGATCGCGCGACCGGCGGCCGGCCGTGCCGAGATCTCGTCGATCAGCCGCTTCACGTTCGGGTAGCGCGCGAAGGCGTCGTCGCCGAGCTTGAACGGCACCATCCGCGCCCAGCCCCACAGCGCCATGTCGACGATCGAATAGCTGTCGCCGACCATGTATTTGCGCCCCGCGAGGTGACCGTCGAGAATCTTGTAGTGGCGGTCGGTCTCGTACTGGTAGCGGTTGTGGGCGTAGTCGTGGTTCTGGTCCTTCGGCGCAAAATGCTTGAAGTGCACGGCCTGGCCCGAATACGGGCCGACGCCGGTGGCCACGAACATCAGCCAGGACAGCAATTCGGCGCGGTTCGCCGGGAGGAATTGTCCGGTCTTCTCGGCGAGATGGAGCAGGATGGCGTTGGAATCGAAAACGATCGTGCCGTTGTCGTCGATCGCCGGCACCTTGGCATTCGGATTGATCTTCAGATAGTCCGGCGTGAACTGCTCGCCCTTGCGGGTGTCGACCTTCACGGGCTCGTAGGCCAGGCCGGCCTCCTCGAGGAACAGCGCGACCTTGGTCGGGTTCGGCGACCCGTTGAAATAGAATTTGAGCATCTGGCGTCTCTCCAGTGTTGGTGGTCAACAGCGAACGCGGTTAGTCGTCGAGAGCGGACGCAGCATCATTGCCGCGCGGCGGCCTTCTCATGCCTGAATTTTCGCAGGGAGGGCAACCGGCGAGATTGCCGTGCGGTATCTGCGCGCCGCGCAGACCGGCCGGCGTAACAAAGGCCGACGGTTGCCGTAGAGGCCACGGCGCAGGTGCCGTAGGGTGGGCAAAGCGACTTGTCCGCCATAGCTCGAAGAGCGACGGCGGAAGCGTGCCCACGAATTCCATCAAGCATGAGAGAGGTGGTGGGCACGGCGCTTCGCGCCTTTGCCCACCCTACGAGACCGAATGATCGGAAGCGGCTATTCCGCGGCCATGCCGGCGCGGATCTCGGCGCGGAGTTCGTCGATCAGCTTGAGACCCTTCTTGGTCTCGACATGCCAGAAGGTCCAGCCGTTGCAGGCCTGCGCGCCCTGCGCCACCGCGCCCATGCGGTGGATCGAGCCGACCTTGTCGCCGAACATGATGGCGCCGTCGGCGCGGACCAGCGCGCCGAGCTTCTTCTTGGAGTCGAACAGTTTCGTGCCGGGCATGATCATGCCGCGCTCGATCAGCTCGGAGAACGCCACGCGCGGGGCTTCGCGCGCCGTCATGAACGGGGCGAGGCTCTCTTCCGGCAGCGGCTCGACCGCGGCGATGCGGGCTGCAGCGGCCTTGGCGTAGGTCTTGTCGCGTTCGAAGCCGATATAGGAGCGGCCGAGGCGCTTGGCGACGGCGCCGGTGGTGCCGGTGCCGTTGAAGGGATCGATGACGAGATCGCCGGGCTTCGAGGACGACAGCAGCACGCGCGCGAGCAGGCCTTCCGGCTTCTGCGTCGGATGCACTTTCTTGCCGTCGGCGCCCTTGAGGCGTTCCTCGCCGGTGCACAGCGGGATCAGCCAGTCGGAGCGCGCCTGCACATCCTCGTTGGCCGCCTTCAGCGCTTCGTAGTTGAAGGTGTAGCCCTTGGCCTTTTCATCGCGCGCGGCCCAGATCATGGTCTCGTGCGCGTTGGTGAAACGGCGGCCGCGGAAATTCGGCATCGGGTTGGTCTTGCGCCAGACGATGTCGTTCAGGAGCCAGAAGCCGAGGTCCTGCATGATCGCGCCGACGCGGAAGATGTTGTGATAGGAGCCGATCACCCAGATCGTCGCCGACGGCTTCATCGCGCGGCGCGCGGCCAGCAGCCAGGCGCGGGTGAAATCGTCATAGGCGGAGAATGAATCGAACTTGTCCCAGTCGTCGTTGACGGCGTCAACGTGGGACTCGTCGGGGCGCTTGAGATCGCCCTTGAGCTGGAGATTGTAGGGCGGATCGGCGAACACGAGGTCGACCGAACCAGCCTGAAGCTTCGACATCTCGGCGACGCAATCACCGAGAATGATGCTGTGCGAAGCGGACTCAAAATTTGTGCGGGGCGCCTTTGCAGACGCCCCGCGACGCGACACTACCATGACTCAAGAACTCTGACTCAGGCGACGCTGTCGGCGACGCGGGACCAAACAACCGACTGACCGTTACAATGAAGCGGCAAAGTAAAAGTCGACTTAACGCGCTGCTTTCGTGAGCAGGTCGGACATCGCGCGTTGCGCGCGGGTCGCTGCGCGCATTTGCCGTGTTTTGCAGTGTGTTTCGCGTTTCTTCGCGTTGCGGGAGTGGCTGGAGCTGCAAAAGACTCCAAATTTCTCTCGGAAAAAAATGCTCGGCCCTCGGAAAAAATTGCTGGCGTCGCACGCTGTCGCACTAGCAGGCTGCTGAAAAAGATGCCTTGGATGATGATTTTCGTAATATGCGGCTTGAAAACGAAGCCAGCGATGGGCCTCGATGAGCTCCGCATGCGCTGTATAGGTGGGGTTGGTGGCTCATTTTTGACGCTCCAGACGGATTCATCCCGTCGCGGCCAGCAGCTTTGGGATGCGAACGAGGTTGTAGGCTGCGGCGGTGAACACGAAGAACCACTCGACCAGGCCGCGGCCGCGATGGCGCGTCTTGCGCAGGCCGCCAACCGTCTTGATCCACCCGAACGGCTCCTCGATCAGCTTGCGTTTGATGGTGCTGATCCGATAGCCGGGATGGCGGGTGGTGCGCGCGTCGATCGCCGAGCGGCGGTTGGTGTCGTTCTGCGAGACATGCGGCGTGCAGCCGCGCTCGCGGCAGCCGGCGACGAAGTCGGCAGTGTCGTAGTTCTTGTCGCCGCCGACCGTGCTACCGGGCCGGGCATTGTCCTCGATCATGTCGAGCGCAGTCGCGCGCTCGGCGGTGCCGTTGGCCTCGGTCAACCGCGCATCGACGATGAGTCCGTTGCGATTCTCCGTCATCAGATGCCCCATGTGGCAGAGCTTGGCCTCCTTGCCAGCACCCTTGCGGAACAGGCGGGCGTCGGGGTCCGTCGTCGAGGAATGCGTGGCGTTCTTGCGCTTCTCGCCATGGAAGTCGCGCTCGGCATTGCGGGAGCCGCGATCCTTTCCCGCGGGCGGATCGCCAGCGTCCTTCGGCACGAAGCTCTTCATGCTGGCCCAGGCCTCGATCAGCGTACCGTCAACCGAAAAGTGCTCGCTGGACAGCAGTCCTCGCACCTGCGGCAGGTTCAGCACGGCGACGAAGAACTTGGCGGCGATGTCGCCGTCGAGCAGCCGATCCCTGTTCTTGCAGAACACGGTCGGATTCCACACCGCGTCATCCATCGAAAGACCGACGAACCAGCGAAACAGCAGATTATAGTCGAGCTGCTCCATCAACTGCCGTTCCGAACGCACCGTATAGAAGGCTTGCAGCAGCAGCGCTCGCAAAAGCCGCTCCGGCGGGATCGACGGCCGACCTTCGCGCGAGTAAAGCCTGCTAAAATCGCGCGACAACTCTTTCAGCGCAGCGTCGACCAGGTCGCGGATCGCACGCAGCGGATGATCCGCCGGAACACGCTGCTCCAATCGCACGTAGCTGAATATGCCTTCCGACCGCTGATCTGCCCCGCGCATCGCAATCCCCAGCCCCAAGGAATCAAGCAAATGCAGGGAATCACAATCCGCGCGTCGCGCGAAGCGACTTTTTCAGCAGCCTGCTAGGCAATAATTGCCGAGCGGGATATTGATTAACGCAATGGAAATTTTACGTATGTGGCGCGTTGAGGTTTTCGCGTTTCCGCGCGCCCACGCCATGCAATCGTCGACCTGAGGGAAGCCCACCATGCGCTACGATGATTTTCGCCGCAGCGACGACGTCGAGGATCGTCGCGACGACAGTGGCGGAGGGTTCGGCGGTGGCGGCGGCGGCGGGTTCGGCCTGCCGATGGGCGGTGGCGGCCTTGGCATCGGCACCATCATCGTGCTCGGCCTGGTCGGCTATGCCTTCGGCATCGATCCGCGCATCCTGATCGGCGGCGCCGAGATCCTCACCGGTGGCGGCCAGGCGCCGAGCTACCAGACCGACCGTCCGTCGTCCCAGGCCAAGCGCGGCGCGCCGACCGACGAGATGGGCAGCATGATCTCCGGCATCCTCGGCGAGATCGACGATCGCTGGAGCGAGATCTTCCAGGCCAGCGGCCAATCCTACACCGGCCCGAAGGTCGTGCTGTTCCGCAACGCCACCAATGGCGGCCGCTGCGGCCGCGCGGAGTCGGCGATGGGGCCGTTCTACTGCCCACCGGACCGCACCATCTTCCTCGACACCGCGTTCTTCCGCGAGGTCGAGACGCGCTTCCGCGGCTGCTCGGGCCAGTCCGCGTGCAATTTCACCACCGCCTACATCATCGCGCATGAGGCCGGCCATCACATCCAGAACCTGCTCGGCATCATTCCGAAGGTGACGCGACTGCAGCAGCAGGCCGGCAGCAAGGCCGAGGCCAATGCGCTCCAGGTGAAGGTCGAATTGCAGGCCGACTGTCTGTCCGGCGTCTGGGTCAATCGCGAGGCGAAGAAGCGCCCGAACTTCCTCGAAGCCGGCGACATCGACGCCGCTCTGACCACGGCGAGCGCGATCGGCGACGATACGCTGCAGCGTCAGGCCACGGGGCGCGTCGTGCCCGACTCCTTCACCCACGGCTCGGCCGCGCAGCGCAAGCAGTGGTTCATGACCGGCTATCAGCAGGGCACGCTGCAGGCCTGCAACACGTTCGGCGGCGGCGGGCCGTAGTGGTCACGTGCCCCGGACGCTGCGCAGCACGAAGTGATGCGCTGCAGAGCCGGGGCCCACAATGCCGGTGCTCGCGTCTCTCACAATGGGTCCCGGCGCTGCGCAGCAGCGTTTCACGCTGCAGCGCGTCCGGGACACGAGAGGAATGAGCAATGGCCTCCATCGACGAAACCAAGCAATTCATCCCGCTCAACATCGCGGTGCTCACCGTCTCCGACACGCGTGCGCTCGCCGACGACAAGTCCGGCCAGACGCTGGTCGATCGCCTCACCGCAGCCGGCCATCATCTCGCTGCGCGCGAGATCGTCACCGATGACGTCGAGGCGATCCGCGCCGTTATCCGCCGCTGGGTTGCGGATGCCGGCGTCGATGTCGTCATCACCACCGGCGGCACCGGCTTCACCGGGCGCGACGTCACGCCGGAGGCGATCGAGCCGCTGTTCGAGAAGCGGATGGATGGTTTCTCGATCGCCTTCCACATGCTGAGCCACGCCAAGATCGGCACCTCGACGATCCAGAGCCGCGCCACCGCGGGCGTGACCGGCGCGACCTACATTTTCTGCCTGCCGGGCTCGCCCGGCGCTTGCCGCGACGGCTGGGACGGCATCCTCGCGGCGCAGCTCGACTACCGCACGCGCCCCTGCAATTTCGTCGAGATCATGCCGCGGCTCGACGAGCACCTGCGCAGGCCAAAGGCACAGGGCGCGACGGTGTAACTTCTTCCTTCTCCCCTTGCGGGAGAAGGTGGCGCGAAGCGCCGGATGAGGGGTATCTATCGGCACGGAGTGCCCGGAGAGATACCCCTCACCCTGATGCGTTCGTGTCTTCGAGCGGAGATGCCCTCTCCCGCAAGGGGAGAGGGCGCATTCATGCGCAGCGCGCCAAACTTGGCTAAAGATCCCGCTCCCAGGTCTCGCCCATGAGATCGTGCCCAAAACTGTGATGCGGCTTCGTCGCGACCAGCTCGAAGCCGGCGCTCTTGTAGATGCCGCGTGCGGCGACCAGAATGCTCTGCGTCCACAGCGTCATCCTGCGATAGCCCCGCTCGCGCGCGCCCTGCATGCATTGCTCGACCAGCGCGCGGCCGACACCAAGCCCACGCGCTTTCTTCTCCACCTGCAACAGGCGGAGCTTTGCGATCTCGTCCGTGGCCTTGACCAGGAAGACCGAGCCGACCGGCTCGCCGCCGACTTCCGCGATCCAGCAGTGCTCGCGTGCGGCATCGTAGTTCTTGATGAACTGGGCACAGATCTCGGCGATCAGCGCCTCGTAGCTGATGTCCCAATTGTAGTCCGCGGCATAGGCGGCCGCTTGCTTGGAGATGACCCAGCCCATGTCACCGACGCGATGGCTGCGCAGCACGACGGAAGCGGGCTGGTCTCGACGATGCTCCAGCACGGTCTCGATGGTCGCCATCGCCTGCGTCAGTCGCGTTGCATCGCCGGCGGAAAGCTGCGCCAGCATGGCGGCGACCTCGTTCTGCGAGCTCAGGCTCAGCTTGGCGAAGGTCTGGCGGCCCTTGGCGGTGAGGCTGAGCTGGTACTGCCTACGATCCGCGGGCAGGGGCGTCCGGGTGATCAGTCCCTTTTCGTCAAAGCCTTGGACGATGCGGCTGAGATAGCCGGGGTCGAGACCGAGCTCGGTTCCGATCTCCTTGGCCGCAAGGTCGTCGCGATTTGCGAGCTCATAGAGCACGCGGGCCTCGCTGAGCGAGAACGGACTGTTTCCCAAATGCTGGTCGAGCACGCCGAGCTTGCGGGTATAGAAGCGGTTGAAGGCGCGAACCGCTGCGATCTGGTCGTCGGTACCGTCGAATGCCATGGGACACCTCAATAATTGCCATTGTCAAATAATTATTTGACTTTGGCAAGTATTAGGTGGCCTCACGCGACCATGACGATCCGGCTGCGCAGCATCGTCCGGGAGGAGCGGCCGAGCCGCCGGAGCAGCCGGGCCTCGGACCGGCGGGCCTGGGGCGGGTAGCCGCCGATCCGGTCATAATGATCGCGCGCGATCAAAAGCCCCTGATCGCCGAGGGGGCCGACCAGCTTGCGCGCCACGGACCACAGGACGTCGCGGAAGCCGGTATCGGCGTAAGGCGAGCGGGCATAACGGAACACGGCCGCACGATCCCGGCCGCTGGCCGCGACGGCCTGGATGAACTGGGTGGTCTCCTCGATCCAGCCGGTGTCCAGCACCGCGCCGGCGGGAAGGAACATCAGCCAGGGCGAGCGGGCCTCGCGCGCGCCGGCGGCTAGCGCCGCGCCTTGCGTCGAGCCCTCGCAATCGACGAAACGGCAGCCGGCGACGTCGGCAACGCGCGCAATGACGCCGTTGCTTGTGCCGTCGACCAGCAGGACTTCCTTGATGATGCCCGCGGCGGCACCAGGGACCAGCGCGGCCAGAGTTGCGACCGCGGTCTGCTCGACGCCTTCGGTCGGAATGATGACGCTCAGCATGATTGAGACTTCGATGTCCGCAATTCGGGAGAAGCGTAACTCGTTATGATGTTGTCATAAACACGCTGCGGTGCCGAGTGCAACTTTTCGGCTGTGCCCTCGGCGTGCGATGGTAAACTTGCGCGGGCCCGGCGCAGCCGAATATGTCGTGCGCGGGGGGCCAAATTGCCGAATGTTTCGGCGAATATCGGTTTCGCGAGCTTTAAGCAGGGCGTTTCTCTGCCGATATCGTGGGTGACAGCTGTTCCCGAGCGGATGGGAAAAACCTGCAGCCGCCGTTGCGCAGAACGAGATCAAGTCCAATGAACGCCGATCAACTTCCTGTTGCCGCAACACTCGCATCGCCGAAGCCGGCCGCTGCGCCGACCTTGCGGATCCGCGCCGTAATGCTGGGCGAACGCATCAATCCATCGGGGCTCGAGATCGGGCCGACGGTCTCCTCGACGCCGGCTGCCTTCCGGGTCCACGGCGGCCTCGCCGTGATCTTCCGCTACGGCGTCGTGGTGCTGATCGGCCTTCTGCCTTCGGAGGAGAAGGTGCTGCTCGACGGTCTCAAGTCCCGCGTGACGGGCGAGCTCAGCCCCCACGAAGAGGAGACCGCGCAGGCTCAGCTCTGCCACGATGAAAATGCCGAGGCGATCCAGCCGGGCGGGCCGATCAACCTCTCGAAATTTTCCGACGAGCGGCTGCTGCTGATCGCGGACGCGCTCGCCAAGAGCACGTCGCTGGCGCGCGACGAACGCCGCGTCGCTGCGGTCTTCGACGTCATCGAGCCCTTCGCGCGGGAGCTCGCCGAGAAAGGCCGGACGTCGCGGCGACGCAGGGGCATCCTGCAGCTCATCGGCAATGCGCTGCTGGTCCAGCAACGCGTCGCCGGCCGCGTCGCGGTGGCCGAAAAGCCCGACGCGCTCTGGGAAAAACCGCAGCTCGATCGCCTCTATGCGCGTCTCGAAGACGAGTACGAGCTGAAGGAACGCCTCGACACGCTCGAGCGCAAGCTCACGGTCGTCGCAGAAACGGCCGATGCCCTGACCGACATCATCGACACCCAGCGCTCGCTCCGGCTCGAGATCGCGGTGGTGGTGCTGATCGTGATCGAAGTGGTGATCGGCTGCATCCAGATCTTTGCCGGGGTTCACTGAGCTTAGGGCCGCAAGTTCAGTCCTCATCCTGAGGAGCCCGCCAGGCGGGCGTCTCGAAGGATGGCCACAACCTCCCACGCTTGCTTGCTCAAGGGCGGTAATGCCGTTGCAGCACCGCAACGCAATGCCGTGCGATCGTCAGTTCCTCGTTGGTCGGGATCACGAAGACATCCGCGGCGCTGTCGCCGGCATTGATCCGCTCGCGCGCTTGGACATTCGCGGCCGCATCGATGCGCACGCCGAGCCAGGCGAGCCGTTCGCTGATCGCGCTGCGAATCTCCGTGGCGTGCTCGCCGATGCCGCCCGTGAACACGAGACAGTCGAGCCCACCGAGCGTGTTCGCCATCATCGCGACCTCCTGCGCGGCACGGAAAGCGAAGAGATCGACCGCTTCCCGTGCCGAAGCCTCGCCGCTCGCCAGCAGCGTGCGCATGTCCGCAGAGATGCCGGAAACGCCGAGCAGGCCGGACTCGTGATAGAGCAGATGTTGCAAATCCCCGGTGGTCATCCTCTCGTGCTGGAGCAGATAGAGCAGCACGCCGGGATCGATGGTGCCGGAGCGCGTGCCCATCACGAGGCCGTCGAGCGGCGTCAGTCCCATCGTGGTGTCGATGCTGCGGCCGTTGCGCAACGCGCAGAGGCTGGCGCCATTGCCGAGATGGGCGATGACGGTGCGCCCGGCGGCGAGCTCCGGTGCGATCGCTGCGAGCCGGCCTGCGACATATTCGAACGAGAGCCCGTGAAAGCCGTAGCGTCGGAGGCCGCGCGCCTCGTAGCGTCCAGGAATGGCGAAGCGGCTGGCGGGTGGCGTCATGCTGTGATGAAACGCCGTGTCAAAGCACGCGATCTGCGTGAGCGGGGGACGGATCGCCCGGAGGGCGCGGACCGGTGCCAGGCAACGGGGTTGATGCAATGGCGCCAGCGGTGTCAGGGCTTCCAGCTTCGCATGGACGTCGTCCGTCAGCGCGATCGGGCCGGAGTAATCCGGACCGCCATGGACGATGCGATGCCCCACGCCGCGCAAGCACCCTTCGCCAAAGCGGTGCTCGATAAAGGCGATAACGTCCGCGAACAGATGGCCACCGTCCATATCCGACGCTTCTTTCTGCCTTTCGAACAGCGTCTCGCCCGATGGACTGCTGGCCACGAGCCGCGGCTTCGCCTCGTGCTCGTCGAGCAGGCCCTTGCAGAGCAGGGCAGGCTCGCTGCCCGAGATCTCGAACAGGCCGAACTTGATGCTCGAGGAGCCCGCGTTGAGGACGAGGACCGACGCCGTCATCAGATCACCGCGCCTTGCCCGGCCAGACCCAGTCGCGGATCACGGGCATGTCCTCGCCATGCTCGCGCACGTAACGCGCATGCTCGATCAGCGCGTCGCGGAACCGCTGTTTCACATGCGCGGCCTTGGTCGCGAGATCAGGCACGCGCTCGATTGCCTCGATCGCGAGGTGATAGCGGTCGAGCCCGTTGAGCACGACCATGTCGAACGGCGTCGTCGTGGTGCCTTCTTCGGCGAAGCCGCGCACATGCATGCCGGCATGGTTGGTGCGGTTATAGGTGAGGCGGTGGATCAGATAGGGATAGCCGTGATAGGCGAAGATGACAGGCTTATCGCGCGTGAACAGGCTGTCGAAGTCGCGATCGCTCAGGCCATGCGGATGCTGCTCCTTCGGCTGCAGCGTCATCAGGTCGACGATGTTGACGACGCGGATCTTCAGGTCCGGGAGTGCCTTGCGCAGCAGGTCGACGGCGGCGAGCGTCTCGAGTGTCGGGACGTCGCCGGCGCAGGCCATCACCACATCGGGCTCGCCATTCGCGGCCTCGTTACCGGCCCAGGGCCAGATGCCGATGCCGGCATCGCAATGCGTCGCTGCGTCCTGCATCGACAGCCATTGCGGCGCCGGCTGCTTGCCGGCGACGATGACGTTGATGCGGTTGTAGGTGCGCAGGCAGTGGTCGGCGATCCACAGCAGCGTGTTGGCATCCGGCGGGAAGTAGATGCGGACGATGTCGGCCTTCTTGTTGGCGACGAGATCGACGAAGCCGGGATCCTGATGGCTGAAGCCGTTGTGATCCTGCCGCCAGACATGCGAGGTCAGGAGATAGTTCAGCGAGGCGATCGGCCGCCGCCACGGCAGATGCCGCGTCACCTTCAGCCATTTGGCGTGCTGGTTGAACATGGAGTCCACGATGTGGATGAAGGCCTCGTAGCAGGAGAAGAAGCCGTGGCGTCCGGTGAGCAGATAGCCCTCGAGCCAGCCCTGGCAGAGATGCTCGCTCAAGACCTCCATCACGCGGCCGTCCTGCGCCAGATGCACGTCATAAGGTTCGATCGGCTCCATCCAGACCCGTTCGGTGGCGTCGAACACCGCATCGAGCCGGTTTGACGCGGTCTCGTCCGGACCCATCAGGCGGAAGTTACGCTCCTCGGCGTTGAGGCGGATGACATCGCGCAGGAACTTGCCGAGCTCGCGCGTTGCTTCGCCCGTCACGGAGCCTGGCTGCGGCACGTCGACGGCAAAGCTGCGGAAGTCCGGCAGCTTCAGCTCCTTCTTGAGCAGCCCGCCATTGGCATGGGGATTGGCGCCCATGCGGCGATTGCCTTCGGGCGCGATCGCCCTTAGCTCCGGGATCAGCGCGCCATTGGCGTCGAACAGCTTCTCCGGCTCGTAGCTGCGCATCCAGTCTTCGAGAATCT
This sequence comes from Bradyrhizobium sp. CCGUVB14, assembly GCF_024199935.1. Taxonomy (NCBI): domain Bacteria; kingdom Pseudomonadati; phylum Pseudomonadota; class Alphaproteobacteria; order Hyphomicrobiales; family Nitrobacteraceae; genus Bradyrhizobium; species Bradyrhizobium sp. CCGUVB14. The sequence continues at coordinate 2,808,515 of NZ_JANADS010000001.1, forward strand.
TCAGATGCGCCGGGTTCTCGCGACAGCTCGCGACCGGCACCTGATGCGCGCGCCAAAACCCTTCGACCTTCTTGCCGTCGACCTCCTTCGGGCCGGTCCAGCCCTTCGGGCTGCGCAGCACGATCATCGGCCAGCGCGGCCGCTCCACGCTCGTCCGTCCGTCGCGGGCCTGCTGCTGGATCGAGCGGATGCTGGCGAGCGCGACGTCGAGCGCGTCCGCCATGGCCTGGTGCATCAATTTGGGATCGTCGCCCTCGACGAACAGCGGCTCGTGGCCGAACCCGTGGAAGAGATCGCGGATTTCGCCGTCGGGCATCCGGCCGAGCACGGTCGGATTGGCGATCTTGTAGCCATTGAGGTGGAGAATCGGCAGCACCGCGCCGTCATGGGTTGGGTTCAGGAACTTGTTGGAATGCCAGGACGCCGCGAGCGGACCGGTCTCGGCCTCGCCATCGCCGACGACGCAGGCGACGATGAGGTCGGGATTGTCGAAGGCCGCGCCATAGGCGTGCACCAGCGCGTAGCCGAGCTCGCCGCCTTCGTGGATCGAGCCCGGCGTCTCCGGCGCCGCGTGGCTCGGAATGCCACCGGGAAAGGAGAACTGCCTGAAGAGCTTTCGCAATCCGTCCGCGTCGCGCGGGATGTTTGGATAGATCTCGCTGTAGCTGCCTTCCAGATAGGTGTTGGCGACCATGCCCGGGCCACCATGGCCGGGACCGCAGACATAGAGCACGCTGAGATCCTGCGTGCGGATGACGCGGTTGAGGTGGGCGTAGATGAAGTTCAGTCCGGGCGTCGTGCCCCAATGGCCGAGCAGGCGCGGCTTGATGTGCTCGGGCCGCAATGGCTCGCGCAGCAGCGGATTATCGAGCAGATAGATTTGCCCGACGGAGAGATAGTTCGCGGCACGCCAGTAGCGATCGAGCAGATCGAGGTCGCTGCTCGCGGCGGACGATTGTTGTTGATTTGTCATATTCCTGACGACCTTCACCCGGGATCGTCACCAACCGAGTTCCGGCGAGATCGATCCCAAAATTGATACTTGCCCGCATCAAACGGGGATCGGCCTCACGCGGTGTTGCGTGAGGTCAAAGGTCGGCGCGTGAAGATTGGGCAGCGCTACTGTGCATGGGGTTGTTTTCGCGTTTTTCATTCTTGTTCTTGATTTGTTCCTTTGGCGTGCTATCTTGGCTTCATGAGTCCAGCTTCTTCTTCTGCTCTCAAGCACCCGCCGGTCACGGCGCCCTCCGAGCCGGCGGGTGCGCCTTCTGATTTCCCCGAACTTGCGGTCGCCATCGACAAGCAGCGCAGGCGAGGTCGGGGCGCGCAATCCAATGCCAGCGGCCGCTTTGAGGCCGAAGCGCGCGTCGCCTTCGACGATGGCTGGCAGAGCCTCGAAGAGCTGCCGCCGTTCAAGACCACGGTCGGCGTCGACACCTCCCGCAAGGTGATCACCCGGAACGAGTCGCCCGACATCGGCTTCGATCGTTCGATCAATCCCTATCGTGGCTGCGAGCACGGCTGCGTCTATTGCTTCGCGCGGCCGACGCACGCCTATCTCGGCCTGTCGCCGGGGCTCGACTTTGAGTCAAAGCTGTTCGTCAAGCCCGAGGCGCCGGCGCTGCTCGAGAAGGAGCTCGCGGCGTCAGGCTACGAGCCGCGGATGATCGCGATCGGCACCAACACCGATCCCTATCAGCCGATCGAGCGCGAGCGCAAAATCATGCGCGGCATTCTGGAGGTGCTGGAACGCACCGGCCATCCCGTCGGCATCGTCACCAAATCCGCGCTGGTCGTGCGCGACATCGACATTCTCGCAGCGATGGCCAAGCGCAACCTCGCCAAGGTCGCGATCTCGGTGACCTCGCTCGACCCAAAGCTCGCGCGCACCATGGAGCCGCGCGCCTCGACGCCGCCGAAGCGGCTGGAGGCGCTGAAGCAGCTCTCGGACGCCGGCATTCCCACCACCGTGATGGTGGCGCCGGTGATCCCCGCGCTGAACGATTCCGAGATCGAACGTATCCTCGATGCCGCCGCCCATGCCGGCGTCAAGGAAGCCTCCTACGTGCTGCTCCGGCTGCCGCTCGAGGTGCGCGATCTCTTCCGCGAATGGCTGATGGCGAACTATCCGGACCGCTATCGCCACGTCTTCACGCTGATCCGCGATATGCGCGGCGGCCGCGACTACGATGCCAAATGGGGCGAGCGGATGAAGGGCACCGGGCCAATGGCCTGGACCATCGGCCGCCGCTTCGAGATCGCCTGCGACCGGCTCGGTCTCAACAAGCGCCGCTCGAAGCTGACCACGGATCATTTTGCCCGGCCAAAGCAGAACGGCGAGCAGCTCAGCCTGTTCTGAGGCGCGGAGCGTATGAGGTGTGTGATGAGCAAGGAACTGCCGGCTCCGGTACCGCGGCTCACGGTGATCACGCTTGGCGTCAATGACATCCGCGCCAGCATCGCCTTCTATGACGCGCTCGGGTTTGCGCGCCGGCTGAAGGCGACGGGCGAGGCCGTTGCGTTCTTCGACACCGGTGGTCCGGTGCTCGGCCTGTTTCCCTGGGACCAGCTCGCCGCCGACGCCAAATTGCCGGACGATCCGAGGCCAACGACCTTCCGCGGCATGACCCTGGCCTGGAACTGTGCTTCGCGCGAGGAGGTCGATGCGGTGCTGGCGTTTGCGCTTCGTAAGGGCGCGACGCTGCTGAAGGCCGCGCACGAGACCGACTATGGCGGCTATTCCGGCTATTTTGCCGATCCCGACGGCCATCCCTGGGAGGTCGTCGTCGCCCCCGGCATCGAGGTCGGCGACGACCGGCGGGTGCATCTGGCGCAGTAGGGCGACCCGCCTGAATATCGGGAATTGTCTGGGGTTCCCGGTTGCGCGGGCGAGGCGGCTTGCGCACGATCCCGACCATGATTCGGGACAAGTCCGCCAAAAAGCCAGTCAAGGCCAAGCCAGCGAAGGCAAGCTTCCGCCGCGAGCGCGCGCTGATTAAGCGCGGCATCTGGCCGATCGCCGGCTGCGACGAGGCCGGCCGTGGGCCGCTGGCCGGTCCGGTGGTGGCGGCCGCGGTGATTCTCGATCCCGACCGCATTCCGCGCGGCATCGACGATTCCAAGCGGCTGACGGCGGAGGAGCGGGAGACGCTTTTCGCCAAGATCTGCGCGACCGCACAAGTCTCGGTCGCCGTTGCCTCGCCCGCGCGGATCGACCGCGACAACATCCTGCGCGCCTCGCTCTGGGCGCTGAAGCGCGCCGTGGTGGCGCTGCCCGAGGCGCCGAAGCATGTCTTCGTCGACGGCCGCGACCGGCTCGACACGCCTTGCGACTGCGAGGCGGTGATCGGCGGCGACGGCATCGTGCTGTCGATCGCGGCCGCCTCCATCGTCGCCAAGGTGACGCGCGACCGGCTGATGTGCGCGCTGGCGCAGGACTGCCCGGGCTACGGTTTCGAGCAGCACAAGGGCTACGGCGTGCCGGAGCATCTCGACGCGCTCGATCGCCTCGGCCCCACCATCCACCACCGCAGCCTCTTCGCTCCCGTCGCGGCCGCCCGCGCCAAGCACATGCCCTGGACCGTCGAACCGGTGCGGGACCTGTTCGAGGTCGCCGACGTCGAGGTGCAGGTGGAGACCGCAGTTGAAATCGATGCTTCGGCAGGCCTTTAAGCTAGACTGTCGTTGCCACGACGCACGGCGCCCATTATCAAAATACACCTGAGCGAATAGGGCCGGCTGGACGGGTTGGCTGCATCTTGCGGGCGTTGCATGCGGTTTACCTCCCTGGTCATCGAGCTCATTCGCGCCCGGCCGCGGCTGATCGTCTGGATTGCCGTGCTCGCGCAGGCCGCGATGTGGCTGCTGGTGGCGCTTCTGTTCTACCGCAGCCCGCCCGGCAGCCTCGCGACCCTGCTTGCCTTCGGCAGGGAGTACCAGGTCGGCACTGATCTCGGTCCGCCGCTGTCGGTCTGGCTCGCCGATATCGCCTATCGTGCCGCCGGCGGCCACATGTTCGGCGTCTATGTGCTCGCCGAGCTCTGCGAGATCGCGACCTTCATTGCGCTCTATCATCTGGCGCGCGCCGTGGTCGGCACCCAGCAGGCGGTGCTCGCCGTGCTCCTGACCATGACGGCGCTGGCTTTCTCCTCGTCTGCGCTCGACTTCGGCCCCCTGGTGCTGGCGCGGCCGCTCTGGACTCTGTTGCTGTTGCATTCCTGGCAGGTCATCGGTCAGCGCCGCGGCAATGCCTGGTTCGCTTGGTCGATCGAGGCCGGCCTCTTGCTGCTGACCACGCCGGCCGCGATCTTCCTGCTCGCATTGCTCGTCATCTTCGCGCTCGCGACCGCCGGCGGCCGCCGGACGTTGCGCGCACTCGATCCGCTGTTCGCACTCGTCGTCGTTGCCGTGCTGGCGCTGCCCTATGCTGTCTGGCTGATGCGGGCCGAGACCCTTGTGCTGCCGGCTCTGCCGCATGTGGCCGACCTCAGTGCCCGTGCGCTCCACGCCGTCTGGCTGCTCGGGGGTCTTGTGCTCGGCGCAGTCGCGGTCCCGGTGCTCACCTTCCTCAACACGTCCCTGTTCGCCGGCAAGAGCGAAGAGGCGCCGATCATTTACCGGCCGCCGGTCGAGCCGCTCGCGCGCAACTTCGTCTATTTCTTTGCGCTCGCGCCGGCGCTCGGTGCGGTCCTGATCTCCGGCCTGTTCGGGCTCGAGGCCGTCGTCGGCGGCGCCGGCGTGGTGCTGGTCATGTCGGGCCTCGCCATGGTTGTCGTGGCCGGCGATCTCATTGCGATGCGCCGCGCACGGATGCTGCGCACGGTATGGCTGGTGGCGATCGCGGCTCCGGCGGCGGGCGTCGTGCTGGCCGTGTTGTTCCTGCCCTGGAGCGGCACCGGCGAGATCGCGACCTCGATGCCGGGGCGCGCGATCTCGGACTTCTTCGATGACAGCTTTGCCCGCCGCACCAACCATCGCCTGCGCGCGGTCGCAGGTGAAACCGAGCTTGCGAGCCTGATCGCGCTGCACTCCGGCCGGCCGCATCTGTTCATCGATGCCGCGCCCGCCCGGACGCCGTGGATGTCACAGGCAAAATTCAGCGAGAGCGGCGGCGTCGTGGTCTGGCGCGCCTCGGATACCGCCGGCACCCCGCCGCCCGAAATCCTCGCGCGCTTTCCCGGCATCGTGCCGGAAGTGCCGCGTGCCTTCGAATGGCTGGTCAATGGCCGTCAGGGATTGTTGCGCGTCGGCTGGGCCATCGTCCGGCCGAAAGGGACGTAGCGACAAACGCTGAAACCGTAGGGTGGGCAAAGGCGCAAAAGCGCCGTGCCCACGTCAAGCCTATCCGTCGCAACGATAGAGGTGGTGGGCACGCTCCGCTTTGCCCACCCTACGAGATCTATCCCGCCAGCACCTTCGCGATCGCCCGCAGATCCTGCCACGCGAGGCGCTTGTAGGACGGCGAGCGCAACAGATAGGCCGGGTGGAAGGTCGGCAGCGCGCGGATGGTGCGTTGGCCCGTATCGTAGTCGAACCAGCGTCCGCGTGTCCGCATGATGCCCTCGCGGGTCGAGAGCAGCGTCTGCGTCGAGGGATTGCCGAGCGTCACCAGCAGGTCGGGATTCACCAGCTCGATATGGCGCTGGATGAAGGGCAGGCAGATCTGCGTCTCCTGCGGCGTCGGCGTGCGGTTGCCGGGCGGCCGCCAGGGAATGACGTTGGTGATGTAGGCCGTGGTGCGGTTGAGGCCTATGGCGCCGATCATCAAATCGAGCAGCTTGCCGCTGCGCCCGACGAAAGGCAGTCCCTCGATGTCCTCGTCACGGCCCGGCGCCTCGCCGACGAACATGATGCGTGCCTGCGGATTGCCGTCGGCGAACACCAGCCGGGTCGCAGTGTGCTTGAGCGCGCAGCCCTCGAAGCTTTGCATCAGCTCGCGCAAGGCCTCGAGCGTCGGCGCGGTGCGCGCGGCCTCGCGGGCCGAAGCAATGGCGACGTCGGGCGCCGGTGCCGCCTCGCCACGCATCACCGCAGGCGCGGCGACAGGCCGCGGTGTCTCGACCGGCGCCGCGCGCGGGGCCGGCGGCGGAGCGTCTAATTCCGCCAGGCGGTCGACCGGTTCCTCGGCGAGCGCGCAGTCGACACCGGCCTCCAGATAGAAGGCGAGAAGCTCTCGGACGGTGGGTGCGGGCTCGGGGATCATTTGGAAAGTCAGACTATTAGTTCATCTTAAGGCGCCTTGCATCCCAGCGGAACGCATTTCCGTGGTTGTCCTACCCGGAAAAATCGGAAACAAGGGAGCGCAAATGACAAGGAACCGTCTCAAGGGCTGAGATCAGATGAGCACCGAAGAACTTCCCCCGCGCGAATCCATGGAATTCGACGTCGTCATCGTCGGCGCCGGCCCCTCGGGCCTGGCCGCGGCGATCCGGCTGAAGCAGATCAATGCCGATCTCAACGTCGTCGTGGTGGAGAAGGGCTCCGAGGTCGGTGCACACATTCTCTCCGGCGCCGTGATCGATCCGGCCGGGCTCGACAAGCTGATCCCGGACTGGCGCGAGGATTCCGATTGCCCGCTGAAGACGCAGGTCAAGGACGACCGCTTCTACTGGATGACGGCCGGCGGCGCGATCAAGCTGCCGAACTTCATCATGCCGCCGCTGATGGACAACCATCACTGCTATATCGGCTCGCTCGGCAATGTCTGCCGCTGGCTGGCGCGCAAGGCCGAGGCGCTCGGCGTCGAGATCTATCCGGGCTTTGCCGCCGCCGAAGTGCTCTATGACGAAAAGGGCGCCGTGAAGGGCATCGCCACCGGCGACATGGGCATCGGCCGCGACGGCAAGCCGAAGGACTCCTTCACCCGCGGTATGGAGCTGCTCGGCAAGTACACGCTGTTCGCCGAAGGCGCACGTGGCAGCCTGACCAAGCAGCTGATCGCCAAGTTCGCGCTCGATGCCAAGAGCGAACCGGCGAAGTTCGGCATCGGCCTCAAGGAAGTCTGGCAGATCGATCCCGCCAAGCACCAGAAGGGCCTGATCCAGCATTCGTTCGGCTGGCCGCTCGACCTGAAGACCGGCGGTGGCTCGTTCCTCTACCATTACGACGACAATCTGGTCGCCGTCGGCTTCGTCGTGCATTTGAACTACGACGATCCGTATCTGTCGCCGTTCGACGAATTCCAGCGCTTCAAGACCCATCCCTCGATCCGCGGCACCTTCGAAGGGGCCAAGCGGCTTGCCTATGGCGCGCGTGCCATCACCGAAGGCGGCTACCAGTCGGTGCCGAAGCTGACTTTCCCTGGCGGCGCGCTGGTCGGCTGTGCGGCCGGCTTCGTCAACGTGCCGCGCATCAAGGGCGTGCACAACGCGATGGGCACCGGCATGCTCGCCGCCGAACACGTCGCAGCCGCGCTCGCGGCCGATCGCGCCAACGACGAGATCGTCGACTACGAGAGCGCGTGGCGGTCCTCGCCGGTCGGCAAGGATCTGTTCCTGGTCCGCAACGTCAAGCCGCTGTGGTCGAAGTTCGGCACCGTGCTCGGCGTCGCGCTCGGCGGCTTCGACATGTGGTTCAACACGCTGTTCGGTACCTCGCTGTTCGGCACGCAATCTCATGCCAAGCCCGATCGCTCGACGCTCGATCCAGCCAAGCAACACGCGCCCAAGAACTATCCGAAGCCCGACGGCAAGATCTCGTTCGACAAGCTGTCCTCGGTGTTCCTGTCCAACACCAATCACGAGGAAGATCAGCCGATCCATCTCCGGGTCGCGGACATGAACCTGCAGAAGATGTCCGAGCATGACGTCTTCGCCGGTCCGTCGAACCGCTATTGCCCGGCCGGTGTCTATGAGTGGGTCGAGGAAGGCGCGAGCCCGCGCTACCAGATCAACGCCCAGAACTGCGTCCACTGCAAAACCTGCGACGTGAAGGACCCCAACGGCAATATCACCTGGGTTCCTCCGGAGGGCGGCGGCGGTCCGAACTACGAGGCGATGTAAGGGCGCGCCGGGTGACCAAATAGGTCCGAAGGGTGATGTAGCGCACGTTCGCGTGAGGACCCGGCTGCGGCCACCCGCCGCGGCCACGATAAGGCCATAGTAGCGGCGTCTTGGGGCACTTGACCGTCACGCGAACGGTTACTTGGCCGATTTGGGGCGTGCGGAGGGGATGCCCGGTCCGAATCCTTGCGGTGAAGCGCCAAAAGCGGCATTGTCCGGACCCGACGGTTCCGGGTCCCATGTTGCCGGCCGCGTTCGCGTGCGAGACGGCCTTTTGCTTCAAACCCAGGCACTACCAACTCAAGGCGAGCCCTGATGTTTTCATATCGTTTCAACCGCTGGACTGCTGCTGTCATCGCCCTTGCCGGCTCCGCGATCGTGGCGGTCCCTGGCGGAGTGCTGGCGCAGACGCCGGATCATCCGGCCGACACGGCGGCGCAGTTTCCGACCCGAAACGATCTGAAGTCGCTCACCACCGCCGGCAGCTATCTCGCCGCCCGTCACGCCAGCGTCGAGCGCGACGCGACCTCGGCCGCCGCCTTCTACCGCTCCGCGCTGCGGACCGATCCCAAGAACAACGAGCTGCTCGACCGCGCCTTCATCGCCTCGGTCGGCGACGGCGACATCGACGAAGCGGTCAAGCTCGCCGAGCGCATCCTCACCATCGACAAGACCAATCGCGTCGCGCGCCTCGTGGTCGGCGTGCATGATTTGAAGCTGAAGAAATATCCGAGCGCGCAAAGCAACATCAACCAGTCGATTCGCGGGCCGATCACCGATCTCGTCGCGACGCTGCTGTCCGGCTGGGCCGCCTATGGTGCGGGCGATGCCAAGGGCGCGGTCGCGACCATCGACAAGCTGGCGGGCCCGGAATGGTATCCGCTGTTCAAGGACCTGCATGCCGGCATGATCCTCGAGAACGCCGGCAAGGAGAAGGACGCGGGCGTCCGTTTCGAGCGGGCCTACAAGCTCGACGATTCCATGCTGCGCGTCAGCGAGGCCTATGCGCGCTGGCTGTCGCGCAACAAAGACGCGGCTTCGGCGACCGCGATCTATGAAGCCTTCGACAAGAAGCTCGCCCGTCATCCGCTGATCGTGGAGGGCCTCCGCGAGACCAAGGCCGGCAAGAAGCTGCCGTCGCTGGTCGATTCCGCGCAGGCTGGTGCTGCCGAGGCGCTCTACGGCATCGGCGCCACGCTGACCCGCCGCGGCGGCGAGGATCTGGCGCTGGTCTATCTCCAGCTCGCGCTCTATCTGCAGCCCACGCATCCGCTGGCCCTGCTCTCGCTCGCCGATCTCTATGAATCCGTGAAGCGGCCGCAGATGGCGATCAAGATCTATGAGCGCGTGCCGTCGTCTTCGCCTCTGAAGCGCAATGCGCAGATCCAGCTTGCCATCGATCTGGATTCCGCTGACCGCACCGACGAGGCGATCAAGATCCTCAAGGGCGTGACCGCGGAGGACTCCAAGGATCTCGAAGCCATCATGGCGCTCGGCAATCTCGAGCGCGGCCGCAAGAAGTTCGCCGACTGTGGCGCGACCTATTCGCGGGGCATCGACGTGCTGCCGGCCGGCAACGACAAGGCCAACAGCGTCTGGTACTACTACCGCGGCATTTGCGAGGAGCGCACCAAGGAGTGGGGCAAGGCCGAAGCCGACATGAAGAAGGCGCTCGAGCTGCAGCCCGACCAGCCGCATGTCCTCAACTATCTCGGCTATTCCTGGATCGACCAGGGCGTGAATCTCGACGAAGGCATGAAGATGATCAAGCGTGCCGTCGAGCAGCGTCCCGACGACGGCTACATCGTGGATTCCCTCGGCTGGGCCTATTACCGCATCGGCAACTACGAAGAGGCGGTGAAGAACCTCGAGCGCGCGATCGACCTGAAGCCCGAGGATCCTACCATCAACGACCATCTCGGCGACGCCTATTGGCGCGTCGGCCGCACGCTGGAAGCAAAATTCCAGTGGGCACATGCCCGCGATCTCAAGCCCGAGCCGGATGATCTGCCGAAGATCGAGGCCAAGATCGCCAATGGCATGACGGAAGACAATTCGAACTCTTCGGCCGCGCAGGCGGACAAGAAGAAGGACGACGGCAAGGGCGGCTAACTGAGTGACTGGGGGCGTATCGCCGATGCCGGCGTTGGTTGAAGAAGGGCGCGCGAAGGTCAATCTGAGCCTTCGCGTGGTTGGCCGTCGTGCTGACGGCTATCATGATCTCGAAAGCGTGGTTGCGTTTGCCGATTGTGCCGACCGGCTCACGCTGGAGCCGGGGGGCGAGCTCAGGCTTGCGACCACGGGGCCGCTTGCCGCGGCCTGCGGCGAGACATCAGACAATCTCGTGTTCAAGGCCGCCAAGCTGCTGGCGGACGCGGTGCCGAATTTGAAGCTCGGCGCGTTCGCGCTCGACAAGGTCCTGCCGGTGGCAGCCGGTATCGGCGGCGGCTCGGCCGACGCGGCGGCAGCGTTGCGTCTTCTCGCGCGCCTCAACGATCTCCCGCTCGATGATCCCCGCCTGCAGGAAGTTGCGCTTGCGACCGGGGCCGACGTCCCGGTGTGCCTGTTCTCGCGGGCCTGCGACATGACCGGCGTCGGCGAGCAGCTGCTGCCGCTGGCGTTGCCGAGCATGCCTTGCGTGATGGTCAATCCGCGCGTGCCGGTCGCGACCAAGGACGTGTTCAGGGAGTTGGGCCTGCGCAACGGCGAATTGCTGGTTGGCGCGACCTCGGTTCTCGACGCGCCGGCCTGGCCGGAGCAGGGCGGCTCGATTTCGGAATGGGTCGAGGTTCTCGAAACCGTCGCCAACGACCTCGAAGCCCCTGCACTGCGCATCGAACCCGTCATCGGTGACGTGCTGGGCGCTTTGCGCTCGTCCGCCGGCGTCAAGCTCGCGCGGATGTCCGGCTCGGGCGCGACCTGTTTTGCGATCTACGGTGCGGCAAATGATGCGCACGCTGCCGCCGAAAAGATCCGGCGCGACCATCCCGGCTGGTGGGTGCATGCGGGGACGTTGAGCTAGGCGCAGCTGCCGTAGGGTGGGCAAAGGCGCGCTAGCGCCGTGCCCACCATCATCATGTGGCGGGCACGCTTCGCTTTGCCCACCCTACGCCAGCGTCGCTAGCCGACGCTCTCAAGCCCGAGAAACTGCCGGATCTCACCCAGCACCTCCTCCGGCTTGTCATGCTGCAACCAGTGCCCGGCGCCGGAGATGGTCGCGATGCGTGCCTGCTGGAAATAGCGTTCCAGGCCTGCGGCCCTGGCGCCGGCGAGAAAGCTTTCGCCCGCATTCAATAGCAACGTCGGGCACGTGATGCGCGACCACAGCGCGACGTGGTCGTCCGGCCAGAGCCGATGCGGCGCGGAGGCGCGCTGGTAGGGATCAAACTTCCAGCTATAGGTGCCGTCCTCGTTCCGGCGCGCGCCGTGCGTGGCAAGGTGCAGCGCGAGGTCGCGGGTGAGGCGCTTGTTGTGAAGCACCATCTGCGCGGCCGCGTCCTCGAGGGTCGCATAGCGCCGCGGCGTTCGATCGTGCAGCCTGTCGAGCTGGCTGACCCACTTGCCGATGCGCTCATGCGTCGGGGGCTTTGGCGCATCAGGCAGCATCGTCACGCCGTCGAGAACGACGAGCTTGGTGACCTGCTCGGGGAATGAGCCTGAAAATATCAGGCTCACCATGCCACCCATGGAATGGCCGATGAGCGTCACGTGAGGCGCTGCGATGCTGCGGACGAGCTGGGCGAGATCGTAGACATACTCCGTCAGTGCGTAGCTGCCTCCCTTGGTCCAGTCGGAATCGCCGTGGCCACGCAGATCGGGCGCGATCACATGGAAGTGCGGCTGCAACGAGCGCGCGATGGCATCCCAGCTCCGGCAATGATCGCGGCCGCCATGCACCAGGATGAGTGGTGATGCGCTCTCATTGCCCCAGTCGGCGTAATGCAGGCGCAGTCCGTGGGACTCGTAATTGCGACTTTGCGGGGCGAGCATCTGGCCGCGTTCCTCGACTACCGGGTAAGACTGCATTGAACTAGCCTGCTGCCGGTCATTCGACAAGCAAGCGCGCGGTCATGCCGGCTTCGGTGCCGGGCCGGGTTTGGGCGCCGCCTGATACGCCCAGCGGTTGCGTTGCCGGATCTTGAATAGCTTCGCAGCGCGCGCGGCACGCGACAACGAATTTGGCAGGAGGTGATAACGCGACCAGGACATCATCTTCATCGAACCCTCCATCGCAACATCAATGGGTGAGCTCTTGGCGATGCCTCGTTCGAATTGCGCGCGTTACAATTCGGCAAGTCATGACGGATCGGACAGCTTGTTCATCGGCGTTAAACCTTCGTAAGCCACCGAACGCGCTCGTCGTTCACCGCCTCCAACGAATGTTAGGAGGTGAAAATCATGAAACTCGTTTCTGCGTTCGTCGGCCTCGCCGCTCTCGGTGGTGTCGCCTTGTCCACCGGAGCGGCATCGGCGCAGCCGATCGACGTCCCCGGTGCGTCGGGCGTCGTTCCGGCCGGCTACATCTGCAACGAATGGGGCCATTGCTGGCACCGCCATTATTACGGCGGCGGCTATTATCACCCGCATTATTGGGGTGGTTACGGCTGGCACCATCATTGGGGCGACGGCTGGCGCTGGCACCGCTGGCATCATTGGCACCACTGGCATCAGTGGTGAAATCCGGGAAAGGGGCTTCGGCCCCTTTCTCTTTTCAAGCCGCCTATCGCGTCACGGCCGTCAGGTTCATGGTCAGCAACACGCCGGGCTTTGGCAGCTCGCGGACAGAAAACACCGTGCGCGCGGGTCTGTGCTCTCCCATCATCTCGACATAGGCCGCGTTCATCGCATCGAAATCCGACATCTGCTGGAGAAACACGTTGATGTGAGTGACATGGTTGAGGTCCGAGTCGACCGCCTCCAGCATGACCGCGAACGATTTGAAGATTTGCCGCGTCTGAGAGCCGACGTCGGAGCCGGCCAATTGTCCTGTTGCCGGATCAAAGCCCGCGGTCCCGCCGATCCAGATGTTTTCACCGACCTTGGCGATGTGGTTATAGGGCCCGATCGGTTTGGGTGTGTTCGGCGGCGTCAGCGTTTCGACCCGTGATGTCATCGTCGGTCTCGTTCCATTTTGCTACCCATTCACCGGTCGCCGGGCCAGCGCGAGCGAGACGCCGAGGCCGGCAATGAAGACGCCGGAGCCCTGCGTGAGGCGGCGCATCAGATGTGGCCGACCGATCAACTGCGTGCGGGTCGCGGACGCCATCAGCACCACGACGACATCGGCGAGCGTGTTCAGTGTCACCGAGATGGCGCCGAGCGCGATGAATTGCAGCGTCGGGCTCGCTCCCGCGGGATCGAGGAATTGCGGAATGAAGGCGAGGAAGAACGCGGCGGTCTTGGGGTTCAACGCCTCGACCAGCACGCCGTCACGGAACGCGCGCTTGTCGCCGACGGGCTCGCTCGCGAGCGATAGCGTCCGGCCGGCACTGCGAAAGGTCTTGATGCCGAGCCAGACCAGATACAGCGCGCCAACGAACTTCACGACGGCGAATAGCTCGGCGCTCGCCAGGATGATCGCGGAAATGCCGAGACTGCCCGCGACGACATGGACCAATCCGCCCAGCGCCGTGCCGGCGGTCGAGGCAAAGCCGCTGGCGCGCCCTTCCGACAAGGTTCGCGCCGCGACATAAAAGATGCCGGGGCCGGGGACGGCGGCGATGACGAGAGCGGCTGCGAGGAACAGCCAGAGGTTCGTATCAATCATGCCAGTTTGGTAGCGCAGCGCGCCGCGATTGCAAGGCCTGCCGTCAGCCCATGCGGCGGAAGATCGCGCTGGCATTCACCCCGCCGAAGCCGAAGCCGTTGGAGATGGCGTTGAGCATGGGCATCGGCCGTGCGCTGCCTGCGACGATGTCGATGCCGTCAGCGTGTCCGTCCGGGTTTTCAAAATTGAGCGTCGGCGGCGCGATCTGGTCGCGCAAGGCGAGCACGGTAAAGATCGCCTCCAGCCCGCCGGCGGCGCCGAGCAGATGACCGGTGGCCGATTTGGTCGCGCTCACCGCAATGGAGCGGCTGCGGCCGAACAGCGCCCCGATCGCGCCGAGCTCGCTCTCGTCGCCGGCCGGTGTCGAAGTCGCATGCGCGTTGAGGTGCTGCAGATCCGCCGGTGCAAGGTTCGCCTGCCGCAGCGCGATCTCCATCGCGCGGCGGGCGCCGTCGCCATCGGGCGGCCCCGACGTCATGTGATAGGCATCCGCGGTGGTGCCGTACCCGACAATCTCGGCGATCGGCGTCGCGCCGCGCGCAAGCGCATGTTCCAGTTCCTCGATCACGAGAATGCCCGCGCCTTCGCCCATCACAAAACCGTCGCGGTCGCGATCGAACGGGCGCGAGGCGCGCGTGGGCTCGTCGTTGAATCCGCTCGACAGCGCGCGGGCTGCGGCAAAGCCGCCGAGGCTGACGATATCGATGCAGGCTTCCGCACCGCCGCAGATCGCGACATCGACCTCGCCGGCGCGGATCATGCGCGCGGCATCGCCGATTGCCTGCACGCCGGCGGCACACGCCGTGACCGGCGTGCCCAGCGCGCCCTTGTAGCCGTATTTGATCGAGACGTGGCCGCTAGCGAGATTGGCGAGGAACGAGGGGATCGTGAATGGCGAGAGCCGGCGCGGGCCGCGCTGCTCGGTGATGCGCACCGCTTCCGCCATCGCAGGGAAGCCGCCGACGCCGGAGCCGATGATGGTCGCGGTCCGCTCCAGCGATGCCGCATCCTGCGGCGTCCATTTGGCCTGCGCGACCGCTTCTGCGGTGGCGAGCAGCGCGAACAGAATGAAGCGGTCCATCTTGCGCTGATCTTTTGGTGCGGTGGCCTCTGCCGGATCGAAGCCGCCATCGGCGTCATCGGCCTTGTCGGGCACGAGACCCGCAATGCGGGCGGGCAGCGCCTGCGACCATTGGGGCAACGGGCGCAACCCGCTCTGTCCGGCGAGCAGCCGGCGCCAGGACAATTCGACACCACAGCCGAGCGGCGACACCGCGCCCATTCCCGTCACGACGATACGACGCATGTCAGTCTCCAGCCGGCGCGACCGCCGGGTTCATGGCTTTGAGCGAAATGAGCCGCCGCCGCATCAGGCGGCTCGCGCCGGGGCCCGCGATCACCACCGCGTTGGCGAGCGTGATCGGCTGCCTGTCGGCGGCATCGACCACGACCGGATCGAGCGGCCGGCGATCGCCCCGGTTCGCCAGCAGGATGGATTCGCCCTTCGGCGCGAGATGCTTGTTGCCCCAGGCGAGCAGCGTGGCGATCACGGGGAAGAAATCCCGCGCCTTGTCCGTCAGCACATATTCGTAACGCGGCGGCCGCTCCTGGTAGCGGCGGCGGACGAACAGGCCGGTCTTGGTGAGATGGGCGAGACGCCGCGACAGGATGTTGGGCGCGATGCCGAGATTGCGCTCGAACTCGTCGAACCGCGTCGCGCCCTGAAACGCATCCCGCAGGATCAAGATGCTCCACCACTCGCCGACCGTCTCCACGGCGCGGCCGACCGGGCATTCCAGGATCGAGGGGGATTTTGGCTGCATGCCGGGAAGGTAGAGGAGTGGCTTGCAAAATGCAAGTTACTGGGTGCCGCTGTGCCCCGGACGCGGCGCAGCGCTCCTTCAGCGGTGCGCTGCAGAGCCGGGGCCCAGATTGTTGATCGCTGGATGTCGCTTGCGTCCCGGCTCAGCGCAGCAGCGTTTCACGCTGCAGCGCGTCCGGGACACGGGAGGGAGAGCGCGGTCGTGCGCCGTACTCCGTCATTTGCGAGTGCAAATCTAACCCCGTCACCCTGAGGCGCGAGCACAGCGAGCCTCGAAGGGCGACGGCCCAGATGCATCGCGGCCGTGCATCCTTCGAGGCTCGCTGCGCGAGCACCTCAGGATGACGGGACCGATAGCGGTACGGAAGAGTCAGAGAGGGCGATCGCGCCCTAATGCGACCGTGCCAGGCAGAACGCCACCACCTGCTCCAGCGCGCTCTTCATCGGCGAGGACGGGAACAGCGCCAGCGCGTCGACGGCCATGGCGCCGTAGTGGTGGGCGCGGCTGATTGTGTCCTCGAGCGCGCGGTGCTTGTTCATCAGGCCAATGGCATGATCGAGGTCGCTGTCGCCGATCTCGCCGCGCTCGAGCGCCCTGATCCAGAACGCGCGCTCGGTGTCGTTGCCGCGGCGGAAGGCGAGCACGACGGGAAGGGTGATCTTGCCTTCGCGGAAGTCGTCGCCGGTGTTCTTGCCGAGTTTTGCACTCTTGCCGCCATAATCGAGCACGTCGTCGACGAGCTGGAAGGCGATACCGAGATTCATGCCGACGGAGCGGCAGGCGGTCTGCTCGGCCTTCGGGCGGTTGGCGATGACAGGGCCGACCTCGCAGGCGGCTGCGAACAGCTCGGCGGTCTTGCCGCGGATCACGGCGAGATATTCGTCCTCGGTGGTCGCGGTGTTCTTGGCGGCGGCGAGCTGCATCACCTCGCCCTCGGCGATGGTGGCGGCGGCCGCGGAAAGGATATCCAGCGCGCGCAGCGAGCCGACCTCGACCATCATGCGGAAGGCCTGGCCGAGCAGGAAGTCGCCGACCAGCACGCTGGCCTCATTGCCCCAGAGCATGCGCGCCGAGAGCTTGCCACGGCGCATCTCGCTCTCGTCGACGACGTCGTCGTGGAGCAGGGTCGCGGTGTGCATGAACTCGACGGAGGCCGCCAGCTTGATGTGGCCGTCGCCGGTGTAGCCGGCCAGATTGGCCATGGCGAGCGTCAGCATCGGCCGCAGCCGCTTGCCGCCGGAGGAGATCAGATGGTTGGCCACTTCCGGGATCATGGTCACGTCGGAGCCCGTCCGCGACAGGATCGTGGCGTTGACGCGCTCCATATCGGGGGCGACAAGGGCAACCAGCTCTTCGATCGACGCGCCGGGGGTTTCGAAAGGTACGATGACGGCCACGCCGGTCTCCAATATTTGCCCCGGAGGGGCTATTCTGATGGAAAGACAATAGAAACTGGACGGGGATGCGGCAAGGCCTGTGGAACCATTGACATTTGCAGCTTAACCCCTTTCGGGCAGGAGGCTCGTTTGCGTGAACTGGTTCGGACCAACGATATCGTGCTGGTGTCGGCGATCGGCGCGCTGCTGGACGGCGCCAACATCCATCACCTGGTGCTGGACCAGAACATGAGCATCATCGAAGGCTCGCTCGGCGTCCTGCCGCGGCGGATCCTGGTCCATGAGGACGACGCCATCGAGGCCCGGCAGCTCCTGACCGAGGCCGGGCTCAGCCACGAACTGCGCGGCGATGATTGACGTCGTCACAGATATCACCGAAGACGCCTTTCTCGGCGGGCAGTTGCTCCTGCGGCAGAAGCGATCCGGCCACCGCGCCGGGCACGATGCGATTCTGCTTGCGGCAGCGACCGAAGCCCGCGCTGGCGACCGTGTGGTCGATCTCGGCGCCGGCATTGGCACGGCCGGGCTGGCGCTGGCCCGGCGCGTGGCCGGGATCGATCTTGGCCTCGTCGAGATCGATCCGGAACTGGCCGGGCTCGCGCGCACCAATGCGGCCGCGAATGCGATTGCCGCGGCGGTGATTGTGCTCGACGTCACGGCGGATGCGCAGGCGTTTGCGGCACATGGGCTCATGCCCGACAGCGCCGACTGCGTGCTGATGAACCCGCCCTTCAACGATGCCACGCGGCACCGTGGCTCGCCGGACCAGGCGCGTCACACCGCGCATGTCGCGACCGAGGAGACGCTGCAGGCCTGGGTGCATGCCGCGCGGCGCCTGCTGCGATCGAACGGCGTGCTGACCTTGATCTGGCGTGCGGATGGTGTCGCGGAGGTTTTGGCAGCGCTGTCACGCGGCTTCGGCAGCGTGTCGATCCTGCCAGTTCATGGCGAAGCGGGAAGGCCTGCGATCCGTGTGCTGGTGCGCGCCGTCAAGGGGGGCCGGGCGCCGCTGCGATTGCTGCCAGGCCTCATGCTCAATGATGAGTCACGCGTGCCTAAAAAAGAGGTGAGGAATATTCTGGAAGGGAGAGCGGTCTTGCCGCTGGCGGAGCCGTGACGGCTTACTGCGGAAGCGATTCCGACTGCTGTTCCGGCTGGGACGTAACGCGGATCGCCGTGAAAAGCGCGCCGATCAGCATCAACAGCAGATAGATCTTCATGTCGCTTCCTCCGCTGCCTTATTGCAGCTTCCCAACGGGGATTCTGCAAAACACGTTCCAGGCACTTTCAATGACAGTCGCGTGATAAGAATTGGTTAATCAGAGGTAACGGCATGGCCGAACAATTGAACGATCGCAAAAATTCCGGCTGGGCCGACAAGCTCATGCAATATCTGCCGGCGCGCTTCCGCCCGGGAACGGCTGTGGTGCCGGTGGTGCGGCTGTCCGGCGTGATCGGCGCGGTGACCCCGCTGCGCCCGGGCATGTCGCTCGCGGGCGTCGCCCGGGTGCTGGAGCGGGCCTTTTCGGTCCGCAACGCCAAGGCGGTGGCGCTGGTGATCAATTCGCCCGGCGGCTCGCCGGTGCAGTCGCGCCAGATCTATCTGCGCATCAAGCAGCTCGCGGCGGAGAAGAAGCTGCCGGTGCTGGTGTTCGTCGAGGACGTCGCAGCCTCCGGCGGCTACATGATCGCCTGCGCCGGCGACGAGATCTTCTGCGACCCGTCCTCGATCCTCGGTTCGATCGGCGTGGTCGGCGGCAGCTTCGGTTTTCAGGAGGCGATCAAGCGGCTCGGCATCGAGCGCCGGCTCTACACGGCCGGCGCCCACAAGGCGATGCTCGATCCGTTCCTGCCCGAAAACCCCGACGACGTCGCCAAGCTCAAGGCGCTTCAGCGCGAGATCCACCAGATCTTCATCGCGCTGGTGAAGGAAAGCCGCGGCGCGCGGCTGAAGGGCGCGGACGACACCCTGTTCACCGGCGAGTACTGGGCCGGTGAGACGTCGATCGCGCTCGGCTTGGCCGATGGCATCGGCGATATCCGCTCAACTCTTCGTGCCCGCTATGGCGACAAGGTTCTCACCCCTGTGATCGCGCAGCCGACCGGTCTGCTGTCCGGTCTGTTGGGGCGGAAATCGCCCGGCGCGGGCCAGCTTTCGGCCATGGAATCAATGGCCGGTCTGCCGGACGAACTGATCTCGGCGGTCGAGACGCGGGCGATTTGGGCGAAATTCGGGTTCTAGGCGGAGGCGCTCCCGCGCCATTTGGTCCGGACTGAGCCAATTGCGGCGCAGCCCGGAGTGCGCGAATATGCGTGTGGGGGCTGAGCATTGAACAAGGATCGACCGATGCCGCCGTTCGTTGCATTTGCGGGCGTCCTGGGTGGGCTTGCCGTGGTCCGCTGGGCCTACAAGACCGCACTCCGGATCAACCAGGAGCTGGAGGAGATGCGCCTCTCGCGCGTCGCCGAGGCCGCCCATATTGGGAATATCCAGACATTGAAGCGTGACCCCGTGACCGGAGCCTACCGGCCCGGCTAGTCGCCTCACGAACCGCTGCCGTAGGGTGGGCAAAGCGAAGCGTGCCCACCAGCAGCATCCGAATTCATCGAAAGACGGTGGGCACGGCGCGAGTGCGCCTTTGCCCACCCTACGAGACCGCCCTAGGGCATCCGTTAAGCCCGAATCCGCCCCTTTGCCTTGATTCCCACCCCCGCCGTCGATACGGTCCCGCGCGATTCAAAACCCCCCGCGAGAGCCTGATCTGACGATGGACGCCTCATTGCCCGCCCATATGCGCCCGGAACGCTCGTTCCAGGGCTTTATCCTCGCGCTCCAGCGGTTCTGGGCCGAGCAGGGCTGCGTGATTTTGCAGCCCTACGACATGGAGATGGGCGCGGGTACCTTCCATCCGGCCACCACGTTGCGAGCGCTCGGGCCAAAACCCTGGAACGCCGCCTATGTGCAGCCGTCGCGCCGGCCCAAGGACGGCCGTTACGGCGAGAACCCGAACCGGATGCAGCACTACTACCAGTTCCAGGTGATCATGAAGCCGTCGCCGCCGAACCTTCAGGAACTGTACCTGAAGTCGCTCGCCGCGATCGGTATCGATTCCGCCGTGCACGACATCCGCTTCGTCGAGGACGACTGGGAGAGCCCGACGCTGGGCGCCTGGGGCCTCGGCTGGGAATGCTGGTGCGACGGCATGGAAGTCAGCCAGTTCACCTATTTCCAGCAGGTCGCGGGTTTTGAATGCGCACCGGTCGCGGGCGAGCTCACCTACGGGCTCGAGCGGCTTGCGATGTATGTGCAGGGCGTCGACCGCGTCTATGACCTCAACTTCAACGGCCGCGAGGGCGACGCGAAGGTCACCTATGGCGACGTCTTCCTCCAGGCCGAGCGGGAATATTCGAAGCACAATTTCGAAGTCGCCGACACCGCGATGCTGTTCGAGCAGTTCAAGATGGCTGAGGCCGCTTGCAGAAAGTATCTCGACGCTGGCTGGAAGGACGGCAAGCGCGAAGCACACCTGATGTCGCTGCCGGCCTATGACCAGTGCATCAAGGCGAGTCACGTCTTCAACCTATTGGACGCACGCGGCGTGATCTCGGTGACGGAGCGGCAGAGCTACATTCTGCGCGTACGCGAATTGGCAAAAGCCTGCGGCGAGGCCTGGATCCACACTGAAGCGGGCGGAGCGGCCTGATGCCCGATCTTTTGCTTGAACTGTTCTCGGAAGAGATTCCCGCGCGCATGCAGGCCAAGGCGGCCGACGATCTGCGCCGCCTGGTCACCGACAAGCTCGTCGCCGAAGGCCTCGTCTACGAGGGCGCGAAAGCCTTCGCGACGCCGCGCCGCCTCGCGCTCACCGTGCACGGCATCCCCGCGCGCCAGCCTGACCTCAAGACCGAACGCCGCGGACCGAAGGTCGGCGGCCCCGATGCGGCCGTGCAGGGCTTTCTGAAGGCGACCGGCTTGAAGTCGCTGGATGAGGCCAAGATCCAGCGCGACCCGAAGGGCGACTTCTACATCGCGCTGATCGAGAAGGCCGGCCGCGACGCCATCGACGTGCTCGCGGAAATCCTGCCCGTCATCATCCGCACCTTCCCCTGGCCGAAATCGATGCGCTGGGGCGCGCGCTCGGGCAAGCCCGGCTCGCTGAGCTGGGTGCGTCCGCTGCACGCGATCACCGCGACCTTCGGGCCCGAGACGGAAGAGCCCGATGTGGTGAAATTTTCGGTGGATGGCATCGAGACCGGTCAGACCACGTATGGCCATCGCTTCATGGCACCGAGCGCGATCAACGTGCGCCGCTTCGAGGACTACGAAGCGAAGCTGAAGGCTGCAAAGGTCATCCTCGATCCGCAGGCGCGCAAGGACATCATATTCGAGGACGCCAAGGAGCTGACCTTCGCGCAAGGTTTTGAGCTGGTCGAGGATCAGGTGTTGCTGGACGAGGTCTCGGGCCTCGTCGAATGGCCCGTCGTCATGATGGGATCGTTCGAGGCGGAATATCTGGCGATCCCCGACGAGGTGATCCGCGCCACGATCCGTAACAACCAGAAGTGCTTTGTGGTCAAGGATCCCAAGACCGGGAAGCTGACCAACAAGTTCGTCCTCACCGCCAACATCGAGGCGACCGACGGCGGCCAAGTCATCGTATCAGGCAACGAGCGCGTCATCCGTCCGCGCCTGTCGGATGCGAAATTCTTCTACGAGACCGATCTGAAGACCAGGCTCGAGGACCGTCTGCCGAAGTTCGACCAGATCGTGTTCCACGAGAAGCTCGGGACGCAAGGAGCGCGCATCAAGCGCATCGAGCGCCTCGCCGCGGAGATCGCGCCGCTGGTTGGCGCCGATGTCGCCAAGGCGACGCGTGCTGCGCATCTGGCAAAGGCGGATTTGCTGACCGAAGTCGTCGGTGAGTTCCCCGAGGTGCAGGGCCTGATGGGCAAGTACTACGCGCTGGCGCAGGGCGAGGACGCGTCCGTCGCTGCCGCCTGCGAGGAGCACTACAAGCCGCAAGGTCCGGCCGATCGCGTGCCGACCGATCCGGTCAGCGTCGCGGTCGCGCTCGCCGACAAGATCGACACGCTCGCTGGGTTCTGGGCGATCGACGAGAAGCCGACGGGATCGAAGGACCCGTATGCGCTGCGTCGCGCGGCGCTGGGCGTGATCAGGCTGATTGCCGAGAACGCACTTCGGCTCTCGCTGATGAAGGTGGCTGCGTCCGCGCTCGCTGGCCTATCGGTGAGGCCTGCGGATGCGCAGAAGCTCCCGAACGATCTGCTCGCCTTCTTCGCCGATCGCCTGAAAGTCCAGCTCCGCGAGCAGGGCGCGCGTCACGATCTCGTCGATGCCGTGTTCGCGCTTGGCGGCCAGGACGATTTGCTGATGATCGTCCGCCGTGTCGAGGCCCTCGGAAAATTCCTCGAGAGCGACGACGGCAAGAATCTGCTCGCCGGCACCAAGCGCGCCAGCAACATCCTCTCGATCGAGGAGAAAAAGGACAAGCGCACGTTCGACGGCGCTCCTGATGCCGCGCTCTATGGCCTCGATGAGGAGAAGGCGCTGGCGAAGGCGATCGGCGACGTGAAGGCCGAAGCAGGCGCTGCTGTGGCCAAGGAGGACTTCGCTGCCGCGATGAGCGCGATGGCCAAGCTGCGACCGCCGGTCGATGCGTTCTTCGAAAAGGTTCGCGTCAACGACGACGATGCCAAGGTGCGCGAGAACCGCCTGAAGCTGCTCAACGAAATCCGCAGCGCCACGCGTGCGGTCGCGGATTTCTCGAAGATCCAGGATTGAGGGGCTCGTGCCCCGGACGCAGCGCAGCGCTTCTTTAGCGGTGCGCTGCAGAGCCGGGGCCCATGCCGCCGCGTGCTCGTAGCTTCTGGGTCCCGGGTCGCGCTTCGCTTGCCCGGGACACGAGAAAACAAAAAAGCCCCACCCGGCGGGGGGAAGACCGGGCGGGGCCTGATGTCCGTTTGCACTGCTCGCGCCAGCCTGATTGATATGACGCGCCGGACACCTAGTTGATCGCTAGTCCATCACCTCGACGATGCGGCGCGAGCGCGGCTCGACCAGCACCGTCTCGCCGTTCACGACGGTGTAGCGATAGGTCGTCGCGCCGAACCGTTGCGGCACGTCATAATAGGTGATGCCGGTTTCGGGTAACGTGCCGCCGACGATCACACGATCCGGAATGCTGAAGGCTGGCACACGTTGCTCGATGACATAGTCACGGAAAGCCGGCCGCTGTTCCACCGCGATGGTCGGGCCGCTATCGACCACGACAGGCGCACGTCCCACCGTGATCCCGGTTTGCGCCTGCGCCGCGATCGGCGCGCCGAGCGCGATGCCAAGCGCTGCGAGGGCGAGAATCCTGTTCCGCATGGACAACTCCTTCGAATTGATTTCAGCCGGCGCCAGTGGCGCGACCGGTTGCCAATGCTGCGGCGCGCGTGATGTTCCGGAAAAGGCCCGCCGCATACGCGGCAATTTCGGGCAGTTTTCGCGAAGCGGGGAACCCGTTGCGGCCTCGCGCGTCTCTACCCGCGGAACCGGGTCCGGTATGATCCGCCCGCGATTCGCCTTAACGCTCGGAAAGACAATTCATGCACATCACCGTCGCCCACATCTCGCCGATCCTGTCATTGCTCGCGGGTGTGCTCATCCTGATCATGCCCCGTCTGCTGAACCTGATCGTGGCGATTTTTCTCATCGTCAACGGGGCGATTGGGCTCGGTTTGTTGAAGTGGCTCCATCTCTAGGCCTTCATTTTCCGGAACTCTTCGACTTGCGCGGGCCTGCCCAAAGTGGTGTAAGGCGCGCGATTTCCCATTCCTCTCGCAGGTTGTGTGCAAGCTATGGCCAAAGCCGCCTCGAAGCCTAATAAAACTGCAGCGAAATCAAAGCCCTCGTCCAAAGCGAAGGCTGCGCCGGCGGCCCGCAAGGCGCTTCCCAAGAGCGCTGTGAAGAGCGCCCCGAAGCCGGTCGCCAAGGCCGCTGCCAAGCCTGCCGCGAAACCCGCGGCCAAGCCGGCCGCGAAGGCTGCGACCAAGCAGGTCACGCCGAAGGTTGCCGCCAAGGTCACTGCGAAGGCTGCGCCCGCCAAGGCGGCTCCGGCCGCGATCAAGGCCGGCAAGTGGGTCTACACGTTCGGCGACGGCAAGGCCGAGGGCCGCACGGAGATGCGCGACCTCCTCGGCGGCAAGGGCGCCAACCTCGCCGAGATGGCCAATCTCGGCCTGCCGGTGCCTCCGGGCTTCACCATCCCGACCTCGGTCTGCACCTATTTCTACGCCCACGACAAATCCTATCCGAAGGAACTGCAGTCGCAGGTTGAGAAGGCGCTGGACCATGTCGGCAAGTTGACCGGCAAGGTGTTCGGCGACACCAAGAACCCGCTGCTCGTCTCCGTGCGCTCCGGCGCGCGCGCCTCGATGCCGGGCATGATGGACACCGTGCTCAATCTCGGCCTCAACGACGAGACCGTGGAAGCGCTGTCGGAGCTCTCGGGCGACCGTCGCTTCGCCTATGACAGCTATCGCCGCTTCATCACCATGTATTCCGACGTGGTGCTCGGCTTCGAGCATCATCACTTCGAGGAAATCCTCGACACCTTCAAGGACAGCCAGGGCTACACGCTCGACACCGACCTCACCGCCGAGGACTGGGTCGGTCTGGTCGGCAAGTACAAGGACGCGGTCGCGCGCGAGACCGGCAAGGACTTCCCGCAGGATCCGCATGACCAGCTCTGGGGTGCGGTCGGCGCGGTGTTTTCATCCTGGATGAATGCGCGCGCGGTGACCTACCGCAAGCTGCACGACATTCCGGAATCCTGGGGCACCGCGGTCAACGTGCAGGCCATGGTGTTCGGCAACATGGGCGAGACCTCGGCGACCGGCGTTGCGTTCACCCGCAACCCCTCGACCGGCGAGAGCAAGCTCTACGGCGAGTTCCTGATCAACGCGCAGGGCGAGGACGTGGTGGCGGGCATCCGCACGCCGCAGGACATCACCGAGGAAGCGCGCAAGGAATCGGGCTCCGACAAGGCGTCGATGGAAGCGGCGATGCCGGAGGCCTTCAAGGAGCTGACGCGGATCTACACGCTGCTCGAGAAGCACTACCGCGACATGCAGGACATGGAGTTCACGGTCGAGCAGGGCAAGCTGTGGATGCTGCAGACCCGCGGCGGCAAGCGCACGGCCAAGGCGGCGCTGCGCATCGCGGTCGAGCTCGCCAATGAGGGCCTGATCACCAAGAAGGAAGCGGTGATGCGGATCGACCCCGCCTCGCTCGACCAGCTGCTGCATCCGACCATCGATCCCAACGCCAAGCGCGATGTGATCGCGACCGGCCTGCCGGCGTCGCCAGGAGCGGCCTCCGGCGAGATCGTGTTCTCCTCGGACGAGGCGGCCAAGCTCCAGGGTGACGGACGCAAGGTCATCCTGGTCCGCATCGAGACCAGCCCCGAAGACATCCACGGCATGCACGCCGCCGAAGGCATCCTGACCACCCGCGGCGGCATGACGTCGCACGCCGCCGTGGTCGCCCGCGGCATGGGCAAGCCCTGCGTCTCCGGCTGCGGCACTATCCGCGTCGACTACGGCCGCGGCACGATGAGCATCGGATCGCGCACCTTCAAGGCCGGTGATGTCATCACCATCGACGGCTCGCTCGGCCAGGTGCTGGCCGGCCGCATGCCGATGATCGAGCCGGAGCTTTCCGGCGAGTTCGGTACGCTGATGAACTGGGCCGACCAGGTCCGCAAGATCGGCGTCCGCGTCAACGGCGATACGCCGGACGACGCCCGCACCGCGATCAAGTTCGGCGCGGAAGGCATCGGCCTCTGCCGCACCGAGCACATGTTCTTCGAGGAGACGCGCATCCGCACGGTGCGCGAGATGATCCTCTCCGAGGACGAGCAGTCGCGCCGTGCCGCGCTTGCCAAGCTGTTGCCGATGCAGCGCGCCGACTTCGTCGAGCTGTTCGAGATCATGAAGGGCCTGCCCGTCACGATCCGTCTGCTCGACCCGCCGCTGCACGAGTTCCTGCCGCACACCCATGCCGAGGTCGAGGAAGTGGCGCGCGCCATGAACACCGATCCGCGGCGTCTCGCCGACCGCGCGCGCGAGCTGTCGGAGTTCAATCCGATGCTCGGCTTCCGCGGCTGCCGCATCGCGATCGCCTATCCTGAGATCGCCGAGATGCAGGCACGCGCGATCTTCGAGGCTGCGGTCGAAGCCGAGAAGCGCACCGGCAAGGCCGTCGGCCTTGAGGTGATGGTGCCGCTGATCGCGACCAAGGCCGAGCTCGACCTCGTCAAGGCGCGGATCGATGCCACGGCGAAGGCCGTGATGCGCGATACCAATACAAAACTCGCCTATCAGGTCGGCACCATGATCGAGCTGCCGCGCGCCTGCCTGCTCGCGGAACAGATCGCCGAGAGCGCCGAGTTCTTCTCGTTCGGCACCAACGACCTGACGCAGACGACCTACGGCATCAGCCGCGACGACGCCGCGAGCTTCCTCGGTCCCTACGTGACCAAGGGCATCCTCTCGATCGATCCCTTCATCTCGCTCGACCAGGAAGGCGTCGGCGAGCTCGTCAAGATCGGCGTCGCGCGCGGCCGCAAGGCGCGCCCGAAGCTCAAGATGGGCATCTGCGGCGAGCACGGCGGCGACCCGGCCTCCGTTGCGTTCTGCCACAATGTCGGCCTCGACTACGTCTCGTGCTCGCCGTATCGCGTGCCGATCGCGCGGCTTGCTGCCGCTCAGGCAGCGCTCGGCAAGGTCGTCGCGAGCCAGGCGTAAGACGAAGAGACATACGAGATGCGAAAGAGGCGGGGCCGAACCCCGCCTCTTTTGTTTTGGTCACCTCTCTCCACCCGTCATTGCGAGCGTAGCGAAGCAATCCAGGCTGCCTCCGCGGAAGGACTCTGGATTGCTTCGTCGCTTCGCTCCTCGCAATGACGGATGATGGGAACCTCGCGCGTCCCGTAATGATACGCGCCGGCAAGAGTTCCTTCACCATTCGCGTTGACCAGATGTTTACCGTTTCAAGTGAGCCCGCATTTACCAATGCGTAGCATCGCGCCGTGAAAACACCTGACATTGCTTGAGTGTGCTTCATGCGCAACGACGATTAACGCCCCGGCAACCTAAATTAGATACTCACGATAAAGATCGAATTGCACGGACGTACTGCGGCTCGATCCTTCTAGTGTAAGCGTAGCGTGAGCGTATCGATGTTTGTGTTGCGTAACCATCCGAAGGGTGCGCGGTTCGCATCCTTCGGAATCGGTCTCTGCATCTTCGCATTGATGCCGAGAGAGACCGGCTATCAGGACATTGGCTCGTTGCTGGCGCGTCAGCCCGGCGTCGCCGAGCGTTGGCAGAAGCAGGTGTTCTCTGCAGCCTCGTCCATTCAGCTTGCCACTTACAGCTTTTCACGCCCGATCGGGACTTCAGTGCCGCAGAGCGCGATGGTTCGCCTCGCGAGCCTCGATGGCCGCGACGTCACCGGCACCGTTACGCGCAATCCGGTGCTCCAGGCACCGACGCGTTACCAGGCCTCCGATTTCCCCAAGGTCGATCGCGCGCTGAAGGGCGACCGTCTCGCCACCGTGACGCCCGCGCCCGAGACGGCAGCACCGGCCGCCGCGCCGCCGCAGCAGGATCCCGCGACCTCGAACAGCTCCGTGTTCGGCGCCAAGACCGCTGCGTTGCCGGTGGCGCAACCGCAGGCGATGTCGCCGGAGTCCGCCGCGGCGCTCGATCCCGAGCTTCAGGAGGCGATGCGCGCGCCGCCACTGCCGCAATATGCCAATCCGCCGAAGGCCGACGACAACGCGCTGTCTTTTGCGGCGCAGCCCCTCAATGCGCTCAAGCAGGCGACGGTCATCGCCCCGCCGCGCGATCCCTTCAGCGTCAAGACCTCGAACCTGTTCTTCGGCAGTTCCTCGCTCGGCGGCAATGTCGAGAGCATCGAGAGCTGGCAGCCCGGCGCCGAGCCGCTGATCGTGATGCCCGACCCCGACATGAAGCTGGCTTCGCTGTCGCCGCCGACCGAGGACCTTGCGGGCATTGCCGAGAGTGGCGAGAGTGTCGCCCCGAAGGGCGAAGTCAACGCCGACAACCAGCGCGCCAAATCGCCGGCCGAGCGGCTGGCACTGGACGAGAAGTCGCGCGCGAAGTCTGAAAAGTGCCTTGCCGAAGCGGTCTATTTCGAGTCTCGCGGCGAGGCCGTGCGTGGCCAGATCGCGGTCGCGCAAGTGGTGATGAACCGCGTGTTCTCCGGCAAATATCCGGACACCGTGTGCGGCGTGGTCTATCAGAACAAGTACCGCCACTTCGCCTGCCAGTTCACCTTTGCCTGCGACAACAATCCCGACGTGATCCGCGAGCCCGAGATGTGGGAGCGCGCCAAGAGGATTTCGAAGGCGATGCTCGACGGCCAGATCTGGCTGCCCGAGGTCGGCAAGTCGACACACTACCACGCCTATTGGGTGCGTCCGTCCTGGGTCGCCGAGATGAAGAAGATGTACAAGACCGGCGTGCACACCTTCTATCGGCCGCGCAACTGGGGCGACGGCAGCGAAGAGCCGAGCTGGGGCACGCCGGCGCAGACCGCCGCACTCTCGGCCGAGCTCGTGCAGGAAGCCAAGAGCTCCGCCGAGATGGGCGTGACCGAGCGGCGGTAGGCGCTCGGAAGAAGATCGTCATGCCCGGGGCTTGTCCCGGGCATCCACGTTCTTCGTGCCGTGTGGCAAGGCGTGGATGGCCGGGACGAGCCCGGCCATGCCGGAGAGACTACCTCACATCTCGATATCCAGCGCGCAATCGAAATTCGGCGCCGAATGCGTCAGCGCGCCGGATGAGGCGTAGTCGACGCCGGTCGCCGCGATTGCCGCGATCGAGTCCAATGTGACGCCGCCCGATGCTTCCAGCGCGACGCGGCCCTCGCTGATCCGCACCGCCTCGCGCAGCGTCGCGATGTCCATGTTGTCGAGCAGCACCGCCTCGGCGAGGCCGGTGTTGAGCACCTCGCGGAGCTGCGCGAGCGTATCCACCTCGATCTCGATCTTGACGAGATGGCCGACATGCGCGCGGGCACGCTCCAGCACGGGACGGATGCCGCCGGCGACGGCGATGTGGTTGTCCTTGATCAGGATCGCATCGTCGAGACCGAAGCGGTGGTTGAAGCCGCCACCGCACCGCACCGCGTATTTCTCCAGCGCGCGCAACCCCGGCGTGGTCTTTCGGGTGCAGCAGATCCGCATCCTTGTGCCTTCGGTGCGCGCGACATAGTCCGCGGTCAGCGTGGCCACGCCCGAGAGACGGCCGACGAAATTCAGCGCGGTCCGTTCCGCGGTGAGAATGGCGCGGGCCGGGCCGGAGATCGTCAGCACGGGTTGCCCGCGGGCGATGCGCGCGGCGTCGCGGACATGCGCGCGCACCTCGAGGTCGGACGAGAGCTTTTGCAGGGTCGCCAGCGCGAGCGGCAGACCGGCGATGACGCCGGATTGCCGCGCGACGAGGATGGCCTGCGCCTTGGTCGCTTCCGGGATCGTCGCGAGCGAGGTGACGTCGCCGGCGCGGCCGAGGTCCTCGTCGAGCGCGCGATGTACGGCCTCGTCGATGGCGAGCGGGGAGAGGAAGGCGTCGGGATAGAGCAGCGAGTTCGGGGTGATCATGGGAGGCTCCGTCAGGCGATCATGGATTGCGCGATGCGCGGCATTGAATGCGCGGTGAGGCTGTCCGCGATCTCGCGCACGGCGGTGAGTGTGGTCATCGTCCTCTGCGCCAGCGCGGGCAGCTCCGCAGGATGGTCGGAGCGGAAATGCGCGCCGCGGCTCTCGTGACGGCTCCAGGCCGAGGCCGCCACGAGCAGGGCCGCCATCGCCATGTTGCGGACGGCGATGCTCGTGGCCGTGGGCTCGAGCGCAGCAAAGCCGCGTACGGCGTCCGCAAGTCCGTCGCGCTCGCGGATCACGCCGACATTCGCGCTCATCATCGCGCGCAGCCGCTTCACGGCAGCAGCATCCGGCGCGGCGCCGCGCGGCGTCACCAGCGCCTCGGGCAGGCGGGCAGGTGAGGGGATCGCGTGGCCGGCGATATCGTCGGCGATGCGTGCAGCATAGACCACGGCCTCGAGCAGCGAATTCGAGGCAAGTCGATTGGCGCCATGCGCACCGGTCGACGATACTTCTCCGCCGGCCCAGAGCCCGTCGATCGAGCTGCGGCCGCGCGCGTCCACCGCGATGCCGCCCATGTGATAGTGCACGGCCGGCGCGATCGGGATCGGCTGCGTCGCCGGATCGATGCCGGCAGCGATGCAGCTTGCATGCACGGTCGGGAATTTTTCGGCGAAGCGCGCCCCCAGCGCTCGGCGTGCATCGAGAAACGCGCCGCGTCCCGCCGCGACCTCGGCGAACACACCGCGGGCCACGATGTCGCGCGGCGCCAGTTCGGCGAGCGGATGCTGCGCCAGCATGAAACGCTCGCCCTGGCCGTTGATCAGCGTCGCGCCTTCACCGCGCAGCGCCTCGGTCGCAAGCGGCGCGGGATCGCGGCCGACCATGATCGCGGTCGGATGGAACTGGACGAACTCCGGGTCGGCGATCACGGCGCCGGCGCGCGCGGCAATCGCAAGGCCCGATCCGTTGGCTTCGGTCGGATTGGTGGTGACGGCATAGAGATGGCCGATACCGCCGGTCGCCAGCACCACCGCGCGCGAGGCGATCATCACGGGTTTGGCGGCGAAATTTCCGGCCTCGCGCAACTGAAGTCCGGTGACGGCGCCGTCCTCGGTAAGCAGTGCTTCGGCGACAAAGCCTTCGATCAGGCGGATCGACGGCGTTCGCCGCACGGCCTCGCTCAGCGCCGCGATGATCGCGGCGCCCGCGCCGTCGCCGCGGACGTGGACGATCCGCCGCGCGGAATGCGCGGCTTCGCGTCCCACGGCGAGCCGGCCTTCGAGATCGCGGTCGAACGGCACACCATAGGCGAGCAGATCGTGAATGCGCGGTGCAGCCTCGCGCGCGATGCCGAGCGCGACCGCTTCGTCGACGATGCCGCCGCCGACCGCAATCGTATCCGCCGCATGCGCTTCGGGACTGTCGCCCTCGGCGACGGCGGCCGCGATGCCCCCCTGCGCCCATGCGGATGATGCCCCCTGTCCGAGCGGCGCCGCCGAGATCAGCGTCACCGGCCGCGGCGCGAGTTTGAGCGCGCAGAACAGACCGGCGAGACCGCCGCCGACGATGACGACGTCGTCGGTGGAGCGGGTGAGATTGTGGATGTTGTTTGTAGTCATGATCTTCTCCAAGCTCTCCACCGTCGTCCCGGCGAAGGCCGGGACCCATACTCCGCAGCGGTAGTTATTTTGCTGAGGTGTTTGACGTCGTTCTTCGTCAAACATCTCCCTGTGGTTATGGGTCCCGGCCTTCGCCGGGACGACAGCTGTGTGTGTTGCTAGTTCTTCAGATTGATCATCCGCTCGACCGAGCGCCGCGCGCGCTCCGCCAGCGCCGGATCGATTGTGACTTCCTCGCCGAGGGTCAGCAGGCTCTCCAGGATGTTGGACAGCGTGATGCGCTTCATGTGCGGGCAGAGATTGCAGGGCCGCAGCATTTCCACATCGGGCAACTCGGCGCGGACATTGTCGGCCATCGAGCATTCCGTGATCATCACCAGCCGCTTCGGACGCCGCTCGCGCACCCAATTGATCATGTGCGCGGTCGAGCCGGTGAAATCGGCCTCTGCCAAAACATCAGGTGGACACTCGGGATGCGCGATGATCTGCACGGAGGGGTCGGCGTCGCGGAAGGCGCGCAGTTCGTCGCCCGTAAAACGCTCATGCACCTCGCAGGCCCCCTTCCAGGCGATGATTTTGACGTCGGTCTTCGAGGCGACGTAGGTCGCGAGATAACGGTCGGGCAGGAAGATCACGCTTGGCGCATTCAGGCTCTCCACCACCTGCACCGCGTTCGACGAGGTGCAGCAGATGTCGACCTCGGCCTTCACCTCGGCCGACGTGTTGACGTAGGCGACCACGGGCACGCCGGGAAACTTTTCGCGGAGCAGGCGAACGTCGGCGCCGGTGATGCTGGCGGCGAGCGAGCAGCCGGCGCGGGAGTCCGGGATCAGCACGGTCTTGTCCGGATTGAGCAGTTTCGACGTCTCGGCCATGAAGTGCACACCGCATTGGACGATGACATCGGCCTTCACCTTGGTGGCCTCGACGGCGAGCTGGAGCGAATCGCCGCCGATGTCGGCGACGCCATGAAAGATCTCCGGCGCCTGGTAATTGTGGGCGAGGATCACCGCGTTGCGCGCGCGCTTCAGTTCATTGATCGCGTGAATCGTCGGCGCCATCAGCGGCCATTCGATCGGCGGGATCACATGCCTGACGCGCTCGTAGATCGGGGCGGTGGCGCGTTCGATCTCGCTCGTCCATTCCAGCGAGGGCCGCGGCAGCGCGGGGCCGGTTCGCGTCGGCGCCGGCGGGGCGGAGTTGGCCTGGCCCTGTGGCCGAGTGGCAAGATCGTCGGGGCCGTAAATTCCAGTGATCGGCATCGAAGCCTCCCGTGCGAGTTATATATGCTCAATATGAGTATATATCGAGCCTGAGAAATCCGGCCGAGAGGGCCGGTGGGTTTCGTCAGGGATTACATATACTCAATCTGAGTAAATCAAACATAACACGGCATCGCTACCGCCGCTAGGTCCCATCGCACACATTCCCGTCAAGTCGTCCTCCTGCCGCCAGACGGCGCTGCAATGAAACGCAATGCTCCCGCGTCAGCCCCTCGTGGAACGCAATCATTTTCGGCTTGGGGTTTTCATGCAGTTGCATTAAACGGCTGACATGCGGCTGTCGATTTGCAGATCCGCCCAGGGCCGAGGAGGAGCACCATGTCTATACAAGCGGGCGAACTCGGTCCGGCCTCTCGTTCATCCAACTGGCGCACGCCGGCCGTCATCATCCTCTGCGGCTGTGCGATCGGCATGCTGGGCTTCGGCCCGCGCTCGGCGCTTGGCTTCTTCGTGCAGCCGATGAGCCACGAATTCGCATGGGGCCGTGACGTGTTCGGCCTCGCCATCGCCTTCCAGAATTTGCTGTGGGGATTGGGCCAGCCATTCGCGGGCGCGGTTGCCGATCGCTTCGGCCTGTACCGCGTGATGTGCGTCGGTGCGCTGCTCTATGCCGGCGGCCTGCTGCTGATGCGCTATTCGTCGACACCGTTGTCGCTCAATATCGGCGCCGGCGTGATGGTCGGCTTCGGTCTCGCCGGCTGCTCGTTCAATCTGGTGCTGTCGGCGTTCACGAAGTTGCTGCCTGCCGAGAAGCGCGGCCTTGCGCTCGGTGCCGGCACCGCGGCGGGCTCGCTCGGCCAGTTCCTGTTCGCGCCCATTGGTGTCGCGCTGATCGACAATTTCGGCTGGCAGCAGGCGCTCACCGTGTTCGGCTTCCTGATGCTGCTGATCATCCCGCTGGCGCTGGCGATCTCGACGCCGCCGGTCGCAAGCACGGCCAATGCGGCACCTGCGGATGAGCAGACCATCACCAAGGCGCTCGCCGAAGCCTTCGGCCATCGCTCCTACGTGCTGCTGGTGCTCGGCTTCTTCACCTGTGGTTTCCAGCTCGCCTTCATCACCGTGCATCTGCCGGCGTTCCTGGTCGACCGCGGCATCTCGACGCAAACCGGCGGCTGGGTGATCGCGGCGATCGGCCTGTTCAACATCATGGGCTCGCTCAGCGTCGGCTATCTCCAGAATAGCTTGCCGAAGCGCTACATCCTCTCGACGATCTATATTACCCGTGCGCTCGCGACGCTCGCCTTCATCTCGTTCCCGATCACGCCGTTCTCGGCGATCGCGTTCGGTGCGGTCTCGGGCCTGACCTGGCTGTCGACGGTGCCGCCGACCTCGGCGCTGGTGGCCCTGATGTTCGGCACGCGCTGGCTCGCCACGCTCTATGGCTTTGCCTTCGTCAGCCATCAGGTCGGCGGCTTCCTTGGCGTCTGGTTAGGAGGCATCGTGTTCGAGAAGTTCGGTTCCTATACGCCGATCTGGTGGCTCTCGATCCTGTTCGGCGTGCTCTCGGCTCTGATCAATCTTCCGATCGTGGAAAAGCCGGTCGCACGAGCGGTTGCGCAGCCTGCCTGATCGGCTAAACATCCCGGTCAAACAAGTCAGGGAGTTCAGCCGTGGCCACATTCAAGGCGATCAGGATCGACAAGGCCGACAAGGGCACCACCGCCGCGCTCACCCAGTTCGACGAAGCCGAGCTGATGGATGGCGACGTCACCGTCCGCGTCGAATGGTCGACGCTGAACTACAAGGACGGCCTCGCGCTCACTGGCAAGGCTCCGGTGGTGCGCCGCTTCCCGATGATCGCCGGCATCGACTTCGCCGGCACGGTCGAAGCTTCATCGCATCCCGCGTGGAAGGCGGGCGACAAGGTCGTCTGCACCGGCTGGGGCATGGGCGAGACCCATCTCGGCGCCTATGCCGAGAAGGCGCGCGTCAAGGGCGACTGGCTGGTCGCTCTGCCGCAGGGCCTGTCGGCGCGCGATGCCATGGCGATCGGCACTGCCGGCTTCACCGCGATGCTCTCAGTGCTGGCGCTGGAGAAGCACGGCGTCTCGCCCAAGAGCGGCCCGGTGGTGGTCACGGGTGCTGCCGGCGGCGTCGGCTCGGTCGCGACCGCCGTGCTGTCCAAGCTCGGCTACCACGTCATCGCCTCGACTGGTCGCGCCTCGGAGGCCGACTACCTCAAGAGCCTCGGCGCTGCCGAGGTGATTGACCGCAACGAATTGTCGGCGCCGGCAAAGCCCCTGGCCAAGGAGCGCTGGGCGGGTGGCGTCGATAGCGTCGGCTCCACCACGCTCGCCAATCTGCTGTCGATGACGAAATATGGTGGCGCCATCGCCGCCTGCGGTCTCGCCGCCGGCATGGACCTGCCGTCTTCTGTCGCACCCTTCATTTTGCGCGGGGTGTGCCTTCTCGGCATCGATTCCGTGATGTGCCCGATCGAGCCGCGAAAAGCCGCCTGGCAGCGGCTGGCGTCCGACCTGGATCGGTCGAAACTATCTGAAATTACTGCGGAAATTTCGCTCGCCGAAGTTCCGGAATGGGGCGCGAAAATCCTCGCCGGCCAGGTCCGCGGCCGCATCGTGGTAAAAATTGTCTAACGGCGTTCAGACTTTACCAACCAAGCTGCTTCAATGTCGCCATGGTTAGTATGGTAAGCAGCGGGTAAAGAGATAAGGCATCGCCCGCTGCGGGGGTTTGGTTCGGAGTTGAGCATGCTTGCGCGTATTGTGTTGGGGGCTGTCACGGCAGTCGTGACGTTTGCGCCGGCCATCGCCCTGGCCGGCAGTATGAATGCGGATGAGGCACGCCGCTTCGTGGCCGGCAAGGTATTCGCCTTCACCTGTTTCGACGGCACCCGCGGTGCGGGCCGCATCCTCGACGATCTCGGCGCCGCCGGCGCGGTACAATTCTCGGGCTCAGGCCCCGTGAAACATCTCCGCCTGCCCGGCAACACGCTCCAGATCCGCGGCCAGAACGTTTGCGCCTCGATCAAGGGCATTCCGTTCGAGCCTTGTTTCAACCTCGAAAAGACCGACGACCGCAGCTTCCGCGGCTCGGTCTCGGGCATGGGCTTTGCCTATTGCGACTTCCACCACCAGGGCGGCAACCAGATGCTGATGGCGCGCGCCGTTGCACGGCCGCGCTCGTTGCGTGCGCCGGAGCAGACCGGTTCGGTCAACACATCAAGCACCGAGGTCGCCGCGCGCGTCGAGACTCCGCGGGTCGAGAGCGGCCGAATCGAGCCGGTGAAGTCGGAAGTGAAGTCCGAGCCCAGATCCGAACCGAAGAACGAAGGTCCGCTCGAGCTGCGCCGTTCGACCGAGTGACATCCGGCGCAAAACTGCGCGCGCGATTTACCTGCCTTTGACGAATGCATCGCACGCGAAACCGCGGGCGCCGTAATCATACGGCTCGCGGTTTTTATGCCTTGGTAGCGACTGGCGCCCCAGCCTTGCGCAACGGCCGGGGGGCGGCCCTCAACAAGGGTTCAAAGAATGTCGCTGTATTTCTTCCGCATCAGCTCCGGTCGCTATTCCGGCGCCGCCGATCAGCCGTACGAGTTCGAGGATCGCGATGCCGCCTGGAAAGAGATGACCGAGGTCTGCTCCAATCTGCTCGGCAGCATCGTGCGCAATCTGAAGCCGAACGCGAAGTGGAGCATGGAGTTGCTCGACGAGAACAAGGAGCCGGTGTTCCGGATCAGCCTCGCGGGCGAGGCCATGTGCTGCGAACCGCAGGGCGGACGTTAACGAGGACGGCACCTGCAAATCCGCGAGGCGGTGATCCCCTGCACGTGAAAGCTGTGCAAGTCCGTGAGCTTGAGCAGTGTTTCCAGTATTTCTACCCACGCGCGAGCGTCCGCGCTTAACGTTAATGAGCAACCTGCCGGTTAGCCTTCCCGGGCTGTTTACGCGCTTCGGCGCGGCCATGTGTACCCCTGGGAATATTGCAATGACGTTCATTCAAAACCTGCGGATTGGCACCAAGCTCGCCATCACCTCGGCGTTGACCATCGGCCTCGTCGCGCTGCAGATCTATCTGCAGATGAGCGGAGACGCCGAGGTCCAGAAGCTCAACGTTGGCGCGACGGGGCAGCAGGCGATTGCGCAGAATGCCGCTGAGGCGAAGGCCTCGGTGCGCGGGATGCAGATCGGCATCCGTGATATCATGATGTCGTCCTCGCCGGCGGAGATGCAAAAGGCGGCCACCTATTTCAACGACCGGCAGGCGGCGGCTGAGAAATTCACCGGCGAAATGGCCAAGCTCTCGCGCTCGCCGGAGAATCGCAAACGCATCGATCGCCTCGCTGTGCTAATCGGCGACTTTCTGAAAGGCGAGCGGCAGATCGAGGCGATCCGCAAGCAGGAGCTCGCGCTCGACGGCAAGAAGGACGGCGAAGCGGCGGCGCAACTCGCGAAGCTGGTGGCCGAGGTCGATCGGGTCCGCAAGGAGACCCTGGCGCCGATCAACGAAGAGATATCTGCACTGACAGACCAGATCACGGCATTCGCCAAGCAGAGGGCCATCGAGACCCGCGCGGAAGCAGAAACGGAAGCCGCCTCCGTCGCGCGGACGTCCTTCATCACGGGCGTGCTGGTCGCGCTGCTCCTGATCGGTGCCTGCATCTTCTCGGTCTTCAGCATCGCACGTCCGATGCGCGCGCTGACGGTCGCGATGGAAAAGCTCGCCGGCGGCGACTTCTCGGTGGTGCTGCCGGGACTCGGCCGCAAGGACGAGGTTGGCGAGGTCGCCGGCGCGGTCGAGAAATTCAAGATCGTCTCGGAGCAGAAGGCGCACCAGGAAGCGGAAGCCAAGATGCGCCAGGATCAAATCGCGGCCGAGCAGCGCAAACTGGAGATGCGCAGGCTCGCTGATAGTTTCGAAGGCGCCGTCGGCGAGATTGTCGGTACGGTGTCGTCGGCTTCGACCGAGCTCGAAGCCTCCGCCACGACGCTGACCTCGACTGCAGAGCGCACGCAACAGCTCACCACCGTCGTCGCAGCAGCCTCGGAGGAAGCCTCCACCAATGTGCAGTCGGTGGCATCGGCGACCGAGGAGCTATCGTCCTCGATCACCGAGATCAGCCGTCAGGTGCAGGAATCCGCGCGGGTGGCGAGCGAGGCCGTCGGCCAGGCCCGCAATACGACCGAGCGCGTCAGCGAACTGTCGCGGGCGGCGACGCGTATCGGCGACGTCGTCGAGTTGATCAACACCATCGCGGGCCAGACCAACCTCCTGGCGCTCAACGCCACGATCGAGGCGGCGCGCGCCGGCGAAGCCGGCCGCGGCTTTGCCGTGGTCGCTTCCGAAGTCAAGGCGCTCGCCGAGCAGACGGCAAAGGCGACCGGCGAGATCGGCCAGCAGATCTCCGGCATCCAGACCGCAACGCAGGAATCCGTTGGTGCCATCAAGGACATCAGCGACACCATCGAAAAGCTGTCCGAGATCTCCTCGACCATCGCAGCCGCCGTGGAAGAGCAGGGCGCGGCGACACAGGAGATTTCCCGCAACGTGCAGCAGGCCGCGCACGGCACGCATCAGGTTTCAGCCAACATCACCGACGTGCAGCGTGGCGCGAGCGAGACCGGATCTGCGTCCTCGCAGGTGCTGTCCGCCGCGCAGATGCTGTCCACCGACAGCGACCGCCTGAAGCTGGAAGTGGGCAAATTCCTGGAGACGGTGCGGGCGGCCTGATCAAACCCCGGCGGGAGTTCTGCGTCCTGCGCAACTCTCGCGCAGTGATTGCCGCATTCATCGCGACCGAACCCCCGTGTTTCTACGGCGAACACGGTTAAGGGAACCGGAAAGAATTTGCGTGAAGGTCATGGAAATTCAGCCGCTTGCGCGGTGATCTCCGCGAAGGATTCAAGTCATGCATTTTCTCGGCCGCTTCCGCATCCTGAGCAAGATCCTCGGGATCGTCGTCCTGCTGTGCGGGATCGGCGCCGCGATTGCCTGGATCGGTGTCTCTGCCCTCGGCGATCTCAGCGAAAAGGCCGATGTGATGTCGACCTCCGCACGGCGGTCCTTGCTCGCGGCCCGCGCCAACCAGAACGTCATCGCGCTCAATCGCGCGGAATTCCGTAGCGCGCTCGACCCCCGTGATGACAACCGGCTCGCCGCGCGCGAGGTGATCA
Source organism: Bradyrhizobium sp. CCGUVB14 (assembly GCF_024199935.1). Lineage (NCBI taxonomy): Bacteria > Pseudomonadati > Pseudomonadota > Alphaproteobacteria > Hyphomicrobiales > Nitrobacteraceae > Bradyrhizobium > Bradyrhizobium sp. CCGUVB14. Next base: position 2,847,242 of record NZ_JANADS010000001.1, read on the forward strand.
ACGCGCAGCTCAAGCAGTATCAGGAGCGCTTCGACGAGGTCAGCCAGACCCCGGACGAGAAAGCCAAGGCGCTGCTCCCGGGCGTGCGCGACGCCTTCTCGGCCTACAAGACCCAGATGGATGCAACGCTTGCGGCAGTCGAAGCAGAGAAAGCATCGAAGCTGAGCGAGAGCGCCGACAAGCTGCGCGACGCGGCCCTTAAGAGCAGGACCGCCGCTGAAAATCTCCAGGGCAAGGTCCGTGAGCTCGCCGATCGCCTCAACGCCCGCGTCGAGGAGAAGAGCAAGGAGGCGCGCGAGCAGTACGAATCGACGTCGCGTTTCCTGATCATCCTCGCAAGCCTCGGTGTCGTCATCGGCGGTGTATTGGGCTTCGTCATCGGCCAATACGGCATCGCCAAGCCGATCCGCATGATCGTCGGCGTGCTGCAGGACCTCGCCAGCGGCAAGTATGAGGTTCAGATCGTCGGCCTCGATCGCAAGGACGAGGTTGGAGAGGTTGCCAAGACGGCGGAAGTGTTCCGCGACAACGGCCTCGCCAAGATCCGCATGGAAGCCGAGCAGAAGGAGGCGGAGAGCCGCGCAGCAGCGCAGCGTCGTCAGGACATGCTGCAGCTGGCCGACCAGTTCGAGAGCGCGGTCGGCGAGGTGATCGAGACCGTGAGCTCGGCTTCGACTGAGCTCGAGGCGTCCGCGACGACGCTGACGTCGACCGCCGAGCATGCGCAGCAGCTCGCGACCGTGGTGGCCTCGGCCTCCGAGGAAGCTTCCACCAACGTGCAGTCGGTCGCGTCCGCGACCGAGGAGCTGTCGTCTTCGATCACCGAGATCAGCCGCCAGGTTCAGGAATCGGCGCGCGTGGCGAGCGAGGCGGTCGGTCAGGCCCGCACCACGACCGATCGCGTCGGCGAGCTGTCCAAGGCGGCAACGCGCATCGGCGACGTCGTCGAGCTGATCAACACCATCGCCGGCCAGACCAATCTGCTGGCGCTCAATGCCACGATCGAAGCGGCGCGCGCCGGCGAAGCTGGCCGCGGCTTTGCCGTGGTCGCGTCCGAGGTCAAGGCCCTTGCCGAGCAGACCGCAAAGGCGACTGGTGAAATCGGCCAGCAGATTTCCGGCATCCAGGCCGCCACCCAGGAATCGGTCGGCGCCATCAAGGACATCAGTGACACCATCGAACGCCTCTCGGAGATATCCTCGGCGATTGCGGCCGCGGTGGAAGAGCAGGGCGCGGCGACGCAGGAAATTTCCCGCAACGTCGCGCAAGCCTCGCAGGGCACCCAGCAGGTGTCGTCCAACATCACCGAGGTGCAACGCGGGGCCAGCGAGACCGGATCGGCCTCCTCGCAGGTGCTGTCGGCGGCACAGTCGCTATCTGGCGACAGCAACCGCCTCAAGGTCGAGGTCGGGAAGTTTCTCGGCACCGTTCGCGCGGCCTGACGCGCCCCCAATGGACACGAGTTACAAACGCCGCGCGATCGCGCGGCGTTTGCGCACGCACATGTTGCGCCGCCGCGACGAATGAGATGCAGGGTTAACCTTCCGGAAAAGCGACGCAGGCATGATCCCCGCAATATTCCGGGTGCTGAGTCGCCCGTCTGTATTGCGTCTTGAGCGTTTTGGAGCACCTTCATGAGCGGTCTTTCCATCCGCCTGACCCACAAGGTCATGGCGATCGGGCTCTTCGGCCTCGTCGGACTGGTCGCCTTCGGCGCGATCTACGAGATCGGCAGCCTCTCCCAGGACGCCTCCCGCGACGTCGCCAACCGCGCCCGTGCGATCGCCGACCTCAACAAGCAGCTCTCCATCGAGATGCTGGAGGCCCGCCGCAACGAGAAGAATTTTCAGCAACGCCGCAACGAGAGCTATGCCAAGGCGCATGCCGAACTGATCGGCCCGATCAACCGCGATTTCGACGAGGTCGAACGGCTGATGTCGGCAGGCGGCATGGGGGCCCTGTCCGACAGGACCAGGCAGGCCCAGGAGGGCTTCAGGCGCTACACCGCGGATTTCAACGCTCTCGTCGCTGCCGAAACCAGGCTCGGGCTGAACGAGACGCTCGGCCTGTCCGGCTCGCTCCGTGCCGCGGTGCATGACATCGAGGCGAAGCTGAAGGAGGTCGACGATCCCAGGTCGACGAGCTGGATGCTGATGATGCGCCGGCACGAGAAGGATTTCATGCTGCGGCGCGACCCAAAATACATTGCCGAAGTAAAGAAGGCCGCGGTTGAATTCTCCAAGGCGATCGAGGTCGTCGCCGTTCCCACGGCGGCGATGAACGACATCACGGCCAAGCTCCAGAAGTACCTGGCCGAGTTCGCGACCTGGGCCGAGACTGCACAACAGAGTGCGGCCCTGGATGCCAGCATGATGAAGACCTTCCGCGAGCTCGAGCCGGGGATGGCCGAGGTGCGGACCACGGTCGATGCCATGTACAGGCAGGCCGATGCCGCCGAGGCCGCGACCCGCGACGCCGTCCGGTTCTGGATGATGATCGCCTTCGGCATCACCGTCGTTGTTCTCGCCGCGGTCGGCTTCCTGCTCGGGCGCTCGATCTCGCAGGCGTTGTCCGGCATGGTCGATGCGATGACGCGGCTTGCGCGCGGCGAGCTCTCGATTGCGGTACCCGGCATCGGACGCAAGGACGAGATCGGCGAGATGGCCGGTGCGGTCGAGGTGTTCCGAACCAACATGACGGAGGCCGAGCGGCTGCGCGCCGAGCAGGCGGAAGCCGACACAAGACGGCGTGCGCAGCGCAAGGCGGACATGAAGCGCCTCGCCGATGATTTCGAAGGCGCGGTTGGCGAGATCATCGAGACCGTCTCATCGGCGGCAACCGAGCTCGAAGCCTCTTCCAATACGCTGACGCGCGCGGCCGAGCGCTCCAACGGGCTCGCCACTTCGGTCGCGTCGGCCTCGGAGGAAGCGTCCGCGAATGTGCAGTCGGTGTCGTCTGCGAGCGAGGAGATGACGTCGTCGATCTCCGAGATCAGCCGTCAGGTTCAGGAATCGGCACGCGTCGCCGACGTCGCTGTCGAGCAGGCGCAGCGTACCAATGCGCGCGTCGGCGAGCTGACCAAGGCGGCGGGGCGCATTGGCGATGTCGTCGAATTGATCAACACCATCGCCGGCCAGACCAATCTGCTGGCGCTCAACGCCACGATCGAGGCCGCGCGCGCCGGTGAGGCGGGCCGGGGGTTTGCCGTGGTGGCGAGCGAGGTGAAGGCGCTGGCCGAGCAGACCGCGAAAGCAACCGGCGAGATCGGCCAGCATATCGGCGCGATCCAGAACGCGACGGAGGACTCGGTCAGCGCGATCAGGGAGATCGGCGACACCATCGCGCGGATGTCGGAAATCTCCTCGACCATCGCCGCCGCCGTCGAGGAGCAGGGCGCCGCCACGCAGGAAATCTCCCGCAACATTCAGCATGCCGCGCAGGGCACCACCAACGTGTCGGCCAATATCGGCGAGGTCCAGCGCGGTGCGGGCGAGACCGGAGCTGCGTCCGCCCAGGTGCATTCGGCGGCGCAATCGCTGTCGCAGGAGAGCAATCGGTTGAAGAGCGAAGTCGCGCGCTTCCTCGATTCCGTGCGCGCGGCATGACGGTGAAGGTCGCCATGGACCGATGCAGCGTTGAATTGGTGTGCTGGTGTGGCGCTGCGGGATATTCGCGCGATCGCAACAAATAGTTGCAGCCGGGTTAAGTATCGAGAATCGGCAAAACCGTAGTTCTCCTAGGCTCTTGTTAACGCCTGTTTGCAACTATGGGCGCAATCTTACCGGATAAGAACCAGCCAGCATTGTTGGAATGACCACCGCCCACCGTCCGCCGCGACGGTCGCGGCGCGGGTGATTTGTGCGTTCAGGTATCATCGGGATTTGTCGTGATGTCGAAGTTGTCGATCGTCTTCAAGCTTCTGACCGTGTTGTCGGTCCTCGTGCTCTCGCTCGCGGGCGTCGGCGTCGTGGCGATCGGCACCATGCAGAGCATCAACTCCCACACCGTCGAGATCGCGCAGAGCTGGCTGCCGAGCGTTCGCGCGCTCGGCTCGATCCGTGCCGATGTCAACGAACTCCGCGTCGCGCTCCGCCTCCACCTGATGCAGGACACGGCCGAGGGCAAGGAGGCGGCCGAGAAGCGCCTCGCCTCGCTGCGCGAACGCATCGAGCAGACCCGCAAGACCTACGAGCCGCTGATCACATCTGCCGAGGAGCGCTCCATCTACGGGCAATGGACGACGGCCTGGGGCGAATATCTCAATGGCGTGCAGGAAGTCATGGCGCTGTCGCGCAAGAGCCCAGGCAAGTTCCCGGCCGACGCCAACGAACTGCTGCAGACCAAGGTCGCAAAGATGGCCCAGGCGGCCGATCCGCTGCTGACGAAGGACATCGAGCTCAACAACCGCGGGGCCGAACTGGAGACCCAGCAGGCGGCTGACAGCTACGCCACGATCTTCCGCGTGCTGGTCGGCATCATCATCGCCTCGGTCGCGATCGCGATCGGCGCTGCCTATTATCTCGTGCGCGACGTGTCGCGCGGCATTGCCTCGATCATCAAGCCGATGCAGTCGCTCGGCGAGGGCGACCTCTCGGCCGACGTGCCGCATCGCGGCGAGAAGACCGAAATCGGCTCGATGGCGGATGCGCTCCAGATCTTCAAGGAAGCGCTGATCGCCAAGAAGGCCGCCGACGAGGCGGCCGCGCGCGATGCCGAAGCCAAGATCGAACGCGGCCGCCGCGTCGATGCCATCACCCGCAAGTTCGAGGCCATGATCGGCGAAGTCGTCGGCACCGTCTCCTCGGCCTCGACCGAGCTCGAGGCATCCGCAACGACGTTGACCAACACCGCCCAGCGCGGTCAGGAGCTCTCGACCGCGGTCGCAGCCGCCTCCGAGGAAGCTTCGACCAACGTACAGTCGGTCGCCTCGGCATCGGAAGAGCTGTCGTCCTCCGTCACCGAGATCAGCCGCCGCGTGCAGGATTCGGCGCGCATGGCCGCGGAAGCGGTCGACCAAGCGGCGCGGACCAATGCGCGCGTCAACGAGCTGTCGCAAGCGGCTTCCCGTATCGGCGACGTCGTCGAGCTCATCAACACCATCGCGGGCCAGACCAATCTGCTGGCGTTGAACGCCACCATCGAGGCGGCGCGCGCCGGCGAGGCCGGCCGCGGCTTCGCCGTCGTCGCCTCCGAGGTCAAGGCGCTGGCCGAGCAGACTGCGAAGGCGACCGGCGAGATCGGCGCACAGGTCGCAGGCATCCAGGCCGCGACGCAGGAATCGGTCAACGCGATCCAGGAAATCGGCGGCACCATCGAGCGGTTGTCGGAAGTGTCCTCCGCGATCGCCGCCGCCGTCGAGGAGCAGGGCGCCGCCACGCAGGAGATCTCGCGCAACGTGCAGCAGGCCTCGCTCGGCACGCAGGAAGTCTCGATGAACATCACCGACGTGCAGCGCGGCGCGATCGAGACCGGATCGGCCTCGACGCAAGTGCTCTCGGCGGCGAAGTCGCTGGCGACCGACAGCACCCGCCTCAAGGTCGAGGTCGCGCAGTTCCTGGAATCGGTCCGCGCGGCCTGATCCTCAACTGCCCGTCTGCGGAGCCGGCGGCGGGACCTGCCGCCGGAACAGGATGCGCTGGTAGAGCCAGCCGATCGCCACCAGCACGACGCCGAGGCACATGAACGACAGCGCGCGGTAGACGCCGGTCAGCGTCGACATGTCGATCACGAAGGCCTTCAGGATCGTCAGCGCGATGACAGCGGCCGACGCCAGCCGCGCCCGCTCGGAGTTGAGCGCTATGCCGATGCCGAGCAGCACGACGCCGAAGGCGAGCCAGCCGATCGAATAGGTGTATTGCTCCGCCCCCGTGGTCTCGCCGGTGGTAAGGAACGGGCCGTGATAGAAGCGGCGGATCTCCAGCGTCAGGTACGACAGCGCAAACACCAGCGCCGCGCCCGCAATCGTATTCGCATAGATCTTGCCGCGTGCACCGACCACCGCATAGGCGAGCAGCAGCATCAGCACCGCCGGCAGCGCGTAGCAGAGTAGCAGCAAATTGAACACGGCGCCGCCGACATCGATGTGCCAGATCAGCGGGTTCTCGAGGAACAGCAGGCCGAACACGCTGATGAAGCCGGCGATCGCGGTGAGCAGAAGCGCGCCGATATTGTGCACGATGCTGTGGCTGCGCAGCCGCAATCGTTCCAGCCCGATCGCCATGGCCAGTGACACGCAGACCTGGAGGCCTGCTTCGAGCAGTGACGGCGCTGCGATCATGTCGCCGCCGGTTGCGAGATGGCGGACCTCCATGAAGGCGAGCAGCGCGGTGAACAGGATCGCGGCCGCCTCCACCATGCGCAGCGGCGCGTCGTCAGCGCGTCGGCGGAGGAATCTGCTCGCCGCCCAGAACGAGGCCGCGGGCAGGCCGTAGCCCCACAGCAGCCAGTTGAAGATCGGCGCGGTGCCGACGGCATCGCCGACGATGCGGGGATCATAGAGGATGCGCGCGGTGACGATGCTGGCGAAGATGGCGGCGAGCCAGCGTAGGAACGGAATCGGCCGCTGCAGCGCGATCCAGGCGGTGCCGAGCGACATCAGCGCCAGCGCGATGGTGAGCCAGCCCTTCTCCAGCGCAAAGGTCAGCGCCAGCGCCAGCGCGCCGAGCGTGCCGGTCGCAAACAGCGCCGTCGAGATCGCGACGCCCGGTCGGGTCTCGCGGCGGGTCAGCGTTTCCGTCGCGAACCCAAAGGCCGCCGCGAGCAGCACCGCGAGGATCGCGAACGGGATCGAGCGGTCGAGATGGGCGATGCGGGCGTAGAGCGCGACCAGGATCGCGATCGGCGTGGCGACACCCGCCGCCGACCACACCACGGGAATGATCGCCGAATTCGAGCGCCCTTGCGCCAGGAAGCCCGCAATGCCGAAGCCGGCGGCGAAGATCGCGGCCATCATCAGATGCAGCGTCACCGCGCTGTCGGTGGCCGTCGGCGTGATGCCGGGCATCGGGCCGCCCGGCAGCACCAGCATGTCGGGATTGGCGCGCACGGCCCATTCGGCGAACACGATGAGCACGGTCGCAGCCGCAGCGCCCAGCGCACCGGCCGCGGCCTCCGCGCGCCAGGCGACGAACAGCGTCGCCGCAACGAGCAGCGTATAGGTAATCAGCGCGAGATCGGCATGCGCGCTCGACAGCACGATCAGCATCGCGCCGAACAGATAGGCGCCGAGTGCGCTCGACGACACCGGCTCGATCTGTCCGTCCTCGATGGTCGGGCCGAACATGAAGCCGCAGACGACGAGCAGCGCGGCCAGCACGAAGCCCGCGATCACATGGAAGGCATGCGGCGCAACCTGCAATTCACCGGTATCGAGTCCCGGGAAGACCCAGAGCACGGCGAAGACGATCGTCGTCACGGCGAGCCAGCGCCACAGCCGGATGCGGGCGAGGCCAAAGCTCGCGGCAGTGACGATGGCGAGATAGATGTACAGCGCCCAATAGTCCGGCTTGCCGCTCGAGACGAGCACCGGCGTCGCGAACGCGCCGACCACGCCGAGGCCTGCGAGCGCCGGCCCATGCAGCAGCGCGGCTGCGAGCGTCCCGAGCGCGACGAGGCCGAGCAGCACGAAGGCCGTGGCAGGCACCAGGAAATCATAGAGCGCGTAGGCGGCGTAGACGGTTGCGAACGCGACCGCGGTCCCGGCCGCGGTGAGGATCGCGGGGATGTTGGCGATCGGCAGTGCCGCGATGGTGGAGATGCTCTCCTTGCGTCGCGTCCATTCCCCGGCGCCCAGCAGCGCGAGCGCGAACAGGCCGCCGAGGAAGATGCGCACGCCGGGGCCAACCAGGCCGGCCTCGATCGAATAGCGCACCATGAAGAAGCCGCCGAGCGCGAGCGCAAGGCCGCCGATCCACACCACCCAGCGCGTACCGAGTCGTTCCTCGAAGCCCGGTTCTCTCGAAGCAGGAGCCGGCGTGGGTAGAGGCGGCGGCGCATCGGCCGCGGTGCTGGCTTCGGGCAGGGGCGGTGAGACGTCCTCGGTCACGAGAGGCGGTGGCGACACCTCGGCTTCGGCTTCGGGCGCAAGCGGCGGCGGCTCTGCCGCGCTCGTCGTGGGCGCAACAGCCTGCTCCTGGACCGGCATCAATGGCGGGGGCTGGACCTGTCGCTGCGCCTGCAGCGCGGCCTCCAGCGAGCCCAGCCGCCGGCGCAGCTCGGTCACCTGGTTCGACGCCTTCAGCGCGATCAGGAACGCGACGATCGCAAACATCACTGCAAAGACGTCGAAGGGAGCGTCGAACATGGAGTCTCCTGGCAATCGGCGGGCAGGGGCCGATCGTATCTTGAGTCTTAGTCTTTGAGCAGGGTCTTGCCGGAAAACCGCTTCGCGCCTTTCCGGATCATGCTCTAGCGCCGGGAGCGTACGCGCAAGCCCGGCGCGGGTCGCTCCTGGAGCACGTCACGGCGGAAGCGATAGAGCGCCGCCGGTCTCCCGCCCGTCTGTGTCGACATCACGCCGGTCGGTTCGACCAGGGCCTCGGTTTCGACCAGACGGCGGAAATTCTGCTTGTGCAAATGGCGGCCGGAGATCGCCTCGACCGTGTACTGCAACTCAGTGAGTGTGAACTCGGCGGGCAAAAGTTCAAACACTACAGGGCGATACTTCAACTTTGCGCGCAGCCGTGCGATTCCCGTGGCGAGGATCCGACGGTGGTCGAACCGCATGGAGGTGCCGAGCGCGGGCAGCGCCTTGCGCGCCAATGCCGCAGGCCGGCCATCGCGCCGCGCCTCCTCGACGAGGCCGGCCTCGTACAGGAGTTCATAGCGGTCGAGCACGCGCTCCTCGTCCCAGGCCGCACCGTCGAGGCCGAAATAGAACCGGACGCGATCTCTCCGCGGCAATGCGCGTGTGGTCTCCGGCGTCTCCTCCTCGGCCCATCTGTTGAGCTCAGGGATGATGTCGCGGGCGATGATCGTGGGCGGCGCCTCGCGCCAATCTTCCCAGGGGAAGAAGCGGTACCAGGGCTCGAAGCTCGCCGCATTTGCGGCGCCCTCGGCGGCGCGCGTCAGCGCCAGATAGCCGATCGACACCATATGTGCGCCGGTGTCGGCGGCCTCCGCATGACGGCCGCGGTCGCCAAAGGTGTAGAGCTGCTCGACATAGCCGAGCCGCAAGCCTGCCTGCTCCTCGACCCAGGCGCGCAGGCCGATCTCGAAGGTGCGATGGCTCGGCGCATCGAACGGACCGAACGGCAATCCGGTCAAGCCGTCGCCGCCGCGCGCGGTCAGCACCAGCGGCTCGTGGTCTTCGATCGCGACGATCGCGGCCGTCAGGCCAATCTCGATCGGCGTCAGCTTTTCGCTCATGCAATCACGATCGCTGATGTCATTCGAGCTCGATCACGAAGGGGCGGCCCTCGACCATCATCTCGCCCGGACCCATCTCGTCGAGCGCGCGCAGCATGCGGCCGTTGCGCCCCAGCGCGCGATCGGCGAGACCGACGATACGGCGGTTCGGCGAGGCGATCGGGGACGCCGCGCGGATCTTCTTCGCGATCTCGATTTCGTCGCGATCGGGATTGAGCGCGCAGACGGCAGCGAATGCGCTCGCCGTGGAACGGCTGATGCCCGCATAGCAATGCACCACCAGCGGCGCGCCGCGGTCCCAGCCGCGCACGAAATTCAGCACCTGGTCGATATGGGCCTCGGAGGGTGCGACAAAGCCATCCAACTCCTCGGTAATATCGTCCATCGACACCTTGAGATGATTGGCAGGGAGCACCGACACCGGCCGCACCACCTGCTCGACATTGGCCATCACGGTCAGCACATGGCTGGCCCCGGTGCGGCGGACGGTTTCGGGAAGGGCGGCGAGCGAACAGACGTGGATCATGGCGGACCTTTTTCACCGATTATAGCCGGTGCCGTAGGGTGGGCAAAGCGAAGCGTGCCCACGACTTTTTGCGCAATTGCGAGAAGTCGTGGGCACGGCGCAAGAGCGCCTTTGCCCACCCTACGACTCCTACGCAAACACGGCGCCAAACCGCTCCAGAAACTGCTTCTCGGCCCGCGCCGCTGTCCAGGGCGTCAGATAGTCGCGCCGGACGCTGTCGGAGAGGCCCGGGTCCTTGCCGAACAGGCGCTTGGCCTCGCTCTCGCCGAAGCCGGCGAGCTCGGTCGCCTCCAGATAGGCCGCGCCGCGATCGGCGGCCTTGATGGCGAGCGTGATCTCGTCGGGCAGCACCGGCGGCAGACCGAAGCGGATGTGGATGGCGCCGAGCAGACGCTTCTCCACGGCCTTGTAATGGCCGTCGAGCACGGCCTTGAACGGTGAGATCATGTCACCGATCACATATTCGGGCGCGTCGTGCAGCAGGGCTGCGAGCCGCATGCGTTCGTCGACGCGCGGCATCTCGTGCCGCAGCACGAGCTCCACCAGCAGCGTGTGCTGCGCGACCGAGAAGATATGCGCGCCGGTGGTCTGCCCGTTCCAGCGGGCGACGCGCGCAAGTCCATGCGCGATGTCGGCGATCTCGATATCGAGCGGCGAGGGATCGAGCAGATCGAGCCGACGACCCGACAGCATGCGCTGCCAGGCCCTGGACTCCGCGTCGCGTGCGGTCTTCCTGGCCGTCATTTGGCCTTGAGGCGCGGCTTGCGCTGCAACTTGCTGCAGCTTGCGTGGCAGTGGCAGTCGACGAGATGATCGTTGACCATGCCGGTCGCTTCCATGAAGGCATAGACGATGGTCGGGCCGACGAATTTGAAGCCGCGCGAGGATAGCTCCTTGGAAATCTGCGTCGACAGCGGCGTCGACGCCGGCACGCTCGCGGTGGTCTTGAAATTGTTGACCTTGGGCCGTCCGTCCATGAAGTCCCAGAGCAGCTTCGAGAAGCCCGGGCCTTTCTCCATGATGTCGAGATACGACTTCGCGCTGAGGATTGCGCCGTCGATCTTGGCGCGGTTGCGCACGATGCCGACGTCGTTCATCAGCGCGTGCACCTTCTTGTCGGTGTAGCGCGCGATCTTCTCCGGCTGGAAATCGTCGAACGCTTTACGGAAATTGTCGCGCTTGCGCAGGATCGTGATCCAGGACAGGCCGGCCTGAAAACCGTCGAGGATCAGCTTTTCATAGAGCGCGCGGTCGTCATATTCCGGCACGCCCCATTCGGTGTCGTGATAGGCGACATAGAGCGGATCTTCACCTGGCCAGGGGCAGCGGGTCTTTCCGTCGGGATGCAGGCGGGGAGCACGGCTCATGCGATGGGCTGCTTGGTGGGAATGCGAACAACGTCGGGTTCTGCCAGCTTCAACGCGAGACCGCCAGCGGTAAGCGGCTGGCCGGCATCGAGCGCGTCCGCAACGCGGTCGATGCGCACGAGCGCAATGCCCTTGCCTTGCGCCGACGAGCCCATGGTGCCGACGGATTTGTCTCCTGCCATGATGCTGACACCGGCCTCGGGCGAGGAGTCCTCGAGCAGCACCTTCACGCTGCGGGTGCGGGCAGTGCCGCGATGCTGCATGCGCGAGACGACCTCCTGGCCGACATAGCAGCCCTTGTCGAAATCGACACCGGCGAGGCGGTCCATATTGGTCTCGTGCGGGAACGCATCGCTGTACATGAAATCGAGCCCGCCGCGCGGCACGCCGAGTGCGATGCGATGCGCCTCGTAATCGGCGGCATCGACCAGCTCGGCGCCGATCAGGTCGGACAGTTTCTGCTTGAGATCTTCGGGGATCAGGATGCGGGTGCCGAGCGCTTCGTTGCGCGGATCGGCAAAGGCGAGGTCCGGCTGAGCGCCAGGCTGTCCGTCCCAGGCCGCGAGCACGCCGAGATCGTCGGACAGGTTATCCACCGTCACCTTGGCGCGCAGCTTGTAGAATTTCAGCTTGGTGGCGAGCCCATCGGCGAGCGGTTTCGGGCAGTCGATCAGGAACCCGCCGCCATGGCCGGCGGGGGCTTCCGTGATCAGGAAATCCACGATGATCTTGCCCTGCGGCGTCAGCAGCGCGCCGAATCGGCCCAGGCCCGGCTTGAGCCTGTCGACATCGGTCGTGATGAGGCCGTTGAGGAAGTTGCGTGCGTCCTCGCCCGCGACCTTGATCACGCCCCGGTCGGGAAGAAACGCTGATTTCATGCGAAAATCTCTTGCGACATGGTGCTCCGGAACGTAAGCCCGCAAGGCATAAACGACAAGACCTCGAGCCCTGCGCTTGGGGATGAGAGAGGCCTCCAGCCATGACCCAGCGTTTCGATGTGATCCTCAAAGGCGGCACCGTCGTCAACCAGGACGGCGAGGCTGTTCGCGATATCGGCATCGCAGGCGGTCGCATCGCCGAGCTGGGCCCGCTGTCGCAGGGCTCCGCCGCCGAGGTGATCGACTGCAAGGGCCTGCACATCCTGCCCGGCGTGATGGATACGCAGGTGCATTTCCGCGAGCCCGGGCTGGAGCAGAAGGAAGATCTCGAGACCGGCTCGCGCAGCGCCGTGATGGGTGGTGTCACCGCCGTGTTCGAAATGCCGAACACTTCGCCGCTCACGGTGACGGAGGCGACTTTCACCGACAAGGTGAAGCGCGCGCACCACCGCATGCATTGCGATTTCGCCTTCTTCATCGGCGGCACCCGCGAGAACGTGCAGGATCTGCCGGTGCTCGAGCGCGCGCCCGGCTGTGCCGGCGTGAAGGTGTTCATCGGCTCCTCGACCGGCGCGCTGCTGGTGGAGGACGACGAGAGCCTGCGCCGCATCTTCCAGGTGATCCGCCGCCGCGCGGCGTTCCATGCCGAGGACGAGTACCGCCTGAACGACCGCAAGTCGCTCCGCATCGAGGGCGATCCGCGCTCGCATCCGGTGTGGCGCGACGAGACCGCGGCGCTGATGGCGACGCAGCGCCTTGTCAAGCTCGCGCACGAGACCGGCAAGCGCATCCACGTGCTGCATATCTCGACCAAGGAAGAGATCGAGTTCTTGCGCGATCACAAGGATGTCGCCTCCTGCGAGGCGACGCCGCATCACCTCACGCTGGTCGCGCCCGAATGCTACGAGCGGCTCGGCACGCTGGCGCAGATGAACCCGCCGGTGCGCGGCGCCGATCACCGCGCCGGCATCTGGCGCGGCATCGAGCAGGGCATCATCGACGTGCTCGGCTCCGACCATGCGCCGCATACGCTGGAAGAGAAGCAGAAGACCTATCCGGCCTCGCCCTCCGGTATGACCGGCGTGCAGACTTTGGTGCCGCTGATGCTCGATCACGTCAATGCCGGCCGACTGTCGCTGGCAAGGTTTGTCGATCTCACCAGCGCCGGCCCGGCGCGGCTCTACAACATGGCCTGCAAGGGCCGCATCGCCGCCGGCTATGACGCCGATTTCACCGTGGTCGATCTCAAGCGCAGTGAGACCATCACCAACAAATGGGTGGCGTCCAAGGCCGGCTGGACCCCGTATGACGGTGTCCGCGTCACGGGCTGGCCCGTCGGCACCTTCGTCCGCGGCCGCCGCGTGATGTGGCAGGGCGAACTGGTGACGCCGTCGCAGGGCGAACCGGTGCGGTTTCTGGAGACGTTGAAGCAGTAGGGAATTGTGGGTGAGAGGTACGCACGTGCCACACATCCAGTGTCGTCCCGGCCTAGTGCGCAATTGCGCACGGGGGCCGGGACCCATACCGCGAAATCTATCTGTGATCGACGGTCGCAGTACCAGCGAAGGGATTAACGGCTAGTCTTCGCCAAACGTCTCCCTGTGGTTATGGGTCCCGGCCTTCGCCGGGACGACGTCGGGGAGGGATGGGAGTGCAATCAATGTCCCAACCGACACCCCTCATCACCACCGAGCAACTCGCCGCCATCCTCGGCGACCCCAACCTCCGCCTCTACGACTGCACAACCTACAACGAGCCGGTCCCACCCGGCAGCGATGTGCCGTATCGCGCCGTCCCCGGCGACAAGACGTTCGCGGCCGGCCACATCCAGGGCGCGGATTTCCTCGACCTGCAGGGCGAATTTTCCGACGGTTCCGCGCAGCAATTCTTCATGATGCCGGCCGTGGCCCAGTTAGAGGCCGCCTTCGGCCGCCACGGGCTCGATTCAACCAAGACCATCGTGCTCTACAGCATCGGCACCATGATGTGGTCGACGCGGTTCTGGTGGATGCTGCGTTCACTCGGCGTCGATGCGCGGGTGCTCGACGGCGGTTTCGACAAATGGAAGAACGAGGGGCGGCCAGTCGAGACCGGCGCCCCGAAGGGCTATCCGGCGACGACCTTCAAGGCCGCGCCGCGCACCGGCTTCTTCGTCGACAAGAACGTTGTGAAGGCGCGTATCGGCGATCGCTCCACCGTCACCGTCAACGCACTCGGGCCGCAATTTCATAAAGGCCTCGAGCCGAGCCGCTATGGCCGGCCGGGCCGCGTACCCGGCAGCGTCAACGTGTCGGCTGCAACGCTCGTGAATGCCGACAAGACCCTGACCTCGCTTGCGGATGCCGAAGCCAAATTCGCCGCGGCAGGGGTCACGCGCGACAAGAACGTGATCCTTTATTGCGGCGGCGGCATCTCGGCGACGATCGACCTGCTCATGCTGACGCAGCTCGGCTACGACAAGCTGACGCTCTACGATGCCTCGATGGGCGAGTGGGCGAGGGACCCGGCGCTGCCGATCGAGACGGATTAGGGTGCTAATACCCTCCCCCTCCAGGGGAGGGTAAGTCAGAAAGTTGGGAACTTCTTGTCCCGGCTTGCATCCAATGTCGGAGAGCAACGGAAACGAGCAGGTGACAGCCATGCAACGGACCGCAGCCGGCCTGTCCGCCGGTATCAGGACATCGGAAGCTGTGCTGATCGACCGTGCCCGGAGCCGGGACGAGGCCGCGCTCCGCGAGATCATGCAGGCCAACAATCGCCGGCTTTATCGCCTTGCGCGCGGCATCCTGCGCAACGACAGCGAAGCCGAGGACGTGGTGCAGGAAACTTATGTCCGCGCCTTCACCCATCTCGACGGTTTCAGGGGCGAGTCCGGGCTGTCGACCTGGCTGTCCCGCATCGCCATCAACGAGGCGCTTGGCCGGGTGCGCAGCGCCAAGCCGCATGTCGAGCTCGGCGCGGTGGGCGAAGCCGCGCTCGAGGCGCAGATCATCAAGTTTCCCGTTTCTCCCGCAGGCGATCCGGAAAGGACCATGGCCCAACGTGAAATCCAGCGCGTCGTCGAACGCGCCATCGACGAGTTGCCGGATGTTTTTCGCATGGTCTTCGTTGCACGCGTCATGGAGGGCATGAATATCGAGGAGACCGCCGATCTGCTCGGCGTGAAGCCCGAGACCGTGAAGACGCGGCTGCATCGTGCCCGCACCATGCTGCGCGAAAATGTCGAGAAGGAAATCGGCCCGGTGATGATGGACGCGTTCCCGTTCGCCGGCTGGCGCTGCGAGCGGCTGACCGTGTCGGTGCTGAAGCGCCTCGGAATCGGCGGCTGAAATTTTTCGGGAACGTTTGCGCGAAGCGCCCATCCAATTCCTGTGAAGCAACGCCGGAAAAACCGTCCGGCAGCACAGGAGTGTCAAACCATGTTCGTTCGTTGGAGCGCGGCGCTCGCCGCAGCCATTCTGTTGTCCAGCCCCGTGCTGCTGCAAGGCGCGAGCGCAGCGGACAAACCCACCGATCCACAGATTGCCCACATCGCCTACACGGCCGGGGTGATCGATATCAACGCGGCCAAGCAGGCGCAGAAGAAAGCCAAAAACAAGGACGTCAAGGCGTTTGCCGAGGACATGCTGCGCGACCACGAGGCGGTCAACAAGCAGGCGCTCGCGCTGGTCAAGAAGCTGAACGTCACGCCGGAGGATAACGACACCAGCAAGGCGCTGTCGAAGCAGGCGAGTGACAAGCTGGCCGAGCTCGGCAAGCTGGACGGGGCTGCGTTCGACAGGGCCTATGTCGCCAACGAGGTCGCCTACCACAAGGCGGTCAACGGCGCGCTGGAGACCCAGCTCATTCCATCCGCCAGCAATGCCGAGCTGAAGAGCCTGTTGCAGACCGGCCTGAAGATCTTTCAGGGCCATCAGCAGCACGCCGAGCATGTCGCGGCCGAGCTGAAGTAAGGAGCGTGCGATGAGGCTGGGACGGCTGTCTTCGATCGCCCTTGTCTTCGCGGCGATATCAGTCCCGGCGCACGCCGCGACGATCGAGATCGCGATGGAGAATCTCGTGATCTCACCGGCCGAGGTGTCGGCGAAGGTCGGCGACACCATCACATGGATCAACAAGGACGTGTTCGCCCACACTGCCACGGCAAAGAACGGTGATTTCGACGTGACGCTGCCGCCGAAGAAGTCGGCGACGTCAGTTCTGAAGAAGCCGGGAACGGTCGATTATTACTGCCGCTATCATCCCAATATGAAAGCGACGCTCAAGATCGAGCCGTGAGGAGGGGCCGCGTATTCCCGACTCCGGCGGGAACATCTCCCGGCCATCGCGAGACTAATGCTTGTCCGAGGGAAACAGCTTTCGTGCGATAAACGCAGCAGACTTCGCGAACGATGTTGGCCAAAGCCTGTTCGCAAAGTCATTCATCCGTAGACTGGCCCCGCCCGTGAGGCGGGGTCATTTTCGAAGGGGCTTACTGCCTCGCGAGGCAGACCGAGAATTCGCCGTTGCGAATGCGGGCAGGAAAGCCCTCGACGAACTTCGCCACCGCGTCCTCGCCATAGGTGCCGACGAGCTCGGCAAGCGCGGCAAACAGGCTCGCCTGCGCCAGGCAATCGCCGTCGACGCCATCATGGCGCGCTTCGGCCCAGGCCTCGTTGAGATAGCTCAGGGCGGCCTGTTTCTGCTCGTGATCGGGCAGCGGCGCGCGGGCGGGGGCGTAGGAAATCGGCTGGCTCATGAATCTCAATCAGGGCTGGGGCGCGATCCACGGCGATGCGCTGTGCAAGAGGTGTAGCACGCGCATTAACGACCGCTAGGCCACATCTTTAGGAACGGTTAACGGCTGTGAACAAAGTCGATGACAGGGTTCCGTGTCGCTCAACCCTCATGGTGAGGAGGCGCGTCAGCGCCGTCTCGAACCATGCAGGCCCCGCTGCTGCAGCCGGGCCTTTCATCCTTCGAGACGCGCGTACCGCGCTCCTCAGCGACTGTGTTCTTTGTCAAGCGGATTGCCATTGTTTTTGGTCTCTGAGCATGGCGTTGAGGATGGTGAGAACCTTGCGCGCGACCGCGATGAGGGCAACCATCTTGGGCTTTCCGGCGGCCAGCAGGCGTCGATAGAACGTTTTGAGCTGCGGATGATGCTGGCTAGCGGATAGAGCAGCCATATAGAGCCCAGCGCGCAGCGCGGCTCTTCCGCCCCCGATCATGCTCTTGCCCTTCCAGCGGCCGGACTGACGGGTGAACGGAGCAAGGCCGGCAAGGCTTGCAATCTGGCGACGGTTGAGGGTGCCGAGTTCGGGCACCTCGGCCAAGAACGTGCGAGCGAGCGTGTTGCCCACTCCCGGAAAGCTGATCATCAGTTCCTCCTTGTCGCGCCAGACCGGCGATCCGCGCACCAAGGTGTCGATGTCGTTGTCGATCTCCGGTAGTTCCTTCTCGAGAACCTTGATGTGGCGAACAAGGCTCTTGCGAACGCGCACATTCTCGACCCGCTTCTCGCGCTGGCGTTCGGCAACGATCATCTCGATGATCTGCCGCCTGCGACTGACCAGCTCCGCCAGCAGCCGCGCCTGCTGATCCGGCAGAGCGCGCGGCGTTGGTCTCACGGCCTCGATGAACCGTGCGATGACCGCCGCATCGATCGGATCGGTCTTGGCACGCCGACCAACGGCTTGGGCGAAGTGCCGGATCTGGGCCGGATTGACCACCACCAGCGGCAATTCGGCGCCGGCCAGCGCTGCCGCAACGATGGTCTCGAACCCGCCTGTCGCCTCCACCGCAATCAGCGTTGGCGAACAAGCCGCAAGACGCGTAACCAACTCTTCCAAGCCTTTGCCGTCGCGCGCGACGGCAAAGGCTTCTCCATTTGGACGTACATGCACGTCCAGCCGGTCCTTTGACACATCAATGCCAACATAGATCGCGTCCATCTGCACCCCTCCTTGCGCAACCGGGCTCGCCAGGCGGCCCTCGCGACTGTTCGGGTTCGATGGAACAACGGACGGGGCGCCGCGCTGAGGCACGGGCTTCGCGGCCCTTGGATGAAGCGGTCTCCCGTCCGTTACCGCGCCGGCTATCTTAGCCGATCCGGCACGATCTGACTTACAAGGATGAGGGGTTGCGGTCGGGCGCTTTGCTGACGGAGAATGTCTAGTTCGCGTAGCGCGCCGTGAGATCCCGCGAGATCTTCGAGCCTTCCTCGATGTAGCGGCGGATCGCCACTGTCGCGGCCGGGGTGCAGCTCCGGTAGGTCTGCTGGAAGCCGTTATAGCCGCGGTTGAAGCCTGCGATCATGCGGGTGCGACGTTCGCCGGAGGGCGTTTCAGCATCGATCAGCGCCTGCATCTCGCTGCGCCATTTGTTGCCCTCGTTGGTGCCGCAGATGCCGCGCAGATAGTGCAGGCCGCCGAGGATCTCGGCCAGCCGCTGCAAATCGGCGTCGAACGGCGCCGCTACGTCCTGGGCCCGGGCGGGCGCGGAAGCGCAGGCGAGAATCAGGGCAAAAATGGCCAGAAATCGCGTCGACATCGGCGGGCTGTATGCCCCCTCGGGGCCGATGACGCAAGGCGGGCGGTCAGGGGCCGATCAGACGGGCGGCCGACTGGATGATCTCCTCCAGCCCCCCGGTCATTTTGAGGTCGCCGAGGCTGGCCAGGGCGTCCGGGGCGATCCAGCGGTAGTCGTCGAGCTCGTCGTTCAGGGTGGGTTCCCGGGCCACCCAGCGGGCGGCAAAGGACATGATCAAATAATGGCCGGCCCCGGGCGCGGCCGGGAGCACCTCGCGCCAGCCGGCAAGGCTGGCGATCTCGATATCCAGTCCGGTTTCCTCGTCGACCTCGCGGCTCAGCGCCTGGTGCAGTGATTCGCCGAATTCGACCCGGCCGCCGGGCAGCGAATAGAACCCCTTGGCGGGAGAGCGGGCGCGGCGGGTCAGCAGCACCTTGCCGTCGCGGAAAATCGCGGCACTGACCGCGATCTGGGGATGGGTGGGCTGGACAACTGCAGGCATATCTTCAACGTGTCTGGCTCAATTCGCCATGATGGTGTCGACGTCGGCTTCTGCGCCGCCGTTGATGATGCCGCCGCAGGCCGCGATCAACGGCTTGACCCATGCCGTGGCCTGTTCGGCGAGCCGGACGCGGGTCGTGTCCTTCTCGACCTCGCGCATGGCCGAGCCGACCGCGGTCAGGATCGAGGTCATGGTGTCGGTGATGTGGTCGAACTGGGTCCGCACGCTCGGCTCAGCCTTCTCATAGGCTTCGATGGCCAGATCCCGTGCCTTGAAGTTCGAGGCGGTGAAATGCTCGGCATAGGACAGCGGCGACCAGGTCAAAAAGTCCTCGGCGCATTCCGGCATGTCCGGGATCATTTCCAGAAGCATCACGGCTTCATTGAAATGGTTGAGATAGTCAGTGGCAAGCCCGGTCCGCGGGTTGATGTTGGCCACGCGCAGCCGCTCGGCCCAGGCCGCAGCCTCGGGGCCCGTCTGTGCGCGCGTCGCGGGTTGGGAGGCCGTTGAGCTCATCTGCCGCAGTGTTAACGTTCGGGGTTAAAAGGACCTGAACGGACCCTATATAGACACCCTAAGATGTGCGGACGCTTCGTCATAACTTCAGCCCCCGAGGCTTTGCGGCAACTGTTCGGCTATATCGAGCAGCCGAATTTCCCGCCACGGTACAATGTCGCGCCGACGCAACCGATTCCGGTTGTGTTGGTCGAGAATGGCGCGCGCCATTTTCGTCTGATGCGTTGGGGTCTGCTGCCGGGCTGGGTCAAGGATCCGAAGGGCTTTACGCTGCTGATCAATGCGCGCTCGGAGACGGTGCTGGAGAAACCCGCGTTCAAGAAAGCGATTCGGCGACGGCGTGGACTGATCCCGGCGGACGGTTATTACGAGTGGAAGGCGATCGACGGCCGCAAGCAGCCGTTCTTCATCCACCATGCCGACGGTGCGCCGCTCAGTTTCGCCGCCGTCGTCGAAACCTGGATCGGGCCGAACGGCGAGGAGCTCGACACGGTGGCGATCGTCACGGCGGCGGCTGGCGAGGATCTCGCCACGCTGCATGACCGCGTGCCGGTGACCATCAGCCCGCGCGATTTCGAGCGCTGGCTCGATTGTCGCGGCGATGAGGTCGATGCGATCCTGCCGCTGATGACGGCCCCGCGCATCGGCGAATTCGCCTGGCATCCCGTCTCCACCCGCGTCAACCGCGTCGCCAATGATGACGACCAACTGCTGTTGCCGATCAGCGCGGAAGCGATGGAGGCGGAGGCCGAGGCGGCGAAACCGAAGAAGCTCGCGCGCAAGGTTGCGGCCGGTTCGGTCGATGACGGGCAGGGCTCGTTGTTCTAGGCGAAGGTGCCGTAGGGTGGGCAAAGGCGCGGCGCGCCGTGCCCACGATCTCTCCCTTCAACGCGCAGTGGTGGGCACGCTTCGCTTTGCCCACCCTACGGCAGCGGAGCGTTACACAATCTCCTTTGCTCTCAGCGCCGCGATCTCCGCCGCATCAAACCCAAGCTCGCCCAGCACCGCATCCGTATCCGCACCCAATTCCGGTGCCATCCGATCGAGCTTGCCACCACCATGCGCGAGCTTGAATCCGCTGCCGGCAAAGCGCAGGCGGCCATAAGGTGTGTCCAGCTCCTGGATCGCGCCGCGGGCCTTGATCTGCGGATGGTCGATCACCTCCTCGACCTTCCAGATGCTGGCACAGGGGGCGCCGGCATCCTCCAGGATTGTCTCCCATTCGCGCGCAGGCTTTGCCGCGAGCGCCTCTTCGATAATGGCGCGCAGCGCTGGCTCGTTCTCGTTACGCGAAAACCAGTCGGCGAAGCGTGGGTCATTCAGCGTATCCTCGCGGCCAAGCGTGGACATCAGCGCGCGGTATTGTTTTTCATTGTTGACGGCGAGCAGGATGTGACCGTCGCCGCATTTGAACAGGTTCGCGGTGGTCCGGCGGCTCACGGCCTGATTGCCCGAAAGCTGCTGGCGATGGCCGGCGACCGACCAGTCCGCGATCTGGCCGGAGAGAAACGCCATCGTCGCCTCCAGCATCGAGACGTCGATGAACTGTCCCTTGCCGGTGCGGTCGCGCTGGTAGAGCGCGCTCGACACGCCGAACGCGGCCGTCGCGCCCGAGAGCACGTCGCACACCGCAAAGCCCGCGCGCGTCGGGCCCGTCTCGGGATGGCCTGATATCGCCATGATTCCTGACAGCGCCTGCATCTTGCCGTCATAGCCGGGCCGTAACCGATCCGGGCCGGTCTGGCCGAAACCGGACACCGCGCAATAGATCAGCTTTGGATTGATCGCCGACAGCGCCTCGTAGCCGATGCCGAGCTTGTCCATCACGCCCGGCCGGAAGTTTTCCATCACCACGTCGACTTGCGCCGCGAGCTTCTTCACGATCGCAATGGCGTCGGGCTTCTGCAGATCGAGCGTCAGGCTGCGCTTGTTGCCGTTGATGGCCTGGAAGGCGGGGGCCAGCCCGCGCTCGGCCCATTCGCGCGAGAGCGGCGTGCGGCGCATGTCCTCGCCCTCGCGCCGCTCGACCTTGATGACGTCGGCGCCCAGCAGCGCAAGCTGGTAGCTCGCATAGGGGCCGGCCAGCACCTGGGTGAAGTCCAGGATCTTCACGCCCTCGAACGGTCGCGTCACGTCGCTCTCCCCTTGTTGTTTATTCTGTCGGAGGACGTCAGGCGGCGCGATTGCCGCGCGCGATCTCCTTCTGCTTGTCGAATTCGGCGCGGCGGCGTGCCAGCTCTTCCGGCGAAAGCTGCGCGACATTGTTGTAGTCGAGCTTCCAGGAGGCGTCCTCGTTCCAGCGCAGCGGCGACTGCATTGTGGTCTGCGGGCCGCTCGCGGTCTCCAGCAGCTTCAGCGCCAGCTCCAGCGTCTGCGCCTGCGAGGCGACGTCATGCGGCTTGCCGGCGGAATTGCCGAGCGGGAAGTCCGAGAACAAAAAGCGCGGCACGGCGGCGTGCTCGATGATGTCCTTGGCGCAGCCCATCACCACGGTCGGAATGCCGTTGGCCTCGAGATGGCGCGCCACCAGCGCGGTGGTCTGGTGGCAGACCGGGCAGTTCGGCACCAGCACGGCGACGTCGACCTTGTCGGCCATGCAGCGCGCCAGGATCTCTGGCGCGTCGGTGTCCAGCGTGACGCGATGGCTGCGGTTGGTCGGCGCACCGAAGAAGCGGGGCGCGACCTCGCCGATGCGGCCTGCCGCCTGTGCTTTCAACAGCTGCGGCAGCGGAAACCAGGTGCCGTTGTCGGTCGCCGTGGTGTGCTTGCGGTCGTAGCCGATGTGCGAGATGCGCAAATCATGCGCTTTCGAGGTATCGCCGTCATAGACCTGGTAGAATTTCGCGCTGCCATTATACGCCGCGCCCGGCCCCTGATCGCCCTTGGCCGGATCGTAGGGCGCCGCCGTGGTGATGATGGTGATGCGCGATTGCGCAAGCGGCTTTTTCAACGGCTGGAACGGCGCCTCGGTGTAATGCGCCCAGCGATATGCCGTGGTGTAGCCGATCGCGGCGTAATAATCCCGCGTGCGCTGCATATAGGGAACGGGGGAATCATAGTCGGGCGCAAAGCCGAATTCGTCGTCGCGCGGAGCGGACATGGGCGCGTCTCCTGGTTCTTGGTTGGGGCCAGACTAGAGATAGTTTTTGGGTTGCTCAACGGGGGCGCGGGTGACGCAGGCCAGAATTGCGATCTCGTCGGGGGGGCCGCCGTCTCACCCTCTCCCCTTGCGGGAGAGGGTGGCTTCGCGAGAGCGAATCCGGGTGAGGGGTTTCTATCCTCACGGACGGTCTTGCAAACGGAGAGATACCCCTCATCCGGCGCTTCGCGCCACCTTCTCCCGCAAGGGGAGAAGGGAAGAGGCAAGCGTCGCCTACCTGAAGATATGCAGCGCCGCGTATTGCAGCAGCATGATCGCCTTGGCGTCGATGATGCGGCCGTCGGCGATCATCGCCAGAGCCTCGTCGATGCCGAGCTCCAGCACCTCGATGTCCTCGCCTTCATGCTCCAGGCCACCGCCGGCGCTGACGCGCATCTCCGGTTCATATTCGGCGACGAAAAAATGGATTCTTTCGGTCACCGCGCCCGGGCTCATGAATGCCTCGAACACCTTGTGGACGTCGTGCAGGCGATAGCCGGTTTCCTCCTCGGCCTCGGCGCGAATGCGGACCTCGGGCGATGCGTCGTCCAGCACGCCGGCGGCGGCCTCGATCAGCAAATCGTCGTAGCCGCGGGTGAAGGCCGGCAGGCGGAATTGGCGCACCAGGATCACGCTGCGCCCCGCGCGATTATAGGGCAGCACGGCGGCGGCGTTGTCGCGCTCATAGATTTCGCGTTTCTGCGTCTGCCATTCGCCGTTGCCGCGGCGGTAGTCGAATGTCGTGCTTTTTAGCGTGGTCCAGCCGTCCGAGAGCACACGGACGTCCTTGATGCGGACGCGGTCTGAAATGGTCATTGCTGTCTTCCGGGTGAGAGCTAACGGGGCTGCTCGCGGCCGTCGAGCCACTTCTGGAACATCACCGAGGTCGATTCCTCGAAGCCGAGCGACTGGTAGAACGCATTGGCCTGCCCATTCTCGCGGCGCACGAGAAGTTGCAGTTTTGCGATGCCGGCGGTGCGCAGCCAGTCCTCGGCTGCTGCCATGATGGCACGGCCATAACCACGCTTGCGGATATCGGGGTCGACCGCGACGTAATAGACCCAGCCGCGATGGCCGTCATGGCCGACCATGACGGTCGCCACGATCGCGCCGCCATCGCGGCCGATCAGCACCGTCGAGTTGTCCCGCCGCCGGGCCAGCGCGATGTCGGCATGCGGATCGTTCCATGGCCGCGTCAGGCCGCAGCGCTGCCACAGCGCAACGACGTTCTCGACGTCGGCATCCCCAATCGAGTCGACCGCAAGAGCACTCACAGCACCTTCCCCGGGTTCATGATTCCGTACGGATCGAGCATCGCCTTGATCGCGCGCATCAGCTCGATCGCGGTCTTGTCCTTGACGTCAGGCAGCTCGTCGCGCTTCAGCACGCCGATGCCGTGTTCGGCCGAGATCGAGCCGCCCATGCGCAGCACGATCTCGAACACGACAGCGTTCATCTCGTGCCAGCGCGCCAGATAATCCGCGGTGTTGGCGCCGATCGGCTGGCTGACATTGTAGTGCAGATTGCCGTCGCCGAGATGGCCGAACGGCACCGGCCGCGCGCCGGGGATCAGCTTCACCACCGCGGCGTTGGCTTCCGCGATGAATTCAGGCACGGCGGCGATCGGCACCGAGATGTCGTGCTTGATCGAGCCGCCCTCGGGCTTCTGCGCCGACGACATCTCCTCGCGCAGCTTCCAGAAGCCGTTGCGCTGGGTGAGGTTGGCCGCGATCACGGCATCGTCGACGATTTCCTCTTCCATGGCGCGGGTCAGGATCGTCTCCAGCGGCGTGCGGGCGTCGTCGCCGGGCGAGGACAGTTCCATCAGCACGTACCAGGGATGCTTCTCGGCAAGGGGATCGCGCACGTCGATGCCGTGGCGGATCGAGAAGTCCACCGCCATCTCCGAGAGCAGCTCGAAACTCGTCAGCGCATTGGCAGCCTCGCCCTGCGCGATCGTCAGCAATTTGAGCGCCGCCGCCGGCGATTTCAGCCCGACATAGGCGGTCTCGACCGCCCGCGGCTTCGGAAACAGCTTTAACGTCGCCGCGGTGATGATGCCGAGCGTGCCTTCCGCGCCGATGAAGAGGTTGTGCAGATTATAGCCGGTGTTGTCCTTCTTCAGCTTCGACAGCACGTTGAGCACGCGTCCGTCGGCGAGCACCACTTCCAGCCCCAGCGCCATCTCGCGCGCCACGCCATAGGCAAGCGCGGCGGTGCCGCCGGCATTGGTCGAGAGATTGCCGCCGATGGTGCAGCTGCCTTCAGCGCCCAGGGAAAGCGGAAACAGCCGGTCGACGTCGGAGGCCCTCTGCTGCGCGATCTGCAACACCACGCCGGCCTCGCAGGTCATGGTGTTCGACGCGGTGTCGACCTCGCGGATCTTGTCCAGCCGCCGCAGCGACACCACGACCTCGCCATTGTGCGGCGTCTGGCCGCCGACGAGCCCGGTGTTGCCGCCCTGCGGCACCAGCGCGATTTTGTGCGCGGAGGCGAGCTTGCAGATCGCGGAGACCTCGGCCGTCGAACCCGGGCGCAGCACCAGCGGCGAGCGGCCGTGGAACAGATTGCGCTCCTCGGTGACGTAAGCCTGGATATCGGTCGCATCGGTGATCGCGTGCTTGTCGCCGACGATCTTGCGGAATTGGTCGATCAGCTCGGGCGCGAGTGGAGGGGTGGCGGATTGATTGATGTTCATTGTCTCGTCTCTTCGCTCTTATCTCGCCACGGCGGCCCGGCGCAGCCGGTCGTTGATCGCTTCGCCCAGGCCTTCCTCGGGAATCGCCATCACGGCAATCGCGGTCGGCGCCTTCGCATCGAGGCTGCGAAGATAGCCGAACAGATTGGCGGCGGCTTCATCGAGATCAGCCGCGGGCGACAAATTCATGACGGCGGCTGCGGCCTCCAGGCCGGGCAGGCGCGCAGGCCCGAACGCCAGCAGCGCTTCACCCGGCGCAACGTCGCGCGCGTTGAGCCGCACATTGGCGCGCGGCGCGTAATGCGAGGCCATCATGCCCGGCGCCAGCGGCTGGCCGTCGTCGCTCTCGGCCTCGACCGGCGGCCGCGCCAGGGCTAAGCCGAGCACGGCTTCGATCCGTTCGCGCGACAGCCCGCCGGGCCGCAGCAGCATCGGCGCCTCGAAGCAGCCGACAATGGTCGATTCGACGCCGACCGCGACCGGCCCGCCGTCCACGATCAGGTCGATCCGCCCCGCAAGGTCGCTCTCGACATGCGCGGCCTGCGTCGGCGAAACGTGGCCGGAGATGTTGGCGGACGGCGCCACCACCGCCCCGCCAAAGGCGCGCAGGATCGCCTCCGCCACGGGATGGGCGGGAATGCGGATCGCGACGGTGTCGAGGCCCGCCGTGGCGAGATCGGCGACCGGGCAATCGTCCGTCTTCGGCACCACCAGCGTCAGCGGCCCCGGCCAGAACGCTTCAGCGAGCTTCAGGGCGCGCGCATCGAACCGCCCGATCCGCCGTGCGGCCGCGAGGTCCGCGACGTGTGCGATCAGCGGGTTGAAGGCCGGCCGCCCCTTGGCGCTGTAGATATGGGCCACCGCCGTGGCATTGGCGGCGTCGGCGCCGAGCCCGTAGACGGTCTCGGTCGGAAACGCGACCAGGCCGCCGGCGGCCAGCGTCCGGGCGGCAGCTTCCGCGCCGGCCTCGCCGGCCGGCAAAACCTGTGTTTCAAGACTCGTTTTCACAGGGACAAAATTCCTCATCTCGGCCGCTTGCGGTGCGCCAAACCCGACGCTATAAGCCGGCCTCTTGTCGGAGTGTGGCTCAGCCCGGTAGAGCACTGCGTTCGGGACGCAGGGGTCGCAGGTTCGAATCCTGCCACTCCGACCAGAAATCATTAGGTTTTTCCTTCTGATCGCTGGTCATTCCCGAGTCAACCACCGTTTCAACCACCGAAACATATCGGCCCTTTTGACCAATGGCCGTGGCAGCTCCCTGCAGAAAGTCAGGATGGTGGTGGCCGTAGGTGTCCTGCAGGACCTCGGGAGACATGCCCAGGAACCCTGCCGCTTCCCAGATCGGCACGCCACGCTGCATGAGCCATGTCGCTGCGGTATGGCGTAGCGTATGGGGCGTCACCCTCCCGGGTAGGCCGGCAAGCCCGACGGCGGTCTTGAAGCCCTTTTTCACCGAGGCGATCGGCTTGCCGTTGAATTCAATGAAGCACTCCGCCATCAGCTTGCGGTTCCACCAGCGACGTAGATGGGCGAGCAACCGAGGCGGGATCGGCGCCGGTGTCTGACGCTTCTTTGTTGTGCGCTTGCCGATAGCCTTCCGATAGAAGATGCCGCGCTCCAGATCCACGTAGGACCGCCCTGATAGTGCGTACGGCGATGCGGTCGCTATCGCCCCTGCCCGCGTGCCAGTGTACAGGCCGATCAGGATGAACCGAGCGATGTGGCGCAGAGGCCTGCGGTTCGTGGCGACCGGGTCACCCTTCGACGCCCCCGAATGGATCGTCTGTTTCTCGCGGTGCCGCCAACAGTACCACAGCAATGCGGCAGCCTCCTTGCGGGTCAGCCATCGGTCGCGCGCCTCACCCTTCGGAGGGAGCGACACGCGTACCACGCCGTGGTGAAGGCCTTCCTTGGCGTGGTGATTGATTGCGGCACGTAACGTTTCAAGATCGCGGCGCGCGCCGCCTGGGTTACCACGATGCTTGGTATATCCCGCGCAGGCCTGTGCGTTGACCTGCGCGAGCATCTTGCCGCCCCAGTATTCGTTGAGACGTTCGATCCGAGGCTCAATCTCATGTTGTTCGCCGGGCTCGCCGATGTCTGTCAGATAGATAGAAAGCACATCAGCACAGTCGATGTCCTCTATGTCTCGTCTGCTGCGCTCGGGTTGGTACTTACGTGCGATGTAATCCGCGAGTGCTTGTTCTGCTTCTCGAGGCGGCTTTGTTCCAGACGCGCTCGCAAGGCATCCTGTGGCGATATGTCGGTCACCGTCCTTGATGATCCAGACCGCCTGGGCGACGAGCTTGCCGTCGCGGTAGCGCGGTTTGCGCTTAAAGAGTCGGGCTCCCTTACTTGGACGCGGCATAATTCTCTCATTTCATCGATTGCATTTAAGGTGGTGAACAATTTGTTGGCGATCAGTTCCACGCGCAGCCGTCCTCGCGCGGCTTCACGGCGAAGTCCTGAGGCCGTCATCGTTCCATCTGGAAAAGCGAGGTGAGCCGCCACCGCGAGGCGTAGAGGTGCATCTCGGGCCACGTCTCGAAGCCGAGCAGAATCAACCATCGCGAACACACGCGCCCGTTAGGGCTGTTGCGCACTGGCCGAAGGCTCAGTCTATGTTTCCGGGAGGCACCCAAATTGGTATGCACGTAAATAATACTACAGTCTGAAATTGAGCTCAAGGCCGAAATGGCTAAATCGAATTCATGCCATTGATTCCAGGCGGGTATTCTCGATGAATTGCAACATCTCAAAGTTGTTTGCAATCTCGGGATCCGATTGGTCTTCTGCCTGTTCTCCTTCTCGGGGATCGGTTTGACGCTATCGCTTCGGGAAATTGAAAGAGCTGCATGTCCAAAGCTGCCTCGGCAAAAGTGTTCACCAAATTCAACTTTCGGCTGCGTTATGACAGACTCGACAGCGAACAGTGGAAACAACTTGAAGCAATCTGGGGCTGCCAGTTGTCAGCAGCAACTAGAGAGAAGATTGATGTGGTCAATTCGCTCTATGCTGCCATAGGCAATCTGCACGCGAAGGGGAAGACGCAGACCGTCGCGAAGGCGGAAAATGCGCTCAATGCTTGGATCAAGGCAAGCGGCCGCCTTCGGAAAAATCTAAATGCGCCGAAGACCTCCGGCGTGCAAATGAGCAAGGCTGAAGTCATCAGTAGATTCTATGGCGACGATGCCGTTCGAAAAATCGCCGAGATGGGTCCAGTTGTGTTCGCTCAATATGTTGTGGATGCAGCAGTTGGCGCTGCACTACTGGCACTGGATGAAATCAAGACGCGCAATATGGACGTTGATTTGAAAAGAGAGTTGTGGTTCGCGTGGGTCATGTATCTCGCTGGGCTTGCGACTGATAGCGGCGCCAAGGTGACGGCGAGCAGTGCCAATAAATTGAAGAATGACTCGCCGTTCGTGCAAGGCATCCTATTCCTGCAAAAGCGGTTACCAAAAGAGTGCCATCACTACAGCGGCTACGAGTCCGTCGCGAAAGGTGTGAATTGGGCTAAGCAAAAATTCGCGAAGACGAGCCCCAAGATATTACTTGCGATAATCGCCGGTTGGGGCGCGAACATCGAGGGCTTCAACGGCAGCAATAGGGGCGCGCCCGCAGCGGTTCTTGAGAAACTGTTCCCCGGGAATGTTGCAGCGAAAAAGAGAAGCAGAGCTTCCCGCGTCTACTAACTCATCTCATTAGGTTTGTTCACGCTGGCGGCGCAAGTCGACAAGCGGTAACAACCTAAGAGAGAGTAAAATGACTAATATCGGCACTACAGGCGCTGCCCGACACGCTCGCCAATTGAGCAACGAAATTTCGACAATCTCGGTACGTCGTAGTCTCGGAGACGTATCAATGATCGATGAGATCAAAGCTCTCCGCAAACGATACAAGGATGATCGCGCGGGCTATCGCGTGAAAAAGTACGTGGCTCTGGGCATGGCAATGGCGTTCGTGTTGCGCCTGCGCTCGAACGCGTCAGATGTCGCAGCCTTCTACAAGGTTACGGAAAAAAAGCTGCCCAAAGCGATAGTAGGAAACCCAGGCAAGAGCCTAACCGCCGCGCTCGTTGGCTATGTCACGTGCGCGAAATCAAAAAGCGCGGTCAAGCGAGCATGGAAGCAGGCTCGTGCCTTGGACTACCTAGTTGATGACCAAGGCGTTGAAGTCAAGAACATCGCCAAAGAGATCTCCAAACGCGGCGGTATTGAAGCGATTGTGAACGAAGCTGCAGAAAAGCGCCCTCGACGCAAATCAGGTATGGCCCTTGCCCTTGCCGCGTTTAAGGCGAAGTCACTCCAGCTCGAGACGCCTGCTCCGCAATGCGATCAATCCGATGAGGAAGACTGGGAGGACATTTCGTCCGCCGGAGAGCTTCAACGTGGTGAGCGCATGGTGACGGTCACGATGAAGGCGAGCCCAGTCGATATTGCTAAGATGATGGCGCTCAAGCCGGATCGCCGTATGGAAATCACGTGCCTCCGACTCGACGTATCGGACAATGCGGTAGCAGAGATCCAGGAGGTTCGTTCACCGAAGGCGTGACCGCACGCCAAGCCACAGCAGAAGGCCGCGCCAACTCGGAGCGCGGTCTTTTCTCCAACTGCTTATCGAAATGTGATTGATCGGAGAGCGTTCCTATGCCGAATTTCCGCCGAGCGCAGCCGTTTTGGCGTAGACGCGAGCCAACCGCCGGGCATGACGTCGCCGAGCTGCTGCCGGCGTCGCTCAACAAGGACGAGCGTTTCGAGACCTTAGAGGACGCACAGGGCGAGAGCGCTCGAAGTGAAGCTGTTCTGGCCGCATACCGTCCGCGCAACCAGTATTCGGTCTACCTACGTGAGTGCCGGGAAGGGTACTATGCATGCGAGCAGACCTACTGCCCAGTGTGTGCGCGGACGTTTCGCCGCTATTTCATTGGTGAGTCGCTGCGGATTTGCGACGGTTTTAACGGGAGCATCAAGTTCAGCACGGTCTTGTTGGGGGCCGCGCCAAAGGGCAAGTTGAAGAGCTTGGAAATCGCGCGGCACGATGCCGGTCTTCGCAAGCGCCTCGTTCGCGCAGGGCTTCGCGACGTGGTTGTCGTCGGTGGCCTTGAAATGATCTACCGCGCGCGGCAGGGGATCTGGGTCTTGCACATCAACCTAGCCTTCCTTGGCGGTGAGGCCGAGACCATGGCAGCGTTCGAGCGGACATTCCAGAACTCAGACCTCTATCGCCCCGTGGTAACCGTTGACCTCCAAGATCGACCCCAGCAACTGTCCTACCTCTTAAAGTTCACCACCTATCATCGACCGTTCGCGCAGATCGGCCCGGCGAAGTCGCCCGCCAAGCCGCTCAACCCTGATCTGCACTACGAGTTGGTGTGCTGGATGGCGCAGCATGAGTTCGCGGATCACATGTTTCTGTTCAACGCGCGGCGTTATGGACCGACGATCACGTTGTCGAGCAAGGCGGTGGGCAAGGCGTGAACCCATTCGTAGCCCTTGTTGCCAGGGCCGCAATAGATTGGGCGCTGGACCACGAGCCGGTCACCAGTGCGCGCCAGCAAGCCCTCCGCGGCGAGCTCCTGCTTGAAGAGGCTGGCCGCGCGGCCAGCGCCGATAATTGCCTCTAGCTGTTTGGCGGTGAGGTAGAGCCACGCCTGGCCCTTGTGCGTGTGCAAATATCCCGGGGCTGAACCCAACGTGTGGCGGGCGCGATCAAGTCGACCTCGATCAAGATCGACGAACCGATCGCGATGCCGAGCACAATATTCGGACAAGCGGCGGCGCAAAGGCGAAGTCGGTGCAGTGGTGCTCGAAGGCAGGCTGTCGAACTGACAGGCTAGAATGGCCCGCAGTAGGTCCGGCCGCCGCCACGTGAAAACCCGCAGATGAATGGCCAGACAACCCGCGGCGTAGACGGTCGCGAACCGGGCGGTCGAACGTTCGAGCGGTTTGGCGCCGATCTTGGCAGCGCGGCTGCGGACGCATCGGATGTAAGCGGCTCGTCTCTTGGATAGAAAGCTCTTGGCTTCCGAGACCGTTTGCTTGTTCTTGTAGATCCTCTGGACGAGCCTGTAACCGGGTGCACCAAACGTCGTGCGGCATCGGTTCTTGATCACATCGGTTAGTGCCGCGCCATCAGCGAACCCGTGCAGATCCTCGTAGATGCCGGCCCCGGTATCCTGGGGCAGGGCGACGTCGATCAGACGACCGCGGTGCTGTTCGTCAACTTGTACGCCGCCAGCAGCTGCGAGTTCATCAAGCGACAAGTTCGACGTGCTAAGAAAGTACAGCCGCCACGCTGCGGTCTCCGGCTCGTTCAAGCGCTTTCGCTTGCTGCCCTCAGCCAACCGGAACGAGCCGTTCAAGACTGCATTGGCGCGGCTCTGGTCGTCGGTGCCGGCAAGGTTGGTCTCGTCGAGAATAAGCAGGGCGTCGCAATGAGTCTGCGCGGTCTCGTCGAGCGTGTTCAGGGTGGTGTTCCAGTTCTCGGCAAAGCCCTTCTCCGCGCGCGCAGAATCCCGATGACAACCCCAAACGGATCCAGCCACCATCGCCGCCGTGGTCTTTCCGGTCTCGGCTGGGCCGGTGATCTGAAAACCACCGGTGCGCGGCCCCTTCACAAAGGGCAAGATCGGACCGGTACACGCCAAGCTAGCGGCGAACATGAGTCGCGAGTTACCGGAACAAGGGTTGCCGATTTGCTTCTGCCATCGTCCTAAGGACCCCCGCGAGCGATATTTGCGAAGCATATCCTGGTCGAGGGAACCGAGGGCACGCTCAACGCGCAGCGGTGGCTGCCCGATAATTGAACGTGGGCGAACGTAGTAGCTGCCGAGCGACCCCAAGCGCGGGACAATCAAGAAATCAGCTGGGCCATCCGGTTCGTAGTCTTCAAGCATCTTGATCAAGGTGGTCTGAGATGATCGCGACAGAAGCCTGCAACCAGCCTGACCTAATTCTGGGAGGACGCGGCGGCGAGGTTCGAGCAAGTCGGCTATCGAATATGGCGGCAAGTCGATTTTTGAGCCTGCGACGGCAAGCTTGATATATGGATTTCCGAGATCGTCTGTGCCGTGACCGGCGAACAATATCTTTTCGAGCGCGGTCGTGATTGCCGTTGCCATTTTGGGACCTCATCGTGATTCACACGGGGTCCTTTACAGGGCGGGCTTTTCAGAGATCGCGTTGCGGCGCGAGTAGATGGTTGTCAACGAGAATTGCCATCGAAAAGCGGAGTTGAGCCCGCAAAGTAGTGAGTTGGAGCATCAAAAGAGTGTTTTGAGCGCTCAAGTATAGAACACTGCATAATTGTCACTGCATCGGCGTAACGCCTGCTCTCCTACGACGTCTGTCGTTCTGCGACGCGCGTGTGAATGTGTGAATCGGCGCATTATAGTTCTCTTTAAGAGAACTTTACGATCAGGCGTTCCCTTAAAGAGATCACCATGAATGTCGCTGATGGCGCCGGTCTCCCCCCGCTACGCGCATGCGCCTCATTCGGGTTTGTCTTGATGTGTGGGGATCCTAGCCATCTCGATTTTTTTCAACGCAAGGGGCTGAACTTCAGCCCTGAAAGGGGTTCTTCCAGGAAACCGGTGGGAGTTCCTGCATGCAGCAATTCATGACTTTGATTTTCCAGGAGGACGGGGTTGCCCGCCCGCTGCTACCCGATCTCTGGCACGAATTGGCGGTGGGAATGGCCGCTCTACCGCAGTATGCGTCGTCGTCTCTTCGCGCCATCGACGTCTCCTTCGGACTGACTCCGAGTGGAACAGCTGACCTAAAGTGTGCTGCGACAGGCTTCTGGATCGAGGTTGCCAGAGACGGTCGTGTCGTCACCGACCACGACGGTGCCATCTGCGTTGAAGGCCCGAGCTGGATCCCTTCTCAATGTGACATCGAACGATGCCAGCTCGCTGCTAAACAATTTTTTACTCACGCCGTGAGCCCTTTGGTGGGCACGCCGCTAGTCGGCTCGTCCGACGCGTTCTCCGTCATGTCCATAGATGGGTATCCGAACATCCCAGAGGTTCCAAGTGTCGGGTTGTTCTGGATAGTCCATGAACTAAATTCAAATTGGCTGTTCGTCGTCAATGAAACATGCGCCTTGGCAGAAGCTGAACCTAAAGGCGACCTTCTGAGTTGTCCGCTCAGCCATGATCAGGTCTGGAACCGCTTACGCGTAAGGTCTCTTCAAGAAATAGTAGATGCTGGGTTGCCGTTGACCGTCGTCTACGATGACTATGCCGAGCCGCCCAAAGGGCGTGTTGTCTACCATTCGCAAAGGCATTGTTTCACGATCTCTGTTGAGCGTGAGCGAAACAATGCCACATTCAAAAAGGCCGTTCTCACGGCGTTCGGTCTCTTCGGGCAAAAGTACTACTTTGAGTTGAAGGATCCCACTATACAAGAGGAAAAGTAATCCCATGCCGGATCAAAACGCGATTCAAGAAAGGCTGGTCGAGCACTACGAGAAGTGGAAAAGCGAATTCAATCGTGGCTCTCTTGTTTGTAAAGACTTTTCACCACCGCTCTTAATCGCAGCCACCAGCAGCTACGCATCGGCTCGCGCACCGACACTTATTTTCGGGCAAGAGACATTTGGCTGGTCATGGAATGGCGACCTGCGCCGCCAGTTTCCAGTTTACTCGAACGATTACGAGTTCGAGAATCAGAATTCTCTCGAAGATTTTCTGACCAAACCAGATGCCGTGAAAGCGCTTTGCTGGGGGTATGAGCAGTTTGCCCTCGGCGAAACGCAGTCGATGCGAACGCCATTTTGGCGAGCGTTTCGGCGAATAAGCCAAGCCGGAAATGCCCTGTGGTCAAACGTTGCAAAGTGCGACTACCAAGGCGGTTCGATACTGCAGCTCAATCCTTCTCATCGAAGTTATTTTTTCGAGCAACAGGCGAGCCTCGTTAGAGGCGAGATTGAAGTCCTGAGCCCAAAGGTCGTCATCCTTTTCACCGGTCCGTACTACGACGACTTTCTGCGAGGGATTTTTCCTGGACTTGTTTTCGAGCCAGCGCTCGATAGTGGAACAGCGGTGTCCAAGTTGTCGCACCCGACTTTGCCCGCTGAGACATTTCGGACTTATCATCCAAACTATCTGAGCCGGAGCGGAAAGCTTCAATATATCGAAGCATTCGCATCAATCGTCAAACAAAGCGAGGAAGCAGAGTCAGGAGGGTAAATAATTCTCGTGACTTGCGCGTTCAGCAACTAGAGCGGTTTCCACTTTATGTGAATCGGAAGGGTACAGGGGATTCCCTCGGTCGCGCAAATCAGATTCGATTGCTCTGGCTTTAACGACGGGGCGAGCGATGGCGAAGGGATATTCGAAAGACCTGAGAGTGCGTGCGGTGGCACTTGTCGAAGACGGCGAGAGCAGACGGGAAGCCGCGCGCGTGCTCGGTCTCAGCGCCTCGACCGCGATCCGCTGGATCGAGCGCTGGACGAGGACGGGCAGTGTGGCGGCATTGCCCGGCACGGGCCAGAGCCGCTCTCCGCTCGAGGCGCATCGCCAGTGGCTGCTCAATCTCATCGCCGCGGAGCCGGACTTGACACTCGAAGAGATTCGCGCGCGGCTCAAGTCCGAGAAGCGGCTGAAAGTCGGGACGACATCGGTCTGGCGCTTCTACGAACGCCACGACATCACGTTCAAAAAAAACTCTGCACGCCGCTGAACAGGATCGCTCCGATGTCGCTGCCGCGCGCGCCGAGCTGAAGGCCGAGCAATCCAAGCTTGAAGCGCCGCGCCTCGTGTTCATCGACGAGACGGCGGTCACGACGAAGATGGTACGGCATTACGGCCGCTCACCGCGTGGCGAGCGTCTCGTTGCGAGCGTGCCGCACGGCCACTGGAAGACGCTGACACTCGTTGCCGCGCTGCGCATCGATGGCTTGACGGCGCCGTATGTCTTCGACGGGGCGATGGACGGGCCGTCATTCCTCGCTTATGTCGAGCAGATCCTCGCGCCGACGCTGCGCAAAAGAGACATCGTCTTCATGGACAATCTGCGTACCCACAAGATCGACGGCGTTCGCCAGGCGATCGAAGCGGTCGGCGCCAAGGTGCGCTATTTGCCGGCCTACTCGCCCGATCTCAACCCGATCGAAATGGCATTCTCGAAGCTGAAGACCGCGCTGCGCAAGGGCGCGGCACGCACCGTCAAGGCGCTCATGAAACTGATCGGCAAGCTCATGAAGACATTTGCGCCCGACCAGTGCGACAACTACTTTCGACATGCAGGATACGGGGCCTGATCCACATCAAGCGGAAAATGCTCTAGTGAGGGCTACCGCGCCGCGATGTGACTGGTCCGCTTGGTGGTGCTACTTGTTTTCAAGATCGGGCAACTGAAGATGTTGCATGACAAAGCGCGCTCTCATCACGGTCCGTCAGCGCCATCAATGCGTGGGTTCATGTCATTCAGGAGATTACGGAAGAGGAGCGAGATGATAACGAGTGTCGTTCGACGTAGTCTCTGATCGCGGCGACCAGCGTACGGCTCTGTCCAAGCGTCTCGCCCGACCAAAATACTCGCCATCCTTGGGGACGCCAAACCGCCTTCGTCGGCGTCCAGGCGCGTCGCGTTCTAGGCCACGGTTCGCCTAGCACCGCGGCGTCGGTGAACGATCAAGCGGATCGACCGCGCTTGTCGGCTCGCGCCTGCCAGATCGGCAGAGGTTGGACGACCACACCTCCAAACCGGTAGCTTTTTGCGCGACATTCGATGCCGTTTGCATACAGAGGCAGCTCCTCGGCTTCCATTGACTTGATAGTCTTGCCATCGGCGGTAATTTCCAGACCGCCCGAGAAACTTTCGTTAGCCAAGATTACCGGATTGCCTTCGCTATCGACGACTGCGGCCTGACATCGTTGACAGAGTGCGCCTGGGTATCTTCCGTTTCTCCGTCCAGGACCATTGCACGCCGGACAGATGCTTCCATCAGTTTGCGATTTGACACTCATATGTGGGATTCCCAAATTGCTGCTGAGGTCGAGTCGCTCGCCTCACCTTTGCTCTACAAGGCGCTTCAGGCCTCGCAATTCGTACGAAGACGGCACCTGAGAAAGCTGCGAGAGCCCTTGAGACAGCGTCGTTAAAACTTTGGTTTCGGGAATGCTGCCCTTGCCTTTGCATCTAAGGCAGCTCTGTCCTCGTTCATCAAGGAGTTCTGTATTATCGACAGTTCCCAAAGAGGAGCATCACGATAGTTATCTTCAACGATTGCGATGCTCATTGTCACTCCGTCGGCCAAGATCCAATTTGGTCCCCAGCGCCGCGTCCGAAACTGGGCCGAGACGGAGTCGATCATGGCCTGTCCGATCTCTCCTGATCGGAAGAAGTAATTTATCTCTGTGACGACGTTAGGAGAGAGATTAGCCGTAGATCGGACACGAAATCGATGGTTTGCGTCGATGACGCATTCCATTATTTGAGCGTCTGGTTTTGATACGCGGCAGGATTTCGCTTGTAAGACTTGCCGTGCGTCGGCTTCGCTCATGCCGGTAGTCAGTCCGAGAATGTCCTTTTTTGTAAATGCATAGATGTCTACGGCGTCTTTGTCGCCCGACCTAAAGGTCGTAGTGACGTGCTTCCAGGAGCCGTAGTCCTTTTCATCAAGCATAAAGAACGGTTGAGCTTGCGTGACTGCATCTTCCAGCAGGGTGGTGGAAGGAGGCATACTGAAGTTGCTCTTCGCAACGACCTTCGGGCGTCCGATTAGTTTCCCCGTCGGGTCTAAATCAAAGTCGACTATATAAGAGACTGGATAGTTGGATCCTTTCTGAAATTGAAACCAATGTTGCAATATCTGCGTACGAACCGCTGTTGTCCAATCAGGCGGTTCAGATTGAGGACGAGCCACTCTGGCGTCCATGCAAAGTGCCGGCATTACAACCAACAAACGCGCCACAATCGCGGCGAAATAGTGCGACTTACATTTTGGCGAACGCTTGCTAAGGCTCGGAACAGTGGGTGGTCTATTCGTAGTCTTCGCTTTCATTAGTCGGCATCCCTTGGTCACGTTGAGCCAGCTCTCGCTATCGAGGCGCAGACCCCTTTGCTGATAATTATACACTTTAGTGCATAGAAGTCGCGGGCCGATTTCCTACGCATTGCGGGATGGATATTCGGCGGCTCATCGGAGAAAATATTCGAGTTCGGCGATTGGCCGCCAAGCTCTCGCAGGAAGCGTTTGCTGCTAAGATCGGGGTCGAACAAAGTTACTTGAGTGGCCTGGAAGCCGGGCGTCGAAATCCTACGGCCGTGACCCTCTGGCATGTTGCCATTGCTTTGCGGATCAAGCCGGGTGCCTTGTTCGAGACACCACCGGCCGATCTCGTAGAGAGAAAGAAGGGCAGAGGTCGCCCGCGGAAGGTCTAGTATTCTTCGAGGAGCATTAGAGTGATGATGCGCTCAGTCACTGATGGGTCCGCTGGATCGGGCGAAGCTCCTAAAAGGTTCTTGTCGTAGTAGTCGATCTTGAAGGCGACTTTCTGCCCCTCGAAATCAAAGACACCAAAGTCGTGCTCTTCGTGGGGATCATTGGCGTGGCAAAAGTCGTCGAACACCGCGAGAGTGGTGACGAGGCGGGCCACTGCTTGCGGTCCAAGTGCGGCGATCCCTGTTGTCATGACGGCTCCGCCACCGAGCAAGTCCTGCCTCAGCTCATCATTAAGCGTGCGAATGCGATCCGTGTCCTGCGACATGGTTATTTCTCCTAGATTGTAATGAAGAGAGGCTTGGTCTTGAGCCAAGCCTCAGGGAGTAACTAGGCTTTGTCGGCGAGTGGGCCTGGGTTCACCAGGGCCACCGTATTCAAGTGGCGCACAAATGTGGGCAGCTTGGGCGAGTCTCGGTATCGAAGAGTGAGAATGTCATTTTCGCGTTTCACAACGACGGCTTCCCACCAACCATCTTCGTAGCCCTCGTGGGCGAGAACCATGTGACCGACATCGACTTCTTCCCAATTGCGCGGAAGCCCCGAAGTGATCGGCGATCTGCATCGGACCAGGGGGTCTCCGCTGTCGTTCTTTTGCGGTCGATTTTCGAGCTTGTACGCTTCGCTCGCATCGCCTGGCTTGCGCAAGATTGTCATCAGCTCGGTCAGCAGCGTTTCCTTGATCGCGGGAATGAACGCCTTGCCCGAAGCGTAGAGCCGTCCTGCAGGCAGCTTTTGCGCCACTTGGCCAAACTCAGTTGAAGCCTTGACCACCGCACCCAGGCCGAGGTCAAGCGCCACGCTGACAACGCGGTCATCGACGTTGTCGAAGCGAGCGCCGCGCGGCTTGTTATCGAGATCCAGGCCGAGCACGACAGCGGTTCAAGTTTCGGTTTGTCTGCCTTCTTTGTCATTGCTACCTCCTAGAAAAGCGAAGGGCCCCGGAGGCGGGGCCCTTTGGCTGGATCGAAAATCTCTGAATTTCTTGAAGTCGCTTTGGTCGTCGATGCCACAACGTCATGGTTCACCTATTTCGGTTTTTGCGTATTGCCGGTCTCAGCCGACAATTAAATCTAGAGGAGTATTATAATACCGTCAAGCGTAAAATTGAGGTAAGCTACTGAAAATATGTGCCTTTCAACGGTTTTCGGTCGCATTTTGAGCCAAGGCGGCAATACCGGTCTTGGCAGGCAAACCGGTCGTCGATGCGGTTGCCATTGCAGATATTGGCGGCCTCAGCCGCGCAAAACCGCCAAATTGAGTGTTGAATAAATCTCGGGAAAACCGAAGGAAAAGCCGCGTTGAACTGCCGACAATCGATCTCGGCGGCGATACCCCGAATGATCGCGGCGCAGCCGCCTTTTGCGTAGCAGGCCGGGCCATAACTATGGGCCGCGCCGCAATCATGTAAAATCCCGGTCCGGTGAAGGAAATTGTGCGCCAGAGAGTCGACGACCACCATGTCTTTGCCGGTATCAAACCAAAGCGGTTCGAGCCCACGGGCGCCAATGAGCAGTGTCGACAAGGCCATCGACAGAGTCTTTTCGCCGACGCCGTAGACGTTCTGAAGCGGAGCAACCAAGGCAGCTTGCCGCGCTGCAGAAAGGTCACGATCAGGTTCCGCAGTGGTCGCTTCGATCTGGTTTCGGATCCATCCGACAAGATCCCCACAAGCAACATCTCGGATGAACAGATACAGCGAATACGCGGTCTGGTTCAGGCGTCCGTTGCGCAAGCGAAGGTGGGGCAGTTTGCAATTGTCAAAGTGATCGGGTTCCGCACACGTTTGGCTGGTCTTGTCGTACCTGCAATCAAAGTATTGCCAGTAGCTGTGCAATCTAGAGCATTTAGCGGGTTCTCTGAGGCATTGCTCTAGGTCGGTCCAGGTGGCTCGACCATGTTTCGCGGCGTAGTCGCGGGCGACCCTGTCCGATATGCCCTGAAAGCTGAGAACGTTGATAAGCCAATCGAAAATGGGAGCCGTGGAGGAAGCCGCGATGGCTTTATCCAATCCGCCCAGGCGAAACTCCTGATCGATCTCGTCGATGAATGACATCGAGCCTGCGAGCTGGCAGACGGTCGTGAGCAATTGTCTGGCCCTCTCATGAGGCGCGTGTCGAGCGCGAGCGGAGGCCGCCCATCTGCGCGAACTGTTCATAAGAGAGAAACCAGCTTTCGCTGTGCGTCACTATCGCCATCAATGTAGCGCTGCGTAGTCTGAATTGACCTATGCCCGGCAAGCAACTGGACGTCGCGTAAAGACCCTCCTGCTTGATGGACGAGGCGCGCCGCGCGCGTGATAAAGGTTCGACGGCCTGAATGAGACGAGCATCCGGCGAGACTGAGTTCTCGAAATACGCGGTTGAACCAAACGACGATACTCAGCGGTGTCATAGCGCCGCCGCGCTCCGACCGAATGACAGGCCCAGTACCGCTGCAGAGCGCCCGAAGCTCGATGAGCGCTTGTTGCAGGTCGGGATGTAGAGGGATGCGGCGTCCGCTGCGCTTTTTCGCAATACGGTCCTGCAGCTCGATAGCGTTGCCGACGGTGCCGTCTGGTTCTAGGACCATTTCCCAAGTTAGTTGCGCAATTTCTGCGGCCCTTAAGCCGGCACGCACCGAGAACAAGATGATCAGTCGATTACGAAGCGGATGCCGCGTTTGCTCGACGAAAAACAAGAGATCGTCGATATGATCAATCGCTAAAATCTTCGCCTGCTTACCCGCCATAGCCGCTCAACCAAGTGCAGAAGCGATTCTAGTCGATCTGCGTGGCGGTGCAATCGGAAGTTGGGCGAAGTAGAACTGATAAGCTTTTGTCGATTTGGTAAGCAGTTCGGCATCAAGAGATGCTGATGCCGATCTCAACATCGGCAATTCCAACTCGAACCTATCAGCCCTTCGTGGGTGCGCAACTTGCGCACCCTTTCTAACTGCTGGGGGCGCGTAAAGCGGGCCGTTTTCGCTTCTTGTAAAATACTAATTCTTGAGACATAGCGCGACGCGCCGTTGGTTGCCCAACGGAGCGGTGATGCAACTTGGAGGTTCGTTGTCTCCATATGGCTATGTGTGTCTTCAGGGGTCCTTGAAATCCTCATCAACAGATTGGATTAGGTACATGAACAACGGCCGATGACATGGCATCCTTAAAGTGCTCGGCATGAGTTTTACTCAACGATGAAGGCACGAGGTTGTGCGAGGAAGGCAACGAGTTCGATCCTGTAAATGAGGTCGTGATGGCAATCCGCACATCACGACATCGGATCAGGAGTAAGCTTGTGAAAGAGGCATTCGTTCAGTTTCCCACATATGAAGTCGCCCACGCACTAGATGAAAACTTGTTGGGCCGAGCTGGCGACGAGTTTTCGTCTAAAGATGAACCGCAGCGGTTGGTGTCGATACTTTTGGCTCTTGAGGAGTTGGGTGCAATCAGTACGCGCCATCGCGGTCGTGAGACATGGTTCTTCATCGAGCCTGATGAAAATCAGGCCAGCGATGTGATTCGCGTCAAGCTGAAGAGCTCGATTTGGCTCCGGTCAGTTGCACTATCCAAGTTTATTATGCCGATGTTGGGGGAGGCGTGGCAAACAGCGGCTGGGCTCGACCGTCGTCCAGTCGGTCCTGAAAGATTTGAAGTTGAGATTGATCCGTTCGTTTCGCAGCTAGCGCGTTGGGTAGATAAGGAGGTCACGGCTCAGCGGCCGGAGCTAAAATCTATCTTCCGCACCGAGAGACTGGCTGAGGTGTGCGTTCAACTGCAGCGTAATGGCGTCGCGATTAGGACGGGAACGGAAGGCAACTCGCGGTGGGCGACCCCTGTCACGATTGATAATCGGATTGGCGGTGCCAAGATCTCGCACGACACACGCTTCTCATTTGTAAAAAGCGCAGAGCCAGCGATGTTTGCTGAGTTTCAGGCTGCGGTCAGGGAGAATCTCAGTCTTCGCTTGATCACTATGCTAGAAACAGAAGAAGCGTTCTTCAGTCTCTGTAACGAGGGGGAGATAAAGATCGCCTTCACCGATCCCGATGGGCATTATCATTGGGATCTAGTTGAGGCGTCGTCGTCGTAGGATGACGTCGGAGAATGTCGGGGTTGCAATGTGCTTCGGGCCGACAGGTCCAAGTTGCAGCAGACTAGCTGAATGACTTAGGCGCGGACAAAGCCAAAGCAACGTTGCAGGTCGCTTCCAGCAAGCGACCTGCTTTTCCCACGCGACCACCCAGTCTGAGTAACTGATAAGGAAATCAGAATTTTCTTATCAGTCATGAATCGGATGGTTCAATTCGTGCGCCCTGGGCAAGGTCGATACGAAGTCGGACGCATAGGTCCAAAATCAATCTTGTAAAGTAGTCCGCAACGACAAAGGCCGTTGCGAATCTCCCCCTATCAAAGATTGGAATGTCAAAATGAAATCGAAAAAGAAGTCAAAAAAGTTGCGTGGCCAATTTCTATCTAGGCATGCGCTGTGGGCTGAAGTTATGCAAGCTTCGGAGTTGTTGCAACAATCGCATTTCAGGGCCTATAGCTTGTACGAAGACATTGCCGGCCTTCAAGTTTCGATAGAGGGCGCTGTGGTCCACTTAGAAGAATTAGCTAAGGCCACTGACGAAGCGGATGTGAATTTAGAACAGCAGAAGAAAATACGCGCGATGTTGGAGCGAATCCGGAAATATTATCGCCAAATGGATAGCGCCAGTGAACCATTCTCGTTTATGGAAATCGCTGAAGATCTACTACGAGCGATGGATGAGCTTGCGCAAGAGCTTGATGTGCCGTCGCGGGCGGTAAAAAAAGTTGGCCCACTATTGCGCATGAGTGTAGTCGCTAGTGCGCGACGGTCGGGGCAATGCGCCAGACATTCGACGAGTTTGTTGTTACCGGCCCGCTCGCGCCCTTCACCTGCACCTCGATCAAAAGAGGCGTGAGTGCTGTCTGTGGCAGCGTCAGTGCGGCGTCCTCATCGCCCTCGACCTGGAGGATGACGCTGGAATTATCCTCGAAGCGAAGCATTAGTTCGACGCAAACCAGATCTTGGAAATCGAACTTCTGCGGAGCGACGATTGCAATCGACATCGGCGTCACGTCATCCGATCATTGAACAGCCGCGCTTGGCAACTGTGCGCGATTTGCTCTTGGTTCAGAAGTGCACGCAGGTCGCAAGGATGGTCCCTTGGATGGTCTCGGTGGCGGCGTAGCGCGGTAACGCCAGGTCGCAGGGTACTCAGCTATGTGCGGGTTCGTAGACGTACCGCTGTGCGTATGTCCTGCATATCGACTCGGCCGGCGAGCAGCGTCTGGCGGAAGGTCTGGAAAATCGGCGCGCCGCGTTCTTCGTCTTCGATGGTCAGGATCAACGAAAACGGGATTCCCTCGGCTGGGAAGGTCGCCTCCGCGCGCACCACGCTCTCCACCTCAAGCCGCCATTCCGCCGAGTTGCCGACGCCGCCGCTGAAATCCGCCGCGTAGCGCTTCGTCGGCCACCACTTCAGGCCGTGGTCGATGAGGTTGCGCTCAGGGATCGTCAGCTTGCCGGTGCGCGGCAAGAACGCCTGGGAAATCTGATCGTTATAGCTCGGCTTGCCGTCCTTTCGATCGACCGGCTGGCGCTGCCGAAGATGGGCGCTGAGATTCACCCGCACGAATTCGGAGCCGAAGGCCTGGTTGATCGGTGCATCGTAGACGAGAGTCATTCTGACGAGGCCCCGGCAGGCGCGCGTGGCGGCATCCACCAGCGCTGCAGGCCACTGAAAATTAAATCTGAGGATCGCGGGCTTCTGCTCGCCAGCGGTGAGCCGGCTTTCGAAGACCATGGTGATCGCATGGTCTTCCGTTTCCAACATGGCCGTCGCCGACGAAGGCCGGCCAAACCCGACGAACTGCCGCGCGACATCCCGCAGACGTGGCGAGGCGAGCGGGGCGGGAAGCGTCGCGTTA
The DNA here is from genome assembly GCF_024199935.1 of Bradyrhizobium sp. CCGUVB14. Lineage (NCBI taxonomy): Bacteria > Pseudomonadati > Pseudomonadota > Alphaproteobacteria > Hyphomicrobiales > Nitrobacteraceae > Bradyrhizobium > Bradyrhizobium sp. CCGUVB14. Next base: position 2,891,132 of record NZ_JANADS010000001.1, read on the forward strand.
TGGATCAGAAAGGCCCGCAAAGTGCGGGGCGCGAGCCGCTCCCCCGTCGCGGCGTCAAGCGCGGCGAGCGTCTTCGCGGCAAGCGGGGCCGCAAAGCTGGTGCCGCAGGTTTGCGCCTGATTGCCTTGCGGGTCGCACGAAATTAGATGCGTCGTGCCGGGCTGCGATGCGTCGCCGGTCCCGCCGAAATGCGCGACATCGGGTTTCACGCCAACACGCAGGCCGGGCCCGCGACGGGTGTAGGTGGTCGGCGCTTCCACGATCTGGCTAGAGTCCGGAGGGTTGAGGGCGCCAACCGCGATCGTGCGCACGCTCTCGCAAGGCATGAAGATCGTGTCGGGATTGGTTCTGGCCGCCAAGGTCGCCAGCACCTGATTGAGTTTTGCGGGCCACGAGCCGCGCCATTCGGCGCCCGACAGATTGCCGGCGGAGTTAACGATCAGAATGCCGAGCCGATCCTGGATATCGTCGAGCCGGGCTGCGTAGAGGCTGTAGGTATCGGCATCGACCGGCGCCACGACATTCAACGACATATTGAAAATCCGGACGCCATGGCTGTCCCGGGCCTCAGTGAGCGCCGCTTCCAGCTCCTCCAGAAATGCTTCGAAGCCGCGCTGGCCATAAACAACGCCGAAGGGCGCTCGCGGCATCAAGGGTACATCGACAATGTCACACCCGTCGGACTCGGCGGCCAACTGCGGCGAATTGGCGGCCTGAGCACCGATCAGCACCCCGGCCACGAGTGTTCCGTGGCCGGGGTCGCAGTCGGCTTCATCCAGAAAGTCATGACGGTCCAACACCCATGCTCTGAGCGGGCCATCAATGCCGGTATCGATCACGCCGACACGAGGATAGCGGCCATCGGCGACGCGCGGAATCGCGGGAAAGGGCGATGGGCCTGCAGCGGCCTGAGCTTCGGTCGGCTGAATAAGGATCGGAAACCTGATGCGGCGGACCAGCGGATGATCGGCCAGCCGCCGGAGGATATGTTCGTGACGGTTCACGTCACGATCAAGGTGAGCCGGCGTGATGACGCGCTCCTCTGCGCCGCGCACGATCCGCCGGTCTTCGATCCGTGCCGGTTCAGTTGCGTCGGTCAGAAGCATTTCAATCGCGGGCGTGCCGCCGGGGCTCGGCAGCAAGGTCGCAAGCAGGCCGCGCCCACCCTCGCGGAAGATCGTTTGCAGCGTCGCCAGCGAGCGCTGGAATCCCAGCGCATCGTGGTCGCCGCCGTCGATCAAGGGCTGCGTCTCAAACAGCTCGACGATGTAGCCGCTTGCTGCGCGCGGATCCGAAAGCGCCGCAACGGCGGCATCCGCCGCAAAGGACCGTTTCAGATTGGACGGAGCAAGCTCGATGGCTTCAATGGCTCCGACTTCGCAGCGATTGCGGGTGACGTAATGGTAGGGACGCCCGGTTTCCCTTGAGATACGCGTCTCGCCCTGGTCTTCCGCAAGAGCGATGTGGCGCCGCAACCGCGCGAAATGGATCAGTGGCGCCCGGAAATAAAGTTCGCCCGGTGCTCCGGCCCCCACGCAGGGAAACTGATCGACCAGCAAGACAGCGCGATTGGGCCGGTACGATTTCGCGATCGCTTCAATGCGCATCCGAACCCGCAGATAGCACAGCGGCCCGTACGGCCACCGGGCAACATCCTGTTCAATCCTTTGCAGAGCGGCGAGGAGGCCGTCGCGATGCTTCACGAAGGCGGCATCACGCCCTTCGAAAAAGTCCTTGTCGCTGCCTCCGCGCTTCGGATCGGGTGCCCGCAGAAACGCATCGTCGTTGAGCACGATCTGGACGGGGTTATTGGGCATTGGTCAGGCCCTCCGGCGGTGCTTCGCGCGCCGCGTAATCCTGCGCGTAACGCGAAATAGTGCTTTGGCTGACGCCCAGCATCTTCGCGATGCTCGCCTGCCGGATCGGCAGGCCGGAGTGGAGAAGCGCACCGACGAAACTCGCCTCGTCGCTCACGAACATCGATGCGGGTGAGAGCCGGTTCTCGCCGATCGAAAGCCTTGGCACCAGAGCCTTGGCCGCCGCCAGAATCGTCGTCGCCGATACGTCCAAACGGCCGAGAGCCAGAACCCGCTTCAAGGCATCGGCAAAATTCTTGAGGAACGACCCCGACCGCTCGCCGACGATAAAAACAAGCGTTCGCACAACGTCCTCATCGACGTCCAATGGACGGAGGAATGTGTTCAGCATGGCGAAGCGCGTGCGCTCGTCCGGCAGATCGATCCGGATATGATTTTCAAAACGCCGCCACACAGCTGAGTCAAGCAGTGCGTCGTGGTTGGTGATCGCGACGGTCAGCCCGGTTCCTGCCCGCGCATCGAGGTTCTGAAGCAGCGTGTTGACCACGCGCTTGATTTCTCCCACTTCGTGGGGGTCGTCGCGCATTTTGGCCAAAGCGTCGAATTCGTCGAGCACCAGCATGCAGCGGTAGCGATTGGCGAACGTGAACAGGTTCGCGATGTTGCGCGCCGTCGTGCCGAGGAACGAGCTGACAAGACCGTCGATACGGGCGTTGATTACTGGCAGGCGCAGTTGCGCGGCCAACCAGAACGCCGTTAGAGTCTTGCCGGTGCCCGGCGGACCATAGATGAGGCAGGACCGCGAAGGCTCGACGCCCATCTCCCGCAGGGCCGTGACCTGCTTCCATTCGCCGAGCATGGCGTCTAGCGCCAGCGTCAGAGTCTCGCTGTAGATCGGCGCGGGACGCCCAGCGCCCGGATCTAGGATCACTTCGGCCAACGGCACGCTGGTTTCGCGGTCGGCGGGCGGATGCACATTGGCGGTGAGTTCGTCGCCCGTGACCAACAGGCGAGAAACCTCCACCGCGCTCGGGGTGAGGCTATGCTCGCTCGACACGCCCGTGAGCAGCCGATCAACAGCGGCCGCGGCCTTTTCGTCACCGTCCGTCCTTAACCGGTCGCGCAGGCGCTCGACCTGCTTCCGAAAACGTGGATCGGTTCCTTCGAGGCCGATCCGGCAGAGGGTCTGTATGACGGAGAAGTGCTCCATGGGTCCCGACGAATCGCCTATGAGGGTTATATATTCACTCTCGTTCCGCTTTATGCACGAAATACGATCATTTATGCAACAAGAAAAGCATTTGACCCGAGGAGCGCAAATGGGTGGAACCGCAGCTGGGACCGCGATTGTTGCGGTTTTCCTGGCAATTTGACCGCTTTTGCCCGGCTGGCCCCTCCCTCAGGGCGCGGGGCCGGAACGCCGGCGCATCAGCGCCATGCGGATCGCGGCGATGTTTGCTCGCGCCCGGCTTTGCTTGGGCGCGGTGGCGGCGTGACTACGCACGATGTGTTCGGCTTCCGCCAGAAGACCGCACAGCTCCGTTCCCGTCAGGCGCATCAGTTCGGCGATCGACAATACTTGCATGGTTTCCTCCGTCGTTTTGACCGCGCCAATCGCGGCCTTCTGGCGGAGGCCCCTGCACCGGAGACGGCGGATGCATCGCCTGCGACTGGAACGAAGAGGAGGAGTGCGCAGCACTTGCAGCCATCCAGCCGACGAACGGTGCGACCTGGCCGAAAAAAGGACGGGGTTGGTGTGATCGAAACGATGGAGGAATGCGAGTACTTGATGATGACCGGGCTGATGCGCCTGACGCGAACCGAGCTGCGCGCCGGTTGCGCGGATCTGTTGCCGTTTTCGCGATATGCCTTAGGTTCGACAGAACAGATCATCGCGCGAACGCGCACATCATGCGAGACGGACATGGCCGTGGTGAAAAATCTTCTCGGGCTGACCAACGCGCTGAGTGTCCAGATCGGTACGATCTGGCGTGATTCGATGACCCTGGAGAACGCGCTCCATAAATTCTGCAAGCATATATTCGTGCTGACAGGAGACGAGCAATTCCCCTACAACTTCCGCGGCAGCGGCGCAGCAGTGAAGATTGCCGGCCGCCACTTCCTCTTCTGCTGCCGCCACCAGATTGGCGATTGCAGGCCGGATCAAATCGCCATTCGCCTTTCGCATGAAAATCGGATCATGTCGGCCTCAACCATGCGGTGGCCGGCCATCGTGCGCGGCGACGAGGACGATGATAGCGTCGATTTTGTCGTGTTTGAATTTTTCCTTGAAAACTATCCGGCACCGAACCTGACCAGCGAATTCTTTCCGCTCGAAGAGGAACGCATCTGGCCCACGGGCAGCGTCCGGCTTCCCTTTATGATCTTCGGGTATCCGACCGAGCGTCAGCTCATCGACTACGAGGCGTCACGCCTTCAGGCGCGGTCCTTGGAGGTGCCGGGCGTCTATGACGGAGGAACAAATTCGCCGCACTTGCACCGGGTCAAGATGCAGCGAGATAAGCCATTTGATGCGGACGGCTTGAGCGGAGGGCCGATCTTTTATGTCGGAGGCTCGCCGGGAAACTACTTCGCCGGATTCGTCGGAATAGCAGCACGGGGCAGCGCGACCTCAGACTATCTGCATTTCATCGCGGCCCACCATCTCATCGACATTGCGCTCGACGACCGCACCTCCGCGAAGTCGTAGCCGGGTCTGCAAATCTCACCCGTCCGGCTACGACCGAAGCGAGGTTCATTTTATATGGTCGGAAGTGGCTGACACTCGGGGGACGCTCTTTGGTTGATATCGATGAGTTCAGGGACTCACAAATGCGGATGTATGGCCTCGCCAAGGTCGACGAGAGCTATACGTTTTATCACGATGAGACCAACAATATCCGCAAGCTGCATGTCGCCGCTCAAGGCTTGAACGTCGCCGAGTTAAAGGTCTTCATCCTCGGCGGTGTGGTGCACAACGGTGCGCCGAGGCCCATAGACATTCAGCCTTTGCGCGCGGCCATGCGCATTCAAAAGACGGCCAGCGAAATCAAGCTCGAGCACGTCGCGAAGGGCGGCTTTTTGGAGCTATTGCGCTCTGCCAAGCTGACCACGTTCTTGCGCTGGATCACCGACAGCGGCCTGATGATTCATTATCATGAACTTGATCCGCTCTATTGGTCGATTGTCGACATCGTCGATTCAATTTTGCCCGAACTCCGCGATCCCGCGCTCATCCACTACCACGCGCTGCTGAAAAGCGACCTGGCCGCGATCCTGAGAAGTGATCTCCCGGCCACGATTGTCCTCTTCTATCGCTACCGCTATCCCGGCCTGGCACCCGAAAGCCGGAGGCCGTTCCTGGATGAGCTGATCGCCCTGCTGGATTACTATGGCGCTGCGCTACCTGCTCAGAATGCAATCGTGCTGAAAAACGTTCTGAAGGCCGGACGGAGGCTGGAAAGCCTCAACTTTATTGAAGGCTACCCGCCCCATATGCTGATTGACGACTTCAGCACGTTCTACATGGGCCGCATTGCCATATTCAAACATTCCACACATGTCCTGGATATGGAGGAGTCAATTCAGGACCACTTTCTGAAGACCCCCCTTACCAGCGGCGGCGTACCGGTCAGGCATTTTCGCTTTGCGGACTCCAAGGCCGAGCCCGGCATCCAGCTCGCAGACATCGTCGTTGGGGTGTTGGGCAAGATGCATAGCTATTTCACGGAAACACCACGCGACGAGGTGGCTGCGGATCGGGCGAATCTGACCGGCTCCGCCCTCCAGAACTCGGAGCTGCTTCGCGATCTCCTTGCCGCTTCGCACGACGCCAACATCGCCTTCCTGCATCATGTCTCCAGCATGCACGACCTCGACAAGCTGGATCTATTCCTGCGCTTCGAAGACGGCGGCCCATAGCGACCGGTGAAGCCGCGATAGCCGCGTGACCCGGCCCGCTTATGCCTGCACGTTTGCTCGTGATGTCTGCCGGTCTTGGTCACCCCTAGATGGAAAGCCATGTTTTCTGCTAAGTGTATGGTGATGAGTCATTTGACCCCGATCGGATTGCGCCTGTCCGCTTCGCTGAGCGATGAACATCTGCGAATGCAGAACGAATGGTTTTTCAAGTGGCACGCGATTGGCGGCCAGCAGCCGGTCATGATCGAGAGCTTCAACGGCAAGCCAATCTGTTACGGAGGCATCAAATTCTCCGGCTCGGCGCACAGCGTCTATTGGGATACGATACAGCGCTACCTGCGAAAGAAAATCGGCTTGATCTTCGACGGACTCGAAGAGGAACTGAAGAAGTATTCGTTGGAAGTTCGGCAGAGAGCTTTGACCGAGGCTCAATCGATCGTCGGCCAGTTCGTGGCACGAATCCGCAGAACCGCCATCGAGAAAGACCGTATCCTGCGTGGCAACGGGATCGAATTTCCGCCCGAACACGATATGGGCCAATGGCGGGGTTGTCAGACCGAAGACATTGAGGCGCGCGTCGAGGGACTACGCCGAATTTACTGCGATCTGCAATTGAATGTGGGGGGAGCCGATATGTCGCTTCAGAGTTTGATGAAGGATAAGGTCACGCTCGTTAAGAAGGACGGAACTGTCTTAAAGATGGACATTCCGGCAGCGGTCACCTCGGGACAGATCACGACCTTCGTCACGGAATTTCCGATTGAAGTCGGGGATCATCTTCTCAGGCAATTGCCAAACGGCCTTGTCGAAGACTTCGTTGTGTCTGATCCAGGCTACCACAGTGGAATTGCAGGAGCGATCCCTCCAACTTATCAGGTCAAGGTCCGTCGAAGCGATGCACCAGCCGCGTCGCCGCAGACCATCATTGCCAATTTTCACGGTCCGAATTCGAGAATGAACGTGAACTCGACCGACAACTCGGTCAACATCGTGTCGGACGTATCTGGCGAGCAACTCACCGGGTTAATCAATCAGATACGGGCGAGCTTGGCGGCTCTGCCGCAAGAGCAGCAGGCGGCCATCGCAGAGCCAATAGCCGTGCTTGAGATTGAGGCCGCGAGCTCCGTCCCGTCCCAGTCCAAGATTCGCACGGCGCTCCAGACAATCAAGACCGTTGCGGAAGGCGCGACTGGCAATCTGATAGCCTCCGGAATCGGGGTTTTGATCGCCAAAATGCTGGGCATTGGTTGACGCCGCCGCATTCGCCCCTGCCGGCGATCGGCCGGCAGGAAGTGCGCCGAGGATCTTTGGAGTAGGCTGCAAATTCGAAATCGCTGATCAATCGAAGCTGCCTGCCAAGGTTCTTGAACTCAAGCAACCGTAGCGCGCGCGACTGAGAAATTTAGCGAGGGCGGACCCTTCTATTTCGCCCATTTCGCTCGCGGGTTCCCGCCATCTAGCCTCACCACGTTGGAAAATCTGGGGATTTTTGACTGAAATTGCCCGGAAGCGTTGCGCGCAGCTTGACCGGCCAAATTGGTTTGTTCTAATTTTGTTCTCATAATTCGCCGAAAGCCGACCGACAGGGTCGGGCCAGGTTACCCGAGGCTTCAACAGCAACTGCACCAGCCTTTCTGTCAGGAAACATGCACGAGATCATCTGTCCCCACTGTGACAAGGCTTTCAAGGTTGACGAGTCCGGCTATGCCGAGATTCTGAAGCAGGTCCGTGACGGCGATTTTGAGAAACAACTGCACGAGCGGCTGGAGTTGGCCGAGCGTGATAAACGGACCGCTGTGGAATTGGCCAAGGCAACAGTTAGCAGCGATATGCAGAAGACCGGGGCCGCCAAGGACGCCGAAATCCAGGAACTGAAGTCCAAGCTTGAGGCGAGCGCGGTCAATCAAAAGCTTGCCGTCACCGAAGCTCTCGGCGCAGTGGAGAAAGAGCGAGACACGCTCGCGAACGCGCTCGCTCAGGCTGAACGCGAGAAGATAGCTTCGTCAGAGCTCGCTCAGGCGCTTTTGGCCAGCGAACTGCACAAAGTCTCTGCTGCTAAAGAGGGGGAAATCCGAGAGCTGAAGGCCAAACTTCAAGGTGTTGAGCTTGAGAAGAAGCTTGCCGTTACCGAAGCGGTGGGCGCCATTGAAAAGGAAAGGGATGAGCTGAAGAATGGCATTAAGCAAGTCCATCTCGAAAAGCAGCTCGCTGAACAGTCGCTCAAGGACAAGTACGAAACGCAGATCAAGGATCGCGATGACGCGATCGAGCGCCTGAAGGATATGAAGGCCAGGCTCTCGACCAAGATGGTTGGCGAAACCCTCGAACAGCACTGCGAGACCGAGTTCAACCGGGTGCGCTCGATGGCCTTTCCGCAAGCGTATTTCGAGAAGGACAACGACGCGCGGACTGGCAGCAAGGGCGACTACATCTTTCGGGACACGGATGACGCCGGCACCGAGATCATCTCCATCATGTTTGAGATGAAGAACGAGAGCGATAGAACTGCCACGAAGAGCAGGAACGAGGACTTCCTCAAAGAACTCGACCGGGATCGCAGCGAGAAGGGTTGCGAGTATGCCGTCTTGGTCTCACTGCTCGAGCCCGACAGCGAACTTTATAATGCGGGTATCGTCGACGTTTTCCACCGCTATCCGAAAATGTACGTCGTCCGACCTCAATTCTTTCTGCCGATGATTACGCTTCTGCGGAACGCGGCTACAAACTCTTTAAAATACAAGACGGAGCTGGCGCTCGTTAAGGCGCAAAATATCGACATCACACAGTTTGAAAGCCAGCTTGAGACGTTCAAGAACGGTTTTGCCAAGAATTACGATCTCGCCTCCCGACACTTCCAGACGGCGATCAATGAGATCGACAAATCCATCGACCATCTGCAGAAGACGAAGGACGCGCTGATCGGTGCGGACCGCAACCTGCGCCTCGCGAACGACAAGGCCCAGGACGTGACGATCAAAAAGCTGACGCGCGGAAATCCGACGATGGCGGCGAAGTTCGCGGAGCTTAAAGCTACGACAGTTGAAGCTGCGGAATAAATGGCCGTTTAGACCGCAATAGGCCCGCTGCGCGGTGTTAACGTGCTGTCCTGTTGGCGTTCAGGGAGCTGGGTATCAGCGCGCCGTTGGCGCAACATCAGCACGGCGTCGTTGGTAGGCCGTCGTGATCTCCAATCAATCTGGACGCGGCAAAAGGTTCAGCGAAGGGCTTCGCGTGAAGCTTGCACCATCGCTCAGTCTGCCCCGGCGCTAGATCCATTGGGGCAGATGTAGCGATGTCATGAATTTCCAAACGCCTTGGATAGCTCGAGCATAAACATCCGTAGCATCCCGGATGGAAGCCTTGAGAACCTATCCACAGTCGCCTTTGGTCTAATACTCGCGGAAGGGAGATGACGCGCCTCATTTCTGGCTATAGTCATTCACAACCAGAAGAGGAACTGGGTCAGGACGGGGCATGGTGGGCACAGCATCTGCAGAATGCCATTCTGACCAGCTCAAAATGTACGGCGCGGCGGAGATGAGCCCTAACGCGCCAGATCAAGTTCCAGAGTGCTCGCAGGGGAGCAGTTAGATTGGCGAGTGTCGGCACGCGGCCGAAAGGCGAGGATCAGGAAGCTCGATCAGCTGTAACAAGGCTGTTTGATGATACGCGGCGCAGGCTGGTCGAGACAGGGACCCGTAATCGCCTTGTTCATGTCAATCGCGCTAACACGCGCGGTAACGTACTGAACATCGTGAACGAGCATTCCGATGATGTTCATGCCTTGCTTTCCGGTGGCAAGACCATGCGTTTTTTCGCGCTCGGGAAAGACAAAGTCGAGGATAGCCGCGAAGTCATCCTCGCTGACGGTATCCAGCAAGGGTCCGAAGAAGATCGCCGCACCGATTCATGGCTTGAAACGCGGCTCGGCCCTGATGCATTGCAAAAAAAGCTGCTGAAGATAGCGCGGGAAGCCCAAACTGCGGAAGAGGAATCCGGCGTTAATGTCCTGTACCTCGCGATGGGCTTTCTGACCTGGTATGAGGATAAGGCGTCGAGCTTACCCCGCGAAGCACCGCTCGTTCTCCTTCCCGTCGAACTCGTACGCAACGCGAGGACCTCGACTTTCGACCTGCGAGTGCGAGACGAAGACGCTCTCACGAATCTACCGCTGCAACAGCGGTTGAGGGACGATTTCGGAATTGAGCTTCCCGAGCTTGAAATTGAAGAGGACTGGAACCCCTCCGACTATTTTACTGAAGTGCAACTAGTGACTAACTCGCGGGAGCGCTGGAAACTTGACCCCGACGCCATTCAGTTGGGATTCTTCAGTTTCAGCAAGCTGCTGATGTATCGTGATCTGGCCATCGAGGCGTGGCCCGACGACGCACTGGCGAACCATGCGCTGACTCGTGGTCTGCTCTACGAGGGCTTTGAACGCGAGGAGCCCCTATTTGCCTCAGACGATAAACTGGACGCGGTCCTGCCGCCTGAAAAGCTTTTCCACGTGGTGGATGCGGATGCGTCGCAAGCTAAGGTGATCGAGGAAGTTCGGTCGGGACGTAATCTTGTCGTTCAGGGGCCGCCCGGAACAGGCAAATCTCAAACAATTACGAACATTATCGCGGCTGCGGCCAAGGAGGGTAAGCGAGTCCTATTTCTTGCCGAAAAGATGGCCGCGCTCTCTGTGGTGAACGATCGGCTGGTGAAGGTCGGGCTACGTGATGTGTGCCTTGAGCTGCATTCGAGAAGCGCAAATAAGAAGGCTGTCCTTGGCGAACTGGCGCGCACCTTATCGCAGGCTAGCGTCGTGCCCGGGGTGCCGGGGGCGCCAACGGCCTTGAGAGAAAGCCGTGATCGACTGAACAGTATTGCGGAAGCGCTACATCGCCCAATCGGAGCTACAGGAGAGACAGCCTACAGCGTACTTGGCCGGCAATCCCAGTTTATCGGGAAAGGCATCTCGCCCCCAAATCTAGAGGTCGAAAGCTTGAATTCGATGTCGCGGCAGCAAGAGATCGATTTGCTAACGACGATCGAAGAATATGGCGCGCTCCTCGCGGAAGAGGGACGAGCAACCTCTCATCCCTTCGAGGGCACGGGCAACCTTCACCTGCAGCCGGTGGATCTAGCTCGACTGATGACTACGCTGACTGAAGCTCAAAACGCGGCGACTTCGCTTGCAACGTCATTGCGCGTGCCCTTCGACGCGCTTGCGTTGCCAAATACCGCAGCCCTCGATGCTGTTGCTCCCTTGGCCGATGTACTAGGGCGGCTCGAAGGATTGCCCCCTAACGCGACCGATATTGCGCAGAAGGTGCTCGACGCACCGGACATTTCCCGCCTTCACCAAGCTTTGCGAGCCGGCATGGCGTGGCGGCAAGCGCTCGATCAGGCGTCAGAAATATTTGTTGAAGCCGCCTTCAGCGTTTCTTCTAGCCATCTACGCCCTCCGCTGGCTGCGGGGATCCCTTCATTTTTTATCCGCTGGGGTGGCCGCTATCGAGGGGCATCACGAGAACTTGCCGGCCTATTGCGTGGAGGCTTACCTAAAACCGCGACCGAGAGAGTTGCGCGGATCGACCAGTTGACCGCGGTGACCTCGCTGAGATCAGAATGGGAAGACGATCGAGAATATTGCGGTCGTATTCTCGGCGATGTCTGGCGCGGAGAAAAATCCGACTTTGGGAAATTGGTTACCATCGTCGAATGGTGTGAGAGGCTTTCTAAAGCTCCAATTTCTGTGCCTTCGGAAAAATCTATCGCACTAGAGCGGTTTCCACTTTATGTGAATCGGAAGGGTACAGGGGATTCCCTCGGTCGCGCAAATCAGATTCGATTGCTCTGGCTTTAACGACGGGGCGAGCGATGGCGAAGGGATATTCGAAAGACCTGAGAGTGCGTGCGGTGGCACTTGTCGAAGACGGCGAGAGCAGACGGGAAGCCGCGCGCGTGCTCGGTCTCAGCGCCTCGACCGCGATCCGCTGGATCGAGCGCTGGACGAGGACGGGCAGTGTGGCGGCATTGCCCGGCACGGGCCAGAGCCGCTCTCCGCTCGAGGCGCATCGCCAGTGGCTGCTCAATCTCATCGCCGCGGAGCCGGACTTGACACTCGAAGAGATTCGCGCGCGGCTCAAGTCCGAGAAGCGGCTGAAAGTCGGGACGACATCGGTCTGGCGCTTCTACGAACGCCACGACATCACGTTCAAAAAAAACTCTGCACGCCGCTGAACAGGATCGCTCCGATGTCGCTGCCGCGCGCGCCGAGCTGAAGGCCGAGCAATCCAAGCTTGAAGCGCCGCGCCTCGTGTTCATCGACGAGACGGCGGTCACGACGAAGATGGTACGGCATTACGGCCGCTCACCGCGTGGCGAGCGTCTCGTTGCGAGCGTGCCGCACGGCCACTGGAAGACGCTGACACTCGTTGCCGCGCTGCGCATCGATGGCTTGACGGCGCCGTATGTCTTCGACGGGGCGATGGACGGGCCGTCATTCCTCGCTTATGTCGAGCAGATCCTCGCGCCGACGCTGCGCAAAAGAGACATCGTCTTCATGGACAATCTGCGTACCCACAAGATCGACGGCGTTCGCCAGGCGATCGAAGCGGTCGGCGCCAAGGTGCGCTATTTGCCGGCCTACTCGCCCGATCTCAACCCGATCGAAATGGCATTCTCGAAGCTGAAGACCGCGCTGCGCAAGGGCGCGGCACGCACCGTCAAGGCGCTCATGAAACTGATCGGCAAGCTCATGAAGACATTTGCGCCCGACCAGTGCGACAACTACTTTCGACATGCAGGATACGGGGCCTGATCCACATCAAGCGGAAAATGCTCTAGCTGCTCAAGTTGATGCCCTCGCTGCGATGCTACGGGCATTGCGGGAGGCGGCGCAAACTGCACGCTCGTCGTTGCAAGCCATCGTGAAACTGCTCGATCTTGATCTTACCAGTTTCGGTGATTTAGGTCTTGAGCACACCGACCTCGACGCTGTCGCGGCGCGCTTCCGCGCTATGGCCGCCTCGACTGATCGATATGCGTCGTGGACCCAACTGGCCCGGCGTCGCCAGGCGCTCGTATCAGCCGGATTGTCCGAGCTTGAAGAGCGGATGCGGTCTGGGGAGATCGATGGAGCTGCCGCAGCAATCGAGCTGCGCTATGCCCGTGCCGAACGCCTTTGGAAGATCGCTCTTGAGCAGAACCCCGACCTTCGTGGCATTGGCCTGGAAAGGCGACAGGATCTGGTTGACACCTTCGCGGCGCTAGAGCGTCAGCAGCTCAAGGACAATGTAACTACGATCCTAGCCGGCCACCTCAACCAGGTGCCGCAAGGCGCCATGGGGGAGATGAAAGTCATTCGTGGTGAGATTGGGAAAAAGCGCGGCCATATGGCACTGCGACGATTGGTTGAAAAGGCCGGCACGGCAATACAACGTATCAAACCCGTCTTGTTGATGAGCCCAATATCTGTCGCTCAATACTTGCCCCCGGGTACGGTCTCGTTTGACCTTCTGGTTATCGATGAGGCCTCGCAAGTCCGCCCAGAGGACGCGCTTGGGGCGATCGCACGCGCTTCGCAAATCGTGGTGGTGGGTGATAAAAAGCAGCTTCCGCCATCTTCCTTCTTCGATCGGGTATTGGCGGACGAAGAGGATGACAAGGAAGGCGACGATGAATATGTCGGGCCGGACTTGCTGGAAGGCGCGGCAACAATCGGCAGTATGGAGAGTATCCTCACTCTTTGCGAGGCACGCGGCCTCGCCGGTAGAATGCTGAAATGGCATTACCGATCACGTGATCCGTCGCTTATCGAGGTTTCGAACCGAGAGTTCTATGACAGTGATCTTGTTCTGCCGCCTTCACCCCTACAGAAAGATCCGGCTTACGGCCTGTGCTTTACCCGGGTCGATGGCGTTTACGATAAGGGGGGAAAGCGAGACAACCGCAAAGAAGGCGAGTCCATCGTTGATCGAATAGCGCAGCACGCGAGAGCAAACCCATCACACTCCCTCGGAGTGGTCACGTTTTCGTTTGCGCAGCGAAATCTCATCACGGAGCTACTTGAGCTCCGTCGTCGCCAAGACACCACGCTAGATCAATTTCTGCGCGAAGGGCAATCGGAAGATCTGTTCGTCAAAAACATCGAGAACGTGCAGGGCGACGAGCGCGACGTCATTCTTGTTAGTGTTGGCTATGGCCCCGCTATCGCCGGCGGACGGTTGACCAGCATGTCGTTCGGCCCGGTTAACGGCGAAGGCGGCGAACGACGGCTCAATGTACTGTTCACCCGTGCTCGAATCCGCTGCGAGGTGTTTGCATCTTTCGATCCCGGCGATATTGACTTGAATCGCACCTCGCGAGAAGGCCCGCGGATCCTTAAGCGCTTTCTTGATTTTGCGAAGAATGGTCGCTTGGACGTAGACTCGCCAACGGGCCTCGACGCAGATTCGCCTTTCGAGGAAGATGTTGCTGACGTTGTCCGGGGGTACGGCTTCCTCGCGGACGCGCAGGTCGGATCTGCAGGTTTCCGAATCGATCTGGGTATTCGTCATCCTGATAGGCCGGGTAGCTACATCCTCGCCGTCGAGTGTGATGGTGCGACGTATCACAGCGCTCTTTGGGCCAGGGAACGGGACCGTCTACGTCAGGATGTGCTTGAGCACCTCGGTTGGCGGTTTCATCGAATTTGGAGTACCGACTGGTTCTATAATCGCCACTTTGAGATAGAACGACTGCGCACGGCGCTTTCGGACGCGCGAGATAGGTCTGATCAGGGACTGCAAGTTGACGGAGCGAATCAGGCGCGCTCGACAGAACCAATCGAAGTGGAAGCTGAGCCGATTTTAGTTCCCGAGGTCGTTGTTCGACAGATGCCTCCATATCGGCGGGCGGTGTTTCGGGTCAGCAGTTCGCACGAGCCGCATGAGGCACCCGTTTCCACGTTGGCGAATTTGGCTCGAAGGATCGTGGACGCCGAAGGACCGATCCATGTGGAAGAAATCGCTAGGCGCGTGGCCTCTTGCTTCGGCAAGGAAAAGGCGGGATCGCGAATATTGACTGCGACTGAAACAGCTTTGTCGGTCGCCCGAACGGGCAGCGCCGATCTACTTACCGATGGTATATTTTGGTACACGCGAAGTCAGTCGGATGCGCCTCCAGTTCGCGACCGCTCTGCGGAAAGCGGTGCAACTCTTAAGGCTGCATGCATCTCGATTCTTGAAATACAAGCCGCCTGCAAGATAGCCCGTGAAGATAACGGCGGCGGTGAAGACGAAGAGCTTATCAGAACGGTGGCTCGGCTACTTGGTTTCAAGCGGGTGGGGGCGGATTTGCAAGCGCGACTAGCCGAAGGTCTCACTTGAGCGGCGTCACCCCGCTAATAGAGCCGTAATGGCTGTCGTGGGGGGCATAGCAGTGCCCTTGTACTAGCCGAATGCTCCATGTGAGAAGAATCGGATAGATGGTGATTGCATGCAACAAGGATTTCGGGCCAACCCGCACGGGTAAGGCTAGGGGCAAGGTCAATGGCAAAAACACTTGAAGCGCACGACAAGTTAATTCGTGAGATTTTTGAAGGTAGTTATCAATTCGAGATTCCGGACTACCAGCGGCCTTATGCCTGGACAACCGAGCAGACCGAAGAGCTATTCAACGATCTTGTTTTGGCAATGCAGGAAGCCAGAGCCTCTCCTGCCACGAGCCAATATTTCCTAGGCAGCATAGTTCTCATCAAGAGCGACCGCGAACCGAAATCATCGGTTGTTGATGGACAGCAACGTCTCAGTACACTCACCATGTTGTTCGCCGCCTTGCGATCGGCAATGCCTGAAGCGGCTGATGACATCACCGATTTTCTTTACAAGAAGGGGAAAGTGAGTCTCGGGGAAAGGAATGAGTATCGCCTGCTTGCCCGTGAAGAAGACGCTGCATTTTTTCGGATGTTCATACAGGAGCCAGGCGGGATCGAGCAATTGATCGGAAGCACCGAAAAACTCGAGGACAGCCGGCTGCGCTACCGTGAGAACGCGACGTTTCTTATGGAGAAGATCGCGAAGCTGACACTGACAGATCGCGATGGGCTCTGGAGGTTTTTGGCCAACGACTGCTCGTTGGTCGTTATCTCTACTCCCGATCTTGAAGCGGCGTATCGGATCTTTTCAGTTCTGAACAATCGCGGGCTTGACCTTGCTCCTATTGATATCCTCAAGGCGAACATCCTTGGAAATATCAGGAGAATCGCTGGCGAGCCCAAGAGCCGTGCTTATGCAAAAATCTGGAGTCATCTCGAAAGTAAGTTAGGCAGAGATGCCTTCGGCGATTTGTTCGGGTACATTCGAACTGTCTATACAAAGCAGAAGCAGCGGGCGACGCTCGTCAAAGAGTTTCAGGACAGCGTAACAGAATACAAGTCTCCGATCGAACTGATCGACAGCATCATCACTCCGTTTGCCGAAGTGTGGGACTTCATCCGAGAAGCGGATTTTGAGGCCACCGAGCTGGCCGAGCAGATAAACGACTCCTTGTCATGGTTGAACCGAGTTGACTTCAAGGATTGGGTGCCTCCAGCAATTCTATATTTTAAGAAGTTCCGCAACAAGCCGGCGCTGTTGAACGAATTCTTCAAAGCGCTTGAACGACTCACTTACTTTCTTCTCATTACGCGCGTTGGCATTAACGAACGCATCGAGACTTTCGCAACACTTACCCGCGAAATCGAGTCCGTGTCCTTCAAAGGCGATGCTGCTTCGCTTAATACATTGCTTCTAACGCCGACCCAGCAGCAGGAATTTATCGATGCGCTGGATGGCGACATCTATCGGCGCCTGCCGAAGGCGCGAATGGCTTTGGTGCTGCGGCTTGAAGCCCTGTCCAGCGACGGCAGCAAAAAGCAGACTTTCGAACATCTGTCCTTGGAACATGTGCTACCGCAGACGCCGCCGAGCGAGTCAGAATGGATGAAGTGGTTTCCCGACGAGAAGGAGCGTGAATCCTGGACCCACCGACTGGCTAATCTCGTGCCGCTGCACATCCGCAAGAATCCATCAGCCAGCAACTACAATTTCGGGACCAAGAAGGATGTGTATTTTACGGGCAAAGGAAAGGCCTCACCGTTTATCTTAACCAATGAGGCGCGCGCCCAAAACGAGTGGAAACCTGATTTTCTGGTTGAGCGGCAGAAGCGCTTGGTGGGGGTGCTTTGCAAGCACTGGCAACTTTATCTTGGTCCTGCCCAGGCAGAACTCAGTACTGTGCGGGCGGCAAGTACGGAGCGTTAGGCGACCGGTATGCATCCGGAGCAGCATCCGCAGGGGTATTACTTTGCGCTTCCGGTGAATTGGTCGCAAACGGATTGGTAAGGAGATTACACAAACGGAGTCACCACGGTAACTGATAAGGTTTGGTCGCAAACGGAGTCAGTTGAATCACTGATAAGGTTTCTAACAAAACCTTATCAGTGCGGTGCTGGATTCAGCCCAAAGTGGAAAGTGCGCATCATGCATGACTGTTGGATCTACATTCTCCATCATCGGTTCGAATGAGTGACGAATTTGGCGTCCGCGCATCGCAAAGCGTACCAAGCTGCGGCCAGGCGCCGAATAACTGAAATTGTCGCGGTTGCCATCACGTCAATCGACGAAATATGCTCTCACCGTTGTCCTGAATACTTTGTCGCGTGAGCTGCATTGGTACACAAGAATTGTAGAAGTTGGTCTGACGTTGTCTCTTAGATGGACGGATAGCTCTTCAGCTGCCTTGACCGACCTGGCGTCAATGCGCGGCGATTTATCTTGTTAGGCCGGCCGACGACAACGCGGTCCGCTTCCCGGTAGCGCTAGCGGCTTGCTAGAGCTGGGGGTCCTTCTGAAATAGAAATCAAATCGCTTTACATTCGGGACGTTATTTTGTTTGCTATTCGAGGTTGTATTGCTAGTATTATTAGGATGTTGTCGTGGCACGAGTTCTCGTTCGGCCGCTGGTGGTCGTCTTTTGTCTTTGTCTGATTGGGTGTGCGAGCACTCAGCTGAATTTAAACGCATTGGACTTAGCATCGACCGTCAACAGCCTCGTCTCCAAGCAGATAGTCTCCAATCTCGGCAGAACGATCGACAATCAATACGCCATACCATCTCAGGTCGATTTCGCCGCGGGCACGGTTACTACCCAGAACTCTGTTACTCCATCGTTCACGGATCCTTTCAACGCCGCATCGACGACCACGACAGCCGTTGCGAGAACGGTTGCGGCTGCGACATCGACTGTAAGTACCGGTACCTTTGCCGCTACGAGGGCGAGCCAAAGTGCAACGATCTCTGCTTCCGATCAATGGAATCAGAGTTGGACACTTGATCCTATAACTGATGGCGACAAGCTTCGCCGCCTTCGCGCGCTGTACCGCTTTGCCGTTCGTGGCGATCTTCAGGCGCTTCTCTGCGAGTACAATGTTGTCGAAAAAGCGCCGGGTTCAGGCGGCGGCTCTGGAAATCAGGTTGGTAGTGGAAGCGTAACGACGGCTGACGGAACGACATTCAACGTCGTAATAGGAGGCGGGAACGCCGGCCAAGAAGGTGCCGGAGCAAAGAAGTACGTCAAAAAGGGATGTGATGCGCGTGGTCACAAATCGTCGGGAAACAAACAATACGTCAACGCTGATCCTGCGTTTCTGACGAGGCCCAGCTGCGTGATATGTGCTCCGCCGTCCAATCCTAGTGTAAAAGGCAAGGAGCCCTCCGAGGTTCAACTTGAGGTCAATGAACGCTTGGTACCCGGGTGGTTGGGATACGATCATAACATTCCCGACGGTGCACTTTACCTCGGGAGCCCAAATGGGCACACACTTTATACGATGGACGCCGAAGCTTTCTCGGACTTCACTTTATTCGTCTTGGAAGCAACGACTGAGAGTGCCGCGAGTTCGTCTGGCCAATCCGGGGGAAAAACCTCTGGAAAGAAGGCTTTGGTGATCACCGGAAATAGTCTCCTCGCTCCACCCTAAATCGGGAAGAATTTCGTGAGGCAGCGCGCGGCAGTCTTTCTCGGGCTACTCCTCTGTCTCCTGCCCATGCGTGCGATTAGCGAAAGTATTAAGTCGTTCGGCGGCTTTATAGTCGGAGGCACTCCAACTGACGTCGCCCATCACCCCTGGCAAGCCGCGCTCAACGTAAGCCTGGCGAATGGAGACTCAGTGCTGTGTGGCGGCGCGATTATCGACAAGCGGTGGGTTCTCACCGCTGCCCATTGTTTTGGCCGAGATGGCGGGCATGCGCGCGCCCAGGTTAAAACGGGGGTTACGAACTTCAAGACTGAAGGCGCCTGGGTGAACGTGGTTCGGATCGTGCCGCACCCACGTTATAACGATGACGCTGCCGGTTATGCCGTCAAAGATGATATCGCGCTTGTGATGATCGAGACGGACGCAAAGGGAGCGCCTATCGCTCGGCAGAACGGCAATCTGCCCTTTCGGTCAGGCCAGCTCCTCGAGGTCACAGGCTGGGGAACTTTGAGCGATGGCAGCTTGGAGCCATCGATGATTCTCAGGCAAACGCAGGTGCGGTATGTCGATAATGCGACGTGTCAGCAGTCGTACCCCGGAGAGACTATCACAGGCGGAATGGCATGCGCTGGTCTACAAGACGGAGGACGGGGCCCATGTCAGGGTGATAGTGGAGGCCCTTTGGTTTTTAAAACAGGCGAAGCCGTTGGTACGCTGATAGGAATCGTTTCAGCAGGCAAAGGATGTGCGCTGCCAAGATTTTACGGCATCTACACGCGCGTCAGTGAATACAATGATTGGATCGCTCAAACCACCAACCCTTCCCACTAGTCGCGCAATATTCGAGCAGTTGTTGAGCTCCCTATTGGAGCGACGCGTCCGCGTTGGCTTGTCGAGGCCGTTCGGGCTCATTCGTGCTGCAACGAGCTAGGTAATGGTAGCGATCGGCGCCTGATGGCCTGATGGTGAAGGTCGTTGGTGATCGGGCGCCAAACTCAGTCTCGGATGATTGACAATAATCTCCCGTTGTGATTGCATCGCTAGTGTCATCTAACGGTCCGGGGGTACCATGGGTGGCGTTCGGTATGCTGCATTTTCGCTTTTTCTGGAACTATCCGCTGCTACCGCAGTAGTTGCATCAGCGCGGCACAAACTAGCCAAGCCCACCGAACTCAGTTTGTACATCGGCCCAATGGCGGTGCTAGTTGCAGCTATCGCCTCGGCGGTTTCGTTCTCACCTTTGAGGGTAGCGCCGGCTTGGAAGTCGTCGCGCGACCTCTAGCCTTCTTGAAATCGGCTTTGGTATTAACCCAGCCCATCTAAATTCGCCCGGTAATCAAAGGAAAGAGTCCTTTGATTGAACGGCGAAGCTGAAATGGTCACAACCATCCTTTGAAAAGGATAAGAGACGATAGCGGAGACGCGCACATTTAATCGATACGATTAGGTGAGGGGAAAATGACGGAAAGACGCGACTTTCTAGGGATTGCAGCACTTGCGTCAGTAGCGATGCTGGAGGGATCAGAGGCAGCCTCTGCGGCAAACCCACCCGGAACCAAGGACGCAAAAGCTGAGGCGCCGATTAAGAAGGCTCCCGACAAGAACTCCTCTCCTGAGAAAGTCCAAGAACATGGTCCGATCCACGAAGAGTCTTTTGGGGATTACCATCTTTTAGGGAAACCGGACCCGACTGCAAATCTATTCGGCGAGGTTCGTCCAAAAGACTGGAAGTCGACAAAGCAATTACTTGAGACGTCATTACGAGCTACAGCCCCTGGTGGTGACCCTATTCATGATTGGCTGAAAACATTCGACACCGGTTTTGATGGTCGAACGACAGACGTTGTCGTGAAAGCGGCTGGCCAACCCAACGTCTCCAAATACGAACCGCAGTTGTACGAAATCTTGCTTCGGAGCGCGGGAGTATTACTCGATCGATGTTTACGTTATAGAAACGACATGGAGCGCTATGAGATATCCGGTGTGAGTGCCGGCATCGGATATCTCACCTTTCTGAAGCTCAAGCCTCTCCAGCGCAACTTCTTGGCAAAGTCCAATTTGGCAGACCTTGCGCAAATAGCGAAGACTACAAATGCCAGGGCGAGCCAAAAGTACGCTGAGGTGTGGTTCCAGGACTATGAAGTCCAGGCAAAGCAAATCGAGGCAGCTGGCGATGCGACAGAAGCTGGAGCAGCCGAAGTAAAAGATAATTTCTTGACGAGCTTGCTAGAGAAGCAATTCAACATCCAAACTGACGCCCAGCTCGCTCAGTTTACTCGGCTGTTACAGCCTGGGTCGTCATCCAACTTTGCTGAGCGTTACCTTCGATTGCTTTCGATGCTAACGGAGGATCTGGCAGACGTATATTACAAGCTGTACAGCGCGTCTAAGGGCATCCAGCAAGTGTTGGGCTTAAACCAAGTAACCGTGGGGCTGGATACACCGATAGCGGTGGACATTCCGCTCTTCCAAACAGCGGCGGCGGTCAAGACCTGGGTCGATCAAATCGTGCCTTCCCAGGGAAATCAGCGTACTCCTGATATCGTTGATGCACTGGTTCTTTGGAATCGAGCGGTGATCCGAACGCTCGAGACCGCCGCGCAGTATGAAAGTGAGTTCACAGTATCGATCCCCTTGAACCAGCCGTGGCATCCTGGGAACGCGACCATGTTATCCGCTGCGGATATGAACGCGGCCTTCGCTACGGCCACTCCCACAGGCAGTGTGAGCTTTACATTACCCAATACCTGCTTGCCGATTGCGGTCGGACAATCGAATATTCGGGTTGTGGGTCTCGGGCTGTCGGTTGAGCACTCGCAAGACGATGCCTCGCCACTTCAATATACAACGAACTTCCCTCATACACCCTCCAATCCAGCCGTAGCGGTCGGGCAAACCCCCGCTCCGAGCCAGGAGCCGACCCCTCAGCAGATTGGCGCTGCGCAACAGTATGAGTCGATACGGCTCGCTCGGCTTAACGCAACCATAACGACGCCCGCTCAAACCAAGCAGGGTGGGGGAAGCTACTCTCGCCCCAAGGTCTTCTTATCGAACGTTCGGATACAGGGTGGCGGCGGTGGCGATTTAGAGCCCATTCTTTCCTACGACCCAGCGTGCCGCGGTCTCAATCCGTTTGGTGCATGGACCATAGCCTTTGATCCGACTGCGGTAGCATTTTTTCAGGCGAATGCGCCTATCCCGATAAACTGGGTTACGGGCTTGATTTTGCATTTGCGCCTTCGCGGCACATTAAACTGATATTCAGATTCCGGCGGTGAGAGAATAACCAATGTCTGCGGAAACGGAACATCATAGAGCGGTCACCAACTGGGGATTGGCCGCTCTAGGAGATGCTTTCGGCATTGGTAGCGGGTATTTTGCATACGCGGGTTACGCTGCTGCCGGCTTCGAAGTATCGGCACTAACGGCTGAATCGACTCTCATGGTGGCTGGTCTTGTCGCCGGCGGTTTGGCAGCTTCCGCCGCGCTGCCAATAGTGATCATGGCTGGCATTGCAATTGCGACTTACAAAGAAGAAGACTCGCGTCAACTGGCAGACGCCGCGGGACTGATGGGAATTGTTACGTCTCCGTCAACGCAACTATTGATCGCGTTAAGCGCACCTTTCGTGGACTCGACGAATGGACAAAAGGATCCCTTTGTTGTGCAGGAAGTGTTGGGATCTATCTTAGATTTCGGGATGGGCGCTGGGGGTGCGTTCCAGGATTTCTTTAAGGTGGGGGCGCGCACAGCAATTAGCGAGGGGGCCCTCGCTGCAGGCTCTTTTGCAACAACGCTACCGGGAAGCATCGCAGCCTACCGAGAGGCCTTTCCGCAAGCGCCAACAGGAGGTGGATTGAGCCCTTCAGCACCTTCGCCTTTACTGCCGGCAAATTCACTGGGCTCTGGTCCTCTGGGAAGCGGCTGGGACTTGCTCCCGTTTTCTCCGGGTATGGGTGACTTAGGAACTGACTACGGCGGAGGCGCCGGTGGAGAGTTTTCGGGCGGTTATTCGCTGAGCATTACTCCGTATGTCCCTGGTAGCTCGGGAGACGGATACAACTCCGGCACCGGGGGGTGGACGCCTGGAACTGGTACCGGAAGCGCGACCGGGGATCAGACCGGAACGGACGATTCCACGGGAACGGATACTGGCACAGATCCGACGGGGACTGGGACTGGGACCGGGACGGGCACTGGCACTGGCACCGGCACCGGCACGGGCACTGGCACCGGTACTTGGACAGGCACCGGAACAGGCACCGACGACACAGACGATGACGACGACTTCAGAATATCTAGTACGAGGTTTTCGCTCCGCGGACCGGGCTTAGGAACGCGCACTTCCAAACTGGGCTGAGCAGTCTTTCGGCATGGTGGGGTCATGGACGCAGATTTGGCGGGATTGATTGAGCAGGGGCACTCGTTCTTGTTGAACAAAGACTTTGTGTCGGCTGAGGCTTGCTTCAACCGCGCTGTTGCCCTCAACGGCATGTGTTCGATGGCGCACAACAATCTTGGCTGGACATATGAGCATTTGGGCAACAGCCAGAGCGCCATGAATAGCTATCAAAGGGCTTTGGAGCTTGACCCAAACTTGACGCTGGCAAAAGTCAACCTGGCATCTTTGATGACCAAGAGCGGGCAAGAACAAGGCGCATTGCCGCTATGGCATGACTTAGTCGAAGAAGGTCTGTTTGATCGCCAATCTCTGAACGAGGCAATAGATGCAGCCTTGAACGTGGGTGCTATTCACCAAGCCGCGCGATGGGCGCAAATATGTGGAGCAGTCACTCGAGGGGCGCCACTATATGCGCCGGAGGTCAAGCCAATTTGCCGAGATGAGCTTGCGCCAGCAATGCTCAAGCTGGAGACGCTAACGCATGACATCGAGCAAATAGAATACCTCCGTCGGAGCAGCGGCAAGCCGAATATTGATTTTGAATCGATGCTGATCAATTACAAGCTCGTCCGCGATGCCCTTTTGATCTCGGGAGATCGCGGCCGGCGAGCACTTGACGATAAGGAGCAGCGGCTGATCGGCGATACCTATGGCAGAATTTGGCATATCAGGAAAAGCTCCGAGACGATATCCGCGCCGCTCTGGGGCGACTGGAATCCATCCGACGTTGAGAGAGCCTACTCGAATAGCCCGCTGGGGTTATGCGTGGTTGACAACTTCTTGTCTGATGAGGTCCTAACCGAACTGCAAAATTTCTGCCTGGAGTCGACTGTTTGGCTGGCCAATCATTATTCCCACGGACGTCTTGGCGCCTTCTTCAGGGAAGGATTCGTCTCTCCGCTTCTCTTGAAGCTGGCGGACCAGTTCCCCCGTCTTTTCCCGAATTTGATTGGCGATAGACATCGGCTGCTGCAAATATGGGGTTTCAAGTATTCAGCATTTCAACCTAATACAAATCCGCATGCGGATTTCGCTGCGGTAAATCTAAACTTCTGGATTACTCCTGATGACGCCAACCTCGACAGAAAGTCAGGTGGTCTTGTTGTGTACGATCTCGAAGCGCCGCTCAGTTGGAGCCATAACAGCTACAATAAGAACGGACCGGAGATAGCAGCGTTTTTACGACAGAATGGAGCCAGGGCGATCTACATTCCTTATCGGGCCAATCGCGCCGTCTTTTTTAACTCCGATCTGTTTCACGCAACTGCGCCGCTGTCGTTTAGAAACGAATATCGGAGCCGAAGAATCAATATCACTATGCTCTACGGTCGAAGGGCGAACGACACCAAACGGCCTCCTCGCTCCCCGAATTGAAGCCAAGTGGTGGACTTGAGACGATCAAACGTTGTGCGATCCCCGCCCAAGCAATTGAAGGCGGATCTTGCTAGCAAGTGCAGGAATACAGAGTTAGGGGCGCCAACGTATCGACCATGGCCCAATCTACGGTTTCGCAGGTTTCGTGCGTCTCTTTTCGAATAAATCTAAGATCGCTGGCTTCAGCGGGCCAGCGACGGACAATGCCGGCCGACACCAGCTTAGTTTTTGCAACATACTCTTAGTTCGGTTAGCCGGTTAGCCGTCTGCCTTGTAAGTGGAAAACTGAGCGCGCTGCAATTGGAGAACATAGATGGCTAGTATCGATGATTATCCTCAGATCAAGGCGCTTCTTGATCTCGATGGCACGGTTAGCAACGTGGAGACAGTTGAAGTCAATGGCGAGAGTTATGTCCGCGTAACCAAGCACTTTGTTGATCAGGAGGGAGGTCAATTCCTTTTCAAAATTGTTGGAGGAGATGCGCAACAAATTGCGGCAGACAACGTCGTCGACTTCCCGTCGGAACTGATAACGACTCAGGCCGCAAATCACTACGATGGTACGCTAAGCGATAGCGACCATGCGCAGGTCGCCGCGGAGGCGATCAGCCAGGTCGACAAGTATAAGACGGGAGACGGGCCAGATCACGGAAACTTGGCGTGCATGTGGGCTTGTCGCCACGTCGTATATTTTGCGCTCAATGCTTGGATTACAAAGAAGGACGGCACCTCACAATTCTACGACGAGCTTAGAGCCGGGGGCATGAAGCCGGACAAAGCCGATAATCTTCCGGCCGGAGCCATAATAATCTCGCCGACGGCGGGCAAGAGTATTGGTCATGTAGGCATTCTCGGCGCGGGCAAAGGTGACAATCGGCTCGTTTACTCAAATCATAGTCCGTCGAAAAAGGATCCTGTTGCACGATGGAAGCAGAATTACACTGTCAAGAGCTTCACTGACGCTCACAAAGCCATCCATCTTGACACTTACTTTTACCGATTGCCAAGGGTCAGTGCCGCCGTTGAATCTTGAGGGGTTGGCCGCTGCCGATGACGGCGTTTGTTACTCGATCTGTTTCCCGTCAGTGGCGCGAGTTTTCGTGCCGAGCGATAATTAATATAGCGCTTTGTACTCAACGACGCGTGCTCAATGAGATTTCATGAGGATTCGGCGAGCGAACCAACGATGCTAAGCGCGAAACCGATCTGAGGCTTTCGGCCGGGGCGCACTGCAGGATACTTATTTGAGGAGGATGATGGGGTTCGCAAGGGATACGGACTTGGACTAGAATGCCGCGCTCCTCATGGTCTCGTAGTAACCTGATCTCTGGACGAGGATGTTGTTGCCGAGGAGATGCCCAATGCCTCGCTGCGAGCTAGCCCCCCCATCTCGGATGGAGCCAGCGTTTGCAAGCAAGATTGGCGCCATGTCCAATTCGCGTCAGCCTTGTTGTTGCAGATGATGGTGTTGGTAATGTCCGCCGAGTTATGTCTGATTTGAGTTAAATTCGAAGTGACCGATTGGTCGGCGTCCTCGCTGCGAGGCCGAATTCCAAGCATATTTTTGAGGCGTCAATGTCTGTGGCAGAGTCGCATGTCCAGGGTATCGCACGATTTATCGTGGGGTATGGTACCGAAGAGGATGAGAATTGGCGGACTTACCATTTCGATTTTTGCGGCAACATTTCTTACTATGATGATGGCAAGCCGAAAGTCATAAAGCCTGCGGACAATAGCGGCTATTCGCTGGGCATGCTCCAACTCGATTTTGGCCAGACGACGTCCGCCGCGAAGCCGTTCTTAGATGCATTCGACAACTGGCATGCGACGACCCCAGGCAGCCCCGCGCTCATCAGTACGCGTGACCACGCGCTGACTGCCCTGACAAGCATCGGGCCGGTCCTGGCAGACGATCCCTCCAAGGCTCTTTGGCGTCAGGACGTCGAGGCGCTCTCGGCTTTCGTCATTACAGCCGCAGGCAGCGATTGGACAAATAAAAACGTAGACTGTGCGCTGATTGGGAGCGATGCACACCATACATCTCCCTATGGCGAGCCCACGCTCATGGCGTCAGCCCGCCGAGTGGAATCCACCAGAGCGTTCCAGCTCGCGCAACACGCAGGCAATGCGCATTTCATTGACCTTCTCTACGCGCTGTCGATGAAAGGCTACAACCAGGGACCAAAGAGGTGGCGTGAAAGCCTTCTGGTCTTTCTAGAAACGGGACCGTCGGAGGACGACGTTGCAGCCTGGACGGAGTCTGACAGGAGCGACAAATGGCTCGGCGGTCAGGCCCATACTGTCGCCAATGCTAAAGCATGGTCGAGCCTAACCTCGTCGAACGGTGGCACAAAGCCCCAGGCGTGGCTAACGGGGCTTAAGGTCGTTATGGACACTCAGGCCATGGCCAATCCGATTACGACATCAAAGATATCAGCGGAGTATGTTGCGCTTCGGCAGGTGTTCGAGAGCGCGAGCTATTTCCAAGCATTCGCGCAGGCAGTGGCCGCCGGAAAGGACTATATCCCCAGCAGGCTGTTTGATCCGAAGACAGGCGCGATCGCGATAAATTCGACCACAAAACGCATCGTGCCGGGCGTCATGACGAAGGGCCGAGTGGCTTATGTGTGGGATATCATGGGAAACGCCTACCAGATGATCAATGAAGCTTGGTCGCCGGTCGATATTGGTAGGATTACTAGCAAACGAAGCTGGAGTGAGATCATTCGCGCGACATTTAACGATCTCGTGTCATAAGCCAACGCTGTCTAAGTTAGTTAAAGGACTCCGAGTCCTGAGCAGCTGGCGACGTGGTGCTTGGAAGGTGTCAATCCAAGTTTCGAGTCTTCGGCCGGTTGAAACATGCGTTCATAGCGAACTGGAGTCCGTTTGATCACTGATAAGGCTCAGTCCGCAGACTGATAAGCTTTCAAGCAAAATGGAGTCAGATGGCGCACTGATAAGGAAAATGCTGAAACCTTATCAGTCGACAAATTGATAAGGAAAGGATCAGCAAAGCCTCGTCGGTGCGAGCCTAACCTAATGGCCGTTTGCTCTGCTTAGGCTCGCGTTGCAGACCTTGCTAAATCTCCTCGCAGAGGCGGACGAAGAGGGCGCAAACGAGCGCGACGAGGCGAACAAGAACCAGTTGCCGTCCATCGGCACAATGCTTGGAAGCCGATGCCGCTTTGCATTCAAAAGCCGAAATGGAGTTGATCCGGCGAATAGCGATGGTTTGGGGGCGGCGACATGCCGCGAAGGTAACCCCTTACGGTCTCCCGCTTCCCGTCCACCCAACGCCGATACGCCGGTACAAACACGATCTTCGGACCCTTGCCATGGGTTCTAGCCATGGTGGTCTCCTTCTGTGAGCGGGTCGCACAGCCCGCTGGCCACCCCTCCTATACGCGGGGTGCGCGCTGCTTCGCCTTCAGCCGTTTCAGACTTAATACAGAAGGATTGCCGATGGACGGCATACGCTAGGCAACAGCCCCTTAAGGGGATTTCCAAAAGGGGGAAACAAAACTGATTGAGTCGTAATATACGGGTAAGGCTCCGGTTTGTGAAATCCACCATTGCCGACTGAGACGCTAGCAAAAATTGGTAACGGGAAGCCAGTCCATTGTGGGTCACCACCGGCCGTTAGCTACGGCCGGCGCCATGGCTACAATTGGTCTGGAAGCCGACGTGGTCACGCGAGTTCTGCCTGCGTGCGCGGCGATCGCCTCGCATCTCCGTGCTCTGTCGGCGCCCCTGCTTCTTTAGGTTCCGAACCTCCTTCGCAGAATTTAACGTTCTTGAATCGCCAGGCCAACAGAACCAAGCTAGGATGTTGCTTTCCCTTTTGGGGGGCAAATTTATGTTCGACACGACAACTACTGCGCTTTTGCGCGCGGTCCTCGATGAAGTGTGCGAAGGCGTCTCGTACTGCGAGATCGGACGACGCACTCACGTCGCATCGAAGATTCTGGAAGCCGCAACGAAAGGCGAGGTCTCGCCCGATGGTCTCAGGCAGGTCGGCCGCGACGCCCTTTCGCACGCGCCAACGATGTGGCGTTGAACCCGCGGGGCCCGACGTGAATTTCCAGGTGACCGTTCTGAAAATCTTGGTGAGCTATCCGGATGGCTTCGCCGTCATGGAGGACCTCAAACGGGACATGGCCATCCTGGCAACTAGCGGCCGCGATTGGGCGGAACGGACGAAGCGGCTGGCTGCCCGCGTGCCGGATCTCGACATCTTTTCTCAAGGACTGGTCGAGCGCACTAGCGGGGGCTGGAAGGTCACGGCGAAGGGCGCGGCGGTGCTCGAATTCATGGAAGCTCGTCCGGTGGCCCAGTCAATTCGAGCGTCCTTGGTCAACGAAGTCATTGAGGCGGTATCCGAGCCGGCTCCGGTGCCGCCACTGCGGCAGCCCGCTGATCGTGCGAAGCGGCGGCGCGAACGCCGAGAACGTCGTCGGGAGGCGCGCGAACGAGCTCGCGCAACCGCGTCCTGAGTTCAGAGGCTTCCGAAGTCGAGTCCGAAGCTCATGGCCGCGACGAGAGAGATTAGTAGCCCCAGCCCGCAGAAGATCGCAATCGTCTTGAATTCTTCGACTGCTGCACCTGATCTGACTTCGACAAGCGTTCTTGCCCTCTGCGTTCATCGATACAATTCCTTTCGGATCGAGAAGCCGTGACAGCCGTCGCATCCTAATGGATCCGCACATGTTGGAGTGTGAACTGGCTCTCAGAGTCTTCGGACACTTGCTCCGCGGCATCCCTTTCAGCGCACCAAGGATAGTCGCCAAGGTCCGTTGCGCCAAATTGGTCGCGGCCTGAGCCAGCTTCTTGACCGATCCGGAAAACCGACAATCGGCGCCGGTCTATAACTTATAAGGTTTGCCTACAAACCTTATAAGTTCGGTGACAGGCCCAGGATTAAAGTACACGGCTCCTCGCCGAGCTCGCCCTGGCTCTTTTTTTTCGTTCGGTGAGAACTATCCTGAGCGACAGCAGCCTGGCTCGACATCTCACATCTCAAGTTCATCAAAGTCGCAATGCAAAGCCGCTCACCCGATTGTAGATTAGGCGAGGACGACCACGGGCAGGCATGGCATTCCTGGCCAGCAACGCTTCTTCCTCGATGCCTGCAGGCAGCTCAATGCATGTTAGAGCCGGAAACCGCATCCACTGGTTGAGCGATGGTTGTTCTGGTAGGACCCCTGAGAGCCGTCCCTGTCAAATAGCTCATCTGCAGCAGGACGGCGAAGATCAGGGCCGACGACCACGGTTGCGATGAGATCGCAGCGACGACGAGCCAGCCAACGAGAATGACTGGCGGCAGAACGAATACGCGATACCGAAGTCCGAGCGTGAGCCCTATCAATATGGTGTAGGCAGCGAGCATCGTCACGTGGAGACTCCAAACGTCCCCGTGAAGCTACCCTCCGGCTCGTCTATCGCTGGTTTAAGTCAAAGGGCAAAATTTATCTTGTTGGTTGGATTGGCGTGCTTTTTCCCCGTGACGCCCGTTGAGTAGGCCACCCACCAGGCCCGGGTTTCGTTCGGCCTGGGCGCTTAGGCGCCCAGGCGCTGAAGCGCTCGCCTCGAAAGGCCCTCGCGAGCTCTCGTGGAACGCCGCGTTCGTGTGGATGGAGGCTGCGGCCGGCGCATTCAAACGTGGCAATAGCTCTCTGGCTTCGGAACGAAGTCGCGCTTCCCGCGTTCAGAACTGCATCAATGCTACCTTCTCGTAGCAGGAAGTCGGCTTTTGAAGGGAATCCGTTAAGCGGGAGTTATCCATCTCCGATCAAGCGCTGCTTTCGCGGTCGAAAACGCGGGAGTGCGTAAAACTGTAGCAATGGATTTGAGCCGGACGAAATAGGCTCCGAAGTCAAATGCCCTAGTGGAGCCCGCAAAAGGCTTGCGACGGGGGCGTTAATGTCTACTAGCAACTACCGCATTTTGAACGATTTCGCCGTGCCTCCGGGCAGGGATGCCGTGGACGGCCTTGCAGCGATCGCTGCGGCGCTCGACCGGGGCCTGGATGCCGCGCCTCATTCGCGCCGACAGAAATCGCTCGATATCCTCGCCGTTGTCTGCGGCTGGGCCGTGCTTGTTTCGGTCGTGCTGCACCCGGAGTTGCAGCTCGCCGCCGTCGGACTCTGCGCCGGCTTCATGGTCGCGCGCACAGCATTTCGCAGTGCATTCGGCGCGCGAGAGCCGTCTTACCTTTAGGCCAGTTCGAAGAACGTCCCGGCGCAATTAGGAAGCGCCGGTCGTATTCGCAGCCGCATTGGGTGGGATGGGCAGTTGAAGCTCGCCCATCTGGATCGGATAAGAGTGAGACGTCTTGTCCCAGACCAACGGTTTCCCAGACAGGCGATGACTGGTGTAGATGCGAACCGCGCGCCACGTCGCAAAGAAATTGACGAAGTTGCCGACGATGAGCCGCGGCGCCGACATCAGCGCGTGGCGCAAATTGTAGATCATGCCCGTAAAGATCATGCGATTTAACAGGCGCCAGACCAGGAATGAGAAGGTCACCCAAAACAGCGTCCTGGCCCACTCGGACGACAACAGGGTATACGTCAATTCGAGGTTCGGGTCGAAAAACCATCGAAACATTTCGAAAGCAATCAGATTGGCCATCGCAAAATAGGCGAGCATCACCGCGGGGCTCGTGATCACGCCCTTTCGATCCCGCGCCAGGAAGTACTTCGTTCCGAACGCGCCCTTCCAGCCGATTTCCTCGGAGCCTTGAAAGACGATCCCCAACAACCACCGCGCGCGCTGCCGATAGGCGGCCTCCAGCCCGGTGGGAAAGAACTCGCGAGTCGCAATCGGGAGACTCCGATGCAGGATACCGGGGGCGCCGGCATCGATGTCGATGTCGATGGCGTAGCTCGCGGGATAGGCGACGAAAGCCGACTTGAAGCCAAGCTCGGACACGCGGAAAGCGATGTCGTAGTCTTCAGTGAAGGATGCGACGCGGAACGCTTCGCCCTGGTTTTTGTCGACGAGGTGGAGGATAGCCTCTCGGCTGAAGCAGGCGGAAACGCCGGCGCAGGGAATAACGCCTGAAATCCGTTGCCGGACTTCGAGATCCTTGGTGTGCATTTCCGCAAACTCGTCCATGTAGATTCCGCCGATCAGGGACAGAATGGGACGGGAGAACGAATAGACCGGAAGCTGGACGAAGTCGTAGATGTCGACGAGCTTGTTGAAGAGCTTCAGTTCCAGGGGATGGATGAGATCCTCAGAGTCATGCATGACCATGCCGGCAAATTGAACGCCGTGCTCGGCCTCGAACATGAAGATGTCCGACGTGATCTGATTCAGGCAATCCGCCTTGCTAGTTGGACCATCGCGAGGCACCAGAACCATGTGGATGTTCGGATAGAGGCTTTGTGCCTTGCGGATCTCGTCCTGGGTCAGGGGATCGTTGAGATAGACGCCGACGAAGTAGTGGGCCTGGCGATAACGAAGAAGCCGCGAATTGGACGATAGCATCGAGAAGATCACGTCGTGCTCCTTCCAGCACGGGATCATGATCGCAAGCGGCCGCTCCGGCAGCTGCTCGAGGAGCTCGACGTCGGGCAATTCTCTCGACTTGGTCTTTGCCGTACCGAGCAGTCTGCCGCTCCAGTACAGCAGATCCACCACAAGATCGTCGAAGCTGGAAATGGCGATGATGATGCCCGCTGTGAGCATCATGATTTCGATCACATAGAGGTATTGGGCCAAGAAGCCGGTCAGATTTGCCATGGGCTACGATGCATATTGGAAAGGAACGATCATCTCATCCTGCCGTTCTTGAGCGGTTGAGAAATATCGATAGAGAGAGTCGACAATTCTTCGGCTGGCATGTCCGTCGCCGTAGGGAAACACCGGACGAGCCATTTGGTTGTATTTTGCCGGAGATTTGTGGAGGGCGTAGAGCGATTTGAAGACTCCCTCGCGGGAGGTGCCAACGAGCTGGACGACACCCGAGGCGACAGCCTCGGGGCGTTCCGTGAGATCGCGAAGCACGAGGACGGGCTTGGCAAGGGCCGGGGCCTCTTCTTGCAGGCCTCCACTGTCGGTGACGACGCACCATGCATTCTGGATCGCAGCAACCATCTCGCGATATCCGAGCGGTTCGACGAGATGGATCCTCGGATTACCAGAGAGGATCTCGAGGGCGGCGTCGCGTGCATTCGGGTTGGGGTGAACCGGGAAATACACGCCCACGTCCGGCGTGAGGTCGACGAAAGCGCGAACCCCTGTGAGCGCATCCCGCAATTTCGAACCGAAGTTCTCCCTGCGATGCGCCGTCAGCAAGATCATCCGGCGAGAACCGAACTCGGCCGGAGGTGGCGGCTTGGTTGCTGCCACCTCCAGCAGCGAATCGATCACCGTGTTGCCCGACACAACCACCCTGTCCTTCGGCACGTTCTCGTCGATCAGATTCCGGGCCGCAGCCGAGGTCGGAGCGAAGTGCAGGGTGGCAGACACCGCGATGGAGCGTCGATGAAACTCTTCCGGAAACGGCGCATCGAGTTCGGAAGTCCGCAATCCGGCCTCGATGTGGGCGAAGGCTATCTTCCGATAGAAGGCGGCGACCGAGGCTGCATAGGCCGTCGTGGTGTCTCCCTGGGCGAGGACGCAGTCCGGTTTCTCCTCGCCGAAGATGCGGTCAAGCCGATGGATCAGACGGCTGGCGACCTGCGCCGGGCCGGATGAGGCATCGCGATGACCGATCGTGATATCGGGCCTCAGGCCGAACTCGGCCAGGGTCTGGTCAAGCAGGTCACTCTGCTGGCCGCTGGCGACGATCTTCACGCTGGCCCAGCTCGCGCTGCGCAAGCGACGAACCACGGGAGCGACCTTAATGACTTCTGGACGGGTGCCAATGACGATTAAAAAGGTCCGAAACGGAATAGAACGCGAAAATTGAACCTGAGGCGGGTGATGCATGCAAAGACCCCAAAAATCGACGTGCTAGCGCCGCCGAATTTATGCCGCGCAAGGCCGGGTTCGACGTCTCAAGGTTTAATCCAAATAACAGTTTAAACTGAGTGTCTCTGCCAGACAATTGATGATTCGGTATTTTCGTCCCGAGTTCAAAGGATTGACCGGAGAGGGTAAATATTGTCGGTCCGGTCGGGCGAAGAAATGGGACCGGAAGGTCGGCCGGATACACCGGTTAAATGTCTGGTATTTACGAGCTAGCCCTCCGGCCGCTCGCGCCACACGCTCGCCTCGTAACCATCAATGATCTGGTTCGTGTGTGTGAATTCCTGCAACTGTCGCAACGGCTCGATCACCTTCCTCGCGATCAGCACGGTGTTGGGCTCGGCGTGCTTTTGCATGTGGCCGGCGATGTCGATGACTCGGTCAGAGATGGTCTCCAATTGGGTCGAGTCGTCAAAATAGACCAGACCGGCATTGACCCCGCAGCGCACCGAAAAATCGGCTTTCGAAATCTTCACGTCGCTATTGAACGCTTTTAGGCTTTTGACCACGTCCTTTCCCGCTTGGCAGGCATCCTCCACGTGGGCAAAGCAAGCCATCACTCCGTCTGGCGTCCAGGCAGTCTTCAGGACTCCCCGAGCGCGGAATATACGCTCCACCAGTTTTCGATATTCCGCGAAGTCGTACTGAACGGACGCCGGATCTTCGCCCGCCTTCATTGCGGCTGATCCGACGACGTCGATCGCCAGAAAAGCAACTTCGCGGCCGAAGGAATCGAGCTTCTTTTTGGTCTCGGCGAAAACACGCAGAAGCTCTTGCCGGTTGACAACGTTTCCGGACTCGGCGGCCCTCAAGGTGCTTTCCAGCTCATTGTCCAGAGGCGATCCCGGTTTGACACCTTCCACCTTGCGCCAAGCCTGCGCCGACATTCGGAGCGACCGTCGATTGAGCGATTGCTGGCTTTTTTGCGCGAGCGAACCGGCGATGAACGTGATGATCATGGCGAGGCCGATCAAAATCCAGTCCGAGCGGTCAGCGCCCGCGATGTTGGTGGGGACGTAATGGTGCAGGAGCGGAGCCGATTTCTTCAGAACAATGTCGCGCGCGTCGAGCAAGGTCGCCGAAAAGCTCGCGCTTTTGGGATTGTCAAAGAGCAGGAAGACTTTTGGGATGAGCAAGACGAGAACAAGGACGAAAGTCGCAATTCCGAACAATCGCCTCAACGTGAAAAGAAAGCTCACAAGGAACGATTTCGGAGCTTGGCTATGAACCACTTAATCATCTCCAAGGCCATTGAGGGCACAGCGGACGGGGAAAACTCCGAAACTTATAGTCCGCCAGCGACGCGGCACGCAATTCTTGCGAACGACAAACTCGCAAGACCCAGGTGAGGATAATGCTGGTTGTCCTCGGTGTGGCTTGTGAAGTCGATGGCGAAAGGCGGTGCTCGGGCGAGGTGAGATCTTATCTCGGGCCGCAGCCTGAGCCTTTCCACGAAGCCAAGCAAGGGCAACGCAGCGCGGGTCCCAGCAGATAGGAGGGCCTGGATAGCCATCTCGGCTATGCACCCAGACGTCATTCCAGCCACAACGCGATGTTACCTGATGACGCTCCCCCAACAGCGGCGCCGTGACGGGGTCTTTGAATCTTGGATGAATCGGGAGCCGAAGAGAGCTTCCCATTATTCAGGCCGCGAAAGAAAATGACCCCATTTAACGAAAAGATCGTGTCGAAGGGACCTGCCCCGTTGCCTTCGCTCCCTATTAAGGCTATTTTAAACTATATTAACAAAGAGTTATCCCCAAAATATAAGTTCTATGGGGCAATTTCCTGATTATTGGGTCTTGAGGATTGGGTGACGTTCGATGTCGATCGGATCGGATTTCCGAGAAGAGTCGCATAAGGTCGACCAGGCGCATGGCAAGCGGACCCTGTGGTCCCTAGACCTCGTTCCCTATGTGCTTTCCACCTTGGATGCATTGGTGATCATCCTGGCGTGCGTCGGCGGAGGGATAGGGTATCACGTTGTCACCGGCTCCCCGATTCCGAACCTTCTTCCGTGCTGTGCAGTCGGTCTCATGGCCAGCTTCATCTACATTTTGAGGATGAGCGGGATCGGTTACTATGATCTTCCCGACAGCGCCAAGCCGGGGGTCGAGATTACGCAGATCCTGGTCTGCTGGTTCAGTACCGGCATCTTGCTGGCGTTCTTCGCATTCCTGCTCAAAGTCGGCGGCAATTATTCCCGAGGCGCGTTCGTCACGTTCTATTTCATTGCCCCCGTGGGTCTGTTGGCGGCGCGCAGGTTCATGAAAGCGAAGCTGGCTTCAGCGGTGACCAGAGGGGGCATCAGGCGTTTGGACGCAGTCCTCATCGGCGACCAGCGGGAGTTGGCTTCTCTTGGCCCTCGTGATCGTCTCGCCCTCTTCGGCGCGACGGACGTCAAGGAGTTCCGCCTGAGCGGAGATCCTGATCCCGGAGAGCGGCTGGTCGCGGATAAGAATATGTTTGGGGCGGTTGGAGATTTCATTCGCCGCAACAATTGCCGTGAAGTGCTGTTGGTGCTGCCGTGGAGCGACGACGTGCGGATCGACTTCGTGCGGGAAAACCTCAAGAGTCTCCCGGTCTCGGCGCGATTGCTGCCGGACTTGCACATCCGATCGCTGTCAAACTTCGTGTCCTCCGCCCGCCAACGCGTGGTTGCGGTCGAGGTGCAGCGCGCTCCACTCAGCGGGGCGGAGCGCTTTGTCAAGCGGGCCATGGATGTTCTGGTCGCCGGCGTCGCCTTGAGCCTCCTGTTTCCGATCCTGATTCTCACCGGGATCGCCATCAAGCTGGACAGCGAAGGGCCGGTCATTTTCCGCCAGCGTCGAAAGGGCTTCAACGGCAAGGAATTTGTAATGCTGAAATTCCGCACCATGAAGGTGCAGGAGGATGGCCCTGTCGTGGTCCAGGCGGTGCGCCAGGATCCGCGCGTTACGTCAATCGGGCGCTTCCTGCGCGCCGCCAGCATCGATGAGCTGCCGCAGCTCTTCAATGTCCTGAAGGGGGAGATGTCCTTGATCGGCCCCCGACCGCATGCCCTGGCTCACGACAGCTATTTCGAAAAAATCCTGGAAGACTACGCGTTTCGGCACCATGTGAAGCCCGGCCTTACGGGGTGGGCCCAGTGCAATGGTTCGCGGGGTGCGACGCCCACGGTTGAACATGTTGCAGAACGTGTGAGGCTCGATCTCTGGTATGTCAACAATTGGAGCCTGTGGCTCGATATTCAGATTTTGATCAAGACCTTTTTTGAGGTCGCGCGGAAGCGAAACGCCTATTAGGCGAACTCCTTTTTGTCGTTTTCCCGTAGTTCGGCTTACTACCAAATTTCCGCGCTCATGCAGCCTGACAAGTTGCAGAGTTTATATATATTTGACCTGTTCTGACCGTTTCTCCGCCTCCGCCACGCTATCACCAAAATAATTGGCGATTGGAAAAATCGAGAAAGCTGCAACATTGTTGGTAGATCGAATCAGAGGTCTGGGATTGGGCAGCCGGAAACACCTACGTTATGACGAACTGATGAAGAAACCGAACCTCGACGGCCTCTCGTTAGATGAGCTCTGGCAGCTTCATGAGGAGCTCAACCGATTGTTGTCGGTTCGGCTAACTGCCGAAAAACGCGCCCTTGAGACGCGCCTGGCGCAACTTCGCCGGGAGAATGAAGCGGCGAATGCGCCTTCAGAACAGTCGCCGCGCCCGAAGCGTCCATATCCGCGAGTTCGTCCGAAATATCGCAATCCCAATATCCCGCATGAGACTTGGTCTGGTCGCGGCAAACAGCCGAAATGGCTTGCAGCCGCTCTGCGAACCGGCCACTCGATCGAGGATTTCCTCATCTCGAACAGATAGCTTTGTCCAGGCCGCCATGAGGTGCGCCGGCGCATTGAGGCGGAGCGCTGCAACCAAAGCGGGAGTTCCTATGAGATTCGCCCTTAGCCTTTTTGTCTGCATCGCTTGTTCTCCGCTCGGGAGCGCCTGGGCTGGAAACTTCAGCCCGGCAAAGCTGCGGCTGGCTGACGCCGCCGCGGACGCTTGCATGTCCAGTTGCGACAATCAAAACGCGGCATGTAAGCGGGTTTGCCCGACCACCCTCGGCGCGCCCTGCATCGCCTCTTGCGACAGCCAAGCTCAGGTCTGTCGCCAGGGGTGCCAACCCAGGTAATTGCTACCGGCCGTCGAGTTCGGCTGAACCGATTGGATCTCTGCGGACAGGGTCTGTGCGGAGGTGGGCGTCCTCGCGATATCGCTTGTCTGTAACAAGCGCCGCGGAGCACTGCGTCGTATCCGGTGGCTCGGGGGGACGGATGGACGCCCTTGGTAGCTTGCTACCGTCCTGGCGATCCCGGGCTCAGGGAACTTTTACGTTGAGTTAACCATGATGATTTACCCATTTTTTACGCTCGAATTCCCGCGCGTGCGTCTCTCCATTTTCGGAGTCCGTTTTGCCGATGTCTCGTGGCCCTCTCACGGGTTCTGTGGTTTGCTTGCTCGCCAGCCTCGTCGCTGGCTGTGGCGCCCCGGGAATCGTCAGTCCGACCCTGAACGCTCAGGCGAGGCTATCCGGCCAGCCGGTATCCTTCGAGGCGAACGCTCAGGATCTCATGCCGACGGGCGCTATTGCGCTTCCAACCCCCTCGTCCAAGGCGGTCGCCAGCGTCGAGGGGGGCGACGGCCGAATGATCGGCTCGACCGCCGCCAAGTCGAGCTCCGCGGCAGCCAACGGCAATGTAGTCCTCAATCTCGCCAACGTTCCCCTGCAGCAGGCTGCCAAGACGGTCTTGGGCGATCTGATCGGCGTCAACTACGTGGTCGATCCTCGCGTCGATGGGGTTGTTTCGGTCCAGACCAGTAGCCCGGTCTCCAAGGCGGACGCTCTCGAACTCTTCCAGACGGCCATCGCACCTATCGGCGCGGTATTGGTCCAGAACCGCGGCATCTACCGGATCGCTCCGGCCGACCAGGCCGCGACCGGGACTGTAAGCACCGTCCGCGATGCCACCAACAGTGCAGTCACGGGCAGTGGCGTCCGCATCGTACAGCTGAAATACGTCGCCGCCACGGAGGTGGCGCGTGTGCTTGAGCCGATGGTGCCGAAAGGTGCGATCGTTCAGGCCGACGACGCACGCAACATCATCGCGTTGAAGGGCTCACAAGCCGAAATAGACAGCATGCTCGACTCGGTTTCGATATTTGATGTCGATGTGATGAAGGGCATGTCTTTCGCAGTCGTGCCCGTCAAGGCCGCTCAGCCTGAAAAGATGGTCGACGAGCTGAAAGCGGTATTTGCCTCGGACAAGGAAGGCCCCCTAAAGGGGAGGGTGCGGTTCATTGCCAATACGAGGCTTGGTGCGATCCTAGTCGTGACCTCCAATCCGAGCTACCTGCCGCGCGCGCAATCCTGGATCAAGCGGCTTGATGCCCGCGCAAGCGGCACGGAGCCGCAACTGCACGTCTATCAGGTCCAGAACCGGACAGCAGCCGAACTCGCCGGAATCCTTCAGTCCATGTTCTCGCAAGAGATGAAGGTCGTGCGCCCGACGAGCCGAAACGTCTCGCCGAAATCCAAGCAGGTCTCCTTCGCAAGCGACACGACGAAATCTTCAACAGCTGGCTCGGGGGCTTCGGAACCCATGATGCAAGCCGGGTTGGGAAAGACGGCGGATCCGCTGGGAACGTCGCGTTCTGCCAACACCGACTTCGACGGCCAGGCCACCGACATCGCCGACAATGGCTCTGCATCGAACGGCGCTCCCGAGCCGATCATGAAGATCGTTGCCGATGAAACCAAGAACTCGCTGCTGATCATGGCGAATGACCGCGACTACCAGCGTGTATTGCGTGTCGTGCAGGGGCTCGACGTGGTGGCCAGCCAGGTTTTGATCGAGGCCGTCATCGCGGAGGTGTCTCTCAACGACGACCTCCAGTTCGGGCTGCAGTGGCAGTTTGCCAAGAACGGCACCCCGACTGCGACATTCTCCAATGCCCTCAATGGTGCCGTAGCGGCCTCTTTCCCCGGCTTTAACTATGCCGTCAACACGGCAAACATAGCTGCGACCCTTAGCGCGCTGAACGCGCTGACTCACGTCAACATCATCTCGACGCCGTCGCTGATGGTGCTCGACAACAAGACGGCGCGCCTCCAAATCGGCGACCAGGTTCCGATCACGACCCAGACCGCGACGAGCACGGTCACCGCCCAGACGGCGATCGTGAACTCCATCACGATGCAGGATACCGGCGTGATTCTCTCGGTGACGCCGCGGATCAACGAGAGCGGGCGTGTGCAGCTCGACATCGAGCAGGAAGTCAGCAGTGTCGTGAAGACCACGACGTCGAACATCGATTCCCCGACCATTCAGCAGCGACGCGTCAAGACGACAGTTGTCGTGAGTGACGGCGAGGTCCTGGCGCTCGGCGGCATGATCCAGGACAGCGCGAACAAAAGCAGCAACCAGTTGCCGATCCTCGGAGACATCCCCGGCATCGGTGCGGTGTTCGCAAATCGAAAGGACTCGGTTCAAAAGACCGAGCTCGTCATCCTGATCACTCCGAAAGTGGTTCGCGATGGCACGGAAAGCCGGCTGGTCACCGAGGAATACCGGCGCAAAATGAACGTCTATATGCCGCACGCTACGACGCGCCAGCGGGCACCCTTCAATACGGCGCAACGCCTGGTGACGCCGTGACACGTTCCGCTCCCACGGTCTCCTGGTTGGGCATGGTTTGCGCGCTGCCGCTTCTGTTGGCCGGTTGCGTGACCGACCAGCCTTCGGTGATCGATCCACCACCGCCCTACATGCTGCTGCCTGTCGACGAGTCGATGTCCTGCAACGCGATCGCCGGTTCGTTCCGCTTTTCGGTCAAGCGCGCTGCGCGCCTTGAATATTGGCTCGCTGCCGGATCACTGGCGGGCTACGATTCCGACAGATTTCCGCTCGATGCACCCAAGCAGCTGGTGGACGAACGCCGCCGGTTGGATGCGTTGACCGATCTCCAGCGCACAAAGGGATGCACGGTGATCGAGCCTGGTCCGGCCGTCGCAGAGGAGAGAGAGCGGTTGGAAGAGTCGGCGAGAAATTCCAGGCCTCAGGCCGTTCTTCGGTCAAAGGGCTGACCGCCCCCGCCCTTCGGCGCTAGAGCTTGATGCAAGCCTGTGCCGGCTCGCTGGACGGCGGCGGGCTCGCGGAGCCGTCCATGATATCGCCACGGCGCCATTCGCGAATGGCATATGGCCGGGCGGAGGATGCTCCGAATGATACGAGAGCTTCCCGTATGAACCTGGACCCATCGCTGGCGCGAACGTCCGCTCGAATCGTGAAATGTCCGGGCAGCGTCGGGCGCCTGGGCTCCGTCCGGCCCTGATCGAGACCCATCAGCAAACGCAAGGCCGGCGTCATTGCTTCCGGTGCGGGCTCGCCCCGGCCTGAGAGCGTCGTTGTGTAGCGCATGGCCGAACGGAGCAATGCGGGCGACATGCCGTCGACCTGATCCAGCTCGAGGATGGTCGAAAAGCCGGAGCTCCTGACCTCGTTCGCAGCGTTCGTCGGTGCGGTCTGATTGCTGGAGGATACCGCCTGGTTGGCAGTCTCTCTGCGCTGAAGCGGCTTCCGGAAATTGATGACGTTCTGTGCGATCCTGCTTCCGAGCGCCTTGTCTTGCGTGGCTGCTGCGAAAAAACGCTCGAGCGTTGTGAGGCTGGCGGCATTGATGTCAATCTTGCCGACCTCCTCTTCGACCATGATTTCGGCCTGCTCGCCTCCCGGCATCCGGCATTTCTTCGGAAAGCGCGTGTTTGGCGTCGGCGAGAGAATGCTCGCGATGGCAAAATTCACAGCGCTTTCTGCGGCCACCGCCGACGAAAGCACGGAGCTGTCGGCCAAAGCGGCTCGGGCTCGATAGCGAGCGCCGACGATCACGGCTGCGCCGAGCAACGTGAGGAAGCCCAGACCCCAGATCACCGTAATCAAAGCGAAACCGCGGTGCCTGCGGAAGCCCGGTGGAGGCCTATTCGGGACGCCGGGACGATGCCGCATGCGGGGACGTGCAGGCGCAACCGACGTGGATTGTGCTCGCAAGGGTTGGCCTCGTTCGCCGCATCGATTGCGAGTTCGTAAATGAAAATGGCAAATAAAGTATGAAAAGCCTTAATTAACAAAATCGTTCTAGCGTGAAGTCCATATTTTAATGTCAGGACTTCCGAGAGCCGATGCCCGCCGATCTACAGACATTGACACGCGAGGGGCTGCCGGCGGCGGGCGTGGTCAAGGTCCTGACGCCGAAGGAGGACGGATACGCCGACGCGTTCGCCGGGCTCCTGGTGCGCGAGGGCCTCGTCGACCCCGGAGCGGTTGCCAGGGCCAGGCGCGCTTCGGAAGCCGCGTCCGAACGCCTGGACATCGTCATGGTGAAGCTCGGTCTGCTCTCGGAGGCGGATCTCTGCGGCGCGTATGCCGCGTATTGCGGGCTCAAGGTCGTACGATCGTCCGACGTTCCGCCGCAACCGGTGCTGGCTGAGCGGCTGAAGCTGCCTTTCCTCAAAGCCAGCCGCACCTTGCCGATATCGGCGTCCGACGGAGTGCTGCTGCTCGCGACAGTTGATCCGTTCGACGAAGAGGCACACAGGGCGATCGGCTACATGCTTGGCTGGAAGGTCGAGCTCGCGGTGATCGCCCCCGCAGACATCGAACGTGCATTTCGCAAGCTCTATCAAGATACGGGCGTCCCGTCGACCGGCGACGACCAGGGAATGATCGCGGTCGGCGCGACCGACGGCAACGAGATGGACGTCGAGCGCCTGCGCGACATCGCCAACGAAGCGCCGATCATACGCTTGGTGAATCAGATTATCGCAGGTGCGGTCGAGCGCGGAGCGTCCGATATTCACATCGAGCCGGGGCGCGACACGGTTCTGGTCCGGTTCAGGCTTGACGGATTTCTTCAGCAGGAACGCGTCGTGCCCTCAACGCTCAAGGCCGCCCTGACGACACGCGTCAAGATCATGGCCAAGCTGGACATCGCCGAGCGTCGTCTGCCGCAGGACGGGCGAATCAAGACCGCCGTCCGCGGCACGGAGATAGACGTGCGCGTGTCGACTTTACCGACGGCCTTCGGCGAGAGCCTTGTCTTGCGAATTCTCGACCGCACCAGGGTTGAACTCGACTTCTCCAAGCTCGGCCTCGATCAGGACATTCAGGCCGGGCTGCACCGGCTCATGTCGTTGCCGAGCGGCATCATCCTGGTTACGGGCCCGACGGGAAGTGGCAAGACGACGACGCTATATACCGCGCTGAAGGAACTGAATCGTCCGGAATTGAAGCTCTTCACCGTCGAGGATCCGATCGAATATCAGCTCGCTGGCATCAACCAGATCCAGGTTCAGCCCCAGATTGGT
This sequence comes from Bradyrhizobium sp. CCGUVB14, assembly GCF_024199935.1. NCBI lineage: Bacteria > Pseudomonadati > Pseudomonadota > Alphaproteobacteria > Hyphomicrobiales > Nitrobacteraceae > Bradyrhizobium > Bradyrhizobium sp. CCGUVB14. The sequence goes on from NZ_JANADS010000001.1 coordinate 2,934,010, forward strand.
CTGGACTTCCCGGCGGCGCTCCGCTCGATCCTGCGTCAAGATCCGGATATTATCATGGTTGGCGAAATTCGTGACCTTGAGACGGCGCGGATCGCCGTCCAGGCGTCGCTGACCGGTCACTTGGTCTTCTCGACGCTTCACACCAACAGCGCCATCGCTGCCATCACACGCCTGATGGACATCGGCATCGAACGCTACCTGCTTGCGTCGACGCTCACCGGTGTGATGGCTCAGCGTCTCGTGCGCAGACTATGTCCGCACTGCGCGCGCCCGGCCGTCTATTGCGCCGAGGCTACCTCGCGGCTGAAATGGCCCGTTCCGGAAGGTCTTGCAATCGATTGGGCGGGGGCGCGTGAGGCCGTTGGCTGTGACGCTTGTTATGGCACCGGCTATCTCGGGCGAACTAGCGTTGCCGAGCTCCTTGTCATCGATGACGACATGCGGGAGGCAGTCGGCAGGCGGAATGATGATCGACGGACGATGGTCGCTCTCGCGCGTCATGCAGGCTTCCACACTCTCTATGAGGCCGGCCTCGTCAAAGTCTCACGGGGTGAGACAACGATTGAGGAAGTGCTCAGGGTTTCGCGATCGAGTTAGGAGAGCATCGCGTGTCCACGTTCCAGTATCGCGCTTATACCAGGCAAGGTGTCGTTACTTCGGGCACGATCGTCGCCGAAGAACTCGACGCGGCCGTCGAGGCGCTCTATGGCTCTGGCCTGACGCCGGTGGAGACGGTGCTTTGCGCCGATCATGATCCGCCGCCGGCCACTCGCCCGATCGAACGAAGTGCTCTTGGCCTGCGCGGGCAGGGGGCCGGCCGCGTCGGACTGAAGGATTTGTCTGCATTCACGACCGAACTTGCGTCACTCGTGAGTTCTGGCGTTCCCGTCGATGCGTCGTTTCGAGTGCTCGCTGGCGCCGGTGCATCACCTAAGCGGATCGCGCTCGCGAACGGATTGCTCAAGGATATTCTGGCCGGTCTGCAACTGTCCGAGGCCATGGGGCGAAGGCCTGAGGTTTTTCCCCCTGACTACGTTGCGATCCTGGCCGGCGGCGAAGCCGGTGGCCAGACTGCGCAGGCGCTCACTTTGCTGGGAGAGATGCTGGCCCGGCGGGTCGAGATCAGAAACAAGATTCGCGGATCTCTGGTCTATCCGGCGATTTTGCTGATGATGTCGTTGATGTCGATCGCCGTGATCGTCTTCGTGCTGATCCCGAATCTCACGCCAGTCTTTTCTGATGCCGGCCTGCCTTTGCCGGGCATCCTGGCAGTGATTGCCGACCTGCCAGACAATTGGCCCAAGCTTCTGCTTTGCAGCGCGCTCGGTACTGTCGTGGGTTGGATTGCCTATCGCAGAGTTTCCAGCGACGAAATGATGATGAGGAAGCTCGACCGCCTCAAATGTCGCCTGCCCATCATCGGGCCTCTTGTTCAGCGACGTGAGGCAAGCCAGTTTGCGCGCTCGGCCGGCAGCCTTCTCGAGGCCCGGGTGCCGCTCATGACCGCGTTACAGACGGCCCGCTCGTTGGTGAGCAATCGATATTTGAGTGCTCGCTACAGCGAGGCGATCGGCCGGGTGCCCGAGGGCCGGGCGCTGAATCAAGTGCTCGAAGGGCTGGGGTTGATTCCTCCTGCGATGATACGCCTCATCGCGGTAGGCGAGGAGACTGGACAGCTCGCAAAGATGCTCGTCCGCGTCGCTTCCAACCTGGAAAGCGAGGTTCAGAGCAAGATTGAGCAACTCGTTGGGCTCCTTACCCCGTTGCTGACCGTCGGGATCGGCGGGCTTGTTGGCGCCTTGATCCTTCAGGTGATGAGCGCCGTCTTGTCCATCAACAATCTGGCCTATCAATGAGCCGGATCGTTTCAACGTCCGGGGGCTTCTCGCTGATCGAAACACTCGTCGTTCTTTCGATCATGGCGCTGGTCTCGGCCGCGGTCCTGGCGGCCAAGCCAAGAACGGCGGCCGCGCGGATCAATGCCGAAGCGCGCTCGATGGCTGCGAGCCTTCAACTCGCTCGCAGCCGGGCCCGAGCCCGCAACGCTGAAATTGTCGTTGGCGTCGATACCCAGAATGGGCGCTTTGGAACCGCCGACGCGATGCGTCGGTTGCCTGTCGGCATGGACGTGTCCTTGACTGTCGCAGCAACTGAGCGGCATGGCGCAGTCGGCGGCGTGCGGTTCTATCCGGATGGTCGTTCGAGTGGCGGAGAAATCCTGCTCACCTATCGGGGACGCACGGAGCGTGTCGTCGTCAACTGGTTTACTGGCGACGCGAGGATCGAGTGATGCCGGCTCGCGCGTCGACATGCAGGTCGTCCGCTTGTAGCAGCCGTCTCACGGCCCAACGCGGCTTCACCCTGATCGAAGTGCTGATCGCCTTCGTCGTGCTTGCCGTCGGTCTCGGCACCCTGGCGGTTGGAATTACGACGGCTTTGCGGACCGATGCCAGGGTGCATAACAAGCATATTCTCGACCAGATTGCTGAATCCAGGCTCGAGGCGGCTGGCCGGTCCGGTCCGCTGAAGAGCGGTCGTCGCGAGGGGCGCACCGGGCGGTATCGCTGGCGGGAGGTCGTGACCGCTGTCCAGTTCGGAAAAACCGCGACGCAGGATGGAGCCACTGCTCCGGGCAACATGGTCGTACCGTCGTGGGTCGAAATCGTCGTGCAGGACGAGGCCGGGGCGGAGACGAAGCTGGCTGCCCTCAAGCTAGCCCCGGGAGCTGTACAATGAGGGGATACGGACGGCCTCGGCGGTTTCGCGGGACCCGTCGTCGCAATTCCGAACGCGGGCTCACCTTGATCGAGCTTCTGGTGTCTCTCGCAATCCTCATGATTCTGACGAGCTTTATCGTCGGCGGATTGTCCACCGCTATCCGCGCATTTGGTGCAGACCGCCGCAACAGCGTCGAAGTGGCGACCAACGCCGCAGGGGAGAGCCTCCGCAGCTTGATCGCCTCGGCCATACCCGCGGCCAATGCGCTGCAAGCCGGCAGCCTGCTGTTTGACGGGCAACGTGAAGAATTGCGGTTCGTGGCTCTGAGTGAGGGGCGCGCATTGCGAGGGGGGCCGCAGGAGATCCGTATTCGTCGGCGCGACGATGAGTTGATTATCGAGGTGTTCGGATCGTTGCGAGAAAGCGATGCTCGCAAGTCGCCGGTTTCCTCAACCACCATTGTGATGGGCCTGCGCGACATACGCTTCCGCTATTTCGGGGTGACCGGCGCGAAGGGCGAGGCGGTCTGGCGCGATGACTGGATCAAAGCTGGGCGATTGCCTGCGCTGGTCGAGATTGGTTTCAATTTCAAGGAGGCGGCGCGCAATGGTCCCGCGGTCGTCGTGGCGCTTCGCAACGAAGGAGCGCCCGGCGGCTCCTAGCCGCGGCTGGGGTTACGCCTCGTCAACAATTGGTAAATATATTGGCCAGATCGATGTTCGGATTTGCAGGGAAAATGGACCGATGACCGGCGTCTCGGTGACAAGACTGCAGGCCCCGCGTGCGCTTGCGGAGGGGTGGCAGAAGTTCGCGCGCTGGTGGGTGAATGAACTGCGTGAGTGTTCGCCAAAGACCTGGCATCGCGTCTTGCAGGCTCGGGTCGAAACGCGGCTATTCATCTGGGCGGACAACGATGCCGTGGTCTGTCATTTGGTTGCTCCGTCGGGCGTTCAGGAACGCCGCTTTCAAGCGGGACGTCTGAACCGCTCGCAGGTCGATGATTGGCTTGTGGAATGTGGATGCGAACGCGATGCCGTGCAGGTCGGCGTTGCATTGGAATCCGATCTCTTCTTTCAGCGCGAGTTCAGGCTGCCGCGATCGGAGCTCGACGCACTGAAGCGGATTCTCGCGCAAGAGGTCGTTCATCGCACGCCATTCCAGCTCGCCGACATCTGGCATGGTGTAACGCCGGACGCGCCGTCGAATGACGGTGTGGCGGCCTTTCGGCACTGGATCATTCCCAAGGATCGGGTCGAGACCGCGATCGCCCGGTTGGGCTTACAAGTGTCGGAGATCGATTTCATCGCGGTCACGCCGGCGACTGGTGCGCCCATCGCTGTTGTGATCCTGGGAGAAAGTCGGCAGGATGATCCGCCCTGGGTGTTGCGGGCAACCCGCATCCTTGCGGTCGTTCTGTTGGTTGCCACAATGGCTTCATTGCTCGGATTCGAGTGGTGGCAGTCAAGTCGGGCGGCGGGGCTCGAGGACGAACTCTACGAAGCAAAGCAGGGCGTTCAACTTGGACAACAGGGCGCGGGATCGCCTGTTCGCCTCGTGGCGCTCAAGGCCGTGCCGGGCAGCCTCGCGGCCTGGGACGAGCTGTCTCGTGTTATTCCGGACCATACATTCCTGACGGAGGTCCGAATTGCCGCCGGAACTATCACGTTGTCGGGTGTGTCGTCCGATGCCGCCCGACTCGTGCGAACCCTGGATGGCTCTCGCCTTTTCACCGGTGCAACTCTGGTGGGGCCAATCACGCCCGACGCCACCGAGCGGCGGGATCGGTTTCGCATGAGCCTGAAACTCCGCAAGGTTGGCGCAGGCCGGGTTTCCAAGCCGGTGGAAAGGCCTGAATCGTGACTCGCGCGCTTCTCCGGCGGCGGCTGATTTTCTTCGGGCTGAACGGCGCGATCGCGCTGGCCGTCTGCCTTGCGATCCTGGCGCCAATCGCCTCTCACTTCGCTGAGCGCAATGACGACATATTGGATAGCGCAGCGCAGCTGGCGCAGATCCGGCGCGTCGCGGAAGAGGCGGCCAAGCTCGCCAAGACCTCGACATCGGATATTGACCCGTATCTGCCGGGAGCCGAGGAGCGCGTGGCGAGCGCCGACCTTCAAGCCAACCTCCAAGCCCTGGCTGGCGCCAAGGGATTGGCGGTCCAGGCCGTCCGCGGTCTACCGGGCCGTCAGGCGGGACAATGGCGGGCAATCCCGGTCGGACTGGAGGTCGAGGGCGCGGCCGCTGCTGTGCGAGAGCTGGTTGCCGCGATCGAGACCCAGACGCCGTTCCTGTTCATCACAGACTTGTCGCTGCGAACACTCGCCGACGGTGACGATAGTCGTATGCGTGCGAGCCTGACGGTCGAAGGAGCGCTGCGCAGCTCGCCTGCTTCATCTGCCGGACCGTTGTTGAGCGAGAACCGACCCGGCGGCGATGTGAGGGCAACCAACCGATGACGGAGTTGGCATCCCAAAACGATCGGTGGCGGCTTTGGCAGGCCATCCAAAGGTCACGTATCGAGCTTGCGGCCGCGCGCTTTCACCAGCTCGTGCGTATCCAAATCCCCAGCGAGCGAGAGCTGAAGTCTGTGGCGCCTCTCAGGCGGGGTTTGTTGCTTGGTCTTGCCGCGCTGACGGCGCTCGCGGTCATTGCTCCCATCGTGGCCATCGTGTCACTGGAGTTCGCGATCGCCAGCCAGTCTGCGTCGGGAAGTGGCGGCCGAGCCCCAGTGGGCCGAGAGAGCCGGGGCGCCGGGAGCTACGAGAATATCTTGCAGCGTCCGCTCTTTTCCCGGAACCGCCAGCTCCTGGCTGTTGCTGCGCCTCCCGTCGTGGTCGATGCGCCAGCGTCATCGGCGCGAGTGATGCTCGACCCCAGCGTCGCGCTCAGAGGCGTGTTCATGAATGGTGACCAAGCCAAGGCGTTCCTGACCTCATCGGACCATCCGGTGGGGACATGGATCGCGTTGAATGAGCAATGGTCGGGTTGGCGGCTCTCCGAGGTCAAGCCGAACGAGATTGTGCTCGAGGCCGACGGTGAACGGCAGACTCTAGCGTTGACCGTCCTGAAATGATCACCGAGCTGCGTAAAACGGCGACGCGTACCGGCCACTACCTGACGCGCTCTCTGGTTTGCCGCGAGCCCTACCGGGACCAGGTGCTTGTCGTCTGGCTCCTGGTTTTTGGATTGTTCTGGATCCTCCTCAGCGGCCAAGTCGACCAGACGTGGGTCGCCTATTCCGCGCTAAGCGGTGTGCTCGCCATCCTCCTGGCGGCCATCTGCGCAATTGATGCCCGTTTTGGCATTATCCCCGACAAGCTCGTCGGCGCGACGGCGGCAAGCGGCCTGGTCGCGGTCTGGCTTCTCAATCCGGACGAGATCATGTACCGCCTCGCGGAAGTGGTCATCGTGGCGATAGCGATTGCCGCCTTTCATGCGATCTATCGCTGGGTTCGCGGCTATGATGGACTGGGCTTCGGTGACGTGAAGTTTCTTGCTGCCGCTACATTTTGGATCGGCCTTCGCTCGCTTCCAGCATTGCTTCTGATCGCAGTCGTCTCGGCGCTCGTCAGTGCATTTCTGCTCAAGTCGGCGCGCTATGAGGTCGACGGCCGGCATGCCATTCCGTTTGGCCCTCATCTCGCAGTTGGGCTTTGGTTGGCCTGGGTGTTCGATCCGATGAGCTTGGTGTCGGGATAGGCAAGCAATCGTTGAATGCGCGCTTGAGTCTCACGCTTCCTTCCTGGCCGCCAAAAAGAACTGAACGAGCCGGACCGCGGCAATGCCCGCGCAGCCTGCGACGATCTTCTCAGACGCGTCGAACACGGTGCCGTGGCGATCGGGGGTGAGCGTCTGAAGCAACTCGAAAATGATGGCGCTTCCGATCACGATCGCGCAAACCATGCGTGTGCGCCGAGGGTAGGCCAATGCGAACAGGCTACCGAGTGTCAGGAAGGCGATGGCGTGCTCCAAATGCGCCCACGTCGGGATATCCACCCCGAAAAGGAGCGGTTTGACCCTGCTGTAGACGAAATAGATGAACTGCACCTTGGTCAGCGTGCCGTAACCGATCAGGGACACTGCGGCCCAGGCGGCGATGGCAAGCGCGGTTGTGGCAGTCGATCTATTCATTCCTCGCTTATGCAGGGCAAAGCGCGAACCGTCCATAGTTTTCGCGGTGAGATCCTCTCCGAGGGGATAGGCTCCTTGCGTTAACCGGTCTTTGTCGGTCTCGTCGCGCTCGAAAGCTTAACCACGTCTCGGGCGAGCAGTACTCGCCTCGGCCGAGAGTAGGATAGATTGGCCATCGTCGCGCAAAGGGGAGGGCGAACGGAGCCAGGAGATCGATGAAAGCCACGACGTTTACTATAGCCACTATCGCGATTATGGCGGCACTCGCTCCTTCCATTGTCGAAGCGGGCGACGGGGCGAGACTTTATCGCAGGCCTCATTGGCGCAGCGCTTACGGATATGATGCACGCCTCGTGCGGATTGCACCCCCTGTGGTGAGCGTCGTGACGCCAGACCTCTCCTATCCCGTCGCACGTTACGTCTACAGCAGGCTGGATGACGGTTACGACTATCCATTCGGCTACGGCGAATACGCGATCTATGGGAGGTGGGCGCGCGATGGTTATGGTCGCCCGGACGTGACGCGATGTCGTCTGGTTTGGTTCGACGGTCCGCGATTGCGCAGCCTTAATCGCTGCAATTGATACCAGTCTCTGCGCGGAAGGATCGGGGCCGGTCTGCGCTTTGGCCGATGATCACAGGGAGACGCGTCTCCAGTGTCGGTCAGAGCCGTGCGTGAACACCAATCTCACTTGCCGTTTATACGCGTCCGCTTGTTGCTGCTCCGCTTGGGCCTCTTCATTGTCGAGGTCAAACTCTCCTTCCGCACGGCCTTGCGAAGCGAGAGAACCTCTGCATAGCGCAAGTACAACGATTTCTCGATCGGATCGCGTGCAATGCTCTTGGACACGTTGATGCGCTGCACGTCGGGTTTCTCCTGCAAACATTCAGCGGAATTCTGTTTTTTCGATCTGGTGCAGACCTATAGGAGCGGCCGGATTTCGATACAATCGAACTCGCCGGTTAAGCTTGACGGTCGATTCGTTTGATCCAGGAGCGCATTAACTTGCCGAAAAGCTTAACGCCTGGCTGTCGCGTGGCTGTGCATTCTCGCCGTCTTGCTACGCCCGTATTCAGACTGGCTCCAAGTCTCCGGTTCCATTAACTCGGTGAACACGAGGCGTGATGAGGATACCCCGAAATACAAAGGGTACTTGTCTGGGGGCATCATGACCGTCGACACGAAAAGATCTTCGGCGCCGCAGCGCGTCAGAAAGCTTCGTCATGGCAGGCGTCGGCCAGGCATGGCCGGGTATACGTTGCTTGAGCTGCTGGTCGTGATGGGCATCCTCGCTGCGCTTACCGCCATGGCGACGCCGCAAGTGATGGGCTATTTCGGGAAGGCGAAGACGCAGTCCGCTCAGCTTCAGATCGAGAATATCAACACGGCTCTCGAGATGTACTATGTGGAGAATGGCTCCTATCCGAGCTCGAGCGCTGGACTGAGGGCTTTGGTTGAAGCGACGCCGGAAGCGCCTCGCTGGAATGGCCCCTACTTGAAGAACGCCAGGACTTTGCTCGATCCGTGGGGACGGCCCTATCAGTACTCCGTGTCGGAGCAGGGCGAATACAATGTCTACTCGCTCGGGCCGACGGGTAAGGGCACCAGGAAGCCTGCCTCCGCAGCGAGCGCGAACCGCGCTTGGGCGGACAATGGGTGAAACGATGGAGCTGGACCTGCGCCCTTTGTTCGCTGAAGCCGGAGGCGGTGCGGTAACTTTCAAATAGCTGGCCCTCAACGCGCCGATGCAATTCGCGAGATTCGGGGACCTGGCTGGTTGGGAAGCGTGGTTGATTGGGAGAATTCCGAAACGCGGTGCAGGTGAATTGGAGTCGGGCTAGCGGTACCCTGCCTGGTTCGTCAGCCCCGATAGTCTTTCTTCCTACGCCCGGCTGAATTGACGGCCGCGGCGCAGCCGTTAAAGTCGGCTTTTTTAAATGAGATAACCCCCATGTCCTTATTTCGTTCTGGTGGTGTGCGCCTCAAGCCAAAGCTGACCCTCAGGTCTCTTTCCGAACTTTCGGGACTGCGAGCGCGAGCAAGCGACGGGAATGTGGCTGACCGGGGCGGGGCCGATCGTGCGGGCTTGGCCCAGAGAGTTGTCTGTGCGATGCGAAGGGGCGACGACGAAAAGCCTCGCGGCGGACAGGACTAATCTGCACTCATGCCGGTGTCAGGCGTCCGAATTTGCAGTCGCTGACAGTTGGACCAGACGTGTCGACTGCCCGAGCCCGGCGATCGCTACGTAAAAGCTGATGTTGGCTTTGGCTCGCCATCGCGGAAGACGGCTTCGTGGGCTATTTGGCGTATTTCAGATGATCGTGTTGCTGCGCCGCGATGGCATCGGCTCGCGCTTGTTCTAGTTCGACCTCACGCCTCAGCCTGAGCACTTCGTCGCGCATGCGACTGAGCACCGACTTTGGCGACCGACTTGCTGAAGGCTTGGATTGCTTCTTGCCCATACGGGAAGCAATATTGAGGCCCGCAGAACGAACAACAGGACTCGGAATTTAACCTAACCGATCAACCTTACTGGGTAGATCTGATCAACCCGGTGACCACCCTGTCTGGCGGGACGGGAGACCGTATGCGGCGTGGAGAACCCCGATTTGGCTCGACCGTCGCGGCGCCGCTGCTTTCTCGCTGACGTCCTCTGATCGTTCCGCTAGGCTCAGATGGTGTATTGGGCTCTCGCACTCGTAACGCTCGCTTGCAATCCCGGGGATCGGTTGATTGATCTCAGCGGCAAGATACCTCGTGCTATCAAGACGATCGATTTGCTGATTTCGGTCGAACCGTTCTACACCCGGCTTTACGTCTACCAGCCCGGGTTTCCCGACAGCACCCAGAGCTGCTGCCGCAACCTGCGCAGCTCCATCCTCAAGCTCCCCGTCATCGATGGACGGTTCTGCGTCAGGCAGAGCCAGCCTCAGATGAAATGCAAGTTGCAGTTCATCGGTCGGCCCGATGACGCAGTCTAGGCCTGCCGGGCCTGGTTATTCCGCTGCCGCAACGTTTGGCACCGGCGCTCGCGACCGGCGCAGGCGGTCGATTAGGAGGTAGATCACTGGCGTCGTGTAGAGCGTCAGGACCTGCGACACGAGCAGGCCACCGATGATGGTGATGCCGAGCGGGCGTCGTAGCTCCGTGCCCGGCCCGGTCGCGACGACCAGCGGAATGCCGGCGAACAGCGCCGCCATGGTCGTCATCAGGATCGGGCGGAAGCGCGCCTGGCAGGCCTCGAAGATCGCTTCGGCAGACGACAGCCCACGCTGGCGTTCGGCATCGAGCGCGAAGTCGACCATCATGATGCCGTTCTTCTTGACGATGCCGATCAACAGGATGATGCCGACGAAGGCGATCACCGTCAGCGGTGTATTGGTGATCTGGAGCGCGAGCAGCGCGCCAAGGCCGGCCGAGGGCAGCGTCGAGATGATCGTGAGTGGATGGGCCAAGCTCTCGTAGAGCACGCCGAGCACGATATACATCGCCACCAGCGCCCCGAGGATGAGCAGCGGCTGCCGGCCGCTGGTCTTGGCGAAATCGCCGGCATTGCCGTCAAAGCTGCCGCGGATGCCTTCGGGCATGTGCAGTTCGTCGACCGTGCGCTGGATGTTTTGCGTGGCGGTCTGAAGCTGGACGTCGGGCAACAGATTGAACGACACGGTGGTCGAGGGAAACGACTGCGAGTGATAGACCGCGAGCGCGGCGAGCCCTCGGCTCGCGTGCACCACGGCCGACAGCGGCACCTGCGTATCGTTCGCCCCGCGGACAAAGACGCGATCGAGGTTGGACGGATCGACCTGGAATTTCGGATCGATCTCCAGCACGATCATGTACTGGTTGCGCTGAGTGTAGATGATCGAGATCTGGCGCTGCGAAAACGCGTTGTTCAACGCGTTGTCGATGTCCTGGACACGGACACCGAGGATCGAGGCCTTCTGGCGGTCGATGGAGAGCGTAAGCTGCAACCCGTTCGGGTCGCGGTCGCTGGAGACGTCGGTGATGCCGTCGACGCTTTCCATGCGCTTGGCTACGATCGGCGCCCAGTTCTGCAACAGGCCGAGATCGGTGCTGGTGAGCGTATATTGGTAGTTGGAGTCGCTTTGCCGTCCACCGGCGCGGACGTCCTGGGCGGCAAACATGAACAGGCGAATACCTGCGACCGGATAGAGCGCGCGGCGCAACCGGTCGATCACGATTTCGGTCGAGACGTATCCGCGCTGGTCCGGCGGTTTCAGGTTGATGAACATGGTGCCGCGGTTGGCGCCTTGTCCTCCGGGACCTCCGCCGCTTCCGACGACCGAGCCGAGGCCGGCCACCGCCGGATCGGCGAGAACGATGTCGGCGAGCTGTTGCTGCAGGCCCAGCATCGATTGGAAGGAGGTGTCGGCGGAGGCGCGCGTCGCCCCGATGACGAAGCCGGAATCATCCGTCGGGAAATAGCCCTTGGGGACGTTGATGTAGAGCGTGACTGTGAGGGCGATGGTCGCGAAGAACACCAGCAGCGTCAGCAGCGGGAATTCCAGCGCAGCGCGCAGGCTGGAGGTATAGAACGCGACGATCCGCGACAGCGCGCCTTCGACCAGGCGATCGAACAGCGTCGCGGAGCCCGACGTGGTCTGCCGGATGTAGTGGGCGCAGATCATCGGTGTGACCGTCAGCGACACCAGCGTCGAGACCACGATTGCGAAGGTCAGCGTCAGCGAGAACTCGCGCAGCAAGCGGCCGACAATGCCGTCCATGAAGATCAGCGGCGTGAAGGCGGCGATCAGCGACAGGCTGATCGAGACCACGGTAAATCCGATCTGCCGGGCGCCCTCCTGCGCCGCCTGGAATGGCGGCATGCCGCGCTCGAGATTGCGGTACATGTTCTCGATCATGACGATGGCATCGTCGACCACGAATCCGACCGAGATGGCGAGCGCCATCAGCGACAGATTGTCGATCGAGAAGCCTGCGACCCACATACCGGCGCAGGTTCCGGCGAGCGCCAGCGGCACCGAGATGCCGGCGGCGATCGTCGGCGTGAGCCGGCGGAGGAAGACGAACACGACGATCATGACGAGGAACGCCGTTGCCAGCAGCGTCCACTGCATGTCGGTCACGCTGGCGCGGATCGTGCCGGTGCGGTCGACCAGCGTGGAGATGTCGACCCCGGCGGGGATCCACTGCTTCAGTGCGGGGATTAGCACTTTCACGCCGTCGACCGTGTCGATGACGTTGGCATCGCCTTGTTTTCTGATCTCGATCAGCACTGCGGGCTGCTTGTTGAACCAGGCGACCGAACGTACGTTCTTCACGGAATCTTCGATGTCGGCGACGTCGGAGAGCCGCACGAAATTGCCGTTGGAGCTCTTGACGAGAATGTCGCGGAACTCCTTCGCCGAGCGCATCTGCCGGTTGAGCGACAAAGTCTCGCTCTGCCGCTCGCCGTTGAAGATGCCGACGGGACCGAGCGGATTGGCGTTGATGATCGCGGTCCGCACGTCCTCGGTCGAGATACCCGCATTCGACAGCGCGACCGGGTTGAGCTGAATCCGCACCGCCGGCTGATCGGCGCCCGAGACCGTGACATTGCCGACCCCCGGCACCTGCGCGATGCGTTGCAGCAGCACGGTGTCGGCGACGTCGTAGAGCGCGGCGGTCGAGAGCGTCCTCGATGTGAGGGCGAGTACGTAAACGGGGGCGCCGGACGTATTGGCCTTTCCGAAGCGCGGCAGCGAGGGCAGGTCGCCCGGCAGGTCGGGCAGCGCGGCGTTGATGGCGGCCTGGACGTCCCTGGCGGCGCGATCGAGGCTGCGACTGATGTCGAATTGCAGCAGGACGCTGCTCAGGCCGAGTGTGCTGGTCGAGGTGATCTGGTTGACACCGGCGATTTCGCCGAGTCGGCGCTCGAGCGGCGCAGCCACGGTGCTGGCCATGATCGAGGGATCTGCGCCCGGGCGAAACGCGTAGACGAAGATCGTCGGGAAGTCGACGTTCGGAACGGAGGCGACCGGCAAGAACCGGTATGAGACGATGCCGAGGAGCAGCAGCCCGATCGAGAGCAGCGTCGTGCCGACCGGCCTGCGGATGAAGGGCTGTGAGATCGACGGCATGGTCTTTCAGCTTGTCGCGTCACAGCCGAAAATCAACCAGCCGGGATCAGCCGCAGCCCTTGGAACAGAGGCTCCAGAATCAAACCAGGGACAGCTGGCGCTTCCTGCGCTGGATCAAATAGCCGACACCAAGGAAGCCGAGGATCATCATGGCCCAGGTGGACGGCTCGGGAATCGACGCGGTCAGCTGGATGATGCCCGCGCCGTTGCCGCCATTGGGCGCAGCTGGCGAAGCCGTCCCGAAATAGTACTCGATATACCGGGCATCGACGAAGCCGTTGACGGTCGCCGTGAACAGGCTGGGCGACGAATTAAATAGGGGAGTCGTCGATCCCAGGGCCGTGAAATTCGTGCCGTCGTTGGACGTCAGGATTTCAAAGAAACCGGGAGCGCGGTCGGCACCATACAGGATCGAGAACGAATTCAGAGCGGTGGGGGTGTGGAGATCGACCAGAAGAGACTGGCTGTTGTCGCCATTGGCGAAAACCCAGCGCGAGTCGGTATTGAAATAGGCCTGCTGGTACGGAGGGCCTTCGATCAGATTGTGCGCCGCCGCGTTTGCGTCGAACCCGGGATAAAGCGAAGACCCCGTTACCGTTGCTCCGGATCCCGGAAGGACATTGGACGCCTGCGCAGCAGAAACCATGCATGCAAGACCAAGGGCAAAAATAATGCGATTAAACATTTCCGCCTCTCAATTAATCAAAAACAAAGTTAATCCATTTCCGGTCGCCCTGTCAAAGCCCCAACGGCCGCACATTGGGAACGTGGACCCCCCGGACATAGACGCTGTGCCGGAAATAATCGCCGAGCGCGTGGGGGATGGCCTGGTGCTTGCCGCCGCTGGCGAGGTTGCGCAGGCCGAACAAGGCAAGCCCGGCCAGGGCGCCGGCATCGGCCAGGGCCGCGTAGAGCGCGCCGTGGTTCTTCAGGAAATAGCGCCGCCGGGCCTCGAGCATGTAGGCCGGCAGGCGCCGCGGAATGCGGTTCACGCCGGTCGATTGCCCGACCAGGTGGACGACGCGGCTGGCAGGCACATACCAGGTGGGCCAGCCCTTCTTGCACGCGTTGAAGCAGAAGTCGATGTCGTCGAAATAGGTGAAGTAGCCCTCATCCAGTAGGCCGATGTCGGCGAATACCTCTCGCCGCACGATCATGCTCGCGCCGGCGACCCAATCGGTCGCGGTCGGCTCGTCCACCACGGGCGGCGCGACGACAAAGCGGCTCAAGAGCCGGCTGACGAGGCCGAGCCGCACCGCGCCCTCGAATTCGCTCAAGGCCGACTGGAAGCGGAAGGCCGAGCGCTGCGGCGTGCCGTCGGGATCTTCCAGGCGGCTGCCCGCGATGCCGACATTCGGGTTCTGCGCCATGAAGTCGACCAGCGCCTTGATCGCGCCGGGCCGGACGACGGTATCGGGGTTGAGCAGCAGCACATAATCCGGTGGTTCGGCCGTGGCCAGCGCCGGCCGGATCAGCACGTTGTTACCGCCGCAAAACCCGAGATTGGTCTCGCTCGCCAGCAGCGAGCACCATGCGCCCCAGCCGTTCGCCTCGATCGCCTGGCCGATGCGCAGCGCCGAGCCGTCGCCGCTCCCGTTCTCGCAGACCGCCACGCGCGTGCCGGGCACGCCCGCGATCTCGTCCTGAAGGGACCGCAGGCAGTCGATGGTCAGCTCGGCGACGCGGTAGTTAACGATGACGATCAATAAGCGCATGAACGAGGTGCTTTTTCGAAAAGTCCAATCGGGGGCGTTGCAGGCGGAGGCGCCTGCCCGGAAAACCCGGCATCCCCGTTTCAGGACTATCTCATGCCGGCATTTGCAGCAATGGCGGGCGGAATGCCTCCTAGGAGATCGCGCTGCCTCTTATCGCGGCGACCGCGAAGAGGCCGGTTAACTACCAATTGCTTGGTCGAGCAATTAAACGATCTGCCACGTCCCAACCATTGCACCAACAATGAAGTATGTGCGAAAGACTCGGCGCGTTGCGCCTTCTTACGGGCGTCGGGTGAAAAGGTTACGAAGACCCCGTGATCGATCTGTTCTTGCGGGCGTTGTCTCCTACAAACGATTGCGAATGATTACTTTGTTGAACCGCTTGCGGCAGGGAAAGTCAGAATCTGATCGTGCATCCCTCCGTTCACGAGCCTTCCGGGCCGGAAGTTGGACGCTTGTTGTACATTTCCTAAGCTTGGCACTGCGATTTGTCGGGACGATCATATTAACGAGGATATTTGCGCCGGAGGCTTTTGGCGTCCTCGCGGTGGTCACATCGGTGCAGCTAGTGATTGTATTGCTGACCGATATCGGTCTGCGGCAAGCAGTTATTCAAAGTCCCAACGGAGCAGTACCGAGTTTCCTACATACCGCTTTCACATTGCAAATTGCACGAGGCATTTTTATTTGGGCGCTCTCAGGCGTCTTCGCTGCGGGATTATCTCTGGCGCAAACTCATAATTGGGTGCCTTCGGGTTCGGCTTATACCGATCCCGATCTGCCATGGTATATTTTTGTAGCATCGTTCTTGTCGGTGATCTGGGGTTTCCAGTCCATGAAGGCTGTGTCAGCTTCACGCAACCTGAATGTCAAACCTGTCTACCTAACGGAACTTTTTGCTCAGTTCGTTAGTCAGGCATTTGTAATATTGTTCGGATGGCTGACGCACTCACTGTGGTCTTACATTGCTGGCCAGCTCATTTCAGGACTGGTCATTGCAAGCTTGAGCTATTTCGTTTTTGCGGGACATCGAGATAGGATTGGCTGGAATCGTGAGGCCGCTAGAGAGCTCCTTCGGTTTGGCAGATGGACCTTTCTATCTTCAACATTGAGTGCTTTGGCGCTCAATGGAGATCGGCTCTTGCTCGGTGCCTGGTTAAATCCCCAGTCGCTCGGATTCTATTCCGTTGCCTACAATCTGGCGTCCGTTCCGGATGGCGTGGTGGGGAAGATATTTGGGGCTGTTTCCTTCCCTGTCTTGAGCGAAGCCGCACGTAATCAGCCTGAGCGTGTAGCCGAAATTCTGCGCAGAATGCGATGGATTACCGATGGTTCACTATTGGCAATTTCCGGGTTTCTCTTCGCGGCCTCTCCATCAATCGTTCACCTGCTGTATGATGCGCGGTACGCTCCAGCAGGCTGGATGCTCCAATACTTGTCGTTGGGGCTCATTTTTTCTCGCTACACGATTTCGCAACAAGCTTATCTCGCTCTTGGGCGGCCAGAGTATCTGACGGCACTCAGTGTCGCCAAACTCATTTCTCTTTTTTCGTCTATCAGCCTGTTCAACTTTCTTTTTGGTATCCAAGGCGCTGTTCTCGGAGTTGCCGTGCACATGCTACCCAGCTGTCTCTTGATGTTTTACTTCAACGGCAGACATAACCTCAACAGTGCTCGGTTAGAATTTGTTGTGTTGAGCGCCTGGCTCGTGGGTTGGTTGATCGGAGAGGGTGTCTCCTTCGTTTTTTGATAGCCCACGAGGCGCTTCTGCTCACCGAAGATAGACGGAAATGGATATGAACACTCCGGCGGGCGCCGAGGCCGCACGAAAAATTCGGGTTCTGGTGATTGCAGAAGCTGCAAATCCGGAATGGACGAGCGTGCCGCTGGTTGGGTGGAGCTTATACAACGCGCTGGCAAAAATCGCAGATGTGCATCTCGTGACGCAGGTCCGAAACGCACCTGCTTTGCTAAGGAAGGGATTGGTCGAAGGGCGCGATTTCACCGCTCTCGACAACGAGACGTTTGCAGCGCCTCTCTATTCATTTGCTGGTCGCCTGTTGGGTAGGGAATCCTGGACCGCGCTGACGGCCTTTTCCTCGGTTGCTTACTATTCATTCGAATGGAAGCTCTGGCAAACTTTCGGAAAGCGCTTGGCGGCTCGCGAGTTTGATGTAGTGCATCGAATTACACCGCTCAGCCCTACCGCTCAGAGTTTGATTGCCGGAAAGCTCGGAAAGCTCGGCATTCCCTTCGTGCTAGGTCCGCTGAACGGAGGCATTCCGTGGCCCAAGCAATTCCGGCAGCGACAGTATGCGGAGAAAGAATACCTTTCACACGTCAGGTCGCTCTATCGCCTAATGCCTTTCTACCGATCAACGCTCAAGCACAGCGCCGCCATTATTTCAGGGTCGACGTTCACGCAACGTCAACTCCCTGCTTGGACGCGCTCGAAATCTATATTCATTCCAGAGAATGGGGTCGACCTAGGCGTTCTTGGTGCTGAACGGTCGTCACGTGCTACCCTGCCGCTACATGGTGCATTTGTAGGGCGCCTAGTGCCCTACAAGGGGGCAGACTTGTTGTTGGAAGCTGCGAGGCCGTTTCTTGATAGCGGAAATCTCAAGCTCCATATCATGGGAGATGGACCGCAAAGGCCTTCGTTGCTGGCCAAAGTGAATGCATGGGGCGTTGATCACTCCGTTCAGTTCCACGGTTGGGTTCCACATGCTGAAGTCGGAAAAAAGCTTCGGGAATGCGATTTCTTAGCTCTGCCGAGTGTCCGCGAATTTGGAGGGGGAGTGGTCGTCGAGGCCATGGCACTTGGAGTCACTCCTATCGTCGCCGACTACGGAGGGCCTGCTGATCTCGTTGATGATAGTGACGGCGTTCGCGTAGCCTTCAGCGATGAGGCGAGCCTGGTGGCGGGCTTTCGAGCCACAATCGCTGAAATGTTAAACTTGCCCGACCAACTGGATGTTCTGGGAAAAGCGGCTCGCGCGAAAGTAGGACAATCTCTTACGTGGGATGCGAAAGCCGCCCAGATACTGCGGATATATCGGGCCGTGCTGAACGACGTAGCCGACCTGAGTCGCTTTGGTCTTGATGCAGTTGGAGGCGGATCACCTGACCAGCGAATTCAGAAAGCCGGACCTTAAAGATCTGTCTTGCCCGTCTTTCGAGGTGCCGCGTGTTTATTCAGCGCTGCCCCATCAATCGGCGCTTGAGCTGTACCAGTCTATCGAAACGCCGAAGCCCGGCGCGCAGCGGACGAAGAAAATGGCGCTCCTTTTGCGGAGGCGTAATATCCGAGGTCGAAGATCTTTGATACCCGAGCGACGGAAAATAGGCATATGTCTTCAACTCGGGATGAAGGCGGCGGATTGTCGAGTATGCTCCATCGACATGCATTGGGCCGCCACGTGGGTCACCTGGCTCACGAGAAAGCATTGCGCGTAATTCGTCAGCGATCAGTCCAACCGCTCTGGAATTGATCGCGAGGAAGTGTGCGCAAAGAACGGCGGTGTCCGGCGCCAGCGCTTGAACGCCTGAGCCAGCACCATCGAGATAATGAGCCGGATAGAAGATCGACCAATCCGAAGGCAAGTCTCGCATAGCGCGATCCCAGTTCTCGGGGAAATCATCTGCGAAATTTAGGTCGTCCTCAAGGATAAGGACCGCTTGCTCCTTAGCCTCCTCTATTACGCGGAGGTGGCTGTTGAAGCAGCCCCTCGCACCGATGGATACGAAACCTCCGTTGTCTTCGGGCCGTATGGCAGGAAAAAATTGAACATCAGTCCAGCCAACGCGGCCGAGTTGCCTCTCCGTCTCATCTCGCCGGTCTCGCCGCGATTCCAAGTTTATCACGAATTTCTTCATATTGAAAAACGCCTTATCGGGGAGCTTCAACTGGCTGAGTTCGGTGTATATGGTGATTATATCGTTTTTCTATCTGAAACCAGCGCATCTATCTCTCGTCACTTGCTTCATCCTGGAAGGTAAGCAACTCAGGGCTGTCTATGGGGAGTTTAACCGCAACCACTGCATTGGCAATTTGGCCGGTAGTCGCAATCTGGCTCATCGTAACTCGTCCCCTGATTCAAGCCACTCTGTGGATAGTCGTAGGGGCACAGTTGCTCCTCCCGATCAGCGACGGAATCAAGTTGCCGATTATTCCCGCTCTGGACAAGACAACCCTTCCGGGCCTTTGCATTTTTTTGGCTTATCTCTTCCTTCAGCGCCCCATCTGGCGACCGCGCATTGGTTTGGTTGAGATATTGCTTGGCCTGTATCTGCTTGGACCGATTGTGACGTCCTTGCTCAACAACGATCCGGTGGTTGCTGGGGACCGGATTATTCCGGGCGTGGGATTGTATGACGCCGGGTCGGCCGTTGCGTTTACGTTGTTCACTCTGATGCCCTTCTTTGTAGGGAGGGGCTTGCTCAATACCGAAAGTGCTCATAAGCAGACTCTTCATGTGCTGGCCGTAGCCGGCGCGATATATTCCATTCCGTTGTTGTTTGAGATTCGATTCAGTCCACAGTTGCATGCCTGGGTCTATGGCTATTATCCATCCGACTTCATTCAGCAGATGCGCGATGGCGGTTTCCGTCCCATGGTTTTCATGGGACACGGTCTCATCGCGGCAACGTTTCTATTTTTGACGATCGGCGCGGCTACCGCGCTTTGGCGGGCAAAGATTCGGCTCGGGCCGCTGTCGTCAGGAGCGGTGTCCGTCTATTTGGGCTTGGTTTTGATTTTGTGTAAAAGTCTTGGCGCGACTATATTTATGGTGCTTTTCGCGCCGCTTATAGGATTTGCGAGGCCGCGCCTAAATGCGCTAGTCGCCGTTTGTGTGGTGATAATCGCGTTGAGCTATCCGCTTTTACGATTTTCGG
Source organism: Bradyrhizobium sp. CCGUVB14 (assembly GCF_024199935.1). Classification (NCBI taxonomy): domain Bacteria; kingdom Pseudomonadati; phylum Pseudomonadota; class Alphaproteobacteria; order Hyphomicrobiales; family Nitrobacteraceae; genus Bradyrhizobium; species Bradyrhizobium sp. CCGUVB14. The sequence continues at coordinate 2,953,575 of NZ_JANADS010000001.1, forward strand.
GAATGATACCAACTGGACAAATTCTGGAGTTGGCCAAAGAGATCAATCCACAACGATCGGCTTCGCTCCGCGTACGCTTCGACAATGAAGAAGCTCTTCTTAACCGCGCATTGGAGCGGCCAATATTCGGTTGGGGACGTTACGGAAGGAGCAGAATATACGCCGAGTGGGGGCAGGATGTCAGCATTACTGATGGCCTGTGGGTTATTACCATCGGGCAATTCGGAATAGTTGGATTTGTTGCGGAGTTTGGGCTGTTAGCGCTGGCGGTTATTCGTGGCGCCGCTGCGTACAGACATATCCCTGGATACCGCGATAAGATATTCCTAACGTCGCTCGCGCTTCTTGTCGCTGCAAACATCATTGATTTGATTCCAAATTCGAGTCTGCTCCCAATGACATGGCTGTTCGCTGGTTCTCTTCTTGGGAGGGCTGAGCGATTGGGAGTGCGAGGAAAATCCGAGAAGAGCAGCAACCAGAGTAGGTCCGTCAAACTCGGCCAGACGCCGTTAGGGAGACCATTAACCAAAGTTGTATGAATGAAACGATTTTGGAGACGTTACAACTGGGAAACCTAGAAAAGGGTCATCTTAGATATTTTCATCTAGGAGAAAGATCAGGAGCTAATCGGATAGGAGCACATTGTGAGCATTTCGCGTCGACACTTCCTGACGGCTGCCTCGGCAGCTGCCGTAGTGGTAGGTTGTCCGCAGTTGTTGGATGCGGCCCCCGCGCCTTTAGCTGCTGGGAGTTCGGCGTCAACTACGACCACGACGGGCACCAAAGTCAGACCAACGGTGATCGGAACATCTCTTGAACGTGGCATGTTCAAGAACCTGGCACGCTCTTTGTTAAGTGTTCAATCAGCATCAGGCTATGCCTATCCGGCCATTCTCGACGCTAATGGCTATCCGACGTCCTCTCCGCAGAATACTATTTTTGGCGTTATCCAGTTACCCTCCAATTTGACTACATCGACCCAGCTAGTTTTGAAATGGTCCGGAACGGCAACTATCCAGCTGGCACGTGGAGCGCCCGGGTTCACGGTTGCTTCGGGATCCAGCCTTTTGGCCGGCTCCGCGGACTACAATCTCAGTGTAACAGGTACCAACGCGCGGGTTGTTTTCACCTTTCGCACTTCGGTCCCCGCGTCTGTGACGCTCAATTTTCCAGCCGGAGCGAAATTTTCGGGTCTCTCCAACCTGGTGCTGTGCCGATTGTCCGACGAGGCCGCGATCGACCAGGCAACAACGCCTGAGGAAATGTTCGACGATGGCTATGTGAGTGTCTATAAGACGCTAAATCCCGGCATCTTTAGGCCGATGGGCTGGGTCAATCCGAACTCCGGAAACGTCTCGCAGGCTCGATATATTGCTCCTTGGCAGACAGCTATCAATCTCATTGATCAGCGGTGGGTGCCCACTGCCTGGGCCGGGGTGACCTCCGGGACGGATGCCTATGTTTGCGTGGCACAGAAGGACGCAGGCCGGACTTATGTAGATGGCGAACTCATTCAGCTGCAGTTCGCTAACGCAAATACATCAAGCTCGGTGAGTATCAACTCAGGCGGACGAGGGGCTGTGCCTGTTTTGACTGGATCCGGGCAGGTGCCCGGCGTTGGAGCTATTAAAGCTGGCAGCCTCGCGTCCTTAACCTACGATGCCGTCTTGGGCGCGTTTCTGTGGCAGAAGAACGGCCAGACCGCGTGCCTTCCCTACGAGCTGCAGATCGCGTTCGCAAATCGCATCAATTCGGATTATTGGTGCGTATTGCCATCGTACATCGACGACATTTCCGTCACCTCAATTGCTCAGCTCGTCAGGAGCAAATTGAGTAGCGGATTGAATGCGTACTTCGAGTACGGAAACGAGGTCTGGAATTGGGGATTCCCTGTTACACCCTGGGCTGATGCCAAGGGACTTGCATTGGGCTTCCCCGCTGACAATGCTCGTCGGTCGTTCGGCTGGTTCGCTCTTCGCTTTCGTCAAGTCATGGGGTTGGTGACGGCGGCCTGGAGTCCGCGAACTTCCGCGCAGCTGAAGCGCGTGATGGCATTTCAAGCTTTCGGTCCGACTGCTGCTACGAGCACGTACAAGCTTCTTGGGGCGGATTTGAATGGTTCCTATGCTGGATACGCGGCTAGAAAATATCCGAACTATAATGTGTCTTCAAATCGACCAGTCGACTATTGCGATGTTCTTTCGTACGCCACCTATTATTCTGGCGCGCAATGTACGAACTTTGACGCCAACTACGTAAACAACGGAGCCGCCGCAATCTCCGGCCTATTGGCTGCCGCTGACGACTATGTATCAGCTGTACCGACCAAAATGACCGCCGCATTGGCTTTTCTCGACGCCGATATTCGAGCGGGTAAACTCGCAACTGGTAAGGCAGGAGGGCAAACCCTGCTGGCTTTGAATAGCGGTGCGAATGGCGTGGGCATTTACCCAGCTTGGGAGGCTGTGGCCAAGACGTTCAACAAACCCGTAGTTTGTTATGAGGGCGGTCACGAGAGTTGGTACCCGTCCGCCGCGGCTTGCACAAAAATCGGGATAGCGACCTCGTACGGGGATGCGACTGGAAAAATCGCGACCCTGATTGATGGTTACAAGAAATCGGCTCTTTTTGCTGCGCTCGTGACAGACCAGATGTCTCAGTTCTTGGCTCAGCCGCACTCGAAGGCTACGGCTTGGCTCTTGATACCTGGACTTAATCAGTGGTCGCTGAGTTCAGGAGATAGCTATGCGCTAAAATACCAATCTTGGAACAGTGTTTGCACGTTGAATTTGTGATCGAGGAATTAGGGCGGGCGTACCAACAGCAGCTTGCTTTGCGCAGGAAGCAAGCTGCTGCACAGTTTCGCTTGCCCTTCTATCGATGTCTCTGCGGGGCACCCCGACAGATTATCAGTTTCCGCGCTTAGGGCACGAACGCCGTTTCTATGCCCCGCTTGAATTTGTCGTTCCGATCATACATGTGGACTACGGGGGCAACAGTCCCGTCGAGTGCACGACAAATCGATTGTTCTACCAATGTAAACTTGTCGATGATGTCGTCGTCGCAAAGGGTTATGATTGGTCCTGTAACATTTGGAAGGACGTTGTAGGGCGTATCGAAGGCTCGCTCGAAAAGCATGTGGTTGAATACCGCTTGTTCAATGCGATGAAACGGTCGCTTGCCGAACTCAATTCTTAGTTCTCGCACGATGCCAAGGACAGCGGCATGGGGACCCATCATCGTACCGATGCAGAGGGGAGAGCGGCCCAGGATCTTTTGCAGTGCTTCTTCGCCAAAGGCGTCGCGATACCATTTTGTATCCCAGTACGTTTTACCGTACTGGAGGCCCTGGTCGCAGAGGCAGACCTCATTTGTGGAGGATGCATCGAAGAAGGGCGCCTGGAAAACGACATCCTTGACGTCGGCAAGCATCACATTCTCGTACTGCTGATTGAGTTCGAGAAAGCGCTCGTATGCGAACCATCGAACGAAGTGCGGATGATGCCATGTTTCAATGAGAACGCGATAAGCGTCGGCAATTTCCGGGGCTTGGCGTCGAAGCAGGGGCTCGATCGCACGCAGCGTCAGCAGTGTAGCCCGGTTCAGCGATTTCGACAGTTTTCCAGTAAGCTTGCTGTAATTGTTCGGCGTTGGAACGAACCTGACGCCAAGCCGGCCCAGATCAACGAAATACGGTTCGAAAGTGTTAGTTATGATGACAATGTCGCATTCATCCGGTCGATATACTTTACGCAACGACCGTGCAAAGATTTGAAGCGAGTTCTCTGCTGCGTTGGTGCTAAATCCCATCACCAAGTTTGTCATGTCATACCTTTTTGATGCCCTTCATGTCCTCGATCTTGGCGACGAAGGTCGATCTCGATTTCTCAATATTCTCCAGCGGGTTTAAGCGAAACGTCGTCTGCAATCACTCGTTTGAGTGTCGACAAGAAGCCGTTCCGACCATCGTAAAGAATCTCTTGGACACTGCCGCAGGCCAGAACCAGCCGCCTGTAGCGCTGCTGATCATTCGCCAGTTCGATGACGGTCTCTACAAACTTGTCGACATCGTTTGCCTCTACGGCTATCGCCGCAGCCCCTATGATTTCGAGTGCCGGTATCACCGAGCTGATCAATACAGGCCTGCCGGCAAGCACCGCTTCCAACGCCGTCTTTGCGATGCCTTCCGCGAAGTCGCTTCTGGTGGGCACGATTGACAAATGGCTGTCGCCCTGAAGGCGGCGAAGGTCCGTTGGGGCGGTCCAGCCGTGGATGGTCACGACGTCCGCCAATCGCAGCTCTTGATGGCTTTGCTTCAACCCCTCGAGGTCGGTGCCGTTGCCGCAGATGTCCCACCGGATCAGGCCGGGATGCGCATCCTCGATCCGGCGCGCCATCTCCAGAATATCGAAGACGCCTTTGTTGCGTTCGACGCGGCCCGCAAAGATGATCTTGAAGGGGCGATCCGCAGGGCTCGGGGCGGGCGGAATGCCTGCAAAGTTCTGCCGGCGAAACTGCGGATACATCACATGCAGGGCACTCGTCCGGCCTTTCGCCAGCTCGGACACCTGCCGCGTGCATTCGGGCGATATGCCGATCACCCCGTTGTCCGCGGAGCGGAAGAACAATCCGTCGAGCTTCATGACAATGCGTTGCCCCAGCCGCGTCGGCGGATGTCCCTTCGGCCAGAGCGTGTTGTGGAGCACGGTGACCACGCGGATGCCGAACAAGCGGAACAGCGCGAGGACGAAATAGTGGGTGGTTCCCGAGGATATGACGGCAACGTCCGCCTTGAAGCGCACCGCGGTGACGAGCAGGCTCAGTCCGTACATGATCTCGGAGAGATGAAAGAGCGCTCCGCCACCCAGCACCCGTTTCGGGCGGTGCTCCAGCGTGAATTGGCCGTCACGCAGCACGTCCCGTCGTTCGTTGTAAGAGATCATATAGGCGGTCGCATCCAGGTCGCGGCAGGCGTCCGCGAACTGTCCGGAATAGGTGAGCGACATCTGGGTCGGATCGTCGGCACCTTGGCGCCAGTGCTTGTGCGCCGCGATGATGTCGCCGGGGCCGGCAGCATAGAAGATTTTGAGAGTCATGGGATTTTTGGAAATGTGAGAAATATCGCCGTCCGCCCGGTTCTACTGTGCATGGGGTTGTTTTTCACTTTCATGATCAGGGGCCCCACAAGACCCCTCCGCCTCACTTGTATTCAATGATCTGGCTCCGCCCCTTGAACAGCCGGTCGGCCGCGAAGCGGAGCTGGCCGGTGCCTTCGGCGAACCGGCCGAGCAGCTCCAGGGCGGCAAAGCCGATCCGGTCGCGCAGGTCCCCCTTCTGCCGCGGGATCCGGCGCACGAGCTGGAGGGGGTAGAGCAGCAGCAAGGCGAGGCCGGGTGCGCCGAATGCGATCACGGCCAGGGCACAGGCTAGCGGCAGCCATATGCCCCAGAGCCAGGCTCTTCGGCTCTCCCACACCCAGAGCTGCTCGGGCGGGGCGCCGTGCTCGGACCGGCCGAGCGCAAAGGCGTAGCCGCTGCGCACGTTGCGGCGCCACCATTGGCCAAACCGCGTCATCGCCGCGTCATGCCGCGTCATCTCGGCCTCGATCCGCCAGATCGTCCAGTCGGCCGCGCGTAGGCGGACACACAGCTCCGGCTCCTCGCCGGCAATGAAGTCGTCGCGATAGCCGCCGACCTGGTCCAGCGCCGCAACCCGCATCATGACGTCGCCGCCACAGGCCCGCGCCTTGCCGACCGGTACGTCCCACTCGGCATCGCAGATCCGGTTGTAGATCGACCGCTCCGGATGTCGCTCGCGGCGCCGGCCGAACACCGCAGCCGCGTCCGTCTGCCGCTGGAGAAAGGCGGTTGCCGCCCCGAGCCAGCCCTCGGCGAGCTCGCAATCGCCGTCGACGAATTGCACGAATTGCACATCGGGGAATAGTTGCATCAGCCGCCGAAACCCGGCGTTGCGGGCACGTGCGGCCGTGAAGCCAGCGGTGGTGTCGAGTTCGACGACGTCGAAACCCTCGCCCCGCGCCCAGACGAGCGACCCGTCGCTCGAGCCGGAATCGACATAGACGACCGCCGCGGTCTGACGGGCAGAGGAAAGGCAGCGCTTCAGGCGGTCGCCCTCGTTGCGGCCGATCGCCACCACGCCGCAGGCATGCAAGACGGGTCCTTCGCTCCCGGTCACAGAGCGACGCCCCTCAGCGCTTCCGGCCGGCGGGGCTTGATGATGGCGGGCACGCCGATGGCGATCGAGTTCGCCGGCACGTCCGACAGCACCACCGCGTTCGCCCCGACCACGACGTTGTCGCCAACCTTGATCGGACCCAGCAATTTGGCCCCGGCGCCGATGTCGACGTTGTCGCCGATCTCGGGTGCGCACGGCTCGTCGACCCGGCGCAATCCGACCACCACTCCGTTCCGGATCCTGCAATTGTCTCCAAAGCGGGCATAACCGCTGACGATAATGCCGCCGAAATGGTCGATCACGAAGTTGCGCCCGACGATGGCCTCGCACGGGAGCTCGATCCCGGTCAGGATCTGAACGAGCTTGTAGAGGAACTTGTAGACAAGCGAGAACGGCTTTCGCAGCGGCGCCGACCGGATGCCATAGCGCCAGCGCCCGAACCGATAGACCAGCATCACCCAGAAGCCCTGGGCCCCCCAGTCGCGGCCATGCGCCGCGTAATCGGCCCTGACGTTTTCGAACATGATTTAAGCCAGCCAGAAATAAATGGCCGAGACCACGCGTCCGGCCCATGCCAGCTTTGCAGCCTATCGCGCCGGGCTGCTTACGCGCAAGATTAACCCGCGGGACGAACCGCCAAGGGCTGCCCGACGCTCTGGCATGGTAAATCTGCCCCGGTTAACCTACTTAGATACCGTATTAATCGCCGCCATTAAATCGGCTTTCGGACGTCGCCTGACGTATGTTATTCAGGTGCGCACTTTAAAAAATACGGGATTTAAGGCGACTCGCTCGCCCGATCACAATAATTCGCGAGATCCGATTTTGAGCACGACCCAGACTGCCGTTCTCGGCCAGCCAGCCCCTCCTGTTGCGCGCCCGGCGCCCCTAACCGTCGATATGGGTGATAATGCCGAGATCACGCGAGATCTGTACGGACTGCTCGGGCTTCCCGTCGATGCCGTCGATTTCCGCACGCTAATCCAAGCCATGGATGCCGCCGCAGCGAAGCGCGAGCCGTTCCTCATCTCGACGCCAAACGTCAACTTCCTCATTAAAAGTCATCAGGATGTGGCATTCCGCGATAGCATGCTGCTGAGCGACGTCTGTCTGGCAGACGGTATGCCCCTGATCTGGCTTGCGAAGCTTCTCCGAGTTCCGATCCAGGAAAGGGTGGCAGGCTCCGATCTGTTCGGCCGGTTGAAGTCCAGGACCGACAACCGGTTGCGCGTATTTCTATTCGGCGGGACGGGGGACCTCGCCGAGCAGGTCGGTACTAAACTGAATGCAGAAAAATGCGGACTTGAATGCGTCGGCGTACTGAACCCTGGCTTCGGCTCCGTCGAGGAGCTCAGTTCGCCCGAAATCATCGCGCGGATCAATGCCAGTGGGGCGGATCTTCTGGCCGTCTTCCTAAATGCCGAAAAGGCGCAATCCTGGCTTTTGCGCAACCATCATCGCCTGACGATTCCGATCCGCGCCCAGTTCGGCGCGACCATCAATTTCGAAGCAGGCACAATTCGACGAGCGCCGCCGCTGATGCGGAGCACGGGGTTCGAGTGGCTTTGGAGAATCAAGGAGGAGCCTCATCTGTGGCGGCGCTACTGGGCTGACGGCAAAGCGCTGTTCCAGGTCCTCTGCACCTGTGTCCTGCCGCTTGCGATCGCTGCCAGGATAACCCGGCAACCGGTTGAATTTGCGATCCGCTCCAGCCAACATGACGAGGGTATGACGATCAGCCTCATAGGCGCGGCTACGGCCGATAAAGCCAATTCGTTGCTCCCCTTCGTGACGCAGGCGGTGAGGGACCACAAATCGATCGAGATTAATCTTGCCGGTGTCGATTATATGGATGGTCGGTTTTTCGGTGTGTTAATCGGCGTGAAGAGGCGGCTTGCGCGACAAAGCCTGTCGTTGACCATCGTTGGTCTTTCTCCGCGTCTGCGGCGAATTTTCCGGCTGAACAGGTTTGAATTTCTCTTGTCCGATGGGTAATCCTGCGTCGGTGTAAAGACGGCCTCCGTGCGATTGCGAGCACGCAAGTTTGGATACCTAGAATGAAGACCAGGCTCGATTTTGAACCTCGCCTTGCCCGCCAGGTGGTCGCGAAGACGTTCGGCTTTGCCCTGACAGCCGCGTTGCTAGGCGGTTGCGGCTCGCCCGAGCAGCGTTCCCAACAATACTACGAAAGCGGAATGGCACTGATCGCCAAGAATGATGATCTCGGCGCGCGGCTCGAGCTTCTCAAGGCTGTCAAATACAAAAGCGACAAGGTCGAAGTTTGGAAAGCTTTGGCTGGTATTGATGAGCGCACCAAAGCCAATTCCCTGTTTCTCGACCTGCGACGAATCGTCGAGCTCGATCCGAAAGACATCGATGCGAGGGTGCAACTCGCCAGGATCATGGTCGCTGGCGGGGCGGCGGAACCGGCAATCAAGATTCTCGATGCCGCGAATGAAGGTGACAAGCCGAACGCCATGCTTCATGCCGTTCGAGCTCTGGCTCTCATCAGAACAAACGATCCAGCCGCTGCAGTTCGAGAGGCGCAGCGGGCCTACGAGATCGATCCCGCCAACATCGAAGCCGTGAACCTGCTGGTGTCGAAGAAGCTTGCTGACAGAGACATCGACGGCGCGCTGCGGATGCTGGATGCGCTGCCGACGCCGTCTCGTGCGACAGACCGTGCGAGCACCGCGCAATTGCGGATCGAAGTTCTCAGGCGAAAGGGTGACTTGGCTGCCGCGGAAGAATTGACCCGGCAATTGGTGACCGACTTTCCGCAGGAAGCCTCCTATCGTCTCGCGCTGATCCAGCTTCTCACGACTGAGCGCAAATACGACGAGGCGGAGCAGGAGTTGCGGACGCGAGCCGCCGCCAGTCCCGCCGACAGCAAAGTCGGCCTCGACGTCGTTCGGTTTCTCAATACCTTCAAGGGCCCGGAGGCCGCGCGCGCCGAACTCGACTCACGGATCAAGGCCGGCGGGGATACGTTCGACTACAAATTCGCGCTCGCAGAGCTAGATTTTGTGAGTAACCATCAGAGCGAAGCTATCTCGTCGCTCCAGAAGCTGGTCTCGGAGTCGGACAACGCCGATCGCAAGTTAAAGTCTCAGGTCAGGCTCGCCGAGATGCTGGTCGCCAAGGGCGACAAGGCGACGGCAGAGCCGCTGATCTCTGAAGTCTTAGCGAAGGACCGTAGAAACTCCGGGGGGCTTCGTCTTCGCGCAGCGCTCAGTCTGGATAAGGGACAGACGGATAGTGCGATCGCGGACCTACGCGAGGCGCTCAACGACCAACCAAAATCGCCGGAACTGTTGCTCGCGCTCGCGCTCGCATATGAGCAGGGTGGTAAGCCCGAACTCGCGGATCGCCAATACGCGGACGCTTTGAAGAACTCCAATCTCAATCCGGAGGTGGCGCTGAGGTACGTTGCGTTTCTACAGCGCAGCAACGATGCGGGGCGTGCCGATGACGTGCTGACGGAGGTTGCAGGTCGCAATCCTGGCAATTTGCAGGTTCTTTCGTCGCTCGCGCAGATCAAGCTCAGCCGTCAGAACTGGCCCGGAGCCCTTGCGGTTGCGGACACCATCGCGACCGTTAAGGACGGTCGCGTTGTTGCAGATCAGATCAAAGCCGCAGCCTATGCAGGCCAGCAGCGCTTTACGGAGAGCATCGTGGCGCTGGAAGATGCACACAAGGCACTCCCGGAAGCGATCCAGCCGTCCGTTGCGTTGGCGTCCGCCTACATTCGGGCCGAACGCAGCGACGACGCCGTGAGCCTTTTGCAGGATATGAACAAGCGCTATCCTGGCAATGCGGAACTCCTGGTCGTCCTCGGGCAGACGAAACTGGCGCAGAAGAAGGATGCTGAAGCGCTCGCCAACTTTGAGGAGGCGATCAAGCAGCAGCCAAAAGACCCGTCCGGATATGGCGCGCTCGCTGACTTCTACATTCGTGGCAAGAACTATGATGCTGCCGAGCGTGTCTTGCAGGGCGCCCTGAAAGAAAATCCGCAGAACGTGAATTTGAGGATGTCTTCGGCGAGCTTACAAATTCTGAGGAACAACAGCGCGGGGGCCATTGCTCAGTACGAGGCGATCCTGAAGGACCAGCCACGGGCTCAGTCCCTCGTCGCTATCAACAATCTGGCAAGTCTTCTGCTCGACACGCGCTCCGACAAGGAGAGCCTGGATCGCGCTGCGACACTGGCTGAGAGCCTAAAGGCTTCCAACGTACCACAATTCCAGGACACGGTGGGCTGGGCACGCTTCAAGCAGGGTGACACCAAATCTGCGATTGCGGTCCTGGAGACTGCCGCGGCCAAGTCGCCTAATTTTGCGGCCGTTCACTATCATCTTGGTCTTGCCTACGCCGCAGACGGTCAGGTGCAAAAGGCGAAAGAAGAGTTGGCGACAGCCGCGAAGGCCGAGCCCGAGGGCACCGAACTCAAAAAGAGCATTCAGGACGCGATCAAGCAATAGCCTTGCTCCAAAAGCATTATCCGCAATGTGCGAGGCAGCATTTCGCGAGGTCATGCCCAACTTAAAAGCGCAATGATGATCGATCATCATCGCGCTTTAAGAGGCTTCACCTAACCGAGCGCCTTTGTTCCCTGCCTGATTAGGACGTGTACTCATCAAGAAGAACGGTGAGACCATCGGGGGCTAGTCCGCTACGATCTCGACAGCGGCCAAATTCTGCGTCGCCGGGGACGCGATGGGCCAACATCTGACTCTGCGGCATACTGGACTGCCGTTTGCAACCGAAAAGACCGCCGGAGGCGGTCTCTGCATTCCTCGAAGCGAGTTGTGCTCAGGCAGCGTGGAGAGCCGCCTGTTTGTCACGCCGATAAGCGAAGAAGCCAAGGCCGCAGAAGCCGAGGATCATCATGGCCCACGTGGAGGATTCGGGGACGGCCGAAATCGTGTTGCCAATGCCATCACTGAATTGAAGACTGTATTGGCTCGCTACAGAAGGATCGATAGTGAAAGTTGGATCGACCCAAGCGCTGAAGGAACCTCCGTTCCACGACGTAATCCCCGCAGCGAGCATATACACTCGATAGACTTCGTTGGCTTGCAGATCGTAGGCCTGATTTATGCTGAAGGTCTGGTTTCCCGGACCACTCACCATCCCGGCTACATGTGGCGATACGTAGTCGCTTACGTTTGTTGAGTCGACCTGGAAAACTGCTTCCCAATTCGAATTGGAAATCCCGCCGGCAGCTTGAATGTTCACAGGCACAGCGCCCGAGGCGCCCTTAATCGTGAAATAGTACGTAAGCTCCAGAAGGCCGTATACGCCCGAGATGCCCGGATCTGAATGACCCGTGACCGAGATAGAAGGCGAAGGCGTAAGTCCCACGCTGGCTACAATTGAGCCATTCACAAAATTAAGCGAAGTTGTTCCGATCGATGGTGTCTCTCTGACATAGTTCCATCCATCAAGCGAATATCCAATGCTTGAAGGATTTGGAAGCGCCGTTAGCGAATACGGAGAAAGGGAAATGGCTTCTGCATTTGCAGTTACAATCGACGCCAACAGTGAAGCGGCGGCGAGGCCGCTCGAAAATATAAGTTTCAATTTAACCCCCATGAGTACGCTCATAATTAAATGAGCCGCCATTTTCTAAGTCAACCTAAAGTTCAAGAAAGTTTTTTAACAGGCTGTGCATAGCCAATGAGCACGCCGGCCATTCGGTTAGGCAGGACGCGGGGGTTGCTCCAAGCGCACGGGCGGTCTCGTTTAAGAACGTGCTCCCCACCGGGGCGCCCGGTGCTTGGCATTTCTTGTACTGGAAGGTTCGATAACTAGTTGCCGTGAGGAAGCACGAGGAAATTGTGGGTAGCAACGAACATCACGCTGTGTGAGTCTGCGGGACCGGTGCCAGAAACGGTCGGCGTACCGGTTAGAGGGTCGAAGATAGTCGTCCCCGTGCTCGCAAAGCGGTGCTGATAGCGATAGGTGAACTGCAAAGATATGTCGCGGATCGGGCTGTACCCGTAGGTTGCGGCAATCGAAGCGTAATCGGTCGTGGTCGTAGTGATCTGCCGATTGCCGCTCGCCGAGATAGTCAGGTTCTCGCGGCTGTTGATGAGATAGTTCACACTGGCGCTGACGGTGTCTCGCTTGATCAGCGAACCTACGATGCTCGGCCCAACAGACTGGCTGGCAATGACCGACAGCGTCGCTGTCTTCATGAACTTGTAGGTGAGGACAGCGTCGCCGATCCAATCCAGCGCGGTGCTCCCAATCGGGACGTTCGAGGTCGCGCCGCCGATCGCCGACGTCGAAACGCCGCGGTCCGTCACTAGATACGCAGCGCCAATATTGCCCCTAAAGGACAGCACGGACGATAGCGCAGTGTCTATACCGACTTGATTGCGATAGATGTCGACCTGCGTGCTGAATGCATTGTCGTAGGCGAGCAGTTCGGCTTCGGATGATAGGCTAACGCCGGTGGTGGAACTGACGCCGTGTCGCCAGGATCCGCGGGCCAGCGTATCAGTAAAGGCGGTCCCGCCACTCGATGGCTCATAGTAGGTTCGAGTCGATGTCGCAAAGAGGCTGACGGTATCGCGAGCGTTCAAAGCACGATCAATTCCGCCAGTCGCCGTGACCCGATCTATGAAGCCCCTGGCTGGGGAGATGACGCCAAGGTCATTCAACAGCGCCAGCGCCGTACTCTGTTGTCTCCATGCGGCTTCGACGAATTCGCGGTCGAACTTGTTCTTTCCGTACTGCTCGTAATGCGCTTTCGCGCCGTAGGAAAGCGACTCGGTCGAGGCTCCCTCGACACCAGGACCCCAATATTTCCTGTAGGTGCCATCACCGTCCAAGGTGAGCTTGGACGTCGGCGTAAGAGCCTCGGCCGTCCCGGTGATCGTCGAATAAGAACCGACCGATCCCGCTTGGGACGACCTCAAGAATTGGTTGCTGTTGAGTTCGACCGTTTCGCTCTCGGAAGTCTTGAGCGACCAGTCCCACGCGAACGCGGCCGCCGGTGCAAGCCCGAGCGACATCGAGACCGCAATCGCAATCCTCTTCACAGTTGGTCCCGCCCCGGGTGCACTTAAGCTTGCGTCTTAGTCGAAGAATCCTCGTTCCGGGACCATGATCACGTCTCCCGCTCTCAGGACGATGTTGCCTTCGAGATCAGCGCCGGCCTCATAAGCCCTGTAATTGAACACATAGATCGTTTCGTCGCCGCCGGGGGCCCGTCGACGCACCTGGATCCGCTTCTTCGCAGCGTAGGGACCAAGGCCGCCAGCAAGCGATATCGCTTGCATCAGGGTGGTCGGTTGCCGGACGACGTAAGGCCCAGGCCTCAAAACCTCGCCTGTGATGAAAACCTTCGGCTTCAAGTCTTCTTCCGGAAGATCCTTCGGCGCATTGGCGAGTGCAACTGTCACATCCAGTGCGTCGTCCTTGTAATTCGGCTTCAGCTTCGATCTGAGGACGTTTTCAAGCGCGAGGGGGGTCAGCCCGCGAGCCCGGATATGCCCAGCAAGCGGAAAGGCAATCTCGCCCAACGGGTCAACCACCACAGTTCGGTCGAGCTTTGGATCCTGCAACACGGTAATTGACAGGGTATCGCCAGGCTTGAGCGTCTGTGAAAAGGCAGAGGTGGCGAAAATAGCCATCAACACTGCCAGCAAAACCGTCCGCATGCTTGTTTCCTCTTCGCGAAGGGCGCAGATGCGCGAAGTAAAGTTTTAATCCTAATCTTTGCTGATTAACTCAAGCCAAGACATGCCCGATGCAAGCAGCGGGCAACGCTCGGAAATTAATTGGTTTGAGGTAATTAAGGAACCCGGGAGAGCTGCTTCACGGGAAAAATGCTGTACTGTTGCTTGTCTGCAATAACGTCCCGGACCAATTGATCGCCAACGACTCTTTGGTTATTGGCAAATCCGTACACCAGCGCGGTGTCGCAGAGGACGTTGATCATTCGGGGGATGCCGCCACTGGCGGCTCCGATCAGTGCGCACGCCTCCTGCGTAAATAGCGGGCGAGGGGCGCCAACAGCCTGAAGGCGAAAGGCGATATAGTTGGCAACTTCGCGGGTATCCAGCGGCCGCAGATGAAAATCCGACGAAATTCGCTGGGCAAACTGGTGTAGCTTGGGCAGCAAGAGCAGGTCTCGCAATTGCGGCTGCCCTACAAGGATAAGTTGCAATACCTGGAACTTGTCAGCATTGATGTTGGATAGCATTCGCAGGTGCTCGAGTGCTTCCGGTTCAAGATTTTGCGCTTCATCGATAATCAGAACTGTCCGCCGGCCAGTCGCGTATTGGCCGTGGAGAAAATCCTGTAAATTCTTGAAAAGATGTGGATAATTTCCATCGAATGGCTGTCCCAGAGCCATCAATATCCACTGAAGTAGCTCCTCGCGCCCCTGCGGCGAGCTTGAGATCAGACCCAGCGTCAATGTCGGGCTGAGCTTCTTGAGAAGGTGCCGTACGAGGGTTGTCTTGCCTGAGCCGATTTCCCCCGTAATGACCGTAAACCCGGCGTTGTTCATGATGCCAAACTCCAGCATCGTGAACGCCATCGAGTGCATCTTTCCCCAATAGATCAGGTCTGGGTCGGGCAGAATCGAGAATGGCTTCTCGCGCAGCTGATAATATGACTCGTACATTCTGCCGTTCTCTAGCCTACCTTCTCCGCCTTATAGCGCAAAACCAGCTATCCAGGCCGCCGTGAGTATTGAACGAAATTGCCTAAAGAACGACTCACGATCGTCATTAAGGCTTACAATTCAAATCCTTCTCGCGGCGCAATAATTAACGAGCCTCTATGCAATTTCGATGCTAAAATCCATTGAAAGATCGATTGCAAGGCTGACTGAACCAAAAAAGATTACGTTTTTCGCGCTGTGCAGGTCGCACCAACCGGTTTCTGAAAACGCATGCTGCAAAAGATTGATTTTGAAGATAATTTTGACGGTCAGGTCGAGCAGGATCGGTCTCATCTGCTGCGGCCTTCCTATTATCTAGATATTATCAAGCGGCGCTGGCCTTTCTTTGCCCTGCCTTTCATTTTGATTGTGCTTGCGGGAACCGCCGCGGTGCTGATCTGGCCTCCGACCTATCTTTCCGAAGGCAAGATTCTCGTCCAATCGCAGCAGATTCCAACCGAACTTGTGCGACCGACCGTCACCAGCGCGGCGCAGGAGCGAATCCAAGTCATTCAACAGCGCACGATGACGCGGGACAACCTCATCGCGATCGCCGACAAGTTCCAGCTTTTTCCTGAAAAGCGTACGCTCATGTCGGTGACCGAGTTGGTCGAGTTGATGAAGAAATCGACCAAGATCACACCGGTCGATCCCATCCTCGATTTCAAGCAGCGGACGAGGGCCGCTCTGGAGAATCCAACGATCGTCTTTTCGGTTGGCTTTGAGTACGGTGATCCCGCCGTTGCAGCTCGTGTTGCCAACGAACTGATGACACGAATTCTGAACGAGGACCTTCGCGATCGCACGAGCCGCGCGACAGACACGTCTCGGTTCTTGTCCCGCGAGGTTCAGCGACTGCAGACCGAGAATGCGGCACTCGATGCAAAGATCGCCCAACTTCGCATTGCCCAAGGTAAACCGGCGACGGCGCCGGGCCAGGACCAGCCTACGAGCACGCTTGCTCAATTGAAGGCTGAATTGATTCAGAAGAGCGCGCTTTATTCCGACAAGCATCCGACGATTCAGTCGCTGAAGCGCCAGATTCAGGCAATGGAGAACGTAGCTCAGGGGCCGTCCCAGACTTCCACTGGAAATGACGCCGCGGCAGCGGCGAGCCTCGATGCTCTTGTCGCTCAGCAGGAGAGCTTGCAGAAAAACCTCGAAACAGCCACCGCCAAGCTGATGGCCGCACGATTGGGCGAAAACCTTGAAAAGGATCAGCAGTCCGAAAAGCTCGAGGTTATCGAACAACCGACCGTGCCTCAGGAGCCAATCAAGCCGCATCGTCCAAAGCTTTTGGCTCTTACGCTGGCTCTCGCGTTTGCAACTGGTGTGGGCCTGACGTTTGTTCTCGAACTGACCGACAAGGCGATTCGGCGAAGCAGCGACTTGGCTGCGATCGTCGATAACCGTCTCATCGTTCCGGTGCCTTATATTGCAACGAAGGCTGAGCTGCGCCGGCGGAGGCATCGCGGCATCGCTGCCGTCGTGGTGGTGGTCCTGGTCGTCGTCGCGCTCCTTGGCGGCGCCTACTTCTTCATGCCACCGCTCGATCTCATGCTCGCGAAGGCGCGGGCAGGCCTGTTCCGCTAATCCGAGAGGTTCCGATGGACTCGATCAAGCAGGCCGTGGAGCTAGCACGCTCCAGTGACAGTCTAGTACAGCAGGAGCTCGTCGGCGGATCGAAGCCGATCGCTGGGGGGCAGCACGAGCCGGTCTCGGTACGAGAAGTCCGTCTCGATGCGGATCATCTCGAGGCCAATCGCATCGTGGCTTTCGCGACCGCTGGCGAAAGCGGCCGCTACTACGACATGTTGCGCACCCAGGTGCTGCAGGAGATGGACAAGAAGAACTGGCAATTTCTGGCTGTCACCTCGCCCACTGCCGGATGCGGAAAGACCGTGACTGCGTGCAATCTCGCGATGAGTATTGCAAGGCTTCCCGAGCGATCGGCACTCATCGTGGATCTCGATCTGCGCAAGCCGATGGTTGCGAACTATCTTGGGTTGCCACGTAGCGGCGGTGTTCTCAGTGTACTCGATGGACAGGTGCCGGTTTCGTCGGCCGCCATCAAGGCAGGGGCCGGACCGAACAGCTTGTTTGTGTTGCCAGGCTCGGCACCATCGCACGGTACGTCCGAGTGGATGGCATCACAGACTATGACGGCGTTGCTTCAGGCGATCAAACGGGAGTTTCGTTCTCATACCGTGATATTCGATCTGCCGCCCATGCTGCTCGGGGATGATGTAATCTCGATCCTTCCGCGCATGGATGCGGTCCTGCTGGTGACCGGCGTGGGAAGCTCATCGGTGGCCGACATCAAGGAATGTCAGAAGCATCTCGAACGTGTCCCCGTCGTGCGTGTCGTCGTCAACAAGGTGTCTGAAAAGATCGATACCTACTACGGGTATTACTAGGGGCGCGAGCGCTCGGTTTGGTCGATGGTCAAATCGGGATCCTATCGTGCATCAAACGTTCCAGCAGGTACGAAAGCCGCGATCTCGGCCGCAGGCACGAAGTACTTGGCGATGTCGTACGTCTCCTCTTTTCGCGTCACCAGGTTGGTCCGTTTCTGACTGATCTTCCGGCTCATGATGCCGAGCAGGCATTTCTGCTTCACGTCGAAGACACCTGATCCGGAATTGCCGGTTTTCGCTACGTCGACAATCGCGGTCTTGAATCGTCTGACTGCCGCAGGAATGCGCTCGGGAGCGATAATGCGGGAACGGACAACGCCTTCAGGCACGACCGTGACGACCTCCTGGCCCGGTCGCGGTGGAGTGTCGCAAAGACGCATGCGCCTGAGCCTCAGCCGCATCGGCAAGAGGTTTTCTTCGACGGCGAGCAGGGTCAAGTCGGTTGCCTCGAGCTGGCCTTCCTTGATGGCTCGCGTCGGAAACTCTTGGCCTGATATCGCGACCTTTGGTCGTGTGAACCATGTCCGGCCGGCGACGTGCGCAGCGGTCAGAAAATAGCCCTGTCCGAGATAGATTCCGTAGCCGGGCCCCCATGTCTGCATGGGAGTTTGATGTATATTCACAGCGTACGCGAGTAGGGTCTCTTCGGACGTTTGGGCTGCGGCAACGTTGACGGTTGCCATCAGAAGCAACGCCATCCATGCGATGACGCGGGTGGAATGCTTGGCGTTGTCTGTACGACGATCGATATATCGTTGGGTGCCTTTGCGATCGTCAGCCGAGGCAATCACGCTTGCGGCCATTCGAAATCTGATCAGGACTTATCCAGGAAAAATTCCCGCTCCTGAGATGGCAATGCGGCGAGCAGCTCGCGGATAAACTGGTCCTGCAGTTTGAAGGAGGCCTCCTTGTTGAGGCCGATTGTCGATACCCTGATCAAGGAGCCGTCCGGAATGATGCCCCGCAGCCCGTATTTCAAGCGGCTGATCTGGTTGTCGACGACACCGTTGGAGATTTCGTTGCCGACCTTCATCCAATAAGTGATCGGCTCGTAACGAGATTCCCGTTCCGCGATCAGTCTCGTGATCTTCAACGCGCCGTCGGAAACGGCGAGTGTCGAGGCGTTTTTCTCGGACACGCGAAAGCCGTTCGCAGTATAGCAGATTTCGGGCCGATGAGCCTTTAGCTTGTAGTTCTGAACTGGGCCGTAGGCGACCAGCAGCATCACGATATGGCCTTCGCCGTCGGTGTAGCCCCGCGCTACTTCCTGGCTGTAGACCTTGGCTAAAAGGGGGTCTGGCGGCTGGACATATGCTTCCGGATCGACCGGCTTGACGGGGCTGATTTCGGGCACCAGTTTCCAGTTCCCGAATTGCTTTGGAATGACGGTTTCGAGGCTCTGGGATGCCGTCGTGCGCGCCATCAATTGACGCGGCGCGAAGACCTCTCCCGCTATGGCCGTGCCAGCGATCGCGATTGACGCGAGAACAACTCCAATCCGGCTGGACTTCATCGTGCGGCTCCTATTGCGACAGTTTGATTGGTAGCCGTTCTCGGGTGTCGGATAAAGGGCCGATGCTGCTGACTTGCCTCACAAAAGTGTCACGGACGGGCCGCAATCACAAATTCCCGGGTTAAGCTAAATACTGAATTCTTGATCGGGCGCCCTCGGCCGTCTCGACGGCTGCGCATTGGGCCATTACTGATGCCTCCATGCTCAAGGCCGGGGCCGACTTTGCTTGCTCTAGGACCTTTAACTATTTTGAATTGAAGAACGGAGCGCCGGGTGAAAAGGCTTCGCAACTTGTACATTGCTCGTGTGGTGTTGTTCCTGTCGGCTTCCGGCCTGGTTCTCGGTGCCTGCGGACAGAAGAGCGGAGACCAGCCGGCTGCGGCCAAAGGCCAGGTCGTTGCCCACGTCGGAAACGAAGTCATTACCACGCAGGAGCTCGAAAACGAGGTCAGGTTCGCCAACGCCCCTCCGGACAAGCAGAAGGATCCCGAGGTGCTGAAACGGGTGCTCGGCGAGATCGTCGTTCGAAAATACCTGATGCAGCAGGCCATGACGGCGAAATTGGATCGCGAACCCGGAGTCCTTTTGGATCTGTTGCGGGCTCGCGAACAAGTTCTGGGTAATGCGACGCTCAATCGCGCCGCGAACGCCAAAGCGGCCAACAGAACCGACCTCGATCGTTACATCGCAAAGAACGCATGGAAATTCGGCGATCGAAAGTTGTTTGGTGTCGAAGAGGTCATCATACCGATGACTCCCGCCACCCAGGCTTTCGTGAGTGCGAACAAGGACGCGAAGACGCTCGACGAAGTGCAGCAGCAACTGGCGGCAAGTGGAATCCCCCACGCCCGCCAACCCGGCGTGCTCTCAAGCAGCGATTTTTCGGAGGAACTCGTGGGGCTGGTCCAGAGGCGAAAGGATGACGACATCTTCTTCACCCGCGTCGGTTCGAATGGGATGTTTTTCAAGGTGAAGAGCGAAGAGGCGCGCCCTCTGGAAGGGGAAGCTGCGCTGAACATGGCACGACAGGCCATGCGGGCGGACACGATCGCTGCGGAGCTTGGTTTGGCCGCTTATTCGGCAAAGCTCGAGGCGAAATATGAGGGCGAGTATGCCGATCTCATGAAGCGGGGTGACGCCAAATCACAATAGGCTGCCCACGAGGCGCCCGTCCAAGCCACCCCTCTTTTGTTCAGTGTATAGAACATGGCAACCGTATTTGACGTCGTTACTGTCACGAGTTTTGTCGGATTGGTGATCGCTTTCTTTCAATTCTCAGATCGCGAGATTCGGACGCTCATGTACCTGACGTTGGCGGGCATCGTTTTTGCCGTCGCCAATCAGGTGGGAAATGCCGGATATTATATTCTTGCGTCGATTCTGGTCCTGGCAGGAATAGGGTTCGCTGCGCTGGTCATTAAAAGATAGTCGATTGTTGGAGCGGGCGATGGTAGTTTCCGTCGTTAAATGAGAATTGATATTTTGTCACAGAGCTCAAATTGACTGATATTCATATCCGTAAATCGTTCGGAGCGGGACTGTCAGCATCCCTTTTGGGGCCCGTGCTGATTGGCGTTGCCATACTTGGTGCCTATACGCCGACGATCCGCGGCCTAATCAATGGCCCATGGCAGACCGAGCAGGAGGGGCATGGACCTCTCATTATTGCGGCGACGCTTTGGCTGATTTGGCAATCGCGGGACCGCCTAAAGCGTGTGGAGCTCGCGCCGGCGCCGATTGCCGGATGGGCGATCCTGTTACTTGGGCTGGTGTTAATGTACCTCTCGCGGTTGCAGCAAGGATTGCTGACTGTCGAGATGGGGTCGGTACTTCCCGTAATCGTCGGCTCGATCTTGATCTGTGCCGGATGGCCTATGCTTCGGAGCTTGGCCTTTCCGATCGGCTTCCTGGTCTTCGCGGTGCCGATGCCCGACTGGCTCGTCGATTCGATGACAGTCCCGCTGAAAGTGTTCATTTCCGACACGGTGACCAAGGTTCTCTACGCAGCTGGTTTCCCCGTCGCTCAGAACGGCGTAATGATCATGATCGGAACCTATCAGTTGCTGGTCAAAGACGCTTGTTCCGGAATGAATTCGATCTTCGCTTTATCCGCTATTGGCGTGTTCTACGTTTACGCCTTTCGATGGAAGGAGAAGCTGCGGGGGATCCTACTCCTGTTGTCGATCGTTCCGATCACGATTCTTTCCAACTTCATTCGCGTCTTTGCGTTGGTCCTGATGGCCTATTACGGTGGGCCTGATCTGATCGAGGGCGTTGTTCACGATCTCACCGGCATCAGCCTGTTCGTCGTGGCACTTCTTCTGCTGTTCATCTTCGACGGGATCCTGGGGATGATCATCGGGCTGGTCGCCAAACTGCGACGCGGCGCTGCCGTGGCCTGATGCGGGCTCGGTGCCGAGATCGCGTCGCTGCTTCGATCTGCAAGGGAGATGTCCGGAGTCAGGGGGCGGCATGGCGCTGGCCGTTCTAGATGAGCATGATCCTGACCTACGCCATTCCGGACCTTCATGGTCGCTTCGATCTGCTTGACCAGGCGTTGTCGCTGATCCTGGAGCACGCCGGCGGCCAAGATGCGCGCGTCGTAACCCTCGGAGACTACGTCGATCGCGGACCTAATAGCCGCGAGGTGATCGAATTTCTGATGGATTGGCCGTTTCCGAGTCTACACCTTGTGGCTCTCAAGGGTAACCACGAGGCGATGATGTGGGAGGCGTGCAACAATCTCGTTGAGACCGAGTACTGGCTCGCGAACGGCGGCGCCGCGACGCTGGCATCGTATGGCGAATTTCGCGCCGGCGATTCGATTCGAAGCCTCATTCCCGAGCAACATTTGCAATGGATCAGTGAGCTGCCGAGCATCCACGCCGACACGCACCGGGTATTTGTCCATGCTGGCGTGGACCCGCGAGTCCCGCTCAATCAGCAGCGCGAGCAAACCTTGCTTTGGAAGAGATATCCAAGAGGGTTCAGTTCGGGCCATGGCAGGCGTCATGTGGTTCATGGACATCATGCCGATGAACGTGGTCCGGTCGTATCCAAAGGCAAGACCAATTTGGACACCATGGCGTGGCGGACGGGGCGTCTTGTCGTTGGGATATTTCGTGACGATGCGCTCGGAGGCGGTGTCGAGTTTCTGGAAGTTCGCGGAACGCCTCACGCGGAATAAGCGCGGAGCCGGACCAGCGAACCTCCTCGACGGCGAACGCTAACGAGATCCCGTCGCGGGAGGTTTCGACCTACGCAACAATCGAGGGTGCCTTCCCGGCAGATTGGAAGAGTTTGGCCAACCGGGCAGCCTCGTGGTCGATATCGTGGAGGCCAAGCACCTTCATTCGAGCCTTTGCGCCCATCGCCTGAATTTGTTCACCAGGGCCCTCCAGGCAGGCGCGCATCGCGGCGGCGAGGCTATCGACGTCTCCAGCGGATACGAGCCATCCGTGCTCATCGGGCTCAACCAGCTCCGGTATGCCGGCAACGAACGTGCTGATGACCGGGCGTTGCAGCGCCATCGCCTCCATGATGACGACGGGAAGTCCTTCGGCAAAGCTGGGTAAGACCAGTGCCCGGGAAGCGAGGATTTGTTCTCGTACCTCGGCGCTCTCGATCCAGCCGGTAATCTTCACAACGGATCGCAATTGGTAGGCGTCGACCAGCCTTTCGAGCTCGCCACGCATCTCGCCATCGCCGGCAAGCACGAGCTCGAATTTGAGTCCGGCGTCCATGAGCTTTTTGGTCGCCTCGAGCAGCAATGTTTGCCCCTTCTGCTCGCAAAGCCTGCCGACGCAAATGAGCCGCGAAGCCGTGAGGTAGGAGGAGCCGTCACTACGTTCATAGAACGAAGGCTCGAGGCCGCACCTGACGATCCTGATCTTGTGCCATTGATCGTGGGCGACCTGGCGAAAAAGCTGGCTGCGTCCGAAGGAGCTGATCGCAACGACGAAATTCGCCCGCTTGATCTTCTCCGGTAAGGCAATGAATTGAGCCTTGTCGAATTCCTCGGGGCCATGAACTGTGAAACTCCAGGGCGGACCGTCCAGCGCATGAACTAGCATGGCGACTTCTGCCGAGTTCGTTCCAAAGTGGGCATGGAGATGCTCAGCCTTTTCAGCGATGATCCACTGGGAGATGAGGCACGCTTCGAGGAGATAGACGAAGTGCACAGGTAGCGGCCGTTCTGCGCGGCGGCCCAGCTTCCAAACCAGGGCCATCGCCTTCAACATGGCTGCCGGTCGCGTCGCCAGCGTTTTGAAGAAGGCTAGAAGAAGGACCTTGGGGCCGCGTTGGAGTACGAAGCGTGTCTTCTGTGCTTCCGACTGGTCTTCGGGGCCGAGGTGATCCGCGCCGTCTCCCCGAATTGATATCCGCAGGATTTCGTGGCCTTGGCGTTCGAGCGCGAGAATTTCCCTTCGAATGAAGCTATGGCTGACGGCAGGATACCGATTAACCAGATATGCAATTTTCATCGGTTCGATCTCGGGCTGCTTTCGCTGCTCAGCCGACCGGTTTGACTGGGTGGCGAGGCTGCTTGTAGTTTTGCCGAGCTGAAGGCTCTCAAACGGCCTTCCATCGAAATTCCTCGGCTCTAGGGTAGATGAGCGCCAATGACTATCCCGCAGTCGGCTGAATGATCAACGGCAGATGGTGTTTCTGACCCTCATAATCGGTTTGGCGTTAATTCCGACGCTCACGCTTTTCGTCGAGGTCTTGGCGGCGATTGTGCCACGCCACGAGCCAGCCTCCGACGGCGGCGTAGCCCCCGGCACCGTCGCGGTGGTGATCCCGGCCCACAACGAGAGTGCCGGCATCATTCCGACGCTGAGAGACATCGTGCCTCAGTTGCGAGAGCACGACCGGCTCATCGTGGTGGCCGATAATTGCAATGACGACACCGCCGCCGTGGCGGCGGCTCAGGGGGCGCAGGTCCTCGTTCGCAGCGAACCCGACAAGCGCGGCAAGGGCTACGCTATGGCGTGGGCGGTGGGCCATATGGCGGACAATCCGCCGGATTTCGTTCTCTTCGTGGATGCGGACTGCCGCTTGCAGTCCGATTTCGTGACAGGAGCGCTCAACCACAGCAGTCAACATGCGAGGCCAGTTCAGGCGCTCTATCTCATGACGGGGCCGGAGCCTCCCCGTGACAACCAGCGCGTCGCCGAATTCGCCTGGCGTCTGAAGAACTGGGTTCGGCCGCTCGGCCTCACCTTTCTGAGACGTCCTGTTCAACTCATGGGCACCGGCATGATGTTTCCCTGGAGCGTGATCAAGTCCGCGCCACTTGCGAGCGGCAACATCGTCGAGGACCTGAAACTCGGATTGGATCTTGCCATCTCGGGCAGCCCGGCCTATTTTCTGCCTTCTGTTCGCGTCACCAGCGAATTTGCAGCGACGGAGAGCGGCGCTGAAACTCAGCGGCAGCGCTGGGTTCAGGGGCATCTGGCCATGATCGCCAGTTACGTCCCGCGTCTGCTCGCCGCCGCCCTCGTCAATGGAAATGTCGATCTGCTGGCGCTGGCGCTGGATCTGCTGGTGCCTCCGCTGTCGCTGCTGGTGATGATCGCCGGGGGCGCTCTGCTGGTCGCTGCCGCATTCGCTTTGCTCACGGGAGAGCTGCTTCCGGCGGCGTTGGCTTTTCTCAACCTCGTCTTGCTTGCCGTGTCGATCGTGCTCGCCTGGAGCAGATTTGGCCGGGACGTCCTTCCGGGCAGGCAAATCCTCTCGGCCATCGGTCAGGTCCCGCAGCGGCTGCGCCTGCTTCGACGCCTTGCGCGGGGCGGGGCATCAGAATGGGTCCGGACCGACCGTCAAAAGCCGGAATGAGCGACCCCGCCGAAGTCGGAGCAGTTGATCGGGGCTGGCTTGCTCGATCTCAATCGAAATTGACCGATTCGGCGTCTGGAGTGCGCTCGACGCCCTTCTGTAGGACCATTATCGCCCGCATTTTGCGGGTGCGAATGCAGTGCAACAAACACCGTCATATTTAATTCTTGATTTGCTTAATTGAACCGCGGGCGGGCGATGTCGTCTCCGAACGCTGAAAACTCCCGGGAATTTTGCGCAAATGCTTTCTCGCAATCGGGATTGATTAAATAACGAGTTTTATTCCGCTAAAAGAATAGGCGGATTTATTTGAAGATTGATATTGCGTTGCGTCCAGTCAGCCGCTAACAATCGATTTACCAGACATTTGTGGACCAGTTCAGGTCGGAGGAGTTGTCGAAAATGACACGATTTAAGTCTTTGTTTATTGCCGCTGCGAGCTTGATTTGTTTGTCGGCTAGCCAGGCAAGCGCATCGGTTGTTGTTGACTCGTTCACGGTCACGCCGACCTCTGTTGCCGCTGGCGGCAGCCCCACCTACGACCTGAAGTTGATCTTCAGCTACGACGCCGGTGCGCCCGGCAAGGCCGAGAAGTACACAGGAGGCGTGAGCTTCTTCGATAGCTTTGGTAACCTACAGCAGGTGGCGCTCGTTCCGTTCACCATTGCCAGCGGGACGGTTGTGAAGGATTTCTTCTTCGACGGCACCGGCTTCAGCCTCCCGCCGGGCACTTACTCGACCGGTTACACCTATTCGTTCACGGCTTCGTTCCTTTCGTCGCCCGGTCACCAGCCCGCTCCGAACACCTTCTCAGGTAGCGGAGATGGTCCGGTCGTGACCGCCGTTCCGGAGCCCGCCACGTGGGCGATGATGGCTCTTGGTTTCCTCGGCGTCGGTTTTGTTTCGTATCGCCGTCGCGCCGGATCCTCGCTTCGTCTGGCCTAACAGCAAGCGACCTATCTGATTTGGAAAAGCCGCTGCGAAGCGGCTTTTCTTTTGTCTGCTATCTACTGAGCTAGATTTCTGCGTCGCCGCGAGGCGACTTTTTTCGCGCGGTCAGCTCGTGCCGCAATCAATTCGAACAGCTTGGGCTTTGCACCGTGCGCGGCGCAGGTTCGGTTAAACCCAAACAGCTCGAAAACGACTAAGCTCGCACGGCTTCCGCGGTGCGGCAGATCCGCGGAGGTTAACCGTACCACGCACAGTTGAGTGATTTTGCTCTTACTGCCACTATTGGTGACGACAAACGGTCAAATCTGAGATAATAGCAGGTTAAATGGTCCTCACTTAATTGTCGGGCCAGCCGGAGAATTGGAATGTCGCTTAGGTCATTTTCATCCATCGCTTTCTTCGCCGCCTGCCTCGCCTCGTCGTCGGCCTTGGCCTCCGAGGTGACGGTGACGAGCTACGACATGAACAATGGCAATGGGGCCAACCAGTTCACGGGTTCGACAGGCGGACAGAACTACTTCGATTTTACCTACACGCAGACCGGACAGTCGACCCCGTATGTGAATGCGAACAAGAACGGTTCGGGGACCAACATGATCCCGACGGCCGCAAACTCGAATGCGGCGCCGCTCACGGGCGGCACAGGGTTGCTCACGGACGGTGTGATTCCGTTGGCCAATTATTCATCTGTGACGGGAGCGACTTCAGGCCAGTATGTTGGTTGGAAATATCAGGATCCGACCATTGTCTTCCATCTGACATCCGGCCAAAGCATCGGACAGATTAAACTCTACGTGGCCGCTGATAATTCAGGGGGACTGGTTGGCTCACCCAGCAACGTGACGTTGACGACCATTAACTCCCTGGGCCAGAGCACACTGATTTCGGCGGCCTCCTACACGGAGACAAAGACCGCTTATATGGGATCCCCCAGCACGGACGTGATTACGATCACGCTGAACAGTGCCCTTTCGTCCGACCTGTTGTTCAGTCTGCAACTGTTTCGTGGAGCCTTGGAAGCGGACGGAATCGACTACTATAACAAGCATGTAAAGGGTTATAATCCCGCAGATCCGTACGGGAAAAACACTTGCGATGGTTGGTGCGATCCGGATTTGATGGCGGACAAATCCAACGCGCTATATGCAAGCGGGTTTCGGCAATATGCGGCCGACGGGCAGACAGGCGATCTGATTCCGGGTTCGGGTAAGGAGCCCTGGATCTTGGTGAGCGAGGCGCAGTTCTTGTCCGCCGTGCCCGAGCCCTCGACCTGGATCATGATGATCGCCGGTTTCTTCGGGATCGGTGCGCTCGCTTATCGTCGCCGGCGCGAGCTGGCGTCCGCCTGATCATTTGGCGTTGCTTCAGTGCCAGGCATGCGCGCTGAAGGCATGTTTGGCTTTTTCCACAGCTGTCACAGAGTCCGTAGCGTCGAGGTATCTGCGTCGGCCGGTTCAAGCTGCATTGCTTTGCAGATAAGCGAGCAGATTTTCCCATTCCCACTGGGACGGTCTCATGGCGCGGCCAACGACTGCTACTTGTTGTCGCTCCCCTGACGCAGAGATGTCACGCCATCGAGAAATCCCTCTGTCGCGCGAGAGTCAATCTGTCGACTCGCTGGCCGAGATGATAAGGGAGGTTCCGCGCGCGCAACTTTTTGGCGGAGACATGTGATGTTGCCTGACTCGATCACGAGCGTGCTGCTCGCCGCGCTCAACGCGGCAGACGAGGCAGTCGAGCGTGATTCGACGCTGGCCGAACCGATCAATGCGGAAGTCGCGCCAGCCGCGCAGGCCCTGGCCAATTTTGCCAAGCTGTCGACGCCGGATTTTGCAGAAGACCGTTCGAACCGATTCGCGGCCACGATCTGTTTGAGCATGGAAAAATTCAAATCGGCGTCCTGATCGGGCTGCTACCTCCAAGGTCTCATCGCGCCGGCGTATGAGTCAGCTTGTCCCGTCGGCAGGATCATTTCTCGCGCGCGTCCGGCCGCCGATTCGGCTATATTTTAGCACGAATCAGTAGGCGTTCGATTCAGTATCCCGCAATCCCAGCAAGACAGATCCAGCGACGCGAGAGTGCTCTTTCGCGGCTGGCGTTTGCGATTCGCTCAGGTGGATCACGACGTTCAGCGAGGACTCGATGGCAAGGCTGTTTTCATTCCCGATTCAATTGACGAGGACAGGTTCGTGAACATTTTGAAGATTGCGTCGGCTTGCCTGCTTGGCGGCATGCTCGCGGTAACATCCGCCAACGCCGCGGGCGTGACCGAACAGTTCAAGTTCAAGAGCGACTCCTACACTATTCAAGGGCAATTCAAGTACGACGACACCAGCTTCGTCGTCCAAAGCATCTCGGGAATGGTTCTCGCGACCGGCCTCGCCGCGGGGTATGGCGGTACAATCCATAGCATCGTTGCTTCTCCGGTGGATTCCGACGATCTGCCCTTCTTCGTGGTGGACAATAAGTTCGATCCTGCCGCCGGAGGCTTCTCCTTCTCCGGAATCCTGTTTTCGTTCGGGACCGGGAATTACGGCAATCTGTATTTCTACGATCCGGTGCTTTCCAGTTTTCCTCCTCCTTTTCCCAATGCGAGCCCAGGCTTCTCTGCCTTCCTGCCGAATCCCCCAACCTCGACAACAAGCGGCGATTCCGGGCCGCTTTATTCTCCTGGCGAGCTTGGCACCCTTGAATTGAGCACCGTCAGCGCGGTGCCTGAGTTGCCCATCTGGGCCATGCTCATTTTCGGTTTTCTCGGAGTTGCAACGGTGGCCCGCCGAGGAAGTCGATTGAGATCTCTTGCGAGCTGAACGCGGGCCAGCTCCTCTCCGAACGCAGGCATTTGCCTGCGTCCGACTACCCAAATTCCTCTCGGCAATCACCTTCGCTTGGACAGGATCTCGCGACAGCGTATGCTGCTCGCGGCTTGGGAGTTCGTCCATGCAGATCATCGGAACCTGTCTGAATTGCCTGCCGGAATACGGAGCTCTTTGCGTGAATGGGCTCGCGGCCGCGACCTTCTTGAGCATTTGTTTCGTTTGGGATTACTTGCGCCGGGCCGATGTTCGGCGTGATTGACGCGCGCGCGTGAGGTGTTGCAGTTCGGCTGCATAACTTGAACCTCTCAATGCCTTTACCCTCGTGTGCGAAAAGCGGTGGCGAGACGTCTCAAGCCATAGCGATGCGCACGACATTCCCTGGCAATGCGTGTTGCGCTCAGTCGCCGGCCGTCTTTAGATTCTTGTTTACCCGAAAATTTCATCGAGCTGCGTGGTAACCACAATCCCCTGTTTAAGCGGTGTGTCATGTGGCGAGCCTATAATCATTGATGCCTGGACAGATCGCTGTGGGAAGGCGTGTCACGGAACCTTGATCGAACTCGTTTGTGTCAGTCTCTGACCAACGCATGGACACAAGCGGACAATCGATCTGCTCGGATCCAATCTGCTTGTTTTTTGGGGCGGGGGATTTTCATGAAAGAGGTACTGCCGAAGGCACCGAAGCTGCGTGAGGCAAGGAAGTCGAAGCGGATTCGCAAGAAAGCTCCGACTCCCGAAAGTATCGCGGAGCAGTATCTTGAAGTCTTGCGGCTAAGGCAGCGGTTGCTTGAGGCTCATACTTCGCGGGCCACCCGCCAGTAAGAATGAAGAACAAGTTTCTAGGCTGAGCTAAGGCGCGCTACCCGGGCCGGCTCCGTGCTCCGTCATGAAGCTCGAACGAAAATGGGCCCTGCCAGGAAGCCAATTCCCGCAACCAACATGGTCCGGCACAAACACAAACCCCAGCTCCGAGTTCGGATCGGAGCTGGGGCGCTGGCTAGCTGGGCTCATCAAGGAGCCTGTCGACTTCGTGCCCGACCGGGCAGATCTCGCGCGATGAAGTCAGGCTGGCATGCCTCCCGAGAGCCCTCAGATTGCAGCGGTCGCCATCGCCCGCTTGCGACGATAGGTCATGAAACCGAGACCGCTGAAGCCCAGAACCATCATGGCCCAGGTGGAAGGCTCAGGCACCGCGCCGGCGATCGGCGTCACGTGGCCGGTGATCGGATCCTTGGCATCGAGCGAATACAGAAAAATGTCGTCGATCGCCAGTTTGAACGAGCCGCCATCGTATTTAATTGTCTGGGCCTTGCCAAAATCGATTTCGACGTAGCCGAGACCGAGGAAAATCAAGCCGACGAGGTCCGCGGTAAACATGCTCGAGCCGGCGCCATTCGGCGACGTGAACGAGACCTTCAGGTCGAACGTAGTCGCGGATGGGTCGTCGAACAGGATGTTCTGAAGCGACATGCTGCCGAGGTTGAGATTCGGCCCCGACTTGTTGGTAGCCGTCGTCCCCTTGAAGTTGAGCCCGCCTTCGCCGCGCACGGCTCCGCCAGTCGAGGCAGTCGGGGCGGCCGTGCAGCTCGGTCCGCTCGTGAAGCATCCGCTCGTTGAATAACTATAAACAAGCGCAGCCCGGCTTGGCGCGCTCCAGAGGAGGGGCGTCGCAGCCAAACCAGCCAAGACAATGCTCTTGATTTTCATTTTCTGCCCCGTTCATACTTTTTGGTTTAATTCTGTTTAAGTCGCGTTTTCCGCGTAGGCCGATTTCGTAACCCGGTCAACGTGTAAGGATAAAATAGGATTAAAATCGCCGAGATGACCTTGTTCTTATGTACGGCGTGTGAACCTTTGGTCATAACTGCTCTGCAGGTTCCCGGTCTTGGGTGCTCCTCGTCGGCCCCACAGGAGAGAAGTCGAGAAGGCCGGGCTGCGTGCACCACGGGGTTCTGCCAGAGCAGCGTGGTTGGCTTGGAGCCGTCCCACAAATACATGGCGCCATAAAGCGAAGGGATGGTCGAGCCATTCAGCGTGAACCGAAAATCGGTAAGCGCGCCCGTGGTCGAAGCGGTGAACGTCTGTCCTCTTTGAATGAGGGAAACGTCGGCACGACGGATCCGATGCCTTGATGACATTGAGGCAACGGACGTCCGGGCCATTTGCCGCATCCTCATTCGGAGATTGGTGCGCCAGGCGTGGTTGGTTACGCGCATATCGCGGGACGAAACTTCCGTAGCCGTCGGGCTTCACGACCGTGCATTCTTTGCAGCCCTCGCGCGCGATCAGCGTTAGCTAGACCTGTTCATCTTTATAAACGGCCATTCATGTCCAATGCGCATTTCACGCCGTTGGCCAGAATCAAATTGACGAAAACTCCGCCATGGCGTTAGGCTTCGCGACAATACCGCACCAATAACCTCATCACGCATGCCCGAATTTTCACGCGCTGCGTTCACCACGTGGAGTGGTGTTGCTGTGGTCAATTGCTTGGCTTGGATTTTTACATGCTGAACGGACCCGCGGGACTTTGATCGAACTACGCTGCAGTCGCGTGACCGGCGTCGCTTCGCTCAATCTTGGTTCAATGCGTTGGTACGCGTTTTGCTTCTTGTTAGACCTTGGAGATTTTCATGAAAGGCGCATTTCCGAAGGTACGGAAATCCCGTGAATTGAAGAAGGCCAAGCGGATGCCAAAGCGGCCTCCGGTCGGCGAAACCATTGCTGAGCGCTACCTTGAAGTCTTGCGGCTAAGGCAGCGGGTCCTCGAGGCCGATACCTGGCGCCTCGACCGTCACTAAGGATTTGAAAAATGCGTTCGCTTTACGTCACGTCTCTCGTGGTCGGGATGGTTGCCTGGCTCTGGGCGATCACCACGGGAATCGTGTGGATCTTTGGCGCCTAAGACCAACGTCGAGAAAAGGACCACCCGAGGGCGGTCCTTCGAAGTTGAACGTTGCCGGGTTGATCAGATCGCGCTGACGGCCGGTTGGTTCGGACAGGCGAACAAGCCGATTCCGCAAAGTGACACGCGTGATGACCTCGCTGCAGTCGCGTGAACACTTTCACACACCGGCTGCTCAATAATTGATGGACGTCTGCGCGAAAATGCCCTCGGCGCGCTTGTCGCCGGCAAGCCTGAATCGGTACTGCAACGTCAGCTCCCAATATGAGGGAGGCGCAATATACTTTGTCTCGCCAAACCAGTAGCGGATCGAGCCACCGACGCCCGCGGAGTAGGCGTCGCGAACCGCGAACGAATCGTCATAGCTGGCCGCAATGACAGCGTGCGGGAAGAACACCAGGTTTCTGCTGATCGGATCCAGCCGGAAGCTGTGACCAAAGCGTCCCTCGAACAGCCCGACCAGCTGTGTCTTCTCGAAGAAGCGGTCGACCTCCGTGTAAATGTACCATGTCGGCCAATGAGTATCGATCGCCCGCAAGTCAGTTCCGACCGTGTAGGAATAGGCAGCTCTGAGCAGCGTGTCATCGCGAGCCGCGTCGCCGAGCCTGAACAGTTTGTCGACCTCAAGAACGAGGTTGTGGTCGGAGAACGGTTTCCACCGCGCGCCTGCCATGCCCTGGGTCGTACGCAGCCCGGTGGGTCCGCCAGCCTGATCATACAGCGTCTCGAACAGCCGGCCGAAAACCTCGAACAGTGCGCCGTTGCGGTTTCCGAACTCCTCGGGTCGGTAATAGAACTCGGATCCCAGCTGCGACGTGTAGGTGCTTGTGGGCGAGTTGATCGTCAGGAAGGGATTGGGAGCTGATCCAACCTTGCCGTAGGAAATCGAGCTGTTGACCCCCCAGACGCGGGTCAGATCGGCGACCGTCCGCCGTGTCTCGAACAGCTTCTGGTCGTCAATATTGATGCGTCCGTCCGCCTTCGCATCGACGCCTTCCTTCAGGTAGGCAATGGCCTTCGGATTCTGAAATTGCCGCATCGCCGTGTAGCCGGCATCGATGGTCGCCCGGGGAGGAAGCGCACCATTGGCTTTGGCACGATCGAACAGCTCCAGCGCCACCTTATCGTTGCCGACCGCAACGCCGATATAGGCCACGTCTGCGTCCCTGATTGACCGGAGTTGGCCGCGCGCGATTGCCGCGTCGAAGATCGCCCGTGCTTCGGGCTTGCGATCCAGCTCGAGCAGCGTGTTGATCTGCGCCTGGATGGCACCATCCCGCTGAACGTTGGTCACCGACAGGTGCTCAGCGGACCTGAAGTCTCGCAAGGCCTCTTCCTTCCGGCCTAGGCCTTGATAAGCGAAGGCGCGCCGGATGGTGAATTCATAGTCAAGGCCTGCGCGCGGAATGGAGCGCAGTGCCCGTTGCAGATCCTTGGTCTTCAGCGCGGTGTCGACCAGCGCGAGACGGACATTCCGAACTTGCTCGGCCGGAATTCCTCGCGCAAGCGCAGTCTCCCAATCTGCCATCGCGCCCTTGTCATTGCCGATACGGCCCCGCGCAAATCCCCGCTGGGCGTAGATATCGGCGGTGGCCACGCCGTCCGCGATCGCGCGGCTCGCTGTGGCTTCGGCCTCGGCCGGCCGGCCCGCCGTGAGCTGCAGATTAATCAGCAGCAGTCGGGTGCTGGCGATCTCGGGCGCGTCGGCGATCGCCTTCTTGGCTTCCTCGATCGCAACGCCATAGTTCTTGGCCCGACTGGCCTCGTAGGCCTTTCCAGCGGCTTCGATGCCCTCGGCCTTCTTGTCGATTGGCGTAGCAATGCTTTGAACGAGCGGTGCCTGCAGATTGCACACCGAGCCATATGGCGTATCGCGGCAATCCTGCACCGGCATTGGCATGAGCTTGCCATCGCCCTTCAGCGTCGCCTTGCCTTCGGCAGCCGCATCAGCGTCACCGATCCGTGTGACAACCAGCGGGTCCGTTCTGGGATATGGTTGAAGCAGGTTCTGGACCGCTCGGGCGTCGCCTGACGCTAGGGCCGCGTCGGCCGCAATCAATCGGATCTGCTTTTTCTCTGCGTCGGTGAGATCGGGAAGACCGAGTGCTGCATTGAAGTCGGCCGCAGCGAGGGTCCTGTTGCCGAGCTTCTGGTAGATATAACCCCGCCAGACCACCGGCACGTAATTGCCGGGATCGAGCTTGATCGCCTCCGATGCGGTCTCGGCGGCCCCTGCAAAACTATTGTCGGCGAGTTGGGCAGCGAGCAGAAGCAGGCGGTAGGACATCACGTCCGGCCCGTACTCCACGGCCTTGCGAGCAGCACGTATGGCCGCCTTGGTGTCACCCCGTTCAAGCGCCTTATAGCCCTCGCCAGCCGGCTGCTGGGCAAGGCGCTGGCGAATGCTGGCTTGCCGGGACTCGAGCTCCAGGTTCGAGGCAAAGGTCGCTAGCGCCGCCGCAGTCGCCTGTTCAGCCGATGCGAGATTTCCTGCGGCAACCAGCGAGTCAATCAGCAGCAATCGCAAGCGGAGGATATCCGGCCGCAGCGCGACCGATGAAGCAGCCTGGCTTGCGGCCGCTTGATAGTTGCCTTGTCCAAACGCTTTATACGCCTCTTCGGCAGAGGTGTAGGCTTCGCCTTCGAGCGGACGATCCGGATCAGCGGGTTGGGCGCCTGCCGGGCAGACCACGACAAGCGAAAGCAGAAGACCGCCTATGGCAGCCCGCAGCTTACGTCGTCCTGGACGTTCAGCACCCCAATTAAACATGGCCCCCATCAGGCGGATAAAAAATTACGTCGCGGAGATTACCTGAGAGGTCGATCCGGCGGAACCGGAATTTGATGCACGGCCGCGACAAGACATTCAAAAATCATGATTTTTCGCGGTGTGTTGCGCAAATGCTTCGATGTTTTCCCAGTACTTTCAGGCGGCAAACCACCTGTTATGGAAAATTAAGCTTTTCATCGATTTTTAAAAGCCCCGCGAGCTTGGCGCGCCATGCGGCTGGACTGGAAATACTCTGTGGAGCCCATTCGCCAACGGCGTCGGGTCCGTTCTGGATTTGCGCCTCGTTGAACTGCCAAACCAGATATCTGACGGAGGGCGTCATGAATTCGGTCGATTGAAGACATTGCAGCAGCGTGGCCCAAGGGCCGATATCCCCGGCATTCCATTTCAAGGCGATCGGCCTGTCGATCTTGTTGGACAGGCGCTGCGGAAACCCGAAATAGGGCTGCACGAAGCTGTTGCCGACCACCGCGACCGGGGAAGGATCTGCGTCGAGCAGTCCGGCCGCCGGTTTGATGGCGGCCCGGATGAAGTAGGCTTCGGGCCCGATGGCCCGCTTTCGCTCCGGAGACAGGAAGTTGGCGGCGAGGTCGCCCAGGTGCCGGTCGCTCATCCATTCGCCGAGCGGAGCTCCGCTGCCCGGCTTTCCCGGCAGTGGTCCTTCGGCCGTGATCGAATCGGCGACTAAATCCGCGGTCGCTTCCGAAGCAAAAGTCGTCCAGTGGAAATCCGTACGGTAAAAGACCTCCTTTTTCCCCGCCAGGACGGTCCTTAGCGCGTCCCGAACGTCGGGGGCCTTGATGCCCGCGATGCGGAGGTCGGTGAGCAGCCGGTCGTAGCGCCCCCGCACGAGATCGGACATGGCTGCGCCATCGGGGAGCTGGGCCTCGTAATAGCGCGGCTTCAGGGGGACGACGACGACGATCAGTTTAATGTTCTTCTCGGCAAACAGGGTTGCTGTCTCCGAGATCAACCGGAGCGAGGCCTTTTCGGCCTCCGGTTTTGCCGTCGTCAGGCTCTCCCAGCCGGCGAAGAGCCAATTGGACTTGCCTTCCACGACGGCGTCATTCGCCTGAACAGGCATCGCCGCAAGGCACAGAAGGAGTCCTGCCGCCGCCGCGAACATTTTTTTGAATTTAATCAGATGGCTGCTGACGGGACAAAAGCTCGGTGGTTCCGGCGCAGGCTGGGCAAAAGTCATGCAAGTTAGGACTGGTTTGTTTGACGGTTCTGGGGTGACGATAGCTGAAACTGACCTGGCACCAAGAGGGCATCGGCTCACAAGTTAATACTTCGTATGATTAGTTTCTGGTCAATTGACAGGGGGGGCATCAGCCGCTAAAGATTTAGCAATCGGTTAAAATTTAAATAATTTAGGGAGTTGGGTAATGAATATTAAATATGCGACTGCTGTGGCCTTCGCCGTGGCGTTTTCCGGACTTAGCGCAACGGCATCTCAGGCCGCGACGGTGACGGGTAACCTCACGGCCGACAACCAGTTCTCAGTCTACATCAGCACGAGCGACTCGACTCTCGGTACGCTCCTCGCTTCGGGCAACAACTGGCCGACGACTTATTCGTTCTCGACCCCCCTCACGTCCGGCACCTACTATCTTCATGTCGTCGGTGACAATTTCGGCGGTCCAGCCAACATGGCTGGCGGCAATCCGGATGCGTTCATTGGTCAGTTCTCGTTGACCGGCAACTATGTTTTCGCAAACGGCACTCAATCCCTCCTGACCAATACAACCGACTGGCGCGCGACCGATGCCACCGGCGGAGCGGCGAACTGGAATAGCGCGCCGTCCGGAACCCCGATCAGCTATGGTACGAACGGTGGTTCGAACATTTGGACCAACAACAACGGCGGTCATCCCCTGAACAATATTTCCACGAACGCACAGTGGATCTGGTCGAGCCCTGATGCGACCGGCGAGGCTTTCTTCTCCACCACGATCTCCGCCGTTCCGGAGCCCTCGACCTGGGCGATGATGATCTTCGGCTTCCTCGGTGTCGGCTTCCTGGCCTATCGCCGCTCTGCTGGAAGCGTGCGGCTTGCCTGAGCGACGCGATGTAGTCTCAAACGCGAAGGCCGCCGAGAGGCGGCCTTCTTGCTTTCTGGCGTTGACGGCAATCGTTCGGCGATATTTGCGCAGCTAAACGGTCTTATGGTGCAGCTTGTCTGCGCGACCGATCGAGAAAGCGCCGCTCCGCATCGTTGAGCGGCGCGGTTAACGATCGCATCGGCCACTCCCATATGATGACCTTGGCCTTTGCCAACCCGCCGGGATTTCTTTCGAGCAGTCCCAGCAAAGCTCCGGCAAAGCCGCCTCCTGGCTCGCTGATCTGCGTGACTTCACGCGACAGGGCCGCCTGCAAATAGTCTGCGAACGCCGAATTCAGCGAGAAGGACGAGCCGGCAAGGATGACGGACGCATCCTCGGCATCGTCAAGCAAGCCGCCGCTGCGCTCAATTTCAGCCTTCACGTCGCGCTCCTGCTCGGGCGCAGGTGCCAGCCGGATCGGCGCCTCGATCAGGCCTGCAAGCCGGGCGAGATCACCTGTCCGGTTGCGCAACGCGCCTTCGGACAATCGGATCTTGTCGTGACCGGGGCCGACGGTCTCCATGATCGCTTTTGCGATCCGGTTTGCTGCAAATCGGGCGCCGGATTGATCCCAATGTGTATCCAGGTGCCAATATCCCGGTCGCGGCCAATTGGCCCTCACGTCAACAAGGATCGCGCCGTCAACTCTCGCAAGCTCCGCCCGAAAGCGGTCACGGCTTCGGGACTGGAGCGCCGCAAGGCCACACAATTGGTCTTCGACCTGTTGAGCTTTGTCCGGGACCGGTACGATCACCAGGGCAGCGCCGAGCCGTGACACCGAGCGCGCAAGATAGGGCAGCAATTCTGCTCGCGCCTTCATGTTGTCGGCATCAGATCGATCAGCCCGCAGCTCCTCCATCGAATAGAGCCAATCACCGCATCCCGCGTGAACCTGACGACCCGCATCATGCAGCAGACGATACTGTAGGCCGACCACCAATCCGTCGGGTGCGGAGCTCCGCGGCACTGCATGGAAGATCGCCTTGTCGACGTGCTGGGCAAAACGGCCATCGGTGAGATCACTCACAGTCGTCGTTCTCAGCACCTCGCCGAGCGCTTCGTGGCCTCTGGTCAGCACCGCGGCCAGCCCTGAGAAGATCACTGCGAGTACGAGGAGAGCCCTGATCGTCATGCGCGCCCCCTAGAACTGGAAGTACAGGAACGGAATGACGGTGCGGCTTTGCATCGTCCATAAGGCGCAGAGCCACAAGAGCAGCGCCAATTCGAACGGTGGGCGCGCGATATAGCGCCGCAGCGGGGAGTTGGGGAGCGCCGGCGCGTAGACCACGAGCAGACCCAGCCAGAGCGTCAGCAGTTCGGTTGGCCTCGCCGCCGCAGTCATCGATGACGAAAAGGACAGGCCGTTAAAACCCAGCAGCCCCGACATCATCGTTTGGGCAACCTGCCAGTCCTGAGCACGAAACAGCAGCCAGCCGATCATGACGAAAATCATTGTTAGGAGATGTGAGATGAGTGCCGGGATCGTAGGCGCGCCGGCCGCGCTCCAGAGTCGTGCTGCGATCAACCCCAGCCCATGCCAAACGCCCCAGACCAGAAAGGTCCAGCTCGCGCCGTGCCAGAGGCCGCCGAGGGCCATCGTCACCAGCAAGTTGAAATAGGAGCGAACCTTGCCCACGCGGTTTCCGCCAAGTGGTATATACAGGTAGTCGCGGAGCCAGCTTGACAGGCTGATGTGCCAGCGACGCCAGAAATCGGTGATCGATTTGCTCAGATAGGGATTGTCGAAGTTCTCCGGAAACTTCAGGCCAACCATCAGGCCTAGCCCGATGGCCATGCTGCTATAGCCAGCAAAATCGAAGTAGAGGTGCAGAGTGTAAGCGGTGACCGTCAAAGCGACGTCGGCGGCGCTGGGGTTCGGTAGCGAATAGCCGGCGTCGACGAGCGGCGCGAGCGTATCTCCGAGCAGCACCTTCTGCCCAAAACCAAGCATGAAGCGACGCCATCCCTCGGTGAACTCCGCAAGATCGAAGGAACGTGACGTGAGCCGTTCCGCCACCGACTGATAGCGAACCACGGGACCTGCGACGAGGTGGCCAAACATGGCCTGATAGGTCGCGTAATTCACGAGACTTGGTTCTGCCGCGACGGTCTTTCTGAAGACGTCCACCGAGTAGGAAATCGCGCCGAACACGAAGAATGAAAGGCCGATGGGCAGGGGAATCGCTGTCCAACGCCCGATCGGTGCGCCAAGGGCCAGTGCGCTTGCAGCGAGCAGGTTGGCGTATTTGAACCAGATCAGGCTCGCGAGAGGCGCAAGGATCGCGGCGAGCAGGGCGATCCGACGCTCGCGGCCTGCGCTTCGAACGATCCAGAGGCCTGTCGCCCAGGACCAGCAGGCGATGGCCATGAGGAGCGGGAGAAAATCGAACCGCCACCAGCCATAAAAGATCAGGCTGAACAGCAGGATCGTGGCATTGCGGAAGCGGGCAGGGACAATCGCATAAGCGAACAGAAATATAGGCAGAAAAAGAAAAACGAAGGAATCGCTGACGAATACCATCCGCGTGCGGCCTAGCGCTCTCGATAGGGCTCGGTCTCATCCAATTGACCGGTAAGACGAAGCCGCTCGGAATCCGTGCGAAGGAATATGCTGTAGTAATCTCCGGCGCGCAGTTGAGGGAGCGTCAGGGGGGCGTTGGCTTCGTTGCAGGAGGCTTCGAGCTTTGCGGTTACGGGATTGATGGTTCGGGATTGAACGGAGGCAAACGGGGCTTGCTGAAAGATGGTCGGACCATCTGCAATTTTGAGCGTGGCCGTGCATCCAGGTACGAGATTGAAGAAGCGCAGCTTGGCTTTCAAGCCGTCGCTCGAGCTCTGGCCCTCGTCAATGGATTGAACGTTCCAGGTCGAGTTCGTTCTCGAGATCACCAGGGTGAGATACGTCTCGGCGCCTGGCACGACGTCTTTCGAGATCGTGGAGCCGTTGACCGCCAGGTTCAACGGCTGGTTTCCCGGAACGGCGCGGTAGGCGCTCAGTCCCGTGGCCTCGTTGATCGGCAGATCCGCCGAATTGACCTCAATGTGAGGGAAATCTCCGTTGGAGAGTGTCGCAACCCTGATGAAGGCATATCCCGGCGGTGGTCTGGTCGCATACAGGCGGCCGATCTCCTGTCCCTGGCTTCGAGGCGCCATGGCGATCGAGAGGGACATGAGCAGTGCGGCAAGGCTGAATAGCCGTAGGCAAAGCCGACCGCGGGAGGGGGAGAAATTGGCCATGCTGGAATTGGGCGTGGTTGAACGAACCCAGACATACCATTCAATCAATCGAGCGGAAATCAGTGCAGACATGAGCGCTCGTCGCATGGCAAACGGAATTGGTTAGCAATGTCCTGGGGCGGAGGAGCCCCGTCGGACGAGGTGGTTCGTCGCCCCTCTGGTCGTCCCGGCCAGCTTGATCCAGGCCTCTCGCGCCGCGGTATTTGTGGCCGATGTGGCAGATGGATCGCACCGGAGGTTTGGCGAAAGCCAGACGGCCGCAAGCCTGTCCGTGTGGCCTTGTCCTGCGGATAAGAGACCATTAATATTGTTAATCTCTGTGGAGTTTGAATCGGGCTGATCCGAGGGGCAAGACAATGCTGAAACTGGCTGGAGCAATCGCCGGTGTTTCGATGATGCTGGCAGGTGGGGCGTCTGCGGCGCCGCTTCTGGCTCAGGCCACTACGTCTCATTCCAACCTTGCGCTCGAGCAAGTCAAAGTGGTTTGCGACGAGGGCGGGCGCTGCTACCGCCCCCAGGTCCGCAAGCCGGTCGCGCGCTGGGTCTATGGGGACGGCAATTTCTACGGTCCGTATGAGGGCCCCGGTTACTATGGCAATCCGCGGCTGAAGTATCGGGTTTTTCCCTATTTTTGGTGGTAATGTGCCGCGATTGGCGAGCATGATCAGCCTTCGCCGGGCAAGTCGGCCGACATAGTCCTACCAGTAGTCCTGGAGGTTTGCGATGACCAATCTGTTCACCCCCAGACAGCGGAGCTTGTCCCTGGGCGGGGCCGTCTGCGCTGCTATGCTTTGCGCCGCCATGGTTGCGACAAACCCGGCTGGCGCCGCAGAGAGCGGATCCACGGCCGCGGCGTCCGCAACCACGCCATCGACGCCGCTCAACGATTTTCGCAGCCAGCTTGGCGATGTTCGCAAGAGCCTCGAAGGCGTCAATGCAAGGATCGAGGAGAAGGCAAAGACAATCGAATCCCTGTCCAAGCCTGACGCCGCGAAGCAGCAGGTCGACGAGCTGCAGGCCCTGATCTCCCAGACCCTGGGCCTGGTCGCGGACAATGGCGAGATTGCCAGGCTCGGCGCCCGGGCGCTTGAATATGCTCGCTCCAAGCAGGAGCAGATGCGCAACGACACCAAATTCACGCCGGCAGAGCGGTCGTCTCTCCAGAAGCGCTGGGATCAGAACGTTGCCGAAATGGTGAAAGCGACGGACGACCTGGCCAAGGCCAGCAGCGAATTTGCGCAGCTCCTGAAGACCGTTCAGACCCGGGGCGACTATGCTTCCGAGGTGCTTGAGGTCGAGAACGCTGACGAGATGGTCAGGGTCGTGCGGAATCTCGCCGGTGACGTGCGGGGAGCCTCGGAAGAATTGAAGCTCTTCATCCGGAGCCTCACTCCGC
The DNA here is from genome assembly GCF_024199935.1 of Bradyrhizobium sp. CCGUVB14. Lineage (NCBI taxonomy): Bacteria > Pseudomonadati > Pseudomonadota > Alphaproteobacteria > Hyphomicrobiales > Nitrobacteraceae > Bradyrhizobium > Bradyrhizobium sp. CCGUVB14. Next base: position 2,994,422 of record NZ_JANADS010000001.1, read on the forward strand.
CGGAGTCATGAGGCTGAGGCTAACGCCGACCGTCTTGGTTGCGGTCGCGGTGGGATTGGCCGGGTGCGACTGGCGCGAGGAAACGGGCTTCGTCGAGGTGAAGAAGAACTTTGCCAACCCGGGCGCCGGCGACACTCTGGTCCTCAATGCAACCACGCTCGATTTCGGCGCTCGCAACAGTCTCGTCGTCCAGCAGCCGACCGGCACCGCAAGTCTGCAGGTGAGACGCGGTGAAACAAGCCGAAAACTCTGCGAATTCGCGATCAGGAAGAACCGGGTGGTGACCGTGACATTGGCAGCGGCAAATGGTGGTCTTCGCTGCTCAGTGCAACTGTGAGACTAGCCGCCAAAGGTCCTGTATTCTTAAGACTCCACGGCCCGTTTGCTCGTCAATCGTACGATTGCAGGCGCCGGTCCGTGGAAGGGCAGGTCATTCGATCCGCAATCAATCTGCCACTGGCCGGTTGAATGAACCTCGTATTAAACGGCTATTGATTCCGATTTAAAAATCGCGAACAATATATATTTTATTTAAACTGACTTTTATTCCGCCGCTGCGCGGTCTCGGTTCCGTCGAATGTCGAGCGCCTCCGGACATATCGAGACCGGTTCCTCGCCGCGTCCTTGTGCAGGGGCAAGCTATGGGCGAAACAGAACTCCACCTTTTCCATCTACGGCGCCTTCAGCAGGCGCTCGAAAGAATCGCGTTTGATCTCGATGAAATGGAAGGACGCTCCCATACGCGTCTTCGCGACCTGGCCAAAGAACTATATGAATGCCCCGGTCGGAGCCTCGAAACGTGTATGTCCAACTTCGAAATCGCTGTGCGGGGTCGCTTGGCGAATTAGCACGGTTTAATTTGGGGGCTGGTCGACCTCGTCACTGGCGGCTTGCAGCGCATGAAGGGCATGGGCATGTCCGACACGAGATTTGCCATGAGGACCCGTGCAGTTTTGGACGATGATCCCATCAATTGGGATAGCCTCTCGTCAGACCTGACTTGGATGCGGCGCGAGCACTTCAACGAGGGTAACACGATCAGAGGATCGTGAGTGTCAAGCAACACCTCCGCAAAGTGCTGATGTCGAGAGAGACCTCGTCCGAGTAATAGGCCGCGACGAAAAAATGCATGCCTCTGCCAGTTGCTGTGCATACATCTTTAGATGGCAATCCATTGAAGTTCTCGTAATTGACGGACGAGCCTGCACAAAGAGCTGCCGCTGCAACAAGCGCATCAAAGATGACCTGTTGCATGTTCGCGCAACTCCCACGGCGCGAATTTTGGAAGCAGAACCTGATTCAAAATGCGGCAGTGGGCGCATTGGTGTGTCAGCGTCGTGACGATATTTTTTGCGCCGGGTGAATTCTCGAAGAGCAACTTCCACGAGATCTGTTTGATTGCATCGCGAAAAGTTTTGCGTGCGACGCCACAATGTCGCTGCGATCATTTAACACCTTCTATCGCGGGGAAGAGGCGAATCTTCAGCATCACGATGAGCGCCAGATACTCTCTCGATACGCAAAGGTTCGAATGGCTGTTGCAACTTATGGTTCTGGAGGCGTGCATGCGTTGTTGTCCACGCGCGGTAACTCTCTCCAGAGACCGTTTCAGATCGTGATCATAGCTGCTGACTTTCTGCTGATCTTGCTGAGTTATGTGGTTGCGGCTTCCCTCTATGGTGCGGTGATTGCTTCACCTGCCGACGGCGCGTCAGTAGGAGCCGGGTTGTTCGTCGGGGTCGTATTCGTCATGGTTGCCTATTTTCGGGACATCTATGCGGCGCACCGTTTGCTCGACCTCGCCTGGCAGCTCCGAAAGGCGCTCTTCATTTGGGTGATGTCGCTGATCATTCTGGCTGTCGCGGCTTTCTTGCTGAAGTCGACGGACAATCTGTCGCGTGGCACCGTCATCGTCTTCGCTGCGATCGGTGGCATCGGTCTGGTTTGTCTCCGCTTCGTTTGGCTGGCCGTGTTCGGTACAAGCTATGCGAGGAGTCGGCTGGTCGATCGCAAGGTGATCTTGCTGAGTCTGAAGCCGCTTGATTTCACCTCGAGCCGCTTCAAGGACTTGCGGCGGAATGGTTTCGACGTCATTCGCCATTTCGTCCTCGGGATCGATCGCGACGATGGCCACTGGGACCGGCAGATTCGAGACGTCATCCGCCAATCGCGCTCCGCTGATGTCGATGAATATCTGCTCGCGGTCGACTCGAACGAGCTGCCGATGCTTCGCAAGCTCGGGCCATATCTGCGCGCTGTGCCGCAGCCGATACGCCTGCTGCTGGACGATCCGATCGCAGATCTCGTCGCCCGTCCCTTTCTTCCGGTAAGTGGCACCGTCGCGGTCGAGATTCAGCGGCCGCCCCTTAGCATCATCGAACGGCTGCAGAAACGATGCCTCGACGTCGGGGTAGCCCTGTTTGCACTGGTGCTCCTGACGCCGTTGGTGCTCACCGTAGCCATTCTGATCAAGCTGGATTCACCCGGAACCATCATTTTCCGGCAGTCGCGCCGCGGGTTTAATGGCAAGCCGTTCGAAATCTTGAAGTTTCGCACGATGACGGTGTGTGAAAATGGCGAGACGATCACGCAGGCAACCAAGAGGGATGCGCGGATCACCAGGATCGGGCGCTTCCTTCGCATGACGAGCATCGACGAACTGCCGCAGCTCTGGAACGTGTTGCGGGGGCATATGTCACTGGTGGGACCGCGTCCGCACGCGCTCGCTCATGACAACTACTATGATGAGCTCATCAGCAAATATGTCTATCGTCATCACATGAAGCCGGGCCTGACGGGCTGGGCTCAGGTGAACGGATTCCGTGGCGAAACGCCGACGATCGACCTGATGGAGAAGCGAGTTGAGTATGACGTCTGGTACGTTGACAATTGGAGCATCTGGCTGGATCTGAAGATCATGGGGCGCACAGCGTCGGCTGTCATGTTCCAGGAAGCCTATTGATCCATCATCCCTGCGCGAATTAGCAGGGCTGTAACCGACGTCAGTTTCCGTCAGGTGGCGGCGGCGGCTTTCGAAAGAAGCGGATGATCGCGTCGTACATCGCTAGCAGCGGTGGCGCGAGGACGAAAAAAAAGCCCATCGCGACCGAAACGACGACGTGGCGAAGCAACAAGGGCTCGTCCCGTTCTATTTCGTTCTGGTTCCGCTTGATGGCAGCCGGCGAGAGCGTTTTCGCCAAGGGCGTCGGCTGCGGCTTGTGCGGACGAATAACGAGCAACACAAACAAGATGTTGAGCAGAACCCAAATAGTTAAAATCGTAAAGACGATCCGCATCCAAGACCCACCGGAAAAGAAGAAAAAAGAATAAGTTTAAATTAGCCCTTGGGAACCCTGATGACAATATGCCTAAAGTTTCGGCAGCGGAGGCGACGTAAGGACTGAACGCGCCCGGCAATGTGCCGCACACCGTGAAGCTGCGCCGGTGATTGAATGATGAAGTAATCGGAGAGGTTCTCGAATGGCATCGGCGTTTCATCCCAAGAGGCGGGGCCGCCAGATCTGGGGGCGGTATTGCTGGCGGCCCCGTACCGGACGATTGAAATCGTGGTCTTTGGTTTCGATTTGGGGAAAGACGAGTCCCACCCGGTCCGTGCAATAATGCCATCGGCACTCGGCGCATCAAGCCGAGATTCGGATTAACCTCACTTCTAAAGGTTAAGCGGCACATGTGCTAGATCGGCAGCAGACGGCTCAAAGCGCGGGCGCAGATCGCTGGCACGGGAGTCGGGCAGACATCGACGCGCGCACGCCGTAGCGGCAGAGGGCAGCCAGAAGAAACGCTGCGAATGCGATGCCGACGTCAAGACTAAAGTCGTCATTAAGGGGCCTGGTTTGTCATTGAGCAATTTCAACGCGCTGCCGTTCGGAGCTGTTCCTTTGCGAAAGGGATCGTGCCCCTATAACTCTCCAGGGTGAGCGAACGACATTTCGTATCGGTCGGAGAGGGCGATTTCTCGATAGAGCTGAACAATCGGCCCGAACAAAAAAGACCGCCCGAAGGCGGTCTTTGTTTCTTGATGAATGTCCATTTTAGGCCGCAGTGGGCGCAGACGTTTGGTTTCGACGACGATACGCGATGAAGCCCACGCCGCAGAAGCCGAGGATCATCATTGCCCAGGTGGAGGTCTCGGGGACGGCACCAACGTTCACCTGAATGTTCACAGACGCGAGCGTAGCACCCGTGCTGTTGCTCGTTGTCGCTAGGTCGATCAAATAAATCGCTGCTACGGTTGGATCGAACAAGCCGAGAGAAAAGGGAAGGAAGCCGATGTTCTCGCTATTCTGCGACGCTGTTCCGACATGGGTATTGTCGGAAAAGAGATCGAGCGGGATATCCGCGAGCGAATGACCAAGACTGTCTTTGATAGTAATCGTGGTCGACGTATTTGAGTTAGTCCCCGGGTCGTAGGAATATTCGAAATTCCACAGGGCAAGTGTTGATCCGGGCGTGCTCACCGGTGCAACGTAGATGTTGCCGGAGGGCGTGATCGGTCCGATGAAGCGAATTCCCGCGCGTAGTCCCAGCTCGACGCCATTCTCTTGGTCGACCGTGAAATGGCCGTCGACTGTACCTGTGCCGTTATGCCATCCCGCCGTGAGGGTCGTATCGTTCACGACAGTTGCCGATGCGCAGCTCAACCCAGTAATCAGTATGGCGGCGGCGGCCGCCAGCGTTTTGCAGTTCATTTCCGATGCCCCAGATTCATTTTGTTTTGAACTTTTCTACGCAGCAACAACTTACGCGAGTGATTAACTATTAAGCAATAGTTTATTTTGATATCCCGGCACCTTTTTCCCGCAGCGGCAATTCTCGACCGCCGCGTATTGGCGCGGCAGTAGGCGATCCTTTGGGCTAACCCGGCGGTCTTCGCGGTTCCCATTCCGAAAAGGGGCTGCGAACGCCACGAAGTGACAGATTGATGACAGGGGTTGGCGACCGCCTTTGGGCCGCCGGCCCGAGGCCACCTCTCACCGGAGTAAGTCACGGTCGCGCTACCCATCGTGCCCGCAGCTGACCCAGCGGTTGGGCTAGCGCTGATCGACCCGAGCAGCGCCTAGGCCGCTCCAAGAAGGAGTTTTTTCATTCCAGCCCCTTCAAATTATAATTCAAATAAATGGGTGAAAAACTAAGCACATAATTTCAAGGAGGGCTCAGAATAATTACACCATGCCGCAAAATCCGACGATTAGGGACACCTCGGGCCGCCAGCCCTTAAGGCTGCCTTTTGGGGTGTTGCGCCGGGGCTGTGGGGCGCGAGGCAGAGGTAGCCGAGGGAGTGCAAAAAACCAATGACTCAACCTAACTGATCAACCTTACCCGAGGACCGCCGGCTCCTGCGGCGAACTTTGGGGTTCGCTGTGGGGCCGGCGACTATCACCGTCCGTCCTCCTGCCAACGCTTCCCAACGCGTTGCAGCTTGGAGCCGTTCCTGTACGCAGGTGCCCTCGCGGTGAGCGACACGCAAAAAAGAAGGCCGCGCGGAGGCTGTCCAGTATCGATGCTAGGCGGCGGTGAATCTGCAGCGATGGCGAAAGGCGAGGAAGCTTACGCCGGGAAGCCCATGATTCTAGCGCTGCTCAGGTGGACGGCTCCGAGACGGCGGCGGTAACGTCCGATTGTCGAGAGCTAGGATCGCTCCTGAGGCGCAAAGAAGACCTCGTGCGAAGTGCCGGCGTCGCCGAAGGGCCAGCAGCAGCGATACTTCCGATTGAAAAATAACCTTGTCAAGGTATAGACATCTTCGAAGCGATGCTCGCGCAATAGAAGCGTGCAACAATCAGTTCGATCTATGTTGGCTCTGGGTACTGGCCTGTTTCCGAGCGCAGTCGCCTGTTTTTGCAAACAAGAGTGGCCTGCGTTCGCAATCTCCGCTTATCCCAGAAACTCAGGAATGGGTGCTAGGTGAGATGTGCCGGGGATCATTGATGGAAATATTCAGAGCTGAGAAAATTGGGGAGACTGAAGACAGTTCAAACCGGGAATGCCGCGCTTGTGGCGCGACGTTGAAGTTAGTCGGAGTGGTGCATTTCCCAGATCGGCACGCACTCGTTCGGGCATTCGAATGCGATTGCGGCGATCGTGTTTGGGACGAATAATCGCCGCCTCAGTTGGCGGCCTCTTTCATTTTTGTTGGGTCAAGATACATCGTCGCGCTTAGCGCGTATCATCGTGGGGAGCGCTCTAGCAACGCCGTATCAGAGTATTTCAGGCGAACAGGTCTTGTCGGATGCTAGTCGTGAAACGACACTCCGATACGGTCTCCGGATCGCCAGATCAATCGGCACTCCCTAATGATACGGTCTGTTTCAAGCATGAGTTTGAATCGAAGTCTCAATCGGGACGGATTGGGTACCTCAATGGCCGCCCCGCCCGGTGAGATGTTCACGACCCGGCAGCAAATGCTCGATCCGTCGCCTGCAATATAAGCGACTTCGTCGATCTCTTTGCGTTCTGTTGCGCGGCGCTCATACATGATGAAACCTAGGCTGCGTCTAACAGCGGCTTGGTCATATCTTCAACGATCGGAAGTCTCGACAACCCATCATGGTCTACCCGCCCAAACGAGGGACAAGATTTCGCAGCCCGGGAGGTAGGTCGTCTTGGTCCGATCGAAGAATGCACCTCAGCCTCGTGCCGATCTCGTCACAGATGGCGCGAGCGTGAACTGACGTAAGGTCAGGCTGATCAACCATGGTCGCGCATCGCGAGGGAGGGAACGGACGCTTTCAACTGTATCTCTGCGACTGCCGAGCCGGCATATGCGCAGGCCAACAGAAGCAGGATCCTGATTACATCAAACACCGCGGCACTCTCTTATCTTTTGCCTGTTCAGTAGCTGGCTGGGATTGCCGGACGGTTAGGAAAGCTGGTTCTTGGAATCTTTAGAGGATTGGTAAAGTGACCATTTAAGCGAGAACAGCCGCATCAGAGCGCCGCCAATTGCACGTGAGCTGCGGCCTCGCTTAAGGAGTATCGAAGGGTGCGATCATTAATCCGTATGCTGGTGGCTCGCGACGATCGTTGCTAGGGCGCTCCCCGATTTCGCGAGAATTCTCTGTCTTGCTTCTGCGATCTGTTCGAGAGGCGGCGGTATCTCGCGCAATCCCATCTCTACGCCAACGTCGTTGAGGGCCCTCTGGTCGAACAAGATCGAGTCATTGGCCCAGCGGTTCATCTGCTCCGCCCAGAGCTTGCAGAGATCGTTCGCCGATAGCTGCTTAAGCCTGCGACCGCGCACGAGATAAGATTGCCGATTGTCCGACTGGCGGTTCTTTAGCAGAAGCTCGATGGCCTCTCTCGCCTGGTCGGTCATAGGCGTTTCCCCTTTCCCGAAGGCTATTGCTCCAGCCGATTCGGGCCCATCGCGGAGAATAAGCACAACTTTTGGATAGCGGAAGGGACCGGCGCTGTCACGGCAGGCCAATCTTCGCGAAGAGTGTCTCTGCGTGCCCCAAGGCCTCAGCCTGGGCTTGATATTGCTCGGCAAGCGACCTCAATGTACGAGTTGTCGCGAGATCGCCGATAGCTAGGGAATGCGTTCAGCTGAATGGCCGAGCACGCAGGCGTAGTGGCAATTCGCAGACGAATACGAAGCTCCGACCAATCCAACTGAGCCTCGCTGGTAGACCTTCGTTCCTGTCTCTTTCGGAAAATGGAAAAGCCCCAGCTTGTGCAGAGCTAGGCTTTGTTTCCGGGAAGGGTCCAGCGAGACGGGACCGCGCCGAACGCAACAAAAAATACCGCCGTTCTCTCCCGGCGAGTGCGATTTCCGATACCAGGTCTTTAAAGCAAACCGTTCTCTGGATGAGAACAGTTTTATCATACCGCGTTCTTCAGGTGTTCGAGTGCTGTTCTCAAACACAACTTGGAAAGGCGATCCGCGGTTGTGTGGCGACGTCTAGGTGTATCCATCCATGGAACACCCAAGGGCTCCGAGAGTTGGAGACTCGTTGAGTAAGGTAGGTAGACTGCGGCCTTCTCGAGCGCATGCGATCCAACCCGAACGGAAGTGTCGCCGTTCTACAATTGGCGTCGATTTTGACTGAACCGAAGCATCATTTCTTCGGGTTTTCATCAATTCGAATAGACCGGAAGCTGGCCACCGATTGACCACCGAAACCCCGTGAACAAACGGCGATAAAGGTGGCCAACCGAGAGCAAACTTCATTGTTTTTGTTGATCTTTTCGCTTGCTATTTACGTTCGGGACGCAGGGGTCGCAGGTTCGAATCCTGCCACTCCGACCATTCTTCCAAAAGTTGACGTTTTCCAGAGGCTTGGCGGACCGGCCGCCAGCGCCTCGGGGTTCCTTTTTGCAACGATTTTGAGGGCGGGTCCACGGCCGATTTGGCCCTCGCAGGGCGGCTTGAGCGCGTGGCATGGCTTGTCGCTCGCCGGTATTGACGGTCCGGCCTCGCGGGCTAGGCCAGAGGCCTAGTGGCTTCGCTCGACTGTCTCGCGGACATGGGCTGATCGGAAATGCACCGGAGTACACGGTGATGCAGCCAGCGATTCAGCGCCTTGTTCAGCTCGGTCCATTCCCGAGTTCAAGTTTGGCCAAGGCGCCAGTGCTGCGGGAGCAGGAAGCTTTGCTTGCCGGTGTGCAAACGCCCGTTACCAAGGATGAGGCAAGGGCTTTGGTCCGGCTCTTTGGCCCTGATGACTGTTTTGGGCTCGCTTGGTCACTGCTTTATCTGGTTGAGACGTCACCCGACTGGCCGATCGACGATGTCCTCGATGGTCTCAGCGGTGAATGGATCGAGAGACTGAGAGAGCGCGGTAGCTGTCGTCGCGCGTAGCATCTCCAACGCAAACGGCGCGGTCGAGATCGACCGCGCCATTGTGGTTTTCGGTGGTGGCCTCAGTACTCGTGGGGTGCGTAAGCCGGAGCGCGCCAGCCGGGCTGGTCATATCCGTAACCGGGCCCCCAATAGCCGTAGGTGTTGGCTTGATGCCAACTACCGATGGGTCGGCATTGACCGACGCCGGCCATCAACTGACCGCCGCTCATGGCCGGACCGGCGGCGCCGACAGCGTCGCCGCTCGCGGGGGTGCACCCGCCGGGACCGCGTCCGGCTGCGAGGCTGGGGCTTGCAGTAGCGAGCGGCAAAATCATCAGTGCGGCCGCGCTCAGTAGTTTCATGCGTGTCATGGTTGTCTCCATGTCAGGTTTCGACAGCGAGCCAATCCCTGCTGCGTTCGGGCGTTCCCTGCAGGAAGATCGCGATTTCGCGAGCAACAACGGCCGCATCTGGTTTTCGCGGCAAACATGCGCTGCAGTCACGCGAGTGTGTCGCAGCGAGCGCGCGTGATCACCTGCGCGTCACCAGCACGCCCAGCAAAAACGCCACCATCAGCGACGGCAGCGGGGCCTCTCGCACCATGCCGCGCACGATGTCGGACCAGCGCGGGTCGGGGACGAGCCTTGGCGATCTGATCTCGGCCGCGGGCGCGATGCCCCATTCCGACGCCAGCTCGGCGATCTCGCTCGCGGCCAGACGCACGCCGTCACGCACGCGGAAGATCGCGGCCTCGGCGCGTTCGCGCGGCGCAAGCAGCATCACCGTCGCGATCGCCGTGCGCAACGTCATCTCGCCAAAACCTTGCAGTCTCACCGACTCCTCGGGGGCGGACATCATGCGAATTTCCTCACAGCGCCAAATTCTTCACAACGCCAAATTCTTACAACGCGAAGTGGTGCGCGATGGTGAAGGCCATCGTCGCGCACAGGACCAGCGTGGAAACCGCGCCGGCCACACCGCGCGCGAGATCGGCTCGCGTCAGGTGCCTGGTCATGATTTTTGCTCCATGCTCTCCATGGAGAATGGCGGGGCTGCGCGTTGGTTCCTTGGATGCCGGCCGAATCGTCCGCGTCGATCGGATCGATGCGGCCTCTCAAGCCCCGCTCTCGTCCCCGCGCACCGACCGCAGCGCCGAGAGCAGGCCCACCAGCTCCGCCTGGCCGCGGACGCCGGTCTTGGCGAACACCCGCCGCAGATGGGTCTTGACCGTGTTCGGCGAGATCTCGAGCCGGATGCCGATGGTCGACACGGAGTGGCCAAGCGAGGCCTGCAGCGCGACCTGCGCCTCCGCCTTGGTCAGCCTGTAGGCGTCCATGATCCATTGCGGCGGCAACGCTGGTGGCCGGGCGGGATCGAGCATAAAGATGATCGCCGCGCTGTCGTGATCGCCGAGACCCGCAAGGCCATCGCGCGCGCGGCTCTGCGCCGGCGCCACGAGAATGGTGATGAGCCGCCCGTCACCTGGATGGGGAATGGCCATCGTGCCGCCGGGCGCGCCCGATAGCGCCGAGCGGGTCATGCGATCGAACTGCCGTGCCGAGGCCGGCCATGCGCTCGACAGCGTCCGGCCGCGCAACGCCAGCGCGCCGTCATTGGTCATGGCACGGAAGGCCTTGTTGGCGAACTGAACGTGGAGCCTGCGATCGAGCAGGGCCACGCCGGCCGCAAGATGGTCCAGAACCGCCGGTACGGCGTGAAAATCGGTATCCGGAAAAAGATTTACAATTTCACTGGTGCGCATCTCGCATGCGCTCCTTTCGACGCCGCGACGTGCGGCGGGGCAATGTCGCGATTAAACAACGAAACGCCGGCGCCGGCCACCGCACCGCGTGTGCAGTCCTGGCCAAAGATGGAGTAAATCCGGCCAAAAAGTGCAACCTGAAGTTCAGGTGCCGTCGCGCGCCGCTTCGTTCTTCTGAAACTGTGCGCGATACCATTGCGGGGTCACGCCAAGCTGACGGACGAAGGCGCGCCGCAGGCTGTGCACGGTGCCGAATCCGCACCGTTTTGCGACAGTCTGGGCGGGAAGATCGGTGTCCTCGATCTGACGCCGCGCTTCGTCGAGCCGGATCCGTTCGACATATTCGCGCGGGGTCTCGCGAAGCTCGTCGACGAACAACCGGCGAAAATTCCGCTCGCTCATCCCGACATGAGCTGCGAGCGCTTCTGCGCTGAGGTCCTCGGCAAGGTGCGCGAGTGCCCATTCCTGCGCCTTGCGGAGGGCGGGAACCGCGCTGAATTGTGCCTGGAGATGTGTCGAGAACTGCGATTGTCCCCCTGGGCGCTTCAGGAACACCACAAGGCTGCGGGCCACGCGCAGGGCAAAGGTGCGCCCGTGATCTTCCTCGATCAAGGCAAGCGCGAGATCGATCCCGGCCGTGATGCCCGCGGACGTGTAGGTCTGGCCATCGCGCACGAAGATGCGGTCGATCTCGAGCGTCGTCGCCGGAAAATTCTGCGCGAAAGACGGTGCAAGGGCCCAGTGCGTGGTCGCGCGCTTGCCGTCGAGAAGGCCGGATGCCGCGAGCGGAAACGCACCGGTGCAGATTGAGCCGTGTCGTCGCGCTTTGGGAGCTGCTTCGCGCAGCCAGCCGACCAGGGCGGGGTCGCTGAGCGCCGCGACGTGGCCATATCCGCCTGCGACCAGAAGCGTGTCGATCGGGCCGTCGAGATCGGCGAGCGCGGAGTTGGGAACGATGGAGAATCCCACTGATGTCGAGATCGGATCGGTGCTTACGGCGGTGACCGACAGACGGTACAGGCCGCGCCCGGCCAGCGCATTCGCCATGCCGAAGGCTTCCATCGGGCCGCAGACGTCCATGGCCATGATGTTCGGATAGACGAGAACGACGATGTGGCGTTCCGGGCTGGCCGAAGCGGGCGTGCTCATGGCGTGGTCAATTTCTGCGATGTGCGGTCACGATCTTGAGGCCGGTGTCCCGCCATCGCGAGGACGAGCGCGCGCTCGCTCCCGAGACGTGCAGGCCCGTAATGAACGTCCAAGATGTGGCTGGATTGTGCACAAAGCCGGGCGCGCGGCGGATCACGAATCCGTTGCGCCGCCTGCTATCTTATTTTCGCAGCAGTTCCCGCAAGGCCGCGGTGGCCTCGGCGCAGCGGATGTCGTCGATCTCCCGCGACAGGCTGAGCGCGCTCGATTTCAGCTCTTCGACCCTCCAGCTCTCGGGATGCTGGTTTTCGAGCTGGTTCAGCCGCTTGTTCAAATCGTCCAATCTGGACTGAAGCTGCCCGATGCTGGCGGCTCCATTCACGTTCCAAACGCGTTGTGCACGCATCGTCGTTCCCCTGAATTGTCTCACGGCGTTGTGAGCAGGGTTCGTGGCCGCATTGGGCGTTTCTTTTGTCCGGTGTTAGATCGTGGGGAACCGTTGCAGATTGGCAACGAAAGTTCCTGGAATACCTGAGCGCACCGGCTCATCCTTAGGCAACCGCTCCAACAGGCGTGGAATCTGCATGGGCGCGACCGTCGTTGGCGCGGGCACGATGATGGACCCGGTCGATCCGGAAAACGAACGAGGGACGATTCGTGGCGAGATGTGTGACTGTGGCGGCCGGCCAATTGGGCCCGATCGCGAGGAGCGAGACGAGGCGTGAGGTGGTGGCGCGCCTGATGGCGTTGATGCGCCAGGCCAAGGCCAATGGCTGCGATCTGATCGTCTATCCTGAGCTCGCGCTCACCACCTTCTTTCCGCGCTGGTACTTCGAGGACCAGGCCGCGATCGACAATTTTTTCGAGCGCGAGATGCCGGGAGCGGAGACGCAAGCCCTGTTCGATCTCGCGCGCGCGAGCGGCATCGGATTTTGCCTCGGCTATGCCGAGTTGACGGTCGAGGCTGGACTCGTTCACCGCTACAACACGTCGATCCTCGTCGACAAAAGCGGCGCGATCGTCGCGAAATACCGCAAGGTCCATCTGCCCGGCCACGCCGAGCACGAGCCTTGGCGCAAGTTTCAGCATCTGGAGAAGCGCTATTTCGAGCCGGGAAGCGGCTTCGGCGTGGTCGACGCATTCGGCGGCGTGATGGGGATGGCGATCTGCAACGACCGCCGCTGGAGCGAGACCTATCGGGTCATGGGCCTGCAGGGCGTCGAGATGGTGATGATCGGCTACAACACGCCGGTGCACAATCCGCCCGCGCCCGAGCATGACGATCTCTCGCTGTTCCACAATCATCTGGTGATGCAGTCGGGCGCCTACCAGAACGGCACCTTCGTGGTCGGTGTCGCCAAGGCCGGCGTGGAAGAGGGCGTCGACCATATCGGCGGCAGCTGCATCATCGCGCCGTCCGGCGAGATCGTCGCGCGATGCACGACCAAGGGCGACGAGCTCGCGATCGCCCGCTGCGATCTCGATCTCTGCAATTCCTACAAGCGCACGATCTTCAATTTCGATGTTCATCGCCAGCCGCAGGCATATGGGATGATCGTTGAACGGAAGGGCGTGGCGACCATGGCGGATGGGACGGCTGTACACACCCTCAGTCGTCGTCCCAGCGAAGGCCGGGACCCATAACCCCAGGGAGGGGGTTGGCGAAGAGTGGTTGGGCGAGACTGATATCTCCTCAAATCGATAGACCTCGCGGTATGGGTCCTGGCTTTCGCCAGGACGACACCGGGGTTGTGGCCGCTGGTCTCGGCCTCCAATCACAACCCTGTGTCTTTATTCGGAAACAATCATTCCCTAATACGATGCAATGCAAAAGATCGCCCGCAAAGCCGAGCCTGCCCCCAATCCACCCGGCCGTCCCCGCGAGTTCGACATGGACACCGCGCTGGACGGCGCGATCCGGGTGTTTTGCGAGCGTGGCTATCATGCCACCTCGATCGGAGAGCTGACCGCGGCGATGCGGCTTGCCACCGGCAGCGTCTACAAGGCGTTTCGCGACAAGCATGCCGTGTTCGTCGCTGCCTTCGAGCGCTATGTGTCGGTGCGCCGGGAGCAGACCCGGGCCGCAGCGGCGCGGGGTGCAAACGGCCGCGAGCGGGTGCTCAACGTGCTGTCGTCCTATGTCGAGCACTCCCAGGGCAGCGAGGGCCGCCGCGGCTGCATCGTGGTCGGCAGTGCGGTCGAGCTGTCGGCGGTCGATCCGGCGATGCGCGCGCGCGTCTCGGCGCAGCTCAAGACCAACGAGAATTTCATCGCGGGCCTCATTCGCGAAGGGCAGGCCGACGGCTCCATCCCGGACCATGTCGAGGCCGACGACACCGCGCGGCTGATGATCTGCATGACGCAGGGCCTGCGCGTCGTCGGCAAGGTGCGTCTGCCGCTCGACGACGAGCGTCTGCTCGGCGTCGCGATGAAGCTGCTTGCCTGAAGTTTTGTCAAATTAGGAAATGATCGTTTCCTATATCTGGAGACGACGACGTGTCGGAGAGCTTGGAATGACGATGAATGCCACGATCGACGCCGCCCCCGAACCGGATGCGGTGTCGCAGCGACTGACCTTCGTGCTTGCCGCGGCCTGTGGCATGGTCGCCGCCAACATCTATTATGCCCAGCCGCTGATCGCCCCCATCAGCGCCGCGCTCGGCCTGTCGCACGCGGCCGCCGGCCTGATCGTGACCATGACGCAGATCGGCTACGGCACGGGCTTGCTGTTCATCGTGCCGCTCGGCGATCTCGTCGAGAACCGCACGCTGATCTGCACCGTCATCACGCTCGGCGCGGCGGCGCTGCTCGCGGCCGCGTTCGCGACCCATGCGCTGCCGTTCCTGATCGCCGCGCTGTTCATCGGGCTCGGCTCGGTCGCGGTGCAGATCATCATTCCCTATGCCGCGCACCTTGCGCCGGAGGCCATTCGTGGCCGTGTCGTCGGCAACGTCTCGACCGGCTTGATGTTCGGCATCATGCTGGCGCGGCCGGTGTCGAGCTTCGTCGCAGCGGCGCTGTCGTGGCATGCGGTGTTCTTCTGCTCGGCGGCGCTGATGATCGTGCTCGCGATCGTGCTGCGTCTCACGCTGCCGAAACGCAAGCCCGTGGCGCGCATGCATTACGGCGAGCTGCTGCTGTCGATGCCGCATCTGGTGCGCACCACGCCGCTGTTGCGGCGGCGCGCGCTCTACCAGGCCGGCCTGTTCGGCGCCTTCACGCTGTTCTGGACGGTGGTACCGCTCCAGCTCGCGAGCCAATTCGGCTTCACCCAGCGCGGAATCGCGCTGTTCGCGCTCGCCGGCGTGTCCGGCGTGTTCGCGGCACCGATCGCAGGACGGCTCGCCGATCGCGGCCATAGCCGCGTCGCCACGATCGCCGCGATGCTATCCGTTGCACTGGGCTTCCTGGTGACGCATGTCGGCGCAGCCGGATCGATGCTGAACCTCGCCTGTCTGGTCGCGGCCGCGATCGCGATCGATTTCGGCGTGCAGGGCAATGTCGTGCTCGGCTTCCGCGCCATCTTCGTGCTCGGGCACGAGCACCGCAGCCGCCTCAACGGGCTCTATATGGCGACGTTCTTCGCCGCCGGTGCGGCGGGATCGGGGCTCGGCGCTTGGGCGTTCGCGCAAGGCGGCTGGACGCTGGCCTCGGCCATTGGCCTTGCGCTGCCCGTTGCCAGCCTGATCTACGCGGCGGCTGAATAGCGGTACGATTGTGCGGCGCCGCCGTTTACCAAGGTCCGGTTACGGCGGCCCGGCCGATGCAATTTCCACCTCGCGATTTCCCTGCAGCTGTAGTACTTTGGTCGCAAGCGGCCGGGTTAACAGCCGCAGGGAGGCCCTATGAGGCGTGCGGGACTGTATGGCGTACCGCGAGTACGGCCATGGTCGTGGCAGGCATTTCTGCTCGGATTTATCGTCGTCGCAGCGTCGGCTGCGCTCCAAGGTGTCTGCGTCGCGCTCGGCGCAAAGCTCTATTTCGCAGCGTTCCTCCCCAGCCTGTTCGTGCTCGGCCTCGTCGCGGGTGCACCGGCTGCGGTGTTCGCCGCATTGCTCACCGTGCCGCTGGTGTGGTGGGCGTTCATTCCGCCCTTCTTCGAGTTCACGCCGCTGTCCAGCGCGAACGCGGATTCCATTAATCTGTTCTGCCTGCTCGCCGTGCTCCTGATCGGCCTTGCCGATCTCTGCCGCGCGAGCATGACGATCAACGGCCGCGGTGGATTGAAGTCGCCGGGTGAGAGCGCGGCAACGAATTCGCAATAATCAGGTGCTGCACCGAGCGCGTGCGTTGCGCTCGCGCAACAGTCCGGCAACCATCCACACAGCTGGATCGCGCCGCTAACTTTTCGAAAAAGATTTGGCCGCAATTTCCCTCGTGGGAATACGAGGGAGTTTTCGACATGAACGGACACGCCATTTTCGAGAACGTGCGCCGCTACCGTGGCATCGCATCGCTCTATCGCCAGACCGCGGCGTTTCGGCCGGGCCAGCGCTGGTCGCTGTTGGCGCAGGCCAGCGAGTGGGAAGCCCGCGCGCTGTCGGAGCTGGAAGCCTATTTCGCCGCGCGCGCCGATTACGCCACGCCGCTCGCGGCCTAAGCGTTAACCATCCGGCGCGAACGTCAGCGAAGGGATCGCTGACGTCGCCCGAGACGAGTTCAGAACCTGTAGCTCGCCTGAACCCTCACCGTGCGCCCCTGGCCGGGTGAGATGTTGTTGTTGCCGTCGGCCGAGGCCCAATATCCCTTGTTGAAGATGTTCTCGACCGTCAGCTGCGCGCGCCAATTGGCATCGATCGTGGCGTAGACGCCGGCATCGAAGCGCACGAAGCTCGGCAGCCGCACGGTGTCGTCTGACGACGCAAAGGAATCACCGAAATAGATGATGCCGAGTGCCGCCGCCCACACGGGCGTGAACTGGTACTTATTCCACCATGCAAACTGATTGTACGGCACGAGCTGCACGCGATTGCCGGCGACGACGGTTGCCGATGTCGCGCTGGTGATCTTCGCATCCGTATAGGCATAGCCCAGCGAGGACTGCCATTGATCGGTGACGTTGCCGACGAGGCTCGCCTCGAAGCCGCGCGTCAGCGTCGCGCCGGACGGAAAGAAAAAGCCGGGATTGTTGCCGTCGGCGATCGGCTGGTTGGTGCGGTTGAGATTGTAGATCGCGGTCGAGAACAGCAGTTTCGGGTTGATGTTCCACTTCATCCCGACCTCGGTGTTCTCGAATTTCTGCGGCTGCAGGATCAGCGTGCCGTCGGTGAGCGAGGAGAACTGATCGCCGGAAGCGGGCAGGTAGGAGATGCTGTAGGCGGTGTAGATCGACATGCTCTCGATCGGCTTGACGATCAGGGCCGCCTGCGGCGACACCAGATTGTCGGTGCGGGCGCGGTTGATGTTGGTGTTCATGTCCAGCGCCGACATCTCGAACCGGTCGAACCGCGTGCCCACGATGAGCTGGAGTGCGCGCGAAAATTCGATGGTGTCGCGCAAGTAACCGGACTCGATGTTCAAGCCATATTTGCTGTTGGAGTCCGGCGTGGTGACGCCGTCGGTATTGGTGCCGGTGAAGTGGTGGACGAAGTTGACCGGCCCGAAATAGGTCGGCGCGAACGGGTTCTGGACGATGGTGTTGGCGCCGTTCGGGAAGACGCCGGTGTTGCGGATGTCGACGCCGGTCTGGCGGCCGAACTCGGTGCCGAAACCCACGGTGTGCGCGACCGGCCCGGTCCAGCCCTTGTAGATGAAGTCGGTCTGGTTGAAGACATTGTCGCGGTTGGTGGTGTGCTGATAGGCGCCGAGATTGACCGCGGTGTCGGCCGGATTGACGGCGCCCGCCAGCGCCCCGCCGGTCGGATAGATGTTCTGGTAGAATTTCTGGTAATCGGCCGCAATCGTGCCGTTACGCACCGTCAACCCGTTCTGGAAATCGTGCTCGACGATCGCCATGCCGGTCTGCACCGTAGCCTGCGCGGTGTTGAGGCTCGGACTGCCGAAGAAGGTCTGGAAGTTTCCGTTCGGGGCAAACGGCGTGGTCGGATTGAACCGGGTGACGCCGCCGGGAAGGCTCTGCGAGGGATTGCCGCGATCGGCGGTGCGGCCGTCGTGGTAATATTCGTAGGACAGCTTGACCTTGGTGAAGTCGTCCGGCTTCAGCGTGACGGTCGGATTGATGCCGTAGCGCTCGAGATGGTTGAAGTCGCGAAACGCATCGCTGCCCTCGTAAAACACGTTCAGTCGCGCCGCGACGTTCTCGTTGATGGCTTGCCCTGCGTCGAGCGAGACGCGGCGGTCGCCCCATGATCCCGTCTGCGCGGTCGCCTGGTAGACACGGTTGCCGTCGGCCTCCTTGAGCGTCCGGTTGAGAAGCCCGCCGCCGGCCCCGCGGCCGAAGGTGATCGCACTCGGGCCCTTCAGCACCTCGATGCTCTGGGCGTTGTACATGTCGCGGAAATACTGGACGTCGTCGCGAAAGCCGTTGACGAAGAAATTCGCGCTGGAATCGACGCCGCGGATGACGAGCTCGTCGCGATTGCCTTCACCCTGGTGCACGGCGACGCTGGGCACATAGCGCGTCACGTCGGTCAGGCCCTGGTAGTTCTGGTCGCGGATCTGCTCGTGGGTGATGACGGACAGCGATTGCGGGATGTTGACGATCGGCGCGTCGGACTTGGTGGCAACGGAGGTGCTGTTGGTGAAATAGCCGACGGTACCGGTGCGGGCATCCTGCGATGGTGCGAACGGCTTTGGTGCGGGCGTCGTCTCCGGCCGGCGCGCCGTCTGCGTGCGGCGTGAGCGCGTGCCGCTCGAGCGTCGCGACGCCGCGGATGAACTGGAGCGGCGCTGCGCCTCCGGAGCCGTGACGTTGACGGGAGGAAGGGTTGCGCCCGGTGCCGGCGCTGATTGCGCGAGGGCTTGTGGACTGGCGAAGAACGCACCTGACGTCATCAATACGGCAAGCACGCTGCGGGCAACCCCGCGGCCGGCAACAGGCAATAGAATTCCGTCGGCTGCGATGCGGTTCATCGCGCCCTCCCTTGCACTTCAAAGCTCGCCCGATTTCCCCAAGGATGCGGCCGGATGCGGGGCAAGACCCATCCGTGCACGCGAAGTCACTGCGTGCATGAACACGTTGGGCGTTCAGCAATTCCGGGACATCAGATTTGAATCGTTCGAAACATTTCGAGTTCCAACGATCCCCTGTGCGCGCAGAACCCGTGACGACTACGGAGTTACGCCGCGGGCCGTGTGTGCTAGCAACTGGCCCGGATCTCTACGACCGCCGGGGCGAGCGATGACCACCTTCAACCGCATCTTCACGACAGAGCGCCTGCTCCAGATCATCGTCGTTCTGGCGGCGACGGTCGCGATGAAGCTGATGGCCTGAGCGCCGGCGGCGCTACCGCTCGCCGAAATCGGGCACTTCGGGCAGATAGTTCGAGCCTTCCGAGCCGAGGAAATCGAACATCGCCTGCGCCGGCGGCAGCAGCACCTTGTCGCTGCGGCGGATCACGTACCATTGCCGGACGATCGGAAGACCCGCGACATCGAGCACGATCAATCGCCCCTCGGCGAGCTCATGCGCCACCGTGTGCGCCGAGATGAAGGCGATGCCGAGACCCGCGATCACCGCCTGCTTGATGGTCTCGTTGCTGCTCATCTCCATGCCGATGATCGGCTCCAGATCGGATTTCTGGAACATCCCCTCCATCAGCGTGCGTGTGCCCGAGCCGGGCTCGCGGGTGAGGAAAGTCTCGTGCACGAGGTCGGTCAGGCTGAGGCCTGAATCCTTCTCCAGCCAGTGCCCCTTGCGCGCGACGATGATGTGCGGATTGCGCCCGAGCTGACGCACATCGACGCTGACGTCGGCCGGTGGCCGACCCATCACCGCGAAATCGAGGTCGTAGCCGTGCATGGCCTCGCGAATCTCCTCGCGATTGCCGACGGTCAGCTTGATCTCGATCTTCGGTGAGCGCTTGGAGAAGGCCGCGATCGCATGCGGCACGAAATATTTCGCGGTCGAGACCGCACCGAGATGCACCGTGCCGCCGGTCTTGCCCGCGAGCAGATCGAGCGCGCCCTGGCAGTCCGTGATCGCGGCCTCGACGCGCTCGGCGAGCGCCAGCACCTCGCGACCTGCCTCCGTCAGCAGCATGCCGTCGCCGGTCCGCTGCACCAGCGGCAGGCCGGCGAGGTCCTGAAGCTGCCGCAGCTGCTGGGTCACGGCCGGCTGGGTCAGCCCGAGCTGGGTCGAGGCGGCGGTGACGCTGCCCTTGGCCGAAAGCGCCGCGAGCGAGCGCAACTGCCGGATGGTCAGATGCCGGAGCTGGGTCGCCGCATGGCCGGGGCCATTATAAGAAAATTCTTTGGCGCTCATTATGAATAGAAATTTTCCTTATTAAGCCGGCCCTGTCAATCTCCTCGTGCTGGGAACGACCGCGACCTGCCTCCATCGGGGAGGGAACTGGATGCGGCGCCCACAAGGGGATGGACGCAGATGACCGGGCAACTCAGGCTGGACGACCACCTTCAACGCCACTCCGAGACGGCGCCGCATGCGCTCGCCGTGGCGGCTGCAGTCGACGCCATCGCGGCCGCCGCGATCGAGATCGCCGATCTCATCGCTACCGGTGATCTTGCGGACGCCTCGGGCCTGACCACCGGCCGCAACAGCGACGGCGATGTCCAGCGTAACCTCGACGTGCAGGCGGATGCGATCCTGCGCCGCTGCCTCGGCAAGCTGCCGATCGCGGCGCTGGCGTCCGAAGAGATGCGCGAGCCTCAGATTGGCGACCGCGAGGCCAGGATCTGCGTCGCGATCGATCCGCTCGACGGCTCCTCCAACATCGACCTCAATATGACGGTCGGGACGATCTTCTCGATCTTGCCCGCGCCGGACGATCTCGGTCTCGCCTTCCATCAGCGCGGCTCGGCGCAACTCGCCGCGGGCTTCGTCACCTACGGTCCGCAGACCTCGCTGGTGCTGACGCTCGGCGACGGCGTCGACATCTTCACGCTCGACCGCAAGGCCGGCTGCTTCCGTCTCGCGCGCAGCGCCGTGCAGATCTCCGAGGCCTGCGAGGAGTTCGCGATCAACACCTCCAATCGCCGCCATTGGGAGCCGCCGGTGCGCGCCTTCATCGATGAATGCCTCGCCGGCGTCGACGGGCCCGCCAACCACAATTTCAACATGCGCTGGATCGGCTCGCTGGTCGCGGAAACCTATCGCATCCTCACGCGCGGCGGCGTGTTCCTCTATCCCTCCGACGCGCGGCCCGGCTATGGCGACGGCCGCCTGCGCCTCGTCTACGAGGCGCACCCGATGGCGATGATCATCGAGCAGGCCGGCGGTTCGGCCTCCACCGGGCGCGAGCGCATCCTCGATCTGTCAGCGCAAAACCTGCACCAGCGCGTGCCGCTGGTGATGGGCTCCAGCAACGAGGTGCGGCGCGTCGCCGAACTGCACTGCGATCCGCTGCTGGTTGCCAGTGTCTCCGCGCCACTGTTCGCGCGGCGCGGCTTCTTCCGGCTCTGAGCGAGGTGACCCATGTCCAGGAAGCATCCGATCATCTCCATCACCGGTTCCTCCGGCGCGGGCACGACATCGGTCAAGAAGACGTTCGAACAGATCTTCTTCCGCGAGAAGGTCAACGCCGTCTACATCGAAGGCGACGCATTCCATCGTTACGACCGCGCCGAGATGCGCGTGCGCATGGCGCAGGAGGCCGAGCGCGGCAACAAGCACTTTAGCCATTTCAGCCCGGACACCAACCTGTTCGAGGAGCTCGAGCGTGCCTTCCGCGACTATGGCGAGACCGGCACTGCGACGACGCGGCACTACGTCCACGACGCCGAGGAGTCCGCGCTGCACGGTGCGGCGCCCGGCACCTTCACCGAGTGGAAACAGCTCCCGGAGAATTCCGACCTGCTGTTCTACGAAGGCCTGCACGGCGCCGTCGTCACCGACCGGGTCAACGTCGCGCGCTATGCGGACCTGAAGATCGGCGTCGTTCCCGTCATCAATCTCGAATGGATCCAGAAGCTGCACCGCGACCGCAGCGCGCGTGGGTATTCGACCGAAGCCGTCACCGACACCATTTTGCGGCGGATGCCGGACTACATCCACTACATCTGCCCGCAATTCACCGAGACCGACATCAACTTCCAGCGCGTGCCGACGGTGGACACCTCCAATCCGTTCATCGCGCGCTGGATCCCGACGCCGGACGAATCGATGGTCGTGATCCGTTTCAAGAATCCGCGCGGGATCGACTTCCCCTATCTGCTGTCGATGCTGCCGCAGAGCTGGATGTCCCGTGCGAACTCCATCGTGTGTCCGGGCGCAAAGCTCGATCTGGCGATGCAGCTCATCCTGACGCCGCTCATCATGCAGCTGATCGAGCGCAAGCGCAGCTTGAAGTGAAAAGGAGGATCTGATGAACATCTCGGTTCATGCCGACGCCGACCTCACGGCGGTCGCGCACAGCGATCTCGCCAACGCCGTCCGCTTCCTCGCGGTCGACGCCATCGAGACGTCGCAGTCCGGTCACCCCGGCCTGCCCATGGGCATGGCCGACGTCGCGACCGTGCTGTTCTCGCGCTTTCTCAAATTCGACTCGGCACATCCGAACTGGCCGGACCGCGATCGCTTCGTGCTCTCGGCCGGCCATGGCTCGATGCTGCTCTATGCGCTGCTGCATCTGACCGGCGGCGATGTCAGCCTCGACGACATCAAGGCGTTCCGGCAATGGGGCTCGAAGACGCCGGGCCATCCTGAATACGGCCACACGCCCGGCGTCGAGACCACGACCGGACCGCTGGGGCAGGGCATCGCGACGGCCGTGGGCATGGCGCTCGCCGAGCGTATGGCCAACGCGCGGCATGGCGACGGTCTCGTCGATCACTTCACCTATGTGATCGCCGGTGATGGTTGCCTGATGGAGGGCATCAGCCAGGAGGCGATCTCGCTCGCAGGTCACCTCCAGCTCGGCCGCCTGATCGTGCTGTTCGACGACAACGGCATCTCGATCGATGGCCCGACGTCGCTCGCAACTTCGGACGATCAACTGGCGCGCTTCGCCGCCTCCGGCTGGTCCGTCCGCCGCGTCGACGGGCACGATCCCGAGGCCGTTGCGCAGGCGATCGCAGAGGAGCGCGAGAGCGCCAAGCCGTCCCTGATCGCCTGCCGCACGATCATCGGTTACGGCGCGCCGGATCGTCAGGGGACCGAGAAGGCGCATGGCGCGCCGCTCGGCACCGAGCAGGCCGCGGCTGCACGGCGGGCACTCGGCTGGGACTATCAGCCCTTCGTCGTGCCGATCCCGGTGATGAAGGCGTGGCGGATGATCGGGCAGCGCGGGCAGGTGGATCGCCTGGCCTGGCTCGATCGCTACGAAGACGCGACGCCCGAGCAGCGTGAGCTCTTCATCGAGGGCAAGTCGGTTGCCCTGCCGAACGCCTATGCCCAGGCCTCGGCGAAATTGCGCGAACGCTTTGCGACCGAGCGTCCGAAGCTTGCGACGCGGCAGGCCTCGCAGCAGGTGCTCGATGGCATCGCGGGGACGATCCCCGGATTCGTCGGCGGCTCTGCGGACCTGACACATTCGAACCTGACGCATGCCAAGGCGCAGGTTCCGGTCAAGCGTGCCGCATTCGCCGGCGACTACATCCATTACGGCATTCGCGAGCACGGCATGGCGGCCGCGATGAACGGCCTCGCGCTGCATGGCGGCTTCATTCCCTATGGCGGCACGTTCCTCGCGTTCTCCGACTACAGCCGGCCCGCGATCCGTCTTGCGGCCCTGATGCGACTGCGCGTCATCCATGTCATGACCCATGACTCCATCGGTCTCGGCGAGGACGGTCCGACGCATCAACCGGTCGAGCATCTCGCCGCGCTGCGCGTCATTCCGAACCTGCTCGTGTTCCGCCCCGCCGACGCGGTCGAGACGCTGGAAGCTTGGGATTGCGCGCTCGAGGCCGAGAATCGTCCCTCCGTGCTGTGCCTGTCGCGCCAGGCATTGCCGACCTTCCGCAGCGATGTCCGCGGCCGGAACCGGGTCGCGCGCGGCGCCTATGTGATCGTCTCGCCCGATGGCGGACGCGACGTGACGCTGATGGCGACTGGCTCGGAAGTCTCGATCGCGCTGGAAGCCTCTCGCCTGCTTGCAACAGAGCATGTCCGCGCCGCCGTCGTGTCGGCGCCCTGCTTTGCCCTGTTTGAGGAGCAACCCGACGATTATCGCGCCGCAGTTCTCGGCAAGGCACCGCGCGTGGGCATCGAGGCGGCCGTCGTCGGCGATTGGCATCGCTGGATCGGCGCGGAGGGCGAGTTCGTCGGCATGCGTGGCTTCGGTGCCTCGGCCCCGGCTCCGGTGCTCTACCGCGAGTTCGGCATCACGCCGCAAGGCGTCGCGGAAGCTGCCCGGCGGGCGATCGCCCGCGCTCGCAAGCAATAACAGGAGGACTCTTCGTGGCCCGTATCACTCTTCGCCAATTGCTCGATCATGCCGCCAGCCAAGGCTACGCGGTGCCGGCATTCAACATCAACAACATGGAGCAGGGCATCGCGATCATGCAGGCGGCGGCCGAGGTCGATGCGCCCGTCATCATCCAGGCCTCGCGCGGTGCCCGCAGCTATGCCGGCGATCTCATGCTGTCGCACATGATCGACGCGCTGGAGCGAACCTATCCGGATATTCCGCTCTGCATGCACCAGGACCACGGCAATGACGAGGCGACCTGTGCGTCGGCCATCGCCCATGGCTTTACGTCCGTGATGATGGACGGCTCGCTCAAGGCCGATGCCAAGACCGCCGCCGACTACGATTACAACGTCGCGATCACCCGCCGCGTCGTCGATCTCGCACACTGGGTCGGCGCCTCCGTCGAAGGCGAACTCGGTGTGCTCGGCTCGCTCGAGCATGGCGGTGGCGAGCAGGAGGACGGCCATGGCGTCGAGGGCAAGGTCAGCCACGACCAGTTGCTGACCGATCCCGACCAGGCCGTCGACTTCGTTCGCGCCACCAAGGTCGATGCGCTCGCCATTGCAATGGGCACCTCGCACGGCGCCTACAAGTTCAGCCGCAAGCCGGACGGCGACATTCTGGCGATGCGGGTGGTCGAGGAGATCCACCGTCGGCTGCCGAACACACACCTCGTGATGCACGGTTCCTCGTCGGTGCCGCAGCCGCTGCAGGACATGTTCAACCAGTTCGGCGGCGAGATGCCGCAGACCTGGGGCGTGCCGGTCGAAGAAATCGTGCGCGGGATCAAGAGCGGCGTGCGCAAGGTCAATATCGACACCGACTGTCGACTCGCCATGACCGCCGTGTTCCGGAAAGTGGCCGCGCAAACCCGCTCCGAGTTCGATCCGCGCAAATTCCTCAAACCCGCGATGGATGCGATGCGCGAGCTCTGCCGCGATCGTTTCGAGCAGTTCGGTACCGCCGGCCACGCCAGCAAAATCAAAGTCGTTCCCTTGAGCGAGATGGCGCGGCGCTACCGCGCCGGAGAGCTTGATCCGCGCATCGGTGCCCGCGAGCCCGTTGCGGCCTAATCATTCAGAGAGAGAAGAGCAGGAGAGAGCCATGAATGCACACGCAGGAACCGTCCGCGGCAAAGAGCGCTATCGATCGGGCACGATGGAATACGCGCGCATGGGCTATTGGGAGCCCGAATACACGCCGAAGGACACCGATGTCATCGCGCTGTTTCGTGTCACGCCGCAGGAGGGCGTCGACCCGATCGAGGCATCGGCCGCCGTTGCCGGCGAATCCTCCACCGCGACATGGACGGTGGTGTGGACCGACCGCCTGACCGCTGCGGAGAAGTATCGCGCCAAGTGCTATCGCGTCGATCCGGTGCCGGGCACGCCGGGCTCGTATTTCGCCTACATCGCCTATGACCTCGACCTGTTCGAGCCGGGTTCGATCGCCAACCTCTCGGCATCGATCATCGGCAACGTCTTCGGCTTCAAGCCGCTCAAGGCGCTGCGCCTGGAGGACATGCGGTTCCCGGTCGCTTACGTGAAGACATTCCAGGGGCCGGCGACCGGCATCGTGGTCGAGCGCGAACGGCTCGACAAATTCGGCCGGCCGCTGCTGGGCGCAACGGTCAAGCCGAAGCTCGGACTTTCGGGCCGCAATTACGGCCGCGTCGTCTATGAGGCACTGAAGGGCGGGCTCGACTTCACCAAGGACGACGAGAACATCAACTCGCAGCCCTTCATGCACTGGCGCGACCGCTTCCTCTATTGCATGGAGGCGGTGAACCGTGCGCAGGCGGCCTCCGGCGAGGTCAAAGGCACGTATCTGAACGTCACCGCAGGCACGATGGAGGACATGTACGAGCGCGCGGAGTTTGCCAAGGAGCTCGGGTCGTGCATCGTCATGATCGACCTCGTGATCGGCTATACCGCGATCCAGTCCATGGCGAAGTGGGCGCGCCGTAACGACATGATCCTGCATCTGCACCGCGCCGGCCACTCGACCTACACCCGGCAGAAGAGCCATGGCGTGTCGTTCCGCGTCATCGCCAAGTGGATGCGGCTGGCCGGCGTCGACCACATCCATGCCGGCACGGTGGTCGGCAAGCTTGAAGGCGATCCCAACACCACGCGCGGCTACTACGACGTCTGCCGCGAGGATTTCAATCCGACCAGGCTCGAGCACGGCATTTTCTTCGACCAGTCCTGGGCGAGCCTGAACAAGATGATGCCGGTGGCCTCCGGCGGCATTCATGCCGGCCAGATGCACCAGCTGCTCGATCTGCTCGGCGAGGACGTCGTGCTGCAATTCGGCGGCGGCACCATCGGCCATCCCATGGGCATTGCGGCAGGCGCGATCGCCAACCGCGTGGCGCTGGAGGCGATGATCCTCGCCCGCAACGAGGGGCGCGACTACGTCCACGAGGGTCCGGAGATTCTCGCCAAGGCCGCGCAGACCTGCACGCCGTTGAAGTCGGCGCTCGAAGTCTGGAAGGACGTGACCTTCAACTATCAATCCACCGACACGCCGGACTTCGTGCCCACGGCGCTGGAAACCGTCTGAGGAGAAAGAATATGAAACTGACCCAGGGCTGCTTCTCGTTCCTGCCCGATCTGACTGACGACCAGATCTATAAGCAGGTGCAGTACTGTCTTGCCAACGGCTGGGCGGTGAACATCGAGTTCACCGACGACCCGCATCCCCGCAGCACCTATTGGGAGATGTGGGGCCTGCCGATGTTCGATCTCCAGGACGCCGCCGGCGTGATGATGGAGTTGGCCGAATGCCGCAGGGTGTACGGCGATCGCTACATCCGTGTCAGCGGCTTCGATTCGAGCCACGGCTGGGAATCGGTGCGGATCTCCTTCCTCGTCAACCGTCCGCCGCAGGAAGCCGAGTTCGAGCTGGTGCGGCAGGAGGTCGGCGGCCGCGCGATCCGCTACACCACCGTGCGCAAGCCGGCCGCCCACGCCTCGCAATAGCCTCTCCCTTCCGCACGGAGCACTCCCTGCTCCGTTTCCTTGGCGGACCACTGCTTCGCCGCATCCCCCCGCGGCGAAGCTCTTTTCTTCGAGGTGCCCATGCTCGACGTTCCCCATGCAGCAGCCGCTGAAGGCGGTGAGACCCATTTCGATCTTCGCAAGGAGGCCGAAGCGGCCGGGATCACCGACACGCTGCAACAGCTCGAGCAGGAGCTGATCGGCCTGAAGCCGGTCAAGAGCCGGGTGCGCCAGATCGCGTCGCTCCTGCTGATCGAGCGCATCCGCCAGCGTGCCGGCCTCGCTTCGGCGCCACCGACGCTGCACATGTCGTTCACCGGCAATCCCGGCACTGGCAAGACCACTGTGGCGTTGCGCATGGCGAAAATCCTGCACGGCCTTGGTTTCGTGCGGCGCGGACAGGTGATCTCGGTGACGCGCGACGATCTCGTCGGGCAATATATCGGCCACACCGCGCCGAAGACCAAGGAGATCCTGAAGAAGGCGATGGGCGGCGTGCTCTTCATCGACGAGGCCTATTACCTGCACCGGCCCGACAACGAACGCGACTACGGCCAGGAGGCGATCGAGATCCTGCTCCAGGTGATGGAGAACCAGCGCGAGGACCTTGTGGTGATCCTCGCCGGCTATGGCGAGCGCATGACGAGTTTCTTTGCCTCGAATCCCGGCTTCCGCTCACGCATCGCCCATCACATCGAATTTCCGGATTATGCGGAAGCCGAGCTGCTGGTCATCGCCGAGCTGATGCTGAAGGAGCGTGGCTATCGCTTTTCGGCTGCGGCGCGCGAGGCGTTCGAGAAGTACATCGCGCTGCGCCAGACCCAGCCGTTCTTCTCCAATGCGCGCTCGATCCGCAACGCGGTCGATCGCATTCGTCTGCGGCAGGCCGATCGCCTCGTGTCTGATCTCAATCGTATGCTCGACGTCGCCGACCTCGAGACGATCGATCCCATAGACGTCCTGGCGAGCCGTGTCTTCAGCGGCGGAGCCGATGCGCGGAGTGCAAAGCCATGACCAAGGAGATCGTGATCGCCCCCTCGATCCTGGCGGCGGATTTCGCTCGCCTCGGCGACGAGATCGCGGCAATCGATGCGGCCGGCGCGGACTGGATCCATTGCGACGTCATGGACGGCCACTTCGTGCCGAACATCAGCTTCGGCGCAGATGTCATCAAGGCGATCCGGCCGGTGACGAAGAAGGTGTTCGACGTGCATCTGATGATCGCGCCTGTCGATCCCTATCTGGAGGCGTTCGCGAAGGCGGGCGCCGATGTCATCACCGTCCATGCCGAGGCGGGGGCGCATCTCGACCGTTCGCTCCAGGCCATCCGCGCACTCGGGAAGAAGGCCGGCGTCAGCCTGTGTCCGGCGACGCCCGAAAGCGCGATCGAATATGTGCTCGACCGTCTGGATCTCGTGCTGGTGATGACGGTCAATCCGGGTTTCGGCGGCCAGTCCTTTCTCGAATCCCAGCTCGAGAAGATCGCGCGGATTCGAAGCATGATCGGCGAGCGGCCGATCCGGCTCGAGGTCGACGGCGGCGTCACGCGTGACAATGCCGCTGCTGTCGCCGCTGCGGGGGCTGACACGCTGGTGGCCGGTTCCGCTGTGTTCCGCGGCAAAAGCAGTGCCGATTATGCCGCCAACATCGCGGCCATTCGCGTTGCCGCGGAATCCGGCCGGGTTCCGCAACGGCAGGATAATTCCGCGCTGCCGATGCGGGTCGGAGAGAGTGCGTTGATCCGGTAGACTACGGATGATGAGACCGGTGATGCCGCCGTCGCTGCTCCGGTTGCGCCGAGGCGTGCCACATTTCTCCGGGGTTCCACGGAGAGTGTTGAACAAGCCAATCAATCGTTTCAGGCCGGAGTAACCAACGCGCCCGAGACGAAGATTCGATTAACACCCACGCAATGCGAGGCATCGCAGTCTCCGGTTCGGGACTACGAGAGAGCGTGGGATGCTGATCCAGGATACCTGCAGGCATGAGGCCTGCACGCCGCAAGAGGCGATGGCATGAGCATGCATCGCTTGTTCGCCGAGCAGCTTCGCTGCGCCACGGACGCAACCGGACAGGTCGACGTCGTCAGGCTGGGCGAGCTCGTCAGCGCGGCCTATGAGGTGAGCGATCGCGAGCGGCAGCGCATGATCGATGCACGCGCGCAGACGCACGATGAGGTCGCGCTGGATCTGCTGCGGACCCAGGAGTTCCTCGATACCATCGTCGAGAACATCCCGATCGCCGTGTTCGCGAAGTGCGCAAAGGATTCGCGCTACATCCTGCTCAATCGCGCCGGCGAGGAGTATTACGGCGTGCCTCGCGAGCAGATGCTCGGCAGGACGCCCGAGGAGATTTTCCCGGCTGAGGTCGCCCGCATGGTCAACGAGCAGGACCGCCGCGTCGTCGCCAGCGGCATGCCGATGTTCCTCGAGGAGCACCTGCTCGAGATCGGCGTCAAGGGCCACGACCGCGTCGTCAATTCGCGCAAGATGCTGATCAGCGATGATGCCGGCGATCCGCAATATCTGGTCGGCGTGATCGAGGACGTCACCGAGCGCGTCAATACGCAGGAGCGCATCAGCCACCTTGCGCATCATGACGCACTGACCGACTTGCCGAACCGCAGCGCATTCAATGCGGCGCTGGGCGAGCGGCTGCAGCACGCGCAGCAGGCGTCGGCCGGTTTTGCGGTGCTCAGCCTCGATCTCGACCGCTTCAAGGATGTCAACGAATTGTTCGGCCATCCGGTCGGCGACATGATGATGCGCGCGGCGGCCGAGCGGCTCGCTGCGGAAGCAGATGGGGCCTTCGTCGCCCGTATCGGCGGCGACGAGTTCATGATCCTGATGCCGGACGATGTCTGCCGTGAAGAGGTTCTTGCAACCAGCGAGCGGCTGGTCGAGGCGATCGGCAACGAGCTCGAGGTCGACGACTATCTCTCCCATGTCGGCCTCAGCGTCGGTATCGCGCTCTATCCCAATGACGGCGTAGATGCGGCAACGCTGCTCGCCAATGCCGATTCCGCGCTGTATCGCGCCAAGCGCGAGGGCCGGGGCAGGGTGTGCTTCTTCGAATCCGAGATGGACCGGGAACTGCGCGATCGCAGGCTGCTGCTGCACGATCTGCGGCAGGCCGTCGAGCAGAACGAGCTCCTGCTCTACTTCCAGCCGCAGGCGCGGATGGACGGCGAGATCATCGGCTTCGAGGCGCTGTTGCGCTGGAATCATCCGACCCGCGGCATCGTGCAGCCGGACCAGTTCATCCCGCTGGCCGAAGAGAACGGGCTGATCATCCAGATCGGCGAATGGGTCTTGCGCGAGGCGTGCCGCGAGGCCGCGTCCTGGCCGCGGCCGCTGCAGGTCGCGGTCAATCTGTCGCCGGTTCAGTTCCAGACAGGCGACCTCGAACGGTCGATCCACCGGATCCTGTTGGAGACGGGACTTGCGCCGACACGGCTCGAGGTCGAGATCACCGAGGGCGTGCTGATCGGCGATTTCGCCCGCGCGCTCAATCTGCTGCGGCGGCTGAAGGCGCTCGGCATCCGTATCGCGATGGATGATTTCGGCACCGGGTACTCGTCGCTGTCCTATCTCCAGTCGTTCCCGTTCGACAAGATCAAGATCGACCGCAGCTTCATCTCCGATCTCGAGACGACGCCGAAGTCGGCCGAGATCGTTCGTGCGGTCCTGAGCCTGGCGCACGCCCTGCACATACCGGTCGTCGCGGAAGGGGTGGAGACGGAGGCGCAGCGTGCCTTCCTCGAGTGCGAGGCCTGCGAGGAAATGCAGGGTTATCTGATCGGCCGGCCCGAACCGATCGAACGCTATTTCGATTTGATCGGCATCAACGTCGAACGCCGCCGTTACGCCTAAACCCATCACGAGTTTCAGGCTCGGGTTCGCCCGATAGGAACCAATGTGCGTCGTCCGGTTTCCCTAGAGTTAACCAAGGTTAAGCCGGCTGTGTACGCAGAAAATGTTTTGCACAACCGCCATCGGCGTGACGCAAATCAGGATAATAAGCCCGTGTGAATGCGAGGGAGGGTCTCATGGAGAACGTACGTCGCTACCGCGCGCTGGCGTCCCTCTGTCGCCAGCAGGCGGCCTATCGGCCGCTCCAGAACTGGCAGCTGCTCGGCCAGGCCGAACATTTCGAATATCTTGCCGAGATCGCGCTGAAGGCGCATTTCGACGCGTGCAATGCGCAACGCGAAGACGACGCCATCGCAGCCGCAGCATGGGAGCGACCCGCGGCGGCGTGAGCGTGGGTCCGTTCCGCCCTCGCTAATGCGACATCAGCGTCGGGACCGTCATGGCTTCCAGCATGGCGCGGGTCACGCCGCCGAGAAAGCGCTCATGCAATCGGGAATGGCCGTAGCCGCCCATCACCAGCACATCGAGGCTCTCGTCCGCCGCCAATGACAGGATGGTCGGCTGGATATTGGCGCGCGTGGCCGAAAGGCTGTCCGTGCGCGTCGACAGGCCGCGCCGGCCCAGATGTCTCGCCAGATTGCTCGCGGAAGCCTCCTCGGGAGCGGTGTCGGACTCGTTGATCGCAATGATCACGATCTCCTCGGCGCGTGCCAGCAATGGCGCTGCGTCGCGCATCGCGCGGCTCGCAAGCCGGCTGCCATCCCAGCAGATGCCGACCCGCTTCGCCCTGAATGTCCCGCGGAAGGTGTGGGGAAGGAACAACACCGGACCGCCCGCCTGGAACAGGATTTCGCCCGGCACGTCGTTGTCGAACGACGCCAGCGCCGGATCGGGCTGCAGCACGATGCTGAGATCATGCAGCCGTGCCATTTCGCCGAGGGAGGCAGCTGCATCGACCGGGATCGCACCGAGCGGGTGGCAGGTATAGGAGATCCCGGCGATGGCCGCTCCGCTTTTGAATACCGCGAGCGCCGCCTCGGCCCGTTCCATCGCGCGCTCGCGTTCCATCTCGAACACGGCTGCCACGGCAGCACCACCCTCCATGGCATAAGCAGCCGTGCCCGCGACATAGCCAACGGCGACCGCGTCGATGTGGGCGTTGAGCTTGGCCGCAAGCGAGATCGAGCCGTCGATCAGGGCGCGCATCGGGCGCTCGGTCGGAATGTGGACGAGAATATCCTTGTACATGGTGCGCCTCCGATGGCCATCATCCAATGGGCGCAGTTTTTCACTGCGCGGGGGGCTCGCGTTGAGCTGCATCAAGTGCGCGGCGAGGAAATTTAGCCTGCGGCCGCCCGCCGCGCTTTCTTTGCCAAGATTTAATCGCGTGGACGGGACGCCGTAAGGTGACGGTGTCCATGTTGGGTGCAAGGCGACTTACCCAACATGGACATTTCGACATGATCGATCGCGTCAATTCCGACACCAAAAGCACCCGTACAATTCTCAGGCCGCGCCGGCTCGCGCTGCTCGGCACTGTGGCCGCGCTTGGCGTGGCCGTGCTGGCTGCGTCTCCGGCTTCGACGCCGTTCGGCGTGAACTCCCTGATTTCGCCGGCGCAGGCCGCTGAGAGCGCCGCGACGCCGCCGGGCTTCGGCGACCTCGTCAGCAAGGTCAAGCCCGCCGTTATCTCGGTGCGGGTGAAGATCGACCAGGATAACGACAAGAGCGCGATGCTGCAGCAGAACCGGATGGATCAGGACGAGGATTCTCCGTTCGACCAGTTCCAGCGGCAGTTCGGCTTCCGCGGCCAGGGTGGCATGAATGGCATGCCGCGCCAGCGCCACCAGGTGATCACGGGCGAGGGCTCCGGCTTCTTTATCTCGGCCGACGGCTATGCCGTGACCAACAACCATGTCGTCGACCACGCCGAGTCCGTGCAGGTGACGATGGATGATGGCACGATCTACACCGCGAAGGTGGTCGGCACCGATCCGAAGACCGACCTCGCGCTGATCAAGGTCGACGGCAAGAAGGACTTCCCGTTCGTGAAATTCTCCGACCAGAAGCCGCGGATCGGCGACTGGGTGGTCGCGGTCGGCAATCCCTTCGGCCTCGGCGGCACCGTGACGGCCGGTATCGTCTCGGCCAGCGGCCGCGACATCGGCAACGGTCCCTATGACGACTACATCCAGATCGATGCGCCGATCAACAAGGGCAATTCCGGCGGTCCGGCCTTCGACATGAACGGCAACGTGATCGGCGTGAACACCGCGATCTTCTCGCCCTCGGGCGGCTCGGTCGGCATCGGCTTCGATATTCCGTCCTCGACCGCCAAGCTCGTGGTCGCGCAGCTCAAGGACAAGGGTGCCGTCACCCGTGGCTGGCTCGGTGTGCAGGTGCAGCCGGTGACCGCGGAGATCGCCGACAGCCTCGGCCTGAAGGCGGCGCGCGGCGCCATCGTCGACAACCCGCAGGATGGCAGCCCGGCAGCGAAGGCCGGCATCGAGGCGGGCGACGTCATCACCGCCGTCAACGGGACCGAGATCAAGGACTCACGCGATCTCGCCCGCACCATCGCCACGCTGGCGCCGGGCACGTCCGTAAAGCTCGACGTCGTTCACAAGGGCGACACCAAGACGGTGACGCTCGCGCTCGGCGAACTGTCGAACGAGCGGCAGGCCAAAGGAGGCGATAGGTCTGGTGACGGCAAGGCGCAGCAGGCTCCCGGCACGCCGCGCCTCGGCCTCAGCCTGGCACCGGCCGGCGAGGTCCAGGGCGCAGGTCAGAAGGGCGTCGTGGTCACCGAGGTCGACCCGCAGGGACCGGCAGCGCAGCGCGGCATCCAGACCGGCGACGTCATCCTCAATGTCGGCGGCAAGGCGGTCTCCAATGTCGGTGACGTCCGTTCCGAGCTGGCGCAGGCCAAATCGTCCGGCAAGAACAGCGTGCTGCTGCAGGTGAAGAGCGCTGAGGCGACCCGCTTCGTCGCGGTGCCGCTCGCCTGATTTCCGGATCCAAACGGCAAATTCAAAAGGCGGCCTACGGGCCGCCTTTTTCGTGCATACCTCTCGAGATACCCACAGGCCGCCGATAACATTCTCGTTAACGGCAGCATTGGTGACGGGTTCGTCCGAAAAAGCCGCGTTCGCTCGTCAGACTTTGGAATCGCGTGTTGTGCCTTGGCGGCAATGACGGCGCCGAGGCAAATTGCTGGGGTGGAACTTCGGACGTCCGGCAGCTTTATGGAACCGGCCGGTGGTCCGCATTTGATCGGTGCCGACATGGATCGATTGAAGCTCTCGCTGAAGCTTGCGCTGCTGCTGGCGCCACTCGTGCTGTCGACCGGAAATGCCCTGGGGCGCGACGACGGCCGCTTCACCGACTCACCGCTAAAACCCTGGTTCGACAGCCTGCGCAGCCATCTCGGTCCATGCTGTTCGGACGCGGACGGCGTTGCCGTCGCCGATCCCGACTGGGACTCGCACAATGGACATTACCGGGTTCGTCTTGACGGGGAGTGGGTCGAGGTCCCCGACGAAGCCGTAATTACCGAGCCGAACCGCGCAGGCCGCACCATGGTCTGGCCGGTCAAAACAGCGTTCGGCGTTTCGATTCGCTGCTTCATGCCCGGCAGCATGATCTGACGCCGGGCGGCGTCAGCGCTTGGCGGATTTCCGCTTCGAGCTCTTCTTGGCCGTCTTCTTCTTTGACGTTTTCTTTGACGTTTTCTTGGATGCCTTCTTCGGCACCTTCTTGCCCTTTGCGCGTGCCTCCGACAGGCCGATTGCGATCGCCTGCTTGCGGCTCTTCACGCGACCGCCGCGGCCGCCGGGTCCGCTCTTCGCGGTCCCCTTCTTGTAGCGCCGCATCTCTCGTTCGACATCACTGCCGGCACTGCGTGAGTAGCGGCGTTTCTTTGCCTTGCGTGCCATCAACTCTCTCCCTTGGCCTCGGAAGAGAACAGGAGGGCTGACGCAACGTTCCAAAGGCGCCGGCCGCGGGCCTCAGAAGGAGTTCGCGAGCTCGATCTCCGCTTCAAGCACCTGGATGCGGCGTGCGGCTTCGGCCGAGGACAGGCCGCGATCGTATTGCGCGGGCTGGTAGGCCTCTTCGCTCAGCCGCTTCAGCCGCAGCCCTTGCGCCCGGGTCATCTGCTCCATGAGAAAAGCCTTGGCGTCGTATTTACCCTGAACCTGCATCTCTGCTCTCCACTCTGAATTCGTGACTTGACTATATGTTCTTATTTTGTTCTAACAAGCCATGGACAACAGAATTAATGAAATTCGACGCAAAATCAGCGCCTTGAGGCTGGAGATGGCCGACGTCGAGGCGTCCGTGCGCGATCTCGTCAATCGCGATCGCGACTGCACCGAGCGGGCTCTGACGCAGATGGAGCTGCGCCGGAAAATCAATCTGCTGATCGGCGAATGGAAGGCCGCCGGCGGTGGCGGGGTGTTGCCCGACATCCGCGACCGGGTGCGTCTTCGTGCGCAGAAGAGCGAGAGCAGGGCCGCGCGCCGTTGAGACATGCCACGTCGGTGGCGGATGGAGGCTGGCGGTGGAAGAAGACCCGGACGCCTACCGGATTCTGAAACTCCGCGCCGAGATCCTCGAATTGGGCTCCGCGATCCGGCAATTGCAGCGCGAGGGCCTCGACGATGCCGCGGCCCAGCTCCTGATCACGCGCAAGCGGGCGCGGCTCGACCACCTCGTGAAGACAGCTCCCACAGGCGGCCACCTTAACATCACTGACATTCGACGCAGCTAAAGCGGTCGCGCAACGCGACATGCCGGAGCTCGTCCGTGCTGGAAGCCGAAATGGCCGCCCTGCTGAGGGCGGTGCTCGATGAAGTCTGTGCCGACCTTGCGCCGTCCGAAATGGCGATGCGCGAACGAATTGCCGCACGACTGGGTGATCTTGCTCGGTCGGGGCAATGTTCGGTCGACGATTTGAAGCGCGCCGGCCGGAACGTGCTGACCCGCGCGCCGACGATGTGGCGCTGAGCTCGCTGGCCATGTGCCTCGACTGCCGATCTAGACCGGCATGGCGAAAGCAACGAAAAGCCCCGCGTCGCCGCGGGGCTTCGCATTATATTGAGCCCGCGCTTACTTGCTCATTCCGTTCTGGGGCTTGGTCATGCTGCCACCCTGATCGCTGCCAGGGCCAGCACCGCCTTGGCCTGACGCGTCGGCAGGTACGGTCTTCTTCATGTTGGCGCCTGTCGTCTGCGACGACGAGGTCGATGATTCATGCTTCGCCTTGTGCGACTTGGCCTGCGCGGCGAAGGGCGCGGCAGCGAGGCCGGTTGCCAACATCACGGCGAGAGTGAGCTTGGTCGTGTTCATGCGCGGGAACTCCCTGAGTTGAATTGACGCAGGCAGAGCCAACCGCTCATTGCCGAGGGAGTTCCGAACCAAAGAGCGCATTGCGCTTCACGCGCGCTTCAAGATTCCTTGTCCTCGTTGAGGATGAACACGACGCCCGTCAGCGCCGCACCGATGGCAAACGTCGTCACCATCGTGCCGACAAAGACGAAGGCTGCCGCATGGCCGCCGTGATTCAGCAATTCTGCGACCGCGGGATTGGCCAGGATCAGTGCAAGTGTGAAGACCAGGCCGAGTGCCGCGCCCATCATCGCGTGTGTCATCAGCTTGATGATGCCGGTGGGAGAGATCAGGCTTGGCGATCTATTTGGCGACCTGTTTGGCGACTTTTTTGTGCGCATGGAACTGCCGATCGATCTGGCACGCCAACGCGCGTCGTCGTCGCGGGTTCCATTTTGCATGAAGGAATTGTCATCCCCCGCTTCATCCGACGTTCATGCCGATCTTGCCAGGATGAACGGCATCAACACGGGAACATTCGCTATGGGTAAGGTGGTCTTTCTTTATCGCTCGCTGGCCTACCGTAACGCAGCGGCCGACATGTTGCGCAAGGCGCGCAAGCTGCCGCGCGGTGCAGAGCGCAGCGCAGCCCGCCGCTACGCGACGGCGTTGCGCGATCTCGCGCAAACGGAGGCCTGGCTCGAGGGGCGTGTCGCCGATGAACCTCAGCCGATGTTACGGCTGAAGGTCGCTGCGTCGCGCTAACCCGACGCGCGCTGAAGTGCGGGGGAGGTGCTGGCCTCGAACTTGTCCTGCGTTGCCGATGTTGCCGCGCTCTTGCGTATCAACGGCACATTGAGGCGGCACAACAGGCCCTCCGAACGCCAGTCGAACTGAGCCTGTCCGCCGAGCTGGGATTCGACACTGGCCAGCAGGCTTCTCGTGCCGAAGCCTCGCGACTTCGGCGTCCTGACCAGCGGCCCTCCGGTCTCCTCCCAGGTCAGGATGAGAAGATCGTTCTCGACCTGCCAGCCGATCGCGAGCCGCCCCGACCGGGTGGAGAGCGCGCCATATTTCGCCGAATTGGTGAAGAGCTCGTGCAGCGCAAGCGCCAGCGTCTGCGCTGTCGCCGGCAGTAACTGCACCTCGGGACCCGCGAGCTCGATCTGTCCGCCGAGCGAGTAGGGCGCAAGCTCCTCCTCGATCAGCTTGGAGAGCTCGGCGCCCTGCCAGCTCGACAGCGACAGGATGGTGTGCACGCGCGCGAGCGCATTGATGCGCCCCTCGACGGCATGGACGTAAGCCTTGACCTCGTCGGCACGGGTGAGGCGCACGATCGACTGTGCCAGCGCCAGCGCATTCTTGGCGCGGTGATCGACTTCGCGCGCCAGCAGGTTCTGCCGTTCCTCGGCGCGCTTGCGTTCGGTGATATCGACCGTGACGCCGCTCACCCGCACCACGCGGCCGCCCGGATCCACCGTTGCGGCCGCCGTGCCGACGCACCAGCGCACCTCGCCATCGGGCCTGCAGACGCGAAACTCTCCTTCATAGGCGTGCGCACCGGTATTGAACGCGGCAATCGCCTGGCCGAACTGGTCGACGTCATCGGGGTGCAGCAGCGCCTGGATGTTGGCCGAGGTGACGTTGAAGGTCTCCGGCGTCACGCCGAAAATGCGGTACTGGCCTTCGTCCCACATCCAGTCGCCATTGACCCAATCCCAGTCCCAGGATCCCATCTTGCCGGCGGCAATCGCCATGCTGCGCCGCTCTTCGCTCTCGCGCAGCTTTGCGGTGGAATTCTCGAGCTCGGCCGTGCGGGCGCGGACGCGATCCTCGAGATCCTGGTTCAGCCGTTCGAGCTCGCGTGTCTTGCGATAGAGCTCGGCAAAGACCTTGACCTTGGCCCGCAGCACTTCCGGCACGACGGGGACCGGCACGTAGTCGACCGCGCCCATCTCGTAGCCGCGCAACCGGTCGATGTCGCTGACCTGGATTGCCGAGATGAAGATCATCGCGGTCTTCTGGAAACGCGGATGCTCGCGGATCATCGCGGCGAGTTCGAAGCCGTCGAGCTCGGGCATGCAGACGTCGACCAGGATCACCGCGATCTCGGTCTTGAGCAGAACCTCCAGCGCGTCGCGGCCGGATGAGGCGATCACGAGGTTCTCGCCGAGTTCCTTCAAGATCACCTCATAGGCGAGCAGCTTGGCCGGCTGGTCGTCGACGAGGAGGATATTGACCTTTTCGTGGTCCATTCTCGGATCCAGCTCAGCGGTGCAGCCACATGCGGATCGCAAGCAGCAATTGATCGGTGTTGACGGGTTTGGCGAGGTAGTCGGACGCGCCGGCTTCCAGGCATTTTTCGCGGTCGCCCTTCATCGCCTTCGCCGTCAGCGCGATGATCGGCAGGCGGAGGAAGGCCGGGTTCTCCCGGATCACGCCGATGGTCTGGTAGCCATCCATCTGCGGCATCATGATGTCCATCAGCACGATGGCGATTTCCGGATTGGATTCGACCAGCGTCACCGCCTCTCGGCCCGTGGTCGCCGTCAGCACCTTCATGCCGCGCCGTTCCAGCACGCTCGACAGTGCGAAGATGTTGCGGGCGTCGTCGTCGACGAGCAGCGCAGTCTTGCCGATCAGATCCTCGTCGGAACTGTTCAGCTTCTCCAGCATGCGCTGTTTCTCGACCGGCAGTTCCGTGATCACGCGATGCAGGAACAGCGCGGTCTCGTCGAGCAGGCGTTCGGGCGATTCCACGCCCTTGACCACGATGCTGCGCGCCATGGTGTGAAGTTCCGCATCCTCTTCGGCCGAGAGTTCGCGGCCGGTGAACACCACCACGGGAACATTCGATAGCGTGTCGTCGCGGCGGATCTGCTCCAGCACCTCGAAGCCGCTCATGTCGGGCAGCCGGAGGTCGAGCACCACGCAGTCGCAGGGCGCCTCGCGCAGCGTCGAGAGCGCACCTGCGCCGGTGTCGGTGGTCACGATCTCGATGTCGTCGTGATGCAGCAGCTCGCGGATCGACAGCTGCTCGGCCTCGTTGTCCTCGACGATCAGGAGCCGCTTGCGTCGTGGCTGCGCATATTCCTTGATCTGGGTCAGCGCGGCGGAAACGCCCTCGGTCGTGGTCGGCTTGTTGACGAAGGAGAAGGCGCCGCGGGCCAGCGCATGCTGCCGGTCCTCGTCGAGCGTGATGATCTGTACCGGAATGTGACGCGTCAGCGGGTTGTGCTTGAGCTGGCTCAGCACCGTCCAGCCGAGCATGTCGGGCAGGAACACGTCGAGCGACACGGCGCGCGGCTGGTACTGTTTTGCGAGTTCGAGCGCCTCCGCGCCGCGCGCGGCGACCAGGACCTTGAAACCCTTGTCACGCGCGAGGTCGACCAGGATGCGGGCATAGTGCGGATCGTCCTCGACGACCAGCAGGATGCTGTCGCCGGGTTCGAGATTGAGCCGGTCGTCGGGCAGCTGCTCGATGACGCGCTGCTGCTCGGGGACAGCGGGCTGCAGTGCCGGCGGCTGGTTGTATTGTTGCGGCGCCGGCGCGGCACGCGGCGCCAGCGTCGGGCCGGAATATTTCAGCGGCAGATACAGCGTGAAGGTCGAGCCCTTGCCGGGGGCGCTGCGCAGGTGGATTTCGCCGCCGAGCAGGCTCGCGAGCTCGCGGCTGATGGCAAGGCCAAGGCCGGTGCCGCCGTATTTGCGGCTGGTGCCGGCGTCGGCCTGCTGAAACGCCTCGAAGATCAGCTTCTGCTTCTCCAGGGGAATACCGATGCCGGTATCGGAGACCTCGAAGGCGATGACGGCCGGCGCGGAGTTCAGCACCGGATGATCCGTGCCCCAGCCGCCGAGCGCGCCGGCGACCTTGAGCCGCACTTCGCCTTCACCGGTGAACTTGAACGCGTTGGAGAGCAGGTTCTTCAGCACCTGCTGCAAGCGTTTGGAGTCGGTGACGATGCTGCGTGCGAGGTTCGGATCGACGTCGATCTGGAACGACAGATTGCGGTTCTCCGCCTCATGCCGGAACGGCCGCCCGACCGTCTCGAGCAGGTTCGCGGTGAGGATCTCCTCGGCCTCGACCGTCACCGTGCCGGACTCGATCTTGGAGAGATCGAGAATGTCGCTGATGAGGTTGAGGAGGTCGGTGCCGGCGCCGTGAATGGTGCGGGCGAACTCGACCTGCTTGGCGGAAAGATTGCCGTCCGGATTGTCGGTGAGCTGCTGGCCGAGAATCAGGATCGAGTTCAGCGGCGTCCGCAGCTCGTGGCTCATATTGGCCAGGAATTCCGACTTGTACTTCGACGTCA
Source organism: Bradyrhizobium sp. CCGUVB14 (assembly GCF_024199935.1). Classification (NCBI taxonomy): domain Bacteria; kingdom Pseudomonadati; phylum Pseudomonadota; class Alphaproteobacteria; order Hyphomicrobiales; family Nitrobacteraceae; genus Bradyrhizobium; species Bradyrhizobium sp. CCGUVB14. Next base: position 3,035,142 of record NZ_JANADS010000001.1, read on the forward strand.
GCGCGAGCTCGGTCGCCTTTTCCTCGAGCGCGCGGCGGGCCTGCTCGATCTCCTGGTTCTTGCGCTCGACCTCGACGTTACGTTCGGCGAGCTGCTGCGCCTTCTGCTCGAGCTGGTCGTTGGTCTGCTGCAATTCGCGCTGTTGGGTCTGGAGCTCGCCGGCCAGCTGCTGCGACTGCTTCAGCAGGCCTTCGGTCTGCATCGTCGCTTCGATCGAATTGAGCACGATGCCGATGGAATCGGTGAGCTGCTCCAGGAAGGTCATCTGCGAGGTCGTGAACGAGGTGAGCGAGGCGAGCTCGATCACCGCCTTGACCTGGCCCTCGAACAGCACCGGCAGCACCACGAGGTTTTTCGGTGCGACGCGCAGCAGCGCCGAGTTGATCGGCACGACGTCGGCGGGAATATCGGCAACCACGCGCGGGCGCCTGTCGAGCGCGCACTGGCCGATCAGGCCGTCGCCGAATTGCAGCACGCGCTGATAGGGGTAGACGCCGTCGCCGGCATAGGAGGCGAGCAGCAGGAGCTGCGGATTGTCCTCGTTCTCGACCTGGTAGATCACGCCGGTATGCGCGTTGACCAGCGGCGACAGCTCGGTCAGCAGCAGCCGGCCGACGGTCGTGAGATCGCGCTGGCCCTGTAGCATGTTGGTGAATTTGGCGAGGTTGGTCTTCAGCCAGTCCTGCTCGGTGTTCACGTCCGTCGTGAGACGGAGATTCGTGATCATCGTGTTGATGTTGTCTTTCAGCTCGGCGAGTTCGCCGCGGGCGTCAACCTGGATCGACGGCGTCAAATCGCCCTTGGTCACTGCGGTCGCCACTTCGGCGATCGCGCGCACCTGCGAGGTGAGGTTGGCCGCGAGCAGGTTGACGTTGCCGGTGAGGTCCTTCCAGGTGCCGGCCGCGCCGGGCACGTCGGCCTGACCGCCCAGCCGTCCTTCGACGCCGACCTCGCGCGCCACCGACGTCACCTGGTCGGCGAAGGTCGCGAGCGTCTCGGTCATGTTGTTGATGGTGTCGGCGAGCGCTGCGACTTCGCCCTTCGATTTCACGGTGAGGTTCTGCTTGAGGTCGCCGTTGGCGACCGCGGTCACCACCTTGACGATGCCGCGGACCTGCTCGGTGAGGTTCGCCGCCATGAAGTTGACGGTGTCGGTGAGGTCCTTCCAGGTGCCGGCCACACCGGGCACCTGGGCCTGACCGCCGAGCTCGCCTTCGGTGCCGACTTCGCGCGCCACGCGCGTCACTTCGCCGGCGAACGCGTTGAGCTGGTCCACCATGGTGTTGATGGTGTTCTTCAGCTCGAGGATTTCGCCCTTCACGTCGACGGTGATCTTGCGGGACAAGTCGCCGCGGGCCACGGCGGTCGTCACTTCGGCGATGTTGCGGACCTGCGTGGTGAGGTTCGCAGCCAGCAGGTTGACGTTGTCGGTGAGGTCCTTCCAGGTGCCGCCGACGCCGGGCACGACGGCCTGACCGCCGAGCCGGCCTTCGGTGCCCACTTCGCGCGCCACGCGCGTCACTTCGGCGGCGAAGGAGCGGAGCTGCTCGACCATGGTGTTGAGGGTGTCCTTGAGCAGCAGGATCTCGCCGCGCACGTCCACCGTGATCTTCTTCGACAAGTCGCCGCCGGCGATCGCGGTTGCGACCTCGGCGATGTTGCGGACCTGGGCCGTCAGGTTCGAGGCCATGAAGTTGACGTTGTCGGTGAGGTCCTTCCAGGTGCCGGCGACGCCGGACACCTCGGCCTGACCGCCGAGCTTGCCTTCGGTGCCGACTTCGCGCGCGACGCGGGTGACTTCGCCGGCGAAGGCGTTGAGCTGGTCCACCATGGTGTTGATGGTGTTCTTGAGCTCGAGGATTTCGCCCTTCACGTCCACGGTGATCTTGCGGGACAAGTCACCGCGCGCCACGGCGGTGGTCACCTCGGCGATGTTGCGGACCTGGGCGGTGAGGTTGCCGGCCATCGAGTTGACGGAGTCGGTCAAATCCTTCCAGGTGCCGGCGACGCCGGGCACGTTGGCCTGGCCGCCGAGCCGGCCCTCGGTGCCGACCTCGCGCGCCACGCGCGTCACCTCGCCCGCGAAGCGGTTGAGCTGGTCGACCATCGTGTTCAGCGTGTCCTTCAGCTGAAGGATCTCGCCGCGCACGTCCACCGTGATCTTGCGCGAGAGGTCGCCGCCGGCGATCGCGGTCGCGACCTCGGCGATGTTGCGGACCTGTGCGGTGAGGTTGCCCGCCATCGAGTTGACGGAGTCGGTCAAATCCTTCCAGGTGCCGGCGACGCCGGGCACGTCGGCCTGGCCGCCGAGCTTGCCGTCGGTGCCGACCTCGCGCGCGACGCGGGTCACTTCGCCGGCGAAGGCGTTGAGCTGGTCCACCATGGTGTTGAGCGTTTCCTTCAGCTGAAGGATCTCGCCCGAGACGTTCACGGTGATCTTCTTGGACAAGTCGCCCTTGGCGACTGCGGTCGCGACTTCGGCGATGTTGCGGACCTGGCCGGTCAGGTTCGACGCCATCGAGTTGACGGAGTCGGTCAGGTCCTTCCAGGTGCCGCCGACGCCGCGCACGACGGCCTGGCCGCCGAGCTTGCCTTCGGTGCCGACCTCGCGCGCGACGCGCGTGACTTCGCCGGCGAAGGCGTTGAGCTGGTCCACCATGGTGTTGATGGTGTCCTTCAGCTCGAGGATTTCGCCACGGACGTCCACGGTGATCTTCTTCGACAGGTCGCCGCCGGCGACCGCCGTCGTCACCTCGGCGATGTTGCGAACCTGTGCGGTCAGGTTCGAAGCCATCGAGTTGACGCTTTCGGTGAGGTCCTTCCAGGTGCCGGCGACGCCCAGCACGTTGGCCTGGCCGCCGAGCCGTCCTTCGGTGCCGACCTCGCGCGCGACGCGCGTGACTTCGCCGGCGAAGGCATTGAGCTGGTCGACCATGGTGTTGAGCGTTTCCTTCAGCTGAAGGATTTCGCCCGACACGTTCACGGTGATCTTCTTGGACAAGTCGCCGCCGGCGATGGCGGTCGCGACGTCGGCGATGTTGCGGACCTGGGCGGTCAGGTTCGACGCCATGAAGTTGACGTTGTCGGTGAGGTCCTTCCAGGTGCCGGCCACGCCGGGCACCTGGGCCTGGCCGCCGAGCTTGCCTTCGGTGCCGACCTCGCGCGCGACGCGCGTCACTTCGGAGGCGAAGGAGTTGAGCTGGTCCACCATGGTGTTGATGGTGTCCTTCAGCTCCAGGATTTCGCCGCGCACGTCCACCGTGATCTTGCGGGACAAGTCGCCGCGCGCCACGGCGGTGGTCACGTTGGCGATGTTACGCACCTGTGCGGTGAGGTTGCCGCACATTGCGTTGACGGAGTCGGTCAGGTCCTTCCAGGTGCCGGCGACGCCGGGCACGATGGCCTGGCCGCCGAGCTTGCCGTCGGTGCCGACCTCGCGGGCGACGCGCGTCACTTCAGAGGCGAAGGAGCGCAACTGGTCCACCATCGTGTTGATGGCTTCCTTGAGCTGCAGGATCTCGCCGCGGACGTCGACCGTGATCTTCTTGGACAAGTCGCCGTTGGCGACCGCGATCGTCACCTCGGCGATGTTGCGAACCTGGTTGGTCAGGTTGTTCGCCATCGAGTTGACGCTCTCGGTCAGGTCCTTCCAGACGCCGGTCACCTCCGGCACCTGGGCCTGGCCGCCGAGCTTGCCCTCGGTGCCGACCTCGCGCGCCACGCGCGTCACCTCGGAGGTGAAGACGCCGAGCTGCTTGATCATCGTGTTGACGATGGTCGCCGATTGCAGGAATTCGCCGCGCAGCGGGCGGCCCTCCACGTCGAGCTTGACGGTTTGCAGCAGGTCGCCCTGCGCCACGGCCGCGACCGCACGGGTGACCTCGCGCGTCGGCCACAGCAGATCGTCGATCAGCGTATTGACCGAGCCTTCCATGTCGGCCCAGGAGCCCGAGGCGAGGCCGAACTTCACGCGCTGGCGGGTCTTGCCCTCGCGGCCCACGACCTGGCCGACCAGCTCGAGCTGCTGCGCCATGCGCTGGTTGGCCGCGATGATTTCGTTAAAAGTATCGGCAATCTTGCCGTCGATGCCGAGATATTCGCCGCTCATCCGCACCGAAAAATCGCCGCTGCGCATGGCCTGTAGCGCGAGCAGCAATTCCGACCGGGAATCCGGCTCCGAGATACCGTTGGGTTTGGGTTTTGGGACGCGACGACCGGAGCGTGATGCTGTTCCGGAATCGAGGTCGCTCATACTAATTCCCCCGCAGGCGCCGGCCGAATCTTTGGCGTGACGCATCTGGTCAAAATAGAGCGTCAGCCAAATTCGAAATCAAGCGCCAAGGTTGCGACGCTAGGAATTGGAACCTGCCGTGCTCAGCCCGGCCAAACTAACGACGAAGATTGACGAGAGTTCCATCCGATTACCTAAAATGTCTCAGCCCTTAGGAGGGGGCGTGGGGGGATGTTCCGATCTTGAAACTTCCGGCGGGGCGGCAAGGATGCCAAGGCCGCTGCCGGCCCGGACGCGCCGTCCGCCCGATCGAGCGGCAGAATCACTCGGAGGACAAGGAGGGCCGCTACTTGTCGGCCATGGTGCGCTCGGCGTCCTTCAACTGCGCGCGCAACACTGGCAGGTGCTCGCGCGCGAACGCGGCGAGCCCGGGATTGTCGGGCGTCTTCAGATAATTTTCGAGCAGGGTGATCGTGGATTCGTACTCGGGAATCTGGGCTGCATAGAAAGTTCTGACATAAGCGGGCCCCTCGGCGTCATCGGGCTTGGCGAGGCTGAGGCCGGCTGACGTCGTCTTGCTCACGCGCGGCTCGGTGCCGATGGCGTCCTGAATTTGCTTCAGCGCCTTGTCGCGCTTGGCCGCTTCTTCGGCGCGAAGGGCGGCAAGATTCTTGACCTCGGCATTGCCCTTCAGATCGGTGCTCTCCAGCAGGCCCTGCTGGAAGCGGCTGAAGGCGTAGAGGCCGCTGATGACGTCCGTGGCGTCGGGCGCGCGATCGCTGCGGATTTGCTCGCCGGTGCTGTCGGCAAGCGCCGCGGTGCTGATGAAGGCTAGGACGATCGCGACCAATATACGCATGGATATCCAATGACCCGCAGCGTGCAAAGTTCCGCGGAGGTTACGATCCTGTAAGGGCGGTTGCGGGGCAGGGGTTCCGTGCCCACGTCTTATCGATGAAACAGTCTGACATCTTCAGGGACAACGCCGAGAACTGCCTGCAATTGGCCGAGCGCTCGGAAGGGCGACCCGCCTATAATCGCTATTCGCGGATGGCGGATGCCTGGACGGCCCTGGCGAAGGAGCAGGACTGGCTCGACGGCGAAGTCCCGCCCGTGAAGGTCGGCATCCGGCGCAGCCGGGGCGTTTGACCGCTCCCTTTTTTGTGAATCCGCGTGTGAGACCGCTCACGGAATGAGCGGCACCAATCAACGATCATCCGGGAATAGTCGATCGCGTTGATTTACCCATTCCAGAAGGAGGTTTTGCGATGGCTCCACGTCTGGCACTTTTCTCACTCATCCTCGCCTTCGGCGTCTCGGTCGCGTTCGCGACGGTGACGACGGTCCGGCAGGTGCATCAGGAAAACGCATCCGTGGCGGTGCATGCGGCGCATAGTTAGCGTCGCACGGTTCTCGCACGTTCGGAACATTCGACGCACCGGAGCGTAAGCGCTCCGAGGCATCGGAGACGCGAGAGGACATCATGGCACATTCCGACCACGGCATCGTCAAGGACAAGCGTGCGGAAGATCAGCCGCGCGACAAGCAGCGCGCGCAGACCGTGCACCAGACGGACCAGAAGGGCTCGCCGTCGCGAGAGGCGACGCGCGATCCCAAACTCAACGACGACAGCAAGACGCCGGGCTCCGGCATGACGCCGGATGATTCCGGCGCGGCGCCGAGTGGCTAAAGCATGATCCGGACCCGAAGGGCCGCGTGCGCGCAAAGTGTGAAGCGGTTTTCCGAACAGATCATGCTCAACGAAACGGCGCGAGGAACGAATCCGCGCAGGAGGAGTCGACAGATTGCTTCCGGCGACATGCCCCCGGTGCTCCGGAAGTAATCTCCAAGAGCGGCTCCGGCACCCACCGTGCCGGGGCCGTTTTGTTTTGGAGGAGGGGATCAGTCTTCGGTGCCGCCCTCGGTGTGTCCCTCAGGGCCGCGGCCGAACACACCGAAATTGCTCGACTTCACGCCGGCCGCGGCATCGACGCCCACGGCGGCCAAGCCGAACTTCAGCAGTTCACGGACTGCTGCCGCTCTGGTCGGCATGCGATGTTTGAACCGGAAATCATCAACGGCGGCCAGTTCTTCCGGCGAGAGCATGACCTGAAGGCGCTCGGCGCGAAGGTCGTTCATGGTCGATCACGCAAAATGTGCAGGTTGAGTAATTTACTCAACGGATGACCTTGGCTTGGGTTCCACAAGAGTCGGAAAGATCGCCAAATGAGTAAAATAATTCAACAAAATCAATAAGTTAATATTGAAACGACTCGCCTGGTGGCGCATTCTCTTGGAAAGGGAGATAGGCCATGACGGAAGAAGTCAGGTTACCCCGCAAGCTTTCCGAAGAGCTTGAGGCGCAAAAACCGATGCGTCCGAGCCATCAGAAGGTGATCGAGCAAGTCGAGCGCTGGGCCAACAGCCCGGGCCTGCAGCCACCGAGGACGGACAATGCGAAGACGATCTGAGCCACATACTTTCGAACAACGTCTCAACGCGCAGAGGCTGCGGCTCGAGCACGAGCTGGCGGGCTTGCCGGATGGTAGCGAGCGTGATGCCGTCGCTGCGCGTATCGAGCAACTCCAGACGGCTGCCGCGATGTACGACTTCCTCTCGCCACGCGATACCGGCGCAGCGGCAAGTTAGGCCTGAGGCCAATTCGCGCAGCACGTGTTGCTAGGAACGATCGCCATCGCGTCCGGTTGGTCCTTCACACACTGGCTGAGTGGAGAATCGAAATGTTGAATCAAGGCGAACTGGACCGCGGCGAGATGGGTCGATTGATCGGCAGCGACAAGGTCGAGGGAACATCGGTCTATGGCGTCGATCGCAACAAGATCGGTTCGATCGAACGCGTGATGATCGACAAGGTCAGCGGCAAGGTATCTTACGCCGTGCTCGGCTTCGGCGGTTTCCTGGGCCTCGGCAACGATCACTATCCCTTGCCCTGGCAGTCGCTGAAATATGACACCGAGCTCGGCGGCTATGTCACCGGCATCACCGCCAAGTCGCTCGAAGGTGCGCCGAAATACGCTGAGCGCAGCGATTGGAATTGGGGCGACGACGCCGCCATGCGCGGCATCAACTCCTATTACGGCGTCCCCTTCGCTTAGAGGTGTCAGGCACGGGTCATGAGTGAGGCGCGGCACTTGGAGCCGCGCTTCTTTTTTGCGCAATGCATTGACGATTAGGCAGCGTCAGCGCCTCGCCGTCCCGGTCCCGCATGCACGTGCACCTGCTTGGCATGCAGCGGCTCGCCGCATTCCGAGCACACCATCACGGGATCGAACAGCTTGCCGCAATGCTTGTGCTCGTGCAGCAGCGGGCGGCCGCGCTCGTCGCCCATGTGGGTGTCGCCCCAGTGCACCATCGCCATGATGATCGGGTAGAGGTCGAGCCCCTTCTGCGTGAGGATGTATTCGTAGCGCTTCGGCGCCTCGGAATAGGGGACGCGACGCAGGATGCCGAAGCGGACCAGCTTCTTCAGACGCTCCGAGAGAAGATGCCGCGTGATCTGGAGCGAAGACTGAAACGCCTCGAAGCGACGCACGCGCAGAAAACATTCGCGCAGGATCAAGAGCGTCCAGCGGTCGCCGACCACGGCGACGGTGCGGGAGAGCGAGCAGGGCTCCTCGTCGAGCGTATCCCACTTCATGATCCGATCTCCGGCCTTGCCATAAGTCTGAAAAAGGAACTGACTTGAATGATCAGAGGTATTTCTATCTCAGCCTAGCATTCGATCGACGAATTTGACAGTTCTATTTTAGAACTATAGCCTCCAATTCAATCAGCTCTCATCGGAGGAGGCGACCTTGCCCAAGCGAAACGCGACTGCGGCCGTGATCGGGGCCGGCGATTTCATCGGCTCGGAGATTGCCAAGAAATTCGCTGCCGAAGGCTTTTCGATCTATGCGGGCCGCCGCAACGGCGACAAGCTCGCACCGCTGGTGACGGACATCGAAGCGGCCGGCGGCGAGATTCATGCGCGGTCGCTGGACGCGCGGAAGGAGGAGGAGGTCATCTCCTTCCTCAACGACGCCGACAAGCACGCGCCGCTCGAGGTCTGCATCTTCAACGTCGGCGCCAACGTCAATTTCCCGATCCTCGACACCACCGAGCGCGTATTCCGCAAGGTCTGGGAGATGGCCTGCTACTCCGGCTTCCTGGCCGGGCGCGAGGCGGCGCGGCTGATGCTGCCGCGCGGCGGCGGCAAGATCTTCTTCACCGGCGCGACGGCGTCCTTGCGCGGCGGCAGCGGTTTTGCGGCCTTTGCCAGCGCCAAGTTCGGACTGCGCGCGGTGGCGCAGGCGATAGCGCGCGAGCTCGGGCCGAAGAACATCCACGTCGCCCATCTCATCATCGATTCCGGCGTCGACACCGAATGGGTGCGGCAGCGCCGGCTCGAGTCGCTCGGGCCGAATGCGCTGGATAATCCCGATCTGCTGATGCCGCCGGCGGCGGTGGCGGATTCCTATTGGCAGCTCTATCAGCAGCCGAAGAGTGCCTGGACCTTCGAGATGGAGATTCGCCCCTTCGGCGAGAAATGGTGACCGCGGCACGAGACTACGGCTAGACTGATCCCAACATCAGCAAAATTCCGGGAGGAGAACTAAGTGAAGACCGCGATCACCGAACTGTTCGGCATCGAGCATCCCATCATCCAGGGCGGCATGCATTTCGTCGGCTTTGCCGAGCTTGCCGCCGCCGTCTCCAATGCCGGCGGGCTCGGCATCATCACCGGCCTGACGCAGAAGACGCCGGAGCTGCTCGCCAAGGAGATCGCGCGTTGCCGCGACATCACCGACAAGCCGTTCGGTGTGAACCTCACCTTCCTGCCGACCTTCTCGGCACCGCCTTATCCGGAATACATCGCAGCCATCGTCGAGGGCGGCGTCAAGGCCGTGGAGACCGCGGGACGCAGCCCCGAACAATACATGCCGGCGCTGAAGGCCGCCGGCATCAAGGTGATCCACAAATGCACCTCGGTGCGTCATTCGCTGAAGGCCGAGCGGATCGGCTGCGATGCCGTCAGCGTCGACGGCTTCGAGTGCGGCGGTCATCCCGGCGAGGACGACATTCCCAACATGATCCTGCTGCCGCGTGCGGCGGAGGAATTGAAGATCCCGTTCGTGGCCTCCGGCGGCATGGCCGACGGGCGCAGCCTCGTCGCAGCGCTGTCGCTGGGCGCGGCCGGCATGAACATGGGCACGCGTTTCATCGCCACGAAGGAAGCACCCGTCCATCAGAACGTGAAAAATGCTCTGGTCGCCGCGACCGAGCTCGACACCCGCCTGATCATGCGGGCCCTGCGCAACACCGAGCGCGTGCTGAAGAACGCCAATGTCGATCGCCTGCTCGAGATCGAGCACGCCAAGGGCGACAAGCTGACGATCGACGACATCCATGACCAGGTCGCGGGCGTCTATCCGAAGGTCATGCTCGACGGGCAGATGGATGCCGGCGCCTGGAGCTGCGGCATGGTCGCTGGCCTCATCCACGACATTCCCACCTGCAAGGAACTTGTCGATCGCATCATGAGCGAGGCGGAACAAATCATCCGCAGCCGGCTGATGGGGTTCCTGGATGGGACAAGTGCGACGCGAAAGGTCGCTTGACACCGCAAAACTTCTTAACCACGGCGGGAACTGACCGCTGGAATTGCACGCGGCGCCTCCTAAATACAGGTAGAGAACTCCTTTAATCTTCAATTTCAGGAGGCGTCCGTGGTCCTGAAAAGCGTTCCTTTTGCGATTGCCATTGCCCTCGTATTTGCAGTGGGCGGCATCGCGCGCGCTGACGACTACAAGCCTGACGAATATCTCGGCCTCGATCTCTCCAAGGCTGTCCTGTCGCCGAAGCGGCTCGGGCCGGAGACGCAGTTCGCCCCCGTTGCGCTGGAGGCGAAGGGCGGCAACGAAGCGCAAGCTCGAGCCGAACCGGTCGACGTGCCGAAGAAGGTTGCGGCCGAACGCGTGCGCGTGTCGGAGCCGAAGGTCGCGCAAGGAAAGAGCGCACAGCCGCGTGGCGCAGCCCGCACCAAGCTCGCGCATCGCCACGGCAATCCGCTGGACGCGCAGGCGATGGACACCCGTATCCAGACATGGCCGTGTCGTTCCGGCGGCATCTGCAACTGGAAGCACTAAGAGCCGTGCAGAGGTCGCTTCACCTCTCCCCGTAAGAACCAGGCGGGAAGCTCGCCCGTAGCCATCCTTCGAGACGCCCGCCTCCGGCGGGCCCTCAGGATGAGGACGGAGTACGTGGCAACAATTTCGACAGGCAAAGCTGCCGGTCAGCCTCATCCTTGTAAGTCAGATCGTGCCGGATCGGCTAAGATAGCCGGCGCGGTAACGGACGGGAGACCGCTTCATCCAAGGGCCGCGAAGCCCGTGCCTCAGCGCGGCGCCCCGTCCGTTGTTCCATCGAACCCGAACAGTCGCGAGGGCCGCCTGGCGAGCCCGGTTGCGCAAGGAGGGGTGCAGATGGACGCGATCTATGTTGGCATTGATGTGTCAAAGGACCGGCTGGACGTGCATGTACGTCCAAATGGAGAAGCCTTTGCCGTCGCGCGCGACGGCAAAGGCTTGGAAGAGTTGGTTACGCGTCTTGCGGCTTGTTCGCCAACGCTGATTGCGGTGGAGGCGACAGGCGGGTTCGAGACCATCGTTGCGGCAGCGCTGGCCGGCGCCGAATTGCCGCTGGTGGTGGTCAATCCGGCCCAGATCCGGCACTTCGCCCAAGCCGTTGGTCGGCGTGCCAAGACCGATCCGATCGATGCGGCGGTCATCGCACGGTTCATCGAGGCCGTGAGACCAACGCCGCGCGCTCTGCCGGATCAGCAGGCGCGGCTGCTGGCGGAGCTGGTCAGTCGCAGGCGGCAGATCATCGAGATGATCGTTGCCGAACGCCAGCGCGAGAAGCGGGTCGAGAATGTGCGCGTTCGCAAGAGCCTTGTTCGCCACATCAAGGTTCTCGAGAAGGAACTACCGGAGATCGACAACGACATCGACACCTTGGTGCGCGGATCGCCGGTCTGGCGCGACAAGGAGGAACTGATGATCAGCTTTCCGGGAGTGGGCAACACGCTCGCTCGCACGTTCTTGGCCGAGGTGCCCGAACTCGGCACCCTCAACCGTCGCCAGATTGCAAGCCTTGCCGGCCTTGCTCCGTTCACCCGTCAGTCCGGCCGCTGGAAGGGCAAGAGCATGATCGGGGGCGGAAGAGCCGCGCTGCGCGCTGGGCTCTATATGGCTGCTCTATCCGCTAGCCAGCATCATCCGCAGCTCAAAACGTTCTATCGACGCCTGCTGGCCGCCGGAAAGCCCAAGATGGTTGCCCTCATCGCGGTCGCGCGCAAGGTTCTCACCATCCTCAACGCCATGCTCAGAGACCAAAAACAATGGCAATCCGCTTGACAAAGAACACAGTCGCTGAGGAGCGCGGTACGCGCGTCTCGAAGGACGAGGCGCTCGCTCAGGCCTCGCCAAGCCCATACGCGTTAGCCCTACCGTAAGAACGGGGCGAGGGAGCGGACCGTCGCCGCGGCTACATCTCGCCCGTCATCTCCACGTCGTAAAACCGTAGGCGTGGAGTCAAGAAACCGTAAGCCGGTAGTCAAACGGCGCAGGCACCTTCCGTCGCGATTCGACGAAGGTCTCCTGAATGGCAACGCTCCGCGCTTCGCGCGCATGGACCCGGCGACAGTTCCTGGTCCGCTCTGCTTCCACCCTTGCCGTCGCCTCGCTCGCAAAGCCACGCATCAGCCGCGCCGCCGATCGCCCGCAGATCGCGGGCGGCATCCAGTCCGGCGACGTCTCGGATGGCTCCGCCGTGATCTGGGCGCGGGCGGATCGGCCTGCTCGCATGCAGGTGGACTACGCGACCGTCGAAAGCTTCAAGACCATCATCGCATCGAGATCGCGCGACGCGCTGGGCGATGCAGACTTCACCGCTAAACTGCAGCTCGACGATCTGCCGGCCGGGCAGGACATCTTCTATCGCGTGCGCTTCGACGACATCGCCACCGGCATCGCCGGCGAAAGCCGCATCGGCCATTTCCGCACCGCCCCGGCCGAGCGGCAGTCGATCTCGTTCCTGTGGTCGGGCGATGTCGCGGGGCAGGGCTGGGGCATCGACATCTCCCGCGGCGGCTATCGCAGCTATCGCACCATGCGCGACAACCGCCCGGATTTCTTCATCCACTCCGGCGATCACATCTATGCCGACTGCACGATCCCGTCCGAGCAGAAGCTGCCGAACGGCGAGATCTGGCGCAACGTCGTGACCGAGGAGAAAGCGCAGGCCGCACACACGCTGGCCCAGTTCCGCGGCAACTACAAATACAACCACCTCGATGAGAATTTCCGCGCCTTCCATGCGGAGGTCCCCATGTTCGCGCAATGGGACGATCACGAGGTCACCAACGACTGGTCGCCCACCGGCAGCTATGACGAGGCCGGCTATGAGGATGACGGCACCCCGCGCCTGGTTGCCCGTGCCCGGCGCGCGTTCTTCGACTTCATGCCGATCCGGGACATCGGTGCGCGGCAGGGACGGGTCTATCGCAAGATCCCGTACGGCCCGCTGCTCGACGTCTTCATGATCGATATGCGCAGCTATCGCGATGACACCTGGAACAAGGGCGACGATCATCGCGGCTGGATTCTGGGCGCCGAGCAGCTCGCCTGGCTGAAGCGGGAGCTCGCCGCCTCGCGCGCGACCTGGAAGGTGATCGCGGCCGATCTGCCGATCGGGCTGATCAGCCTCGACGCCGTCGCGCTCGGTGACGGCCCGCCCGACCGGCGTGAGCATGAGATCGCCGATCTCCTCGCCTCGATCAAGCGTGCTTGTGTCCGCAACATCGTCTGGCTCACCGCCGACATGCACTACACGGCCGCGCATTACTACGATCCGAACAAGGCGCAATTCCAGGACTTCGACCCGTTCTGGGAGTTCGTCTCCGGCCCCTTGCATGCAGGCACATGGGGGCCCGGCGAGCTCGACAACACGTTTGGCCCCGTGGCGATGTACCGCAACGGGTGCAGCGAGGCCCAGGGCGAGAACCTCGCGCCTTGCTTCGGCCTGCAGTTCTTCGGTCGCGTCGACATCGATGGCATAAGCGGCGTGATGACGGTGACCTTGAAGGACGTCGATAACCGCAATCTCTGGTCCGTCGACATCGTGCCGCAGCCGCAGGCGCGACCCGCGGTGGTCGCGCAGCATTCGTGAGGAGCGGGTGGTCTTGCCTAACCTCTCCCGCTTGCGGGAGAGGTCGGCGCGTCCCGGGCGATGCGAAGCATCGTCCCGCGCGCCGGGTGAGGGTTCTATCCTCTGGGGGGCTCGCCCAGCGGAGACACCCCCACCCCAGCCCTCCCCCGCAAGCGGGAGAGGGAGCTCACCTCGCTTGTGGTGACGGTCAGGCCTAATCACCCCTAACCCGATCTTGATTGGCCGTAGCGCGCCTCCCGCGCTATAGTCACCATTCCCGCCACCTCTTTTCCATCACCGAAGAGTCTGTCCCCTCGCGGCCCCACCGCGTGTCTGGCGGGATGAAAGACGTCAGGAGTTGATCCATGGATAATCTGAAAACACAGGGCATCAGCATGCCCAAGCTCGGCCTCGGCACCTTCCGCATGCAGGGCGATGCCTGCCGCGCGGCTGTCGAGAGCGCGCTGTCGATCGGCTATCGCCATATCGATACCGCCGAAATGTACGCCAACGAGGAGGCCATCGGCGCCGCGCTTGCGGCAGCCTCCGTGCCGCGCGGCGAGCTGCACGTCACGACCAAGGTCTGGCACGAAAACCTGACACCGGATGCGATCCGTCGCGCCTTCGATGCCAGCCTGAACAAGCTGAGGCTCGACCATGTCGATCTCTATCTCGTGCACTGGCCGTCGAAATCGGCGAACTGGGGCGCGGTGTTCGAGACCCTGATGAAGCTGAAGCAAGAGGGGCGCACGCGCGCGATCGGCGTCGCCAATTTCACCACGGCGCTGCTCAAGGTCGCGGTCGAGGACGTCAAGGCGCCGATCGCCTGCAACCAGATCGAATATCACGCGATGCTGGATCAATCGAAGGTGCTGGCCTATCTCAACGCGAAGTCGATCCCGCTCGTCGCTTATTGCCCGCTGGCGCAGGGCCGCTTCGCCACAGATCCGGTGCTGGGCGAGATCGGCGCCAAGCACAATGCGAGCGCCGCGCAAGTGGCGCTGAAATGGCTGCTCGACCAGGATGGTGTCGCCGCGATCCCGAAAGCATCCCGCCGCGAGAGCCAGCAGGCCAATCTGGACGCGTTGAAGATCACGCTCGACGATGCCGACCGCAAGAAAATCGCCGCGCTCCCTAAGGACAAGCGTTGCGTCAATCCCGGCTTCGCGCCGGCCTGGGATTAGGTTGCTCTTCCCCCTCTCCCCTTGCGGGAGAGGGTGGCTCGCCGCGAAGCGGCGAGACGGGTGAGGGGTATCTATCCTCCTACACACATCCAACCGTATCGATAGATACCCCTCATCCGGCGCCATAGCCGAAGCTCTGCTTCGGCGTTCTTAGGAACGGCGGCCGAAGGCCGCCTATGCCACCTTCTCCCGCAAGGGGAGAAGGAAGAAAAAGAAATGGCCCCGCGAGGGGCCATTTCCAGTTCGCGCTGCGCATTAGTCCCAGTGGCGATGACTGCGCTTGACCACGACGACGCGGTCGTGATGGTGCCAGCCACGATGCCAGCCGTTGTCGCGATGCTCGCGGAATTCGGCGCGGGCGCCGTACGGGCCGTGATGACCGTGCTTGACGATGACAGTCTCAGCACTCGCCAGCGTCGGCGCCGCAACCGCGAGCGCACCCAGAGCGGCAACGACATAACCAAGTTTCTTCATGATGTCCTCCTCCAACGTAATGCAATTGAGAACGACGCATACGTGCGAACGTTCCGGAGGAACGGGAAGAGAATTCTGAATGGATATTCAGGATCAGAGCATGATCCGGAGCCGAAGGGTCGCGTTAGCGCAAAGTGTGCCGCGGTTTTCCGGAAAGATCATGCTCAAACGCAAATCGTTAATCGCAGCGCTGCTGCGGAAGCGTCGGCGCGCCGGTCTTGACGTATTTGCCATCCCTGATCGTGTACTCGCCACGCTCGCCGCGATTGTAGATCGCGCGCAGGCCGCCATCCTTGGTAAGTATCACGCCAAATTCGCGCGTCTGACGCAGTGATGGGAAGAACACCATCAGGTTGAGCACGCCTTCGGCGTCGACCGTCGCGGAGACCACCTCGTTCTCGTCCTTGGCGTCACCGAAATTGCGCCGGTACATCACCCGGCCGTCCTTCCGGATTTCGTAAGTCAGCAGCGCGCCCTTGTCGCGGTCGGGACTGACAGCGCAATCGACCGCCCATGAGCCGAGCAAGCCCCATTGCTCGACTGTTTCCGCGAGCGTCTCCGCATGCGCCAGCGACGTCAGCGCAATCCAAAGCACCGCCGCCGTCATCCAGCGACTCAAACAACACGTCATGTCCTGAAAAGCCCCGCCTCGAACAGTTCCAAAGTGTAGCATCCCGCGCGCGGTCGTCCACGCCGGCCGTCAATCGCGCGCGAATTTGATCCGCGTCAATGAGGCCGTCCACGCCGGGGGGCAAGATGGCGCTCCCGAAGGCGAATGTGGTGAGAGCGATGCTGAATCAAGTGATGGATTTCGCGGGCGAGGTGCTGCCGGGAAGCCGTGCGCTGCCGCCTTACTCCGAGACTGCGTTTCTGGCCGAGCTGGGCGAACGCCTGAGGTCCTCGCGCGCGCGTTGCGAGCTGTCGCGCCGGGAGCTCGCCCGCCGCTCCGGGATTTCCGAGCGCTACATCGCCCAGATCGAGGCCGGCAAGGGCAACGTCTCGATCGTCCTGTTGCTGCGGCTGGCCTCCGCGATCCACGGTAGCCAGCCCCAGGTTGCTTAGGCGAACATCACGCCCGCTTCTCCACATTGGCGCTGCGGGCCGGCACGCCGAACTCCTTGCGGCAAACCTCGGCCAGCACCGCGACGCCCTCGCGGATCTGCTGATGCGAAGGGCTCCCGAAACACAGCCGCAGCCGCGAGCCTGAGTGGCCCTTGTTGGTCGACCATTCCGGCCCGGGATTGATCGCGACGCCCGCAGCAAGCGCAGCCTGATAGAGTTTCAGCGTGTCGACCTGGTCGGGCAGCTTCACCCAGAGGAAGATGCCGCCCTTGGGCGCCTCGAACTCGGCGGCGGTCCCGAACTGCTCGTTGAGGGCTTCCATCAGCGTATCGAGCTTGGTGCGCAACGTTTTCGTCAGCGCCGGCACGTGGCTGGCGAAATGCGGCTTGCAATAGGTAGCGAGCACCATCTGCTCCAGCGCGCCGGAGCCGGCATCCGTCTTCAGCGCCAGCATCCGCGACATCACATCCCAGGGCGCGACGATGAAACCGACGCGCAGCGCCGGCGCGATCGACTTCGAGAACGAGCCGATATGGATCACGCCGCCATTTTTGCTCATCGCGTAGATCGCAGGCGGCCGTTGCCCTGACCACACCAGGTCCGCATAGCAATCGTCCTCGAAGATGGGCACGCCGTGTTCGGCCGACAGCTTCAGCAATTCGGCGCGGCGCGTCTCCGGCATGATGCTCCCGGTCGGATTCTGCACGGTCGGGATGGTGTAGATGTATTTCGGCCGGATGCCGCGGCCTTTCAGATCGGCGAGTGTCGCGGCCAGCGCGTCCATGCGCATGCCGTCGTCGTCGAGGGGAATGCCGACGACGTTGACGCCCAGCCGCGTCAGCCGCTGCAGCGCGCCCTGATACGTTTCCTGCTCGACCAGCACGGTGTCGCCGCGCGTCAGCAGCGTGTTGTTGACGAGGTCGAGCGCCTGGAGCGAGCCGGAGACGATCATGAGATCGTCGACCGTGCAGCTGATGCCGCCGTCGCGCTTCAGTTTTGTCACCAGGAATTCGCGCAGGGGCAGGTAACCTTGTGGACCATGCGCCAGCCCGTAAGTGGCGAGCGAGCGGCCCTCGCGTTGCAGGGCCTGATTGGCGGCCTCGATCAGCCCGTCGAGCGGCAGCTGCTCGGAATCATTATTCCCGCCGACAAAGCTGTATTTGGCAAGGCCCGTCCAGCGCGCAGAAGGGGCCGGCAGCCCTGCGGGAAACAGGGGCGCGAAATCGAAGCTGGACGTCATGGGAGCGTTCCTCGTTGTTTTTATTGAGCGACCGGCCTGGTGCCGACCGGGCGCTATGATTTTGATGATGTCATCATGCCAGTGTTTTGCCCGACGCGTCAAACCAAATTCGTAAAATCCGTATCCACGTCGGGGTGGACCGTCAGGCCATCGATGTTCCGGATCGGGCTACTGTGCATGGGGTTGTTTTCGGCTTTTTCAATTGGCGGTCGCGACAGCGCCGCCTGCTTACTTCTTACCCGCCGTCCTGGTCGGACGGCCCTGGCTGATGAAAGCGTAGTGCGCATTGGCGACGCCGCCAACCATCAAGGCTTCGACCACCGGCTCGGCGATCTCGCTCGCTGCGGCCCAGTCGACGATGAAATTGGCTCCGGTCCCCCCGCGCACGTCGTCGGTCGGAATGAAGATCGAGATGGTCGCGAGCGGCTTTATCGCGACCGGCGCCTTCAAATAGCTCTCGACCTGCTTGCCGGCCGTGTCGAAATAGGCGATGCGTTTGACCACCAGTGCTTGCGTCTCGGAGGCGTTGTGGACGCTCAGTGTCACCGAGAAATCGACCCGCAGCTTGCCCTGGCTCATCGCGACGCTGGAATAGGCCGGCACGTAGAAGCCGCCGGAGACCGCGAGTTCCTCCTTCGGCATCGCCGAGAGCGAGTCGGCGAAGGCCTGTTCGAGGTTCACTTTGGGCTGCGCGACCGCCGTCCCGGCGATGGCAAGGGGGCATAGCAGCATTGCAACGGCGAGCCCCGTCAGCATGTGACGAATTGCTCGCTTGCCGCGCTGCACTCGGTCTCTAGGGTGCGGCAAAACGGACCGGTCTGGCATGCACGAGCTCATTCGCGACATCACTCTCTGTATCTTGTTTGCCTGGATGCTGGGCCTGCTCGCCCATTTTTCCCGGCAACCGCTGATCCTGGCGTACCTTATCGCCGGCTTCTGCATAGGTCCATTCGGCGCCGGCTGGGTCAAGTCGCAGGAATCGATCAGCGTCATCTCCGAGCTCGGCCTGATCTTCATGCTGTTCATGATCGGGCTCGAGATCGACCTGAAGAAGATCGTGCGGGCCGGCAAGGTGATCCTGTTCGCGGCCGGTGGCCAGCTCATCGGCGGCTGCCTGCTCGGCATCCTGTTCTTTGCCGGCATCGGGCTCTCGCTCGGCGGCGGCCATTTCGACGCGCTCTATCTGTGCATCGCCTGTGCGCTGTCCTCGACCGTCATCATCGTCAAGGTGCTCTACGAGAAGCGCGAGCTCGACACCTTGCCAGGCCGCATCACGCTCGGCGTGCTGGTGCTTCAGGACATCTTTGCCATCCTGTTCCTGGCGGTGCAGCCGAGTCTCGCGAACCTGCAGGTCGGCGTCATCCTGCTCTCGATCGGCCGCGTCGCGGTGCTGGTCGCGGCCGCGCTGCTGGTCAGCCGCTATGTGCTGCCGCGCCTGTTCCACCAGATCGCCCGCCGGCCCGAGCTGATCCTGCTCGGCGCTCTCGCCTGGTGCTTTTTCGTCGCCGAGACGGCCGAGCAGCTCTCGCTCTCGCGCGAGATGGGCGCGCTGATCGCCGGCGTCTCGCTCTCGACCTTCCCTTATGCGCTCGACGTCACGGCCAAGGTCACCACGCTCCGCGACTTCTTCATCACGCTGTTCTTCGTGGCGCTGGGCATGACCATTCCCGTGCCCGGCCTCTCGGTGATCGGGCTGGCCTTGATGATTGCCGCCTTCACCGTGGTGAGTCGCCTCGTCACCACCTTCACGCCGCTCTATCTGATGAAGCAGGGTCTGCGCGCGAGCCTGCTGCCGGCGATCAATCTGGCGCAGATCTCCGAGTTCTCGCTGGTGGTGATCCAGACCGGCGTCGCGGACAATCACATCGCAGCCGAAACGGCCAATGCGGCGTCCTTCGCCTTCGTGGTGCTGGCCGTGCTCTCGACCTTCGTCATGACCCGCAGCGACGAGATCACCCGCTGGGCCATCGGCCCGCTCAAGCGGCTCGGCCTGCGCGATCTCGACCATGGCAGCGGCCATGCCGAGGAGGGCCACGAAGGCGGCCACAGCGAAGCGCGCCGCATCGTCATCCTCGGCTTTTTCCGTGCGGCGAGCGCGCTGCTGGCCGAGATCGAACGGCAGACGCCGGTGCTGCTGGAACAGATCACGGTGATCGACTTCAACCCCCATGTGTACCAGACCCTGCTTTCGCGCGGCCTGCACGTGATCTATGGCGACATCAGCAGCGCCGACACGCTGCTCCATGCCGGGATCGGCAAGTCCGAGATGATCATCCTCAGCGTGCCGGACGCGCTGTTGAAGGGCGCCAGCAACGAGAAGCTGGTCCGTCACGTCCGCACCCTCAACCCCAACGCCCTGATCGTGGCCACCGCCGATCTGCTGTCCGACGTCGGCGAGCTCTACGCGGCCGGCGCCAGCTATGTCACCGTGACCCGGCTCAGCGACGCCCATGAATTGTTTACCGTGATCGAGGCCGCCCAGGCCGGCCTGCTGACCGACAAGCGCGCCGAACTCGATGCCCGGCTCGGCGAGCGGCGCGAAGTGCTGCCCTGAGGGCGCGCCCCCGGCTGCCTTCCGCCCGGGCCGGGCGCGCCTATATGCCTGGTATCTTCGGTGCAAGCCTCATCACCAGGTCTGCCTCCGGACATGTGCGGTTGCGTCCAGGACACTAGCGCTGGAGCCCAAGTCCAGCTAAGGCGTCCGCTGAGCCTCCGGCCCGTAACCAATAGAGATTGGGACATGCCCGATACCGTTCAGGAAGTTTTGCAGGCCTTTGCCCGGGGCGAACTCGTCGTCGTGACCGACGATGACGATCGCGAGGGCGAGGGCGATCTGATCGTCGCCGCCTCATTCTGCACGGCGGAAAAGATGGCCTTCATCATCCGCCACACCTCCGGCATCGTCTGCGCGCCGATCACCACCGAGGACGCGCGGCGGCTGCGGCTTGATCCGATGGTTGCCCACAACGATTCCGCCCACACCACGGCCTTCACGGTCTCGATCGACTACAAGCCCGACGGCGGCACCGGCATTTCGGCCGAGGAGCGCGCGTCCTGCTGCCGTGCGCTGTCCAATCCCAATGTCGGCGCCAACGACTTTGCCCGTCCGGGCCACATCTTCCCGCTGATCGCCAAGGACGGCGGCGTGCTGCTGCGCTCCGGCCACACCGAGGCCGCGGTCGATCTCTGCAAGCTCTCGGGGCTCCCGCCGGTCGGCGTCATCAGCGAGTTGATGAATGACGACGGCAGCGTGATGAAGGGCGAGCAGGTCGCCCAGTTCGCCGCCCGGCACAAGTTGAAGCACGTCACCATCGCCGACATGATCGCCTATCGCCAGGCGCGCGAAAAGCTGATCGAGCGGGTCTCGACCTTCACCACCGAAAGCCCGATCGGGCCGCTCCAGGGCTATGCCTACCGCTCGCCGTTCGATTCCATCGCCCACGTCGCCTTCGTCTACAACGGTGTCGGCGACGGCAAGAACGTGCTGACGCGCTTCCACAAGCCGAACATCGTCAAGGACACCTTTACCGGCCATAAGCGCATGGCGGTCGTGCTCGAGCACTTCAAGAAGTCTGGTCGCGGCGTGCTGGTCTACCTGCGCGACGGCGCCGCAGGCGTTCCCGTGGCGCCGTTGCCTGATGAGAGCGCGACGGAAGCCGACCGCAACCGCCAGTGGCGCGAAGTCGGCGTCGGTGCGCAGATCCTGCGCGATCTCGGCGTCACCTCGATCCGGCATCTCACCTCGTCGGTGCATGACTACAAGGGCCTCTCCGGCTTCGGCATCGAGATCGTCGCCAACGAGCAGCTCGAAAGCTAGCGCTGTCATTCCGGGGACGCGCCTCGCATCCCCCGGGGTGCGCGGTGCGCATCCCCGGGATTCACGCAAGGCCCCACATCTGCAATGCAATTGCACTTGTTGCCGCGGCGATTTAGTTTGTCCGGCAATTTTTAGACGGAACCAGACCGAAAGGACGTTTCATGAGCGTGCGCCCTCAGACCAAGGACAAGCCGGCAGCGGCTTCCTTCCAGTGGGACGATCCGTTCCTGCTCGACGAGCAGCTGACCGAAGACGAGCGCATGGTGCGCGATACGGCGCGCGCCTATGCCCAGGACAAGCTGCTGCCGCGTGTCACCAAGGCCTATCTGGAAGAGAAGACCGACCGCGAGATCTTCAACGAGATGGGCGAGCTCGGCCTGATCGGCATCACGTTGCCGGAAGAATATGGCTGCGCCAATGCGAGCTACGTGGCGTACGGCCTCGTCGCGCGCGAGATCGAGCGGGTCGATTCCGGCTATCGTTCGATGAACTCGGTGCAGTCGTCGCTGGTGATGTACCCGATCTATGCCTATGGCGACGAGAACCAGCGCAAGAAGTACCTGCCGAAGCTCGCCAGCGGCGAATGGGTCGGCTGCTTCGGCCTGACCGAGCCCGATGCCGGCTCCGACCCGGCCGGCATGAAGACCCGCGCCGAAAAGGTCTCCGACGGCTATCGCCTGACCGGCAGCAAGATGTGGATTTCGAACGCGCCGATCGCCGACGTGTTCGTGATCTGGGCCAAGTCGGCCGAGCACGACAACCAGATCCGCGGCTTCGTGCTGGAGAAGGGCATGAAGGGCCTTTCCGCACCAAAGATCGGCAGCAAGCTCTCGCTCCGTGCTTCGATCACGGGCGAGGTCGTGATGGACGGCGTCGTGGTGCCCGAAAGCGCGCTGCTGCCCAACGTCTCCGGCCTGAAGGGCCCGTTCGGCTGCCTCAACCGCGCCCGCTACGGCATCTCCTGGGGTGCGATCGGCGCGGCCGAGGACTGCATGCATCGCGCCCGCCAGTACACGCTCGACCGCAAGCAGTTCGGCAAGCCGCTCGCCGCGACCCAGCTGGTGCAGAAGAAGCTCGCCGACATGGAAACCGAGATCGCGCTCGGCCTCCAGGGGAGCTTGCGCGTCGGGCGCCTGATGGACGAGGGCAAGTTCGCGCCCGAGATGATCTCGATCATGAAGCGCAACAATTGCGGCAAGGCCCTCGACATCGCCCGAGTCGCCCGCGACATGCATGGCGGCAACGGCATCTCCGCCGAATTCCACGTGATGCGCCACGTCCATAACCTCGAGACGGTCAACACCTACGAGGGCACCCACGACGTCCACGCCCTGATCCTGGGCCGCGCGATCACGGGCATTCAGGCGTTTTTCTGAGGACGCACCTCGGCTTGGAAATGCGTCATGGCCGGGCAAAAGCGCGAAGCGCGTCTTCGCGCTAGGTGTCCCGGCCATCCACGTTCTAGGCCACGAGAAGAACGTGGATGCCCGGCACACGGCCGGGCATGACGAGGTCCGCAAGGTATGAGCCAGCCATGTCCGACAACGACGACGTCCCGTTCAACCGCAACTTTCCGCTTCACCCAGGCGTCGTCGAGGAAGTCCGCCCCGGTGTTCGGCGGGTGCTCTGTAACAATCCGAGCCCGTTCACCTTCACTGGTACCGTCAGCTACATCGTAGGCACCGGCAACGTCGCGATCATCGATCCCGGTCCCGACGACGAGGCTCATGCGGCCGCACTGCTCGATGCCGTGCGCGGCGAGACGGTGAGCCATATCTTCGTCACCCACACCCACCGCGACCACTCGCCCAATACACCGCGCATCAAGCAGGCGACCGGTGCGCCGGTCTATGCCGAGGGCCCGCACCGCGCCTCGCGCCCGCGCTTTGAGAGCGAGAAGCATAATCCGGAATCCGGCTCCGATCGCGACTTCGTCCCCGATGTGAGGATCGCCCATGGGGATGTCGTCGAAGGCGCCGGCTGGCGGCTCGAGGCCGTGGCCACGCCCGGTCACACCGCCAACCATCTCGCCTTTGCCTGGCCCGAGCGAAAGTTCAGCTTCGTCGGCGATCACGTCATGGGCTGGTCGACCTCGATCGTGGCGCCGCCCGACGGCTCGATGATCGACTACATGGAATCGCTCGACCGGCTCGCTGCGCGCGAGGAGGACCTGTATTTCTCCGGCCATGGCCCGGAGATCCCGGAGGGCCAGCGTTTCGTGCGTTTCCTGATCCGCCATCGCAAGGCGCGCGAGGCCTCGATCCTGCACCGCCTCGCCAAGGGAGAGACCGACATCCCGACCATGGTGCGCGCGATCTATATCGGCATCGATCCGCGGTTGACGACGGCCGCCGGCTATTCCGTGCTGGCGCATCTGGAGGACCTCGTCGCACGCGGCGTTGTCGCGACGGACGGCGATCCCGTGATCGGCGGGACGTACCGGATGGCGAACGGCTAGCGCGCGGTCACTTCTTCACCGTCTTCGCCGGCGCCTTCGGCGGCGCGACCGGGGTCTTCTTCACCGGTTTCAGCGCGTCCGCGTCGGCTGCGGTGTTGAGGTCGTCGATGAATTTCGTCACGCGCGCGGCGTTGCTGCCGAGGTCGCTCTCGAAATAACGCGAGGCGGAGCGGATATCGACGCGGGAATCGTCGCCGTCAGGCACGACCCTGATCGAGATGTCCTCGCGAAACCCCATGATCGGCGTGCGCGCCACCGCCTCGATGCGGCCCATGCGGCGCGGCGGCTGCGGCTCGCGTTCGTCGATGACGGTCCATTTGCGCTTGATGACGAGCTGGCGTGCGATCGCATAGGCGCGGTCGACGGGGATCTCGAGCTCGATCGGCTCGATGTCGGGATAGTAGTGGCGCTGCTGCTCGGCCGAATAGAGGCCGGCATAAACGGCGGTGTTGGTGCCGTCGCCCGTGCGCAGGCGCGACAGCGCGTCGAAGCGCGGCGGGTCGATCGGGTCGGTGGTGATGTCGTGGATCGGCGGCAGCTTGCGGTACAGCAGGGCTTGATACGCGGGATAGGCGAGGATCGCCCCGTCGATCAGGAAGGCGAGCAGGATACGCGCCATGCCGCGCGAGCCGTTCTGCCAGATCGCGGCAAAGCCGGCGAGGCCGAACAGGATGGACAGGGCGGCAATCGCGAGCCCGCCGAAGAACGTGGCCAGCGCCGGCTTCATCTCCAAAAAGTCGAAGCGGACGATGATGATCGACACCACCACCGCCACCACCGCGAACACGGCCAGATTCCGCGCCCAGGTCGCGAGGCTGGACACGGGCTCCGACTGGTAGGGAGCGGAAAACCTGCGGGCCATCGAGTGAGCTCTGCCGGGGTTTTGGGGCTTGCCGGCCGGTTTGGCGCGACGATGAACCGTTGAGACCACGGCCCGGGGGCAAATTCAAGGGTTCCACAGGCTCTTGCATGGTCACGGCCGGGCTTGTCCCGGCCATCCACGTTTTTCTTGCCGCCAAGACGTCGGGCAAGACGTCGATGCCCGGGACAAGCCCGGGCATGACGGTGGTGGTGATTTACGCCGCCGCGTTCGGGAAACGATATTCCTTGAACTGGTCGCGCAGCGCGGTCTTCAGGATCTTGCCGGTCGCGGTGTGCGGGATGCCGTCGACGAAAGCGACGTCGTCGGGCATCCACCATTTGGCGATCTTGCCGTCCATGTACTTCAGGATGTCATCGCGCGTGGCCTGCTGGCCTTGCTTGAGCTGCACGATCAGCAGCGGCCGCTCGTCCCATTTGGGATGGAAGACGCCGATCACGGCGGCCTCCGCCACGGCCGGATGGCCGACCGCGAGGTTCTCGAGGTCGATCGAGGAAATCCACTCGCCGCCGGACTTGATCACGTCCTTGGAGCGGTCGGTGATCCGCATGTAACCGCCCTCGTCGATGGTCGCGACGTCGCCGGTGTCGAAGAAGCCCTCCTCATCGAGGATGTTGGCATCGAGACGGAAATAGGCCTTGGCCACCGCGGGGCCGGAGACCTTGAGGCGGCCAAAGGTCTTGCCGTCCCAGGGCAGCTCCTTGCCGGCATCGTCGGTGATCTTCATTTCGACCGCGAAGGGCGCGTAGCCCTGCATCTGCAGCACGTCGAGCCGCGCATCGCCGGTCGCGTTCTGGAACGGCGGCTTGAGCGCCGAGACGCTGCCGATCGGGCTCATCTCGGTCATGCCCCAGGCGTGACGGACGTTCGAGCCCATGTCGAGGAAGGCCTTGATCATCGAGCGCGGCATCGCCGATCCGCCGCAGATCACCATCTTCAGCTCCGGCAGCTTCAGATTATTGGCGGTCATGTGCTGGAGCAGCATCAGCCACACCGTCGGCACGCCGGCGGTGTGCGTCACCTTCTCGGTCGAGAGCAGCTCGTAGACCGAGGCGCCGTCGAGCTTGGGGCCTGGCATCACCAGCTTGGTGCCCTGCGAGGGCGCAGAGAAGGCGATGCCCCAGCTGTTGGCATGGAACAGCGGCACCACCGGCAGCATTGTCTCCGAGGCACTGGTGCCGAGCGCGTCGACATTGTTGGCCATCAGCGCATGCAGCACGTTGGAGCGATGCGAATACAGCACACCCTTTGGATCGCCCGTGGTGCCGGACGTGTAGCACATCGCTGCCGCCGTGTTCTCGTCAAAGTCCTTCCATTTGAATTTGCCGTCGGCCTCGGCGATCCAGTCCTCGTAGGCCACGACGTTCTTCAACGTGGTCTCGGGCATATGCGCCTTGTCGGTGAGGATGACGTACCGTTCGACGCTCGGAAGCTTGTCGGCGAGCTTCTCCAGCACGGGCACGAAGGTCAGGTCGACCATCACGATGCGATCCTGTGCATGGTTGATGATCCAGGCGATCTGCTCGGGGAAAAGCCGGGGATTGACGGTATGGCAGATGGCGCCGATGCCCATGATGCCGTACCAGACCTCGAGATGGCGCCAGGTGTTCCAGGCGATCGTGGCGACGCGGTCGCCGAGCTTGATGCCGTCGCGCTCCAGCATCTGCGAGACCTTGAGCGCGCGCTGGTGGATTTCGGCGTAGGTGGTGCGATGGATCGGTCCCTCGACCGATCGCGTCACGACCTCCTGCTTGCCATGAATCTTGGCGGCGTGTTCGATGATCCGGTGGCAGAGCAGGGGCCAATCTTGCATCAAGCCGAGCATTCAGACGTTCCTCCGAGAAGTCGCTGGGCGCATTATCGCTCTCAGCGCAGGGCCAAAGAATTGTCATGAGTTTTAGCCTGCCGGACTTTCGCCGCAAATGGTCTTATCGCGGCAATATGTCCGCCGGCGCGGCAATGGTTACCGCTGCGCTCGGGCTACTTGTGCTCGCGGATCGCGTGGAAGCGCGAAACTATGCTGCGCCGCTCGATATCTTTGGTCTTGGTACACCACGGCCGCGCGCGAGCACTCATTCCGCCAGGATGCCGCTTAGGATACCGCTACCAAAGCCTCGGCCTGAGGACGCTCCCAAAGCAACGGATGAGGCGGCGCCTGAGGCCGACGGCAAGCCTTCGCCTGACAAGCCTTCCCCGGATAAACCCGGCAAACCCGCCGAGGCGGCTCCGCCGCCCGAGAAGCAGCTCTCGGCCTGCCGTCTCGCGCTCACCGAGGAGATCGCGGTCGCGCCGTCCATTCCCGATATCCGTGGCCCCGGCGCCTGCGGCGGGGAGGATCTGGTGCGGCTGGAGGCGATCGTGCTGCCGGACAAGCGCAAGGTCGCCGTCAAACCGGCGGCAATCCTCCGCTGCACCATGGCATCAGCAATCGCCAATTGGGTGCGCACCGACATGGTGCCGCTGGCCGCGAGCCTCGGCTCGACCATCACCGACCTCGACAATTTCGATAGTTTCGAGTGCCGCGGCCGTAATCGCATCGTCGGTGCGATGCTGTCCGAGCACGGCAAGGCCAACGCACTCGACGTGCGCGCGCTCAAGCTTGCCAACGGCCAGTCGATCGGCCTGACCGACCGCACCATGTCGCGCGACGTGCGCGAGCGCGTGCTGCATTCGGTCTGCTCGCGCTTTTCCACGGTGCTCGGCCCAGGCTCGGACTGGTACCACGAGGACCATATCCACCTTGACCTCGCGCAGCGGCGCAACGACTACCGGATCTGTCAGTGGAACGTCTGGGATCCCTTGCCCCAGGTCGCGCCCCTGCTGCCGGCCGAGCGCCCCGAGGAGGCACCGCCGCGCGAGGTCGCGGCCAAATCCGAGGGGACCAAGGAGGGGGCCAAGGATGAGCCCAAGGACGGCGCCGACGATCAGGAGAGCGCGAAGCCTGCCGCGCCGGCGGACAAGCCAGCGGCCAACTCCAGCAAGAGCAAGTCGACAACAAAAAAGCGCCGGTAAAACCGGCGCTTTTCGAAAACCATCAGATCAGACCGTGATCAGTAGTTGCTGGTCTGAGAACCGCCGCCCTGCAGCGCGAGGCGCGAATTGTAGGGCGAGTCGCCGTGCTTCGGCTCGAGCACCACGACGATGGTGCCGACCTTGACGCGGCTGTAGAGGTCGATTGCGTCCTCGTTGGTCAGGCGGATGCAGCCCGACGAGATCGAAGCGCCGATATATTCCGGCTGGTTGGTGCCGTGAATGCGGAACAGCGTGTCCTTGCCGCCCGAATACAGGTACATCGCGCGCGAGCCCATCGGATTGTCCGGACCGGGGGCGACGTAGGTCGGAACGCCAAGGCGCGAGATCTCGCCCGGGGTCGGGTGCCAGGCCGGCCATTCGGTCATGCTGCCGACCTTGGCGATGCCGGACCAAGCCATGGCTTCTTCGCCGACGGTGATGCCGTAGCGGATCGCCTTGCCGCCATCCATCACGTAATAGAGGTAGTGGTTGTCGGAATCGACCACGATCGAGCCCGGCGACTCCTTGCGGTGATAGTCGACGATGGCGCGACGGAACGGCTCTGCCACCGGCGTATTCTCGTACCGGATCTTGGCAAGGAGTTCCTTGTCCTTCGGCTTGAAATTCTGGGTGTTGGTGGCTTCGAAATGCGTAGCCTGCATGCAGCCCGACAGCGTGAAGCCGGCGGCCAGAATTCCCAACATAACTTTCAGCGACGACATGGTTTGGTTCCAATCAAACAAATACCGCGCAGGTCCTGAGCTAGCACCCAAGGCCTTCGACTCCGTGGATTTCATTATGGTTGAAATCTGCCACAATTCCAGCGTTTAGGGACTTTTCCCGCGCTGCAAGACCCAACCTGTGGCTTTTTTGCCGCAAGTTTTGCGCGCCCAGACCCGTTTTTGGACGCGAAAAGCCGGACTGTCGATTTCGCGCCACAGTTGGGCCACAAATGCAAACGCTCCGTTAATGTGCTTGTCATCATGAACTTGTCAGAATCGCGCTAAGGGCCTGTCATTCTGTCGCAGGCCCCCTCCCGGAGTTGTTCATGTTTTCTGTGTTCGTTCCCACCGACTCCACCCTGAAGAAGGCCGTTGTCGACGATCTCGCGGCCGTGCCGGAGCACGCGGTGTGGGTCGACCTGGTCAACCCGACCGCGGCCGAGGACAAGGCCGTGGAACGGCTGCTGGGGATCGCGATCCCGACCCGGGAGGACATGCAGGAGATCGAGATCTCCAGCCGCCTCTACATCGAGAACAGCGCGCGCTACATGACCGCGACCCTGATGTGCCATTCCGACACCGACATGCCCCGGACCACGGCGGTGACCTTCATCCTCGGCGACCATCGCCTGGTCACGGTGCGCTACGACCAGCCCAAGCCGTTCGCCCTGGTCGAGGCCAAGCTGGCCCGCACCTGCGCCCCCGCGATCACCGGCGAAATGGTGCTGATGGAACTGCTGGACGCCGTGATCGACCGCTGCGCCGACATTCTGGAACGCTGCGGCATGGAGATCGACCAGGTCAGCCACGACATCTTCGAGCCCGAGAGCGAGCGCCACGGCCACGCCAAGCAATATTCGCAGATCCTGATCTCGATCGGACGCAAGGGCGATCTGACCTCCAAAGTTCGCGAGAGCCTGGTGTCGATCGGCCGCGTCGTCACCTTCCTCTCGGCGGTGGTGGAGGGCGTGAAATGGTCGAAGGACATGCGCGAGCAGCTCAAGACCATGCAGCGCGACGTCGCCTCGCTGACCGACCACGCCTCCTATCTCTCCAGCAAGATCACCTTCGTGCTCGATGCCATGCTCGGCGTCGTCAATCTCGAGCAGAACAACATCATCAAGCTGTTTTCGGTCATGGCTGTTGTCCTGATGCCGCCGACGCTGATCGCATCGATCTACGGCATGAACTTCAAGTCGATGCCGGAACTCGAATGGACGCACGGCTATCCGTTTGCGCTCGTGCTGATGGTGATCGCGGCGATCGTGCCGTACTGGATCTTCAAGTGGAAGAAGTGGCTGTGAGCCGGCCTGCGCTCTGAAAATAGTGACCGAGACCTTACGCCGGTCGCAGAGACAGGGCTGATGGTGTCGCAGAATAGAGCGTCATTGCGGCGACGCCGTGATGCGTGTTCTGCGCCCCAATTCCTCCGGTAAAATTTGAGCGGTGGGCTGAACGTTTGCGCGAAACTTGTCTGCGATAAGCAGCGGGTTAGCCGCGAGGAATAGCCATGGTTGAAAAACACATAACGACGCCCCGCAACGTCATCGATCTGACGAGCTATCGTCAGGCCGTGGCGAGCGGCAAGGCGCCGTCGTTGTCGGCGCGCATGTGCCGGCACTGTGGTGCTCCCCTGCTCGATGGCGAGAACGATGACGATTGTTCGACTGCATTCAACGCAGCTGCCGCTCCAACTGCTGCAACGTTGAGGCTACGCGAACGGTCGCGTCGGATTCGAGTCGATTGAGGAGTGGAAGGAAGGGCGGGCGATCCAGTCTTGCGGCGGCGTTGCTGG
This sequence comes from Bradyrhizobium sp. CCGUVB14, assembly GCF_024199935.1. Taxonomy (NCBI): domain Bacteria; kingdom Pseudomonadati; phylum Pseudomonadota; class Alphaproteobacteria; order Hyphomicrobiales; family Nitrobacteraceae; genus Bradyrhizobium; species Bradyrhizobium sp. CCGUVB14. Next base: position 3,065,224 of record NZ_JANADS010000001.1, read on the forward strand.
ATCGCCTTGCTTCCCGCCCTTCGCAGTAGATGAACTAGCGCTTCACGATCTGCGCCGTCGAGACGATGGTCTCGGCGATTGCGCCATCGCGGCTGAACGCTGCCAGATGGCTCTCGACATCCCGCAACATCGCCTCGACATTGTCGCCCAACGCTTCCGGTGAGGACGACGAGTAGGTGAGGGTGCGTTGCGCCAGGTCCTGCATGCTGACCGTGTGGCTGGTCTCGACCGTGACAAGCTCGGTGGGCGTAAAGGCGCTGCCGCGGAAGAACGCGGGAAGGTCGCGATGGGTGCGCGTGCCCTTGCCGGCTTCCTCCCAGAGCTTTGTGGGTGACCAGCGGCGGCGGATCTCGTTGTAGCCATCAAGCCATGGATTGCGGCCGTCGGTGACCGAGAACGAGGCGCAGATCAGGATCGCGCCGTCGTCTGCGACCAGCCTGTCGAGCCGCACGAGCGTCGCATCGCGATCCATCCAATGCAGCGCGCGGCCGATCGTGACGATGTCGAACGTGCCGATGTCGGAGCCAAGTGTCTCGGCTTTGCCTTCGATCAGCGTGAGCGCTTGGCCTGCACGCGCTGCCGCCTGTCGCGCAGCCTCGAGCATCGCGGGTTCAGGGTCGACGCCGACGATACGGCCGACATGGGGCGCAAAGCCAAGTGCGAGCAGCCCGGGGCCGGTGCCCAGATCAATCAAGGCGCATCGTTCGGAGAGGCCGAGCTCGTGCGCCATGCTGCGGAAGAACTCGCCGGGGTAGGGCGGCCGCAAATGCTCGTAAGTTGACGCCGTGCTCGCAAACCGGCCCATCGATCACCTGACGCGTCACCTGGCCTAGACGTGCTGGCCGCCGTTGATGTGGATCTCGGCGCCGTTGACGTAGGAACTGGTGTCCGTGCACAGCACGTAGATGATCTTGGCGACCTCGTCAGGCGTGCCGAGGCGGTGCATCGGAATCTGCTGATCGACGATCTTCTCGGTGCCCGGCGACAGGATCGAGGTGTCGATCTCGCCCGGTGCGATCGCGTTGACGCGCACGCCGACGCGGCCGAAGTCGGACGCCATCTCGCGCGTCAGCGCGGCAAGCGCCGCTTTCGAGGTGGCGTAGGCCGCACCCGCGAAGGGATGCACGCGCGAGCCCGCGATCGAGGTGACGTTCACGACCGAGCCCTTGGCCGCCTTCAGTTCCTCGATCAAGCCGCGCGCGATCATGATCGGGGCGAAGAAATTGACGTGGAAGACGTGCGTCCAGGTGTCGAGCTCGGTGTCGACCGAGCCGAGCCGGGCGCCGCCGGGACCTTTCGGCGAGATTGCGGCGTTGTTGACCAGCGCGTGCAGCATGCCGCCTTCGAGGCGATTGCGGATTTCGGATATCGCGCGCGCGGTGTCCTGGGGATCGCCGAGGTCGACCTGGATGTGATCCTCGGGGCCTGCGTCCCACGGACAATCCTCCGGGAAGGGATGCCGCGAGCAGGTGATGACGCGCCATCCTGCCGACGAGAAGCGGATCACGGTGGCGTGGCCGATACCGCGGCTTGCTCCGGTCAGGAGCAGCGTGCGGCGCGGCGCATTGGACGAATGCGGCATGGACATCTTTCAGGTCGGCCTAAAGCTTAGGGGTACATCCGCGTCTTGGACCACGGCTGGCCGGCCGCGTCACGGCGAAATTCGATGCGGTCGTGCAGGCGGAATGGGCGGTCGTGCCAGAACTCGATGCGCGAAGGCGTGATGCGCCAGCCGCTCCAGCCGGGCGGCCGCGGCACGTTGCCGACGATGTACTTGGCGGCGATCTTGGCGATCGCCTGCTCGAAGGCGAAGCGGCTTTCCAGCGCCTCGGATTGCTTGCTGGCCCAGGTGCCGATCTGGGCTTGCTTCGGCCGCGTCGCGAAATAGGCGTCGGCCTCGGCATCGGTCACCGGCGTCACGTTGCCGCGGATGCGGACCTGACGGCGCAGCGACTTCCAGTGAAAAAGTAACGCTGCCTTAGGATTTGCGGCGAGTTCGCGGCCTTTCTGGCTCGCGATGTGGCTGTAGAAAACAAAACCTTCGGTATCGAAGCCCTTCATCAGCACCATGCGCACGTCAGGCAGGCCGTCGGGATCGACGGTTGCGAGCGCCATGGCGTTCGGATCGTTCGGCTCGCTCTTGATCGCCTCGTTCAGCCAGGCCTCGAACAGCGCAAATGGCTCGTCGGCGGCGGTGAAATCACCGGATGTTAAGGGTGTCTGGTGTTTCATCGAGGTCGTGTCGGTCATGTCTGGAGTCCGAATTGCGTCCCGCGGCCCAAAGCGCGCTGTTGTCTGCACCTGCCCTATATAGGGCATGGGGACGCGTTGGCCTATCGGCGATGCGGTCCTCCAGCCTTGCGATGACGATGATTTTGATCGGGCTCGGCGCCGGCGGCTGCAGTCTGTCCCGCACCGACACCAATGCCTATGCCAAGGCCGACGACAACGATCTCACCGGTTCGATCGCGCGGCCGGCGAAGGACGCCCCGCCGACCGAGACCGATCTCGCCTTCGCCCGCAACGCCGCCTCCGACGTGCTGAGCAAGGGCGACAAGGATGCCAGCCAGCACTGGGAGAATCCGGAAACCGGCGCGCGCGGCTCGGTGACGCCGATCGCGCAATCCTACGCCGCCGAGGATGGCCGCAAGTGCCGTGATTTCCTTGCGAGCTACGTCAACGGGACGACCGAAAGCTGGCTCCAGGGCGCCGGCTGCCAAAGCAGCCGTGGCCGTTGGGAGATTCATACGCTAAAGCCGTGGCGGAGCTGAGCATGATCCGGGAACCGGTTTTCCGATAAGATCCTGCTCGAATCGGAGCGGGTCGCTTCACTCGACTAGTTGCAAAAATACCACTCACCCCCCACATAAGGCTCAGTTGGGGCGGGGAGCCCTTTGAACATTTCGATTTCCCGAGAGGAGACGTGACGGATGCGCGACCCCTATGAGGTCTTGGGGGTGCCGCGGAGCGCCAACGCTGCCGCGATCAAGAGCGCCTATCGCAAGCTGGCCAAGAAGCATCATCCCGACAGCAACAAGGATGATCCCAAGGCCGCCGAGCGCTTCTCCGAGATCAATTCGGCCAACGAGATCATCGGCGACGAGGACAAGCGCAAGCAGTTCGACCGCGGCGAGATCGATGCCGAGGGCAAGCCGCGCTTCCAGGGCTTTCCGGGCGGCGGCGGCCCACGCGGTCGCGCGGGTCCCGGCGGATTCGAGAGCTACAATTTCCGTGGCGGCGGGGCGGGCCCCGGCCAGGGCGCGGGCGCGTTCGAGGATATCCTCAACAGCATGTTCGGCGGCGGGATGCGCGGCGCGCGTCCCGGGGCCGGTGGCGGTGCCCAGTTCGAATTCGACACCGGCGGGGTCGGGATCGATCTCGACGTCAACGTCGCGATGTCCGTCTCGCTGGAAGAATCGGTCAAGGGCGGCGAGAAGCGCGTCCGGCTGCCGAACGGCAAGGAACTCAACGTCAAGATTCCGGCGGGCGTCGTCGAGGGCCAGCAGATCCGGCTGCGCGGCCAGGGCGAGACCGCGCAAGGACATCCGCCCGGCGATCTCCTGATCACCATCGGCATCGCGCCGCACCCGTTCTTCAAGATCGAGGGTGCCGACTTGCGGATCGACCTGCCGGTCACGCTCTACGAGGCTGTGCTCGGTGGCAAGGTCCGCGTGCCCACGCTCGGCAATGCGGTGGAATTGTCGGTTCCGAAAAACACCTCCAGCGGCCGGACCTTCCGCCTCAAAGGTAAGGGCTTGCCGAGATCCGGCGGGACCGGGGATCTCTTCGTCACGATCAGGATTATGCTACCGGACGGGAACGACGCCGAGCTTGAAGCATTGATGGAGAAGTGGCGGGACCAACACCCCTACAATCCACGTAGCGGGCTGGGTTAGGGCGGTGAAGAACTGAAGGGGGTTCTCCTCACAGGCCTGGCGCATCTCCGAACGGATGATGCTCGTCATACACGCAAAGCGTGGTAGCGCTTCGACGCTCCACGTGTCGGCTGTCCGGCGGGGCAGCCGATAAAAAGGTGCGGCCTCGAGAGGGGGACCAGCGCGGTACCAAAAACCCCAATCGAGGCCGCCCGCGTCGATCGGCGGATCGAACGCTGCTCATAATCGCGTGAACACCCGGTGCGATAATGAGACGCACACATGTCTTGATTCCAAATTTTCAATGACGGAATCGAGGCACCGCGTTCGTGCGGTTGTTCAGCCGCCGTTTTTCTCTGCTTGGTCGTACACCGCCTGCGCAACCTTGGTCAGCCGGTCGCGGTCGGCGCCGCCGCCGCTGACGACGTAGCCGACGCCGCGCTCGGCCCAGAACAGCGCTCCGTCCTTGTCCGTCCTGGCGTATCGCATCTGCGTCGCGCCGGTCTCGGTCTTGGCGGTGTAGATCGTGTAGCGCTCGCCCGAGGCGCCCTCATACATCAGGAAGGACGCCGGCCCGTTCGGCCCCGGCAGCAGCCGGCCGCCGACCAGTTTCAGTCCACTCGCCTCCAGATTGGGGGCGAACACGGTCCAGCCGCAGCGCCGGGTCAGCCAGGCCTGGAGGTGGTCGCGCTCGTTGCCGCCGACCTCGACCGGATGGCGGACCTCGACGACATAGAGGCGATGGGCATCGAGCGCATCCGCCGTAAAGCTCTGGAAGGTCGAGGGCGCGTTGGCGGCGCCATGCGCCACCCAGCCGGCCGTGCCGCCGGCGACGAAAGCGACCAGCGCGGCCGCAACCGCGCCGTAGAGCCATTGCCGCGGACGGCGCTCCAGCCGTTCGAGCTCCAGCCGGGCCGGCACCGGCTCCTGGGCGACGCCGTCGTAGCGGGCGTGCAGCATCTCGGCCATGGCGCGCCAGGACTGCACCCGCTCGGCATCGTCGGGATGGGCGGCAAGCCAGGCCTCGATGTCGGCGCGGCGCTCGGTCGGCAGCTCGCCATCGACAAAGGCGTGCAATTCGTCTTCGGTCACTGGAATATTGCGGTCGTTCATATCGGTCGTCTCTGGCTCTGCGGCCCAAAATATCTAACGCGGTTCAACTGCGCTGCTTCTCTCTCCGTGCAGCTGACGCGGTAAGCGCGATGCATCAATCCTGCCATCATTTCACCCGCCTGAGCGCTGGGCGCTCACCCTCCAGCGACGCTTTAACGTGGGCACGGGCGCGCGCCAGGCGGGACATGACGGTGCCGATCGGCACGCCCTGGATATCGGCGACCTCGCGGTAGCTCATGCCTTCCAGCATCACCAGCAGCAGCACCGAGCGTTGCTCCTCGACCAGCGTCGAGAGTGCCCGTTCGATGTCGCGTCCTTCGGCCTCCGTCCCGCTGGCATCCGGATTATTCTCCGTCAGCTGCATGAATTGCGGCCGCCGCGCCAGCGACCGCCGCCGGTTCTTGTTGAGGTTGGTCAGGATCGTGTAGAGCCAGCTCCTGACGTCGCCTCCGAGAAACAATCGCTCCGAGCGCAACGCACGCACCAGCGTGTCCTGCACCAGATCGTCGGCCGCATCCGCGTCGCGCGTGAGCGCGCGGGCATAGCGGCGCAACGCCGGGATCATGGCTTCTACACTCTGGCGAAACGCACTCATGCCGTATTTGGTGTCCTGCCGTTCGGCGCACGCGCCTATAGCGATCATAACACCCGAACGGAACGGCTATTCCGGCGCTGGAAACAGCGTTAACGCCGCGTATTAGGACTGTACCGCAGGGGAGGGCTGGTGTACCTCCAGACCTTAACGAGAGCTACAGGACGTTAGCAAATGGCGCAGAATTCAGGTCTGATGCAGGGCAAGCGCGGGGTGATCCTCGGCGTCGCCAATAACCGCTCGATCGCCTGGGGCATCGCCAAGGCATGCCAGGCGGCCGGTGCCGAGATCGCGCTCACCTACCAGGGCGATGCGCTGAAGAAGCGGGTCGAACCGCTTGCCGCCGAGCTCGGCGCGCTCATGCTCGGCCATTGCGATGTCACGGATGCCGCGACCATCGATGCCGTGTTCGACGTGCTGAAGGAGAAGTGGGGCAAGATCGATTTCGTCGTGCACGCGATCGCGTTTGCGGACAAGGATGAGCTCGAGGGCCGCTACGTCGACACCACCGCCGACAACTTCTCCAAGTCGATGCTGATCTCCTGCTACTCGCTGACTGCGGTCGCGCAGCGCGCCGAGAAGCTGATGACCGACGGTGGTTCGATCATCACGCTGAGCTATTACGGCTCCGAGAAGTGGATGCCGAACTACAACGTCATGGGTGTCGCCAAGGCGGCGCTGGAGGCGAGCGTGCGCTATCTGGCCGCCGATCTCGGCGAGAAGGCGATCCGCGTCAACGCGATTTCCGCGGGACCGATCAAGACGCTGGCATTTGCCGGCATCGCCGATTCACGCCTGCTGCTGAAATACAATGAGGTCAACGCGCCGCTGCGTCGCAACGTGACGATCGAGGAGGTCGGCGACAGTTCGCTGTATTTCCTGTCCGACCTGTCGCGCGGGGTCACCGGCGAAGTGCATCACGTCGACGCCGGCTACCACGTGCTCGGTATGAAGCGCCCCGACGCGCCGGATGTGTCGATCGGCGGCAAGGACTAACCTTCACCCGGAATGCCCGTGCCCACGATCTATTATCTTCGCCACGGCGAGACCGAATGGAATGCGCTCGGCAGGCTCCAGGGCACCAGGGACATTCCGCTGAACGCGCGGGGCCGCGGTCAGGCGGTGCAGGCGGGCCTGATCCTGGCCGATCTCCTCAAGCGCGATGGCAAGGACAAGACGGCGCTGCCCTACGTGTCGAGCCCGCTCGGCCGCGCCCGCCAGACCATGGAACTTGCACGCGGCAAGCTCGAACTGCCGGTCGCGGATTATGCGCTGGACGATCGCCTGCGCGAGATCGGCTATGGCGCCTGGGAAGGTCTGACGCTGGCCGAGAGCGAGGCGAAAAATCCCGACATCTACGCCAGGCGCCTCGCCGACAAATGGACGGTGGGGCCTGCGGGTGCGGAGACCTATGCCGACGTGCAGGTCCGCGTGCGTGCCTGGTACGACGAGCTTCGGACCGACACCGTCGCGGTCGCCCATGGCGGCACCTGCCGGGCTCTGATGGTCTCGCTCGGCCTGGAGACGCCGGCCAGCGCCGCGGAGCTTTATATCGAGCAGGGCACCGTCTACGTGTTCCGCGACGGCCGGCTGGACAAGCATAGTTAGGCCTTGAGGACCTTCCGGGGCTGTAGCCGGGTTTGACCCCCGGCGCCGCGCGCGTTACCACACGCCGGAACCGAGCCAGCGAGCAGCAATGTCCTTCAACACCTTCGGCCACATGTTCCGCGTCACCACCTTTGGCGAGAGCCACGGGGTGGCGATTGGCTGCGTGGTCGACGGCTGCCCGCCGATGATCCCGCTCACCGAGGCCGACATCCAGCAGGACCTCGATCGCCGCAAGCCGGGCCAGTCGCGCTTCACCACCCAGCGCCAGGAGCCGGACCAGGTCAAGATCCTGTCCGGCGTGATGGCGCATCCGGAGACCGGGGTGCAGGTGACCACGGGCACCCCGATCGGGCTCCTGATCGAGAATACCGACCAGCGCTCGAAGGACTATTCGGAGATCAAGGACAAGTTTCGTCCCGGTCACGCCGACTTCACCTATGAGGCGAAGTACGGCCTGCGCGACTATCGCGGCGGTGGCCGCTCCTCGGCGCGCGAGACCGCGATGCGCGTCGCCGCCGGTGCGATCGCGCGCAAGGTGCTGCCCGACGTGAAGGTGCGCGGCGCGCTGGTGCAGATCGGCCCGCACAAGATCGACCGCGAGAAGTGGGACTGGGACGAGATCGCCAAAAATCCGTTCTTCTGTCCGGACAAGGACAAGGCCGCGTTCTTCGAGACCTATCTCGACGGTATCCGCAAGAGCGGCTCCTCGATCGGCGCCGTGCTCGAAATCGTCGCCGAGGGCGTGCCCGCGGGCCTCGGCGCGCCGATCTATGCCAAGCTCGATTCCGATCTGGCCGGCGCGATGATGACCATCAACGCTGTGAAGGGCGTCGAGATCGGCGCCGGCTTTGGCGCCGCCGAATTGACCGGCGAAGAAAACGCCGACGAGATGCGCACCGGCAATGACGGCACGCGCTTCCTGTCCAACCACGCCGGCGGCGTTCTGGGCGGCATCTCCACGGGACAGCCGATCGTGGTGCGCTTCGCGGTGAAGCCGACCTCGTCGATCCTGCAGCCGCGCCTCACCGTCGATCGCAAGGGTGCGGACACCGAGATCTTCACCAAGGGACGCCACGACCCCTGCGTCGGCATTCGCGCAGTCCCCGTCGGCGAAGCCATGATGGCCTGCGTGCTGGCCGACCACTTTTTGCGGGACCGCGGGCAGGTGGGGCGCTAGCGCATGATCCGGACCCGGAGGGCCGCGTTAGCGCAAAGCGTGAAACGGTTTTCCGGCAGGATCATTCGCCAGCTATATTGTCGCGGTACTAGCCCACCGCGCAGCTTGACGATTCCACAACTTCGTCGGCAAATGCACGCATGCAGAATTCCGAGCTCCAACGGATCATCAACTGGCTGATCGACGGCGCCCGGTCGTCGCGCGGGCCGGCAGAGATGATCGCGGATGCCTGCGAGCAGCTCGTCGCGGCCGGCCTGCCGCTGTGGCGGTTCGGCGTTTTCATCCGCACGCTGCATCCCGAAATCTTCGGCCGCAACTTCATCTGGCGGCAGGGCGAGGAGGTCGAGATCGGCACCGTCGATTTCGAGATTTTGGACACGCCAGAATTTGCGCGGAGCCCGCTGCGTGTCGTGTTCGAGGAGGGGTTGGAAGTCAGGGGACGTATCAACGAGGTCGATACCAAGCGGTTTCCGTTCCTGGCGGACATGCGCGCCGAGGGCGTCACCGACTACCTCGCGACGCCGATGCGATTTCTGGACGGCTCGATCCACGCCATCAGCTGGACCACCAAGCATCCCGGCGGCTTCAGCGAGGACGACATCGCGACGATCCGCTCCATCGTGGCGCCGCTCGCGCGCGTCAGCGAAATCGTCACCCTGCGCCGCACCGCAGCGACGTTGCTCGACACCTATGTGGGAAATCGCGCCGGCGAGCGCATCCTCGGCGGCCAGATCCGCCGCGGCCACAACGATACCATGCAGGCCGCGATTTGGTTGTCGGATTTGCGCGGCTTCACTGCGCTGTCGGACCGGCTGCCGGCCGAGACGGTGGTCGAGATCCTCAACCGCTATTTCGACTGCCAGGTTACCGCGATCCGCGCGCATGGCGGCGAGGTCCTGAAATTCATGGGCGACGGCCTGCTTGCGGTGTTCCCGATCGACGAATATGTCGGCGATGCCGCCCACGTCTGCACCAGCGTGCTGGAAGCAGCCCGCGAAGCCCGTGCCAGCGTCGACGCTCTCGCGCATCCCGTCGGCGACGTCGTCGAACGCTTCCGCTTCGGCGTTGCACTGCATGTCGGCAATATCCTCTACGGCAATATTGGCGGGGGCAACCGGCTCGACTTCACCTGCATCGGCCCGGCCGTCAATCTCGCGGCGCGGATGGAAAAGATCGCGGGCCGGCTTGGTCGCACCGTCGTCGCATCAGAAGCCTTCGCCCATGTCTGTCAGCACGATTGGCGCGATCTTGGCGATTTTCCGATCGCGGGATTTTCCAGGGCGCAGCGTGTGTACGGGCTCGCCGAGGAGACGCCCGTGGTGATGGCGTGATGCGACGAGACTGCCGATGACCGTCGAATTCCGCCAGATCCAGGTCGCCGACACCGACGCTTTCCGCGCCGCCGTCGATATCGTTGCCCGCGAGCGCAAATACATCGCACTGGTGGAAGCGCCCCCGATCGAGCAGGTCCGCACCTTCGTCGCGCGCAATGTCGAGCGCGGCTATCCGCAGATCGTCGCCGTCGCGGGCGGCGCCGTGGTCGGATGGTGCAACGTGCCGCCGGCCGGCCGCGCCGTCTCGGCGCATGTCGGCGACCTCTTCATGGGGCTCGTACCGGAGTTCCGTGGCAAAGGCTTTGGCGAACTGCTGTTGCGGCAGGCTGTTCAGGCGGCGGACGTGTTCGGCTTCCGGCGCATCGAGCTCGGCGTCTTCGCGACCAATACGGCCGCGGCGGCTCTCTATCGAAAAGCCGGGTTTGTCGAGGAGGGCACCAAGCGCATGGCGATCCTCCTCGACGGCATCTATCACGATGAAATCATCATGGCGCGCCTCGCAGGCTGATCTCAGTACGCGATCTTCATCGCCAACGTCGCGATCACGATCATGATGGCGCCGCCGACGCGGGTTGCGATCTGGGCGAAGGCCATCAGGCCCATGCGGTCCGCGGCGCCGAGAATGGCGACGTCGCCGGTGCCGCCGAGCCCGGAATGACAGGCGGTGACGATCGCGGCCTCGACCGGATACATGTTGAGCCACTTGCCGACGAAGAAGCCGGAGGCGACCATCGCCAGCACCGTCGTCGTGCAGATCGCGATGTAGCCGGGATTGAAGGACGCCACGAGTTGCTGCCACGAGACCAGCAGCGTTCCCATCGCGACCAGGATCGCGAAGGTGAGGTTGGTCGACATGAACTTGTTGATCTGGTAGGCGCCGAGCTCCATCTCGGCCGGCAGCAATCTGGTCAGCTTGAGCGCGACCGCCGCGATGATCATCAGGATCGGGCCGGGAATGCCGGTGTATGGCGCGAGCACCATGCCGAGCACGAACAGCACGCAGGACAGCATGATGCCGGCACCCAACAGGCCGAGGTCGATCGGATGGTCGGATCGCGCCGGGCCCAGGATGTCGTCATCGCCTGTTTTCACCAGCATGCCCTGGCCGTTGAGGTCGCGCCGTTTCTCGGCGAGGCGCGCGAGAAGTCCGGCGGCGACGATGGCGACGACGTTGCCGAGCAGCGCCGCAGGCACCATCTGCGCCACCAGCTCGGCCTGTGGCCGGTGCAGCATTTCGGAATAGGCAATGGACAGCGGCAGCACGCCTTCGGCGAGGCCGCCGCCGATGATCGGGATGATGACGAAGAAGAACGTCTCCTTCGGACTGTGGCCGAACAGCAGCCCGATCGTGACGCCGATCGCGATCGCGCTGAGCGTGCCGACCAGCAGCGGCACGAACATCCGCAAGAAACCCTGCACCAGGACGCGATGGGGCATGCCGAGGATCGAGCCGGCGACGAGGCAAGCGATGAAGAAATACTGGAAATTGGCGGTGCGGAACGTCGTCGTGATTGCCTTCAGCGCCGTATCCGGCATCAGGCCGTAGGCGACCATCGCTGCCGGCACGAACAGGCACATGATCGCGGTGCCGCCGATCCGCCTCACGACCGGAATGGTCTGGCCGAGCTTGCCGAGCAGGAAGCCGAGCAGCATCAGCACCGACAGCCCGCCGATCACGTCATTGGGCAGCTTTCCGGAATAGACCGCAGCAGCGCAGACGAGCGCTGCGGGAACATAGACGGTGATCGGCAGCGGGCCGATTTTCAATGCCGTGAGCGCGGATGATTGCGTCGTCTCCGCGAGCTTGATGGTGGTGTCGGTCAAGAATGCCTCCCTCTGTCGTTTTGTGTTTGTTTGCCTGCCGGTCCGCGCGCTTCACGCGCGCTCAGAACCAGGGATTGTCCGCCCGGTGCCGGGCCTCGAAAGCGCGGATCTCATCGGCAAACACCAGCGTCGAGCTGATCGCATCGCGCCCCGTGAGAAACGCCTCCTTCCGCGCCGGCTCGATCGCGAAGGGGATCGTCCCGCCGCCCTCGATGCGGATGGTCTGCTGTTCGAGATCGACGGTGAGCTTGTTGCTCGCAGGGTTCGCGACGATGCCGGCGAGCGTGCCGATGGTGGCGGCATCGAGACTGATCGTCAGCAGGCCGTTGTTGGCGCAATTGTCGTTGAAGATGCCGGCGAAGGTGGTGCCGATCAGGGCGCGAATGCCGAGCTGCTGGAGGCCCCAGACTGCATGCTCGCGGCTCGACCCGCAGCCGAAATTCGGGCCGACGACGAGGAAGCGGGCGTCGCGATAGCCGTCCTTGTTCAGCACGAAGTCGGGATTAGGCCGACCCGCGCTGAAGCGGAGTAGGTTGAAGGCGCCGTCGCCAAGACCGCTGCGATCGACGCCCTTCAGGAACATCTTCGGCATGATCACGTCGGTGTCGATATTGGGCGTCGTCATCGGCGCAGCGGCGCCGGAGACGCAATGAAATGGCGTCATTGCTGCTTTCCTCCGATCAGGTAGCGCACATCGGTGATGCGGCCCGTGACCGCGGCGGCCGCGACCATCGCCGGGCTCATCAGATGCGTGCGCGCCCCGGGCCCCTGGCGACCCTCGAAATTGCGGTTGGTCGAGGAGGCCGAGCGCTGCCCCGGTGCGAGAATGTCGTCGTTCATCGCAAGGCACATCGAGCAGCCGGATTGCCGCCACTCCACGCCCGCATCTATCAGGATCTGAGCGATCCCTTCCGCCTCGGCCTGCGCGCGGACTTGTGTCGATCCGGGAACGACGATGGCGCGAACGCCGGTCGCGACGTGACGGCCTCTGAACACGTGCGCCGCATCGCGCAGATCTTCGATGCGCGAATTGGTGCATGAGCCGATGAAGGCGAAATCGATCGGCACCGACTGGATCGGTGTGCCCGGCGTCAGGCCCATATAGGCGAGCGCGCGCATCGCCGCCGTCCGGCGATCGGTGGTGGGATTGCTGTCGGGATCGGGCACGCGATCGGTCACGGCAATCGCCTGGTCCGGGCTCGTGCCCCATGTCACCAGCGGCGCGACCTCGCCGGCATCGATCGTCATCTCCCGGTCGAAGCTGGCGTCCGGATCGGAGCGAAGCTGCAGCCAGGCTGTGGCGGCACGGTCCCACATCTCGCCTTTCGGCGCACGGGGCCGTGCCTTGAGATAATCGAGCACCTTCTGGTCGGGTGCGATGACGACGCCGCGTGCGCCGGCCTCGACGATCATGATCGACATCACGATGCGTCCCTCGACGCTCATCTCGGTCACCGCGGGGCCGGCGAACTCCACCGCATAGCCGGTGGCTCCATCGGCGCCGATGCGACGGATGATCTCCATGACGACGTCCTTCGACGTGACGCCGAGCGGCGGATGCCCGGTCACGTTGATGCGCATCGTCTTCAGGCGGCGGTAGCGTACCGTCGAGGTCGCCAGATAGTGCTCGATGTCGGAGGTGCCGATGCCGTAGCCGAGCGCGCCGAAGGCGCCGTAGGCGGTGGTGTGGCTGTCACCGGCGGCGATCACCATGCCCGGCATGACCAGCCCTTGCTCGGGCGCAACGACGTGCTCGATGCCCTGACGCGGATCGAGGATGTCGAAATATTCGATGCCGAAATCGCGCGCATTGTCGGCGAAGTAGTCGACCTGCCGCGCCGCGTCGGCATCGGGCATCTGCCGCGTGCGCCGCGCTGCGGTCGGGTTGACGTGGTCGACCACCATCAGCGCTGCGGATGGATTCCACACCTTGCGCCCGGCGGCACGCAAGCCGGCAAAGGCCTGCGGGCTGGTATATTCGTTGAGCACGGTGCGATCGACATAGAGCAGCACCAGCCCGTCATCGTCGAGGCGCCGAACCACATGCGCATCGATCAGCTTGTCGTAGAGCGTGCGCCCGGACATTCGGCCTCCAACAGGAATGTGACTTTCCTCGAAGGTGCAGGCCGGGCCGGTGGAAATCCAATGTCACCTCATGATATGATTATGCAGGATTTGCATAAGCGGGATGGACGCGATGGAGATCAACTGGCTGCACGATTTCATCGTGGTGGCGTCGACCCGTAGTTTTTCGCGCGCTGCCGAACAGCGCAATTCGTCGCAGCCGGCGCTGAGCCGCAGGATCAAGGCGCTGGAAGTATGGGCCGGGGCGGCGCTGTTCGAGCGCACGACGCATGCCGTCAGCCTCACGCCTGCCGGCGATGCGTTCCGCCTGACCGCCGAGGATATCATCCGCCGCCTGTCCGCCGGGCGCCTGGAGGCGCAGGAGCTCGCGCGCGGCGCCTCCGACGTGCTGAAATTCGCATCGACCAATGCGCTGTCGTTGACGTTCTTTCCGGATTGGCTGCGCCAGGTCGAGGCGACGCTGTCGTTCGTGCCGAATGTCCAGCTCGTCGCCAACCACATGGAGGCGTGCGAGCGCATGTTGTTGGCGGGTGAGGTGCATTTTCTGCTTTGTCACCATCATCCCGCCGTCGTCACGGCGCTGACGACCTCGCAATTCCGCTCGGCGCATGTCGGCGACGATTGCCTGATCCCGGCCTCCGTGCCGGCGTCGCGATCAGGCAAGGCTGCGCGCTTCAGGCTTCCGGGAACGGAAGCAGCGCCGGTGCAGGTCCTGAACTACCGTCAGGAGTCCGGAATGGGGAAGATCCTCGATGCGGTCCGCGCGACCTCGCCGCTTGGTGCGCATCTGAAGCCCGCGTTCACCTCACATCTTGCAAAGCTTCTCGTCACCATGGTGCAGGCCGGCCGCGGCATGGCCTGGCTTCCGCAAAGCCTCATCGCCGACCAGCTCGCATCGGGCGAATTGGTGAAGGCCGGCGGACAGGAGTGGGAGATACCGATCGAGATCCACGTGTTCCGCCCGCGATCGCGGCTGACGCCGGCGGCCGAAGCATTCTGGACACATGTTCAGGAGCATCCGCCCGCGAGCAACCCGCGCAAGGCGGTGCGCCTCCGTCGCGGTCGCGGCTAGTGGCTATTCCTCCGGCTCCGTCGTGAACAGCAGCGGATAGCCTTTGGTGCGCGCGGCATCGGTGGCGCGCGTCGCCTTGGTTTCGGCGACGTCCTTGGTGAACACGGCGACGACGCAGGCGCCCAGCTTGTGCGCGGTGATCATGACCTTGTAGGCCTGATCCTCGGTCATGCGGAATTCGGCCTTCAGGATCATGGTGACGAACTCGCGCGGCGTGTAGTCGTCGTTGATCAGGATGACCTTGTGCAGCTTGGGCCGCTCGACCTTGGTCCTGGTCCTGGTTTTCGGCGTGGTAACAGTGTCGTTCATTCCGCCTCCTGAACACGGCGGGCCTTGGTTCCCGGCCGGAGCGATCAGCTCGCGGCCTTCGTACCATATTGCAGGACCTGTACCTTCTCCAAGGTGATGAGGCCGCTCGACATCATGCCATCCAGGATGGGCAGGAATGCGTTGATGTTGTCCTCGCTGTCGACGATCTCGATCAGGAGCGGCAGGTCTTCCGAGAGCCGCAGGATCTTCGAGGTGTGCAGCCGGCTCGACTTGCCGAAGCCCATGGGACCGCGCAGCACGGTGGCGCCGGCGAGATGCCGCTCGCGCGCGGCCAGAACGATGGCTTCATAGAGCGGCTTGCCGTTGTAATGGTCGTTCTCGCCGATGAAGATCCGGAGCGAAACAGCCTGATTGGGGATTTGCATGGTCAGCTCCTCTTCAAGCGGTTGTAGCGGCTCGCCATCATATGCCCCGCCCATACCGACACCAGCCAGCAGACGACCGAGGCGGCGATATAGGCGAGGGCGGTGTATTTCATGCCGCCGTGGAACAGTCGGAAGGTCTCGAGGCTGAAGGTCGAGAAGGTGGTGTAGCCGCCGCAGAAACCGGTCATGACGAACTGCCGGTGCTCCGGCCGCGCCAGCACGCGGCCGTCGGGCCCGGTCAGCGTCGCGTAGAAGCCGATGATCAGCGAGCCCGTCGCGTTGATGAACAGCGTCGCGAAGGGAAAACCGGGGCCGGTGTCGAGGGCGAGCCCGACCAGATAGCGTGTCAGCCCGCCGAGGATGCTGCCGGCAGAGACCCAGGCATAGAGGATCGCGGTACGCCAGCGGTCAGCAGAGGAAGCCTTCATCTGCCGCTAGCTCCCAAAATTGTCCGCGAGGAGAAAGCCGCAGCTCACGGCCGCGAGGCACAGTCCGACCGAGAACACGATATTGCCGAGTGCGTGCGCCGGCTCGCCGTTGCGCGCCAGGGTCAGCGTCTGCAGGCTGAACGAGGACACAGTGGTGTAGCAGCCGAGGAAGCCGGTCACTGCGAACAGCCACGGATTGGGCGTCGCGAACACCGAGTCCGGATGGGTTGCCAGCGCCCCGAAGATGCCGATCAGGAAGGCTCCGGTGACGTTGATGGTCATGGTGCCCCAGGGAAAGGTCTCGCCCAGCCGCCGCGCGACGGCGCCGGAGACGAAATAGCGGGCGCAGCCGCCCAGCACACTGCCGGCCACGATAGCGATCAATCCGCTCAGCACGATGAACAGTCCTCCGTCATTGCGTCTTCTCCGTTGCCAGCCCGTCGCCGACGGTGAGCAGTCCCACGAGTGCGGCCACCGCAAAGCCGAGTCCTGCGAGGAAAGTGCCGGCCGGGCCGTAAACGTCCCACAGTGCGCCGGCGATCACGCTCGCGGCCAGCAGCGCCAGGCCCGTGAACAGGTTGAAATAGCCGAAGGCGGTGCCGCGCAGGCTTGGCGGTGCAGTATCGGCGACGAGGGCCGAGAGCACGCCTTGCGTCAATCCCATATGCAGACCCCACAGCACGACGCCGAGCGCGAGGCCGGGCAGACTCGGCAGCAGCGCCAATGCGAGGTCGGCGCCGGCGAGGAAAACCAGGCCGAGCGCGAGCAGGGCGGTCCGGTTGATCCGGTCCGACAGCGCGCCGGCCGGATAGGCCGAGAGCGCGTAGGTGATGTTCATGAGCACCAGCACCGCCGGCACCCACATCGCATTGAGGCCGATGTTCTGCGCACGCAGGATCAGGAAGGCCTCACTGAAGCGGGCGAGCGTGAAGGCGACGCCGACCGCGACGACGCGCCAATACACGGGCCCAAGCTGCCGCATGGCGGCGGTGTCGAGCGGATTTCTTGCGGGCTCCCGGCTGGCATCCGGCTCCGGCTCGTTCACCGCGAACGCAATCAGGCCGAAGGACAGGAACGCCGGCACCACGGCGACCCAGAACACCGCGGCAAATTGGTCCGCCGTCCACCACATCAGGCCGATCGCGGCGAGCGGTCCGACGAAGGCGCCGATCGTGTCGAGCGACTGTCGCAGGCCGAAGCTCGCGCCGCGCAGGCCCGCCGGCGAGATATCGGCGATCAACGCATCGCGGGGCGCGCCGCGGATGCCCTTGCCGACGCGGTCGATGAAGCGCGCCGCCACCAGCCAGCCGACGCTGGGCGCGAGCGGGAACAGCGGCTTGGTCAGGGCGGCTAGGCCATAGCCGAGGGCGGCGAGCAGCTTGCGCCGGCCGAGCCAGTCCGACAGCGCGCCGGAGAAGATCTTCGTGATCGAGGCGGTCGCCTCCGCGATGCCCTCAATCAAGCCTACGGTGAGCGTGGAGGCGCCGAGCACGGTGACGAGATAGACCGGCAGCAGCGCGTGGATCATCTCGGAGGAGACGTCCATCAGCATCGAGACGAAGCCGAGCACCCAGATTCCCCTGGGTAGCTTGGTGCGCGCAGCATTCGGTGCGGTCGTCGTCACGTCCCTCGGCCTCGTTTCAGGCAACAAAAAACCCGCCATTGGCGGGTTTGTCCATGCTCCCGCCAAAGGCAGAGGCTGATTGCCTCACCTCCAGCAGGAGTCATCAGCCCACTACGGTCGTTCGACCGCCGGGCGGTTATCGGGGGACTCCATCCCCATCTGTATGGTCAGCCTAGCATGGAAATCACGGGGAACAAGTAGGCGCGGCGCACTGTCCCGCGGCGCGATCGCGTGGCGGCGCAAGCGTGGCGACACGGCGGCGATTTCGCGCAACACACTAAAAGACTAACTCGCAATCCCTAACCTGAATGTGAAGCACAAGCGATCTTCGCGCTTTGCGGCAAGGCGTTTGCATGTCACCATCGCGTCATACGACGGGAGACTGCGATGCGGTTGCTGTTCTCGATCGGGGCTGTGCTGGTGGCCGGCGTACTTGCCGGAGGGGACGTCGCGGGCATCGCGGCACCAAGTTCTAAACTCGAACCGCCGAAGTTTGAACCTTCAAGATATCAGCGGCAGGCGGCCGACGGCGATGCACAGTCGGTCGATGTCGAGCTGATCCTCGCGGTCGACGTCTCCTACTCCATGGACATGGACGAGCTCGCGATCCAGCGCGAGGGCTACGCGCAGGCGATCCAGTCCAAGGAGTTCCTGCAGGCGCTGAAGGCCGGGCCGAACGGCAGGATCGCGGTGACCTATTTCGAATGGGCTGCATCCTCCGATCAGAAGATCATCATTCCGTGGCGCCTCATCGACGGACCGGAGACGGCGGACGCGGTCGCGGCCGAGATCTTGAAGACGCCGATCCGGCGTGCCTCACGCACCTCGATCTCCGGCGCGATCGGATTTGCGATGCCGTTGTTCGACGAGGATCCCTATCACGGCATTCGCCGCGTCATCGACATCTCCGGCGACGGCCCCAACAACAATGGCGGCCCCGTCACCGTCGCGCGTGACGCCGCGCTCGAGAAAGGCATCGTCATCAACGGCCTGCCGATCATGGTCAAGGAGCCGTCCTATTCGACCATGGATATCGACAATCTCGATTACTATTACGAAGACTGCGTTGTCGGTGGTCCCGGCTCCTTCGTCATCTCGATCAAGGATCGCGACAAGTTCAAGGAAGCCATCCGCACCAAGCTGCTGATGGAAGTTGCCGGACGCACGCCCGAGCGCCCTGTCGTGCGCGTTGCGGACAAGGAGAAGGAGCCGCGCGTGAACTGCCTGATCGGCGAGAAGATCTGGTCGGATCGCTGGGGCCGCTAGGGGCCCATCCCGATGAGACCGTTTGCCTCATCGCATCAGGCATTCCAAATTAACCGCTCGTTAACTGTGGCATGGTCCTAATCGAATTGTTTCTGGATATTTCTGACGCTGCTCCCGAGCAGATTCATGCCCATCGTCACGCAGAGCACCAGCCAGATTTCGCCCGCCAATGAGCGGATGTATCACCAGAGCGCTCTGCTCGGTGAATGGAAGGGCAATTGGGCGGGCAACAATCAGCCCGTCGGCTTCAAGGTCGTGAATATCAGAGGCAGCCGCGCGCAAGTCGAGTACACCCATAACGGGCACACCGAGCGTGGTTTTGCCCAGATCAGCGGTTCGCTCATCACCTTCGGCTCGGTCACGGTCGGCACCAAGGACGGCAAGAACCTCGTGCTCCTGTTCTCCGCGGGCGGCGCCGGCAAGCAGACTGCGACCTTGGCGAAACAGGCGCCGCCGGCCTCCGACAGCCGCCTGATGGGAAGCTGGGGCGGCTATTCCAGCGACAACGGCAAGAGCGCGAGTTTTCGCGTGCTGTCGGTGAACGGCAACGAAGCCCAGGTCAGCGTCACCACCGACGGCATCACCCGCCAGGGCACCGGCATCGTCTACAAGAACGTCATCATGTTCGGGCAGTCGCAGATCGCGACGGATGACGGGCAGAACGGCAAGATCATCTACCAGGTCGGAATGAAGTCCTTCATGGTGCCGGTGACGAAATATCCCCCGGCGGATTCTTCATCCTCGGTCGACGTGACGGCGTAGTCGCTCAACGCTGCTTCCCGTTCGACTGTGTCAGCACCTGCAATTGCCGATCGATGTCCCGCAACACCTGGCAGGCTGACGCAAGCGCGCCGTCGCCGAACAATTGCCAGACCTCGTTTGCCCGTTCGGCCAGATGCGGAATCGTCAGCGGCAAGCGCGCGGCTTCGAGCAGCGCGCCCTTCTCGTTGATGAGATAGCGTGCGTTCAGCGCGAACAGGACCTGTGCAGTGCAGGCGAGCGATCGGTAGATGCATCCGGCGACATGGGTCTGATCGTCGCGGGCGATGGCAAGCTCGGCGTTCTCGATGCCGAACAGCACCTCCCACCGAAAGCGCCGGATCAGAGCATCGCGCAACGCTTCGGGATAAGGCTGCGCGATCGATTTCAGCCGGGCGATCAGGCCCTGCGGATCATGCATCGGTTCGCAATACGCAATCTCGCCCATCCAGATCGCCGAGCAGAAGCCGTGCGGATGGCCGGGCTGATAGTCCATGGTGACGGCCCCGGCATGGCAGGCTTCCATCACGGCTTCGACGGCATCGGCGTTGCGGTAGAGCAGATCGACCTTGTGTCCTTCGACCGACAACCACGCACCGCCGATGATCCACGGTCCCCACTCACCGATTGGTGTCACCGAAGCGACCGCGGGGTTGTCGGCGACTGCTTTTGCGGCCGCCAGCAGCCGTTCCGTATCGAGCGGCGCGGCCGCCGTGAAGTAGAGGCCGATATCGTAGTCGGACGTCGGATGCGCGCTGCCTCGCGCACGCGAGCCGCCGAGCACGATGGCCGCGATGCCCGGCACCTCGGCAAAGGCGGACGTCAGGCGCGTGAGCAACGGATCGTGCGGCATCGGCGGTCGGGTTCAGCTATTTCGCCGCGAGCGGTGGCAATGGCGGCACGCTGTCATTCGGGGCTTCCGCCTGCATCGTGATCAGCGTCATCGAGACCAGATCGTAATAGCCGATCAGGCCGATGATATCCATGATGCCGCGCTCGCCGAATTTCTGCTGCGCGGCGCGATAGACGTCGTCGGAGACCTTCCTGTCGCGATAGAGCGCCGTCGCGAGGTCGTAAAGCGCGGCCTCGTCGTCCTTCATCGCCTGCGGCCGTACGCCGTTTGCGAGGTCCTTGGCGACCTGCGGATCGAGACCGGCCTTCATCGCGAGCGGATAATGCGCGAACCATTCATATTGCGCCGTCCACTGGCGCGCCGTGATCAGGATGGCGAATTCGCTTAAGCGCGCCGGCAGCGACGAATTCCAGCGCAGATAATCCGACATCGCCGAGAGCTTCGGCGCGAGCACGGGATTGCGGATGTAGGCGCGATAGGGTGGGTTGGTGAATTTGGCATTGCGCGGCGGCACCGCGATCGCGTCCGCCCATTCCTTCTGCGGTGCCGAAAGCTCGTCGGGCTTCAGCGGCACGAAGCGGGTCGGCTCGGCCGCGCGGGCCGCTCCCGGGATCGTCACAGCGAGCAGCGCGGCCAGCGCCAGGCCGGAATATTTCATCGTCATCCTCCCATCCCGGCGGACTTGTGCCGCCTTGTTCGATCGCCAGCTTACGGTGCGGCGCGACCCGTGCAAGATGTCCGCTGCGCATGCTAGGCTGCGTGCTGGAGATCGCTTGCAGGATGGGAGAACCTCATGACCGACGAAACCGCGATGATGGTCGGCTCCGCGACCGTCTTCGTCGTCTCCGACATCGAAGCGAGCCTCGCTTATTACCGTGATGTACTCGGCTTTCAGGTCACTTTCGAATATGGCTCGCCCTTGTCTTACGCTTGCCTGTGCCGCGACGAGGTGGCCCTGCATCTGCTCGCGGCGGCGGCAACGAAACGACTGCCCGGGCAGGGCGGCCTCTGCATCTTCGTCCGCGACGTGGACCGGCTCTACACCGAGCTGTCCGGACGCGGCGCGAGGCTCATCAACCGGCCGGAGGACCGCGACTACGGCATGCGCGATTTCGATGTCGTCGATGCCGACGGCAATCAAGTCACATTTGGCATGGGCACGGACGCGGCGGCCTGACGGCCGGCCGCGCCCGTCGCGATCAGGCTCAGATCCGTGCTTCCAGGATCAGGTTGAAGGGCGTCTCGGCGGCCCGGCGGAAGCGCGATAGGCCGCCTTCGCTGGCGACCTTGCGCAGCCGTGCTTCGCCGGCTTGCGCGCCGAGTGCGAGGCCCACCTCCTGATCGAGCGAGGCCGGGGTGCAGATCATGGTCGACGCCGCGTAATAGACGCGCCCGACCGGATTGAGATTGTCCTCGAGGCGGTCGCCCGCGAACGGTTCGACCAGCATGCAGGTGCCGTCCTTCGCCATGGTCTGTCGCACGTGGCTGATCGCGCCGACGGGATCGCCCATGTCGTGCAGGCAATCGAAGAAGCAGACGAGATCATAGCCCTCGGCCGGATAGGTCTTGGCCGAATGAACCGCGAAGCTGACGCGATCACCGAGCTTCGCCTCGGCTGCCGCCTTGCGCGCGGCCTCGATCGAACCCTCGTGATAGTCGAAGCCGTAGAAGCGTGACTTCGGGAAGGCCTCGGCCATCAAGCGTGTCGAGACGCCATGGCCGCAGCCGACATCGGCGACCTTGGCGCCGCGCTTCAGCTTGTCCACGACGCCGTCGAGCGCGGGCAGCCATTCCTGCACGAGGTGGTGCATGTAGCCGGTGCGGAAGAAGCGGGCCGTGCCGCAGAACAGGCACTCGCTGCGCCGGTTCCAGCCGACGCCCTTGCCGGACTTGAATGCGTCCGAGACCTTCGGCTCGTCGAGAAACGCCGATGCGATGACGTTGCCGAATGCACCGAGGAAAACCGGACTATCCTCGTCGGCAAGCGCCATCGCCTGCTCCGGCAGCATCGAAAACTTTCGTGATGCGGAATCGTATTCGATGTAGCCGGATGCCGCCTGGCTCGACAGCCATTCGCGGATATAGCGCTCCGTCGTTCCGGTGGCGCTCGCGAGCTCGGACGAACTCATCGGCCCCTTGGCGGCGAGGGTCCGGTAGAGACCGAGCTTGTCTCCGAGCAGCACCAGCGATGCATTCATCGCCGCGCCGAACTCGGTGACCATCTTGCCCATAAAGGCATTCAACCTGTCGGCATTGACCTCCATGACGACCTCCTTACAAAGGTTGCGTATTTTCAAGGGTCTGCGCAATCGCGCTGCGGGACGGCGCCAGGCATTCGCGGTCAAGCCCGCGGCCTGAACTTGCGCGTCCTCTCAATGGGTCAATTCGCCACGGAGGAGGTTCAAAGCGTCAGGAAGAGGTGATCCGGGAACCGGATGGCGCAGTCACCGGCATCGCATCGCTGGTATTGGAGCGGGCCCCGGCGTATAATTTGTGACCATTCTGACGGTTACCTGAATGCCCAGCCTTGTACGTTCCTGCGGTCTCGCAACTCTCTTCGCGGTGCTCTGCTTCGGTGGAGCACCGGCTCATGCGCAGGTCGCCCCCCTGCAATATTGGATTCCGGGCGGGGCTTTCGGCTTTGGCAACAGCGCCGACAGCTACGGTAATTTCCCGGCCTTCAATGCCGGCGATGCGAGCGGCTATGGCTTTCGTCCCGGTTTCTTTGTCGGAAGCCAGAGCGGCAATCTCGGTCTGAGCGGTTTCAGCCAGCCGGGTCCGGCCGGTAATTTCAGCGCGCTGTCTTACGACAGCACGCAGTTCGGCTACAACATGAAGAGCGCCGGTGGCATGCCCGTGACGTTCTTTGCCGGCTTCGACACGCTGAAATATGGCAACGGCATCGGCAGTTCGGTTGCGCCGCTGACCTCCGGCGCTGCGCCCGGCTATGGCGGCTTCGCCGGTGTCGAGTTCAAACCGACGTCGAACCTCAGCCTGTCGTTCGGGGCCGGTTTTTCCCAGCGAGGCTCGGGCCGCATGGATAGCGATATCAGGTCGGACATGCTGCCCGGCGAGTCGCCGGCGCTCGGTCAGCTACGACACTAGGGCTTCATCGCGTAAATCGCGCCACCAGCTCCACGTGCGGGGTGTGGCGGAACTGGTCGACCGGGACCACGGCGTCGATCTTGTAACCGCCATCGATCAGCAGCCTCGCGTCGCGTGCGAAGGTTGCGACATTGCAGGACACCGCGATCACGACCGGTACCTTGCTCGCCGCGAGTTTCAGCGCCTGCGCTTGTGCGCCCTGGCGCGGCGGATCGAACACCACGGCATCGATATCGCGCAACTCCGGCGGCACCAGCGGACGGCGGAACAGGTCGCGCGGCTCGGCCTTGATCGGCTTCAGCCCCGGCGTGCGCGCGGCCTTCGCGAGCGCGGCGATCGCGCCGGCGTCATTGTCGTAAGCGGTGACGCGGGCCTTCTCGGCGAGCCGCAATGCGAACGGGCCGACGCCGCAGAAGAGATCGAGGACCTCCTTCGCCTTGCCGAGGCGCTCGGCAACGAGTGCAGCGAGCGTCTCTTCTCCCGCCACCGTTGCCTGCAGGAACGAGCCCGGCGGCAGCGTCACCTCGGCACGGCCCATCCTGATCGTCGGCGGCAGGCGTTGCAGCACCAGCTCACCATGCCGCGTCAGCCGCGCCAGGTCATGCTGCTCGGCGACGCGCGATAGCGCCGTGACCAGAGGCGTCGGCAGCGGCCCGGAGCCGCGCACGTCGACATCGAGACCATTGGCGGTCGCGGTCACCTGGATATCGAGCGGTTTCGTCACCGGCATTTTTGACGTCAGCGGCTCCGCGAGCGCCCAGGCGGCATCGAGCGCACCGTCGAGCGCAGGATCGAGGATCGGGCAGCGATGGATCGGGATCACGTCGTGCGAGCTTGCGGCCGAGAAGCCGACCTTGAGCACGTCATGCGTGCCGAACCTTCCGTGCAGCGTCACGCGCCTTCGGCCGGTGCCGTGGGCATCGACCAGCGGCGCCACCTCGCAATCGAGGCCGGCCTGCGCCAGCGTCTCGACCACGATGTTGCGCTTCCACGCGTGATAGGGCTCGGCCGCCCAATGCTGGATGGCGCAGCCGCCGCAGATGCCGAAATGTGGGCAGAACGGCTCAACGCGCTCGGGGCTTGCGACGTCGACCGCGAGCAGCTTGCGGCGGTCGGGATGACCGGCGACATGGTCGACCTCGACGCTCTCGCCGCCAAGCGTGTAGGGCACGTAAACCGCATCGCCGGTCGTGAGCGAGACGCCATCGCCGCGATGGCCCACATGATCGATCGTGATGCGTTCAACCACGGCGCGCGCCCAGGAAGAATTCGATGTTGCCGTCGCCGCCTGCGATCGAGGAGGGAAACACCGCGATGTCGGTGCAGCCGAGCGACGCGGCAAAGGTCGCGATGTCGTCGCAGATTTCCTGATGCACCGCGGCGTCGCGGACGATGCCCTTCTTGTTGTGCTTCCGATCGGCTTCGAACTGCGGCTTGATCAGCGCCAGCAGGCTCATCGGCGCGGCGGCCAGCGACAGCGCCACCGGCAGCACGGTCTTCAGCGAAATGAAACTGACGTCGATCACGACGACATCGGGCCGCGCCGGCAGTCGCTTGCCCTCATAGCTGCGAATGTCGGTCGCCTCCATCGATACGATCTTTGGATGATCGCGCAGCGAGGCGTGCAGCTGGCTGGTGCCGACGTCGATGGCGAACACCAGGCTCGCGCCATTCGCCAGCAGCACTTCGGTGAAGCCGCCGGTGGAGGCGCCGACGTCGAGGCAGACATGGTCCTCGATGTCGATCGGATACCGCTCCAATGCGCCCGCGAGCTTGACGCCACCGCGCGACACATAGGGGTGCGCCGGCTCGGCCTGGATCACGGCGTCCTCGGCGATCGTCTCCGAGGGTTTGGCGACCTGCTTGTCGTCGGCCGTGACGAGGCCGGCCTCGATCGCCGCGCGCGCCCGCGCCCGGCTCTCGAACAGGCCGCGCTCGACCAGCAGAACATCCGCACGCTTGCGGGCAGGGGACATGATCTCTCCGAGAGACGATTGAAACGTCTATGATGCGATCAATCGCGCGGCTGCGATCCGGACGCAAGTCTCGAACGCGGCGAGATCGTGCCAGGCGTCGGCCGGCGGTTCTGCGGGCGTCACCAGTGGGCAGCCGTGCAGATCCAGCGCGTGGATCATCATGAGATTGTCGACGAGGCCGAAATCCTCGACCGTCAGCCCCTGTGCGTCGACCAGCCGCCCGTCCTCGGAGGTGACCGCCGTGAAGCGCCTGACGCGGTCGGCATAGCTGGCGCCATCGTTGGAATAGGCCAGGCAGAACTTGCGGCGCCCGGCCATGTAGCCGAGCTCGTAGACGGTGCCGGGATCGGCACCGGCGCCGCGGAACGGGGTGAGATTGGCGATGATGGCGTCGGCCCCGTCCATCATGGCCTCGTTGCCGCAGAAAATCTGCCGCGATGCATCAGGCGCGGTGAGGTCGATGGCGTTGTCGAGGGGATAAAGGCCGGTGAGGCCGTGGGCAGCGCAGATCGCGGCTTTCTGCCGGCCGATCTCAACCGCATCCGGCAGGAACACGTCGGGACCTGCCAGATAGATTTTCATGAACGCCGCGCCGCTTCGCGTGAGGTCGAAGCTCGCCCTCAGGCGAGCTTGACCGTCTCGGTCTTGACGTCCTTGCCGAGCGCTTCGAACACCTTGGCGACGATGCCCTTGGCGTCGAGACCGGCGCGGGCGTACATCGCGTTCGGCGTGTCGTGATCCTGGAACACGTCGGGCAGGACCATCGTGCGGAACTTGAGCATGCCGGTGTCGAGCACACCCTGATCGGTCAGGAACTGCGCGACATGCGAGCCGAAGCCGCCGATCGAACCTTCTTCCACCGTGATCAGAACGTCGTGGTCGCGGGCGAGCTTGAGCACCAGCTCGGTGTCGAGCGGCTTCATGAAGCGCGCATCCGCGATCGAGGTCGAGAGGCCATGGGCGGCGAGTTCGTCAGCCGCCTTCTCGCATTCGGCCAGACGCGTGCCGAAGGAGAGCAGGGCGATCTTGTTGCCCTGGCGGATCATGCGTCCCTTGCCGATCTCGAGGGGAACGCCGACGTCGGGCATCTCGATGCCGCGGCCTTCGCCGCGCGGATAGCGCAGCGAGCTCGGACGGTCGTCGATCGCGACCTGGGTCGCCACCATGTGCACGAGTTCGGCTTCGTCGGCTGCCGCCATGATCACCATGTTCGGCAGACAGCCGAGATAGGCGTTGTCGAACGAGCCGGCATGCGTCGCGCCGTCGGCACCGACGAGGCCGGCGCGGTCGATGGCGAAGCGCACGGGCAGGTTCTGGATCGCGACGTCATGGACGATCTGGTCGTAGCCGCGCTGCAGGAAGGTCGAGTAGATCGCGCAGAACGGCTTGTAGCCTTCGGTCGCAAGACCGGCGGCGAAGGTCACCGCGTGCTGCTCGGCGATACCGACGTCGAAAGTGCGGTCGGGGAACGCCTTGTTGAAGATGTCGACGCCGGTGCCCGACGGCATCGCCGCGGTGATGGCGACGATCTTGTCGTCCTTCTGGGCTTCCTTGACCAGGCTCTGGCCGAACACGTTCTGGTAGGCCGGCGCGTTCGGCTTGGCTTTCGCCTGGGTGCCGGTCGCGACGTCGAACTTGACGACGGCGTGATACTTGTCGGCGGACGCTTCCGCCGGGCCGTAGCCCTTGCCCTTCTGCGTCACGACGTGGACCAGGATCGGGCCGGTCTCCATGTCGCGCACGTTCTTCAGCACGGGCAGCAGATGGTCGAGGTTATGGCCGTCGATCGGGCCGACGTAATAGAAGCCGAGCTCTTCGAACAGCGTGCCGCCGTCCATCATGAAGCCGCGGGAATATTCCTCGACGCGGTTGGCGCGGTTGGCGAGGATCTTCGGCAGGCGCTTGTTGATCTGCTTGGCCGCATCGCGCAGCGTGCGATAGGTCTTGCCGGAGTAGAGGCGCGACAGATAGGCGCTCATGGCGCCGACCGGCGGCGCGATCGACATGTCATTGTCGTTGAGGATGACGATCAGGCGCGAGTTCATGGCGCCCGCATTGTTCATGGCCTCGTAGGCCATGCCTGCCGACATCGCACCGTCACCGATCACTGCGATAACGTTGTTCTTGCCACCAGCGAGGTCGCGCGCGACGGCCATGCCGAGGCCGGCGGAGATCGAGGTCGAGGAATGCGCGGCGCCGAACGGATCGTAATCGCTCTCGCTGCGCTTGGTGAAGCCGGAGAGGCCGCCGCCGGTGCGCAGGGTGCGGATGCGGTCGCGGCGACCGGTGAGGATCTTGTGCGGATAGGCCTGGTGGCCGACGTCCCAGATCAGCCGATCGCGCGGCGTGTCGAAGACGTAGTGGATCGCGGTGGTGAGCTCGACCACACCGAGACCCGCGCCGAAGTGACCGCCGGTCACCGAGACGGCATCGATGGTCTCCTGACGCAGCTCGTCGGCGACCTGGCGAACCTGCTCGACCTTGAGCTTGCGCAGGTCTTCCGGCGTCCGGATGGTGTCGAGAAGCGGCGTTTTACTATATGCGTTCACGGCGATTTCCAATTTGTCAGCGCCGGAAGGTCATTCCGGTGCGCGATGGGTTTGCACAATGTCGGCGCAGCGCGAGTCCTCAAACCGTCGGAGCCACCTGCATGGGGCAAGGCCCCGTCTTCAAGCTTAGGTGAGCTTAAGTGCGCTCCGGTTCAGTCTCTGTGATCCCTGTCACGTAGATCGGCTTCGTCCGTCCCAGCCAATTTCATTAGCGATTTGAAGCTCTTGTCGTCGGAAATCGGTCCCCACGTCAAAGCTAACAAAAAGCCACACTCCGCGCAGCTTTACACCAAAGCTTCGGCCAAAGCCAACCCGCCCGACCGCTTACGGGTATGCAGGTGCAACCGGCGGGCCAATTTGGTTAATCGCGGCGCCGGCGGGGAAGTTCCAATCTTGCCCGGTTCCTTGGCAGGATTCTGGGCGAAAGAACAGCCATTTTCACGGGATTCGCCGGGCGAAAACGCGTCAGCGCGGGAACTCGTCAATTTTGGTGCCCGGCTGCTCGCTGCCGGGAGCAGAGATAGCGGCGTGCGATCTTGAAAAAATGCAGGCGACCGATGCTCGGGACGGGCAGCTTTGGGAAAGAGAGCGCCCTTTTACTGCACGTCGAGCGGTGCGGTTCCGACCGCTTGGCCGCTGGCGTCGGTGGTGATCTTGTCGACCCGAGCTTCGGCCTGGCGCAACAGTTCCTCGCAGCGGCGCTTCAGGGCTTCGCCGCGCTCGTAGATCGTGACGGATTCCTCGAGCGGCACCTTGCCGTCCTCGAGCCGCTTCACGATCGTTTCGAGTTCCTCGATCGCGCGCTCGAAGGTGAGCCGGGAGACGTCGACTTGGGTATTTTCGGCCATATCCGTTTCCGATTGCCCGATTCGCTTGCCATCTCAAACAGCAGGGTTTTGCGGGCTTAATGTGGCGGGTCCGTCTAGGCGCCCATCAGGGCGCCGACATGCGCCGTAACAGATTCTTTCAGTCCTTGCAGGTCGTAGCCGCCTTCGAGCACAGAAACAACGCGGCCGCCAGCGGACTTGTCGGCGAGGTCCATCAGCTTGCGCGTAACCCAGGAATAGTCCTCCGCGCGCAAATTCAGCGAAGCCAGCGGATCGCGGTAATGCGCGTCGAACCCCGCGGAGATGATGAGCAGCTCAGGGCTGAATTTCTCGAGTTGCGGCAGGATCAGATTCTCGAACGCGCTGCGGAATTCGGGCCCGCCGTCTTCCGAGGCGAGCGGTGCATTGACGATGGTGTCGTGATCGCCGCGCTCGCCCTTGGCGCCGGTGCCCGGAAACAGCGGCATTTGATGCGTCGAGCAGTACATCACGGTCGGGTCCGACCAGAAGATGTCCTGGGTGCCGTTGCCGTGGTGAACGTCGAAATCGACGATGGCCGCGCGCTTGATGCCGTATTTGCGCTGCGCATGGCGCGCGGCGATCGCGACATTGTCGAAGAAGCAGAAGCCCATCGGCTTGCCGATCTCGGCGTGATGGCCGGGCGGGCGCACCGCGACGAAGGCGTTGCGGTGCTCGCCGTTCATCACCGCTTCGGTCGCAGCCACCGCACCGCCGACGCCGCGCATCACCGCTTCCCACGTGCCGGGGGACATCGAGGTGTCGCCGTCGATATAGACCTGGCCGCTGGTCGGCGCGATATGGCGCAGCTCGGTGACGTAATGCTCGTTGTGGCACAGCGTGACGAGATCGAGATCGCCCTCCGGCGCGAGGTCGCGCGCCAGGAACTGGAAGCGCTCGACCGACAGCGCCTCCTCCACCGCGCGCAGGCGGTCGGGTCTTTCAGGGTGTCCCGGCGGCGTGACGTGGTCGAGGCAGGCCTTGTGGGAAAGGAGGAGCGTGCTCATCAGGTCGGCCTCACAGGGAACGAACTCTCGACGTCGCTTGGCGCATCCGGCGCCAAAACGCAATGCAAAACCCAATCTATGCGTTCCACCGCGAATGGCAAAGGGTTGTCCCGTTCCGCGCCGGCTTCATCCGCATCAATTCACGCGCAGGATGCGGGTCGGCGGCAGCGGGCCGATCGGACCATGTGCCTTGAAAAAGGCAAACAGCGCATCGGCGTCATAGCCGCCATATTGCGGCGAAGCGCCCTGTTTCGCGACCGTAAACCCGTCGCCGCCGACGGCGAGGTAATCGTTGACGGTCACGCGGTAGCCGGTACCCGGCTCGATCGGTTTGCCATTGAGCGTCATTTTGTCGGCCATCACGCGTTCGCCGAACTGCTTTGACGCATCCCAGCTGTAGCTGAATCCGATCGACACCTGGAGGATCCGCGGCCGCTTCGGATCGAGCCATTGCTGCTCCAGCATGTCCTTGAGCTGGTTGCCCGTGAGCGTCATCGTGACGAGGCGGTTGCGAAATGGCTGGCTCGCGAACAGCTCGCCGTAGGAGACCGCGCCGTTCTCTTTCGGAATGATGTCGGTGCGGATGCCGCCTGGATTGGTGAGCGCGATGACAGCGCTGCCATCCTTGGCGTCCCTGGTTGCGGCGAGCTGTGCATCGGCAATGACGTCGCCGAGCGCGCTTTCACCGGCCTCGTTCGGGACGCGCGACAGCGTCTGCGTCACCGATCCGGCCGGCCGGTTGGCAATCGGCGCCGAGAGCTTGTCATAGGCGTCGATCAGCGCGGTCTGCTCGGGATCCTTGGCCAGCGACGCGTTGGCGACGATGACGTTCTCGGCCTTGGCGCTGACGATGTCGCGCGTTGCCGGATCGAGCTTGAGGTCGATCGCGGTGACCAGCGTGCCGTATTTGTCGCCGCTGGTGACCAGCCTGCCGTCGATGTTGCAAACATAGGCACGATGGGTGTGGCCGCTGACCACGACGTCGACGGCGCGGTCGAACTTCTTGACGATGTCGACGATCGGCCCGGTGATTGCCGGGCATTCGTTGTAGTCGCCGGAAGGTTCGCCGCCCTGGTGGATCAGCACCACGATCGCCTCGACGCCGCGCGCCTTCAGTTGCGGCACCAGCGCGTTCACCGTCTCGGCCTCGTCGCGAAATTCGAGCCCGGCAATGCCCGACGGAGAGACGATGCCGGCGGTCTCCTTCAAGGTCAGCCCGATAAAGGCGACCGGGATGCCCTCGAACTCCCTGATCTCGTAAGGCGGCAACACGCTCTTGCCGGTCGCGGTCTCGATGGTGGAAGCCGCGAGGTAGTGGAATTTTGCTCCGGTGAACGGATGCGGCCCCTGGCATCCATCTTCCGGATGGCAGCCGCCGTTCTGCATCCTGAGCAGCTCGGTCTTGCCCTCGTCGAATTCGTGATTGCCGACCGAGGTGATCGCAAGCCCCATCATCGAGAGCGCCTCGACCGACGGTTCGTCGTGAAACATCGCCGACAGGAACGGGCTCGCACCGATCAGGTCGCCGGCGGCGACGAAGATGGTGTTCTTGTGCCCCTCGCGCAATTGCTTCACCAGCGTCGCCATGTACTCGGCGCCGCCGGCGGCGACCATCACCTTCTTGCTCTTGTCCTCGGGATCGTTGATGCGGATGCCGCCCGGCGGCGGACGGAGATTGCCGTGGAAATCGTTGATCGCGAGGATGCGCAGCTCGACGGGCGCCGCGGTCTGGGCCGCGGCGGGCAGGGCGAAGATGAGCGCGAGCGCAGCAAGGACGGATTGGTATCGCATGGAATCAGAGTAGTCGTTCCGCGCGAAGATTTCACGAAGCATTGTCGTGATCGCGCCGAGGCCTACCGCTTCTTCCTGTTCGCAAACGCGTTGAACGCGGCGATCGCTTCGTCGGACTTCAGCCGCTCGCCGAACAGATGGCCCTCCTGATCGATGCGGCGGGTGAGTTCTTCCGGCGGGGCACGCAGCAGCTTGCGCGAGGTCGCGACCGCTTCGGCCGGCAGCCGGCAGATCTCGCGCGCCACCTTGCGGGCCTCGACCTCGGTATGTCCCGGCGACACCACGGTGTTGACGAAGCCGGCGGCATGGGCCTCCGCGGCGGTGAAGCTGCGCCCCATCACCAGCATTGCAAAGGCGCGCTGGTATCCCATCGTGTGCGGCATCAACAGGCTGGCGGCTCCGACCGGCACGAGTCCGAGATGGATATAGGGCGCGGAGAATGTCGCAGCGGTGGAGGCGAGCACATAGTCGCAGTGGAACAGCATCACCGTCCCCACGCCGATCGAGGCACCGTCCACGGCGGCAATGATCGGTTTGACGTTGAGGGTGAGCGAATAGAGAAATTTGGCGCCGTCCGACAAGGTTTCCGGACGCGAAGTATCCGCGTGCATGAAATCGTCGATGTCATCGCCGGCCGTGAACACGCCGGAGCCGCCGGTGATGATCATGCAACGGATATCGGGATTGTTCTGCGCGGTGTCGATCGCGCGGCTCATCTCGCGATACATGTCCTGGGTGATCGCGTTCTTCTTGCTCGGGCGGCGCAGGGTGATGACGCGCGTTCCACGCTCTTCGGTGACGACGATATTGCCGTTCGGCATGAACACTCCCTGCGGCCGCCGCGGCGCCTGCCATCGGCGAGTCTTAGCATAGCTCAGCCTACATGATCCGGCCGGCGTGCCAATCCTGCGGCTCACCAATTCGGTGGGGATGCCGGTGGGCGGTTGCATGACACCCGTCCGACATTGCATTCGTACGGGGGAACCGAGGCGCGAAAGCTGCCTCCCATGTGCTGCGGCGTTTTGCGCATTGCAACAATTGGCTACAATGTTTAATTTGAAAAACCGGTGGTTGTGCGGCACGATCAGCCGTCTCGTTCAGGAGGCCGACACTTGATCGATGATTGCCGCAACGGGCGTTGACGAATCCTCGGTTCACTACCGCGGCTGGCGCGTGGTGCTGGCCTGCTTCCTGATGGCCTTCTTCATGTTCGGCTTTGGTCTCTATGGCCAGGGCGTCTATCTCGCCGAGCTCCAGCGCGCGCATGGCTGGCCCGGTACGCTGGTGTCCACGGCCAGCACATTCTCGTTCCTGCTGACCTCCGTCCTTGTCATCTTCACCGACGATCTGCTTGCCCGCATCGGGCTGCGGGCGTTGATCCTGTGCGGGCTGGCCGCGCTTGGCGCATCGACCGCGCTGCTGGCATTGATGCAGGCGCCCTGGCAGCTCTATCTTGCCTATGCGCTGATGTCGGTCGGCTGGACCGGCATGGGCTCGGTGGTGATCGCAACGGTGCTGAACGCGTGGTTCGTGCGGCGCCGCGGGCTTGCGCTCAGCCTCGCCTTCAACGGCGCGACCTTCGGCGGCATCATCCTCGTCCCGGTCTTGCTGGCGCTCAGCAGCAGCATCGGCTTCCGCTCAGCCATGCTGGCGGCCACCATCGTGATGGTGGTGCTGGTGCTGCCGGTCGTCGTCGTCTTCACCGGCTGGCCGGTCGATGCGGCACCGAATGCAGCCGGTATATCCGGGGCCAAGGCCGCGGGTCATTCGCGCAAGGATCTGCTCGCCAACGCGTCATTCTGGACCATGGTCCTGCCGATCGCGATCGCGCTGCTCGCGCAAATGGGATTCATCATCCATCAGGTGACGTTTCTCGAGCCGCTGATCGGCCGCGCCAGTGCCGGCCTGGCGGTCACCATCATGGCCGCGATGGCGGTGGTCGGCCGGCTGTCGCTCGGCCTGTTCGTCGACCGGCTCGATCCGCGGCTTGCCTGCGCGGCGTCGATGACGAGCCAGGCGGCGGCGCTGTTCGTTCTGCTGCAAAGCCAGAGCCCGACCGTGCTGCTCATATGTTGCGCCGTCTATGGCTTCTCGATCGGCAACATGATCACGTTTCCGCCTTTGATCATCCAGCGCGAGATCGGCAGCACGGCTTTCGCAGCCGCGATGGGGTTGGGGACGTCGATCAGCGGCATCGTCAGCGCCTTCGGCCCCGGCATTGTCGGCCTCGTGCGCAGCGTGAGCGGCGATTACACCATGGCGTTCGCGATGTGCGTGGTGCTCGATGTCATTGCGGCCGGCATCGTGCTGTGGCGGCCGGGAAGACGGGCAGCCGTCACGCGCGATCTATCGCCCGAGCAGGATCGTAAGGTGGGATAATCCACCCGACGTGTCCACGCTTTCAGGTTACCCCAGCAACACTGCATCCGCCGCGGCGACCGACTCCGCGCTCTCCGTTACGATGCGCTCGAGCGCGGGCGCCTGCACCGTGATGTTTTCGGCGAAGAAGCGTGCGAGCGAAACGTAACGCGCGGCTTCCGTGTTGCCGTCGGCCTTGGCGGCGAGCGCCTCGGAGGCCAGCATGCAGCCGCCGAGCGTCGCGCCGAACTGCTGCAGATACGGCGTCGCGCCGGCGAGCGCCTCGTTCGGCGCAGAAGTGACGCGCTCCAGCAGCCACTTGCTCGTGCGCGTCAGCGCCTCCAGCGCCTCGCGCAGTTTCACGCCCGTGGTGCCGAAGGCAGGATCGTTGGAAGCTTCGACCTGCTTCACGGTGGCGGAGAGCTCGTCGAGCAGCGCCCACACCGCCGCGCCGCCATTGGCCGCAAGCTTGCGGGTGACGAGGTCGATCGCCTGGATGCCGTTGGTGCCCTCGTAGATCGCGGTGATGCGGGCATCGCGATAATGCTGCGCGGCGCCGGTCTCCTCGATGAAGCCCATGCCGCCATGGACCTGCACGCCGAGATAGGCGACCTCGTTGCCGATATCGGTGGAATAGCCCTTTGCCATCGGCGTCAGCAGCGCGGCGCGCGCAGCAGCATCGGCGCGCACCTTCGGATCCTTGGCGCGCAGGGACACGTCGAGCGCGACCGCGGTCGCATAGCAGATGGTGCGCGCGGCCGCGGTCTGCGCCCGCATCCGCATCAGCATTCGCTTGACGTCGGGATGCACGAAGATCGCATCCGACCCGTCGCCCTTCTTGCCGACGGCGCGGCCCTGCTTGCGCTCCTGCGCATAGGCCAGCGCCTGCTGATAGGCGCGATCGGCGACGCCGACACCCTCCAGGCCGACGCCGAGACGGGCCTGGTTCATCATCGTGAACATGCAGCGCATGCCCTGGTTCTCTTCGCCGATCAGGAAACCGATCGCGCCGCCATGGTCGCCCATGGTCATGGTGCAGGTCGGCGAGGCGTGCATGCCGAGCTTGTGCTCGACGCCGGAAGCGAAGATGTCGTTGCGCGCACCGAGCGAGCCGTCGGCATTGATCATGAACTTGGGAACAAGAAAGAGCGAGATCCCCTTGGTGCCGGCGGGCGCGTCCGGCAGGCGCGCCAGCACGAAATGCACGATGTTGTCGGTCATGTCATGCTCGCCATAGGTGATGAAGATCTTCGTCCCCTTGATGCGATAGGTGCCGTCGGCCTGCCTGTCGGCGCGGGTGCGCAGCGCACCGACGTCGGAGCCGGCCTGCGCTTCCGTGAGCTGCATGGTGCCGGTCCATTCGCCGGTGACGAGCTTTTCGAGATAGATCGATTTCAGCTCGTCGCTGCCATGCGCATCGAGCGCCTCGATTGCAGACGCCGTCAGCAGCGGGCAGAGGCCGAAGGCGACGTTGGAGGCGCTCCAGATTTCGGTGCAGGCGGCGTTGATCGCCATCGGCAGGCCCTGGCCGCCGAAATCTTCCGGCCCGGACACCGCGTTCCAGCCGCCGTCGGTCCAGCGCTTGTAGGCATCCGGCCAGCCCGGCGCGGTCGTGACCTTGCCGTCGTCGAGCTTGATGCCGTGCTCGTCGCCGACCTTGTTGAGCGGCGCCAGCACGTCGGTCGCGAACTTGCCGGCTTCCTCCAGCACCGCCGACACGATGTCGCCGTCGAAATCGCCGTAATGGCCGGCGTCCACGGCGGCCTTGAGGCCGGCGCCATGGTTGAGCGACAGCAGCATGTCAGAAATCGGCGCGCGGTAGGTCATGGCTCACTCCCGTGGACAGGTTTGGCGCCGTATTCCCATGAAACGCCGGAGGTCTCAATGGGCGGGAGGGCCGGGGCCGGGCGGGGATCGAGCCTATAATAGAGTGTGGCCGGGCCGGCCCCGGGCCCGCGGTATTTTGCCCCTCCAGGCGGTTGAAATGCTGCGCCGCTCCCTATAGACCGGCTGCGACCAGAGGGAATCTGCGGTTGCCGGTTCTTCCGCCGTTCCCCTTGTCGCCTGATGGGGCGTAGCCAAGCGGTAAGGCAGCGGATTTTGATTCCGCCATTCGGAGGTTCGATCCCTCCCGCCCCAGCCAGCGCCAATGCCCTGATTTTGTTGCGAAAATGGTCCTGCTCAAAGCAGAATTTCCAGCGCGTTTGGAAATTCCGTTTGCCTCGCATTTGGAAATTCTGTGCTGGTTTCGTTTTTAATCGGCGGCAGATGAAAGTCGTCGCGCGTTGAACGTCGCTCAACTTATCGAAATACGAATTGAGCGGATGAACGGCGTCTGCCCGTTGAAGACTTCCCACCGTCGACGTCGCGCGCGCGATCAACAATTGCAAAACCCCGCTGCCCCGTGCGGCGTTCAACGGAGCGCGAAGTCTATCCTTGAGATCGAACGCCAGTCTTCGAAATTGGGGAGGTCTGCGCTTCGTCTCGAGGTGATGCTGCTCCATCAGCATTCTGCTGATCGAGC
Source organism: Bradyrhizobium sp. CCGUVB14 (assembly GCF_024199935.1). Lineage (NCBI taxonomy): Bacteria > Pseudomonadati > Pseudomonadota > Alphaproteobacteria > Hyphomicrobiales > Nitrobacteraceae > Bradyrhizobium > Bradyrhizobium sp. CCGUVB14. The sequence continues at coordinate 3,101,684 of NZ_JANADS010000001.1, forward strand.
TCCTTCTGTGCCAAGAGATGTGCATGCCGCTTACGGGTCGCAGCCAACGCTCGCATCATCGTCTCCTTGGCATAGCCGCGATAGGCCTGTGCGGTCTTGTGGCCCGAGAGCGCACGACCCTGGCCGTCTGTCAGCTCCGCTTCCTCGAGTTCGGTCATGCCGCCGTGTCGACAGGAATCAAGCGTGAACAGCTTTGACACGCCGTCGATCTTCTTGCGCATCTGCTGCACTACTTTTTCCATGCCAGGGTAGGACCACACTTTGGCATCACCCTTGCGTTCACCCTTTTGGATCCGACGCATGATCATCGGGACGCCAAGCTTTGGCAGATGACTCAAAACGTCCTCCGCTTCGGCATAAAACTTGACGGTCTCTCCATCGAGAGTTTCTTCGAGCGGATGCCAGACCAGCGCCTTATTCTTGTGGTGCTCGATGCGTACAGCGTTTGGCCAGTTCTTGCTGCGGTAGTCCGGCCACGTCAAAAACCCGGCCACCACGTTCTCCGGCCGCTGCAACCATTCAAAGCATATCACGGCGACGGCTGCGGGTTCAGGCCGCCCTTCTTTGATGCAGCCCCATGCAAATTTATAAACCTCTTCTCGAGTCACCGCGTGCTTCTTGGTCTTGGTGCGGCTCTTGAGGGTGAAATCGTCCCAGGGGTTCGGATGCTTCTTGTCGAACAACTCCGGGTGTAGACGACGCATGATCCGCCACGCCTTTCGGCAGAGGCCGACGACCTTTTCTCCCTGCCGCAGCCTGATGCCGTTCGGCCCGTTGATGATTTTGTCGTAGATCTTATCGGCAGCTCGTGGCGTAACCTCCATGATCTGCCGTTCACCAATCCGCCGTCCGTTCTTGTCGACCGTGTCGCAGATCATTTGCATGATCCGTTCGTAATCGGGGCGGGACCGAGGTGAGACTTTCTCGGAATAGGCCTTCTCCGTCTTGTATTGCCGGAATAGCCAATCGATCGTGCCATAGCGCGCGATCTTTGCCTGTTCGCCGGGCTCCCCCCTGCGGTGATTGTTCCATTCATCAAAGAGGGCATTGAGCGTGGCAGCGCGTCCGCCTTTTCCCTCTTCACCACATGCGACTTCGTAGCTCGTTCCAAGTGGCTCATTCGCCATCTCGCAGCCGAGCTTGCGGTAATGGGTGGGAATCCGGAAATAGAACGCGACCGAACCGCGGGCAAGCCGACGCACCTCCACAAAGCGTGGAAGCGGCCGCTCCAAGGTCACAAATCCTCGGCGAGGTCGCCCGGCACCATGTCCGGCGCGATAGCCCGGTCCAGATCGTCCTTCAACCACAGCTGACGCCTTCCTTCTTTCACACGTGGTCGAGGATACTCCTTACCGACTCGTTTGAGAAAGGCTTCTACAGTTGTTTCGCCGCAATACCCGGCTGCGATTGCGGCTGGCATACGACGCGGCCAAGAGCCTGCGGGAACTACGGCAGAACGTGGCATTGCGATCGGTCTAAGCGCGAGTTGTGGAGGCGGCTTCAGCAGTGTGGTGTGCCGGGCATCATGCAGAAGGCCGCGGACACTTGAAACCGCGACAGCAGCGAGATCGCGCGGGAAGGTAGAAGATCGGTTAGCGGTACGAGCAGACCACGGATTTGGCGTGGACGGCCTACGCGCCACGCTTGAAGCGCATAGGCATCCAGAACTGCCGCAGGGCCTCAACGGCTACTGGAATGTCACGCCAGGCGTTTTGAGCGACGGGCAGCGTTCCCAGCGTGTGCCGGGCCGGGGGTAGCAAGGGCCGACCGGCGTCATCGATGCAATGGATCAGGATCGGCCGCAGCATAAGGTGTTCAGTGCCGTTCGGAGAGAGAAGGCGCCACCAGACGAGAAGCCGAAGCTTCATGACGGCGTAGAAGCCCATGCACCAGGGCCGCGGGTCGACTTCGCCGTCCGGCGATCGCACGAACAGCGGCTCGAAGCTCTCCGGTCTCGTCGACAGCGTCTCGCTGATCGCGTTGTGGCGCATCAGCGTGGCGGCGATCGCCGAGAACTCCTCGGTATCGTGATTGAAGGCGTCGGGATCTACGCCAAGGAGCGGGCATACCCATTCCTCGGACGCCATTGAGACCGGCCCGGCGACGACCGCGGCCACTGCGCCGTCGAGCATGGAGAGCGATGTCGCCCGCGGATGCCGAAGCGCCGGCGCCCTGGCGCGCTCGCTTATCCATTGCCCGAGCTGTTCGAACGACATGGCATAGTCCGCCATCGTCGTCTTGGCCCGTTTTCCTCGCCGTTGCTTCGGCTTTGTCATGCTGCGGCCCGCTTTTCGGCTTCGCGTGCGGCCTTCCAGTTCCAGGCCAGAAGTTCGTGCAGCTGGTTGGCCTTCGTGGTGCCGCTCACCATGCGCTCGAGAACGTCGACGAGATAGGCCTCGGGGTCGAGGCCATTCAATTTTGCCGTGTTAAGAAGCGAAGAAAGTATCGACCAAGTCTCGCCTCCTCCTTCGTCACCACTGAACAACGAGTTCTTTTTTCCGATGGCAATCGGTCTGATTGATCGTTCGACTGTGTTGGTGTCCGGCTCGAGCCGCCCGTCGTCCAGGAATGCCGTCAGGCCCTGCCAGCGTTCGAGCATGTAATCAATCGCCTTGATGAGCGTCGAGCGGCGGGAGATTCCGTCTTTCACCGCGATCAGACGGGCCTTCAACGCCTCCATCAGCGGCTTCGTCTCGGCCTGTCGCGTCGCGCGGCGTTCCCCGGCGTCGAGACCGCGGATCCTCTCCTCGATCGCGTAGACGGCTGCGATGCGCTCGATGACCTCCGCGGCGAAGGGAGAGTTCGTCGTCTTGTGCACCCTCACGAAGTTACGGCGCGCGTGAACGAGACAATATGCCAGCTGGATCTTGCCCGGCATCTTCGCATCGCCCGCCAGCGAGACGTAGGCGGCATAGCCGTCGACTTGCAGCACGCCTTCGAAGCCGGCCAACTGCGCCACGATCTCCTTCTTGCCGCGACCGCCCGCGAACACGTAGGCGACCGCCGGCGGTGCCGGCCCCTTCCACGCCCGATCGTCCGTCGCATGCGCCCAGAACTGGCAGATCCTCGTGCGGCCGCGTCCCGGGTCGAGCACCGGCATCGGCGTCTCATCGCAGAACAACCGCTCGAAGCCGTGCATGGTCTTCAGTTGCAGATCGTAGAGGCTTCTTACCAGCCATGCCGCACTTCCCATCCAGCGCGCCAGCGTCTGACGGTCGACGACGACACCTTGGCCCGCCAGGATCTGCGTCTGGCGGTAGAGCGTCGATTGCCAGGCATATTTGGCCGCGGCGATATGCGCGATCAGCGCCGTCGTCGCCATGCCGCCTTCGACGAGCCGCGCCGGTGCCGGCGCCTGGACGATCGGGCCCTCACAGGCGCGGCAGGCGTATTTGGGACGGATCGTGCGCAGCACACGCAGCCACGCAGGAACCCGATCGAGCGCTTCGCTGCTCTCCTCGCCGATCCGATGCATCTGACCCGTGCAGCACGGGCACAGCGTGGACGCCGGCTCGATCACCCGCTCGACCCGGGGCAGATGCGCCGGCAGCGCGCCGATGTTGCGCCTCGCTTTGCGCCGCTTCGGTCTCGGCGCGTCCGGTTTGTCGTCATTGGCCGGAGGCTGCGCGCCCGCGGTCCGTTCCAGATCGAGCGCGATCTGTTCAGCGCAGACGATTGCCGAGCGCTCCGATCGCGCGCCGAAGATCAGGCTCTTCAACGTGGCGATCTCTGCGCGCAGATCGTCGTTCTCGCCTTCGAAAGCCAGCACCATCTCGGCGAGAGCCGCAGGGTCAGAGGGGAGATCTTCAGGGCGAAGCGCCATATCGCAGAGCTACACGAATACACTCGCAATCGCCAGCAAAACAAGACGATTCAGGCGACTTTCGTCGGCCGCTTCGTCATCTTCGGGACCACACGCGACCACTCGGAAAGACCTTCGATCAGCATCGCCAGTTGCGCTCCCGTCACCAGCATCGTCCCCTCGCGAACAGTTGGCCAGGCGAAGCCCCCACTCTCGAGCCACTTCGTCGCCAGAACTATTCCAGAGCCGTCAAAAACGAGAAGCTTCAAACGATCCGATCGCTTCGATCGGAAGACATACACGTCGCCGCTGTAGGGCTGACCGCCCAATCCCTCCGCCACCAGCGCGACCAGGCCATGAACTCCTTTGCGAAAGTCAATCGGCTGCGTCGCGACGAACACACGGACCATTGGACCGAACGAGATCATCGCGTCGACCTCACCGCCGCCAGCACGCGCTCCAGCGTCGCGGCGTCGACGCCGGTGGGCACGCGCACCGTCGCGCCCGCGATCATCACCTCGATCCGTTCGACCGGACCCGCCAGGACGCGAGGCTTGCCGACCGCATTCGGCCGAGCCCCGACGGCCTCGTCGAGCCTGACCTGTACGAACTGCGGCGCTTCACTCGACACGAGCCGCGCGTGGCGCCGCCACACACCGAGCAGTCCCCGGTTGACCCCGTTGCGCCGCGCCACCTCGGAAATGCTCGTCTCCGGATCCGCGCTCTCGGCCACGATCCGCGCCTTCTCGGCGTCGCTCCAACTGCGTCGTCGCCTCTCCCCTGTGATCACTTCGATCCGCTGATAGGAGTCGGCTCCATTCCTGTCTTGATGCCTGGCTTGATCCATTGAAATGAGTGTCCCTCGCGTTGCCTGTCCACGCGCGAGTCTCGCTCATCCAGTCGTCGTATACCAGGTGGGGCCGTCGTACCGTTTACGAAGATCGTACGAAAGGGATGCGTTGACAGCAGTCGCAGGTCACAGAGAGGCTGGAACGCTCATGCCGAGGCATTCCGCACGGTTCGGTCTAAGCTAATTCTCGATTTTGCGGACTCTTAATCAGCGGGTCCCAGGTTCGAGCCCTGGTGCGCCCACCATATAAATCAAGACCTTAGCGAGAGAAACCGTTTGAGAGAGCCGAACTAAAACGGTTTTTCAAACGGTGTTTTTAGCGGCCCGTCGGCGAGCCCACTCTCGGCATTGTGATCTGCATCAGTGCGGCGGAGACGGGGACGATTCGCTCAAAGCCGCCCTACATGGCCTGCACTCTCCCACTTCCGTTCAATGTCATCGGCGACGCCTTGGTTCGGTTGCGCCGTGCTTCCGTCGAAATAGTGCTTGAAGTCGACGTGGACCCTCATGTTGTCCGGTCGGTAGGCCGCCATGCGATCGTAAAGAAGAACGGACGCGGCCTCGAAACGCCGATAGACCGATTTGTGCATCGGTGATCTCGATTCTTCCGTCTCGGGATCGATCGGCAGGTCACGAACTCCGGCCTTGAGGAAGCCTCCCGCCTGCTCGTTGTGCTGGGGGCCGGCGGGATCGGGCGACAGCCGTAGCACACCGCCGTCGTGTTTCAGCCCGTCCGGAATGAGCGAAGCTCCGGCGAGCAGCCAGTTCAGCGCGACGTCTGAGCGCCGAGCCTCATTCTCGAGATAGCCGCCGCCGACATCGGCGTGCACGCCCGGAAACCAGACCTGTTCGAAGTAAAGATTGCTGTGCGCGTCGCGTTGGTCCTGCTTCTCGGCTGTCGGGGACCAGCCGACGCGCGTGAAGTCGGCGCGGTTCTCGTCAATCGAGATCGCATGCTTAGCGTAGCCGACATTGGGATTGAGGGTTGTGTCGTAGAATTTGTGCTTCGGCGGGGCCAAATGCACCGTCCGGAGGCGCTTTATGAACCCATAGCCGGGCAGAGCTGGAGCGATCTTAAGATAGTTCATGAGAAAGACGATCAGCGCTGTGGCGACGCCGAGGTAACTCAGAATCTGGGCCCCCCATCCAGCCCATGGAAAGACCGGCTGTAGGAAGCCACCGAGCCAATGAAGCCCGATCAGTAACGCAACGCCGGAGGTCACGAGCGCCGCGCCCAGATATTTGTGGCCGAGGGCGGCAACGGTATCGAACACGCCGATGAAGTAGGGAAAGACGTTCGCGTGCTCGGCGCCGTTGACGGTGATTGTGCTGCCGTACTGCTGCCTGAATTGGGCGGCGATGGCGTCGCGCGTCTCGAGCAGGAATTGGCGGTACCCACCAATCTTGCGTGAGTACGATGGGCAGAATTGATAGACATCCTTGACGGCGTGCTCGGCCAGCCTGTGGATGCTCTTTGGGTCGCGGCGCAGGGGCGAGCCGTCCGGCATATGGCGCGGGACCCCGCAATAGGTCATGACACCGGCAACCGATCGGACCGTGTAGGCGCCCCGGCTGAAGCCGATGAGAAATATCCGATCGCCTTCCTCATACAGGGCTATGATCGCGGCATAGCAGTCGACTATGTTCCGGGTGATCCCAAGGCCCGTCGCCATACTGGCGAGGTTGTAGAGCCACCGCATCCAACCGATCTTGAAGTGACCGCCGTCGGACGCTGAACCAAGACCGGCGTCGTAGAAGGCGACCTGTTCTGATGGCTCGACCTTCGTGTCTGGGCCGACCCGGCAGGCGCGGTAGAGCTTGTAAACATTCGTGCGGGCTTCGTCGAAATTGATGCCGCCAGCCTGGCCTGTGCCGTCGGAAAAGATCACGATATTCTTCGGCATTGCACACCACCCCCCAAAGTGCGCCAAAGGCCAATCTATATCACAGATTGTGCGTGTCGAAATGTGAGCTGGCCCACTTGCGTGTCCTCCTTACTTTGAGTCATCTAAGCTTCAACTCACGGCGGTCGCGTAACAGCTTGATCGGTATTGCCGCTTACGCGCGCAATAATCTTGTTCAGTCTGCAAGCGGAAGGCATCACGAGCAGCCCCGCGAAGCGCTTTGCTGCAGACATAGCGGCGTTAGAACGCGAGTCTCGACGCGCTGCCGCTGATATTAAGGATTCGATCCAAGGCCTAAAGCCGCACAGAGCGGACGCGTACGAACGTGTAAAGGACGCGTTGGGTGAGGGCCGCTTTATTCAGATCGACGGGGAAACAGGCTGCGGCAAGTCAGCGCTTCTGAAGCGGTGCGTCCAAGAGTCTGAATCCACTGGGCCCGCTTTTTTTGAAGGACTCCCGAATTCACACCCGCGGGTGGAGCTACTACGCATCGACAATCGGTATTTCGGACGACATCGCAACGCTATTGCGCGAGTTTGCCCGACGCTGGGCGCGGCGCTCGCGTCATAATTCATCCACCTTCTCCCTTACTTCTACCGAGAGGAGTGCTTATGTCCTCGTGCACCTTATTCACCTCGGACAGAAATCATGAGTTGGGCTCTTTGGAATAAGCTCCCGCGCGGCCTGCTGAAGAAGCAGTTCAAGGCGTGGGACCGGCTTGGCCCGGACGTCAAGCGGCTGGTCGTGAGGCTCGCCGAGGAGCAGAAGTTCAAATGCGTTCACTGTCCGCGCGAGCGCAATCTCATCATCGAACATGATCACGATCCGATATTCGGCACCGGTGATAGGCTGACCGCGTTCAATATCCGGGGGCTCGTCTGTCAGCGGTGCAACTGGCACCTCATGATCTACGAGAAGGATCTCAACGGCGAATATCGGGGATTCGACGACGTCTCCAGCTACATTTCCGACAGCGAATGGGAGACCTACATCTATGCCTACGACACCCGGGTTGTCAGGCTATACGAGAGCCAACTCGAAGAGCGGATGGGCACCCTCAAATACCTGAAGCGGCGGATTTTTCTCGACAAGTTCGATGATTGGAAGGAGTGGGGGCCCCGCAAGCGGACTTACCCCTGGCTTTGGGGCTTTGACGAAATCAAGGAACGGCGGCGCAATATCATCCGGACGCCTGAGCAGTTCTTCAAGGTACTGGCGGCTATCGCCGAGTACATAAAGAACCAGATTGCAAAAGACCCGGGCTGGAGGCCGCCTCAGGAGATGATGCCTATGCTCGGCCGGATCGTTGAGTTCGTGGAGGGGCTCTGGCCTGAAATCGAGGAGCGCTACAAGGCCCTGCAAGCAGGACGGAGCGAAGCCGTGCAGCCGTCGGTGGTGGCGGCGACCGCGTGAAACCAGGTTTCCTTACGCATCGGCTGTCAGTGACGGTTATGCGCCATGTTGAACCGTAGCACCTCCTCGAAGACGCGATTTCGCGCCTTTGCATCTGTGATCAATGCCGAGGCGGGCATAACGTAGAGATGCAGTGGAATATCGTCCGATGCTCCGATGACGAAGTCATCGTAGACAACTCGTTCACTCAAAGAGAATACGTCTTTGAACCCAGTTCTCTTCATGTCTGTGTAGAATTCGTCGTCAATCTCAACCACTGAGAAGGCAAAGACCTCTCTTACCGTTTTGATCCGGTCAACGAGTTCAGTGGCGTACAAGCGGCACTGGAGGAGAGCCTTGTTGTTCTCAAAAATATCCGCGCCGGGCTTCTTAAATTCGACGATGACAAGCTTGTTTGGGCGGCCTTCGTTGTCCTTAGAAAAGAACGCCGCAACGTCGGGCTTGCGTTGCTGCTTCGATTCCGTCTCCGCACCAACTTCGCGGACTATTCTTGCCAAGGTCTCATCGCTATAGATGCTGCTGTAGGACAGGAATTTGTCGTCCACCAGCCAAACGTTGTTTTCGCGGATGTCGTCTCCGTCGCTTCTCTTGCGAAGGATCGCGTTGTGGAGAACGTCTTCCGCTGACTCTCGCGGCATTTTGGCGAGTGAATCGATCAGCAGAGCGCGATGGATGATGAACCGCGCCAGGTCGTCACTGGCGAGGTGGGAAATATCGTCGAAATCGACCTTCCGGCCTTCTTCTATGGCCTCGACGATCTGGTCTTCGCGTCTCGCTTGTTGCGCTCTGTAGGTTTTGACGATTTCGTCCGCGTCAAGCATGGCGGCATCCCCGTGCAGCGACTCGATCGTGATGAACGGGTAGTATTTCTTCAATTTGTCAATGTTTCCGAGTTTAAACGCGTCAATATCCCCTTCCGCCGTCTCGTTGATCATGGCTAGGCATTCCTCGTGAATACGCGGCATGAGCTTTTCGCGGCTAATCTGCGACACAAGATCTGTATCTGCATCGGCCTTTGGTATTTCGAGTTTCTGGCGTTCGATATTGGAGCTTCGGTTGAGATAATTCGAAGTGATCGAGATCAGGTAGCGGCAAATGTCGAACCGCTTGCTAATCTGATATTCCTCTACGCAAAGTTCATCCGCGCAAAGCATTGCAACGATGCCTTTTCGCGGCGCATCTTCCCGAAAGAGGTAACAATCGAAGATCTCACCGCTGACCTCAAAGGTCCTAGTCTTCAAGGCCTCGATGTGTTCGCCCGAAAATATGAAATCCTCAGTGAACGGCTGCTTGGAGTTATGAGTGAACTTGATCGCTATAATTTGGCCAGCCTGTTTCTTCAGAAACAGCAAAAGCCGCAGATCGTCGCACATCGAGTTGACGAGCTTAGCGACCTGTGTGTTGATCTTCTCCCTCAGGTCGGTGAGGGTGATCGTCGTTTTCTGCGACCCGGATGAGGTCGTTCGCTTAACATCGTCCGGCTTGAAGTCGGGCGTATAGCGAAATTCGACTAGCTGTGTTGAAAGCTGGCTCCGGATCTCGACCCGATTGGCATACTTGAGGAACGCAAGGCGGCCGACACCTTTGCCGCCGATATCGTCCTTGTGGCCCGTGCAGATCTCGTCGAAATAATTAAGATTGTCCTGCGTGAAGCCCTCGCCGTCGTCGGAAATAGTTATCCTGTCGAGGACCGTGCGCTCTTCGTCGCCGAACAACCCCGACTGCCTCTCGAACCACAGATCGACTGAAATGGTTCTTGCGCCGGCGTGGATCGAATTCGTGACGCCCTCGCGGATGACGTCCCGCGCTGTGACGCCGCCCTTATAGTGTTCGGCAATAAATTTCTTTAGATTGATCCGGGCCATAACGACTGTTTAGTGAAGCGGACTAGGGCAGGCAAGTGCACCGCCAGAGTGGCAACAAAAACTCCATACTTCAGATGAATCATGATCATAACATGCAACGGGCGAACCTGGCAGCACAAGAGCTGTGTGCCGGCGGCTGGAGGGCGCGGGCCACCTCCGCCTTCCCATGTCACCCGGCTTCACTACCCGGGTCTGGCGCTCATAGCTGCCGCGCTCAACATGGCTGCGGTCATAGCCCCCACGACGGGCCCACCGCGCAGGCACTTTAGGCCAGGCCCGAATTGAGCGGACTGGGTGTCGATGACATGCGTCCCACTTGGCGACCCCATGCTTGCGGGCAAGACGGTTGCGCAGAGCCTTTCCCGAAATATGTATAGTGGAACGGCAGAAGGGCTGAGGCGCGCCGCAGGCGGCGGCAGAACGGAGCATGATGGCCGATCTCAATCTTGCCGATCGACTGAAGCGGATTGAGCAGCTCGAGGATGAGCTGATGCGAAAAGGTGCGGGGATCCTCGGCGCCGGGGCCGGCCTCTCGCATGCCGACTTCTTCATTTTTGGCGCGATGCGCCGGACGTTGGCGCACGGCCGCGGTTTCCGAGACCTTATCAATGCTCGCAATTTTCCCTGCGCCGCCGCTATTTTGCGTCTGCAGCTCGACACGGCAATGCGGGTCAATGCGCTGTCGATTGTCGATGACGTGGATTCGGCGTGCAGGGCCGTTCTTGACGGCGAGCAGTTCAACCGGCTCAAGGACCGGGACGGGAACAAGCTATCAGACGCGCATATTCGTAAGAAGCTCGCGGAAACGCATCCGTGGATCAGCCCGGTGTATGAACGCACCTCGGACTTCGTGCATCTATCGGGCAAGCATTTCGAAGTGTCGATCGCCCACACGGACGATGAAATGCGCATGGCGTACTTCCAGATCAGCGGACATGATCCTCAACGACGTGACGAAACCTACTTCGAGGCCGTCGACACTTTCTTCGACGCGACTAAACTGGCGGGGATGTTGCTTCTCGCCTTCTGGACGGCGCGCCATCGGCGGGAAACTGTGATGGCCTCGATGCCGGAGGACGGCGCTTGAATCGTCGTGAGCGGCAACGTCCTGACATTCACGTCGCAGATTGGCACGAGGACTGCTTGCCGTCCCCGGGCCAAAAGGGGGGGATATTGCAAACAAGCGATCAGTTGCCGCGCATCTTCCAGGCCAATCTCGCGCGGCTTTTTGAGCGGGTGATTCAGCCCGCAATGGAGGCGCTGCCGGTCCACGCGTCGCTCGAAAGCGGCGAAGCGGCGACGATGGAGCAATTTCTCGATCGCGCCGCAGCGCAGGTCGATAACTATACCGCCAACGAGGCGGCTAAGGCGTTCAGCCTGACGCTCGCCGCGATCTTCGAGCGCCAACTGAGCATCTGGGCGCGGGCCATCGATCGCGGCGATGCTATCGACCCGCCGAAGTCGCGCGGCTTCCAGGATTTTCTGACGCTCTGCGCTGAACACGCCGGCATTGACCTCGAGCAGGGCGCGTTGGGGGCTGATCTGACCGAGATGTTCATGGCCGCCAATGTCGTTCGCCATGGGGAAGGCCCTTCTTGCGAGAAACTGAAGACGATCGCACCCGCGCTGTGGGACGATGCTGCCAACGACTATCGCGATCTCCTGGCGGAGCCGCGGATCGCGAGCGAGCACCTCAGGATCCGGATGCGCGACCTGGTTCGCTACATTTGGGCGACCACGCGGTTCTGGGGGTTGGCCGATCCTCTGCCGATGGCCGTGACCGATCCGCCGTATCGGGTCGCAAGGGGCGGGGACATCTCATGACCGACGCCGAGGAATTTGACGATGAGCGAGACGATCAGCCCCGCTATCGCGCGGTCGCCGAGATCGGGACGAGTGATCTTTATGAAGCTTTGATCAGTTTGGCCGGCTTTGCCGAGAATCCTTACCTTGCGATGCAGGCGAGCCAGCTTTGCCTCGTCGACAATACGCTGAACGCGCTCGAAGATGAGGTCATGAGCCATCAGTTCGATGACGAGCTCCCGCGCGGGAAGATCGCGTTGCTGGGCGCGCTCTCGCCGATGTGGATCTATGCCGCTTACGAGTTACAGCGGACCTGGCGTCAACGATGCGAGGAGGTCATCAAGCTCGCCGAGAATTCGGGTATCGACCTCAAGGCTGCCCATCTGGAACGAGCACTGGGATATCGCCACTACGATCGCGAGCTGCGCGCGCAGCAACTGCGGGACGCCCAACAGCGGCCCGAGCTTGTCGAGCAGATGCGGCTCGACCTGCGGCGGACGGAAATGGGCTTCACCACGCTCGAATTCATCCGGGTGGCGCTCGCTAAGCATGAGGTGAGCAAAAAGGGCAACAAGAAGCCAATCGCGTTCGCGCCAGGTCTTGCGCGTCTGAATCGCTGGTGCGGCTCGATGGAGTATGAGTTGAGCAATGGTGGTGCGATCATCAGCTACGTCACGCGCCGAGACATCGCCGAGACCATCCGGTTCATCCCAGAGGCGGAGAATCCGAGCGACGAGGATCTGGCCGGCTTCCGAGCCTATATGAACCCGCCCGATGTCGAAGCGCTTGGCGGTTGATGGGATCATGAGCGACCAGCTACCACCACGACCCGGGAAGACCAAGGCGTTCGACTTGCTCGCGTCGGTGGCCGCTTTTGCGCGCGAACACGCCATCGCGCTGAACGATCCGTCGCTGGTGGAGCGATTCATCGCCGACGCTGGCCCCAAGCTGAAGGAGGCATTGGCAGACCCGACTCTGATCCATGGCTCGCGAACCGAGCGCCTGTTCGAGGCGACGGTCCTCAGCCTGGGGCGTTTTCGTTTACTGAAGACTGAGGACGCCGGCCGCGTTCATGCCACTGGTACCTTCCGCGCTCCGGATTTCCGGGTGGTCCTCAACAAGGGCGAGCAGTGGCTGGTCGAGGTCAAGAATGTCCGGAGCAAGGAGCCGTTCAAGCAGGAGACGCGGATGTCCGCGGCCTATCTGGCTTCGCTGCAGGCCTATGCGGACATGGTCGGAACACCGCTGAAGCTGGCGATATTCTGGTCGCTGTGGAACATCTGGACGGTCATTTCGCCGGATCGCTTTCGCACTAAAAATGGCGGTCTTCGAGTCACGATGAAGGATGCGGTTCTCGCCAACGAGTCCGAGCGGCTCGGCGAGGTAATCATCATGACCAAGCCGCCGCTGCGGCTTGTGCTTGGGGCTGCGACCGATATGCCGCGTTCGCTAAGCCCTGAGGGGTTGGCCAACTTCATCATCGGATCCGCGAAACTCTTCAGCGGTGACGTCGAGCTGACCGATCCCCGGGACCGAAAGCTCGCAGAGGTGCTTCTGTTTTATGGCGAGTGGTCCACCGAAGGTCCGCTTGCAGTTATCGACGGCGGCGAGTTCGCAGGTGTCGAAATCGTCGCCACGCCGGAAGAACCTTCCGACCAGGGTTGGGATGGCATTGGCTGGGCGAGCCGGATTTTCAGCCGTTATTATGCCGCGCAGACCATCGATGGCGACCAGGTCATCCAGCTCCATGGCGAGGCGGCGCCGGAATGGTTTGCGCCGCTATCGGATTGGGATTTCAAGAATAGCAAGTTGCCGCTTTTGCTGGGCCGGGTTCAAGCGCCGGGCGATCAGGCGGCCTGCGATCCGGAGTTGTCTGCATGACCCCCCATTTCTGCGGGCATCGTCTGGCCGGGCTGCTTTCCCGCGTCGGCTTAGTCGTCATCAGCCGGCGGCTCAGGGGGCGGCGGCACCCAGCCGTCGGACTGCAGGAAGGTGAGAACGGAGTATGTCGAGATCTACAAATCCAGAGTCCATGGTTTTCTATCCAGGGAGTGGGAGTGGAAATCAAGCCTTGTGGCCTTCGCTAACCTCGGCCTGCGCGGATCGCTGTTTAAAGATCATCTTAGCCGGAGTGTCTGACGCGAGTTCGAATGGCGCCCACGTCATGTCATCGATGAGTCGGTCCCGCCCACATATCATGTGCCGGACTTTTGGAAAGTGCGCGAACTGGCCCACGACGCTACGGTTGAAGCCGTGCGCCAGCTCGATCGGCATCTCCCCGTTCACGAAGGCTCCGCCGAAGTCGCCGACTACGACCAGGATCAGCGTGTGCGGGTCGACCGCCAGCATGCGCTGGAACGGCACCATTCCCGGGAGGGGCAAATCCATCGCGGCATGTGCAGGAGCGGGCGCGGGCAGCACGGGTGTGGTCGAAGACCGAAGCGGGATCGGTGACCGTGCCACCTGGATCAGCGAACGGTCATAATCGTCTGCGAACGAGCGCAAGGCCATCGCGTTGAACATGAGCTTCGCAAGGTCCGGGTTGGCGCGCAGGGTCGTGTACATCTCCCGTTCTTCCTCGGTGAACTCCATCTCGGAAGAAGGATCGGCCGCCATCGCGGCGAGCTCTGCGCTCGTTTGAAGATAGTGGGGTGTGCGGGCCTCGAGATGCCGAACGAGAGAATAGAGAATAGGCCGGTCGGTCTGGTCGAGGTCTGCGGAGCGTCCAGCGACGATCTTGGCCCAGGTATCGCTCCGACTGATCGGCGTCTCGACCGTCCGGTTGATATCCGTCTCGACCGAAATCGGGCGATTGCCCTGCATGTGTACGTAGAAGTCGCGCTCGTACCCGATGCTCTTGATCGAGCGCTCCATCCACACGGCGACGGTTCCCTCCTTAGCCAGAGTGGTTACCTTCGTGCGCGCCTCGTCGATGGCGAAGTTACGGAGGAAGAATTGTGGAACGACGTGATGGTCGCGTGGATCGTCCATCGGAAACTGCCCCCCTCATCCCAACGTTGATAGGACTTCTCCTGACCGATCCCTGATCGGCCGCAGAAACGCCTGTTACTCCGGTCCCGTTGTCCTTCGAGCGGGAGCGTCGCTACGACAACCGCCGGCTCTACGGCGAACGCACCATTGAGGGTGCGACCAGCGTCGGTAAAGCCAAGTGGTCGCCCCGTGGGCGGTCGCGCTTTGAACTGTATATCCCGTCGCGACTGTGATTGCGCGAGCCACGAACCATTGGTTGAATAATCGAATGGTTATGCACCGTCTCACGCTTGGCTACGTCTGGAACCAGAAGCAAATACCCGTCGTGCTGCGTCGAACCGGACGTGGTGAGAAGCTCCGGGTGCGACTGCCATTCGCCGAAGGTAATCGGCAATGGCTGCAGAACGGCCGGCGAACGGAGCCTGAATGGATCGGCGGCGATCATGCGTATTGGGAGCTGCCAAAGGCATGGTTCAACGACTGCGTCGATCAAGCGCTGCTGCGATACGGCAAAGTCTATATTATCCAGCCCTACCGCGAGCAGGAGATCTGCGCGCGGGCGTGCCAGGAAGCACTGGGACATGAATGCCAGTGTTCTTGCATGGGCGCCAATCACGGCATCGGCAATGATGGAAGCTGGTTTGAGGTTTCCGACACGTTCTCGACCCGCTGGGGGGCGCGCGAACTCGCCTGCCGTTTGCTCACGGCCCGGTAAGGATGAATAGCTGATGAGCCGCCTACGTCATCGGGCAACGGATGAATTTCTCGACCGCGCCATCGAGAAACACCCGCTCGATGTGATGTCCGGCGCCTTCAACGAGACTGCGTGCCACCATCGGCAGCTCCCGAACCGACCGCTGGACGTCATCCATCGCGATCGGTGCGTCGCTTTCCGGCAAATCGATCCGTGTGACGTTGTTTTTGCCGACAAGCAGATAGGCCTGGCCGAGCGCATTGCGGGATTGCGCGCGGGCGGCCGCATTGAATGAGCGCATGAACGCCCAATCCTTGATGCCGCCGTTGCGCGCCCGCTCATCGACAGTAAAAGTGGACTCACCTGTTCCCAGGCTCAGGATACGCACGTCCTCGCGCGCAATGTTGAAGCAGGCCAGGGCGTCGACCAGGGCATTCACGACCGGATTGTTGGCCCAAATGCCGCCATCGATCATGATGTACCCGTCGTCCTCGACACCGGGGTAGTAAGACGGGGCCGCTGTCGTATGGAGCGCCACGTGGGCGAACTTCTTGTGGCGGTCCTTCTGGTAGTCCGGGTGGTGCGGCGTCTTGTAGAGGAACGGCTCGCCGTGGCGCCCTTCGAAGCTCGGGATAACCAGACGGGTGACGGCATCGTCGAGCACCTTGTCGCCAAAGATCCGCAGCAGCTCCTCTCTGAGCGCGGCCTGGTCGTGCTTCGGCTTGAACACCCAGCGCAGCGCCCTCGACACCTTGCCGAGCCCAGCAGCCGGCGGAAAGATACGCTCACCGCGCTCAAGATAGATGTTCAAGGCCTGCCCAGCCGTCATCCCATGGGCAAGGGCGAGCGCGATGATGCCGCCCGTCGAGGTGCCCGCGATCATGTCGAAGTGATTGGCGATGGAGGCGCCGCTCAGGAAGCGGCTTTCGAGTTCGGCCAAGACGGCTGCGGGAAAGACGCCGCGAATTCCGCCACCGTCGATCGACAGGATGCGGAACGGGCGGCCCTGCGGCCACGGCTGCTTCAGGCGAGCATGTTGGATCGTGCCGTCGGATCGGCGCGGCGGAATATAGTTCATCGCATGGTCTCCCTTGCCTCGCCGAGGTCCTGTCCGGCGTGGCGACCACCGCCGGTCCAGCGCCCGGTCATCAACCAAAGTTCGTAGCAAGCGAGCCAGTCGAGCGCCCAAGGCACGGTTGTGCTTGCGATTGTCATCGCCGGTGTCCATTCCCTTTCACGGGGGTCGAAGAGGCAAAGGGTCGGATCCTCGGCCGGCGGATAGACATGGGGCAGTTGCCCCTCGGAATTGCCGGGTAATCGGATCAGCTCCGGCGTGAGCACCCGCACCTCGGGAAACTCCCCAAGCTCGTAGCGGATCTCCAGCGAGTAGCCTGAATATTGCGGCCTCACACTTCCCACCCACCGCGCTGACTGAGCGCGGCGGTTGACGCGGCGCGCAGCGAACTGCGGCCAGGCCGCCTTCATCGCGGCGACCTGCTCGTCGATGGAGAGGATCGCCTCCACCATCAGATCTTCCGCCCGAAGAAGGTGTGCGGGCGCGCCACCGAAACCGCCGGATTGACGATGGGTGCCGCGACGGCGGCGGCCGAGGGCAACAGCACACCGCCCCGCCGTGTGTAGAGCTGATGGGATTGCTGGATGCCGCCACCGATCTCGGTGGCGATCTGGTCGGCGGCCCGGGTCACAACGCGGTCTCCGAAGTTCTCGCGCAACGCGTCCATCATCGTGTTGGGGAACATCTCGCCCTTTCGCATCGCCTCAAGCGAGCGGACCATCTCGCGCAGATGCCCGGCGAATTCGTCCTGCTGAGCAATGGATTCCGGCCAGCGGTCGGTAAAGACGTCGGCCTCGCAGACCGGATTGGCGATATGCAGGAGCCGTCCGTAAAGCGAAGCCTGCTCAATGTCGCGGATGATCCAGCTCGCGAGGCGAACGAGCATGGTGCTGAGCGACATGTTCGGCTGCGCGGCGAGCCCGGCGTAGTAGGAGAGCATCACCGACGGCGGAATGCGGCCGGTGTAGCTGGCGTAGCGAATGTTGCGGAAGCGCTTGAGGAGCTGGAGGGCGAGCGTCGCAGTGTTCTTGACGATGAAGTCGCACTGATCGGGAACGTCGTCCACATCTGCGTCGGCGCGAGCGGCAAGGCCGGCATGGTCGAGCCACCGTCGGTGAAACTCTCTCGCCATGCGCAATTCGAGAGGCGTCCTGCTCGCATACCATTGCGCGAAGCCGTAGGCGTTCATGTCGACGAACCGGTCGTCGACAGTCCTGCGCGGACCCTTGGCGTGGGTGATCAGGCTCTCGCGATCGAGCCTGCCGTAGACGCGTTGCGACGGTGTGATGTCGAGGTGCATCTTGTCCGCGTAAAACAGGGTAACGCAGCGCGTCTGCCGCAGCACCCGCTGCACGGGATAGTCGGTGAGCGCGGCCTCGAGCTCGGTCAGGATTTCAAGCGGTGCCATGCCGCGAAAGCGGCCGCCGAGCTGCGAGACGATGTCGAGATCATACTCATCGTCGGTGCCGCGCGTTGAAATCGTGGCATCGATCGCCATGGAGCCCTGCGGGTAGAAGTGCTCGATCTGGTCGAAGAAGGCGGTCGTCGCTTCGAGATAGCGGCGGACAGCCTCGTAGCGCGACTTCGCCTTGTCATGCAGCGAGGGCGGGAGCTGAACGCTGAGTGCAATCTCCGCGAGGATGCGGTCGAGAGGGTCGTCGAAGGGATTGAGGCCGGTCAGCGCAAGCTGGATGTTCACATTGGTCTCCGCGGCGGGCTGGGTTGCGTCTATGCATCTCGGGACCGCCCCGCGCGGTGTTCGGGATGATATATATCTTTGTGCGTCTACTCCGAACAAGATGGCCAGCTTGAATGCGCCTGTCAAGGGACATACAATATCGCTACTCCGAACACGAGGCGGGGTGGATTGATTGGAAGGACTTGCTATGAAATTTGGTCAGCGGATCAAGGACTTACGAACGAAGAAAGGCCTGACCCTCGATCAGCTCGCGCAAGAGACCGGCTCGTCGAAGAGCTATATTTGGGAGCTGGAAAACAAGAATCCCCCTCGGCCGTCCGCCGAGAAGCTGTCTGCGATCGCTGGCGCACTCGGGGTGACCGTTGACTACCTATTCGGCGCCGACAAGCAGACGCTCAGCGAGGCGGAGGATACCGCCTTCTTCCGGCAGTATAGCGGCCTCCCGGAGGAGACGCGCCGGCAGATTCGGGAGATGGCCCGGATTCTGGACACAAAGACGCGCAAATGAGCGAATCGAGCCGTTTCCGGCCGCTGAAAGAGGCGGCGCGCATCACGCAAATGCTCGACCTGGTCCTTGGATCGGATCGGTTCGATCGCGCCCCTGTCGACGTGATCGGTCTTGCGCTCGAGTACTCTCGCAAGGTCGCGCCCAACAGCCCCATCCACGAGGTCGTCGAGCGCGACATCCCGGGCTGCGTCGGTGCCTTAGTATATGGGGAGGCTCGACCGCGGCAATGGGCCATCATGTACCACGTTGGTCAGTCCGACGGGCGCCGCTCGTTTACAGTAGGACATGAGTTCGCTCACTACGTCCTGCACCGAGAGTTGATCGAAGAGGATGGGCGGTTCGACGGCGGCATTTATTGCGACGAGAACGTGGTGGTTCGTCGGGACGGATCCGGCATCGAGCAGGAAGCCGACGAGTTCGCCGCCGCGTTGCTGATGCCGTTTCATGACTTCCGTCGCCAGCTGCCCGCCAAGGCTCGCGCCGATTTCGAAGCGCTCGGTCGACTGGCAAAGCGCTACGGCGTTTCGCTGACAGCGGCGATCCTGCGCTGGCTCGAATACACCGAGACGCGGGCAATGATGGTGGTATCGAACGAGGGGTTCGCCCATTGGGCCAAGCCCAGCAAAGCGGCGCTTCAGTCTGGGCGCTATATCCGCACAAGGGACGCTGTGTTCGAGCTCCCGCTGCAGGCCTTTGCGGCACGACGCGACTATTCGGACGCGGCGCTGACCGGCGTCATGCAACAAGCCGGCGTGTGGTTTCCGGAGCCGGTATACGAGATGTGCCTTCGCTCCGACCGCTACGATCAAGAGATCACGGTGCTGCAGTTTGAAGCGGACAGCCCACGCTTTCAGGAGGAAGAAGAGCAGAATGACGTCTTCGACCATTTTATGCGGAACGGACAGGTTCCGGATCGCTAACGCTTGAGCGGATCAGCTTATGGATTTTGTTCATATCGCCATTTCTGCCCGCCTGGCCCACGGCGATCTCGTCGCCGGCGACGCTGCCCTTGAAGCCCGCCCTACCGATGACGGCATCAGGCTCATTCTGTTGAAACAGCTTCTGCTGTCCTGCGCGAACGTCGCCGATCTCGAGCTGATCTGTCGTGCGCTCTACAAGGACCATCCGGCCATTTCCGAGATCATCACGCCGCATCGGCGCAACTTCGAGTTCGCCAAATACATCCGGAATATCGCGGTTGGTCACGTCAACCCGGCGCTCAGTCAGAAGACCCTTGAATGGCGGCCCGAGCTCAACGCCGTTCTGACGAAACCCGGCGCGCCGGCCGAGGCGTTTCTTGGCTATGCGGTGTTGGAGAGTGCGATCAACACCTTCGTGGATCGCGAACGACACCGTATTTTCGACAGCGACACGGACCTGGCATACCCGCCGGACTTGACCCGATTCCTCAATTTCTTGGGGGCGACCGTGCATGTCGGAATCGCTTACTGCGCTGCGGTGGCCGCCGCGGCGCTCGGGCACGCCAACCTGCCCGACTTCAATGAGAACTGGCTGGAGTTGTCCGCGAATGCAGGCGCCACGGACTTCGCCTTCATTACGCGCAAGGGATAGGGATGGTTGACGACTTGGACCACCTCGACGACCTGCCGAAGCATGACGCCAATCATGTCGCGGAAGAGAAGGCGGAGACGGCCTTCCAGGGACGGCTTACGGCGAGCGGCCGCTTTATCCTCCAACGCGCCGACCGCAAGGACTATGGAACAGACTTTGAGATCGAAGTCGTCGATCAGGAGCAGGCGACCAACGTCAGAGTCCACGTGCAGCTCAAAGGGACCGAACGCCCGCTCAACGCGGATGCCTCTCTCAGCATCGAGGTCAGCCGCTCGAATCTGAATTACCTGCTGATGCACCCGCACAGCTTCTACGCCGCTTATCACATCCCGACGTCGTCGCTACGCATCTGCCCAGCGGAGGCTGTTCTCCACCAATACGAGCACGCGGGAAAAAACTGGACCCACCAGCAATCGCTCACTGTCAATTTCAGTGACGAGCTGACGAACGCGCGGCTGGATCGGCTGGCAACTTTGGCTAGATCTGCGGCGCGGGCGGCGCGCGATCGTCGGATCGAGCAGACCCGGGCGGCAACTGGCGACGTCGCTGGTCTCGTTCGGCGCAGGATTCCCGATATCCATGTTCCGGACGATCCGGCCCTGGCCGGTCAAATCCTTGAGCAACTCTACAATCAGGACGCCGACGCAGTGATCAGCGCGGCCTTCGATCGGTTTGAGGCAGTGTTCGGGGTGGGCAACGAAGCCATGGCCCCCGCATACATGGCTGAGGTCAATCTGGGGATGGCCGGGTTAAGTCGGTCGCGCGCCCGGATCGAAGACGCCGTGACGTTCTTCAGGAATCAGCTCGACCTGGGCCGCTACGAGCGGGGCAGCCTTTCCTACACGATCGGCAACGCCTTCTCGGCGCTCGGCCAGGAGGAGGACGCCAAGGCGGCCTACGAGGCGGCTCTCGCCGATCTCGCGTTCGCCAATACGCCGGACCTGGCCTCCCAGGGTCACAAGAACCTCGGTACGAGCTTTGAGCGGCTTGGAGACGAGAAGCGAGCAGTCGAGCACTATCGCGAAGCCTTGCGGCTGAACCCGCACCTTCCTGAAGGCCACAATGCCTTGGCCCAATTCCACGTGCGCCAGGGCGAGTGGAAGAATGCCCTCGCGCATCTGGATCAGGCCATCTTCACCGACCCTACACGCGCTAAGGCGGCTCGCGTTGCAGGTTGGAGGGCCAACGTGCTCTTCAACATGGGAGAGGGGAGCACGGCGTTCCGCGAGATCAACAGCCTCCTGGTGCAAGCTGACTGCGAGCTATGGATCTGGCCGTTTTTCGCACGGCTGGTCGCGAGCTTCGGTCGGACAACGACGGAGAATGCGCGCCAGGCGCTCGGTTTCTGGCACCGCTATGTCGGCGCTCACCCCGAGAGCTCCGGAGGTCGTCGCGAGCTGCTGTTAGCGACCTTGTACCTGCGAGCGGAGGGACAGGATGTTGGCCGGACCTACGCGGAATTCCGGGCTGAGTTCGAGCGCCAAATAGAGCATATCGATGTCCAGGATGAAGCCGCCTTCTTATGGGATCGCCTTGGGCACTGGGCTCAAGATGAATCGGGCTGGGCCGAGGCGGAGCGCTGTTTTCGGAAGGCCTACGATCTAGCGGGCGGTCACTACGGCTACTGTCTCGGGACAGCCCTCAACTTTCTCGGTCGGTTCGAAGAGAGCCTGCCGATCTTGCGCGAACAGGCCGAGCGCATCCAGTCTGACGCCATGAGCTGGTTTCAGCTCGGCGCGGCCTACGGCGATCTTGGCCAGTCCGCGCAGGCCATCGACGCCTATGAGAAGGCGCTCGCGCTCGATCCCGACTATGACTTGGCGATGTTCAATCTCGGCGGCGCTCACTGGAACAGCGGGGAGAAGATTGAGGCGTTGGCGGTTTGGACCTCAGCCATCGATCGCTACCCAGATCACGAGCTCACTGCCAAACTCCGACGTGATATGCCGATCTTCTTTCCGCCTAAGGGACGCGCGTCCTGACAGCGCGATCGTGGATTGTTAATCGAAGTTCGGGTCCGGATAGCGCTCCTCGATGACGTTGCGCATGATGTTCCACCAAACGTTCTCAATTGTGTAGTCCATCGGCTTCATCTTGCGAGGCGCCCAATCGTCGAGAGTGCTTGCCATTCGAACGTGCCCGAGAGTTTTGATCGGCGACTCCCTCTCGGAGGGCTTGCCCGAGCTGACCGACAGATTGGAAACGGTGAGCGTGCTCGGATCGTATTCGAGAGATGCCTGCAGGAAATCGCCCTTGTCGGTCAAAGGATGATCTGTGGTGTGCGAGAGGAGAGCCTCCTGCAGCTTCTCTCCCATGGAGATGTAAGGTTCTAGGAGGCTCTCCGCTTGCAGGCCCTTGCGCCAGCGATCGTGCGTATCGAGAGCATCGGGAAAGTCGCCCCAGTGGAAGTCGGACCTCCCTCCGAAGGTGATCTTACCGTATCCATCGATATGGTATCGGAGGTTATCCATCAGTTCGAGCGCGCGGCGTGGGTCCTTCTCGACCAGCACGGCATCGATAGCTGCCAACACCTCTTCCATTTCGAAGACGATCTTCCGCAGGCCTTCCTTTTGCTCCACGAACATCTTCGGAATTTCGCCGACCGGATTTGGAAGCGGAAGTGTCCAGGAGAAATCAATGTCGTCTTCGCTGAAGCGTCGATAGGGGATGTTGAGCTGGTCCAAGAACGCGGCGGACTGATAGTAGGTCTGGCTCTTCAAGCTGTGCTCGATTTGATCGAGTGCGAGTTTGCGCGATTTGACCCGGTAGCTTTCCTGGAGCGCCGCGGTACCGACGACGTAGCTTTCGGGTGAGTGGCTCGCGCTGAGGGACAGCGTATCGGCTATCTGCCGCGCTGACAGGAGATACATCTCGCCGTCATCCTCTTTTCCAACGTGGAGAAGCGCGAAGAATCCTTCGAGCGGAGTGCCGCGGGCGTCGACGACATAGCTCTTCGGTATGTGATGTGTGGTGCGGCGGTCCTGCAAGTATTTGGCTTGGATCACGCCGACCCGAGGCGGAACCTTGTCCGTGAAGCGCTGTGTCGTGGTGCGGCGTTGGATGAGGAAATCGGCGCCGTCGGTGTCGACGCTACGCTCTAGCACCCAGAAGCGGTCGATCAGAAAGGAGCGCGTGCGCGCTTCGCCGACCGTCCCATTTTCCATCACCTTGAGCCAAGTTGGCCAACTATCTTCCATGGTTGAGTCCTATGCCTCGCCAAACGCCGATCACTAACGGTCAGGGAGCCCGTCCACTAGGGTTGTTCGGCTTTCCACCGACGATGAAGCTCGCGAAGCTTTGCTTCAGTCGAAGCGAGCTGGTCATCGTAATCCAGCCCATTGGGGCTTCGAGACGCTATCTCAGCGGAAGCGATAACGAGGCGCCATGCGGCGTACTCATGAAAGGGATTGAGCCCGATGACATTGCCAAGCGCGAGGTTGCGGGGTTCTGGCGCCAACAGGAGCTTCGCGAACGCTGCAACGGCTGTGTTCATATCCCAATCGGAGACGAACAACATTAAAGCGCACAGCGCGAGCAACGCGACTGACGGGCTTTTCCAGCGATATACTTCCATCCGACCCTTGCCGAAATCGATGCCACCGTTTGTGGTGACGAAGGCGCAGAGCGAGATCGCGGCCTCGTAATAGGGCTGGAGTACGTTGGCATTGAACACCTCGCGGCCATGGTTTTTCCGGGCGAGCTCGCTCGCCTGCCGCCATGTCGCGTCCTCGAAAGGTATTATGCCCCCCTTCACCAGATCAAACAGATGAAGGTGGTCCTCTGTGAATTGCTTTTTCGCGGCGGCCTTCCAATTGAAGGCCGGCATCTCCGCCTGGGATGGGTGAAACTGCCAGCGCTGATGGTAAGGATGGCGCTGAAGCGCGTGTGCCCAGGAAATCGCCTCTAGCGGCATCGATACTGTGAAACGGGTGTCGGATTTAAGGTCGAAGAACCACTGCCGCATGTCCCGGATACGACGTTGGTCAAATATTCCTTGCTCGATGCCTTTGCAGACGAGGAGGCGCACGGCTCGCGTTTCCGCGCTTTTCTCCGATCCGAAGTCGATGAGGCTAACCTGGGTCGTACGAGTTTCGTCGTCCCCGTAGAATTCGCAGAAAGGATGGTGGGCGTCGCCGCCGTCAGGGTCGACAAACCTGAAATGGACTTGACGGAGAATTGCCCTAGATGCTCGCGACCGTGCCGCGCGAACGATGCGAGCTCCAAATTTGCCGCATGATGAACATTGAATGTCGGCGCGGATCGCATCGCCAAACGCGGTGAGAATTTCAGCTCCGTCGTGATCCTGGGTTGGTTGTGTGCCGGTCATCAGGACCGCGAGTTGGTCGACATCGAGTTCGCGCGCGAACCTCACAGAATATGCAGTTGCTGGCATTGGCCCCCCAGCCACGTATCGTTATGCGACGGGCGACGAATCGAACGACGCGGAGATATAATTTATCGATTTCAGCGTTGAAATCAGTATCGGCTACTATTTCGAGCATTCCTTGTGCTGCCATCAAGTCAAGTACAAGATTCAGGGCTTTGGTGACGGGCAGCGGCGGTCTTTGCTTTAGATCCCTGACGAAGGCGGTGTAACTCTGCGCATCAGGAGCAGTGGCCGGATTCGGTGTCCTCGCGCGGCGAGGGGCGGGGTTCTACGGCCGAGACGTCATGCCGCCGCGTTTAAGGGCTTCGCGCAGGTATTCGAGCTTCAGGAGCGCATCCCCGGCGCCCGCATCGGGACCGTGGACAAGTTCAAAGACCCGAGGCCCCCCCCCGTGATCTATTCGATGACGACATCCAGTTACCTGGACGCTCCCCGCGGAATGGAGTTTCTCTACAGCGCTTATCGATTGAACGTTGCGACTTCTCGAGCAGAAATGCATCTGCGTCAGTAGCGTCTCCTCGATTGTTCGAGGTGGAATGCAGAACACCCCGCCAGATGCAACTTGCCAACGCGTTTTGTCGGTATCTCGAGCTCGCGACGCATCTCTAATCGGCTTTAAGCTCTGCGGAGCCTCCTGCTCCCGGCACACTGGCAGTCCCAGATGTAAAGAAAGGCGGATTTTACAGCCGTTTCCGGACGATGGCCCAGCTTGGTGTCGGTTTCGTCAGTCAAGCTGCCGGTCCGAGCTGATCTTCCTTCACGCCGCGGGCAACGATCTGGAGCGCTCCATCCGGAAGCGGCCGCTGCAACTTTAGGGCCTCGTCCACAGGTGCCGTCATCCATGTTTCGACTTCCTCCGGCGTCGTCAAGATCACCGGCATCGCCTTGGGATGGACGGCGCTGACCTCGGCGTTCGGCTCCGTCGTCAGGAACGCGTAGAGGTCGTTCGTGGTCTCGCCTTCCTTGACCTTCCGGACCGAAGTCCAGTTGGTCCAGATGCCGGCGAAGCAGGCGAGGGGACGGCTCTCGTCGAGCGCGAACCAGATGTCGCCGCCTTCGGCCTTATTGAACTCGCTGAAGGAGTTGAACGGCACTATGCAGCGATTTTCGATTCCGAGCCAGCGGACCCAGTGTTTGCTCTTCACGTTGCGGATGTTGGTCGTGCCGCCGTCCGGCTCCATCCGCAGAAGTTCCTTGAAATCGACCGGCTTGCCCTTGGCCTGCAGCTTTTCGGCTCGTTTCTTGGTGGCGTCCATCAGCGCCTTCGATGACGATGGCATCCCCCATCGCGCCGTGGCGAGCTCGCGGCCGTCGGCTCCGTTCCGCACAATCGGTGCTGTGTAGTCGGGAAACACGCCGGGCATGGGGGCCAGATTGCCAACGTATCGGTTAACGATGCGAAACAGCGCACTAATGGCGGCCTGGTTTGTCGTGATCGAATAGAGATTGCACATCAGTCAAGCTTCGGTTCGAGGATGGCGAGGCTGCCAAGCCAGTTGTAGCAGAGTCGCGGATGGACGCCGGCCCGCCTTGGCGCATTTGCGGCAGCGCAAACGGCTGGCGAGATCGTGCACGAAGGTGGTCGGCGGGTGCTTCATCGCCGCAAGGTCGACGTCACTCGGCGTCTTGCAGCGCGTGCACCTGATCTCGAGCCAAGGGAAGCTTCCGTTCACCGCCTGGTCGATGGTAGGCGACGGATCGATCGGTTCGCCGTCGCTCCACATCCGCTCGTTCCAGCTTTCGCAAAGCAACCTGTCTGCTTGCTGAATCATGGCCTCGCCTTTGGCTCGCATCTCCGCCGATTGGGCAGCAAGCATGTTGGCCATCGCGCGTGCTTTGCCGAGCTCCTTTGCCAGAGCCTTGCGATCGCCGCCCGACAGGGGCGTAGGGTGATACTTCGGGGCCATCCGGACCATCCAGGCGCAAGAGATCGGATCGCGTTCCGGAACGGGCTAGGACGTCTCGAACGCCGGCCAGCACCCGTCTTCTTCATGCCTGCCGGTACGCTGCTGGCAGGTGTTGTCGAGCAACCGCTGCGCCACGTCCTTCCAGACCGCGTTGCCGCCATACAATCGGACTGCATCGGCGGTCTGGATTTCCACGGTCCGCTCGCAGCGACGGCACGAGATACGCAGGACATGGCGTTGAATCTCGGAAAGACGTCGCTGCCTCTTCTCGGCTCCGGTCGCGGCGAAGCGAGGGTCTTTCAGCACCGATTCCCAATATTCCGCCGGGAGCGGCGCATCCGGAGCCGCCGTCGAGGGGCCCGGTCTACGGGCAGCTTCAGCGGCCAGTTTATCCATCTGCTTCGGGGTCGGCATGCGCCAGCTCGCGGGTCGATCGGTCATTCCGAATTAGAACATAACAAGAACAAATGTCGAGTCCGCCCGGACCCTCATCGTGAAAAAATCATCCTGTCGGAGGGGGCGAGGTGTCGGAACCAAGCCGTGCCGTTCGTCTTGAATCCACATGAGTAACGGAGTTCCCCCGCGATGGCCCCCCGCGCTAACTGGAAAGGCTTCCTGCGTCTTTCCCTCGTCACCTGTCCGGTAGCGCTCTATCCGGCCACCTCGGAATCCGAAAAGGTTTCGTTCAACCAGCTCAACCGAAAGACCGGCCACCGCATCAAGTACGCCAAGGTGGACGCTGATACCGGCGAAGAGGTCGACAACGAGGACATCGTCAAGGGCTACAAGGTCGACACCGACACCTTCATCGAGGTGACGAAGGAGGAGCTTGAGAACGTCGCGCTGGAATCGACGCGAACGATCGAGATCGACGAGTTCGTCGACCGCAGCGAGATCGATCCCCGCTATCTGATCCGCCCTTACTACCTGACTCCAGATGGCAAAGTCGGGCACGACGCCTTCGCCGTTATCCGCGAAACCATCCGAGAGATGAACAAGGTCGCGATCGGTCGTGTGGTGCTGACCAACCGAGAGCACATCATCGCGCTCGAGCCGCTGGACAAGGGGTTGATGGGGACGCTGCTGCGCTATCCCTACGAAGTCCGACCCGCGGAGGAATATTTCGACGATATCCAGGACGTCAAGGTCACCAAGGATATGCTCGATCTGGCTAGGCACATCGTCAATCAGAAGGCTGGCCACTTCGAGCCGGACAAGTTCGAAGACCAGTATGAAACGGCCCTCATCGACCTCATCAACCAGAAGCGTGCCGGCAAGCCCATCACCGCGAAAGCGCGCCCTCGAGGTGAGAACGTAGTCGACCTGATGGACGCGCTGCGCAAGAGCATTGGAAGAGACGGGGCGGCAGCAACAGAGGCTCCGAAGAAATCAGGCAAGAAGCCGCGGAAGGTAGCGGCCGGGCAGAAGGAAATGCTGATGCCGATCGCGGGCAAGAAGCCGGCGAAGGAGGCTGCGGCGAAGAAGCCGGCAGCCAAACCGCAGCGGAAGTCGGCTTAGTGTCGTGAAACATCCAAAAGCCGCTATCTTCGATCTCGACGGTACTCTTCTCGACTCGGTGGATCTCCACGCGCTGGCATGGCAGGAAGCCATGCTCTACTTCGGTCACGATGTGAGTTTCGAACAGGCGCGAAGCCAGATAGGAAAAGGGGGAGACAAGCTCATTCCCGTTTTCCTGTCCGCTGACGAACAACGCGACCATGGCAAGGACCTGGAGGAGTGGCGCGGCAAGCGTTTCAAGGCTAAATATTTGCCGCTTGTGCGCCCCTTCTCTGCGGTCCCTGACCTGTTGCGACGCGTTCGCGACGCCGGACTTCAAATCGCAGTTGCTTCCTCAGCCAAGAAAGACGAGGTTGATAAGTACCTCAACATCGCTGGCATCACGGACCTGGTAGATGTGACGACGTCGTCTGAGGATGCCCAGGAATCGAAGCCGGCGCCGGACATTTTCGAGATCGTTCTCAAGAAGCTCAAGATCGAAGGACCAGACGCCGTCGCAATTGGTGATACGCCATACGATGCCGAAGCAGCCGGGAAGGCCAAGATCACCACCATCGGTGTACTTTGCGGCGGTTTCACCGAGAGCTCGCTGAGGCAGGCCGGATGTGCCCAGATCTATCCCGGGCCGGCAGCGCTATTCGCACGCTTCGAACATTCCTTGCTTGCGCGGTAGGCGAAACGGCGCATCGTATCGCGTCGGCGGGCGGGGATGCGTAGCATGGCGAGAAAACTGAAAACCTACCAGACTTCGCTGGGCTTCTTCGATCTGGCGATCGCCGCTCCTTCCATGAAGGCGGCTCTGGAAGCATGGGGCGCAGACAGCAATCTCTTTCACCAGGGCGCGGCGAAGGAAAGCGATGATCCGGACGTCATCGCCGCAACCATGACAAAGCCTGGCGTCGTGCTCAAGCGTCCCGTCGGATCCGACGGATCTTTCAAAGAGCATGCCGAACTGCCCACCGATCTTGGCGACGGCCGACCAACGAAAGCCGCCCGCAAGTCGAAAGGCTCCAAGGCGAGGAAGCTTTCTACTCGCCCCGTCGACAAGGCCGCGGAGCGAAAGGCCGCTGTTGACTACGACCGGGAACAGAGGCGTCGCGAACTTGAACGAGCAAGAGAGGAGGCCACCCGGCAGAAGGAGCGCGAACGCCGTCAGCAGGCGGTCGACAAGGCGCAGGCCGCGCTGAACAAGGCCGAGCAGGAGCACGCGAAGCGTGCCGCGGCCATCCAGGCCGAGGTCGAGGCTATCGAGAAGAGATCGCAGGCCGAAGAAACGCGCTGGGATAAAGAGAAGGCGCGATTGGAAGCTGCGCTGCGGCGCGCGCGGACCAGTTAGCGGTTCTTGGGCTGCTGCGCCCATGCGTGAGAGCCCTCCGTCCCTTTAGTGTTCATCGCTTGTATTCTGTGCGTGCGCTGCGGCCTGGTTGACCGCGGTGCGGCTGCGCCGGTCTTCAGGCGCGAGCTCCATGACGGCTCTATGTAGCTCAGCCGGAATCGGCAGCGTACTTTCCAGTGGCTTGTCGGCCCATTGCCAGAAGCGATCGAATGCGTCCATCAAAGGTCCTCCCGCAGGCCCCGGAAGAACGGGTGCCTGACCTTTCCCTCGGCCGACTTCGCGCGATACTCGATCTCGGCCAAAAGCTTGGGTTCAACCCAGATGCCCTTGTGGTTGATGCGCTTAGCATAGGGCTGGGTCTTTCGGATGAGAGGCTTAAGCCGCTTCTGCAGATCGGCGGCCGAGACCTTGTCGAAGCCGTGGTCGACTTTGCCGGCGTAGACCAGATCGTCGCCCTTGCGCCGGCCGACATAGAGGCCGGTACCATCGAATGCGAAGCCGGCAATGGTCAGCGTCTCCCGCTGCACGCAGGTCTTCTTGACCCAGTCGTTCGTGCGTCCCTTGGGATAGGCACTGTCCCGTACCTTCGACACGACGCCTTCGAGGCCGAGCTTGCAGGCGTGCGTGAACATCTCGCGGCCGCCTATCTCGAAACTTTCGCTGAACTGGATGTCGGTGCCATTCAGGATCTTCTTGAGTTCGGCCTTGCGCTGAAACAGCGGTAGCTTCCGGATATCGCGGCCGTTCAGATAGATTAGATCGAAGGCCACAAGCACGATGCTCTTCGACTTGCCCTTGAGCTCGTTCTGCAGGACCGAGAAGTCGGTCGTGCCGTCGGCCGCCGGTACCACGATCTCGCCGTCGACCACGGCCGAGTTCGCCTTGATCCGCCAGGCGTCATGGGCGACCTTCTTGAAACGGTGCGTCCAATCGTGGCCGCGGCGGGTGAAGATCTTCGCCGCCTCGTTGGCCAGATGGACCTGAACACGATAGCCGTCGAATTTGATCTCGTGAATCCAGCGGGCCCCTGACGGCACCTTGTCGATCGAGGATGCCAGGGCGGGCTCGACGAAGCCGGGCCGGGGCGCCTTGAGGCCGATCGCCTCGGGCTTTTTACGCTGAAACGCCACTGAACAACTCCACGCTACAGCCGATTCAAATTGGCACAGTTCGAATCGTTCCGGAACCTCAGAATCCCATTCGCGTTGCTTGGGTGTCATAACAGGAGGCACCCATGGCGGTAGCGACGAAGACGAAGACGGCGCGCGGGCGAAAACAGGATCGGGTACGGGTGGCCGGCGGGCAGAACTATGAAGTGCAGTACGAGGCAAAGAAGACCAGAAAGTCGGCATCAGCCGTGAAAAAGGCCGTCAAAAAGGTCGGGAATGCGCGCAAGCGCGTGGAGAAGAAGCTGGGCCGTTGAAGTGGGTAACCGGGCTGGCGTTGAGGCCCGGCACCAGCCCTTCTAGTCTGGGGCGCATTCCGGGCAGGTATCACCGATCGAGTTCAGCACGTCGCGAACCTCGGCCGCCGCGGCATCAGGGGAGACGCCTGCTGGCGGGTCTCCACGGGCGATATCAAGGGCCCGCTCCCGTGCATGCGGATCGGCGCGATCTTGCATCCAACCGTGTTCTTCACACTCGCGGATGGCGCCCGCTTCCTGGAGCACCTGGATCGCCCATCCGCGCAGCGTCCGTATCATTGGCCGTCGTTCACCCATCATCAGCATTGAGAAGCTCCTGATACGACGAATCGTTATGTCCGTTATTCGTTCCCCCGTTAGCACAGGGCTGGGATTCGCAATGACGAGAGAGCAAGGTTTGGCGTGCACTGCGACCGCGAAGTGCGCGCTTCTCGTAGGGGCGCGTGCCGCTTCGCCGCACCGGGCTCTCGTGAACCGAGCCGCTTTGCGTCTCGGCCATTCGGCTTCGATCCCTCGCGCAAACACTGCGGAGCTCGTCGCCGGGGGCACTCGGGAAAGGGGCTCGCCTTCGGCGACCGCTATCACTGCCCCGTTCCCGGGTGCCGTTGTTAACCGGTCTCGTCGCTGCACTCGGACCCGCGTGCCCCTTCGGGTCGCTATGCTCACGCCCTCCGGGTGCCATTTCAGTGGGGCGATGCGCCAGTGGCGCGCGCCTGATCAGGGCCTGCGGCCCTAAGCAGAAGGCCACATCCCATGAAGAAATGGGGCGGAAGGTGGGTCGCTCCGCAGATGGTCGCATTCTCTCACTTGCGAGGGCGTCACGCATCGTCGCTTCCCGCACAAGAAGCCGAGAGTAAGAGAGTTGAATGGGTTTGCCGTGACGGGTCACAGGCTGCGAGAGAGGCTCGCGGCGCCCGTCGCGGAGACCCGCGATGTCCATACACTATCCTCGGGCGCGCACCGGTGAGGACCGGGCAAGCCTTTATGACGACATCACCAACAAGATCATCGGTGAACTTGAGGCCGGCCGAATGCCGTGGGTGCAGCCTTGGGGCGCCGCGGCGGCGAAGGCGTGTTTGGCCATGCCGAAAAGCGCCGCGACTGGCCGTCAATACAGCGGCCTCAGGGAGCGCGTCTGATCGGCGTGTACGATAGCCAGGTCACTTTTGGCCAGTCACGCGTGCTGCTCGTCTGGACCCGGTTGATCATGCCGAATGGCCGCTCGATTGTTCTCGAACGGCAACGGGGCGCGGACGCGGCGGGATACGCTGGTCTAGAGGATGAAGTAGACAACCATTGGGGCGAGTTGTTCAAGGCTGCCGCGCTGTCGACATTCCTGGCTGTCGGCACCGAAATTGGCGCAGGTTCCGACACCAATAGCAATGACAGTGCGATCATTCAGGCCCTGCGGCACGGAGCAAGTGATTCCTTGAATCAGACAGGGCAACAGATCGTTCGTCGTAGTCTGAATATGCAGCCGACGCTGACGGTCCGTCCCGGATTTCCAGTGCGCGTCATCGTCAATCGCGATCTCGTGCTCGAGCCTTACAGGGGGTAATTGCGTATGACGAAACTAAAAATTGCAGTGCTCCCGGACGATAAGCCGGTCAAGGTCATCATGGAATTGCCGGCACAAGTTCATCGAGATCTCGTCGCCTACGCGGAGACGTTTGCGCAAGAAACGGGTCAGTCGGTAGATCCGATCAAGTTGATTGCCCCGATGCTGGCGCGGTTCATGGCCAACGACAGAGGTTTCGCCCGACTGAGGCGCAGCCGTCATTCCGCCACCGGCGGTGAAGGATAGCGCTCGGCCAAAAGTGCTAAGAACCGCCGAAGGGCGGGATTCTCATTGTCGTCTCTCCAATGAGCATGGAAGCCAATACGACTTGGACCGGAGCCGTCCTGTATTTCGCGATAGACCAAGCCGGCAAAGCTGGCACCGACATCCGATTCCATGACGAGGCTGACGCCGAGCCCCATGCTAATGAGACTCTTCACGATGCTGCGGCTCACGTCATGCCGTTCGATCCTGGGGCGTTTATCTTCGGCCACCAGATTGGAGATCAACAGATTCTCTATGTCTGTTCCTGGGTCATACTGACTCAAGAGAACCGTTTCATTGCGTAGATCGGTCCAATGTATTTCTTCGTACTTCGAGAGGAAATGATCTTTTGGGAGCAAGATCATGATGCGCTCACTCCAGATCGAGAGGCGCTGACTGTCCGACGATGGGCTTTGCCCCGGAACAATTGCGATGTCGATCGTGCCGTTCCGGAGTGCGGCCATAAGGCGGATCCGAGATCGCTCCACGGTAGCCAGATCGACCTGAGGCGTGCGTTGTTTGAATTCAACCAGACTTGCCCTCAGATTGCCGGCGGAGATTGATGTGCAAAAGCCTATCGAAAGGCGCCCGGAGTTGGCACTCCCGCTCGACCGGCCGGTTATGACCAGCATGTCAACTTGTTCGAGAATCATCCGGGATATCCGCAGAATGCGCCGCCCGGCGAGAGTCGGAACGACTCCTCCACGAGATCGCTTGAACAACGTCACTCCAACATATTGCTCAAGTTGACTAATTGAGCGGCTCAACAAGGAATGACGAGTACCAAGCAATTCCGCCGCTTGTCGAAAGCTTCCGGAGTCGCCGGCGGCGACCGCCGATCGCAGATGATGCAAGGTGACATTGGCTGATCCGATGATTGCGGGCATGTAGGTTCGCGTTGGCTAGGCCGTCGTGTCGGTTAATTAAAACGCGCCGCTACGCGGCACTCAAGGCGCGGATCGCGGAGCCGGAGAGATTTCCCTGGAAGGCGTTGGTGTAAAGGGACGCGCGGGCGCAGTAACGTCCTCTGGGAGGTCGATGTCGGAAAAGTCAGGCGGATCGAGGGCGAAGGTCGCGGCGGGATAGGCCGAGGCGATGGTGGCGCTCAATCGAACGGTCACATCTGAGGAGGCGCCTCGGGAGGCGCGCGAACGGTTGAAGCCGGCCCCAAGACCAGGCCGATTCATCCAAATTTTAGCTGAGGTTCTACCAAACAATCGATTTTGAAAAAGTGCCTAAGTTTTCTAGGGTCGATTGCGTTGAAGATCGCCATTGCAGCAAGCAAAGGGCGCAGGTTCACAGCGTTTGCCTGAATTGGAAGTGTGACCGGGGCGGCCGGGCGCGCCGCTTCCGGACTTCTGCACGGGGCGTGCCGTTCGTGCTGACCGTATCGGAAACATGCACTCGATCGATCAGCGCCGTGCCGGCAATTCTGATCGGACGAGATGCGGCTGCGAGGCTATTGACGCTGCGATGACTGCGTTTGTCGATAATCAGGACCGGAAGGGCGCCGCGCGGCGAGGACTTCCTCCTCTTGCAGCCTTGCGGGCCTTCGAGGCTGTTGGTCGAACCGGAAGCGTCAGAGCTGCGGGCCATGAACTCGCTGTCAGCCACTCGGCTATATCCCGGCATGTTCAGAAACTTCAATTCAACATGGGTGTCGTGCTTGTGCGCGGGAGCGGCCGGGGGATAGCGCTCACTGAGGCAGGTCGAGAGTTTCACGCCAAGATCTCGAGGGCGTTTGACACGATCGCAAATGCCGCTGGATCGCTCCGTCCATCCCGTCCATCTCCTCTAAATATATGGTGCGTTGACAGCCTGGTTGGGCAGCTCGTGGCCCGGCTTGCAGAGCTGGCCTGCGCATTCGAAGACCGCGAGATAAATCTGCGAACGATCTCTTCGCGCGCCGATCTGGCAGACATGGAAGCCGACGCAGCTATCGGCTACTACGATGACGACATCGATCTTGACGGAGATCTCGTCGCGCACGAATTGTGGCGTCCGCGGATATTCCCGATAGCCAGCCCAGCGTACCTCGCGCAATGCGCGTCGATTGACGATGTGGCGGACTTGCAGGGTGTCACGCTGCTTCATGAGGAATCGACCGAGCAATGGGAAAGGTGGCTCGAGCTTGCAGGAGTTGTCGACCCCGCGCAGCTGCGAGGCCATCGATTTTCAAATGCCTGCCTCGCCATTGAGGCGGCACGATCTGGTCATGGCGTTGCACTCGCCAATGATGCCCTCGTGACCCATCTCCTTGAATCCGGGGCGCTGGTCGAGGTTGCGTCGAGCGATGTGTACATGGGCTCGTATCAGTTCATTGCTCGCAAGCGCATATGGACCAGTCCCGCTATCGTGACGTTGCAGCAATGGCTGGAACGCGCGCTGAGTATCTCCGGATTCCTCGCGGACGGAATAACAGGGGTCGACCCGGCTGCCAACTTATCGGGTCAAAACAACGATCAAACAGGCGTTTCGCAGTCGGACGCCGATTCTGCTTAGCCAGGCATCATTGACGCCGACGTTCCGTTCGAGATCCTGAATTGACTTGAGAGAGAAGTGTGGACCCGCAAACACCGCCTAGTAGCGCTTGCTGCACGCCGACCGAGTTGCGCAACGCCATCGCCGCCGCGACCGACGAAGGGCCGAGGCTCGGCTTGTTTCCGAAGCGCCGGGTAGGGGGGCGCGCCGACATGCTGCGTCCTTCTGAGAGCCGTGCCGCCTTTCCGGAACCGCTCCATCCGGGCGAGAGCAATAGAGGCGCGCGAGCTGTGCTGCAAACGATATCAATATCCCGATCGTTCTATCGCGATGTGAGGGACGGCGACGAAGCAGCAATGCTGGTGGCGGCTATCCTGATCGCAGTCGCCGCGAGGTCGAAGCGGGGCTTCACATTCCATGAGTTCGCAGACAGGGTGCTGGCGTTTGGCTTACACCGATGCATGAAAGCTCTCCTGCGACGCCGCGCATCCATCCCGGTCATAAGCTACATTACGGCTACGAACTTCGTCGGATGGCCGCGATACAAGCAGATCAGGACCCTCGCACTAATGCGACAAGGGCTGCGGTCATCGCGGAACCTTGCGAACGCCCGGGTCCCGATCAGGGAAGACAGTGTCGATCGCAGGCGCGCTGGGCCGTCTCGAACCCGATCGATAAGTTGACGGTCATCAGGGACCGGGCCGTGCAATGATCCTTGCGACATACATCTACCGAACCGGGACGAACTTCCTTCTGCTGACCGCAACACACTTGTCTTTGAATCGTCTCGATCAATACGCCCATCGGGCAACGCTCGCTGCGACCATACTGAGCTACGCGGCTATGCGGTTTCTCACTGCCCTCCGATCGCTTTCGTTTCTTAGGAAAATCGAGCAACTGGAGCACGAGTGCCGTCACTCGGAACACGTGGTGAGGCGGCGTACGAAGTTTAGCCGTCCGCAATTATTGGCGATGGTCCGCTCGACCAGGAAA
Source organism: Bradyrhizobium sp. CCGUVB14 (assembly GCF_024199935.1). Classification (NCBI taxonomy): domain Bacteria; kingdom Pseudomonadati; phylum Pseudomonadota; class Alphaproteobacteria; order Hyphomicrobiales; family Nitrobacteraceae; genus Bradyrhizobium; species Bradyrhizobium sp. CCGUVB14. Next base: position 3,137,727 of record NZ_JANADS010000001.1, read on the forward strand.
AGCAGTGAAACGATCGCCTACATCGATTGCCTTTTCCTAGCATTTGTCATCGTTCTATGTCTTTCCAAAGTGCTTCTCTGATGGCTCGGACGGTCGTCGCGTCGCTAAGCGTGAACTCGGCATTGGTGTCTATTGCGCGATCTATTGGTGACCTGGTTAGTCCAGTGACGCGAGTCTTGAATGATGGTCGCTGTCGATCGAGAGAAAAGTTCATCCGCAGCATGAAAAGCGATGGTTCGTGATGCGATGTTAAGGCGGCCATAATCGGTTCGCTGCACGGTTGTTGAACGCAGCGTGATCGCGCCGCGACGTCATCGATAGGAAAAGTTCATGAAGCTGTTTGATTACCTTCCGATCTCCGCAAAGCTCGGGTGCCTGGTATTGATTTCGCTGCTGGGGTTCGGAGCGGCCGGTCTGTGGGCCGCACGTTTGATGAGCGACGAGATCTTGAATGATCGGATAGTCCAGACGCACATCGTTGTCGAGATGGCCAAGAACGTTGGGTTGGGTCTGCAGAAACAGGTTGAAGCGGGCGAGCTATCGCGGGAGTTGGCGATCAAGGAGTATGCGCGTCGGCTCCAAAGCATGACGTACGACGGGGGCACGGGGTACGTGTTTGCTTACTCGATGGATGGCGTCGTTATCGCGATGCCCAATCATCAGCTCATAGGAACAAACTCGCTTGACGTCAAAACCAACGGGCGGATGATTGCGCGTGAGCTGCGGGACGGGGTCGCGGCAAAGGGCGAGGTCACGCTTCGCTACGAGTTCGTAAAGCCTGGCGAGAAGGAACCGGTACGCAAGCTGAGTTATGCAGTTGCCATGCCGGGTTGGGACCTGTTCATAGGGACGGGGGCATATCTCGATGATTTGGACACCAAAGTGAGACCCGTTATGTGGTCGTTGGCGCTTGCGATGCTGGGAATTGTTGCTGTGACGGGGGGCGCTGCGTGGTTGACGGCCAGAAGCATCACCGGCCCACTCGGGCAGCTCGGCCGGTGCATGCAGGAGCTCGCGGCCGGAAAGTTGGAGGTCGCTGTGCCGAGTGCCGACCGTCGCGACGAAATCGGGCCGATGGCGACGACCGTTCAGGTGTTCAAGGATAATGCAGATCGCCTCAAGGAGCTCGAACGCAAGGAAACGGAGATGCAGGGTCTCGCGGCTGCGGAACGTCGAGCAGCGATGGCCTCGCTTGCGGAATCTCTCGAACGCAGCGTTGATGGCGTGGTGCGTTCGGTGGCGTCGTCGGCAATCGAAATGCAGGCTGCGGCCGAGTCCATGACGACGACGGCAGGTGACACCAGTAACCGTGTGAAAACCGTGGGCGAAGCCTCGGAAAAGGCGTTGAACAATATGCAAACCGTAGCCGCCGCGGCCGACGAGCTATCCTCTTCAGTCGCGGAAATATCCCGTCAGGTGACGCAATCCAGTGAAGTTGCCCGGCGGGCTGTCGCCGAGGCGGAGCAAACCAACACCACGGTCATGTTGCTGTCGGCCGGAGCCGGAAAAATCGGTGCCGTGGTTCAGCTCATCCAGACGATCGCCGCCCAGACAAATCTGCTTGCGCTGAACGCCACCATCGAGGCCGCTCGCGCCGGTGAGGCGGGCCGGGGGTTCGCTGTGGTTGCCTCCGAGGTAAAGTCGCTCGCGACCCAGACGGCCAAGGCAACAGAGGAGATTGCTGCCCAGGTTGCCAACATGCAGTCCGCGACCAGCGGGGCTGTCGCCGCAATCACAGGCATTGCGGGAACGATCGGGACAATGAGTGAGATCTCTCTGATCATTTCTTCGGCGGTCGAGGAGCAGGAAGCTGCAACGCGGGAAATTGCACGGAACATCCAGTCTGCGGCGGATGGGTCGCGCGAGATCACCGATCAAGTTGGAGGCGTCAATGAGGCTGCCTCGGCCGCGCAGGCGGTGGCATCCGGCGTGCTGCGCGGTGCCCGGGAGCTCGATCAACAGGCGGGAATGCTCCGCTCGGCGGTGAGTTCGTTCCTGGGGCAAGTTCGTGCCGCTTGAATCCAGGTCGCTGAGGGATCAGCTCGCACGAGCATATGTCACGGACTTCACGTCGTGGGCGCTGGCGCGCACTCGTTAGCCGCATTCGAAACGCCAGGGCCTCGAGCGGCGGCCCGCTTGAGGCCCGGCGTCCGGATGTCGGCGGGTTTCGTTGACTGGTGGGGGACATTGGTCGGCATCGTCCTTGCGGCGCCTCTGTGAGCCGCTAGACGCCTACGGGGATGCAAGAGAACATGTACCTTGCCGCTTTGCTCCAAGCAGTGTTGCTGGGCCACAAGCCATTGCTCAACCTCGTCGGTTGGAGCAGCGCCGACAGCTCTCTCAGCAAATAGCTCAGGTCGCGTCTAAGGGGCGGCGATCACGGAAAAGTCGCTGATGCGTTGACGTACCGTGTTGCCATCAGCGCGGCTGGTACCTCGTCATGTTGCGCGCGTTAGGAGGCGGGGATCGGCCACGAATGTGATTGTAGGGTCGGAAATCAAGGCCAGAGGAGATGTTCCCGCTCTGGCAATGTCACGGCGAAGCCCGGAGGTGGGATGTTGCGGAAGAATGAGCGTAGAGTCGTGATGAACTGCCGAAGAAACGCAGGCTTTGCTTCCCCATAGATGTCGGCCACCAGCAAGACCGAGTGAGCAGCAGTCTCCTCGATGAGAGGTCGACGAACGATGCGGGGCGAATCTGGTGTTGTGCAGGTGAGCGGGCGCATATTGAGAAATGAAAATCCAAGGCCTTCGCCAACAGCCGCACGCACCGTTTCATAGGAGCGTGTACGCAGAGCCACATGTGGCTGCGCGCCGGTGATTTCAAATCTGCTCATGATGCGCGGGGAGTTATGCGGATGATCGAGCAATACAAATGGTTTGTCGACAAGGTCGAAAATCGACACCGCGTCGCGATCGGCCAAGGGGTCCGATGCCGGCAGTACGACGTGAGCCGGCACATTGCAGATCGGAGTGATCGGGGCGCCTGGTTCTAGTCCGGCATCATAGGTCACCGCAAAGTCCACGTGCCCGGCGGCGAGCCAGGTCCGTATCTGGTCTTGATCACCTTCCATCAAGACCACGTTCGATAGGCCGCTTTCGTCAATGAAGCGCTTGAGCAGCGCTGGCATGAAAAGGGCGCCAAATGGCTCGAAACAACCGATGTGCACCGAGGGCGGGGTCACCGATGCCAAAACGTCGATCTGACGATCGAAGCTCGATTCCGCGAGCAGAAGGTGATGGGCTGCGGCCAGGAAATGGCTACCCGCAGGCGTAACGGTCGTTCCACGATTGGAGCGCCGTTGAAAAATAGCGCAGCCGAAATCCTGCTCGGCGGCGGTGATCGCTGCAAGAATAGAAGAGGGAGAAATATGCAGTTTGCACGCGGCGCCGGAGACGCTGCCGACCTCCGCCACTGCGACGACGTAGCTCAACTGCCGTAACGAAATGCGCATCCAATTCTTCCAATTTATGTTGGGTTTTCCATCAGACAATGCATTTTCCGCAGCATTGCGATTGGCCAAATGTTGGGCCACGAACAAGAGGAACGAGGCAGATCGTTGTGAACGAAGAGATGTCTCTCTCGAAGAGCAGGATGAAAGACCCGTTAAGAATTTGGAGCAAAGTCTCCGCCGGCAATTGGCCGCGAGCCTCGAACTCCAGATCCAACCAGTTTGCGCCGTGCTCGTCTTCGCCAATCTTACCACAGGAATCAGGGAGTACACCAAGATGTCCTACACAGAAACCGATCCTGAGCAACTTGGTTGGATGAAAGGATTTCCACCGTTGTCAGAGCGCACCATCGCTCTTCATGATGGGTCGCTTCGCAACTTTCCCGAATTGCGTTGGACGTGGAGCAATATGCGCCAGCTCGTGCCGACCGTGAATGTGTGGCGCGGAGCAGGCCTGGCGTCGGCGCTGCCTCACGTCGAACGGGACATCGGTGGCTCCGCGTTTGTCGCCATGGATGGTCGTTCGATGACCTTTGCGCAAATGCTCGATGAGACCTACACTGACGGCGTCGTCGTCCTGCACAAGGGGCGCTTGATCTACGAGCGTTACTTCGGGGCGTTGAAGCCGCACAAGCCGCACGTCGCCATGTCGGTCACGAAGTCGTTCACTGGAACGCTCGCCGGCATCCTCGTGAGCGAAGGCAGGATCGACACCCTCGCGCCTGTCGTGGAGTATGTGCCCGAACTCAAGCGGAGCGCGTTCGGCGACGCTCGGGTCGAGGAGGTGATGGATATGACCACCAGCCTTGTCTACACCGAGAATTATACCGATGAGACGTCTGGGGTCTGGGAGTTGCGGCGAGCCAGCGGAACGGCGCCGATCGAATCGGATTACGTGGGTTCGACGAACATCTTCGATTTTCTCTGTGCACAAGGAAAGCAAGGCGAGCACGGTCGCGCGTTCGCCTATAAGTCCGTCAACACGGAGGTGCTGGCCTGGATTTGCCGGCGTGCCAGCGGTCTCACATTGGCGGAGCTTCTGTCCGACCGCATCTGGCGGAAGATCGGCGCGGAAGAGGACGCTTACTACCACGTTGATCGTGTTGGTACCGAAAGCAGTGGCGCAGGGCTTTCGACCGCCCTGCGGGACCTCGCGCGGTTCGGGGAAACCATGCGTAACCACGGTCGCTTCAATGGTCGCCAGATCGTGCCGGCGGCGGTGGTAGAAGACATCGAACGCGGCGGCGATACCAACAAATTCAAATGCGCGGGTTACACAATGCTCCCTGGCGCTTCTTATCGTAATCAATGGTGGGTGAGCAACAATGCGCATCGCGCGTACTTGGCACGTGGAATTCACGGCCAGGGCATTTACGTCGATCCCACTGCACAGATGGTGATCGTGCGCTACGCTTCGCATCCGGTTGCTGTCAATTCGGCCAACGACCCGGTGACTTTGCCGGCTTATATGGCGCTTTCGAAGCAGCTGATGGCGGACGGATGACACGTGCCTGTTCGGTGGGCAACGCTAAGCGACTGACTCAAACAACAATATGCGATGGTTGCACGTCCCTGCAACCATCGAATCCTGCGATATCGGCGCAGGCGACCCGGAAGGGTCGCCTTTGGTGACTTAAGCCTGCACGCCTCCCTTGATCGGCATCACCTTCTTGGGATCGAGCCAGTGATCGATCCGATCAGCCCAATGCTGCATCAGCTTGGTGCGCGAGCCAATCAGCGCGAGCGGTCCGTGCTTCTTGTAAAGACCTTCCACAGTAGAGTTGTCGAGATGCGCGAGCTGCAGCTCGACGACATCGCCATCCCATGCCTTCGCATCCTTGATCTCCTCATGGTGAGACAGCGTCGAGAAGGTGGTCCGGAATCCGTGGGCACAATGATCAGTCTTGGTGTCAATGCCAAGGAGCCGCAGCCGCTTGTTGTCCGTGTTGTTCGATAGTGGCGCGTCCTTCGAGCAGGAAAACGCGTATCGGCGATGGCCGGTCAGCTTTCGAACGCTATGCAGTATCGCGAGTGCCTGCCGTGACAGACGCACGACATGGTCCCAGCCGGTCTTCATTTTGGCGGCTGGAACAGTCCAGCGTTTGGTATCCCAATCGACCTCGCTCCACTCCATTTCATTGACCATGCCGGGGCGGGGAATCGTCAGCGCATCAAAGCGCAAGGCAAGGCCAACAACGTCACTAAACCTCGCTCTCGTCCACGGTGCGCTGATGAGCTTGAAAACGCGCGTCGCGTCACGTGGCTCGATGACGCCGGGGCGTGGCGTCGAAATGTTGGCGATCATCTGCCCCTTCAAGTTGCGGAATGGATTGTAGCCGTCGCCTTCGACATCGGCATAGTCGCAGATTTGCTCACCGATGCTGCGCACGCGGTCGCGCGTTTCCAGCTTTCCCTCGGTTTCGTATGAACGCATGAACGAAATCGAACGGATTGGATCCCGCGAAGAGCCGAGCTCATACGTTGGGCTTTCCAGCACTTCGCACCGAATCAAAAAGGGTCACGTTCACTGATCCACTGGATGCGTGGTGCGTCGCCCTTGACGAGTCATGGTCGACCGATTGCCAAGTTCTAAGCGTCTGGGATGGCGGAGCGCGCTTAGTGGTCCGAGATCCGCAAAACCTGACCACGTTCTTTCTTATTTTCGCGTCAAGCCCGAAACCGGTATTTCGACGATGCAAGCGGGTCTGGGTCCGCGGGAACGAACTTGAAGTCAACTATGAACGGCAGCCGCCTTGCTACGCACTGGGAAGGAATCAGCTCGATGAAGCACCCGCGCGACTTCTCGATCGATGAGATCCTGGCTACGAACTGGGACAAGCGGCTCGCAGACGACATTGCGGCCGAATTGGAACTCGCTTCGGGTGAGCCACGCATCAGCATCCCGGAGATCCGGCGCTTCTTCGCGATCAAGTCGTTCCGGAATCTGTTAGGTCGGCTCGAAAGCATACGAAGCGGCAAATCGTCGTTTTCGGCGCTTAGGGCAGTCGCCGGTGAAATGCGCCGGTTTGCGGTCGAGCACCCTGGACTGGCTGCAGCAACTTTTCGTGCGCCTTTAGGCGAATGTCCGGAATGGCGCCGAGCTTATCAGGAACTCCACGAGTTCATGGTCGCCGTGTTCGCTGAATGTAATCTCCACGGCCGAGAAGGCGATGACGCTCTGCAAATCCTCCGATGCCTGGTCCGCGGCTTTGCTTTGCACGAATTCATGGACGCGTTCTTACATACATATTCTTACGATGAGGCTTACGAGCGGGCGCTGGACATTTTTATTGCGGGCTTGCGTATCAGCAAGACAGATCGCTCTGAACTAGGTTTCCGGTATTCCATGTCCGCGACGAGCGAACCACGGATCTAGTTCAATCTCCGAAGGTTGATGACCTCTGCTTAACGTCGAATCGTGCCCAATAGGCCGACTGATTGTTCCCAAGCGGCCGAGCGAGATGAAAGCGGCTGATGCATCAGCGTTGGCTCAAAACGCGATGGATAGCTCACGGGCCAGCGGACTGCCGCACTCTTTATTGACGGGGACAGTCTCCATTTGACCGCAAGAGCCCTGCGCTTCGATGTCGATTACCGAAAGCTACTCGGCGAATTTCGAGGCAGGGCGAACGTCCTACGAGCCTTCTATTACACCGCGATCGTCGACAACCAGGACTACTCCGGAGTTCGACCTCTGCTCGACTGGCTCGACTATAACGGTTTCACGGTGGTCTCAAAGCCAGTCAAGGAGTTTTCTGACGAACGGGGCCGCCGAAAATTCAAAGGTAGTATGGGCATCGATCTCGCAGTCGGCGTCATGCAATTGTCGGAACAGTTAGACGAGATTTTCCTGTTTTCAGGCGACGGTGGGTTCAGTTCGCTGGTCAGGGCCGTCCAACGACGCGGCGTCCGCGTAACGGTTGTTTCGAGCTGTTCGACCCAGCCAACGGTGATCGCAGATGAGCTAAGACGGCAGGCGGATGACTTCATTGATCTGGCCCAGCTGCAATCAAGAATTGAACGTAATTCCGGGAGGATGGAGGAGCATATGTGAACTCGCGCAGGGTCGGGCGCCTCAAAGTCTGCAGTACCGTGCAGCCAACGACCACCGGCCGAACGGACGCGATCGCCACACTAACATCCTAACAGGACATCGTCAGTCCGGCAGACCGGATTAGGTACTTTACGGAATCGATCAGGCTTTTCTTCGCTTGGCCACAACCGAACGATGGTCCAACGACCAAGATATCGTGAAGATGGCGATCTTAGCCAGCCGGATCGCTGAGCGACGTTCGTGCTCCCTCTACCTGCGCAGAGACTTGCTCCTGCCGGGTTATCCCCAAGGCGTAGCGGTTGCGCCCGCTCCCCCTTGTATCTAGCGCCCGCGCGGCTGCACTCCAATAGGGATGCCATCACCGCTCCTCCGGTCGCGCTGTCGCAGCGCGATGTTGTAGCCGGCGAAGCCGTCCTCGTCGGCGGAGGTCATGCCGCATCCCGCATAGGCAAACCGTCGCGCAGCTGATCGAGAAGACGTTCTTCGCGCTCGATCCGCTCCAGGTACAACGCGCGTTCCCTCTCGGTCTTGGCGCCGGCGAGCAGAAGCCGATAGTGCCCGACGACCTTCTCGCTGCCGCGGATGAGCAACTCTCGTACTGCGGTCATGACACGGGTCCCGCGATCGCCGGTGGGGGCGCTTCAGCCATGTCGAACGTCAGAGGGAAGGTGCTGGACACCAGCGTCCGAAGCGCCGAGTTCTCTTCGGAGAGCCGCCGTTCGATGAACCGGCGTTCGAGATCCGAGAGCCGCGTGTTCAGCAGCTTGCGATAGCGGTGGATGTTGTTTCGGTGCGCAGGGATACGGGCAAAATCTTCGTCGAGCATCATCGCCACTCCTGACGGTCCTCCAAATCCTTCGGGTTTCGAGAACGGGAAAATAATTCCCTGCGCAGAAAATATTCGGCGGCCGGATGCTGTCAAGATGGTAGTGGTGCGGGCGCGAACGCTCCGCGGATCGCTACTCGCTTAGTTCAAAAAATTTTCGCCGACCCTCTTGAACGGTTCTTGCGTTTTTCTATCTCGTTTTTCGCCGCGAGAGCGGTGTGCGGGTCGCCTTCCAGGGTCCCGCGCGGGCGCAGGCCGGAAGTCTTGGGACCGACGTCCTGCGTTCCTTCGTAACCATCTTGCTCTTTGGAGGACTTGGATATGAGGACGACCTTCGACTTCGCGCCGCTGTGGCGCTCCACCATCGGTTTCGACCACTTGGCCGGTCTCGTCGACAGCGCGCTGCGCCAGGCCACGGACGACAACTACCCGCCCTACAACATCGAGCGTTCAGGCGAGGACCACTACCGCATCACCCTGGCGGTCGCCGGTTTTGGCGCCGACGACATTTCCGTCACCGCCGAGCAGAACGCGCTCACAATCGAGGGCCGCAAGCCGGACAAGCCGGCGGGCGAGTACCTCTTCCAGGGCATAGCCGCGCGGCCGTTCCGCCGCGTATTCAACCTGGCCGACTATGTGCAAGTGAAGGAAGCCGCCTTCCGCGACGGTCTCCTCGTCATCGATCTCGTCCGCGAGGTGCCGGAGGCTATGAAGCCGCGCCGCATCCAGATCGCCGGCGCGACCGGAACAACTCAACAGATCGAGCAGAAGAAGGCCGCCTGACGGCTTGGGGCGGCGGCGACCCCGCCGCCACCGCGCTCGCCAAACCCATCCCTTGAAAGGAGCGTAAGAAGGGAGACGACCTATGACCAATGCGAATACCAACGCTGGCAATCTCCATCATCTTTTCCATCCCGCTGCCCACTACGCATCTCCGGACGACGTCCTGAGCGATGCCGCGCTGTCCGCCTCGGAGAAGCGGATCATTCTGTCGTCGTGGGCGTCGGACATGTTCGCCGTCGAATCCTGTCCCGCCTTGCGCGAGATACCCGGCATGGAGCGCCCCATCCGTCTCGCCGACATCCTCGCCGCATTGCGCAAGTTGGACGGCGATGACGATGACCCGCCGCGCGGCGGGGGCGTCCCGATGCGGTTGCGGCGGCCCTGGGCCGCCGCTTTTCGGAGGTTGCCGGGATGCTGACGCAGGCTGTCCTGACGATGGTGATGCTCGGCAACGTCGCGGCGGCTTGGGCAGTGCCGTTCGTCGCGATGTCGACGACGCTCCGGATCGAAGGCTTTTCGCCTCCTCGACAGTAACATCTCCTCCGGCCCAACCTGTCATCGGATGGGCGGAACACGTGGACAAGCTTCAGCCCTGCCGATTGCGAATCCCTGCCGCGTGCTTACCGCCCGGAACGAGCGGTGGGCGGGAGAATTCGTCCTGCAGGAGCGATCTCGATGCTCAAGACGAAGGAAACACCGAAGGCGATCCGGACGCTGGGCGGGTGGGCGATCCACGTGCTGCAGGACGCCGGCGCCATCCACGAATGCGAGGAGCACGGCTGGGCGAAGGACCGGGCCGATCCCCACGCCCGCGACCGGGCGGTCGACATCGCACGCCGGCATCCTCCCGGAGGCGTTCCCGCCGATGGAGCTGCTGCTCTCCTTCGCGACGTGCTCGATGGCATCCGCGACACCTGTCCCGAATGTCCGGACAGAGATTGCTGAAGACAGGCGGATCGCGATATCCGAATTGAGATGACGCCGACGTTCCTCCTCACCGCAGAACTGGATCTCACGAGCTTCGCCTGGCTGGACAGCCTACGCCGGGGTCACTTTCCTCCCGAGCGCAACCTGTTGCCGGCGCACCTCACGTTGTTCCACCGTCTCTCGTCGGCGCAGACGGCGCGCCTGTGCAAAGTCCGCCTTCCACTCGGCCCGATACCGATTTTGCTGGATACGCCGCTCCTGCTCGGCTTCGGGGTCGCGATCCGCGTCCGGTCGCCGGAGCTTGAACAGGTCCGGTCCGCAGCGCGCCTGGCCATGGGCGGCGAGTTTTTCAGCCAGGACAGCCAAGGCTGGCGACCGCATGTGACAATCCAGAACAAGGTCGCCGCCGACGATGCGAGGCGGCTTCATCGGGAACTCTCGACGGGCTTCGAGCCGCGCGCCAGCGCGGCTACCGGACTTCTGGTCTGGGAATACCTCAACGGGCCGTGGAAGCTGGTAGACCGGCTCCCCTTCGAGTAGATGCCGGCGCTTCTCGTGTGCTGCGCGATGTTTCGCGCCGTCCCGTGAAGATTCGGAGGGACGGCGTCGCAGAACCGAACGGGAAAAATTGGCACTGTCGGAGCGCTCACATTTTCAAGCCCCGCAGCCCGCGGATCGCTCTTCCAAATCGACGTTTGTTGTTCCCGCAACGGCCGGCGATAAGTCGTGCGCCGGTTGAGACCACGGGCTCCGGCCATCCCCTCATTTCCCGTCAAAGTGAAAAGTCTCTGTTGACCGACCTCGAGAAGCGCGTCGAAGAGATCGAAGCCAGAGCCGCAGAGAGCAAGTTGCTCGGCAACCTGTCGATGGACGAGGAGGCGCGCATTTACAACCGCCGCCTGGCCGTCGAACTCAAGGAATACGCGCTAAAGCTCCGCGGTCAAATGGAGAGCGTCGGGAAGGAACCCAAACCGGGCGCCTGACATCGCGAAACCTTTTGCCTGCATGTCCGTATCTGCGGCGAGATGAGGGTCGAATTCAGGGCGATGGTAAGCGGATGGTTCGGCGACGACGCCGTTGCGCTCGCGACGCGACTGCAGGCCATCGAAAACTGGCTTGCGCGCAACAGCGGAGCGAGCCAAGCGGACGACGACGATCGCAAGACCGTCGAACTGATGGCGAAGCGCCTTGCGCTCCTCGCAGGAACGTCTCGAGACGTCATCCGGTAGGATGGAGGACATTTCATGCGCAGGACGAGCTCGACGTCGCCGGATACTCAATCGGACCAAGACAGAACCGACGGCCTCAGGCAGATGGTCCGCGAAGATATCGCGGAGCAACGGCAGACCGTCGAAAGACTGCTTCGTAAATTGGATCCGCGGATACCTCCGAAACTGAACTAGGTCTGCCACCTTACCCCGATCGCCCGTCTCCTATTCCCGCGTGCGGCGAAGCGCGTCCCTGAGTGTCTCCCTTTCGGCTTCCCAGCGCGCGTCCTCGGCATCTATCCGCTTCTCGACATCGCGCCGCTCGGCGTCGAGCGCCTCGGACCTTTCTTCGTGCTCTCGTTGCGCGGCGTCCAGCGCCGCCTGGGCTTTGTTAACCAGCTTCTCGCGCCTGGCGCGCTCCTTCTCCCATGCCGCCTCCTCCTTGCGACGTTCGACGTCCCGCCGCTTCTGCTCGCGCTCGAAAGCCGCAGCGGCCTTTTGCGAATCCTCGACGCTGGCCTTGGGAGCCGCTCGTCGCTTCGGCTCCGGACGGCGGCTCTTCTTGGGCTTGGCTCCTTCGTCCACGTCCGGCAGGTCGGCATGTTCGGCGAACCGCCCGCTGGAGCCGGCAGGCCGCTTCAGGACCACGCCGGGTTTCGCCATGGTCGCGGCGACGACGTCTGGATCCTCGGTCTCCGTGGCGTGTCCTTGGTGAACACCACGCCTCCAGCGCGGCCTTCATCGAAGGCGCGGCGATCGCGAGGTCGTAAAATCCGAGCGAGGTCTGGTAGGTCTTTAGCTTTCGCGGCACCTGAGTTCACCTGCGCGACGGGGAAACGCCAGTGTAACACGCGGCGTAGCGCCCGGCAGGTCCGACCGCCACTGGTCGACTTCTCTTGATCGCCGATTTGTCGAAAGTTGCTCACCTCCGCTACTCGTCCGCCAGTGGCGCGGGAATCCTAAGCGACCCCCGCTCCAAGAAGCCGCAGGGCCGTCTCGATCTTCGCGAGCAGCGCCTGGATTTTGGTTCTTTCGTTGGGTCCGGGCTCTGCCTCGAGGCGCTCCAAAAGCTGTCTCTTCTGTTCAGTCAGTTTCGCGATCGCAGACATATGGTACCCCTAATCGGAAGGGCCGCGCGGGCGGCCCTTCCTTCTCAAACAAGTCCTCTCGGTACGGTCAGTCGATCTCTTCGATCACGCGGCGCTCGCGCGGCTCGACGATGTAGGTGTGGCTGTCGCGGTTGATGTACCGGTACTCCCGCAGCGTCGGCGCGTCGCGATAGACTTCCTCGGGGAAAGTCTCGACCTCGACGCCCTCGGGCACGCGCTCGCCGGTCCGGATCTCGGTACGGACCGTGCTGCCGGTAGTCACGTGCTTCTCGCGCTCGACCGGGCGCGCCTTCGCGTGCTTCCGGATCACCTCGCGGTCGCGATCGCTGAAGGTGGTCTTGCGCTCCTCGCTGCGGGCGGGCGCTGACGCCGTGGACCTACCGGAATACGGCAGCGTGGCGACGATCTTGTAGCTGGACGGCTCGACGATGACGATCTCATCCTTCACGACGACGAAGTCGTAGCCGCGGTATTGCGGAACGATCTCGACGACGTCGGCCGGCAACTGCTGCAGGCGAACGTCGCGCGGAACGACGGTGCCGACGGACACCGAGAAGTTCACGCTGGTGAGCGGTCTCACGTCTAGACGCGCGATCGACTGGCTGACGCGGGTGCGCTGCTGGTCGTTGATATTGACCGACGCGTTCACGTTGGTCGACGAACGGTCGAAATTGTTCTGCCGGTCGTCGGTTCGCTGCGCGGCATTGGTGGAGTTCGAGCCGGTCTGGTTCTGCTGCGCCTGATTGCTGCCCGTCGCCGGCGGATTGGCCGACTGGGTCTGGCCGCTGGAGGGCTGGCTGGTCTGGGCCTGGTTCGATGGCGGATTGGTGGTGTTGGTCTGCGCCTGGCTCGGCGAAGTCGAAGTTGCCGGCGCCTGCGACGTGCTGGTGTTGCTGCCGGAACCCGTCGACTGACCCGAGGCGCTCTGGTTGGAGGTCGAAGGGGCCTGCGTCTGCGCCGAATTTGTCGACGAAGGATTCGAAGTCTGCGCGGATCCGGTCGGCGTCGTGCTCGACGTCGACGGACTGGTGGTCGACGCGGACGGTGCGTTCGTCGTCGCAGGCGTCGAAGTCGACGTCATAGAATCCTGCTGACGCTGCGCCGACGGGGCGGTTGTCGAAGTGTTCGGCGAAGATTGGGCCAAAGCCGAAGTAGCGATAGCGACGAAGGCGGTGGTCGCCAACAAAATACGTTTGTTCATCTGAACCTCCTGAAACATGGGTGCCCATCAACATTTCATGGTGTCAGCGGTTCCAAATCGGGAATTAGCGGTAATCCATTTCGCTAAGCAATATTCGATTACAAGAAAATTGCATTCGAGGCGGCTTCGGAGGTCGCGTCGGGTTTCGGGAAAAACAGGAACAATCAGCCTTTCCTCTCGTTTCCGTGATTACTAAATCGCTACTGGAGGAGAAAACATCATGAAGAAACTGATCGTGTGCGGCGCTCTCGCCGCTTTCGCTCTTGGCACCCAGGCCGCAAGCGCCGCGGAGTTCTACATCGTGCGCGACGCGACCACGAAGAAGTGCACCGTCGTCGACAGCAAGCCCACAACGACCACCACCACGGTCGTAGGCGACGGCGTGTACAAGACCAAGGTCGAGGCGGAGTCGGCCGTGAAGACTACGAAGGTCTGCACCGAACAGTAATTGGATCGGACCGCGAGGTCCTTCCGAGAGGGGTCCGTCCGGGAAACCGGGCGGGCCTTTTTCTTGGATCCCGATCGTGGTGCAGAAGATCATGACCGCTCTTTCCTAGCTTCGCGTGAGACGCTGCAGTCGCTGCTTGAGGAGTTCATGATCGCGGTGAGAAGTGTCGGCGCTGGCTCTATCGAGGCGCCAGCAACCATTGCCTGTTTTTCCCGTTAACGGCTGGGGCGCGCGCATAGAGAAAGGAATTCCGATGAAGAAGATTGTAATGTCGGCGTTGATGGTCGGCGCCCTCGGTCTGGCATCGGTAGCCACGACGTCTCCCGCCGAAGCCCGATGGCGGGGCGGTGGCTGGGGGCCGGGCATCGCCGGCGGCCTGGTCGCGGGAGCCGTAATCGGCGGGCTTGCATCGTCGGCGTACGGCTGGGGACCCGGCTATGGATACGGCCCCGGCTACTATGGCGCCGGTTACTACGGCGGCCCGTACGCTTACGACTACGGCTACGACGAGCCCTATCGCTGGGGCGGCGGCTACACCACTAGCTACTACAGCGCGCCGGTCTCCTATGGCTACCGCTATCGCCGCGTGGTGCGGCCCGCCTACGCCTACTACGGTGGATCCTATCCGTTCGTTCGGCATCGCTGGCATCGCCACCATTGGTGAGGCTGGCCGATCTCATGCAAAGGAGGCCGCGCGGGATGGCGCGGCCTTTTTTTATCGCCAGCGTCGGATCGCCCTTGCGCCGGACGGAACATTCCCGCCCGAGACCGGTTCGCCCAAACTCACGGCGCATAGTTGCGGCTCGAAGGCAGGTTGATCGTTCACCCGGGTTTTGCCGATGTCATCATCCGCCCCGATCAGGAGCGCGTACGACGGACGCCAACGAAGGCTGCTGGTGGTGCTGGCGTTGGGGTTCGTCGTCTTCGGCGCCGCCGCGGTCGCTCTCTACTACGTTCTGCAGCCCGAGACCCTCCGCATCGCGGTAGGCCCCGCAGGCAGCGACGACCATCAGGTGGTCGAGGCGATGGCCGATGCATTCGGCGAGGAGAGCAGGTCGCTCAGGCTATCCCCGATCACGACCGAAGGCGCCGCCGAGTCCCTCGCTCTGCTTGGCGCCGGCAGGGCCGAACTGGCGGTGGGTCGCGGCGACCTGAGCATGCCGACGGATGCGCAGACGTTGGCCGTGCTGCGGAAGAACTACGTGGTCCTTTGGACGCCTTCCGGACGACATGGCAAGGACTCCCGGAAGAAGGGAACTGGAAAGATCGCTGAGATCGCCGATCTGGCAGGCCACAAGGTCGGCATCCTCGGAAGGACCGGCGCCAATCTGGCGCTTCTGCGCACCGTTCTGATCGGCTCTGGCGTGGAGCCCGATAAGGTTGCGACTGTCCAATTCGGGACCGACCAGATCGAAAAGCTCGCGCAGGACGCCACTCTCGACGCCTATCTCGCGGTTGGACCGCTCGACAGCAGGATCACGGCCGACGCGATCGCTGCGACTTCGCGATCGCGCGGAGCGCCGAAGTTTCTTCCGGTCGACGTGTCCGAGTCCATCGCCTTGAAGCAACCGCGCTACGAAGCCGAGGAAATTCCCGGCAGCGTATTCAGCGCGAACCCGGCCTGGCCGGAGGACAAGGTCGACACTATCAGCGTCAGCCATCTCATTCTCACCAGGAGAGCACTTTCGGAAAGCAAGGCGGCAGCCTTCTATCGCCAATTGTTCGCGGCCCGCGACACGATCACGCGACGTGTCGTCGGTGCCGCCCACATTACCAAGCCGGAAACCGAGAAGGAAGCCGAGCCCTCCGTGCACAGGGGCGCGGCAGCAGTGATCAACGGGACGGAACGAACCTTTCTGGACAAGTACAGCGACTACTTCTGGTTCGCCTTGCTTCTTTTTTCCGGCATTGGTTCGGCCGCCGCCTGGCTGCGCCGCTATCTGAACAGAGACGATCGCGATGACGATACCGGTCGTTGCAACCGCGTTCTCGCTCTGGCATCGGAGCTTCGGGATACCGGGCCCGAGCATGACCTGCTGTCATCGCAACGCGAAGTCGACACGATCATCGCCGAAACCCTGAAATGCTACAACGATGGCGCGATTGAACAAGAGGATATGGTGGCGTTGGCCCTTGTCGTCCAACTGTTTGATCATGCTGTCGCGGAAAGACGCGCGGCGCTGGAAAGCGGTGCCGTCGATCCGACCCGGTCTACGGGTCCGACGCTGGCATCGCGCCGGTAGGCATACGATAGCTCCGCCGCGAAACTGGAATGCCCGCTGGCGTTGAGCCCAATCAAAGGCATCCGCAGAGCGATCTTGCGGCCGCATCCGCGTGCGCGCGTCGGCCCAAAACCAAGCCGAACATTCAAGCCGACTTCCGCCGCGTCCCCGCCGCAAGATTCTTTGCCGCAACTTCCTTCACCGGCTTCTTGCCGGCGATCGGCATCAGCATTTCCTTCTGTCCTTGGGCGGCCTTTTTCGGCTTCTTGACCGGCTTGGCTGCCTTCGCCGACGCGGCCTCTTGGCCAACGCAGCGCCTCCATCAGATCGACGACGTTCTCACCCTTCGGCCACGCCTTGGGGCGGATGACCCTGCCGGCCCGCTTCTCGTTGATCAGGTCCACCCAGGCCGTCTCGTAGTGGTCCTCGAATTTGTCCGGCTCGAAGTTGCCGGCCTTCTGATTGACGTGCTTGGCCAGGTCGAGCATGTCCTTCGCGACTTTGACTGGAGACGTCACCTGGAGCGGAACACCCGCGAGCCGCCGATCAGCGCCAGGCCTTCTCGTTTTTCTGCTCGTAGTCCTTGAAGGCCTTATCGAGACCGCCCAGGATTCTCGGCAGAGGTTTCGAACATCGCCTTCAATGGGGGTTCGTCCACTTTTTCGATGTCCTCGCGCAGATGGTTCCGGATGTCCCGGAGGCCTTCTGCATTTTATGTGTGTGGTGCTGCGGATCGCGGTCTGCTGCACTTCCCATGGTCTCATCACCGCTAATGTGGCCGCGCCGGGATTCGGGGAGCGTCCAGGGCGCCGGCGGGTCGACCCAATGCCGCAAGCATCGTTCCAACACGAAATTCGATAAAGACCGCATGAAATACGAGGATTTACTTACAGGGTTCATCAGGTTGCCCATTCTGCACCATGCTGCGGAGCACGAAATCTACTGCCAGTGGATGATCGAGGAACTGGCCCGCCATTGCACGTTTTCGAATTCACGGGCGAGGCCATCAAAAATAGCCTTTCGGATCATGTGTACTTGATTAGCCTCGCGAAGCCTTCATCCATGTGGTCCTGGTGGTGGCAGTGGAAAAAAGTGTCGCCGGTTGTCGGCGCGCGCACTCCATTCCCGAGCTCGACCACATGCACTGGGATGTCGAAATGGCCCGCAAGGACGGCGCCCCTGCCGACCGAATCCTGAACGCGATGCCGCTCACGGATATCACGCGCTAGCTCCGCCAGAAGCGGCGCTCGCTCGCCCGCGCCGCCTGACGTCGCAGGAGCACGACTTGACGCTCGAGGGAAGGGTCGTGGCGCTTGCCGCCGATCGCGAGCACCACTTCAGCAAGCCGTCACGGGATCAGATCGTCCTGGTGGAGGGCCATGGTGTCGAAGGCGACGCCCACGCCGGTCCGTTTGTCCGCACCGATACCTCGCCCGTCGCCAGCCCGGCTTCCCAATCTGCGGCAGGTCCATCTGATCCCTCCGAACTCTTCGCAACGCTAGTTAAAGCTGACTTTGAGGTCGGCAGCGGCGACCTCGGCGAGAGCATCACCCTGCTCGCCTGGACCTTGAGCGCCTGCCGCAAGGTTGCCTGATCGAACTCGATAGCCGGATCGAAAAACGCTCGTTAGATCGTGCTGGCAGGCCGCAACCAACGTCACGGCGTTACGCCTGGGGCTGGGAGGCAATCGACGGTCGGGAGACTGCCAATCCTCGGAGGTGTCTAATCGCGTTTCACTCGCGAACCCACTTGTTGATCTTCTTCATACGTAAAGGCCTCCAGTCATTGTGGAGGCCTCTCACTTGAAGTCGCGATGACGCGTCTTCTGCTTGGATTTACCCTTTTTGTTTCTCTTCAGCGGTTTTTCCATCCGAGCTTTTAGAGCGTTCCTCGAAACGATCAGCGCCCTTGGCTAGATCGTGCCCCATCTTGCTCTCGTTTTGCGCCTTCCTTAGAAGCGGCCTCGCGCAAGCCCTCAGCGGCCCGTTCCCCCGCTTTTGATGATTTTCGTTCGTCACTCATGTGCGGCTCCTTCCTCTAAAGACAATCGCCGGAAACTTCCTGACATAGCTTCGCCATCAAATGGCGAGCATTCTTAAAAGCGGGCACCGATGGCATTCCGCGGCGCATGTTCCTCTAACTCCGACGGGCAGTAGCGCGTGATATGGCCCACCGGGCCGCCCCTCACAACTGCTTGGTTTTGTCCTTGGCAGCGTAAGCGGCATCAGTTCCCGCCTGCTTCACGCGATCGATCGCCTCGGCTCCGATGTCACTCGCGTCGGCCGCGATCGTATCAGCAGCTTCACGCAGCGCTTTCGATACAGCGGTACCGCGTCTGCTCAGGTCCTCCTTCACGTCGTCGCTGACGCCGCCGATGTAGTTGTCTTCGATCGGGGTCGTTCTAAACGCGCCTGCGAGTGCAGCGCCGGCCGCCAAACCAATGGCGCCGATGAGCAGCGGCTGGCGCTCCATCAGGTCGCCGAGCGAAGACTGCGCTTTCGTCAAGGTATCTCCTGCCGGCAGAGGATTGCCCATCTTAGCAAACTGTTCCCGGGCGTAAGCGACGCCCTCGTCAAACCGGTCGCGGACTCTGTCCACTGCTTCAGACATCGAGTCGGTTGCCGTTTGCGCGGCATCGCGTGAATCCTTGGCCACGCTGCCCCCTTCATGATCCATCTCAGGTGCGGTCGGCGGCGCCGCGGTCCGCTGCAATCCCGAGGTTGCAGCCTTCAAATTGCTGGCACCGCTATCGACCACACCAGATGCGACGTTCGCGGCGGATTGCGCAGCGCCCTTTAATTTGTCGTCGCCGACCAGCAGCCAGAGTGCTCCGCCGCCAATAAGCAAAGCGGAAAGCGGGTTCTCTCTGGCGGCAGCGAGTAGACTGTCAAAAAAGCCGGTTTGCGCACCGCTCATCGCACCATTCCCTTCACAGTATCTTTGTCCTTTTCAAGTTGCCGGATTGTTTCCCGCGGAGTGAGGGTGCGCGCGTCAATCCGCTTGATGCCCACGGCAAACAAAGTGCCCGATATGGCGGCGGCGACGATCGCCGATGTCAGGTAAGCCAATGCTGGTGACCACCCGGCACTGATCAACGCCGACGACAACGCGAACAGGGCCATCACGATGGCGGGGATGACGAAAACCGCCCCGCCGACCAGCAGTCCCAACGCTCCGCCAAGCTTTTGAACCTTTTCGGCAAGTTCAGCCTTCGCCAGATCCACCTCATTTTGGAAAAGCTTCGCGACCTGAGCCATAGCGTCGCCGACAAGGCCCGAGATGTTGTGAAGATCGCTTTTCCCGGTTTCGATATCGTGCTTGATGCTCATGATGCGCTGCCGCCCCCCGCATTGGCTCGCTGACCCGTCGATTTCATGGTGCTTTGTCCACCGAAGCCTTCGCTCGCATACGATGTCCGATCTCCGGATGCGCCAGCTTCCGCGCCGGTCTGCGAACTTGTCCGCTGCGAGGTTGAGGAGCCGCCCGAAGCCTTTAGCAGGCTGCTGAAAAAGTCGCTTCGCGCGACGCGCGGATTGTGATTCCCTGCATTTGCTTGATTCCTTGGGGCTGGGGATTGCGATGCGCGGGGCAGATCAGCGGTCGGAAGGCATATTCAGCTACGTGCGATTGGAGCAGCGTGTTCCGGCGGATCATCCGCTGCGTGCGATCCGCGACCTGGTCGACGCTGCGCTGAAAGAGTTGTCGCGCGATTTTAGCAGGCTTTACTCGCGCGAAGGTCGGCCGTCGATCCCGCCGGAGCGGCTTTTGCGAGCGCTGCTGCTGCAAGCCTTCTATACGGTGCGTTCGGAACGGCAGTTGATGGAGCAGCTCGACTATAATCTGCTGTTTCGCTGGTTCGTCGGTCTTTCGATGGATGACGCGGTGTGGAATCCGACCGTGTTCTGCAAGAACAGGGATCGGCTGCTCGACGGCGACATCGCCGCCAAGTTCTTCGTCGCCGTGCTGAACCTGCCGCAGGTGCGAGGACTGCTGTCCAGCGAGCACTTTTCGGTTGACGGTACGCTGATCGAGGCCTGGGCCAGCATGAAGAGCTTCGTGCCGAAGGACGCTGGCGATCCGCCCGCGGGAAAGGATCGCGGCTCCCGCAATGCCGAGCGCGACTTCCATGGCGAGAAGCGCAAGAACGCCACGCATTCCTCGACGACGGACCCCGACGCCCGCCTGTTCCGCAAGGGTGCTGGCAAGGAGGCCAAGCTCTGCCACATGGGGCATCTGATGACGGAGAATCGCAACGGACTCATCGTCGATGCGCGGTTGACCGAGGCCAACGGCACCGCCGAGCGCGCGACTGCGCTCGACATGATCGAGGACAATGCCCGGCCCGGTAGCACGGTCGGCGGCGACAAGAACTACGACACTGCCGACTTCGTCGCCGGCTGCCGCGAGCGCGGCTGCACGCCGCATGTCTCGCAGAACGACACCAACCGCCGCTCGGCGATCGACGCGCGCACCACCCGCCATCCCGGCTATCGGATCAGCACCATCAAACGCAAGCTGATCGAGGAGCCGTTCGGGTGGATCAAGACGGTTGGCGGCCTGCGCAAGACGCGCCATCGCGGCCGCGGCCTGGTCGAGTGGTTCTTCGTGTTCACCGCCGCAGCCTACAACCTCGTTCGCATCCCAAAGCTGCTGGCCGCGACGGGATGAATCCGTCTGGAGCGTCAAAAATGAGCCACCAACCCCACCTATACAGCGCATGCGGAGCTCATCGAGGCCCATCGCTGGCTTCGTTTTCAAGCCGCATATTACGAAAATCATCATCCAAGGCATCTTTTTCAGCAGCCTGCTAGGAAGCGCACAGCGGCGAACCCAGCCAAAACCGATAGGCCGAGAAATGCCGCGGGTTGCCGCTTCGCAAAATCAGTCGCACCGTCGACGAGGTCGCGGAAGCTGCCATCGCGAACCTTCGCGGCCGCTTCTTCCACATAGTCGGCGGCCGAATTTATACCGCGTGCAGCAAAGGGCACGTCAGTTTCGAAGGCGCCGGCAGCTTGGCGGAAGTTACCCGCCAAGCGCTCAATGAAATCGGCACCGGTCTGTTGCTGCTCCCGTGCCCGTTCCTGAATCTGATCGACGGTGCCGCTCGCGACATTCTTGGCGGCATCGGCGGCTTCGCCGAACTTGTCCCGAGCCATGTCCGTCGATGCCTGCAGGGCTTCCCCGGCGCGCTGCTTCATCTCGGCCCCTGCATCGCCGATCTGATCCTTCAGACCGGTGGAGGAGCTGCTCTTGCCTTTGTTGAAGTTGGCCGGCTTGACCACATCTGAATCGCTCATGTTGTGTCTCTCAGGTGCTCGATTTCGGGGAAGGGCTGAATGCTGCGTCAACAACCTCGGTCGCCGCTTCCTTGAGGTTGTCAGCCAAATTACGGGTCATCCGGCTCGCGTGTCGTCCAAGGTCAGCTTCACTAACGCTTCTTGTCGCGGCATCGGCCGCAGACAACGTCGTCTCCTTGGCTGCCTCGAAACCGGATTGAGCGACCTCGCCTGCAGCGCGCTTCAGGCTGTCGCTCGCTGGCCCCGCCGCCCGATCTTCGAGCTTCGTTTCCGGAAGGGCCGCCGCGATGATTGCCCCGATGGCGATACCGAGCCCTCCGATCAGCGCGGCGTTGTCACCGATGATCTGTCGCGCCTGTTCTGGAGCGACGGAGGCCGAATCCTTGATGGAGTCCATGCCGTCCGTGATCTTGTCACCGATCGTCCCTGCGGCCTCCGTTGCCCGGGCCTTGAGGTCTTGGGCCGCTGTCTTTGCCGAATCTATCGCGTCGTTGACCGCGCCAGCGGCGCGTCCTTGGGACTCGGAGATTTTCGCCTGGGCCCCACTTCTTGCTTCCTGAACTCTGTCGACAGTCTGGTCGATGACCCGACCGGCACCATCCATCACGGGCGATACCGCTCCAGCGGCCCGGTCGCGCGCGGTCTTCGAGGTAAGAGCGAGGCCTGCAGCAATCATGAGAAGCGGCAGAGGCACCCCTTTTGCCAGTCGCAGCAACGGCACAGCTATGGCGGTACCGGCAGCGACGGCGCGCATCGGGTTATCCATCGCCTGCTGTTTGAGCCCTTCGACCCAGCCTTGGGCTTTGTCGCTTACGTAGCCCGACATTTCGGATTTAACGTGTTGAGGCGAGACCATGTGACGCAGATCCCGGGTCGTGTCCGATATCCCCTGCTTGAGACGTTCGACCGTGGCCGCCAATTCCGCCCGGTTACGCTCGGACTCCCGTCGTAGCTCCTCCACCGATCGCGTCATCTCACCCTCTTGTCTTCTTGGCTTGTGCTTCGAGGACGAACGCGCCCTTTATTGGATGGTTCCTAGTCTGACTGAGTCACAAAACCGCAGGCTTTGGCCGGCCAGAATCAGCGATGGTTGAGGCATCGACCATCAACCGACGAGGCCGACATGAACGGGCGTGGCACCAAGACCAGCGAAATGCGATTTGCGGCGTATTTGGAAGGGCTTGCCAGCGTCATCGGTCATGCGGATCGGAAGGCGCCACTGCGCGACTATTGCGTCGGTCTGATGGCCTGTGGCGGTCGCAAGAGCGTGGAGCCGATGGCGGCGGTGACGGCCCCGGAACGGACGGCCGCCCAGCATCAATCGCTGCTGCATTTCGTCGGCAGCGGCGCCTGGTCGGATGAGAAGGTGCTGGGCAAGGTACGCGAGATGGTCCTGCCGGCGATTGAACGCCAGGGCCCGATCGAAGCTTGGATCATCGATGACACCGGATTTCCCAAGCAGGGGCGACACTCGGTTGGAGTTGCACGGCAATATTGCGGGCAGCTCGGCAAGCAGGATAATTGCCAGGTGGCGGTGTCACTGTCGATTGCCAACCACCACGCCAGCCTGCCTGTCGCCTATCGCCTTTATCTTCCGAAGGAATGGACTGAGGATTGCGATCGGCGGCGCAAGGTGGGCATTCCTGCCGAAGTCGGCTTCCGGACCAAGCCTGAGATCGCGCTGGAGCAGTTGCGGTGGGCCTGTGCGAGCGAACTTCCGCGCGGTGTCGTGCTGATGGACGCGGGCTATGGCAACAACAGCGATCTGCGCACGGAGATCACGGCGCTGGGATTGACCTATGTGGCGGGTCTTCTGTCGAGCACAACGGTATGGGCGCCCGGCACCGGTCCCTTGCCGCCGAAGCCATGGTCGGGCCGCGGTCGTCCCCCGAAACTGATGCGCCGCAACCGTCAGCATCAACCGGCCGCCGTCAAGGCGCTCGCGATCGGCCTGCCGGCCAAAGCTTGGCGCACCATCACATGGCGGCAAGGAACGAACGAAAAGCTGAGCTCGCGCTTTGCCCGCGTCCGGGTCCGTGCCGCGCACCGTGATTATTGCCAAACCACCCAGCGGTTGGAGGAATGGTTGCTGATCGAATGGCCGAAAGGCGAGGACCAGCCTACCAAATACTGGCTCTCGACATTGCCGGAGGATGTGGCATTCCGGACTCTCGTAGAGACGGCTAAATTGCGCTGGCGCATCGAACGCGACTATCAGGATCTCAAGCAGGAAGTCGGGCTTGGCCACTTCGAGGGACGCGGCTGGCGCGGCTTTCATCATCACGCAACGATGTGCATTGCAGCCTTCGGATTCCTGATCTCCGAGCGGGAGACGATTCCCCCCTCAGGCGCTCGGTGCGCCCGGCCGATCCCGCTCGCTCGCGTTCCCGCAGATTACAGACCCCGCGGATCTGCCACTGCGAACCCAACGCCACATTCCAGATTCGATCACGACGATGCGACGGCGGCTCGAACAAGGGCTGGTCCGAACGTTGTTGAGATGTCCTTGTTGTGCGATCAAGTTCGCCCACTCCACCGACCACCGTTTGTGACGCAGTAGGACTAGTAGCCTTGGAGGACCTTCCGCCGCACGCCACGCGCCGACGCGCCCGCGCATTCGCCCGCCGGCTGCTGCAGGACCGACGGGGCGGTCTCGGCGACCGCGCTCGTTCCAGGTCTGTCAGAGGATCCGAGCCGCAGCGGTCGCTTTCTCGAAGGAGGAGAAGCCGCGGGTGTCCCCTTGAGTTTGCCGTTGAAGCGTGTCCCAATATTCCCGACCCCACCCAGAATCTGGTATGCGGCTCGATTGAAAATGTCCGTTAGAGGCCTGGCGCTGGCGATCCTTCTTGCGGGTCTTCTCGAAGGCTCCCACGCATTCGCGCAGGAGGACAAGAAGACCGACGACGACAAGCCCGCCGATCCCGACACCGGCGAGAGTACCGTCGAGGAGAAGACCCTCGGGCTTCTGCCGAACCCATTCCAAAAGTACGGGATCAAGTTCGCCGCAACCTACATTGGTGAGACGCTGGCGAATGTCTCCGGCGGACTGAAGCAAGGAGCGATCTACGAAGGCCGGTTAAACCTTGCGATCGATGTGGACCTGCAGAAGCTCGTCGGCGTCGACAAGCTGTCGTTCCACGCCAACATGTTCCAGATCCACGGCGAGGGATTGTCGCGCAACAATCTCGACAATTTTTTCGTTGTGAGCGGGATCGAAGCCTTGCCCTCAAATCGTCTCTACGAAGCCTACTTCGAAAAGCAGTGGGGCGACAAAAAGATCTCTTTGAAGTTTGGGCAGCTTGCCGCCGACAGCGAGTTCTTCAATACGAAATACACCGACGCCTTCACCAACGCCTCGATGGGATGGCCGGCAATCACGTCGCTCGACCTGCCGAGCGGCGGTCCGTCACCTCCGTTGGCCGCGATGGGCGCCCGGCTGCTGGTCAACATCACGGATCAGCTCTCCGTCCTTGGAGGCATCTTCGACGGCAACCAGGCGGGTCCTGGACCGGGCGACCCGCAGGAACGCAACCGATACGGCGTCAACTTCCGGATCAACGATCCGCCTCTGCTGCTAGGGCAGATCCAGTACGCCTGGAACAACAAGAAGGGCGATCCCAACCTGACTGGCCAGGTCAAGTTCGGCGGGTGGCGTCACTTCGGGCCGTTCTCCGATCTTCAACTCGCAAGCAGCGGCGTTTCGCTTGCCGCGCCGGCCAGCAGCGGCACGCCGCTCACGTTGGCGGGCGACGTCGGCGCATGGGCGGTGTTCGAGCAGCAGCTTTATCGCGTTCCCAAGAGCGATGACCGCGGAGTCGGCATCTTCGCTCGCGTCTCCGGCGCCCCCGCCGACCGCAACCTGATCGACCTCTACGCCGACGCGGGGCTCGAATTCATCGGTCTCAGCGACAAACGGCCGGACGACAAGCTTGGGATCGCGGCCGGCTACGCGCACGTCTCGAAGCGAGCCCAGGCGCTCGACTTCGACTATCGCGCACTTGCCGGTCCCGCTTGGCCGGTGCGCAGCTTCGAAGGACTCCTCACGGCGGTGTATCAGTATCAGGTGAGGGACGGCTGGACCCTCCAGCCCAATTTCCAATACATCATCCGGCCGGGCGGCGGAGCGACGGACCCGACAGGCCCGCTGCCGGGCCGGGCGCTGAAAAACGCGGCGGTCTTCGGCCTGCGCACGACGTTGAAATTCTAGGAAACTTCAGTTGCGTGTCGCTGGATGCGAAAGGTGAAGAGCTCATCTCGCTCCTCCTAAACCATGTCTCTTTCCCTCCTGCCGATGATGGGCAGACAAAAAGAACGGCCAGCTTCCGAATGCCGACGGATCGTCCTCCAGACGCCTCGAAATCCGCCGAGATTGATGGCCGATGGCGAAAGCGACGCGTCAACGTGGTTTCGAGTATTTCGGCGTCGCGGACGTTCCGTCGAGCACTATATGGCCGGCCTGTCAGCCGAGCGGATCGGCTGTTCAGGTGGCGAGGGCATTGACGAGATGGAAACCGAGTTTCAAGCCGACCCTCCTTCCGGACAGTCAGCGAAAGCCCGTCCTGTGACCGGGAGCCGCTTGAGAAGACTATCGGAAGCGGTCTGACAGCTGCTGGAACATCGAGCCTGGAAGGCACGTTCCTTTCGAATGGGAGCCTTTCTGCACCGCCTCTTCACGGCCAAGTCGGACTTTCCGATCTGGGTGTGCTAGATCTTGACGCTCAGCCTGGTCGGCATCGCGTTCTTCGCCCGGGTGATGCTGGACGATCACCTGCGCTCCTACCCCGTTCTGCTCTCATTCCGGCAATCTTCCTGTCCTCCATCCTCTTCGACCGCGGCAGTGGTATCGTGGCCACCGCG
Source organism: Bradyrhizobium sp. CCGUVB14 (assembly GCF_024199935.1). Classification (NCBI taxonomy): domain Bacteria; kingdom Pseudomonadati; phylum Pseudomonadota; class Alphaproteobacteria; order Hyphomicrobiales; family Nitrobacteraceae; genus Bradyrhizobium; species Bradyrhizobium sp. CCGUVB14. Next base: position 3,164,110 of record NZ_JANADS010000001.1, read on the forward strand.
GCAGCCGCCGCGCTTGCCGCCGCATACTTCATCCCGGGACCTCCATCATCCGCTGCGATCCCGCTCGTCTTGTTCGTCTTGACCGGCATTTGCATCGCAGCCGTCACCGAGTTCCTGCGGCACGCTCTGCAGAATCTTGCCGAAGCCAAACGATATTCGGAAGTTCTGCTGCAGGAGCTCGCGCATAGAACGCGGAACGACCTCGCCACCATAGTCTCCGTCCTCAGACTTCAGGCCCGCTCAACGACCGATCCTGCGGTCCAGGCGGCGCTAGCGTCAGCGGTGAGCCGGGTGGACGTGGTCGCAAAGGTCCACGACCGTTTGCGCAATACCGCAGACAGCAGCCGCATCGACCTCGCGCCGTACATCGAAGCCCTATGCGGAGCCTCGCCGACTTCCATCGTGGGGTACGCACGATCTCGATCGGTGTCCGCTGCGAGCATATCGAGGTGCTGAGCTCGCAGGCCGCGTCGATCGGTCTGATCGTGAACGAACTGGTGACGAACTGCTTCAAGTACGCCTTTCCGGAGGGTCGCCGCGGCGCGGTGGAGGTGGACGTGCGCGCCAAGGACGACCGCATCGTCGTGACCGTACAGGACGACGGCGTCGGCTGTCCGGTCGCAGTCAAGAGCGGGCTCGGCACGCAATTGATCAGCCTGCTGGCGTCACAGATGAAGGGGGCAGTGACGAGAAGGCCTCTTTCGGAAAGCTGCGAGGTCCAGGTTTCACTCGCGCGTGACGCATGAGCGCCGCAGGACGACGCTCGCTACTCAAGATCACCTTCGGCGAGATGCGGCAAATGGGCTTGAGTGGCGTCCTGGTCTATACTGCGGTCATCACGTTGCGCTCGATGCCTATCATTGGCCGGGACCAATGCGTTTATCCGACGCTGAGCCTCGATCTGTGTGTGAGGGTCGCCGTAGTCGCGACGCCGATGTCGGACCTGACTTCGAGCGAGGTGACCCGCGCTTTACTACTAGCAGGCTGCTGAAAAAGATGCCTTGGATGATGATTTTCGTAATATGCGGCTTGAAAACGAAGCCAGCGATGGGCCTCGATGAGCTCCGCATGCGCTGTATAGGTGGGGTTGGTGGCTCATTTTTGACGCTCCAGACGGATTCATCCCGTCGCGGCCAGCAGCTTTGGGATGCGAACGAGGTTGTAGGCTGCGGCGGTGAACACGAAGAACCACTCGACCAGGCCGCGGCCGCGATGGCGCGTCTTGCGCAGGCCGCCAACCGTCTTGATCCACCCGAACGGCTCCTCGATCAGCTTGCGTTTGATGGTGCTGATCCGATAGCCGGGATGGCGGGTGGTGCGCGCGTCGATCGCCGAGCGGCGGTTGGTGTCGTTCTGCGAGACATGCGGCGTGCAGCCGCGCTCGCGGCAGCCGGCGACGAAGTCGGCAGTGTCGTAGTTCTTGTCGCCGCCGACCGTGCTACCGGGCCGGGCATTGTCCTCGATCATGTCGAGCGCAGTCGCGCGCTCGGCGGTGCCGTTGGCCTCGGTCAACCGCGCATCGACGATGAGTCCGTTGCGATTCTCCGTCATCAGATGCCCCATGTGGCAGAGCTTGGCCTCCTTGCCAGCACCCTTGCGGAACAGGCGGGCGTCGGGGTCCGTCGTCGAGGAATGCGTGGCGTTCTTGCGCTTCTCGCCATGGAAGTCGCGCTCGGCATTGCGGGAGCCGCGATCCTTTCCCGCGGGCGGATCGCCAGCGTCCTTCGGCACGAAGCTCTTCATGCTGGCCCAGGCCTCGATCAGCGTACCGTCAACCGAAAAGTGCTCGCTGGACAGCAGTCCTCGCACCTGCGGCAGGTTCAGCACGGCGACGAAGAACTTGGCGGCGATGTCGCCGTCGAGCAGCCGATCCCTGTTCTTGCAGAACACGGTCGGATTCCACACCGCGTCATCCATCGAAAGACCGACGAACCAGCGAAACAGCAGATTATAGTCGAGCTGCTCCATCAACTGCCGTTCCGAACGCACCGTATAGAAGGCTTGCAGCAGCAGCGCTCGCAAAAGCCGCTCCGGCGGGATCGACGGCCGACCTTCGCGCGAGTAAAGCCTGCTAAAATCGCGCGACAACTCTTTCAGCGCAGCGTCGACCAGGTCGCGGATCGCACGCAGCGGATGATCCGCCGGAACACGCTGCTCCAATCGCACGTAGCTGAATATGCCTTCCGACCGCTGATCTGCCCCGCGCATCGCAATCCCCAGCCCCAAGGAATCAAGCAAATGCAGGGAATCACAATCCGCGCGTCGCGCGAAGCGACTTTTTCAGCAGCCTGCTAGGGGTCATCGCACGCGACGGACGCCGTGAGAGGCCGACAGCTGAGGCCGTCTTACTTTGGCTTTTCGGCTTTGATGTGCAAGACGTAGAGCGTATTTTGAAATTCGTCCGTGACTTCCATCCGCCATCCATGGTCCGGCGTTAGCTCCCCGTCCAGGCCTCGGAGTATCTGCCCAGCCGTCACTGTGGCCTCACGCCAAGCGGCGTGCTTGTCCGGCAATTCCGCGCCTTCGGGGTCAGGTTCATAGCGTTTGTGTGTCACGTGGAAGAAATAGCGCGGCATACGCCAGTAATGCTGACAAGCGAGTGCACGTTCCAGAATAGGCGACTGGTCAAGATCAACCTGGGCCAATACGTTCGCAGACAAGAGGCTGCAAACCGCGCAGGCCTTAGTCTTTGTCCTCAGTCCAAGAGCGCTCGCCACACCGGCACTCGAACATGCGTACAGTCAGGCCGCGCACTGGATCCATCATCGTATGAGCCAGTCGAGGCTGCGCGCCGCATTTACAGCGCTGCTCTTCCCGCGTCTTCGGTCCAGAGAACTTGTCGCCACTGAAAAAATTCACGGGAATCACCCTGCCAAAGGCCGACTCAATAAGTACTAAAGTGGACAATTGTTCCCTTGCCCAATGTGAGTCTACTGCTCGGGAGGGTTAGGCTCCGGCAAGCCGCTCTTGGCTCGCTTCGCGGCTATCTTCCGGCTTCGCTTGGCTCTCCATCGCCGCTTTCAGCTTAGGGTCCGATTCTTCGGCCGCCATCCGTCTAAACTGGAGGGCGTGTTCGAGATACTCGCCGAGCAGCTTCACCACCCCTTCAGGACAGCCAGCATCGATTAGTAGAGATTCATTCGGGCGGCCGTAGGCCGGGTGAACGAAGCCAGTCACTCAGATGCGCGCCGGTCTGCGCAATTTTGGCTTGTTTCAGCAGGGCTTCGCGCTCGGCTCCAGCGGGTAACTGGCTGGCCTGTTCTTTCAGCTTTGCCGCCTGTTCTGCCATTAGTTCTTCAAGGGAGCGGGTCTGTATTATCCACCGACGATGCTGCGTCAAAACGGAGATGGCCGGTTTCGGTTCCGGGAATGAAACTAGACCTTTAGTAAAGTGGGGAAGCTTGGCGTACGTGCCCGGGGCGGGTTCAGGAGCAAAGGCCGCCGGACAAGCTCGGGACTTTCGTTGGCTCCCCACCGAGCTGGCGGAGCACGCCAAGCCCCTGCGAGGCCGGGCCCGTGTCTCCGCAAGCATACTCGCACCTTGATGGCCAGCAGGATGTTCTCCGTCGATCAAGCTCGAGCTTTTTCTTGATGCAGGCCGGCTCTCCTCGGCCGTCAGTCGCCCGAGAAAAGCCGGGTACGAACTGGGTTAATCCCGTGTCAGCCGGAAAGCGCGCGTCAGCACGCTTTTGCGCGGGCCCGCTCGCGTGACGCGCGGCGGCGCTGGATCAGGCTTCGGCCGGACCATCTGGCGCCCAGAGCAGGGGACGCCGCCGGTGCTGAAGCCGGAGGCCCCACGGCGGGGCGCAGCGCTCTCTGTCCGCCTTCTGCATCGCTGGGGCGGCGGCTACACCACAACCTACGAGACTCCGCCCGTCTTCTGCGGTTATCGCTATCCCCGTGTCATCGGCCCAGCCTACTCGTATTACGGCGGCTCCTATCCGGTCGTTCGGCCACTGGCATCGGCACTACCGGCAGGGTGAAGGAAGTCCGCATGCAACGGGGCCGCGCTATGGAAGGCGCGGCCTTTCCTTTTTCGACATCACGCCCCAGCATTCTGTCACCACCATCCGCCAGCAAATGGGTCGGGCCGCTCGAAGGCAAGACGCCGGTCGGGCGCTCTTTTCTGTGGTTTTGCCGAGCGCTTCGGATGCGGGCGAGCCGCTGCGGCCGCGCGCACAGGTGTCTCTTTCTTCACCTCAATGGCAGGTGCGGCAGGCACTGCGGCCATGGCTTCGCGCACCTGGTGCTGCGGTACTACAGGGACCGGATCGGCTTGCGCGATGATCGGCACATCGGTGCGAGGACGCGCGTCGAACACGATCTTCTCCGGTAGGCTTCTCGCGGAGGCGATCCGGATGATGGTCCTGTCCGGATCGGAAGCGCCCGCGCGCTCGAAAGGGGCCGGCAGATACCGGTCCGCAGCGAAGAGCAGCGCCAGCAACAGCGCGCCGACGAAGACGAAGTATCGGATGATCGGCATGGACGGCCGCTTGCAATGAAGGAATCAGGAATCGGCGGGGCCGGAGCGGACACGGGCGGGCCGCTTTGCTCCAGCGACCCGCCCGCAAGGATTCAGTCGATCTCCTGAACGACCGTGCGCGTCGACGGATCGACCAGCATCACGCGTTCGCCCGAATAGACGTAACGGTACTGGGTGAGCGACGGACCCCAATCGGCGGGCACGGACTCGAGCTCTACTTCGCGCGGCACGGGCTGCCCGACCACGATCTTCTCGCGGGTCTCTATGGGGCGCACCTTGTGCTCAGTGACGTAGGTGCGAATCTTCGTGCGGTATTCCGGATCGATCTGTACGGCGGCGGCGTGGCCGGCGCCGGTGGTGGTGACGACGGTGGACTGCGCCAACGCGCCGGTCGAGATCAGCGCGGCAGCCGCGCACGTCAGCATCAGCTTCTTCATGAAAATCTCCTGGCCGCAGGATGCGGCATGCGAGAACCCGCGAATGATGGCAAGGTTCCGGATTCGCGACAGGAAATTGCCTGTTTTTCCCGAGCGTACTGCGACTGAAATCGACGGCGCGCGCGACCGTGCGGACCCTTGGGAAGGTCCGAGCGTTGACGGTTCCGTGACTGAAACAAGCGGAGGGTCGGACGTGACGATGAAGGCGGGGAAGAAGCCGATTAAGAATGAAGATCGGGACAGCTTTTTGCAGCGCCTTGGTCCTGGCCTGATCACCGGCGCTTCCGACGACGATCCTTCGGGCATCGGCACCTATAGTCAGGCGGGCGCCCAGCTCGGATTCGGCATCGGCTGGACGATGCTGATCACCTATCCGCTGATGGCCGCAATCCAAGAAATCTCGGGACGCATCGGTCGGGTCACAGGCCACGGCATCGCAGGAAACGTCTGCCGGAATTTCCCTGCTCCCGTGATCTGGTCCATGATCCTGCTGCTCTTCGTGGCCAACACGATCAACGTTGCCGCCGACCTCGGGGCGATGGGCGATGCCCTCAGGCTTCTGATCGGCGGACCGGGCACGCTCTACGTCATGGTCTTCGGCGTGGTTTCGGTGATCGCGCAGATCTTCTTCAAATATGAGCGTTACGTCTCCATCCTGAAATGGCTGACGCTGGTGCTCTTCGCCTACGTGATCGCGCTTTTTCTCGCAAAGGTCCCTTGGGGCGAGGCCTTGAAGGGATTGCTCATTCCTAGGCTCCAATGGGATGGGCCCTTCCTGACGACCCTGGTCGCGATTCTCGGTACGACAATTTCGCCCTATCTGTTCATCTGGCAATCCTCTCAGGAAGCCGAGGAGCAGCGGATTGATCCTGACAAGAAGCCGCTCAAGCGCGAGCCCGAGAAGGAGGCCGAGGAGGTCAAGCGGATCCGGATCGACACCCTTGTGGGCATGGCAGTGTCGAACGTCATCGCTGTCGCGATTATCATGACGACGGCAGCAACGTTGCACGCATCCGGCAAGACCGACATCGAATCGTCCGCTCAGGCCGCGGAAGCCTTGAGGCCTGTCGCGGGGGCGATGGCCGAGTTGATCTTCGCCCTCGGCATCATTGGAACGGGGCTGCTTGCGATCCCCGTCCTGGCCGGCTCGACCGCCTACGCGATAGGCGAAGGCCGCAAGTGGCCGGTCGGACTGTCGCGAAAGCCGAAGGAAGCAGTGGCCTTCTACAGCGTCCTCGCAGTATCGGTCGCGCTCGGCGTGGCGCTCAACTTCACGGCGCTCGACCCGATCAGGGCGCTCTATTGGAGCGCCGTGATCAATGGCATATTGGCGGCACCGATCATGACCGTGATGATGCTCCTGGTGCGACGAAAATCGGTCATGGGCAATCTGGTGATCTCTGGGCCGGTCTATTGGCTTGGATGGATCGCAACTGCCGCAATGTTTTTTTGCATCGTCGGTATGGCATTCACTATTGGGGGCTGATCGGCTCCCAGTTCAAGACACCGGCTCGAGCGAAACTTATTAGATCTGGCCCGCCGCTGAGACGGGAGTAAGCGCAGCGGCATAAGGGGCCGACGATCCCGCACCCGCTCTGGCCCGCTGCGGCCATATGTGGTTGCCGGGTTAAGTGAACTTGGCGACGCCTGTTTTTGCGATAGCGGCTTCGTCATGCCTCAGGACTGGCAGGAAAATCCACTCGCGCCACATCGCCATTAGCGCGGCCATGATGATTGGGCCCACAAAGAGGCCAATAAGGCCGAATGCGGCCAAGCCGCCGAAAATTCCAACGAACGCGAGCAGGAATGGGAGCCTTGCTGAGCCGCTCACCAGCGTTGGCCAAAGGAAATGGTCGCCGGCAAACATGACGAGCGAGCCCCATAAGAAGACCGCCGCCGCAGCGATCCCGCTTCCGCCCTGCGATATCGTGACGATGGGGGCGACGGTGAAGGCCAACCAAGCGCCGAACGGGATCATGGCAAAGGCCGTCGTAAGGATAACGAAGATCAGGGCGTTGGGCACACCCGCGACGAAATAGCCGATGCCGATCGCCAATCCTTCGCCAAGGGCACCGTACCGTTCACGGTCGCACAGGTTGCATCAATCATCTTCTCGACCAGACCTTCACCCGCATCGCCGAAGAGCCTGTCGCAAGTCTCGAGGAAGCGGCTCGCAACTGAGCGGCCGCTACGAAGCAGAGCGGACAAGGCCAGCAACGAGAAAAACAAGAGGAACAGCCGGTGCATAAGCTGACCGCCCAACGTTCGAAAGAGCTCGGATACGTTGTCCGCATTCACCGACTTCAGCCATTCAGTGACTGCCTTCGGATCGGAAAGATTAGCCCGCCACCATTGCTCCATGCTCTCGGCGGCGATCGGCAAGCGTGCGATCCAGTCAGGCACCCCGATGCCGCTCTCGCGTGCCCTCTTCAGCCAATCGGCGAGCAAATTGCTTTGTTGCGCGACCTCGTACACTGCGAGTGCAATCGGCGTCACCAGGATCAGCGCGACGAGGACGGTGAAGACGAACGCTGTCGACCCGGACGGTCCACCCGTTACGCGTGTGGCGAATGCCAGATAAAGAGGCCACAGGGCGACCGCCATGATGGCGGCCCATATGAGAGCAGGCAAGAAACTCGCGGCGGTCCACAGTCCGAGCACGACCAACATCAGCGCCAGGACAATTCTGGCCTTCATGCGCGCTCCCGTCCCCAAAGGGAGCGGCTTTTGTTCGGGCGGTGAGGCTGCCGAATGAAGTCTCTCCGGTGTCCCGTTGGCTGTGGCGGTCATTAGACCTTCCGGCGTTTCCCGGCTGCGCCGCTACTGCCGTGCGTTAGCTGACATCTGGTCCGATGACGGACCGAACTGCGGGACCACACGCTTGCAAATACGGACCACATGCACTTTGCCTGTCGTGGTCCCTCGTCTCTGGATCCGTCTGCTGCGCCAGGTGGCCACCTCGTTCTCCAAGCGCGATACTTCGTCCTTGAGTTCGCCGTCGCGTTCGTTGGCCGCAGGCATCTAGTCTTTCCTCCAAGCCCTGCACGCTTAAAACGAGACAAGGCGACGTATGTTCCGTTACCAGGAACAACCGGCAGGATGGCTTCGTTCTTCAGTGGAGGACCATCGCATGAGCTTAAGAAAGTCGATCGAGGGACTTGGCCCCTATCAGTCGCTCTTCTTGCTGGCTCTACCGGCGGCTACCATAGAGCCTTTGAAGCTCGTCGCGGTAGCGGTGGCAGGAGAGGGCCATTGGATCACCGGGACGGCGATGATCGTTGCGTGCTACGCATTCAGCCTTCTGGTGGTCGAGCGGCTTTTCGTCGTCGTGAAGCCGAAGCTGCTCACGATCCCTTGGTTCGCGAAACTCTGGAAAGCTTTTGTTTCGGTTCGGACGAGCGTGATCGGGACATTCCGTAGGGGCCGAACAGAGCAGACAGTTCGCGATTCGCGGTCGGCTCCGAAATGAGCCGAAAGTCGACGTTGCCCAAACGCCTGCAGCCGATGTTGGCCTCGCTCACCGATGCTCCCTTCGACGATCCCGATTGGGTATTCGAGGACAAGTACGACGGATTCCGGATGGTATGCGAGATCCGCAGGGGCAAGGTGGCGATGTACAGCCGCAACGGCAAAATCATCAGCCATTCGTATGTAGAGGTTGCACAGGCCCTGGAAGGAGTGAAAGGCGACGCCGTGATCGATGGTGAACTCGTCGCCATCGGCCCGGACGGCGTTTCGCGCTTCCAACTCCTACAGAACGCGTTGAGACACAAAGCCAAGCTCCTTTATTGCGTGTTCGATCTCATGTTCGCCGACGGTGAAGACCTCCGGAAGCTTCCTCTCCTTGAGCGCAAGGAAAGGCTGAAGGGCATCCTGCCGCGCCACAAGCTGATCGCATTCAGCAACCATCGTAAAGGCAGCGGCACAAAGTTCTTTGCAGAAGCCGAGCAGAAAAATCTCGAAGGCATCATGGCCAAGCGCGCAGACAGCCCGTACGCGTCCGGACGCCGGACTGCTGATTGGCTGAAGGTGAAGACCGCGCAGCGGCAGGAGGTCGTGATCGCCGGGTTCACTGCGCCGAGACGAACACGGCCCTTCTTCGGCGCTCTCGTCCTGGCGGTACGCGAAGATGACGCCTGGCGGTACATCGGTCACGTTGGCACAGGCTTCGGTCATCAAGTTCTCGAAGAGCTTCACGGCAAGCTCCTGAGGCTCAAGACAGCTAAATCGCCCTTTCCTGCCAAGGTGAAGGACGAGCGGGTCACGACCTGGGTGCGTCCCACATTGGTTGCAGAAGTTAAGTTCGCGGAGTGGACGAGCAAGGGCGAGCTGCGCCAGCCGGTCTATCTCGGCCTGCGGTCCGACAAGAACCCCCAGGACGTTGTTCGCGAAAAGAGCTGGTCGCGAAATTATTGCCGACCACCCGAATCCTACGACCTGGAGTTCAGCCGGCGCGCGCGCTCAATTCGTTCGGAATAACAAAATTCGTCGCGAGCAGTTGTTCTCCCAACTACCGACAGAAATACCGACAACTCGCACGGCTGGAGCGAATTTTTGTACGCGTTTTCAATGCGCGTCGAGTACTTTCCTGAAAATATGGAAACGAACTATCACTATGAGCTATTGTTATTATTGGCATTTTCATCTTTGTGCCCTGGCCGACAATCAACTAGTCGCATAACAAACCGCGGTTTTCCGAATTGCAAGGACGAGAGCGGCCAAAAGGAATATGCGCTTGAGCTGCCTACGCTTGCGCGATCATGAAGAGGCCGTCCCGAAGAAAACAAGGTCCGCCGCCGAATACCTCGGTCGGCCACCAACGATATTGCGCTGATCAAACAGGCTGGCGGGTGAATTTCCAAGTTACGATCCTGAAGATATTGGTAAGCTACCCAAACGGGTTCGCAACCATCGTCGACGTGAAGCGTGACATGGTGATTCTTGCAACCAGTGGGCGAGAATGGTCCGAGCGAACGAAGCGCCTTGGAGCGCGGGTGCCCGATCTCGATATCTTTTCGCAACGCCTCGTGGTGCGTGAGAACGGCGGCTGGCGAATAACCGACGAGGGTCGCTCTGTGTTGTCGTTCATGGAGGGGCGCGCGCTATCCCAAATGCCGGTCCTCGAAGTTCTCGCTCTCGAAAATGCCCCCGCCCCGGTGCCGCCACTCCCGCAGCTCGCCCAGAGGGCTTTGCGCCGACGCCAACGCCGCGAGCGACGGCGAGCGGCGCGGCAGCGTCCTCGCGCAACCGCCAATAAATCATGACGCGTTCGCTCGACGACAAGTTGGCGAGGATCGTGGGATCTTCATGGCAGACAGCCGGCCAGATCCAACGCCTCTACGGCGGTGAAGCCCACGAGATCGCGAATGCGCTGGAAAGACTTTGGAGAGCGGGGCGCCTTGATCGGGAAACGCAAGACATAGGGATCGGTGCGAAACGCAAGGGGGGGAGGGGCCAGTCTGCGCCGCATCCGTTATCGCCGAAAACAGCGCGCGCTGTAAGGCTCATACGACGGCTTCCTTCCAAACATTAGGGAGACCCGCTTTGTTTTTCAGGCTGAAAAATCCATTCTCGCCAGACCGTGAGCAGCACGGCCATTATGACGGGTCCGAGAAACAAACCGAGCAGGCCGAAGGCAGCCAGACCGCCAAAAATTCCAACAAAAGCAAACAGAAAGGGGAGGCGCGCTGCACCGCCGACCAACGTTGGCCACACAAAGTGGTCGCCAGCAAGCATGACAGCGGCGCCCCAAAAGAAGACGCCCGCCGCCGCGATTCCGCTGCCGCCTGAGGACAAAAGCATCGCGGCGGCCGCTGTAAATACCGCCCAGGCACCGAACGGAAGCATCGCAAAGGCCGTTGTTATGATGGTAAACATCACGGCATTTGGCACGCCTGCAGCAAGATACCCTACACCGATCAACAGGCCCTCGCCGATGGCGACAATGACCGTGCCATTGACCGTACCTCGGATCGAATCCACGATCTTCTGCATTACGCCCTCACCGGGGTGCCCCAGAATACGATCAAATGTCTCGATAGTGCGGTTAGCGACCGAGCGCCCATTGCTGAGTAACACGAACAAGGCAAACAAAGAGAAGAATAGCATGAATAGGCGACGCATGAGCTGTCCGCCGAATGTGCTGAACAGACCAGATGCATCATCCGCATTTATAGTCTTGAGCCACGAAGCCGCAGCTTTCGGATCGGACAAATTATCCCGCCACCATTGCTGCACGATCTCTGCTACGACCGGCAGGCGAGCAATCCAGTCAGGTACTTCGATTCCGCTCTCCCGGGCTTTCTTCAGCCAGTTCGCGATGTCATTTCCTTGCTCTGCTACCTGATAGATCGCAAGCGCCATCGGCGTAAAAAGAATAAGCGCGACGACCGCCGTAAACGCGGCGGCCGTCAATCTCGTTGGACCCGAGGTCAACCGTGCAGAAAATTTGATGTAGAGGGGCCACAAGGTAACGGCTAGAATGGTCGCCCAGATCAAGGGTGGCAGAAAACCCGCAGCGGTCCATAGCGAAAGCGCTACGACCGCCAGCGCAAAGACTACGCGGGCATTCATCCGTGCGCCCGAACCTAGTGGGAGCGGCTTTTGCTCTATCGAGTGATCCGATGCGCGGCGTTCCGAGGCTGTCGGTGTGCCTGGCTTGATTATCCGCTTGCTAACCGCGTTCGGGCGACCCACTTGTTACCTCACAGACCGGGCCCGCGCTCGAAGAGCATGTCGGCCGCTGGCCGGTGCCGCGAGAGAGACACCGCTTGTCAGAAAACGGCCAAGGCTTGATTGAGGTTCCACTTGGGTAGACCGGCTCTCTTTCCGAGACCTCAAGAATGAGTTTTAGGCGATCTGAATAGACGGGGCAGACCACTTGTGCCGGCCCCGCTGTCCTTATCATCTAATTAACGCGCTTCACTTCCGGTTCTTATCGAGCTCTTGCGCCATGCCGAGATGATGCTGCAGAGCAGGTAAAGTCTTGCTCGCCCAATCCTTCAGTTTCGGATCAGCTCCGCCTTCGGCGTAACGCTGAAAAAGAGAAACCGCGTCCTTGTGAGCGCTTACCTGCATCGGATCGTATTGGCCCGCGAAGTCTTCAGCTTTGGTATCCCGCAGCTTGTCGAGCTTCTTTTTCGCGCTGTCATCAAGCCCTGACGGCAACGCGACCTTCATGTCTGGCGGGACCAGCTCCTTAAGTTCGTTGCTGGTTTTTGTATGATCGGCGATCAATTGGTCAGCGAACTTCTTCTCGTCGGGATTGCCTTTCTGCTGAGCGATCTTCGCGGATTCAATCTCCAGCAGATCGCTCATAGCTGCTTCCTTGACGAAGTCCTCAGTCTTGGGACTTATACCCAAAGCCGAGTTGACGCCCGTCTTTTCGCCTACGGACTGGGCGAACGCGGTTGCCGAAAGAGCGGTGGCGACCAAAGCGGCAATTGCAATGCGTTTCATGGACCTCACCTCACGCCGCTTCGGCATTGATGGCCGAGATCGCAAGCTTCGAAAGCGCATCGTCAGTCTTCTTTTCCTCGGCAAGCGTCGCATCGAGGAGCTTCACTGCATCCTTGTGGCCGAGCTTGTCCGCCCATGATCGCAGGGTTCCGTAGCGCGAGATCTCGTAGTGTTCGACTGCCTGTGCGGCGGCCAGCAAGCCGGCGTCCAGCGCGGGGGCATCCTCGTACTCTTCCATGATCTCCTTGCCTTCATCGAGAATGCCTTCGATCGCGTCGCACTTTTTGCCGCGCGCAGGCTTGCCGAGCAGCTCGAAGATCTGCTCAAGGCGCTCAATCTGCACCTCCGTCTCATCGTGGTGCTTTTCGAAGGCGGCGCGGAGCTGGTCCGACGAGGCGGCCTTTGCCATTTTGGGAAGGGATTTGTAGATCTGCTTTTCGGCGTAGTAGATGTCTTTGAGGGTATCGATGAAGAGATTGCTTAGGTCTTTCTCAGCCATTTTTGTCTCCTGCGCAAATTTGCCTCCTCCAAACTTCGATAACTATTCAAGGTTCCTAGTCGGCGGCTGTTGTCGCAGGAACATTGTCTTTGGATATAAATTAAACTGCCCAAGCGGCCACGGAGTGCGAGCGGTCGTTCCTGTTATCGTTTTGTGGGACTTGAATATGCCTCGCGTGACGTCACGAACATGGACGGATGCACAACTTGAACAATTGCGGGACTTGGTTCGGAAAGGGGCATCTGTAGCTCGAGCATCGGTGGTCCTGAAGAGGACCAAGGATTCTGTGCAGAACAAGGCTCGCGAAATCGGATCGCCCTTTGCTTCTCAGCGGGAACTCATGCAAATGCGAAAGCTCCGAGAGAGTGGCCCCGCCACTGCACCCGCCGACTGTGCCGACCCCGTCAGCCAGGCGGACGCGTAGCGTCCCGATGCAGGGACTATCGCTTTGGCTCTCGACGCGCGGGGCATCTCACATTTGTTAATTCTGTGCTGCCGGCTGCGCGGGGGGGGGGGGCTTTAGCAAAACTCGCCTGCACTCGCGGCTTTGCAAGTCTTTGGTCGACGCCATCGAAATGTGTGGGTCAAGCTTGTGAAGATCAGGCTGCCGGCGCAGCCCGATCTGGGGACGAAGTAAGAGAAAGCTTGAGAGTGTCCGAGTACTTACCGGACGCGATATCTGGAATACCGCTGCTGTCCCTCATAAGCCCTCATTGGGTTGATGCCGCAGCCTTCGTTGGCTCCGCTTGCGGTCGCCAAGCACTGCTGATAAGTCGAAAACTCGCAGTTCCCCGGGTAGCCCGACTGTCGACCCTGCAGACAGAAGCGATCTTGTGCGGACTCTGCTGCGGATGCGGAGGATATGATCCCCCCGGCCAGTGTGGAGAGTGCGACGAAGGTTGCGAAGGAGAAGGATCGATACATGGAGAACTCCATTTGCGCGCTCGCAATTGCGAGCCATGTATTGATTACGTTTCGCCCAACCAATGATTTCAACTCGGGAAGATTAAATTGTTGTCAAGCTTGACACTTACGGCAGTTGTCACACGGCAGAAATTCTCCTCGGCATGCAGCGAGTGGGGCTCGAAGTGACATGGACCGGTCCGAAATCGGATTCCGCCCAGCGGGCCGGGTGAGATACTGAGCCCGCTGCTGCACTGCCAATACCGCCTGTCGCCGAAAGCAAGAACGACCGTTGGCCCGGCTGCCCCAGACGCGTCTCGATCAGCGACCAAACGGGCTCTTGGGTTTTCGTTCCTAGGGACGAGTATCCTCAGCTTCGCAGACGCCAAATTGCCGCCGGTAAGCGTCGATCGCCCGGTTCGAGAGCAGGAGCCTGCTACGTTCTCCTATTTTATTGGACAGGAATAGGCTTGCCAGGGCCTCGTCGCCGAGGTCGCCCGAGCGCTCTAGGAATTCCCACGCGATCTGGACGGAATGCTCAACAAGATGGGAAAGCGGGATATCGGCCATAGTGAGCCGAACGTCCGCCATCTCGCTAGGTTCCTAGGCTGATCGGAAGACGCAATATGGCTAAACTTGCCGACGCAACATCGAACAACCGGTTGCGGACGTCGAAGGAACGTAGGTTGGACCCGGTCGTTGCTCTCAGCCACCGGAGACGAACATGTCCAAGAAATCGCTCGCTGAAATTGCCAAGGAGATGGCCGGCATCGACATTGCCATTCTTTCCACCCACGCCGAAAACGGCGAAATCGCCAATCGCCCCATGAGTAATAACGGCGATGTCGCCTACGACGGCACGTCTTATTACTTTACCTACGAAAACACGCGGAGCATTTCTGACATTCAACGGAATGCCAATGTTGCGCTCGGATTCTCCTCGCAGGCTGGTCTGTTCGCCGAAGGGATCTATATTGCCGTTGAAGGGACAGCCGAACTAATCCGCGATAAGACCGCCTTTCATCGACACTGGACGAATGACCTCGACAAATGGTTCGACAATGGCGTCGACACGCCAGGAATCGTCCTGATCAAAGTGGTGGCCGACCGGGCGACCTATTGGAAAGGTCGCGAAGAAGGTGAGGTAGAGCTTTGACCGCGAGCCCTCGTTCTGAGGGCCGTCATGCTGCTCCTATCTGCAGGCAAAGCTTTGCGTCAGTTATCGTGATCAAAAGAGGGCACGCTCTCTCGCCGGTGGGTAAAATCAGCATTGATCATAGGCGGGGCGCTCTCGGATCAGTCCTCCTCTACGATTCATGACCTCTAAAAACATTGTTATTTTTGCGCGCGGGGGTGTGGGAAAGAAATCGAGGGTCGCAAATGGCACCCCAAAAGCGGGTCGTATTAACGCCCGAGGAGCGTCGCGAACGCAGGCGTCTGCGACGCGAGAAGCAGCGAGAGGACAACATAAGGCGCGCCAAAACGATGCATGGCCGCCGCTTAAGAAGGAACGTCGAATGTCCCGAGGCACCTCCGCAGCACAAGCAGCCAGTTTACGTCGGATGCTCCGGCTGGCGTTACTGGAAATGGCGGGACTCATTTTATGCGGGAGTACCGCAGGTGCAGTGGTTCGACCACTATTTACAGCGTTTCAACACTGTTGAAATCAATGCATCGTTTTATGCGTGGCCGACAGTCGCCGGTGTTCAGGCCTGGCGGCGCCAGCCCGGGAAGAAGAAATTCATCTACACTGTCAAAGTCTCCGAGCTCATCACCCACGTGAAGCGATTTAAGGGGACAAAAACGCTCATCCGGGACTTTGGGATGATCGCCGATATCCTCGGTGACCGGATGGGCTGCTTTCTGTTTCAACTGCCGCCGAGCTATCGTTATACCAAGACCCGGCTCAATGACATTGTTGGCCAGCTTGATCCTGTGCGTCGCAACGTCGTGGAGTTTCGGCATGCGAGCTGGTGGAACGAAGAGGTCTATGAGGCCTTTCGTGCGGCCGGGATTATCTTTTGCTCTTGCAGCGGACCACGGTTGCCGGATGAACTTGTCCAGACGAGCGAGGAACTTTACATTCGCCTGCACGGCCCGAAGCGATGGTACAGGCACGACTATTCGAAAAGCGAGCTTGCGATCTGGGCCGCAAGGATCAAAGCCAGCGGGGCGAAACGGGCTTGGGTCTATTTCAACAATGACAACGACGCGCACGCCCCCAAAAACGCGACAACCTTTAGGCGTATGCTCGCCGACGCACTCAAGGTCTGACACACAGAATTTGGAACTCTGCTGGTCGTGGCAACGTTTCCACGAATCGGGAGAGCCTCATGACCAGCAAATCGCTCTGGATGGATATTAAAGTCGCACCCGATGCGGGTGTGCTCGACGGCGTGCAGGAGTGCGACGTCGCCGTAGTAGGCTCTGGAATTGCCGGAATATCAACGGCCTATGAGCTCTGTCAGCGCGGGAAATCCGTTATTGTCATCGACCGCGGACGCATTTGCGCCGGTATGACGTCAAGGACGTCGGCTCACCTTGCTCCTTTATGCGATGATCTCGTCAGCGAGATGACGAAGATCAAGGGGCACGAAACAACAAAACTGTTTTGCGACAGCCAGGCCGCGGCGGTCGACCGCATCGAGGAAATCCAGAAGAAAGAGAAGATCGATTGCGACTTTCGCAGGCTAAGATCCCTACCATTATGTCCGCCTGCAGCCGGGCCCAGCGGGCACCGATTATGTGCTGGTCGGAGGCGAGGATCACAAAAGCGGAGAGGCGGACGACGCTGATGAACGTTTTGACAAGCTGGAAGCCTGGGCTCGCAGTCTGATCTCCGGCCTCGGCAACGAGACGCACCGTTGGTCAGGGCAGGTACTCGATACAATCGATTATACAGGCTTCATCGGGCGAGATCCCGGCGGCAAAAACATCTACGTCGCAATGGGGGATTCAGGACAAGGTTTAACCCATGGTGTAGCGGGCGCGGTGCTGAATACAAGTTTGATTCTGGGTGAGAGTCACCCCTGGAGACAAATCTACGAGCCGGGCCGGGTTCCTCTCAAGGCCGCGAAGAACTTTGTGACCGAGAACGTCAGCGCACTTAAGAGCTTCGCGGAGTATGTCGCGCCTGGCGAGGTAAGTTCACTGGACGATCTGAAGCCAGGCAAAGGCGCGATTGTGAGGCGTGGACTGGAAAAAATCGCTGCATTTAAAGATGAATCGGGTGCCGTGCACCTGAGGTCGGCGAGCTGCACTCATGTCGGATGTCACCTGCATTGGAACAGCTTCGAAAGGTGTTGGGACTGCCCGTGTCATGGATCGGTATTCGATGTCGATGGGCAACCGATCAACGCTCCTGCCATCGGGCCTCTCGCTCGTATCGAGGACTAAGCGACGTGAAGAAACGCCGCAACGCCATTGAGGCAATGGAGGCCCGCTCGGTCGACGCCATTCCGACCGGAGAGAATTGGTTGTACGAACCGAAATGGGACGGCTTCCGTTGCCTTTTGATGCGCGAGGGCAAGCAGGTCGATCTTCATTCGAAATCCGGGCAGAACCTCAACCGCTACTTTCCCGAGGTCATTGCTGGCGCGCTGACGATACGCGCAAACAGTTTTGTCCTGGATGGCGAAATCGTCATTTCGATTGGTGGTCAGTTTTCATTCGACGCCCTGTTGCAGCGGATCCATCCCGCTGCAAGCCGCGTGAAGAAGCTGGCTGCGGAAACTCCGGCCTTGTTTCTCGCATTCGACCTGTTGCAGAGCGGACGCGATCTGACGGGCGCGCCGCTCGTCAAGCGGCGACCACTTTTAGAGAGCTTCGCTGCCCGCTTTTTCTCTGAGTCAAACCTGTTTCGCCTTTCGCCCGCCAGCACGAAGCTGAGAGATGCCCAACGCTGGCTTGTGGCGGCGGGGGGTGGAAGCGATGGCGTCATATCCAAACGCCTCGACCTTCCTTATCAAGCCGGCAATCGTGAGGGCATGCAAAAGATAAAGCGGTACCGAAGTGCGGACTGTGTCATCGGCGGCTTTCGCTATGGTGTAGGCCGTCGGGTTGTTGGGTCAATTCTTCTGGGGCTTTACGATGACGAGGGATTGTTGCAACACGTTGGATTTTCGTCAGGCACAGCGTCTTCGAGAAGGCACCTCTGGGCATCCGAGCCAACTCAGCCCACACGCCTAGCGCCGCATTTCCGAACACGAGCGAAAATCATGTCGCCCATTCTTGATATCGGGAACGCCGAGCAGCAGGTCAACGCTCAGCCCGAATTGACCGTGCCCACTGCGTTCTCGCTTTCGGGAACCGTGACTCTCACCGCATGGCCCTGTCTTATGGCCAGAGAGGCCGCGGTGACGGCGGCTTCATAGGCTGCTTCCTTTGTTGCATATGTGTTCCGACTGACACCATCGTGCTCAATTTGCCAGGCGCCGTCCCGACCGACGATCTCGTAGGCTGCCAAACCCATTTTGCTCTCCAATCAAGTGTCAGGCGTTGCTTTGGATGCTTGCGTGCTGCTGACCGGGTCGGACGCGGGAAAGCTGTCTTTCAGGCTCTTCTCCAAGGCGTCATCCTTCTTGTCACGTTGCGCGCTCTGCTTAGGGTCTTCGGCGTGCTTGTCGGCCGGCGCGGGGTCGAATTTCTCGGGCATGGCGGCATCCTTTCTTTCGGTGAACGCATGCGAGATCGCTCCGTTCCTGCACAGGAACGAATGGTCTCTCAGCGCCTTTCCTTCAAAATGGAGGATGTCATGGCAACTATACACGAGCGGAGAATTGTTGAATCGTCGACGGAAGCGCGACAAGCCGAACCTGGCCCGAGCATTCTTGCCCTTCTGCTCGTCAGTCTCGGTTTGGCCGCCGTGACTCTGGTGGCCGTCTGGACGTTCTTCTTCCACTCCTAAGGCGCGCCCGGCCACCGGCCAGGATGGCCAAAGCTATAAAGGAGCAGGTGAAGGCCTGATGCGCAAATTGTTCAATGGCTCGCTCAATCCGCTTATTCACATGCTGCGACGCGCAGTGCTGGCAGCGTCCGAGGGAGCTTGCGAGTTGATGGGGGTACCGGTTGGAGGGTAAGACAACCCACCGTGCCCATCTTTCCTTTCGTCGATGAGCCTACAAGAAATAAGAGGTTGTATCTGCCGCAAACTGAAAAGCGCGGCCGACAGCCTCAATGAGCGTAGCATTGGAGATTGTCCGGCTGCCTTCGCGACCGGACAATCTCCAGTCCTCTTACCGCAAGAGGAGGATCAAAATAATGAGAGGAATCGGAATTCCAAGAAGCCATAGAAGGATGGGCATGTTGCGTTCCTTTCGTTAGCGACGTTTCCAAGTGCCATCGCGAAGGCCGCCGCCTTCCGTGGCTGCGAGACTGGCACAGAATGCTCCGAGCAGAAGTGAGGCCGTCAACCAGAATGCAAGCGACGCCGTCGCTTTGCGGGCCGTATCGGCGTCTGTCTTGATCTGAGTGACGACGTCGTTGACTCGTTTGTCGGCGTCGGGCTGGCTCATCCCCGTGCGAGCCGCCACGACCTTTGCGACATAGTCGCGATCGGATGGCTTGAGATCACCGCCGTCACGGAAGCTCCGCGTGAACAGCCGTGCGATTTCGCTGCGGCTTTCAGCAGGATTGCTGGTTGAGGTTTGAGCGGCGGGATCGGCGCGCAAAAGCGAATCGATGTAGCCATCCATCGGGCTCGCCGGCCGGCTGGTGCTGGCGACAGCGCCTTGGCTTGCGCCGCTGGCCGCAGCGCCGAGAAGGCTGGTCGCCGGTGTTGCGAGGACGGC
Source organism: Bradyrhizobium sp. CCGUVB14 (assembly GCF_024199935.1). Taxonomy (NCBI): domain Bacteria; kingdom Pseudomonadati; phylum Pseudomonadota; class Alphaproteobacteria; order Hyphomicrobiales; family Nitrobacteraceae; genus Bradyrhizobium; species Bradyrhizobium sp. CCGUVB14. The sequence goes on from NZ_JANADS010000001.1 coordinate 3,183,679, forward strand.
GGCTCCCAAGACCGAAGCCAGTGCCCAAGCTATCAGGCCGTGCGCCGTGTCGCGAAAATACACTTCGTCGCTGTGGACGCCCGACCAACCGGAACGCAGGCGGCCAGCGAGATAACCTCCGATCGATGAGGCGATCATCGCAATCACGATGAGATAAAGTCCGGTGGTGATCTTGAAGGTGGTCGCCGATATGCCGGAGCCTGACCACGGCGACACCATGGTCAACCCCAGACCCGTCCCGAAGGCGAGCAGGAGCAAGGTGATGGCGCAGGCCACGATGGCCCCGGCAGCGATGGCCGGCCACGAGACGCCGGTGAGGGACGAACTTGGATTGTCTCCCGGGGCAACGACGACAGTATCAATCATTGGAAACGTGCTCCTTACGATGACGCCCGACGCGTCATCGCCGCAATAATGTGCACGACTCGCGAAGGTTCCTGACCCGGCGTGTGCATGGATCGCGGCTGCGAGATATTCATCTTGCCGTCCTGATCAGGCGATTGAATCGACCCACCAGTCGGCTATCGCTTCCGTCAGATCGCGCCAAAGGCTCGAGGGAAGATCCGGCACGGCTATGCGGACGCCGTAGCTATCGGTGGTCAAGTCGTGACACCATTCCGTTGCCGCGAAATCGAATCCAAAGCTTCCGGCGTGACGGATCGGAAATCCGACTTTGCTCAGATGCTCACTCATGACGGCCGCCGCCTGCCGAGCGGCCGCCTCGTCGAGAGATCCCAACCTGACGTAAAGTCCGTGAACGGGACACAGCTGCGAAGGCACGCCTCGCAGTCTTGAGGCGAAATGCCGGGAGGAGAAGCGACCATTACGAAGGATCGAGGCCATACGCCTCCTCGTGAGGCGACGGTAGCAGGAGCTGCCTACAAAAGGAGGAAAGTGCCCTGGCAAGGCCGCGTTGCCCAAGAGCCTTACGGCATTTCGTGTTTCCGTCATTAGCCCTTCCAAGCATGAAGGGGGCGTCCGCGCCGCTGCGAAATCGTTGCGGATCAACGCAATGGAGCCCAGCCGCCCGTACTCCGCACCCAACGAATCCAGCTTGTTGTGACTTCTGATTAGGATCAACGGAATTCCCCGGCGCCATGACCATCGGACCACCTGCTCGATACGATTTGAACTGCTGGCGAAACATGTTGTGTCGAATATCATGAGGTCGAAATGCAACTTGCCGCAATTGATGATGTCCCTGAAGTCGCGTGATGCGACACAGGAATCCAGTAGCAGAACCCTGCGAGAGTTGCTGTTTGCCGAGAAACTCGCGACCGATCCGACCACCAGGCGCAGTTGATGAGCATAACCGTCGATCAGCTCCAGCGTTTCCCCGTAAGAGCCTGGCAGCGCAATGATCTCCGCATCTCTCATCGACTTGGAGAGGGCGAGTAGCAGCGCAGCAATCGCGGCCATTCCGGACGCGGTGTAGATCGTTTGTCGGATGTGCTGCTGATCGAGTGCGTAGAATGAAGGTCCTTCCACGGAGAGATCGGCGCGTTGATAGTCGTATTGAAATTTGAAGGGCCCACTGAATGGATGCGCGCTGCCGGTCCAGGCCGTTTCGGTGGCGTTCCACTCCTGCATCTCATGCGCGGCTCTGAGAGCCGCGGCCAGCTGAAATTTGCGACGGATGACTTCAGCAACCGAGCCAGGACGATCCAGAGAGATCGGGTCGGCGAGGCAACTGTTCAAAAGCCTCAATTCTTCGAATTTTCGGTCGAAGTACGCGTCTGCACTCTCCATTGCCATCTTGCTCGAGTTACCCCCAGGTCAGCCTCCGAAGGGCTTCATCACGACCTTGATGCAGCCATCCTCCTTGTCCCGAAAGGTCTTGTAGAGTTCCGGTCCCTCCTCAAGTGTCGCGCGATGGGTGATGACGAAGGACGGATCGATCTCGCCCTTCTGGATACGCGCCATCAGCTTGGGCATGTAGTGCTGGACGGGGGTCTGGGCCATTCGGAAGGTGAGGCCGCGATTGATAGCGCTGCCCATGGGTATCTTGTCCAGATAACCTCCATAGACTCCGACGATGGAGACTGTCCCGAAATTTCGGCAGCACTCGATCGCCTGGCGAAGGACGTGAGGCCGGTCTGTTCCCATGAAAGTCGCGACCTTGATCCGGTCAATCACGGAGCCAATGCTGGCCGTTGTGTCAGGCTCGGTGCCCACAGCGTCGATGCAGGCATCGGCGCCGCGCCCACCGGTCAATTCCTGGATGCGATCGTAGATGTCGTCCTTCTTGAAATCGATCACGGTTGCGCCCGACTGGGCGGCGAGCGCCAAGCGCTCCGGCACGGTGTCGATCGCTAGGACGCGCTCTGCGCCCAGCAGAAATGCGCTCTTGATCGCGAATTGTCCGACAGGGCCGCATCCCCATACGGCTACAATCTCGCCACCCTTTATGTTGCAGAATTCGGCAGCCATATAGCCGGTCGGAAAGATGTCCGACAGAAATAGCACCTGCTCGTCGGTGAGGCCTTCCGGAACCTTGTATGGTCCGACATCGGCGTAGGGCACCCGCAGGTACTCCGCCTGCCCACCAGCGAAACCTCCGAGCATATGCGAATAGCCGAACAAGCCGGCCGGGGAATGTCCCCACATCTTCTCGGCCATTTTGGCATTTGGGTTCGACCGCTCGCATCCGGAGTAGAAACCGTTTTTGCAAAAGAAGCATTCACCGCAGGAGATCGTGAAGGGCACGACGACTCGGTCGCCGACTTTGAGCTTGGTATTGTCTTTACCAACGTCGACGACCTCGCCCATGGTCTCGTGGCCTACCACGTCACCTTTCTCCATGCTCGGCATGACGCCGTCGAGCAAGTGAAGGTCGGATCCGCAAATCGCGCAGGCGGTTACCTTAATGATGGCGTCGCGGCCATGTTCGATTTTGGGGTCCGGCACCGTCTCGCATCGAATGTCGCCTTTGCCGTGCCAGGTGAGAGCTTTCATGGGGGGAACTCCAAGCGAGGTATTCCAAGCGAGGTATGACGGCTAAGCGCAATTGCGCCCCGAGGTTCCTATTGCGTTAGGAACGGGAGAAGCCCCGCGCGATTAGACAGCCAAGTTTCGACACAACGGAGAGCAGAGATGGAGAGGCAATTTGCAGTCGTGACCGGAGCATCGACGGGGATCGGTTACGAGTTGGCGCGCATTTGCGTGCGCGAGGGATTTGACCTGCTGATTGCCGCGGACGAGGTGGAAATCGAAAAGGCGGCCGCTGATCTGCGAAATGAGCCTAGTGCGGGCGCCGTCGAGGCTCTTCACGTCGACCTCGCCACACAGGAAGGCATCGACCAGCTCCACGCGGCTGCCAAAGGGCGTCCGATCGACGTGCTCATGGCGAATGCCGGACGCGGACTTGGGCACGCGTTCCTCGATCAAGACCTCGCCCGCATTCGCGATGTCATCGACACTAATGTCACCGGGACCACCGGTCTGCTGCACAAGGTCGGCAATGACATGCGCCGACGCAATCAAGGCCGTATTCTGATCACGGGCTCAATTGCCGGCTTTACGTCGGGCAGCTTCCAGGCCGTTTATAATGCGTCGAAGGCCTATCTGAACTCACTGTCGTTTGCGCTTCGTGAGGAACTTCGCGACACCGAGATCAGCGTAACTTGCCTGATGCCGGGCGCGACCGAGACCGAGTTCTTTAGGCGCGCCGACATGCTCGACACCAAGGTTGGCTCGGAAGAGAAAGACGATCCCGCCATGGTCGCGCGCCAGGGCTATGATGCCATGATGAAAGGCGAGGGCGATGTCGTTACCGGCCTCAAGAACAAGATCCAGTCCGCAGTGGCAAACGTGATGCCTGCGGAGACGCTCGCGAAACAGCATCGCAAAATGGCGGAACCCGGCTCCGCCAAGCATTAGCCGGCAAACAGGAGGCAGTTGTCATGCTTGTAAAGTCAATGTTGGTCGGCGCGCTGCTCGCGGTTAACTCCACGGTCGCGTTTGCCGGCCCCTGCAGCACCGCGAATCGAGACGCCGGTTCAGGACCGGTTACAGCCGGCAAGGCAAGCGAGACCACGGGCACGGCCGCGCCGGCCGCCAAGGAGCATCCGCCCACGTCGGCCATGAACAAGGCCAGCGAACATACGGCAACATCGTCGCAGGACGCCCAGCGTCAGATGCAAAGTCAGCCGACGGCCGCTGAACAGTCGAAGACGACAGCCGACGCCGCCGGCAAAGATTGCTAGGTCGGGAAGATTCAAGAGGAGGGCGCGAGAGGTTGGCAGCGTCGCTGCTTTTCGTGCCCTGTTTCCAGGAGAAGCTGGCCGATGATTCACCATGTATCGATCGGAACGAACGACGTGCATCGGGCGCGCAAGTTCTATGATCCATTGATGACATTGATCGGCTTTCGCGTTCTCAAGTCCTCGGATCGATCTGTTCACTACGGCGCATCCGACATCGCCTTCAGTCTCGAAACGCCGACGAACGGTGAGCCTGCCAGCGCGGGAAACGGCATCCACATTGCCTTCCAGGCCCCTGATCGGGAGACCGTGAGGCGCTTTCATGAAACAGCAGTGACGAGCGGCGGAAGCGACGACGGAGCCCCCGGAATCAGAGAAGAATACAATACCAACTACTACGGTGCTTTCGTGCGCGATCTAGACGGCAACAAGATCGAAGCCGTGACCTACACGGCACGAGAAAGTTTTGGCCTTAATCGATAAGTTTTGGCCTTAATCGATATTGAGATCATGGATCAATCGTCGGCGCAGATCTGTAATCCTGGTGGTAGAGCTTGGAAAAAGGATCATTAGGATCGGCAGCCGTGTCTTTCCTTGCGCGGAGCGAGGAGTTCATTGATGCATAAAGCGGTAAAGAGGCCGGACAAGAAAATTCGGGAACTACACGCGGATGCATTCGTCCGCGTGCGCGGTGCGCGTGAGCACAATCTCAAGAACGTGGATGTGCACATCCCGCGTGACGCGCTGGTCGTCTTCACCGGCGTGTCAGGCTCCGGGAAGTCGTCTCTGGCGTTCGGTACGCTTTATGCTGAAGCCCAGCGCCGCTATCTCGAATCCGTCTCGCCTTATGCCCGACGGCTGTTTCACCAGATGGCCGTGCCGGAGGTCGACGAGATCGAGGGCCTGCCGCCGGCCGTCGCGTTGCAGCAGCAGAGGGGATCGCCGACGACGCGATCCAGCGTTGGCAGCGTGACAACCTTGTCAAATCTTCTTCGCATGCTCTACTCGCGCGCCGGCGATTACCCGCGATCACAGAAGCTGCTTTACGCGGAAGCGTTCTCGCCAAATTCGGCAGAGGGCGCCTGTCCGCGGTGCCATGGGCTCGGTCGCATTTATGACGTGACCGAGCACTCGATGGTGCCGGACGACAGGTTGACCATCCGGGAGCGGGCGATCGCAGCATGGCCCACCGCGTGGCACGGCCAGAACCTGCGCGACATCCTGACGACGCTCGGTTACGACATCGATAAGCCCTGGCGGGAGTTGCCGAAGAAGGCGCGCAACTGGATCCTGTTCACGGACGAGCAGCCGACCGTCCCTGTCTACGCAGGATATGACGCGAGCGAGGTGCGCACGGCGTTGAAACGCAAGGAAGAGCCGAGCTACCAAGGCACGTTTACCGGCGCCAGGCGCTACGTGATGGAGACCTTCGCCAACACGACGAGCGCGATGATGAAGAAGCGGGTCTCCCGGTTCATGCTGAGCACCGAATGTCCCGCGTGTCAGGGCAAGCGGCTGAAACCCGGGGCGCTGTCGGTCAAATTCGACGGCATGGATATCGCGGACATCGCTCGGGTCCCGCTGCAACGGCTGGCTGAGCTGATGCGCCCCTACTGCTCAAATGCGGGCGTTGGTCACGAAGCTCATCCGGAAAGAGCCGTGGTCGTGCAGCGGATCGCGCAGGATCTGGTCGATCGGCTTGGCGTACTGCTAGATCTCGGGCTCGGTTACCTGACGCTCGAGCGCAGCACGCCAACACTGTCGCCGGGTGAACTACAGCGCCTCCGGCTTGCAACGCAGATCCGGTCCAATCTTTTTGGGGTTGTTTACGTGCTCGATGAGCCCTCAGCTGGGCTTCACCCAGCCGACACCGAGGCTCTTCTCCGTGCACTCGACCGGCTCAAGGCCGCCGGAAATTCATTGTTCGTGGTCGAGCACGAGCTGGATGTCATTCGTTACGCCGACTGGGTCGTCGATGTCGGACCGGATGCCGGAACGCATGGTGGCGAGATTATCTACAGTGGTCCCCTCGAGGGCTTGAGCGAGGTCGAGAGATCCCGCACCCGAGAATATCTGTTTGGATCGCGCTCTCCGCCGAAGCGGAGAGAACGATCCCCTCAGGGTTGGCTTCGTCTGCGCGGCGTCACTCGAAACAACCTGCGAAATCTTGATATCGATTTGCCCCTAGGCGTGCTGGCGAGTGTGACCGGCGTATCCGGATCCGGCAAATCCAGCTTGGCCAGTCAATTTCTGGTCGACGCGCTGGGCCAACATTTCGGAAAATCGTCTCCATCGGAGGAGCCCGACGAAGAAGATCTCGAGCGAGCACCGGTCGCAATCATCAGCGGAAAAATCACCGAAGGGCTCGAACGTCTCAAGCGGTTGGTCGTGGTCGATCAAAAGCCGATCGGTAGAACGCCCCGCTCGAACCTGGCGACCTACACCGGGCTGTTTGACCATGTCCGAAAACTCTTTGCGGCAACCAAACAGGCGCGCCGGCATCGCTACGACGCCGGTCGCTTCTCATTTAATCTGCCTAAAGGCCGATGCCCGACATGTCAGGGCGAGGGATTCGTATGCGTCGAGCTCCTCTTCCTGCCGAGCGTCTATGCGCCGTGCCCGGACTGCCATGGTTCGCGCTACAATGGTGAAACGCTCGCCATCAGGCTGAACGGAAAATCGATTGCCGATGTGCTCGCAATGACGGTCGAGACCGCCCACGCATTCTTCGCTGACGATCCCGTCATCGCGCGCTCTCTCGAAGTCTTGAGGCAGGTCGGACTCGGCTACATCCGGCTTGGTCAACCTGCCACAGAGCTGTCCGGCGGCGAAGCGCAACGCGTCAAGCTCGCCACCGAGCTACAGCGTACTCAGCGCTCCCAGACAATTTATGTCCTGGACGAACCGACGACTGGCCTGCATCCAGCAGATGTCGAGAAATTGATCGTCCAACTGGACAGTCTCGTCGAGTCCGGCAGCTCGGTGATCGTCGTCGAGCACGACATGGCGGTCGTCGCCGCAAGCGACTGGGTGATCGATATCGGCCCGGGCGCCGGTGAAGATGGCGGGCGGATCGTCGCGGCAGGAACGCCTGAGGAGGTTGCGCATCAACCGCTCAGCCGCACGGCGCACTATCTCGCGCGTACGCTCGGACAAGAAAAGCCAAATTGACGCTCGAAAGGATACTCGATGCTGGAAGAAAAACTCAAGGAAGCCATTATCGGTGAGCTGAAGCGACAGGCGGCAGACCGACCACAATCGCTGAAGGTCGATGGTTCGGACGAGTTGATCGTCCATGGCAAGATCGATCTCGACGACCTCGTCATGGTAATCGCGGGCTCGGTCGCTGGAGGTCCCTAGGCCGGTCGCTGCAGAATCGTTCTCAAAGCCTGCGCGTCCGCCGGCGCGGCACTCTTCTGGTCGTTGTCGAAATAGACGTAGACGTCACAGCCTTGCCGCTTCCAGGATTTGAGGCGCTCGGCCCATTGGGCGAGCGCTGTTTGCGAGTAGTGGCCGTGATAGCGCCCGCTCGGACCATGTCCGCGGACATAAACGAAGTCTGCCGTACGTTTCCAGGGCGCCGGCGCATCATGATGGTCGGACAAGCAGAGTGAGATGTTCTCCTCGGACAGCATTCTGAGAATGCGTGGCTGATACCAACTCGGGTGGCGAAATTCGAAACTATAGCGGCGTTTACTGGACAGGAGCTTGAAAAACGAGCCGAGCCGCTCTGCGTCCACCTCGAACTGAGGCGGAAGCTGAAACAGGATCGGCCCCGCTTTGCTGCGGAGCAGCGAAATGCGGTCCTCTAGCAGCTCGAGGCTGTTTTCGGAGCGATCCGAAAGACGCTTCCAGTGCGTGATGAACTTCGACGCCTTCCAGGCAAAGACAAAATCGCGGCCGGTCTGCTGCCACCATGCCGTCACTGCCTCCGGCGTTGGCGTGCGGTAGAACACCCCGTTCAGCTCCGTGGTGTCGAACTGATCGGCATAGTAGCTGAGCTGGTCTTTGATCCGGACCCCTCGGGGAAAGAACGGACCTCGCCAGGATGTGTAGTGCCAGCCCGAGGTGCCGACAAGAATGCGTGCCATTCGAACGTCGTCCAATCTAATCGGCGTTGCCAAATGGGCCGTGCATGACGCCTCCACGATCTATCGACGCTCCTACCCAAGCAATGTTCCTGATTGTGAGGAACTGTCGATGTTCTCTCATGTTTTCCCGTAACATGCTGAATCTTAAGGAGCCCGCATGCGGCAAAAGGCAAAGGTTGAAGTTTACGACGCTCCGGCCGGTGGTTGGGGCTCGCTCAGCGCAGTCGCTCACATCCTCACGCAAGAAGAGGTTGCCATTCTCGGCAGCGAGATCTTGCTCAAGCAAAACAAGGCCGATGGCTTCATGTGCGTGAGCTGCTCCTGGGCCAAGCCGGCACACCCTCATCCATTCGAGTTCTGCGAGAACGGAGCCAAGGCGACCGCCTGGGAGATAACAGGCAAGACTGTCACGCCGGAGTTCTTCGCAGAGCACACGCTCACGGAGCTGAGAACCTGGTCTGATCACCAGCTGGAGGAGCAGGGGCGCCTGACGACGCCGATGCGTTACGAACCCGCCAGCGACAAATATCTGCCGGTCGATTGGAGTGAAGCCTTTCGGGCGATTGGCGCAGAATTGAATGCGCTCGATCCGCGCTCGGTCATCATGTACACGTCGGGACGTGCCTCGCTCGAAGCAAGCTATATGTACCAGCTTTTCGGCCGGATGTACGGCACCAACAATTTTCCTGACAGCTCGAACATGTGCCACGAAACAACATCAGTGGCGTTGCCGGAAGTGATCGGCGTCCCCGTTGGGACAGTGCTGTTGAAGGACTTCGACGAGACTGATTGCATCTTCTTCTTCGGTCACAATACCACAACGAACGCGCCGCGCATGCTGCATCCGCTTCAGGAAGCAGCCCAGCGCGGCGTGCCGATCGTGACATTCAACCCGCTTCGGGAGCGGGGGTTGGAGCGGTTCGTCAATCCGCAAAGTCCCGTCCAGATGATCGCCGGTGGCACGCGCATCAGCTCGCAGTATTATCAGGTACGAGTTGGGGGTGATGCCGCAGCTATCGCCGGCATTTGCAAGTGGATCATCGAGTCGGATGATCTCGCGCAAACGAACGGCGGGCCCCGCGTGGTCGATGTCGGCTTCGTCGAACAGCATACGGCCGGCTTCGACGATTTTGCCGCTTTCTGTCGCGCCCAAGAGTGGGACCAGATCGAAAAGGCATCCGGGCTTTCGCGAACCGCCATACTCGACGCAGCAAATACCTATATGGCGGCCAATGCCGTCATCGCCAATTACGGCATGGGCATTACCCAGCATAAGCACGGCGTCGAAACCGCCAAGATGATCGTTAATTTGCTGCTGCTGCGCGGCAATATCGGCAAGCCCGGCGCGGGGATTTCGCCGATCCGCGGGCATTCCAACGTACAGGGCCAGCGCACTGTCGGTATCTCCGAAAAGACCAAACTGGTGCCGCTCGACAAGCTCGAGGAACTCTATGGCTTCGAACCGCCGCGATGGGATGGCATGTCGACCGTGGACGCTTGCGAGGGCATTTTGAAAGGAGATGTGCGCGGTTTCGTCAGCCTTGGCGGCAATTTTGTGCGCGCAATCCCGGAGCGATCGCTGATGGAGCCCGCATGGTCTGGTCTGCGTCTGTCTGTCCAGATTGCGACGAAACTCAATCGCAGCCACATTGTCCCAGCCGAGGTGACATATCTGCTGCCTTGCCTCGGCCGGATCGAGATCGACCAGCAGGCAGGCGGCCCGCAGGCCGTGTCCATGGAGGATTCGACGACCTGCATCCATGGATCGCGCGGCCAGCGTCGGCCTGTGGTTGACAATCTCTTGTCAGAGCCGGCGATCGTCGCCGCGTTGGCCAAGGCGACGCTTGAGCCTAATCCGGCGGTCAACTGGGATGCCTGGGTCTCGGATTACGCGCAGGTGCGGGACGCTATCGAACGCACCTATCCCGATCAATTCAGGGATTTCAACGAGCGCATGTTCGAACCCGGTGGCTTCCCGCGGCCGCTGCCCGCCCGGGAGCGCAAGTGGAAGACGCCCAATGGCAAGGCGAATTTCACCGTGCCGAAGGCTGCGTTTGCGCCGCCACGCGAAGGCGGCGGCATCTATGAGCTAATGACGATGCGTGCCGATGGCCAGTTCAACACGACGATCTACACGGAAGACGATCGATTTCGAGGCATCCGGGGCAGTCGGTATGTGGTCTTGATGAACCCGGCGGATATGAAGGACGACGGGCTGAAGTCTGGGGATACCGTCACGTTGGTCACCGAAGCGGGCGATGGTGTTGAACGGAGCCTTAGCGAACTTCAGGTCGTGCCGTACGATATCCCCCGAAAGAGCCTCGCCGGCTACTACCCGGAATGCAATGGCTTGATCCCGCTGTGGCATTATGCCGAAGGAAGCAAGGTGCCCGCGGCAAAGTCCGTTCCTGTGCGTCTGTTCAAGGATACGATTCCGGAAATCATCGAGGGCGAGGAGATTCCGATCTCGACGGGCTGAACGCGCCAATGTCTTTCGTGTCGTCGAAGGCCCCGAGCCTGCCAATAGCTTCGTAGGTGAATAGAAACTTCGACGGTCCTTCCGAATTGAACCGTCATCGACGTGGTGATCGGAGTTTAAGATGAAAAAGATCGGATTACTTGGAGCCGCTGTCGCCGTGATGGTAACAGTCGCTGCCGCCCCCGCCGACGCACATTGGCGCGGCGGCGGATGGGGCGGCCCGGGCATCGGCTTCGGGATCGCTGCCGGAGCACTCGCGGCAGGAGCTTACGGCGCATATGGTCCTTACGGATATGGCCCTGGCTACGGGCCGGGCTATGCTTATGGCCCCGCTTACGCCTATGGCCCCGGCTATGCTTACGGCCGACCTTACTACGGTCATCGTCGCTACTATCGCCATTATCGACACTGGTGATCTGACCACGACGGACTTGGCGTCGGCGGCGACAGAGGAGAAAAATGCGCAGATGCCTTTGGGTGATCTCAGCAGTCTCCACGATCGTGGCCGCCGCTGCAGTGATCTGGTTTTTGACCTCGCCCGCGCGGTTCACTTCGGCAGAGGTGGGCGACGTCTCTGACACCGCCGGCGACGCGGCACGAGGGGCGATTGTTTTTGCGGCTGGCGATTGCGCCTCCTGCCATGCCTCGCCGGGACAAACTGATCGGCTGCATCTCGGCGGCGGGCTGGCGCTGGCCTCGCCCTTCGGTACGTTTCGCGCACCCAATATCTCAACGGATTTGGTAGACGGCATCGGCAGCTGGACTGCGAAGGATCTCGCCAACGCGCTGCTGCGCGGTGTGTCTCCGGACGGTCGCCACTACTATCCCGTGTTTCCGTATTCGAGCTTTGCACACATGCGCCCCGAAGACGTTCAGGATCTCACGGCTTATCTGCGCACGCTTCCCACCGTGAAGGGGCGTGCGCCCGATCACGATCTCAATCTCGTTTTCAGCATTCGCCGCTTTGTCGGGTTCTGGAAGCTTCTCTACTTCAAACCTGGGCCGATCGTGGCGGATCCCGATCATGATGAGCCCTGGAATCGGGGGCGGTATCTGAGCGAGGCAATGGCTCACTGCGCGGAATGCCATTCATCCCGCGATCTGTTCGGCGGCATTAAATCAAAGACCCGTTATGCCGGTGGGCAAGATCCGGAAGGCACCGGTTTCTATCCCAACATCACGCCGGCATGTATCGGTGACTGGACGGAGCAGCAGGTGGCAGAGATGTTGCAGACCGGAAATACGCCCGATCATGGCCGCGTGGGTTCGTCGATGGCTGATGTCGTCACGAACACGGCGATGTTGCCGGAAAGCGATCGCAAGGCAATCGCCGTGTATTTGAAGTCGCTGCCGCCCCGGCCGACGCCTCGTCCCTGACCATCAATGCGCATAGAGATAGGCCGCGACCTCGCGCGCCTCCGCCTCGCTGATCCCTGTGGCCGGCATTGCTGACCTCGGAGAGAATGTCTGGGGCGTCACAAGCCATCGTATCAGATTGTCGGGTGTGTTGGTCATCACGCCTGCGATATAGACGCGTTGCCGGATATCGGCCAGGGAGCTTCCGACCTGACCGTCGCCGCCGGGGATACCGGAGATCGTATGACAGCCGGCGCAGCCATAGCGGCGGATCAGGGCAGGTGCCCGCGCTGGATCGCCCGCGGTCATGGCCCGAGCAGTGGTCTCGGTCTGCTTGAGGTAACCTTGGGCGACACCTCCCACGACGGCCGAGGCGGTCAGCGCTCCGGCCGCGATGACCAGGAAGATGGATCCATTACTGTGCGTGAAGGGCATCGGCCCGCTCCGGCTGTTTGGCGGCTCGCATGATCCAAAGCGCAATCAGGGCAAGAGCCGCGCCGGCATAGATCGTCCCCGCCGGCACCCACATGATGATCCCGGCCAGCTGCTGATCTTCCAGCGGGGTTAGCCCCCAGGCCGCTGCGGCCTCCTGTTGTTCCCGGTAGAGCAGGTGCGGCGCAAGTGCCATCAAAGCTCCGAGGACGCTGGTATGCAGCATGGTGATGAAGACATGCCAGGCGGCGGTGCCGGTTTCGCTGCGCCTGAACACGGACCACCAGAACAGGACGGCCGTCAGGAAGAAGCTGAGATGCTGCAGCCGATGCAGGACGAGGTTCGAAACGGCTGCATCGAACAGGAGCGGCGCGTGCCAGCCCCAGATCGCCATTCCGTGCAGGATGGTGGCGGTGCGACCGGCGCTGAAAACGCCCCACACGGCGTCGGTGGCAGGCAGCCGCATCCAGCGGCCGATCCACAAGCGAGCGCGGCGGGGCAGCGACCACAATAGCGTTCCAACTGGTCGCGCGATCACGAGCAATGGTGCGGATACGGCCATCAGGATCTCGTGCTCGATCATGTGAAAGCTGAGCAGCCGTTCGCCAAGCCAGTGCAGTGGCGCCACAAGCGCCGCGATCAGCGAGAACCAGCCCGTGCTACAGGCAACGACTTGCCATATGAAAGCGGCGGGACGGTGAGCCCGCCGCCGCCAAAGCACAAGCGCGCCGATACCGTACATCAGGCCAAAGGTGATGAGGGGGATGACGATCCATGGATCGAACGTCCAATGCGCGCCGCTCACATCCGGGGGCAGCTCGTGGGCGTGAGCCGCGCCACTCGCCAGCAAGCCAATTGTGATTGCTGCTATCTTTCGCATCCCGTCAACACCAGAGAGGCAACACCTTGCATCGCGAGAGCGAACGTGAAGAGGCCGGCGGAAAGGGCGCTGACCGCTCGCGCGAATTCGATCGTGTGAGCCGGCGCGTTTGCGACAGCCGGACTTGCTGCGCCAGACCACGACGCGACGCCCGACAGAGCCGTTAGCGCCGCGCCCGCGAGGGAGGTGATGGCAGAGATGTGCAGCGGCGATCGACAATCGGCATCCGGCACGATTTGTCCGAGCTGCATGTTGACCGCCCAGATCATCGAGGCAAACCATAGGCCGGCCCAGATCGTCAGATGAGTTCGGAATTTCGATGCGCTCATAGCCGTGCCAACCAATAGATGCAGCCATAGATCGGAAGCCAGGCCGCAACGACAAAGTTCCAATACATTGCGTTATCCTGCACATCGCCGAAGCGGCGCCTGTTTTGACCATGGCGCGTGAACATCAGCACGCCGAGGACCAGAGTATCGGCGAGATCTGTGATGATGTGCGTGGTGTGGAGGCCGAGCAGTATCCAGACCACCGAACCGTAGGCATTCGTGTCCCAGCTAATCCGGAGCGCAGGAAATTCGAAGATTCGCACGATCAGAGGCGCGATCCCGAGGATTGACATGACAATCAGACCGATCCTGACTTTGCGCAGATCCTCCTGCGCTGCCCAGCGCGAGATCAGGATGTTGGGTACCAGGCTGACGAGCAGAATGAGCGCCACCAGCGTACCGGGAAGCAGGTCGGGTGGAGGAGCGTCGATCGGCCAAGTGGTCGCCAGGCTCATTAGATAAAGGTAGACAGCGATCGCCAAGGCAAAGCCGGTCCCCTCGATCAGCATGAAGGCGAGCGTGCCCCACCAGGTGGCGCTCTGCGTTCCCATCCCATGTAACGGCAACTTGCCGAGATCGAGCACGATCCTTTCCCTCATGCCTCGTCCTCCGGGGTGCCCTTGGGCCAGAACCAGCCGATCAGCGCGATCGCGATCGGGATTGAGCCCCATACCACCGCCCAGGGCGTGAATATCGACCAGATCAGCATGATGCTGGTCGCGATTGCCGTCAAAAGTGGCCAGATCGAATTCCGTGGCGATGCCTCGCGCGCCTGCGGCTCGGCAGTATTCAACGACGTCACAACAAGTTCGCGCCGATCGGTACGCAGGCCCTTGGCAACAGCAAGCGTGTCGCGACTATCCCACAGAGGGTGCAAGCTATTGACAACGGGGATCATCGCAAAATTGTAACTGGGGGGAGGCGATGTCGTGGCCCACTCAAGAGTAGGTGCATTCCAAGGATTGTCAGGCGCGACTTCGCCTGCGCGCGCGCTTTGAATGACATTAATGAAGAACACCAAGAACCCGGCGGTGAGCACAATCGAGCTGAGGCTGGCGAACACATTGAGGGCGTGCCACGGCAGGTCGGGCTGATAGGTGTAGATGCGCCGCGGCATGCCCTCCAGCCCGAGGATATGCATCGGAAAGAAGGTGGCGTTGAAGCCTGTGATGATCAGCCAGAAGGACCATTGCCCGAGCGTCTCGCTCATCATCCGTCCGGTCAACTTCGGAAACCAGTAGTGGATGGCGCCAAGCAGCGGGAAAACGGCGCCGCCGACCAGCACATAATGGAAATGCGCGACGACGAAATATGTGTCGTGCACCTGGGTGTCGAACGGGACGGAGGCGACCATCACGCCGGTCAGGCCACCGATGACGAACGTGACGAAGAAACCGATGATGAAGAGGAGGGGCGTCTTGAACACCGGTCTGCCGTCCCACAGCGTAGCCATCCAGCAGAAGATCTGAACTCCGGCGGGGATTGCGATGGCCATGCTGGACGCCGTGAAGAAGCTCTCTCCTAACCGTGGCAGGCCCGTCACGAACATGTGGTGCACCCACAGGCCGAAGGCGAGGATGCCGGTGGCAATCAGCGCCATGACAAGGCCGAGATAGCCGAAGACAGGCCGCCGTGCGAAGGGCTCGATCATGGTCGAGACCATCCCGGCCGCCGGGAGGAAGATGATGTAGACCTCCGGATGGCCGAAGAACCAGAACAGATGCTGCCAGAGCAGCACGTCGCCCCCCTCGGCCGGATTGAAGAAATGCGTGCCGACCAGGCGGTCGAGGATCAGACTGGTGCTCGCGACCATGATCGCCGGCATCGCCATAATGATCAGAAACGACGTTACCAGCATCGCCCAGACGAACACGGGGATACGGTCGAGCGTCATGCCCGGCGCCCGCTGCTTGAAGATAGTGACGACCAGCTCGACGGCGACAGCGAGCGCGGAGAGCTCAGTGAAGGTGATCATCTGGGCCCAGATATCGGCGCGCTTGCCGGCGGCATATTGCGGCCCGGATAGCGGCACATAGGCGAACCAGCCGACGTCGGGTCCCATGTCGAGCGCGAAGGCAATCCAGAGCAGCGCGCCCCCGGCAAGATAAATCCAGTAGGAGAATGCATTGAGGCGAGGGAAGGCGATGTTGCGGGTGCCGACCATCAGTGGCACCAGATAGACTGCCACGGCCTCCATCACAGGCACGGCGAACAGGAACATCATGTTGGCGCCGTGCATGGTGAAAATCTGATTGTAGCGGTCGGGACCAAGCAAACGGGCTTCAGGCTGCGCGAGTTGAATGCGCATCAGCGCGGCAAGGACGCCTCCGAGCGCCAGGAAGACAAAAGCCGTGAAGATGTAGCGGCGCCCGATGATTTTGTGATCGACGGTGGTGAGCGCGCCCCAAGCGCCGGGCTGCGTCTTCCATGTCTCCGTCAGCGCCTCTGTCAGGCGCGGGCCTTGGATGTCGATGTCGCGCATGTCGGACGCTTTGGCGGGGCTGTTCATTTCAGGCTCGCCAGATAAGCAGAGACTCCGCGCAACTCGTCCGGTGTGAGCGGCACCATCGGCATGTTGTTGCCCGGCTTGATGGTCTGTGGATCGGCGATCCAGGCTGCGAGCGAGCCGCGCGTTGTTTCAAACAGCCCCGCCGCGATGGTCCGGCGGCTGCCGACATGGGTGAGGTCAGGCCCCGTGGTGCCGACGGCCGTGGTGCCGCGGATGGTGTGGCAGGCCGCGCACGGTTTTGTCAGGAAGGTCTGCATCCCTGCGGCTGCTTCCTCCCCGGCAGGCAGGGGCGCCGCCTGCCGTTGCGCGTTGCTCCATTTATCGAAATCGTCCTGCGACTCCGCAATCACCAGCAGCGCCATGTGCGCGTGCTGCATACCGCAATATTCTGCACACTGACCACGGTACACGCCAGGCTGCTCCGCCCGGATCGTAAGCTCATTGGAGCGGCCGGGGATCAGATCCTGCTTGCCGGCGAGGCTCGGGACCCAGAACGAATGGATCACGTCGAGGCCCTCGAGCTTGAAGTGCACGCTGCGGCCAACTGGAATGTGGATCTCGTTGGCGGTCTCAAATCGTCGGGCCGGGTCGGGGCCGATATATTCGAGACCCCACCACCATTGCAGGCCGCGCACCCGGATCGTCAGATCGTCTTGCCCGGCAACGCTGAGGTTCCGCGTGGCAAAGAAGCTCATTGTGGTTAAGGTGCCGATTATGGCGGTGGTGGCGATGACGCCGCCGGTGACCGCGAGGGTCATGCGTCGTTCGCGGCCGGGCTCAGGTGATGTGGGCCGGCCTTCCCGCCGGTGCCACAAAGCCCAGATCAGCGCGACCATCACCAGCATCCAGACCACTGAGCAGACTGCAACGATCAGAAGGATAAGATGCTTCAGGCTGATCGCCGAGGTGCCGTGGACGTCGAGCGCGGATTGCCAATTGCTGCCGCAAGCGGCCAGCGGCACGGCAAGCATCGCGCTCAAACAGATATTGCTCAGCGCGCGGATCACGGCGTCGGTCCCTGATCCAAATGGACCGGGGAGGGGCCCTGATCGAATAGCAATTTGGCGGGTGCGCGATTTTCGGCAGGTCGCGTCTGCTTCTCGTCGTTGCGGCTCGGCGCGGCGGTCTTGCCTTCATAAGAGCCGATGGTTTGCACATAGCCCGCAAGCTGCCAGATCTGATCGGTTGTCATCTTGTCGCGGAACGATGGCATGCCGTGCGGCCGCCCATCCCGGATCGAGGCGAAGATGGAGACCATCTCGGGACCGTAATACCACCAGCCATCAAGGAAGCCCGGCCCGCTCCCACCTTGACCATCGCCATGACAGCTTTTGCATCCGAACCATGCATACAGCCGCTTGCCTTGGCCCAGATTGTAGGCGTTGACCTCATACGGCTGGCCCAGCGCGAAATAGACCTGTGGAGGCGCGCCCGCGATGCCGTTCGGCATCAATGCGATCCTGTCGAGAGCATCGGCGGTCGGCGGGTCGAGGCGCAACTGCCGCTGCTCCCGCTGGCAGCCCGCCAAGGCCGTCGCAACTGCGAGGAGAATGCTGGTCATTCGCTTCATCTGGCCGTCAACTCAAGGGAACTATCAATGGGCGGGCTTCTGCTTGGTTCCTGGGGGTTGAAGCCTCACCTGATGCGCCCGGGTTCGCTGAAGATTTGGAAATCGCTACCACGTGCGATGCCGATCAGCGTCATCCCTGAGACGATCGCCGTTCTGACCGCGAGCGCAGTCGGGGCAGAGACGGCGATCAGAATGCCTATGCCAATGGCCGCGGCCTTTTGCACCAGTTCGATCGACACGCGGCTGGTGAGAACCAGCGCACCCGACGACCCGTCGACGCCCTCTGCGGCCATAGCTCCCGCGAGCTTATCGAGAGCGTTATGACGGCCGACGTCTTCGCGCAGCAGCAACTGTCCTGTACAGGGCTGGTAAAGGCCAGCTGCATGCGTTGCCCGGGTCGCACGGTTGATGTCTTGCGCCGCTGTCAGCGCGTGCATGGCAGACGAAATGTCCTCGGCGGTCAGCGACAGATCGGTTGTAGTGGAGGGGACGGGCGGACAAGCGTCGGCCAGGCTTTCGATCCCGCAAAGGCCGCAGCCGGTCGGACCGACCAGGCGCCGCCGCCGCGCCATGAGGCGATCGCTTCGGTCGGATGTGATCCACATCCGTAGCTCCACGCCGTCTTCGTGCCGAACAACGTCGAGGTTTTCTATCTCCGAAGGTGCGGCAATAATTCCTTCCGTCAGGCTGAACCCAAGGGCGAGATCGGTAAGATCGGCGGGCGTCGCCATCACAACGGCAAACGTCGTTCCGTTGTACGCCAAGGCTACGGGCGTCTCTTCAGCAAGCTGGCGAGCAACAAGTTGCCCGTCTTGGTCATGACAATCGACGCCGACGACCGCATGCGGCAGGTTCGCTTGGCGCCTGAACTTCGAGCCGTGCACCGCGTCCTCACTAAAAGAAAAAGCGACGCCGCAATCGCGCGATGGTTCCTAAGCGGACGCCCCGCAAGGTCAGCGGCGGGGGCGCGAGATACCTCCGGCCGGGGTTCGAGAGCCGGTCATTACACGGGCAGATTGTCCGTCATCCCCGGGGGGACCTCACCCTGTTCGGCTCGCTCGGCCAACAACTCGGCTTCCGCCTGGTACCAGAGGGTGTCCATCGCCCCTGCAGGTTCGCCGGCTTGCTTCCAAAGATGATACGCCCTGTTGAAAATGTCTTCTTCACTTAAGCCCGCCATTTTTACGCTCCGTTCGTGTCCTTGCCAAACCGCAATGGGTCGACAGGTTCCAAAGACCGGCGGTCGGCAAGGGTGCATTGTCGCACGCCCATCGATCGTGGAACGGCTTGTATAGGCTCACGTTGGCTGAGATGTCCTCCGCGGATCTCAAAGGCTGGCTTACCAAAATCGGCGTTGCGACGTCGCGGCCAGCGGCGTTCATTGTTTCCTGGCCTATGCGACGTGCTGGCTGGTGTTCGGCAATGGATTGGAGTGGCATTCGTTCGCCACGCTTGCGACTTGGGGAATGACGCTCCTCATCCAGCGCGCTGAGCATCGCGATACTCAGGCTATTCATGCCAAGCTTGATGAACTTCTGAAGGCAGTCGGGGATGCCAATGACGACCTGATGGAAGTCGACAAGAAGGACGCCGAGGAAGTAGAGAAAAAGCGCGCACACGTTCAGGCGTCCTAACGCTCGTAGCCGATCCTGGCGACGAGGCGACATGCTGGGACCTCAATCTGAGTGCGGGAGGCATTCGCTCTGAGGCTCTTAGCTCCTGCGCGGTCGACCTTGCCTATGGACCGGGAAAAGTTGGAACTTCGTGCCTCCGGGCAGGTTGTGCCGGTCCACTTAGGAGGACGACATGAACAACAAATTTCTTCTGTTGCTGACGGCTGCTTCGCTTCTGGCAGGTCCGTCGTTTGCACAAAATCCGCCTGCAACCGATCGGCCAAATAATAGTGCGGTCAACAGCTCCGGCCAGAACAATTCCAACAAGCCGGTCTCAGGCGCCAACAGCTTCACCGAGGGGCAAGCCAAATCGAAGATCGAGGACGCAGGCTACACCAACGTCACCTCCTTGAAAAAAGACGACAACGGCGTGTGGCGCGGGAAGGCCAGCAAGGCCGGTGCCACGACCGATGTCAGCCTGGACTTCCAGGGTAACGTGAACGCGGCCAAGTAACGATCGCCCAAAAACGAACACAGGAGAATTATGATGACCGTTACGATTTCCCGTCTGTACGACAATTATTCCGATGCGCAACGCGCCGTGACAAGTCTGGAAGCGGCGGGCGTGCCGCATTCGGATTTGAGCATCGTCGCCAATAACTCGGACAACTGGTATAGCACCGACAAGAAGATTGATCGAGATCGCGATGGTGTCGATGATCGCGCCGAAGGTGCGGCGACCGGCGCGGGTGTCGGCGCGGGACTCGGCGGCGCCGCAGGCTTGCTCGCAGGTCTTGGGCTATTAGCGATCCCGGGCCTGGGCCCGGTCGTCGCGGCGGGCTGGCTCGCGTCGACTGCTCTTGGTGCCGCTGCTGGCGGCGCTACGGGCGGCGTCGTCGGTGCGTTGACGCAGGCTGGTGTATCCGACGAGGAGGCGCCGCTCTATGCAGAAGGTGTGAGGCGAGGCGGCACGTTGGTCTCGGCGCGCGTGCCCGATTCTGATCGAGCGCGCTACGAAGCGATCCTGAACCAATCCGCTATCAACCTCCGCGACCGCAGCGCGGCCTGGCAGAAGGCAGGGTGGAAAAATTACGACCCGTCCGCCCAGCCTTACGGCGCGGACGAAGTGCGCAGGGAGCGCCAACTCTACGGCAACAATATACGGTAAGTGGGATGGCGGCCCGCCTAGGCGGGTCGCCTTTCTGCTGCGTGCGACAACCTGAATCTCGCCCCCACATTGCAGGTCGAGGCGGGCCAGCTCCACCCGACAGCCTCAGCAGCGCCTCCTTAGCCGGAGAGCGGCGTGTCGGCGATGTCCAGCAGGGCGCCGAGACCCTGTCGCAGCCGACTTGTGGCGATAGTGTCGTTTGCAAGCCCGAACACCAGCAGCGACCGTCCGGTGACCGCGTAGGCATGCCCAAACGGGAACTCCGCCATCGGCGCGTTTGGCTGATTGGTGTCGATCAATCCCAGCCAGCTACGCCCGTCGGCGACCTCGGGCAAAGTGAAGTTCACGACGTCATGATGGGCGTTGTAAACCAGCAACATGGTCGCGTCCGAGCCGCGGCGCCTGATCCCGGTTTCCTGGGCGCGCCCGTCAAGCAGCATCCCGAAGCATTTGGCGTTGCCGTCCTGCCATTGCTCGGTGGCCATCTCCTCACCTGACGGCGACAGCCACGCCACGTCCTTCACGTCCAGCTCCTCGTTGTGAGAGCCGACCAAAAACCGACTGCGGTACAAGATGGGGAAAGCCTTGCGCGTGGCGATCAGCTTGCGCGTGAATTCACGCAGATTGCGCCCGTTCGTGGGGATGCCCATCCAGTTGAGCCATGTGGTTTCGTTGTCCTGGGCGTAGGCATTGTTGTTGCCACTCTGGGTGTGGCCGAACTCGTCGCCGGCGAGCAGCATTGGTGTTCCGTGGGACAGAAGCATGGTCGCGAGCAGGTTGCGCTTCTGGCGCTCCCGCAGTGACGAGATCTCGGGATCGTCCGTCGGCCCTTCGACACCGCAGTTCCAGGAGTGGTTGTTGCTATGACCATCGCGGTTGTCTTCACCGTTCGCCTCGTTGTGCTTGTCGTTGTACGAGACGAGATCGTTGAGATTGAATCCGTCGTGGGCGGTGACAAAGTTGACGCCAGCCCACGGCCGGCGCCCGCGTTTGTTGAATAGATCGCCCGAGCCTGACACGCGTTTGGCAAAGTCGGCGAGGGTGCCCGGATCGCCCTTCCAGAAGGCGCGCGCGGTATCCCTGAACTTGTCGTTCCACTCGGCCCATCCCGGTGGGAATTGGCCGACCTGATAGCCGCCGGGCCCGATATCCCATGGCTCTGCGATCAGCTTGACGCTGGAGAGAACGGGATCCTGCCGGCAGGCATCGAGGAAGCCGCCGCCTTCGTCAAAGCCATAGGGTTCGCGTGCAAGGATGGTGGCAAGGTCGAAACGGAAGCCGTCGACGCGCATCTCGGTCGCCCAGTAGCGCAGGGAGTCCGCGACCAGCTGAAGTACGCGCGGATGCGAGAGGTTCACCGTATTGCCGGTCCCGGTGTCGTTGATGTAATAGCGCGGCTTGTCCGGCAGCAGGCGATAATAGCTGGCGTTATCGATGCCCTTGAACGACAGTGTCGGGCCGAGCTCGTTGCCTTCCGCCGTGTGATTGTAGACGACGTCGAGAATGACCTCGACGCCATGGGCATGGAATTGGTTGACCATGGCCTTGAATTCATTCGCGAAGGGCGTCTTCAGGTAACGCGGCTCGGGGGCGAAGAAGGCAATCGAATTGTAGCCCCAGTAATTGCGCAGACCCTTCTCGACCAGATAGCTGTCATCGACGAAGGCATGGATCGGTAGCAGCTCCGCGCTGGTGATGCCGAGCGAGCGCAAATAGGCGGGGATCTCCGAATGGGCCAGGCCCGAGAAGGTGCCGCGGTCGGCCTCGGGCACCAGCGGATGCATTTGAGTACAGCCTTTGACGTGCATCTCGTAAACGATCGTCCGCTCCCACGGCGTCTCCGGCTTGCGTGCCGCACCCCAGGTGAAGGCGGGGTCAATGACCCGGCACTTTTGCATCAACGACGCACTATCGCGCTCGTCGAAGGAGAGGTCCTTGTCGGCATGGTCGAGCTGATAACCGAACAGCTCTGGCCCCCACCGCAACTGGCCTATCAGTTGCTTGGCATAAGGATCGAGCACCAGCTTGTTGGGATTGAACCGATGCCCCGCATCGGGTTCATAGGGACCATGAACGCGATAGCCATAGACGGTCCCGGGGCGGGCCGACGGCAGATAGCCGTGCCAGACCTCGTCGGTGTATTCAGGAAGCTCGACCCGCTCGAGCTCAGTTTCACCGTCGTCGTCGAAGAGGCAGAGCTCGACCTTGGTGGCGTGCGCCGAAAACAGCGCGAAATTGACGCCGAGCCCGTCCCAGGTGGCGCCGAGTGGAAATGGCCTGCCCTCAGTGATCCTAGAACGACGGAGGCTGGAGGCTGCCCGGATCAGGGCGTCGTCCGGTTGCGTCTTTCGTTTCATGTCAGCCCCCCAGTGAAAGTCAGGTCACGATGTCGGCGCGGCGGCATCTATTTCGGTAGCCGGCTCGGCTGTCGCTGCCAACGCGATCACCGCCGCGGGGGGCAGGGCGGCCGGCTCGGGAATCGCGCTGGCGCGATGCTTGGCGACCTCCTTGCTGATCGCGGAGATTGAGTTGCCGATCCGCTCAGCGATCGCGACCAACTCGGCATCGGACAGGCGAAGACGTTTTCTGACGAGGCGCATCTGAACGCGATCTGAGAGGTCGAGCTTGTTGCGGATTGGCTTTGGTGTCGAGCGGCGCATTGCGGCAACTCCTGTATGAGGTCGTAACCACAGCTCGACTATTCCGTTCCAGTGTCTGGCAAGAAGGCGTCAGCCGGCGTTTGCCGCGCCGATTTCCACGCCAACAGACGGTACCGGAAAAAGGATCGCATCTTCAGCTCCAGGGATGGTGAGGACATCGAGCCGCGGTGCTTGCTGAAGCGCCGGCAGCCGGCCATAAACGGCCAGATAATCCTTTGCCATCCGCTCGACCGTAAAGCGTTGTTCGAACCGCTTCCGGATCGTCAGCCGCTCCAGCATGCCGACAGACCCTGCCGCCGCGACGGCCTCGTCGACGGAGTTCACGACAAATCCGCTCACGCCGTGGTCGATGACCTCGGGCACGGAACCATGAGCGAGGGCGATCACCGGCGTCCCACAGGCCATGGCTTCTATCATGACCAGGCCGAATGGCTCCGGCCAGCAGATTGGAAAGAGCAGGGCGCGCGCATTGCCGAGAAAATCGGCCTTCTGAAACTCATTGATCTCGCCGATGAATTCGACATTAGGATACGCCGCGACCATCGGCGCGATGACCTGATCCCAATAGCGCTGATCGGCAGCGTCGACCTTTGCAGCGATCTTCAGCGGGACTCCGGTTCTGGCGGCGATCTCGATCGCCTTATCCGGGCCCTTCTCCGGCGAGATGCGACCAAGGAACGCAAAATAATCTGCGGAAGGCGCTTGCCGATAAGGCAGCACGTTCTCAGGCAAGCCGTGAAGCACGGTCCCAAGCCAGTTGACCGGCGGCATCGGGCGGCGCTGCGCGTCCGAAATCGAGACCACCGGCGGTTCGGGGAAGGCGGAATAGAAGGGCATCAGATCGGGAAGATCGAGCCGTCCGTGCAATGTCGTGACAATCCGGTCCGAATGGGGCCGCATCAGGGGATAGTGCAGATGGTCGATGTGAAAATGGAGTACGTCAAACTCCTCCGCACGCCGTGCGACCCGGTCCAGCATCATGACGTGATGCGGCGTCATGTCCTTTACCGACGGATCGAGACGCAGGGCCATCTTCGAACATAGCACCAACTCCGCCGACGTGATCGAATCTCCACTCGCGAACAGCGTGACGTCGTGGCCCTGCCGCACCAACTCTTCGGTCAAATATGAGACAATCCGTTCGGTGCCGCCGTAAAGCCGTGGAGGGCAGCTCTCCGCAAGCGGAGCGATTTGCGCGATCTTCATGTCCGTACCCAATGCCTGCCTAGATCGACGACCTGTAGAGCGCGGCGTAGGATCTCGCCGACTGATTCCAACTGAATGCCTGCGCCATGGCGGCCCTGCGCATGTGGTCGAGACGATCCTTCATCCCGAAGGTCGAGAAGGCTCTGCAAAGACTTCCCAGGAATCCGGGAGCCGATACCCCGTCGAATAAGAATCCTGTCTCGCCGTCAACGATAGTTTCGGCAAGACCCCCGGTGCGATGACCGATCGGGAGCGAGCCGAAGCGTTGGGCATACATCTGGCTCAGTCCGCAGGGCTCGAAGCGCGACGGCATCAGCGTG
Source organism: Bradyrhizobium sp. CCGUVB14 (assembly GCF_024199935.1). Taxonomy (NCBI): domain Bacteria; kingdom Pseudomonadati; phylum Pseudomonadota; class Alphaproteobacteria; order Hyphomicrobiales; family Nitrobacteraceae; genus Bradyrhizobium; species Bradyrhizobium sp. CCGUVB14. Next base: position 3,208,494 of record NZ_JANADS010000001.1, read on the forward strand.
AAGTCGCTGCCCGCAAAGATCTTGCGCGCCTCGGCGTCATCGAATCCGATCTTGACGGCGATGGATCGCGGCGCCCGGGCCTGAGCCTGGAGCAGAGCCTCCTCGAACCGCGGCTCGCCCTTGCCGGTGACGACGATCTGCCCGCCGTCATCGACGATCGCCTGCGCGCTGTCGATCACGAGGTCGACACCCTTTTGATGAACCAGGCGGGCAACTAGCGCGAACAAGGGCCCTCGGGAGACGGCCAGATCGAACTGGTCCCTGACATCGTCGGCATTCAGAGAACGCTCGACCCATTCACCGGCGCCGAACGGCTGAAGCAGCGAAGAGCAAGTCCGCGGGTCCCAACTCTCGTCGATGCCGTTCAGGATGCCTGACAGTTGATTACGATCGGCCCGCTGCTGCAGCAGCCCTTCAAGACCGCAGCCGAACTCCGCAGTGGTAATTTCCCGCGCGTAGGTCTGGCTGACCGTGGTCAGGTGCGAGGCATAGACGAGCCCGGCCTTGATGAAGGACAGCCGGTTGTAGAATTCGACCCCGTCGATGTTGAAGCTCGCCTCCGGAATACCCAGGGGTGCGAGCGAACTGCGGTCGAAAACACCTTGATAGGCCAAATTGGATTGTGAAGACCGTAGGAATTTTGGCGTAGTGCCATTCGAGGTAGCCAGGGATCAGCGCGCATTGCCAGTCATTGGCATGCACCAGGTCGGCGGCCCAATCCTTGTCGACCAGTCCTCTGGCCAGCTGTGCGGCGGCGTAGGAGAAGGTGGCGAACCTGACATTGTTGTCGCCCCAGTCGGCCCCGCGGCCGTCGGCATAGGGCGTCCCCTCGCGTTCGTACAGCTCCGGGCAGCGAACGACGTAATAGGTCAAACCGTCCGCGGTGTGCCCAAGGGCGATTTCAAAGGCCGGGAGTGACGCGAAGGCCTGGCATCGGCCCACGGTCTTGCGATCCTGCAAACCGCGCAGGACGGCCGGATAGCCGGGAATGATGACGCGCACGTCAGCAAAATCGCGTAAAGCGCGCGGCAGAGCCGCTGACACTGCGGCAAGGCCGCCAACTTGTATGAAGTCTGATACTTCGGGCGTCGCGAACAGGATCCGCATTCGCTAGGCCCGCCGGCCGAAATGGTCTACGGCAACCATTGTTTTTGAATTCCAGTGCGCTTCCCCAATGAAGCACAATCCGGAAATTCCGCGCCGCAACAAAGGTTCCTAAAGCCCGCGGCGGCCCGCGCGTCTTCTCGTAAGTGCAAAAGTGTACGTAGCGCGGCGCTCGCGCAATTCTCAGGGGGGTGCCCGGGGGTGGGCGGAACGAGCCGCAGACATCGGGAGGAACGAATGCAGCGATGCCAGCTTTCGTCCTCACAGGCGTGCTTAAGCGATCGTAAAGCGGTTCACCAACCCCCGTCGTGCCCGCGCTCAAGTATACCGATGTTGTTTGCGTCCGGCGAAAGGCCAACGGGTTTGCACCAAAAACTGGGAATAACCGGACATATCCGGCGCCACGGTCCTCAGATTGTGGATCATGGGGTCGTCTTCAACCTTTGGGCGCCGAGCGCGCGGTCGGTCGAACTGCTCGAGGCGGGGCGGCCGGAACGACGGATGCCCCGCGACAACGACGGATGGTATCAAGTGCTCAGCGCGACCGCACACGCCGGCACGCGTTATCAATTCGCGATCGATGCGGACTTGATCGTCCCCGATCCCGCGTCCTTTTTTCAACCCGATGACGTCGGTGCGCCGAGCGAGGTCTTGGATACGTCGACCCTTCGTGATGCCATCCTCTATCAGGGCCGCCCCTGGGCCGAAGCTGTCATCTACGAGCTCCATGTCGGCACGTTCAGTGATGAGGGGACCTATGCTGGCGTAGAGCAGAGATTGCCGTATCTGCGCGACCTCGGCATCACCGCCATCGAGTTGATGCCGCTCAATGACGTCCCCGGCCGGCACAATTGGGGTTACGACGGCGTCCTTCTAAACGCGCCGAACGCGCGGTGCGGCAGTCCGCAGGATCTCAAGCGCCTTCTGCGTGCTGCGCATGCCCTCGACATCATGGTCTACTTGGATGTCGTCTATAACCATTTCGGGCCACAGCTGAACTTTCTGCATAGCTACGCGGAAAGCTTCTTCACCTCACGCCACACGACCGGCTGGGGCCCTGCAGTCAACCTCGAGGGTGACGAGGGTGTATTCGTCCGCGAATTCCTGATTCAGAACGCGCTGATGTGGCTCCGCGACTACGGCTTCGACGGACTGCGCCTCGACGCGGTCCATGCTCTGAAGGACGATTCCGACCGACATTTTCTCGTCGAGCTTGCCGAGACGGTACGGCACGAGCTGCCCGGGCGGCGCGTGCACTTGATGCTCGAGAACGAGGCCAACCAGGCCCATCTTCTCGATCGTTCGAACGGCCAGGCCGGGCACTACGACGCGCAATGGGGCGACGACTTCCACAATGCGTTGCACGTCCTTCTGACGGGCGAGAATGAGGGCTATTATCGAGCGTTCGCCGACAAGCCGCTGGAACATCTGGCCCGATCCTTGACGGAGGGGTTTGCGTATCAAGGCGAGACCTTTCCGCTTCACGACGCGCCGCGCGGCGAGCCAAGCGCTCATCTGCCGCCCGAAGCCACCATTTTCTTCGCGCAGAACCATGACCAGATCGGCAATCGCGCACTCGGGGAACGCCTGTCCAGACTGGTCAGTCCTGAGAAACTCGGTCAGGCGCTCGTGCTGGTCCTGCTGAATCCGCACATCCCGATGCTGTTCATGGGCGAGGAGGCAGCGGCCGACACACCCTTCCTGTTCTTCGCGGACTGGACGGGAGAGGCGGCCGAGCTGACGCGCGAGGGACGGCGCAGGGAGTTTGCACATTTCAAAGCGTTTTCGTCGCCTGAGACGCGGGCCGGGATTCCGGATCCGTGCGACGACCAGACGTTTCGGGCTTCGAAGCTGGATTGGGCAAGCATCGATCGGTCTTCCGTCGGCCTGCAATTCCGGGCGCTCACGATCCGGTTGCTGCGTCTTCGCCAGGACAAGATCGTGCCACTGATCAAATTAGGCCTCGTTTCAGCCGGAGCCGAATTGCTGGGAGAAGGCTCTCGCATTGGCGGCGTCAATGTCCGTTGGCGGGCGTCGGACGGGACCATCTTGCAAATAGTTGCCAACCTTGCTGACCACGAATTGCCGATGCCGCAGCTCATCAGCGGGGAAGAGCTATGGCGATTGCGCCCGGCAAACGCCGACGCAATCCTGCCGAGCGACATTATCGTGCGATTGGGTTGAGGTCGGACCGCTGGGAAGCACGCGGGGACAGCACTGCTGTGGTTCCGAGGCCTCTTCCCTTACAAGCCTTCTCTGTTTCTTAACATGGAGGGTCTACGCATTTACGAGACCAACCCCCGATATGAGGGCCACCGTGAACGCAAAGTGTGCAGGGTGCGCGAACGGCGCTGAGCTGCCGTTCGATTTCAAGATGGCCTTCCAGCCAATCGTTGATATCTCGGAGAGCCGCGCTTGGGGTTACGAAGCACTCGTGCGCGGCCCAAATGGTGAAAGCGCCCATAGCGTGTTGAGCCAGTTGACCGACGATCTGCTTTACCGATTTGATCAAGCTGCCAGAGTTTTGGCGATTGAAACGGCAGGACGTCTGTTTGACGACCCCACCGCACGTCTTTCCATCAATTTTATGCCGAACGCCGTTTACGAACCGAGAGCCTGCATTCAAAAATCCCTGGAGGCTGCCAAGCGCGCACAATTTCCAGCTTCGAACCTGATGTTTGAGTTCACCGAAAACGAGCGTATTGGCGATCCGGCTCACGTTGAGAACATTGTTCGGTCCTATAAAAAGCTGGGGTTTCTGACCGCCTTGGACGATTTCGGCGCTGGTTACGCGGGGCTGAATTTGCTGGCTCGCCTGCAACCTGACCTGATCAAAATCGATATGGAGCTGCTCCGAAATATTCACCAGAGTCATGCCAAGCAGGTGATCGTGGCGGGTCTTGTGTCCATGGCGCGAGAACTCAACATTACCGTTCTTGCGGAAGGCGTGGAAAGCGAGGCCGAGCTCACAGTCTTGCGAGCTGCGGGAATCACGTTATTCCAAGGCTACTATTTTGCGAAACCTTCTTTGATGAGCATTCCGGCTATTTCGGAACCTCAACGGGCGTTCGTCGCCGCCGGATAGGCCGTGTACTCTTGAGGTAAAGGGACATGCGTCCCAAACCCGACATGTCGGCAAATGACCCAAAGCGGACTTGTCGATCACGAATCAACAGGAAGTTCCGTTGTCGATTTAGTTAGAGCCAATACTATCTCGCTGGTATAGGCGCGAACACCGGGGGCGACCTTCAACATACGTCGAGCAAATTCCTGGTAGTGCGCAACGTCACGGCTACGAACCAGTAAAATGTAGTCTGTGTCGCCAGCGATCAACATGCACTGCATCACGCGCGAGGAAGCCATCATTCGGGTTTCGAAAGTGTGCATCATCGCCTCGGTGGGGCCGTCAAGCTTCAAGCGCACCACTGTCAACAGCGGATACCCGAGCGCCTCGGCGGACAAAAGTGATATCGTGCGCTTGATAACCCCGGCGCCTCGCAAGCGACGGACGCGCTTCAAACAGGCCGGAGGCGACAAACCGATCTGGTCCGCCAATACCTGGTTGGCGATTAGTGCATCTGTCTGCAAGGTTTGAAGGATTCGCTTGTCGATCTCGTCGAGGGCGACTGAAGGTGCTACAGCGGGCTTTCCTTTTGGAAAGCTTTCGGCCCTCTTAGATGCTGTGGATTTCTTCATGGGTGGTTTTTAAGCAAGTCCAGCGAAGAAATCAGCAAAAAAAAGAAATCCCTGCAGAAGCCCAATTGGGTAATTTGGTCTGCATGATCTCACGGACATTTCGACTCGAACGAGCCGAGCCGCTCTCGTCGACCGGCCTTTCCATGCGGGGCATCATCTGGATGCTCCTGCTCGCGCTGATGTGGGGCCTTTCCATCCCGATCACGAAGTACGGGCTCCAATCGGCTCCTCCGCTGACTTTGACCGCGATGAGGTTTGCTGTTGCCGTGGTGCTGCTGTTCCTATGCACGATAGGCAAGCCCGTGCTCTCGCTCCGGGCGCTGCTGCGTGCGGCCGCTTTGGGTGTTCTCGGAATCGGGGTAGGGCAGGTGTCGCAGGCTTTCGGCATCCAAGGCACGACCGCCTCCGTGGGAACGATCATTTCGGCCACGATTCCTATCTTCGTCGTGGTGTTCGCCGCACTTCGGCTCGGGCAGCGGGTTTCGGGGCGGCAGAAATTTGGGCTTTTGGCGGCGTTCCTTGGCATCGGTCTGGTCGCGCTCGGGCGCGATCAAACGACCGGCGGGGTGGCTTCGTCGGACTTGGCGGGCGCCTCCTGGATGCTGCTCTCGGCGGTCACGATCGCCTTCTACTACGTCTGGAGCGTGGAGCTCACACGCGAATACGGCACCGTCACCATCGCGGCATGGAGCACGCTCTTCGGCTTCCTCGCGCTCCTGCCATGGTGCGCCTGGGAGATGTCGCACACTGAGGTTCATCTGACGGTTGGCGTCATCAGTGCGGCCGTGTACCTCGGAGTGGCGGTCAGCGTCGTTGGCCTGTTCCTGTGGCTTCACATACTCAAGACCGTTTCCGCGCCCGTGGCGGCGAGCGTTCAATATCTTCAGCCCGTGGTCGGCATCGCGGCCGCTGCGGCGATGTTCGGAGACACGCTCGGTGTTCTTTTCGGTGCCGGCGTTGTGCTGATCCTTGCCGGTCTCGCTTTGGCGGTGGCCACCAAGCGCAAGGCCGAGGAAGCAGTGCCGCACGAATGAGCCTCATCGCCTTCAAACTGACCCTGCCGCCCCTCCTCATCCTGGCTGCTTCGCTCGCGGGACGTCGTTGGGGCGACGCCATCGGCGGCTGGCTGGTCGGTCTGCCGCTGACGTCCGGACCGGTTGCAGCCTTCCTCGCCGTCCAGTACGGGCCGGACTTCGCCGCGGCGGCCACCAACGGCTCTCTGGTCGGAACGGCCGCGCAGGCGTGCTTCAGCCTTGGGTACGCCCTGCTCGCCCAGCGGGGATGGTTGGCCGCCCTAGTCTGCGGAGCTTTGGCCTATGCGCTCGCCGGGCTGCTCCTACAGTCCTTGCCGCTGGCACACTGGGGATTCCTTTTTGTCGCTCTTGCCACACTCACCGGAGCAGCGCGCTTCATTCCGTACCAGGCAGCAATCCGCGGCACGGTTCCCACTCCCTGGTGGGATTTGCCTGCTCGCATGCTGATAGCAACGATCATCGTGCTGACCTTGACCGCAGCCGCCGCGTTCGTCGGTCCGAAAACGGCTGGCGTGCTGGCGAGCTTTCCCGTGTTTGGTACCATCCTGGCGATCTTCGCGCACCGCATTAGCGGAGCCACGATGGCTATTCAGGTGTTGCGGGGCATGGTGCTGGCTCTCTACGGCTTCGCTACGTTCTTCTTCGTCCTCGGGCTCATGCTCACGACGGCTGGCGTTCTGCCGGCGTTCCTTGCCGCCCTTGCCGCCACACTATTGGTCCAGACGGGCGCCCTGCGATTACTACGGCGCGGACATTCGCTGAAGGCAGCATGACAAGTGTTGCGGGCTAGACCGGCACCACATAGCCATCGCGGCGCGGATCGCAGCCGCCACTCATCAATCCAGTCGAAGGATCACGCGTCACGCCCTGCATGCCGCCGACGCGCATGACCCAATCCTCGCTCGGAATGATGGTGTGACCGCGTTCAGCGAGACCGGCCAGGACGTCGGGCGCCAACCGCGTTTCCGGCTCGATCTGCCGGCCGTCCCAGAGACGTATGCGCGGCTGTTCGATCGCTTGCTGCAGGGGGTGGTCGAAATCGACGCATTGGACCAGCGCTTGCACCTGCGTCTGCAAGATCCCGTAACTGCCCGGAGTGCCGAGGGCAAGCACCGCCGCTCCGTCGCGGGTCGATATCGTCGGCGCCATGCATATGGGCAATGCATCGCCTGGCTTCGCGCGATGCGGCGAATCCGGCTGCACATCGGCCCAGTGCATGAAGTTATTCAGCGTCACGCCCGTACCTGGCACGATCACCGCAGCACCGTACGGCGATCCGAGGCTATTGGTTAGGCAAACGAGATTGCCGTCACCATCGCCGATCGACATTGAAGTGGTGTGATGTTCGGTGGCAGGCATTCCCATCCATTGCTCCGTCGGCCCATCGATGGTGTCACCAGAGCGCACCTTGGCACGCAACCTGGCAATGTGGTCCTCCGACAAGAGTTCGGCCAGCTTCGTCGGCGACGGATTGTTGTGCGCGATGCGCTCGCCGGCGGCGAGGCGTATGGCGCGCAGCACGATATCGACGTGCTCAATACCGTTGTTCTCTAATGCACCGAGATCGAACCCGTCCAGGATGCGGAGCGCCGACAGCATCTGGAAACCTTCGCAGGGCGGTGGCGGCAGGTTCACCTTCAGATCGCGATACCGGGCAGTGATCGGGTCCCTCCACGAATCCGCTATGTTCGTGGCGAAGGCTCCGAGATCTGCCATCGTCACCGACCCGCCGTTTTCGTACAGGTGCTCGACCATGGCCTTGCCAAGCGCTCCCGCATAAAGATGCTCAGGACCACGCACGGAGATGGTCTCATAGGTCTTAGCGAGATCCGGCTGTTTAAGCACCCAGCCGAGCCGCACCTTGCCGTAGCCGTCGGTGTAATTTTCTGCCCAGGGAGCATAGAGCGCTGGGTATCTCGCGATCTCCGGGGACGTCACGTTCGTTTCGAACTCGTTGAATTCAGTGATGCCGTAACCGTCGCGCGCCACGGCTATCGCCGACTGCAGGCAATCGCCGAACGACAATTTGCCATAGCGCTTGTTCAACTCCGCCCAGCCGGCCAGATTGCCTGGCGTCCCGACCGCCTGAGCGCCGCGCCTTACCTCTTCGCGATCGGAGAACTTCCGATAGGGGAACTCCTTGTGTATCGGGGGCACGAAATTCAGCGTGCGAGCCCTGCTTTCGCTGGCCACCCAGCACGTCGCGAGTCCCATTCCGGCAAGGCCCGACATGAACGGCTCGACCACGCTGAGCGTCGATGCAACCGCTACGACGGCATCAAATGCATTGCCGCCGCTTGCGAGTATTTTGGCGCCCGCCGATGCCGCCACGGGATGCGCCGCCGCCACCATACCATGTCTAGAGTAGATCGTCGGACGTTTCCCGTTCATGCCGACTCCTATGGCCGTGCCCGTAAGCAATTGGACCATAGCCGAGTATTCGATTGCCGTTGAGCGAAATGAAACTCCAACAGAAGCCTGCGCGTAAAAGTCCTCACGCCGTGGGCTTCATGTCAGCTTGTGGCCCTTAGCTGACGTCCACCTAAGCACCCTCAATGTCTGCTCTTGAGGGTACTGCGGACCCCGCTACCCCGTACGATGCTCGATATATGAGTAAACGCTCTAGTCCATTCCGAGCTGAATTGACACTCATCAGCGTCAATTCCTTGAGAAGCAACAGGACTAGTCGGGAAGGGTCAAAGGTGCTCGGTGAATTTCCTCGCCCCGCTCGTTCTTCACCGAGACCAAATTTCCAACTCGCAGCAAGCTCGGCTTTTCGGTCGCGAGACGATGCGCGATCAAGTCTCCTTCGTGCTTTGCTTCCTCGTCATCGGTACATTCGTGTCCCTTGATGTCGTGGGCAGGAATGTCGCCGAGCAGGTCAAAATGGTACAGGGGCATGCTGCAGCAACAACGCTGTGCCGCAGATTGTTCCTCGCAGTTTGAGACGGGGAGTTGCGCGACGTTTGAGAGGAGACTGACCGGTCAGTCGTAGCAGCATCGCTCGGACGGCCATGGCAGAGCGTAGTCCCGAGCTCGCTTTGCCGCCAAATCCCTATAGGACCGGGCCTGCTTCATGAGCTGGTCCTTGAAGTCCGAATCTTGCTCACTGGCGGTAAGCAGTTCGAGCTGAACCGCGCGTTCCAAATACTCAGCAAGCAACTTCACCCTATCTTTGTCCCTAAATGCGAAGTTGATTTTCCCTAGGCGCTCGATCCTCCGGCAACAAATGTGTTTCAAAAAGCCGACCAGCCACTGATCTTAATCCGCCCTCTCGATCAAAACCCTCACTGTGACCTGCGCAACTTTGATATCGCCCGACCGAACCTCCAAGACAATGTCGCTGGGAGAAAGCGACAGCTGATCTCGGGCCATCAAAACGGCGGCATCCGCGGCCTGAAGCAGTGCAGTATCGAGGTCGGGAAACTCAATACTCTCTTCAGCCATTTCGCCCGGCGCCGAAACGTAAAAGCGTTTTTGAAGGGGCTGCGTCACTCTGGTGCTCCGCGGCGTGTGAGCTGATGCAAGTAGGCAGGGTCGAAACCGCTGATTGCTTGTACGGTGGGAAAGTCCAGCAGCGCGACGTGGTTCCTGCGAACATCCAAGACACCCTCGCTGCGAAAACGTTGAATGATTCGGTTGGCATGAACCGCGCTAATTCCCAGCGCTTCGGCGAGCTCGGCTTGTGTCACGGAAAACTCGAACTCATTGCCCTGAACAAGCCCGACCGCCGCCATGCGGTGATAAAGTTCCGCGAAGAGATGCCCCATTCTCGCGGGCGCATCCCGCGCGCCAAGGTTCACGATCCACTCCCTGAATATTGCCGCATCGATCAAGGTTTCTCTCCACAACGCGTGAGCGACCGAGGGTCTTTCATCGACAAGTTTCAGTACATCTGAGTGTGCGATGAAAGCCAAGGTGGCCGGCGATATCGAAACGAGGTCGTGATCCATGGAGCGTAGAAAGAGGCTTTGAAGGTCTGGAATATCCCCTGCAACGTGGAAGGACAGGATCTGCCGCTTGCCCATATCCGTAATTTTTGCGCGGCAAGCAAATCCCTTCACCAGCAGACAGCAGGCGTTTGGTCGCTCACCGGTTCTGACAATGGATGTTTGCGCCGGAACGTCGCGGACATGAACCGGCAGCCGCGCGATCGCGGCTGCGTCTTCCGCGTCAATGTGCGTATCGCTCCGCAGTCGGCGGATGAGGATGTCAATGTGGGCCATTATGAACCTCGCATCATCCGACGGAGGTGCCCGTTGGATGGTTCCTGCGCCAACTGAGTTGAGGCAAGGCGGTTCCTCATGGCGGCTCTCTACACCAGCTGACGACCCGAGGATGAAGGGCAGTAGTTCCTAAATGAGCTGCCCGCTGGTCATTTAAGCGAGCCTCTCGCAGGAGAAGACACAACTCGCCACCGGTCATCAAAGCCGGTCGCTCATTCCGCAGCTAAGCTATTCCGTTCGGGGCAACTCTGCGACTGCCTTTCGCGCGATGATGCTAAACTCGCCTAAAGTCGAGCGCCCTTGGCGAGCAGCGGTGAGCAGGCATTCCGCAACGATTTTTCTCTGCGTGTGATTGCCGCCCCCTGGCAACGCTTGGCAGGCCTCTTCGAGTGTCACGTCCATCTTCGACAGAATGCTTGGCTTGAACTCGCTCATGGTCGGCCCTCACGCGTTTCTTGCCTGAATTATGCTGGCGCGAAAATCCTGTCGTTAACAAAGTTTAGTCCTCGGCCCAGTCTTTGCCGCCGCGGGGGCCCTGCAGTTATTTTCGGCAGAACCGGGATTCAACCGGATCGGTTGGTTCATTCCGGCCATCCCGCCAATCTGATGGCACCTATGAAACATCCATGCGGTTTCGTGCTTATAGCAAAATGCAGCGAATTCATCTGGTTCGAGTGATGACAGACAACGGCGAGCGCCAGATCTGGTTTGCAGCCACGGGACGCGACGAAGCGGTTGACCGGGTGCTCGACAAGATACCACCGGGTTGGACCGCCAGCCTCTTAAATCGAGAGCTTGGTGCCGACGAGGCCGTCGCATTGGATATGCAGCCCGGCGAAGTCAGGCAGCATCAATTGTCTTGAGATGCAATTACAGGGTCGATCGAAAGCCAGCTCTAGGAGGTAAAAGGTGGCAGTCAACAAACCGACCGGCGACAATGCCCGCAAGGGCGCGGTGAAAAAGCGCTCGCAGACCAGATCGACGCTGGGCGGTGCTTCCGCTTGGACCAAGCGCAACAAGGCGTCCGGCGAATTTATCGGCGTTAAGAAGCCCGCGAAGGGAAAGAAGGCCGCTAAGAAGTTCAAGGGCGTGCGAGTGGAGAAGAAGGCAGCCAACAAGAGGGTTGCGAAAAAGACCCGTCGATAGGAACGGAACATTCATTCCGCCGGTTGGCGAAAGAACTCGGGAGAGCGCCGTGAAAGCAACTCTGTCAATCGCAGCAAGCCTTATCGTCCTATTGACCGCCAACGCTTCAGCGCAACCCGCGGGCGCCCCGAGCGGGCGAGGCGCGGTTACCGGTGATCCCGCGGCCAGCTCGACGGCACCGGGCAAAGATCCGCAGGGGACCTCGGGCTTGTCGTCCGGTTCGACCAGCGGGAGTGGAAGCTCAACGTCGGGCGGAAAAGATGACAACGGAGATCAGGGGCGTGACAGGATGCCCGAGAGCAATATGAACGTCAGGCCCCAGGATCAGCAGCCGAAAAAACCTCGCTAGCTGCCGGCGGCCGTTTTTGGAGCCTTGACGAGGTAGACGAAGTTTGCCGCTACTGTAGCGAATCGACGTTACAAGAGCGGTGGTCGAGGAAAGGCCGCCCTGATTGGAGCGGACGGCTATATCCTTCCTTTGCTGCGGACTAAGCCGCCTTCTCGTTCACGCTGCGCAGGGCCATCGTGTTGAGTTTCTCATCCGTGGCTTTTTCCTCATCGAGGTTCTGCTGCAGGACTGATGCGCAGTCGTCGCGGCCAAGCTTCTTGGCCCAGGCGATCAAGGTGCCGTAACGCGTGATTTCGTAGTGCTCCACCGCTTGGGCCGCCGCGATCAACGTCGCGTCGAGCACCTGCTTGTCGTCGACATCGCCGGCAACGTCGCTTGCTTCCTTGAGGATGCCGTCGATGGCTGGACAATCGACTCCCTGAACCTCCACGCCGTGCATCTGGAAGACTTTCTCGAGACGAGTGATCTGGCCCTTGGTCTCGGACAGATGCGTCTGGAAGCCGTTCTTGAGGCCGGGATCGGTCGCCTTCTCGACCATGTCGGGAAGGTTCTTCGCGATCTGCTGCTCGGCGTAGTAGATGTCCTTGAGCGTGTGCACGAAGAGGTCGTTGAGCGTCTTGATGTCCTTGGTGAAAAATCCCATGGCGATCTCCCTGGTTGGATCCGAACGGCCAACTTTCGTTGCGACACGACGTTCCTAAGGATTCACAGGGCGATGATCTCCTGCGCGCGGACGACGAGTTCTTCCTGCGAAAGCTCTTGCTCTAGCCGCGCGTAGGGCACCAGACTCGGGCGCGAGCTTGGCCGCAATGACCTTGACGACCGCGGCCCCGTCACGCTCGGTCGTGCGGCCGGCGCGCCAAAGTCCTTGACCGGGTGGGCGGACGAAGCTGGCCGCGCCACCGAACTTGTCGGTCGGCTCCTGCAGAAAATCGTCGAACTATTCCTTCGAAATGGCTCGCCCTTTCCGGTCTCCTTGGAACAAGTACCTGCACGATTTGCAGCGGTTCACGACACCAGCCTCCCAGGGCCGCCGGCGGGCCAGTTGGCGAGCACGGTCTCCGTCGTGGCGCACTCCACCTGCTGTCCGAAGCGGTTCATGTAGATGTTCATCATGGAATCGTGCGTTTCGTCCGCTGAGCTGCAAAGCGCATCCGTCACCAGGATGACGCGGAAGCCCCAATCGACCGCGCCCAGCACGGTCGCGAGCACGCAGACATCGGTCTCCCCGCCGGTGACGATGACGGTATCGACGGCGGCTTCGCGGAGGTCCGCATGAAGCGCGCTCCCCGTCCAGGGCGAGTAGACGTACTTGTCGAACGTCCGCGCCGGCGGGACGAAGCGCGCGAGGTCCGGCACGAGGTCGACCATTTCCGGCCCGAGCCGATCGATGGTCATCGAACTCCAGCGCTCATAGTATTGGCGCCACATCCCCACGCCCTTTCCCGGGCTTCGCGCGGGGATGAAGCGGGTGAAGGTGGTCCGCTCGGGATGAACGGCGGTGATCGCGGCGACGTTCGGCAGGACGCGCGGCAGCCACGGCATCGTCCACTCTGTTCCTCCCGCGAACATACGCTGCATGTCGACGCACATGTGGACTGCGTTCTGAATGGCGCCGTGTTGGAGGTCATCGCTCTTTGTCATCAACCGGTCCTTAGAGCCAGCTCCAACGGAGGTGCGGCAGCATGGTTCCTCAGCCTACAGCGCCGGAAGCCGGTCATGATTCCCATCCGGCAACAGAACGCGGGCAGTATCACCAGCGGCTACCCGTCCTCCAGCTCGCACCGCGCCCAGGACGCCGCATCTAAATGCAGGGCCCGTCTTCACCGACGACACGACTTGCTTTTTCAGACCCGCCCTGAATCGGTCGATGAGTACGCACGGCGTCCGCAGTCCAGTCAGTTCTACGATCGCCGTTGGGCCGAGTTCGATGCGCGTTCCCAGCGGCATCGCCTCCAGGTTTAGGCCCGCCGTGGTGATGTTTTCGCCGAGCTCTCCTGGGGTGACCACGAAACCGGCCCCCTGAAGATCGTCGAACAGTTCGCACGGAAGAAGGTGGACTTGACGCAGGTTGGGCAATCGAGGGTGGCGGCGGGCCAGGTACCTGTGCCGCACGAACTCGCCGGCGTGGGCATCCCCCTCCACACCGTAGCTTTCTATCAGCATGATGTGCTCGTGAACCGGCTTGCTGAACCTGTGACGGCTGTCGGCGGCCACCGCCACGACTGCGCCCTCGACGGCGTGACTCAAGATCGTGCGGCTCCCACGGTGTCCGCCATCTTGGCGCCCCTGACGCCGAGCGGCTTGGGCCTTCCGGTGGTCGTGTCGCGGGCGGTCTGATGCTCCATCTCGGCGTTGAGCTCCGCACCCAGCAGGATGACTATTGCCGAGATCCACAGCCAGGTCATGAAGCCGATGACCGCGCCCAAGGAACCGTAAGTCTGATTGAAGGTCCCGAAGTTGGCGGCGTAGAACGAGAACAGGCCTGACGCCACAAGCCACAGAAGCGTCGCTGCGGCGCTTCCCCAGGTGATCCACGTCCACCGCGGCGCCTGACGGCTGGGTCCGAACCGGTAGATGCAAGCGATCGCGAACGCCAGCACGATGAAGAGGGCAGGCCAGCGTCCCATCCGGACCAGAAGGTCGGCGGCGTTCGACAGGCCTACGAATTGAAGGGCGATGGGAACTACGACCACGGCGCCGAGAGCCGCGAGTATGAAGGCGATGCCGCCGACCGTGAATCCTAACGACATCGCGTTCAGCTTGACGAAGCCGCGCTTCTCCTGCTCGCCGTAGACGATGTTCAACGTGTCGAACAACGACTTCATGGCTGCGTTCGCGCTCCACAGCGAGATCACGAGCCCGATTGCGAACGTGAAGCCCAGGGTCCGGTCGCCCTTCGTGGCGACGCGCGTGAGCTGCTCGCGGGCCACGTCGACGGCGCCGCCGGGAATGAAACCCCCGACTTCGTCGAGGTGCTTGGCGATGCTGCCGGGGTCCGAGAACAACCCGTAGATGGCGACCAGCGCCGCGATGGCCGGAAAGATCGCAAGCAGGCTGTAGTAGGTCATGCCCGCGGCGAGCGCGAAGATGCGGTGATCGCCGATGTTGGCGTAGACGCGCCAGAGGATGTCCTTCCAGCCCCGCGCCGGTATCTCGGACGGTGACGTCGCTTCGCGTCCGCGTTCTCCGGTTTCGCTGGCCACGCCGGCGGAGGAGGTGTTCCGTTCGGCCTTTCGCTCCTCGGGGAAGTCGTTGTTATTTTGATGCGGCCAGCCTGCGTGGGGTGGGACGAGCCGATCCCACATGAAGGCGACAGCCAAGAGTCCGACTGCCGCTGCGAGGCTCCATTTGCCGTCCGCTGCTCGCGCTTCATAGTTTTTGATTTCGGCCACCGAAACTCTCCGAAGATGAAAATCTCCGAAGACGTGGTGGAGTTCCTGGCTGCGGGCTGTTCGGTCGTGATTACAGTGTTTTTACGGGAAATGGCACAGGTTAGTTTTCACTGGAGACACGCTCGCCTTGAAGCCCTTCCGAGACTTGTCAGGCTCCGAGCGTAATCTAAGGAGCAAGGCCACTAACTGCGACGCAAGATGCTGTAGTGGGGCATTCCCGTATCAGTCGGAATCGCTTCGACGAAGCTTTTGGCCAAGGCCGTCATTGGTGACGCCCGCCCATGGACCGACCGCGAGGAACGAACGTCGCTGCCGAAGGTTCAGCCGTGCTGCAACAATTTCGGGGCGCTCGGAGATCTTGCAGTCCCAAATCGGATAAACTCATGACCGCAGTCAATCGCCGTGTGCGAATCTTCGCGTCCCCCCGGCGTCGCCAGCCCGAGCATCGCTCCTACGCCACGGCCGCTGTCGTCGCCGCAGCGACGCTTACGGCCGCCGCGGTCATCAACCGATATCTTGCCAATAAGGCGGAGGCTGCCAATCCCCCCGTCGGCAAGTTCGTCGAAGTCGATGGAGTTCACCTGCACTATGTCGAGCACGGCACCGGCGAACCGCTGGTATTGCTGCATGGCAACGGCAGCATGGTCGAAGATTTTGTCTCGAGCGGCCTTATTGATCTAGCCGCGCAGAATTACAGGGTGCTGGCATTTGACCGCCCGGGCTTCGGCCATAGCAGCCGACCGCGGGGCGTAACTTGGTCGCCGGATGCCCAAGCCGCCTTAATTGCACGCGCACTTGAGAAGCTCGGTGTTCGTAGCACACTAACACTGGGCCATTCGTGGGGAGCTTCTGTAGCAGTAGCACTGGCCCTCCGCTCCCCAGAATTGGTCACCGGTCTTGTCCTCGCGTCAGGCTACTACTATCCAACGGTGCGCCCGGTCTTCGCAGTGGCTTCAATACCCGCGTTGCCGCTGATCGGCGACATCATCGCCTGGACAATCGCACCGCTGTTCGGTCGGCTCATGGGGCCGCTTGCCGAGGAAAAGATTTTTGGGCCTCAGAAGCCGCCGCCGAAATTTGACCGGTTTCCAAAAGAGATGGCGATGCGTCCATCTCAGCAAAGGGCGTCCGCAGTGGATGGTTCTTTGTTGATTCCGAACGCTGTTGAATTCCAGCACCGATATGCCGAGCTAAAGATGCCCGTCGTCATTATAGCGGGCGACGCAGATCGATTGATCGATACCGAAAAGCAGTCGGCGCGCTTGCATCGCGACATTTCTCATAGCCGGTTTCATCGTCTGTCCGGCGCAGGGCACATGATCGAACAGACACAAACCGACGACGTGATGGCGGCAATCGACGAAGCCGCCAACCTCCATTGATTCAGTACAGGCTGTTCGGGCGGTAGGTCATTTTTAGGCTAGGGCCAGGTTAAAGATGGAACCGCGCCAAATATAGGAGCGATGCCGACTTTGTCTACTTGTGTGTAGACGCATATGAAGTCGTTTCATACGAACGTGGAGTAGGGCTAGTCGGCGCCGCCGTCGGTCGCCAAGGCGGAGTTGATTGTTATATTGTCTGATCAGTTTGCGGATGACGTGCCGATTGAAGGGATTGGTTTGCCGACAAGACTGCGCAAAGCGCTGACCAACGAAGGTCTTAAAACCGTTGGCGATGTCCGCGATCTGTCCGACATCGATCTGCGCTGCATGCGTCAAATCGGAAACAACAGCTTTCGCCTGCTTCGTGAAATTCTTGGCCCATCACGGCGCCCGCGAAAACGATAGGTTTCATGTCAGTGTGCGTCAGCGAATGGCGGGCTTACAGCTCCGCCGCCCAGGCCGTTCAATAAACACGCACCTTTGCCTTTAGCGCCTCTACGCCGGCCGCCGTAATTTTGTATTTTCTGAGTCCCTCGCCGGCGTCCCTTTTGATCCAGCCTTTACGCAAAAGCTTCATGATGGTCGCCGGGCTGGCATGGTAGTGGGGACTGCCGCGAATGGCTTCCATCGCCGCGCGTTCATGATAGCTGGGCACGTTCGAAGGCGGCGCGGGCATGTTCTCTTGCTACCCCGGCTTCTGCCCAGTCTCTACACTCACCTTGTCGATGGCTTTTTGCACCTCGGAAGCGAGTACCGAAAAATGCTCCGAGAGTTTGGTGAAAAGCTCTCGCTTTGCCTCATCCGTCGCCAGCTTGGCGACCCGCGCACAATCCGCAGCTTCAGCCCGCAGCTTCTCCAGCTGCACCTGCATGTCTTTCATGGTGTCCCTCAGCGGGATCCACTGTAGCCGGACTCCATCGTGGAGAGTGCAACAAATGTTAGGAACGCGACTGCGGGTTTTACCGGGAGGCAACTTGGTCAGCTTGGCCTGAATTTGACGACACGGTCCTTGATCGAGGCATGTGCCCGGAAGCCGGTGTTCATCCGTCTTCGCTTGGGTATGGCCGGCTTTCAAAGAGCTATCATTGCTCCACCAGGAAAGAAGATGTCGGCCGAACGCGGCAGCTCTCTGTCGAGGATATCTTCGATCTCGGAAAAGCCAGTTGAAGGCTGCGACTGCATTTGCGCAGCAGTCGTTGATGCAATGGTTCGTAGACCGATATTAGGTTCAAGATCCCACACGCCAACCGGCAGCCTAGCGACGAGCGCCGCCCGAGGAAAAGGACCGCTTGGCGGCCAGGAGATCGACGAGCGCAAAAGAAAGCAGGAACGTGCCGGCTCCTTGTCCGGTTATAGCGGGGAGGAAGCGCCGTGACCGAAATCGATGCCGAAAGGTTTAAGAGCAATGCCGACGAGTGCCGTCACCTGGCAGCGGATGCGATAAGTGAGGACGATCGGCAAGCATGGCTGCGCCTTGCCGCGGAATGGGACAAGCTGTCAGAACATGCGCGGCATTGCCGTGGGATATTTGATCGGTACGAATAATTTTGACGGGGATTGACCCATGCCTTCACGATTGAAGAGCAGTCGCCTCATCGCCTCAAGCCGTGGTTCCAGGAGGATCTCTACGATATGCGGTTAGACGGTTCGCCGTGGTCAGTCATCGCAAAGGGCGCTTTATGAACGCAGGCATATTGCGAGAGCCGTTACGCGATGTTGAAAAGTGACAGGACGCACCGATCATGTAATTTGGTTGACGCCGCTCTGACCGCGGCGAACCTCGGCCAGACCTTCTCCGGTGATTTCGTACCAGATGGCGCCGGACGGAGCGCGCGCGGCAGTGACAAGCTTGGTCTCGACCAATCGCGCAATAAGAGTGTGATCGAACAGCGGAGGGCTGGCCCACGGCTCGATTGCAAGCCTTGTGAGAAATTCGCGCTCGAGTCCGTTGAGCTCCATCTTCCCCACATGAGAAAGGCCCCGAGGTTTCCCTCGGGGCCTTTGTCGGCTACCGATTGCCTTGCTGCTGGCCACCCTGTCCGGGTTTGTCCTGGTTCGGGTTCTGCGACTGCTGGCCCGGCTTCTGGTTCGGGTTCTGACCTTGCTGACCAGTCTTGTCGCCCTGCTGGTTTTGCTGGCCACCTTGGTTTTGATTGTTCTGGCTCATGACATCCCCGCGTCGTCATTGACGGGAGCTGTCCAACCTTCGAGCGCAAGGCGCCGTTCCTGACGGCGACGCAGCAAACGTCGTGGCGATGCAACCGCTCTGTGCACTTTCGCGCGCGCGCAGGTTGCAGAAGGTATTGTTGCGGCAGAAGGCTGGCGAGGGGCGTAAGCGGTGCTTACCCGAGCGATGAGACGACCCCGGCTCCGCAGGGGAGCATAAAGCCGGGGCCGCCATGTGCCGTGTTTTGTGGGACCCGGCGAACAGCAATGCGGCATCTTACCGAGTCGTTCCTAGAAGTCTTCAGAGTGGCATCTCGGATTTAACAGCCGCGGCAGATGCTTTTGATTTTCTTTTCCAGCGCGATGTCGGCAGGGTCGCGCAGATCCTTCGTGGCTTTTGGTGAAACGGCAGTCGCCGCGGCAATCGGCGGCGCCTCTGGTGTTGACCGAAGCCGTTTGGGCTTCGCCGCCACCGATTGAAGACAGCAGGTGCCGACAAAGAGAGCAAGACGACGGAGGTCAGCAGTTTTTGCAAATCTTGCCCACCACTCGGTCGGTGCTGCTGTTCTCCCGATCAATCTTGGCGTCGGTGTCGCGCTGATCGGTGGTTGTCGGCCTGCCGATCCCACCTGCAGGGGCGGTCGTTTGGGCATTTGCCGCTGAAGACCCGGACGGGGTTGCAGTACCTGAGGCGTTGGTGCCGGGCGTCTGCGCGTTCGTACCGGACTGGTTGCTCTGCCCAGTGCCTTGCGTGATGCCGGGCTGCGCCGTTCCCGGAGCCGCCGCATTGCTTGCATTTGGATTGCCGGCTTGGCCGGCTGCCGTCCCGGTGGGGTTTGCACTGGTGCCGATACCGGCTGCATTCGTACCCGCTGTACCGGCAGCGGCGGCGCCTGCAGTGCCGGTGCCGGTAGACGAGGCCGCGCCTCCAGCACCTGACGAGGCCGAACCGCCGGCACCGCCGCCAGATGAACCGCCGCCGCCCTGGGCGAAAGCTGCACAAGGAAGAAGGACTGTTAGGACGAGAGCAAATCGAAAGAGCTTCATATCGCTATTCCTTTAGCGACCAAGCGCCCCCTCGGAGTTTCGTTCCTAACGCGACATTAGTCCTGAGGCACATCAAACAACGCATGAACGCGGTTTGGATGAGAAAGACGGAAATGGCCACTCCGGCGATCAAAACTTAAGTTCCTGAGACGGCACTCTAAGCGTTACCCATAGAAACCTAGTTGCTCCTGAATGAGCCCTGTTTCCGTCGTGACACTTGCTGCACATGGGCGCGCTTGCGACTGCGGCTAGTCCCCTGCCTTTGGGACCGCGTCGCGACCCGCGCCATAGCGGTGGTCACTGCCTGACGCGCATCTTCATGCTGGCTTACTGGACGAGCGACGGGTTACGCGCCAGCTTCGCGTCGCGCGAACGGCCCAGAGAAACAGCGGCTCCGCGATGTCGCGGAGCCGCTGAGTTTGATGCCGGGACGCTATCAGGCCGCGTCGGAGGCCTTGGCATTGACGCCCTTGCGAAGCGCCACCGTGTTGAGCTTGGTGTTCGCCGCCTTCTCTTCGTTCAGATTGGTGGTCAGGAAGCGCACGATCTCGTCGTGTCCAAGTTCTTCGGCCCACGCGATCAGCGTGCCGTAGCGGCACATCTCATAGTGCTCCACGGCTTGCGCATTCGCAACGATCGCGGCGTCCAGCACGGCTTTGTCCTCGATCTCGCCGGCGGTCTCGTCGGCCTCCTTGATGATGCCGTCGATGGCGGGGCACTTCGTGCCGCTCGGCTCCTTGCCGAGCTTGGCAAATGCCTTTTCGAGCCGTTCGACCTGCTTATTGGTCTCTTCGAGATGATTCTTCAGGCCGATCACGAGGTCGCGGTTGGTGGCCTTATCGATCATCTTCGGCAGCGCTTTGAGGATTTGCTGCTCGGCGTAGTAGATATCCTGCAGACCGTGGATCAGCAGGTCGTCCATGGTTTTGATGTCCTTGGTGAAGAAGCCCATAATCGATTTCTCCTCTTGCAATGATGGCAAGGGAACGCCCTACGGTCCTCGGGGTTCCGACCTCTTGCTGATCGTAGGCATTGGGCTCGGCAACACCGCTTCACCAACCGCTGTGAAGTAAAGAACTAGTACGGCTTCGGCCGGCCGCCCGTGACCTTGCGAATAGCCTCTACGATCTGCGCCGGATGGTACGGCTTCTGCAGCAATAGGCTGCCGGGAACGGGGCGCGGGGTGACCGGCGAGAAGCCGGTAGCGTAAATTACCGGAAGCTCGGGGTCGTGTTCGCGGCATCGCTCCGCGATCTCCCACCCATCGACCTTGCCGGGCAGCTTGACGTCGGTGACTAGGACATCCGCCACCTTGCGTCCGCACCAATTCAGCGCCTGCTCGCCGTCGGCGGCGTGCAAAACCTCGAAGCCTTCCTCGCGGAGGGCCTCGACCACGAACTCCCGGATGAGCGGATCATCTTCGACTATGAGAATGCGCACCTGCAATAGTCCTGAACGGCTTGAAAGAGAAACGAATCTCAAACTGCCGAACGTTTTTGCAGTTCCGGACATAACATGAGTTAATTACGGTGTAGACGGACACGGCGGAGACTTCGTACGACGTCCAATAGACGTAAGGCGGCACCGCAGCTGAAACGTCGGAGGCCGCGGGGATGCCGGCCCTTCAACGAATGCGGACGATCTCAAGAGATCGTCCGCATTCGCCTGCTGCATCGACCGCAACGATCTCGGCAGGCGGTGCCAGCTGGGGGCTGAGACGGCTACTCCGTTTCCCCGGTCTGTTCGATCGCGGCAGGCATTTTGGCCACCGACATGAGCGAGCGCGCGACCTGGTTCAGCAACTGATCGGCGTTCTCTTCCTCCGCCAGAGACTTCGACAGCAGGGCGACCACGGCGCTGTGTCGCAGTTGCTGGGCGAGGTTCCGAGCCGTAGTGTAGCCAGAGATTTCGTAGTGCTCGACGCGCTGCGCGGCGCCGATCAGGGCGAGATCCGCGGCGGCGTCCGCCTTCTCCTCGCCTTCTTCCATAACCTCCTGGCCCTCTTCGACCAGACCCATCATGCCCTTGCATGGCTTGGCTCGAGCCGTCTTGCCGAGAAGCTCGAAGCATTCGTTGATGCGTTCGATCTGAGCCTCCGTCTCGGAAAGGTGCACCTCGAACAGTTCGCGCAACTGATCGTGGCGAGCAGCCTCCGCCATCTTCGGAAGCGCTTTGGTAAGCTGCTTCTCGGCATGCAGGATGTCCCGGAGTTCGTCGATCAGAAGATCGCCGAGACCGACCTCGTCCATCGGCGGCGAGCTTTCGGCGACAATAGACGCCGCGGGACCCGGGTCGCCGGACTGGATGGCGGGAGATTCGGTGAAGACCCAGTCGCCGCCCTCGTTCCAGGGACCGCGGGTGTCGATCTCGCCATGGTCGCCGGCGCCGGTGGAGTCGTTGAAGAATTGGTCGACGAGGCCGGGCGTAGGCGCGATCCGCCCGATGCTGAGCGGCGGCTTGCCCATGCTTTCGAGCGCGAGCGAGAAGGCCTTCATGTGGGTGATCTCGCGGGTCATGAGGAACTGTAGCGCATCCTTCGTGCCGGCATCGTCGGTGAAGTTGATCAGCCGCTCATAGACGATCTTCGCGCGGGCTTCGGCGGCGATGTTGCTGCGCAGATCGACGTCGAGTTCGCCCGTGATCTTGAGGTAGTCGGCTGTCCAGGCGTTTCCTTGCGAGTTGAAAAGGTTCACGCCGCCGCCGCCGGCGATCGCGATCAAAGGATCGGCCTCTGCGGCTTGGCGGTCGAACTTTGAAGGCTTGAGGTGCATGCGGGCGAGCGTGCCGACGACTTCGAGATGGCTTAGTTCCTCGGTGCCGATATCCATGAGGAGATCTTTGCGGTCCGGATCTTCGCAATTGATCCCCTGGATCGAATACTGCATCGCTGCGGCGAGTTCACCGTTCGCGCCGCCGAACTGTTCGAGTAGCATGTTGCCGAAACGCGGATCCGGCTCGTCTACACGGACGGTGAACATAAGTTTCTTGACGTGGTGATACATGGAAGCCTCAGCGTGGCGGGAGGGATGATCGCCGAAAAACCTCCGCGCGAAAGCTTCGTTCCTAATGGCCGCCAGGATTCAAAAGATGGCGGCAAAACGATATTGGCCGAAAGGGCGTAAGTATCCGTTTCACTCGTCGGCTTACCGAGGAAACACGACATCTAAAGTTGAGGGAGCATCTCGTATCAGTGATAAACGACCGAGCGAAGATTATGACGACTTCGCAGTGAAGTTAGATGGTACTCACCCGCGATACGAGGAGACCCTGCAACTGCCGTTTTGACGAAGTTTAGACGGCGTTACTTCATCGCGCGCCAATAGCTCACAAGCGCGCGCCATTCCAGCGCGCCAATAGTGAGCGCGACCGCGACCGTGCCGAGGCCGGACATGAGTAAAATCATTTCCAGCATCGAATCACCTCGCATTGGAGCGAGGTTCCTAAGTATCAGAGTGTACAATTCTACCTAGGACTATTTCGGCGGCTGCAAGCCCGGCGACTTGGCCCAGTCGTCCAGATGGTTCGCAATGTCAGCCTGCCGCGCCTTCTTGATCAGCGCATCGCGCTCGGGCCCAGGTGGAAATTTCGCAGCCTCCTCTTCGACCTGCTTAGACCAAGCCGCCAGACGATCTTGAAGCGTAAGCTGTTGTTTGAAACGACGCCGCTGCAACATGGCGCTGCTCCTTTCCATCAGAGGAAGGCGGGAGCGCAATTGGGCGTTCTCATCACCGATGAAAGCCACGGTCCGTGCGGTGATAGTGTAAACTAACAAGGGGCGCGCCTGGTTTCTCCCACAAAGGTTAAGGCTCAAATCAGGCCACTGCGAAATTCAGCTTGGGCCACTGGAAGTCAGGCCAGCGCCATGCCGATATGGAACATCTAAAGAACAAAGCCGATATGCCCGGCAAAAGATTCCGGTGGAGGCCGTCGGAACCGGTCGCCGCCGTTCGTCTTGAATCCGGATTGCCGCCGCATGTGGAGTTTCTAAATAGTCATGGCACCTCGCGCCAACTGGAAGGGCTTTCTACGACTTTCGCTCGTCACCTGCCCGGTGGCGCTCTACCCGGCCACATCGGAGAGCGAGAAGATTTCGTTCAACCAACTGAACAGGCAGACCGGTCACCGGATCAAGTATCTGAAGGTCGACGCCGACACCGGCGATGAGGTGCCCAACGAGGACATCGTCAAGGGCTACGAGGTCGAGAAGGGCCAGTACATTGAGGTGACCAAGGAGGAGCTTGAGGAGGTAGCGCTTGAGTCCACGCGCACCATCGAGATCGACGAGTTCGTCGACCGCAGCGACATCGACCCGCGCTACCTGATCAGGCCCTACTATTTGCGTCCGGACGGCAAGATCGGCCATGACGCCTTCGCGGTGATCCGCGAGACCATCCGTGGGATGGAAAAGGTGGCCATCGGGCGGGTCGTGCTGACCAACCGCGAGCACATCATCGCTCTCGAGGCACAGGACAAGGGGCTCATCGGTACCC
The DNA here is from genome assembly GCF_024199935.1 of Bradyrhizobium sp. CCGUVB14. Lineage (NCBI taxonomy): Bacteria > Pseudomonadati > Pseudomonadota > Alphaproteobacteria > Hyphomicrobiales > Nitrobacteraceae > Bradyrhizobium > Bradyrhizobium sp. CCGUVB14. The sequence continues at coordinate 3,232,529 of NZ_JANADS010000001.1, forward strand.
TGCTGCGCTATCCTTACGAGGTCCGGGATCCCGCGGAATATTTCGCAGAAATCCAGGACGTGAAGATCACCAAGGACATGCTGGACCTAGCTAAGCACATCGTGACCCAGAAGACAGGCCGGTTCGATCCGGACAAGTTCGAGGACCATTACGAGACCGCGCTGGTCGACCTCATCAACCAGAAGCGGGCCGGCAAGGTCATCCGCCCAGCGGAGCGTCCCCGCGGCGAGAACGTTGTCGACCTGATGGAAGCGCTGCGGCGGAGTGTCGGAGGCGAAGCGGCCGAGAGCAAAGCTTCCAAGAAGTCGGGCAAGAAATCGAAGAATGCGCCTGCCGGCCAAAAGGAAATGCTGCTGTCCATCGCTGGCAAAAAGCCCGCGAAGGGGGCTGCTGCGAAGAAGCCGGCGGCGGGGGCGCGGCGGAAGTCGGCGTGAGCGGCTGGACGCGCCTCGTCGTCCAGATAGGCACCTCGCATGCCCCGCAAACTGAAGACCTACCAGACCTCGCTCGGCTTCTACGATCTCGCGATCGCGGCGACGTCGATGAAAGCTGCGCTGGAAGCGTGAGGTGCTGGCAGCAATCTTTTCCATCAGGGCTTTGCCAGAGAGACTGATGATCCGGACATCGTCGCTGCGACCATGGCGAAGCCGGGCGTGGTACTGAAGCGCCCCGCTGGCTCAAGTGGGCGCTTCGGCGAACATGCCGAACTGCCAGACTTGGAGAAAGCTGGCGCCTCGAAGAAGGGGCGCAGGACCGAGCCGAAGAAGCTCGCTGTCCCCAATATCAGCGTCGAGGATGGGCGCAAGGCGGCGGCTGAGTTCGAGCGTGAAGAGAAGCGGCGGGATGCCCAAAGTCGCAAAGAGGAGGCTGCGCGCGAGAAGGAACGCGCAAGGCGCGAGAAGCTCGTCGCGAAAGCCCAAGGAGCGCTGGATGCTGCGCAGCGCGAGCATGAAGAGAGGTCAAAGAGCTTGATTGCCGAACGGGCCGCCATCGAAAATAAGATCGAGGCCGAGAACGCCCGCTGGGAAAGAGTGCAAGAAAAGCTCAAGGGGGCGCTGCAGCGAGCCCGCGAATAGGCTATCCGCCTGCGGGCGCCTAAGGCCGATCGCTTAGTAAGCTAAGCGCCGCCCGTGCGCTCGGCGATGAAGCGAATAACAAACTCCGATGCCGAGAGGGGGATGAACCCGTAACCGACGGATTCCAAAAGCTTCCGGTGAGCGGTCCTATCCGGTTCGCCCTCCCACAGTTCGGCGTAGGCAAAAAGGATTCCGGCTTCGATCTGGTCGGCGGTGGCGACGAGGCGACGAAAGCTTTTCGCTGCTCGGGCACTGCGGGCAACGGGCGAACAGCTCGATTGCCAAAGAGCATGCTCGAACATCTCGCGCAGGGTCTCGCGGACGATTTCGGCTTGCATGGTGGCGCCCCGATTGAAGCAGCACGCCCTGTATGATCCACCTCGACCAGTGGGTGCATTAACTTAGGTTGTGCGGAGCCAGAATGTGGTCTGCAACTTTCGTGGGAGTTGGGCGTGCGAGTTCCGCCATGTCCCCCCTCGTTAGATTTCGGTCGGCAAGCACTCCGGGCAGGTGTCGCCGATTGTGTCGAGAACATCGCAAACCTCAGCGACGGCTTCATCCGGAGCGAGACCGGGCGGTGGATCCTGGCGGGCTAGATCGAAGGCCCGTTCGCGCGCGTGAGGATCGGCTCGGTCCTTCGCCCAAGCGTGCTCCTCGCATTCGTGGATTGCACCCGCCTCCTGCAGCACTTGGATCGCCCATCCTCGCAACGTGCGGATCGCTGGTCGTCGTTGTTTGATCGTCAGCATCGAGATCGCTCCTGCTGAGACGAATCCGTCCGTCCCCCAGTTGGTTCCGCGCGATTAGCGCGGGCCAGGGATTCCGGAGCGGCAGAGCTAGGGCTTGTCCACGTGTTCCGCAGCGCCTGTGCAGAACCCCCGGACGGGCGACGCAGGTCGTGGCAGGACCACAGCAGCATGCCGAACATCGGCCTTTCGCGAAAGGAACTAGCGGACGTCCAGAGCGGTTCTCGATGGCGCGGCCAAGGGAGATGACAACATGGATATCAAAGAATCCTCAGCAATGACGGAAGCCTCCGGCCTGGTGAACGATCTCGATGGTACAGAGCTGGCTGCCGGCGCGAACGCTGGGAGGACCGCAAATGCCCGCCCGCTGGCGATGCCGACGCAAGACGACGTCATGCGCTGGGCTGATCACTTGCGCGATGTGACGGTGAAAGCGCCGCTGCGATCCCTGGTTGCAGCATTCGTGCTCGGCGTCTGGTTCGCGCGCCGGCGCTAGGTCTACTCGGCTCCTTCGGGCCGGCCGGCGAGTAGTAGCCGACGCCCGTGTTAACCATCGCGATTCCCTACGCAAAAAATTTGTCGGAGGGGCTTGAAACTTTCCTCAGGCTTCCAAATTTTTTTGGCGTCGTCACAAGACGATCGGGATGCCATTCGGGTCCCGCCTAACCGAGACGGGCACCGGTCGTGTCCGGTGCCGTTCGTAACCATTTTGCTCCCAGGAGGATCTGGCTATGCGCACTGTTGATTTTTCGCCCCTGTTTCGGTCGGCCATCGGTTTCGACCGTCTGTTCGACCTCGCCGAAGCCGCCCAGCGAGCGGGCGAGGAGACCTATCCCCCTTACAACATCGAGCGGTTTGACGAGAACCGCTTCCAGATTTCGGTCGCGCTCGCCGGCTTCACGCCGGAGGAGGTCGCGCTCACGGTCGAGCAGAACGTCTTAACGCTCGAGGGCCACAAGAGCGAGAAGGAGGGCAAGACCTTCCTGCACCGCGGCATCTCGGCCCGTAATTTCAAACGGCAGTTCACGCTCGCCGACCACGTCGAAGTCAAGGGCGCGAGCTTCGAGAACGGGTTGCTCGTCATTGATCTGCAGCGTGAGATCCCCGAGGCGATGAAGCCGCGTCGGATTGCCATCAGCGGCACCGCGCCGAGCAACGTCACGCAGATCGAATCCCGGGCGGCCTAAAGCCATTCTATAGATCAATGACCAGGCCGCGCGGGCCAGCCCGCGCGGCTATCCCTTCAACTCGTCTTGGAAATGGAGGAAGCCATGCGGCCGACGACCGCTTTTCGCGACAACGTTGTCGATCTCAACGCCATCGTCCACCCCGGTACGGTGTTCGAACGCCCCCGGGATGTGGTCTCTCATCCCACGCTCAGCCCATCTGAGAAGCGCGCCATTCTAGCCTCGTGGGCATCGGACGCTTCCGCCATCGCGTCGTGCCCATCGTTGCGGGCCCCCGAGGGGTTGAAGGCGCCTGTCACCATCGACGAGATCTTGGAGGCGCTCTGCGCGCTGGATGAAGGCCCCCGAAATCCGCCTGGCGGCAAGCCGATGCGCCTGCGGCCCGTCGACCGCGCGGCGGCCTAGGGTAGGAGGGAACGATGCTCGACGAGAACCTTGCCCACATCCGTGCTCACCGCAACAACATCCACCGCTATCGCAGTCTGCTCCAGACCCGGCTGTCGGACATCGAGCGCGACTTCATCGAGCGACGGCTGTCGGAGGAGAGTACCGCGCTGGAGGCGTTGACCTCACATACCTTCCCGGTTGCACTTGGCATCTGGCGACGACGGAGGCCGTGTCATGAGCGATGTGCGGGAGATGCTGATCCGCGGCAGCGAGAAGGTCATCGCCCACTACCGGCGGCCGCTCGCCGGGACCGATCGAGAGCGCGAGCTCTATCACGGTAGGATAGAGCGCGAGCAGCGGCTCCTGGAACAGCTTCGAGCCGGCATGCCGCGGCGCTCCGCAGCATGAAGCTCGAGATGGGAGAAGATTGCTGCCCAAGCTACGACATTGTGCTGAAACAGCGCGGGCGAGCCCGGTGGAAGTGGACTATATGCGGACCCGGAGGGAAAGTCGTGATGTCCGGCTCCGATTGCAGTCGTAAAGGCGCGAGCTACAAAGCGGGGCGCGCGCTATTCGAACTCCTATGCGTGAGTGCCTCGAGGGCGAAGTGTTCTGAAGGTCGACCGTCAGATCGGCTTTAGGAACCCTGGCCGTTGATGACCGGTTGTTCGCTTCTCGATCCTGCGAGGACGACGCGGATCCAAGAAGTACCAGTAGCATCAATTGAAGCGAGAGCGCGATGCCCGACTATCCAAAGCCTCCCTATCCAGGCCAAAGCCAGTCGATGCCGGGAACGACGGCCAAGATGAACCCTCGGCCCGATCACGGTGAGACGAGCTATAAGGGCTCCTGCCGCCTGCAAGGCAGGCGAGCCATTATCACGGGCGGCGACAGCGGAATAGGACGCGCGGTCGCGATTGCCTTTGCGCGCGAGGGCGCGGATGTCCTGATCGCCTATCTTGAGGAAAATGAAGACGCCAAGGAGGTCGCCGATCTCGTGCAGGCGGAGGGACGCAAAGCTATTCTGGTCGAAGGCGATCTTCGGTCCGCGGACCATTGCAGGAGCGTCGTCGAACGGGCGGTGAGCGAGCTCGGCGGTCTCGACATCCTCGTCAACAACGCGGCGCATCAGGCGACGTTCAAGGAACTGGCCGACATCAGTGACGAGGAATGGCGTATGACGTTCGAGGTAAACATACACGCCATGTTCTTTCTCGCGAAGGCCGCCGTGCCGCACATGAAGCCGGGCGGCGCCATCATCAACACGGCGTCCGTGAACTCCGACATGCCCAATCCGACCCTCCTGGCCTATGCCACGACCAAGGGCGCCATTCAAAACTTTACCGGCGGCCTGGCGCAGATGCTGGCAGAGAAGGATATCCGGGTGAATGCTGTCGCCCCGGGCCCGATCTGGACGCCGCTTATTCCCTCGACCATGCCGGAGGAGACCGTGAAGAACTTCGGCAAGCAGGTGCCGATGAAGCGTGCTGGCCAACCGGCGGAACTAGCGACGGCGTACGTCATGCTCGCCGATCCGCTGTCGAGCTACACCTCCGGTACGACGGTCGCCGTGACCGGGGGCAAACCCTTTATCTGAATGCCCGGCCTCAAGCATCCCGCGACGCCGGACGGCCGCTACTTCGTCGTCCGGGGAAAGCTCTGGCGGATGAGCAATCCAGATCTGGCTCCCGACGACAAGTCGCGGCTCTTAAAGCAACTGATGGACGCGCGTCGCGCCGTGAAGGCGGCGAAGGCGACCAACGAACCTGAAGCCGAAGCCGCAGCGCATCGATTGGTCGACCAGGCGAAGCACGGTTTGAGTGAGCGAGGACCGGTCTGGTGGAAGGACGGCGCGCCGGACTACAATCGTCACGCTGTCAAGAACACTCCGTACGCCGATTGGTACGCCGGCCTCAGGCGGTAGCTTTCAGGGAATCGAGACGCTTGCGGAGAAACGCAAGCACCATAATCTCGTCCGAGGTGAGTTTGGCGTACTGGCGCTTGAACTTCTGCGCGATCTTGGCCTCGATCATCCTGACGAGATCGCCGGACATGTAGGCGTTCAGGATCTCGGGGTGCACATAACACTTGCGGCAGATAGCCGGCGTGTTCCCGAGCTGCTTGGACACGCTCTCGATCGCCCCGACGACGTTGCGCTTGGCTTCCGCCTGGCTATCGTACGTCTTGAATTCCGCGAGCGCCAGCGCAGCCAGCACAGTCCCCGCCCAGGTCCGGAAGTCCTTGGCACTAAAGTCCTCGCCCGTGATGTTCTTGATGTAGGCGTTGACGTCGCCGGAATCCACCGTGCGCGGCTCTCCGTCGTCGTCGAGATACTTGAAGAGCTCGTGTCCCGGGATTTCGGCGCAGCGCTTCGCGATCGAAGCGATCCGCCGATCCTCAACGCGAAGTTTCCATTGCTTTCCGGATTTGCCGGTGAAGTCGAACCGCAGCACGCCCTGTTCGATCGCGACGTGCTTGCGGCGCATCGTGGTCAGCCCGTAGGACTTGTTCTTTTTCGCGTACTCTGCGTTGCCGACGCGGATAAGAGTCTTTTCGAGGAGGCTGACGATGGTGGCCAACACCTTCTCGCGGGGTAGCCCGTCCAGCTTCATGTCGGCGGCGACCCGGTCCCGAAGCGCCGGTAGGGCGGCCGCGAACTGGACGATGTGCTCGTATTTGTTCTGGTCGCGCAGTTCCCGCCACTTCGGATGGTAACGATACTGCTTGCGCCCGCGCGCATCGAGGCCTGTCGCCTGGATGTGGCCGTTGGGCGAGGGACAGATCCACACTGACTCGTAGGCCGGCGGGATGCCGATCGACTTCATCCGCCGGATGACCGCGGCATCGGTGATGCGCTTGCCGTCCTTATCGTAGTAGCTGAACGTCGTTCCCGTCCGCTTGCGTGTGTAGCCGGGCGAGGAGTCGCTGACGTATCGCAGGCCCTCCTCTGCGATGGTGGCCGCCACCTCTGCGGTACGGGCGAGAACCTCTTCTTCTTTGATGGTCTGTCGAAGCATCTCCTCGTTTTCCCCGGACGCATTCTAGGATCAAGGTCGTCAGTTCATCGGCTCACTACTTCTTTTTTTTTGGGTACTTTTTTGCCTTTTTTGCGGGCCTTAGAAAGGCCGATCGCAATAGCCTGCTTCTGGCTTTTCACCTTGCCACCCTTTCCGCCGCGGCCGCTTTTGGCGGTCCCCTTCTTATAATGCCGTATCTCGCTCTTGACGTCTGAGCCCGAGCTCTTTGCAGATCGACGCTTCTTCGTAGCCTTTTTTGCCATATTTCTTCTCGTTTCCAAGGTCGGAGGACGATCGGATTGCCAGCTCGAATTGCTCGAGAGGTGTCTGGCTAAGCATTCGATGCATCGAACAATCTTGAAGCAGGCAAGTTCCAAATGCATGGGCGAGCTTCGGATAACTAACCGGATGAACGTAGCCGCCTATAGGAACGCTGCCGGATGTTTCACGATTAATAGCGCGGAGAACCGCCATCAATGCGTCGCGCCACCATCCGGCTACACACCAGGCTTACGACAGTTTTCGCCGAATTCGGCGGCCTAGCACGGAGGCAGGATGAAGGCATAGAGGACTGGATGGTCGCAGGGAGCGATTGGCCCGCAGCGGGGCCAATGAAGCCGCGAGTTCAGACGCAGCATTGCGCCCTGACTTTTATTTAGCCGATCGGTCGAAGCTGAACTCTGGACGCAAATGCAAATGTACATGCCTGTTCGTGAAGGGATATGATTGATGTCGATCGAGGATTTCAAGCATACGGTCCCGGCTTTCCTTCCCGAGGAATTCTTTGTCGGGCGGCTGGAGGGATGGGCGGTATTTGAGAGCTTGGTTGGCGGACTGCAGAAGCGCGCAAGCATCAGCGCTCACGGCACGCTCGACGTCGACACTGGCGCAGTGTTGTTCGTGGAGACGTACGAGCTCGACGATGGCCACTCCGACACCCTCCACTGGACCATTCGAAAACTGGGACCGGGCAGTTACAGCGGCCTGGAAAATCGGTTGGAGGGCGAAGCCCAGGGCGAGCAGGCCGGATGCGCCTTCCATTGGCGGTACACCCGCGACACACCGCAGGCCGATGGCTCGGCGACAAAATTGAACTACGACGATTGGTTCTATGCCATCGACGAACGAGCCTGCATGGTACGCGGAAGCGCCGGTCGCGCTGGGCTTCCGTTCGCCACGGCGCACGTCACCTACCGAAAGATCTGACAGCCAGCGCTATTGCGGCGGCTGACCGTTCGAGGCGGAGACGCCGCCGTCGATCGCAACGTCGGAGCCGGTTATGAAACTTGCGTCTTCGCTTGCGACGAACGCGATTACCGAGGCTATTTCGTCCGGCTCGCAAACCCGGCCCAAAGGTATCTGCTCGGCCAACTTGGCGAGAAGCTTCCCGTCGTTCATCACGTCCGCGGTCATTCCTGTCCGTGTCAGCGTCGGACAGACGGCGTTGACCCGGACGCCTTTCTTGCCAAGATCCATTGCGAGTGCTCGCGTCAGATTGACGACCGCGCCCTTCGCCGCGTTGTAGGGGCTCATGGACCAATCCCCGCCGGTGCCCGATACGGATGTGGTGTTCACGATCGAGCCCTTTGTCTTTGCAAGATGGGGCAGAGCTGCACGGCAGCCAAAGAACACCCCGTCGACGTCGGTGGCCATGACCTGGCGCCACTGCTCGTTCGTGATGCTTTGCGGCTCGCCACCCTCATGAACGCCCGCGTTGTTCACCAGGACATCGAGGCGTCCGAAGCGCTTCACGGTCGTCGCCACCATCGCATCCACGGCATCGGAATCTGAGACGTCCGCGACATGTGCCAAGACGCGGTCCGACGGCAGTTCTCTTGCGATATCGGCCAACGCCATCTCGTTGCGATCGACGAGGACTACGCTGCCGCCCTCGGAAGCGAACCGCCGCGCGGTCGATGCGCCGATCCCGGACGCTGCGCTCGTGACGATAACCACCTTGCTCTCGAATCTGTTCATGTCGGCCTCCCATTCACGGGTGTGTTAGCTGCCCCCCGCGCCGATTCGCGCGGAATGTAGCGGCGGAGGTTGCGGGCGCCACCCCGGCACAGCGGCTGCAGCCTTTCGTTGGACGGTGGCCTCAGAGGTGCAGCCCCATGATGAAACGAATAGCGAAGAAGGCTCCGCCGACCACGAAGGCCGTGGCACTAATCGCAAACACTACCCTCCAACCCTCGTCCATACTGCCTCGCACATAGGACGGCCCCCGCTTTGGGGAGATGCGCTACGCTTCTCCGCGCAGCAGGCCGACGTGGCGAGCCATTTGGACGATTGGGCAAGGTCCCCGGGGCTTCAGCCATCAAAATGATTCCGGCCAAGCCTCGGGGTTGGCTGCTGACGGAAGGATGGCGGGGATTGCCGTGGCGGCGCGCAAGAGCAGCATCACTGAGACCCCGATCTCTTCGCAAAGAGACCCCGTATGACACGCCGCCACCGGACGAACGTAGTTGCCCAAACTGACGTCGACCTTACGACAGAGGCGCTCTCACGTTCGGACCTAGGGTTTCAGCTCCAGTAGAGGGTAATCTGCTTCAGGAACCTGGTGACCAAGGCTCTAAAGCAATAGCGACCTCAGCTCTGGAACGGTATGAGCTGAGGTCGCTTACGCTTCGGAACGGAGGCGAGTCCAACCGACGCCCGTCAAGGATACACAAGCATCTGCTTTGTCGTGTGCGTACTTTTGAACATTGGCGTGCGTTGGTCGAGTACGTGCTTTACAGCGGGTGAATCTTGGCAGCCTTTCCGACGACGGCGGTCATACACTGCTGATTTTCGATAGTCGGGCGAACGGTAAGCAAAGATCAATGCTTCTTCGATTTGACCATCTTAGAACTGCCGTGCGAGTTGGCATCAGTACCTGGACCGCCTTGGCCGGAACCAGTGCCTCCACTGCCGGAGGCGCCGGCGCCAGCGCCGCTACTGCCAGCACCTGCGCCGCTACCGCCGGCGCCACCGGCACCGCCAGCGCCTCCCGCGCCTTGAGCGGAAGCTGCGGCGATGGAGCCGAGCAACAATGCTGCGGCCAAGACAATTTTTGTAGTTTTCATTGCGGTGTCTCCCTTAGTTTCGCCGTACGCTAACAGGTCGCGTTGAATAGGCGTTCCTATTCGCGCAACGCGAAATAAAGGAAGGAAGTCACTTGGAAAGAGGTCAAAGCGTCACCCGTTGATCTGCTTGTTTCTGCGATGCGCGACGCTTCTCCGATCAGCAGATAACAGTGGGAACAGCAGCGCCGCCCACACGCGCGGTTCCTCGCAGTCCTAGTTCCGTGACTTAACATTTGGTGAGGAAACCGGATCCTCTCCCTGCTAGTTGTCATTCATCACAGAGTGGACCGTGGCTTTTATCTGTGATGAGAACGCTGATAGCGCTCCCGCCCTCCAATGGAAAGGAGCGCACCATGTTCAAACGGCGACGTTTCAAACAACAGCTTACGCTTCAAGAGCGTCTCGCAGCTTGGTCTAAGCAGGTCCAAGACGAGGCCGCGAAGCTTCCACCTGGTCCCGACCGCGACGCGCTGATCAAGAAGGCGCGGCAGGCTGATGTGGCCAACCATCTGGACGATTGGGCGAGGTCCCCAGGACTTCAGCCGCCAAAATGATCCCGGCTGTTCCTCAGAAAGAGTGTTCGCTGATCTCCCTTGATCTAGCCAACAACCAAGCTGCGATCGATCTTGCAGAGAAGATTGCCGTAGAGACCGGTCGCACTGTTACGGTTCGGAATGAGGATGGTGTCGTCATTACCACTGTCACGGCACCGACGAAGAACTGACCCGTAAATTTCTCAATAGACAGTGAGACTGCCTCAGTTTGCGACCAATCGGTAGGAACGACTCTCTCTTGGCTAGGTTGGCAATTCGGTCTGTGGCGCGACACCTGCCGCCTTCAGTGCGCGCCATCCACCCGGAACGGCCCGCCGTCTAACGCGCGTATGGCGGCGGCCGGTTCTCGTTACGAAGCTTTGCAAAGCGAGCATTGAAGTCGCCAAGGTAACGCTGCCTGCCGCCCGAGGTGCAGCATGTATGCCGGCCTGATTTTTAAAGTTGCCATTGTCGGCATGTATGTCTGGGCGACGGTTTTGGCCTCCATGATGCTTTTGAATCTCTGATTGCATCAGACTGAACAGACTGAGCCTGCCGAACTCGATAGTCGCCCGTCTGCATCGCCGTCTGCCATTCTGCGGCGGCATGCCGCTACTTTGGCGCTGCGCGGAGAACCGCGAGGTTTGAGCCGAATACCCGGCCCGATCTGGCAAGGCCTTCCTCGTGCAGGCGCCAATGAGGTAAACTGCCCGCCGTCGGAGCGAACCCGAGGGCGGGTACTTTTGTGAGTTGTGTAGAGTGGCGAAGCGTATCAGACCGGCGATGCCGGGCTTCATCAAGCCCCAGCTCGCGACACTCAAGATGAAGGCTCCCGCAGGGGAGGACTGGATCCACGAGATCAAGTACGACGGTTATCGTATCCAGCTTCACATCGACGGCGACACACGAACGGCCTTCACCCGCAACGGTCACGACTGGATCAAGCGCTTCTCAACCATAGCAGGCGCCTTTGACCTTCCATGCCAGGCCATCATTGACGGGGAGGTGGTCGTCGTCCATGAGGGCCGTACTAACTTCTCCGAACTGCAGGCCGAGCTCGCGGGGGGCCGTCAGGATCGTTTGCAGTACTACGCCTTCGATCTGCTATGGCTCGACGGACAAGACCTTCGGAAAACCTCACAGCTCGCGCGCAAGGAGTTGCTGAAGGAGTTGTTCGATACCCACAGCGTTGGACCACCGGCGCTTTACAGCGAGCATGCGGAAGGCGATGGGCATGAACTGTTCGAGGCTGCCGCGCGTCTGAACTTCGAGGGTATCGTCTCGAAGCGTGTCGACGCTCCGTACCGATCGGAGCGAACCGAAGCCTGGTGGAAGGTAAAGACGGTCCAGCGCGAGGAATTTCCCGTGGTCGGCTTCGTCAAAGATCCTACCGGCGTTGCCGCGCTCTACCTCGGCAGGCAGGATGGTAAAGACCTGCGTTACATTGGGAAGGTCGGGACGGGCTGGACGAGGACGAAGTTGGCGGAGATCCGGAAGGCTCTCGACACAGTCGTTAGTCCGAAGACGAAGCTCACAAAGCCCATCAAGAAGCCAAAGGCGACCTGGGTCGAGCCTACGTTTTTCGCCGAAGTCGAATATCGAGACATCACGTCGGAGGGCCTGCTGCGCGCGAGCTCCTTTAAAGGCCTCACCCGCAAATAGGAACGAGGACCGCGGCAAGTGGTTTCCATGTCATGTTCATGGGTAGCGTCATTGAGGACTCTTTCAATATCGCCTGGGGCTTCCTTGAGAGGTCAGGCCAGCTCCGCGGCGCCGAACCGTCCACCGAATTCCTTATTCGATTTATTGAAGAACAGATCCGCTCCGGCGAACGCCGACCCATGATGATCGCCAATCGCGCGATCGACGCCTACCAATCGAAAGCTTCCCACCCGACCTCGGTTGAGCGTGGGCAGGTTGTCTGGATTGCTTGATACGGCTGCCGCCATGCGTATCTGTAAGCGGCACAGCCGGAGGCGCGCGGTATGCTTGCGATCTCTGGAGCAAGGCCCGCGCGCACTTATTCCGCGGGGGAAAGATGAATAACGACGATCGCGTGTCGCTGCTTTGTCTGGTCGACCTCGGAATAGCGCTGTCGCTCGCCGGTCTCATCGTTCGGATATTGATGTTCGTGGCAAGATCAATATGAGCCAAGTCAAGCGCCCTCTGTCGCGATCTAGGTCGGGCCTACAGCCGTAAGTCACTGGCGACGAGCTTCTAGTATGCTCGACTTCCGATTTGCGATCATTTCCCAGGACCCGAAAGCACTTCAGTTGTTCGGCAGCGCTTGCGAGTGCGGAACGGTAGCCGTGACGTCATCCACGTCTCTGCCGGCCGACTGGCGCCATGCTGCCACGCCGAAGCACACGGTTAATGTCAACGCAGTCGCTAGCAGTAGTACGGATAAAAACTGGCTCACGTCCGCACCTGTCAATTGAGAGGACGAGCCGCCACAACTAGCCGATTCGAGAGATGGAACGAAGGCATCGGAATGGCATCCGCCGGGCGACTGAAGCGCTAAACGACAAAGGCCGCAGCGAGTGAGTTCGCTGCGGCCGCGCCGTGTCAAAAATTCCGGGTGAAAAGATCTAAGTGAAATATGGGCCAGCCCCGGTGAACCGAGGCTACGACAGGCGCACGGTTCCCGCCAACACCTAGGTTAATTAACGATTAATCAGTTAGTTGAGGGAGAGCGCCGCCCAGGGGCTGGCGCGGGCGGGCTCTCGCCCCAAGCACAAGGCCGCCATGCCCCTCGCGGCCCCGTCCCAACACTAACCTTCGCAGATTCGTCGAATTAGCTGCGTTCAGAAGTACACGATCATTCGAGCTACTCCTGAATTGAGCGATGAGGTGTGTCCGCCGCCGCTAGCAAACGCAGTAAGGCCGCTCAGTTAGCAGGCCTGCTCCGCCGTCCGAGTGCGAAGCAGGCTTCAATCTAGTCTAGCGGTCGGGTTCTCCCTCCGAACCAGAGAGAGTGTGATATGCGCGCTCTGCTTGTTCCTTCGTCAAATTGGCTGCGAAATGGGTTCCGATTAGCGCCGGACCGCGGCGATGGCGGTCGTAGACCATCCAACCATCGCCTCCCATGCGAACAAGAAACCTGTTAGGGGGCTGCGCGCTTTCAATCATACTCCCCTCCTGGTTCCTAGGCAGAGCAAATTCGTCGTCTGCATTTGCATATGTGAAGCCAGTCGGGAAAAATAGGCAATCGAATTCCTGCCTAGTGCATGAAGTGACGGCCTTCGACCTTGGGAGATTTACGGTGAGTGCAAGCCATGCTTGCGGTCTGTTCCCCCCGGGGCCGCCGGGCTGCTTCCGACCCAGTGGCCTGTTCGATTTGCTTAGTGCCTGTTCTGCATTTAGGCGCATACAATAGCGTGCCAGAATCTCATCATCGTTCCTGTCGGTGCGGCGCTGTTTACAGCCGCACCGAGTCGATGGCGCCTAGTCGGCAGATCGCTAGCTTCGAGTGCTCTGTTTGCGATGCGACCATGGAGTCTTGGAATACCGCATGGGTTCCAACTTATCGGCTGATAGCCGGTCCGGTTAGACTTCCTCCGAGCGCAACTAACATTCGTTGATGACTTGCCGTTTGGGCCCGCTAATATCCGGCCTATGACGCGGTACTATTTCGACCTCTTAGATCAAGACGGCCGCGCGGTTGACGAGGAAGGCCTAGAGTTCTCCAGCATTGAAGCTGTGGAACGAGAGGCTGCGAAGGCCATGGCAGATGCCGCCGCGGATCGCTTCGAGCGCCTAGTCCAGCCGAGTGAATCCTCAATTGAGGTTCGTGACGATCAAGGCCTCGTCATGCGCGTTCGGTTCACCATCCAGATCGAGCGGCTTCGACAGCAGTAAGGCCGCCTCAGTTGGCGGCCTTCGGTCGGAAATCTACGGTCCTGCAGCCGGATATCCGACTCATTCGAGAACATCGTATTCAAACGCCACCCCCTCGGGGTCGTTTTCCTGAAACCATGTCTCGGCCGCGTCGACGCTCGCAAATACCTTGATGTGGTCCTTGTCGCCGATCTGCTTAGCGGTGTTCACGTATATGAAGACGGTCATAGATAGATACCTCTCAGCTTGCGCGGAACAACCCAACAGTTCTTGCATTTCGACACAGCCGATCGCTGTCGAGGAAGCCGCCGTGGAAGAACAAGCATCGCCGCCCGAAAAGGATAAGCGTCCACCCGATTGTCCGACCTGCGCCAACCCGGCGCGCCCGATGACCTCAGTATTGGATCTAAAGTACCAGCGGGTGATCCCAGTATTCTTCTGCGACACTTGCCGCAAGGAAGTCTGCGACTAGGCCGCTTTAGTTTGCCTCATTGCTGGTGCACTTTTCTGCATTGAGTCCGAGCCGCAATAGCTCCCTGACGGCTGCCGCTCGGCTCGGCAGGCGCTGCGCAAACCAAAAATCGTCGACGGCTTGATTTTCCTCCATCGATAGCTCGACCTGAAGGCGGACTGTGAGGCGGCGTTGTCTCATGTGCACGCAATGCGGAATAGGATTTCAAAGTTCCGGCAGAGCAAGGCCGCCTCAGTTGGCGGCCTTTCATTGTATCTCTTGAGCTGGGGCCCATCCCAATAACCTTTTAATTCGGGACTCGGGACTGACGCCCACCGGCTCTGAAGCACGAAAGCCGCAGGGAGGGCAAATATCTCAACGCCGATGGCACGCATCATGCTTGTTGCTGTTCGCCGCGCCGATTGTGCGGAACGTCGCGGCAGAGGGCCGCAGGCGCCTCCCTGGCTGGCACAGCGCCTGCGGCCATTTCGTTGGACGGTAGCGCCTCACAGATGCAGCCCCATGATGAAACGAATGGTGAAGAATGCTCCTCCGACCACGACGGCCGTGGCACTAATCGCAAATACTACTCTCCAACCCTCGTTCATGCAGCCTCGCACGTAACGGCCCCCGCTATGGGGCACAGCGAGGGCCGCGTTGGGATGCCTAAGGGCGGGGGGGGCCGGCCCTAAAGCAAGATAGCAACGTTAGGACGGTTGAGAGGTTCCTGCTTGCGCAGTCGGCTCCGATCCATCACCAAGCTCGACGACTTTACGCGCACTCGTGGTTCTTTGCGTGCAGCCTGGTCGCTTGTGAAGAAGCGAAGGGCCGCCGGTTCACGCTAGCGGGTCTATCGACCATCACAGAGTAGCGTCGAGTGGGATGACGCAAATGGCGGCGCCGCCATCATCGATTACAAAGACGGAGTACCCTTTGCCGACTAATTCGGGTCGGGTCTCGCGTAACGAACGAGCGAGTTTAATAGCCTCTATCTGTGCCTCGGTTTCGCTAGGCAAATCATGCGCGCCGAAGTCCGAAACGAAATGCGTATCAATGAGCTTGTAGGTAAAAAGAGGCATCGGGATTGCCCGCGACAATGCGAAAGGCAAAGCCCCCACTGGCATAGCCAAGCAGGGGCTCGCGGATGGATGGCGCGAGGCTCGCGGACGAGGTGTCGCTCCAAGGACCCGTATCACTGAAACAAACAACCGCTTTGGTGGGTCGACTAAATATTGTGCAAGCCGCGCAAATAAAAGGCCCGGCGCTCTTCGCGAGATCACCGGTCCCCGTTCGATCCGCCTAGGCTCGGCTCCACAATGGAATGACTTATCCAGAGTAAACGCCCTTCGCTCGCTGACGAGAGAGCCCTGATCTAAAACGAAAAGGGCCCCGGCTTAGTTGGGGTCACGGCGATCTGGGGCTCGAGTGCCCTTCGCACCGTTCACGCTGGCGGGCCTCGCATCACGATTATCGATAGGACGATGATCAAGCCGGCAACGGTGAGCGCCCAAGCCACGGCGTGCAAAATCCACGGCGGCATAAATCCCTCCGCGCCCAAATTTCTCCCCCGATAAAATTGCCCCGCCCCATACAGGGTGTCTTCGACGCCCACGGAATGGTTCAATCTCAGCAGAACAGGGCGTCGCCCGCCCGGTCTTCATCCCGCATGCTTCACGCTGTCCGCGATCGCACGCTCCACCTCGGCGGCGAGCACGGTTAGGTGATCCGCCAACCGGGTGAACAGTTCTCGCTTTTTGGGGTCGCTCGCCAGATCTCGGATCAGCGCGCATTCGGCCGCGTCTGTTCGGAGCTTTTCCAACTGAGCCTGCATGTCCTTCATCGCAGATACTCCGTTCCGAAACTGGAACTGTATAGCCGATGTTCAAAAGTGCACAGAGTGGATTGCCGAAATTTCCTATGCTGACGCTGCTTGGCGACCCCATTACCGCCAAGTGTCCTCAAACGGTCCCAGCACCAATGCCGGGGCTGTTTTTTTAGCTGATGCACATCATGGTGGGATTGCTATCGGCCCCCAGGGTGGCGCGCGGCTCACGGCCTCCGCACACAGCGCTCGTCGAAGCGCGGGACTGGCTCATCCGATGCTCGCAGATCCGGTGTGCAGCTTTGTCCGGTCGTCTGTCAGCTCCTCGACGTAGTCGTCGATTGCGCTCCGCAGCTTTTCAGCGTCGGCGCCGTGGACTCGGCGATTAGAGATCAGATACCGCCGTAGGCGGTCGAGACGGCAATATCCGCGGCGCGCGACGCTTCTGCGCGCAGCCGCTCGCGTTCCTGATGGTAGGCCTTCGCGGCCGCCCGGTTCTCCGCCTTTGTCACGGCTCCATCGAACCGCGGCGCCCGCGAGAGTCAAATCATCGATCACTGGTGGCTCAGGACGCATGGCGGTCAGCTGAAGCCTTCGCTGATTTCGGTCTCGCTCAGGTCGTTAACCGCCAGGCAAAAGGCAATACTGCTTCATCGCTCGCGCCGCGATTCTGAGACAAAAGAGAGGCGCGAGTAGAGCAGGGCGGCCACTTGCTTGGGCGCCGGCGGCCGGCGGTTTATCCCGGAACGGTGCGGCGCTCCCTCAAGGCCTCAATTCGAACCTGGGAAGGTCGGGTGCAAAGATTTGACGACCTCCGCGCTGCGTTCACCATCATGCAACTTTCGGAGCAAGGCCTCTTTTTCAGGCCCTGGCGGTAAACCGTCGGCTTGCTCCCGCAATTCTCGAATTCGCGCAGCCAACCTGTCTTCAAGTGACGTGGTTTGCTTGAAACGGCGTCGCGTCTTCATACTGATCCTCCACTCAGTATCAAAAAACGGACGGAAAACGCGGAGAACGCGTCTCGGTTCCCGGCGGTCCCTGATGACCGACAAGCGGAACCAAGTACAGGGAGCTCGTCGACCGGATCTCCGGTGGGCCGCGCCCCTATGGCCGTAGCGCGGCCACCTTGGTCAATACCGCTCGCACAACGTCATCCATTGACGGGCATCGAAAGACAGCGAACCGCGAGCGCGTCGTCTTTGTGAGACTGATTACCTGCGAGGCCATTTCCGCCAAGGGTAAGAGGAAATAGTCCGTAACCTCTCTGTTCGTCTTTTCGTCTAGTCTCAGTGCCAGAATAAATGCGGCTGGCTCGACGCGCCGTCGATGAACCAACCAAGCGGGCGCGCGGCACGGTGAAGGATAGTAGCGTGCCATGCGCAGCGAAATCGCGAACCTGGCGTCAATCAACATCACTTTGGTGTCGGCGTCGAAAACGGCGGCAGCGCCAAGCGCGCGGATACGGGTGGCAAGGTTGGCCGCCTGCCGCAACAATTCCGCATCTGACTCCTGGCGCGCGTCCAGATAATCGAAATCGCGCTCGGAATTGACATAGCCGACGTGGCGGAAAGCTTCCCGCAGGCTGCCAAACCTGTAGGCATACAAGGCGGGGCTTGGCATGTTGCCCACTGTCGCCATAATCGAGACGCTCAGCTTCCCGTTGACCGCGAGAGTTTCGCGCAGTTTCTTGAGCAATTGCTCGTCCGACAGTCGAACAAACTGCTCTTTGAGCTGCTGTTGGGCCTTCAGGAAGATGCTCTTATCGACGATCGGATCGTACAGCCCCGTTGTCCTGATCCAAAGCTCAGGCGGATTCTTCTTTATCACCTGTTTGAGTTTGAATGACTTGCGATTGTAGACGCTGTTGCCGATGTAGGCCTCGTTGTTGAGAATATTGCGGATCATGGCGTTCGACCATAGTGTTCCCCGGTGGTTGGGCACCTGTTCCCTGTTGAGCAGCCGCGCGATGGATGACTGGGATCGTCGATGGACCACGTACTCACGAAAGATTTGGGCAACTATTCGTTGCTCTTGCTCCGGTCCTGGCCGGACGAGCACCCGGTCCGTCTGAAGATGCTTGCGCTGGCCCTTGCCCAGAATGATGCCCCTCGATCGGCGATCCTCGTCAACGAGTTCACGCTGCAGCGCGTAGCCGACAGCGCCTCCCTGCTTGAAACCGAGACTCGCGACGCGACAGGCGCCCGCATGAACCTTGACCGAAAGCTCTCTTGAATACTCGGCAGCCATGACACGCTTGAGATTCTTCACGATGCTCGCGATGACGCTGCCGTCGTTGTCGAACTCTTCGGCGCAATAGCAGACCTTGATACCTGCCTGCCGGCAGGTGAATTCATAATAGGCACTCTCGTCAGGGTTCTGGAAGCGTCCCCAGCGGCTCACGTCATAGACCAGGATGTGATCAAAATCCGCGCGGGCGCTGCGCACATCCTCGATCAGCGCAATTAGCCCTTCGCGGTGTTCGATGTGAAGGCCGCTTCGGCCCTCGTCTCTGTAGGTGCGAACGATCACGAGGTCATGCTGCGCAGCATAAACCGCAATGGCGGCCGCCTGGTTCTCGGTCGAGTAGCGCTGATGTTCCGTCGACATCCGCACGTACTGGGCCGCGCGGCCGGCGCTTGTCGGTGTCAGCAAATCGGTCCGGGGGCGAATGATCAATGCGTTGGCCATCCGGTGCCTCCGCCATTACGCTGAGTAATCGCGCGCTTACCACGGCAACGCAAAGCCATGCCTGCTCAGCCATCCTAGCACGGCCGAGCAGGCGAGGGAAAACAAGCCGCCCCACAGCCAAGACCGACCGCGCGCGGCACTGATTGATCTCAGATACAGGAATGCCCCGAGCAGCGTCCCATAGTTCCTTTGGAACTCTCCGTTGAGCTTGGCGATCTTCGAGAGTTCTGATGCGGCTTCGGCTTGATCGGCCATGGGGCTGGCTCCATCGTGGTTGTTGCCAGCAGCCTATGAACCACTGTTTTGCCCGACGGAGCAAGTGAAATTTCGGCGTATCAGAAGTTTCTATGTCAAGCGCACAGTTGCCTGAACGCTATGAAAAGGACTGCTGTGCTGACACTCAAAGTTCACGCACGTTGGGAAACGTCGCGGATGTAACGCGTTGAAGATCGGGGCATCCACTGGAGGAATGCCTATGCGAACACCAGTTTTTGCAATTGCCTTGCTGGTCGGAAGCACGATTGCGATGCAAGCAACGGCGCAACAACAGGCCGCACCTAGTGAGCAAACCGGGAGCCAGATGCACAGTGACGTTGATGCGACGGTCAAAGGAAGCGAACCGAATGAGCAGATGCAACGGGATGCAGACAAAGGCATCAAGACCCGCAACTCCGGAGCCTCTGGCTACGTAGCAAATGAAGAGAAGCCTGGCGCGGCAACGCACCCGCCCGGCCAGCCCAACGCAGGCGGGGCCGCAAGCGCAACCAGCGGGCAGAATTCGGGCGCCGGTATCAGCGGTGCGCCGGGTGGCAAGAGCGGACCGTCCCGCGGACAAGGCACAGTCGGGTCAGCAGGTGACTCAACTGCGCAGCATCAGGATCCCGCCAACGTAAAAGGGCTGCCCGGAAACAAGAGCGGTCCACCTGCCAAACGTTGAGACGCAGCGGGTTCAACTCGCCCGAGAGCTTGGGCGGGGCTCCAGCGTGATTGTTGGAGCCCAGGCTCCGCGATTTAATCCCGTGAGCTTGGCACCGTAATATTGCGGGGGTGGCGTTCAAGCCACATTCATCACGGTCCGCCTAAGTCGCGCTTCGGGAGCGGCGCGTGCTTTATGGTGGAACCTCATGTCGAATTCACGGGACGGCTTCGATTCGCTGGCCGCTGTCGTAGACTGGCTCGATGCCTGTCGACGGGGCGATCTCAACTCGCTGCTCGATTTCTACGACGAACGCGCGGTCATGGAGTGCAACTGTGAGGGCGTGAGCATAACGGGCCGACATGCGATATCGGCCTACTGGGCGCCCAAGCTAGCAAGCAAGCACATCCGCGGCTTCAATCTTGATCACTTGGCCCTGACCGGTCACGGGGTGCAGATCGATTATCAGAACTATGAAGGCAAGCCGGTCCGGCTCTATTTCCGCTTCGGGGTTTCTGGCCAGATCATTTACGCGAGCTGCGGCCCGCTAGAGCCTCGCTTGCCGAAGTACTTTTCCCACTAACACGAACCTAGAGACACGAATGCCGCACCGACTATGATCGCTGCGGCGAGCGCCAACGTCGCGACGTCCTTCGAGGTACCCACAATGGACATGCCGTCACGAAGGGTTGGAGTGCTAAGAGCTCTTGAGACGGGCATTTCGCGCTGGCCACGGCGTCCCACATGACGCGATGGCTTGATAACGTTGAGCTGCGCGAGCTGATATATGCGCTTCCTAGTCCTAGGCCCTATCCGAAATTGCCAGTCTCCTGATTGCCGAAAATTGAACGCAGGACGGTTTTGATTGTTGTCCTGGCATCGCCGCTTTGAACCTAGCGTGGGCGCTGAGAGACATAACTGCGCTCTCGTCAATCAGAGGAGCGGACCCGATGTGCGAGAAGTGTTCAGAGATAGACGCCACCATCGCTCACTACCGTGGCCTCGCGCGGCAAATCACCGACCGGCAAGCTCTCGACGCTACCGCTCGGGTGACAAGAAACCTTGAAGCGCAGAAAGTTGCACTTCATCCCAAAAAGTGAAGTCGTTTCGTGGCGGCTCTTTGGGAGCTCGGTTCTTCACAAGCCTGCGCGATCACCGCTCTGGAGTCCGTCAAGGGCTGTTATCGGACTCCAGAAAGTGGACGGTCGGAAGGTCGGCTAAGGGCCACAAGCGGAAATCTCACTCGATGATCTTATCGGCTCGGGCCAGAACACTCTCGGGAATTGCTAGGCCGAGCGATCCGGCTGTCTTGACATTCAAGGCCAGTTCAAAAGCGACCGGCTGCTCGACAGGAAATTCCGCCGGGTTTGCACCGTTGAATATTTTGTCGGTATATTGCGCTGCCTTACGCCACATCTCCTTCAGGCTAGCGCCGTAGCTCGCCAGGCCGCCCATTTCGACATAGCTGGAAAATTGAAAGACCGCTGGTATATTTCTTTTCGCTGCCAGCGCTACGATGCTTGGCCTGATTGGGTCGGCGAGCACAAAAAGCGCGTCGCACATTTCCTGTTCCATCCTGTCAAAGGTCTTTTCAAGATCGGCGGGTGTGGGAGCAAGGACTGGAACGGTTGCCAGACCTAGGCGCTTGATGGCCACCTCCGTCAATTCGTACTGGTGCGGATGAGTAGGATTTGAAGACATCAGCACCGCAATACGCTTTGCATTTGGAAGAAGGGCATGAAGGAGTTCGACCGATTTCCCAATCGCATCGCCATACATATTCGCGATGCCGGTAATATTTCCTCCTGGATGGGCTAGGCTTTTGACAAAGCCAGAACCGATTGGATCGGTGGACGGACACATTACAATGGGAATGTTCGATGTAGCATGCTGGGCCGCAGCAATCGCGGGTGTCGCTACGGCAACAAATGCGTCTGGATGGAGTTCAACCAGATCATGCGCTAGCTGCGGTAATCGTTCTGATTTTCCTTCCGCTCCTCTGGTGTCGATCACCAGATTGTCGCCGTCGGTGTAGCCGAGCCGCTGCATCTCCGCGCGGAAGGCGTCGAATAGTTCGCGATCCGCGGGGTTGTCCAAGAAGCCCGGATGCAGGTAGGCAATGCGCCACACCTTGCTGGATGTTTGCCGCGCCCGCACTGCAAGTGGCCACGCCGTTACGCTCGCAATCAGGCACATGAACTCGCGCCGTCTCATTCTGTCCTCACGACTATCGCCCTCCTTAAAGTAGCATATGTTTGAAAGGCTATTAGGCATCGGCGATGACTGCTGTGGGTCAGAAGCGGACGTCGGCGGAGCAGGGGAGTGAAGCCTTGGAGTCCGCTAAGGGCTGTTATCGGACGCTAGGCTTCGGGCGGTCAGGAAGTCGGCTAAGGGTCAGAAGGCGAACTCCTGGTGACCATTGAACATTTCCTACGACACGGTCAGTGTCGCTGTCGTTTCGCGCAGGCATGCGCTTGGAGGTAGTGCGTGTTTGTTGTCGCCCGTGATCCAGCGTAGGAATGTGCCAGACAGGATTTGTCGGCCATGGCGCAAGAGCGGTCAGTTCGGATCGAGCGGAGGTTATCGGCGATACTCGCGGCCGACGTGTCCGGATATTCACGACTTATGCACGAAGATGAAGAGGCTACGCACGCCAAGCTGATGGCGCTTCTCGCCAGCGGCGTCGAGCCCGCAATCGAGGAACACGGCGGTCGCATCGTGAAAAACACCGGCGACGGGTTCTTGGCAGAGTTTCCAAGTGCCGTCGAAGCAGTTCGGGCTGCGATGCAATTCCAAGCTCGCGTTCGCGAACTTACCAATGCCGACCGGGAGGACAGCCGTATCGCTTTTCGGGTGGGCGTCAATATTGGTGATGTAATCGTCGAGCCCCACGACATCTTTGGGGATGGCGTCAATATCGCGGCACGGCTCGAGAGCGTCGCAACTCCCGGCGGCATCTGCATCTCCTCGGCTGTTTACGATCAAGTCCAAGGCAAGATCGGCGATAGGTTTGCCGATCTCGGCGAACAGGAATTTAAGAACATCGGCCGTCCGGTTCGAGTTTACGCCGTAATGGATCAATTCAGCCCAGCGACACCGTCTCAGCGCGTGGGTTCGCCACCTCGCCTTTCCATCGTTGTGCTGCCCTTCGTCAACCTCAGCGGCGATCCGGAGCAGGACTACTTTGTAGATGGTGTGACCGGGAGCCTCACCACAGATTTGTCGCGCATCAGTGGCTCATTTGTTATCGGCCAGCACACCGCGTTTAGCTACAAAGGCAAATTGGTCGATGCCCGGCAGATTGGTCGGGAATTGAATGTTCGCTACGCGCTTGAAGGTTCGGTGCAGCGTTGCGACAATCGTCTCCGGGTGAATGTTCAATTAATCGATGCCAAGACGGGCAATCACCTGTGGGCCGATCGCTTCGACAAGCCCATCGCCGATCTGCTCAACATGCAGGACGAAATTGTAGCTAGGATTGCTCGGACATTAGATAGCCAACTCATTGTTGCCGAGGCGCGTCGCGCGGCAAGAACGTTGAATCCCGATGCCATGGATCTCTATTTCCAGGGGCGCCACTCCTTCAACAAGGGGCTGACACTAGAATATCTGACAGAATCTCGCAATTCTCTTGAACTTGCTCTGGCAATCGATCCTAATAATGTCGATGCCCTGAGCTGGACGGCGACGGTCGAGGCAGCGCTTGGAGTGTTGTTCTTAACCGACCACCCCCAAGAGCACCTGAAAGCGGGAGAGACAATCGTGCTGAAGGCGCTGTGCCTTGCACCTGACCATGCCTGGGCTCATTTCACCCTTGCCCTTCTACTAGTCCATACGAATAGAGTGTCCCAAGGCGTGGCTGAGTGCGAGCGAGCCTTGAGCCTGGATCGTAATTTGGCGGACGCGCACGAATTAATGGGCATCGCCAAACACTATCTGGGCTGCGCCGCTGATACTGAATCCCACGTCAACGAAGCACTGCGGCTGTCCCCTCGCGATATCTCCGCCTTCCGATGGATGAACACGGCGGGCTTTGCCAAACTGCAGATCGAAGCAGACGCTGAAGCAGCCGCTTGGTTTGCTCGCGGAATCGAGGTCAACCGAAACTATCCGCTTCTGCATTTTGGGTACGCTGCAGCGCTTGCACTTCTTGGGAGGCCAGACGAGGCGCAAGTGGCCGCGAAAACGGGCCTTGTTCTTGATCCAAGGTTTACTATCCGTCGCTTCAGAAACATTCCATTGCGCGGGGACGCGAAGTTCGTCGCAGGGGCCAAGCGCATGGTCAAGGGATTGTACATCGCCGGAGTACCGGAGGGGTGATTTCCGATCAGGGTCATTCGCGGACTTGAACTGCGGACGACGGACGTGGTGCTGGGGTCCGTTAATGGATCTTATCGGACTTCGGTGCTTTTAAGTGAGAGGTTACTGCGCGCCGTCCTAGCGGGCCAATCCGCGCGACGGCCCCAAGCGCCTCCGGGCTGGAGAGGAGGAGAACGCCGGGGCCGCGAGCGCGCCACTCAGAATACGCTTAGCGCGCCGTCGACATCCTGAACTTCATTACCGATCCCGCGCCAACAAATGTGAGAGTTCCAGATTAAACTTTTGCAGTTGTGTTCTTGCGTGGCCCCCGAGCCGACCTTGTTCAAATGCCAAGCCAGGTCGATTTACGCGTCCTTCCGCAACTTTGACCGCAATTCGGCAATGGAAAGCATCACCCGTTCGAACGTCTCGGTTGCGCGCTGCCTGTCGCTCCCCCGCGACACAAGAAGGCTAATGTTCTTCAGCAGAATGCTTGCTTTCTCGATACGTGCAAGCTGCTGGGCATACCCGTCCTCCCCACTTAAAAGTACTGCTTTCAATTCCTCACTGAGCTCCGTTAGACGGAAAGCGCACTCCTCTGATGACAGGTCGTGAACGGGATATGGAAACAGCAGGATTTTGTCGCGTTCCATGTGGGCCTCCGCCACAGATACGATAGCGGAGCGGCTTTGGATCAGTGTGCCCTGCAGCATTATTCGTGAAAAATTGTAATGTGTCGCAACGACGGAGCTCGGTCTTCAGGAACATTCCCTGCGGTCCGACGTTTCGCTACCCCGCCATTGCGAGTTTCAATATATGAAAACAGGTGTCGCTGCGGGCTCTCCGAGCCTCGACCTGATGCTCAATGCCATCGTCGACTACGCCATCTTCATGCTTGACGCCGACGGCGTGGTGAGAAGCTGGAACAAGGGTGCTGAGCGCCTCAAAGGCTATGTCGCCGATGAGATCATAGGAAAGTCTTTCTCGACCTTTTACACGCCGGAAGATCGAGAAAAGGACTTACCGAAAAAGGCTTTGGCAACGGCTGCAGCGACTGGGCGCTTTGCTTCCGAGGGTTGGCGGGTCAGAAAAGATGGCAGCCGATTCTGGGCCCTCGTCGTGCTTGACGCGATACGTGCCGAAGACGGCGGGCTGATCGGGTTCGCGAAGGTCACGCGCGATATCACTGAACGGCAGCAGGCCCACAACGACCTCCTGGAAAGCGAACGACGCTATCGCCGGCTCGTCGAAGCCGTTGTCGATTACGCTATTTTCCAGCTGGACGCCTCAGGGCACGTGGCGACCTGGAACCCTGGTGCGGAGCGCATCAAAGGATATCGACCGGAAGAGATCATAGGCCGGCATTTCAGCACCTTCTACACGCCCGAGGATCTTGAAAAGCAAGTGCCGAAAACAGCGTTGGCGGAGGCCGCCGAAAGAGGCCGCTTCGAAGCAGAGGGCTGGCGCATGCGAAAGGACGGCACGCGCTTCTGGGCTTCAGTGATTATCGACCGCATTACCGACGAGAGCGGTGAGACCATCGGCTTTGCAAAGGTGACACGCGATCTCACCGAGCGAAAGCAGGCTCAGGACGAGCTTCAACGAGTCCAGGAACAACTAGCCGCGTCGCAAAAGCTTGAAGCGATCGGACAGCTGAGCGGCGGCATCGCTCATGACTTCAACAATCTGCTCATGATCGTTCTTGGCAATCTCGAGAACGCGGAGCGAAACAGCCGCAATATCGGCGGGCCGAATCTCCATCGTGCGCTGGCCAACGCAAAGCGTGGCGCTCAAAGGGCTACGGCGCTGACCAGCCGGTTGCTGGCCTTCTCCCGCCGCCAAGCGCTGGACCCGAAACCGATCAACCTCAACAGCTTCCTTGGTGGCATGCAGGAATTTCTGCAGCGCACGTTGGGCGAACGTATCGAAGTGCAAACCGTAGGCGGTGCCGGCCTGTGGCAGATCGAAGCGGACCTGAATCATCTGGAATCAACGATTGTCAATCTGGCGATCAATGCCCGCGATGCGATGCCTAATGGTGGAAAGCTCACAATAGAGGCAACGAACGTCTCTGCCGATGAAGACTATTCACGTGCTAACCCGGAGCTCATCGTCGGTCAGTATGTCGTCATCTGCGTGAGTGACACGGGATCTGGCATGACCCCGGAGATTCTAAATCATGTCTTCGAGCCATTCTTCACGACCAAGGAGCCGGGCCAGGGGACCGGCCTGGGACTGAGCCAAGTGTATGGCTTCGTGAAACAGTCAGGCGGTCATGTGAAGATCTACAGCGAGGTGGGGGAAGGTACGAGCATCAAGATGTATTTTCCCCGTTACACCGGCAGCGCGCAGCCTGATGCGGATGATACGGAAGAGTTCATATCGGAAGGCGCTTCCATCGAGACTATTCTCGTCGTTGAAGATGATGCCGATCTTAGGGGCTATCTTTCAGATGTGCTGCGCGATCTCAATTATCGGGTCCTATCTGCCGGCAGCGCGCAGGCGGCTTTGACAATTCTATTGCAGGAGAACCAGCAAGTTGATCTCCTTCTGACCGACGTGGTCATGCCGGGCATCAACGGACGCGAGTTGGGAAAACGCGCGCGGGCGATCAGACCACATCTCAGGATCCTTTACATGACGGGTTATTCGCGCAACGCAGTCGTTCACCATGGGAGACTCGATGAGGGCGTTGACCTTCTGGAAAAGCCGGTTACTCAAGCAAGATTAGCACTGAAGGTCCGTGAAATTTTGGATCGAAACCAGGATTAGCGGGGCAAAACTTGGATCAGTTGCCTAGAATCCGCTAGTCACGGAGTGGCGTCTACGCAGCGGCCCTTTGCAGGCCGCCGCGTTCCGGCAGTCCGTAAGCTCATCTTATGGCGCCAACGGCCCCGGATCGATTAGCCGGGCTCCGCTTGCGAGCAATAGAAACATCGCTTGATAGCCTCGGTATCTCGCGGCCATTCGGGTTCGTTCACGGCCCTTGTCCAGGACAGTGCCGGACTGGTCGCAAACTCGCCAGTCCCAACCACGGCGCCCCCGATCGATCAACATCAGTTCCAGCATTGAAGTTGAGCCACCCCGGATGATGCCCCATCGAGGGCAGGACGGTCGACAGGCAAGGAGAATGGGAAAGTCGTGGCCGATAACGCGTCAATCGCAATTTGCTCCTCCGAGAGTCGCTTCATCAAGAATTCGCGCTCGAGATCTGAGAGACGAGTGCTCAGCAGGCGGCGGTAACGGTGGACATTGTTGCGATGGGCGCGAAGCCGCGCCAGTTTTTCGTCCATTGTCATCTGAGGCTCCAACCTTTAGGCCGCGGCCGCACGATCGGTCGAACGAAGGCGGCAGGGCTTTCCACCAGGTGGGGTCCGAGGCCCTTCGTCCAGGGTGCACAGCGCGTCCAATATGTCGTCGATCGACACGGGCTTCTTGAGCCCGTCAGGTGCACGCATGGAAGGGCAAGATGCGATCCCAGATGCATCGGACGCCCATGAAGCCAGAATTGCGCGCTTCTCGGCCAACGTCAGGACCGGGTTATCCACGACGTCTTTAGGTGTCTCAAAGACCGTGCCGGGATGAAGCAGCGCGTCGAAGTCAAAAACGTTGTCGTCAGCGGTCGTCGGCCGCATGGTCCTCTCTCCCTTTCATTGACGAATGGATGGAGCCGCACGACCGGCCGCGCGGCTCCTCGGCACGCCTATTAGGCGGCGGCTTTGGTTTCCAGCCTCCGCACGCTCCCGCTTGGAGAATGGCCGATCGCAATCCGGCGCGGCTTCATCGCTTCCGGGATCTCGCGAACGAGCTCGATGGTCAGCAATCCGTTGTCGAAGGCAGCGCTTTTGACCTCGACATATTCGGCCAGGCTGAATTGGCGCTTGAAGCCGCGAGCCGGGATACCGCGGTAGAAGAAATCACGCTCGGTCTTGTCGGAATTTCTGCCTTCCACCGTCACCACGTTCTGTTCGGCGGTGATGACGATGTCTTCCGGTGAAAAGCCCGCAACCGCCAGCGAGATTTGATAACGGTCGTCGGCGAGACGCTCGATGTTGTAGGGCGGGTAATTGACGTCGCTGGCCCGCTGAGCGGTTTCCGCGAGGTCAAAAAGGCGGTCGAAACCAATGCTCGAGCGCCAGAGGGGGGCGAAATCGTAGGTGCGCATAGCCAAATCCTCCTAAGAGCAAGATGTCTACGAGCGGCACCGGACACAACCGGTGCCCGTCTCTTGGCCCAGGCCCGTGAGGCGCCCGGACGCCATCGTTGGATGGCGACACAAAAATTAGCAAAGCCGGTTTTTGTTTCAAGAGGGGCCGAAAAAATTTTGGATAGGTATCTGACGCGGGCTAAAGGCGAAGGTCTGGCGGCTAGCTCCACGAGCTGGGGCGCGGCGGTTTCAGGGTCAGCGTAGGGCCGGGCTCGGACATGTTTCATGCTGCAGCCTGGCTGTGCGAGGCGAGGACTTGTGATTCAACGGTATGGGATGGTGACGGCCTTGCCGCAGAAGCATCGTGCAAGCCCGTCCGGCCTCTGTGGATGGCAAGGCGAATGCCCACGGCAAAAGGCCAGATGGAAGCACGCTTGCAGCTGCACTGATCGTCGGACGACGGACATGGCGGGCGGCCACGATCTGCCCGCCGTGCTTCCGATGTGCTTCCGGCCCGCTTTTGCGGTGGAGCACGCTTCTCGCTAAGTATTTGATTTGAATGGTGCTGCCAGACAGGATTGAACTGTCGACCTCTCCATTACCAATGGAGTGCTCGATGCCTCGTCATATCGATGCAGATTTCTGACCACCGCTTGATCACCGAAACCCCGAACGCAGAGATCGCAGGTCTTGGGCAAACTATAATTCGCCTGTAACCAAATCGATTTGGATTGATCGGCAGGAGTGGGCCCGACCTTGCGCCGTGTTCGCGTACAATCTGCACTGGGGCGAAGCGCTTCCCTGTTTGGAAATGCTAGCTAAGCAATTGATATTGCTAGGGGCGAATTCGAACGTTTTTTCCAAATGCGCCCTGAAATCACTCACTAATCAAGCAGGTTTTGATTCCGCCATTCGGAGGTTCGATCCCTCCCGCCCCAGCCAGATTTTCCGCTTCGCCTGAAATATCGCGCGAAACCGGCTTGGTTGGGGAGCTCCTGCGAGCGTGCTCGGCCGGCCCGCCTCATTCCGAGGTGATCCATCTCCGCAAACCGCCCGCTGAGCGAAATCCGTCGGCAGAATAGCAGCGGATCGAGGGATAAGAGCCTTGCATCATCTCGGCCAGCGCGTGTCCCGGACCGAGGTCCAGCACGCGGTCGACGCCTTGCTCTGCAAGAGCCTCCAGCGTCGCCGCCCAGTCGATCGGGCATGCGACCTGGTCGGCGAGCTTTGCCGTCGCATCGGATGCGGAGAAGATGCGTTCGCCGCCATCACCGGCGAGGAGGAGCAGCTGATATGCGACGGGCGCGCGCGTGCTTGCCATGAGCGCCTGAAGCAGGGGGACGCAGGCCGGTTCGAGTCGCGAGGTGTGCGAGGCGATCCTGACGGCGAGAAGGCCGGCGCGCGCGGCGCCTTGTGTCGACGCCTCCTGGCAGAGATTGATGACATCCTGCTCCATGCCGCCGATTACATGGAGACGATCGGGGTTCCTGATAGCGATCTCGCAGCCGTGCTTGTCGAGCAACGGTTGCAGCATGGCCCGATCGAGGCCGCGGACATAGCCGAGGCGGCCGTCCTGACCTGCCACGCGATCCATCAACCGCGCGCGAATATCGGTCAGTCGCAGGGCTTCGGCGGCGGGCCATATTCCCGCAACACTCCAGGCTGCCATCTCGCCGACGCTGTAGCCCGTGACGGCGGTCTCTTCGGTCAGGAGGTCGGCAATGCAGGCGTGGATCGCGAGCGCCGATGTGACGGTCAGGATCTGGCTGATTTGGTTGACGGACAACTCGTCCGCGCCGCGCGTCCTGACGAATTCCCGCGGATCCTGGCCGAGACAAGCGGTTGCCGCGACGAAAACCGGCTCCGCGGCAGGCTGGTCCGCGACAAGATCGAAGATCTTGTCCGAGAGCGTACCTTGTCCGCCGCAGAGCAATGCAAGCATCAGTGTTCTATCCGGTCGATGAAGAGCGTCATGGCGAGCAGATCCGCCGAACCGCCGGGACTGAGATTGCGTGCGACGAAAGCCTGGTGGATTTGAGCTGCGCGGTCGCGCCAGTCCGGGCAACCAATTCCGCCCGAGGCCAGAAATCCGGACGCACTGGTTTGCGCAAAGCGCAATCCGTCGGTTCCGCCTCGGTGCAACAAATTGGTGTCGGCAACATCTGCGATCAGCGCCATGCAGGTCTGAACGCGAACCGCCTCTTCGTCGAGAGGTGCGAGCTTGCGCGCCGCGTACAGAGCGGGAAGAGCGATGTCATAGACGGAGGGGAAGCCGCAAGCGGCTTCCGCCCTCGCGCCGCCGGCGCCATAGCGGCGCGATGCCATCGCGCCATGACTGCGCAGTGAGATCGGGCCGTCGAGGATGGCCTCGCCCCAGCGTTGCGACACCAATTCGCCGACCGGCTTGCGGATGCCGAGCGCGCTGCGATAGCCGGCTGCAGCGCAGAGCAGACCCAGCCCGAAGATCGCTCCGCGATGCGTATTCGCACCGGAGGTCGCTGCCAGCATCGCGCGCTCGGCCGCAACCCCGATCGCGCGCAGCCGGTCCATGCCGGCACCCTCGGCGCCCGCGGCGGCGAGCTCGCCGAAAAACGGCGCCAGCGTGTCCGCGCTCAGGCACAGCAGGGCGGCGTCCATATCGCGATGCGCGCCGTTGTCGACATGACTGACCAGGCCCGGCTTCGGATAGGTCTCGACCTCGAGCTTCAGGCAGAGCGAGGCGAGATGACCGAGCTGCTCCGCTCGGAATGCGCGTTGCGGCAGCGCCTGCCATCTGAGCGCAAGGTTCATGACACTGCCCCCGCCAGAAACGCTGCGCGTGCCATGCTTGCGACGCCGGCTGGACTTTTCACAAGGACTTCGTCCTCGTCAGTGCCGGTCAGTTCGCGCCATTGCACGCCGCCGGCGGGGCCCGTGATCTCGCCGTCCAGCCGCATCGGCGCCTGCTTGGCAATTCCAGCGATCGCGGACGGCAGGGTTTTCGCTTGCGCCATTGATGACAGCGGCCAGAGCAGGTCGAGGTCCGAACTCTCAGTCAGATAGGGAAGGCCGGTGAGGTGTTGCCAGGCCAGACTGCCGAACGTGCGCGTCTCCGGCAGAAGTTGAAGCAGCAGGTCGATGGTCGTGCGCCAGTGCGCAGGCGCCGCCGCGGCGGCATCGGCCAACAAGGGAGGGGGAGCGGATGCAACGATATCGGCGGCGGCGAGCGAGACTGCGATGCGCCGTTTGCCGTGGCTTGGCGGCAGTGGCAGGCCGAGCGGAATCATGCCCGCAACGTCGCTGCAAGCCGGCCGGCGAACGATGAGGGGACGACCGGCGTGTGCCCAGCCTGCGACGATGGGCTCGCTGGCGAGCTCGGGATAACGGTTCATCACAGCGGTCCAGGCGGATGCGGCAGCCTTCACCATGCTGTGGCGCGCAAGAGCTTCAGCCATGTCGCGCCTCCTGACGTCGGGGCGCCGCAAGCGCGACAACGCGATCGGCGATCTCGGCCGCCTTGCGCCGGCCGCCACGCTCGGCGCCGAGCCGGCTGCGATCATCCTGTCCCTGCGGCTGTTGCAGCACGGCGGCAAGCTGCGGCGCCAGCGGTGCAGCTTCGTCCCAGACGGCATGAATGCCGCCTGTCAGCACGATGTTGTCGAGCCCGGGCGCGAACACCGGCGTTGCCTCGGCCTTGGCTTTCAACACATCGATCGGCAGCTTGGTGACCCGTGCCATCGAGGGCAGGTCCATCACCGCGGGATGAGCGCCGGGCAGCGCGACCAGCGTGCCGGTGGCGAGCGCCGTTGCGATGAACGCGCCGGCCGCGCTGCCGCCATAGAGCAGGCCGATGGTGCGGTGTCCTTCGGTCTCTGCCAACAACAGCGCCTTTGCGAGATGCGCGAGATACTCACTGAGGCCGAGCAACTCGTCGCGCTTGCTCATGCGCTGACTGGCGGAATCGACCAGGACCAGGATCGGCGCGCGATCGCCTGACTTGACGATCTCGATGACGCGCCGCGCGAGCACGATGGCTTCGTCCACGCCCAGCGGTTTGCCCTCGACGATGCCGAGCACGTGGACCAGTCCGCCGTCAGGCAGCACCGCTTGTCCCGAGATCATCGCGCCGTTGACTTCGATCTTGCGGCCGTTCGGGAACAGGCCGGCCAGGATGTCATCGAGCGTCATCGGCGTTCTCCCTGTTAGTAGCGGCGCGAAGGAACGCGCCGGTTGGAAGTGCGGGAACCTCGGTCGGATCGCCGATGCCGAGTGCCTGCCAGATCTCGACCGCGTCCTCGCTCTCGCCAAAGCGCTGCAACCGTCGCTCAAGACGCGCCTGTTCGGCTTCGAGAACAGTGACGTCGCATCGCGTGCCGAGGTCGAGTGCATCGATCGCGGCTTGCCGAAAAGCCAGTGCGTCGTCGTCGACGAATGTATCGGCGCCGCCGATGAGGTAGCGGTGCTTGCCGCCCATGGTGCGCCAGACCAGCGCGCGATCGCGCGAGTCGAATTCCTCGATGCCCTTGTTGGTCTCGATCACTTCGGGGCCGCTGACGCTGAGCCGGCCCTGCTCGGAGATGATCAGGCGCGAGCAAGTGCCGGCGATCAGGCTGCCGCCGCCATAGCAGCCGGCGCGCCCGCCGATCAGGCCGACGATTTTGACGCCGGCACGGCGCGCCTCGATCACGGCGCGCATGATCTCGGCGATCGCGAGCTCGCCGGCATTGGCTTCCTGAAGCCGCACGCCGCCGGTGTCGAACAGGATCAGCATGTCCTGCTTGAGCGCGCGGGCCGCGCGCAACAGGCCAGTGAGCTTGGCGCCGTGGATCTCGCCGAAGGCGCCGCCCATGAAGCGTCCCTCCTGCGCGGCGACGAAAACCGGCGCGCCATCCAGCTGGCCGCGTCCGATGACCATGCCGTCATCGAACTGCTCCGGCAGGTCGAAGATCGCCAGATGCGGGCTGATCTCGCGCAATTCGGGGCCGATGAATTCGGCAAAGCTGCCGGCATCGACCAGCGCGTCGATGCGCTGCCGGGCGCTCGCCTCGTACCAGCTCAGCGAAACATTGTTGGCTGCCACCTGTGTCATCGTTCCGGCTCCTCGATCTTGCGGACGCCTTGTGCCAGCCGCAGCGCAACCGTGTCGGGCCGGGCGCCGCCGTCATTGACGGAGATGTGCAAGCCGCCGGCCGAGCGGCGGGCGACGAAATCGCGAACGACGGCGTCCCACACCATGCCGAAGCCATGGGCCGCCGTTGCGATGTCGATGGTGCAGACATCCGGCGACGCGCTGCGCTCCAGCAGCACTTCGAGATTGCCGGAGGCGACGACGCCGACGATCGCCTGCGTGCGGGTGCCGCCGGCGCGCCTGGGGGCAGACAGTCTGAAGCTGAGCTTTTCCATGCAAACCTCACCAATTGCGGAAGCGGCTGGGCGGGCGGTAGAGGCCGCCGGAAGCCAGCATGAGATCCTTGATCGAACGGGCCGCGAGCAGATTGCGGTCGGCGTCGAGCGGGTCGATGCCGAGATCTTCGGGGCGCTGAATCACGCCGCGCTGCCGGAGCTGCTCGACCAGCCTCGCATCGCGCGCGCGGCCGATCTCGGTGTAGCCGGCAACGCCGCGGATGGCCTGCTCGCGCTCGTCCTTGCTGCGGCACATCAGGAGGTTGGCGATGCCTTCCTCGGTGACGATGTGGGTGACGTCGTCGGAGTAGACCATCACCGGCGCCAGATCGAGCTTGAGCTCGCGTGCCAGATCGAGCGCATCGAGCCGCTCGACGAACAGCGGAGCGTTGCGCTCGCCAAAGGTCTCGCCGATCTGCACCACCAGCTTGCGGCCGCGACGCAGCGCGGCGTTGGTATCGGGATCGGCCTCGGCGCCGGCCTTGAGCCAGGGCTCGCTCGGATGGCGGCGGCCACGCGGATCGGAGCCCATGTTGGGCGCACCGCCGAAGCCGGCGATGCGGCTGGTCGTTACCGTCGAGCTATGACCCTCCAGATCGATCTGAAGCGTCGATCCGATGAACATGTCGCAGGCATAGAGGCCCGCCGTCTGGCAGAACGCACGGTTCGAACGCAGCGAGCCGTCGGGGCCGGTGAAGAACACATCGGAGCGCGCCGCGACGTAATCCTCCATGCCGACTTCCGATCCGAAGCAGTGGATCTGCTCGACCCAGCCGGCTTCGATTGCCGGAATCATCGTGGGGTGCGGATTGAGCGCAAAGTGCGTGCAGACCTTGCCCTTGAGGCCGAGCTTCTCGCCATAAGTCGGCAGCAAGAGCTCGATCGCGGCGGTGTTGAAGCCGATGCCGTGATTGAGCCGGCGCACGCCGTAGGGCGCGTAGATGCCCTTGATGGCGAGCATCGCCGTCAGGATCTGGGTCTCGGTGATCGCGGCGGGATCGCGTGTGAACAGCGGCTCGACATAGAAGGGGCGGCCGGCCTCGACCACGAAATGCACGAGGTCGCCGGGGATGTCGACGCGCGGCACCTTGTCGACGATCTCGGTGACCTGGGCCACGACGAGACCGTTCTTGTAGCTGGTTGCCTCGACGACGGTCGGCGTGTCCTCGGTGTTCGGCCCGGTGTAGAGATTGCCGTCCTTGTCGGCGCTGACGGCCGCGATCAGCGCGACGTTCGGCGTGAGGTCGATGAAGTAGCGCGCGAACAGCTCGAGATAGGTATGGACGGCGCCTAGCTCGATCTTGCCGCCGAACAGCATGCGCGCGATGCGCGCCGCTTGCGGGCCCGAATAGGAGAAGTCGAGCCGCCGCGCGATGCCCTTCTCGAAGATGTCGAGATGCGCGGGCAGCACCACGCCCGACTGCACCATGTGCAAATCATGGACGTCCGCCGGCTCAAGGCTGGCGAGCGCCGAGGCGAGGATATCGGCCTGCTTCTGGTTGTCGCCCTCCAGGCACACCCGATCGCCCGACCGGACCACCGCCTTCAGGAACGCACCCAGGTTCGGGATCGGGACGACCTTGCCCTTGGCGTGCAGTCGGCCGGCCGCCAGGCGCTCGCAAAGTGCGGCCTTTTGCATACCCCAATCGCTCATTTCGGCTCCTTGGCATGCGGGAACTGGCTTTGATGTCGCTTAATGTATGCGTATTGCCTTCCGTTGTCAATTAATGTATACGCCAATTTATAAGCGATGGATATTCGCATACACAGGAGGAAATTTATGGTGCGAATGCATACAAAGCGCCCCTGCCGGGGGAACCGCACTTCGCGCACCGAGGGGAGGCGCCCGTGACCATTTCCGGCGTCGCGCTCCTCGCGATCTGCACGCTCTTGGGTAGCCTGCTTGGCGACCTGCTCGGCGTCGCCCTCGGCGTAAAGGCCAATGTCGGCGGCGTCGGCATTGCGATGATGTTCCTGATTGCGGCCCGGCTCTGGCTGGTGCGGCACGGCCTGCTCAGCCACGGTCTCAAGACCGGCGTCGAGTTCTGGGGCAGCTTCTACATTCCGATCGTGGTCGCCATGGCCGCGCAGCAGAACGTCGTTGCTGCGGCAAAGGGCGGTCCGATCGTCGTCATTGCCGGCGCCGGCGCGGTCGCGGTGTGTTTCGCGATGGTGGCTCTGATCGGAAAGCTCAGTGGCCCCGTCGAGACCATGGACGAGATCGAGGCCCGAGAGGCACTCGAGGCCAGCGTGCCTCACTTCAAGTCCGGGAGGGTTGCATGACCATGATATCTCACGTTCTCGCCGCCAATTCGCTGATCACCGCGTTCGCCGCCGTCGGGATCCTGATGTGGATTTCCGGAGCGATCTCGAAATACCTGACCTTCGGACGCATCTACGGCTCGGCGATCGCGATCATGTTGGGTCTGTTGCTGGCCTTTTTCGGCGGCGTCGCCACTGGCGGTGAAAAGGGCGTCGCCGACTGGCCTGCGCTGACCGGGATCGGCCTGATGGGCGGCGCGATGCTGCGGGACTTCGCCATCGTCGCCACCGCCTTCGAGGTCGATGTCGTCCATGCGCGCAAGGCGGGATTGATCGGTGCGGTCGCGCTCGGATTGGGGACGGTCGTTCCGTTCATTCTGGGCGTTCTCGTCGCCGCAGCGTTTGGCTACACTGATGCCGAATCGCTCACGACGATCGGCGCCGGCGCGGTCACCTACATCGTCGGTCCGGTCACGGGGGCAGCGATCGGCGCGTCATCACCGGTCATTGCTCTCTCGATCGCGACCGGTGTATTCAAGGCGGTGATCGTGATGATCGGGACGCCCTTCGTTGCCGGGATGATCGGCCTCAACAATCCGCGCAGCGCGATGGTGTTCGGCGGCTTGATGGGAACGGTCAGCGGCGTTTCCGGAGGACTTGCGGCGACCGATCGTCGCCTCGTGCCTTACGGCGCATTGACCGCGACGTTTCACACGGGCCTCGGATGCCTGGTCGCACCGTCCATCCTCTACTTCGCGGTGCGCGCAATCATAGGAAGCTGAATGGCAGGTCTGTTCAAAGTTGCAGCCGAAGCAGAAGAAGACGGCGGGCTTCTCTCCGATCGCATCCGCAATGCGCTCACGGACGAGATTGCGTCGGGTGCGCTCGTCGCCGGTTCGGCTCTGGAAGAGCAGCAGCTTGCCGATCGCTTTGGAGCTTCCCGCACGCCCGTGCGCGAGGCCCTGCGCCAGCTCGTCGTCAGCGGGCTGGTCGAGGTCCGGGGCCGTCGCGGGGTCGTGGTGGCGCGGATGACGCCCGAGCGCATCATGGACATGTTCGAGACCAGCGCCGAGGTGGAAGCCATGTGCGTGCGCCTCGCGACCTATCGCATGACGCCGCTCGAGCGCAGTCATTTGATCGAGCTTCACGAGAGCTCGCTGGCGATGGTCGAGGCCAATGACGTCGATGCCTATGACGCCTTCAACCGCACCTTCCATGAATGTATCTACAGCGCGACGCACAACTCGTTCATGGCCGAGCAGGCGCAGGATGTCCGTGCGCGGCTCAGCGCCTTCCGCCGCACCCAGTTGCGGCAGGGCGATCGCATTCGCAAGTCTCGCGACGAGCATGATGCCATCATGCAGGCGATCGCGGAGGGGGACGGTGACACTGCAGCGCGGCGCATGCGCGCTCACATGCTCAACGCGGCTGCCGCGCTCCGGCGCTATATCGATGATCGCCTGGGCACAGACGAGCCGATTGGTCCGACGGGTGGCTCAGCGCAGGGCTGATGAAGGCTCGTGTGTTTGAGGTCCCGGGAACGCAACGCTCCGTGGATGGCGCTCGGTCGTGAAGTTCCGAGCTTGACACTGTCGAACGAAAAGAACAGAAGTCGAACATGGCCGTCCATCACCCAGCGGCGAGCGGTGTCTGCGCCGCCCGCGCAAATCTGACCCAAGCGGGATCTCGCTGCGCCGCGCCGAGGGCTGCGCGCTGATGACGCTGCCCGTCCTGCCGCCGTACTACTACCACGACCATTTCACGGAGATGCTGAGCTTCGTTGGCGAGACCTACGGTCCGGTGCTGACCGACGAGCATCGGGCGTTTGTCGCTCGCTTCTCGTCGTTGTCGAAAGACGCCCAGTGCCTGTTCATCCGGATGGTCAACCGCAACGGCACGGTCTTCAATCCCTCCACGTTCAAGTACACGGAGATCGCCGACCCGGTTGGCGCATTGGGGGAGCTTGGTATCGCCGGTTATGTCCGGGGCCTGATCGAACAGGATTACGCGGCGTTCATGGCCTGCCTTGCAAAGCCGGTGCTGTTCGATGGCGCCAAGGCGGCCGGCGTGAGCGATGTCCGGGCCTCATGGCCCAAGGGCAAGCTGACGGAGTATTGGCTCGCCAATCTGTCGTTCGGCACCGCATTCCAGCGCTGCGGTGGTGAGGCCTTCATCGCGCTCGGTGATACCGAGCCGCTGGAGTTTCTGCTCTATCTCTATTTCGGCAAGACCGAGAACAACCTCAAGAATTTTGCGCTGCGCGACCTCGGCATCCTGCGCACCAACGATCAGGCGGATTTCAGCGCCCGGTTTGCCGACGCGGACGAGGCGAGGGCGTGCTTTCACTACGCCCGTCTGCTGCGTCACTTCGAAACCAAATCGGACGAAGCGTATCGCAATTCCGTGGCCGGCGTTCTCGGCGGTCCTGTCTGCCCGACGGACTACGCCTCGGATCTGCGGAGCCGCGCGGCCCACCGAGCGGGTCTGCACTTCGAGAAGAAGGGCGAGGCCGCGCTTGCGGTCCAGCTCTACCGCGCCGGCTCCTCCGCAGAATGTCACGAGCGCCTCGCCCGTCTGCTCTACGCGGAAGGCGACAAGGACGCAGCCGAGGAGCTGCTGCGTCGCATGATCGACGATCCCGCCAGCGACGACGAATTCGTCTTCGCGAGCGATTTCTATGCCCGCAAGTTCGACGGACGCAGGACGGGACTCTGCACCGAGCTGCTGCGAGCGGGGCGAACGCTCCGGGTCGACGATACCTGGCGCGGCAATCCGGAAGCAGGACTTGCGAGCGTCTTGCGCCGGCAAGGCGTTGAGGTCTTCCACGCCGAAAACACGCTCTGGCATTGCCTGTTCGGATTGCTGTTCTGGGACGAGCTGTTCGAATCCGGACAGCTGCACAGCGGCTTCGACTGGATGCCGCATTGCCTGAAGGACAGGACCTTCGCGCAGCTCTTTGCCGGTCAAATCGAGACCAGGCTCGCAGCCGTCGCGTCGCAAGCCGCGCTCCCCCAGATTCTGCGGATCGTCGCCGCAAAGTGGGGGAAGCCGAACGGCGTGTTCGCCTGGGACCATGTCGATATCGATGCGCTGCGCGCGCTGCTTGCAGGCGCGCGTGCAACGGGCCTCGCCACGATCCTTCGCCTGATGTGCGAGGATTATCGGGCGATGCGCGATGGCTTCCCCGATCTCATGCTCGTGGCCAGCGGCGCCGTCTCGTTCATGGAAGTGAAGGCCGAGGGTGACGTCATCAGGCGCAACCAGCTGACGCGGCTTCGCCAGCTCGGCAACGCCGGCATTCCCGCGGAGATCGGCCGCGCCGATTTCCGTTTCGATCCGGACCAGGACTATGTCGTCGTCGACATCGAGACCACCGGCGGCTGGACCGGCGGGGATCGCATCACCGAGATCGGCGCCGTCAGGATCCGCAATCATCAGGTCGTGGCGGAGTGGCATTCGCTGATCAATCCCCAGCGGTCGATCCCGGCCAAGATCGTCGCGTTGACCGGCATCACCAACGAGATGGTGCGGGACGCGCCGTTGTTCGCGGACGTCGCGGACAGTTTCATGCAGTTCATGGGCGATGGCGTCTTCGTCGCCCACAATGTCAATTTCGATTACGGCTTCATCGCCGCGGAATATGGACGCCTCGAACGCCGCTTCCGCTTTCCAAAGCTCTGCACCTGCGCGGCCATGCGCCGGCATTACCCCGGTCACAAGTCTTACGGGCTTGGCAAGCTCACGAGGGCGTTCAATATCGAGCTCAAGAACCATCATCGCGCGCTGTCTGATGCGCGCGCTGCGGCTCACCTCCTCAATTTGATCAATGCAAAGCGTGATGAGGCGGGAAGCAGGTCGGAAGAGATTGCGGCCTGATCCCGGACCGCGAGGGCCTTACTCACGGCTTCCCAATCGTTGTGCCCGCTCGATCAGTCTGCGAGCATTGCGATAGGTCGGTACTTCGACCCAAAGCCCGTCGCTCAGGGCGCGGTCTTCGCCGCGCTTGCGTGCGGCATCGAAGCCCGCGACGATCGCGCGCGCACGCGCAAGCTCCTCGGCGCCAGGGGTAAAGACTGCGTTCAACGCCGTCGCGTGCGCGGGACGCACCAGGGACTTGCTACGGTAGCCCAGGCGACGCGAGAGCGTCGCCTCGCGGACCGCGCCTTCGACGTCGCTGAACGTGTAGGGAGCATCGATCGGCTCGATGCCGGCGGCGCGCGCCTCCAAGATGAAGCGGCGGCGGGCGTAATCCAGTTCGACCGCGTCGGTGCTGCGTTCGGCGCACAGATCGTTGGCGAGGTCTTCCGCTCCCAGCAAGGCGCACCGGATGCGGGGGCTTGCCGCGGCGATCCCGCGGACCTCGACCACGCCGAGCGCCGTTTCGCAGACCGGCAGGATTTCGGTGCTGCCGGCCGTCATGCTGAGCTCTCGCTCCCAATGCGTGATCGCTGCATCGAGCGCGTGCATTTGCGCCGCCCCGTCGCTCATCGGATAAGCGATCACGTCGGGGCGCGCCTTCATGGCGGCGGCAAGATCGATCGTGCCGTCCGTCTCCAGTGCGTTGATCCTGATCGTTGCAATGCAGCCGCGGTTGCGACAATCCCCGACGAAACGCGCCAGCAGGTCGCGCGCGTCGCTGCGCCGTTCCGGCGGCGTAAAATCCTCGAGATCGACGATGAGGGCATCGGCCCCGGCATTCAGCATGCTCTCGTGGGCCGCGCGATCGGCGCCCGGGCCGAACAGCCATGTGCGGCGAAGGTCCGGATCAAGCATGGCATCCGCCTGTCGCGCAAACGCCGTCCTGCCCGGATTCCAGCGTCGTATCCGGCGGCAAGCCCTCGCAGACGAGCGCCATGATCTCGGCGCCGAGCTGCAAGTCCTGGATATGGCCAAACACATGCCGACGAAGCTGGCCGTCACGATCGAACAGCAACATCGTCGGTGTTCCCTGGAATCCGTAACTCCGCATGGTCCGCGGGAAATCGGTGCCGTCGGGCGCATCGACGGCAACGGGAAACCGGATCTGGTATTCGTGCAGGAAGACGCGCAGCGCGTTCGGCCCCATGGCATCGTGGTGCTCGAACACGCTGTGGAGGCCGATCACGGCGACATCCGACGATTTGAACGTCGCCGCGACGCGCTGAGCCTGCGGAAGGCTGTTGGCAACGCAACCCGGACAGAGCATCTGGAAGGCGGTCAGCATCACGATCCGGCCACGCAATGCGGCAAGCGACAGCGGCTCGGGCGTATTGAACCACTCCGTGGTCTGCCATTCCTTCGCCGGTTCGGCGCTCGCCATATGATCTGTCCTCGT
Source organism: Bradyrhizobium sp. CCGUVB14 (assembly GCF_024199935.1). Taxonomy (NCBI): domain Bacteria; kingdom Pseudomonadati; phylum Pseudomonadota; class Alphaproteobacteria; order Hyphomicrobiales; family Nitrobacteraceae; genus Bradyrhizobium; species Bradyrhizobium sp. CCGUVB14. Next base: position 3,273,658 of record NZ_JANADS010000001.1, read on the forward strand.
CATCAGTCCCATATGTAGCACGATTTAGCTCGTATCAGATGCCGAAGGTCAGTTGCGGCTCCGCATCGTCGCCGAGCTGGAGGGACGACAGCGATACGCCGAGCAGCCTGACGCGCTTCGGCAGCGGCATCTCGACTTCGAGCAGGCCGCAGGCCAGCCGCTCCAGCTCGTCCCGGCCCGCGACCGGCGTAGGGGCGGACCTGCTGCGTGTGATGATCTCGAAGTCGGCGAACTTGATCTTCAAGGTGACGGTGCGGCCGCGGCTGCCGGTGGTCTCGCAATGGCGCCAGACCTTGTCGACGAGGGGCCGAAGCTCGGCGATCAGCACGTCGAATTCGCCGAGATCGGTCGAGAATGTGGTTTCCGCACCGATCGATTTGCGGATCCGGTTGGCGCGCACCGGCCGTTCGTCGACGCCGCGCGAGATCCAGTAATAATAGGCGCCCGACTTGCCGAAGTTCGCGTTCATGAACTCGAGCGTCTGGTTGCGGATGTCGAGACCGGTGAACAGGCCGAGTGCGTTCATCTTCGCACCTGTCGCCGGTCCGATCCCGTGGAACTTGCCGACCGGCAGCGTCTCGACGAAGGCGGGTCCCATCTCCGGCGAGATCACGAACTGACCGTTGGGCTTGCGGTGATCGGAGGCGAGCTTGGCCAGGAATTTGTTGTAGGAAATGCCCGCCGAAGCGTTGAGGCCGGTCTCGGCCTTGATCTTCTCGCGGATCCGCAGCGCGACGTCGCGTGCGAGCGGGATGCCCTGCAGGTTCTCCGTCACGTCGAGATAGGCCTCGTCGAGGGACAGGGGCTCGATGATCTCGGTGTGCTCGGCAAAAATCTCGCGGATCTGCCGGCTGATCGCCTTGTAGACCTCGAAGCGCGGCTTGACGAAGATCAGGTCGGGACATTGCCGCTTCGCGGTCACCGACGCCATTGCGGACCGAACGCCGAATTTGCGCGCTTCATAGCTCGCCGCGGCAACCACGCCGCGCTCGGCCGACCCACCGACGGCGACGGGCTTGCCGCGCAGCTCCGGATTGTCGCGCTGTTCCACCGATGCGTAGAAGGCATCCATGTCGATATGGATGATCTTGCGGACGCGCGTCGCGTCGCCTTCCACGGTGCCGGATTCTCTCATGCGCGGATGATACAATCGGCTCGAGAGAATCGCGAGGTGGCGTATGCTTCAGCTGTTGGTCTTCGTCGTTGCGGTTGTCGGAATCGGTTGGCTGATCGGCGCCACCAATCTCCCCGGTCCGTGGTATGCGGAACTGGCAAAGCCGTCCTTCGTGCCGCCGAATTGGGCGTTCCCGGTGGCCTGGACCATGCTCTACATCCTGATCGCCGTTGCGGGCTGGCGGACGTTCCGGCGGGAACCGCGGGGGAAGGCGATGGCGTTCTGGATCGCGCAGATCGCCCTCAACTTCGCCTGGTCTCCGGTCATGTTTACTTGGCATCAGATCGGCGCAGCGCTCGCGATCCTGTCCGGTCTCTTCGCAACGATCGTCGTCTATATCGGCCTCGAACTGCCACGCGACAGATTGGCGGCCGCGCTGTTTGTGCCTTACGCGGCCTGGGTCGCTTTCGCCGGCGTGCTCAACGCCGCAATCTGGCGTTTGAACTGAGGTGGCGGCTTACGCTCTCAGCTTCCCGTCATCACATCGCGAACGAGCGCGATGACCTCGTCGGCTTCCTGCTCGGTGCTGTCGAAGCGGGTCACGAAGCGGACGATATCCTGGCCCCGTCGCGCGAATGGCAGGCCGGTCGCGGCGAGCCGGTTGATGGCCGAGACGGGCAGGTTGATGAAAACCAGATTGGCTTCCACCGGTGCAACGAGCCGAACGCCGGGCAGCGCGGCGAGACCCACGCCAAGACGTGTGGCCACGGCATTGGCCTTGGTCGCGAGCCGCAGATAGAGGCCGTCCTCGACATAGGCGAGCAGCTGTGCAGACGCATAGCGCATCTTCGACCAGGTCTGGCCGGCGCGGCGAAGCCGATAGGACAGGGGTTCGACGAGGTCGCGGTCGAACACCACGATCGCATCCGACGACATGGCCCCGTTCTTGGTCGCGCCAAAGGACAGGATGTCGACGCCTGCGCGCCAGGTCATCTCCGCCGGGCTGCAGCCGAGCCGCGCCAGTCCGTTGGCGAAGCGGGCGCCATCCATGTGCACGGACAGATTCTTGTCACGGGCGATCGCACTGATCTCCGCGATCTCGGCGAGGGAGTAGACGGTGCCGAATTCGCTGGCCTGGGTGATCGACACTGCGTCGGGTTGCGAGCGATTGCGGACTCCCCAGGCCGTCCCGGCGAGCGCCTGGCGCAGGTGAGCGGGCTCGATCCGAAAGTTCGGGCCGGGCAGGGTGAGGAGCTTCGCGCCGCCCGTGAAGGCTTCGGTCGCGCCGCCTTCCGCAGTGTGAACATGTGCCTCTTCGTGGCAATAGATCGCGCCGTATGGTCGCGCGCACGCCGCGAGCGACAGGGCATTGGCAGCCGTGCCGGTCGCGACGGGGAAAACCGTAACTTCAGCCTCGAACAGCGCCGAGAAACGCTGGTTCAGCCATTTCGAATAATCGTCGTCACCGTAAGAGGCGGCCGGTCCGCGATTGACTTCAGTGATCGCCTGGAGAATTTCGGGCGCGACCGGTGCGACATTGTCGCTGCGAAAGTTTGGGAGCGTCCGGGGTGTGTCGTTCATGACGTCCTGTCCTGCCGTCATACGACGGTCGCTTCCTGCTTGTTGACGCGCCGGTTGATGAGAAGCAACGGGATCGCGGTGACGAGAATGAGGACCGCGGCTGCGGCGGCAGCCAGGCCTGCGCCGGTGCCTTCGATCGCATGGTACATCACAACGGTCGTGGTCGCCCAACGGCTCGAATAGAGCACGATGGTCGCGCTCAGCTCGGATGCGGCCGTGATCCAGACGAGGACGAGGCCGCCGACCAGACCGCTCGCCATCAGCGGCACCGTCAGGCGCGCGAATGTCTGGCTTGGCGACAAGCCGAGATTGATCGAGGCTTCCTCGAGCGAGGGATCGAGCTGGTGCACGATCGCCGAGGACGAGCGGATGGCGAAGGGCAGCTTGCGGACGACATAGGCGATCACCAGGATCAGCCAGCCGCCGGTCAGGACGAGCGGTCCGCTGTTGAAGGCAACGATCAGGCCGATCGCAAGGATCGTGCCCGAGACCGCGAACGGCACCATGCCGACGAAGTCGAGCAGCCCGGACAGGCGGGAGCGATGCCTAGCGACGACATAGCCGATCGGCGCACCGATCAGCATCGTCGCGACGGCGGCGATGCTCGCGAGCGTCAGCGTGTTGAGCAGCGGACGATAGGAGCCGGACAAGAGCGTGGCGTAATTGTCCAGGCCGAGCTCCCAGGTCAGGACGGGGCCGCGGAAGCGCAGCATCGAAACCATCAACACGGCCGCGAACGGCAGCAGCGAGACGACCACGATGCCCCAGCTCATGATCGCGGCAAGCAGCCGCAATCCCGGCGACAGCGCCAGCTTTGCGGGCGCGCTGCGCGCATTGGTCGAGAAGCGGCGCTTGCCGAGATAGTGCCGTTGAACGAGAAGCGCGAGCGCGGTGCAGGCGATCAACAGCACGCTGAGTGCGCCCGCAGCGGCGGGGTTGGCGTCGGACTCGCCGGCGAACAGCTTGAAGATGTCGACGGCGAGAAACGGCCGGTCTTCGGCCAGCACCGCCGGCACGCCAAAGTTCTCCAGCGCCTCGATGAAGACCAGGAGGCCGCCGGCGAGAATTGCCGGCATCACGATCGGCAGCAGGACGGTGCGGACCGCGTAAGACGGCGAGCCACCGAGATTGCGGGCGGCTTCCTCCATCGAGGCATCGACGGCCTGAAAGCCCGCCAGCACGGGCATCACCACATAGGGATAGAGCGTCAGCGTGAACACGATCACGATGCCGGGCATGCCGTAGATCGAGCCGATCGGGATGCCGATCCCGCGCAGGGCCGTGGTGATGACGCCGGCATGGCCGAACAAGAGCACCAAGGCGTAGGCGCTGACGAACGAGGGAAGCACCAGCGGCAGCGACGCCAGCGTCAGCAGCAGCGCGCGGCCCGGCACATCAACCCTTGCGAGGCAGAAGGCGAGCGGGATGCCGATCGCGCATGCAAGGCCTGTTGCGAGAGCCGCCGCGAGCAGAGAGTTGCCGATCGAGCCGAGGTAATAGCGGCTCTTCACGATCGCCGCGTAGTTGCCGAAGGTGAAGGCGCCGGTGCCGTCGATCCGGATGCTGGCATCGAGCACGAGCGCGAGCGGGTAAAGCAGGAACACCGCGAGCAGCACCAGGGCCACCAGGGCCACGATGGTGGCGAAGCGCTTCATGGCGCGGGGAACGCAATGATTTGGGCGGGGTCATAGGCAAGCACGAGCGATGCGCCGGGCGCAGCGTCGAACGTCGCGCCGCCGAGCGCCGCGACCCGAAGCTGGGTGCCGTCAGGCAGCGTGGCGTGAAGCCGCTGCACCGGCCCGAGAAACTCGCGCAGCGCCAGCCGGGCCTGAACGCGAGGACCGTCAGAGCTGTCCGCTAGTCGTAAAGCCTCCGGCCGGAGCGACAGCAAAACCTTTGCCCCCGGCTTCCCGACCTCGCCCCTGACCGAAAACTCCGTTCCGGCCGCGGCGACCTGGGTGTTGCGGCCGTCGAAGGCTTTTGCGACGCCCGGCACCATGTTGGTCGAGCCGAGGAATTCGGCCACGAAGGCGGTCTGGGGCATCCGATAGATGCGTTCGGGTGTGTCGACCTGCTCGACCTTGCCATGCCGCAAGACGGCGATACGGTCGGAGATGGCGAGCGCCTCCTCCTGATCATGCGTCACATAGATCGCGGTCAGGCCGAGCGCCTGCTGCAACTGGCGGATCTCGATGCGCATCTCGGTCCGCAGCTGCGCGTCGAGATTGGACAGCGGCTCGTCGAACAAGAGCACCGCGGGCTCGATCACGAGCGCACGCGCAATGGCCACGCGTTGCAGCTGGCCACCCGAGAGCTGGTGCGGCGAGCGCGGACCATAGCCGGCGAGGCGCACACGCTCGAGCGCCTTGTCGACGCGCGACTTGATGTCGGCCGCCGGAATCTTTCTCGCCTTCAGTCCGTAGGCGACGTTTTCGGCCACGGTATGGTTCGGAAAGATCGCGTAGTTCTGGAACACCATGCCGGTGTCGCGGCGATGCGCGGGCAGATTGTCGATGCGCCGGTCGCCGAAGGAAATCGATCCGGATTCGACGTCGACGAAGCCGGCGATCATGCGCAGCAACGTCGTCTTGCCGCAGCCCGAGGGCCCGAGCAACGTGAACAGCTCGCCATGCGCGATGGCGAGCGAGATGTCGTCCACCGCGCGCACCGCGCCGAAGGTGCGGGTCAGCCGTTCGATCCGGATCGCGGTCATGGAATTCAGCGCGTATCCTGGATCGTCGTCTTCAGCCGCGCGAGGGTGTCACGCCGCGCCGCTTCCCATTTGGCATCGTCGTAGGGCAGCACCTTGATCGCCGAGAAGGGCAGCATGCCGGGGGCGACGGCGCCGAGATCGATATCCTGACGCGCGGGCCGCCGGAACGTCGCCTTCAGCAGCATCTCCTGCACGTCCTTGCTGGCGAGATAATCGATCAGCTGCCTGGCCGCGTCGGTGTTCGGTCCGCCCTTCAGAATGCCGGCGCCCTCGACCACGGCATGCGTGCCTTCGGCCGGATAGACGACTTTGACCGGCGCGCCGTTGTGGGCCCACAGGAAGCCGGCATATTCCAGCGTAATGCCGAGCGGATATTCGCCGCTGCCGACGCCTTCAAAGACCTGCGTCGAACGATTGAGCACTTTTGCGTTCGCAAGCAGCTGGCCCATCTTGGTCCAGGCTGCATCTCCTTCGCCCCATTGCGACAGAAGCAGCGTGGCGGCCGCATATGAGAAGCCGGAATTGCTGGGGTCGGTGAAGGCGAGCTTGCCCTTCAATTTCGGATCGAGGAGGTCGGCCCACGATTTCGGCCCGGTGTCCTTGTCGATCGCCTTGGTGTTCTCTCCGATCACGACGACCTGGATGTTCGTGCCCAGCCAGAGGTCCTTTGGATCGCGAAACTGCGCCGGCACGGCTTCGCGGTCCTTGGCCGGGTAGGCCTGGAGATAAGGGCTCGCCAGCCGCAGGATCGTCGCGCTGACGCCCCAGATCACGTCGCCTTGCGGATTGGCAGCCTCGGATGTGATGCGGCGCACAAGCACGCCCGATCCCGTCGACACCACGTCGACCTTGATTCCGGTCGCCTTGGCGAAGCCGTCGGCGACCAACTTGTTCACGGTGTCGTCGTTGGCCGAATAGAGCACGACATGCTGCTCGGCCCAGGCCGATCCGGCCGCAAGGAGCGAGACCGCCAGCGCGACGCCGCGGGCGAGGATCGAGGCCGGAGTTCTCATCGGGGTCGCCTTTTCGGTTCTGTTGTTGCTTATTTGGTTTTGGCGAGATGTTCGGTCGCCGCCTTGAGCCCGGCGCCAGCTTCGACCGGGAGGCCGAGCTTGGTCAAGACGTCTTCGAGATGAAGCAGGTCTGTCAGGATGGTTGCGGCGCTGAATGCACCCATCGTGCCAAACCGGATGACGCGGCCGGAGAGGCGGTTGCGCGCCCCCGCGATCACCGTGCGATGATCCGCATAGAGCCGCCGCACGATCGTTCCGCCCTCGAGCCCGTCGGGCACCTTGAACACGACGACGGTGCTCGAGCGCGGTCCGCGCTCGCAAAAATCCGCAAGCCCGAGCGCCGCGCCGCCGGCGCGCAGCGCACCGGACAGCTGCTCATGGCGCGCGAGCACGTTCGGGAGGCCTTCCTCGTGCATCATCAGCAGGGACTCACGCAGGCCGTAGAGCAGGCTGACCGGCGCCGTGAACGGAGTCTCGTTCAGCTCGATAGACTTCAGCGCCCGGCGGAAATCCCAGAAGAAGACCGATCGCCGCTCGTCCTGCTCGATCACGCGCCACGCCTTCGGGCTCACGCTGGCAAGCGCGAGGCCCGGCGGACACATCAGGGCCTTCTGCGAGGCTGAGACGACGATGTCGACGCCCCATTCGTCCTGCCGCATCGCGATGCCGCCGAGGCCGCTGACGGAGTCCGCGATGAGCAGCGTCGGCCGGTCGCGCACCAGCGCGCCGAGGGCGGCAAGATCGGCCACCATTCCGGTCGAGCTCTCATTGTGCACGACGACGATGGCGCGATAGCTGCGCTCGCGCAGGCGCGCCTCCACCGCGGCAACGTCGACGGCCTGGCCCCACTCGTTCGCAACCGTGTCGACCGAGATGTTCATGGCCTTGGCGATCGAGGTGAAGCGCTCGCCGAACTGGCCATGCTCGATCACGAGGATCTGGCTGCCCGGGCCAACCACGTTGACGAGCGCGGCCTCCATGACGCCTGTGCCCGAGCTCGCAAAGAACATCACGCGGTTTGTCGTGCCGAGGACCGGGCGGATCATCTCCTCGGTCTCGCCGATCGCGGTTTTGCACTCCGGGCCGCGATGGTTGACGATCACCCGTGCTGCGGCCTGCCGCACCCGTTCGGGCACTTCAGTGGGGCCTGGAAGCCGGAGACGATATCCCGTCGCGGGAATGGCGGATGGCGTGTCTGTCGTCGTCATAGCCTGAAGTCACCGTTCTGACGCTTATTGGGAACAAGACCGCTGCCCTCAGGATCGTCGTGATGATCTGGGCCGTTCCGTTGCTTATTCTGTTGCGTCCATGTGGTTTCGGTCAACGTCCCGCAGCGTCCGTCGCATCATGCCATCGACGATCGCCGCCGACTCGCTTGGACGCAGATGGATCGTCGTGGACTTGAGCAGCCATGGCAATACCGCCTGCTCGAGCCGCTCCTCATAGGCGGGCCGCATCATGTCGAAGGCCTGCAGGCCGGGCCCTGCCAGGACGACATGGTGCGGGCGCAGCACGGATATCGTTGCCGCGACCGCCTCGGCGAGCGCGCGGCCGGCCTGCTGGAAGACGTGCTCGAGGCGAGGATCCCCGCTTCGTGCCCGCTCATGCAGCAGGCTCATCTGCGCCTCGGAGGGCTGCTGCGACGCCGCCGGTGGCAAGTCGAGGAAGGTGCGTGCGTCGCGGTAGAGCGCATAGTCGGCGAGATGGGCCTCGATGCAGCCGCGCTGACCGCAGCGGCATTGCGGTCCGTTCGATCCCAGCTTGGTATGGCCGATCTCGCTGCCGGCGCCGGCGCCCAAACGTGCTTCACCGTCGACCACGATGCCCATGCCGACGCCGTGACCGATCAGGATCAGGGCCATGAGGCCCTGGGCCAGTGACGGCTCGGCGGCCGCGAGCGCGAGCGCGACCGCGACGGCATCATTCGCCATCACGACTTCGGTGCCGAATGCCTGACGCACCGGCTTCGCCAGGTCGATGTCGGTGACGGACAGCGCAGGGCTCCACAGATGCCGGCCGGTGTCCGCGTTGACGATGCCCTGGAGGGCGATCCCTATTCCCAGCAGCCGATGGCGCGGTGTCGCCGTCGCCTCCAGCATCGCATTGATTTGCGTGATCACAAGGTCGCACAACGCGCCGGCGTCGAGTGCCCGGGTTGCGATTTCGAGGCGCGACTGCGCCAGGCTGAAGCCGCTGAAATCCGCGATCAGTGTCTCGATCAGATTCATGCGCAGCGAGACCGCGACGACGCGGCCGAACTCCGGGTTCAGGGTCAGCAGCACGGCCGGCCGGCCACGGCGGCGGGCATTCAGCCCATCCGGATCGTCTTCGTCGGGATCGTCCGACCATGGGGGTGCCGCCGTCTCGGTCTCGCACAGCAACTCTTCCGCGATCAGCCTGGAGGTCAGGCCGGAAACGGCCGGGAAGCTCAGTCCCGTGCTCCGGGCCAGCTCGACACGCGGCAGCGGTCCGTGACGTCGCAGCACTTCCACCAGGCGGCCCCTGTTCGAGCCGCGGGCCATGCCTGAAATTCGTCTCGGCAACTCAGTCTGGTCAGTCATGCTGTCCTATTTAATTCATCGCATGAATTTAATAAGCGCCCATCGCTGCGGTGTAACTAGAGAAACACAGCGCACGATGTGTAATGGCGAGGCATATTTACTAATACCATGCCTCATGTACTATTTCCGCTTGAAGAAGTGGCCAGTGCATCTTGATTTCGATGTTCTGCTCTGCAACATTTCTTCGCTACGTGAATAAAATAGAGCGCAAAAGCGCTGTAAGCCCCGCATCTGGGGTGCCCAAAGGGAGGTACACATGAACGGATCAATGAAGAAATTGCTCGTGCCGTTGCTCGCGACCGCTGCTGCGTTCGCGTTTGCGACCGGTCCGGCGCAGGCCCAGCAGAAGAAGACCATCGCGCTGGTGACCAATGCAGCGGCCGACTTCTGGGTCATCGCAGGCCGCGGGCTCGAGAAGGCTCAGAAGGAGCACCCGGAATACGATATCCAGTTGATCGTCACCAACGATGCGACCGCGGCGGGCCAGCGGCGCGAGCTGGACGATCTGCTGGTGCGCGGCGTCGCCGGCATCTCCATCTCGGTTGACGATGCGCCGCATGCGACCGAAGAGCTCAACAAGGTCGCGTCCCAGACCATCCTGATCACGACGGACAGCGACGCGCCGCAGAGCAAGCGTCTCGCCTATATCGGCACCGACAACGTCGCGGCCGGGCGGCAAGCAGGCGAGGAGTTCAAGAAGGCGTTGCCGAACGGCGGCAAGATCGCGCTGTTCGTCGGCACGATGGACGCGGACAATGCCCGCGAGCGGGTGCAGGGTATCAAGGAAGCGATCGCCGGCACCAAGATCGAGCTGGTCGACGTGTTCACCGACCAGGTGGACTCCGCCAAGGCCAAGGCGAACATGGAGAACGTGCTCGTCAAATATCCCGACATTGCGCTGCTGTCCGGCCTCTGGAGCTACGAGACGCCGTTGATCTATGATGCGGTCAAGGCGGCGGGCAAGGCCGGCAAGGTGAAGATCGTCGGCTTCGACGAGGATCAGCGCACGCTGCGGGGAATTTCCGACGGCACGATCGAGTCGACGGTGGTGCAGCAGCCTTTCGAATTCGGCTATCTCTCCGCCACCAACATCATCAAGACGCTGAACGGCGACAAGTCCTGGATTCCCGCTGACAGCAAGCTGATCGTGCCGACCCAGGTGATCAGCAAGACCAACGTCGCGGAGTTCACCGCTAAGATGAAGGATCTGCTGAAGAAGTGACTTTGAGTGCCTTTCGACACCTGGCGGCCATGACCAGCGAACTTGGCCGTCGGGTGTCGAGCAGGAGGAAGTGAATGGCGGAAATCCTGTTCGAACTCGCAGGGATCAGCAAGTCCTATCCCGGCGTCATGGCCCTCAACGATGTCAGCCTGCGCGTGCACCGCGGCGAGGTGTTGGGCCTGATCGGCGAGAATGGCGCCGGCAAGTCGACCTTGATGCGCGTCTTGGGCGGCGTGATTGAGCCCAGTGCGGGCGTGATCCGCATCGGCGGCACCGACCACGCCCACATGACGGTGAACGAGGCGACGCAGGCCGGCATCGCCTTCGTGCATCAGGAACTGAACCTGTTCGAGAATCTCGACGTTGCCGCGAACGTCTTCATCGGACGCGAGAAGCTCGTCGGCGGCCCGCTGAAGCTGGTGAATAGCGCGCAGATGCGCGCCCGCGTGACGCCGCTGCTGGAGCGGCTGGGTGCCGATTTCGGCCCCGACACGCTGGTCGACAATTTGTCGATCGCCGAACGTCAGATGGTGGAGATCGCCAAGGCGCTCTCGATCGACGCCCGCGTGATCATCATGGACGAGCCGACCTCGAGCCTGACGATTTCGGAGACCGAGCGGTTGCTGGAGGTGATTGCCGATCTGAAGGCGCACGGCATCGCGGTGATCTATATCTCCCACCGGCTCGGCGAGATCATGACCTGCGCCGACCGCGTCGTGGTGCTGCGCGACGGGCGCACGGTGGGAGAGCTGGCGCGAGACCAGCTCAGCCATGCCGCAATGATCCGGCTGATGATCGGTCGCGACCTGAAGACGCTGCATACGCCGCCGAAGCGGCCGCCACAGCCGGGCGGCTGCGACATCGCCGGTCTCGTGACGTCGGCCTTCCCCGACCGGCAGATCGATCTTTCCGTGCGGCATGGCGAGATCCTCGGACTGGCAGGACTGGTGGGCGCCGGTCGCACGTCGCTGGCCCGTGCGGCCTTCGGCATCGATCCGGTGCTGGGTGGCGAGATCAGGATCGACAACGCGAAGGTCCATGTCGGATCGCCCCGGGACGCGATCAGGCAAGGCATCTATCTGGTGCCGGAGGACCGCAAGAAAACCGGGCTCGTGCTGGAGCTGCCGATCTGCGAGAACGTGACGCTGGCGAGCCTGCTGAATTATGCGCGGATGTGGCTGATCAACGGCGCGTCCGAGCGCAATGTCGCGAAGGAGCAGGTGAGGCGGCTCTCCATCAAGGTGCCCAGCGTCGATATGGAGGCCGTGACCCTCTCCGGCGGCAACCAGCAGAAAGTCGTGCTCGGCAAGTGGCTCTCCATGCAGCCGCGCGTGATGTTCTTCGACGAGCCGACCCGCGGCATCGATGTCGGTGCCAAGAGCGAGATCTATGCGCTGATGCGCGAGCTCGCCGACCAGGGCGTCGCGATCGTGATGATCTCCTCGGACATGGAGGAGGTCATCGGCGTCTCCGACCGGGTCGCGGTGATGCATGAGGGACGAGTCAGCGGTGTGCTGGAGCGTTCGCAATTCAGCGAATACAACGTGCTGCGGCTTGCAATAGGCCAGGCGCTGGAACCCGTGGAAGCCGCTGCGCAATGAACAAGAAAGAACTCGGCCTCGGCCTGCTGCTCGTGGTGATTTCCGTCATCACGGGCATGATCAATCCGGCTTTCCTGTCGGTGGTGAACCTGTTGAACCTGGCCAATCTGATCGGCCTGTTCGGTGTGTTTGCGCTCGGGGAAGGGCTCGTGATCATCACCGGCGGCATCGACCTTTCGCTCGGCTCGATGTTCGCGCTGCTCGGCGTCGTCTTCGTCGATCTTCTGACGACGTACCAGGTTCCCTGGCCCTTGGCGCTGCTGGCTGTGTTGCTGGGCGGACTGGTGCTGGGGGCCATTCAGGGCGTCCTGATCACGCGGCTGAAGATGCAGCCCTTCATCGTGACGCTGTGCGGGTTGCTGATCTATCGCGGCGCCGCCCGTTATTATACGACCGACTCGACACGCGGCTTCGGCTACGGCGACGAGGCCGCGACCCTGAGCAACCTTGCCTCCGGCCATGCAGTGGCGGGCATCCCGAACACCTTCATCCTCCTGATCATCCTTGCAATCGTCCTCGGCGTGGTGCTGCACCGTTCGGTCTACGGGCGCTGGCTTTATGCCGTCGGCAAGAACGAGGAGGCGGCGCGCTTCTCCGGCATCAACACGAATATGGTGATCGCGACCGCCTATATCATCAGCGGTGGGCTCGCCGGCGTTGCGACGGTGTTGTTCGTGTTCTACACCAACTCGGTATCTCCGAGCTCCTTCGGCAATTTCTATGAGCTCTACGCGATTGCTGCGGCCGTGCTGGGCGGGTGCAGCCTGCGCGGCGGCGAGGGTTCTATTCTCGGTATCGTGCTGGGGACTGCGCTGCTGCAGGTGCTGCAGAACCTCGTGAACATCCTGGGCATCCCCAATTCCCTGAACTTCGCGGTGATGGGAACGGTGATTTTGATCGGCGTGTTGGCGGATCAGCAATTGCAGGCCCGACGCAAACGCAAGCTGGCGCTGGCCGGCCTCGCCCGCACGGCACCGAAGTCGACGCTACCGCGTGGCGTGGAAGCGGTGCCGGCGAGAACAGGCGACCAGACCTGACGAATCCAGGCTTGGGCTGACGCAAGGCCGCCTCTGCAACCGGCTTGCTCGAGCGCCGTTCGAACGAGAGCCCGAACGAGGTGACCCCCGTCACAGCAACTCCTGATGCGCGCCAACATGTTGCCCGTGATTGCGGGATCAGCTCGCAGCATCAACAGGAGACATGACGATGACGGTTTCGACCAAGCCTGACTTTGCGAATTGCGAGCTCTCCATCGACGAGCTCGAGGCCGTCGCCGGCGGCGGCCTGTGGGGCTGGATCAAGCACGAAGCGTCCGACGCCTTGCACTGGGTCGAGAAGAACGCGGGGAGCGTGGCGTCGGTCATTGAGAAGGTTCTGGGCGGGCCGGTCTACAACTCCCATCCGCCGCACAAGATGTCCTGACGACCTGCTGGTTCCAACGCTTGTCGCACTTGTTGTTCCCGGGCCTTAGGCCCGGGACAGTCGTTTGATGGCCGAAATCCCGTCGCGCGTTCCGATGCGTGTCCCTCTGTGACTGGCCTCACAGCTTCGACGCATGCCGGATCCTATACCTGTGAGCACTGACCGAGAGGGGCAGTCCCTCCCAAGGAAAACAGGAGATGGCAATGAGCGAATTCAAGACGTCCGCAAACGAACAATCTGCGGTTCTGCTCGATGATGCGGTGCTGGAGAACGTGGTGGGCGGTAGTGCCGACAGCGACTTCCAGAGCTTTCTGGATGCGCACTCGGTCGGGGGCTGGACGATGCGAGACGTCTTCGCCAAGCCGGTGCTGGGACGTTACACCCCGCGATAATCCCGAGCCGGGCCGGGCAGCATTCCGGAAAGTGCGGAAAGGTCATCCGTTCGGATGACCTCTTTCGATCCATCGCCCGGTAAGCTGCGAAGACGATGTGCCGGTGAGGCTGCAAGCGCTTGTCCGGACATCGCAACCGTCGATCAATCCCCTCAAAGTCGAGAGCGAATAGAACTCAAAATTCCTGTCGTCGCGTCGACGACTTGCAGAGCCTGCTGGGCCTTGGCCAGGGCGAGAGGCGACCTCGCGCATTGATCGGGCAGTTGGGCGATCTTCTTGCGCTGGCTGGTCAGGATATTGGTAGACTGCTCGACGGCAAATTTCACGACGTCGCGGGTCGGGTCATTCTCACCGACATTGGTCAGCTCTTTCTCGATCGTGATCAGATATTCGAAACTGGACAGCTCTTGAGAAATCTCGACAAGATTTTGAATCGTGGACTTCACGCAATCGGCGTCGACGGCGGAGATGTCGGGCCTCTTCGACGTCTGCACGAGATCGCCCATCAGGCCCGCGAACATCGGCTTGAGATCCTCGAGCCTCTTCAGATCGGCCTGGCTCAGCACACCGGCAATGCACACATTCGTGGCGACCAGCAAGGCAAGGCATGGCCACGCCAGCCGGGCGATGAGAGCGCGAGCCGTTGCAGTGAGCGTGATGCGATCCGCTTGCCAATTCATCTGATGGGTCCGATGTCCTCTGCCTTGACAATTGCAGCTGGTTCTCGTTGCGAGCTTAGCTCCGCTCACAATTTCGCTCAATCCCATTCTCGGCGTCGTCCGCGCGGACGATGGCGCTGCAAGTTTTCGCGCGGGAGCGAAGCGTGACCGAGGGCACTGACAAAATCTTTCGCGCCAGCGCGCTGCAGCGTGCGGCCTCGCCGGAGGAGCTCGATCATCTCGTCGCGATCACCAAGCCGGCCGACTGGATCCTTACCGCGATCGTGACGGTCGCGCTTGTCGCTGCGCTCGTCTGGGGCATTTACGGCCGGATCCCGTCGCGCGTGTCGGGGCAGGGGATTCTGGTCGGCAGCGGCCGCGTCGTCGATGCGGTCTCGGCCGCCGAAGGCAGGCTCGCCTCGCTCGGTGTCTCCGTCGGCGATCATGTCGAGCGCGGACAGGTGATCGCCCAGATCTCGCAGACCGAGATCGAGCAGAAGTACGGCAACGCCGTGGAAACCTACCGGGAGCGTCAGCGCGAGCACGACGACATGGCCGCGAAAGTCACCGCGGAGCTCGCGATCAAGGCCTCCAACTTCGACAAGCTCGAAGCCGCCTTCAACAAGGTCATCGAGGCGACCGGGCAGCGCGTCCAGTCCCTGGATGTCGACGTGAAGAACCTCGAGCAGCTGATGGCGAAGGGGCTGACGACACGAAAGACGCTCGAGGACCGCCGTCTCGAATTGACCGAGGCGCAGCAGCGCCGCACGGATTCGCAAAACGAGATTCTCAAGCTTCATGCCCAAAAGACCGATCTCGAAACCCAGCGTGAGCGCGAGCTGCAGCAGGCCGAGTTCGCCTCGAACAATGCACGCCGCGAGATGCAGGCGCTGGCGGGAACGCTGGGGCGTAATTCGCAGGTGTTGAGCCCAATCGCCGGGCGCGTGCTGGAGATCAAGACGTCGTCCGGCTCGGTTCTCGGCGTGGGCACCCCGGTCGTCCTCATCGAAGACGAGGGCGCCCGGCTGGAAGCGGTGGTCTACATCCCCGCCGAACAGGGCAAGAGCGTCAAGCCGGGCTACCAGGTGCGCGTCGCCCCCAGCACCGTCAAGCGCGAGGAGTTCGGCACGATGATCGGCGTGGTGTCGAGCGTCTCGGAATTTCCGGTGACGCCGCAGGGCATGACCGCCGTGCTGCATAACGATCAGCTCGTGAAGGTGTTTTCCCATGACGGCGCGCCCTATGCGGTGGCGGTGTCGCTGAACCAGGACGCGTCGACCGCAAGCGGCTATCGCTGGGCGGTGGGTAAGGGACCGCAGATTCATCTCACCAGCGGTACACTGGCGCAGGCCGAAATCACCACGCGAAGCCGGCGCCCGATCGATCTCGTTGTGCCCCTGCTCAGGAAGTGGACGGGGATCGATGGATAGTCCCGCTTCGCCCGCTGCAGGCATCAAGCACACGCCGACCATTTTGCAGATGGAGGCGGCGGAGTGCGGCGCGGCGTGTCTTGCCATGGTGCTCGCGCATTATGGCGCGTGGGTGCCGCTGGAGCAGCTTCGCGTCGAATGCGGCGTCTCCCGCGACGGCAGCAAGGCCAGCAACATCGTCAAGGCGGCGAAGCGCTTCGGGTTGTCGGCGAAGGGATTTCGGCTGGACCTCGCAACGCTGGGCTCGGCGCCGACACCTTGCATCATCCACTGGAACTTCAATCATTTCGTCGTTCTGGAAGGCATCAAGGGCAAATCCGCATCGATCAACGATCCCGCCTTCGGACGCCGGCAGATCGGCATCGATGAGCTCGACCGCAGTTTTACCGGCGTCGTCCTCACCATGCAGCCGGAGCCCGGGTTCGCGCCGACCGGCGGCAAGCCGGCCGGATTGAAACTGCTGCTGCGGGAATTGCGCGGCTCCAAGGCCGCGGTTGGACTGCTCATCCTGCTCAGCTTCGTCATGGTCGTCCCCGGCCTCGTGGCCGCGAGCTTCTCCAAGATCTTCATCGACGACATTCTGATTCAGCATCTGAACGGTTGGCTGCGCCCGCTGCTGGTCGGCATGGCCGCGACCGCGCTGATCCGCACCATCCTGACGCTGCTGCAACAATCGCTGCTGCTGCGGCTGCAGACAAAACTCTCGGTGGTAATGATCAGCCGCTTTCTCTGGCGGGTGATGGCCTTGCCGATCGAGTTCTTCACCCAGCGTCACGCCGGCGACATCGCGGCGCGCGTGGGAGCCAATGATCAGATTGCGCGGCTGCTGGCGGGCGGCATTGCGGCGAACGCGCTCAGCCTCACCTCGGTGGCGTTCTTCGCGTTCGCGATGATCGTCTACGATCACTGGCTGGCCGCGGTCTGCATCGGCCTGTCGCTGCTCAATGTTCTCACCTTGCGGCTGTCGATGCGACGCCGGGAGGATCTCAGCCGCGGGCTCTCGCTGGAGCGCGGCAAGCTGCTCGGTGCCGTCGTCAGCATCGTCAGGTCGATCGAGACGATCAAGGCGAGCGGGCTCGAGCACGAGGCGTTCGGGCAATGGTCCGGCATCCAGGCCAAGGTGCTGAATGCCGAGCGCGATCTGGCGTCGTCGTCGATCATCCTCGACATGATCCCGACCCTGATCGCCGGCATGACCGTGACCGCGATCCTGATCCTCGGCGGCTTGCGGGTGATCGAGGGCTCACTCACGCTCGGCAGTCTCGTCGCCTTCCAGGCTCTGATGGCGAGCTTCTCCGAGCCGGTGGCGACGCTGGTCAATCAGGCGGGCTCCTTTCAACTGATCAAGGGCGCGCTCGACCGCCTCGAGGACGTCTACAATTATCCGCTCAGTGAGCCCGCGCGCGCATCGGACAAGACCTTCCCAGCGCGGCTCGACGGACGGATCGAATTCAGGGACGTGCAGTTCGGCTATTCGCT
The DNA here is from genome assembly GCF_024199935.1 of Bradyrhizobium sp. CCGUVB14. Lineage (NCBI taxonomy): Bacteria > Pseudomonadati > Pseudomonadota > Alphaproteobacteria > Hyphomicrobiales > Nitrobacteraceae > Bradyrhizobium > Bradyrhizobium sp. CCGUVB14. Next base: position 3,290,845 of record NZ_JANADS010000001.1, read on the forward strand.
GCTCGAGCCGCCGCTCATCTCCGATCTCTCGATGACCGTGGTTCCAGGCTCGCGCGTGGCGCTGGTCGGCGCTTCCGGCAGCGGCAAGTCCACCCTCGGCCGCCTGGTCTGCGGGCTCTACAAGCCCTGGGCCGGCGAGATCCTGATCGACGGGACCAGGCTTCAGGATGTTCCGCCCGACATCCTCGCCAACTCGATCGCCTATGTCGACCAGGACATCTTCCTGTTCGAGGGCTCGGTCCGCGACAATCTCACGCTCTGGGACCGCACGACGCCCGACATCGATCTCACCCGGGCGCTCAAGGACGGCGAGATCCAGGACGATATCGCGATCCGGGCCGGCAATTACGATTCCTATGTCAGCGAAGGCGGCACCAATTTCAGCGGCGGCCAGCGCCAGCGTATCGAGATCGCCCGCGCGCTGGTCGGCCGTCCGTCCATCGTCGTGCTCGACGAGGCGACCGCGGCGCTCGACCCCGTCACGGAGAAGGCCATCGACGACAATCTGCGCCGTTGTGGCTGCACCTGCATCATCATCGCGCATCGCCTGAGCACGATCAGGGATTGCGACGAGATCGTGGTGTTGCGGCAGGGCAAGGTCGCCGAGCGCGGCACCCACGAGACCCTTCTCGCCCTGAACGGCGAATATGCCCGCCTGGTATCGCAGGAATGAGTGTTGGCATCGACAATATCGTGTCCGGGGCAGGCCTCGTCGCATCGCCGGGATTGCCGGGCGAAATGGCGCTCGATGGTCGCCGGCCCATCCTGCTCGATCACCATGGCCATGTGTTGGAGGTCGTTGCCGGTCACGCGGACATCTTTGCCGTCGACATCAGCGATGGCAGATCCGGCAGCCGGCATCATCTGTTCCGCATTGAACGCGGCGACATCATTCCCGATCTCCCGGGTTTTCCCGCGTCATCCCCGGATGGTCTGCGCTTCATCGCGGTGGGCGCACAGGACACGCTGGTGTCAGTCGTGCCGAGGGGCGGGCTGGCATCCGCGGATCAGGCGGTGCGCTGGATCGAGCGGCTCGCACGCTTCGTCGCGGGGCCGGCGCCGCTGTGGCAGATGACCGAATTGCCGGAGGGCGAGGTGGCGCTGACGGCGGGCGAACCGCGTCGCGGCCCGATGCGCGGCCTGCTCTGGCTGACCGTGGAGCGGGGTGCGCTGAGCCTGATCGGGATCGGGACGAGCTACACCGCGGGAAGCCCGCCGCTGCCGCTGACATCGGGCTTGTGGGTCGAGGCGGGCGCAGACGGCTGTGCCGCGCGCGCGACGGCACAGGCACCGGCGCACGATCTGATCTGGTCGGCGATCGATCAATTCCATCAAAGCTTCGTTCAATGTGTCCAGGGCATCCTGGTCCGCGACACGCAAGATGAGAGCGCGCGGCTGGCGAGCCGAACCGGGCTCGCTGCAACGCAGGCGGTGGAGGCCTTCGACCGCCTGTCCGGCATCATCGTGCGACGCTTCGATCACGATGCGGTCGATGCCTCCTGGTCCGACAGGTTGGTCGGCGCATGCCAGATCGTCGGCAACGCGATGCGGGCGCCGATCGCGATCTCCAGCCGCGGCGAAGGCAGCGCGCAGGATTTTGCCGGGCTCACCCAGATCGCGCAGGCCGCGCGCCTGCGGCTGCGCGAGGTTCTGCTGCGCCAGGACTGGTGGAGACTGGATGCAGGCCCGATGGTCGGCTGGTATGGCGAAACGCGCGTCCCGGTCGCGCTCGTCTACGAGCCTCGTCGCGGATACCTGATGATCGACCCGCTCACGAAAGTGCGCCGGCCGGTCGATCGGACCATCGCGGCGCAAATCGCGCCGGAAGCGGCCAATTTCTATCCGCCGCTGCCGTCGCGGGCGCTGACATTCAAGGATCTTCTGCGATTCTCGCTGCGCTATGCCCGTGGCAGCGGGCTGCGCATCGCGCTGTCGGTGGTCATGATCGGCCTGTTGTCGCTGGTGACGCCGTTCGTCACCAATCTCTTGATCAGCTCGATCATCCCGCGATCGGAGCTGGACCAGCTTGCCTTCTGCGCGCTCGCGCTGATTTTGGCGGGCCTGTCGGTGGCCGGCGTCCAGGTCATGCAGGCCTTCGTCATGCTGCGGATGGAGGCTTCGATCGACTGGCGGCTGCAATCGGCGTTGATCGATCGGCTGCTCCGGTTGCCGACTGCCGTTTTCCGCGAGTTCACCGCCGGCGAGCTGGTCGACCGCGCCATGGGCATCGATGCGGCGCGGCGGGCCCTGACCGGTCACGCCCTGCGCGGCATGATCGCCGGCCTGTTCTGTGTCTTCAGCCTCGGCTTGATGCTCTATTACAGCCCCAAGCTGGCGCTGGTCGCGACTGCGCTGACCTTCGTCCGTGCGGTGGCGATCATCGGCACCAACCTGGTGCGGCTGCATTTCGAGAGCAAGCACTTCAACCAGCAGGGCAAGGTCTCGGGCTTCGTGCTTCAGCTCCTGACCGGCGTCGGCAAATTGCGCGTCTCGGCGGCGACGTCCCGCGCGCTCGCGATCTGGTCGAAGCAGTTCGCGACCCAGAAGCAGTACTTCGTGTCGTCGCAGGTGGCGGGCAACGGCCTCGGCGCATTCGAGACGGCGTTTCCCACCATCGCGACGCTGATCATCTACGCCTACGCGTCCTATTCGAGCAGCGGCTTGCTCACCGACATCGGCACGTTCTTCGCGTTCTTTTCCGCGTTCGGTCAATCCATGGGCTCGGTCGGCTCCTGGGCAGCGGGTGTGAGCGAGGCGCTGATTGCCATCCCGCCGCTGCTGCGGCTGCGCCCACTGATCGCGAGTCCGACGGAAATCCCCGACGACCGGCAGCCGCCGGGGGAGCTGTCCGGGTCGGTCGAGCTCGCGCGCGTGTCGTTCCGGTATCTGGCGAACGGGCCGCTGGTGCTCGACAACGTCACCTTGAAGATCACGCCCGGCGAATATGTCGCGGTGGTCGGGCCGTCCGGCAGCGGGAAATCGTCGCTGTTCCGGCTGCTGCTGGGGTTCGAGCGCGCGGAATCGGGCGCGGTGTTCTACGACGGCAAGTCGATCGAAACGCTGGATGCGAGCGCGCTGCGGCGCCAGCTCGGCGTGGTCCTGCAGAACGCCAAGCTCGCCAACGGAAATCTCTACGAGAACATCTGCGGTGGAATCCGGCTGCCGCTCGACCAGGCCTGGGAGGCCGCGCGCCTCGCCGGCATCGAGGACGACATCAGGGCGATGCCGATGGGGATGCTGACCCAGGTGTCCGAAGGCGTCAGCACGCTGTCCGGCGGCCAGCGCCAGCGCATCATGATCGCGCGGGCGATCGCGCGGCGTCCGCGCATTCTCTTGTTCGATGAGGCGACGAGCTCGCTGGACAATCAATCCCAGGCCATCGTCAGCGACGCGCTGGAAAATCTCAACGTCACCCGCATCGTGATCGCACACCGGCTCAGCACCGTGCAGCGCGCCGACCGGATCATCGTGCTGGTCGACGGCAAGATCGTCGAGACCGGGACGTTCGCCGAGCTGAACGCCGCCTCCGGCATGTTCGCCTCGTTCGCGCGCCGCCAGATGCTCTGAGCGCTTCGTCCGTCCGGTCATCCCAAACGAAAACTCCCGGACCTCTTTGTCCGGGAGCTTCCTGATTGAGCTGTCAACTCGGCGGCTGAGAGGCCGCCCTGCGGGCTGGCCTTAGTTCAGCCTCTGGGGCGGGTTGCCGCCGCCGGCGCCGGTGACGATACCGCCGACCACGATGATGCCGGCGGCGATCCCAGCCACGACCGGGTTGGTGAAGAACGACTTCAGGCCATGCTCGACGGAATGCACGAGGCTGCTGAACCAGCTGCCGCCGGCAACACCGTCGAGCTGCTCCATCGAGAGTTCGCAATTGGCGTTGTCGTTAATCTGATGGGTCATGTTGTCTCTCCTGTTCACGCTGCGGGATCATCCCTGCAACTGTTGACAGCATGCCGCATGCATCACGCGAGCGCCGTGACCGGTATCACGTTGCTCTCCCTGTCGCGAATTTCGTCGCCGGAGTCCTATCCCTCGTATTGGTCCGGGCCCATCGCCCACGAGGCCTGATCGTGGCTGTAGGCGTAGTTGCGGTTGTTCACCGCCGGATTGCGATTGACCATCGGCCGCATGAACATCGGATGCGTCGCGCTGCGCACCTCGTGCTCGACGGTGAAGAGAGGCTTGCCGCTGTCGAGATCGACGATGTCGCAGAAGCGGTACTGATACTGGTTGTCCTCGCGGGAGATCAGGTCGCGCGCCAGCAGCTTGCGGTAGGGGCCGGAGAAATCGGTGATGTACATCTGCACATGGTGGCCGTCATAATCGGGCTGCGTCCGGTCGGTCTCGCGGAATAGCAGATGCTGGTCGCGGCCGGTCTTCACCGCCGCGACCTTGCCGTCGCCGTTGCGCAAGGCCGCGGGCATGCCCATGATCTCCGGATAGAAGGCGCAGATCGCCTGCGCCGATCCGGCCGGCACCTCGAACTCGACATAGGGGATGCCGAGCGTGATGCGTCCGAAGCGCGCCGCGTCGGGTTCGTGGACGCGGATGCGGTTGCCCCATGGGCAGGTCGCTTCGACATGGTCATTATGCTCGGCGTATGCGAAGGCCGTGCCTTCGAGCTTGCTTTTGACCGAGGCCAGTCGCGCCAGCAGCGCCTCGCGGCCCTCGATCACGAGCCCGGTATGGCCGCGCAGCACCTGCGCCTTGCCGCTCGGCAGATGAAACTGGCTTCGTCCGGCATTGATCCACATGTTGGTGTCGGACACCATCAGATAGGGATCGCGGGTCAGTCCGAGGCCGGTGACGTAGAACAGCGTGGCGAGGCGCTGGTCCGGAACCTGGATGTTGACGTGCTCGAAATGGATGGCGTTGCCGAGATCTTCTGCGGATCGATCGAATTGTTGCGGCATGGATGTGAGCTTCTCGCTGGAGGGACGACTGGGTCCATACTAGAGCAGAATTTCCGCCAGCCGAAACGGTTGAATGATCACATCTTGGGAGCGCGGCAACGTGTGCGCTGCACCTTGCCGTGGCACCCATTCCCTGTAATCTGACCGCAAATCGTGAGCGAAAGAAGAGGTCGATGGGGGGAGTTCTGGAAGGCGTGCGCGTCCTCGATTTCGGGCGCTATATCGCGGGCCCGTATTGCGCGACATTGCTGGCCGAGTTCGGCGCCGAGGTCATTCGCGTCGAAAAGCGCGACGGCAGCGAGGATCGCTTCGTGGCGCCGGTCGGCGAAGGCGGCGAGGGCGCGCTGTTCCTCCAGGTCAACCGCAACAAGAAGTGCATCACGCTCGATCCGATGACGCCGGAGGGGCAGGAGGTGATGCGCCGGCTGGTAGCGACGGCAGACGTGGTCGTCGCCAATCTGCCGCCGCAGACGCTCCGCGCCATGAAGCTCGATTACGACTCGTTGAAGGCGATCAAGCCGGACATCATCCTGACGACCGCCACCGCTTTCGGCGGGCCGGGGCCGTGGTCCGACCGCGTCGGCTTCGATGGCGTCGGACAGGTCATGTCGGGCTCGGTCTACATGACCGGCGCCGGCAATCCGCCTTACCGCGCGGCGGTGAACTGGGTCGATTTCGGCACCGCGCTGCATTGCGCGTTCGGCACGCTCGCAGCCCTGATCGAGCGCGGCAAGTCCGGGCGCGGGCAGATCGTCGAGGGCGCGCTGCTCGCAACCGCATTGTCCTTCACCAATGCGACGCTGATCGAGCAGGCGGTCATCAACGTCAATCGCGTTCCGACCGGCAATCTCGGCCAGACCGCGGCGCCCGCAGATATCTATCGGACCAAGGACGGTTGGGTGCTGTGCCAGGTCACGGGGCATCCGCTGTTCAAGCGCTGGGCGAGACTGATGGGCGAGGAGGAGCTTTGGCTGAACGATCCGCGCTTTGCCGACGACATCAGCCGCGGCAATAACGGACCCGTCATCAGCGAGCGGATGGCGCGCTGGTGCGCGGAGCGCACCACGCAGGAAGCGGTCGATACGCTCGGCAAGGCGATGATTCCAACCGGGCCTGTGCTGAGCCCGCAGCAGGCGCTGGATCATCCGCACATTCGCGCCGCCGGCTTCTTGCAGGACGTCGACTATCCCGGCTTGCCGAAGCAGGCGCCGGTTGCCCGCGCCGCCATCCGGTTGTCGGAAACACCCGGCGAAATCGCGGCGCGTCCGCCGACGCTCGGCGAGCATACTGATTCTGTGCTGGCGGAACTCGGCTACGACAAGGCCGCCATTGCAGCGCTGCGGCAGAGCGGCATCATTTAGCCGCGGCAATCGAGACAGGAGTGGAAATGAGCCGGCGCGTCTGCTAGACGACTGGCGGCTCATCCTCGCGCTTTTTGCGTTGGCCGGCGACCTCTGCGTCGCACGAGGTTGTTTTGGGGAGGCGTGCCTTCGCACGCCTCGTCCCATTTGCATGACCAACCGCGACCGAATCGAGACGAACTCGGCTGCGCGTGCCATTAGCGACTGCCTACGACGAGAAACGGATTCACGTGCGTCATTCCAAGAAATTGCGGCCAGCCAAGAGCTCTCCGAAGAAGGGCTCGCTCAAAAAGCGCTCACTCGCCAAGAGCCCACTCGTCAAGAGTTCGACAAGCAGGCGCTCACTGAGCAAGAGCACTCCCAAGACGAGCAAAGGCGCGCAGCGCGCCACGATCGCGTCGTCTTCGCCGCTGGGCATGATGGCGCTGCACCTGCTGGCGCAGTGGAAGGACTCCGGGCGCAGCGGTCTCGTCTTCCTCGCCGAGAGCGAGAACAGGGCAGAGCGGCTCGGCAGCGTGATTCACGCGCTCGACCCGTCCTGCGAGGTCCTGGTCTTCCCGCGGCTGAACACGCTGCCGTTCGATCAGCTGGAACCATCGCGCGAGATCGCCGGCCGCCGCGCCTCGGTGCTGCGTCGCCTTGCGAAATCCAGGCAGCCGATCTTTCTGGTCTCGACGGCGGAAGCGGTGATGGAGCGCCTGCCGCCGCCGGCGAGCCTGCTGCGCCTGAATACGGGTTTGAAGGTCGGCGGCAGTTTCTCCGAGAGCGAGCTTCGCGTCCGTCTCGAAGAGCTGGGCTATGATCTCGACGACGAGCCGGATTATCCGGGCGGCGCGCTGTTTCACGGCCAGACCTTTGAGATATTTCCCGCAGGCGCGCTGGGGCCGTTCCGGGTGGAGCATTCCGGGCGCATCATCAAACGGATCGTGGCGTTCGATCCGCAAGAGCACGACATCATCTTCGAGACCAAGGAGCTTCTCGTCGATCCCATGTCGGAGCGGCTAGCCATCACTGGCGCGCGGCCTAAGCGCGCGACGCTGTTCGACTATTGCGGCAAGGCCAAATGGATCGCGGATGCCGGCGTTGCCGTGCATGCCGATGCCTGGCTGAGCACGATCGAGGAGGCCGCGGGCCGCGCCGACCGGGAGCGCGAATATCTGGCGTGGAGCGACTGGAAGCAGGCGGCCCGTGGCATGAAGGTGCTGCCGCGGTCCGCTCCATTCCAGCCGACGCCGGAATTTTCCAAGCTCTCATCCGCCAGGAAAGCGCTTCGCGCCTTCGTCGATGAAGCCAGGCGCGCCGGTTCGCGTCTGATCCTCGCTGCCGCGATCGAGGAGGATCTGCGCACGATGGAGCGGATGAGCGGCGTCAAGGCGGAACGCGTCGCAGATTGGGCCGAGGCCGAGGACGCGCGCCCTCGCGACGTGGCGTTGCTCGCCGATCTCGATGGCGGCTTCGTCATTCCCGGCAAGAAGCCTGCTGTCGTCCTGACCGCGACCGACGTGCTCGGCAGCCGCGCGCATCATCCGCAGCCGATGGCGCGCAGCTGGAGCGCGGCGTTCGATCATGCCGACGTGCCGGAGCAGGGCACGGTGGTGGTGCATCTCCAGCGCGGCATCGGCGTGCTCGATGGCTTGCAGACCGTGAACACGGGCGGCGGCGCCATGCGTGAGATGGTCCGGCTGTCCTTCGCCGGCGACAACGCAGTGCTGGTGCCGCCGCCCGATCTGGCGCAGATGTGGCCCTACTCGACGGAGCGTGGCAAGCTCGCACTCGACAAGGCGGATGGCAGCACCTGGTGGGCCCGCCGCAGCGAGGCAGAGCAGGAGATCCAGGCCGCCGGCAAGGTGCTTGCCAAGCACATCAGCCAGCGCAAGCGGCGCAAGGCGGAAAAGCTGGTCCCGCCGGGCTCGGCCTACGAAAAATTCGTCGCGCGCTTCCCCTATTTCACGACGATCGATCAGGCCAAGGCGATCCACGACGTGCTGGATGATCTCGCGTCCGGCCATCCCATGGACCGCGTGATCTGCGGCGACGTCGGCTTCGGCAAGACCGAGGTGGCGCTGCGGGCGGCGGCAGCCGTCGTGCTGTCCGGAAAGCAGGTGGCGATCGCGGTGCCGACGACCGTCTTGGCCCGGCAGCATGTCGCGACCTTCCGCAAGCGGTTTGCGCCGCTCGATATCGAGGTCGGCAGCCTGTCGCGCGCCACCTCCGGTGCCGAGACGCGGGAGACCAGGGAAGGCTTGCGCAGCGGCCGGATCAAAGTCGTGGTCGGAACGCAGGCGCTCACCTCGAAGGACGTGAAGTTCGACGATCTCGGGCTCGTCATCATCGACGAGGAGCAGCATTTCGGCGCCGCCGAGAAGGCAAAGCTGTCCGGGCTCGCCAAGAATGCGCATACGCTCTGGATGAGCGCCACGCCGATCCCGCGCACGCTCGCCGCGGGTCTTGCCGGCTTCAGGGATCTGAGCGTCATCGCATCGCCGCCTGTGCATCGGCTCCCGGTCGCGACCAAGATCGCGCCGCTGTCCGATGCCGCCATCGCCTCGGCCTTGCTGCGCGAGCAGCGGCGGCACGGGCAGAGTTTTCTGATCTGCCCGCGCATCCAAGACCTCGAGCCGATGCTGGCGCGCGTGCAGGCGGTGGCGCCCGATCTCAAGATCGTCTGCCTGCACGGCAAGCTGCCGGCCGACGAGATCGACGAGCGGATGATGACGTTCGTCGAGGGCAAGGCCGATGTGCTGCTCGCCACCAACATCGTCGAGAGCGGCCTCGACATCCCGCGCGCCAACACCATCGTGGTGTGCTGGCCGGAAAATTTCGGTCTCGCCCAGCTGCATCAGCTGCGCGGGCGCGTCGGCCGTGGCGGCATCCGGGCCTTCGCCTATCTCCTCACCGAGTCGGCCTCGGTGCAATCCGAGAAGCGGCTCGCCGTGCTGGAGGAGTTCAGCCGGCCGGGCGCGGGTTTTGCGATCAGCGAGCGCGACCTCGATCTTCGCGGCGCCGGCGATCTGTTCTCGGAGCAGCAATCCGGCCACGTCCAGGTGTTCGGCCCCGTGCTCTACAGTCATCTTTTGAAGATGGCCTCGGAGAAGGTCGATGACGGCATGTCCGTGGTGTGGGTGCCCGACCTCAATCTGCCGGTCGCGGACATGCTGCCCGCAAGCTACGTGCAATCGGCGCCGGTGCGGCTGGAGCTCTATGCCCGCGCCGCGCGCTGCGCCAACGAGGACGAGCTGGACGATCTCGAGGAGGAAACCTCGCGCCGCTTCGGACCGTTGCCGCCGGCTGCCCGCGATTTCTTCGCGGCAGCGCGGTTGAGGCTGGACTGCAAGCGCAGAGGCATCATCCGCCTCGACGTCGGGCAGGCCGCGGTCGCCGCGACGTTCCTGCCGGGACGGTTGCGGAAGTCGAAGGGGAAGACCCTGCAGCGCGACGGCGATCGCGTCGTCTATCACAGCCCGATGCGCGATGCCCCGTTCGAGCGGGTCGAGGAACTGCTGGAGCTGCTCGACGAGTCCTGACCTCGATTGCAACCCCACGAAGTGGGAACTGTCTTACCTCTGCGAATTGGTACATCTCGCCCAATCCTGGAGTGCTCAACCATGCTCACCGTCTATGGCGAAGGCCGGGGCTTCCGTGTTGTCTGGCTGCTCGAGGAATTGGGATTGGCTTACCGGCTGCATCCGGTCGATCTGCTCGCAGCCGAGATTGATCGCGATTTCCTCGCGATCAACCCCGCCGGCTTCATTCCCGCGCTGCAGGACGGCGAGACGATCATGGTCGAATCGATCGCGATTCTCGAGTATCTGCTCGCCCGCCACGGTTCAGGTTCACTCGCCGTCGCCCCGAACGATCCCGCCTTCGCGTCCTATCTGCAATTTCTCCACTTGGGCGAGGCCGGGCTCGCCGGGCCTATGAACGCCGTCATCGTCGGCCGCCAACTGGCGCCCGAAGCCGAGCGAGAGGTGCGGGTGACCCGTTGGGCGCACGAGACCTTCGAGAGCCGGCTGGGGTTGGTGATCCGCCGCCTCGCGGATTGCCCCTATCTCGCCGGCGACCGATTCACGGCTGCCGATATCTCGGTGAGCTACGCCCTCCTGCTCGGCCTGCGAACCGGCAATTACGTCCCGGGTTTGACCGAGCGGGACTATCTCGCCCGCACGACGGCACGCCATGCCTACATGCGAGCGATGGAAAGCTGTCAGGCCACCAAGGCCTGGGCGGCGAGATCGCCGGGATTGTAACTCAAAGCGAACTGCCGCCGCAGATCACGAGCTGCTGGCCGGTGATCGCACCGGCATCGGCCGAGAGCAGGAACGCGACCGTGGCCGCGACTTCATCAGGTTGAATGAAGCGGCCGATCGGCGGGAGTTTTGGCGTGACGTTGGCCCGCGTCGGGTCCTTCAGCATCGGCGTCTCGGTCGCCGCAGGAGCGACGACGTTCACCGTGATACCGCGCGGTGCGAGCTCGCTCGCCCAGGACCGCGCCATTGCGACCAGCGCCGCTTTCGTCGCCGCATATTGGCCACGGCCGGCCGCGCCCGATGCGGTGCGGCTGCCGATGAAGACGATGCGTCCACCCTCCGGCAGACGTGGCGCCAGCGCGTCGGCGAGACGCTCGGCGACATCGACATGCAGCCGCCACATCGCAGCGCCGTCGTCATGGTCGAGCGATCCGAGCGGGCCGACCTTGAGCAGGCCGGCGGCATGAACGAGCGCGGTCGGCGTGAGATCAGCGACGGCGCTCGCGATAGTCTCGACCTTGCCGAGGTCGAGCGACAAATGACCGAACGCCGGATGGTCGAATGGGGCAGGCCGGCGGCTGATGCCCGTGACGCGCCAGCCGTCGCGCAACAGGCGCTCGACGATCGCAGCGCCAATCCCGGAACTGGCACCCGTGACGAGCGCGTGCGGCCTCTTGTCCATCAGTTCAGCCCTGCTTCACCCAGTTCTTTTCACCCAAGCCTCGGTCACGCGCACATATTTAATGGCGCGGCGATGGAAGGTGAAGGCCGTGTGGATCGCGTCGTCGGCGGTCTGCTTGACGCTGGGATAGGACAACTCGCGATTGGTCTGGTCGCGCGAATTGTTGGTCATGCAATAGCCGTCGCCAATTTCCACGTTACGCTTGGCCCAGCTCTTTCCGCCGTCGGTCGAGATCGCCAGCGTCATCGGCGCCCGCGGTGCGCCCCAGAACGCGGTGCGTCCGTCCGACTTGCTGCCGTCGCCGGCGAGCACGGGCGGGAGATCGTCCTCGATCTCGTCATAGAGCGAGAGGCGGCGTCCGGTCGCATCCTTGGAGCTGGAATCGTTGAAGACCAGCGCGAGATGACCGTTGCCGAGCCGGGTGAGCTGGATCGAGGAGTTGTTGTTGGGCAGCGCGGTCGCAACCGGCGCCGACCAGGTGCGGCCATGGTCGGTCGAGCGGCTCTGATAGATATTGTCCGCCCAGCGGCTGCGATACACCGCGATCAGCGAGCCGTCGTCGAGGCGTTCGATGCACATATGCACGCAGCCACGGCTGCCGGGAACATCCACATCGCGCCAGGTCGCACCGGCGTCGGACGAGATCTTGACGGCGCTGGTATCCTCGTCGCCGTTCCATTTCTTGCCCGGCATGCTGTGGCAATAGAACACCGGCAACAGCCAGTCGCCATTGTCGAGCACGACGATCGGCTGCCGGATGAAGGTGCCGCGGCCGCGGTGCTCGGGAAACAGCGTCTCGATCGGACCCCAGCTCTTGCCATGGTCGCGCGAGAGGCGACGGCGGATGATGGCGGTGTCCTGGTTTCCGGCCAGTTGCGCCGTCCACATCAGCCACAGCGTGCCGTCAGGGGCCGGGAATAGCACCGGGTTCTGTTCCGAGCGGCCGGAATCGTCCGACAGCTTCTCCACGCGCGACCATTGCGTCGTGCCGCGGGGAAGCCGCGAGAAATACACCGAGATGTCCGACATGCCCTCCTGCGTGCCGCCGAACCAGACGCAAGCCAAATCGCCATTGGCGAGCGGCATCAGATTGGCGGCATGGTTCTGCACGCAAGGCGAGGGAATGAAGGCGTCGAACCTATCAGGGTCGCCGGCCGCTTGGCGCACGGCGCCGTCGGCCGTGATCTCGAGTTCGGCCATCGCGACCTCGGTACCGATGGTCATGTCGAAGTCCTTTCAACGAAAGCGGTGGGTTGCGCGGTCTGCGGCGCCGCGGGTGTGCGGCCCATCACCAGCCGCTCAATCGCCATCACCAGAAGCGGCGTCACGGCGGCGATGTACATGTTGTCGATTCCGAAGGGATTGCCGAGCAGGTACCAGACCGTGGTCGAGACCGCAGCGCCGATCAGGCCGGCGGTGGCGCCACGGTTGCTGGCGAACAGCGGCAGATAGAAGCCCATCATCGCCACCATCGTCACCGACAGCCGCAGGGCACGCGTGAAGAACGACAGCTTCAGGATCTCCGGAATGAAGAACACGAAGATCAGCGGCACGATCGCGATCACGATCGAGAACACGCGTGTCATCTTCAGCTCGCGCTCCGGCGTCGGCTTCCAATAGGGCACGTAGAAGTCGCGCACCACCAGCGAGGCGATCGCGAGCGCGACCGTGCAGACGCTGACGAAGATCGAGGCGACCAGCGAGGTCGTCACGAAGGCCGAGGCGAGCGGCGGCATCTTCTCCAAAAACACCGGCAGCGCGTAGAGGCTGTTCATGTCCGGGTAGAGATATTTTGCGGCAACCCCGATCAGCGCGAGCAGGAAGCCGAGCGGGAGACAGAACGCGGCGGCATAATACGTCGCCTTGCGGGCGTCATCGGCGCTCGGCGTCGACGAGATCGCTTGCACGATGAATTGCGTCGAGAAGATCGCGCCGACCGTGCCGAAGGTCCAGGCGAAGATGGTCGTGAAGCCGATCTTGCCGTCCCAGGAGAAATAATAAGCCGGCAGCTTGGCCTGGATCGGCGCAATGCCGCCGGTCAGCGACATCGCGACCGTAAAGATGATAATGATGCCGACGACCTTGAAGGCGCTGTGCAGGATCGTCACCCAGGCGACGCCCTTCAATCCGCCGAACACGTAGTAGAAGGTCGAGACGACAGCGATGATGCACATCGCAACGGGCAGGCTGACATGCAGCGCGGTGGCGATCGCAGCGGCGCCGCTGACATAGTTGCCGACATTCACCAGCAGCAGCGCATAGATCATGATCACGGAGACCGTCAGCATGGTCGACTTGCCGTATTTCTGCGCGATCGCGGCCGAGATGGTGTATTCGCCGGAACTGTAGAGCTTCTTCACCATCAGCATGCCGAACAGCAGGAAGCCGATCGAGGCGCCGAGCACGGCCCATCCGGCCGCCATGCCGGACTGGAACGCTTCCTGCGCGGTGCCGACGGTCGACTTGGCGCCGACGAATTCGGACATCATCAGCACGCCGACGACGACGGCCGGCATCGCGCGGGACGCGGTCATGAACTGATCGCTGGTCCGGCTGCGCAGCTTGAGCGTGAGCCAGGAGGTGAAGGCGATGTAGGCGACGATCATCGTGACGACGAGCGTGCTTTCGCCGGAAAGGATGGCTTGCATCGGTGACGTTTCCTCTGATGGCCCGGGACGCGGTGTTGTGGCCCCGCTTCTGCCCGATGGCTGAATGTTCGGAATGCGAACAAATGTTGTTGAAATCCATTAAACCTGTCCGGGCGCCGTGCGTCAAGCACGCGCCGCGAGGCATCGTGGAAATCCGGGTTCCCGAGAGCAGTTGGGCGATCGCATTTGGGAGGGATTCCCTGTGGCCATCCTTCGAGACGCCCGCCGTTGGCGGGCCCTCAGGATGAGGATGGAGTGTGCGGCCGCAGTTTTGACGAGCACCGACGCCGCTTAGCCTCATCGCTGAGGAGACCGCGAAGCGGTCGTCTCGAAGGACGAGGCGCGCGCTCAGGTCGCGCAAAATGCCATTTGCGATCGCCCTGCAGCGAGCATGATGGGGCGCTATGACGCGGCCCTTCAGCGAGAGGGCTTCAACGCGCGTGCGCCATCTATTCGGCGCTGCGCTTCCAGGCGCCGGTGCCGAGCTTGCCGGTGATCACAGCCAGCGCATCGTGGATTTCGTAGGCGCCGCCGTCGCTGTAGCCTGACAGGCCCCTGGTTGCATGCAGGGACCAGCGGCCGTTCGTCGCCGTCATCGTGCCTTCGTGCGGACGTGCCGAGCGCTGTGGCTCGGCGTGGAACCTGTAGGTGCCGTCGCCCATGATCTGCCAGATCCAGCGCGACTGGCCGCGGCCGCTCGGCACCATGATCTCCCAGGTGCCGACCAGCGCGGGATCGATCGTCAGCGTCTGCGGCGGAGCAGGGGAGACGACGGCCGGAAGCGGGCTGGGCGGTGCTGCTGGCTCGCTGCCTGCCGCTGGCCGACCGGCCAGATAGATCGCCTTGCGCGACAGCGAACCGTAGACGAACGGCTGCTGTTCGTTGCGGGTTGCCTCCATCACGTCGTCGCGGACATTGCGGAACATGAACGTCACCTCGACGCCTGATACTTCGATGTTGCGCAGCAGCGCCGCTGCAAACGGGCTGTTGCGCGCATCGCCGTCGAGCGCCGTGGTGCCGTCGCGTGCGGCATAGGCGACGAGAACGTTGCCGACGGGTTCGATGCGGCCGAGCCCGCTGGTGGGGGCCGCCCGCGTGGCGATCGATCGGTTCATCCGTGCTGCAAACGGATTGTTGCGGCAGGCATCGAGGATAACGAGGCCAAGGCTCGTGGTGTTCGACACCTGCAGCATCACGCTTTGCAGGTTGATGGCTTCATTCGCAGCGTCCGTGTCCCGCTTCAAGTCTGCGTCGACAGGGATCAGCCAGTTCTCGCCATTGATCTCCATGCCATGGCCGGCGAAATACACAGCCGCCATGTCGGCGCCGGCGGCGTCGCGCCCCAATGCGATCAGGCCGCGGCGCATGTCATCGAAGCCAGCGTTCGTCGCCAGGAAGACGGTGAAGCCAAGTCGCTTCAGCGCTGCGGCGATGTCGCTGGCGTCGTTCGGCGGATTCGTCAGCGCCGGCACGTTCCGGTAGGCGCCGTTGCCGATCACGAGCGCGACCCGCCTGCCTTCCGCGGCTACGGCGGTCGACGCCACGCCTGCCAACGCAGTCGCCGCCGTCAGTCCCGAAACGAATTCGCGCCGGTTCATCCGGATCTCGCTGGCTAGAACGCGTTCCTATCCTAGCGCAACCGATCCGGGGGAGCCACGGGCCTGTCTCAGTTCGCCGACAGCGCTGTCTTGGCGACTTCGGCCATCCAGCTCGATGCCACGGGGAGGATCGCGTCGTTGAAATCGTAACGCGGGCCGTGCAGCTCGGCGCCGTCGCGCAAGGGGCCGTTACCGATCCACACGAACGCGCCGGGACGCCTCTGGAGATAGAAGGCGAAGTCTTCGCCGGCCATGCTGGGTGCGAGGTCGCGCCGCACCGGCGCACGGACCTTGTCCGCGGCCATGCGCGCGAGGCCGGCTTCCTCCGGCGAGTTGGTCGTCACGCCAACGCCCATGACGATGTCGGGCGTGACCTTGACGTCGAAGCTCGTGGCGATGCCGGCGCAGATCTCGCCGATCCGCGCGAGGATGATGTCCTTCACCTCGTTGCGGTGATGCCGCAGCGTGCCGCGGATCACGACCTTGCCCGCGATTTGATTGGGCGCCGTGCCGCCCTCGATCGTGCAGAGCGAGAGCACGGCGGTGTCGAGCGGATCAACGCCGCGCGACACGATTCCTTGCATCGCCACGATCAGGTGGCCGGCCGCCATCAGGGGATCGCGGGTCAGATGCGGCATGCCGGCGTGCCCCGCATGGCCCTCGATGGTGATGGTGACGCGTCCACCCGAGGCCATCACCACGCCGTCGTGAACCGCGATGGTGCCGGCTTCCAGGCCCGGCCAGTTGTGGAAGCCGAACACGCGATCCATCGGGAACCGCTCGAACAGCCCGGCCGCGACCATCGCGCGCGAGCCGCCAAAACCCTCCTCGGCCGGCTGGAAGATGAAATCGACGGTACCGCTCCAGCTCGTATCCGCGGCGAGCAGCGCCGCTGCGCCAAGCAGCGAGGCGGTGTGCCCGTCATGGCCGCAGGCATGCATCACGCCTGAAGTCTTCGAGGCATAGGCAAGCCCGGTGTCTTCGGTGATCGGCAGCGCGTCCATGTCGGCGCGCAGGCCGACGCGCCCCTCGGCCGATCCGCGCGTCAGCGTTGCGACCACGCCGTGGCCGCCGATGCCTGACACGAAGGGAATGCCGAGCTCGGTGAGTTTTTCCTGCACGAAGGCGGCGGTCGCCTTTTCCTGCAGGGAGAGCTCGGGGTGGGCATGCAGATGCTGGCGCCAGGCGGTCAGTTTCTTGTGCAGTTCAGGGGGCAAGGCGCGGCTCTCTCGCATGATGACGGCTAGCTGCCACTCTAGCCGATTATCCGTGCCCCGCATCAAGCCCCTTGGAATGCCTCGCGTGCAGCAATGCGTCCCTACGGCGCCAGCTTCGCCAGCCCCTTCCAGTCAAAATGGATGCCGTGGCCCAGCCGGTCCGGCGCCAGCGCCTTGCCGTCCTCGAGCACCAGCGGATGCTCGATATACTTGTCGAGCCCGAAGCCGTGGGCTTCCAGATACGACCGGTTCGGGCAGGCCGCAAGCAGATGCACGGTGATGTCGTGCGCGCCGTGGCTGGTGACGGGCAGGTTGAAGGCCTCCGCCAGCCGCGCGATCTTCATGAAGGCGCTGACGCCGCCGCAATTGGTGACGTCGGGCTCGGGATAGGACACCGCGCCCGATGCGATGTAGTTCTTGAACTCCCACAGCGAACGCAGATTCTCGCCCGCGGCGATCGGTACGCCGCCGGCCTGCATGATGCGGGCGTGGCCCGCGACATCGTCGGGGATGATCGGCTCTTCCAGCCAGGTCAAATCGTACGGCACGAAGGCGCGGGCGGCGCGGATTGCTTCCTCCACCGTCCATTTCATGTTGGCATCCGCCATCAGCGGAAAGCCGTCGCCGAGATGGTCTCGCATCGCCGCGACGCGTGCGACGTCGGATTTGAGATCGGGCCGGCCGACCTTCATCTTGATGGCGCGAAACCCCTTGGCGAGGTTGCCGTCGGTCTGCTTGAGCAGCGCCTCGACCGAGAGATCAAGATCGATGCCGCCCGCATAGCACGGCACGTGCGCGTCGAACCCGCCGAGCAGCTGGTACAGCGGCAATTTCGCGCGTCGCGCCTTCAGATCCCACAGCGCGATGTCGAGCGCGGACAGCGCCAGCACCGCCGGCCCGCCGCGTCCGCCATAATGCAGGCCCCACCAGACGTGATGCCAGATGCTTTCCGTGTCGTCCGCCTCGCGTCCCTCGACCAGCGGCGGGATCTCGCGCTTCAGGATATCGGCGGTCGCGCCCCCATTGCGCCCGACGGTGTAAGTGTAGCCGACGCCTTCAGCGCCATCGGCATCACGGATGCGGCAGGTGATCAGCTCGAACGCCGCGATCTCGCCATGGGTGGAATCGGACAGCGTGACGGGCAGGGGAATCCGGTAGAGCGCGGATTCGATTTTCGCGATGCGTGGCATGTGGCCTCCCTGCGTTTTCTTCTTGGTTCGTAGGATGGGTAGAGCGAAGTGAAACCCATCATTGTCATCGCAAGCGTAGCGATGGGTTTCGCTGCGCTCTACCCATCCTACAGTCTGTGCCTCACCGCATCGTCGCGAGCTGCACGGCCAGCGCGCAGGCGCGGTCGTATTCGTCGAGATTGATCCACTCGTCGATGGTGTGCGCCTCGTTCTGGCCGGCGCCGAAGGTCACGGTCGGAACGCCGTGACGGACCATCCAGTTGGCATCGAGGCCGCCATTGGCGGTGCGGACGTTCGGGGTGCCGCCGACCGCGGACACCGCCTCGACCGCGCGCTTGATGACGGGCTGGCTGTCCTTCATGCGGAACGGATAATAGTCGGTCTCGGCCTTGAACTTGACCTTGCCGGACTTGCCTTGCGTGTTCGTCACCTTCTTGGCCGCCTTCTCGAATGCGGTCTTGTAGGCCTTGGTGATCTCCTTGAAGAACTTTCCGTCATGGCTGCGGCTCTCGCCGCGCACATGCACGTAGTCGGTGACGACATTGGTGGCATCGCCCGCGGGGCGGCCTTCGCCGCCGGTGACGGGGCCGACATTGCTGGTGCCCGTCCGCGCGCTGGCGCCCTTGCCCTTCACCACCTTGCCGAACCAGCCGCCGGCCTTCACGTCGGCAAGCGCGAGCGCCATGATCATGGTCGAGGAGATGCCGCGCTCCGGCGCGACGCCGGCATGCGAGGCGCGGCCCATGATCTCGACGGTCCAGCGGTCGGCGCCGACCGCGCCGATCACGACGTTTGAGGCCGAGCCGCCGTCATAGTTGAACGCCATCAACGGCGAGCCGAGCTCGTCGAGCTTGACGTGGCGCGCGCCGTAGAGCCCGCTCTCCTCGCGCACGCAGAACAGCAGCGTGATCGGCGGATGGTCGAGCTTCTGCTTTTCGAGCTCGGCCGCGAGCGTCACCAGCACACCGCAGCCGCAGCGATTGTCGCCGCCGAGCGCGGTCTTGGCCTCGTTGACGATCTTGCGGCCGGATTTCTTCGGCTTGGCGCCGGCGCAGAGCGGCACGGTGTCCATGTGGGTCATGAACATGATGCGCGGCTGGTTGTGCAGCGCGCCGCGGCCGGGCAGGTCGACGATGAGATTGCCGGTCTCGGTCGGCACGGGAATGCGGGTGTTGGCGTCGTCGAGCCGGATCGCCTTGGCCGGCACGCCGCTTTCCTTCAGCGCGGCGGTGAGCTCACGCCCGATCGCCGCCTCCTGTCCGGTGACACCTTCCACGGCGAGGAAGCGCATGAGGCGGTCGGTGGCGGCTTTGGTGTCGACAGGCATGATTATTCCTCAGGTGCACGATCTTGTAGGATGGGTAGAGCGCAGCGAAACCCATCATGTCTCGATGAGAACGATGGGTTTCGCTTCGCTCACCCCATCCTACGAACGCGGTGACGTATAAGTCAAAAAGATCATCACCCCCACGAGCAGCGCAGCCGCCATGAACAGCAGCACCGCCGGCAGCCCCGCGAACGCGGCGACGGCGCCGGTGATCGACTGCATCAGGGCGGTGCCGAGGAAGAAGGCGAGGTTCACCGCCGCCAGCGCCTTGCCCGCGGTCTGCGCGTCCACCAGCTGCCGGCACATGCCGAACAGCAGCGGCTGTGCGGAGGTGGCAAGGCCGATCAGCACGAACAGCACGAGATCGTATTGCGGCGGCATGACCGGCACGCCGAACAGCCATGCAACCGCATAATGCGGCGCACCCAGCGCCATCAGCGCCACCAGCAGCGCGGCGACCGTGTGCGTGCCGGCGACGAGTTCGCGGCGCCGTCCGATCCTGCGGTCGATCATGCCGATGCACAGGGGACCGGCGATCATCGCCAGCGTATAGGC
This sequence comes from Bradyrhizobium sp. CCGUVB14, assembly GCF_024199935.1. Taxonomy (NCBI): domain Bacteria; kingdom Pseudomonadati; phylum Pseudomonadota; class Alphaproteobacteria; order Hyphomicrobiales; family Nitrobacteraceae; genus Bradyrhizobium; species Bradyrhizobium sp. CCGUVB14. The sequence goes on from NZ_JANADS010000001.1 coordinate 3,310,586, forward strand.
GCCGAGCTGGTTGCCGGCCTCGACCCGCGACAGGCCCTTGATCTCCATCAGCCACGGCCCGCCCCACAAACCGCGCAGCACCAGCGAGGTCGCCAGCGACACCATCGCCAGCGCGATCAGCCCGCGCAGCGGCCGCGACAGGCCGAGCCTGAGCACCTCGATCATCTGCGACAGCGGCGAGGATTCGTCCTTGTGCTCGGCCGGCTGGTTCGGCACCAGCGCGAACACGGCGAGCGCCACCGCGACGCCGCCGGCTGCTGCGATCCAGAACCCGGCGCGCCAGCCATATTGATCGACCACGAAGGCGAGCGGGCTCGACGACAGCAGCATACCGATATTGCCGATCGAGAGGATCGCACCCGACCACAGCCCGAACCGCGCCGCCGACAATTGCTTGGCCGCCAGCGTCATCGGGCACATCAGCATGCCTGAGGTGGCAATGCCCAGCATCAATTGCCCGAAGGCAAAACTCTCAGGTCCCGTCGCGAAGCCCGATGCGATCGCGCCGACGATCGTGCCCGCGAGCAGGCTCAGCGACACCGGCCGCACGCCAAAGCGGTCCATCGCGGCGCCCACCGGGATCTGCGCGGCCGCAAAGGCGAAATGATAGACCGAGGTGAGGCTCGCCAGCGCCTGCGGCTGCACGTGGAAATCCGCCGCCATCAGATCGAGGCTGAGCGCCGGGATGGTGCGCAGCAGGGTCGACAGCATGTGCCCGCAGGCGAGCGCCACCAGCGCAAAGATCAGCGCGCGGGTGCCATGACTCACATCATGTCCCGCTTCATCGTTGGCAACCGCACTCATCAACGTCCCGTCCCGGCAAGGATTTTTGGCAAGGGTTTTAGCAAGCGTTTTGGCCGGGTTACACGATTGGGGGGAGGGTGCCAATGGCGGGAGAGGGCAGCTTATCGCATGGCCCGCCAGCCGTGCCGACGGAGCACATAAAGCTGCGCGCGTTCCATGGACCTGGAACGTCGTTGCTTGTCGATGCAATGCCAATTCGAAGCTATCTAAAGTTGCGCATCCTGCCAGTGTGCTCTATCGTCGAGCAATTATTGGAGGAAGAGGTCGGCTGGATCGGGCGTTGCCTCAGATCAAATTTCGGAATCGCGACGGTGTCGGCAAGGTCCGCGGTTTGCGAACAGCTCAATTAATCCGACGGGCCTCTAATCAAGACCGCCCACCATAAAACAAAGTCGAATTTCTTGGAAGGTATCAATGACTGTCGGCCTAGTTTCCCCGAACGTGCTTTGGTTCTTGCATAAGGATAAAGCTCTAACGCCGTTTCTCAAGAAATGCGCGATCGCACACGAAGCAATCATCGTGAACCCCCATCATATGGGAGTGAACATAAGTTATGAGCTTGGGTTTGCAGATTGGCTCATATCAATGCTCTCTAACGATCCCGGAGATGCGATCGTCCTTGCGCGATTGATCGGGGAGCGTGGGTGCTTTCGAAGGCCAAGGCAATATGGAATAGCGGAGAACTCCATTGCGCATTCCGACTCCAATATTAGGCGAGTGCTGTCTTTGTACCCAACACTTCTGAACGGGAAAGATGAATTTTTGAGAAATTACGAGATCGGCGAAGTGAATCTCTTGGAGACTGTTGCCGACCTCGGGAGAGTCATGTTGCTGAAGGAGTCGATTGCGGATAGCTCTGGATTGTATGATGTTCGCCATCACTTTTTGATGAGCCGCTCGGGCTCAAGCGATCCAAACGAAGTTTCAATGCAATCCGTCGAAGAGTGTGAATTCGAGATTCCGGATTTTGGCTCTATGAGTTGGGAGCAAATCGAGATCCTAAGAAGGGACTCGCACATCCGCTACTTCCGAGAATTTTTGAACGAGAAGAAGAGCCCGGCGGCGACTTCTGATTCATTTTGGAAGCTTGTGGAAGAGCAAAAGCCCAACGCTATGACGACAGCGCTTTGGGGGGTGCTTTCGAATGCCCCCTTAGGTCCCGTCAATCCGATTGGCGTTGCGACGTCTGCTCACCAGCTAGTTCGAGCGGTCAAGGCGGATCAGAATTTTGGCTGGCTTTTCTTTTTGGAAAAGGCTCGTCGCATTGCAAAGTCGGCAAAGGCGAAATGATAGACCGAGGTGAGGCTCGCCAGCGCTTGCGGCTGCACGTGGACCGCTGCCATCAGATCGAGGCTGAGCGCCGGGATGGTGCGCAGCAGGGTCGACAGCATGTGCCCGCAGGCGGGCGTCATTCAATTCATGCACTCCCATTTGTGCAGGCACAAGTTCGATTGCTCTAATCTGTAGAAGTCCTCTGTCGCGATGAAGACGAGGAGGCCGAGCAGAACGATAGCTGCGATGTTCGAGCGCATGCTCGCGCCATTCTCCGCGCTGCGGCGATCCCGTTCGAACTTCGAGAGGTCGAGCATGCGCAGGATGTTCTCGGACCGTACATCGTCAGCGGGAGCTCTCTCGTCTCCTGATCGCTTGCGAAACGGGATGACATTTCCTCCGAAGTCCTGCTGAACGTCCCTCATCTTGCGCCTCGAATGACAATTCGCGTTGCCATCAACGTGTCGATGATAAGGCCCGACTTGAAACGAGCGTTCGTTAAATTTCCTGATCGCTGGCGCAATTCGGCGTGATGCGGGCTGCGATCCTTAACGCCTGTCCATATCGTTTCTGTCTGTTTCTTCCTTGGTTCGTCTCTTGGCGTTGATCATTTGCAATTCCTCGCTGCATCCAGGCGATTGTTTTGTCGCGATGCGCGAACATGACGAATTGTACAGAAAGTCGCACGCGATCGTTATTTTGCGGCGGCGAACCTGTCCGCGATACTTCGGCACGAACGAGCGCGTTTCACGTGCAAGCGGTCGCTTCACCTGAAGACAGGCACAGACAATAAAAATGGCGATGGATATGACAAGGCGACCGAAGCTCAGCCTCACGCTGTTTGGAATGTTTGCAACAGCCGCCGTCGGCTACGGCGCATGGTATGAGCTCGTCGGGAGTGTGAAGCCCGTCGCAGCGGCCGCTCAAGGCGCTTCCAATCAGGCCGCCGTCAAAATTCCCGTCACCTCGTTCGAGGTGAAGAAGGCCGACTTTCCCGTGCACACCTACGGTCTTGGAGTCGTCTCGCCGTTCAAGACGGTGACGATCAAGAGCCGCGTCGATGGTCAGATCACGAAGGTGTTCTTCAAGCAGGGACAGATGGTGAAGGAGGGCGATCCGCTTCTCGAGATCGATCAGCGGCCCTTTACCGCGGCTCTGGAGCAGGCGGTGGCGAAGAAGGCGCAGGACGAGGCCAATTTGCGCAACGACCAGCTCAACCTGCAGCGCTTTCAGACACTCGCGAAGCAGCAATTCGAAACCCAGCAGAATCTCGATACCCAGCAGGCACTGGTCGATCAGGTGACCGCGCAGCTGAAGGGCGACCAGGCCGCCATCGACAATGCGCAGACCAATCTCGGCTACACCTCGATCAAGGCGCCGATCAGCGGACGCATGGGTTTCCGGTTTGTCGACCCCGGCAACATCGTGCATGCCGCGGATACGAACGGGATCGTCACCATCGCGCAGCTGCAGCCGATTGCCGTGCAGTTCACCGAACCGGAAGATCAACTGCTCGCCATCGACAAGGCCTTCCAGACCGGCGACGTGCCGGTCGAGGCGCTGAGCTCGGACGGAACCAGGACGCTGTCGCAGGGCAGGCTCGCGATCATGGACAATTCGGTGAACCAGGCCACGGGCACCATCGGCCTGAAGGCCCGCTTCGACAACAAGGACAACGCGCTGTGGCCGGGATTGTCCGTCACCACGCGCATGCTGGTCGACACGCTCAAGCAGGTCATCGTCGTGCCGCAGGATGGCGTGCAGCACGGGCCGGCCGGCCTGTTCGCTTATGTCATCGGCGACAATGGCAAGGTCAGCGCCAGGCCGATCAAGGTCAGCCAGAGCGGCGATGCAAACGCCGTGGTCTCCGAAGGTCTCAACGTCGGAGACAGGATCGTGGTGGCCGGGCAGTCGCGCCTGTTCGATGGCGCGCTGGTCGATGAGAAGCCGCTGGTTGCCCTGGCAGCCCCGACGGCGGATGCGGGCACCGCTACTGCTCAAGCCAACAGCGCCAAGAACGGTACCACGAGCGAAACCAAAACCGGATCGGCTGACTGACATGGCAGGCGGTATCTCGGCTCCCTTCATTCGCCTCCCCATCGCGACGTCGCTGCTGATGGTCGGCATTCTCTTCGTGGGGATCATCGCCTATCCGCAATTGCCGGTGGCGCCGCTGCCCGAGGTCGATTTCCCCACCATCCAGGTCTCGGCCAGCCTTCCCGGCGCGGATCCCGAGACGATGGCGTCCTCAGTGGCGCAGCCGCTGGAATCGCAGTTCGCCCTGATTCCCGGTGTGTCGGAGATGACGTCGTCGAGCCAGACCAGCTCGACCCAGATCGTTCTCCAGTTTGACCTCGGCAGGAACATCGACGGTGCCGGGTCCGACGTGCTCGCCGCCATCAATGCCGCGAGCGGGCAATTGCCCAAGAACATGCCGAGTACGCCGACCTACCGAAAGGTCAATCCGGCGGACTCTCCCATTCTCCTGCTCGGGGCCACGTCGACGACGCTGCCGATGACGCAGGTGTCGGACGAGGCCTACACCAAGCTCGCGCAGGCGATCAGCCATATCGGCGGCGTCGGTCAGGTCAGTGTCGGCGGCCAGCAGGCGCCCTCGATCCGCGTTCAGATCGATCCCGCCAAGCTGGTGGCGAAAGGCCTGTCGCTGGAGGACGTGCGGACCCCGCTCTCCGTGATCACCGTCAACAATCCCAAGGGCACCCTCAACGGCGACACCCGCACCTACACCGTCTATGCCAATGACCAGTTCACCAACGCGGACGCGTGGAACGACATCGTCATTGCCTATCGCAACGGCAGCCCCGTCAAGGTCGGAGACATCGGCCATGCCGTCAGTGCGCCGCTGGACAATACCCAGTATGGCTGGGCCGACGGCAAGCCCGGCGTCTTCCTGGTCATCTTCAAGCAGCCCGGCGCCAACGTCATCGACACCGTCGACAACGTCATGAAGCAGTTGCCGCATCTGCAGGCGGGCATTTCGCCGGCGATCAAGATCTCGGTGCTGTCGGACCGCACGCAAACCATCCGTGCCGCCGTGAAGGACGTGCAGTTCACGCTGTTGCTGACGATCGGTCTCGTGGTGATGGTGATCTTCGTCTTCCTGCGCAGCGTCTGGGCCACCATCATTCCGTCGATCACGGTGCCGCTCGCGCTGCTCGGCGCCTGCGCACTGATGTGGATGGCCGGCTACAGCCTCGACAATCTGTCGCTGATGGCCCTCACCATCGCGGTCGGCTTCGTGGTCGACGATGCCATCGTGATGCTGGAGAACATCACCCGCTACATCGAGGAAGGCGAGACGCCGATGGCCGCCGCGGTGAAGGGCGCGGGCGAAATCGGGTTCACGATCATCTCGATCTCGGTTTCACTGATCGCGGTGCTGATTCCGTTGTTGCTGATGAGCGGCATCATCGGCCGCCTGTTCCGGGAATTCTCGGTGACGCTGGCGATGACGATCGTGGTGTCGGCCTTCGTGTCGCTGACGTTGACGCCGATGATGGCCTCGCGCTTCCTCAAGTCGCACGGCGAGGAGCATCACGGCCGGCTCTATATGCTGAGCGAACGGATGTTCCAGGCGCTTGTCGACGGCTACGAGCGCGGCCTCGATCTCGTGCTGCGCTTCCGCTTCGCGACCCTGATGGTGTTCTTCGCGACGATGGCGCTCACGGTCTATCTGTTCGTGATCATCCCGAAAGGCTTCTTTCCGCAGCAGGACACCGGCCTGATCACTGGCATCGTCGAAACCTCGCAGGACGTGTCGATCGCTGACATGGCGAAGCACATGCAGGAGATGGGCGAGATCGTGCTGAAGGATCCGGCGATCGACCACATGGCGATGCGGATGGGCGGCAGCGGCAGTACGCTCAACGACGGCAATATGTACATCACCTTGAAGCCGCGCGATGAGCGCACGGCCTCGGCCGACCAGGTCATCCGCCGCTTGCAGGTACAGACGTCGAAGGTTCAGGGCGCGCGCCTCTACCTCCAGTCGGCGCAGGATGTCCGCGTCGGCGGCCGCGCCGCGCGGACGCAATATCAGTTCACTCTGCAGTCGACCGACATGGACCAGCTCAACACATGGGCGCCAAAGCTGCTCGGCAAGATGAAGGAGATGCCCGAGCTGCGCGACGTCGCGTCCGACCAGCAGATGTCAGGGACCACGCTGACGCTGTCGATCGACCGCAACCAGGCGGCGCGTTTCGGGATCACCCCCGACGTCATCGACGCGACGCTGTACGACGCCTTCGGGCAGCGGGAGATCGCGACCTACTCGACCCAGTTGTCCACCTATTATGTCGTGCTCGAGGTGCTGCCTTCGCTGCAGAAAAATCCGTCGACGCTGGAGCAGATCTATCTGCATTCCCCGACGACGGGGGGCGAGGTGCCGTTGTCGGCCTTCACCAAGTGGACCACGGCGCCGGTGCGGCCGCTGGCGATCAATCATCAGGGCCAGTTTCCGGCGGTGACGATTTCGTTCAATCTCGCGCCCGGCGTCGCGCTCGGCCAGGCGACGCAGGCGATCGATGCGATGGAACGGCAGATGGACGTGCCGGCCACCATCACCTCCACGTTCCAGGGCACGGCGAAGGCATTCCAGGAGTCGCTCTCCTCCGTGCCCTTGCTGATCGTGGCGGCGCTGATCGTGGTCTATCTCATTCTCGGCGTGCTCTACGAGAGCTACATTCACCCGCTGACGATCCTGTCGACCTTGCCGTCAGCCGGCGTCGGTGCGCTCGCGACATTGTTGCTGTTCCATTTCGACTTCAGCCTGATCGGGCTGATCGGGCTGGTGCTGCTGATCGGCATCGTCAAGAAAAACGGCATTATGCTGGTCGACTTTGCGATCGTGGCGGAGCACGATCAGGGAATGACGCCGTTAGAGGCGATCCGCCGGGCCTGCCTGCTGCGCTTCCGTCCCATCTTGATGACCACGATGGCCGCCGTGCTGGGCGGCGTGCCGCTGATGCTCGGCCACGGGACCGGCTCGGAGCTGCGCCAGCCGCTCGGCTATGCCATGGTCGGCGGCCTCCTGGTCAGCCAGGTGCTGACGCTCTTCACCACGCCGGTGGTTTATCTCTATCTCGACCGTGTCTCCCAATGGCTCAGTCCGAAACGGCACGCGGGAGAGGACAGGGGAGTCGCAGACGACGGCGATCTGGACATCGTCGACGAGATGGACAGGAAGAAATCCAGGGTCCTTGCGGCAGAGTGACCCCGCCTTACGTCACGTCAGCAGCTCGGCCTTTTAAGCTCTATTGGCGAGGAATTCCTTGTGTTGGACATCCGCTCACCCAGCCCTGAATATACCGTTTATATCCCAGGTCGGCGAAAACCTGATCACCAGGAAGCATAACTTCAATTGCGAACTGGCGTCCCCTGGCGGCTACGCCCGGTTGCTCCGCGATGGTACTGAAAGGACTGTATTCATCGCCTTGAAGGGTCACTCTCACCGTATCGGGACATCTGTTGGTGAGCGTAAGCTTGGCGCCAGGCGGAAAGGGAGAACGATTACCGGCAGAGGGTGCGACTATTCCGGTGTCAGAGACGGGAGCCGGAGGCTCTGGGGGGAATTGCGCGTCGATGCAACTACATTCTGATGCCTTGACGATTCCAGGCTGCACGCCAAGTGTCGACCAACTTACTCCCTTGGCCGGTCTAATCTCGACGTCAGTTTGAGCCAAATGTTTCGCGCGCGGGGCAAGATGCTCTTTCGCTTGAACAACTTCATGGCTGATCAAAATGATGTAAAAGATGCCCTTCGTTATCCGCCAAGCCACCTTCATGATTCCCGATCCTGGTACTTAGCCCAAATGCTCTACACGCGTTTTGGTCCTAGCGTGCAACCATATGTTGTTGTTGACGCCTGTCTTTTCTCAAACGCTTGTGGTCCACCATTAATGGGCAGTTTCGCTGATTCCTGCTCCACGCAATGTTTGAATTCAAGGAAATTTTCGCCTTATAATTGCCGAGCGCAAACTGACGTGGGGCCGGCTTCGAGTGTGTTTCGGCGTGAAGACTTGAGCGCGAATCGGGTCCTGCCCAGTTGCGAGGCGTAAAATTCTTTTACTGAGCCTTTGTAATCGTTTGAGGTTGTCGAAAATGATAACGCGTCGCAATTTAAGCTTGGGCGCCCTTTGTACTGCACTTGTATCCAATGTTGGTAGTTCGGCTCAAACGGTGGACCCCGATCAACTACTTGAGGAGGTAACATATCCGTCTTTTGACGCGCTCGATGGCCGCCGACCGTTTGGTTACGATCCGGCGTCACAAGAAGAAATAGACATTGCTGAACAGATCGTAGCCAGAACTGTACTAGGACCTCGGCCCATCGATATCGCACAGAGCTTTGTCGATCGCTTCTATCGTGAGCACCCGAACTGGATCTCGCAATGGCCATATCCGGGACACTGGAATCCTCTGGTGGTTAAATTCTTCTCCGCTACGAGTTCTCCTCCCAATAACGACATGATTCCCTGGTGCGCGGCCTTCGCCAACTGGTGCATCGAACGCGCTGGGAAGAAGGGCAGTCGTAGTGCTTCGTCACAATCGTTTGTTGACAAGAAGTTTGAGAAAATCTTCGAGAAGACCACCGAGCCCAGGGAGGGAGACCTCGCAGTATTTACCTGCTACTCGCCTGCCGGTGAAAATCTCGGTCTCGGTCATGTTACCTTTTTCAAAGGTAGAGTTTCGGACACGGTGATCAATGTCGTTGGAGGTAATCAGGCGACGAGCGGCCACTCAAGCATCATATCCGCGATACCATTCTCGATCGCGGATAGGCCGACGCGGCGACACATCAACGGTTCGCTGGTACAATGTGTGATGAAGCTCAATACGTATATCCGAGTTTCGTGAGGATGAGCTTGCGCGCGACGTTCTTCCTAATCTCTTTTCTATTTTGCAATTGCGCGACTGCCCGAACCGTGGAGGAGATATTTTCGTCCAGCTCCAACGCGGTATTGTCCGTAGAGCTCTTAGATGAAAATGGTGGAATTGTTGACCGAGGAACGGCTTTCGTTGTCTCACGAGACGGATACGTAGTAACTGCCGCTCATTTGATGCCGCGAAAGCCGTCGCAAAAGTTTGTCGCGCGAGTGGGTGGGCGGCCGATCGAGCTTTATCCGCGAGACGCAGATGAAAAGCAAGATGTCGCCCTGTTGCAGCTTCCACCTTCGGAGCCTTGCCAGGATGCTCTGACGATTTCCTCATCAAGAATTTCGCGAGATACTAAGTTGCTTGCATTGGGCTTTCCTGGCAAGGAAGGACTTACACCTTTTCGTCTGGATGTTGCGACAATCTCAACAGCTGGTCATGGCTTCTATGGGACGGTCGGTCCCCTGCGCCCTGGCACTAGTGGCGGGCCGGTTCTTGATCTTGATAATGGTCGCGTCATTGGTTTCGTGCAGGGCGGTACGATGGATCAGACCAATAGCAATGATATTGTCCCGATATACTCGGCTATAAGCCTCTTAAGAAAGTTGGGGGTCGATGTATCTATAGATAAGGCGGCAGATGCAGGATCGTGTGTGACGAGTCGTCCTGTATCGGAGCCTGCACGGAGAACTACCGAGGACGTTTTTACAACGACAGATGTTATTTATTATTCCAAGCAGGCTGATGGTGACCGCATCGTTGGCGCTCTAAGTCGAGCAAACATTAAATATTCGCTCGGCCCATCTTCAAAGGGGCAGGAGAACGAGTCTGTGGCGATTGCGTGCACAACTGATGTTTCCCTCGATTCTCTGAAAGCGTTGGCTAAACTTCTCCTGCAGGCGGGCATGAACCTCAAGGTCATTAATCAAGTGCAGAATGCTCAGAGGCATCGAACATTGGAGATCACGTCCTGGGTTGCGCCAAGATTCGGCATTTTGCGGTCGCCTAATTTGACGACTGCTCAGATAGAGCAGCTATCATACTGCCCAGTTCGCTTTTCGAACGCATTTACGCAGGTGGAGGACGTCAGCAATGAGAATTTTATACCCTGGTATCGCTCCGATCAAAGCGTAGAGTATGGCGAAGCTGCAGATTATCTTTGCAAGAAAGAGTTTTTCAGCCGGGCTGCGTCCTACACCACGGCGGTGCAGCAACCGGGCGCAGTTCACTTTTTGAACGGGCAGACAGGCTCTTGCCAGAATTGTAGAGCATTCGTGAAGCTGACGTGTGAATACAAGCAATAATGTAAACGGCATCAAAGGAGATGTGAGAATAGCGACGGATACACTAGCACTGTCGTTCAGCTCCTTCAGCTATTCGGCCGCTTCCGCGAGCAACGCCGTCGGATAAACCGGCTTGGTGAAGAATTTTGCGCCGGGCGGCAGGGGGCGGGGCAGCGGACGGCCCGAGATCACGATGATCCGCATATCGGCATTGTGCTGCTGGGCGAAGTGCGCCAGATCGACGCCGTCCATCTTCCCGACCAGATTGATGTCGGTGACCATCAGCGTCGGGTGTTTTGCCTTGAGCGCCAGGGCCGCGGTCTCGGCATCTTCGCACTGCAGGACTTCGAAGTTCCGCTGTTCGAGCAGAAGCGCGAGCATCTCGCGTTGAATGTCGTCATCCTCGACGACGATGGCGGTCGGGCGAAGCGGCTTTGACTGGCCCATGATTGCACCTCACTTCCTATCATTTGTTAAGTGCGAAGGGGGTGAATCTGTTCCCGGTAGGGTGTGTTGGGTTCCACCCTCGCGGGAGTTGCCGATTGTTTCTGACGACGCCGGCAACGTGCGCAGCAGGCTCTCCGCTTCGCTGAGCATGGTGCGGACGAACTTCCGTTCGTCGATCGCTTCGCCGGTGAAAAAGCCGTGCTTGACGGCATTGCCGTTTCCAAACGGCGCGCCGGATCCCCATGCGCCGCCGTGCATGCGGCAGCGCGCCTTGCCGCGCAGTGCCGGCGCGCGGCAGGTTTCACCGTTTCGTGTTTGCGCGCCGCAACGCAGGCTCACCCGCATCGGGCCGGTGTTGCGGGCGTGGCTCATGCGGGGACGGTCGCGTCCGCCAGGCCCGGCTGCGCCGTGATCAGGTTCGCGTGCTGCGTGAAATGGCCGACGACGGCCTTGCCGCCATCCTGCACCGATAAATTCTGCACCGTGATCGCGCACGTGCCGTTGCTGCGATGGCGGCTCAAGGCCTCCATCTGGGCGGCGTAGGTGCGGGCCAGCCGGGTCAGTGCGCGGGTGAGGCTTTCCTGCTGCGGCACGTCGTCGGTGCAGGCGAGGCGGCAGGCGCAGCGCATCGAGGCGACGTGAATGCCGACCATCTGCGCCGACAGCATGGCTTCGAGCGAATCCTTCGGCGCGATGCTCTTGAGCATCGAGACCATGAAGGAGAGATTGCCCTGGTCCGGCTTCCGGGCAACCACGCTGGCTTTCACCAGCTGGCCCAACAGGCCATGCAGCGCGTCGCGGTCGACGGCGCCGATCGCCTCGGCCAGCAGCTTTTCGCCGGTGTGCGGATCGGGATGATCGATCACGATGCGCCTGCGCCGGAGCTTGACCTTCGGGCTTGCGATGATCGGGGTGGGGTCGTTCGCCGCGATGGGCGTCGTCTCGGTCAATGTCGGCAATGTCGTCATGCGCTGTCCTTTGCCGGCGCAGGCACGCGGGTTCGCGGCAAGCGAAGCCGATCGCGCGCTGGGCGGCGATTGAAGTTTTTCAGATGTCGATGAAGCGTGTTCGCGCGGGCCAGGTCGCGCGCGCCTGTGAGCGGGCGGGCCTGGACACGGGCTGATATCGCGATGATGCCACCGTGCGCCTGTTTTGCCCGACGTGTCAAACGGAATGTTCGGGATATACGAAGTCGGCTCTCCAAAGCCGGCTACTGTGCATGGGGTTGTTTTCGCAGTTTTGTCTGGATTAGCGGCGCCCGCCTGCCGTGCGGCGGAATGCCTGACGGAAACCCGATTGCGAAATCCGATGTGGCCGCTATTCATGACCAGCGAACGCGCCGCACCGACAACAAGCAGAGGCGCCGTGGTCCGGGGAGAGAACCAATGCAACGAACGGCCCGCCTGCTGGCGCTCATTGCCGGACTTTTCGCGTCGGCGCTGTCGACGGAGGCCATCGCGCAAAAATACCCGGTGCGGCCGGTGAAGGTCATGGTCGGCTTCAGCGCCGGCGGTCCGGTCGACGTCGTTGCGCGCATCATCGGCGACCGGCTCGGCGCCAAGCTCGGGCAGCCCTTCGTGGTCGAGAACCGCGCCGGCGCCAACGGCATGATCGCCGCCGAAGGCGTCGCGCATGCGGAGCCCGACGGCTACACCGTGCTCGCCTGCAACTCGTCCACGATCACGCTGAACAAGACGCTATTCAAGGATATCCGCTACGATCCGGTCAGCGACTTCGCGCCGCTGACCACCGTCGTCTCCGCGCCGCTGGTACTCGTGGTCAACCCGGAGAATCCCAGGACCGCCGACATCAAGACCGTCGCCGATCTCGTCGCGGCCGCGAAGGCGGCACCCGGCGCGCTCGCCTACGGCTCGGGTGGCAACGGCAACCTCGCCCATCTCGCCATGGAGCTGCTCGGCCAGCGCGCCGGCATCAAGATGATCCACGTGCCCTATCGCGGCGGTGCCGCGTCCGAGGTCGGCATCCTCGCGCAGGAGGTGCTCGCGGTGTTCGATCCGCTCTCCGCGGTGCCGCTGGTGAAGGCCGGCAAGCTGCGCGCGCTGGCGGTGTCCTCGGCCGAGCGGCTGCCGTCGCTGCCGGACGTGCCGACGGTTGCGGAAGCCGGCTATCCCGGCTTCGACCTGTCGTTCTGGGTCGGCTTCTTCATGCCGAAGGCGACGCCGGCGCCGATCCTCGAGACGCTGCACCGGGAGATCGTCGCAGCCGCCAAGGATCCGACGATCGAGGAGCGGCTCGGCTCGCAAGGCGTGGTGAGCGTGCTCAGCCCCGCCGACTACGCCGCCAAGATCGCGAAGGAGACCAAGGAGCTCGCCGAGGTGGTCGCGGCCGCGAACATCAAGGCGGAGTAGGGGCTACAGCCACAGGATCTGCTTGCGATAGCCGAGATCGTTCAGCAGCGGCGCTGCCGGCCCCTGGTGGAACACGGCGCCGCGCTCGAGTGCGAAGACGCGATCGGCCAGCGCCAGCACGAGATCGAGATTGTGCTCGACGATCACGATCGACATGTGGCGGCGGAGCGCATCGAACACTTTGAACAGCTCCAGCGTCACCGCCGGCGCAAGGCCCTCGAACGGCTCGTCCAGCAGCAGCAGGCGGACATTGCCCGACATCGCGCGCGCCACCGCGACCATCTGCTGCTCGCCGCCGGAGAGATAGTCGGCCGCGATGTTCATGCGCTCCTTCAGCCGTGGGAAGTACTGCAGGATCTGCTCCTCGTCCCAGACCACGCCGTCGCTGCCGTCGGTCTTGCGGGCGAGACGCCCGAGCGCGAGGTTTTCGCGCACGGTCATGCCGGCGAACAGGCCGCGGCCCTGCGGGACATAGCCGATGCCGCGGCGGGCGATGTCGGGCGCGGCGAGGCTTGCGATATCATCGCCGCGATAGGCGATGCTGCCGGACGCCGCCGGCACGAGACCCGCAATGGTTTTCAGCAGCGTCGACTTGCCGGCGCCGTTGCGGCCGAGCAGCGCGACGATCTCGCCCTCGCGCACGTCGAGCGCGGCGTCGTTGAGGATGTGGCTCTTGCCGTAGAACGTATTGACGCGATCGAGCCGCAGCACGGTGTCGTGCACGCCGGATGCCCCCTCGTTGCGTCGATGCTCGACGGCGGGAATGCCCTTGCCGGTATAGATCTCCTGCACCCGCAAATCGGCCCGCACGGCGGCGGGGCAGTCGGACATCAGCACCTCGCCCTGATTCATCACCGTGACGGTTTGCGAGAAGCCGAGCACGCGGTCGATGTCATGCTCGACGATCAGAACGGGGATGTTGGCCGCGATGTTCTTGACGAGGTTCGACACGCGCTCGCGTTCGGCCGCGGCAAGGCCGGCGAGCGGCTCGTCGAGCAGCAGCACCTGCGGTTTCGAGCCCAGCGCGATGCCGAGATCGACCAGCCTCTGCCCGCCATAGGAGAGCTCGCCGCCCTCGATCTCCTCGATGCCTTCGAGGCCGAGGAATTTCGTCAGTGCGGCCGTTTCGGCGTGGATCTCCTTGTAGAAGTCGATGTCGTTCCAGATGTTGAAGCGCATCGGCCGCCGCGCCTGCAGCGACAGGCGCAGATTTTCGTAGATCGACAGTCCACGAAACAGGTTCGTGATCTGGAACGAGCGCGCCAGCCCCTGATGGCAGATCGCATTCGCCGGCACGCCTGCGATGTCGCGGCCCTGCAGGCGGATCGTGCCCTGGTCAGGTGCGTAGAGACCGGAGACCAGATTGAACAGCGTGGTCTTGCCGGCGCCGTTCGGCCCGATCAGCGCATGGATCTCGCCGGCGGCGACCGTGATGCTCGCATTCTCGACCGCGCGGATGCCGCCAAACTTTCGGGAGACGTGGCTGACTTCCAGCACCGTGCCCTTCAACGCTTCCGGCCGCAAAAAGTCCGGCAGCGGCAAGCCCTCATAGATCTTGCGCCGGCTCATCGCCGCCGTCTCTTCCGCGGGCGGACGAAGGCGGCGCATGATGAGCGAGCCGATGCCGACGAGGCCGCCGGGCGAATACATTACGAAGGCCACGAAAGTGAGGCCGAACCAGAACAGCCAGTCCGACGTCCAGATCGAGAACAGCTCGCGGAACAGGATGAAGAACACCGCGCCGAGCGCGGGGCCAAGCAGGCTGCGCATGCCGCCGATCACGACCATCGCCAACAGCTCGCCGGCAAACGGTACCGAGACGGCTTCGGCGGAGACGAGATAGTTCAGGAATGCGATCAGCGCGCCGGCAACGCCGGTGATGACGGCCGAGATCACGAACACCGCGAGCTTGTAGCGTTCGACCGGATAGCCCTGAAAGCTCGCGCGCAGCTGGTTCTCGCGGATCGCCACCAGCACATGCCCGAATGGCGAGCGCAGCAGGCGCATCAGCACATAGAGCACGGCAAGCCCGATCACCGCGACCACGATGTAATAGTTGAGCGCGTTGTCGAAGCTCACGGGGCCGATGCCCCCGCGCTTCAGTCCGCCGAGCCCGTCCTCGCCGCCGGTGAGGCTCGTCCAGCGGAACGCGGTGGTGTAGACCAGGGCCGCCAGCGCCAGCGTCAGCAGCGAGAAGTACACCCCGCGCCGGCGCAGGATCAGCATGCCGATCAATGTCGAAGCGATCGCGACAACGACCATCGATCCCAGCAGTGGCAACCAGATCTCGCCGGGAAAGAAGCGCAGCTGGATCAGCCCGGCGGCATAGGCGCCGATGCCGAACCAGGTGCTGTGGCCGAACGAGACGAGACCGGTCGTGCCGATGCAGAGGTTGAGCCCCATCGCGGCGATTGCCAGCCCGACCATCCAGGTGCCGGTGTTGAGCGAGAGGCCGAGGGCGCGCAGCAGGAACGGCAGCGCGATCACCGCGACTGTCGCGATCAGCAGCGGCCTCAGCCGATCGATGGTCCAGGTATCCCTCATTCGAACTTCTCGATGCGTTCGCCGAGCAGGCCGCGCGGGCGTACCAGCAGCACCAGGAACATCAGGATGTAGATCGAGGCTTCGCCGGCTGCAGGCTCGAAATGAATGGCGATGCCGCGCACGACGCCGACGAGGAGGGCCGCGATGACCACGCCCCAGAAGCTGCCGAGCCCGCCGATCACGACCACCACGAAAGCGATGGTCATGATCTCGGCGCCCATGGCGGGATGCACGGTCGTGATCGGCGCAAAGAACGCGCCGCCGAGCGCGGCGAGGCCGACGCCGAGCATCACGATCGCGGTCATGTAGGGCTGCAGGCGAATGCCGAGCGCCGCGACCATGTCCGGCCGCTGGATGCCGGCGCGAACCACGCGTCCGAACGAGGTTTTTTGCAGGAGCCACCAGACGCCGAACAGGATCGTCGCGACGACGGCGAGGATCAGCAGGCGGTAGCGCGAGAACAGGAAGTCGCCGACGATGACCGAGCCGCGAAAGCTCTGCGGGATCTCGGTCGATACGGGCGCGGCGCCCCAGATGATGCGGATCGCCTGCTCTGCGACCATCGCCAGTCCAAAGGTCACGAGCAGGCTGAGGATCGGATCGGCCGTGTAGAAGCGGCGCAGGATGAATCGCTCGAACAGGATACCGAGGAGCGCAACCGCGAGCGGGGAGATCACCACCGACGGGCCGAAGCCGATGCGGCGGGTCAGCTCGACGCAGATGTAAGCGCCGAGCGCATAGAACGCGCCATGCGCGAGATTGACGATGCCGCCGACGGAGAAGATCAGCGACAGCCCGAGCGCGATGAGCAGGTAATAGCCTCCGAGCACGAGGCCATTCACCACCTGTTCCAGCAAGAACTCGAACTGCATGTTGCGTGCGCCTTGCCGGGTGCGGGCCTCACGCCTTCATCTCGCAGGGGTTCTGCTCTTTGGTCGGATAGATCGTCTCCAGAGGGTCGTTCGCTGCCGGCACCGCATCACCCAGCACCAGCATGTCCCACTGGTCCTTCATCTGGTCCTTTGGCTTGACCGTGAACGGATAGGCTTCCTGCACCAGCTGGTGATCCCAGGAGCGGAAGTAGGCCTTGCGCGCCTTGCCGATATCGAATTGCGCCTGCTTCTCGAAATAGGCGATGAGCTCGCCGCTGTCGGTCGACTTGGTGGTGTTGATCGCTTCCGCCAGGAGCTTCAGCGTGACGTAGTCGATCCAGGCATGGTTCTCCGGCGGCTTGCCGTATTTCTTGGTGAAGGCCGTGACGAAGGCCTGCGACGTCGGATTTTGCAGCGTGTGATACCAGACCGTCGGCCAGGTGCCGCTGAGATTGCCCGCGCCCGCGGCCCAGGCATCACCGGTGTTGAGGTTGAAGCCGACCAGCGGGTAGGGGAAGCCGAACTCGGCATATTGCTTGACGAGGTTGGTGACCTGGTTGCCGGCGAGGTTGCAGCAGACCACGTCTGGCTTTGCCTGCCGCACCTTCAGCAGATACGGGCTGAAATCGGTGACGTCGGTTGCGATCAGCTCGTCGCCGATCAGATTGGCATCATGCGCGCCGAAGAACACTTTCGCGGCCTTCAGCAGGTCATGGCCAAAAATGTAGTCGGCCGTCAGCGTGAAGAATTTCTTGCCCTTCACCATGCCCTGCTGCGACAGCGCGGTGCCGACCGCGTTGACCATCACGGTGTTCGGAATGTCGCAGTGGAACGAGTATTTGTTGCAGCTCTTGCCGCGCAGTGCGTCCGAGCGCGCGCCGGTCGAGAAGAACACCTTCTTGTTGCGCTCGGCCACCTGCATGATGGTAAGCGAGGACGCCGACGAGATTTCGCCGAGCAGCACCACCGCGCCGTCCTGTTCCAGCATGCGCTGCGCCTTGGTGGCGGCGGTCGCCGGGTTGATCGAGTCTTCCGAGAGCAGGTCGACCTGCTTGCCCAGAATGCCGCCCGAGGCGTTGATCTCCTCCGCCGCGAGCTTCGCACCCAGCTGCGCGTAGCTGCCGATCACGCCGAGAAAGCCGGTGAGCGGCGTCAGGTGTCCGATCCGGATCTTTTCGGCCTGAGCCCTGACGATCGCGGGAAACCCGAGCGCGGCCGCGCCAGCGAAGGCTGCGCCCGCCCGTAACAACGTCCGTCGTGGGTAGCGGATCATCTCTGTCTCCTCCCGGGTGCATCGCGTGCCTCCCTTCAAAACCGGGTATCCGGTATTGTGAGAGAGCTTTTTCTAATGCTGGAGGATAATCCCGAACGCCATTGCCGGTGTCAACCGGCAAAATCGCCGCTCGGGTTGCGGCTCAGGCTTTCTGCGTGAGCGCCTTGTGTGCCCGGTCCTTGGCGCCGAATTCGACCGACAGGCGATCGGCGGCGGCCTGCACGATTTGCGCGCCGGCATGCAGGGCCTGGTTGGACAGGCGCCAGATCGGCCCGGAAATGCCGAGCGCGCCGATCACCTGACCGGTGAAATCGGTGACGGGGACGGCGACGCAGCGCACTTCCGGATTGAACTCGCCATCGTCGAAGGCAACGCCGGTGCGCTGCACTTCGGCGATCTCGCGCATCAGCGCGCCGGCATCGCTGATGGATTTCGGCGTCGACGGTTTCAGTTCGACGCGATCGATGAAGCGCTTGAGCTGCTCGGGGCGGAGCGAGGCCAGAATGATCTTGCCGAGCGCGGTGCAATGGGCGGGCCGCACCACGCCGACGCGATCGGTGAGCTGGAACGCGCCCGGGCCGCTGGTGCGGGCGATCACAACCACCGCGTCGCCCATTCGCACAGCAAAATGCCCACTTTCGCCCGTCTGGCGTGACAGTTCCTCCAGCACGGGCGTTGCGACGTTGACCATCTCGATCTCGTCGAGCGCTGATGCGGCGAGTGCAAACAAGGGACGGCCGATGCGGTAGCGTTTGCTGTCCTTCTCCTGGCGGAGGTAGCCGAGCGAGACCAGCGTCTTGGCCAGATGAAACGTCGTCGAGTTGTGCAGGCCGACCAGCTTGCTGAGCTCTGCAAGCCCGATACCCTCGCGATGGCGCGCCACCTCTTCGAGGATCGAGAAGGCGCGACCGAGCGATTGAACGCCGCCGCCGCGCTGCTTGTCCTCGGCCTCGTCGTCGCCATCCGCCTTGGGTGCAGGGACCAGTTTGGCAATCGCGGCCTTGCGCGGGCTTGCAGGCTTCTCGCCGGTGGTCGGCTTGGTACGCGATCTCAAGGACTGGGCTCCCTCAGGTGAATCGATATGGCTCCGCATCTGCGACACTAGCACGCAACCAGCGCAGCCGTCGGCGCGGAGCTTCGCGTTTCCTCAGCGAGAAAGCCTATCACAATATAAATTGACGTACAGCATTATGAGAAATAGGCTTCCGGCGGCCCCATGATGACCGGCCGCGTTCTCCGCATCGGTACACAAGAAGTCGACGGGCCGAGAGGGAGACCGGTTGATGTCGAAAAACATGCTCAATGGCGCCCAGGTCATTGTCGATTATCTGATCCAGGAGAAAGTGCCGCAGGTGTTCGGGCTCTGCGGCCACGGCAACATCCAGTTCATCGACGCGCTGTACGAGCGATCCTCCGACATCAAGACGATCTCCGTGCATCACGAGAGCGTCGCCGGCTTCATGGCCGACGTTTACTACCGCGTCTCCGGTCGGCCGACCGCGACCTTCACCTCCTGCGGGCCGGGCTCGGCTAATCTGCCGATCTCCCTGGCGAACGCCTACCTCGATTCCGTGCCGTTCATGGCGATCACCGGCAACGTGCCGACCAGCCAGTTCAATCGCGGTGCGTTCCAGGAAATGTACCGGCACTATCAGGCCGACTTTCCCTCCACCGTGCGCACGATGTGCAAGAAGGTGTTCCAGCCGACGCGCGGCGAGATGGTGCCGCTCGCGGTGCGGCAGGCCTGGAAGACGATGGTCACGGGACGGCCGGGGCCGGTCGTGGTCGACGTGCCCTTCGACGTCTTCATGGAATCGGCGGCCGAAGAGGCGCCGAAGGCTGCCGAGTGGAGTGCCAACATCTCCAGCCGTTGCGGCGCCGATCCGGAAGGTGTCGAGAAGGCCGTCGACATGCTGCTCTCGGCTGAACGGCCGGTGATGCTGGTTGGACAGGGCGTGCGCTATGGCGGCGCGGCGGAGGAGTTGCGCAAGCTCGCCGAGCGGCTACAGATTCCGGTTGCGGCGTCCGCAAGCGGCCTCGGTGCGCTCGACGTCAATCATCCGCTGGCGCTCGGCCTCGTCGCACGTGCCGGGCACTATCAGGCCAATCACGCCGCGCGGCAGGCCGACGTCCTGCTTGCGCTCGGCGTCCGCTTCGACGACCGCACGTCGAGCTCGTGGATCCCCGGCTATTCCTTCACGATCCCGCCGACGCGGTTGATCCATGTCGACATCGACCCCGAGGAGATCGGCCGCAACTATCCTGTCGCGCTCGGCTTGATGGCTGACGTCCGTACCTTCCTGCGGCAGGTGCATGCCGAGCTCGATCGCCGCGACAACCTTTTCAAGAAGTCGGATGCGCGCAAGAAGTGGCTGGCGCAGATCGATGGCTATCGCAAGGAGTGGGACAAGTTCGTCGCGCCCGGCTTCTCCGACGACACCACGCCGATCAATCCGCAGCGCGCGGCGGCCGAGATCGACAAGGCGTTGCCGGAGGATGCCATCCTCGTCTCCGACATCGGCGTGCACCACAATTGGCTGCTCGGCTTCTGCAAGCCGAAGCGGCCGGATTCGCTGATCGGCTCGATGGGGTTCGGCCCGATGGGCTTTGGCGTTGCCGGTGTGATGGGTGCAAAATTCGCCGCGCCCGATCGCCCCTGCGTGTCGGTCTGCGGTGACGGCGCCTTCTTCATGCATGCCAACGTGTTGGGGACGGCGGTCGAGTATAATCTGCCAGTGGTCTGGGTGGTCTGGAACAATTACGCCTATGCCTCGATCCGCGGATTGCAGCGCGGCTATCTCGGCGGCCGCGAGCTTGCGACTGACTTCAAGCATCCGGAGACCGGCGAGCGTTACAACCCTGACTTCGCGGCGATGGCGCGCGCCTGCGGCGTCGAAGGCGTGCGCGTCGATCGCGCCGGCGATCTCGGCGAGGCGATCCGCAAGGGCATCGCCGCCAACAGGCCCTACCTGATCGACGTCGATATCGCCGCGGACGTCAATCCCTCGGGCGCCGGCGTCTGGGAGTTGCCGGGTCTCGGCCAGAGCAAGGCCGGCATCGGCACGCGTTTCCAGCCGGGCTGATCGCGGTTCGCAGAAGCAATCAACAAAATATCGGGAGATGGGAATGACGCTCGCAGGCAAGAAAATCGTCGTGATCGGCGGCTCCTCAGGCATTGGCCTCGCCACGGCGGAGCTTGCAAAATCACAGGGGGCCGACGTCGTCATCGCCTCGCGCAGCGCCGCGAAGCTCGATCCGGTCGCCGAGCGGCTGAAGGTGACGGCGATCCCGACTGACGTCACCAGCGATCAGAGCGTGGCCGAACTGTTCAAGCGCATCGGCGCTGTCGATCATGTCGTGCTGACGGCTGCGCAGCTTCGCACCGGGCCGTTCAAGACCGTCGCGATGGAGGATGTGCGGGCCACGATGGAAGGAAAATTCTGGGGCGCCTGGCGGGTGGCACGTGAGGCCGCCATCCGGCCCGGTGGCTCATTGACGCTGGTCACCGGTTTCCTCAGTGTCCGGCCGCGGCCGAACTCTGCGATCGTCAGCGCGGCCAACGGTGCGCTGGAGTCGCTGGCCCGGGCACTGGCACTCGAGCTTGCGCCGGTGCGTGTCAATGCAGTCTCGCCCGGCGTGATCGACACGCCGATCCGGGCTGCGATGCCTGAGGCTGCTCGGAAGGAAATGCTGGCCAAGACGGCGGCAGCACTTCCGGTCGGCCGCGTCGGCATGGCCGAGGACATCGCCCAGCAGATCGCGAGCTTCATGAACAACGGCTTTGCCACCGGCTCGATCGTCTATGTCGACGGTGGTGCGCTGGTGAATTAGGGAGCACTGGCATGACCGAGGAAAGCAACGGCGCCTTCATCCGCAACATCGCGGAAGTGCCCTGGCGCGAATTCCCCAACCACTTTGGCGGCGCGCTGTCCAAGCCGCTGGTGATGCCGGAAACGGCGGGCTCGCGCCGCATCGACTACCGCATCTCGATGTACCAACCGATGGCCTATGTGGCACGGCATCACCACAAGGTGCAGGAGCAGGTCTATCACGTGCTCGACGGCGAAGGATTGATGGAGATCGCCGGCAAGAACCATGTCGTCCGCAAGCACGACGTGATCTTCCTGCCACCCGGCGTCGAGCACGCGATCTCGAACTCCGGTCTGACCGATCTCGTTTTCCTGGTGGTGACCTCACCGGTCACCGACGACGAGAAGCCGGTCTAAGCTAGCCCGAGGAGCGCTCGCGCGCCGCAACGCGGATGGCGCGAGCCTTCGCACCCTTCGCGCGGGCCGCGATCATTCCGCGCGCCTTGCCGTGGGCCGCGCCGCTCTTGCGGAGCAGGACAACGAGGCGCTTGCGGGCGCGGTTCGCGGATAGCCGCGCCGCCAATTGCTCGGCCTTGCGAATGATGGTGGCGGTCGAAGGCGCGAGGTTGGCGGGTACCCAGGCGATGTCCTTGGTCTTGGACAGGCTTCCGATGCCTTCGCAAGGCGCCTCGCGCGGGAGGTCGATCCGGATCGCGAGCGCTTCCGACCGCTCGATCCAGTCTTCGGCCTTGGTGCCGGTGATGATGCGAACATAGTCGCGGGTCTCGCGCGGCAGCTCGCTCTCGCGAGCGAGCCATTTCTGGATGCGACCGGGGCCCGCATTGTAGGCGGCCGCGGCAAGGCCGAGATTGCCGAAATCGTCGCGGAGCTTGCGCAGGAATTTTGCCGATGCCGGCAGCGCCTTCATGGCATCGAAGGGGTCATCGAGCCCGACCTCGGCGGCGGTCTCCGGCATGAATTGCGCGACTCCTTGCGCGCCGGCCTGGCTGACCTCGTTGGAACGGAAGCGGCTCTCCTGCCAGAGCAGGCGGGCGAAGAACGGCACGGGAATGCCGCTCTCCTCGGCCGCTTGCTTGAGCGCGCGGCAAAACTGTTCAGTCGGTGACGCCGGAGCCTGCAAGGCGGTTTCGACGGCGCGCGGCGGCTCGATCGTCTCCTCGTACGATGCGCGTGCATTGGCGAGCTCGATGGCCTGCACGCTTGCAACAAACAGCTCGACAAGGGGAACCAGTGAGGGTGCGCGATCGGCCTTGGGTGTTGCGTTGTCGAAGCTGGAAGCTTGCCAGGTCGGCGGTGTGCTGACGTCGCACATCAAAATCAGGAACGCAGCGCAAGCCGCGACGAGAAATCGCATCTCGGTAAAAGTCCTCGAACTGTGGGGGAACGACCAGCGCGCGCCGGTGACAAGGACTTCTTAACCGTAATTGCGGCGAAGCTGCGATTCCGCGAGACGGCAGGTGTTAGTACGGTGTTCCCATCGCAGGAACGCGACATCGCTCCCGCGGTTCTGATGGAACCGCAGGAAACTCTGGACGGCTAGCGGTATTGAGGCAGGCCTGCAGCGCTTATGCCTTGGGGAAATCCTTGCGCATTGCGATCTCGGCGGCATCGCCGGGCGACAGCACGGTCTGCTCGAAGGCCGGCTGCGGCTTCGTCATGATGTCGTAGAGCGAGATGCCCTTGATCGGCTTGTCCATGAGGACACGAACGCAATCCGCCAGCGTGCCGTTGTAGACGAGATAGGGCGGACCACGGTCCTTCTGCCGCTCGCCCTTCAGCGATGGCCACTTCTTCAGTTCGGCCGGCGCGTCGTATGCGATCGGCGATCCCTCTTTGAACATGCGCGTGGCCCCGGGCGGCTTGGACTATCGGGGAATCCTAGAGCCGCCAGGTAAACGCGCGTTAAAGAATTAGTTCAAATCAGCCGGCAATGAAGGCGAGCAGGGTGCCGTTGGCTTTGGCCGGGGGCACGACGATCGCAGCTCCGCTGCGAACAGCCGCCGAACCCAGCGCCTTCTCCGTGGCCGCGAGATCGCCGCTGACGAGCACCAGCCCCGCGCCGCCGCGCTCGGAGAGGCCGGCGAGTGGCACGCCGGGATAGCGTTTGCCGAGTTGGTCGAGCGTCAGATAGACGAAATCGGCGCGGTCCCCGCCCGACGTCACCGTCACCGCGCCGTCGGCCTCTGCCTTCGCCTCGCGATCGATCAGCCGCGCCAGATGGGCTGCTTCCTTCGCCGGCTCGGGCGTCGCGATCAGCACCTCGCTGATCCGCTTCGCTGCATTGGCGTGCCTCATCAGTTCGGGGATCCACACCGTCTCGCGGGTCTTGTGCTGGCAGGCGAAGATGCGCACGCCGCCTGGCGCTTCCGCGGTCGGCCACATGAAGGTACGGAATTTGGCGGCCGAGATCGTGCCGTTCGGCAGCGTGACCGGCCGCTCGAAATCGGTCGGGCCGATCGGCGTCAGGCCACGCGCGCGGATCTCTTCGGCGCCGGCGGCGCTGTCGACCGCTGTGAACGCGATGCGTTCGATGCCCTCACCGTGGCGCTCGACGAAGGCCCGCGCCGGCGCGTTGTGTTCGGTTGCCACCAGCACGCCGAGCAGCTCCATATAGTCCGGGTCGAACATGATGGTGTAGTTGCCGGTACCCATATGTGCGCTGTGGGTGCCGCGCGGTGAAAGGGTGAAGCCGAGCTGCCTGTAGTTTTCGGCGGCCTTGTCGAGGTCCTTCACCATGACCACGGCGTGGTCGATACCGATGACGTTCTTGAGGGCCACTGTGATTTCCCCGGCAATTGCAAACTGACTTTGGACGGCTCGCGGCCGCTGGTCCTGTCTACGCCGGATGGGCGATCAAGTCATTTTCAAATCGGCGGGGGATACGGAATTTCGTTCCGCGAAAAGCGCGATCGACGCAAAGGTCGAGGATGTCAGCGATCCTGCTCGCTGATATAGGCGGCGAGGATGGCGCGCTCCTCGCTGGTCATTTCCGTGATGTTGCCCGGCGGCATCGCATTGGACCATGCCGCCACGCGCCCGATCAGGCGGATGTTGCGGTGGATGTGCTCGGGCGCGTCGAGCAAAATGCCCTTCGGCGCGGTGACGATGCCGGCCCAGACCGGCTCGGCGGCGTGGCACATGCTGCAGCGGGACATCACGATCTCCTCGACATTGGCGAGTGTCGGCGGTGCCGACAGCGCGCCCGTCTTCACCTCGCGCGGGCCGGCCGCGGACAGGAAGAGGATCGCGATCGCGCCCGCTGCTGCGACGCCCCACACCCACCACGGCGATTTACGCCCGGCATGGCCCTCGTTGAAGAAATGGCGGATCACCGGCCCCAGCGCCAGCACGATCGCGACGATGATCCAGTTGAAGCGGGTGGCGTAGAGCAGGGGATAGTGGTTGCTGATCATCAGGACGACGACCGGCAGAGTCAGATAGTTGTTGTGGACCGAGCGCTCCTTGCTGGTCTTGCCGAGTTTCGGGTCGGGCGCCTGGCCCGCGATCAGGCTCGCGACGATCTTCTTCTGGTTCGGGATAATCACCGCAAAGACGTTGGCGACCATGATGGTGCCGATGAGCGCGCCGATCTGGTTGAAGGCGCCGCGACCACTCAGGACATGGGTGAAGGCGTAGGTCAGCGCGACCAGGAACAGATAGCCGCCGATGGCAAAGGGCAGCTCGCGCTGCGCGAGCCCGGTGCGGCATGCGGCCTCATAGAGCAGCCACGCCAGCGCGAGGCTACCGAAGCTGAACAGCCCGGCCTGGATCGGCGTCAAATCGAGGATCGACTTGTCGACGAGGAATAGATCGGCGTCGAGATAGTACACCACCACCATCAGTGCGAAGCCGGACAGCCAGGTGGTGTAGGCCTCCCATTTGAACCAGGTGAGCTCGTCCGGCATCTGGCTCGGGGCCACCAGATATTTCATGATCCGGTAGAAGCCGCCGCCATGGACCTGCCAGGCCTCGCCCTGCACGCCATCAGGCAGATCACTCTTGGGCTTGAGGCTGAGGTCGAGGGCGATGAAATAGAACGAACTGCCGATCCAGGCGATCGCGGCCACCACGTGCAGCCAGCGCAGCAGCAGGCTCGCCCATTCCGATAAGACCGATCCCCACATGATCACCCCATCAATCGCGACGTCGATGCCGCAGCTTTGATGACCGCAACCGGCGGCCGCGCCCTTACAATCTGTCGCACCGATCCGCGCCGTTTTCCAGTACGATGGGTCATACCAAATGCACATCGTGCGGGCATGAGCTGACGTGGGATTTGGCAGAAAAAGTCCGGGAGGAAGGCGACGTGATATCTCGTGTTTCGCTCATGACGGCGCCCGCATGGCTGTTGGTGGCCTGCGCCGGCGTTCAAGCCGAACCCGTGCTGCAGGGCAAGGATGCCTATGGCAGCTGGCAGGCCGACAAGCCCGGCGTGGTCAGGCTGATCCGCCCGGAGGATCTGCCGAAGCCCGGGGCTTCGCCGTCGGTCTCCAATTCCACGCGGGTGACGTCGCGTGGCAGCGCCGCACCACTAGTACCTCCCGGATTCAAGATCGAGCTGTTGACCGACGGCCTGTCCGACGCGCGCGTGCTGCGCGTCGCACCGAATGGCGACATTTTCGTTGCCGAGACCGGGCCCGGGCGCATCCGCGTGCTGCGTCTTGGGGAGGGCGGCAAGGTCGTCTCGAACGAGGTCTTTGCCAGCGGACTCACCCGCCCGTTCGGGATCGCCTTCTTCCCGAACGGTGACAATCCGCAATGGGTCTATGTCGCCAATGTCGGCAACGTTGTCCGCTTTCCCTATCATGCCGGTGACCTGAAGGCGTCCGGCAAAGCTGACGTCGTGGTGGCGAGCCTGGCGCAGGGATCGGGCCATTCCACCCGCGACATTGTGTTCACGCCGGATGGCAAGCGCATGCTGGTGTCGGTCGGCTCCGCCAGCAATGTCGCCGAGGGCATGGGGAACCCGCCCGGCGGGCTCGAGGCCTGGTCCAAGGCGCAGGCAGTCGGCGCCTCCTGGGGCTATGAGGCCGAGCGTGCGGCAGTGC
Organism: Bradyrhizobium sp. CCGUVB14; assembly: GCF_024199935.1. Lineage (NCBI taxonomy): Bacteria > Pseudomonadati > Pseudomonadota > Alphaproteobacteria > Hyphomicrobiales > Nitrobacteraceae > Bradyrhizobium > Bradyrhizobium sp. CCGUVB14. The sequence goes on from NZ_JANADS010000001.1 coordinate 3,337,222, forward strand.
TCTCGTTCGATCCCGAAGGCAAGGACCGCAAGCTCTACGCCACCGGCATACGCAACTGTGTCGGTCTGGCGATCCAGCCGCAGACCGGCCTGCCCTGGTGCTCGACCAACGAGCGCGACGGCCTCGGCGACGATCTCGTGCCCGACTACGTCACCAGCGTGAAGGAGAGCGCCTTCTACGGCTGGCCGTGGTTCTACATCGGCAGCAACGAAGACCCGCGCCATGCCGGCGCGCGGCCGGACCTCAAGGACAAGGTGACGGTGCCCGATGTGCTGGTGCAGGCGCATTCGGCCTCGCTCGGCATGACCTTCTATCAGGGCACGCAGTTTCCATCCGAATATCAGGGCGACGCCTTCGCCGCCGAGCACGGCTCCTGGAACCGCTCGAAGCGCGCCGGCTACAAGGTGATCCGCATCAGGATGAAGGACGGCAAGCCGACCGGCGAGTACGAGGACTTTGCCACCGGTTTTGTCGTGAACGATACGCAGGTGTGGGGCCGGCCGGTGGGGATCGCGGTGGCGAAGGACGGTGCGCTGCTGGTGTCGGAGGATACGGGCGGCACGATCTGGCGGGTGACGCATTGACTTCACCCTCCCCTGGAGGGGGAGGGTAAGAAGGCACTGCGCTCGCCTTGCGCTACCCCCGCCGCACGCTTGCCCCGCCATCCACCGGCAGCGTCACCCCCGTGATGAAATTCGCCTCATCCGACGCCAAAAACAGCGCGGCGTTGGCGACGTCCCAGCCCGTGCCCATCTTCTTGCGCAGCGGCACCTTGCTGTCGCGTTCGGCTTCGACTTCGGCGCGCGTCTTGTGCCATTCGCGGGCGCGGGTGTCGACGGCCATCGGCGTGTTCATCAGGCCGGGCAGGATGACGTTGGCGCGGATGCCGTATTCGGCGTTCTGATAGGCGAGCTGCTCGGTGAAAGCGATCATCGCCGATTTCGTCGCCTTGTAGGCGACATAAGGATAGGTGGTGATCGCGGCCATCGAGGAGATGTTGATGATGGCGCCGCCGTTCTGCGCGCGCATGATCGGGATCACCTCCTTGGCCGCGAGGATGCAGCTCTTCAGATTGATGGCGACGACGCGGTCGAATGCTTCCTCCGTGATCTGAAGCAGCTCGGCATCGCCGCCGGACAGGCTGACGCCGACATTGTTGTGCAGCACGTCGATCCGGCCCCAACGCGATTTGGCGTCGGCGACCATCGCCTTGATGTCGGCAGACTTGGTCACGTCGGCCTTGAAGGCGGCCGCGATGCCTTGCTTCGCCGCAATCAGGTCGACCGTCTCCTGCGCAGACTCCAGGTGATGGTCGACGCACAGCACCTTCGCGCCCTCACGTGCGAAGGTCAGCGCGGTGGCGCGGCCGTTGCCCATGCCTTCGCCGGGGCTCTGGCCGGCGCCGACGATGATCGCAACCTTGTCGTTCAGGCGCATGTCACTTCACTCCCGGGATCGGGTACTGCTGGAGTACCTCTTTGTAAGTGGGCTCGTTGTCGATCTTCATGGTGGCGAGCACACGCACCACGCCGCAATAGAAGGCGATGGTGAGCACGAGGTCGACCATGTGCTCGTCGGAGAGATGTGTCTTGATCTCGGCGAAGGTCGCATCCGACATTGCGAGCTCGCGCACCATCTCGCGGGCGCCTTTGAGGATGGTCTTGGCGAGCGGCTCCAGCTTCGACGGCTTGCCCTCGGTCTCCGCCATCAGGCCGGCGATGTCCTCGTCGGTGACGCCGAACTCCTTGCCGATCTTCACGTGATGGGTGAATTCGTATTCCGACTTTTCCATCCAGCCGACCTGCAGGATCGCAAGCTCCCGCAGGCGCGGGTCGAGCTTGCTCTTGAAGCGGATATAGCTGCCGACGCCATTGAAGGCGCGCGCCATCTCCGGCGAGTTGACCAAGAGCTTGTGCAGATTGGTGTTGCGCTTGAGCATGTCGCGATATTCGGGCGCGACCTGGTCGGCTTCGAGATAGGGCAGGCGGGCCATTTCAGTGTTTCCTCTAGTGTTCTTGTGACTCGCGTTCGGGCGCTTGCAACGTCACGCCGCCGTCGACCACCAGCACCTGGCCGGTGATGTAGCGCGCGAAATTGCTGAGCAGGAATTTGACGGCATGGCCGACGTCCCAGCCGGTGCCTTCGGTCTTGAGCAGCGAGGCCCTGGCGCGGTTGGCGCGAGCCTGCTCGCTCATGCCGCGGGCATAGACCATCGGCGTGTACATCGGTCCGGGGCAGATGCAGTTGACGCGGATGTTGTCGCGGCCGTGATCGACCGCCATGGCGCGCGTCAGCCCGATGATGGCGGCCTTCGACGTGGTGTAGGTCGTGAGCCCGCGCGGCCGCAGCGCCGAGATCGAGGAGATATTGACGATCGCGCCGCCCTTGGCGGTCTTGATCATGGCGGGGATCGCGTGCTTCGAGAGCAGGAACATGGTCTCGACATTGACCTGCATGACGCGGCGGTATTGCTCGGGCGCCTCGTCGACGACGCTGCCGCGGCTGCCGATGCCGACATTGTTGTCGAGGAAATCGAGCCGACGCCAGCGGTCGAGCGCGGCTTCGATCAGCGCCTTGCAATCGGCTTCGCTGGTGACGTCGCCACCATGAGCCGCGGCCGTACCGCCTTCCGCCGTGATCATCTCGACGGTGCGCTCGGCGAGCTTCAGGTCGCGATCGGCCACCAGCACTTTTGCGCCGGCGCGGGCGAGCAGAATTGCTGCAGCGCGGCCGTTGCCGATGCCGTCGCCAGCGGCCCCGCCGCCACTGATCAGCGCCACCCTGCCGGTGAGGCCGGCATCGTCCTCAGGGCCCTGCATGTCGTTTCATCCCGATATTTTCGTGCAAACTAGCAATGGACCGCAGAGGTGAGAAGGCCGGCCGTCCCGCGCCGATGTCATTGACATCGCACGGAATTGCATGCCGCCGGACGAGATGAGCCGCGCTTGAGCGACGACGGTGCGGAACCCTCTTCACGCAACTGCGTTTGCGGCGGGGGAGTTTTTCGCGTTAGCTTCCCCTCGGGGTCTCCCAATCGCCAGTGGCTTGCCGATGAATCTGCTCGATCCACAAGGGCCGGTGGCTGCCGCCAACAGCACCATCCTGGTCGATTCCGTCGTCATCATGCTCGCGATCGTGGTGCCAACCATTTTCGCGATCCTGGCTTTTGCGTTCTGGTTTCGCGCGTCCAATCCGAAGGCGCGCTTTCAGCCCGACTTCGTCTATTCCGGACGCGTCGAGATGGTGGTGTGGGCGATCCCCGCGCTGACCGTGATCCTGCTCGGCGGCGTCGCCTGGATCGGCTCGCATAAGCTCGATCCCGCAGCGCCGGTGCCCGGCACGGGCAGTCCGGTGCGCATCCAGGTCGTCTCGCTCGACTGGAAATGGCTCTTCATCTATCCCGACCAGCGCATCGCCACCGTCAACACGCTGACGGTGCCGGCCGGCGCCGAGCTGAACTTCCAGCTGACATCGTCGAGCGTGATGAACGTGTTCTTCATCCCGCAACTCGGAAGTATGATCTACACCATGAACGGTATGGTGACGCGGCTGAACCTGCGTGCTGACAATGAGGGTAAGCTCCAGGGCCTGGGGGCGCATTTCTCCGGCGACGGCTTTCCGGAGATGATGTTCGACGTCAACGTGATCTCGCCGCTGTCATTTCCGGATTGGGTCGCGGCCACGGCGAAGAGCGACGCCGTGCTGAACGAGGACAGCTACAAGAAGCTGATGCAGCAGGGCGTCGAGAGGGGCAGGCCGACCTATCGGCTCGAGGACCCGCGCCTGTTCGACCTGATCGCAACCCAGCACATTCCGCCGGGGCCGGGACCAGAGCTCGTCTCCGATGCCGGCCGTCCCCACAGTGGAGGCCACGATGCTCGGTAAGCTCGACTGGTCGGCTATCCCGTTCGATCAGCCGATTCCGCTGATCGCGGGCGGCGTGGTGCTGGTGGGAATTCTCGCGGTACTGATCTGGGTCGTCGTGAAGGGGCATCTGCCCTATCTCTGGCACGAATGGATCACCAGCGTCGATCACAAGCGGATCGGCGTCATGTACATCCTGCTGGCCTCGGTGATGCTGCTGCGCGGCGGCAGCGACGCCATCATGATGCGGATTCAGCAGGCGATCGCCTACCAGTCGCAGGGCTATCTCCCGCCGGAGCACTACAACCAGATCTTTTCAGCGCACGGCACCATCATGATCTTCTTCGTGGCGATGCCGTTTGTGATCGGGCTGATGAATTTGGTCGTGCCGCTGCAGCTCGGCGTGCGTGACGTCGCTTTCCCGACGCTGAACTCGGTTGGCTTCTGGCTGACCGCGACCGGCGCTCTGCTGGTCAATCTGTCGCTCGTGATCGGCGAATTCGCCCGCACCGGCTGGCTCGCCTTCCCGCCACTGTCCGAGCTGTCCTATTCGCCCGGCGTCGGCGTCGACTATTACGCGTGGTCTCTGCAAATCTCCGGCGTCGGCACGCTGGTCGCCGGCATCAACCTGGTGACGACGGTGCTGAAGCTGCGGACCAAGGGCATGAACTATCTGCGGATGCCGATGTTCTGCTGGACCACGCTGGCCTCGAACCTGCTGATCGTGGCGGCGTTCCCGATCCTCACGGCGACGCTGGCGATGCTGCTGCTTGATCGTTACCTCGGCTTCCACTTCTTCACCAATGAAGCCGGCGGCAACGTCATGATGTTCATGAATCTGATCTGGGCCTGGGGCCATCCGGAGGTCTACATCCTCGTCCTGCCGGCCTTCGGCATCTTCTCCGAAGTGGTCTCGACCTTCTCCGGCAAGGCGCTGTTCGGCTATCGCTCGATGGTGCTCGCGACCATGGCGATCTGCGTCATTTCCTTCATGGTCTGGCTGCATCATTTCTTCACGATGGGCGCCGGCCCCGATGTCAACGCCATCTTCGGCATCGCCAGCATGATCATCGCGGTGCCGACGGGGGTGAAGATCTACAACTGGCTGTTCACGATGTATGGCGGCCGCATCCGCTTTGCGACGCCGATGCTGTGGGCGGTCGGTTTCATGGTCACCTTCATCATCGGCGGCTTGACCGGCGTGCTGGTCGCGGTACCGCCGGCCGACTTCATGCTTCACAACAGCATGTTCCTGGTCGCGCACTTCCACAACGTCATCATCGGCGGCGTGCTGTTCGGCGCGTTTGCCGGCTTCGAATACTGGTTTCCGAAGGCCTTCGGGTTTCGCCTCGACGAGCGCTGGGGCAAGCTGGCGTTCTGGTTTACCTTCACGGGCTTCTACATCACCTTCGTGCCGCTCTATGTGGCCGGCATGCTCGGCATGACGCGGCGCATGCAGCACTATGATGTCGCAGAGTGGCAGCCCTGGATGATCGTGGCGGCGGTCGGCATGGCCGTGCTGTCGATCGGCGTCATCTGCCAGATCATGCAGCTCGTGGTCAGCATCAGGAATCGCGAGGCCTTGCGCGATCGCACCGGCGATCCCTGGGACGGCCGCTCGCTGGAATGGGCGACCTCATCGCCGCCGCCGGTGTTCAATTTCGCCTTTCACCCGGACGTTCGTGGCGAGGATGCCTATTGGGACATGAAGATCGCGGCCCAGCAGCAATCGCTCGAACACGAAGCGCCCGAGTATCACGACATCGAGATGCCCAGGAACTCGCCGACCGGCTTCGTCTGTGCGTTCTTCGCCACCATCATGGGCTTTGCGCTGATCTGGCACATCTGGTGGATGGTGATCCTGGGCGGCATCGGCGCGTTCGCGACCTTCGTCGTGTTCGCCTGGCGCGACCACGACGAATACGTCATTCCGGCCGCGGAGGTCGCCGCGATCGACCGCATCAATCTCGAGGAACGGCGCAGTCTCGTCAGCATGGCGGGAGCGATCTGATGGCGATGACCGCAACCGTCGGCCACGCGCACGCGGATCCCCACCACATCGGCGTCGTTGTCGAGCATCCCGGGCCCGCGTCGAAGCGGATCGTCACCGCTTACGGATTCTGGGTGTTCCTGCTCTCCGACATCGTGATGTTCTCCTGCTTCTTTGCGGCCTATGCGGTGCTGGTCAGCCAGACCGCCGACGGCCCCAAGGGCTCGGAGATCTTTGAGCAGCGCAACGTTGCGATCGAGACGGTCTGTCTGCTGTTCTCGAGCTTTACCTGCGGCATGGCCAGTATCGCGGCCGACGTTCGCAACCGGTTCTGGTTCTATCTCGGCATGGCCGTGACCTGCGTGCTCGGGCTGATCTTTCTGGCCATTGAGTTCAAGGAATTCGCGGACCTCGTCGCCCGCGGCTATGGCCCGTCACGCAGCGCCTTCCTGACTGCGTTCTTCTCGCTGGTCGGGTGTCACGGCCTGCATGTGTCGGCCGGCGTGCTGTGGCTGCTCACCATGATGGCCCAGGTCTTCGCCAAGGGCTTTCGCGCCGACGTCTTGCGCCGGATGATGTGCTTTGCGCTATTCTGGCATGCGCTCGACATCATCTGGGTCGGCGTCTTTTCCGTCGTCTATTTGCTTGGGAGTGGCGTATGAGCGATCAGGCGCACACGCATGTCGAGCGCGACATCGCCCCCGGCGATGAAGAACAACATAGCGTCGGCGAGCGCATCGTCGGCTATGTCGTCGGTCTCGTCCTCGCGTTGCTGCTCACGGCGACCTCGTTCTTCATCGCCGGCACCGATCTGGTCTGGCAGCCGTCGATCCCGGTTGCGCTGATCGTGCTCGCGATCGCGCAGATGGGCGTGCACCTCGTGTTTTTCCTGCACATCACCACGGGCCCGGATAACACCAACAACGTGCTGGCGCTGGCCTTCGGATTGCTGGTCGTCTTCCTGGTGGTGGGCGGAACCGTCTGGATCATGTCCCATCTCAACCAGAACATGCCGCCGATGGATCAGTTCATCCGGATGCACAGCTAGAACAGCACAAAAAAGAAGAGCCGCTTGTTTGTGACAAGCGGCCCAAGTCTAGGGAGGAAACGCCCGAGCAAAGCAATCGGACCGAAGCCGGATTGCCGCCAAGGAAACGCTCGCGCAAAGCGCTTGCGTACACATATAGGTGTAGCAACTCCCCTTTGAGTTCAATCCCGGATCAATACTGTCTCGGACTACCACTCACGGCTGCGTGAACCAAAAGTTCACTTTGGCCGGCGGCAGTTATAGGCCTTGCGGAAGCCCGAGGCCTGCGCGTCGTCCTCCGAGCAGAACCAGCGGTCCGGCCTGGTGGTCGCGGCGTAGCTCGGGCAGCCCCGCAGATGGTAGATGCCGATATTGCCGGTGACGCGCGCGCGCACCGCAAGCTTGCCCTTGATGGCGCAGCTCGGCGGCGCCGTCAGCTCATCCGGAAAAAGCACCGCGCGAATCTCCTTATCACGGTCGGCGCGGCAGGCGGCGCCGAGCAGGGCGCCGTCCTTCTTCCCGGTGCGGAATTCTTGCGGTGCAACAAAGCAGCCCTTCCAGATCCCGGCCGAGGCCGTCTTGGCTTCGGCCGCCGCCGGCTTGACGTTGGCCTTGAGGGGTTCGCGCGCGATGGCAAAGCCCAGTTTGACCAGTTGCTCGTTCAACGAAACCTTGTCGCCCTCGACCGTGCAGATCGCGCGGTGGCGCTTGCCAAAATTCTTCTCGGGACCGACATCGTCGCAACGCACGGACTTTCCGCCGATCAGCTTGGTGAGCTGGTCGCGAGCCTCGATGCCACAGGTCCAGGGATCGGCGTGGTCGTCGATGCAGACCTGGTCCAGCTCGGGCGCGTCGACGCCGTCGAGCCGGTAGGTGACGTCGCCGAGCTGGATCGAATTGGCGTCCCGGACCGTCGCGGCCGCGGTCAGCGCGCTGGCGGGGCTGGAGGTCCCCAGAAATCCGGACAGAGCGAGAAACAAGACAAGCGCGAAGGTGCGGGTGGCGGCAAATGAATTCTCGACGGACATAATTTCTCGCTATCGATTGCGCGTGCCCCTCGTTCCTAGCATCCGGATAGGACGATACCAATGGTCTGCGCTGTGCGAAGTGCGACATTCGCCCGCCAGCCTTTACTCGCCGGCCGGTCTGCCCCTATCGTTTGTCGGCCTTGCGAGCCGTGATGGCCGAATCGCCCGGGAAGTGGCGAGGGCTGGAGGAAGACATCTTGACGAAAGACCCCGTGGACGTCCTGATCATCGGCGCCGGCGCTTCGGGCGCCGCGGTGGCGTGGTCGCTGGCCGAGACCAAGATGCACATTCTCTGCCTCGAGCAGGGTGGCTGGATGAACCCGGCGGAATATCCCAGCACAGGCCGCGACTGGGAGGCCAAGTTCTACGGCGAGTGGTCCTCGAGCCCCAATGTCCGCGGCCGGCCCGAGGACTACCCGATCAACGACGACAATTCGCCCATCAAGGTCGTCAACTACAATGCGGTCGGCGGCTCGACCGTGATGTACACCGCGCACTGGCCGCGGCTGCATCCGTCCGATTTCAAGGTGAAGACGCTGGACGGCGTCGCCGACGACTGGCCGATCGACTACGACGCGCTGACCCCGTTCTTCGAAGAGAACGACCGGATCATGGGCACGTCCGGTCTATCGGGCGATCCGCTGTCGCCGCTGACGCATCCGCCGATGCCGCAGCAGCCGCTCGGATTGTCCGGCGCGATCATCGGCAAGGCCATGAACAAGCTCGGCTGGCACTGGTGGCCGTCGGATACGACGGTCGCGACCACCGACTATGAGGGCCGCGCCCGCTGCATCAATCTCGGCCATTGCACGCCGGCCTGCGCGCAAGGCGCAAAATCCTCGACCGACATCACCTATTGGCCGCAGGCGGTCCGCGCCGGTGTCGAGCTGCGCACCCATTGCCGGGTGCGCGAGATCACGACCGACGAGAACGGCATGGCCACGGGCGTGGTCTATTACGACAAGGACGGTGTCGAGCAGTTCCAGCCGGCGCATGTCGTCATCATCGCCTGCAACGGCGTCGGCACGCCGCGGTTGCTCCTGAACTCGAAATCCGATCGCTTCCCGAACGGGCTTGCCAATTCGTCAGGTCTCGTCGGCAAGAATTTGATGTTCCACCCCTATGCGCAGATCTACGGCTACGTGAAGGAGCCGACCGATTCGAACCGCGCGCCGCCGACCTGCCTGTGGAGCAAGGAATGGTACGACACGGATCTCTCTCGCGGCTTTGTCCGCGGCTATGGCGTCCAGTTCGTGCGCGGGGCAGGGCCGGTGTTCGAGGCTGTCGTCAGTGAGCAAAAGGGCATTCTGCCCTGGGGCGCGGATCATCACCGCGTCTTCCGAAAGCTCAACGGCCACCGGCTCGGTTTCTCCGCGATCTGCGAGGACCTGCCGGAGGAGCACAACCAGGTTACGCTCGATCCCGTGCTGAAGGACAGCCACGGCATACCCGCGCCGAAGATCAACTACACGATCTCCGAGAACAGCCAGAAGATGATGGATCATGCGCTCGCCCGCGGCCGGGAGATCCTGGAAATGGCGGGAGCGACCGACATCTGCGTCAATTCGCCGATCCCGTGGGGCGGCTGGCATCTGCTCGGCACCGCGCGGATGGGCACGGATCCCAAGCGCTCCGTCGTCAACGAATGGGGCCGCGCGCACGACGTGAAGAACCTCTTCATCGTCGACGGCAGCATCTTCGTCACCTCGGGCGGCGTGAATCCGACCTCCACCATCCAGGCCCTCGCGCTCTACATCGCCGATCAGATGAAGCAGCGCCTTGCCAATCTGTTCGACTGAGGCCGCCATGTCCGCAGACACTCAACTCACGCGCGCCCAGCGCGACGACCTCCGCACCATCGCCGGCATGATCGTGCCCGCAAGCGACGAGTACAAGGTGCCGGGCGCCGACGACGGCGCGATCCAAGCCGACATCCTGGCAACGCTCGGCCGCGACACCAGATTGGTGATAGCGGCGCTGGACCATCTGGCACGGCTGGCAGGAGGTCAGCTCGCAGAGCTCGATGCCGCGAAGCGCGACGCGGTCGTGCAGGAGTTTCGCAAGAACGGTGGTGCGGCTGCGGCAACGCTCGTTCGTGTCGTCCTGCAATGCTATTACCGCGACGACCGCGTGCTGCGTTCGCTCGGACTCGAGCTGCGCGCGCCGTTCCCCAAAGGCTATGTGCTCCCGGACGGCGACTGGTCGCTGCTCGATCCGGTCAAGGAAAGGGCTGGCACGCTGCGGCGGGCGCCCTAGCCACCTGGGTAGTCAAGCACTGGCAGTCCAGCCTTGCGCCCCGGGCGGGTCACTTGCGCGGCACGGAACAGGCCACCATCTGTGTGAGCCTCAAGGACTTTTGCCATGCTGGATTTTACCTCAGATATCGTCGATGACGCTGCGTCATCGCGAGCCACTGCCGCCGCTCCGGTCGATGACCGGGCGCTGCTGGACGCCTATTCCAATGCCGTGATCGATGTGACCGACCGCGTCGGTCCTGCGGTCGTGCGGGTCGAGACGGGGCCGAAAACGCCGAGCGGTCGCGAGCGCGGCGGGCTCGGCTCCGGCATCGTGATCTCGCCGGATGGGCTCGTCCTCACCAATAGCCATGTGGTCGGTGCCTCCAAGGAAATCCGGCTGCGGGATGTCGAAGGCCATGTCGGCGATGCCCGGGTGCTCGGCGTCGACCCCGATACCGACCTGGCGCTGTTGCGCGCCAATGGCGTGCGTGACTTGCCCTATGCCGCGCTCGGCAATTCGAAGACGTTGCGTCGCGGCCAGCTCGTGATCGCGATCGGCAATCCGCTCGGTTTTGAATCGACTGTCACCGCCGGCGTCGTCTCGGCGCTCGGACGCTCGATCCGTTCCGTGAGCGGGCGCACCATCGAGGATGTGATCCAGACCGATGCCGCGCTCAATCCCGGCAATTCCGGCGGACCGCTGGTGTCGTCGAATGCGGAGGTGATCGGAATCAATACCGCCATCATCAATGGCGCGCAAGGCATCTGCTTCGCGGTCGCCAGCAATACTGCGCAATTTGTGCTGTCCGAGATCATCCGCCACGGCTATGTCCGCCGCGCCTTTATCGGCGTCGCCGGACAGACCGCGCCGGTGCCGCGACGGCATGCGGTGCTGGCCGGCGTCGAGAACAAGATGGGCGCACTGTTGATGCAGATCGAGCAGGACGGCCCGGCGGCGAAGGCGGGCCTGTTGCCCGGCGACGTCGTGATCAAGCTCGACGGCGTCGATATCAACGGCGTCGACGACCTGATCCGTGTGCTCGACCGCGACCGGATCGGCCGCAGACTCGCCATGGACGTGCTGCGGCGTGGCCAGCTGAGGGCGTTCGATATCGATCCGATCGAGCGGAAGCCGCAGCGCTAGCTGCGAGCCCGCGGGCGGGGTATGACGGTGTCATGCCTCGCCTCCGGACCCCTGCGGCATGATGCCGGCGCATGAGACCTACGACGTCGTTGTCATCGGCGCTGGCGCCGGCGGCATGACGGCTGCGGCGGTTGCTGCCGCCGAAGGTCTGCGCGTGCTGGTGATCGAGAAGACTGCCTTTGTCGGCGGCACGACCGCGTGGTCCGGCGGCATGGTCTGGATCCCCGCCAATCCCAAGATGAAGGACGCGGGGCTCTCCGACAGCATCACGGATGCCGTCCAGTATCTGTCGAGCACCGTGCCTGAGCCCGCGAATGCGGGCCTGCGCGCAGCTTTCCTCGCGCGGGGGCCCGAGGCGGTGGCTTATCTCGAAGCCAACACGGACGTGCGTCTGCAGCCGGTGAAAGCCTATCCGGATTATTATCCGGAGCGGCTCGGTGCGACGCCGGGCGGGCGCGTGCTGGAGCCGGTTGCGTTCGATGGCACCCGGCTGGGTGCGCAGTTCGCGCGGCTGCGCGCGCCGCTGCCGGAATTCACGCTGTTCGGCGGAATGATGGTCAACCGTCTCGACATCCCGCATCTGCGCCGGATCGGAAAATCGCTGCGTTCGACCTTGCGTGCGGCGCGGCTGGTTTCGGAGTACGCGCTGCAGCGGCTGCGCTGGCCCCGCGGCACGACATTGCATCTCGGCAATGCGCTTGCTGCGCGGCTTTATGCCTCGCTCCTGGCGCGGCAGGTCGACATCCTCTTCAGCACGGATGTCGAGGATCTGTCGATGCAGGGCGATCGCATCAGTGGCGTGGTCATCCGCCATGGCTCACGCGACCGTTCGATTGCCGCGCGCCGCGGCGTCGTGCTCGCGACCGGCGGCTTCTCGCACGATGCGATTTTGCGCAAACGCCTTTTCCCGGTGGCGGCCGGCTTCGTCTCGGCCACCAACACGGCAGGCACGGGCGATGGGCTTCGCCTTGCGGCCGCTGGCGGCGCCGCGCTCAACACGGACGCAGTGAGCCCGGCCTATTGGGTGCCGGCCTCACTATTCCGCCGCGCCGACGGCAGCCGAGGCGTGTTCCCGCATACGGTGACCGACCGTGCCAAGCCCGGCGTGATCGCCGTGAATGCTGCGGGCCGGCGTTTCGTCAATGAGGCGCTGTCCTACCACGAGTTCGTGCTTGCCATGCTGCGCGATGGCCAGGGCGAGCCGGATCGGCCGTTCTATCTGATCTGCGACCGTCGGTTCCTGTGGAGCTATGGCCTTGGTCGCATCAAGCCCTTTGCGCGCAGCGTGCGGCGCTACGTGGCGAGCGGCGAGTTGATCGAGGCGCCCGATATCGCGCAGCTCGCGGCGACGATCGGCATCAAGTCGTCTGTGCTCGGTGCGACGATTGCGAGCTACAATTCCGATGCGAAGGAGGGCCGCGATCCCGAATTCGGCCGTGGCAGCACCATCTATCAGCGGCACCTCGGCGATATCGACCACAAGCCCAACCCTTGCGTCGCGCCGATCATCCGCGCGCCGTTCTTCGCGATGCGCATCTACCCGGCCGATCTCGGCACCGCCATCGGCATGAAGGTGGACGCCCAGGCGCGCGTGCTGCGCGAGGACGGTACGCCGATCGCGGGCCTTTACGCCTGCGGCAACGACATGGGCTCGATCATGAATGGCAATTATCCGGGCCCGGGAATCACGCTGGGGCCGGCGCTGACGTTCGGCTACATCGCGGGGCGGCATCTGGCGGAGAGGGCGGGGATGGTGGTGACGCCAAGCGCAGCCACGACGTCACTCTAACCATCTCCACCGCTGTCATGCCCCGCGAAGGCGGGGCATCCAGTATGCCGGGGCCTATCGGCTCAACCACAACCGTCTCGGAGTACTGGATCGCCCGCCTCAGTGCGCAAGTGCACACAAGACGGGCGATGACACCGAGAGTGTGGCGCCAGCCTGCTCCTACTCCGCCGCCGCAGCAAACCGGCTGTTCTCGAGTTCCGCCTCGAGCCTCGCCTTCTCGGCTGCCGCCAGCTTGACGTTGGCTTCCTTGACGTGGCCAAACCCGCGGATGGTCTCCGGCACGCGCGCTAGTCGCGCCAGCAGCGGGATCTGCTCCGCCTTCAGCCCAGCTACCCGCTGATCTATCATCGCCAGATAATCCGCGACCAGCTTCCGCTCGGTCCGGCGTTCCTCGGTGCGGCCGAACGGGTCGAGCGCGCCGCCGCGCAGAAACCTGAGTTTTGCCAGCACGCGGAAGGCGTGGAGCATCCAGCCGCCGAATTCCTTCTTCTGAAGCCGTCCCGTCGTCTTGTCGCGCTTGGCGAAGATCGGCGGCGCGAGGTGGTACTTCAGCGTAAAATCGCCGTCGAATTTCTCAGACACCTTTTTGGCAAAGCTGCCGTCGGTGTAGAGCCGCGCGACTTCGTATTCGTCCTTGTAGGACATCAGCTTGAACAGGTTCTTTGCCACGGCGTCCGTCAGCTCCGTGGACGCGGGCGAGGCGGCGTTCTCCGCCTTGCGCACCTTGGCCAAGGCCGCGAGATAGCGGTCGGCATAGGCCTTGTCCTGATAGCCGGTCAGGAATTCGGCGCGCGTCGCGATGATGTCGTCGAGCGTCTTGGTCGGTGCGGACGCCCGGCTCTTGAATTGCAGCACGCTGCGCACCCGCGACATGTCGTGGGCGGCCAGCCGCCCCCAGGTGAAGGCGAGCTTGTTCATCTCGATCGCGGCGCCATTGATCTCGATGGCGCGCAGCAGGGCCTCCAGCGACAGCGGGATCGCGCCTTTCTGGAAAGCGAAGCCAAGCATGAAAGGATTGGTTGCGATGCTGTCGCCCATCAGCGCCGCGGCAATGCCTGTCGCGTCGATGATGTCGAGGTTCTTGTCGCCGACGGCATCGCGCAGCACGGTCTGCATCGTGCCCATCTCGAAATCGATATCGGGGTTTTGCACGAAGCTGGCGGTCGGCTGCAAATCAGCGTTGATATAGGCCCTGGTGACGCCGCGTTCGGCGCGGCTGAGCGCGGTCGGGCCGGCCGAGACGATCATGTCGCAGCCGAGGATGACGTCGGCGCCGCCGGTGGTGATGCGCACCGCGGAAATATCTTCAGGCTTTGGCGCGATGCGCACATGGCTCATCACGGCGCCGTTCTTCTGCGACAGGCCGGTGAAGTCCAGCGCCGAGCAGCCGCGGCCGTCGACATGAGCGGCCATGCCGAGCAGGGCGCCGATGGTGATGACGCCGGTGCCGCCGATGCCGGTGACGAGGATGTTGTAGGGGCCTTCCAGCTCACGTGCGGGCGGCAGCGGCAAGTCTGCGAACAGCTGGCCAGAATCCACCGCCGACGTCTTCATCCGCTTCAATGTGCCACCATGCACGGTCACAAAACTCGGGCAAAAGCCCTCGACGCAGGAAAAATCCTTGTTGCAGTTCGACTGGTCGATCTGGCGCTTGCGGCCGAACTCAGTTTCCAGCGGCTGCACCGAGACGCAGTTGGAGGCCTGCGAGCAATCGCCGCAGCCTTCGCAGACGAGCTCGTTGATGAAGGCGCGTTTGGCGGGATCGGGATAGAGACCGCGCTTGCGGCGGCGGCGCTTTTCCGCGGCGCAGGTCTGGTCGTAGATCACGACCGTCAGACCGTTGATGTCGCGCAACTCGCGCTGCACGGCATCGAGCTCGCGGCGGTGATGGATGGTCGCGCCTTGCGGGAAGTAGTTACCGTCAGGATATTTGGTCGGATCGTCCGAGACGATCGCAAGCCGCTTCACGCCCTCGGCCCAGACCTGGTGCGCGATCTGCGCGACGTTAAAAGCGCCCTCGGCCGGCTGGCCGCCGGTCATCGCGACGGCGTCGTTGTAGAGGATCTTGTAGGTGATGTTGATGCCGGCGGCCGATGCCGCACGAAGCGCGAGAAGCCCGGAATGCGTGTAGGTACCGTCGCCGAGGTTCTGGAAGATGTGCTTCTCGGTGGTGAAGGGCGACTGGCCGATCCAGTTCACGCCCTCGGCGCCCATATGCGAGATCAGGTCGGTGCGGCGGGTCGGCATGCTCAGGGCCATGCCGTGACAGCCGATGCCGGCCATGGCGCGGCTTCCTTCCGGCACGCGCGTCGAGGAATTGTGCGGGCAGCCCGAGCAGAAGAACGGCGTGCGCGCGAGCTTGATCTGCGACGTCGTGGTGACGGGATTGTCGAAGGCCTCTAACCGGGCGAGGCGCTGCTCCAGCACCGGGCTGTGATGGCCGAGCTTGCGCAAGCGCGCCACCAGCGCACCGGCAACGATCGTCGGCGTCAGCTCGCCCTCGCTCGGCAGCAGCGGCGCGCCGCTCTCGTCGCGTTTTCCGGTGACGGTCGGGCGGCGGGACGCATCGATGTTGTAGAGGATGCGCATGAGCTGGTCTTCGATGAAGCCGCGCTTCTCCTCGACCACCAGCACGTCCTGAAGGCCTTCGGCAAAGCGCTTGGCGCCGCTTTCCTCCAGCGGCCAGGTCAGCGCAACCTTGTAGATGCGAAGTCCGAGATCCTGCGCGTCCTTGTCGGTGATGCCCAAATCGGCCAGCGCCTGGCGCAGATCGAGATAGGCCTTGCCGGTGGCGACAATGCCGAGCCGGGCCGGCTTGGAATCGAGCACGATGCGGTCGAGCTGGTTGGCGCGGGCAAAGGCCTGCACCGCGGCCATCTTGGGGCCGAACAGCCGGCGCTCCGCGTCCAGCGGCGGATCGGGCCAGCGGATGTTGAGGCCGCCGGGCGGCATCTCGAAATCATCGGGGAGCTTGATCTGGATGCGTTCGGGATCGCTGTAGATGGAGGCCGAGCTCTCCACGGTCTCGCTGATCGCCTTGAAGCCGACCCAGCAGCCGGAGAAGCGCGACAGGGCGAAGCCATAGAGGCCGAGGTCGAGATAATCCTGCAGCGTTGCCGGATTGATCACGGGGATCAGGGCCGCCGCGAACACCTGCTCGCTCTGATGCGCCAGCGTCGAGGACTGGCAGCCGTGGTCGTCGCCGGCGAGCGCCAGCACGCCGCCATTGAGCGAGGTGCCGGCCGCATTGGCGTGCTTGAGCGCGTCGACGGAGCGATCGACGCCGGGGCCCTTGCCGTACCAGATGCCGAATACGCCATCGACCTTGGCGCCGGGAAACAGGCCGACCTGCTGGCTGCCCCAGACGGCGGTCGCAGCTAAGTCCTCGTTCAGACCGGGCACGAAGGCGATGTCGTGCTGCTGGAGGTGCGACTTCGCGCGCCACAGCGCGTGGTCATACATGCCGAGCGGGGAACCGCGATAGCCGGAGATGAAGCCGCCGGTGTTGAGCCCCTGGAGCCGGTCGCGCTCGCGCTGCAGCATGGGCAAACGGACCAGGGCCTGGGTGCCGGACAGGAAGATCCGCTTCGATTCGAGCCGGTATTTGTCGTCCAGCTCGACCTGCATCAGCGTCATTTCGAAAGTCCTTGTTTTTCTTGGTTCGGCGGGGATTTTGCGCCGCGGAAAAAGTTGCGGCTTGCGAAGCGGGTCTTTGCAGTCAAGAGCATGGGTGGCCGAAGTCAATACGGCTAGCCGCATCCGTGGCGCTCCTGCTAGTCATGGCTTCGACCGGAGGACACCATGACTGCAAGCGCATTCGACACCGAGATCACCGAGACCGCCGAGGGCCTGATCGGGCCATGGCGCCAGCCTCGGCAGATGCTGCATGCGCAGGTTTACGACGCGCATGCTTCCATCCACGACGATGCCACCGCGCAGAAGCTCGGCTTCAAAGGCGGGACCATCGAGGGGCCGACGCATTTCAGCCAGTTCGCGCCGCTCGGTGCCCGGCTGTGGGGACAGGCGTGGTTCGAGAGCGGCTGTCTCTCCGCGCATTATCGCAATGCCTGCTTCGAAGGTGAGGATGTGCAGGCGATCCTGTCGAAACCTCTGCCTGGAACGAGCCAGTGCCAGATCCAGATGATCAAGCGCGATGGCACCGAAGTGCTGCGTGGCTCGGCGTCAGTCGGCGAACCCCGCGCAGCGACCGCGCTGGAGACGCGCCTGACCGAGCTCAAGCCGCTCGCCGATCCCGTGATCCTGCGCGACGTGAAGGTGGCGCAGACGAGCAAGCGGCAGTCGGTGCGGATGGCGTTCGACCAGAACATGGGCGACCTCTATCCGTTCTCGCTGCGGCAGAAGCTCGCAGTCATCACCGAGAACTCGCCGTACTATTCGGGCGCTGACAATCCATGGGGCAGGGCCATCATCCCGATGGAGATGCTGAGCGTGCTGTTCCAGTACCGCTCCAAGGACGATCCGCTGCCGGCCAAGGGGCCGGCCGTCGGCCTGTTCGCGGACCAGGAGATCCGGCTGGTGAAGGGGCCACTGTTCGTCGACGAGGACTACGACGTCGAGCGCGAGGTCGTCGCGCTGTCCGGCAGCCGCCGCACCGAGAGTGCCTGGATCAAGACGCGTGTGTTCGACAAGGCGGGTGCGATGGTTGCGACCATGTTGCTCAACATGGCGACGCTGAAGGATTCCTATGCGCCGTATGAGGAGGAGCATCGGCGGCTGTATGGAAATACTGCCCGCTGACAAGCGAGCTTCGCGGCCGCTCATCCTTTGAGCAAATGCACGTCGCAAAGCCGTCGCACAGCGAATAAGCAGACGCGATCTCTTCCGATAACAGTCTGATAGCGCAGCGAATTTCTCCATGCTGCGCGGCCAATTGCAATTGTACACAATGGCACGGCGCTTGCAGAACTCCTGGCAAAGAGAGTTCTCGCGGGGGCCTGCGTCATGTTGAACTCAACCAAGTCGACACTGGGCGTCATCAGCGCCGAGCCAGAGCCGATCAAGCTCGACTGGTCGTCGACCGCGCTCGTCATCATCGACATGCAGCGCGACTTCATGGAGCCCGGCGGCTTCGGCGAGACGCTCGGCAATGACGTCAGCCAGCTTGCGCGCGCGGTGAAGCCGATCGGCGCGCTGCTGAAGGCCGCGCGCGACACCGGCATGCTCGTCGTCCACACCCGCGAGGGACATCTGCCTGATCTCTCCGATGCGCCGCCGGCGAAAGTCGAGCGTGGCGCGCCGTCCTTGCGCATCGGCGATCCCGGTCCGATGGGCCGCATTCTCATTCGCGGTGAAGCCGGCCACGACATCATCCCGGAGCTTTATCCGCTCGACAGCGAGGTCGTGATCGACAAGCCGGGCAAGGGCGCGTTCTACGCCACCGAGCTGACCGACGTGCTGGAGAAATACGGCATCGAGAATCTTCTGGTGTGCGGCGTCACCACCGAAGTGTGCGTCAACACCACCGTGCGCGAAGCCAATGACCGCGGCTATCGCTGCGTCGTCATCTCGGATGGCTGCGCATCCTACTTCCCCGAGTTTCACGAGATGGGCCTGAAGATGATCAAGGCCCAAGGCGGCATCTTCGGCTGGGTCGCGGACTCAGCCGCAGTACTGGAGGCGATGAAGGTTTCGACCACATAGGGGTAGCATCATGAGCACATTGACGGGGACGGCCGGCAAATCTGAGAGCAATGGGTCCGAGTTCAAGCCGGCATTATGGACATCGGGCGACTGGAACGCGTTTTTCGGCTTCGGCACCAACATCCTCGTCAACATGCTGGTGCTCACGGGCTTGCTTCGTTTCGTACTGAAGATGCCGGACAGCCTCGTGTTCGGCCGCATCCTGCCCGCGCTGGGGCTGATGATGTGCCTTTCCACCTTCTACTATGCGTTCCTCGCTTATCGCCTTGCGCAGAAGACCGGCCGCACCGACGTCTGCGCACTGCCCTCGGGCGTCAGCGTGCCGCATATGTTCATCGTGACCTTCGTGATCATGCTGCCGGTGACGCTCAAGACCGGCGATCCCCTAAAGGGATGGTCGGCCGGCCTGGTCTGGGTGTTCTTCCAGAGCTTCATTCTGATGATCGGCGGCTTCATCGCACCGTTTATCCGCAAGATTACACCGCGCGCTGCACTGCTCGGCACGCTTGCCGGCGTTTCGCTGACCTTCATCGCGATGCGCCCTGCGCTCGAGATGTACGTGACGCCGCAGATCGGTCTGGTCTGCTTCGCCATCATTCTGGTGAGCTGGTTCGGTGGCGTGAAATATCCGAAGAGTATCCCGGCCGGTCTGGTCGCGATTGTGGTCGGCATGATCATCGCCTGGGGCTCGAACCTGTTCGGTCTCGGCCTTGGCGGATTGAGCATCAAGGGCGTCGGGGATGCCTTCGCCAATTTCGGCTTCTCGGTGCCGATCCCGGCGGCGAGCTACGTCTTCTCTGGCTTCGAGTACCTCGGTGTCATCCTCGTCACTGCCATTCCGTTCGGCATCTATGACCTCGTCGAGGCCATGGATAACGTCGAGAGCGCGGAAGCCGCCGGCGATGAATATCCGACCACGCGGGTGCTGACCGCCGACGGCGTCGTCAGCCTGATCGGCTGCCTGATGGGCAATCCCTTCATCAACGCCGTCTATATCGGTCATCCCGGCTGGAAGGCGATGGGCGGCCGGATCGGCTATTCGGCCGCGACCGGCATCATGGTGGTGGTGTTGTCCTGGTTCGGCGTCATCTCGGTCCTGCTGGCGCTGGTGCCTGTCGTCGCGATCTCGCCGATCCTGCTCTATATCGGCATGCTGATGACTGCGCAGGCATTCCAGACCACGCCGTCGAAGCACGCGCCCGCCGTGGCGCTCGCCTTCACGCCGCATCTCGCCGCCTGGGCCAAGCTGCAGATCGACACCATGCTCGGCTCGACCATGAATGCGGCAGCAACCGTCGGCGGTATGGCGGCTGACAAGGCTGATGCGGTCAAGGCGGCGGCCATCGCGGCGCTGCCGCAACAGGGTGTGATCTATCACGGGCTCGAAGTGATGGGTGGCGGCTCTATCCTCGCGGGCCTCATCCTCGGCGCAGTCGGTGTCTTCATCATCGAGCGCGACTTCGAGAAGGCCTCGGCGTTCGCGCTGGTCGGTGCCGTGCTGACCTATTTCGGCTTCATGCACGGCGAAGCCGTCGGCATCGGCGGCGGCTTTGGCGTCACGCCCGCGGTGGCGTTCGCCTATGCCGTGATGGCGGCCGGTCTGTTTGCGGCCAGCAGGCTCGGCTCCACCGAGCATTATGCCGCGCATCCGGAGATGCACGCTGCACCTGCGGAGTAGGTTGTTTTGACATCAAACGCGGCCGGACGACATTATGTCGCCCGGCCGCTTCATTTGTGAGCGGCTAGATCGCCACACCCAGATCGGACAGGATATCGGCCCCGGCTCGAACTTCGTGACTAGACCCTTCGAAATCCTCGCCAACGGGCTCGCAGGCGCCGCCCAGATGCCGTGCAAAGAACGCTTCGGCAATTGCGAGATGGGAGAGCTGGTTCGGCGGCCTCTGGAATCCGTGTCCCTCATCGGGATAGACGATGTAGGTCACCGGAATGTTCCTGGCCCGCATGGCGGCGACGATGGTGTCGCTCTCTGCGATCTTGCAGCGAACGTCGTTGGCGCCATGAAAGATCAGCATGGGCTTCGTGATGTTGTCGACCTTGTTGATCGGTGAGCGTTCGGCGAGAAGCTTGCGGCCCTCCTCGGTGCGGGGATCGCCGTAGCTGCGATACATGAATTCGGCGAAACCAGCCCAATAAGGTGGCATCGATTCCAGTAGCGTTTGCAGGTTCGAGATTCCGACCACCGGTACCGAGCAGCAGAACACCTCCGGCGTGAAGGTCGCTCCGATGAAGGAGGCCAGTCCGCCATAGGATATGCCGAGATCGCAACCTTGTCCTCTTGGGCGATCCCCTGCGCGATCGCCCAATCGACCATGTCGATGAGATCATCGTGCATCTTTCGCGCGTGCTCTTTCTCGCTGGCTGCGACAAACGCCTTGCCGAAACCGGTCGATCCCCGATAGTTGATCGACAGCACGGCGTAGCCACGGTTGGCCAGCCACTGGTGATCCCGGCGATAGCCGTAGATGTCCCGGCCCCACGGGCCGCCATGGACGATGAGGACCATCGGCAGCGGCCGGGGCGGGCGGTCGCCCTCGATATCAGACGGCAAGGTCAGGTACGAGACTAGTGTGAGGCCATCGCGCGACTTGCCTTGCACTTCCTGCATCCGCGCCAGGCGATACGGCTTCAATTCCGGGCGCGCGTTGAACAGCTCGGTGATGGTTTGCTTGTCGCGGTCGAGGAGATGATATGCGACGGGTCGATTTGGCGCGTGGCCCGCCACGATCCACCGGCGGCCATCGTCGCTCTGGCTTTCGATGTGAAACGCATGATCCGGCAGTCTGGCTTTGATCAGATCAAGTTCGTCCGCAACCGCTGGCGTTAGCGCCGTCCATTCCGGCCGGCCGGGGTCGATGCAAACCGCTTCCGGTTCGAAGGTTCTGGCGTTGAAGATAGCGCCGGTCACATCGGCGCGGTCGCTTTGATACAGGATGTGCTCTTCGCCGGTCGCCCAGTTCATCCGCAACAGCGCCGATTTGTCTTGCTCCAGGCTCGAGCTCATGTGCAGGTGGTTGCATCCGGCATCGAACGTCCAGAGCCGCGTGCTGATGTAGGCCTCGTAGGGGACATCGCGCCAATGCGTCACCTTGCCGTCGTCGATGCGCCAGAGCCGCGTACCTCCGTCAGGCGCATTGCTCTGCGCGTAGCGGGGCCTCAACTGCCAGTCGAGTCCGACGTAGTGAAACTCCTGGCGATTTTCCCAAACCAGCGTGCGTTCACCGGTTGAGAGGTCGAGTACGAAGACATCATGCCAGCGCGCGTCGCGATCGTTGAGATTGACCGCAATCTTGTCCGGCACGATGTGCGACCAGTAGATCGGCACTGCACGGACATTGGCAAAGGGCGTCAGATCCCGGAGCTCCAGCGTATGGGGATCGACCACGAACAGATGTAGGTTTTCATCGCCGTTCTCGTCGTTGAGGAACATGATGTAGCGGCCGTCCGGGCTCCAGTCCTGCCAGTTGATCGGCCGGCCCCTGGTGCGCGTTACGGGCTGGCCGGCCGCAATGTTGTCGACCGGCGACACCCAGACATTCAGGACTCCCTCGACAGGGGCGCCCCAACACAACCATTGACCATCCGGCGACAGCTTGGCGCCGACGTAGGTCGGATTGCCAAACAGTTTTCGGCGCGGGATCAGGGGGCGAGCTGACATGTGGCGTCTCGCTGCTCAATGCTACGGTATGTAGCATATGAGCGCGAAACCCTTGCGTCAACTCCAAGTAGAACGCACCCTGGAGGATTGAGATTGGCGTGACTACCCGCCCTTGACCGCGCCTGCCGTGAGTCCAGCCACGATCTGCCGCTGGGCGAAAACCGTCAGCAGCAGCACCGGGAGGGTGACGATCAGCGCCGCGGCCGCCAGCGGGCCCCAGCTCAGCTGGTCGAACGAGATCATGTTGTAGACGGCGACCGGCAGCGTGCGGGTCTCGCGCCCGGCCAGCACGATGCCGAAGACAAAATTGTTCCAGGAGAAGATCACCGCGAGGATGAAGGCGACCGCGATGCCGGGCTTGGCGATCGGCAGCGCGACGTGGCGGAACACCTGCCAGCGGCCTGCACCGTCGATGAGGGCGGCTTCCTCCAGCTCCAGCGGCGTCGTCTCGAAATAGCCGATCATGATCCAGATCACGATCGGTACCGTCACCACGAGATGGATGATGATCTGCGGCACCAGCGTGCCGAGCAGTCCCAGCCACTGGAACAGCAGGAACAGCGGGATGAGGTAGGACAGGCCGGGCGTGATGCGGGCGATCAGGATCACGATCGCGGACTTATGCGCGGCCATGCGGGCGATGCCGTAGCCGGCGGGGACGCCGACGATCAGCGCGAGCGCCGTCGCGCTCCCGGTCACGATCAAGCTGTTGAAGAAATAGGTCACGAAGCGGTTGGAGGCGACCACGTCGGCATAGTTCTTCCATGCGAAATGCTCGGGGATGAAGACCGGCGGGTAGGCGGCGTTGTCGACCTCGAATTTGAGCGAGAGCGACAGCATCCAGAGGAAAAACAGGATCGCCGGCGACACGATGACGAGCACCGCGAACCACAGGCTGATCTTGCCGATGATTTGCTTCGGGGTCATGCGTCGCTCGCGATCTCGGTCCACAGCATGCGCTGGCGGGCATAGAGCATCACCGCCGCAAGCAGGACAATCAACAGGAAGAACACGACCGCGATCGCCGAGCCGTAGCCGAGGTCGTAATAGGTGAAGGCGACGCTATAGAGATAGATGTTGATCGTCTCCGACGCCGAGCCTGGTCCGCCCTGCGTGATCGCGAAGATGATGTCGAAGCTCTTTACCGCGTCGATCATACGGATCATGCCGGCGATGAACAGGAAAGGCATGATCAGCGGCAGGGTGATGAATCGGAACACCTGCCACATATTCGCGCCGTCGATCTGCGCGCTCTCATAGGGTTCGGTCGGGATCGCGGCGAGGCCGCCAAGCACGATCAGCATGACGAGCGGCGTCCATTGCCAGGTTTCGACCAGCACCAGCGAAGGGATCACCGTTCCCGGGTGGAATACCCAGAGCTGCGGAGGGATTCCGACCAGCGACAGCAAATAGTTCAGCACGCCGAGCTGCGGGTGGAACATCATGGTCCAGACCAGCGCGATCGCCACCGGCGTCGCCATCATCGGCATGATGAAGATGCCGCGCAGGAAACCGCGGCCGGCGAATTTCTGGTGAAACACCACGGCCGAGAACGTGCCGAACACGAGCGGCAGCAGCACGGACAGCACGGTGTAGACCAGCGTATGTCCGATCGCCTCGATGAAGCGGGGATCGCTGGTCAGCCGTAGATAGTTGGAGAACCCGACGAAGGTGGTCGACGAGCCGACCTTCCACTCGTTCAGGCTCATCCAGATGGTAAAGACCCACGGGAAGATGATGATGGCGAGAACGACGACCAGCGCCGGCACCACGAACGGCCAGTACGACGGCGGCCGCAATTCCTTCTCCGGCGCGGCATCAAACTGTGCCGCGTCCGGAGTCGATTGTGTCAACGCACTCACGCCTTTTCGCTACGCTCCAGGATCGGCCGGTACTGATCGTTGGCCTTCTTCAATTCAGTCGCGGGATCGGCACCCGACAGGGTCGCCGTCAGCGCCGCGCCGACGATGTCGCGGAATTCAGCGACCGGGATCACGACGGGCAGGCCGAGCTTGCTGATCTTGCCGGAATCGATCACCGACTGCAGCCATTCCTTCGGCATCTTGACGCCACTCTGGACCTCCGCATCGTTCAGGATCGAATTGCGGAACGGTACGCCGCCACCAGCCTGCAACAGCCGCGCGCCTTGCTTCTTCGAAACGATCCACTGGCAGAGCAGATAGGCGGCTTCCTTGTTCTTGCTCGCCGCGGCAATGCCGATGCCGTCGCCATAGGTGGCCGAATATTGGCCTTTCGGTCCGGCGGGCACCACGGTGTAGCCGACCTTGCCGACGACGCGCGAGGCGGCCGGATCTTCCAGCGGCGGCGCCCAGCCGACCCCGTCGATCCACATCGCCGAACGTCCTTGCGTGAACGAAGCCATCGACTCCATCCAGTTGAAGCCGGCGACGCCGGGCGGGGCGACTTTCGTCAGCAGCGTCTGATAGAGCTTGGTCGCCGCGATTGCTTCAGGACCGTCCGTCAGGATATTGCCCTTCGCATCGAGGAATTCGCCGCCATAGTTGAGGAAGAAGTTGGTCCACAACGTCATGTTGGCGTTGCGCAAGCCGCGGCCGACGAAGCCGAAGGTGCCTTCCTTGGGGTCTGTGAGCTTCTCCGCGGCCGCGACCATCTCGTCGAGGGTCTTGGGCACGGCAACGCCCTTCTTCTGGAAGAGCTCCTTGTTGTAGTAGAGGATGAAATAGTCGACCGACCAAGGCAGCGACAGCATCTGGCCCTTGTCGTTCTTGGCGTATTGCAGGCCCGCGGCCGAGAAATCGCTCTCGACAAGGTCGGGCGCGGTCAGCGTCGGATCCTTCATGAAGGGCGTCATGTCGGCAAGCCAGCCGGCTTTTTCGAACTGCCGCTTCTGCACGTGATAGCTGATATGAACCACGTCGAAGCTCGGCCGGCCCGAGGTGAGCTCGATGACGCATTTCTGGCGCTGCTGCTGCTCGGGAATCTGCTCGGACTCGACCTGGATACCGGTGAGCTCGGTGAATTCCTTGACGTATTTTTGCAAGTTATCGCCGCGCGGTCCCTTGGCGAGGATCACCTCCAGCTTGGTCCCGGCATATTTCTTCCAGTTCACCTCAGCGCGCGCCGGCAATCCCGTCAGGCTGAGCGCGCCAGCTGCGGCAGTGCCGGTCAAAAGCGTACGGCGCGAGATTTTGTGGTCAGCCACTTTAATTCCTCCCTGTGACTCAATTTGGGGGGATACTAGCGACCGTTCCACGCCTGCCTAGCCCTAATTTGGGCGTTACGGTCGCACCGCCGGCGTTTCCATCGGCATTCCGCGGGCCCGCGACATCAGATACAGCTCGAGCGCGACCAGCTCGGGCGCGCCATACTCGTAGGCCTGGGCGCGGACGCCGGTCATGCAGCTGCGCAGGCGCCGCTCCAGCGATCCCAGCATCTGCCATTCCAGCCGATAGAGCGGATATCCGGTCGGCTGCGCTTGCGTGATCGGCGAGCCGGCGAGGCGCTTCTCAACGTTGTCGTCATGGCAATTGGTGCAGGCCAGGTTGAGTTGCCCCTCGCGTTGCATGAAGAGAGTGCGGCCCTGTTCGACGAAAGGTTTTAGTTGTGGGTCATCGCCCGCGGTGATCGCAATGCCGCGCGACTGGTGGGCAACGAAGGCGGACAGCGCCAGGATGTCGCGGCTCTCGTAAGGCAGCGGGTTCGCCTGCTGATGATTGGCGCGGCAGAGGTTGATGCGCTGGTCGAGCGTGACGGGGCGTGCGAGGGTCTTGTCAAAGGCAGGGTAGCGTGCCGCGACGCCCTTCATGCTGCTCTTGGCATCGCCATGGCAGTCCGCGCACGCCTTGTTCGCGCTGCCGGTCTTCTTTGTCCACAGCGCCTCGCCGTCGAGCACGAACAGCATGCCCGGATTGGAGGTATCGTCATCCTGCATGGCGCGGGTGTCAGGGCCCATGAAGGAATAGCCGGAGCGGCGCGCATCGGGCGGGATTTCACCGGCGAGCAGGGCAGGGGCCGTGGCGACAAGCGCCGCCAGCACTATCGCGCGCCACAAATTCATTCGACCGTGATCGATGCCGACGCGGTGGACGAATAGCCGTTGTCGCCGATCCATTCGAACTCGAACTTGCCGCTCTCCTTGGCGACCGTGAAGAAGGACAAATACGGATTGGCGGCGATGGCCGGAAACAGATCGGCGCGAAAGATCTCGGCGCCGTTGTAGCGGCAGGTGAAGCTCGTGATGATGTCGCGCGGCACCAGCGCGCCGTCCATGGTGTGGCGAAAGCCGGTTTCCATGATGTGCGAAGTCAGCGTGCGAATCTCGATGATGTCGCCGCGCTTGGCCTTTGCGGGAACATTGATGAGGGCGGCCATCAGTTCACCTCCTCGGTGCAGGCGGCCAGCGTCACGACAATATCCGCCGAGACCTGCCAGAAGCTGTCGTCGGAGAGGCGGGCGATCGCGACCACCTTCTGGGTGTCGGCGAGCCGGATCCGCGTCGAAATCTGGGCGCGGCCCGAAGACGGGTTCAGATAGAAATTACCGATGTTCGGCTGCGGGTTCTTCTCGTTGAAGACGTGGATGCTCTTGACGTAGTCGTCCGCCGTCATCTGGCTCGCGACGCTCACCGTCATCGGCACGGTGTTGCCGTTCTCGACCAGCGGCGGAATGTCGAGCTTGACCTTGCCGGTGCGAATTGGCGCTTCGCCGACGACGTTGCGGATCGCGGTGTTGAGCATCGCCGGCGTTGCTTCGACCGGCCGCAGCGTGACGATCGGAATCGCGCCGACGGCAGTGACGCCGCCGGCAAGGCTCAGGAAATGTCGTCGCGTCGTTGGCATAAACAATCCTAGTCCCGAAGCGTTGCAAGAAAGGCCACGATGTCCTCGATCTCCGCAGCCGACAATATCGGTTTGCCCGCGAAATTGCGTCCGACGCGGACGAGGCCATCCGCACGATAATAGGAGGGCATGATGGTGTCCGGGTTGAAGCGCGCGGCGTCAACCATCCGAAGCCGCAACTGGCTCGCCGTCCAGCGGTTCCCGGCACCGGTGAGATCCGGCGCGAGGTCGCCCTGGAACCGCGTTTCCGGGAAGGGGCCGGAATGGCAGAGGATGCAGGTCGTCGTGCGCGCCAGCACCAGTGCGCGTCCGCGCGCGGCATCGCCGGGCGTACCCGTCAGCGAATTCGCGATGCCGTCGCCGGTGATCTGATAGGGCGCCAGTCCCTCGGCGCGCGCGCT
This sequence comes from Bradyrhizobium sp. CCGUVB14, assembly GCF_024199935.1. NCBI lineage: Bacteria > Pseudomonadati > Pseudomonadota > Alphaproteobacteria > Hyphomicrobiales > Nitrobacteraceae > Bradyrhizobium > Bradyrhizobium sp. CCGUVB14. Next base: position 3,364,859 of record NZ_JANADS010000001.1, read on the forward strand.
GGAGACCAACACGAGACTGGCGATCAGTGCAGCGATGTAGACCCTCGATCTAGCCAAAGGTGTCCGCCGTGATGGTTTGAAACCAGCGCTCCGCCTCGGTCGCCTCGCGAGCGCGCAGTTCGCGCGGCGCATCGACCGGACTTGTCGCACCGCCCTCGACCTCCGCAAAGATGTCGCCCCTGGGCTGATAGTTGCCGGCGAGCGAGAAGCCGTAACCGGGCGCGACCGTATTGTAGCAGACGCCGCTCAGCCGTGGCGCTTCCGGCGTGCGCCCGGCGAGCAGATTGACGACGGCCGCAGCGCAGGCCTTGCCTTGTGCACTCGCGGCCGATGCCGATTTGGGAATGCCGCCGCCGAGGCAGGCGTCGCCGATGACGTGGACGTTGTTGACGAGCTTCGACTCGAAGGTGACGGGATCGATCGGGCACCAGCCGGTGGCGTCGGTTGCGCCCGCAATCTCGGCAATGTGGCCGGCGCGCTGCGGCGGGATGACGTTGGCGACATCGGGTGTGTAGTTGCCGAACTCGGTGACGATGGTTTTGGTCGCGGGATCGACCGAGGTCACGCGGCCGCCTTGCGACAGGCCGATGCGTTCGATCATGTCGCCGTAGAGTTCCTTCCACGCCTTCTCGAACAGCCGCTGCTGCGAGAAATTGTCCTTGGCATCGAGGATCAGCACTTTCGAGCGCGACTTCCTGGTCTTCAAATAATGCGCGATCAGGCTGGCGCGCTCGTAAGGAGCCGGCGGGCACCGCGAGGGATTGGGAGGAATCGCGATGGCGACCGTACCGCCGTCATCCATCGCCTCCAGCTGCCTGCGCAGCAATAGCGTCTGCGCGCCGGCCTTCCAGGCGTGCGGCATCTTTTCCGATGCGGCCTCGTCATAGCCGGGCAGGGCTTCGAAGCGGAAGTCGATGCCGGGCGAGAGCACGAGGCGGTCATAGGGCAGGGCGACGCCATCGGCCGTCAGGACGCTACGCAGCTGCGGTTCGATGGTGGTCACGGCCTGGCCGATCACGGTGACGCCCTCGGCAGCCAGCTTGTCGTAGTCAAACTGCTGCGCTTCGATGTCGCGCAGGCCCGCGATCACCTCGTTGCTGAAGGGGCAGGTGGTGAAGACCGCATTGGGTTCGATCAGGATGACTTGCAAGTCCGCTTGCGCGCGCTTGAGCGCGCGGGCGCAGGCCGCTCCGCCGAAGCCGCCACCGACCACGACGATGCGGCTTGTCGATTGCGCGCGCAGGACCGACGGCCGCGCCAATGTCGCGGTCGCGGCGGTGATGCCGAGCACGGCAGTTCGCCGTGTCATCGGTCGCGTTGTCATGCGGATCATCCAGGCAAATGCCGCGGCGGCCGTCATGGCCGCCGCGGCGTCTCTTACGCGAAGCTGATGTTCTGGTCGCGCAGCGGCACCGAGCGGATGCGCTTGCCGGTCGCCGCGAAGTAAGCGTTGAGCACCGCCGGCGCCGCAACGCCGATGGTCGGCTCACCGACGCCGCCCCAGAATCCGCCGCTCGGCACCATCACCGATTCCACCTTCGGCATCTCGTTGATGCGCATCGAATTGAACGTGTCGAAGTTGGTTTGCTCGATGCGGCCGTCTTTGACGGTGCAGCCGCCGTAGAACAGCGCCGAGAGGCCATAGACGAAGGAGCCCGCGATTTGCCGCTCCACCTGCGCCGGATTGACGACGTAGCCGGGATCGGTGGAGGCGACGATGCGAAGCACCTTGATCTTGCTGCCATCGGTCACCGAGATTTCGGCGGCGCCGGCGACATAGCTGCCATACCCCATCACCTGCGCAATGCCGCGATAGACGCCTTGCGGTGCCGGCGTGGTCCAGCCGATCTTCTCGGCCACGGCATTGAGCACCGCCAGATGCTTGGGGTTCTTGCCCATCAGCTTGCGGCGGAATTCGAGCGGGTCCTGGCCTGCGGCATGGGCGAGCTCGTCCATGAAGCATTCCATGTAGATCGCGTTGTGATTGACGTTCACGCCGCGCCAGAAGCCGGGCGGAACGTGCGGGTTGCGCATCGAATGCTCGATCAGGAGGTTTGGCACCGAGTAGCCGATCGCGGCCTCGCCGGATTGGGCGACGCCCTGGAACGCAGCCGGATCCATGCCGTTCTGCAGTGCTTCGGGGCGCACCGAGAACAGGATCGATTGCCCGGACAGGCGGTAGTGCAGAGCGATGAGATTGTTGTCGGCATCGAATGCGCCGGTCAATTTGCACTGGGTGATCGGGTGATATTTCCCGTGCGTCATGTCCTCTTCGCGCGACCACAGCAGCTTGATCGGCGTGCCCGGCATCTGCTTGGCGATCGCGACGGCCTGGCGGACATAGTCCGTCATGCCGCGCCGGCCGAAGCCGCCGCCGAGCATCACCTTGTGCACGTCGCACTTCTCCGCCGGCAGGCCGGAGGCCTCCAGCACTGCCGCGAACGCCGCCTCGCCATTCTGCGTCCCGCACCAGACCTCGCATTTGTCCGCGGTGTAGAGCGCGGTGGCGTTCATCGGCTCCATCGTGGCGTGGTTCTGGTAGGGATAGTTGTAGACGGCCTCGACCTTTTTCGCGGCGCCGGCAATTGCCGCCTTCACGTCACCGTTCTTGTTGCCGACATAGGCCGGCTGCGAATCGTCGAGGCCCTCGGCCAGCCACTTCGCAATCGTCTCGCTCGAGACCTTGGCGTTGTCGCCTTCGTCCCAGACGATCGGCAGGGCTTCCAGCGCGGTCTTGGCGTGCCACCAGGTGTCGGCAACGACCGCGACCGCGGAATCGCCGACCTTGACGACCTTCTTGACGCCTTTCATGCCGGCGACCTTGGCCTCGTCATAGCTCTTCACCTTGCCGCCGAACACGGGGCAATCCTTGATCGCGGCGTTCAGCATGCCCGGTAGCTTGATGTCGATGCCGTACACCATCGTGCCGGTGGTCTTGTCGGCGGTGTCGAGCCGCAGCAAGCCTTTGCCCGCGATGGTCCAGTCCTTGGGATCCTTGAGCTTGACCTCCGCCGGCGGCGTCAGCTTCGCCGCGGCCTCGGCAACCTTGCCGTAGGTCGTGGTCTTGCCCGATGCCTTGTGCGTGATGACGCCCTTGTCGACGGTGCATTCGGACGCCGGCACCTTCCACTCGTCGGCCGCGGCCTGGATCAGCATCACGCGCGCGGTGGCGCCGCCCTTGCGGACATAGTCCTGCGAGGTGCGGATGCCGCGGCTGCCACCGGTCGAGAAATCGCCCCAGACGCGCTTGCGGGCGACGCTCTGGCCGGGGGTCGGATACTCGGTCGTGACCTTCGACCAGTCGCATTCGAGCTCCTCGGCGACGAGCTGGGCGAGTCCGGTGAGCGAGCCCTGGCCCATCTCGGAGCGGGCGATGCGGATCACCACGGTGTCGTCGGGCCTGATCACGACCCAGGCATTGACTTCGGGCGAGCCGTCTGCCGCGCGGACCACGGCGGGGCCGCCGAAGGGGATATCGAAGCCGATGGCCAGGCCTGTGCCGACGGCGGCGGTGCCGATGACGAAGGCGCGGCGGTTCATCTTGGGGGAAACGTGCTTGTTCATGTGCCGGCTCCTTTAGGCGCTTGCGATCGTGTGGATCGCTTCGCGCACCTGCTGGAAGGTGCCGCAGCGGCAGATGTTGGTGATGGCTTCGTCGATATCGGCGTCGGTCGGCTTGGGCTTCTCGCTCAGCAGTGCCGCCACGGCCATGATCATGCCGCTCTGGCAATAGCCGCACTGCGGAACGTCCTTGGCGATCCAGGCCTGCTGCACCTTGTGCAGCGTGCCGCCGGAGGCGAGGCCCTCGATCGTGGTGATCTTCTTGCCCTCGGCCTCGGCGACCGAGATCCCGCAGGAGCGGGTGGCGACCCCGTCCATGTGAACGGTGCAGGCGCCGCATTGTGCAATGCCGCAGCCATATTTGGTGCCGGTCAGCCCGGCATTTTCGCGGATCGCCCACAGCAGCGGGGTGTCCGGCTCGACGTCGAGCGTGAAGGTTTTTCCGTTGATTGTTAGGTTTGCCATCGCAAGTCCCCTGATTGGCCCATCCACCGATGGACTCAGGCGCGCAATGTGTCCGGCAAATTGGAACCTTTCAAATCAATAGTCTGAGGGGCAGCTATCGAAGATTCTCGCATCTGCGGGAAGATTGTGGACCAGGCGGTGTTGTGCGCGTCTTGAGAAGGGCGGCCCGGCGCCCAAATCGCGCCATCTCCCTGAACGCCAGCGGCATGGTCTGAGGCGACGTCGGAACTGAAGTGTGAGCGACAGTTTGTCCCTTTTGCCGGGGTGCAAGGCGGAGCCGCTTTGGTACACTGGAGCAAAGCGAAAGGGGTTCCATGAACGCGCCGCGCCCTTGCAACGTGCTGATGCTCTACCCGCTGTTTACGGCGGAGTCGTTCTGGAGTTTTGGTGAGTCCTGCAAGCTGATGGGCGTCCGGCGTCCTGCTGCGCCGCTGGGCCTGATCACCGTCGCGGCGATGTTGCCGGAGAGCTGGACGGTGCGGCTGATCGACTGCAACACGCAAGCTTTCGGCGACGATGATCTCGCCTGGTCCGATGTGGTCTTCACCGGCGGTATGCTGCCGCAGCAGGCCGATACGCTGCGACTGATCGACCAGTGCCGCGCTGCGGGCAAGCCGGTGGTGGTCGGCGGACCCGATCCGACGTCGAGCCCGCACATCTACGCAAATGCGGACTTTCAGGTGCTCGGCGAGGCCGAGGGCGTGATCGACGAGTTCATCGCGGCCTGGAACAGTGGCGCGCGCGCCGGCGTCTTCACCGCGCCGAAATTCCAGGCCGATGTCACCAAGACGCCGGTGCCGCGCTTCGACCTGCTCAAATTCGAAGACTATCTTTATCTCGGTGTGCAGTATTCGCGCGGCTGTCCATTTACCTGCGAATTCTGTGACATCATCGAGCTCTACGGCCGCGTGCCGCGGACCAAGACGACCGAGCAGATGTTCGTCGAGCTCGAGCGGCTCTACCAGATGGGCTATCGCGGCCATCTCGATTTTGTCGACGACAATTTCATCGGCAACAAGAAATCGCTGCGCCAGTTCCTGCCCCAGCTCGCCGAATGGCAGCGCGCGCACGGCTACCCGTTCGAGCTGTCGACGGAAGCCTCGGTCAATCTCGCCGACGATCCCGAACTTTTGGCGCTGATGGGGGCTGCGAATTTCTTTGGCATCTTCGTCGGCATCGAAAGTCCGGATCCCGCGACCCTGGTCGCGATGCGGAAGAAGCAGAACACGCGGCGCAACATCGCCGAGAGCATCCACAAGATCTACGGCGCCGGCATGCTCGTCACTGCCGGCTTCATCGTCGGCTTCGACAGCGAGAAGGTCTCGATGGCGGAGGCCATGATCGATTTCATCGAGGAGGCCGCGATTCCCGTCGCGATGGTCGGTCTGCTCTATGCTTTGCCGAACACGCAGCTCACGCGCCGGCTCGCGAAGGAGGGCCGGTTGCACGCGGACCATGATCTGGCGTCCACGACGGGCGGCGATCAGTGCACCGGCGGCATCAATTTCGATCCGGTGCGCCCGTTGCGCGACATCCTGATGGACTACAAGACGGTGCTGGAGCGCGTCTACAGCCCGGCCGCCTATGCGGGTCGTGTCGACAAGCTGATGACGCTGCTCGACCGGTCGAGACAGCGCCACGAGCTCGCCGAAGGAGATATCCGTTCGCGGGTCGGCGCGATGGAGACCGTGCATCGCGTGGTATCCGCCATTCCGGACGGGCGCCCGCTCTGGCAGACCTTCATGAACTGCGCCAAGCGCGACACCTCCTCGGCGCGCATCGCGGTGCAGATGATCGCGGCCTATGCGCATCTCGGGCCGTTTTCGCGCAAGGTCATCGATGCCATCGACGCGCGCCTCGCGGCACTGGATGAGCAAGTGCCGGTTCCGGTCGTCGCCGACGCTGCGACCGTGGCGCGAAATCTGGCCTGACATTCCGCCAAATTCAGGATTGCGAGTGTGAGCCCCTCGCTTGACAGCACAACAACCTGGGGGCGATCGTCGTTGGATTAACACCGGGGTGTCATCGATTGCGGCGACTCGGCGAATTTCCAAGTTCATCGGTCATCCAGACCGGCATTGCGACGAACGGCTTTAGCGGAGTGGGGCATGTCCAGGAAGGTGATCGGCTGGTCGATCGCGGCGATCGTCGCGGTCATTCTGCTCCTGAATTATCTTCCTTCGTTCGTCGCTGACTCCCTCTACAAGAATGTCGACGACATTACCGACGGGGAGATGCCCGCCACCGTCACCTCCTTCGAATCCGGGCCGGAGGTCGTCAGCACGATCGGCGGCAGCGGCGAGGGACTGAATTGCAGCCTTCCCGCGCTGACCAACATCTTCTTCGACGGAAGCAGGGACGACAAGGGCAGACGCCACCTCGTCCTGCAGCGCTTCCGGCAGGCCTGCGTCTTTCACGATCTCTGCTATCGGCACGGCCTCGCCACCTACGGCTACAATCAGAACGATTGCGATCGCATCCTGCAAAATGCGGCGTTCCGGCTGTGCACCTATATCCGCAACGGCAGCGGGACCGGCAGTGCGACGCGCTGCCAGACCGATTCGAAGATGGTCCTCGCCGGCGTCAGCATGGGCGGGTACAACGCCTTTCGCGGATGGGATCGATCGACCTATTTCGAGTTCGAATCCGACCCGTTCCGCTCGGACGGTTTTCAGGCCAGCCGCGTGGTGGATCACCCGTTCAAGGCCGTCGATCCCGCCAAATATCGCAACGACCCCGATCAGGTCATCCTGTCCTTCGAGAACGTGCGATCCGACATCGCCGTCACCTGCATGACTTGCGGAAAGCTGCCCGTGTTCGAGTACACGCAGGATCCGAACGAGGTCGACGCCGAACTGCGCTCGGTCGGGGTGACCAGGCTTCCGGAGGCACTGCTCAAGCGCGAGCCGATGCTGTCGGAAACCGTTCCGATCTGGCTGCCGCCGCGCCGCCATCATGCGGCACCGCATTTGCTGGTCGATGCTGCGGGCAAGGATCATCTGATCTGGATGAGCCGGAACAATCCGCAGGACACCATGTCCTGCATCGTTGGTGGCGACGCCGCGCGGCTGCTGACCAATACGCTGCCGCGGCGGGATCTGTGCTCAAAGGATTCCGGCTCGTCGCTGAGCATGGTGGAGGTCGACATGTTCGCGACGTCTCCGCTGCCGATGGAAATTCCAGGCGCGCCGGAGCCGATCTATGCGACGGCCATCAGTCCGCAGAAGACGACCAGCCACGATCTCAGCTTCTGCTCGCGTTCGGCATCCCGCGCGGTCGAACAATCCGGCAATGACGATCGCTCCAGATGCATCAACTTCACCGGAGAGGCCGTCAGCAAGGGCGCAGCACTTGGCGCATTCCAGAATTTTCCGGTCGTTCGCCGCGGACAGCAGATCGTCTTCGCGCGGGACGTCGACCAGCGGACGAGTTCGCCGCTGACGGCGCTCTGGCAGCGCGTCTTCGGCGATACCTATTCACCGGGTGGCACGCTGCTCGTGATCGACGTCGCGCCGCCGGCCACGCCCAAGGCGGCCGCGTCCGCCACGCTGAAGAAGATCGTCCGGTTCAACATCGACGATCGCTTCGATCCGATGATGCCGATCACCCGCAAGGTCGACGATCTGCGTTTCCTGAGCCTGGAGGCATCGAAGCAGAGCGCTCACCTCCGCATGATCGATTTCGTCAAGGACAATCCCGCGGTCGGCAATGTCAGGCTGACGATGGGCGACGCTGACGTGGAGCTGGATCGTTCCTGGGCCGCAAGACCCCCGATGGTGCTGGAGACCAGGGATGCTCGGCCCACGACCAAGCTGGTGTTTTCGCGCGGTGACATCGCGATCAATCCCGACAAGCCCGTCTCGCCGGATGCGACGACGGAAACATTGACATTGCAGACCCTGGTGTTCGAGCGCGATGCCGCTGCGCCTTCGGATGCGCCGTTTGTGAAATCGGCCGGTGCGGCTTGCAGGATCACCTATGAGTTCGCGCCCGGTCACTCCGATTTTCCATGCTATCGCGCATTCAATCCTGATCGTTCGATGCGGGCCTCGCCGGCCGCGCGGATGCAGGCGTCGCAGATGCTGGTCGGGCATTTCTCGAAAGGCGCCGGACACGGCATTGCGTTTCCCGACGCCTGCCTGAAGTCGGAGCCGATCATCCTGGCGTCGCAGGGGGCTACGTTCACGCCCGTGAGCGACACCGCCGGTTGGGACGGTGCGTGGAAGCTGAGACGGACGGTCAAATGCGAACCGCTCGATGCGGCAGCCATCGTCAGTCGGCCGATCGCGCAGACGGCGCAATAGAGCCGGCCTACTTCACCGCCAGCCGCAGGAAGCTCATCACGCTGCCGAGCGCGGCAAAGCCTGCACCTAGCGCCAGTGCGACGGTGGCGCCGTTGTGGCCGGCGAGCGCAAAGCACGCCGCGGCAAGCGCCGCGCCGGTGGTCTGTCCGGTCAGGCGCGCGGTCGCGACGATGCCGGAGGCGCTGCCGCCACGGTGCGGCGGCGCGCTTCCCATGATCGCCTTCATGTTCGGTGCCTGGAAGAAGCCGAAGCCCATGCCGCAGATCATGATCCGCCAGACGATATCGGGAATACTCGGGCTTGCCGGCAGCAGCGCGAGCAGCGCCATGCCGAGGCCGAGCAGGATCAGGCCGATGCCGCCCAACAGACCGACCGGATGACGATCGGAGAGGCGGCCGGCGATCGGCGCCATGATGCCGACCACCAGCGGCCACGGCGTCATGAAGAAGCCGGTCTCGACCTGCGAGCGACCGAGTACGTCCTCGAAATAGAACGGCAGCGAGACGAAGGCGAGGCCTTGCACGGCGAAGGAGCAGACCGCGGTCGCCGCCGACAGCGCGAACATCGGCCGGCTGAACAGATCGATCGGCAGCATCGGCGCCGGATGGTCGGCGTGACGCCGCGTCAGGACGAAGCCGAGCGCGAGCGCCGTGGCCAGCTCGATGCCTACGATTACCGGCGACAGATTATGCGCGGCACTGCCGATGCCGGTGATGAACAGGCCGAGGCAGACGGCGGCGAGGAGCGCGCCGAGGAAATCAAAGCCGTGATCGGCCCGCGGCGTCTTCGGCAGCATCGCAAAGCCGATGCCGGTGGCGACGAGCCCGAACGGGATATTGACGGCGAACAGCCACGGCCATGGGCCGACCGCGAGGATGGCGGACGCGATCGAGGGCCCGAAGGTGAAGGCGGTGGCGACCACCAGCGCGTTGTGGCCGAAGCCGCGGCCCTGCATCCGGCCGGGATAGACGAAGCGCACCAGCGCGGTGTTGACGCTCATGATGCCGCTGGCACCCAAGCCCTGCAGCGTGCGCGCGACCAGCAAACTGTCCAGCGACCAGGCCACCGCGCACAACAGCGAGGCGACGGTGAATAGGACGAGGCCGCCGAGATAGATGCGCTGGTGCCCGACGATCTCGCCAAGCGCCCCTAACGGCAGCAACGTCGCCACCAGTGCGATCTGGTAGACATTGACCACCCAGACCGACTGCTCAGGGCTGACATGCAGATCGGCGGCAATGGCAGGCAGCGCGATGTTGGCGATCGCGGTGTCGAGCGAGGCCATCGCCAGCGCGGTGAAGATCGCGGCGATCGCCCAGCGCCGCTGCTCGGCCGGCAGGCCATCGGCTTTGGGGTGATCGGGCTCGCGCGCAGCGGCAGGTAACGTGATTGTCATTGCCTCTGCGCTTTGCTCCGGCGGCCTGGCTTCGATGATCTCCGGCATGTACTACGCTTGAGGCCGCTTCCACAGGCATATGCTTGCATGCATTGTATGCGCGAAGGTCAGGCGATGAGCCTGCGCCCTGGCGTATGATCGCGCCAGCTGCCGCTCTCGGAAGGGGATCACCATGCAAATCGTCGTTCTGCCGGGGGACGGCATCGGACCTGAGATCACGGCCGCGACGACGGGCGTGCTGCGCGCGGCGTCCGAGCGCTTCCAGCTCAATCTGCGGCTGGAGGAACATGCGGTCGGCCACGCGAGCCTCAAGCAGTTCGGCACCACCGTGCGGCCCGAGCTGCTCGACACCGTGCGCGCCGCCGACGGCCTGATCCTGGGACCGACCGCGACCTTCGACTTCAAGGACGAGGCGCATGGCGAGATCAATCCATCGCGCCACTTCCGCAAGAGCCTCGACCTCTATGCCAACCTCAGGCCCGCCCGCACCTATGCCGGCCGGCCCGGCCGCATCGGCGATTTCGATCTCGTCGTCGTCCGCGAGAACACCGAAGGGTTTTACGCCGACCGCAACATGGAGCAGGGCAATGGCGAGCTGCTGGTCACGCCCGATGTCGCGATCTCGCTGCGCCGGATCACGCGGCTGTGCTGCGAGCGCATCGCGCACGCCGCCTGCCGTCTCGCGATGAAACGACGAAAACATCTCACCATCGTGCACAAGGCCAATGTGCTCAAGATCGGCGATGGCATGTTTCTCGATATCTGCCGCGAGGCGGCGAAGGCGTACCCGGGCCTCGCGGTCGACGACATCCTGGTCGACGCGATGATGGCGCATGTGGTGCGCAACCCCGATCGTTTCGACGTGATCGTCGCCACCAACATGTTCGGCGACATCCTGTCCGATCTCACCGCGGAGCTCTCGGGCAGCCTCGGTCTCGGCGGCTCGCTCAATGTCGGCGACCGCTATGCGATGGCGCAGGCCGCACACGGCTCGGCGCCCGACATCGCAGGGCAGGACGTCGCCAACCCCATCTCGCTGATCCTCTCGACCGCGCTGCTGCTCGGCTGGCACGGCGAGAGAAGCGGCGCGGTCCGCTACGAGGAGGCCGCGCGTGCGATCGAGACGGCGGTGGCGAAAGCGCTTCGTGAGGGCAGGGCGACGCGCGATGTCGGCGGCAAGCTCGGAACCATCACGGCGGGTGCTGCGATCGCGGAGATCCTGCAGGCGGAGTGAAATTTTTTCTGCTTTTTCTTTCGGGCGAGGACCAAACGGCTCGAAAACAACCCCATGCACAGTAGAAGGCCTCTTGTTCGACAAGGCGTTTTTCGGCTGAACTCCGCTGCGACCTCTGGCGCGTCGGAAAAGTTGACACGTCGGGCAAAACACCGGCACGATGTCATCCTGGTGGTGATCCGGCTAAGCGAGAGACAAACGCAAGGAGGGTCGGACCATGCAGTTTGCAAAGCCCTTGTTCGCCGCTTTTGCTCTGGTCCTGCTTGCGCCACCGGCGCATGCCGAGCTTGACGTCGCGAGCCTGAAGCAATCGATCGAGGCTTCGTTCGAACGGGATTATCCAAAGCTCGATGCGCTCTACAAGGACATCCACGCCCATCCCGAACTCGCTTTCCAGGAGGAGAAGACCGCCGCAAAGCTCGCAAGCGAGATGCGCGCGGCCGGCTTCGAGGTGACGGAGAAGGTCGGCAGGACCGGGCTGGTCGCGCTCTACAGGAACGGCGACGGTCCGACCATCATGGTCCGCACCGAACTTGATGCGCTCCCGATGGAGGAGAAGACCGGCCTGCCTTATGCAAGCCACGACAAGACCAATTGGCAGGGGCGCGAAACCTTCGTCGCCCATAGCTGCGGCCACGACATCCACATGGCGAGCTGGCTCGGGACGGCGAAGACGCTGGTCGGACTGAAGGACCGATGGAAGGGAACGCTGATGTTCGTCGCCCAGCCCGGCGAGGAAGTGGGCGCCGGTGCGATGGCGATGCTGAGCGACGGCCTGTTCATTCGCTTTCCCAAGCCGGATGCCGCCTTTGCCCTGCATGACCAGCCGTTTCCCTACGGCACCGTCAGATACCGGGTCGGGGCTGGCTCTTCCAGTGCCGACGACCTCTTCATCAGGTTCAAAGGCCGCGGCGGTCACGGCGCGGTGCCACAGGCAACCATCGATCCCGTGATGATGGCGTCGCGCTTTGTGGTCGATGTGCAGAGCGTCATCAGCCGCGAAAAGGACCCCACCGAAACCGGCGTCATCTCGATCGGCTCGTTTCATGCCGGCACCTCGAGCAATATCATTCCCGACGAGGCGGTCCTGCGCGGCACCATCAGGACCTTCAAGCCGGAGGTGCGCGCCAGGATGCGCGATGGAATCGAACGGACCGCCAGGGCTGTTGCCGCCATGGCGAACGCGCCGGCACCTGACATCGTCATCACCGAGGGCATCAAGGCGGTCATCAATGATCCCGCGCTGGTCGCGACTGCCGAGAAGGCGCTGAAGCCGGCGTTTGGCGAGAAGCTGAGCCTGTCGCCGGCGAACACCACCAGTGAGGATTTCTCCGAGTTCGGTGACTCCGGCGTGCCGTTGATGATGTTCAATATCGGCGTGTACGAGGAGGATGCGTGGGCGGCGGCCAACAAGAGCGGGACGCCGCTTGCCGGCAATCATTCCCCGCTGTTCGCGCCGGTGCCGAAGCCGACCATCCAGACCGGCGTCACCGCGATGACGCTCGCCGTGCTCAGCGCGTTCGACCAGAGGGCCGGGGCGCCGTAACGACACGCCGTTGCTTCTCCAAGTCCAGGCAGCTGCTGTTTGGCCTCAATAAGCATGCAGCAATTGCTCGGAGCCGGGCATCGCTTTTCTGTTAGCTGCTCCTGCCGCTCTGCGCTTCCAAGTTGATGTATTTCTGCAACGCCACCGGCGAAAACAATCCAATATTCCGCATATCGCGCTGATATTGGCGAGCCTCAACCGAATGGTTGAGGCCGTGTTGCGGTCGGCTCGATATGGTTTTCTCCTCTCGTGCCGCTGTGGCCGGGAGGATCCGGCACAACCGCCGATCTCCGATAGCATGTCGATGTTGCCGCAATGAGCTTTACGACCAGGGGTGATGCCGGAACCAGCTTCCGGCGGAGGCTGTTCGGCGCGACGGCGCTGGCCGGTGCTGCCACTTTAATGGTCACCGGCGAGGCCGCGGCGCAAACCTGGCAGGTCAATGCAGGCAATTGGGGGACGGCGGCAAACTGGTCGCCGGCGGCGGTGCCGAACGCGACCGACGCGACGGCGACTTTCATCGCGACGCAGGTGGCGTCTTCCTACAGCGTGAGCCTCACCGGTGGACCGTTCACGGTCGGCACGCTCAATTTGAATGCCGCGGTTGGCGGCAGCGGCTATGTTTTTGGCGGCGGCACGCTCAATTTGCAGACGAGCGCGGGCACGGCCGCGATCAATGTTCAGACCAGCAACACCGTTGCGGACTTTCAGGGTGCCACCCTGTCCTTGAACGCGAACACGGTCATCACGACGGAATCGTCGGCGGCCACTCTTGGATTCGATGCGGCTTCGGTCATCACGGGCACGGGATCATTGACGATCGCGGGCTCCGGCACGATCAGGATCCAGAGTGCAAATACGTATACCGGCGGCACGATCATCAATGGCGGAACGCTCGTGCTGTCGGGGGCGGGCAATCTCGGCGCCAGCGCAAACAGCCTGACCGTCAATGGCGGAACACTCGATCTCGGCGGTAGCACGCAAATCCAAAACGGTGGCTTCGCCCAGGCCGGCGGTACGATCCAGAACGGCCTGCTGACGACCACGACTTATCAAATGACGGGAGGCACGCTGGCCTCATCGGCGACGGTCAATGCCTCGACCATGCTGGACATGCAGGCGGGTACAGTGAGCGGCGTGCTCACCGGCACTGCGGTCCTCGTCAAGACGACGGGCGGCACCGTCACGCTGGCCGGCTCCAATCTTTATACCGGCGGAACGACGGTCGACGCGGGATCGCTCGTCATCTCCGGCGGCGGAACGCTCGGCACCACCGCCAACAGCATTGCAGTGAATGGCGGCACGCTCGATCTCGGAACCACCACGCAAACCCAGAACGGCGGCGTCACGCAGGCCGGCGGCGCGATCCAGAACGGCGGTTTGATCACGGCGACGTACCAGATGAGCGGCGGCATGCTGGCCTCGTCGGCGACGATCAATGCGTCGACCGCGTTCGACGTCCGCGCCGGTATCGTCAACGGCGTCCTTGCCGGTGCGGGCGATCTGACGAAAACGACCAATGGCACTGTGGTCCTCGGTGGGGCCAACACCTACACCGGAGCGACCATCGTCAACGGCGGCACGCTGGAAGTCGATGGCTCGATCGGCTCGACATCGGTGACGGTGAATGCGGGGGGAACGTTGTCCGGCGTCGGCAGCGTCGGCTCGGGAGGAACGACCACGATTGCGAGCGGCGGCACGTTGGCGCCCGGCAACGCGGCCAATCCGACCGGCACCCTCGCGATCTCTGGCAATCTCGCCTTCGCCTCCGGTGCGATGTATTTCGTCCAGATCAACGGCCCGGCCGCATCTTCGACCAGCGTGACGGGGACCGCGACGCTTGGCGGTGCGACCGTGGATGCCGTGTTTCGCTCCGGCTCCGTCGCAAGGCAATACCGGATCCTGAGCGCAGGCAGCCGATCCGGCACGTTTGCGCCGACGGTCGTCACCAACATGTCCAACCTTCAAACGTCGTTGAGCTACGACGCTGGCAATGTCTACCTCGATATCGCGCTGAACTACTCAGCGGCTGGCGATCTGAACATCAATCAGCAGAATGTCGCCAACAGCCTGACCGGTGCTTTCGCGAGCACCGGCAGCCTCCCGGTCAGCCTTGCGCAGCTATCGCCGGCCGGATTGACGCAGGCCTCCGGCGAGCTCGCGACACGATCGCAGCAGACGACGTTCGACGCCATGGACATGTTCCTCGGTCTGTTAACCGATCCTTTCATGGAGCGCCGCGCTTCTTCGGCGGCGAGCGCATCGGCCTCTGGCTTCGTCGAAAGCGGCGAGGGTGCCGCAAGCTATGCCGCGACCAGGCGATCCGACGCATTCGCGATGTTCGCCAAGGCGCCGCCTCGCCCGTTTGAGCAACGGTGGAGCGTTTGGGGCGCTGGCTTCGGCGGTTCGCAGACCACCAGCGGAAATGTTGTGACCGGATCGAATGATGCTGCCAGCCGTATTTTCGCGAGTGCGGTCGGTGCTGACTATCTGTTCTCTCCGGACACGATCGCGGGCTTCGCGCTCGCCGGCGGCGGTACCAATTTCAGCGTGACGGGGTCCGGCTATGGCCGTTCCGATCTGTTCCAGGCCGGCGCTTACGTTCGCCACACCAGCGGCGCGGCTTATGTCTCTGCCGCACTTGCCTATGGTTGGCAGGACGTGACGACCGACCGCACGGTGACGGCGGCCGGGCTCGATCGCCTGCATGCGGAGTTCAAGGCAAACGCCTATTCCGGCCGGCTCGAAGGTGGCTATCGATGGGTCTCGTCCTGGATGAGCGGCCTCGGCGTGACGCCCTATGCCGCCGCGCAATTCACGACCTTTGATCTTCCGGCCTACGCCGAAACGGTCACTGTCGGCGCTGGCGCGTTCGCACTCGCCTACGGCGCAAAGAGCGTCACCGATCCGCGCAGCGAGCTCGGCGTGCGGTTCGACAAGTCGCTGGCCATGCCGGACGGCGTAGTGACACTGCGAAGCCGCGTCGCCTGGGCGCATGATTTCAATCCGGATCGCGCGATTGGCGCGACCTTCCTGGCGGTCCCGGGCGCCAGCTTCGTGGTCAACGGCGCTGCGCAGGCACCGGATTCCGCGCTGGTTTCCGCGTCGGCCGAAAAGCGGTGGCTGAACGGCTGGTCACTGGCCGCGACCTTCGAGGGCGAGTTTTCCAACGTCACCAGCAGCTATGGCGGCAAGGGCGTGGTTCGCTATGCATGGTAGATCGACCGTGTCTTAGGGGTGTTTCGGCGGATTGATGAGGGATTGCCGGCAGGCAGATGTCTACTTCTCAAATTGGGAGCGCGAGCTCACGTCTTCCGTAAGCTCGCGCCCAAGTTCGATCTCGCTCCAAGTGCGCTCAGTAATCCCAGAACACCGGCACCCAGCGGAAGGCGTCGCCGGCGACTGCGACGTGTCCGACGGACGGGAACGGCATGTGCGTGGCCACCAGCAGCTCGCCGCTCTTTGCGATCTCGCGCAGGAGACGGACACGAACGCGCGCCGCTTCTTCGGGATCGTGCTCAAAACCGTTGTGCCATTCGGGCTGGTCGAACCCGACGGTGAACACGGCGTCGCCGGCGAATGTCAGTGCTGCGTTGCCGGATGCCACGCGGACCACGCTATGTCCGGGGGTGTGGCCGCCGGTGCGGCGGACGACGACACCCGGCGCGACCTCGTGCTGCTCGTCGAAGGGACGAATCTGGCTGCCGTACTCCTTGACGAACCGCTTGGCGGCGGCGCGAAGCGCATCCGGGAAACCCTGCGGCATGTTGGTGTGGGTGAAGTCGGGCGCCTCCCAGAACTTGAGCTCGGCCGCCGCCACGTGGATGCGCAGGTCCTTGCGCAGCCGCTCCTTCACGCCGTCGACGAGCAGGCCGCCGACATGGTCCATGTGCATGTGGGTCAGCACGAGGTCGGTCACGGATGCCAGATCAATCCCGGCGGACTCCAGTCGCTTGATCAACTGACCCGCCCGCGGCAGGTGCAGGTCCGGGTCGGAGCCCAGTCCGGCGTCGATGAGGATGGTCTTGTCGCCGCTTCGCACCATCACCGCGTTCAGCGCCCAGTCGAAAGCATCCGGCGGCAGGAACATGTCGTGCAGCCAGTTGGCCCGGACGGCGGGGTCGGCGTTGTGCGCCAGCATCGTGGTCGGAAGCGGCAGCACGCCGTCGCTGACCACCAGAACGTCGATGTCGCCGATGCGCACCGCGTAGCGTGATGGGACGAGCTCTTCGGATTTCGAGGCAATGGACGTGTTGTGCAGATTCATCTTCGTCTCCTGTTGAAGGTCGAGGGTGGTGGTTGCTCAGAGAGCGGTGACGCGCTCGGGATCGGCCGAGGCGAGCGCTGCGGCACGTTCGGCCTTGGGCGGGTAGATCCAGACCGTGTTGATTTCCTGCTTGGTCTTCTTGGCGACGTCGCCGACCATCTCGACCGTGCGCTCCCAGCCGCGGGTAAAAAGCGCGCCGGCTTCGCCGAGGTCGAGGCAGGTGACGTAGGCTTTCTGGTGATAGGGCCTGGTCGAAACGCCGAGCAGTTCGGCCGCAGCATTGTTGCCGGCGAAGGCGCCCATCCGGGTCGCATGCTGACACGACATCAGCGCGTAATTGCCGTTGTCGTCACACGCGGCCCGCGCGGCATCGCCGGTGGCGAAGACGCCCCCCACCGATGGCACGCGCAGATCGCGGTCGACCAGCAGCCGGCCGAACTGGTCGCGCTCGGCGGGGATCTGCGCCGTCAGCGGGGCCGCGCGGATGCCGGCGGCCCAGATCACGGTTTCGCATGCGATATGCTCGCCGCTGGAGAGCGTGACGCCGGATTTGTCGAGCGAGGCGACGCCGACACCGAGCCTGGTCTCGACGCCGAGCTTGCGCAGGGCCTCCTCGATGATCGGGCGGGGGCCTGCGCCCATGTCGGGGGCGATTGCCTGGTTGCGGTCGACAATGACCACGCGCAACTCCGCGTCCTTGCCGAGAATTTTGCGCAGGCGCGACGGCACTTCAGTCGCGGCCTCGATGCCGGTGAAGCCGCCGCCGGCGACGACAACGGTGTTGCGCGCCTTCGAGGCCGGGCGGCTCGACAGGCTGTGCAGGTGACGATCGAGCGCGATGGCGTCGTCGAGCTGGTCGACGCTGAAGCCGTGCTCGGCAAGGCCGGGAACGTTCGGGCGGAACAGGCGGCTGCCGGTGGCGACGACCAGCCGGTCATAGGCCAGCTTCTTCCTGGCGCCTTCCGCGGCGGCGATCTCGACGACCTTGGACTTGGTGTCGATCGCCTCGGCGCTGCCCTTGATATAGACGACGTCGATCGCCTTCAGCACATCCTGCAATGGGGCCGTCAGGGTTTCGGGCTTCGGTTCGTAGAGCCGCGGGCGGACGACCAGCGTCGGCTCCGGCGAAACGAGCGCGATCTCGAGCTTGTCGGGCGAGACGCCCTGGATGTCGCGCAGGCGGGCGGCTGAAAGGGCGGCATACATGCCGGCGAAGCCGGCGCCGATGATGACGATACGCATGTGGGGGGTGACTCCTTGGTTGAGATGTTTGCGATGAGGGCGCGGGCTACGCCGTCACGAATTTGAGCAAGTCGGCGTTGATGATGTCGGGATGCGTCGTGCAGAGGCCGTGCGGCAGCAGGTCGTAGATCTTCAAGGTGCTGTGCTTCAGAAGCCCGGCCGACAACAATGCCGAGTCCGTGACGGGGACGATCTGATCGTCGCCGCCGTGCAGGACCAGCGTCGGCACGGTGATGGCCTTCAGGTCTTCGGTGAAGTCGGTCTCGGAGAAGGCCTTGATGCCTTCGTAATGGGCCTTGGCGCTGCCCATCATGCCCTGGCGCCACCAATTCCAGATCGCGGCCTGCGACGGCTCCGCGCCCGGACGGTTGTAGCCGTAGAAGGGTCCGCTCGCGAATTCGAGATAGAATTGCGACCTGCCGGCGGCGAGCTGCCGGCGCAAGCCATCGAACACCTCGCGCGGCAATCCGCCGGGATTGGACTCCGTCTTCAGCATCAGCGGCGGCACTGCGCCGATCAGCACCAGCCTGGCGACGCGATCCCGGCCGTGACGCGCGACGTAGCGCGCGGCCTCGCCGCCACCGGTGGAGTGGCCGATGTGGATGGCGTTGCGGAGATCGAGATGCTCGACGAGGGCCGCGACGTCGGCGGCATAATGATCCATGTCGTGGCCGTCGCTGACCTGGCTCGAGCGGCCATGGCCGCGGCGATCATGCGCGATGACGCGAAAGCCCCTAGCGAGGAAGAACAGCATCTGGGCATCCCAGTCGTCGGCGCTGAGCGGCCAGCCGTGATGGAAGACGATCGGCTGCGCGGACTTTGGTCCCCAGTCCTTGTAGAAGATCTTGACGCCGTCGCTGGTGGTGACGGAGGTCGCGACGTCGCTCTTCCCGGTCGAGAGCGCCGCGGTTTTGACATCGCTGCCTGCGGCCGAGGTGGAGCGGACAGTCACCGAAGCTGCGTACATAAGCGTCGTTGCGAGAATCTTTCGTCGTGAGGTGGTTGCGATCCGGCTGACGGAACTGATCAAGGCCATTTGAAATTTCCATTCCAGGAGTGGGGGCGCCACGATTCCTAGCGAACCGCATGTGCCGATGCCCCAGCGCGATTGACGCGATTGCAGCGCTATTGCTGCTAACGCGCGCGCCGCCGCCAATCGCGCGGCGATTCCCCGGTGAGCTTTCGAAACGCGGCGGCAAAGGCGGTCTGCGAGGAATAGCCGAGCGTGGCCGCGACCGAGACGACGGATGCGTCGGTGTCGCGCAGCATGTTCATGGCCTGCTCGAGCCGGTGCTGCCGCAGCCAGGCATGCGGTGAAAGCCCGGTGCTGTCCTTGAATGCGCGGCAGAAGTGAAAGCGCGACAGGCCGGCTTCGGCCGCAAGTGCCGCGAGCGAGACGTCGGCATCGCTGTCCGAGCGCAGCCGCTCGATCGCGCGCAGCAGCGTCTTCGGCGCCAGGCCACCCCTTGTCGGTGCGATCGCGTTCGGCGTGCCGCTGTGCGCCGCGAGAAGGCGTGTCGCCAGCAAATCCATCAGCTGCTGCCTGAATAGCGTGTCCAGCGCCTCATTACCTTCCAGGACATCCGCCGCGCTCAGCAGCAATCGCGACGTCACGGGATCGGGATGCGCGGTACGTTCCAGCAGATCGGCCGGCGCGGCGGCTTCGTCCGCGACACGCTGCAGCGTGGCCTGCGGAAGATAGAGCTGAACGACGTCGACGGGCTTTGGAATGTCCCACCGTGAGCTCGATCCTTCCGGAATGATGATCACGGCGCCGGGGCGAAAGGTCCCGATCGCGACGGATCGTCCGGACCGCCGCTCCATGCGCTGGACCGCGCCGTTGTAGGCCATGATGACATGATGGTTCATGGGTTCGACGACGTCGTGCAGCGGCTCGTGCTTCCAGTGCGCGATCCCGGCGCCGGAGGAATCCAGTGCCATGCGAAACGGCACCGTTCCGAGCACGCGCGCCATCTCCACATCGGCAGCGGGCCGGTCGCCGGCCGGCGCTGCGTCGCGCTGGGCCGGAGAGGCGGCGGGGATTTCGTTGGGAGACTCGCGCAAGACAACCTTGCTCATGGACTTTCGCTCGTGTGGGGGTGCGTCGCTGGGGGCGCGACGTCGTGATCATGGCGCCAGCCGCCGCATGGCGGGGCGGAACGGGCCGGTCTGGTGATCCCTGCGCAACGGTTGAACCGAGGGTTCGAAGGCGATCCGCCGCAGTTCCGTCACCGTTGATTTGCGGGTTTTAGGCGGCGCGAGAATCCGCGTCTTTCCTGAAACTGCCCTGCGTTGCCTGATCCTGCTCCGCGGACGCCGCATGCGTGCAGCCCGCGTGCGTTTGTGAAAAGTCGTGATGTCCTGTTTCGGTTCGATGACACCCGCGCGTCGTCAGGGTGTTCACTGGATCGCATTGAAATAATTGCTTAATTTTGATGTGGGCCGATCGGGGGCGAAGCTACGCGCCCGCCGGGTGCGACGTCGTCGGTCGTGGACAGCAAGGGGTGGATGGCCGATATACCGGTCTCGAACTGGCGGGTTGCTGTGGCCTGCTCTCGGACCATCACAGAAGAGACAGACGATGACCAGGACAGGCGCTTACGGTGAACGGCTCGGCGAATTCCTCCGCCTAGAGCAAGCGCCGCCCACGCTGGTGACCCGCTCGTTGCGCAGCACCGAGATCGCGGTTACCGAAACCCGCAACGACAATCCCGTGCCCGGTCTTTCCGGTTCGTTTGCCGCGGAAGATGCCTATCTCGTCGGCCTGAAGCTGCGCGACTATCCGGAGTGCGAGATCTGGGAGCAGGGCCGTCACTTCAAGAAGACGGATGTTCACGCCGGCACGACCTATATCTACGATCTCAAGGCCGACCCGCGTTACGTGATCGACAAGCCGCTTCACTCGCTGCATTTCTACGTGCCGCGTTCGGCGCTCGACGGCCTTGCCGATCAATCGGGGGCGCGGCGCATCGATACGCTCGACTGCAGCCTTGTCGGGCACGACGATGCCATCGTCCGCCATATCGGCGCGTCCTTGCGCCAGGCACTGCGCCGGCCGGATGAGGCCAACCAGATCTTCATCGATCACATGATGATGGGGCTGACCGCCCACGTCGCGCAGGCCTATGGAGGCTTTCGACACAAGGCCGAAACCATCCGCGGTGCGCTTGCGCCATGGCAGCTGGCGCGCGCCTGCGACAAGCTCGAAGCGGATCTCGGCGGCAAGCTGCCGTTACAGGCCATCGCCGCCGAACTCGGCCTCTCGGTCAGCCATTTCTCGCGCGCGTTTCGCGCGTCGACCGGCCTGCCGCCGTATCGCTGGCTGCTGCATCACCGCGTGCGAACCGCCAAGAGCTTGATGAGCGTGCGCGGCCTGTCGCTGTCCGACGTTGCGATTTCGGCCGGCTTCGCCAACCAGAGCCACTTCACGCGGGTGTTCTCCGCGATAACAGGCGTCAGCCCGGGCGCGTGGCGGCGCGATGCGTTGGGAACAGCAAGCCGCGTGGGGTGAGCGTACTTTGGTCGGGCCTGCGCGCTAGAACTGATATCGCCGCAATCCGCCATCGACCGGGATCACCGTTCCCGTGATATAGCGCGCCACGGGTGAGGCCAGAAACACCGCGAGTGCCGCGAGATCTTCCGGCTCGCCCCAATAGCCGACAGGAATCTCTTCCTCGGCAAAACGCTCGCGATAATCCGGCGGATAGTTGCGGCGGATCTGCTCGCTCATGATGCGGCCGGGCGGGATGCAGTTGATGGTGATGCCGTGCTCGCCGATCTCGCGCGACAGGCCCTTGGCCCAGGCGTGCACGGCGGCCTTTGCCGCGAAGGCGGCGTTGAGGCCTTCCGGCTCGGACTTGCCGGTGATGTTGACGATGCGGCCCCATTTGCGTTCGATCATCTGCGGCAACAGCGCGTGCGCGATGCGGCGGTAGCTGGTGAAATTCAGCGCGATCGCCTCGTCCCATTTGCTGTCGGGCGCATCGACGGGCAGGGGGCGGCTGCCGCCGGCATTGTTGATGAGGATGTCGACATGGCCGAGTTCTTTCAGCGCGAACGCGGCGATCTTTTCGGCTGCGTCCTTGGCCATCACGTCCTGCTCAAGCGGCGTAATCAACCCGCCGCCGACCTCCTTCACCAGCTCGGCCAGCAGGTCGGTGCGGCGCGCGACGCCGACCACGCGCACGCCTTCGGCGGCCAGGCCCTTGGCGATGGCGCGGCCGATGCCGATGCTTGCTCCGGTGACGACAGCGGTTTTCGATTTCAGCCCGAGGTCCATGGTCACACGCTCTCTTGATTGCTTCTTTGGTTTTTGGTGTTCGTTTTCCGCCCTGTCCCGGGTGCGGCGATTTGCCCGACCGGGACGAGCAGTGGTAACCAAGGCCGACACCGAAGGAAACACGAAAAAGAAAAGGCGTGAGTGATGGTCTGGGATCCGCAGCAATATCTGAAATTCTCCGGCCACCGGCTCCGGCCCGCAGTGGACCTGTTGATGCGGATTCCCGATGTCGCCCCGCGCACGGTCGCGGATCTCGGCGCCGGCGCCGGCAATGTCACGAAGCTGATCAAGGAACGCTGGCCCACCGCCGCGGTGACCGGCGTCGAAGGCTCGGCCGAGATGGTTGCCGCCGGGCGCAAAGCCGCGCCGGACGTGGAATGGTCGCATGAGGACCTCGGCCATTGGCGCCCGGCCAAGCAATATGACGTCGTCTATTCCAATGCCGCACTGCACTGGTTGCCCAATCATGCGGCACTCTTCCCCTCGGTGATGGAGAAGGTCGCGCCCGGCGGCATGCTTGCGGTGCAGATGCCGCGCAACTTCCTGGCGCCGTCGCATGTGCTGATCGGCGAGACCGCCCTGAACGGGCCGTGGCGGTCCAAGGTCGAGCACCTCGTCACGCCGCCGCCGGTCGAGGGGCCGGCCTTCTATCACGACGTCCTCGCGCCGCTGTCACAGAATATCGACATCTGGGAGACCGAATATCTCCAGGTCCTCGAGGGCGAGAATCCCGTGAAGGAATGGACCAAGGGCACCTGGCTGACGCGCTATCTCGACGTGCTCGCGGGCGACGAGAAGGCCGCGTTCGAAGCGGCCTATGGCGAGCGAGTCGCCAAGGCCTATCCCAAGAATGCGGCGGGCCAGACGCTGTTTCCGTTCCGGCGGCTGTTCATGGTTGCCCAGCGCAAGGGTTAATGCTCTTCGGCGATGCGACATAAGCGCTCGCTTCGCGGGGCCGGAGCGGGCGCCGGGTTGCGCATGCGACGGCCGCCAAGATAGCTTCCCTGCGGCATAGCTTCGCTGCGGCAAATTGGGCTTAGGTCTAGTTGTTCGGGGTTGGGATTGCTGCCACTACTGAAACCGTAAAACAAAAAAGAACCCGGTTTCCGAGGTTGTTGGGGAGGTCCTTCTCATGCGCAAACTGCTCTTCGCGGTCGCTGCGGCCGCGTTTGCTTTGGCCCCGGCTATTGCTCAAGCCCAGAGCCCGATCGTCATCAAGTTCAGTCACGTCGTCGCCAACGACACCCCGAAGGGCAAGGGCGCGCTGAAGTTCAAGGAGCTTGCCGAGAAGTACACCGACGGCAAGGTCAAGATCGAAGTCTATCCGAACTCCTCGCTCTACAAGGACAAGGAGGAGATCGAGGCGCTGCAGCTCGGCTCGGTGCAGATGCTCGCGCCCTCGACCGCGAAGTTCGCGCCGCTCGGCATCAAGGAATTCGAGGCGCTCGACCTGCCCTGGCTGTTCAAGGACGACGCGACCTATTCGGCGGCGATGAAGGGCACCGTCGGCAAATGGCTGTTCCAGAAACTCGAGGCAAAAGGCATCACCGGTCTCGCCTACTGGGACAATGGTTTCCACATGGTGTCGTCGAATCGTCCGCTGATGAAGCCGGAGGATTTCAAGGGCCTGAAGTTCCGCATCTCCGGCTCCAAGATCGCTGACCAGTATTTCCGCCTGATGGGTTCGATCCCGCAGATCATGGCGTTCTCGGAAGTCTACCAGGCGCTGCAGACCGGCGTGGTCGACGGCTGCGAGAACACCGCATCGAACTATCTGACGCAGAAATTCTACGAGGTGCAGAAGGACATCACCGTGTCCTATCACGCGCATCTGCAATACGCCGTCATCGTCAATTCGAAATTCTGGTCCGGCCTGCCGCCTGACATTCGCGCTCAGCTCGACAAGGCGATGGCGGAAGCGACCGAATACACCAACCAGATCGCGCATCAGGAAAACGAGGACGCGCTGGCCGAGATCAAGAAGGCGGGCAAGACCACGCTGCATTATCTGACCGACGCCGATCGCAAGGCATGGCAGGAAGCGATGCGGCCGACTTACACCTGGGCCAAAGGCCGGGTCGGGCAGGAAGTGCTCGACCTCGTCGCCAAGGAACTCGACGTCAAGATGAACTGACGCGGTTTCCGGGAGAATAATACCAACGGTCGGGAGTGTGCGCACTCCCGACCGTTTCGCATCGATAGGGGGGCTTTGATTTGCTTCGCGTGCTGAACCAGGGGCTCAACCATCTCGAAGAATGGTTGATCGCGACGCTCATTGCGGCTGCAACCGGACTGATCTTCATCGCCGTCGTGCACCGTTACGGTGCGGGCGAATCGATCGTGTTCTCGCGATGGGCCGCCGCGCACGGCATGACCTGGCTGGCATCGGCATCGATGGCCGTGTTCACCTTCCTGTCCGAGCTCGACCTGTCCTGGGCGCAGGAACTCTGCATCTACATGTTCATCTGGATGGCGAAGTTCGGCGCGGCCTATGGCGTGCGCACCGGCATCCATGTCGGCGTCGACCTGCTCGTCAACCGCCTGCCCGAGCATTCGCGCAAGCATGTCATCCTGTTCTCGCTGCTGTGCGGCGCGCTGTTCACCGGCATGATCGCCGCCTTCGGCGCCTCCTTCGTGCGCGAGATGTTCCACACCGGGCAGCAATCCAACGATCTGGAAGCGCCGATGTGGTTCGTCTATCTGGCGATCCCGCTCGGCTCCGGCCTGATGTGCTTCCGCTTCCTCCAGGTGTCCTGGTCCTACTACTGGACCGGCGAGTTGCCGCATCATGACGAGACCCATGTCGAGGGCGTCGAAGCCGATGGCTCGCCGGCGCTGCATCCGCAGCCCGCCGGTGCGGCAACAAGGGCTGCTGCGCGAAAAGTCTCGCCGCTCGGCGTGATCCTGATCATGGCGCCGATCCTGATCTTCATGCTCTGCCTCGGCGAGAAGACCGGCTTCATCGTGCTGCCGCACTGGATGCGCGCGGCGACCGTATTCGCCTTGCTGATCGCGCTGATGCTGACCGGCATTCCGGTCTCGATCGCGCTCGGCCTCACCGTGATGACGTTCCTGTTCACGCTGACCGCGGTGCCGATCGAAGCCGTCTCGATGAAGCTCTTCACGGGCATCGAGGGTTTCGAGATCATGGCGATCCCGTTCTTCATCCTCGCCGGAAATTTCCTCACCCATGGCGGCGTGGCGCGGCGCATGATCAATTTTGCGACCTCGCTGATCGGGCACTGGCACGGCGGCCTCGGTCTTGCCGGCATCGTCGCCTGCGCGATGTTCGCGCTGGTGTGCGGCTCGAGCGTGGCGACGGTCGCGGCGATCGGCGCCATCGTGCTGCCCGAGATGGTCCGGCACGGCTATCCGATGCGCTTCGGCGCCGGCATCATCACGGTCGCCGGCTCGCTCGGCATCCTGATGCTGCCGTCGATCCCGAAGATCGTCTATGCGGTCTCGACCAACACCTCGATCGGCGCGCTGTTCGTCGCCGGTCTGTTGCCGGGCATCCTGCTGACGACGATGCTCTGCATCGTCACCTGGTGGCTCGCGCGCAAGCGTGATTATCCGCGGCTGCCGAAGGCGACCTGGGGCGAGACCCTCCACGCTTTCCGCGAGAGCATCTGGGGATTGATGCTGGTCGTCATCATCATCGGCGGCATCTATAGCGGCCTGTTCACCGCCACCGAAGCCGCCGCGATGGCCGCGGTCTATTCCTTCATCATCGCCGTGTTCGTCTACAAGGCGATCAAGATGGTCGACGTGCCGCGCGTGCTGCTGCGTGCCGCCAACACCAGCGCGATGCTGCTCTACATCGTCACCAACGCGGTGCTGTTCTCCTTCGTGCTCTCCAACGAGAACCTGCCGGCGACGCTCGCCGACTGGATCGCGGCGCAGAATCTCGGCTGGGTCGGCTTCCTGCTCGTCGTCAACGTGCTGCTGCTGCTCGCCGGCAATTTCATGGAGCCGAACTCGATCATCCTGATCATGGCGCCGATCCTGGCGCCGGCCGCGAAGAAGCTCGGCATCGACCTCGTTCATTTCGGCATCGTCATGGACGTCAACATGGAGGTCGGCCTCTGCCATCCGCCTGTCGGCTTGAACCTCTACGTGGCCTCGATGATAGCCCGAATGCGCATCACCGATCTCGCCGGCGCGGTGATGCCGTGGCTGCTCACCATGCTCGGCTTCCTCGTCATCGTGACCTATTGGCCCGATCTGACGCTGTGGCTGCCGCGGGTGCTGGGCATGCACTGAGCTTGATCCGGAAAAGTGTGAAGCGGTTTTCCGAAAGGATCATGCTCGAACAATAAGCAGGGCCGGCGCGCGACATGGCTAACGCGCGGTAAACCTGCGCGCTCTAATGCTATCGGTGCGCTGGGAACCGATCTTTACGGGTCTGCGGTAGAAACATGCCCGCGAGGATCGGTGCTGGCATGTTGTTCAACAGAATGGAATCCGGACGGGCGTCGATTTCCGACGCCGTCTATGTGGAAGTCATCACGGGCCTGCACGGCACGACGATGCCCAACATTCTCGCGGCCGCCTGCCTGGCGATGGTGGGCGCCATCACGACCTACGAGACCGGCGACCTGGTGACGGCGGCCCTGACGGTCGCCGGCATCGTGGTGGCCATTGTCCGCCTGTTCGAGATTTTCGCATTCCGTCGCCGCCTCGCCCGTGCGCCGCAGCTCGGTCGGGCCGAGGGCGCGCGCTGGGAGCGGCGCTATGTGGCCGGTACCGTCGTGACGGCCCTGATCCTCGGCCTGTTTGCCGCGCGCAGCATCGTGCTGGGCGATGCGCTCTGCTGCGTGATGGCGATCGGCATCGGCTTCGGTTTTGGCGCCGGTGTGGTGGCGCGGCTGGCGCTGCGCCCGGTCGCGGCGCTGCTCGATCTGATCGCGATCGCCGCGCCCGCCGCGATCGTCACCTTCATGCAGCCTGATCTGCGCCATGTCGGGCTCGGGCTCCTGATCCTGATGTATGTGGTCGCGAGCTTCGAGATGGTGCGGCTGAGCTTCAACGCCTCGATCAACCAGATCACGCTGAAGCGTCAGTTCGAGCAGCTGTCGCGCGTCGATCCGATGACTGGTGTAGCCAATCGTTCGGCGCTGGCGACGGACCTGCCCGCCATGCTCGCGGTCGGGGCGATTGCGGTCCATACGCTCGATCTCGACCGCTTCAAGGAAGCGAACGACCGCTTCGGTCATCCCGTCGGCGACGCGCTGTTGAAGCAGGTCGCCGGACGGCTTGGCGCGATCGCCGCGACCGACGACCTCGTGGTGCGGATGGGCGGCGACGAATTCGTCCTGGTTCAACGCACCGCGCGTGATGCGGAAGCGATGGCAGAGCGTATCGTTCAGTCGATCAGCGCGCCTTATGACGTCGATGGACAGGCCATCGAGCTCGGCGTGAGCGTTGGCGTGGCCGTCGCGCCGGACGATGGCCGAACCGCGGAGGCGCTGCTGTCGCGCTCCGACAGGGCGCTCTACCGGGCCAAGCAGGATCGCGGCGGCTATGTGCTGGCGCGGGAATTGCGGATGGCGGATCCGACTGTGCCTGCCGCCGAAGGGCTCGCCGCGTAGACGGCGCACCCTCTCCCCCAAGGGGACAAGGAAGAGTGCACCTTCCTTGCCGCTGCACAGACTCCTGCCGATGGCAATCGACCGCGAGATGCGGTTAGATGCCGCGCATCAGGCCGGGAGGACAAAAATGACCGAGATTTCCAGCAATGAGCCGAAGGACGCAACGCCGTCCGTCATTGCGCAGCAATCGGCGATGCTGAATGCGCTGCCGTTTTCCGACACACGGGATTTCGACGACGCTGCGCGCGGCTTTCTCGGCACGATCGACAACGCGAAGATTACAAACCCGCAGGGGCGGACGGTCTGGAGCCTCGAGCCCTATGGCTTTCTGTCCGCCGAGCAGGCGCCGCCGACGGTCAACCCGAGCCTGTGGCGGCAGTCGCGGCTCAATATGCAGCACGGCCTGTTCGAGGTCGTGCCGGGCGTCTACCAGGTGCGCGGGCTCGACATCGCCAACATGACGCTCATCGAGGGCGACAGCGGCGTCATCGTGGTGGATACCCTGACCTCGATCGAAGGCGCGCGCGCCGCGCTCGATCTCTACTACAAGCACCGCGGCCTGAAGCCGGTCGCGGCCATCATTTTCACCCACACCCATACCGACCACTGGGGTGGCGCGCGCGGTGTGCTGGAAGAGGATGCGCTGGCGACAGGGCGCGTGCCGATCATCGCGCCGAACCTGTTCATGGAGCACGCCGTCTCCGAGAACATCATCGCGGGACCGGCGATGCTGCGGCGGGCGCAATACCAGTTCGGGCCGTTCCTCGCCAAGGGCGTGCGCGGGCAGGTCGATTGCGGCCTCGGCAAGACCATGGCAGCGGGGGCGGTGGCGCTGCTGCGGCCGACCGACCTGATCATGGCGACCGGCGACAAGCGCGTCATCGACGGCGTCGAATTCGAATTCCAGATGGCGCCGAACAGCGAAGCGCCGGCGGAGATGCACTTCTTCCTCCCGCGCTACAAGCTCTTGAACCTCGCCGAGAACTGCACGCACAATTTCCACAATCTGCTGCCGTTCCGCGGCGCCGACGTGCGCGATGCGCTGGCGTGGTCGAAATATCTCAACGAGGCGCTGCAGTTGTGGGGCGGCAGGGCCGAAGCGATGTGCGGCCAGCATCACTGGCCGGTGTGGGGACGCGAGCGCATCGACACCATGATCCGCGAGCAGCGCGACCTCTACAAATTCGCGCATGACCAGACCATCCGGCTGATGAACCACGGGCTGAATGCGGCCGAGATCGCCGAGGCGATCCAGCTGCCGAAAAGTCTCGAAGGCGCCTGGCACGGCCGCGGCTATTACGGCCATATCCGCCATAACGTGAAGGCGATCTACCAGAAATATCTCGGCTGGTACGACGCCAACCCGGTCAATCTCGATCCGCTGCCGCCCGTGGAGTCGGGCAAGAAATATGTCGAGTACATGGGTGGCGCCGACGCGATCCTGACGCGCGCTGCTGCGGATTTTGACAAGGGCGAATTCCGCTTCGTGGCGCAGGCGCTCGGCCATCTCGTCTTCGCCGAGCCGGACAATCCGGCTGCGCGCGTATTGCTGGCCGATACGCTGGAGCAGCTCGGTTATGCCGCCGAGAGCTCGACCTGGCGCAACGCCTATCTGTTCGGTGCCCAGGAATTGCGGCAGGGCATGCCGAAGACGCCGCCGCGCGCACCGATGCCGCGCGAGACGCTGGCCGCGCTGCGCACCTCACAGCTGTGGGACGTGCTCGGCATCCGCCTCAACGGCCCGAAGGCGGAGGGCAAGCATATCGTGCTGAACTGGAATTTCTCGGATACCGGCGAGACCTTCGTGCTCAATCTCGAAAACTGCGCGCTGACCTATACGGAAGGCGTGCAGGCCGACAACGCCGATGCCAGCTTCACGCTGGCGCGGGCCACGCTGGATGAGGTGATCGCGAAGCTGACGAGCTTTCCGGAAGCAGTCGCGGCCGGCAAGGTCAAGCTGTCGGGCAACCCGATGAAGCTCGCCGAGCTGATGGGATTGATGGATGAATTCCCGCGGATGTTCGAGATCGTGGAGCCGAAGCGGGCGGTGGTGGGGTAGCGATCTGTCACAACAATCTCGGTGTCGTCCCGGCGCAGGCCGGGACCCATAACCCCAGAGAGAAGTTTGGCGCGAGACTGGTCACTCCGAGTCTTCGCCAAACCGTTGCTGCGGCGTATGGGTCCCGGATCTGCGCTTCGCTTGTCCGGGACGACACTGTTGGTGGGAGTTACTTACTCCGCGCTGCTCACCAGCTTGATCCGCGGCGCAGTGGCCTCGGTCAGGCTGCGATAGGCGGCGAGATAGTCGAGTGCCATGCGCCGCGCCGTGAAGCGCTTCTCGAACTGCTTGCGGATGGCGGTGCGGTCGAGCTGCGCCAGGCGGTTGACGACGCCGGCGGCGCTGAGGATGTCCTCGACCACGAAGCCGGTGAGGCCCTCGTCGATGATCTCCGGCACCGAGCCTCGGTTGAAAGCGACCACCGGCGTGCCGCAGGCCATGGCCTCGATCATGACGAGGCCGAACGGTTCCGGCCAGTCGATCGGCAGCAGCAGGCCGAGCGCGCCGCTGAGGAAATCGGACTTCTCGTGATCGCTGATCTCGCCGATGAAATCCACCAGCGGGTTGTTGACGATCATCGGCTTGATCAGCTCGTCGTAATAGTCCTGATCGGCGCGATCGACCTTGGCCGCGATCTTCAGCGGGATACCGCAATGCATCGCGATCTTGATGGCGCGATCGACGCCCTTCTCCGGCGCGATGCGGCCGAGCACGGCGAGATATTCCTGCTTCGCCGGCTTCGGCGTCAGCAGGGTCTCCGGCAGGCCGTGGTGGATCGTCGTCACCCAGTTCGCCTGCGGCACCGGCCGGCGCTGAGCGTTCGAGATCGAGATGACAGGCATTTTGGAGAATGTGTTGAAGACAGGCTGATGCTCCGGCAGATCGAGCCGGCCATGCAGCGTGGTGACGAAAGGCGTCGGCTGCCGGTGGAACAGCGACCACGGATAATAGTCGAGATGGAAGTGGAGGAAGTCGAACTCCTCGTCGTCACATTTTTGCCGCACGCGTTCCAGGAGCACCATGTGCAGGGCATTGGGATCGCGCACGGAACCGTCGAGGCGAAGCGCCCGCGGCCATAATGCGTCCAGCTTCGCCGACGTCTGCGAGTCGCCGCTGGCGAACAGCGTGACGTCGTGACCAAGGGCAACCAACTCTTCCGTCAACCAATGCACCACCCGCTCGGTGCCGCCATACAGCTTGGGTGGAACAGCCTCCGTCAACGGAGCTACCTGCGCGATGCGCATCTCACCATCTCCTTTGTGCGATCATGGAAGTTTAAGCCCCTACCGAGTTCGGCACCGGCATGCCGGGGAGGGAACGTTCTCGCATTTGCGAAGTTCCTTCTCCCGAACGTTACTTCTTCGACACACTGCAGCGTGGCCGCGATGATGCCATCACCTCATCTCACATCGTCCGCATCCGCATGTCGTGATGGTTTCGCCCGGGAACCGAGGCGAAGCGGTCGATGTTCAATCGGCTAAGAGAAAAATTGAAACCATCACGACGGGGTCGCAGCGAATGGATCATCTCTCTGGATATGCGCGCAGGCCATTTGCCTTTGTCTTGCGCTATCTACGGCGTCGATTGGCGTCACATCTGGTGATCCTTGGCGCCGTCGTTGCAGCAGTTGCCTGCTCGGTAGGCACGCAGTATGGCGTCAAATCGCTTGTCGACGCCTTGTCCGCGGGAACCTCTCATGGCGGAAGCGTATGGCTGGCATTCATTCTGCTCATGTCGCTGATCGCCGCCGACAACTTCCTGTGGCGGATCGCGAGTTGGACAGCGAGCTTCACCTTCGTGCGTGTCACGGGTGATCTACGCCGTGACATATTTCGTCATCTGACCGGACACGCGCCGAGCTACTTCTCGGACCGCATGCCAGGCATGCTGACCAGCCGCATTACCGCCACATCCAATGCGGTGTTCACCGTCGAGAACATGTTCGTCTGGAATGTGTTGCCGCCGTGCATTGCCACAATTGCGGCAATCATGCTGATTGGAACCGTGAGCCCTTATATGGCCGCGGGCCTGATCGTGATCGCCGGCGGCATGGTGATCGCCATGTTCCGTCTGGCCGCGGCCGGCAAACCTTTGCATGACGACTTCGCCGACAAGGCGGCCGCCGTCGATGGCGAGATGATCGACGTCATCAGCAACATGCCGCTGGTGCGCGCCTTCTGCGGCATCGGCCACGAGCATGAGCGGTTCGATGCCACAGTGAACCGGGAAGTCAATGCGCGCGGGCGCAGCCTGCGTTATCTGGAGAAGCTGCGGTTGTTCCACGCAGCCGTGACCGTGCTTCTGACCGTCGCGCTGATGGCCTGGGCGGTCACGCTCTGGCAACAGGGTGAGGCGACCACCGGCGACGTCGTGCTGGTCTGCACCCTCGGCATTTCCATCCTGAGCGCGACGCGCGATCTCGCGGTGGCGCTGGTCGACGTCACGCAACATGTCGCGCGCCTGACCGAGGCGATCGCCACGCTGCTGACGCCGCATGAACTGAAGGATCACCCCGAGGCGGAGCCGCTGGTCAAGAGCGGCGCTGCGATCGCGTACAACAATGTCACCTTCGGCTATCCCGGCGCGGAGAAGATCTTCGAACGCTTCAGCCTGCGGCTGCAGCCCGGCCAGCGCGTCGGCCTGGTGGGCCAATCCGGCGGCGGCAAGTCGACCCTTTTCACGCTGCTGCAACGTTTCTACGATGTGGACGAGGGCAGTGTGACCGTCGACGGCCAGGACATTGCCATGGTGACGCAGCAGAGTCTGCGCGAGGCGATCTCGGTGGTGCCGCAGGACATTTCCCTGTTCCACCGCTCGATCCGCGAGAACATCCGCTACGGTCGGCCGAACGCAACCGACGACGAGGTGCTGCGGGCGGCGATTGCCGCGCGTTGCGATTTCATCGACAGCCTGCCGGACGGGCTCGACACCATGGTCGGCGACCGCGGTGTGAAGATGTCCGGCGGCCAGCGCCAGCGTATCGCGATCGCGCGCGCCTTCGTCAAGGACGCGCCGATCCTGCTGCTCGACGAGGCGACTGCGGCGCTCGACAGCGAGTCGGAGGAGGCAATCCGCGAGGCGCTGGCGCGCCTGATGCGGGGCCGCACCGTGATCGCGATCGCGCATCGCCTTGCGACGCTGCGCAATTTCGACCGGGTGATCGTGCTCAAGCACGGCAAGATCATCGAAGACGGCGCGCCCGACCGGCTGATGCAGGGCCACGGTCCGTACCGTGAACTGGTGACGCAGGAAATGAGCCGGCTCGCGAAGTTCGCCGCGTAAACCCAACAGTTGCGTTTGCGTTGGTCGCGTTCGAAACACAGGCCGCAGGGGAGCAGCTCATGGCAGCCGAAGCCGCAACCAAGATCGTCCCGGCATCGCAGACGATGGAGACCGTCGCGGAGCAAGCGTTCTACATTCCGATGACGGGGCCTGCCGCGCGGCCCCGTCGCTCGCTCAAGCACGACGATACATTCATCGTGCTGGACAGCCATGGCGACATCGGCGCGTCGGCCGGCGGGCCGGATGGCCTGTTCAACCATGACACGCGCTATCTGGCGCGACTGGAGCTCGTGCTCGACGATCTCCAGCCGCTCCTGCTCGGCTCGAACCTGCGCGACGACAATTCGGGATTGACGGTCGACCTGACGAATCCCGACATCTATCGCCAGGGTCGCATTGTCCTGCAAAAGGACCTGCTGCACATCGTGCGCACGATCTTCCTGTGGCGCGGCACGGCGTATCAGCGCATCGGGCTGCAGAACCACGGCGAGCAGCGCGCCAGTTTCGAGCTGACGCTGCTGTTCGATAACGATTTTGCCGATCTGTTCGAGGTGCGCGGCGAGCGGCGGCCGCGCCGCGGCACCGGCACCAGCAAGCTGCTCGGGCCGACCGACGTCCTGTTCGAATATCGCGGTCTCGACGAAGCCGAGCGGACCACGGGGCTCCATTTCGATCCGCGTCCGACACGGCTCTCGGTCAATGCGGCGACCTGGCAGCTCGAGCTGGATCCGCATGAGTCCAAGTCGCTGTTCGTCGCCGTGTCCTGCAACCGTCCGATCGCGGAGAAGCCGGCGCGTTTCTTCAGGGGTCTGCTGGCGCATCGCCGCGAGATGCGGCAGTCGACGGTCGGCGCGGCCAGCATCGAGACATCCAACAACATCTTCAACGAGGTGCTGTGCCAGGCCATGGCCGACCTCAACATGCTGATGACGGAGACGCCGCAAGGGCGTTACCCCTATGCCGGCATTCCCTGGTATTCGACGACGTTCGGCCGCGATGGATTGATCACGGCGCTGCAGATGCTGTGGGTCGATCCGCGGGTGGCCAAGGGCGTGCTGCGGCGGCTGGCGCATTTCCAGGCCAAGGCCGTCGATCCGCTCGCCGATGCTGCGCCGGGAAAGATCCTGCACGAGATGCGCGGCGGCGAGATGGCGGCGCTGCGCGAGGTGCCGTTCTCGCAATATTACGGCAGCGTGGATTCGACCGCCTTGTTCGTCCTGCTCGCCGGACGTTATTTCGAGCGCACCGGCGACGAGAAGACGTTGACCGAGCTGTGGCCTGCGATCGAGGCCGGGCTCGCCTGGATCGACGGCCCCGGCGACCCCGACCAGGACGGCTTTGTCGAATACCAGCGCGCGACCGAGAAGGGGCTCGCCAACCAGGGCTGGAAGGATTCTTTCGACGCGATCTTCCATGCCGACGGCAAGCTCGCGGAGGGCAACATCGCGCTCGCAGAAGTCCAGGGCTATGTCTACGCCGCAAAGCAGCTCGCCGCGCGTTGCGCGCTGCGGCTCGGCAAGCCTGATATCGCCGGGAAGCTCGAGGCGGAGGCCAAGGCGCTCGCCGAGCGTTTCGAGGAGGCGTTCTGGTGCGAGGAGCTTGGCACCTACGCGCTTGCGCTCGACGGCAAGAAGCGGCGATGCGAGGTCCGCACCTCGAATGCCGGGCAGGTGCTGTTCAGCGGCATGATCCGCGAGGACCGCGCCCGTCTTGTGGCTGCCGATCTGATGCGGCCGCACTTCTTCTCGGGCTGGGGCATTCGCACCGTCGCGCGCGGTGAGGTGCGCTACAACCCGATGTCCTATCACGACGGATCGATCTGGCCGCACGACAATGCGCTGATCGCGCTTGGGCTCGCCTATTACGGGCTCAAGCACTCGGTCGCACATGTGTTCAAAGGCCTGTTCGATGCCGCAACCTATATGGATTTGCGACGGCTGCCGGAGCTGTTCTGCGGCTTCCGCCGCGAGAAGCGGCGCGGCCCGACGCTGTATCCGGTCGCCTGCGCCCCGCAGGCCTGGGCCAGCGCAACGCCGTTCACGCTGCTGGAGGCGGCGCTCGGCATCGAGTTCGATGTCGCGCGCGGCGAGATACGCCTGCGCAATCCGCATCTGCCGCCGTTCCTGAACGAGGTCATCCTGCACGATCTGCAACTCGGGGAGTCCAGCGTCGATCTGCGGGTTATCCGCCACGGTCACGACGTGGCGCTGGAAGTGTTGCGCACGCGCGGCCAGATCCAGGTGTCGATCGTGCTGGCGCGCTAGGGAGCCGCGGCAAGGAGGGTTCATGCGTAGCGCCGGATGGTTGGCCTTGAGCGCCGCGATCGTCGCGGGATTGACGGTTGCGGTATCGCGCGCCGCGGAAGACCCGCCCGCGGCCGCGACCGAGGCGAATGCACCGCCGACGGCGCAGCCGCCGGCTTCGGTGGTGCCCGTCACGCCGAAGGATGCGGCGCCGCCGCCGTCGGTGACGATCATCGGCGCCAGCGACGCCCACGGCGTGCTCGGCCGTGACGTGCGCAGTGCTGCGGATGAGGACATGGGCCATATCGTCGACGTCATCGTCGATCTCACCGGCCATGTGCGCGCCGCCGTGATCGACTTCGGCGGCTTCCTCGGCGTCGGCAGCCGCAAGATCGTGGTGGATTGGAACGCGATGCGGTTCGGCAAGATCGTCAACAAGAAGGACAGCATTACGCTGGAATTGACCAAGGCGCAGGTCGCGGCCGCGCCGGAATACAAGGAGGACACGCCGATGGTCGTGCTCGGCGCGTCCGGCAGCCTTCAGCCGCTGCAAGCCATCCAATGAGGAGGGGGGAGGGCTGACCACCTGTGCTGTTGTCCAGGAAGCCGAACCATGCAGATCGCGAGGGACGCGTTGAACACGACAACGTCGCCGCACCCGTCGTTGCGGCCATTCCAGAGCCGTCGCGCCGGAGCCTGCGCGGCCTTGACTGGTTCATCTTCTTCCTCGCCGACGTGCAGACCGGTTTCGGGCCCTTCATCGCCGTCTACCTGACCACGCAGAAATGGACGCAGGTCGAGATCGGCTTCGTGCTGTCGATCGGCGGCATCGTCGCGCTGATCGGGCAGATGCCGGGCGGCGCCATCATCGATGCCGCGAAATCCGAGCGGCTGGTCGCGGCGCTCGCGATCGTGACCATCGGCTGCTGTGCGCTCGCCTATGCGGCGATGCCGATCTTTCCCGTCGTGGTGGCCGCCGCCACGCTGCACGCCGCGGCGAGCTGCGTGCTGGGGCCTGCGATCGCGGCGATCAGCCTTGGTCTGGTCGGTCCACTCAAGATCGGCGAGCGGCTCGGCCGCAACGCGCGCTTTGCCTCGCTCGGCAACGGCGTCGCCGCCGCGGTGATGGGGACCGCCGGATATCTTCTCTCCAGCCGATCGGTGTTCCTCGTCACCTTCCTGCTCGCGATCCCGACGCTGATCGCGCTGTCGCGCATTCGCGAGGAGGAAGTCGATATCGCGCGCTGCCACGGCGAGATGCCGCGTGAGGCGCCGGTTCCGGGCGACACCAATATCTGGCATCTGATCCGGCAGAAGCCGCTGATCGTCTTCGCGCTCAGCGTCCTGCTGTTGCAGCTCGCCAACGCCTCGATGATGCCGCTGATGGCGAGCGCGGTGACGGCGCGGTCGAGTCAATGGGCGACGGTGCTCGTTGCCTTCTGCATTGTCGTGCCCCAGGCGATCGTCGCGTTGTTGTCGCCGACGGTCGGGCGCAAGGCGCAGCTCTGGGGCCGGCGGCCGCTGCTGCTGATCGGGTTCGGCGCGCTGACGATCCGCGGCCTGCTGTTCGCGACCGTGCGCGATCCCTATCTGCTGGTGCTGGTGCAGGTGTTCGACGGTTTCACCGCGGCGGTGTTTGCGGTGATGATCCCGCTGATCGTGGCCGACGTCGCCTTCGGCAGCGGGCACTTCAATCTGGCGCAGGGCATCGTCGGCACGGCAACCGGCATCGGCGCGTCCTTGAGCACCGCGCTCGGCGGCTATGTCAGCGACCAGTTCGGTAATGCCACCGCGTTCTTCGGGCTGGCGAGCATCGCGGCGGCAGGGCTGTTGCTGATCCTGTTCGTGATGCCGGAGACCCGGCGCACGGGCATCGCGGCCAAAGAAATGGCCGGCTGAACGCGATCAGCCGGCCATCAGTGGGGGAAGAGAAGACGATCAGGCGTCGAGATTGTGCAGGCGCTGGCGGTTGCGCAGCACGATCTGGCGGGCGCCGGAAAATCCCAAGATGCCCTGGGCGTGAAGCTGCGACAGCGCGCGCGACACGGTTTCGAGCGTCAGGCCGAGATAGTCGCCGATGTCGCGGCGGCACATCGGCAGCGCCATCATGCCGGCAACGGCCAGGCGACGATCCATTTCCAGCAGGAAGGTCGCAACCCGCTCCATCGCGGTCTTGCGGCCGAGCAGCAGCATGTGGTCTTCGGCATGGCGCAACTCGCCGGCCGTCATGGCCCAGAGCTTGCGGGCAACCTGCACGTCGGTGCCGGCGGCCTTCTCGAGGCTCGCCCGCTTCACCAGGCGCACATTGGTGTCGATGATGGCTTCGGCGGCGAGGCGATGGCTGGCACCGGATTCAAGGCCGAACACGTCGCCGGGAAGGTGGAAGGCGCCGATCTGGCGGCGGCCGTCGGAGAGCAGCTTGTAGGTGCGGACCGCGCCGGAGACGACCTGGTAGACATATTCCGCCGGCTCGTCCTCGCCGTAGATCTCCTCGTCCTTGCGGTAGCAGAACTCGGTAGCGACCAGGCCGACATGACCGGTGATCGCACCGAATTGGTCGGACGCGGGACGGGCAGGGGCGATCTTGCCACGAACTTGCGTGTTGATCGCCTGGGTGTTGAGCGTCTCGGTCAGCATCTGCGCCATCTCCGTTGTGATGACGCCTTGGTACGCGGTATCGGGTGCTTCGAAAATTTCGCGAGATATCTTAAGGGGAGCCCCTTACGTAGAATCCCGTAGGTCGGGGCCGCCGCAGAGCCGGGATACCCCGATCTTCACACTTCGGTGTCCGGGAAATATCTGGTCTCCAGGGCAAGTCATGTCATCGGAAGCGTTCACGCCAGCGGAGATGCCCGATGACAGCGAGATTTATCCCACTTCTGGTCGCCTTGTTGTTGCTGCCGTCGCTGGCCACGGCAGGGACAGCCCGGCCGCGAGTCGACACTGTCGCCGGCCGATTGTATTCAAATCCGATCGAAGGCCGCCAGATCGCAGCTCCGCCGTGGAGCGCGGCCTGCACGACCGATCACGGCCCAAGCGAGTGCGGCGAGCCGATGTGGATTTACGGTCCTCACAGCGAGCTTTCGCAGTACAGGAGCGCGTTCTGAGGCCATGCCTAGTTTCCGCGTCTGTTCTGGATGGCATGGCGGATGCGTTTGACCAGGTTCTCGTCGAGAAGCGGCTTCAAAATCACGTCTTTCACGCCTGCGGCCGCGGCGCGGGCCGAGATGTTGCCGTCGGGATAGCCGGTGATCAGGATCACCGGGGTGTCGCCGTCGGACTGGCGCAAGCGGCCGGCCAGCTCGATGCCGTTGATATCGGGCATCTTGTAATCGATGACGTAGCAGTCGGCGCCGGGCGGGTTCGTCGCGTTGAGCAGCGCGGTGGCGTTCCGGAAGGTCCGCACCGCAAAGCCGTCGGTTTCCAGCAGGAAGCGCAGCGATCCCAGCACGGCGTCGTCATCGTCGACCACGTAGACGATAGGCTGTGCGGATGATGCCATTGGCCGCTGCTGGTGCGAGACGATCTCGATCATCCCACCTGGCTAGCACAGCTGGACCCTTCCGTTTTGACTTAGCTCAACCGGGCCTGTCTCAAGCCGGTTTGCCTCAATCCTTCAGCATGCCGGCGCGCATCGCCAGCCGCACCAGCTCCGACAGGCTGCCCGCCTGCATCTTGGTCATGACATTGGCGCGGTACACCTCGATGGTGCGCGGGCTGATGTCGTAGTCGCGGGCGATCAGCTTGTTGGAGAGGCCGGCGACCAGCCCTTCCATGACCTGTCGCTCCCGGGGACTCAGCGAGGCGACGCGGGCGGCGATGTCGTGGGCAATGGCCTCGTTCTTGGCGGCAGGCTCCGCCTGGCGGATCGCGGTCTCGATCATGGTGGTGAGACGGTCGTCCTCGAACGGTTTTTCCAGGAAGTCGACGGCCCCTAACTTCATCGCCTCGACGGCCAGCGGCACGTCGCCGTGGCCGGTCATGATCAGGATCGGAAACGGCGAGCTCTGTGCCTTCATCCGCTTCAGCAGCTCGATCCCGTCGAGGCCCGGCATCCTGATGTCGGAGACGACGCAGCCGAAGGCGAGACCGGGCAGGGCGTCGAGAAAGCTTTGCGCGTTGTCGAACAGCGTGACGCCGAAGCCGGACGAGTCCAGCAGGAAGTTCAGCGAGTCCCGCATCGCCTCGTCGTCGTCGATGACGTAAACATGTCCCTTGGTCGTCATGGCTCAGGTCTCGTCGGCTGCCGGCAGGGTGAAGCGGAATGTCGCGCCGCCCGATGCGTTGCTCTCGGCCACCATGCGGCCGCCGTGAGCTTCGATGATCGAGCGGCTGATCGACAATCCCACGCCCATGCCGGTCTCTTTGGTGGTGAAGAAGGTCTGAAACAGGTTTGGAATGACGTCGTCCTGGAAGCCGGAGCCGGAGTCCGACACCTCGACCTCGATCATGTCGTCATCGATGCGCTTGTTCGTCACAACGAGTTCGCGCCGCGACGACTGCGCCATCGCTTCCAGCGCGTTGCGGAACAGATTGACCAGCACCTGCTGGATCTGCACCCGGTCGGCGAGCACGAGGTCGGCGCCGGGATCGAGATTGAAGCGCAGCTGCACGCTCTGCTCGCGCGCGCCGGCAAGGCCGAGCGCGCCGGCTTCCTCGATCAGCTTCGACAGGCTCTCGACCCGCTTCTCGGATTCGCCGCGGGAGACGAAGTCGCGCAGGCGACGGATGATCTGGCCGGCGCGCAGCGCCTGTTCCGAGGCGCGGTCCAGCGCGCTCTCGATCTTCGCAGTGTTGGGATCGGTGCTGCCGGCGAGCAGCCGCCGCGATCCCTTCATGTAATTGCTGATCGCCGCCAAGGGCTGGTTGATCTCGTGGGCGAGCGCGGAGGCCATCTCGCCCATCGCCGTCAGCCGCGAGACGTGGACGAGTTCGGACTGCAATTCCTGCAGCCGTGCCTGGGTCTTCTGATGCTCGGTGAGGTCGCGGACGAAGCCGGTGAAATAGGGTTCGCCGCCGGACTGCATCTCGCCGATCGACAGGTGCATCGGGAAGGTGGTGCCGTCGCGACGTTTGCCGGTGACGATGCGGCCGATGCCGATGATGTGCGGATCGTTGGTGGAGCGATAACGCGCGATGTAGCTGTCGTGGCGGGTGCGGTCCGGCTCCGGCATCAGGATGCTGACGTTCTGGCCGATCGCCTCCTGCTCGGACCAGCCGAACAGGCGCTCGGCGGCGGTCGAGAACAGCTGCATGATGCCGCGACCGTCGATGACGATCATGGCGTCGGGAATGGTATGCAGGATGGAGCGGAGGTGGGTCTCGCGCGTGCGTAGCGCTTCCTCGACCTGCTTCTCCTCGTCGATGTCGAGGAGGATGCCGCTGAGATGGCGTGCGAGGCCGGCCTCATCCCTGATCAGGCCGGCGCGGGCCCTGATCCATTGGCCCCGGTCGGAGGTGCCGGCGATCCTGAAAGAGACGTCGAAGCCGCCGCCATGCTCGGAGACCTGTTTGATCGCGGTCTCGACGCGCGCGCGGTCGTCGGGCGCAAGGCGCGACAGGAACAGGTCGTAGCTCGCAGGTCTGCCGCGCTCGACGCCGAGCAGCATCCGCGCGGTTTCCGACCATTCCAGCTCGCGCGTCGTGAGGTCGAGATCCCAGGTCCCAACGCCGAACCCCTCGATCCGGACCCGGAAATGCTCGCCGCGATGATCGTCTGGCGGATGCGTCACGCGGGTCGGCGACAAGCAAGGGCTCCATTCTGTTGCGTGACGAGGTGTTGCGAACGTCTCGACAATTTCGCCCAAGGGCGGCTCCGAAGCAAGTTCGGATGTCTGATTCCATTGACGGATTTGCCGCTGAATCGCGTGGGGCGATTTGATCTATCTCATCTTGCTCCGCGCCGGCGAGGCTAGATTTCGCGCCAATCGATTGGTTCGGAGACGCCCCATGACATATGCCACCGTGATGGTCAGCCTCGCGCTCGATCAGCCGAACGAGCCGCGCCTTCGGGTCGCAGGCGAGCTCGCCGAACGATTCGAGGCCGCGCTCGTCGGGGTCGCCGCGGCAAAGTTCGCGCCGCCGCTTTTTTTCACCGATGGTGCCGAGGCCCAGCGCCTGCTCGATGAGGAGGAGGATTCCGTCAAGCGGTGCCTGGCCGATCTGGAGGCGGAATTCCGCGGCGCGACCAGCACTCGCGGTGCGCGCGTCGAATGGCGCAGCGCCACGGATTTTCCGGCACGATACGTCCTGGCGCAGGCGCGCTGTGCCGACATCATCGTCAGCGGCGGGCAGAGCCCGGTCTTCTCCGATGCCTTTTCGCTGGTAAGCCCGAGGGATCTGGTGATGCAGGCCGGCCGGCCGCTGCTGTTCGTGCCCGACCGGATCGACTGGCTCGATCTGCGCAGCGTGCTGGTGGCCTGGAAGGACACGCCCGAGTCGCGGCGGGCGGTGGCCGATGCGCTGCCGTTGCTGCGCAAGGCGAAGGACGTCGCTATCGTCGAGATTCCGGAAGAGGGCGACGACCGGTCGGCAGCGATGGCGCGTGTTGGCGATGTTGCCGCCTGGCTTGCCCGCCACGGCGTCACCGCGACAGCGCGCGTCCCCGAAGCCACGGGGAACGAAACCGCTGCCGTGCAATTGGAGCGGGTTGCCGGCGATGTCGGTGCCGGCCTGATCGTCGCAGGCGCATACGGTCATTCCCGCTTCCGCGAGCTGATTCTCGGCGGCGTCACTCAATCTCTGGTCACGCAAACCGCACGCTGCGTGCTGCTGTCGCATTGACGGCCTCGAACACAGCCACAATCGATGAGGACGCGCCGTGTACAAATTCCTTGAGCAGACCGCCAGCGGCTACATGACCCGGAACGTCAGGACGGTGCAGCGCGACCATGATCTGCTCGCGCTCAGCGAGATGTTCGAGCGGGACGATTTCAACTCCTATCCGGTCGAGGACGACGGGCAAATCGTCGGCATCGTCACCAAATTCGACATCCTGAAGTGCTTTGCCTTCACGCCGAGCCAGATGCTGCCGCGCTATCACGACCTGATGAGCCGCAAGGTCGGCGACGTCATGACGCCCGAGTTCATCTATGTCAGCCCCGACACGCGCCTGACGCGCGTCCTCCAGATCATGGTCGAGCATCGCATCCGCAGCATCATCGTGCTCGACGGCACGCAAAAACTGGTCGGAATCATCGCGCGCGAGGATGTCATCGCAGCGCTGAAGGCGACCGCGAGCGAGTGACTTCTTCCTTCCTTCTCCCCTTGCGGGAGAAGGTGGCGCGAAGCGCCGGATGAGGGGTCTCTATCCTCGGAGAGACTGCTTCTGAGCAGCACACCCCTCACCCAAGCGAGCCTGCCGCACTGTCCTCGCTGCCCTCTCCCGCAAGGGGAGAGGGCACTGTCACTGGCCGCGCCGCAAAACGCGGGACACTCCCAAAAATTGCCCCTCGGATATGAAGAACTGAACCGCAAGTCTTGATTTCAATCAATTCCCCGCGAGGGTGAATGTGGTTTCTGGCGGCGTGTTCTTTCAGAGAGAATCCGCGATGCCCCAGCCCACCATCACCAAAACCATGACGACAGGCGAAGCCGGCCTGGCGCTCGTCTTCGCGGTCTTCGCCTTCCTGTGCCTGGTCGCCTCGGCCAAGGCGCTCGACGCGCCATTCGCCTTCCACGCCGGTCTCAGCGCCGCCGCGAGCCTGGCCGCGGTGTTCTTCATCATCAACCGCTACTACGATCGCCCGGCGGCGCTGCCGCCCGCGGAGATCAACGGCCGTCCCAACTACAATATGGGCCCGATCAAGTTCACCGCCGTCATGGCGATGGTCTGGGGTATCGCGGGCTTTCTGGTCGGCCTCATCATTGCCTCGCAGCTGGCCTGGCCCGCGCTGAACTTCGATCTGCCCTGGATTCAATTCGGCCGGTTGCGGCCGCTGCACACCTCCGCCGTGATCTTCGCCTTCGGCGGCAACGTGCTGGTCGGCACCTCGCTCTACGTCGTGCAGAAGTCCTGTCGCGCGCGGCTGGCCGGCGATCTCGCGCCCTGGTTCGTCGTGCTCGGCTACAATTACTTCATCCTCGTCGCGGGCACGGGCTATCTGCTCGGCGTCACCCAGTCGAAGGAATATGCCGAGCCGGAATGGTACGCCGATCTCTGGCTGACCATCGTCTGGGTCACGTATCTGCTGGTCTTCCTCGGCACGATCATGAAGCGCAAGGAACCGCACATCTTCGTTGCGAACTGGTTCTATCTCGCCTTCATCGTGACGATCGCGGTTCTCCATCTCGGCAACAACCCCGCGCTGCCGGTGTCGTTCTTCGGCTCCAAATCCTATGTCGCGTGGGGTGGCATCCAGGACGCCATGTTCCAGTGGTGGTACGGCCATAACGCGGTCGGCT
Organism: Bradyrhizobium sp. CCGUVB14; assembly: GCF_024199935.1. NCBI lineage: Bacteria > Pseudomonadati > Pseudomonadota > Alphaproteobacteria > Hyphomicrobiales > Nitrobacteraceae > Bradyrhizobium > Bradyrhizobium sp. CCGUVB14. The sequence goes on from NZ_JANADS010000001.1 coordinate 3,408,731, forward strand.
TCTTCCTGACCGCCGGCTTCCTCGCCATCATGTACTACTTCATTCCGAAGCGCGCGGAGCGGCCGATCTATTCCTACCGGCTCTCGATCATCCACTTCTGGGCGCTGATCTTCCTCTACATCTGGGCCGGCCCGCACCATCTGCACTACACGGCATTGCCGGACTGGACGCAGACGCTCGGCATGACCTTCTCGATCATGCTGTGGATGCCGTCATGGGGCGGCATGATCAACGGCCTGATGACGCTGTCGGGCGCCTGGGACAAGCTGCGCACCGATCCCGTGCTGCGCATGCTCGTCGTCTCCGTCGCCTTCTACGGCATGTCGACCTTCGAAGGTCCGATGATGTCGATCAAGGTGGTCAACTCGCTCAGCCACTACACCGACTGGACCATCGGCCACGTGCATTCCGGCGCGCTCGGCTGGGTCGGCTTCGTCTCTTTCGGTGCGCTGTACTGCCTGGTTCCGTGGGTCTGGAATCGCAAGGGGCTCTACAGCCTGAAGCTCGTCAACTGGCACTTCTGGATCGCGACGCTCGGCATCGTTCTCTACATCTCGGCGATGTGGGTGTCCGGCATCCTGCAGGGCCTGATGTGGCGCGCCTACACCTCGCTCGGTTTCCTCGAATATTCCTTCATCGAGAGCGTCGAGGCGATGCACCCCTTCTACGTCATTCGCGCCGCCGGCGGCGGTCTGTTCCTGATCGGCGCGCTGATCATGGCCTACAATCTCTGGATGACGGTTCGCGTCGGCGAGCAGGAAGTCCAGATGCCCGTCGCTCTTCAGCCGGCGGAATGAGGAGCTTTCCATGTCGTTCTGGACACGCCACCAAATCTTCGAAAAGAACTCCATCATCCTGATCGTCGGCATTCTGCTGGTGATCGCGATCGGTGGTCTCGTCGAGATCACGCCGCTGTTCTACCTCAAGAGCACGATCGAGGTGGTCGACGGTGTCAGGCCCTACACGCCGCTGGAGCTGGCGGGGCGCAACGTCTATGTCCGCGAGGGCTGCTATCTCTGTCATTCGCAGATGATCCGTCCCTTGCGCGACGAGGTCGAGCGCTACGGCCACTTCTCGCTCGCCGCCGAGAGCATGTTCGACCACCCGTTCCAGTGGGGCTCGAAGCGCACCGGTCCCGATCTCGCCCGTGTCGGCGCGAAATATTCCGACGACTGGCACGTCACCCATCTGACCAATCCGCGCGCGATCGTGCCGCAGTCGGTGATGCCGGGTTATCCGTTCCTGAGCTCGACCGAGGTGGATCCCGCGACGATCGCCGACCACATGCGTACGCTGCGGGCCGTCGGCGTTCCCTACACCGACGACCAGATCGCCAACGCGGCCGCCGACATGAAGGCCCAGGCCGATCCGGACAATGCCGGCACCGATGCCTTCGCCAAGCGCTACGCCAAGGCGGCCGTGCGCAATTTCGACGGCAAGACGGGAACGCCGACCGAGATGGACGCGCTGATCGCGTACCTGCAGATGCTCGGCACCCTGGTCGACTTCAAGCTGTACAACGAGAAAGCCAATCTTCGCTGAGAAGGCATCACCGATGAAAGCCATCCTGACACTCGACAATCTCGCATCCAGTCTCGTGACCACCATCTGGACGCCGGTCTTCGTCGCGATCTTTCTCGCGATCATCGCCTACGCGTTTTGGCCCCGCAACAAGGCCGCGTTCGACGAAGCGGCCAGCCTGCCGCTGCGGGAGGAGTGAGAGATCATGACCGATCATCATGGCGAATTCGATTCCGTCACCGGCAAGTCCACGACCGGACATGAATGGGACGGCATCAAGGAGCTCAACACGCCGCTGCCGCGCTGGTGGGTGATCTCCTTCTACCTCACCATCGTCTGGGCGATCGGCTACTGGATCGTCTATCCGGCCTGGCCGCTGATCGCGAGCAATACGACGGGCCTGTTCGGCTACTCCTCGCGCGCCGACGTCGCGGTCGAGCTTGCCAATCTCGAGAAGATCCGGGGTGAAAAGATGGCCGCCCTCGGCGCGGCCTCGCTCGCCGACATCGAGAAGGACCCGGCCTTGCTGGCGCTCGCGCGAGCCAAGGGCAAGACCGTGTTCGGCGACAATTGCGCGCCGTGTCACGGCTCGGGCGGCGCCGGCGCCAAGGGCTTTCCGAACCTGAACGACGACGACTGGCTGTGGGGCGGCACGCTCGACCAGATCATGCAGACCATCCAGTTCGGCGCGCGCTCCGGCCATGCCAAGACCCATGAGGGCCAGATGCTCGCCTTCGGCAAGGACGGCGTGCTGAAGCCGGACGAGATCGTCACGGTCGCCAATTATGTCCGCTGGCTGTCGGGCCTCCCGACCCGAAAGGGTTTTGACGCCGCCAAGGGCGAGAAGATCTTCGCGGACAATTGCGTCGCCTGCCATGGCGATGGCGGCAAGGGTAACCCGGAGCTCGGCGCGCCCAATCTGACCGACAAGATCTGGCTCTATGGCTCGGACGAGGCGACCCTGATCGAGACGATCAGCCAGGGCCGCGCGGGCGTCATGCCGGCCTGGGAAGGACGGCTCGATCCCTCCACCATCAAGGCGATGGCGGTCTACGTCCACTCGCTGGGCGGCGGCAAGTAGAAGTGGTGAGGAGCTTGTCCTTTGTGCGCGCTCCCTCCCCCGCAAGGGGGGAGGGAACGCACCTTCTTCGGGGGACCAGTCGAGTCTCATCTCGGACTTAGGCCACGCAACCGCGTGAACAAAAATGCCCCTGCTTGAGCTGGATCAATCGACGCGGCGGCGCCGGGGCTAGGTTTAATCGCACCTTTTCGAGACGCCTCAAGCGATGAACAAGACCGTGAACCCGAACGAGCTCACATCGGACGACGACAACGGACCGCTCTATGTGGCCCAGAAGAAGGTGTATCCCCAGAGCATCTCCGGCACCTTCCGCCGGATCAAATGGGGCCTGATGGCGTTCTGCCTCGGCGTCTATTATTTCCTGCCCTTCGTGCGCTGGAACCGCGGCCTTGGCGCCCCGAGCCAGGCGGTGCTGATCGATCTTCCCAACAGCCGCTTCTACTTCTTCTTCATCGAGCTGTGGCCGCAGGAGATCTACTACTTCACGGGCCTGCTGATCGTCGCCGCGGTGGCGCTGTTCCTGATGAACTCGGTCGGCGGCCGCATCTGGTGCGGCTATCTCTGCCCGCAGACGGTCTGGACCGATTTGTTCTACGCCGTCGAGCGCTTCGTCGAAGGCGACCGCCGCGAGCGGATGCGCAAGGACAAGTCTGGCGGCGGGCTGACGCTCAGGCGCGTCTCGGAGATCGCGTTCAAGCATGCGATCTGGCTGATGATCGCCTGGTGGACCGGCGGCGCGTGGGTGCTCTATTTCAACGACGCCCCGACGCTGGTGAAGGAGCTCCTGACCTTTCAGGCGCCGATGATCGCCTATATCTGGATCGGCATCCTCACGGCGACGACCTATTTGCTCGCCGGCTTCATGCGCGAGCAGGTCTGCACCTATATGTGCCCCTGGCCGCGCATCCAGGCCGCGCTCACCGACGAATGGGCGCTCAACGTCACCTACCGTTACGATCGCGGCGAGAAGCGCACCTCGGTGAAGAAGGCCGCCGAGCTGCGTGCGCTCGGGCAGCCGGTCGGCGATTGCGTCGACTGCTATCAATGCGTCGCGGTCTGCCCGACCGGCATCGATATCCGCAATGGACCGCAGCTCGAATGCATCCAGTGCGGGCTCTGCATCGACGCCTGCGACAACGTCATGACCAAGATCGGGCGGCCGAAGCGGCTGATCGGCTATGACAACGACATCAACATCCAGCGGCGCCAGGAAGGCAAGGCGCCGATCTATCGCATCGTCCGCGCCCGCACCGTCGCCTACAGTGCGATCATCGCGGCCGTCGGCGGCATCATGCTCTACGTGCTGGCGACCCGCACTCTGCTCGACATCAACGTGCTGCACGACCGCAACCCGGTCGCGGTCAAGCTCAGCGACGGCTCGATCCGCAACGCCTATACGGTGCGGCTGCTCAACAAGAGCGGTTATGACCGCGTCGTCGCGATCGACGCGGACGGCCCGGTCAATCTGACCACGCACGTCGTCGGCGTCGATTCCGTGACGCCCGACAGGCCGATGATCGTGATCCCGCGCGATTCGACCAGCGAGCTGCGGCTGCTCGTCACCGCGCCGGCCGACAGCAATCCGGAGAAGTCGATCCCGGTGCGCATCCACGTTACCGATATCGGGCTCGGCGAGGTCGCCACCACCACCGACAATTTCGTCGCGCCGTAAGAGTCGCATGTAGGATCTGGAGACTGAAATGGCCATCAAGCCGCTGACCGGAACCAAGGTGTTCCTGATGCTGGTCGCCTTCTTCGGCGTCGTGATCGGCGTCAATGTCACCATGATGAAGCTCGCGATTGCGACGCTGCCCGGCACCGACGTGGACAGCCCCTATGCCGCGGGCCTCGCCTACGATCGCGAGATCTCGGCGGCGCAGGACCAGGCCGCGCGCGGATGGAAGGTGAGCGCGCATATCGAGCGACGCGCCGACGGCAATGCCGTGCTTCAGGTCGAAGCGCGCGACGCCGCCGGCCAGCCGCTGACCGGGCTGAAGTTCGGCGGCCGCCTGGAGCGTCCGACCGACAAGCGCGCCGACCTCGCGGTCGCGCTCGCGGAGGCCGGTATCGGCATCTATCGCGGCAATGCCACCTCCGTCGCGCCTGGCCAGTGGGATCTCGTCATAGAAGGCGACGCCAGGGGCGAGCGCGTGTTCCTGTCGCGCAACCGCGTGATCCTGAACTGAGGTCTCGCCATGCAGGTGACACGTGATTTCTCTCACTACGTCCGCGCCGCGGGCACCGGCCTCCGGCACATCGATCTCGCGGTCGAGGGCGTTCACTGTGCGGGCTGCATGGCCAAGATCGAGCGCGGCCTCTCGGCCATTCCCGACGTCACGCTGGCGCGCGTGAACCTCACCGACCGGCGCGTCGCGCTGGAATGGAAAGAGGGCGCGCTCGATCCCGCACGCTTCATCGATCGCCTCGAGGAGCTCGGTTACAAGGCCTATCCCTACGAGACCGAGAGTGCAGAGGCGAGCGAGGTCGCGGAATCGCGCTTCCTGCTGCGCTGCCTCGGCGTTGCCGCGTTTGCCACCATGAACGTGATGATGCTGTCGATCCCGGTGTGGTCGGGCAACGTCTCGGACATGCTGCCGGAGCAGCGCGACTTCTTCCACTGGCTGTCGGCGCTGATCGCGCTGCCGGCGGCGGCCTATGCCGGCCAGCCGTTCTTCCGCTCCGCCTGGCACGCGCTGTCGAACAAGACGACCAACATGGACGTGCCGATCTCGATCGGCGTGTGCCTTGCGCTCGGCATGTCCGTGGTCGAGACCATCCATCACGCCGAGCACGCCTATTTCGACGCGGCGATCATGCTGCTGACCTTCTTGCTGATCGGCCGTTTCCTCGACCAGAACATGCGGCGGCGGACGCGTGCGGTCGCGGGCAATCTCGCCGCGCTGAAGGCGGAAACCGCCGCAAAGTTCGTCGGGCTCGATGAGATCTCGCAGGTTCCGGTCGCGGCGATCCATCCCGGTGACATCGTGCTGCTGCGGCCGGGCGAGCGCTGTGCCGTCGACGGCACCGTGATCGAGGGCCGTTCCGAGATCGACCAGAGCCTGATCACCGGCGAGACGCTCTATGTCACGGCCGAGCAGGGCACGCCGGTCTATGCGGGCTCGATGAATATTTCCGGTGCGCTGCGGGTGCGGGTCTCGGCGGCGTCGGAAGCGACGCTGCTTGCCGAGATCACGCGGCTGCTCGACCACGCGCTGCAGGCGCGCTCGCGCTACATGCGGCTCGCCGACCGCGCCTCGCGGCTCTATGCGCCCGTGGTGCATGCGACCGCGCTGATCACCATCCTTGGCTGGGTCGCGTTCGGCGCGAGCTGGCATGATGCGATCGTCACCGGCGTCGCGGTGCTCATCATCACCTGTCCCTGCGCGCTCGGGCTCGCGATTCCGACCGTGCAGACGGTGGCCTCGGGTGCGATGTTCAAGTCCGGCGTGCTGCTCAATTCCGGCGATGCCATCGAGCGCCTCGCCGAAGCCGACCACGTCATCTTCGACAAGACCGGCACGCTGACGCTGCCCGATCTCGACGTGACCAATGCGGCCGATATCCCCGCCGACATTTTTGCGCTCGCCGGCCGGCTCGCGCTGTCGAGCCATCATCCCGTCGCCGCCGCGGTCACGCAGGCCGCCGGCGCGACATCGCCGATCGTCGGCGCGGTTGAAGAGGCGGGGCAGGGCGTCCGCGCAACTGTCGACGGCGTCGAGATCCGTCTCGGCCGTCCGTCCTTCTGCGGCGCCGAGGCATTGGTCGTCGGCGCCGATCTTGATCCCGAAGCCTCCGTTGTGGCCTTCAGGAGGGACGACGAGAAATTCATCCTGTCGGTGCGGCAGGGCCTGCGTCCGGATGCGCAGGCCGTGATTGCCGCGCTCAGGGATCGCCACATCGGCATCGAGATTCTCTCCGGCGACCGCGAGCCCGCGGTGATTGCGGCGGCCCACGCGCTCGGCATCGCCGAATGGCGCGCCGGCGTCACGCCGGCCGACAAGATCGCGCGGATCGAGGAGCTGAAGCGGCGCGGCGCCAGGGTGCTGATGGTCGGCGACGGCATGAACGATGCGCCGTCGCTCGCGGCCGCGCATGTCTCGATGTCGCCGATTTCGGCTGCACATCTCAGCCAGGCCACCGCCGATCTCGTCTTCCTCGGCCGGCCGCTGGGCCCCGTCGTCGCCGCGATCGATTCCGCGCGAAACGCGCTGCATCTGATGCGGCAGAACCTCTGGCTTGCGATCGGGTACAATGTGATCGCCGTGCCCGTCGCGATCAGCGGCGTGGTGACGCCCTTGATTGCCGCGGCCGCCATGAGCGGATCCTCGATCCTGGTGATGCTGAACTCGCTGCGGGCCCGCAGCCGCACGCGGGAGATCATGTGATGGAGATACTCGTCTTCCTGGTGCCGCTGGCGCTGATGCTCGGTCTTGCTGGCCTTGCCGCCTTCCTCTGGTCGCTCCGCAGCGGCCAGTACGACGATCTCGACGGCGCCGCCTGGCGCGCCATTGCGGATGATGAGCCGCCGCCACAGGAATTGTCTGCCAAGCGCTAGCGCTTCAGGCCGAAGGTGAGGAGAGCGGCGGCAGCAAGGGCTGCGCCGACGCCGGCAACGCAGGCGTGCCAGCCAAAGGCGTCGAACAGCCGGCCCAGCACGGCCGTGCCGACCAGTCCACCGCAGAAATAGCAGGCGAGATACGTGCCGCTGGCGACGCCGCGGTTGTCGGTAGCCATCTGACCGACGAAGCCCGTGGTGGCTGCTTGGGCAAAGAAAGTCCCGACTCCGACCAGAACCATGCCGGCGAGCACCGCGCCGAGATGAGACGTCAACATCAGCGGCAGCCCGGCTCCGGCGACAACAAGCGATCCCCAGATTGTCGACCGCGTCCCAAGGCGCGAGGCGACCTTGCCGGCCAGCAACGTCGTCACCACCGACGGGAGGAAGACGAAATAGATCAGGCCGAGGTCCATCATCCCGAGCGAGAGCGGCGGCCGGACCAGCACGAAGTTGACGAATGTGAAAGTGCCGATGAATGCGAACAGGATGCAGAACCCGATGCCGAAGGCTGCACGCAGGGGCGGTCTGCGCCAATGGGACATCATCGCTGCCAGCGGCGATGACACCGGCATCATCGGGCGCATCGGTCGCACGCGCTTGATGGTAAAATAGACAAGTGCCGCACCGGCCAGATTAAGGGCGGCGAAAAAGTAGAAGTTCCAGGCGAGGCCGAGGCTGTCGACGACCGCCGCTGACACCAGCCGACCGACCAAGTTACTCGCGACATTTCCAGTGATATAGGCGGCAAACGCGCCGCCGGCATCCATGGCGCTGCACTGTTCGCCGAGATAGGCGAGCGTGAGGGCGAAGGCCGCGGCCATGCACAGGCCCTGCGCGACCCGCAAGGTTGTGAAGACGGCAAGATTAGGCGCGGACGCCAGCAGGCTCGTGGGGATCGCGAGCAGCAGGAGGCTGAGCAGGATGCCGGTCCGACGCTCGATGCGTGGGCTGAGGACGCCAACGACGAGGCTGGATGCCGCCATACCGAAGGTGCTGGCGTTCACGGCAAAGCCCATCGCCGCCGGCGTGACGCCGTAATGGCGCGTGAGCGAGGGCAGGATCGCCTGCGTCGCGAACAGGTCGACGACGGTCAGGAACGCGATGAGGCCGATCACGAGCGAGCGCAACGCGAAACCCGGGGAATGCGCATCCATCGCCATCACGGTCGGCTTCATCTGTGCGGACAGATCGATCATCTCGCGGCATCTCCGATGAACAAGTGGCGCCCGGCACGCCTGGGGCAGGGAGGCCGGACGCCACATCATGTAACGAGTACGCTGGGGCTGGGGCGCTCGTTACATGTTGTGGTCGGCAGGGTCCTTGCGGACGTCGCCGACATAGAGAATGACCGTTTCCTTGCCGAGGTTCTTCCACCAATGCGAGGTGCCGGACACCTCGGGGCGAATGTCGCCTGCCTTGTGCACGATCGGATCGATGCAATTGGAAGCGTGCTCGACGATCTCGCCTTGCTGCACGAAGATCAGGGCAGGGCGATCGTCATGGCTGTGCCAGGGCACGATGCCGCCGGGCTCGATGGTCAGCTTGCGGAAGCGCAGCTCCCGGCCTTCGATGTGCGCCGGCTGCTTGCCGAGGTCGATCGCGCCGAGCGTGACGTCGGTGACGCCGACTGGTTTATAGTCCACCATCTGGTGTGCGTTCGCCTTGATCTTGTCGGCCGGGCATTCACCGGCGAACACCGGTTGCGCGGAGAGCGTCAACGCGCCGAAGAGGGCGAGGCCCGGCCAGATCACGTGCGACAATGTGCGATGCTTGAGCATGGAAGTCTCCTGTGTTGGCCGCTACCGAGATGGTTACCGGCTATGCCAGGAGTTTCGTCGAAGCGGCGCTCGTCCTGAAATGCCCTTTCGCTCTCGGCGCGATAGCCCGGCGCTATGGTGGCGCGATACGCTGGCGCTATCGAACCGATTGTGAAACGGCATTTCCGCACGATCGGGATCAGGTGTTGGATCGCGGTTATCCCTTGCATGGGGCGCGGAACGCTAAAATAATGCAAACTCTTGCCGGAGCCGGAGATGACAGCACTTTCGCCAGCCGATGCCGAGCGGCTCAAATCCGCCTTCCAGCGTTGCCGCGACATGGACGGCACGCTGAACGAGCAGCTCCGCGCCTATGCCGATGCCAGCCGCGAGGTCTTCCCGGCCTATGGCGAGGCAGTCGATCGGCTGGTGGCGCGATTGGGATGGAACGGCGGTGGCGGGAGCGCGCCGCGTCCGGGCGATGCAATGCCAATGTTCGTCTTGCCGGATGAAAGCGGGCGTCTCGTCAATTTGGCTGCGCTGCTCGAGCGCGGGCCAGTCGCGGTGATGTTCTTCCGCGGACATTGGTGTCCGTATTGCCGGCTCAATGTCCGCGCCGTCGTGCAGGCACTCGATCGCATCGCGGCGATCGGCGCGCGGATCGTGGCGATCATGCCGGAGACGCAGGAATATACGCAGCAGGTCAAGGCCGATTCCGGCGCACCATTTCCGATCCTGACGGATCTCGACAACGGCTATGCGTTGTCGCTGAATCTCGCGATCTGGCTCGGTGCGGAAATCCAGAACCTGTTGTCCTATCAGGACATGAGCAAATTCCATGGCAATAATGCCTGGATGCTGCCGATCCCCGCCGTATTCGTTGTCGGGCGCGACGGCCTTGTGAAAGCCCGCTTCGTCGACCCCGATTTCCGCAAGCGCATGGAGATCGACGATCTGCTTGCGGCACTCGAAGGCGCGAGCCGCGAGAGCTGATCTCGTTTTGTCGGACGGGTGCGAACCTATCCCGCGATTGCCCGCCAGTCCGCTCCGCGCAGCATTCGCATCACGGCGTTGGCGACTGCCGTGCGTTGCCGGCCAGCCACCCCGTAAAGGCTGACGGTCCGGCGGGCGTCCAGCCCGGTGACCGCGGCGCGCGTCATGCCGTCCGGTACGGGCGAGGTGTGAGGCACCATGGCAACGCCGATGTCGGCCTCGACAAGCTCGATCAGATCGTGCTCGTTCGAGATCTGATGGTCGTGCTCGACGTCGACGCCGTGTTCGCGCAGGCTCGCCGAGATCCGGCCGGAGTGTTCGCAGAACGTCCGGCTCAACAATTGCTCGGAGCGCAGATCGTCCAGCTCGACCGAGCTGCGGCCGGCAAGCCGATGTCCGTCGTTGACGACGAGCTCGAAGGCCTCGGTGAAGAGCGGCCAGATGTCGAGTCGATCCCAGGCTTCGTCGATCTCGGCGGCGATGCCGAGCTCCGCCTCGCCTTTCCTCAAGAAATCACCGACCTCGCGGCTGGTCCCGCGCAGGAAACGCAGTTCAAGCCGGTTGAATTGCCGCCTGATCTCGTTGAGATGCGGAATCAGCAGCGCGAGATCGATCGAGTGCGTCAGCGCGATACGCAACGCGCCAATCTCCCCGCTCTTGAACGAGGACGCCAGCGAGCGTGCGCCGGTGGCGGCGTCGTAGCACTGCTTCAGCAGTGGATGCATGCGTTGGCCTAGCTCGGTCAATTGGGCCGCAGGGCGTTCGCGACGAAACAGGTCTCCGCCAAGCTCGGCCTCGAGCTGTTTGATCGCGCGCGTCAGCGAGGGCTGCGTCACGTTGCACTCCTCGGCGGCGCGCGTGAAATTCAAGAGTTGCGCCACCGCGAGGAAATAGCGAACCTGGTGCATTTCCATGGATCGGCTCCCAGCAGGATCAGTGCGGACCCTAGCCGATTGGGGCGAGGAATGACATCCCGGCCGCTATAGCTCGGACGTATGGACTTGGAAGCCAGCCGGCATTTCAAAAGGTCCCGCGATCTCGTAAAACGATCAGGCGTAACAAAACCACGCGTTCGACGAATATTCGACCAGTACGGGCTCATCAGGAGCAAACCATGAACGGCATGCAAGGCAGAGGTGCTAACCTTCCGGGTCAAGTCGTCCTCGTGCTTCAGGGCGGCGGCGCTCTCGGCTCCTATCAGGCGGGCGTCTACCAGGCCCTCCACGAGGCGGGCATCGAGCCGGACTGGATCATCGGTACCTCGATCGGCGCCATCAACGCGAGCCTCATTGCAGGCAACGCTCCCGAGCACAGGCTTCCGCGCTTGAGGGAGTTCTGGAAACGGATGGAGCAGAAGCCGGTCTGGGACTGGCGCTCGGCGTTTCCCGGCTTCAACGAGAAGCTGGCCTATTGGTCAACCGTCACCCACGGCATCCCAGGTTTCTTCCGGCCCAATCCGCTGGCGCATGCGGGAGATTCCTATCCGCTGGGCGCCGATCACGCCGGATACTATTCCACCGTGCCGCTGGAGGCGACTCTGAGCGAGCTTGTCGATTTCGATCTGGCCAATCGCTGCACGCCGCGCCTGACTGTCGGTGCGGCCCATGTCGGCACCAGTGAAATGCGTTATTTCGACAGCCGCGACGGCGAACTGACAGTGAAGCATGTGATGGCCTCCGGCGCGTTGCCGCCGGCCTTCCCGGCGGTGCGCATCGATGGCGAGCTCTATTGGGACGGCGGCATCCTGTCGAACACGCCGACGGAAGCGGTGTTCGACGACAACCCACGCCGGGATTCGCTGATCTTCTCGGTGCATTTGTGGAATCCCGTCGGCGCCGAGCCGACGACGATGGCGGAGGTGATGAACCGTCACAAGGACGTGCAATATTCCAGCCGCATTGCAAGCCAGATCGTGCGACAGCAACAGGCCCATCGCCTGCGTCACGTCATCAACCAGCTCGCGGCGCGCCTGCCGGAGAGCGAGCGCAACGACCCCGCGGTCAGGGAGCTGACGAGCTACGGCTGTCCGACCCGCATGCATGTGGTGCGGCTGCTGGCACCGCAGCTCGAGCGCGAGACCCATACCAAGGATATCGACTTCAGCCCATCCGGCATCTCGCTGCGCTGGAATGCAGGCTATGCCCATACGAAGTCGGCGCTTGCGCGCAAACCGTGGGTCGGCGAATTCGATCCGCTGGCGGGCGTGGTGCTGCACGAGCATATCGACCAGATGCCGCTGGCCGCGGAATAGCGCCACGGCCACCGTCGGCTTCATCGAATTGCCACAGGCCTTGGGAATCGTCGGCTTTCGCCCGCAATCGATGAGGCCCTGCAAGTGGTGACCGGGAACGATCTGGAATTGGCCCTCGATCAGGTCCGCGCCAATGCGGCGGGACCGGTGGGCGGTGTGTTCGGCCCCGACACGGTGACCTGGCGGATCGACCGCGAGGCCGTCATCTTTCTCGGTGCCGGTCGTGCGTTGCTGCTCCAGCTCGCGCATCCCTGGGTCGCCGCCGCCATCGCCGAGCATTCCAAAACGTTTGCCGATCCGATCGGCCGTTTCCATCGCACCTTCGACATCGTCTTTGCCATGGTGTTCGGCACGCTCGACCGAGCCATGCTGTCGTCGCGGCAACTGCATCGGCGCCACGCGATGATTGTCGGCGAGATGCCCGAGACGGTCGGTCCCTTCGCGGCGGGCTCGCGCTACACTGCCAACGACATCCCCTCGCTGCGCTGGGTTCACGCGACGCTGGTCGAGACTGCGCTGATGGCGCACGATCTGGTCCTGCCGCCGCTCGCGACGGAGGAGCGCGAGCGCTACTGGACCGAGAGCCGGGCCTTTGGCGCGTTGTTCGGACTGACGGGCGATGATCTGCCGGCAGATTGGTCCGGCTTTGCCGCTTACACCGCAGCGATGGCGCAGTCGGACACGCTGACCGTCAGCCCGGCCGCACGCGAGATCGCCGCGCAGATTTTTGGCGGCGCGCGTCCGTGGCTGCGGCCGCCGCGATGGTACCGCGCGCTCACGGCGCGGATGCTACCGGAACGCCTGCGCGCAGGCTTCGGGTTGCAGCTCGATGAGCGCGACTCAAGAGCCGCCGACAATGCGCTGCGATGGATCAAGCGGGTCTATCCGCAATTGCCGGAACGGCTGCGCTATGTCGGTCCCTACCAGGAAGCGCAGGCGCGGCTCCGCGGCGAGCCACAGCCGGACTGGATGATCCGCTGTCTCAACCGCGCCTGGATCGGCCGGCCGCAGATGGATGTGCGCGGGAAGGGGTGAGGCTCTAATCTTAATCCGTCATCCTGAGGTGCGAGTGGCGCGATGCAAAAGCATCGCGCCGAGAGCCTCGAAGGATGCACGGCCCTGCTGTTGCAGCCGGGCCGTCGCCCTTCGAGGCTCGCCGAAGGGGCGAGCACCTCAGGGTGACGGGAGATAGAGTGTCGTGCTCCCCAGTCTCACACCGCCGCCAGTCTCCGGTACAGCGCGCTGTAACTCCCCGCCGAGATGCTCCACGAAAACGATCGGCCCATGGCGCTGCGGCGCATGGTGTCGAGCTGGTCGTGGGCCATGAACGCCGAGAAGGCGCGGCGGACGCCGCCGAGGAAGGACTCGTGCGAGGGTCTGGAGAACAGGAAGCCGGTCTCGCCGTCGGTGATGGTCTCGGCGAGGCCGCCGGTCTGGTGGCCGATCGGAAGCGAGCCGAAACGCTGGGCGTACATCTGGCTCAACCCGCAGGGCTCGAAGCGCGACGGCATCAATGTGAAATCGCTGCCGGCGAAGATGCGGCGCGCCTGCGCGTCGTTGAAGCCGATGGTGACGCCGATGGCGTCGGGACGGCGGCGATGGGCATCGATCAGCGCCTGCTCGAGCGCGGGCTCGCCCGAGCCGGTGACCACGATCTGCCCGCCGGCATCGATAATCTCGTCGGCGGCCGACAGCACGAGGTCGATGCCCTTCTGGTGCACGAGGCGTGCGACGATCGCGAACATCGGCCCGCGCGAGACCGCGAGGCCGAATTGCTTGCGGACATAATCCGCATTGGCCTTCTTGCCGACCCAGTCGCCGGCGCCGAACTGCTGCGCGAGCTGGGCGCAGGAGCGCGGGTCCCAGCTCTCGTCGATGCCGTTGAGGATGCCGGTGAGCTCGGACGCATCAGAGCGGACGCGCAACAGGCCTTCGAGGCCGCAGCCGAATTCCTCCGTGGTGATCTCGCGCGCATAGGTGCCGCTGACGGTGGTGAGGTGCGAGGCATAGACGAGACCGGCCTTGAGGAAGGAGAGCTGGTCGTAGAACTCGACGCCGTCGATATGGAAGGAGCTTTCGGGAACACCGATCCGCCGCAGCGAGTCCTTCGGGAAGAGACCCTGATAGGCGAGGTTGTGGATGGTCAGGATCGACGGCAGCTTGGCGCCGCGCCAGGCGAGATAGGCCGGCACGAGCGAGGCCTGCCAGTCGTTGGCATGGACCAGGTCTGCTGCCCAATTCTTGTCCAGCTTGCCCATGGCAAGCTCAGCGGCCGCCGAGGCAAATCGCGCGAAGCGGATGTCGTTGTCCGGCCAGTCGAGCCCGGATTCGTCGCCGTAGGGGTTGCCGGGACGGTCGTAGAGTTGTGAGCACAACAGCACATAGACCGGCAGGCCGTCCTTGGTGGCGGCCCGGCCGAGCGAGCAGGGGGGCATTTCCGCGAATGCCGGGCAGCGGCCAACGATCTGAATATGCGTCAGTTGCTCGATGATGTCGCGATAGCCGGGCAGCATGATCCGGATATCGGCGAAGGGGCGGAGCGCGCGGGGGAGGGCAGCGGAAACGGCACCGAGTCCGCCGACGCGGACGAAGTCGTCCATCTCCGTGGTGACGAATAAGACCCTCAAGAACGATTGCCCTCTTCCGATCCCGATTGCTGCTATGCAAGATCGGGTCCAGTTGCCCCTGGATATCTCAAGCCCCCCGCGAGACGCGTTCGTTCGGTAAAGACTTTCCTACTCAGCCGCCGCCATCTAGGGTCGGCGCACCAACAAGAGAGAACATCGATAGTTCCTAAAGGGCGGGCCAAGGACTAAGCAGGGATGCAGCTACCAGATAAGCACGAAGACACGACGACAAAGGCCTTCGCCGGCCTGCGTGTCCTGGATTTTTCGACCACGATCGCCGGCCCCCATTGCGCGCGGATGCTGGCCGACATGGGCGCCGAGGTCATCAAGATCGAGAGCGATGGCGGCGAGACGATGCGGACGCGGCCGCCGCTGCGCAACGGCTGCAGCACCGTCTTCGGCCAGCTCAATGTCGGCAAGAAGAGCGCAGTGCTCGACCTCAAATCCGAGGACGGCAAGGAGGCGGTCCGCCGGCTGGTTGCCACCGCCGACATCCTGGTCGAGAATTTTCGTCCGGGTGTGATGCGCCGGCTGCGGCTCGACTACGACAGCCTTCGCCCGGTCAATCCCAGGCTGATCTACTGCTCGATCTCCGGCTACGGCCAGACCGGTCCCTCGGCCGAGCTGCCGGCCTATGCGCCGGTGATCCATGCCGCCTCCGGCTACGACATGGCGCATCTCGCCTATCAGCCCGGCCGCAACCGTCCGGACTATTGCGGCATCTACCATGCCGATGTCGTCACCGGCACCTACGGCTTCGGCGCGATCGCCTCCGCGCTCTATCAGCGCACCGCGACCGGGCTCGGCCAGCACATCGACGTCTCCATGCTGGAATCGATGCTGACCTTGACGGTGATCGAGCTGCAGAGCTCGCAATTCGCGGTGAAGCCGCCGCCGCGACCGATGTTCGGGCCGACCGAGACCGCCAACGGCTATGTCATGATCACGGTGGCCAGCGAGAAGACGTTCCAGGCCTTGATGGGCGTGATCGGCCGGTCGGAATGGATCTCCGATCCGCGCTTCTCCTCCTACGCCCCGCGGCGCGAGAACTGGGCCGACATGATGGACGGCGTCGAAGTCTGGTCGAAGCTGCTCACGACCGATGCGTGTCTCGTGGCTCTGAGCGCAGCCGGCGTGCCGGCCTCGGCCTATCGCACCATCAAGGAAGCTCTCGCCGATCCGCAGCTCGCGCACCGGCAGGCGCTCTCGTCGGTGGAAGACGGAGGCGGCGCGTTCAGGGTGATCAACCTGCCGTTCCGGATGACGGGCGCCGACACCACGCCGGGCAAGACCATGGCCGAGCTCGGCGAGCATACGAACGAACTGCGCGAGGAGATCGGCCTCGGCGACGCCGCGCCAATTCCGTCAGGCAAAACACAAGCGACCAACTGAGCTCATTGCGCTGCGCGTGCGGCATCGAACCTCGCGTGTTCCTCTTGCCGTCGCGTGCATTTGTCGCCAATCTCGCTCCCGAGTCATTCACGATCCGAAACATCGGACGAGGATCCCGGGAGGAACCATGACGAACATTGCTGCCGCGGCGTGCAAGCGCGCGCCGATTTTCCTTGTTGCGGCATTTGCGTTCCTTCCGCTGGCTCATCCGGTGCAGGCGCAGAAGGCCGGCGGCAGCATCACCGTCGGCCAGGAGCTGGATATTCCCGGCTTCGATCCGCTCAAGGTCGGCGTCTTCGATTCCTCCGGCTACACCGCGGCGGCCCTGATCTTCGACACGCTCACGACGCTCGACGACAAGGGCGAGGCCGCGCCGAAGCTTGCGGAATCCTGGACGCATTCCGACGACTACAAGAGCTGGACCTTCAAGCTGCGCAAGGGCGTGAAATTCCACGACGGCACGCCGTTCAATGCGGAAGCCTTCAAGGCGAATTTCGACCGGCAAAAGGATCCCGCCAACAAGTGCCGTTGCGCCTTCTACATCACCACCGTGAAGGAGGTGCTGGCGCCGGACGAATACACCATCGTCTATAACCTGACCGATCCGTCCGTGAACCTGCCGGCGACGATGAGCATCCAGAGCACCAACAACGTGGTGCAGTCGCCGACGGCGTGGAAGACCAAGGGCGACGATTATAACCGCAACCCTGTCGGCACCGGTCCCTACATCCTGAAATCATGGACCGCCGGCGACCGCATGGTGCTGGAGAAGAACCCCGACTATTGGAACAAGGGCCATCCCTATCTCGACCGCATCGTCCTGAAGCCGCTGCCGGACGCGCAGTCGCGCTTCGCCTCGCTGCAATCGGGCGAGGTCGACATCATCTGGGACGACGAAAACGACTCCGACAATATCCTGAAGGCGCAGAAGGACTCCAAGCTGACCGTGCACACCTACAAGGGCTCGGGCGCGCAGGTCTATGCCTTCAACACCAAGGTGGCGCCATTCGACGACGTCCGGGTGCGGCAGGCGCTGGTGATGTCGATCGACCGGCCCAAGATGTCGCAGGCGATCAGCAACGGACTGAGCCGGCCCGCCACCAACCCCTACGGCGACGGTTCCTGGGTCAAGTGCAAGGACGACGGCGCGCTGCCTTACGACCTCGAGAAGGCCAAGGCGCTGCTCAAGGATTACGGCAAGCCGGTCGACTTCAAGATGCTGGCGACGGCAACGCCGCGCGGCCGCGTGATCGGCCAGGTGCTCCAGCAATTCTGGAAGCGGGCCGGCGCCAATATGGAGATCGACCAGGTCGACCAGGCGACGATCCCCTCGCGCGCCTTCTCGCGCCAATTCCAGCTGACGCCGTGGCGCATCGTCGATCTCGCCGACCCCGATCCGCAGATGTACGCGAATTTTCGTACGGGCAGCCCGGTCGCGCTCGCCGGCTTCTCCGATCCGGAGCTCGACAAGCTGCTCGACCATTCGCGCGTCACTGCCGATGTCGCCCAGCGTACCGAGGATTATTGCGCGATCAGCCGCCTGATCAACAAGGAGGCGATCTGGTTCTGGACCTTTCAGAACACCTACTATGCGCTGTCGAGCGCCAGGCTGAAGGGCTTCCCGAAGATCTATAACGGCGTGATCGACGTCTCGAACACCTGGCTGGAATGACCGCGCGATGCTGACTTTCGTCGTGCGGCGGCTGCTGGCCATCCTGCCGGTCCTGCTTGCCGTCTCGCTGCTCACCTTCCTGATCGCCTCGCTGCTGCCTGGCGATCTCGCCTTCGTCATCCTCGGCGATCAGGCGACGCCTGAGAATGTCGCGGCGCTCCGTCATGACATGGGGCTCGACCAGCCGATCTGGTGGCGCTACCTGAGCTGGCTCGGCCACGTGCTGCAGGGCGATCTCGGCCGCTCGTTCCGCACCGGGCAGACCGTGCTGCAGGCGGTGAGCGAGCGCATCCCGGTCTCGCTCGAGCTGATGCTGATGGCGGAGTTCATCGGCCTCCTGATCGGCGTTCCCCTCGCGATCGCCTGCGCCGCGCGCGCCGGCGGTGCGTTCGACCGCTTCATGACCGGCAGCGCCTTTGCGATGCTGTCGATGCCGTCCTTCCTGATGGCGATCCTGCTGATCTACCTGTTCGCGGTCGAGCTGCACTGGCTGCCGGCGACCGGCTATGTGCCGTTCACCGAGGAGCCGCTCGCCAATTTGCGCTTCTTCGTGCTGCCGGCGCTGACGCTGGCGCTGGCCGAATGGCCGGGCATCATGCGGGTGCTGCGCTCCGACATGATCGCGACCCTGCAGGAGGACTACATCGCCCTCGCGAAAGCGAAAGGCTTGAAGCCTTCGCGCATCCTGTTCGTGCATGCGCTGAAACCGTCGTCGCTGACCCTGGTGACGGTGACGGGCATCAATATCGGCCGCCTGCTCGGCGGCACGCTGATCGTGGAATCGATCTTCGCCCTGCCGGGCATCGGCCGGCTGCTGGTCGGCGCGATCTACACCCGCGACCTCGTCATCCTCCAGGGCGTGGTGCTGCTGGTCGCCTGTGGCTTCGTCATCGTGAACTTCATCGTCGATATGCTCTACGCCGTGCTTGATCCGAGGATCCGCCATGGCCACGCTTGAGCTTTCGATGCAGGACGAGGTGTCGGCGCCGGTTCGGCGCAAGCGGAAGCTCGGGCTGCTGTTCTGGGTCGCGAGCCTGTGGCTCGCGGCCATCATTGCGCTCGCGATCCTCGCACCGGTGCTGCCGCTGCAGAATCCCGTCGACATGGACATGCTGGAGCGTCGCGCCGCGTTCTCGACCGAGCACTGGCTCGGCACCGACGGCCTTGGCCGCGACGAGCTTGCCCGGCTGATCTTCGGGGCGCGCGTCTCGCTGACCGTGGGGCTGATCGCGCCGATGATCGGCCTTGGTATCGGCGGCGCGCTGGGCCTGCTCGCCGGCTATTTCCGCGGCCGGTTCGAGACGCTGGTGGTCGGCAGCATGGACGTGCTGCTCGCCTTTCCGCCGCTGATCTTCGCGCTCGCGGTGACCGCCTATCTAGGCCAGTCCATTCCCAATCTCACCATCATCCTCGGCGTGCTCGGCATTCCCGCCTTCATGCGGGTGGCGCGCGCGGCGACGCTGACACTGGCGCGGCGCGAATTCGTCATCGCGGCCGAGGCGCTCGGCGCCAGCCATGCGCGCATCCTGCTGCGCGAGTTGCTGCCGAACGTCATCTTGCCGCTGCTGGCGTTCTTCCTGCTTGGCGTCGCCGTCACCATCGTGGTCGAGGGCGCGCTGTCCTTCCTCGGGCTCGGCGTACCGCCGCCGATCGCGAGCTGGGGCAGCATGATCGGCGAGGGGCGCGATAGCCTCGACGTCGCGCCGCGGCTGGCATTCCTGCCGGCGGTCGGATTGTTCCTGACCGTGCTGGCGTTCAACCTCGTCGGCGACACCATGCGGGCATTGACTGACCCGCGTCAGGGGGCGCTGTGAGCACGCCGCTACTGACCATCGAGGACGTCGCGGTCGAGCTGCCGACCCCACGCGGCAATTTGCGCGCGGTCGATCACGTCGACCTGTCGCTGGAGCCGGGTCGCACGCTCGGAATCGTCGGCGAATCCGGCTGCGGCAAGACCATGCTGTCGCGGGCGATCCTTCAACTGCTGCCGAAGAAGGCAAAGCTTTCCGGGCGCGTGATGTTCGACGGCCAGGACCTGGTCCGGCTCGCGCCTGAACGTCTGCGGCGCCTGCGTGCGCGCGACCTCGCGGTGGTGTTCCAGGACCCGATGACCTCGCTCAATCCGGTGCTGACGATCGGAACCCAGTTGATGGAGACGATCCAGGAGCACCTCGAGCTCGACGCACCGGCCGCGCGGAAGCGCAGCATCGAGCTGCTCGCCGCCGTCGGCATTCCTGCGCCGGAGCAGCGGCTCGCGCAATATCCGCATCAATGTTCCGGCGGCATGCGCCAGCGCATCGCGATTGCGATCGCGCTGTCCTGCGAGCCGAAACTTCTGATCGCGGACGAGCCGACCACGGCGCTCGACGTCACCATCCAGGCGCAGATCCTCGATCTGCTGGCGCGCGAGCAGCGCCGCCGCCACATGGCGATGATCATCATCACCCACGATCTCGGCGTGGTCGCCGGGCGTGCCGACGAGGTCGCGGTGATGTATGCGGGCAGGGTGGTGGAACGTGCGCCGACGCAGGCGCTCTTCAAACGCATGCACATGCCCTACACCGAGGCGCTGCTGGCCGCGATCCCGAAGCTGGAGACCGCGCCGCATACGCCGTTGCCTGCCATCTCCGGCCGTCCGCCCGATCCGACACGGCCGCTCAAAGGCTGCTCCTTTGCGCCGCGCTGCCGCTATGCGGCCGGGCGCTGCCACGAAGCCAAGCCCGAGTTGAAGAGCGCCGAGATGCCGGGGCATCTCTACGCCTGCTTTCACCCGATCCAGATGACGGAAGGGATTGGCGCGTGATGCAGCTCGCCGTGCAGAAGCAGCCGTTGCTGAACGTCGACAATCTCGTCGTCGAATATGGTCTCGGCAACAAGACGGTGCACGCGGTCTCCGGCGTCAGCCTTCACGTCGCGCGCGGCGAGACGCTGGGGCTGGTCGGCGAGTCCGGCTGCGGCAAGTCGACGCTGGGCCGCGCGGTGCTGCAATTGCGGCGTGCCAAAAGCGGCCGCGTGCTGTTCGACGGCGAAGACCTCACCGCGATGGAGGGCGATGCGCTGCGAAAGATGCGCCGCCGTGTCCAGCTGATCTTCCAGGACCCGATCGCCTCGCTCAATCCGCGCCGGCGCATCGGTGACATCGTCGCCGAGCCGCTGATCATCGCGGGTGTCAAGGATGCCGCCGAGCGCAAGCGGCGCGTTCACGAGGTTCTCTCCGCGGTCGGGCTCGATCCCGATCTCGTGGCAGGGCGGTTGCCGCACGAGTTTTCCGGCGGCCAATGCCAGCGCATCTGCATCGCGCGATCGCTCGTGCTCAACCCCGAGTTCATCGTGTGCGATGAGCCGGTCTCCGCGCTCGACGTCTCCATCCGCGCGCAGATCCTCAACCTGCTGGAGGAGATGAAGACGCGGTTCGGCCTGACGTTGCTGTTCATCGCGCATGACCTTGCCGTGGTCAAAGCGGTCAGCGATCGCGTCGCGGTGATGTATCTCGGCCGGCTCTGCGAGGTCGGCCCATCGGAGCAATTGTTCGCAAAACCTGCGCATCCCTATACCGGGCTGTTGCTGGAGGCGATCCCGGTGCCTGATCCGGACGTGCGTCCCGCCGAGAGCGTGGCGATCGGCGAGCCGCCATCGCCGATTGCGCCGCCATCCGGTTGCCGTTTCCGCACCCGCTGCCCGCGGGCGGACCAGCGATGCAGCGCGGAGATACCGGAGTTGCGCGAGGTAGCAATCGGCCAGTTCGCCGCTTGCCACCATCCGCTGGGCTAAACTAAGACAGGTCCCGGGTTTGTCTCGCCCTGCCGGCCGTGGCATGGTGGCGCGACGAAGAGTATGCCGGGAGGACGCCATGAAGAGTTTCAAGGTCGCCGATTTCAAGGCGCCGCTGCAGGAGTTCGACGAGGCGACGCCGCAACCCTCGGGCACGCAGGTGCTGATCAGGGTGAAGGCCGCCGGCGTCTGCCACAGCGACCTCCACATCTGGGAAGGCGGCTACGATCTCGGCCACGGCCGCAAGCCGCTGTCGTTGAAGGATCGCGGCATCAACCTGCCGCTGACCATGGGCCACGAGACCGTCGGCGAAGTTTTGGCGTTCGGGCCCGACGTGAAGCCGACCGATCAGGGCGGCCTCAAGCTTGCCGATGTCGGCCTGGTCTATCCCTGGATCGGCTGCGGCAAATGCGCCACCTGCCTCGCCGGTGACGAGAACATGTGCCTGACACCGCGCTCGCTCGGCGTCTATTGCGACGGCGGCTATTCCGATCACATGCTGGTGCCGCATCCACGCTATCTGCTCAACCTGAAAGGTCTCGATCCCGCATCGGCTGCGCCTTACGCCTGCTCGGGCGTCACCACCTACAGCGCATTGAAGAAGGTCGAGCAGCATTTCGATACGCCGATCGTGATGTTCGGTGCCGGCGGTCTCGGTCTGATGGCGCTGTCGCTGCTGAAGGCGATGGGCGGCAAGGGCGCGATCATGGTTGATATCGACGCGAAGAAGCGCGAGGCCGCCGAGAAGGCCGGCGCACTCGCGACCGTCGATCCCAAGGCGGGCGATGCGCTGGAGCAGCTCGCGAAGAAAGCCGGCGGGCCGATCCGCGCCGTGATCGATCTCGTCGGCAATGCCGCGACGACGCAGCTTGGTTTCGACTGCCTGACCAAGGGCGGCAAGCTCGTCATCGTCGGCCTGTTCGGCGGCGGCGCGACCTGGGCCTTGCCGCTGATCCCGATCAAGGCGGTGACGATCCAGGGCAGCTACGTCGGCAATTTGCGTGAAACGCAGGAGCTGCTCGACCTCGTCCGCGCCAAGAACGTGGCGCCGATCCCGGTGACGAAGGCGCCGCTCAACAAGGCCAACGACGCGCTGCTGCAGTTGCAGCAGGGTGCCGTGGTCGGGCGCACGGTGCTGACGCCGTAATTCGCCGCCGTTTGCTTCTCGTCATGGCCGGGCTTGTCCCGGCCATCCACGCCTTCCCGTGGAAATGGCATTAAGACGTGGATGCCCGGGTCAAGCCCTGGCATGACGGAGAGAGTAGGAAATCCTTAAATGTCCGCAAACAACGCCTTCCACATCGCTGTGCTCGCCGGTGACGGCATCGGTCCCGAAGTCATGGCGCCCGCGCTCGAAGTGCTGCGCAAGATCGAGTCCAAATCCGGCTTGAGCTTCCGCTTCACCGAGGCGCCGGCCGGCGCGAATAATTATCGCGCCACTGGCAAGTCGATGCCGGAGTCCACGATCAAATTGTGCGAGGAAGCCGACGCGATCCTGCTCGGGGCCTGCGGCCTGCCGTCGGTGCGTTACCCCGACAATACCGAGATCGCGCCGCAGATCGAGCTGCGCTTCATCTTCGATCTCTACGCCGGCGTGCGCCCGGCGCGGCTCATTCCGGGCGTGCCGAGCCCGATCGTGGGCGCCGACAAGCGCGGCATCGACCTCGTCGTGATCCGCGAGTCCACCGAAGGCCTGTTCGCCTCGATGGGCAAGGGCGTCGTCACCCATGAGGACGCGCGCGAGACCATGGTGATCACGCGCAAGACCTCCGAGCGGCTGTTCGATTTCTCGTTTCGCCTGGCCGAGCGGCGCAAGGCACGCGGCAAGCCGGGATCGCTCGCCTGTGTCGACAAGGCGAATGTGTTCAAGGCCTTTGCCTTCTTCCGCGGCATCTTCGATGAGATCGCGAAGAAGCATCCCGAGGTGAAGACCGATCGCCTCTATGTCGATGCCTGCTCGGCCATGCTGGTCAAGCGTCCCTGGGATTTCGACGTGATGGTGATGGAGAACATGTTTGGCGACATCGTCTCCGACATCACCGCGAGCCTGATCGGCGGCCTCGGCATGGCGCCGTCGGCCGATATCGGCGACAAATACGCCGTGTTCCAGCCGTGCCACGGCACCGCGCCCGACATCATGGGGCAGGGCAAGGCCAATCCCACCGGCATGATCCTGTCGGCGGCGATGATGCTGGACTGGCTCGCCGACAAGCACGGCGTCGAGAGCGCGGCGGAGGCCGGTGAGCAGATCGAACGCGCGGTCGATCAGGTCTATGCCGGCGGCCTCAAGCCGATGGAGTTCGGTGGCAGCAACGGCACGGCCGATATCACCAAGGCGGTGCTCGCCGCGTTGTAGGAGGGGATCGCGCCGCAAGGCGGCGGCCCTGAAGGGCTTGGACCACCATGAACAAGCCGGTGCCCGAACGATATCAAGATCTCCGGACGTTTGCCTTCGGCGACAGTCCGGCGCTTGCCGATGAACTGCTCGAGCTTGTTGTCAAGGGCATCAAGACGGCGACCTGCAGCACGGAAGACGAGCCCAACACGTCGACGCCCGGTGAGCGCTGGGTCGTGCTCGACGGGCGGGGAGAGCCGCGCTGCGTCATCGAATCTGTCGAGATCGCCTACCGGCGCTTCGATGATGTCGACGCGGCCTTTGCCTACGATGAGGGCGAGGGCGATCGCAGCCTCGCCTATTGGCGCAACGCCCATCGCACCTATTTCGGCCGGCTCGGACGGTTCAGCGAAGACATGATGCTCATGTGCGAGCGCTTCCGCCTGATCGAGGTTTTCGGCGATTGATCGCGTACGACGTCTTCCAGGAAAAAGGGGCCTTGCGGCCCCTTCGTCATCTACCAGCGGTGCCAGTGGCGATAGCCCCCGCCCCACGGACGCGGGCCGTAACCGTAGAAGCGTCGCGGACCGCCGTAATAGCCGTAGGCGCCGTAATAGTTCGGGCGCCACCAGCAGCGGCCCCAGGCGTTGCAGACCATGCGCACCTGGTCGACATGCGCGGCCGGTCCGCCGGTGACCTGATCGGCCTGCGGAATGCCGTTCGGCATCGCCGCGAGCGCTTGTCCCGACGCCAGCGCAGCACTGCCAAGGGCAACCAGGCCAAGAACAGCAAGTTTGAGTCTCATCGCGATCTCCCTCGTTGGTGGCGGGAGAACTTGCGGCGGATCAATTGGTTGCTATCGCAGCGCTGGGCCGCGAGGAATTTAATCTTGGTGAACAAGTGTTCAGAGGAACGACGTCGTCGCGATCCTGGTCCGTGGGGCGTTGTTCAAGCACGCATCCCCATCGGAGGCCGAAATGGCGGGTCATGCTCGGGCGATGGTGCCGGGGCATAATGATCGAATTCCATTGTGAAGGTCGCGCGCCCCTGGCTCATCGAGCGCAGATCATTCGCGTAACCGAACATGTTCATGAGCGGCACCATCGCTTTGATGGCGGTGGCGCCGCCACGCATCTCTTGCCCCTGGATCTGCCCGCGCCGCAAATTCAAGTCTCCGATAACGAGCCCCATACAGTCCTCGGGGGGCACCACCTCTACCGTCATGATCGGCTCGAGCAGTAACGGCCCGGCCTCCTGAAGTGCCTGTCGGAAGGCCGCACGTGCGGCAATCTCGAAGGCAAGCACAGAAGAGTCGGTGTCATGATATTTGCCGTCAATCAGTTCGACCTTGATGTCGACCACCGGGAAGCCGGCGACCACGCCCGAGGGAAGCACGCTCTCGATCCCCCTTTCGACGCCGGGGATGAATTTTTTCGGTACCGCGTTGCCCGCGATCCTGGACTCGAACCGGTAGCCTTGGCCGGGCTCGTTCGGCTCGACATGCAGCTTGACGGCCGCGAACTGGCCCGAACCACCCGACTGCTTCTTGTAGATGTATTCCATCTCGACGGGCCATGTGATGCGCTCACGGAACGCCACCTGCGGTGCCCCAACTCTGAGATCGATGTCGTAAGTACGCTTGAGGGTCTCGAGTTTGGCGTCGAGATGGAGTTCGCTCACGCCCTTCAAGATGATCTGTCCCGACTCGTGATCGATCGACATGTCGAAAGCAGGGTCTTCGGTCGCGAGCTTCGCCAGCGCAATGCCGAGCTTCTCCGCATCGGCCTTCGAGTTCGGCTCGATCGCGATCTCGACGAGCCGCGGCTGTGAGAACATTTCGTTCGCCGTGACATACGGATTGATTCTGGGAGTGCCGGACTTCCAGTTCACCCATTCCTGAGCTTCGCGGAACGAAACAAAGTCGGCGATCGGCAGATCGGTGAGATCAGCCCGCCGGTGAATGACGCGCCAGCCACCTTCTTGAAGGCGCTGGATAATGAAAGATTCCATGGGCAAGCCGGTCATTCGACGTATCAGACCTTAAGTAGCCCTATTACAATCCCTATGCTGGTCCAATCGTGACGCCGATCTTTATCAGCCGCCGTGATGTTATTTTGTCGGTGTTTTGCCCGACGTGTCAAATCTGATGGCCGCACGGCTCAAGCGATGTCGGCCCATTGTTCCGGTCCCGCTCGCTTCAGCGACCCCAAAAATGCTTCCACATCGTCGCTCAACGACCGCACGAGCGTCACAATGAATCATCAAAGCGCCGTTTCGAGAGCGGTCAATGAGGCAGGAGCTGGGTCTACTCTGTACGGAGGGAAACCATGGCGCTCCATTTCCGCACCATCGACGGTTCAGACAACAACCTTGCGGACCCGGCCCTCAATCAGGCCAACACAGACTTTGCACGCGTGGGGCCGGCGAATTTCGCCGATGGCTTCGACGCCATGCAGCCTGGTCCGAACCCGCGCGAGATCAGCAACATCGTGGTGGCGAACGCGCCGGACACCCATCTTGAGGTCAACGGCGTCGCGCTGTCCGGGATGATGTATGCATGGGGTCAGTTTGTGGATCATGACCTCGATCTGGAAAAGAGCGGGGTCAACACGGCGGATATTTCAATTCCCGTTCCGGCGGGCGACACGCTGCCTCAAGGCACCGTGATTCCCGTGACGCGGGTGGCAATCGATCCGGCGACCGGCGTGCCCGGACATCCCGCAACTGCCATCAACACAGTGACCGGCTGGCTCGATGGCTCCCAGGTGTATGGTTCCGACCCCGTCACCGCGGCCAGCCTGCGCACCGCGGATGGTCACATGAAGGTGTCGGCCGGGGACAATCTGCCGATCGTCATGACCGCGCAGGGACCCGCCTTTGCGGCGGGGGATGTGCGGGCGCAGGAGAATCCCGATCTGACGGCGCTGCAGACCTTGTTCGTTCGCGAACACAATTACCAGGTCGATCAATTGCAGCAGGAGCATCCGGGCTGGAGCGGCGACCAATTGTACGAGATGGCCAGGGCGATCACGACCGCGGAAATGGTCAACATCACCTATAATGAGTTCCTGCCGCATTTGCTGGGAAAGAATGCGATTCCGGCCTATCACGGCTATGATCCCAACGTTAACGCCCGCATCACCGAGGAATTTGAGGGAGCGGCCTATCGTTTCGGTCACTCCATCGTGTCGGCCGACATCAATGGCATCAGCAATCTGGGCGCGACCACAGCCGAACAATCGCTGGCGGACACCTTCTTCGAAGCGCCGGCGGCGTTCATTGCCAATGGCGGCGCCGATGGGCTGTTGCGGCATCTTGCCAGCGATACCGCGCAACCGCTCGATACTCATATCGTTGAGGAGCTCCGCAGTTTCCTGAGTGATCCTCCGGATGCAATCGATCTGGCCGCGACCAACATCCAACGCGCGCACGATCTGGGTCTCGGGACACTGAACCAGACGCGGGAGGCGTTGGGACTTGCTCCCTACAAGAGCTTCGACCAGATCACCTCCGATGCGGCCACGGCTTCGGCGTTGAAGCAGGCTTATGGCTCGGTCGATGCCGTAGACCTGTGGACGGGCGGGCTGGCGGAGGATCATACCGCGGGAGCGGCCATCGGTCAGACCTTTGGCAGGATCATCGCTGACCAGTTTACGGCGTTGCGCGATGGGGACCGGCTGTATTTCGAGAACCAGGGTTTCGATCGGCAAACCCTGCAGGACATCAAGTCGACCACACTCTCGGACATTATCGAACGCGATACGACAGGTACGACCGCCATGCAGGCGGATGCGTTCGTATCAACCGAGCGACATTCCGGCACCCTTGGTGGGGTCGATCCGACCGGAGCGAACGCCGTGAGCGGCCAGGCTCAGCTGGTGGTGGGATCTCCAGGCAAGGACACGCTGACCGGCGGAAGCCTGGATGACACCCTGGTGGCGGCAAGTGGTCACATGACGATGACCGGCGGCGCCGGCGCCGACACGTTTGTTTTCGATCTTGGCAACCTCACGGGACAACACAACACGGCGGTCATCACCGACTACGATCCCAAGGTCGATAAGCTGCAACTGCTGCAGAACGGTGGCTTTGCTGCCGTCAGAGTATCCTCCGATCATCACGGCGGAACCCTTTTGCATCTCCGCAACGAAACGATCGACCTGCTCGGCGTGAACCCCAACGAATTGCACCATCACGATTGGGCCTGAGTTCAAAATGCCGCGTCGCCCAAAGCGCGCGACGCGGCAGATTACTTCCCCGAAAACTGCGGCTTGCGCTTGTCCATGAAGGCCTGTCGGCCCTCGCGGAAATCCGCGGAGTCCATGCAGGCCGTGCCGACCGCCTTGATCGCGTCCATGTCGCGCTGGCTTTCGTCCTTCAGCACTTCTGCGATGGTGACCTTGGCGGCCTTGATCGCGAGCGGCGCGTTGTGCGAGATCGTCTCGGCGATCGCCATGGTCTCGCCCCAGAGTTGATCGTCCGGGATCACGCGCTCGACGAGGCCGATGCGCAGCGCTTCGGTGGAATCAATGCGCATGCCCGTGTACATCAAGAGCCGCGCCCAGGACGGGCCGACCAGCGACACCAGGTGCCGCAGGCCGTCATAGCCATAGGCGATGCCGAGCTTCGCGGCGGGGATGCCGAACTGGCTGTCATGCGCTGCGATGCGGATGTCGGCGAGCATTGCGACCTGCATGCCGCCGCCAAGGCAAAAGCCCTGGATGCAGGCAATCGTCGGCTTCGGGTAATCGGCGAGCAGCGCGCGCTGGGCGGCGCTGCGCTTGCCGTAGTGTTCGGAGGCGGCCGCGTTGTGGCGGGTCTTCTCGAACTGGCTGATGTCGGCGCCCGAGACGAACGCCTTGCCGCCGGCACCGCGCATGATCACGACGCGCACCGTCTCGTCGTCGCGCAAGGCGGTCAGCGCCTCGCCAAATCCCTCCCACATCTCCAGCGACATCGCGTTGCGCTTGTCGGGATTATTGAAGGTGATCACGCCGACGCCGTCGGTGACCTGCTTGAGGATCTTGCCGTCGGCGTAGGGAGTATTTTGGGACAGATCTGGCATCGCGCGCTCGCTTGTCGTTTGGCGAGCGCAATGTGCGACCGGGCGAAGGCCCGGGTCAACCGCGGCGGGGGATGCAGCCTTGCATTCGCCCGTGCCGCGATTGCATGCCTACTGCGCCATATGCGCGGTCAGCGGATGGCTGCCGGCATTGCTGAAGAAGGCGGCTTCTTCGGCGGTCGCCTCCAGCAACTGCTCGTCCTGATTATAGACGTCGTTGCGGAACTGGATGGTCTGGTCCTTGGTCATCCACGCCGTCAGATAGATCCAGGCCACGGGCACCTTCCTGGCCATGGCGACCTCCTGATGCTGCCCGGTGGCAATCTCGGCGTCGATCGCGGCACGGCTCCATTTCGGCTGGTCCTTGAGCAGCCAGGCGGCGAGATCTCGCACATTGTCGACGCGGGAGCAGCCGTGGGAATCGAAACGGTAATCGTCGCTGAACAGATTACGCTGGTTGGTGTCGTGCATGTAGACCGAATAGGAGTTCGGCATGTCGATCTTCACCGCGCCGAGCGCGTTGAAGGTGCCGTTCTGCTGGCGCACGGTGAAGTTCGGCGTATGCGTGCCCGACCAGTCGACCGAATGCGGGTCGATCGGATTGTCGTGGCCGTCGAGCACCTCCATGTGCATGCGCGACAGATAGGTCGGGTCCTTGCGCATATGCGCGGAGATCTCGGTCTTGGCGATCGAGGACGGCACGGTCCAGGTCGGGTTCAGCACCACGGCGGTGATCTGGGCCGTCAGCGTCGGCGAAGGTTTTTCGGTCTTGCCGACGATGACGCGATAGCGCCGCACCACGACGTCGTTCTCGACCGCCTCGGCAAAGGCGGCGGGGATGTTGACCACGACATAGCGCGGGCCGAAGCTGAAATTGGTGTTCTCGAGCCGCTCGAGCGACGCCTCGAGTTGCTTGATGCGCTTTTGCACGGTGACGTTCATCGCCGCGAGCGTGCGCGGCGTGATTGTGCCCGTCGGCGCAAGGCCGTGGCGGGCCTGGAAGCGCTTCACACCGTCGGCGAGATCCTGGTCGAAAGCGCCGCTCGCCTTCTCCGCGGCGAGGTCGCCCGAGAGGATCAGCCGCTTGCGCAGGAGGTCGTCATTGGCGCCTTGTACGCCGAGCGCGAACTTGGCGTCCGCGGGAATCGTCGGCCAGCCGCCGCGCACCGCGAGATCGGAATAGCTCAGCGCCGCATCCTTGATCCGTTGGGCGGTGCCCTCGTCATAGGTCGGCTCATGCGTCAGCGCGAGCGCCGCGGCCGAGCGGCTCTCGGCGGTCGAAGCCGGTGCCGCAGTGGCGGCTTTGGGGGCCGCGGCGTGAGCCGGGTTGGCGGCTGCCGGCACCGTGCCGGACGGGGCGGCGGGCTTGGAGCCGGCCTGGCCCGTGGTCTCGGTCTGCGCGAGCGCGGAGGCACTGGCGAGGAGGCCCATGGCAATGATCACGGCATGGCGTTTCGACATCTGTCTGGTTTTCCCCATGAGGCAATTCCCGGCCGCTTGCTGCGTGCGCCGATTCGCGAAATCGGCGGGAAGCTAGGGCATCAGGGTTGCGGTCCCATTAAGCGCATCGAGGCCTCCGCGGTCCACGCGGAGGCTCTCGATTAGGTCGCAACAAGGTTGGGGCGGGTTCGCGTCACCGGCGACGAATGCCAAAAAAAAGAGGGCGGCTATGCCGCCCCAAAAACCGAAGGCCGCGCGCGTAGGGCGCGCTAGCCCTTATCCTGCAAGTCAGGTCTCATCCTGCCAATCGGGCCTCGCCCAATCCAGCCGCGCCCCCGCGACGCGGCGGATTGAACATTGGCCCTGAAGGCCAGACCGTCGACCGGCTCAGCTCTCGTTGGCTGCGATCGATTCCATCAGCGAGACGAGCTGACGCTGCACCGTCTGATCCTTGATCTTGCTGTAGGCGCGCAGCAGGCGGAGGCTGAAAGCCGAGTCCAGGAACAGGAGGCTTTCGACTTCGCGGGCCTTGTTGTCGCCGTCATAGAAGAAGGTCACGGGCACATCGAGGGCGGAGGCGATCTGCTGCAGCCGAGCCGCGCCGACGCGATTGACGCCCTTCTCGTACTTCTGGACCTGCTGGAAGCTCACGCCGAGCTTTTCACCGAGCTCGGCCTGCGAGATCTTCATCTCGACGCGCCGCAAGCGAATCCGCTTGCCAAGCTCGATGTCCGGCTTGCCGGCACTGCGCTGCTTCATTCTCTTCGCCGCTGCTTTCATTTTATTTTTCACCTTTGTTCTTCGGTTGAAAATCCCCCGAAGAGCTGGGTCAGGGGTTCGCCCATATACGAGTCCTTGAATTCATGCGGGTGCACGAATTCTTCCTTAAACCACGGGAAGCGAGCTGGATTGAAAGCTTCGATCAGCCAGTCAATCATGTGCCGCACGCGGGGAATCCGGCCGCTACCAGGGTGGTAGGACAACCAGATATCCAGCGGTCGGTTCAACTCGACCTCCAGTGGAATCAACTTCCCGCCCAGCGCAATGGCATAGCTCGGGAATACGCCGATGCCGGCGCCATTCGCGACGGCCCAGTAGTTGGCGCTTGAGACGTTGGTCTTCATGACCAGAAGGTCACGTTCCGGAATGCCCGGGAAGAAGCTCTCAAAGGTTTCCTTGGCGGCGAGCTGGTCGGCGAATTGCAGCACCAGGCGGTGCTTGATCAATTCGAGGGCCGAGCGCGGCGTGCCGTATTTCTCAAGGTATTTTTCCGAAGCCCAGAACATCAGATGCATGCGGCCGAGCCGCACCAGCTTGACGTCGAGTGCCGACGGCCGCGACAGATGGATGGCCACGTCGGCCTCGTGGCGGGAGACGTCGGCCGAGCGCATCGCGCAATGCAGGTCAACGATGATCTTCGGATAGGCCTGCTGGAATTCGACCAGCCGCGGGGCGAGCCAGAACGTGCCCAGTCCCTCGGTGACGGCGACGCGGACCTCGCCAGTGAGGGCGTTGGCGGTCGAGTCGCTGGTACGCAGCACGTCGAAGGCGGCCGCCTCCATGCGCTCGACGGCGGAAACCACCAGCGCACCTTCGTCGGTGAGATGGGTGCCGTGGACGTCGCGGGTGAACAGGGTGGTGCCGGTCTGGCGCTCGAAATCATCGATCCGGCGGCGGACAGCGTTGATCGACAAAGACAAGCGTTCGGCCGCCGAGCGGAAACTGCCGCATCGAACGACTTCCAGGAAAATGCGGGCCGCATCCCAATCGGAGAGGCCGCTGATATTTGTCTTTAGGCGTTCCTCCAGTGGAACGCCCCTTTCCGCCAAGGAGTGCATACAAGTCCTTTCGGGTCGCTAAACTGGCAGAATCTAGCGCAAACCACAACCACGACGGGTTGGGGATCGGTGAGTTTTGAACGCCATACTTACCGCGCCCGAGGTGGTATTTTAGTGTGCTTAGGTCTGGGAATCGGGCAAATTGTTGCCCGGAAGAGGGGTTAGTCGTGCGTTCCGTTGCGAGCCTTACCGTGGCTGCGGGATTGCCGGGTCCATGTGGACCGGAGGGTAGCGTGCGAAATGCCGCGTGCGCTCGCGGGATGGATCGATCGCGCAGGCCCAAACGTTTCAGCTTTGATCGCTCCGACCTGCGTCGCCTAGCGATGCCGTCTGGAACAGTGGTTTCGGCGCAGAAACACATTGAAATCATCTTCGAGGGCGCGGACTCCCCATGTTATCCTCGGCTCGCTTTGGGGGCGAAGGGGATCGTATCAAGCACGTCTCGTAGCCCGAACTAACGGAAAGAACGCCGTGTCGCATTCAGACGAACAGCTACAGTCGGTGCTCGAGACGCTCGAGGAGTGCCGCAAGGTTCTCAATGAGAGCAACAGCCGTGAGTCGGCTGAGCTGCTCTCGATCGTCATCCTCGATGTCAGGATGAAGCTCAAAGGAATTGACGGTGCCGACCTCAAGGCGCTGTGCGACGAAATGCTGCGGAGCGCTGCCAGCGAACCGCTGCCCCCCTCCAAGCAGACGCAGGACCAGCCCCGGCGTCCGCTGCTCCGCGTGGTGAAGTAGCCGCGCCGCCGAATCTCGCTTTTCGGCGAGGTTTGTGCGCGTCCCGATGCCGCATCTGTGATCGCAGACGGCATCGGGAGGAGCCCTGGTTTGATCGCGCCTCTGTTGCGCATTCCCCGGCATCGGCTACACCAGAGCCGGTTCGGCTCCGGTTGTGTGCGCATTTCCCGCGCGCTGCCCGAGGGCCCGGGATGGCTCCGACTGCATCATGCAAAATGTTTCGATTACGGCCGCGCTGATTGCCGGCCTCGTCAGCTTCCTCTCGCCTTGCGTCCTGCCTCTGGTTCCGCCCTATCTGATCTATCTCACCGGCGCCACGATCGAGCATGTCGAGAGCGGCGAGCCTGACAGGGCCTCCAAGCGCGCGATCATGATGGCGGCGCTGCTGTTCGTGCTCGGCTTCTCCACGGTGTTCGTGGCGCTCGGTGCCAGCGCCTCGCTGATCGGCGGGCTGATCCGCGCCTGGTCGGCCGAGCTGTCGATCCTGGCCGGCATCGTCATCATCATCATGGGCCTGCATTTCCTCGGGCTGACGCGGATCGGCCTGTTGATGCGCGAGGGGCGCCTGACCGCGCCCAGGCCTGTCGGCCTCTGGGGCGCTTATGTGATGGGGCTCGCCTTCGCGTTCGGCTGGACCCCCTGTATCGGCCCGATCCTCGCCGCGATCCTCTCGATTGCCGCGGCCGAGGCGACCGTGACGAAGGGCGCAGGGCTGCTGGCGGTCTACTCGGCCGGTCTCGGCATTCCCTTCCTGATCGCGGCGCTGATGATCGAGCAGTTCTCGAAACTGTTCGCGCGCATGAAAGGCCAGCTCGTCAATGTCGAGCGTGCCATGGGCGTGTTGATGGTCATCACCGGAATCGGCTTTCTCACCGGCGCGGTCTCCAATGTGAGCATCTGGTTGCTGGAAACTTTTCCGGCGCTGCAGACGATCGGGTAGCGCCGAGGCCTACGCGATCTTTCTTGTCACGTCCGACGGTCGCTCCGAGAACGGATCCTGATAGAGCCAGGCGAGGTTCTCGCAGAAGCGCTCCAGGCTGGTCTCGCGCATGAGCTGATTGCGCAGCAGCGCGTGGACGCCTGAGGGATGATAGACGTGGTCGCCGAGCTCGCGCGCCCCAAGCTGGACGCGTGCGGTGCGCAGCAGTCGCGCATTCCTGTATCGCTCGAGCGCGTGGGCGGGGTCGCCTTCGGCGGCATCGAGTTCGTCGGCGAGAGCGACGGCATCCTCCAGCGCCATGCAGGCGCCTTGCGCGAAATATTGCAGCATCGGATGCGCGGCGTCGCCGAGCAGCACGACGCGCCCGTCGATCCAGCGATCGGTCGGATCGCGATCGCAGGTCACCCACGCCTTCCAGTCCTTGCCGTGATGAATGATCGCCTTGGCGCGCGGATGCACGTCGCGAAAACCTTCGAGCACCTCGTCATGGGTCACGGGTCTGGCCGCGAACGCCTCCGCGGGATCGTTGTGACAGGTGATTGCGAGGTTGAACACCTTCCAGCCTGACAGCGGGTAGTGCACGAGGTGGCATTTGGCGCCGGCCCACAGCGTCGCCGCGTTCCAGCGCAGATCCTCCGGCATCTCTTCGGTCGGGATCACCGAGCGATAGGTGGTGTGGCCGGCGATCCGCGGCGCGCCGTCGCCGACCATCTGCTGGCGAATGCGGGAACGCAGCCCGTCGGCGCCGATTAGCAGGCATCCCGAGATGCGCTCACCGGACTTGAGCAGGGCCGTGGCGCGTGTGCCAATCTGCTCGTAGCCGACCACATCGCAGTCGGTTCGCAGTGTGATGTTCGCATCCGCCTCGCAGGCACGGACGAAGATGCCGTGCAAATCGCCGCGGTGGACCACGGCATAGGGATTGCCGAAGCGCCGGCGAAAATAGCTGGTCAGATCGATATTGGTGATCTCCTCCGCCGAGATCGCGTCCATCAAGCGGAGCTGATCGATGAAGACGGCAATCGCGCGCGCGGCATCACCGAGCGCAAGACGATCGAAGGCGTGAAATGCATTGGGACCGAGCTGAATGCCGGCGCCGATCTCCTGATAGCGCGATGCGCGCTCGAGGACCGTGACCTGGAAACCCTTTTGCGCCAGCGCGATTGCGGCTGCAAGTCCGCCGATGCCGCCGCCCGCAATGATGATGGGATCCTGTCGCATGTCCTCTCCTGTTTCTCTATTTCCTTGATGTCTTTCCGCGCGGTAGGCTCGCCTTGCCGCGTGTCTCGGCGCGCTCGTCCTTCGACTTGGCCGGCGGCGCGACGCTGATCAAACCGGCTTCGACTTCCTGCTCGAGCCGATCGATGTTGTGGTAGAGATCGACCAGCACGCGCTTGAGCTCGACCGCCTCCTTGGCGGACATGCTGCCGGTGACGACCTCTTCATAATAGGCGGCGAGCGGCATCAGCCGTCCGGCAAGCTCCGCGCCCTTGGGCGTCAACGCGACTTGAAGGCTGCGCTGGTCATTCTCCGGTCGGTCGCGCGTCAACAGGCCCGTGCGGCTCATCTCCGCGACGATGCGCGACAGCGTGGATACGTCGGCCGACGTGAGCTCGGCGATCTCGCCGAGGCGCAACGGATGGCCCTGCTCCGACAGCGCGGCCAGCACACGGTACATCGGCAGCGTCAACTTCTCGTGACGTATCACACGCGTGAACAGGTCGCCCATGCGGACGCCCAACCGAGCGAGCAGATAGGGAAGCGAATTCGAAAATCGATACATGAGTTTAGGTCCGGGCTTGGGTCCTGGCAGGACAGCTCCGCCCGGATTAAGCGCCAACCTTCGCATGTGCAATATTTGCGTTTCAATCATTTGCAAATGCAACTTTCTCATTGACAAGTATTTGGATCAGGTGCTTTGCATTGTCAACGCCGAAAGCAAGCCGAAGGAACGACGTCATGCAGGGCAAGATCGCGCTCGAAGAGCATTTCGCGATGGAGGACACCGTCCAGGACAGCGCGGGCTTCGCGCCAGCCCGGGACTGGATCGAGCTCAAGGCGCGGCTGCTCGACATCCATGAGCGGCGTCTCGCCGAGATGGACGCTCATGGCATCGAGCTGATGCTGCTGTCGCTGAACGCACCGGCCGTGCAGGCGATTCCGGATCGCAATCGTGCTCTGGACCTGTCGCGCAGGGCCAACGACTTTCTCGCTGAGCAGGTCGCAAGGCGGCCGGACCGTTTTCAGGGGCTTGCGGCGCTTCCGATGCAGGATCCGGAAGGCGCTGCGCGCGAGCTCGACCGCTGCGTCAGCACGCTCGGCTTTCGTGGCGCGCTGGTCAACGGCTTCAGCGAGCTCGCGGGCACCGATCACGCCATCTATTACGATCGCAAGGAGTTCTGGCCGTTCTGGGCGGAAGCCGAGCGCCTCGGCGTTCCCTTTTATCTGCACCCGCGCAATCCCCTGGCGAAGGACGCGGCGATCTACGGGGGACATCGCTGGCTGTTGGGGCCGACCTGGGCGTTCGGTCAGGAAACCGCGGTGCATGCCTTGCGCCTGATGGGCTCCGGCCTGTTCGACGCCTATCCGAACCTGCAGATCATCCTCGGTCACATGGGCGAGGGGCTGCCTTACTCGATGTGGCGGGTCGACAATCACAACAAGTGGATGCGGACCCAGAATACCTATCCGGCGCAGCGCAAGATCGCCGACTATTTCCGGGAGAATTTCTACATCACAACGTCGGGCAATTTCCGCACCCAGGCGCTGATCGACGCGATGCTCGAGATCGGTGCCGACCGCATCCTGTTCTCCGCCGACTGGCCGTTCGAGAACATCGACCACGCCGCCGAATGGTTCGACACCGCGACGATCTCCGAAGGAGATCGCATCAAGATCGGCCGCGACAACGCCCGCGCCTTGTTCGGGCTCGGCGCGACGACAATTCAATCTGCCGCAGAGCAGAAGACATCATCAATTCCAATGGAGGATACCCGTGAGCATCTCGCCCGAAATCGACGTGCATGAGGAGCTATCCGGCGCCGCGATCGGTCCATTCCACAAGCTGCTCGGAATCCTGATCACGCTCATCACACTGTTCGATGGCTATGACACCTTCAATCCGGCCTATGTCATCCACTATGTCATGCAGCCCTGGGGGCTCGCGCCAAGTCAGGCGGGGCTTCTGGTGAGCTCGGGTCTGTTCGGCTTCCTGTTCGGTGCAATCGGCCACGGCAGCATCGCCGATCGCTTCGGCCGGCGCGGCACGCTGCTGGCGGGCCTGTGGATCGTCAACATCTTCACATTGCTGACCGCGATGCTGGCCAGCGATTTCTGGAGCTATTGCGCCTTGCGCTTCGCCACCGGGCTGGGTCTCGGCGTGCTGCTGCCGCTCGGGACGACCTTCATCAACGAGCTCGCGCCGAAGCGCGTCAGCAACACGTTCTCGCTGTGGGGCGTGACGCTGGGCTGGTCGCTCGGCGGCGTCGCGGCCGGTCTCGTCGGTGTGTTCCTGACACCGCAACATGGCTGGCAGATTCTCTATTATGTCGGTGCGCTGTCGATCCCGTTGACTTTCGTGGCCCACGCCATTCTGCCCGAGAGCCCGCGCTTCCTGGCTTCGCGCGCGCGTGTCCCGGAGCTGCGTGCCTTGCTTGCGCGGCTGCGACCGGAGCGGGCGGCGACCTATCGGGACGCGACGTTCGCAGCCGTCGACAGCGAGGTTTCCGGGAGCACGATCCGCGCGTTGCTGGGCCCGCGCTATCGCCGCGTCTCCCTGACCATCTGGTTCACGGCGTTCCTAACGCTGTTTGCGATCTTCGGCCTCACCGGCTGGATTCCGACCGTCATGCTGAAACGCGGCGAGACTTTTGCGGCTTCCTTCGGCTTCGGCGCGCTGATGCAGGCGATGTCCTTCATCGGCGGTCTTACGCTTGCGATGCTGGCCGACCGCAATTTTGCGCTGACGCCCCGCTACCTCGCGACCTGGTGGATCACCGGTGGCATTGCCGTGCTGGCGCTCGTCTTCGTCAGCGGTCACGGCGTCAATCTCGCCATCGTCGCGATTGCCGGCTTCTGCATCATCGGCGCGCAGCATGTGCTGAACAATTTCACCGCGGGTTCCTACGAGACCTGCTTCCGCGCCAGCGGCGTCGGGATGGAGTTGGGTATCGGCCGCGTCGGTGCGATTCTCGGGCCTTATGTCATCGGCCTGCTGCAGCAGGTCACCGGCGGCCCGGATGCGGTGTTCTGGGCGATCGGCGGCGCGTCGATCGTCGGTGCGCTGGCGATCGGATCGCTCAGCATCGCCGCGGCCAACCGCCTGCCGCGCGCGGATGTTGCGCCGGCGGAATGACGAGATATTCACCACAGGAGACAGGACATGCCGACTTCGACCCGTTCCGCTGATACCGCAAGCCCGCTCGATAGCTGGGTGCTTCTGTTCGCGCGCGTCGCGATCGCGCCGCTGTTTCTCTATAGCGGCGTCGGAAAGGTGATGGCATTCACTGCGACGGCGAGCCGGCTGCCTGGTGGCGCCGACGGCTTCGGCGCGTTGCTCGCCGCGGGGGCACTGACGGTCGAACTCGGAGGCGGCGCGGCGTTGCTGCTCGGCCTGTTCGCGCGGCCTGCCGCGGCGATCCTGATTCCGTTCACCATCGCGGCCACGCTAATGTTCCACAATTTCTGGGCCGCGCCGGAAGCTCAGGTCGTGATGCAGACCATCAACTTCCTGAAGAATCTCGGCCTGCTCGGGGCTCTCGCGATGATCGCGACTTACGGACCGGGGGCCTATAGCGCGCAGGCGGCCCTGAAGTCCGGGCCCAATGGTGTTCCCGGACTGTCGTGATCCCCAGCGGACGTTAAGTTGACGAGCCGATCGCGAAGCGCGTCAGCGCCTCGCGGTCGATCTCGATGCCGAGCCCAGGGCCCTCGGGCACGCGAACGACGCCGTTTGCGTGTTCGATCGGCTCTTTCAAGATCGCCTGCCGGATTGGATGCTCGGTGCGGTCGAATTCCAGCAGCGGCTCGAGCGGTGCCAGCGATGTCGGCGTGTGCGACGGCAACACGGCGAGGAGCTGCAGCGAGGCCGCGATCGCAATCCCGGTGCCCCAGACATGCGGATTGTAGCGGATGCCGAACGCCTCGCTCATGTCCGCGATCTTCTTGCATTCGGTGAGGCCGCCGGCCGCACAGGTGTCGGGCTGGGCGATGTCGAGCGCGTGCGAAGCAAACAGGTCGCGGAAGCCGAAGCGCGTGAATTCGCACTCGCCGCCGGCGATCGGAATTGTCAGCGCGGATTTCACGGCGCGATAGCCCGCGACATCTTCCGGCGGTACCGGCTCCTCGAACCATCCGATGTCGTGGGGTTCGATCAGCCGGCCGAGCCGGATCGCGGCGACCGCATCATAGGCGTGGTTGGCGTCGACCATCAGCGCGACATCGTCGCCGATTGCCTCGCGCACGGCGCGCGTCACGGCGGCGTCCTCGGCGATGCCGAAGCCGACCTTCAGCTTCACGGCGCGGAAGCCTTCCGCGGCATAACCGGCCGCTTCCTCCGGCAGATATTTGAGCGGATCACCCGATCTTCGCCGGTAGAGCCCGGTCGCATAGGCCTGCACTTCCTTGCGCGCGGCGCCGCCCAGCAGTTGATGTGCGGGCACGCCGAAATGCTTGCCCTTGATGTCCCACAGCGCGATGTCGATGCCGCTCAGGCCCTGGATCACGACGCCCTTCTGGCCGTGATCGCGCAGGCGGGCATAGATCGTCTGCCACAGCACGTCGGTGCGCAGGGGATCCCCGCCGACCAGCCACGGTGCCACGCTGCTGACCACGGCCGCCGTCATCCGTGCCGGCCCGTAGCACTCGCCCCAGCCGGTCAGGCCGGCGTCTGTCTCGATCTCGACCAGCATCGCGGTGCGGCTGTCGTACCAGGCACGCGAATAGGCGAAGGGTTGCGAGAGCTTTGCCTCGAGGATGTGCGTGCGAATTTTTGTGATCTTCATCGCCGATGTCCCCCGTTCAGCGCTCCTCATCCAGCGCGCATGTCACCGTGCAGACCACGCCGCGCGGCAAAAAGTCCACCGTTGCCTCGCCGCCGAGTTGGTCCCGCGCGCTGCGCTCGATCAGGCGCGAGCCGAAACCGCGCTGCACTGGCGCCGTCACCGGCGGGCCGCCGATCTCGGTCCAGATCAGTCGAAGCCGCGGCTTCGGCGCGTCGGCAATGATTTCCCAGTCCAGTGTGACCCGGCCGGTTTCGTTGGACAGCGCACCGTATTTCGCGGCGTTGGTCGCGATCTCGTGCACGATCATCGAGAGCACGACCGCAAGCCGCGGCGACAAAGGAACCGCGGGGCCGGCCATCCGGATGCGGTCGGGATTGGCCAGCAGGAATGGCCGCAGCGCGCGGGCGATCACGTCCCTCAGCTCCGATCCTGCCCACTTTTCCTGGCTGAGGAGATTGTGCGCTTCTGCGAGCGCGCCGAGCCGGCCCTCGAACTTGGTCCGCTCGTCGCGGCTGGCGCTGCGAAACGTCTGCACCGCGATGGCCTGCATCAGCGCCAGCGTGTTCTTGACGCGGTGATTAAGCTCTTCGATCAGCAGATTGTGTAGCATGTCGCCGCGCGCGATCGTGGTCGCCATCCTCACTGCAAAGGTGAGGCCGACCAGCAGCAGTACGCCGCCGATCAGGCTGGTGATCGCGATGTTGCGCCAGAGCGGCGCGATCAGCGAGCTCTCGGTGACACCGGCCGCGACGGTCCAGCCGGTCAGCCGCGAGCGCGTATAGGCCGAGGCGAGGGCGACGCCATCGAGCGACACGCTCGACAGAGCCGCCTCGGGTGAGCGGAACATCGCCTCGTACAGCGACGGCGAGGCCTGCTTGCCGAAGGTCTCATTCGGGTTGGGAGTGCGCGCGAACACGACGCCCTTGCTGTCCAGCAGCGAGACGGTCCATTGGTCGTCGGGACGCTGCCGCTCGACCAGATGCTGGAAGATGTCGATCGGCGGGCTGAAGGAGAGCGCGTAGACGACCTCGCCGTCGCGCAGCACCGGGACTTCGACCGTGACGATCGGCCGCTTCTTGGACGAGCCGGTGAACAGATCGGAAAATTGCGGCGTCTTGCTCGCGAACACCCGTTCGACGATGTCGCGGTTGTTGCGCGGCGGCAGGCTCGCCGTGTCGGTCGTCAGCGTCGAGAACAGCTGCTGCCCGGACTTGTCGGCCAGCAGCAGGACGCTGTCCTCGCCATACTGGTTGATGAACCCGACTGCGGAGCGGCGGAAACTCTCGAAGTCGCCTTTGCGCAAAGACTCGCTGAGCGCGAGCACCTGCAGGCCGCCCGTCATCCGCTGGACCTCGGAATCGAGCACGAGGCGCATGCTTCGCACCGTCTCGAGCACGCGGCGCGTGGCGTCGCTGCGGTCCTGGCGATAGTTGGAATAAGCGAGGCCGACGGCGAAAACGATCAGCGGCAACATCGTTCCCGTGACCAGGAGAGCGAGCCGGACCGGCAGGGTGAGCTTTGACAACGCGGGCGTCCCGGTTCCGGCGCTGTGGCGCCGGATTTATGATTTTGTCGAACCATACGGGCAGGACCCGCGCCGCGCCATGGTTTTTGCATCCGGCGGTGCCGACTTGGGCATGGGATTTTGCAGCGCAGCCGCCAACGCTTCAGCTCATGCTGATGGCGGTAAGCAGCAGGCACACGGCGTAGACGGCCGCCAGGCTGAGGCCGGCGATCCGGGCTTCTCGATGCGATGTCATGTGATCAACTCCGAGAGGGCGACCGCTGCCGGGGCGGCCGCCCATCCGTTACGTCTCAGTCGATTTCCTGCACGACCGTCCGTGTGCCGGGATCCACCAGCATCACGCGTTCGCCGGAGTAGACGTAGCGATATTGCGTAAGCGAGGGCCCCCAATCGGCCGGGACCGCCTCGAGCTCGACATCGCCTGGAACCGTCGCGCCGACGATAATCTTCTCCTTCGTCGTCACCGGCCGCAGGTGATGCTCGGTGACGTAGGACTTGATCCGCGTCCGGTATTGCGGCTCGATTTGAATTGCCGCGGCGTGACCGGTTCCGGTCGTGGTCACCACGGTGGATTGCGCGAACGCGCCGGTCGAGATCATCAGCGCCGCAGCAGATAGCAGGAACAGCTTCTTCATTTTGTCCTCCTCCTCGAGATAAGCGCGGCGTCAACCTCTTACGTCGGACGGCGTTCCTGCTGCTTAGGAACAAATTGCTAGTTTTTCCCGTTCGTGTTTCGACCGGGCGCGGAAGCCCGGCAATTGGAGGAGGAGAGAATGAAGCTGAGGATCGCAACCGCAGCATTGATGATTGCTGCGTTTTCCCTGCCGGCGTTCGCTGCCGACGAGTTTTACGTCGTGCAGGACGTCAAGACCAAGAAGTGCACCGTCGTCGACAAGAAGCCGATGGACACGTCGATGACCGTCGTCAGTCCCTCGGGCACGATCTACAAGTCGCGCACCGAGGCCGAGAGCGGCATGAAGACCGTCAAGGTCTGCACGTCAAACTGAGGAGGACGACAAATGCCGGTTCTGATCTTGTGGGCCGTGCCGGCCGTGCTGGTTGTCGGCGGCGGCATCTATCTGATCGGCCACTTCCACTAGGCAGAGTAGCATCGGGCTCCCCGATGACTCGCGGAGCCCGATGCAACAAATGTCAGGAACGTCAGAGATTGCTCTCGGTGATCGCGGCGTAGACCATGCTGCGCAGCTCACGGCGGAGCGGGTAGGCGCTCGACGGCAGCACCTGCGTCATGAAGATCGTGATCAGCTCTTCGGCCGGGTCGATCCAGAACGAGGTCGTGGCGGCGCCGCCCCAATTATATTCGCCGGGGCTGCCGGCAATCAGCGTCTCCGCCGGGCGCATTGTCACGGCAAAACCGAGACCGAAGCCGATGCCGTTGTAGCTTGCCTCGGAGAACAGCGAGCGCGACATTTCCGGCAGCGACTGTCCGCCCGGAATGTGATTGCTCGTCATCAGCGCCAGCGTCTTCGGTCCGAT
This sequence comes from Bradyrhizobium sp. CCGUVB14, assembly GCF_024199935.1. NCBI lineage: Bacteria > Pseudomonadati > Pseudomonadota > Alphaproteobacteria > Hyphomicrobiales > Nitrobacteraceae > Bradyrhizobium > Bradyrhizobium sp. CCGUVB14. The sequence continues at coordinate 3,451,731 of NZ_JANADS010000001.1, forward strand.
CAGGCGCACGCCGCCAAGCTCGCCGCCGTTCAGCAGCGCACGGCAGAAGGTGAGATAGTCCGCCATCGTCGAGCACAGCCCGCCACCGCCGGAGATGAGGGAAGGCGGTGACAGGAACGAGCTCTTGGTCGGGTCGTCCTGGAGCGTCAGGCCCTCGCGGCGCTGGCCGGCGTGGAAGGTGAATCCGCCGGCGGGATCGGCGTTGTAGCAGGCGGCGAAGCGGTGCGCCTTCGAGGCTGGCACGTAAAAATCGGTATCGGTCATGCCGAGCGGATCGAGGATGCGTTGCTTCAGGAACTGCTCGAAGGGCATCCCTGAGATCTTGCCGACGAGATAGCCGATCACGTCGGTCGAGACCGAGTAGTTCCAGGACTCACCCGGCGAGAACTCCAGCGGGATTTTGGCGAGGCTCTCGATCATGCCCTGGAGCGTGCCTGACTTCTCGACCTCGCCGATTTTCTCGGCGCGATAGGCCGCATCGACATTGGAGCGTTGCTGGAAGCCGTAAGTCAGCCCCGAGGTGTGGCGCAGGAGGTCGACGATCAGCATCGGCCGGGCCGGCGGCCGGGTCAGGAAGTTCGGCGAAGTGCCGGCGACGAACACGCCGAGATTCTTCCATTCGGGAATATATTTCGCAACGGGCTCGTCGATCGCGACCAGGCCTTCCTCGACCAGCATCATGAAGGCGACGCTGGTGAGCGGCTTGGTCATGGAATAGACGCGGTAGATGGTGTCGTCCTTGACCGGCACCTTGCGCTCGACATCGGCAAGGCCCTGCAGCGAACTGTGGGCGATCTTGCCGCGGCGGTAGACGAGCAGATGCGTGCCCGGGAAGCGGCCGGCGTCAATATAACGGTTCTTCAGATGGGCATCGACGCGGTCGAGCGCGGCCTTGGACATGCCCACGGATTCGGGCGAGGCGGGGGTAGGGGCGAGCATCGGTTCCTCCGGGCAGTTTTGTCGGCAAGTTGATAGCCGAAATGACGCCCTCATTCCAAGCGGGTCGCGCTTGGCCCGGCGGTTGGTGTAGGCTCCAGTCTGGAACGCCTCCAGGGAGCCCCCAAGGATCTCTTGTGGGCCAACGAGAAAAGCCAAGGGCAAACGCACCATGACCCAGTTCAACGAGACCGAACTCACCGAAGCGGTCGTCAAAAGCTTCGACAACACGCCAAACCCGCGTGCGAAATTCCTGCTCCAGGAATTGGTGAGGTCGCTGCACGATTACGTGAGCAAGACCGGTCTCACCTTCGAGGAGTGGGAATACGCCATCGATTTCCTGACCCGCACCGGCCAGAAATGCACCGACGCCCGCCAGGAGTTCATCCTGCTCTCCGACGTGCTCGGCGTCTCCATGCTGGTCGATGCCGTCAACCACCGCGACCGCGATGGTGCGACCCAGACCACCGTGCTCGGCCCGTTCTATGTCGGCGAGCACAAGATCACCGCCCACGGCACCGATATCTCGCCGAACAATCTCACGGGCGAACGGATGTTCGTGCAGAGTCGCGTCACCGATCTCGAGGGCAAGCCGCTCGCGAATGTCCCCGTCGACGTCTGGCATGCCGACGATGACGGCTTCTACGATTCACAGAAGGCGAACTATGACGAGGTCGGTGCCTCGGCGCGGGCGCGCTTCATCACCGATGCCGACGGCCGCTTCTTCTTCCGCACGATTCTGCCGTGCAGCTATCCGATCCCGACGGACGGCCCGGTCGGCGAGATGATCGTGCAGACCAAGCGCCACCCGATGCGGCCGGCGCATGTGCACTTCCTGGTCAACGCCAAGGGCTACGAGCCGCTGATCACCCACGTCTTCATGGACGGCGACAAATATCTCGATTCTGACGTGGTGTTCGGGGTCAAGGACGACCTGGTCGCCAAGGTTGAGCCCCGCAACGACCGCGAGATGCCCGACGGCACCAAGGCGAGCGGGCAGTGGCACCTGATGACCTATGAATTCCACCTCAAGCCGGGCGGCGGGATCGCGCCGAAGCCGCTGGGGACGAAGGCGGCCGAGCCGGCCTGACCGGAACCGGCCCTACTAGCGCGCGTGCAGCGCAGCGAGCAGGGCCACGACGGCGCAGGCCAGGATCACGGTGGTGAGCTTCCAGAACAGCAGCGGATTGCGCTCGAGCAGGGGCGTCGTCCGTGTGCTGAGATAGGCCGGATTGGGGTTCCGGAGCTCATAGGCGAATTCGGACAGGTCCTCGTGGCGCTTGTTCGGATCGGGATGCAGCGCCTTTCGAAGCGCACCGTCGATCCAGACGGGGACGGCCCGGTCATCGTGGCCGGCCGGACGATATCGGAGTTTCCATGCGTCCGATCGCCCCCTGATGCGGGCGACCTGAGCGCCATAGGGCAGGCTGCCAGTCAGCATCTGGTAGCAGATGGTCGCCAGCGAGAACATGTCCGAGCGCGGCGAGCCGCCCTCGCCGAGAAAATATTCAGGCGCCGTGTACTGCACCGTGCCGAGGATTTCGGCATCAGCCGGATTTGCCGCCGCCTCGACGATTCCGGCGACCTTGACTGCTCCGAAGTCGATGATCTTCGCGGTGCCGGTCTTGTCGATCAGGACGTTGTCGGGTCTCAGATCCTGGTGCAGCATCTCCATGCGGTGGAAGGCGCGCAGGCCCGCAGCGATCTGGTCCACGATGTCGCGGACGGTCTCAAGATCGGGACGCGGATTGTCCAGCATCCATTGCCTCAGCGTCTGCCCCTCGATGAATTCGGTTGCGACATAGAGATAGTTGCGCCGCTTGGACCGCGAGCGCGGCTTCAGGACGTGGGGGCTGTCGATCCTGCGCGCGATCCACTCCTCCATCAGGAAACGCTTCAGATAGCCCGGATCGTCGCGAAGAGCGATCGAGGGGATCTTCAATGCGACCATCTCTTCGGTCTCGGTGTCGACCGCAAGATAGATGTGGCTCCGGCTGCTCGCGTGCACCTCCCGGATGATTCTGTAGCCGTCGAACAACGCTCTCGGCTCCGGGAGTGGGGGGAGTGGCAGTTCGTGTGTGCCGCCGAAAAAGTCGGATGTCGCGGTCTGCGGCAACTCGTCGATGCGCAGGATCTGGACTGTGATGTTGTCGTCGCTGCCGCGCCGGTAAGCCTCCTCGGCGATGGCTTGGGCTGCTGCATCGAGATCGGCGGAGTGCGCGGCGAGCGTACCGGTGATGAAGCGATGGTCGACGAACTCGTAGGCGCCATCGGTTGCCAGCAGGAAGATGTCGCCTTGCGCGACTTGCAGCGCCTGGTAGTCGATCTCGATCTGCGGATTGATCCCGAGCGCGCGGCCAAGATAAGTCTGCTCCGGCGACACGATGATCCGGTGATCCTCGGTGAGCTGTTCGAGGGCCTTGCCGGCGACGCGGTAAATCCGGCAATCGCCGACGTGGAAGATGTGGGCCATGGTCGATTTGACGACCATGGCCGTGAAGGTGCAGACGTAACCCTTGTCGCGATCATAAGCGTATCGGCTGCGCCGCGTTTCCGCGTGCAGCCAAGAGTTCGTCGCTTCCAGAACGCGACGCGCCGACGTTTTCACCGTCCAGGATTCGGAAGTGCAGTAATAGTCGGTCAGGAAGCTTTTGACCGCCGACTCGCTCGCGACCTGACTCACGGCGCTGCTGGAGATGCCGTCGGCGAGGACGACGGCGATGCCCTTCAGGCTCAGCAGCGGCTCGGCCGGGACGAGCGCGCCGTGAAAGTCCTGGTTGACCGGCTTGCGTCCCTTGTCGGAGTGCTGCCCGATCGAAATTCGCAAGCCTCGGCCCATCCTCGCCACCAATGCAAAGGGAGCTTCACCCTAGCAGGCAAAGCTCCCCCTCAGACAAGGCTCCCTCGTCGATGCCCAATCAGGCCGCAGCGCGGGTCGACGCGTTGGCTGCCGGCTGGCGCTTCGGCTTCGTCAGCACGTGCGTCGTGTAGAGCGTCAGTCCGGTGAAGGCGAGGCCGCCGACCAGGTTGCCCAGCACGGTCGGGATCTCGTTCCAGATGAAATAGTCCATGATCGAGAATTTGGCGTGGAGCATCAGCCCCGACGGGAACAGGAACATGTTCACGACCGAATGCTCGAACACCATGTAGAAGAACACCAGGATCGGCATCCACATCGCGATCACCTTGCCCGGGACCGTGGTGGAGATCATTGCGCCGACGACGCCGGTCGAGACCATCCAGTTGCAGAGCATGCCGCGAATGAACAGCGTCGCCATGCCGGCCGCACCGTGCGCCGCGTAACCCAGCGTACGGCCCTCACCGATGTTTCCGATGGCTGCGCCGACCTTGTCGGGATCCTGGGTGAAACCGAACGTCGTGACGAAGGCCATCATGAAGGCCACCGTGAGCGCCCCGCCGAAATTGCCGATGAACACGAGACCCCAATTGCGCAACACGCCGCCGAGCGTGACGCCGGGCCGCTTGTCGATCAGCGCGAGCGGGGCGAGCACGAAGACGCCGGTCAACAGGTCGAAGCCCAGCAGATAGAGCATCGAGAATCCGACCGGGAACAGCAGGGCGCCGACGATCGGCTGGCCGGTGTTGACGTTGATGGTGACGGCGAACCAGGCGGCGAGCGCCAGGATGGCGCCGGCCATATAGGCGCGGATGACTGTATCCCGGGTGGACATGAAGATCTTGGATTCGCCTGCATCCACCATCTTGGTGACGAATTCCGAAGGCGCGAGATACGACATTACAGCTCCCTTGCTCCTGTGATCGAGCCGGCCTGTGCCGGATCGACGGTTCTGGCAAACCAGTGAGCTTTCGCGTCCCGTAGAACGGTGTGCGTACCGGTGAAGGACCATGCGCAAAGGGACAGCGTCACGATGACCGCGCGTTAGCGGACCAGCGAACAGGCTTCCCAGTGGCCTTCGGTGGCTCGACGCTCCGGCTCACTGTCAGTCATCGTTGACTAGGCAGAATGGAAGCAATCGATGTGCCAGACGATCTGGCCTGACGGGCTGCCTTTCGAAGGAGATTTGCCCGCTCTGGACGTGAGATAGCCTCCAGGCGCAAGTCGCATCCGGCATCTGTCGCGATCGGCTGCCGCGAAAACGGGCTCATGCCCAACGCTTGTGCGACGCACAATCAACGGGCGAATCCGCATTCAAGAAATGAGCGGTCCGCAAGTTTTTGATGCAATTATAGGCGTGATTATATTTTCATCATATCGTTCAAGCCATTTAAATCGCTGGTGTTTTTACTACAGACCGATTTGGCACGGAGCTTGAATTAGAGCTTTCGACGCCATCGACGCCGTCAACGAGCATCATTCAAATCGTGACACCGCCGAAAACGGGGGCTTCCCCGAGCGTGCATCTTTGCGCCTCCGCGTCCGTCGGTGTCCCGCTTCCTAGCGAAAGGGACTTTTTCCAATGAAGGAAGGCAATCCGACGTGGATTTCTGACTGGCGCCCCGAAGATGAGGCGTTCTGGAATGCGGGCGGCAAGGCCGTCGCCCGGCGTAACCTGATCTGGTCGATCGTGGCCGAGCATATCGGCTTTTCCGTCTGGCTGATCTGGAGCATCGTTGCGACCAAGCTGCCGCAGGCGGGGTTCCACTATTCGACCGACGAACTGTTCCAACTCGTGGCCGTCCCCGGCCTGATCGGCGCTCTGATGCGCTTCCCCTATACGTTCGCGGTGACGACCTTCGGCGGTCGCAACTGGACCATCTTCAGCGCGGCGATCCTGTTCATCCCGACACTGTCGCTCGCCTATTTCGTGAGCCAGCCCGACACACCGTTCTGGCTGATGCTGCTGATCGCGTCGACCGCGGGCCTCGGCGGCGGCAATTTCGCCTCCAGCATGACCAACATCTCGTTCTTCTTCCCCGACCGGATGAAGGGCTCGGCGCTGGGTCTCAATGCCGCCGGCGGCAATATCGGCGTCTCCAGCGTGCAACTCCTGACCCCGATCCTGATGACGCTCGGTGTCATCAATCTGTTCCAGGCAACGCCGGTCGGCGGCGTGTACTTGCAGAATGCCGGCTTGATGTGGGTGCTGCCGATCGCGATCGCGGTGTTCGGGGCGGTGTTCTTCATGAACAACCTCACCTCGGCCAAGTCGTCGATCAAGAACCAGCTTGCGATCGTCAAGCGCAAGCACACCTGGATCATGGCGTTCATCTATATCGGAACATTCGGCTCCTTCATCGGCTACTCGGCGGCGTTCCCGCTGCTGATCAAGACGCAGTTTCCGACGGTGACGATCTCGATTGCCTTCCTCGGTCCTCTGCTCGGTTCGCTCTCGCGTCCGTTCGGCGGCTGGCTCGCCGACAAGGTCGGCGGCTCCATCATCACGTTCTGGAATTTCCTCGCGATGGCGGCGGCGACGATCGGTGTGCTCTACTTCGTCGGGCAGAAGGATTTCACGGGCTTCCTGGCGATGTTCCTGATCCTGTTCCTGACGACGGGCATCGGCAACGGCTCCACCTACCGCATGATCCCTTCGATCTTCCGCGAGCAGAATCTGTTCAGGGTGCGCGGCAAGGGCGACGCGGCGCGTGCGGATGCGTTGAAGACGGCGAGCGTCGAGAGTGGCGCAGCAGTCGGGTTCATCGGCGCGGTCGGTGCCGTCGGCGGTTATCTGATCCCGAGCAGCTTCGGCAAGTCGATCGCTGCGACCGGTGGTCCGTCGCTCGCGCTCGCCATCTTCCTCGCGTTCTACGCCGTCTGCCTCGGTTTGACCTGGTGGTTCTACCTGCGTCGCAGCCCGCAGGCTGAAGGCGCGCCAAGCCTCGCCGAAGCGCGAGTCTGACATCTGGCATGAAACACGCCTCTCCCCGTACGCGGGGAGAGGTCGCTCTGATGACGTTTGACCCATGAACTTTTTCCGCAACGGCGCGGACAAAGGCAGACCGAAACAGACAGGAGAACATCATGACGCCCCAGCAGATCGCCCTCGTGCAGCAAAGCTTTTCCAAGGTCGCGCCGATTTCAGAAGCAGCCGCCGTGCTGTTCTACGATCGCTTGTTCGATGTGGCGCCGTCCGTCCGTGCGATGTTTCCCGAGGACATGACCGAGCAGCGCAAGAAGCTGATGGGCATGCTCGCCGCTGTCGTCTCTGGCCTGTCGAACCTCGAGACGATTCTTCCCGCGGCCTCCGCGCTCGCCAAGCGTCACGTCGCCTACGGCGCCAAGGCCGAGCACTATCCCGTGGTCGGCGCAACCCTGCTGTGGACCCTGGAGAAGGGGCTCGGCGAGGCCTGGACGCCCGAACTCGCCACCGCCTGGACCGACGCCTATGGCGTGCTGTCCGGCTACATGATTTCCGAAGCCTACGGCCCGCAGGCGCAGGCCGCCGAATAGGAGATGCCTTGTGAGTGAACCGCTCGTCATCGTCGGAAACGGTATGGCAGCAGCTCGTCTGGTCGACGAGCTCGCCAAGACCGCGCTCGGCCGCTATGCGGTCGCTGTGATCGGCGAAGAGCCGCGGCTCGCTTACAATCGCGTCTTGCTCTCCTCGGTGCTGGCCGGCGAGACCGGCTCGCACGAGATCGAGCTCCGTCCGGCAGACTGGTGGCGCCATCGCGGCGTCACCGTGCGCTACGGCTATCGTGTCACCGAGATCGACACCGGCCGCCGCGAGCTGAAGATCGCCGGCGAAGAGAGCATGGAATATTCAAAGCTCGTGCTCGCCACCGGATCGACGCCGCTGCGGCTCAACGTGCCGGGCGCCGATCTCGCCGGCGTGCACACGTTTCGCGACACCCGCGATGTCGACCTTCTGTTGACGCTGGCGGCCGCGAAAAAGCGCGTCGTCGTGGTCGGCGGCGGCCTGCTCGGGCTTGAGGCAGCCTACGGCCTTGCCAAGGCAGGCGCGCCCGTGACGCTGCTGCATCTGATGGACCGGCTGATGGAGCGCCAGCTCGATGGGCCGGCCGCCGATCTGCTCAAGACGCTGGTCGAGCGCAAGGGCATCCGCATCCTGCTCAATGCCTCGACCGCACGCATCCATGGCGAGCGCCACGTCGAAGCCGTCGAGCTTGCCGACGGCAGCCGCATCGAGGCCGATGCCGTGATCTTCGCCGCCGGGATCAGGCCGAACATCGCGCTGGCCAAGGAGGCCGGCATCGCCGTCAATCGCGGTATCGTCGTCAATGACGAGATGCAGACCGCATCGCCCGACATCTACGCGCTCGGCGAATGCGCCGAGCATCGCGGCACCTGTTACGGCCTGGTCGAGCCGGCCTACGAGCAGGCCCGTGTGCTGGCGCGGCATCTCGGTGGCCGCCCGGCCGCCTATCAGGGCAGCGTGGTCTCGACCAATCTGAAAGTCTCCGGCGTCAGCGTTTTCTCCGCCGGCGACTTCATGGGCGGCGAGGGCAGCGAGAGCCTCGTGCTGACCGACCGCCGGCGCGGTACCTACAAGAAGCTCGTGATCGCTGACGGATGCCTCACCGGTGCCGTGCTGATCGGCGATACCGCCGATGCGCTTTGGTATCTCGAGCTGATCCGCACCCGCGAGAAGATCGCCGGAATCCGTGCTGACATGATGTTCGGCCGCGCGCTCGCGCTTCCTTCCAAAGCGGCGTGATGGAGGCAGCTTGATATGACGGCGATCGACCCGAATCTCCGCGCCACCAAGACGACGTGCCCTTATTGCGGCGTCGGCTGCGGCGTGCTCGCAACGCCCGATGGCGCGGGTGGCGCGGCGATTGCGGGTGATCCCGATCATCCCGCCAATTTCGGCCGGCTCTGCTCGAAGGGTTCTGCGCTCGGCGAGACGGTCGGGCTTGAAAGTCGTTTGCTCTATCCGATGATCCGCTGCAAGGGCGTGCTGGAGCGCGTTGCCTGGAGCGATGCGCTCGATCACGTCGCTCATCGCATGCAGCACATCGTCGCGCGCGACGGCGCCGATGCGGTCGCGTTCTATCTCTCGGGTCAGTTGTTGACTGAGGACTATTACGTCGCCAACAAGCTGATGAAGGGCTTTGTCGGCACGGCGAACGTCGATACCAATTCGCGGCTCTGCATGTCGTCCTCGGTCGCCGGCCACCGCCGTGCCTTCGGCGCCGACACCGTGCCGGGCTGCTACGAGGATCTCGACCAGGCCGATCTGCTCGTCTTCGTCGGCTCGAATGCGGCCTGGTGCCATCCGGTGCTGTTCCAGCGCATGCTGAAAAATCGCCAGGAGCGCGGCGCGCGGATGATCGTGATCGATCCACGCCGCACGGACACCGCGAGCGATGTCGATCTGTTCCTCGGCCTCAAGCCCGGCACCGATACCGCGCTGTTCTCGGGCCTGTTCGTCCATCTCGCCGACAGCGGCGCACTGGATCAGGCGTACATCGCTCAGAACACGTCGGGCTTTGATGATGCGCTGGCGCGCGCGCGCAACATCGCCGGCAGCGTCACCGCGACTGCACTGGCGACCGGTCTCTCCGAGCAGGACGTCGCCGACTTCTTCAAGATGTTCCGTGATACCGAGCGGGTCGTTACGCTCTATTCGCAGGGCGTGAACCAGTCGGCGCAGGGCACCGACAAGGTCAACGCGATCTTGAACTGCCATCTCGCGACGGGCCGTATCGGCAAGCTCGGTGCCTCGCCGTTCTCGCTCACCGGCCAGCCCAACGCGATGGGCGGCCGCGAGGTCGGCGGCCTCGCCAACCAGCTCGCCGCGCACATGAACTTCACGCCGCCCGACATCGACCGCGTCAGGCGGTTCTGGAAGGCGCCGCGCATCGCCACCCATGAGGGGCTGAAGGCGGTGCAGCTGTTCGAGGCGATCAACCGTGGCGAGGTCAAGGCGCTCTGGGTGATGGGAACCAACCCCGCCGTGTCGCTGCCCGATGCCGACTTCGTGCGCGAGGCGCTAAAGAAGCTCGAGCTGTTCGTCGTGTCCGAAAACGTGCTCTCCAACGATACGGTCGATGCGGGCCCGCATGTGCTGCTGCCGGCGCTGGCCTGGGGCGAGAAGTCGGGCACGGTGACCAATTCCGAACGCCGCATCTCGCGCCAGCGTTCGTTCCTCCCCGCACCCGGCGAGGCGCGCCCCGATTGGTGGATCCTCAGCGAAACCGCCAAACGCCTCGGTTTCGGCGACAGCTTCAACTACAAATCCGCAGCCGAGATCTTTCGCGAGCATGCCGCGCTGTCCGCGTTCGAGAACGACGGCAGCCGCGATTTCGACATCGGCGCGCTGACGTCGCTGTCGGACGAGGATTTCGACGCCCTGAAGCCCGTGCAATGGCCGGCGCGCGAGGGCGAGGCGTCGGGCGAGCGTTTCTTCGCGCGAGGCGGCTTCTTCACCAATGACGGCAAGGGCCGCTTCGTCGCACCGGAAGTGCCGGCGCTCCGCAGCGAGACCGGACCGTCGCGTCCGCTGCGGCTCAACACCGGACGCATCCGCGACCAGTGGCACACTATGACGCGCACGGGGTTGAGCAAGCGGCTGGGCGCGCATCTGCCCGAGCCGTTCGTCGAGATTCATCCCGACGACGCCAACAAATACGGCATCGTCCATGACGGCTATGCCCGTATCACCACCGATTACGGCCAGTGCATTCTGAAGGCCGTCGTCAGCGAGCGGCAGCAGCGCGGTGCGCTGTTCGCGCCGATCCACTGGAGCGCCACGAATGCCTCGCACGGCCGCGTCGGTGCGCTGGTCGCGCCGTTCACGGACCCGTTCTCCGGGCAGCCGGAATCGAAGGCGACGCCGGCCGCGATCGCCCCCTATGAGTACGTTTTCCGTGGCTTTGCACTCTCGCGGAAGCAGCTCGATCTGCCCTCAAGCTTGCTGTGGACCCGCGTCAGCGTCGCCGGTGGCTTCGGCTATCTCTTCGCCGACAATGCGGACCTCGCGCGCTGGCCGGCCTGGCTCGACGGGCTCGCCGGCGAGGACGTCGCCGACTACCGCGATTTCGGCGGCGGCGTTTATCGCGCGGCCTCGTTCGCGGGCGATCGCATCGAGACCTGTCTGTTCGTCGGCCCCGCGCACGATGCGGGCGATTGGGAGGTGGTGAAGAGCGTGTTCGCCGCCGATCGCGTCACCGATGATCAGCGCCGCATGCTGCTGTCAGGCAAGTCCAGCGAAGGCGCTGCTGCAACCGGTCCGATCGTCTGCGCCTGCTTCGGCGTCGGTCGTGGCACCATCTGCGACACCATCGCGGCAGGCGCGCGTACCGCCGCCGAGATCGGCGCCAAGCTCAAGGCCGGCACCAATTGCGGTTCCTGCATCCCCGAGCTGAAGCGGCTCATTGCGACGACCGAGGTGGCGCCGGCGAAGCAAGCCAAGCTCGCGGGCGCGGCCGGGTAGGGCTCCACTTCTCAAGACAGATAAGACGGTCTCGTGCCCCGGACGCTGCGCAGCACGAAGTGATGCGCAGCAGAGCCGGGGCCCATCTAACAGCTGAGTGTTTGGCCTTTCTGGGTCCCGGCTCTGCGCAGCAGCGTTTCACGCTGCGGCGCGTCCGGGACAAGAGAGTGGTGTGGACGCGACCACGCACCTCCCCAATCGACGCGCCCGCGATTGTGGCCTATGTTGCCGCGCGCTCCCCTCAACAATCATAAAAACCATGATGTACCTGGAAACGCCGCCGCGCCTGATCGAAACCACAATCTTTTCCACGATGCCCGACAATTTCCGCCGCAAGGGCGTGCGGACGGATTGGGCCGACGCCAACCGGCCGGGCGTGCCGACGGACAGTTTTATCGAAGGGCCCTCGTTCGACAAGGACGGCAATCTCTACATCGTCGACATCCCGTTTGGTCGCATCTTCCGCATTGCGCCGGATGGGATGTGGTCGCTCGTGATCGCGTATGAGGGCTGGCCGAACGGGCTGAAGATCGCCGCTGACGGTCGCATCCTGGTGGCCGACTACATGCACGGCATCATGGAGCTCGACGCCGGCGCGGGGCGCATCAAGCCCATCCTGACCGCGCGCAATTCGGAATCGTTCCGCGGCTGCAACGATCTGCATCTCGCCTCCAACGGCGACATCTATTTCACCGACCAGGGTCAGACCGGCCTGCATGACCCGAGCGGTCGCGTCTACAGGCTGGTGCCGGGCGGCCGGCTCGATTGCCTGATCGACACCGGCATCAGCCCGAATGGACTGGTGCTTGATCCGACCGAGACCGTGCTGTTCGTCGCGATGACGCGCGACAATGCGGTGTGGCGGCTGCCGTTCATGAAGGATGGCAGCGTGTCGAAGGTTGGCCGCTTCTGCTCGCTGTTCGGCACGTCGGGCCCCGATGGCATGACCATGGATGCGAGCGGCCGCCTGTTCGTCGGTCACGCCTCGCTCGGCCATGTCTTCGTGTTCGCGCCGAATGGTGAGTTGATCGCGCGGATCAAGTCGTGCGCCGGGCCGAATTGCACCAATGTCGCCATCGGTGGCGCGAGCAAGGATCGGCTCTATATCACGGAGTCAGCGACCGGCAGCGTGCTGGTCGCTGACATCGGTGGCCTCTAAGCATCTGAGGGAACAGCCATGAACACAAAACCCTTCGGCAAGACCGGCGCCAACGTCTCCGTGATCGGGCAAGGCACGTGGTATCTCGACCATGGCGATCGCAAACGCGCGGTCGGGGCGCTGCAGCGCGGGCTCGATCTCGGCATGACACATATCGACACCGCCGAGATGTATGGCGATGCCGAGCTGGTCATTGCCGATGCGATCGCCGGCCGCCGCGACGAGGTGTTCCTCGTGTCGAAGGTGCTGCCGAGCAATGCCTCGCGCCGTGGCACCATCACCGCCTGCGAGCGCTCGCTGAAGCGGTTGAAGACGGATCGTCTCGATTGCTATCTGCTGCACTGGCGCGGCTCGTATGACCTCGAGGACACCGTCGCCGCGTTCGAGGAATTGGTGACGTCCGGCAAGATCAAATCCTGGGGTGTCTCTAACTTTGATGCCGACGATCTCGACGAAATCCTCGATGTCTCCGGCGAAGGCAGGATCGCCTGCAATCAGGTGCTCTATCATTTGAAGGAACGTGCGATCGAGCACGCGGTCATCCCCTGGTGCGAGAAGCACGGCGTTGCCGTTGTCGCTTATTCACCGTTCGGTCACGATGATTTTCCCGATGAGCGCAGCAAGGGCGGCGCGGTGCTCGCGCGCATTGCCGAGGCGCGTCGTGCAACGCCGCGTCAGGTCGCGCTGAGCTTCCTCACCCGTGCGACTACGGTGTTCGCGATCCCGAAGGCGTCGTCCGCGGAACATGCCGGCGAAAATGCGGCCGCCGGTAATCTTGTGCTGACGAAAGAGGAGATTTCAGCACTGGATGCGGCGTTTCCGCGCGGTCCAAAGCCGCGTGGGCTGCCCATGCTGTAGTGCACAAAGGCCTATTATTAATGGAGTATTGACGCGCGCGGACGTGAGCGCATATCGGCATCCTGTTTTCGGAAGTTGTGAAAGCGGCTGATTTGTCGTTTTTTAGGGCTGCACTCGATTCGAATTTTTTCCCCGAGTTTCAGCCGTGACACCGCCGCCCGCCGCAGCCGCAAGGCTCGATAGTATTCCTATGTCCTTGCCCGAGAAGAAGCAGGAGGCTCGCCGCGCGCCTGCGCGCGTCGATCATCCCTTCAAGGGCATCGCGCTGGTGCTGCTGTCGACGATCTTCCTCGGCTGTTCCGACGTCACCGCGAAATATCTCTCGACCAGCCTGCCGTCGATCGAGATCACCTGGATCCGCTTCCTCACCTTTGCGCTGATGTTCACGCCGGTGATGCTGCCGGGCTCGCCGCTGCATGCGATGCGCACCGAACGTCTCGGATTGCAGCTGATGCGCGGCGTCGCGCTGCTCGGCTCCTCGCTGTTCTTCATCACCGGTTTGCGCTTCCTCCCCATCGCGGAAGCCTCTGCGACCGGCTTCGTCTCGCCGCTGTTCGTCACCGCGCTGTCGATCATCTTCCTCAGCGAGAAAGTCGGCATGCGCCGCTGGATCGCGACCGGGATCGGCCTCGTGGGCGTGATGATCATCCTGCGGCCGGGCTCGAACGCGTTCCACGTCGCCGCATTCTTCCCGATCGTCTCGGCGTTCTGCTGGGCCGCCGCGCTGATCCTGACGCGCCTGATGAGCGGCCGCGAAGCGGTGCTCACCACGATGGCGTACTCGGCTCTCACCGGCGTTGCGATCCTCACCGTAATGGTGCCGTTCGTCTGGGTCACGCCGAGCTGGACCGCAATCGGTCTCGGCATCGTGATCGGTGTCGCCTCCACCGTCGGCCAGTGGATCATCGTGCTCGCCTATCGCTACGGCGATGCCTCGGTGCTGGCGCCGTTCTCCTACACGCAGCTGCTCTGGGTCAGCATTCTGGGCTTCTTCCTGTTCGGCGAGTTGCCGGACGTCTGGACCATCACTGGCGCGGCCTTCATCGTCGCCAGCGGCCTCTACATCGCCCATCGCGAGCGTATCCGCCGCGCCCAGTTGTTGGTGCAGGCCGCGCGTTCGCCGAACCCCTGACGCAAGTCCGCACGCCCTGAACCGTGCTATCAACGGCTCCAACAAGCATGGGAGGAGCCGGATGCGCGCTGCGATCTTCAGGAACGGTGAGATTGTCGTTGACCGGATAGCTGAGCCGAAGCCCGGTCCGGGCCAGGTGCTGGTCAAGACACTCGCCTGCGGCATCTGCGGCTCCGACCTGCATGCCCGCCAGCACGCGCCGCGGATGGTGGAGATGGCGAAGAAGACCGGACGACCGCCGATGGATCTGTCGCGCGACGTCGTCTTCGGCCACGAGTTCTGCTGCGAGATCCTGGACTACGGCCCCGGCACCGCGCGAAAACTCAAGCCGGGCACGCATGTGTGCTCGCTGCCCGCACTGCTGACGCCGGAGGGCATCAAGGGCATCGGCTATTCCAACGACTTCGTCGGCGGCTATGCGGAGCAGATGCTGCTCAGCGAGCCGCTGCTGCTGGAGGTGCCGAACGGCCTTGCGCCCGAGCATGCCGCGCTGACCGAGCCGCTCGCGGTCGGCGTTCACGCGGTCGAAAAGGCCAACATCCGCGGCGGCGAGGTGCCGCTCGTCATCGGCTGCGGCCCGGTCGGGCTCGCCGTGATCGCCGCGCTGAGGATCAAGGGCCTGCATCCGATCGTGGCTGCCGACTATTCGCCGGCGCGGCGCGCGCTCGCCGCAAAACTCGGCGCCGATATCGTCGTCGATCCCAAGGTGTCGCAGCCCTATGCGACCTGGGCCGAGCACGCGCAGATGTCGGAGGCGGAGAAGGCGGCGCGGCCGCCGCTCCAGGCCATGCTGCCGGCGCTGAAGCCTGCGGTGATCTTCGAATGCGTCGGCGTGCCCGGCGTGCTGCAGCAGGTGTTCGAAGGCGCGCCGCGCGATGCCAAGATCGTCGTGGTCGGTGTCTGCATGGAGAGCGACAAGAGCGAGCCCATGCTCGGCATCATGAAGGAGCTCAACGTCCAGTACGTGCTGGGCTACACGCCGGATGAGTTTTCGGCGTCGCTGCGCCTGATCGCGGAAGGGCAGGTGGACGCGGCTGCCATGGTGACGGCGGAGGTCGGCATCGGTGGCGTTGCAAAGGCGTTCGCCGATCTCGCCAATCCGGAGGCGCACACCAAGATCATCGTGCAGCCGTGGAAATAGGGAAGGGCTGAAGCACGGCGCCGTCGGGTTTTTGCGCGGCGTCGGCATGGCCGATCTGGGCGATCACGGCCCGGCGGTCGACGATCGCCTGATGGAATTGCGCCAGCACGAGGCCGAAGGCGGCGAGATCGCCGTCTTCGATGGCGCCGTCTTCGTGACAGATCAGCGTTTCGCGCAGGATGTCGTCGGCGGCGCTCTGCATGGCGGCGAGATCGTCGAGCGAGGTCGCCTCGCGTACGCTGGAGATCGCGGTGAGCAGGCGGTCGCGGTGCAGCGCGTTCTCGCTGCGCTCCTCGCGCCGCAGATAATGCCGCAGCCATGCTGCGACCGAGCCAAGGCCTGAGAGCAGCAGCACCACGCCCCAGATATAATCGCTGTACTTGTCCATGAAGCTGCGCTCGTTGCCGTCGATATAGGCGGCGGCTCCCGCATGCGCCGGCAGCGCGGCGTCCTTGTCGGTGTCGGGCTTCTGGATGTGGCTGGCGCCGGAGAGTTCCTTGACCAGCGACGGCTTGACCGCGAACAGGTCGCGGGTAAAGGCGCCGACCGTGTCGTCGGACAGCGTGCTCGGCGCCACGATCAGATGGTTGACGGCGATGGTCTCGATCTTGTCGTCCGGCCGCTGCGGTGAGGCGGCGAATGCGCCCGCCGGGATCTCCTCGGATTCGTAGAGCGGATGCCGCTCGGCGATGGCCTCGGAGACATCGACGGACAGGAATTTCGGCTCGCCGCGCAGGCGCGTGGTGGCGGCAATCGTCTCGGCGATGACCTTGTCGTCGAGCGCGCCGACCATCATGAAGGCATCGAGCGCGGTGTCCTGGGTCATCTCGGAGATGCGGTCGGTGCCGAACTGGGCGATCGTCACCTTCTGCGGGTTGACGCCGGATTCGCCGAGGATGACGCGCAGCAGATTGGGATTGGCATCACCGAGGCCGACGATGCCGATGCGGCGACCGCTGAGCGAGGCAATATCTGCGACCTTCGACTTGGGCACGCCCTTGCGCCCCGTCGGCGCCCACATCACCACGAAGTTCCGGCGCAGGATCGCGACCGAATTGGTATCGGGCGGCATGGTGAGATCGCCGCGTGCGACGGCGAGGTCGGCCTTGCCGGAGCCGAGCAGATTGAGGCTTTGCAGCGTGCCGTCGGTCTCGATCGGCGTCAGCCGCACCGCGCCGCTCTTCGCCTCGATCGCCTTGGCGATGGCCAGCACAAGCGTCTGGTCATCGCTGCCGGCCGGGCCGACCGCGATGCGCAGCGTCGCCGGCTGCCAGAGCCAATAGGCAAGCGCGAGCGCGACCGTCAGAAGCGACAGCAGGCTCGCCACCGCGAGCCACGGGCCGAGGCGATTGCGGCGGCGGGAGGGAACGCCCCTCGTTACGCTCAGATCGCTCGGCACGGGCATCTCGCTTTCCTCATCCGGAAGCTCGCCCGCCAACGCGGCGGGTGCCGTCAGTATTTCGAGGGAACGTACATCTCCGACGGGATCGGGCCGCGGTGATAGTCGGGATTGCGGACGCGCGCCGGCAGCACCACGGGAACGTGCGCCACATCCTGGTACGGAATCTGGCTCAGGAGATGCGAGATGCAATTGAGGCGGGCGCGCTTCTTGTCCACGGCATCGACGATCCACCATGGCGAATCCGGCAGATGCGTGTGCTCCAGCATCGTCTCCTTTGCCTTGGTGTAGGCTTCCCAGCGGCTGCGGGCTTCGACATCCATCGGACTCAGCTTCCACTGCTTGAGCGGATCCTTGATACGCATGGTGAAGCGGAACTGCTGCTCGTCGTCGGTGATGGAGAACCAGTATTTGACGAGGATGATGCCGGAGCGGATCAGCATCCGCTCGAACTCGGGAACCGTCTTGAAGAACTCCTGATACTGCTCGTCGGTGCAGAAGCCCATCACGCGCTCGACGCCGGCGCGATTGTACCAACTGCGGTCGAACAGCACCATCTCGCCGCCTGCGGGCAGGTGCGAGACATAGCGCTGGAAATACCATTGCGTGCGCTCGCGCTCGCTCGGCGCCGGAAGCGCCGCGACGCGGCAGATGCGGGGATTGAGGCGCTGGGTGATGCGCTTGATGACGCCTCCCTTGCCGGCGGAGTCGCGCCCCTCGAACAGAACCACCACCTTCTTCTTCTCGCTCTGCACCCAATCCTGGAGCTTGACCAGCTCGCCCTGGAGGCGGAGCAGCTCCCGGAAATAAAGCCGGCGATCGACCGTCGGACCGACGGCGTCGGTCTCGTCCAGGAGCTCGTCGAGACGGGCGTCATCCAGCTCCATCTCCAGCTCCTCGTCGAGATCGTCGGTCATTTCCCGGATGATGCGCTCGCGTTTGGCCATCTCAGGGGTGCGGTCGGATGCAGTCATGGGTCTCTCTCTCGGGCCGGAATGCCTGTCACCCGGGACCATCGACGGGGTTTATTGCGTCCATGTGACACCAGCGGCCGGCCGGGCCGGCCGGCCGGAAAATGGCCGGATCGGGGCCGTCAGACCGGCAACGCGATCGAATATTTGACCTGGCTGAGCGCAAAGCTCGACTCGATCGAGGCAATACCGTCGAGCCGGGTCAGCTTGGTCTTGAGGAACGTCTCGTAGGAGGCGAGGTCGGCCGCGACCACGCGCAGCAGATAGTCGCGGTTGCCGGTCATCAGATAGCACTCCAGCACCTCGTCCCATTTCGAGATGGCGCGGGCGAAACGATTCAGGTCCTCCTCCTTCTGCCGCGCCAGCTTGATCGAGATGAACACGCTGACATGCAGCCCCAGCGCCTTCTGGTCCACCGTTGCGATGTAGCGCGAGATGACGCCGCGCTCCTCCAGCAGCTTGACCCGGCGATGGCAGGGGGAGACCGACAATCCGACCTTGTCGGCGAGCTGCTGCATGGTCAGCCGGCTGTCGGTCTGCAGCAAGGCGAGGATCTTGCGGTCGATGGCGTCGAGCTCAGGCATTGGGATGAAACCTCTATTTTAGGGCCAGTCATTGGTACGGTATCCCAATATTGGCGGGTATGGCGCGAAAGATTGAGAAATCTGGTGCTGCCCGCAGGCGTATGATCCGCCTTATTTCCCGGAGCATCGCCATGCCCGCTGATTCCGCGCGTCTCGATACCCTGACTGCACTGGCCCGCAAGGCGTTGTGGCTGTCGTCATGGACCATCCACCACGCCAATCACGTCCGATCGAACACGGATGGACTGAAGGTCGGCGGTCACCAGGCCTCGTCGGCCTCGCTCGCCACCATCATGTCGGCGCTTTATTTCCATGTGCTGCGCCCCGAGGATCGCGTCGCTGTGAAGCCGCATGCGAGCCCGGTGTTCCACGCCATCCAGTATCTGTTCGGCCGGCAGACCCGCGAGAAGCTGGAGAATTTCCGCGGCTTCAAGGGCGCCCAGTCCTATCCGTCGCGTACCAAGGACGTCGACGACGTCGATTTCTCGACCGGCTCGGTCGGTCTCGGCGTCGCGCAGACGCTGTTCGCCTCGCTAGTGCAGGATTACGTCAAGGCGCATGGCTGGATGAAGGATCGCCGCGAGGGGCGGATGATCGCGCTGGTCGGCGATGCCGAGATGGACGAGGGCAACATCTTCGAAGCCCTGGCCGAAGGCTGGAAGCACGGCCTGCGCAACACCTGGTGGGTGGTCGACTACAACCGCCAGTCGCTCGACGCCGTCGTGCGCGAAGGTCTCTGGGAAAAGTTCGAGACCATGTTCCGCAATTTCGGCTGGGACGTGGTCATCGTGAAATACGGCCGCCTGATGCGCGAGGCCTTCGCCGAACCCGGCGGCGAGGCGCTGAAGAGCTGGATCGACAATTGCCCGAACGCGCTCTATGCGGCGCTTTGCTTCCAGGGTGGCGCGGCGTTCCGCAAGCATTTGCACGACGAGATCGGCGACCAGGGGCCGATCACGAAGCTGATCGACAAGCGCAGCGACGAGGAGTTGCTGGCGCTGATGTCGAATCTCGGCGGCCATGACATGGCGAGCATGGTCGAGGCGTTCGAATCGATCGACCACGACCGCCCAGTCTGCTTCATCGCGTACACCATCAAGGGTGTCGGCCTGCCGTTCCAGGGCCACAAGGACAATCATGCCGGCCTGATGACGGTCGCGCAGATGGAGAAATATCGCGAGAGCCAGAACATCCGTCCCGGCCACGAATGGGACAAGTACGAAGGCCTGATGCAGGACGCAGCCGAGCTCGACGCGTTCCTCGCGCGCGTGCCGTTCAACAAGGACGGTCGCCGGCTGACCGCGCCGGTCGTCGAGGTGCCGCAACAGCTCGCCTTCAAGCCGTCGCCGCAGATGTCCACGCAACAGGGCTTTGGCCTGGTGCTGAACGAGATCGCGCGCGGCGACAGCGAGCTCGCAAAACGCATCGTCACGACCTCGCCCGACGTCACCGTCTCGACCAATCTCGGCCCATGGGTGAACCGGCGCGGCCTGTTCGCGCGCGGCGAGAAGGCGGATTTATTCCGCAGCGAGAAAATTCCATCCACTTTCAACTGGGACTTCTCGCCCAAGGGCCAGCATCTCGAGCTTGGCATTGCCGAGATGAACCTGTTCATCATGCTCTCGGCGCTCGGCCTGTCGCACCAGATCAACGGTGCGCGGCTGCTGCCGGTCGGCACGCTCTACGATCCCTTCATCGAGCGCGGCCTCGATGCGCTCAACTACGCCTGCTACCAGGATGCGCGCTTCATGGTGGCGGCGACGCCATCAGGTATCACGCTCGCCCCGGAGGGCGGCGCCCACCAGTCGATTGCGACACCGCTGATCGGCATGGCGCAGGACGGGCTCGCCTCGTTCGAGCCGGCCTTCGTCGACGAGCTCGCCGTGATCATGGGCTGGGGCTTCGAGCACATGCAGCGCGATCCGGGCGAGGGCGGCTCGGTCTATCTCCGCCTCTCGACGCGCAGCATCGAGCAGGCGCAGCGCATCATGACGCCCGAACTGCAGCAGGGCATCACGGACGGCGCCTATTGGCTGCGCAAGCCGGGCCCGAATGCCGAGCTCGTGATCGCCTACACCGGCGCAGTCGCACCGGAGGCGATCGAGGCGACCGGGTTCATCGGCGAAAGTCGCCGCGACATCGGCCTGCTTGCAATCACCTCGGCGGATCGCCTCCACACGGGCTGGACCGCCGCGCGAAAATTGCGGCGTGACCGGCGCGGCGTGCAGCATCTCAGCCATATCGAGAAACTGCTGGCGCCGCTGCCGCGCGACTGCGGCATCGTGACCGTGATCGACGGCCATCCGTCTGCGCTCGGCTGGCTCGGCAGTGTCCGCGGCCATCGCGTCGAAGCGCTGGGTGTCGAGCAGTTCGGCCAGACCGGCACCATTGCGGACCTCTATCGGCACTATGGCATCGACGCGAATGCGATCATCGATGCGGCGGAAAGCCTCACCGCCGGCGCGCCGATCGTCCACCGCAAGATGGCGGTTTAATCGGGGTAACCACCTTGTCGCCCCGGCGAAGGCGGGGGCCCATACGCCGCGGCAGTCGTTGTAAGCCGCAGGTGGTCGACGCCAGAGCAAGCCAACTAAGCTTTGTGGTTATGGGTCCCGGCCTTCGCCGGGACGACAATACGTGTGAGGCGAGAGCCTTGCCACGTTCCCGCCATCGGCTCATATAACCTCCGTCTGCCGCAACGCTGGCCCCGCATATGGCGGGTTCAATTGCCGGCGCTTTCGTGCAAGGATGCCTGCCGAAACGCCCCCCAAGCCCCCAAGAAGAGGTTAACGATGGTCAATCGCATGCAATTCTACATCGACGGCGCCTGGGTCGATCCCGCCGTCAAGAAGTCCACCCCGGTCGTCAATCCGGCGACGGAAGAGGCGATGTACGAGATTGCGCTCGGCTCCAAGGCCGACGTGGACAAGGCGGTTGCCGCCGCCAAGCGCGCTTTTGCAACTTTCTCCCAGACCAGCCGTGAAGAGCGCGTCGCGCTGCTCACGAAAGTCATCGAGGTCTACAAGGGCCGTCTCAAGGAGATCGGGGCTTCCGTCTCCGACGAAATGGGCGCGCCGCTGCCGATGGCCGAAAAGCTCCAGGCCGGCGCCGGTCTCGGCCATCTCATGACCACGCTCGACGTGCTCAAGAACTATCATTTCGAGGAGCCGATCGGCACCGCCATGGTGCTGCGCGAGCCCGTTGGCGTGGTCGGCATGATCACCCCCTGGAACTGGCCGCTCAACCAGATCGCCTGCAAGGTCGCGCCCGCGCTTGCCGCCGGCTGCACCATGATCCTGAAGCCGTCGGAATTCACGCCGACCTCGGCTTTGATCTTTGCGGAAATCCTCCATGAAGCCGGCGTGCCGAAGGGCGTCTTCAACCTCGTCAACGGCCTCGGCCCCGAGGTCGGTGCCGCCATGAGCGAGCACCCCGACATCGACATGATCTCCTTCACCGGCTCGACCCGCGCCGGCATCGACGTTGCGAAGCGCGCGGCGCCGACCGTGAAGCGCGTCAGCCAGGAGCTCGGCGGCAAGTCGCCGAACGTCATCCTCGAAGGCGCCGATCTCACGAAGGCGGTGACCGGCGGCGTGATGCACATGTTCAACAACTCCGGCCAGTCCTGCAATGCGCCCTCGCGCATGATCGTGCCTTTGTCGAAGATGAAGGAAGTCGCCGCGATCGCGAAGGCCGTCGCCGACAAGACCAAGGCGGGCGATCCGCGCGCCGAAGGCACCACCATCGGCCCGGTCGTCAACCGCGGCCAGTGGGACAAGATCCAGGCGCTGATCAAGAAGGGTATCGACGAGGGCGCAACGCTCGTCGCCGGTGGCCCGGGCCTGCCCGAAGGCGTCAACAAGGGCTTCTATGTCCGCCCGACCATCTTCGCCGACGTCACCCCCGAGATGACGATTGCGCGCGAAGAAATCTTCGGACCGGTGCTGACCATCCTCGGCGCCAAGGACGAAGCCGAAGCCGTGCACATCGCCAACGACACGCCGTACGGTCTCGCTGGTTACGTCTCCGGCGCTTCGGTCGAGGACGCCAAGCGTGTCGGCCGTCAGATCCGCGCCGGCAACGTCAACCTGCAGGGCGTGCCCAACGATCGCACCGCGCCGTTCGGCGGCTACAAGCAGTCGGGCAACGGCCGCGAGTGGGGCAAGTACGGCCTCGAGGACTTCCTCGAAGTGAAGGCGGTTGCCGGCTTCAACGCCGCGTAAGCGTCAGCGATTGAACAGAATGACGCCGGAGCGGGAAACCGCTCCGGCGTTTTTTTGCTCAGGTGTGTCGACAACGCGACGTGCCCACGATCTCGCGCGACGAACAGGCAGTGGTGGGCACGCTTCGCTTTGCCCACCCTACGAGACCGTCATCGCGGCGCGTCTATCCCCCCACCGCGCCCTGCGTATTCACATACAGCGCGTAGATCGACTGGCTCGCCGCCATGAACAGGCGGTTGCGCTTGACGCCGCCGAAGCAGAGATTGGCGCAACGCTCGGGCAGCGCGATGCGGCCGATCATGACGCCGTCGGGTGCGAACACCACGACGCCGTCGAGCTCCGGATCGCCCATGCCCCAGCCGCACCAGAGATTGCCGTCGATGTCGCAGCGCATGCCGTCGGGCGTGCCGGGACCGGCATCGATGTGGACGCGCTTGTTGGAGATCGTGGTGCCATCCGCCGAGACGTCATAGGCGAGGATCTTGCGGTTCGGCACACCGCGCGATTCCACCACGTAGAGAATCTTCTCGTCCGGCGAGAAGCACAGCCCGTTCGGACCCAACACGCCCTCGGCGACGACGCTCGCCTTGCGGGTCACGGGATCGAGCCGGTAGACGTTCGGTTCGATCTCGGGCTCCGCCTTGTAGCCCTCGTAATTGCCGAGCAGGCCGAAGGTCGGATCGGTGAACCAGATCGAGCCGTCCGATTTGACGACGATATCGTTCGGCGAGTTCAATCGCTTGCCGTTGAATTGATCCATCAGCACCGTGATCTCGCCGTCATATTCGGTGCGGGTCACGCGGCGTCCGCCATGCTCGCAGGTGACGAGCCGGCCCTGCCGGTCGCGCGTGTTGCCGTTGGCGAAATTGGAGGGTTTTCGGAAAATCGAAACAGCGCCGGTCTCTTCTTCCCATTTGATGATGCGCTGGTTCGGAATATCGCTACAGAGCAGATAGCGCCCGTCGCCGAACCAGACCGGCCCTTCCGCCCAGCGCAGGCCGGTCGCCAGTCGCTCCACGGCCGAGAGTTTCAACCAGTATTTTTCGAAACGGGGGTCGAGGACGTGAATGGCCGGATCGGGGTAATAGGTCGCCGGTCGCCAGCCTGGCCGTTCCTGGGTGTGGGACGATGCCTCATTCATGTCGGTTCTCTCGTTTCGTTCCCTCTGGACATTCCTGCTATCATTAGAGACACGTGACCGCAAATTGGTTGCCAAAGACGAGGAAAGACATGCCGCGCATCTTGATGACGGGAGCTTCGGGCGGAATCGGAACGCGCCTGCGAAAACTGTTGCCGCCGATCTATCCGGACCTCCTGCTCAGCGACATCAAGCCGCCTGCCGATCTCGCGCCGAACGAGCAGTTCAAGGCGGCCGACCTGTCCGACCTTGCCCAGTGCGAGGCGATCTGCGAGGGCGTCGACGGCATCCTGCATTTCGGCGGCTATTCGGTCGAAGGCCCCTGGAACGACATCCTGCAGGCCAACATCATCGGCGGCTACAATCTGTTCGAGGCGGCGTATCGCAAGGGCGTCAAGCGCGTGGTGTTCGCGTCCTCGAACCATGCCGTCGGCTTCTATCCGCGCCACCACAAGATCGGCACCGACGTCACCCCGCGCCCGGACGGCCGCTACGGCGTCAGCAAAGTATTCGGCGAAGCGCTCGGCGCGCTCTATGCCGACAAGCACGGCCTGAAGGTGACGTGCCTGCGCATCGGCAATTTCGGTGATGTGCCGCTGGACCTTCGCCGGATCTCGATCTGGCTGAAGCCGGAAGATCTGGTGCAGCTCTGCCAGATCGGGCTCGAGCATCCCGGCATCCATTTCGAGGTGTTCTATGGCGCCTCGCTGAACGAGCGCGCCTGGTGGGATAACCACCGCGCCTACGAATTCGGCTATCGCCCCACCGGCCGCTCCGAGGATCACGTGGCGCATGCCATGGCCGAGCAGGCCAAGCTGAAGCCCGATCCGGTCGGCGACCACTACCAGGGCGGCGCGTTCTGCAGCAACGAGTTCGACGGCGACGAGAGCCGGATCATCGACTGGAATAAGCGGTAGGACGCAGTGTTCTCTCTCGTCCCGTTTTCGGGGCGAGAGAGCCCTTGGCAGCAAGCGCCTGCAGCCTAGTCCAATCCCTCATCGGGAATGTTCAAAATGGTCCCGCAGGCCTTGCAATGCACTGCGTCCACGTCGTGGCGCTGCAGGCCGCAGACCGGGCAGGGGAAGCGCACCTTCGAGGGCGCGAGCAGCGCCTTGGCAAGATTCAGGAACAGGGTCACGCCGAAGATCATGATGACGACGGTGATCAGGCGTCCGACGGTGCCGGGCAGGGTGATGTCGCCGAAGCCGGTCGTGGTCAGTGCGGTGACCGTGAAGTAGAGCGCGTCGGCATAATTGCCGATCTGCGGGTTGTGCGACTTCTGGGTCTCGTAGACCACGCCCGTCATGATGAAGACGAACACGCCGAGATTGGCGACGGCAAAGATGACCTCTTCGTTGCGTCGGAAGAAGGCGCTGTCGATCCGCAGGCGCGCCACCATCTGGTTGTCGCCCAGAAGCCGCAACGTTCGAAATGCGCGCAGGAAGCCGCCGGCCTCGCCCGCGAGCGGTGCAAGGAACGAGATGATGACCACGACGTCGGTCCAGGTCGATAGCCGCGCGAGGTCGTGCAGCGGGTGGCGACTGATGATCATCCGTGCGGAGAAGTCCGCCAGGATCAGGACACCGAACACGACATCGAGGGACTCGACGATCCCGCCGCGCGGCAGGAACGAGGTCGCGATGATGAACAAGACCGTCACGATGTCGAGCACGAGCAGCGCATAGCGGAATCGGATGCAGCCGAAGGTGTCGCCTTCGTAAAGCTGTCGAAGCCAGCCCTTCAGGATCTCGAACGGGACGCTGATCGCGTCGAGCGGCCCATGTCCCTTGGTGCTGTCGTGATCAAGTGCCATGGCCAGCGATCGGCGCGCGGATATTCCGGCGGCCTATCCCTCCGAAGGATCGAGCATTTCGCCGATCTTGTGAACGGCAACATTGATCGACATGCCCAAATAGTCGCCGGCATCGCCGAACCACGAACCGGCCAGCGGCACGGCCTGGCCCGGGTGCCGCGCGATGGCGACCGGGATGAGATCAAAGCCCGCGTTCAGGCTGTTGGTCGGATCGTAATCGAGCCAGCCTGCGCCGGGCAGGAACACCTGCACCCATGCGTGGGTGGCGCCAGAGCCGGTCATGCCGACAGCGCCGCCGTCGAGTGCCGCATCGTAGAGATAGCCACTGACGAAGCGGGAGGCGAAGCCGAGCCGCCGGAGCGTCTCGACCATCAGCCAGGCGAAGTCCCGGCAGGTGCCTGATTTCATACGCAGCGTGTCGCCCGGAGACTGGGTGCCCTCGGCGTCTCTGCCGTGATATTTGAACTCGCTGCGAAAGATGCCCAGCATGCGGCGCAGCACATCCGCGGTCCGGTCCTGATCGCCGGCGACGAAGCTCTTGGTCCACGCCGCGTGGCTGCCGTCCGCGTCGTCGGCATGCGGACGCAGATAACCGGCAAGGTCGGTCCATTCGTCCGGCGTATATTGCACGGGCACCTCCTCGGCCCGGGCTTCCAGCGGAAATGCCTCAAGGCCCTTGATGCCGAAATAGACGCCGCGGACCTTGAAGGTGAACGTCAGCTCGCTGGCAGGTTCGCTGAAATCCATCACCGTGACGGCGTTGGAGCGGGAGTCGCTGATCCACAGCACCTTCGACGGCACGCTGGTGTGAGCGGACCAGCGCAGCAGGCGGGTCGAAGCGCCGCGCCGCGGCAGGAACATGGCGCGATGCGTGCCGAACGTCACCGGCTTTGCGTAGCGGTAGGTCGTGGTGTGCGTGATCTCGCCGATGATCGCCATGCATCGATCCGCTATGCGCGTGCGGACTGGTCGAGCGCCGGTCCGCACGGGAGGGGCGGCCGCCAGCTTTCGGTTTGGCCACATCCGCCCGTTGATCTAGATCAACATTGCCCCCGGCATCGTCTGGCTCTTCAGGCAATCATGCATTCCTTCAGACGTTGATGCGCGAATTGGCCGAATGGAGCGGTGGACATGGGTATCCTTTGGACGATCATCATCGGATTCATCGTTGGACTGGTGGCGATATTCATCATGCCCGGCGGCAACGAGCCCAAGGGGTTCATCTTGACGACGGTCCTGGGAATCGTCGGCGCGTTCGTTGCGACCTGGCTCGGTCAGGCCGTGGGGTGGTATCATTTCGGAGAGGGCGCGGGCTTCATCGGAAGCGTGGTCGGCGCGATCATCCTTCTCTTCCTGTACGGGCTTGTCCTCGGTCGTCAGGGGCGCGCTTGAAGATCGCGCTGCTCGTCATTGCGACGATCGTGTCGGGACCGGCGCGGGCCGCCGCGCTCAGCGATGCCGAGGCGACGTTCCTCGACCAGCTCGTGACGGCATCCGCCGTGCTCGAACAGCGATGCGACGGTTACGAGGCCGATGGCGCGGGCGGCGTTCAGCTCGGCGCGCGGCTGCTCGGCAGCCCCAATGCCGCGATGGCGATGATCGACGCCTACTCGGCAGCGATCAAGGCGCATGACGGCGAGAGCTACGATCCCGGCAAGTTTCGCCCCGAGGTGTTCGAGGCGGCCAGCAGGACGATCAAGCGCGTCCTGGCGGATCTGGTGAGGGATCCGACAAACGCCTGCGTCAGCTATGGCGATGCCAGCGTGGATAGCGGCATGCTGCGGCGTTACTGAACGGGCCCCCGAAAATCCCGCAGCGATGAGCTCCGACTGGTTCTAGCCTCCACCCGCAAATCCCACGAACGTCGTCGCTTCATCGACCGACTTGCGCTCGGAGACGACGGCATTGGCAGGAAAGCTGTGATCAGGCCAGCCGAGCGCGATGCTTTTCATGATCACCTGATCATCCGCGATCCCGGCATGCTCGCGCACGACGGGGGATTGCATGATGCCCTGGCTGTTGATCACGGCGCCAAGCCCCCGCGACCAGGCCGCGTTGACGAGCGCGGTCGCCACGGCGCCACAGTCGAAGGCCGTATCGTCACTGGAGGCCAATTGGCGATCGTATGTGATGATCACGCAGACAGGCGCGTCGAACTGGCGAAAGCCGCGCAGGACCCAGTCTTGCCGCTGCTGCTTGTCATCTCGCGCAATTCCCATGGCGCTGAACAACTGCTTGGCAACGCCGATCTGGCGTTCGCGATGCACGCCCTCAAATGCCTGTCCGGTTCGAAATTCGCGTGAGTGCGGCACGCCCGCCAGATTGCGCTCGGTATTGCCCCTCCGGATACGATCCAGCGGCGCTCCGGTGATGACATAGAAATTCCACGGCTGAGTATTCATCGACGACGGCGCGCGCATGGCCAGCGCGAGGATTTCCTTGATCAATTCCGGCGGGACAGGATCGGGCTTGTAACCGCGAATGCTGCGCCGGCCGAGAATGACGTCATCAAATTCCATCTTACGGTTTCCTGAATTTGGCGTGATGCCGCGTTCTCGCTCACGGTTCCGATCATGTCTAGTCCAGTGAGCTCGATCGCTGGCGATCCTCCTCCGCAATCCGCGCCAAGTAGTCTGCCTTGCTGAACTGCATGTGGTCCACGCACAGCTGCGCCAGCGCCCAGCCGTCGCGGCCCTTCAACAGCTCGATCATCAACTCGTGCTGGCGGCGCGACTGTGCGAGCCCGTCGCGGTCGGCGAGGTTCTTGGCGCGCATCGGCAGCGTCAGGCTCATATAGTCCTGCAGCGAACGCACCAGATAGGGATTGCCGCAGGCGGCGAACAGCGCGACGTGGAAGGCGTCGTTGGCTTCGTGAATGCCACGCAGATCGCGGATGTCGGCCTTCGCGCAATAATCGCGCTGCAGGGCGGTCAACTCGTCGATCAAGGCTTGCGGCGCGGGCAGGGGGATCATCAGCGCGGCCTGCCGCGTCAGCATCTCCCTGACTTCGTAGATCTGCCGAACCTCCTCGGCTGAATAGAACCGTACGGTGGCGCCGACATTCTTCTCGCGGCGGACGATGCCGCGGCGCTCGGCATCCACCAGCGCCTGCCGCACGAAGTGCCTTGAGGTGCCGTAGCGCGACATCAGCGCGTCCTCGGTGAGGCGCGCACCCGGCGCGAGGCGGCCGAAGATGATGTCTTCCTCCAGCCGCGCGACGACGTCGTCCGGATCGTCGCGCCGGATAGCCATGGCGTCTGCTGTGCGAATGTCGGACATGCCCTCAGCCTCCGGCGGGGCTCGCCGGTCCGCCTTGTGGAGCAGGGCAGGCTCCGATTGTCAATAATTTGTGTCCGCCGGCGCTGCCCGGAGCAGAAAGACCGGCGATCCGGTCCTATCTTATTGACAATCAGGGGGCAGGCTGTAGCACAATGGCAAGCGAGAAGGAGTGGTCTGATGACGAGTGGTTTGCGCAAGGGTCTGACGAGCTATGGCGATGCCGGCTTCTCGCTGTTCCTGCGCAAGGCATTCATCAAGGCCATGGGCTATTCCGACGACGCGCTGGAGCGCCCGATCGTCGGCATCACCAACACCTACAGCGACTACAATCCCTGCCACGGCAACGTTCCGCAGATCATCGAGGCCGCCAAGCGCGGCGTGATGCTGTCGGGCGCGATGCCGTTCGTGTTCCCGACCATCTCGATCGCCGAGAGCTTTGCGCATCCGACCTCGATGTATCTGCGCAATCTGATGGCGATGGACACCGAGGAGATGATCCGGGCCCAGCCGATGGATTCGGTGATCGTGATCGGCGGCTGCGACAAGACGCTGCCGGCGCAGGTGATGGCGGCGATCAGCGCCGATCTGCCGACCGTTGTCATTCCCGTCGGCCCCATGGTGGTCGGCCATCACAAGGGCGAAGTGCTCGGCGCCTGCACCGATTGCCGCCGCCTCTGGGGCAAGTATCGCGCCGGCGAGATCGACGATGCCGAGATCGAGGCCGTCAACGGTCGACTCGCGCCGTCCGTCGGCACCTGCATGGTGATGGGTACAGCGTCCACCATGGCCTGCATGATCGAAGCCATGGGCCTGTCGCTGCCGATGAGCGCGACGATCCCGGCGCCGCATGCCGAGCGCTTTCGTCTCGCCGAGGCCAGCGGGCGGGTTGCCGCCGAGATGGCCAAGACCAAGGGGCCGAAGCCGAGCGAATTCCTGACGCCGGCCTCTTTCAAGAATGCGCAGGTCGTGCTGCAGGCGATCGGCGGCTCGACCAACGGCCTGATCCATCTGACCGCGATGGCGCATCGCTCGCCGCACCGGCTCGATCTCTCCGTGTTCGACCAGATCGGCCGCGAGGTGCCGGTGCTGGTCGATCTCAAGCCGTCGGGCGAGCACTATATGGAGCATTTCCATCACGCCGGCGGCGTGCCGAAATTGCTGAAGCAGCTCGGCGACCTCGTCGATCTCGATGCCAAGACGATCTCCGGGCAGACGCTGCGCGACGTCGTCGCGAACGCAGAGGACGTGCCCGGCCAGGACGCGATCCGGTCCCGCGACAATCCGATCAAGAAGGAAGGCGGTCTCGCCGTCCTGCACGGCAATCTCGCGCCGCGCGGCGCCGTCATCAAGCAATCGGCGGCGAGCCCGAAACTGTTGCAGCACACCGGGCGCGCGGTGGTGTTCGAATCCGTCGAGGACATGACCTTGCGGGTCGACGATCCCGAGCTCGACGTCACCGCCGACGACGTGCTGGTGCTGCGCAATGCCGGCCCGAAGGGCGCGCCGGGCATGCCCGAGGCGGGCTACCTGCCGATCCCGAAGAAGCTCGCGCGCAATGGCACCAAGGACATGGTGCGTATTTCGGATGCGCGCATGAGCGGCACCGCGTTCGGCACCATCGTTCTGCACATCACGCCCGAGTCCGCCGTTGGCGGGCCGCTGGCGCTGGTGAAGAATGGCGACAAGATCAGTCTCGATGTGGCCAAGCGCAGCATCGAGCTCTTGGTTGATGCCGCCGAGCTGGAGCGCCGGCGCGCCGCCCTGAAGCCGACCGCTGCGCCCGACGAAGCGCGACGCGGCTATGCCTGGCTGTTCAACGAGACCATCATGCAGGCCGACGAGGGCTGCGACTTCGACTTTATGCAGAGGACTGGGAAGAAGACTGAAAAGGGCTGATCATTAACTAGCGCCTAGACCGCTAAAAGCGGCGGGCGATAAAAACAGGGGGAGACGATGATTGTACGATCCATGCCAGGATTCCTACACGGCCTGGTGGCTGCGGCCGCCGTGCTGTTCGTCACGAGCGCCGGGGCACAGGAGGTGAAGCATTATCGCTTCGCCTATGACCAGCCCCGCAACACCGGCTATTCGATCGCCGGCGACCTCTTTGCCGACAAGCTCAAGGAATTGAGCAAAGGCACCATGATCATCGACCAGTATCCCGGCGCGCAGCTCGGGCAGGAGCCGCAGGTGCTTCAGCTCGTGAAAGCCGGCGACGTCGAATTCTCCATCGTCTCCTCGGCCAACACCGCGACGATCTCGCCGCAGGCCGGCGTGATGTCGCTGCACTATCTGTTCCGCGACGAACAGCATGTGATCAAAGGCCTCGCCGACCCGAAGGTGTTCGAGGCCCTCAAGGCCATGATCGATGAGACCACGCAGGGTCTGCATCTCATCGGCACGGGCTCGCAGGGCGTGCGCCACATGTACTCCAAGAAGGAGATCCACAATGTCGGCGATATCAAGGGCCTGAAGGTCCGCGTGCAGGCGACCGCGACCGAGGACACCATGTTCCCGGCCTATGGCGCCCAGACCGTGCACATGCCGTTCGGCAGCGTCTATACGAGCTTGCAGACCGGCGTCGTCGATGTCGCCGAGAACAGCATCAACGTCTACCTCGTCAACAAGCACTACGAGGTCGCGCCGGTGCTGAACATCACCGAGCACGAGGCCAACAACGCGCTGGTGTTCGTGTCCGACAAGCTCTGGCAGAGCCTCTCGGCCGAGCAGAAGGGCTGGGTCCAGGCCGCGGCGAACGAGATCAGCACGAAGGAGCCGGCGAAGGCGTTCGACCTCGAGCGGGCCGCAGCCGAGAAGCTGAAGAAGATGGGCGTCAAGGTCGTCGATAACGTCGACAAGAAGAGCTTTTCGGCAATCGCCGATCCCTATCTCGACAAGCTCGCCAAGGATCTCGGCCCGCATGCCGAGAAGATCAAGGATCTGATCCGGTCGATTAAGTAGCCTCCGTCGCCTCCACGCGTCGTCCCGGCGAAAGCCGGGACCCATAACCACAGGATTGAGTTTGGCGATGACTTGGAGTCGCCAGCTCGCGCAACAACTCCCTTTGGGGATTATGGGTCCCGGCGTTCGCCGGGACGACGGAGAGGTCAATGGCCATCGCCGACAAGCTCGTACTCCAACGCCAGCGCCATCTGAAATGGCGCTGGCTCGACTGGCTCGAGCTCGCGCTCATGATCCTCTGCGGCGTGTTGTGCTTCGGCTTCTCGCTGTCGGTCACGGCCGACATCGTCACCCGCACCATCGGGCATCCCTGGCTGTGGTTGCAGGAAGTCACCTCGACGTTGTTCATCTACGCGATCTTCATCGGGACGGCGGTTGCGACCCGCCGCAACGATCACCTCTATCTCACGGCGATCTCCGAGGCGATGCACGGGACGCCCAGGATCATCGTCGAAATCATCATCCGCCTCGTGGTCCTCGGCGTCGCCTTCTGCCTGATCTGGTACGGCTACCAGAACTATCTGCGCGGCTTCGGCAGCTTCCGGCTGCCGTCGGGCACGCCGATCGCATCGCTTTACGCCATCATCCCGCTGTCCGGTATCCTGGTTGGCCTGTTCACCATCGAGCAGCTCGTCAACGGCCTTCGCAACGGCTTCGACCATCGCGAGCCGCCCGACGAGGAATCGGCGCCTGTCGTGACCGAAGCACAGGTGAGGGCGCAGCCGTGAGCGCACCCATTGTCCTGGCGTTGATGTCGATCTGCTTCCTGTCGTTCGGCTATCTCGGCGTGCCCGTGCCGTTCTCGCTGATGGCCGGCGTGTTCATCGGCGCGGTCCTGTCCGACGTCTCGCTCGCCGCAATCATCCAGAAGATCTTCGACGGCGTCGATTCCGAGGCGCTGCTGGCGATCCCGTTCTTCCTGCTGGTCGGCGAGCTGATGAGCTCGGCCAATGTCGTGGTGCGAATAGCCAATCTCTCGGTGTCGCTGGTCGGGCATATCAGGGGTGGGCTGTCGCAGGTCGTCGTCGTCTTCAGCATGTTCTTCTCGGAAATGTCGGGCTCGACCACCGCGGACGTCGCCGTGATGAGCCGCGCGCTCGGCGGTCCGATGAAGCGCGAAGGCTACGAGCCCGCCTTCATCGCCGCGATCATCGCGTCTGCCTCGACCATCGCGGCGCTGGTGCCCCCGAGCATCACGGCGGTGGTCTATGGTGCCGTCGGTAACGTCTCGATCGCGGGCCTGTTCATGGCGGGCGTGGTGCCGGGTCTGATGATCGGCTTCGGTCTGATGATCTATTGCTATTTCTTCGGCCCGTCCGGCTTGCGCAAGCCGCGCGCGCCGCTGCGGCAGGTGATGTTCGCGGCCGGCGACGCGGCGTTGCCGCTGATGATCCCGGTCATCCTGCTCGGCGGCATCCTGACCGGCTGGTTCACGCCGACGGAGGCCGGCGTCGTCGCCGTGGCCTGGATCATCCTGGTCGTGATCCCCGCGCTCAACCGCGGCCATTTCAGGAAGATCCCGTACGATTTCTGCCTCGCCGGCCTGATCTTCTCGCTGCCGCTGATCACGATCGGCGCGGCCAACGCCTTCGGCTGGATGCTCGCGTACCTGCGCGGCGCCAGCTACATCGCCGACATGATCACCTCGATCGCCGGCAACGATCCGCATCTGATCATGCTGCTGATGGTGCTGCTGTTCACCGTGGTCGGCGATTTCATCGAGCCGGTGCCGACCATCATCATCTTCATGCCGCTGGTCAACACGCTGACGGAAGCGGGCGACATCAACGGCGTGCACATGGGCGTGGTGCTGATCGCGACGCTCGCCTTCGGCCTGATCACGCCGCCTTACGGGCTGGTGCTGCTGATGGCCTCGAAATTCGTCGGCATCAGCTTTGCGAAGGCGTTACGCGCGGCGCTGCCGATTTATGTCGTGTTCTTCGCCACGATCGCGTTCGCGATCTATTTCCCGAGCGTGGTGCTGTGGCTGCCGCAGCATGTGCTGCCGGAATCGGTCGGCTGCTTCAAATCGCCGGCTGGGACAGGCTACATCTGTCCCAAGTGATCTCTTCAAGCGATCTCTTCAAGTGATCTCGTCACGTGACGATCTGCTCGATGCGCCAGCCGGTTCCGTCGCAGGCGTAGCGAAACGGCGTGCCGTGGCTGTTCTTGAAGTAGCTGCCGGAGAGCGCCTTGGCCATGCCCTGCATCACCGCGTCATGGCAGACGAACAGCAGATGGTCGCCGGGATAACGGTCGAGCGACGCGGAAACGCAAGCCAGCGCGCGCTCGGTCATGGCGTCCCAGTTCTCGCCATCGGCGGGCAGGATCGAGACGAGGCCGGTTGCCGAGTTGACGCCATGCTTGATCATGAGATCGCGGACGGGCAGGCCCTCGAAACTGCCGAAATCGAACTCGATGATGCCGGCGTCGATCGTGAGCGGCACCGTGATCGCGTCCGCGATGATCTCGGCCGTTCGGGCCGCACGCACCAGCGGGCTTGCGACGATGCGGCTGATGCCGGCACTGCGTAACAGGTCTGCGGCCTCATGCGCCTGGCGCAGGCCGTCCTCGTTCAGCGGGTTGTCGGTCCGGCCCTGGAACAGTCCCTGCCGGTTCCAGTCGGTCGCGCCGTGGCGCAGGCCGCAGAACGAACGCGATGGCGTCGTCGCGCTCACTTGCTCTTGCTCGTGAACTTCTTCACGGCCACACGAAACTCCTCCGTGTTCATCGCCATGATGATCTTGTGTTCCTCGGCATCGAGCTGCTGCTTCACCGGCGTGGTGGCGGCCGCATAGACCAGCGACTTGGTGCCGGCGATGGCCGCGGGCGGGTTCTGCGCCAGCCGCTCGGCGAGTTTTCGCGTGGCTGCCTTCAGCTCGGCCGCAGGAACGGTCTTGGCGACGAGGCCCCACTCGTAAGCCTGCTGCGCCGTAAAATTGTCCTCGGCGAGGAAGATCTGCAGCGCGCGGCGCGAGCCGACCGTGCCGACGATCCCGACCGTCGAGCCGCCATCGGGCGACACGCCGATCTTGGCGTAAGCGGGTGTGAACTTCGCATCATCGGCGGCGATGCAGAGGTCGGTGACGAAGGCGAGTCCCATGCCGGCGCCGGCCGCGGAGCCGTGTACACTCGACAGCGAGATCTTCGGCATGCGCCGGATGATCTCGATGAAGGAATGGTAGTGCTTCAACAGCTCGCCGACGACCGGCGTCACCGTGTTGGCTTCGGCCGCAGCCCCGATCGTCTGCAGATCGCCGCCGGCGGAGAAGGCCCGGCCTTCGCCCTCCAGCACGACGACGCGGATGGCATCGTCGCCTTCGATAGTGGCCGCGAGCTGTTCGAGCTTTTGCGCGATCGCAAGGTTGATCGAGTTGAAGCCGGCGGGGCGGTTGAGGGTGATGGTCGCGATTGCGCCGTCGATCCGCAGCAGCGCGGGATCATCGGGTTGGGAGACGGGAGCTGGCATTTTTGAAATCCCCGGCATGAGGTTCGTTGCTGCAACTAAATCGCAGAAGGCGAGGGGTGACAATCCCCGGTCGCCAGTGCCCCGCGTACGGGCCTTGCGTCGCGCGGAATGTTCGGCTCAAATGGGTCCGCCTTCGTTTAGGGACGGACACGAGCGCCGGCTCCTCCTAGGCTAGCCAAGCCAGATTTTGCGAGAGGAGACGACATGGGTGACGCTCGTGTCTTGCGGAAATGGGCTGTCCAATGACGGATGGACCCGTGATCATTGTCGGTGCCGGCCATGGTGGCTACCAGGTCGCAGCATCCCTGCGCCAGGCGGGCTTTTCGGACCGGATCTGCCTGATCAATGACGAGGCGCATCTGCCCTATCAACGGCCGCCGCTGTCCAAGGCCTACATCAAGGGCTCGGCCGGGCCGGAAAGCCTGATGTTCCGGCCGGAGAAATTTTATCACGACCAGGCCATCGAGCTGATCGCCGGCCGCGCCGTATCGATCGACCGCGCGGGGCGCAAGGTGCTGCTCGCGTCCGGCGAGATGCTGCCTTACGGCCATCTCGTGCTGGCGACGGGCGCGCGCAACCGGCTGCTCGATCTGCCCAATGCCAATCTGCCCGACGTGAAATATCTGCGCATCCTCGACGACAGCGAGGCGCTGCGGACCATCATCCCGTCGAAGACGCGGGTCGTGGTGATCGGCGCCGGTTTCATCGGCCTGGAATTCGCCGCCACCGCGCGAATCAAGGGCCTCGAGGTTGACGTGCTCGAGCTTGCACCCCGCGTGATGGCGCGCGCGGTGACGGCCGAGGTCTCGGAGTATTTCCAGGCGCGGCATCGCGAGGCCGGTATCCGCATTCACCTCGGCGTGCAGGCGACCTCGATCGAAGCCGAGAACGGCAAGGTCACCGGCGTCTCCTTGAGCGACGGAAGGCATCTGCCCGCCGACCTCGTCGTGGTCGGCGTCGGCGTGCTGCCGAACATCGAGCTTGCGGCCGAGGCCGGGCTGCCGGTCGCGGCCGGCATCATCGTCGACGAATATCTCGCGACGGCTGATCCGAACATCTCCGCGATCGGCGATTGCGCGCTGTTTGCCAGCCCGCGCTTCGGCGGCTCGCTGCGGCTGGAATCGGTGCAGAATGCCACCGATCACGCCCGCTGCTTGGCAGCGCGGTTGACTGGCGACAAGAAGGTCTATGACGGCCATCCCTGGTTCTGGAGCGACCAGGGCGACGACAAGCTCCAGATCGCGGGCCTCACCACCGGCTACGACCGCGTCGTGCTGCGCGGCGATCCCGCCAAGAAAGCGTTCTCGGTGTTCTGCTATCACGGCGACAAGCTGCTTGGCATCGAGTCGATCAACCGCGCCGGCGATCACATGTTCGGCCGTCGCTTGCAGGCCATGGACCGCTCCATCACGCCGGAGCAGGCCGCGGACGAGAGCTTCGACCTGAAGAGCGCGCTGGCCTGAGGATTTCTCCCTCTCCCCGCTTGCGGGGAGAGGGGCGGGGTGAGGGGGACTCTCCGCGGGGACGGTTGCAATTCGACTCGCGGAGACTCCCCCTCACCCGGATTGCATCTGCGATGCAATCCGACCTCTCCCCGCAAGCGGGGCGAGGTGAAGAAAGCAGCTCCGTCTTACAGCACCGCCGCCACCTCGGCGGCCGTCGGCATCGACGGCCCGGCCCCCATGCGCTGCACGCTGATCGAGGCGGCAGCGTTGGCGAAGGCGAGGGCGGCGCGCAATGGCTGGCCATCTGCGAGCTGCGATGCGAGCGCGCCCACGAAACAATCGCCTGCGCCTGTGGTGTCGACCGCCTTCACCACGCGGCCAGGCACCGCAAACTCCTCGCGACCGGCGAGTGCGAGCACGCCGCGCTTGCCGAGCGTGACGCAGATGGTCTGGTCCGCGCGCGCTTGAAGGTTTCTCGCGACATCGATGATCTTTGCAGCCTCGTCGTCGTCCGAGAGTTCGGTGCCGGCGAGGAAGCCGAGCTCGGTCTCGTTCAGCACGAGAATATCGACGAGCGCGAGCAGCTCGGCCGACATGCTTTGCGCCGGCGCCGGGTTGAGCAGCGTCGTGGCTCCGGCGCTACGGGCGCGCTGGAAGAACGCGGCAATGGTCGGCAGCGGGATTTCGAACTGGCTGACGGCGACATCGCCCTTCGTCAGCGGTACGCTCGCGACATCATCAGCGCTGACCAGCGCGTTGCTGCCGGGAATGACGACGATGGTGTTGTCGGAGGCCGCCACCGTGATGATCGCGGTGCCGCTATGCGTGTCGGCTTCGCGGACGGAACCGAGATCGACGCCCTGCGCGCCGAGGAACGCGCGAAGCTCGGCCCCGAACGCATCCTTGCCCAGCCGCCCGATCAGCGTGGTCTTCGCGCCAAGTCGCGACGCGGCCACGGCCTGGTTCGCGCCCTTGCCGCCCGGAAAATACAGCACCTCGCGGCCGGCGACCGTCTCACCGACCCTGGGGTGGCGATCGGCGGTCGCCACCACATCCATGTTGATGCTGCCGGCGACGAATACACGCCCCATGATCGTCCCTTACAAAATCCCTAGACCCTGACTTCGAACTCGTGCCTGACTTTGGCGATGTCCACAAGGGTCGGCAGGCCGGCTTCGTTGCCGAGCCGCTGGATCTTGAAGGTCGAGGCGGCGCGGGCAAAGTCAAAATGCTCGCGCCAGCTTTTGCCGGGGTGCGCGAGGTAGGAATAGACATAGGCGCCGTGGAAGACGTCGCCGGCACCGTTGGTGTCGATCACGCGCTCACGCGGGATTGGCATCGCCGGCATGATCTCGACTGCGCCGGTCTCGTTGTACCAGAGCAGGCCCTTCTCGCCCATCGTGACGCCGCCGATCTTGCAGCCGCGGCCCTTGAGATAGTCGAGCATCTTCTCCGGCGTCAGGTCCATCTGCTCGCACAGCCGCTCGGCGACGATCGCGACGTCGATGTATTCAAGCAGCTCATGCGTGTTGGTGCGCAGGCCGCCGCCATCGAGCGAAGTCAGGATGCCGGCCTCGCGGCAGACCTTTGCGTAATGAATCGCCGCATCGGGCTGATGGCCGTCGATATGCAGCGCGCGGCAGCCGCCGAGATTGAGCATCGGAAAGGGGTGGATGTGCTCGTCGTCGCGGCAGCGGACGATGGCGCGCTTGCCGTCCTTCGGCATGATAAAGGAGAGCGACGACTGGTTCACCTTCCGCCCGTGCAGCGAGATCGCGTATTTCGCGCACATGTCCTGGAACATGCGCCCCAGCCAGTCATTGGCCGCGGTGGCGATCAGGTCCGGCACGATGCCGAGCTTGGCGCAGCAGAATGCGGCCGTGACCGCGTTGCCGCCGAAGGAGACTGCGTAGTCAGTTGCCACGTGCTTCTCGTCGCCGGTCGGCATGTGGTCGGTGATGAAGACGACGTCGATATAGGTCTGTCCGATAAAGAGAGCCTGCATTGGTTGTCCGTAACTGCGCTGGGTGGTCCCGGCCGGCGATCTTACTCTAGCACCGGTTCCGCGCGGAGAACGCGGAAATTATTCGCAAAACCGTCACGAGACGCTTGAGGTCGGTGGGGGGCCGGAATACGACCATGACAGGGCAATGCCAAGCCCGGACAAATGCCGTATTTCGGCCGGTTGTTCCAGGTCCATAAAAGGGGGGAATATGATCACCGGCCTCGATCACATCGTCGCTCTGGTCCAGGATATCGGTGCTGCCAAGGCGGCCTATCAGACGCTGTTGGGGCGCGCGCCGGCCTGGCAGAATTCGGGCGAGGGCGCCGACCGCGTGCTGTTCACCCTCGAGAACATGACGATCGAGCTGATGGCTCCGAGCGGCTTCAGCGTGGCCGCGGACCGGATGCGCGCGCTGCTCGATGACCGCGAGGGTGTGCTCGCCAGCCTGTGCTTTCGTGTCGCAGACATGAGCAAGATGCACCGGCGGCTGGACCGGGTGGCGCTGAAGCCGGATGCCGTCGCCGAGGTCGAGAGCAGCGACGATGCGAGCGGTGCCGCCCTGCACTGGAAGCGCACGCGAGCCGCGACCGAGCTGACGCGCGGCGTGCGCATGTTCTTCCTCGAGCTGGCCGACGAGCGTCCGAA
Source organism: Bradyrhizobium sp. CCGUVB14 (assembly GCF_024199935.1). Classification (NCBI taxonomy): domain Bacteria; kingdom Pseudomonadati; phylum Pseudomonadota; class Alphaproteobacteria; order Hyphomicrobiales; family Nitrobacteraceae; genus Bradyrhizobium; species Bradyrhizobium sp. CCGUVB14. The sequence goes on from NZ_JANADS010000001.1 coordinate 3,491,211, forward strand.
GTCGGTTGCTTCAGACGTCGCGCCGATCGACGGGCTCGATCATGTCGTGATCACCACCGAGGATTCCGATCGCGCCGCCGCGCTCTACGGCGCGCGGCTCGGGCTCGATCTGGCGCTCGACCGCTCGCATCACGACTGGGGGCAATTGATGTTCTTCCGCTGCGGCGATCTCATCGTCGAGGTGGTGCGCCGCCCCGTGGCGGGCGGGGATTCCCTGCATGACCGGCTCTGGGGTCTGAGCTGGCGCGTGGCCGACATCGAGGCCACCCGCGCCCGACTGCTCGCCGCCGGCCTCGATGTCACCGAAGTGCGAAACGGCCGCAAGCCGGGCACGCGCATCATGACGGTGCGAAACGGCACCTGCGGGATCCAGACCGTGCTGCTGGAGCGTTCGCCGAAGCCGGTGGAGTGATTTTGCTCAGCTCTCGTGTCCCGGACGCGCTGCAGCGCGCAGCGCTGCTGCGCAGAGCCGGGACCCAGAAGATTGTCACCGCTCACTTTGAGATATGGGCCCCGGCTCTGCAGCGCACCGCTGAAGAAGCGCTGGGCTGCGTCCGGGGCACGAGAGCGTTCTCAAACGCACGCGCGCGTGGTACATGGCATACCTTGACACACCCAGCGAGCACCCGGTTTGGCGAAGACAACGGCAAAGCGAACTCTGAAATGGCAGCGCGATCCCGAAGGGATGCGGCTGCGCATTCTCGAGGCGGCCAAGCAGGAGTTTTCCGCTCACGGGCTCGCCGGCGCCCGAGTCGACCGCATCGCGGCGAATGCCGGCGCCAACAAGCGCATGCTCTACTACCACGTCGGCAACAAGGACGACCTCTATCTCGCCGTGCTCGAGGGCGCCTATGACAAGATCCGCAGCGAGGAGCGGGGCCTCGATCTCGAACATCTCGATCCGTCCGAGGCGATCAAACGGCTGATCGAGTTCACCTGGGGTTATTTCCTGCGCAATCCCGAGTTCCTGTCGCTGCTCCAGACCGAGAACCTCGCGCGCGCAAAGCACCTCAAGCGCTCGACCAAGGTCAAGTCGATGCACTCGCCCTTCGTCGAGATGATCCGCACCGTGGTGCGGCGCGGCGTCGAGAGCGGTGATTTCCAGGTCGCGGTCGATCCGGTGCAACTCTATATCTCGATCGCGGGCCTCTGCTTCTTCTATCTCTCGAACTCGGCGACACTGAGCGTGATCTTCGGCCGCGATCTGCTCGCCAAGGACGCCAAGGACGAGCGGCTCGCGCACATGGTCGGTCTCGTGCTGGCCGCGCTGACGGGGCAGTCGGCCGCGTTGTTCGAGATGGCGAAGGCGCCGAAGTCGCGGAGCGTGGTGGCACAGACGGTTTAGCCCCCCGTCGTCGTCCCGGCGGAAGCCGGGACCCATACCGCGTGATCTGTCGATTGCGCACGGTGCTAATCCCGAACGACCAATCTTCGCCAAACCACTCCCTGTGGCTATGGGTCCCGGCCCCCCGTGCGCAATAGCGCACTCGGCCGGGACGACACCTGAGTTCTTGGTGCGGTCCCCAATTCCCGGACGACACGGGCCCCCAAAGAACCGCCGCAAAACGCCACAGGGAAACCTCTGGACAGTATTTATCCAACGGGTTAATTTCTCCCCCGAAACGAAAAAGACGACCGGGAGTGAGACGTGGCTGAGTTGAAGCCGCAGAGTGCGGTGTCCAAGATGCTGAATGCGGCCTGGGTGCGGCCGTTTCTGTTCCTGGTCTTCATCGTCGTGGCCTGGGATCTTGCGATCCGGCTGTTCAAAATCCCCGCCTATCAAATCCCGTCGCCGGCCGACGTCGTCGCGGTGCTGCGCTCGGATTGGCCCGAACTGCTGCGCCAATGCTGGCCGACGACCTATGCGACCGTCTGCGGCTTCCTGCTGTCGGCGCTGTTCGGCATCCCCGTCGCGATGTTGATTGCGGGCTCGAAGACGGTGGAGAGCTACGTCTACCCGCTGCTGGTGTTCTCCCAATCCGTGCCGAAGATCGCGATCGCGCCGCTGTTCGTGGTGTGGTTCGGCTTCGGTATCATTCCCAAGGTGATCTCGGCGTTCCTGCTCGGCTTCTTCCCGGTCGTTGTCTCGGCCGTGCAGGGCTTCAAGTCGGTCGATCCCGACATGGTCGATCTCGCCCGCGCCATGCAGGGCAGCCGCTTCCAGGTGTTTTGCGCGGTGAACCTGCCGCATGCGCTGCCGGCGATCTTCTCCGGCCTCAAGGTCTCGGTGACGCTCGCCGTGGTCGGCGCGGTCGTTGGCGAGTTCGTCGGCTCCAATTCCGGCATCGGCTATGTGATGCAGCGCTCGATCGGCACGTTCGACCTGCCGACGATGTTCGCGGCGCTCGTGATCCTCGCGCTGCTCGGCGTCATCCTGTTCTGGATCGTCGACCGGATCGAGAAGCTGGTCATTCCCTGGCACGTCAGCCAGCGCGAGGACGTGATTTTCGCATCTTAACTCAAGCAACGAACGGCCACTAACGGCCGAAACATAACGACAGGGAGAGTGACGATGAAGCGGTGGATTGGGGCTGCAGCAGTGGCGCTCATGACGTTTGCGGTTGCGCCGGCGCAAGCGGCCGACAAGGTCGTGCTGATGCTGAACTGGTACGTCTATGGCGAGCACGCGCCGTTCTATTACGGCAAGGCCAAGGGCATTTACGCGGCCGAGGGCATCGACCTCGAGATCCAGGAAGGCCGCGGCTCGGCTGCGACCACGCAGGCGGTTGCCGCCAAGACCGCCGATTTCGGCTATGTCGACGTTCCCACCATGATGCGCGCCGCGATCAAGGGCGCACCGGTGATTGCGACCGGCGTGCTGCTGCAGACCTCGCCGATGTCCGCGATGGGGTTCGTCGACAAGAACATCAGGAAGCCCGAAGACATCAAGGGCAAGACGGTGGCGATCACGCCGGCCGATTCCATGACCCAGATCTGGCCGCTGTTCCTGAAGAAGACCGGCCTGAAGGAGAGCGATTTCACCACCGTTGCCGGTGATGGCCAGACCAAGCTCAACGCCGTCATCAACGGCCAGGCTGATCTCTTGCTCGGCTACGTCATGGACCAGTCGATGAAAATCAAGGATGCCACCGGCAAGGACGTGTTCCCGATCAAGTTCGCCGACTACGGCATCAACATGGTCTCGTCAGGCATCATCGCCAACTCCGACTATGTGAAGGCCAACGCCGATCTCGTCCGCCGCTTCATGTCGGCGACGACGAAGGCTGTCGAAGCCGCCGAGAAGGAGCCGAAGGCGGCCGCGCAGTCGATCCTCGATGCCAATCCCAAGGGCGGCAAGATCGACACGCTGACGCAGGGATTCGAGCTGACCATTCCGCTGTACCGGACCGCCGAGACCAAGAGCAAGCGGCCGTTCCAGGTCACCGACCAGAACATGACCGATAGCGTCAACCTGATGGTCGAATATGGCGGGCTCGACGCCAAGGCCAAGGAGAACCCGAAGGCCTTCTACACCAACGATTACCTGCCGAAGAGCGGCACGTGAAGCAAGCCGCGATCGCGAGTGAAGCCGTGCAGCCGGCCGCGCATCTGAGACTGGTGAGCGACCGGGCGGCCGGCGATGCGTCGGGCATCACACTGTCCGGCGTGTCGAAGACCTATCGGACGCGCGACGGCGATGTGCCGTCGCTGCGTCCGCTCGATTTCCACATCAACGACGGCGAGTTCTTTGTCGTGGTCGGCCCAAGCGGCTGCGGCAAGTCCACGCTGCTCAAGTTGATCTCGGGGCTGCTGCCGCCGACCACGGGCGAGGTGTTGGTCGAAGGCGAGAAGGTGACCAAGCCGCACGGCAATGTCGGCATCGTCTTCCAGAACGCGCTGCTCCTGCCCTGGCGCAACATCCTCTCCAACGTGATGCTGCCGATCGACATGAAGCGGCTGCCGCGGGATGAGTATCTCACCCGCGCCAAGGCGCTGTTGAAGCTGGTCGGGCTGGAAGGGTTCGAGAAGAAGCTGCCCTGGCAGCTCTCCGGCGGCATGCAGCAGCGGGCTTCGATCTGCCGCGCGCTGGTGCACGACCCGAAGATCATGCTGATGGACGAGCCGTTCGGTGCGCTCGACGCACTAACGCGCGAGCGCATGAATGTCGAGCTGATGCGGATCCAGCGCGAGACCAAGAAGACCGTACTGCTGATCACGCATTCGATTCCGGAAGCCGTATTCCTGGCCGACCGCGTGCTGGTCATGACCGAGCGGCCCGGCGCAATCGCCGCAATCTACGATGTGCCGCTGCCGCGCCCGCGCTCGCTCGACGTGATGGCCGACCCTGTCTTCACAGAGCTGGTGCAGCGCATCCGCAAGCATTTCTTCTCGCAGGGGTCACTGGACTAAAATCATGGCGCCGCGCCTGAAGCTGCGAGATATCGCCTTCTTCGAACGCCCCGTGCATTTCGCGCGGCCGTTCCGCTTTGGCGCGATCACCATCAACGCGACGCCGCAACTGTTCGTGCGGGTCGAGATCGAGGTCGAAGGAAAGGGGACCGCCGTCGGCGCCAGCGCCGAGATGCTGGTGCCGAAATGGTTCGACAAGCGGCCGGAGCTGTCTCCGGCGCAGACGGTCGACGGCCTGCGGCGCTCGCTGGAGATCGCGCGCGGTCTTTATCTGGCGCGAACCGGATTTCAGACGGCGTTCGATCTGCATGCCTCCTGCATCGGTGCGCAGATCGCGACCTGCGCGAAAAAGAACATTCCAGCGCTGGCGGCGGCCTATGGTCCGGCCGAGATCGACAAGGCGATCCTCGATGCCCTGCTCCGCGGCGTCGAGACCAGCTTCTTTGAGGGCATGGCCGGCAATATTGCGGGTATCGATGCGCGGCTCTCGCCCGACCTGAAGGACGCGGACCTCACGACGTTCCTCGCCAGCCGCAAGCCGCTGCCGCGTGTCGCGATCAGGCATACCGTCGGCCTCGACGATCAAGTCGAAGGCGAGGGCGGCGTTGCCGATGCGCGCGAAGACGCCGGCGCGAATTACTTCAAGCTGAAACTATCGGGTGATCCTGCAGCCGATGCAGTGCGGCTGGCGCGAATCGGCAGGGAGCTCGACACGCTCGGTCGTGACTACAAGGTGACGCTCGATGCCAACGAGCAATATGCAGATCTCGCCGCGCTGCAAGTGCTGATCGGTCGGCTCGATCGCGAGCCCGCGCTGCGGTCGATCGCATCATGTCTGCTCTATGTCGAGCAGCCCATGCCGCGCGACATCACCCGGCAATCGCCGCTCGGCTCGCTGGCGGCGCGCGGCTTCATCATCGACGAGGCCGACGATTCCTACGACGCATTCCCCGCGGCGCGGGCGCTCGGCTATCACGGCATTTCCTCGAAATCCTGCAAAGGGCTCTACAAGTCCATCGTCAACGCGACGCGTGCGGCGAAATGGAGCGCGGACGGCGAGAAATTCTTCGTCACCGGCGAGGATCTCACCTGCCAGGCAGGCCTTGCCGTGCAGCAGGATCTCGCGCTCGGTGCCTTCATCGGCGTCACCCACGCCGAGCGCAACGGCCACCACTACGTCGACGGCTTTGGCGACACCCCGACCACTGAAGCGCAGGCCTTCGTGGCTGCGCATCCCGATCTCTATGCCGATGCCGGGCAAGGCATCCGGCTCAAAATTCACAACGGCGATCTCCTGACGGGATCGCTCAACACAGTGGGCTTTGCGACGTCGGTCCATCCGGACTGGTCGGCGCTCCGCCCGCTCGAACAGCCAAAATCACTTCAGGAGCAAACGGCATGACCACGCAACGCCTCGGCCTCATCATGAACGGCGTCACCGGCCGCATGGGGCTCAACCAGCATCTGATCCGCTCGATCGTGGCGATCCGCGACCAGGGCGGCGTCCGCCTGAAGAACGGCGACCGCATCATGCCCGACCCGATCCTGGTCGGCCGCAGCGCCGAGAAGGTCGAGGCGCTCGCCAAGCGCTACAACATCACGCGCTGGACCACCGACCTCGATGCCGCGCTCGCCGACAAGAACGACACCATGTTCTTCGACGCGGCGACCACGCAGGCGCGGCCCGGCCTTCTCACCCAGGCCATCAATGCCGGCAAGCACGTCTATTGCGAGAAGCCGATCGCGACCAACTTTGAAGAGGCGCTCGAAGTCGTCAAGCTCGCCAATGCCAAGGGCGTCAAGCACGGCACGGTGCAGGACAAGCTGTTCCTGCCCGGCCTGAAGAAGATCGCCTTCCTGCGCGATAGCGGCTTCTTCGGCCGCATCCTCTCGGTGCGCGGCGAGTTCGGCTATTGGGTGTTCGAAGGCGGCTGGCAGGAGGCGCAGCGGCCGTCGTGGAACTATCGCGACGAAGACGGCGGCGGCATCATTCTCGACATGGTCTGCCACTGGCGCTATGTGCTCGACAACCTCTTCGGCAATGTCCAGAGCGTGGTCTGCATCGGCAACACCGACATACCGGAGCGTTTTGACGAGCAGGGCAAGAAGTACAAGGCGACCGCGGATGATTCCGCCTACGCGACCTTCCAGCTCGAGGGCGGCGTCATCGCTCACATCAATATGTCCTGGGTCACGCGCGTCTATCGCGACGACCTCGTCACCTTCCAGGTCGACGGCACGCACGGCTCGGCGGTCGCGGGCCTCACCGACTGCATGATCCAGGCGCGCCAGGCGACGCCCCGTCCGGTCTGGAATCCCGACGAGAAGCGGCTGCACGATTTCTACGGCGACTGGCAGAAGCTGCCCGACAACGTCACCTACGACAACGGCTTCAAGGAGCAGTGGGAGATGTTCATCCGTCATGTCTACGAGGATGCGCCCTACAAGTTCACGCTGCTCGAAGGCGTCAAGGGCGTACAGCTCGCCGAATGCGCGTTGAAGAGCTGGAAGGAGCGGCGCTGGATCGACGTCGCCCCGATCAAGGCCTGAGGAGGGACAAGATGAACAAGCCCGTCCAGCCGATGTCGTCCTTGTCGCTCAAACTGCCGAAGGCCGATCGCTCGATCGAGACCTACCGGCTCGCGGCCTCGCGCACGTTTCCCGCCAAGCTCGAGGGACCGCTGAACCGCATCGCCTTCTCGGCCGTGCATACGGTGGCCGATCCCTTTGCCGACAACGACCCCTGGCTGTCGGCGGCCGTCGACTGGGACAAGACCATCGCCTTTCGCGAGCACATCTGGGATCTCGGCCTCGGCGTCGCCGAAGCCATGGACACCGCGCAGCGCGGCATGGGGCTGGACTGGCCGACCTCGCTGGAGCTGATCACGCGTTCGGTCGGCGCCGCCAAGCGGCGCAACGCGCTGGTGTTCTCCGGCGCCGGCACCGATCACCTCGCGGTGGAGGACGCCAAACATCTGGACGACGTAATCCGCGCCTATGAGGAGCAGATCTCGGCGGTCGAGAAGGTCGGCGGCCGCATCATCCTGATGGCCTCGCGCGCGTTGGCAAAACTTGGCCTGGGCGCCGACGATTACGCCAAGGTCTATAACCGCGTGCTGTCGCAGGTCCGCGAGCCCGTCATCATCCACTGGCTCGGCGACATGTTCGATCCGGCGCTGACGGGATATTGGGGCACCAAGGATCTCGACAAGGCGATGAACACGGCTGTGGCCATCATCAATAACAACGCGGCCAAGGTCGATGGCGTCAAGGTTTCGCTGCTCGACAAGCAGCGCGAGATCGACATGCGCCGTCGTCTGGACAAGCGCATCAAGATGTACACCGGCGACGATTTCAACTACGCGGAGTTGATCGCCGGCGACGAAAAGGGCTTCTCACACGCGCTGCTCGGCATCTTCGATGCCATCGCGCCGGCGGCCTCCTACGCGCTGTCGCGGCTTGCGGCGGGCGACGATGCCGGTTTCCACGATGTGTTGGGCCCGACGGTGCCGCTGTCGCGCCATATCTTCAAGGCGCCGACGCGCTTCTACAAGACGGGCGTCGTCTTCATGGCGTATCTCAACGGTCATCAGGATCATTTCACCATGGTCGGCGGCCAGGAGAGCACGCGCTCGATGCTGCACCTGGCCGAGCTGTTCCGGCTCGCCGATCAGGCCGGCCTGCTCGCCAATCCGGAATTGGCGGCGCAGCGGATGAAGACGGTGCTTGCCTCGCACGGACTGGAAGACTGATGCGCGATTTCTCGTCCGACCATCGTTGGCTGTCGTTGAACACGGCGACGGTCCGCAAGCAGGGTGACCTCGTTCAGATCATCGATGCCTGTGCGAAGCATGGCATCCGTGCCATCGATCCCTGGCGCGATCAGGTTGCGACCGTCGGCCTCGATCGTGCCGTACGCGCCGTGCGCGACGCCGGTCTCGATCTCTCGGGCTATTGCCGCGGCGGCATGTTTACCTCCGACGCATCGCGCCGAGGCGAAGTGCGTGACGACAACCGCCGCTGCGTCGACGAAGCCAAGGCGCTGGGTGCGCCCTGCATCGTCCTCGTCGTCGGCGGCCTGCCGCAATATTCGCGACCGGGCAGCGAGGCGTCGAAGGATATCGCCGGCGCGCGCGGGCAGGTCGAGGAAGCCCTGGCCGAGATGCTCGACTACGCCAGGCAGGCAAACCTTCCGCTGGCGATCGAGCCCCTGCATCCGGCATATGCCGCGGACCGCGCCTGTGTGAACACCACCAAGCAGGCGCTCGACATCTGCGATCGTCTCGATCCAGCCCGCAGCGGCATGCTCGGCGTCGCGCTCGACGTCTATCACATCTGGTGGGATCCGGAATTGATGGATCAGATCGCGCGCGCAGGCAAAGACCGGTTGCTGGCGTTCCACGTCTGCGACTGGCTGGTGCCGACCAGGGACATCCTCAACGACCGCGGTATGATGGGCGACGGCGTCATCGACATCAAGTCCGCGCGCGCGGCCGTCGAGGCGCGAGGTTTTGCCGGCTATTCGGAGATCGAGATCTTCTCCAACGACTGGTGGAGCAAGCCGATGGACGAGGTGCTGCGCACCTGCATCGAGCGGCATAAGACGGTGGTGTAGCTCCCACCAACGTTGCCTCACGAGCTCGCGAGTTGTGGCAGCGTGTCGAAGCGCGCCTTCGGAGCGCTGCTCGGCGTGGCATAGAGCTCGTCCAGGGCAGGTTCGGCCAACCCGACGGTTGTGATGGACCTGATGCTCTACTCCCGCTTTCGGCGGCGGAGCGGACATGGTCGGCCTGTTGCCGCTCGATCCGGTCCCGAATGCCCGAGGCAGATGTTGGCATTTCTGCAGGGTAATGCCGGCATTTTTGGCAGGGGACGGACGCAAAATCTGGTTTGAGGACCACCTCGTCGTTCGGCCCTCCATGTCGCAAGACACTGGCCGGACAACGAGTTGCAAGCGGTCGGCTCAATGATGGTCGCGCGGGTCAACCAAATGTTGTAGGGTTCAGAGATCGCGCGTCACTGCTCGGAAGGTGTCCGGGTACTTGTTCCTTTAATAATGACAAGGTGCGCATGAGTCAGGCCGAGCAAGCGACAGAGGCGCCGTCCATCGCAACGTCGATGATTACGAGGCGGCTTGCGGCCATCGCCTTTGCCGATGTCGCCGGCTTTTCCCGGCTCATGGGTCTGAAGGACGTCGACACCGTCATGCGCTGGAAGGCGTTGCGGACCGAGATCATGGAGCCTCACATGGCTCGCCACGGTGGACGGATCGCCGAGATCGCGGGCGACGCCGTGCTGGTCGAATTCCCGAGCGTCGTGAACGCGGTGCGTTGGGCGACCGACGTTCAGCGTGTTCAGGAGCGCGCTGTCGGCGACAAGGATCCATTCGCGCTGCATCTTCGCATTGGCATCAATGTCGACGATATCATCGACGAAGATGGAATCTTGCAGGGCGATGGCGTCAACGTTGCGTCTCGTATCCACCAGGCCGCTCAGCCCGGCCAGATCGTCGTCACGGCGGCCGTCCGCGACTACGTCATGAATCGACTGCCACTGACGTTTCATCACCTCGGCGCGCCCGTGATGAAAAATATCATGCGAACCGTTCACGTCTATTCCGTCGAGTGGACCGAGGGAGACGGAGACCGCCAGATCGCGCAGCCATACCTGCAATGGGCGTCGCGGCCGACGCTCGCCGTGCTGCCGTTCCGGACGATCGGCGGGACCGACGACGACAGCTATTATGGTGAGGGGATCACGGACTCGATCATTACCGGCCTCTCCAGAAATCGATCACTCTACGTCATCGCGCGCAATTCGACCCTTCGTTATAGCGCCGGCGGAAAAGACCTGCGACAGATTGCCACTGAGCTCGATGTTCGTTACCTGCTGGACGGCAGCGTGCAACGCCAGGGCACGCGACTGAGAATCAATACGGAGTTGACCGACATTTTGGGGAATGTCTCGATCTGGGCCCAACGGTACGAGGGGTCTACCGACGATCTGTTTGAGTTTCAGGATCGAATTGCCTCGAGCATATTGTTCTCGATTGAGCCGCGCGTGCGTGCAGTCGAGATGGCTCGCGTCGCTGACCGTCCGACCGAGAGTCTGGATGCATTCCATTGCGTCCTCCGTGCGATGTCGCTTCTGTATCTCCTGACCGAAGAAAGCCACCGGGAAGCGGGTCAACTCCTGGAACGGGCGATCGAGCTCGATCCGTCCTATGCTCAGGCCCATGCCTACCTTGCGTGGTGGCTGAACTTCCAGCTTGGCGAAGGTTGGTCGCTGGATCCGGACCGCGACCGGGCGCGCGCCCTCATCGTGTCGCGGCGCGCCATCGAACTCGATCCCGACGATCCGTTTGCGCTGGCCGTGGCCGGGCACATCCTCTCCTTCATGGGAAAATCACCAGGAGAAGCGATGGAGCTGTTCGGGCGGGCGCTGGCCCTCAACGAGAACCTGGCGTTCGCCTGGGGGTTGAGCGCCCTGACGCTCGCCTATTTGGGGCGGCCCGACGAGGCGCTGGAGCGATTGCAGAACGTGTGGCGTCTTAGTCCCTTTGATCCCTTGAACTTTTATTTTTGGATCGTGGCGGGAATTGCCGAGTTCGTCGCTGGGCGATACGATGAAGCGATTGTTTACCTGAACAGGTCACGGCGGGCAAATCTGCTTTTTCGTCCGTGCATACGAACTCTGGCCGCCGCGCTTGCCCTTTCGGGTGACGAAGCTGGAGCTGAATTGGCAGCTCGACAGCTTCTCGAAATTGAACCGTCGTTTAGAGTCTCGACTTTCGTGTCCTGGTATCCGCTGCGTAAGGATGATCTGGATCGTTTAGCGAAGGGATTGCGCGCCGCGGGGTTGCCGGAATAGCCGCATGTAAATTTTTGGCGTCAGGGAGGCTTGTCATGGGAGCTGGAGCTGGTGCAGGAGCGGGGGCAGGTGCTGGAGCGGGCGCAGGTGCCGGAGCGGGCGCAGGTGCCGGAGCGGGCGCAGGTGCCGGAGCGGGCGCAGGTGCCGGAGCGGGCGCGGGTGCCGGAGCGGGCGCAGGTGCTGGAGCAGGTGCAGGTGCCGGAGCGGGCGCCGGTGCAGGAGCGGGAGCAGGTGCGGGCGCAGGAGCCGATGCGGGGCCCGGCACGGGGCGCAGTTTTTATGCGACCCCCTCGGACCTGGGCTTTCGACCTTGGGCACTCGACTTCACACCAGATGACGCTGGGTATCCGCCGTATCCGTGGGCGGAAATCGTAAATCCCTATCAGGTCGACGCAACCGGGCAGGATGCGTTCCTCGAATGGACGACCGATGATTGGGACCCGGCATTGCGGTTCTGGACGCTTCCTTTCGACCGTCATCTCACGCAATGGCTGCAGGCAGTCGATCCATCTCGACCATCAATCATGGTGGCGCGGGAATTTGGCGGCCAGAAAGATCAATGGCAATTCGATCGGGCTCATCTGCTAGCGATGAGCTGGCTCGAGGACCTCGATCTGGCGTGGCAACCCGATCCCCTTTTAAATCCCCAAAATCCTAACGCGAACGCCGGCGCCTCGACTGCCGGATGGAACGCGGCGAAGGACGCGGCCTTCAACTCGATCCTCGGCGAGATCGAAGAACTGCAAATGTTGATGCAGGACGATCGCGATCGCTACATGGCCGAAATCATCGAGCAGGCGGATGGCAGTGGCGGCTATATTACTGCCTTCATCGATACGAATGAATCACGGCGCCCATGGACAATGGAGCTCATCAACTGCGGGTACGCCATCGGCAACGTCGCATATTTTTATTACAAGCAGCAGTTCAGGCGCGTTCGCCCATCGACGTTGTGCCCGGGTCTGGCGCCTCCGTTCGGTCCTCCCGCCCATCCGTCGTTTACCAGCGGGCATTCCTTCATCGGTCATTTCATCGCGCTTCTGCTCCTGGAGATACCGGCGCTTCGCCAGCGCTACGGCATGTTCGCCGCTCCATACAACCAAATGCCGGGAAAGCTGGGAACGGCAGTCGACCCCAATCCGGCCGTGACGATTTCGTTCGCCAACACCGCCGTCGCCACCTTGAGTGCGTTGACCGCGCACGGGCTGAGCGCCGGAGATCCGGTCCGGTTTCAGCAGGTGTCTCCTGCGCTGAGGGTGACGATTTCGCAAGCCAACCCCGGAGTTGTTACCGTAAGCGTGTTGAATGCGCACGGGCTGAGCGCCGGAGACCGGGTCCAGTTTCAGCCGATCCCTGGTGCGCCTGCGCTGCCGACGCACATCGGGCCACCACCTGACACCTATTACGTGCTACCCGCCAACTTGACGGCCAACAGCTTTGAAGTTGCCACCACCGCCGGCGGCAACCCGATTGACACGACCCCCGTGGGTGGTGGGACGCCGCCGCCTGTGCCGGCCGTGCTTCTGCGAAATCCGCCGCCGGCGCCGATCGTCGTGGACACAACCTATTTTGTACTGGCCCCCGGCCTGACCGCCAACAGCTTTGGAATTGGCGATGCCGTCGGCAACCCGATTAACACCACCCCCGTGGGTGGGGGGGCGCCGCCGGCTGTGCCGGCCTTACTTCTGGCAAACCCCTTGATGGGGCGAGGCGAACTCACATCGCCGCTGCTTTGGCTTGCCGGGCGTATCGCCAAGAACCGCGAACGTCTTGGCGTCCACTATGCTTCCGACTCGACTGGAAGTCGTCACCTTGCAGCCGGCATTTGGCGAGCGCTGCTGCACGACAGCACGCCGAGCCGCATCTATTGTCCAACGCTCCGTTCGGTGCTCGCCCACGCAACCGCCGAGTGGCCGACCAAATGGCCCTGACCGGGCCTTGTCCGTTTTGCTGCGCGGACCCGAACAACGAAGCGCATGCCAGACCATCGGGCTGCGGCTAGAGCATGATCCGGAAAAGTACGAAGCGGTTTTCCGGAAAGATCATGCGCAGACAACAACCTGAAGCGCGATGACGATTCATCCAAATCTCATCGCGCTTTAGGGGCCAACGACGATGAGACCAAGGTTGTTGTCATTGGGCACGAGGTCAATGAGTTCCGTGGGCAATTGGCTGCACGGGAAGAGGGTCGTTGGATCCGTGTTGGCGGCATCGTCCACGCAGGTTGCGATAGCCAGCACCAGATAGCGGGTGCCGGATGGCGGTGGATTGAACGTGAAATCAAATTCGACAGGCGGCGCACCTGAGTCAATGGCTTGGCCGGAGGAGCCTGGTGACGGGTCGCACGGTGTCCATGTCGTTGAAACTGGTGAAGTCCATTTCGGCGGAGGGCTGCCACCAGGCCATGCCTGCCACCAAACGGTGACTACAACATTCGTTGCCTGTTGACCGCCGCGGTTTCCGACCTTCACGGAGATATTGCCCCCCGAGACAACGATCGCGCTTTGGTGGGCCTGCCACAACGGCGGAGTACCTGAACCCGCCTGGTGCAGATCCCAATCGAGCGAGACCGGATTGTAACTGCCTGGTCCATACGCGATATCGCCGTACGGCGAGACTTCCGAAAGTGGCCGCCGGTCCAGGATGTAGATGTCGACCGGCGGTGGAAGGCCTGGGGCGTTGGTGATCGTTCCGGCAACGGCATACAGGCCCTGGACTTCGAACGCCCAGCGAATGACCTTGTGCACACAGCCGCCGATCCTGTGGAACGGGAACGATTGGATGCTGTACGACGGGGGTGGAGGAAAGGTCACTGTAACGTTGACGTCCCAGAGAATGGTGCCGATGTCGGCGTCGATCAGCGCCGAGACGAACTGATCCGGCTCGTTGGTCAACACGGTGGTCGATGTCGGCAGAAGCTGAATCCCCCTCATGATGAGGTAGACGGAATAGTGCGAAGCCGACTCGCGGGCGGATCGGTCAGGCTGGTCTTGCAGGCCCACCAGTTTCGTGTCGCCGCCAATAGCGCGGTACAGCCGGAACAGTGATGAAGAGAGGATCTGTTCGGTCCAGTAACCCTTGCGGCGGGGCGGCGTTGAATCGGGCACCTGCGACATCGCATAGTGCAACGTGCCGCCCCAGCTCCATCCATGCGAGATGCATCGGTCATGGCGACGCGGCGTAAACACCCACGGAAATGTCGCGCCGCGCCAATTGCCGTCTCCCGCCAATTGCGATTGCGGGTCCGAGGCGATCGCTGCGAGTGCGTCTCCGGCGCTGTGGGCGAAACGGAATTCCAGCTCACCGACCGAGCACATCAAAAGTACGTGCCCGATCTCATGCCAGATCCAGCGCGCGTCGGCCGCGATGCCGAGCGGCTCCGCTTGTGAGCGGTTGGTTCCGTCCCACGGCTTGCGTGCACGGGTTGAAAGGTCGGCCAGCGCCAAATGCAGTTGCAGGATCGGACGATCGCTGAGCTTGGTCGGTCCGACGTAGTCGACCGGCCAGCCCTCCGGAAGAACACGCGCATTGACGGTCTGGCCGTCCTTGCCGGGGCCGGGTCTCACCCCGGAGCGATAAAAGACCTTGAGCGGCAGTCTGGCGATCCGAAAGTACGAAACCGCATCAATTCCATACGCCTCGAGCCGATGAAAGAATTGCCTGACATTGTTGTAGGCGCTGATTGCCGAGAAGTCGTTCGATCGAACGAGAGGTGTCGTCAACGTGTCGGGCAGATTGACTGTCTTCGGATCTCCTGGGTTGGGGTAATGCGGCGGGGGATAGGGATAGGGAGGGGGAGGGCCGTCGGCGAGAACAAATCCGGGGCAAACCACCACCTCCTCTTCAATGGATCCGGCTGATTGGTAAATCAACGGATCCGCCTGATGCGCGGTGATTTGCTCATTGTCGCGATAATACTCGAGTGCTTCTTCGCTGCGTGTCGGACGCCGTTTGCGAAGATCGGTCGGCGGCTTCTGCGACGCGGGATCAATCGGAAACACCCACGCATATCCAGGTGTCACCGCATCGGCGACGAGCTCAACCCTGCTGACAAGAGCGCCAGCCTCCGTCGGCGTCCCCGAGAACACCAGCGAATACGGGGTAGCGCTGGTTCGGCCGCTCTCCGTCCCGGGCTTGCTCGCGGCTTGCCACTGGACACGCGGTGATTTTCCGTCGGGGGTGGTGGCGATCCGGGCGCCGCGAATGGAGACGGATTGATTTTTCAAGCCGAGCTGACTGGACATCTGGGCCTTGACCCGCGAAAGCCTGTCCGTTTGGAAGATCGGTGCGAACGCGTTGTTCTTGTCCTTCTCGTCCTTCCCTAACAAACTGAACACTGCCGCGGTGCTGTAAAGGCCGAACGGAAGTGACGCGGTCATCCCGGTGATGCGTACTTCGTATCCTCCGTTCTTCGGCCGAACATGCGCAATCACGCGGATGCCGAACCCGGAGCCCAGAAAATGGCCGGGTGGTGTAAGGTCGGAGTTAGGATCGGGAATCCACTCGGACGCCACCAGAACCACGGTCTGATCGAGAAGTTCGCCCGTCGGCGACTTACGCTCAACTCGGAACGACACGAACGGGTTGCCGGCATCGCGGTTGGCATCGTCGTCGTGCGGATTCGCGGGAGGCCAGCCAAGGGGCATCCACCGGATCAAACTCGAAAGGCCAGGCTTGAAGAAGTCTCTCGAGTCGGTTGGGAGCACGTCCGGCAGTTCGATGGGCGGATCGATCCTGGGATTCCTCACCACCGCTTCGAGGTAGTCATTTCCCACGCGCTGCATATTGCCATCAACAATAGCGTCGACGGTTTTCAGAAACGGAGCCGTTGGATGACGCAGCAAGATAGAGGTCGGTGCGTTGGCCGCGTCGCCCCAGCGCTCACTCCAGAGCGCATATTTGCTGGGATTCCACTCCGCTGAATCGCGCGGTCCGCGAGCAACTTCGTCTGCCATCTGCCACCCCTCCTGCTTGAGGCGTCCGCCACCCTGTGACGGAGCTCAATGGTGTACGGAACGTGTGCCTGGCGTCGTTGTCGATGAATTCTACTCCATGCCGGCATCTTGCGATAGCCAATCCGTTCCAGCGGGTATGGCCTCATAACGGTGGCGGCGTGTTGCAACCTGCGAGCTGAACGGCCGGCCGAATGAGGCGCGATTGCGTGCTCGAGCGTCGGCAAGCCAGCACCAATCAAGCTCGGCTTATGAGCCCGTAGGGTGGGTTGAGCGCTTGCTAAACCCATCGTTTTGATAACCAGTGCAGTGTCCAGCCCCTCTTGTTCGTCCCAATTGCAAAGATGAAGTTTGATTTGTTTCGCTTCCGCTCTAGCCATCGTACGAGCTCGACGTCCATCCCATCTGGTGGGACGCGGAGCTTCCGTTTTTCGCGTCGCCCCAATCACGTGCGTCACGCCCGCTGATCGCCATGAAAATCGCGTCTGGCAGCGCGCTGGTTGGGGTACCCCCAATGACGAGGTGGACAGCCATCGGCTTTCCGGCAGAATGTCATCATCCCGATGCCGCAGCCTCGCCACAGTCAGTGCAAGATCGGATGCGGTCATCAGTGGCATCAACGATCAGCAGGCACGGCGGATGTACCTATGCCCGATGATCTTGAATGGCCCCGACGTGCAATCGTCGGGGCCATTGCCGTAATCAGCGTGGCAAAGCTGGCGACTTTTACCAAAGGCCCCGGCGTGGTCCAGCGCTCCCTCAAGAGAAATCCTGCGTCAGGATCGCGGCGAACTGCTCGAGTGCCCAGTCAGTGGCGGCGTGCGCGGCCGGCCTCGGGATGCAGTTCGACCGCCCGCATGGCCATCTGAATAGACTTTTCTTTCAGCGGCAGACTTGCCGCTGGCTCGCCCCGCTCACGCGGAGGGCAAAAGGTAACGGCTCCTGCCTCAAATCCCGTTACGTAGCGGGGGCGTCGCCCGCATGCATGACCTGCAACGGCGCGATTGTCCCGCCGATGGTTCGGCGGACGCTGTGGTTGCGTCGTTTTCCGCCTGCTCATTGCGCTTGCCGCGCCTTGGCTCATACTGACGTGTTTCCAACAGGACCACCCGTCATGTCGACTGCCGCCTTGAGCCCCCTGGACGAGACGATCACGATCGCTGACCTCACGCGCGACCCCTATCCGATCTACAAGCGCCTGAGGCGCGAAGCGCCCGTATTGCGCGTCAGATCCGTGGGCCGCACGTTTCTCACCAAGGCCGCCGACACCAAGTTCGTGAAGGACAACGCGGCGTTGTTCAGCTCCGACGATCCGAACACGCCCATGAAGCGCGCCTTTCTCGCGCATACGCTGATGCGCAAGGACCACGACGAGCACCGGGCCGAACGCATGGCGATGATGCCGGCCCTCATGCCCAAGACGATCGAGTCCGTATGGGGCCCGCTGTATGCGAAACTGGCGGTGGCGTATCTCGATCGGCTGCCGCGCGGCGAGGTTGTCGATCTCTTTCCTGCCCTCGCGGGACCGCTTGCCGCGCGGATACTGGCGCACGCGATCGGCGTTCCGGACGCGAGTGATGAGGAGATGCAGCGGTGGTCGCAGACGTTGATCGACGGTGCCGGCAATTTCGGCTGGACGCCAGGGCCTTTCCAAGCGACCGACATCGCCAACGGGGAAATGGACAAATGTATCCGCGCCAACGTCGAACGCGTGCGGGCCGAGCCGGACTCCTCGGCGCTCTCCTTCATGGTGAACGCGAAGAATCCTATTTTGGAAAGCCAGATGATCGCCAATGTGAAGATCGCGATCGGCGGCGGCATCAACGAGCCGCGCGACGCCCTGCTGACGATCCTCTACGGCCTGCTCACAAATCCCGATCAGCTCGATTCAGTGCGCGCAGACGGCAAATGGCGCGCCGCCTTCGAGGAAGGGGTCCGGTGGGTGGCGCCGATCCAGGCGAGTTCACGGCTTGTCATGGAGGACACGGAGTTGCGCGGCTGCTTCATCCCGAAGGGCGACACGGTGATGACGATCCAGGCCTCAGCCAACCGAGACGAGGACGTCTTCGAAGATGGCGAGAACTACAACGCGCTTCGCGAGCCCAATCCTCACCAGGCCTTCGGTAATGGCCCGCATCATTGCGCGGGTGCGCATCTGTCGCGGCGAACTGTCGGCGAGATACTGCTGCCGATGCTGTTCGAGCGCTTCCCAAATATGACCTTACCTGATCCCGCGAGCGTGCGCTGGCACGGATTCGGTTTCCGCGGCCCGCTCAATCTGCCGCTGCTGCTGCAATAGGATCGGCGCGAGGGGCGACCTCCTCAAACCGCACGTGCGATTTCGCTTCTTGGCCCTCAGCGTCTGTTGGCGCATTGCAGCCGCATGTCCGGATCTGGGGGTAGATCGGAAGTCCCGAACTCTGGGGCGGACCGACGCGATTGACCCAGAACGAACCTCGCGCCGCTTTGGCTTAGGTGCGGACTTCAAGAATTTTGCACCAGAATTGCGGTCGAACAATTCCAGCAGGTTGCGCAGCGGCTTAGTTTGTTGGCGGGTTGCGTCGCCGCATCAATGCGTTACCACGATGAAATCCGTGTCTTTTCCGGTCTCATGGCTAAATCCGTTGTCGGAAATAATCAATGAAGAGGCCGGCGTCAAAAGTTGAGAGATCCTCTCAACCGTATCCTGAGGTATTTCGATGCGGTTGAGGACAGCGTTGGCCTGATCGGGCGACGGTACCGATAGGGCGGTTTGCTTCACGGGCGTCTCGCGCCTCTTCGTGGCACCCTCGATGCGAGGAAATTCGTCCGGAATCGACACGACGGTCCAGCGAATAGCCGTTCCCTCGTTCTGGAATTCCATTGCGGTAAACACGTGTGTTCCCAGCGGCTCCTCCGGATTTTCGATTTTGACCGGGACATCAAACAACGGCGTGAAGCCCTGACGCACGAACAGCTTGCTCAACTTACGACTGACGAAGATGGAGATTGGGACGATCTTTTTGGGCGCGCTTGCAGCGGGAACCGAGCCCGGCACCTGGAGGCTGGCGGCTTCCGGAGTCTCAGCGTTTGACACCGGGGATCCCTGCGTTGCTGCGACTGTACCGATGCTCTTGGTTGCGACCGTGGCAGTTTGGAATTCCGACGAAGCGGACGCGGCTTTCGGTTGAAAAAGATGCGGATTGGTTATCTCGACCGGCGGCTGGACATCATCGTGCGCAATGATCACGCGCGTGCCGCGCTTCGTGAGATGCCAGAGTCGAACGGCAAAATCATTTTTCAAACGGATGCAGCCGTGTGACGCTGGATGCCCAGGCACGACACCGGCGTGCAACGCTATCCCTGACCAGGTGATGCGTTGCATGTAGGGCATGGGGGCGGCGCTATAAATATTTGAACGGTGCCATCGTTCTTTGCTGATAACGCTGAACACGCCGAGGGGCGTAGGATGCCCCTCCATTCCCGTGGACACCGAAGAGCGTGCAATCAGGGCGCCGTTGTCAAAAAGCGAGACTCGTTGGTCTGCTATTGAGATGATGATCTGGAGCGGGCCCTTCGGAAGGGGCTCGGGCGCGGTTTCAGAGTTTGTCTGCCGGTGGTGGTGCTTGTGTTTGTGGGGAGCGTATTGACCCGGCCAGAACGTGTGTTGGGGTCCAAACAGAAATTGAGCGTGTGCGATCCCCGCAGGGAGCATGAAAATGGCGAATACAGCCGTTGTTATCGCGCGCTGCACTGCTAGTAATCCCCTAGCGAACTTCGTCCGGTCCCATAGGCGCGGATCCATCGTTTCCAAACGATGCGCGAAGCCGACGCCTGATGCGTCATCCGGACCAGCGCGCCAAGCCTCTGCTTCAAATCTGGTCGCAGTGGGTCGAAAATTGGACCGTACTCACAAATTGCGGTGGGAGTTGCCGTTGTAACGGGCGCAATCGCTTGTCATCGACGCGTTGCAATCGAGCAACATGTTTTGAAGAAATGGACGAGCGGCCGTTTGCGCCATTGCGCGACCCACATTGATCCCAAGAATAAGCCTCTTCGCATGCTTGGCTTTTCTACACGGCTCCGGCGGAGCCCATAGAGGCGACGGCATCATGAACCCGTGGCGACTTGCGATAGTGGCGCCAACGATTTGCGGAACGGTCGTTCTCGCGGGGTGGATCGTTGGCTGGTTGGCCGGCTTCGGTTCGGCCGGCACCGAGAACGCCCGCGCAGTGTCAATCGAGGACCGCGCAGCATCTCTCTCCGTCACCGCTAGGCTCGCGGATGAACTACAGGCGATCGCAATGGCCGACGCCGTTGTCGCTGACACCGTTTTCGCGAACGCCCCTGTCGCTAGCGTCGAAGTGGCGACGGCCGCCGAACCCGCGGCAGGGACGACCACCGACACGACGGCGGCATCGGATAAGCCGGAATCGATCGTCGCGTTGCCCGGTCCGTCGCAGATGCTGTTGGCCGATTTATCGCCTGTGCAGGAATCGGTGGTCTTGGGCCACCGTGCTGTCGACCAACCGGCGCCGACAACGTGCGGTGCATCCGGCGGTTCCTCCAACTCGGGGCCGCAGGATTTCCGGTATCTCATTTGTTATGTCTGGTCCGAACTGCCGCCTGCCGAGAAGCCGGCTGCGATCGTCTTGCGTTCCTTCAAGGACATCCCGGTCGGAACGCCGGTGGAAGAGATCAAGCGCGCGTCCGACGCTTTCGGTCTGGATTTCACTTTCATGAAGGCGGTGGCTAAGGTCGAGTCCGGTTTCAACCCCAAGCAACGCACCGGGTCGTATATCGGGCTGTTCCAGTTGAGCAAATACGAGTTCGGCAAATTCGGCTCCGGGGACATTCTCAATCCCCGCGATAATGCCGTTGCGGCCGCCTACAAGGTCATCACCGAGGGCATTCTGTTTCAGTGGGTGACGCACAGGGAGCCGGACTTGAACGATCTCTACCTGATCCATCAGCAGGGCTGGGAGGGCGCCGCGGAACACCTCAGCCAACCCAATCGCATCGCCTGGAAATCGATGTGCGCCACCAGCGAAGGCAGGGAGAAGGGCGAAAAATGGTGCAGGCGCGCGATCTGGGGCAATACGCTTCCGGCCGTCAAAGAGGCGTGGAAATCGGTGGAGAAGCTGACGTCGGAGGCGTTCGTCGGAATGTGGCGCGAGCGGGTTGCTCGTTTCTATTCGAAATACACGACCACCGCCACCGCCGATGCCGAGCGGGCGCACCAGTAAATTTCCGTTGAGTGGTTGGCAGGAGTTGCCGCACCCTCGGGCCGAGCGGGGCCTCACCGCCGCTGGTCGCGCGGATGCACTTTACGTCGTCAACGACGCGCTCGGGTCGTTCCTGCTGCGCGCTAGACTAGCGAGGTGATCGATCAGGTGGCGATGTCTGTTTGTGGCCCATCACGTCGTTCGCCGTTGGCCGCAGCCGGGATTGCGATCTTCCGGAGCAGGCAACCTCACGACAAATCCTGTGTCAGGGTCGTGGCGAACTGCTCCAGCGCCCAGTTGACCTGGTCGCTGGTGATCACCAGCGGCGGGGCGATGCGGATCGTGTGCTCGTGGGTATCCTTGGCGAGAATGCCCTTGCCCTGGAGCGCCTCGCAGTAGCGGCGTGCGCGGCCGGCCTCGGGATGCAGCTCGACGGCCAGCATCAGGCCGCGCCCGCGCACGTCGCGGATCGTGTTGGCGCGGATGTCCTTCAAGCCTTGCAGGAAGCGCGCGCCCTGCGCGGCCGCGTTCTCGATCATGCCTTCCTCCACCAGCACGCGCATCGCCGCGCGCGCCACCGCGCAGGCAAGCGGGTTGCCGCCGAAGGTCGAGCCATGTTGCCCGGGTCGCAATGTCCCGAGCACGTCGTTGTTCGAGAGCACGGCCGACACCGGATAGAAGCCCCCGGACAGGGCCTTGCCGAGCAGGGTCACGTCCGCCTCGATGCCCTCGTGCTGCTCGGCGAGCAGCTTGCCGGTGCGGCCGAGCCCGGTCTGGATTTCGTCGAGCACCAGCATGACGTTGTTGGCGGTGCAGAGCTCCCGGACCTCTTTGAAATAGCCGGCCGGGGGAATGATGACACCGGCTTCGCCCTGGATCGGCTCGACCAGAAAGGCGACGGTGTTCGGCGTGATCGCCGCGTCCAGCGCTGCGGCGTCGCCGAACGGGATGATCCTGAAGCCCGGCGCGAACGGCCCAAAGTGTCCGCGTGTCTCGGCGTCCGTTGAGAAGCCGACGATGCCCAGTGTGCGTCCGTGGAAATTGTCGGCACAGACGATGACCTCGGCCTGGCCGTCCGCCACGCCTTTCACCTCATAGCCCCATTTGCGCACCGACTTGATGGCGCTTTCGACCGCCTCGGCGCCGCTGTTCATCGGCAGCACCTTGTGGGAGCCGGTCAGCGCCGCGATCTCCTCGTAGAACAAGGCGAGCTGGTCGTTGTGGAAGGCGCGCGAGGTCAGCGTCAGCCGGCCTGCCTGTTCCACCATCGCCGCCAGGATCTTGGGGTGGCAGTGGCCCTGGCTGACCGCGGAATAGGCGGAGAGGCAATCGAGATAACGGTTGCCTTCGATGTCCCAGACCCAGACACCTTCGCCGCGCGTCAGGACGACCCCGATCGGCTGATAATTTTGGGCACCGAACCGTGCTTCGGTTGCGAGGAGATCAATGACCGACGAGCTCATTTTTCGTCACTCCCATTGGGCCGCCCGGGATGTGCGCGATGCTGCCGATTTGCTCCGGCGTGTCAAATGGTTCTGCGTATCCACCTTGCATTTTCAGCCGCGCGGCCGGCTACTGTGCATGGGGTTGTTTTCGACTTTTGGGGTCGGCCGAGGCTAGTCAGGAGTCCTGCCTGCGGTGCTCGATCTCGAGCGTGACCAGGCGCGCCAACAATGTCGCCGGAAAGAGCTGGCCAAAGATGGCTTCCATGTTGCACAGGCTGCGCGCAACCGGATGCAGCGGGGCGACGTCGCCGTATCCGGTCGTGGTCATCGTCGCGAAGCTGAAATAGATGACGTCGCTTGCGAGCCTCGGACTGTCTTGCACCTTCATGCTCACAAAGGCGTCTTGATCGAGCGAGCCGATGAAGGTGTAGAGTGCGGCGAAGATCACGGCGACCGCCAGATACAATAGCACGGCGCCGATCACGCGATGATAGGTCACGCGGCCCGGCGCGAAGGTCTGGCGCGCCACCGCCCAGGCCATGGTCGTTCCCACGATGAGCCACGAACCGGCGAACAGATTGAGGTCGAGAATGGATGGCGATCTGATCCGGAGGATCGCACCGACCGTGATCATGACGAGCGCGATCAGCATCGCGACAACAGCGACCGGACTGCCTGATATCACGAAGATGCCGCAGACCAGCAGCAGCGCCAGCACAAGCTCCGACACCTGGAATGCAAAAAGCCCCAGCGCCTGCAACGGCGAGATCACGAACATCATGATCGCCAGCAGGACTGTCAGGACGATGAGGGCCGGATCGGCCCAGCGTTCGCGCAATTGGTCGATGTTCATGACGCCTCAGCCGATCGAGCAGGGGACGCTCAGGAAGCCGCGGAACCGGACGCGGCCGCCACGCACGGGCTGGCCGCTCACGGCATAGTCCGGGAAGCGTGCCAGGAAACGTGAGATCGCAATCGCGCCTTCGAGCCGCGCCAGCGCCATGCCGGCGCATTGATGTGCGCCGGTGGCAAACGCAAGGTGCCGGTTCGGCGTTCGCGCGACGTCGAAGCGTTCAGGATCCGGAAACTGCGCGGGGTCGCGATTGGCTGCGCCGATGCAGAGCGTCACCGACGTGCCGGCCTCGAGCAGCACGCCGCCGAGCTCGATCCGCTCGGTCGTCATGCGGTTGCCGAGCTGGTTCGAGCTTTCGTAGCGCAGGATCTCTTCGACGCCGGTCTTGATGAGATCCGGATTGTCGATCAGCCGCTGCTTCTGGTCCGGATTCCGATGCAGCGCGACGAGGCCGTTGCCGATCAGATTGGTGGTCGTCTCGTGGCCGGCATTGAGCAGGAAGATGCAATTGTGCAGCAGCTCCTTCTCGGTCAACCGTTCACCGTTGTCTTCTCCCTGGATCAGGCGCGTCAGCACGTCGCGGTCGGGGTTGCCCGGTGTCTCGCGCCGGCGTGCAACCAGCGTCTCGAGATAGGCAAGGAAATCCGTCACCGCCTTGTTGCCGCGCGCGGCGACCTCAGTGGATACGACCGGCTCCAGCGCGCCAAGGATCGCCAGCGACCAGTCGCGCAGCGGCGCACGTTCGTCATGGGGGACGTCGAGCAGATTACCGATCACCTCGATCGGGATCGAGGCGGCAAAATCCTCGATCAGCTCGCAATCGCCCTTGTCGGCGATGGCGTCGAGCAGGCCGTCGACCAGCCTGACGATATCGCCCTCCATGCCCGCGATCGCGCGCGGCGACAGCGCGCCCATGATCAGGCGCCGCACGCGGGTGTGTGCAGGAGGATCGTTGAAGACGAGGCTCGTGGTGTGGTGCTCGTAGAGCGGCGTGTCGCCATATTTCGGAGCAAACTCGCGCTTCTTGTCCGAGCTGAACGATTTGGTGTTCTTGTAGGTGGTGACGAGGTCGTCGTAACGGGTGAGGAACACGGTGCCGCTCGGCAGACGCT
The DNA here is from genome assembly GCF_024199935.1 of Bradyrhizobium sp. CCGUVB14. Taxonomy (NCBI): domain Bacteria; kingdom Pseudomonadati; phylum Pseudomonadota; class Alphaproteobacteria; order Hyphomicrobiales; family Nitrobacteraceae; genus Bradyrhizobium; species Bradyrhizobium sp. CCGUVB14. The sequence goes on from NZ_JANADS010000001.1 coordinate 3,515,997, forward strand.
TGACCGGCTCGTTCTCCCGCAGTGCACGATAAGTCGGGTAGGGATCGTCGTAGAATTCGCTCGTCAGCTTCGCCAGATCGAAATTGGCCGCCAATTCTTTCGCATCTGCGTTCATGCGCCATACTCACCGGTTGAGACCGATATGCCGTTTTCGCTCTTTCGAGCTTTGCCGGTCACCGTCTACAGTCGTGCCGTGATTTGCAAGCCGACCGGACAGGAAAATGCACGCCCGCGCTGACGCTTCCGACACGGCCCCGAACTGGCCGGACGATATCTTCGCGACCTTGCAACGCTTCGACGTGCGGCAGGTGCCTTACGTGCCCGATGCCGGCCACTCGAAGCTGATCCAGCGCGTGCTGGGCTCATCCACGATGCGCGGCATTGCGCTGACGACGGAGGAGGAGGGCGTCGCGCTGCTCGCCGGCGCCTGGACCGGCGGCCAGCGTGGTGTGCTGCTGATGCAGTCGAGCGGCGTCGGCAATTGCATCAACATGCTGTCGCTGATCCCGATCCTGCGCTTTCCGTTCCTCACCCTCGTGACAATGCGTGGCGAATGGGGCGAGTTCAATCCGTGGCAGGTGCCGATGGGGTCGACCACGCAGGGCGTGTTCGAACTGTCCGGCATCAAGGTGCTGCGTGCCTCGAATGCAGCCGAGGTGCCGGCGGTGTTGGAGGCGGCCGCAGCGCAAGCCTACAACGCGCTGACGCCCACCGCCGTCCTTTTGTCGCAGCGCCTGATCGGCGCCAAGGTTTTCACCAAATGAGCAAGGCCAATCTCCTCGACCGCCGCCAGGTGGTCGCCGCGCTGCTCGCAAACCGCAAGGACGTCGTCGCAATCGGTGGCCTCGGTGCCTCCACCAACGACATCACCGCGGCCGGTGACCACGCCCGCAACTTTTATTTGTGGGGAGGCATGGGTGGCGCCGCCATGATCGGGCTCGGGCTTGCCCTGGCGCAGCCAAAATTGCCGGTGCTGGTCATCACCGGCGATGGCGAGATGCTGATGGGGATGGGCAGCCTTGCCACCATCGGGCTGCAGAAGCCGTCCAACCTCTCGATCGCAGTGCTCGACAACGAGGCCTATGGCGAGACCGGGGGCCAGACCAGCCACACCTCGGCAGCCGCCGATCTCGTCGGGGTCGCCAGGGCCTGCGGCATCGCCGACAGCCGGGCAATCTCGACCATGGCCGAGGTCGAAAGCTTCGCCAAAGCCATCCACGACCTCTCGGCCGGGCCTCGCTTTGCCAATGTGAAGATCGACAGCGCCAGCGTCGAGCGCATCCTGCCGAGTCGGGACGGAACCTACATCGTCAACCGGATCCGCGGCGACCTCGGGTTCCAGCCGATCTGACGCCAATCCGGATTTGCGGACGGCGTTCGCTCCCGCGGGCGGTAACCTGTGACCAATTTCCAACAGATTCTGACGCACTTAGGTTGCGTCGCAGCAATTTGCTTGACTTTGGCGTGGGTGAGTGCTTACTCACTAACATGAGCTCATTGCGTATGACGAGCGACCTGAGGCGTCAATTGATCCTCGGAGCCGCGAAACGCTGCTTTGCCCGACACGGCTATAACGGCACCACGACGAAGAGCGTGGCGGCCGCTGCTGCCATTTCCGAGGCGCTGCTGTTCAAGCACTTCCCGTCCAAGGCGGCACTCTATGCCGAAATCCTCAGCGACGAGTGCGAGGCGGACCCGGCGCTAACCGAACTCCTCGAGCGGGAGCCGTCGACGGCCACCCTGGTCGAACTGATCCGCGGCATGGTCCAGCACTTCCTGCAGATCGCCGACGGCCCCGACCAGGAGGAGGCCCAACGCCTGCGACTGATGGCCACCAGTCATCTGGATGACGGCGAATTCGCGCGTTTGCTATATGCCAAGATCGAGACGCTGATCGGAGCCGTCTTCGTCGCCTCGCTCGAACGCGCGGTCGCCGCCGGCGATGCGCGGGCTTGTGGCAATGAACCGCTCAACCTGTTCTGGTTTGCGCATCACACGGTGATGACCGCTGCGCTGACCAGGCTGCCGTCCGTGCCTTGTCTCGCTTACGGCAGGGCGAACGAGTTGGAGCGGCAGCTCTGTGAGTTTCTCCTGAGAGGCATCGGACTTAACGACGCCGCAATTGCTTCGCATCTGGGCCGCGATCAGGCCACGGGTGTCGGCAAGACGGCGATTGCAGAAAGCGCATGACAATGAACATCGTAGCCGAAAACAAGATTTCGGGCGAACCGATCGACAGCAAGGCTCCCAAGCGCCCGGTCCGGCCGGTGCTCTGGTTCATCATCATCGGCACGCTCCTCGGCGCGCTGGTCGGTGGCCTCGTCTGGTTCAATTATTTCCGTGGCCAGATGATCAAGCAGTTCTTCGCCAACAACAAGCCGCCGCCGACCGCAGTCAGCGCGGCGGAAGCGAAGTCGGAGGTGGTGCCGAACCTGCTGACCGCAGTCGGCAGCCTCGTTGCCGTGCATCAGGTCGACGTCAGCGCCGACGTCAACGGTCGCGTCACCGAGATCAAGTTCGAGCCGGGTGCCCATGTCGAAGCCGGCATGCCGCTGGTGCAGCTGTTCGACGCGCCGGACCAGGGCGACCTCGCCAACTTCAAGGCGCAGGCGACCGTCGCGCAGCTGTCGCTCGATCGCGCCAAGCAGCTGGCCTCGCGCCAGTTTGGTCCGCAGGCGACGGTCGACCAGGCACAAGCATCTTATGACCAGGCGCTGGCAGGCATCGCCAAGACCGAAGCGCTGATCTCGCAGAAGCTGGTGCGCGCACCGTTCTCCGGCGATCTCGGCGTCCGCAAGGTCGAGGTCGGACAATATCTCACGGCAGGCACGGCGATCGTCTCGCTGACCGATCTGTCGGAGCTGTGGGCGAACTTCACGGTGACGGAAAAGGACTCCGCCAACCTCAAGGTCGGACAAGTGGTCCGGTTGAAGGTCGACGCCTATCCGGGCCGTACCTTCGACGGCAAGATCACCACGATCGAGCCGCAGATCGCGACCGACACGCGCAACATCCGCGTGCAGGCAACCATCGCCAATCCGGAGAAGATCCTGAAGCCGGGCATGTTCGTGAGCACCACGGTGGTGCTGCCGGAGAAGCCGGCCGTGATCACCGTTCCGGAAACGGCCGTTGACTACACGCTGTATGGCGACTCCGTATTCGTGATCACCGAGAAGAAGGAAGAGGACGGCAAGACCAGCCTGAGCGCGGTGCGCACGTTCGTTCAGACCGGCAACCGGGTGAACGGTCGCGTCGAAATCATCAAGGGCGTCAAGCCTGGCGACAAGGTCGTCGCCGTCGGTCAGCTCAAGCTGCAATCGGGTGCTGCCGTTGCGATTTCGACCGACCCGTCTCCGCAGATCCCGGCGCAACCGCCGCGCTACTGACAATACACTCGCGTGATCCGGCCTGGCCGGATCACGTTTCTTGAGACTTAGAAATCGAGATCGCCGCGATGGCCTTTACTGATATTTTCATCAAGCGCCCGGTTCTGTCGGTCGTCGTCAGCCTGCTGATCCTGCTGATCGGTCTGCGCGCGGCGATGGTGCTGCCGATCCGGCAGTATCCGAAGCTTTCGAACACGGTCATCAACATCACGACCGTTTATCCCGGCGCGTCCGCGGACCTGATCCAGGGCTTCATCACGACGCCGATCGAGCAGGCGGTCGCCTCGGCTGAAGGCGTTGATTACATGACCTCGTCCTCGGTGCTCGGCACCTCGACGATTCAGGTCTACATCAAGCTGAACTTCGATCCGAACCAGGCGCTCACCGAGGTGCTCGCGAAGACGAACTCGGTCAAGTACCTGATTCCGAAGGAATCGAACGACCCGATCGTCACCAAGACAACCGGCCAGACCACGGCCGTGATGTATCTGGGCTTCTCCTCCGAGGAGCTATCGGGCTCGGCCATCTCCGATTATCTGACGCGCGTGGTGCAGCCGGTGCTGTCGACCGTCGATGGCGTGGCCTCGGCCGACATTCTGGGTGGCCAGACCTTTGCCATGCGGCTGTGGCTTGACCCCGTGAAGATGGCCGGCCGCAACGTATCGCCGGGCGATGTCGCGACCGCGATTACGGCCAATAACTTCCAGTCGGCGGCGGGACAGACCAAAGGCTATCTCATCGTTTCCAACATCTCGACGAACACCAGCCTGACCGACGTCAACCAGTTCCGGAAGATGATCGTCAAGGCCAAGGACGGTGGCTTTGTCCGGATGGAGGATATCGCCACGGTCGAACTCGCGGCGCAGAGCACCGACGCGAGCGTCGCCTTCAATGGCGAGCATGCGATCTTCATCGGCGTGAACGCGACGCCGCAAGGCAATCCGCTGACGCTGGTCAAGGGCGTGCGGGCGCTGTTCCCGGAGCTCGAGCGCAATCTGCCGCCGTCGATGAAGATGAAGGTCGCCTACGACTCGACCAAGTTCATCCAATCCTCGATCGACGAGGTGGAGAAGACGCTCGGCGAAGCGATCATCATCGTGATCGTGGTGATCTTCCTGTTCCTGGCGTCGTTCCGCTCCGTCATCATTCCGGTCGTCACCATCCCGCTGTCCATGATCGGCGTCTGCACGCTGATGTTGGCGCTGGGCTTCAGCTTCAACCTGCTGACCCTGCTCGCGATGGTGCTTGCGATCGGCCTTGTGGTCGACGACGCCATCGTGGTGGTGGAGAACATCCATCGCCATCTGGAGGAGGGCAAGACGCCCGTCCAGGCCTCGCTCGAAGGCGCGCGCGAAATCGTCGGCCCCGTCGTCTCGATGACCATCACGCTCGCGGCGGTGTATGCCCCGATCGGCTTCCTCGGTGGCCTCACCGGTTCGCTGTTCCGCGAATTCGCCTTCACGCTCGCCGGCTCGGTGATCGTGTCGGGCGTGATCGCGCTGACGCTGTCGCCGATGATGTGCTCGGTGCTGCTCAAGAACACCGAAGAGGGCCGTTTCGCCAAGCTCGTCAACAAGGTGTTTGGCGCGCTGACGCGTTGGTACGGCCGCAGGCTCGACCGCTCGCTCGACTACAAGGCCATCACCGGCCTGTTCGCGATCACGATCCTCGGGCTCGTCGGCTTTCTCTATATGCACACCTCGAAGGAGCTGGCGCCCGAGGAAGATCAGGGCATCGTGTTCGCGGTGACCAAGGCGCCGAAATACGCCAACATCGACTATGTCGATTTCTACGGCGACAAGCTCGACAAGGAGTTCCAGAAATTCCCCGAGACTGATCTGCGTTTCGTGCTGAACGGCATCAACGGTCCGCAGGGCGGGATCGCCGGCATGCTCCTGAAGCCGTGGGACGAGCGCAAGCGTTCGTCTATCGCGCTGAAGCCGCTGGTGCAGGCCGAGCTCTCCAAGATCGAGGGCGTGCAGGCCTTCGCGTTCAACCTGCCGCCGTTGCCGGGTGGTCCGGGCGGTCTGCCGGTGCAGATGGTCATCAACTCCACCGCGGGCTACCAGACCGTCTTTGAGCAGATGGAGAAGCTGAAGGACGCTGCCCGCAAGAGCGGCATGTTCATCGTCTCCGACAGCGACCTCGCCTATAACCAGCCGAACGTGGAGGTCACGATCGACCGCACCAAGGCGCAGGATCTCGGCGTCAACATGCAGAACCTCGGCTCTACGCTCGCGGTTCTGCTCGGCGGCAACTACATCAACCGCTTCAATCTCGAGGGCCGGTCCTATCAGGTGATCCCGCAGGTGCCGCGTAGCGATCGCCTCTCGCCGGAATCGCTCGGCGGCTACTATGTGACCACCACCACCGGACAGCAGCTTCCGCTGTCCACGGTGGTTTCGATCAAGACCAAGACCGACCCGAACTCACTGACGCACTACAATCAGCTCAACTCGGCGACGTTCTCGGCGGTGCCGATGCCCGGCGTGACAGTCGGCGCTGCGGTGGACTTCCTCGAGGGCGAAGCCAAGAAGATGCCGCAGGGCTTCAGCCACGATTATCTCGCGGATAGCCGGCAGTATGTTCAGGAAGGCAATCAGCTCGCGATCACCTTCGGTTTCGCGCTGGTCATCATCTTCCTGGTGCTCGCCGCGCAGTTCGAGAGCTTGCGTGATCCGCTGGTGATCATGATCTCGGTGCCGATGGCGATCGTGGGAGCGCTGATCCCGCTGTTCTTCGGTGTGGCGACCATGAACATCTATACGCAGGTCGGCCTGCTCACCCTGGTTGGCCTGATCACCAAGCACGGCATCCTGATGGTGGAGTTCGCCAACGAGCTCCAGGTCAACGAGCGGCTCGACCGCCGCTCGGCCATCGAAATGTCGGCCCGTATCCGCCTGCGGCCGATCCTGATGACGACGGCCGCGATGGTCACGGGTCTGATCCCGCTGCTGACGGCAACCGGCGCCGGCGCGGCCAGCCGCTTCTCGATCGGCCTCGTGGTCGTCGCGGGCATGTCGATCGGCACGCTGTTCACCCTGTTCGTGCTGCCGGCGGTCTACGTCGTGCTGGCGACCGACCATCGCGCTGCGGCCGATTCCGAGCGTAACAAGCAGGTCAATGAACTCGACGTCGGGGCCAAGGCGCTGCGGCCGACCTGACCCAAGCCCGATTTGCGTGCGAAGCGGCAACAGCCATCGCTGTTGCCGCTTTTTTTTGTCGCGCGATATCCGGTAATATGATGGCTGGAGCGCCCGGAGTGGGCGCCTGGGCAGGTCGTCGGATGAAAAGACGCGAATTTCTGGCGGTGCTCGGCGGGACGGCACTTGCGCGGTCGGGCATGGCATTGGCGGATACGCCGGGCCGCATTTTTCGCCTTGGCACGGTGACGCCGATCGCGCCGGTCACGGCGGAGAGCCGGGGCGGCAAGATCCTGATCAAGGTGCTCGAGGAGCGCGGGTTCAAGCTCGGTCAGAATTTGACCTTTGAAGCGCGGGGCGCGCTTGGCGACGTCACGATGCTGCCCGCGCTGATCGCAGAGCTGCAGGCCAAGAACGTCGATGTCATCGTGATCATCGGCTACCCGACGGCAATGGCCGCCAAAGCGGCCGGCATCGCGACTGTCGCGGCCAGTGGCGTCGGTGATCCCGTCGAGACCAGGCTGATCGAGAGCCTTGCGCATCCGGGCGGCAAGATCACCGGCATTTCGGACGTCGCGGCGACACTCGGCGCCAAGCGGCTGTCGTTGCTCAAAGAGGTGTCGCCGAAGCTGACCAAGGTCGCGATGCTCTGGAACAAGGACGACCTCGGCATGACCATGCGCTATCAGGCGTCCGCGAAAGCGGCCCAGGCACTTGGGCTAGCCGTGCAAGCGCTCGGCGTGCGCGAGCCCGACGATTTCGACGAAGCCTTTTCGGCGATGAACAGCGATCCGCCCGATGGCATTCTGATGGTGGCGGACGCGCTGACCATTCTCAATCGCGAGCGCGTGTTCGAGTTCGCCGCCGTCCGGAAGCTGCCGGCGATCTACGAATTCGACGAATTCGCCCGCGACGGTGGACTGATGTCCTATGGTGCGGATTCGTCGGAATCCTTCGAGCGCGCGGCCGCGCTGGTCGCTCGCATTTTCAACGGGGCAAATCCCGGCGACCTGCCGTTCGAGCTGCCGACCCGCTATCCCTTGGTGCTCAATCTCAAGACGGCGAGAGCGACCGGACTTGAAATTCCCCCGACCATGCTGGCACTTGCCGACGAGGTGATCGAGTAACCTTGTGCGCTGCAGCGAGAGACAAGGTCCGGCCTTCTTGATAGGCTTGGGGCAATGAGCATTTCCGTCCATCCCGATACCCCACAAACCAGGCCGCTGCCGCGCGCGGCTGCGGACGGCGTCGCCTCCGGCGAGGCGGGACGGGGGATCAGGACCCGGCTGTTCACCAAATATGTCGCGTTGTTTGTGGTCGTGGTCGCCGTCGCCCTGCTGGCCAATGGCCTGTTCGAGGTCTTCTTCTACTATCGGGAGCACAAGGCCTCGCTGATCCGGGTCCAGCACGAGCAGGCCGAGGCGGCAGCCGCCAAGATCAGCCAGTTCGTCAAGGAGATCGAGAGCCAGCTCGGCTGGACCACGCAACTGCCATGGTCGGCGGGCTCGATCGAGCCGCGCCGGTTTGACGCGCTGCGGCTGCTGCGTCAGGTGCCGGCGATCACTGAACTGGCCCAGGTCGACGCGTCCGGCAGGGAGCGGTTGCGGGTTTCGCGGCTGGCGATGGACGCGATCGACAGCGGCATCGACCTGTCGAACGACCCGAAGTTCACCGAAGCCGTCGCGCACAAGGTCTATTACGGGCCGGTTTATTTCCGCCGGGAGTCAGAGCCCTACATGACGCTGGCGCAGGCCGGTGCCCGCAAGGATGCGGGCGTCAGCATTGCAGAGGTCAATCTCAAGCTGATCTGGGATGTCGTGTCCCAGATCAAGGTCGGCGAGCACGGGCATGCCTATGTGGTCGGCCCGGAGGGGCGACTGATCGCGCATCCCGATATCAGCCTCGTTCTGCGCAACACCGACCTGTCGGGGTTGGCGCAGGTGCGTGCTGCGCTCGCTGGCGGCGGCGTCATGCCGGACGCCTTGCAGGAAGCGACCAACATCCAGGGGCAGAAGGTTCTGACGGCGTCAGCGCCGATCGCCCCGCTCGGCTGGACCATGTTCGTCGAGCTGCCGGTCGAGGAAGCCTATGCGACGCTCTATGCGTCGCTGGAACGGCTGGCAATCGTGCTGCTCGCGGCCTCGATCTTCGCGGTGCTCGCTGGAATATTCCTCGCGCGCCGCATGGTCGGGCCGATCCAGGCGCTGCGCAGCGGCGCCGAACGGATCGGCGGTGGCGACTTCGCCCAGCGAATCTCGATCAAGACCGGCGACGAGCTCGAGGAGCTCGCGGACCAGTTCAATCACATGGGCGAACGGTTGCAGGAATCCTATGCGGATTTGGAAAAGAAGGTCGAGGTCCGAACGGCTGAATTGAGGGAGTCGCTGGAGCAGCAGACGGCGACGTCGGAAGTCCTGCAGGTGATCAGTTCGTCTCCGGGCGAACTCGGGCCGGTGTTCGACAAATTGCTCGAGAATGCCACGCGCGTCTGTGGCGCGAGTTTCGGGATCATGAATCTGTGGGACGGCGAAGGCTTCACCATCGCGGCTGACTACAACGTGCCGCCTGCGTTCGCCGCTTCGCGACGGGATGTGGCGATCCGTCCTCATCCGGAGAGTGCGCTCGCGACCGTTGTCAGGACACATCAGGTCGTCCACGTTCACGATGTCCAAAGCACGCCTGCCTATATTGCCGGAGGACCCAGCATCCGCGGAATCTCCGATGTGGCCGGCGCCCGCACGATCGTCGTCGTGCCGATGCTGAAGGAGAGCGAGCTGATCGGCACAATCGCGGTCTATCGCAAGGAAGTCCGTCCGTTCACCGACAAGCAGATCTCCGTCGTCGAGAATTTCACGAAGCAAGCCGTCATCGCCATCGAGAATGCGCGGCTGCTGAACGAGTTGCGCAAGCGCACGATGGAGCTCTCGCAATCCCTCGATGAGTTGCGCGCAGCTCAAGGCCGGCTGATCCAGACCGAGAAGCTCGCGTCGCTCGGCCAGCTCACGGCCGGCATCGCCCACGAGATCAAGAACCCGCTCAACTTCGTCAACAATTTCTCGTCGATCTCGACCGAGCTGATCGACGAGCTCAACGAGGTCCTGCAAACGGCGTCGCTCGACGGCAAAACAAAGGACGAGGTGGACGAGCTGACCGGCATGCTGCGGGGAAATCTCGAGAAAGTGGTGCAGCACGGCAAGCGCGCCGATTCCATCGTCAGGAATATGCTGCTGCACTCGCGGGAGGGCTCCGGCGAGCATCGCCTCGCCGACATCAATACGATCGTGGAGGAGAGCCTCAATCTCGCCTATCACGGCGCGCGCGCCGAACGGCCGTCGTTCAACGTGACGCTCCAGCGTGACCTCGATCCGACCGCCGGGATGGTTGACGTCTATCCGCAGGAAATCACCCGCGTCTTCCTCAATCTGATCTCGAACGGCTTCTATGCCGCGACCAAGCGCAAGGAAAGCAGTGCCGATGGATTCGAGCCGACGCTGAGCGCCGCGACGAAGAATCTCGGCGGCAAGGTCGAGATCCGGATCCGCGACAACGGCACGGGCATTCCGCAGGACGTGAAGGAGAAAATGTTCAATCCCTTCTTCACCACCAAGCCGGCCGGTGAGGGCACCGGGCTTGGTCTGTCCATGAGCCATGACATCGTCGTGAAACAGCACGGCGGCACGATCGACGTGACCACCGAGCCCGGTGTATTCACCGAATTCATCATCACCCTGCCACGCGTCATGTCGGCAGGCAGTACTTCCGGAGGCAAGACGTGAACGTTTACATCCTGGTCGTCGATGACGAGCCCGATGTCGAGGCGCTGTTCCGGCAGCAATTCCGGCGCGACCTGCGCGCCGGCCGTTTCCAGATGGAATTCGCGCCCTCGGCGCCCGATGCGCTGAAGCTCGCGGCCGAGGTTCGCGACCCCTCGTTGATCCTGATCCTGTCCGATATCAACATGCCCGGCATGAGCGGGCTCGACATGCTGCCCAAAGTGCGCGCCGAGCATCCGAATGTTCCGGTCATCATGATCACGGCGTACGGCGATGCCGAGACGCGCCGCAAGGCGATCGAGCGCGGCGCCACCGGGCTCCTCACCAAGCCGATCGATTTTGCGTTGCTGCGGCAGCAGATCGACACAAGGCTCGAGCAGGCGGCATGACTCCGACCATCCTCTTCGTCGACGACGAGCCCGACCTCGAGGCGCTGATCCTGCAAAAATTCCGCAGGAAGATTCGCGACGGGCTTGTCGCCATCATGTTCGCGCGCGACGGCCTGGAGGCGCTGGAGTCGCTCGAGCAGAATCCCCAAGTCGATATGGTGGTCTCCGACATCAACATGCCCCGGATGGACGGGCTGTCGCTGCTGCAGAAGCTGCAGGAAGCCGAGGAGAAGAAGTCGACCATCATCGTGTCGGCCTACGGCGACATGAGCAACATCCGCACCGCCATGAACCGTGGCGCGTTCGATTTCCTGACCAAGCCGATCGACTTCGCCGACCTCGAGACCACGATCGACAAGACCCTGCGTCACATCGAGATGTTGCGCGAGGTGAGGCGCCGCCAGGCGGAGGCCGAGCGGGCTCATGCCGCATTGTCGCGCCATTTCTCGCCGGATCTTGCCAAGCGTCTGGCGGCCGGCGGCGAGGGTGAGGGGATCGCGGTGCAGTGGCGCGATGTCGCGACCATTTTCACCGATATCACCGGCTTCACCTCGCTGGTCGAGACCGCGCCGCCCGAGACGTTGGGCGCGCTCCTCAACGAGTATGTCGGCGGGATGACCGAGGTGGTCTTCTCGCATGACGGGACGGTCGCAAAAATCATCGGCGACGCGATCCAGGTGCTGTTCAATGCGCCCGGCGATCAGCCGGACTACGCGACGCGTGCCGTTGCCTGCGCCCATGATCTCGATGCCTGGGCGCAGGATTTTTGCGCACGGCAGGGCGCAAAGGGCGTGAACTTCGGCACCACCCGCATCGGCATTCACGCCGGCTCCGCGCTGGTCGGCAATTTCGGCGGCAATCGCTTCTTCGATTACACCGCGTATGGGGACACGATCAACATTGCGGCGCGGCTGGAAGCCGCGAACAAGCAGCTTGGTACCCGCATCTGTGTCAGCTCCAGTGTCGCAGAGGCCGCCGAGAATTTTCAGGGGCGTCCCGTCGGCGATCTGATGCTGCGCGGGCGCAGCGAGCCGCTGCGCGCGTTTGAGCCACTGCAGCGTGAAAGGTTCGAGGCGCCCGGGACGGCCCAGTATTCCGAGGCCTTTGCCAGGATGGAAGCCGGTGACGCCACGGCCATGCCGGCCTTTGCCGCGCTGGTCGGCGCGCACGCCGATGATCCGCTCGCCGGATTTCACCTGAGGCGCCTGCTCAACGGCGGCAAGGGCGTCCGCATTCAATTGGATTAGGAGTCCGTCATGATTCGTGAATTCTCCGCCGGCAACTATCGGTTCATTCCCTCCGTGTTCCAGTATTCGGCTGGTGCGGCCGCCGACGATGGCTATGAGATCGAGCGCGTCCGGTTCGATCGCCTCGTGCCCCTGGCCGAGGGGTTTGCGCTTGCGGCAAAGTTCATTCAGGAGGCGGGGCGGCCGTTGACGGCCTTCTGTGCCTGCGAGCTGCGCTCGCCGGCTGCCTTCAGCGAGGAGGGGTTTCGCGCGTTCAACCTGCATTACGTCAAGACGCTCTCGGAGTGGGGCATCTTCGACGGCACCACCAATCCGGTGGCGCGCAGCAACGTCTGTCCGGAACTCGATCCTCCAGCCGAGCCGTCGTTCTACGCGTTCTCCTTCACGCGCCCGACAAACTCCAAAGCGCCGTCCTTCGTCATTGCCGGCGGCGCCGAGGCGCGCGAGGGCAGCGGCACCTATGTCGAGCGCACGGTCCGCTACCGCGACCTCAGTCCGGAGGGTTTGCGCGAGAAGGTCCGGTTCACCACGACGTCCCAGATGGAGAACCGGATGACGGCGTTCGGATTCGGCTGGAAGGACACCACCGGCGTGCAGGCCTATTCCGTGCACGACTTCCATCACGCGCTGGTCGACGAACTGGTTCGGCGTGGCGCGTTGCGCTCGGGCCTCACCTGGCATTTCGCGCGGCCGCCGGTGGTCGATCTCGAATACGAGATGGATTGCCGCCGCGTGATGCGCGAGAGCGTCATTTAGCGCTGGCGCGGATCGAGCGCGTCGCGCAGGCCGTCGCCGAGCAGGTTCAACGACAGCACCACGAGGAAGATCGCCAGCCCCGGCCAGATCGCCATCCAGGGCGCCTGGGTCAGGAAGCGTTGCGCTGCGTTGAGCATGCTGCCCCAGGACGGCGCCGGCGGCTGCTGGCCGAGGCCGAGGAACGACAGCGCGGCTTCTGCGATGATCGCGGCCGCGATCGAGAGCGTCGCCTGAACCAGCAGTGCGGGCAGGATGTTCGGCAGGATGTGCGAGACGGCGATGCGCCAGGACGGGTTGCCGAGTGCACGCGCCGCTTCGACATAGTCCTCGGCCTTGACGCTCAGCACCTGGCCGCGGGTCAGGCGGACAAAGATGGGCGTCGCCGAGATGCCGATCGCGATCATGGCGTTGCCAAGGCTCGGACCGAGGAACGCCGCCAGCGCAATCGCCAGGATCAGGAACGGGCAGGCCAGCATCGCGTCGGTGATCCGGCTGATCAGCGCATCGAGGAAGCCACCGCGATAGCCGGCGACGAGGCCAAGCGGCACGCCGATGCCGAGCGCGATCGCGACCGAGATCAGGCCGGCCAGCAGCGAGGCGCGCGCGCCGTAGACGACGCGGCTCAGGATATCGCGGCCGAGCTCGTCGGTGCCGAACCAGTGCGCCATCGTGGGCGGCTTGCGCACCAGGCTCCAGCTCGTCGCGATTGGATCGTAGGGCACGATCAGAGGCGCCAGCAACGCGAGCAGGATGAAGATGACGAGGACCACGAGGCCCGCGACCGCCGCCTTGCGCTTGAACAGGCGGCGCCGTGCGCGGCGTGCCGGGCTGTCCAACTCGTCGGCTTGCGCAAGGGGGCCGGACAGGGCGGCGTCGGTCATGGCCTAGCCCCTCAGCCGCGGATTGACGAGGATATAGGCGACATCGGCAACCAGATTGAGCGTGATGTAGACCGTGGCGGTCACCAGCACCACGCCCTGCACAACGGCATAGTCGCGGTTGAACACCGCGTCCACGATCAGCTTGCCGAAGCCGGGAATGGAGAAGATCTGTTCGGTCAGCACGGCGCCGGACAGCAGCGTGCCGAGCTCGAGCGCGCCGAGCGTGATGATCGGTGTCAGCGCGTTGCGCATGGCATGTTTCAGGATCACGGAGCGCTCGGAGAGACCCTTCGCGCGCGCTGTACGGACGTAATCGCTTTCCAGCACCTGGAGCATGGCGCTGCGGGTATGGCGCATCAGGACCGCGGCAATCGCGTTGCCGAGCACGAAGGCGGGCATGATGGTGGCAGCCAGGCTCGCGCGCCAGTTCTCGGTCAGCGGCACATAGCCCGAGGCCGGCAGCCAGCCGAGCTCGATCGAGAACAGGAAGATCAGCATGATGCCGAGCCAGAAGTTCGGCGTCGAGATGCCCCACAGCGCGAAGAAATTGGCGCCGTAATCCCAGGCCGTTCCCTTCTTCACGGCGGCGACGATCCCGGCGGGAATGCCGATCAGGAAGGCGATGATGATCGCCATCGAGCCGAGCTGCAGCGTCACCGGCAGCTTTTGCGCAATCAGCTCGCGCACCGGCATCTTGTTGCGCAGGGATTCGCCGAAATCGCCTGATAGCACGCCCTTCATCCAGTAGGCGTACTGCACGGGGACCGGCTGATCGAGCCGGTATTGGTGGCGGATCTGCTCGATCACGGCCGGATCGCGCTCTTCGCCCGCCATCACCAGTGCGGGATCGCCCGGCAGCAATTGCTGCAGCGAGAAGATCAGCACCGACACGAAGAACAATGTCGGTACGATCTGCGCAAGCCGGCGGGCGAGGAAGTTCAGCATCGCTGCCGCGTCACTTCAGCTTGAGGCCGACGACGCGCACGAGGCCGTCGGGCATCTGCTTGTAACCCTCGAGCTTGGTGGTGTGCGCAATGATGATGCGGCGGTGATAGAGGTAGAGGATCGGCTCCTCGTCCTGGGCCAGCTTGGCCAGCACTTCATAGCTCGCCTTGCGCTTATCGAGGTCGGTCACGAGCCGTGCGTCTTCCAGTGCCTTGTCGGCCTGCGGATTGTTCCAGTCGCCGTAGTTCTGCGGCGCTCCGCTGTGCAGGAAGACGAAGGTGTTGCCGTCAGGATCGACGCGGCCGCTCCAGGCGAGCATGAAGGCCTGGTAATCGCCGGATTCGGCCTGCTTGAGCCCGGTTGCGAATTCGGTGACGCGGATCTTCATGTCGAAGCCGGCTTCCGCGGCCATCGACTGGATGACCTGCGCCGGTGTCTCCGTCTCCGCGCCCTTCGGCACCAGGAAGTCGACGCTGACCGGCGGCGTCACGCCGGCTTCCTTCAAGAGCGCCTTGGCCTTCTCCAAATTGCGGGGGCGGACCGGCAAGCCCTTTTGGTAATAGGGATGATCGGGATTGACCCATTGATTGCCGACCTGGAACTCGCCGTTGAACACGACCTGGTTGATCGCCTCGCGATCGATGGCAAGATCGAGGGCCTGCCGTACCTTGGCGGACTGGCTCAGCGGTCCCTTGGCCTTGTCCTTGCCGATGTTGAGCGTGATGCCCTGATAGCCGAGCTCGATGGCGGTGGCGACCTTCAGCCGTGAATCGGCGCGCACCTCCTTGAGGTCGGTGGCGAGCACGCGCTCGATCAGATCGAGGCCGCCGGATTTCAAATTCGCAAGCCGCACGGTGGCGTCGACGATGGGCTGGAACACGATCTTGTCGATGAAGACGTTGTCCTTGTTCCAGTAGTCCGCGAACTTCTCGAACACGATGCGGTCCTGCTGCACGCGCTCGACGAATTTGTAGGGGCCGGCGCAGACCGGGTGCAGGCCGAACTTGTCACCGGCTGCCTTTGCCGCCTTCGGCGACATCATCATGCCGGCGCGATCCGTGAGCTGGGCTAGCAGCGGCGAGAACGGCGATTTCAGCACCAGCTTGACGGTGAGGGGATCGACGACATCGATGTGGTCGACCGAGGCAAGCTCCGGCTTGCGGAACGAGCCGGGGAGGGTCAGATGGCGCTCCAGCGAGAATTTGGCGGCCTCCGCGTCGAACGGCTCGCCGTCGTGGAATTTCACGCCGGGACGCAGCTTGATGACGAGCGCCTTGCCGTCGTCGGCGGTCTCGCTCGACAGCGCGAGCTGGGGCACAATGTTGAGCTTCTCGTCGATGTCGAACAGCTTGTCGCAGAATGCCGCGAACACGATGCGGCCGACATAGGTGCGCGCCATCGAGGGATCGAGGATATCCGGGTCCTCGGCAAGGCCGATGCGCAACGTGGTCTGCGCCTGGGCGGCACCAAGCGACAGCAGGAACGCAGCCGCGGTTGCGGCCAAGCGAAACATCTTCATCGGACAGTCCCCATTGCTTCGGCTACGGCGTTGTAGGCCTTGCACTCTGTATACCAACCCCGACCGGGCTTGCGCCTTCCGTCTTTCGGCTGAAGGCTGCGACTAATTTTGCCAGTTCCGGCGTGAAGCCGCCCGCGGTGGGCAGGATGCTGTCGGCCGGAGGTAACTCGCTGGCGCGATGGCAGGCGGTGGCGTGGCCTGCCTCGTCGGCCACCAGCGCCGGCGCTTCGGTACGGCAGCGGTCGATCACGAAGGGGCAGCGGGTGTGGAAGCGACAGCCGGCCGGCGGATTGAGCGCGCTCGGGATCTCGCCTTGCAGCACGACCTTGGCCCGCCTCGCGCGAGGTTGCGGCAGCGGGATCGCGGACAACAGGGCGCGGCTGTACGGATGGCGTGGCTCGGCGAACAACGCGTCCGCATCGGCCTCTTCGACGATGCCGCCGAGATTCATCACCGCGACGCGGTCGGCGATGTGCTTGACCACCGCGAGATCATGCGAAACGAAGATATAGGCCAGACCAAGCCGGTCCTGCAGCTCGCGCAGCAGATTCAAGATCTGCGAGCGGATCGAGACGTCGAGCGCCGAGACCGGCTCGTCGCAGATGATCAGCTTCGGCTCGACCGCGAGCGCGCGGGCGATCGCGATGCGCTGGCGTTGGCCGCCGGAGAATTCGTGCGGATAGCGCCGGGCCAGCCGCGGCTCCAGCCCGACCAGCCGCAAGATTTCCGCGACGCGCTCGCGCCGCTGCTCCGGCGGCACGAGATCGTGCAGCGCGAGCGGCTCAGTCAGGATCTGGCCGACCGTCATGCGCGGGTTGAGCGAGGCGTAGGGGTCCTGAAAGATGATCTGCGCTTCGCGGCGGAATTTGCGGAGCGCATCGGCATCGAGCGAGAGCAGGTCGCGACCGTCGAACCTCACGCTGCCCGCATCGGGCTCGATCAGCCGCAGCACCAGGCGGCTGACGGTGGATTTGCCGCAACCGGATTCACCGACCAAAGCGAGGGTCTTGCCGGCTTCGAGCGTGAAGCTGACCCCATCGACCGCTTTGACATGGGCCAGCGCCCGGCCGAACAGCGACCGCTGGGCGACGAAATGCTTGACCAGGCCGTTGACCTCGAGGAGCGCCATCACGACACCAACAGTTCGAGCGGTGCACGGATGCAGCGCGAGAGATGGCCGGGGCTGACTTCCACCAGCGGCGGCGGCGCCCTCGTGCAGGCGTCCAGCACGAACGGGCAACGCGCGGCAAAACGGCAGCCCGCGGGTGGCTGTGCCATGTTCGGCACCATGCCTTCGATCGTGGCAAGCTGTTCGGCGCGATGGTCCAGACGCGGGATGGAGCCGAGCAGTCCGACCGTGTAGGGATGCTGCGGCGCGGAGAACAATTCGTCGACCGGCGCGCGCTCGACGATCTCGCCGGCATACATCACCGCGACTTCATCGCAGACTTCGGCGACGACGCCGAGATCGTGGGTGATCAAGATGATCGCGGCGCCGCTCGCAGCCTTCAGCTCGCGCATCAGTTCCAGGATCTGGGCCTGCAGGGTGACGTCGAGTGCGGTGGTCGGCTCGTCGGCGATCAGGAGCTGCGGATCGCAGGCGAGCGCCATCGCGATCATGACGCGCTGGCGCATGCCGCCGGAGAGCTTGTGCGGATATTCGTCGATCCGACGCTCGGGCGAGGGGATGTGCACGCGGCGCAACAGCTCGATCGCGCGGTCTCGCGCGCCGCGGCGCGAACCGCCGCGATGGCGCAAGATGGTCTCGATGATCTGGTCGCCGATGGTGAAGCTCGGGTTGAGCGAGGTCATCGGTTCCTGGAAAATCATCGCGAGCCGGTTGCCGCGCAGGTCGCGCAGCGTCTGGTCCGGGGTCTTCAGCAGATCGAAACCGTCGAAGCGGATCGCGCCCGATATCTCCGTCGTCTGTTTCGGCAGCAGGCCCATGATCGCCAGTGAGGTCACGCTCTTGCCGCAGCCGGATTCACCGACGAGGCCGAGCGTTGCACCATTGGCGACGCTGAGATCGACGCTGTCGACCGCGTGGGTGACGCGGCCGTCGTCACCGTGAAAGCGGATGCGCAGGTCCCTGATCTCGATGAGAGGGCTTGCGCTCATGTCTGTCTTGCCCGTGCCGCGGCGATGCTGGCGTCGATGACGCGGCGATCGGTATTGCCGGCCGGGTTCCGCCGGGTCGGCATGGACGGGCGGAAGTGGACCCAGAGTTCGTGGCTGACCCGTTCGAGCCGCTCGAGCTCGCCGAGCGGGTCGGGATGATCGTCGGCGCGGATGTCGAGCGCCGGCCATTCCTCCTCGCCGTGGATCAGCAGTGCTGCGGACTGCTTGCCGCGCTTGTCGCCGCCGGCGGCTTCGCCGGCGCGCATCGCCGCGAGCAGCCGGCGTGGGAACGGCAGGCTGTCATTGGCGATGTAGGTCTTCGCCGTCTCGGCAAGCACGTCGGCGCCGGCGAGCATGTTGCCCGCGATCGAAAAGCCGCTTCCTGCGATGTGCCCGCACCAGTCGACGCAATCGCGCCCGGTATGCGCGTCGATCGCGCCACTTGCATCCATGATGTGGATCTGGCGGCTCTCGCGGCCGTCGTCGGTCGCGAGCAGGGCGGCGAGCACGTCATGGGCGTTGAGACCCTCGCGCAACAGCTTGACGCCGTCGATCCCGTAATAGGGATTGACGAAAGCTTGGGTTGCAATGGCGCCAAGGCCCGCCGCGATGTAGGGCACGCGTGCCCCGACGGCGAAGAAGCGGGTCGCGACCGCAATGCCGAACTGGCCGGTGGCAGAATCGCGCGCAATGATCGACCAGGTCATGTGCTGCCTTCAGCGTCCCGCGGCGTAGCCCTGCATGCCGCGCGGATTGGCGGCAGCGCGTCGACGTACACCGACGCGCGAGGCTGCGGTGAGCCGGCCCTCGGACCAGTCGGGACCGACCTCGACGATATGCCCACGCTCGCGCAGGTTCTCGATCGTCGCCTTGGGCACGCGGTTTTCGACCACGAGCACACCGGGACGCGCGGTGCGCGGCCAGAACGAGATCGGGAAATGCTCGGAGTGCCAGGCGGGCGCGTCGATCGCCTCCTGGAGATTGAGGTTGCAATGGACGTGGCGCAGGAAGAACTGCGTGATCCACTGATCCTGCTGGTCACCGCCGGGCGAACCCCAGGCGAGGTAAGGCTCGCCGTCGCGCAGCGCCATGGTCGGCGACAGCGTCGTGCGCGGCCGCTTGCCCGGCGCGAGCGAGCCGGGATGGTTTTCTTCCAGCCAGAACATCTGGGCGCGACTGCCGAGGCAGAAGCCGAGCTCCGGAATGATCGGCGAGGATTGCAGCCAGCCGCCCGATGGTGTCGATGACACCATGTTGCCGGCCTTGTCGATGATGTCGAAATGCACGGTGTCGCCGCGCACCTCGCCGAAGCGTCCTACCGTGGGCTCGCCGGCGCCGAGCGCACCGACCGCCTCGCGCTGTCCCTCGGCGCGGCGCAGCTTGACCACGCCGCCGAAGCCTTCGACCGTGCCGGGGACGAAATCGAGCGACGCCTTGTCTGTGACGAGCTTGCGGCGTTGGTCGTTGTAGGCATCCGACAGCAACGTTGCGATCGGGATCTCGCTGAACTTGGGATCGCCGTAGAACTTTTCGCGGTCCGCGAAGGCGAGTTTTGCGCATTCGATCTGGAGATGGATGAACTCCGGCCCGGTCGGATCGAGGCCGTCGAGCGCAAAGCCCTTCAACAGCGCGAGCTGTTGTAGCGTTACCGGACCCTGGCTCCAGACGCCGGCCTTGCAGACGGTGTAACGGCCGTAATCGTAGGTGAGGGGGGCCTCGATCGTCGGCTGCCAGCGTGCCATGTCGTCGGCGGAGAGCACGCCGCGATGCGGCGAGCCGCTGACGTCCATCACCTCCTGCGTCCGGCAGAACTTGTCGATGGCTTCCGCGACGAAGCCCTGAGACCAGGCCTTGCGCGCGCGCTCGATCTCGGCGTCGCGGCCACCGCCGCCGCTTTCGGCTTCGTTCAAGATCCGGGTGTAGGTCGCGGCGAGCGTCTTGTTGGTGAAGAGCGTGCCGGGCCTCGGTACCTCGCCGTTCGGCAGGTAGACAGCGGCCGAGGTCGGCCAGTGCTTGCGGAACAATTGCTCGACGGTCTGGATCGTGGCGCAGGCGCGCTCGACCAGCGGATAGCCGTCGCGGGCGTAGGAGATCGCAGGCTCCAGCACATCGCGCACGCGCATCGTGCCGTAGTCGCGGAGCAGCATCATCCAGGATTCGAAGGTGCCGGGAACGCAGGCCGCGAGCAGTCCGGTGCCGGGGACCATGTCGAGGCCCTCGCTCTTGTAATGCGCGATCGTGGCGCGCGCCGGCGCCGGGCCCTGGCCGCAGATCACCTCGGTGCGGCCGCGCTTTACGTCATGGACGATAACAGGCACGTCGCCGCCGGGGCCGTTCAGATGCGGCTCGACGACCTGCAGCGTGAACGCGGCGGCGACACCGGCGTCGAAGGCATTGCCGCCCTTTTCGAGAATAGCCATGCCGACAGCGGTTGCGATCCAGTGCGTGGTCGCGACGACACCGAACGTGCCTTCGATTTCTGGGCGCGTCGTGAACGGATCGGGGTTGACGTTGCTGGCCATGGGCTACCTCATTTGCGGCGCGCGCAATTGATCACATCCGACGCTGGGATGCCAAATGCACAGGCCGCATGGCACGCGCGCGTTATGCCGGGACCGGCGCGGTGTTGACCGCGTGACAGGCGACACCGTCGATCAGTTCCGGGGCCTCCTTGCGGCAGAGGTCGTACGCCAGCGGACAGCGCGGATTGAAGGCACAGCCGGACGGCGGATTGATCGGGTTCGGAATCTCGCCCTTCACCGGAATCCGCTGCCGACCGGACATCGCGAGATCAGGCACGGCGCCCAGCAGCATTTTGGTGTAGGGCATGCGGGGCCGGGCGAACAGCTCGCGCCCCTCCGCGATCTCGACGATCCGGCCGAGATACATCACGCCGACCCGGCTCGCCATGTGGCGGACCACGGCGAGGTTATGGCTGATGAACAGATAGGTCAGGCCGAATTTGTCCTGCAGGTCGCGCATCAGGTTCAGGATTTGCGCCTGCACCGACACGTCGAGCGCCGAGGTCGGCTCGTCGCAGACGATGAATTCGGCGTCGGAGGCGAGCGCCCGCGCGATTGCGATGCGCTGGCGCTGACCGCCGGAGAACTCATGCGGAAATTTCAGGCGGTCGTCGGGATGCAGGCCGACGAGGCTGAGCAGCTCGCCGACGCGCGCCTGGATGTCGCGTTCGCCCTGGATCAGGTCGAAGGCGCGGATCGGCTCGGAGATGATGGCATCGACGCGGAAGTGCGGGTTCAGGCTCGCATACGGATCCTGAAAGATCATCTGGATGCGACGGCGCAGCTTTCGGCGTGCCTGCGCTTGCCGCGGATTGGTCATCGAGACGCCGTCGATCAGCACGTCGCCCGCGCTCGGCGGCAACAGGCCGACCACCATCCGCGCCACCGTGGTCTTGCCCGAGCCGGATTCGCCGACCAGCGCAAAGGTCTCGCCCTTCTTGATGTCGAAGGTGACGTGATCGACCGCCTTGAGATATTCGAGATGTCCGCCTTCGAGCAAGCGGTTGAGCCAGGGCTTCGAGACGTCGAAGACGCGGCGGAGGTTCGTGGCCTGGACGAAGGGGGCGCTCATGCCGCAGTCTCCGCCGGCGCGTTGTCATAGAGATGGCAGGCAACGGACTGCGTGCCGCGCGACAGCGGCTCCGGCCGCTCCACGCGGCAGCGATCGAAGACGGATGCGCAGCGCGGGTTGAACGAGCAGCCGCGCGGGATCGCCGACAGGCGCGGCATCGAGCCGGGAATCTGCACCAGACGTTTGTCGTCGCCGGCAAGCGTCGGGATCGCGCCCATTAGACCCTTGGCATAGGGATGCAGCGGATTCCTCACGACGTCCTGCACCGGGCCGATCTCGGCGACGCGACCGGCATACATCACCGCGACGCGGTCCGAGGTCTCGGCGATCACGCCCATGTCGTGGGTCACCAGCATCACGGCGGTGCCGTGGTCGCGGCCGAGCCGCTTGATCAACGAGATGATCTGCGCCTGCACGGAGACGTCAAGCGCGGTGGTCGGCTCGTCCGCGATGATCAGCTCCGGCTCGGCGCAGATCGCCAGCGCAATCACCACGCGCTGGCGCATGCCGCCGGAGAATTCATGAGGGTAGCCGTCGATGCGCTTTTCCGGGGCGGGAATGCCGACCTCGGCGAGGAGGTCGATGGCACGGCGGCGGGCCGCCTGTTCGGACAGATTGAGGTGGGTCCGGATCGTTTCCACGATCTGGTCGCCGACCTTGTACAGCGGATTGAGCGAGGTGAGCGGATCCTGGAAGATCATGCCGATGCGCTTTCCCCTGATACGGCGCATCTCCTCCGGCGGCATATTGTCGATGCGGAGGCCCGCGAGGTGGATCTCGCCACCGGCGATGCGGCCGGGCGGATCGATCAGGCCGATCACCGAAAGCCCGGTGACGGATTTGCCGGCGCCGGATTCGCCGACCACGCCAAGCACTTCGCCCTTGGCGATGTCGAAGGAAACACCGTCGATCGCGCGCAGCGTGCCGCGGCGGGAGGCGAACTCGACCTGGAGATTACGGACGGAGAGAACGGGTTCGGTCATGAACGCTGCATACTCATCGGAGTTTCGGGTTGAGCGCGTCGCGCAGCCAGTCGCCAAGCAGGTTGATCGACAGGATCAGGGCCGCGAGCGCGATTCCCGGGAAGGCGACGATCCACCATTCGCCTGCGAACAGATATCCGTTGCCGATGCGGATCAGCGTACCGAGCGACGGCATGGTCTCGGGCATGCCCGAGCCGAGGAAGGACAGCGTCGCCTCGGTGATGATGGCGAGCGCGAGGTTGATGGTGGCGATCACGAGGATCGGTCCCGTGGTGTTCGGCAGCACGTGGCGCAGCATGATCACGGGGGCGGGCAGGCCGATCAATTGCGCGGCTGCGACATAATCCTTGTTCTTCTCGACCAGCACCGAGCCACGCACCGTGCGGGCGTACTGCACCCAAAAGCTCAGCCCGATCGCGAACACCAGGACCGCCAGCATGCTCATCTCGTCGAGCTTGTTGCCGAAGACCGACTTGGCGATGCCGTTGATCAGGAGCGCGATCAGGATGGCCGGAAAGGAAAGCTGCACGTCGGCGATGCGCATGATCAGCCCATCGACGGCGCCGCCGAAATAGCCGGCCGTCAGCCCGAGCAGGATGCCGATTGCGCCGGAGAGGACCACGCCGAGCACGCCGACGAGCAGCGAGATGCGCAGGCCGTAGAGGATCGCGGACAGCACGTCGCGGCCCTGCTCGTCGGTGCCGAGCAGGAACGGGCTCTGGCCGTCGGCGGTCCAGAGCGGCGAGATGCGCGAATTCATCAGCTGGAGCTGCGCCGGGTCGAACGGGTTTTGGACCGATAGCACCGAGGCGAAGATCGCGACCAGGAAGAACAGCAGCGTCACCCCCGCGGCGATCATGGTGATCCTGGAGCGGCGGAACGAATAGAACAGGTCGCTGTCGAGCGCGCGCCGGAACCAGCCGGGTGCGGCGGCGCGCTTCTCGGTGCTGTGTGGAACGACGGCTTCGCTCATGTCAGTGCGCCCGGCTGACCGTCGAGCGCAGCCGCGGATCGACGATGGTGTAGAGGATATCAACCACGAGATTGATGGTGACGAAGATCAGCGACACCATCATCAGATAGGCCGCCATGATCGGAATATCGACGTTCTGAACGGCCTGCACGAACAGGAGTCCCATGCCCGGCCACTGGAACACGGTCTCGGTGATGATTGCGAAAGCAATGACCGAGCCAAATTGCAGACCCGCCACGGTGATGACGGGAACCAGCGTGTTGCGCAGCGCGTGGCCGAAATGGATCGCCCGCGTGGTCAGCCCGCGGGCACGGGCGAATCGGATGTAGTCGGTCCGCATGACCTCGAGCATCTCCGCGCGGACCAGTCGCATGATCAGGGTCATCTGGAATAGGCCAAGCGTGATCGAGGGCATGATCAGCGCTTTGAGGCCTGACAGGGTCAGGAGCCCCGTCGTCCACCAGCCGATATGCACGACGTCGCCCCGCCCGAACGAGGGCAGCCAGCCGAGCGTTACCGAGAACAGGTAGATCATGAGAATGCCGATCAGGAAGGTCGGCAGCGAGATGCCGATCAAGGAGACGGCCTGGAATATGTGCGTGAGCCAGCTGTCACGGCGCAGCGCCGAATAGACGCCCATCAGGATGCCACAGATCATCGCGAAGATGGTGGCGCAGATCGCAAGCTCCAGCGTCGCGGGCATCCGCTCCATCAGCAGATTGGTGACAGGCAGACGGAACTGGTAGGAGACGCCGAACTTGAACTGCGCGGCGTTGCCGATATAGCGGCCGAACTGCACGATCACGGGATCGTCGAGGCCGAGCGATTTGCGGATCGCGGCGCGTTCGGCGCCGGACGTGTCCATCCCGACCATCTGGTTCACGGGATCGCCGGCGAAGCGAAACATCGAGAACGAGATGATTCCGACGGCAATCATGACACCGATGGCCTGGATGGCTCGGCGCAGTGTGAAAGCGAGCATCTGTTCCTTTCACATTTTTTCAGCAGCACGCATCATCGCGTTAGCCCGAAACAGCAAGTCCCGGAAGCCAGAGCTTCCGGGACTTCACAACTTGTCGATACCTACTCGTCCTGCTTGGTCGCCCAGTAGAGCATGACCATGTTGTCAGCACGCTGGGTCAGCTTCACCTTTTTCGACACGCCCCAGGCGAGCGCCTGCTGGTGCAGCGGGATATAGGCCCAGTCCTTCATCGAGAGCTCGAACGCCTGCTTGATCAGCTGATCGCGCTTGGCGGTATCGGATTCCACGAGAACCTTGTCGGCGAGCTCGTCGAACTGCTTGTTGCAATAGCCGGCAAGATTGGCTTCGCCGCGGTTGGGATCCTTGGGATCATCCCGGCAGCCCATGATGTCGTGCAGGACGTTCTGGGAGTCGACCGTATCCGGGGTCCAGCCCAGCATGTACAGCGAGGTCTTGTAGCCGCCGGGCTTCAGCACCTTGGCGAAATACTGGGCCTTGGGTTGTGCCAGCAGATCCACCTTGATGTTGATGCGGGCGAGCATGCCGACGATGGCCTGGCAGATCGCTGCGTCATTGACGTAGCGGTCGTTCGGGCAGTCCATCGTCACTTCGAAACCGTCGGCATAGCCGGCGTCGGCCAAGAGCTTCTTGGCGGCATCGGGGTCGAACTTCGGCCGGATCAAGTCCTTCGCGGAAAAGATCTCTGGTGCGACCATCAATGCGGACGGCGTGGACAGCCCGCGCATGACGCGATTCTTGATCAGGTCGACATCGATCGCACGATAGACCGCTTCGCGGACGCGAACGTCCTTGAATGGGTTCTTGCCCTTGACGTTGGAGTAAAGCAGCTCGTCGCGGGCCTGATCCATGCCAACGAAGATGGTGCGGAGCTCGGGTCCCGTCAGGGCGGTGGCGTTGGGGCTCGCTTTGACGCGCTCGATGTCCTGGACCGGAACCGGTTCGATCACGTCGACCTCGCCCGAGAGTAGGGCCGCGACACGCGTCGCCGGGTTTGCAATCGGCGTGAACACAATCTCCTTCAGATTATGCTCCGGCTTGCCCCACCAGTTCGGGTTGACCTTGAAGACGGTCTTCACGCCCGGCTGATGGCTTTCAATGGTGAAGGGTCCGGTGCCGTTTTCATGGAGCGAGGCATAGCTCGGGGTCGTCGCAGCTGCGGGCGTCGGTGCCACCGCATCGTTCGCCTCCGCCCATTTTTTGTCCATGATGTACCAGGTCGCCCACAGTGCCGTCAGGATGGGATTGGGCGAGGTCAGGACGAAATCGACGGTGTAATCGTCGACCTTGATGGCCTTGGCGTCGGCGGGAACGCGGCTCTGGAAATTTGAGCCCTTCGCTCGCACGCGCTCGGCCGAGAACACCACGTCATCGGCGGTGAACGGGTCACCGTTGTGGAATTTCACGCCCTTGCGCAGGTGAAAGCGCCAGCGCGTCGGCTCCGGCGTCTCCCAGCTTTCGGCGAGCGCCGGGACGATCTTCAGGTCCTTGCCGCGGGCAACCAAGCCCTCATAGACGTGGCCGAGATGCGCACTGGTGGTCGATTCATTCAGGGTGTAGGGGTCGAGCGACTTAAGCTCACCCTGGTTGGCGTAGCGCAGCGTCTGGCTCGACGCCGGCGACACCGCCAATGCGAGCACACCGGCGAGCGTCGCCGCAAACAAACTTCGTCCGACTGACATTCTTGACCCTCTCCACTCGCCCGCACCGTAATTTTTGATTGTTCGGCGGGGCTGATCGATCCATGTTGCCCAGAGTTCTCGACCCGTGCAAGCGCCATTCCAGCAAGGAACGCGCCAAGTTGCACCGCTGTGCAGCAATGCTGACCGGCAATTTATGGGGCGAAAGGCGCACGGGCGACATTGGACTTTCGGCCGGTGAGGCCGCGAAAATGAGGGTGGAAACGGCCCGCCGGCGCCCATTCGCGCCGACAATTTGATTGACCATATCCGCCGATTGCGGAAGCCCGTGTCCGGCCCCAGGTCTCAGGTCGCTTGCGTCGCACACCATGTCGCGGCGATACTGTGTGACGCCGCTCGAATCTCATCCGGAGGGGACATGAAAGTTAATATCGAAATCGACTGCACCCCCCTTGAGGCCCGCCAGTTCTTCGGATTGCCGGACGTGATGCCGATGCAGACCGCTGTGATGGACAAGCTGCAGCAGCAGATGATGTCCAACATCGAAAAGGTCTCGCCGGAATCGCTGATCCAGAGCTGGTTCACCTTCGATCCCAAGATCGCGGAACGGTTTCAGGATATGTTCGTGACCATGGCCGGTCTCGGTAGCCCGCGCAGCAGCGACAAGAAGAAATAATGCCGGCCACGCGCGACGAGGCGCCAGGCAAGGGCCGGCTCCGTCCGCCGGCCATTGGCCTGTTGCTCGCAGAGGCGCGGAGCCTGTTCGAATTCAACGCCAGCGTCCTGCTGTCGCCACTGCTGATGCGCGCGCCCAGGGGCGACGGCCATCCCGTGCTGGCGCTGCCGGGCTTTCTCGCCAGCGATCTGTCGATGGCGCCGATGCGGCGTTATCTCGGCGAACTCGGCTATGAGCCGCATGCCTGGCGAATGGGGCGCAATCTCGGCGGGCTGGCGCGAATGCGAGAAGCCCTGCGCATGCGCCTCACCGAAATCCACGCTGCAAGCGGACGGAAGGTCAGCCTGGTCGGATGGAGCCTCGGCGGCGTTTATGCGCGCGATCTCGCGCTCCACGCGCCCGACATGGTCCGCTCCGTCATCACGCTCGGCAGCCCCTTCGCCAACGATGTGCGGGCCACCAATGCGACGGCGCTCTACGAGGCGCTGTCCGGCGAGCGGGTCGAGGATCTCGCCGAGCTGCGCGATGCGATCGCCGGCGATCTTCCGGTGCCGGCGACGTCGATCTATTCGCGCACGGACGGCGTCGTGAATTGGCGGACTTGCCTGCTACACCCCTCCGATCGGGCCGAGAATATCGAGGTGCATCTGGCAAGCCATATCGGGCTCGGGGTGAACCCGGCCGCGCTATGGGCCGTGGCGGATCGCCTTGCGCAACCCGAGGGGGAGTTCTGGCCATTTGACCGGGCCGGTCCGTTTGCCATTGCATATGCCCCGCCGGAGCGGGCAGTATCGGCCTGACGAGAAGCGCCAGTAAAGGCGCCCGTCGAATACAAGCGGAGGGAACTATGGCTGACGGTAAGAAGCTGTCGTCGCTGGACGCGTCATTTCTGTATCTGGAAACGCCGGAAATGCCGATGCATGTCGGCAGCATGGCGATCTTTCGCCTGCCTGACGATTACAAGGGCGACTTCTTCGAAGATTTCAAGGCGATGATCGTCTCGCGGTTGCACATCGCGCCGATCCTCAAGGCACGCCTGGAGAAGGCGCCGCTCGACATCGATCATCCGACCTGGGTCGAGGACGATCAGTTCGACATCGACCGTCATATCTTCCGCGCCAGCCTGCCGGCGCCGCGCGATCGCGCCACGCTCGAGCGCATCGTCGGCTGGATGCATGCCAAGCTCCTGAACCGTGCTCGCCCGCTCTGGGAGTTCTACGTGTTCGAAGGCATGAAGGACAACGAAGTCGGGCTCTATTCCAAGATGCACCATGCCGCGATCGACGGTGGTGCCGGTGCGGCACTGACCAACATGATCTACGACATCTCGCCGATCCCGCGGAAGGTCGATCCGCCCGTGGGCGGCGCAAAGCCGGGCCAGGAACCGCGCGACATCGCGGCGAACCTGCTCGATTCCTATCAGCAGCTCTTCACCCAGCCGCTCGATGCCTCGGCGGCGGCGAAGAACCTGCAACTGCCCCGCACCGGCAAGAGCGACATCGGTTCGATCCTGTTCGACAACGCGATGTACCAGATCGAGAGCGCGGTGCGTTTTGCCGGCAATATCCCGACCATGGTCAAGAGCGTTTCCGACGTGCTCGGCAAGATTTCCGATCCGAAGTCGCGCGAGAGCCTCGCCAGCATGGTGTCGCCGCCGACCATGCTCAACAAGTCGATTTCGTCGGAGCGCAGCTTTGCCGGCGTATCGATCTCGCTGTCCCGCTCCAAGGCGCTGGCCAAGCAGGCCGGCGGCAAGCTCAACGACGTGGTGCTGGCGCTCGCCTCCGGCGTGGTCCGCCGCTATCTGCAGCAATACGGTACGCTACCGGCAAAATCGCTCACCGCCGCCGTGCCGATTTCGCTGCGCGAGGAGGGCAACACCGAGGCCAACAACCAGGTGTTCGGGATGATTTGCTCGATCGCGACCAACATCGATGATCCCAAGGCGCGGCTGGAGGCCATCATCGCGCAATCGACGAAATCCAAGGAGATGTCGCATCCGCTGCGGGCGCTGATGCCGCAGGTGTCCAACATCTCGATGCTGGGCGCGCCGATCATCGTCCAGATCATGGCGCTGCTCTACAGCCGCTCCGACCTCTCGGACGTGCTGCCGCCGGCGGCGAACATCACGGTGTCAAACGTGCCGGGGCCGCGCCAGACGCTCTATGCCGCAGGTGCCGAGCTGCTGCACATCTTCCCGGTGTCGATCTCGACACATGGGCAGGCGCTCAACATCACTGTGCAGAGCTACCGCGACCAGCTCGATTTCGGCTTCATCGTCGGCGCCAACATCATTCCGCACGTGCAGGTGATGTGCGACATGCTGCCGGAGGAGTTTGCCGCGCTGGAAGCGGCCTATGCGCCACCGGCGGCCGACGTCAAGGGCGCGGCCGAATAGGAAGTTTGCCAGGATTTTTGCAATGATCGAAATGCCGCCGCTCAAGTTCGCGCAGACGAACGGAATCCGCATGGGCTATTACGAGGCGGGCCCCGTCACCGACAAGCCGCCGGTGGTGCTATGCCATGGCTGGCCCGAACTGGCCTTCTCGTGGCGCCATCAGATCAAGGCGCTGAGCGAGGCCGGCATTCGCGTGATCGCGCCGGACCAGCGCGGCTATGGCGCCACCGACCGGCCCGAGCCGGTCGAGGCCTATGACATGGAGCATTTGACCGGCGATCTCGTCAGCCTGCTCGATCATCTCGAGATCGAGAAGGCGATCTTCGTCGGCCATGATTGGGGCGGCTTCGTCGTCTGGCAAATGCCGTTACGGCATCCCGCGCGTGTTGCTGGCGTCGTCGGTGTCAACACACCGCATTGGGACCGCGCGCCGATCGACCCGATCGCACTGTTCCGGCAGCGCTTCGGCGACCAGATGTACATTGTCCAGTTCCAGGATCCCGCGCGCGAGCCGGACAGGATCTTCGGCAGCCGCGTCGAGCAGACCTTTGACGCCTTCATGCGCAAGCCACTGACGCGACCGCCGGCGAAATCAGACGAGGAGCCGGTCGCGGGCGTCGGTGCCTCGTCGAAGACCAATCTGGCGTTTCCGCAGATGATCGCGGCCTACGACGCCAAGGTCGATCCGCGTACGCCGATCCTGTCGGCCGACGAGAGACAAGTGTTCGTCGACACCTTCACGAAGACCGGCTTCACCGGCGGCATCAACTGGTATCGCAACTTCACCCGCAATTGGGAGCGGTCGCAGGGGCTCGATCACCACATCAGCGTGCCGTCGCTGATGATCATGGCCGAGAACGACGCGGTGCTGCCGCCGTCGGCGGCCGACGGCATGGAGAAGCTGGTGGCGGATCTCGAGAAGCATCTGGTGAGGGACAGCGGCCATTGGACGCAGCAGGAGAAGCCGGAAGAGGTCAGCGCCAAGCTGATCGAATGGCGTAGAAGGCGGTTTGGCTAGCTCGTCATTGCGAGCGGGGGGAAGCGTAGCAATGTCATCGAAGAACCGTCTGGACCCGATTCCGCATCCGCCGACCAAGCCGGTGGTCGGCAACATGCTCTCGCTGGACTCGGCCGCGCCGGTGCAGCACCTGACGCGGCTTGCCAAGGAGCTCGGCCCGATCTTCTGGCTCGACATGATGGGCTCGCCGATCGTCGTCGTCTCCGGCCACGATCTCGTCGACGAACTTTCCGACGAGAAGCGCTTCGACAAGACCGTGCGCGGCGCGCTGCGGCGCGTGCGCGCGGTCGGCGGCGATGGCCTGTTCACGGCGGATACCAAGGAGCCGAACTGGAGCAAGGCGCACAACATCCTGCTGCAGCCGTTCGGCAACCGCGCCATGCAGTCGTATCACCCGAGCATGGTCGATATCGCCGAGCAGCTCGTGCACAAATGGGAGCGGCTCAACGCCGACGACGAGATCGACGTCGTCCACGATATGACCGCGCTGACGCTGGATACGATCGGGCTGTGCGGTTTCGACTATCGCTTCAACTCGTTCTACCGGCGCGATTACCATCCCTTCGTCGAGTCGCTGGTGCGCTCGCTCGAAACCATCATGATGACGCGCGGCCTGCCGTTCGAGCAGCTCTGGATGCAGAAGCGCCGGAAGACGCTGGGCGAAGACGTCGACTTCATGAACAAGATGGTCGACGAGATCATCGCCGAGCGCCGCAAGAGCGCGGAAGGGATCGACGACAAGAAGGACATGCTGGCCGCGATGATGACCGGCGTCGACCGCTCGACCGGCGAGCAGCTCGACGACGTCAACATCCGCTACCAGATCAACACCTTCCTGATCGCGGGCCACGAAACCACCAGCGGCCTGCTGTCCTATACGCTCTACGCGCTGCTCAAGCATCCGGACATTCTCAAGAAGGCCTATGACGAGGTCGACCGCGTCTTCGGGCCCAATGTCGATGCCAAGCCGACCTACCAGCAGGTGACGCAGCTCACCTACATCACGCAGATCCTGAAAGAGGCGCTGCGGTTGTGGCCGCCGGCGCCGGCCTATGGCATCTCGCCGTTGAAGGACGAGACCCTCGGTGGCGGCAAGTACAAGCTCAGGAAGGGCACATTCACCACGATCCTGGTGACGGCGCTGCATCGCGATCCCGCGGTCTGGGGGCCCAATCCCGATGCGTTCGATCCAGAAAACTTCAGCAAGGAAGCCGAGGCCAAGCGGCCGATCAACGCCTGGAAGCCGTTCGGCAACGGCCAGCGCGCCTGCATCGGTCGCGGCTTCGCCATGCACGAGGCCGCGCTCGCGCTCGGCATGGTGCTGCAGCGTTTCAGGCTGATCGACCATCAGCGCTACCAGATGCATCTGAAGGAAACGCTGACGATGAAGCCCGAGGGCTTCAAGATCAAGGTGCGTCCGCGCGCGGATCGCGAGCGCGGCGCCTATGGCGGGCCGGTCGCGGCAGCGGCTTCGGCGCCGCGGGCGCCCCGTCAGCCGACCACGCGGCCCGGTCACAATACGCCGATGCTGGTGCTGTACGGCTCCAATCTCGGCACCGCGGAAGAACTCGCGACGCGCATGGCCGATCTCGCGGAGATCAACGGCTTTGCCGTGCATCTCGGTCCGCTCGACGACTACGTCGGCAAGCTGCCGCAACAGGGCGGCGTGCTGATCATCTGCGCCTCCTACAATGGCGCGCCGCCCGACAATGCGACGCAGTTCGTCAAATGGCTCGGCGACGATCTGCCGAAGGATGCCTTTGCCAAGGTCCGCTACGCCGTGTTCGGCTGCGGCAACAGCGACTGGGCCGCGACCTATCAATCGGTGCCGCGGTTCATCGACGAGCAATTGTCGAAGCATGGCGCACGTGCGGTCTATCCGCGCGGCGAGGGCGACGCGCGCAGCGATCTCGACGGCCAGTTCCAGAAGTGGTTCCCGGCCGCCGCTCAGGTCGCGACCAAGGAATTCGGGATCGACTGGAATTTCACCCGCACCGCGGAGGACGATCCGCTCTACGCGATCGAGCCGGTCGCGGTGACCGCCGTCAACACTATCGTCGCCCAGGGCGGCGCGGTGGCGATGAAGGTGCTGGTCAATGACGAGCTGCAGAACAAGGCTGGCGCCAATCCGTCGGAGCGCTCGACGCGTCATATCGAGGTGCGGCTGCCGGCCAACGTCACCTACCGCGTCGGCGATCATCTGAGCGTTGTCCCGCGCAACGATCCGACCCTGGTGGATTCGGTTGCCCGCCGCTTCGGCTTCCTGCCGGCCGACCAGATCAGGCTTCAGGTCGCCGAGGGCCGCCGCGCGCAATTGCCGGTCGGCGATGCCGTGTCGGTCGGTCGCCTGCTCAGCGAGTTCGTCGAGCTGCAGCAAGTGGCGACACGCAAGCAGATCCAGATCATGGCCGAGCACACCCGTTGCCCCGTCACCAAGCCGAAGTTGCTGACCTTCGTCGGCGAAGAGGCCGAGCCGCTCGAGCGTTACCGCAGCGAAATTCTGGCGAAGCGCAAATCGGTGTTCGACCTGCTGCTCGAATATCCCGCCTGTGAATTGCAGTTTCACGTCTACCTGGAAATGCTCTCGCTGCTGGCGCCGCGCTACTACTCGATCTCGTCCTCGCCATCGGTCGATCCAGCGCGCTGCAGCGTCACGGTCGGCGTGGTCGAAGGGCCGGCGGCGTCGGGGCGTGGCACCTACAAGGGCATTTGCTCAAACTATCTCGCCAACCGCCGCGCGGGCGATACGGTCTACGCGACCGTGCGCGAGACCAAGGCCGGCTTCCGGCTTCCGGATGATCCATCCGTGCCAATCATCATGATCGGCCCCGGCACGGGACTGGCACCGTTCCGCGGTTTCCTTCAAGAGCGTGCCGCGCGCAAAGCCAAAGGCGCCGCGCTCGGTCCTGCCATGCTGTTCTTCGGCTGCCGCCACCCCGATCAGGACTTTCTCTATGTGGATGAGCTGAAGGCGCTCGCTGCAAGCGGGATCACCGAGCTGTTCACCGCGTTCTCGCGTGCGGACGGACCGAAGA
The DNA here is from genome assembly GCF_024199935.1 of Bradyrhizobium sp. CCGUVB14. NCBI lineage: Bacteria > Pseudomonadati > Pseudomonadota > Alphaproteobacteria > Hyphomicrobiales > Nitrobacteraceae > Bradyrhizobium > Bradyrhizobium sp. CCGUVB14. The sequence continues at coordinate 3,549,471 of NZ_JANADS010000001.1, forward strand.
CCTATGTGCAGCACGTCCTTGCTGCGCAGAAGGACAAGGTCTGGCCACTGATCGAGCAAGGCGCGATCATCTATGTCTGCGGCGACGGCAGCAAAATGGAGCCCGACGTGAAGGCGGCGCTGGTCGCGATCCATCGCGAGAAGAGCGGTAGCGATGCGGCTGCCAGTGCGCGTTGGATCGAGGAGATGGGCGCGAAGAACCGTTATGTGCTGGACGTCTGGGCCGGCGGATAGCTCGGGTCGTAGGGTGGGTTAGCGAAGCGTAACCCACCGTCCTTCGGCCAATGCAGAACGAAGTAGGTGGGTTACGCCTTCGGCTAACCCACCCTACGAATTGCGATCGTGCTAAAGCACTCCCATGATTCCCTGGGAAAAGATCGACACCGCCAAAATCCCCGGCTCCGACGAGGAGCTCCGCCTGATGCGGCGGGGCAAGGAGTTTTCGATCAAGCTCGGCACCAACGAGCTGATGAACAACCGCCTGTCGGGTTCCGAGGCCGCGCTCGCAACGCTTGCGGCGAAACAGCTCGAGACGGTGGCAAAGCCCGTCGTTCTCATCGGCGGCCTCGGCATGGGTTTTACGCTGCGCGCGGCGCTCACTGTGCTCGGAGGCAAGGCGAAAATCGTGGTCTCCGAGCTCGTGCCGGCGGTTGTCGCCTGGGCGCGGGGGCCGATGGCGGAAGTGTTCGGCGACAGTCTCGACGATGCCAGGGTGAGCATCCGCGAGATCGACGTCGGCGAAATCATCCGGGCGAAGAGCGCGGCCTTCGACGCCATTCTGCTTGACGTCGACAACGGGCCGGAAGGTCTGACCCGAAAGGGCAATGACGCGCTCTACAGTGCAAGCGGTTTGGCGGCGGCGAGGACGGCGCTACGGCCGGGTGGCGTGCTTGCGGTCTGGTCGTCGGGGCCCAACCCCGCCTTCACCAAGCGCCTCGGGCGTGCCGGCTTCGATGTCAATGAAGTCGCTGTCCGCGCCACCGGCCGGGGCGGTGGCGCGCGTCATGTGATCTGGATTGCGAAGAAGAACTAGAACATCGTGTTGTTGTTCGCCGGATTGTCCGGGATCGGCTGAACGACGTCCCAATGTTCGACGATCTTGCCGTTCTCCAGCTTGAAGATGTCGACGATCGCGTTGCCTTTGGTGCCGGGTTCGCGAACCGCGTTGACATGAAGGATGACGTAGTCGCCATCGACGAATGAGCGCTTGATCTCGCTGTGCGAGTTCGGGAACTTTTCACGCAAGAAGCCGATGAACTTTCGGAAGCCCTCCGGTCCATCGGCAGCGTTCGGATTGTGCTGGACGTAACGGTCGCCAACATAGGCGAGCGCTGCGTCGACGTCCTTCTGATTGAGACCTTTCTCGTAGAAGGCCAGCACGGCTTTGCGATTGGCCTCTTCCTGCGCGCTGCCGGCCATCGCGGCGGCGCTGGTGAGGGACAGCATGAGAGCCGAAGCGGCGACCATTGCCGCGGACCGAACGGTGAGATGCATGTGAGCTCCAAGAGGCCGCGGCCCCTGTCTTGCGATTGAGGGAGGCTTCTATAGCCCTCGTGCCGTCTGACGTTAAGAGAGTAACCGTCAGCTCACATGGTCACCGCAAGGAGACCGGTGGTGTGGTTTACGCCGCTTTCGCCGCCGCACCATGCGCATGTTTGTCGATGGCGTCGATGATCTCGGGCCAGAACCGCATCGGCAGCGCATGACCCATACCCTCGATCATCAACAGCTTCGCACCCGGAATTGACTCGGCCGTGTCCTTGCCGCCCTCGGGACGGACCAGCGGATCGACGGTGCCGTGGATCACGAGCGTCGGCGTCTTGACGCCGTGCAGTCTCTCCTTGCGGCTGCCAGAGGCGAGCACGGCGCGGAGCTGCCGGCCGACGCCGGCCGGATTGAGACCGCGCGCGAAGACCCGTTCGGCCCGGCCGGGATCGAGCGCTTCCTCCTCCGGAAAGGATCCGGCGCGCAAGACCTTCCAGGTCTCGCCGAAGCGGGTGATGAACTCTTCCTTGCTGCGCGGCGGCGGCGCCATCAGCATGGCGGAGGCCTCCCGTGTCGGCGGCGGCACGCGCGGATTGCCGGTGGTCGACATGATCGAGGTCAGCGAGCGCACGCGCTGTGGAAACGACAGCGTCACCTCCTGTGCGATCATGCCGCCCATGGACGCTCCGACCAGATGCGCCGACCTGATGCCCAGCGCGTCCATCAGGCCGACCGTGTCCTTGGCCATGTCGATCAGCTTGTAGGTTGCGGCCACGGGAATCCGGAGGAAGCGAAGCTTGAGCAGCTCGAGCGGCGTCAGCCGCTTGCCGCCGGTGAGATGGCTCGACTTGCCGATGTCGCGGTTGTCGAACCGGATCACGCGAAAGCCGCGCGCGGCGAGCTGCTCACAGAACGCATCGTCCCAATGGATCATCTGCGCGCCGAGCCCCATGATCAGCAGCAGCGGCTCGGCGTTGTCGTTGCCGAAAATCTCGTAGCAGATGTCGATGCCGTTGGCGCGGAGGGTCTGGGGCGGCTGATGGGCGTTCACAGGCGTGTTCCCTTAACTTTGACCAATTTGGCTTTTGATCAATGCTGTATCGCACGGTTTCCCGCGGCAAAGAAGCCGTGTGCGCGGCACCCGCCGCTTGCCGGTTGACCGGCACCCCGCAACGGTGTGGTATGGCGGGAAAAGAAGGGCACAAGCCCTCCACATCGGGAGGATGCTGATGACCGACAAGATCACCGATCCGGTCGCCTTGTGGCAGAAGATGGTCGGCGACATGGAGAAGGGCTTCAACTCCTTCGCCACCAAGGCGATGGAGACGCCCGAATTCTCGCAGGCGATGAATCGTGCCGGCGGCGCTGCTGCAGGTGCTCAGAAGCAGTTCGGCGATCTCATGGAGAAGTACCTGCTCTCCATGAACCTGCCGAGCCGCGAGCAGATGACCGGCATCGCCGAGCGGTTGCAGTCGATCGAGGGGCAGCTCGGCGAGATCAGGTCGATGCTGAGCCAGATGTCGGCTCATTCAAGTGGATCGTCGATCGATGCCGCACCGCGGCCGCCGCGCACAAAACGTCCGCCATCCGAAGGCGGAGAGCAAAAATGAACGCGCCGACGGGACTTGATTTCGCAGCAATCCCGGAGCGCATCCAGTCCGAGGTGCAGCGCGCGATCCAGCGCAGCATCAAGGGCGTCGAATATTTTTCGACCTCCGGTCCGACGCTCGGATCGACGCCGAAGGACGTGCTGCACTCGCGCGGTACGATGAGCCTCTACCACTATCGGTCGATGTCGGACGAGATCTACCGCGTGCCGGTGCTGGTGGTCATGGCGACCACCAACCGCGGCTACATCCTCGATCTCGTGCCGGGCCAGAGTTTTATCGAGTTCCTGCTCAAGCGCGGCTACGACGTCTACATGCTCGACTGGAGCGCGCCGCGGCCGGAGGAGAAGAGCCTGCGGATGGAGGACTATGTCCTCGACTTCATCCCGGATTGCGTCCGTCGCGTGCAGGCCGATTCCGGCGAGCAGGATGTCTCCGTCATCGGCTATTGCTTCGGCGGCGTGTTGTCACTGCTCTACGGCTCGATCTTCCCGGACGGGCCGATGAAGAACTTGATCTGCTTCACCACGCCGATCGACTTCCGCGAGATGAAGCTGTTCTCGAATTTCTCAGACCGCCGCTATTTCGATGTCGACCGTCTTGTCGACAGTGTCGGCAATGTGCCGCCTGAGATGATCCTGTCGTCATTCGAGATGCTGCGCCCGGCCTCGCGCGCAGTGAGCCAGATCCAGCTCTGGGAAAACATCTGGAATGATGAGTTCGTGAAATCGTACCGGATGTTCGACCGCTGGGCGACCGACACGCTGCCGCTCGCGGGCGAATATTTCCGCACCATCACCAAGGACCTGATGTGGGACAACAAGCTGTTCAACGACACCATGTCGGTTGGTGGCCGCGCGGCGAAGCTCGAGAACATCAGGGTGCCGATGCTGCACGCGGTCGCCGAGCACGATCACATCGTCCCTTATGAGGCCGCAAAGCATCTGATCGCGAAGATCGGCTCCGCGGACAAGGAAGAGGTGATGCTGAAGGGCGGTCACGTCTCGCTGGTTGCCGGCGCCAACGCGGTGAAGCGGCTGTGGCCGAAACTGGATTCCTGGCTGGGAAAGAGATCGACATGAGTGAGCAGCGTGCCTATCCGCGTCGCGTCAAGACGGACGCCGGCGATATCGAGATCCGTCTGATGTCGCCTGCGGACGAAGCCGCGGTGCTCGCCTTCGGCAAGGGCCTGCCGACGCATGACCTGCTGTTCCTGCCGCGCAACATCAGTGAGCCGAAAGTGCTGTCCGCCTGGGTCAAGGAGATCGAGCGTGGCGCGATCCAGAGCCTGCTCGCGGTGAAGGACGGCAAGGTCGTCGGTTGCGGCACGCTGGTGCGCGATCCCCACTCCTGGTCGCCCCATGTCGGCGAGATCCGCATGGTGGTGTCGCAGGACGTGCGCGGGAAGGGGGTGGGGAAGGCGCTGTCGCAGGAGACCTTTGCGCTTGCGCTCGGGGCCGGCCTGGAAAAGCTCTCGGTCCAGATGACGGTCGACCAGCAGGCGGCGATCGCGCTGTTCGAGAGCCTCGGCTTCAAGGCCGAGGCGCTGCTGCGGGACCATGTCCGGGATGTCGCCGGCAAGACCCATGACATCGTCGTGCTCGGCCACAACATCGCGCAGGTCCAGGCCCAGATGGAGGCCTATGGGCTGCCAGGCGCCGTCCAGCACTAGAAGCGCCGTCCGGCACTGGGTCATCATCCGGCGACCAAAAACCGGAAAACAACCCCATGCACAGTAGGGGTTGGCTACGAAGGCATCAGAATGCCTCCCGTTAAGGCTGTTCACGGTTTCGTGATATCGCAGTGCAATAAGAATATTGCATCGCACAATTAACTATGCCATATAAGCCGTGCCCCGGGCCAAAACCGGACGGGGTGAGCCCATAGCTCAGCCCAATGAGGATGGAGAGACCCCAATGACCACCGAAACCAACACCGCTTTCGAAGGCTTCAAGGACGCGTTCAAGAACATCCAGAACCTGGAAGTTCCCGAAGCGGCCCGTGAGTTCGTCAAGAAGACTGCCAACACTGCCAAGGACCGTGCTGCCGAGGCTTTCGCTGGCTCCGAGCGCGTGACCGCCGCCGTCGAGAACGCGGTGACCGAGTCCGTCGCCGAGGCCGGCAAGATCAGCCGCAACATCCAGCAGGCGATCTATGACGACGCCCAGGCGTTCTTCGCCGGCATCGACCAGCTCGCGTCCGCCAAGTCGTTCAGCGAAGCCGTCGAGATCCAGTCGAGCCTGTTCCGCGCCCGCGGCGAAGCCTTCGTTTCGCGCGCCAAGGCGACCACCGACTATCTCGGCAAGCTCGCCGCCAACGGTGCGAAGTCCGCTCAGGACAACTTTGCCAAGGTCTACACCAAGACCGCCTGATCCGGCGCCTTGAGACAAACTGAATTTGAGGCCCGCTTCGGCGGGCCTTTTGTTTTTGCGCTGCTGTCATCGCGAGGTTCGAAGCGACGAAGCAATCCAGAGGCTTTCTGCGGAAAGAGCCAGGATTGCTTCGCTTCGCTCGCAATGACGAGTAGGGTGATGCAGTGATGAATCCACCCGCCAGCTTCTCCTTCGATACTCCCGGCGATGCCGAACGCGCGGCCGAATTGCGCCGCGTCAAGATGCTGGCGACGCTGGTGCTGGCCTCGACACTTCTGCTGTTCATCGTCGCGAAGTGGTTGTTGTCCGTGCACCCCGTGTTCGGCTTCATCGCCGCCTTCGCGGAGGCTGCGACCATCGGCGGGCTCGCCGACTGGTATGCCGTGGTCGCGCTGTTCAAGCGGCCGCTGGGCCTGCCGATCCCGCATACCGCGATCATCCAAAGTAACCAGGCGCGCATCGCCGACAAGCTCGGCGAGTTCATCCAGGTCCACTTCCTCGAGGCCGGCCCGGTCGAAGCCAAGTTGAATGAAATCGACTTTGGCTCCTTCGTTGCCGACTGGCTGCGCGACCGTAAGCGCAGCGACGATCTTGCGCGCTTCGCGTTGCGCCTTCTGCCGGAAGCCGTCTCCGCAACGGAAAGCTCCGGCCTGATGACCTTCATCATCCGGCGCATGTCCTCGCAACTCCAGGCCATCGATCTCGCGCCGCTCGTCGCCGGCACGCTGCGCGGCTTCGTTGCGGAGGGGCGGCACCAGATCCTGTTCGACGATCTCCTGCGCGTGATGCACGAGACGCTGAACCAGAAAGAGACGATGGCGATGATCCGCGAGAAGGTACGCGCGGAGTTGCCGACCCTGCTCAAGCTCTACCGCGCCGACAAGTTTCTGGTGACCAAGATCGTGTCGTCGGCGACCGCCTTCTTCAATGAAGTGCGCAGCGATCCCAAGCATCCGTTCCGCGGCGAGTTCGACCGCATGGTGCTGGGCTTCGTCGACCGGCTCGGCACTGACCAGGCCTATGTCGATCGCATCGACGGATTGAAGCGCGATCTGCTGGCGCGTCCCGAGCTTGCCGATCTGGCCCGCACCGTCTGGACCAACACGCGCTCCTTCATCGAGCGCAGTGCGTCCGGCGAAACGCAGGTGCTCCAGCATCATCTCGCCGGGATGTTCGTTTCGGCCGGCGATGCGCTCGCCGGCGATGCCGAACTGCGTGGCGAGATCAACAAGGGCCTGGTGACGGTGCTGCGCAGCTTCGTCGCCGACCAGAAGAGCGGGGTCTCGACCTTCATCTCCGATCAGGTCAAGGCATGGGACATGGCGCAGCTGATTTCGCTGATCGAAATCAACATCGGGCGCGACCTGCAATACATCCGCTTCAACGGCTCGCTGATCGGCGGGCTCGCTGGTCTTGTGCTCTACTCCGTAGAATTCCTGCTCCGATTGTTGTGACTTTTGCGTCACGCCCGTTAGCATTAACGCGCAGGCCTATTGTGGCGTCGTGCTGCAGCGGGTTGAATGTCGGGAACCGGCCGCCTAGCTGATTCATGTTGCGCTGCGGAACGTTCAAGAAGCCGGCGTATTGGAATCCATGCCCATTGCCGGCATCGCGGCCGGCGGGCTCTTCAGGAATTCTTGCCCAAGGGATCCATTGATGACCGCTATTGCCCAGACGCTGCGTCCGCCGTCCCGTACTCTGATGTTTCTGGAAGGGCGCGCGATCCACGAGTTCGGTGCATTCCTCGGCGCGCTGCCGCTCTTGAGCCTCGCACCGCGCGGCGATGGGCATCCGGTGCTGGTGCTGCCGGGCCTGGTGGCCTCCGACGTCTCCACGCGTGCACTGCGCTCGTTTCTGACCAGCAAGGGCTATGCGGTGAGCGGCTGGCGTCAGGGCCGCAATTACGGCCTGCGCGAGGGCGTGCAGCACGCGATGGTCGATCTGGTCGAGGAGCTCAGCGACAAGCACGGCCGCAAGATCAGCCTCGTCGGCTGGAGCCTGGGCGGCCTCTATGCGCGCCAGCTTGCCAAGATGATGCCCGAGCGCGTGCGTCAGGTGATCACGCTCGGCAGCCCCTTTGCCGGCGATCCCCGGTCGACCAATGCATGGCAGGTCTATGAGTGGGTAAGCGGGCAGAAGTCTGATCGGGTCGATCCTCAGTTCGGCGGCGAGCTTGCCGTGCCGCCGCCGGTGCCGACCACCGCCATCTTCAGCCGCACCGATGGCGTCTGCGCCTGGCAAGGCTGCATGGAGAAGGCGGGCGCGCAGACCGAGAGTATCGAGGTCGAGAGCAGCCATTGCGGCATGGGCCATCATCCCGCCGTCGTCTATGCCGTCGCCGACCGTCTCGCGCAGAAGGAAGGCCAGTGGCGGCCGTTCGATCGCAGCGGCTGGCGCAGCCTCGTGTATCCCGATCCGCACAGGTAGAAAGCGCATGCGCGGCTGCTTATCCTGGTAGAGGACAGTCACCTTGGGTGCTTGGGGAACTGGCGTTTTTGATAACGATGGCGCCTGCGATTTCGCATTCACTGTTGCTGAGGGCGGTGGCATCGACACCTTGACCGAAGCAATCGATCGTGTGGCATCGATTGGAAATGGTTACCTTGAAGCTCCGGACGCTGAGGATTGCCTTGCTGCCGCCGACATCATTGCGAGATTGAGGGGGAGTCCCGGGGAGCAGACGGCGTATACAGCCAAGATAGATTCGTGGATCGCCAACTCGAAGGCCACGATTTCGGATGAGTTGGCAGAGAATGCCAAACGGTCAGTCGCCCGAATTCTCGTCGAACCTTCCGAGCTCCTCGAACTCTGGGGTGAGTCTCGAGATTTCGACGATTGGAAGCGTCGCGTAGAGGAAGTGATCCTACGCCTCTAGACTGCCTGCCGTGCTGCCAAGGAAGCGACATCCCATTGATTGGATTGTTCGCCCCACGCAAATCGCGCTATGCGTGAAGCATGGCGCATCCGCTCTCTCGCATTATCGACCAGCTCAAGCGTGAGCCGTCACGCACGGGCTCCATCGTCATCACCATGTTCGGCGATGCCGTCGTGCCGCGCGGTGGTTCGGTGTGGCTTGGCACGCTGCTGGCGTTCTTCGAGGGCCTCGATATCGACGGCAGCGTGGTGCGCACCGCTATGTCGCGGCTCGCTGCCGATGGCTGGCTGACCCGCGAAAAGGTCGGTCGCAACAGCTTTTATCGTCTGGCCGAGAAGGGCCGCGAGACGTTCGAGGCCGCGACGCGCCACATCTACGATCCGCCGCCGTCGGACTGGACCGGTCGCTTCGAGCTGCTGCTGATCGGCAATGGCTGGGATCGCGATGCCTCGCGCGAGGCGCTGCGCAATGCCGGCTTCGGCAGCCCTCTGCCTGGCGTCTGGGTCGCTCCGTCGGGCGTTCCGGTGCCGGAGGAGGCTGCGGGCGCCATCCGGCTCGAAGTCTCGGCTGAGGATGACAGCGGGCGCCGCCTGCTCAGCGCGAGCTGGCCGCTGGAGCGCACTGCGGATGCCTATCTGAAGTTCATGAAGACGTTCGAGCCGCTGCGCGCCGCGATCGCGCGCGGCACGGTGCTATCGGAGGCCGATGCCTTCACCGCGCGCATCCTGCTGATCCACTATTACCGCCGCGTCGTTCTGCGCGATCCGCTGCTGCCGGAGAGTCTTCTGCCGGCGGATTGGCCGGGCAGAGCTGCCCGCGAGCTCTGCGGCGAGATCTATCGCGCGCTGCTGGCGCCGTCCGAACAATGGCTTGATAGCCATGGAACCAACGAGAAGGGGGCGCTTCCGCCGGCGAGAAAGCTTCTGGAGAGGAGGTTCGAGGCCTGATTTATATGTTACAGAAATATCTTGCATGAAGTAATTTTTGTTATATATTGCCTCCCAATAAAACGGGAGGATGCGCATGTATACCCAGGCGCTGAACACGGCCGAGACCGACGATCGCGGTCTTGAGGACGCGGCCAAGGCCGCGCAGTTCCAGGCTCGCATCGATGCCGAAGAGCGCATCGAGCCGAACGACTGGATGCCGACCGCCTATCGCAAGACGCTCACCCGCCAGATCTCTCAGCACGCTCATTCCGAAATCGTCGGCATGCTGCCCGAAGGCAACTGGATCACGCGCGCGCCGACGCTGCGCCGCAAGGCGGCGCTGCTCGCCAAGGTGCAGGACGAATGCGGCCACGGGCTCTATCTCTATGCGGCTGCCGAGACGCTCGGCACCTCGCGCGAGGAGCTGGTCGACGCCATGCTGGCCGGCAAGGCCAAATATTCCTCGATCTTCAACTATCCGACGCTGACCTGGGCCGACATCGGCACCATCGGCTGGCTGGTCGACGGCGCCGCCATCATGAACCAGATTCCGCTGTGCCGCTGCTCCTACGGTCCCTATGCGCGCGCCATGATCCGCGTCTGCAAGGAGGAATCGTTTCACCAGCGCCAGGGCTACGAGATCATGCTGACGTTGTGCCGCGGCTCGGACGAGCAGAAGGCGATGGCGCAGGACGCACTGGACCGCTGGTGGTGGCCGGTCTTGATGATGTTCGGCCCGCCGGACGCGACGAGCCAGCACAGCGACACCTCGACGAAGTGGAAGATCAAGCGCTTCTCCAATGACGAGCTGCGCCAGAAGTTCGTCGATGCCACGGTGCCGCAGGCGCAATATCTCGGCCTCACCATTCCCGATCCCGGAATGACGCAGGATGCGGAGGGGCACTGGCGCTATAGCGAGATCGACTGGACCGAGTTCAAGCAGGTGCTCGCCGGCAATGGCCCCTGCAATCGCGACCGCATGGCCGCGCGCCGCAAGTCGCACGCCGAAGGCGCCTGGGTGCGCGAGGCCGCTGCGGCCTATGCAGCCAAGCGCGCGCAGCGCCAGACCGCGCAAGCTGCGGAATAAGGAGATCGATATGGCCACGCCGAATACGCCGCTGTGGGAAGTCTTCATTCGCAGCCGCAACGGGCTCGCGCACAAGCATGTCGGCTCGCTGCATGCGAGCGATGCCACCATGGCGCTGCAAGCCGCACGCGACATCTACACCCGCCGCGGCGAGGGCCTGTCGATCTGGGTCGTGCCGTCGACCGCGATCACCGCGAGCGACCCCGCCGAGAAGGGCATGATGTTCGAGCCGGCGGAATCGAAGATCTACCGGCACCCGACGTTTTATGAGGTGCCGGAAGAAGTAGGGCACATGTGATGCCCGCCGCCAACATCCAGGTCACCGAAACGCCGCTGGTGCTCTACGCCCTGCGCCGTGCCGACGACGCCCTGATCCTCGGCCACCGGCTGTCGGAATGGTGCGGGCACGCGCCGATGATGGAAGAGGACATGGCGCTCTCCAACATCGCGCTCGACCTCATCGGGCAGGCCCGCGAGCTCTACGGCTACGCCGCCAAGACCGAAGGCAGGGATAACGACGAGGACAAGCTCGCCTATTTGCGCGACGTCAGGCAGTACCGAAATCTGCTGCTGGTCGAGCAGCCGAACGGCGATTTCGCCCAGACACTGGTGCGGCAGTTCTTTTATTCGGCCTTCGCCGATCTCTACTGGCGCGCCATGATGAATTCGCGCGACGAGACGCTCGCGGCGATCGCCGCCAAGTCGGAGAAGGAGAGCGCTTATCATCTGCGTCATGCCTCGGAATGGATCATCCGGCTCGGTGATGGCACGGAAGAAAGCCACGTCCGCGCGCAAGCCGCGATCGATCACTTCTGGGCCTTCACGGGCGAAATGTTTGCCGTCGATGAAGGTGAGCGTGCCCTGATCCATGCCGGCATTGCCGTGGATCCCGGCACCTTGCGTGGCCGATGCCTGACGACACTGTCCGATGTCGTTGGTGAAGCAACGCTTCACTTGCCCCACAATGACTGGATGCAGCAGGGTGGCCGTGCAGGCCGCCACAGCGAGCATCTCGGTCATCTCCTGTCCGAGCTGCAATCGATGCAACGCACTTTCCCGGGGCAGACATGGTGACGGCCCTGGAGCACGACAGCGAGTTGCACCAGCGCGCCTGGGACGCCGCGGGCAGCGTTGTCGACCCCGAAATTCCGGTGCTGACCATCGCCGATCTCGGCGTGCTCCGCGATGTCGTTCTCGACGGCGATCACGTCGAGGTCGCGATCACGCCGACTTATTCGGGCTGTCCGGCCATGAACATGATCGCGCTCGAAATCGAGATCGCGCTGGAACGCGCGGGCTTCCGCGAGCCCAAAGTGCGCACCGTGCTGTCGCCGGCCTGGACCACCGACTGGATGAGCGAAGAGGGACGCCGGAAGCTGCACGCCTACGGCATCGCGCCGCCGCAATCGTCAAACTCGCGTCGCGCGCTGTTCGGCGAGCAGGCCATCACGTGCCCGCAATGCGATTCGAGGGAGACCGAGCTGCTGTCCGAATTCGGCTCGACCTCCTGCAAGGCGCTTTGGCGCTGCAAGTCCTGCCGTGAACCCTTCGACTATTTTAAGTGTCATTGACCATGTCAGCAGCCGCACCGCGCTTCCATCGCCTGGCCGTCAACGATCTCCGCCGCGAGTCGTCGGACGCCGTTTCGATGACGTTCGCCATCCCGCGCGAACTTGCCGACGACTATGCCTTCAGCCCCGGCCAGTATCTCACGTTGCGCACCACGCTCGACGGTGAGGAGGTGCGCCGCTCATATTCGATCTGCTCGGGCCCCGACGACGGCGAAATCCGCATCGCCGTGAAGAAAGTCGACGGCGGCGCGTTCTCGAGCTGGGCGGCAGACGAGTTGAAACATGGCGACGAGCTCGACGTCATGACGCCGACGGGCCGTTTTGGCGTCGTCTCTCCGGCCGAAGCCGGGCGCATCCATGTCGGCTTTGCCGCAGGCTCCGGCATTACGCCGATCCTGTCGATCGTCAAAGGCGTGCTGGCGCGTGAACCGGACAGCCGCTTCTTCCTGTTCTACGGCAACCGCGCGACTGACAACATCATGTTCCTCGAGGCGCTCGAGGAGCTGAAAGACCGCTTCATCGACCGCCTCTCGATCTTCCATGTCATCTCCGGCGAGGAGCAGGACATCCCGATCCTGCATGGCCGGCTCGATGGGGACAAGGTGAGGGTGCTGTTGCGCTCGCTGGTGCCGGCCGAAAGCGTCGATCACGTCTTCGTCTGCGGGCCATCAGGCATGAGCGACGAGATCGAGGCGACTTGCCGCGACCTCGGCATTGCTGACGATCGCATCCACGTCGAACGCTTCGTGTCCGAGTTCGGCGGCAAGCCGCGACCGAAGAAGGCCGTCGCCGCCGATGCGCCGCCGAAAGCGATCGCCTCCCTGATCATCGATGGCAAGCGGCGGGATGTGCCGGTTGCCGAGGACGAGGCGATCCTCGATGCTGCGTTGCGCGCCGGCGTCGATCTTCCCTTCGCCTGCAAGGGCGGCATGTGCTCGACCTGCCGCGCCAAACTGGTCGAGGGCGAGGCGCCGATGGACCTCAATTATTCGCTGGAGCCGTGGGAGCTGAAGGCCGGCTTTGTGCTCACCTGCCAGGCCAAGCCATCGTCGGAGCGGGTCGTGGTCGATTACGACCACGTTTGACAGTGTTGGCCAACCAGCAGAACATCATGAGCAAGCAATTGGCCGGGAGAAGCGCGTGAACGTCAAAGCCGCCCTGTCGCCTGAAGATGTTGCCCGCGCCTGCGCCGATGCGATGTGGGCGGAGGACGATGCCTCCAAGGGCCTCGGCATGGAAATCGTCGAGGTCGGCCCGGGCTATGCGACGCTCGCCATGACGGTGCGGCCGGACATGGTCAACGGCCAGCGCATCGCACATGGCGGCTTCATCTTCACGCTCGCCGATTCCGCGTTCGCTTTTGCCTGCAACTCCCACAACGATCGTGTGGTCGCCGCACAAGGCCAGATCACGTTCATCAAGCCCGGCAAGCTCGGCGACCGCCTCGTTGCGAAGGCACGCGAGGTCACCCGAAGCGGCCGCTCCGGCATCTACGACGTGCGCGTTACCGCGGGCGACACTGTCATCGCAGAATTCCGCGGGCATTCGCGTGTCATTCCCGGCACGTGGCTGCCGGCGCAAGACCAATAAGCAGAAGAACACATCAATGTGGGGAGACGAAGATGGCTTCGACGAAGCCCAGGGAAGGCGGCCACGTCTATAGGGCTGAGCTGGATGCGCAGGAGCGCGCGTCGCGCGACGAGATCATGGCGTTGCAGAAGCAGCGCCTGGCCTGGTCGCTGAAGCACGCCTACGACAACGTCGCGCATTATCGCAACGCCTTTGACAAGGCCGGCGTGCATCCGTCCGACTTTCGCGAGCTTTCCGATCTCGCAAAGTTTCCGTTCACGGTGAAGACGGATCTCCGCGACAACTACCCTTTCAACATGTTTGCCGTGCCCCGCGAAAAACTGGTGCGCGTGCATGCGTCCTCCGGCACGACGGGCAAACCGATCGTGGTCGGCTACACCCGAGCCGACATCGAGACCTGGTCGGAGGTGATGGCGCGCTCGATCCGCGCGGCCGGCGGTCGCACCGGCATGATCATCCATAACGCCTATGGCTATGGTCTCTTTACCGGCGGGCTCGGCGTGCATTACGGCGCCGAGAAGCTCGGCTGCACCGTGGTGCCGATCTCCGGCGGCATGACCGAGCGGCAGGTGCAGCTCATCAACGATTTCCGCCCTGATATCATCACGGTGACGCCGAGCTACATGCTGGCGATCCTCGACGAGTTCAAGCGGCAGAAGCTCGACCCGCGCCAGTGCTCGCTCAAGGTCGGCATCTTCGGCGCCGAGCCCTGGACCAACGCCATGCGCGGCGAGATCGAGGACGCCTTCGACATGGATGCGACCGACATCTATGGCTTGTCCGAAGTGATCGGCCCGGGCGTCGCGCAGGAGTGCATCGAGACCAAGGATGGCCTGCACATCTGGGAAGACCATTTCTATCCCGAGGTGATTGATCCCCAGACCGGCGCGGTGCTGCCGGACGGCGAGAAGGGCGAACTGGTGTTCACCTCGCTCACCAAGGAAGCCTTTCCGGTGATCCGCTATCGCACCCGCGATCTGACGCGGCTGCTGCCGGGCACGGCGCGACCGGGCATGCGGCGCATGGAGAAGGTGACGGGCCGCTCGGACGACATGATCATCCTGCGGGGTGTCAACCTGTTCCCGACCCAGATCGAGGAGGTGCTGCTGGCCACCGACTGGTGCGGCGGGCACTTCATCCTCGAACTGACCCGCGAAGGCCGCATGGACGAGCTGACCATCATCGCCGAGGCACGCCCCGAAAGCTGGGATGGCAGAGGCCTCGTCGACCACGCCGAGCGAATCTCGACCCACATCAAGAACACGATCGGCATCAGCTCGAAGGTGCAGGTGGTCGCGCCCGCGACGCTGGAGCGCTCGCTCGGAAAGGCCAAACGGCTCTACGACAAGCGGCCGAAGGATTAAGTCTCCACCCTCATGGTGAGGAGGCGCGGTGCGCCGTCTCGAACCATGCAGGCCCGGCTGCTGCGGGGCCTGCATCCTTCGAGACGCCTGCTTCGCAGGCGCCTCAGATGAGGGGAGGCGGTTGACTTGACCGCCCCCAAAGGCGACAAGGCCCGCGAGAAATCGCGGGTCTTTTCCATGTCGCCAGCCGATACAAAAACCGTCGAGGCGCGCTGTGTCCGCCTCAATGCCAAGGCCGAAAACGCCGCTGCGATTTCGCCGGGCGTCGAGCGTCATACGCTCACGCGCGGCCCGAACGATCTCCTGATCGAGGTCAAGGCCGCCGCCGTCAATCCTTCCGACGTCAAGGCTGCCACGGGGCTGATGCCCTATGCCGTGTTCCCGCGGACGCCAGGTCGTGACTACGCCGGCGTGGTGATTGACGGGCCGGCCGGCACGATGGGGCGCGAAGTGTTCGGCTCCTCCGGCGATCTCGGCATCCGCCGCGACGGCACCCATGCGAGCCATCTCGTCGTCGAAGCTGACGCCGTGGTGGAGAAGCCGAAGACGGTGTCATGGGAGGAAGCTGCCGGCATCGGCGTGCCCTTCGTCACCGCGATGGAAGGCTTTCGTCGCGCCGGCATTCCGAAGCCCGGCGAGACGGTGATGGTGTTCGGCGTCAACGGCAAGGTCGGGCAATCAGCGGTGCAGATCGCGACCTGGCAAGGCGCGCGTGTGATCGGTGTGGTACGCAAGGCGGAAGCCTATGAAGGCCATAGCAACGCGCCGATCGAGGTGATCGACGCCTCCGCAATCGATGTCGCCACACGCGTGCGCGAACTGACCGGCGGCAAGGGCGCCGACATTGTCTTCAATACGGTCGGCGATCCCTACTTCCAGGCCGCGCACAAGTCGCTCGCGCTTCGTGGCCGCCAGATCCTGATCGCCGCGATCGACCGCATCGTGCAGTTCAACATCCTCGAATTCTATCGGGGCCAGCACACCTATGTCGGCATCGACACGCTGGGCCTGTCGTCGATCGCGACGGGCGGCGTGCTGCGCGATCTCGGTCCGGGCTTTGCGAGCGGTCACCTCAAACCGTTCCCGATCAAGGCGAATGCGGTCTATCCGCTCGAACGCGCCAGGGAGGCCTACGTCGCGGTCGCCGGCTCCTCGCGGGATCGCGTGATCCTGAAGCCGTAATCATGGAGTCATCCACCCAACTCGTCATCCTCGCCGGCCTCGTCATCGGCCTCATCTATGGCTCCGTCGGCCTGCTCAGCGGCTTCTGCCTGATGAGCAGCATGCGCGGGTGGCTGGCGGAGGGGGACGGGCGGCTGGTTCGGAGTTATGCGTTGGCAATTGCCGTTGCGGTCGCCGCGAGCCAATTCCTCGCCGGCAAAGGCATGGTCGATCTCGGCAAATCGATCTACCTGCAGGCAACCTTCTCGGCGCCGGTGCTGTTTCTCGGCGGCCTCCTGTTCGGCTACGGCATGGTGCTCTCGAACGG
This sequence comes from Bradyrhizobium sp. CCGUVB14, assembly GCF_024199935.1. NCBI lineage: Bacteria > Pseudomonadati > Pseudomonadota > Alphaproteobacteria > Hyphomicrobiales > Nitrobacteraceae > Bradyrhizobium > Bradyrhizobium sp. CCGUVB14. The sequence continues at coordinate 3,565,839 of NZ_JANADS010000001.1, forward strand.
CTGCGGCTCGCGCGCACTGGTGCTGCTCGGGCGCGGCAATCTTCGCTCCTTCGTCGTCGTGATCGTGCTCGCCATTGCGGCGCAGATGACGCTGAAGGGTTTGATTGCGCCGGCACGTATTGCGCTGGTTCAGGCTTCCCAAGCGACGTTCAGCGCCAATTCGCTGCCCACACTGCTCGCGATGCTTGGTCTCAGCGAAGCCGTTGGGCGCGCGCTGGCCGCTGCCGCGATCATCATTGCGTTGATCCTGTTTGCTTTCGCCCATCCGGCGTTTCGCCGTTCGCCGGGCCAGATTGCGGCGGGCGTCATCGTCGGCCTTCTCGTCGCCGGCGGCTGGTACGCCACCGGCTATCTCGGCGCCGATGATTTCAATCCGGTCCCGGTGACGTCGCTCACTTTCATCGCGCCGATCGCCGACAGCCTGCAATACGCGATGCTGTCGACCGGCCTGACGCTCAACTTCGGCATCGCAACGGTGGCCGGTGTCTTCTCCGGCAGTCTGGTGACGGCGCTCGCGACGGGCCGCTTCCATCTCGAAGGCTATTCATCGCCACGCCATATGCTGCGCTCGGCCGGTGGTGCCGCGCTGATGGGGATCGGCGGCGTGATGGCATTCGGCTGCTCGATCGGGCAGGGGCTCACCGGCGTCTCGACGCTCGCAATAGGCTCGTTCATTGCGGTCGCCGGCATCCTGCTCGGGGCAAGTGCAGGCCTGCGCGGTGCGCTGCGCGTTCAGCCGCTCGCGGTGGCCTGACGGCGCAGCAGCCGGTCGCCCAGCGTGGCCAGGCCAATGCCGGTCACGATCAGCGCGGCTGCAATGACAAGGCTCATCTCGATCGGCTCACCCAGCAATATTGCCGCGCTGGCGATACCGACGAGCGGCGTCCCGGTGGTGCCGAGCGCCGTGGTCAGGGCCGAAATGCTCTTGTTGACCATCGACATCGCCCAGTAGGCCAGCGCTGTTCCGATCAGGCCGGAATACAGGAATAGCAACACAAGCTTCCAGGACCATTCCGCGTGCGGCACGCCGTCGGTGACCAACGCCGAGCCGGTCAGGATGATCGTTGCCACCAGCACCTGCCAGATCAGAAGCTGGAGCGGGGACGCGATCCAGCGATGCGCGCGGATATAGATGATGTTCGCGGCCCAGGAGATCGCGGCCAGGATCACCATGCCTGCGCCGAGCACGACGTTGGCGTTGGTCCAGTCGATCGACGTCGGGTTCAGGATCACGGCTAGCCCGATCAGTCCGAGTAGGGCACCGACGAGCTTCGGTGCGGTCAGGGTCTCTTTTCCCAGCAAGGGTGCCGCGATCGCCACCCAGAGCGGCGTGGTGTAACCGAGCACGATGGCCTTGCTCGCAGGCAGAAAGCGTACGCCGGCCGCAACCAGGACCGAGAAGATCGTCATGTGCAGCAGCGCCACACTCAGGACCACGGGAATGTCGCGCCGCTCCGGGATCACCAGATTGTTGCTGAGGCCAAGGATCACGAACAAGCCGGCGAGCGCGATCCAGCTCCGGATCGCCGACGTCCAGAGGGGCGGAAGGAATTGCACGAGCTGCTTGGTGATCGACCAGTTCACGCCCCAGGCCAGCACGACGATCAGGAACAGGCCGATGGCCGTGCGCGGGGCGAGGGACGAGTTCATCGCAGAATCCTTGAAGCTGTGCGGTCTGCGGGATAGCATCCCGTCTGGCACCTGAAAAAGTGCCAGATCTGAAAGGAATAAGGTGCCAGTTTCCGAAAGCATGATCGCCGGTCTGATCGACCTAGATCGGGCCGACGATGACGGGCTGGTGGCTCAGCTCACCGGCCAGCTCCGAAGCCTGATCGCAACCGGCCGGCTCGCCAAAGGCCGCGCGTTGCCGTCGAGCCGCCGGCTTGCGAGCGATCTCGGCGTCTCCCGTAACACCGTCACCTATGCGTTCGAGCAGCTCGCCGCCGAAGGTTATCTCGAGGCGTCGCACGGCCGTCGTCCTGTGGTGACGGTCGACGGCGGGGAACGCATCGAAGGGTCGGCCGCGACTGCATCCGGCATTCGCTCCGCCAAGCCGCAGCTCTCGCCCTGGGCATCGAAGCTCAGGCAGACGGATTGGCCGATGTCTTATCAGGCGCCGCTCAAGCCGTTGCGTCCGGGACATGGGGATGCGCGGGAGTTTCCGAACGAGGTCTGGGCGCGCTGCCTGCGCCGCAGCGCTGTGCGCGCGGGCAAGCGTGAGCTCGGACCGGTCAACCGAACGCGCCTGCGCGAGGCGCTGGCGCACTATCTGGCGACCAGCAGAGGCGTTCGCGCGACCGCAGACCAGATCCTGATCCTGCCGAGTGCGCAGGCCGCGCTGACCCTGATCGCGGCCGTTCTGATCACGCCGGGTGACGAGGTCTGGGTCGAAGATCCCGGTTATCCCGGCGCCGCAGCCGCCTTCCTTGCGTCAGGGGCGCATGTCACCGGCATGAGACTGGACGAGCAGGGCATGCAGCGGATGCCGGGGACAGCCGCGCCAAAACTCATCTTCATGACGCCATCGCATCAGCATCCGACCGGGCGGTTGATGTCTCTTGCACGCCGCACGGAATTCCTTGGCATGAGCCGGCCCGGCAAGACCTGGATCGTCGAGGACGATTACGATGGCGAATTCCACTATGACAGTCGGCCGGTGCCGGCCCTGCAGGGCCTCGATGCGCACGGTCGCGTGTTCTATGTCGGCACGTTCTCGAAGGCGATGACGTCGGATATCCGGCTCGGCTATCTCGTCGTCCCTCCAGCGCTGGTCGGCACTCTGGAGATTGCGCAGCGGCACATCGGCCTGATCGCGTCCAGCCACATCCAGGAGGCGCTGGCCGAATTCATCGCGGACGGGCATTTCCTCGCGCATCTCCGCCGGATGCGCCGGCTCTATCACGCGCGGCGCGATCACCTCGTCGCGGGACTGGAGCGTCATCTCGGCGAGGCCCTCTCGGTTGAGGCGCCCTCGGGCGGCATCCAGCTCGTCGCCCGCCTCAAGCGTGGCCGTGCCGATCAGGCGGCGGTGCAACGCTTGGTCGACGCAGGCGTTGAAACGCGGGCGCTATCGAGCCTGGCGCTGGCCAAGCCGCGCGATCATGGCTTGCTGCTCGGCTTCGCGGCCTGGCGCGAGAGCGAGATCAGCGCGGCGTTGCGGGCAATGGTGTCGTGCTTCTAGCGCGCTAACCCACCGCCTTGGTCACGATGCGGATCTCCGACGTCAACGTCCGGTGCACGGGGCACTTGTCGGCGATCTCCATCAGTTTCTTGCGCTGCTCGGCATCGAGCGCGCCGTCGATCGCGATGTCGCGCTCGATCTGGTCGAGCATGCCGTCCTGTGTTTCGCACTCCGCGCAGTCCTTGGCGTAAATCTTCGAATGCTTCAGCGTGACGGTGACCCGGTCGAGCGGCAGCGATTTGCGGTCGGCATAGAGGCGCATGGTCATGGAGGTGCAGGCGCCGAGGCCGGCGAGCAGGAAGTCATAGGGGCCGGGACCGGCATCCTCGCCGCCGGCGGCGATAGGCTCGTCCGCCACAAGATGATGCGGGCCGACCGTGATGAGCTGGTTGAACTTGCTCTTGCGGGTCTCCTGCACCACCACCACCCGCGGCTGGTCCGCGGCATCCGTCGTCTTTGCAGGAGTTGCCGCGTCGATGTAGCGACTCGCCCAGGCCGCAATCACGTCGGCTGCGTAGAGCGCGTCGGCCGGCTTGGTGAGCAGATGATCGGCATGGTCGAGCGAGACGAAGCTCTTGGGGTGCTTCGCCGCCACGAAAATCTTCGTTGCATTGTCGATGCCGACGGTGTCGTCGACAGGTGATTGCATGATGAGCAGCGCCTTGTGCAGGCCGGTGATATCAGTCATCAGCTCGTGCTCGGCGATGTCGTCGAGGAATTCGCGTTTGATCCGGAACGGTCGCCCTGCGAGCGAGACTTCGACCTCACCCTGTGCGCGGATGTTTTCAATATGCTCTTTGAAAAGTCCGGTAACGTGGGCCGGATCCGATGGCGCGGCGATGGTTACGACAGCCTTTGCCTCGGGAACCTTTCCGGCCGCCGCCAGGATCGCTGCGCCGCCCAGGCTGTGCCCGATCAGGAGCGTTGGCGCCTTCCGTTTCGTGCGGAGATGATCGGCCGCATGCACGAGATCGGCGACGTTGGAGGAGAAGGTCGAATTGGCAAACTCGCCTTCACTGGAGCCGAGCCCGGTGAAATCGAATCGCAGCACGGCGATGCCCTTGGCAGCTAGCGCAACCGAGATGCGCTTGGCCGCGAGCGTGTCCTTGCCGCAGGTGAAGCAATGCGCGAACAGCGCGTATGCGGCCGGCTCGCCATCCGGCAGCTCCAGCGCGGCCGCGAGCTGATGGCCGCCTTCGCCGGTGAATTGGAAGCGTTCCGTCGGCATGGGCTCCCCCTTGTCTTTGCTTGACCTTAGTCGGCCGAATAGCGCTGCTCGGCCCAGGGATCGCCGCGGTTATGGTAACCGCGCACTTCCCAGAAGCCGGGTGCATCCTCAGTGACGAATTCGATGGCCTGAAGCCACTTTGCGCTCTTCCAGAAATAGAGATGCGGCACGACAAGCCGCACCGGGCCGCCATGCTCGTCGGACAGCGGCTGGCCGGACCAGCTATGGGCGAGCAGCGCGTCCTCGGCGGCGAAGTCTTCGAGCGCGAGGTTGGTGGTGTAGCCGTCATAGGAATGCAGCACCACGAAGCGCGCATCGTCGCGCGGCTGGCAGGCTGCCAGCAGCTCGCGTGTCGCGAGCCCTTCCCATTCATTGTCGTAACGCGACCATGTCGTCACGCAATGGATGTCGGACGTAAATTGCGCCTGCTTCTGCGCGGCGAACTCGGCATAGGTCCAGAATATCGGAGTCTCGATCGCGCCATAGACATCGAGCCGCCAGCGCTCGCGCGAAACCGGCGGCAACACGCCGAGATCGAGCACCGGCCAATCTTTCGTCAGATGCTGGCCGGGCGGTAGCCGCTGGTCCTCAGGCCGTGTGACTTTGCCCGTGAGAAAGCGACCCTCGCGCGCCCATTTCGCCTTGGTGCGCGTCAGCTTGCTGTCGGGTGGCGTCTCGTCGACCATGATCTGCTCGTAAATCGGCTACTCGTGACGATGCATCGCGGAGGCATGCTTGGTGTCACGCATGGTGGAATAGATGATCAGCGACAGGAAGATGACGCCCGCGAGATAATAGTAGAACCACTCTTCGTGTCCGATGCTCTTGAAATAGAGCGCGATCGCCGGCGCCGTGCCGCCGAAGATCGAGACAGTGATCGCGTAGGGCAGGCCGACACCGAGCGCGCGGACATTGGTCGGGAACAGCTCGGCTTTCACCACGGCGTTGATCGAGGTGTAGCCGGCGACGAACAGCCAGGCGGCGCAGATCAGGATGAAGGCCATGAAGGGTGACTTGGTCTCCTTCAGCGTCATCAGAAGGGGGACGGTCGCGAGCGAGCCGGCGACGCCGAAGAAGATCAACAGCGGCTTACGGCCGATCTTGTCGGAGATTGCGCCATAGATCGGCTGAAGGATGGTCGCGAAGATCAGCGAGCCGAAGATCACGAAGGTGGTCTGATCCTCGGTCAACCCGACCGAGAGTTTCACGAAGGTCTGCATGTAGGTTGTGAAGGTGTAGAACGCCGCGGTGCCGCCGGCGGTGAGGCCGACCACGAGGAGCAGTTCGCGCGGATAGCGCAGCAGATTGGCGATCGAGCCGGTCGGCTTGACCACCTTCTTGGCTTCCTCGAACGCCTCGGTCTCCTGCAGATAGCGCCGCATCACGGCGGCGAAGATCGCGAGCGCGGCGCCGATGGCGAACGGGATACGCCAGCCCCAGGCCTTGAGCTCGTCGGGGGTTAGGAAGACCTTCTGGAGGAGCAACAGGACGATGATCGCGGTGAGCTGGCCGCCGATCAGGGTCACGTACTGGAAGCTCGAATAGAAGCCGCGATGCTTGGGGTCGGCGACTTCGCTGAGGTAGGTGGCGCTGGCGCCGTACTCGCCGCCGAGGCTCAGACCCTCGATCACGCGGGCCAGCGCCAGGATCACCGGTGCGGCAAAGCCGATCGTCGCATAGGTCGGCGTCAGCGCGATGATCAGCGAGCCGAAGCACATGAAGACGACCGACAGCGTCAGCGAGATGCGTCGGCCGAAATGGTCGGCGATGTAGCCGAACAACCAGCCGCCCAGGGGACGCATTAGGAAGGTCGCCGCGAACACCACGGCGACATTCAACTGCTGGACGACGGGATCGCTGCCCGGGAAGAACGCCGGAGCGAAATAGAGCGCGAACGCCGTATAGGCGTAGAAATCGTACCATTCGACGAGGTTGCCGATCGAGCCGATCAGGATCGCCTTGATCCGGCGCTCGGCGTCGGCGATGTCGATGTGGTCGGAGGCCGGTTTGATTGCTTGCTCTGTCACGTCCGGCCTCCCAGAAATCCTTTGTCTGGGAGCCTACATCGCCTTTCCAAGCAAAAATGGCAACTGGCGGGGGCCCCTGACCGTGCCCTGCGACCAGGTCACGGTGCCTGCCGGGTCGAGCCGGAAGTCAGGAATCCGCTTCAGCCATTCCTCCAGCGCCACCTGCATCTCCATCCGCGCCAGATTGGAACCGACGCAGCGGTGGATGCCGAGGCCGAAGGCGGCGTGGCGGTTCTCCCGCCGGTCGATCACGACCTTGTCAGCATCCGGAAACATCTTCGGGTCGCGATTGGCGGCCGGGAAGGACAGCAGCACCATGTTGCCCGCTTTGACCGGGCAGCCCGAGACGGTGGTCTCCTTGACCACCTCGCGCGCCATGGTCACCGGCGAATAGGCCCGCAGCAGCTCCTCCACGGCGATCGGGATCAACCCAGGCTCGGCGATCAAGCGCTCGCGGTCGGCCGGCGTCCGGGCGAGATGCCAGAGCGAGGAGCCGATCGCGCTCCAGGTCGTGTCGATGCCGGCAATCAGGAGCAGCCGCAGCGAGCCCAGCACGTGCGACTCCTCCAGCGGCTGGCCTTCCTTGTCCTTGGCATTCATCAAATATGAGATCAGGTCGTCAGTCGGCTTCGACCTCCGCTCCTCGATATGCGTCCTGAAATAGGCGCTCATCTCCTGCACGGCCTGGAGCAGCTTGTTCTCGTCCTTGATCCCAAGCTCCAGGATCATATGGATCCAGTTGATGAAGAGATCGCTGTCGCTCTCGGGAATGCCGAGCATGTGCGCGATGGCCTGAACCGGGATGTATTTGCTGTATTGCGCTGCGGCATCGACCTTGCCGTCGGCGATGAACCCGTCGATCAGCTCGTTGCAGATCGCGCGCATCCGCGGCTCGAGCTTCTTCATCGCATCCGGGGTGAAGGGCGGCAGCAGCAATTGCTTGGCCGGCTTGTGCACGGGCGGGTCGGAGGTGATCGGCGGTGCCGCATTCCTGGCGACCTCGGGTCGGACGTCGCGGACGATGATGCGGCGCGACGAAAAATGCTCGGTGTCGTTGGCGATTTCGCGCACGGCCTCATAGGTCGTCGGCATATAGCAGCCGAGGAAGCGCTCGGTGTGCACGACCGGGCTCGCGGCGCGCAGCTCTTCCCAGATCGGGAAGGGATCATCCGTCCATTGCGGATCGGTGTGGTCGAAATCGTTGACCCAGTCGGTCACGGGCGGATGGGCTGTGGGCTCGCTCACGTCGGACATGACAAAAAATCCCTCGAATGTTTCTTGGGGCTCGTGTTCGCTGAAGGCACGGGGAACGCGGGCAGGCCGCGCTACTCCTCGATCACATCGATCGCGATTTCCGGGCAGTTGGATTTGGCAAGCCAGGCCTTGTCTTCGAGGCCCGGTGGAACCGTGCCGTCTCCGGCCGCATGGGCATTGCCGTATTCGTCGAGCTCGAACAGCTCCGGCGCCAACGCCTTGCAACGCGCGTGGCCCTGGCATTTGTCGGGATCGACGTGAACTCTCAGTCGTTCTGCCATTGCGGCTCCCTCGGTCGTATGCGCGTGGCCCGAAGGCCGGCGCGTTCCTCTTGTCAATGTTGTCTGCGACATTTGCCGCTTATTCTAAGTTATATGCTATTACATTCGCGACAAGCTTCCCCTGTCAAGCGCAAACTTATAGGCTCCGCCGTAACATGCGTTCACAACTCGCTCGCAAGCCCGAGAATACCTACCACCATGGCGATCTCCGCGACGCCTTGATCAAGGCTGCGTTACGCGAGGCGGAGCAGGGCGGGGCGGAAGCGATCAGCATCAAGGCGCTGGCCAAGCAGCTCGGTGTGTCGCAACCGGCGCCGTACCGTCATTTTGCTGACCGCGAGGCATTGCTCGCCGCCGTGACGGCGGAGGCGTTCCGGCAGCTCAGCACGCTTCTTCGGGAGGCGATGGCGAAGCCGTCGAAGCAATCAAAGCTGTCGCGGCTGGCGCAGGCGACGCTCGATTTCGGCCTGCGCCGCAACGGCATCTATCGGTTGATGTTTGCCTCGCGCACGGTGTCCTGCGCAGCCAAGGACAGCGAGCTGCACGAGGCCACCCGCGAGACGTTTGCGCTGGTCATCGAAGCACTGGAAGCGCCTGCGGTCGGCTATTTGCGCGAGCGGCAGGCCCTCAAGATCTGGGCCGCGCTGCACGGCGTGGTGATGCTGGCCGAGCAGGGTCTGTTCACCGGCGAGGCGGCCCACGCCACGCGCGAGGAACTGGTCGAGGATTTCGTGAACGAGACCAAGGCTGCGCTCGCCGTCGCGATCAAGGACGCGCAGCGTCGCAAGAAGGCCGGCGCTTAACCTTTCGCTTTCAGCAGCTTCATCAGCTTTTCGACCGCGCTGTCCGGCGTCGTCACGACGGGGCGGCCGGTCGCTTCCGCGACGAGCGGCGCGGTTGCCGCGATGCTGAATTGCGCCAGCGCGATGACGTCGCAATCGCGAAGGTCCTTTGACGCCTCGACGATCAGCCGGTCATGCGTGGCGCGGTCGCCGCGGTCGAGTGCGGCCAGCGCACCGTCGGCAAGTTTTGGCACGATGTGGGCGGAGGCCGGAAATTCCGGCGGCATCGAAACCAGCGTCGGCGGAAAGGTCGAGAGCAGGCCGATCTTCTTGCCCATCGTCACGGCCCGTTCGATCATGGCTTCGTTCGGCTTCAGCACCGGCATCGGCGCATGCGCCCGCGCGACGGCCTCGATGCAGGGGCCGAAGGCCGAGCAGGTGAACAGGATCGCATTCGCGCCGGTCGCGGCCGCATAGTCGCCGAGCGCAAGAAAGCGCTTGGTCATGGCATCGGTGAGCTTGCCGTCGCGCGCGAGATCCGCCGACAGGCTGTCGTCGAGCAGGTTCATCAGCCGGGCCTCCGGCCACGCCTGCGCGAACGCCGCCTCGATCGGGGCGATGGAGTGCTTGAGGGCGTGGATCAGGGCGATGCGCATGGGATGTCTCTTCTCCCTCGCCCCGCTTGCGGGGAGAGGGCATAGGCGGCCTGCAGCCGCCGTTGGTGAACAAGAACGCCGATGCGACGCATCGGCTACGGTGAGGGGGAGTCTCCGCGAGGACGGTGAGGGTTGGATGCGCGGAGGCTGCCCCTCACCCGGATTGCTGCCGGACGATGCTTCGCATCGCCGGGGCAATCCGACCTCTCCCCGCAAGCGGGGAGAGGTGAAGCATCGTTTACTTGAACGGCACGGCGTACATCAAGCCGCCCTTGCTCCAGAGGCCGTTGAGGCCGCGCTCGAGTTTGAGCGGGCTCGCCTTGCCGACATTGCGCTCGTAGATCTCGCCGTAATTGCCGGTGGCCTTGAGCGCCGTGACCAGCCATTTGTTGTCGAGACCGAGCCGCGAGCCGAGATCGCCGGAGGCGCCGAGCAGGCGCTGGATCGCGGGCGTCTGCGACTTCGTCATTTCGTCGACATTGGCCTGGGTGACGCCAAGCTCCTCGGCTTCGATCAGGCCGTAATGCAGCCAGGTGATGATGTCGCTCCAGACCTCGTCGCCATTGCGGGTGAAGGGTCCGAGCGGCTCCTTGCTGATGGTCGTTGGCAGCACGACGTAATCGGCCGGGTTCGGTGCGGCGGTCGTCACGGCGCCGGCGAGCGCGGAGGCGTCCTGGGTCATGGCATCGCAGCGGCCGCCGAAGAATGTCTGGTACATGGTGTCGACGCGGTCGAATACCAGCGGCTTCCAGTCGATGCCGTTGGCGCGGCCGTAATCGCCCAGCGTGACCTCATGGGTCGTGCCCTGCGCGACGCAAACGGTAGCGCCCTTGAGGTCCTTCAGCTCCTTCACGCCGAGGTCCTTCTTCACGACGAAGCCCTGGCCGTCGTAGAAGTTGATCGGTCCCTGCCGCAGGCCCAGCGTGACGCCGCGCAGATAAGTCTGCGTGGAGTTGCGGTAGAGCACGTCGATCTCACCCGATTGCAGCGCAGTGAAACGGTTCTGCGCGGTCAACGAGACGTAACGCACCTTGTTGGGGTCGCCGAGCACGCCGGCCGCGAGTGCACGGCAATAATCGACATCGAGGCCCTTGTAATTGCCCTGCGAGTCCGGCGCGGAGAAGCCGGCAAAGCCCGCGCTGACGCCGCACACCAGCGTGCCGCGGCTTTTCACGGTGTCGAGCGTCGCCGCCGACGCCGCAATCGTCGATGCCGCGAGCACGCCCGCTGCGATAACCACGTTCCTCATCATGATACTCTCCCCTCAGTGATTGACACTACGCAACACGTTGTCGACGGCTGTGCCGAGCTTGTCGACGATCTGGTCGATCTCGTCTGCCGAAGCGATATAGGGCGGCGCCAGCAGCACATGGTCGCCACGGACGCCGTCCACGGTGCCGCCGCCCGGATAGCAGCCGAGCCCGTTGGCGAAGGCTTCCGTCTTGATTTTCTGGTTGAGCTTGAGCGCCGGGTCGAACGAGGTGCGGCTGGCACGATCTGCGACGAGCTCGATTGCCCAGAACAGCCCGCGGCCCCTGATATCTCCGACATGGCGGTGATTGCCGAAGCGCTCGGTCAGCCGATGCTCGAGCTGCTTGCCGCGCTGCTTGATCTGCTCGAGCAGATTGTCCTCCCGGATCACGTCCTGCACCGCGAGCGCGGCCGCGCAGGCGAGGGGGTGGGCGAGATAGGTGTGACCGTGCTGGAACGCGCCCGAGCCCGAGCGAATGGTGTCGATGATCTTGCCGCTCGCAAGCATGGCGCCGATCGGCTGGTAACCGCCGCCAAGCCCCTTTGCGATCGCCTGGATATCGGGGGCGACGCCTTCCTGTTGCCATGCATGCGTCGTGCCGGTGCGGCCCATGCCGCACATGACCTCATCGAGGATGAGAAGCGCGCCGTGCCGGTCGCAGATCTCTCGCACGGCCTTGAAGTAGCCGTCCGGTGCCGTCACCGCACCGGCGGTGGCGCCAACGACCGGCTCGGCGAGGAACGCCGCGACGGTGTTGGGGCCGAGCCGCTGAAACTCGGCTTCGAGCTCCGCAGCGAGGCGCGCCACGAATTGCGCGTCGGACTCGCCGTCGTGCTTCTCATGATAGGCAAACGCCGGCGTCACGTGGCTGAATGCGGCCGAGAGCAGCGGTGCGTAGGGCGCGCGGCGCCAGGCATTACCACCGGCCGCGAGCGCACCGAGCGTGTTGCCGTGATAGCTCTGCCGCCGTGCGATGAAATGCTGCCGCTGCGGCTCACCGCGCTCGATGAAATATTGCCGTGCGAGCTTGATGCTGGCTTCGATCGCCTCCGATCCGCCGCTGACGAAATAGGCGTAGGCGAGACCGCCGGGCTCGTGGCCAACCAGCGTTTCGGCAAGCTGCTCGGCCGGATCGGAGGAGAAGAAGGCGGTGTGGGCGTAAGCGAGCGTCGAAGCCTGCTTCGCCATCGCCGCGATCACGCGCGGATGCTGATGACCGAGACAGGAGACGGCCGCGCCGCCGGAGGCGTCGATGACGCGGCGGCCGTCCTCGGCAAACAGATAGACGCCTTCGCCGCCGATCGCCTTGGGCGGAGTCTCACGCAACGAGCGGTGCAGCACGCGGCTGGTTCGGGTGCTCATGGATCAACCTTTCTCTGAAACGTAGGTGGAAGCCGTGGCGAGCCGTGCCTCGGTGTCCTGGAGCCGCTTCTTGGCGGCGCTGCCGCCCAGTGAGAACGTCACTGCGGCGAGCGACTGCGCGATCGCGAGCGCGCCGGTGAGGCTCGGAAAGAAACCGGGCGAGGAGGCCGCTTCGAACAGCAGAACGTGGTCGGCCCCCTCGGCCATCGGCGCGGCCACGCTGTCGGCGATCGCGATCAGCGTTGCGCCGGCGCGATAGGCGGCTTGCGCGACCCGGACGCTGGCGTTGGTGTAGGGCATGAAGCCGATGACGATCACGGCCTCGCCGGGGCGGAAGGCGCCGAGATCGAGATCGTCAGGGCCGGAGCTGCCGACGATCTGCACCTGTTCGGGCCGGAATAGCCGGAGCTCGTAGTTGAGCAATTCCGCGACGCTGCGGCAGCTGCGATAGCCGGTGATCCAGATCCGCTTTGCATCGTGCAGCGTGCGGGCCGCATCCGCGATCGCGTGGGCGGAGATACGTGGCAGACCCGCAGCTTCGGCTTCGAGCTTGTCGGTGATGAGCGTGACGTCCGCGTTCGGGCCGTGGCGGCGGCCTTTGGCGCGCGCCGAAAAGGGCGAGATCTGCGACGGCCGCCGTGCCTCGGTGAGCGCCGCGCGCAATGCGTCCCAGCCGGAATAGCCGATCGCCTTGGCAAGGCGCGTGAATGCGGCGGGATCGGCACCGGCCTCGGCCGCGAGGTCGCGCATCGAACGGGTGGTGGCATCGTAATCGTTGGCCGCGACAAAACGCCCGACCTCCTGCAAGCGCAGGGGGAGCGATGGCAACGCAATGCGCAGTTCGCTCAGGGGCGAGGATTTTGCGGGCTCGGCCATGAAACATTTGTTGCACGGTTCTTGGATTGGTGCAACAGTTGACGCGCGCCGCCGGAAATCGCTGTTTTCAGGAAGGATTTTTGTGCCGTGACCTCAGATGACCCCAGGCCGCCGCCGCGCCGCAGCTTTTTCGGCGCGCTCGGGCCGAACGAACTGAAGGGCCTGTTCTGGCAGGTGCTGGTGGTCGGCATCGCGGTCGCCGTCATCGTCTTCCTCTGGTCCAACACGGTCACCAACCTCTCGGCGCGCCGCATCACCACCGGCTTTGCATTTCTCGGCCGCGAAGCGGGCATGCCGATTGCCGACAGCCTGCTCGCCTACAGTCCGAGGGACAGCTACCTCTGGGCCTTCGTTGTCGGCGTCGCCAACACCCTGCGTGTCGCTGTGATCGGCATCGTGCTTGCGACCATTCTGGGGACGCTGATCGGGATCTCGCGGTTGTCGGCGAACTGGCTGCTGTCGCGGCTTGCCGCCGTCTATGTCGAGGTCCTGCGCGACATTCCGCTGCTGCTTCAGCTATTGTTCTGGTACGTGCTGATGCAGGCGTTGCCGGCGGCGCGCGCCGCGTGGCGGCCGGTCGACGGCGTTTTCCTGTCCAATCGCGGACTGATCCTGCCGGCGATCCCGGTGGGCTCGCCGCAGCTCTGGGTGCTCGGCACGGCCGCGCTCGGGCTCGCCGCGTTCTTTCTGATCAGGCGATGGCTGATCGCGCAACAGATGCGGGACGGCAAGCCGCGGCCGGCCTGGCCGTTTGCGGTTGGCCTCGTCGTCGCTCTGCCGACGGCGGTATCGGTGGCGCTCCGCGTGTCCTGGACGATCGAATGGCCCCAGCTGCGCGGCTTCAACTTCGTCGGCGGGTTGACGCTCGCGCCGGAATATTTCGCGCTGCTGATCGCGCTTGTGACTTACACCTCGGCTTTCATCGCCGAGATCGTACGCAGCGGCATCCAGTCGGTGCCGCGCGGGCAGTGGGATGCTGCCAGCGCGCTCGGTCTGCGCCGCAGCTTCATGCTACGGCAGATCATCCTGCCGCAGGCGCTGCGCGTGATCGTGCCGCCGATGACGAGCCAGTATCTCAACCTGACCAAGAACTCTTCGCTCGCGGTCGCGATCGGCTATCAGGACGTGGTCTCGATCGCCAACACCACGCTGAACCAGACCGGGCAGGCGATCGAGGCGATCTCGCTGATCATGGCGGTGTTCCTCACCATCAGCCTCGGCATCAGCTTCTTCATGAACTGGTACAATGCGCGCATTGCGCTGGCGGAGCGCTGAGCATGACGGCGATCACCGACATGCCCGACCTGCCGCGCGCCGCCCGCCGTCCGCAAATCGGCAATCCGGTGCTGCGCTGGCTACGCACCAATCTGTTCTCGTCGATCCCCAACGGCATCATGACGGTCGTTCTGCTGGCGGTGCTGACGAAAGGCGTGGTCAGCTTCGTGCAGTGGGGCATTGCGAACGCGGTCTGGCTCACGTCGGCCAACGATTCCAGCGCCTGCAAGGCCGTGCGCGGCCTCGGCGCCTGCTGGGCCATCATTCCCGAGAAGTACCGCTTCATCCTGTTCGGCACCTATCCGTTCGACGAGCAATGGCGGCCGGCGCTGTCCGTCGTGCTGTTCATTGCGCTGTTCTTTCTCTCGACGCGCCGCGCGCTATGGCGGCGGGAATTGGCTTACCTCTGGATCGGCGCGCTGGCGCTGATCAGCGTCCTGATGTGGGGCGGCGTGTTCGGGCTGTCCTTCGTCTCGCAGGACCGCTGGGGCGGGCTGCCGGTGACGCTGATCCTGGCGACGTTCGGATTGGCGTTCGGCTTCCCGCTCGGCATTCTGGTCGCGCTCGGCCGGCGCTCAAAGCTGCCGGCGATCCGCTCGCTGAGCGTGCTCTATGTCGAACTGATCCGCGGTGTGCCGCTGGTCAGCCTGCTGTTCATGGCGAGCGTGATGTTTCCGCTGTTCATGCCGGCTGGATTCAACATCGACAAGCTGTTGCGTGCGCAGATCGCGATCATTCTCTTCGCGGGCGCCTATCTTGCCGAGGTCATCCGTGGTGGCCTCCAGGCCGTGCCGCGCGGGCAATATGAGGCCGCTGACGCGCTGGGGCTGTCCTACTGGCGCAAGCACCGGCTGGTCGTCCTGCCGCAGGCGATCCGCCACGTCATCCCGCCGCTGGTCAACACCTTCATCGCCTTTTTCAAGGATACCAGCCTGGTGCTGATCATCGGCATCTTCGACCTGCTCACCACGGCCAAGACCGCGATCATCGATCCGGCCTGGCAACAGTTTTCGGTCGAGGTCTACATCTTTGTCGCCGCGATCTATTTCGTGTTCTGCTTCGCGATGTCGCGCTATAGCCGCGGCCTGGAGGCCCAATCCGCCTCGAGGTAAACCGGGAGCACGATGCTTATGCCGCGCCTATAGCAGGAGCCCAAATCCAGACTGGGAATCCTACGTGGCGAACTCCACCTTTAATTTGCTGGTGGGCTTCAACACGAGGCACGTCAAATCATGATGAAATCTGTTCTCGCCGCGTCGGCCATTCTGGTCGCGCTCTGCTCCGCTGCCGCTGCCCGCGACGTGGTGCATCACGCATCCATCGCGTCGGAAGCGACCGCCCGGATGTCACAGCCCCATCCGGGCTTCATGGCCCACGCGGCTATGACGGAGGATGCGGGCTACGACGCGCATCAGTATCACGGCGGCCCGAAAGCCAACGATTAAGATCTGACCGGGGCGCCGAGGTCTTGGTAACGGGCCGCGCAGAGGCGGCCTGATGGCGAATGTGCCGGCACCGGGGAACAGCTAAGGTCCCCCGGTGCGGCCCGCATCATGCCTTGATCTTCGGGTCGATCGGCGTCGTCCCGCGCAGGCCGAGAATATCCTCCAGCACCTTCGCGCCGGCGAGCACCTGCGCATCCGCGCGCGGCGCGCCGACGACCTGCACGCCGACCGGCAAACCGGAAGCCGTGAAGCCGCAGGGCAGCGACAGTGATGGGCAGCAGGCCAGCGTGATGGCGTAGACGATGCCGAGCCATTCGACGTAGTTCTCGAATCTCTTGCCGGCGCATTCCGCGACATAACGGTTCTCGATCGGGAAGGGCGGCACGATCGTCGTCGGCGTCAGCAGCAGATCGTAGGTCTTGAAGAATTCGATCGCGCGTGCGGTCATGCCGACGCGCTGGGCTTCGGCACGAGCGAGCTGCTCGACCGTGAGCTTGAGGCCCTCCTCGATGTTCCAGATCACCTCGGGCTTGAGCAGGTCGCGCTTGGTGCGCAGCAGATTGGCCTTGGTGATCGCGAAGTCGAAGGCGCGCAGCACGTGGAAGCATTCGTGCGCTTCGCGCCAGTCGGGATGCGCCTCCTCGACGATGGCGCCGGCTTCCGCGAAGCGTTCCGCCGCCTTGCGCGTGATCGCCTTGACCTCGGGATCAACCGGCGTGATGCCGAGATCGGGCGAATAGGCGATGCGCTTGGGCTTCCTGCCCGACTGTGCCGCCGACAGGAAGGAGGTCGTGGGCGCCGGCAGCGACAGCGGATCGTCGGCATAGTCGCCGCTCATGGCGTCGAGCAGCAATGCGAGATCCTCGACATTGCGCGCCATCGGACCGACCACGCCGAGATTGCGGTCGATACCCGATTTCGGGGTATGCGCGACGCGACCGATGCTCGGCCGCATGCCGACGACGCCGCAGAAGGCTGCGGGGCTGCGCAAGGAGCCGCCCATGTCGGAGCCCTGTGCCAGCCAGGCCATGCCGGTGGCGAGTGCCACCGCTGCGCCGCCGGAAGAGCCGGCCGCCGACCTGGACGTATCCCAGGGATTGAGCGTCGCACCGAACACCTCGTTGAAGGTGTTGGCGCCGGCGCCGAATTCCGGCGTGTTGGATTTTGCGTAGACGACCGCGCCATTGGCCTCGAGATTCTCGACCATGAGGTCGGACGTCGCGGAAATGTTATCCTTGAAGATCGGCGAGCCCTGGGTGTTCAACACGCCGGCGACGTCGGTCAGGTCCTTGATCGGCAGCGGCAGACCCGCGAGCAGCCCGCGTGCACCGGCCGGCTTCTGCATCAGCGCTTTCGCATTGGTCCGCGCGCGATCGAAGCACAGTGTCGGCAGCGCGTTGACCTTGCCGTCGACCTCGCCGATGCGCTTCTCCACCACGTCGAGCAGCTCGAGGGGAGAAACGTCGCCGGAGCGCAGCTTGTCGACGACGGTGCAGGCGGTTTCGCGGATCAGGTCTTGAGACAACTATTTTGCTCCTAAGGCTACTCTTGGTTCGCTTCGACAGAAAAGTCTAACCCCATCCGGCGCTGATGCCGCCGTCGACCGTGTAGATCACGCCGGATGTGTAGCCGGCGCGATCCGACGCGAGGAAGGCCATGAGGTCGCCGATCTCGCGCGCATGCGCGGGGCGGCCGAGCGGCAGGCCCTTCTGGAATTCCTTGTAACGGTTCTCATCGCCGAACTGGTGCTTTGCCCGCGTCTTCAGCAGCGTGACGTGGCGGTCGGTGCCGACCGGGCCCGGATTGATGCCGACCACGCGGATGTTGTCGGCGAGGCTTTTTCCGCCGAGCGCGCGGGTGAAAGCCATCAGCGCGGCATTGCCGGCGCTGCCGCAGATGTAATTGGCGTCGAATTTTTCGCCGGCCGCACCGATGTCGTTGACGATGACGCCGCCGCCTTTGGCCTTCATCTGCGCGTAGATCTGCCGCGTCAGGTTGATGTAACCGAACACTTTCAATTCCCAGGCGTGGCGCCAGGTGGCTTCATCGATCTTGTCGATCGAGCCGCCGGGGATGTCGCCGGCATTGTTGACGAGCACGTCGATATCGGCAGCTTCCTTGGCGAGCCGGGCGATGTCCTCGGCCTTGCGCAAATCCACGATGCTGGTCGCAGCGTCGATCTGGTGCGCCGAGCGCAGCCGGTCAGCCAGCGCCTTGAGCTGATCGCCGTTGCGGGCGGCGAGCAGGAGATGAGCGCCTTCCTCGGCAAACGCTTCGGCGGCGGCTGCGCCGATGCCCTTGGACGCGCCCGTGATCAGGACGCGCTTGCCACGCAGATGCAGATCCATGGAGTGTACTCGCTCGGTGGGAACTGAATGAAATCAGTAGGCGGTCGGCTGCGCCATGGTCAACATTGCAGTGCAGCGTTGCACTGCCGCCGAGTTTGGTCCATTGCAGTGCGGTCAAAAAGACGGCGGCTGCCGGACCAAAAAGGGACGTTCTCGATGAGCAAGAAACAATACCGGATCGCAGTCATCCCCGGCGATGGCATCGGCAAGGAAGTGATGCCCGAGGGCCTGCGCGTTTTGGAGACGGCGGCCAAGAAGCACGGCGTGTCCCTGCATTTCGATCATTTCGACTTCTCGTCCTGGGATTATTACGAGAAGCACGGGCAGATGATGCCGGATGATTGGAAGGAAAAGATCGGCAAGCACGACGCGATCTATTTCGGCGCGGTCGGCTGGCCCGCCAAGATTCCGGATCACGTCTCGCTGTGGGGCTCGCTGATCAAGTTCCGTCGCGAGTTCGATCAATATGTGAACCTGCGCCCGGTGCGGCTGATGCCCGGCGTGCCGTCGCCGCTGGCGGGCCGCAAGCCCGGTGACATCGATTTCTGGGTGGTGCGCGAGAACACCGAAGGCGAATATTCCTCCGTCGGCGGACGCATGTTCCCCGACACCGACCGCGAGTTCGTGACGCAGCAGACGGTGATGACCCGCACCGGCGTCGATCGTATCCTGAAATTCGCCTTCGAGCTCGCGCAGTCGCGGCCGAAGAAGCACCTGACCTCGGCGACCAAGTCCAACGGCATCTCCATCACCATGCCCTATTGGGATGAGCGCGTGGAGGCGATGGCCAAGAAGTTTCCGGGCGTGAAGTGGGACAAGTACCACATCGACATTCTCACCGCGAACTTCGTGCTGCATCCGGACTGGTTCGACGTCGTGGTCGGCTCCAACCTGTTCGGCGACATCCTGTCCGATCTGGGTCCCGCCTGCACCGGCACGATCGGCATCGCGCCATCGGGCAACATCAATCCCGAGGGCGATTTCCCCTCGGTGTTCGAGCCGGTGCACGGCTCGGCGCCCGACATCGCAGGGCAGGGCATCGCGAACCCGATCGGTGCGATCTGGTCGGGCGCGATGATGCTGGATCATCTCGGCGAGAAGGTTGCCGGCAAGTCGATCGTCGATGCGATCGAGCGCACGCTGGCCGAACGCACGCTGCGCACCAAGGACCTCGGTGGCAATGCCGACACCACGGCGTGCGGCAAGGCCGTCGCGGATATGGTGGACTAGGCACGTTCGCGCAACAGATCACGGTGTCGTCCCGGCGAAAGGCGGGACCCATACGCCGCAGCCGTTGTTGCTGCGCGAGAAGGTCATTGCCTGTCTTCGCCAAACGCCTGCTGCGACATATGGGTCCCGGATCTGCACTTCGCTTGTCCGGGACGACACCGTTTGTGGTTGCTTCGTTCTCGTTCAGCCCGCGATCTTCTCGATCGCCGCCTGATCCAGCCCGAACTTCTTCCCGGCTTCCAAAATTTCCTGCCAGGTGGTCGGATCGACCGGAATGCCTTCGGCAAGGCGCTTCTTCTTGGTCTCGCGCTCGGGCTCGCCGGCAATCTTCACTTTCTCGACGCCGGGGCCGGGAGGCGAGCCGGTGTGCCAGGCAACAAAACTCTCGACTTCACTTGCCAGGTTCTCGCCTGTGCCGAGCTTGCCCGGATCAATGACGATCGAGAGCATGCCGTTGAGGACGTTGTACTTGCCGTCGGACGGGCCCTTGACCACCTGCCCGCCGGAGAGCGCGCCGCCGAGGATTTCGCACACCAACGCGAGCCCCGAACCCTTGTGCTCGCCGAACGGCAAGATGGCGCCATACGGCGGGATCACGGTGTAGCGCGGATTGACGGTGGGCTTACCTTCGTTGTCGATGATGGTGCCGGGCTCGAGTTCGACGCCCTTGTTGTGAGCGACGCGGGTCTTGCCCTGCGCGATCCGGCTGGTGGCGAAGTCGAGCACGATCGGCTCCTTGCCGCGGCGCGGGATGCCGACACAGAACGGGTTGGTGCCGTGGCGCGGATCGCTGCCGCCCCAGGGCGCCACGATCGGGCGCGAGATCACGTTGACGAAATGGATCGAGACCAGCCCGTGGTCGATGCACTGCTCGGCCCAGTGGCCGATGCGGCCGATGTGGTGCGCGTTGGAAAGGCCGACGAGGCAGACGCCGTTCTGCTTGGCGCGCTCTGCCGCCAGCTCCATCGCTTCATGGCCGATCACCTGGCCGTAGCCGGTGAGACCGTCGAGGGTGAGAAGCGGACCGGTGTCGAGCACGGTCTTGACGTGAGCGTTCACCGCCAGGCCGCCGTTGACGACGCTCGAGACATAACGCGGGATCATGCCGACGCCGTGGGAATCATGTCCCTTGAGGTTGGCCTCGACGAGATTGGTGGATACGAGTTCGGCTTCACGGTCGGAGGAGCCCCCGGCCTTGACGATGGCGCGGATGGCGTTGGTGAGCGGCTCTGCCTTGATGGTGCGATAGTCGGCCATTGTTGTTGCTCTTATCCTTTCACGATCCGGCGGCAATGGATCCATGCCGCCTCAATCAGGTTCTCGCTGGCTTCCGGCGTCCGAAACGCCGAATGCGCCGACAGCGTCACGTTCGGAATCTTGGTCAGTGGATGATCCGCGGGCAGCGGCTCGATGTTGAAGACGTCGAGGCCAGCATGGCGGATGTGGCCCGACTTCAACGCATCGATCATCGCCTGTTCGTCGACGATGGCACCGCGCGCGGTGTTGATGAAGACGACGCCCGGTTTCATCTTCGCGATCTTTTCGCGCGTGATCATGCCGCGCGTCTCGTCGTTGAGCAGCAGGTGCAGCGACACGACGTCGCTCCGCGCCAACAACGTGTCGAGATCGGTGAACTCGATGCCGGGATGGGTCTTCGGCGAGCGGTTCCAGGCGATCACCTTCATGCCGCTGCCGGACGCAATGCGCGCGACTTCGGCGGCGATACCGCCGAAGCCGATCAGGCCCAGCGTCTTGCCGGTGAGCTGCATACCGTCCTCGCGCAGCCAGTTACCGGCGCGCATCTCGCGGTCCATCATCGTGATGACGCGCGCGGAGGACCACATCAGCGCGATCGCCGACTCCGCGACGGCCGTATCGCCATAGCCCTTGATCAGATGCACGGAGATGCCGAGCTCGGCGAGTTCCTCCGGGTTCATGTAGCTGCGCGCGCCGGTGCCGAGGAATACGACGTGCTTGAGGCCTGCGCACTTCTTCGCGACCTCGGTTGGCAGCGCGGTGTGGTCCACGATCGCGATCTCGGCACCGTCGAGGATCTCAGGATATTGCTCGGGCTTGATATCAGGGTCCCGGTGAATCCGCACCTTGGGGTCGCCGGGCTTCTCCAGCCGCTCCATGATCACGGCGAGCGCTTCATTGGCGTCGACGAAAACTCCGCGCATATCTGTCTCCGATCAGGATGCGACGCCGGCGATCGCCAGCACGGTGTGCATCAGCACGTTGGTGCCGGCAGCGCAGTCGGGCTGCGTGGCGTCTTCGAGCTCGTTGTGGCTGATGCCGTCCTTGCAGGGCACGAACACCATCGCCGCCGGCATGACGGTGTTGAGGTTGCAGGCATCGTGGCCGGCCCCGGAGGTGATACGGCGGGAGGAGTAGCCGAGCGTCTTGGCCGCATTCTCGACCGCCGCAATCAGCTTGGGATCGAAATGCGTCGGTGGTTTGCGCCAGACCAGATCGATCTTGACATCGACCTTGCGGCGCGCGGCGATCTCGGCGATGGCCGCACGAAGGTCGCGATCGAGCGCATCCATGATCGCGCCGTCTGCGCTGCGGCAATCCATGGTGAAGGCGATCTCGCCGGGAATGACGTTGCGCGAGGGATTTGCGATCACGGCCTCGCCGATGGTGCCGACCGCGTTCGGCCCGTGCTTCCTGGCGATGGCTTCCATCGCGAGCACGATCTCGGACAGCGTCGCCAGCGCATCGCGCCGCAACGGCATCGGCGTCGATCCCGCATGGCTCTCGAAGCCGGAGATCTTGCCGTCGTACCACAGCACGCCCTGGCCGGAATCGACCACGCCGATGGTCTTGCCCTCGGCTTCCAGGATCGGACCCTGTTCGATGTGCAGCTCGACGAAGCAGCCGAGCTTCTGGAAACCGACCGGCTTGTCGCCGCGATAGCCGATGCTGTCGAGCGCCTGGCCGACAGTCGTGCCCTCGATATCCTTGCGCGAGAGGATGTCGTCGGTGGTGAAATCGCCGACATAGGCGGCGGAGGCCATCATCGCCGGCGCGAAGCGCGAGCCTTCCTCGTTGGTCCAGTTGACGACGCAGATCGGCGCCTCGGTCTCGATGCCGGCATCGTTCAGCGTGCGGATCACCTCGAGCGCGCCGAGCGTGCCGAGAATGCCGTCATATTTGCCGCCGGTCGGCTGGGTGTCGAGATGCGAGCCGATGCCGACGGGCAGCTTCGACATGTCGCGGCCCTTGCGGAGCCCGAACTGCGAGCCGAGCGCATCGACATGCACCTCGAGGCCCGCGTCCTCACAGGCCTTTCGGAACCAGTCGCGAACCTGCTTGTCTTCGCTGCTCAGCGTCAGCCGCCGTACACCGCCCTTGGCCGTCCCGCCGAATTGCGCGGTCTCGTGAATGGAGCCCCAGAGGCGGGCGGAATCGATTTGCAGGTTCGTCGCGGCTCGGCTCATGCGTCAGTCTCTCGTTTGTCCGGCGCCTTTTTCAATGACGCGCCAGCGCGGGCGCGTCAACCGCGAGGCTGCTCTGCGCAATCTGACATGCAAGCTCGGCGACGCGCTCCACCGCAACGACGTCGGGCGAGGCGAGCCAGCTTGCCGTAAACGTCAGCGGCGCGATCTCCAGGTCGGTGTCGAGCAACTGCAGCCGGCCATCGGCGAGCTCGTTCTCGACGATGGCATCGGGGATCACGGCGATGCCGAGGCCTTCCACTGCCATGTGGATCACGGTCGCAAGCGAGGCAGAGGCGTGGAGACGGATCGGCGGCAAGTCGGGCCGGTCGAATACCTCGCGCACGACCTCGTAGGGCCTGGTCTTGCGCGGAAAGGTGATGATCGGAAACCGCGCGAGATCGGCGGGCGTCACCGGGCCGTGTCCGAGCCCGAGCGAGGGACTTGCGAGAAAGCCGATCGGATAATCGGCCAGCACGCGGTTGTGCACGCCCGAGGCCGACAGCGGTCCGACCACGAAGGCCAGTTCGATCTCCTGCGCGAGCAGGCGCGCGGTGAGGTTCGGCGTGATGTCGACCTCGATCTCCAGCGACAGGTTGGGATAGATCTGGTTCATGCTCTTCACCAGCCGCGGCAGCCAGGTGTGCACGATGGTCTCGGCGACGCCGAGCCGCATCACGCCGCGCATCGCCGAACGATCGCCGATCTCGGCCATCATCTGGGCGCGCAGGCCGATCAGCTTTTCCGCATAGACCATCATCTGCCGGCCGCTCGGGGTGGGCGAGGCCACGCGATGGTCGCGGTTGAGGAGCTTGACACCCATCTCGCGCTCGAGCTGGGCGATGCGCTGGGAGATCGCAGGCTGGGTCGTATTCAGCCGTGCCGCGGCGCCGCGAAAGCTGCCGAGCTTCACAACCCAAAGGAAGGTTTCGATCGACCTGAAGTCCAGCATCGGAAGGATTTTCCCAATCGATAAATTATATTTATCGATATTGATTAGAAAGGAAGATTAGACTTTATAGCACGCTTGGTGTTGGCTGTCTTTGTCGAGTTTATAGGCAGGTCAATCACATGACTGTTTTGGTGGCAGCGCAGCAAACTGAAACACCCGACGCCCTCCCGAGCCGCCAGGCGCGGCTGGCCTATCGTGGCGGCGAGGTCGGTTCCACCGCGGGGGTCGCCCCCGGCTTCGTCCAGGGCAATCTGGCGATCCTGCCGGCGGAATATGCCGGCGCCTTCCACCGCTTCTGCCAGCTCAATCCCAAGCCGTGCCCGATCATCGGCATGTCCGATGTCGGCAGCCCGTACATCCCCGCCCTTGGCGCCGATCTCGACATTCGCACCGACGTGCCGCGCTACCGTGTCTGGCGCGACGGCGAAGTCGTCGACGAGCCGACCGACGTGACGAAGCATTGGCGCGACGACCTCGTGACCTTCGTGCTCGGCTGCTCCTTCTCGTTCGAAGAGGCACTCCTCGACGAGGGCATGCCGATCCGCCACATCGAGCAGAACGTGCGGGTGCCGATGTACCGCACCAACATCGCGTGCGGCGAGGCCGGCCCGTTCGCCGGTCCGATGGTGGTGTCGATGCGCCCGTTCAAGCCGGCGGATGCGATCCGCGCGGTGCAGATCACGTCGCGCTATCCCGCCGTGCACGGCGCGCCCGTGCATCTCGGCCATCCGCATCTGATCGGTATCAAGGACATCGCCAAGCCCGACTATGGTGATCCCGTACCTGTTGCCGACGACGAGATTCCGGTGTTCTGGGCCTGCGGCGTGACGCCGCAATCGGTGATCAATGCCGCCAAGGTCCCGTTCGCGATTACGCATTCGCCCGGCCTGATGCTGGTGACCGATCTGAAGAACAGAAACATGGCCGTGATTTAGTAGGCAGCGTTTGCTGCTTCTTCGGGCTTTACGCAGTTTGCCAATCGTTTCATTCGATACGCGCAAAATTCGGATAACAGGGGACTTTGCCTATGACGATCACTCGCCGCGACGTTCTGCTCGGAGCCACCGCCGCTGCCGCGCTGTTGCCGCTAGCCGCGCGCGCGCAAACCTCTGAGGTGGTGATCGGCGCGACCTATCCCCTGTCGGGCGCCGGCGCCCAGGTCGGCGTCGACGCGCAACGCGCGTTCGAGACCGCGATCGACATCATCAACAACGACCAGGACTTCGATCTTCCGCTGGCAAAGGGCGTCGGTTTGCCGGGGCTCGGCGGCGCCAAGATCCGCATGGTGTATGCCGACCATCAGGGCGACCCGCAAAAGGGACGCGCCGAAGCCGAGCGACTGATCACCCAGGAGAAAGTCTGCGCGGTGCTCGGCTCCTATCAGAGCGCGGTCGCGGTCACGGTCAGCCAGATCTGCGAGCGTTACCAGATCCCGTTCCTGTCGGCGGACAATTCCTCGCCGAGCCTGCATCGCCGCGGACTGAAGTACTATTTCCGCGCCTCGCCGCATGACGAGATGTTCTCGGCCGGGATGTTCGATTTCCTCGACTCGATGAAGAAGAAGGGCGTCAAGGCCGACACGCTGGCGCTGTTCCACGAAGACACGATCTTCGGCACCGACTCCGCCAACGCCCAGACCAAGCTCGCGACCGAGCGCGGCTACAAGATCGTCGCCGACATCAAGTACCGCGCCAACTCGCCGTCCTTGTCTGCCGAGGTCCAGCAGCTCAAGGCCGCCAATGCCGATGTGCTGATGCCCTCGAGCTACACCACGGACGGCATCCTGCTGGTCAAGACGATGGCGGAGCTCGGCTACAAGCCGAACGCGATCCTGGCTCAGGCAGCCGGCTTCTCCGAAAAGGCGCTTTACGACGCCGTCGGCGACAAGCTCGAAGGTGCGATCACCCGCGGCAGCTTCTCGCTCGATCTTGCCGCCAAGCGGCCGATGGTCGGCAAGATCAACGATCTGTTCAAGGCGAAATCGGGCAAGGACCTCAACGACAACACCTCGCGCCAGTTCATGGCGATGATCGTGATTGCCGACGCCATCAACCGCGCCAAGTCGACCGACGGCGAGAAGATCCGCGACGCGATGGCTGCGACCGACATTCCGGGCGAACAGACCATCATGCCCTGGAAGCGGGTCAAGTTCGACGACATGGGCCAGAACAACGACGCCGATCCGGTGCTGCTGCAATATATCGGCGGCAAGTTCGTCACCGTGTTCCCGTCGCAGGCGGCGGTCGCCGAAGCTGTCTGGCCGATGAAGTGAGGATTGCATCGGGAGCGCGGACGTTAGCTCCCGATCCTGATCCTGCGGAGTAAGACGGAGCCCGCGTCGGGACAGGCGAGGGCGGCCCGTCGTTGCGACACGCGTTCGATGACGCCCCTCGGGGTGAGGGCTTTTTCTGGGGGACAAGTTGCTGACAGTCGAAACAATTGTCCAAAGTCTCGCAAGCGGCCTGCTGATGGGCCTGCTCTACGGACTGATCGCCGTCGGCCTCGCGCTGATCTTCGGCCTGATGGACGTCACGAACTTCGCCCATGGCGAGTTCCTGATGATCGCGATGTACGCGTCCTTCTTCCTGTTCGCGTTCTTCGCCATCGATCCCTTGCTCTCGGCGCCGCTGGTCGCGGCGGCGATGTTCGTGTTCGGAGCAGTGGTCTACCTGTTGATTGTACGCTTCGCCATGCGGGCCAAGGCCAATGCCGGCATGGTGCAGATCTTCACCACCTTCGGCCTGGCCATCGTGATGCGCGGACTGGCCCAGCTGTTCTTCACGCCGGACTATCGCAGCATTCCGCAATCCTGGCTCGGCGGCAAAACCGTCTCGATTGCAGGCATTTTCCTCCCCGAGCCGCAGCTGGTCGGTGCGCTGGTCTCGATTCTCGCCTTTGCCGGCCTCTACTTCTTCATCCACCGCACCGATTTCGGCCGCGCGCTGGAAGCCACCCGTGAGGATCCCGGTGCGGTCGCGCTCGTCGGTATCGACAAGAACCGCGTGTTCGCGTTCGGTTGGGGCCTGGGCGCTGCGCTTGTCGGTCTCGCCGGCGCGATCATGGCGGTGTTCTTCTACATCTATCCCGACGTCGGCGCGTCCTTTGCGCTGATTGCCTATGTCACGGTGGCGCTTGGCGGCTTTGGCAGTGTGTTCGGTGCCTTTGCCGGCGGCATCATTGTCGGCCTGGTCGAAGCGGTGACCGCGCTGATGCTGCCGCCTTCGCTGAAGTCGGTCGGCATCTACGCGGTGTACCTGCTCGTTGTCTTCATCCGGCCGCGTGGCCTGTTCGGGTCGATGTGATGGACAAGAATTTTGCCGCGCGGCGTCGCCGCGATCTCATCATTGCGGCAGTGCTGACCGCACTGGCCGCGCTCGCGCCGCTGTTCGTCAAAAACGTCTACGTCCAGAACATCCTGGTCCTGACCTTGATGTATGCGGCGCTGTCGCAGAGCTGGAACATCCTCTCCGGCTATTGCGGACAGATCTCGCTAGGCCACGCTCTCTATTTCGGCATCGGCGCCTACACCACCGAGCTTCTGTTCACCAAGTTCGGCGTGCTGCCCTGGTTCGGCATGCTCGCCGGCGGTACGATCGCGGCGCTCATCGCGATGGGGCTCGGTTATCCCTTCTTTCGGCTGCGCGGCCATTACTTCGTGATCGCGACCATCGTCATCGCGGAGATCGGGTTGCTGCTGTTCCAGAACTGGGAATGGGCAGGGGCTGCGATGGGCATCACCATTCCCGTGCGCGGCGACAGCTGGCTGAAATTCCAGTTCATGCGCAGCAAACTGCCGTATTTCTATTTCGCGCTGGCGCTTTGCTGTCTCGCCTGGTTTGTCACATGGTGGCTTGAAGACTCTAAATGGGGTTTTTGGTGGCGCGCGGTGAAGGACAATCCGGAAGCGGCCGAGAGCCTGGGCGTCGTCGTGTTCAATTCCAAAATGGGTGCGGCAGCGGTCTCTGCGTTCCTCGTTGCTGTCGGAGGCGCCTTCTACGCGCAGTTCCTCGCCTATATCGATCCCGAGAGCGTCATGGGCTTCCAGTTCTCGCTGCTGATGGCGCTGCCGGCCGTGCTCGGGGGCATCGGCACCCTCTGGGGTCCCGTGCTCGGGGCGGTCATCCTGATCCCGATGACGGAGCTGACGCGCTCCTATATCGGCGGCTCCGGTCGCGGCGTCGACCTCATCGTCTATGGCGCGCTGATCGTGGCGATCTCGCTGGCCTTGCCGCAAGGCCTGGTCAGCCTGTTTTCCCGTTCCAAAGCAAAAGGAGCCACGCGATGACCGCGCTCCTTGAAACCCGCGGCGTCTGGCAGCGCTTCGGCGGCCTCGTCGCCAACAGCGATGTGTCGATCTCGGTCGGCCGCGGCGAAATCGTCGGGCTGATCGGTCCGAACGGTGCCGGCAAATCGACGCTGTTCAATCTGATCGCCGGCGTGCTGCCGCCGACGCAAGGCTCGATCTGGTTCGACGGCGAGGACGTGACGAAGATGCCGGCGGCAGAGCGCTGTCAACGCGGCGTCGGGCGCACCTTCCAGGTCGTCAAGAGCTTCGAGACCATGACGGTCATCGACAACGTCATCGTCGGCGCCTTGGTGCGCAACACCGTAATGCGCGAGGCGCGCCGCAAAGCGCATGAGGTGCTGGAGTTCACCGGCCTTGCCGCGCGCGCCGATGTGCTCGCAAGCGACCTCGTGCCGGCCGAGAAGCGCCGCCTCGAGGTTGCCCGTGCGCTCGCGACCGAACCGAAACTGCTGCTGCTCGACGAGGTCCTCACCGGCCTCACGCCGACCGAGGCGCAGACCGGTGTGGCGCTGGTGCGGAAAGTCCGCGACGCCGGCATCACCGTTCTGATGGTCGAGCATGTCATGGAGATCGTGATGCCGCTGGTCGATCGCGCCATCGTGCTCGATCTCGGCAAGGTTCTGGTCGAGGGCAAGCCCGCCGACGTGGTCCGCGATCCCAAGGTGATCAAGGCATATCTGGGAGATCGTCATGCTGTCGGTGCATGAAGTCACGACCGCCTATCAGGGTCTGGTTGCGATCTCCGCGGTCTCGATCGAGGTCCAGAAGGGCGAGATCGTCTGCGTCGCCGGCGCCAACGGCGCGGGCAAGTCGACCCTGCTCAAGACGATTGCCGGTGCCGAGCGTCCGCGTTCGGGCTCCGTAACGTTCGACGGCAAGCGCCTCGATGGCATGGCGCAGCATCACGTCACCGCCACCGGCATTGCCTACGTGCCGGAGAACCGCCGTCTGTTTCCGCGCCTGTCGGTGCGCGACAACCTTCGCCTCGGCAGCTACCTCTATCGTGGCGAAGCGGATCGCGAAGCACCGCTCGATCTCGTCTTCAAGCTGTTCCCGCGCTTGTCCGAGCGCCTCGATCAACGCGCCGAAACGCTGTCCGGCGGCGAGCAGCAGATGCTCGCGATCGGCCGCGCGCTGATGACGCGCCCGCGGCTCTTGATGCTCGACGAGCCCTCGCAGGGCATCATGCCGAAACTGGTCGACGAGATTTTTCAGGCGGTGAAGCTGATCCGCGACTCCGGCATGACCGTGCTGATCGTCGAACAGCGTATGGCCGAGTGTCTGGAAATTGCCGACCGCGCCTACATCCTGCAAACCGGTCGCGTGCTGATGCAAGGGCCGGCAGCGGAGATCAGGGGCAATCCGGACGTGCGGAAGGCGTATCTGGGGCTGTAGCGGCGGAGTGTGGGGCTCGCTCGCGCAACACATTCGATGTCATCGCCCGACTTGATCGGGCGATCCAGTACTCCGAGACAGCAGTGGTCAATCGAGAGGCCGCGGCGTACTGGATTCCCCGCCTTCGCGGGGAATGACAGTGGTGTGTGGGGCGATACTATCGCCTCCGACGGCACGCACTAATGCCCGTGCCCGTGCTCCGGCAGCGTCACCCCGAACACCTTCACCAGATCCTTCACCTGCTCTGGCGAAAGATAGCGCGGGTTCATCCCGCGCAGCAGCAGATAGAGCTTCGCCGTCTCCTCCAGCTCCTCGGTCGCGAACACCGCCGCTTCGAGCGTGTCGCCTGCGACCACCGGGCCGTGATTGGCGAGCAGCACGGATGAATATTTTCCGGCCAGTCCCTTGATCGCATCCGCAACCGCCGGATCGCCGGGCCGGTAATAGGGCACGAGCGCGGTGGCGCCGCATTTCATCAGATAATAGGCGGTCATCGGCGGCAGCGCGGCGCGCGGGTCGATCTCGGGCAGCATCGAGAGCGCGACCGAATGGGTGGAGTGCAGATGCACGATCGCCCGCGCACTCCCGCGCGTATCGTAGAGTGCGGTATGCAGCGGAACTTCCTTGGTCGGCGCATCGCCGGACATGAGCCGGCCCTGCTCATCCAGCCGCGACAGCTTTGCCGGATCAAGGAAGCCGAGCGAGGCGTTGGTCGGCGTCACCAGCCAGCCGCCGCCGTCCAGCCTGACACTGATATTGCCGGAGGAGCCCGGTGTCAGGCCGCGCTCGAACAGGGACCGTCCGAAGCGGCAGATATCCTCACGCAGTCTTGTCTCGTTGCCGGTTTCAGTTCTCATGGCCGTCATGCCCGCTTGTCTCACGCTTTGGCAGCGCGGCCAAGCCGTGTTATTCGAGATCACGAGCCGCCGCAAAGGCGGCCCTCCGGGAAACGTTCGCAAGAATAAGTCGAAGGGTTAGTTGCATGTCCGCCTCCACCTCACAAAATCAGCGCATCGCCGTCATCGGGCTCGGCTCGATGGGGTACGGCATGGCGACCTCGCTGAAACGCGCCGGCCATACGGTGACCGGCTGCGACGTTTCGGCCGATGCGGTCGCGCGGTTTGTGAAGGACGGGGGCGCGGGCGCCACAACGCCGGCCGAGGCGGCTAGGGCTGCGGACATCGTCGTCAGCGTGGTCGTCAACGCCGCGCAGACCGAAGCGATCCTGTTCGGCAAGGACGGCGTCGCCGAGACCCTGCCGAAGGATGCCGTCTTCATCTCCTCCGCGACCATGGATCCCGACGTGGCGCGGCGCCTGGCCAAACAGCTGGAAGCGACCGGCCGAAATTACCTGGATGCGCCCATCTCCGGCGGTGCGCAGCGCGCCGCCGAGGGCGAACTGACGATCCTCGCTTCCGGCAGTCCGGCTGCCTTTGCAAAGGCGCGTCCCGCGCTCGATGCCATGGCGGCAAAGCTCTACGAACTCGGCGATGCCGCGGGGCAGGGCGCCGCGTTCAAGATGATCAACCAGCTGCTGGCCGGCGTGCATATCGCTGCCGCGAGCGAAGCGATGGCGTTCGCCGCCAAGCAGGGGCTCGACATCCGCAAGGTCTACGAGGTGATCACCGCGTCCGCCGGCAATTCCTGGATGTTCGAGAACCGCATGCCGCACGTGCTCGACGGCGACTACACGCCGCGCAGCGCGGTGGAGATCTTCGTCAAGGATCTCGGCATCATCCAGGACATGGCGCGCAGCGCCAGATTTCCGGTTCCGGTTTCCGCCGCAGCCCTCCAGATGTTCCTGATGACATCAGCCGCGGGCATGGGGCGTGACGACGATGCGTCGGTGGCGCGAATGTATGCGCAGGTCACCGGCGTCAAACTTCCCGGCGACAAGTAGAAGAGGATTCCAATGCCCCGTTTCGCCGCCAACCTCTCGATGATGTTCACCGAGGTGCCGTTCCTCGACCGCTTCGATGCCGCCGCCCAGGCCGGCTTCACTGCTGTCGAGTTTCTCTTTCCCTATGAGCATCCGGTCGAAGCGATCGGCGAGCGGCTCAAGCGCAACGGTCTGACACAGGCACTGTTCAATCTGCCGCCGGGCGACTGGAATGCCGGCGAGAAAGGTTTTGCCGCGCTGCCGGCGCGCTTTGCCGATCTCAAGGCGAGCCTGGAGACGGCGCTGCCTTACGCCAAGGCGACCGGCGTCAAGCGGCTGCATCTGATGGCGGGCATCGCCAACCGCGGCGAACGGGTCGCAATCGAGGCCTTCTACAAATCGGTGGCGTGGGCCGCGGAATTCTTCGCGCCGCATGGCATCGACATCGTGCTCGAGCCGATCAATTCCCGCAATGTGCCGGGCTATTTCCTCAATGATTTCGGCTTTGCGCGCGACCTGATCCAGGAGTTGCGGCTTCCCAACCTGAAACTGCAGTTCGACATCTATCATTGCGGGATCATCCATGGCGATGTCACCATGCGGCTGCGCGAGATGATGCCGATCATCGGCCACATCCAGATCGCCAGCATTCCCTCGCGCAACGAGCCCGACGGCGAGGAGCTCAATTATCCGTTCCTGTTCGAAGAGCTCGATCGGCTCGGCTATGCCGGCTTCGTCGGCTGCGAATACAATCCGCGGGGCAAGACCACCGATGGGCTCGCCTGGTTCAAGCCCTATGCGGGAGTGAAGCCGTGACACTTGCGCTGGGCTGTATCGCCGACGACTATACCGGCGCCTCCGATCTCGCCAACACGCTGACGCGCGCCGGTTTGCGCACGGTGCAGACCATCGGCGTGCCCGCGGACGATCTGAAGCTACCCGACGTGGACGCGGTCGTGGTGTCGCTGAAGAGCCGCTCGATCGAGGCGGGGCTTGCCGTGTCGCGCTCGCGCGCGGCCGAGACATGGCTGCGTGGTCGCGGCGCGGGCCACGTGCTGTTCAAGATCTGCTCGACCTTCGATTCGACGGATGCTGGCAATATCGGCCCGGTGATGGATGCGCTGCGCGCCGATTGCGGTGCGGCCGTCGTGCTGGTGACGCCGGCCTTTCCTGAGACCGGCCGCACCGTCTACCAGGGCAATCTGTTCGTTGGCGCCGTGCCGCTGAACGAGAGCCCGCTCAAGGACCATCCGCTCAATCCGATGCATGATTCCAACCTGGTGCGCGTGTTGGCGCGCCAGAGCAAGACGCAGATCGGTCTCGTCGATCTCGCGACGCTGTCGCGGGGGGCGGAGGCCGTGCAGGCCAGGCTTGCCGAATTATCGGGCAAGGGCATCGGCGCCGCGATCGTCGACGCGGTGTTCGACCGCGATCTCGAGACCATCGGCCTTGTTGCCGCGGAGCACCGGCTGTCGGTCGGCGCCTCCGGGATCGGCCTCGGGCTCGCCCGCGCGCTGGTATCGACCGGCAAGGTCAAGTCGGCCGCCACCGGCAGCGAGCAGGGCGCCGCCGTTGGTGGGCAGGTGGCGTGCCTCGCGGGAAGCTGCTCGCAGGCCACCCTGCAGCAGATCGCCAACGCCGAACGGGTCATGCCGGTGCTTCGTCTCGACTCCGACCGTATTCTTACGGGCGCAAACGAAACGCAGCGCGCGCTGGACTGGGCGAAGGAGCGATTGGCTCAGGGGCCCGTGCTGATTGCATCGAGCGCGACGCCGGCCGACGTCGCTGCGCTCCAGGCGCGGCACGGCCGCGATGCCGCAGGCCATGCGATCGAGCAGACGATGGCCGATATCGCCGAAAGCTTAGTGAAATCAGGCGTGCGGCGACTGATCGTCGCAGGCGGTGAGACATCAGGGGCGGTCGTCGATCGGCTGAAGATTCCCGGATTTCTCGTAGGGGCAGAGATCGCCGCGGGCGTCCCGGTGCTGCGCGCGGTGGGCGCTGTGGCCGGTGACATGCTGCTCGCGTTGAAGTCCGGTAATTTCGGCGGGCCGGAGTTTTTTGCGGACGCGATTAGGCTCATGCGCTGAGCGCAGAGCATTTTTAGTCGCTCATTCACTTCTTTAAGGTTCCGTACTCGTACGGAGTCGTAGTTAACAACTGCTCAGTCGCTTTGTTGTTGGATGTCGGCGCCGCCGCTTTTGGTTGATCCATTCGACGCGCCGCCGCGCCAACGCAAAGAGACCCGATTATGCTCGCCACCATCTCCATCCGCGCCAAGATCATCAGTGTCGTGGCGTTCCTGCTGGTTGCGATGACCGGCATGGGCCTGCTCGCCGTCATGAAGATGCGGTCGATGAATGCCAATACAACGGACATCACCACGAGCTGGCTGCCGACCGTGCGGGTGCTCGGCGAGATCCGGGCGAGCGTCATCACCTATCGCAACGTGGTCCGCCAGCACATGCTGGCCGAGACCCTGGAAGACAAGCTCGCCAACGAGAAGACCGCCGGCACTGTAATGGAGGCGCTCGGCAAGTCCCGTAAGAGCTACGAGCCGATGATCACCTCCCCGGAGGAGCGGAGGCTGTACAACGAATGGGCCAAGCTCTGGGATGATTACAAGAAGGGTACCGAAGAGGTCTTCGCGTTGTCGCGCAAGGAGGCCGGCAAGATCCCGCATGAAGCCCAGGAGTTGAACACCAAGACGGTCAACAAGATCGGCCTCGCGTCAGATGAGGTGCTGACCAAGGACATCGAGCTCAATACTCAGGGCGGTGATCAGGCTGCAAAGGATGCCGCCGACAGCTACTATTACGCCTTCATGCTGGTCTCGATCATCCTCGGTGCCGCCGTCATCATCGGCATCGGCGTCAGCTTCTACCTGGTCCAGGACGTTTCCGCGGGCATCAATTCGATCATCCAGCCGATGCAGGCGCTGGGCCGCGGCGATCTCTCCGCTGAAGTCCCGCATCGCGGCGAGAAGACCGAGATCGGCTCAATGGCCGACGTGCTCCAGGTCTTCAAGGAGGCTCTGATCGCCAAGAAGGCTGCCGACGAAGCTGCCGCGGCCGACGCCGAGGCCAAGATCGAGCGCGGCCGCCGCGTCGACGGCATCACCCGCGACTTCGAAACGATGATCGGCGAGATCGTCCAGACCGTCTCGTCGGCCTCGACCCAGCTCGAAGCTTCCGCCTCGACGCTGACCTCGAGCGCCGACCGCTCGCAGCGGATGGCGACCACCGTTGCCGCCGCCTCGGAAGAAGCATCCACCAACGTCCAGTCGGTGGCTTCTGCCACCGAAGAGATGGCCTCCTCGGTCGGCGAGATCAGCCGCCAGGTGCAGGAATCGGCGCGGATGGCGGGTGACGCCGTCGGCCAGGCCCGTGCCACCACCGACCGCGTCAGCGAGCTCTCCAAGGCTGCGTCCCGCATCGGCGACGTCGTCGAACTGATCAACACCATCGCCGGCCAGACCAACCTGCTGGCGCTGAACGCGACGATCGAAGCGGCGCGCGCCGGTGAGGCCGGCCGCGGCTTCGCGGTGGTCGCCTCCGAAGTGAAGGCGCTCGCCGAGCAGACCGCCAAGGCGACCGGCGAGATCGGCCAGCAGATCTCCGGCATCCAGGCGGCCACCAATGACTCGGTCGGCGCGATCAAGGAGATCTCCTCGACCATCGAGCGTCTCTCGGAAATCTCCTCGGCGATCGCCGCCGCAGTGGAAGAGCAGGGCGCGGCGACCCAGGAAATCGCCCGCAACGTCCAGCAGGCGGCCCAGGGCACCCAGCAGGTCTCGTCCAACATCACCGACGTGCAGCGCGGAGCCACCGAGACCGGCACCGCCTCCTCGCAGGTGCTCTCTGCCGCACAGATGCTGTCCAACGACTCGGCCCGGTTGAAGACGGAAGTCAGCAAGTTTCTGACCAACGTCCGCGCGGCCTAAGCCTAAAGACGATGTCGTTCTGAAAGCGGCGCCTTTGGGCGCCGCTTTTTTGTGGGTGAGAGCCGTCTCTGTAATCTTCCGGGCGGCGGTTGCATATCTGGAATGCGATTTCGCTAGGCGATAGCAGGGAAGTGACCGCGCGTGACGCGCCGCCATTAGCCATTTCGGCGGTGTTCGGGTAAATCACCCGAGGAACCCGTGGGGCGTGTTCCCTGACCCCCGTTTTGGAATTGCCTGACGAATGATTGCTCTGGTTCGTATTGCCCTGAGCCGGCCCTACACGTTTGTCGTGCTGGCGCTCCTGCTTCTGATCATCGGGCCGCTCGCAGCGCTGCGGACGCCGACCGATATCTTTCCGGATATCCGCATCCCCGTGATCGGCGTGGTCTGGCAGTATACCGGCCTGCCGCCCGACCAGATGTCCGGACGCATCACCACGCCGTTCCAGCGGGCGCTGACGACGACGGTCAACGACATCGAGCACATCACCGCCAACTCCTATAACGGCTTTGGCATCA
This sequence comes from Bradyrhizobium sp. CCGUVB14, assembly GCF_024199935.1. NCBI lineage: Bacteria > Pseudomonadati > Pseudomonadota > Alphaproteobacteria > Hyphomicrobiales > Nitrobacteraceae > Bradyrhizobium > Bradyrhizobium sp. CCGUVB14. The sequence continues at coordinate 3,601,469 of NZ_JANADS010000001.1, forward strand.
TCAAGATCTTCTTCCAGCCCAATGTCGACATCCGCACCGCCAACGCGCAGGTCACCGCGATCTCGCAGACGCTGCTGAAGCAGATGCCGCCGGGCGCGACGCCGCCCTTGATCCTGAACTACTCCGCCTCGACCGTGCCGATCATCCAGGTGGCGCTGTCGGGCGATGGCCTGACCGAGCAGAACCTCGCCGACATCGGCATCAACAATCTGCGTACCCCGCTGGTCACCGTGCCCGGCGCGGCGATTCCCTATCCTTTTGGCGGCAAGCAGCGCCAGGTCCAGATCGACCTCGACCCGACCGCGCTGCAGGCCCGTGGCCTGTCCGGCCAGGACGTCGCCAATGCGCTCGCAGCGCAAAACCTGATCACGCCGGTCGGCACCCAGAAGATCGGCACCTTCGAGTACAGCATCCAGCTCAACAACTCGCCGCTCAAGATCGATGAGCTCGGCAATCTGCCGATCAAGACCGTCAACGGCGCCATGGTCTATGTGCGCGACGTTGCCACCGTGCGCGACGGCAATCCGCCGCAGACCAACATTGTCCACGTCGACGGCAACCGTTCGGTGCTGATGATGGTGTTGAAGGCGGGCGCAACCTCGACGCTCGATATCATCGCCGGCATCAAGCAGAAGGTCATCGACGTCAAGGATCAGCTGCCGGACGCGCTCAAGATCGGCTTCATCGGCGACCAGTCGGTATTCGTGCGCGGCGCGATCCAAGGCGTCGCCTTCGAGGGCGTGATTGCGGCGCTGCTCACCAGCGTCATGATCCTGCTGTTCCTCGGCAGCTGGCGTTCGACCGTCATCATCGCGGTTTCGATCCCGCTGTCCGTGCTTGGCGCCATCGTCATGCTGTCGGCGATCGGCGAGACGCTCAACATCATGACGCTCGGCGGTCTCGCGCTCGCGGTCGGCATTCTCGTCGACGACGCCACGGTGACCATCGAGAACATCAATTACCATCTGGAGCAGGGCAAGCCGGTCGAGCAGTCGATTCTCGACGGCGCCAATCAGATCGTGACGCCGGCCTTCGTCTCGCTGCTCTGCATCTGCATCGTGTTCGTGCCGATGTTCTTCCTCACCGGTGTCGCGCGCTTCCTGTTCGTGCCGATGGCTGAAGCGGTGATGTTCGCGATGATCTGGTCGTTCATCCTGTCGCGCACGCTGGTGCCGACCATGGCGAACTATCTGCTGCAGGCGCACGTCCATCATGATGGCGAACCGCCGAAATCGCGCAATCCGCTGGTATGGTTCCAGCGCGGCTTCGAGGCGCGGTTCGAACGTATTCGGGGGGGCTACCGTGGCCTGCTCGGCATGGCGCTGGCGCATCGCGCAGTGTTCGTGATCGGATTCCTCTGCGTCGTCGGTGCGTCCTTCGCGCTGGTGCCGTTCCTGGGGCGCAATTTCTTCCCCGCCGTCGATGCCGGCAACATCCTGATGCATGTGCGCACCCAGGTCGGCACCCGCGTCGAGGAAGCCGCCAATCAGCTCGCCGATGTGCAGAAGGCGGTGCGCAAGCTCGTTCCCGGCGAGATCGAGACCATGACCGACAACATCGGCATGCCGATCTCCGGCATCAACATGACCTACAACAACACCGGCGTGATCGGTCCGCAGGACGGAGACATCCAGATCAAGCTGAAGGAAGGTCACAAGCCGACCGAAGAGCATGTGAAGGTGCTGCGCGAGCAGCTGCCACGGCTGTTCCCGGGCGTCAGCTTCGCCTTCCTGCCGGCCGACATCGTCAGCCAGATCCTGAATTTCGGCGCGCCGGCGCCGATCGACCTGCAGATCCGCGGCGCCAATCTCGACGCCAACTTTGCCTACGCCAACAAGTTGCTGGCCAGGGTCCGCCGGATTCCGGGCATTGCCGATGCACGCATCCAGCAATCGCCGAACCTGCCGACCTTCAACATCGATGTCGATCGCACCCGCGCGCAATATGTCGGCCTGACCGAACGCGACGTGACCAACAGTCTCGTGGTCAATCTCGCCGGCTCCTCACAGGTCGCGCCGACCTACTATCTCAACCCTGACAACGGCGTGTCCTATTCGATCGTGATGCAGACGCCGCAATATCAAATCGATTCGCTCAGCGCGTTGCAGACGCTGCCGATTACCGCCGCTGGCGCCTCGCAGTCGCCGATCCTCGGCGGCATCGCCGACATCAAGCGTGCAACCTCGAGCGCGGTGGTGTCGCAGTACGACATTCAAAACCTCGTGCAGATCTTTGCCACGACGTCGGGCCGCGATCTCGGCGCGGTCGCAACCGACATCCGCCAGGCCATTGCCGACACCGCCAAGGAGGTGCCGAAGGGCTCCTCCGTGGCATTGCTTGGTCAGGTGCAGACCATGAACAGCGCCTTCACCGGTCTTCTGTTCGGCCTGCTCGGTGCCGTCGTGCTGATCTATTTCCTGATCGTCGTGAACTTCCAGTCCTGGTCCGATCCGTTCGTGATCATCACGGCGCTGCCGGCCGCGCTCGCCGGCATCGTCTGGATGCTGTTCACGACCCAGACCACGCTGTCCGTACCGGCCCTGACCGGCGCCATCATGTGCATGGGCGTGGCTACGGCGAACAGCGTGCTGGTGATTTCCTTCGCGCGCGAACGCTATGAGGAACTCGGCGACCCCATCGCCGCCGCGCTGGAAGCCGGCTTCGTCCGGTTCCGCCCGGTGCTGATGACCGCGCTCGCCATGATCATCGGCATGGCGCCGATGGCCTTGGGGCTGGGCGAGGGCGGCGAGCAGAATGCGCCACTTGGCCGCGCCGTGATCGGCGGCCTGATCTTTGCAACTTTCGCCACGCTGATGTTTGTTCCCGTGGTGTTCAGTATGGTACACAAGAAACAAGGCGCCAAAGCCGCCGCCCCATTGGAGACTCCGCATGTCGCCCACTGAACCCCGCTCCCCGGTGTCGCACCGGAAACTGGGCATTTTCAGCGTGGTGGCGCTGATTGCGGCTGGCCTCGTGGTCGGCACCGGCATCCGGGCCCGCGAGGACCAGAGCTCCAAGCTGAAGGAATGGACCGACGACCAGGCCGTTCCCAGCGTTGCGGTGACCCTGCCCAATGCCAAGGCGCTCAATTCCACCATCGACCTGCCGGGCCGGCTCGAGGCCTATTACCGCGCGCCGATCTTCGCGCGCGTGTCCGGCTATCTCAAAAGCTGGAGCGCTGACATCGGCGCCCGCGTCAAGGCCGGCCAGGTGATCGCCGAGATCGAGGCGCCCGACCTCGACCAGCAACTCTTGCAGGCCCGCGCCGACCTCGCCAGTCAGCAGGCCAGCGCCAGGCTGTCGGAAGCAACCCTGAACCGGCGCAAGACGCTGGTCGCCTCCAACTTCGTCTCGGCGCAGGAGATCGACGAGCGCACCGCCGATCTCTCCAACAAGAACGCCGCGGTCCATTCTGGCCAGGCCAATGTCGAGCGGCTCGAGGCGCTTGCCGGCTACAAGAAGATCACCGTGCCGTTCGACGGCGTGGTCACGGCACGCGACACCGACGTCGGCGCGCTGATCAACGCGGGCGGCGGCTCGGGACCGGCGATGTTCGTGGTCTCCGACATCACCAAGCTGCGCGTCTATGTCAGCGTTCCCCAGAACTACGTGCCGGCGATCAAGATCGGCGCCAAGGCCACCATCTCGCTGCCGGAATATCCGAACCGGACCTTCCAGGCCACGGTGGAGGCCTCCTCGCAGGCTGTCGACGTCGCCTCGGGCACCACGCGCATGCAGCTCGGTCTGGACAATTCGAGCGGCGAATTGATGCCCGGCGGCTATGCCAGCGTGAAGCTGAGCCTCCAGCGCGATTCCGCGCCGCTCAGCATTCCCGCCAGCGCTCTCATCTTCAACGGCAGCGGCCTGCGCGTCGCGACCGTCGGTGCGGACGACAAGGTGCAGTTCAAGACCGTGACCATCGCCCGCGATCTCGGCAAGGAGATCGAGCTTGCCTCGGGGATTGCGCCCGACGACCGCGTCATCACCGCTCCGCCGGATGGTTTGTCCGACGGGGACCAGGTGCGTGTGGTTGGCGCCGGCGGCAAGCCGGCAACCGCGTCGGAGAAGCAGGCACCGAAGAGCTAGGGCAGTCTCGTGCCCCGGACGCAGGTCCCGTAGGGTGGGCAAAGGCGCATATGCGCCGTGCCCACGTTCTTTTTCAATTGAGCAAGATGGTGGGCACGCTTCGCTTTGCCCACCCTACGAGACCTAGGCGAATCGCCACTCCGGCACGCCATCAGCAGCCATGGTGATCTCGCCAAGCGATCCCACCGGCGTGCGATCCATGTTGAGCAGATGCGCCAGCGTCGCACCGTCGCTCGCCGGAATCCGCGCCAGCGTGCGCCGGTCATCTGCCGTGCGCAACATCACCACGCCGTGCTCGGCATCGCCACCACGGCCGTAGAGCACCGTAAAGCTCTCGACCTTCCCCCTGCCTGAAGCCTCGTTGACGAACTCCGGCACCGCGCGCTTGTTGCGGTCGGCCTCGCCCTGCACGCTGGTGTCCTGCGCCAGTGCATCCCGCGGCGGCGTCTTCGAAACGACCAGCGCGTGATGCTTGGTGACGAAGCCGCCCTGGCCGTAGAGCAGGCCGAGCCTGTCGCCGCCGCGCAGCCGCCGCACCATCGCGCAGGCCGCGTGCGTCATGTAGGTGTTGAGCGGCGCGCCGAAGAAGGTGAGGCCACCGTTCACCGTGGGCTGCACATCGGCGGAAAGACCCAGCGTCCGCCGCGCCATCTTCGGCACGCAGGGGAAGCAGCTATAGAGCTCGATCGCGTCGAACTTCCGGCCGTCGCCGCCGGCGATGTCCATCACGGCCTTCAGCACCGCATTCTGTGGATGGCTCTCGTAGAACTGGTCGCGCACGAGATAGTCGGGCGGCTCCTCTGCCGAGGCGCCGCCGAGCGGATAGACCAGCTTGTCCTCGGCAATCCCGGCCGCGCGTGCCTTGGCAAGGCTGGTCAGCAACAACGCGCCGCCCATGTTGACGCTGGGGTTGGCGACCATGAGCTTGTTGTAGGGCCACGCAATCAGCCGGTTGTCCGCGGTCGGCGTCGTGATCTCGTCCGGCGCATAGCGCCGCTTCAGCCAGGAATTGGGATTTTGCGCGGCTGCTTCCGAATAGCGCGACCACAACGTGCCGGATTCTTGCATCGCCTCGCGCGGCGTCTGGCCCCAATGCGCGGAGGAAGCCGCTTCATAGAACGGATAGACCGTGACGGGCCGGAACACGCCGAGCTTCACGGCAAGCGGCTTCTGGAATGACGCACCGCGCTTCGGCTCCGGGGCATCGTGGGCGAACGGCGTCCATGGCAGCTTGGCGCCTGCGCGGTCGGCCTTGGTTGCCGTCGATTGCGCTTCCGCGCCGCAGACCGCGGCGACGGTGCATTCGCCCCGCGCGATGCGCTTTGCGGCTTCATGAATGAAGCGGATCGGGCTCTCGCCGCCGACAGGGCCGTAATGGCAATGCGCTGGCGTAACGCCGAGCCGTTGCGCCAGCAGCCTCTCGGGGTCGCGATAGCGCCAGCTCAGGAAGTTGACCACGTCGAGCGACTGCACCTCGCCGAGCAGCTTCGCGCCGGCATCGGCTTCCGCGCGCAGCAAGGCCTGTTCGAGCAGATCGAGCGGCTCGAGGCCCTCGGTGATCTCCTTGGGACGGTCGACTATCTCGCCGATGCCGATGATGACGGGGATGCGGTCTTCGGGGGAAACAGTCGTCATTGTTCTTGCTTCTTCACTCTCTCAAAAACCTCTGACCTCATCCTGAGGAGCCTGCGCAGCAGGCGTCTCGAAGGATGGGCCGCGGGCTCTCATGGTTCGAGACGGCGCTTGCGCGCCTCCTCACCATGAGGGTCTACATCTACTCCGCCACCAGCGCATTCATGTGCTCGACGGCTTCGGCAAACTCTTCCTTGAACTCCTGCACCACGGCGCCGGCCGATTTCACGCTGTCGATCAGGCCGACGCCCTGGCCGACGAAATAGCTGACGAGATCGCGCGCCTTGGCATTGCCTGCGGCCGCCGCGCGGTCGATCGAGTTGAAGGCATCGCGGCTGATGATGCTTTGCAGCGGCATCGGCAGGGCGCCGGGGCTCTCCGGCGCGCGATCCCAGGCATCGGTCCAGACCGAACGGAGCTGTCGTGCCGGCTTTCCGGTGCGGCCCTTCGAGCGGATGGCATCACGCGACGATGCCGCGATCATCTTCTCGCGAAAGATCTCGGAAGTCTCGGACTCGACGGTGGCCAGCCACACCGAGCCGGTCCATGCACCGGCGGCGCCCATCGCCATGCACGCCGCCATCTGCCGTCCCGTCATGATGCCGCCGGCCGCCAGCACCGGCACGTCGCGGATCGGCTTGATCGCCTTGATCACCTCCGGCACCAGCACCAGGGTCGAGACCTCGCCGCAATGGCCGCCGGCCTCGGTGCCCTGGACCACGAGGATGTCGACACCGGCCGCGACCTGGCGCAACGCATGCTCCTTGGCGCCGACGAGGGCCGCCACCGGCACGTTGTGCTTCCTGCCCATCTCGATCATCGCCTTCGGCGGCACGCCCAGCGCGTTCGCGATCAGCCGGATCGGATGATTGAACGAGACCTTCAGCAGCTCCATCGCGGTCTCGGCGTCGAACGGCTGAGGCTGGTTGTCGGCAACATCAGTTGTCGTCAGCTCGATATCGTACTTCTTCAGGAGATCGCTGGTGTATTTGCGGTGCTCCCGCGGCACGCGCGCTTCCAGGCTCTTCCAGGTGACGTCCTTCTCGCCCGCGGTCGAGATGTTTTCGGGGATCAGCACGTCGATGCCGTAGGGCTTGCCGTCGACGTGGTCGTCGATCCATTTCAGCTCGCGTTCGAGCGTATCAGGCGTGTGCACGGTGGCGCCGAGCACGCCAAAGCCGCCGGCGCGGCTGACGGCAGCAACGACATCGCGGCAATGGCTGAAGGCGAGCAGCGGGAACTCGATACCCAGCATGTCGCAGATCGGCGATTTCATGATCCTCTCCCGGCGGCCCTCGACGACGCTAGCCCATCGTCATTTGCGATGCCATGCCGGATTCCCGCGCGCATCTTGCGTGCAGACGTTACGTCGTGCGGTGAGCCATTCCGTCGTGCAAAATAAGCGGGAGAGGGGCCACCGACTAGCCTCTTGCGCTTTCGCCGATGTCAGAGAATGCTGGCTCACAACAACAGAAAACAATCAGGGAGCGCCAACCGATGTCGCCAACGCAAGCGAGCCAGGCTCAAGCCGCCGAGGCCTATGATGTGGTCGTCGTCGGCGCGGGCTTTGCCGGCATGTACATGCTGCATCGTCTGCGCGGGCTCGGTTTCTCGGCGCGCGTCTACGAGCAGGGTGGCGGTGTCGGCGGCACCTGGTACTGGAATCGCTACCCCGGCGCGCGCTGCGACGTCGAGAGCATGCAATATTCCTACTCGTTCTCGGAAGAGCTCCAGCAGGAATGGGACTGGAGCGAGCACTATGCGCCGCAAGCGGAGATCCTGAAATACGCCAACCACGTCGCCGACCGGTTTGATCTGCGCCGCGACATTCAGTTCAACACGCGTGTCGAGCGCGCCGTGTTCGACGAACGCGCGAACAGATGGTCGGTCACGATATCCAACGGCAGGACGGTTCGGGCGCAATTCGTCGTGCTCGCCACCGGCTGCCTCTCGAATGCGCGCAGGCCCGACATCAACGGCCTCGAAAATTTCAAGGGCCCCGTCTACCACACCGGAAACTGGCCGCATCAAGACGTCGACTTCACCGGCTTGCGCGTCGGCCTGATCGGCACAGGATCGTCAGGCATCCAATCGACACCCGTCATCGCCGAGCAGGCGAAGCATCTCATCGTGTTCCAGCGCACGGCGAATTTTTCGATTCCCGCCCGCAATGCCGCGCTGACGGACGAGGAACGCGATGCGGTCCGCAACAAATATCCGGAGATCCGCCGCTTCGCTCGCGAGGTCGCGCGCAATGGCATCTATGCCGAGCAGCCTGATCGCGGCGCGCTCGACGACAGCGACGAGATCAGGAACGGAAAGTACGCCTCGCGCTGGGATCGTGGCGGACTGACCTTCATGTACGTCTACAACAATCTCGGTCTCGACCGGGCGGCCAACGACACGGCCGCCGATTTCGTCCGCGGCAAGATCGCCGAGATCGTGAAGGACCCCGAGACCGCAAAGCTGCTCCAGCCGAACAGCCATCCGATCGGCACAAAACGCATTTGCATCGACACCGATTATTTCGCGACGTTCAACCGGCAGAACGTCTCGCTGGTCGACATCAAGTCCAATCCGATCGAGGAGATCACGGCGAACGCCGTGCGTGTCGCCGGCAAGGACCACGAGGTCGATGCCCTGGTGATGGCGACGGGTTTCGACGCCATGACGGGATCGGTCGCGAAGATCGACATATGCGGCCGCGACGGGCAGACGCTGAATCAGAAATGGGCGGAGGGTCCGAAGACCTATCTCGGCCTGATGAGCGCAGGCTTTCCGAACCTGTTCATCATCACCGGTCCCGGCAGCCCGTCGGTGCTGTCGAACATGATCGTGTCGATCGAGCAGCATGTCGACTGGATCGCCGATGGCCTCGTCCATATGCGCAAGCAAGGCCTCGCCACGATGGAAGCGGGCAGGGACGCCGAGGAGAAGTGGGTGGCGCATGTCAACGAAGTCGCCCATGGCACCCTCTATCCGCAGGCCAATTCCTGGTACATGGGCGCCAACATCCCCGGCAAGCCGCGCATCTTCATGCCCTATATCGGCGGCGTCGGCGTCTACCGGCGGATCTGCAACGAGGTCGCGGCCAAGGGGTATGAGGGGTTTGTGCTGGAGGCGGGGCTGCAGCCTCGCCGGGCGGTGACGGGCTAGGGCGGATGCATGGCGCTGGCCTCAGGCCCGCGCAAAACGCAGAGCCGGCGGGGCTTGCCATCCGCCATCCGCGGGCTAATTAATGCACGCGCATCTTTCTGCCGGAGCCCCTCGCATGACCGACGCCCCTTACGTGCCGCCCAAAGTCTGGACCTGGAACAAGGAGAATGGCGGTCAGTTCGCCAGCATCAACCGGCCGATCGCAGGCCCCACCCACGACAAGGAACTGCCGGTCGGCAAGCATCCCTTCCAGCTCTATTCGCTGGCGACGCCGAATGGGGTGAAGGTTACCGTGATGCTGGAGGAGCTTCTGGCGCTCGGTTACAAGGGCGCCGAATACGACGCCTGGCTGATCAAGATCGGCAATGGCGATCAGTTCGGCAGCGGCTTTGTCGACATCAATCCGAACTCCAAGATTCCGGCGCTGATGGACCGCTCCGGCCCCGAGCCGATCCGGATCTTCGAATCCGCCTCGATCCTGTTCTACCTCGCCGAAAAGTTCGGCGCGTTCCTGCCGAAGGAGATCAAGGCCCGCACCGAGGCGATGTCCTGGCTGTTCTGGCAGATGGGCAGCGCGCCTTATCTCGGCGGCGGTTTCGGCCATTTCTACGCCTATGCGCCGTTCAAGATCGAATACGCCATTGATCGCTTCGCGATGGAGGTCAAGCGCCAGCTCGACGTGCTCGACCGGCGCCTTGCCGATCATGAGTATCTCGCAGGCAAGGAGTACACCATCGCCGATATGGCCGTATGGCCCTGGTACGGCGCGCTCGCCAAGGGGCTGGTCTACGGCGCCGGAGAGTTCCTGTCGGTGCAGGACTACAAGAACGTGCAGCGCTGGACCGATCAGATCGCGCAACGCCCCGCCGTAAAGCGTGGCCGCATGGTCAACCGCGTCTCCGGCGACCCCGCCAGCCAGCTCCACGAGCGCCACGACGCGTCGGACTTCGAGACCAAGACGCAGGACAAGGTTGAGGCGGCGACGTAGGTGCTTCCTTCACCTCTCCCCGCTCGCGGGGAGAGGTCGGATCGCTCTTGCGATCCGGGTGAGGGGGTACAGGTCTCACGGCGATCCTACGCGCGGAGAGAGGCCCCTCACCCCAACCCTCTCCCCGTAAGAACGGGGCGAGGGAGCGCTTCTTCACCGTGGTGCACCCTACGCTTTCTTCACACCCTCCGCCGCCGGAAACACCACGCGGTCATCCGTGCGACAGTAACGATCTGCGAACATGCGGCCGATCGGGTGGTAGCGGTCCATGTGCACCCGCATCGCCTTGTCGTCCCACAACTCGTCGCGAATGTGGAAGTGGATGCCTTCGCCCATGATCAGCCGACGATCGTTGTTGACGTCGATCATCTTCCACAGCTTGCACTCCATCGCCCAGGGCGTGTCGGCGAGCCGCGGCACGGCGATCCTGGTCGAGGGCGCGAGCTTCAGCCCGAGATAATCGGGCTCGCCGATGTCAGGCGGAAAGTCGCCGCTGCTCTCATGCATGGCCCTCGCCAGCGGCTCGTCCGTCAGATTGACCACGAACTCGCCGGTGCGCTGGATGTTGAGGAAGGTGTCCTTGTCCTGACCGTTGGGCTTGCGGTTCGCCGCGAACATGCAGAGTGGCGGATCTTCGCAAAAAGCATTGAAGAAGCTGAACGGCGCGGCGTTGACGACGCCGGTCGGCCCCACTGACGTCACCCATGCGATCGGTCGCGGCAGGATGAAGGACGTCAGCACCTTGTAGCGCTCGCGTGGCGTCAGGTCGCTGGCGGCGTAGTCCATGGTGGCTCCGTGGGGAGGGGGAGACTTGCTTTCTTCACCTCGCCCCGCTTGCGGGGAGAGGTCGGATCGCTCTTGCGATCCGGGTGAGGGGGTACAGGTCTCACGGCGATCTCACGTGTGGAGAGAGGCCCCTCACCCCAACCCTCTCCCCGTAAGAACGGGGAGAGGGAGAGGACCTTTACGCCATGCTCAGCTCGTGACGTCCCACCACCATCCAGTGCACCTCGTCCGGACCGTCGGCAAAGCGCAGATGGCGCACGTCCTGGTACATCTCCGCAAGCGGGGTCCAGTGCGAGATGCCGGTGGCGCCGTGCATCTGGATCGACTGGTCGATGATCTTGCAGGCGCGCTCCGGCACCATGGCCTTGACCATGGAGACCCAGACGCGAGCCTCCTTGTTGCCGAGCACGTCCATGGCCTTCGCGGCCTTCAGCACCATCAGCCGCATCGCTTCGATCTCGCAACGCGCCTGCGCGATGATCTGCATGTTGCCGCCGAGATGGGCAATCTTCTTGCCGAAGGCTTCGCGGGTGAGGCCACGCTGCACCATCAAATCGAGCGCCTTCTCGGCCTTGCCGATGGTGCGCATGCAGTGATGGATGCGGCCGGGTCCGAGGCGGAGCTGCGAGATCTCGAAGCCGCGGCCTTCACCGAGCAGCATGTTCTCCTTCGGCACGCGGACATTGTTGAAGCGCATGTGCATATGACCGCGCGGCGCGTGGTCCTGACCGAACACGTACATCGGCCCCAGCACCTCGACGCCGGGCGTGTCGCGCGGCACCAGGATCTGCGACTGCTGCTTGCTCGGCGCTGCGTCCGGATTGGTCTTCACCATCACGATGAGGATCTTGCAGCGGGGATCGCCGACGCCGGAGATGTAATACTTCTCGCCGTTGATCACCCACTCGTCGCCGACGAGCTTGGCCGTGGTCGAAATGTTCTTGGCGTCGGAGGAGGCGACGTTCGGCTCGGTCATGACATAGGCTGAACGGATCTCGCCGTTCATCAGCGGCTTCAGCCACTTCTCCTTCTGCTCCTTGGTGCCGACGCGTTCCAGCACCTCCATGTTGCCGGTGTCGGGCGCCGAGCAGTTCATGGTTTCCGAGGCCAGCGGGCTCTTGCCGAGCTCGGAGGCGATATAGGCATAGTCGAGGTTCTTCAGGCCCTGGCCGGTCTCGTCATCGGGCAGGAAGAAGTTCCAGAGGCCTTCCTTCTTGGCCTTGTTCTTTGCGACCTCGAGCACCTCGAGCTGCTTCGGGGTGAAGCTCCAGCGATCCTGCTTGCCTTCGCCGGCCTTGGCGAATTCGATCGACATCGGTTCGACGGTGTCGCGAATGAATTTCCTGACGTGATCGTACAGCGGACGGACCTGGTCCGACATGCGCAGGTCGTTCAGCTCGTCGCCGGGATTGAGCGTGTAGTTGGTGGTGCGGGGAATGTAGGTATGTTTTGTCATTGTTCCTCCCGGGGTCACTGAGATCGCGTTGGGCCTGAGAATAGTCGCAGCGCGCGCAAAGTGCGAGCGCGCATTTTCTCACGCAAGCCATGCCATGCGATGAAATTTCGCAGGGGCGTTTGAAATGTTGTTTGAATGGGGAGAGCGCGGTCTCTCGCGGACGTCGTCCCGGACAAGCGAAGTGCAGATCCGGGACCCATAACCACAGGGAGGAGTTTGGCGAAGATGCGTAGTTGTCAGCTCGCGTTACGACTGCTCCCTGGGGGTATGGGTCCCCGCTTTCGCGGGGACGACACCGATTGTGCGGCGCTAGCTCAGTTCGGCATCCGGTGCATTGCACAGATCTTGTTGCCGTCGAGGTCGCGCAAATAGGCGAGATAGAGCTTGTTTCCCGCGCCCTCGCGAATGCCGGGCGGATTTTCGATCGGCGTTCCGCCGGCGGCGACGCCGGCGGCGTGCCACTTGTCGACCTGCTCAGGCGAGTTGGCGGCAAAGCCGATGGTGCCGCCGTTCGCACAGGTCGCCGGCTCGCCATTGATCGGCTTCGACACCGAGAACACGCCCGTCTTGGTGAAATAGAAAATGCGATGGCCGTCGACCTTCGCCGGGCGCACCTCGAGCGTGCTGAGCAGGCTGTCGTAGAAGCTCTTGGCCTTGTCGAGGTCGTTGGTGCCGATCATGATGTGTGAGAACATTTGCCTTCCCCTCAGAGTTTGTCGCCCGGATGGAGCGTAGCGAAATCCGGGTCTTGTTTACTTCTTGGCAGTCCCGGATCGCGCTGCGCTCCATCCGGGTTATGAAAAATCAAAACGCCGTATAGCCGCCGTCGATCACGAAGGTATCGGCGGTGTGATACGACGACGCCTTGCTCATCAGATACACGGCGATGCCGCCGAAATCGGATGCTTCGCCGAAGCGGCGCATCGGAATGCGCGGCATCACGTTGGCGACGAACTTTTCGTTGGCCATGATTCCGGCGGTCATGTCGCTCTTGATCCAGCCGGGCAGGATCGCGTTCGCGGTGACGCCGTGGCGGGCGAGCTCGACACCGAGCGCGCGCACCAGCGCGTTGATCGCGGCTTTCGTCGCCGCATAATGCTCGTTGCGCGCCGTGCCGAAGATCGAGGCGAGGCTCGAGGTCGCGACCAGCCGACCGAAGGGATCGCCGGCATTGGCGCGCTCGGTCATGTGTTTTGCGGCGGCCTGGAAGGCGTGGAACACACCATCGAGATTGGTCGCAAACATCGTGCGCCATTCCTCCTCGGTGCGCTCGATGAAGGACCTGCGGCCGCCGCCGCCGATGCCGGCATTGGCGAAGCAGCCGTCGACCCGGCCGAAGGTGTCGAGCGTCGCCTTCATCGCGGCGTTGACCGAAGCCGGATCGGTGACGTCGCAGACGCGGCTGTCGACCTTGCCGGAGAGACCCGCCATGCTCGCGGCAGCGGCCTTGTTCTTGTCAGCATTGCGGCCCCAGATCGAGACGTTGCAGCCCTGGCCCGCAAGGGCCTGCGCGATGCCGAGCCCGATACCGCCATTGCCGCCGGTGATCACGGCGACGCGGCCGGTGAGGTCGAAGAGGTTCATGGCGCGTTTCCTGTTTTTTGGCGAGGCTTCTTGGTATGACGCGCGTCAGCCGGTGCGCGCAAGATCATGCGATATGACGGTGGGGTATGCTTTCGTCACCATGGACAAGACCGCGCCAAAAATCAAATATGCGCCGCGGCAAAACTAATTCCGGTCTGCGAAACTGACGCAGGCGGCAACTGACGAGGAAACGATGCAGTTCAAACACGTCACGCTCGAATTCGATGGTTCGGTCGCGATCCTCAGGCTCGACCATCAGGAGGTGATGAACGCGGTCTCCATGGACATGCTGGGCGGGCTCTCCGATGCGCTCGACGCGATCGAGGAGAAGAAGGACGAGGTGCGCTGTGTCGTACTGACCGGCGCGGGCCGCGCGTTCTGCACCGGTGCCAACCTCCAGGGCCGCAACAATCAGTCGAAGAAGACCAAGGCGGGCCTGACGCTCGAGACCGGCTTTCATCCCTTCCTGCGCCGCATCCGCAACCTGCACTGTCCGATCGTGACGGCGGTCAACGGTCCCGCCGCCGGCGCCGGCATGAGCTTCGCGCTGCTCGGCGACATGATTTTGTGCGCGCGTTCCTCCTACTTCCTTCAGGCGTTCCGGCGCATCGGTCTGGTGCCGGATTGCGGTTCGACCTGGCTGCTGCCGCGCCTGATCGGCAAGGCGCGTTCGGTCGAACTGTCCTTGATGGGCGAGCGGCTGCCGGCCGAGAAGGCGCTGGAATGGGGCCTCGTCAACCGTGTCTATGACGACGGCGTGCTGATGGAGGAGGCGATGAAGCTGGCGCGCGACCTCGCGAGCGGGCCCACGGTCGCACTGTCGTTGATCCGCAAGCTCTATTGGGACAGCCCGGAAAATTCCTTCGAGGACCAGCTCAATCTCGAATTCCAGTGCCAGCTGCGCGCCGGCGATACGCAGGATTTCCGCGAGGGCGTCGGCGCGTTCCTGGAGAAGCGGCCCGCGCAGTTCAAAGGCAAATGATCGAGGCGGAGCTTTCCCGCAGCGTCCAGCGCTGGTGTCCCGGTGCGACCGGTGTCACGGGCGCTGCAAAGCTGTCCGGTGGCGCCAGTCAGGAAACCTGGCGCTTCGACATCACGCATCCCGGCGGGCCGATCGGCGCGATCCTGCGCCGCTCGCCGAAAGGCTATGGTGCGGCGCCGACGCGCGCGGCGGGGCTCGCGGCCGAAGCGCAGCTGATGCAGCTGGCGTTCGAGGCCGGCGTGCCGTCACCGCGCGTGATGCATGTGCTGACGCCGGACGAAGATCTCGGTACCGGCTTCATCATGCAGCGGGTCGAGGGCGAGACCATCGCCCGCAAAATTCTTCGCGACGACGAATTCGCCGCGGCGCGGCCAATGCTTGCGCGACAGATCGGCGGCGTGCTTGCGGGCCTGCACAGGCTGCCGCAGGACAAATTGCCCGAACTGCGCAGTCGTAATGCGACCCAGGAGATCTCCGAGTTCGATCGCGACTATCGCAGCCTGAACTGGCCAAAGCCGGTGTTCGAGCTGGCGCTGCGCTGGCTGCGCGACCACGATCCGGGCCCTTCGGCCGAAACTACGCTGGTGCATGGCGATTTCCGCAACGGCAACCTCATCATCGGTGCCGATGGCGTGCGCGCCGTACTCGACTGGGAGCTTGCCCATCTCGGTGATCCCATGGAGGATCTCGGCTGGGTCTGCGTCAACTCCTGGCGTTTTGGCGAGATCGACAAGCCCGTCGGCGGGTTTGGTTTACGCGAGGAGCTGTTTGCGGGTTACGAGGCGGCGGGTCGGAAGGTCGATCCGTCGCGCGTCAAGTTCTGGGAAGTGATGGGCACGCTGCGCTGGGGCATCATGTGCGGCGGCATGATGCAGCGGTTTCGCGAGGGACCGGACCATTCGATGGAGCGCGCCATGATCGGCCGCCGTGCCTCGGAGACCGAGATCGATCTGCTGCGGCTGCTCGCGCCGCGGGGAGGGTAGACATGCAGGACGAACCGACACCGATCGAGCTGACCAAGGCGGTCGCCGATTTCCTCCGCAACGACATCACACCGCTGATTTCCGGCCACCAGGCTTTCAAGCTGCGCGTGGCGATCAACATCCTCGATCTCGTGACGAGGCAGTTGACGCAGGAGGAGGGGAGCGACGCGAAGGAAGTGGAGCGGCTGCGCGCGCTGCTCGGCGTCGATGGCTCCGTGACCGAGCTCAACCGTGCGCTGGCCGAGCGGATCGCCAAGGGCGAGGTGGATCTGGCCACGCCGGGGTTGGCGGAGCATCTTTGGCAGACCACCATGGACAAGCTGGCCGTCGATCAGCCGAGTTACGCCTCGTACAAGCGCGAACAGGGGCGCAATCCGTAGGATGGGTAGAGCGTAGCGAAGCCCATCATCTAACACCCCGCCCCGGCATCGATGGGTTTCGCTGCGCTCTACCCATCCTACACCCGCTCTCTCCCCGTCATTGCGAGGAGCGGAGCGACGAAGCAATCCAGACTGTTTTCGCGGAGGTACTCTGGATTGCTTCGCTACGCTCGCAATGACGGCGGTGAGACCGCGCTACTTCCCCACCCATTTCGGCGGCCGCTTCTCCGAAAACGCCTTGGGTCCCTCGATGTAATCCTGCGACGTTACCATCGCCTTCACCGCCGGATACTCGCGCTGCTCCTCGATCGCCTGCTCCAGCGACACGGCAAGGCCCTTCCGAATGGTCTGCTTGGACGCCCGGATCGACATCGGCGAGTTCTTAGTGATCATCTCCGCCCAGCGCAGCGCGCCCGACAGAGCCTCGCCTTGTGGCACCACCTCATTGACGAAGCCGAGATCAAGGCCCTCCTTGGCGCTGACGTGACGCGCGGTAAGGATCATGCCCATGGCGCGCTTCAGTCCGATCTGCCGCGGCAGCCGGTGCAGGCCGCCGGCAAGGGCTGCGAGGCCGACGCGCGGCTCGGGCAGGGCGAAGGTCGCGTTCTCCGATGCGATGATGAGGTCGCAGGCGAGCGCGATCTCGAAGCCGCCACCCATGGCAACGCCGTTGACCGCGGCGATGATCGGTTTGTCGCAGTCGAAGCGCGACGTGAGGCCGGCGAAGCCGCCCTTGTCCCAGCCGCGTTTTTCCCCCGCCGCTTGCCATTTCAGATCGTTGCCGGCGCAGAAGGCCTTGTCGCCGGCGCCGGTGACGACCGCGACCCATTGCTCGGGGTCCGCGGCGAAATCGTCAAACACCTTGTTGAGCTCGAAATGCGCATCGATGTGCAGCGCGTTGTAGACCTCGGGCCGCGACAGCGTGATGATCGTGATCGGCCCCTTGCGTTCCACCTTTGAGAATTTCAGCTCCATCGCGCGCTCCCGCAGTTTCTCGTGAAGGAATATTGCCGTCATACTAACGCGCGCCGGCGCTGGAGCACCATCGAATTGCGCTGATGCGCCTTGCGCCGCTCACACGCCTCGCCTTGCTTGACTTGGAGACGCTCTTCTCACCTTAATCGTGCGAAGCAAAAACGCGTCTAGCGCCTTAACGCAAAACGATAAAATCAATCCGGGAGAGAACCGTGGATTTCTCATTGCCTGCCGATCTCGTCGCCTATCTCGGAGAGCTCGATCGTTTCATCGAACGCGAGATCAAGCCGCTCGAACAGGCCGACGACAACATTCGTTTCTTCGACCATCGCCGCGAATGGGCGCGCACCGATTTCGAGAATGGCGGGCTGCCGCGCCACGAATGGGAAGCGCTGCTGCGCAAGGCCAAGGATCTCGCCGATGCCGCCGGCCATTTGCGCTTTCCGGTGTCGAAGCAATATGGCGGCAAGGACGGCTCCAACCTCTGGATGGCGGTGATCCGCGAGCATTTTGCCGCGAAGGGCCTCGGCCTGCACAACGACCTCCAGAACGAGCACTCGATCGTCGGCAATTTTCCCGTCGTCACCATGCTCGACCGCTACGGCCGCGACGACCAGAAGGCAATGATCGACGGTTCGATCAGGGGCAAGTACCGCATCACCTTCGGCTTGACCGAGCCGCATCACGGCTCGGACGCGACCCACATGGAGACGCGCGCGGTGCCGGCTGTCAGAGACAACGTCAAGGGCTGGATCATCAACGGCGAGAAGATGTGGACGACCGGCATGCACGTCGCCACGCATTGCGCGCTGTTCGCGCGCACGTCTGGCAACGACGGTGATGCCCGCGGCATCACTTGCTTCCTCGTTCCTGCGAAGAGCCACGGCGTCAAGGTCGAGGAGTACATGTGGACCTTCAACATGCCGACTGACCATCCTCGTGTCAGCTTCACGGATGTATTCGTGCCGGAAGATGCGCAGTTCGGCGAGGTCGGCCGCGGTCTGTCGCTGGCGCAATGCTTCGTGCACCAGAACCGCATCCGGCAGGCGGCGAGCTCGCTCGGTGCTGCCGTCTACTGCATCAACGAAAGCGTGAAATACGCGCGTGAGCGAAAGCCGTTCGGCAAGGCGCTCGCTGAGAACCAGGCGATCCAGTTCCCGCTGGTCGAACTCGCAACGCAAGCCGAGATGCTGCGCCTGCTGATCCGCAAGACCGCCTGGGAGATGGATCAGCTCAACGAGGAGCAGATCGAGCGCACGCTCTCCGACCGCGTCTCGATGTGCAATTACTGGGCAAACCGCCTCTGCTGCGAATCCGCCGATCGCGCCATGCAGGTCCACGGTGGCATGGGCTACTCACGCCACAAGCCGTTCGAGCACATCTACCGCCACCACCGCCGCTACCGCATCACCGAAGGCAGCGAGGAGATCCAGATGCGGAAGGTGGCAGGGTTCCTGTTCGGCTATATGGGGCCGGGGAAGCATTAGCCCCATGTCGTCCTGGCGAAAGCCAGGACCCATTACCCCAGGGAGAAGTTTTGGGCAGGCACGCAACTGCCAGCCTTCGCCAATCTCAATTCGGTGGTAATGGGTCCTGGATCTGCGCTTCGCTTGTCCAGGACGACAAGGCGATCAATTCACCCGCCGATCCTTCCCAGCCCAGTACGGCTCGCGCAGCTGCCGTCGCAAGATCTTGCCGCTCGGATTGCGCGGCAGCGCCGGCAGAAACTCCACGCTCTTCGGCGTCTTGAATCCGGCGATGCGCTCGCGGGTGAAGTTGATGATGTCGGTGGCGGTTGCCTCCTTGCCGGGCTTCATCACCACCACGGCTTTCACGGCCTCGCCCCATTTGTCGTCGGGCACGCCGATCACGGCGGCCTCGGCGACGTCAGGATGATCGCACAGCGCGCTCTCGACCTCGGCCGGATAGATGTTCTCGCCGCCGGAGATGATCATGTCCTTGATGCGATCGTGGATGTAGAGGTAGCCGTCCTCGTCCATGTAGCCGGCATCACCCGTGCGCAGCCAGCCGTCGCCGCGCAGCGTCGAGGCGGTCGCTTCCGGCAGATTCCAGTAGCCCGCCATGTTGGAGCCCGAGCGCGTCGCGATCTCGCCGACCTGACGCGGCGGCAGCGGCTTGCCGTCGGCATCGAGGATGGCGATCTCGACGCCCGGCAGCGCCTTGCCGGCGGAGCGCATCCGTTCCAGCCCCTCGACGTGGTCCTCCGGCGGCAGCGCGACGATGGTGCCTGTGGTCTCGGTCATGCCGTACATCTGCACGAAGCCGCATTTGAAGACCTCGATGCACTCCTTCAGCAGCGCAGCGGGGATCGGGGAGGCGCCGTACAGCATGTATTTCAATCGTGAAAAGTCGACCGTCTTGGCGCGCGGCTGCCGCACCACGAACTGCATCGCCGCAGGCACCATGAAGAGTTTCGTGATGCCGGACTGCTCGAAGAAATCCAGCACCTTGGTCGGATCGAACTCGCGCGCGATGACGCCGCGGGCGCCGTGATAGAGCCCCATCACGCCCCAGCCGGAGCCGCCGATGTGGAAGATCGGCATGGCGACCAACGACACATCGGAGGTCGACCACCTGTTCCATTCCGGCTTGTCCTCGGCATTGCCGGTTTGCACGAGGTTGAGGAAGTTCGCGTGGCTCAGCATCGCGCCTTTCGGTTTGCCCGTGGTGCCCGACGTGTAGAGCTGGATCGCGATGTCTTTCGTATCGATCGGTACCTTGGGATCGTCACCGCTCTGCGCATCGCGCCACGCGGTAAAATCCTGCCATTCCGGCGCGCCGCCTTCGGTGGTGATGATGGTGCGCACGCCCGGGAGCTGATCCCTGATCTGCGAGACGAGCGTGATGAACTCCGGCCCTGCGAATAGCACCGGCGCCTTGCAGTCAGCGACGATGAAGGCGACCTCGGGGCCCGCCAGCCGCCAGTTCACCGGCGCCATCACTACGCCGGCCTTCATCGCGCCCATCAGCAGCTCGAAATAGAGATCACTGTTTTTGCCGAGATAGGCGATGCGGTCGCCCTTCTTCACGCCCATCGCAATCAATGCGTTGGCGACCTTGTTGGTCTTGATGTTGAACTCGGCAAAGCTGGTGACGCGTCCCTCGAACTCATAGGCGGTGGCGCCGCCGCGGCTCGTCGCGCGCTCGCGCACCATGTCGGCGAGATTCGCCAGTTTCGCTGATGCAGACATGTTTCTCCCGGGAGGTTTTGCTTTTATTCCGCGGAGTGTGGCGTCATCCGCGGGTGAAGACAAGACGGGAGAGGGAGTACGTAGCTCTTTCAACACCGTCGTCCCGGCGAAGGCCGGGACCCATAACCACTAAACGCAATTTGGCGAAGACAGGTCATGACCAATCTTCGCCAAATTCAATTCGGTGGCTATGGGTCCCGGCCTTCGCCGGGACGACGGCGGAGTGTGGAGCGCCCTCGCGGTTGTTATTACGGAGAGACGATCACCCCCGCTTTGCGCGGTCCTTCTCGTTCTGCGCCATGATGCTCTCGCGCGCGGTCTTCCAGTCGTCGTCGCTCCAGTCGCGGAGCTGGTAGAAATTGCCGCCCATCGCGAGCGCCTGCGCGCCGTCCATGGCGATGGTCTCGCCCGTGATCCAGTCGCAGCCGCCGGAGATCAGGAACACTGCGAGGTTCTGCAACTCCTCCATGGTGCCGACGCGGCCCATCGGGTTCATCGCCTTGGTGCGTGCGCCGGCTTCGTCGCCCGGCTTGATGCGCTTGCTCATGCCTTCGGTCGGGATCTCGCCCGGCGCGATGGTGTTGAGGCGGATGCCGTGCCGGCCCCATTCGGTCGCGAGCGACATCGTCATGGCGTGGATCGCCGACTTGCTCATCGCCGACGGCACCACGTAAGGCGAGCCGTTGCGCACCCAGGTCACAGTGATCGACACGACGTTGCCCGGCTGTTTCAGGGCGATCCAGCGCTTGCCGACGGCATGGGTCACGTAGAACGTGCCGTGCATCACGATGTTGGCGACGGCATCGAAGCCGCGCGGCGAGAGCTCTTCGCTGCGCGAGATGAAATTGCCGGCGGCGTTGTTGATGAGATCGGTCAGCGGCGCGTCGCGAAAGATGGTCTCGATCATCTCGTCGACCGCGAGCGCATTGCGGATGTCGACGCCGTGGCTGGTGACGCGGCCGCCATACTCACCCATCAGCTCGGTCGCGGTCTCGTCGCAGACGATCTTGCGCCGGCCGCAGATATGCACCTCGGCGCCGAGCTGAAGAAAGCGCGCCGCCATCGATTTGCCGAGGCCCGTGCCGCCGCCGGTCACGAGAATGCGCCGACCAGCCAGAAGATTTTCCTTGAACATGGCTGTTTCTCCCGTACGGATTGTCAGTTAATTGGTCGATTGACTAAATCCGGCCGTCAGCTTTCTGTAAAGCGGCACCGAACAAGAACAGGGGAGAATTCATCCATGGAAGAGCGCGTCTCGATCTCGATCTCGGAGGGCGTCGCCGACGTGCGCCTGGTGCGCGCAGACAAGATGAATGCGCTCGATCAGGCCATGTTCGAGGCTCTTGTCGCGGCAACCGGGCGGCTTTCGAAGGAGAAAGGCGTGCGCGTCGTGGTGCTATCAGGTGAAGGACGCGCCTTCTGCGCCGGTCTCGACATGGGGCGTTTTGCCGCCATGAAGGAGGGCGGTGGCAACGGAATTCCGGGTGGCGAAAATCGCGACCTCACCAAGCGCACGCATGGCCAGGCAAACTTTCCGCAACAGGCGGTATGGGGATGGCGCCAGCTCCCGGTTCCCGTGATCGCCGCCGTGCACGGCGTTGCGTTCGGCGGCGGCTTCCAGCTTTCGCTCGGCGCCGACATGCGCTTTCTCTCGCCCGATGCGCGGATGTCGGTGATGGAGATCAAATGGGGTCTGGTGCCCGACATGGCCGGCACGCCGATCCTCGCCTCGCTCGTGCGCGACGACATCTTGCGTGATCTTACCTATACCGGCCGCATCTTCTCCGCGCAGGAGGCGATGACGTATGGCCTCGCCACGCGCATTTGCGATGACCCGCGCGCCGCGGCCCTCGAAGTCGCGCGCGAGATCGCCGGCAAGAGCCCGGATGCGATCCGTGCCGCGAAGCGCCTTCTCAATAATCTCTCGGTCGATCCCGGCCCAGCGCTGCTGGCTGAGTCCGTCGAGCAGCAGAAGCTGATCGGCAGCGCGAACCAGACCGAGGCGGTGCGCTCCAATCTGGAGAAGCGTGCGGCGAAATATGCGGACTAGCACGGTCCTCATCCCGAGGAGCCGCGAAGCGGCGTCTCGAGGGATGGGCCACGGGCTCTCATGGTTCGAGACGGCGTGGAGTTTATCATCGGGCCGCGCGTTGCGCGGACCCGGTGGCGCCTCCTCACCATGAGGGTCAACTCCAACCAAAAAGAAAAACAAAAATGAGCGAAACGTCCAACTTCCTCGGCATCGTCTCCGGCGATCGCCGCCGTGCCCACGCCGAAGTCGCCGATCGCGCCGACCGCATCGCGTCCGGTCTCGCCGGGATCGGCGTCAAGCAGGGCGATTGCGTCTGCATGCTGATGCGCAACGATATCGCTTTCCTGGAGGCGGCCTACGCCGCGATGCGGCTTGGCGCCTACGGCGTGCCGATCAACTGGCACTTCAAGCCGGAGGAGATCAACTACATCCTTGGCGATACCGGCTCGTCCGTGCTGATCGGACATGCCGACATGCTGCATGCCTTGCGCGATGCGATTCCCGCTGATGTCACCGTGCTCAGTGTGCCGACGCCGGCGGAGATTGTGAAGAATTACAAGATCGATCCCGACCATTTGTCGACGCCTGACTTCGCGATCGATTTCGAGCCCTGGCTCGCGCAACACCAGCCTTATGACGGCCCGGTCGTGCCGCAGCCGATGAACATGATTTATACGTCGGGTACCACAGGCCATCCCAAGGGCGTCCGGCGCAACGCGCCGACGGCAGATCAGCAGGCCGCCGGTGAGCGCATGCGCGCGATGATCTATGGCCTGAAGCCCGGCGCTCGCGCGATCCTGCCGGGACCGCTCTATCATTCCGCGCCGAACTCGTTCGGCATCCGTGCGGGCAAGCTCGGCGGCGCGCTGGTGCTGATGCCGCGCTTCGAGCCGGAGGAGTTTCTGCAGCTGATCGAGCGCTTTGAGATCGACACCATCTTCATGGTGCCGACCATGTTCATCCGCCTGATGAAGCTGCCTGAGGCGGTGCGCAAGAAATACGACGTCTCGTCCTTGCGCCATATCATCCACGCGGCTGCGCCATGCCCGGCCGACGTCAAGCGCGCCATGATCGAATGGTGGGGGCCGGTGATCTACGAATTCTACGGCTCGACCGAATCCAGCGCCGTCACGTTCGCGACCTCCGAAGATGCACTGAAGAAGCCCGGCACGGTCGGCAAGATATCGCCCGGCGCCGAGCTGCGCTTCATCGGTGATGACGGCCGCGTGCTGGGCGTGGGCGAGATCGGCGAGATCTACTCGCGCATGGCCGAGATGGCCGACTTCACCTACCACAACAAGCCGGAAAAGCGCGCCGAGATCGACCGCGACGGTTTCATCACCTCGGGCGACGTCGGCTATATCGACGAGGACGGCTACGTCTTCATCTGCGACCGTAAGCGCGACATGGTGATCTCCGGCGGCGTCAACATCTATCCGGCCGAGATCGAATCGGTGCTGCATGCCGTGCCCGGGGTGCATGATTGCGCCGTGTTCGGCATCCCCGACGCCGAGTTCGGCGAGGCACTGATGGCCGTGGTCGAGCCGCAGCCGGGCATCACGCTCGATGCGGCGGACGTGCGTGCAAGGCTGAAGACATCGCTCGCCGATTACAAGGTGCCGAAGCATATCGAGATCCGCAGCGGTCTGCCGCGCGAAGACTCTGGAAAAATCTTCAAGCGCCGCCTGCGCGATCCCTATTGGGAGCAGGCGGGACGCAAGATCTGACAACGCGACGAGGTGCCGTAGGGTGGGCAAAGCGATGCGTGCCCACGATATCCGTCACGAGGCAGAGATCGTGGGCACGGCGCAAGCGCGCCTTTGCCTACCCTACGAGATCGAGGACAAGGAGACATATTCATGAACGATGCCACCAGAGAAGTCCTCTACGAGGTCGCCGACCACATCGCCACCATCACGCTGAACGCGCCGGAGCGCATGAACACGATCTCCGGCCCAATGCTGAACGACCTCGCGCGGCTGCTGACCGAGGCCAATGAGGACAAGAACGTTCGCGTCGTGATCCTCACCGGCAAGGGCAGGGCATTCTGCGCCGGTCTCGATCTCCGCAGGGAGCGCGACGGCAACGGCCTCAGCGCCGCGTCCTCGCCGACCACGATCAACCTGCGCAACACGCCGCCGACCGTGCTCCAGTCCATGGACAAGCCGACCATCTGCGCCGTCAACGGCGGCGCGGCCGGCTATGGCATGGATACGGCGCTCGGCTGCGACATCCGCATCATGGCGGAGTCCTCAAAGCTCGCCGCCGCCTTCGTCAAGCGCGGCGTGGTACCGGAATCCGGCGGCACCTGGCTGCTGCCGCGCATGCTCGGATGGGCCAAGGCCTCCGAGCTGATCTTTACCGGCCGCACGCTCAGCGCGCGCGAATGCCTGGACTGGGGCCTCGCCAACGAGGTCGTGCCGGACGCCGATCTGATGAACCGCGCCTCCGCCATCGCCCGCGAAATCGCCGCCAACGCGCCGCTGGCGGTCCAGGCCTCCAAGCGCATGATGCGGATGGGCCTCAACGAGAACTTCCACGACCATGTCCATCACGTCTATCTCCAGCTGCTGCCGCTGTTCAAAACCCAGGACATGGCCGAGGGCATGAAGGCCTTCATGGAGAAGCGCGAACCGAAGTTCGAAGGACGGTAGGCGAGGCAGGATCGCACACGCTGGAGTAGCATTCGCTGATCGGCTCGGCTAGGTTGGCGCTGCCACGCCAACCGCTTGCGATCGCCGATGCCTTCATACCGCGCCAGCTTCTTCGAAGTCCCCCACGCCGCCGTCTACGCGCTGATGACCGTGACGGTCCTGGCATCAGGGTTTTGCTTGATCCAGGCCGGCGGTCCGGCGGCGCCCGCCGAGTTGCTGTATCGCTACGGCGGCATGTATGCGGGCGCGATCGCGCGGCATGAGTACTGGCGCCTCATCGCCTATGGCTTCCTGCACGTCAATTTCGTCCACCTCACGATGAACATGTTGTGCCTCGTGCTGTGGGGCGGACATCTCGAGCGGCGGGTGGGGCCGGCTTATTTCCTCGTCATCTATCTCTGTGCGATGGTGTTCGGCGCCGTCATCGGCAACGGCATCCATTCCACGCCCTATCTGACGGTCGGCGCGTCCGGCGCCACGTCGGGCATTTTGGGCGCGCTGCTCTGCCTGTGGATCCTCGGCAAGCTCGACGTCAGGTTCGACTTCTTCGCCATCAACATCGGATTGAACATCGCGTTTGCACTCGGCAATTCGCGGATCGACTGGGGCGTCCATCTCGGTGGCTTTGCGGCCGGGTTGATCGCCTGCGCATTGCTGGACCTGATCGAAAAGGTGAATCCTTACGCGCTTCGCTGCAAGTTTCCCGAAGCCGTGAAGGTCAATCTCACCCTGTTGGCCTGTGTCGCGGCCGTGTGGGCCTGGAGCGGTCAGGCCCAGGCCATCGCCGCCGGAATTTCCGGATGGGGCCTTGCCGTCGTCGTCCTGGTCGCATGCTGTGCCATCGTGAAGCTGGTTGATCTCGCCCTCTCCATGAAGAAGGGCCTTGCGATCGTCGTGATCGCCCTTGCCGGGGCGAACGCCGTCACCATCCTGCTTTGCGGTTTGGCGTTGGCATCGTCTTGCAGTCCGCGCTGGCCAACCGGGTCGGTTCCGCTTGATAATCTCCTTGTCATGGTCTGTCCCAATCCTGTTCTCATCGCGGGGCTGGCTGCGATCGGCGCCGCCGCGGTGACGCTGTGGCTCTGCGCGAAGGAAATTTCGCGCGGAATCGAGGATGTTGGATTTGTCGCCACATCGCTGCGTGCCGAACGCAACCGGCGTCATGGACTATGACCGCCGAGGTCGTGCTATAAGAGGGCTCACTGACCGCCGGATGATCCCAAGGTTCTTGAATTCATGTCCCCAGTTTCCATTCTGCTCAATCTGATCTGGATTCTCATCGGCGGCGCCTGGATGGCATTCGGCTGGCTGGTGGCCTCGGTCATCATGGCCATCACCATCATCGGCCTGCCCTGGGCGCGGGCTGCGTTCAACATCGCTATTTACACGCTGCTGCCGTTCGGCTCACGCGCGGTCAATCGCGACGAGGTCACCGGCATGAGCGATATCGGCACCGGCGCCCTCGGGGTGATCGGCAACATCATCTGGCTCGTGCTGGCCGGCTGGTGGCTGGCGCTCGGTCACCTCCTGACGGCCGTGCTCTTTGCGATCACCATCATCGGCCTTCCCTTCGCATGGGCCCATCTGAAGCTCGCCGGCATCGCGCTCTGGCCGATCGGCAAGGTGATCGTGCCGGCCTAGCTCTGCCCTCTATGTGCGCCGCCCCCAAGTTCATCTTGCACTGCGGTAGAAAAATATCGCACACTCCTCCGGACCAAGGAGCCATTGGGAGCTCTAAAAGGGGAGCGAGCCATGTCCCTCCAATCAGTACCATCCGACGCCGCCGATCTTCGTCAGAACCGCCCTGAGGACGTCCAGGCGCTGGAGGCGGATGCGCGGCTGCGCGACGATATCCGCCTGCTCGGACGCATCCTGGGCGACACCGTGCGCGACCAGGAGGGCGCGGATGTGTTCGACCTGGTCGAGCGTATCCGGCAGACCTCGATCCGGTTCCACCGCGACGAGGACCGGCTTGCCCGCCGCGAGCTCGAGCAGATCCTCGACAGCATGTCGACCTCGGAGACGGTGCGGATCGTTCGCGCCTTCAGCTATTTCTCCCACCTCGCCAACATCGCCGAGGACCAGAACAACATCCGCCAGATGCGCGCCGGCAAGAACGGCGGCTCCGGCGTGCTGGCGGAGACGCTCGCCAAGGCCAAGGGCGCGGGGATCGGCACCGACACGCTGCGCAGCTTCTTCAAGAGCGCGCAGGTCAGCCCGGTGCTGACCGCGCATCCGACCGAAGTCCGCCGCAAGAGCACCATGGATCGCGAGATGGAGGTCGCGGCGCTGCTCGACCGCCGCGAGCGGGTTGCCTTGACCGAAGACGAGGCCGCCGCCAGCGACGAGCAGTTGCGCCGCGAGGTGCTGACGCTGTGGCAGACCAATCTGCTCCGCCGCACCAAGCTCACCGTGCTCGACGAGGTCGCCAACGGCCTGTCGTTCTACGATTACACGTTCCTTCGTGAAGTGCCGCGGCTGGTCAACACGCTGGAGGACCGGCTGGAGGAGGGTGGCGAGCAGGCCGCCGGCGAGCTCGCCTCGTTCCTGCGTATGGGCAGCTGGATCGGCGGTGACCGCGACGGCAATCCCTTCGTGACCGCCGACGTGATGCGCGGCACGCTGCGGCTGCAATCGAGCCGGGTGATGCAGTTCTATCTGAACGAGCTGCACGTGCTCGGCTCCGAACTGTCGATCGCAGCGCATCTCGCCGACGTCTCCGGGGAGCTGCGCACGCTGGCGGAGCGTTCGCCCGACACCTCGCCGCACCGGAGCGGCGAGCCTTATCGCCTCGCGGTCTCCGGCATCTATGCGCGCCTGACCGCCACGGCCGAAAAGCTCGAGGTCGAGATCACCCGCCGTCCCGTCGGCAAGGGCGCTCCTTACGACAGTGTCAAGGAGCTGCAGGCCGATCTCGACGTGCTGCACCGCTCGCTGATCTCCAACAACGCCCGCGTCATTGCCCGTGGCCGGCTGCGGCTGCTCCGGCGCGCGGTGGACTGCTTCGGCTTCCATCTGGCGCGGCTCGATATCCGCCAGAACTCGGCGGTGCATGAGCGTACCATCGCGGAGCTGATGGATGCCGCGAACCCCGGCATGTCCTATCTCGCGCTCGGCGAGGACGCGCGCATCTCGCTCCTCACCAATGAGTTGCGCTCGACGCGCGCGCTGGTGTCGCCGTTCGTCAAGTACAGCGACGAGACCATGGGCGAGCTCAACGTCTTCCATGCCGCGGCGGAAGCGCATGCGAAGTTCGGCTCGGATGCCATTCCCCAATGCATCATCTCGATGTGCAAGGGCATGTCCGACATGCTCGAGGTCGCGGTGCTGTTGAAGGAGGTCGGCCTGGTCCATCCCTCCGGGCGCAGCGCCATCAACATCGTGCCGCTGTTCGAGACCATCGAGGATCTGCAGGCATCATCAGGCATCATGGATCGCATGCTGTCGCTGCACGATTACCGCCGTCTCGTCGACAGCCGCGGCAGCGTCCAGGAGGTCATGCTCGGCTATTCCGACTCGAACAAGGATGGCGGCTTCGTCACCTCGGGCTGGGAGCTCTATAAGGCCGAGATCGGCCTCGTCGACGTGTTCGAGCGCCATGGCGTCCGCCTGCGCCTGTTCCACGGCCGCGGCGGCTCCGTCGGCCGCGGCGGCGGACCGAGCTACGACGCCATCGTCGCGCAGCCGGGCGGGGCCGTGAACGGCCAGATCCGCATCACCGAGCAGGGCGAGATCATCTCGTCGAAATATTCCAACGCGGAGGTCGGCCGCAACAATCTCGAGATCCTGGCGGCGGCAACGCTGGATGCCAGCCTGTTGCAGCCGAGCCAGAGCGCGCCCCGCCGCGAATATCTCACTGCGATGGATGAGCTTTCGAATCTCGCCTTCAAGGCCTATCGCGGCCTCGTCTACGAGACCGACGGCTTCGTCGAATATTTCTGGTCCTCGACCGTGATCAACGAGATCGCGACCTTGAACATCGGCAGCCGTCCGGCCTCGCGCAAGAAGACCCGCGCGATCGAGGACCTTCGCGCGATTCCCTGGGTGTTCTCCTGGGCGCAGTGCCGCCTGATGCTGCCGGGCTGGTACGGCTTTGGCAGCGCGGTCGAGCAATGGATCGCCGAGCATCCGGATAAGGGCATGCCGTTCCTGAAAGAGCTCTACAAGGAATGGCCGTTCTTCCGCATGCTGCTGTCGAACATGGACATGGTGCTGGCGAAAAGCTCGATCGCGATTGCCTCGCGCTATGCCGAGCTGGTGCCGGACGAAGCCCTGCGCGAAAAGATTTTTGGCCGCATCCGCCGCGAATGGCATTCCTGCATCGAGACCCTGCTCGACATCATGGGGCAGGACCGGCTGCTGCAAGGCAATCCGCTGCTGGAGCGCTCCGTGCGTCATCGCTTCCCCTATCTCGATCCGCTCAACCACGTTCAGGTCGAGCTCCTGAGGGAGCATCGCGCGCAGAACCCGGATGAGCAGGTGCTGCGCGGGATTCAGCTGACGATCAACGGCATCTCGGCGGGCTTGAGGAATACTGGCTAGATGCGAATGGCGAATAGCGGATGGATTCCACTCGCTATTCGCCACTCACTATTCGCTTCTCAACAGAAATGCGCCCCCTGCGTCTCCACATAGACCGAATACAGCGACTGGCTCGCGGTCATGAACAGGCGGTTGCGTTTCTTGCCGCCGAAGCAGAGATTGGCGCAGGTCTCCGGCAACATGATCTGGCCGATGCGCGCGCCGTCGGTCGACGCGAACACCTGCACGCCGTCATAACCCGGACCGACCCAACCGGCGCCGACCCAGATGTTGCCTTCGGTATCGACGCGCAGTCCGTCAGGGAAGCCGGACTTGCCGTCGAGCTTCATGTCGATCAGCCGCTTCGGGTTCGATAGTTTCTGACCGTCGAGGTCGTAGGACCACACCACGTTTTCCGCCTGCGGATAATGCGTGATCCCGGTGTCGCAGACATAGACCTTCTTGTAGTCGTGGGAGAAGGCGATGCCGTTCGGCTTGAACGGCTCGTCCGCGACCTTGGTCAACTGGCCGGACTGCGCGTCGAGGCGATAGACCGCTTCCTTCTGATAGGGTTGCAGCGAGCCGGTATTGGCGAGCTTGCCCTCGTAGATGCTGATCGCGCCGTAACCGGGATCGGTGAACCAGATCGACTTGTCGTTGGGATGCACGACCATGTCGTTCGGGCCGTTGAGCGGCTTGCCGTTGGCCTGCTCGGCCAGCGAGGTGACCGAGCCGTCGTGCTCGTAGCGGACGAGGCGTGTGCGCTCGGCGGTGATCTGGCGTCCCTCGGTGTCGAATGAATTGCCGTTGCCTTCGTTCGAGGGCTTGTGGAACTGCTCGGAGATATGGCCGTCGTCGTCGAGGTAGCGAAGCTGCCGGTTGGCGGGAATGTCGCTCCAGACGAGGTATTGTCCCTGCGCATTCCACGCAGGTCCTTCCGCCCACAGGCAGCCGGTATAGAGCCGCTTGATCGAGGTGTTGCCCACCTTGGCCTTGAAGCGCTTCGGATCGATGGCGACGATGTCGGGGTCAGGATAGCGCTGCGGCTCGGCATTGGCGCCGTAGTTGCGGGCGTCGGCCTTGGAGGCGAGCACAGTGGACGCGGCGAGCACGGCCGCGCCTCTTAAAATATCGCGGCGGCCGAGGCCGCCGGGTTCCGTTGCAGAGGTGTCGTTGGGGTTGGTCAGTATTCTTGTCATGGTTTCCTCCCAAAGTTGTGTTGGGAGGCCACCATTCGCCCGCATTCAGGCATAAAGCGGGGCGATCTCTGGACGGGACAACCAGAGATCGCGGCGCAGGAATGCCAAAAATATGGCTAGACAGGATCCCACGGGAAGATGTCGGCGGAGCGGTCGAGCTTGTAGAAGGAGCCCTTCAGCGCCGGCATGCCATGTTCCGCAATCGACTGCGGCGTCCAGCCTTCGCTGCGATGCACGGAGCGCAGCGGACGGTTCTGGCTGAACAGGAACAGCTCGTTCATGCGCGCACCAAAAATCTGACCGCTGACGTCCTTGGCTGCGTCGGAGAGCAGATACGCGCAGATCGGGGCGATCTTCTCCGGGCCCATCTGCTTGATCTTCTCGACGCGCGCCTTCTCGGCTTCGGTCTCGGTCGGGATGGTGCCGATCATGCGGGTCCAGGCGAACGGCGAGACGCAGTTCGAGCGGACGTTGAAGCGGCCCATGTCGAGTGCGATCGACTTGGACAGGCCGATGATGCCGAGCTTGGCGGCGGCGTAGTTGGCCTGGCCGAAATTGCCGATCAGGCCCGAGGTCGAGGTGAAGTGCACGAAGGAGCCGGACTCCTGCTCGCGGAAGATGCGCGCGGCGGCGTGGCTGACATAGAACGAGCCCATCAAATGCACCTTGATGACGGCCTCGAACGCTTCCACGCTCATCTTGTGGAAGATCATGTCGCGCAAGATGCCGGCATTGTTGACGACGCCGTCGAGCCGGCCGAAATGATCGGTCGCGGTCTTCACGATCTTGCTCGCCGGAACGGCTTCCGCCACCGATTCGAAGTTGGGGACGGCGATGCCGCCGCGCTTCTTGATCTCCTCGACCACCTCCTCGGCGGGCGTCGCGCTCGAACCGGCGCCGTCGGCGGCTCCGCCGGGATCGTTGACGACGACCTTGGCGCCCTCGGCCGCGCAGAGCAGCGCGATCTCGCGCCCGATGCCGCGGCCCGCGCCGGTGACGATGATGACCTTGTCCTGCAGTGATTTGCTCATGTGGATGACCTCTCGTTCGTAAACACGATCGTGCCGCTGGCGGCGAACATGCCGCCGACGCCGTGGCACACTGAAATCTTCGCATTCGGCACCTGGGCCGGCGCGATGCCGCGCATCTGGCGCACGCTCTCCTGGAGCGCGTACATGCCGTACATGCCCGAATGCATGTAGCTCAAGCCGCCGCCATTGGTGTTGAGCGGAAGCTTGCCGCCGGGGCGCGTGTTGCCGTCGGCGATGAATTTGCCCGTTTCCTCATGCGGCATGAAGCCGAGATCGCCGAGGCCGAACAGCGGCAGATGCGCGAAGGCGTCGTAAATCATGAGATGATCGACGTCCTTGTGGGCGATACCGGCCTCCTTGAACGCTAGCGGTCCCGCCGTCTTGAATGCCCGCGACGAGTTGAATGTCTCCATCTGGCTGACCATCGGCGTCTCGACGCTCTCGCCGGTGCCCATGATGTAAACCGGCTTGCGCGGAAAGTCCTTGGCGTGGTCGGCCGAGGTCAGGATCAGCGCGCCGCCGCCGTCGGTGACGAGGCAGCACTGCAAGAGCCGGAACGGATAGGCGATCATGCGCGAGTTGAGGACGTCGGCGACCGTGATCGGATCCTTCATCATCGCCCGCGGATTCTTCGCCGCCCATTCGCGCTGCACCACCGCGACCGAGGCGAGCTGCTCATGCGTGATGCCGTAAGTCTTCATGAAACGCAGCACGGGGATCGGGAACATGCTGGGCGGGCCGTAGACGCCGTAGGGCGCTTCGAACTGGCCCTGCAAACTGTCGGCCGGGATCGAGCGCGGCGCCTTGCCGATCATCGACTTGCCGCTCTCGGCATGCGTGATGAGCACGGTCTTGCACAGCCCGGCCTCGATCGCCGCCGCTGCGTGGCGGACATGCAGCATGAACGAGCAGCCGCCGACGGAGGTGCCGTCGACCCAGGTCGGCTTGATGCCGAGATAGTGACAGACCTGCTGCGGTGTCTCGACCGCGGTGGCAAAGCCGTCGATATCCGAGAGTTTCAACCCGGCATCCGCAATGGCATTGAGCGCCGCGTCCGCGTGAAGCTGGAGCTGCGACATGTTGGGGACGACCCCGAGCTCGGTGGTCTCGGCCGCGCCGACGACGGCAACCTGGTTCTTGCGCATGGTTTACCCCTTCGCCGGACGGAACACGGGGAGGGTGATCTTGTCGTCGAGCACCTCGAACGCGACCTCGAGCTTCATGTCGAGTTCGAGCGCCTCCGGTGTCTGCGGGCAGTCGATGATGTTGCTCATCATCCGCGGTCCCTCGGCAAGTTCGACCACCGCAATCGCATAAGGCGGCGTGAAACCGGGCGCGGCGGGGCGGTGGTTGATCACGTAACTGTAGAGAAAGCCCTTGCCGCTCGCCTTGAACACGGAGACCTTGCGCGAGGCGCAGGACGGGCAGAATGGGCGCGGCGGGAAGTAGACATGCGCGCAGGCATCGCAACGTTGCAGGCGCAGTTCGCCTGCTTTCGCGCCGTCCCAGAAATGCTGGGTTTCCGGCGTCGGTTTCGGTCGCGCGCGCTGCGGTTCGGCCATCTCGGAACGCCCTCCCAAAGGCAAATCTTGAATAGGCAGGCTTGACGCCCGCCTGTTTCGATCTTGATGCGACAATCGGCTATCGTGCGTCAACGGTCCAGCAGGCAGCATGCATGCCATCATGCGCACAATGCTTGTGTCGAACTGAGCCGGCGCTATAGATTGCGCGCGCAATATTCCGTGAGACAGACATGCCCGATTTTCCGACACTGGCGAAGCTCGCCGACGACCTCGAAAGCGGCTGCACCACCTCCCGAAAACTGGTCGAGGCGTGCATCGCCAGGATCGCCGATCCCTCAGGCGAGGGGCAGCGCACCTTCATCCATGTCGACAAGGACGCCGCGCTTGCGGCGGCGGATGCGATGGACGGCTTGCGCAAGGCCAAGGCGGAGCCGTCGCGCTATGCCGGTATCCCCATCTCGATCAAGGATCTGTTCGACATCAAGGGCCAGGTGACGCGCGCCGGCTCCCGTGCGCTCGACGATTCCCCGCCGGCCGAGCATGATGCGGCGACGGTGGCGCGGCTGCGCAAGGCCGGCTTCGTCGTGATCGGGCGGACCAACATGACCGAGTTCGCCTATTCCGGCATCGGCATCAATCCGCACTATGGCACGCCCAAGGGCGCCTGGAACCGTGCCGAGGGCCACGTGCCGGGCGGTTCGTCCTCGGGTGCCGCGGTCTCGGTGCTCGACGGCATGGCGCATGGCGCGCTCGGCACCGACACCGGTGGCTCCTGCCGCATTCCGGCGGCCTATAACGGCATCGTCGGCTACAAGCCGACGCAGCGCCGGGTGCCGCTGGATGGCGCGGTGCCGCTGTCGTTCTCGCTCGACAGCATCGGTCCCTTGGCGCGATCGGTCAGCTGCTGTGCCATTCTCGACGCCGTGCTCGCGAACGAGCCGATCGTTCCGCTGAAGCCGCGGTCCGTGAAGGGCATGCGGCTCGCAGTGCCGACCACGATCGCGCTGGACGATCTCGACGCAGCCGTGTCCGAAACGTTCGAGCGCGCGCTGAAATCGCTGGCCGATCACGGCGCCATCATCGAGCGGATCGAGATGGCCGAGTTCCACGACATCGGCCCGATGAACGCCAAGGGCGGCTTTGCCGCGTCGGAAAGCTACGCCTGGCATCGCTATCTCATCACGTCCAAGGGCGACGTTTACGATCCCCGCGTGTCCGTCCGCATCATGCGCGGCGAGGCGCAGAGCGCGGCCGACTACATCGATCTCCTCAACGAGCGCCGCTCGCTGATCGCCCGCGTCAATGCGCGCATCGCGCCCTATGACGCGCTGGTGCTGCCGACCACCGCCAATACGCCGCCGAAGATCGCGGATCTCGCCGACGACAAGGCGTTCACCGCGCAAAACCTGCGCGCGCTGCGCAATTGCACCCTGATCAACATGATCGACGGCTGCGCCATCTCGCTGCCGGCGCATCGCGAAGGCGATGTCCCGATCGGCCTGATGCTTGCAGGGGCGGGCGGATCCGATCGTCGTATCTTCGAACTTGCTGCCGGCATGGAGGCCGTCATTCGTGTTTGACCTGACTTTCACCGTTGATGCCCAGGACGCCACCACACCGCTGACCTTGGCGATCGACCAGATGGTCATCGCCGGCTGGACCGGCCGTGATCCCGTCGCGCGCGACAAGCACATCAAAGAGCTGCAGGAGATGGGCATCGCCCCGCCGGCGTCGACGCCGATTTACTATCGCGGCGCGGCACGGCGGCTGACCCAGGAAGACAGCATCGAATGCTGCGGTGGCGATTCCTCCGGCGAGGTCGAGTTCGTGCTGATCGGCTGGCAGGGCCGCATCTTCGTCGGCTGCGGTTCCGACCACACCGACCGCAAGGTCGAGGCCTACAACGTCACCGTCTCCAAGCAGATGTGCGACAAGCCGATCGCCTCGACGCTGTGGGAGCTCGAAGAAGTCATCGGCCATTGGGACAGGATGATCCTGCGCTCCTGGGCCACCATCAAGGGCGAGCGCGTGCTCTACCAGGAGGGCACGCTGGACGCGATGCTGCCGGTCGCCGATTTGATCGCGCGCGGCTTCGAAGGCGCAAAATTCCCCGACGGCTGCGCCATGTTCGGCGGCACCTTCGCCGCCAAGGGCGGCATTCGCCCCGCCGACCGCTTCGATTTCGAGCTCGAGGACCCCGTGCTGAAGCGGACGATCAAGCATGGATATGATGTGGTGACGCTGCCGGTGCGGGGCTGACCGGCGTGGTCATTGATTGATCGGCTGGGCCTGAGCGCCCGGAATGTCCATGCGAGGTAGCGGCCGGTTCTTGGCCGCTGTCGCCTGCGCCTCGCTGATCAAGCTGGCTGTCTGCATCCGATCAATGACGTAATCTCGATTGCGGGCCTCGAAAGATCGGCTTGGGTAAGGTTGTCGCGCTCGCATCATGAGGAACGCGATTTCGTCGATCTGAAGATCCGGCAGCCGCTTCCCAAAATAGATCTCCGCTGCGGTCACCACGCCATATGCGCCGCGACCCAGATAGTTCTCGTTAAGATAGATCTCGAAGATCCTGTCCCGGGACAGACTGCGGATGACGCGCTGCATGAAGATGATCGAGGCAATAGGATCGATCTGCCGGCGAGTCTCCGGGGACAGCAACAGCAGGCAGCGTGACACAGATTGCGTCACGCCGGCTGGCCCGGGACTGCTGCCCGTGCTCATCGCAACTGCAATCTCAACGAGAGGATTCAACGACCAGGCTTCGTAGAAGTCTGGTTGCTCAAGAGCGATTGCGGTGTCTCGTAGCAGAGGCGGAACATCGGCAAGGAGAATGTAGTTACGCTTTGGATCGGTGCTGCATGCCGGGCCTGTCGGCGCAATCGCCGCGAGCTGGGCTTTGGTCGGAAGTCCAACGCCGTATTCATAGTGCCAGACCAGCCAACCCACGAAGGTGAGCAGCCCCACGGTCGCGAGCGAGAGTGCGATCAGCACCGTCTTGGCAGCAATGATGAGAACTTTGCGCATCGGACGCGGGCTGAAGGAGCGGAACGGGTCCAAACTCGCGTTGGAACCGGACGGAATTGGGGCGGTTGGGCCTCACGGAAATCGGGTGGTGCGCCCGTGCGGGGTCTGCAAAGCTATCGGCCATGAAAACAGCCGCAAAACTTGCCATGCCTGCTCCGGACCCCGCCGCCCGCGTCGATGCGCTCCGATGGCCTGAGATCACCGCCGAGCTCGACTCCCAGGGTTGCGCCGTCCTGAAAGGCCTGCTGACGCCGGACCAATGCCGGGCCGTCGCCGCGCTCTATCCTGACGACGCGCACTTCCGCAGCCGAATCGTGATGGGCCGCCACGGCTTTGGCCGCGGCGAGTACAAATATTTCTCCTACCCGCTGCCCGATCTGATCGCGCAGCTGCGTCCGGCGCTTTATGCGCATCTGCAGGGCGTTGCTAACAGCTGGAACGAGGCGATGGGGATCGACATCCGCTATCCCACCTCCCATGCCGCCTTCCTCAAGCGCTGCCACGAGGCGGGGCAGGCGCGGCCGACGCCCTTGCTGCTGCAATATGAGGCCGGCGATTTCAATTGCCTGCATCAGGATCTCTATGGCGAGCACGTGTTCCCGCTCCAGGTCGCGATCCTGCTGTCCGAGCCCGGTCGCGATTTCAGCGGCGGCGAGTTCGTGCTGACGGAACAACGTCCGCGCATGCAGTCCCGTGCCGAGGTGGTGCCGCTGGCGCAGGGCGATGCGGTGGCCTTTGCCGTGCATCACCGCCCGGTGCAGGGGACACGCGGCACGTACCGCGTTAACCTGCGCCATGGCGTCAGCCGGATTCGCTCCGGACAGCGCCACACCGTCGGTGTGATCTTTCATGATGCCAAATGAGCGCAACGATTGACGGCTGATTTGTTCGACAGCGTCGCTGAAGCACAGCCATCGCGCGAAAAAATCGCGGACGGCGCCGTGCTGCTGCGCGGATTCGTCAAGCCGATCGAGCGCGAGTTGATCGAAGCCGTGCGCGCCATCGTGGCGCAGTCGCCGTTCCGTCGCATGACCACGCCCGGCGGTCATCTGATGTCGGTCGCCATGACCAATTGCGGCGAGCGCGGCTGGATCACCGATCACACCGGCTATCGCTATGATCCCATCGATCCCAAGACCGAGGCGCCGTGGCCGGCAATGCCGCCGGCGCTCCGCGATCTCGCCCGCGGCGCCGCGGAGCAGGGCGGCTTCCAGAACTTTGCGCCCGATGCCTGTCTCGTCAACTGCTACGAGCCCGGCACGCGGCTGTCGCTGCATCAGGACAAGGACGAGCTGGATTATTCGGCGCCCATCGTCTCGGTCTCGCTTGGGCTACCCGCGATCTTCCTGTTCGGCGGCCTGGCGCGCGCCGACAAGCCGCGCCGCTTCCGGCTGGTCCATGGCGACGTCGTGGTCTGGGGCGGCCCGTCAAGGCTCGCCTATCACGGCGTGGCGCCGCTCGCGGAAGGCGAACACGCGCTGCTCGGCCGGAAGCGGATCAATCTGACCTTTCGCCGGACGCGTTGACGTTTACGGCTTCGGCGGATGAATGAACGCCCACGGGCTGACTTCCGAATCCCGGGTCACCTCGACCGAGATCAGATACGGCCCGCCATGCGCGAGCGCCTTCTCCATGGCCGCCTTGAACTGGTCCGGTGCGGTGACGCGCGCGGACGCGACGCCGAAGGATTCAGCGAGCTTGACGAAATCCGGATTGACGAGATCGGAGGCCACCACGCGGCCGTCGAACCGTTCGCGCTGGTCGCGGCGGACATTGCCGTAGGCGTTGTTGTTGAACACCAGTGTCACGACGCCGATGTTGAACTGCACGGCGGTGGCAAGCTCCTGCACGCCGAACATGAAGCCGCCGTCGCCGGTGATCGCCACCACTGGCTTGTCGGGGTTGGCGACCTTGGCGCCGAGCGCAGTCGGGAAGCCCGAGCCCAGCGTGCCCTGATAGCCCGAGGTGATGAAGGTGCGCGGCTCGTAGATCGGAAAGCCGTACCAGGAGGCGAAGCCGAATTGCGACAGCTCGTCGGTCACGATCGCATTCGCCGGCAGCACCTCGCGCAGGATGTTCAGATACGCCATCTGCGGCTGGATGCGCTGGATGTCTTGTTGTGCAGTCGCGGTGGCCTCCCGGATCGCGGCGCGGCGGCCGGCGGTCTTGCTGTAGCCCGCCTTGCTGACGGCAGCGGCGAGATCCGCGGTCGCGGCCTTCGCATCGGCGACGATGGCGGTGTCGGAGATGAAGCGCCGCATCTCGACGGGATCGATGTCGATGCGGATGCTCTTCAACCCGTCCGGGCGATAGGGCCAGCGCGACATGGTCGGCAGTTCCAGCCGCGTGCCGATGCCGATCATCAGATCGGTCTTCGCCCATAGCTTGTAGGCGGCGGCCATGGTCAGGCCGAGCTCATGCGCGTTGGAGACGATGCCGCGGCCGCTGCGGAAGGCGACCACAGGCGCATCGATCATCTCGGCGAGCTCGAGGATCTCCTCGCGTGCGTCGATTGCGCCGCTGCCGACGAAGATCATCGGCGCCTTGCTGGTCCTGATCAGCGCTGCGGCCTGCTTGATCATGTCGGGATCGGGCTGCGGCGCGGGCAGGGGCTCCAGCACCTGCGCTGCGGCCGTGTCGGCGCGCTGGGTAAAGATGTCCCAGGGCATCTCGACCGAGGCGGGGCCGCGCCGTCCCGATGTCATCTCCTGGAAAGCACGCGCCACGGTCGTCGGCGCATTGCCGGGATGTTCGATGCGATCGGCCCATTTCACATAGGTGCGCAAGGTCGCGAGCTGGTCCGGCATCTCATGCAGATGGCCGCGGCCCTTGCCGAGAAACTGCGTCGGCACCTGGCCCGTCACGCACAGCACCGGCTCGTTGCAGCCATAGGCGGTGAGCAGCGCCGCGCTGGCGTTGAGGACGCCGGGGCCGGGCACCACGCTGAACACGCCGGGCCTGCCGCTCGCGCGCGCATAGCCGAACGCCATGTAGCCACAGGCCTGCTCATGCCGCGCGCCGATCACCTTGAGCTGGGCCTGGTGGAAGGCGTCGAACAGGCCATAGACCTGCGCGCCGGGAAGGCCGAATACGGTATCGACGCCATGGGCGACGAGCCCGCTTACGATTGCTTCGCCGCCGGTGAGGGTGGTCATTGCATCATTCCATTCGAGTTGTTGGTCAGGCTTCGTCGACGACGCCGTTGCGTAAGGATCCGATGCCCTCGGCCGCGACCTCGATGATGTCGCCGGGCTTCAGGTATCGCGGCGGATCGAACCGCGCGCCGGCGCCGGTCGGCGTGCCCGTGACGATGATATCGCCGGGGACCAGCGTCGCGAAGGTCGAGATATAGCTGATGAGGTAGCGGAACGGGAACATCAGGCGGCTGGTGCGGTCGTCTTGCCGCAGCTCTCCGTTGACATGCGTGGTGAGACGAATGTCGGCAATCTGTGCTTCCCGGGTGTAGGGCACGAGCCACGGTCCGAGGCTGCCGCTGGAATCGAAATTCTTGCCCTGTGTGACGTTGAACTTGGCGTGGCGCAGCCAGTCGCGCACCGAGCCCTCGTTGCAGAGCGTCAGCGCGGCAATGTGATCGAGTGCAGCGCTCTCCTTGATGTGCCGCCCGGGCTTGCCGATCACCAGCACGATCTCGCCTTCGTAGTCGAGCTGCGCGGATGCGCGCGGGCGCACCAGCGGCGTGTCGTGGCCCACGAAGGAGCGGGGCGAGCGCATGAACATGCTCGGATATTTCGGCGCCTCCTGGCCGTCCTTGTACTCGGCATTGCGGTCGGGATAGTTGACGCCGATGCAGATGATTTTCTCCGGCGCGGGCACCGGCGGCAGCCATGTGATCTCGCCGAGTGCGTGAATCGGCGTGCGGCCCGCGGCCTCTTCGGCAAGGCTCACGAGCTTGCCGGCTGCGATGACCTCACGCAACGTCGGATAGTCTTTTGCGTAGCGCGCGGAGAGATCGACGATGCCGCCCTCGAGGACAGCGCCGTAGCGGCTTTCACCCTTGACGGAATAGGTGGCGAGGCGAGGGAGTTTCATGACTTAATCCGCCACCAGCACGTCGGCCACGAACTTCGGCTCACGCACGGCCTGCCCCGAGAACGGCGAGCCCTGCTCGAACCAGGAGCGCGGCGCGGGCGCGCCCCATAATGTCTGGCGGCGCGGATCGCGCAGCGACCAGCGTAGCGGCTCGTGGTCGTGATCGCCCGTAAAATAGTCGCTGGTGTAGAGCTCCAGCCGATGGCCGTCGGGGTCGCGCACATAGAGGAAGAACGCGTTCGAGATGCCGTGGCGGCCGGGGCCGCGCTCGATA
Organism: Bradyrhizobium sp. CCGUVB14; assembly: GCF_024199935.1. Taxonomy (NCBI): domain Bacteria; kingdom Pseudomonadati; phylum Pseudomonadota; class Alphaproteobacteria; order Hyphomicrobiales; family Nitrobacteraceae; genus Bradyrhizobium; species Bradyrhizobium sp. CCGUVB14. Next base: position 3,642,000 of record NZ_JANADS010000001.1, read on the forward strand.
TTCTTCACGAAGCCCGCGGAGGCCATGACGTCGCAGAGATGGATGATGTTCATCGCCGTCGGCGTCCAGTAGGCGAAGTGGTGAAGGCGAGGGCCCTTGCCGTTGGTAATCGCGAAATCGTGGACATTGCCCTTGCGATGCATCCAGGCGGCCGCGATGCGCCCCTGCGGACCGTCCTCCTCGGCGTATTCGGTGAGACGGAAGCCGAGCCGCGCGTAGAAGTCGACGGTGTCCTGCACTTCGGCGGCGAAGACGTTGAAATGATCGAGCCGCTGCGGATGGCAACCCTTGTAGAGATCGAAACGGCGCAAGAGATGCGGCCGCCGGTCCATCGACGCATAGAGCTCGATCTGGAAGCCGAAGGGATCGGTGAATTGCAGGGTGCGGCCCTGGAACGGCTGATCGGCGAAGGCGTAGGCGAGGCCGTTCTCGGACAGGAACTTGGCAGCCTTGTCGAGATCGCCGTCGTTGCCGACCTTGAAGCCAAGCCTGTTACACGCGGGCACGGCGGCTTTGCGCAGCACCAGCGAGTGATGCTGATGCTCCTCGGCGGCGCGCAGGTACACGAATTTGTCGTCGGCGTCCTCGACATGCAGGCCGACGGTGGTCTCGTAGAAGGCGCGGCTCAGCTTCAGATCGGTCACGTCGAGCACGACGTGGCTGGAGCGGATGATGTTGAACGGCGGCTCGAAGATGTGTTGCGGTACCGGCATTGGCGTTTCCCCTCGGAACGACGAACGTCAAATTCCCAGTTTCTGAATCTTGTGCGTGCCCCGCGCCAGCGAGACGTGTTTGGTTTCCATGTAGAAGTCGAACGAGTAATCGCCGCCGTCGCGGCCGATGCCCGAGGCCTTCATGCCGCCGAACGGCGTCGGCAGATGGCGGACGTTTTCCGAGTTCAGCCAGATCATGCCGGCCTCCAGCGCGTCCGCGACGCGCAGTGCGCGGCCGACGTCGTTGGTCCAGACATAGCCGGTCAGGCCATAGCGGATATCGTTGGCGATCTCGATCGCGTCCGCCTCGTCCTTGAAGGGCAGCACGGTGAGGAAGGGGCCGAACACCTCTTCCTGCGCCACCCGCATCTTGCCGCTGGCGCCGGTCACCAGCGTCGGCTCGACATAATGTCCGCCGCCCGGGCCGTCATAGGCCTTGCCGCCGACCGCGATTGTCGCGCCGTCCTGCCGTGCGACGTCGAAGTACGAGCAGACCTTTGCCAGATGCCGCTCGTGGATCAGCGGCCCGATCTCGGTGGCGGGATCGAGGGGGTGGCCGACCCTGAGCGCTTTGACGCGCGCGGTCAGCTTTTCGATGAACTTGTCCGCGATGTTTTGCTGGATCAGCAGGCGGCTCGAGGACGTGCAGCGCTCGCCATTGAGCGAGTAGATCATGAACACGACCGCATCGAGCGCGCGGTCGAGGTCGGCGTCGTCGAACACGATCACGGGGTTCTTGCCGCCGAGCTCGAAATGCACGCGCTTCAGCGTCGGTGCGCCCTGAACCATGATCGCCGATCCCGTCGCGCTTTCGCCGACGAAGCCGATCGCCTTGATTGCGGGATGCTCGGTCAGCGCCTTGCCGGCCTCTTCGCCAAATCCGTGGACGGTGTTGAGCACGCCGTCGGGCACGCCGGCTTCCTTGACCAGCCGCGCCAGAACGGACGCCGTCACCGGCGACCACTCGGCCGGCTTGTGCACGACGGTGCAGCCCGCCGCCAGCGCAGGCGCGATCTTCCAGGTCGAGAGCATGAACGGCGTGTTCCACGGCGTGATCACGCCGACGGGGCCGATCGGCACGCGCGTCGAGATGTTCCAGTGCTCATCGCTCGGCGTGTTGAGGCCGTCGCGCGCCTCGGCGCATTTGTCGGCGAAGAAGCGGAAGTTCTCGGCGGCACGGATCGCGGCCTTGGCCATGAAGCGATAGGCCTGGCCGGTGTCGATGCATTCGAGCACGGCGATGTCTTCGGCGTTGTCCTCGATCGCATCGGCAACACGATGCAATAGCTTCTTCCGCATCGCGGGGCCCATGTCGCGCCAGGACTTGAAGGCGAGCGCAGCGGCGGTCGCGGCGGCGTCGATGTCCTCGGCATTGCCGCGCGCGACGCTTGCGAGCGTGGCGCCATCGACCGGCGACTTCGTCTCAAACCTCTCGCCCGAGATCGAGGGCACGATCTTGCCGTCGATCATGTGGCCGATGCCGTCGGCGCCGAGCTTCTTCAGCAGCGGCGCGACGCGCTCGCGGTTGGCCTGGAAGACGTCGGCTTTCGGTGTGGGCTTATCCATGGGCGGCCACCACTTTCAATGCGTCGTGGATGTTGTTGCGCTTCCAGCTGGTGTCCTTGTCGTTGATCTGCATGTCGAACGACAAAGCGAACTTGCTGGCGGCGAAGACGGGATCGAGATGTTTTGAAAGCGCCTGGAAAACGTGCTCGCCGGCCTTCTGGCGGGTGGCGAGGTCGCGGCCTTCGCCGATGCGCAGCAGCATGTCGAGGAAGCCGTAATCGTGCTTGTTATCAGCGACTGCGTAGTGCTCGCAGCGGATGGCGCGGACGCGGATGCCGCCGAGCGGGAAGATGCCGGTTTCGACCGCGGCCTTGCGCACCACCTCGCAGACGGCGCCGATGTCGAGACGGCTGTCGAGATTGGCCGAATATTCGATCGTGAAATGCGGCATGGCGGTTTCACTCCCTGTGTATTCTTGTTGCTTTCTAGGCGAAGTAGCAGCTGACCGAGCCGTAGGCGCCATAATCGGCTTGAATTGTGTCGCCCTTGCGGGTCTCGATCGGACGGATGAAGGAGCCGGCGAGCACGACCTGGCCGGGCTCGAGCGCGAGCCCCAGCGGCGCGATCTTGTTCGCGAGCCACGCAACCGCGGTCGCGGGATGATTGAGCACGCCGGCGGCAAGGCCGGTCTCTTCGAGCTGACCGTTCTTGAAGCACAGCGCGCCGATCCAGCGCAGGTCCGCGTCGAGCGGGCGGATCGGCCGGCCGCCGAGCACGATGCCGGCATTCGCTGCATTGTCGGCGATGGTGTCGTAGATTTTTCGCGTGGCCTTGGTCTTGGGATCGACGCGCTCGATCCGCGTGTCCAGAATCTCCAGCGCCGGCACGACGAAGTCGGTGGCGTTGAGCACGTCGAACATCGTGCAGTCGGGGCCTTCGAGCCGCTTGCTCATGACGAAGGCAAGCTCGGCCTCGACGCGCGTCGCGATGAAGCGCTCGGTCGGGACGATCCCGCCGTCGGCGAAGAACATGTCGTCGAGCAGCACGCCGGAATCCGGCTCGTCGATGTTGAGCGCGCTCTGCATCGCCTTCGAGGTCAGGCCGATCTTGTGGCCTTTGACGAGGCGTCCCTCGGCGATCTTGATGTCGACCCACGCCTTCTGAATCGCGTAGGCATGGGCGATGGTGATGTCGGGGAAATCCTGCGAGAGCTGCCGGATCTGCACGCGGGTCTTCTCCGCCTGGTGCAGACGGTTCGCGCAAGCAAGGATATCGTCGTTGGAAAGCGCCATTGGTGATCGACCAAAATTGTGGTGCCCGGAAATACTTAACATGTTAAGTGAATGCGTCAAACAGAATCTGGGCTTGCTGCACTGCAAACGTTTTGCGGTCTGAAGGGGCGGCTTTGAAAGGGCGACGTTGAAAGGTCATGATGGCGAAGAGACCGGCTGATCCTACCAACGGAAGTGCGACTGCCGCGCGCCAGGTGCCGATGCGCGACTTCTCGCGCTCGCTGCCGATGTCGCTGCTGCGGGCACGCGAGGCGGTGATGCGGCAATTTCGCCCATCGCTGCGCGAGCATGGTCTGACTGAACAGCAATGGCGCATCCTGCGCGCGCTCGCGTCGATCGAGGCCGCCGAGGTCACGGAACTCGCGCGCACCGCATTTCTCCTCGGGCCAAGCCTGTCGCGCATCCTGCGCGATCTCGAGGCGCGCCATCTGATCGAGCGCAAGACGGCGAAGGCGGACCAGCGCCGCAGCATGGTCTCGATTTCGAAAGAGGGCGTGAAGCTGATGGCCTCCGTCGCGCCGTCGTCGGAAGCGATCTATGCCGAGATCACGCAACGCTTCGGCGCGCGCAAGCTCGCCGAGTTGCAGGAGATGCTCGGCGAGTTGGAATCGTGCCTCGCTTCCGCGGATGCGCGTGACGAGATCACGGACGATGCGTGACGGCAAATTTGCATGATGACGTTCCCGTCACGCATGACTGTCATCATTGCATAACGCGTGGGCAGTGCTTGCGACGCGAATTGTGCGAAAAGCCCGGAAAAAGCAGCTGAGAATAGATCGCTGCCGCAGGTGTTCATCACCATCGGGGCGTGAACTCTCCGTACTTAGTCGATGACGTCTCAATATCAATTTACTCACGCCGGCAGAATCCGTAAGTAGCATCCGGCTCTGTATTCAGAAGCCAAACAAAGAAGGGCCGACAAGGATGCCCGGCCCCAGGGAGGAATGTATGAGACTGACGAGACGCGACTTCGCTGCCGGAATTGCTGCCGGCATTGCCGCGCCATACCTCATCAAGAGCGCAAATGCGCAGGGCGCCACCATCAAGATCGGCATGTGCGCGCCCGTCACCGGTCCGGCCGCTGAATCCGGCGGGTACGCCATCAAAGGTGCCAAGCTCGCGCTCGAGGCCGTCAACAAGGCCGGCGGTATCCTGGGAAAGCAGGGCGAGCTGATCGTCGAGGACGACCAGACCACCAACCCCGGCATCGTGCTCGCGTTCTCGAAACTCGCCGCGCAGTCCGATATCGTCGGCTTCCTCGGCTCGATCCGTTCGACCCAGGTGCATGCGATGGCGCCCGACGTCATCAAGCTCGGCAAGCCCGTGATGATCGGCGGCACCGATCCAAACCTCACCCATATGGGCAATCAGTGGCTGTTCCGCTGCCGTCCCAATGACAGCTATTCCGGCCGCGTCATCGCCGAATACGGCGTCAACACGCTCGGCAAGAAAAAATGGGCCGTGCTGCACTCGACCGACGCCTTCGGCACGGCCGGCGGCAAGGCGCTGACGGCCGCGCTGGAAAAGCTCGGGGCCCCCTCGGTGCTCGATCAGGGCTACGCCAACCAGAGCCAGGACTTCACGCCGGTCGTGCTCGCGATCAAGCAATCGGGCGCCGAGATTCTCGGTTCCTACTTCACCTTCGAGAACGACCTCGGCATCTTCGCCCGCCAGCTCCGTCAGCTCGGCGTGAACATCCCGTGGGTCGGCTCGCCCTCGATCGTCAACATCACCGCGCTGAAGCTGGCCGGTCCCGCGCTCTACAACACCTATGGCGTGGCCGACTATGCCGAGGATTCCAGCGAGGGCTCGAAGGCGTTCGGCAAGATCTACCGCGACGCGGTCAAGGTCGCGCCGGACAACCAGAGCTCCTGGACGTTCGATGCGGTCAACGTCTTGGCTGCGGCGATCAACAAGGCCGGATCGACTGATCCCGGCAAGATCCGCGAAGCCATCCTGGCGACCAAAAAGTTCGCCGGCGCCGAAGGCGAATACAATTTCGACCAGAACGGCGATGGTCTCCACGGCTACAACATCGTGAAGAACGACAAGGGCAATATCGTCTTCGACAAGCACATCGAGTTCAACGACTGACGTTCTCGCGACCTCCCCGATTCCGGTCGGGGAGGTCGATACGTCATTCGGTGGACTACTCTGACCCCCAACAGAAGCTTGTCATGGATCTCGCCCTCCAATTGCTCTTTACCGGCATCGGTATCGGCGCCGTCTACGCGCTGGTCGCGCTCGGCTTCGTGCTGATCTTCCGTGCCACCAACGTTGTGAATTTCGCCCAGGGCGAATTCTCCATGGTCGCGGCCTATCTGATGGTCGTCGCGGTCGAAGCCGGTCTGCCCTATTGGGCGGCCTTCATCGTCGCGCTGCTCGGCATGGCGCTGCTCGGTGTCGTCTTCAATCTCGGCGTCTATTATCCGCTGCGCCACCGCACCTATCTGCCCGTGATCATCGCCACCATCGGCGCCTCGATCCTGCTGGCGAATTCCGTGCTTGCGATCTACGGTCCGCAGCCGCAGGTGCTGCAGGGCTGGTTCGACACGCCCGGCATCCAGCTCGGCCCGGTCTATCTCGATAGCCAGTATCTGCTGATCATCGGCGTCACGATCTGCCTCGTGATCTTCAACTTCTGGTTCTTCGAGAAGACGCTGCTCGGCAAGAAACTGCAGGCGACCTCGCAGGACAAGGAGATGGCCTCGCTGCTCGGCATTTCCGTCTCGACCATGATCATGATCACCTTCATCTATTCGGCGGTGCTCGGTGGTCTCGCCGGCATCCTGGTCGCGCCCGTGTTGTTCGTCTCGATCCAGATGGGTTCGACCATCGCGCTGAAGGCATTTGCTGCCACGATTATTGGTGGGTTCGGCGACGTCGCCGGTGCCATCATCGGCGGGCTCGCGCTCGGCGTGATCGAGACCTTTGGCGCGGCCTATGTCTCGGTGCCGTACAAGGACGGCTTCGCCTTCCTGGTGCTGATCGCTTTCCTGATCTTCCGGCCGCAGGGCATCTTCGGCGAACGCGTGGCGGAAAAAGCATGAGCGCCCCCAGCGACAACATGCCGATTCCGGCGCCCGCCATCCACTCGAAGCCGCTGCTGCTGCGGCACCTGCCGTATTTCATCGGCGCGGCGATCCTGGTCGCACTCGCCGCGACCATGCGCTTCGACGGATACGTCCACAACATCCTGCTGCAGGCCACGACATTCGCGATCGCGGTGTTCGGCCTCTCTGTCGTGCTCGGCCTGTGCGGCCAGATCAACCTGGCGCAGGCCGCGTTCTTCGGTCTCGGCGCTTACGCGGTCGGCATCGGCACGACGGACCTTCATGTCAGCTTCTGGCTCTGTCTCGTTGGCGGCTGCCTGATCTCGCTGCTCGCCGGCGCCTTCCTCGGCATGTCGACCTTGCGGCTCGGCGGCCATTACCTCGCCATGGTGACGATCTCGTTCCAGCAGATCGTCACCCTGGTCATGATCAACGCGATCTGGCTGACGCATGGACCCGACGGCGTCCCCAACATCAAGCGTCCGGAGCTGTTCCAGTCGTCGCAGAGCTATCTTGCCTTCTGCGTCGCGATGCTCGCGATCGTCGGCTATCTGGTCTGGCATCTCGCCGATACCAAGCTCGGCCGCGCCATGCGCGCGGTGCGCGACAACGAGCTGGCGGCCGGCGTCAACGGCATCGACGTCTTCCGCACCAAGATCTACGCTTTTGCGCTCTGTGCACTGCTCGGCGGTCTCGCGGGTGGATTGTTCGCCGGCGGCTTTGCCTATGTCAGCCCCGATCAGTTCTCGTTCGCCGAATCGATCGTGTTCCTGACCATGTCGCTGCTCGGCGGCGTGGCCTCGCCGATCGGCTCTGCGATCGGTACGGGCCTGCTGATCCTGATCCCGGAATGGCTGCGCTTCCTCAAGAGCGTGCCGGGCCTGTACCTCGCCATCTACGGCCTGTTCGTGATCCTGATCATCCGCTTCATGCCCGACGGCATCTGGGGCTTTGTCGCCGACGCCTTCACGCGCTGGCGTGCCAAGATCAAGGTCACGCCGGCTGCCGCTGCTTTGCAGCTGAAGCCGGCCAGGGTCGGCGGGGACATCGTGCTGGAGGTCACCGGCCTGTCGAAGCATTTCGGTGGCCTCAAGGCCGTCGACGGCGTCGACATCGCCGTGAAGCGCGGTGGCGTGCATGCGCTGATCGGGCCGAACGGCTCCGGCAAGACCACGACGCTCAACGTGCTCTCGGGTCTCTATGTGGCGACCGCGGGCAAGATCGTGCTCGACGGCACCGACATCACCCACATGCCGCCGCATCAGCGCACGGCATCGGGGCTCGGCCGCACCTTCCAGAACATCCGCCTGTTCCGTTCGATGACGGCGCTGGAGAATGTCGAGATCGGCGCGGAACGGCCCGGCAACACCATGGTCGGGAAGGGCGACGACGCGCTCACCGAACGCGCGATGGAGGCGCTCACCTTCGTCGGCCTCGGCAACCGCGCCAACGAGCTGATCTCGAACTTCTCCTACGGCCATCAGCGCCTGATCGAGATCGCGCGTGCGCTGGCGTCGAACCCGACGCTGCTGCTGCTCGACGAGCCCGCGGCCGGTCTGAACTCGACCGAGAAGCTGGAGCTGCACGAGCTGCTCAAGCGCATCGCCGCGCAAGGGCTCACCATCCTGATCATCGATCACGACATGACGCTGGTCTCGGAAGCCGCCCAGCACATTACCGTGCTCAACTTCGGACGCCGCATCGCGGACGGCGAATCCATGGCCGTGCTGCGTCATCCCGACGTCGTCTCCGCCTATCTCGGGAGCGAATGATGCCGTTGCTCGAAATCCGCAACCTTGTTGTCCGCTACGGCGAGATCGAAGCGCTGCGCGGCGTGACCTGCGCCGTGGAGCAGGGCCAGGTGGTGACGCTGCTGGGCGCCAACGGCGCCGGCAAGTCGACGACCCTGCGCGCCATCTCCGGCCTTGCAAAACCGACCTCCGGCGACATCCTGTTCGACGGCAAGTCGATTGCGGGCCTCGGCCCGGAAGCGATCGTCCGCATGGGCATCAGCCACGTGCCGGAGGGACGCCGCGTCTTTCCGGGTCTGACGGTGAAGGAGAACATCATGCTCGGCGCGTCCAACCGCCGGGCCGCGACCTCGGAGATCTCGCGCGAGGCGGATGCGATGTTCGATCTGTTCCCGGATATCCGCAAGTTCAGCAACGCGCTCGGCTGGACGCTGTCCGGCGGCCAGTTGCAAATGGTGGCGGTTGCGCGCGGGCTGATGGCCAAGCCGCGGCTGTTGCTGCTGGACGAGCCCTCGCTTGGGCTGGCGCCCGTCATCGTGCAGGCCGTGTTCAAAATCATCTCCGAGATCCGGCGCAACACGACCGTGCTGCTGGTCGAGCAGAACGCGCGCATGGGCCTGTCGGTGGCCGATTACGGCTATGTGCTGGAGACCGGCCGTATCGTGCTCGGCGGCAAGCCCGACGAGCTCTGGGGCAACGAGGCGATCCGCGCGGCCTATCTCGGCGGGCATGCCAAGGCGAGCGCCTAGACCGAGGGTTCCGTTCCGGGACACGACCCGGGCGGCTTCCCCTTGCGGGATGACACCCGGGCGGCGATAGTGGCGTCGCCCGCGAGGCCCCGCCCCAGTAGGCGAGCGCATAGGTCTTGCGTCATTGCGAGCGTAGCGCGGCGACCCGGTTCGCGGTAACAGCGAGGGTGTGCTGTCGCAGCGCCCGGCGTGGTGACGGCGGTGCAAACAACGCGGTCCAAAAACACGGTCCAAAAAACACGGTCCAAACAACGAAGAAGGAAGGCAACGTGGCGAACAAGGTCAAGGAAATCTGGAAGTCGGGCAAGGCCGTGGTCAACGCGTGGCTCGCTATTCCCTCCGGCTTCTCGGCTGAGATGATCGCGCAATGCGGCTTCGACAGCGTCACCGTCGACATGCAGCACGGCGTGCAGGATTACCTCTCGATGGTGCAGTGCTTCCAGGCCATGGACAAGCATCCGGTCACCCCGATGGTCCGCGTGCCCTGGAACGAGCCCGGCATCATCGGCAAGGTGCTCGACGGCGGCGCCTATGGCGTGATCTGCCCGATGGTCAACACGCCCCAGGAAGCCAAGAACCTCGTTTCCTACTCGAAATATCCGCCGAAGGGCGTCCGCTCCAACGGTCCGATCCGCGCCGGCATGTACGGCACCGCGGGCTCCTATCAGAAGACGGCCAACGACGACGTCGTGCTGCTGCCTATGATGGAGACGAAGACCGCGGTCGAGAACATGGAAGCGATCCTCGACGTCGAAGGCCTCAATGGCGTCTATATCGGGCCGTCCGATCTCGGCTTCTCCTACGGCCTCGAGCCGAAGCTCGACCGTACCGAACCGGAGATTCTCGCGATCTACGACAAGATCATCAAGGAATGCGACAAGCGCGGGCTGTTCCCGGGCATCCACTGCAGCGGCGCTGAGGGTGCCACGCGCGCCATCAACATGGGCTTCAAGCTGGTGACCCTCTCGAACGAGGTCGGCATGATGACCACCTACGCCAAGATGCAGGTCAACGCGACCCGCAAGGATTCGGGCGGCAAGGCCTGATCGCTCTCTCTCTTCCCTCTCCCCGTTCTTACGGGGAGAGGGTTAGGGTGAGGGGCCTCTCTCAACACGTACCAGTCTAACGATCGAGCGCGCGGCTTGCCCCTCACCCGGATCGCTGCGCGATCCGACCTCTCCCCGTAAGAACGGGGAGAGGTGAAGTAAGAGACCCAAGGAGACTCCCATGACCATCAGCCCCGTCATCCGCCTGCATCCCGCTGATGGCGTGCTGATCGCGCGCGCGAGCCTGCCGCCGGGGACCGTGGTCGCCGACGGCGTCACCACGGTCGAGCGCATTCCCTCCGGCCACAAGGTCGCTATCAAGCCGATCGCGGTGGGCGAGCCCGTGATCCGCTACGGCCAGATCATCGGCTTTGCCACCCAAGCCATCGCGCCGGGCCAGCACGTGCACGTCCAGAACATCGGCATGGGCGATTTCGCCAAGGACTACGCCTATTGCGCCGACGTCAAGCCGACGCCGAACTTCGACCTGCCGGCGACCTTCGAGGGCATCCGCCGCCCGGACGGCCGCGTCGCCACGCGCAACTATATCGGCATTCTCACCTCGGTGAATTGCAGCGCGCATGTCGCGGGTCTCGTTGCCGACGTCTTCAAGAAGAATCCCTTTACCGGCGACAACCCGCTGGCCGAATTCCCCAATGTCGATGGTGTCGTCGCGCTGACCCACAAGACCGGCTGCGGCATGACCCAGAACGAGCCGCTCGCGCTGCTCCGCCGCACGCTCGGCGGTTATGCGCGGCACGTCAACTTCTCCCACGTCATCGTGCTCGGCCTCGGTTGCGAGGTGAACCAGATCGGCGGCTTGATGGAAGAGCAGAAGCTCGCCGGCCGCCTGCGCGCGATGGACATCCAGGAAGTCGGCGGCACCCGCAAGACCGTGGAAGCCGGCATCGCCTTCGTGCGCGAGGCGCTCGCCGACTCCAACAAGGTCAAGCGCGAGTCCGTCCCGGTGAGCGAGCTCACCGTGGCGCTGCAATGCGGCGGCTCCGACGGTTATTCCGGCGTGTCGGCGAACCCGGCGCTCGGTGCGGCCAGCGATCTCATCGTGCGTCACGGCGGCACCGTCATCCTGTCGGAGACGCCCGAGACCTACGGCGCCGAGCATCTCTTGACGCGTCGCGCCGTCAGCCGCGAGGTCGGCGAGAAACTGGTCGATCTGATGCGCTGGTGGGACGAGTACACCGAGCGCGAAGGCGCCGAGATGAACGCCAATCCCAGCCCCGGCAACAAGGCCGGCGGTCTCACCACCATCCTGGAGAAATCACTCGGCGCGATGGCCAAGGCCGGTACCACCAATCTGGTCGACGTGCTGCGCTACGCCGAGCCCGTGACCAAGCGCGGCTTCGTGTTCATGGATACGCCCGGCTACGATCCGGTCGCCGCTACCGGCCAGGTCGCCGGCGGCGCCAATCTCGTCTGCTTCACCACCGGCCGCGGCAGCGTGTTCGGCTGCAAGCCCGCGCCCTCGATCAAGCTCGCGACCAACACGCCCATGTACAAGCGCATGGAAGAGGACATGGACGTCAATTGCGGTACCATCCTCGAAGGCGAGGAGAGCGTGCAGGAGTGCGGCCAGCGCATCTTCGATCTCATCCTCAAGACCGCGTCCGGCCAGCCGACCAAGAGCGAAAGCTTCGATTTCGGCGGCGCCGAGTTCGCGCCCTGGGTGCTTGGCGCGACGATGTAATGCGCGAGCAGCCCGTGCCGTAGGCACGGTCTGCCCGTTGTTAATGCTTGATCGAGGTCACCAGCGGTGTTCTGCTCAAAAAAGCTGCTGGAGCACCGTACCCCGTGTCGATCTACGTCGCATTACACCACGTCACGCACTACAAATACGACCGCCCGATCGATCTGGGACCGCAGACCATCCGCCTGCGGCCGGCGCCGCACACGCGCACGCCGATCCTGAGCTATTCGCTCAAGGTCACCCCCGCCAATCATTTCGTCAACTGGCAGCAGGATCCGCAGGGCAACTGGCTCGCGCGCTACGTCTTTCCGGAGAAGACCACCGAGCTGAAATTCGAGGTCGACTTCACGACGCAGATGACCGTGGTCAACCCGTTCGACTTCTTCGTCGAGCCCTACGCCGACAGCTTTCCGTTCGAATACCCGAAGGATCTCAAGACCGAGCTGGCGCCGTATCTCGAGACCATCAAGCCCGAGCCCGCTTTCGCAAAATATCTCGCCTCGATCCCGCGCGAAGCGCCGAACACGGTCAACTTCCTGGTCGACCTGAACAGGGCGCTGCAACAGAAGATCAACTACGTCATCCGCATGGAGCCCGGCGTGCAGACGCCGGAGGAGACGCTCGCCTCCTGCGCCGGCTCGTGCCGCGACTCCGCCTGGCTGTTGATCCAGACCTTCCGCCATCTCGGCCTCGCGGCGCGCTTCGTCTCCGGCTATCTGATCCAGATCCGTCCCGACATCGATCCGATCGAGGGCCCGCCCGAAGTGGAGAACGACTTCACCGATCTGCACGCCTGGGCCGAGGTCTATCTGCCGGGCGCGGGCTGGATCGGTTTTGACGCGACTTCGGGCATGCTCGCAGGCGAGGGGCACATCCCCGTCGCCGCCACGCCGCATTATCGTTCGGCCGCGCCGATCTCCGGCGGTGCCGGCTTTGCCGAGGTCGAATTCGCCTTCGACATGAGCGTTCGCCGTATCCGCGAAGCGCCGCGCATTACAAAGCCGTTCTCCGACGAATCCTGGACGCGGCTCAACGATCTCGGCGAACAGGTCGACGGCGATCTCGCCGCGCAGGATGTGCGGCTCACCATGGGCGGCGAGCCGACCTTCGTGTCCGTGGATGATCTCGAAGCGGCGGAGTGGAATACGGAAGCCGTCGGTCCGACCAAGCGCGCGCTCGGCGACGATCTGATCCGTCGCCTGCGCACGCGCTTCGCGCCCGGCGGTCTGCTGCATTACGGTCAGGGCAAATGGTATCCGGGCGAGAGCCTGCCGCGCTGGGCGTTCGGCCTGTACTGGCGCAAGGACGGCGTGCCGATCTGGAAGAATGGCGACCTCATCGCCAGGATCGAGAATCCCAAGCGCGCCATGACCGAGGACGCCGAAGACTTCATGGAGGGCACGGCGGCGCGGCTCGGGCTCGATCCCGGCTACATCATTCCGGCCTATGAGGACACCGCCTACTGGCTGCTGAAAGAGGCCGAGCTTCCCGTCAACGTCGATCCCTCCGACTCCAAATTGTCCAATCCGGAGGACCGCGCGCGCATGGCGCGGGTGTTCAATGAGGGCCTCCGCAAGCCACGCGGCTACGTGCTGCCGGTGCAGCGCTGGAACGCGCCGCCGCGCTGGCGCAGCGAGCGCTGGCAACTCCGGCGCAATCATCTGTTCCTGATGCCGGGTGATTCCCCTCTCGGTCTACGCCTGCCGATCGGCTCGCTCGGCTATGTGCCGCCCGGCGAATATCCCTACATCGTCGAGCAGGATCCGATGGAGGCGCGCGGCAAGCTGCCGGTGTTCACGCTCCCGGAGCGCCCGAAATCGCCACCGCGGGTCGCGCCGGAGAAGCTCAACACGTCCGTCCCCGTCCGCACGGCGTTGTCGATCGAGGTCCGTGATGGCGTGATCTGCGCTTTCATGCCGCCGGTCGAGCGCATCGAGGATTATCTCGAAATGATCGCGGCGGTCGAGGCCACCGCCGAGGAGATGCAGCTCCAGGTCCATGTCGAGGGCTATGCGCCGCCGTTCGATCCGCGCATCGAGGTGATCAAGGTGACGCCCGACCCCGGCGTCATCGAGGTCAACGTTCAGCCGGCCAGGAATTGGCGCGAGGCGGTCGACATCACCGTCGGGCTCTATGAGGATGCGGGCAAGATACGCCTCGGCGCCAACCGCTTCCTGGTCGACGGTCGCCACACCGGCACCGGCGGCGGCAATCACGTCGTCGTCGGCGGCTCGAGCCCACAGGATTCGCCATTCCTGCGCCGGCCAGATCTGTTGAAGAGCCTGGTGCTGTACTGGCAGCGGCATCCGTCGCTGTCCTATTTCTTCTCCGGCCTCTTCATCGGTCCGACCAGCCAGGCGCCGCGCATCGACGAAGCCCGTCACGACAGCATCTACGAGCTCGAGATCGCGCTCTCGCACGTCCCGCCGCCGGGCTACCAGACGCCGCTGTGGCTGGTCGATCGTCTGTTCCGGCATCTGCTCGTCGACATCACCGGCAACACCCATCGTGCCGAGATCTGCATCGACAAGCTCTATTCGCCGGATGGTCCGACCGGCCGGCTCGGCCTCGTCGAATTCCGCGCGCTCGAAATGCCGCCGGATCCGCGGATGTCGCTGGCGCAGCAGCTCCTGATCCGCGCGCTGATCGCAAAATTCTGGCGCGAGCCGCAACAGGGCAAGTTCGTGCGTTGGGGCACCGCGCTGCATGACCGCTTCATGCTGCCGCATTTCATCTGGGAAGACTTTCAGGACGTGCTGTCCGAGCTCAAGAGCTCCGGCTATCCATTTGAGCCGGAATGGTATCTGGCCCAGCTCGAATTCCGCTTCCCCGCCTTCGGTCGCGTCCACCATGGCGGCGTGACGATGGAGCTGAGGCAGGCGCTGGAGCCCTGGCACGTGCTGGGCGAGGAGGGCTCGGCCGGCGGTACCGTGCGCTATGTCGATAGCTCGGTCGAACGGCTCCAGGTCAAGGCCGAGGGCTTCGTCGAGGGCCGCCATATCATCACCTGCAACGGCCGCCGCCTGCCGATGACCTCGACCGGCCGCTCGGGAGAAGCCGTGGCCGGCGTCCGCTTCAAGGCCTGGCAGCCGGCCTCCGGCTTGCACCCGACCATCCCGGTCCACGCGCCCTTGACCTTCGACCTGATCGACACCTGGAACGGCCGCTCGCTCGGCGGCTGCGTCTATCACGTCGCCCATCCCGGCGGCCGCAACTACGACACCAAGCCCGTCAACACCTACGAGGCCGAGGCGCGGCGGTTGGCGCGCTTCCAGGATCACGGTCACACGCCCGGGCCGATGCAGGCGCCACCCGAGGAACGCACAAATGAATTTCCGCTGACCCTCGACTTGCGGACCCCGCTTCTGCAATGAGTATGATGGAGGGGCAGGGAGAGGCGCATGGGCGAGGGCGCGGCACAGGACGACAAGGCGGGTAAGGCGCCAGGACAGCGCGAAAGCCAGCGCGACGGCCAGCGCCGCCTCGCGCAATGGGTCCGCGACTATCGCCGCCTGCCCGGCATCCCCGACGAATTCCTGGGGGCCGACGGGGCCCCGCGCCCGGTCTGGGGCCGCTTCTTCGATGCCTTCGGCGGGCTCGCGCCCGACGAGGTCGAGCGGCGCTTCGGCATGGCCGACCGCCATCTGCGCGAGGCCGGCGTCACCTACCGTGCCCCCGGCGAAACCGCCGACCGGCCCTGGTCGATCAGCCATCTGCCGCTGCTGATCGACGAGGCCGACTGGAAGCAGCTCTCCGCCGGCATCACCCAGCGCGCCGAGCTCTTGGAGCTCGTGCTGCGCGACATCTATGGCGAGGGCCGGCTGGTCGCGGAAGGTGCGCTGCCCGCCGGCGCCATTGCCGGCAGCCCCGAATATCTCCGCCCCGTCTGTGGCGTGCCGCCGCCCGGCGGGCGCTACCTCTCGCTCTATGCCGCCGACGTCGGTCGCGGGCCCGACGGCCGCTGGTGGGTGCTCGGCGATCGGACGCAGGCGCCGTCAGGCGCGGGCTATGCGCTGGAGAACCGCCTGGTGCTCTCGCGCGCCTTCTCCGATCTCTACAAGTCGATGAACGTGCCGCGCGTCGCGCCGTTCTTCGAGGCGTTCCGCGATAGCCTTCGGGCGCGCGCCGATCGCGACGAGCCGCGCATCGGCGTGCTCACGCCCGGCAGTTTCAGCGAGACCTATTTCGAG
Organism: Bradyrhizobium sp. CCGUVB14; assembly: GCF_024199935.1. Taxonomy (NCBI): domain Bacteria; kingdom Pseudomonadati; phylum Pseudomonadota; class Alphaproteobacteria; order Hyphomicrobiales; family Nitrobacteraceae; genus Bradyrhizobium; species Bradyrhizobium sp. CCGUVB14. The sequence continues at coordinate 3,658,005 of NZ_JANADS010000001.1, forward strand.
CACGCGACGCTGGCGCGCTATCTCGGCTTCCTGCTGGTCGAGGGCGACGATCTCGCCGTCAGCGACAATCGCATTCACATCCGGACCGTCGCGGGGCTGAAGCGGCTCGACGTGCTGCTGCGGCGCGTCGATTCCAACTCGCTCGATCCGCTCGAGCTCGATGCCTCCTCGCATCTCGGCGTGCCCGGCCTGATCGACGTGCTGCGCAAGGACGGCGTCGTCGTCGCCAACATGCCGGGCTCCGGCGTGCTGGAGGCGAGGGCGCTGCTGGGTTTCCTGCCGGCGCTCAGCCGTCGCCTGCTCGGCGAAGAGCTGAAGATGCCGCACATCGCCACCTGGTGGTGCGGGCAGAAGTCGGCGCGCGACGAGGTGTTGTCGCGGCTCGACGAGGTCGCGATCGAAGGTGCCTACCGGCGCGGCGTGCCAGGCTTCGACAGCAATGGCCCGGTGCTCGCAAGCGAGCTCGATGCCGCGGGCCGTCAGCGCCTGGTCGACGCCATCAATGCGCGCGGCATGGACTATGTCGGCCAGGAGGTGGTGCGTCTCTCGACCATGCCGGTGTGGGAGCAGGGGCAGCTCACGCCGCGTCCCTTCGTGCTGCGCGTGTTTGCAGCCGCAACGCCGGACGGCTGGGCCATCATGCCGGGCGGCTTCTGCCGGATCGCCGAGCAGCAGGACGCGCGCGCGGTGTCGATGGGTGACGGCGCCCGCGCGGCCGACGTCTGGGTGGTTTCGGAGAAGAAGGTCTCGACCGCGTCGCTGCTACCGGCGACCGACAAGGTCCGGATCCGCCGCATCGCCGGCGTGCTGCCGAGCCGTGCCGCCGACAATCTGTTCTGGCTCGGCCGCTATCTCGAACGCGCCGAAGCGACGCTGCGGCTGGTGCGCGCGCTGGGCTCGCCGAGCGGACCCAACAAGGGCACCGCGGCCTCGCTGCAATCGGCCGAACGCATCCAGCGCCTGCTGGTGACCTGGGGCGCCATCTCGCAGACCTCGCGCGCGGCGCCTGGGCGCATCGTCGCCGAAGCCTTGCAGAGCCCTGAGCGTTTCGGCTCGGCGCTGTCGCTGGTGCGTTCGGCGCTGCGCACGGCGACCTCGTTGCGCGAGCGGCTGTCGCCCGATGCCTGGCAGGTCATCACCGAGATGGCCGATCGGCTCTCCTACGAGGTCGAGGACGACGACAGCGTGCTGAGCGCGGCCGAGCTGACCTTGCAGGAGCTTGCGAGCTTCGCAGGCCTTGCGCAGGAGAACATGAACCGGGCCGCAGGCTGGCGCTTCCTCGATATCGGCCGCCGCACCGAGCGCGCCATCAACACCGCGCGCTTCGCGCGGCAGTTTGCCTATGATGAAGCCGGCGACGAGGATCTCGACATCCTGTTGACGCTGGTGGATTCCCAGATCACCTATCGCTCGCGCTATCTGCTGGCGCCGATCCTCGCACCGGTGCGCGACCTCGCTGTGCTCGACTGCTACAATCCACGTTCGGTCGCATTCCAGGTGATGACCCTGAACGAGCATATCGCCGCACTGCCAAGCCTGAAGGAGCATGGCCTGATCGAGCAACCGCAGCGGCTTGCGGTGGCCGTGCAGTCGATGCTCGCCACGGCCGAGGCCGAGAAGCTCGAGGTCAAAACCCTGTTCGCGCTGGAGCAGGATCTGCTCAGCCTCGCCGAAGCGATCGGGCTGCATTATTTCCCGCACGGCCCCAACGCAAGCCGGCCGGAAAAGCTGACGGGGCTGGCGTGATCTACGACATAAGGCACGTCACCACCTACGAGTATGAGAACCCGGTCAGCTTCGCCCGCTGCACGCTGCGGCTCGAGCCAAAGAGCGGGAACGGCCAGGAGCTGATCTCGCATAAGGTCGAGATCCGTCCGCGTCCGTCCGAACGCCACGTCCGCCGCGACTTCTTCGGCACGCTGACCGAGAGCATCGTGATCGAGGCCGCGCATCGCAATTTGCGCATCGACTCGCGCTCGCGCATCTCCGTCGAGCGGAAGCCGCCGGCGCGCGATGCCGCGAGCCCATCGTGGGAGAGCATCCGCGACATCGCGTTCGAGGCGACGAGCCTCGGGCCGTCCTCACCGGTCGGTTATGTCTTTGCGAGCCCGCTGGTGCCGGTGCTGCGTCCGGTCAGTGCCTATGCGGCCGAGAGCTTTGCACCGGGCGCGGGCATTCTCGCCGGTGCGGTCGACCTCATGCACCGCATCCGCACCGAGTTTCGCTACGACCCCAAGGCCACCGTGATTTCGACGCCGCTCAACGAGGTCTTCGACAAGCGTCACGGCGTCTGCCAGGACTTTGCTCATGTGATGATCGCAGGGCTGCGCGGGCTTGGCTTGCCGGCCGCCTATGTCAGCGGCTACTTGCGCACCATTCCGCCGGCGGGCCAGCCGCGCCTGCAGGGCGCGGACGCGACGCATGCCTGGGTGTCGCTGTGGTGCGGGGCGGAGCTCGGCTGGATCGACTTCGATCCGACCAACGATCTCCTGGTCGCCAACGATCACATCGTCCTGGCGGTCGCTCGCGACTTCTCCGATGTGTCCCCCGTCGACGGCATCATCGTCGGCTCGCCGAAGCAGAAGCTCGGCGTTGCCGTGGACGTGCTGCTGGTGGAGTGACCGTAGTTTCACCGATTCCTTTTTGTGGCCGAATGCGTCCAAGTGCAGGAAATTTGTTTCACCGTGTTTCCTGGATGTGACGAACGGCTGTTCATTAACACGCTGTTAACGCTACCCCGCGACATATTGGCTCACTTTTAACGCTGCTGAAGCCGAGCCGATGGTCGAGGGACTTGCATTGCTGACGGACGCTGCCGAACAGGTGGCACTGTCGCGGATCCTGCGAAGTTTCAGGCCGGACCTGACGATCTGGCCGGTGTCTGATATCGCCGGGCTTCGCAAGCTCGAGCCCGCTTCGCTCCGCAAGGCCCGGCTTGTCGCCTTCGCGTCGAGCGTCATCGTGCCGGCCGACCTGCTCGTGCGCTTCGGCCATGGCGCCTACAATTTTCATCCGGGGCCGCCGAACTATCCGGGCTGGGCTCCGGCCCATTTCGCGCTCTATGACCGCGCAGATAGCTTTGGTGTGACCTTTCATGCCATGGCCGAACGGGTCGATTCCGGTGCGATCCTCGACGTCGTGTCGTTCCCGATTCCGCTTGCCTGCACCCTCATGGGGCTCGGCGAGCTCGCCTATGCGCATTTGCTGCAATTGTTCGAAGTGTGGGCGGAGCCTTTGGCGCGCGAGACGTCGCTGACGCCGCGGTGTGCGCTGTCCTGGAGCGGCCGCACCAATACGCGCCGCAGCTATCGGCAGGTCTGTGACATCCCGCTCGACATTTCCAGGGATGAGCTGTGGCGCCGCATGCGCGCCTTCGGCGGCAATCACTACGGCATCGCGCCGGCGATCAATTTGCATGGTGTCACCTTCACGGCGTCACCTCCGGAGAGCACATGACGTCACCTTCGATGGCTCTCGCAGCGCCTGCCACCGGTACGCCTGATGTTTCCGACATGCTGCGCGCCGGACGCGAGCACTACCGGCGTGGCGAGATCAGGCATGCGATCGCCGTCTTTCAGGTCGGGCTCGCGCGTGCGGCCACGGCGTCGATCGGCGTGGCCGTCGATTGTGTGGCCGATCTTCACGCCGCTCTCGCCAATGCCTTCATGCTCTGCGACGATATCGCGTCTGCGGGGGAGCACTACAAGGCGGCCTTGCGTATCGCGCCGCATCTCGTCGCCTGCTGGTGCAATCTCGGCATCGTGCATCAGCGCCGCGGGCAGACACAGGATGCGATCGCGCTTTACCTCGAGGCGCTCCGGCGCAACCCGGGCCACCGGCCGTCGCGCACGAATCTGGTCCAGGCGCTGGTGACGACGCGGCAGTTCGCGATCGCGAGGACGCTCCTGCTCGAATTGCTCGGGGAGACACCGGAGGATGCCGACCTCCGCAGCCAGCTTGGCAAGGTCTGCTTCGAGCTTGGCGAGACGGAGGAGGCCGTGGCGCAGTTCGAGCGGGCCGTGGCGCTCGCGCCCGGACAGGCGGAGAATTTCTACTGGGTCGGGGCGATCCGTCAGGCGCGGGGCGAGCCGGCCGCGGCGCAGGCCGCCTACGCCCTTGCCGCGCAAGTGCATCCGATCCTGCGCAGGCCCGCCACCACATCGCCGCCGGCGTTTCGGGCGCTGGCGCTGTTTGCGCCCTTCGTCGGCAACACGCCGGTCGAATTCCTCTTCAAGGACTGCGCCTACCAGACCAACATCCTGTCGCTGCTGCCCGGCAGCCAGCCTGATCTTGCGCTGCTCGCGCGCGAGGCTGACGTCGTGGTCAACCTCGTCTCCGACGCCGACCAGGGCGCGGAGGTGCTTCCGCTCGCCACCGCGATTGCACGCAGCCTCGGCAAGCCGATCGTCAACGATCCCGCAAAGATCCAGAACACCACGCGCGATGCGACCGCGCTGGCACTCACCGACGTCGAGGGCTGCCGGGTGCCGCGCACGATCCGCATTGCGGCCGGCGAGGGGCTTCCCGACGGCCTCGCGCTTGTCTTTCCGCTGCTGGCGCGCCAGGCCGGCATGCATGGCGGCGACGTCTTCGAGAAGCTCGAGGACGCCGCGGCGCTGGCCGCGTTCCTTGCGGCCCATGCCGACCATGACCGCTACGTGATCGATTATATCGACTATCGCTCCGCCGACGGCTTCTTTCGCAAATACCGGTTCTTGTTCATCGGCGAGGAGATCCTGCCTTATCATCTGGCGATCGGAGACGACTGGAAGCTCCATCGCGATGCCACCGACATGGGGCATCACGCCTGGATGCAGGACGAGGAGGAGCGTTTCCTGCGCGAGCCCGGGCAGGTCTTCGGCGCGGCCCATTATCAGGCGTTGCGAGTCATTCGCGATCGCATCGGTCTCGACTATTTCGGCATCGATTGCGGTCTCGACCGGGACGGCGATCTCGTCGTGTTCGAGGTCAATGCCTCCATGCTGGTGCACGACCAGAATCCGGAATTTCCTTACAAGGACCCGTACATCCGCAGCATCAAGGTCGCGTTCGACGGGATGCTCGCGCGCTTTGCACGAGGGAATTGACGCCGCCGTCCGCAACGCGGTGCAGGCGCCTTAGCCCGATCGCGACGGGGACCCACCTCGCGCTCAGTCCTTCCTCACAAGATGAACGGTCGGCCATTGGCCGGGCTGACGAGCCGCCGCACAGCCTCGCCGCCGGGTGCATCGACCCGTGACCGCAACCATGATACTGCGCGGCGGCACAATATCATATTTACGTATTTTTGTTGCCGGATTTGGCCAGTCGCCCCAGATTGGGCTATGCTGAACCTGTGTCGAGGGGCGAGTATGAGGCGTCAGGAGCTAGCGTGGGACACCACCGACAGACGGGGCTGCATCCATGATGACGTTACCGCGACTGGCGGCTGAGTCCCTGGAGAAGCTGCTGGGCACCTTCATGCGTCGCAGGTTCGGCGACGTCGCGGCGAACATTATCGAGAGTGCCACCCGCACCACGATGGAATGTATTGGCAATAGCGACGCGCTCTATCACAACATCGAGCACACGATGCTGGTGACCTTGGCGGGTCATTCCATCCTCAGTGGCCGATATCTCCACACCCATTTGGACGCGGAGGACTACATTCACGTCCTGATCGCTTGTCTTGCTCATGACATCGGCTATGTGCGCGGCCTGTTCGAGGAGGATGATGAAGACGGCTTCGTCATCGACGCGGCCGGCACCAAGGTCTCGCTGCCGCGCGGCGCATCCGACGCCAGCTTGATGGTGTATCACGTTGACCGGTCGAAACTTTATGTAAAGAAGCGGTTGCGGCATATTCCGGGGCTCGATCCCGAACGTATTGCGCGCGCGATCGAGGGCACGCGGTTTCCAGCCCAGCAAGGCCAGGAATATGACGACGATTCCGCGACCCTGCGCGCCGCGGACTTCATCGGTCAGCTCGGCGATCCCAATTATCTGCGCAAGGCCAATGCGCTCTATTACGAGTTCGAGGAGGTCGGCATGAACCGCCAACTCGGCTACGACTCGCCCGCCGACATCGTGAACCGCTATCCACAATTCTATTGGAATAGCGTCGCACCGCACATCCAGACCGAGATCGGCTATCTCAACAAGACCGAGATTGGCCGGCAGTGGATCGCCAATCTCTACAGCAACGTCTTCCGCGCCGAACGCGATATTTCGCTGTCGGGGCCGCAGAAATAGTTTTTTCAGCCGGTCTGCGTGGCTGCACTGATGGTCCGGCCCTCGACGCAATCGCGCCGAACGGAGTCCAGGGTCCGCCGCAGCCAGGTTTTGATCGTGCCGACCGGCACCCCAAAGCGCTGCGCCAACATCAGCCTGCTTTCACCGTCGAGATAGGCCAGCGACAGCAATTGCCGGCGTTGATCCGGGAGCCGTTGGATGGCGCGGATCGCGATGGGTTGGGCGAGGTCGTAGTCGAATGCGTCGTCGGACTCGGAAACGTCGGGCACCGACAGGGCTTCGTCGAAATCCGCGATCGGCATTTGCTTGAGCCGCGCTGCGTCGATCGCCGTGTGGCGCATGATCGCGCACATCCAGGTGATCGGCGAGGAGCGGCCTGGATCGAAGTGAGCTGCATGCTTCCAGATCTTCAGATAGGCCTCCTGGAGGAGGTCGTCGATATCAGCGCTGGATGGCGCGATCGAGTGGGCGGTCTTGAAGCTTGTTGCGCGTCGCGGCAAAAAGTTCGGCGAAGGCCCGCTGGTCGCCGCGCCCGACGCGGGCGAGAAGATGGCTCAAGCGCTCGATCGTCGGATCCCGTGCCGTCAATCTGCCGCAGCTCATGTCCTCGTCCTCCAGCCTGATCTGCCAAGAGAACGACCGCGCAGCGCGACTGGATCACATGAGGGCGTTCAAAGCCGCACGAAGGGGGAGATCAACCGGCCAAGCCAGCCGTGCATCTGCAAATCCCCGCTCATCGCCACGAGGCACAGGCACGGCATGTCGCTGCCGACGATCGGCTGATGATCGACCTCGCCGTCGCCGAAGTCGAAATCGCCGGGCCGATATTCGCCGCCCTGGTGGCTGAAGCTGCCTTTGAGCACCAGCGTCAGCTCCGTCCCGGTGTGCGTATGCTCCAGCATGCGCGTGCCGGGTGCCGACCACAGCAGAAACGCGCGCGATTTGTCCGCGCCGGGCAGGATGATCGGCTGCATCTTGACGCCAGGCGCGACGCGCCGGCTCTTGCCGAACCGGCAACGGAGCAGGATCTCCGGGAGGTCGTCGTCAAGTAGCTCCACTGGTTGCGAGGAGGCCGCCGCCGGCGGTGACGCCGGTTCATCGATCCTGGCCAAGAGCGTTGCGAACGCGTCGTCCGCCATTGCGACCGGGGGCGCTTGCTCGAGCGCGGCACCCGCAAGCTGCTCGATCGCGGCGATGAAGCGCTGGCACCGCGGGCATCGTGCGGCATGGACGCCGATGACAAGGCGGTCGGCCTCGTCAAGCCGGCCGGCGCCAAAATCGGCCAGCAGATCTTCGGGGGGATGATGGTTGATGGTCATGTCAATCGTCCAAGAGATCTCTAAGCCGCGCCATGGCAAGCCTGATGCGAGACTTGACCGTTCCGAGCGGAAGCCCGAGCCGCTCGGCGATCTCGCCGTGCGGCTGCTCGTCGATGAACGACATCCGGATCACCGTGGATTGCTCCTCCGATAATCGCAGCAGCGCTGCCGCCACGCGCGAGACGTCGTCGCTCCGGGTCATCATGGTCTCCGGCGATTCCGCGACCTCGGGCGTCTCATCCCGTTCTGCGCTCGCATTGGCCTTGGCCTGCCGTGCCGCTTGCCTCGCGGAATCGATCCGCAGATTGCGCGCGATCGTGAAGATCCATGCCGCCGCGCCTGCGGACGCCGGATCGAACTGGGCTGCCTTGCGCCAAACCGTCAGCAGCGTATTCTGCGCGATTTCCTCCGCGGCGTCGGCGGTCATCCCGGCCTTGCCCAGGAATCCCTTCACGCGCGGAGCAAAATGCTCGAACAAAAGCTTGAACGCGTCCCGATCGCCATGGGCCGCGACGCGTCCGATCAATTCAGCCCATTCCACTGTCGCCTTGGGCCTTTCGCCTATGAACCGTCGAGGCCGATCCCGCCGGGGAGCCGCCGCAAGGTGGCCGCGCCACAAGGGCCTGCTCACAGCTTGAAGACCGGCGTTCATGGAGCCTCGGTTGACATGTCGCTTCCATAACGACGGACGCGGTCATCCGGATCACCTCCAGAAGCCCTTTGTTTTAAGGGCCCGGCTCGGCGACGACAAGCACCGGTCTCACTGGCCGTGGTTCGAACCGCCGGCTCGCATGTCCGGGGGCAGGCATGCAGGGAACGGCATTCGATAGGAGTTGGAACACCGCGCGGCGCGCGGTAATCTGTTGCCGCGAAGCGAGGGTGCAGCATGCAACAGAAATCCGTCACGACCGACATCCTCGATATCGCCTATCTCGACTACGGCGCGCCGGATGGCTGGCCCTGCATCATGGGCCACGGCTTTCCCTATGACGTGAACGCCTATGCCGAGGCCGCGCCGCTGATCGCGCAGGCTGGCGCGCGGGTGCTGGTGCCGTATCTGCGCGGCTACGGGCCGACGCGGTTTCGCTTCCCCGAGACGCTGCGCTCCGGCGAGCAGGCGGCGCTCGGCGCCGATCTGCTCGCCTTCATGGATGCGCTCGGCATCAGCCGCGCCGTCGTCGGCGGCTATGATTGGGGCGGGCGCGCGGCCTGCGTCGTCTCGGTGCTGCATCCCGAACGCGTGGTCGGGCTGGTCACCGGCAATTCCTACAACATCCAGGATATCGCCCGCTCCATGGAGCCGGCCTCGCCGCCGCAAGAAGCCGCGCTGTGGTATCAATATCTCTTCCACAACGAACGCGGCCGCCGCGCGCTGGAGCGCAATCGCCGCGGCTTTGCCCGTCAGCTCTGGGCGATGTGGTCGCCGACATGGGCCTTCGACGACGCGACCTTCGAGAAGAGCGCCGTTTCGTTCGACAATCCCGACTTTGTCGACGTCGTGATCCATTCCTATCGCCACCGCTATGCGCTGGTCGAAGGCGATCCCGCCTATGCGGCGATCGAGGCAAAGCTTGCAGAGCAGCCGCCGGTCCGCGTTCCCACGATCGCGATCGACGGTGACAGCGATGGCGTCATTTCCGGCACCGCGCACCACGCGCGCAAGTTCGAGGGCTTTTTCGAGCGGCGCGTCTTTGCCGGCGCGGGCCACAATCTGCCGCAGGAGCGGCCGGCCGAATGGGCCCAGGCCGTGATCGACGTGCGCAAGGCGGCCGCAGGATCCTGATTTTCGCGATTCCAGGAACTTTTCGCCGTCGCCGTCGTCCAATCCTGAGCTGCGCGTCAAGCTGCCAGGGAGATGACCATGACCGAGGACAAGAAGCCGAGCGGGCCCGACCTGACCACGGGCGTGTCGCCGGGCGAGTTCAAGGACGGCAAGCTGCTCGGCCATGTCGGCGAGGACGACGTCCTGCTGGTGCAGACCGGCAGCGATGTCTTTGCGATCGAGCCGTCCTGCAGCCACTATCACGGCCCGCTCGCCGAAGGGCTGGTGGTGGGCGATACCATCCGCTGCCCCTGGCATCACGCCTGCTTCTCCTTGCGCACGGGCGAGGCGACGCGGCCGCCGGCGTTGAGCGCCCTGGCGGTGTGGGAGGTGACGCGCGATCGCGACAAGATCATCGTCGCGCGCAAGCGCGAGGCACCAAAACCGTCGTCAGCTCATCGCAGCGCACCGACAGGCGAAAAGTTCGTCATTGTCGGCGGCGGTGCGGCCGGCTTCGCGGCGGCCGAGACGCTTCGCCGCGAGGGATTTGCCGGCGCCATCACCATGCTCAGCAGTGACGGCGCGATGCCGGTCGATCGGCCGAACCTCTCCAAGGACTATCTCGCCGGCAATGCGCCGGAGGACTGGCTGCCGCTGCGCAGCGAGGATTTTTACCAGGACGCCGGTATCGATCTCCGGCTCAACACCAATGTCTCAGCCATCGATCCGAAGACGCGCAGCGTGACGCTCGGCCATGGCGACAAGCTGCAGTTCGACCGGCTGCTGCTTGCGACCGGTGCAGAGCCCGTCAAACTCCAGATCCCGGGCGCCGACCAGCCGCATGTCCACACCTTGCGCTCGGTGGCCGACAGCCGCGCCATCATCAAGGCCGCAAGCGGCGCCAAGCGCGTGCTGGTGATCGGTGCGAGTTTCATCGGCCTCGAGGTCGCGGCGTCGCTGCGCGCGCGCAAGCTCGAGGTGCATGTGGTCGCACCAGAGGAGCGGCCGATGCAGAAGGTGCTCGGGTCTGACATGGGCGACTTCGTTCGCGCGCTGCACGAAGAGAACGGGGTCAATTTCCACCTGAAGGACACGGTCACGACGCTCGACGGCACGCGCGCGACACTGAAGAGCGGAGCCGTGATCGATGCCGACCTTGTCGTGGTCGGCATCGGCGTCAAGCCGCGGCTTGCGCTGGCCGAGCAGGCGGGTCTTGCCATCGATCATGGCGTCGGCGTGAACGACTATCTCGAGACCAGCGCATCCGGCATCTTCGCCGCCGGCGACATCGCGCGATGGCCCGATCCGCATTCGGGGCAGAACATCCGCGTCGAGCACTGGGTGGTCGCGGAGCGGCAGGGCCAGACCGCGGCGCGCAACATGCTCGGCAAGCGCGAACGCTTCGACGCGGTGCCGTTCTTCTGGAGCCAGCATTACGACGTCCCGATCAACTATGTCGGCCATGCCGAGAGCTTCGACGACATCGCCGTCGACGGCAGCATTCCGGACAAGGACTGCCTGCTCAGGTACTGCAAGGGCGGCCGTGTGCTCGCGATTGCCTCAATTTACCGAGATCTCGACAGTCTCAAGGCCGAGCTCGAGATGGAGCGGTCGCGGCCTTGATTTGCGTCAAGGCTGGCGGCCTCCGCGGCTGCTCTGCTGGCTGTCGTCCTGGTGCCATCAGTGCTATCCTGAGATGTGCTCTGGGTCTTCACATTCAGGAGTAGCCGTCATGACAAGCGCTTCGGATACGTCTCCCAACCTTGGCCTCGGCTCGGGCCTTGCTGCGCTGCACGCCAAATGGGGCTGGATCGTCGCCCTCGGCGTCGTCTACCTCGTCACCGGCTTCATCGCGCTCGGCAGCATGGTGATGGCGACGGTGGCGAGCGTGCTGGTGGTCGGTGCGATGATGGTCGTCGCAGGGTTCACCGAGGTGATCGGCGCCTTTCAGATGAAGAGCTGGGGCAAGTTCACGCTCTGGGCCCTGCTCGGCGCGCTCTACATCGTCGCGGGCTTCCTGACCTTCGAGAACCCGTTGTTTGCAGCAGCGCTGCTGACGCTGTTCCTGGGCGCCTCGCTGCTCGCCTCCGGTGCGGTGCGGCTGTTCCTCGCTTTCAGCATGAAGCGCGAAAGCCCGTGGGTCTGGGTCGCGCTGTCCGCAATCATCACGCTGCTGCTTGGGCTGTTGATCCTGGCGCGCTGGCCGGTCAACAGTGTCTACATCCTCGGCCTGTTCCTCGGCATCGATCTGATCATGGCGGGCGCCGGCTGGATCAGCCTCGGCTTCAGCATGAAGCGGCGCGGCTGATCGATCAGCAACTCGACGCAAGACCATCTTGCGGAACTCCGCTGAGCTGACGCGTTGGCAAAAGGCAGCACGCCGCGCGGTCGCCTCGCGCGGACGATGAAGCTCCGGGGAGAAACCATGAAAGCCGCTTTGGTCCTGGCCGCAGCGCTGGCTGCCGCCTGTCTGTCCGCGCCTGCCTCCGCACAGAAATCCTACGGTCCAGGGGTCACCGACACCGAGATCAAGATCGGCAACACAATGCCCTATAGCGGGCCGGCGTCGCTGCTCGGCATCACCGGGCGGGTGCTGTCGGCCTATTTCGAAGAGATCAACGAGAAGGGCGGCGTCAACGGCCGCAAGCTCAATCTGTTGTCGCTCGACGACGCCTTCTCGCCGCCGAAGACCATGGAAGCGGCGCGGCGGCTGGTCGAGGGCGACGGCGTCGCCTTCATCTTCGCGACCATGGGGACCGCGCCAAGCTCGGCGATCGCAAAATATCTCAACAGCAACAAGGTGCCGCAGCTGTTCTTGATCAGCTCGGCCTCGAAGTGGAACGATCCCGCCAACATGCCGTGGTCGATGGCGCTGCCCTGGGCGCCGAACTACACCAGCGAAGCCGCGATCGATGTGGCCTATGCCCGCGCCAAGAATCCGAACGCGCGCTTCGCCGTGCTCTACCAGAACGACGACGCCGGCAAGGAATATTTTCGCGGCGTCAAGGAAGCGCTCGGCGCTGACGCCGACAAGGCGATCGCGATGGCCTCGAGCTTCGAGGTCACCGATCCCACCGTCGATTCCCAGGTGCTGACGCTGGCCAACACCAAGGCCGACGTCTTCATGATCTACTCGGTGACGCCGCGCGCCTGCGCGCAAGCGATCCGAAAAGCGCATGAGGTCGGCTGGCAGCCGACGCGCTTCCTGGCCTCCGGCTGCGCCAACAAGGCGACCGTGATGGCGCCGGCGGGCCTCGACGCCGGCAAGGGCGTGCTGTCGCTCGGCTCGCTCAAGCCGTTCACGGCCGAGCCGAAGGACGATCCGGCGATGTCGGCCTATATCGACTTCATGAAGCGGCGCCTGCCCAATGCCGACATCAACAACGTCGCCGCGCTCTACGGCTATACGGTGGCCGAAGCGCTGGTGGTGGTGCTGAAGCAGTGCAAGGACAATCTGACGCGCGAGAACATCATGGCGCAGGCCTCGAACCTGAAGAACGTGCCGCTGTCGCTGCTGCTGCCTGGGATCACGCTCAACACCACGCCGCAGGATTTCCGTCCGATCAAGGACGGCTACATGCTGCAGTTCGACGGCAATGATTGGGTGGTTGCGAGCGAGCTGCTGAAGGGGACCTAACGTGCCGCAGAGACAGTGCACCCTCTCCCCTTGCGGGAGAGGGTGGATCGCCGCGAAGCGGCGAGACGGGTGAGGGGTATATCTCCGCGAGTCGAGTTGTCATTTGAATATATGGAGAGATACCCCTCATCCGGCGCTTCGCGCCACCTTCTCCCGCAAGGGGAGAAGGGAAGAGGCACCTTCATCAGGCGCGGCTTTCTCGACGCGAACAGGAGACCATCATGGACTTTCAACACTCCGCCCGTTCGCTCGAGCTGCAGGAGCGCGTCGGCCGGTTCATGCGGACGCATGTCGAGCCGGTCGAGGAACTCTATTACGAGCAGGTGAAGCCGGAGGCCGCGCGCTACAAGACACCGCAAGTGCTGCAGGATCTGAAGCGGCTGGCGCAGGAGCAGGGGCTCTGGAACCTGTTTCTGTCAGGTGAACACGGACCCGGCCTGACCAATCTCGAATACGCGCCCGTGAAGGAGATCATGGGCCGCATCCTCTGGGCGCCCGAAGTGTTCAATTGCTCGGCGCCCGACGTCGGCAACATGGAGGTGCTCGCCAATTACGGCACCAAGGCGCAGCAGGAGCGCTGGCTGAAGCCGCTGCTGGAGGGGCGCATCCGTTCCGGCTTCTCGATGACCGAGCCGCAGGTCGCCTCCAGCGATGCCACCAACATCCAGTGTGCGATCACGCGCGACGGCGACGACTATGTCATCAACGGGCGGAAGTGGTTCACCTCGGGCGCGATGAACGAGGATTGCGAGATCCTGATCGTGATGGGCAAGACCGCGCCCGACGATCCTGATCGTCATCGCCAGCAATCCATGATCCTGGTGCCGAGAGCGACGCCCGGCGTCCGCATTATCAGGGATATGCTCACCTATGGCTATGACGACGCGCCGGTCGGCCATCCCGAGATCGTCTACGAGAATGTCCGCGTGCCCGCCGAGAACATGCTGCTCGGCGAGGGCCGCGGCTTCGAGATCGCGCAAGGCCGGCTCGGCCCCGGCCGCATCCATCATTGCATGCGGCTGATCGGCTGCGCCCAGCGTGCCCTCGAATTGATGTGCCAGCGCTCGGTCTCCCGCGTTGCGTTCGGCAAGCCGCTCGCCGAGCAGGGCTCGGTGCGCGAGGACATTGCGCATTCCTTCTGCGAGATCGCGCAGGCGCGACTGCTCACGCTGCAGGCCGCCGACAAGATGGACCGCGAAGGCAACAAGGCTGCGCGCGACCTGATCGCCGCGGCCAAGATCGTGGTGCCCAGCATGGCCGCCCGCGTGATCGATCGCGCCATCCAGATCCACGGCGCCGCCGGCGTCTCGCAGGATACGTTCCTCGCGCGTGCCTACGTCTATGCGCGCTTCATCCGCATCGGTGATGGCCCGGATCAAGTGCATCTCGCTGCCGTCGGCAAGGAGCTGATCAAGCGCGGCGGCGTGATGGGGTAGCGAGGTTGGCGCCTCGTCGTCATCGCAATTTGAAGTCGAATCTCCGCTGCTTTCCGTGAGTTCGCAGTAGCTGCGTGAGCGCTGATCGTTGCGGAACAACGACATGCAGCGTGGCTGCAGTGTGGCGTCATTGCGGTTTTCGCGCGCGCTGCGCCATGCATCTTCGTCGCTGACCACGTAAGACTCCGGATGTCGTGATGCGCGATTCTTCGGAGTCATGTTGCTGACGCATTCCCTGTCTTAGACGTCGACAACGAAAACACTGTGCGGGACCGCTCTGGTTCCTGCGACGGTTCCGCAGCCAGGGGTTGGCGCGAATCCGCAAAAGACTGGCGCAAGTTCAAAACGCTTCCGCGTTTGCTTGACCAGGTTCTGCGGCCTCGGGAACCGGACGATCGAAAATCAAAGGAGATGTAATGGTGTTCCGCTCGAGCGCCGCAATTTGCGGCGCCCTGGCTACGCTTGCCGTTTCTGTCAGCGTTGCTCGTAGTGAAACAGTTGGGGTTCATTCAAGTGCCGTCGTCGATGCTGCCTCGGGCAAGAGGATCGTTGGCGCAGCATCCACGTATAATCCATTCAAGCCCGGCAAGGAGGAAGGCGGTCCAAAGACAGCCTCGGGCGAGCGCTATGATCCCGAGGTCTGGACGGCTGCGATCAAGACGAGCCTTCGTCAGAAATTCGGTGGGGTCCAATTCGGTGCGAGACCGAAATTCGCGCTGGTCGAGGCCATCGGCAAGAAGGTCATCGTCAAGATCAATGACGTGGGGCCGCTCAGGCCTGGCCGCATCATCGACCTCAATGAGCGGACCATGCGCCATTTCGATCCGAGCATGGAGCGCGGAGTCATTCCTGACGTGACGGTCACGCCGCTGGCCGGCGACGATTGGACTTGCGGGCCGGTTGGCTGAACGTTCGTTGATCTGGATCAACGAGGACATGCCGCGGGATGGCGCGATGCAATTGCGCCATCCCATCCGCATCGCACCGGAGCCCCGTCATGTGGGTCCTGATGTACGTGTTTTCCTATTCGATCAGTCCGGCCGCGACCAACGACCGGACCGAATGGCGGCTGCTGCCGACCGTCGTGTTTCAGGAATTCTCGACCGAGGAGCGGTGCAAGGCGGCCAAGTCGACGCTCGAGGCGAGCTTGAGTCAGGCGGGAGCCAGGTTGAAGAGCGGCCTGGAAGATCTGAAGAGCCTGGGAAAGGCCGATCCAAGTCAGATCATCATCGCCTACAACGTGGAATGCCTGCCGAAATAGGCTGAACAACTTACCTGCTTGGCCCTGCGGCGAACGAGACCTGCCGTCGCCCGTAAATCTCCCAATGGACGTTTTGGCACAAACTGCACAGGTCCTTGACTCGATCATCGGTTAAGTTCGGGCATGGGCATTGAGTTGATCGTGCGTGTGGTGACCATTGCGGCCGGTGTTTTCACCGTCGTCGCCGTGTCCGCGCTCGTATTGCTCCATTGATCTATCTCAACTGGCGACCCCGGCGCGGGTATTTCCTGTCATCGGCAGGACATGCAAGCGGGGTGCAACGATGCGGCCGTGGGCTTTGCATTCGCTGGTTTGGGGCCTGACCGCCATCGGCCTGATCGCCATCGTCTCCATGATGCTCTGAGAATGATGCTCTGAGACGATGGGCCTGCGCGGCCCATTGCAGGCTGCAGCATGCCGATGGATGATGAGGCATGGCAGGTCAACATCCCATCCCCACACTCATCGTCTTCGGCGGTCTTCCCGGTACCGGGAAGACCACGCTCTCGCGCGAACTGACGCGACGGTTGGCCGCGACCTATATCCGCGTCGACGCGATCGAACAGACCCTGCGCGGGGCGGGCCGGGACGTCGGCCCGATGGGCTACGTCATCGCCAATGCACTGGCGGGAGAAAATCTGCGGCTCGGCCGCATGGTCGTCGCGGACTGCGTCAATCCGGTGCAGGCAAGCCGTGACGGCTGGCGGCAAACCGCCATGCAGGCATCGGCGCGCATCGCCGAGATCGAAGTGATCTGCAGCGACGTGGCTCTGCACCGGCAGCGCGCGGAAGCGCGCGCGTCCGACATCGCGGGCCTCAAACTGCCGGGCTGGCAGGACATCGTCGGCCGGCACTATGAGTCATGGGATCGCGATCGTCTGGTGCTCGATACCGCCGATGCTTCGATCGATCACCTGCTCGAACGTGCCGAAAGCTATGTTCGCGACGGGACCGGGTGATCCGGTTTCACGCCCGCGCGACATTTTGTCAGCACGATCCCGTCATCATCCGTTCAAGATTCGCGGCTAGTGTTTCATTCGACGGTTGGTTCGCCGGATGTACGCGGACTGGATCGCAAGCCTCGGCCTTCGTGCCGGGGCTTTTCGTTTTTGGAGCACGAGAAAGCGCGGTCAGCCGCGCTTTCTTCGCGCTTCGTTGTAGCGGAGCGCGTCGACGATCACCTTGAACGCCGCCGAGTTCTGCCGCGAGGTCGGATAATAGATGTAGTAGCCGTCGAATTTCGGCGACCAGTCGTCGAGCACGATGACGAGCTCGCCGGACCGGAGCTGCCGCGTCACCATGTCCTCGGGAAGGTAGGCGATGCCAAAGCCGTTCACGGCTGCCTCGATCATGGCGCGGGAGTCGTTGAAGGTCAGTTGCCCCTCGACCCGCACCCGGAGGTCGGGACCGTTTTTGGCGAACTCCCACACATAATGGCCACCGGCCGCCGCGCGCCGCTTGATGCAGACGTGATCGAGGAGATCCTGCGGATGCTTCGGCTTCGGATGCTGTTTCAGATAGGCAGGCGAGGCGACCGCGACCAGCCGCCAATCCGGGCCGACGCGCACGGCGATCATGTCCTTCTCGACGCTCTCGCCGAGGCGGATGCCGGCATCGAAACCGTCTTCGACGATGTTGCGAAAGGCCGTGTCGAGGCTGAACTCGACCTTGATATCGGGATACTTTTTTAGCACCGGCGCCAGCTTCGGCCAGACCACCTTGTCCAGCGCGTGGTCCGAGAGCGTGATCCGGATGGTGCCGGACGGCGTGTCGCGCAGCGACATCAGCGCGGCGATATCGCGCTCGATCTCCTCGATGCGCGGTGCGACTGACTGCTGCAGTCGCTCGCCGGCCTCGGTCAGGCCGACACTTCGGGTCGTGCGCGTGAGAAGCCGCAGGCCCATCTGCGATTCCAGCCGCTTGATCGTATGGCTGAGCGTCGACTGCACGACGCCCAGTTTGGCGGCGGCCTTCGTGAAGCTGCGCTCGCGGGCGACCGCCACGAAAGCCAGCAGATCGTTGAAATCCTGAGCTGCCATGGCCGTTACTATTCATGGCCCACATCGATTAATGCAAGCAAATTATAGCGGCTAATCGAACGCCGCACGGGGCTCTATGTGTTGCGATGAACGGCGCCGGGCTTGGGCGCCTTGCGACACACGGAACCCCATGGACGTCACGACAGATCAGAAGACAGTGCAGCCGATGGCCGCATGGAGCGCGGTTTTCGCCGTGTCTCTTTGCGCCTCGACGCTCGTCGCAACCGAATGGATGCCGGTGAGCCTGCTCACGCCGATTGCGGACACTCTCCAGCTGACGGAAGGACAGGCCGGGCAAGCGATTTCCATCTCCGGCCTGTTCGCTATTCTCACCAGTCTTTTCATCTCGACCTCGACGCGCGGGATCGATCGCCGATCGGTGCTGCTGGGGCTCACTTGTATTACGCTGGTTTCCGGTGTCGTCGTGGCGTTCGCGCCGAACTACCCGGTCTTCATGCTCGGGCGCGCTCTGGTGGGCATGGCCGTCGGCGGCTTCTGGTCGATGTCTGCCGCGACCATGATCCGCATCGTGCCCGCGAAGGATGTGCCGCGCGCACTCGCGGTTCTTAACGGTGGGAACGCGTTGGCAACGACGATTGCCGCGCCGATGGGAAGCTTCCTCGGGCAATATATCGGCTGGCGGGGTGCGTTCTTTTGCGTCGTACCGATCGCGGCGCTGACCCTGCTTTGGCAATTCGTCACGCTGCCGAAGATGCCGAGCCAGGAGCGCGCAGGCGCGGCGGCCGCCTTCAAGGTCCTGCGCCGACCGGAAGTGCCCTACGGCATGCTTGCAGCGGCGTTGTTCTTCCTCGGGCAGTTCTCGCTGTTCACCTATTTGCGGCCGTTCTTCGAAACGATCACGCGCGTCGACGTCACGACCATTTCGGCGTTGCTGCTCGTGATGGGCGTGGCCGGTCTCATCGGCACGTCGTTGATCGGGATGATCATACGGCAACGTCTTTACACCTTGCTGGTGGTCATGCCGTTCGCAATGGCCGCGATGGCCGTCGCCCTCACGGTGTTTGGCAGCTCACTTGGCGCCACGACGGCGCTGATGTTCCTGTGGGGTTTCGTCGGCACTGCTGCACCGGTCGGCTGGTGGACCTGGCTCAGCAAGGCCTTGCCGGATGACGCGGAAGCAGGCGGAGGCCTGATGGTCGCGGTGGTTCAGCTCGCGATCACGCTGGGCGCAGCAGGCGGCGGCGTGCTGTTCGACAGCAACGGCTATCGTGCCACGTTCCTGTTCAGCGGCGTTATCCTCGTTCTCTCTTCGATCGTCATTCTGATCGGAGCGCTGCGCCGCAAGGTGAAAGCGGACTCGCAGTGCGCCGCCTGCGTGCCGGCGAGCGCCACTCCATAACGCAACTCATCAAGGAGGCAACAGATGCAGATTCGACAAGCAGGCTCCCAGGCGTCGATGCGGGCTCCGGCGGAGTATTTCACCGGCACGGTCCGTATCGATCCGCTATTTCCGGCCACCGATCCGTCGCGCGTCGCCGGTAATCACGTCACGTTCGAGCCCGGCGCGCGCACGGCGTGGCATACGCACCCGTTCGGTCAAATCCTTATCGTCACGTCCGGCCGCGGCTGCGTGCAGCGTTGGGGCGGCCCGATCGAGGATATCCGGCCAGGCGACGTGGTCTCGTTCGAGCCCGGCGAGAAGCACTGGCACGGGGCGTCGCAACAGACGGCCATGAGCCATATCGCCATCCAGGAGGCGCTTAACGGCAGCCCGGTCGAATGGATGGAAAAGGTCAGCGACGAACAGTACGGCGCAGCTGCCGCCAACGGAGACCGATAATGAAAGCAACCGTCCTCCATGGGCCCGGCGATGTCCGCTATGAAACCGTCGACGATCCCAGGATCATTCACCCGACCGACGCCATCATCAAGCTGTCGGCCACCTGCATCTGCGGTTCCGACCTCTGGCCCTATCGCGGGCTACAGCCGAAGGATGGCCCCGCGCATATGGGGCATGAATATTGCGGCGTTGTGATCGAGGTCGGCCGCGCGGTGCGGACCATCAGGCCCGGCCAGTTCGTCGTCGGCTCGTTTTGCCTTTCGGACAACACCTGCCCGCATTGCAAATTCGGTTTCCAGTCGTCGTGTGAGCAGCGGGAGTTCATGTCGGGCGCGCAGGCTCCCTACGCGCGCGTTGCGCTCGCCGATGGCACGCTGGTTGCGACCAGCGAGATGCCGGGACGCGATCTCGTCCCGCATCTGCTCGCGACCTCCGACGTGCTCGGGACCGGCTGGTACGCGGCGGACGCTGCGAACGTAAAGCAAGGCTCGGTGGTCGCGGTGGTCGGCGACGGTGCTGTCGGCCTCATGGGTGTGCTTGCAGCGAAAGAGATGGGCGCGGAGCGCATCATCGCCATGAGCCGCCACAAGACGCGGCAGGATCTGGCCCGGGAGTTCGGCGCCACCGATATCGTCGTCGAGCGTGGCGCCGAAGGCATCGCGCGCGTCAAGGAGCTGACCCGGGGCATCGGCGCCGACTCGGTGCTCGAATGCGTCGGTACGCAGGAAGCCATGTCACAGGCCATCGAATGCACGCGTCCGGGCGGCACGATCGGCTATGTCGGCGTTCCCCATGGCGTGACCTTCGATGGCCAGGCGCTGTTCTTCGGGCAGCGGCGCATGCTCGGCGGTCCCGCTCCGGTGCGGCGGTTCCTGCCCGATCTCATGGAGCGGGTGCTCAATGGACGGATTCAGCCGGGCAAGGTGTTCGATCTCACGCTGCCGATCGATCAGGTCGCCGAAGGCTACAAGGCCATGGACGAGCGCCGTGCGATCAAGACGATGCTGACGGTGTGATGGCGGGGCAGGGCGCCCGAGCGACGAGATTCAACCGGGCGGGATTTCGTCGAGCGGCCAGATGGGACGGCGGACTTTTCGGTAGGACAGCTTGCTGTGATCGTTGGTGGCAAGGCCGCCGCTGTCGGCCAGGATCACCTCCTTGGCCATAGGCCCGAAGGCGGCCCGGAAGTGGTGCGCAGACTTGACTGCGACGATCCGGAATTGAGCCGGTTCTGCTCCGAGAATTCGGAACATTTCCTGATCGTAGGTCTGCAGCGTGTTGGTCGAGATCGCGATCGAGATGCCGTTGACCTCGAGCAAGGCCGTGGGCCCGAGCGTCATGGGCTGACCGGCATTCATCGGCCCCTCGCAGACGAAGGCGCCGTCCGACAGGCCGGTCACCCGTCCCATCAGCGTGAGCGGAGGTCCGTAGCTGGCGGGATGCCGCTTGGCGCCGACAACGACATCCAGGCTGGCCCCAAGTCCAGCGGCATGGCAGCGCGCCGCGGCTTCGGGATCGCCGAGGACGCCGAACAGCACGCTTTGGATGTCGGCCTGCAGCAGAGCCTCCAGCAGGCGGACACCGTCGCCGTAGGCACCCGAGCCCGGGTTGTCGCTGAAATCGCCGATCACGAGGGGACGTGTATCCGCGACGTCAGCTGCGGCTGAGGCGGCAAGCTTCGTCGCGGTCGGCAAGTCCAGCGGCGTGACGGTGACCTCGGCGCGCCGGCGGATCATCTCGTCCTGGAGCGCAGTTGCGGCCTGCCGCGCGGCCGCTTCGGCGGCGTTGTGGGAGGCATCATAGGTGACCTGAACGCTGGGGCCGACCTCGGCAATATCAGCGCGGCTGAAGCCAGCGCAGACATCGACGGACAAAAGGCCGGGCGTTTGGGCCTGCATGTCCGCAGCGCGCACCAGCAGGTCGCTCATCACCCCGCCCTGGGTCCGCCCGTGATTGCATCCGTCGAGCAGAGCTCCCTGCAGGCGGAACACTTTCGGGCGGGTCGCGCCGTCCATCGCCGATTGCAGCAGTTCAGCGGCGCGAAACGCCGTCTCATATTGGTCGATGTGCGGGTAGGTGCGGTAGGGCAGCATGATGCTGGCCAGCCGGCCCATGCGTTCAGTGACGTTGGCATGCAGATCGAGCGTCACCGCAATCGGGATTTTTTCGCCGAGACGCTTGCGCAATCCTTCGAGCAGCGCTCCCTCGGCGTCGTCGTCGGTCTCGGTCACCATTGCGCCGTGCAATGCGAGGATGACGCCGTCGAACGGCCCCGTTTCGCAGGCATCAAAGACCAGGCGCTGCAATTCGGCCCAGCACTCGGCCGTCACCTTTCCGGATGGGGTGGCCGCGGCGGCGACCGGCTGCACGAGGGTCCAGCCGTAACGTCTGGCTGCGGCCAGATGCGCGGCGATCTCCATCCTGGTGTCGGCCAGCGCGGCGGCGATCTCGGCATCACGTAGAAACAGCCGCTTGCGATAATCCTCGAGCGTCGTCGGAACGATCGAGAAAGTGTTGGTCTCGTGGGCGACCTGTGCCGAGAGAACGCGCCGCGTCTGACTCATGGAATTTCCCTTTTTTGGTCTTGCTTCATCCAATCCGGCGAAAGCTCAGCCGCGTCGGCACACATCGATCTCCTGCCTGCCGCGATGCATCCTCGCCACGCCTTGCGTCATATGCAATAGGCTAGTGCAATAGGCTTGCCGCTATCGGTCGCGGCTCTGCAGGCTCCCGATCAGCCGCCCAACCAGCTCATCGATCTTGCCCAGCGCCGTTGGCGGATCGAGGAACTCGATATCGTCCACGTTCCAGTATTCGACGCGATGGGAAACCTCGGCAAAGCGACGCTCGATCATCGGGCGATGCTCGGCGTCCTTCAGCGCGACCACGAGCGTCGCCTCTGCGAAGTCGGCGACGGTGCAAAGTACCGGACCGCGCGCAGCGCCTCCCGGCGCGATGCCTTTGGCCTGCAAGGCGTTCAACGTGTAGGGCGACATCGGCCCCACGTTTTCAGGGAAAAGCTTGTCGGCGACGCCGCGCGAGAAGGCATGCCAACCCAGCCCTTCGCGCCCGGCCTGATGGTTGAAAATCTCTTCGGCATAGCGGCTTCGATAGTAATTGCCCGTGCAGAGAAACAGCACGCGATTGGTCTTGGTCATCAAAGCCGCAATTCCATCAAAGGTCTGCCCCATGCCACTTGGCGGTCATGTGGTCCTGCAAGAACAAGCTAGCACGGCTCCGCGCCGAGTGACACGTAGCTCTTTGAGCCCTCAACAGCGCAGCCTCGTAACGACCTGCGGCAGTGACGCCAGGAGCAGCACGACGCAGACGCAAAACAGCACAATGTCCTTGAACAGGAACTCGCCTGCCAGATTCCAGGCCATGGGGTCGGTCGAGATGCTCCATGTCACGACGCCAGGGGTGGTGAAAAAGAACGACCACGTGACGGCGAAAGTGACCACACCCATCAATGATCCCAGCGCCGAGAGGATCGGGCTGAATGCACCGGCAGCCAGCAAGGCCGCAATCACGAGTTCGGTGACGCCGAGAAAGTAGGCTTCGCCTCGCAATCCGAAGATCGATAGCCACGAGACAAACGGGCTGTTGCTGATGAATTGCGCGATGCCCTGGGCCGACTGCGGCGTGAACTTCTGCATGCCGAACGACACGAAGATCACGACCATGACCCAGCGCAGGATCGCCAGCGGTCGATACGACCCAGCCCCGTCTTCTGCGATATGGAAGTTTGTTCTCACTAGTTCAGTCATTTCACCGCCTTTGATGATGCATTCATTGCTGGCGTTACGGTCGCGCCTCCGCGCTCGTTACGCGCGCTGCGCGCGTTTCAGTTCACGATTGTGTGCGTGCAGCCCTAGCGAAAATGTCAGGGAGCGCGGGAATAATTGATCTCGAAACGTAATAATGGCCGTTTGCCCCCGAACTCTCTCCTGGGCTCGAATTCAATACGGAGAACGACAATGCTTGGTGAGGTGATCGTGATCGGAGATCTCAAGCTGCGAGACGGCGCGTCGGGGGATGCGTACGATCGCCTCGGTGAGCGCATGTATGAGATCGTGAGCGGCCTTCCGGGATTTCAGTCCGTGAAATCATTCAAGGCGGATGACGGGGAGGAAATCACCGTGTTTCGCTTCGCCTCGGAACAGGCGCTCGAAGGCTGGCGGACCCATCCCGAACATATCGAAGCCATGAAGCGAGGTCATGCCGAATTCTACGCCAGCGGATTTTTGCAGATCTGCCGAGTCATTCGCGAAGTCGGCCCGTTCGAGCACGGGTGATGCGGTCCGGCGGTGCCGGACGGTGTCTGCGGCAGGCGTGTTCAGTCGTCGCCTGAGGTTCGGGGGCACCCATGATGACATCATGCCGGTGTTTTGCCCGACGTGTCAAATTGATTTCGTAAAATCAGCAATCGTGTGGCGCGGGGCTTGCCGCGCCTACTGTGCATGGGGTTGTTTTCGCGTTTTTGGTTTGAGCGGCCTGCCCGGAGCCGGCAGACGCCCGCGATCACCCGGCCTTGGCGATGCGGCTGTCCGAGCGCAGGTTCTGGAAGAATTTTTCCACCTCGCGCGACAGCGTGTCCGCCGTCGCGGTCAGGCTGCCTGCCGCCGTCAGCACCGAGGTCGCCGCCGTGTCGGTCTCGCCGATGGCGTCGCGCAGCGAGGTGATGTTGGCGACCAGCGTCTCGTTGCCCTGGGCTGCCGATTGCGCGTTGGAGGAGATCTCGCGCGTCGCCGCGTCCTGCTGGCCGACGGCGCCGGCAATCGCCGATGTCACCTCGTTGATCTCGCGCACCGCGCCGCCGATCTCGCGGACGGCGTCGACCGCGTTGCGGGTGGAGGACTGGATCATCGCGACGTTCTCGCTGATGTCGGCGGTCGCCTTCGCGGTCTGACCGGCCAGTGCCTTCACTTCATGCGCGACGACGGCAAAGCCGCGGCCGGCATCGCCGGCGCGGGCGGCCTCGATGGTGGCGTTGAGCGCGAGCAGGTTGGTCTGCTCGGCGATCGTCTGGATGAGGGTCAGCACGCCGTCGATGCGCTGCGTGGCGGCGGCGAGGCTCTCGATCTCGGCGATCGACTTTTCGGTGCGCTGGCCGGTCTGCTCGACGGCGCTGGCGGACTGCCGCACCTGGCGGCCGATCTCTTCCACCGACGCCGACAGTTCCTCGGCCGCACCCGCCACCGCGGTGACGTTGTTTGAAGCCTGCTCGGTGGCGCTGGCCGCCGTGCCGGCGCGGCTGTTGGCATCCGCGGTGACGCGGGTGATGGTCTGCGCGGTCTCGCGCATGACGGAGGCGTTGTCGCTCAGCCCGCGCATGATCGCGCCGATCGCCTCGCGGAACGCGTCGACCGACTGCTCGATGTGGCGAGCGCGCTCTTCGCGTGCCGCGGAATCCCGCGAGACCTGCGAGGCGAGGTTGCGGTTGCGGCCCATCGCGTCCTGGAACACCTCGATGGCGCGGGCCAGCGCGCCGATCTCGTCGGCGCGGCCGGAGTGCGGCACCACGATGTTCTCGGCGCCGTCGGCAACCTGCTTGATGGTCGCGGTGATCGCGGCGAGTGGCCGCGCGATCGAGCGGGCGATGATGATGATGCCGATCACGACCAGCGCCAGCGCGACGCCGCCGAGGCAGGTCAGCACGAAGGACAGCGTGCGGTTGGTCTCGGTCTCGCGTGCGATCTGCCTGGCGCGCTCGGCATAGACCTTGGAGAGCGCCTCGAGATCCTTGTTCAGCGCGGAGCGCACGGCGCGGTTGGCGTCGTTGTCGCCCCATTCGCGGCCCGCGGCCGCATTGATCTCGACGCCGCGGCGCACGAGCTCCTTGCGGAAGTCGACGAACTGCTCGATGCGCTTCTTGAAGGTGGCGAACTGCTCGGAATCGTCGGCCTTGACGATGGTCTCCCAGCCTTTCACCACATTGAGGATCTGCTCGTTGAACTTGAGCAGGCCCTCGCCGTATTTCTTCACCACCGCCGGCTCGCTCGACATGTAGACGCCGCGCGACTCCATCACGACCGCATAGACCAGCGAGTTGACGCGCTCGACGTTCAGCGCCGCCGCATTGGCCGTCTCGATCGCACTGGTCAGCTCGGCGCTGCGGCGGCTGTTGTAGTCGGACAGCATCGCGATCGCCGCGGTGAGCAGGGCGAACAGCGCGAAGATCGCATAGAGCTTGGTCGCCAGCGAGAAGCGGCCGGCCAGGCCGGCGGCATTCCCAGATCGGTCTGATGTCATGGTGCAGGAGTCCGAATGGCCGGGAGTGGCCGGACGCGCGGTCGTCAAAAAATGATGCAAAACTATGCAGAATGAAGATGGACGCGGCGTTAACGCGGCCCTGGGCCCCCTTCGCCCTTGGTCGAAGGAAAGGTAAGATATTTCAGCGTCTTGATCCGGGGGTATAATCTTCGGATCGCCTTGGAGTCGGCCACTGGCCGATGAACCTGCGGAGCTGCCTTTGGTCTACCGCCATACGATCGACGCCACGACCTACACCTTCCCCGACCTGCGCGACCTCCTCGCCAAGGCGACGCCGCCGCGCTCCGGCGACCGGCTGGCCGGCATTGCCGCTGGGACCGCCGAGCAGATGATCGCGGCGCGGATGGCGCTGGCGGACGTTCCCCTCAGTCAATTCCTCAACGAGGCTGTCATCCCCTACGAGGCCGACGAGGTCACCCGCCTCGTCATCGACAGCCATGACGCCAGGGCGTTTGCCCCCATGGCCTCGCTGACGGTCGGAGCTTTCCGCGACTGGCTGCTGTCGGACGCCGCCACGCCGGAGGTCCTGCGCAAGCTCGCACCCGGCATCACGCCGGAGATGGCGGCCGCGGTGTCGAAGCTGATGCGCAACCAGGACCTGATCCTGGCGGCGCGGAAATGCGAGGTCGTCACCGCCTTCCGCAACACCATCGGCCTGAAGGGCCGGATGAGCACGCGGCTGCAGCCCAACCATCCCTTCGACGATGCCAGGGGCATCACCGCCTCGATCCTCGACGGCCTGTTGCTCGGGGCCGGCGATGCCTGCATCGGCATCAATCCGGCGAGCGACGATCCGGCCGTCATCGCGCAATTGTTGCGGCTCCTGGACGAGATCATCGCGCGGCTGAAGATCCCGACCCAAAGCTGCGTGCTGACCCATGTCACCACGACGCTTTCGCTGATCGGGCAGGGCGTGCCGGTCGACCTCGTCTTCCAGTCGGTCGCCGGCACCGAGGCCGCCAACCGCAGCTTCGGCATCGACCTCGCATTGCTGAAGGAGGCGCATGAGGCCGGGCTGTCGCAAAAGCGCGGCACGGTCGGCGAGAACGTGATGTATTTCGAGACCGGGCAGGGCTCGGCGCTGTCGGCCAATGCCCACCACGGCGTCGACCAGCAGACCTGCGAGGCGCGCGCCTATGCGGTCGCCCGTGCCTATGCGCCGTTGCTGGTCAACAGCGTGGTCGGCTTCATCGGCCCGGAATATCTCTATGACGGCAAGGAGATCATCCGGGCGGGACTGGAGGATCATTTCTGCGGGAAGCTGCTCGGCCTGCCGCTCGGCATCGACATCTGCTACACCAACCATGCCGAGGCGGACCAGGACGACATGGACAATCTGCTGACGCTGCTCGCGGCCGCCGGCGTCACCTTCATCATGGGGGTGCCCGGCGCCGACGACGTCATGCTGAACTACCAGTCCACCTCCTTCCACGATGCGCTCTATGTCCGCGACGTCTTCGGCGCGGCCCGGGCGCCCGAGTTCGACGACTGGCTGGTCCGGACCGGGATTGCGGGTCCCGACTTCCGGCTTGCCCGCGACGCAGGCCTGTTGCCCGATTTCGCCTCCCGGTTGATCGCATGACCAAAAATCGCGCTAAAAACTTCCATCTGCCGGCGTGAACCGGGGAAACCATTGGCGCGTCTCACGAATTAGTTCGGTGCCACAATATTGAGGAATTCCGGTTGCAGCGTTACGCTATGTTTCTGGAGACCTCGTCAGTACCGTTCGTGGAACGTGGTTGGGGGAAGTTCGATGCGCGCTGAAAGCAACGGAACGAGCCGGCATATTCTCTGCGTCTTCCCGCGTTACACCTCATCTTTCGGCACCTTCGAGCATTCCTATCCGCTGACCGACGGCGTCCGCGCCTTCATGCCGCCGCAGGGCCTGCTGCTGCTCGCGGCCTATCTGCCGAAGGAGTGGCAGGTCAAATTCGTCGACGAGAATCTTCGCCGCGCGACGAAGGAAGAGTTCGAATGGGCGGAGGCCGTCTTCGTCAGCGGCATGCACATCCAGCGCCAGCAGATGAACGACATCTGCCGCCGCGCCCATGAGTTCGATCTGCCGGTCGCGCTCGGCGGTCCGTCGGTCAGCGCGTGCCCGGATTATTACCCGTCGTTCGACTATCTCCATGTCGGCGAGCTCGGCGACGCCACCAATCAGCTGTTCGAGATTTTGGCGCGCGATACGTCGCGCCCCGAGAGCCAAGTCGTGCTGACGACCAAGGACCGGGTGCCGATGACGGAATTTCCGATCCCGGCCTATGAGCTCGCCGATGTGAAACGCTATTTCCTCGGCAGCATCCAGTATTCCAGCGGCTGTCCGTATGAGTGCGAGTTCTGCGACATCCCCGGCCTTTACGGTCGCAATCCGCGCATCAAGTCGCCTGAGCAAATCATCGCCGAGCTCGATCGCTTGCGCGAATGCGGCATGACCGACACGGTCTACTTCGTCGATGACAATTTCATCGGCAACCGCAAGGCAGCGTTGGATCTCTTACCGCACCTCATCGAATGGCAGAAGAAGACCGGTTACGTCGTGCGGCTTGCCTGCGAGGCGACGCTCAACATCGCCAAGCGTCCCGAGATCCTCAAGAAGATGCGTGAGGCCTATTTCATCACCATCTTCTGCGGCATCGAGACGCCGGACCCCGACGCGCTGAAGGCGATGCACAAGGACCACAACATGATGGTCCCGATCCTGGAGGGCGTGCGCACCATCAACTCCTACGGGATGGAGGTGGTGTCCGGCATTATCATGGGGCTCGACACCGACAAGCCGAACACGTCGGAGGCTCTGCTCGCCTTCGTCGAGGAGTCCCGGATTCCGTTGCTCACGATCAACCTGCTTCAGGCGCTGCCGAAGACGCCGCTATGGGACCGATTGGAGAAGGAAGGACGACTGGTCGATGACGAGGGGCGCGATTCCAACGTCAACTTCCTGCTGCCTTATGACGATGTCGTCGCATCCTGGAAGCACGCCATGAGCGTCGCTTACGAGCCCGAGAAGGTCTATGCGCGCTTCCAGTATCAATGCGACGAGGTTTATCCCCATCGCCTCAAGATGCCGGTGCCGGACGAGATGAAGACCTGGCCGAACATCAGGCGCGGGCTCGTCATGCTGCGCAATATCTTCTGGAAGGTCGGCGTGCTCGGCGACTACCGGCGGGTGTTCTGGAAGTTCGCGCTGGGGCGGATCCGCCGCGGTGACATCGAAGGCCTGATCGGCTGCACCTTGATCGCGCATCACCTCATCACCTTTGCGCGCGCGGCATCGAGCGGCAAGCAGAACGCGTCGAACTATTCGATCCGGCTGCGCGAAGCGTCCGTCCCCGCCGAATGAGCGACAAGCCCGTCCCGGCGCGCCCGACCGTCGACCTGCGATCGTTCACGCCCGCGCGCGTCGCGCTCGGGCGCAGTGGCGCGAGCCTGCCGACCAAACCGCTGCTCGACTTCACGCTGGCCCATGCCCGTGCCCGCGATGCCGTGCACGCCGCCTTCGACGCGCCGGGTCTGGTCGCCGGGGTGAGGGCGCTCGGCCTTGGTGCCACCGAGGTCACGAGCCGGGCGGCCGATCGCGGGGACTATCTGCGCCGGCCGGATCTCGGACGGCAGCTCGATGCCGGCTCCGCCGCAGCGTTGGCGGATGGCGCCATCGCGCCGTGCCAGCTTGCGATCGTCATCGGCGACGGACTGTCTGCGGCGGCGGTCCAGGCCCATGCAGTCGCGCTGCTGCAAAGCCTGCTGCCGCTGCTCGGCGAAGGCGACGCTGTCGCGATCGGCCATGTCGTCGTCGCCTCAGGCGCGCGCGTTGCGCTCGGCGACGAGATCGGGGCCATTCTCGGGGCGCGCATGGTTTTGATGCTGATCGGCGAGCGGCCTGGCCTGTCCGCGCCTGACAGCCTTGGTGCCTATCTGACCTTCGCGCCGAAGCCCGGACTGACCGATGCGGAGCGCAACTGCGTGTCGAACATCCACAAGGCTGGGTTGAGCCATCATGAGGCCGGGCTCAAGATCGCCTGGCTGGTCCGCGAGGGACTGGCGCGGGAGGTCACGGGCGTGGCGCTCAAGGACGAGAGCGCCGACCGCGCGCCGCGTCGAATCGGCACGGCTTTGCCCGAATGACGGGCAATTCGGCAAAATCGCCGCATCTTGATCGATTTGGAGACCCTTGGCGTGCTTGCGAGTCGGGCTCATCACCTGCTAAACCGCTGCCGGCGATTTTCCGCGCATTTTCAACGGGCAAGCCTCCCATTGGTATGGCGTTTTCAAGCCGTTCGCGGGGCGCAATAAGCTCACTGACCGAACCGATTTAGGAACTGGACAAGGCATGCTCGAAAAGCACCGCGAGAATGAGGTTCATGTCGACAAGGTCGAGCAGGGGCCTACGTCCTCCATCGCCTTCGGGCTGGAGCGCATCGGGCTGATCGCGGTCCGCGCGCCGATCGTCTCCTGCATCATCCTGCTCGCGCTGATCGTTGCCGCGGTGTTCGGCATCTATCGGATCAAGATCGACGATTCGCTGTCGCAGCTGTTCCGCTCCAACACACCGGAATTCCGCCAGTATGAAGCGGTGACCAAGAAGTTCCCGGCAGAGGAATTCGACGTCCTCGTCGTGGTCGAAGGCCAGAAACTCCTGGCACGGAAGAACCTCGAGAAGCTGCGCGACTTCGTCACCGACATGCAGCTGGTCGAAGGCACCCGCGGCCTGGTCTCGCTGTTCTCGGCGCGCCAGGCGCCGGCGCCGGGCAAGTTGCCGGCCGCGTTGTTCCCGGCCGAGCTGCCCGAAGGCGCGGCCTATGACCAGTTCATCGAGACCGTCAAAAACAACGAGATCATCCGCGGCAAGCTCTTGTCCGAGGACGGTACGCTCGCGCTGATCGTGCTGTCGCTCGATCCGGCAGTGGTCGCCTCCAACAAGCTCACCAAGACCGTTGGCGACATCCGCGCATTGATGAAGGAGGATCTCGGCGACACCGGGCTCAGCGTGCAGCTCTCCGGCGTGCCGGTGATGCAGCTCGAGATCCGCAACGCGGTCGAGCGCGACGGCCTCACCTACAACATCCTCGGCATTCTCGCCGGCTGCGTCATCGCCATCATCTTCTTCCGCAAGATCTCGTTCATGGTGGTGGCGGCGTTCCCCCCGATGATCGCGATCCTGATCGCACTCGGCGCGCTCGGCTGGGCCAATTTCAATCTCAACATGTTCCTGAACGTGATGACGCCGCTCATCATGGTGATCTCGTTCTCGGACTCGATGCAGCTCACCTTTGCCGCGCGTGACCGGCTGATCGCGGGCCAGGACAAGTTCACCGCGTTCAAGAATGCGGTGCTGGTGGTGGGTCCGGCCTGCGTGCTGACGCATGGCACCGCCGGCATTTCCTTCATCGCGCTCCAGTTCTCCGACTCCGACCTGATCCGCAAATTCGGTGAAGCAGGTCTCGCCGCGACCATCATCGCGCTGGTCACGGTGCTGTCGCTGGTGCCGGTGTTCGGCGTGCTGTTCGTACGCAACGAGAAGCTCTTTGCGGTCAAGTTCCAGAGCGCGGATGCCGGCGTGCAGGCGCTGCGCAATTTCTGCTACTGGATCGCGGTGCGCATGGTCGGCCGGCCCGGCCTGTTCAGCCTGATCGCACTGGTGTTCGTCGCCGGCCTCGGTGTCGTCTACGCCAATCTTCAGCCGCGCTACCGGCTCGCCGACCAGGTGCCCGACAAGCGCCAGGCGGTCGCCGCCAGCAACCGGCTCGACGCCAAGCTCACCGGCGCGAATCCGGTCAACGTCCTGATCCAGCTTCCCAAGGGCGAAACGCTCTACTCGCCGGAAACGCTGCAAACCATCGCCGACGTGCATGCGACCGTGGAGAAGGCGGCCGGCGTGGGCAATGTCTGGTCGCTGGAGACGCTGCGCCGCTGGCTGGCGGAAAAGGCCGGCAGCGACGATGTCGCAACCCTCAAGGAATATGTGAACGTCATTCCCGAGCATCTGGTGCGACGCTTCATCGATGCCGAGCAGGATGCGGTGGTCGTGGCCGGCCGCGTGCCGGACAAGGACTCCAGCCAGCTCCTGCCGATCGTCGACAAGCTCGACTCCGAGCTCGACGCCGTCCGCAAGAAGCACCCCGGCTACGAGGTTGCCGTCACCGGTCTCGCCGCCATCGCGGCACGCAATTCGGCCGGCATGATCGAGAAGCTGAACCGCGGCCTCACCGTCGAATTCGCGCTGGTCGCGATCTTCATCGGCCTCGCCTTCCGTTCCTGGGTGGTGATGTTTGCCTGCATCCTGCCAGGCATTTTCCCGGTGGTGATGTCGGGAACGGTGCTGTGGGCGATGGGCGAGGGGTTGCAATTCGCCAGCGTCGTCGCGCTCACCGTCTCGTTCGGCCTGGGCTTGAGCGCCACCATCCACTTCCTCAATCGCCTGCGATTGGAGAGCAAGCCCGGCGTCGGTTCGGCGCTGGCGGTCGAACGGGCGACCGTGCTGGTCGGCCCGGCGCTGATCCTGACCACGGTGGTCCTGGCCAGTGGCCTCGTCGTCACCGTGTTCTCGGACCTGCCGTCGCTTCGGCTGTTCGGCTGGCTCAGCGCCTTCTCGATGGTGGCGGCGCTGGTGGCCGACCTCTTCATCCTGCGGCCGACCGCGATGTGGCTGATCAACCTGCACGCCAAGCTTCACGGCCCCGACAAGCCGGCGATCTGAGCGGGGCGGCAGACGCCGCCTCACGCTCACGCGTCGATGCGAACGATCCCGTACGGGTTGAACTTGAAATCGTCCTGGGCGTAATCCTGTTCTCGTGAGAGCGTGAGCTTGCGATCGCGCAGCGTCGCGTCGATGCCACGTTCGGCCATCGCGTCGGCGATCTCGTCCATGAGCTTCACCGCGTCGCGATCGCTGCTGCGCGCTTTCGGCACATAGATCTCCGGCAGCCCGACGAGATGGAATCCAACGCTTTCGTTGTAGGCCGCGCCTCCGAGCGGGCGCTTGGCGAAGGCGAGGCGACAGGTCCGCCCCATCGCGGCCGTAAGGGCGAGGCCCTGGTTCGTCTTGGCCGCCGCCTTGCACTCGCCGGCCAACTGCATCCACCGCTTGATCCCGTGGGCAACGCCCGCGCTCTCCCCCTTCACGGCGGTGGCTCCGGCCTCGATCAGCTCTTCGACGATACGCAAGGCCGCGGCCGAATAGGCGACCGCCTTATGCTGCTCCATCGGCGGGCTCAGCACGTAGAGCACGGATTGATGGTTGGCGACGGCGGCCTCGTCGGCGGCGGACCACGCATTGGGAAAGACGCGGTCCCAGCAGACCCCGAACGATCGCGTCATATGCGGATCGGACTGCGCTTGCGAATAGGTGCGGTCGATCTCGAAACCGAAATCGGTGATCGTCTTTGCGACCGCTTTCGGCGGATGCAGCAGGCTTTCATCCTTGCCGAGGAAACAAAGCACGTGACGCGGTTTCACTGACGAAGCCGACATATCCGCTCCTCCCTGGGGTGGCGGTTGATCGTTGGCCCGGGCACGGTGAGTTGCGAGGAGCCCAACTCCCCAACCAAGTCCCCAAAGCAGCTGTCTGCGAAATCGGTCCATGTCAGTAAAAAGCCCCCGGCTCGCGAAAACCGGGGGCGTGTTCTCTTGGAAGCGGGAAGGGCGATCAGCCCTTCGTCATCGTGATATTGACGCCGCGGATCTCACCCTTCGAAGAGATCTGCACGGTCTGCTTGGAGCCGTTGGTGCGCAGCGACAGATTGGCGGCGAAACCATTGGCCTCGACGAACACGTCGATCTGACCGCCGCCGGCGGTGCCCTGCAAATTGCCGAAGATGTTGCGGTTGGACTCGCTCCAGTTGCCGGAGATCCGCTCGCCCTGGCTCGTCACGTCGCTGGTGAGGTCGAACTTGTAGCTGTCGGACGCGCAGTGCAGCGCCTGCTTGAGGTTGAGGCCCGTGCCGGCAACCTTGTAATCCGCCTTGCATCGGATGCGCTCGGTCGAGCCGTCCGACAGATTCACGGTGCCGGTCCCGGTCCACGCCCCGTCGAAGCCGGCGAACGGCCCGGACGACTGAGCGTGGCTTGCCGCAACTGAGAAGAGCAGCGCCGCACCAATGCCGGCCGCCTTGATTGCCAGTTCAGATCGCCCAAAGAATTTCATCATCAATATCCCGTTTTGGAACCACGTCCGTTCATGACAGGACGTCTCGCCACATCGAAAGTTTAGTGTTGTGAGCCCGTGTCAGGTTCAAGAGCCTGCGCGGGTTCAAAGCCTAGCCGCCCACAATGTCGGGCTCGCGGAGCGGTCTTGCCACGAGCTGTCCCCGGATTTCCTCGGTTTCCATGTATTTCTGGCCGAAATGGCCGCTCGGACAGATGCAGCTCTGCAACAGGTATGCAGTAAAACGCCGCTTGCCCGAATTATGACGTAGTATCAAACCCTTACATCTGCCAATGAAGACCGAGGGAAGACCTGATTTGGTAGGCGCGGCGCCAATTTGGCCGCATTTACCAGCGCTTGTGCCTTCTCCGGTGCCGCTCTTTCCGCGGCAACTTGCCATCAGAACAATCCGTTCCCGTCGTCCGCCCTGTGCTGTCCGGGATTGGTGAGATTCTGCCGTCAGAATGAAGGAATACAATGCGTAAGCTTCTCGTCGCCCTCACCGTGCTGTCGGCAACCCTGTCCACGGCTGCGTTCGCCCAGCAGGGGCGTGGCACGGACGCCGAGCAGAAGGCCTGCACGCGCGACGTGCAGAAGTTCTGCCGTCCGGTCATCGACCAGGGCGATTTCACCATCCTGGCCTGCCTCAAGGAGAACCGGGCCAAGATCTCGCAGGCCTGCGACCAGGTCCTGAAGAACCACAACCAGTAAGCTCGGCCACTGGCCCACAAAGGCGGCCGTGGGGCCGCCTTTTTCAGGCCGGATCCGCAGGGCTGCCATCGAGAGACAGGATTGGTTTTGCGGCCGTATTCCCCTATATGGGGGCCGCGGCGGCGTCGCTGGCATGAGCCCGCGCGAGCGCAAAAGCCCTTCCTGTCCAAACGATTGTTGATCAGCCCTCGATGACCTCTGCGAGCGAATTGCGATCCGGCAAGGGTGACCGCGACGAGAATTTTCCCGTCGCGTCCTGGATCATTCATCCGCGTCATCGCGCGCTGATTCTGGCGTACTATAATTTCGTCCGCACGGCCGATGACATCGCCGACCACGCGACCCTGCCGGCGGACGAAAAGCTTCGCTATCTCGACCTGCTCGAGGCGGAACTGCTCGGCAAGGGCGACACCCAGGCTGAAGCCGTCGCGCTGCGGCGTGCGCTCGCCGAACGTGGCATGGCGCCCCGCCACGCGCTCGACGTGCTCATCGCGTTCCGCATGGACGTGACAAAACTGCGCTACGAGAACTGGGACGAGGTCATCCACTATTGCCGCTATTCGGCGATGCCGGTCGGCCGATTCATGCTCGACGTCCATGGCGAGAGCACCTCGACCTGGGCCGCGTCGGATGCGCTCTGCGCGGGCCTTCAGATCAACAACCACCTCCAGGATTGCGGCAAGGATTTCCGCGAGCTCAATCGCGTCTATCTGCCGCGCGATGCCCTGGCCGTAAGCGGCGCCTCGGTCGAGCAGCTCGGACTTGCGCAGTCGCCGCCGGCGATGCTGGCCTGCCTCCAGGGGCTCGCCGTGCGCAACGAAGCGCTGCTGGGCGAGGGCAGGTCGTTAGCTGCGGAGATCCGGGATGTCCGCCTCGGCGTCGACGTCGCGGTGATCCAGGCCTATGCCGACCGTATCGTGCGCCTGCTCAAGGTGCGCGATCCCCTGCGCGAGCGCGTGCATCTGAACAAGTTTGAACTGCTCACCTTCAGCCTCGCCGGCATGATCGGCGAAGTCGGCCGCCGTGCGATCGGCCGCAAGGCCATCTCTAGTCCGGGGACTGCCCATGACGCTTGAGGCGACCGCGCCCAGCGCCAATTATGGCTCGTCCGCATCGAACAGCTCCTTCTACGCTGCGATGCGCATCCTGCCGCGCGACCAGCGCGAGGCGATGTTCCAGATCTACAGCTTCTGCCGCCAGGTCGACGACATCGCCGATTCCGACGGCCCGCGCGACGAGCGGCTCGCCGCGCTCCAGGAATGGCGCAACGACATCGACGCGCTCTACCAGGGCAATCCGCCGCCGCGGTTGAAGGACTACGTCACCTCGGTGAAGACCTTCGGGCTGAAGCGCGAGGATTTTCTCGCCATCGTCGACGGCATGGAGATGGACGTGCCGCAGGACATCCGCGCACCCGACATGGTGACGCTGGATCTCTATTGCGATCGCGTTGCCAGCGCCGTCGGACGGTTGTCGGTGCGGGTGTTCGGCCTGCCGGAAGAGGACGGCATCCAGCTCGCTTATCACCTGGGGCGCGCGCTGCAGCTCACCAACATCCTGCGCGACATCGACGAGGACGCCGGCCTCGGCCGGCTCTATCTGCCGCGCGAGGCGCTGCTGCATGCCGGCATCACCTCCAACGATCCGAACCGCGTGATCGCCGAGCGCGCGCTGCCGAAAGTCTGCCTGCCGCTGACGCAGCGCGCCAAGGCACATTTCGAGAAGTCGGACGAGATCATGAATCGCAACAGGCGCCGCGCGGTGCGCGCGCCGCGGATCATGTCGAAGTACTATCACGCCATCCTGGACCTCCTGATCGCGCGCGGTTTCAATGCGCCGCGCGAGCCGGTGCGTGTGTCGAAGGTCACACGCTTCGCGATCCTGTTCCGCTACGCTTTCATCTGATGCAAAACACAGCTCACATCATCGGCGCTGGAATTTCCGGCCTCTCCGCCGCTGTGCGGCTCGCCAATGCCGGCTTCAAGATCGCCGTGCACGAGGCGACGCACCAGGCCGGCGGCCGCTGCCGCTCCTACTTCGACGGCGCCACCAATCTCACCATCGACAACGGCAACCATCTGCTGCTGTCGGGCAACAGCCATGCGCGGGCCTATGCGCGATCGATCGGCACCGAGGCGGGGCTGGTCGGTCCTGAAAGCGCGCAGTTTCCATTCGTCGACATCAAGACCGGGCAGCGCTGGCAGATCGATCTTGGTTCGGGCCGGCTACCGACCTGGGTGCTCGACGAGAGCCGCCGCGTGCCCGATACCGGACTCACCGATTATCTCAAGCTGGCTCCGCTGATCTGGGCGTCGGAACAGACGCTGGTCGGCAAGTCCATTCCCACCGAAGGCACGCTCTATCATCGCCTGGTGCAGCCGCTGCTGCTCGCCGCACTCAATGTCGATCCGCCCGAAGGTTCGGCCGGGCTGGCCGGCGCCATCGTGCGCGAGACGCTGCTTGCGGGTGGGCAGGCCTGCCGCCCGCTGATCGCGCGCGACGGCCTCAGCGCCGTGCTGATCGAGCCTGCGGTGAAATTCTTGGAAGAGCGCGGCCACACCGTTCAGCTCGGCCATGAGCTGCGGTCCTTCATCACCAGCGACGGCAAGGTCAGCGCGCTGAATTTCGGCGGCGAGGATGTGGTCCAGCTTGCTGCGGGCGACGTGATCGTGATGGCGGTGCCGCCACGCGCGGCGACGAGCCTGCTGCCGGGCCTGACGGCGCCGACCGAATTCCGCGCCATTGTGAATGCGCATTTCCGCTTCGAGCCACCGCCGGGCGCGGCGCCGATCCTGGGCGTCATCGGCGGCGTCGTCGAATGGCTGTTTGCGTTCCCGAACCGGCTCTCCGTCACCATCAGCAACGGCGACCGTCTCGTCGACATGCCGCGCGAGGAGCTCGCGCAGACGATCTGGAACGACGTCTGCGCGGCCGGCGGTGTCTCCGGCGAATTGCCGCCGTGGCAGATCGTGCGCGAGCGCCGTGCCACATTTGCGGCAACGCCGGCGCAGAATGCCCTGCGTCCGGGACCGGTCACCGCGCTGAAAAACCTGTTCCTTGCCGGCGACTGGACTGCTACGGGATTGCCGGCAACGATCGAGGGATCGGTCCGGTCCGGTGATCGCGCCGCCGATCTGGTTTTGGCCGCAAAGCGGCCCTGACGGGCAATGTCCCCGTCACCTTTAATCGACACTCGGAGCAATCGAGCGACATGGATTCCGTGACCGCGACCAACCGCGAAGCTTTGGAATCGAGCATTGCGTCGGCCACGCAAGGCGTGCTCGGCCTTCAGCAATCCGACGGCCATTGGGTCTTCGAGCTCGAGGCCGACTGCACGATCCCGGCCGAATACGTCCTGCTGCGCCATTACCTCGCGGAGCCGGTCGACACCGCGCTCGAGGCCAAGATCGGCAACTATCTGCGTCGCATCCAGGGCGCCCATGGCGGCTGGCCGCTGGTGCATGACGGCGAGTTCGACATGAGCGCCAGCGTGAAGGCTTACTTCGCGCTGAAGATGATCGGCGATTCCGTGGACGCGCCACACATGGTGCGCGCGCGCGAGGCGATCCATTCCCGCGGTGGCGCCATCAACAGCAACGTCTTCACGCGCTTTCTGCTTGCGACGTTCGGCGTGGTGACCTGGCGCGCGGTGCCGGTGTTGCCGATCGAGATCGTGCTGCTGCCGTTCTGGTCGCCGTTCCACCTCAACAAGATCTCCTACTGGGCGCGCACCACCATGGTGCCGCTGATGGTCATCGCCGCGCTCAAGCCGTTGGCGCGGAATCCGAAGGGCGTCGGCATCGACGAATTGTTCCTGCAGGATCCGCGCTCGATCGGCATGACCGCCAAGGCGCCGCATCAGAGCATGGCCTGGTTCCTGCTGTTTCGTTCGCTCGATGCGATCCTGCGCGTCATCGAGCCGATGTTTCCGAAGAGCCTGCGCAAGCGCGCGATCGATGCCGCGCTCGCGTTCACCGAAGAGCGGCTCAATGGCGAGGACGGCATGGGCGCGATCTATCCGCCCATGGCCAACATCGTCATGATGTATGACGCGCTCGGCAAGGACGAGAACTTCCCGCCGCGTGCGATCACCCGGCGCGGCATCGACAAGCTGCTCGTGATCAAGGGCGACGAGGCCTACTGCCAGCCCTGCGTCTCGCCGGTGTGGGACACGACGCTGACGGCGCATGCGTTGCTCGAGGCCGGCGGCGACAAGGCGGTGCCTGCGGCGAAGCAGGGGCTCGACTGGCTGATCCCGAGGCAGGAACTCGAGGTGAAGGGCGACTGGGCGGTGAAGCGGCCCGACGTGCGTCCGGGCGGCTGGGCGTTCCAGTACAACAATGCCCATTACCCCGATCTCGACGACACCGCTGTCGTGGTGATGTCGATGGACCGCATGCGTCGCGAGCACGGAGCGACCGGCTATGACGCCGCGATCGACCGCGGCCGGGAGTGGATCGAGGGCATGCAGAGCGACGATGGCGGCTGGGCCGCCTTCGACGTCAACAACCTCGAATATTATCTGAACAACATCCCGTTCTCGGACCATGGCGCGCTGCTCGATCCGCCGACCGAGGACGTCACGGCGCGCTGCATCTCGATGCTGGCCCAGCTTGGCGAGACCGAGAAGACCAGCAAGCACGTCGCCGATGGTGTCGCCTATCTGCGCAAGACCCAGCACCCGGAAGGCTCCTGGTATGGCCGCTGGGGCATGAACTTCATCTATGGAACCTGGTCGGTGCTCTGCGCCCTCAATATGGCTGGAGTTCCCCGCAATGATCCCATGATGCGCAAGGCGTCGGACTGGCTGGCCTCGATCCAGAACCAGGACGGCGGCTGGGGCGAGGACGCCGTCAGCTACCGGCTGGACTACAAGGGCTGGGAACCCGCCCCGTCGACCGCCTCGCAAACGGCATGGGCCTTGCTTGCCCTGATGGCTGCTGGCGAGGTTGATCACCCGGCCGTCGCCCGCGGGGTGGAGTACCTGATTGCAACACAGAACGAAAAAGGACTGTGGGACGAGCAGCGGTACACCGCCACAGGCTTTCCCCGCGTGTTCTATCTGCGGTATCATGGTTACCCGAAGTTCTTCCCACTATGGGCGCTGGCGCGGTATCGGAACTTGCGGAACACCAACAGCAGGGTGGTAGGGGTCGGGATGTGACTTTGGGGACGGGGGACTATATTACCGCGGGTAATGCCATTGATCCGCGGCCGATTCTGATCGTGACCGGATTGGTTCAGGAGGCCCGCATTGCTGCCGGGCCCGGAATGGCGGTCATTTGCTCGTCGAGCAGCCCGACCCAGTTGCGTGCGCTGCTGACGGTGGTGGATCCCCAGACGATTCGTGGCGTGATCTCGTTCGGGGTGGCCGGTGGGCTCGACCCGACGCTGCGTTCCGGTGACGTCGTGGTGGCGACCGAGGTGCTCTCGGGCGACGCCCGCTGGGGGGCCGGTCTGTCGCTCAGCGACGACCTCATCGACAAGCTGACCTCCGGCCGCCGCCGGGTCGTTCGCGGTTCCCTGGCCGGTGCCGAGGAAGTGGTCACCGGGAGCTCCTGCAAGGCCGCGCTGCATTCGGAAACCGGTGCCTCCGCCGTCGACATGGAAAGCCACATCGCGGCCGCCTATGCCGCCGAAGCCGGCCTGCCGTTTGCCGCGGTCCGCGTCATCAGCGATCCCGCCCACCGCGCGCTGCCGGCTCTGGCCCGCGCCGCCATCAAGCCGAACGGCCAGATCGACCTCGCCGCCGTCCTGCGCGGCATCGTCCGCAACCCGGCAACGCTCCACGCCCTGGTCTCGACCGGCATCGACTTCAACCGCGCGCTGCGCTCGCTTCGTGGCTGCCGCGACTTCCTGATTGGCACCGAGCTGGTGGAGAGCGAGGCCGCGGTTTCCGAGGCGGCCTGAGCGGTGTCTTCAAGCTGACAAAAGAAAAGGCCCGGTCGCACGACCGGGCCTTTTTGTTGTTCGTGCTGACTTGCCCGCTTACGCAGCCGTCGAAGCCTTCCGTGCGGCCTTGGCCTGAGCTGCTTCGGCCTCGTCCTTGCGGATCTCCGACAGCTTCTTCTGGACCTGTTCCGAGAAGATGTACTGCGCCGGGCGCTGCTTCGACATGTCGATCTCCGGCACCATCGGGCCAGAGGTCTTGATGCCGCGCAGCGACACCCACATCGCCTTGATCGGGTTGTTGAGAGCGGCGGTCGCAGCCGTCGGCTCGTAGCCGCAATGAGCCATACAGTCGGCGCACTTCTCGTACTTGCCGGTGCCGTAGGTTTCCCAGTCGGTGGTGTCCATCAGCTCCTTGAAGGTTTTTGCGTAGCCTTCACCGAGGAGATAGCAGGGCTTTTGCCAACCGAAGATGTTGCGTGCGGGCATGCCCCACGGCGTGCACTCGTATTCCTGGTTGCCGGCGAGGAAGTCCAGGAACAGGCCGGAATGCATGAAATTCCACTTCTTGCCCTTGCCCATCGCAAAGACGTCGCGGAACAGCTTCTTGGTCTTGGTGCGGTTGAGGAAGTGCTCCTGGTCCGGCGCGCGCTCATAGGCGTAGCCGGGCGACATCGAGACGCCGACACCGAGCTCGACGGTGAGGTCGAGGAACTTTGCGATCTCCTCGGCCGGGTGGCCGTCGAAGATGGTGGCGTTGACGTTGACGGTGAAGCCGCGGGCCTTCGCCGCCTTGATCGCGGAGACGGCGCGATCGAACACGCCCTTCTGCGACACGGCCTTGTCGTGATGGTCCTTCAGGCCGTCGAGATGCACGGAGAAGAACAGGTAAGGGGAGGGCTCGAACAGGTCGAGCTTCTTCTCGAGCAGCAGCGCGTTGGTGCAGAGCGAGACGAACTTCTTGCGCGCGACCAGGCCGCGCACGATCTCGCCGATCTCCTTGTGGATCAGCGGCTCGCCGCCGGGGATCGCCACCATCGGCGCGCCGCACTCGTCGGCCGCGTCCCAGCACTCCTGTGCGGTCATGCGGCGGTTGAGGATCGCATCCGGATAATCGATCTTGCCGCAGCCGACGCAGGCGAGGTTGCAGCGGAACAGCGGCTCCAGCATCAGCACGAGCGGATAGCGTTTGCGGCCAAGCAGTTTCTGCTTGAGCAAATAGCCGCCGATACGCATTTCCTTGAAGAAGGGGATTGCCATTACACGTTTCTTTCTGGGCTTGAAATTCGGGTAGGTCAGCTTGCAGCCAGTTGGGCCGGAAGCCTGAATTCGATGTTTTCCTCGCGGCCGGGGAGCACCGAGACCGTCACCGGTCCGATCCGCCGCAGCGCTTCGATCACGTCATCCACCAGCACCTCAGGCGCCGAGGCGCCGGCCGTGAGGCCGACGGTCCTGGCACCATTCAACCACTCCGGATTGAGCTCGCGGCCATCAGCGATCAGATAACTCGCGACGCCGGCTTCAGTGCCGATTTCGCGGAGCCGGTTCGAGTTCGAGCTATTGGCAGCACCCACCACCAAAATCACGTCAACCAGCTTGCTCAAGTCCCTTACCGCAGATTGGCGGTTCTGTGTCGCATAGCAGATATCCCGGATGTCTGGGCCTTGAATATCTGTAAATTTAGCTTGAAGGGCCTCGATAATGCCCTTGGTGTCGTCGACCGACAGCGTGGTCTGGGTGATGTAGGCCACTGGCGTATCCGCCGGCAGCGCCAGGGCCTTGGCCTCCTCGACGCTCTGGACCAGCAAAACGGGCCCGGGAACCTGGCCCATCGTGCCCTCGACCTCGGGGTGGCCGGCATGGCCGATCAGGACCAGGGTACGGCCCTTGGTGATGTAACGCTTCCCCTGATTGTGAACTTTCGTGACCAGGGGGCAGGTGGCATTGAGCACCGGAAGGTCGCGGGCGGCCGCCTCTTCCTCGACGCTGCGGGCGACGCCATGGGCACTGAAAACGGTGACAGCCTTCGGTGGAACTTCGGACAGTTCCTCGACGAAGATCGCGCCCTTGTTCTTCAGGCTCTCGACGACGTATTTGTTGTGCACGATCTCATGGCGCACGTAGACCGGCGGGCCGTACTTCTGCAGGGCCTTTTCCACGATCTCGATCGCGCGCACCACGCCTGCGCAAAAGCCGCGCGGCTGCGCTAGATAAACTTCCATTGG
Source organism: Bradyrhizobium sp. CCGUVB14 (assembly GCF_024199935.1). NCBI lineage: Bacteria > Pseudomonadati > Pseudomonadota > Alphaproteobacteria > Hyphomicrobiales > Nitrobacteraceae > Bradyrhizobium > Bradyrhizobium sp. CCGUVB14. The sequence continues at coordinate 3,700,729 of NZ_JANADS010000001.1, forward strand.
ACGCCCATCACGCAATTTGCACCAATCCGCTCAATTGTCCCGGGCGGCACCCCGATAGGGCCAATGTTGCAATATCCGCACCATTGGTCTCGCGACCGCGGTAACCGCCCACCCCATCTGGGCCCAGGCGCATGCAGGCACAGCACTTTGTGTCAAAAAATCGGCGGCAAGGAAAGGTGGAACAAGTCCAGGGGTTCCCGACGACAACGATCTGAGGTATTATAATACCTCATTTCGCCTGAGCAAGATGGCGACATTTGTGCTCACCCCTTCGTCACTTTACCGCCTCATCTCCCCGGCTATACCGGCGCTCCCGCATGATTTTGCCACGGTCTCCCGGCGTTTACTTCGAACCTTGTTCCCGCGAGAGCTACCCAAAACAGCAATAGGTTTCGCCCGGGAACTCCGTTAAACAGCGGGCGTTTTCGGCAGGCTGTTAACACTAGAAAGAAAATACGTGCTGCAAAGCGTAGTCGTTGCCATCGTCAGGGCCTGTACCCGGTTTGCTACCCTTGTCGTCGTCCTCGGGCTCCTGCTGGCGGTGGGGGCGGGCTACTACACGTCCCAACACTTCGCCATCAACACCGACATCAATTCGCTGATTGCCCAGAATCTGGACTGGCGCCAGCGCGACCAGCAGTTTGACCGCGCCTTCGATCGTGACGCGACGATCCTCGCGGTCGTCGAGGCCAGGACGCCGGAGATGGCGACCGCAGCCGCGGACGCGCTGTTTGCCAAGCTGAAGGACAACAAGACCGACTTCCAGTCGATGCAGCAGCTCGGCACCGGTGAGTTCTTCGAGAAGAACGGCCTGCTGTTTCTGCCGACCGAGGAAGTCGGCAAGATCACCAGCCAGTTCGAATCCGCAGCGCCCCTGATCGAGATCATGGCCGGCGATCCGTCGATCCGCGGTCTGACCGGTGCGCTGGAGACCGGGCTCGCCGGCGTCAAGCGAGGGCAGGTCAAGCTCGACAGCACCGCGCGGCCGTTCAACCAGATCGCGGGGACGGTCGAGACCGTGCTCAACAAGGGCAATGCGAGCTTCTCCTGGCGCGAGCTCGTCAGCGACCAGCCGCTGTCGGATTCGGACAAGCGCGCCTTCATCGAGTTCAAGCCGATCCTCGACTACAACGCGCTCGAGCCCGGCAAGGGCGCCACCGACGCGATCCGCAAGGCCGCGGCTGATCTCGATTTTGCGACCAAGTATCAGGCGCGGGTACGCCTGACAGGTCCGGTCCCGATCGCCAACGAGGAATACGCCACCGTCCAGGAAGGTGCTGTCGTCAACGGCGTCGGCACGGTGCTCGTCGTGCTCCTGATCCTGTGGCTTGCGCTGCACTCCTCGAAGATCATCTTCGCGGTGTTCATCAATCTGTTCGTCGGCCTTGCGCTGACGACCGCCGCCGGCCTGATGATGGTCGGCTCGTTCAACCTGCTGTCGATCGCGTTCGCCGTGCTGTTCGTCGGACTGGGCGTCGATTTCGGCATCCAGTACAGCGTTCGCTACCGCTCTGAGCGCTACAAGCACGACGATCTCACCGCCGCGCTGGTGCGTGCCGCAAAGCGCTCCGCGGTGCCGCTGTCGCTGGCGGCCATGGCGACGGCTGCCGGCTTCCTCTGTTTCCTGCCGACCGATTACAAGGGCATTTCCGAGCTCGGCCAGATTGCCGGCGTCGGCATGCTGGTCGCGTTCCTCTCCAGCATCACGATATTGCCCGCGATGCTGAAGCTGCTGAACCCGCCGGGCGAAAAGGAGCCGGTGGGCTATGCCTTCCTGGCGCCGCTCGATTACTTCCTGGAGAAGCACCGCGTCCTGGTCGTGGGCGGCACGTTGCTGCTGGCGCTCGCCGGCCTGCCGCTGCTCTACTTCCTGAAGTTCGACTTCAACCCGATGAACCTGCGCAATCCGAAGGCCGAGTCGATCGCCACCTTCCTCGACTTGCGCAAGGATCCCAACACCGGCGCCAACGCCATCAACGTGATGGTCACCACGGAAGAACAGGCCAAGCAGGTCGAGGCGAAGCTGGAGAAGGTGCCGGAAGTGTTGCGCGTGATGTCGCTCAACAGCTTCGTGCCGGAAGACCAGCAGCCGAAGCTGAAGCTGCTCGCGCAGGGCGCCAAGGTGTTGGGCCCCGCGCTCAACCCCGACCAGGTCGACGCGGCGCCGACCGACCAGGAGAATGTCGAGTCGCTGAAATCCTCGGTCGAAAATCTGCGCCGGACCGCCGGTGACGCCAAGGGCCCGGGCGCGATCGCCTCGCGGCGGCTCGCGGACGCGCTGGAGAAGCTCGCCAATTCGGATGAGGCGACCCGCAACAAGGCACAGGACGTGTTCGTCACGCCGCTGAAGATCGTGTTCGACCAGCTCAGGAACGCGCTGCAGGCCGAGCCGGTCACCCTGAAGTCACTGCCGCCCGATCTCGTGAACGCCTGGAAGAGCAAGGACGGAATCATCCGCGTCGAAGCTCAGCCGAAGGGCGATCCCAACGACAACGACACGCTGCGCAAGTTTGCGGCAGCCGTGCTCGAGGCCGAGCCGACCGCGATCGGCGGGCCGGTCTCGATCCTGAAATCCGGCGACACCGTGGTGAACGCCTTCATCCATGCCGGCATCTATGCGTTGCTGGTGATCGGTCTGCTGTTGTGGATCACGCTGCGCCGTGTCGTCGACGTGCTGATGACGCTGGTGCCGCTTCTGGTTGCGGGCGCGGTGACGCTCGAGATCTGCGTGTTGATCGGCCTGCCGCTCAACTTCGCCAATATCGTCGCGTTCCCGCTGCTGCTCGGCGTGGGTGTCGCGTTCAAGATCTATTATGTCGTGGCGTGGCGGTCCGGCAGGACAAACCTGCTTCAGACCAGCCTGACGCGCGCGATCTTCTTCAGCGCACTGACGACGGCGACCGCGTTCGGCAGCCTGTGGCTGTCGAGCCATCCGGGCACGTCCAGCATGGGCAAGCTGCTCGCACTTTCTCTGGTGACGACGCTTGCCGCAGTGCTGCTGTTTCAGCCGGCCCTAATGGGCAAGCCCCGCAATCTCAGGGAGTAAGCAGATGTCGCCGACGGGATCGGCGGTTGCGCTTTTCTGACCAGGCTTGGCGGCGACGGCAGCGTTCTTCGGTGCCGTGGCCGCAGCTGCTGGCGCAGGCGCTGCAGCAGGTGGCGTGGTTGCGGCCTTTGGCGCCGCTCCGGTGGTTTTCGGTGCACCCTTGGCCATCGCATTGGAAGAGCTCGAAGGAATGGGTGGACCGACCCGGGTCCAGGTCTCGCCGCCGCACAGGAAGCCCAGCACGCAGCCCTTGATCTCGAGCTGGTCGGTGCCGACAGGCGTGATGGTCGCGCTGTACATCTGACCATCTTTCGCGTTGTAGACCTGACCCTCCCACTGCTCGGCGCCGGCCGCCTTCTTCATGTTGATCAGGGTCGCCATGCCCAGTGTCGGTCTGTTCTTTTTTGAGACATCGGGGTTGTTCTCATCGCGGCCTCCGGGCTGCTTTTCCCAGGAAACCGCGCCCCACATGCTGCCGTTGCATTGGGCGACGCGGATATTGGCAACGCCGTCGGCGACCCGCCAGTCGCCGGTGGGATCGGCGGCAAGCGCCGGTGTCAGGCCGACGTAACCGCCCGCCAGTATTATTCCGGTGTAAATGGCCAAACGCATGAGTGTTCCTTGGCAGTGCAACATGGTTTAAAGCTGTGCTTGCGAAGATGGTCCGAAAAAGGGCAAAAGGCCGCACAGACCCTTTTCCGTTTGCTGACCGTTTTCAGTTGACGAAGCGGCCCTCAACCGAAGTATGTAGCGGATGAACAGTCCAAATCCAGACATGTCCCAGTTGTTCGCGGACCGTCAGGCCCAGCGCAGCACCCTGCATAATCGGTACCTGAACGAGCAGTTCGTCCGGGTTCTCAAGACCATCGGCTACGATGTCGGCTTCCAGAAGGGGCAGGGGCAGTACCTCTACGATCGCGAGGGTGCGCGCTATCTCGACCTCCTGTCCGGCTTTGGCGTGTTCGCAATCGGTCGCAACCATCCGGTGATGCGCGACGCGCTGAAGAGCGTGCTCGACGCCGATCTGCCCAATCTCGTCCAGTTCGACGTCTCGGTGCTGGCCGGCGTGCTCGCCGAGCGGCTGTTGAAATACGTTCCCTATCTCGACAAGGCGTTCTTCGCCAATTCCGGCGCCGAATGCGTCGAGGCGGCCATCAAGTTCGCCCGCGGCGCCACCGGCCGCCCAGGCATCGTCTATTGCGCCCACGGCTATCACGGCCTGACCTATGGCGCGCTGTCGCTGACAGGTGATTCGAACTTCCGCACCGGCTTCGAGCCGTTGCTGCCGGGGTGCACCTCGGTTCCGTTCAACGATCTCGCCGCGCTCGAGAAGGCGCTGGCCTCGCGCGAGGTCGCGGCCTTCGTGGTCGAGCCGATCCAGGGCAAGGGCGTCAACATGCCCTCCGACGAGTTCCTGCCGGGTGCCGCAGCGCTCTGCAAGAAGTACGGCACGCTGTTCGTCGCCGACGAGATCCAGACCGGCATGGGCCGCACCGGCCGCTTCCTCGCGGTCGAGCACTGGAACGTCGAGCCCGACATGGTGCTGCTGTCGAAGTCGCTCTCGGGCGGCCACGTGCCGGTCGGCGCCGTGCTGACGCGCAAGAACATCTTCGACAAGATCTTCAACCAGATGGACCGCGCGGTGGTGCACGGTTCGACCTTCTCCAAGAACGATCTCGCGATGGCCGCCGGCATCGCCACGCTCGACGTGATGGAATCGGAGAAGCTGATCGAGTCCGCCGCCAAGCGCGGCGCCGAGCTTCGCCTCGCGCTCACCCGCATGGTCCCCGGCTACGAGCTGATGAAGGAAGTGCGCGGCAAGGGCCTGATGATCGGCATCGAGTTCGGTCCGCCGAAATCGCTGCGGCTGCGGGCATCCTGGAACGTGCTGGAGGCCGCCAACAAGGGCCTGTTCTGCCAGCTCATCACCGTGCCGCTGTTCAAGGATCACAAGATCCTGACGCAGGTCGCCGGCCACGGCAGCCACACCATCAAGCTGCTGCCGCCGCTCACCATCACCGAAGAAGACTGCAACTGGATCGAGCGCGCGTTCGACGACGTCATCGCCGGCAGCCACAAGGTCCCCGGCGCGATCTGGTCTCTCGGCAAGACGCTGGTCGACAACGCGGTGCGGCGGTCGGCGTAGGACCCCGCGGCGTGGTGTCGCGACGTGCGACCTGCTGAAGCAGCCCGCCTCCCAAAACGCCAACTCGGCACTTACTTTCCCGGCATTGATCTGGCCGGGAGAGGAGTGAGCCGTGACTGTAACTGGCGGCTGTCATTGCGGCGCGATCCGCTATGAAGTGAACGGCGACACGATGGTGCACGCACTCTGCCATTGCGTGGATTGCCGTCGCCATTCCGGAGCACCGATGGTTGGCTGGGCGATGTATTCGCGTGAAGCGGTCAAGCTCGTGCGCGGCCAGCCCAGCATCTATCGCTCCTCTGAGCATGGACGACGTCACTTCTGTGCCGACTGCGGCACGGGGCTGTTCTATATCAATGAAAACCTGATGCCTGGCATCATCGACATCCAGAGCGGCACCTACGATCACCCCGATGCCGTTCCGGCCATGATGCACATCCAGGTCGCCGAGCGGATTGGCTGGATGGAGAGGGCACACGAACTGCCGGTGTTCGAACGGTTTCCTCCGCTCGAATAGCGGCGGGACCGGTTCGTTCGCCAGGACTACACGGGGTAGTTCCAGGCGCGGAGGATGCCCAGGGTCAGTATTCCGCCGACGCCTGCGAGCACGGCGAGAGCTGCAAACCATATCCACTGCTTGCGGTCTTTCAACGCCAGCACCGCGGCACAGCCGGCAGCGAACATCGACGGCAGGGTGGTCGAGACAATCAGTAACGGAATCATTTTTGTCCTCCTTGATGACGGCTGCAATCTGCCGCGTTGCGCCTGGGAGGACCGTGAGACCCGTCACGTTGAACGTTCGCGGGGGCGGCGGTGAGGCCGCTATCCCTCCACGTTCGCCTTCATGGCCGTCTCGAACTTGTCGACGAACTCGGTAAGCTCGTCGCCGCCGATATCGCTGACAGCCCAGAAGTTCAGGCCGCGCTCGCCCCAGCGGCGGCAGTTGAAGCCCTGCATGGTCTGCGTCTTCGGCGGCCGATGCTCGGTGCTCGCGGTTTGCGACACGAACAGGTTGATGATGTGCTGCCGGCGCTTGTAAACGACGGCGCCGATGGCGCGGGCATCGACATAGTCGAGCCGGCCGCCGACCAGCGTGAAGCCCTGCGCGGTGAGATCGATCACGGGCGGGGCGACGTCGAGCTTGCCGTTGAACCAGGGTTTGACCGTGTGCTGGTCGGTCGAGACGACGTCGATGAGATGGCCGGCCTGCAGCGAGCGCAGATGGGCGGAGACGACTTCGGAGAGGATGCGCTGCTGGTCGTCCTGGCGCAGCACGACGGCGACGACGCCGGAGGCGGCAAGCGCCGAGACTGCCGAACCCATCGCGAAACCGCGCAACACGGAGCGACGGCTCGGCTGCGGCCGCGCCTGCGGCATCGATGCCTCGATGCGGGCGCGCAGGCTAGCCGGCGCGCTGTAGCGCAGCTTGGTGTCGGCCAGCACGCGCTTCATCTCGCGCTGGGCCGTCAACTCGGCCGTGCAGGCGGGACAGCCGGCGATATGGGCTTCGACCTCGCGCGCATGGCCGGCATCGAGCTCGTTGTCGAGCAGCGCGTGAAGCAGGATTTGTGCTTCGTCGCAGGTCATTTCGAATGCTCCTCTTCCGCCGTCCAGGCCGCGCGCAGCATGGCGCGGGCGCGGGCGAGGCGGGACATCACGGTGCCGACGGGGGCACCGACGGCTTCTGCAATTTCACGATAGGACAGGTTGTTGATCTCCCGCAGCACGAAGGTTTCCTTGAACGGCTCGGCGAGCGCGTCGATCATCTTGCGAATGGCGCCGGCGTCGCGGCTGCGCAGCACCTCGGTCTCCGGGCTCGCCTCGTTCTCCTGCCACATCGGCGTCTGGTCGGCGGCGCCGGGCGTATCCTCGATCGCAGCGTGCGAGTGCGCGCGCCTGGCATATTCGGCGTTGCAGACGTTGCGCAGGATCGCGAACAGCCACGGCTTCATCGCCGGGCCGCGATAGCTGTCGAAGTGCTTCAGCGCACGCAAATAGCATTCCTGCACCGCGTCCTCCGCGTCGGAGGCGTCGCGCAGCAGATAGCGTGCGAGCGTGTAGACGTCGTCGAGATAGGGGAGCGCCGCCTCGCGGAAGCGCTGCGCCTTCTGGAAATCGTCGCTGACGGGCATCGCCTCTCGCTTTGCCTCTTGCTGCGTTTCGTCCGTCGTTGCGTGCGCGTCGTTGTTGGGCCTGACCGAAGGCACGCGAGCCCGGCCGGCGTGGGACCACCGGCCGGGCAAGACAGAGATGCCTTGGTTGGAGACGTTACTCAACCTTGATCATCCCGGTCATGTGCGGGTGCAACGAACAAAAATACTTGTAGTCGCCCGCATTGGTGAAGGTGAACGTGAACTTGTCGTCGGTATCCAGGGTCTTGGACCGGAACTTGCCGGCCGACACCACCGTGTGGGGGATGTCGTCCCGGTTGGTCCAGGTGATGGTCGTGCCGACCTTGATCTTGAGTTCCGGAGGCTGGAAAACGAAATTGTCGATATGCACCTCCATGTTGCTGTCGTCGGCACGGGCGGTTGTGACGGGGATCAGGATGGCCGCGGCCACGGCGACCCCGAAGTCGCGGCGATTGAGTGTCTTCATTGTCAGCTTCCGTTCGGCCCTGGATCAACCCTGCAGCGGCGTGTCGATGATCGCGAGCCGCTGCTCGTTCTGCTTGAAGTTGATGCTGGCGACCCCGAGCATCGAACGGAGCTTGGCGTCCTCGACCTTCATCGGTCCGGGCGAGGCGGCGGTGCCCGGCGCCGGCTGCGGGAAGGCGGTCGAGCGCGCGGTGTGGAAGGTGACGTTGCCCTCGACCTTCTGCATCACCTGGTGAATGTGGCCGTTCAGCACGGTGACCGAGCCGAAACCCTTGACGTATTCGAGCGCGCGGCCGCCGTCCTCGGTGCCCCAGCCCCATTCCGGATAGACGGTCCAGAGCGGGATGTGGGCGAACAGCACGATCGGAGTCGACTTGGACTTGCCGCGGAGATCGTCCTCGAGCCAGGCGAGCTGCTCGGCGCCGAGATTGCCGAGGCCGCCGCCCTTGAGGTCGACGACATTGACGAGGCCGACGAAGTGCACGCCGCCGGCGTCGAAGGAGTACCAGCCCGCACCCTTGGTGCCGCGGCCGTAACGCTCGCGATAGAACTTCACCTCTTCGTCGAGGAAGTCATGCTCGCCGGGGACGTAATGCACGTCCAGCTTGGACTGCGAGATGATGCGGTCGGCGTTGTCGAACTCGGAGGCTTTGGACAGATGGGTGATGTCGCCGGTGTGGATCATGAACGACGGCTTGGCCGGCATCGCATTGATCTTGTTGACGGCTTCCTCCAGCGTGCCGAGCGCGTTGGGGTTGGCCGGCTTGTCGAAGCCGACATGGCTGTCGCTGATCTGGAGGAAGGTCATGCCGGGCGCCGCGGCGGTCGCGGCCTCGGCGGAATCGATGATGCCGAGCGAGCGCGGCACGCCGCCCGTGATGGTCCAGAGCACGCCGGTGCCGGCCCATGTCATGCATTCCAGCACCTTGCGGCGGCTGACGCCGTCCCCGTGATCGTGTCCGCTCATCGCACGTCTCCTTTGGCCCGGAATTGGGCTTCGGGGAGGTGATCGGGGGAGGGAGCGGTTTATTCGCGGGGGCTGATGACGTTTTCGTGAGGTGGGATCACACACGCCGGGCGCGGCCCGGCAGCGCGCCATTTGCTGCGCTGGTCCAGGGACTTGGAAGATGAACGGGGATCTACGCCGAAAATTCCCGGACCGCCCGCAGCACCAGGGCGGGAGCTTCCTGCGCCACGCAATGGCCGGCGCCTTCGAAGGCGAGGGTACGGGCGTGCGGGATCAGTGCCACGGCGCGGGAGGCCATCTCCCTGTAGATCGGCCCTGACATCTCGGCGGTGGTCACCGTCACGGGGCACGTGATATCGCCGAACCAGGCGAACGGATTGCCGCGCGCGTCGCCGGTGTAAACCTGCTCCATCGCCTCGTAGATCGGGCGCAGCATCGCCGACTCGATCTCGGGCGTGCAGCAAAGCCGCACCCGGCCATTGTCGAGCGGCGTAAAGCCGTGCCGCACATAGGCCCAGAGCGAAGCCTCGCTCCAATCGGCAAAGGCGGGCGCGGCACGGTAGCGGTTGAAGACGGCCTCGTGACTGTCGAACTCCGCCTGCCGGCGCAGCGCGCCCTGCACGCGGGACAGCGATTGTTCGCTCAATCCCACGGACGGATCGCGCGCCGCGTGCGGGTTCATCACGGTCGGCTCCATCACGAACAGCCGCGTGAAGCATCCCGGGAGCAGCTTGGCTGCCAGCAACAGATCGGTGGCGCCCGCGCTGTGGCCGATGCCGTAGACGTCGCGCAAGCCCAGCGCGCCGATCACCCTGCAGATATCGTCGGCATAGTCCGCAAAATGATAGACGCTGGGCTTGTGGCTCGCGCCATGGCCGCGGCGATCGAGCGCATAGACGGTGTAGGTCGCTGCGAGGTCGCGCGCGACCTCGTCCCAGACGTCGGCGACGAAGCCGGTGCCATGCACGAGCAGAGCTGGCGGTTTGCCGCTCTCGCCCCATTGCAGCATGGCGATCTCTGCGCCGGCGGGGCCGATGGAAAAGCGCTGAGGGATCATGGAGACGAGATGCTACTTCGCATCCTCCAGGATCATCGCAGCACCCTTCTCGGCGATCATCGCGGTCGGCGTGTTGGTATTGCCCGAGGTGATCGTCGGCATGATCGAGGCGTCGACGATACGAAGACCGCTGAGGCCATAGAACCGCAGGCGCTCGTCGACCACCGCCATCGGATCGCTCACCGCGCCCATCTTCGCCGTACCGACGGGATGGAAAATCGTGGTGCCGATATCGCCCGCGGCTTTGGCAAGCGAGGCGTCGTCGTCGCCGACGGTGGGGCCGGGCAGATATTCGCTCGGGCGATATTTCGCCAGCGCCTTCTGCTGCATCAGCCGACGCGTGGTGCGGATGGCATCGGCGCCGACCTGGCGGTCGTCGTCGGTCGACAGGTAGTTCGGCGCGATGATCGGCTTTTCGTCCGGCGTCGCCGAGCGCAGCCGCACGGTGCCGCGCGAGGTCGGCTGGAGATTGCAGGCGCTCACCGTGATCGCAGGGAAGCGGTGCAGGGGATCGCCGAACTTGTCGAGCGACAGCGGCTGCACGTGAAACTGGATATTGGCGCGCGCACGTGTCGCATCGGAGCGCGTGAAGATGCCGAGCTGCGATGGCGCCATGGTCAGCGGACCGCGGCGGCGGAAGGCGTAGTCGAGGCCCATCAGGCCGCGCCGGAACAGGTTGTAATAGGTCTCGTTCAGCGTCCGCACGCCCTCGACCTTGTAGATCGCGCGCTGCTGCAGATGGTCCTGCAGATTGCGGCCGACGCCGGGCTTGTCCATCACGATGTCGACGCCGAGCGGCGACAGCCAGTCCGCGGGCCCGATACCGGAGCGATGCAGCACCTGCACCGAGCCGATCGAGCCTGCCGAGAGGACCACCTCGCGCTTGGCACGCGCCTCGATGATCTCGCCGTTCTGGATGAAGCGCACGCCGACGGCGCGGCCCTGCTCGATGATGAGACGGTCGACCAGCACGTTCTTCTCGAGCCGCAGGTTCGGCCGGCTCAGCGCCGGCTTGAGGAAGCCGCGCGCCGACGACCAGCGCCGGCCGCGCTTCTGGTTGACGTGGAAATAGCTCGTGCCTTCGTTGTCGCCGGTGTTGAAATCCGGGATGCGCTTGATGCCCATTTCCTCGGCGGCATCGCCGACCGCATCGAGAATGTCCCAGGACAGCCGCGGCGCCTCGATGCGCCAGCCGCCACCGGTGCCGTGATGCGCGCTGGCGCCCAGGAAGTGATCCTCCAGCCGCCTGAACAGCGGCAGCACGTCATCATAGCCCCAGCCGGTCATGCCGAGCTGGCGCCAGTGATCGTAATCAGCGGCTTGTCCACGCATCGAGATCATGGCGTTGATCGCCGAAGAGCCGCCGATCACCTTGCCGCGGGGATAGGCGAGCGCGCGGCCGTTCAGGCCCGGCTCGGCCTCGGTCTTGAACATCCAGTCCGAGCGCGGATTGCCGATCGCGAAGAGATAGCCGACCGGAATGTGGAACCAGATCCAGTTGTCGTCCCCGCCCGCCTCGAGGATGAGGACGCGGTTGCTGGCCTCGGCCGATAGCCGGTTGGCGAGGATGCAGCCGGCCGTGCCGGCGCCCACGACAATGTAGTCAAATTCCCCTTCGAGCCGTCTTGGCATTCTGCTTCCACCCGGATGGTCTCAACGTTCAATCCTAATAGGCAGACGGAGAGGACCGGGACAAGTCCGGCCATGCCGCATGGACAGGGCCAGACCCTATCCCTTGGCATCCCTTGGCAGTTGGGTGGACTGGTGCTTGCATGGTAGACAGGGCTGCATTTTCAACAAAGTTCGAGACCCTCCATGCCCATCGTGAATCGCGTCGCCGACCTTCAACCCGATATCCAGGCCTGGCGGCGGGACATCCACCAGCACCCCGAGCTGCTGTATGATGTCCACCGCACCGCAGCATTCGTCGCGGATCGCCTGCGCGAGTTCGGCTGCGACGAGGTCGTGACCGGCATCGGTCAGACCGGCGTGGTGGGCGTGATCAAGGGCAACAAGCCGGCCGGTGAGGGGCTCAAGGTGATCGGCATGCGGGCCGACATGGACGCGCTGCCCGTCGATGAGCAGACCAACCTGCCTTACGCCTCCAAGACTCCGGGCAAGATGCACGCCTGCGGCCATGACGGCCACACCGCGATGCTGCTCGGCGCCGCGCGCTATCTCGCCGAGACCCGCAACTTCGCCGGCGACGCCGTCGTGATCTTCCAGCCGGCCGAGGAAGGCGGCGCCGGTGGCGCGGCCATGGTCAAGGACGGCATGATGGAGCGCTTCGGCATCGAGCAGGTCTACGGCATGCACAACGGCCCCGGCATTCCGATCGGCTCGTTCGCGATCCGGCCGGGCCCGATCATGGCGGCGACCGACGAGGTCGACCTCATGATCGAGGGCCTCGGCGGCCACGCCGCGCGTCCGCACAAATGTATCGATTCCGTTCTGGTCGGTGCGCAACTGATCACCGCCTTGCAGTCGATCGTCGCGCGCAGCGTCGATCCGCTGGAATCGGCCGTGATCTCGATCTGCGAATTCCACGCCGGCAACGCCCGCAACGTCATCCCGCAAACCGCGACGCTGAGGGGAACGATCCGCACGCTGACGCCGGAGGTGCGCAAGCTGGTCGAAAAGCGGGTGCGCGAAGTCGTGGCGGGCGTCGCCCAGATCACCGGCGCGAAGATCGATCTGCACTACAAGCGCAACTATCCCGTGGTGAACAACCACGCCGCGGAGACCGAGGTGGCGTCGCGCATCGCCAGGCAGGTCGCAGGCGATGCCAATGTGCTGGAGATGTCGCCGCTGATGGGCGGCGAGGATTTCGCCTACATGCTGGAAGCGCGTCCCGGCGCGTTCATCTTCTGCGGCAACGGCGACAGCGCGGGCCTGCATCACCCCGCCTATAATTTCAACGACGAGGCGATCGTGTTCGGCACGTCGTACTGGGTCAAGCTGGTCGAGGAACAGCTCGCGGCGTCGTAAGCCAAGACGCAGGCAGACATGAAAAAGGGCCCGTGCATCGCACGGGCCCTTTGACGTGAGTGAGCGGTGCTCTCTCAGAAGAGGTGAGAGAACAGATAGTACAGCGTGCCCGAGATGATCATCGCGGCCGGCAGGGTCAGCACCCAGGCCATGGCGATGTTGCGGATCGTGGCCCATTGCAGGCCGGAGCCGTTGGCGGCCATGGTGCCGGCGATGCCGGACGACAGCACGTGGGTGGTCGACACCGGCAGGCCATAGATGTCGGCAGCGGCAATGGTGGCAGCCGCCGTGATCTCGGCGCAGGCGCCCTGCGCGTAGGTCAGGTGCGTCTTGCCGATCTTCTCGCCGACCGTCACGACGATGCGCTTCCAGCCGACCATGGTGCCGAGGCCAAGCGCGATGGCGACCGCGATCTTCACCCAGCCGGGGATGAACTTCGTGGCGCTGTCGAGCGAGCCCTTGTAGGCGTTGAGCACGGCGACGTCGTTGGCGCTGAGCTCGGCTTCCTTGTCCTTCATCAGGAAACGGAGTGCTTCCGAGACGAGGTACATGTCGTTGCGGGTGTTGCCGACGAGGTCGGCCGGCACCTTGGCGAGCGAGCCGTAGGTGGTCACCTGCTTGGCGATGTCGCGCACGAGCACGGCGAGCGACGGGAACGTGCCGCCGTTGACTTCGTGCTGCGCGACATAGTTGGTCACGGCGGGGCGCGGATTGCCGATCACGCTGTAGCCGGCGGCCTTGCCTTCGATGATCTTGCTGGCGGCGTCCGAGTTCTGGATGAACGCGGCGATCTGGCCTTCCGGGAGCGCGCGGTTGAGCGCGTACGCAGTCGGCACCGTGCCGATCAGGATCAGCATGATCAAGCCCATGCCCTTCTGACCGTCATTGGAGCCGTGGAAGAAGCTCACCAGCGTGCAGGTGAGGATCAGGATGCCGCGGATCCACCACGGCGGCGGCTGGTCGCCCTTCGGCTCGCCGAACAGGGCCGGTGTAGCGCGCAGCAGCGCGGTGCGCAGGATCAGCAGCAGGCCGGCGGCGAGCGCGAAGCCGAACAGCGGCGACAGCAGCAGCGCCTTGCCGATGTTGGTGGCCTGGGACCAGTCGACGCCCGAGGTGCCGCTGCGGCCGTGCAGGACCGCGTTCATGATGCCGACGCCCATGATCGAGCCGATCAGGGTGTGCGAGCTCGAGGCCGGCAGGCCGAAATACCAGGTGCCGACGTTCCAGATGATGGCGGAGATCAACAGTGCGAACACCATCGCGAAGCCTGCGCTGGAGCCGACCTGGAGGATCAGCTCGACCGGCAGCAGCGAGACGATGCCGAAAGCGACCGCGCCCGAGGACAGCAGCACGCCGAACAGGTTGAACATGCCGGACCACACCACGGCGACGTGGGCGGGCAGCGAGCGGGTGTAGATCACGGTCGCAACCGCGTTGGCGGTGTCGTGGAAGCCGTTCACGAACTCGAAGCCGAGTGCGATCAGAAGCGCGACGAAGAGCAGGAGGAAGGGGGCGATGGTTTTGACCTGCGCACCGGCTGCATCGACGTCGACCCAGATGCTGTAGGCGACGAAAAGCAGAGCGGCGGCGATCACCCCCATATAGATCACGCCGGTCAGCGGGTGAAATCCGCGATTGAGGTCTGGCCCCTTACTCAAGGCCGGCTCGATGGAGCCTGGCAAAGCAACGTCACTCATGGAAATTCTCCTGTCCCAAGGCCCCGATTTTGCGCGCGGCATGTGACAGGCGGTTGAAATGGCGGGCACGCGGTTGAAATGATGGAACTTATCCACGCTCTGTTGCTGTGCGTGACAGCCGGCTCAGGCGGCGTGGGCGGACTTCTTCTGCAAGCGGGCTGCGATCGTCAGATCCTCGACAAAGCGCTGATATTCCAGCACCTTCGCTTGGGGATCGGGGAGCCGCAGCAGATAGGACGGATGCACCGTCACCAGAGCCTTGCGTCCGTCGGGGAGGTCTATGAGCCGGCCGCGGGTCTTGCCGATCGGCGTGATCTTGCCGAACACGGTCTGCGCGGCGGTGGCGCCCATCGCCACGACGAGCTCGGGCTGGATTGCCGAAACTTCCCGCTCATACCATTGCCGGCAGGCCTTGATCTCCGGCGTCGCCGGCTTCTGGTGCAGGCGGATCTTTCCGCGCGGCACGAATTTGAAGTGCTTCACGGCGTTGGTGACGTAGACCTTCCGGCGATCGACGCCGGCCTCCGCGAGCGCGCGGTCGAGCATCTGTCCGGCCGGTCCGACGAAGGGATGGCCGGCGAGGTCTTCCTTGTCGCCGGGCTGCTCGCCGACCAGCATGATGGTGGCGTCCTTCGGGCCTTCGCCGAACACGGTCTGCGTCGCGTCCTTGTAGAGCGGGCAGGCACGGCAATGCGCGGCCTCCTCGCTGAGCGCTTCGAGATCGTTGGCAACGGTCTTGCGTATCATCGGAGCCTCCGGCCGCTTCTGAGGCTTGTGCGGATCGGTTGCGGCATTGGCGATCATGGCGCCGGTCATGCGCTCGGCATCCTCGATCAAGGGTTTAATGATCGAGGCCTCGGGCAGGTTCCTCCAGTATTTCTTCGGCATCTCCGTCTGCATCGCCTTCACCTTCAACCGCGCCGGGTTGAAGATGCTGGCGTAGTAACGCCGCCAGGTTTCTTCCAGCCGGTCTTCGCCCGGCGCCTCGCTCTTGCTCACGCCCGGCGTGAACGACAACGCGTGTCCGTCCCAATGCGCGCAGAGATCGGGCGTCAGGATCGACCAGGGCATGTCCGCAAAGCGCTTGGCGAAGAAGGGGCTTGCGAGCTCGACGATGTGATGCTCCGGCTCGAACCAGGCGACATAATGCGCCGCGCGTTCGCGACCGATCTCGCGAAAGCGCACGAAGGCGTGCATCTTGTGCTCGTCGCGATGAACCGCTCTCGCCATCGCCGTGACCAGCGCGACGTCAGCATCGGTTGCGACCTCGATGAGATCGTGATTGTCCCTCAATCGCCAGAGCAGACGATAGAGGATCGCAAAGCGCTCGGGATCGCGATGCAGGATGGCGGCCTCGGCGAGGTCGACGAATTTGCCTGATACGCTGAAGGTGCCGTCGTTCACCTCGAGGATCGGAGACGGCGCGGACGGTGCGAACAAGTCCGCTTCGCCGCCCTGCACGGCCCAGGTGACATCGGTGGGCTTCACATGATGAAGCGCAAGCGTGCGCGCGGCTTTGCGCCAGCCGTCGAAATCGGTTTCGGTGTCGAGGATGATGTACTGCATCAGAAGCCAAACCCCAGTTGCGTTGCCTTCGGCTTGAATCGTTCGATCAGGCGCGCCTCGTCGAGACGATGCGGCGTGGGCCGGTGATCGCTGAGCACGATGAACGGCAGTGCCTTGTTGCGGGGCACGTGCAGTCGCGCCAGATCGGAGAGGCGGATCGTGGTGGTGCGCCGCGTGGCGATGATGCGCTCGACCGCCCTGGTGCCGAAGCCCGGCACGCGCAACAGCTCCTCGCGGCTGGCACGGTTGACGTCGAGCGGGAAACGGTCGCGGTGGCGCAGCGCCCAGGCGAGCTTTGGATCGATGTCGAGCGGCAGCATCGCGCTGTCGTCGACGATCTCCGCAACGTCGAAACCATAGAACCGCATCAGCCAGTCGGCCTGGTAGAGCCGGTGCTCGCGCAGCAAGGGCGGCTGGACCAGAGGCAAGGCGCGGCTGGCATCGGGGATCGGGCTGAACGCGGAGTAATAGACGCGCCGCAGCCGGTATGAGCCGTAGAGATTTGAACTTGTGTGAAGAATGGTGTGATCGGAGGCCGCGTCAGCGCCGACGATCATCTGCGTGCTCTGGCCTGCGGGCGCAAAACGCTGCGGCTTTGCTTTCGTCTTTGTGCTGCTGATATCCTCGGCCTCGTCGAGCTTCAGCCGCAGCCGGCCCATGGTGCGGCGGATCGCGCGCACGTCCTTCTCCGGCGCGAATTGCTGCAGGCTCGTCTCCTCAGGCATCTCGATGTTGATGGAGAGACGGTCGGCATATTTGCCGGCCTCCGTGATCAGCGCGTCGTCGGCTTCCGGAATCGTCTTGAGATGGATGTAGCCGCGGAAGTGATGCTCCTCGCGCAGTTTTCGCGCGACGCTGACGACCTGCTCCATCGTGTAGTCGGGACTGCGGATGATGCCGGAGGAGAGAAACAGGCCTTCGATGTAATTGCGCCGGTAGAAGTCGAGCGTCAGCTTGACCACCTCGTCGATGGTGAAGCGGGCGCGCGGCACGTTGGAGGAGGCGCGGTTGACGCAATAGAGGCAATC
This sequence comes from Bradyrhizobium sp. CCGUVB14, assembly GCF_024199935.1. Classification (NCBI taxonomy): domain Bacteria; kingdom Pseudomonadati; phylum Pseudomonadota; class Alphaproteobacteria; order Hyphomicrobiales; family Nitrobacteraceae; genus Bradyrhizobium; species Bradyrhizobium sp. CCGUVB14. Next base: position 3,717,821 of record NZ_JANADS010000001.1, read on the forward strand.
GTAATTGCAGGCGTTGGTGAGCAGCACCTTGAGCAGCGAGATGCAGCGCCCATCCGGCGCGTAGGAATGGCAGATGCCCATGCCGGGCGCGGTCGAGCCCATGCCCTTGCCGTCGCTGGAATCCCGCTTTTCGGTGCCGCTGGAGGCACAGGAGGCGTCGTACTTGGCGGCATCCGCCAGGATCTCCAGCTTGCGTTGCACGTCCATCCCGGAATCCCTTTGATTCAGCTCATGAATTCGATCAAGCGCAATTCGATTGACTCTTCGCGCGCCGTTAGCTTTATATTAGAACATATCATGAACAAATGAGCCAGCTGCTGGTTCTTATTTTTGAGAGCCCTCGGCAATCACCTCTGAAGGAGCGGCGAGCATGAGCGGCGCACGCATGAGCGCGCTTGCGACCTTGCGCAGCCAGATCGAACGGATCGAGACGGCGGAAGTCGTGCATCATCGCGACCGCGTTGCGCTCGGCCATGGTGAGGTCGACCGCGCTTTGAAAGGCGGGCTCGCACGCGCGGCGATCCACGAGGTGTTTTGCGAGGGGCGTCAGGGCGCGGCCGCGACCGGTTTCGTCACCGGCCTTGCGGGCCGCGTCACGACGCAACGGCCGTTGTTGTGGGTGCGGCAGGATTTTTCGGAACTTGAAACCGGTGCGTTGTCGATGAGCGGCCTCGCCGAACTCGGCCTCGATCCGCGCCGCGTGGTGATGGTGCGTGCGGCTGACGTCGAGAGCGCGCTGCGCACCTCGGCCGATGCGCTCGCCTGCGATGCGCTCGGTGCTGTCGTGCTCGAGCTCTGGGGTGAGACGCGCCAGTTCGATCTGGTGGCGAGCCGCAAGCTGACGCTGGCCGCGCAATCCTCCGGCGTCACCGGCCTCTTGTTGCGGATGGCGGCGCAGCCGCTGCCCTCGACCGCGGAGACGCGATGGATGCTGCGTGCGGCGCATTCGCCGCCGGGGTCAGCTTCAATGCCTGCGGCGCCTTGGAGTGCCTGGGGCGCACCGCGCTTCGATGTCGAGCTGTTGCGTAATCGTCATGGCCCGTGTGGCCGGTGGATCATGGAATGGAAATGTGATGAGTGCCAGTTCTCTGAACCGTCGGCGTATCCTCAGCCTGTGGCTGCCGCGCCTGCCCATCGACCGGATCCAGCGGTTCTTCGGCGCGCTGGGTAATGGCAACGAGCCCAGCATTGTCGTCATCAAGGAGAACAATGCGCTGGTGATCCATGCGCTGGATGAAGCTGCTGAGCGGCTCGGCCTGCACATCGGCCAGCCGCTCGCGAACGCGCGGGCGATGTGCCCGGATTTAAAAGTGTTCGACGCCGATGTCGTGGCCGATGCGAAGACGCTCAGCGACATCGCCGACTGGTGCGACCGCTTCACGCCGCTGGTGGCGCTCGATCCGCCGCACGGGCTGTTTTTGGACATCACCGGCTGCGCGCATCTGTTCGGCGGCGAGGCTGCGTTGTTGCAGACGCTGGTTCGCGCGCTGGCGCGACAAGGTTTTGCCGTCAGCGCGGCGATCGCCGGGACCTCGGTCTGCGCGCGCACGCTGACGCGGCAGACGCCTGGCGTTATCGTTGCCGATGGCGGCGAGGCCGCGGCGATCGACCGGTTTCCGGTGTCCGCGCTCGGTGCGGACGAGATGATCACCACCGGCCTGCGGCGCGCCGGGCTGAAGACGATCGGCGATGTTGCCTCGCGCGCGCCGAGTGAAATCACGGCGCGGTTCGGCGCGCGGTTCTCCACGCTGCTCGCGCATGCGCTGGGGCAGGGCGATGCGCCGATCAGCCCGCGAAAACCGCTGCCCGACTACATCGTGGAAAAGCGCTTTGCCGAGCCGATCGCGACCGACACCATGATCGCGATGACGCTGTCGCGGCTGGCCGATACGCTGATCGCCTCCATGGAAAAACAAGGCAAGGGCGCGCGACGCCTGGAGGCCGCGTTCTTCCGCACCGACGGCGTGGTGCGCGCGATCATGGTCGAGACCGGGCGTCCCGTGACGCGAAGCAAAGTGATCGACCGGCTGTTCCGCGAGCGTCTCGATGCGCTTGCCGATCCCCTCGATCCCGGCTTCGGCTTCGACATGGTGCGGTTGTCGGCGAGCCGCACCGAGATCGTGGTGCAGGAGCAGCGCGATCTCGACGCCCATGTCCACGACAATGACGAATTGGCCGCGCTGATCGACCGCATCGCCGCGCGTATCGGCGGAAAACGCGTCGTCGTGCATCTGCCGCAGGATACCCATATCCCCGAGCAGGCGGTGCTGGCCGCGCCAGCGCAGCATCATCTCGCCGCCGCCATGCAGGCCGAATGGCCGGCGCGCGCCGAGAGCGAGCCGCCACTGCGTCCGCTGCGGCTGTTCGACAAGCCGGAGCCGGTCACAGTGCCGTTCGCGACCGTGCCTGACGGCCCGCCGCATCAATTCACCTGGCGGCGTGCAAAACATGCCGTGGTGCGGGTGGAAGGACCTGAACGCATCGCGATGGAATGGTGGCGGCAGGACGGCAAACAGCTGACGCGGGATTATTTCCGCATCGAGGATGCCGAGGGTCTGCGCTTCTGGATCTTTCGCGATGGTCTTTACGAGGGGGAGGTGTTCGACGCCGACGGCAAGCCCGCTTCTCCCGGTTGGTACGTGCACGGTCTCTTCGCATGACCAGCCCCGCTTATGCCGAGATCGGCATCACCACCAACTTCTCGTTCCTGCGCGGCGGCTCGGATCCGCGCGCTTATGTGCATCAGGCCAGCAAGCTCGGCATTCCCGTGATCGGCATTGCCGATCACAACACGCTGGCCGGCGTGGTGCGCGCCTGGAAGGAACTCGACAATGACAAGGTGCTGCACAAGCCAAAGCTCCTGATCGGCACGCGCATCGTCTTCATCGACGGCACGCCCGACATTTTCGTCTATCCGCGCGATCGCGCCGCCTATGGTCGGCTGTGCCAGCTTCTGACCCGGGGCAAACGCGGCGACGACATCACGCGGATCGAGAAGGGCGAATGCCGTCTCAGCTTCACCGATCTGCTGGAATTTTCGGAAGGCCAGCTCCTGGTCCTGGCGTTGCCGCATCGGTTTGATGATGCGCAAACGCTGGATGTGCTCTCAAAACTCAAAGCCGGCCGCGCCGAGGGCGTGTGGCTGGCCGCGAGCCTGGTCTATCGCGGCGACGACCGTCGTCGTCTGGCGCGGCTCGACGATCTCGCCGCCAAAGCCGGCGTGCCGCTGCTTGCGACCAACGAGGTGCTCTATCACGATCCCGGCCGTCGTCCGCTTCAGGACGTGCTGACCTGCATCCGGGAAAAGACCACGATCGAGGCGGTCGGACGCAAGCTGGAAGCCAATGCCGAGCGCTTCCTGAAGACGCCTCGCGAGATGGCGCGCCTGTTTCGCGATTTCCCCGAGGCGATCGCGGAGACCATGCGCTTTGCCGACAAGATCGACTTCTCGCTCGATCAGCTCAGATATCAATACCCGGACGAGCCGGTGCCGCCAGGCAAGACCGCGCAGGGGCATCTGGAAGACCTGACCTGGGCGGGCGTCGACACATATTTCGGCGGCAAGATCGACGACAAGTTGCGCGCGACGCTGAAGAAGGAACTCGCGCTGATATCAGAGCTGAAATACGCGCATTACTTCCTCACCGTGCATGACATCGTCCACTATGCGCGCAGCCAGAACATTCTGTGCCAGGGGCGGGGATCGGCAGCGAATTCGGCCGTGTGCTACGTGCTCGGCATCACCTCGGTCGATCCGACCAAGGTCGATCTGCTGTTCGAGCGCTTCATCTCCAAGGAGCGGCTGGAGCCGCCCGACATCGACGTCGATTTCGAGCATTCGCGGCGCGAGGAGGTGATGCAATATGTCTATCGCCGCTACGGCCGCCACCGTGCCGCGATCATCGCCACCATCATCCATTATCGTCCGCGCAGCGCCATCCGCGACGTTGGCAAGGCGCTGGGCCTGACCGAGGACGTCACCGCCGCGCTCGCCGACACCGTCTGGGGCAGCTGGGGCAAGGGCCTCAACGACATGCAGGTCAGGCAGGCCGGGCTCGATCCCCAAAATCCCATGATCAATCTCGCGGTCGAGCTTGCGACCGAGCTGATCGAATTCCCGCGCCATCTCTCCCAGCATGTCGGCGGCTATGTGCTGACCCAGGACCGGCTCGATACCTATGTGCCGATCGGCAACGCCGCGATGGACGATCGCACTTTCATCGAATGGGACAAGGACGATGTCGATGCGCTCAATATGATGAAGGTTGACGTGCTCGCGCTGGGCATGCTGACCTGCATCCGGAAATGTTTTGACCTGATCGACCAGCACAAGGGAAAACGCTGGGTTCTGGCGAGCGTCCCGCAGGACGATCCCAAGGTTTACGACATGCTGTGCGCCGGTGAATCGCTCGGCGTCTTCCAGGTCGAGAGCCGCGCGCAGATGAACATGCTACCGCGGCTGAAGCCGCGGACCTTCTACGATCTCGTCATCGAGGTCGCGATCGTACGGCCGGGCCCGATCCAGGGCGACATGGTGCATCCTTACTTGCGGCGGCGGAACGGTATCGAGAAGGTGACCTATCCCTCGCCAGCGCCCGAGCATGGTCCCGCGGACGAACTCTACAAGGTGCTGCACAAGACCAAGGGCGTGCCGCTGTTCCAGGAGCAGGCGATGCGCATCGCGATCGAGGCGGCGAAATTCACCTCCGAGGAAGCCAACGGCCTGCGCCGCTCGATGGCGACCTTTCGCAATGTCGGCACCATCGGCCAATACGAGGAGAAGCTGATCGGCAACATGGTCGCGCGCGGCTACGATGCCAATTTCGCCAGGAGTTGTTTCGACCAGATCAAGGGCTTTGGTTCCTACGGTTTCCCGGAGAGCCATGCCGCGAGCTTTGCCCAGCTCGTCTACATCTCCTCATGGCTGAAATATCATCACCCCGATGCCTTCTGCTGCGGCCTCTTGAACTCGCAGCCGATGGGCTTTTACGCGCCGGCGCAGATCGTCGGCGACGCCCGCAAGAACGGCGTCGAGGTACGCGAGATCGATGTCTCCCACAGCTTTGCGCAGAACACGCTGGAGAACACCGACGACAGATATTGCGCCGTTCGCCTGGGTTTTCGTCAGATCGACGGCTTTCACTGGCTCGATCCCGATGAGGAGTTCCTCAAAGCGGAGCAAGCGAAGCGGCAAGGCAAGGTCCATGTCACTCAGGAAGACTGGGCTGACCGCATCATCAAGGCTCGCGACCGCCAGCCCTTCACCTCGCTCGAGGATTTTGCCCGCGACACCGGCCTGCCCAAGCGCGCGCTGATCCTGCTGGCGGATGCCGACGCGTTCCGCTCGCTCGGGCTCGATCGCCGCGAGGCGCTGTGGCAGGTGCGGCGGCTGCCCGACGATGTGGCGCTGCCGCTGTTCGAGGCGGCCACCGCGCGCGAGCAGCCCGACGAGCAGGCTAAGCCACTCCCCGTGATGCCGCGTCCCGAACAGGTCGTCGCCGACTACCAGACCATCCGCTTGTCGCTCAAGGGCCATCCGATGGAATTCCTGCGCGAGATGCTTTCACGCGAGCGGATCGTCGCCTGCAAGGAGATCAGCCATGAGAACGAGCGGCGCCGCGTCCGCTGCGCCGGTGTGGTGCTGGTGCGGCAGCGGCCGGGCAGCGCCAGCGGCGTCGTGTTCATGACGCTGGAGGACGAGACCGGCATCGCCAATGTCGTGGTGTGGCCCAAGGTCATGGAGCAGTACCGGAAGGAAGTGATGGGCGCGCGCCTCATCGAGGTCCAGGGCTATATCCAGAGCAGCCCCGAGAAGGTGACGCATCTGATCGCCCAGCGCATGATCGACCGCTCGCACGATCTGGTCGGCCTCGCCAACGACGCCCTGAGCCGCAAGCCTCCGGTGCCGGCAGGCGCCACCGTGATCGAGCCCCTCAACGAAGATCCCCGTGCCCCCGCGGATATGCCCGCGCAAAAAATCCGCCACCCCCGCAACGTCCGCATCCTGCCGCCATCGCGGGATTTTCATTGAGGGGCATGAACAAGTCGCGGGCATCGGCTGGTCCCGTTCAACGATCCATACGATTTGACTCAAGTCTCTAAGCGTCCTGAAAGCGAGATGCGCCAATATCCTTCGTGGTGTCCGATTTGGACATGAGGGGTGATATTTGCAGCAACTGGAAACGCCGCAACGATCGCGCGGCCTAGCCGTCGCAGTAAAGCCGGATCGAAGCCCATCCCACATCGATAAGCTGGCTCTCTGGTTCTCCAAAGGCAGCACAATCGATGGACTTTGGGTCGGGACATCCGAAAGCAAGCCCCACCCGGCGTTGCGCCGCGTGGAGGAGGCTCTCCAGCTCATCAAGCGTCACGACGCGCTTGGCTATGCCCGGATCACGCGTGATCTCGACCGAATATGGGTGCATCTGCTCCCCAGCGCCCAAGCGCACTATGATCGGTCGATCAACGCTTGCGTGCTCGATGAGCGATACATCCTAAGCGACACGATGACACTCGAGCAGATCGCGTCGACCTTCATCCATGAAGCGACCCACGCACGCCTTGAGGGCTGGGGAATCTCCTATGTCGAGGCGATGCGTCCCCGGATCGAAGCCATCTGTCTTCGCCGGGAGTTGAGCTTCCTCAATAAATTGCCGGACACCGAGGCGTTGCGGGACGAGATCGCGCGTACGTTGGAGTGGTGTGTTGCGGATTCCGATGGCTACTTTGCCGATGCAAGCTTCCGTGTGCGCGAAGAGGACGGACAAATCGAAACATTGCGCCATCTAAACGTCCCGGACTGGCTCATCACATGGGCGACCTGGCTGATCAGCAGGCGGCGAAAACGCGCATCGGTGTCGCTGGGTTCTTAGCCTTCGGCTCCTGATCGAAATCTGTGTTGTCCCTCTACGCTGTCACTGCGAGCGCAGCGAAGCAATTCAGATTCCTTCCGCGGCGGTGGTCTGGATTGCTTCGCTGCGCTCGCAATGACGAATTTGTTGAGCGATCACGCGCCTCATGCTCAGCCGTCATACCCCGCGAAAGCGGGGTATCCAGTACACCGCGGCCTCTCGGTTCTCGCCGAGCCGTCTATACAATACTGGATCGCTCGCCTTCGCGGGCGAGGGCAGTGAGCTACCTCAGAAATTCACCCGGTTCGAGATCGCACCATCCACGATCAGATTGGCGCCGGTCGTGAACGACGAGGCCGGGCTTGCCAGAAACACCGCGGCGTTCGCGATCTCCTGCGGCGTCGCCATGCGCCCGGTCGGATTGCGCTTCATCGCGTCGTTGTAACGCTCGGGCATGTTCTGCTCGATCATGTTCCAGACGCCGCCCTTGAAGTAGACGGTGCCGGGCGACACGACATTCACGCGGATCTTCTTCTTGGCGTATTGCCGCGCCAGTCCTTTGGCCATGTGGATCAGCGCCGCCTTGATCGGGCCGTAGGAGCTGGCGAGATCGGCCTGCGCCGCCGAGATCGAGGAGATGATGACGAAGGCGGCATCGCCGCGCGTCTCGCCGCTTGTCTCGAGGAACGGCCGCGCGGCGTCGAACGCATGCACGGCGCCGAGCACGTCGAGCCGGAAATTCTGCTCCCATGACGCGGGATCGTGACCTTGCGCCATCGCGCCGGCATTGGCGAACAGCAGGTCGATGCCGCCGAACTCCTTTGCCGCGCCCTCGACCCACGCCTTCAGCGCCGCGCCGTCGGTGACGTCGACCGTGCCGCCGGTGGCGCGGATGCCGCTGGCCTTCAGCTCGGCCACGGTGGCGGCGACTTGCTCCGCATTGCGCGCGCACACGGCAACATTGCTGCCCTCACTGGCCAGCGTCGCCGCAATTGCCCGACCGATGCCGCGCGTGCCGCCGAGCACGATGGCGTTTTTTCCTTTGAGACCGAGATCCATTGTTTGGGTCTTCCCTTTTTGTTGGTCGTCACGAGTGTAGCCGCGGAGGCGGAGAAAGTCCTCCCCTCACTCCGGCGAAGCCCCCACCGGCGGGCCGCCGGGCGGACGGTGCAGGAAGGTCAGCGAGGCGTAAGCGCCGGCCCAGGAGCCGATCGCCGCGAAAGCGACATAGAACGCGTTTTCGGTGTAGCTGATCACGGCATAGGAGGAGAGCAGATACCAGACTGCGCTCCAGTTCGCCGCCGGCACGCGCTTGCGCGCAATCACGGCCGAGGTGAACATCACGTAGACTGCGTCGGTGGCCGCGGTTGCGACGAACACGGCGCCTGCGGTGAGGGGATCGATGGCGGCCATTGCATTCCCTTATGTGCTAGTGAATGGTCACCGAAAACTAGGGGAGAGAAGAGGCCATGCAAAGCCCTGCCGACATTCTCAGGGATATCTGGACCTCTGCCGGAGGCGATGTCGCGGCCCTTGAGCGCGTGCGCCTGACCGGCGACGAGCCGCAGATACCGTCCTCGTTCCGTGTCGCCGTCGCCGGACAAACGACGATCGCCGCTGCCGGCCTTGCCGCCGCCGAGATCTGGCGGCAACGCAGCGGCGAGGCGCAGGATGTGACCGTCGACATGGGTCACGCCGTCGTCGAATGCCGTTCCGAGCGCTATCTGCGCCTCGACGACAAGCCGCCGCCTCCGGCCTGGGACGCCATCGCCGGCGTCTACAAGACCGGCGACAGCCGTTTCGTGCGCTGCCACACCAATTTTCCGCATCATCGCGACGCCGTCTGCAAGGTGCTTGGCTGTGTGCCCGAGCGCGAGAAGGTGCAGGCCGCGCTGATGCAATGGAAGGGCGAGGATTTCGAGACGGCCGCCTATGCCGCCGGCGGCGTCGTCGCGCTGATGCGCTCCTACGACGAATGGTCGGCGCTGCCGCAGGCGCGCGCGCTGGCCGAGCTGCCGCTGATCTCGATCGAGAAGATCGGCGATGCTCCGCCCAAGCTTTGGTCCAAAGGCGATCGCCCGCTCGCAGGCCTGCGCGTGCTCGATCTCTCCCGCGTCATCGCCGGTCCCGTCGCCGGCCGCACGCTCGCTGCGCACGGCGCCGATGTGCTGCTGGTCTCGGGGCCGGACCTGCCCGCGATTCCCTGGCTCACCATCGACACCGGCCGCGGCAAGCTCACCACCTTCATCGCGCTGAAGAGCGAGGCGGGCCAGGCGCAGATGCGCGCGCTGTTGCAGGACGCCGACATCGTCTCGCAAGGCTATCGCCCGCGCGCGCTCGCCGCTCTTGGCCTCTCGCCGGAGCGGGCCGCGGAGATCGATCCCGGCATCGTCTACGTCACGCTGTCGGCTTACGGCCATGCCGGCCCCTGGGCCGAGCGGCGTGGCTTCGATTCGCTGGTGCAGACGACGACCGGCTTCAACGATGCGGAAGGCAAGGCCGCCGGCATCGACGGTCCGAAGGAATTGCCGGCGCAGATGCTCGATCACGCCACCGGCTATCTGATGGCGTTCGGCGCGATGATGGCCAAGGCGCGCCAGGCCCGTGAAGGCGGCAGCTGGCACGTGCGCGTGTCGCTGGCGCAGACCGGACGCTGGCTGTGGAATCTCGGTCGGCTCGAAGGCGGTCTCGATACCCCGGATCTTACGGGTGAGGCCGTACATGCTGCGTTCATGGAAACGGTGTCATCTGGCTTCGGCACGTTGAAGGCGGTGCGCCATTCGGCTGTGCTGTCGCGGACGCCGGCGCAATGGAGCCGTCCGGCGATGCCGCTCGGCAGCCATCCGCCGCAATGGCCGGGCTGAAGCTGACGTGAAGCTGACGTGTCGCAAAATTTTAACGCAAACCGAAGGACGGCCAGCGTTTTTTAGGTTGTTTGCAATCCCAATTCGGCACTATTAGCGCGACCGATGAGGCAGCCGTCTGCCGAGATCGTCGCAGACAAGACCGGGCCCCATGGTAGTTGAAAATACCAAGCGTTTGCAGGTGCTTACAAAACAACGGATGATCGTATCCGTAGTTTTACTGGCGCTTGCCGGGGCCGGCGCCTACGGGTTTCTCTATGCGGGCGTCAAGGACAAGAACCACTCCGAAGTCTCCAGCCAGTCGCGCAGGAACGCCCAGAATTTCACGCCGACGCCGTCCGAATGGGCGACGCTGACGATCGAGCCGGTCAATGCCAAGGCCTTCCGCGCCGAGTACGTCACCGAAGGCAAGGTCGCGGTCGATGAAGACCGCTCGACTCCGGTGTTCTCGCCTTATGCGGGCCGGGTGACCAAGCTGCTCGCCAAGCCGGGCGAGAGCGTGACCCAAGGTCAACCGCTGTTCACAATCGAGGCCGCCGACACCGTGCAGGCCCAGAACGATTTCATCGCGGCGATGACGTCGCAGAACAAGGCGAAGTCGGCGCTCGAGCTTGCCGACATCCAGTACCGGCGCGCCAAGGATCTCTACGAAGGCCGCGCCATTCCGCTCAAGGATTATCAGCAGGCGGAGGCCACCCAGGTCCAGGCGCAGAACGACATGCGCTCCGCGGTGACGGCGCTGGAGGCCGCAAACAACAAGCTGCGCATCCTCGGCTTCACCGACGAGACGATCAAGGCGTTCCAGACCAAGAGCACCATCAATCCGGAGATCACGATCTATGCGCCGATCGCGGGCACGGTCGTGCAGCGCAAGATCGGCCCCGGGCAATATGTCAGCGCCGGCGCCAGCGACCCGGTTTTCGTGATCGGTGATCTCTCCACCGTCTGGCTCACCGCCTTCGTGCGCGAGAGCGACGCTGCTCAGGTCAGCATCGGGCAGGACATCAACGTCAACGTCATGGCGCTGCCGGGCCGTCCGCTGACCGCCAAGATCAACTATGTCGCCGCCGCGATCGATCCCAATACCCGCCGCCTGCTGGTCCGCGCCACCATCGATAACAAGGATGGCCTGCTCAAGCCGGAAATGTTCGCCAATGTCACGATCTATTCGGCCGGCGACCGCGCGGCGCCTGCGGTGCCGAAGCAGGCGCTGATCTACGAAGGCGACCAGGTGCGCATCTGGGTCGCGCGTGACGACAAATCGGTCGAGCTCCGCCAGATCAAGATCGGCCTCATCAATGGCAACCTCGTCGAGGTGACCAGCAACCTGAAGCCCGGCGAACGGATCGTCGTCAAAGGCAGTCTGTTCATCGACCGCGCGGCGTCCGGTAGCTGATCGACGAGCCCCACGAAACTGCGAAAAAACTGAATGGATCGTCTCGTCGCCCTAGCCGTCCACCGGCGCTTCCTGATGGTCGGCATGTTCGTCGCCGTGTTCATCGGCGGCCTGATTGCGTTCAATCAGCTCAACATCGAGGCCTATCCCGATCCGACCCCGCCGATGGTCGACATCGTCACGCAGAGCCCGGGCCTGTCGGCGGAAGAGATCGAGCGCTACATCACGATCCCGATCGAGACGCAGGTCGCGGGCCTGAAGAACCTCACGACCATCCGCACCATCTCGCTCTACGGCCTCTCCGACGTCAAACTGCAGTTCTCGTTCGCCTACACCTATGACGAGGCGTTGCAGCAGGTCCTGAACCGCCTGGCGCAACTCGCGCCGCTGCCGGGCAACGTGCAGCCGCAGATCTCGCCGCTGAGCCCGATCGGCGAAATCTTCCGCTATCGGCTGGTCGGCCCGCCGAACTACAGCGTGCTCGACCTCAAGACCATCCAGGACTGGATCCTGCAGCGCCGCTTCCGTTCCGTGCCCGGCGTGATCGACGTGACCGGGTGGGGTGGCAAGAGCAAGACCTATGAGCTCCAGGTCGACAACAACAAGCTGGTCGCCAACGGCCTGACGCTGCCGCAACTGCTCCAGGCGGTCAGCAATTCCAACGTCAATGTCGGCGGCAACACCGTCAATATCGGCCAGCAATCGGCCGTGGTGCGCGGCGTCGGCCTGATCAAGTCGATCGACGACCTTGCCAACACCATGATCGCCCAGACCAACGGCAATCCGGTGCTGGTCAAGGACGTCGCCACCGTCACGATCGGCCAGAAGCCGCGTCTTGGCATCGCCGGCATCGACGATTCCGACGATATCGTGCAAGGCATCGTCCTGATGCGCCGCGGCGAGCAGAGCTCGCCGACCATCAAGCGCGTCCACCAGCTCGTTCAGACCATCAACGAGTCCAGCATCCTGCCGCCCGGCGTGCGCATCGAGCGCATCTATGACCGCGGCGACCTGATCGAGCTCACCACCCACACCGTGCTGCACAACATGGTGGTCGGCATCCTCCTGATCGTGCTGCTGCAGTGGATCTTCCTCGGCGATCTGCGCAGCGCGCTGATCGTCGGCGCCACGATTCCGTTCGCGCTGTTCTTTGCCGTGATCATCCTGGTGCTGCGCGGGGAATCGGCAAACCTGCTGTCGGTCGGTGCCATCGATTTCGGCCTGATCGTGGATGCCACCGTCATCATGGTGGAGGCGATCTTCCGCCGCCTGACGCAGACCACGCCGCCGACGGAATCCGAGCAGATGTCGCCCGAGACGCTGTTCGGCATGAAGAGCCACGCCATCCTCAGCGCCGCGGCCGACGTCTCGCGCTCGATCTTCTTTGCCGCCGCGATCATCATCGCGGCGTTCCTGCCGCTGTTCACGCTATCCGGTGTCGAAGGCAACATTTTCGGACCGATGGCGCGTACCTATGCCTACGCGCTCGCCGGCGGCCTGCTGGCGACCTTCACCGTGACGCCGGCGCTCTCCGCGATCATTCTGCCGGCCCATGTCGAGGAGACCGAGACCAGGGTGATGCAGATCCTGCATCGGATCTACATGCCGGTTCTCAATTGGGCCGTCGCCAACCGCGCCATCATGCTCGGCGCCTCGGTCGGCCTCGTGCTGATGACGGTCGCGCTCGGCCGGCTGCTCGGCCTCGAATTCCTGCCCAAGCTGGAAGAGGGCAATCTCTGGATCCGTGCCACGCTGCCGCCGACCATCTCGCTCCAGGAGGGCAACTCCTACGTCAACGAGATGCGCAAGCTGATCCGCGCCCGGCCCGAGGTCGAATCCGTGGTGTCGCAGCACGGCCGTCCCGACGACGGCACCGACGCCGCCGGTTTCTTCAACGCCGAGTTCTTCGCGCCGCTGAAGCCTGCGAGCCAGTGGCCCGGCACGCATGACAAGGAGGAGCTGACCGCGGAGCTGCTCAAGCAGCTCGACGACCGCTTCCCCGGCGTCGAGTTCAACTTCTCGCAATATCTCCAGGACAACGTCTCCGAGGCCGTCTCCGGTGTGAAGGGCGAGAACTCGATCAAGCTGTTCGGCAGCGATCTCCAGGCGCTGACCGACACCGCCAACAAGATCAAGTCGGTGCTCGCGACCGTGCAGGGCGTGACCGACCTCGCGGTCTTCACCTCGCTCGGGCAGCCGACGGTGCAGATCGACATCGACCGCGCCAAGGCCGCGCGCTACGGGCTCGCCCCCGGCGACATCAACGCCACCATCAAGGTCGCGATCGGCGGCGACTCCGCGGGCGACATCTACGAGCCCGGCTCCGACCGCCACTTCCCGATCATCGTTCGCCTTGCGCCGGAATATCGCCGCAGCGCCGAGGCGATCCAGAACATTCGGATCGGTGCGCCCGGGCCGAACGGCTCCGTCACCCAGATTCCGCTCAGCGAAGTTGCCTCGATCAGCCTCGTTTCCGGCGCAGCGTACATCTACCGCGAGCAGCAGGAACGCTATCTGCCGATCAAGTTCTCGGTCCGCGAGCGCGATCTCGGCAGTGCCATCCGCGAGGCCCAGCAGAAGATCGCCGACCAGGTGCAGCTGCCGCCCGGCTCGCACATGGAATGGGTCGGCGAGTTCGGCAATCTCCAGGACGCGATCCGGCGGCTGTCGATCGTGGTGCCGATCTCGCTGGCGCTGATCGGCATCCTGCTCTGGTTCAATTTCGGCTCGATGACCGACACCCTGCTCGCCATGAGCGTGATCCCGATGGCGATCTTCGGTGGCGTGCTCGGCCTGCTGATCACCGGCACCGCCTTCAGCGTCTCGGCCGCGATCGGGTTCATCGCCCTGTTCGGTATCGCGGTGATGGACGGCATCATCATCCTGTCGCAGTTCAATCAGCTGATCGACGAAGGCATGGACCGCGTGAGCGCGGTGATCCGCACCGGCGAATTGCAGCTTCGCCCCGTGCTGATGACATGCGTCGTCGCCGGCGTCGGTCTGCTGCCGGCCGCGCTGTCGGCGGGCATCGGCTCGCAGGTGCAGAAGCCGCTCGCGGTCGTCGTCGTCACCGGCATGCTGCTGGCGCCGATCGTGATCCTGGTGACGTTGCCGGTGCTGATCTCCTTCTTCTCCCGCCGCGCGCGCTGACGCGCGAGCTAGCCCAACGCGCGCTGCGCGATCCGCAGCAGCATCGTGGTGCCGAGCCCGAGCAGCATCAGGCTCGCGAATCGGCTGCTCAATGACAGCATCCGCGGCGTCAGCCGCGAGCGCGCGGTGGCGACGATCGTGCTGAGGATCATCCACCACACCGCAGAGCCGACGAACACGCCCGCGATCATCGGTGCAGCTGCGGCCTGCGTGGAGAACGCGTGCAGCGCTGCGAGAAACAGGATGACCGTCAACGGATTGGTCAGCCCGAGCGCGATGGCGCTGAGATAGGCGCGGGCGAGACGCACGCGGTCGATCTCGCCTTCGTCCTGCAGAACGATGGAGCACCGGTGGGTGCGAAGCGCGAACCACAACAGCGTCAGCGCCGAGACGACGCCGAAGATAACGGCATTCGCCTCGACCCAGGGCTGCGCAAGCGCGCCCAATCCCAGGACTGCGAAGGCGCTGTAGGTGAGATGCACGGTCGCCGCGCCGAAGCCGGTGGCGAGGCCTGTGGCCATGCCCGACGCCAATGTGCGCTGAATGCACAGCATGCCCATGGGCCCAATCGGAGCCGCGACGGTGAAACCAATTCCGATGCCGGAAAAAAGCGCGGCAAGAAAATGCGATAAGGGCATGCATCCGCACGATCAAATGAAATCTGTGCGTGTGCGTAGCCGCGAAATTGAATCGTCGCCTCAACCGGAAGGCTGAAAAGCAGACGAGAGCGCAAACACGAACGTGTGAGTCAGCGTCGTTGTGCTCGCGTGACAACAGTTCCATCACAGCGTCGCATTTTGTTTGAACCTTATTGAAGGTGCCGCGACTCAGAAGCCGTAGAGTCGCGCCGGATTGTCGACCAGGATTTTCCTGCGTACATCCGCATCCCGCGCCCAGAGCGGAAGCTGGTTGAGCAGCCGGCCATCGTCGATGGCGTGGAAGGGTGCGATGTCGGTGGCCTTGCGGCCGTCGATTTGCGCCGAATCCGGATGCGGCCAGTCGGTGCCCCAGACGATGCGGTCCGGGTTCGCGGCGATCAGTGCGCGCGCATAGGGCAGCATGTCCTGATAATCGGGCGCGAGGTTCGACGAGCGATAGGCGCCTGAAATCTTCACATAGGCTTTTCCGGATTTGACCAAAGCGACGAGGTCGGCAAAGCCCGGCTGCTCCAGTCCGAGCGAGGCCTCGAGCCCGCCAAAATGGTCGAACACCGCAGGCACCGGTGAGGCCAGCACGAGATCCCGGATCGCGGAGATCATCGACGGCGTGGTGTAGAGCTGCACATGCCAGCCGCGCGCCGTCATGCGCCCGACGGCGGCGGTGAAGCGGGCGCGGCCGACATCGGGATTGTTGACGCCGTCAGTCGCCAGATTGATGCGGATGCCGCGGAAGCCGGCCGCATGCATCGCGTCGAGCTCGGCTTCCGTGGTCTTGTCATCGATCACGGCTACCCCGCGCGCAGTAGCGCCGCGGGCCTTCATTCCGAACAGGCTGGAGGAATTGTCGGTGCCGTAGACGCTCGGCGTGACGATCACGACGCGCTCGATATGCAGCGCCTTGTGCAGCGCCGCCATTTCCTCGGGGCTTGCCGGTCCCGGCGTGTAAACGCGCCCCGTGAAGAACGGAAATGTCGCGACATCGCCATGGATATGGGTGTGACAGTCGCAGGCATGGGCCGGCACGTCGAAATTGATCGGCGTCGCGGGTTGCGCTGCGCGCGCGTAAACTGTGTCGGTCATGGCTGCTCCGGCGGCGGGGAAGGCGCGCGCACGATATCACATCAGCCGGGCAGTCCCGCCAATTCGCTGCACAGCTGCTCGACCAGTTCCGCAAGCGGACGTGCGCCGTCGACGCGAACGACCGGGCAGGGCAGATCCGCGAGCCACGTCTCATCTTTTGCGAGACTGCGGCCGTCGCGATCACCGGCTTCGTAGTGCGAGGCCCAGTCGACGAACGCCTCCATCTCCGCGTGACGCCAGCCTCCGGGCGCGACAGCATCGGCACCGAAATGAGCAGCTTCGCGCGCACGCAGTCGCTGCAGGCGAAGCTCGCTCGGCGTTGACACGAAGATGACGACATCGAAGAACGGGACGAGCTCGTTGCCCCAGCCGGTGACGGTTCCGCTCAGCACCCAATCGAGCCGCGGCAGAAACATCTCGCGCATCAGGCGCAGCCGATCGGCGGCAGGGCGTGTCGTCTGGTAGGGTGGAGCAGTCGGCAGCCAGAAATAATCGTCACTGTCGTGATGCGGCAGCGCCAGCCGGCCCGCAAGCGCGCGGCCGAGCGTCGTCACGCCGGATCCCGAAGCTCCCATCAGATGGATGCGGCGGCTCTTCATGTTCATATTCCGGAATGCCAGACGAGCTCTAGGCGACCCGGCGGCGCTTCGCGGGCCGGCCGCTCGTCGCGGGCTGTGCGGACAAGGTCAGGCCCAACGCCCCGACAATGCGCATGACGGTCCCGAACTCGGGATTTCCCGCCTCTCCGAGCGCCTTGTACAGGCTTTCGCGGTTCAAGCCGGCTTTCTTCGCGATCTCGCTCATGCCGCGCGCCCGTGCAACGAGGCCAAGCGCGTCACGCACGAAATCCGCATCGCCGGTTTCCAAGGCAGCTGCAATATAAGCGGCCTGACGCTCCTCGGTGTTGAGGTAGTCAGCGGCATCGAAGCGCGTTGTCTTGGTGGTCGTCTTGGCTGCGGCTTTGGGCGTCGCCTTGGGCATCATTCTGTCTCCGCCAGCTTCTGGGCTTGCTCGATGTCCTGCCGTTGTGTGCGTTTGTCCCCACCACACAACAGGATCACAATCTGCGTTCCGCGCTGTACATAGTAAATCCGGTAGCCCGGACCATGGTCGATGCGCATTTCCCGGACATTGCGGCCGACGCTCTTGCTGTCACCGGGGTTGCCCATCTCCATGCGGCGAATGCGGGCAGCGATGCGAGCAACCGCATTGGCATCTTTGAGACGGTTCAGCCACGCTGAAAAGCGCTCCGTTTGTCTCACCTCGATCATGGTGGGACCACTGTAGCCCATGGGCTACAAAATGTCAAAAGGATCGGCGTGGCGCGCCGAGACGACCCAAGGCCGAGGTTGGTCTGAACCCGATCGGCTCGCGAGCGACTACTGCCCCGACGGCGTACGCAGGCCGTGCCAGGCGTCGCGGACCTGCTGGTAGTGCACCTCGGGCAGATAGTCCGGGGTGTTCAGGCTCAGCGTCTTGACGTCGAGATGACCGACGGCGCTGAGCAGCGTGTAGGAGGCGATCACGCGGTCGCGCAGCGCGCCGATCAGGCGGGCCCTGGCCTGGATCAGATCGGCCTGCGAGTTCAGCACGTCGACGGTGGTGCGCTGTCCGCCGGCGGCCTCGCGCTGCACGCCCTGGAGCGCGACGGTTGCGGCTTTCACTTCGGATTCCGAGGCCGAGACTGCGATCTTGGCGCCTTCGTTGGCGACCCAGGCGCTGACCGCTGCGGTGCGCGCCTGGTTGCGTACCTGGTCGAGCACGAGCCGGCTCTGCGCCGTGACTTCCTTGGCCTGCCGGGTCTGAGAGGCGGCCTGGCCGCCGTCATAGATCGGTGCGGTGACGTTGGCGACGATCGAGGCCTGGTCGGTGGCGAAGGTGCCGAGCGTCTGGTCGGCGTCGCGGCTGCGGCTGACGCTGCCCTGGAGGCTGGCGCTCGGCAACAGCGCGCCTTCGGCGACGCGGATATTGGTCGAGGCGACGTCGACGTCGAAACTGGCTGCCATCACCGCCGGATGCTCGCGGATCGACATCGCGATCGAATCTTCGCGGGTCTTCGGCAGATAACGATCGACCACTTCGGCAGGGCGGAGCGCCGAGGGCGCATTGCCGATCACCTGGGAATAGGTCGCCTGGCTCACCGCAAGGGCGACTTCGGCGGCATTGAGGTCGGCAAGGCCGCGGTTGAGGCGGGCCTCGGCCTGGGCGCTGTCGGTCGGGGTGACGTCGCCGGCATTGAGTCGGCGCTGGGTGATGGCGAGCGTCTCGCGCAGGAAGGCGACGTTGGAGCGTTGCGCCTCGACCAGCGACTGGTTGGCCAGCACGTTGGTGTAGGCGGTGACGGCGTCGAGCAGCACGCCCTGGCCGACATTGCGCAGCGCCTCGCGGCCGGACTGCACCTGGAGTTCCGCGACCCGCACGTTGTTGGCGGTGCGGAAGCCGTTGAACAGGGTCTGCGACACCGTAACCCCGATGGTCCAGGGCTTCAGCGTCGCGGTCTGGATGGTGTTGTCCGGAAGCAGGTTGCGCACCGCCTGCAGGCCGGCGCTGAGGCTCGCCACGATCTGCGGCCGGTAGCCGGCGAGCGCCTGCGGCACGTTCTCGTCGGTGGCGCGCTGCCTTGCGCGTTCGGCGTTGAGTTGGGGGTTGGTCTGGTAGGCCTTGACCAGCGCCTCCGGCAGGGCCTCCGCGCAGGCCGCGGCGGGCAGGGCGCAACAAAACGCGACCGTGGTCCATGCCGCCAGGACAGGACCCACGCCCGATCGACGCCGCGTCATCACGCGGCCAGCTCTGGCGGCACGCCCAATCATGTAATCCCGCAAAACCCCGGCTGTCCGCCCCCGCCGACGGCGGCTCTCTTAACTGTTTACCCAGCGCCGGTCCCGCAGGCAAACTGCCGCGGAGGAAACCCCCATGAAATCCGTGCTTGTTGCAGGTGCGTCACACAGCGATTCCGCCTCGAATGCGCTATAGGGGACCCATGGCGCCTTCCAATTCCGTCGGGCGCCTTTGCCATGCGGTCCGGACCCACGGATGATGCCGAAATTCTTCTCCGATCCCGATGCGCTCGCGGAGGAGATCATTCGCGAGGTTGGAACCGATCTGGTGGTCGGTCTGCCGCTCGGCCTCGGCAAGGCCAATCACGTGGTCAATGCCCTTTACGCGCGGGCCTGCGCCGATCCTTACATCAAGCTGACATTGCTGTCGGCGCTGACGCTGGAGAAGCCGAAGCCGAAGGCCCTGATCGAGCGCCGCTTCATCACGCCCGTCATCGACCGCCTGTTTGGAGGGTATCCCGACCTGGCCTATGCCGATGCGCTGCGCGCGAATCGGCTGCCGCCCAATATCAGCGTGGTCGAGTTCTTCTTTCTTGCCGGACGCTGGCTGCATGTGCCGGCCGCACAGCAGAATTACATCTCGGCCAACTATACACACGCGGCGAGCTATCTGCTGGCGCGCGGGATGAACGTGGTGACGCAGCTGGTCGCCAAACGCGTCGTCGATGGCGTGCCGCGCTACAGCCTGTCCTGCAACACCGACACGACGCTGGACGTGCTGCGCGAGCGTCGCGCCGGACGCGCGTCGTTCAAGCTGATCGCACAGGTGAATTCCGAGCTGCCGTTCATGCCGGGCGAGGGCGATCTTCCGGCCGAGGAGTTTTGCGCCGTGCTGGACAGCGCGGCGACCGACTTTCCCCTGTTCGCGCCGCCGTCGGAGCCGATCTCCGATACCAAATACGCGATCGGCCTGAATGCGGCCGCTCTCGTGCGCGACGGCGGCACGCTGCAAATCGGCATCGGACAGGTCGGCGATGCGCTGGCGCAAGGCCTGATCCTGCGCCATCGCGACAGTGCGGCATTTCATCATGTCGTCACACGGCTGTCTCCGGCGCGACCAGCCGTCGCGCAGGAGGCCGGTGCCTTCGAGGCGGGCCTTTACGGCGTCAGCGAGATGGTCACCGAGGCGTTCATCGGCCTGATCGACGCCGGCATTCTCAAGCGCGCCGTCGACGGCGTGGTGCTGCACGGTGCCTTCTTCCTCGGTCCAAAGTCGTTCTATCGCGCGCTGCGCGAGATGCCGCCGGAGTTGATCGCACGCGTCCAGATGATGCCGGTGTCGTTCACGAACGAGCTCTACGGCGATGAGGACCAGAAGCGTCGTGCCCGCATCGACGCACGCTTCATCAACGTCACGATGATGGCGACGCTTCTGGGTGCAGCCGTGTCCGACGGCCTCGACGACGGCCAGGTCGTGAGCGGCGTCGGCGGACAGTACAATTTCGTGGCGCAGGCTTTTGCCCTGAACGCAGCGCGATCGGTCCTGACGCTCGAGGCCACGCGGCAGGCCGGCGGCGCGCTGAAATCCAACATCCTTTGGCACTACGGGCACGAGACCATCCCGCGTCATCTGCGCGATGTCTTCGTCACCGAATACGGTGTTGCCGATCTCAGGGGAAAGTCGGACGCCGATGTGATCGCGGCCATGCTCGAGATTGCTGACTCGCGCTTCCAGGAAGAGCTGGTGCGGGTGGCGAAGGAGGCCGGCAAACTGCCGCGGGGCTACGATATCCCGGCGGTCCATCGTGAAAACCATCCGGAGCGGATCGCGGCAGCACTCAAGCCCGCGCGCGAGGCCGGGCTGTTGCCGTCGTTTCCGTTCGGCTGCGATTTTACCGAGGTCGAGCAGCGCCTCATCCCGGCGCTGGAGATCCTGCAGGGCGCGCAGCATTCATCGCGGGCGCTGGCGGGCCTGTTGTGGCAAGGCTTGACGCAGAAGCCTGACGCGGCGGATCAGGCGTGTCTCGCACGCCTCGGCCTCGATCGCCCCAAAACCTGGCCGGAGCGGTTCTACCGCGCGCTCGTCAGCGCGGCTTTGGCACGTAGTCACGTCTAGCCTCGGGTGTCGTCCCGGCGAAAGCCGGGACCCATAACCCCAGGGAGGAGTTTGACGAAGACTCGTTGTTTGGTACGTCCACCTTCCGCCATCGATGGATTCCGCGGTATGGGTCCCGGCTTTCGCCGGGACGACTGCGGAGAGTCTTACCGGTTCTTGTTCACCGGCTTGCGCTTCTCGATGAACGCGGCCATGCCTTCGGAGCGGTCTTCGAGTGCGAAGGTCGAGTGAAACAGATTGCGTTCGACGCTCATGCCTTCGGCGAGCGTGGTCTCGAAAGCGCGGTTGACTGCTTCCTTGGCCATCGCAACGGCAGGACGTGACATGGAGGCGATCTTCTCGGCAGCCGCCATGGTCTCCTCCATCAGCTTGTCGGCGGGCACGATGCGGCTGACGAGGCCCGAGCGCTCGGCTTCGGCTGCGTCCATCATGCGGCCGGTGAGGCAGAGATCCATCGCCTTGGACTTGCCGATCGCGCGGGTCAGGCGCTGGGTGCCGCCGATGCCGGGGATGGTGCCGAGCGTGATTTCGGGCTGGCCGAATTTGGCGGTGTCGGCGGCGATGATGAAATCGCACATCATGGCGAGCTCGCAGCCGCCGCCGAGGGCATAGCCGGCGACAGCCGCAATGGTCGGCTTGCGGCAGCGCGCGACGCGGTCGCCGCCGATCGCGGCAAAGTCCTCGGAGAACATGTCGATGAAGCCTTTCGGCTGCATCTCCTTGATGTCGGCGCCGGCGGCAAAGGCCTTCTCGCTGCCGGTCACGACGATGCAGCCGATGGCGTCATCGGCTTCGAGATCGTCGACGGCGGCAGCAATCTCGCGAAACACGCCGAAGGAGAGCGCGTTGAGCATCTTCGGCCGGTTCAGCTTGATGATGCCGACCGCGCCTTTGCTTTCGACGATGATGTGTTCGAACGTGCTCATGGTCCACCCACGCGTTTGATTGGGCGGGCAATGTGCCCGCTGGCGGGGTGGGCTTCAAGGGGTCCAAAAGCGGCCGGGACGCGCGCGCAGCGCGCCCCGAGACGGGCGTTAGGCCAAGACCTAAGCCATGAACATGCGGGCGGCGGAGGCCAGTGTCAGCAGCGTGCCGACGCCGATGAAGATCTTGCCGATCAGCGAGCTCTGATCCCAGGCCGAGCTCGGCTGGCTGCTCGCCATCATCGGCGCCGGACGCGGCTGCGCGTCGGTTGCGGCGACCACCGCCTTCTGCACGGGCGGGTTGTCCTGTGGCAGGGCGCGATCGAGGTCGTTGAGCTGGTCGGGCGCGACCACCTGGTTCTCGGCTTTGGGGGCAGCGTTCGTGTCGGTCGCTGCTTGCACATTGTCGTTGGCGCGGCCCGTCATCGCCGAGGCTGCGGCCGCAGTCGGCGTGTCCGCGGCGGCGAGCTGCGCGTTCGCATTGGCGATTTCCGGCGGCATCTGGCTCGAGGCCGGGACGTCGGTCGCGGCCTTGCTGCTGACCTTGGTCCCGTCGGCCTGCGGCGTGGCATCCGCCTTGTCAGTCTTGTCGTCGGATTTCTGCGCCGTCTTGCTGTCGGTGTGGCGGCGCGACGAATGGCGTCGCTGCTTGCTCGGCTTGACCACATCGGCCTGTTTGCTTGCGCCGTCCGGATTCGTGCTCGCAGCGCTCGGTGCGGCCTGCACGGAGGCTCCAAACAGCAGGAATAGTCCGGTCAGAGCGACCAATGCCGCGTGTCCGCTGGCTTTCATCATGTTGATGATCTCCCCAATTCGCCCGTCCCGGGGCGAACAGAGACCCCGGCCCATGACGACAACGGGGCAAAATATGGGAATCTTCGGGCCACACCGGGCAAAACCGGGGCAAACCTTGTCCGGTGCATAGGCCCGCCGGGTGCGGCACGGACCGATCGGTGTTATGAGCCCTGCGAGAGCTTTCTGCGGCTGCTTCGGGGCAGGGTCAGTCTTGATCACGACTTTGTGATCAAGTAGGCCCCGACGTAACAAATTGAAAGAGCGGCCGAATTGCAATGGTGAGGGGCGCGCGTGCGCGGACGTGAGGACGAGTGGACCGACCTGATGCGGTCGGCCATGGCAGGCGATGATGCGGCGTATCATCGCCTGTTGAAGGCGGTCACGCCGGTGCTGCGCGCTGCCGCAAGGCGCGGCCTGGCCAGGGCCGGGCAGCCTCCCGATCAGGCCGAGGATATCGTGCAGGAGATTTTGTTGGCGGTGCATCTGAAGCGGCACACCTGGGATAGCGAAGCGCCCTTCGCCCCCTGGCTGTTCGCGATCGCGCGCAACAAGCTGATCGATGCGCTCCGGCGTCGCGGCCGGCGTGTGTTCGTCAACATCGACGATTTCGCCGAAACGCTGCCCGGCGAGACGCCGCAGGAGACGGCCTCGGCAGGCGAGGTCACCGCGCAGCTCAATACGCTGCCGCAGCGCCAGCGCGACGTGTTGCAGTCGATCGCCGTCGACAGCGCCTCGATCAAGGATACGGCGACGAAATTCTCGATGAGCGAAGGTGCCGTGCGGGTCGCGCTGCACCGGGGCCTTGCGGCCCTGACGGCCAAACTACGGGACCACTAGTCATGGACACCGATCAACTCATTCGCAGCCTCGCGGCCGATAACGCCCACCGTGCCCCGCGCGTCGGCGGCTTGCTGACCATGGGCCTGTTGGTGGCAGCGCCGTTCTCGATCCTGATTTTTGCAACCTTCCTGGGCGTTCGGCCGGACGTGATGACGGCGATGCACAACCCGTTCTTCGACACGAAGTTCGCCGTTACCTTGTCGCTCGCGATCCCCGCGATCATCATCAGCCTGCATCTGTCTCGGCCCGAAGCCTTGATGCGCGGCTGGGGCTGGCTGCTGCTGCTCCCCGTTGGTCTGCTTGCGGTCGCGATCGGCAGTGAAGCGATGATGGCGCCGGCCATGCCGATGACGATGCGGCTCGTCGGCAAGAACTCGCGGTGGTGCATGGTGGCGATCCCGGCGATGTCGCTGCCGCTGCTCGCGGGCGCTCTGTTCGGTCTGCGCCATGGTGCGCCGTCGCGGCCGGCGCTTGCCGGCGCGCTCGCCGGCCTGTTGTCGGCCGGGCTCGCCGCGACGCTCTACGCCTCGCACTGCACCGACGACTCGCCGCTGTTCGTCGCGACCTGGTACACGATCGCGACCGCGGTCGTGACCGCGATCGGCGCGGCGGTTGGATCGAAAGTCCTACGTTACTAGGCCGCGGACGTCGTGTTCTGCATGCGGTGGAAGCGCAGCACCTGCTGAGCCGTCGAGCTGCGCAGGGCTTCGTAGGTATCGCGCAGGATCAGCATGTCGGTCTGCGAGCCGCCGGAGAGCTTTTCGCGCATGGCGATGATCGCGCGCACGCTCGACCATTGCATGCCGGCGACCTTGGCGAGGATCATCACGCCCTCGGTCCGGCTCTCGATCATCATGTTTTCGGCGGTCTCGACCGAAACGCCGGCCAGTGCCGCGAGCCCCGCATTGGTCTCGTCGAACTTGCCCTGCTCGGCGAAAGTCGTGACCTGGAATTCGTTGAGACGGCCGTCGTCGTGGAGTGATTTCACCAGCGCGCGCGCCATTTCGGTCTGCCGGGTCATCGCGGCGGCCCGGACCCGCTGCGCCGCTTCCTGGACCACGCTCGACACTTCGTCGGCGAGCTCGGGATGAGCGGCTTCCAGCTTCCTGCGCACGCTCAGGGAGGCCTTGGCGATCAGCTTCAGATAATGATGGCGCGGCAGGTCGGGCCGCACGCCGATGCAAGTGGCAAGATCGTCGTCGCGTTCGGCGCGCGTCACGAGGTCGGTGAGGCTGCCCTCGGAGAGCTGCGCACCCGGATTGCTGACGGTCGACTGCACCACGTCGTTGTTGCCGCGGCTCACCAGCACGTCGGTCAGCGCCTCCGACAGCACCCGCCGCAGCGAGATCGCCTTGAGATGGGCCTGGCTCTTGCTGCGCGCGATCTCGATCAGGGTCGTCTCGTCCAGCCGCTCCGACTTCGTCAGCACGGGGCCGGCGACCTCGATCACATCGTCGAGTGCGAGCGTGCGGATGATCTGGGGCGGTGCGGCCGGGATCGGCGCGAGCCGGTCGGCGAGCAGCGCTTTTGCCGAGGTCTCGATCTGCTCGATCAGGCATTGGAACACGTCGTCGAAGACGCGGACATGGTCGTCGGAATAATCCACCGCGTTGTTGACGAAGAGGTCGGTGACGCGGCGCAGTGTCTCGACCCGGCGCGCGACGGTGCCGTGCGAGAGCGCCGACTGCAATTCCTCGAGCAAATTCTCGGATGACTTGACGGTTTTAGAGTTCATAGCCCTGTCCTGGAGCGTTCGGTCCGGCGGCGTATTCTCACGCACCGGCGGGAAATGGATCGGTCAACTCGTAGCAATGCGGTTGCGCCCTTGCGCCTTGGCGGAATAGAGCGCGCTGTCGGCGCGCGCGAGAAACGTGTCGGCAGTATCATTGTCGCGCAGCGTCACGACGCCGGCGGAAATCGTCACGCGCATCCCGGGCGAGAATGCGCTCCAGTCGAGCTCGGCGACGATGCTGCGCAGCCGATCGAGCATGCGCGATGCGGCCTCGCTCGCGGTGCCGGGCAGCAGCAGCAGAAACTCCTCGCCGCCATAGCGGCCGAAACGGTCGTCGGGCCGGATATTGGCGAAGATGGTGATGGCGAAGGTGCGCAGCACCTCGTCGCCGACGGGATGGCCGTGGGCGTCGTTGATGCGCTTGAACCAGTCGAGATCGATCAGCGCGATGGCGCAAGGCGCGGTCGCCTGCCGCGACTTTTCCATCTCCGCGTCGAGAAGTCGCATGATGCAGCGGCGATTGTAGGAGCCGGTCAGCTCGTCGAGCTCGGCGAGCTCCTCGATGCGTCGATAGGCATCTTTCAGCTCGATGCTGCGCCGGTAGAGGATCTTGCGCAGCGTGGCGCCGAACAGGCCGAGGAAGGCGCACTGGCCGATCACTAGCATGAAGCAGAGCATCGAGGCGGTCCGCTGCAGCCGGGTCGCCACCGGCATGCCGATCGGCAGGTCCGAGCCGAGGAACACGGCCGCAAGCGCGGCGGAGGCGAGTGCCCAGGTCAGCATCGCCTGGGCCGAGGTCATGCGCAGCGTGCCGAATGCGAAGATCAGGAACAGCACGCTGATGAAGGCGATGCCGATCGTCGGCACCGACAGCAGGAACACGAACTGCAGCGCCATATGCGCCGAGATCTGGAACACCGTGAGATAATGGTCGGTGTGCTTGTCGCCGACGCCGGCCTCCGACATCACCACGAAGATGCCGATGATCGAGAGACCGCCGACCCAGAACAGCGACGGAACGTTGATGTGAACGGCGCCGTCATAGGCGTAGAGCAGCAGGACAGAGGCGCCGAGGGAGTAGCTGACGACCTGGCCGATATACATCTGCCGGCGCTGACGGATCCGCCGCGCCAGCACCTCGGGCGCAGCCGCCTCGGGCGTGAGGACGAGATCCGCGACCTCTGCGGCATTCCTCTCCGGAAAGGACGTCGCGGCCGTGCTCATGGTCCCGCCAATGGTGGATGTCAGCCGAAAAAATCTACGTGGCAAGCCTTTAGGTTTGGTATCCTTTTGCACCGAATCCGGGGGACAAGGCGCGGGTGAGGGGCTCGTGCAGTGCGGGATTTTGCGGCCGGTTAGGCATCGCAGGCGATATCGCGGACCAAATCCGGCCCCGTGCGACATAAGGTGCACAGGGCCGTGTTATGGACCGGGCCCGGCCGGGCCGTCCGTTCAGGCTCACGGCAAATCCGCGAGAGAGTGTTTCCGTATTATGTTACCGTTCTGCAGCGAAGCGGCCAACTGCCACGGGTGGGATAAGGAAATTGCGCGTATGTGTGGTAGATCACACGCATCCCCGTATGACTGCGGTAGGTTGAAGAATTTCACCCCTCCCGTCGAACCGTCCCCCGCATCGACCCGACCAACTTTGCGAGACGGCCTTTGAGCGTGACACAGGCGGCTACGGACGAGGTCCTTATCGCCAGGATCGCTCAGGGCGACCGTCTTGCCATGCAGGTGCTGTACGGGCGGCACCATGTCAGGGTGTATCGGTTCGGGCTGAGGCTCGTGCGGGACGAGCAGACGGCGGAAGACCTCATCAGCGAGGTGTTTCTCGACGTTTGGCGTCAAGCCGGCAAGTTCGAGGGCCGATCCGCCGTTTCCACCTGGCTGCTGGCAATCACCCGATTCAAAGCCCTGTCTGCGCTTCGGCGCCGAAAGGATTTTGAACTGGACGACGAGGCCGCCAATGCGATCGAGGATTCGTCCGACAATCCAGAAACGGTGGTCCAGAAAAAGGATACCAGTGAAGCGTTGCGGGAGTGTCTGACGGGCCTCTCGCCGGACCATCGGGAAATCGTCGACCTCGTCTACTACCACGAGAAGTCCGTGGAAGAGGTGGCCGAGATCGTCGGGATCCCGGAGAACACTGTGAAGACGCGCTTGTTTTATGCGCGCAAGAAATTGGCCGAACTGCTGAAGGCAGCCGGCATTGAGCGAGGCTGGCCATGATGGCACTGAGCAAGAAGATGCTGGAGCAAGAGCCCGGTGAGATCGAGATGCTGCTGCCGTGGCACGCCGCCGGCACGCTGAACGCGCGCGATGCCCGCCGTGTGGAAGAAGCGCTCGCCAGCGATCCGGCGCTCGCGAAGCAATATGCGGCGATCCGTGGCGAATACGAAGAGACCATTCATTTGAACGAGAGCCTGGGCGCTCCGTCGGCGCGCGCGATGCAGAAGCTGTTTGCCGCGATCGACGCCGAGCCGGAGCGGGCGACCAGTTCGCTGCCGTTGTCGGCGCGCGTTGCCACCTTCTTCGCCAGCCTGTCGCCGCGCACGCTGGCCTGGTCGGCGAGCCTTGGCGCCATCGCGCTGCTGCTGCAGGCCGGCATCATCGGCGCCGTGCTGATGAAGACCCAGACCTCGACCTTCCAGACCGCATCGCTGTCGACCGGCGCGCCGATCACGCGCGAGCTCGGGGCGGCGGCTCCTGCGCGGGCGCTGGTGCGCTTCACGCCCGAGGCGCGCGTGGCCGATATCACCGCGCTGCTCGACAGCTACCAGGCCTCGATCATCGGCGATGCCAGAGGCGGCATGTTCCGCCTGCAGTTCGACAAGGCGATGAGCCAGGACGAACTCACCGCGCTGCTCGGCAGGATGCAGCGCGAGAAGTTCGTCAACCTCGCCGTGGCGGCGCCTTAAGCGCGCCGCTGCACCAATGACGCGCAAGTCCGAGAGTCAGTTGCGAGCCGGGGCCTACGCTTCGTCGGTCGGAGCCGCGCTCCTGCTCGCCGCCTGCCTCGGCATCGAGGTGGCGCACGCCCAGGCGATCATGCGCACACCGACCATCAGCGTGCCCTCGCGAACACCGACCATCAGTCCCAGCATTGCCGCCAGGGCGGTTAGCGTCGATCGCGGTCCGCACGTGGTGACGACCGCCCGGATCTCGGCGCGGATGGCGACGACCCCGGTGCTGCCCTATGCGCGCTACTCGCCGAACCTCTATCCGACCTGCACGGCGGCCTATCGCGATGCCGACGGCGAGTGCCTGGGGCAGCCGAGCGAAGGCGGCGACGGTTCCGGCAAATCGACCAGGAAGAGCGCCGGCAAGGGGCGCGGCAACAATGCGCCGGTCGCCGTCAATCTGCGCAGCTTCGCCAACGAATTCGTGGCCGAGATCGACAGCGCGCTGTCGCCGACGGAGGCCGATGAACTCGCGCGGCGCCACGGTTTGAGGCGCGTCTCTTCGGAGAATTTTCCGCTGATCGGGGCCACGGTCGGCTTGTTCCGTATCGCCGACGGCCGGCCGTATGAGACGGTGCGGCGCGAATTTGCCGCCGACGGCAGCGTGCGATCGCTCCAGCAGAACTTCCGCTACCTGCTCCAGGACCAGAAATCGGCGGTGCCGACCGAGGGTGATCCGGCCCAATACGTGCTGCCGAAGCTACGCTTGCCGCAGGCGCACACACTGGCGCACGGCGCCAATGTCACGGTGGCCGTGATCGATTCCGGCATCGACGCCAAGCACCCCGAACTCGCCAACTCCATCGCCGACAATTTCGATGCGCTCGGCAGCAGCGAGGGCCCCCATATCCACGGCACCGGCATTGCCGGGGCTATCGTGGCGCACGCGAAGCTGATGGGCAGCGCGCCGGAAGCGCGCATCATCGCCATTCGCGCCTTCGGTGGCACCACCGGCAGCGCCGAGAGCTCGTCCTACATCATCCTGCGCTCGCTCAATTACGCAGCCGAGCACGGCGCCCAGATCGTCAATATGAGCTTTGCCGGTCCGAAGGACGCGGTGATCGAGCGTGCGATTGCGGCAACTGCCGCGCGGGGCCTGGTGCTGATCGCGGCCGCCGGCAATGCCGGCGCCAAATCGCCGCCGCTTTATCCCGCCGCCAATCCCAACGTGATCGCGGTCAGTGCGACCGACCAGCAGGACAGGCTGTTCACCGCCTCCAACCGCGGCAACTACATCGCGCTGGCGGCGCCGGGCGTCGACATCTTCCTGCCGGCGCCGGATGGCAAATACCAGATGACGTCGGGCACCTCGTTCTCGGCCGCCTATGTCTCCGGCGTCGCGGCGTTGCTGCTCGAGCGGAACTATTCCCTGAAGCCGGAAGCGCTGCGCATGACGCTGTCGAAGACCGCGCGTGACCTCGGTTCACCCGGGCGTGATGATCTCTTCGGCGACGGCGAGCCCGATGCGTTCGCCGCGGTCATGGCGGTTCCGGTCGACAACACGACGCCGGTCGCGGCTGCGTCCGGTACAACTAAACGTGAAGATGCCGAGAAGCGCCGCGACGACCCCGGCATTCGCGCAATCGAGCAGCCCTCGCTGTCGAGCGCGACCGATAAATCCACGGTTTCTCAGGTGGATAGGCCGGCGGCGCGATAGTGCCTGCGACAACATTGCGCGTCGGCCAAAGGTTAAAAAATCGAGCGCCGCTTTGAACGTTCAGCCTGCTGCCACGACCAATTTATGTGGGAGCGGTCATCCCTCCCCATCAGTCATATTAGGCGCGAGCGCCCATCCACCCCAAGCGCCCATATGGCTCGACCCGTCCGGTTGTCCCCCCGGACGGGTCTTTTCTTTTTGGGCGTCCGACTTCTTGAAGCGTGATTCGAGATCACCTCGCGGTTGAGCCCGCGGCGGCGATCGTCGTGATGAATCGGCAACGACAGCTGGCAAGCCCGCTATGCTTGCGCGAAGCTTGACTCGAAAAGCCCTGAAAACTCCGCACGACTACGGTCTTTCGTGACGACGGCCGTGTCGTTGCTGGACAAGTCAAAACTTTTCCACAAAATATTCATGTCGCGCCTAAATTGATTCGTGTGCGTTGCGTCGCGTCCGTATTTTCTCCTGACGGGCTGATTTATGACTCATCGCCATGGCGCGGCTGGAAGCCGCGAGCTTGCCGCGCGCTGGTGCGCTCTCGCCGAACAGCGGCTGGAACATCTCTCCGAAATGTTCGAGACCGGCCGCTGGCGCCGCTATCACAGCGAGCTGGCATTCCTCGAAAACATCCAGGAAGCCAAGCGCGCGGTCCAGACCTGGCGCGCCCTCGCAAATGGAGGGGACGTCGCCGCCGCTGCCGCGAGCGTGACTTCTGCATTCGGCTGGTCGCCCGCGACCATGCCCCGCGTGTTCCCGCGCGAGCAGGCCCAGACCATGCAGCCCAAAGCCGTGCAGCCCAAGGCCCTGCAGCCCAAGGCCCTGCAGCCCAAGGCCGTGCACATCGCGCCCGAGACCGTCGTCCCGGTTGCGCTCGAGCCCACGCTGGACGTGCTCGCCGAAATCCTCGAGGCACCGATTGCACCGGTCGCCGTACCTGCATCAGCCGAGGTGGCTGCTTTGATGGCGTCGTTCACCGCGCCCCCCAAGATGCCACCACTGAAGGCGCCCGCCGCGCGGGCGTCGGTCGCGGCACCTGCCGTCAGATCACCGGTCGCCGCGTCCATCGCAGCTGCGCCGCGCACCGCGCCTGCAGTGAAGCCGCCGCTTGCCGCATCTGCAGTACCACCGGTCGCCGCGCCTGCGGTGAGGCCACCAGTCGTCATGCCTGCTGCAATGGCGACGCTGCTGCCGCAATTCGCTCCGCCGGCCGACGAAATCGTCGCAGCCCCCGAGCGCGTTGTCGAATTCACCTTCAGCCTCGACGGCCTCGAAGCAAAGTACCCGCTGCTGCGGAATGCGTTCTAGGGCCTTTCTCCAGAAGCCGTCCGCGTCTTCTCCAACCCCGTCATCCTGAGGTACGAGCCAAGCGGCGCATCGCGCCGTTTGGAGAGCCTCGAAGGATGCACGGCCCGTCTGCAGCCGCATCCGAGATCAATCTTTCGGCCTAGGGGCTCCCGCCCGCCGCCGTGCAAACTGGCGCACGGCCTTCCAATCCGATTGAATGAGCGCTTCCTTCTTGGCGCGGCTCCAGCCCTTCAATTGTCGTTCGGCCGCGATGCCGTCCGTGATCCGATCGAAATATTCGGACCACACCAGGACGACCGGATGCCTTGAACAAGTGTATCCCGGATAAGCGCCGGCATTGTGCCCGTCGACGCGCTTGGACGTGTCCTCGCCGGTGGCGCTACCAATGTAGAAAGAACCATCCGCGCAGCGGAGCATGTAGACATAGATGCCCACGACACCATCCTTCGAGGCTCCCCGGACGGTGCTGAGCACCGCCCGGCTCGCACCTCAGGATGACGGCAGTGTGCTTGTTGTCAATGTGTAGGGAAGCAACTTTTTGAGTGTGCGGTTGATGTCGCTTCGAGGTGACGCTTCGCGCCACGCACCAACTCGCATGCCGTCATCCTGAGGTGCGAGCCAAGCGGCGCATCGCGCCGTTTGGAGAGCCTCGAAGGATGCACGGCCCAACTCCCGGCCACGTGTCCTACTGCCGCACCGCGTTGCCGCCGACCACCACCTGCGCGAAGCGTTGGGCGCCGTCCGCCGACAGGTCTGACGTCACGGCGCGCGCATGGTCCAGCCCGACCACGGCGCCGCGCGGGGTTTCCGAGATCATGTTGTTGTTGACGAGCGCGGTGCCCGCGCCCGACACCACGGACACGCCGACGCCGGCCAGCGCCTTGCGGATCACATTGCCGGAGATGACGACGTCGCGCAAATATTTGCCCCAGCCGGCGACGATGCCGTAGGACGGCGCATTCTCGATCACATTGCCGGTCACCGAGGTGTCGGCTTCGATATAGATGCCGACGCCGGCATCGTCGTCGGGCGCGGTCCCGATCGGGCGCTTCGGGATCAAATTGCGGATGATATTGCCTTGAACCACCGCGATGCGGCCGCCTTCGTTGAAATTGCAGACGGAGACGCCGACGGCAGCGCCATCGACGGTGTTGTTGGCGATCACTGCGGCCTCGAACGCGAATTCGGAATAGAGCGCGACCTCGCGCACGTCGCTGACGCTGTTGCCGGTGATCTGGATATTGGAGGCCGAGTTGCCGCGCACCGCGGAGTAATCGCAGTTTTTGATGCGGTTGCCGCGCACGATCACGTTGCCGGCGCGGAAGGCGTTGATGGCGTTGCCGTACTGGCCGGAGCCGCCGGGGCCGGCCTTGATGTCCTCGATGCGGTTGTCCGCGACCAGCGTGCCGTCATCGCCGATCGCAGTGCGCAGGATCTCGATGCCGTTGTCGTTGGTGCCGATGATGGTGTTGCGGGACACGTTGAGGCCTTTGGCGTCGAACGAGACCACCGCCGTCACGGCAATGTTGGTGAAGACGTTGCCGGAGATCTCGCCGGACACCTGCTCCAGCCAGATGCCGCTGCCGCCGGAGCCGGTGATCTCGCAATCGGTGATGCGGACGCCGCGGCCGCCGAGGACATGGACCAACCCGCGCCGCGTCGGCAGTGGAATGCTGCCACCGTCGAAGGTGAGGCCGGTCAGCCCGACCGAGTCCGATCCGTCGCTCTGGATCGCCGAGGCCCCGCCGGTGAAGATCAGCTTCGTCGCGCCGCGCACGCCGATCAGTTGCGCGCCATTTGGCAGCCGCAGCAGTCCGGTTCGGTAGATTCCGGGCGGAAGCGCCAGCGGTATCTGCGCGCGCGAGGCCTCGTCTATCGCGCGCTGGAGCGTGCGTGTCTGATCCTCGGCCGCGCCGGGCCGCACACCATATTGGGTCGCATCGCGGCCGAGCAGGGAGGTCAGCGGCGCGGCGCGCGCGGCGTCGACAGGCATGGCGAGCGCACCGGCGATGCCGGCGGTCGAAGCTCCGATGAGATGACGGCGATTGAGGTCCATGACGCGTCCTCCGGCGGACGCGGCGGTCCGCGGGGATTAGGTAGCGCAGGGCGGAAGGGGTCGTCGGGATTGTTCGCAGTAGGGTTAAATGTTTACCGCAGCGGAGGTGCCGTAGGGTGGGCAAAGCGACTTGTCCGCCGGAGCTCGAAGAACGAAGGCGGAAGCGTGCCCACGATTGACGGCAGATGGAACGAGATCGTGGGCACGGCGCAAGGGCGCCTTTGCCCACCCTACGAGGCCTGCGTGTTCCGCGTCTTCCGTGCCAGGTTCACCATCTCCATCAGCATCGCTTCCCCGGCGTCCACCAATTCGTCCAGCGTGATCCGTGGAAATCCCTTCCGCCGCACGGCGCCGCTGCGCGCTAGCAAGGGAATGTGGATGAACGCGGCAAGCTTTGGTCCGCCGCCGCGCACGTTCTCGATCGCGCGCCAGCTCAGATAGTTGCAGAGATAGGCGCCGGCATCGCGTGAGGGCCGTGCGTCGATGCCGGTGAGCCGCGCGGCGCGCAACAGCCTTGCCGTGTGCGGGCCGAACGTCATTGCGTCAGCATGACCGGCGATGCCGCGCTTGCTGGAGCGGGTGTTGGCGGCATCGGGCCACAGCATGGTGACGGCGTTGCGCGCGCGGCTCTCGATGCGCAGGTACGGCGTGCGCGCCGCGAGGCCGAACATCAGCAGCGCATGCGGCTTCACTTTCGCCAGCACTTCCGGCAATTGCCGGTCCACTGCCGCATAGGTCACCGGAAAGATGTGGCGCGATAGCGTGACGCCATCGAGCGCGGGGCGGCGCAATTGCGCCAGCCGCGCCACCAGCGGCTGGGTCGGATTATGCGGCGCGCCGGGAAACGGGCCGAAGCCGGTGAGGAGAATGCGGAGCTCGTCGCTCATTGCAGCAATCCCAATATCTGTTCGGCGGCGAGCGCCGGCGTCAGGTGACCGTCGGCGACCTCCGCCTCGATCTTCTTCACCTTGGCCCGCACCGATGCCTCGCTGCGCAGCCGCGCCAGCATGCGCTGCTCCAGCATCGACCACATCCATTTCACCTGCTGGTCGCGCCGGCGCGCGGCGAACTCGCCGGACGCGTTCATTGCCGTGCGGTGTTCGAGGATCTTCTGCCAGAGCTCGGCAATGCCGGTGCCGGCCAGCGCCGAATAGGTGACGACCGGCGGGTGCCAATGTTCCGACCGAGGGCTGAGGATATGCAGCGCGCCGCGATAATCGGCCGCGGTGATGTTGGCGCGCTTGAGATTGTCGCCGTCGGCCTTGTTGATCGCGATCATGTCGGCGAGCTCGACCAGGCCCTTCTTGATGCCCTGCAACTCGTCACCGCCGCCTGGCAGCATCAGCGCGAGGAAGAAATCGGTCATGTCGCAGACGGCGGTCTCGGACTGACCGATGCCGACGGTCTCGACCAGCACGACGTCGAAGCCGGCGGCCTCGCACAGCAGCATCGCCTCGCGCGTCTTGGCGGCAACGCCGCCGAGCGTGCCTGACGACGGCGAGGGGCGGATGAAGGCATGGTCGGACGACGACAGTTGCGCCATCCGCGTCTTGTCGCCGAGGATCGAGCCGCCGCTACGCGCCGAGGACGGATCGACCGCGAGCACCGCGACCTTGTTGCCTTGCTCGATCAGGTAGGTCCCGAGCGCATCGATGGTGGTGGATTTGCCGACGCCGGGCGAGCCGGTAATGCCGACGCGAACCGCCTTGCCGGTATCGGGCAGCAGCATCTGCACCAGCTCACGCGCCTGCGCCTGATGATCGCCACGCCGGCTCTCCACCAGCGTAATGGCTCGCGCCAGCGCCGCGCGATGGCCGGCGCGCAAGTCGCGGGCGAGGGCGGTGATATCAAGCGAAGTCTTCTTCTCAACCATGCCCTGCTTTACAACGGCGCGCGCAGGCAGGCGAGTGCCCGCGGGACAAAGCATGCGTGGTTACATCAGGCCTTGGCAAAACCCGCCGCCTTCATCGCCTGTCCCATCTGGCTATCCGCCTGGTCCATGAAGGTCTCGAACTGGCCGGCATCGCGCCAGACCGTGCCGAACCCGCGTCCGGTCATGAAGTCCTTGAATGCGGGGGAATCGTACACGTTCTTCGAGGCCGCGGTCAGCTTGGCGGCGATGGCCGGAGGCAAGCCCTTCGGGCCGCCGATGCCACGCCACGAGCTGGTGGAATAGTCGACACCGATCGTCTCCTTTAGCGTCGGGACGTCCGGGAAGATCGGATTGCGCGCATGCGCCATGATCGCGAGGCTCCGGGCCTGGCCGGCCTCGATGGTGGCGCGTGCTTCCGGCACCGAGCAGGTGGTGAGATCGAGGCTGCCCGCGACGAGATCCTGCATTGCCGGTGCTGCACCATTCGACGCCGACCACGCGACCTGGTTGGCCGGCAATCCCATCGCCTGCATCCAGCCGACGAGGGCGAGATGCCAGATGCCGCCTTGTCCGGTGCCTGAAGCCTTGAATCGTCCGGGAGGTGCCAGCTTGATGGCGTCCATCAGCTCCTTCACCGTCTTGTAGGGCGAGGACGTCGAGACCTGGATGCCCGGCGGGTCTTCGTTCACCAGCGCCAGCGGCGTAAAATTCCGCGGCGTCAGCTGCGTCAGGGCTTGCCAATGCAGCATTGCGATTTCCACGGTCAGCGTGCCGATCGTGTAGCCGTCCGGCGCTGCGGTTGCGATCTCCGCATGGCCAATTGCGCCGGATCCGCCGGTGCGATTGACGACGTTGAACGGCTGGCCGAGCTCCTTCTCGAGCAGCGTCGCGACGATGCGCGCAGTCGCATCCGTGCCGCCCCCCGCACCCCACGGCACGATCAAGGTCACCGGCCGCGCCGGATAGGCTTGCGCGCGGGCAGGTGAGAGGAGGGTGGACGTGGCGGCGGCCACAGAAGAGGCCGCGAAAATGCGGCGCGTAATTCCTGGCATCAATAATCCCGGCGGCGCCCTCGGGAATCGGGCTGGTCAATGCAATATGCTACGCGGCTTTGCAGGGATGTCGCAAGCGGCCGCCCAACGGCGCCGTGAGCAATGGTTCCGCTGGAACTCATTGCGGCTGGTCGGCATCGCCTTTTGGCCGCGTGCCGCCGAAGATGCGCGCGCCCTCCGGCGTGAGATAGGGCTTCAACGTTTCCCACGGAACGAATGCGACATATTGGCCCTCGGCATAGGGGCCGACCGCATAGGGCGGGTAGTGGAAGGTGAGGCCGGAGCTCTTGCCTGGTTCGGTCGACGGCGCGAGCGTCGCCGCGCCGATCTTGAGCAGGCTGGGCTCCACGCCCTTGAACCATTCCTCAGTCGCGGTCTCGCTGGTGTCTCGCTTCTTCTTCTCGATTCTGAGCGAGGCGATCACGGCCTTCACCATCGCCTTCATGGTGGGGCCGTTGTCGGCGGTCTCGGCGAAGAACGGGCGGATCGAGATGCGTTTGTTCTCGGACTTGTCCCACAGCACTGTGTTCACGTCCGAATTAGGATGGGCGCCATGGGTGTCCATATAGTCGTCACGCAGGAGGCTGACATAGCGGTCGGCAACGACGGAGCGGATCGAATATTTGCGCTCAAAGTCCCAGCCGCCGTCCTTGAAGAATTGCGGGTCCTGCTTGCGCGAGGCAGCCGCGTCAGCCGCGTTCTTGTCGAGCCATTTCCGGCCCTCGGCAAGGCAGTCGCCCGCGAGTGGCGCGTCGGCCTTGATCTTGTCGTCGAGGAAGACACGCGCCTCGATGTTCCTGTTCTTGACGACGGCGTCGGGCTTGGGGTCGGCGGCGAGAGCGGGGGAGGCCAAGGCGATCGCAGCGATGGCAAAAAGGCTCGCGAGCCATTCTGCCCGCACGTTTGCACGATATGTCACTTCAAGATCCATCAATTTTACATCCGACCGCCGTCGACGCGTTCGGACATCGGCATGAGCATAATGATCGCAAGATGAACCGGCGCAGAACGCCCGGCGCGAACACCGGGATGTGAAAATTGGTCGCAGCGGCCTGTCCGCCGGTCTGATGCGGGCGCCCAGGCGCGGAGGAGCTACTCCGCCGCCTCGCTATGCCCAAGCCGGGCGTTCAGCTTGCGGATCAGCTCCTCGGCCGCGTCCGCGATCACCGTGCCGGGCGGGAAGATGGCTTCGGCGCCGGCCGCATGGAGCGCGTCATAATCCTGCGGCGGCACCACGCCGCCGACGATGATCATGATGTCCTCGCGGCCCTGCTTCTTCAGCGCGGCCTTGAGTTCAGGCACGGCCGTGAGATGGGCGGCGGCGAGCGAGGAGACGCCGAGAATGTGAACGTCGTTCTCGACGGCCTGCCGCGCGGCTTCGTCGGCGGTGGCGAACAGCGGCCCGATGTCGACGTCGAAACCGATATCGGCGAAGGCAGACGCGATCACCTTCTGGCCGCGGTCATGGCCGTCCTGGCCGATC
The DNA here is from genome assembly GCF_024199935.1 of Bradyrhizobium sp. CCGUVB14. Classification (NCBI taxonomy): domain Bacteria; kingdom Pseudomonadati; phylum Pseudomonadota; class Alphaproteobacteria; order Hyphomicrobiales; family Nitrobacteraceae; genus Bradyrhizobium; species Bradyrhizobium sp. CCGUVB14. The sequence goes on from NZ_JANADS010000001.1 coordinate 3,755,393, forward strand.
TTGGCGACCAGGATGCGCGGGCGGCGCCCTTCCGCCTCCTCGAAGGCGTCGATCAGCGCCTGAACCTTCTCGACCTGGTTGCCCATGCTGGATGCTTCCCGCTTGTAGACGCCGGTGATGGATTTGATCTCGGCGCGGTGCCGGCCGAACACCTTTTCCATCGCGTCCGAAATCTCGCCGACGGTCGCCTTGGCCCGCGCCGCGTCGATGGCGAGCGCGAGCAGATTGCCGTTGCCTTCGCCGGCCGAGCGCGTCAATGCGGCGAGCGCGGCCTCGACGTCCTTCTGGTTGCGCTCGGATTTCAGCCGCGTCAGCTTGTCGATCTGCAGCCGGCGGACATTGGTGTTGTCGACCTTCAGAATGTCGATGGCGGCTTCGTCCGATGGCTTGTACTTGTTGACGCCGATCACGGCCTGCTTGCCGGCATCGATGCGCGCCTGGGTCTTGGCCGAGGCCTCTTCGATACGCAATTTCGGCACGCCGGCTTCGATTGCCTTGGCCATGCCACCGAGTTCCTCGACCTCCTGGATATGGCCCCAGGCCTTCGCGGCGAGATCGCGCGTGAGGCGCTCGACGTAGTACGAGCCGCCCCAGGGATCGATGATGCGGGTGGTGCCGCTCTCCTGCTGCAGGAACAACTGGGTGTTGCGGGCGATGCGCGCCGAGAAATCGGTCGGCAGAGCCAGCGCTTCGTCGAGCGCGTTGGTGTGCAGCGACTGGGTGTGGCCTTGCGTGGCCGCCATCGCCTCCACCGTCGTGCGCATCACGTTGTTGAAGACATCCTGCGCGGTCAGCGACCAGCCCGAGGTCTGCGAATGCGTGCGCAGCGACAGCGAGCGCGGGTCCTTCGGATTGAACGGCTTCAAGAGTTTCGCCCAGAGCAGCCGCGCCGCGCGCAGCTTGGCGACTTCCATGAAGAAGTTCATGCCGATCGCCCAGAAGAACGACAGCCGTGGCGCAAAGCGGTCGACGTCGAGACCCGCGGCAAGTCCGGCGCGCAGATATTCGACGCCGTCGGCGAGCGTGTAGGCGAGCTCGAGATCCTGCGTCGCACCGGCTTCCTGCATGTGATAGCCGGAAATCGAGATCGAATTGTACTTCGGCATCTTCTGCGACGTATAGGCGAAGATGTCCGAGATGATCCGCATCGAGGGCGCGGGCGGATAGATGTAGGTGTTGCGCACCATGAACTCCTTCAGAATGTCATTCTGAATGGTGCCCGACAGCTTCTCCGGGGCGACGCCCTGTTCACCGGCGGCAGCGACATAAAGCGCGAGGATCGGCAGCACCGCGCCGTTCATGGTCATGGACACGCTCATCTGATCGAGCGGAATGCCCGCAAACAGCGTGCGCATATCGTAGATGGAGTCGATCGCCACGCCGGCCATGCCGACATCGCCGCCGACGCGCGGATGATCAGAGTCATAGCCACGATGGGTGGCGAGATCGAAGGCGACCGAGAGGCCCTTCTGTCCGGCCGCAAGATTGCGGCGGTAGAACGCGTTGGAATCCTCCGCCGTGGAGAAGCCGGCATATTGCCTGATAGTCCAGGGCTGGTTGACATACATGGTCGGGTAGGGGCCGCGCAGGAACGGTGCGATGCCCGGATAGGTGTCGAGGAAATCGAGCCCGGCGAGATCCGCCTCGCCATAAGCAGGTTTTACGAGAATACCCTCGGGCGTGAGCCACGGCTCGGCGCTGCCGGTCGGAGCGGCGCTTGCGGTCCGCTCGAAGGCGACATCGGCGAAATTGGGAATGCGGGTCATTCCTTGGATTCCTCAAACCTGCGGTGATGCTCGATCAGCCGCTGCAAATTCTTCTTGTAAGCGGGATCATCCGACGACCGGTTCTCAGTCATCATACCAGTCCCGCTCCACAGAAGCCGGGCGAGCAGCTTCCCGACGTTCGCCTTCCACTCTATCAAGCCAAGCAATATTTCTCCCAGCGCCTGAAGCATGGCATAGCCTACCACGGATTGATCTCAATCATGATCCGGATGCTGATGGCTGACGATGGTCGCCATCTTCTCCGGCCCGTAATTCTGCTGTGTGGTCTGGCTCGGCAGATTGGAGATGCCAACCACCCAGCCCAGGCGAGACTCGCTTCCATATTGCCGCGTCGGCACCAGGCGATCGGGCCGGTCGAACGCGCCGGTCATGATCTCGATCCGCTCGCCATCGATGCGGCCAAAGCTCAGCGGCGTGCCGCAGGCGGCGCAGTAGCCGCGGTCGGCGATCGTCGAGGAGCGGAAGAACGACGGCTTGCCCTTGGTCCAGGCGAAATCGGTGCGGTTGATGTCGGCGAAGGAGGCGAATGGCGCCCCGCTCGCCTTCTGGCACATCCGGCAGTGGCAGATCGAAACCCGGTTCGGTGTGGCCGAAATCGCAAAGCGCACCGCGCCGCATTGGCAGCCGCCGGTGAGAACGGGTTTGCTTGTATCGGTCATGCCTGTTCCATCCGCAAATAAGCGTCCTGCAACGTGGCGAGCGCGTTGCCGCCGGCAAACACAAACCCGGTGACACCGGCCGCGCGAAGGGCCGCCTCGGCCTCGGTCGGACGGCCAGCGAGATAGATATGTCGGCTGCCTGCCGTTTGCAGGGCCTTAGCCGCCGCCTCGGCGTGTTCCGCGTAGACCTTGTCGCTGGAACAGAGGCAGGCGAGCGCAGCGCCGGAGGCCTTGAAGGCGGCGGCGAGCTTGGCCGGATCGGCAAAACCCTCGCTGTCGACCGCCTGGATGCCGCCGGCCTCGAAGAAGCTTTTTGCAAAGGTCGCGCGCGCGGTGAAATCCGCCGGCGTGCCGAGATTGGCCAGGAATACGCTCGGCCGCGTGCCGCGCGCTTTCAACGCTGCATCGGATTTGTCGCGCAGCGCTTCGAACGGCGCGGCGAGGCGCATCGGCGCCAGCGCATCGAATTTGCATTTCGGCTCGCCGGAGGGCGGCAGCGCGATCGGCTTCACGTCGAGCACGGTGGCGTCGGCCTCGTGCAGATTGGGAAACTCGCTGGCGCCGGTCAGCACGTCGCGGCGCTTTGCGATGTTGGCCTCGCGCGCCTTGCGCGTGGCTGCGACCTTGCTCTGGAACAGGCCCTGTTGAAGAGCGGCGAAGGCGCCGCCGGCTTTCTCGGCCTCCTGGAACAACGCCCATGCCGTCGCGCACAGTTCCGACGTCAGCGTCTCGATGCCGCCGGATCCCGCCGCGGGATCGCTGACTTTTGCGAGGTTGCTTTCTTCCAGCAGCAGCAGTTGCGTGTTGCGCGCCACGCGCCGCGCGAACGGGTCAGGCAGCCCGCGTGCCAGCGTATGCGGCAGCACGGTGATTGCGTTGGCGCCGGCAAGCCCGGCAGCGAAGGTCGCGATGGTCGCACGCAGCATGTTCACATAGGGATCGCGCTGCGTCAGCATGCGCCAGGCGGTTTCCGCGGCGATGAAAGCGGGCCGAGGCGCGAGGCCGCACGCCTGCTCGACGCGGGCCCAGAGCTGCCGCAAGGCGCGGAACTTGGCCATGGTCAGGAACTGGTCGGCGTCGGCGCTGAGCCGGAATGAAACGGCTTGTCGCGCGACATCGAGATCGATGCCGCCGCGCTCGAGCATGCGCAGATAGGTCGCACCGAGCGACAGCACGAATGCCAACTCCTGGGCCTCGGAACCGCCGGCGTCGTGGACGGGACGGCCGTCGGCGAGCACGAACGGACCTTTGAAGCCGCGCCCGATCAGGCCCGACACGATGCGCGCAAAGGGTGCTTCGTACTCCGACCATGGCGCGAGCGCGGCGCCGCGCACGGCGAACGTGCTCAGGGCCTGGTAGTTGAAGCGCACGTCGATCCCGGCGGGATCGAGCTTTTTGGCCTCGACCATATCGGCGAACAGCGTGCCGGCATCCTGCCGGCCGGCCACCGGGTTGAGCGAGATCGCGACGCCGGCATCGAGGAACACACCGTCGAACAGCCGCGCCAGCGTTGCCGGATCGGCGTCGATGACACCGAAATCGCGTGCACCCGGTCCTCCGGCGAACTCGATCTCGAGTCCGGTCGCCCCGTTCTCCAGATCCTGCAAGCCTTGCGCATTCGCCGCCGCCGCATCGGGATGATCGACCCGCTGCATGATCAGCCATGGTGCAGCCGCCGCGCGCCCCGTCAGCAGCGCGGCGCCCTTGGTGCGCGGATAGAGCGGCTGGATCTTGAGGCCGTCATAGGTCTTGCCGACCAGCTTCTCGAACGGCGCGCCCTTCAGCACACCGTCGACCAGCTTGCGCCAGTCCGCGTCCGTCGCCTTGGGAAAATCGGCCGCCAGCGGCAGATTGTCAGTCACGGAGGTCATACGGCCAAGGGCTCCCAAACGTCTCGTTATTCGCAGGCGAAATTGCCACGGCCGGCCCTCCCTGCAAACGGTTGTTTTTGGTTAACCGGTATCCGAAAGCCGCTCAATGCCTTGCGTCGAGACGCTGGCGAGGCCGTCACGCACACGAATGCCCGAGATCACGCGGTCGGGCGCGATTTCGGCCAGCGGCACCAGCACGAAGGCGCGCTCGAACAGCCGCGGATGCGGCAGGGTCAGGTCGGGCTTTTGAAACGACACATCGTCATAGGCAATCATGTCGAGATCGAGCGTGCGCGGGCCCCAGCGCCGATCCTTGTCGCGCGTGCGGCCGAATTTCTGCTCGACTTTCTGCATGACGAACAATAGCGCGTGCGGATCGAGGTCGGTCTCGATCTCGACGCAGGCGTTGATGAAGGGATCCTGGTCCACGTCGCCCCAGGGCGGCGTGGTGTAGTCCGACGAACGCGCGATAACCGCGGCTTGCGCCATGCCGCAGATATGGGCGATCGCCTTGCGGAATGTCGCTCGGACATCGCCGACATTGCCGCCGAGTGCGATCAGCACGCTTGCCATGTCAGGGGTGCCGCGAGCGGGTCAGCATGATGCCGACATCGTCGAAGATCGCGGCGATCGGCGCATGCGGCTTGTGCACTGTGATCTTCACGGCGCGGATGCGCGGGAAGTGCGACAGGATGGCGTCGGCGACCGCACCGGCCGCGCGCTCCAGCAGTTTGTAATTGGTATTCTTGAACGCCGCCGTCGTGGTCGCCACCACGTCGGCATAGGACACGGTATCGGAGAGGCGGTCGCTGCGCGAAGGCTCCGACAGGTCGGTGTAGAGCTCGAGGTCGATGACGAAACGCTGGCCGACTTCGGTTTCGTGATCCATCACGCCATGGCGCGCGTGGATCGACAGGCCGGTCACGAAGATCGTATCGGTCATTGCTTGCTCTCGATTGCGTTGGCGACCCTCAGGGCCTGCAGGGTCTCGGCGACGTCATGGGTCCGGATGATCTTCGCGCCCTTCCGGGCTGCGATCAGATGCGCGGCGATCGATCCGGCGAGCCGCTCTTTCGGCTCTGACGGCGACACCGAGGCGATGAAACGCTTGCGCGAGGCGCCTACCAGGATCGGCAGGCCGAACATGTCGAGCTCGTGCAGCCGCGCCAGCGCGATCATGCTCTGCTCGGCGGTCTTGCCGAAGCCGATGCCGGGATCCAGCACGATTCTGTCGCGTGCGATGCCGGCTTTCGCGGCGATATCCAGCGAGCGCAGGAAGAACGCCTTCATATCCGCGACGATGTCGATGGCGGAATCGACGCTGTCGCGGTTGTGCATGACGATGACGGGGACGCCGTGGGCAGCGACCACCGGCGCCATATCGGCGTCGCGCTGCAACCCCCAGACGTCGTTGGCGATGGCCGCGCCCCGGTCGAGCGCGAAGGCCACCACTTCCGCCTTCATGCTGTCGATCGAGACGGGAACGCCGAGCGCGACGATGTCAGACAGCACCGGCTTCAGCCGGGACAACTCGTCCGCCGCGGTCACCGGCTGGGCGCCCTTGTAGGGCCGGGTGGATTCGGCGCCGATATCGATGATGTCGACACCGGCCTCGATCATCGCCCGCGCCCGTGCCAGCGCCTGGTCCGGCGCGATGAAGTCGCCGCCGTCGGAAAAGGAATCCGGCGTCACGTTGAGCACGCCCATCACCGCCGGCAGAGGCCGGTCGAGCAGCGTCCGCAGCGCATCTGGCCCGGCCGAGCCGGCCGGCGGGACGGATGGGGAGGGCGAGGCGTTCATGCGCGTCGCTTTGCGCGGTCGGGGAGGGGGAGTCAAGCCGGGAGAGGGGGCCCCCTGCATGCCGGGGAGCCGCCGATGTTTTGGCGCTCTCCCGCATCATCCCCGCTGTCGTCCCGGCGAAAGCCGGGACCCATCATCCCAGGGAGAAGTTTGGCGACGACTCGTAATCCGGTACTTCGGCTTTCTACGATCGATCAATTCCGCGGTATGGGTCCCGGCCTTCGCCGGGACGACGGAATAATCTAATACGTGATCTTCGGCGACAGTTTCCTGGCCTTGGCGATGATGTCGCCGACCGACTTCTCGGAGGGAAGGATGCGGACGAGCTTCCTGCGATCGTTGGCCTCGCGCATGCTCTGCGTCAATCTTGCCGGATTCCGATAAGCGAGCTCGCGCACTGTGGTGACGCCAGCGGCGCGGACGAGACCGACCTTGGCCCGGCCCATGCCGGGAATGCGCATGTAGTCGGAGACGTTGGCCCACTCCAGCAGCGACTGCTCGCTGATGCCGGTCTTGGCCGAGAGTGCCTTGCGGCCCCTGGCCGTGCTCGCGGCTTCCAGCAGCGCGTCGGTCGTGCGGATCCCCTGCGCCTTCAATTTGTTGGCGGCAAAGGCCGGCAGGCCCTCAATCTCTGAGATCGGATATGTCATGATACTCAATATGAAATGCGTCGCTCAGGCGAATTGGCTAAGGCCCGGCGTGCCCGCGATGATCTTGCCCATCTGATCCGCTCCGATTTTGTCTCGACCAAAACGAAAAAGTTCACGCGCAATGGTTTGGATGTCGGACATGCCAAGCCCAAGGCCCATCAGGCGCGTGCCGACGGCCATCAGGCCGCCGCCCATCAGCCGCGACAGTCCGCCGCCGCTCTTGGACGCCTCGATCGCGCCTTCCGCACCGGGGATTTGGTCGATCAGAGCCTGCACGCTGTCGGGAGGACCTTCGCTGCGGAGGAAACCCAGGATAATGCCGACGGTCTTTTCAGCGACAGCACTATCTATGCTGGCGTTTGCCGCCAGCTGTCCGATCAGCTCGTCCATATGGGCCTGCCCCTCAGCCGGTTCACATGCCGGAGAATATTTTCGAAAAACGATCTTGAGCCGGTGCGATGTGAAATACAAGCGATGAACGCACGCAACGTTCCGAAGACGCAAAAAGTGTTGCAGCGATGCAAGAGCGGAGAAGGAATCCGTGAAAAATTGCCGCGGTGCGAATGTATCACTCCGACTTTTGGCGCATGCCGCGCGCGGTGTCTCCGACAATGTCGCATGTGAACGCCGTCTTGAACGGTTTCAATCGGCTCGCGACATGCGTTAAACTACGGAACTGGCGGGCCCGAGTTTCAATACGCGAAACTAACGATAGAGAGAATGATGACGGCGCAGGACAACAAGCTCGGCGATACCGACGACAAAATCTTCGTCGGCAAGGGAGACGAGCAGGCCTGGCTGACGCTGGCGCTCGCCAATCGCCATGGCCTCGTCACCGGCGCGACCGGAACGGGCAAGACGGTCACGCTGCAGGTCATGGCGGAAGGATTTGCGCGGGCCGGTGTTCCGGTGTTCGCCGCCGATATCAAGGGCGACCTCTCCGGCATCTCCGAGGTCGGGGAGGCAAAGGACTTCATCGTCAAGCGTGCCAGCGAGATGGGGCTGACGTTCCAGCCCGACCAGTTCTCGACGGTGTTTTGGGACGTGTTCGGCGAGCAGGGCCATCCAGTGCGGGCCACCATCACCGAGATGGGGCCGCTGCTGCTGTCGCGCATGCTCGATCTCAACGACGTGCAGGAGGGCGTGCTCAACGTCGCCTTCCGCGTCGCCGACGACAACGGTCTCGCGCTGATCGACATGAAGGATCTGCGGGCGCTGCTGGATGCCATCGTGCCCGACAGCGGCAAGAAGGGGCCGGATGCGGACGAGGATCCGCTCGCGCCGATCCGCAAGGCCGCCCAGGGTTTTGGCAACGTCACCAAGGCCACCGTCGGCACCATCCAGCGCCAGCTGCTGGTGCTGGAGAACCAGGGCGCGACAAAATTCTTCGGCGAGCCGGCGCTGACCTTGAAGGACTTCATGAAGACCGACCGCGACGGCCGCGGCATGGTCAACATCCTGGTCGCCGACAAGCTGATGCAGAGCCCGCGGCTTTACGCGACATTCCTGCTGTGGATGCTGTCAGAGCTGTTCGAGGAATTGCCCGAGGCCGGCGACCTTCCGAAGCCCAAGCTGGTGTTCTTCTTCGACGAGGCGCATCTGTTGTTCAACGACGCGCCGAAGGCGTTGATGGACAAGATCGAGCAGGTGGTCCGCCTGATCCGCTCCAAGGGCGTCGGCGTCTATTTCGTCACGCAAAACCCGATCGACGTGCCCGACCGCGTGCTCGGGCAGATGGGCAACCGCGTGCAGCATGCGTTGCGCGCCTTCACTCCGCGCGACCAGAAGGCGGTCGCAGCAGCCGCCCAGACCTTCCGGCCCAACCCGAAGCTCGACACCGCCAAGGTGATCATGGAGCTCGGCAAGGGCGAGGCGCTGGTGTCGTTCCTCGAAGGCAACGGCACGCCGGCGATGGTCGAGCGGGTGCTGATCCGCCCGCCGTCGGCCCGCATCGGGCCGATCACGGCGGAGGAGCGCAAGGCGATCATGGATGCGAGCCCGGTGAAGGGCAAATACGACACCGCGATCGATTCCGAATCCGCCTATGAGATCCTCCAGAAGCGCATCGCCGGCACCGCGGCGCCGGCCGATGGCCAGGCGGGTGGAGGCGGTGGCGGCATCCTCGGCCAGATCGGCTCGATCGTCGGTACCATCTTCGGCACCAACACCGGACGTAACCGGCTGACGACGGGACAGCGCATCGCGCGCGACGTCACGCGCACGGTCACCGACAAGGTGGTCGGCGGCGTCGTGGCCGATCTCGGCAAATCGGTCGGCGGCCAGTTGGGCGGCTCGGTCGGCCGCGCACTCGTCCGCGGCGCGCTCGGCGGGCTGCTGCGCAGGTAGGCAGAATGCCCGGCTGCGGGCCAGCGGTCCGCAACGCCGTTGCGGTTGCGCGAGAAGCGGCGTCTTTGCAAGGCACAAATTCGGGTGATGGGGACTCTCCAAGCGTCCATCGGTCTGCTACGTGCTATTTGTTTCCGACGGGACATAATGTGACTCTCTCGAATCCATCAGACAAACCCGGCGCGCTCCGATCTCTTTCACTGCGCGCACCGCTCGACCTGCTCTTCCTGGTCTGCTGCTTGATTCTGACCGCGGACGTCCTCGGGCCGGAGATCTTCGGCCGCGGCAAGACCAAGGACTACGCGCTGTGGTACTGGGCCGGGCAGCAGGTGCTGCATGGCGGCCCGCTCTATCCGAGCGACATCCATGACCAGTTCGAGTTCATCTATCCGCCGCTGCCGGCGATCCTGCTGGCGATCCCGAGCTGGTTCGGCAAGATCCCGCTCTATGTCGTGCTGTCGATCCTCAATGTGGTGGCGTGGTTTTCAACGGGCGTTCTCTCCAATGCCATGACCGGCTCGGACCGCAAGCCGGGCCCGTGGCTCGAAGCGCTGCCGGCATTCGCCACCGTGACCTTCGTGTTCGACATGTTCGATCTCGGTCAGCCGAACCTCGTTCTGCTGGCGATGATGCTGTACGGCTTCTGGAGCCTCCAGCATCGACGATCCTGGTTGGCAGGCTTCATGTTCGCACTCGCCACCGCCATCAAAGTGTTTCCGATCGCGGTGCTGCCTTATCTGGTTTGGCGGAGGCAGTGGGCGGCCGTCGTCAGCGTGATCGCCTTCATCGGCGTGCTGCTCTACGTCGTGCCGGCGCCGATCCGTGGCTTCGAGCGTAACGCGGCCGAGCTCAACACCTGGTACCAGGGCATGGTCGGCTCCAGTTCGGAGAAGGGTTTTGGCCAGCGCGACGAGCAGAACTGGTCGTGGGTCAACCAGTCCATCATCGCGGTGACGCATCGGCTGGTCCGCCCGATCAACTACAATCTGGAGGACCCCAGCAAGCCGGTGCGCACGATGAATGTCATCGACGTCGACTACAAGACGGCGAACTGGATCGTGCTCGCAGTGTCGGTGTTGCTCGGGCTCGGCTTTGTCGCGGTCATGCCGCGGCAATCGCAGCGAACGGCGCGTTCGGATGCCGAGGAGCTCGGCATTCTGTTCTGCCTGATGACGGTCGCCTCGCCGTTGGCGCGACAATATTACTTCATGTGGCTGTTCCTGCCGTTCACGGTGCTGATGCATCGGGCCGCTTTCGACGTGCGGCCGAATGTGCGGCTGGGAACCTGGCTCGCGCTTCTGGCTACCGGCATCCTCATGCTGCTGTCGCTGCCGCTGTTCCCCAACACCATCCAGGCCTGGGGCAACAACCTCGTCGCCACGGCGGTCCTCGCCGTGACGCTCGCCTGGCACATCCGGCATCCGCCGGTTGCGGCTAGCTCCGAGGCCGCGGCAGGGTTAAAACCACAACCATCCTGAGGTTAGAAAAGTGGGACATCCGGCCATGGCCAATGCGCAGCTTCAATCCGTGCTCGACCACATCGACAAGGACTTCGATAACAGCCTCGAGCGGCTGTTCTCGCTGTTGCGGATCAAGTCGATTTCCGCGGATCCGGCCTATGCTGGGGATTGCAAGGCGGCAGCCGAGCATCTGGCCAAGGACATCGCGAGCCTCGGCGTCGCGGCCGAGGTGAGGCCGACTGCCGGCCATCCCGCCGTCGTCGGCAAGGCCAAAGCGGGCGGACGGCCGCATGTGATCTTCTATGGCCATTACGACGTGCAGCCGGTCGATCCGCTCGAGCTCTGGCACCGTCCGCCGTTTGAGCCGGCCGTCGTCGATCATGCCGACGGCCGCAAGATCATCGTCGCGCGCGGCGCCGAGGACGACAAGGGTCAGGTGATGACCTTCGTCGAAGCCTGCCGCGCCTGGAAGAAGGTCACGGGCTCGCTGCCGATCGACATCACCTTCCTGATCGAAGGCGAGGAGGAGGTCGGCTCCAAGAACTTCGTGCCGTTCGTCGAAGCCAACAAGGACGAGTTCAAAGCCGATTACGTGCTGGTCTGCGACACCGGCATGTGGGATCCGGAGACGCCGGCGATCACGACGGCGCTGCGTGGCCTGCTCTATGAAGAGGTGAAGATCACCGCCGCCAGCCGCGATCTGCATTCCGGCGTGTACGGCGGCACGGCGATGAACCCGATCCGGGTGCTGACCAAAATCCTCGGCGGACTGTTCGACGACGACAACCACATCACCATTCCGGGCTTCTATGACGGCGTGAAGGACACGCCGCCTGAGATCCTGGAGCAGTGGAAGAAACTCAATTTCACGCCGGACTCGTTTCTCAAGCCGGTCGGTCTGTCGATCCCGGCCGGCGAGAAGGGCCGGTTGATGGTGGAACAGGCCTCCACGCGTCCGACCTGCGACGTCAACGGCATCTGGGGCGGCTATATCGGCGAGGGCTCCAAGACGGTGATCCCGTCGCATGCCTCGGCAAAAGTCTCGTTCCGGCTGGTCCAGGGCCAGGACCCCCAGAAGATCCGCAAGGCTTTCCGCGATTATGTGTCCGCTCGGATTCCCGGCGACTGCAAGGTCGAGTTCGGCGACCATTCCGCCGCACCCGCCGTGGCGCTCGACTGGAACATGAAGCCGCTTGCGGCGGCCAGGAAGGCGCTCACTGAGGAATGGGGCAAGGAGACCGTGCTGATGGGCTCCGGCGCATCGATCCCGATCGTCGCCGATTTCAAGCGCGCGCTCGGGCTGGATTCGCTGCTCGTCGGCTTTGGCCTGGACGACGACAACATCCATTCGCCGAACGAGAAGTACGATCTGCGCAGCTTCCAGAAGGGCATCCGCTCCTGGGCGCGGATCCTCGCCGCACTGGCCGATGTGAAGTAGGCACAGTGCCGTAGGGTGGGCAAAGGCGCGAAGCGCCGTGCCCACCACCTCTCAGTGATGACCAAAGAAGAAGACGTGGGCACGCTTCGCTTTGCCCACCCTACGGCTCTGTTTCCGTAACGAGACCTTGCAAAAAAAACGCCGCCCGGAATTGGGCGGCGTTTCATTCCAAAACGTGTAGAGGGTGTTGGCGGTTACCCTACACGAAATCCGCAGAATCTCAAGACCGGTAGCCCGGCAGCTCACGGTCGAGCTTGCGCAGCAGCGGCGGCCACACCAGGTTCGTCGCGCGCAGCTCGGCGCGGTCGCGGTTGGCGAGCAGCTCGGTGTTCTTCTCGATCGCGATCTCCTCGACCGGATAGACCGGCGTGCCCAGCGCGCGCGTGCGCACCTGCATCGAGCAGGCGCGCTCGAGGTGATACATGCGCTCGAAGGCGGAAGCGACCGAGCGGCCGACGGTCAGGGTGCCGTGGTTGCGCAGGAGCATGTGGTTGTGGTCGCCGAGGTCCTTCTGCAGCCGCGGCCGCTCGTCGTGATCGAGCGCGATGCCTTCATAGTCGTGATAGGCGAGGTCATGGGTGACGAGCTGCGCGGTCTGGTTCAGCGGCAGCAGGCCTTCGGCGCTGCTCGACACCGCGGTGCCGTCCAGCGTGTGGAGATGCAGCACGCAGATCGCGTCCTCGCGCACCTCGTGGATCGCCGAATGGATGGTGAAGCCGGCCGGGTTGATGCTGTATTCGCTCTCGCTGAGCTGGTTGCCGTGCAGATCGACCTTGACCAGGCTCGAGGCCGTGATCTCGTCGAACATCAGCCCGTAGGGATTGATCAGGAAGTGGTGGTCGGGGCCGGGCACGCGCGCGGAGATGTGGGTGTCGACCAGATCGTCCCAGCCGTACAGCGAGACGAGACGATAGCAGGCGGCGAGATTGACCCGTTGCTGCCACTCGGCCTCCGTCATGTTCGACGGTACTTCCTTCAGGCGCGCTTCCGCTGGTGACATGGCAAATCTCTCCGAACCTCGTTGTTGCGGGGAGAGAGCCTAGTCGCGGGTGAGGCCCGCAGCAAGGCGGTCAAATCGCGGCAGCCAAGCGTAGCCCGCATGCTTGTCCGCCGTAGCTCGAAGAGCGAAGGCGGAGAGCAAGGCTTGGAGAAGAATATTACGGCGCCGGGATCGACAGCAGGCTGGAAATGCTGCGGCCGCGGATGTCGTAGACGCGGGCGAACACCACGTCGTCGCGCTTGATCTCGACCAGCACCGGGGCGGTCAGGCCTTTGCAGTAGAATTCGCCGAGCGTCATGGCGAAATCGGCCGCGTTGGAATCCCAGCCGATGGTGAAGTCGGGGCCGAGCGCGACCTGCGCCGGGCGCTGCGGACCGCACACCGCGACCTTCCATTTGCGATTGCGCGGCGGCACTTCCTGGCGCTCGATCAGCTGCTCGCGCAGCTCGTCGGAGGCCTGCTTCAGCGCGAGGCCCCAATAGTCCAGCATGAAGCGGTCGTCGGCGGCGCGCACCGTGCCGGCGATGTGGTTGAAGTGGGTGTATTGATAGGGATGCAGCCGGATCATCTCGGCGAGCGGCAGCGCGAGGCCGAAGCAGAACACGGCGAGCACGGCCGGCTGCCAGGCGCGGTGGTTGGCGCGCAGGCGCTCCATGGTCCAGGCGAAGGCGACGCCTCCGAGCACCGCCATCGGCGGGATCACGAACACGAAATGGCGGATGCCGTTGTAGAGCGCCGGACGCTTCACCATCGCGATCGCGAGCGGCAGGGTGGCCGCCAGGGTCAGCATCAGCATGATGGTCTTGCGGCGCGCCGGAACCTCGCGACGCGTCAGCATCGCGAAGGTGCTGAACACGGCGCCGGCCATGAACACCAGCATCACTTCGGGCAGCTGCAGCGCGAACAGCGTCGGCAGATACGACCAGGGCATGTCGGGAACCGACACGATCGCGCCGTCGAACATCTCCTTCCAGGGCTTCTCGAAGAAATGCGAGAAATAGGTCAGCGCCTCGAAGGGATTGCCGGGCTCCATGATCGACCACGGCCAGATCAGGCCCATCACGAGATAGCCGAATGCCAGCCCAGGCAGCAGCACGTAGACGACATGGGCGAAACGCCTGATCGCCTCGCGCGCGCCCTCGGTGCGCAGCTCTTCCAGCAACAACGGCATGAAGCCGGCCATCGCGTAGACCAGCGCGAGGCCGCCGAGGATGCGGCAGCCGATCGACAGGCCGGCACCCAGGCCGACGATCAGGATCGTGCGCGGCGAAGGGTTTGGATATTCCTCGGCGAGCCGGACCAGGCCGAGCATCAGGATGATCATGGCCACCGCGAAGGGCGCATCCTTCGGGTTCATGAACATGTGGCCGTAGAAGATCGGGCAGAGCGCCAGCAGCAAGAGTGCGGCGAGGCCCGCCAGCGGTCCGGCGACGCGGCGGCCGAGCCGCCAGGTGACCGCAAGACCGATCACGCCGACGATCGCGCCGACCAGGCGTCGCGTCTCGAACAGCTCGAGCGGGAGAATCTTGTGCAGCAGGGCTGCGACCATGTCGAAGCCGCCGCCATACATATAGAGGTTGGCGAAGGAGAGTGCGGACGTATCCCGGAAGCCGGAACCGTACATGCGCAGCAGCAGGTCGGCATACTCGGCATGGGTGTAATCGTCCCAGCCGAGCCCGTAGTCGCGGAAGGTCAGGCCTGCGATGACGGCGACGGCAGCCAGCACCAGCATGGCGAGATCGTCGCAAGTCCGTTCAACCGAGCGCCCGAGGGGCGTGTCGATCGCCGAAGTCGTGATGGATGTCATGGCTATTGGTGACCCGGAATCCCCTCTTGGCCCTGCTGGTGCGCGCGGGCCTGCTCCCCGGAATCCCTATAGCGCAGTTCCATTACCAAGTAATTGGGCATTATGGCTAAATTCCTGATGCGACGCAGCAATTTCCAGAAACTCGGAGCACATCACAGCTAGCGGACCGTTGCTGAAGGGAATGTGAATAAGTCCCTGATATCCTTCCCTTTAGGAACGGTGCGGGCAATTGGTCGTTGGCGAGGAACGCAGTATGACGGTATCGTGGCGTAACGGGTGTCGTGCGTGGGTGCACGGCCGGGGGTGTGTTCGATGAGCTTGGCTTTGTTGATTGCAGGGATTTTCGCCGTGGTGGCGGGCCTCCTTGCGATCGCTTTTGGCTATTCGATCAGGGATTTCAGCCTCGGCAGCACGCTCATAACGAGCGGCGTGATCGGCGTCTGCTCCGGAATGTTACTGGTCGGCCTCTACATCGTGCTGCTGGAGCTGCAAGGCATTGCCCGCCGGCTGGCCGGAACGGCTGCAGCGTCGGAGGTTCGCGTGAGGCCGGTGCTGCCGCCGGGCCTCGCTGCGCCCACTGCACCGGGTGCGTCTGCGCTGGAACTGCCGCCGGCGCGCGTCGAGCCGCAGCCATCGCCCGCTGCGCCGCCTTGGCAGGCCGAAGCGCCAGTGCGCGAGCGACCGCGGGTCGAGGCACCGGCCGAGCCGGAAGCGCCGCCTCCGCCCCCGCCCGCCGCTCCGGAGGCACCACGTCGCCGCAACCTGATGTTCGCCTCGAGCTCGCGCAAGGAGCGTGAGCGTGCCGAGGCCAAGGCCGCGGACGGTCTGCCGCCGCAACCACATGCCGAGCCCGCGGAGCCGGCCGCATCAGAAGCTCCGCCCGCGAGCTTCGACGATGCCTGGCCGAAGGCTGACCGTGCACGGCCGCCGGAGCCACCCGCGGCGCGTCGCCCGCCGCCGCCGCGGCCGGCGTCGACCTTCGAGCCCGCTGCACCTCAGCCTGCTGCGCCTCAGCCCGCCGCACCTCCGCCTGCACCCGAGCCGCCGCCGGTCGAACAGTCGCAGGTGACGGTGCTCAAATCCGGCATCGTCGACGGCATGGCCTATTCGCTTTATTCCGACGGCTCGATCGAGGCGCAAATGCCGGAGGGCATGATGCGCTTTGCCTCGATCGACGAACTGCGCGCCCATCTCGACCAGCGCGGCGGCTGAAGCCCCGCTGGATCCAAGTAGAGTCTCGCAGTTTTTGTCGCGAGATCAGTAATCGGTTCATATTTTCCAGTCGTCCTATTTCGGCCAAACGTATTGTTGACAGAGAATACTTCACCGCCGCCAATGCAGTCGCGACGGAGTCATTGGAGAGAGGTCGAGCCCATGTCCGATGCCGGGGCCAAAAATTTCATCGAGCTGACGGCGAACATCGTCTCGGCCTATGTCAGCAACAACCCGACGCCGGCCGCCGAGATTCCGAACCTGATCAGCCAGGTGCACGGTGCGTTGACGCGGGTGTCGTCGGGTCGCGTCGAAGCGCCGCTCGAACCGGCAAAGCCCGCAGTCTCGCTGAAGAAGTCGATCGCGCCCGACTATCTGGTGTGCCTGGAAGACGGCAAGCGCTTCAAGTCGCTGAAGCGCCATCTGCGCACGCAGTACAGCATGACGCCCGAGCAATATCGCGAGAAATGGGGCCTGCCGGCCGACTATCCCATGGTCGCGCCGAACTACGCGGTGGCGCGTTCGCAGCTGGCGAAGAAGATGGGCCTGGGACAGCAGCAGCGGAAGAAGGGGAAGTAGCGTAGCGCTTAGTGTCGTAGGGTGGGCAAAGGCGCAAAGCGCCGTGCCCACGAATTCTCATCAATCGCACTCAGAACGTGGGCACGCTTCGCTTTGCCCACCCTACGGCAGCTCATCATGCGGAGCTACGACGCTTCCGCGAGCGCCTCTTTCGCGTCGGTCTTGATCCGCTCGACCATCGAACGCAGGCCGTTGGAGCGCTGCGGCGTCAGATGGTCGCGGAAGCCGAACTCGTTGAACACGGAAATCGCATCGGTATCGAGGATCTCCTGCGGCGTGCGGCCGGAATAGAGCGAGAGCACGATCGCGACCAGCCCGCGCACAATATGCGCGTCGCTGTCGCCGCGATACTTCAGGATCGGCGCGCCATTGCCGCGATCGACCAGCTTCTGGAGCCAGACCTGGCTGACGCAGCCATTCACCTTGTTCTCGGCCGAGTGCTCCGCCTCGGGCATCGGTTCCAGGGTGCGGCCGAGCTCGATGACGTACCGGTAACGGTCGTCCCAGTCGTCCAGAAGCTCGAAATTGTCCCTGATCTCGTCAATCGTCGTCATTGATGGCCCGTGGTTCCCGCGTTCTCCCAATATAGGCACGCGGGACGTCGAAATCGATAGGATTTGGGGCCTAATTCGCGGCTTCCGGACCGCGCCATTCCAGCGCGAGATCGTCCTGGGTCAGCGTGTCGCGCGGCGCTTCGGTCGCGGCTGCATCGCCTTCACCGGCGACCGTGATCGAGCCGGTGTGGTCGGGCGCCTTCTTGTCGGTCTTTTCGTTCTTCTCGATCTGCTCTTTTTTGTCGTTGATGATCTGGTAGATCTTCTTCGCGCCGTCCTGGGCTCGCTGGCCGATGATGGTGGCGGCCTGTCCGCCGACCTCGCAGGCCGCCGGCTGGCGCTTGCAGAACTGGCTCATGTCGGAGACGGCCGCGGTCGCAGCCTGCACCGCGTCGGCAGCGCCGATCTGCGGCAGCTTGTCCGATTCGTGCGTCTTGTCCCGCGGCAGGAGCACCAGCACCAGCCCGAGCCAGAATGTGATGCGGAGCAGAAAGCGCATCTAATCGACCTGTATGTTAGATCCCGCCGCGGCGATCCCCGCGAGGTGTCGGACCTAGCAACTCTCGATAAATCGCAAGTGATTGCCTTCCGCTTAATTCGCGGAAAATTTACGCAAAAATCTTCCCGATTGGAGGTCTCGTAAATTTTCGATTGATGGCTGGGCCATTGGTGTTCCGGCCGCCCGCGCGTCCACCAATTCGAAACCATGAAAGGGACGGCGAAACCCTGTGTTCACCATCCGCGATGATGACATCGCCAAATCGCCTAAAAATCTCCGCGATGACGCGGTGTCGGGCCGCAGGCCGGATCGCCTTAGCACTCGTTTAAGGTCGCTCTGACACGTTGGCTCAACGACAAGGAGGCGTTCCGGCACGTCTTCAACGACGATTGAGCCGAAGCGCGAGACCCGTGACAGTTTTGAGTATCATCCGCGATTGTCTCGATGCGCTGCTGCATCCCTCCGCGCGTTACGATGCGCTGACGCGAGCGCGCCATCGGGCTTTCATGGCGCCGCGGCTTCTCGGAAGCCTGGCCGCCTTTGCCGCATTTCCTGTCTATCTGGTGCTGCGTGGCGCGCCGAGCGCGATCGAGGTCGCTGCCTTTGCCTGGCTGATCGCGCCGATCATGCTGTCCTGGTTCCTGTCGCGCACCGGCCGCTATGAAGGCGCCCATGTGCTGTCGTCGCTGGCGCTCGCCGGCCTGATCATGGCGATCGCCGCCACCACCGGCGGTATCGAATCATTCGCGGCGATCTGGCTGGTCGTGGTTCCCCTCGAAGCCGCGCTGTCGGCCTCGCGCCGCGTCGCAGCCTTTGCCTCGCTGCTCGCGTTGTCCTGCGCGGGCCTGTTGATCCTGGTCACTCAGCTCGGCTGGCTGCCGGCCGGCGACCTCAGCGCCCCCGAGCGCAGCGCGATGATGGCGTTCGGCGTCGCTTCCGCGACGCTCTATGCCGCGGGCCTTGCCTTCGGCGCCGAGTCGCTCGCGCGTACCAGCGTCACGTTGCTGTCGCGCGAGGAGGAACGCTATCGCCTGCTGGCGCGCAACATGAGCGACGTGATCTCGCGGCATCAGCGCAACGGCGCGGTGCAATTCATCTCGCAGGCCGCCGAAGCCATGCTCGGCATGCCGGTCGCGCAGCTGCTCGGCCATGGCCTGTTCGATCGCGTCCATGTCGCCGACCGCCCGGCCTATCTCACTGCGCTGTCCGATGCCGCGCGCGGCGACGTGCGCAGCGTCGAGTTCCGGCTGCGCCGGGAGCCCGATGGTTCCGAGCGCGGTCAGGTCGATTTCATCTGGGTCGAGATGCGCTGCCGGCCGCTCGATCAGCATCCGGGCGGCGATCTCACGCGCGAGGCCGAAGTCGTCGGCGTCATGCGCGACGTGACCGATCGCAAGCTGTCCGAGCAGGCGCTCGATCAGGCGCGCAGCGCGGCGGAAGCCGCCGACGCCGCCAAGACGCGCTTCCTCGCCACCATGAGCCACGAGCTGCGCACGCCGCTCAACGCCATCATCGGATTCTCCGAGATGATCGCGCAGGAGCAGACCCTGATGCTGGGCGCGCCCCAGCGCAAGGAATATGCCGAGCTGATCAACGCCTCCGGCCAGCACCTGCTGTCGGTCGTCAACGGCATTCTCGACATGTCGAAGATGGAGTCGGGCAATTTCGAGATTGCGTCGGAGCCGTTCGCACCGCGCGCCTCGCTGATGCATTGCTGCAATCTGCTCGCGCTCAAGGCGCGCGAGAACGGCATCGATCTCATCACCGACGCGCCGCAGGATCTGCCCGTCATGACCGGCGATCCCAGAGCCTTCAAGCAGATCGTGCTCAACCTCGTCGCCAATGCCGTCAAGTTCACCGAGCGCGGCGGCCAGGTCACCGTGGCGGCCGCTGCATCCGCCTCGCAGCTCACACTGCGCATCAGCGATACCGGCGTCGGGATTGCGCCTGACGATCTCAAGCGCATCGGCGCGCCGTTCTTCCAATGCGGCAAGACCTATGAGCGCCGTCACGAGGGCACCGGCCTCGGCCTTTCCATCGTGAAGAGCCTCGTGGCGTTGCATCTCGGCGAATTGACGGTACAAAGC
This sequence comes from Bradyrhizobium sp. CCGUVB14, assembly GCF_024199935.1. NCBI lineage: Bacteria > Pseudomonadati > Pseudomonadota > Alphaproteobacteria > Hyphomicrobiales > Nitrobacteraceae > Bradyrhizobium > Bradyrhizobium sp. CCGUVB14. The sequence continues at coordinate 3,775,142 of NZ_JANADS010000001.1, forward strand.
AAGCTCGGCGAGGGGACCGCAGTCACCGTCAAGCTGCCGCTGGTCTACACGCCGCCGCAAGCCAAGCCGGCGGAGAGCAAGATCGCGACGCTGACGCCGGCGCTGCGCCAAGAGACTCAAGACCGACAGATTCAAGACCGACCTCAGGACCAACCTGCTCTGGTGAAGAAAAGTGCCTAGAAAGCCTGCAAAGGACGAAGCCGCTCCGCGCCGCCGTGGTGCCAAGGCCGCGGTCGTGGACGTCGAGACCGAGCGCAACCTCGTGCTGCGCGTGCTCTTGCACAGCCCGAAGGACACGCTGGCCGGCCTCGTCGCCGTCGCCGCGATCAGCGCCATCGTTGCCAATGCGCTGTTCCTCCAGACCGGCCGGCACCCGGCGCCGATGTTCGGCACCGTGATCAATCTTCCCGCGCCGTCGTCGGTGCCGCTCTCCAATCCCATGCCGCGTCCGCGTCCTGTCGGGGCCGATACGTCGCCGCTCGAGCCGAAAGCAACCGAGTTTCGCGTCGAGCCGAAACCGGCCGAGAAGGTGCCGGAGAAGCCCGCCGAGACGACGGCCTCGACGCCGCCGCGCGCGGGCGATCCCATGACCAATCTGGTCATCAAGGCCACGACACCCACGCCGGCACCGTCCGCGGTGGCCGTCGCACGTCCGCCGGCGCCGATCCCGACGCAGCAGAGCCCGGCGGCGCGTCGCCTCGCCGGCGTGCAGCGCGCGCTGTCCGAATACGGCTATGGGAATTTGAAGATCACGGGCACGATGAGCGGCGAGACCCAGTCGGCGATCCAGACCTTCGAGCGCCAGCACAAGATGCCCGTCACCGGCCAGGTGTCGGACCGCCTGCTGCGTGAGCTCGCCGCCGCGATCGGCCACCCCGTCGAATAAACGTCATCGCGTCTTGAAGCCTGAAGGCTGGTGCTGCTTGCAGCGCTGGCCTATCGTGCACGCATGCGTTTGAAATCAAACATCTGGGTCTCAGCCTACCTGCGCCGGTGCCAGACCGAGGGCGTGTTCGGCGCCGTGCGCCGTCGCGGTGCCGAGGAGGCGGGGGCTGTGTTCGTGAAGGTGTCGCTGCTCGACGGCAACGCGATGCTCTACACGCCGGCGCCGCAGACCGTCTATGACGAGGGGCGGCCGGTCGATCGGCTCTTCGTACCGATCGCGCCGCAGCCGGTACCTGAGCCTGCCGTGGAAGAGCGCCTGACCAAGGAGCTCCGCTTCGACCCGGATGCCTGGATCGTGGAAACCGAGGACCGCGCAGGACGGCATTTCCTCGAGTTGGCGAAAACGTAACTGCCGCCTCACCGTCATTGCGAGGAACTCGTGACAACATTGCGCAGCAATTTTGCACTGAAGGCGAGCGTTACCGCTCCGACGATCCGCCTGAGCCCGTCCGCACCGCCGGGCTCGACCCGGGCTGCACGCCCGGCCGTGACTGGCCGGCTGCGCCGCGGGCGCGCTGCCGCTCGCTGTCATGCAGCGACGGCTGGTACTTTGCGCGCGTGACGGCGAGCGTCGAGCCGCGCCAGGCGGCGAGCATCACCAGCGCGGAGCGGTCGCTGAGGCGGTCGTAGAGCCGCGACAGCCGGTAGACCGAATCCACCGAATTGCCGATCGCCGGCTTGAAGAACAAGAGGATGCGCTGGAAGTTCGGGCTCGGCATGTCGAGTGCGCGGGCGGCCACTGCAAGTGCCTCGCCGCCGGCATCGTCGACGATCTGCGCTGCGACCCGCGAGGGCAGGATCAGGGTATCGCCGAGTTCGTAGGTGAAACTCTCGATATCGCCCGCGATCGCCGCCATCTCCAGGATCTGGATCGCGCGCCTGGTGTGCACGCTCGGAATCCGCGGCGCGGCCTTCAGCGGCGTTTGCGCCAGATTGTGCAGGATCAGCGCGCGCTGGCTCGCATCGGCGCCGAAGAACATGTCGTGGATCTCGGCCGCTTCCTTCGGCTGCATCGCCATGTTGGCGGCCATGCGCGCTTCCGCGTCGGTCGGTGTGCGGGCAGGCGAGGGGGCGATGGCGGCACGCGGGATCTCGCGTGCGAGCGGCACCCTGCGGCCTTCTTGCGCCGCGACCAGCCCGAGCTTCTGCAGCACCGGGACCGGCGTCTGCGGATAGATCGCAAGCTTCGCCTTGACGGAGGCGCGCGTCGCATCGTCGACCTGGTCGATCAGCCGCGTGGCGAGCTCGATGAACTGCCGCTGCTCGTCCTCGCTGTGGGTGGGCGCCTGGACATAGAGGTCGGTCAGCACCCGCAGCAGCGTCGGGCGAACGTCGACGCCCTCGCGGCGGGAGAGTGTCATCAGCCCGTCGAATCCGGGAAACAGCGACTTGGTCATGGAGGCGTACGCAACTTGGAAAAGACTGTTGCCTCAGCCTATCAGGGGTTCCTTTAAAGGCTCCTTAAGGAAAACGAAGTGTGAAGCAAACCCGCTCATTTCAGCCGTTTCGTGTCGCCGCGGGACGCACGGGCCGGCCCGTGCGGCTACGGTCCGAAACCTTTGTTTACATCCCGTTAACCATAAACTGATCCTAATGACCCCCATGTTGCAGGGGCGCATTTTGTCGCGCGGCAATTGAGAGAGCTGACATGGGGACCATCATCGAATTTCCGGCCGGTCGCCGGGTGGGCTCGTCGGGGGATGTCACACCGCGCGCGGACATGGGGACGATTTTGATCCTTCCCGTCATCCGCATCGAGCGCGACGCGGACGAAACCAGCGGCGATCGCGGACCGGAAGCGGGCACAGCGCCGGGGCGCCGTCGTCGTCGCCGCTAGGCTCCGGCTTTTGCAATGCCGGAATTCATCCGCCAGATTCGCACGATCGTATCGGCCATCCTGTTCGCAGCGGTGGGCGCGACGCTTGCCGGCTGCAGCGGCGGCGATTTCGGACGGACCCGTGCCGACATGCGCAGCGACGACATGCATCGCTGGCTCGGCCTCGAGGCCACGGGTAGCCTCGGCCTCAAGGCTTCGCAATTCCAATTGACCGACGAGGAGCGCCAGCTTCGCGACCTCGCCTATCCCATGATCGAGCCTCCGCTGTCGCGCCCGGCCTGGAAGAGCGTGTTCGGCGACTACAAGGCCCTGCCGTCGCCGTGGCGCCAGAAGATCGTGTTCGACCGCACCATGTACGGGCGCACGCTGATCGACGAACCGCATCGCTCGCATTCTTCACGCTATGCGCAGCTGATCGAGGACGTGCGCAACGACATCACGCGTTTTGAACCGTTCTTTGCCTCGGCCATCCGCGTCATCGATCTCGACAAGAAGCGCGAGGCCAGCATGGCGCGCGTCTCGGCGCTGTCGCCGCAGGAAAAGGACGATGCCGTCGCACGCATGCAGGAGAACTCGCTGATCATCCAGTGGGTGCAGCTGTCGCTGGAGCAGCGCGTCTCGTCCTATCGCTTTGCCCTGGAGCGTCTGGTGATCCAGGCGCCCGACGCCATGGCCGCGGATGCCGATCGGCTGATCGGCGAACTCGCAGCGCAAACCGCCAATCCCCCGGTTCAGTCGCAGCCGGCCTATGGCCGCGCGGTGGTGTCGAAGGGCTAACGGCGCATCGCCACGCTCATATCCTCTGGGTCACCAGCCTGAGGGCGCCGGCAATGCCGGTCGCGACCAGCAGGATCACGGCCATTCCGATCATGCCGGCGTTGAAGGAGCCTGTCGTATCCTTCAGCAAGCCGACCATGTAGGGACCGACGAAGCCGCCGAACGCACCGACGGAGTTGATGAACGCGATGCCGCCGGCCGCAGCGCACCCGTCAGGAAGCCCTGCGGGATGGTGTAGAACACCGTCCGCGCGGAGATCGTACCGACCAGTGCCAGCGTCAGGCAGGCGAGCGCCGGAATGAGCGAGGTGAAGACGACGGACAGCGCAAGGCCGAGGGCACCGAGGATCAGCGCGGCCATGAGGTTGTAGATCTTCTGCCCTTTCCGATCGACCAGACGTGCCCAGAGCAGCATGCCGATCGTCGCGAACAGGTAGGGAATGGCCGAGAGCCAGCCGACTTCCATGTTGCTGAGGCCGTGGCCTTTCAGGATCAGCGGCAGCCAGATGCCGATGCCGTAGGAGCCGATCGTGAAGGCGAAGGTGATCGCGGTGAGCATCAGCACCCGCGTGTCTTTCATCGCGGCCCACAGATCCTTCTTGGGCTTGTCGTGCTTGTCGCCGGCAAGCGCGGACAGGAGCGCGTGTCGCTCGGCCGGCGTTAGCCACCTGGCCTGCTCGGGCGTATCGGCAAGCAGAACCAGGCAGAGAACACCGAGCGCGCAGGCCGGAAGTCCCTCGATCAGAAACATCCATTGCCAGCCCGCAAAGCCCCAGAAACCATCCATGCCGAGCAGGGCCGCCGAGATCGGACTGCCGAGCAGCGAGGAGAGCGGCGTTGCCGCCATGAACAGGGCCAGCACGCTGGTGCGGTTCTTTTCCGGAAACCAGATCGAGATGTACCAGATCACACCTGGAAAGAAGCCGGCCTCGAACACACCGAGGAGGAAGCGGATCACATAGAAGCTGTAGGGGCCCGTCGCAAACGCGGTCGCAGCGGCAGCGAGGCCCCAGGTGATCATGATGCGTGCCAGCCAGCGCCGCGCGCCGAACCGGTACATCATCATGTTGCTGGGGACTTCCAGCAGGCAGTAGCTGAAGAACAGGATGCCGGCGCCCCAGCCGAATTGCGTGGCGCTCAGCCCGATATCCTTGTTCATTTGCAGCGCAGCAAAGCCGACGCTGGTGCGGTCGAGATAGTTGAAGAGATAGGCGAGGCCCAGCAGCGGGACCAGCCGCCAGGTGTTTTTGGAAATGGCGCTTGCGAGCAGTGCTGCATCCGGACTGCCGTCCGTGAACGATCCATTGGCCGTGATCTCGGTCATGCGCCAAACCTCCCATGCATCCAGGCCGGTTACCCCTGGGGAGCCCGGCTGTGTTAGGTTCAGGCATGCCAGACCGAGCGGACGATGGTCCAATCGCTAATGTTTTGGAATCGATAACCGGGAGGAAGAGGTGGACCTTCGCGACCTCACTTATTTCGAGGTGATCGCTGATCTCGGCCATATGGGCCGGGCCGCCGACAAGCTCGGACGCACCCAGCCCGCTCTGACCAAATGCATCCAGCGTCTTGAGGATGCAGTCGGGGCCGATCTGTTCGAGCGGACCGGACGCGGCATCACCCTCACGCGCGTCGGCGAGGTGCTGCTCGCACGCGCGCGCCGCATGCGCGAGGCCATGGAGGAGTCGCTGCGTGAGGTGACTGATTTTGCCGCCGGCACCGCCGGACGCGTCGGGATTGGCTGCGGCGCGACGATGGGCGAGTACCTGCTGCCGCAGATCTGCCGCGCCATCATTGCGGATGCGCCTGGGCTTGCGATCGAAGTGCAGATCGGCATGAGCGGCGTGGTTAGGGCGGCGCTTCGCGAACGAATCCTCGACGTTGCCATCGGTCCGATCCTTCCCTCCGACGAGCAGGAATTCGCGCACGAAGCCTTCGGCATGGACGACGTCGTCGTCGTCGCGGCAAAGGACCATCCGTTGTGCGGCCAACGGCTCGCGATCGAGGATCTCGTCGCCGCGAAATGGGTGCTGCCGGCCCGCACCGTGGCGATGCGGCAATGGCTCGACAACGTCTTCGAGGCGCATGGCCTGCCGCCGCCCAATGTCCAGATCGAGACCAACTCGATCACGACATTGCCGAAGCTGATCGCCGATACGGCGCTGCTCAGCTTCACGTCGACGCGAAACCTGCATCCGCTTCGGCTGGGCACCCAGCTCGACCGGTTGATGATCGACACCACGACAATGCGTCGGCCGCTCGGCTTCGTCACCCGCCGCGACGGTTATCTCTCTCCCGCCGCGCAGCGCGTCGTCGGCCTGCTCAAATCCAAGGGGCGCGACTTCCTCGAACAGGTCACGTTGCCTGGCATGACGGATGGCGCGGCAGCCAAGCCGACCATCGTGGTCAACCGCACGGAGCGAGTCCATAAACGCGCGCGGCAGTCGCGCTGAACAGGTTCATGCGATCGCTCTGGCCGGCGTGACGCGTCAGGCGTTTGAACGCATTCCACACGGTGCCATATCCATAAGAGCCCTTGTCGACCGGAAAATTGCTTTCGAACATGCATCGCTGCGCGCCGAACACCTCGATGCAAGTCTCGATGTAAGGACGCCAGGCTGAGGCGAGCGTTTCCGAGGACGGCGGGACGTCATGGGTCTCGAAGCCGAATCCGTTGATGCGCATGCCGAGACCGCCGAGCTTGACGCAGACATTGTCGCAAGCTGCGAGTTCGCGGATGGCACGCGACCATGCGGCGAAAATGTCCTTGCGCTGGTCCCTGTAGGCGCCGATCCCCACGATGCCGCCGAGATGATCGAGCACGATCGTCGTCCGCGGAAAGGCACGCGCAAGCGCGGTCAGCTCGCCGATTTGCGGATGGAACAGCCACGCGTCGAACACGAGCCCAAGGGGTGCCAGTCGCGCAAAGCCCGCGCGGAATGTGCTGTCGCCGAGCAAGCCGGGCGGGCCGGCGCTCAGCGGGTTCATCAGGCTTCGGTCGGCATCCCACACCGTGATGTGCCGGATGCCGCGGAATCGTCCGGGTGCCGCGGCGACGTGAGCCTCCAGCACAGAAGCGACCCGATCGCCGAGACACAGATCGGCATGGCCGACGATCCCGGCACAAAGCTGCCGCGGGCCGTATTGGCCGCTCGCGCTCATGGCCGCGACACCGTTGACGAATTCGGTCTCGCCGACGACGCGCATCGCGGCGGGGGCATCGGCGCGGTACATCGCCTGGCACTGCATGAAAACGCTGGCCGTGATGATGTGGCCGCTTGCTGCGATATCGGCGTGATATTCGTCGAACAGATATCTCCAGTTCGGCCGGTCCCAGAGATGATGATGGGCGTCGATGATCGGCAGCTCGGGTTCGAGCGCCTCCTCGACACCGCGCGCCAGCCAATCAGGCCGCACGGCGAGATAGTTGCCGCCTGCTGCCTGGGATGACGTCACTTGGGATGACGTCACTTGGCGAAATCCCGCGGAGCGGGGCCGGTGTAGCGATAGGGGATGCCCGGCGGCATCGGGCCCTTGATGCGGCCGCCCTGCTGCGATTGCTCCCACGCATGGGCAAGGATACCGACCGAGCGCGAGAGAATGAACAGGCCGCGCCCCAGCGCAGGTGCAAAGCCCAGCTCCGAATAGATCACGGCGGTAGCGCCGTCGATGTTCATCGGAATCGTCCGGCCCTTGCGCTGCTGCATCGCCGCTTCGACGCCGCGGCCGATCTCGGCGAAGCGGCCGGACACGACCCCGTTCGTGCGCGCGCTGTCGACCAGTGCGAGCAGTCGCGGCGAGCGGGGATCGAGCGGATGAAAGCGATGCCCGAACCCCGGTACGATCTTTCCGTTCGCCGCGATGAAGGCGTCGAGGCCCTGTTCGACAGCGGTCGTCAGTTCGACGCCCGCGTCCTGGCGCTTCGCGATGTCGGCGTACAGCTCCATGCATTGTTCGCCGGCGCCACCATGAATGTCGTCGAGCACGTTGATGGCCGAGGCCATCGCGCCGTTGAGGGGAAGGCCGCATGTCACGGCCATCCGCCCGATCGCAATCGACGGCGCCTGCGGACCGTGGTCCACGGCGGCGACCAGTGCTGCTTCCAACAGCGCGCCTTGCTCGGGCGAGGGCAGATCGCCCCTCAGCATCAGCCATATCATCTGCGGAAACGACACCCGGCCGATCAACTGCTCGATCGGAAAGCCGCGGAAGCGGATCACGCCGGGCTTCATGTCGATGATGTCGGTCGACCACCATTGGGTGGCCTTTTGCAGCAGGTCTGCGGAGCCTTGATCGGTCATGGAATCTGTCCTCTTACGTGCTTGAAGTTTCGGCGCGCGCCTTCAGGTCCGGCATCTTGACGGTCTCTTTCACCGTCGGCCGGTTGTCGAAGGCGACGACGCCGCGTTGGCCGAGTGCTGCGATCTCGCCGTCCGCGAAGCCGAGCTGCCTGAGCCATCTCTCGGTGTCCTGGCCGAGGCTCGGTGGTGGCGACGGCTCCGGATAGTCGGTCTCGAGCCGGAAGCCGGGTCGGGTGACCCGCATCGTCTGTCCGCCGGTCACTGTCGCATTCAGATGCTCCACGAATTTGCGGCCGACGATCTGCTCTTCCTTCAGCACCTCCGGCACGCTCAGGACACAGCCCGCCGGAACGCCCTTGGCGTTGAACAGCGTCTCCCATTCGGCGGCGGATTTGGCGGCGAGGGCGGCTTCGAGCTCGCGCTTCAGGGCAACGCGATAGTCCTTGCGCGACTGCCGTTCGCTGAACCGCGGATCGGACTTCAGCTCGGGCTTTCCGACGATGTCGCAGAGCGCCTCATACTGCTTCTGCTCGTTGGCCGCGATGTTGAGCGGCCCGGAGCCGGTCGCAAACGTGCCGGACGGAGCCGCCGTGAAATTCTCGTTGCCGATCGGCTGCGGATCGACATTGCCGTTGAGGTGATTGGAAACCACCCAGCCCATGGCGGCCAGGGTCGATTCGAGCAGCGAGACGTCGATCTTCCGCCCGCGCCCGCTCTGGCGCTGCTCGACCAGCGCCGCCGTGATCGCAAACGATGCGGTGAGGCCCGCAATGGTGTCGGCGATCGGAAAGCCGGTGCGCAAGGGCGCGGTCTCGGCGTCGCCCGTGACGCTCATGACGCCGGACAATCCCTGGACGATCTGATCGTAAGCGGGCCGGCCCGCCCAGGGGCCGTCCTGTCCAAAGCCCGAGATCGCACAATAGACGATGCGCGGATTGCGCCTTGCGAGCACCTCGTAGCCGAGCCCCAGCCGCTCCATCACCTTCGGGCGGAAATTCTCCAGCACGACGTCCGCCGTCTCGACGAGGCGCAGGAAAATCTCCTTGCCCTCGTCGGCCTTGAAATCGATCGCGACGGATTGCTTGTCCGCGTTCACCGCGACGAAGGACAGCCCCATCAGGTTCTTCGCCATGGCCGGATCAGCGCCGAGCCGGCGCGCCAGATCGCCGCCCTTTGGATTCTCGACCTTGATGACCTCGGCGCCGAGACGCGCAAGCTGATAGCCGCAGAACGGACCGGCCAGCACGTTGGAGAGATCGAGGATGCGAATGCCGGCGAGGGGCAATGTCATGTGGTGTCCTCCGGATGACGAAACTGTTCGAGAGCTCAGACGAGGCCGAGCCAGTGCCACCAGGTCGCGGCGCACAGCGCATAGAGCAGGCAGGCGACGATGCAGACGATCACGCCGACTTTCGGAAAGTCCTCGACGCGAAGCCGGCCGGTGCCGTAGACGAGGATGTTCGGCAGGGTGTTGTAGAACATCAGCAGCGGGTAGCCGCCGATGATCATGCCGGCCGGCAGCGCCAGCGCGACCGGGTTGACGCCCGCAGTCGTCGCCATTGCCAGGATGATCGGCAGCAGGGCGGTCGCCATGGCGGTCGTGCCGACGAACATCACATGCATGAACTGCACGATGAACATCACGACCACGATGACGACCAGCGCCGAGGCACCGGCGAGGCCAAGCGCGTGGAAGATCGAATTCGCCAGCCAGTTGGCGGCGCCGGTCTTCAGCAGAATGTCGCCGAGCGAGACGCCGCCGCCCGCAATCAGCAGCACCTGCCAGGAGACGCCTTTGTTGGCATCGTTCCAGTCCATCACGCCGAAGCGCGGCAGAAACAGGAGGCAGGCCCCCATCAGGCAGACGACGGTCGTGTCCAGTCCGGTCAGACCCTGCGTCGCCCAGAGGCAGGTCACAAGGACGAACACGGTCAGCGCGCGCCATTCGGCGGATGTCATCCGGCCCATCGCGGCGAGATTCTGCGTTATCCGTGCGTCGGCCTGCTCGTGACCGGCTTTGAATTCCGGCGGAAACACCCGCTGGATCACCCACCAGGTGAACAGGGTCATCGCCAGCGCCGGCGGGAATCCATAGAGCAGCCATTCGGCATAGGTGATGGTGTGGCCGCTCGTCTTGGCGACGAACTCGACCGTGACGGGATTCGGCACCGTGGCCGTCAGCACACCGGCGCCGATCGTCGCGTTCGTCATCGTCAAGGTGAGGAGCAGGTTGATCGCAAACGGCGAGCGCGCGCCGGCTCCGAAGATCGTCAGGATGCTGAGGCATTCCGGCAGCAGGATTGCCGTGCGCGCCGTCGACGACGGCACGAGGAAGGCGAGGGCGATATTGACCAGCGTCACGCCGAGCGTGATCCGTGTCGGCTCGCTGCCGAAGCGCGCCAGGATGATGTAGGTGATCCGCTCGGCAAGGCGCGTCTTCACCATTGCGGTCGCGAGGATGAAGGCGCCGACGATCAGATACACCGGCGAGGCGGAGAAGCCGTCGAGCGCAGTCCGCAGCGGGGCCGTTCCGGTCAGCACCGCAAGCGGAACGACCATCAGGCTCGCGATCGCGAGCGGTATCGCTTCGGTCAGATAGAGCACGAAAATGCCCCCGAACAGCGCCAGCGCCTTGTGGCCCTGCAAGGACAGCGTCTCCGGGGTGGGGCTGAGCCAGATGGCGGCCGCGACGACGACGGCGAGGGGAACGCCGATCGCCCTCAGCATCGCCTCCAGCGATCGGGGCGCGTGCGCGCCGGCCTCCGCGTGAGCGTGAGATGACACGAGTTTTCTCCCTGTCGAAGCATGCGGCGATGGATCGGTGCCATCACGGTTTTGGAGCCGTGCTTCGGGGATGCGAGTAGCTTGGCCGCCGGACCTGCGTCCAATTGCAAGTTTTCAGGAGACCATAACCGGCAGGAATGTGCGGCGTTCGCGCGTGAGAACTTGCGCGCTCCACTCCGCCGGGCTTGCGGAGCCGACGCATCCGGTTGCGACCGTCTCGGCGTCGGGTCGAGCGGCCATCCCGAGCGGCCGTGATCGCGGACGCACCAACAACCTTGGCGAGGATGATGTTAATACACTACCGGGGCGGGCGTTCCGGGAACCTGTGTCGGCCGCGGCCCGCGCGGTTCAGCAAATGGTCGAACCGCTCCGAATGGTGCTTGTTCTCCCAAGCCATCGCGATAGGATTGTGCCGTTATACCAAGTCAATTTGCACGAAGGTCTTTTGAGATGAGCATCAATTCCGCGATGCCGCTTGACGCCCGTCGAAATTTCACGCCCCTGCGAAAGTTGCTCGCCCTTGCCATCCTGCTCGGATCGAGCGGATCCGCCGCCGCACTGACCAAGGAGGCGGCGATCGAGAACTGCCGGATGACCGTCGGCAAGCCGATCGTGCAGGCGTGCATGCAGGCCCAGGGAGGCCGCAGGGCTGGTGCCGATATCGAGGGCTGTCGCGCCAAGGCCAAACCGCAGGTCCATGCCTGCGTGCTCGCCGCGCTCAATGCCGCGAACGGACGCGCCAATGTCGCCGTCGAGGCGCCGAAGGAGGAGGCGCCCAAGCTGGCGCCGGGGACCGCGCTGCCGAAGGATTTCATCGCGCCGCCGCGCACCATCTCCGACATCACCGCGATCCTCGACAGCGAAAAGCCGAACGAAAAGCTGATCGCTGAGCTGAAGCAGGACGCGGATTCGGCGCCCACCGGCAAGGAGTCCCGCGAGGATCTCGCCCAGTTCTATTTCGATCGTGCGAATGCGCGCTCCCAGCTCGGGCGGCTTGCCGAGTCCATCGCTGACGCCAACAAGGCCGTCGAGGTGGGACGCGGCGCGATCAGCGCGGCCATGATGGGTCGGCTGACCCAGCTCGCCGCCATCCAATATTCGGCCAATGGCGATCCAAAGCGCGCGCTCGAGATCATGCAAAGGCAGTTGCGCGAGGTCGCCACCATGCCGGGCGCGAAGGGGTATCTGTTCAACGCCAATCGCTCGATCGCCGGCATTCTCATTCAAATGGGTGATGTGCCGCAAGCCGAGGGCTATCTGCGCCGCAGCTTGGCCGGCATCCAGGAGGCTCGCACGAGCGGCCTTCCCGGCTGGCGCACCTCCTACGCGCGGATGGGGCAGAATTGGGAGGCGGAAATCGAGGGCACCCGCGCCATGATCTTCGAGGCGCGCGGACAATTCAAGGAAGCCGAAGCCTCCTATCGCCTGGCCGAGCAGCGCAAGCGCGCCGGCATGAAGGCCGTGATGGAGTCGGAAAATCCGCCCGCCGAAACCGTTGTCTTGCAGTCGATCGACTACATGGTCTTGAGCGAGGCCCGCATGAAGGCCCGGCAGGGCAGGCTCGCCGAAGCGGAGGTCGATGCGCGCCGGGCGCTGCTGTCGCGTCTGAAGGACACCGGCAAGTACAATCCGGTCATGCCGCGCTACGTGATGGGATTGGCCGGAATCCTGGTCGACGAGGGCCGTTACGACGAAGCCGAGCAGCTCGGCCGCGTCGCGCTCGAGATCAACAAGACGGTCGGCGTGCCGGACGACTCGCAATCGACCGTGCAGCTGCTCTCGCAGCTTGCCGGCATCCTGAACATCCAGCGCAAGAATGCCGAAGCCAGCGACATGTTTGCGCGGATCGACAAGGCGGTCGCCAATTGGGATCCGCAACGCCGCCAGGTCATCGAGCTCAACCCGGCGCGCATTCTCGCGCTCTACAATTCCGGCCAGCTCGACGCCGGCATCGCCGCCGCCGAGCAACTGGTCAAGAAGCAGATCGGACGGGTCGGCGAGAACCATTTCGATGCGGCGTCGGCGCGCGGCACGCTTGCAATCGGCTTGATGCGCGCGCGGCGCGATGCCGACGCGATCCGGGAGTTCAAGGCTGCCATCCCGATCATGATGGCGAACGCAAACGAGAACGCCGACGACGAGAACACCACCGTCGTGGCCGCGCGCAGCCAGCGGCTCCAGAACATAGTCGAGAGCTACCTCCTGCTGCTGGCGCGGGCCGAAGGCACCGGCAGCGGCATCGGTGAGGAGACGTTTGGCCTGGCCGACGCGATCCGCGGCCGCTCCGTGCAGCAGGCGCTGGCCGCCTCCAGCGCGCGTGCGGCGGCGAAGGATCCCGCGCTGGCCGAGCTCGTGCGCAAGGAGCAGGACCTCACCAAGCAGGTCAACGCCCAGCTCGGCACGCTCACCAACGTTCTCGCCATTCCCTCGGCGGAGCGCGACGAGAAGGGCGCGCAGCAGATCCAGGCCTCGATCGTCGCCTTGCGTGGCGAGCGCGACAAGGCGCGCCAGGAGATCAAGCAGAAGTTTCCGGTCTACGCCGATCTGGTCTCGCCGAAGCCGCCGGCCGTCGCCGAAATCCGTGCGACGCTGGCCGAGAACGAGGCCATGCTGTCGTTCTATTTCGGGCAGTATGGCAGCTTCGTCTGGGCCGTGCCGAAATCGGGGCCGGTGGCGTTCGCGGCCGTCAAGGCCAGCATCGGCGACGTCGAGACCAAGATCCGCAAGCTGCGCGAGGCGCTCGAGCCGCAGGCTGCGATGATCTCGGACATTCCGCCGTTTGATCTCAAGCTCGGCTACGAGCTCTACGAGCTGTTGCTGAAGCCGGTCGAGAGCGGATGGAAGCCGGCCAGGAACTTGATCGTGGTCACGAATGGCGCGCTCGGCCTGCTGCCGCTGTCGCTGTTGCCGACGGCGCCCGCCGAGGTGGCCGCGGACGAGGATCCGCTCTTCGTCGGCTATCGGAACGTGCCATGGCTTGCGCGAACCCATGCCGTCTCGACGGTCCCCTCGGCCGCCGCCTTGCGCACGCTGCGGCAGTTGCCGCCCGGCAAGCCCGGCCGCGGCGATCTCGTGGCGTTTGGCGATCCCTATTTCAACACGGATCAGCAGGCCGAGGCGGAAGGCGCCGGCGAAAAGGTGCAGATCGCCGATGTCGGCGGCAACGTCACGCGCGGCATGCCGCTGAAGCGCCGCAACAGTCCGAAGCTCGACGGCGTCGACAGCGCCGAACTCGGCCTCTTGCCCCGCCTTCCCGACACGGCCGACGAACTCAAATCGATCGCGCTGGCGCTGCAGGCTGATCCTTCCAAGGTGCTGTTCCTCGGTAAGAACGCGACCGAGAGCGCGGTCAAGACGATGAACCTCTCCGGATTCAAGATCCTCGCATTTGCCACCCACGGCCTTGTGCCGGGCGAGCTCAACGGTTTGACCCAGCCGGCGCTCGCATTGTCTTCGCCAACGGTGACGGGTGAGGGCGGCGACGGCCTCCTGACCATGGAGGAGATCCTCGGCCTCAAGCTCGATGCCGACTGGGTCATCCTGTCGGCTTGCAACACCGGTGCCGGCGCCGGCGCCGGCGCGGAGGCCGCATCCGGACTTGGTCGTGCCTTCTTTTACGCGGGGACGCGCGCGCTGCTGGTGACGAACTGGTCGGTGCATTCGCAATCCGCGCGACAGCTGGTGACCGATCTGTTCAAGCGGCAGGCGGACGATCCAAAACTGTCGCGGAGCGAAGCGCTGCGGCAGGCGATGATGGCCCTGGCCGACGGCCCCGGTTACCTGAACGGCGAGGGCAAGACCGAGTTTGCCTATGCGCATCCGCTGTTCTGGGCGCCGTATACCATCATCGGCGATGGCGGCGTGCGATGATTGAGAAGATGGGAAGGACGATGACGCGGAATATCCTGTTCGGGCTCGTTGCGGCAAATCTTCTGGCGGCAGGTCTCCTGTTTTCGGGAACGTCGCGGGCAACGCAATTGATCACCGAAGACGAGGCCAAGCTGCCGCCCCCGAAGGGGGCGGTCACGACCGACCGGCGCGGTATCCTGCGCGGTCCGAAGGTGGAGTTCGTGTCGCCCGGTGATTCCGTCGCATCTCCCTTGAAACTCCAATTGAAGTTCGAGTCGTTCGGGGGCGCCAAGATCGATCCGGACTCCGTCAAGGTGATCTTCCTGCGCTCGCCGAACGTCGATCTGACGGCCCGGGTCAAGCCGTTCGTGCAGGCCGACGGGATCAACATGCAGGATGCGGAATTGCCGCCGGGCGATTACACCGTGCGGGTCGACATCAAGGACAGTGACGGACGGCCGGGTACGGCCATTTTTACCCTCAAGGTCGCCCCCAAGTGATGTGTCCCTACTGCCAGGCGAAGAATGCGGAGAGCGCCCTGGTTTGTGCGTCCTGTGCGCGAGACATCGCCGTCCCTGCGACGCTGATTGCGGAGCGCGACGATCTCCTGCGCAAGCGGGACCAGCTGCGCGATGAGCTGACGCGGGCCAGAGACGAGGTCGAGGCCATCATGCGGCGCAGGAAGTCGCGCTGACATGGAGTGTCCGTTCTGCGCCGAGACGATCAAGGACGAGGCCATAGCGTGTAAGCACTGCTCGCGCGATTTGCGCGTCGTGCGACCGACGCTTCTGGAGATCGAGGATATCGTTGCCGAGCTCGACCGGCTCAGGCGCGACCTCGACCGGGTCAATGTCCGGCTCGAGCGGTACAAGAATCCGCTGCGCTATTTCGGGACGCATGCCCTTCTCTACGTCATCGTTCCGGCCATCCTGCTGACGATCACGCATTTTCTGATCACCATCACCTTCAACCTCTCTCCGATCCCGCTCCGGATCGCGTCGATCATGGTCCCACTGCTGTTCGGGTTCGCAGCCTATCCCCTGCACAGGGTCTCGGCGCTGGGAGCGTTCGTGCTGGCGTTGCTGCTGGCCAGCGTCAGCATCCAGGCGATGCTGACGGTGACAGGACTGCACGACGGCGTTCCGATCCTGCCGACGGTGTGGGTCGAATGGCGGGAGGTGTTCGAATACGGCGCGAGCATCCTGCTCGCCTTCATCTCGGGAAATATCCTGGGAGTCGTGATCTTCCAGGTCCTGCCGCGCGTGCTCAGCCAGGGAGGCAAGCCGAACGCATTTGCCTTCAGGATGGCGCGTCTGCTCGGACAGCATGTCGGTGAGGAACAGCTCCGCCGCCGTGCCCGCCTGATTCAGGATCTGATGCAGACTGTGGGGCCGCTGGCGGGTGTCGCGGTAACGGCCGTTGGTTCGATTTATGCGGGCCTGAAGGGCTTGCTCGGCTAATCGTGGCCTCATTCGCGCAGGCCCGATCGGCGTTCGCGGCCGGCGGGCTTGCGTGCACCAGGGCGTGGTTCGTTCCGATCGCGCTTGGATCTCTGCTTCCGCAGCTTCCCGACAAAATCCTTCAACGCGTCTGCCAGCGGCACTGACGCGCGATAGGCGAGCCCGACCTCGCGCCTGACCTTCACCTCGATCTCCCGGATCGCGACATCCGGATGGCCCTTGGCCACGCCCTCGGGGACGATGGCGATGCCGATACCGGCCGCGACCAGCGCCATCGCCCAATCCTCCGATTGCGCGATCGCCGCGGAGGGACGTCGTTGTGCGGCGCGGCCGAAGAACGCGCTCTGCTCGCAATGGCAGCGATCGATCATGGGGAATTCGACGAGGTCGGCGGCGCGGAGCTTGTCCTTCAGCGTCAGCGGATGCGACGGCGGCAGCGCTGCGACATAGCGCTCGCTCCAGAGCGGGACGAAATGCTCGTCATCCCCAACCATGCTCTTCGAGATGATCCTGGCATCCGCGCGTTCGTCATGGCCTACGAGCCGGAGCGCCACATCGCTGCGCGCTGTCAGCGGCTTCAACAGCGCGATGGTCCGGGGCACGTCGAGCGTGCGCATCAGGCCGAGCGTGACCGTGGTCTTGGTGCTCGGTTTGCGGAACAGCTTTCGCGCCGCATCGGCCTCGTCGATGATGCGGCGGGCGACGGTGTGAAACTGCTCGGCCGAGGCGGTGGGCGCGACGCCCTTCTTGTGCCGGATGAACAGCGTGGTGCCGAGCTCGGCCTCCAGATTGGTGATCGCGGTTGAGATCGACGGCTGCGAAACGAAGCAGCTGCGTGCGGCTGCCGTGAGGCTGCGCTCGCGGTAGACGGCGGCGAAGTAGCGAAGCTCGCGGATATCCATAGGATGTGCCTAGAGATATTATCAATATTCGATATTTTACCTATGGATCGGGAAATGACAAGAACGGCCCGTTCACAACAGGCGAGCGTCATCCATGAAGATTCATCATCTCAACACCGGCACGATGTGCCCGATGGGCCGGCGGCTGGTGAACGGCACCGGCGGCCTGTTCCAGCGCGCCCGCATGGTCTGCCATTGCCTGCTGATCGAGACCGGTGACGGCCTCGCTCTGGTCGACACCGGCATCGGCCTCGGCGATATAGCCACGCCCGACCGGCTCGGGAAACGTTGGCTGCGGCAGACCGCGCCAAAGCTCGATCCGGCGGAGACGGCCGTGCAGCAAGTGAAGGCGCTCGGCTACTCCCCCAATGACGTACGCCACGTGCTGCTGACGCATCTCGACCGCGATCACGCCGGCGGCGTGCCCGACTTTCCCCACGCCGCGATCCACGTCCATCGCACCGAATACGACATGGCGGTGTTGCGAAAGCCCGCGCCGCCCGAGGGGCGCTATGTCGGGGGACAGTGGAGCCATGGGCCGAGCTGGAGTTTCTACGGTGAGGCCGGCGAGGACTGGTTCGGCTTCAAGGGCGTCCGTGCGCTCGGCGACCGGGAAGGGGACATCCTGATGATCCCGCTTGCCGGCCACACGCTCGGCCATTGCGGCATCGCGGTCCGCTCGGGCGACAAATGGCTGCTGCATGCCGGCGACAGCTATTTCCATCACGCCCAGCTCGACGCCTCACCGCGCGCGCCGCTGGTGCTCCGCTATTTCCAGCGCCGCGTCGACATGGACCGCGCCGCCCGTGTTGCCAACCAGGCGCGCCTGCGCGAGCTGAAATTGAGCCATGGCGACCGCGTGACGATTTTCAACAGCCATGATCCCGTCGACTACGAGAACTGCCGGTGTGGTGGGCACGTGTAAGGTTTAGCCCTCAACGAAATTGATCGGCTTGAGAAAATCCTGCTTGCCGATATCGACGCCGTTGTGGCGCAGGATGGCGTAGGCCATGGCGATGTGGAAGTAGGTGTTAGGGATCGTCATCTGCAAGAAATAATCCCGGCCGCCGAGGAATTTGCCGGGAGCCCAGGAGAGGCTGACCTTCTGCTCGCCCGCGTTGGCATATTGCGCCTCGGGGACACTTTTCACGAACGCGATGGTCTTCTTGATCCGGGCGCGCAGCTCGTCGATGGTGCGTTCGTTGTCCTCGTGCCTTGGCGGTGTCTGGCCCGAAAGCCAGGCGGCCGCGGCCTTGACGTAGTTGCAGGCGCTTTGCACCTGATAGGTGAAGTCCTGCATGTCGGGCGCGAGGCGGCTGCTCATCAGCACCGCCACATCGAATTTCTTCGCGGCTGCATGCTGCTCGGCCTTGTCGAGGCAGCTCAGGAGATTGGCAAGGTTTTGCGTGCACTGTGAAACGACGTCGTAATACATGGGCATCTTCCCTGACATTGCGCGGTCACGCCGTAGGGGCCGATGCCCGTGGCACCGACCCCGCTGGCTTTTGTAATCGCTACGCCGGCATGGTGCACGCCGCGGTGCGGGACGTTTCCGCCGCAGCGATACGCATCGTCGCGAGTTCGGCGAGGATGAAGGCCAAAACAGCAAGGCCCGCGCCGACAAAGCCGAGATAGTGCGCACCGACGAGCGGGATGGCCGCCGCACCGATCAAGCCTGCCGCAGACATGCCGAAGAACGAACCGGCAGTGTTGAGCCCAAGGAGAACGGGCGCGATCGACGGTGCCAGCGCAACGAGGCGATATTGCTGCGGCACCAAGAGGCCCCAACCCGCAGCGCCCCAGATCGCGACGACGGGGATTGCGGTCCACAGTCTGGCGCTGGTCCATGGCATGGTCGCGCTGACGATGGCGAGCACGACCAGCGTCGACAGGATGACCATGCGCGAGCCAATGCGGTCGATCAACCGGCCGAAGGCGAGGTTGGCGACCGTGCCGCCCGCGCCCCAGAGCACGAGCAGGGTGCCCAGCACGAGCGCGTCGTTGCCGATGGCGCGGTCGAAGGCGACGGCAAAGTAGGTGTAGACCGTAAAGATGCCGCTGAGATTAACCAGCGTCGTCGCAAGCGTCAGCAGAATGCGGGAGTCGGCCAACGGCGCGAGGCGCTTGGAGAGCGAGACGGCTGGTGGCAGCGGCACGTCGGTCAGGAACGCCCAGACACCGAGGCCGGCGGCCGTCCCGAGGGCGGCGACGAACAGCATCGTGTAGCGCCAGTCGCCGAGGCCGCCGATCACCGCGCCCGTGGGCGAACCCAGTGCAGTTGAAAGCGTCAGTCCGGCGACAACGATGGAGAGTGCATAGCCGCGCCGCTCGGGCGGCACCAGCATCGCGGCGGAGCCGGTCGCGGTGGGTGAGAACATCGCGGCGCCGACGCCGGCCAGTGCGCGGGTCAGCAGCGCAATGGTGAAGGTCGGCGAGATCGCGGTCGCGAGGTTCGCAAGCACGAACACGGCGGCGCCTGCGATCAGCATGGTCTTGCGAGAGACGCCAGCTGCGAGCGCGGCGATGGTCGGCGACAGCAGTGCGAACGTCACCGAGTAGATCGTGGTCATTTGCCCGGCAGCTCCAATGCTGACATCGAAATGCCTGGCGATTTCGGGAAGCACGCCGGCCACGACGAAACTGTCGGTGCCGAGCGCGAACATGCCGATCGAGAGGACGAGAAGGCGGCGGTCCATGATTGTTGTCCTTGATGGGAGGATGGTTCAGGCAGCGGTCTGCTGTGGCGCGAACCGCGCCTTGATCTCGCAGGCGACCTGCGCAACATTTTCGTCGAGCACGAAGTGTCCGCTATCGAGCCAGACCAGCTTTGCGTCCGGCAGATCGTTCAGATAAGCGCGCGCGCCCGGCGGGATGAAGAACGGGTCGTGCTTGCCCCAGACGATCAAGGTCTTCGGCAGGTAGCGGCGGAAAGCGGCCTGCCAGTCGGGATAGAGCGCGATGTTGCTCTTGTAGTTCTCGAGCAGATCGACCTGGTAATCCTGCGTGCCCGGACGATCGAGCAGCGCCTGGTCGAGGATCCAGTTGTCGGGGTTAACGGCTTCGGGATTCTTCGCGCCGACGAGCCAATGAAACTTGGTGCCCTCGATACTGACGAAGTCCCGCGCGGGCTTCTCAGTCTCGGCGTTCCGGTTCTCCCACAGCGGCAGCAGCACTTTCTTGGGCGCTTCGCCGACGCCTTCCATGTAGGCGTTGGCGTTCTGGATGATGAAGCCCTTCACCTGCTCGGGCCGCTGCGTGAACAGGCGGAAGCCGATGGGGCCACCATAGTCCTGCATGTAGAGGATATAGGAGGTGAGCCCGAGCGCATCGACGAGGCCGGCGACATGTGCGGCGAGGTTGTCGAAGGTGTAGGTGAACTCGTTCCGGGATGGCGCGTCGGAATGGCCAAAGCCGATGTAGTCGGGCGCGATGAGATGGAAGCGGTCGGCGAGCGCCGGCATCAGGTCGCGAAACATCTGGCTGGAGGTCGGCAGGCCGTGCAGCAGCAGGATGGTCGGGGAGGCTGGGTCTCCGGCTTCGCGGTAAAACACCTTGCGGCCGTTCACTGTGACGGTGCGGTGGAGCGTCGGGTGGGGCATGTGGCTTCCCTTTCTGGCTGTTCCGACCGCCCTGCGGCGTGCGGTGACCTCCTTTTGGGGCTTCCCGGGATTGCCGGGCAGCCGCTAAGATCGGGAGGAGCCCTCTCGTTTTATGGAAGGCCCTATGGACCGCCTGGACGCTATGTCGGTGCTGCTTGCAGCCGTAGAGAGCGGAAGCCTGTCCAAGGCCAGCCGCGAGTTGCGGCTGCCGCTGGCCACCGTCAGCCGCAAGGTCGCTGAGCTCGAAGCGCATCTGAAGGCCACGTTGCTGATCCGCTCGGCCAAGGGGCTGGAGCTGACGCCGGCCGGACGCTCCTACGTCACCTCGGCGAAATCGATCCTGGAGCAGCTGTCCGAGGCCGAGCGCGCCGCGTCCGGCGAATACAGCGAGCCTAAGGGCGACCTGGTCGTCACCGCGCCGATCATGTTTGGCCGGATGCATGTGCTGCCGGTGGTGACGCGCTTTCTGGAAGCCTTTTCCGAAGTATCGGTCGGTCTTGTCCTCACCGACCGCGTCGCGCATTTCCTTGAAGATCAGGTCGATGTCGCCTTGCGTCTGGGTATGCTGCCGGACAGCAATCTGATCGCAGCGCGCGTCGGCGAAGTCCGGCATGTGATATGTGCGAGCCCGGACTATCTCGCCGCCAATGGAATTCCTGCGACGCTTGATGACCTCGACAAGCATCGCCTCGTCTCGTTCCAGAGCGTATCGGCGCTGAGCACGTGGACCTTCGAACACGATGGTGCCGAAAGAACCATCTCGTTCCGCTCGCGCCTCAGCGTCAACACGATCGACGCGGCGATCGATGCCGCGCTCGCAGGCGCCGGCCTCGTGCGCGCGGTGTCGTATCAGATCGCCGATCACGTGCGCGCGGGGCGTCTCGCCGTCGTGCTCGAGTCATTCGAGCCGCAGCTTCGCCCGGTGCATCTCGTCTACGACACCCAAAGCCGCCTGCCGTTGAAGCTGCGCGCCTTCGTCGATTTCGTTGTTCCGCGCTTGCGCGAGCGGCTCGTGCAGGCGAGGCTTTAATCAGCCGGGGTGAAGCGGAGCGTGCCGGCCTGGCGGGTCGGCTTGCCGGTGTCGTTGGTATGGTTGACACCATCCATGACGGGCACATCGGGGAAATCGAACGGGCTGACCCCGTCGAGGCACGCGACGTTGACGGCGTAGAGCGTCGTGTCGGAGCGGCGCTGGTGATGGGTGTAGATTCCGCACGTCGAGCAGAAGAAGTGCTGCGCCGTTCCGGTATGGAAGCGGTAGCTGGTCAGCGCATCCTCGCCCTGCAGGAACTTGATCCCGCCCATCTTCGCCATGACCATGACGGCGCCGCGCATCCGGCAGTAGGAACAGGTGCAGCGGCGGATCGAATTGAAGCCGTCGCTGAGCGTCACCTCGAAACGCACGGCACCACAATGGCACTGGCCAGTCCGAACGTTCGTATCGTCCACCAAATTGCCTCGCGCTTCCGTTCAGTTCGCGTCTCGCTTTGGTGAACGCGCGGAAGCACGAAGTCAACCGTCACGATGCAGCCGCGAGAAGCGGAAATTGCAATGGCTCGCACCGCCCGCCAGCGTCTGCGTCCGTTCCAGACGGATGCCGCGCGTTGCATAGGCGTCGAAATCGAGCCCGCAGATGTTGGGCAGGATCTCCTTGTCGCCATGGCGGCCCGCGAATTTGCAGAAGCCGCAGGCCCGGTAGTTGATGCCGAATTCAAAACCGTCGTTCGGGCCCGGCTCGACGAAATCGTAGACGAAGTCCTCGGGAAATTCGGCCTGGTGGCTTGCCGTGACGCTCTTCGCCGCCTGCTCGCGCAGAAAGGCCTGGTTTTCAGGCGACATGAATTGATCTCCCGCGGCGAGACGTTCCGTCTCAGGCATGGTGAGCAATTGCGCCTTGTGGGTTTCCCGCTCGATGTCGCGGATCACCGGCAGCGGCACGCCATGTCGCTGCAGCACGCGGCTGGTTGCCATGAAGCCGGTGAGGCGGATGAAGACTTCACTCATGCGGCTCGCGGTGCCGCCGACATAGGGCATCTGGGTGAGCACGACGGCGAGTTCGTCCATCACCTCCTGCTTGATCGTGTCGATATCGGTGAGCTGCGCGCGCTCGCGCAGCATCGTCTCGGCAAGATCGAGACGTTGGCGCATCGCGGCCTCCATGGCGTCGCGATGCTGCGCGTAGAAGGGATGGATCGTCTTATTCATTGGACCCTCGCATCGTGGGTTTGGAAAGGCTGTCATTCCGCGGCGATCGCCTCGATCTCCAGCAGCCATTTGCTGTCGACCGTCTCGGCGACGATGACCGTCAGCGCGGGCTGATGGTCCCCGAGCATCGCGCGGCGAATGATACGGTTGGTCACGAGTTGAGCCCGGTCGGTCAGGAAGGTGTTGACCTTGACCAGATGCTCGACGCCAAGACCGGCGGCGGCGAGCACCTCCTTGACGTTGCGCCAGGCCTGCTCGCACTGCGCCTCAAAACCTTCGGGCACGGTACCGTCGAGTCTCTCGGGCACCTGGCCGCTGATGAACAGCAGCCGGCGATGCTGCTTCAGTTCAAGTCCCATGCAGTAGCCGCCGGCGGGCGGGTGGACCGTTGCAGGATTGTGGCTGACGATGTGGGCTGGGGCCATGGGGTTTCTCCGGATTGCGGCTGGACCGTATCCGGCGACATCACCGCGGCGCAAAGCATCATTCCTGCGGTTCAGCGCAAGAAAATCTATTGCAAGACCGGCTGCCAACAGTGTCAAACTCCGCCGCGATGACCTACGCCCTTCCGCCACTCAATGCGCTCCGCGCCTTCGAAGCCGCCGCGCGCCATCTCAGCTTCAAGCTGGCCGCGCACGAGCTGCACGTCACGCCCGCAGCCGTTGGGCAGCAGGTGAAAGCGCTGGAGGCCCGCCTCGGCGTGCAGCTGTTCGAACGGCTGCACAAGCAGCTCATCCTGACTGCGGCAGGCCAGGCCTATCTGCCCGGGGTGTCCGAAGGGTTTCGTCACATTGCGGAGGCGACCTCGCAATTGAAACCGTCAGGTGCGGTGCTGCTGCAATTGGGCGTGCATGCCAGCTTCGATTTGCGCCGCCTCGATCTGGCGGCGTTTCGCGAGACACATGCCGAGATCGGCTTGCGCGTGCTGCAGCCCGCCGGCCTGCACGAGCTGATCGAAGGCAAGGTCGACCTCTTGATCGCACGTAGCCTCGGCCATCATCCCGGCTATCGCTGCGACCGCGTCAATGAGGGAGCAGGTCTCGGCGATTGGCTGATCGCGCCCGAGGGTACGGCGGATTGCCCCGAGATCGTCAGCTTTCGCGCATGGCTGCGCGCTGTGGCGGATGAGAAGGCGGGCGCAAACCGCCGTCCGCGGCTGGTCGGCGGCATCGGGTAAGGAGCCTCGGTCACAAACGCTTGACCGGGCTCAAGGCATGCTTTCTGTGTGGGAGTATGCTACTCAGGCCGCGCTACGTTCCAAAAGGGGTCGTCATCATCGATGCGGTTCGTCCGTACCATCCTGGCATTCGCCATCGCCATATCCCTGGCGATGCTGCCGGTTGGCGTGTCCGCGGCGAGTCCCGCGATGCCCTCGCATGACATGCAGATGTCGATGCACATGGATGGCGACGCCGATATGTCGATGGACGATTGCTGTCCCGACATGAAGGGGACGGGCTCCCACTCCGTTGGCTACAAATGCGGGATGGGTTTCTGCTGCGTCGGCGGGATCATCGCGCTCGCCGACATCCGTCCGGTCGCTTTCGAATTTCTCGCCGTTGCCGCCGGCAAGATGACCCTCCCCGAGGATCAGGTCGTCTCTCATCGCGGCGGTAGTCCTCCCTTCCGGCCTCCTCGAATCTGATCTCCCAAAGCCAAAAGACGCACGCGGCACAGCTGCGCGCGACGATGACTGACGTGCGCGCACCAGGCGCCACGGCGGAAGATCAATTCATGAGGACT
Organism: Bradyrhizobium sp. CCGUVB14; assembly: GCF_024199935.1. Taxonomy (NCBI): domain Bacteria; kingdom Pseudomonadati; phylum Pseudomonadota; class Alphaproteobacteria; order Hyphomicrobiales; family Nitrobacteraceae; genus Bradyrhizobium; species Bradyrhizobium sp. CCGUVB14. Next base: position 3,799,543 of record NZ_JANADS010000001.1, read on the forward strand.
GGACAATGCCTTTCAAATTCAAGACCGCGGCTCTTGCCGCCACCCTTTCGCTTGCCACGTCGGCTGCCATCGCGGGCGCCGGCGACTACGCCTTCGAGCCGGTCAAGCCGGAGATGAAGAAGGGCGAGAACGTCATGCTCGCCGTTCGCCTGACCAACAAGCAGACCGGCAAGCCGGTGTCGGACGCGGTGATCTTCAAGACCCGCGTCGACATGGCGCCGGACGGCATGGCCGAGATGGAGTCGGCCGTTGCGCCGCTGCCATCCAGGGAGCCTGGCGTGTACGCCTTCAAGACCGACCTGCCGATGGCAGGCCGCTACCAGATGACGCTGTCGGCGAAGGTCCAGGGCGAACCGGAGACGGTCACCGGCAAGGTGATCGTCACCGCGACCAAGTGAGCGTTCGGGCGCCGCGAAGGCGGCGCCCGAAGTCCCATCTCCCTTCATCTGGACGCGCGCCTCGGGTGCGCGGGTAAACGACATGAAAACGCTGCGTCTTCTGACGATGCTTGTGCTTGGCGGCGCGCTGTTTCTCGACGCCGGGATCGCACCCGCCTGGGCTGCTGACCCAACGCCGCTCTACTATCGTGATCCCGGTGGCGCACCGCTGTGGTCCGCGGGGCCCAGGAAGGACGATCGCGGGCGCGACTATGTGCCCGTCTATGATGATGCGGCAGTCCCGGCCGGACCGAAGCCTCAGCAGCCGGCGGCCTCACGAAAAATCCTCTACTACCGCAATCCCATGGGCCTGCCCGACACGTCGTCCATGCCGAAGAAGGATGCGATGGGGATGGACTACATCCCCGTCTACGAAGGCGAGGATACCGACGACGGCACGGTCAGGCTTTCGCCGGGCAAGATCCAGCGCACGGGCGTGAAGTCCGAGGCTGTCGAGCGACGTGCAATCCGCGTCGCGGTGAAGGCGCCCGGTACGATCCAGCTGGATGAGCGCCGCGTCTCGGTCATTGCGATGCGCGCCGAAAGCTTTGTCCAGAAGGTCGCCGACGTGACCACGGGCACCCGCGTGAAAGCCGGCCAGCCGCTGATGGACATCTACAGCTCGGCCGTTGCGTCCGCTGCGGCGGAATATCTGGCGACGATCACCTCCAAAGTGGTTGGCGGCGTCGAGATGTACGGCCGCGGTTCGCGCCAGCGCCTGGTCAATCTCGATGTGCCGGAGCCCGTGATCGCGGAGATGGAGAAGACGCGCGTCGCGCCCGTGACCATAAACTGGTCGGCGCCGCGCGACGGGATTGTCCTGGAGCGCAACGCGATCGAAGGCATGCGAGCCAATCCCGGCGATGTGCTGTTCCGGATCGCGGACACTTCGGTCGTTTGGGCGCTGGTCGACGTCGCCGAACGCGATCTCGGCAATATCGCGGTTGGGCAGTCCGTGGTCGTTCGTGCGCGCAGCTTTCCCGGCCGAAGCTTCACCGGGAAGATCGCCGTGATCTATCCGCAGGTGAATCGCGACACCCGCACCGTCCGTGTCCGGATCGAGCTCGCCAATCCCGATGCGATGCTGCTGCCGGACATGTATGTCGATGCCGACATCGACACGGCCGACGCCACGCCCGTCCTGGCGGTGCCCGACAGTTCAGTGCTCGACACCGGCAGCCGGCAGGCCGTTCTCGTCGACAGAGGGGAAGGGCGCTTCGAACCGCGGGAGGTCAAGCTTGGCCGTCGCGGCGGCGGCTACATCGAGGTGCGGGAAGGACTTGGCGCCGGCGAGGCGGTGGTCATTTCAGCCAACTTCCTGATCGACGCGGAAAGCAATCTGAAGGCGGCGCTGAAGGGCTTTGCCGAAGCGGCGCCGAGCGCCACCGAGGCCGGCGCGATGGGAGATCGCAAATGATCGCCCGGATCATCGCCTGGTCGGCGCGCAATCTGCTGCTGGTCCTGTTCGGCACCGGCTTTGCCGCCGCGGCCGGCCTTTATGCGCTGGTTCACCTGCCGCTGGATGCGATTCCGGATCTCTCGGACACGCAGGTCATCGTCTACACCGAATATCCCGGCCAGGCGCCGCAGGTGATCGAGGATCAGGTCACCTATCCGCTGACGACGGCGATGCTGACGGTGCCGAAATCGAAGGTGGTGCGCGGCTTCTCCTTCTTCGGCGTGTCGTTCGTCTACGTGATCTTCGAGGACGGCACCGACATCTACTGGGCGCGCTCGCGCGTCCTCGAATTCCTGAACGGCGCGTCGTCCAGGCTTCCGGCCGGCGTCACCCCGACCATAGGGCCCGACGCGACCGGCGTCGGCTGGGTCTACCAGTACGCGGTGATGTCCAGGGAATTGAACCTCGCCGACACCCGCACCATTCAGGACTGGAATCTCAAATTCGCGCTGGCCAAGGCCGAAGGCGTCGCCGAGGTCGCGAGCATCGGCGGCTTCGTCAAGCAGTATAACGTGATCCTCGACCCGCAACGGATGCGGGACCGCGGCATCAGCATGCAGAAGATCCGGGATGCAATCCGTGCCAGCAATGCCGATGTCGGCGGCCGCACCGTCGAGCTCTCCGAATTCGAATACGTCATCCGCGGCAGGGGCTACATCAAGAACATCAACGATCTCGGCAACATTGTTCTGAAGACGAGCAACGGCACACCCGTGTTGTTGCGGGATGTCGCGAATGTCGAACTTGGTCCCGACGAACGGCGGGGCATCGCCGAACTGAACGGCGAGGGCGAGGTCGCCAGCGGCATCGTGCTCCAGCGGTTCGGCGTCAACGCCCTCGACGTGATCGAGAACGTCAAGAAGCGCTTCAGGGAGATTGCGACCAGCCTGCCGAAATCGGTCGAGATCGTCCCGGTCTACGACCGGTCCAACCTGATCTACGCGGCCATCGATACGCTCAAGCATACTTTGTTCGAAGAAAGCATCGTCGTCGCATTCGTGTGCATCGTGTTCCTGCTGCATGTCCGCAGCGCGCTCGTTGCGATCCTGATGTTGCCGGTGGGCGTGCTGATGGCCTTCGGCGCCATGAAGCTGCTGGGGTTGGGATCGAACATCATGAGCCTCGGTGGCATTGCGATTGCGATCGGCGCCATGGTGGACGCCGCCATCGTCATGATCGAGAACGCGCACAAGCACCTGGAGCGTGCCAGGCCGGATCAATCGCGCGTCCAGATCCTGATCGATGCCGCATCCGAGGTCGGGCCTGCGCTGTTCTTCAGCCTGCTGATCATCACGGTGTCGTTCATGCCGATCTTCACGCTGGAATCGCAGGAAGGGAGGCTCTTCAGCCCGCTGGCATTCACCAAAACCTTCTCGATGGCTGCGGCGGCCCTCCTGTCGGTGACGCTCGTACCGGCGTTGATGGTGATCTTCGTCCGCGGACGGATTGTTCCGGAGAGCAAAAACGTCATCAACCGCTTCCTGATCTGGGTCTACCGTCCCGTGATCAGGGGCGTGCTGGGCGCCAAGACGCTGGTGATCCTTGCGTCTGTCGCCGTTCTTGCCGTCACGATATGGCCTGCGCGCCAGCTCGGCACCGAATTCATGCCGAGCCTGAACGAGGGCACACTGCTCTACATGCCAACAACACTGCCCGGCATTTCGGTCACCAAGGCGACCGAACTGATGCAGACGCAGGACCGCATCATCAAGTCGTTCCCGGAGGTCGCCTCGGTCTATGGCAAGGCGGGACGAGCCGCCACCGCGACGGACCCGGCGCCGACCGAGATGTTCGAAACGATTGTCAATCTGAAGCCGAAGGAGCAGTGGCGCGCCGGCGTCACCGTCGACAGCCTCATCGCCGAGATGGACAAGGCGCTGCAGTTTCCAGGCGTCTCGAACGCCTGGACCATGCCGATCAAGGCGCGCATCGACATGCTCTCCACCGGTATCCGCACCCCGGTCGGGGTCAAGGTCATCGGCACGGACCTCGTCGAGATCGACCGGCTGGCAAAGCAGGTGGAACGCGTCATCAAGGCGGTCCCCGGCACGTCGTCGGCCTACGCCGAGCGCGGCATCGGGGGCTATTATCTCGAGATCGTGCCGGATCGTGAGGCGCTTGCCCGCTACGGCATCCTGATCCAGGACGTTCAGGACACCATCGCGGCCGCGCTCGGCGGCCAGACGGTCACGACGACCGTGGAGGGGCGGCAGCGCTTCACGGTGAACATGCGCTACCCGCGCGACCTCAGGGACAATCCCAAGGCGATCGCCAGCGACATCCTGGTGCCGATGCCGTCGGGCGGTGCCGTGCCGCTCGGCGAAGTCGCGAAGGTCGAGCCTGCGCGCGGGCCGACGTCGATCCGAACCGAGAATGGCCAGCTTGCAACCTATGTCTACGTCGACATCAGGGATCGCGACATCGGAAGTTATGTTGCCGACGCGCAACGCGCTGTGACGGAAAGCGTCCAGTTTCCGCCCGGCACTTACGTGGTCTGGAGCGGCCAGTACGAATATCTCCAGCGCGCCGCCGCCCGGCTGAAGATCGTGGTGCCGGTGACGCTGACGATCATCTTCCTGCTGCTGTATCTGAACTTCCGTGCCTTGACCGAGACCCTGATCGTGATGCTGTCGCTGCCGTTCGCTCTGGTCGGCGGCATCTGGATGATGTGGTGGCTCGGCTTCAATCTGTCTGTTGCCGTGGCCGTCGGCTTCATCGCACTCGCCGGCGTCGCCGCCGAGACCGGTGTGGTGATGCTGATCTACCTCGATCATGCACTGGACGAGATGAGAGCAAGACGCCTCGCCGAAGGGAGGCGCCTCACGCGGCATGATCTCCACGAGGCCATCATGGTGGGGGCGGTCGAGCGCGTGCGTCCCAAGATGATGACCGTGGTCGCCATCATGGCCGGACTGCTGCCGATCATGTGGAGTACCGGGGCCGGATCGGAGATCATGCAGCGGATTGCAGTGCCGATGATCGGCGGCATGATGTCATCGACGTTGCTGACGCTCATCGTGATTCCCGCGATTTTCGGCTTGGTGAAGGGGCGGGGGCTTCCACCCGTTGAACGATATGCTCTTGACGATGAATCTCCGCTGCGGACCCCGCAAGCCGCTGAATAAGGATCCTCTCATCATGGCAAGCTCCGTGCGGGCATGAAAGAACCCGCATTCGCGGCAAGTATCGAATGTGGAGTGGCTTGATAGTCACTCAGGGAGGGGCTTGCCCGACAGGTTCTGATTTCACATTGACCGTGACCTCCATCCCGGCTTCGTCATCGGGATCGCCCCAATAACTGCCCGAGAGCGGGATGGCTTGAGCCGGGTTTCGGGCGACACCAACCCTGATCAGCTCTCTATTTCCCACGATGCCGTTGGTTGGATCGAATTCGACCCAGCCAGAACCCGGGACGTAGATCGAACACCAGGCATGGGTCGAGCCACCACCAAGCCTGACCGGTCCGTCGCGATCAGGGACGTAGATATACCCGGTCATGAAGCGTGCGGCGAAGCCAAGCGAGCGTGCCGCTTCCATCATCAGCAGTGCGAAGTCGCGGCACGTCCCCTGTTGAAGACCCAGAGTTTCGGCGGGCGTCTGCGTCCCCCGCGCTGTTCGACGACGATATGAGAAGCCCTCGGAAATGGCTTCGTTCAGTGTCATCAGCAGTCGCCCGGTGGGTTGGCTTTGGCCGGGCACAATGAACTTTGATAGCCAATTGTCGACCGTTCGGTCGTCTTGAAAATGGCGACGGATGTACGGCTCCAGATCCGGCAGTTCGCTGCGGTCGTAGGTGAAGGGGTGCTCCCTGGCATACTCTTCGATCCGGAAGTCGGGCGTGTTCTCCGGCGTATGGTCGAGATGAATTGTCGTTTCGAACTCCAGCGCCTCTGCCGAGATGTCGAAGTCGACCAGGGTGAGGCAGTTGCCGAACACGTCGTGGATCCAGCGAACTTCGGCGGGTTCAGGGGTCACTTCGAGGTGACAGGCGAGCAAGCGCTGATCAAAGCTGTCGCGCGGCCGGAACAGCATCTGGTGCTGACCGAGCCTCACGGGCCGGCGGTAGCGATAGGCCGTGGTATGATGGACGGTATAGAGGGGCATGACTTCGCGCTCTGGTCCATGGATATTGCCACGACTGGCTGGCGCTTCCAGACCTAAGTCGATTGTGCATGCCGCACAACTGCCTCTCATTTCAGCAGTTTTGCTTGCGCCTTGTTGGAACAAGTGGAAGGTGAGCGCGCTTTCTGTCACGATCAACGATGACACGGTGGAGACGGCTTTGAGAATCCGGGCAGGCTACGATATCGCGTTCAAATGCCTTCAGGACGTTCCCATGGTGCTCATGTTGACCGTCCATCCGTCCCGGCACAAGGATCTCGTGGCGGGTCATGCCATCCGCGTATCACCGAATGTTCGGACCAGGGATTACACCGACGTTTTCGGCAATGTTTGCACGCGTCTGGTTGCACCCGCAGGTCTGATCGAGCTGCGCACCGAATTCGTGATCGAGGACAGCGGTGTGCCGGACGCAGTCATGCCGCAAGCTGCCCTAGTGCCGTTGAACGAAGTTCCGGACGATGCCTTGATGTATGTGTTGGGCAGCCGCTATTGCGACACGCAAAAGCTGGCAGAACTGGCGTGGTCGAAGTTCGGCCAGATCGACGGCGGCTGGCAGCTTGTGCAGTCCATTTGCGATTACGTTCACGATCGCATTCGGTTCGGGTACCAATTTGCCAGGGGTGATCGCACGGCTTCGGAAGGTCACCACGAACGCGTTGGGGTCTGCCGCGATTTCGCGCATCTGGCGATTGCGCTGTGTCGATGCATGAACATTCCCGCGCGATATTGCACGGGCTATCTGGGTGATATCGGCGTTCCCATCGATCCGGCGCCTATGGATTTCAGCGCCTGGTTCGAGGCCTATATCGGCGGGCAGTGGTACGCCTTCGACGCACGGCACAACCATCCCCGTATCGGCCGAATTGTCATCGCCCGCGGTCGCGACGCCGCCGACGTCGCGATCTCGACGACGTTCGGGCCGACGGAGCTTGCGCGTTTCAAGGTGCTGACGGAAGAAGTGCGTGCTGGTGAAGTGTTACCGCTCCAGCCGTATATCGATGCGAAACAGAACCGCACATCGCGTTCCGTACCGGCCGCGGTTTAGGTCGCTGTCGCTTCCATCGGGGGCGCGGATGCAGCGCGACACACTTCACGTCGCAACGCCGGTTGTCCACACCCACGACCCGCAGTGTCGAATTGCGGATCCGACCCACTAGCCATCGATCATTTGCCAACGTGCATCCGCTTCGCTTTGGTGGCGGCATGGGCACCAAATCACGCGAGGTCATCTGGAGCGGCCGCATCATGGGCGCGGAAATTTCCGCCAAGCATGCCCGCGAGGAAGCGCGCAAGGCCGTGCGTGAGGCCGACCGTGCCGAGGCCGAAGCCTGGTCGGTGCGCATGGAAGGTTACGGTGGTCCTGCGCAGCCGTCGCCGACGATCGGGCAGTGTCTCAACGGCGGCATGGGCTGGCTCGAGGTCGAGTGCGTCAGGTGCAAGTCGCGCGCGAGCCTGCCGCTCGATGCGATCCGTCGTCCCCGCGATACGCCGATCTGGAAGCTGGAGGCGTCGCTGAAGTGCCGGTCCTGCCGCAAGGGACGCTCCGCGCCGCCGGTCCACATGATCAAGCTGACTGAAACGCGGAGCATCACGCCGTACAAATGGGTGCATCCGACGGAGGAGCGTTAGGGCGCCGAGGACCCAGCCACGGCCATGCGCGATCATTTCGACTTCTGACTGTCCGTTCCGGCACCACGAGGCAGTGTAATCCTGAACTCGGTGAACGCGCCGGTCTCGGTCGCGAGGTCGATCCCGTCGCCATGTTGTTTGACGATAATGGCGTAAGTCGTCGAGAGGCCGAGGCCGGTTCCTTCGCCGGTCGGCTTGGTCGTGAAGAAGGGATTGAAAATCTTCTCCCTGATCTCGTCGGGAATGCCCGTTCCGTTGTCACGGATTCGACGGACGCGCTCGCGTCCACCGCGTTCATGGCTCGAGCGAGCTGACGTAAGCGGCGAGGGCGATCATGTCGTCCTGCGACAGCTTTTCGACAGTCTGCTTCATCGGGGCGCTCGCGGCTCCTGAGCGGCTGCCGTGCTGGAATTCGTAGAGCTGGCGTATGATGTACGTTGGTGATCTCCCTGCGATCGCTGGAACGTTGTCGACGCCCTTCAAGTCCGGTCCGTGACAGAGGCTACAGGCGGCAGTCAATCCCGATCCGCCAGTCTTCGCGAGTGCCTCTCCCTTCGCCAGGCTCCCGACTGGGGCATAAGCCGTGAATGTTGCTCGAGAGTCGCGAAGCTCGAATTGATTGACATTGTCTGGCATCTCGACGATGCGCTGGCCGAGCGGCTCGGACCCTCCATCCGGGCTCTTGACGTAAAACATACGCGACGGTCCCGTTTTCGGAATCGTGTCCGTCTCGACGACCTTGATGAGTGGCTTGCGCTTGAGCGCGGCGAAATATTCCGCGGCGGCAAGAATGTCGGCGTCCGTCATACTCTTGACCGATGCCAACATCACTTGTGTGCCCAGCCTCTGCGGGCCGGACATCATTCTCGCACCGCTTTTGAAGTCGGCAATCTGCTGAACGAAATAAGCAACAGGAAGACCGGCCAGGCTTGCATTCTCGGGGCCGCCGGTGCCCTCGACGCGGTGGCACGCTCCGCATGCGCGAACTTCGGGTTTGCGGCCGCTCGCGACAATGTCCGGCATTGCCGGATGGTCGTCCGGATGCCAGTCGAGCGCGGCGAAAAGATCGCGCGCCTGTTTCCAACTGAACGTGGCGTTACTGCCTGGAAGCGCATTGGGCGTGTCGGTAGGCGGGGGCACCTGGACGGTCGGGTCCCACAAGAAGGCCCACGCGGGAAGCCCATCAGACGCAGGAGCCGTGGATGAGCCGACGCCACCTTGTGCGAAACCGTGATCACCGGCGGCAATCGCGATGGCCAACAGGAGCAATGCGCACAACGAAATTCGTTTCGAGAAGATCAAAATCGCCTCCTAAAAAAACAACGTGGCCGGCTGATAGGTCGGAAAATTTGAGTAAGGCGCGACAGGCGGCATTTCGCGGCGCCGCCGCTAGGATGCCCGTTCCAGCCGCGCATCCGCGCGCCGTGATATGCACGATGGAGGTTCTCATCTGTCCGCGTTCTGATGCCGGTCGGGCGGTGCCTGCCGAAGCTTGCCGGGTCTTCCGCGGACGAGACGCAACAGCTTCTTCACGCCCTGGCCGACCATCGCGAAGAACATCATGAGCCACGTCGCGAGCGCAGCACACCACAGCAAGACGTCTATCGTCTCCGACATGCAATTCCTCCAAAATGACTACTTCAAATGCGCGTAGGATTGCCGATCAAAATTCGGATCAGAATCATTCTCATGAAAACTGTCCAGGCACCGGCAACCTATCTGCCCCCGGCCCGATGCGTCCGGAAAACTTTGCGCCTATTCCGGGAAGCCGAAAAGAATGGCCACGACAGGCCAATCCGCAATCACAGGGCGGCAAGCTGCCGGGCTGCGTCCTCGCCTGGCCGCTTCGTCCACTCGTCCATCACGACGAGATTGACGATATCGTGCAGATACATTCCGACGGCGAGGCCCCGGTCGTAGCTTGCCCAATGGCGCGGAAGGATCTCGATGCTCCGGCCGCCACGTCCAACGATCCTGACGAGACCGGCCGCTTCCGCGGAGTCCATCAGATTGCGGACATGGGTTCGGGACACGCCGAACCGATCGGCGACGTCGATGTAAGGGACCGCAGCGGTCAGATCGCCCGCATCCATAGCGGCCTTCAGCAGCGCATTCTGGATCAGGGGTCCCGCCGCATGAGCAAAGAACAGCAGCGTATCGGGGAGGGTCATCATCAGGCGCGCGCTGGGAGCGGTGAACGGCAGGCAGGCGCGGCAATGCAGCGTATGAAAGCTGCGGTTTCGCGACAGCACCGGGCCGTAATCATGATCGGGGTACGCCTCCGCGAGCGGCACGTAATGGGCGGCGAGCCACGCGGTGTGATGCGCGCGAAGCTTGTCCGTGGTCGCCAGCAGCCATACGCGCCGGTCATCCGGGGCCCGGCTCTGCTCGATAAAGCCGACCTCGCGGAGCCGCGCCAGGAGATGGTCCACTTGCCGCGGACTGGCAAAGCCGAACATGGCCAATTGCTGCTTCAGGGCGGCGACCGTGAACCAGGTCTCGCGCCGCGACAGATCCTGCGCGGCTTCGAGCACGGCGGCACTGTGAAAGACGAGAAATCGACCAGCCTCAAGCAGCAGGCGAACCAGAAACGGATCGCCGCCGTAGACTTCAGTGAAGCTGTTGATATAGGCCCGCCTGGCCTCGGGCAGCCGAGGATGGCTCAGAATGTCCTCGAAGGCTAGCCGCAACGGGCGGCCCGCAAGGCGCTCAAGCTCGTCTCTTTCCAAGGCTGCCCCCAGTCTTGATGTCCGGGAACTTTATGAGGGCGCGGCGATCTGCGCAATGTTTTCCAAGGGGAGCCGAGGCGTCGCGCTCTACCGGCACTTCGTTTGGCAATGACTGCACGGTCGGTTGGTGTAAGGCCAAGCATGAAAACACCCGCAGCGGATTCTTCCGCGCGGGTGCTTGCGAACTTTCGATGATGCCATTCTGCCAGTGTTTTGCCCGACGTGTCAAAGTCATGGGTGCATCCGACGGAGGAGCGTTAGCCATGATGGCAGCGCCGCGTTGAGCTTGACGCCAGCCCCGATTGGCGCTTTTCGCAATTCCGCTGGCGCTTTCCACCGCTGCTAAGGCCAGTAGAGAAATCTACAGATGCCTGCGAGACCACCGAGCCAACGGCTTGATCACTCCTGCGTCCTCGCAAATCTGGGAACACAATATGCAAACCTCTGCGCTTTCGCGTCGATCCGCTATCTTCGTGCTGATGGCGGCCCTGAACATTGGCCTCATTCCGATGGCCTATGGTGAGCCGGCCGGCCCCGATGCGATTGTCGGAATATGGGAAGCGGACGACGGCACCGTGAAGCTCGACATGTTCAAGGCTGGAACGGAGCTTCAGGCGCGCATGCTCTACGGCAACGAGATCATGGAAGCCGACAACGTCACCTTCAAGAAAGACGCCAAGAACCCCGATCCAGGTCTGCGCGCACGGTCGCTGAAGAACATCATCTTCATCACGGGATTGCACTGGGAGGATGGCGAGTGGAGTGGTGGCTCCATCTATGACGCTTCATCCGGCCGCACCTACAACTGCAAGGCCACCGTCAAGGACGGCAAGATGCATCTGAGAGGATATCTTGGGCTTCCGGCAATGGGGCAGACCCGCTCTTTTCACCGCGCTCGCGGGTAAGTCTCTTGGGGGTCTCAAATCATTCCTTCAAAAGCGCGACCTTGGCGTCGCGCTTTTCCTCTTGGAAAAGCAGAGTAAATCCAGATGCTTAAAGCTATCGCCGGCGATGGCGTAATGTGCAAGTCTATTGGCGTGCTCGGTTAGTCACTTCGGTTCGTGGAGGCAGCAGAATAAAGATCAGAACGAAGAGAGGTCAGTATGTCCACGATATCGAAACGAACGGCGCTGGTTACCGGAGCCTCGTCCGGCATGGGGAAGGAAATCGCCAAGCGCCTGATCAAGGATGGCTTTCGGGTTTACGTCGCCGCGCGCAGCGTCGAAAAAATGGACGATCTCGCAAGGCTCGGCGCGCGGACGTTGCGCATGGACATCTCAAGGGACGCCGACATCACAGCGGCCGTTCAAACCATCCTCGACGAAGTCGATGGCGTGGATGTGCTGGTGAACAACGCGGGGTTCGGGCTGTACGGTCCCGTTGAGGACGTCAGTATCGACGAGGCGCGCTACCAGTTCGAAGTGAACCTGTTCGGCGCCGCTCGGCTGACGCAGCTTCTGCTGCCGAACATGAGAGAGAGGCGCTCCGGAACCATTGTCAACGTCACCTCGATGGGCGGCAAGATCTATACTTTGCTCGGCGCCTGGTATCACGCGACCAAGCATGCGCTCGAAGGCTGGTCCGATTGCCTGCGGCTCGAACTCGCCCCGTTCGGCATCAAGGTCGTCGTCATCGAGCCCGGCCTGATCGAGACGGGCTTCGGCGATGTGGTTGCCAAGGGCCTGCTCGATCGCTCGGGTACGGGACCTTATGCCAAGCTCACGCAAGCGGTCGCGAAATCGACGCGAGACGCCTACGGCCGAGGACGCGGCACGAAACCAGATGTCATCGCCGGCGTCGTGTCGAGGGCGGTGAGAGCGGCTAAGCCGCGGACGCGTTACGTTTCGGGCAAATATGCTTTGCCGATGATCAAGATTCGCGCGTGGCTTGGCGACCGAGTGTTCGACCGCGTCATCATGAGCCAGATGCGCTAGGGCGGGACAATGAGTGGAGCAGCCGCAGACCGATGCAAGGTCCCTCGCGCCTTCTGGCAGACGATCGCGCATATCGGCGTCCCGCCGGCTGCGCTGTTGCGCCAAGCCAAGCTTCCGGCAACCTTGCATCTGAACGAGCAGGGGTTGGTTACGACGGATCAGTATTTTGCACTCTGGAGGGCCCTTGAGGAGTTGAAGCCGGAGCCCGGGCTCGGTCTCAAGCTGGTCCAGAGCGCCGACACGTCTGTTCATCCGCCGTCGAGTCTGGCCGCGTTCTACGCCAGGGACTACCGCGACGGCTTGCACCGCATCGCGCGCTTCAAGCGGCTTTGCTCGCCCGAGCAGCCGCAGGTGAAGGAGGGCAAGGACGAGTGCACGGTCACGATTGAATGGCCCTATGCGACAAGTCCGGAACCTTCGATCTCCACGGACGTGACGTTCGCGTCCCTCGTTGAACTCGGGCGCCGGGGGACGGGCCAGCATGTGACACCCAAGCGCGTCGAGTTGGTGTGCGCTCGACCCAACAGCGACGTTTATCAGACCTATTTTGATTGCCCGATCCGCTATGGGGCGGCACGAAACGTTCTCGTCGTGAAGTCCGCCGACCTGGATCGCCCGTTTCCCGGGCACAACCAGGAACTGCTCGATATCCTGACGCCGGCGTTGGCGTCGGCTTTGGGCGAACTGCAAGCACGCAGCTCCATCAAGGAGCAGGTGAAGGTTGTTCTGAAGCGGAGTCTGGCGAGCGGGCGCCCTGAATTGTCGGACGTGGCGCGCGACCTCGGGACCAGTGACCGGACGCTCCAGCGCCGCATTACCGAGGAGGGCTCGAGCTTCCGTGAGCTGCTGGTCGAGGCGCGTCAGGAGCTCGGGCGGCAACTCCTGTCGGATCGGACAACCGACATCGACGAGGTCGCGTGCCTGCTCGGCTATCAGGATGCGAGCTCCTTTTATCGCGCCTTTCGCGACTGGGAGGGCGTGACGCCCAGCCGCTGGCGAGAGCTGCACGGCGATAAGCTGCACTAAGCCTTGGACTCGCGACGTTCTTTGCAGCTTCTTTGGCGCATGTCGCAAGTTCATTGGCGCGTTCTGTCGCTGCCAACCGGACGGTTCGGCCATACGACTTCCCGGAAGTTAGAGATCAACGGACGAGGAGATCGATATGTCTGGTAAAGTCTGGTTCATCACGGGGGCATCGCGAGGTTTTGGGCGCATCTGGGCCGAAGCCGCGCTCAAGCGCGGCGACAAGGTCGCGGCAACGGCCCGAATCTTTGCAGATGTCGCGGATCTTTCGGAAGGTTACGCCGACGCGGTGTTGCCGATGGCGCTTGACGTGACCAACGCGCAGGCGGTGCAGAACGCCGTGACCAGGGCCTATGCGCATTTCGGAAGGCTTGACATCGTCCTCAACAATGCGGGCTACGCGCTGGTTGGAGCGATCGAGGAGGCGCACGAGGCCGATGTCCGCGCCGAGTTCGATACCAACGTCTTCGGCGCCCTCCGGGTCATTCAGGCCGCGCTCCCCCTGCTGCGGCGACAGGGCAGTGGGCACATCATCGGTGTGTCGAGTGTCGCGGGCGTCGTCGCCGGTCCCATCACCGGCTTCTACAACGCCTCCAAGTTCGCCATCGAGGCGCTCCATGAGAGCCTGGCGCAGGAGGTCAAGGGCTTTGGGATCAAGGTCACACTGCTTGAGCCTGGCGCCTATGCCACCGGGTTCGCCAGCACGGCATCGCTCAGGATCTCACCCGTCATCAACGCCTATAGCGATATCCGTGCCGAGGTATTCGCGGCGGGCGCCAAGTTCGCATTTGGCGATCCGGAAGCGACGGTGGATGCAGTCTTGAAGGTCGTGGACGCCGAGGCTCCTCCGCTGCGCCTCTTTATCGGCACGGAAGGCCTGCCGCGCGCCCGCGCGGCCTATGCCGATCGCCTCGCCGTCTGGGAGGCCTGGGAGACGGTGTCCAACGCTGCTCAAGGCGAGGCCAGGCAGCACAACATCGCATCGTAGCAGCGCGAACCAGCTTCTGTGAAATCGCGTCTGTTCGCTTGCCGGGAACGGAAAAGAGGATCGTGATGAATGCCACCGCAGTCGCAGACTTTTTTCAGTTCTTCCGCTCGTACATTTCCAATCCCAGGCAAGTTTCCGCAATCGCGCCGTCGGGTCAGTCGTTGGCCCGCCTGATGACGCAGGAGATCGTACCGGGCAGCGGACCGGTGATCGAGCTGGGCCCGGGGACCGGCATCTTCACAAAGGCACTTGTTGAACGCGGCGTGCCGGAGCACGACTTGCTGCTTGTGGAATACGGTTCTGATTTCATTCCGCTGTTGCAGCAGCGCTTCCCCGGGGCACGTGTGCTGTGGATGGATGCACGCCAACTCTCGCAGCATGAGCGCTTTATGGCGCCGGCGTCTGCTGTCGTCAGCGGCCTTCCACTCTTGTCGATGACACCGCGAAAGGTGATTGCCATCCTCTCCGGAGCATTCCGTCATCTGCGGGAGGAAGGCACGCTTTACCAATTCACCTATGGACCGCGTTGTCCGGTGCCACGGCCGATCCTGGATCGGCTTGGTCTGAAGGCGAGCCTTGTCGGACGAACGGCATTGAACATCCCGCCTGCATCCGTTTATCGCGTCCGGCGGCGCCATCGATCATTGGCGATGTTCTGAATAACGCAAAGCTGGAATGCCCCTCAGACGTAAGTTCAACCCACGTCGCAGCCAGCGCTACTGCTTTCTTAAAATCCATAATCGCGATCCTCTCATCACGGTATCTTCTGCTCAAGTATGAAAAAACCCGCGACGGATTTCTCCGCGCGGGTGCTTACGAATTTTCGATGATGCCAATCTGTCAGTGTTTTGCCCGACGTGTCAAAGCGAAATTTTCCGCGGCGCGGGGGGGCGGCCATTCGCTGACGCGCGTGAGAGCGTGATTCAGAAGAATGCGAGGGGTCTTCCGAAGCGATCATGCTCGAATAACAAGAGACCAACGATTTCAACGACCCCGCTACTGTGCATGGGGTTGTTTTCAGCTCTTGGCTGGGAGGGCGCCTCAACGCCCGCGCGTCAGCGCCGGCCGCGTGGCGCCTCGGCCTTGGCGGGCGCATCGGTCTGCGGTCCGCAGGTCGCAGCTTGCAGCGTGGCCTGCGCCTGCGGCATCAGGCCGGGCTCGGCGGCCAGCGCCTTCATCACGATCAGGCCGGTGGTGCTCGGGGAATCGATGATCAGGCGGTCGGCCGCGGTGACCTCTTCGTCCTCGGGCAGGGCGTCGTGCTGTGCCTGCGTCATCAGGTCGAGCTCGATCACCTTCTTTCCGGCCGAGCGGTCGTTGATGGCGTAATAGGCGATCTCGTTGCGGGTGTAGAACGACACCGAGGTGTAGGCCTGGCTCACCGGCACGGTGAGCTTGATCGGTCCGCCCGAGAGGTCATAGCGGCAGATCGCCAGCGCAAAGGCCGGATCCATGAACGGCATCGGCGAGGTGTTGGGATCGGCGAGGGGAAGCTGCGTGACACTGTTGAGCTTGGTCATCGGCGTCAGCCGCGAATAGGCGTCTTGCGTTGCGATGCGCGGCAGGGCCAGCACGCTGACGAGATGGACCACGAGGCCCAGCACCACGCCTGCGAGAATCGTGAACGCGAGGCGGATCATGAGCAGCCCACCGTTGCGATCGTCGGCATCGGTGCGTCGCGCTGGGTGCGGGTCGCAACGCCGACCGGCGTGTCGTAGAGGCGGAACATCAGCGCATAGCGTTCGATGCCGCCGGTGGGCAGCCAGTTGCCGGCGCGCGAGCGTGCGGCGATGTGGATCTGGAACGAGCCGTCGGACTGGCGCACGATCTCCTGGCTGGTGAAGCCGTAGCGCTGCAGCGAGTTGGCGACGAGGTGACCCTTGCGGTCATACAGCGTCAGCGTCCAGAACCGCGCCGGCGGCGTCACGCCGGAGACGACGACGTCGCAGCGGCCGTCGAGCGCCTTCTTCTTGTCGTCGGCGGTCGCGGTGAAGGCGACGCCGTCGCCGGTGCCGATCGGCAGCTCGCCGTTGCGCACGATGGTGGCGCGCGAATAGGGATCGACGTCGGCGGTGCCGGTGCGGGGGCGGGCGGTCCAGGGGCCGATGGTCAGCGCGCCGATCTCGGTGCCGCGCGTCGTCGTCATCCAGGTCGCACCCAGGCCGACCACGGTCGCGAGCAGGAGGGCCGTCAATGTGATCAAAATCAGCCGCACGGGATCAGATCAGTTCTTGCGCGGGGTGGATGCGTTCGCGTTCTCCTCCGCCGCATAGTTCTGCGGGAAGGCGAGCGCGCTCGTCGACGCAGCCGGCTTGGCCGGCTGGTTGTCGTTGGCCGTCGATTTGGTCGCGGTCTTGGCGGCGTCGTCGAGCATCTTCTCGACGCGCACCAGGATGTCGGCGCCGCGCTTGGTCAGCACCGGCGGCGGACCGGGCTTGGTCTCCAGCACTTTCGGCGCCGCATTGGCCTGCGCGTTCGCAACCGGCTGCGGCGGCAGCTTCTGGCCCATGCCGATGCCGGGAATTTCGCGGACCTCGACGCCCTGATGGGCTGCAACCATGATGTCGTGCCAGGTCTGCGCCGGCAGCGAGCCGCCGGTCATACGGTTGGTCGGCGAATAGTCGTCATTGCCGTACCAGACCGCGCAGGTGAAATTGCCGGTGTAGCCGACGAACCAGGCGTCGCGATACGCATTCGTCGTGCCGGTCTTGCCGGCGGTCGGAATGCCGTCGAGCGCTGCGCGGCGCGCGGTGCCTTCGCTGACGACGTGGCTCATCATGCCGGCCATGTCGGCGGCGATGTTCGGCGGAATCGCCTGCTTCGGCTTCGGGCCGTCGCGGTCCCAGCGCCAGACCAGATCGCCGGCGCCGGTGCGCACTTCGAGCACGGAGTGCGGCGTCACCGACTTGCCCCGGTTGGGGAAGGTCGCATACGCAACCGCATGCTCGAGCACGGTGACTTCGTCCGAGCCGATCGGCAGCGACGGCGTATCGGGCAGCGGCGCCTTGAGGCCGAAGCGACGCGCGACCTCGACGATCTTGGCGCGGCCGATCTTGGCCGGGTTCGGCGCCTTCGGCTGCTCCTTCTGGCCGATCGCGATCGACAGCTTGACCGGCACGACGTTGATCGAACGCGTGATCGCCTGCGTCAGCGTCACCGCGCCGGAATAGGAATGGCCATAGTTCTGCGGACACCAATTGCCGATGCAGACCGGGCCGTCGACCACGATCGAGTTCGGCGTGAAGCCGTTCAGGAGCGCCGTGGTGTAGACGTAGGGCTTGAACGACGAGCCGGGCTGGCGATAGGCGTCGGTGGCGCGGTTGAACTGGCTCGCGCCGTAATCGCGGCCGCCGACCATGGCGCGGATGCCGCCGTCGAGATCGGAGACCACGGTCGCGGCCTGCGTCGCGTGATAGTCGCGGCCGAACTGGCGCAGCTGGTTCTCGATCGCGTCTTCCGCCGCCTTCTGCACGTTGGTGTCGATCGCGAGGCGCACCACGAAGACGCGCTCGGTGTAGGACTTCGGGAAGGTGTCGACGAGCTTGCGCATCTCGTCGAAGGCGTAATCGAGATAGTAGTTGGGCGAGGCCTCGTCGCGGCGGTCGACCGCGAAGGCCGGGTTGCGGCGGGCACCGAACACCTGGCCCTCGGTCATGAAGCCGGCATCGACGAGGTTATCGAGCACGACGTTGGCGCGGGCACGCGCGGCGGGCAGGTTGATGTGCGGCGCGTATTTCGTCGGCGCCTTGAACAGGCCGGCGAGCATCGCGGCCTCCGCAAGCGTCACGTCACGCGCGGACTTGTTGAAGTAGAAATGCGCGGCACCGTCGACGCCGAAGGTGCCGCCGCCCATATAGGCGCGGTCGAGATAGAGCTTGAGGATCTCGTTCTTGGTCAGGCGCCATTCCAGCCAGACCGCGAGGAACGCCTCGTTGATCTTGCGCTCGATGGTACGCTCGTTGCTCAGGAACAGGTTTTTCGCGAGCTGCTGCGTGATCGAGGAGCCGCCCTGGCGGACGCCGCCGGCTTGCGCGTTGGTGACGAGCGCGCGTGCGGTGCCGGCGATGTCGATGCCGAAATGCTCGTAGAAGCGGCGGTCTTCGGTCGCGAGCGTCGCCTTGATCAGCACATCCGGAAAATCCTCAAGCGGGATCGAGTCGTTGTGCTTGATGCCGCGGCTGCCGATCGGGTTGCCGTAGCGGTCGAGGAACGTCACCGCGAGGTCGGACTTCTTCAGCCAGTCCTCATCCGCGGTCTCGCGGAAGGCGGGGATGGCGAGGATCAGCATCAGCACCATGCCGCCGAGGCCGAGCGTTGCGGCTTCCGACAGCGGCTCGATGAACACCCAGCGCTTCCACCGCCCGACATAGAAGCGGTCCATGAAGGTCGAGTAGCGCTCGTAGAGCTCGCGGATGCCCTTGGCCGAGGAGAACAGCGAGGAGTCGATGCGCGCATCGAGGTCCAGGAAGAAGTTCCTGATACGACTCTTCCAGTTGGATGGTGTGTTCTGGACCACCTAGAACCCTTGAGGCTCGCTTCGAAAGCGTTCAAGCACCCGGCCGGGGCGGCATCGAGACGTCTTGCGGGATTGTTGCGGCAAACCCAAGGCGCCCGTTTCGCGTCCGTGGGGACTTGCTGTTCTTCTAGCCGAGCGGGGCCTATAAACCAATGGTCAGGCTCGCAATTTTGAACAACAGGCCTAATTGAACCCCGGTTCATTACGGGCCTTGCGGGGGCATTGCTTGCAGCTTTCCGGCCATGCGCCCTAGATGGCGCCGGCCGCATCTCTTGGGACTCGTATCAGGCGCATGACCGCAGCTCGCAAACGACCTTCAGACCAGGATGGATTCTTCTGGAAAACCAAGAAGATGGAGGACATGTCGCCGGCCGAATGGGAGAGCCTGTGCGACGGCTGCGGCCGCTGCTGCCTGAGCAAGCTCGAAGATGAGGATACCGGCGAAATCTATTTCACCGATGTCAGCTGCAAGATGCTCGATTCCTGCACCAGCGGCTGCAAGGACTACGCGAATCGCTTCGACTTCGTCCCGGACTGCGTTGTCATGACCCCCGAGAAGGTCCGCACCCTGCCGTGGTTGCCGCCGAGCTGCGGCTATAGGCTGGTCGCGCAAGGGCGCGATCTCTATTGGTGGCATCCGCTGATCTCGGGCGATCCCAATACGGTGCACGAGGCCGGCGTCTCCGTGCGCGGCCGGGTCTCGGGCACGGAAGAGGGGGTCCCTGACGACCAGCTCGAGAACTATCTCGTGCAGTGGCCGGGGCAGATCCCGAAACGGGCACGCCTGAAGCGACGCCCCAAGGACTGATCGACCCGCAGCTTCAGATCAATTGTTCGGGATGACCGCGGTGCGGGATGCACCCATGCGCCGCGGTGCCTGCCTGAGAAGAACTTTGCTGTCTACATTGGCTTCATAGAACGAATCCTTCGCGGCTTTGCACCGCAACACGCTCGATCCGACAGCCCGAGATGAACCAGTTCGCACGGCAGAGCAGCCAGTCTGCCGACATCCAGACATTGCCCGACGATATCGCCGAGGAACTGACCCGCCTTCCGGGCGAGGTCATCAGCGTCAGTGACGCGCCTTCCCTCGCACCCCCGGTCCCGCTGTCGCAGGACGAGGTCAGGACCATCGTCCTCAGCCTGATGCTGACGATGTTTTTGGCCGCGCTCGACCAGACCATCGTCGCCACTGCGCTGCCGACCATCGGGCGCCAGTTCCGCGATGTCTCGAACCTGTCCTGGGTCATCACCGCCTATCTGCTCGCCTCGACCGCGGTTGCACCGGTGTTCGGGACGCTGAGCGACATCTACGGCCGCAAGGCCATGATCATCGTGTCGTTGAGCCTCTTCATTGCGGGCTCGGTGCTATGCGCGATCGCGCCGAGCATGCCGATGCTGATCCTGGCGCGCGGCCTGCAGGGGCTCGGCGGCGGCGGCATCATGCCTGTCGTGCAGACCGTGATCTCCGACGTGGTGTCGCCGCGCGAGCGCGGCCAGTACCAGGCTTATTTCTCCAGCGTCTGGATGGTCGGCGGCATTTTGGGCCCCGTCATCGGCGGCGTGTTCGCCGAGCATCTGCACTGGTCGATGATCTTCTGGATCAATCTGCCGCTCGCAGCCGCAGCGCTCGCGTTGCTGCTGCCGAAGATGAAGAAGATCCCGGTGTTCCACCGCAAGCGCAAGGTCGACTGGCTCGGCGGCGTGCTGCTGATGGCCTCCGCCGTCGTCTTCATGCTGGTGCTGACCTGGGGCGGCACGCGCTATCCCTGGCTTTCGCCGACCGTGTTGTCGATGGTGGGCGGCGCCGTTGCGCTCGCGGTCACCTTCGTCTGGCACGCGCGCCGCTCGGACGAGCCGTTCCTGCCGTTGAAGTTGCTGACGGGATCGGTCGCACCGTTCGCACTGACCGCCGGCGGCTGCGGCCTCGGGGCCATCACCGGCCTCACCGTCCAGCTGCCGCTCTACTACGAGTCGGTCTATCATCTCAGCGCCAGCGAGGCCGGCCTTGCGCTGATCCCGCTCGCGGCGGTTTCGACCTGTGGCGCGGCAATCGCCGGCCGCACCATGGCGCGCGCCAAGCACTACAAGCGCGTCGCCATCATCGGCACCTCCTGGGCTGCGATCTGCGCGCTCGGCCTCACGGTCACCACGCTGCCGCTGTGGGGACTGCTGACGCTGATGGCCGCGTTTGCGCTCGGTCTCGGCACGACCTTCCCGGTCTGTGTGGTCTCGCTGCAGAATTCGGTGGCCCGTCCGCAGGTCGGCACCATCACCGGCGCGATGAACTTCTTCCGCTCGCTGATGTCCTCGTTCACGGTCGCCGCGTTTGCCGCGATCCTCTTGATCGCGCTCGGCGCCGACATTCCGCTTGCCGGCGAGCATCACGCCGCAGGCAGCATCCCCGCGATCCCCAGCGAAGACATGCGGCACGCGTTCCGTTACGTCTTTGCGGCCGCGACCGCGTTGATGACCACCGCCGCGCTCTGCCTGATCATGATGGAGGAGCGGCCGCTGGCCGGGCCCTCGACGGCGCAACCCGTCGAGATGGCGGAGTAGGGCGCTCTATCCGCCGCGGTCGGTATCGTCGTCAGGTGCCCGTCGTGCTCGCGCAGCAAGATGGCTCTTGAGCTGCGCCAGCGCCTCGGCCGACCAATCATTGACATCGGTGACCGCGACCCAGGCGTCGACATAATGCTCGGGCGCGTAGACATGGCCAAAGCCCATCGGCGCATTGGTTGCGACCGCCATGTCGAGCGCGAGCTGCAGCATCGTGACGATGGGATACCATCGCAGCTCCGGTGACACGTCGGGCCCGCGCGGCGCACTCATCCAGGCCGGGGCCTGATAGGCGTCGCGATAGGCGAAGAACGTGATCGCGTCGCTGGCATATTGCAGATAGACGACCCGCATCGGTCCCCACGGCGTGTCCGGCGGTATCGTCGGCCCGTTCTGGTTCATGAAGCGCGCGAAGCGGCTGTCGCGGAATTCCGGCAGCCACGCCGGCGAGCCCGGATTGCGGTTGTCGGTGATTGAGCGCCAGATGCGGCTTTCGAACGGCGCACCGCTCCACAGCGCGCCGGCAATGGGATCGCCGATGGTCTCGAACAGCTCGGCGGATTTCTCCGAGTTGAGGGCGCCAAGGCTCAGCCCATGCAAATACAGCTTTGGCCGCTTGTCCCTCGGCAGCGTCGTCCAGTAGCCGTAGATCTCCGCAAACAGGGCGCGCGCGGCTTCCGCGCCGTATTCGGGCTGAAACAGCAGCGACAGCGGGCTGTTGAGATAGGAATACTGCATCGCGACGCTGGCGACGTCGCCGTGATGGAGATATTCCACCGTATCCATCGCGGCCGGATCGATCCAGCCCGTGCCGGTCGGGGTGATGACGACCAGGAGTTTGCGCTCGAAACCGTGCTGGCGTTTGAGCTCGTCGAGTGCAAGCCTGGCGCGCGCCTGCGCCGTTTCGCGGGCTGCGAGGCCCACATAGACGCGCACGGGCTCCTGCGCGGCGCGTCCGGTGATGGCGCTGACCTCGGCTGCGGTCGGGCCTGAGGCAATGAAGCGGCGCCCCATGCGCCCGAGCTCCTTCCACTTCACCAGCGATGCCGGGCTTCCGGTCCGATCGGATGCCGTCGGTTGCGGGCGTTCGGGCTCGAACAGGATATCGAGCTCGCGGAACGAGGAATCGAGCACGTTGAACGCCGTGCGGATCAGGACATTGCTGGCGATCGACCAGAACAGCAGGCCTGCGACGAGCACGCCAATGACGTTCGCGACTTTCCGCGGAATGACGCGCCGCGTACCCGCAGCAAGGAGGCGGGCGACCAGTGCAAACAGCCGCCCCAGCACCAGCAGCACCACGAACGTGATCAGGGCGACGATGCAGACCTTGAGCGGATGCGCGGTCTCGACCGGCTCCATCTTCATGACAGTGCGGATCGCGTTCTGCCATGCGGTTGTGCGCCAGAGTGCTGCGATCACGATGAGCAGGCAGCCGGCCGCGACAAGTGCATTCGCAGCAGATCTTGCGCGCGGCGACGGCTCGGGCAGCTCGAGATAGTGCCACAGCCGGCGCCACAGCACGCCGGCGAGATAGCCGATCGCAAAACAGCCTCCGGCCAGCGCCCCCTGCGTGAGATAGCTGCGCGGGATCAGCGTCGGGGTCAGCGCGGCCGCGAAGAACACCGCGCCCAGCATGAGGCCGATGCCGGACAGCGAAAGCAATTGCCGCTGAATGAACCGCGCGAGACCAGTCAAGTTATCTCCCGAACGATGCTATCCCTTGTTGTCCGCAAAACCGCTGTTCCGCGGCAGCAAGATCGTGAACTCCGTGAACTGGCCCGGCTCCGTCGCGACGTCGATCGTGCCGCCGTGCTGCTTCACCACGATGTCGTGGCTCATCGACAGTCCGAGGCCGGTGCCTTCGCCGGCCGGCTTCGTGGTGAAGAACGGATTGAACATCTTTGCCTTCACGTCATCGGGAATGCCGATGCCGTTGTCGCGGATGCGGATCTCGACGGCGTCGCCGCGGTCGCGGGTCGTGGCGGTCACGACCGGCTCGAAAGTGCCTGCTCCGCTCCCTGCCTGGCGCTTTGCCACTGCATAGAACCCGTTCGAGATCAGGTTCAGCAGCACCCGCGAGATCTCCTGCGGAAACAATTGAGCGGAGCCTGCCGCCGGATCGAGCTCGCGCCTCAGCGTCACGTCGAACTGCGGCTTCTCGGCGCGCGCGCCGTGATAGGCGAGGTTGAGGCTCTCCTCGACCAGCGCGTTGATATCACTCAAGCCGTACTCGCCGCCGCCTTCGCGCGAATGCAGCAGCATGTTCTTGACGATGGAATCGGCGCGCTTGCCGTGCTGCACGACCTTCTGCAGATTGTCCTTCAGCATCGACGTCAGCTCGTCGACCTCGTTGCGGACATCGTCGCCCAGCGAAGCGGGTGTCAGCACCTCGTTCAGCTCCTCGGTCAGTTCGGCCGAGAGCGCGGCGAAATTGTTGACGAAGTTGAGTGGGTTCTTGATCTCGTGCGCGATTCCGGCGGTGAGCTGGCCGAGCGAGGCGAGCTTCTCGGTCTGGATCAACCGGTCCTGCGCCGCGCGCAAATCGTCGAGCGATTTCGCAAGGTCGCGCGTGCGGTCCTGCACCTCGTCGAAGAGGCGCACATTTTCGATCGCGATGACGGCTTGGTCGGCGAAGCTTGTAACGAGTTCGATCTGCTTTTCGCTGAACGGCCGGATTGCGCGACGTGCGAGAACAATTGCGCCCACCGTGCTGCCTTCGCGCAGCAAGGGCACACCGAGGAAGCTACGCGGATTGCCGCTCAGTTCCTGGCCTTCAAAGAAGTAGTCGGGATCTTCCAGCACGTCGGTGACGTGGACCACTTTGTCGCCGAGCAAAGTCCGGCCCGTGATGGTGCGCCTATCTGGCCGGACCGGGAGATCCCTTACATATTCGACGAACTTGGCTGGGAAGCCGTAGGAGCCTGCCCGGAAATAGGTACTGCCGGACTTGCGGGTAATCGCCGCCACATCGGCTTCGCATAGGCGCGCCGCCGATTCGACCAGCGTATCGAGCACGGCCTGCAAGTCGAACGCCGAGCGGCTGATGACCTTGAGCACGTCGGCAGTCGCCGTCTGCTGTTGCAGCGACTCGGTCAAATTCTCGGTGCGCTGACGCAATTCGCTGAGCAGCCGCGCGTTCTCGATGGCGATCACGGCCTGCGCCGCGAACTGGCTTAGCAAGGCGATCTGCTTCCGCGAGAAGGGCCGGTTCTCCTGCCTGAAGATCATGACGTTGCCGACCACGCGCTCGTCCTGAAGCAACGGCACCGCGAGCAGGCAGCGCGCGCCGCCGAGATCGACCAACGCCCGGCGGTTCGGTTCTCCGCTGCGATAGGCGTCCGACTCCACAAGGTCGACCATTTCGACGAACGGTTCGCCCCTCAATAGGCGCGCGGGCGCGGTGGCCGGACCATAGTTGAGGGGCGCCTTGCGCCGGAATTCATCATAGGCGGGGGGCAAGCCGTAAGTGGCGGCTGTGTGGAACTGCGTGCCATCGTAGGTATTGAGCACACCGAAATTGGCACCGCAGAGCTGCATTGCCTTGCCGAGCATCGCCTCGAATACCGGCGCGAGATTGCCATTCGATCGGCTGATGACGCTGAGCACCTCCGATGTCGCGGTCTGCTGCTCCAGGGATTCGGTGAGCTCGCGCGTGCGGTCCTGCACCTCGTTGAACAGCCGTGTGTTCTCGATCGCGATCACGGCCTGGTCGGCAAAGGTCTTGAGCAGGCTGATTGCCTTGTCGGGGAAATGACCGGCCTCGCGCCGCGTCACGCCGATGGTGCCGATCGCAACGCCGTCGCGCAGCATCGGAATCACGAGGATGCTGCGATAGCCGCGCGTCCGCGCCAGCTCCCGCATCGCTTCCGTCAGGTCTTCCTCGTTCTGCATGTCGCTGCGGAACGCGTACTCGCCGCTGGTCGCCACGCGGCTGTGAATGCCCGACGATAACAGCGGCGCCGGGAACGTGCTGAGCAGCTCCGCATTGCCGGCTTCATTGTCTGTCGTGAACGCCGCCAGATGCAGCATGCCATCGATCACGCGGGTGACGGTGGAGGAATGTCCGCCGACCAGCGCCTTGGCGCTGTCGGAGATCGCCTGGAACACCGGCGTGACATCGGCGGGCGAGGCCGCAATCACCTTGAGGATGTCGGCGGTCGCCGTCTGCCGTTCCAGCGCTTCCCTGGTGGCGTTGAACAGGCTGACATTCTTGACCGCGATCACGGCCTGGTCGGCGAAGGTCTGCAGCAGACGGACATGATGCTCGGCGAACGTGCCGGTTGTGCGCCGCGTGGCGATGATGACGCCCCTGGCTTCGCCCTCGCTCATCAGCGGCGTGAACAGCATGCTGCGGAAGCCGCGGGCGCGGGCGATGTCACGCGCCGCGGGCTCGAGCTCGGTGTCGGGCAACTGCGCCGATTGGCCATTGGCGACGAGCTGGTAGGCCGGGAACTGGGCGAACGGCACCGGGAACGAGGCCTGCAGCACGCGGTCGCCGGCGGGATCGCCCGGCGTAAAGGCTGCAAGATGCGCCGCGCCGTCGATATAGCGCAGCACGGCGGTGGAAAAGCCGCCGATCAGCCGGTTGGCATTGGCGGCGATGGCATCGAACACCGGCTGCACGTCGGAGGGCGAAGCTGCCATCACCCTCAAAATGTCGGCTGTGGCAGTCTGGCGTTCCAGCGTCTCGCGCGTCTCGTTGAACAGTCGCGCGTTCTCGATCGCGATCACCGCCTGGTCGGCAAAGGTCTGGAGCAGCTCCACGAGGTCGGGTGCGAATGCGCCCGTCTCTGTGCGCGTGACGCTGATCATGCCGACCGCCGCACCGCGATTCATCAGCGGCATGAACAGCACGCTGCGAAAGCCGCGCAGCCGCGCCAGATCGCGGTTCAACTGCGGCACGTGACTGGCCTCGCAGTCGGGAAACTGGATCGTCTCGCCGCCGCGAACCAGCGCAAAGGTCGGAAAATCCTCGATCCGCCGCGGAAACGACGCCTTCAGCCCTTCGTCCCCTTCCGGGCTGGTCGGCGTAAACGCCACGAGGTGCAGCTCATCACCGATGAACTGGAGCACGGTGGCGGAGAAGCCGCCGAGCAGGCGTTTTGAGCTGGACGCGATCGCCGCAAAGACCGGCCGGGCATCGGAGGGCGAGGCCGCGATGGTGCGCAGGATCTCGGCGCTGGCGTTTTGCCGATCGCGCAGCCGCGCGTTCTCGGCCGCGGCGGACTGCAATTGCCGCTTGAGCTCGTCGATCCCGGCAGCATCGTTGGAAAGGGTGGTCATTCGCATTCCGGCTCAATGCCGCGACAGGCGCGGCACCGTTCCGGATTATCACATCTCCTGCGGCCGGAGCCAGCGCCCGCGGCGTTGCGATTGTCTCACGTGCCGGGCCGCGAGACCTCGGTTTCCTTGCTGGTGATGAACTCGAGCAGCACGGGGATGCCTTTCTTGGTCTTCTGGATACCGCGCTTGATCGCGGGGATGATGTCCTCCGGCTTGGTCACGCGTTCGCCATGGCCGCCGAAGGCGCGGGCCATCGCGGCATAGTCGCCGGAAATGTCGGTCGAGCGATATTTCTCGGTCGAGATCGGCATCACCTTCAACTCGATCGCCATCGAGAAATTGTTGAGCAGGATCGACATGATCGGAATGCGCTCGCGCACCGCGGTCTCGAAATCCATGCCCGTGAAACCGATGGCCGCATCGCCCCAGACATTGATGCAGAGCTTGTCGGGCTTGGCGAGCTTGGCCCCCATCGCGAGCCCAAGACCGTAACCGAGCTGCGTCGTCTTGCCCCAGCCGAGATAGGAGAGGGGCGTCACCGCTTTCCAGAACGGCGAGAGCTGGTCGCGCGGGCTGCCGGCGTCATGGGTGATGATGGTGTTGTCGATGTCGACGGTGTGTTGCAGGTCCCACAGCACGCGATAGGGGTTGAGTGGCGCATCATTGCTGGTGAGCTTCGGCATCCACTTCGCCAGCCATTCCTTGTGCGAGGCCGCGATCTCGGCCGCGACCGCCGAGGCATCGCGATCGGTCGTGACGGTCTTGCCGATCTCCTCCAGCAGCGCATCGAGTACGAGGCCGGCGTCGCCGACCAGGCCGATCTTCGCCTCAACGTCCTTGTTGAGATGATTGGGATCGAGCGTCGAATGGATGATGGTCTTGCCCTTCGGCATTGCGATGCCGAAACTGGTCTCGGTGAAAGAGCAGCCGATGCCGAAGATGACGTCGGCTTCGCCGAGAAATTTCGGCACGGCGCGCGGAACGGCAAGCCCGCCGGAGCCAAGCGAGAGCGGATGCGTCTCCGGGAATGAGGATTTCCCGCCGAGGCTGGTGGTGACGGGAATGGCCAGCCGTTCCGCAAGCCGCTTCAACTGCGGCCACGCCTGGGCGTAATGCACGCCCTGGCCGGCATAGATCACGGGACGTTTTGCGCTGACGAGCAGGCTTGCTGCTTCCTTCACATGCACGGGGTCGGCGCCGTACCGGGTGCGCAGCACCGGCGTATAGTTCAGAGGTTCCGGCACCTCCTCGTTCCACATGTCGGCGGGAATCTCCACGATCACGGGGCCGCCGCGGCCGTTCTTCAATTTGGTGAAGGCGCGGCGGAAAATGTTGGCGACCTCCGCGGCGAGGATGATCGGCTCGGACGATTTCGAGAACGGCTTCATCGCCTCGCTGGAATTGAAGTTCGGCTCGATATGCGCAAGCCTGCGCTGATAGCCCATCGGCAGCACCAGCACCGGCACGGATTCGCCAAAGCACTGCGCGACGCCGCCCATCGCGTTCTCTGCGCCCGGTCCATGCTGCATGCAGAACGCGCCGACCGTGCGTCCCGATGTGACGCGCGAGATCGCATCCGCCATGTGCACGCCGACGCGTTCCTGACGCACCATCACGGGGCGGATCTCGGCCTTCGCTGCGTGCTCGATCAGATGGTTGACGGGATAACCGCAGAGGATCTCGATCCCCTCGCGCCGCATGATTTCCGCAATGGCGGTGCCGAGCTTCATGGCGTCTCTCTCCTCAGGCAGAGGCCGGTTGGTCCGGCCGATTAAGGAGAGAGGATCAGGAAATGGCGGGAGGGTAAAGCGTGAGCAAGTGACAGTCAGCTATGCAGCGAACTCTCGTAACCCGGATGGAGCGCAGCGCAATCCGGGACAACTGTACCCGTTGGACCAGCTCCCGGATTTCGCTGCGCTCCATCCGGGCTACTGGCTTGCCAACCTTCCTATTTGCAGTTTTTGCAGATGGTCAGCTTTCGCTTCAATGCATCGTCGTCTTGATCGATCAATGATTGCGCGTCGAGATTGCCTGTATCGCGATTGGAGCCCTTTGCCGCGCGTGACCTCGCAGGCGGCGCCAGCTGGCTCGGTGCGTCATTGTCGTCGGTGCTGGCGCTGAAGCCGTCGTAGTCGGCGGCTGGGTTCGGCATCGAGGCCGGCCCGCCGATCACGGGTGGCGAGGGCTCTCCGCCGGCCGGCGGAGTTCTATGGTTCGTGACCAAGGCCGGTTCGCCCTTGGGCCTGGTGTTTTTGGCGCTCGCATGCGGTGGCGATGTATTGGGCGGAGTGAGCGAAACCGGCGGCGAGGACGACGTCTGTCCTTGCGCGCTGTCGTGGAACCAGACGCCGGCCAGGATGAGGCCGAGAGCCAAGAGCGTCGTGCGTCTCATCGGCATCCTTCAAATAGCTCGGGTTCAATGATCGACAGGATGGCTTTTCGCGCCACGCCATCAAGAATATCAGCACTCACATGATCGTCAAAATTGACGGAAATGGGGTACCAGTCCCGGCTTTTCCCTTTTTCGAAAGGGGCGAAAGCTGTCGCGAGAGTGCGAAGGCGGGTCTCTAAATGGGAATGTAAGGTTGTAGGATGGGTAGAGCACTTGCGAAACCCATCATGTTTCAGCGTGCAAGAAGCTTTGATGGGTTTCGCTTCGCTCTACCCATCCTACGGCATCGCGAATCCTTCTCGCTTCGTCATTGCGAATGCAGCGAAGCAATCCGGAATCTCTCCGCGGAAAGACTCTCGATTGCTTCGCTTCGCTCGCAACGACGATGGGGCAGCCTTACTTCGTGGCCGCGCTGATCGAGTTGAACTTGTTGCTGAGGAGGGCGCTGCCCGTGTTGGTCACGACGGTGACGATGGCAAGCGCGATGCCGGCGGCGATCAGGCCGTATTCGATTGCGGTGGCGGCATTCTCATCGGCAAGAAAAGACCTGAGCAAAATCATCGCCAACTCCTCATCATCCGGTCCAATGTAGGCGCGCGGCGTTATCAAACTGGTAAAATGATCGACGGGCATTTGCGCGCGTCAAATAGGCAAGGCTCGGCCGAACCCTGCCAGCTGTGTCTTAACGTAACAGCCGTTAAACGAAGGTTTCATTATCCAATTCAAATGAATGGAAGCCGGGCCGCGTCAACCCGTGGTGGTGCAGCCCGACGAATCCTTGCGGGCGCGTCCCAGCACGGCCGCGAGACGGCCGACCAGACAGCCCACCACATGCGGCTGCAGGCGCGCCGCACCGTCGCCGACGCGCTCGTCCTCGGTCGTGTCATTCACGATGCCGATGTAGTTCTTTCTGGCGTCCTGCTGCGGCACGAAGCTGCGAACCCTGGCTCGATCGATCGCCGGACCATGGTGCGCGCAAGGGGAATCGGAAGTTAATTTTGGCTTCCGTAGGAATACTCAGTGCGACACGATGACATGATCAGGCGAAAGGGGGCGCGCCGCTTAAGGGATTGTTGAGGCTGTTCGTCAACCGATCGGCAAGCATGTCGATCACGGCTCAGCCGCGCCGGTCGTCGGCGTTCAACGCCCGCAGCATCCCGACGCGTGCGAACATCAGCCAGCCGCCGCCGGTCTCCGCCGCGTTGATCAGCATCTCGATCGCGGTCTGCCAGCGCGGCTCCTGCTGCTCGGCTTCGGGAAGCTGCATGATGAAATCGGCGGCCTCCTGCAGCGTGCGCAGCCGGCCTCCGCCGCGCACGTCAATCGGATCGTCGAACGGCGTCGACCAGGGCACGTCAGGCTGCCCGATCGGTGAGGGGAGGCGTCACGGCGCGATCGGTGATGCGAGGTCGTCAGCCGGCCTTCTTCGTCCGTGTGGTCGCGCGCACCGGCTTGTCGGCCTTTTTCGGCGCGGCTTCCCTGGCGGCTGCATCCTTGCCGCCCTTGCCCGAGATCGGCAGCAGCATCTCGCGCTGGCCCTCGACGCGCTTCTTCGGCTTCTTGGCCTTGGCGGTTTCCTTGACCGTCTCCTTGGCGACCTTCGCTGCGGGCGTCGCGTCCTTTTCGCTGGCGAGGCTCTTCTTCAGCGCGTCCATCAGATTGATGACGTTGCCGCCGTTCTTCGGTGTCGCCTTCGCTGCGATCGGCGCGCCCGAGCGCTTCTTGTTGATGAGGTCGATCAGCGCGGTCTCGTAATGGTCCTCGAACAGTTCGGGTTCGAACGCGCCGGACTTCTTCTCGACGATGTGCTTGGCGAGGTCGAGCATGTCCTTCGTCAGCTTGACGTCCTGGATGTCGTCGAAATATTCGCTCTCGCTGCGCACCTCATAGGGGTAGCGCAGCAGCGTGCCCATCAACCCGCTCTCGAGCGGCTCGAGCGCGATGATGTGCTCGCGATTGGTCAGCACCACGCGGCCGATCGCGACCTTGTCCATGCTGCGGATGGTCTCGCGGATCACCGCAAAGGCGTCGTGGCCGACCTTGCCGTCCGGCACGAGGTAATAGGGGCGGATCAGATAGCGGCTGTCGATGTCGGCCTTCGGGACGAACTCGTCGATCTCGATCGTATGGGTCGAGTCCAGCGCGATGTCGTCGAGCTCGTCCTTGGTGACCTCGATGTAGGTGTCGGTGTCGACCTTGTAGCCCTTGACGATGTCCTCGGAGGTCACCTCGTCACCGGTCTCGGCGTCGACCTTCAGATACTTGATCCGGTGGCCGGTCTTGCGGTTGATCTGGTTGAACGAGACCTTCTCGGTATCCGAGGTGGCCGGATACAGCGCGACCGGGCAGGTCACGAGCGAGAGACGCAGAAAACCCTTCCAATTGGCGCGGGGGGCCATGGGCTACTCCAAACGCAACGGGGACAGACTTATGAGGATACCATCGGGGAACACCGAATCATACACGGCTCAGGTCGGATTCTTGCAACTGCGTTAACCAGTCGCTGACCACCGCGGTTCGGCCCGGTCCCTTGGCAAAACGCCGGAACATCAAATCGGATCGGGCGTTGGCTTCGGACACAGGGCCGTGCTGACGTCGCGGTCATCGGAGGCGACATCCAGAGATTGAGGTCACCATGGCAACCACGCGCGAGCACCGTCAGATCGTCGAAACTGCGACCGAGGCACGCCAGGGCGAACCTGGCCCGTC
Organism: Bradyrhizobium sp. CCGUVB14; assembly: GCF_024199935.1. Classification (NCBI taxonomy): domain Bacteria; kingdom Pseudomonadati; phylum Pseudomonadota; class Alphaproteobacteria; order Hyphomicrobiales; family Nitrobacteraceae; genus Bradyrhizobium; species Bradyrhizobium sp. CCGUVB14. The sequence continues at coordinate 3,831,326 of NZ_JANADS010000001.1, forward strand.
CGTGGCCGCGCTGCTCGCCATCTCGACCGGGCTTGCAATCCTGATTCTCGCGGTCGTCTGGTTCGTGTTCTTCCGGACCTGACGGAGGGCTTACAGGAAGGGCGGACCTTCCGACTCAGCCGCTAACGCGGCACATTGCGCCCGCCATGCCACAGGTCTCGTCCGGTGGCCTGGCGGGCGCAGTCGCGTCGGGCGCGGACACATCGTATATGACCAAAAAGTAACGCCGGCGGTTCCCCGCGTTCATACTCAGTTCACGCCGGAATTGCTCATCTCTGGCGATCGATCGTGCAGCCTATTCCTGGAGAGAAGCGTGCGCCTGCTTGTTGTTGAGGACGACCCCGATCTCAATCGCCAGCTCACCAAGGCGCTGACGGACGCCGGCTATGTCGTCGACCGCGCCTTTGACGGAGAGGAGGGGCATTATCTCGGCGATAACGAGCCGTATGACGCCGTTGTGCTCGATATCGGCCTGCCCAAGAAGGACGGCATCTCGGTGCTGGAAGCCTGGCGCCGCAACGGCCGCACCATGCCGGTCCTCATCCTCACCGCGCGCGACCGCTGGAGCGACAAGGTCCAGGGCTTTGATGCCGGCGCCGACGATTACGTCGCCAAGCCGTTCCACCTGGAGGAGGTGCTGGCGCGGATCCGTGCGCTGCTGCGCCGCTCCACCGGCCATGCCCAGAGCGAGCTCAGCTGCGGCCCGGTCACGCTCGACACCCGCACCGGCCGGGTCAGCGTCTCCGGCAATCCCGTCAAGATGACCTCGCACGAATATCGGCTTCTGGCCTACCTGATGCACCATTCGGGGCGCGTCGTGTCGCGTACGGAGCTGGTCGAGCATCTCTACGACCAGGATTTCGACCGCGACTCCAACACGATCGAAGTCTTCGTCGGCCGCATCCGCAAGAAGCTCGACGTCGACATCATCCAGACCGTCCGTGGCCTTGGTTATCTCCTGACCCCGCCGGCCGCAGGGGCTTGACGGGCGCCCCGGCACGGGCCTTGGTCCGGTCATGACCGCCGAAGCCATGCCGCCACCTCGCGCCTCCGGGATCATTCCGATGCCCGCCAGCTCGCTTGCCAACCGACTGTTCCTGTCGGCGACCGCCTGGCTCGTGGTGATCCTGGCCATCACCGGCGTGGTGCTGTCGTCGGTCTACAAGAATGCGACCGAGCGTGCCTTCGACCGCCGGCTGAACCTCTATCTCCGCACCCTGATTGCCGAGGTTGCTACCCCCGACGAGCCGCCGGACCGGCAGTTCCAGTCGCTCGGCGAGCCCCTGTTCGAGCTGCCGCTGTCCGGCTGGTACTGGCAGATCACGCGCACCGACACCGAGAAGCCGGAGGTGAGGTCGTCGCGCTCGCTCTGGGACAAGAAGCTGCCGAAGCTGGAGGATCAAGGCACCGAGCTCACCGCGGCCGGCATTCGCCTGGCTTATGTCGACGGGCCGGAAGGCCAGAATCTGCGCATGGTCGAGCGTCCCGTCGATCTCGGCGCCGACGGCAAATATCTCGTCAGCGTCGCCGGCGACGACACCGAGATTTTCGACGAGACGCGCAGCTTCGACTATTATCTCGGCGGCACCTTTACCGCGCTCGGCATCGTGCTGCTGCTGACGACGGTGTTCCAGGTCCGCTTCGGCCTCGCGCCGCTCAAGCGCATCTCGGAATCCATCGCCGACATCCGCTCCGGGCGGGCGGAGCGGCTGGAGGGCGAATTCCCGGTCGAGATCGCTCCGCTCGCACGCGAGACCAACGCACTGATCGACGCCAACAGAGAGATCGTCGAGCGCGCCCGCACCCATGTCGGCAACCTTGCCCACGCGATCAAGACGCCGCTGTCGGTGATCGTCAACGAGGCCGGAACGCACGCCGCCGATCCGTTCGCGGCCAAGGTGATGGAGCAGGCGGACGTGATGCGCAGCCAGCTCGCCCATCATCTGGAGCGCGCCCGCATCGCGGCCCGCGTCTCGATCGTCGGCACGGTGACGGAGGTTGCCCCGGCCATCGAGGCGTTGCGGCGGACCATGGAGAAGATCCACCGCGGCCGCGGCATCGTGGTTGAGGCCAAGGCCGACCCGTCGGCAAAATTCCGCGGCGAGCGGCAGGATCTGGAGGAAATGGTCGGCAATCTCGTCGACAATGCCTGCAAATGGGCAGCCTCGCGCGTCTTCATCGAGGTGGTGGTGGAGGCGCCGACCGAGGCCGGGGCAGGACCCAGGCTGCGGCTCATCGTCGATGACGACGGGCGCGGCCTGTCGGAGGCCGAACGCGCCCAGGTGTCCCGCCGCGGCCAGCGGCTCGACGAGTCCAAGCCGGGATCCGGGCTCGGGCTGTCGATCGTGACCGACCTTGCCGCGCTCTACGGTGGCAGCCTCTCGCTCGGCAGCGCGCCGATCGGGGGCCTGCGGGCCGAGCTGGTGCTGCCGGGAATATAATCCTCTGATCTCAAACGATTATTTGGACTTTCGGGCGAAACCGGGCGTATTCGGAGCGACTTCCTCAACGGCTTCTTAAGGCGCTCCCACCTATGATCGTGCAGGACCCATCCTACGTCCGCCATTTTACCGTGCATTACCCGGGCGCATGAGCCAGACATCGATCGAGCGGCTGAGGGAATATCTCGCGCAGCTCCCGCCGCAGGCGCAGGCGCTGCTGATGCGGGAGTTCGAGCGCGCGCTCGAGCGCGGCCAGGACACCGCTGTGGCGACCCTCGTGCTCGAGCAGCTGCGCAAGATCGTGCGCAAGACCGAGGCCGACGAGGCTCCGCCGCCGCGCACCGACGATCTGTCGCGACTGCTGTTCCAGGTGCTGGAACCGTTCCTGGTGGAGAACGGCGCGCCGACCCGAGTCGGCCAGATCCGCCGCTCCTCGCTGCCTCCGATCTGGCAATGGCTCGGCCGCGACGGTGCCCCGGACAAGATCAACGAATTCGAGGCGGCGCTGGCGCGCATGCCGGCGACGGACAGTTCCGGGCAGGTCGAGGCGCTCGCGCTGAAGCTCCAGGCGGTGGCGGCAGATGCCATCTTCGAGCTGACGGGGCCGGGTGGTGGCGACAAGTCGCGCGCGCTCGCCCGCGTCGGTCCGCCCAACGTGATCGAGGACCTTTATTCGATCGGCGCGGTGCTCGCCGTTCGCGAGGCGCTCGGCACGCTCAATGAAAAGCTGCCGCGCTTCCTGCGCGCATTCGGCGATCCCCAGATCACCTCGGTGACCGCCGCGCTCAACATTCCCGTGCTCCAGACCCCGCAGATGCTGCCATTCGCGCTGTCGGTGGTGGTCCAGCGCATGACCGCGCCGTGGCAGATCATTCGTCTCGCCATCAAGATCGCCGCGTCCGATGACGAGATCCGCGTCGCCGCGACGCCGTACGGCGTGGCGGTCACGATGGCCCTGCACGATCTGGCCCGCGTTGCCGCCAATTTGCGCATGGACATCAAGCGCGGTCATTTCGAGACCGTCGCCGACAATCTGAAGGCGCTGCATGACGGCGTCCGCGGCCTGCGCACCGAGCTCGACCTGCGCAACGATTCAGCCTGGGGCAAGCAGCTGACCTCGATCCGGGCCGACATCTCCAATGCGTTGCAATCGGAGATCGACAGCGTTCCCGGCCGCGTCCGCCGCATCCTGCGCCAGCGCGCGGAGAAGGACATTCCGCCGGGCGCGCGGATCGACAGCACCGAGGTCGAGGAAACCGTGGCGCTGATCGATTTCGTCGCAACCTGCCGCAACTACGCCAGCGAGCTCGCGATCAACGAGGTGACGCTGCGCACCTATTCCGACCTGCAGCAATATGTGGAACGGTCGACCGAGCAGCTGGTGCAATCGCTGCGCGCCGCCGATCACAAGGTCCGCACCTACCGGCAGCAGCAGGTGCAGGCGGCGATCCGCTTCTGCCAGGTGCTGTTCGGCGACGATTACGCCTCGTTGATGAGCCGCGCCGCGGAGAATGCGGCGACGGGCGAGCGCAAATCGACCCGCGCAAGCTGATTCAAGCGCATCTTTTCGTGATCACAATTTGTGGTTGACGCTGCCGGTGGCGAGCCCTACGGTCGCCGCGCAAGCTTCTGGAATTTCTATCTGTGGGCGCATGAAACCCATTATCAGCTCCATCGAAATCGAAAACCGCGTCATTGTTGCCAAATATCAACGGCTGATGGTCGGCGCGAAGGTGGTGCTGGTCGAGAAGGCAAGCGGTCGGCAGCTGACCGAGACCGTTACCAGGGTTGCATCGCCCGTTCCCGTCGGGGCGTTGCGGATCAGATTGCCTGAAGCAATCGTGCCGGGAACATACTTCCTGAAGGCCTTCAACGGGCACGGCGAGGACGCCGCTCAAAGCGCGGACTTCGAGATCGGCTAAGCCGTTGGATTGTCACCATTTCGGGACTGTGTGCGCTCGCGCCAAATTGACAATTGTCAATTGCCGCATCGTCCGGCCGTGGTGTAAAGCCAGCTACAGGCGCGGCTCGCGCGCTGCCGGAAGCTTGCCTGATGACGCTATGGTTCGTGTTCGCGCTGATGACGGTCGCGGCGATATTCGCCGTGCTCTGGCCGCTCGGCCGTGGCGCGCGTCCTGACAATCAAGGCAGCGAGGTCGCGGTCTACAAGGATCAGCTGGCCGAGATCGAGCGTGATCTTGCCGCAGGCCTGATCGCGCAACCTGAAGCCGAGGCGGCGCGCGTCGAGATCAGCCGCAGGCTGCTCGCCGCTGCCGGCACCGAGTCTGCGCTCGTGCCGACGTCCAGTCTGAAATGGCGCCGCGCTGCCGCCGTGCTGGCGCTGGTCGGCCTGCCTTTGGTGGCGGCCGCGATCTACATTCCGCTCGGCTCGCCCGCGCTGCGCGACTTCCCGCTGGCGCAGCGCGAGCGTGGCGCCGGGTCCGGCATGGCGCAGTCGCTCGAGAACCTCGTCGTGCAGGTCCAGCAACACCTGGAGAAAAATCCGACCGATGGCCGCGGCTGGAACGTGCTCGCGCCGGTGCTGGAACGGCTTGGCCGGTTCGACGAGGCCGTGCGCGCCTATCGCAGCTCGATCACCTATAATGGCGAGAGCGCGGAGCGCCGCTCCGATCTCGGCGAGGCGATCACGGCCGCTGCCAGCGGCGTGGTGACGGCGGAAGCCAAGGCCGAGTTTGAGCGCGCGCATGCGCTCAACGCCGACGATCCCAAGGCGAACTACTTCCTCGGGCTCGCTGCCGAACAGGACGGCCGCAAGGATGACGCCGCCAATATCTGGCGCGCGCTGCTGGCGAAAGCGCCCGCGGATGCGCCGTGGCGGCCATTGGTGCAGACCTCGCTCGCGCGGGTCGGCGGTGGCGGCGCGACGATGCCGGCGCTGTCCGACGAGACCATCGCTGCGTCCAAGGAGATGAACGACGGCGATCGCAACGCGATGATCCGCGGCATGGTCGAACGTCTCGCCACGCGCCTCAAGCAGAACGGCGACGATGTCGAGGGGTGGTTGCGTCTGGTGCGCGCCTATCTGGTGATGGGCGATCGCGACAAGGCGCTAGGAGCCTCGACCGACGCCCGTCAGGCGGTCGCCAGGGATTCCGAGCGGTTGCGCCAGCTCAACGAAGGCCTCAAGACTCTCGGGCTCGACGGATGACAGTCGCAGCACGAGACGAGCGGAGAACGGATACGCCATGACGCGCAAGCAGCGACGTATGACCATCATCGGCGGCTCGCTCGCCGTGCTCGCGCTCGCGGCCGCGCTGGTGCTCAATGCCCTGCGCGACTCCATCGTGTTCTTCTCGACCCCGACCATGGTGGCCGAGAAGCACGTCCAGCCCGGCAAGCGCTTCCGGCTCGGCGGCCTGGTGCAGCCGGGCTCGCTCCAGCGCGGTGACAATCTCGCGGTGACGTTTGAGGTGGCCGACGGCGGCGCCAAGCTGCCCGTCGCCTACAAGGGCATTTTGCCCGATCTGTTCCGCGAAGGGCAGGGTGTCGTTGCCGAAGGCGCGCTCGATGCCAACGGCGTGTTCAAGGCCGACACGGTGCTCGCCAAGCACGACGAGACCTACATGCCCAAGGACGTTGCCGATGCCCTGAAGAAGCAGGGGCACTGGAAGGACGATTACGGCGCCCAGGCGTCCGGTGCCACAAGGCCTTCGGCGACCACGGCGCAGGGCAATTCGCAGGGAGCGGTGCGGTGATCGCGGAAGCCGGACATTACGCGCTGGTGCTGGCGCTCGCGCTGGCGCTGATCCAGTCCTTCGTGCCGATGATCGGCGCACGCTTGCGCGATCCGGCGCTGATGAACGTGGCGCGCTCCACCGCGCTGGCGCAGCTCCTGTTCGTCGGCGCGTCGTTCATCGCGCTCGTGACGTTGCACGTGAACTCGGACTTCTCCGTCGCCAACGTCTACGAGAATTCCCACTCCATGAAGCCGTTGATCTACAAGATCACCGGCGTGTGGGGAAACCATGAAGGCTCGATGCTGTTGTGGGTGTCGATCCTGGCGCTGTTCGGCGGGCTCGTCGCCGCCTTCGGCAACAATCTGCCGCTGTCGCTGCGCGCGCATGTGCTCGCCGTTCAGGCCTGGATCGCGAGCGCCTTCTATCTCTTCATCCTGATCACCTCGAACCCGTTCCTGCGCATCGTCAATCCGCCGATCGAGGGTCGCGATCTCAATCCGGTGCTTCAGGACATCGGTCTCGCCGTGCATCCGCCGATGCTCTATCTCGGCTATGTCGGCTTCTCGATCTCGTTCTCGTTCGCGATCGCGGCGCTGATCGAGGGGCGGATCGATGCGGCCTGGGCGCGCTGGGTGCGGCCGTGGACGCTGGTCGCCTGGATCTTCCTGACGCTCGGGATCGCGATGGGCTCCTACTGGGCCTATTACGAGCTCGGCTGGGGCGGCTGGTGGTTCTGGGACCCGGTCGAGAACGCCTCGCTGATGCCCTGGCTCGCCGGCACGGCGTTGCTGCACTCGGCGCTGGTGATGGAGAAGCGCAACGCGCTGAAGGTCTGGACCATCCTGTTGTCGATCCTGACCTTCTCGCTGTCGCTGCTCGGCACCTTCCTGGTGCGCTCGGGCGTCATCACCTCCGTGCACGCGTTCGCCAATGATCCGACCCGCGGCGTCTTTATCCTGCTGATCCTCTGCCTGTTCATCGGCGGCAGCCTGTCGTTGTTCGCAGGACGCGCGACCTCGTTGAAGCAGGGTGGCCTGTTCGCGCCGATCTCGCGCGAGGGCGCGCTGGTGCTGAACAATCTGCTGCTGACGGTGGCCTGCGCGGTCGTGCTGTTCGGAACGCTTTATCCGTTGGCGATGGAAGTGCTCGCCGACTTCAAGATGTCGGTCGGCGCACCGTTCTACAATCTCACCTTCGTGCCGCTGTTCGTGCTGCTGCTGCTCGCCGTGCCGTTCGGCCCCATGCTGGCGTGGAAACGCGGCGATCTGCTCGGCGTCACCCAGCGGCTGCTCGCGGCCGGCGTGGCGGGCCTCGTGGTGATCGCCATCGTCTGGACCTGGACGCGTGGCGGCAGCGCGCTGGCGCCGTTGGCCATCGGGCTTGGGGTCTTCGTCATCGCCGGCGCTGTGACCGATATGGCTGAGCGAACCGGCCTGTTTCGTCTGCCGTTCGCGACGACGTTCCACCGCGCCCGCGGCCTGCCGCGCTCGGCCTGGGGCACCGCGTTCGCGCATGCCGGGCTCGGCGTCGCGCTGATCGGGATCGTCTGCGAGACCACCTGGAACAGCGAATATATCGCGACCATGAAGCCGAACGACGTCGCGCAGGTCGCCGGATACGAGCTGAAGCTCGACGGCCTGACCGAGCGGCAGGGGCCGAACTACCGCGAGATGATCGCCCAGTTCAACGTCACTCGCGATGGCGACGCGCTGAGTGTCATGACGCCGTCGAAGCGCAGTTTCACCACGCGCGGCTCCTCCACCACGGAAGCTGCGCTTTTGACGCGCGGCGCGAGCCAGCTCTACATCTCGCTCGGCGATGTCACGGCCGAGGGCGCGATCGCCGTGCGCATCTATCACAAGCCGTTGGTGCTCATGATCTGGTGGGGACCGGTGCTGATGGCGTTCGGCGGCGTGCTGTCGCTGTCCGACCGGCGGTTGCGGGTCGGCGCGCCGAAGCCGGCGCGGGCCAAGCAGCGCCTGCAACCGGCGGAGTGACGCGATGCGCCGGATGATGGCCGCGTTCGTCGCGCTTGTGCTGCTGGCCGCTCCGGCGGCCTACGCCGTGCAGCCTGACGAGATCATGTCTGATCCGGTCAAGGAGGCCCGCGCGCGCGACCTGTCGCGCGAGCTGCGCTGCATGGTCTGCCAGAACCAGTCGATCGACGATTCCGATGCGCCGCTTGCGCGCGACCTGCGTCTTCTCGTGCGCGAGCGGATCGCGGCCGGCGACAGCAATGGCGAGGTGCTCGACTTCCTGGTCGCCCGTTACGGCGAGTTCGTGCTGCTCAAGCCGCGCTTCGAACGGCAGACCATGTTGTTGTGGCTGCTCGCGCCGTTGCTGCTGGCAGGCGGCGGCTTTGCGTTGTGGCGGCAGAACCGCCGCCGTGCGCAAGCAGGTGCAGATGTCCCGACGCCGCCGCTGACGCCGGACGAAGAGGCGCGGCTCGCGGCGTTGATGTCCGAGGACGCGGCATCGCGCTAGCCGGATTCACGTCGGCGCGAGCGCCTGGTGCCGTCACCGGAACTTGATTAAGTTCCTGTCAAAGCACGATTTTTTACCTGCGCTAAACTGCCGCAGGACGGCGCGGTCTTTATTACAAAAGTTTAACCCCGCAGCCAGCGCGCGGTAAGGCGCAAGTCCCCATCTTCAGGTCCGTAAGGTGCCGCTACCAGGCACCAAATGGATTTCAAGGCCCTGGAGAGCTGCATGAACGACCGTATCGACCTCACGAACCTTCCGTCCTACCGGCAGCCTCGCCGTTCGGTGTTTTCCGCCCGCAGGATCGCGCTGATGGCCTCGGTCGTCGCCGGCCTCGGCATCGTGGTCCACGGCTTCAGCCCGTCGACGTCGCCCGCCGACCTGTTCTCCAGCCCGGCGCACGCGCAGGTCAACAACGAGGTCAAGAAGGTCGAGCGTCCGATCGGTTTCGCCGACATCGTCGAGCGGGTGAAGCCCTCGGTGATCTCGGTGAAGGTCAACATCAAGGAGAAGACCGCGAGCAACGATGATGGCGACGATGCGCAGTCGCCGTTCCAGCCGGGCTCGCCGATGGAGCGCTTCTTCCGCCGCTTCGGCGGCCCGGACGGCATTCCCGGTCTGAAGGGTGGCGGTCGTGGCCGCGTCGTGCAGGGCCAGGGCTCCGGCTTCTTCATCTCGGCTGACGGCTTTGCGGTGACCAACAACCACGTGGTCGACGGCGCCGACAAGGTCGAGGTCACCACCGACGACGGCAAGACCTACAGCGCCAAGGTGATCGGCACCGACCAGCGCACCGACCTTGCCCTGATCAAGGTCGAGGGCGGCTCGAACTTCCCGTTCGCCAAGCTCGCGGACAGCAAGCCGCGGATCGGCGACTGGGTGCTGGCGGTCGGCAACCCCTTCGGCCTCGGCGGCACCGTGACCGCGGGCATCGTCTCGGCCAGCGGCCGCGATATCGGCAACGGCCCCTATGACGATTTCATCCAGATCGACGCGCCCGTGAACAAGGGCAATTCGGGCGGCCCGGCCTTCGACACCAACGGCGAGGTGATGGGCGTCAACACGGCGATCTACTCGCCCTCCGGCGGCAGCGTCGGTATCGCGTTCTCGATCCCCGCCAACACCGTGAAGAGCGTGGTTGCCCAGCTCAAGGACAAGGGCTCGGTCAGCCGCGGTTGGATCGGCGTGCAGATCCAGCCTGTCACCTCTGACATCGCTGACAGCCTCGGTATGAAGAAGGCCGAAGGCGCGCTGGTGGCGGAGCCGCAGAAGGATGGTCCCGCGGCCAAGGCCGGCATCGAGTCCGGCGACGTGATCACGTCGGTCAACGGCGAATCCGTCAAGGACGCCCGCGAGCTCGCCCGCACCATCGGCGGCATGGCGCCCGGAGCGTCCGTGAAGCTCAACGTGCTGCACAGGGGCCAGGACAAGGTCGTGAACCTCACCCTCGGCCAGCTGCCGAACACGGTCGAGGCCAAGGCCGACATCGACAACGACAGCGGTAAGGGCGCCAGCAAGGGCACCGACGTGCCGAAGCTCGGCATGACGGTTGCTCCCGCCAATTCCGTGGCCGGTGCCGGCAAGGACGGCGTCGTGGTCACCGAAGTCGATCCGAAGAGCGCAGCCGCCGAGCGCGGCTTCAAGGAAGGCGACGTGATTCTCGAAGTCGGCGGCAAGAGCGTGAGCACCGCCGGCGATGTCCGCGACGCCATCAACACCGCGCGGACCGACAACAAGAACAGCGTCCTGATGCGCGTGAAGAGCGGCGGCCAGTCGCGCTTCGTCGCGGTGCCCATCGCCAAAGGCTGACACGGGCCGAGCCTCAGGAGGCTTACGAGATGAAGGGTGTCGCCGGCATCAGTCGCCCCCGCCGCCGGCACTCTTCCGGGGAGCAGCGCAAGCTTGCTCCCCACGCCTACCTTCCGGTGGAAATACGCCCCCCTCCGTCGGAAGGCCTAGGGCGGTGAGGTCCCCCCAGCTTCACCGCCCGCCTTTTTGCCTACCCAAGTCCCGTTCGCTTGGCTTGCATGCGATTGCCGCTCGCGCCATGTTCAGAGAAGGTTGACCTCCTTGACCGCCGCCGAACGCACAATGCGCCTCCTGATCATCGAAGACGACCGCGAATCCGCCGACTATCTCGTGAAGGCGTTTCGCGAGGTCGGACACATTGCCGACCACGCCGGTGACGGCGAGGAGGGCCTCGCCATGGCCGAGAACGGCGACTACGACGTGCTCGTGGTCGACCGCATGCTGCCCAAGCGCGACGGGCTGTCGCTGATCGGCTCGCTGCGTGACAAGGGCGAAACGACGCCGGTGCTGATTCTCTCTGCGCTCGGGCAGGTCGACGATCGCATCAAGGGCCTGCGCGCCGGCGGCGACGACTATCTGCCAAAGCCCTATTCCTTCGCCGAGCTGCTCGCCCGCGTCGAGGTGCTGTCGCGCCGCCGCGGCGGACCTGCCGAGGATACGCTCTACCGTGTCGGCGACCTCGAGCTCGACCGGCTCTCTCACCGCGTCGCCCGCGGCAAGGACGAGCTGACGCTGCAGCCGCGCGAATTCCGCCTGCTCGAATATCTGATGAAGCATGCCGGCCAGGTGGTGACGCGCACCATGCTGCTGGAGAACGTCTGGGACTATCATTTCGATCCGCAAACCAACGTGATCGACGTGCACATCTCACGGCTGCGCTCCAAGATCGACAAGGGCTTCGAGCGGCCGCTGCTGCACACGATCCGCGGCGCCGGGTATATGATCCGTGACGGCATTCGGTAAACTCGTCCGCACCACGGCATTCCGGCTGACGCTGGTCTACCTGTTCCTGTTTGCGATTTTCGCGGCCTCGCTGCTGGGCTATTTCGCCTGGAATACGCGGCGGCTGATCACCGAAGAGATCACGCAGACGGTGAATGCCGAGACCTCGGAGATCAACGAGATCTACGGACGCCGCGGCCTGTTCGGGCTCGTGCGCACGATCGAGTATCGGGCGCTGCGGCCGGGCGCCAACCTCTACCTCGTGACCACGCCGACCGGGCAGGCGGTTGCCGGCAATGTCGGCTCGCTGGCGCCGGGCGTGATGGCAACGCGCGGCTGGTCGGAAACCGCTTATCGCCGGATCGAGGACGCGGATGACCGCGATCATCGCGCGCTCGTTCGCGTCACCGAATTGGAAAACGGCTTCCGGCTTCTGATCGGCCGCGACCTCGCCGAGCGACGGCGCCTGTTCGGCATCGTGGCGAAGGCGGCGCAATGGTCGGTGCTGATCGTCGTGGTGCTCGGCCTCGGCGGCGGCGTTTTCGTCGCGCGCAGGGTGCTGACGCGCATCGACGCGATGTCCGGGACGGCGCATCGCATCATGATCGGCGATCTCAGCGAGCGCCTGCCGGTTGGCCGCAGCGGCGACGAGCTCGACCGCCTCGCCGAAAACCTCAACGCCATGCTGGAGCGGATCGAGGCGCTGATGGCGGGGCTGAAGGAAGTCTCCGACAACATCGCCCACGACCTCAAGACGCCGCTGACGCGCCTGCGCAATCGCGCCGAGGAGGCGCTGGCGAAATCGGGCTGCGAGGCCGATTATCGCGCGGCGCTGGAGCGGACCATCGAGGAATCCGACGGGCTGATCCGCACCTTCAACGCGCTGCTGATGATCGCGCGCGCGGAGTCCGGCCAGGCGCGCGGCAACATGGATGATTTCGATGCGGCCGATGTCGCCAGCGGCATTCACGAGCTCTACGAGCCGCTGGCCGAAGACGACGGCATGACCTTGAAGGTGAAGACGCAGGCCGCGCCGATTCACGGCAATCGCGAATTGATCAGCCAGGCGGTCGCCAATCTCGTCGAGAACGCGATCAAATACGGCAAGCCGGCTGCGCAGTCGGCGGGAACCGTGGTCAGCTTGGACGCCCGTCAGATCACGATCGAGGCCAAGCGCGAGGGCGATCAGGTGCTGCTCAGCGTCACCGACCGCGGCCCCGGAATCCCCGAGGCCGATCGCAAGCACGTCGTCGAGCGATTCGTCCGGCTGGAGGCGAGCCGCACCATGCCGGGCTCCGGCCTCGGCCTCAGCCTCGCGTCCGCCGTCGCCACATTGCATGGCGGCGAATTGCGGCTCGGCGACGCCCATCCGGGCCTCGTCGCCACGCTGCTGCTGCCGGCGCGCGCGGGGGCCGGCGACAGGGTTGCTCCTCCAATACCGGATGTGCCACAGAAGGTGGCATGAACCACTCCGCGCCGGGAAACGCGGACAAGCATGGTGAGAGCCTGGCCGCACGCTTCGCGGAGGCTCCCCATATTGCCGCTTCCACAACCGACGAACGACGTTTTGAAAGCTGGCTGGCCGAGCTTGAGCCGGCACAGTCGGCGCGTCTGGAAGCCTTGCTGGTCCATCCCTTCGCCCGGACTATTCTCGCCGGGATCGCGGAATTCTCGCCTTATTTGTTCGATCTGGTGCGCGTCGATCCGCTGCGCCTGATCCGGCTGCTCGAATGCGAGCCGGACGCGTATCTTGCTGCGCTGATCGCGGAGGCGAGGGGCGCGGTGCTTGCTGCCCCGGACGAGGCCGAGGTGATGCGGCTGCTTCGTCGCATGAAGGCGGAGGCCGCGCTCCTGATCGCGCTGTGTGACATCGGCGCAGTCTGGCCGGTGATGCGGGTGACGGCCGCGCTGACCGAGCTTGCGGTGTCCTCGGTGCAGGCGGCGCTGCAGTACCTGCTGCGACAGGAAGCCGCACGCGGCAAGCTCGTGCCGCCGGATCCCGAGGCGCCGGAAGTCGGCTGCGGCCTGATCGTGCTCGCCATGGGCAAGATGGGCGCGGGCGAGCTGAACTATTCCAGCGACATCGATCTCATCGTGTTCTTCGATCCCGATGCCACGACGCTGGCGCCCGACATCGAGCCGCAGCCGTTCTTCGTCCGGGTGACGCAAGGCATGGCGCGCATCCTGCAGCAGCGCACCTATGACGGCTATGTGTTCCGCGTCGATCTGCGGCTGCGGCCCGATCCGTCGTCGACGCAGGTGGCGATCTCGCGAGATGCCGCGCTGAACTATTACGAGCGGGAAGGGCGCACCTGGGAGCGCGCCGCGATGATCAAGGCGCGCGCCTGTGCCGGTGATCCCAGGGCAGGCGAGGCGCTGCTGGCCGAGATCGCGCCCTTCGTCTGGCGCAAGCATCTCGACTTCGCAGCACTTGCCGACGTGCACGACATGAAACGGCAGATGCAGACCTACCGCGGCCAGAGCGAGGTCGCGGTCGAAGGCCACAACGTCAAGGTCGGCCGCGGCGGCATCCGCGAGATCGAATTCTTCGCCCAGACCCAGCAGCTGATCGCCGGCGGCCGCCATCCGGAATTGCGGGTGCGGCCGACGCTCGCCGCGCTCGACATCCTCGCGTCCAGCAACTGGATCACCTCTACCGCGCGAGACGAGCTGACCACGGCCTACGAATTCCTGCGCCGGGTCGAGCATCGTCTCCAGATGATCGCCGACGAACAGACCCACACCCTGCCGGAGGACAAGGAGGCGGTCGAACGCTTCGCCTGGTTCTTCGGCTATGACAGCCGCGAGACTTTTGCGCGCGACCTGCTTCGTCAGCTCGAGATCGTGCAGGGCCACTACGAAAAGCTGTTCGAGGGCGATGATCCGACCGGTTCGGCAAGCCTGCCCGCGATCGACTATCGCGCCGGTCCGGACGATCCGCGCTTGTTGCAGCACCTGACGACGCTCGGCTTCAAGAAGCCCGCCGCCCTCGCGCAAACCATCCGTGACTGGCTCACCGGCGACTATCGCGTGTTCCGCAACGGGCAGACGCGAAATGCCTTCGTCGAGTTCGTGCCGGCCCTGATCGACGGCCTCGCGCGTGCCGAGGAGCCCGACCGCGCGGTGGTGGCGTTCGATGATTTCCTTCGCGCGCTCCAGCGCGGCGGCCGGCTCATTACGCTGCTCGGCCAGAACCGCGATCTCGTTGCGCTGGTCGCGCTCGTGCTCGGCGCGGCGCCCCGGCTCGGCGAGATGCTGGCGCGGCAGCCGCAACTGATGGACGGCCTGATCGATCCGCGCTTCTTCGGCGCGATGCCCGACAAGCAGGAATTGTCGGCGCGACTTGCGGCCACGGTGCAGGATGCGGGCTCCTACGAGGAGTTTCTGGACCGCCTGCGTCTGTTCGGGCAGGAGAGCCTGTTCCTGATCGGCACGCGCATCCTCTCCGGCACCGTCTCGGCGCAGCAGGCGAGCACGGCCTTCGCCGACGTCGCCGAGGGCATCGTCGACACCGTGCATCGCCTCGTCGCCGACCGCTTCGCCGACCAGCACGGGCGGATCAAGGGGCAGGAGACCGCCATCATCGCGATGGGCCGGCTCGGCAGTCGCGAGATGACGGCGTCCTCGGATCTCGATCTGATCCTGCTCTACGATTTCGACAGCGACAATCCGGACTCCGACGGCGAGAGGTCACTGCAGGGCGCGCATTACTTTGCCCGCTTCACCCAGCGCCTGATCAGCGCCTTCACGACCCGCACCAATTACGGCGTGCTCTACGAGATCGACATGCGGCTGCGTCCGTCGGGACGCGCCGGTCCGGTCGCGTCGAGCCTCGTCTCCTTCGCCGACTATCAGGCCAACGAGGCCTGGACCTGGGAGCACATGGCGTTGACGCGTGCGCGCGTGGTGTCCGCGTCGCCGGAATTCACCGCGCGGATCGAAAGCATCATCCGCGAGGTCCTGACCCGCCGCCGCGACCCCTCGATCATTGCCAACGACGTCGCCGATATGCGCCGCGCGATCGCGCAGGAGAAGGGCGAGACCGATCATTGGGACCTGAAATACGCCTCCGGCGGTATGGTCGACATCGACTTCATCGCGCAATATCTCCAGCTCGTGCATGCCCACGACAAGCCCGACATTCTCGATGTCGGCACGGTGCAGGTGCTGGAGAATGCCGCGAGACTCGGCGTGCTGCCGCACTCGGAGGTGGAGATCCTGCGCGCCGCGGCGCGGCTCTATCACGATCTGACGCAGATCCTGCGGCTTTGCGTCAGCGACCGCTTCAAGCCGGAAACCGCGGGCTCCGACCTTCAGCGCGTGATGGCGCGCGCCGGCGATGCGCCGGATTTCTCCTCGCTCGAGGCACGCGTGAAGGAGACGCAAAGCGAGGTGCGGCGCGTGTTCAGTGCGCTTCTGGAAGGGAAGTCGTCTGCTTGAGCGACGTCAGCGCTTCGAGCACGTTCGGCTCGAGGCCTGCGCCGCCGGCGTCGAGATGCGCGAAGATCGCGCGCTTCATCCGCGGATCCCAGAACTTCCTGATGTGGTCGGCGATCCCCGGCACGGCCTTGTCGTGGCCCTGGCTGCGGAAGAACGTGCCGATCTGGTTGGCCATGTAGACGAGGCGGTCAGGCGACGACATGAATGATCTCCGGAGCACGATGAGCCGTGATGCGGCCCTGGTGCGTGAACACTTCAAACCCGTCGCTGCGGGCAATTGCGATCAGCGTGATGCCGGCGGCTTCCGCGGCGCGGACCGCGAGCGCGGTGGGGGCGGAGACCGCGACCATCACCGGCGCGCCGATCGCCGCGGTCTTCTGCACCATCTCCACGGAGACACGGCTCGTCAGCAGCACCATGCCGCCGCTCGCGTCCGTCCGGCTGCGCGCCAGCGAGCCTGCGAGCTTGTCGAGCGCGTTGTGGCGGCCGACGTCCTCGCGCAGGGCCACGATGCCGTTCGCGGGCGACCAGAACGCCGCCGCGTGGACCGCGCGGGTCTGGATGTTGATCGCTTGCAGGGGCGCAATGGTCTGCATCGCCGCCATGATCTGCTCGGGCGAAAAGGTCTGCCCCGGCGGCACGATCGCCGCGGGCCGTATGGCTTCGGCGATCGAGTCGATGCCGCAGATGCCGCAGCCGGTGGGGCCGGCAATGTGGCGGCGACGTTCGCTGATGCGCGCGGCGTCTTCAGACTCCAGCCACATGCGCAGCTCGATGCCGTCGTCGAGGCGGACCACATCGAGCGATTTGATGTCGTCGACCGATTTGATGATGCCTTCGTCCAGGCTGAAGCCGACGGCAAAATCCTCGAGGTTCTGCGGCGTCCCCATCATGACGGCGTAGGTGCCGCCATTATAGGTCAGCGCCAGCGGCGTCTCCTCGGGGATCAGCCGCGCCCCGTCGGACGCGACACCGTCGCGCCAGATTTCGCGGTCGATGGCCTGGACCGGCACGTGCATCCTGTTACTCCGCGGCCTCGGCCGGCGCGATGCGACGGGAGTGCCGCGCCTGCTCGTCGTAGCTCTTCTGCCAATCGGACGGGCCGTTCGACGGCGAGATCTGCACGGCGGTGACCTTGTACTCGGGACAGTTCGTCGCCCAGTCCGAATAGTCGGTCGTGATCACGTTGGCCTGCGTGTCCGGATGATGGAACGTCGTGTAGACGACGCCCGGCGACACGCGGTCGGTGATTTCCGCACGCAGCGTGGTCTCGCCGGCGCGGCTCTGCAGCCGCACCCAATCGCCGTCGCGCACGCCGCGCGTTTCGGCGTCATGCGGATGGATCTCGAGCCGGTCTTCGGCATGCCAGACGACGTTCTCGGTGCGCCGTGTCTGCGCGCCGACATTGTACTGGCTGAGGATGCGGCCCGTGGTGAGGAGCAGCGGGAAGCGGGGACCCGTGCGCTCGTCGGTTGCGACATATTCGGTGACGACGAACTTGCCTTTGCCGCGGACAAAGCCGCCGATATGCATCACTGGCGTGCCTTCCGGCGCCTTCTCGTTGCAGGGCCACTGCACCGAGCCGAGCTCGTCCAGCTTGGCGTAGGAGACGCCGGCGAAGGTCGGCGTCAGCGCGGCGATCTCGTCCATGATCTCCGAGGGATGGCTGTAGTTCATCTCCAGGCCCATCGCCTTGGCGAGCGCGATGGTGACCTCCCAGTCGGCCATGCCGTTCTTCGGCGACATCACCTTGCGCACGCGCTGGATGCGGCGTTCGGCGTTGGTGAAAGTGCCGTCCTTCTCGAGGAAGCTCGAGCCGGGCAGGAACACGTGAGCGTAGTTCGCGGTCTCGTTGAGGAAGAGGTCGTGGACGATGACGCATTCCATCGCCGACAGCGCCGCCACCACGTGCTTGGTGTTGGGATCGGATTGAAGGATGTCCTCGCCCTGCACGTAGAGTCCCATGAACGTGCCTTCGATCGCGGCATCGAACATGTTGGGAATGCGCAGGCCCGGCTCGGGATTGAGCTTGACGTTCCAGAGCGCCTCGAACTGGTCGCGCACGGCGTCGCCCGAGATGTGACGGTAGCCGGGCAGCTCGTGCGGGAACGAGCCCATGTCGCAGGAGCCTTGAACGTTATTTTGGCCGCGCAGCGGGTTCACGCCGACGCCGGGACGGCCGATATTGCCGGTCGCCATCGCGAGGTTGGCGATCGCGATCACCGTGGTCGAACCCTGGCTGTGCTCGGTGACGCCGAGCCCGTAATAGATCGCGCCATTGCCGCCGGTGGCGTAGACGCGGGCCGCTTCACGCAGCGTCTTCGGATCGACGCCGGTGAGGATGGCGGTCGCTTCCGGGCTATGCTTGGGCTGGGCCACGAAGGCGGCCCATTCCTCGAACTCGCTCCAGTCGCAGCGCTCGCGCACGAAGGCTTCGTTGACGAGACCTTCGGTGACGATGACATGCGCCAGCGCCGTCACGACGGCGACGTTGGTGCCGGGCATCAGCGGCAGATGCAGCGCCTTCACGTGCGGCGATTCCACCATCTCGGTGCGGCGCGGATCGATCACGATCAGCTTGGCGCCCTGGCGCAGTCGCTTCTTCAGGCGGGAAGCGAAGACGGGGTGAGCCGAGGCCGGGTTGGCGCCGATGATCATGGCGACGTCGGTATCCTCGACCGAGTCGAAATCCTGCGTGCCGGCGGAGGTACCGAATGTCACCGAAAGACCATAGCCGGTCGGGGAGTGGCAGACGCGCGCACAGGTGTCGACATTGTTGTTGCCGAAGCCGGCGCGGATCAGCTTCTGCACCAGATAGGTTTCTTCGTTGGTGCAGCGGGACGAGGTGATGCCGCCGATGGCGTCACGGCCGTATTTCTTTTGGATGCCGCGCATCTTGGCGGCGGCGAACGAGAAGGCTTCATCCCAGGACACTTCGCGCCAGGGATCCTCGATCCGCTCGCGGATCATCGGGTTGAGGATACGTTCCTTGTGATTGGTATAGCCCCAGGCGAAGCGGCCCTTGACGCAGGAATGGCCGCGATTGGCCTTGCCGTCCTTGTAGGGCACCATGCGGACGACTTCCTCGCCGCGCATCTCGGCCTTGAAGGTGCAGCCGACGCCGCAATAGGCGCAGGTGGTGACGACGGAGTGCTCGGGCTGGCCGATCTCGATCACCGACTTTTCCGTGAGCGTCGCGGTCGGGCAGGCCTGCACGCAGGCGCCGCAGGAGACGCATTCGGAGCCGAGAAAACTCTCGCTCATGCCCGGCGAGACGCGGCTGTCGAAGCCGCGGCCGGAAATCGTCAGCGCGAAGGTGCCTTGCACTTCCTCGCAGGCGCGGACGCAACGCGAGCAGACGATGCACTTGGAGGGATCGTAGGTGAAGTAGGGGTTGGATTCGTCCTTCGGCATCCAGGCGGCGTTGATCTCGCCGTGGGACTTCGCGAAGACGTGGTTCTCGCCCTCATAGCCGTAGCGTACGTCGCGCAAGCCCACGGCACCGGCCATGTCCTGCAATTCGCAATCGCCATTGGCGCCGCAGGTGAGGCAGTCGAGCGGATGGTCGGAGATGTAGAGCTCCATCACGCCCTTGCGCAGCTTCTTCAGCCGCTCGCTCTGGGTGTGGACGACCAGGCCGTTCATGACCGGCGTGGTGCAGGAGGCCGGCGTGCCGGCGCGGCCCTCGATCTCGACGACGCAGAGACGGCAGGAGCCGAAGGCGTCGACCATGTCGGTCGCGCAGAGTTTGGGAATCTGGTGGCCGGCGTCCATCGCAGCGCGCATGATCGAGGTGCCCTCGGGCACCGTGACCTCTTTGCCGTCGATGGTCAGCGTCACCATCGTTTCCGACTTGGAGCGCGGCGTGCCGTAGTCGATTTCTTCGATCAGAGACATTGTCGTTCTCCTATTCCGCGGCCTGAAGCGTGGTCGGGGCCGGGACAAAATCTTCACGGAAATGCTTCAATGCGCTGAGCACGGGGTAGGGCGTGAAGCCGCCGAGTGCGCAGAGCGAGCCGAATTTCATGGTGTTGCAGAGGTCTTCGACGAGCGCGAGGTTTTCGGCGACGCGCTCGCCGTTGATGATCTTCTCGATGGTCTCGACGCCGCGGGTCGAACCGATCCGGCAGGGCGTGCATTTGCCGCAGGATTCGACGGCGCAGAATTCCATCGCGAAGCGCGCCTGCTTGCGCATGTCGACGCTGTCGTCGAACACGACGATGCCGCCATGGCCGATCAGGCCGTCGCGCGCGGCGAAGGCTTCGTAGTCGAACGGGGTGTCGAACAGGGCGCGCGGGAAATAGGCGCCGAGCGGGCCGCCGACCTGCACGGCGCGGACCGGGCGTCCGGTGAACGTGCCACCGCCGATGTCGTCGACGAGCTCGCCGAGCGTCACGCCGAACGCCGTCTCGAACAGCCCGCCCTGGCGGATGTTGCCGGCGAGCTGGATCGGCATCGTGCCGCGCGAGCGCCCCATGCCGAAATCGGCGTACGCCTTGGCGCCCTCGGCGAGGATGAAGGGGATCGCCGCGAACGACAGCACGTTGTTGATGACGGTCGGCTTGCCGAACAATCCATGATGGGCAGGCAGCGGCGGCTTGGCGCGTACCAGACCACGGCGGCCTTCGAGGCTCTCGAGCAGCGACGTCTCCTCGCCGCAGACGTAAGCGCCGGCGCCGACGCGCACTTCCATGTCGAAGCTATGCGTCGAGCCGCCGATCCTGTCGCCGAGATAGCCGCCGCGCCGCGCCGCCGAGATCGCGGCATTCATCGCCGCGACCGCGTGCGGATATTCACTGCGGATGTAGATGTAGCCCTTGGTGGCGCCGACGGTGATGCCTGATGTCGTCATGCCTTCGATGACGAGGAAGGGGTCGCCTTCCATGATCATGCGGTCGGCGAAGGTGCCGCTGTCGCCTTCGTCGGCGTTGCAGACGATGAACTTGCGGTCGGCCTTGGCCTGCTGCACCGTCTTCCACTTGATGCCGGTCGGGAAGCCCGCGCCGCCGCGGCCGCGCAGGCCGGAGGCAGTGACTTCAGCCAGGATCGCGTCCGGGCCGAGCGAGAGCGCGCGCTCAAAACCCTTGTAGCCGCCATGGGCGCGATAATCCTCGAGCGAGCGTGGATCGATCACGCCGCAGCGGGCGAAGGTGAGGCGGGTCTGGCGCTTGAGCCAGGGGATTTCGTCAGCGACGCCGAGCCGCAGCGCGTGCGGCCCATTGCTCGCCATGGACTCGAACACGGAGGCGACATCCTCCGAGCTCACCGGACCGTAGGCGACGCGGCCCTTGAGGGTCGCCACCTCGACCATCGGCTCCAGCCAATGCAGGCCCCGGGAACCGGTCCTGACGATCTCGATCGGCAGGCCGCGCTTTTCCGCGATCTGCTCGAACGCTGCGACAACCTCGTCGGCGCCGACGGCGACTGCGGTCGCATCGCGCGGAACGAAAATCTTCATCTTCATCGTTGTGCCTCCGCCACCAGCGCGTCGATGCGCTTCTCGTCGAGCCGGCCGACGAGGCGGCCGTCGAGCATCGCCGACGGTGCGGTCGAGCACAGCCCGAGGCAGTAGATCGGCTCCAGCGTGACGCGATCATCCGCAGTGGTGTTGCCGAGCGAGACGCCGAGCTTCGCTTCGGCGCGCGCGGCCAGCGCGTCGCCGCCCGCGGCCTGGCAGGCTTCGGCGCGGCACAGCTTCAGCACGTGGCGGCCGGCCGGCTTGTGGCGGAAGTCATGGTAGAAGGTGAAGACGCCATGGACTTCGGCGCGCGACAGATTCAGCGCCTGCGCCACCATCGGAATCGCGGCCTCCGGCACATAGCCGAACGCTTCCTGGAGTGCGTGCAGAATGACGAGCGTCGCGCCTTCCTGCCCGGCATGTTCGGCGATGATCTCGGCGCCGCGCGTTTCTTCCCAAGGCTCGTAAACCGCTGTCATTCTCGTTCTCGATCTGAGCGTCCCTTCCGCGCAAACTATTTGGAATCGTTCGAAGATCAATAAAGCTGTCTCATGCTGCGATTGCGAATTCAGATCGATTTGGAAACGCAATCGGTCGATACGAAGTGCTAATGAAACTTGTATTGACTGCCGGTTTTTGCGTGTTGGTGCAGGCCCGGCGTGATAGCTTGTATGCCACCACAGAATCCGAGGGGACGGCCGGTTGATCGACAAGCTTGAACTGCTGCTGGCGCTGGCCAAGGAGCGGCATTTTGGACGGGCAGCGGAGGCCTGCGGTGTCACCCAGCCGACCATGTCGACCGGGCTGAAGCAGCTCGAGGAGATCCTCGGCGTGATGCTGGTCCAGCGCGGGTCCCGGTTTCAGGGATTTACCCCCGAGGGCGAGCGGGCGCTGGACTGGGCCCGGCGGATCGTGGGCGATGCCCGCGCGATGCGCGACGAGATCAACGGACTGAAGCATCAGCTCTCCGGCGAGATCCGCATTGCGGCGATCCCGACGGCACTCGGCATGGTCGCGTCGCTGACGACGCCGTACCGTGCGCGGCATCCCGAGGTGCGTTTCAGCATCCGCTCGACGACCTCGTCGGAGGTGCTGGGGTTGCTCGAAAATCTCGAGGTCGATGCCGGGCTGACCTATATCGAGAACGAGCCGATCGGGAAGGTGCGCACCATTCCGCTCTACAACGAGAGCTACCGTCTGCTCACCGCGCCCGATGGGATGTTCGGGGATCGCGAGACGGTGACGTGGAAGGAGGTCGGACAGGTGCCGCTGTGCCTGCTGACACCCGACATGCAGAACCGCCGCATCATCGACCGTGCGCTGCGTTCGGTCGCGGCGGAGGCGACGCCGACACTGACCTCGAACTCGCTGTTGGTGCTGTTCACCCACGTCAAGACCGGGCGCTGGGCGAGCGTGATGCCGGCCAAGCTCGCCGAGACGCTTGGCCTGTCGTCCGACAAGGTTCGCTCGATTCCGATCACCGATCCCGAGGTCAATTACAGCATTGGCCTGGTGATCCCGCAGCGCGATCCGATGACGCCGCTGATCGCGGCACTGGTCAATGTCGCGCGCGAAGTGGCGCCGAGCCTGCAGTCGTAGCGCATAGTGAGATTAAGTGTGTCCGCAGTGTAGGTGCCACCTCTCCCCAGCGGGGAGAGGTCGGATTGCGCTTGGCGATGCGCAGCATCGACCAGCGCAATCCGGGTGAGGGGCCGCAGCGACCGGTGGGAGCGTAACCCCTCACCCGGATCGCATCTTTCGATGCGACCCGACCTCTCCCTACGGGAGAGGTGCCCCCTCGGCTCGCATCGATTCAACCAAAGCTCATCCCAGCTCTAGGCGGCCGCGGAAATTCCGGCTGCCGCTTTGATGGCGTCGCGCGGCAGCGTCACGCGGACGACGGTGCCGACTTCGAGCCTGGAGCGCAGCTTCATCGAGCCGCCGTGGAGCTGCGCCAGCGAGCGGGCGATCGCGAGCCCGAGGCCGGAGCCGTGATAGGTCTTGGTGAGCTGGCTCTCGACCTGCTCGAACGGACGTCCGAGCCGCGCCAGCGAGTGTGGCGCGATGCCGATGCCGGTGTCGGCGATCATCAGCACGATCCTGTCCTCGAGCTGCCGGCTGCGTACCACGATGCGTCCGCCGTCGGGCGTGAACTTCACGGCGTTGGACAGCAGGTTGACGATGATCTGCTTGGTGGCGCGGCGGTCGGCGACGACCGAAATGGACTTCTCGATCTCGGCGTCGAGCTCCAGGTTCTTGTCCTGCGCCCGGCCGGCGACGACGCGCAGGGATTCCGCGAGCGTCTGCGCGAGATCGAGCTCTTCCATGTCGAGCTTCATGCGGCCGGCCTCGATCTTGGACATGTCGAGGATGTCGTTGATGACCTCGAGCAGATAATGGCCGCTGGTGAGGATGTCGTGGCAGTATTCCTGGTACTTCTCCGAGCCCAGCTCGCCGAACATGCCCGAGCCCATGATCTCGGAGAAGCCGATGATGGCGTTGAGCGGCGTGCGCAGCTCGTGGCTCATATTGGCGAGGAATTTCGACTTGGTCTGGTTGGCTTCCTCGGCGCGGGTCTTCTCGCGCT
This sequence comes from Bradyrhizobium sp. CCGUVB14, assembly GCF_024199935.1. NCBI lineage: Bacteria > Pseudomonadati > Pseudomonadota > Alphaproteobacteria > Hyphomicrobiales > Nitrobacteraceae > Bradyrhizobium > Bradyrhizobium sp. CCGUVB14. The sequence goes on from NZ_JANADS010000001.1 coordinate 3,855,182, forward strand.
GATATTTCTCGGCGAGATCGGCGAGCTCGATGGTCTGGCGTTCCAGCGCCGCCTGCGAGCGCTTGAGGTCGATGACGGTGGCGCGCAGGCGCAGATCGTTGTCGACGAGCTTCTGCTCGTGCTCCTTGATGCGGGTGATGTCGGTGCCGACCGAGACGTAGCCGCCGTCCTTGGTGCGGCGTTCGCTGATGTGCAGCCAGCTGCCGTCGTCGAGCTGGGCCTCGAAGGTGCGGGCGCCGGGGCCTTGGGCGGCGGTCTCGTTGTGGCGGGTGCGGACCTCCGGCATGCGGCCGACTTCCAGCACGGTCTCGTAGGAGGTGCCGGGGATCACGGCGGTGTCGGGCAGCTTGTGCAGGCGCTGGAAGTGCGAGTTGCAGAGCACCAGGCGGTCGCTGGCGTCCCACAGCACGAAGGCTTCCGGAATGGTCTCGATGGCGTCGCGCAGGCGAAGGTCGGCTTCCACGGTGCGCTCGGCGAGGCTCTTCTGCTCGGTGATGTCGACCGCGATGCCGATCAGGTGCATGCCGGAATCGCTGGCGCCGCGGGTCCGCTCGCAGCGGACGCGGAGCCAGATCCAGTGGCCGTCGACATGCTGCATGCGGAAGGTCTGGTCGATATGGTCGATCTTCTCGGAGATCAGCTGGTCGGCGATCGCGAACAGGTCGATGTCGTCCGACTTCACCAGCGCGTTGACCTCGCCGAAGGTGAGGAGCTCGTTGCGGCCGTCGAGGCCCAGCATCGAGAACATCGATTGCGACCAGAAGATCCGGCCGCGCGACAGGTCCCAGTCCCACAGGCCGCAGCGGCCGCGGTTGAGCGCGGTGTCGATCCGGCCACGCACGGCATCGTTGATGAGGTCGCCCTCGCGGGCGCGGGTCGACTGCCAGTGGAAGGCGAAGCCGAGGATCAGGACGACGAAGCCGGTGGTCGCCGACAGCGTCACCGAAAGGGCCGCGTCCGAGCCCCAGATCGGCTCGTTGCGCTCCTGGATCACGGTGACGAGGCCCGGCAGCGACTTGATCGGCCGGGAGGTCGCCATCGCGGCGTTGCCGTTCGGCAGCGTCATGCTGGAGATGTCATTGTCGCGCGGCGGAGCTGCGAGCAGCTGCGCGGTGGTGATCGCATCGAGCAGGCGGTCGTTGCCCGAGGGATCGCTGTCGATCGGAATGCGGGCGAGGATGCGGCGGTCGATTCCGGCCGAGGTGACGACGACATGGCGGCCCGAGACCCTGGCCCGGGACGGGATCATGTCGGGCAGCAAATTCGGCAGGTTCTCGATGCTCTTCAGCCGCTCCGCGCGTACGGAGGTGACGCGGTCGATGCGCTCGGCGAGCAGTTCGGCGAGGGAAGAGATGTCGTTCTGGATCACGAGGCGCTTCTGGCGCGTCTGGTCGACGACCTGGACGAATGCGCCGAGGCAGATCGTGATGAGGAAGGCGATGATGAGCGTCGGCACGGCGCGACGGAGCGCCGGCTCCGCGATCAGGAGCCGATGATAGGCAGGTTTCGCGATCGATTGCGCCAATCCTTTGATCGAATCGGATTGGACGCACGCGTTCGCGGCGTCTGCGCGCGCCATGCCTTCGGCCCCCTGAAAACCAGCTTACGACGAGTATCGAAAGCAGCCCCACGTCGCTTTCGAATCACAGCGATTTGAATCCAGTTTGCGCAGGCTGTCGAGAGTCAACGAAAGGTTAACGCGAAATAATTCTTATCCAACACGGAGTTCGTGCGCTTCTCTTCCGCAAACTCACGTGCGCGATGAGTCCGAAACGAGAACGTGTGACTCCATCACGCGCGTGGCGGTTCGGCGTGGCTGATGACGCGCTTCACGCTCGGGAACGCACGACGCAAGCGGCGCTCGATTGCGTCGACTTGCTCGTGCACCTTGATCACGCTCATCGACGGCGTGGCGCGGCAGTGGAAGTTGACGATCTCGCCGGCGTCGGTGTTGCGCACGCGCACATTATGGATGTCGTGGATCTCGCCGCCGGCAGCATATTCGGTGAGCGCGGCGGCGATAGTCTGCACCCGCTCCGGCGCGGCATCGACGCCGAACGGCAGTTCCGGTTCCAGCGGCTCGATATGGACGTCGACCTCGACGTCGGCACCGAACTCTTCCTGGATGCTCCGCTCCAGCGTATTGGCGACGTCGTGGGCGGCCTCGAGTTGCATGTCGGCATCGACCTCGAGGTCGATGCTGACGATCAGCTTGGCGCCGAGATCGTGCACCGTGACGTGGTGGATGGCGAGGCCCGAATTATGCGCGATCACCATGATGCGGTCGCGCACGGTCTCGTTGTCGCGGGCGACCGGCACGGCGGTGAAGGTGAGGTCGGCATCGCCGAAGGCTTTATCGACGGCGCCTTGCGCGTTGCGCTTGATCTCCTCGACGCGGTCGATCGGGTAGGTTCTGGGCACGTTGACGATGCTGTCGATGAAGGTGGTCGCCCCGACCATGCGCACGCGCAGGCGTTCGACGTCGATCACGCCGGGCACGCTGCGGATCGCGGCGGTGGCCTTCGCCTGGGCGCCTTCCGGCGCGCGGTCGAGCAGTGTCTGCACCGTGGAGCTCGCCATCCGCAGGCCGAGAGCCGCGATCATCACGGCGACCGCCGCGGCGGCCGCCGCGTCACCCCACCAGAAGCCGAAGGCTGCGAGAATCAGGCCGACGATCACGGCGCACGAGCCCATGACGTCGGAGGCGAAATGCAGCGCATCGGCGGCGAGCGCCTCGCTGCGGGTCTCCCGGGCCGCGCGGTGCAGCGCGCGGGCGCGCCAGAGATTGACGACGATATCGATCACCAGCACCACGAACGGGACGGCCGAAATCGTCGGTGGCGGGGTTCCCTCGCGGAGGTGGCTGTAGGATTGCACCAGAATGCCGCCGGCGAGCACGTAGAGCAGGGCGGTCACGCCGAGCGCGGAGATGCTCTCGAGCTTGCCGTGGCCATAATGGTGCTCGTCGTCGGCCGGCTTGTCGGAGACCCGCACCACCGCCCAGGTGATGATGGTCGCGACCAGGTCGATCGAGGAGTGCAGCGCTTCGGAGACCAGCGCCAGCGAGCCGATCGCGATGCCGACCACGAATTTGGCCGCCGCCATGCCGCCGCTGGCCAGGATCGAGATTGCCGCGACCGATGTCTTGTCGTGTTGTCCGCTCATGGCCGGGATTTAGCAGGGCGTTCGCGAACATCAAGCGACGATCCACAGCTGTAGTCGCAAGTGAGTTGCAGAAGCGAAGCTATTGCGAATGCTTCCGAATTGAATGCTGGGCTTATGCCGCAAGCTCAGCTCTCGTAGGGTGGGCAAAGGCGCAAAGCGCCGTGCCCACGATTTCTCCGTGATGGATAAAGATCGTGGGCACGCTTCGCTTTGCCCACCCTACGAGACCGGACTCCGGGGCGACGGCTACGGCACCGTCACCACGATCTTCCCGAGGTGCTTGTTCGCCTCCATGTGCTCGAACGCCTTGTCGATGTCATTGAACCCATAGACCTTGTCGATCGGCAGCTGCAGCTTGCGCGATTCCACCGCGCCCCAGATGTCCTTCCTGACCTCGTCGAAGATCGCGCGGACCTCCTCGATGGAGCGGGTACGGAAGGTGACACCGATATAGCTGATGCGGCGGGCGGCATGCAGGTCGAAGTTGAAGTCGGCATGGGTGCCGCCGAGCCGGCCGACATTGACGATGCGGCCCAGGATTTTGGTCGCGGCGAGGTTCTGGTTGGCGACCTTGCCCGAGACCTGGTCGACGATGAGGTCGACGCCTTCGCCGTTCGTCGCCTTCAGGACCTCGTCCACCCATTTCGGATCGGAGGAGTCGACCGCGAGGTCGGCGCCATATTCGGTCAGGCGGCCGCGGCGATAGGCATCGGTCGAGGAGCCGATCACCATCCTGGCGCCCTTGAGTTTTGCGATCTGCATCGCCATCAGGCCGACACCGGAGCTTGCGCCCTGGATCAGCACGGACTGTCCCGGCTGCACGCCGCCGACGGTGACGACGGCGTTGTGCATGGTCGCGAGCGCGACGGGCAGGGTGGCGGCCTCCTCGAAGTTCATGTTCGAGGGCGCGCGGAACAGCCGGCCGTGGTCGGCGAGCGTGTACTCGGCGAACGCCGCGCCGCCGGAGCCCATGATGCGATCGCCGACCTTGACGCCCTTCGCATCCGGTCCGAGCTCGGCGACTTCGCCGGCCCATTCCATCCCGAGCACGGTGCCGACGCCGCCCGCGGCGCCATGGGCGTGGCCCTTGCGCATGCCGGTGTCGGCGCGATTGAGCCCACAGGCGCGCACGCGAACCAGCACTTGCGTGCCTTTTGGTTTAGGTTGAGCGACCTCGGAAATCCGAGCGCCGTCAGGGCCGTAGACATAAGCCTTCATGAATTACTCTCGCTTCTTGCAGTGATTATTCCGCGGCTTGCGCGCTTGGTTGAGCGATCATGCCTTCGAGCCGGCTGCGAATGATCGCCTCGGCTTCGCGCACGATGCGCGCGATCAGCTCGCCGCAGCTCGGGATGTCCTGGATCAGGCCCTGCACCTGGCCGGCCGACCAGATGCCTTCATCCGAGTTGCCGGTCGCGTAGACCATCTTGCCGCGGGCGCCGGCGACGAGCTCGCGGATGTCCTCGAACTTGGCGCCTTCCTTCTCCATGGCGACGACCTTGGTCGAGATCTCGTTCCTGGCGACGCGCGAGGTGTTGCGCATGGTGCGGAAGATCAGCTCGGTCTCGCGCTCGTCATTGGCGACGATCTTCTCCTTGATGAGCTGATGGATCGGGCTCTCCTTGGTCGCCATGAAGCGGGTGCCCATGTTGATGCCCTCGGCGCCCAGCGCCAGGGCGGCGACGAGGCCGCGGGCATCGGCAAAGCCGCCGGAGGCGATCATCGGAATCTTGACCTTGTTGGCGGCGGCCGGGATCAGGATCAGGCCGGGGGTGTCGTCCTCGCCGGGGTGGCCGGCGCATTCGAACCCGTCGATCGAGATGGCGTCGACGCCCATCCGTTCGGCCGAGAGCGCGTGGCGGACGCTGGTGCATTTGTGCACGACCTTGACGCCGTGCTTTTTGAACTCGTCGACATGCTCCTGCGGCTTGTTGCCGGCGGTCTCGACCACGGTGATGCCGGCTTCGATGATGGCGGCGCGGTATTCGGCGTAAGGCGGCGGCTTGATCGCGGGCAGGATGGTGAGATTGACGCCGAACGGCTTGTCGGTGAGGTCGCGGCAGCGCGCGATCTCCTTGGTCAGGTCCTCCGGCGTCGGCTGGGTCAGCGCGGTGATGAAGCCGAGCGCGCCGGCGTTGGCGACGGCTGCGACCAGCTCGGCCCGCCCGACCCATTGCATGCCGCCCTGGACGATCGGGTGCTCGACGCCGACGAGTCTTGTGAACCGTGTCTGCAACATCGTCTGTTTCCCCCGCCTGCTTGGCAGGCTGTGTTTTCAATTGATGGGCGGAGGATGCCGCCGGGGGTGGAAAATGTCTATTGCGCCGCCGCGCGGTGGGTCATGCGGGCGGTGGCAGTGATTCCGCAGGGCGGATAATTGCGATGCTCTCCTCCAAGAGATAGGAGGGCGCTCACACATTCTCCGCCGTCGTCCCGGCCTAGTGCGCAATTGCGCACGGGGGGCCGGGACCCATAACCACAGGGAGAGGTTTGGCGACGATTCTTCGTTCGGCACTACGATCGCGCACAGTCGACAGACCTCGCGGTATGGGTCCCGGCCCCCCGTGCGCAATTGCGCACAAGGCCGGGACGACACCGAGAGATGCCGTTACGCTACTCCGCCGATAGCCGCACCATCTGGCGGCCGCCGTTCATGTCTTTCAGGCTGTTGACGAAGTTTTCCGGGCGCTGCCAGCGATAGGGGACCTTCAGGCCCATGTACTCGGCTATGTCGCCGATGAAGCCGGTGCAGTTGGTGGTCTCGGCATTCCAGACCGGCGAGCTCGCCTGCAGCTTCTTGATGTAGGCGAAGACGCGCTTGGCATCGGCTTCGTTGAGATACACGCGATAGCTCGCGGTCAGATATTCGGGGTCGAGATCCCCGTAGCTCGCGCCGGTCTCCGATGGCACCCAGGTGAGGTGACCGAGCACGTAACTCCAGGTGTCGCCCTTGGGCGTGAGGCCCGCGACCTCGACGGCGCGCTCGCTGGTCTTGCCGTACCAGACGAAGGCATGGCCCCAGCTTGCTGCCGTCCGGGCGCGGAAGTCGACGTAGTAGGGACCCTTCTCCGCACGCGCGACCGGGCGCCGCGTCGATTGCGGCGCCTGTTGCGACGAGGAGTCGGTCGTAGCAAGCGCATTTGCATCGGCAACGCGCTTGTTCGCTTCGTGGGCCGAGGCCGATGGCATCATGCATGCGGTCATGGCTGCAAGCCCGAGACCTGCAAGGATGCAGAATCCCGATCGATCAGGTCTGTTCGTCACGCTGTGCCCCTCGACTGTCGGCCGGCTACGCAGATGTTTGCGGCTCAGTAGCGCGCTGCGACCGGGCCAGGCGCCTTGCCGATCGGGGCCTTGCCAATCGGGCTCTTGCCAATCGGCATCTTGCCGATCGGGGCCTGCTCGGCCGGATAGACCGGCACGGGCTGGCGGCGCGGCAGATCCGCAGCGTTCGCAGCCGTCACCAGAGCAAGCGTTGCACCCAGAACAAATACAATCTTCTTCACAGTCATACCCCTAGCAGGTTTGGTCCAAACACGGCTGAGCCGTGCCCCCAGACACGCCTCACACAAGGGCGGCGGAATGCGTCCACAGTGCGGCACCCCCGCGACTTGTTGGCGGCATTGATCGGATCCGCACAGATGTGTTGTATTTCGGAGTGTTTCTGCCTGCCGCGCTTTCAGCGGTCGGCGGTGAGGCGGAAATGCATCTCGATCTTGGCCGGCGATGGCTCGCTCGAGGTGCGCCAGGGTGAAAAGCCGGGCATCGGATCGGGATCGGAACCGAGATCGATCGGCCAACGCTGCGTCGGCACGCCCGGAAGTGTCAGGCTGACGGCGCGGTGGCGCGTCTTGTACATCAGGGACACCGTGGAAATGATCGCCTTGCGGTCACCGTCATGCGCGCGCCAGTTCGCCGGCAACATGGGGTTGGCATAGCCTTTCGCTTCCTCGACCTCGATGTGCACGTCCTCCTCCTTGTCCGGCAGGGCCATGCCGGGGGGAAGCCGAAACTCGATCTGCAGCGTCATGAAGCCATGGCTGAGATCGGGCGAGCGGATGAGTTCGTACCATCCCCAATAGCCGAGGATGGCCACGATGAGCAGCACGGTGACAGCAAAAGGAAAGGAGAGCCGCGTGGTGCGGGGTGGCGCGGCATCGGCGGTTTCCGCAGGCGGCTGGGGCACGTCCCGGACCAGACCGAAGCGCACGAACAGCCAGACGCCCGCGACCAGGCCGACCACCCCGCCGATCGGGCCGATGTCGAAGAAGGCCCCCATGGCGATGCCGCCATCGCGGTCCGGTCCCGCCAGCATGACGACCAGCGCGGCAAGGCCGGACCAGCCGGCGAGCGCGCCGAGGACAGCGGACAGAAAGCCGAGGATGATACGCATGTGCGGTTGGTCGCAGCCAATTCAATCGCGGTTCGAACCGGTCCGTCGTTCGGCCTTCACCCGATCCGGTTCAGGCTGTTGCGGATGGTCGAGAAGATGCCGCCGATGTCCTTGCGGAGCGCATCGAGCGCATTGAAATTCTCGAAGATGCGGGCGAGCCGGTCTTCGACCTCGCGCTTGCTCCTGGTCAGCGCGTCGACGCGCGAGGTGAGGGTGACATCGCCATTGGCCTCGATCTCGCCGACGGTTTTGGCGAGGAGATCGCGGGTGGTGCTGACATCCGCGATCATGGCCTCGATGCCGAACACCGGCGCCTTCAGCGGAACGAGATCGGCCTGCGATTTCGACAGCTCCGTCTTGAAGGCCTTCAGGGTCGCCAGCGTTTCCTGCAGCGCGCCGAGCTGCTGGCGCGACTGGAGAACGAAATCGTTCAGCGCGTTCTGGCGGTCGACCAGTGTGTTGCCGTCGGGATCGGTCTCGACGTCGGCGAGCGAGCGTTCGAGCTGGGCCCGGCGCTGGCCGAGCTCCTCGAAATCGAGCCGGATGGTTTTGAGGATGTTGGTGCTGTCGTCGATCCGGGCCAGGCGCTGCTCGATCTCGTTTTTGTTGTTCGACAGCGTCTCGACGCGTGTGCTGAGCGGGGCCTCGCCGCCGGTCTCGAGCTCGTCGACGCTCTTGGCGAGCCGGTCATGGCTGAGGCTGAGCTCGCCGATCAGGGCGTTGATGCCGGCGTCCGACGATCGCAGCGGCGCCAGCTCGGCATAGGATTTCGCCAAATCTTCCTTGTACTGGTTGAGCGTCGCGAACGTGTCCTGCACCGCGTTGACTCGGCCCAGCAGGGTCGAGACGTCGCGGGCGATGTCCTTCAGGCGGTCGGCGAGATTGTTCTTGCGGTCGTCGGTTTCGAGATCGAGCAGCGCGCGCTCGAGCTGGTTCTGGCGGTCGCGGATCTCGGTGAAAACGGGCTCGACCGCGCGGCGCTGATCGGCGACCTTGCCGACCGTCTCGCGCAACGCCTGCTGGCGGCGGCGGATCTCGGCGAGCTGGTCGTGCATGTCGGTGGACTGGTTGCGGCCCTGCTGGAGCAGCGCGCGCTGCTCGGTCTCGCCGAGCTTGTCGTGGAGCGCGGAGACGGCCTCCCTGGGATCGCTCTCGATCAGGTGCTGGACGGTGGTATCGAGGTGATTTTGCAGGGCGTGAGCGACGACGACGTCTTCCCGGGTCTTCTTGAGGCGGTCGCGCAGCTTGTCGAGGCGCCGGTCCTGGCGTGAGAGGCGCCACGCCGAGGCGCCGATCAGCGCCAGCCCCACCACGAGGATCGCGCCGGCTGCGAGGCGTTGCGGCATCGGCAGGGCGGCAAACATGCCGGGCAAATGCGTGACGTCGTAACCGAACGCCTGCGGGGCGAGAAACGCGATGGCGGCGAGCAGGACAACCCAGGCAACTAGGAAAAACAGCCCCATCGTGACGCCCCCGCGCCGGCACACATTTTCGCCATGATTGCTATTGGAGAGCGGAACCGAGATCAAGGGCCGGACGGGTTGCCGGGGCGCCTCCGGTCGCACGATTCACAGCCGGTTGCGTCGGCCGTCCGCTGCACGGCCGGTGCAGGTTGCCGGGTTCTCCCGACATGGACATTCGCAGCCCGGATGGAGCGCAGCGCAATCCGGGGCGCGGCACCCTCAGCGCGCGTCGAGGCGCACGGGCGCACCCCGGTCCATTATTTCCCGAGGAAGTTCGAGCGCATCTTGTCGGCGAACCAGACCAAGAAGATCGCACCGAACGCGAGAGCAAAGTACAGAACCGTCCACAAAAGCGCATAACCGGCTGTCGTCATGGCATCCTCCCTGGCATCAGAAATTGATTGCCGGGAGGATAGCGACGGCCACGATGGCGCAATTTGCGCAGGATCAATTTTGCCGCGCTGCGGCGAAAATCACCGGCGAGGCTACAGCCGAAACTCGTTCGTCAATTCGCCGATGCCGTCGATCGCGACCGTCACCGTGTTCACCGGCTCCTTCATGACGCCGACGCCGACCGAGGTGCCGACCGCAATGAGGTCCCCGGGGAGCAGGGTCATGTCGTGGGAGATCTTGCTGACGAGCTGTTGCGCGCTGAAGATCATGTCGGAGATCGGATAGTTCTGCCGCTCCGCGCCGTTGAGGATGGTGCGCACCGTGAGCTTTGCCGGATCGAGGCCGGTCGCGATCACCGGGCCGAACGGACCGTAATCGTCGATGCCCTTGGCGCGGGCCCACTGGGGAAAGGTGGGATCGCTGGTCAGGATGTCGTTGGCGGTGATGTCGTTGACGCAGGTGTAGCCGAAGATGAAGCCGTCGGCTTCGGCCGGAGAGACGCGGGCGCAGGTCTTACCGATGACGATGCCGAGCTCGCCCTCATAGGTGGTCTTGCCGTCGTAGTAGGAAGGACGGCGGATCACGGCGCCGGGCGTCGTGATCGTGGTGGTGGCCTTGAGCAGGTAGAGCGGCTCCGGCGGTTCGGGCTGATTGAGCTTGGCCGCGAGCGCGTGAAAATTATTCCAGAGCGCGACGATCTTGCTGGGCGCGCAAGGCGCGAGCAGCTCGACCTCCGACAGCGCCAGGGTTTTGCCGGTCGCCGCGTTACGGCCGAACAGCTCGCCTTCATGCACGCTGATGCCTGATGCGGTCAGCGTGCCGAAGCCGGTCGCGCCGGCGTGGCGGAAGCGGAGCCAATGGTTCATCTCGCCCGCCATCACGCCACCGCCAGTGCGCGAGGATCGGTAGGCGCGGAGACGCCGTCATAGAGGCCGGCGACGCGGGCGCGCTGCGTCACCATCGCCAGCACCGAGTCGAGTGCGGGCGTCGCGATCTTGGTCAGGCGGCCCATTTCCTGCACCACGGTGACGAGCGGGTCGATCTCCATCGGGCGGCCGCGCTCGAGATCCTGCAGCATCGAGGTCTTGTGTGCGCCGACCTTGCGGGCACCCTCGATGCGGCGCTCGACATCGACGCGGAACTTGACGCCGAAGGTTTCGGCGATCGCCTGCGTCTCCACCATGATCGCGCGCGATAGCGCCCGCGTGGACGGATCGGAGCAGATCACGTCGAGCGTTGCGTGCGTCAGCGCGCTGATCGGGTTGAAGCAGACATTGCCCCAGAGCTTGAGCCAGATCTCGTCGCGGATGCGGTCGAGCACCGGCGCCTTCAGGCCGGCGGCGACGAACAGATCGGCGAGGTGCTGCACGTCCGACGTGATCTCGCCGGAGGGCTCGCCCAGCGGAAAATTGTTGCCGTAGACGTGGCGGATCACGCCGGGCGCCTCGATCTCGGTGGCGGGATAGACGATGCAGCCGATGGCGCGTTCGGCCCCGAGCTCGCGCCATTGCCGGCCGCCGGGATCGATGCTCTCCAGCGTCGAGTTCTCGTACTCGCCGCCGTGCTTGTGGAAGTACCAATAGGGGATGCCGTTGACCGCGGTGACGATGCGGGTGTGCGGCCCGAGCAGCGGCTGCATCTTCTCGATCACGCCGGTGATCGAATGCGCCTTCAGCGTGACGATGATGTAGTCCTGCACGCCGAGCTCGGCCGCGTTGTCGGTGCAGCGGGGATAGACGGTGTGCTTCTCCTCGCCGGCGAGCAACGTCAGGCCGTGCTCGCGCATCGCGGCCAGATGCGCGCCGCGTGCGACCAGGCTGACATCGGCGCCTGCGCGCGCCAGCTGCACGCCGAGATATCCGCCGATCGCGCCGGCGCCGTAGATGCAGATCTTCATGAAATCCTCGCGGGATCAGAAACCGGGAATTTGGGACGAAAGATCCGGTCCGGCTCGGAGGTGTCCGAGCCGGGGCCGGTAGTCGCAGGGGAAGAGGTTCGCCGCTTTAAGTGATCAGGCTGCCGCTTGCGGCGAGCCGTTCAGCGCCTCGTCAACGGCAGCCGCGATGTCGCGCATGCTGATGACGGAGACGAGGCTGTAATCGTCGATCACGGGCAGGTGCCTGATGTGATTCCGGTTCATCAGGTGCCGGACGTGCTCGATCGTGTCGGACGAGGTGCAGGAGACGAGCTGCTGCACCGATACGAGCTGCGAGACCTTGACGTTGATCGCATTGGCGCCGTGCTCGGCCACCGCGCGCACCACGTCGCGCTCGGTGAACATGCCGACCGCGGTGTTGCCTTCGGAGCGGACCACGTCCTTCACCACCAGCGCGCTGATATTGTTGGCCCGCATCAGTTTGGCGGCGATACCCACCGTTTCGTTCATTCGCACCGTGACAACGCGCGGCGTCTTCTTGCGCAGAATGTCTCCGACCAGCATGGCAACCTCCCTGGGGTGAACGATGAGGGAAGTGTGGTATACATAATGCCAATCGTCAAGCGCTGGTTTTGGCTGATCCGAAAATTCTTGCGGCAGCAATACTGACGTTTGTCGTCGGCCCACGCAGCAGGATCGAGAAAGAAAAAGGGGCGCATCGCTGCGCCCCTTCTGACCGTCGTACCGGCGTGTGGTCGGCTACGCCGTCCCGGTCTTGGCCCTGGTCTCGGCACCTGCGGTTGCGGTGCTGGCGCTCTCGGCTTCCTTGCCCAGGATGAAGGAGCGGCGCAGCGGCTTGATCACGAACAGCGCCATCAGCGCGGCCGTCGCGTTCAGCGCCACGGCCACCACGAACACGGCCTTCCAGCCATAGGCGGTCGAGATCACGCTTGCGAGCGGGACGAGCAGGGAGGCGGTGCCCTTCGCGGTGTAGAGCATGCCGTTGTTGGTGGTCGCATATTTCGAACCGAAGGTGTCGCCGCAGGTGGCGGGGAACAGCGAGTAGATCTCGCCGAACACGCCGAAATAAATCGCGGTGGCGAGCACGAACACGAGCGGAACGTGACCGTAGGCCGACAGCGTCAGCAGCATCAGCGCCGCCGTGCCGAAGGCGATGAACATGGTGTGCTCACGGCCGATCGTGTCGGACACAAAGCCGAAGAACGGGCGCCCGAAGCCGTCGAAGATGCGGTCGAGCGAGATCGCGAACGTCAAGGCGGCCATCTGGAAGCCGGCAAGCGAGACCGGCGTGTCGGCGATCTTGAAGTCGTGCGCGATCGGCGCGATCTGGGCCGCGGTCATCAGGCCGCCGGAGGCGACCATGACGAAGACGAGATACATCACCCAGAAAATCGGGGCGCGCAGCACCTGCGGCGGGGTGAAGTCGATCTTGGTCTGCGGCAGGTTGAGCTGCTTCTTCTTCGGCGGGATCGAGAGCCGCGGCGGCTGGATGAAGAAGGCGAGCAAGAACACGATCACGCCCTGGCCGATGCCGAAGGTGAGGAACGCGTGCTGATAGCCGCTCGTCGCGATCATGGTCGCGATCGGCACGATGGTGAGGGCTGCGCCCGCGCCGAAGCCGGCGGCGGTTGCACCGGCGGCGAGGCCGCGGCGATCGGGAAACCATTTCAGGGCATTGCCGACGCAGGTGCCGTACACCGCGCCCGCACCCATGCCGCCGATGACGGCCGCCGCGTAGAGCACGGGAAGCGAGTCAGCGTAGGAGTTGAGGATCCAGGACAGTGCGATCATCACGCCGCCGAACATGATGACGATGCGCGGGCCGTATTTGTCGACGAACCAGGCCTCGATCGGCACCAGCCAGGTCTCGGTGACGACGAAGATGGTGAAGGCGAGCTGGATCGCGGCGCGACCCCAATGGTACTTGGCATCGATCGGATCGACGAACAGCGTCCAGCCATATTGCAGGTTCGCGATCATCGCCATGCAGACGATGCCCATTGCGAGCTGGAGCCAACGGAAACCGGTTCGTAGGGGCGCAGCGGTCACGGCGCCGTCCGTGCTGGACATCATCAACAACCTCCCAAGCGCCTGTCTGGTCACGACACTGCTGCCCATATGACGGAGTGTCGCAAATATTGTGGCTTATCGTCGCAAGCGCGGGCGGCAGCTTGGTATACCATATTCCAGAATGCAAGGCCTATCTTGCCGCCCGGCTCAAGAAAAGTGCAGGTTCCTTCGGGTTTCCGGTATTGGGGTATATTCGGGCAAAACGAAAACGCCCGGCCGTGAGGCCGGGCGTCGTTCGCGAGATGGTGTTGGTTGGACGAGTTCAGACGCTCGATTGCGCGACCACGACCTTGCGCCAGGGCTTCAGCACCAGGATCGCCAGCAGCGAGGCGAGGATGTTGGCGCCGGCCGCGAGGATGAACACGTTGTCCCAATGGCCGGAGGTCTGCTGCACGTAGTTTGCAAGCGGCACCAGCAACGCGGCGGTGCCTTTGGCGGTGTAGAGCAGGCCGGCATTGGTGGTCGCGAACTTCGCGCCGAACGTGTCGGTGCAGGTCGAGGGGAACAGCGAGTAGATCTCACCCCAGGCGAAGAACACGAAGCCCGACAGGATCACGAACCAGATCGGGTCCTGGCCCCAGAGATAGAGCATCCAGATGCCAAAACCTTCCATGCCGAAGGCGATGAACATCGTGTTCTCGCGGCCGATCATGTCGGAGATCCAGCCGAAGAACGGACGCGTCAGGCCGTTGAGCACGCGGTCGATGGTCGCCGCGAACGTCACCGCGGTCATGGTCATGCCGATCAGCGTGACCGGCACGGCGTCGACCTTCCAGTCGACTGCGATCGGCTTCAGGTTCGCCGTCACCATCAACCCGCCGGCGCCGACGATCACGAACATGAAGTACATCAACCAGAAGATCGGCTGACGCAGAACTTCGGTCGGCTGGTAGTTGCGCCGCGTCTGCGCCAGCGCTGCGTTTGCCACCACGGCCGGCACCTGGCCCGGCTTCGGCGCCAGCAGGAAAAACGCGAGAATGCAGATGATGATGCCTTGTCCGAGGCCGAAATAGAGGAAGGTGGTCTGGAAGCCACTGTCCTTGATCATGGCCTGGATCGGCGCGACGGTGAGCGCGGAGCCTGCGCCGAAGCCGGCGGCCGTGATGCCTGCGGCGAGACCGCGCTTGTCGGGAAACCATTTCAGCGCGTTGCCGACGCAGGTGCCGTAGACACCGCCGGCGCCAATGCCCGCGACGATCATGCCGAGATAGTAACCGTTGAGCGTGGTGGCCTGCGCGTTGATCATCCAGCCGATCGCGCAGAGCACGCCGCCGACGAGCACGACGATGCGCGGACCGTATTTATCGACAAACCATCCTTCGACCGGCACCAGCCAGGTCTCGAACAAAACAAACAGGGTAAAGGCCCACTGGATCGAGGCGCGATCCCAACCGAATTTCTTCTGGATGTCGGGGACGAAGAACGTCCAGCCGTATTGGTAGTTGGCGATCATCACCATGGCCGCCACGCCGATCGCCAGTTGCGCCCAGCGATACGTATCGCTGACGCGGGCGGCTGCAGGAGCCGTTGTTGTCTGCACCATGTCCGTCATGAATCCTCCAATGAGCGCTTCTGTTTTTTTGAGCGAGCGTTAGAGGCATTCTTGTATTCATTATGCCAAGCTTCAAGCGCGCGGCGGCCCATTGTGCGCTTATGACGCAACCCCGTTTTCGAAGCTGCGAGAATGAGCCGATTCCCAAATAGAAATGGCCCCGCAGAGCAGGGCCATTCTTCAAAAGTAGGAGTTCGCTGGTTTTACAACCGCCGCGACAATTCGACGCGCCGGCGCTCGTCCTGGCCCTTACAGGCCGAAGCGGGGCAGGTCGCCGTTGTGGTTCGAGATCTCGGCGCTGGCCATCAGGAAGCGGTCGACGGCGGCCATGAAGCGGGCGAACAGCGAGGCGGAGGGCGCGAGCGCGACTGAAGCGGACTTGGACATCGGAATTCCCTTTCTCAAGACAGTCAGTACTGCTGCCTCATTTCGAAAGGCAATCTATGTATACCAGATGCCACTGTCTATGCATGCCATTGCATGGCAGCATTCGATTTGCCGCATTGCAGCATAATGCTTCGTTAAAAGGGGCCTCTGGAGCCGAAAACCTGCGGTTTGAGGCTCAAAAAGGGTAGGAAAGCGGCTCCGGGCCATTATGGAACGGCGCTCGAACCCGGCTCTTGGCACCGCAGTGCAAAACGGTTAGTGGTTCGCCCCCTTTTCCAAGCATCTTACAGAGTGGTTCATGTCGAGCGCCTCGCCCGCCGTCTCGATCGGCATCGATTTTGGGACCAGCAATACGGTCGTAGCCCTTGCGGTGGACGATCGCCGGGTCGAGGCCATCCGCTTCGATCATGGCGGACAACGCCACAGCACCTACGTCTCGGCCCTGTGCTTCTGGGAGGACCGGCCGGGCGCCGGCGCCCAGGCCGAAGGCGGCCCGTGGGCGATCGAGCAGTTCCTCGAAGGCCGCCACATCTACCGCTTCCTGCAGTCGTTCAAGACCTTTGCGGCGAGCTCCAGCTTCAACACCACCCAGGTGTTCCGGCAGCGCTTCAAGTTCGAGGATATTCTGGCGGCGTTCCTGCGCACGCTGGCGCGCCACGGCGGCGACAAGTTCGGATTCGACGTGGCAAACATCACGGTCGGCCGTCCCGTGCGCTTTGCCGGCGGCAATCCTGACGACGATCTGGCGATGCAGCGCTATCGCGCCGCGTTCGAGCGCCTCGGCGCCGGTCATGCGCGCTATGTTTATGAGCCCGTGGGTGCGGCGTTCTCCTTCGCCCGCCGGCTGGAGCGCGATGCCACCGTGCTGGTCGCGGATTTCGGCGGCGGCACCAGCGACTTCTCGGTGATGCGTTTCTCGCGCGCGGGCGGCGTCTTGCGCGCCGAGCCGCTTGGCCATGCCGGCATCGGCATCGCGGGCGACACGTTCGATTATCGCATCGTCGATCACGTCGTTTCGCCACGGCTCGGCAAAGGCTCGAGCTTTCGCTCGTTCGACAAGGTGCTGCCGGTCCCGAACAGCCACTACACCAACCTCGCGCGCTGGCATCAGCTCGCGCTGATGAAGAGCAACGGCGATCTCCGCGAGCTGCGGGAGCTTGCACGCACCGCGGTCAAGCCCGCGCTGCTCGAGGATTTCATCACCATCGTCGATCTCGATCTCGGCTTCTCGCTGTATCGCGCGGTGTCGGACGCCAAGGTCGCGCTCTCGGCCAGGGACGAGGTCGACTTCCGCTTCAAGGGCGGCGGTGTCGAGATCGGCTCGACCATCACACGGAAAAATTTTGACAGTTGGATCGCCGACGACATCGCCCGACTCGGCGCAACCGTGGACAAAGTGCTGGGCGAGGCCCGCATTGCCGCGCGCGACGTGGAGAAGGTGTTCCTGACCGGCGGCACCTCGTTCGTGCCGGCGGTGCGAAAACTGTTCGCCGACCGGTTCGGCAATGAGCGGCTGATGTCGGGCGACCAGTTCGAGTCGATCGCCTACGGCCTCGCGCTGATCGGACACAGCCCCGAGCCGGATCGCTGGACCGCGGACGGCGGGCTCAGGAAGGCGGCCGGGTAGTGCGCAATGCGGCCATCCTTCGAGATGCCCGCCTTCGGCGGGCCCTCAGGATGAGGACGGAGTTTGTGGTCGCAGTTTCGACGGGCGCCGATGCCGCTTAGCCTCATCCTGAGGAGACCGCGCAGCGGTCGTCTCGAAGGACGAGGCGTTCGCTGCGCTTGCGCCGCTACTGATTGATCTCCGGCTCGACGAGCCGCGCCAGGTTGCGCAGCGATTCCTGCCAGCCGAGATAGCAGGCCTCCACGGGAATGACGTCGGGAAGGCCGGCCTGCGTGATATCCACCTCGGTGCCGACAGAGACCTTCTTCAGGATCACGGTCACCTCGATCAGGCCCGGCAGGTTGGGATCGTCGAACTTGTCGGTGTAGCGCAGACGCTGGCCCGGAACGAGTTCGAGATATTCGCCGCCGAAAGAATGGCCGTTGCCTGTCGTGAAATTCCGGAACGACATCTTGAACGTGCCGCCGACCTTGGCCTCCAGATGGTGCACGGTGCAGGTGAAACCGTTGGGCGGAAGCCATTTTGCCAGCGCATCGGCCTCGACGAAGGCGCGATAGACCTTTTCAGGGCTGGTCGTGAGAACGCGGTGCAGGCGTACTGTGCTCGGCATGGTCGTTATTCCCTGTGAGTTGCTGGGCGCGAAGACTTTTGCCCATCATGGCCCAAGGACGAGCGTGGCCCCGCGGATCCGACATGGGGCGCCGAATTTTTTCACCTGATGTCGCTGCCGAGTTGACGCCGGTCGTGACGGCGTCGCCTGTATACGGCGCGCGATGTTCGCACAATTTGAGAGCATCTACGCTCCGGTTCACACTCCGAAACACTCAAGCCGGATTTTGGCCTCGCATCTCAGCGATGAGTCCGTTGCCGGTCGCGCCGCATGACGACGCGACCGCGCGATGATTCAATCGCAACTGGGGGACTTCGCGACATGAAGCAGAAGACGCTGCGTTACCGGGCCTTGCGCCGGGTCCGCAGCCTGCCAGCCGAGACCGCTTCGCGTTTGCTCGGAATGCCGGCCATCAGCCGGAAATTGAACGAGGGCTACGAAAAGGCACGGGCCTCTCACAAGCCGCGCCTGCCTCAACTTTCGCCGCTCGATACGGACATCGTCGCCGGGCTGGAGACGAACGGCGTCTACATCACCTCGCTCGCGGCGCTGAACCTGGCTGGGACGGATGCGCTCTGGACGTCGGCGACCGACATCGCGAACGCCTATTCGCTCCGCGCAAGAAGAGGCGAATTCGCCGGCCAGTATACGGTGCAGGTCGGCGCCGAGGAGATGATGCGCCATCCGCACATCGTCCACTGGCCTCTCAACGACCGCATCCTCGACATCGTCGAGACCTATCTCGGCTTGCCCGCGGCATGCGACACGCTGAATTTCTTCTACACCGTGGCCGATGGCCGTCAGGTCGCGGCGCGCCGATGGCATCGCGATGTCGAGGATCGGCGGATGGTCAAGGTGATCGTCTATCTGCACGATGTCGATGAGGAGGGCGGCCCGCTCGAAGTGCTGCATCGCGCCTTTCCGGGCTGCGACCGGCTTGACGGCGCCAATTTTCCGGTTCTGACGCAGGAAATGCTGGAGCAGCGGCTCGGCGGGTCGCTGGCACGCGGTGATGTCACGACCTGCACCGGCAAGGCCGGGACGGTGATCTTCGCGGATGTTGCGAGCCGCTACCATCGCGGCCGCCCGGCGATCGCGCGCGACCGCTCTGCGCTGTTCTACAATTTCTTCTCGCGCTCGCCGCTTCGTCCATTCTTCTGCGAGCGGCACGTGTTCTCGCGGGCGCAGCTCGTCGAACTTGCGGCCGGCCAGACCGCGCGGGCGCGCGATTGCATGCTGTGGCACGCAAACGTACCTCTGCTCGCCCGGATCGTACCACGCGCACGGTTCTAGAAGGGACGAAGCCACAATTCCGCTGTCGCGTCTTCACCGTGGCTTGATTGGATGTCCTGGCATCAATCGCTATCTGCTCCTTCAACGTGATTTGGCCGTGTCCAGACTTGGCCGCGTTCAGATCCTGGCCGCGTCCAGATCATCCCGCCACGAGGAAAAGGAATACAACTCATGCCGTTCGTTCGCATCGATCTTCGCAAGGGCAAATCGAAGGAATACCGGAAGACGCTGGGCGAGATCATTTACAGCGCCATGCGCGAGTTGATCAACGTGCCGCAAGACGACAAATTCCAGGTCATCACGGAGCATGACCACGACGACCTCAATCATGCCGAAAGCTATCTGGGCAATCGCTACAGCCAGGATGTCGTCTTCATCCAGATCACGTTAAACGCCGGCCGCTCCATCGAGATGAAGAAGGCTTTCTACAAGCGTATCGTCGATGAATATCAGAAGCAGCTGGACGGGCGTCCGGACGATATCGTGATCAACCTCGTGGAGACCGCGAAGGAGAACTGGTCATTCGGGAATGGCATTGCACAATACGCGACGTGACAGGCCGCCGGAGCGGAGACCGGCCGTCAGTTGATGAGTTGAAGCCACAATTCCGCTACGGTTGTTCCCTCAACTCCCGCGCGAAATCGGGGGGCGTCCGTTGCGCAAGGTGGTTTGGGCTTTCGCCATCGCACTCTGCTGTCTTGGCTCATTTGCCAAGGCCGCAGGCATTCAACTTCTCCAATCCGATCCGGCGCTGTCGGGCGCGATCTGGTATCCTTGCACAGCGGAGCCGGCGCATGTGGCGCTTGGCAATCTTGCGGTGCCCACGGTCGATTGGCTGCCCGGCGCTCAAGACTGTCCCGTCACGGGGGCCAAGCTGCCTCTGGTCATCATCTCCCATGGCAATAGCGGCTACTTCGCACTTCATCTCGACATCGTCGAAGCGCTGGTGAACGCCGGCTTTGTCGTCGCTGCGATCAACCATGCCGGCAACAACACCAATGACATGTCGGGGCGAGGGATGTCTGTCTGGGCGTCACGCCCAGCGCAGATGGTGCGCTTGCTCGATTTCATGTTGAACGAATGGAAGGACAGGGCGGTGATCGACCCGACCAGGGTCGGCCTTTTTGGCTTTTCGCTGGGGGGCTTTACCGGGCTGGTGCTGGTCGGCGGTCAGCCCGATTTCCACAGGCTTGCTTGCAAGCCGGACAGCAAGTCGGCGGTCTGCGAGGAGCGGCGCGCCGGCGAGTTTCCATCCGATCCGCCGCACGATCCACGGATCAAGGCCGCCGTGATCGTGGATCCGGCCGTGGGCTTTACATTCACCCCTGAAAACCTGGCTGGCATCAAAATCCCGCTGCTGGTCTGGCGGTCAGAACTGGGGGGCGGGGGTGTGGAGGCGGAGAGCGTCGCACGCGTGACCCGCAGTCTGCCGGGCAATCCCGACATTCACGTCGTACCGGCCGGTCATTATGCATTTCTGCCGCCCTGCACGACGGAGCTCGCAGCATTGAGGCCGCAGGTCTGCACCGATCCCGATGGCTTTGACCGGGCGGCCTTTCACCGCGCGTTCGACGTAGCGGTGGTGAAGTTTTTTCGCGAGCAGCTCGCCGGCGGAGATCGGTGAGCATCGCGTTCGTGAGGAAGCGAGGATGTCTTAACCGCTTTGGTGCAGTCGCATCTCCTTGAAGACGCCTTCGCGCTGCATCTTCTTCACTATCGCGCGGACGCATTTGTCGTTGTGAAGCGACCCTACAACCTACAAAGGATGCCAAAATGCGGTTCGTGACGGCTCGTCCGCCTTTCGCCGGGCAACTTGAGTTTGAGTCCCCAAACCCGCGAAGGTTTCCGTAGAAGCCGCGGGCGCGACTAAATCCGGCTGCTGCCTTGCTTATATGGATGGTGAGGTATACCCTCGTTCTGTTCGTTCAGCCGCTGTGCCTTGTTGAATGCGCCCGCGGGCTCCTTTTCCATCGACATCGACGAATTGAAACGGTTCTGCGTGAGCGTCACGCGGAACGCACATGTGTGCTCTTTGGAGAAGAGATAATGACGACAGGTACTGTGAAGTGGTTCAACGGCCAGAAGGGCTTCGGATTCATTCAGCCCGACGACGGCGGCCAAGATGTCTTCGTTCACATCAGCGCGGTCGAGCGGGCTGGTCTTGCGGGTCTCGCCGAGGGACAAAAGGTCAACTTCGAGGCCAAGACCGACAAGATGCGGGGCAAGGTCAGCGCTGAGAATCTCTCGCTGGCTTAAGCCCTCCAGTGCCGTTTCACGGATGTACTGAAACGGCCATGCGACCCGCTCGATCCCCGGATTGAGCGGGTTTTGTCAGTTTCCGAAAGGGTGAGAGATGAGCGCCAGAAAATCGGCTGAACCGTCACCCGAAAGCATCGCGCGCTCCGACCGTCAGCGCTTGGCTGCTCAAGAAGGCGCGCAAGCGATGGCGGACGCCGAAAAGCAGGCCGTCGACATCCGCAAGAACATGGCACGGCTTCGTGAGCTGCGCGAAGCCAGGGAAGCAGCCGACGCAACTCGTCAGGCATCATTGCCGGCACCGGGCGTCACCAAGCGCAAGAGGAAGCAGCCGCAATAGCTTTGCGCGTGCGGGCAGATGTGCCGGCTTGCGACCACCTTTGCGATGCAAAAGCTGGTCCCGAAAGCCGGTCCAAGGTCAATCACCAGCTTCCTGCGGAATGTCTGCTTGCCTTGCACCGCTATCAGATTGTCTGGCGGCTCGGTACCGACCGGGCGATAGGCCGTGATGTCGATGGAACAGCTTGGAAAATGCCGCCGCTGTCTCGTAGCCGACCCGGCTGGCAATCCGTGCAATCGGCTCATCGCTGGTTTCCAGCAGGAACGCGGCTTCCGCCATCCGGCGCGCGATCACATAGCGGTGCATGGACTGGCCGACGAGCTTGGTAAAGCGCGCCGAAAATGCCGAGCGGCCGAGCCCAACGCGTTGGCCAAGATCGCTCAGCGTCCAGGGGCGCTCCGGGTTTTCGTGAATGAGCTTGAGTGCCGGTCCGATATGAGGGTCGGATATGGCCCCAAGCCAGCCGCCTTGTCCGGGACTGAGAGATGCGATCCAGCTTCGGAGCACCTCGACAAAGAGGACTTCCGTCAGTCGTGAAAGCGCGACCCGTTGGCCGGGACGCTCGAGCGCGGACTCGCTGACCATGCGGCGCAAGATTGCTTCAAGCCAACCACCATCCGCCATCGGCTTCAGCAGGAGCACGGGCGGAAGCAGCTCCATCACGCTGCCGAACAGCGGCCGTGACACGGTGAAATTGCCGCAAATCATGGTCGAGCGCGGCTTTGCTCCTTTGCCGTGACGAACGACACCAAGACGCGGCGACGAGCGGTCGATATCCATGATCCGCAAAGGCTTGGCCCGGCGATCCGAATAGAACACATGCGGCTCGCCTCGCGTGATGACGACAAAGTCGCCTTCGGACATTTCGATTTGCTGCCCCCGTTCGAGGCTGAGGGTCGCTGAGCCCTGGCTGAGATAGTGAAACAAGGCGTAGGGGCGCGCCGGCAACTCGAGGTGCCAGGGATGGCCGAGCTCGAAGTGAAAAAGCAGCGTGCCGCCGAGACGAACCCGATCGAGCACCTGGGCGAGTATGTCCATGCCGTCCAGATTAGATCGATGGACGATAGGACACAACATCTGGACGATTGATCTCTATCGTCCGGAAGAACGGCGGAATAGGTCACCGGGCGCGGCGAGCCGACATTACGAGCGGCGACCATTCGCCAACGGTGGATGGAAGAACCGCGATCTTGCTGGAAACGCCTGTCCATTCCCCCGGACCGTGTTGGTCCGACCTGCCAACAGGAAGAATTGATGCGAAATATCCTCCTCTCTGCTGCCACCGTACTTCTGGCCGGAACGACATTGGTCGGCTCCGCCTCTTCCGCCGAACTGCCCAAGGGGGCGGTCCCCAACATCGTGCTCGTGCACGGCGCTTTCGTGGACCAGACGAGCTGGCAGCCCGTCGCCGAGATCCTCACGAAGAAGGGCTACAACGTCACGCTGGTCGAAAATCCGCTCACCTCGCTTGCCGCCGATGTGGATGCCACCAAGCAGGCGCTGGCGAAGCAGAACGGCAAGACCGTCCTCGTCGGCCACTCCTGGGGTGGCGTGGTGATCACGCAGGCCGGCAACGATCCGAAGGTGTCGGCACTTGTCTACGTCTCCGCTTTCGCGCCCGACGTGGGACAATCTCTGGCGACCCTCGCCAAGAGCGGTCCGGCGACCGAAGGCGGCGCGGCGATCCATCCCGACGACAAGGGCAACCTCTACATCGATCCCAAGGTGTTCCCATCCGCGGTCGCGGCTGACCTTCCTCCGCAGATCGCGGAAGCCTTGGCGAACCATCAGCTTCCGTTGAACCACACCGCGTTCGAAGCACCGGTCGATGTTGCCGCGTGGCGCGACAAGCCGACGTTCTATGTGATCAGCACGAAGGACAAGGTGATCGCGCCGGAGGTCCAGAAGCTTTTTGCCGCCGGTATGAAGGCCCAGACGACGGAAGTCGCCGGCAGCCATGCGTCGCTCGTCGTTCATGCGAAAGAAGTCGCCGCGGTGATCGAAAAGGCCTCGCTCGCAAAGTGACAACGCTGCTCCCGGCGCCCGCGTGCCGGGAGCGCTCACTGCGACGGCATGCATCTCGTGATGTCCCGCGCCGTTCGCACGACGCAGCGAGAGCTGACATGCGCCGCCAAACGTAGGCTCAGAAGCCGAGAGGAATTTCGAACGTGATCAAATTGCTTCTTGCCATTCTCATGGCCTCGGCCCTTTCCTCCGGCGCGATGGCCGCGTCGCCCGGGATCGGAGAGGAGCCTCTGGATTCGGCTGTGCTGAGCACGATCAAAACGAAATTCGGCACGCTCATGGAATTGGCCAACAGGCACGATTTCGACGCTCTGCATGATATGTTCTGGCAATCACCCTCGACCCTGTTGGTGGCGAAGAGCGCGATCCAATCCGAGGGGAACTGGGCCGGCTTTTGGGGCAACGACGCCGTTGATCGGAAGCTCCGTGATATCGGCAGTTCCGGCCCGGTCGTGCTCGAACCAGACTATGCGAAGCTCAGGGTTGTCGGCCTGACGCGCGATGTCGCCGAATCCTACGTGCCGATGAACATCACGGTGTCTTATGCGGGACAGGATGGCACACCCAGGCCATTTCTCATGATCATCAACTGGCTTCGCGTCGGGGAGGACTGGAAGATCGCGTCCGAAATCATTCTGCCAATACCGCCTCTACCCGCCACGAAGGGCTAGGTGCCGGCCCGTACTGTTCGGCACGAAGTCGATAGGGGGCGCGTGTCCTGATTGTTATTCGATTACCTCGTCGGCGCGTGCAAGCAGCGATGGCGGCACCGAGACTCCAAGCTCCTTCGCCGTCTTGAGATTGACAACTAACTGGAACTTTGTTGGTAGCAGCACCGGCAGGTCTGCGGGCTTTTCGCCCTTCAGAATGCGGCCCATATAAATCCCTCCCTGTCGTATGCCGTCGAATTCGCTCGCGCCATAGCTCGCAAGAGCGCCATCTTCACCAAACGACGGACGGGCTAAAATGGGAAGCTTGTTTCGCATCGCTAATCGCGCAATTCGGTCGCGAAGGCTGGAGAAGAAAAGATTGTCACCGATTAGGAGCGCCCCGACATGTGCTTGGACCAGCTTAGTCATTGCCGGCTCGAGGTCGGCTTCTTTGGTGGCTTCTACAATAACAACTTTGAGCCCGAAAAAATTTATGGCCGATTGAACCTCTGTCGTATCTGCGACGGTATCAAGAAAATTTGGATTGTTTAGCATGCCGACCGTCGTGGTCGCCGGCAACAGCTCATGCACGAGTTCTATAAGTTTAGCGGTTGCTTCGGCACCTGCGCGTAAGAGGACGCCGGTGACGTTTCCTCCGGGATGGTTGAAACTCGCAACAAGTCCGATGCTGACCGGGTCAGCGGTAGTAACAAACACAATCGGAATGGTACTCGTGGCCTGTTTCGCGGCGAGCGCCACGGCCGCGGTTCCGAAGATGAGATCGACCTTTCGCTGCACCAGATCGGCTATCAGCGCCGGCAGACGGTCCGGTTGTCCGTCTGCAGTGCGGTATTCAAACGAAACGTTTTGGCCGACGTAGAACCCCATTTCGTTTAAGCCGCGAAGAAAAGCGGCCCGGCCTCTGTCGGGCTGACTTGCTGCGCCCATATTGATCCGGCCAATTACACGCATCGCAGGTTGCTGCGTGCGCGCCACCAGTGGCCACGCCACCGCGCCACCGAGAGCTGCGATGAACGTGCGCCGCCTCATGTCCCGCTCCCAGGCTCAGGTGGCAGCATCGTAGCGGTTTAGTCGGGCGCATTGATAGCCATGAAAGCCATTGCCGCACTTCACAGATAATGTCGCAGTGGGGTCACAAGCCGTAAGCTTCAGTTTGAGCAAATGCTTTCCGGTTCGCGCCTTAGAGGGACACGGGCGTCTATGAGCACACGTCCTAGTCTTACTGCGTCACAAAAGAAGGCGCTGTTTGATCGGGCGAATGCAACAGGGACAGCGTGAGAGGGTGCGGACGATGGCAACGATCAGTCTTCGCCGCATCGTCGCAATCGAGTTCGGGATGTGACGTTCGGGTCGCAGCAGCGGAGCCTCTGGGTCGGTAACCGTTGGAAACCGCAAGTCTCTTGAACGGCCTGGTGGAACGAGATCCCGAGGGGGGAATCGTCTCCCTCTCGGAGACCAGGAATCCGTAGGCTGCGATGCACAGCGTAGCGTGGTGGTGGAAGCCACGCCAACCTCGCCCTTCGAAATGCCCGAGCCCGACCTCTTGTTTGAGATCCTGATAATCGCGCTCGATGCGCCAGCGCAGCTTGGTTAGATCGACTAGCCTTCCAAAAGTGATCGTTTCCGGCAACGTTGAAAGCCAGTATTTGGTCGGCTCGTCCTCACCTTCTGGCCATTCGATCAAAAGCCATTCTTCCGGTCGGCTTTCGGTGAGTTGGTAATCTCGATGCGCGACGCAAACGCGCGCGCGAGCGAAGCGCGACGATAGCCGCTCGGCCGCGCCCTCTCGCCACTTGATCGTGCGCCAGACCCGCTTAGGAAGGCAAAGAGCAAGCTCCTTGACCGAAATCGGTTGATGCTTGTGGTCGCGGCGCAGCAGCTTTGGTGGTCGCCCTTTGCCCGACCATTTTTTCGGCGGTAGCGGCGCCGTGTCGGATGTCCACACCGTGGTGTTTGGCAAGATACCAGCCACATAGGTCAACGCCAACGCGCTGATGCTGGTCCGCAGGTCCGTGTTGCAGCCATATCCGGCATCCATCAGCACCACGCCGCGAGGAAGCCCGGTTCTGCAGGCTGCTTCGATCTGTTCAAGCGCGATCTCTGGCTTGGTCTTAAAGCTGATCTCCTTGGGCACGCCCGCTTTGCGCCGACGTTTCTTATCTGCCGCCCATTCCTGCGGCAGATAGAGACGATACATCGCCGGCAGACTGGCGTGGTGATTGGCAAGCGACAGGGATACCGCGACTTGGCAGTTATCCTGCTTGCCGAGCTGCCCGCAATATTGACGCGCCACACCGACCGAGTGCGCTCCCTTCTTGGGAAAACCGGTGTCATCGATGATCCACGCTTCGATCGGTCCATGGCGCTCTATCGCCGGCAGTACCATCTCACCCACTTTGGCCAAAACACCCTCGTCAGACCAAGGCGATTGGCCGACGAAGTGCAGCAGCGACTGATGCTGCGCCGCCGTCCGATCAGGTGCCGTTACCGCTGCCATAGGCTCAACGCTTTTACGCTCCCCCGGCATGATTAAGCCGATGCAATAATCAAACAACGGCTGGGCCCGGTCCGCATGTCCGATCACACTCACAAGTTTCTCGACAAAAGCCGAAAATCGCGATTCACTGCCGCCTGATGTCCGGAGATCCATATCAGCCCCCGTTGCCGATGCCTGAATCTCAACAGGTAACTGATTCTCACAGGATCTCGCCCGCGATCTTTTGAATCAGACACTTTTTCTGACTCAGTAGTACTAGGCCGTGTACCCATGAACCGGCCGATGACGCGACGACGGTTGCGTCTGCTTTGCCTCACCGGCGACCAAGTTCGTGCGCGGCGCACTGTGTCGCGATGGGCCAGGAGCGGACTCATGCACTGCAGCACATAGGCATCTCTATTCGATTGTCGGCTCGTCCGAGCAACGTCGGCGCGGTTGTAAAACTTTGTGCTTACGCGTTTAGGGTTTCTGAACGCAGTTCGAATGTTGCGGGCATACATTTAACCATCTTGGGGGTGTTGCTGAGTAACGTCCCGCCGATGTGTTTTCAGTGACTGTATAAGAGGCGAAGGATGGTTGGAGCGCCGGAACTTGCTGAAACATCGAAGTTGAGGCAGGTCGTATCGTCATCCCAAGAGGTGATCTCACGGGATCCATTGGTCGTGGCCGCGAACTTTGTGACTCTTATCTCAGGAGCGCGCCGGCCCGACATTTGGCTGACGGGCCTTCGGGAGCCGATGGCCTGCGCGTGTCGAACGGGCGCGGGAGTGTCTTTCCGATTCGATTCGGAGGAAGGCGTGTCAGGAATTTTCTACTTCTTTCCGGACTTTGCCGCCGCTCAACCGGACGGAGAGGCCTCGGGGCGCCCGCCGATTCCGACCAAGATGATCATAGATCGCGTCGCCGGATATGCTGACGCCTTGGATACTTTGCTGAGAACGGTCCCGCGTCCTCCCGATCTCAAGAAACAGCTTGCCAAGGATTCTGGGCTTGCGTGGATGCTCAAATATCTTTGAAATCCAACTGGGGCGCTGTCTTGCTTGAATCTCCGCTTAAGGGAGTTCGCTGTGAATTCGACCTTCGCGAAAGCACTTGATGCGAACTGTCACCCGACGATCTGGCTGAGAAGGGTGGACACATTTCGTTCGGCCTCCAAACTCGGCGGTCTGCCGTGGCTACCCAAAGGCGTCGCGTGGCCGCGCCAACTCAAATCGAAAACGCCGCTGCATTTCCTCGCTCAAATTGATCTGGCCGCCCTGCCAAAGAGCCCGCTTGTGCCCGGCGGGCCTCAGCTGCCAGCCATAGGCATTCTCTACTTTTTCGCCGACATGTACGAAACGATGTTGTGGGGAGATGATGAGGTGGGCGAAGTTGATGACTTCAAGTACTCGACCCGCGTTATCTTTGCGGCAGCACCGGGAGAAGCGCCGGATGTTGCGCCAGCGGAATTGCCGCCTGAAGTCGGACATGCCTGGGGCGAAGATGCAGGCGGCCGCAGCCGCGGGCGGCGCATTTTTCCAGAGGCACCGCTTGAGGCTCACCTTGTCGATACTTTCGTTGGCTGCAGGGCAATAGCGCCCGACGACTATACTCTGGCAGCCGATCTCAGGACGGTTGTGTCCATTGAGCGAGTGACCGGAGAAAAGACACCGATCGTTTCGGACCCACCTTTCCATGACCAGGCGGGCTTGGCCCACTCCTTTTATCGCCTGGAAGGCCAAGTGAGCGGCCGAAACTTTAGCCGAACGCACTTCGTTCGCCATCAGATGCTTGGCCCGCCGACGGGGCCACATGGGTTCAGCGAAGACGCAGGCTTGGGAGAAGATGTCTCGCTCTTCCAGATCGATACCGATTTGGGGCTGAGCAGGGAGTTCTCATTTTCACAGGGTGGCCCGGCTCACTTCTGGATCAACCGCGATGACCTGGCTGCGGGGCGATTTGATCAAGCATATGCGACAACTGCCTGAGAGGCGCGATGACTGTTCGCTTTGGGGCAATATCCCACATTCAACGCACCAGCTAGATATCCTCTCGCAATTGCCAACATTGGTGAACTGAAGGGCGTTGGCAAAGGGTTCGCCTTCCCGGATTCAGCTATTGGAGCGCCGCAGCCAATCCTACGAATTGCCGCAACGCTTTAACTATTATTTTGGCGCAAAAACCGCCGGATGTTTTCGTCCGTTACGAGGCCCGCCCCGATGTCCCTCGCTCAGCAATTGTCGCAACTCCGTCCTCTGATGATCCCGGCCGAGATTGAAGCGCTTCTTGGGCCGCAGGAAACGAAGCGGGCGCTGGACATGTTCAGCGGCTTTCAGAGAACCACCGGCGTGTCGGTAGATTTTTCGCATGCGGATGGGGTGA
Source organism: Bradyrhizobium sp. CCGUVB14 (assembly GCF_024199935.1). NCBI lineage: Bacteria > Pseudomonadati > Pseudomonadota > Alphaproteobacteria > Hyphomicrobiales > Nitrobacteraceae > Bradyrhizobium > Bradyrhizobium sp. CCGUVB14. The sequence goes on from NZ_JANADS010000001.1 coordinate 3,884,182, forward strand.
TCGATTCCATCTCGTATTCGGCTATGTTCAATTTCCCCCGTGACGTGGTGGTGTGCGGCGTACACATCGGCATGACGGTCGACGCCATGCGGAGGGCGCTGCCCGACGTGCAGTTGGCGGACGGCGAGACAGGCAAGCCCAACGAGCACGGGTTTATCAGGTATCGGGCCAAACCAGCCGCGTTGAATGCGACAATCAAAGTCTCGATAAAGGATGGGGAAGTATATTTGTTAGGCCTCTATCGAGCCGACATGGACGAGGTGCTGGCGCGGCGGCAACGGCAAAAGGTCGAGCGAAGTGCCGAAACGAATCGCAAACGGGACCTCGCCAACAAATGGAAATCGGTCGAAAACACCGATGAGATGCTGCTTAGCTGGGCCGAGCATTGTTCGCCTTGGACGAACTACCCGCCCCAAAAATTTGTCAGGTTCGCCCGATGGCTCATGGCAACGTCCGATCCCGATGTCTGGCACATCGTGGCGATGAGCTGGAATTGGGATTATAGCCACGCGCCGCTGTTATGGATCATCCAGCAGGAGACATGCGATATCGCCACCGCGCTGGAAATCTTCTTCCTGGCAGACCCAACCTATTATTTCCGATGGGCCAAGGATCGTTCGGCCGTCCCGACCCGTAACCTCGAGATGTTCGATTTCCTGGCGGAGCTTCGTCAACGGCTTGCGCGCGGATTTTACCAGCGATCCGAAATCGCCTTCGATGGCGAGAAGCACATGGCCTACGTCGATCGAGGGCTGGAGACGGTGGAAGACAGGGGCTTGGCCCAGAGTTTCTTTCCGCTCCAGGCCGGACACAATATTCCTGGCCGCGATCTGAAAGATAGTGAGGACGACAAGTTCGGGGAATGCCGCGCCATGTTGGCAACCGTCAATTAGGTTCGGCTGGCCGGGTCCGCTTCGGGTCAGAGGCGGCGGTTGAGGCAAGCGTCGTCCGCTCCACCGCCGGTAGCCGACATCACAGCAGGATCAGCAAGGTTCGGCTAAGGGCCACAAGGCGACATTGGCCTTTCTTACGCGGCCCTTAACCGCGCTTGGCGCTATCAGAATCCGACGCCGCCCTTGTGAGTACGCGCCCCTAATCTTCGCCGGCCTTTGACCGAGCTTCGCGGGCCAATCGTTCCGCTTTGAGCCGCTCGCGGTTCTCGTGGAGGGAGTGCTGGGCCCTCGCATAGTCGTTCATCGGCTTCTGCGGTTTGACGGGCTTGAACGCCTTGTCGGCTTCGCGCCTGGCGCGATCAGAGGAATGATCTCTCAACATGTGTCGATCTCGATGTGTTTGAAACTGTGTGGCCCGCGAATTCGCCGACGTCCCGTCCGCGTTCGCGGGCTGGTGAAACAGGCGTTGTCCTTGGCGTGGAGAAGTCGGGTCTGGATAAACAACTGACGCCGACCGCCTCGGTTCCTCGAAAGACTGTCCGATGCCAAATAAAGGCCGGGCTGGTCGCCAACCGGCTAATGGTCGAGGCAGGGCAGAGACGAGCCTCTGCGTCGAGATGCCCTTATGGGCCGGCGTTCGCTTTTCGGATTGTGACAGATTACCCCTGTTTTGCCCGACGCGTCAACAAAAATTCGTAAAACTCGAAATCTACTTCTGCAGCCAAGGGATTGGCTACTGTGTATGGGGTTGTTTTCCAGTTTTGGTTTGGGCTTGGGATTGCAAACAAAAAGGGCCGCCTCGATGGGCGGCCCTTTGGTCTCGCGCGTTGTGGCGTCGCTTATTCAGCGGCCTGCTTCTGCGGCGGGTCGAGCGCGCCGGACTTGTGGATGTCGGCGACCTGGTGGTCGCTGAAGCCGAGCACGGCGCGCAGGATCTCGTCGGTGTGCTCGCCGAGCAGCGGGGAGCGGGTGACGTCGCTCGGTGAATCCGACAGCTTGATCGGGTTGCCGACCGAGATGTACTTGCCGCGGGTCGGGTGATCGACCTCGACCACGGTGCCGGTCGCGCGCAGCGACTGGTCCTCGGCGATCTCCTTCATCGACAGGATCGGGCCGCAGGGGATGTCGTCCTTGTTGAGGATCTCCATCGCCTCGAACTTGGTCTTGGTCATCGTCCACTGCTCGATGCGGGCGAAGATCTCGTTCAGGCGCGGCAGGCGGGCCGGGGGCTTGGCGTAGTTCGGATCGGTCTTCCAGGTCGGCTCGCCGATCACGTCGCAGATCTTCTCCCAGACCGGGGCCTGGGTGATGAAGTAGATGTAGGCGTTGGGATCGGTCTCCCAGCCCTTGCACTTCAGGATGCGGCCGGGCTGGCCGCCGCCGGAATCGTTGCCGGCGCGCGGCACGGCATCGCCGAACGGAATGCCTTCGCCGAACTGGCTGTATTCCTTGAGCGGACCGTGGGCGAGACGCTGCTGGTCGCGCAGCTTGACGCGGGCGAGGTTGAGCACGCCGTCCTGCATCGCGGCGGTGACGCGCTGGCCCTTGCCCGAATGGGTGCGCTGATAGAGCGCGGTGACGATGCCGAGCGCCAGATGCAGGCCGGTGCCGCTGTCGCCGATCTGCGCGCCGGTCACGAGCGGCAGGCCATCGCGGAAGCCGGTGGTCGACGCGGCGCCGCCGGTGCACTGCGCGACGTTCTCATAGACCTTGCAGTCTTCGTACGGTCCGGGGCCAAAGCCCTTGATCGAGGCGACGATCATCTTCGGGTTGATCGCCTGGATCTTCTCCCAGGGGAAACCCATGCGGTCGAGCACGCCGGGGCCGAAGTTCTCGACCAGCACGTCGCACTTCTTGATCAGCTCGGTGAGGACTTCCTTGCCCTTGGGGTTCTTGGTGTCGAGCGTGATCGAACGCTTGTTGTGGTTGAGCATGGTGAAATACAGGCTGTCCACGTTCGGGATGTCCTGCAGCTGGCCGCGGGTGATGTCACCCACGCCCGGGCGTTCCACCTTGATCACGTCGGCGCCGAACCATGCGAGCAGCTGCGTGCAGGTCGGTCCGGACTGGACGTGGGTGAAGTCGAGAATGCGAACGCCCTCGAGCGCTTTGGTCATTGTGTTGCTCCGTACTCTGTCTGCCCCCGCGAACCGCAGGGAATAAAGGTTGAGGGGGTGGACTTACTTCTTCTTCTGCAGAACGCTCTGCGGATTGAGGTTGCCGATGCGGCCGCTCTCCGAGCCCGCGGCCGGATCGATCACCGCGTTGATCAGCGTCGGCTTGCCGGACGCCATCGCCTCGTTGACGGCGCGCTTGAGCTCGTCGGGCGAGGTCGCATTCACGCCGACGCCGCCGAACGCTTCCATCATCTTGTCGTAGCGCGCGCCCTTGACGAACACGGTCGTCGCCGGATCGGCGTTGACGCTGTTGACGTCGGTGCCGCGATAGATGCCGTCATTGTTGAAGATGACGACGCAGATCGGCAAATTGTAGCGGCAGATGGTCTCGACCTCCATGCCGGAGAAGCCGAAGGCCGAGTCGCCTTCAACCGCCAGCACGGGGTGGCCGGTTTCGAGCGCAGCCGCGATCGCCTGGCCCATGCCGATGCCCATCACGCCCCAGGTGCCGACGTCGAGACGCTTGCGCGGGCGGTACATGTCGATGACGCCGCGGGCGAGGTCGAGCGTGTTGGCGCCTTCGTTGACGAGGATCGCCTCGGGATGATCCTTGATCACGTTCTTCAGCACGCCGAGCGCGCCGTGATAATCCATCGGCGACTTGTTGTTCATGAGCTTCGGCGCCATCTTGGCGACGTTCTCATCGCGCTTGGTCACGATGGCCTTGGTCCATTCCACCGGCGGTGCGGTCCAGCCCGTAGCGATGGCCTGGTTGAAGGCGGAGACCACCGAGCCGATGTCGCCGACGACGGGCGCGACGATCTCGACGTTGGAGTCCATTTCCTTCGGCTCGATGTCGACCTGGATGAACTTCTTCGGGGATTCGCCCCAGCTCTTGCCCTTGCCGTGCGAGAGCAGCCAGTTCAGCCGCGCGCCGATCAGCATGACGACGTCGGAGTCCTTCAGCACCGTCGAACGCGCCGCACCTGCGCACTGCGGATGGGTGTCGGGCAGCAGGCCCTTGGCCATGCTCATGGGGAGGAACGGCACGCCGCTCTTCTCGACGAAGGTCTTGATCTCTTCATCGGCCTGCGCGTAGGCCGCGCCCTTGCCGAGGATGATGAGCGGACGCTTTGCGGCCTTGAGCACGTCGAGCGCGCGCTTGACCGAAGCGGGCGAGGGGATCTGCGCCGGAGCCGCGTCGATCACCTTGACCAGCGACTTCTGGCCGGCCTCGGCGTTCATCACCTGGCCGAACAGTTTTGCCGGCAGGTCGAGATAGACGCCGCCCGGACGGCCCGAGACCGCGGCGCGGATGGCGCGGGCGAAAGCGATGCCGATATCCTGGGCGTGCAGCACGCGATAGGCCGCCTTGCACAGCGGCTTGGCGATCGCGAGCTGGTCCATTTCCTCGTAGTCGCCCTGCTGGAGGTCGACGATCTCGCGCTCGGAGGAGCCCGAGACCAGGATCATCGGATAGCAGTTGGTGGTGGCGTGTGCGAGCGCGGTGAGACCATTGAGGAAACCGGGCGCCGACACCGTGAGGCAGACGCCGGGCTTCTTGGTGAGATAGCCGGCGATGCCTGCGGCGTAACCGGCGTTCTGCTCGTGGCGGAAGGAGATCACGCGAATGCCTTCGGCCTGCGCCATGCGGCCCAGATCCGTGATCGGGATGCCCGGCACATTATAGATGGTGTTGATGCCGTTCAGCTTCAGCGCGTCGATGACGAGATGGAAACCATCCGTCAGTTCCTGCTCGGTGCCCGGTGCTTCGGACTTGGTCGCGGTGTTCAGCATGGGCCTTGTCTCCCTGGTCTCAAGATAACGGGGCGAATTTTTCGCCCTTCTGGTGAATGTTGCTAGGTGAAGAGTTACGTGAACAGTTCCTGGCCATGCGCTTCGACGTAGGCGGCAAGGCCAAGGGTGTGGTCGCGGGCGCGCTTCTCGGCGAGCTCGGTGTCGCGTGCCTCCAGCGCTTCGATCATGGCGAGATGCTCGGGCAGCGAGGTCGCGGTGCGGTCCTTGCGGCCGATCGTCAGCTGGCGATAACCGCGCACGTGCAGCAGCAGGTCGTTGGTGAGATCGACCAGCACCGGCGATTCCGACAGTGAGATCAGCGACTGGTGGAAGGCGATGTTGGCGCGCGAATATTCCTCGACGTGATCCTCGGGCAGGCGGTCCTTGCCGAAGTCCTTGAAGAAGTCGCGCAGCGCCGAAATGTCCTTCTTGCGCGCGGTGGTGGTGATGAGGCGCGCGGCCATGCTCTCCAGCGCCGCCCAGGCGCGGATCATGTCGACGATCTCGCTCTTGGTCCGGCGCACGACCATGATGCCGCGGCGCGGCACGGTCTTCACGAAACCGTCCTGCTCGAGCATTGCGATTGCTTCGCGGATCGGTGTGCGGCTGACGCCCAGGCGTTCGGACAACGCGCGCTCGTCCAGCATCACCGGCTCGGGCGTCGAATAGATGTCCATCTTGAGGATGGCTTCCTTCAAGGCGTCATACGCCTTGTTCTTGAAGCTGCTCTCCGGGGCAATACGAACGATTGCGATGTCTGCCTCGGCCATGTTCGGCAACGCCTTGGTTGGTTTCCGCAGTGACACGACGATTCTCCTCCAGTGGGAGTCGTCTTTTACAGGAATATTTACCGGAAAGTTTTTGGCATACCACATGCCAGAATGTCAAGCTGCCTATTTTTTGCGGCGTTCTAAGGTGGTCTCTGACTTGACAAGTTGGCTTCTGGCATACCAAATGCCATCGCTAGCCATTTTTGATCCAAGCTGGCGGAGTAATCAAGGCATTTCGCCGCTCCGTTCCGCCAAATGGAATAGAGCGCGGCGATGGCAAGTATCACGGGCAGCCGCATCACGCGCGCTTTGCAAAGCAAGAACTGAAGGTCAAGGGAGAAGCTCATGTCCAATTCGAAAGACGTCGTCCGCAAGGTCCTTGACCAGGTCAAGGCCGACAACCGCACCAGCCTGACCGCCCCCGAAGGCAAGGTGGTCTGCGACGCCTACGGCATTCCGGTGCCGAAGGAGGGCGTGGCCAAGTCGGCGGGCGAGGCCGGCAAGATGGCGTCTTCCATGGGCTTCCCGGTGGTGATGAAGATCGTCTCGCCGGACATTCTCCACAAGACCGAGGCCGGCGGCGTCATCGTCGGGGTCAAGACGGCGCAGGATGCCGAGAAGGCCTACGAGACCATTCTCGGCAATGCCAAGAAGTACAAGGCCGATGCCAAGATCGAGGGCATCCAGGTGCAGCAGATGCTGGCCGGCGGCACCGAAGTCATCGTCGGCTCGATCACCGACGGTTCGTTCGGCAAGCTGGTGGCCTTCGGCCTCGGCGGCGTGCTGGTCGAGGTGCTCAAGGACATCACCTTCCGCCTCGCGCCCGCAACCAAGGAAGATGCGCTGTCGATGCTCGATGGCATTCAGGCACACGAAATCTTGAAGGGCGTGCGCGGCGGCGAGCCGGTGAACCGTACGGCGCTGGCCGACGTCATCGTCAAGGTCTCGCAGCTCGTTACCGACTTCCCTGAGATCGTCGAGCTCGACCTCAACCCTGTGTTCGCCACCGCAAAGGACGCGATTGCAGCCGACGTGCGCATCGTCGTCGATTTCGCCTACAAGCCCAAGCCGAAGCCGCGTCCGACCGAAGAGATCGTCGCGGCCATGAGCCGCATCATGCAGCCGAAGGCGGTCGCCGTGGTCGGTGCCTCCGCCGAGGACGGCAAGATCGGCAACTCCGTGATGAAGAACCTCATCAACGGCGGTTACAAGGGCGAGATCTATCCGATCCACCCCAAGGCGTCCGAGATCCTTGGTTACAAGGCCTATAAGAGCGTCAAGGACGTGCCGGGCGTGATCGACACGGCCGTGTTCGCGATCCCCGCGAAGTTCGTGGCCGCAGCGCTCACCGAATGCGGTGAGAAGAAGATCCCCGGTGCGGTCCTGATCCCGTCGGGCTTTGCGGAGGCCGGCGCACCGGAGCTGCAGGCCGAGATCGTCGAGGTCGGCAAGAAATACGACATCCGCCTGATGGGGCCAAACATCTACGGCTTCTATTATACGCCGGCGAACCTCTGCGCGACCTTCTGCACGGCTTATGACGTCAAGGGCCACGCGGCGCTATCGTCGCAGTCGGGCGGCATCGGCATGGCCATCATCGGCTTCTCGCGCTCGGCGAAAATGGGCGTGTCGGCGATCGTCGGCCTCGGCAACAAGTCCGACATCGACGAGGACGATCTGCTCGCCTTCTTCGAGCAGGATCCGAACACGAACCTGATCGCGCAGCACTGCGAGGACCTCAAGGATGGCCGCGCCTTTGCGGAAGCCGCCAAGCGCGTCTCCAAGAAGAAGCCGGTCGTCGTGCTCAAGGCCGGCCGCACCTCGGCCGGCGCCAAGGCGGCCTCGTCGCACACCGGCGCGCTCGCCGGTAACGACAAGATCTATGAGGATGTGCTGGCGCAATCCGGCGTGATCCGCGCGCGCAGCCTGCGGCAGCTGCTCGAATTCGCCCGTGGCGTTCCGGTGCTGCCGACCCCGAAGGGCGAGAACGTGCTGATCATCACCGGTGCGGGTGGTTCGGGCGTGCTGCTGTCGGACTCCTGCGTCGACAACGGCCTGTCGCTGATGTCGATGCCGCCGGATCTCGACGCGGCCTTCCGCAAGTTCATTCCGCCGTTCGGCGCGGCTGGAAATCCTGTGGATATCACCGGCGGCGAGCCGCCGATCACCTACGTCAACACGGTGAAGCTCGGCCTCTCGGACGAACGCATCCACTCGCTGATCCTCGGCTACTGGCACACCATCGTCACGCCGCCGATGGTGTTCGCCCGTAACATGGTCGAGGTGAAGAAGGAGATGGAAGCGAAGGGCTTCGTGAAGCCGATCGTTGCCTCGCTCGCCGGCGACGTCGAGGTCGAGGAAGCTGCCGAATATCTCTACCAGAACGGCATCCCTGCCTATGCTTACTCGACCGAACTGCCGGTCGAGGTGCTGGGTGCCAAGTACAAGTGGGCCCGCGGCGCGGGCCTGCTCTGAGACGTGGAAGTCTCTTCACCTCTCCCCGTCCGCGGGGAGAGGTGATATCAGTCAGGTCGCGATGAGCAAGAACGTGATCCGGCGCAAATCACTTGAAACACGATCGGCAGCAGAGGCCGATCGTGACGGCGGCGTGCAATCCGTCGACCGCGCGCTGTCGATTCTCGAGACGCTGGCCGAGGACGACGAGGGCTATCGCCTCAGCGATCTCGCGGTTCGCACGGGGCTATCGGCCTCGACCGTGCACCGCCTGCTGGCGACGCTGGAAAGCCGTCGATTCGTGCAGTTCGATCGCGCCGAATCCAAATGGCATGTCGGCGTGCGCAGCTTTACGGTGGGCGCGAGCTTTGCGCGTCGGCGCAATTTTACCGCACAAGCCATTCCTTATTTGCGCAAATTGCGCGATCTGACCCGCGAGACCGCCAATCTCGCCGTGGTCGACGACGAATTCATCATCGTGCTGACCCGCATGGAAAGCCGCGAGATCATGCGCTCGCTGACCAAGGTCGGCGGTCGCGTCGCGATGGTGACCTCCGGCGTCGGCAAGGCCGTGCTCGCGACCTATTCCGACGAGGATGTCGGCGCCGTCATCCGCCATCACGGTATGCCCAGGCTAACCGAGAAATCCATCGTGAGGCCGAGCGACCTCTTTAAGGAACTCGCGACGATCCGGAAGCAGGGCTTTGCGGTGGACGACGAAGAAGCCGAGATGGGCCTGCGCTGCGTCGCCGCTGTGGTCTACAACGCGCTCTCGGAACCGCTCGCCGCGATCTCGGTGTCCGGCCTGACCAGTCGCGTCACCGACGCCCGGCTGCCGGAGATCGGCCGCGTGGTGCGTGAGGTCGCCGCTGAACTGACGGCTGCGCTCGGGGGCGTGACGCCGGTGGTGAAGCCAGCCTGAGCCGGATTTGCGGTCCGTCGCACCTCGTTGAAAGAAATCAGGTCTGGCGGCAATAGCCCCAACATCGGTATATCCATCGGCCGTTGTCGCGTCTTTTGGGGAATGCCATGCCTTCTGAGCCTCGTTCGCCCCGTCTCGCTGTCCTGATTGATGCCGACAACGCTTCCGCGAAGATCGCCGATGGGCTGTTCGAAGAGATTGCCAAGATCGGCGAGGCCAGCGTTCGCCGCATCTACGGCGACTTTTCGAACGCGCGATCGAGGGGCTGGGCCGATATCTTGTCGAAGCACGCTATCATCCCGCAGCAGCAGTTCGCCTATACGACGGGTAAGAATGCCTCCGACATAACCCTGGTCATTGATGCGATGGACCTGCTTCACAGCGGCCGGTTCGACGGCTTCTGTCTGGTGTCATCCGACAGCGATTTTACCCGCCTCGCCGCCCGCATCCGGGAGCAGGGCGTGGATGTCTTTGGGTTCGGCGAACACAAGACGCCGGAGAGCTTCAGGCAGGCCTGCCGACGATTCGTTTATACAGAGAACCTGCTTTCCGGCACGGCGAACACCCAAGACGCCGGGGCGAGGTCGACGCCGCTTCAGCCGCAGGATGCCGCGACGCCCATCATCAAAAAGGTCATCACCCAGATGGAGAGCGAAGACGGCTGGGTGACGCTCGGGGAGGTCGGGCGACAGCTCGCTAACCTTGCTTCGGATTTCGATCCGAGGACCTTCGGTTTCCGCAATCTGAGCAGCCTCGTGCGAAAGATAAATTCGTTCGAGATCGACGAGTCAAACGGACGGTCGATGCGGCTTCGGGTCAAACCGGCTGCCGCGCCACCGCCGAGGACGCGGAACCCGCGCAGAGCGCCAGCCAGACCTTCGAGGTCAGGGCCTGCGGGCGGGTCGGCGCCTAAAGCGTAAGCAGGGCCTGCCGCTATATTTGAGCTTGCCCAGTCTGGCGCAGGGCGTAACCATCGTCCGACCTTAACGCCATGCGAGGGTCCTGATGACCAAACTCACCCGTTTCGCCGTCGCGCCGCTGCACACGATGACGCGCCGTCTCGCCGATGTCGCCTCCGCGCGCGTCGCGCCCGACCTCGTCATTTCCGGAGCGCGGGTGCTCTCGACCTATTCGGAGCGGATCCATCCGGGACGGGAGGTCTGGATCACCGGTGGCCGCATTGCCGCGGTGAAGGCCGCCGGCGCGGCGAAGAAAGCCTGGAGCGACATTTCGGTCTACGACGTCGCCGGCGGCATTATCGCGCCGGGGCTGGTCGATCCGCACATCCACATCGAATCCTCGATGGTGACGGCCTGCGCCTATGCCGAGGCTGCGCTGCTGAACGGGACCACCACGATCTTCTGCGACAGCCACGAGATCGGCAATGTCATGGACGTCGCCGGCGTCGAGGCGATGCTGGAGGACGCGCGTGAAGCGCCGCTCTCGATCTTTCTGACGGTGCCGTCGACCGTGCCGGCGACCTCGGCCGAGCTGGAGACGGCGGGCGGCGATCTCACGCCCGACAAGATCGCCGGCCTGTTTGATCGCTGGCCCGAAGCGGTGGCACTCGGGGAGAAGATGGATTTCGTGCCTGTCACCATGGGCGACGAGCGCAGCCACGCAATCCTCGCGGCTGCGTTGAAGCGCGGACGGCCGGTGTCCGGCCACGTCTATGGCCGCGAATTCGTTGCCGCCTATGCGGCAAGCGGCGTGACCGACACCCATGAGGCGATCGACCGCGATATCGCCGATGATCTGCTCGATGCCGGCGTCTGGGTTTTCCTGCGCGGCGGCCCGCCGACCACGCCGTGGCACTCGCTGCCGCAGGCGATCCGGACGATCACCGAACTCGGCGCTTCGCACAAGCGCACCGCGGTTTGCACCGACGACCGCGATGCCGATGATTTGCTGCTGTTCGGCCTCGACTGGGTGGTGCGCGAGGCCGTGAAGGCGGGGATGTCGCCGGAGCAAGCCTGGTCGATGGGCTCGCTGCATGGCGCCACGCGCTTCGCCATGGAAAGCGACATCGGCGGGCTCGGCGGCGGCCGCCGGGCCGATCTCGTTTTGATGGACGATCAGCTCAAGCCGCAATCGACCTGGTATGGCGGCGAGCTGGTGGTCGAGAACCGCAAGATCACGCCGCGGCTCGATCAGGCGCTGTCGCAGCGCTACCAATATCCGAAAGCGGCCTATGTCACCGTAAAGCTGCCGGAGAAGCTCAAGTTGACACCGGAGCTCCCGACGAAGGCCTGCACCGTCAACGCGATCAAGACCGCGCTGCCCGGCATCACGCTGATCCATGAAAAGGTCGCGATCGAGCCGGCCAAGGACTGGCCGTCGCTGTTCGCGCGCTACGGCCTGTGCTTCGTCACCGTGGTCGAGCGCCACGGCAAATCGGCCGGCAACGTTGCTTATGGCCTGCTCAAGGATTTTGGCCTCAAGCGCGGTGCAGTCGCCTCAAGCGTCGGCCACGACAGTCACAACATCATCGTCGCGGGCACGAACGAGGGCGATATGCAAGTCGCGATCGCAGCGATCAAGGCGAAGCAGGGCGGCGTCTGCGTCGTTGCCGATGGCAAGGTGAGGGCGCTGGTGCCGCTGCCAATCGCGGGCCTCCTCTCCGACAAGCGCGTCACGGAGGTGGCCGAGGAGGTCAAGGTGCTGAAGAAGGAATGGGCCGAGGCCGGCTGCACCATCCCCTACATGGGCTTCAATTTGATTCCGCTATCGGTCATTCCGGAAATTCGCATCACCGACAAGGGCCTCGTGCTGGTGCCACAGATGGAACTGGCGCCGTTGTTCGAGTGAGGCGCTTTCACGTACTTCCCGATCTAACTGCTTGAGAGCACCGCAGTTTTTCTACGGCTGCCGCATCGTGGAAAATAAAATCTGCTTCGTTGAGATCGCATCCCGCGCACCTGATGATCTCGCTCGCTGACTTAACCAAGCGAGGTCCGATATGGCGAAGATGCGAGCTGTCGATGCAGCCGTGCGTATCCTGGAGAAGGAAGGCATCTCGACCGCCTTCGGTGTTCCCGGGGCAGCGATCAATCCGCTTTACTCGGCGCTGAAGAAGCGCGGCTCGATCCGCCACATCCTCGCGCGTCATGTCGAGGGGGCCTCGCACATGGCCGAGGGCTATACCCGGGCCAAGGCCGGCAATATCGGCGTCTGTATCGGCACCTCGGGGCCGGCCGGCACCGACATGATCACCGGACTCTATTCGGCGATCGCCGATTCCATTCCGATCCTCTGCATCACCGGGCAGGCGCCGCGCGCGCGGCTCTACAAGGAGGATTTCCAGGCCGTCGACATCGAGTCGATCGCAAAGCCGGTGACCAAATGGGCGGTGACGGTGCGCGAGCCGGCGCTGGTGCCGCGCGTGTTCAGCCAGGCGTTTCATGTGATGCGCTCGGGCCGGCCGGGGCCGGTGCTGATCGACATGCCGCTCGACGTGCAGCTCGCCGAGATCGAGTTCGACGACGAGACTTACGAGCCGCTGCCCGTCTACAAGCCGACCGCCTCGCGAAAGCAGGTCGAGAAGGCATTGGAGATGCTCAATGCAGCCGAGCGGCCACTGATCGTGGCGGGCGGCGGCATTATCAATGCCGATGCTTCCGACTTGCTGGTCGAGTTCGCCGAGATCGCCAACGTGCCCGTCGTGCCGACGCTGATGGGGTGGGGCGCGATCCCCGACGATCACGTGCTGATGGCCGGCATGGTCGGACTTCAAACGAGCCACCGCTACGGCAACGCCACGATGCTGGAGTCCGACTTCGTGCTCGGCATCGGCAATCGCTGGGCGAACCGTCACACCGGCTCGGTCGAGACCTACACCAAAGGCCGCACCTTCGTGCATGTCGACATCGAGCCGACCCAGATCGGCCGGGTGTTCAATCCCGATCTCGGCATCGTCTCGGACGCGAAGGCCGCGCTCGCGCTCTTCGTCACCGTCGCCAGGGAGTGGCGGCGTTCCGGCAGGCTCCGCGAGCGCCAGGCGTGGCCCGCGGCCTGCCGCGACCGCAAGAAGACGATGCTGCGCAAGAGCCATTTCGACAACGTCCCGATCAAGCCGCAGCGCGTCTATGAGGAAATGAACAAGGCGTTCGGCCGTGACACCACCTATGTCACCGTGATCGGCCTGTCGCAGATCGCAGGAGCGCAGTTCCTCGGTGTCTACAAGCCGCGCAACTGGATCAATGCGGGGCAGGCCGGACCGCTCGGCTGGACGCTGCCGGCGGCGCTCGGCGTGCGCGCGGCCTGTCCGGATCGCGACATTGTCGCGCTGTCGGGAGACTACGACTTCCAGTTCCTGATCGAGGAACTCGCGGTCGGAGCGCAGTTCAATCTGCCCTACATCCACGTCGTCGTGAACAATTCCTATCTCGGCTTGATCCGCCAGGCCCAGCGCGGCTTCGAGATGGACTATCACGTCCAACTTTCCTTCGAGAACATCAACGCACCAGAGATTGGTGTCTACGGCGTCGACCATGTTGCCGTCGCCGAGGGCCTCGGCTGCAAGGCCATCCGCGTCACCGATCCCAAGGACACGCAGGCGGCGTTCGCCACCGCGCGCGACTTGATGAAGAAGCACCGCGTGCCCGTCGTGGTCGAGTTCATCCTCGAACGCGTCACCAACATCGCGATGGGGACCGAGATCGACAATATCGTCGAGTTCGAGGAGGTGCTGGACCTGCCGCTCGACGAGGTCGGGACCGTCAGGCCCGGCGTGCTGCAGCCGGCAGAATAGGGGAGCGCATCATGCCGAAATTCGCCGCCAACCTCACCATGCTCTTCAACGAGATGCCGTTTGTCGACCGCTTCGCCGCGGCGAAGGCGGCGGGCTTTGCCGGAGTGGAATATCTCTTCCCCTATGATTTCGACAAGGCGCTGTTGCGCGAGCAATTGGAGGCCCACGGGTTGACCCAGGTGCTGCACAATCTGCCCGCCGGCAACTGGGCCGGTGGCGAGCGCGGCATCGCGATCCTGCCCGATCGCACCGCCGAGTTCCGTGACGGCGTGTTCCGCGCCATCGATTACGCCAAGGCGCTCGATTGCGACCAGCTCAACTGTCTCGTCGGTATCGCGCCTGTGGACGCCGATCCGCGCGAGCTGCAGGAGACGCTGGTTGGAAACCTGCGCTTTGCGGCTTCGACGCTGGCGCGCGAGAACATCAAGCTGCTGGTCGAGCCGATCAACACGCTTGATATTCCCGGCTTCTTCCTCAACGGCACCGAGCAGGCCGTGCAGCTGATCTCCGAGGTACGGTCGAACAATCTGTTCATCCAGTACGACATCTACCACATGCAGATCATGGAGGGCGATCTCGCCCGCACCATGCAGGAATATCTGCCGCAGATCTCGCACATTCAGCTCGCCGACAATCCCGGCCGCCATGAGCCGGGCACGGGCGAGATCAACTATCCTTTCCTGTTCCGCCACCTCGACGCGATCGGTTATCGCGGCTGGATCGGCTGCGAATACAAGCCGCGCACCACGACGCTGGAAGGCCTGTCCTGGCACGCCGCGCAGACGTTTGAGACCTGAGGAAGATACAGCGGCGGTCTACTCCCTCTCCCGCATGCGGGAGAGGTGCACCGAGCGCGCGGATGAAACTTCGCTTATGCAACTGAGAGAAAGTCAGACATGATCGACATCGGCTTCATTGGACTTGGCACCATGGGACGGCCGATGGCCGGCCATCTTCTCGCCGCGGGCCATCGCGTTCTCCTGCATGACGTCTCGCCGGTCGCGCCGGAGCTGATCGCGGCCGGCGGCATCGCCTGCAAATCGGCCAAGGAGGTCGCGGAGGAGGCGGACGCCGTCATCATCATGGTGCCGGATACGCCGCATGTCGAAGCTGTGCTGTTCGGCAAGGACGGCGTTGCGGGCGGCATCTCCAAGGGCAAGATTGTGGTCGACATGAGTTCGATCTCGCCGTTGGCGACCAAGGAGTTCGCGAAGAAGATCGAGGCGCTGGGCGCGGATTATCTCGATGCGCCGGTGTCGGGTGGGGAGGTCGGTGCGAAAGCTGCGAGCCTCACCATCATGGTCGGCGGGCCCGAGCGCGCCTTCGGCACCATGAAGCCGATCTTCGACAGGATGGGCAAGAACGTCACCCATGTCGGGGCCAATGGCGACGGCCAGACCACCAAGGTCGCCAACCAGATCATCGTCGCACTGACGATCGAGGCGGTGAGTGAGGCGCTGCTGTTTGCGTCCAAGGCCGGCGCCGATCCCGCGCTGGTGCGCAAGGCCCTGATGGGCGGCTTTGCCTCGTCGCGAATTCTCGAAGTGCATGGCGAGCGCATGGTGAAGCGCAATTTCGATCCGGGTTTCCGCATCGAGCTGCACCAGAAGGATCTCAACCTCGCCCTCGAAGGCGCCCGCGCGCTCGGCCTGTCGCTGCCGAGCACGGCGGTGGCGCAGCAATTGTTTTCATCCTGCACCGCCCATGGCGGCAAGGGCTGGGATCATTCGGCGATGGTGCGCGCGCTGGAACTGATGGCGGGCCACGAGATCGCCGCGGCCTGAACTGTTACGCGGTAACACTCTTTCGGATTTGGCGCGTCTTTCGCCACGGCGGAACCGGAACAATGCTCCGGCCCCGCGGTTGAAGGCGCATCAACAAACACTGGAGAGTGTGGACATGAAGACCCGTCTTGCGATTTCGTTGGTTGCCGCGTCGCTGCTGGCGTCGAGTGCAGCCTTTGCCCAGTCGACGACCGAACAGGGCGCCCGGAACGGCGCGCGAGCGGGCGGCGACATCGGCGGTCCGGTCGGTGCGGTGGTCGGCGGCACTGTGGGTGCAGCAGTCGGCGCGGGCCTCGAAATTCCGAATGCGATCCTCGGCGGCATCCCGCGCGATGATTCGGTCGTGGTTCAGGAGCGCGTTGTGGTCGGCGAGCCGCTGCCTCCCACCGTGGTGCTGCGCCCGGTGCCGAATTACACCGAGTATCGCTATGCGGTCGTGAATGATCGCCGCGTGATCGTCGAGCCGCGCACCCGGCGCGTCGTCAAGATCATCGACTGATCGGCGCACTAGCGATTGAAGATCCGGCCCTGCGGAGGGACCCTCCGCGGGGCCTTGTCGTCAATGTCCAGACGTCAGAGCGGCTCGCGGACACCGAGGCCGTGCATGAAGCGCTCGCGGATCTGCACGGGATCCCTGCGGGTGGTGCCGACCCCGGGCTTATCGTCGATGCGCAGTGCGATCAGGCTGGGCTCGTCAGCCGACATCGCTTCGTCGATCAGCCGCTCGAAATCGTCCTCGTCCGCGGCCCAGGCGCTGTTGGTAAGGCCCGAGCCCAAGGCGATCGCGACGAGATCGGCGACACCGGCGGCCGGCGTCGGCTGCGCGCCGGTGATCTGGTAGATGCCGTTGTCCATGACGATCATGATCAGGTTCTTCGGCTTCAACGCCGCGATGGTCGAGAGCGCGCCGAGCTGCATCAGGAGCGAGCCGTCGCCTTCCAGCGCAAAGACGCGGCGGTTGGGCTGCGCCAGCGCCACGCCGAGTGCGATCGGGAAGGCGAGGCCCATGCTGCCCAGCATGTAAAAGTTCTGCGGGCGGTGACCGGCGGCCCAGAGGTCGAAATTGGTGTTGCCGATGCCGCCAACGACCGCTTCCTCATGCTTGAGCTTTGCGATCAGGCGCTTCGTCACATCGAACCGGTTCATCACCTTGGTGTTGCGCGTATCCATGGCGACCTCACTTGTCGAAAGTCTTGCCGCCGGTGAGCAGCGGGTTGAGGATCAGTGCCACCGGGGCTTGCGTGGTGACGGCCTGCTTGATCGAGCGGTCGGCGATGAATTCGAGCTCGTCGAGCCGGGTGATGGTGTGGTGCTCCAGCGCCAGCGAATCCAGCACCGGGCGCATGGTGCGGCAGACCAGGGACTGGCCGTAGTTGAATTCGCCGAGCGTGCCGCGCTCGGAGACGAACATGATCAGCGGGATCTGGTAGGGCACCGCGAGCGAGGCGAGCGTGTTGGCGAGCGTGGCAAAGCCCGAGGTCTGCATCAGCACCGCGCCGCGCCGCCCGCCCATCCAGGCGCCGGAGACGATGCCGACGGCCTCCTCCTCGCGCGCGGTGGCAAAGGTCGTGAAGAAGGGATCGGCGTGCAGATTCTTGATCAGCGGCGTCAGCACCCGGTCGGGTACGTAGGGGACGAGGCTGATCTCGTTCCGCTTCAGGGTTTGCAGGACGATGCTATGCCAGCTTCTGTCGCCGGACCCCGGTCCCGCCTGGGACGAGGCCTGCTGTTCCGCAATCGCCATCGCGCTCTCCCTTGTGCCGCGCAGGTTTCTTGGTCTTGACCATTGTCTTGGTCGTCGCGGCGGTCTTCCGAAACTTGACGGAGCGGGCGGGATTGTCAACATGTCCGGGCCGGCACCGTGATCTGCGCCAGACGGGCTGCCGAGGCCGGCACCGCCATGTCATAAGCGGGATAATGAGAAAACGGAGGGACGCAGGAACGGGGCGCGTATCGCGCTGAGCTTGCGGGTCTCCAGGAGAGAGCCGGAAGGGTCCTGATGTCGGTCAACAGCAAGCGCGTCTTCTACGTCAAATACCTGGCCAACCCGATCTACATCGACATCCTGAAGGCGCGGCCCGACGTCCGGCTCGACCGCATCGAGAACGAGAGCCCCGAGGACTTTTACGCCCCGCTTCTGAGCGCGGCCCATGTCTACCAGATCGGCGCCGCGCGCGACGAGCTGGCACCGCATTTCCATGTCGATGCTGGCTTCCTGAAGCGCACGCCGAACCTGCTGCTGGTCTCCAGCAACGGCGCAGGCTTCGACCCCGTCGATGTCGAGGCCTGCACGGATGCGGGCGTGCTGGTCGTGAACCAGTCGGGCGGCAATGCGCATTCGGTGGCCGAGCATGCGCTGGCGATGATGCTGACCTTGTCCAAGCGCATCATCCAATCCGACCGCAAGCTGCGCCGTGAGGCCAACGTCAATCGCAACGAGCTCGTCGGCAACGAGGTCGAGCACAAGACCGTCGGCATCATCGGCCTCGGTAATGTCGGCCGCCGCATCGCCGCGCTGTGCAAGGGCCTGCTCGGCATGAAGGTGCTGGCCTATGACCCCTATCTCTCGAAAGAGGTGATGGCGGACCGGGGCGGCGAGAAGGTCGAGCTCGACGACCTCCTGCGCCGCGCGGATTTCGTCTCGATCTCCTGTCCGCTCAACAAGGGCAGCCGCAACATGATCAGCGTGCGCGAGTTCGGCCTGATGCAGCCGCACGCCTATTTCATCACCACCGCGCGTGGCTTCATTCACGACGAGGATGCTCTGCTCCAGGCGTTGCGCGACAAGCGCATTGCCGGTGCCGGCCTCGACGTCTGGTCCAAGGAACCGCCGCCCCCGGAGCATCCGCTGCTGCAGTTCGACAATGTGCTGGCGAGCCCGCACACGGCCGGTGTCACGATCGAGGCACGTCAGAACATGGGCCGCATCGCGGCCGAGCAGGTGCTGGAGACGCTCGACGGCAAAAGGCCACCGCGCATCATCAATCCCGAGGTCTGGCCGGTTTACGCCGAGCGCTTCAAGCAGGCCTTCGGCGTGACGCCGGGGTAGGGCGCGAAGGGCTGTTGGTTACCACGATGAAAATGCAATGCGCTGCATCTTATCGATGGCGTGAATGAGCGCGTATGACTTGTCCCTATAGACTAGGGGCATGAACATACTTTCGATTGCGACATCCGGACTTTCTGCCGCGAGCTTGCGCGTGAACGTGGCCGCGAGCAACATCGCCAATGTCAGCACGACCGGCCCGCTACCCACCTCAGGCGGATCGAGCACATCGGCAGGTGCCGGCAGTTCGAGCACCAGCTCGACTTATCCCGCAGCCTATGTGCCGCTGCGGGTCGATCAGGTCGCCCAATCGAGCGGCTCGACGCCAGGCGGCACGATCGCGACGGTGTCGACCGTTTCGCCAAGCTATACGGCACAATCCGACCCGAACGCTCCCTTCGCAAACCCGGACGGTCTGGTCGCGGCGCCGAACGTCGATCTCGCCAGCGAACTGGTTCAGCTGGCGACCGCGAAGTACAGCTTCATTGCCAATGCGAAGGTGATTCAGGCCTATTCGGAAACGACAGAGTCGCTGCTCGATATCAAGACGTGATGGCTGACGGATCGCGCCGATACCGGATTTGATCTCGGTCAAAATTCGCCTCCCCGAAACCAGGTAAAAGGGATTAGATTGTTGCCGGGGCAGCAGGGAGGTCCCATGTCAACTTATGTCGTCAGGTTCATGAAGGACGTGCTCGGCCAGTATGGCCGGCAGATCGAGGTCTGTCAGGGCGCGCTCGAGATCGACGCCGCCGACGAGGACGAGGCCAGGGAGCGGGCGAAGGCGAGGTTTTGCAAGGACCAGGCGCTGCATCACTGGTCGCTGCATGCCGACCGCATCCAGGTCAGGCCGGCCGACTTTCCGTCGTAAGGTTTAACGTCCCGGTGCCGTGAGTGATGGCGGCGCGGTGACGCCGGCGCCGAGCGAACGCTGCACCATGGCGGTATCGGACCAGTGGCCGTGCCGATAGGCGACGCCGCAGAGCAGGCCCACGCGCGCAAATCCGAACTTCTCGTGCAGCGCCAGCGAGGGCGCATTGTCGGCATCGATATAGCCGATCATCTGGCGGAAGCCAGCCGCCGCACAAGCGTCGATCAGCTCCTGGAGCAGCAGCCGTCCGACGCCGCGGCCGAGATGCTCGTGGTGGACATAGATCGAGTGTTTGGCCGTGTAGCGATAGGCCGGGCGCTTGCGGAACAGCACCGCGTAGGCATAGCCGACGACCTCGCCGCGATAGGTCGCCACCAGATGCGGCAGCCGGGTCTGCTTCAAATTCTTGCGCCGGTCGCGCAGATCGTCGGGCTCCGGCGCGCCGGTTCCCTCGACGTCCCGTGGCACACCATTGCGGACATGATGGCGGTAGATCGCCAGCATCGCCTCGATATCGTTCTCACGTGACGGCCGGATCAGAACCGGCTCGTCATCGGTGCGTGCAATCGCTGTTTCGTTCATCGGCACCTACTCGGCAACGACGTAAGTATAAAGCCCAATGCGACCGCGCGCATCGACCTCCTTGTAGACGCCCTGGATTTCCACATCGAAGCCCGGGAACGTGTTGAAACAGGTCTCGAACATCTTGAGATAATCCACCATGGGCTTGGCCCGTTCCGTCAGCCGCTCGCCGGGAACGATGGTGGCGATCCCGGGGGGATAGACCACAAAGGGCGTGG
Source organism: Bradyrhizobium sp. CCGUVB14 (assembly GCF_024199935.1). NCBI lineage: Bacteria > Pseudomonadati > Pseudomonadota > Alphaproteobacteria > Hyphomicrobiales > Nitrobacteraceae > Bradyrhizobium > Bradyrhizobium sp. CCGUVB14. The sequence goes on from NZ_JANADS010000001.1 coordinate 3,904,386, forward strand.
TGGCGATGCGGCCGGCGATTGCCTCGATCGGCAGATAGTCGACGTCGTTCTTGAACAGGAAGCGCGCGGCATCGCGCGGTGACATCGCAATCTCCGGCATGTGCTCGGGCATGAATTGCCGCGCCTGGAGCGCACTGACATCGGCAGCGCGGAAGAAGCGGTGCATTTCGCCGCAGAGGTCACGCAGCCGCACGCCGGCATAGCGTGCATGCCGCCGCTGGTAGAATTCCGGGATTGCGTCCGCCAGCAGCGCATTGTCGTCGTGCAGTCGCTTGAACGCGACGAGGCCGGAGATCAGCGTGCCGGCCTTGCTGGCCTCGACGCCCGGCGTGAGCAGGAAGAGCAGCGAGTTGAGGTCGTTCTTTTCAGGCACGATGCGGTTTTCGCGCAGATATTGCGCGACGACCGGGGCAGGGATGCCGTGATCGGCATAGGCGCCGGTGGTGCGGTCGAAGCCGGGGGTCAGCAGCGTCAGCTTGTTCGGATCGGTCATGGCAAAGCCTTCGGCCATGCCGGCGAAGCCGTGCCAGTTGCTGTCGGGGCCGAGCTGCCAGAGCGCGGGATTGGTGGCGAGCTCGTCGGTCGACAGCGTCTCCCAGGCAACGTTATGCGCGGCGCCGGGGCGGCCTACGTCGGGAATGGCGACGCGATCGGGCACGAACGGCTCGAAGAACCAGCGCCGGTCCGCGTTCTGTTCTTTCTCTTCGAACTCCCGGCGCATCGCGCGGATTTTCTTGCGCAGCTCGATGCCGAGCCTGATCGTGTCGTCCCACAGCACTTCGCCGGAGCGGCCCTTCATCATCTGTGCGCCGACGTCGAGCGAGGCGAACAGCGGATAGAACGGCGACGTCGAGGCGTGCTGCATGAAGCTTTCGTTGAAGCGGCGGTGCTCGACGCGGCGCTTCTGGCCGCGGATGTGGCGGTCCTTGATGTGGATCTGCGAGGCCTGCGAGAAACTGGCGAGCTGCTTGTGGGTCGACTGCGTCGCGATGATGCCCGGCGCCTCCGGCGGAAGGTTGGCAAGCCCCATGGCGAAGCGGCCGGCATAGAGCGGATGGAACTTCATGAAGCCGGCCCAGGCCTCGTCGAACAGGATGTATTCGCAGAGATGGCCGATGCGCTTCAGGATCATTTCGGCATTGTGGATCGTGCCGTCATAGGTGCATTGCTCGACCACGGCGACGCGGAATGGCCGCTCCTTGCGCCAGGCGTCCTTGTCCGTGACCAAAGGATGGTTGCGGATCGCCTCGCGCAGCGCCTTCTCGTCGAGCACGTCCCAGCGCATCGGTCCGATCAGGCCCCAGGCATTGCGGATGGTCGGGACATAGACCGGAATGCCGCCATTAATCATCAGCGCGCCGTGATGGGCGGCCTTGTGGTTGTTGCGGTCGAACAGCACGAGGTCGCCGTCGGTGACGAGCGCGCCGAGCGCAACCTTGTTCGAGGTCGAGGTGCCGTTGAGCACGAAGTAGGTCTTTTCAGCGCCGAAGATCGCTGCCGCCTCCTTCTGCGCCTTCAGCGCCGGCCCCTCATGGGTGAGGAGGTCGCCGAGATCGAGCACGGAATTGTCGAGATCGTCGCGGAACACGGATTCGCCGAGATGCTCGACGAACACCCGGCCGATCGGGCTGCGGTTGTAGAACACCCCGCCATTGTGGCCCGGGCAGGTCCAGAGCTGGTTGCCTTCCTCGGCATAGTCGACCAGCGCGCCGAAGAACGGCGTCTTGAGCGTCTCGGCATATTGCTTGAGCCGGCTGATCAGGTTCTTGGCGATGAAAGTCGGCGTCTCCTCGGACAGGAAGACATAGCCGTCGATGAAGTCGAGCACCTCGACCGGCAGGTCCTCGAAGCGCTTGCGCCGGATCAGCAGGATGATCGGGAAGTCGAGGCCGCGGCGTCGCATCAGGTTGATCAGTGCCGAGGTCTTGCCCTCAAGCCCCTTCTTGCCCCAATCCACCACCATGCAGCCGATCGCGGCATCGGTCTGCACCGCCATTTCCGCGTCTTCCAGCTTGCGGGCCCGAACCACCTCGAAGCCGGAGCGCTGGATCTCCTCGATGATCTGGTTGAAGCGGACGCCCTCGAGGTCGTCGGCGTCGAAAACAGGTGCGGCGAACAGGAAGTTGAAGCGCTTGAAATAGTCCATGGCGTGTCCCGAATGTGCAGAGACTGACAGGTCTCGGCACATTCGATGACAGTTCTATGACAGTGCTCAGCTTGCGCTGGCGATGACCATCCGCTTGCGCCCGAAATTGGCCACGGCCGCCTCCGAGACGCCGAAATTATTGGCAAGCAGATGGCGCGGCGCCTTCGCCAGCCAGTCGCCGAGGCTGCTTTCGTGGTAAGTGCCGCTGTCGAGCACACCGATCACTTCGGCATCCTCCTGGCCGATGTTCTGGATGGAGTGTCCGCAATTGGTGGGGATATAGGCGCATTCTCCGGCCGAGAGGTCTGCAACCGCGACCCGCTTGTCGAACGCGAACAAGGTCACGCGCGTGCGTCCCTTCAGGACGTAGTGCCATTCGTTGGCGTCGGTGTGCCAATGCGGCTCGTGCATCGCGCCGGGTTTGAGCTTGAGCACGGTTCCGGTCATGGTGCTCGAGACCGGAAACTCCTTGGCGGAGGCGACGTAAAGCTGACCGCCCGCCGTGCTCACGCGCGGCTTCTGCGCCATCAGTGCGAAGCGGTGGGTGCGATCGCGATCCAGCGCCCGGGCGACTTTTGCCTGCGGACCGTCGAGCGCCAGCACCTCGCCCTGCATGATGTAGGTCTCGGCTTTCGGATTCGGGCTGAAGGTCTCCGTGGAGACGCCCAGCGCCTGTGACAAGGCCGGCGCGTCGTAGCGGCTCATCCAATCGCTGATCCCGAAGGTGCCGTGTTCGGAATAGAGACCGTCATCGAAGGCGAGGATGGCGTGACAGGGGGCTGACCCCAGCGTCTGGATGGCGTGGCTGTGACCCTTCGGGAAGAACCAGAGATCGCCGGGCCCAAGGTTGGCGACTTCGAGCTGGCCCTCGGGATCGACCACCGTCACCTGGCAATGGCCGTCGACGAGATAGGCCCATTCGGCCGAATTGTGCCAATGCATTTCGCGGGCGCCGCCCGCGTTGACGAACAGATGCGCGCCGGCAATTCCGGTCGCGAGCGGAAGCGTGCGGGTCGTGACCTCGCGCGCCCAGCCGCCGGATGTGGCCTTGATCGGTCCCTTGTCGAGCGAGGCGGTGAACACCACGGGATCACCCGACTTTCGCGGGATCGTCTTCAGGAACTCGGATGCCGGGGCGACGTCGTAGCCGGCAGCATGTCCATCGGGCGCTGCGAGCGCGGATTTGGCGGCGCCGAGGACTCCGGCACCGAATGCAACGGATTGAATGAAAAGACGGCGGCTGGATTTGAACATCGAAGACCTCAAAACCGAAAGGTTGTATGAAACGGATCGCGAAAACGGCGATGCTGCACACCTTCATAGGTCCGCGAAGGCGCCCGTTGCGCCTCAACCGTTCGGCTGAATTGGCCTCAATTATCTTTGATGGCGGAATGAATGCGACTGTGAAGTGATGCGCTTGACGGCGCGACCGCGCGCGCCGCGAACGACTCGGCTACCGCTTCGTCTCGCCGAACACCACCGTCGGCACCGCGCGATTGACGACCTCGCGCAGCGCGAAGCTCGATTGCACCCGCGCCACGCGCGGCAGGCGCGACAGCTCGGTGCGATGGATACGCTCGAAATCCTGGATGTCGCGGGCGAGCACGATCAGGATGTAGTCGTCGGTGCCCGACATCAGGAAGCAGCGCACTACGGAGGGGCACTTCACCACCTCCGCCTCGAACGCCTTCAGCGCCTCGTCGCTCTGGCTCTCCAGCGCGATGCGCACCAGCACCGTGGTGGTGAGGCCGAATTGCGCCAGATCGAGCGCGGCCTGGTAAGCCTGGATGTAGCCATCATCCTCCAGCGTCTTCTGCCGGCGCGCCAGCGCGGTGCTGGAGAGGCCGACCTTGTTGGCGAGCTCGGTGTGGCTGGCGCGCGCATTGGTTGTGAGTTCCGCGAGGATCGCGAGATCTTTCCGGTCGAGGGCCAAGGTTTCGATTCCAGCGTCAAAGGACATTTCCACGACCGAAACGGGCGCGGGACGGCCAAAGCTAGCGGATATTTGCACGAAACCAAACCGGCCTCGTCGCTACGATCACGGGGGGAATCAAAAAGGAGCTGAGGATGCGTGTCGGTGTGCCCAAGGAGATCAAGGTCCAGGAATATCGCGTCGGGCTCACCCCGGGCGCGGTCCGCGAATACGTCGCAGCCGGACATGAAGTGACGGTCGAGACTGGCGCCGGCAGCGGCATCGGCGCGTCCGACGAGGTCTATCAGCGGGCAGGGGCCTCCATCGCCGCGAGCGCACGCGACATCTTTGCCAAGTCCGACATGATCGTGAAGGTGAAGGAGCCGCAGAAGAGCGAATGGGCCCAGCTCCGCGAAGGCCAGATCCTGTTCACCTACCTCCATCTTGCGCCGGATCCCGAACAGGCCAAGGGCCTGCTTACGTCCGGCTGCACCGCGGTCGCCTATGAAACCGTCACCGACGCGGCCGGTCACCTCCCCCTGCTCGCGCCGATGAGCGAAGTCGCCGGCCGCCTCGCCATCGAGGCCGCCGGCGCCGCGCTCAAGCGATCGGCCGGCGGTCGCGGGCTGCTGCTCGGTGGTGTGCCCGGCGTGCAGCCGGCGCGCGTCGTCGTGCTCGGGGGCGGCGTGGTGGGAACTCAGGCCGCGCGCATGGCGGCAGGCCTCGGTGCCGAAGTCACTGTGATCGACCGCTCGATTCCTCGTCTTCGTGAGCTGGACGACGTCTTTCTCGGGCGGGTGCGCACCCGTTTCTCGACCATCGAGGCGGTCGAGGAGGAGGTGTTTTCCGCCGATGTCGTGATCGGCGCAGTGCTGGTGCCCGGCGCCAGCGCGCCAAAGCTCGTGACGCGTGCGATGCTCAAATCGATGCGGCCGGGGGCCGTGCTGGTCGATGTTGCGATCGACCAGGGCGGCTGCTTCGAGACCTCGCATGCGACCACGCATGCGGAGCCGACCTACGAGATCGATGGCGTCGTGCATTACTGCGTGGCCAACATGCCGGGCGCGGTGCCGGTGACGTCGAGCCAGGCGCTGAACAATGCGACGCTGCCGTTCGGTTTGATGCTCGCTGCCAAGGGCTTTGCCGCCGTGCTGGAAAATCCGCATCTGCGCAATGGGCTGAACGTGCATCGCGGCCGCATCACCAACAAGGCGGTCGCGGAAAGTCTCGGGATGGACTTTGCGCCGGTGGGGAGTGAACTCGCGGCCTGACGATGTGGTGAGGTTTACGCCTTCGTCAGCCGGTACTGCCCGAGATCCGGATCGTGCGTCATGCGCCAGTAGTCCACGAAACGCCACGGCATCGCCGAAAACACGCGGCCGCTCGCGTTGCGGTAGTAGGTGCTCATGCCCGGATGGGTCCAGATCATCGCCTCGTGCTCAGTATCGACCTTGCGGACATAGTCGTCGAGCACGTCCGGGCGGACGTCGATGGCGGCAACGTCGTGCTCGATCATGTCGACGAGGCAGGCGGAGATGTAACGGCTCTGGCATTCGGACTGGAAGATGACGCTGCCGCCATGGGCCGGCCCTGAGTTCGGGCCGAGCATGCAGAAGAAGTTGGGGAAATCGGGCACGGTGAGGCCAAGGAATGCTGTCGGATTGTCGTTGGCCCAGGCCTCGCGCAAATTCTTGCCGTCGCGACCGCTGATGTTGAGGCGCGCGGCCATTTCCGTCACCTTGAAGCCGGTCGCGACGACGATGATGTCGGCGGGACGGCGGTCACCGTCGGCGGTGACGATGCCGCTTTCATCAAAATGGTCGATCGCGTCGGTGACCAGCTCGACATTGTCGCGCGTCAAGGTCTTGAACCAATTGTTGTCGAGCAGGATGCGCTTGCCGTACGGCGGATAGCTAGGCACGCATTTTTCGATCAGGTCGGGCCGGTCCTTCAGCTCGGTCAGGATGAAGTCGGTCAGTTCCTGGCGATGCCGGTCGTTGCCCTTGTTGACGGCGCGCTCCGGATGCGGCCAGGCCGGGTCCTTGCGCAGGAACGGCAGCAAGCCGTCGCCATAGCGCCAGAACATGTTGAAGCGGTACCACTGCACATAGAACGGAAGATGCGCGAGCAGCCAGCGCGCGCCTTCGCTGATGGGGTCGGCATAGCCCTTCACCGGCCGTGCCCACTGCGCGCTGCGTTGGTAGACGGTGACCGAGGCGACACGGCCCGCGATCGCCGGCACCAGCTGCATCGACGTCGCGCCGGTGCCGATCACGGCGACATGCTTGCCGTCGAGCTTGATGTCGTCCGACCAAAGCGCCGAGTGAAGTATCGTGCCTTTGAAGTTTTCTTCGCCCTTGAAGTGGGCGCGTGAGGGATCGTTGAGCTGCCCGATGGCCGAGACCAGCGCGGTGGATTCGAAGGTCTCTTCGCCCGCCTGCGTCTTCAGCGTCGAGAGCCAGCGCCGCTTGCCGTCGTCCCAGCGCGATGCCGTCAGCTCGGTGTTGACGCGCAGATGCTTGCGGATGCCGTATTCGTCGGCGACCTTGAGCAGATAGCCGAGCAGCTCCTCGCGCTGGCAGAAATAGCGCGTCCACGCATTGCCGGAGCCGAACGAGTAGGAATAGGAGTGGTTGGGCGTGTCGACGCCGCAGCCGGGATAGCGGTTGATCCACCAGGTTCCGCCGAGTTCGGCGTTCTTCTCGACGATAGTGTAGGGGATGCCGAGATGGCCGAGCGCCACGCCGAGCGCGATGGCGCAGACGCCGGCGCCGACGATCAGCACGTGCTGATCCGCAAGCTTTCCGTCCGAAGGCTGCTTGGTCCAGCGCGGCTCGCGCGACACAAAGCCCATCTCCTCGCGCATCAGCGGTGCATATTCCGGTGCGACGTTTTCGCCGAGGCACGCGCGCATCATCTTCAGCAGCAGCTCTTCGCCGGGATCGGTGATGACAGGCGTCGGGGTGCCATCGGCAAACAGCTTGACGACGGCGGCGCGGATTTCATCCTGGATCTCGCGGGGCACGCCGGCCTCGGGGTCGGGGATGAGGCGGATGTCGCGCTTGGGCAGATAGGGCGGTTCGAGCCAGCGCGTGTCGCCGGTCATGTGCACCAGCACCATCAGCAGGCAGCGGATGTCGGCTTCGGCAATCGCCGAGGCGAGGTCGAGCGGCTGGCGGGGAGATTCGATGTTCATGGCGTGTCCTGATCTCCGGATGCACTGAAGAGGCCGCGCGTCATCAGCTTGCGATAGGCGGAGATGACGTGGTCCGGCACGGCGGTGACCCCGTTTTCCGAATAGGAATAGCGTCGGCTGAGATATCCGCGCGAGCCCATCAGCATGTGCACGATCGCCTCGAACTCCTCGTCGCTGTAATCCGCGATTGCGCCTGAGCCACGCGCGCGACGCAAGATGCGGACATAGGCGACCGAGATATTGTCGAGATGCTTCTGGTAGCCGATCGGTGCGAAGAACTCGGCCTCGTTGAGGATGCGCAGGAATTCCGGCACCTCACGGATGAAGTCGAAGAAGGCGGAGAAGCGCGCGATCTCTTGTCGTGCCGCGTCCGCCGTGCCCGTGCGTGCACGGATGAACTCGACCATGTCGAGGCCGATCTTGGGCAAGAGCTGGTCGAGCAGTTCCTGCCGGTTCTCGAAATGATTGTAGAACGTGCCTTGCGCGACGCCGGCTTCTTCGGTGATCCGGGCGACGGAGGCTTCGGCATAGCCATGCTTGCCGACGACCTTGGTCGCGGCGTCAAAGATCTTCTGCTTGGTCCAGGCGTTGCGCTCGACACGATTGAGCTTCGTGACCTTGGCATTCGCTTGCGTCATTCAGACGTCTCCAGCTCGGCGCGCAGCACGCGCTTGAGAATTTTACCCGACGGATTGCGCGGTAGGCTGTCGCGGATGATCAGCTCTTTCGGTACCTTGAAGCTCGCCAATCGTGCGCGGCAGTGCTCGGTGAGGGCAGCGAGCGCAAGGCTTGTGCCTTCGGTCAGCACGACAATGGCGACGGGACGCTCGCCCCAGCGTGCATCGCGCAGGCCGATCACCGCGACTTCGCGCACTTCAGGCAGATCGTAGATCACGCGCTCGACTTCGGAGGAGGCGATGTTCTCGCCTCCGGAGATGATCATGTCCTTCTTGCGGTCGGTCAGATACAGAAAGCCGTCGTCGTCGAGATAGCCGATGTCACCGCTGCGGAACCAGTCGCCGAAAAAGGCGGACGCCGTCTTCTCCGGATCCTTCCAGTAGCCGCGTGTGATCTTCGGTCCGCGCAGGCAGATCTCGCCGTTGACGTTCGGCGGCAGCGTCTTGCCGTCCTCGTCGCGGATCTCGATCTCGACATGGGCAATGGCGCGGCCGGTCGAGCCGATCTTCTCGATCTCGCGGCCGGCTTCCATAAACGTGTCGCCGCCCACGGTCTCGGTCAGGCCATAGGCGTCGATGTAACGCGCAGCGCGGAAATACTCGGAGAAGGCACGGATGCGCAGCTCCGGCGTCTTCTCGCCGCCGCCGATCGCCCATTTCAGGCTCGAGACGTCGTAGCGATCGCGGGTCGGGCAGGTGAGCATCGCCGTGGTCATGACGGGCGCGAACCATGCGGCGTTGAGCCTGTCGTCGGCGATCGCCGCAAGCGCGGTCTCCGGCTCGAAATTGCGTTCGACATGGATGAAGCCGCCATGCCAGAGCACGGCGATGCCGGGCAAATCGAGCGCGCCGACGTGATAGAGCGGACCGACGACGAGCAGGCGTGTATCGGCGCTGAGGCCCAGCGCGATGGTCTGGTCCGCCGACTTCCAATAGAAATTGTCGTAGGTCAGCATGACGCCCTTGGGGCGGTCGGTCGTGCCCGAAGTGTACATCAGCCGCATCAGGTCGGATGGCTGGCGCACATGCATCGGAGCCGGGGGCGCGTCACTCGCAAGCCGCGTCACGCTCTGCTGCGCGGCTTCGTCGAGTACGACAATCGTCGCGCCGGCTGCATTCGCCGCCAATTCCTCGTCGACGATCAGCAGCCGCGCCCCGGCATTGCCGACGATGTAGCTGACCTCATCGCGCGAGAGCCGAAAGTTGATCGGCAACAACACTGCGCCGAGATGGCTGGTGGCGAAGACGAGCTCCAGGAACGCCGCGCTGTTCTTCATCAGGACGGCCACGACGTCACCCGCCCCGATGCCCTGGGCCGTAAGCCAGCCCGCGGCCTGTCGGACGCGCGCGTCGAAGGCGGCGTAGGAAATCGCCTCGCCGCGGTATTTCAGCGCGGGCCGGTCCGGCGTTTGCCGGGCGTGAAAGGCGATGAAGCTCGAAAGATTGATCATTTGACGGGCTTTGGGCCAGTTACGGCCCTGTTTCCTCGGATGATGAATTCTGACTCATAATTCATAATTGGCTTGACGTCACCCCCCTTGCTCTGAAATCCTCATGCCTACGGAGACGAGACGATCTCCGACGGGAATCAGGAAACGCCGACCCGAAAGAGGGAGGGGAAGATGACGAGAACCCGCACGCCGGGCATCAGCCGCCGTTCGACACTGGCGCTGATGGGCGCCGGCGCGATGACGTTTGCCGCCCCATGGGTGGCACGCGCACAGGCCAAGACCATCAAGATCGGCATGCCGACGATTTTGTCGGGCCGCGTCGCACAGCTCGGCACGTCGTCGCGCAATGCGGTGATGCTCGAGGTCGACAGGGTCAACGCCGCCGGTGGTCTCGCGGGCCGGCAGATCGAGATGGTAATCCGTGACTCCAAGGGGCAGCCGCAGGAAGCCGCCCGCGTCGCACGCGAGCTCGTCAATACCGATGGCTGTGAATGGCTGATCGACGGCGAGGCGTCGTCCGGTTCGTTCGCGGTTCACGAAGTTGCGCGCGATCTCGGCGTGCTCTGCGTCCACACTTGCTCGGAGGCGTCCTCGTTGACGGCCGATCCGAAGCAGCACATCCCGAACGCGTTCCGCTGTGTGCGCCAGGGCATTCACGATTCCATCGTCGGCGGCAGCTACGCGGCTGCGATAGCGAAAGCCAAGGGCCTGAAGAAATGGGCGACCTGCTCGCCGGACTATGCCTATGGCCGCGACACCACGGGCGAGTTCACGCTGTATCTCAAGCGCTTCGCGCCCGACGTCGAGGTCATCAGCGAATCCTGGCCAAAACTGTTCCAGCCCGACTACACCGAGGTCGTGACGAAGATCCTGCAGGCCAAGCCGCAGGCACTGTACTCCTGCCTGTGGGGCGGCGATCTCACCTCCTATATCGATCAGGCCAACATCTACGCGATGTTCACACAGATGGAGGTGTTCGCGGTGAACATGGCCGACTACACCGCGCTCACCGTGGTGAAGAACCTGCCCAAGGGCATTCATTCCGGCAATCGCTACATCAAGACGTTCCCGACCACGCCGGAGAACGCCGCCTGGGGCGATGCCTACAAGGCCAAGTACAACGAGTATCCGACCAACTGGTCGTGGCAGAACGCGACCGCGGTGATGTTCCTGGCCGACGCCGCCAAGAAGGCGAACTCCACCGACGGCAAGAAGATCGCGGAGGTGCTGAAGGGCCTCACCATCAAGTGCCCGTTCGGCGCCGACGGCACCGTGACGATGCGCGGCGACGACCACACGCTGGTCGGTTACGCCATCGGCTGGGGCACCACGATCCCACAGGAGCCCTACGTGCCCGAGGTCAAGGCCGGCGACTGGAAGACCATCTTCGAGCTCGAGACCGAGTGGAAGAAGAGCAAGGGTTATATCTGATCACGCGCAGGGCGGGGACGGACAGCCGTCTCCGCCATCTTCGTTTCGTTTTCCGCGCCGCCTTTGGCGCACGACAATGAAAGTGCTCCCGTGGATCTCGACGCGCTCACCGGCTGCCTCTCCAGCTCCGCCTGCCTGGTGACGCAAACCACCAGCGGACTCATCATCGGCATGCTGCTGTTCCTGGTCGCGGTCGGGCTGACGCTGATTTTCGGCGTGCTGAAGGTCGTCAATTTCAGCCACGGCGCCTTCTATATGTTCGGCGCCTATTTCGCGATGACGGCCTATCATCTCACCGACAGCTTTGCGCTGGCGATACTGGCGGGCGCGGCCGGCACCGCCATTCTCGGCCTGATCTTCGAGCGCGTCTTCATGAGCCGCGTTTATGGTGCCGACGTACTGATGCAGCTCCTCGTCTGCTACGCCTTCGTGCTGATCTTCGACGACGTCGTGCGCATCATCTGGGGACCGGAATTCAAGTCGATGGGCATGCCTGCGGCGTTCCAGGTGATGCCGCTGTTCATCGCGGGCGGCGTGGTGCCGCCTTATTATCTGCTGCTGATCGGCATCGCGCTTGTTGCCGCGATCGTGCTCGGCATTGGATTGTCGCGCAGCCGCATCGGCAAGGTGATCCGTGCCGCGGCGCATAATCCCGGCATGGTGTCTGCGCTCGGCATCAACACCGGCCTGATCTATGGCGGCGTGTTCGCGCTCGGCGGCATGCTGGCGGGTCTGGCCGGCGCGCTGGCCGCGCCGGTGCGGTCGTTGACGCCCGGCATGGGATTCTCGGTGCTGATCGAATCCTTCATCGTCACCGTGATCGGCGGCATGGGCTCGATCCTGGGCGCTCTGATCGGTGCGCTACTGCTCGGCCTGATCAGGTCCTTCGGCTCGCTCGGTTTTCCCCTGTTCACGGAAGGCCTGATGTACCTGTTCATGGTGATCGTGCTGGTCTCCAAGCCAACCGGCCTGTTCGGCGAGGAGGCGGCATGACCGAACTGGAGGCCGGGCGTGCGCAAACGCTGGCACCGGGGCGCGATGGCGCCGTGCTGCAACGCTACCGCGACGTGCTGATCGCGCTGATTGCCTTCGCCGTGTTGGTGAGCCTGCCGCTGTTCACGGGCAGCAAGGCGCTACTCGATTTCGTCATTCGCTGCTCGGCCTACGGCCTGTTCGCGACCTCGCTCAATCTGCTGGTCGGCTATACCGGCTTGACCTCGTTCGGTCACGGCATGTTCTTTGGCCTTGGTGCCTACAGCTTCGGCCTGATCATGCAGAAGCTCGGCGTACCCATTCCGGTCGCCTTCGTCGCGACGCTCGCGATCACCGCGATGATCGCGGCCATCATCGGCGCGATCTGCGTGCGGTTGAAGGAGATCTATTTCGCCTTCGTCACGCTGGCCTTCCAGATGCTGATCCACTCGACCATTTTGTCCTGGGCCTCCTTCACCGGCGGCGACCAGGGCCTGCGCGGCGGTATTCCGCGCCCGGTGTTCCTCGGCATCGATCTCGCCAATCACGTCCATCTCTATGTCGCGAGCTGCGCGCTGCTGATCCTCGGCCTGCTGGCGATGCGCCAGATCGCGCAATCTCCGTTCGGCTACACGCTGCGCATGATCCGCGACAACGCCGCGCGCGCGAGCTTCCTCGGCATCGACGTCTGGCGCGCCAAGCTGACCGTCTTCGTGCTGGCGGCGCTGTTCGCCGCGATGGGCGGCATGGTGATGGCGCTGTTCGTCTCCGGCGCCTATCCGGAGTTCGCCTACTGGACGATCTCGGGCGAGGGCATCTTCATCAACATGCTCGGCGGCGTCTCGACTTTTTTGGGGCCGATGGTCGGTACCGTGCTGCTGCTCCTGCTCAACGACACCGTCACGCGTTTCACTGAATATCATGGCATCGTGCTCGGCGTGGTCATCCTGTTCTTTGCGCTGGGCCTGCGCAAAGGCTTGCTGGATTTCGTCGCCGAATGGTTTGCGCACCGGCGCGATGCAGGCGAGGGACGTTAGCGATGCTCGAGATCCGCAACCTCGTAAAGTCGTTCGGCGGCGTGAAGGCGACCAACGACGTCTCACTGGACTTCCCCGACGGCTCGCTCACCGCGGTCATCGGCCCGAACGGCGCCGGCAAGAGCACCTTCTTCAACCTCATCACCGGCGCGCTGAAACCTGACACCGGCCAGGTCCTGCTCGACGGCGTCGATCTCGCCGGCCGTTCGCCGCCGGAGATCGTGCGTCACGGCATCGGCCGTGCCTTTCAGGTCGCGAGCATCTTCAGGTCGCTGACGGTGCAGGAGACCATGCTTGCCGCCGTCAGCGCCGACCAACGCTCGTCGGCAGTGCTGCACAAACGCTTTCCGCTACCGGAGACGCGCGACCGCGCCGAACATGTGATGGAGCTGCTGGGCCTCGCGGGAAAGCGCAATCGCACCGCAGCGACACTGTCGCATGGCGACCAGAAGCTGCTCGACATCGCGCTGGCGCTGGTGCTCGAACCAAAGGTGTTGCTGCTGGACGAGCCGACCGCCGGCATGGGCCCGGAGGAGCGCTGGCGCATGATCGACAAGGTGCGCGAGCTCTGGGAGACCCAGAAGATCACCGTCGTCTTCATCGAGCACGACATGGATATCGTGTTCAAGATCGCACCCAAGATTGTCGTGCTCTGCTACGGCCGCATCCTCGCGACCGGCACGCCGGACGAGATCCGCAGCAACAACGCCGTGATCGACGCTTATCTCGGCACCGAGCATGCCGGAGCCGCCGCATGAGCGCCGCTGTCATCGAAGTCGCCGATCTCGACGTCTATTACGGCACCAGCCAGATCCTGTTCGGCGTCGACCTGTCGGTGCGGCAGGGCGAGACCATGGCGCTGCTCGGGCGCAACGGTGCCGGCAAGTCGACGACGATGAAGGCGATCATGGGCCTGGCGCCGCCGCGGCGCGGCAAAGTCAGTCTGCGCGGAGCGGTGATCTCCGGCCGGAAGCCGCATCACATCGCGCGCGCCGGGCTCGGCTTCGTGCCGGAGGATCGTCAGATCTTCCCGGAGCACAGTGTCGAGGACAATCTCGTCATCGGTCGCAAGAAAGGCCCTGACGGCCAGGACGAGTGGCCGATCAAGCGCATCTACGAGGTGTTTCCGCTGCTCGAGCCGCTGCGCCATCGCATCGCCGGCCGCCTGTCCGGCGGCGAGCAGCAGATGCTGGCGATCGCGCGCACGCTGATGGGCAACCCGGCGCTGCTGCTGCTCGACGAACCGAGCGAAGGACTCGCGCCGATCATCGTGCAGCGGATCGGCGAGTTGTTGCGGCAGCTCCGCCAGCTCGGCTCGACGGTGCTGATCGCCGAGCAGAACATGCATTTCTGCCTGGGGCTGGCGAGCCATGCCACGGTCATCGACAAGGGCCAGATCGTCTATGCGGCCGGGATCGACGAGCTGAAGGCCAATGACGCCATTCGGCGGCGCTATCTGGCCCTCTAAGCCGGGCCGCCGGTGTCCAAATGGGCCGGAAGAAGAAAACTATTGCGTCATGGGCGCCCGGCGGAAGGAGTTTCCCCTTCGGGGGGCAAATACGCCAATCGCTTCCATTGCCGTTTGGGGCCGAAACGACGACATTCCATCCAGAATTTGATGGATTGGCATAGCCATGGAACGCACTGGATTTGAGCCCTTCGGCGAGCAGCTGGTCTCCGCAACGGATACCCAGCCGAAGTCGCGCGCTGCAAAGCTCGTGCTGCGGGCCGGCACGGGCCTGTTTTGGTCGCTGGTCGCCGCGATTGTGGTGGCGCGCGCGGCTTTCTTCGAGCCGGGCGTCTATGACAGCTTCAGCCACATGGCTTCGCTCGCCAAGAACTTGTTGTTCTGAGCCGGGTTATTCCGGGGCTGAGGATAGAACTTCCCTCGGCCCTGATATGCTGAAAACTTATTCCCCAACCCGAGCGCCGTGCGTATAAATCTTTCTCCTCTGGGAGAGATTTGTGTCGCAGAATCAAGCATCCAGCCCGGCCGATTCCAAGCCGACCACTGCCGTAAGCCGCATTCTTGCGCTGATTCCCGGCATTCTTCTCTGCATCGCCGTGGCCGGCGTCTCGGCCCTGCTCGAACGAGCGGAGCTGGGCGTTTTCGAGCATCCCTATGTCGAAGCGCTGGTGATGGCGATCCTGCTCGGGATGGCCGTGCGCAGCTTCTGGAAGCCGGCCCCACGCTGGCAGGCCGGCATTGCCTTCAGCGCCAAGCAGCTGCTTGAAGTCGCGGTCATGCTGCTGGGCGCCTCCATCAGCTTTGCCGCCATCGCGGCCTCGGGCATCGCCCTTTTGGCGTCGATCGCGGCCGTGGTCGTGGTGGCCCTTTGCGTCTCCTTCGGTCTTAGCCGTTTGCTTGGCCTGTCGACGCGGCTGTCGATCCTGATCGCCTGCGGCAATTCCATCTGCGGCAATTCCGCCATCGCGGCGGTGGCGCCGATCATCGGGGCCAATAGCGACGAGATCGCGTCGTCGATCTCCTTCACTGCGATCCTCGGCGTGATGATGGTGCTGGGCCTGCCGCTGCTGATTCCGCTGTTGCAGCTCACCGCCACGCAATACGGCATCCTTGCAGGCCTGACCGTCTATGCTGTGCCGCAGGTGCTCGCGGCGACGGTGCCGGCCGGTCTGATCTCGACGCAGATCGGCACGCTGGTCAAGCTGATGCGCGTGCTGATGCTGGGGCCCGTGGTCGTCGGCCTGTCACTGGTGGCCTCGCGCTGGCAGACCGGTGCCAAGAAGACCAATGTCGGCTTCTTCCGCCTGGTGCCGTGGTTCATCCTCGGCTTCCTCGCGCTGGCGACGTTGCGCTCGCTCGAGATCGTGCCGGGCACGGTGGTGGCTCCGATTACGCGGATCACCGGTTTCCTCACCGTTGTGTCGATGGCCGCTCTTGGCCTCGGCGTTGATGTGAAGGTGCTTGCCAATGTCGGGGGCAGGGTGACGGCCGCCGTCACGCTGTCGCTGATGCTGCTGCTGGGCATCAGCATCGCACTGGTGCATTGGTTCAAGTGATCAGGGTGACGCTGCCGTAGGGTGGGCAAAGGCGCGGCAGCGCCGTGCCCACGATACAGTTCGTCGTATGACAAAGTGCGTGGGCACGCTTCGCTTTACCCACCCTACGAGACTGCCATCCCCGCTAGCGAGAGTGAATCAAATCACATCAGCCAGCGAATGGCCGTGCAGCTCGATGTTGAGCCCCTGCATGCCCATGTCGCTGATCTCACCGCCCATCGCCTTCAGGCTCTCCTCGCGGATCAGCGACATCAGCCCGCGCCGCAAGGCCAAAAACTCCGACGACATCATCATCGACTGCTGCCGCGGCCGCTCCAGGGGAATCGGGATCTCGGCCTTGATCGAGCCAGGACGTGCGGTCATGCAGTAGACGCGGTCGGAGAGGAAGATCGCCTCGTCGATGTCGTGGGTCACGAACAGCACCGAAATCTTCAGCCGCTGCCACATGTTGGTGAGGATCTGCTGCATGATGACGCGGGTCTGCGCGTCGAGGGCGCCGAATGGCTCGTCCAACAGCAACACCTTTGGGCCCGTCGCGAGCGCGCGGACGATGCCGACGCGTTGCTTCATGCCGCCGGAGAGCTTTTCCGGATAGTGCTTCTCGAAGGCTTCGAGGCCCGCGAGCCCGAGCAGCGTGCGCGCGGCGCGTTCGCGCTGCGAGCGCGGCATGCCACGCATCTTCAGGCCGAACTCGACATTCTCCCGCACCGTCTTCCAGGGGAACAGCGAATATTGCTGGAACACCATGCCGCGCTCGGCGCTGGGGCCATTCACGCGCTCCCCATCGACCGTGACAATGCCCGTGGTCGGCTTGAGAAAGCCCGCGACCGCATTGAGCAGCGTCGACTTTCCGCAGCCGGAAGGGCCGACGATGGAGACGAACTCGCCCGGCTTGACGTGGATCTGCGTGTCCGTGACGGCCTGAACCGGCCCCTCGATGCTGTCATAGCTGAGGGAGAAGTTTCTGACCTCGATGTGGCCCTTCGGTTCGCTCGCCAGAATCTCGCTCATCTCGTCGACCTCCACGGCATCACCAGATGTCCTGCGGCCCTGATCAGCAGGCTCGATCCGAGGCCGAGCACGCCGATCGCGATCATGCCGAGCGCGATGTCGGCATACTGGACCAGCGAATAGGCTTCCCAGGTGAAATAGCCGATGCCGTACTGGCCCGAGATCATCTCGGCCGCGATCAGCGACACCCAGGCGACGCCCATGCCGATGGTGAGGCCGGTGAAGATGTGCGGCAGCGATGCCGGAAAATACACCTCGCGGAAGATCGAGCGCTCGCGCGCGCCGAGACATTGCGCGGCGCGCACCAGCACGGGATCGACCAGCGACATGCCGTGGAGCGTGTTGACCAGGATCGGGAAGAACGAGCCGAGGAAGGTGATGAAGACGATGCTCTGTTCGTTGGTCGGCCACAGCATGATTGCCATCGGCACCCAGGCGATCGCCGGGATCGGCCGTAGCACTTCGGCGACCGGGAAGATGATCTCATGCACCAGCTTGAAGCGGCCCATGATCAGGCCGAGCGGCACCCCGACGATCGCCGCCAGCGAGAAGCCGATGAAGATGCGGCGGCAGCTCAGCACGATGTGCATCAGGAATTTGGGATCGTGGATCGCCTTGGTGAAGCTCGCATAGACCGCCAGCGGCGAGGGCACATTGGTGAAGCGCACGAAGAATACGACGCGGTAGGTCGTGAGCAGATGCCACACCAGCAGGAAGGCGAGCAGTGAGATGATGCCGATCGCGGTCGCGCGCAGTCGTCCCTGGTTCAGCCGGTACCAGCGCAACGCGAGCGTGCCGAAAGAGGGCGGCGGCGCGGGCGGTGCGGGAGCCGCCTCCACGGTTGCGGCTGGCATGCTGTCGTCGCGCTGTCTGAGGATCGCGGGGCTGCTCACGTCTTCCCTCCGCTGACGGCCGTCTTCACCGCGTCGTCGAAGCCGAGCACCTTACCGCTGATCTTGGCGGCGTAGGCCTCCGCGTCCTTCTTGAGCAGGAACGGCGCGACGTCGCCATTGCCGACCGCGAAGAAGGCCTGGTCGGCGAACAACTTGATGCCGCGCGTGGTGTCGAAAACGTAGGCGACGTTGATCTTCTTGCCCTTGGCCTTGAAGTCGGCATAGGCGCCGAGCGTGCAAGCAGCGGACGAGAACGGCAGGATGCCGGCGTCGTCGACCCAGACCTCGCCGGCCTTGCGCGGATCGGTGATCGGCTTCCTGCAGAACGCGTCTTCGCCGGTGATTTCGTAGTTCTTGGTGCTTCCAAGCTGTGCGTCATAGTCGAGCTTCATCTCAGCATACGCCTTGCGGATATAGCTGTCGTCGACCCACTTCTTCGGATCGAACTCCTTCATGCGGCCGAGATTCTGCAGCACCTTGACGTCGGTCGCGGCCGCATCGATCAGCGCCGGCTTGACCGTCGGGTCTGTGGTCATGTTGCCGCTGGGACCCAAGAAGATGTAGACGACTTCCTTGTTGATGCCGGTCCATTCCTGGATCTTCTCGGCGGCGAGCTTGGGATCGTCACGCAGCCACTGGTTGGCGGCGATCAGCGCCTTGAGGTAGGCGACGACGACCTCCGGATATTTCTCGGCGAAATCGGTGCGGACGACGATGCCGTGGAAGGTCGGCAGATTCGTCTCGACGCCGTCAAAGATCTTTCGCGCGAAGCCGCGGAAGGGGAGCAATTCGGCGAAGGGGACGAAGTCGGCATGCGCGTCGATCTTCTTCTCCTGGAGGTTGGTCGAGCCGACCTCCGGGCTCTGGCTGACGAGCTGGAAGAAATCGGCCGCATAGCCGCGGTCCTGCATCGCCTTCAGCACCATGCCGTGCGCGGCGGAGCCGAAGGGTACGCTGACGAGCTTGCCCTTGAGATCGGCGAGATCGTAATAGGGCGAGTCCTTGTGGACGACGATGCCATTGCCGGAGCCGGAAAGGCTGTAGGCGGCGATGCCGATCAGCCGGCTCTTGCTCTCGGGATTGCTGTCGAAGGTGAAGCCGTTCACGATCAACGGATAGTCGCCCATCATGCCGATCTGCAGCTTGTTCGCCATCATCGCGTTGGTGACGGGCGGACCGGACGTGAAATTCTGCCACTCCAGCTCGAACTTGATGTTGGAATATTTGCCGTCCTTGGGCAGGTATTTTTCGAGGAGATGGAGCTGGCGGATGACGACGCCCGCGGTCACCGTGTTGGTCGTGGTGTCCTGCGTTCCGATGCCGAGGGTAACGGTTTCCGCCGAAGCCGGCTGCGCGAGGAGCAGCGCCAGCGATGTCACCGACATCGCGATCGAGAGCGTGGGAAGATGGCGGACCATTCTCATCCTCATTCGGTTGGATGTGCTGTGGTTGCCATGATTGGGGGAGGGCCCCGACAGGGCAAATCCGGAATGATGACCGCAGTCGATTAGTTGCCGGGAAAAGCTGATTGCATACTCCTTGGGCAGTCCTGCACTATAAAGCCGCTTGCCTGTGCACCGGCTCTAGTCGCCGCTCTGGCCGCGCATCTCTTCCAGAATGTCGGTCCGGCACACCACGATCTGCGAGCGCTTGGTCACCACGATTCCCTTCTCCTGCATGCGCTTCAGGCTGATCGTGACCCATTGCCGGGTCGCGCCGACCATGTGGGCGATGTCAGCGTGGGTGAAGGCGGCCGCAATCACGCGCCCGTCGGCGTCCTCGACGCCGTAGAGCTCGACGAGATGCAGCAACAGATGCGCGAGGCGCTGCGTGATCGAGCGCGTTCCCAGCATCTGGGCCAGCGCAGAATAGCATTTGCCCTTGAAGGTCAGGCCCTCGATGAGGCCGATCGCGAGGTTCGGGATCTCTGCGGCAAGCGACCGCAGTTCCTTTCCGGGCAGGTGCACCACGCTGCAATTGCTGGATGCGACGCCGGACCATTGATGCACTGTGCCTTCGAACACTTCGGGCCCGCCGACGAAATTGCCGACATGCCAATAGGCGAGCGTGATCTCGCGCCCGAGTGGCGAGGTGTAGAACACGCGGATACGACCGCTCTCGATCAGCCAGATGCCGTCATGCTTGCCACCCTGGCTGAACAGCGTCTGGCCGCGGTTGAGCACTTTTCGCCGGCCCTGCTTCAGCACCAGTTCGCGCTCGCGCTGGGTGAGCTTGTCCATCAGCGGCGGCGGCCCGCCGATCCATTGCTGGTTCTCGGTCAGCAGCAGCGAGGAGCTGCCCGCAGGCCGAACTGCCGGGGGAACAGTCCCGCGAACCGCACTCGCCGCCTGCAACATCGTCTGCCTCCGGAACGTTCAAAATCGTTCTAAAGAGGAGCAATGTCCGTGCCAGATTCACTCCGCTGTCGTCGCCCGGCTTGTCCGGGCGATCCAGTATTCCAGAGACGTCAATGGGTTACGGAGACGCCGCGGCGCACTGGATTCCCCGCCTTCGCGGAGAATGACAGCGGAGCGGGGGGATGTTTGGCGCCTATCGCCCCGCCAGGCTCAGCAAATACGGCTTGGGGTAAATGCCGCGATTGTGCCCATCCGAGAACGAGATGTTCACCCCATAACCGAGGTCGCCGATCTCGGTGATGGCGATGCCCGGAAACGCTTCCGGGAAGCGGTCGTCGAAGCGGGCGCGAGTGCAGTGGGCGCATTTGCAGGAGAGGCGGAGTGTCTCCGCCGGAACGCTGAGCGCGCCGCCTTCGGTGGTGCGGACGAGGAGCGTCGCGAGATCGGCGCTTGCTTCGTAGTCGGCCACGGTCGGTGCCACCAGGGTCATGGTCATGACGAACCTCCTGCTTGTCTCTACGTCGGCGCCGGCACGCGCGAATAGCAACTAATTGCCAATGTCGGCGTGGTCGCGCGTTCTCGCTGCCTCGTCTTCAATCACCGCCTGCGAAATGTGAAACTAATCGACCGGGAATTTCACTTCCGAATTGCCGGACTCCCGTCTCTCCGAAACCTTGTGCGTCATCGAGGGCCAAGGAGAGACCATGAGCGCATTTCAGAAGGAGACGGTTTTGTCGGTCAGGCACTGGACCGACTCGCTGTTCAGCTTCACCGCGACACGCGATCCCGGCTTCCGCTTCCAGAATGGCCAGTTCGCGATGATCGGCCTGGAGGTCAACGGCAAGCCGTTGATGCGGGCCTACAGCATGGCCAGCGCCAATCACGAGGAAGCGCTCGAATTCTTCTCGATCAAGGTACAGGACGGCCCGCTGACATCGCGCCTGCAGAAGATCAGGGAAGGCGACATCATCCTGGTCGGCCGCAAGGCGACCGGCACGTTGATCACCGGCAATCTCATTCCCGGCAAGCGCCTGCTGCTGCTCTCGACCGGCACGGGCCTCGCGCCTTTCGCGAGCCTGATTAAAGACCCCGACGTCTACGAGAATTACGAGACCATCGTGCTTGCCCATGGCTGTCGCCAGGTCTCCGAACTCGCCTATGGCGAGCACGTCGTCGACGGCCTGCGCAATCACGAATTTTTCGGACCCCTGATCCGCGACAAGCTCGTCTACTACCCGACCGTCACCCGCGAGCCGTTTAGGAATCGCGGCCGCATCACCGATCTGATCGCCTCCAACCAGCTGTTCGACGACATCGCCCAATCCGGTCTCGATATCGCAACCGATCGCATCATGCTGTGCGGCAGTCCGGCGATGCTCGAGGAACTCCCCGCGATGTTTTCCGCGCGCGGTTTTGTCGAGGGCAACCACAGCCAGCCCGGCCATTTCGTGATCGAGAAGGCCTTCGTCGAGCGCTGAGGCGCAAATCGGCTCCCGGCGACAACTAATTGCTATCGCCGGGACGTCCCCTGAACAAATCTGATGCAAAGGCGCCGGACACGCGGCGAACCAGGAGCAAGCGATGGCACTAGATCAGATCGTCGACGGACTTTCGGAGGTTTCCTGCGATGTGCTCGTGATCGGCGGCGGCACGGCCGGCCCGATGGCAGCGCTGAAGGCGAAGCTGAAGAATCCGAAGGCCAATGTCGTCCTGCTCGAGAAGGCCAACGTCAAGCGCTCGGGCGCGATCTCGATGGGGATGGACGGGCTGAACAACGCCGTCATCCCGGGCTATGCAACGCCGGAGCAGTACACCAAGGAAATCACCATCGCCAATGACGGCATTGTCGATCAGAAGGCGGTCTACAAGTACGCCCAGAACTGCTTTGAGATCATCGAGGAGCTCGACAGCTTCGGCATTCGCTTCCTGAAGAACGAGAACGGCGACTACGCCGTCAAGAAGGTCCACCACATCGGCACCTACGTTCTGCCGATGCCGAACGGCGAGACCGTGAAGAAGGCGCTGTATCGCCAGCTCCGCCGCGCCCGCATCCTGATCTCCAACCGCTACATGGCGACGCGGCTGCTGAAGTCCGCAGACGGGCGTATTGCCGGTGCGATCTCCGTCAACACCCGCACCGCCGAGATCCTGGTGATCAAGGCCAAGGCCGTGATCCTCTGCATGGGCGCCGCCGGTCGGCTCGGCCTGCCGACCTCCGGCTACATGTTCGGCACGTACGAGAATGCCGCCAATTCCGGCGACGGCTATGCGATGGCCTATCACGCCGGCGCCGCGCTCGCGAACCTCGAATGCTACCAGATCAATCCGCTGATCAAGGATTATAACGGCCCGGCCTGCGCCTACGTGGCCGGTCCGTTCGGTGCCTTCACGGCCAACAACGAAGGCTCCCGCTTCATCGAATGCGACTACTGGTCCGGCCAGATGATGCTGGAATTCTACAACGAGCTGTTGTCCGGCAAGGGCCCGGTGTTCCTCCAGCTCAAGCATCTCCATCCCGACACCATCTCGGAGATCGAGTCCACGCTGCACAAGGTGGAGCGGCCGACGCGCGGCCTGTTCCAGCAGGGGCGCGGGGTCGACTACCGCCACGACTCGATCGAGATGCACATCTCCGAGATCGGCTTCTGCTCCGGTCACAGCGCCTCGGGCGTGTTCGTCGACGACAATGCCCGCACCACCGTGCCAGGTCTCTATGCCGCCGGAGACATGGCAAGCGTGCCGCACAATTACATGCTCGGCGCCTTCACCAACGGTTCGGTCGCCGGTATCGACGCGATGGAGTTCGCCGACAATCACGACTTTGCCGAGTTCGATGCGGCCGATGTCGCGAAGGAGCGCGATCGCGTGCTGGCGCCGACCAGGCGCGAGGACGGCATTCCGCCGAACCAGGTCGAGTACAAGACGCGCCGGCTGGTGAATGACTATCTTCAACCGCCGAAGGTTACGCGTAAATACGAGCTCGGCATGCGCCGTCTCGCCGAGACGCGCCAGGACATGCAGGAGCATATGATCGCGCGCAATGCGCATGAGCTGCTCCGCGCGCTGGAAGTGCAGTCGATCATGGACTGCGCCGACATGGCCGTGCACGCCTCGCTCTACCGCGAGGAAAGCCGCTGGGGCCTTTACCACTGGCGCACGGACTTCCCCGAGAAGGACAACGAGAACTGGTTCTGTCACACGCTGCTGAGCAAGCAGAACGGCAAGATGACCAGCGAGAAGCGCGCGGTCGAGCCCTATGTCGTTCCGATCGCGGACGACGAGAAGGATCTCTACGACAAGCAGCGCATCCGCGCCACCGCCTGATCCACCGCACCTAGCAACAGGAGACATCAAATGCCTCTCGCGTCCTATCAGACATCGGTCCCGGTGGTCGTCGACGACGCCAAATGCATTGCCGACAAGGGCTGCACCCTCTGCGTCGACGTCTGCCCGCTCGATGTGCTGCGCATCAGCGACATGACCGGCAAGGCCTACATGGCCTATGACGAATGCTGGTACTGCATGCCCTGCGAGGCCGATTGCCCGACCGGCGCCGTCACCGTCAACATTCCCTATCTCTTGAGGTGAGCATGTCGAGCCCGTTCGAATCCTACGACGATCTCGAAGACGCCGACGAGCGGCTTCAGGCCGCCGATCCCGCCGAGCGCCGCGTCGCCATCATCGCGCTCGGTCATTCCGGCGACCCCGCCGCGGTCGGTCATCTCGCCGGTATCGTGACCGATCCCGACGCCGGCGTCCGTCAGCAGGTCGCGATGGCGCTCGGCGAATTCGACGGGCCGGAGGCCGCAAGCGCGCTGGTGAAGCTGCTGGTCGACCCGGAACGGATCGTTGCAGCGGCTGCGGCCGACAGCATGGCCGGGTTCAAGGATCCTGCCTGCGCCGATGTCATCCTGCCATTGGTCAAGCATGCCCACGCCTTCGTCCGCATGGGCGCGTTGCGCGCGCTGAAGGAGTTGCGGCGCAAGGATACGCTCAAGCCCGCGCTGGAAGCGCTGCAGGATTCCGATGCCGCCGTGCGCGTGCAGGCGATCGGCGTGATCGGCTTTCTGAAACTGGAGGAATCCATTCCCGCGCTGACCGCGCTGATCAACGATCCCGATGCGCATGTCCGCCGTGCCGCCGTGAGCGCGCTGGCCTTTTCGCAGATGAAGCCCGCGGCCGAAACGATCACGCGAGCCTTGAAGGACGCCGATTGGATGGTCCGCGAGATGGCGGCGGAAACGCTCGGTCTCAACATCAACGGTTCGATCGCCGCCGACCAGCTCGTCGGCGCGCTCGCCGATGAGTTCTGGCAGGTGCGGCTGAAGGCGATCCGCAGCCTCGGCAAGATGAAGATCGAGCGCGCGGTGCGGCCGATCGGCAATTGCATCAACCACGACCAGGCGAATTTGCGTAAAGAGGCGGCCGCCGCGCTCGGCGAGATCGCCCATCCCGATGGTGAGGCGTTCCTGGCCGTCATCGCCGACGATGCCGATCCGGATGTCCGCAAGAATGCGCGCTGGGCGCTACAGCAGATCGCGGCGCGCAAAGCGCGAGCGGGGGCATAAAGCCGCGGGCAGGGGCATAGCGGCGGTGCGGCCTGCCGCTCTGGACTTCCCCCGCCAGACGTTTATTGGTCTTCGCCAATGGGATCGGCCGCTCGCGAAAGTGGCCGTTTCTGAGAAACAGCGAGGACGCCGGCCATGACGAGTTTGACGGTTAAGGACCTTCTTCCCGAGGATGGAACGAAGGGAACGTTGGTCGGTCGCGTCTGGCTGCCGCAGGCGAACGGCCCGGCCGTGGTTGCCGTGCGCGCCGACGGCGTCTTCGACGTCACCGCGAAATTCGCGACGGTCAGCGCCCTCTGCGAAGAGGACAATCCGGCCAAGGCCCTTGCCGCGACCAAGGGCGAGCGCATCGGCGATCTCGAAGCCATCGTCGCCAACACGGCACCCGATGGGCGCGACCCGAAAAAGCCCTGGCTGCTCGCGCCGGTCGATCTCCAGACCTTGAAGGCTGCCGGCGTCACCTTCGCCATCTCGATGCTGGAACGCGTGATCGAGGAGCGAGCCAAGGGCAATCCGGCCTCGGCCGAAGCGATCCGGAAAGAAGTGACGCGGTTGATCGGCGACGATCTGTCAAAACTCAAGCCCGGCTCGGACCAGGCGATGCATCTGAAGCAGGTGCTGATCGACCAGAACGCCTGGAGCCAATATCTCGAAGTCGGCATTGGCCCCGATGCCGAAGTCTTCACCAAGGCGCCGACCCTGTCCTCGGTCGGGACCGGAATGGATGCCGGGCTGCATCCGAAGTCGACCTGGAACAATCCGGAGCCGGAGCTCGTGCTGTTCGTCTCCAGCAGCGGCAAGATCGTCGGCGGTGCGCTCGGCAACGACGTGAATCTGCGCGACTTCGAGGGTCGCTCGGCGCTGCTGCTGTCGAAGGCCAAGGACAACAACGCCTCATGCTCGATCGGACCGCTGCTGCGCCTGTTTGACGAAACCTTCACGCTCGACGATGCGCGCAAGCTCGATATCAGCCTGAACGTGACGGGCGCGGATGGTTTCGTGCTCGACGGCCATTCCTCGATCAGCATGATCAGCCGCGATCCGACCGACCTTGTCGCGCAGACCATCGGCAAGGTGCATCAATATCCTGATGGCTTCGTTCTGTTCCTCGGCACGATGTTCGCGCCGGTCAAGGATCGCGAGGCGCCGGGGCAGGGCTTCACCCACAAGCGCGACGACATCGTCACGATTTCAGCGCCTCAACTCGGCAAGCTCGTCAACCGTATGCGCACCAGCGACGAGTGCGAGCCCTGGACGTTCGGCATCGGCGCGCTGATGAAGAACCTGGCGCAGCGCAAGCTGATCTAGTTTCTTCGCCGCTCCCAGCGCTCAGTTCTTCCGTCATGGCCGGGCTTGCCCCGGCCATCAACGTCTTGCTCCGGTACGAGGAATGTGGATGCCCGGGCCTTCGCCGCGCCGAAGCGGCTTCGGCCGCGCAGGCGGGACAAGCCCGGGCACGACGAAAACACGCGATCGCAAATCGCCTTCATCTCCGCGTTGCATCAGTGGAACAAGGTCATGTTTGGCGCATCATCTGCGCGGCCGTCGGCATCCCCGCGTCATTCGTCCAAATAGTCAAATAATATGACTATACGAGCGCAGACTTCCGTGAAATAGTCCCTCCCGCCGCCTCAAAGGCCGGCCTGAGGGTGTCATGTTACCAAATGGCGCCCCGGACAACATTTTGGGAGACACGCCTGATGACCTTCAAAGCCCTTTTTGCGGCCAGCGCCACGGCCGCGTTGTTGCTCGCGCTGCCGGCCAATGCGGCCGAGCTCACCGTCGGCTTCTCGCAGATCGGATCGGAATCCGGCTGGCGCGCGGCCGAGACGTCGGTCTCCAAGCAGGAGGCCAGCAAGCGCAAGGTCAATCTCAAGATCGCCGATGCGCAGCAGAAGCAGGAGAACCAGATCAAGGCGATCCGCTCCTTCATCGCGCAGAATGTCGACGCGATCTTCCTCGCGCCCGTGGTCTCGACCGGCTGGGATTCGGTGCTGAAGGAAGCCAAGGAAGCCAAGATCCCGGTCGTGCTGCTCGACCGCGACATCGATCCGTCCGGCAAGGACCTCTATCTCACCGCCGTCACCTCGGACAGCGTGCATGAAGGCGCGGTCGCCGGCGAATGGCTGGCCAAGACCGTCGGCGACAAGGCCTGCAACGTCGTCGAACTGCAGGGTACGGTCGGTGCAAGCGTCGCTGCCAACCGCAAGAAGGGTTTTGACACCGCCATCGCCAAGCACGCCAATTTGAAGGTGGTGCGCAGCCAGACCGGCGACTTCACCCGCGCCAAGGGCAAGGAAGTGATGGAAAGCTTCATCAAGGCCGAAGGCGGCGGCAAGAACATCTGCGCGGTCTATGCGCATAATGACGACATGATGGTCGGCGCCATCCAGGCGATGAAGGAGGCGGGCCTCAAGCCGGGCAAGGACATCCTGACCGTCTCGATCGACGCAGTTCCCGACATCTTCAAGGCGATGGTGGCCGGCGAGGCCAATGCCACGGTCGAACTGACGCCGAATATGGCGGGGCCGGCCTTCGATGCCGTCGCGGCGTTCAAGGAGAAGGGCACTGTGCCGCCGAAGTGGATCCAGACCGAATCTCGGCTTCTCACCGCCGCCGACGATCCGCAGAAGGAATACGACAGCAAGAAGGGCCTCGGTTACTGAGGCGGGCGTCTCGCCGGGCCGCTCCGTGCGGTCCGGCACCCCCTTCGCATCCGCCGCACGAACGAATAGGCTGGGTGTCCGCAGCATAAGCGGGCGCCGGTGGGAGTGACGTCGTTATGGAGAATAGCCTTGATCCGGCTCCTTCCCTGTTGGAGGTGCGCGGGATCAGCAAGAGCTTCGGTGCGGTGCGCGCGTTGCAGGAGGTCGACTTCACGCTTCGCGCCGGCGAGATCCATGCGCTGCTCGGCGAGAACGGCGCCGGCAAATCCACGCTGATCAAGGTCGTCACCGGCGTGTTCCCGCGCGATGCCGGTGTTGTCCGTCTGGGCGGCGAAGAGGTTGCGCCGCGCTCGGCCAAGGCCGCGGTGCAAGCCGGCATTGCCACCGTCTACCAGGAGGTCAACCTGCTGCCGAACCTGTCGGTGGCGCAAAATCTGTTTCTCGACCGCCAGCCGATGCGCTTCGGCATCGTGCGCGAGGGCGAAATGCGCCGCCGCGCCAAAGCGCTGCTCACGGAGTTCGGCCTCGATATCGATGTCGCAGCGCCACTCGGCAATTATTCGGTGGCCATACAGCACGTCACCGCGATCGCGCGTGCCGTCGATCTCTCCGCCCGCGTGCTGATCCTGGACGAGCCGACCGCGAGTCTCGACCGTCATGAGGTCGAGATCCTGTTCGGCATCATGCGCCAGTTGGCCAAGCGCGGTATTGGCATCGTCTTCGTCAGCCATTTCCTCGATCAGGTCTACGAGATCTCCGATCGCATCACCGTCTTGCGCAACGGCCGCCTGGTCGGCGAGCGCGAGACCGCTTCGCTGTCACGGCTCGAACTGATCCGGATGATGCTCGGCCGTGAGCTGGCCGAGACCACCAGCGCGCGGGCGGCGGCGAGCGAACAGAATGCGCGCGAGGTGTGTGCGAGCTTCGAGAATTACGGGAAGGCCGGCTATGTCGCCCCGTTCAATCTCGAGCTGCGCCATGGCGAGGTCGTCGGTCTCGCCGGCCTCCTCGGCTCGGGCCGCACCGAGACGGCGCGGCTGGTGTTCGGTGCCGAGCGCGCCGATGGCGGGCAGGCGAGGGTGGAGGGTGCGCCCGTGCGGCTGCAATCGCCGCGCGATGGCGTGCGCCACGGCTTCGGCTATTGCCCGGAGGAGCGCAAGACCGACGGCATCGTCGCCGAACTCACCGTGCGCGAGAACATCGTGCTGGCGCTTCAGGCCAAGCGCGGGCTGCATCGGCCGCTATCGCGCCGTGAACAGGACGAGCTCGCGCGCCGTTACGTCAAGATGCTCGACATCCGCCCGCCCGATGCCGAACGGCCCGTCGGCCTGCTCTCCGGCGGCAATCAGCAAAAGGTTCTGCTGGCACGTTGGCTCGCGACGTCGCCGCGGCTGCTCGTGCTGGATGAACCCACGCGCGGTATCGATGTCGGCGCGCATGCCGAGATCATTCGCCTGATCCGCGAGCTCTGTGACGACGGGCTGGCGCTGCTCGTGATCTCCTCGGAGCTCGACGAGATCGTGACCTATTCCGACCGCGTGGTCGTGCTGCGCGATCGTGCCCATGTCGAGGAGCTCTCGGGCGAGGCCATCGACGTCAGCAACATTCTCGCGGCCATCGCCGCCGACGGCGCAGCGATGCAAGAGGCCCGGGCATGACAGCGCTGTTGCCACGCCGCGGCCTTGCCCAGATCCTCGCGCTCATCGTCATCCTCGCGGTCGACCGCGTGGTGTCGCCGCAATTCTTCGATCTGCGTCTCCAGGACGGCCGACTGTTCGGCAGCCTGATCGACGTGCTCAACCGCGGTACGCCGGTGGCGCTGCTCTCGCTCGGCATGGTGCTGGTGATCGCGACGCGCGGCATCGATCTCTCCGTCGGCGCTGTGATGGCGATCTGCGGCGCCATCGCCGCGAGCCTCGCCGACAGCCACGGCCTGCCGGTGGTGCTGGCGGCCGCGCTCGGCGCGGGGCTCGTCTGCGGGTTGTGGAATGGCTTCCTCGTCGCCGTGCTTGGCATGCAGCCGATCGTGGCGACGCTGATCCTGATGGTCGCCGGTCGCGGCATCGCCCAGCTCATCACCGAAGGTCGTATCGTGACCTTCACCTCGCCGGATCTGGTCTGGCTCGGCAACGGCGCCATTCTCGGCGTGCCGGTGCCGATCGCGATTGCGCTCGGCATGCTGATCCTGACCGGCGCGGTGGTGCGCGGCTCGGCACTCGGGCTACTGATCGAGGCGACCGGTGGCAATGCGCGGGCGAGCGAGCTTGCCGGCGTCGGCACGCGCGCGATGATTTTGGCGGTCTATGTCTGGTGCGGCGTCTGCGCCGCGCTCGCCGGTGTGATCGCTGCGGCCGACATCATGGGCGCGGATGCCAACAATGCCGGCCTGTGGCTCGAGCTCGATGCCATCCTCGCGGTGGTGATCGGCGGCACCTCGCTGTTCGGCGGCCGCTTCAGCCTTGTCCTGGCGGTGCTCGGTGCGCTGATCATCCAGACCATGAACACCGGCATTTTGCTGTCAGGCTATCCGCCGGAGTTCAACCTGCTGGTCAAGGCCGTGGTGGTGCTCGCGGTGCTGCTGCTGCAATCGCCAAAACTGTCAGGCTTTGCCGGCATCATGGCGCGGCTGCGGAGGACGAAACCATGAAAGGCCTGCCGCCCGTCCTGATCACGGCCATCGTCCTCGTCGCAGGCTTCGCCCTCTGCGCGCTGCAGTTTCCCAATATCGCCTCGACCCGCGTGGTCGGCAATCTCCTCACCGATAACGCCTTCCTCGGTATCGTCGCGACCGGCATGACCTTCGTCATCATCTCCGGCGGCATCGATCTCTCGGTCGGCTCGGTGATCGGCTTTACCACCGTGTTCGTCGCGCTCGCGATCGAGCGCTGGGGCGTGCCGCCGCTGGTCGCTTTCGTCGCCATCCTCGCACTCTCGGCCGCCTTTGGCGCCGCGATGGGCGCGATCATCCACGTCTTCGACCTGCCGCCCTTCATCGTGACGCTCGCCGGGATGTTCCTGGCGCGTGGAGCCAGCTTCCTGCTCTCGACGGAATCGGTGCCGATCACCGCGCCGGTCTATTCGACCGTGTCGGACTTCGCGTTGCGCATGCCCGGGGGCGGGCGATTGACCGCGATCGCGATCATCATGCTCGTGATCGTGATCGGCGGTGCCTTGCTGCTGCACCTCACCCGGTTCGGTGCCAACGTTTATGCGCTCGGCGGCAGCCGGGCCACCGCGAGCCTGATGGGCGTCGCGGTCGGCAAGATGACGGTGAAGATCTACATGCTGTCGAGCCTGCTTGCGGGCATCGCCGGCATCGTGTTCTCCTTCTACACCAGCGCCGGCTATTCGCTCTCTGCCGTCGGCGTCGAACTCGATAGCATCGCGGCCGTGGTCATCGGAGGCACGCTGCTCACGGGCGGGCAGGGCTCGGTGATCGGCACCTTCCTCGGCGTGCTGATCCAGGGCATGATCCAGACCTACATCAATTTCGACGGGACGCTGTCGAGCTGGTGGACCAAGATCGCGACCGGCGTCTTGCTGTTCGCCTTCATCGCCCTGCAACAGGGGCTGGTCGCGCTGGCGCGACGGCCGGTGGCGAAACGCGCGGGAGCCGCCTCATGACCTCGCGCATCGTCGTCATCCCGACACGGCGGGCCCATTCCAACCACGCGGAGGTCGCCCGCTCAATCGGCGTCGACATCATCGCTAGCCGCTATGCCGAAGGGGCGCGGCTTCCGGGTGACGCCGAGCTGATCGCGATGTTCGGCGTGTCGCGGCCGGTGCTGCGCGAGAGCGTGAAGACGCTGGTCGCCAAGGGGCTTTTGACCACCAAGGCGCGGGTCGGCACCGTCGTGCGCGAGCGCACCGCCTGGAACATGTTCGACGCCGACGTGCTGGCCTGGCATCTCGACGCCGGCATCGACAAGCGTTTTCTCAACGACCTCGCCGAGATCCGCCTCGCGGTCGAGCCGCGGGCCGCGGCGCTGGCGGCGGCGCAGCGGTCCGAGGAGGATATCGCGGAGCTTCGCCGCAGCATGGAGCGGATGCGGCTGGAGGCTTCCGATTCCGTCGGCTTTGCCGATGCCGATCTCGCACTGCACGTTGCGGTGGCGCGGGCATCGGGTAATCTGTTCATGCGCTCGATCGGGCATGTGATCGAGGCCGCCCTGCGCGCCTCGTTCCTGCTCAGTGCCCCGGTCGAGCCGGAGGACCGCGATACCGTGCTGCTCTGGCACCAGAAGATCGTCGACGCGATCACGTCCGGCGATGCCGGGGCGGCGTCGGAGGCGATGATCTACGTCATTCACAACGGCATGCGTCGCCATGAGGGCACCGAGATCGAGACGGCCCCCGCCGAACAGCTGCCGTCTGCGGAAAGTGGAGAATAAGCGTGACTGAACTTCGCATCGCCATCGTCGGCTTCGGCAAGATTGCGCGCGACCAGCATGTCGGCGCGATTGCCGCAGTGCCAGGCGCGATGCTCGCTGCAATCGCCAGCCGCAACGCATCGCTGCCGGGCATGCCGCATTTCGCGACCGTCGAGGAGTTGTTGGAGAAGGGACCGCAGATCGACGCGGTGTCGCTCTGCACGCCGCCGCAGGTGCGTCGCGCCCAGGCTGCCGCGGCGCTCGCCGCGGGCAAGCATGTCATGCTGGAGAAGCCGCCCGGCATCGGCGTTGCCGAGCTCGGTCCGTTGATCGCGATGGCGGTGGAGGCAGACCGGACCCTGTTTGCAACCTGGCATTCGCGCCATGCACCTGCGGTCGAGCCGGCCCGCGAATGGCTGGCTGCGCAGCGGATCAGATCGGTGCATATCAATTGGAAGGAAGACGTCCGCGTCTGGCATCCCGGCCAAGCCTGGATCTGGGAACCGGGCGGGCTCGGCGTGTTCGATCCCGGCATCAACGCGTTGTCGATCCTGACCCGCATCCTGCCGAAGCCGGTGTTTGTCACCGCGGCTGAACTCGCTTTTCCCGCCAATTGCCAGTCGCCGATTGCTGCCAATTTGACGTTGACCGATATCGACGGCCTGCCGATCACAGCTGAATTTGACTTCCGCCAGACCGGGCCACAGAGCTGGGATATCCTGGTCGAAACCGACGAAGGCCGGATGACCTTGTCCCGCGGCGGCAGGGTCATGGCGGTCGACGGCAAGGTTGTCGCCGACGCACCTGATGAGGAATATCGCGAACTGTATCGGCGCTTCGTCAAGCTCGCCGCGACCGGCGCGAGCGACGTCGACCTGGCGCCGCTTCGTCTCGTTGCCGACGCTTTCCTGCTCGGCAGGCGCAACATCGTCGAACCGTTTGTGGACTAGACATGGCTGGCTCAAGAATAACAAAAGACGCTTTTGGAACGCTGCCTGATGGACGCAAGGTCGAGCGCATCGTGCTGCGCGGGGAGGGCGGGTTCGAGGCTCGCATCATCACCCATGGCGCGGTGATCCAGGCGCTGATCGCGCCGGACGCGAAGGGCGGTTGCGACGACGTCGTGCTCGGCCATGATGCCTTTGACGGCTATCTCGCCGAACGGAAGTTTTTTGGCGCGACCGTCGGCCGCTATGCCAACCGTATCGCCAACGGGCAGTTCTCGCTCGATGGCGAGACCTTCCAGCTGCCAATCAATAACGGCCCGAATGCGCTTCATGGCGGCCTCGATGGCTTCGACCGCAAGCTCTGGGACATTGCCGAGCTTGACGATGGCGCCAGCCCCGCAGTCACGCTGACCTACACCAGCCCGTATGGCGAGGAGAATTATCCCGGCAAGCTCGATGTACGCCTGACGTATCGCGTCACCGGGCCGGCCGAGCTGTCGCTGACGATGGAGGCGCGGACCGACCGCTCGACCATAGTCAACCTCACCAACCACAGCTTCTTCAATCTGGAAGGCGCGACCTCGGGCAAGTCCACCCTCGATCACAGGCTGACGGTTGAGGCCGAGCATTTCCTCGCGATCGATCCCACCGCCATCCCGCTGCCGGGGCCGCCGCGCGCAGTGGCAGGCACGCCGTTCGATTTCCGCGAGGCCCACGCGGTTGGCGCGCGCATCCGCGAGAACGATCAGCAATTGCGCAATGGCAAGGGCTACGACCACACGTATTGCCTCGCGCGCGACGGCAAGCTTGCGCTCGCGGCCCGGCTGGAGGCGCCGCAGTCGGGGCGGATCATGGAACTGCTGACCGATCAGCCCGGCTTGCAGGTCTATTCCGGCAACTATCTCGACGGCACGATCTCAGGCAAGGGCGGCAAGCTGATCCGGCAGTCGGATGCGTTGTGTCTGGAGCCCCACATGTGGCCCAATTCACCGAACCGGCCTGATTTTCCGAGCCCGCGCCTTGATCCCGGCGGCGTCTATCGGCATCACACCGTCTATCGCTTTGCCGTGAGGACGCCATGATGGAAGAGGTGCCGACCTCGGTTCTCTCCGCCGAACACTGTCACCTCGGTGAAGGTCCGACCTACGATGTCGCCACCGATACCGCGTGGTGGTTTGATATTCGCGAGGGGCGCCTGTTCGAGGCGCATCTCGGTGGTGGCACAATCCGTGTCCATGCGCTTGGCCGGATGGCGAGCGCGCTTGGGCGGATCGATGCCGAACGTCAGCTGGTCGTCGCGGAAGATGGTTGTTACGTCCGCACGCTCGCCGATGGCGCGATGACGCTGTTCTGCCCGCTGGAGGCGGACAATCCCGCGACGCGCTCCAACGATTGTCGCGTCCATCAATCCGGCACGTTCTGGATCGGCACGATGGGACGCAAGGCCGAGCGGGGGGCGGGCGCGATCTACGCATTGCACCGCGGTAAAATCTCGACGCTGTTTCCCGGCATCAGCATTCCCAACTCGATCTGCTTCTCGCCCGATGGCGCGACCGGCTATTTCACCGATACCGCGCGCGCCGTGCTCTATGCGGTGCCGCTCAATCCCGCCACCGGCCTGCCGCGCGGCGAGTCGGAGGTGCTGCTGCGCCACACCGGCATCGGCGGGCTCGACGGCTCCGTGTGCGATGCCGATGGGCAAATCTGGAACGCTTGCTGGGGCGCGGGCCGTGTCGATGTCTACTCGCCGCAAGGCGAGCACCTGCGCTCGTTGCGGGTGCCGGCCAGGCAGGCGAGCTGTCCCGCTTTCGTCGGCGCCGATCTGTCGCGCCTGCTCGTCACCTCGGCCTGGCAGGATATGGATGCGGAGGCGCGCGCCGCCGATCCACAGGCCGGTTGCACCTTTCTGCTACAAGCCTCCGCGCGCGGTCGCGCGGAGCCCGACGTCAAGCTCGCATAGGAGATCCCAAGCCGACCTTTACCTCTGTTCTCGACGACACTAAGAAGCAATCTGACACCCAAAGGGAGTGAAGCATGTTGAAATTGAAGACGACATTTCTCGCACTGGCGCTGGCCGGTGCCGCATCGATGGCCGCAGGCGTCACCGCCTCCGCCCAGGACAAGGCGACCGTGGGTATCGCGATGCCGACGAAATCCTCGGCGCGCTGGATCGACGACGGCAACAACATGGTCAAGGTGCTGAAGGAGCGCGGCTACAACACCGACCTGCAATATGCCGAGGACGACATCCCGAACCAGCTCTCGCAGGTCGAGAACATGGTGACCAAGGGCGCCAAGGCGCTGGTGATCGCCGCGATCGACGGCACCACGCTGTCCGACGTGCTCAAGCAGGCAAAAGCAAAGGGCATCACCGTGATCGCCTATGACCGCCTGATCCGCGGCACGCCGAATGTCGACTATTACGCGACCTTCGATAATTTCCAGGTCGGCGTGCTGCAGGCGGAATCGATCGAGAAGGGGCTTGGCCTCAAGGAAGGCAAGGGTCCGTTCAACATCGAGCTGTTCGGCGGCTCGCCCGACGACAACAACGCCTACTTCTTCTACAACGGCG
Source organism: Bradyrhizobium sp. CCGUVB14 (assembly GCF_024199935.1). Classification (NCBI taxonomy): domain Bacteria; kingdom Pseudomonadati; phylum Pseudomonadota; class Alphaproteobacteria; order Hyphomicrobiales; family Nitrobacteraceae; genus Bradyrhizobium; species Bradyrhizobium sp. CCGUVB14. Next base: position 3,939,616 of record NZ_JANADS010000001.1, read on the forward strand.
CGATGAGCGTGCTGAAGCCTTATATCGACAGCGGCAAGCTCGTGGTCGCCTCCGGTCAGATGGGCATGGACAAGGTCGCGACCTTGCGCTGGGACGGCGCCACCGCCCAGGCCCGCATGGACAACCTGCTCAGTGCCTACTACGGCAACAAGAAGGTCAACGCGGTGCTATCGCCCTATGACGGCCTCTCGATCGGCATCATCTCCTCGCTGAAGGGCGTGGGCTATGGCAGCGCCGATCAGCCGATGCCGATCATCTCGGGCCAGGACGCCGAGGTGCCCTCGATCAAGGCCATGCTGCGCGGGGATCAGTACTCGACCATCTTCAAGGACACCCGCGATCTCGCCAAGGTGACCGCCGACATGGTCGACGCCGCGCTGGCCGGCAAGCAGGTGACGGTCAACGACACCAAGACCTATGAGAACGGCTCCAAAACCGTGCCGTCCTATCTGCTGAAGCCGGTCGTGGTGTATAAGGACAATTGGGAGAAGACCCTGGTTGACAGCGGCTACTACAAGAAGTCGCAGTTCCAGTAAGACTCTCGAGTTTCCCTCTCCCCGTTCGCGGGGGGAGGGATCTAACGGATGGGACGCAACGCAATGACCGCCATGCTGGAGATGCGTAACGTCAGCAAGAGCTTTTCCGGTGTGCAGGCTCTGCGCGACGTCAATTTCTCGGTCGAAGCTGGCCAGATCCACGCCCTTGTCGGTGAGAATGGTGCTGGCAAGTCGACCTTGATGAAGGTGCTGAGCGGGGTCTATCCGGCAGGCAGCTACGAGGGCACCATCGTCTTCGAGGGCGAGGAACGCCGCTTCCGCGACATCAACGATTCCGAGGCGCTCGGCATCATCATCATCCACCAGGAGCTGGCGCTGATCCCGCTGATGTCGATCGCGGAGAATATCTTTCTCTCGCATCCGCCATCAAAGTTCGGCGTGATCGATCGCGACCAGGTCTACAAGCGTACCCAGGAGTTGCTGGCGCAGGTCGGTCTGAAGGAATCGCCGGATACGCTGATCACCGATCTCGGCGTCGGCAAGCAGCAACTGGTCGAGATCGCCAAGGCGCTGTCCAAGCGTGTCCGGATGCTGATCCTGGACGAGCCGACCGCGAGCCTGAACGAGGCCGACAGCGCCGCCTTGCTGGAACGCCTGATGAAATTCCGCGAGCAGGGCATCGGCTCGATCCTGATCTCGCACAAGCTCAACGAGGTCGCCAAGGTCGCGGACCACATTACCGTGCTGCGCGACGGCCGCACTGTCGACGGCATCGACTGCCGCGCCGAGCCGATCCAGGAAGACCGCATCATCCGCAGCATGGTCAACCGCGATCTCGCCCATCGCTTCCCCGAGCGCAGTGCGAAGATCGGCGAGCCCGTGCTCGCGGTTTCGAACTGGTCGGTCTATCACCCCATCCATCCCGACCGGCAGGTGATCAAGAACGTCAATTTCGGCGTCAGGCGCGGCGAGGTCGTCGGCATCGCCGGGCTGATGGGCGCCGGCCGCACCGAATTCGCCATGAGCCTGTTCGGCCGCTCCTGGGGCACCCATATCAGCGGCCGCATCGCCCTCGAAGGCCACGAGATCTCCCTCCCGAGCGTCGCAGCTGCGATCGATGCCGGCCTTGCCTATGTCACCGAGGACCGCAAGCAGCTCGGCCTGATCCTGGCCGACGACGTCCGCAAGAACATTACGCTGGCAAGCCTCAACCAGGTCGCGCCGGGGCGGGTGATCGACGACATCGCCGAGCTGAAGGTCGCCAGCGACTACCGCAACCGCATGCGGATCCGCTGTTCCGACGTCTACCAGGAGACCGGCCAGCTTTCCGGCGGGAACCAGCAGAAGGTCGTGCTGTCGAAATGGCTGATGACCGACCCCAAGGTGCTGATCCTGGACGAGCCGACCAGGGGCATCGACGTCGGTGCCAAATACGAGATTTACTGTATCATCAACGAGCTTGCGGAAGCCGGCCGCGGCGTGGTGGTGATCTCCTCGGAGATGCCCGAGCTGCTCGGCATCTGCGACCGCATCTGCGTCATGAACGACGGGGCCTTTGTCGGCGAGTTCCCGGGCGCCGAGGCGACACAGGAAAAGATCATGCGCGCCATCATGCGCAACGAACGAAGCAACGGTAACGGCGCGGTCGAGGCCGCGGAGATGGGAGGATCGCAGCCATGACCGACAAGACGGTTTCGCTGCCCGAGGAGCGCCGCCACGGCAGCTTCATCAAGAACAATCTGCGCAACTACGGCATGCTGATGTCGCTGGTCGCGATCATGCTGTTCTTCCAGGTCATGACCGGCGGTACGCTGCTGCAGCCGCTCAACCTGACCAATCTGGTGCTGCAGAACAGCTACATCGTCATCATGGCGCTGGGCATGCTGCTGGTGATCGTCACCGGTCATATCGACCTGTCGGTCGGTTCGGTCGCGGGGTTCGTCGGTGCGGTCGCCGCTCTGCTCATGGTGACCTACAAGGTCGACTACACGCTCGCCTTCCTCATCTGCCTCGCTGTCGGCGCGGCCATCGGCGCCGCGCAGGGTTATTGGGTCGCCTATTTCAAGATCCCGTCCTTCATCGTGACCCTGGCCGGCATGCTGGTGTTCAAGGGTCTCGCGCTCGCGGTGTTGCAGGGCCAGTCGCTCGGCCCGTTCCCGTCGACCTTCCAGAAGCTGTCGTCGGGCTTCATTCCGGAACTGCTGCCCGAGGCCGGCACGCTGCATCCGACCTCCATGCTGATCGGCGCGGTGCTGGCGCTGGGTCTGGTCTACGTCAGCGCCAAGGGCCGCGCGCGTGAGGTCTCGCACGGCATCGAGGTCGAGCCCTTTGGCTTCTTTCTCGGCAAAAGTGTCGTGCTGGCCCTCGCGGTGCTCTATTTCACCTATCTGATCGCGACCTATCGCGGCCTGCCCAACGTGCTGGTGATCATGAGTGCCCTGATCGCGCTCTATGGTTTCGTCACCCGCCGCACCGTGATCGGCCGTCAGATCTATGCCGTCGGCGGCAACGCCAAGGCGGCAGGCCTGTCGGGCATCAAGACCGAGCGGCTGACCTTCTTCACCTTCGTCAACATGGGCGTGCTGGCCGCGCTCGCCGGGCTCGTCTTCGCCGCCCGCCTCAACACCGCGACCCCGAAAGCGGGCCTCGGCTTCGAGCTCGACGTCATCGCCGCCTGTTTCATCGGCGGCGCCTCAGCCTATGGTGGCGTCGGGCGCGTCGGCGGCGCCGTGGTCGGCGCCATGATCATGGGCGTGATGAACAACGGCATGTCCATCCTCGGCATCGGCATCGACTACCAGCAGGTCATCAAGGGCCTGGTGTTGCTCGGAGCCGTGTGCATCGACGTTTACAATCAGCGGCGGTAGCTATATCGGCGATGCCGTAGGGTGGGCAAAGGCGCAGCGCGCCGTGCCCACCGTCTGTCGCCGATGAGAGAGAAGTGGTGGGCACGCTTCGCTTGCCCATCCGGAAGCTGTTATTGCGTCGTGAACAGCACCGTCGCGATGGCGACGGAGAGGCTCACCGCTGAGACGGTCGCCACCGTCGACAGCACACCCATCTTCCGCAACGCGATCGCGAACACGATGATGATCGGCGTCGCGGTCATCAGCCCGAGTTGTGCTTCGCTCATCCTTGTTCGCTGCTCCGTGAAACGCTGAGGCGGTTCTTACCGCGCACCAGCGTCTTCCAGTTTGTCCTGCGACAAATTCCGAACTGGATCGGTGAGCTATGGCTGGCCGGTGTCCTGATCCGGAAGAGCAGATGTCGGCGGCGGAGTGCGAGCAACCGGGAACCGGTTGGGGGATTCTGGAAGATCTCCCCGGCGATCCCATGATCTGGGTGCTAATCTTCAGCGAGCTCGCCGCGTTCGGCCTGTTTCTCGGCGCGCTCGTGGTCACGCGTGCGATCCATCCGGCGGTGTTCGCTGAGGGGCAGGCGGCGCTCGATTCGAGCCTTGCCGGGCTCAATACGATCGTGCTGGTGACCAGCGGCTGGGCCGCGGCCCGGGCGACAAGATCCGCGCGGGCCGGTGAGAAGCGGGCATCGCGCCGCTGGCTCCTCATCGCCATGGCGCTCGGCGGCTGCTTCATCGCCATCAAGCTTGCCGAATATGCCGGGGAGATCGGTCGCGGCATTGGCCTGGAGACCAGCACCTTCTTCACGCTCTACTTCCTCCTGACGGGCTTTCACCTCCTGCACGTCGGCCTCGGCATCGTGATCCTTGCCGTGGTCTGTCGCCGCGCCGAGACGGTAGGCGTCGAGACCGGCGCCGCGTTCTGGCACATGGTCGATCTGGTCTGGATCGTCATGTTCCCGATTCTCTATCTGGTGCGATGACGATGCCGGATCGGCTTGACATCAGCTGGATCGTGTTGATCGGCCTCGCGCTCGCAACGCTCCTGCTGCCGCCGCTGTTGCCGCGCCCGCTGCTCGCCAACGCACTGGTCTTGATCCTTGCGCTCATCAAGGGCCGGCGGATCACGCTCGACTTTCTCGACCTGCGCGCCGCGCCGGTGCTCTGGCGCGGGCTCGTCAGCGCCTGGATCGTGACCCTCGTGCTGTTCGCCTGGCTCGCCTCGGCGATCGTCAGCTTGATCTGACGCGGTCAACGTTCGCGCTCATTGCGCCCCAACAAAGACCCGTCCCCACCGATCGGCAAGATACAGCATCACTGCTCTTTCACGACACGACTCACACGGAAAGGACTGGCAATGGCTGAACGCCTGACCAAGTCGGCGGCTCGAAACGTCTTCTACGGCGGCTCGGCCTTTTTCTTTGCAATCTTCTTGGGGCTGACCGCGCACAGCCACTACTACATGGTCACGACCTCGACCGACGCGCCCACCCTGACCGCATCGGTCGCGCGCGGCAAGCATGTCTGGGAGCGCAACTCCTGCATCAACTGCCACACGCTGCTGGGCGAGGGCGCCTATTTCGCGCCCGAAGTCGGCAATGTCTGGGATCGCTGGGGCGGCAAGGAAGATCCGGCCGGCGCGCGCGAGACGCTGAAGGCCTGGATGCAATCGCAGCCCTCGGGCGCGGAAGGGCGGCGGCAGATGCCGCAATTCAACCTGACCGACCAGGAGCTCAACGATCTCGCCGATTTCCTGCAATGGGTCAGCACGATCAAGCGCCAGGACTGGCCGCCGAACAAGGCCGGCTGAACCGGCCCGCATTCTTCTTTCAAGACAGAGAGAAATCGAGATGAAATATCAGACCCAGAAAGTCGCGATGCTGTATTTCTACGGCGCGCTGACGCTGTTTCTGGCCCAGGTCGTCTTCGGCCTGCTTGCCGGAACCATCTACGTCCTGCCCAACACGCTGTCGGTGCTGTTGCCGTTCAACATCGTCAGGATGATTCACACCAACGCACTGATCGTTTGGTCGCTGATTGGCTTCATGGGCGCGACCTACTACCTGCTGCCGGAGGAGACCGAGACCGAATTGTTCAGCCCGCTGCTGGCAAAGATCCAGTTCTGGATGTTCTTCTGCGCGGCGGCCGTGGCCGTGGTGGGTTATCTCTTCCACTACCATGAGGGCCGCGAATTCCTCGAACAGCCCTTCATCATCAAGGTCGGCATCGTCGTGGTCTGCCTGATGTTTCTGTTCAACGTGACCATGACGGCGCTCAAGGGCCGCAAGACCACGGTCACCAACATCCTGCTGTTCGGCCTGTGGGGCGTTGCGATCTTCTTCCTGTTCGCCTTCTACAACCCGGCCAATCTCGCGGTCGACAAGATGTACTGGTGGTACGTCGTCCATCTCTGGGTCGAGGGCGTCTGGGAGCTGATCATGGCCTCCGTGCTCGCCTTCCTGATGATCAAGCTCAACGGCATCGACCGCGAGGTCGTCGAGAAGTGGCTCTATGTCATCATCGGCCTTGCGCTGTTCTCCGGTATCCTCGGCACTGGCCATCACTTCTACTGGATCGGCGCACCCGGCTACTGGCAGTGGATCGGCTCGCTGTTCTCCACGCTCGAGGTCGCGCCGTTCTTCACCATGGTGATCTTCACGGTGCAGATGACCTGGAAGGCCGGCCGCAAGCATCCGAACCGCGCTGCGCTGTTGTGGTCGGTCGGCTGCTCCGTGATGGCATTCCTCGGGGCGGGCGTCTGGGGCTTCCTGCACACGCTGTCGTCGGTGAATTACTACACCCACGGCACGCAGGTCACCGCTGCGCACGGCCATCTCGCCTTCTTCGGCGCCTACGTCATGCTGAATCTGTCGGTGATGGCCTATGCAATCCCGCAGATCAAGGGACGCGCGCCCTACAATCAGTGGCTCTCCATGACCAGCTTCTGGATCATGTGCACGGCGATGATGGTGATGACGTTCGCGCTGACTTTTGCCGGCGTGATCCAGGTCCATCTCCAGCGCGTGCTCGGCCAGAGTTACATGGACGTGCAGGATCAGCTCGCCTTCTTCTACTGGGTGCGGCTCGGCTCCGGTGTGTTCGTCGCGATCTCTGCGCTGATGTTCGTCTGGGCGGTGCTGGTGCCCGGCCGCGAAAAGCCGGCGACCATCCCGGGCGCGTTGCAGCCGGCCGAATAAGCGAGAACGGCGGCCGCGACGATCGCGGCCGCCTGCCCAAGAGAATTTCCGGAGAAGGACCATGAAAGCAGCTCTTCACGCCGTGCCGGCCTCCGCGCCAGCGCTTCCGGCCTATGTCCCCAGCGGCAATGAATGCGTGCTGTTCGAGCATGCCTGGCGGCATCGCTTGCCGGTCCTGCTGAAAGGGCCGACCGGCTGCGGCAAGACGCGCTTCGTCGCACACATGGCGGCGCGGCTGGGATTGCCGCTCCACACCGTCGCCTGTCACGACGATCTCACCGCCGCCGATCTCACCGGCCGATTCCTGCTGAGGGGCGGCGACACCGTGTGGACCGACGGTCCGCTGACGCGCGCGGTGCGGGAAGGCGGCATCTGCTATCTCGACGAAGTCGTGGAGGCACGCAAGGATGTCACTGTGGTGCTGCATCCGCTCTCGGACGACCGCCGCATCCTGCCGCTGGAGCGGACCGGCGAGGAGCTTGCGGCGCCCGACAGCTTCATGCTCGTGGTCTCCTACAATCCCGGCTACCAGACGCTGCTGAAAGCGCTGAAGCCGTCGACGCGGCAGCGCTTCGTCGCGATCGAGTTCGGCTTCTTGCCCCCGGAACAGGAGGTTGCGGTGGTGGCGGCCGAGAGCGGTCTCGCGCCCGATTACGCGCGGCCACTGGTCGCGCTGGCCGGTCGGCTCCGCGCGCTGAAAGGGCATGATCTGGAGGAGGGCGTCTCGACCCGCCTCGTCGTCTATTGCGCCACCTTGATTGCCGCGGGAGCGTCGATCACCGAGGCCGTGCTCGCCGGCATGATCGAGCCGTTGACCGACGATCCCGACGTCAAGGCTGCGCTGCTCGACGTCGCGCGCGCCGTGATTTCCTGAGAGGGCTGTGATGCTCGATTTCCTCGAGCTTGAAGAAACCGTCGGCCGGGCCTGGCATCGTCTCGTCGGCGGCACCGCGAGTTACCCGGTTCATGCCGACCACGCCGTCTCGCTGGCTGATATCCGCCCGCGCATCGCCGTGATGTTCCGTGCGCTCGGTGGCGAGGCGGGCGTCCAGATCGCGAGCGCGCGTGCTCGCCGGACCGGACACCGGCTCGGATGGCGACAGCGCATCGGGCTTGGCGACGAGCGCCTTGAGCAGCCCGGGCGTGATCCCGCCACCATTTTCCTGCCTGACAGCATCGCAATCTTCGCCGACCGGGAATTGAACGCCGCGTTGTATCGGTGGCTCGCGGCCTGGTTCGCATTTGCACCTGTCGATACGATCGGCGAGGCCGATCCGCTGCGGCGCGATCTCCTGAATCTGCGGCGGGTCAGCGAGATCGCGGTACTGGTGCTGACCGAATGCCCGGGCCTTGCCGAAGATTACGCCCGGCTCGCTGCGGCTGTGGCGATGGCCCGGCCGCGCCGGCCGCTGCCGCGCATCGAGCAGGACATGGAGCAGATCGTGCTCACGCTGCTCGGCGCCGATATGCCACCCGCGGGCAAGCTGTGGCCAGCCATGATGGGAACGGGTCCGTTGCCGGACGAGGCCCCGCCGGGATATCACGCCATCTTGCCGTGCCCGCTGTGGGGCGATTGCTGGACGCGCGAGTTCGCACCGGCGGGAATGCAGGATGACGAGGTGGCCGGAAGCAGCGCGGCCACGTCGCCGGACGAGCGCAAGCGTTTCGCCGTCCGCGAACGCGACGATGGCGCCAATCGCCGGGATCCCTTTGTGCTCAACCGCTTCGAAAAGATCTTGGCGATGGCCGAGATGGTCAATGTCGATCGTCCTGCGGACGACAGTGATGACGAGGACGCGCAGAAGGCGGCCGATGATCTCGAGGAGATCATGCTTGGACATCGCAGCGGCAAGCCCGCGACCCGGCTGAGATTCGATCTCGACCTGCCGCCGGAAGCGCTGGATGCCTCGCGATTGAATGCGGAGGTGACCTATCCCGAATGGAATTATCGCAGCCGGTCCTATTTGCCCGATCATTGCCGCGTGCTCGCCGGCGTGGCGTCCGAGCGAGGTGAAATTTGGACGCCCGACGAGGGCATGCGCCGGCACATCCGCCAGGTTCGCCGCCGTTTCGAGATCTTGCGGCCGCGCCACGAATTGATGCGCGCGCAAGCCGATGGCCACGACCTCGATCTCGATGCGCTGGTGCGGGCGCGTTGCGATCTGCGCGCCGGCAGCGGCGCGCTTGATCGCGTTCATGTGGCGATGCGGCCGCAAGGACACGATCTCGCCGTGACCTTGCTGGTCGACGTCTCGCTCTCGACGGATGCGTGGGTTGACGGCCATCGCGTGCTCGACGTCGAGAAGGAGGCGCTGCTCGTGCTTGCCCACGGCCTTTCGGCCGGCGGCGATCACCACAGCATTTTGACCTTCACCTCGCGCCGGCGCGCCTGGGTACGGCTCGAGACGGTCAAGGCGTTCGGCGAGCCGATGAGCGGGGCGGTGGAGCGCCGCATCGGTGCGCTGAGGCCGGGCTATTACACCCGGATCGGCGCCGCGGTGCGCCACGCCTCGGCCGAGCTCGCGCGCCAGCCCCAGCGCAAGAAGCTTCTGCTCGTCCTGACCGACGGCAAGCCGAACGATGTCGATCACTATGAGGGGCGCTTTGCGGTCGAGGACACGAGAAAATCGGTGCAGGAGGCGCGGCGGCTTGGCATCGCCGTGTTCGGCGTGACGGTTGATGCCACCGCACAGTCCTATTTTCCGACGCTGTTCGGCCGCGGCGGCTACGCCATCGTCGGCAACATCAGCCGGCTGCCCGCCGCGCTGCCGGCGATCTATCGGCAGGTGGCCCATTGAACCAGCGCGACAAAGCCCGCGACGCCGTGTTTCCCTGTGAGCTATTGCCCAGCAGGTGGGTATATGATCGAATACCCGGATGGACCCGGGTCGGCCAGAACTGATCATCTTCGATTGCGACGGCGTGCTCGTCGATAGCGAGCTGCTCAGCTGTCGCTGTCTGTCCGAGGTGCTGGCGGAGTTCGGCTTTCAACTCAGTGTGCAGCAGGCTCTCGAACTCTTCCTCGGGCGCAGCACCAAGGCGATCGAGCAGCACTATCGCGATCTCGGGCAGGTTCTGCCTGACGACTTCCTTCCGCGCCTGAAGGCACGCGTGCTCGAGACCTTTGCGGGGGCGCTCCAGCCGATCCCCGGCATCGGTGCCGTGCTGTCCGGATTGAAGATGCCGCGCTGTGTCGCATCGTCGAGCGACCTCGACCGCGTCTCGCTGTCGCTCGATGTCACCGGCCTCGCGCCGCATTTCGGCGACCGGCTCTACACGGCGCAGATGGTCAGGCACGGCAAGCCGGCGCCGGATCTCTTTCTTCACGCTGCCGGGAAAATGCAGGCCAGCCCTTCGCGCTCGCTGGTGATCGAGGATAGCGTCAGTGGCGTGCAGGCCGCCAAGGCGGCCGGCATGATGGTCTGGGGATTTGTCGGCGGTGGCCATTATCGCGCACGCGATGGCCGGGCTATATTGTCCGCCGCCGGAGCCGATCGGGTCTTCGCGCGCATGAGCGATTTCTGGGAGGCGTGAGGCCGGCATGGCCGTCGAGAACGAAAAATCCAGGCTCGACGACGCCGCGCGTGCCGGCTGGCTCTATTTCATTGCCGGCCACACCCAGGACGAGATCGCAAAGATGCTGCAGGTGTCGCGCGCCTCGGCGCAGCGGCTGGTGTCGCTGTGCCTCGCCGAGCGGCTGATCACGTTCCGGCTCGAGCATCCGATCGCCGCCTGCATGGAATTGGCCGCGCGGCTGAAGGAGCGGTTTGACCTCAGCCATTGCGAGGTGGTGCCGGCCGACCCTGCGGCGCCGCAGGCGACCGCCGGCATTGCCGAGCGCTGCGCCAATCTGCTGGACGCAACGCTGCGTTCGGAAACGCCCGTCATCGTCGCGCTCGGCACGGGGCGGGCGGTGCGCGCCGCGGTCGAGCGCGTCACGCCGATCGACCGGCCCAACCACCAGATCGTCTCGCTGGTCGGCAACATCTCCGCCGACGGTTCGGCGAGCTTCTACGACACGGTCGGCCGGCTCGCCGACCGCACCGGCGCGCGGCATTACCCGATGCCGCTGCCATTCCTGATGTCGTCGGAGGACGAGCGCAACAAGATGGTCCGCATCGAGCCGATCGCGAAGGTCAAGGCGGTCGCGGCCAAGGCGGATCTCCGTCTCGTCGGCATCGGCCAGATGGACCAGAAGGCGCAGGTCCATGTCGACGGCTTCGTCACGCGTGATGAATTGTTTGAGATGATGCGGCAGGGCGCCATCGGCGAGATCACCGGATGGGCCTATGATTCCAAGGGCCGCCTGCTCAAGGCCGGCACCAACAAGCGCCTCACCAGCATTCCGCCGGAGGTTCCGGCGAAGACCACGACCATCGGCGCGGCGATCGGCGCGGCCAAGGTGCCGGCGATCGCGGCCGCGCTGAACGGGGGCCTGATCAATGGCCTGATCACCGACGAGGCGACGGCACGGGCGATCCTCGAGCGGTAGGGCGCTCGGCGGTCGTGGCCCCGCGTACCACTGTCATCGCCCGCCTTGCGCGCCATTGCGCGCCGGGGCGGGCGATCCAGTACGCCGCGGCCCATCTTGGGGCAAACCAACTGACGACCCGGAGTACTGGATGCCCCGCCTTCGCGGGGCATGACAGCGTAGGTGGACGTCATCCCTTCCCGCACCGCAGCACTCATAAGTTGCGGGAACGGCTGCGCGCCTGCTTGACAAGCGTCGCACCTCGTCCGAACATACGCCCAACGCGTGGGCATATGCTCAAAAGCGCGGGCTAGGGAGGTCACCGTGAAACATGTTTTGGGCGCCGTCTGCGGCGCGTCCGTACTGCTTGCCGTCCCCGCGATGGCCGAAACGACCCTGACGATCGCCACCGTCAACAACGGCGACATGATCCGCATGCAGGGGCTGACCAGCGAATTCACCAAGGCGAACCCGGACATCTCGGTGAAATGGGTGACGCTGGAGGAGAACGTGCTGCGCCAGCGCGTCACCACCGACATCGCCACAAAGGGCGGCCAGTTCGACGTCCTGACCATCGGCACTTACGAGGTGCCGATCTGGGCCAAGAAGGGCTGGCTGGTGCCGCTCGCCAATCTCGGCGCCGACTACGACGTCGCCGACCTCCTGCCGAAGATCAAGGACGCGGTCTCCGTCGACGGCAAGCTCTATGCCGCGCCGTTCTACGGCGAGAGCTCGATGATCATGTACCGCACTGATCTGTTCGAGAAGGCCGGCCTCAAGATGCCGGAGAAGCCGACCTGGGATTTCGTGATCGATGCCGCCAAGAAGCTGACCGACAAGAATGCCGGCACCTACGGCATCTGCCTGCGCGGCAAGGCCGGCTGGGGCGAGAACATGGCGTTCCTCTCGGCGATGGCCAATTCCTACGGCGCGCGCTGGTTCGACGAGAAGTGGGAGCCGCAGTTCAACACGCCGGAATGGAAGACGACGCTCACGACCTACGTCAATCTGATGAAGGATGCCGGCCCCCCGGGCGCGAGCTCCAACGGCTTCAACGAGAACCTTGCCCTGTTCAACGCCGGCAAGTGCGGCATGTGGATCGATGCGACGGTGGCGGCGTCCTTCGTGACCAATCCGAGTCAGTCCACGGTTGCCGACAAGGTCGGCTTCGCGCTCGCGCCCAACACGGGGCTCGGCAAGAACGCCAACTGGCTGTGGGCCTGGAACCTCGCGATCCCCGCCGGCTCGAAGAAGACTGAAGCCGCCGAGAAGTTCATCGCCTGGGCGACCAACAAGGACTATACCAAGCTCGTCGCCTCGAGGGAGGGCTGGTCCAACGTGCCGCCGGGCACGCGCACCTCGCTCTACCAGAACCCTGACTATGTGAAGGCCGCGCCTTTCGCCAAGATGACGCTGGCCTCGATCGACGCGGCTGATCCGAACAAGCCGACCGTGAAGCCGGTTCCTTACGTTGGCGTGCAATATGCCGCGATCCCCGAATTCCAGGGCATCGGCACGCAGGTGGGGCAGCAATTCTCTGCAGCGCTTGCCGGGTCGATGACGGTCGATGCGGCGCTTGCCGCCGCGCAATCCGCCACCGAGCGCGAGATGAAGCGCGCCGGCTACATCAAGTAAACCTGAGCTCTCCCTGAGCTCAAACTTGCGGCCATCCACTCGTTGCTCGATGGATGGCCGCCCTCTTCACCCCAAGCGGAGAGTCCGAGGATGGCAACCCGGCAGACGCAATTCCTTGCGCGGTCGCTCCTGACCCCGGCCGTCGGGCTCCTGTTCATCTGGATGATCGTCCCGCTCGCGCTGACGCTGTACTTCTCGACGCTGCATTACAGCCTGCTCGATCCCGGCTCGGAATCGTTCGTCGGACTTGAGAACTTCCGCTACTTCCTCACCGATCCCGCCTTCCTTGCTTCCCTTCAGAACACGCTGGTGCTGGTCGGTTCGGTGCTGGCTCTGACGATCCTGCTCGGCATTCCCCTGGCGCTGCTGATGGATCAGCCGGTGATCGGCCGCAATATCGTGCGACTGATGGTGATCGCGCCGTTCTTCGTGATGCCGACGGTGAGCGCGCTGGTCTGGAAGAACCTGCTGATGCACCCGGTGTCCGGCCTGTTCGCCTGGCTCGCAAAGCTGGTCGGGCTGACGCCGATCGACTGGTTCACGGACGCGCCGCTGTTCGCCGTGATCCTGATCGTGGCCTGGCAATGGCTGCCGTTCGCGACGCTGATCCTGCTGACTGCGCTACAATCGCTCGATGAGGAGCAGAAGGAAGCGGCCGAGATGGATGGCGCCAGCGCGATCTCGACCTTCATCTACATCACGCTGCCGCATCTGGCGCGCCCGATCACGGTGGTGATCCTGATCGAGACCATCTTCCTGCTCACGGTGTTCGCGGAAATCTTCGTCACCACCGGTGGCGGGCCGGGCCTGCAAACCACCAACATCGCCTTCCTGATCTATTCGCAGGCGCTGATCCAGTTCGACGTCGGCAGCGCCTCGGCGGGCGGCCTCGTGGCTGTGGTCATCGCCAATGTCGTCGCCTTCTTCCTTGTCCGCATCGTCGGCCGCAACCTGGAAGCCTGAAATCATGGCGCGCAAGTCAACGACGCAGAAGGTGGTGGTTTCGACGATCGGGGCGTGGTTCTTCGGCTTCCTGATCTTCTTCCCGATCCTGTGGATGGTGCTGGCGAGCTTCAAGACCGAGCTCGAGGCTTTTGCGATCCCGCCGTCTTTCCTGTTCTTCCACTGGACCACCGAGAACTACGCGACGGTGCAAGAACGCAGCGATTATTTCCTCCACGCGATGAATTCGATCATCATCGCCGGCGGCTCGACGCTGATTGCACTCCTCATCGCGATTCCCGCAGCCTGGTCGATGGCGTTCTCGCCGACCAAGCGCACCAAGGACATCCTGCTCTGGATGCTCTCGACCAAGATGATGCCGCCGGTCGGCGTGCTGGTGCCGATCTACCTGATCTACAAAAGTTTTGGTTTGCTCGATACCCGCATCGGCCTCGTCTTCATTCTCTGCCTCGGAAATCTGCCGATCGTGATCTGGATGCTCTTCACGTACTTCAAGGAGATCCCGCGCGACATCCTGGAGGCCGCGCGCATGGACGGCGCCACCATCGGCCGCGAGCTCGTCTATGTCCTGACGCCGATGGCGATTCCGGGCTTGGCGTCGACCATGCTGCTCAATCTGATCCTGGCCTGGAACGAGGCGTTCTGGACGCTCAATCTGTCGACCTCGAACGCAGCGCCGCTCACCACGTTCATTGCGTCCTATTCCAGTCCGGAAGGACTGTTCTGGGCAAAGCTGTCGGCGGCCTCGACGCTGGCGATCGCGCCCATTCTCGTCCTCGGTTGGTTCAGCCAGAAGCAGCTCGTGCGCGGGCTCACTTTCGGCGCGGTGAAGTAAAGGGGCTGCCGGATCATGGGTCAGATTACACTTCAGGGCGTGCAGAAATCGTTCGGCCCGGTGCACATCATCAAGGGCGCGGATCTCGACATCGCCGACGGCTCCTTCGTGGTGTTCGTCGGTCCCTCCGGCTGCGGCAAGACCACGCTGCTGCGGTTGATCGCCGGCCTTGAGGACGTCACCGGCGGCGCCATTCTGATCGACGGCAAGAATGTCGTCGACACGCCACCCGCCAAGCGCGGCCTGTCGATGGTGTTCCAATCCTACGCGCTCTATCCGCATATGAGCGTACGCGGCAACATCGGCTTCGGCCTGAAGATGGCGGGATTGCCCAAGGACGAGATCAACCGCAAGGTCGAGGCGGCCGCCGCGACGCTGAACCTCACGCCTTATCTCGACCGCAAGCCCCGCGAGCTCTCCGGCGGCCAGCGTCAGCGCGTCGCGATCGGCCGCGCCATCGTCCGCGAGCCCAAGGGGTTCCTGTTCGACGAGCCGCTGTCCAATCTCGACGCCGCCTTGCGCGTGCAGATGCGCATCGAAGTGACGCGGCTGCAGAAGCAGCTCGGCACCACCGCGATCTATGTCACCCATGATCAGGTCGAGGCCATGACCATGGCCGACAAGATCGTCGTGCTCAACGCCGGCAAGATCGAGCAATATGGGTCGCCGCTGGAACTCTACGAGCGGCCCGCCAATCTCTTCGTCGCCGGGTTCATCGGTTCACCCAAGATGAATTTCGTCACCGGCGACAGCGCCGCACAACAGGGCGCCGCCACGATCGGCGTGCGTCCGGAGCATCTCAAGATCGAACGTGAGGGTGGTGGCGGCTGGCAGGGCACGATTTCGGTCGCGGAGCATCTCGGCAGCGACACCTTTCTCTATGTCGATGCCGGGCCGCTCGGAATGCTGACGGCACGCTACATCGGCGAATTGAGCCTGCACGCCGGCGACCGGGTGTCGCTGGTGCCGGACCCCGCGCGCATTCACCGCTTCGACGCAAGCGGCAACGCGCTTCGGAACTAACAAGAAACGGGAATACGACCATGTACCTGGAAAAATTCAAGCTGAGCGGCAAGACCGCGTTCATCACCGGCGGCGGGCAGGGCATTGGTCTTGCCTGCGCGGAGGCGCTGGCCGAGGCCGGCGCCAAGGTCATCATTGGTGACCGCGACAGCAAGGTCGCCGGTGACGCCAAGGCCAGCCTGAAGGCAAAGGGCTTTGACATCGAGACTGCGATCATGGACGTCACCGACACCAAGCGCGTGGCGGAGGTCGCCAATGATCTCGTGGCCCGCCACGGCAAGGTCGACATCCTCGTCAACAATGCCGGCATTGCACGCAGCGAAACTCCGGCCGAGACCGTCACCGACGAGCACTGGCTCAACGTCATCGACGTCAATCTCAACGGCACCTTCTGGTGCTGCCGCGAGTTCGGCAAGCACATGCTCAAGGCCAAGAGCGGCGCCATCGTCAATGTCGGCTCGATGTCCGGCTTCATCGTCAACAAGCCGCAGGAACAGTGCTTCTACAACGCCTCCAAGGCCGGCGTGCACCATCTGACCAAGTCGCTGGCCGCGGAATGGGGCGCGCGCGGCATCCGCGTCAATGCGGTGGCCCCGACCTATATCGATACGCCGCTCAACGCCTTCGTGAAGAGCACCCCGAGAATGTACGACGCCTGGATCGGTGGAACCCCGATGGCCCGGATGGGGCAGGTCGAGGAGATCGCCTCGG
The DNA here is from genome assembly GCF_024199935.1 of Bradyrhizobium sp. CCGUVB14. Lineage (NCBI taxonomy): Bacteria > Pseudomonadati > Pseudomonadota > Alphaproteobacteria > Hyphomicrobiales > Nitrobacteraceae > Bradyrhizobium > Bradyrhizobium sp. CCGUVB14. Next base: position 3,955,805 of record NZ_JANADS010000001.1, read on the forward strand.
TCGTCCTGTTCCTGGCATCCGAGGCCGCGAGCCTGATGACCGGCAGCATCGTGCTGGTGGATGGCGGCTATACTTGCTGGTAGGCTTGCGTCAAAATTTGACGAGAGCTTCCGGGAGCGACAATGCCGCGAGCCTACATTGGCGTCGACGTGGGGACCACGAGCACGCGAGCAGGGGTGTTTGACGAGGCGGGCGCGTTGCTTGCGACCGCCAAGCATCCGATCCGGATCTGGCACGAGGCCGGCGACATCGTCGAGCAGTCGTCCCAGGACATCTGGGAGGCCTGTGTCAAATCGGTGCGGGCGGCGATGGCGGAGGCGGCCATCGCGCCCGACAGCGTCGGCGGCATTGGTTTCGACGCCACCTGTTCGCTGGTCGTGCTCGACCGCCAGGGCGAGCCGGTAACGGTCAGCGCCTCCGGCGACAAGCAGCGCAACGTCATTGTCTGGATGGATCATCGCGCCATCGCCGAGGCGCGCCTGATAAACGAGACCGCCGACGACGTGCTGCGCTATGTCGGCGGCTCGATCTCGCCCGAGATGGAGATGCCAAAACTGTTGTGGCTGAAGCGGCATCTGCGTGCGAGTTTTGACGCTGCCGGGCATTTCTTCGATCTGGCGGACTATCTGACCTGGCGGGCGACCGGATCGTTGCAGCGCTCGACCTGCACCGTCACCTGCAAATGGAACTACCTCGCGCATGACGGTGGCGGCTGGAGCGCGCCGTTCATCCAGCGCATCGGCCTGTCTGATTTCGTTAGCGAGAAATACGCCCGCATCGGCACCGAGATCGTCGCCCCTGGCACGCGGCTGGGTACCGGTCTGACGCGTGCGGCCGCCGCCGATCTCGGCCTGTCGCCGGGCACGCCGGTCGGCGCCTCCTTGATCGACGCCCATGCCGGCGGCATCGGCGCGATCGGCGGCCGTGACGGATCGGGCGGAACGACGGATGTCACCGATCGCCTGGCCTACATCATGGGTACGTCGGCCTGCATCATGGCGACGACGAAAGAGCCGTGTTTCGTGCCCGGCGTCTGGGGTCCCTACTACTCCGGCATGGTGCCGGACTTCTGGCTCAATGAAGGCGGCCAGTCAGCCGCGGGCGCGGCGATCGATCATCTCCTCAAATCGCATCCCGGCCACGCCGAGGCGAGCGCGGCGGCGCGCAGCGAGGGCGTTGACCTGATCGAGTTCCTCGAGCGCCGCATCATCGCCCGCGCGGGCGATGCCAGCCGGGCCGCGCTGCTTGCCCGCGACGTTCACGTGCTTCCCGAATTCATTGGCAACCGTTCGCCTTATGCCGACCCTGATACGCGCGCCGTGATCGCGGGCCTCGATCTCGACACCGATGTCGGTTCGATGGAGCGGCTGTTCATCGCGGGCCTGTGCGGGCTGGCCTATGGCCTCGCCGAAGTGATCGAGGCCTTTGCCGCGCACGGCGTCCATGCCGGCATCATGATCATGGGGGGCGGCGCCAGCCGAAGTCCGCTGGTGCGGCAGATCATGGCGGATACGACCGGCCTTACCGTTGCGCTGCCGCAGACCAAGGAGCCGGTGTTGCTGGGCGCTGCGATGCTGGGGGCGGTCGCCGGTGGGGCCTATGCCTCGATCGGCGAGACCATGGCCAAAATGTCGGCGCTCGGACGCAAGAGCGAGCCGACCGCGCCGGACATGGCCGTGTTTCACAAACGCAAGCGGGAGGTCTACAAACTGCTGCGCGAGGTCGATCGCGGCAGCCGGGCCGCGATGGCTGACCTCGCCAAGGGTTGAAACGGATGCTGATTTCCTGCGGCGATGCACTGATCGATTTCGTGCCGACGAAAACCCCCGACGGCCGCGAAGCGGTGATGCCGGCGGTCGGCGGCTCCTGCCTCAACGTCGCGATCGGCATCGCGCGGCTCGGCGCACCGACTGGTTTTGTCGGCGGCATCTCGACCGATCTGTTCGGGCGCATGATCGCGGATCATGCCGCAGCCTCGAATGTCGAGCTCGGTCTCGCCACCCGCAGCGATCACCAGACCACGCTTGCCTTCGTCCGCATCGTCGCCGGCGAGTCGCATTACGCTTTCTATGACGCCGAGACCGCGACGCGGAGTTGGACGTTTCGGCGCGGGAGCATTCCCTTCAATACGATCGAAGCCCTCCATGTCGGTTCGACCACCCTGGTCAACGACCAGGGGGCTGCCGAGACCAAGGCGTTGATCGCGGACGCACGCGCTTCGTCGACGATCTCTTTCGATCCGAACTGCCGGCCCAATCTGGTCAAGGACAAGCCGGCTTATCTCGCCCGCATGACGGAGTTCGCCGCCAGCGCCGATCTCATGAAGATGTCGGATGTCGACTTCGCCTATCTCTTCGGCGAGGAGCCTTATCAGCAACGCGCAGCCGCGCTGCTGGCGCAGGGCACCAGCCTCGTCGTCATCACCCGCGGCAACAATGGCGCCGTCGCCTGGCATGCGAAGGCAGGTCAGATCGAGGTCGAGGCACCCAAGGTCGAGGTCGCCGACACCATTGGCGCCGGCGACAGCTTTCAGGCCGCGTTGTTGTTCGCCCTGCACAAGCAAGGGCGCCTCGTCCGGCAACGATTGAAGGACATCGGCGCAGACGAGCTGCGTCGCGCGCTGTCCTTTGCTGCCAACTGCGCCGGCCTGACCTGCACGCGCCCGGGTGCCGATCCGCCCTGGAGCCGCGAGATCAGCTGGAGCTGGTAGTTTGCCTCACAGCTTTGCGACGATTTTCTCGGCGCACTTCAGAAATTTTGGGATCAGCGGGCTCTGCGAATCCCGCCGCCAGCACACCGCGATGTCGATGGAATCGGCAGCGTCGCGCAGCGGCCGGAACACGATGCCCCGTGGCGCGCCGAGCCTGGCGCAGGCGGGCAGGATCGCAAAACCTTCGCCGGCGAGGACGAGGCTCATCGCCGAATTCACCGTCTCCACCCGGCTTGCGATCGGCATCACGACCTGGTGCCGCCGCAGCAGGGCTGCGACCGCGGAAGAGGCGGGGTCCCGCTCCGGCGGCGGCAGCGCCACCAGGGGACGGCCCTGCAACCGTGCCATCGGCACGGCGCCGAGACGCGCGAGCGGCGAGCGGTTCGGCATTGCCAGCATGAAGCGCTGCGTCCCGATCTGCGCCACCTGGATTTCAGGGTGGTGGATCGCCGGCATGCACAGTGCCACCGTGACGCTACGGTCGAGCAAACGTGCCTCGCGCGTCGACGCACTGAGGTCGACGAAATCGAGATCGACGCCGGGAATGGATCGCCGCAGCTCGGGGATCAGCCGCGGTAGCACGGCGTTCGCCAGCACGAACATGTAGCCGACCGAGATTCGCCCGCGGCGACCGGCTGCGACCGCACGTGCGGCCTCGATGCCGTCGGCCGCAAGCGCCAGCGCCTCGCCGACGCGTGCGAGTAGGGCCTGGCCTGCGTCCGTCAGATCCATACCGCGCGTCCCGCGGTGGAACAGCGGCGCGCCGACCTCGGCCTCGAGCTTGCGGATCTGGACCGAGAGCGGCGGTTGCGCCATCCTCAGCCGCTCTGCAGCGTTGCCGACGCTGCGCGTCTCGGCCACGGCGACGAAATAGCGGAGACGGCGTAGATCCATAGGCATACCGAAAACGTATGGGTTGATCACCAAAATCGTATTGGACGCCGAGTTAACAAAACTGTCATTCTCATTGTCAATGCATTGGGCCAACGAGGGTCCGCTTCGGAGCATGATCTGACGATGAACGGCGATCCCTGTCTGCTGTCCGCGACCGAGTTGCGTGATCTGATTGCGAGCAAGCAGATCTCCCCCGTCGAGATCGTCGGCGCCGTGCTCGCGCGCGCCGAGACGCTCCAGCCTGAATTGAACTGCTTCATCACGCTTTGTGGCGACGAGGCGATGGCAGCGGCCCGCGAAGCCGAACGGAAGGTGATGACGGGCGAACCGCTCGGCCTGCTGCATGGGCTGCCCGTCACCGTCAAGGACATCGTCAACACCCGCGGCGTGAAGACGACTTTTGGTGCCGTTCCCTACAAGGACAACATCCCCACCGAGGATGCCGTCGCGGTCGCAAAGCTGCGCAGCGAGGGCGCGATCCTGATCGGCAAGACCACGACGCCGGAGTTCGGCAGCAAGTGCCTGACCGATTCACCGCTGTTCGGCCGCACCCGCAATGCGTGGAGTGCGGAGCGTTCGTCCGGCGGCTCCAGCGGTGGTGCTGCCGTTGCGGTGGCGAGCGGCATCGCGCCGCTGGCGATCGCCACCGATGGCGGCGGCTCGACGCGGATTCCCGCAGCCTGCAACGGTGTGGTGGGCTTGAAGCAGAGCAACGGCGTGATCGCGCACAGCCAGGCGCTCGATGCATTCGGCAACCAAACCTATGTCACGCCGACCACGCGCACCGTGGCCGACACCGCATTGATGATGCAGGCGATGGCGGGCGAGGATGACTGTGATCCCTGGTCGATCGGCATGCCCGTGCCTGACTTTATCGGCACTGCCGCGCCACGCGGCGACCTGCGTGGCCAGAAGATCCTGTTCTGCGCGTCGCCGCCCGGACGACCGGTGTCGGCGGATGTTGCCACGGCGTTCAAGGCGAGCCTGGACCGGCTCGCGAGCCTGGGTGCCGAACTCGAGGAATTCTCCGGCGAAGGGTACGACGTCGAGCCGATCTGGCGGGCCATCAACCACACCGTCTGGCGTTCGCGGTTTTCGAAGCTGGTAGCAGAGCATGGCGACGTCCTCAGCGAGGCGTTCGTCAAGCAGATTGCGCTTGCGACCAATGTCAGCGGCGTTGACTATCAGGAGGCGATGTTCGCGCGAACGGCGTTGTTTCGTCGCGTGCAATCCCTGCTTGCGCGCGGGCACCTTCTGGCGATGCCAACCATCACCCGCACGGCGCTGCCGATCGACCAGGATTTGTTCGGCACCATCGAGATCGATGGGACGCAGTTTGACAGCGTCCGGCCGCACTGGTTCCCCTGGACCATGCCGTTCAACATGACCGGCCACCCTGCGATCAGTCTGCCCTGCGGCTTTGGTCGCGACGGCCTGCCGATCGGGCTCCAACTCGTCGGCCGCTTCCGGGCCGATGCGGAATTGCTGCGCGTCAGCGCGCTGTTCGAGGCCTCGGCCGACCTGCTCGGCCGCCGGCCGGGCTGAGATGGGGCGCATGCGGCAAAACTCTTGCATCGGGCGTCCGGACATGTTGATCGTGCCGCCGATGAGCCCTGACCCCGACCGCGCATGAGCGTATTTGTCCTCCGACGTGTCCTGACTTTGCTGGCGACGCTGGTCGGCGCATCCGTGATCATTTTCCTGGTGCTGGACGCGCTGCCGGGCAATGCCGCGCAGATGCTGATGGGTGCCGACGCCTCGGCCGACGCGGTGCGCGCGCTCACCGTCAAGCTCGGGCTCGATCAGCCGCTGGCGGTTCGCTACCTGCAATGGATCAAGGGGCTGCTCGTCGGCGATCTCGGCAATTCCTATGTCTACGGCACGCCGGTCGGCAGCCTGATCGCGGAGCGGCTGGTGCTGACCATTCCGCTCGCGATCATGTCGATGCTCATCACGGTGGTGCTGGCGCTCTCGGCCGGCATCTACACCGCGGCCAACCACAACAAGCTCGGCGACGTCGGCGTGATGTCGCTGACCCAGATCGGAATCGCGCTGCCGAACTTCTGGTTTGCGATTCTCTTGGTCCTCCTGTTCGCCGTGCGGCTGCAATGGCTCTCGGCAGGCGGCTTCGCCGGTTGGGATGACGGTATCTGGCCCGGCGTCAAATCGTTGCTGCTGCCGTCGATCTCGCTTGCCGTGGTGCAGGCCGCGATCCTCGCCCGCGTCACCCGCTCGGCCGTACTCGAAGTGCTGCGCGAAGATTTCGTTCGCACCGCGCGCGCCAAAGGGCTCGGCAAGCGCGAGGTGCTGTGGAGCCACGTGCTGCGCAATGCGATGATCCCCGTGATGACGGTGATGGGCCTGCAATTCGCCAACCTGCTCGCCGGCACCATCGTCATCGAGAACGTGTTCTATCTGCCGGGCCTCGGCCGCCTGATCTTCCAGTCGATCGCCAACCGAGACCTCATCGTGGTGCGCAATTGCGTGATGCTGCTGGCTGCCATGGTCGTCATCGTCAATTTCGTGGTCGACGTGCTTTATGCCTTCATCGATCCCCGCATCAAGGTACACGACCTGTGAGCGCGCCCCTGACGAGTTCGGTTGATGCGCCGGTCGCAACGCGTCCCCTGCCGGCCAAGACGTTCTGGGGCCGCGCGCTGCGCCATCGCAGTTTTGTGCTGGGCGGCGTGCTCAGCCTGCTGGTGGTCGCGTCGGCCGCGCTCTCGCTGGTGTGGACGCCGTGGTCGCCCTACGAGATCGACATTGCCTCGAAACTCCGGCCGCCCTCGGCCGCGCACTGGCTCGGCACCGACTCCTTCGGCCGGGATATCGTCTCGCTGTTGCTCGCCGGCGCCCGCTCGACCATCCTGGTCGGCATCATCGCGGTCAGCATCGGTCTCACCTTCGGCGTCTGCCTCGGCCTGATCGCGTCGGCCAAGCGCGGTTGGACCGAAGAGATCATCATGCGCTTCTCCGACTTCACCTTCGCCTTTCCGGCCGTGCTCTCCGCGATCATGCTCGCCGCGGTCGCGGGGCCGGGCATGCTGACCTCGATCATCGCGATCGGCATCTTCCAGATCCCGACCTTGACCCGGCTGACGCGCGGTTCGGCCAATGCGATCTGGGCGCGTGAATTCGTGCTGGCGGCGCGTGCCTCGGGGAAGGGCGCTTTCCGCATCACCATCGAGCATGTGCTGCCGAACATCCTGTCGATCCTGATCGTGCAGGCGACCATCCAGTTCGCGCTCGCCATTCTCGCCGAGGCTGCGCTGTCCTATCTCGGCCTCGGCACGCAGCCGCCGCAGCCGTCCTGGGGTCGCATGCTGAACGATGCGCAGACCATGCTGTTCCAGTCGCCGATGCTCGCGGTCTATCCCGGCGCGGCGATCGCGATCGCGGTGCTCGGCCTCAACCTGCTCGGTGACGGCTTGCGCGATCTGCTCGATCCCAGACTGGCGCGGGAGCGGTAACGATGGCTGATCCCGCAACCATGCCGCTGATCGAGGTCGACAATCTCGGCGTCCGCCTCAACACCAGCCGCGGCCCGGCGCAGGCCGTGCGCGGCGTCAGTTTTGCGCTGAAGCGCGGCGAGACGCTCGGGCTCGTCGGCGAATCCGGCTGCGGCAAGTCGGTCACGGCGCTGTCGCTGATGGGATTGCTGCCGGACAGCGCTGATATCACCGGCAGCATCAAGCTGGATGGACGCGAGCTCGCGCGGCTCCCGGATGCGGACTATTGCGGCTTGCGTGGCAACCGCATCAGCATGATCTTCCAGGAGCCGATGACGGCGCTCAACCCGATGCACACGATCGGCCATCAGGTCGCCGAGCCGCTGCGGCGTCACAAGAAATATTCCGCCGCGCAGGCGCGCAGGGAGGCGATCGCGTTGCTTGACCGCGTCGGGCTGCCTGATCCCGCCAAGCGCATCGATGCCTATCCGCACCAGTTCTCGGGCGGCCAGCGCCAGCGCGTCACGATTGCGATGGCGCTCGCCTGCGAGCCGGATCTCCTGATCGCGGACGAGCCGACCACGGCGCTCGACGTCACCATCCAGGGCCAGATCCTCGATCTCATCGCCGACCTCGTCGAAGAGCGCGGCATGTCGATGATCCTGATCTCGCATGATCTCGGCGTCATCGCCGAGAACGTGCAGCGCATGATGGTGATGTATGGCGGCACGGTCGTCGAGAGCGGGCCGACCGACGAGGTGTTCCGCCGCATGGGCCATCCCTATACGCAGGGCCTGTTCCGCGCGCGTCCGCGGCTCGGCGCGCGCAAGGGGACACGACTGACGACGATCTCGGGCACGGTGCCGGAGCTCGCCGATCTGCCGGTTGGTTGTGCCTTCGGTGAACGCTGTCCGCTGGTCGAGGACAAATGCCGCGCGACGCTGCCGCCGATGGTCGAGGTCGGCCCCGCGCATGTCGTGCGCTGTGTCCGCACCGATGTCTCGATGGCCGCGAATGTCGGGGCACTGTCCGCATGACCGCAGCTCCGCTTCTCGACGTCAAAGATCTCGAGCAGCGTTACACGCTGCCGCGCGAAAGCCTGTTCCGTCCACCGGGACAGGTGCGGGCGCTCAATGGCGTCAGCGTGCAGGTCCAGGCCGGCAAGAGCCTCGGCATCGTCGGCGAGTCCGGCTCCGGCAAATCCACCTTTGCGCGCGTCGTGATGGCGCTGGAGCGGCCGGCCGCGGGACAGGTCACGCTGCTCGGCCGCGATCTCAACCGCATCTCTCCCGATGAATTGCGCCGCGCGCGGCGCGATTTCCAGATGGTATTTCAGGATCCTTATGGATCACTCGATCCGCGCCAGACCATTGCGCGCATCGTCGCGGAGCCGCTCACCGTGCTCGATGATGCGGACCGGACGACGTTCCGTGCCCGCGTCGCTGCAGTGCTGAAGCAGGTCGGCTTGCGCGATGCGGACATGGACAAATATCCGCACGAGTTTTCGGGCGGACAGCGCCAGCGCATCGCGATTGCGCGTGCGCTGATCACTCAGCCGAAGCTGATCGTCGCGGACGAGCCCGTCTCCGCGCTCGATGTCTCCGTGCAGGCCCAGGTGCTGAACCTGATGCAGGACCTGCAGGAGCAGTTCGGGCTGAGCTACATCCTGATCAGCCACGACCTCGCTGTCGTGGACTATCTCTGCGACGAGGTCGCGGTGATGTATCTCGGCCGGGTGGTCGAGCAGGGGCGCCCCGAAGATCTGTTCGAGCGTTGCGCCCATCCCTACACGCGGGCGCTGCTGGACGCCGTGCCGCGGGCGCGTGCCGGCGGCGGCCGGCACCGGCGCGGGGCCCAGGCGATCGCCTCGCAATCGGCGGCTGCGACCGGATGCCCCTATGTGGCGCGCTGTCCGCTCGCCGACCAGCATTGCCGCGAGGTTCCGCCCTTGCTACGCAGGGTGGGCGAGGGACATCTCGCCGCCTGCCACAAGGCGGAGGCCGTGATGGCATTGCCGCAGGCGGGTATGGAAGGCTAATGTCGCCCGCAGGATTGGCGTAGCCTCAGGAATACAGAAGAAGGCCGGGGAGTTAGGCATGTTGAAGAAGCTAACGATCGTCGCTTTTGCCGCAGCATTGGCCGCGGCGCCGCTGCCGGTGGTGGCGCAGAGCAAGAAGGACAGCGTCGTCATGGGCATGACGCTGGAGCCGCCGGGGCTCGATCCCACCAACGCAGCCGCCGCCGCGATCGCTGAGGTCACGCTCTACAACATCTACGAGACCCTGACCAAGATCAACGAGGACGGCTCGGTCGCGCCGCTGCTCGCCGAGAGCTGGACCGCGTCGCCCGACCTGAAGACCTATACGTTCAAGCTGCGCAAGGGCGTCAAATTCCAGAACGGCGAGGCCTTCGATTCCGCGGCCGTCAAATTCTCGTTCGAGCGCAACGCGGCCGCGAACAGCACCAACAAGGACAAGAGCCTGTTCCAGGCTTTCGAGAAGATCGATGCGCCCGACGCCGAGACGATCGCGCTCACGCTGAAATATCCCGAGCCGAACCTGCCGTTCCTGTTGGGGCAGGCGAGCGGCTCGATCGTCGAGCCGAAGAGCGCTGCGACCAACGTGACGCAGCCGGTCGGCACCGGGCCGTACCAGCTCGGCGCCTGGGTCAAGGGCTCCTCGCTCACGCTGAACAAATGGGCTGACTATCGCAACGCGTCCGCGATCAAGCTGTCCAAGGTGACGATCCGCTTCATCGGCGATCCCGCCGCGCAGATCGCGGCACTGCTGTCCGGTGATGTCGATGCGTTCCCGCGCGTCACCACCCGTGGCGTCGCGCAGTTCAAGAGCGATCCGCGCTTCACCGTGCTGGTCGGCGGCTCCAAGGCCAAGACGATCGTCGCGATCAACGAGAAGAAGAAGCCGCTCGACGACGTGCGGGTGCGGCGCGCGATCCTCGCCGCCATCGACCGCAAGGCGATGATCGACGGCGCGGTCGAAGGTTTCGGTACGCCGATCGGCAGCTTCTACACACCGGGTTCGCTCGGCTATGTCGACACCACCGCCGTCAACCCTTACGACCCCGAGAAGGCGAAGAAGCTGCTGGCTGAAGCCGGCGTCACCACGCCGCTCGAACTCAGCCTGAAGCTGCCGCCGCCGCCTTACGCGCGGCAGGGCGGCGAGATCCTCGCAGCCCAGCTCGCCAAGGTCGGCATCAACGCCAAGATCGAGAACGTCGAGTGGGCGCAGTGGCTGTCGCAGGCTTTTGCTCCGAACGGGCCGCATAATTACGACCTCACCATCGTCTCTCATGTCGAGCCGTTCGATCTCGTCAAGCTGACCGAGCCCGACTTCTATCTCGGCTACAACAGCGACGCCTTCAACGCGCTCTACAAGCAGATCGTGTCGACGCCGGATGAAGCCGGCCGCGCAAAGCTGCTCGGCGATGCCCAGAAGATGCTGGCGACCGACGCGGTGGCCGGCTTCCTGTTCCAGCCGCAATGGCCGACGGTCATCAACAAGAAGCTGAAGGGCGTGTGGAAGGAAGTCCCGCAGTTCGAGAACGATTTCTCGGCCTGGTCCTGGGAATAGACCTGGTCACCGAAGTCAAATCCGACGTCGCAATTTTGGCCTCTTCCCATCGGGAGAGGCCATTTTGTTTGGCTGCATCAAAACAAAATCTGCAAAACAACCCCATGCACAGTAGCCGGGGCCAGTGCTTTCAACGGCTTGCGCGACTGCTCGGTGGCAGCCGCGAATCCGCGGTGGATTTGACCCGTCGGGCAAAACAGGGGCATGATGGCTTCATCGGAGAAGGCCGCCGCCCATGTGCGTTCGGCAGCGCCGCTTCTGTTGATCCCCGACGTTGAACGATTGGAACCCTCATGCGTTAGCCCGGCGCAGGATGGCCGCATGCCGTGCGATCCGGCGCGAGGGCAGACGGAGTTCGGTCATTGCTGAAACTGCACAGATGGCCGTCCGATGACTGGCAAGGCATCGGCGCGGAAATGCCCTCGGAGATCATCTGGGCGGATCTCCTCAATGCGACCGCGGCGCCGATGCGCTCGAGCACCTCGGCGCGAAGGTCGATCAGCTCTCGCGCGGCGTCTTCAAGGGTGGTCTCATTCGCACCAAGCGGCCGGTGCGCTCCAGCCGCAGGATGCGCGAGGCGCTGGAGAACATCGGCGAACTGGCCGATCGTCTCGCCAAGGCGCGCGATGTCCTGCTCGGCGTCGGGCGTATCGCGTCCTACGCTGACAATGTCGGGAGCGAGTGGATTACGGCGGCGCCGAAGAAGCGCCTCGAGGCGGTCTCGAAGGACGTCGCTTCGCTGAACGACTACGAGACGCGGTTGTCGGACAAGATCCAGCTGCTGCTCGATGCGGTGCTGGGCTTCATCAACATCCAGCAGAACGAGCTGTTCAAGATCCTGACGATCGTCTCCGTGGTCGGCGTGCCGCCCACGATCGTGGTCGGTGTCTGGGGCATGAACTTCAAGAACATGCCGGAGCTGAGCTGGACGTTCGGTTGTCCGTTGTCGCTGTTCGCCATCATCGCGAGCGGCGTGCTGCCCTTGATCTGGTTCAAGCGGCGCGGCTGGTTCGAGTGAATGCGACACGGCTGCCCGGTCGTTCGTCCTGTCATCGATACCGCGCCACGTCCCGGTTGTTGCCGATTCTTCCTGCACTTTCTGCTTGCGGAATTGCCGAAAATCGACAAGGCCGCACCATTCTTATTTAATGATTTGCCGATACGTTCGTCATGTTTCTGAACGGATTCGTTTCGTTGCGGATTTTTCGGTGTCGCAAATGACACCCTTCTGGGGGGAATTTGCATGCCGGCGCCGGGCTCCTTTCGCGCGTGCATTGTTGCCGGAACGATCGCATCGGCCGTGCTCGGCGCTCTCGGTTTCAGCACGATCGGTTATGGCGCAGCCGTGGTCGGTGAAAGCCGCAAGGTCGAGATCACACAGAAGGCGCCGAGCGGCATCGACGCGCTGAAGTCGCAGTACCGCAGGCCCGCCTCGATCCCGTTTCCGAAGGACAATCCGTATACGCCCGAGAAGGCCGCTCTCGGCAAGAAGCTCTATTTCGATACGCGCCTGTCGGTGAGCTCCGCGCAGTCATGCGCAAGCTGCCATAGTCCCGGTTTCGGTTGGGGCGACGGGCTCGCGGTCGGCGTTGGTCACGGCATGGCCAAGCTCGGCCGTCATTCGCCGACAATCGTCAACGCTGCCTGGAGCGCAATCTTCATGTGGGACGGACGGCTTCCGACGCTCGAAGAGCAGGCGCTCGGTCCGATCCAGTCGCCCGGCGAGATGAACATGAAGCTCGACGATCTGATGGCGCGGCTGGCGAGCATTCCCGAATACAAGCCGATGTTCGAGGAGAGCTTTCCCGGGCAGGGCTTGAAAGCGAAGACGCTGGCGCAAGCGATCGCCACCTATGAGCGCACCGTGGTCTCGGAGCGCGCGCCGTTCGACTCCTGGATCGAAGGCAACGAAAAGGCCATCTCCGAAGCGGCCAAGCGCGGGTTCGCCGTGTTCAACGGCAAGGCGCAATGCGCCGCGTGCCACGAGGGCTGGAACTTCACCAATGAGGGTTTTCAGGATATCGGGCTGCCGAGCAGCGATATCGGCCGCGGCGAATATCTGCGTGATGTCATCAAGATGCAGCACGCGTTCAAGACGCCGGGCCTGCGCGAGATCGACCGTCGTAGTCCTTTCATGCATGACGGTTCGCTCGCCACGCTCGAAGCCGTCATCGATCATTACGATCATGACGGCGTGGACCGTCCGAGCCGATCCGATCTCATGCGTCCGCTCGAGCTGACAGCGCAGGACAAGGCCGACCTCGTCGCATTCCTCAAGACGCTGACCAGCAATCTCGAACCCACGGCCGTGCCGGTCCTCCCACGCTGAACTCGAAGGATACTTCCATGCGCACAATCGCTCTGTTTACTTGCGTGATCGCCGCCGGCTTCTCGGTCGGCGCCTATGCCGCCACCGAGGTGATCCACCAGCAGGGGAGGGTTTTCTCCACCGAGAGCATCTCGGTCAAGAAAGGTGACGCCGTCACCTTCCTCAACGACGACACCGTTCCGCACAACATCATGTCCGCCACCAAGGGCAACGAGTTCAATCTGGGATCGCAGGCGCCCGGCACCTCGACGGATGTCACCTTCAAGGAAGCGGGCGATGTGCAGGTGATCTGCGCCATTCACCCGCGCATGAAGATGATGGTCAAGGTGACCGACTAGAATTTTTGTTTGACGCGTTTTCTGGACGCGAACCGGTACCCACTTCGCTCGAAAACGCTCTAACCGAAGCGCCGGAGATTGACGATGTCGATACGCTACAAGATTTTCGGTGCCTTCAGTGTCGTGCTTCTCCTGGCCTGCGGCATCGCCTTCTATGGTATTCGCGCCATCGCCAATTCCGGCGACATGGTGGTCCGTCTCTATGACGGCCCATTGATGGGGATCAACCACGCGCGTTCCGCTCACGCGGCGTTGCACGAGGCGCGCCTGATGCTTCAGCGTGGCTTGGTTGCGGGCAGTTCCCGCGAAACAGTCGCAAAGTTCGAGTCGCTGATCCGCGAGAGCGCCGAGGACCTGAACGTCGTGCGTGAACGCGCGGCGACGCCCAGCGTTTCTGCTGCCCGCGAGAAGACCGAAAGCCAGCTCAAGGACTGGTCGACCGCCGCGCTCAAAATCCTGAAGCCGTCGCCCGGCGGCGCGACGGAGATCCCGACCAGCTTCCTGCTGGCGGAGCAAGGCGATCGGCTGATGGCCTCGATCGACGACCTGGTCGAGCTGGTGGCCGCGTACGGTTATGAATATCGGATGGCGGCGGAGAAAGACGTGGAGGCAGCCCGCACGACGATGCTGTCGGTCGCCGTCGGAACCGTCGCGATCGGGCTGATGATCGCGCTCGCATTCTCGTACTCGATGAGCCGGCCGATCTCTGCGGCGGTTCGGGTCGCCGAACGCGTCGCCGCCGGCAATTTCACCGATGATATCGCGGTGCGTCGTCGCGATGAGCTCGGCCGCCTGCTGAAGTCGCTCGCTGTCATGCAGGCGAGCCTGAAGACCCGTGCCGATGACGATCTGGCATTGATCGCTGCCAAGGACCAGAGCAGTGCGGAGCAGTCCGGTCATCGGCAGCGTCTGGAGGCCGAGATCGATGCCTTCCGTTCCGCTTTCAGCGAGGTCATGAGCAACACCGCTCGCATGACCGGCGAGTTGACGGACACCGCACAGGGACTTTCCTCCGCCGCAAGGAATGCGGGCACGCAGTCGAACGAGGCGGCTTCGACGGCGAAGGAGACCTCCGCGAACGTTCAGACGGTGGCGTCAGCTGCAAGTCAGCTCGGCCAATCCGTCCAGGCCATCACGTCCCAACTGGCGGATGCGACCACCATCGTGCAGCGTGCATCCGGCATGGCGGAAGCCGCCAACCAGACCATCGGCAGGCTCGCCAGTGCCGCCCAGCAGATCGACGAGGTGGTCGGCTTCATCAGGACCATCGCCGGGCAAACCAATCTGCTCGCGCTCAACGCCACGATCGAAGCGGCACGGGCCGGCGAAGCGGGCAGGGGCTTTGCGGTCGTCGCGTCGGAAGTGAAGGCGCTGGCGACGCAGACGGCAAAGGCGACGGAGGAGATTTCGAGCCAGATCACCGAGGTACAGTCGGCGACGCGAGAGGCCGTCGACAATGTCGGCGCCATCGCCTTGATCATCGGCGATATCGACGGCTTCACCGGCAGGATCGCGGCTGCGGTCAGCCAGCAAAACGCGGCGGCCGGCGAGATCTCCAGGAATATCGGGCAGGCGGCGTCGGGCACCGCCCTGGTCGCGCGCAGCATCGCCGGAACGGCCGAGGCGACCGACAACGCCAATCGCACCGCCGACGTCGTTCTTGCCACGGCTCACGACCTGTCCAGCCAGGCCACGCAGTTGCGTTCGTCGGTGGATCGCTTCCTGTCGAACGTTGCGGCTTAGGCGCGACGGAGTCGGGTTCGATCGGCGTCCACCGTCACCTCTCCCCGACGGGGAGAGGTCGGATTGCGCCCGGCGATGCGAAGCATCGTCCAGCGCAATCCGGGTGAGGGGCCGCGGCACCCAGTGAAACCAGAACCCCTCACCCGGATCGCATCTTCGATGCGCTCCGACCTCTCCCTGCGGGAGAGGTGATCCGAGCTCTCGGTGCGCACCGATTCAACCAAATGCGTTCCGCTTCAAGCGAACAGGGTTAGTTTAACTGAAGACGGCGCACCGTCCGAAGACGATGCGCCTCTCATTGCTTCATGCCGCCTTCGCCTCGACGCTGCCGATCCAGTTGCGGGTGAGCGTGACATCGGCTTGCGACAATTGATGGCCGGCCGGCAAGACCTTGTGGTCGACACGCGCGCCTGCCTCCGACAGCAGCGCCGCAAGTTTGGCCGAATTGCTTGCCGGCACGATCGGGTCGGCTTGCCCGGACAGCAACAGAACGGGCTTGCCGCCAAGCTCAGCCTTGGGCGGATCCGACAGCGGCACCATCGCGCGCAGCAGGATCGCGCCCGCGAGCACCTCCGGCTTCAGCAGCAACAGCGCGGCTGCGATGTTGGCGCCGTTGGAGAAGCCGACCGCAATCGGTACGGCGATCCCGTATTGCTTTCGTGCGTCGGCGACGAAGCCGCCGAGCTCGAGCGCACGGCGGCGCACGTCCTCCTCGTCGAAGACGCCTTCGGCCAGGCGGCGGAAGAAGCGCGGCATGCCGTGCTCGAGCACGCGGCCGCGCGGCGAGAGCAGGGCGGAGCCGGGCGAGATCATCCCGCCGAGGCCGAGCAGATCGTTCTCGTCGCCACCGGTGCCGTGCAGCAGCAACAGGGGTGGTGAGCCCGCGCTGGTCGCGGGCTCGAAGCGATGGATGAAGTCGGTCATGACGCGGTCTCTTCCAAATTCGGCAGCACGCCCTCGATCTGCTTGCGATGCTGTTCGAGGAAGCTCGGCAGCTTCAGGTCGCGTCCGAGCGTCGCGACGGGTTCGTCGACGGCGAAGCCGGGGATATCGGTCGCGATCTCGAACAGCACGCCGCCGGGCTCGCGGAAGTAGATCGAGCGGAAGTAGTTGCGGTCCCTCTGCTCGGTCGGGTGCAGGCCGTGATTGCTGACGAGCTTTTGCGCCATCTTGCCCTGCTCGGCATCATCGGCCGCGCGGAACGCGATGTGGTGCACCGAACCTCCGCCCTGGTGGCCGCGCAAAAAGCCCTTGGCTTCGTAGATGTCGACGACGCTGCCTTCGACGTCGCCCGGCGCCTTGAAGCGGATCACCGAGCCTTCGCGCCCGGTCTCCTTGAAGCCGAACACGTCGGTGAGGACGGCGGCCGTCTTCGCCGCGCTGTCGAGCAGCAAGGTCACACCGTGGAAGCCGCGGATCGCGTGCTCGGCCGGCACGTCGCCATTGCTCCAGCCGGGCTCGTTCTCGGCGCCGGGTACGCCGACGAGCGCGAGCGCCATGCCGTCGGGATCGGTGAACGGCAGCACGGATTCGCCAAAGCGCTTTTCCAGCGCCTCGTAAGCGATGCCCTTCTCGATGAAGCGCTGCGTCCAGTAGCCGAGCGAGCGCTGCGGCACGCGGAAGGCGGTCTGATGGGTCTCGCCGACGCCGCGGCGGCCCGGCGACACGCCGGCCCACGGGAAGAAGGTCAGGATGGTGCCGGGGCGGCCGGTCTCGTCGCCGTAATAGAAGTGATAGGTGCCGGGATCGTCGAAATTGACCGTCTTCTTGACGAAGCGCAGGCCGAGATCCCGGGTGTAAAAGCCGAAATTGCGGATGGGGTCGCCGGCAATCGCGGTGACATGGTGCAGTCCAGACATGGTCGTCCTCCTGAAAATCGGGGAGCGGGTCTTGCTCTGGGAGGAAATATCGTTCCGCTTTGGATTGGAGACAATCCATGCAAATATGACTGCTATGTCTACAATTTGGAAACAATCCACGGGGCGGGCCCATGGATAAGGTCGCCAGCCTCCGGGCCTTCGTGAAGGTGGTCGAGAGCGGCAGCTTCGCCGAGGCCGGCCGGCAGTTGCGGCTGTCACGCTCGGCGATCAGCAAATACATCGCCGACCTCGAGGAGAGCCTCGGCGTCCAGCTTTTGAACCGGACCACCCGCCACGCCAGCCCGACCGAGAACGGCCAGCGCTATTTCGAGCGGGCTGTCGTCATCCTCTCGGAGATCGAGGCCGCCGACCAGGCGGTGTCGCAGGCGCAGTCGGCGCCGCGCGGGCTTTTGCGTGTCAACGCGCCGATGTCGTTCGGCACGATGCGGCTCGGGCCCGTTCTCGCTGAGTTCATGGAGGCGTACCCGGAGCTTCAGCTCCAGATCGTGCTCAGCGACGACCTGCTCGATCCCGTCCAGGATGGCTTTGACGTGACGCTGCGCATTGCGGAATTGGAATCCTCGAGCCTGATCGCGCGAAAAATCATGCCGGTAGCGCGCATGATCTGCGCCTCGCCGGATTATCTCGCGCGCCACGGCACGCCAAAGCATCCGCAGGATCTGCGCGAGCACGCCTCGCTCACCTACGGCTTCCTGCTGACCGGCAATCAGTGGAAGCTCACCGGCAAAGATGGCGATCACTGGATCCAGCCGGCCTGGTCGCTCTGCGTCAACAATGCCGAGGTGCTGCGCGACGCCGCGATCAAGGGCAGGGGGCTTGCGCTGCTGCCCGAGTTCATCGCCGCCGATGCTTTGAGGAAGGGCGAGCTGCGGACGGTGCTGGACGATTATTCCGCGCCGCCTCTTTCACTCTATGCGGTCTATCCGCCGACGCGGCATTTGTCGGTGAAGGTGCGGCTGTTCATTGATTTTCTGGTGGAGCGGTTTGGACGGGAGGAGGGGCACTGAGGCTGCCGATGTCCGACCGACCCAACCCGCCGTTGGAAGTTGGGCATGTGGCGACTTCGGCTTCGGGCCAAAAGCCGACCACCAGTCACCGGTTTACGCGCCGCAGGACAGTGGCCGCGTTCGGCTGCCTCGCAGCCCACGCCACATTATGTTCTCCGTCGATCTGTACCCAATATGTACGTTCAGGCATGTCGCTCCCATCAAGTGAGCTGAAAGTGCATGTTGCCCTTTCACGAATGATGGCTCCGGCAGAGTCTTGAGCTTCATAGTCGATAAGCGCAACATATTGAACCGGCGACACTCGCGCGACTTGAACTATCGCTTTCCTGGTCGCTTCGGACGCAGCCCGCAGCGGGTCCGTAAAGAACTCGTCAAAAGTGATTGTTTTCCGGGACTCGTCCACACCAAGCCGTTCATAGGTGGACGGAACCACTAGCCTCTCCTTGATTGCTCTATCACAAGTTTGCACAAATTGAGAGGTGAACGGTTGGTAGCCACGAAGGTACGCATGGCTCAGAACGACCACACCGAAGATCAGAAGCACCGAGATCGCGACCTTTGTTCTCATCTTCGTGGTCATTGCCAATATGCGCAGGCGACACTCTGCACGGCTCATCTCAAGGAAGCTAAAATCGAAGGCAGAGCATTCTTCGTGCAGCCGTTACTAAACGCTAACAATGTCGGCTTTGGGTCATAAGCGGCGGTTGAGACAAGCGTCATCCGGCGTCCGGTCTACCGCCGGTAGCCGACCTTACAACCGGATAAGGATGGTTCGGCTAAGGGCCACAAGCGGGCCATGGTAGACCGTTCAAGCTATGACTGCTAACCTTCGGTTGAATGAAGCTGGCCCATTCTACAGGCGGAGAGGTTCTTGAGCGTCGAGCCAATCATGAGGGTAGAGGTGGTCGGCCCGGCGGATTGTATCCCCACAGTCATCTCTGATTTGAACTCGCGGCAAGGGCAGATCATCCGGGGACTTGATACGCGCTTTGATGCCACCGTCGTTGCCGCGATGGTGCCGCTCAAGAACATGTTCGGCTACGTGAATGATCTCCGCTCCATGAGCCACGGGCGTGCATCTTTCACGATGTGTTTCGATCACTATGCTCCGACCACTACGCCGAGTTCCCCCTGACTGTTTTTTCCGGTAGAAGGCGGCATTGGATCGGAAGCGCAGCTTCCGCTTCGGGTCAAAATCGCCCCTCCCATCGCTCGACGTGGACGCGGGTACGTCTCCAATCGTCTGAAAGCGGAAAAGGGATCGGAAGGGCTCCGAGCTGAAAATGAGCGGCCTCACAAGTTGAGGAGGTCAACATGACCGATGTTCTGAGCGTTACCCATGCCGTCTCGAAACGCACTCCTTGGAATAAGGGAAAGATCGTCGGTGCGAAGCCGCCGCTCCGGCCAAAGCATGTCTGGTCAATCCGCACCAAGCGCGAGGTGGAAGGCCAGCTGCGTGATCTGGCGCTTTTCAACGTTGCCATCGACAGTAAGCTTCGCGGCTGCGACGTCGTAGCATTGAAAGTCGATGACGTTGCCCCGGGTGGCTATGCGGCCGACCGCGCGAGTGTCCGACAGAAGAAGACCAGCCGACCGGTCAAATTTGAACTGACGGAATCCACCCGCCAGGCGATCGATGACTACCTCCGGGCAACCGGTAAGAAGTCAGGCGCATACCTGTTCACTGGTCGGCGGCGGACTGGACACATGACAACCCGCCAGTATGCCCGCCTCCTATCTCACTGGATCGCTGATATCGGATTGGACCCGCACTTGTTCGGGACGCATTTCTGCGAGCCGTGCAGCTCCGGTTGGGGCAAACCAAGATCGAGAGTACCGTCCGGTATCTCGGCATCGAGGTCGACGACGCCCTCGCGATAGCGGAACAAGTCGATGTCTGATTTCGGGGGCAGAGCAGACGGGCTCTGCTTTGCCCTCACTGCCTGCTTCCGGCCAGAAGCGGACCCGCTTCGGATATCAGGGCTGAATTGATTCCGGACCAATACCGGAGAGGCGGCACTCACGGGCCCCCAACTCGTTCTTGAAGCACTTTGTAGCATCATGAATTGCTACGTGTTTTGCGAAAAATTCCTTTGACCAGTCGCGCATATCGGCCTTCTGGATTGCTTCCAACATGATCCCACGCTGAGGATCGTCTCGAAGCGTTCCGAGAACGATCCCCCGCCCGACGCCAACGTGCGCGCAGCTATCCATGTACACGAATATCTTGAGGTACTTGGTATCGATTGATCCCTTGATCACTCGATCTACTCGCGCTTCCATTAGTGTGACAGGTACGAAAGTTCCGTCATATGCGAAGCTCACATTATCCGTTGCGTCATAGATAGTCGCTTCGATGACGACCGGTGCGTCGATGTTGGTTGGGACATGTTCGAAGAGGATACTCCTTAATGATGCTGGCGTGCCCGGCGACACACAGGCCACCGCGCCCGTGCCAGCAGCGCAATAAGCAATCAGACAGACAGCCCATATCCGCATTTCGGCAAGCCAGTTGTTGACCATGGTGCGACGATGCCAATTCTCTGCAATGTCCGCAACGGGTCAAAAGCGGAAGTCGTCCAAACTCGGGAAGCGCTAATGGGAAAACGCCGAACTGAGACATCTCAGCTCGGCTCATCGTCCTATTTCTTCCCGTCGAGAAACCCGCGCACCGCCTTGGTGGTCGCCGCCGGATCTTCCTCCATCAGCCAGTGGCCGGCGCCGGGAATGACGACCTCCGTGACATCGGTCGCCGCGTTCCGCATCACGACCGCTTCCATCTTGCCGAACGACTTCTCGCCGCCGATGGCGAGCACGGGGATGGACAGCTTGGTCGCGATCGCCTTCTTGTTGTCCTCGGCGTCGGTGCGGATCGCGCGGAACTGGGCAAAGGCGGAATGCATAGCGCCCGGCCGCGCATAGAGTTCTGCGTAGTGACGGCGCGTCGCCTCGTCGACCTTGGAGGGCGTGCCCGCGAATTCGTTCCAGAAGCGGTCGAGGTAGATGCGTTCGCGGCCCTTGACCAGCCGCTCCATGTCGGGGCCACCGAAGTCGAAGTGCCAGAGCTGCGGGCTGCGGACGACCTCGTCCCACGGCGGCACGCCGGGCACCGGGGCATCCATGACGACCAGTTTCTCGGTGAGGTCGCGATAGCGCGCCGCATAGGCATAGGCCACCATGGTGCCGATGTCGTGCCCGATGACGACCGCCTTGTCGATGCTGAGCGCCTGCAGGACGGCTCGCATGTCGGCCGCCTGGCTCCATTTGTCGTAGCCGTTCTCGGGCTTGCTCGAGAGGCCGATGCCGCGCAGATCCGGCACGACCACGGTGTGATCGCGCGCGAGGTCCGCGGCGAGCGTGGCCCACATGTCGCCGGTATCACCGAAACCGTGGATCAGGATCACCGCGGGTCCCTTGCCGCCGACGCGCACATGGATCTGCGTGCCGTTGGCCGGGATGGTTTTGGTCCGGAAGCTGGACGGGAACTGTTCCTCGGCGCGGGCGGCAGGCGCGAGCAGCATGAGGAGAATGGCGAGACATCTTGCGCGCACGGGCGGCCCCTATGATTCAGGATTTCAGGACGTAACCGTACGTTCCTGGGCTGGTGCGAGCATATTGTCCAGCGCGCTGATCGATGCTTCGCGAAGCGCGGCCAGCTCGCGCGCTGCATCCCGGCATTCGTCGGGCGACATCGTCGGCGCCGTCAGCTCGATGTCGCGGCAGCGCTCGAACAGGTGGACGAGGCCCAGCGCGCTCGCCGCGCTGCCGAGCTGGTGCGCGGATCGTGCGAGCTGATTGTGGTCGCCGGACGCGGCGGCCGCAGCGATATCGGCGATCAGTTTTTCGCTGGTCTCCTGCAGCAGATGATGGAGTTTCGCGATCTGCGTCGGTCCGAGCAGCTCCTTCTGGTCGTCGAGAAAGGTCCGGTCGATCAATGCGCCGGCCGCAAGCGGTGCGTCGGTCGCGCCATCCCCGGACTCATCCTCGATCGCCTCGCGAAGTGCGTTGATCAGGATCGGCTTGCTGACGACCCTGGCGATTCCGGCGGCTGCGAGCCGCTCGCGGGTGCTGCGCGAGACGTCGGCGGTCACGACGATGATCCGCGGCATCGGCTGCAGCGAAAGCTGTCGAATGCGTGCGGCCGCTTCCACGCCATCCATGTCTGGCATGTGCAGATCCATCAGGATGACGTCGAATGCCTGGTCGCGCGCGAGCGCCACCGCTTCTGCGCCGTTCCTGGCGATCGCGCAGAGGTGGCCGAGCCGGTTCAAAATGGCTTCGCCGACCTCGCAATTGACGGGATCGTCGTCGACCAGCAGCACGTGGCGCTGCCGCGATGGCGGCGCAATCGCGCCTTGCGCGATGCCGCTGGCGGCGTCACGAAGCGGAACGAGCAGCGTGAACACGCTGCCCTGGCCGGGCGTGCTCTCCACCGTCAGCTCGCCGCGCATCAGCCGGGTGAGGCGGCGCGCGATCGCAAGTCCGAGGCCGGTGCCGCCGAACCGCCGCGCGATGCTGTCGTCGGCCTGCACGAAGTCCTCGAAAATCCGCTCGTGCATGTCGGGCGCGATGCCGATGCCGGTGTCGCGAACGACGACGCGGAGCAGCGTATCGTCGCTCCGCCGTTCGGCTGTCGCGCTCAGGGAGATGCCGCCGCTCGGGGTGAACTTGATGGCGTTGCCGATCAAGTTGAGCAGGATGCGATTGAGCCTGACGGGATCGCCGTGCACGGAGGTGCCGATCGTCGCATCGCAGTCGAGGTCGAAGCTCAATCCCTTGCCGAAGGCTTGCGGCCGCATCAGATCGGCGGCGGTCTCGATCAGCTGGTCGAGGCGGAAGTCGCGCGTCTCCAGCGTTTCGGCGCTGGCTTCGAGCCGGGCATATTCGAGAATGGCATCGACCAGCGCGATCAGCGTTTCGCCCGAGGCGGCGGCGGTTGCGAGGTGGCGGCGCTGGACCTCGCTGAGCCTGCCGTCGTCGAGCAGCTGCAGCACGCCCATGACGCCGTTGAGCGGCGTGCGCAACTCGTGGCTGACCACGGCGAGGAAGCGCGATTTGGTTTCGTTGGCCGCCACCGCGACGCTGCGCGCGCGCTCGGCCGCATCGTGCTCGGCCAGCGCCTGGTCGCGCGCCTTCTCGAGCTCTGAGGTCCGTTCGATGACCTTCCGCTCCAGCGTGGCATAGGATTCGCGCAAATGCGCGGCCATCCGGTTGAACTGGTCGCCGAGCGCCTCGAGCTCGTCACCCGTCCTGATCGCAAGCCGCAGTTTGAGATCGCCGCTCTCGATCCGCCGCGCGCCCTGTGTCAGCAGCTGGATCGGCACGGTCATGCGCCGGCTCAGCCAGAGCGACACCAGGGCGGCGATGACCAGCAGCGCGACCAGCAGGAACGTCGACCGTCCGATCGAGGCGTAGATCGGCGCGTAGGCTTCGCTGAGCGGAAGCTCGACGAACACCAGCCAGCCGAGCGAGGGGACCGTGGCATAGGTCGACAGCACGCGTTGTCCGGAAAAATCCTCCTTGACCAGGCCGCCGGTCGGCGGCCCGACTCCGTCGAGCGCGGCGCGCACATCCGGATGCCGCGAGAGATCGCTGCGGCGGAGCGCCGGCCACAGATCGGGATGCGCGATCAGCACGCCCAGGCGATCGACAACATAGGCCTTGCCGGTGTTGCCCACCCTGATCCCGGCGACGAGGTCCCAGATGAAGCGCAGATTGACTTCGGCGACGACCACGTTGGGTGTGCTGCCGACGCCGCGGGTGGCGATCGTCATGTAGGGCTCGGTATCGCCGAAGAAATAGACCGGCCCGTAATAGGCCCGGCTTTCATTGGCGCCGCGGAACGACGCAAAGGAAGAATGGTCGGCGTTGCTGCCGATCCTGTCCGCGACGCGGCGCGACACCCGCACCTGCTCGCGGCCTTGCGCATCGAGCTCGGTCAATTCGGCGATCGCGGGCGAGAGGCGCATCAGGCGGATGGCGTTGAGGCGCACGTCCTCGTTGGTCGAGAGTTCTGCGGGCAGGCGGGCGAGCCATCTGATCTGGTTTTCGATCTGGCCGACGAACTGGCCGATCTGGATCGCCGCGCTTGCGGCCTGCTCGCGCTGGGTCGCGGCGAGAAGCTGCTTCTGCTCGCGATAGGAGAACCAGACGTCGAAGCCGGTGTTGATGGCGAGCACGGCAAAGGCGAGGGCGACGATCGAGTAGAGATATTTGCGGAAAAGCCGGCCCGGAGGCGTTCGCAGATGTCCCTGGTCGACCGCCTCGTTCACTCGCGAATCTCGTCGGCGCGCACGAGCAGCGTGAACGGGATCGTCAGCCCGAGCGCGTTGGCAACGGTGCGGTTGATCAGGAGCTCGTATTTCCGCGGCGATTGCACCGGCAGATCGCCGGCCTTGGTGCCGCGCAGGATGAGATCGACGTAATCGGCCGAGCGCACCTCCAGCGTCGGCCCGTAGCTCATCAGCCCGCCGGCATCCATGAAGTAGTGGAACGGATAGATCATCGGCACGCGATATTTCGCGGCTGTTGCGACGATCGCCTGCCGGTTCACCACCAGAAAGCTGTCGACGAGCGAGATCATCGCCGCCTTCGGCGGCTCGGCGAAACGGCTGATCGCGCCGTCGATTTCGGCGGCCGTGCTGATCGGCGTGACCACCACGGTCACGCCTGCGGCCGCGGCCTCCTGCTCGACGGAGTCGAGGTAGAAGCGCCCGGCGCGAGGCGTGCTCGCCGGATTGAACAGGACGCCGACGCGCTGGATATCCGGCACGGCCTCCCTGATCAGCTGAAGCCATTTGCCGCCCATCTCGGGCGTGCTGCTGGTGAAGCCCGTGATGTTGCCGCCGGGATGAGCGAGGCTCTGGACGAAGCCATTGCCGATGGGGTCGTTGGATGTCGCGAAAATGATCGGGATGGTCTTGGTGGCCGCCATGATGGCTGCGGTTTCGACGGTCGAGCCGGTGAGGATGACATCCGGCTTGAGGTCGATGAGCTCCGTGACCGCGGCCTTCATCTTGTCCGGACCGCCGAAGCTCGAGCGGACCTCGAAACGGTAGTTGACCCCTTCGACCCAACCACGCTGCCTCAGGCCGGCGATCAGCGCGCCGAGGCGCGTGGTCGAGCTTTCGGTCATGTTGCGTCTGGTCAGCTCGTCGTCGAGCGACAGGCTGGTGATCGAGGCGACGATTCGCATGCGATCCGACGTTGCGCCGAGCGCAAAGAAGCCCGCGGCGGTTGCGCCCGCGAGGCGAATGAAATCGCGGCGGGCGACCGCCGGCACAACGCTGGCAGGTGCGGGCCGTTCACTCATGAAATGTTTCGCAAAAGTTGTCCCTGGCGTTGTGCATAACGCGAAAGCCTGGCGGCGACAATTGATGAAAAAATGCGCTTGTGAACCTTCATTCGCAGCCACAGGGACCCCAATACCGTATTGCTACCTGAATCGCTGTTTCGGTTGATGTCTGCTCCGTGACGCCCTGTAAGGCCTTCTGGCATTGCAACATTTCCGTCTCGGTTGCGGACGGCGATTCGGGGAAGCCGATTTCGTAACTGCCGATTTTTGAGCTGTTGTTTCAGGTTTGTTTCGAAGGTTTACGATGCGCAAAATCTACCTTGTCCCGGCCCTTGTCGGCCTTCTCACCATTGTTGCGGCCGGGCCGCTGGCGGCTCAAGGCGTGCAGGGCGCGGCGCCCAAGCAGAAGGCTGCGACGGCGCCGAAGGCGGTCGCGGCCGGTGCGTCGCCCGGCGCGGCAGCCCCTGCCAGTGCGGCACCTTCAGCCTCGAGCGAGGCCGCCACGGCGCCCGCCGACGACAAGACCAAGACGATCGACGGTTTCCGCTCCGCCAAGTTCGGCATGAACGAGGCCGACGTGCGCGTGGCGATGACCAAGGATTTCAACCCGAAGGCCGACGCGATCAAGTCGCAGGACAATCCGTCCGAGCTGACCCATAGCGTGCTGCTGACCGTTCCGGATCTGCTGCCGAGCGGCGGCACCGCCGAGCTCTCCTACGTGTTCGGCTACAAGTCCAAGTCGCTGATCCAGATCGGCGCGGTCTGGTCCAAGGCGACCGATGCGGCGCTGACGGCGGAGAAGCTGTTCTCCAACGCCAACATCCTGCGCGCGCACTTCCTCAGCGAGGGCTTCAAGCCCGACTCCATCGCGGTCAACATGCCCGTCAACGGCGGCATCGTGATGTTCCGCGGCAGCGACGCCAAGGATCGTTCGGTGATCCTGCTGCTGCAGGGCACGTTCGAGAACAAGGAGAACAACCAGCGCGTGCTCACGCCGACGAGCCTGCTGCTGTTCTACGTGGCCGACGCCAAGAGCCCCGACGTCTTCAAGCTTCCGCCCGGTCAGTTCTGATCCGGGACGATCTCACATCATTCTCCCACGCGGTTGTGGATCGGCGCCAATGCCGATGAAGAGGATCTGAAATGCGCGGACCGTCTGCGAGGCGAGACAACAACGAACGGATGCTGCAGGGACTTGCACGCTTCCGTTCGATGTCGCTGCTCTGCGCGATGCAGATGGTCTTCCTGCCGGTGTTCAGCGTCCGCCTGCAGGCGCAGACGGCGAACGTCATCGTTCCGGACGGCCGCACCGGCACCGCCTTGCAGACCTCCGGCGGCGTCACCAACGTCACGACGTCGA
Source organism: Bradyrhizobium sp. CCGUVB14 (assembly GCF_024199935.1). Lineage (NCBI taxonomy): Bacteria > Pseudomonadati > Pseudomonadota > Alphaproteobacteria > Hyphomicrobiales > Nitrobacteraceae > Bradyrhizobium > Bradyrhizobium sp. CCGUVB14. The sequence continues at coordinate 3,982,399 of NZ_JANADS010000001.1, forward strand.
CGGTGGCGGGCGTCAACGCCTTCAACTCGTTCTCGCAGTTCAGCGTCGGGCAGGGCAACACCGTCAATCTGCAGCTGCCGACCGGCACGCAGAACCTGGTCAACATCGTTCGCGACGCGCCGGTCTACGTCAACGGCACGCTGAACTCCTACATGAATGGTGCCATCGGCGGTAACGTCTACTTCGCCGATCCCAAGGGCTTCGTCGTCGGCCGCAGCGGCACGGTGAATGTCGGCAGCCTCAACGTCTCGACGCCGACGCGCGAGTTCACTGACAGCCTGATCGGACCCGGAGGGGCGATCAACGGCACGGCGGTCGGCAATCTGATGGCGGGCTCGTTCCCGGTGTCGCCGGACGGCAATGTCAGGATCTACGGCCGGATCAACGCCATCGACGGCGTCCGCCTGACCGGGCAGAACGTCCTCGTCGGCGGCGCAAGCCAGCGCGACATCGCCAATCTCGATCACGCCGCGAAGTTCGCGGCCTCCGTCAATTCGAAGGGCCTGCGCAGCGCCAGCGCCATCACCGTGAGCAACGGCTCGATCCACATCGGGGCCGTCAACAACGCAACCGTCAACGGACGGCTGACGGCGCGCAGCAAGACCACGACGCCGAGCACGATTGCGGTCGTGGCCGGCAACAACGCCGAAATCGGCAAGAATGCGAAGCTGAGCACGGCGAGCCGAACCGGCGATGCCGGCGGTGTCCTCGTCAAGGCCGGCAACGACCTGACCGTGAAGAGCGGTGCGGCGATCAACGCCGGCTCGAAGACGGGCAATGCGGGCCTGGTCGAGCTCAGCGGAAACGGCGTCATCGACATCGGCAGCGGTGTCTCCATCAACCTCAGCGCGCCGAACGGCAAGGCGGGCACGCTGGTGATCGACCCGACCGATGTGGTGATCGGCGATGCGGGCCAGGGCGACGCCGGCGTGACCCTGTCGAACACGTCCGTCGCCAACGCCATCGCAGCGCTGAGCGCCGGTGCGACTTACGTCGTCCAGGCGGACAATTCGATTACGCTCGCCGCGCACGCCGTGATCGATGCCCGCCGTCTCGACGTCAACGGTCATTCGACCGGCAATGCCAACAATGTCGAGCTCGACGCGAAAACGATCTCCATCGTCGACGGCGCGAAGATTCTGGCCCAGGCGGTCAATTCCGGCACCAGCTACACCGACGGTAGCGTCACCCTCGCGGCGACGGCCAGCCAGACCCTGGTGTCCGGCCACGCCTATGCGACGACGGGCATCACGGTCGATGGCCAGATCACCGGCGGAAACATCAGCATCGGCGCGACCTCGACGGCCGTGTCGAACATGCTGAGCTCGACGGCCGGTCTTTTCGCGATGCTCGGCGAGACCGTCGCCGGGCTGAACCTCGGCGTCAATGCCGGCTATGTCGCCGCGAGCGCGACGGCCAACGTTGCCATCAATGGTCATGCCAATATTTCCGCGAGCGGCAACGTCCTGATCACCGCGACCGGGTCGGAAACGGCGGCGGATCCGGTGCTCGCATCCACGATCGGCGGCGGTCTTCCGTTCGGCGCTTCGGCCGTGGTCGGCAACGTCATCGGCAACGTTTCCGCCAACGTCGCCAGCAACGCGACCATTTCGGCCGGCGGCTACCTGAACATCACCTCCACCAACAACGCCACGGTGAACGTCGCCGCGATCGCGGCAACCACCAGCGCGGCCGTGGTGGCGACGTTCGCCTATACCAACGCCTCGGTGACGACCAACGCGAATGTCGAGACCGGCGCCCATCTGAGCGCGGGGACGGCGAGCGGTTCGGCCGGCGGCCTTGCCATCTACGCGACCAACAACAACAGCTTCTCGACATCGGCGACATCGGTCGCGCTGGATAATCCTGCGCTCAACGGCAATGTCGGCGGCGCGATGGCGATGAGCAACATCAACACCTCCGCCAACGCCACGCTGGGATCATCGCTGGGAACCAGCGCCAATCCGATGACCGGCCCGGTGACGGTCAATGCCGTCTCGAACACCACGTCGAACTCGACAATGGCGTCGACCATCACCGGCACGCCCACGCTGATCGCGGGCCTGCAGGGTGTTCTGGCCGTCGGCTCCGCGCCGACCAGCATCATCGTGTCGCAGATGACCAGCACGCTGCTCACGGCCGATTTGAATCTCAAGGCCTCCGCGGCGCTCACGCTCGCCAACAGCACCGAAAATGCCACGGCGGCGATCGCGACCAATCCAAACGGCGGCGCGCCGTCGATCTACACGACCGGCAACGTCGCGGTGGTCTCCAACGTGACCGACGTCGGCGTGCGCAACAACTCGACGACGGCGGCGATCACCTCGAGCCCGATCAACGGCCAGTCCTACGCGGTCAGCGCGGCCGTGGCCTGGGGCAACTACACCCACAATTCGAATGCCTATATCGGCGAAGGCGTGACCATCAATGCGCCGAACATCGGCGTCGCTGCAAACACCTCGATGCCGATCACCAACACCTGGACCCAATGGGCCGGGTTGACCGAGGTGTTGAGCCATCTCAACGGCAGTCTTGGCGTCAGCGGCAACATCATCACCAGCTACGCGAACGCAGGCGCCGACGCAGGCGACACGCTCGGAATTTCCGGCTCGCTGAACAATTTCATCGTCCACAACAACACCACGGCATGGGTCGCGACCGACGCCAACCTGAATGCGACCTGCACCGTCGCGTCGTGCGGCAGCGGCGCGTGGACGGCCAACCTCAACAACGGCACCCAGGCTTTCGACGCGACGCTTGCCGTCACGGCCAACTCCTATACCGCCTCGATCGACGTCGCCGGCAACATCGGCACGTTCGGCTTCATCGGCAACACGTCCGGCGGCTCGTCGTTCGGCGGCTCGCTCAATCTGGTCCAGCTCTCCAACAACACCATCGCCGGCGTCGCCGCCAATGCGACGGTGAAGGCGAACGACAACATCTCGGTCGAAGCCGTCACGACCGATCAGTTCTTCGGTGTCGCGCCGACGTCGGGCAAGGCCCAGGGTTCGCTGGCGCTGAACGGCATCACCTCGATTGCGCTGGTCGACAACACGACCCATGCTTCGATCGGTGCAGGCGCGACCGTGGAGGCGCCGACCGTCAACATCTATGCCGCCCAGGACCTGTCGATGCTGTCGATCGCTGGCGCGGTCTCGATCAGCGCCAACTCGGCGGTCGGTCTCGCCGTCGCCTATCTCGGGGCGACCGCCGACACCGCTGCCTATATCGGCGACAACAGCAGCGATATCCGGGGCGGTGCCTTCAACGTCGACGATCCTTTCTCGGGAACCAGCGGCGGCAGCGGCTCGGTGAAGGCCGACAACCTGATCATTTCCGCGACGACGTCCGGACGCATCACGGCGGCCTCGATCGCGGCAGCGATCTCGGAGCCGGGCGTGTCCAGCTTCGCGACCAAGGCGGGGGCGGTGACGTCGGCCGCAACCGGCGGTACCGCGGGCGTTGCAGCCGGTGCGAGTCAAGTCGGTGCGAAGTCCGGATCGAGCACCAGCGGCTTCAGCATCGATCTCGCCGGCAGCTCCTCGGTGAGCGATGTCTCGCTCGGCACCAGCGCCTATATCAAGAACGCCGGGACGATCGACAAATACACCACGACGAGCCTGGTGAGCACCAAGACACTGGTCCAGGCGCTCAACGACACCATTCTGGACAATGGCTCCGGCTCGGCTGCGGCCAACATGGCCGGGAGCGAGGGATCGACCAGCGTGGCCGTCGGCGGCGCCATCGCCTCGGCGATGTCCAGCAACCACACGCTCGCCTGTATCTACGGCACGACGCTGAACAATCAGGATACCTTGAAGGTCATGGCGCTCAATGGCGGCTCCGAGACCGTCGTCGCGCTGGGCATCTCGGGATCGAAGGCCAATTCCGCCTCGTTGTCGGCCTCGGTCGGCATCATTACCGACAGCGCCAATGCCTATATCGAGAACTCGACCGTCACGGGCCGGACGGGCGTGGTCAACCGCACCCTCGAGGTCGACGCCTACCAGACCACGAACATCGCGATCGGCGGCGGCGTGCTCTATTTCTCGGGTGGCAAGGCGGGTGTCGGTATCGCGCTGACCTATGCCTCGATCTCCGATCCGACGAGCGGGAAGGCGACTGACGCCCACATCCTCTCGAGCTCGATCTCCAATTACGACACGTTGCAGGTGCTCGCCGACAATGCCAGCGTGATCGCGGCCGGCGCGGCGTCGGGCGGCGCGTCGACGAACGGCAATTCGCTGACCGGTGCCATCGTGGTTGACGAGATATCGCCGACCACGACGGCCTATATCGACAGCGGTGCGACGGTCAGCATCAATGTCGGGTCGATCACGGTGATCGCCGACAGCGGCGACGTGTCAGCGCTGGACACCGCGCTCGGAAATCTGGTCAAGAAGTCGAACAACGGGCTCCTCGCGTCGGACACCTGTACGACCCACGGCGGCACCGGAGGGCAGAACTGCGTCGACTTCAGTGCGGCCGCGCTCAATGGGGGGGTGGGTAACGGACCAGGCGGCGGCATCGTTTCCGTCGCCGGCGTCATCGAGGCCGCCAAGAACGATATCGGCGCTTCGCTGGTCTACGACACGATCGCGACGACGCATTCGGCCTACATTGCCAACGTGCTGACGACTGCGGTCGGCCGCGTCAATGTGACCGCAACCGACTCCTCGGCGATCCAGTCGGTCACCCTCGGCATCGGCGCGGCCAGCGGGCAGTTCGCCGGTACCGCGGCGCTGACGATCAGCTCGATCACCAACACCGTTTCGGCCGGCATCGGCAAGAGCCAGTCGAACTCCACGAGTTCGACCGTGTCGGCCGGCTCCGTGACGATCAACGCGACCGACAATTCCAAGATCACCGGTTCGGCTGCAGTCGCCGCGATCGCGCCGAATGGCGGAAACGCCGCGGGTCTGGCGCTCGTCAACAGCAATATTGCCAACAATGTCAGCGCCGGCATCACCGGTTCGAAGGTGACCTCGACAGGCACCGTCGCCCTCGGCGCAAGCTCGAACGCCACGATCTCGACCGTCGCCGTCGGTATCGCGATCTCCTCGCAGGTCGGCCTCGCAGGCTCGGTCGCGACGAACCTGATGGGGACCAACGTCACTGCCAGCATCACCGACAGTGCCGCGCTGGGCGCCACCAAGGGATCCGACGTCATCGCCAACAACAACGTCGCGGTGATCGCAAGCAACACGGACAACGTTGTCGTGTCCGCCGGCGCGCTCTCGATCTCCAAGGGCCCGGCCGGCGGCGCCGGCTCGATGGTGACGAACCAGATCACCGGCGGCACCTCGGCGTATATCAGCGGAGCAAACACCAAGGTCGACGCGCTCGGAACCAGCTCGACCGACACGCTGTCGGTCAATAGCGGTACGCTGGCGCATGCGAACGATCTCAGCGGCTTCCAGGCGCCGACCGACCACACGCCCGATCTGAGCGAGATCCAGGACACGGTGAAGGGCCTCGCCGTGGTCGCGAGCTCGCACCAGGCCGTCGTGACCAATGTCATGACGATCGCAGCCGGCACCGGCATCTCGATCATGGTCAATCCGATCACTTCGGTGCTGAGCGGGTCGACCACCGCCTATATCGACAGCGCCAGCATCGACACGCGCCTGACCAGCGCGGGGCTGCTGCCGCAGATCGACGTCGCGGCCTCGAGCTTCTCCTATTCCGGCGCGTTCGGCGCCGGCATCGTGCCCCCGACCGGCACCGGCGGTGGCGGCGCGACTGTCATCTCGACGACGATGTCGCGCACCACGCTCGCCTATGTCACCAATTCGACCGTCGGCAGTTTGTCGTCGACGCCGTCCGCGACCGTCGGCGCCGTCACCGTGAAGGCTAATGCCGAGCAGGATGCGTCCTCGATCGGCGTCGGCTTCAACACCGGCTCGGTCGCCCTGAACGTCTTTACCGCGACCACCGAGGCCTATGTCGACGGCGGCGCGATGACGGCGTCGTCGCTCACCGTGAATGCCATGGACACCACCGCCATCTATTCGGCGGGCGGCTCGGCGGCCTATGGCAGCCAGGCGGCGGTCTCTGCGGCCTTCCTGGTCCAGGTCTCGGCGAACCGGACCGAGGCCTATGTCGGCGACGAGTTCTATTATCATGGCGGCAACACGACGCACACGACCGCGCTCAATCTGAGCGGCGCGCTCGACGTCGAGGCCAACACGGTCGATCGCTTCCAGGCCTATTCGGTCGGCGGCTCGCTCGCGACCGGATCGGCCGCGATCGCCGGCATGGCGAACATCGAGATCGCCAACAACACCACCATCGCCGGTGTCTACGACACCACGCTGCGATCGCCGACGGGTGGTGCGGCCGGCGCCGTCACCGTCGGCGCGAACGAGGATGTCGAGATCAAGGAGATCGCCGGTGCGATCGCGATCGGCGCCAGCGGCTCCGGCGTCGGTATCGGCGCGGCCGCCAACGTGCTCGTCTTCAAGAGCCAGACCACTGCGGAAATCAACAACAGCGACCTGAATTCCTCCGGCGCGATCAATGTCGATGCGCTCAGCACCAAGGAAGTGTTGTCCTACGCGGTCACCGCGGGCGTTGGCGGCAGCGTCGGCATCGGCGCGACGGTCGGCGTCATCATCATCGGCTCCAACACCGCCGATGCCGATACGCAGCAGCAGGAAACCGGGCAGCTCGATCAGCGCGACAGCAATGGCCACAACAACGGCACCATCACGGCCGTCAACAACAGCACCAGCAATTCGCACGGCAGCGATGCCGTCGCGAGCGGCACCGCCGGCAATCCGAACAATGCGCATGTCACCTCGACCTACGACGTCAGCACGGTGCTGGCTGGCGGCTCCGACGGCGTCACCGCGCAGATCGCGGGCGGCAGTGCTATTTCGACGACGCAGGTCAACGTCGGCGCCACCAGCGCGAACGCGACCAAGATGTATTTGCTCGGCGCCGGCTTCGGCAAGAATGTCGGCATCGGTGCCGGCATCGGCTACACCAGTGTCAGCAGCAACGTGACGGCCAATCTGAGCTCGGCCGTCACCGCGCCGTCCGTCATGGTGGCCGCGGTGGTCAAGGACGCCAGCGGCGGGGCCTATGGCGGCCAGACCATCAACACCGAGGCGATCGCGGGCGGAGCGGGACTTTACTTCGGCGCGGATGCCGCGGTGGCGATCGGCAACGTCTCAAATCACGTGAAGGCAGAGCTCGGCGGCTCCGTGACCGGGACGGGCGGCGCCGGTGTCGCCGTGATGGCGCAGGATTCCACGACCCAGATCGTCTTCACCGGCGGTGTCACCGCCGGCGCCGCGGCGGTCGGCGCCTCGGTCTCGACGGCGAGCCGGTCGAGCACGGTCTCGGCAGATGTGCTGCAGGGGGCCGACATCAATACCTCGACGCTCGCGGTCGGTGCGCAAGGCGCGGGCACCTTGACCACGACGACAACGGCGCTCGGCGGTGGTATCGTCGCGGGCGTCGGTGCGGACGCCGAGGCTCACGAGAATTCGAGCGTGACCGCCGATATCGGCGCGGGCGCCACGATCGCGACGTCGGCGACCGGGCTCGGCACGCTGGTGTCGGCGTCGATCACGCCCAATCTGTCGAGCAGCGCGATCGGCGTCTCGGTCGGCGGCGGTGCGGTCGGCGTCGCCGTCGCCCAGTCGACGGTCGGGGCCCAGGTCACGGCCGATATCGGCAACGACGCCATCTTCTCAGGCGGCGCGGTCTCCGTGGCCGCCATGGCGCTGGTCCCGACGGGCGGCACGACGACCTACGCCTGGGCACTCGCCGGCGGTGGCGGATCGCTGATCGGTGCCCAGGGCAGCTACGCCAAAGCTTCGGAGAATGCGACGGTCAACGCCTATGGCGGGACCGGAATTACGCTTCCCGACGCAGACGTGACCATTGCAGCCCAAAACGACAGCGCCCAGTACGCGAAGGCAACCGGCCTTTCGAGCGGCTTCCTGGCCTTGGGCGCGAGCGTCGCGCAGGTCTCGTCCAGCGCGCACACCTACGCCTATCTCGGGGCGGGCGCGATCACGTCGGCGGCCAACACCGGTATTCTCCAGATCCTCGCGACCGGCGTCGATGTCAACGCCGCCGACGCGATCGTCGGCGCAGGCGGCACCTATGCGGGTGCCGCGGCGGTGGCGACCACCAGTTCGACTGCGACCACCCAGGCGCGGATGGACGGCAACGGGGCCGACGACACACTCTATTTTGGCGGCCTCAAAGTGAGCGCCAAGCACACCACGAATTACGGCGCCAGCGGCGATGCCTACCAGGCCTCCACCGCCGGCGTCTCCGGTGGCAGCGCGCAAAACACCGTCACCACAGACACGACCGCTGAGATCGGCACGCACCTGATCATCAATTCCGCCGGTGGTAACATGACTGTCATCTCCAATGACATCGTCAATCAGGCCGGCGGCGGCGCGCGGTCGGGTTCGGGCGGCATGTTCGCGGGCGCCGCGGCGCTCAGCAACTCGACCGTCACCCAGACCGTCACCACCAATATCGATGCTGGGACGGTCCTGAGCCTCAACGACGATCCGCGGACGTCGAACGGGGTGATCAACATCGAGGCCTACAACACGCTGAATACGAACGACACGGTGAGCCTGGCGACGGCCGCGCTCTTCGCCGGCGGCGGCGCCGAGTCCGACATGACGGCGAACGCCACGCTCCAGGTCAATATCAATGCCCGTGAGCTCTTCAGCGCCGGCAAGATCTATGTCGGCACGGCGGCGAAGATGGCGGCGGCCAACAATGCCAACGCCAGCCTCTATGGCGCGATCGCCGGTGTCGGCGCCAGCACCAACACCTGGGTCCACGCCACCCAGGGCGTCAGCGTCGGCAACAACGCGAAGATCGAGGCCTGGGGCGACATCACCATGTATGCCGGCCTCGCCGGCGACGGCAGCGTCTTCAGCAGCGTGCAGGCAACGGCGACGACGGTCGTCTACAACAACACCGCGATCCCGATCTCCACACTCTACCGCGGCACGGCCAATGCCGACGACACCACGAGCCTGACGCTCGCCAACACCTCGAGCGTGCTCGGCGTGCAGAACATTTACCTGGGTGCGACCCAGGGGCAGGTCACGGCCGCCGGCAACGGCAGCAATTACAATCCGTATCTGGACATCTTCAGCGCCAAGAACAGCGACAATCACAGCCACACCAGCGGAACCGGCGATGTCGCACTCAATGGCCTGGTGGTGGCGGGCATCAACAACGACCTGACCGTCACGATCGAGCTCGGCGCGAGCGCGCCGACCCTGAGCACGACCAGCCCTTACTCCGAGCTGACCCTCGAGTCCGTTTCCGACGTCAATCACTTGAGCTCGGTGATGAGCTGGAACCACCAGGCGGTCCAGTACACCATCGTCGGCAACTTCAATCCCTACCAGCTGGTCGTCGACCAACTGGCGACGCTGACCGGCCTGACCGCGGCTCAAGTTCGCTCCCAGCTCGCGGCGGCGACGCCCACGGCGCCCGCCACGATGTCGCCGTCCGGCACCGATACGACCGGCGACATCCAGCGCCAGATCGACACGTTGATCAAGCAGGCGCCGTTCACCTCCGACGCGCCCGGTAACGCCTTCGCGTTCGGCGACATGCTGGTGTCCGCCGGCAACGTCTCGATCCTGGCTCAGAAGCTCACCGGCAACAGCGGCACGAACCCGACCGCGCCGTCGGTCATCGCGCGCAGCTCGCCGCTCATCAAGATCGAGAACAAGGGCCTCGACTTCATGAGCCTCGGCAATCTCACGGTCACCGATGTGAGCGGAGGAAACATCACCTACCGCCAGATCGACCATGTCGATGCCGACTCGCACTCCAATGTGACCTTCACCGCAATGCCGAGTGCGACGCCCGTCATCGACGTTTCGGCCACTTACAACCGCTTGGATCCCGACAGCGGCCAAGGCATCGACCAGAACGGCAATGTGCTGACCCGCACGCCCGACATCTATTTCAACGGCGCCGCCAACAACGCGAACGGCCTGCTCAAGGTCCTCAACAATCTCGGCAGTGTCGTCGCATCGCAGTCACTCAGCGCCGCAACCGTCCAGATCGTGGTGCCCAAAGGCACGTTCACCTTCCTCGGCGGTATCGGGAGCTTCTACGACAGCAGCAGCGCGGTCACCTCGCAATGGGATACGACCGAAAACCGGCCGACTGACGCGCTGACGGCGGTGATGACGGCGGCGACCTATCTCGGCGCCTATGGTGACTACTACACCGCTCCGCATATCGGTTCGGGCGGGGATCATCCGTATTTCTACTATTGCTGCGTCGACGGCAGCCACGGCGTGTATCAACCGGTCGGCAACGCCGACGCCAGCACGATCTTCACCGCGCGCATGCTGATGACGTACTACGACGGGCTCTCGCTCTATTCGTCGATCTTCCTGCCGGTGGGCCGGGGCACGCCTGGGAACACCAGCACTCCCGATGCCGGCAGCGTGCCGGACGTCAATACGCTCAAGATCATCGAGGGGCAGTCGCTGGACTCGACCAATGTCGTGCTCGCGCAGTGGAAGAAAACGACTTATGACGGCCGCAACGTTTACACGGATAGCGGTCCGTACAAGACGCCGTTCAATTGTGCGACAGCCTGCGACAGCTCGGGCTTTTTCCAGGTCATCAACATCCAGCCGGATGCGATCACGCCGAAGACCGCGGATACGCCGGCCACCGCGACGGCCACCCGGACCATCACCGGCCAGGCGGTCATCATCTCGGCGTCGGTGATCAACATCAACGGCACCATCCAAGCCGGCTCGAGCAGCAATTACTCGGTCAACATCGGCGCCGCGGCGTACGATGCCATCTATGGCAGCAACGGCCTCAAGAACCGCAACGGCGGCGCGGACTTTGCCGCGGCCCAGGCCAACGCACGGAACGGCGTCTATTACGACGTCTCAGGCTCTGTGACGGCGTCGGCTACTGGCGACGCCAAGATCGGGGTCAGGTACAACGCTCTCACCGATCAGCTCATCCTGAACGGCGTGGCGCAGGGCGCCGCCGGCTACGTCTATCTGAACGGCAAGATCATCTCGACCTCGACCGACAGCACCCAGACCCAGGGCAACATCGAGATCAAGGGCGGCGCCGGTACGGTCACGGTCAACAACACCAGCGGGCTCCAGCTTGTCACCAACACCATCAACACCAGCGCCACCGCCCAGAGCGTGGTCGAGATCGTCGATCAGCTGAAAGGCAAAACGACGTGGTGGGTCTACGATCCCAAGGCGGCGAGCAACCAGCAGGTATCGAGATACGAGACGAATAGCGTCACTGCGGCCGCGATCGATCCTTCGATGCTTGCAGCCAGGACAGGTACGGCAGGCATCCAGTACGCGACGCAGGAGAACATGCTCTATCAGTGGGTCGACACGGCGACGCTGGATCGTCCGACCACCAGCACGCAATTCGACTACGGCTGGAGCTTCACGCAGACCGCCGGCCAGGACTGGACCCGCTCGATCAGCCTGGTTTCTGGCACGCAGAGCACCAACTACCAGAAGGTCACCACCGCCACCGGCAGCTATCACTGGGCGGGGGGCGTGAACCCGGACGGGAGCCCCGTTGGACTCAACACCCACTCCAACGCGTGCTGCGGCGCGGACGGCCAGTACAATTGGTACCAGGCGATCTACGATCACCTGACGCTCACGCTGACCAACACGGTCAAGGCGTCGAACCCGATCAACATCAAGTTCACTGGTGGCGGCAGCAGCGACGTCGTGGTCAATTCGACCTCCGGAATCGTCGTCAACGGGTCGATCAACAACGTTCAGGGGGCAACGACGCTCAACGCCACCGGCGCCAACTCGTCCATCACGGTCGCCGCCAATGCCAACAACCCGGTGATCTCGGGTACGAGCGTGACGCTTCGGGGTGACGGTGGCATCGGCTCGCTCGGCACCACCAAAACGCCTGTCCAGGTGCAGATCTATGGCGGCAGCCTGACCGCCAGCTCGATCGACCACGACATCGCGATCTCGGCGACCGGCGCGATGTCGATCAACCAGGTGAAGGTGAATTCGGCAGGCGCCACGCCGCAGGGCAACGTCTTCCTCTCGGCGACCGGCGACATCAACTCGGCGACCGCCTACAACGTCGCCAACCCCGTCGTGATCGGCAAGAACATCGAAATCGACTCCGACGCCGGTGCGATCGGCGCGACCAGCAGCGTCGTCAACGGCACGTCCACCCTGACCAACATCAATCCGCTGGTGATCCAGGCGAGCGGCACGGTGCAGGCGAGCGGCGCCGTCGACGGCGGCGTGCTCAACAGCAGCTCGGCCACCGGCGCCTACATCATCCAGTCCAAGGGCGATTTGCGCATCGGCACGGTGCAGTCGACCAGCGGACCGGTGTTCCTGGAGGCGGCCGGCTCTGACGGCAACCAGGCCAACATCCTGAACGGCCAGACGGCCGTCGGTATCACCGCGGCGGAGAGCGCGCATCTCCAGTCCGTCTGGGCCAATCTCGACCTGCTCAACGGCAATCCCGCCACCGCCGCCGTCAACAGCTACCAGTCGATGGTCACGTCGGCCTACAACGATTACTTCCAGCTCAAGAACATCGCCTTCGCGAACGGCAGCACCTACAACCCGACCTCGGTGGGTCTGACGGTGCTGCGGGCGCAGGTCGCCGCCAAGCTCGGCATCGATCCCGCCAACGTCTCGACGACGGATATGCAGGTCGAGGCCACGACGCGGTTCCTGAGGGACCAGTTCCTGCTCGGCAAGATCAACACCGATCAGCTCAAGAGCTCGCTGACGACATTGCTCGGCACTGCACCCACCGATCCGCTGGGGACCGTGTTCGGCACGTCGCTGTCGTCGACGCTGTTCGCAAAACTGTTCGACGGCGTCGCGACCGCCGATCAGCGCCTGCCGTCCAATACGGCCCTGCAAACGGCGCTTGATGCCTACGATGCGCGCTATACTTACACGCTCGCCACCACCGAGCGGGTCTACGGCGTCATCACCGCCGGCGCGCAATGGACGCAGAGCCAGCTCGCCTACACGGTCTCGTCGTCCGCGATCGGCGCGGCACCGCCGCCGATCGACCCGAATGTCGCGGCCAATATCAGCGCGAACCAGATCATGCTGTACGCGCCGCATGGTTCGGTCGGCAATTCGGCCGCGCCCCAGACCTTCACCTTCACCAGCGTCGATTCCTCGTCGCTGACGACGGACCAGCGGGCATTGCTCTCCTCGGCCGGTCCCGGCCAGCTCACCGTCGGCGCGGTCACGGATCCGACGACCCATGTCGTGACCTATACGGTCAGCCTGTCGCAGCAGAACCTCGTCGTGCTCGACAACCCCGTCGCGATCTCGGCGAACGCGCTGTCGAACATCTATCTCGGCAGCAAGAACAGCCTGACGCTCGGCGGCATCACCGCGAGCTACGGCCCGATCGCGGCCGCACAAGCCAACGGCATCCAGGTGACCGGCCGCGGCGACGTCAAGCTCGACGCCGTGACCGGCATCACCGCTGCCGCCGGCGTGACCGGCGTGCCCGTGATCTCCGGTGATATCGCCAACCTCACCCTGATCGCCGAGCACGGCAATATCGGTGCCCCCGGCGCTGCCAGTAGCAACCCCGCGAGCAACGCCAATGCGATCCAGATCGCCTTTGCCAATCCGGCCAACGACCAGCTCGACCAGGTCTCGTCCGGCCAGGGCATCTATGTGAAGCAGACCACCGGCGATCTCGTCCTCGGCAATATTTCCGCGGGCAACGAGATCCAGCTCGCCGCGACCGGCAGCATCTACGCCGAGGCCGGCTTCACGGACCGCAGCGCGATCCACATCCTCGGCACCGACCTCGACCTGCGCGCCGGCGGCAATATCGGCTTCAACGGCGCGACCTTCCAGCCGCTGCAGGTGAACATCTCCGGCGCCGTCACCGGCTCCGCCGGCGGCGATTTCAGCCTGCTTGCGGTCACCGGCGACCTCGCGGTGGGCACCAGCGGTGCCTATGGATCGCTGACGGCGGGCAGCGCGATGACCTTGAACGCGTCGCGCGGCGCACTCACCATCAATGCCGATCTCACCAGCGACGGCCTGATGCAGCTCCTCGCCAACCGCGGCATCACCTTCGCGGCCGGCACCAGCGCCGCGCCGGTGGTTGCGACCAGCACCACCGACGGGGTGACGCTTGTGGCCGCGACGCTGTCGATGGGCGCCTATTCGGCCATCAACGCGGCCAAGGTGATCTCGGTCACCACGACGGGCGATGCAGTCCTCGGCCAGCTCAACACGTCGCTGTCGTACGCTGCGGCCGGCAACGCGCCGTCGATCATCGTCACGGCCGGTGGCGTGGCATCGCTGGGCGCGATCATCGGCAATGGCGACGGCCAGACCACCTTCGTGACCTTAGGCGCCGGCGCCGCGCTGTCGCTCAGCGCGTCGAACGGCATCGGCAGCGCGACGGGCCGGCTCGCCTTCAACGCAGGCCTGTTCTCGGCCAGCGCGAGCGCCGGCAACGTCTATCTGAAGGCGCTCACTGACACCGAGGCGAGTGTGCTCTCGGCGACCGCGGGTAGCGTCGACATCATCGGCACCGGCGGCCTGACGCTCGACCAGGTGGCCGCGGGAACGGCTGTGGGCGCGAGCGGCAGCTTCAGCGCCGTCACTGCCAACGGCAGCATCGTGATCGGGACCGCCGGCAGCAGCGGCTCGCAAACGATCCACGCCAGCCAGAACGTGACGTTCAACGCGCTCGCCACCACCGGCAATGCCGGCGACATCGGCAACATCAGCGTCACTGCCGACAACGGCTTCATCCTGGCACAGACGGTGACGTCGGGCGGCGCGACGACGCTGGGCTCGGTCTCCGCCAATGGCTCGGCGACGCTGCTGGCCGCCACCACCATCACCGGCAACACGTTTGCGGCGACGACCGGCGCCGGCCTGCTGACCGCCGGCGGCCCGATCAACTGGAACGTCCTCAACGTCGGATCGACGCTGGGCGCCACCGCGAGCCTGGGCAGCATCACCTTGCAGACCGCGCAGAGCGGCGGCACGCAGACCATCCACGCCCACGACAACGTGACCTTCAACGCGCTGACGGCTGCGGGCATCACCGGCGACGCCGGAAGCATCAATGTCGATGCGGACAATGGCTTCATCCTGGCGCAGACGGTGATGGCCGGCGGTGTGCCGACGCTGGGCTCGGTCTCGGCTCATGGCTCGGCGTCGCTGATCGCCGCCGGCACCAACATGGGTCATAACCTCACGGCCTCGACCGGCAACGCGGTTCTCAAGGGCACCGTCGTCAAGTGGGACAACCTCACGGCCGGCGGCACGCTCGATGTCACGGCGACGGCCGGAGGCATCACCCTCGGCACCACCACCAGCGGCGGCAAGCAAACACTGCATGCCCACGACGACATCGTCTTCGGCCAGATCACCACGACGGGCATCCCGGGCGATGCCGGCGATCTCGACATCAAGTCCGACACCGGCAAGCTTCGCGGCGGATCGATCTCCGCCAGCGGCGATACCCGTTTCGATGTGGCCGGAGGCGTCTCGTTCGACCGGATCACCGGCGAAGTGGTCAAGATGACGTCGTCGGGCGACCTGACCATCAACTGGGTCAGCGTGGTCAAGGAGCTCGACCTCGCCGCCGATACCATCACCGTCAGGGGCGAGCAGATCCGCTCGAACCCGCCGGTTCCGCTGATCCTGAACATCACGGGCTACAATGGCGGCGTCGCGACCTCGGCCAATGTCACGATCGACCCGGATAGCATCATCATCAACCAGCTCAAGGTCGTGGATGCGAACATCCTGACCGATGCGCACTCTGTGACTGTCCTGAACGGCTACGTGCCGGGCCAGCTGACGCTCACCACGGCGAGCGAGCAGGTGCTGCTGAACAACCGTACGCTGGCGCCGTCCAACTGGCCGACGCTCCAGCTCTACCAGCCGGGCGGCGTGTTCACGCTAAGCCAGGTCGGCAACGCCACTGTCACCAACGCCTATGTGGTGTCCTACACCGGCGATATCTCGGCGACCGTCACGAATTACGGCTCTAACCACGCCTGCTGCAGCGACTACACCGGTGCCAGTATGGCCCGCAACATCGCCGTCGACGGCGAGGGGCATGAGAGCATCGATACCTGGCTGGCGCGGAAGAGCGGGGCAGGGACGTTCTACCAGCTCGGTCTCTCCGGCCATGCACGGCTCGACGCTTTGCTCTCGCCGCGTCCGGTCGAGACCATCGGGTCGGGTCCCGCGGTGAACGTCGAAGGGCTCAACGACATGCGCAAGCTACGCCGCCAGGGGCAGCGCGCGGGTCGTCCGGGCTGGAAGGACGCAGCGATGGATGCAATGACGAAGCCGGCGGTGAGTCGCCTCGCGGAGGCGTGGTAGGTCGAGATGCGGGTTCTGGGGGCAGCACTGGGGGTGGGACTTGCAGCGTCGAGCATCGTGGCCGCGCGCGCGCAGGTGCCCTCGATCAATCCCGGCGCGATCCAGAACGACGTCGACCGCCAACGCCGCCAGTTCGAACAACAGAGCGAGCCGCCCAAGCTGAACGGCCCGGCCGTGATCGGCGGCGCACGTGAGAAATCGCCGCTGATGAAGCCGGGCGGTCCGAAATTCCGCCTGCGCAAGCTCGAATTCGACCCATCCAAATTCATCACGCCGGCCGAGCTCGACGAGATCGCGAAGAAATATGTCGGCAAGAACGTCGACATCGCGGCGCTGCTGCAGATCGTCGCCGATATCAATGCGATCTACACCGAGCGCGGCATCGTGACCGGCATCGCGACCCTGCCTGATCAGGATCCCAAGGACGGGGTTGTCAAGATCAAGCTGACTGAGGGCCGGCTCCAGAAGACGACGATCGAGGGCAACAAGCAGACCCGCACCGACTACATCCTTCAGCGCGTCAAGGAGCCGGAAGGCGAGGTCCTCGACGTCCCCAAGCTCAATCGCGACGTGACCTGGTTCAATCGGACCAACGACGTGCAGATCAAGGCGCTGCTCCAGCCCGGCTCGAGCTTCGGCCTGACCGACCTGCAGTTTGCGGTGATCGAGCCGCCGGTCGATACCTGGCAGCTCTTTGTCGACAACCAGGGCTCGGAGAATACGGGCCGCTGGGAAGGCGGCACCTTCTACAAGCGCCACGGCCTGTTCGGCGTCGACGACCGTCTGACCTTTTACGGCGTCCGCTCCGACGGCAACCTCAACGGCAACGTCGCCTACAGCATCCCGGTCAACCCCTGGGGCGGTCGCGCCGGCGTCAGCTACACCGAGGGCAAGATCAAGATTATCGACGGGCCGTTCACTGCGCTCGACGTCACCGGGCGGTCGAGCCAGGCCGCGGTCAATTTCAGCCAGCCGGTGTGGGTGACGCAAAACTGGCTGGTGCTGCTCAACGCCGCCGAGACCGAGGGCAAGACGGTGAGCCGGTTCTCGACCGTCGCGGTGACCGACGACCATTACGACAAGGCCACGGCCGGCGTCTCCGTGACCAATTCCGGCAACACCTATTCGATCACGGTCTCGCCCGCGGTGAACTACATCGAATGGCAAGACCACGTGCTCGGCAACAACCGCACGTTCAACACCTATACCGGCACGCTGATCGCGAACAGCGCCGCGGGCCCCGCCAATTTCAGCGCCAACGTGCTGGCGAGCTGGCAATATACGCAGGAAAAGCTGCTGCCCGGCGACCAGATCTTCACGATCGGCGGCCCCACCACCGTGCGCGGCTATCCGACCAACGCGGCGTCCGGCGACAGCGGCTATTATTTCAACGCCGAGCTGCACTACAACTGGTCGCAATGGCTGAGGGGATTCGACACCTACATCTTCACCGACTGGGGTGCGGTGTACTCGACATTCCCCGGCGTCACGGAGATGACCTCGGTCGGCGTGGGCTTCTCCTGGACCTATGCGCAGTTCATGACGTTCGAAGCCAATTACGCGACGCCGCTGAAGAATGCCGTTTCGACCCAGCACCACTACGAGGCCTATGGCCGCGTCATCGTCCGCCCGCTGCTGATGTTCGAGAAGCAGCCGAGCACCACGCCTGTGGCTGCCGTTGCAGGCAAGAGCAAGTCGTAGCTATTGGCTTTCTCTCTCCGTCATGGCCGGGACAAGCCCGGGCATGACGAGCTTGGATCAACGCCGCAGCGTGAATTCGTCCGCGCCTCTCCGGTGTTCCCACTTCGCCCGCTCGAGCTCGGGCTGATCGCACTCCGTCTCGGGATAGCCGATGCAGAGATAGGCGATGAACTTCCAGGAGACAGGCACGTCGAGCACGCCGTGGATGCGCTCCGGACTGAGAATGGAGACCCAGCCGAGCCCGATGCCTTCCGCACGTGCGGCGAGCCACATGGCGGTGATCGCCGCGACGACTGAATATTCGGTGGTCTCCGGCATGGTCGCGC
The DNA here is from genome assembly GCF_024199935.1 of Bradyrhizobium sp. CCGUVB14. Taxonomy (NCBI): domain Bacteria; kingdom Pseudomonadati; phylum Pseudomonadota; class Alphaproteobacteria; order Hyphomicrobiales; family Nitrobacteraceae; genus Bradyrhizobium; species Bradyrhizobium sp. CCGUVB14. The sequence continues at coordinate 4,000,817 of NZ_JANADS010000001.1, forward strand.
GTCCGAGGCCATGGCCGATGTCGCTGGCCTTGTCGGCGAACACGGCGAGATGGCCTGGTGCCTGTTCGAGCCCAGAGAGTTTGAGCGCGGCATAGCGCGCCGCGCGTTCGCCGGAGTAGCAATTCAGCGCGTCGGCGTTGCATGCCTTGAAATCGTCGATCACGGCGCGGCGCCGTGCGGCATCATCGACGGTGACGAAGCGCCACGGCTGGCTCAGGCCGACCGATGGCGACAGACAGGCGGTCTCGATCAGCTGCTCCATGGCGCCGTCGGGCAGCGCATCGGGGCGAAAGCGACGCACGTCGCGGCGCCATACGAACAGTTCGTGCAATTGCCGGCGGAAGGCGTCGTCGAACTCGACCATCAATCATCCTCCCGCGTGAAGGAAGGCTGCAGCGACCAGCAGGATCAGGATCTCGCCGACCTGCTCGAACGCGCCGAGGATGTCGCCGGTCTGCCCGCCGATCTGGCGGATCGCGAGCCGCGCCAGGATCAGCCCGGCAAGCGACAGCAGGACCAGGCCGACCAGCGCCTTGGCGGATCCGAGCGCAAGGGCGAGGGCGAGCGTTCCAACTGCGAAGGCGATGGCCACGCTGCGGCCCGGTGGCGATCCGGCGCGCGCGGAGAGCCCGTCGGGACGTGCCGGGGCGACCAGCGACATGAAGGCCGGCAAGCCCGCGCGAGCCGCCGCATGCGCTGAGACGAGCGCCAGTATCACCGCCCATGGATTGCCGATCGCGGCCAACGCACTCCAGCGCAGGCCGAACGACAGGATCAGCGCGCAGACGCCATAACTGCCGATCCGGCTGTCGCGCATGATCTCGAGCTTGCGTTCGCGCGTCCGTCCGCCGCCGAGGCCGTCGGCGGTATCTGCAAGGCCATCCTCGTGCAGCGCGCCGGTGACGAGAGTCGTTGCGGCGAGGGCGAGCAGGGCGGCCATACCTGACGCCAGTCCCAATTTGCTCGCGAGCGCGTAGACCACAGCGCCTGCAAGGCCCACCAGCAATCCCGCGACCGGCAGCGCCCAGGTCGCGCGCGCGATGGCGCTATCGCCGGCCGGCTCTGACGAGGCCACCGGCAGGATCGTGACAAAGGATGCCGCGATCCTGAGGTCGGCAACGATGTCTTTTGGAATGTCGGCGCGCGGCGTCATTTCAGTTTCATCGGCAGGCCGGCGACGACGAACTCGACTTCGTCGGCCGCCGCCGCAAGGGTCTGGTTCATGAGTCCGGCGGCGTCGCGAAAGCTGCGCGCCAATGCGTTGTCGGGCACGATGCCGAGTCCAACTTCATTGGTGACGAAGACGACCGGGCTCGTGAGGCGGGGCAGCGCGGCGGCGAGCGCGGTGACCTCGCGTTCCCAGTCGCGCTCCGCATGCATCAGGTTGGAGAGCCACAGCGTCAGACAGTCGACAAGCCGCGCGCCGCCGCCGTCGGTAGCAGTCAGCGCGTCCACAAGATCGAGCGGCACCTCGCGCTCGATCCAGTCGGTTCCGCGGCGCGCGCGGTGCCTGGCGATGCGCGCGTCCATTTCCGCGTCGAGCGCCTCGGCCGTCGCGACATAGACGGGCCGCCCCGGAAAGGCGCGCGTGCGCGTTTCCGCACGCTTGCTCTTGCCCGATCGCGCTCCGCCCGTGATCAAGATGACGGCCATGAAAGTCTCCTGCGAGCCTGACTAATCACCAATCGCGGCCAAAGACAAAGCCGAAATCAGGCGGGTAGGGGCTTGCGTTGGCCCCTCGCTTTGCGCAACAGGGGCGGGACAGGAGGCAGGCGTGGGCTTTGCGGGCGCGATGGTGGTGGCGATGGCGGTGGATGCCCTCACGGGTTGGCCAGCGCCGTTGTTCGCGCGGATCGGCCATCCCGTCACCTGGCTGGGCCGGCTGATCGCCGCCATCGACGCAGGCTGGAATCGCGAGTCTGACCCGCCGGCGCTCCGCCGCGCCGCCGGCGTTGCCGGCGCGCTTCTGGTGATTGCGCTCGCGGTTGCTCTTGGCTGGCTGCTCCAGTCCTTGCTTCGGTTCCTGCTTCCTTGGGGCTGGATCGGAATCGTGCTGGTCGGCATTCTGGCCTGGCCGCTAGTCGCCTTGCGCTCGCTGCATGATCACGTGGCGGCGGTCGCAAATCCTCTGCTGGGCGGTAACATCGCCGCTGCGCGCGAAGCGGTCTCGCGCATCGTCGGCCGTGATCCCGCCGCGCTCGATGAGGCTGGGATTGCGCGCGCGGCGATCGAGAGCCTCGCCGAAAATGCCTCCGACGGCATCGTCGCGCCGGTGTTCTGGGGCGCGCTGTTCGGCCTGCCGGGCATCCTCGGCTACAAGGCGATCAACACACTGGACTCCATGATCGGCCATCGCAGCGAACGCCACGAGGCCTTTGGCTGGGCGGCAGCGCGCATCGACGATGTCGCGAATTTCATTCCGGCTCGCCTGACCGGATTTTTGTTCGTGTTGCTCGCACAGCAGCGCTCCGACGCGCTGTCATGCATGACGCGCGATGCGCGCCGTCATCGCTCGCCCAATGCCGGCTGGCCGGAAGCCGCGATGGCAGGCGGGCTCGGCGTGCGGCTGAGTGGCCCCCGCATCTATCACGGCAGCGCGACTGAGGAGCCCTGGCTCAATGAAGGCGCGCGCGATCCGCTTGCGGCCGACATCGTCGAGGGCTTGACCGTCTACCGTCGCGCCATGCTGCTGCTCGCTGGCGTCCTTGCGATCCTGGCCTTCGCGTGAAAGAACAGGGCATGCGCGAGCACGGTGGAAATCTCGATCTGGCCCAGCAGCGTTTTGGCGGACGCGCGGAGGACTGGATCGATCTGTCGACCGGGATCAACCGGCTGCCTTATCCCGTGGGGGAGATCGACGCGCATTCCTGGCAGGCTTTGCCATCGCGATCCGAGATCGAGGCCCTGCACCAGGCGGCCCGGCACGCCTATCGGACGAGCGAACCGATCGTTGCGATGGGCGGCGCGCAAGCCACCATTCAATTGTTGCCGCAGCTTGCACCGCGCGGCCGGGCGCGCATTCTCGCACCGACCTACAACGAATATGCTCCCGTTCTCTCGGCCGCGGGATGGGAGGTCGAGGAGGTGAGGGCGCTCGACGCGCTGGCGGGGGCGAACCTTGCCATCGTCGTCAATCCCAACAACCCGGACGGCCGCCGTTATGCCCCGGACGATTTGCTCGCGCTGTTGCCGCTTGTCGGTCACCTCGTCATCGACGAGAGTTTTGCTGACGCGGTTCCCGAGCTCTCGCTGGCCTCAGAAGCGGGACGGCCGGGGCTGCTGATCCTGCGCTCGTTCGGAAAGTTCTATGGTCTTGCCGGCCTGCGGCTTGGGTTCGTGATCGGCGACTCGGCCGACATCGGCAAGCTAGCGGCGGCGTCAGGTCCATGGCCGGTGTCGGGTGCGGCGATCGCGATCGGCCGCCGTGCTTTGCGTGACGATGTCTGGGCCAAGGCGACGTCGGCGCGGCTTGCGCGTGACTGTGTTCGTCTCGACGCCATGGTGCAGCCTCATGGCTGGCGGCTGCTCGGCGGCGCGCCGCTGTTTCGTCTCTACGAAACGCCGGACGCGCTTGCCGCGCAGGAAAAGCTGGCGTACGGCCAGATCTGGTCCCGCGTCTTTGCGCAAAACCCCTCATGGTTGCGCCTGGGTCTTCCGGGCGCCGAGGCCGAATGGTCGCGCCTTGCCGAGGTCCTAGCGCGCTAGCGCGAGCAGGCCTTCGACGTCGAGATGTTGCTCGATGTGATCGGCCAGCGCATCGAGCGCGCTCTCGACCCTGGCGTGATACGGCTCGTTGCCCGCGGGAATGTCGAGCTGCGCGAGGTACGCCCTGCGAAACTCATCCGATGTGAACAGGCCGTGCAGATAGCTGCCTTGCGCGCGCCCATCGCGCGAGATCGCGCCTTCCGGCTCGCCGTTCAGTTTGGCGAATGGCCGTGCGCGATCGGTCCCGTCGGTGCGACCGATGTGGATTTCGTAGGCCTGGATCGGCTGATCCGTCGCCGCATGCACGGCCGCCACACGCGTCAGCGTCTTCTGCGGGCTCATCACCGTCTGGACATCCAGAAGGCCAAGGCCCGGCGTGTCGCCCGCGGGCCCTTCAATGCCATCAGGATCGGCGACGCTGCGTCCGAGCATCTGGTAGCCGCCGCAGAGGCCGAGCACGTGGCCGCCCCTGCGGTGATGCGCGAGCAGATCGATGTCCCATCCCTGTGCGCGCAGGAAGGCAAGATCGCCGCGGGTGGACTTTGAGCCGGGGATGATGACGAGCCTGACGTCGCCGGGAATCGCTTCGCCCGGACGCACCATCACGAGATCGACGCCGGGCTCGAGCTTCAGCGGATCGAGGTCGTCGAAATTGGCGATCCGCGACAGCGCGAGGCAGGCGATCTTGCATTGTCCGGGCTTGCGCGCGTCGCTCAGGCCGAGCGCATCCTCGGCCGGCAGCTCGCCGGCGCGCCCAAACCAGGGCAGCACGCCGAAGCCGCGCCATGCGGTCTTCTGCGCGATCAGCTTGTAGCCATCGTCGAACAGCGTGGGATCGCCACGGAACTTGTTGATGACAAACCCCTGGATCATCGCGGCATCATCGGGGTCGACCACCGTCCTGATGCCGACGAGTTGCGCGATGACGCCGCCGCGATCGATGTCGCCGACCAGCACGACGGGGACATCCGCCTTGCGGGCAAAGCCCATATTGGCGATGTCGGATTTGCGCAGATTCACTTCAGCCGGACTGCCGGCGCCTTCGACCAGCACCAGATCGGCGCGCGCCTTCAGGCGCTCGAAACTCTCCAGGACCGCGCCTATGAGTGACGGCTTCATCGCGGCATATTCGCGCGCACGCGCGGTCGCGATGCGCTTGCCATGCACGATGACCTGGGCGCCGACATCGGTCTCGGGTTTCAGCAGCACCGGGTTCATGTCGGTGTGCGGCTCGACGCCTGCGGCGAGCGCCTGCAGCGCCTGCGCACGGCCGATTTCGCCGCCATCGACGGTGACGGCGGCATTGTTCGACATGTTCTGCGGCTTGAACGGGAGCACGCGCAGGCCGCGTCGCGTGAAGGTGCGCGCGAGGCCGGCGACGATGAGCGATTTGCCCACGTCCGAGCCTGCCCCCTGGATCATCAATGCGCGTGCCATGGTTTTTTCAGAGCTTGGCGTCGTCAGAACTCGACGCCGGCCTGCGCCTTGATGCCGGAGCGGAACGGATGTTTCACCAGCGTCATCTCGGTGACGAGATCGGCGATCTCGATCAGCTCGTCCTTGGCGTTACGCCCGGTGAGCACGACATGCGTCATCGGCGGCTTCGAGGTCTTCAGGAAGTCGACGACCTCCGCGATGTCGAGATAGTCATAGCGCAGCGCGATGTTGATCTCGTCGAGCACGACCATGCGCAGATTGGCATCGAGGATCAGCTCCTTGGCCTTGTCCCAGCCGGCGCGCGCCGCCGCGATGTCGCGGGCGCGGTCCTGCGTCTCCCAGGTGAAGCCTTCGCCCATGGCGTGGAACTGGCAGAGCTCGCCGAAATGCCCGGTCAGCAGGCGCCGCTCGCCAGTGTCCCAGGCGCCCTTGATGAACTGCACGACCGCGCAGGGAAAGCCATGGGCGACGCAACGCACGATCATGCCGAAGGCGGAGGAGGACTTGCCCTTGCCGGCGCCGGTGTGGACGATGACGAGGCCCTTTTCGCCGCTCTTGGTCGCCATGATCTTGTCGCGGGCGACCTTGATTCTCGCCATTTTCGCGGCGTGCTTGGCGTCGGTTTCCTCGGCCGTCTGGGTGTCCGGTTCAGGCTTCATCTGACAGGGTCCTTCGGCTTGACAAGAGGCGGCCGGGGGCAAATGGTGACCCGGCGTTGGTTCCTGTCCTATGACAGGCGAAGAGGGAATGCGATAGGGTCCGAATCGGCAAGATTTGGGTCCAAACTGCAGCCGCCCCCGCGACCGTGACCGGAGAGATGCCCAAAGCCACTGATCCTACTTGCGGATCGGGAAGGCGGGGATCGAAGGGGAAACCCTGCTCCGCAAGCCGGGAGACCTGCCAGCGCGGACGATTTTTGGACCGGCGGACGGGGTGTTCCGCGACGGGGAAACGGGCCTTCGCAGAGAAGGTTCGTGAGCCTCTTCGCCTCCCGCTGTTACTTCTGGAAGAGGCGATGACCGTCACACTGCATGTCTGCATCACCTGCCGCGCCGGCCAGACGCTTGGCGAGGGCGAGGTTACGCCCGGCAAGCGCCTGCATGGTGCGATCCTCGAGGCCGGCGTGCCCGACGGCGTCAATGTGGTTCCCGTCGAATGCCTGTCTGCATGCAGCCAGGGCTGCTCGGTCGCGCTGAGCGCGCCCGGCCGCTGGTCCTATGTCTATGGCCGGCTGTCGGATGCCAACGCGCAGGACGTGGTCGCGGGCGCTGCCGCCTATGCCGCCGCGCCCGACGGCCTCGTGCCCTGGCGCAGTCGGCCGGAAATCTTTCGCAAGCAGTCGCTTGCCCGCATTCCCCCCATTGCCGTGTTGCCGGAGGCCGCCGAATGAATTCGCTCGCAAAAGTCCCTGTGACGGTCGTCACCGGTTTTCTCGGCTCCGGCAAGACCACGCTGATCCAGCATCTGCTCAGCAATCCCAACGGCAAGAAGCTCGCGGTGCTCGTCAACGAGTTCGGAAGCGAGGGCGTCGACGGCGAGATCCTGAAGTCCTGCGCCGATGCCAACTGCCCTGAGGAGAACATCGTCGAGCTCGCCAATGGCTGCATCTGCTGCACCGTCGCCGACGACTTCATTCCGACCATGGAGAAGCTGCTGGCGCGGCCCGTGAGGCCCGATCACATCCTGATCGAGACCTCGGGGCTGGCTCTGCCGAAGCCGCTGCTGAAGGCGTTCGACTGGCCGGAGATCCGCTCGCGGATCACGGTCGACGGCGTGATCGCACTGGCCGATGCCGAGGCTGTCGCCGCCGGTCGCTTCGCGCCGGATCCGGTTGCTGTCGAAGCACAGCGCGCGGCCGACGAAAATCTCGATCACGAGACGCCGCTGTCGGAAGTGTTCGAAGACCAGATCGCCTGTGCCGATATCGTGCTGCTGACCAAGGCCGATCTGGCCGGCAGCGCCGGCATCGAGGCTGCCAAGGCGTTGATTACCGCCGAGATGCCGCGCCGCGTGCCGATGCTGCCCATCACCGACGGCGCGATCGACGCGCGCGTCATCCTTGGTCTCGGCGCCGCCGCCGAGAACGATCTCGCCGCGCGCCCCTCGCATCATGACGGCGAGGAAGAGCACGAGCACGACGATTTTGCTTCGGTCGTGATTGATCTGCCTGAAGTGACCGATGTCGATGCGCTGGTCGCATCCGTCCAGAAGCTGGCCCGTGAACAGAACGTGCTGCGTGCCAAGGGCTACATCGCAGTGGCGGGCAAGCCGATGCGCCTGCTGCTGCAGGCGGTCGGCGAGCGCGTGCGTCACCAGTTCGACAAGCCCTGGGGCGCGGGCGGCAGGCAATCGAAGCTCGTCGTGATCGGCGAGCACGGCGATATCGATGAGGCCGCGATCAAGGCGGGATTGGGAGTCTGATGCACGTCGTCTTCCGCGAGAGCCGCGGTCTGGAAGAGACCGCGACGCCAAGGGACATCGGCCAGGACCCGGCCGATCTCGTGGTGCTCTCGTACTCGGATTCCGATCTCGCGGCGTTTGCGGCCGGCTGGCGGCGCGGCCGCGACAGCCTGCCGTCGCTGCGGCTGGCGAACCTCGCGGAGCTCCGTCATCCACTCTCGGTCGATACCTATGTCGAGCGCACGCTGTCGCAGGCGCGCGGCATTCTGGTGCGGCTGATCGGCGGTGAGTCCTATTGGCCCTATGGCCTCGCGGCGCTCCAGCAGCTGGCAAGAGATCGCAACATCGTGCTCGCCGTGCTGCCGGCCGATGGTCGCGACGATACGCGGCTCGATGCGTACTCCACCTTGCCGGTCTCGACGCTGCGCCGGCTGAAAGTGCTCTGCGACACCGGTGGTCCCGTTGCTGCGCAAGCCGCGATCGCGCAGCTCGCGCTGGCCTCGGGCCTCTATGCCGGCCCCGTCGTCGGCGAAATGAACGTGCCCGAGATGGGCTTTTACGATCCCGCACGTCGCGTGATCGCCGCGCCGTTGACGGGCGATGGAAAGCCGCGCGCGCTGGTGACGTTCTATCGCTCCTATCTCACCGCCGCGGACACCGGCCCGGTCGATGCACTGATCGCTGTTCTGCGCGAGAAGGGCTTTGACGCGCACGGCGTGTTCGTGACCTCGCTGAAGGCTGCGGGCGTCGCGGAGTGGTTGCGGGACCATCTCGCCAAGAATCCTCCGGCTGCGATCGTCAATGCGACGGCGTTCTCGGCGATGGGCGACGACGGCACGACGCCGTTCGATGTCGCGTCATGTCCGGTGTTCCAAGTCGCGCTCTCATCGGCGCGCCGTGAGGATTGGGTGGAGTCGCTGCGCGGCCTGTCGCCCGGTGACCTCGCGATGCATGTGGTGCTGCCCGAGGTCGACGGCCGGCTGTTCGCGGGCGTGGTGAGCTTCAAGTCGGCCGCGGCGCACGATCCGGATCTGCAATTTTCGCATCTGGCCCATCAGCCGGACGAGGAGCGTGTGAATGCCATCGCCGCCCGCGTTGCGGCCTGGCGGCGACTTGCGGAGACACCGGCCGCCGAGAAGCGGCTGGCCATTGTGCTCTCGAACTATCCCGGACGTCCGCACCAGATCGCGCATGCGGTCGGTCTCGACGCGCTTGCCTCGGTCGAGGCGATGGTGGGCGATCTCGCTGAGGCCGGCTTCGATGTCGCGCCGGTCCGTGCGCTGGGCGAGACGTTGCTGAACCAGCATCTGACCTGGAGCGTCGCCGCGTACCGCGCGGCGCTCGCGCGTCTTCCTCAGGTCCTGCAGGACGATCTTGCGAAAGCCTGGGGCGCGCCGGAGAGCGATCCGAGCTGCCGCGATGGCGCATTCCACTTCGCCGCGATTGCCTGCGGCCATTCGATCATCGCGGTCCAACCCGAGCGCGGCGATGCGACGACACGCGATTCCGACTACCACGATCTCGCCCGCACGCCGCGTCATGCCTATGTCGCGTTCTATCTCTGGCTCCGCGGGCAGGGGTGTGATGCCGTCGTGCACATGGGGGCGCACGGCACGCTGGAATGGCTGCCGGGAAAATCCGTGGCGCTGTCCGCAAGCTGCTGGCCGGAAGCGCTGATCGGCGATCTGCCCGTCATCTATCCCTTCATCGTCAACGATCCCGGTGAGGCCGCGCAGGCCAAGCGGCGCATCGGCGCCGTCACCATCGGCCATCTGCCGCCGCCGCTCGCGCAATCCGCGGTGCCGGAAGGCCTGCGTCGGCTGGAACGCCTGCTCGACGAGTATTCGACCGCCGATGGTCTCGATCCCGCCCGTCGCCAGCGCCTGATCGCCGCGATCCGCGAGGAGGCGCGCGTAGCCGGCCTCGAAGACGATCTCGGGCTTGATGCCTCGGCGGCTCCGGCCGAAGCGATCCCGCGGATCGACCGCTTCGTTTGCGATCTCAAGGAAAGCCAGTTCGGCGACGGCCTGCATGTGTTCGGTCGCGGCGACTGCGGCGACGCCGAGCGGGACGCAATGCTTGCCGCGCTTGGGGGGCAGCGCGTTGCGCCGGGCCCATCTGGCTCGCCCTATCGCGGACGCGGCGATGTTCTGCCGACGGGGCGCAATCTCTTTGCCGTCGATCCGCGCGCCGTGCCGACGCCGTCGGCGCATGCACAGGGGATAAAACTCGCCGAAGAGCTGTTGCGCCGCCATCTGCAGGATCACGGCGATTGGCCGAAGGGCCTCGTGGTCGATCTCTGGGGCTCCGCGACCATGCGGACCGCCGGCGAAGAATTCGCAATGGCGCTGCATCTCGCCGGTCTTGCACCGCGCTGGGATCACGCCTCCGGCCGCGTCACCGGCTACGACATCATCACGCCGGCCGAACTCGGCCGTCCCCGCGTCGACGTCACGCTGCGCGTGTCGGGCCTGTTCCGCGATGTCTTCGCAGGCCTTGCGCAATTGTTCGGAGCCGCCACTGAAGCGCTGGCCTCGCGCGAGGAGGAGGGCGAGGAAAATCCCTATCGCCACCGCGCCTCCCGCGTGTTCGCGCCGCGGCCCGGGCAATACGGCGTCGGCCTCTCGGCGATCCCCGATGCGTTCACGCCCGAGACGCGCGATGCGGCCGGCGAGGCCTGGCTGTCGGCATCGTCCTGGGCGTTCTCCGCCGATGGGGAGATCAAGCCCGATCGCGCCGGCATCGAGCAGCGGCTCGCATCCGCCGATGCGTTCGTTCACGTGCAGGATCTGCCGGAAACCGATCTGCTGCTCGCCGCCGACTATGCCGCGCATGAAGCAGGCATCGCAGCTGCCGCTGCCCATCTCGGTGCTGCCGGACCTTCGCTCTATCATCTCGATACGACCCGCCCCGAGCAGCCGCACGCGCGGACGCTGACGGAGGAGATTTCGCGCGTGGTCCGTGCGCGCGCCGCCAACCCGGCCTGGATCGCCGGCATGATGTGCCACGGCTTTCGCGGCGCCGCCGAAATCACCGCGACGCTGGAGCACATGGCCGCCTTCGCCCATCTCGCCGGCGCGGTGCCGCCGCATCTGTTCGATCTCTACTATGACGCCACGCTCGGCGATGCCGAAATCCGCGCTTTCATGGCGCGCGAGAATCCGGCGGCGCTGGCCGCGATGGAGACCTGCTTTACGCGCCTGCATGAGGCCTCGCTCTGGCGAACGCGCCGCAACTCGATTGCGGCTGCGCTGAAGGAGGCGTCATGAGCGCGGCTTCGGTGAAGGGCTGGTGTCCCGGCGCGCTGCGGCCGATGCAATCGGGCGACGGGCTCGTGGTCCGCGTGCGCCCGTTCGGCGGCCGGATCGATGCGGCACAGGCCGCCGGGCTTGCGCATCTTGCCGAGCGCCACGGCAATGGTCTGATCGACGTGACCAGCCGCGCCAATCTCCAGATCAGGGGCGTCAGCGAGAGCAGCCACCGGCTGCTGCTTGATGGTCTGGCGCAACTGACACTGCTGGACCCTGACGCCGACACTGAGTCCCGGCGCAACATCCTGGTCACGCCGTTCTGGCGCGACGGCGACGAGACCCAGGCGCTTGCGGCCGAGCTCGAAGAAGCGTTGGCAGACTCGATGCTCGAACTGCCGACCAAATTCGGCTTCGCCATCGATGACGGCAAGTCGCGCGTGCTCGCCGGCAATTCCGCTGACGTGCGGATCGAGCGTGATGCTGCTGGCCGCCTCCTTGTGCGCCCGGACGGCGCCAGGTTCGGCCGCAGCGTTGCACGTGGCGAGGCTGTGGCGACCGCACTTGCTGTTTCACGCTGGTTCGCCGCGTCCGGCGTCAGGGATGGGCGAGGGCGGATGGCAACGCATCTTGCGGCCGGCGCGAGATTGCCCGAAGCGCTGCGCGGCGAAGCGGAGCCTGCGCCCATCATGGCCGCAGTGCGTCCCGGCCTTTATCCGCAGGGTGCCATGGTCGGCGTTGCCTTCGGGCAGATGCCGCATACGACGCTCAATCAGCTCTCCGGCTGCGGGCATGCGCTGCGGATGACGCCGTGGCGGATGGTTCTCAGCGAGGGCAAGCGGACGATGCCAACCACGTCCGGCCTGATCACCGAAGCCTACGACCCGGCGCTGCGCGTCATCGCCTGCAGCGGCGCGCCGCGTTGCCGCGAGGCGCATGCCGACACCCGCGCGCTTGCCGCGGCGCTGGCGCCGAACATCGGCGCAGCCTCGCGACTTCACGTCTCGGGCTGCGCCAAGGGCTGCGCCCATTCCGGCGCAGCCGCGATCACACTGATTGCGACGGGCGCAGGATTCGATCTCGTGCGCGGCGGGTCGACGCGCGATGAGCCGATCCTGCGCGGGCTCGACCGTGACGACATCGTTCGCGATCCCTCCATCCTGATGGGAGGGCACTGATGCCGCACACATATGAGACCGACGGCGCGGCGATCTACCGCCAATCCTTCGCGACCATCAGGGCCGAAGCCGATCTGGCGCGCTTCGCGCCTGATGAGGAACAGGTCGTGGTGCGGATGATCCATGCCGCCGGCATGGTCGGCCTGGAGACGCACATCCGCTTTACGCCGGGGATGGCCACCGCCGCGCGCGCGGCGTTGCAGAAGGGCGCGCCGATCCTGTGCGATGCGCGCATGGTCTCGGAGGGAATTACGCGCGCGCGGTTGCCCGCGGCCAACGCCGTCATCTGCACGCTTGGTGACGAGACCGTTCCCGCGCTCGCGCAGTCCATGCGCAACACGCGCTCGGCCGCGGCGCTGGAGCTGTGGCGGCCGCATCTCCACGGCGCGATCGTCGCGATCGGCAATGCGCCGACGGCGCTGTTTCATCTGCTCAACATGCTGGAGGACCGCGACTGTCCGCGGCCCGCGGCGATCATCGGATGCCCCGTCGGTTTCGTCGGTGCGGCCGAATCCAAGGCCGCGCTGATGGCCGATCCGCCGGTCCCGGCACTGACGGTCGAAGGCCGCCTCGGCGGCTCCGCGATTACGGTCGCCGCGGTGAACGCGCTCGCAAGCCGGAGCGAATAGAGATGGGACGCATCATCTGCTGCGGTCTCGGCCCGGGCGATCCCGATCTGATGAGCGTGCGCGCCGATCGCACCGTGCGCGGCGCGAAGCACGTCGCCTATTTCCGCAAGAAGGGCCGGCCGGGTCAGGCGCGGCGCATCGTCGAGGGCATGCTGGCGACCGATGTCACCGAATATCCCATGGAATATCCGGTCACGACCGAGATCGCCTTCGACAGCCCGGACTACGCCCAGCTGCTGGCCGACTTTTACGACGAATGGGCCGAACGCCTCGCGCGACTGGCCCGCGCCGTCGATGTCGTCGTGCTCTGCGAGGGCGATCCCTATTTCTACGGCTCCTTCATGCATCTGCACACGCGCCTGCAGGGCCGCATCGATATCGAGGTGATCGCCGGCATTCCCGGCATGGTCGGCTGCTGGAACGGGGTGGGACAACCGATCGCGCTTGGCGACGACGTGACGACGGTGCTGATGGGCACGCTTCCCGAGGCCGAGCTCGAAAGGCGCATGCGCGATTCCGACGCGCTCGTGATCATGAAGACCGGCCGCAATCTCGCAAAGGTGCGCCGCGCGCTCGCGTCCGCCGGCCGGCTCGATGATGCCTGGCTGGTCGAGCGCGGCACCATGCCGGGCGAACGCGTCGCGCGGCTCGTCGAGATCGATGCCGCCGATTGTCCGTACTTCGCGATCGTTCTCGTGCACGGCAAAGGCCGGCATCCGGACGCTGCCGAATGACGGGAACGCTGACCATTGCGGGCCTCGGGCCGGGCAGTGATGCACTGGTGACGCCGGAGGTTTCCGCCGCGCTCGCCGCCGCGACGGATATTCTGGGTTACGCGCCCTATGTCGCGCGCGTTCCGCCGCGCGCCGGGCTCTCTCTACATCCGTCCGACAATCGCGAAGAGCTGCAGCGGGCAGCCGAGGCTCTGCGGCTTGCCGCCGCAGGCGGACAGGTTGTCGTCGTGTCCTCCGGCGACCCCGGCGTCTTTGCGATGGCCTCCGCCGTGTTCGAAGCGCTCGAGCAGGCGCCGCAATATCGGGAGCTGCCGATCCGTGTGCTGCCGGGGATCACCGCGATGCTGGCCGCAGCAGCGCGCGCCGGTGCGCCGCTCGGTCACGATTTCTGCGCGATCAATCTCTCCGACAATCTCAAGCCATGGGCCTTGATCGAGCAGCGCCTGCGGCTTGCCGCCGAAGCTGATTTTTCGATTGCGCTGTACAATCCGCGCTCGGCGAGCCGGTCGGAAGGATTTGGCCGCGCGCTCGCGGTGTTGAAGGAGGCCGGCTGTGGCGAGCGGCTGGTGATTTTCGCACGCGCGATCAGCGCAGCCGACGAGACGATCGTGACGGTGGCGCTGAACGACGCAACGCCCGAGATGGCCGACATGCGCACGCTCGTCATCGTCGGAAATTCGCAGACGCGCCGTGTCGGTCGTTGGGTCTATGCGCCGAGGCAGTCGCCATGACCGAGCCACTGCATCACTTCAGCGACGCTCTCCACCCGCAGCCGCTTCGGCAGCGTTGGTCGCGAGATCATGATCACGGGCAGTCCGAGCCTGCGGGCGGCATCGATCTTGGCGTGCGCGCCGTCACCGCCGGAATTGCGGGCGACGACCCAATCGATGCCGCGCTTGCGCATCATGTCGAGCTCGCCGTCGAGTGTGAACGGCCCGCGCGACACGAGTACATCGGCAGTGAAGGGCAGCGGCGCTTCGGGCGGATCGACGAAGCGCAGCGTGTAGGCGTGTCGCGGCTTCGCCGCGAACGGCGCGATGTGCTGACGGCCGATGGCGAGGAACACGTGTGCGGGCGCTTCGGGCAGGGCAGCGGCCGCGGCGGCGACGTCGCCGACTTCAATCCAGTTGTCACCAGGCCTTCTGGTCCAGGGCGCGCGCTCGAGCGCGATCAACGGCGTGCCGGTGTTCGCACACGCCTCAACGGCATTGCGGCTCATCTCGGCTGCGAACGGATGCGTCGCGTCGATCACATGCGTGATGGTTTCGCGCCTGATGTAATCGGCAAGCCCGCTCACGCCGCCGAAGCCGCCGATGCGGGTCGGCAGCGGCTGATCGGCAGGCACCCGCGTACGGCCGCCGTAGGAATACACGGCGTCAATCCCCGCGCGCGCGATCTCGGCGGCGAGCAGGCTCGCATCGGCAATTCCGCCCAGAATAAGGGCGCGCATCATGGTTGATCCCTGGCTGACCATCATCGGTATCGGCGAAGATGGCCTTGCCGGGCTGTCCGATGCAAGTCGAAAGGCGCTGGCTAGCGCGGAAACCGTGTTCGGCGGCGACCGTCATCTCGCGCTCGCAGATGTCGGCGACCGCGGCCGCGCCTGGCCGGTGCCGTTCGATGCTGACATCGTGCTGAGCTGCCGCGGCCGGCCGACGGCGGTGCTGGCTTCCGGCGATCCGTTCTGGCATGGCGCCGGCGCGGGCCTCGCCGAGAAGTTGGCGGCCGGTGAATGGATTGCGTACCCCGCACCATCGACCTTCTCGCACGCCGCCGCGCGGCTCGGCTGGCGGCTCGAATCCGTTGTCTGTCTCGGGCTTCATGCTGCGCCATTCGAGCGTCTCGTGCCGCATCTCGTGCCGGACGCGCGGATCATTTGTCTCGTGCGCGACGGCAAGGCCGCCGGCGATCTTGCAAGATGGCTGAGCGGTCGCGGATGGGGCGCCTCGACATTCTGGAGCCTCGCAGCGCTCGGCGGTCCGCGCGAAAGTATTGCGGAGCATCGTGCGGACAACTTCGCTGGTGATGTTGTTGGAAACCTGGTCGCGGTCGCCGTCGAGGCAAGGGGCGGGCAGGGCATTCCCCGCAGCTCCGGACTGTCAGACGATCTCTTCGTTCACGACGGCCAGATCACCAAGCGGCCGGTGCGCGCGCTCGCGCTCTCGGCCCTGGCGCCGCGTTCCGGTGAGCGCCTGTGGGACATCGGCGCCGGCTCCGGCTCGATCTCGGTGGAGTGGGCGCTGTGCGGGGGAACTGCGATCGCCGTTGAGGTCCGAGAGGGTCGCGTCGCGAACATCCGCAGCAATGCGGCGACGTTTGGATTGGTGCATCGGATCACCGTCGTCACGGGACAGGCGCCGGAAGCGCTCGCAACGTTGGATGTGCCCGACGCCGTCTTCGTCGGTGGCGGTCTCGATCGTGCGATGTTCGACGTGGTGTGGTCGCGGCTTGCGCGGGGTGCGCGGCTGGTCGCGCATGCCGTGACGCTGGAGACGGAAGCGCTGCTCGGCGAGCTGCATCAGCAGCATGGTGGCGAGCTGATGCGGGTCGAGATTGCGCATGCCGCTGCGCTCGGCCGCTATCGCTCCTGGGAGGCCGTGCGGCCGGTGGTGCAGTGGAGTGCGGTCCGATGAAGGTCGCCGGGCTCGGATTCAAAAAAGATGTTACGCTCGCCTCGTTACGCGATGCGCTTGCGGCGGCGGGCGGTGCCGATGGCCTCGCGGCCGTGGCAACCGTCAGCGACAAGGCCGACGCAGAGGCACTGAAATTGCTCGCGCACGAGTGTGGCGTTCCAATCAAGGCCATCGCTACCGACATGCTGGCCGGTATCGCGACGCCGACGCAGTCGTCGCTGGTTGCCGAAAGGTTCGGCACGGGATCGGTCGCCGAAGCGGCAGCGCTCGCCGCCGCCGGCCCACGCGCGCGGCTCATCGCACCGCGCGCGGTCTCGCAGGATCGCACCGCGACCGCGGCGATCGCGGAAGGAGACGGTCCATGACGGTGCATTTCATCGGCGCCGGGCCGGGCGCCGCCGATCTTCTCACCTTGCGGGGGCGCGATCTCATCGCGTCCTGTCCGGTCTGCCTCTATGCGGGCTCGCTGGTGCCCGAGGGCGTGCTGGCGCATTGCCCGAGCGGTGCGCGCATCGTCAACACCGCGCCTCTGTCGCTCGACGAGATCATCGCGGAGATCACAGCCGCGCATGCGGAGGGCAAGGACGTCGCGCGGCTGCATTCCGGCGATCTCTCGATCTGGTCAGCGATGGGCGAGCAGCTTCGCCGCCTGCGCGCGCTCGGCATCCCCTTTACGGTGACACCCGGTGTGCCGTCGTTCTCGGCGGCCGCAGCGGCTATCGAGGCCGAGCTGACATTGCCCGGTCTTGCCCAGACGGTGGTGCTGACGCGCACACCGGGCCGCGCCAGCGCGATGCCCGAGGGCGAGAAACTCGCTGCCTTTGCGGCGACCGGCGCAGTGCTGGCCATTCATCTGTCGATTCATCTGCTCGACAAGGTCGTCGCCGAGCTGACGCCGCATTACGGCACGGATTGCCCGGTCGCGATCGTCTGGCGCGCGAGCTGGCCGGATCAGCGCATTGTTCGCGCTACGCTGGCGACGCTCGACGCGGCCGTCGGCGTCGAGATGGAGCGCACCGCGCTCATCCTGGTGGGCAAGACGATTGGTGCGGCGGATTTCGACGAGAGTCGTCTCTATGCCGCCGACTACGACCGCCGCTATCGCCCTGTCGGCACTGAGCCGCGTTTTCCGGAGGCGTCGTGATGCCGGCGGGTCTCGTCATCTCCGCGCCGGCCTCCGGCGTCGGCAAGACCACGCTGACGCTGGCGCTGGCGCGCGCCTGGCGCAATCGCGGATTACGCGTGCAGTGCTTCAAGAGCGGGCCTGACTATATCGATCCCGCCTTCCATGCCGCCGCCACGGGGCGCGCCTCGGTCAATGTCGATAGCTGGGCGATGGATTGCGCCAGTATCGCGCATCTCATCAGCCGCGGCACTGATGCCGACATCGTGCTCACCGAGGGCTCGATGGGCCTGTTCGACGGCGTCGCCACGCGCGGTATTTCCGGCACCGGCGCCACCGCCGACATCGCGGAGATGCTGGGCTGGCCGGTGGTGCTCGTGATCGATCCCTCCGGACAGGCGCAAACAGCCGCGGCGATTGCCGCGGGCCTGCGTGACTACCGCCCCGGCGTGCGCCTTGCCGGCGTGGTGCTTAATCGCGTTGCCAGCCCGCGCCACGAGGATCTTGTGCGGCGCGCGCTCAATGACGTCGGCATCGCCGTGTTCGGCGCGCTGCCGCGCCATGCCGAGATCAGCCTGCCGAAGCGGCATCTCGGCCTGGTTCAGGCCGAGGAGCAGGCCGAGATCGGAAAACTGATCGACGAGGCCGCGCGCTTTGTCTCGGGGCACGTCGATCTCGATGCGGTGCTGCGAGCCGCAGCCGCGTCGTCCGTGCAACCAGCGGCGAACGGCCTGAACGTGACGCCGCCCGGCCAGCGCATTGCCTTGGCCCGCGATGCCGCGTTTTCTTTCGTCTATCCGCATATGCTGGAAGCCTGGCGCGCGGCAGGCGCGGAGATCTCGACCTTCTCGCCGCTCGCCGACGAAGTGCCCGACGCCAACGCCGACGTGTGCTGGCTGCCCGGCGGCTATCCCGAGCTTCATGCCGGCAAGATCGCCGCCAACGCGCGCTTCCGCAGCGGCCTGCGCGCCTTCGCCGAGACACGACCCGTGCACGGCGAATGCGGGGGGTATATGGTGCTGGGGACTGCCTTGACCGATGCCGACGGTATCCGTCATGAGATGACGGGCCTGCTCGGACTGGAGACGAGCTTTGCCAAGCGCCGCATGCATCTCGGCTATCGTCTTGCCGCGCTCGCGGCGCCCATGCCGGGCCATCAGGTTGGAGCGCGCCTGCGCGGTCATGAATTCCACTACTCGACGATCATCGCCCAGCCCGATACGCCGCTGGCGGTCGTGCATGATGCGACAGGCGCCGTCATCGCCGAGACCGGCTCGCGGCGGGACCACGCGACTGGCACCTTCTTCCATCTGATCGCGGAGGACCGGTGAGCGGCTTCGTCTCCTTTATCTCCGCCGGCCCCGGCGACCCCGAGCTTCTCACGCTCAAGGGCGCCGCGCGGCTGCGCGAGGCCGACGTCGTGCTCTAT
The DNA here is from genome assembly GCF_024199935.1 of Bradyrhizobium sp. CCGUVB14. Taxonomy (NCBI): domain Bacteria; kingdom Pseudomonadati; phylum Pseudomonadota; class Alphaproteobacteria; order Hyphomicrobiales; family Nitrobacteraceae; genus Bradyrhizobium; species Bradyrhizobium sp. CCGUVB14. The sequence continues at coordinate 4,019,333 of NZ_JANADS010000001.1, forward strand.
GACGATCTCGCCTCGGGCGCGATCCTCGATCTGGCGCGCCCGGGCGCCAATCTCGTCGCGGTCGGGAAACGGGCAGGGCGGCCGTCGACAAAACAGCATCACGTCAATCGCCTGCTCGTGGACTATGCCGCCACCGGCGTGCGCGTGGTCCGGCTGAAGTCTGGCGATGCCGGCATTTTTGGCCGGCTCGAGGAGGAGCTGGAGACGCTGCGCGAGGCCGGCATCGGCTATGAGATCGTTCCCGGCGTCACCTCGGCCTGCGTCGCCGCGGCGCAAGCCGGGATTCCCCTGACCCGTCGCCACACCTCGCGCCGGGTGCAGTTCGTCACCGGGGCCGACGTCACCGGCGAGCTGCCGCAGAATTTGAACTGGGCGGCGCTGGCCGATCCTGATGCGACGACCGTGGTCTATATGGGCCGGCGCACCTTTCCGGCGCTGGTCGCGAAATTGATCGAGCACGGGCTCTCGCCCGATACGCCGGCGCTGTTCGCCGAGTCCCTCGGCCGCGCCGACGAGCGGCTGGTGCGCACCACGATTGCCGAGCTTGCCGAGCAGCTCGCGCGCGGCGGTGCTGCTTCCACGGCAGCCGTGATCATGTTCGGCGCGCTGGCGGAGGACGGATCGTCATGATGACGCTCTCCCTGATCGGCATCGGTTGCGGCGATCCCGGACAGCTCACGCGCGCTGCGATTGGCGCGATCAACGCCGCCGATCTCGTCCTGATCCCGCGCAAGGGGACGGCAAAATCCGATCTCGCCGATCTCAGGCGGACCATCTGCGCGGATGTACTCGCCAACGGCACCACGCGTATCGCCGAGTTCGATCTGCCCGTGCGCGACGCCGGTGAGGCCGACTACCGCAAGGGCGTGGACGATTGGCACGACGCGGTCGCTGCGGCCTGGTCGCGGTCGATCGCTGATCATCTCGGCGGAGACGGCAAGGTCGCGCTGCTGATCTGGGGCGATCCCTCGCTGTACGATTCCTCGCTGCGCATCGCGCGGCGGCTCAATCCGTTGCCAGAAATCGAGGTCGTGCCCGGCATCACCTCGATCCAGACGCTGTGCGCGGCGCATGCGCTGCCGCTCAACGACATCGGCGAGCCGTTTCTGGTCACGACGGGACGCCGCTTGCGTGAAGGCGGCTGGCCGGTGGGCGTCGACACGATCGTCGTGATGCTCGACGGCGGCACGGCGTTCCAGTCGCTCGATCCGGCCGGACTTCACATCTGGTGGGGCGCCTATCTCGGCATGGCCGATCAGATCATCATGTCCGGCCGGCTCACCGAGGTCGGCCCGCGCATCGTCGCCGCACGACACGAAGCGCGCGAGCGGCATGGCTGGATCATGGACAATTACATTCTCAAGCGCAGGCCGTAAGCGAGGCAGCATGCTCCCTGAATGGGTCACCCGGAAATGCCCCGAGATCTCCGTCGCGCATCGCGATGCGGCGATCGCGCGACAGACACAACTGACAAAGCCGACCGGCGCGCTTGGGCGGCTCGAGCAGCTTGCGATCGAGCTTGCCGGCTTGCAGGCGACTGAACGCCCTCGCGCCGCGCGCGTGCCGATCATCATCTTTGCCGGCGATCACGGCATCGTCGCGCAGGGCGTGTCGGCCTATCCGCAGGCCGTCACCATCGCGATGATGGCGAATTTTGCTTCGGGCGGCGCCGCGATCTCGGTGATGGCGCGCGAGCTCGGTTCGAGCCTCGAAGTGGTCGACGCCGGAACGCTGGCGCAAGAGGCGGTGCCCGATATCGTCACGGACAAGCCACGCCCTGGCACGCGCGATTTCAGCGTCGAAGCTGCGCTCACGCCGGCGGAGCTGGCGTTCGCCTTCGAGGCGGGACAGCGCGCAGTGGCGCGGGCGAAGGCCGATCAGCCCGATCTCCTGATCTTCGGCGAGATGGGTATCGGCAACACCACGACCTCAGCGGCGATCGCCGCGAGCCTGCTCGGCGTCGCTGCCGAGGAAATTGCGGGCCACGGCACCGGCGTGGATGCGGCGGGCCGTGCGCACAAAGCGCGGGTGATCGATGCGGCGATCGCGCGTCATAGTGTTGCGGGTGCGGCGCCCGAGAAGATCCTGTGCGCCGTCGGTGGCCTCGAGATCGCGGCGATCTCGGGCGCAATCATAGCAGCTGCGCAGGCGCGCATTCCCGTGCTGATCGACGGTTTTATCGTGTCGGTCGCAGCACTCGCAGCGGTGCGGCTCAATCCATCGTGTCAGCCGTTCCTGCTCCCCTCGCATCAATCGGCGGAGCAGGGGCACCGGCTGGTGCTGCGCGCGCTGAACGTACAGCCGCTGATCAGCCTCGATCTCAGGCTTGGCGAGGGATCGGGCGCTGCGATCGCGCTGCCGCTGGTGCGCTCGGCCTGTAGCCTTCACAACGACATGGCGACGTTCGCACAGGCCAATGTCCCGGACCGGCCGTCCTAGGCCACGCGCTGATTGACGGAGACGACGCGCCAGCCGGTCGCGAGCCGGTCGATCCGGGTCAGCGACAGCGGATCGACGACGAAGCGCAAGGCCGCGTGCGGCGTCAGATCCAGCGCGATGCACAACGCGGCGCGGATGGTGCCGGAATGCACGATCAGCGCTGCCTGACCAGCGCCGATCCGCGCAAGGCCCAACCGCACGCGCGCGACTTGTTCTTCAAAGCTCTCGCCGCCGGGCGGCCGTCCGCGCGCCGGATCGCTCCAGAACTGCGCATAGGCCTCGCCGCCGTTCGCTGCGAGCTCGTCATGGCGCCGGCCGGTCCAGTCGCCGAAATCCTGCTCGCCGAATTCGGGCAGCAGGTCAGGCTGAAGCCCCAGCGCGCGCGCCGTCTCGACCGTGCGTCGCGAAGGGCTTGCATAGCACGCCGCATCCCGTGGCAAGCACCGTCGCAGCTTCTCGAGCTGCACGCGATCGCCGAGATCGGCAGGCGCGTCGGCGGCGTGGATCGTCCCTTTGACGCCCTCGACCGGCGCATGCCGGATCAGCCAGAGGAAGGTCTCGCCTTCCATGCCTATCTCCAAAGAAGTTGGTCGCTGTGGCAATAACGCCGCAGCTTGTACATTGACTCTGTCTTGATCGTAACCCTAGATGACTTTGACGGTTTCCCCGAGAGGGGATGAAAAGGGAATGCGGTGCGGGGACATGGTCCCCAATGCCGTAGCTGCCCCCGCAACTGTAAGCGGTGAATCCTTCGTCACAAGCCACTGGGTCCTCGGTCCCGGGAAGGCGACGAAGCGGTCACGACCCGCGAGCCAGGAGACCTGCCGTCAGCCGTGGTCACACGCGAAGATGTCGGTCGGGGAGTACAGACATTCGGCTTCATCGGAGGGCTTATCAGCCGGAAGATGGGACCTTGGTTCGCGGTGACGTGCCACTGACGTCACACCGAGGTCCAAGACCGTGTCTTCCATCCGTATTGTACGACCACGCCATTTCCTGCTGGCGTCCGCCGCTCTCACATGTTTTGCCGCCACCGACATGTCATCTGCCTTGGCGCAGCAGGCTCGCGAGCCCCTGCCTGCGGTGGAGGTTTCGCCGCCGCAATCCCGTCAGCAGGCCAAGCCGGGCGGCCGGGACGCGGCAAGCGCACGCCGCACGGCCGCACGCAGGCCCGCCGCGGCAGCGGCCGCGCCAAAGCCGGTCGTGCCGAACGCCACAGTGCCGACACCGCTCAACAGCAATGCGGTCGCCGAGAGCGCCTCGCGTCTCGGCCTGACCGTGCGCGAGACCCCAGCGACCGTCGAGGTGATCTCGGCCGAGACGATCCGCGAGCAGGGCTACCGCACCGTCTCCGACGTCGCCCAGGGCGCGGTTGGCGTCACCGCCGGCGACAATCCGTCCGAGCCGTCGGCCTTCTCGATGCGCGGCTTCACCAACAGCCAGATCAACACGCTCTACAACGGCATCAAGATCGGCCCGCAGAACATGACCTCGCGGGTCATGGATACGGCCAATCTCGAAGCTGTCGAATTTCTGAAAGGTCCGGCGTCGCTGATCTCCGGTGAGGGCGCCGCCGGCGGCGCCATCAACTTCGTCACCAAGCAGCCGCACACCGGGCCGATCCAGAACGAAGCAGACTTCTCCTATGACTCCCTGAACTCGTTCCGCGCGCATTACGGCTCCGGTGGCAGCACCAACGTCCAGGGGCTGGACTATCGCTTCGACATCAGCCGCTCCTCGCTCAACGGCTTTGCCGACGACACCAACACGAGGACGCTCGACGTCTCCGGCCAGCTCAACTACCGGATCTCCGACAGCCTCAAGGTGTGGGGCGCGATCGAGTACCGCGAGGACCGCTCAAAAGCCTATTGGGGCGCGCCGCTGGTGTCGACGGCCTTCAGCGGCTCGCATGCGACGAGCGGCATCGTCTCCGGGAGCTACTTCAACAGGACTGACCTCGGGGCTATTACGATCGACGATCGCACCTTCAACACCAACTACAACGTTCTCGACAATCGCAACGTCGCACAGGAAGTGTGGCTGCGCGGCGGTTTCGAGTTGAAACTGGCGCCTGACCTGACGCTGAAGAGCCAGGCCTATGGTTACGGCGCCGAGCGCAGCTGGTTCAATAACGAGGTCGAGGCGTTTGATTCCACAAACAACCAAGTTTATCGCGAACGCTTCTATGTTGCGCACAGCCAGCGCCTCGTCGGTAACATCACCGACCTGGTCTGGGACGCCAATATCGCGGGCTTCGACAATCGCATGGTCACGACGCTGTCGTCGAGCTATCTCGACTTCGTCAGGCCGGGTTCCGCAACTTTTCCGAATGATTTCGTCTCGCTGGTCGATCCCGATCGCGGCTTCTACGGCACGCTCCTGACCAAGCAGCAGACCGCGCGCATCGACAACGAGGCGCTGTCGTTCGAGGACCGGCTGAAGTTGACGCGGACCTTCTCGTTGATCGGCGGCCTGCGCGTCGAACATATCGGGCTCGATCGTAACTCGACCGACCAGTTCGGTCTGGAGAATGCAGCCTTTCCGTTCTCGAAATCATGGGCGCCCGTCACCGGCCGCATCGGCTACACTTGGGATGCCGTGCCCGGCCTGACCTTCTTCAGTCAGTACGCCACCGGCGCCGACATCGCGGCCAACAACATCTTCCTGCTCTTGCCCACCCAGAACCTGGATCTCACGACCGCGCGCACCTATGAGACCGGCGTCAAGCACGTGTTGTGGGACAACAGGGCGGAGTGGTCGTTCTCGGCCTACGACATCGTGCGCAAGAACGTCTATGTGGCAGCCGGCGGCCAGACGCTCAACATCGCCGGGCGGCAGGAATCGAAAGGTGTTGAGCTTGCCGGCGCGATCCGTCCGATCGAGCCGTTGCGGCTCTGGGGCAACATCGCCTATGTCGATGCGCGCTATGCCGATTACGATTTCGCCGGCGGCTCATTCTCGGGCAACACGCCGCCGAACGTGCCGCGCATCGTCGCCAATGCCGGTGCGTCCTGGCGCTTCTTCACGCCGTGGCCGGTGGAGGTCGGCATCACCGGCCGCCATGTCGGCGACCGCTACAACACCGACGCCAACACCGTGACCATGAATGCCTACACGGTCGGTGATGTCTACGCCTTCGTCGATATCCCCAAGACGGTCTTCAACGCCGTCGACCAGGCCCGCCTGACTTTCCGGGTGCGCAACTTCACCGACAAGCGCTACGCGATCTGGGGCGACCCGTTTTATCCCGACCAGATCCTGCTGGGCGCACCGCGGACCTACGAAATCTCCGCGGCGTTCAAATGGTAGGGCGCTGACCACATGATGGGCGCGATCGTCCTCCTGCACCGCTGGCTCGGGATCGCGTTCTGCCTCCTGTTTGCGATGTGGTTCGCGAGCGGAATCGTGATGCACTTCGTTCCGTTTCCGTCGTTGACGGAAGCGGAACGCTTCACTGGGCTTGCGCCGGTTCAGGGCGGAGCGTCGATCATTCCGGTTGCCGACGCAGTAGTAGCCAGCGGGATAAGTGACGCCACCCGCGTTCGCCTGATCCGGCGCAGCGACGGGCCGGTCTACGTCGTGTCGGGTCCATCGCGCGTGCGGGCGGTCCATGCGTCAGACGGGACGGACGCATCGGTGGAATTTCCCGATCTCGCGCTCGCCATTGCGCAAGACCATGCCCGCAGCCGCGGGCTCGATGCCGCGCGGGCCGGGATAGCTGCGCGTGCTGATTACGACCAATGGAGCGTGCCGAACGGTTTCGATCGCCACCGGCCCCTGTTCCGCATAGCTCTCCGCGATGCGGCCGGGACCGAGATCTATGTCTCGTCGCGCACCGGCGAAGTCGTGCTGGATACGAGCCGCGGCGAGCGTGGATGGAATTGGGTCGGCAGTGTCGTGCACTGGATCTATCCGACGGTTCTCAGGAGCAATTGGCCGCTGTGGGACCAGGTCGTCTCGACACTGTCGCTGGTGGCCTTGATCGCGGCGGTGCTGGGGGCGGTGCTCGGTGTCGTCAGGATCAGGATTCAAGGCCGCCGGATCTCGTCGCCTTATCGCGGCTGGCACGCCCTGCATCATATCATCGGGCTCGTCTCGACCGTTTTCGTGCTGACCTGGATTTTCAGTGGCTGGCTCTCGATGGATCACGGCCGGCTGTTTTCGCGCGGGCAGTTGACCCCGGCGGAGGCTGCCGTGACAAATGCCGTGCCCGACTGGCGCACGGCTCCATCCGTTGATCTGCGGCGCTTGTTGCCATCGGTCCGCGAAGTCGAATGGTTTGCTTTCAACGGAGCGGTGTTTCGGCGCGACCGGACCGGCCTTGACAGTCAGACCTTGATGAAGGGCGGCGAGCCAGCCCGCGATCGGAAGATGGCGTTCCTTGATGAGCAGGACGTTCTCAGCCTGACGACACGCCTGGCGGCCGACTGCGGCGCGGCGTTCCTTGTCGCCGATCACGATGACTATCCCGCGCAGTCCATCGTTCCCGGCGCGCCCATCTACCGTTCCCGCTGCGGTGATCTCTGGTTCGACATCGACGGCGCCGACGGCAGCGTGTTGCAACGGCTGGACGCCTCGCGGCGAGCCTATCGCTGGGCCTACACCGCGCTGCACACGTTCGATTTCCCGGTCGTCATGGCGCATCCGCGCCTGCGCGATGTCCTGATCGTCGGGCTTTGCGCGCTTGGCCTGGTGTTTTCCGTCACCGGCGTCGTGATCGGCTGGCGGCGTTTGCGGGCAACCTTTACCGCCTGAAACGCCTGGCGAACAGATGACATGCAGCCTGCAAAAATTGCGGGTTGCGCAGGCGCCAAGGGCCGAGGATGATCCTTTCCGGGGGGGGCGCAGCCGCGCGCGTCGTGGCAACGGAGTAATCGCGATCGATGTCAGTCCTGCGCAAGCGTCTCGGGATGATCACGCCGTCCTCCAATTCGGTGCTGGAGCCTGCGACCTGCGCCATGCTGCACGGCGTTGACGGCATTACCGTGCACTTCTCCCGTTTCCGCGTCACCGAGATCGCGCTCGACGCAGCAGCGCTGAGCCAGTTCGATGCCTCGGTGATGCTGCCGGCCGCCGACCTGCTGGCCGATGCCAAGGTCGACGCGATTGCCTGGAACGGTACGTCGGCGAGCTGGCTCGGCATCGGTCGCGACAGGAGCCTTTGCCAGGCCATCGCGGCGCGCACCAGCGTGCCGGCGACGACCTCGACGCTCGCCTGCATCGATGCCGCCCGCGCATTTCGCGCCAAACGTGTCGGTCTGGTCTCGCCCTATACCGATGACGTGCAGCGGCGCATCGCCGATGTCTGGGCCGAAGAGGGCATTGCGCCGCATGCCGAGCGGCACCTCGGCCTGCGCGACAATTTCTCCTTCGGCGAGGTCGCGCCCGCGACGATCGCCGACATGATCCGCGCCGTGGCGGCGGAGGGCGCCGACGCAATCGTCATCCTCTGCACCAACCTCGATGGCGCCGCGCTTGCGGCTCCGCTCGAACGGGAGCTCGATATTGCCGTGCTCGACTCCGTTGCGGTCACGTTGTGGCGAAGCCTCAGCCTCGCCGGCGGCGACATCGCAGCGCTTGCGCCGTGGGGACGGATATTCCAGACCTCAGCAATGATGAAGTGACGGAGACACCTGTGACGCAGCTCGATCTCGCCATTCGCGGCGGCACCATCGTGACGGCCAGCGACGAGTTTCGCGCCGATATCGGCATTCGCGATGGCCGGATCGTCGCCATTGCCGATCATCTCGAAGGTGCGGCGCGCGAAATCGACGCGTCGGGATTGCTGGCGCTGCCGGGCGGCATCGACAGCCACGTCCACATCTCGCAGGCCCAGGGCCCCGACGTCGTGATGGCCGACGATTTTGCCTCGGCGACACGGGCAGCCGCGGCCGGCGGCAACACCATGGTGTTGCCCTTTGCGCTCCAGGAGAAAGGGACGTCGCTGCGCACCTGCGTCGAAAACTACCGCAAGCTCGCGGAAGGCGAGTGCTACATCGACACCGCCTTCCACCTCATCATCTCCGACCCGACCGCCGTCGTGCTTGGGCAGGAGCTGCCGGCGCTGGTCAAGGACGGCTACACCTCGTTCAAGGTCTTCATGACCTATGATGACCTCGTACTCAACGACAAGCAGCTGCTCGAAGTGTTCGATGTCGCGCGCCGCGAGGAGGCGCTCGTCATGGTCCATTGCGAGGGCTACGACGCCATTCGTTTCCTCACCGCCAAGCTCGAACGAGAAGGCCACATCGCGCCCTATTATCACGGCACTTCGCGACCCCAGGCCGTCGAACGCGAGGCGACGCATCGCGCCATCAGCCACGCCGAGGTGATCGGCGTTCCCATCATGATCGTTCATGTCTCGGGGCGCGAGGCGATGGAGCAGATCCGGTGGGCCCAGCAGCGCGGCCTGCCGGTGCATGCGGAGACCTGCCCGCAATACATCACGCTGACGGCCGACGACATGAAGGGGCTGAACATGGACATCACGGGCGCGAAATACGTGTGCTCGCCGCCGCCGCGCGATGTCGAGAGCCAGCAGGCGATCTGGGAAGGCATCACGTCGGGCGTATTCCAGACCTTTTCGTCCGACCACTGCCCATTCCGCTACGACGATCCCAAGGGCAAGCTGACGCCGAATGCCCGCACCTCGTTTCGCTGGGTGCCGAACGGCATCCCCGGCGTCGAGACACGGCTGCCGATCTTGTTTTCCGAGGGCGTCTCGAAGGGACGTATCACGCTGCAGAAGTTCGTCGATCTGACCGCGACCAACCACGCGCGCATCTACGGCCTCTATCCGCGGAAGGGCTCGATCGGTGTAGGCTTCGACGCCGACATCGTGTTGTGGGACCCGAAGCTCACGAAGCCGATTCGGCAGGCCGACCTGCATCACGGCTCCGACTACACGCCCTGGGAGGGTTTTGATGTCACCGGCTGGCCGGTCACGACGATCGCACGCGGGCGGGTGGTGTACGCGCAGGGCAGGATCGTCGGCGGCAAGGGCGCGGGCGAGATCCTGAGCCGTGGCAAGTCCAGCCTCGTGTGACGGCAGGCGGTCGCGCGCTGTGCTATTTTGTGGTCACGGCGCGCGCCGACAGCGTGACGACACACATCAGTGCAGCGAGCATCCAGAACGCCATCGGGAGTCCGGCGGCGTGGGCGATAAAACCGATGCCGGCGGGGCCAAGCAGAACACCGGCATAGCCGGCGGTGGTGATCGACGCCACTGCGAGCCCCGTGGGCATCGCGGTCTGCGTCGCCGCACCGCGGAACAATATCGGCACGAGGTTCGAGGCGCCGAGGCCGATGAGCAGGAAACCGGCGATGGCAATGGCCTTGCTCGGCGCGAGCAACAGCACGGCGAGGCCCGCGACGGCAAGCAGGCTTCCTCCGACCAGCGTGGTGCGATCGCCGATGCGTGCGACGACGACGTCACCGCCGAGCCGGCCGACGGTCATTGCGATCGAGAACACGATGTAGCCGATCCCGCCCTGCGCCTCGCTGACGAGGCCCGTGCCGATGACGAGCAGCGCGCCCCAGTCGAGCATCGCGCCTTCGATCAGGAAGGTGATGGCGGCCAGCAGCGCCAACAACAGCACGATGCCATGCGGCAGCACGAACAGCGGTCCCTCCTGCGCCTGTGCTCGGCGCAGCAGGCGCGGCGCGGCGAGTGCCATCGCGATCAGCATCAGCACGGAGCAGATCAACGCGCTTGCGAGCGGTCCGAGATGAACCGACAACAGAGCCGTCATCACCGCGGATCCGGCAAATCCGCCAATACTGAAGAGCGCATGAAAGCCCGACATCAGCGGCTCGTTCGCCGCGCGTTCGACCTCGACGGCATGGATGTTCATGGCGACGTCGATGGAGCCGAGCGCCGCGCCGAAGGCGAGGAGCGCCAGCGCCAATGTCATGGGCGTACCGGCGATGACCAACAGCGGCAAGACCAGGGCGAGGCCGATTCCGCCGCCGATGATGATAGGCTTGGTGCCGTAGTGTGCGCTCAAGATGCCGGTTGCGAGCATCGCGACCACCGAGCCGATGCCGAGGCTGAGCAGCAGCAAGCCTAGGACCGCGTCATCAACCGCGAGCCGCTCCTTCGCGAACGGCACCAGCGGCGCCCAGCAGGCGAGCCCGAAGCCGGCGACCAGGAACGAGAGGCGCGTGGCGAGCCGCGTCGCCGGCCGGTCGGCTGAAGTCATCGGTGAAACTCCGGGAGGAGAACGAAGCGCGCGATCGCGGGGAGGGTGGGTGCTTAGACCATCAACCAGGAGCGAATGCCAGAGTTCCGCCGTCGCAGCGCGTTGACGAATTATATCATCTTGATGTCGTTCCGCGCGCCGTCGCTGCGAGCGTGGCCGCTCCGCGCACTCAGAGTATTCCAATTTACCGAAATTCGGATTTATCGCTATGTCGCCCGTCCCGATCCATCCAAAATCGGTGGTCGTAACTTTGCGGAGCATTTTGGCGATGGGGCGTAGAACCGGGGGGCTGAGCTGACCGCTGTGCATAGCTCGTAGGCATCCGGCGACCCCGCACGGCCGCTTGACGCCTGCAAATTATACAGACGATTCCAAGGACTCCGATTGCAGTGCAGCGGATGTGACGATTTGCGCCGAAAAATCCGTGGTGCGCCGCACGTTTCTCGCGTGGGCTTCCCACATTCGCGTGCCCACTTCACGGGCAATACGGCCGCCGAGCAGGAGGGACGATGTGACAGAACGGCACGAAAGCTGCTTGGGTGGAAAAACGGCGCGGGGCCGCGTTATGCTGCGCGCGCCGACCCGCCATTGAAGCTGCGATCGCCAGCCTCGCCAAAAAAGTCGTCAAGAAATCAGGACATCGCTGATGCGTATCGTCACAGTTGCCGCCGCCCAGATGGGTCCGATTCAGAAGGCCGACAGCCGCGAGGCGGTGGTCAAGCGCATGATCGCGCTGATGGACGAGGCGAAAGCAAAAGGCGCGGATCTGATCGTCTATCCGGAATTGGCGCTGACGACGTTCTTCCCGCGCTGGTACGCGGAGGACCGCGCCGACTTTGACAGCTGGTTCGAGCGTGAAATGCCGAACGCAGCGACCAGGCCGCTGTTCGAGCGCGCCGCGCAGCACCAGATGGCGATGAATTTCGGCTATGCCGAGCTGACGCCCGACGGCCGCCACTTCAACACGGCCGTTCTGACCGACAAGGCCGGCAAGATCGTCGGGAAATACCGCAAGGTCCATCTGCCAGGCCATGTGGAATATGAGACGCATCGGTCGCACCAGCATCTGGAGAAGCGCTATTTCGAGCCGGGCGATCTCGGCTTCAACGTCTGGCGCGAGCTGGGCGGCATCATCGGCATGGCGATCTGCAATGACCGCCGCTGGCCGGAGACCTATCGCGTCATGGGCTTGCAAGGCGTCGAGATGGTGCTGATCGGTTACAACACGCCGTCGGTGAATGCGGAGCGAAGCGAAGAGGGCGTCGAGAAGCGCCTGTTTCATAATCGCCTCTCCGTGCAGGCCGGCGCGTATCAGAACGCGACCTGGGTGGTCGCGGTGGCCAAGGCGGGCGTCGAGGACGGCCACGCATTGTTTGGCGGCAGTCTGATCGTCGATCCCAACGGCGAGATCGTTGCCGAAGCGAGGACCGAAGAGGACGAGCTCCTGGTCTATCCGTGCGATCTCGATGCCACCGCCTTCGGCAAAACCACGATCTTCAACTTTGCACAGCACCGCCGCATCGAGCATTACGGCCTGATCACCAGCCGTACCGGTGCGGTGCCGCCGGAGAAATGATGCCGATGGTCGCTCTGCAAACCGGCAATCATTTCGCTCAGGCCTATCACGGAGTGCCTCATGACTGAACCCACTTACGATCTGATCATCCGCGGCGGCCGCGTCGCCACCACCACCGATGTGTTCGAGGCGGATGTCGCCATCTCCGGCGAGACCATTGCGGCCATCGGCCGCGGGCTTCCGCCGGCCAAGCGCGAGATCGACGCACGCGGCAAGCTGGTGCTGCCAGGCGGCGTCGACAGCCACGCGCATATCGAGCAGCTGTCTGCCGCCGGCATCATGAATGCCGACACGTTCGAGAGCGCGACGGTGTCGGCGGCCTTCGGCGGCACCACCACGGTGATCCCGTTTGCGGCCCAGCATGTCGGGATGAAGTTGCCGCAAGTGGTCGAGGACTATCACGCGCTCGCCAGGAAGGGCGCCGTGATCGACTACGCCTTTCACATGATCGTTGCGGATGCGACCAGGGAGACGGTCGAAGAGCATATTCCCGCGCTGGTGAAGCAGGGCCACGCGTCGATCAAGATCTTCATGACTTACGACCGGCTCAAGGTCGATGACGAGCCGCTGCTCGACATTCTTCTCGCGGCTCGCCAGTCCGGCGCGATGCTGTGCGCCCATGCGGAGAACCACGGCATCATCGCCTGGATGGTCAAACGGCTGCTTGCGCGCGGCTACACCATGCCGAAGTACCACGCCGTTAGCCACGCGCGTGTGTCGGAAGCCGAGGCCTTCACACGGCTGATCGGCATGGCGGCGCTGATTGACCAGCCAATCATGATCTTCCATGTCTCGACCGCCGAGGGCGCGAAGGTGATCCGCGAGTCACGTGGGCAGGGGCTGAAGGTTTTCGCGGAGACTTGTCCGCAATATCTGTTCCTCACGGCCAACGATCTCGACAAGCCTGGCGTGGAGGGAGCCAAGTGGATGTGCAGCCCGCCGCCGCGCACGCATTCGGACCAGGAGGCGCTGTGGCAGGCGCTGTCGCTCGGCGATCTCCAGACGATCTCTTCGGACCACGCGCCGTATCGTTACGATGAGACCGGCAAGCTGCGCGCCGGCCCCAATCCGAATTTCAAGCAGGTCGCGAACGGCCTGCCGGGACTGGAGCTGCGGCTGCCGCTGCTGTTCGACGCGATGGTGTCGAAGGGGCGGCTCGGCCTTGAAAAGTTCGTCGAGCTGACCGCGACGGCACCTGCGAAGATCTACAATTTGCATCCGCGCAAGGGCTCGATTGCGATCGGCGCGGATGCCGATATCGCGATCTGGGATCCCAATCGCGAGACAGTCATCGCGGACGAGATGATGCACGATCTTGCCGGCTACACGCCGTTTGCGGGCCGCAAGCTGAAGGGATGGCCGGTGTCGGTGCTCTCGCGCGGCCGCGTGATCGTCGACGGCGACAAGTGTCTCGCCAGCGCGGGTAGCGGTAAATTCCTGGCGCGGAGCGGCGGCGAGGCGGCAAAGCCGACCGGCCGGCTCGTGGCGGACATGGATCCCGAGCGGAATTTCGGAGCAAGACTGCTGTGATCGCGGACCCGGGGGCGCGATGAAGATCGTCGTCTTGGGTGCTCCTCGAACGGACCAGGAGCTCGCGCCGTCCTGGCGCGGTCTCGTCCGTGCTGCTGCGCAGCGACGGGCCAAAAGTCGATGAGAACCGGCTGGCGGACACGCGGTTACTGGCATACCATTTGCACGCTAATGGGCTCTGTTTCACCTGCCCTTGGCCAATGAACGGCCGGCATCACGGCATTACTGGGAGGAATTCATGGATCGCAGGACCGTATTGAAGGGACTGGCTGGCGCGGGCGGTCTGGCATTGTCGGGGGGCATCTCGGCGCCGGCGATCGCGCAAGGCGCTTCGGCCCGGACCCTGCGTTTCGTGCCGCAGGCCAATCTCGCCAATTTCGACCCCATCTGGGGCACCCAATACGTCGTGCGCAACGCGGCCGCGATGGTCTGGGACACGCTCTACGGCATCGATTCCTCGTTCCAGCCGCAGCGGCAGATGGTCGAGTCCGAGGAGGTGACCGACGACGGCACGACCTGGACGTTCAAGCTGCGGTCGGGGCTCAAATTCCATGACGGCGAGCCGGTGCTGAGCAAGGACGTTGTTGCAAGCCTCAATCGCTGGGCGGCGCGCGATCCGATGGGTCTGATGATCAAGGCGAACGAGCAGGCGCTCACGGCCGTCGACGACCGCACCTTCAAATGGGTGCTGAAGCAGCCTTTCCCGAAACTGCTGTTCGCGCTCGGCAAGAACAACGCGCCGGTTGCCTTCATCATGCCGGAGCGCATCGCGCAGACCGACCCGTTCAAGCAGATCACGGATTATATCGGTTCCGGTCCGCTGAAGTTCGTCAAGGGCGAGTGGGTCCCCGGCGCGAAAGCCGTGTTCGAGAAATTCGCGGACTATGTGCCGCGGCAGGAGAAGCCATCCTGGCTGGCCGGCGGCAAGCAGGTGATGATCGATCGCGTCGAGTGGATCATCATGCCTGATCCGGCAACCGCGGCGGCCGCGCTGCAGAATGGCGAGATCGACTGGTGGGAGAACCCGATCGCCGATCTGGTCCCGGTTCTGAAGAAGAACAAGAACATCAGCGTCGATATCGGCGACCCCCTCGGCAATATCGGCTCGTTCCGCATGAATTTCCTGTATCCGCCCTTCAACGACGTCAAGGCGCGGCGCGCGGTGCTGATGGCGATGAGCCAGGAAGACTACATGCGTGCAATCGTCGGCGACGACAATTCGCTGTGGAAGTCGCTGCCCAGCTTCTTCACGCCGGATACACCGCTCTACACCGAAGTGGGTGGCGATATCCTGAAGGGCAAGCGCGACCTCAGTGCTGCCAAGAAGCTGCTCGCCGAGAGCGGCTATTCCGGCCAACCGGTGACCTGCCTCGTCGCGCAGGACCAGCCGATCACCAAGGCCATGGGCGACGTGACCGCGGACCTCCTGAAGCAGCTTGGCATGAACGTCGACTTCGTCGCGACCGATTGGGGCACGGTCGGCGCGCGTCGTGCGGTGAAGACGCCGCCGGGACAGGGCGGCTGGAACATGTTCCACACCTGGCATGCGGGCGCGGATTGCGTCAATCCGGCGCCCTACACGGCCATTCGCGCCACCGGCGACAAGGCCTGGTTCGGCTGGCCCACCAGCGCGGGCACCGAAAAGGAAGTCAGCTCGTGGTTCGAGGCCAAGAACCTCGACGAGGAGAAGGCCGCCATCGGTCGTCTCAACAAGGCGGCGATGGATGACGTCGTCTACGCGCCGACCGGCTTCTTCCTGGGCTACACCGCGTGGCGCAAGAACGTCTCCGGCGTTGCCAAGGGACCTGTGCCCTTGTTCTGGGGCGTGTCGAAGTCCGCATGATCCTGCGCTGAGGCCAGATGCTCTCCTATATCCTCCGGCGCATCGTCTCCACCTTGCCGGTGATGGCGATTGTCGCATTGTTCGTGTTCAGCCTGCTCTATATCGCGCCGGGGGATCCCGCCGTGGTGATTGCGGGCGACCAGGCAAGCCCGGAGGATGTGGAGCGCATCCGCCAGGGCCTCGGCCTCGACCGTCCCTTCCTGGTCCAGTTCGGAAGCTGGGTCTGGCGCATCCTGCACGGTGATCTCGGCACTTCGATCTTCACCAACTTGCCGGTGTCCGCGATGATCGGGCAGCGTCTCGGACCGACGCTGTCGCTGATGACCGTCACGCTGCTGCTCACAATCGTGGTCGCGGTGCCGCTGGGGGTGCTCGCGGCATGGAAGGCGGGAAGCTTCATCGATCGCGCCATCATGGCGTTCGCGGTGTTTGGCTTCTCGTTGCCGGTCTTCGTCGTCGGCTATGTCCTGGCCTATGTCTTCGCGCTGGAGCTCGAATGGCTTCCGGTGCAGGGCTACACGCCGCTCACGGAGGGTTTTTGGCCGTGGCTGCAAAACCTGATCCTGCCGGCGATCGCGCTCGGCTGTGTCTACATCGCGCTGGTCGCACGCATCACCCGCGCGACCATGCTCGAAGTCCTGCAGCAGGACTATATCCGCACCGCACGCGCCAAGGGGATGGGGCAGGGTGGCATCCTGTTCATTCACGCACTCAAGAACGCGGCGGTGCCGATCGTGACCGTGATCGGGATCGGCATCGCGCTCCTGATCGGCGGCGCGGTCGTGACGGAAAGCGTGTTCGCGATCCCCGGTCTCGGCCGGCTCACGATCGATGCGATCCTGCGGCGCGACTACCCCGTCATCCAGGGTATCGTGCTGCTGTTCAGCTTCGTCTACGTCCTCGTCAATCTGATGATCGACGTCACCTACACGCTCGTTGACCCGAGGATCCGCTATTGACCGATACGACCGTTAGTCCGCAGTCGCTTCCTGCCGGCCTCGTCCTCGCACCGCAACTGCCCGACATCCTTCGGCCGGTGAGGATCCGGCGCGGTTTCCTCGGCTTCCTGCGTGGCCATCCAACGGTCGCGATCGGTGGTGCGCTGCTGCTCGCGCTGATCCTGATTGCGGTGTTCGCGCCCTATCTCTGGACGGTCGATCCGACTGCGCTCGCACCAGCCAAGCGCACGCGCGCCCCGTCTGCCGCTTTCTGGTTCGGCACCGACGTGCTTGGCCGCGATATCTATTCGCGCGTGCTGTTCGGTGCGCGGGTTTCGCTCACGGTCGGCCTCTCGGTGGCGGTGCTTGCCTCGGCCGCCGGGCTCGCCATCGGCATCGTCTCCGGCTTCATCCGCTGGGCCGACGGCATCTTGATGCGTTTCATGGACGGGTTGATGTCGATCCCGCCGATCCTGCTGGCGATCGCGCTGATGGCCTTGACGCGCGGCAGCGTCGGTAACGTCATTCTGGCGATCACCATTGCAGAGATCCCACGTGTCTCGCGCCTGGTCCGCAGCGTGGTGCTGTCGCTGCGCGAGCAGCCCTATGTCGATGCCGCGGTGGCCTGCGGCACGCGCACGCCGATGATCATCCTGCGCCATATCCTGCCCAACACGCTGGCGCCGATGCTGGTGCAGGCGACCTATATCTGCGCCAGCGCCATGATCACCGAGGCGATCCTGTCGTTTATCGGCGCCGGCACGCCGCCGACCATACCGTCCTGGGGCAACATCATGGCCGAGGGCCGCGCCCTGTGGCAGGTCAAGCCCTACATCGTGTTTTTCCCGGCGGCGTTCCTGTCCGTCACCGTGCTCGCCGTCAACCTGCTCGGCGATGGTCTTCGCGATGCGCTCGATCCGCGCATGGCCAAGAGCCTGTGATGCTGCGGAGCTGATGGCGATGGCGTTGCTCGAAGTCGAAAACCTTCAAACCCACTTTCGTACCCCCAGCGGCATCAACCGCGCGGTCGATGGCGTGTCGTTCCATGTCAACGAAGGCGAGACGCTCGCCATCGTCGGCGAGTCCGGCTGCGGCAAGTCGGTGACCTCGATGTCCCTGATGCGGCTGATCCCCGAGCCACCGGGCAGGATCGCGGGCGCCATTCGCTTCGCGGGCAAGGATCTCCTAAAGCTCTCGGATCGCGAGATGCGCGCGATCCGGGGCAACGATATCTCGATGATCTTTCAGGAGCCGATGACGAGCCTCAATCCGGTGCTGACGGTCGGTCGCCAGATCCGCGAGACGCTGATGATCCATCAGGGTCTGGACCAGCAGGCCGCCGAGGCGCACGCGATCGAAATGCTGACGCTCGTCGGCATTCCCGAGCCGAGGCGACGCGTGCGCGAATACCCGCACCAGCTCTCCGGCGGCATGCGCCAGCGCGTGATGATCGCGATCGCGCTTGCCTGCAATCCCAAGCTTCTGATCGCGGACGAGCCGACGACCGCACTCGACGTCACCATCCAGGCGCAGATCCTGAAGCTGATGCTCGATTTGAAACGCCGCGTCGGCGCGGCGATCATTCTGATCACCCACGATCTCGGCGTGGTCGCCGAGATCGCCGAACGGGTCATGGTCATGTATGCCGGCCGCAAGGTGGAGGAGGCACCGGTGGCCGAGCTGTTTCGTTCACCGCGCCATCCCTACACGCAAGGCCTCCTCGGTGCGGTGCCGAAGCTCGGATCCTCTCTCGCCGGTACGGCGACGCGGCTCGCCGAAATTCCCGGGCAGGTGCCCGATCTGCGCAAGCCGATCACCGGCTGCGTCTTCGCCGGCCGCTGCGCGCTTGCAACCGATCTCTGCCGGCAATACGCGCCGGGGCTCGAGGAAAAGGGGCCACGCCACATCGCCGCCTGCCATTACGCGGCCAAGGGAGCCATCGCGGCATGAGCCCTCCGCTGCTCCAGGTCAACGACCTCAAGAAGCATTTCCCGATCAACAAGGGCCTGTTCGGGCGACAAACCGAATATGTCTACGCCGTCGACGGCGTGTCGTTCGAGATTGCGCGCGGCGAGACCCTGTCGCTGGTCGGCGAGTCCGGCTGCGGCAAGTCGACGGTCGGCCGCGCCATCCTGCGGCTGTTCGACGTGACATCCGGCCAGGTGATCCTCGACGGTCAGCGTATCGACGACGCGCATCCGAGCACGATGCGTCAGCTGCGGCAACGCATGCAGGTGGTGTTCCAGGATCCGTTCTCGAGCCTCAATCCGCGCATGCGCGTGCGCGACATCCTGGCCGAGCCGATCCGCAATTTCGGCCTCGCCAAATCGGCGGCCGATCTCGAGACGCGCGTGACGGCGCTGATGGACACGGTGCGGCTGCCGCGGGAAGCGCTCAACCGGAGACCGCACGAATTCTCCGGCGGCCAGCGTCAGCGCATCGGCATCGCGCGGGCGCTCGCAGCCGAGCCGGAGCTGATCGTCTGCGACGAGGCGGTCTCGGCGCTCGACGTCTCGGTCAAGGCGCAGATCGTCAATTTGTTGCAGGATCTTCAGCGCGAGTTCGGGCTGGCATTGCTCTTCATCAGCCACGATCTCGCGATCGTCGAGCACATGACCCACCGCGTCGCGGTGATGTATCTCGGCAAGATCGTCGAGGTTGCGCCGCGCCGGGAGATCTTTGCGGCACCACGGCATCCCTACACCAAGGCCTTGCTCTCGGCGGTCCCGCTGCCGGAGCCGGGCGCCCAGCGCAATCCCATCATCCTCGGTGGCGACGTGCCAAGCCCGATCAATCCGCCGAGCGGGTGCCGTTTTCACACCCGCTGCCCGTACGTGTTTGATCGCTGCCGGACAGAGGAGCCGCAGCTTCGCTCCACTGAAGGCGAGCAATGGGTGGCGTGCCACCTCGATGCGCTGCCGGCGGGATGAAGAGCTAGTCGATACTGCCCAGCGCCCGGCGGATGGCGGCAAAGATGTCGCCGATCTGCTCCTCGGT
Organism: Bradyrhizobium sp. CCGUVB14; assembly: GCF_024199935.1. NCBI lineage: Bacteria > Pseudomonadati > Pseudomonadota > Alphaproteobacteria > Hyphomicrobiales > Nitrobacteraceae > Bradyrhizobium > Bradyrhizobium sp. CCGUVB14. The sequence goes on from NZ_JANADS010000001.1 coordinate 4,038,857, forward strand.
GATGATCAGGGGCGGCGAGATCAGCAGGGTGTCGCCGCTGCTGCGGATCAGGATCCCGTCCTCATAGCAGCGGCCTGCGCATTCGGCGCCGCGCGCACCCGGCGCGCTCTCGCGCGGCTTCAGGTCGATTGCGGCCAGCAAGCCGATGTTGCGGATGTCGACGACATGGGGCAGGTCGCGCAAGCCATGCGCATGGTTCTCCCACGCCGGCGCGAGGCGGTGCGCGCGCTCGAACAGGCCGAGATCCTGGTACACGTCGAGCGCGGCGAGACCGGCCGCGCAGGCGAGCGGATGGGCCGAATAGGTGTAGCCGTGGAACAGCTCGATCGTGTTGTCCGGCCCCTGCATTAGCGCGTCATAGACCTTGCCGCTGGTGATGACGCCGCCCATCGGCACGGCGGCGTTGGTCATGCCCTTGGCGCAGGTGATGAGATCGGGCGTCACACCGAACGCATTGGCCCCGAAGGCGGCACCCAGACGGCCGAAGCCGGTGATGACCTCGTCGAAGATCAGGAGAATGCCGTGCTGGTCGCAGATTTCTCGCAACCGTTCGAGATAGCCGACGGGCGGTGGTAGCACGCCGCCCGAGCCGGTGACGGGCTCGACGATGACGGCGGCAACGGTGCTGGGATCATGGAGCTGCAAGAGCCTTGCGAGTTCGTCGGCAAAATGTGCGCCCCATTGCGGCTGTCCGCGCGAGAAGGCGGCATGCTCCGGATCATGCGTATGCGGGAGGTGGTCGACCTCCGGCAGTAGCGGACCGAAATCCCTGCGGTGGCGCACGATGCCGCTGACGGAGAGGCCGCCCCAACCCATGCCGTGATAGGCCTTCGCGCGCGAGATGAAGCGGATGCGGCCGGCCTCGCCGCGGGCACGGTGATAGCCGCGCGCGATCTTCAGCGCGGTGTCGACCGATTCCGAGCCGGAATTGGTGAAGAAGACATGGTCGAGCCCTGCCGGGGCGATCTCGGTGATGCGGCGCGCGAGCTCGAAGGCCGCCGGATGGCTCATCTGGAACGAGGAGACGAAGTCGAGTTTTGCGGCTTGCGCCTGGATCGCCTCGACGATCCTCCGTTGTCCGTGCCCTGCGTTGACGCACCACAGCCCGGCCATACCGTCAAGAATCCGCCGGCCGTCATCGGTGACGTAATGCATGCCTTCAGCGCCGACGAAGATGCGCGGCTTCGCCTTGAATTGCCGGTTCGGCGTCATCGGCAGCCAGAACGGCTCCATGGCCTCGCGGGTGAGGGGGCTGTTGGAGGAGGCGAGGGCACTCATGGTCATGACAACTCTTGTACGTGATCAGGTGGTTTTGGACGGAGCGGAGCTGGACGGGTTGCGCTTGAGTTTGGCGGCACTTTCGAGGTGTCGGCGCAGCAGCGCGGCTGCGGCCTCGTTCTGACCGGCTTCGAGCTGGTCAAGAATGGCGAGATGCTCGCGGCAGTTCACGACCACGCGCTCATAACCGAAGGTCCAATCATAGTTGCCGAAGCGACGCAGCCGGTTCTGCTGCTGAACGGCGACCAGCAGATAGCGGTTGCCGGATGCGGCCCCGAGGCCTTCATGGAAGGCGGCGTTCATCTCGTAGAGTGCGATGCTGAGCGTGTCGCTCCACGGCATCGCCAGCATGTCCTGATGGCGGCGGCGCATCTCGGCGGCCCAGGCCGGATCGAGCCGGAAGCCCGGCTCGAGCAGGCCGGCGGGCTCGATCAGCAGGCGGTAGCGATAGCTTTCGTCGCGCGCCTGCGTATCCCCGAGCGTCGGCTGGAAGCGCCAGCCATGCCCCGGCTTGCGCTGCACGGCGGCGACTTCGGCGAGCTTGGCGAGCACGCGCTGCACGACGGGCCTCGTCGCATCATAGCGCTGCATCAGATCGCGCTCGGACACCTCGTCGGGCAGCCGTTTGGCGCGGCGATCGCGCGCGATCGCCAGGAACAGGCGGTCGGTCTCGTCGGGGCTCGGCTTCGGCGGCGCCTTGTGCGGAACGGGAGGCGTGTCGGCGACGAAATAACCACGGCCCTCGCCGGCACGCACGAGCTTGCGCCGCGCCAGCAACTTCAACGCCGCGCGCACCGGCGTGCGGGAGACCTGGAGGCGCTCGGCAAGTGCGACCTCGGCAAGACGAGTTCCCGGCGCAAGCCGTTCGCTTCGGATCAGGTCGATGATCCCTGAGGATAATTCGCGCTGAAGCCGGCTTGGCGGCGCCTTTTCCAAGGCAGATTTCGCGGTCGAAGATTTTTGTTTCATGTCATCACAAAGTACATTAGGCTTCCCGGGAAAGCAAAAGGAACTTCAAAAGGAACCTGGCGTCCCATGGTCGAGCCCTTTCCCCTGATCGAAATCTCCGGTCCACCGCGCGAACGTGGACGCCAGTACGGGCAGAAGGCGGTGGCCCGTATCAAGAAAGGCACCACGCACTACTTCGCGCAGTTGAAGGAGCTCTCGCTCGATGCGAAGGGCGTGGCCGAGCTGGTGCGGGATTATCTGCCCGTCATCGAAGCCTTCGAGCCGAGCTATATCGAGGAGATGCGCGGCATCGCCGAAGGTGCCGATGTCCCGTTCGAGGATATCGTCCTGCTCAATGCCCGCACCGAGATCATCAAGCTCGCAAACCCTGCGATCCGCGCGCGCCTGAAGACGCCGGAAGATCCGGATGGCTGCACGGGGGTCGTCGTGCTGCCGCAGGCGACCGCCAGGGGTCGGCTGATCCATGCCCAGAACTGGGACTGGAAGCGCGAATGCGCGGAGACGGCCGTGGTGCTGAAGGTGCGGCGCGACGACGGTCCTGACCTCATGACCTTCACCGAGGCCGGCGCGCTCGGCCGCTGCGGCTTCAATTCCGTCGGGATCGCGATCACCGCGAACTATCTCGAAAGCGACCGCGACTATCGCCAGGTCGGCGTGCCGCTGGCGCTGATCCGCCGCAAGGTTCTCGAGAACGAGCATCTCGCGCTGGCGATGCGTGCGGTCTATTGCACGAAAAAGTCAGCGGCCAACAACATGATCGTCAGCCATCGCGAGGGTGTGGCGATCGACTTCGAATGTGCGCCGGACGAGACGTTCCAGGTGCATCCGCAGAACGGTCTTCTGGTCCATGCCAATCACTTCGTCAGCCCCGTAGCGCTCGGCAAGCTGAAGGACACCGGCATCTTCAACACGCCGGACAGTCTCTACCGTGACATCCGCGTCCGCGACTTGCTGCAGCCGCACATCGGCAGCATCACCTTCGACACCGTCAAGAGCGCGCTGTTCGACGAGTTCGCCTATCCTTGGTCGGTGTGCCGTCCGCCGCGCCGCAATCTCAGCAACAATCTCAGCGCCACCGTGGCGATGATCCTGATGGAGCCGGCGAGCGGGCTGATGCAAGCGGCGCCGCTGCCCGCGCTCAATCGTGAGTTCACCGAGTATCGGCTGGAGATCGACGAGATCGGGCGGGCCGCATTCGAGCGGTCGGCTGCGGCGGGGGCGGCGTGATGCGGCGGCGTCGGCCAGCGCCGGCATGGGCGGTCGGTCTGGCCGCATTGGCCCTGTGGGCCATGCTGGGCAAAGCCGGCGCCGAGACATTGTTGAGGGCGCGGATCAACGCCGATATCCGCTCGACCGATCCCGGCACCAACCGCGATGCGAATACGGATGCGGTGGTCGCGCATATCGTGGAAGGGCTGGTCGCCTTCCGCGACGATACCTCGATTGGCCCGATGTTGGCCGACAGCTGGGCCCTTTCGAACGAGGGCAAGACCTACACGTTCCGCCTGCGGCAAGGCGTCAAGTTCCACAACGGCGCGACGATGACGGCCGATGACGTGGTCTGGTCGCTGAAGCGCTGGCTCGACCCGGCGACGCAATGGCGCTGCCTGTCCGAGTTCAGCGCCAGCGGCATCGCGCGGATCGAGAAGATCGAGGCGCCGGACGCGCAGACCGTGGCCATCACGCTCGATCAGCCGACGGCGCTGTTCCTCCCGACCATCGCGCGGCCCGATTGCGGCCAGACCGCTGTCATTCACCGCGATTCCGTCGGCGCAGACGGCAAATGGATCGCCCCGATCGGCACCGGCCCGTTCAAGCTCGCCGAGTGGAAGCGGGGGCAATATGTCGATGTCGTCCGCTTCGACGGCTACGTCTCACGTAGCGAGCCGCGCACGGGCTATACCGGCGCCAAGGATGTCAAGGTCGACCGCGTGCGCTTCAACGTGATCCCGGACAGTTCGGCCGCGAAGGCGGGGCTGCTCAGCGGTTCGCTCGACGTGATCACGGCACTGTCCATCCCGGATCTCGAGGATCTCAAGTCACGTCCCGAGGTGCAGCTGAGCATCACCCCGTCGCTGAGCCTCACCGGCATCCTGTTCCAGACCAGGGATCCGCTGCTGAAGGATGTGCGGATCCGCCGCGCCATCGCGCTGTCCATCGACACCGCGCAGATCGTCGACGCCGTGATGCTCGGCACGGCACGTCCTAACAATTCAGCACTGCCGATCGGCAGCCCGTTCTACGGCGAAGCGCAATCGCATGGCTACGAGCAGAACATCGCGGAAGCCAAGAAGCTGCTGGTGGAGGCCGGCTATCGCGGCCAGCCGATCAAGATGATCACCAACAAGCGCTACAGCTTTGTGTTCGATGCGTCCGTGCTGGTGCAGGCGATGGCGCAGGGCGTCGGCATCAATATCGAGTTGGAGGTGATGGACTGGGCGGCGCAGCTCGATCGATACAATCGCGGCGACTACCAGTCGATGGCCTTCGTCTATTCGGCGCGGCTTGATCCCTCCCTGAGCTTCGAGATGCTGACCGGGCCGAAAGCGACGCAGCCGCGCAAGGTCTGGGACAATCCGGAGGGGCAGGAGATGCTGCGCCAGTCGATGATGATCGACGACGCCGCGAAGCGGCAAACGTTGTTCGACGACATGCACAAGCGTTTCATCGCCGACGTGCCGATGATCGTGCTGTTCAACGGTGCCGAGCTGACCGCGCTGCGCAACGGCGTCAAGGGCTATGTCGGCTGGCTCTATCCTCAGCCGCGGTTCTGGGGCGTCACGGTCGAGTAGGCAAGGGTACTGCATGCTGGGTTATCTCGCAAGACGGCTGCTCATGACGATCCCGACCTTGCTGCTGGTCGCGATCGGGGTGTTTGCGCTGGTCCGGCTCATTCCAGGCGACCCCGTGCAGGTGATGCTCGGCGATGCCGCCGATCCCGCGCAAGCGGCGCAGTTGCGCGCCCAGCTCGGGCTCGATCAGCCGATCCCGGTTCAGTTCATGCACTGGATCGCAAAGCTTGCGACCGGCGATTTCGGGCACTCCATCACCAACAACCTCGCTGTGTTGCCGCTCATTCTCGAGCGTTTCCAGGTCAGCGCCGTCATCGTGCTGGTGGCGGTGGCTGCGGCTGCCTGCATCGCGGTCCCGGCCGGGCTCGTCGCGGCCAGGAAGCAGAACAGCCTGCTCGATCTCTCCGTCGTCGGCGGCGCCACGCTGCTATTATCGATCCCGAGCTTCTGGCTCGGGCTGCTGCTGCTGTTGCTGTTCGGGCTCAAGCTGAAATGGCTACCGGTGATCGGCTACGTGCCGTTCACCGAGAATTTCTGGCAGGCGGCGAGCTTCATCGTCTTGCCGATCGCGACGCTGACCATGGTCGAGATCGGCGTGCTCACGCGCATGGCGCGGGCCGCGTCCATCGAAGTGCTGCGGCTCGAATATGTCACGCATGCGCGCGCCAAGGGCGTGCCGGAGTGGCGGGTGCTCGCGCGGCACGTCCTGCCCAACGCCTTCGCCCCGACCTGGACCCTGATCGGTCTCGTGCTCGGCCATCTCCTCGGCGGCATCGCCGTGATCGAGACGGTGTTCACGCTGCCCGGTCTCGGCCGGTTGCTGGTCGATTCCATCTTCGCCCGCGATTATCCGGTGGTGCAGGGCTGCCTCCTGTTTACAGCCGTGATCTATGTTGTGGTCAATCTGGTCGTCGATCTCTGCTATCCGCTGTTCGATCCGAGGGTAACGGTGGCATGAGAGTGCGCGCCAACACCGCAATCGGCGGCGTCCTGATGGCGTTCCTGCTCGGCGCTGCCATCACCGGGGCGTTCTGGACGCCGTTCGACCCGCTGCGCATCAATCTGCGTGCACGGCTGCAAGCGCCTTCGTCGCTGCATTGGTTCGGCACGGACGAATTCGGCCGTGACGTGTTGAGCCGCGTCATGGTCGGCGCCGGCGCCAGCGTCGTGATTGCCGTGCTCACAGTGGTGCTCGCGGTTACACTCGGAATGATGATCGGCTGCACGGCCGGCTACGTCAGGGGCTGGGTCGATCGGATCATCATGGCTGTCACCGATGCGCTGCTTGCTTTCCCCGGCATCTTGCTGGCGCTTGCCGTCATGATCGTCGTCGGCGCCAACAAGACCGGCCTGATCCTCGCGCTCGGTCTTGCCTACATTCCGTCCGTGGTCCGCGTAATGCGCGGCACCGTGCTGTCGATCCGCGAGAAGGAATATGTCGAGGCCTCGCGCGTCATCGGCAATTCGGAAGTCTATTCGATGATCCGCCACGTGATGCCGAACGCGATCGCGCCGGTCGCGGTGCTCGCGACCAGCATGTTCGGCTGGGTGCTGCTGGCCGAGAGCGCGCTGAGCTTCCTGGGCCTCGGCGTGCCGCCGCCGGCCCCGACCTGGGGCAACATGCTCGCGGCAAGCCGTCCGTTCATGGAAACCGCGGCCTGGCTCTCGATCGCGCCGGGCCTCTGCATCGCGCTGACGCTACTCGGCATCAATCTGCTCGGCGATTCCTTGCGCGATCGCCTCGACCCGAGGATGGCGCACGGATGACGCTGCTGTCGGTCGAGAATCTGCGCATCGAGGCGTCGGCCAACAAGGCCGCGATCGTCGACGATATCTCCTTCACCGTCGATCGCAGTGAATTCCTCGCCGTTGTCGGCGAATCCGGCAGTGGCAAGACGGCGGCTGCACGTGCCGTGCTCGGGCTGTTGCCACCAGGTCTTCGCAAGGCTGGCGGCCGTATCGTGCTCGACGGCATCGACCTTGCGACCACATCGGCGCGCCAAATGCGCGGACTGCGCGGTCCCGTCGTCGGCATGGTGTTCCAGGAGCCGATGGTCTCGCTCAATCCCGCCATCAGCGTCGGTGCGCAAATGGCGGAGGGGCTCGGCCTGCACGAACGGCTGGGAAAGCGGGAGATCCGCAGTCGCTGCCTCGATATGCTCGCGCGCGTACAGATCCGTGATCCCGAGCGGACGTTCGACGCCTATCCGCACGAATTCTCCGGTGGCATGCGTCAGCGCATCATGCTGGCGTCGGTGATGCTGCTGAAGCCGAAGCTGCTGATCGCGGACGAGCCGACCACGGCGCTCGACACGCTGACGCAGCGCGAGGTGCTTGATCTCATGGTCGGGCTCGCCCGTGACCACGGCACCTCGGTGATGCTGATCACCCACAATCTCGGCCTGGTGTCGCGCTACGCGCAGCGCGCGCTGGTGCTCCGCCAGGGCAAGATGGTCGAGACCGGGACGACGCGACAGATCCTGTTCTCGCCGCAAGAAGCCTATACCAGGCGGCTGGTCGAGGCCCTGCCGCGCCGCGGCGATACGACAAAAGCGCGACAGGCCGGCGAGCCGCTCGTCAGCGTGCGAGGCCTCAAGGTCGGCTTCGGTGGGCGCCAGCGGTTGTTCCGGCGTGATGCGGGCGTTTTGGCGGTCAACGGCGTCGACCTCGACATCGGCGCGGGAGAGACGGTCGCCGTGGTCGGTGGCAGCGGCTCGGGCAAGACGACGCTTGGCCGCGCCATGCTGCGGTTGATCCCGATGTCAGGCGGCGAGATCCGGTTCCAGGGCAGGGACGTGACGGCCACCATCGATCGTGACTTCCGCCTTGCTTCGCAACTGGTGTTCCAGGATCCCTATTCCTCGCTCGATCCTCGCATGCGCGTCGGCGAGATCGTGGCCGAGCCGCTTCGTCACGTCGCACATTTGGCGGCCGATGAACGTGATCGGCGTGTCGAGGCGATGCTGGATGAGGTCGGCCTTGCCGGCCTCGGCACGCGCTGGCCGCACGAATTGTCGGGTGGTCAACGGCAGCGGATCGCGATCGCGCGAGCCATCGTGCGCGAGCCGGCCTTTGTCGTCGCGGACGAACCGGTCTCGGCACTCGACATGACCATCCAGGCGCAGGTGCTGAAGCTGTTCGAGCGGCTTCAGCTGCAATATGGATTTGCCTGCCTGTTCATCAGCCACGATCTCGCGGCCGTCGAGCAGGTGGCCGACAGGGTCGTGGTGATGCAAGGTGGCCGGATTGTCGAGCAGGGCTCGCGCGACGACATCTTCGATCGTCCGCAGCACGATTATACGAAGGCGCTGCTCGCGGCGGCACCCGTGCTGGACTTTGAGGGAACAGCGGCCGTGCGCGCTTCGGGTTGAACGGGCGCAAGAGGGAAGCAGCGCTCCCCTCTTGTAACGGACCGGGCGAATTTACCGTGCGACGCGGCGGCCGCGGCCGGGTTCGAGCGTGCCGATCCGCCGCGACGCTTCGCGATCGTCCACGAGACGGCTGATGATCCGGAGAATCTCGGATCGCGTGTCGATGTCGGCAAATTCGTCGGCCATTCGCGAGGCACGCATGCGGTAGGCAGGGCGATCGAGCACGGTGCGCACCGCCTCTCGGATCGCGTCCGGCGTTGGCTCGTTGGTCGCGAGATTGATGCCGACGCCGGACCATGCGACGCGTGCGTTGACGTCGGCCTTGTCCTCGGTCATGCCCGCCGTGACCAGCGGAATTCCGAAGCTCATGGCCTGGTTGACACTGCCATAACCGCCATTGCTGACCAGCACGTCGACGCGAGGCAGCAGCCATTCGAACGGCAGATAGGTGGCAAGTCTTGCGTTTGACGAGACGGGTGCGGGGATCGCTTCGACCGGGCGACCGCCGGTCGTCGCCACCACCAGCACGTCCGGCTCGTTGGCAAGCGCGATGAGCGTCGGTGCTATCAGTAGCCCCAGATTGTGGTTGGCCACGGTGCCCTGCGTCACCAGCACGACCTTCCGCGACCCATCGAGCTCTTGCGCCCACGACGGCAAGGGCGCCTGGCGCGGAATGATCGGCGGCGTTCCGACGAAATGTACATTGGGTGGAAACGGCCGGGGAAATTCGAAGCTCGGCACGGACAATTGCATATAGGCGTCGGCGAACTCGATGACTGAATGGAACATCGGCTTCGACAGCGGACCGACGCCGAAGCTCTTCAGCACCCTGTTCAGGTTGCGCAGGACCGGCTGGTCGACATCAGCGTCATACGCACCCGCGATGACCGCATATTGCTGGCGCTGCTCTTCCGTGGACGCAGGCGGCAGGCCGAGAAAGTTTGGCGCGCCGTCATCGCGCTCCCAGTGCAGAAACGACGTTCCGCACAGTACAACTGGCGGCCGCATCTCGCGCGGTCCGAGCAGCATCGGAAAGATGCCGAACAGCATGTCGTCGCCGATGATGATGTCGGCCTGAAAGTGTTCCAACGCCTCGTACAAGCCCTGGTTTTGTGCCGGGATGGAGTCGACGAAGATGCGCTCGCAGGCGGTACGTAGCCAGTCGGGCCCCGGAGGAAGGCTCTTCAGCTCGGGGACCACCGAGAGAATATCGCGCAGATCGAAATCCGCGCCCTCCGGAAGCGGGAAGAACTGCGCGCCGTTGGCTTCGATGCGAGCTCGAAATGCGGTCCCTGTCAGGAAGGCAATCTCGTGGTTCTCGGCGACGAGAATGCGCGCAATGGCGAGCAGCGGGTTGAGATGGCCCGTCGCAGGTGTCGAAGCGATGAGAATCTTCATGGAATAGGTCCTCTGATTGTCGAGCATCGGCCGTGGGCGGTCGATGAGCAGAGGGAGAGTGCTGGGATGGCCGTTACGGCAGAACTTCCGCACTGCGCCAAATTGGTTACGGCGGCAATTCATCATGGCGTTGCGGCGGCGATGGACAACGGTACGCCGATCCGGGCGAATCCTGGTCCTGTTACAACGGTAACTCACGCCGCCAATGCTGAAACAGCGCGGTAGTCCCGTCCTCATAGTTACGAAAATCGCTCCTTTCGAGTTCGTGAGGACGAGCATGCCGAATATTGTCAGTCTCATTCTACTGGTGGCTCTTGCGGCATTCATGGTCTGGTTCGGTTGGCGTGCACTGCAGGTCCGGTCGCGCGTCTTGAGATGGAGCGGTGTGGGGCTGGCGGCCGTCTTGACGATCCTGGTGTCGTCGGTCAGCGCGCTGACTGCGACAGGTCTCGTCAGGCAGCACGCGCGCTCCGCGCCTCTTCCAAGCGTCAAGGTCGAACTCACGCCCGAGCGGGTCGCGCGCGGCAAGGCCGTGACCGCCAGCTTTTGCAGCGGATGCCACAAGGCGACGTTGACCGGTGGTGGCAATCTCGCCGAGGATCTTCCGATCAATATCGGCTCGTTCGTGGCCGCCAATCTCACGCCCGCCGGACCACTGAAGCGGTGGTCGGATGGCGAGATTTTTCGCGCCATTCGCAACGGCGTCGATGCGAACGGAGGCTGGCTCACGATCATGTCCTTCACCAACGCGAGCCGGCTGAGCGACGACGACACCGTTGCGGTGATCGCCTATCTTCGCAGTCTCCCGGCCGCGGGCGCGCCCACGCCGGGGCAGCTCGATCGATTCAACCTCGTCGGCCTGGCGATGCTGGGGGCCGGGATGTTGCCGGACGCGAAGCCGGTGACCGCCGCGCGCATTGCTGCGCCCGCAAAAGGGCCGACGGCCGAATACGGCGAGTACCTGCTATCCTATCAGGACTGCCGCGAATGCCACGGCAAGGATCTCAGTGGAGGCGTGCCCGGCCAGTTGCCGCCGCTCGGTCCCGACCTCGGCATTGTCGCGCAGTGGACCTGCGACGAATTCATCGCCACCATGCGCTCCGGCGTCGATCCGAATGGGCACCAGATCGGGGAGAAAATGCCGTGGCGTCCGATCGGACGGATGGACAACGACGAGCTTGTGGCCTTGTATCAATATCTGACGCAGTCACGGCACCCGTAGTATGTCGCGCGGCATCCACAAGCCCGCGAAATGACGTCGACTCATCATCAGGTCATGTCACTTCGGCAGCTGCGCCCGTGCGCTGCCCGATTTTAGAATCGTTCTGAGTTAACTGAACAACGCCGACACTGCTGGTCCGTCGAGGCGATGTTCACTTGGGTAGTAAATCATCTACATCACAATTCATCACGTATCGGAGATTTTGCCGAGTATGACGGCAAAATGACCTATTCGGCTGACATTGAAGGCAACATCTATATTTGTCGTTCGCGCATAAGAAGGCAGGTCGTCGGCACATGACAACGGATTTCAACCGGGTGCCGCCGGCTTCAAAGGAACTCATTTTCGCATCAGCCGAAGCCGGCACGACAAAGTCGGCTAAGGCAAGTTTGAGAGATCAAATATGTTGGCAGACGCCGGCCATGTCATCGTTGTCGATGACGATCCCACCTTGCGGCAAATGGTGATCAAATATCTGGAAGAGCATAATGTACCGGGGAGGGCTGCATCCAACCGTGCCGAATTGCATCGTCATCTCGAGGGAGCGCAACCCTGCTTGATCATTCTCGACCTGCGCCTCGGTCAGGAGGATGGGCTTGACCTGCTGCGGGAGATCCGTTCTCACTCCGATGTGCCCGTGATCATCACGACCGGGCACCGTCCCGATGAGATCGACCGTATCGTCGGTCTTGAGCTGGGCGCCGATGATTACATCATCAAACCGTTCAGCCTCCGGGAACTGTTGGCCCGCGTCCGTGCGGTGTTGCGGCGTCAGGAAATCGGACGGGCCGCTCGCGCGCGGGATCCCGAGCGCGGCGGCTATCGGTTCAACGGCTGGAAGCTCGAGCGCCGCGGCCGCAAGCTGGTCGACGCCAGCAACGCGCCGGTTCCCCTGAGCAAGGGCGAATATGCCCTGCTGCTGGCCTTCCTCGAGGCGCCCGAACGTCCGCTCAGCCGTGAGCACCTGCTCCAGGCAACCCGCATCCACGAAGACATCTTCGATCGCAGCATTGACGTTCAGGTGTTGCGGCTGCGACGCAAGCTGGAGAACGACCCGAGCGCGCCGCGCATCATCCAGACCGAGCGCGGCGTGGGCTACGTCTTCACCGTGCCGGTCGAGCCGTTCTAGGGCGGCTGATGTCGTGATGGTGAAAGCATGGCAGCGGCCGGCTGCAATCGTAACTGTTTTCTGCGCAACAGTGATCCCGGTGTAACAGCCGGACGTCAGGGTGTCTCCTGCAAGCATTGCGTTGGAGAACTCGTCGCATGTTGAAACAGAACTTGCCCTCAAACGTGGTCCGCGTGGTGCGGCCTCTCGAGATGGAAGCCGGCCGCATCGCGGATATTTCGGATCGCCGCAGAAGCGATCGGCGCGACCGTGCGGTGCGGCCCGGCACACTGGGGGATGCACCAAGGCCGCTAAAGCCATCAGCGGAAGCAGACCGTCCGACCAGTTGGTGGTCTGCGTTCTTGCTATCCGTGATGGAGGGATTTGCCCTCTATGGCGCGGCGCTCCATCCGAACGCGACATTTCCGGTGGAAGCGTTGCCGCGCACCGCGCCTCCACGTTCGCCGCGTCCGGACGTCAGCGCACGGATTGATTTGAACGCCCGGCGCCACTGGAGCTGGTGGTCTGCCCTCGGCGAAACGACCGCGGTGCTCTGGAAGCATTGGCGGCGGGAGCGGGAGATCAATCGAGCCGTCGTGGCCCTGTCGAGCTACGACGATCGCACCTTGCGGGATCTCGGCATCAACGGCCGGGCCGACATCGAGCGGGTGGTGAGGTATTGCCGTGATTGCTGACGCTGTTTTCCTCGCAGTTGCCGGACTTGGCTTCTATCGCGCGACCGTGCGCTCCATCATTTTGCGCAGCCGCAGGAGCGGCCTGATCGTAGCGATTCGACATGGCCGCCTCTAAGGAGTGATCGGTGCGGCGGCGAGAGCTGCCGTATCGATCAATAAGACTTGAAGGGTGACGGCCCGATCCGTCGTGGCCCCGCATTGCCGAACCGTAATGCGAAACCTATGTGCAAGGCTTGTCCGGAATCGCTCAGACCAGGATCTTCCATGAGTTGAAGCGTTGGCGCTCTGTCGTGGCGATCGGCGCGCTGCTCCTGGTCTGTCTGCACCCGTCTCAAGCACCGTCTCTCGCCCCGTTCCAGTTGTCGCCGCAGGCGCCGGCGGTGCGCAGTGCGGAAGAGCCCATCACGCCGATGCCACCGGCTCCGGAGATCGATCCTCGCAAGGTCGAGCTCGGTGAGCGCCTGTTCAACGACGCGCGGCTGTCGGTTGACAATTCGCGGACCTGTTCGTCGTGTCATGACATCCGTACCAACGGCGCAAGCGCGAAGCGGCGCGACCTTGGCCGCGATGGCGCCGAGCTGCCGCTGAACACGACCACCGTCTTCAACTCGACGCTCAATTTTCGCTACGGCTGGGAAGGAAAATATCGCTCCGTTGAGGCAGATGTCTCGGCGTCGCTGGTCAATCCGCAGATCATGGGAAGCAGTCTCGCCGGTATCGCCGCAAAGCTGGATCTCGATCCAGGCATGCGGACGGCCTTTGTCGCTGCTTACGGCCACCGGCCGGATCCGGGCAATATCGTCGATGCGATCGCGAGCTTTCAGCGCACCCTGGTCACGCCCGGCAGCCGGTTTGACCGCTGGCTCGCCGGAGACAAGTCTGCGCTGTCGGACAAGGAGCTGGACGGATACAGGCTGTTCAAGTCACTCGGATGCGCGTCATGCCATCAGGGGGTGAATGTCGGCGGCAATCTGTTTCAGCGTCACGGTATCTTTCATCCGCTGGCGTCGCCAGATCCCGCGATCCTGCGGGTGCCGAGCCTGCGCAATGTCGCGACGACTGCACCCTATTTTCATGATGGCAGCGCGCCCACGCTCGAAGATGCAGTCCGCAAAATGGGCTTCGCGCAATTGAATGCGACATTGACCGATCAGCAGGTGGAGGCGCTGGTCGCCTATCTCAACAGCCTGACCGGACAATATCGCGGCGTGCCTGTCGGAGGTGGACCATGAAAGTCGCTCCTGGTGCGGTCGGCGTGTCCTTTTTGCTGGCGCTGCTGACCTGGCTTCTCTTCAACGGCCTCAACCTGAATTCGGACCGCTATGATCGCCAGACCCAGGCTCTCGCGGATTTCACCCGGTTCGAACGCGGCATGAGCCGCGAAGTCCTGACATCGCGCGCCGGTCTGTCACGAAACTATGACGCCCTGGTGCGGATGGTCGAGGCCTATGACGCGGCGGTGGTGCGGTTGCGCGAAGCCGCGGGCTCGGACAGGGAGGAGAATGCCGCGATCGACATCCTGGCCGAGCGCGCCCGCCGGCAGGAGGAATTGATCGAGCAGTTCAAGAGCCAGAATGCGCTGCTGCAGAATTCCTTTGCCTATTTCGGCATGTTCAGCGCCCGTCTTTCCGCGTCGGATGACAAGCCGCTGGTCGCGGGCGTCTCCGCGCTTGCGGCTGCCATGCTGCAGTTGACGATCGATACGTCCAGTGCCGGTGCAGGTGAGGTGCAGGGCCAGCTCGACAGACTGGCCCTCCTGCAGGCGCCGCCCGACGAAGCGGCCTCGATACACGCGATCATTGCGCACGGCCAGTTGTTGCATGACCTGCTTCCGGCGGTGGATGGCATTCTGAAAGCCGTGGTCGCCGAAGCCAGCAACCGCGAGCAGGACGCTGTTCACGCCCTGATCATCAAGCGCCAGCTCAGCGCGCGAGCGGCGGCGCGCAAAAATCGTCTTTTGCAGTATCTCACCTCGCTGCTGCTGCTCGGTGGCCTGGTGTATTTCGGCCTGTTGTTGCGTGCGCGTGCCAGGGCGCTGCGACGTCGTGCCGCCTTCGAGCATGTGATCGCGAATATCTCGATGCGTTTCATCTATTCGCACGGAGACGAGCTCAGGGATCATGTCGAGCACGCACTGGAGGAGCTGGCGGGGTGCATCGGTGCAGACAGGGCTTATTTCGCTTGGCGGTCAGCGACCAACGGGAATGTCTACCGGTGGTCCCGCGACGGCGTGCGCCTCGACGAGGGGTGGCCGGAGCGGGCGCTTGGCCTGGCCCAGCGGTTCGACGGCGGCGAGGACGTCATCATCTATATTCCCAAGGTCAGACCGTCACATCCCCACGATGTGATGAATCTCCTCGAACAAGCCGGTATTCGCGGCTGGCTCTGCATCAAGACCCTGTCGGGACAACAACAGGGAGCCATTCTCGGCTTCGAGGCGGTGCAGGCCTCGGCGCTGAGCCAATGGGCCGAGTTTGCGCTCTTCCGCATGGCGTTCGATGCCATCCGCAATGCCGTGCGGCGCGTGAAGCTGGAGCAGGAGAAGGAGCGGCTCGAGGCAAGCCTGCAACAGGCGCGGCGGATGGAAACGATCGGTACGTTCGCAAGCGGCATCGCGCATAATTTCAACAACATCGTCGGAGCGATCCTCGGTTATGTCGAAATGGCCGATAGCGGGATCAAGCCGGGAAGCCGGCCTGCGGCGAGCCTTGCCGAAATCCGCAGGGCAGGCGAGCGGGCACGCGAGCTGGTGGGGCAGATCCTGACCTTCGGCCGGCGTAGCCGGGGCAGGCAGGAACGCGTACGCGTCGAGGTGCTGGTTGCGGAGACTGCAGCTCTTCTCGCCGCATCCTTGCCATCGCACGTCAAGCTCACGATCAGCCAGGGCGTTGAGACCGCGACCGTATCGGGTGAACCGGAACAGTTGCAGCAGGTCATTCTCAATCTCTGCAACAATGCAGCGCAGGCATTGGAGGAGCCGGGCTTCGTTGACCTGCGCATCGCCGAGCGCGAAGTCATCCATCCGCTGCGGATCGGACGGACAGACCTGGGATCGGGCCGCTTCGTCGTTATCTCGGTCTCCGACCCCGGACCCGGGATGGACGACGCCACGCTGGAGCGCATTTTCGAACCGTTTTTCACGACGCGTATCGACGGCACCGGTCTTGGGTTGGCAACGGTTCGCGAGATCGTCGAACAGCATGGTGGCGCAGTCGCCGTGCAGAGCGCGCCGGGTGAGGGGACCCGCTTCGATGTATGGCTGCCGTCCGACGGTTCGCGCGAACCGGTGTCGCTGCAACAGGCACCGCCTCTCGCGTTTCGGGGCGCAGGCGAGACGATCCTGGTGCTCGAGACCGATCGCAGGCGCTTGTTGCGCCACGAGGAGATCCTGGCGGCACTCGGCTACGAGCCGGTCGGTTTCACAGGGCTTGCCGAGGCCGAGGCGGCGTGCCGGTCGGCTCGGGCGCGCTTCGACGCGGCACTGGTGTGTCACTTGCCGGGTGGTTCTTCGCTCGATCTCGCAGCATCGCTGCACAGGGCGGCACCGGGCTTGCCGATCATCCTCGCAAGCCCGTCGACGCGCGATCTTGCCGCGCACCTTCTGGCTGCGTCTGGAATCACCGGGATGGTTCATCACCCGCTGATGTCGTCCGAGCTCGCCATGACACTCGCACGATGTCTGGCCGCAACACCGGCCGGCAGCGGATTGCGACAGATCGCGACTGCTCGCTAGCGCAGTTTGGTGGCTCGCGATCGCGCAGTTTCACCGGTAACGCGATCTCGCGGACACGAAGTCACTATGTAGCGCGCAGCTTCTATCGATTGCCCTCGGTTGTTCATCTGAGAACGACCGATCGTGACTGCGATAGGAGAAGGATGATGTCGAAAAGACTTGGCTTGATCAGCGTGGCTACCTCGCTTCTGTTGGGCTCGGCGCCTGTCGTCGCCGGCAGTGCCGACATGACAACCCATCGCTTCGCCCTCAGTTTGCCGGGGCAGGCTCCCGTTGGTCATCGCCAGCCGCGCCTCAGCGACGTGGCCGGAGCGACGCAATTGTCATCGTCGGATCTGGAGCTGCGGCGGCTCGACGCGGAGATCGATCGCAAGCTGGTCATCTGTCGCGGCTGTTGAAGGCCTCACAGCGCATTTGCGTAAGGTCCATTGATGAGCCAATCCTTGTCCGGCGAAAGCCTGCGCCGCGGGAGGCTTTCAAGCTCGGGCCGTTCGTTCCTGGCGGCGGCGCGCCATCGCGCCGGCGTCTGGCCGCTGATGCGCTTGAACACGGTCGAGAAATGCGCCTGGGTGCTGAACCCGACGGCAAGAGCGATCTCGGCCAGCGGGCGCTGCGTCGTCGTCAGCAGCGACTTTGCATGCTCGATTCGATGATTGAGCAGGTATTCGCGAGGACGGTATCCGGTCGCTGCACGGAACTGTGCGGCGAAATGCATCCTCGAGAGACCCGCAACATTGGCGAGCTCGGACAGGCTGATACTGCGTTCGAAATGAGCGGCGATATGTTGCTCGACGCGCCGCAGGCGCCATTTCGGCAGAGCATTGACCTTGGCGCGCGGCAATTCCGGCCCGGCCAGATGCATGGCAAGAATCTGGCCAATGCAATGGGCAAATCGGTAACCGGCGGCGTCGCCTTGCTCGGCGAGCGCCTTGGCAAGGCCCGCGGCGAGCGGATCGCGCAACAGAACGAGGTCGTCGAGCCCTTCAGCTGCTCCCTGCGCCCATCGTGTCGGGAAATGCTCCGCAGAGATGTGGACGTGCAGGAAAGCGCAGGGCGCCTGGAATTGGGCGCTCAGCTGTCTCGACGGTGCGCTGACGTACAGGGTCCCTGACGGCATGGTGCCGTCGAAGATGATCCGGCGCTCCCTGGTCAGGATGGCACGCGTCGTCTTCAACGCTATGCCGACGAAATATCGGTCGGACGGCGTCGTCGCTGCGTGCCACGAGGCCTCCCGTGGGTCGTCCCATCGCGAGATCGTGACATCGTCCAGGGCAGCCTGCCCGCTGCAAACGATCTGACGCCACTTGGCTTCCCGGGCGATTGCCTGCGCCACGTGAGGTCCTTCGTGATCTCTCGGGCCGGCCGGGAGATCGATCCGGGCGTGGGTCTCGTGCAATTCGGTCAGCATCGCTTATTCCTTCTGAGCTTTGCGGTCGTTCGCTATGACCGGTGAACTCGCATCCTCGGTATGCTGACAGGATAGGCGCGGGCAGGCTTGGAAGCCCGTTAGGGGTGATTAGGATGTGTTAGATTGTGTGGGAGCGGACGTGGTGCGGCAGCTGGTCGCGGGAGGCTGGATTCTTGCCAATATTTCAAAGGTTTGGATCAAGCGGAGGACGCTATTGCCGTGTCGGCTATTGCTGCGTCCCGTTCCATGACGCAGATCTTGCTCGTGCTCGCGTCGATCGAGTCTGCCCCGTGAACTGCAAGTGACCGAGCTCCCCTTGGAAAATGCCTCTCGTGGCAAAGGTTTCGCGAGCCTTGATCTCGATGCGGTTTCGTTTGGGCCGTTCTCCCTGCGGTCGCGTCTGCTCGAGCGGGACGGTGTGCCGGTCAAGCTGGGCAGCCGCGCGATGGATATCTTGCGCCTGCTGATAAGCCGGGCCGGCGAGGTCGTGCCGAAGAACGAAATCCTGGCTTTTGCCTGGTCCGGTCTGGCCGTCGAGGAGATCAGCCTGCGGGTCCACGTCGCCGAGCTCCGAAAGGTTCTGGGCGACGGCAAGGACGGCGCTCGCTACATCACGAACATCCCGAGCCGCGGCTATTGCTTCGTCGCGACGGTGGAACGCGGCGAGATCCGGCCGGCGTCGAAGCCTGCGCCGCAGGTTGCCGGAAGCGTGGCGTCGCCCTTGTCCTTGCCGTATCGCCTGGACAGGATGATCGGCCGGGAGGACGTGCTGTCGGAGCTGGCATCGCGCCTGCTCAGTGAGCGCTTCGTCACGCTCAGAGGTCCTGGCGGCATCGGCAAGACCACTGTCGCGATCGCACTGGCGCACGAGATGTGGGAGACGTTCGAGGGCAGCGTCCATTTTCTCGACCTCGGCCCTTTGAAGGACGCGGCGCTCGTCGCCAGCACTTTGGCCGCCACGCTGGGTCTTGTCGTCCATCATTCCGATCCGACCGGCAGTGTCGTCAGCTTTCTGCGCGGCCGCCGCCTGCTGCTGATCCTCGACAGTTGCGAGCATGTGATCGACGAGGTCGCACGCCTCGCAGAGACCATTCACCGCGAGGCGCCGGGCGTCAGCCTTCTCGCGACCAGCCGCGAGTCGCTGTTGGTGGAAGGCGAACAGATTTTCGAGCTCGTTCCGCTGCCGGGCCCGCCGCAGGGCGCCGGTCTTAGCGCAAACGAAATGGTGAATTATCCGGCGGCACGCCTGTTCATGGAGCGCGCCGCCGCGGCCGGTCACAGGTCCGACGTCCCCGATGAGGACGCGGAGATCCTTGCGGAGATCTGCGGCAAGCTGGATGGCATTGCCCTCGCGATCGAGCTCGCCGCCGCGCGCGTGGGCGTGTACGGGTTGCGGGAGATGGCTGCGCTGCTCGACAGTCGTTTGAAGCTCGAATGGCGCGGCCGGCGCACGGCGCCGCCGCGGCAACAGACCCTCGGCGCGACGCTTGACTGGAGTTTTAGTCTGATCGGGGAGACCGAGCGGATCGTGCTTCAGCGCCTCGCCGTCTTTGCAGGCTCCTTCACGCTTCAGGACGCGATCGCGGTCGCGGCCGCCGAGACCGAGCCGGTCGAACGTGTCGTCGATGCGCTGGAGCAACTGGTGGCCAAGTCGCTGGTGTCGACACGGCCGGAGGGCGCTTCGCGCCGCTACCGCCTGCTCGACGCCACGCGCGTGTATGCTCTCCAGAAGCTGGTCGAAGCCGGCGAGGCGCAAGCGGTTGCACGCCGGCATGCCGGCTACGTTCAGCGCTCGCTGGAAGCCAGCATGATCGAGGTGGCGGGCGGCGATCAGGCTTCGCGTTCGCAGAGCCGCGCGAGCCTGCTCGCCGATGCCCGTGCCGCGCTGGAATGGAGCTATGCCAACGATTTCGGCGCCGATTTGCGCGTGCCGCTGGCGGGGAGTTGCGCTCGGCTGTTCGTCGAGCTCAATCTGCTCAACGAGGCGCGGCTGTGGTCCCAGCGCGCGCTTGCGATGCTCGATGACACCAGCCGCGGCAGCAGATGGGAGCTCGAGCTCCAGTCGACGCTCGGCCACGCCTTCATGTTCACGGAACGCAACAGCGAGCAGGCCGAGAGCGCGCTGAAGCACGGTCTGGAGATCGCGGAAGCCTTGGGCGACCATGCCAACAAGTTCAGGCTGCTGTCGCGGCTGAACATGTTCTATCGCCGGACCGGCGATTTCCGGCATCTGGTCCCGATCGCGCTGGAGGCCGAGCGGGTCGCGCGCCTGATTGGGGATACCGCAGGCATCGCCGGGAGCAAGGCTCTCGTCGGCGTGTCCTATCATCTCGTCGGCAACCAGACTGAGGCGCAAGCTCATTTGGACGAGGGCGTGCGCGACGACGCGGCGCTGCGCGGGGCGCAACCTGGTCATTTTGCCTATTCGCGCACGCCGCAGATTCCATTGGCGCGGGTGCTGTGGTTGCGCGGCTTCCCCGACAATGCGATGGAATGCGTCCGACCGCTTATCGGCGCGGCTGCGCCACGCGACGTCGTGATGCATTGTATTGCGCTGTGCTGGTCGGCCTCGGTGTTTGGCTGGGTCGGCGACTGGGCCACCGTCGAGGCGTTGACCGGGCGGCTCGCGACGCATGCCGGCATGCATGGGCTCGCGCCTTACGAGGCCGTCGCGGCCGGCTTTCGGGCCCAGACCATGATCGCCCGCGGCAATGTGAGGGAGGGGATCGACTTGCTGCGAACCGCGCTGCCACGCCTGCACGCTGATCGTTACGAACTCTACGCGTCGGCCTTCATTGCGGAACTGTCGCAGGGGCTGGCTGCGCTCGGTCAATCGGCGGAGGGACGTGCTGTCCTGCAAGAGGCGATCGCTCGCATCGGGCCCGAGGGCGCGGCTTTCGACATGCCGGAGCTCCTGCGCCTGCGCGGCGAGCTTGAGGCGCGCGGTGACGAACTGGACGCTGCAGAAGCAAGTTTTGCCGCGTCGATTGCGATGGCCGAGCGGCAGGGGGCCCTGTCCTGGCGGTTGCGAAGTGAGATGTCGTTGGCGCGGCTGCGGCGTCGTCAAGGCGTTCGAAATCCGCTCGACGATCTCGCCAAAACCCACGCGCGCTTCTCGGAAGGATTTGAGACCGCCGATCTGAGAGCGGCACGGGCGATGCTGGACGAGGACTGAAGGGATGATTTCTCAGTCGAACCGGACATCCGAGAGGTCAATCGACACCATCAGCGCATCGCGCATCGGCATCAGATCGTCGTCGCGGAGATAGATTCGCCGGCGCGTCGGAGTCGTGATCCCGCCGATCGTGACGGGATCAGACGCATATTGCGTGGCGGGAAAATGTCCGGCGATTTCGACTCGATAGTCATGCCGCCGGATCAGCATGTCCGAGCCGAAATAGAAGTCCTGCTCGAGGCTGTGACTTGCGATAGCTGCCGGAAAGCTCGCGCGCAGTCCGCGCCAGATCTCGGCACCTTCGCGCCAGGGCGCGATCTCGCGCACCTCGAATCCGTCCATGGCGAGCAGGAAGGGCGTGGTCAGATAGGTCCATAGCGCGTAGCCGTTGAAATAGGCGCTGTGCAGCGGATCCCAATGCGTCCGCATGTCGTGCCGTGCGAACGAAGCGCGCGGATTCTTCCGCTCGGCCGCGATACGTCCATCCGCGGTGACGATGGCGATGCGGTCGGGACTGAACTCGGTGCGCTGGCCAGGTTTCCCGAACGGCTCGAGCGATGCCCACTGGCGATGCAGATCGATCCGCATCGTGCGCGGATCCTGATCCTGATCGAGGCCTTTCAACGCCCACAAATCCCCTCCCGTCACGATCGTGGCGGTGAGGCGCCTGTGTGCGTTCCATCGGCTCAGGCCACCATAGGCTTCGATCGCATTTGCCAGCAGCGGAATCATCCTGGCCGTTCCCTCTCGCATGGGGTGATGTCACTCCATAGCGATAGGCCCGAACGCAGGCGGCCGCCCGTTAAGCGTTGTTAAGCGCCGTTGAGCTGCCAGCGGGGCGCATCCCGGGCGGCACCGTTGGGCTCGCGGTGCTAATGGCCGTCGAGCCGCGCCAGGAAGTCGCGGACGAGCGACGCGATCTCATCGGTTGCCTCGTCCAGCGCGAAATGGCCGGCTTCCAGGATATGAACCTCGGCATCGGGCACGTCGTCGCGATAGGCGGTGGCGCCGGCAACGGTGAAGGACGGATCATATTTACCCCAGACCACCAGCGTCGGCGGCTTGGTCTTGCGCAGCCACTCCTGCCACTTCGGATAGGACGCGACATTGGTGCGATAATCCAGGAACAGCGTGGTCTGGATTTCCGGCTGTCCGGGACGGGTCAGGAACGCATATTCGTCGGTCCAGGTGTCGGGGTCGTAGCGCTCCGGGCGCGGGCTCGCGCCGAGGTGCCGCTGCCGCGTCGCTTCGAGGGACGTAAAGTTGGCTTTGAGCGCTTCGAGCTCGTGCGCCGGATCGGCCCAGTATTTCCGCCGCGCAGCCCAGAGCGGGCTGAGGCCTTGCTCATGCGACACTGCATTCTGGATGACGATGGCGCGGACCCGTTCGGGGTGCGCCAGCGCCATCCGGAAGCCGACAGGACCGCCGTAATCCTGGATGAACAGGACGTAATTGCTCAGGCCAAGCTTGCCCGTCAGTTCGCCGATCACACCGGCGATGTTGTCGAACGTGTAGTTGAAACCAGACGGCGGCGGTGCGCTGCTGTTGCCGAAGCCGGGATAATCGGGTGCGATGAGGTGGTACTTGTCCGCAAGCAGCGGCAGCAATGGCTCCCACATCCGCGAGGAGGATGGAAAGCCGTGAAGCAGCAGCACGGTCGGTGCATCCGCCGGCCCGGCCTCGCGATAGAAGATCTTGAGGCCCTGGACGTCGACCGTGTGATAGCTGATCGAGCGCCGGCTGGACCGCAGGTCTTGGGCAGAGGCGGGCAGCGCCATGCCGACAAGAGCGGCCGAGAGGGTGAGCAAGGTCGGGATGTTCATGACGCTGCGCCTTTCGTATTTGGAGAGATGGGTCGGGGAGCCGTGTTATCCAGCGGCCACCATAATGGACTTGAGGCCGAGGTCGCTTATTCCCTCACGGCCGTGCCGGGCAGCCTCCGCGCGGCGGACGACATCTGTCAGCTCGGGCGTAAAGCTCTCGTCGCCGTCCTCGATATGCCCGGTCAATCGCGCGGTCACCTCCTGGAATACCCAGCCATTGCCAGCGGTGGAGTTGCGCGAGTTTCAATTTTGAAGGGGATGGAGAGGTGCTCGTTGCACCTCTCCTGGAGCGCGTGCTTAGGCGGCCGACTTGGCCTGCTGGGCCAGTGCAGCGAGCAGCGCCTGTGCCGCCGGACCGGAGGAGTGCGGGTTCTGGCCGGTGATCAGGAGGCCGTCCTTGACGACGTGAACGCCCCAATTGGCGGTCTTCGAGAAGACGGCACCGAGCTTGAGCATCTCGTCCTCGACGAGGAAGGGCACGACCTTGGTGAGCCCCACCTCTTCCTCTTCACCGTTGGTGAAGCCCGTCACTTCCTTGCCTTCGACCAGCAGCTTGCCGTTCGGCGCCTTGACGTGGCGTAGCGCGCCAGTGGAGTGGCAGACCACCGCGATCGTCTTGCCGGCGGCGATGAAGGACTCGATCAGCTTGGCCGAATCCTTGTCCTCGGCGAGATCCCACATTGGGCCGTGGCCGCCGGGATAGAACACGGTGTCGAAGTCTTCCTGCCTGACGCTGTCGAGGCGAACCGTCTTGTCGAGCTGGGCTTCGGCGGCGGCGTCCTTCTCGAAGCGGAGCGTGAGGTCCGTGCGGAACTCGGGCTCGTTGCTCTTGGGATCGAGCGGCGGACGGCCGCCCTTCGGCGAGGCGAGTGTGATCTCGGCCCCGGAATCCTTGAAGACGAAATAGGGCGCCGCAAGCTCCTCGAGCCAGAAACCGGTCTTGCGTCCGGTGTTGCCCAACTGGTCGTGCGAGGTGATGACCATCAATACTTTCATAGCTGTCTCCCGTGATTGCGTTCGCTGGATGACGCAGCCCGTCGTGACGGAACTGCGCCGGCGTAGGTCTCGTTCGAGCCCGCAACGTTGTTCGCTGCTCGTGAGACGCAATCTGCACCCGGGCCGGGCTGTTAGCCCGTTATGTATTGTTAGGGGGTGAGAGGGCCGTGTTGGTCAGGCTTGTTGCCGTTCGCGTCGTTATTCGAAGACGGCGTCGAAGATTTCGACGTCGATCAGCACTGGCTTGGCGACGACCGCGCCTTCGGGTTGCAGCGTCAGCGTGCGCCGAAGGGTTGGAACCACGATGCCGTTGAAGCTCTCATGGGCCCAGGAGTAGTGCGCGACACGTGCGCCGAGCAGATCGTGATCGGTCCGTCTCTGCAGCGAGCTGCCGTCGAAATAGAAGACTTGCTCGGACGCGAAGCTGATCAGGCCCGGCGGGAATTGCGCGCGTAGGCGCCGCCAGGTCTCACTGTTCTCCTGCCACGGCGGCAGCTCCTCGATCGCGACGTCGGGACGGGCGAGGAGGAACGGCGTGGTGAGATAGTTCCAGATCTGGACGCCGCAGAAGAAGACCAGATGCAGTTCGTCCGCCAGCGCGTGTGTGCCATTGGTCGGGAAAGCAAGACTGGGGTTGCGCCAGGTCCGCAGCACCTGGCCATCGAGGCTTTCGATCGTGATCGCGTCGGGCGCAAACGCGCCGGACCGCTCGCCGCCGGTGATGCCGGTGAAGCGGACCGATTGCGTCCGCGTCGATCCCTCCGCGGTGACGTCCTTGAATTCGCGCGCATGTCCGGCGTCGGAGAACAGGGCCCCACCAACGGAAAGATGCAGCGTGAACCGGCTCAAGCTGTTCCAGCGGGCCAAGCCCCCGCAGGCGTCGATCGCATCGTCAAGAAGTGCCATGTCTCACTGCATCCACCATGAATTGTCGTCACCATGGCGGGGCGGGGGCGGCTTGGCGTGTTAGAAGTTGTTAGGAGTTGCAAGAGCCCGGTGGCACGGTATCCCGTTGAAGATGCTCCTAATTCAGCGCGTTCAGGAGCCCCTTGGCCGCGACAAGGTCGCGGCTCGACAGGCCTTCCTGATATTGCCCGACCAGCGGCGCGAGCAGGGCCTGCGCATCGCCCTTTCGTCCGGCCCGCTGCCAGACGCGGGCGAGGCTCATTGCACCCCGCAGCTCCCAGCCGCGCGCACATTGCCGGCGCGACAAGGCAAGCGATTGCTGGAGACAGGCTTCGGCCTCCGTCGCCCTGGCGGATTGGACCAGGATGTCCGCCTTGACCCGGAGCATTTCCGGCATGTCGAAGGATTCGCCGTGATCGCCGATCTGGGCGATGGCTTCGTCGATCGTTCGCAAAGCCTCCCCGGACTCGTTCTGGGCCGCCAGGCCTTCCGCGAGCGTCGTTGCAAACACCGTGGTCATGATCCGGTGCCGCGTGGCGTATAGGGTCGCCTGGCTGCGGCGGAGATGCTCGATACCGCCGGCGATGTCCCCGCGGCGGAGCAGGAGTTCGCCCTTCTGGCCAATGCCGACGGCGTGATAAGGGCCGAGGAAGTGCCGTGCGGAGTGGTCGATCAGCCGATCGATCAGGCTTTCGGCGCTGGCCCAGTCGCCGACCCACAGAAACACGTAGATGGTCCAGATCAGGGAAATGCCGAGCGTCAGGGGTTGCTCGAGCTGCTCGGCCTGGCGCACCGTGTATCGCGCCGCCTCGATGGCACGATCGGGCCGGCCGCTGAGCCAGAGCCCACGCGCCAAGGCGACCAGCGCGACAATGCGGTCGTCATAGCCGAGATGGCCGATATTCAGTCGCTGCGAGCCCGGATTGTGCACCATCGCGCTCTCGCAAAACTGAACGGCCTTGTCCTGATTCCCGATCAGATGATGCGCCACGCCCAGCATCCATTCGACGTTCAGGGTGCTGGTGGGGTCGTTCAGCTTCCTGGCGACGCCTTCGCCCTGTATGCCGGTGCCGAGCGCGCCGTGAAAATCTCCGACGCGGGTCAGGTAGATGTGCAGTCCGCGCAACAGCCAGAGCTGCCAGTGCAGGTCGTCGAGGGCCTCGGCCAGTTGCAGGCTTCGCGTGAAGGCCGACCGGACGCCGTCCGTATTGCCTTGCGTGAACATCACGGAGACGCCGAGCGCCGCCTGCAAAGTCATTTCCTTGCGACTGTCGAAATGATCGGCCGAGGCGAGGGCCTGCTGGGTCCAGCTATGGCATTCCGTCAGCAATGTCAGCTCGAGGAAGAACTGCGCGGCCGAAGCGGCCAGGTCGACGGCGAGCGCGCGGTCGCCGTGCTCCGAGAAGCTCCAGGTTAGCGCGGCCCGCACATTCGGCAGATGGTCGGCATAGGGCAGGAAGCCGCCCGCGCTCTGCATGCCCGTCGATTTCACGGAAATGTCGTGCAGGAAGTCGCGGAAATATTCCGCGTGGGCGCGCGCCACGCGAGGCGCTTCTCCGCTCTCGATGAGCTTGTCGCCCACGAAGGCGCGAGTCGTATCGAGCAGGCGGTATCTCAGACGTCGTTCTGCCGGCGACGTCGCAATCAGGGATTTCGACAGCAAGTTCGAGATCGCCTCGACCGCTTCGGCCTCGTCGATGCCCTGAGATGCGGCGACCGCGAGCGCAGCTTCGAGCGTGAACGGCCCGACGAATGACGACAGGCCGCGCAATGTCGCGCTCTCGGCCTGGGGCAGGAGGTCGTAGCTCCAGCTCAGCGCCGCGCTCAGCGTCTGGTGCCGGGGTATAGCGGTGCGGCGCCCCCGCCACAGAAGCGAGAAACGGCTGTCGAGCAGCGAGGCCGTGCCAGCGATCCCGTAGGCGTTGACCCGTCCGGCAGCTAGCTCGATCGCAAGGGCAATGCCGTCCAGACGCCGGCAGATATCGGCGACGAGCGGCGCATCCTCTTCACTGAGCTCGAATTCGCTGAGGCTTTCGGCAATCCGCTCGACGAAAAGCTGGCTCGCCGGATAGGCCAGAATGTCGGCCATGCTGAGCCCGTCGCGTTGCGGCGGACAATCCAGCGGAAACAGCCGGTACACCCGTTCGCCCTCGGTGCGAAAGGACTCGCGGCTGGTGGCGAGAACATGCAGTCCCTCGGCTTCCCGCACCATGCGCTCCGCCAGCGGAGCGAGCTCGTCGATGATGTGCTCGCAGCTGTCGAGGACGAGCAGCGTCCGGCGGTTGCGCAATGACGTCAGCAACCCCGGTATCGGGTCGTCGGAATTGACGGTCAGGCCAAGCGCGGCGGCAATCGTGCCGGGAACGAGCCGCGGCTCCGTCAGCGCGCCGAAATCGACAAAGCAGACCTGCCCCTCGAATTCCGCATGCTGACCATGCGCGACCGCAAGTGCGACCGAGGTCTTGCCGATGCCGCCGGGGCCGACGATGGTGACGAACCGATGCAGGGACAGTTCAGCCGCGATCTTCTCGACGGCGTCGTCTCGGCCGATCATCCTCGCGAGCGGGGCAGGTATGGACCGGACCTGGGACACAGGCGCGTGTGGCCGGCTCTCCGCAGGCGCGGCGCGAAGCAGCGGCGCGGCGAAACAATAGCCGCGGCCGGGCACGTTGACGACGTAACGGGAGCCTTCGCCGCCATCGCCCAGCGCTTTGCGCAGGGACGTGATGTGAAAACGCAGGCTGCCCTCATCGACATTCACATCGGCCCAGATCCGCTTGACCAATTCCCGCTTGTCGATCACCTCGCCGGCACGTTCCGCGAGAAAAATCAGGATGTCGAGCGCACGTCCGCCAAGATGAAGCGGCACGCCATCCTTCTCGAGCAGCCGCGCCCGGGGAAGCAGCCGAAAGGCCCCGAAGGAAATGGCTGAGTCCTGGTCGTTGGTGTCCGGCACGCGCCATGATTCCGATGAAAGGAAAGTGCTTCTGTCTGTTTGATCTACCAGAACGAGACCGTGAGTAAATCGGCCGAAAGCGGCGAAATCGAGCAACACACGCAGGATTGCTCGAACGAAACGCTACAAATTTCGCTTAAACGCGAACGGCTTATGCCGTGATCGGGAAAAGTCCGTCAGTGTCGGAATGCTCCAAGCAGCAGTCATGTTTTGCCGCCGTCATGCGCAGGCGATCATAACACAATCTTGCAACGTCTAACGAGCGTGAGCCGCGCGACTGTATCAGTATAGTTTTCGAGTTAGGCCTATTTCCAACGGGGGAGGCTATCATGCCCGAAATCAGCTCTCGGACGAACGACCGGCGCGTTCGATCTCACTTTGTCGCCAATCTCGACGATGTCTCGCGTGATTGGGAACTCGTGCTGCGCGAGTCGCACCATCGCATGAAGAACACCCTGACGCTCCTGGGTGCGTCAGTCCGCCGCGACTTCACGCGGGCGGGGACCAGGGACATGTCGGTCGCCGTTGACCGGCTGGAGCGGCGCATCGTTGCCTTCGGCCGGCTCTACCAACTTCTGTCCGACAATGACGATCTTGCGATGGTCTCCATCGAGGCTTTCTTCGGAGGGCTTTGCGGAGCACTGTCGGAGGCGGTGCTGGAACCGGCGGGCGTCCGCTGCGAGGCATCGATCGAGAGCGGCGCCCTGCCGGCTTGGCAGTGTCACCGGCTTGCACTGATGCTGACGGAGCTGGTCACGAATGCGGCAAAGCATGCCTTTCCGAACAAGAAGGGCGCGCTGATCCGCATCGAGGTGGCGAGCCGCGAGGGCGGTTGGCTCTGCGCGGTCACCGACAATGGTGTCGGCGCGACCGGGCCGCTTCAGGGTGCCGGCAGCCGGATCCTGGAAGGCCTGGCGCGCAGCATCGATGCCCGGATGCAGGGCGAGGCCGGGCAGGGCGGCACACGCGTGACGATAGCAATGCCGCTCGCTGTCGCCTGAGGAAGCGGCCGCGCTCGCAATCGCTAACGAGCCATAACATCCCATAACGAGCATTATTCCCGAACTTTCGCGAAAGTCGTGGTCTCAGAAGCGGGTCTCGGTCGCGAGCCCGTACCTCAAATCAGGGAGTTCGACATGACCACCACCGAGATCAATCGTCCCGCCGACGCCCAGTCAGCGAAATCGCGCACAGTCGACCTCAAGCTCGAGGTCGTCGTGATCCCCGTGTCGGATGTGGATCGCGCGAAAGCCTTCTATGCGAATCTGGGCTGGAGGCTGGATGCCGACTTCGCCTCGGGAGACGGTTGGCGCGTGATCCAGTTCACGCCGCCGGGCTCTGCCTGTTCGGTGATCTTCGGCAAGAATGTCACGCCAGCGGCGCCCGGTTCGGCGCAAGGCCTGTATCTGATCGTCTCCGATCTCGAAGCGGCACGGCAGGATTTGCTCGCGCGTGGCGTCAAGATCAGCGAATCCTTCCATGGTGGCGGCGATGTTCACGCCGGAACGGACGAGCCGTATCTCTTCGGCACTGTCCGGCTCAACGGCGCTGATCCGAAACGCGGCAGCTACAGCTCGTTTGCTTCTTTCAGGGATCCCGACGGCAACGGTTGGCTATTTCAGGAAATCACCACGCGGCTGCCCGGTCGTATCGATACGACGGACACCGCATTCACCTCGTCAAGCGAACTTGCGCGCGCGTTGCGCCGCGCGGCGGCGGCGCATGGTGAGCACGAGAAGCGCACCGGCGTGCACGACGAGAATTGGCAGGACTGGTACGCCGATTACATCGTGCGCGAGCAAGCCGGCCAGCCGCTGCCGACCTAAATCGCGAGCTTGGATGGCTGGATCGATGGTCACGGCGCGCGATGGTTCATCGCGCGCCGTGATGCGTTTAGGTTCCGAAGATCGTCCCTCGTCAACTTGCAGCGCTGCGGCACGACGACTCGCAACGGCTAACGCAGCCTAACAATCCATAACGAGCCAACGGCCGGTGTCTGAGCCAATCTGCTTTTCAGGACGAACCGATTTGTCGATCTCGAATTTCGGTCAACGTCACAGACCAGAGCCAGGGAGATCCAAAATGACGACGCAAACACGAGCCGACATGATGAACCCCGACCGCCGTCAACTGCTGGGCCAGGCCGCGATGATAGCTGTTGCAGCAGGCACGGCGAGCCTGTTTCCGACACATCCGGCGAAGGCCGCCGCAAGCGGCGCAATCCGTCCATTCCACGTCAACGTGCCAGAGGAAGATCTGCTCGATCTGCGCCGCCGCCTCGCAGCGACACGCTGGCCGGATCGCGAGATCGTCACCGACCAGTCGCAGGGCGTGCAGCTCACGACCGTCCAGCAGCTCGTGCGCTACTGGCAATCCGACTACGACTGGCGCAAGATGGAAGCGCGGTTGAATGCCTTGCCGCAATTCGTCACCGAGATCGACGGCGTCGACATTCACTTCATTCACGTGCGTTCCAGGCACGAGAATGCCTTGCCGATGATCGTGACCCATGGCTGGCCGGGCTCGATAATCGAGCAGATGAAGATCGTCGGCCCGCTGACCGATCCGACCGCACATGGGGCCAAGGCCGCGGACGCGTTCGACCTCGTGATCCCCTCGCTGCCCGGTCATGGCTTCTCCGGCAAGCCGTCAGAGCTCGGTTGGGATCCGCAGCGTGTGGCACGCGCCTGGGTCGTGCTGATGAAGCGGCTCGGTTACAATCGCTACGTTGCGCAGGGCGGCGATTGGGGCAATGCGGTGACGGAGCAGATGGCGCTGCTGGC
Organism: Bradyrhizobium sp. CCGUVB14; assembly: GCF_024199935.1. Taxonomy (NCBI): domain Bacteria; kingdom Pseudomonadati; phylum Pseudomonadota; class Alphaproteobacteria; order Hyphomicrobiales; family Nitrobacteraceae; genus Bradyrhizobium; species Bradyrhizobium sp. CCGUVB14. Next base: position 4,069,470 of record NZ_JANADS010000001.1, read on the forward strand.
ACCGCCCGAGCTGCTCGGCATTCACACCAACATGCCGGCAACCGTTCCCGACGACATCGCCAAGGCGCTTCAGCCCGGCGGGTCGAAGCCGTCCGGTCTCTCTGCGGACGAGAATTATGCCTACGATCAGCTCGACGATTTCTACAAGCACGGTCTCGGCTACGCGATCGAGATGTCGAACCGGCCGCAGACGCTCTATGGACTCGTCGATTCGCCGGCCGGCCTGGCGTCATGGATGCTCGATCACGACGCGCGCAGCACCGCGATGATCGCGCGGGCCTTCGACGGCAAGGCCGAAGGGCTGTCGCGGGATGACGTCATCGACAACATCACGCTCTACTGGCTCACCAACACGGCGGTCTCGTCGGCGCGTTTGTACTGGGAGAACAAGCTGGTGTTCTTCGCGCCCAAGCACGTGAACATCCCGGTCGCCGTCAGCGTCTTCCCGGACGAGATCTACGCCGCACCGCGCAGCTGGGCCGAGAAGGCTTATCCCAAGCTGATTCACTACAACCGCCTCGACAAGGGCGGCCACTTCGCGGCCTGGGAGCAGCCCGCGCTGTTCTGCGCCGAAATGCGCACGGCGTTCCGTCCATTGCGGCAATCGATCTGAGGCAAGCAGGACGCACGGGGCTACGCTCGTCTTCGCCCTTCAAGACCACATCAGGAGTGCACATCATGAACCGTCCCGAACGCACCTTCACAACAGAACAAATCCGACTGGAGCGGCGCCTGCCGACATATTGGCGCGTCACCTTCGACATGCCGCCGGTGAACATCTTTGGTCCGAAGCACCTGCCAATGCTCAACGACATCATCACCGCGATCGAAAGGTGAAGGTCGTGGTGTTCGACAGTGCCATCGAAGGCTTCTTCATCACGCATTACGACTTCCTGGCGCCGCTGGAGGACTCTCTGAGCGTCCCGCCAGGGCCGACCGGGCTGCAGGCGCTGCCCGACATGCTGGTGCGCCTGAGCCGTGCACCGGTGGTGTCGATTGCCTCGATCCGGGGCCGCGCGACCGGTGTCGGCAGTGAGCTCGCGCTCGCAAGCGACATGCGCTTTGCCAGTCGCGAGAAGGCGATCCTGTCGCAATGGGAGGTCGGTGCGGGCCTGGTGCCTGGCGGCGGGCCGATGGCGCGGTTGCCGCGCTTGATGGGCCGCGGCCGTGCGCTGGAGGTCCTGCTGAGTGCCGACGACATCCATGGTGATCTTGCCGAACGCTACGGTTACGTGAACCGGTCGATGCCGGATACGGAACTCGATGGCTTCGTCGAGGCGCTCGCCATGCGTATCGCCACTTTCGACAAGGACGCGATTGCGGAGACCAAGCGTCTGGTCGATGTCGCAAGCCTGCCGCCGGATGAGGAAATCAAGCCGGAGTGGGGCGCGTTCATAGGAGCTCTTGGTCGTCCCGCGAGCCAAACCCGGATCAAGGCGCTCATGGCGCGTGGTTTTCATCGCGCGGGCGACGTCGAAAACCGGCTGGGTTTCCACGTCGGACAGATCGGCATCTGATGGAACCGCTGCGGCGCTCGACCGGTTGGAGGGCGACACGGCAGGCACGCCGGGATAGCCTTGCACCGGTGCGGAGTGCCGCCAAACGACCACAAGCAATCAAGGAGAAAACAGATGATCCGCAAGGCAAAAGCAGTATGGCAGGGCACCGGTCGCGACGGCACCGGCCACCTATCGAGCGAATCCGGCGTGCTCGCCGAGACGCCCTATTCGTTCAAGACGCGCTTCGAGAGCGAGAAGGGCACCAATCCCGAGGAATTGATCGCAGCCGCCCACGCCGGCTGCTTCACCATGGCGCTGGCCTTCGGTCTTCAGCTCGCGGGCTTCACGCCGACTGAGCTCTCCACGGAGGCCGCGGTCACCCTCGATCCCGATGGGAAGGGATTCAAGATCAGCAAGTCGGCGTTGACCCTGCGCGCCAAGGTGCCGAACCTCGACGATGCCGGTTTTGCCAAGATCGCCGGCGAGGCCGAGAAGAACTGTCCGGTGTCGAAAGTGCTCAACGCGACGATCACGCTCGACGCGAAATTGACCTAGCCAACCCGCGGAGACGGCATCATGCCACGCCAGCATCAACCGGATGAAGACAGTTTCCGGGCGATCCTGCCCGAGGATATCGACTGGAAGCCGTTTCCAGCATTTCCGCCTGGCGCGCGGCTTGCCGTCATGGTCGGTCATCCCACCGAGCCCGGCCCCTATGTGGTCCGGGTGAGGGTGCCCGGCGGCACCAAGCTGATGCCGCACAAGCATCCGGAGGACCGGATCTATACGGTCATGTCGGGCGTCTTCTACATCGGACTTGGTGAGACCTTCGATGGCGATCGGGTGAAAGCCTATCCTCCGGGCAGCGTGATTGTCCTGCCCGGCGAGACCTGGCATTTTCATTGGGCGAAGTCCGGCGAATACATCACGCAGGTGTCGGCGATCGGACCGCTTGGTCTGGAGTATCACGATGATCATGATGACCCTCGCTTGCACGTGGCGACGCAGTAAGGTCAGATCATCCGAATTGACGAGATGGAGCATCAAATGACGACAGAGCGCGCAGTTTTGGCCGGAGGCTGCTTCTGGGGCATGCAGGATCTCATCCGTAAGCAGCCCGGCGTGATCTCGACGCGGGTCGGCTACACCGGCGGTCGGGTGAAGAACGCCACCTATCGCAATCACGAAGGTCATGCCGAAGCGATCGAGATCATGTTCGATCCCGCGAAGACCAGTTTTCGCACCATGCTGGAGTTCTTCTTCCAGATCCACGACCCCACCACGCTCAACCGCCAGGGCAATGATCGGGGCACGAGCTACCGCTCAGCGATTTTCTACACATCGGACGAGCAGAAGCGCGTTGCCCAAGACACCATTGCCGATGTCGAGGCATCGGGTCTGTGGCCCGGCAAGGTGGTGACGGAAGTCGCCCCCGTTGGCGAATTCTGGGAGGCCGAGCCTGAGCATCAGGATTATCTCGAACGCTATCCTGACGGCTACACCTGTCATTTCATCCGGCCCGACTGGAAGCTGCCGCGACGCGCGGTGGCTGCGGGGAGCTAGCGATGGCCAAGGGATACTGGATCACCCTCTATCGCTCGATCTCCGATCCAGAGGCGCTGGCGGCCTATGCGAAGCTCGCAGGTCCGGCCATCATCGCCAATGGTGGCCGGTTCCTCGCCCGTGGCAATGCGGCGAAGGTCTACGAGCAAGGCATCGCGCAGCGCGCCACTGTGACCGAGTTCGACAACCTCGAGCTCGCCGTGGCGGCGCACGACAGCCCCGCCTATCAGGACGCGCTCAAGGTGCTCGGCAATGCCTGCGAGCGCGACGTCCGCATCGTCGAGGGATTGGGCTGAACCCAAGGACATGTTTACCCGGGGGACGAGCGATGACTGAAGCTTGTGAGATGAGCGTTCCCCGGTGGCATTCGTCGTTGCGGTTGGCCGTGCCGCCGTCCGTCACCCGCAAATCACATCCACCGCCTTGCGGGCAAGCTCCTTCAGTTCGGCGCGGGAGGTGCCGGCGCGGGCCCGGATTGCGATGGTATGCATCGTGGCCGCCGCCAGGACGGCGAGCGCCGCGGGATCGGTATCGCGCTTCAGTTCGCCCTTGTCCTTTGCAAGACGGAATCGTGCCTCGAAATCAGCGTCGATCGCGCGAAGTCCTGTCGCAACGCTCTTTCGGATCGCCGCATCTTCTGCGGTTTCGGTAACCGCAGTTCCGAGCACAAAGCAACCACGGGCGTGTCCCTTGCCCGAAAAGTAGATGGCAAGGGCCGCGTCGTAGGCGAGCATCAGCGCTTCGTTTAGGGGGTGGTCCCCCGCGAGGGCGTCGCGCGTGGCGGCGAGGCTGACGTCCCAATAGCGGGCGAGCGCCTCGAGGTAGAGTGCGTGCTTGTTGCCGAAGACTGCATAGAGGCTCGGCGGGCTCATGCCGGTGGCCGCCGCGACCTTGTCCAGCGAAGTTCCGGAGTAGCCGGTCTTCCAAAAGGTTTCGGTTGCTCGCTTGAGGGCCGTTTTAGCGTCGTAGGCGGGTGGCCGTCCGCGGCGTGCAGGGAGCGTTTCGCTGGTTTTTCGCGCCATATCGTCAAGACCCCGGTTGTCGTGCCTGGTTACAGATATTTGTATGGACCGTTATAAAAATCAAGATGCGGAGACTTGATTGCCGGTTCATGGGACCGTATTTGTAACGAACGTTAGTTAATTGAAGGCGAGGATTTCGATGCGTTTCAATTTCGCGCCAATCGCCGGCTGGTGGGGCGATCGCATGAGTTTCGGCGGGAACGAAGCTGCTGGCCAGTCGGTCCAAGCGGAACTCGGGACGCGGCTGCGCCGGCCCCTGATGCTGGCCGTGCCGGTCATTGTGGCCGTGTTCGGCACCTCATTGTATCTCGCCCAGGAGCGATACGTTTCGACCGACGACGCATTCGTTCGAGCCGCGAAAGTGACCATCAACGCCCGGGTTTCCGGTCAGGCGATTGAGATCGCAGTGCACGACAACGAGCGCGTTCATCAGGGACAGGTCCTGTTTCGGATCGATCCGGAGCCCTACCAGATCGCCGTCGATCAGGCGGAGGCCCGGCTTGGCAGCGCGCGGCTCCAGATCGAATCTCTCAAGGCGACCTACCGTCAGCAGCAAGCGGAGTTGCAATCTTCAAAGGATTCGGCTGCCTTCGACGAGCGTGAGTTCGACCGCAAGAAAATGCTCGTGGCTTCCGACTTCACGCCGCGCGCAGTCTACGAGCGGGCCGAGACGGATATGAAGGTCGCCCGCCATCGCACGGCGTCGATCGAACAGCAGATCGCCAACACGATCGTCGCGCTCAGCGGAGATCCCGATATCGACGTCGATCGCCACCCGACGGTTCGCGCGGCAAAGGCGCAGCTCGATCGCGCGCGGCTCGATCTCTCTTATGCCACCGTGACGGCGCCCGACGACGGCATCGTGACGAAGGTCGATGATTTGCAGATCGGCGGCTTCGTCAATGCCGGAGCGCCCACATTCTCCCTGCTGTCGAGCCGACATGTCTGGGTCGAGGCGAATTTTCGGGAAACCGGTCTGACCCACATGCATCCCGGTCAAGAAGCGACGATCGACGTCGATGCTTATCCTGATCGCAAGTTCAAGGCGCATGTCGACAGCATGAGCCCCGGCACCGGATCGGACTTCTCGGTGCTGCCGCCCGAGAATGCAACCGGGAACTGGGTCAAAGTCGTTCAGCGTTTGCCGGTGCGTCTCGAACTCGATGATCTCGATCCGACCCGTCCCCTGTTTTCGGGCATCAGCGTGACGGCGCGGGTCGATACCGGCTATCGCCGCACCTGGCTGTATCTGCTCCGACCCGCGTTCGCGACGGAGGGCAAATGAGTACGACAGTCCCGTCAGCCGCCGCCAACGGGAGGCACCACACGATCGCCGCGGCTGCTCTCTTGGCGACCTACATGCAGGCCGTCAACATCTCGATACCGAACGCCGCGCTACCGCACATTCAGGCGACGCTCTCGATGGCCAATGACGAGGTCGGCTGGGTCTTTTCGTCCTATATCGCCGCGAGTGCCGTGACCATGTCGATCACGCAGTGGTTGGCGGCACGTTATGGCCGAAAGCAGGTCTATCAGGTCGCCGTGGCGATCTTCGTGCTTGGCCTGGTGCTCGATACAGTCGCGACCACGTCCATCCAGTTTGTGCTGGCCCGGATCCTCCAGGGCGCGGCGAGCGGGCCGCTTGCGCCGCTTTCGCTGGCGATCCTGCTCGAGGTGACGCCGCCGGCGCGACATGCCCGCATGAGCCTGGCATGGACCGTGTGTTCCTTGCTCGGCATCAGCAGTGGCCCCGGCATTGGCGGTTGGCTCAGTGAATATCAGGGTTGGCCGTCGATTTTCTATTTCAGCCTGCCGATGACGGCATTCATCTTCCTGACGATGGCCCAATCGCTGAGCGAGAAGCGGGCGGAGCGGAGCCAGTCCTTTGACTTCTTCGGTCTGACAACTTTCTCCGTCGGCATGATCGGGCTGCAAATGCTGCTTGACCGCGGCGAACGCCTCGAATGGTTTGCCTCGACGGAGATCTGGGTCGAAGCGATCGCCTCGATCCTGGGCTTCTATCTCTTCATCGTCCACGTCATGACGACCAGGGAGCATTTTCTCCGCACCGCGCTGTTCAGGGACCGCAATCTCGTGCTCTCGACGGTCATCTCATTTGCACTTGGCTTCGTCCTGCTGCCGACCCTGGCTTTGACCTCCCCGATGCTCGAGGAATTGCTCAACTACCCCGTCGATACCACGGGCTATATGACCATTCCGCGCGGTGTGGCGCTCGTGGGAGCGCTGGTGCTGACGAGCCTGGTTCCGGCGCAGGTCGACAGCAGGCCGTTCCTCATCGGGGGAATGACGCTGGTGGTCTATGCCAATTGGCTGATGCTCGGCTATTCACCGGCGATGGATTGGCGGCCGGTGGTCGAGGCAGGCCTGCTCCAAGGCGCCGGTATCGGCATGTTGCTGCCGACGCTCGCCAGGGCCGCGTTCGGCACGCTCGATCCGAAACGTCGTCCGGAAGGCAGCGCGCTGATCAACCTGTCGCGCCTTTATGGCAGCACCATCGGCATCGCCGTGGTCCAACTGTTCTTCTACGCCAACACGCAGGCCGTGCACGTCGCACTCGCCAAGAACCTGACGCCCTATCGTGTCGCCGCTTATTTCGGAGGCTCGATCGGCAAGCCGGGCCTTGCCGCGCTCAACGGCATGGTGACGCGGCAGGCGGCAACGGTCGCGGTCATCGACCAGTTCGAGATCCTGATGTTCGCCATGCTCGTCGTGATCCCGCTCGTCTTCTTTCTCCGCAAGCCGCGGCCCGCCGGTTAGCGCCGGGGAGCCGTGAAATGACATCGCATCATCAATTTCGATCACCTCGTGCCGCTTGTGCGTAAGCCGAGGCCAAACAAAGGAGCATCAGCATGACGTCGTCCGATTCACTTCGTTATACGAAGATTCCAACCCATGGGTCCGGTGCGATTCCCGCCGTGGGATTTGGCACGCTCATTCCGGATCCGCTCGTGACCAAGCAGGCCACCAAGGCTGCACTGGAGGCGGGATTTCGACATCTCGATTGTGCCGAGCGCTACCGTAACGAGGCGGCGGTTGGCGATGCGTTGCAGGAGGCGTTCAAGGCGGGGAATCTTCGGCGGCAGGACCTGTTCGTGACGACGAAGCTATGGAACACCAATCACCGGCCGGAACGGGTCAAGGCCGCCTTCGACGCCAGCCGCCGGCGGCTGCAACTCGACGATATCGACTGCTACATCATCCATACGCCGTTTGCCTTTCAACCCGGCGACGAGCAAGACCCGAGAGACGAGCGCGGTCAGGTCATCTATGATTCAGGCGTGACGTTGGCGGAGACATGGGGAGCGCTGGAGCGCCTTGTCGACGAGGGCCACTGCAAGTCGATAGGCCTGTCGGATATCACCCTGGAGAAGCTGCGCGAGATCGTTGCGGTTGCGCGGATCAGGCCAGCCATGGTGCAAGTCGAATCGCATCCGTATCTGCCCGAATGGGAGCTGCTCGACTTCTGTCGCGAGCATGGGATCGTGCTCCAGGCGTTTGCAGCGCTGGGACACGCCATGAAGCCGAACCTCCTGGCCGACCCGGTGATCACCACCATCGCGGAGCGCCTCGACAAGACACCGGCTCAGATTGCTCTGGCCTGGGCTGTCCAGCGCGGCACCGCTTTCCTGACGACTTCGACCAATCCCCGGCGTATCCGGGAAAACTTCGATATTTCGACGCTGCCTGAAGACGCCATGCGGGAGATACGGGCCGAGATCACGACAAACGTCAGGTTCAACACGGTGGTCGAAACCGGCGTGCCCGGATTTATTCCCCGAGCGGGATGACGCGAGCAGTGCGGAGCCGCGTTCTGCGACCGGGGGCGCGGCGTGGGGCTTGGGTCGAACCCTTGGATCGTGGACGCCCTGGTCAGGACCGCAGTTGTGCGATGAGGCCCTGGGCGATCCGCATGTCGGCGATACCCGACCCCTCGGTCATCGCGGCGCAGGCCTTCTCCAGAACCGCAAGCGCCTCTGCGCGCTGGTCGCGTCCGATCCTGAGTTGCGCGATGCTGATGGCGCATCGCAACTGCCAGAAGTCGGCGCCCTGCTGCGCCGCCAGATCCATCGCCTCGTGAAAGCAGGCGTCGGCGGCTTCCGACTGGGGTGTCTCTCTCAGCATCAGCTCACCCTTGATGCGGAGCAGCTCCGGCAGATACCAGCGTTCCTGCCTGTCGTTGCAACGCGCCAACGCGTTCTCGATCGTGTCGAAGCCGTTGTGGATCTGGTTGGCCTGTCCGAAACACGCCGCCAGCTCGCCGAGCAGGGGAAGAAAGCGCGGCAGGAAGCGCGCATCGCCGGCGCGATTGAGCTCGTCGCGCAGCAGCGGCAGGCTTGCTTCGACATTCGTGCGCCTGGCGATGACCAGGGCATTGAAAGCGCGCGCCCACAAACCCCAGATTCTTATGGCGTGGCGATCGGTATGTTCGAGCAACTCGGCTCCGTAGCGCTCGGCAGCATCGTAGTCCCCGGCCAGAAAGGCGATCGGGCAGGCGGACTGTCCGAGCACACTGCAGAACGTCAGCGCGTGACCATTGGCCCGGCCTTCATGGATGTTCTGCTCCGCGAGTGCCAGGGCCTGATCCGCATGGCCCTGCAGCCACAAGATTCGGGCACGGAAATACTGCGTCGATAGCCTGACATCGAGCGGAAAGATCTTTGGCTTTTCGGCCAGCACATGCAGGGAGGCATTCACCCGGTCGATGCGAATCCGGGCGCCGTTCTGGTCGCCGAGATAATGCAGCGCCACGGCGGTCAACCGGTCGGCCAGCATGAGATCGGTCTTGTCGGGTGAACTCGCGGCCGCCTCGGCGAAGCGATCGGCCAGCACGCGCGCCTTGCCGAATGCACCGTTGTTGAACTGGTCGATGCACAGGCCCCAGAGCGCCCGCAGCCGGAAATCCTTGTCGTCGAGCCTGTCCGCCAGCTCTAACGTGGCCTCGAGGATCGGGCGTGCCTCGCGCGCGCGTCCTTCGCCGTACATCAGCGACCAGCCGAGCGCCGCCAGGAGCTGCATGCGCACTCGCTCGTCGCCGTGGTCTCCCAGCGCGGCGAGTGCGGTTCTGGCGCGCTCGCGACACTCCGAGAACAGCGATAGGCGAATCCAGAGCGTGACCGCGACCGCCGTCAGCGCGATGCCGAGCTGCGCATCGCCATCCGGCGAAAAGGCCCAGTCCAGCGCGGCGCGCAGATTGTCCAGCTCCGCGCCGTAGACGCCAAGCCAGTCCGACAGCGGCGCGGATGTTTCGGCCTCAGCCCGCTCGAACAGGTCGCGAAAGTATTCGGCGTGGCGCTGCGCAATCCGCTTTGCTTCGCCGGCCTCGTTCAGCTTGCCGAGCGCGTAGGTGCGCGTGGTATCGAGCAGGCGATAACGCAGTGTTCGCGCGCCGGACGGTGCAATCAGCGATTTCGTGACGAGATTGTCGATCGCCTCCATGGTCGCCGTTGCACTGAGCCCGTCGCCCGACGCGACGGCGGCAGCCGCCTCCGGCGTGAACGGGCCGACGAACACCGACAATCTTCGCAAGATTGCGCTCTCGGATGCGGGAAGAAGGTCGTAGCTCCAGTCGAGCGCGGCGCTGAGCGTCTGGTGTCGCGGAATGGCCGTGCGGCGGCCGCGCCATTGCAGCGAAAACCGGCTGTCGAGCAGGGACGCCGTGCCGGCGATACCATAGGCATTGACGCGCCCCGCCGCGAGCTCGATCGCGAGCGCGATGCCGTCAAGGCGGCGGCAGATGTCTGCCACCAACGGTGCTTCTTCCGCGCTGAGCTGAAATGGTCCGGAGCTCTGTGCGATACGTTCGATGAAGAGCTGGGCTGCCGGATAGGCGAGGATGTCGGCCACGGCGAGATCGTCGCGCCGGGGCGGGCAGTCGAGCGGAAACAGTCGAAAGATCCGTTCGCCTTCGCTGCGAAAGGATTCGCGGCTGGTGGCGAGCACATGCAGTCGCGGTGCCTCGCGAACCAGACGTTCGACCAGCGGCGCGAGGGTCTCCAACACGTGCTCGCAGCTGTCGAAGATCAACAGCGTCGGTTTCGCCTGCAGATGCGTCAGCAGCGCCGGGACCGGATCCTCCGCATTGATGGACAGCCCGAGTGTCGATGCGATGGTGATGGCGGCGAGTTCGGGCCTTCTCACCGGTCCGAAGTCGACGAAGAAGACGTTGCCGTCAAAATGGGCCAGCCTGCGATGGCCCACGGTCACGGCCACCGCGGTCTTGCCGATGCCGCCGGGGCCGACGACGGTGACGAAACGATGCAGTGCCAGCCCGGTCGAAATCTTCTCGATGACGTCGTCGCGCCCGATCACCCGTGCGAGCGGCGCGGGAAGCGAGCGGGGCAGGGAGACATCAATCGGGGCAGCAGGAAGAGCGGGAGCGACCTGGGCGAGCGATGCGACGAAGCAATAGCCGCGCCCGGGGACGTTGACGACATAACGGGCGGATTTGCCGGTATCGCCGAGGGCCTTGCGCAGCGCTGCGATGTGGAAGCGGAGGCTGCCGTCGTCGACATTCACGTCGGCCCAGACGCGTTTGACCAGCTCGCGCTTGTCGACGACTTCGCCGGGGCGCTCGGCCAGGAAGATCAGGATGTCGAGCGCGCGGCCTCCGACGTGAAGATGCGCGCCGTCCTTCTCCAGGAGTCGGGACTTCGGAAACAGTCGAAATGGCCCAAAAGAAATGGCCGAGTCATGGTTGTTATCGTCTGGCACGCACTATAGCCCCCTCGGCAGGGAGTCAAATATGTTTGACTTTGTCTATCAGAACGAAGCGTACAGTAAACTGGACGAAAGCAGCGGGTATGGCTTCAGGTCCGTGCGATGCCGCTTCGACCCACTCTGTTCGTTTGAAATATCGCTTTAAGATGAATGGCTTAGGCTGGTGGATGAGGTCGGCTCATCTGTTCAGCTGTCAGCTCTACGCAGGGGACCATGCCGAAAAACGGATGGGGACTCTCACTTTGCCCACAAGCCTTGGTTGCCCCGCCGTTTGCGGTGCCATTGACGATGGCGGCGTCCTGCTGCGAATGGTTTCTTGGGAGCCGGTCCCGCCACTGATCAAAGATATTTTCGGAATAGGACATGCCCTCCCTCTCGCGGCGAGACTTCGTCAATGCGGCCGCGTTTGCCGCGACGGTCGCCGGATTTCCACGTTGTGGAAACGCGGTTGATTATCCCTCCAGGCCGATCCGGCTGGTGATCCCGTATGCGGCTGGCGGCCCAGGCGATCAGATCGGACGTCCCTGGGTCGAGCGAATGTCATCGCAGCTCGGTCCGAGTTTTGTCGAGAATATCAGCGGTGCAGGCGGCGCCATCGGGACGGCAGCGGTCGCACGCGAGAAGCCCGACGGCTATTCGCTTCTGCTGGGAAATGGCAGTACGCAGGTCATCGTCCCGCTGACGACGCCAAATCCCGCCTACGCCGTTGACGATTTCCGCGCCATCTATCGCTTGATCAACAGTGCGCTGGTATTCGCTGTCAGCCCCTCGCTGCCGGCAGCCAATCTGCAAGACCTGATTGCGTACGCGAAGGCCAACCCCGGCAAGCTGTCCTATGGGACGCCCGGTATCGGCACCGGCAATCACCTCGTCGGCGAATTGTTCAAGCAGCAGGCAGGCGGACTTGACATCGTCCATGTTCCCTATCGAGGGAGCTCGCAAGCGACCAATGACGTCGTCGCCGGTCAGATATCTCTCGTTGTTGCCGTCATGTCGGTTCAATTGCAGCAACTCGGCCGTGCCGGCAGAATACGGCTGCTGGCGGTCACGACCGAACGGCGCTTGAGCGGCGCGCCCGACATTCCGACCGCAATTGAATCCGGCATGCCGGATCTCAGCTATGAGGGCTGGTTCGGCCTGTTCGCGCACAAGATGACGGACGATGCGATCATCGACCGGATCGCGCAGGCGACACGGGCAGCGATGTCCGATCCCGGATTGCAAGAATCGTATCGCTCTCAGGGCATGGAACCGGATAGCGATTCCAGCCCGGACAAGTTTCAGCGAATTGTCGATGCCACCACGGCAAGCCTTGCTCCCGTGATCAAGACGATCGGGCTCAAATCGCAGTAACCCGACGCTGTGTCTTAGCAATCCAGAGTGCTTCTGGTGAGGGCTTCAGGATTGCTTCGTCGCCAGGCTGATCGCAATGACGATGTGGCGACAGCGAACTTCTCGTACCTCGGGATGAAGGAGCTGTCAGGGTCGTTATCGCGAGCCCGGCTCAGAACCGCTTCGCTATCTCGGCAAGGCGGCGGTGGGCGGTGTCGCGGGCGGCGCGGATCGGCTCGGCCGGGCCCGCCGTCGGGCCGATCGGCACAAAGCGCACGTCGCTGACGCCGATGAAGCGGAGTGCCTCGCGCAAGTACGGCGTCGCCATGTCGATGCGGCCGCGGTTCATGCCGGTGGCGAAGTCGCTGCCAGAGGCGAGAATGACGATGGTCGGTCGATCCTTGAGGAGCGGAAGATAGCCCTGCGCCGGATCGAAGCGGAACGTCAGGCCTGGCTGGATGACGATGTCGAACCATTGCTTCAGCTTGTAGGGGATGCCGAAATTCCACATCGGCGTCGAGATCAGCACGCGCTCGGCCAGCGAGAAGCGCAGCGCCATCCGCTCGGCTTCCGCAAAACTGTCCCGCTGCGCGTCGGTGAAGGCCTCCGCTTTCATCCGTGCATATTTAGCCTCGACGATGGGGCCTGCAAATTCCGGCATGCGCTCGTGCCAGAGATCGACGACGTCGATGTCCCAATCGGGGCGGGCCTGTTGAAAGCGGTCAAGGAACAGTCGCGCACCGGCGCTCGACTCGGAATCGGCACGCGGGGAGCAGCAGAGGTGCAAGAGCTTTGCCACCGCTCATCCCAGCGCTCTGATGACGGCGTCCGCGCGGGTGACGACGGCGACGTTCTGCATGGCAAAATTGATCGAGGCCGAGTGCCAGTCGGCATTCATGGTCGAGCAGCAGTCTTCCGGCACGATCATGAAATAGCCCTTGTCGGCTCCGGTGCGTGCGGTGTGCTCGACCGACATGTTGGTCCAGGCGCCGGTGTTGATGATCATATCGCGGCCGGTGGCTTTCAGGATCGTCTCCAGCCGCGTGCCTTCCCAGGCGCTCATCCGCATCTTCTCGACGACGAAATCGCCGGGCCGCGGCTCGAGGCCCGACACGGGCGCTACCCCCCAACTGCCACGCACCATCGCCTTGCTGTCGACGAGACCCTCGAACAGTGGTGCGTTCAGCGTCACGCCCGGCGCTCCGGGCTCGACCACGAACCAGACATGGATGATGGTGACGCCGCGCGCGCGCGCCGTTTCCGCCAGGCGACGGACGTTCTCGACGACGTGCTGCTGCTTGGCATGACCGGGCGCGCCGGATTCGGCGAACGCGCCGCCATCCATGATGACGTCGTTCTGGAGGTCCTGGATGATCATGGCGCAGCGGTTCGGATCGAGGCGTAACTCGCCGTCGGCCAGGATCGGCGCCGCAGCTGCAGGGCCGGCGCTCGCGGCGCCGCTACCGCTGCGCTTGCCGCTCATATAGGGTTCGTGGCGCGGTCCGGCCTTGGTCGGGATGGCGTAGACCGAATGCGTCGAGGTCAAATAGAGCGTGCGGAAATCCGGTCCGCCCCAGGCGAGGTTGGCGACGAGCTCGGGCACGCGAACCTTTCCGAGCAGCTCGCCGCGCGGCGAATAGACCCAGACGCCGCCGGGTGCGGTGACCCAGACATTGCCGTGCTGGTCGCATTTCATGCCGTCGGGCAGGCCGGGCTCCAATTCGGAGCGGATGCCGCTTGCGAACACCCGCGCGTTCGACAGCGTGCCATCGGCATTGACGTCGAACACGCGGATCAGCGCCTGCACGGTGTCGTTGACATAGAGCAGTTTCTCGTCGGGCGAGAAGCACAGTCCGTTCGGCTGGTCGAACAGATTGCGGTCGACCACGAGCGTCGGCTCGCTGCCGGGCACGACGCGATAGACGCCCTGGAAGCCGAGCTGGCGCTGCCGCTCGACGCCATAGACCGGCATGCGGCCATACCAGGGATCCGAAAAATAGATTGCGCCTGATGAGTGCACGCAGACATCGTTGGGGCTGTTGAGCTCCTGTCCCCCAAAGTGCGAGGCCAGCACCTCGCGCCGTCCGTCCGGGCGTTCGCGGATCAGCGATGAGGTCGCGTGCTCGCAGACGATCAGATTGAGCTCGGCGTCGTAGGTCATGCCGTTGCATTTGTTCGACGGACGCTTGATCTCGGTGACGCCGCGCCGTGCATCCCAGCGCCGGCGCACGTCGCCCGGCATGTCCGAGAACAGGAGGTAGTGATCGACCGGATGCCAGATCGGCCCTTCCGTGAAATCAAAGCCTGTTCCGACCTGCGCAACGGGTGCGTAGGGATCGATCAGCGTTTCGAATTCGGAGCGCAAGGTGACGTGGGTCATCGGTCGGGTCCTTCGATCACATCAGGCGGGGAACCAGTTGCGCGCGGGCAGGGACTGCACGACCGGGCCCGGGACCTGATCGTGGAGCCGGCCGACGACGTTGCCGCCTTCGATCTTGGCGGGGCGGTCATGCACCGGCAGCAGATAGCGCGAATTGCTGAGGAGCTTTTTGATCGACGCTTTCTCGGCGCGCTTGCTGGTGCCGTGATTGCCAGTGGTGCGCGGCTCCGCGTCGTGGATCTCGTTGAAAGGCGTGACGATCTGGTCGTTGAAATCGTAGATCACATCACCGCAGATGGTGGCAATGCCGTCGGCTGTCTCGACAATGATGTTCATCGAGCCCTCGGTGTGGGCGTTGGCCGCGTCGCAATAGACGCCGGGCATGAGCTCGACGGGGCCGGTGATCTCCAGGTCGAGAAAGCGCAGCGCGCTCTTGGTGTGCAGGCGGTCGATCAGATGCTTGATGTCGGGCGCGGGATATTGCGGATGCATCAGGCCGGAGACGGAATATTCGAGCTCCTTGCGGTTGACGACGACCGTTGTGTTCATCGGGAAGAGGTCGTCCTTTCCGGCGTGGTCGATGTGCAGATGCGTGTGACAGACGAACCGCACGTCGCCCATACGCACGCCGTGGCGGGCAAGCTGGTTCTCGATCATGTGCTCGTGGTACTGCAAGCCGCGCATGCCCAGCGTCTCCATGATCTGGTTGGAGCGATAGCCGGTGTCGACCACGACCGGATATTTGCCGCCGAGGATCAGAAAGCCCAGCGTGAGGACGCGGCGGGTGCGACCGCAGTCGCGACCGAGCACCAGGAAGCTCGATTCCAGCTCGATATCGCCGTAGTCCAGGATCTTGATCTCCAGCGCCATTCGTTTCCCTCCCTGTTCTCTTTTTATCCGTCAAAGCCGATAGACGCGCGTTGCGGTGCCTCTGAAGATCGCATCCCGTTGCTCGGGGTTCAGCCGTGCTGTTGCGGCACGAAATGCGTCGACGAGCTCGCGATAGCTGGTCCACAATTTCTCGATCGGGAAATTGGAGCCGAACAGGCAGCGCTCGGCACCGAAGATCGCGACGGTGTCGGCGACCACGGCGGCGATATGCGCGGGGTCGTTGCGATGAATGAACGTGCCGAGCCCTGAGAGCTTCGAGACCACGTTCGGGCAGGTCGCGAGCCGGGCCATGCCGGCGCGCCAGGCGGCGCGTCCTGCCGGCGACGGGTCTTCGAGCATGCCGGCATGCTGAAGGATGAAAGTCACCTTGGGGCAGGAGTCCGCGAGTTCTGCGGCGTCCGGCATCTGCGGCGTGAACACCTGCAGGTCGAAGCTCCAGCCGTAATCGGCGAGCCGCGCGACATTGCGCCGGACCATGGGATCGATGCAGAGATCGGGTTTGGCGGCGAAGCGATAGAGCGGGTTCTCGTGCCAGTGCAGCTGCATCCGCACCCCGCGCACCAGCGGATAGCGCTTCAGGCGGTCTAACTGCGGGCGGACGTCGTCCACGGCGAAATTGGCGTAGGCGACGATCGCGTGCGGCCAGCCGTGCTTGTCGGCGGTCTGCTGCACCCAGGCGGCTTCGTCTTCGAAACGGTCGTTGGCCCAATTGGTCTGGACGTAGACCGAGCGGGTGACGCCGCTACCCCTGAGGTCGTCGAGATATTCCTCGATCGGATAGTCGCGCCGAATGGCTTCGTAAGGTCCAAAGATGCGGGGCTGCATCGGGCCGACCAGCCAGGGCAGGTCGGCCTGCCGCCAGATATGATGATGGCCGTCGACAATCTCGGTCACGCAACTCTCCTTCGTCCCAATGCCAGTACATGCGCGACGATCGACGCGCTCGATCCGCCGTCGACGAGATCGTCGACGAAGCGCTCGATGGCGATGAGCGCTTCGGTCTGCGGGCGAAAGCCCGGGCCGGCCGCGAGGGGCGTCAGCCAGCTCACGCGCCAGGCTCGCCGCGACAGCCTTGCGACCGCGTCGCGCAACGCGTCCGGCTCGCCGCGCTCCAGTCCGTCCGAGACGACGACCACGGCCGCCCCGCGCGCGTACCCGCCGAAGCGGGGGACAGCGAGGAAGGCCTGCAGCGCATCGCCGATACGTGTACCGCCGTCCCAGTCGCTGACGAGATGGGCTGCCGCACTCAGCGCCTGCTCGCGTCGCTTCAGCCGCAGCGCACGGGTGACGCGGGTCAGCCGCGTGCCGAAGGTGAAGACCTCGACGTTCGGCGCCGCCTGCATCAGCGCATGGGCCAGCTTCATGTTGTCTTCAGTCCGGCTCTTCATCGAGCCGGAAACGTCGATCAGCAGCAGGAGCTTTCGCGGACGATGGCGACGCTTCATATGGCCGAGCCGCAAAATCTCGCCGTCGCTGCGGACAGAGTCGCGCAAGGTGCGGCGAAGATCGGCAAAGGGACCGCGGCGGGCCCGCATGCGGCGATGGCCACGCCGCCGCGGTAGCCGCCGGGGAGCCTCACGCGACAGGCGGCGAAGTGCATCTGTGGTGGAAAGCTGCGCAAAGCGGCGCTCAACCAGCGCCTCGGCGCGGGTCGCGGTGAGGCCGGATTCATTGGCGTCGTCGGAGAACAGCGGCTCCTCGTCGCCGCGGCCTTCCTCCTGCAGGCGGACGGTCTCGTCGTCCTCGCCATCGTCAGCGCGCTCCAGCGCTTCGCTGCCGCGGAAGTGGAGATCGAACAGGCGATCAAAACTCGCGCGACGTTCGGGCGGCGGGGCGAGGGTGGCCAGTGCCGCATGCCTGATATCCCGGAGGTCGCGCGGGCCGAGCAGTTCGACCGCGGTGAGGAATGTGGTGGTTTGCTCCGGGGCGACGGCAAAGCCGTTGGCGCGCAACAACGCAACGAAGGAGACGAAGATGCGCGCGGCGCGCGGAAGCTCTGGCCCGGTGCTCATGCGGTTGCCTCCGCGAGCATGGCGTCGAGCCTGGGCGAGATGAAGTGCAGATCCTCCTCATCCTTGAGTGCCACGCCGATCGAGCGCTTGAACGCGTCGGGCCAGCGCGCGCCGCCCTTGTGCAGGAGCGTTGCGGCCTCGGCCCAGTCGACGGCCTCGGCGATGCCGGGCGCCTTGCTGAGCGGCTCGCGACGGAGCTTGCCGACGGCTGCGACGACGGCGCGGGCGGTGGCCTCTGCAACGCTGGAGGCCCGCAGCATGATGATGCGCGCCTCGCGCTCTTCGGTGGGATAGTCGATCCAGTGATAGACACAGCGGCGGCGCAAGGCTTCATGCAGATCGCGCGTGCGGTTCGACGTCAGCACGACGACGGGGCGTTCGGCGGCGCGGACCGTGCCACGCTCGGGGATCGAAATCTGGAAGTCGGACAGGAATTCGAGCAGGAAGGCTTCGAACTCCTGGTCGGCGCGGTCGATCTCGTCGATCAACAGCACCGTTGAGTCGGGCGCGCGCAGCGCCGCCAGCATAGGACGCTCGATCAGGAACGTCTCGCCATAGATATCGATGCTCTCGTCGCCGGCCTGGCGGATTGCCAGCATCTGGCGCGGGTAGTTCCATTCGTAGAGCGCGGCGGAGGCGTCGATACCCTCGTAGCATTGCAGGCGGATCAATCGGCGGCCGAGCACGGCGGCGATGGCTTTTGCCGCTTCCGTCTTGCCGACACCCGGCGCGCCCTCCAGCAGCAGCGGCTTGCCGAGCGCGAGGCCGAGATAGGCTGACGTCGCGAGGCCCTCGTCGGCGAGGTAATAGGCCGCACGCAACGCTCTCTCGAGTGCTTCCGGGCTGTCGATGCCGACGATGTTGCTGCGGACCGCCATCAACCGAAACCTCTAGCGCCGCGCCTGCGGCCGCGCGCCGCCCTGGGCTTTGATCGCGCGCAGCACTTTTTCCGGCGTAATCGGCAGATCGTCGATACGCACGCCGACCGCGTTGAAGATCGCGTTGGCAACCGCCGGCAGCACGGGGTTGGCGCACATCTCGCCGGGACCCTTGGCTCCGAATGGCCCATCAGGCGCGGGGCGCTCCAGCACGGCGATATCGTGCGGGCAGATATCGCCGGGGCCGGGCATCAGATATTCGACGAAATCGCGCGGGCCGTGCACGGGCTCGGGATAGTAAGGTTCGGGCGTTTCGTAGAGTGCATGGCTGACACCCATCCAGGCACCGCCGACCAGCTGTTGCTCGACCAGGCGTGGATTGAGGGCACGGCCGAGCTCGTAAGCGGAATCCATCCGCACCATCGCGACCTCGCCGGTCTCGTCATCGACATCGACCTCGGCGACGAGGCAGGCGTGGGCGTAGCAGGTTGCGGGCGACATCTCGCCCGTCTCCGGATTCACTTCGGAGAGCGGCACCAGGAAGATGCCGCGGCCGGAGATGGTCTTGCCCTGCTTGAACTGCGCCGCGATCGCGACATCCTTGGTCGAGATCGAGCGATGCGGCGCGCCCTTGACGTGGATGTTGCCGCGTCCGTCGGTTTCGAGATCGGCGGCGTTGACTTCCAGTTCCTCGGCGGCGGCTTCCATCATCACGCCGCGGGCCTCGCGGGCCGCCGCCATCACCGCGTTGCCGACGCGATGCGTCCCGCGTGAGGCGAACGAGCCCATGCAATGTGGGCCGGTGTCGGAATCCGCGGTGTCGACATAGACATCCTCGACCGGCACGCCCAGCGTCTCCGCGCAGATCTGCCGCGTCACCGATTTCATGCCCTGGCCGAGATCGATAGACGACAGCGCCACCGTGAACTTGCCGCTCGGGTTGGAATGCACCAGCGCCTGGCTGGGGTCGCCGCCAAGATTCATGCCGATGGGATAATTGATCGACGCGATGCCGCGTCCGCGGTGCCGGGCCATCTAGCGCCTCCTGGTGCCAAAGACGGAGGAGAAACGGGTCGCGCCATGCGACGGCGCAGTCGGCCGCGGCGCGGGCGGCGGAGGAGCCGGTGGTGGCGGCTCTCGCGGCGGTTCGCGCGTAACGGTCGGCGGCAACCGATCGTAGCTGGTGCGCTGCTGCGCCGGGGCGGTAGGCCGTGCGCGCGACGAATCCGTGGGGGTCGGCGGGATGACGGCGCGGCTACCGCCGCCGTCCTTGCGCGAGGAGGCCCGCTTGAATTCCTCGCGGAGCGGCCATTTTGCTTTCTCGGCCGCGACCTGGACGCATTCGATCAACGCGGTGTTCTTGGCCTCGCGCCGGTGCGCCTTCATGTCGCCGTCGCGATAGGCGTTGAGGATCCGGAACTCCATCGGATCCATGTTGATGATGTGAGCCAGCTTGTCCATCTGGCACTCGATGGCAAAGTCCATCGCGGTCACGCCGAAACCGCGCATGGCGGTTGCAGGCGTGCGGTTGGTGAAGACGCAATAGACGTCGCCATAGACGTTCGGAATGGTGTAGGGGCCCGGCAGATGCGCGGCGCATTTCACCGCGGCGTAGCTCGATAGCCGCGTATAGGCGCCGCTGTCGAAATAGGCGCGGATCTTGCGCGCGACGATGCGGCCGTCACGCATTGCGCCATCCTTGATGTAGATGCGTTCGGCGCCGCGTGGCGGCCCATATTGCATCTCCTCCTCGCGTCCGAACACGTAGCGCACGGGCCGCCCGGTCAGCATCGCACCAAGAATCGCGAGCGGCTCGGTCAGCGTATCGACCTTGCCGCCAAAACCGCCGCCAACGGTGCCGCCGATGAAGTGGAAGGTGTTGGACGGCACGTCCAGGATCTTTGCGCAGGTGTCGACCGAGAAGAACAGCGCCTGCGTAGAGGTGTAGACGACATAACGGCCGTTGGTATCCGGGGCCGCGATCGCGCCATTGGTCTCGGTCGGTGCATGCTCGATCGGCGACATCTGGTAGCGCTGCTCGAGCACGTGGTCGGCGGTCGCCAGCGCCGCGTCGGCGTCGCCGAAGCGCAGCCGCTGGTGGTCGTAGGTCTCGTGATAGGTGAAGGTGTTCTTGGGATAGGTCTCGTTGACCACGGGCGCACCGGGCTTCAGCGCGTCCTCGACGTCGAACACGGCCGCGAGCGGTTCGTAATCGACCTTGACCTTGGCGATCGCTTCAAAGGCCTCGCGCTCGCTGTCGGCAACGATAGCGACGATCGGCTCGCCCTTGTAACGGACCTTGTCGACGGCAAGCGACGGCTCGTCGTCCTTGCCGAAATTGATCAGGCTCAAAAGCGTGTTGAGGTTCACCGGCACGTCGGCGCCGCGGATGATCCGGCGCACGCCGGACGAGCGCTCGGCCTCGGCCGTGTCGATGCGACGAATCCTCGCATGCGCCTGCGTCGAGCGGACGACCTTCAGATGCAGCATGCCCTGCAGCTTGTGGTCGTTGAAATAGCTGGACGTGCCCGTGACGTGACCGAGCATGTCCTGACGTTGCGTGCCTTTGCCGATCTCCTTCAGATTGTCGTCGCGCTCGTCGGCGAAGATGTCCTTGCGAAGTTCCAGCATGGTCGCGTTCCCTTAGGCGCTGACCCGGCCGCCGGCGGCGGCGAGGATGGCATTGATGATCGGCTCGTAGCCGGTGCAACGGCAGATGTTGCCGGAGATGGCTTCAATGACCTCGTCGCGGCTCGGCGAGGGATTGCGATCGAGCAGGGCCTTCGCGGCCATCAGCATGCCCGGCGTGCAATAGCCGCACTGAGCGGCAAATTGGTCGGCAAAGGCGCGCTGCAGCGGATGCAGGTTCGGGCCCTGCTTCATGCCGTCGAGCGTCTCGACGGAGCGGCCGGCGACGGTCTCCGCCAGCGTCAGGCAGGAGAGGTGAAGCTCGCCGTCGATCAGCACGCTGCAGGTGCCGCAGCCGCCCTGGCCGCAGCCGAATTTCGGCGTCATGTCGCCGATCAGCTCGCGCAGCGCGACCAAGAGATTGGTGCCGCCGTCGACGAAGATCGCGACGTCGCGGCCGTTGTGTCGGAATTGCAGGGGAATTTTGGACATGACCGCTTATTCCTGTCCCGACAGCAGGCGGCGTAGGTGGACGCCGACGATCTCGCGGCGATACCAGGCGCTGCCGAGCGCGTTGTCGGATGGCGATGTTCCCTCGGTGGCGGCGGATGCGGCCGCCGCAATGGTCGCGGCGTCCAGCGAGCGGCCCTCCAGTGCCCGCTCGGCGGCGCGGGCGCGGATCTGGGTCGCTGCCATCGAGCCCAATGCGATCCGCGCGCCCGCGATCCGGCCGCCGCTGATCGGTAGATGCGCAGCCAGCGTGATGACCGAGCCGCCCTTTGGTTTGATGCGGGCAATCTTGCGATAGCGGAATGCCTCGCTGCTTGCCGGCCGGGTGCAGGAGACCGACAAGACCAATGTTCCGGCCTGCCGCTCGCGCGCCTGCAAGAATTCCTCGATCGGGATATCCCGCGAGCCGAAGCCGCCCGCGACGGCCACGGTGGCATCGAGTGCCAGCAACGCGACGGTGAAATCGCCATAGGGATTTGGCGCGAAGAGATTGCCGCCGACGGTGCCCATGTTGCGCACGGCAGGGCCGCCGATCGAACGGGCGGGGGCATGGAGGAAGCCGAGGTCGCGTTCGGCAAGGACGCGTGCGAAGGTGACGCCTGCGCCGAGCGTGATGCGCGGGCCGGAAGCATCGATCCGGGTCAGCGCCTGGTCCTGGGCGCGGACGACCGTCGAGATCGACACATCGCCCTCGTTCAGCGCCCGCATTACCAGCGTGCCGCCGCCGAGATAGCGCGCGGTGCGGTCAGAGGACAGCGCGCCGGCCGCTTCGCTGGCACTGGCGAAAGTCTTGACTGTCACGGCCATCTAGGCGGCCTCCTTCAGATGCCGGCGGATCGCCTCGAACCCGGCCTGATAAATGTCTTCCGCGACCATGTGGGTGATGCGGTCGCGGTCTTCGGGCTTTGTGGTGAAGCGCGACTCCCAGTGCCAGAAGGTGCGGTCGCCGTCGGTGACCGGCAGCAGGCGGACATGCGCGACGTAGTTGAACATCGGGATCGGCGTATCGAGCAGGCAATAGCTGAAGCTTTGCTCGAGGTCGGACAGCGCCAGCAATTGTTCCCGCAGCTCGGCGCCGTCCTTCAGCTTGAACCGCCTGATACAGCCGATCTTGTCGGAGGCGTGCGCGCGCTCGATCGAGGACGTCGCGACCGCCGGATGCCAGCGGTCGTGCCCGTTGAAATCGCGCAACATGGCCCACGCCGTATCGGTCGGCGCGTCCAGGATCGTGCTTTTGACGATATGCGGCACGGATCAACCTCCGAACACGCGCTTCAGCGCGTCAAACCCGCCCTGGAACACGCCGCCGCCGATGTTGCCGACGAGCTCGGTCTCGCGCTCCGGCGCGCAGTCGAACTCGGCGGTCCATTCCACAAAGGTCTGGTCGCCGTCGGTGACGGGCGTCAGTCGCAGGGTCGCGACATAGTTCTCGACGCCCATCGGGGATTCCAGGATCGAGTAGGTGCAGAACATGTCGTAGTCGGACAGGCCCAACAGCTTTTCGCGGATGCGGTCGCCGTTACGCAGACGGAAATCCCTGACACAACCGATCTTGTCGGAGGGCTCGCCGCCTTCAATGCGGCTCTCCGCAATCGCGGGATGCCAGTTGGGGAGGCCGTTGAAATCACGCACACGCGCCCAGACGCGATCGTTGCGCGCATTGACGACGGTGGAGACGTAGACGCGGGGCATGGATTTTGACCTCAGCTCTTCTTCCGCGGACCGCGCTCGGCCGACGGCTCGCCGCCGCCCTCAGCTGCTGGCGGTGACGCCGCCGGCTTGTCGCCACCACCGCCGCCCTTGCGAGCGGCCTCCTTGATGCCCTGCATGTCACGCGCTTCGCGGATCAGGCCCGGCATTTTGGCGAGATTTCCGCCCTCGACGCCGATGTCGGCTAGGAGGGAGTCGATTAGTGGCGCCTGCACACGGTAGCGCAGCGCCGAGTCGATCACCTCGTCGGTGGCGCTGCGGCCGCCATTGCCCCCGCCGCCGTTGCCGTTGAGGCCGTCGACCTGGAGGATGCGGATGCCCTCGATCTTCTCCATCGGCTTGACGCTCTCCCGCACGATGCCCTCGATGCGGTCGAGCAGTTTTCGGCGGAACAGCGAGTAGCGCGCCTGATCGGTGAGCACGTTCTCGGCCTCGTTGAGCATCCGCTGCGCCTCGGCCTCGACAGCCGCGCGGATACGTTCGGCCTCGGCGGCAATTCGCGTCTCCTCGGCCTGTTTCTCGGCGATCATGACTTCGACCGTCCTGCGACGCTTTGCGATCTCGCTCTCGCGCGCCGTGATGACGCGCTCGGTCGCTTCGGTGGCCCGCATCCGCGCCTCCTCAGCCATCGCCTTGGCGGCGGACTCTTCGAGCGACTTCTGATGGATCGCGATTGCCTTCTCCATCAGGACCGTCTCGACCTCCTTCTCACGATTGACCTCGAGCTTGCGCAGCTCGCGCTCGCGGCCGATTCGGGCCTCGTCGAGGCCGCGGTCGGAGGCGATGCGTGCGCGCTCGACCTCCTCGCGGGAGGCGATCTCGGCCTCCTGGAGCGACTGGACCCGGGCGACCTCGAGCTGCTCGATCGCGCGGCGGCGTTCCAGGCGGGCGGCTTCCAGCGCCTGCTCGCGGGAGACGTCGGTGGTCTCGACCTCCTTGCGGGCGACGATCTCGGCCTGCCGGACCTGGCGGTCGGCATCGATCCGCTCGGACTTTTTGGCGGAGAGGGCGATGACGCGATCTTCGTCGGCGATCTCGATCGCCTTCTTCTGCTCGATATTGAGCACCTCGCGCTTCTTGGAGGAGTTGATGCGCTCGGCTTCGAGAGCGAGATCGACGGTAATGCGCTGGCGCTCGATGGCGTCGCGCCGCTTCAGCTCGGCGGCCTCCAGCACGCCCGTGCGCTCGATTTCGAGCGAACGGGTGTCGCGCTCGGCCTGGATGCGCTCGGCGGCGACGGTCTTCTCCTGCGCGATACGGGCTGCCTCGATCGCCTCGCGCGAGGCGATGTCGGCCTCCTCGACGGCGCGGTTACGAGCGATCTCCAGGGAGCGGACACGTTCCTCCTGCGCGATGCGGGAGGCCTCGGTGGTCTCGCGCGCTGCAATGCCGGCAACTTCGAGGCTCTGGTTGCGCTCGATTTCGAGCTGCCGCGTGTTTTGCTCGGCGGCGATGCGCTCGGCGGCGAGCGTCCGTTCGCGGGCGATGCGGGCAGCCTCCACGGCGCGCTGCGCCTCGATCTCGGCTTCCTGGATGGTGCGCACCTGCTGGATCTCCAGTGCGCGGGTACGTTCATCCGAGGAGATGCGCTCGACATTGACGATCAGCGTCTGGGCGATACGCGCCTTCTCGGTGGCCTCGCGGGCCGCGATCTCGGCCTCGTCGACAGCGCGGGTGCGCTCGATCTCGCGGCGGCGGGTTTCCTCTTCATTGGCGATGCGGGCGTCGGTGACGACGCGGTCCTGCTGGATCCGGGCCTTCTCGATCGCCTCGCGTGCCGCGATTTCGGCTTCTTCGACGGTACGCATCCGCTCGATCTCATGCTGGCGGACCTCGCGTTCCGACGCGATGCGTGTCGTGTCGATCGAGCGCTGGTTGGCGATCCGGGTCTTCTCGATATCCTCGCGGGCGAGCAGTTCCTTCTCTTCGATGGTGCGGGTGCGCTCGATCTCCTTCTGGCGTGTCTCGCGCTCGGAAGCGATACGGGCCTCGGCAATCGCCTGATCGTTGGCGATCCGGGAGCGTTCGATCGCCTCGCGCGCCGAGATCTGGGCCTGCTCGGCCTCGGTTTCGCGCAGCGCTCGTTCGCGGGCCACTTCGGTGCGTTGAAGCGCGCGGCGCATTTCGATATCGCGTTCCTGCTCCAGCCGCGCGGTCTCGCTCTCGCGCTCGATCTCGAGCGCCTGACGCTCTGCCTCCAGATTGCGGGTGCGGATCCTGATCATCGAGTCCTGCTCGATGTCGTTACGCAGCTTGCGCCTGGCCTCGATGTCCTCCATCAGCCGGGTCAAGCCTTCGGCGTCGAAGCGGTTCGAGGGATTGAAGAATTCGAGGTCGGTCTGGTCGAGATCGGTGATGGCGACGGATTCGAGTTCGAGGCCGTTCTGAGCGAGGGCTTCGGCGGCATTGGTCTTGACGCGCGTGACATAGTCGCCGCGGCGTTCGTGCATCTCTTCGAGGGTCATTTCGGATGCGACCGACCGGATCGCGGAAATGAACTTGCCGGCCAGTAGCGCGTGGAGCTGTTCCGGCTCCATGGTGCGGCGGCCGAGCGTCGCGGCGGCGATCGAGACGGCTTCGCGGGTGGCCTGAACCCGGACGTAGAAGTCGGCCTCGATGTCGACGCGCATGCGGTCGCGGGTGATCACGGCGTCCTGCCGCGAACGCACGATGCCCATCGGCAGCACGTTCATGTTCACAGGCGTGTAGTCGTGGATGAAGGGCAGCACGAAGGCGCCGCCATTGATCACCACGCGCTCGCCGAGGAAGCCGGTTCGGACGAACGACACCTCCTTGGAGGAGCGGTGGTAGAGCCAGTTGACGATGTAGACGCCAACCACGATCACGATGATCGCAACAATCAGCCAGAGGATGAGCTCGCCGACCAGAATCCCTGACATGTTTCCCTCCCTCGATCTTGCAGACGTTATCGCGCGCCGATCGCCTTGAATTTGCGTACCTGTTCCGTCAAAGCCCGCTCCACTGGCAGCCGCTCCATCGAGGACGCCCCGTAGAAGCCGTGGCAGTAGCGGGTGTTCTTCATGATGAAATCGGCATCCGCCGGATCCGCGATGGGGCCGCCGTGGGCGAGCACGAGGATGTCGGGATTGACGCTGAGTGCCGCCGAGGCCCAGGTGTCGATTCGCGCCGGGCAATCCTTGAGCTTGGGCGCGGTCTGCGCGCCGATCGTGCCGCCGGTGGTGAGCCCGAGATGGCAGACGATGATGTCGGCCCCGGCGATCGCCATCGCGGCGGCTTCCTTCTCGCTGAAGACGTAGGGTGTCGTCAGCAGATCCTTCTCGCGCGCCTTGGCGATCATGTCGATCTCCAGCGCGTAGGACATGCCGGTTTCCTCGAGGTTCGCGCGGAACACGCCGTCGATCAGGCCGACGGTCGGAAAGTTCTGCACGCCGGCGAAGCCGAGCGACTTGAGCTGGTCGAGGAACACATCCATGTCGCGGAATGGATCGGTGCCGTTGACGCCGGCGAGCACCGGCGTCTTGCTGACGACGGGCAACACTTCACCGGCCATCTCAAGCACGATGGCGTTAGCGTCGCCATAGGGCATGAGGCCTGCGAGCGAGCCGCGACCCGCCATGCGATAGCGGCCGGAATTGTAGATCACGATGAGATCGACGCCGCCGGCTTCCTCGCATTTGGCCGACAGGCCGGTACCGGCACCGCCGCCGACGATCGGCTCGCCGCGCTTCGCCATCTCACGAAACCGTTTCAACAGGGTCGCGCGTTCAAACCGGGCCATCGGTCACCTCGCTAGTCTCCGGCGCGCCCCGGCGCGTCCGAACAATGTTCGGAACGCAGCTGTGATGGTCGAGGCGAACTCGGGATCGTTGATGTTCTGCTTGACGCGGATCAGTTGGCGGTTGCCTGTCGAACGTACCGTGCGCTCCAGCGCGCGGAACAGGGCGGCGTCGGCCTCTGGGTCCCAAAACGGCTGGCTGCGGGCATCGAGCGCGGAGACGCCGCCCTCGGGCAGGAAGAAGCGCACGGGTCCGTCCATCTGGTTGAGCCGTTCGCCGATCCAGCGGCCCATGCGCTCATTCTCCTCCACTGTCGTCCGCATCAAGGTCACCTGCGGATTGTGGACGTGGAATTTGCGGCCGCGATAGCGCTCGGGGACGGTGTCGTGGGCGCCGAAATTGACCATGTCGAGGGCGCCGACCGAGCCGACATAGGGCAGGCGCGTGCGAATGACGGCACCGAAGCGGTCCTCCGTCGCGGGAAATACGCCGCCCATCAGGAGGTCACAGATCTCGGTGGTCGTGAGATCGATGACGCCGGCGATCTGGCCGGAGTCGACCAGCTTCTCCATCGAACGGCCGCCGACGCCGGTGGCGTGGAAGACGAGGCATTCAAAGTCGTCGCGCAGATCGGCTGCGATCTTCTGCACAGCCGGCGTGGTGACGCCGAACATGGTGATTCCGACTGACGGCAGTCCGGCGCTCGCCGCTCGCTCCTTGGCCTCGCGCTGATCGAGCCGGGCCTTGACCATGCCGGTGATCGCATTGGCGCCATTCGACAGCACCGCGCGCGAGATCGAATTGAGGCCCTGCACGTCGGTGACCGAGTACATCATGGTGATGTCGGCAGGGCCGACATAGGGCGCGACGTCGCCGGAGGCGACCGAGGAGATGATCAGTTTTGGCACGCCGACGGGGAGGGTGCGCATGCCCGGCGCGACCAGTGATGCTGCACCCGAGCCGCCGGCGGAAATCACGCCGGCAACATTGCCCTGCCGCTTGATCCAGTTGGCGAACGCGTCGGCCATTGCGGTGACTGCAGCACCGCGGTCCGGGCCGAACACGGCCGAGCCGCCGCGGCCGTGGTTCAGCGCGATTTCCTGCGCGGAGACATCGCAGGTTGCGTGCTTGCCGCTGGTGGAGACGTCGACGAGACGTGTGCGCAGGCCGCTTTCGGTAATGATGTCGCGGATGAAGCGCAACTCCGTGCCTTTGGTGTCGATCGTGCCGACGACCAACACGACCGGCGGTCCGGAGGTTTGCGCCGTCACCGGCTCGCGCTTGCGCCGTGCGGTTTCGTCGAGGCGCGCGACCTGCGTCGAGAGCGTACGTGCAGCGGCCTCGATGCGTCCGATCGGGACCGGCTGCGACCACCGTGTCGGCGGTGTCGGATTGGAGATGTAGATCCGGATCGGTCCGCCGGTACGCGTCGGTTGCGGGAGCGGCTTCATTTCACCGCCGGCGGTGGACCCATCGATGTCGGGTTCGAGCTCGGCGTGGAGCCCGACGCCGAGCAGGCGCTGCTGCAGTTCGCGATCGGCGGACAGCCGGCCAGAGTCGATGATGCGGTTGATGCGGCCGTTGACCATGATCGCGACATTGCGCGAGACCGCGGTGGCGACGCCGATGTTCTGCTCGATTACGAGCACGGACATGTCGCCGTCCTCGCCGAGCTGCAGCAGCATTTCCTCGACCTGGGCGACGATGACGGGCGCAAGCCCTTCGGTCGGCTCGTCCATGATCAACAATTGCGGATTGGTCAGCAGCGCACGCGAGATTGCGAGCATCTGCTGCTCGCCTCCGGAAAGCTGGCCGCCGCCATGGTCCTTGCGCTCGGCGAGCCGCGGAAACGTGTCGTAGATGCGCTCGACGGTCCAGGCGCCGGAGCGTATGCCCCCGGCGAGCCGCAGATGTTCGTCGACGCTCAGCGAGCGCCACAGCCGGCGTCCTTGCGGCACATAGCCGACGCCGAGCCGCGCGATATGCGCGGGTGGCCGCCGTGTGATGTCCTCGCCCCGGACGCGGATCGAGCCGCCGCTGACCGGCACCAGGCCCATGATCGCCTTGCACAGCGTGGTCTTGCCCATGCCGTTGCGGCCGACGACCGAGAAGACGCCGGTGTCGAGCGAGAAGTCGACGCCTTGCAGCGCGTGTGAATGGCCGTAGTAGACGTCGAGGCCCCGGACCTCGAGCGCTGAGGCGGAGCGGCGGACCTCATTCATGGCCGCCTCCGAGATAAAGCTCCTGCACCTCGGGGTCGGACTGGATCTCCTCCGGCACGCCTTCCTTGAAGATGCGGCCGTTGTGCATCATCGTGACGCTCTCGACGACGCGTAGCGCCACATCCATGTCGTGCTCGATGATGATGTAGCCGATATGCGCCGGCAGCGAGGTCAGGATCTCGACCAGCTCGGCCCGCTCAGTCGGTGAGAGACCCGCGGCAGGCTCGTCGAACAGCACGAAGCGCGGCGCGCCGGCGAGCGCCAGCGCGATCTCGAGCTGGCGCTGCTGGCCATGTGCGAGCTCGGCGACGCGCTGATCCTTCACCGCGGCGAGGTGCACGGCCTGCACGAGACCGTCGGCCGCGTGCATCAGCGCATCGTTCTGGCCGGGACGCAGGAACGAGAACCGTCCGCGCGAGACGCCACGGCAGGCGAGGTAGACATTGTCCTGCACCGTGAGGCCGGGGAACAGCGCGGAGATCTGATAAGTCCGCCGCAACCCGCGGCGGATACGTTCATAGGGCGGGAAGTGCGTCACGTCCTCGCCGAAGAAGCGGATCGTGCCCGATGTCGGCGGAAAGTCGCCGGTGATGCAGTTGAACAGCGTGGTCTTGCCGGCGCCGTTGGAGCCGAGCACGGCGCGCCGCTCGCCGGGCCGCACGGTGATGGTGACGTCGGTCAGCGCCGCCAGCGCGCCGAACAGCCGGGTGACACCGCGGAGCTCGAGGGCGGCACCGGCGCCGACGGCGGAGAGGCGCTGGGCGACGCTATCCATGGCCGCGCCCTCCGCCCGGGCGATCTGACGAGGGACGTTGGCTCTGGCGCCAGCGTTGCCACAGGCCGATCACGCCATCTGACGACCAGAACACGATGGCGAGGAAGCCAAGTCCGATCAGCAGCCGGAAACGGTTGCCGTCGAGTCCGATCTTGACCAGGAAATCCAGCGCGAATGTGCGCAGGAGCACGAACACCAGTGCACCGATGTAGGGGCCGACCGGCCGGGTGATGCCGCCGACGACGGCAATGATGAGGATATCGATGCAGGCGCCGACACTGACCGAGCCGGGCGAGATCTGGCGATAATTCCAGACCTGGAGCACGCCCGCGAGCCCGGCGATGAAGGACGCGACCGCATAAGCGGCGACGCGGTGGGCATTGACGTTGAAGCCGAGCGCGGCCATGCGGCGCGGATTGTCGCGCACGCCCTGGAGCGCGAGCCCGAACGGCGCCCGGGAGATGTAGTCGACCGCAAAATAGCAGAGCGCGGCGACTGCAAGCACGATGTAATAGAAGGGGATGTCGGCGCGCCAGTTGACGCCCCAGAAGCGCGGCGTCCCGACGTTGTTGATGCCGGTGTGGCCGTTGAAGATCGCCCAGTTCTGGTTGGTGAAATAGTAGAAGGCTGCACCGATCGCGAGCGTGATCATGATGGTGTAGATGCCCTCGGTGCGTACCGCGAGTGCGCCGCCGAGCGTGCCGAAGATGGTTGCGAGTGTCAGCGCCATCGGTACCGCCAGCCACCACGGCCAGCCCAGGCTGATATTGGCGTTGTCGCTGGTGCCGAACACCGCGACCATGTAGGCGCAGAAGCCTGCGATGGTGAGCTGCATCAGGCTGACCATGCCGCCATAGCCGGCCAGGAACATCAAGCTGAGCGCGATGGTGCCGAGGATCAGCGTCGTCGCAAAGATCTCGATCAGGAAGAAACCGTTGGCGATCAGCGGCATGATCAGGAGGATGACCGCCACGATCCAGGCCGCGGGGTTGTTGACGTCGGGCCAGCCGCGTACAGCCGGCCGCTGCGCCGTCGTGGCGGGCTTGTGAATCTGGACGCGGGCATCGTGGGTGACGGACATGTCAGCGCCTCGCGAGCAGGCCCTGCGGCCGAAGCGCCAGCACCAGCACCATGATCAGGAACGTCACGACGATGGCATAGGTCGGGATGTAGACCGAGCCGAGTTGCTCGGCGAGGCCGATGATCAGCGCGCCGAGCGCGGCACCTGGTATCGAGCCCATGCCGCCGACGATCACGACCACGAGGGATGCGAGCAGGAAACGGATGTCCTCACCCGGGGAGAGTGACTGGAAGGTGCCGCCCACGACGCCTGCGATGCCGGCAAGCCCGGCGCCGAGCGCGAAGACCAGCACGAAGACGATTTGGATGCGCACGCCAGTCGCGGCAAGGATGTCACGATCGTCGACACCGGCGCGGATGATCATGCCGATCCGGGTGCGGTTGAGCGCGAGCCACATCGCGATGCCGATGATCACGGAAGCCAGGAAGATCACGAGCCGCACCAGCGGATAACGCAGATAGACCGGTTCGCCCGAGGATTTCACCGCGGTGATCAGTGGCAGCTCGATGGGGCCGATCAGCCAGTTCGGGGTCTGGATCTGATAGAAGTCGCCGCCGCAGGCCCACAGCATCAGATCGGCGAACACGATCGAAAGCCCGATCGTCACCATGGTCTGGCGCAAATCCTGGCCCTCCATGCGGCGGAACACCAGGACCTGAAGCAGGACGCCGACCAGCGCCGTCAGGATGAAGGCAACGATGAAGGATAGGATCCAGGAGCCGGTCGAGGCGCTGATGGCGTAGCCGACATAGCCGCCGAACAGATAGAGCGAGCCGTGCGCGAGGTTGACATTGCGCATCAGGCCGAAGATCAGCGTGAAGCCGCTGGCGACGAGGAAATAGAGACCACCGAGCGTGATGCCGTTGAAGACCGCGTTGAGGAACACGCGCTTGCGGCCGATCGCCTCTTCGAGCCCCGGGGGCCATACGGCGAAGATCAGCCACAGCGCGACTGCGACGGCGATGATGACAATCAGCGCCCATGCAGGATGGCGTTCGACAAAGCGGGTCATGATCGCCGCTCCATCGTTACGTCCCTCCAACCCTCTGCATTCAAGCGAGGTGAGGGGGCACGCAGACCGTTGCCGGCCGCAAGCCCTGCCATGAACATGCGCTCCCTATCGACCGCGATCCTCTTGTCGGGATCGCGTTCTGCACATCCTAATGGGACGCACGGGAGCGCATTTGATCGTGAGTATCTTTTCGCGCGTTCGTCAGCCGCGCAAAACCTTGGCCGCGCGGCGATAATCGGTCGGCGCCATCCCGACATTGGCGGCGAAGAAACGGGTGAACCCGCTCTGCGAGGAGAAGCCGAGATCGAAGCCGATATCGGCGATCGGTGCTTCGCTCGCCACCAGCGCCTCCAGCGCCTGCTCCATCATCAGCGTGTTGAGATAGAGGTGAGGGGTAACGCCTGTCTGGGTGCGAAACAGCCGGTAGAAATGCGGTCGCGACAGGCCGGATTCGCGCGCGATGGTATCGAGCTCGATCTCGGCGCCGGGGCTCTCCGACATCATCTTGATGCACTTGCGAACGCGAAAATCGGTGATGGAGCCATTCGCGCGTGGATCCCGCGTGAGCTCGGCCTGCTGCCAGCTTTCGTCGTAGCAGATGTCGATCAGGCTTCTCAGCTCGCCATCGAGGCTATTTAGCGAGGGTGCGCCGCACACAAGGGCAGCTGCGTGCCGGATATGCTTGTCCAGCGCGACCGATCGCGCGAACTGGGTGCGTCCGAAGCGCAGGCGGTCGGCGCCGGGCGCATCGGGCGCGAACCACTCCGCATTGACATAGAGCACGAAGAAGACCGCGCCGCCGTCGAGATCAGACGGGAGGAAATTATGCGGCTCCCACGGATTGACCGCGACGACGGAGCCTTCGGTGAGCTCGTAACGTCCATCGTTGACATCGATACATGCGGGACGGCCCCCGACATGGAAGATCAAATGACCTTCGCGATGTGCGTGGATGTTGAAGGGGCGGTTCAACTGATAGACCGTCGCCCGGCCGAAGCGGCCGTGGAAGACGGCGAGCGCCCGGCTCATGCCTTCTCTCCCGGAAGCTTTTGTCTTTTTTGATAGCGTTCAACAACCGGGGAGAGAATGCAAGGGCGCACGTGTCGCGCTCTTCGCAAATCTCTCCCCGATCAGTCATGGCGTCGCTGATGCGACTACGTCAGTACTTCTTACATTCCGGTACTGTACGGCTTGGCAAGCCGATCTTGGCGAACACGGCGGGATCGTAGCCCAGCGTCTGGTTCACGTTCGGGATCACCTTCACGACCTTCGAGAACAACGCGCCCTTGCCGTCGTCGACGACTTCGGTGACGAAGTTGGTGCCGATCGCCTGACGGTTGGCATCGAGCTTGATCTTGCCGTTGGGCGCATCGAGCTCGATCTTCGCCAGCGCGGCCTTGTACTTGGACTGGTTGTCGCTGAGATCGCCGTTGACCTGACGCAGCGCCAGGATCAGCGCCATGGTCGAGCCGTAATAATTGGTGGCGAGCAGCGACGGACTCGGGAACCGCTTGTTCGGTGGGAAGGCGTCCTGGTAATCCTTTACGAACTTCTGCCAACCCGGATCCTCCCAGGTATCGGCCTGGCCGCTCGCGGCCAGCGTGCCGACCAGGGCGTTCTTGGCGTTGCCCTTGGACGACAAAATGGTCTGGTCGATCATGATCGAGCCGCCCATCAGATGGGCCTTGCCGCCCGCCTGCTGGTACTGGTTGAGGAAGTTGACGGCGTCGGCGCCGCCGAGGCCGAGATAGATCGCGTCGACGTCGTCAGGCAGCGCGGCGATGACCGAGGCAAAATCCTTGGTGCCGAGTGGCACCCATTGCCGGTTGGTGACCTGTCCGCCGGCGCCGCAGAATTCGAGCACGAGGCCGAACACCTGAGTGTAGATGAAGGAATAGTCCTCGCCGACGGTCGCGATCTTGCGATACTTCTTTTCGTCATAGGCATATTTGCCGAGGCCGACCTGCCACTGCGCGCCGTCCATGTTGTAGCGGAAGAAGTTCGGCGCCGGATCGACATAGGTCGTTTCCTGGGCGCCGGAGGCGGCGTTGATGAAGGTCAGCTCGGGATGGGTCTTGGCAAAATTCTTGACCGCGATGCCCTCGTCGCCTGACAGCGGCGACAGCAGGATCTGCACCTTGTCCTGCTCGATCAGCTTGCGCACCGCGCGGACCGCGGAATCGGGCGTCGCGTCGGTCGAGGCGATGACGAATTCAAGTTCCTTGTCGCCGACCTTCTTGCCGAGCACGTTGAGTGCCGTCTGGAAGCCGCGGATGCCGTCCTCGCCGAGCACGGTGTAGGTGCCTTCGAGCGTCGCGGTGACGCCGACCTTGATCTTCTCCTGCGCGAAGGCCGTGCCCGACAACAACAGGCTGCTCAACGCGATCAGTCCTAGACTGCCTTTCAACATTGCTCTCCTCCCTGGGACGTTCTTGTCGCTGTTTTTCACCGCGCTCTCGCGCGTCCGTCGCGCGGTGCGACGGTTTTGCAAGACCAACGGTTCTTGAGGTGGAGGCTAACCGAACTCGGATACGGCGCACGCGTCGGAGCCCTGCGCGGCTTAACAGGCAGTCTCATTTTGAATGGTGCGTCGCAAATCGTTCCGCGGTGCAACGTCGCGCACCGACGTCGTGATCAGCATCATCGCCCATCGTTCATGCAGTCGCGGCAGCGCGTGGTCTCGGCGACCCGCCGCGATCAAGATGCTGCTCTGCGCTCGGTCGCTTGGGGTAACCGCAACCAGCACGTGCACGATCGATCCGGCAAACCGAAGTCATTGAGGTGGCGGCCGAGGTCGCCGCCTGGGAGCGCCCGAGGGCCGATCGGAGCCAGCGCTCAATTCAGCCGGCGACAACACGCGATCGGCCATTGACAGGCCGCCCGAGGTGATAGAATTATAACAAGATAAGTTGCAAAAATAACAATATGTCACCATCGTACCAGCGTCTCGCAGGGCGACGGGAGGAAAGTTTGGAATTGTCCGGTTCGGGTACAGCAGAGCCAGGGACGTCTACCTCGCTTGTGATGGTCAGTGGCATCAACAAGCGCTTTGGCGGCGTGCGGGCGCTACGCGACGTCAACCTCGAGGTCCGTGCCGGCGAGGTACATGCGCTGCTGGGCGAGAACGGCGCGGGAAAATCCACGCTGATCAAGATCCTCAGTGGTGTGCATGCCCTCGACAGCGGCACGATCGAGATCGCCGGCAGGCCGGTGGAATTCGACAGCCCGGCGAAGTCGCGCGAGGCGGGGATCGCCGTCGTCTACCAGGACCTCAGCCTCGTCGAATCCCTGAGCGTCGCGGACAATCTGTTGCTCGGCCGTGAGCCACGCGCGGCGTTAGGCTTTGTCCGCCAGCGCGCGCTGATGGCGAGGGCCGAGGCGTTTCTCAACGAGCTCGGCATTCCCTTGGATACCAAAGCGACTGTCGGCTCGCTGCCTTTCGCCTATCGCCAGATGACGGAGATCGCCAAGGCCTTGATGGGCGAGGTCCGACTTCTGATCCTCGATGAGCCGACCTCCTCGCTGACATCGGACGAGGTTCGGATTCTGTTCGATGCGATCGGGAAGGCGACGCGTCGCGGCGTCGGCGTGATCTATGTGACCCATCGGCTCAACGAGGTGTTCGAGATCTCGCAGCGCGTCACGGTGCTGCGTGACGGCGCCAATGCGGGCACGTTTGTGACCGCCGAGACCGACATGAAGCGGCTGGTGAACGCGATCGTCGGAACCGATCGATCCGCGCCCTCGGGCCCGCGGTCCGAACCTGTCGCGAAGCGCGACGTGGATCCGTCGTCGGTTTTGGCGTTGTCGGACGTGTCCAACGACCGGCTCCGCGCCGTCGATCTGTCCGTGCTGAAGGGTGAGATCCACGGCCTCGCCGGATTGATCGGCAGCGGACGCACGGAGATTCTGGAGACGGTGTTCGGTCTCCGGCCGATCGAGAGCGGCGCGATCGAGATCGAGGGCCGGCGATGGCTGCCGGGAGGGCCCGCCGATGCGATCGAGCAGGGTATCGCGCTGGTGCCGGAAGACCGGCACGTGCAGGGCCTGGTCCTGGATCATTCGATCGAACGCAACGTCACCTTGCCGCGGATTCCCCATTTCTCGCGCTGGGGCTGGATGCAGCAACGCGCTGCGGCGAAGCGCGCGGAAACCGCGGTTGCCAGGCTTTCGGTGAAAGCGCCGGGCGCGTTCAGCCTGGTCAGGACGCTCTCCGGCGGCAACCAGCAAAAGGTCGTGTTCGGAAAATGGAATGATCCGCGGCCGCGCGTGCTGCTCCTGGACGAACCGACGGTCGGCGTCGACGTCGGCGCACGCGAGGAAATCTATGCCGTGATCCGGAATGCCGTCCGCGACGGCAGCGGGGTCCTGGTCGTCTCGTCCGACCTCGTCGAATTGATCGAGCTCTGCGACCGGATCTCCGTGATCGTCGACGGCCGCGTGGCGCGCACGCTGTCGCGCGGCGAGATCGATGATGCCGAAGAGCTGCATCATCTCCTCCAGATGTACCAGGCCTCCGGGCCAGGCCACTTGCAAGAGCTTCCCGCATGACCGAACTGACTGCTCCCAACATGGTCGCCGCGTCGACCCGAT
Organism: Bradyrhizobium sp. CCGUVB14; assembly: GCF_024199935.1. Lineage (NCBI taxonomy): Bacteria > Pseudomonadati > Pseudomonadota > Alphaproteobacteria > Hyphomicrobiales > Nitrobacteraceae > Bradyrhizobium > Bradyrhizobium sp. CCGUVB14. Next base: position 4,106,074 of record NZ_JANADS010000001.1, read on the forward strand.
CCGATCGCCGCCGCAGGATTCTCCAGAATCTGCTGCGGGGCGAGCGGCCGTACATGCTGTACATCGCCTTCGTGATCCTGCTGGTCGTGTTCAGCCTGTCATCGCCATGGTTCCTCTCGGTTGACAATTTCCTGAACATCGGGCGCCAGACCACGCTGGTATCGATCATCGCGGTCGGCATGACCTTCATCATCATCGCGCGACAGATCGATCTGTCGGTTGCCTCGACGTTGGCGCTATCGGGCATGGCGGCCGCGCTCGCGATGAGCCAGATCAACAACAGCTGGATCGTGGGTGCCGTGGCCGGCCTCGGCACCGGCGCGCTGGTCGGGCTGATCAACGGCATCCTGACGACGCAGCTGTCGATCCCGTCGTTCCTTGTGACGCTCGGCTCGCTGAGCATGGCGCGGGGACTGGCGATGATGGTGACCAACACCAAGCCTGTCATCATCACCAACGAGACCTATTTCGCGATCTTCGGCGAAGGCACGTTCCTCGGCATACCGGTTCCGATCGCCTGGACATTGGCGGCAATGATCGTCGGCATCCTGCTGCTGCATTATAACGTGTTCGGCCGGCGCATTTATGCGGTTGGCGGCAATCCGACCGCGGCGCTCTACTCCGGCATCAACACCAAACGGATCACGACGGCGGCCTTTGTTCTGACCGGCACGCTCGCTGGATTGGCGGCGCTGGTGCTGTCGGCGCGTTCACATGCCGCGCGGCCAGATGTCGTGCAGGGCATGGAGCTCGACGTCATCGCCGCTGTGATCCTCGGCGGTTGCAGCCTGTTCGGCGGGCGCGGCTACATTCTGGGAACGCTGTTCGGCAGCTTGATCATTGGAACGCTCAACAACGGTCTCGTTCTGCTCGGCGTGAGCTCGCCGATGCAGCTCGTGATCAAGGGCGCGATCATCGTTGCCGCGGTTGCTTTCACGAAACGCTAGTCGAAGTCAGGCGTGGCGCATGAACAACAAGTTCATTGCGAGGCGCGGGTAGGGGCAAGGTCGCTGGCCCTCCGGTGAATCGGCGACCAAAAAATGGAGGAAACAATGAAGCCAATCTTGCGACAGACCTTGCCTTTGACTGCGTTGGCGGCCGCTGCCGCCCTTTCGATGATCCCGTCGGCTCGCGCCGAAGTGCCCGCGACCTGCGTCAAGGGTGTCGATCTCGCCAAGCTCGGGCCGAAGTCGATCGTCGGCCAGGGACCCCACGGCGAGAAGGCGGCTTCCCCCGAGGTGCTCGCGCTGTCGGAGGCGGATGCCGCGAAGATCAAGGAGAAGAACTTCAAGGTCGGCATCTCCATGCAGACGGTCAACCTCGACTGGTCGCAGCTCCAGATCCAGGGCATCACCGATACGCTGAAGAAGTACGGCGTGACGGTGACGGGCGTCGCATCCGCCGAATATCAGGTGGACAAGCAGATCGCCGATATCGAGAACACCATCCAGCAGCATCCGGACGGAATCATCTCGATCCCGGTCGATTTCACCGCAACCGCCCCGACCTACAAGAAGATCGCCAAGGCCGGCATCAAGCTCGTGCTGATGGACAGCATCCCGACCGGCCTGAAGCATCCCGAGGAATACGCGACGATGGTCTCGGCGGACAGCCAGGGCAACGGTCAGATCGCGGCGCAGATCCTGGCGTCCTGCATGCCGCAGGGCGGCACCATCGGTCTCGTCAATTTCGGTGTCGACTATTTCAGCACCAACGAGCGCACCAAGGGAGTGCGGGAGTGGATGAAGGCGAACCGGCCCGACATCAAGATGAAGCAGGTCGACTTCACCGATCCGCCGAAGGTCTCGCAGATCGCGGGTGACTTCCTGACCGGCAATCCCGACGTCAAGGGACTCTACGCGGTGTGGGATCAGCCGGCGCTCGATACGCTGAGCTCGATGCGCGCCCAGGGCATCGATATTCCCATGACGACGGTCGACCTCGGCCTGCAATCAGCCATCGAGATCGCCAAGGGCGGTCCGCTGAAGGCGACCGGCTCGCAGCGTCCTTATGACCAGGGCGTCGCCGAAGCGATGGCGATGATGAATGCGCTGCTGGGCAAGGAAACGCCCGGCTGGGTCGGTGTGCAGTCGCTGCCGGTGACGCAGTCGAATGTGCTGGAGTCCTACAAGACAGTGTTCAAGAAGGATCCGCCGGCCGAACTGACCGATGCCTGCAACAAGGCGAAGCCCGCCTGCAACTAGCCTGCAATAGCGATGCGCGGTTCCGCGGGACCGCGCATCGATCCGGCCGACCTGATCCGGGCGAACCAGCCCCCGTCCGGATCAGACTGCGCTGGTGACGTATTCGACGGGGAGGCTGCGGAAGTGCTTGCGCGTGTCTGCCGACACGGAGCCACCGACGATGATCCGCGAGAACGAGCTGACGTCGGAGAAGAACGCCGGCTTGAGGCTGCCGAGCTTGCTGGCGTCGACCACGAGGATGCTCTCCATCGCGGTCGCAATGACGGCCTGCTTGATGGCGACTTCGTGAAAATTCGAGCAGCTCGCGCCGCGGGTCCAATGCAGGCCGCCGGCCGAGACGAACGCCTTGTTGACCCCGAGCCGCCGCAGATAGGACAGGCCGTCATCCGACGAGAACGACTGCGAGGACGGATGGTAGAGCCCGCCCATCAGCATCACCTGCGTCGACGGACGGTGGGTGACGATCGAGGCGACGTTCAGCGAATAGCAGATCACCGAGAGCGGCATGTCCTCAGGCAGGCAATCCGCCAGCGACTGCATCGTGGTGCCGCAGTCGATGAAGATGGTGTCGCCTTCCTTGATCGAGGCGGCTGCAGATCGGCAGGCGAGGCGCTTGTCCTGGGTGTGCTGGTCGATTTCCTGCTCGAACGTGTACTTGATCCCGGTCGGCGACGCCGCGTTGACGACGTAGCCGCCGAGCAGGGCGAGCGCCGCCTCGGGTCCGGCAAGGTCGCGCCTGACCGTCATCTCCGACACCTTCAGCAGCTCTGCGGCGTCCTTCAGATGCAGTGCGCCGCTCGTCTCGACGGCGCGACGCAGCCGCTGCAACCGCTGGACGCGGGTCTCACTGGGTCGTGCAACCGGTGTTTCAGTCATTTTCGTCACCGAGCCTGCTTATCCGGTTGACAATGATCTTACAATGATGTGAGTTTAGCAACGTCAATTTGTTACAATAATAACATCTGGTCCGAAGGGCATTTCGCTGTCCGCGATGGCAGGCAGCAGAAGCTCCAGCGGGCAAGGGATGGGAGGGTCGCATGTTGCAATCGGCACATTCAGTCTATCTGCCGTTTCAGCCGATTCGCTAGCATCGCACGGGCGTACCGATGGCGCAGGGCGTCTTGATATCAAATCCATCCGCGGTGCCGGCGCAGCCTCATGCGCGGGATCACAATCATCTGCATCCGATCGCGCGCAACAGCGGCCGCGCGCTCGAGATGGACTGGGTCGACGAGATCAGGATCAATCTGTCGGCCGCCGAGCGCCGCGTTGCGAGCCTGCCGGGCCGACGCACCGTCAAGAAGGACGCGCAGGCCGCTTGGTTGCTGAAGGCGATCACCTGCATCGACCTGACGACACTCAACGGCGACGATACAGCCGAACGCGTGAAGCGGCTCTGCGCCAAGGCGAGGGCGCCGTTGCGAAGCGACCTGCTCGAGGCTCTCGGCTTTGCCGGGCGCGGGCTGCATACCGGCGCGATCTGCGTCTATCACCGCTTCGTCGCAACCGCGGTCGAGGCGCTTGACGGATATGACATCCCGGTCGCGGCGGTCTCGACCGGATTTCCTGCGGGACTCATACCCCACGATCTCAAGCTCAAGGAGATCGAGGCGTCCGTCAGGGACGGTGCGCAGGAGATCGACATCGTCATCACCCGTGAGCACGTGCTGACCGGAGATTGGCGCGCTCTCTACGCCGAGGTCCGGGACTTCCGCGCGGCCTGCGGCGATGCGCATCTCAAGACGATCCTGGCGACCGGCGACCTCAAGACGCTGCGCAACGTCGCCAAGGCGTCGATGGTTTGCATGATGGCCGGCGCCGACTTCATCAAGACCTCCACCGGCAAGGAGGGCGTCAATGCCACGCTGCCGGTGACGCTCGCGATGCTGCGCATGATCAGGGTCTATGAGGAGCGCACCGGCTTCAAGATCGGCTTCAAGCCGGCCGGTGGAATTTCGACGGCGAAGGATGTGCTCAACTACCAGTTCCTGATGAAGGAGGAGTTGGGACGCGATTGGCTCGAGCCGGAACTGTTTCGCGTCGGCGCCTCGAGCCTGCTCGCCGACATCGAGCGGCAGCTTGAGCATCACGTTACCGGCCGCTACTCGGCCTTCAACCGTCACCCCGTGGGCTGAGCATGAGCATCGCACATTACTACGAGACCATGGATTATGGTCCCGCTCCCGAGGCGGATGGTGAGGCGCGCGCCTGGCTGAAGCGGCACGAGGCGACGTTCGGGCATTTCATCGCGGGCAAATTTGCCGCGCCGGCCTCGGGCAAGCATCTGACGACGATCGAGCCGGCTACCGGAAAGACGCTGGCTAAACTCGCGCAAGGCGTCGCAGCGGATGTCGAGGCCGCCGTCGGTGCCGCGCGATCGGCGCAGCCGCAATGGGCAAAGCTCGGTGGCCACGGTCGTGCCCGTCACCTTTATGCGCTGGCGCGCATGCTGCAACGTCATGCTCGTCTGTTCGCGGTGCTGGAAGCGATCGACAATGGCAAGCCGGTCAGGGAAACCCGCGATCTCGACGTGCCACTCGCTGCGCGCCACTTCCTGTATCACGCCGGCTGGGCGCAATTGCAGGAGCGCGAATTCGCCGACCATGTCCCGGTCGGTGTGATCGGCCAGATCATCCCCTGGAACTTTCCGCTGCTGATGCTGGCCTGGAAGATCGCGCCGGCGCTGGCGACCGGCAACACCGTGGTGCTGAAGCCGGCGGAATTCACCTCGCTCACTGCGCTGCTGTTCGCCGAGCTCGCGGCGGAAGCCGGCCTGCCGCCCGGTGTGTTGAATGTGGTGACGGGCGATGGCGCCACCGGCGCGTTGCTCGTCGAAAATCCTGATGTCGACAAGATCGCCTTCACGGGATCGACCGAGGTCGGGCGGTTGATCCGTCAGTCGACCGCAGGCAGTGGCAAGTCGCTGACGCTGGAGCTCGGCGGCAAGTCGCCGTTCATCGTGTTCGACGACGCCGATATCGATGGCGCCGTGGAAGGCGTGGTCGATGCGATCTGGTTCAACCAGGGCCAGGTCTGTTGCGCCGGATCGCGGCTGCTGCTGCAGGAAGGCATCGCCGAGACATTCCGCAAGCGCCTGATCCGCCGCATGGAGACGCTGCGTGTTGGTCCACCGCTCGACAAGGCGATCGACATGGGCGCGGTGGTCGCGCCGGTGCAGCTCGAGCGGATCAAGGCGCTGGTCGAAACCGGCGTCAAGGAGGGCGCCGAGAAGTATCAGGCGCCGGGGGCGATCCCCGCTGAAGGCTGCTTCTATCCCCCGACCTTGCTCTGGAATGTGCATCCGTCCTCGACCGTGGCGATCGAAGAGATCTTCGGCCCCGTGCTGGTCGCGATGACCTTCCGCACGCCCGATGAGGCGGTGATGCTCGCCAACAACACGCGTTATGGCCTTGCCGCCAGCGTGTGGAGCGAAACCATCGGGCTCGCGCTCGACATCGCGCCAAAGCTTCAGGCCGGCGTGGTCTGGGTCAACGCGACCAATTTGTTCGACGCCAGCGTCGGCTTCGGCGGATACCGCGAGTCCGGGTTCGGGCGCGAGGGCGGCCGGGAGGGCCTCACCGAATATCTCAAGCCGAAGGCGTGGAGTGGGCGGAAAGCGCGAGCCAAGCTGGCGCCATCCCCTGAAGCCTCGACCGAGGGTGCCGGGTTTGGCACGCCGTCGATCGACCGAACCGCCAAGCTTTTCGTTGGCGGCAAGCAAGTCCGCCCCGATGGAAATTATTCGCGCGCGGTGCTGTCGCCGAAAGGGCGGCACCTCGGCGAAGCCGGCGAAGGCAATCGCAAGGACATCCGTAATGCGGTGGCGGCCGCGCGCTCCGCCGAGGGCTGGGCGCGGGCGACGGCGCATAATCGCGCCCAAATCCTCTACTACCTTGCCGAGAATCTGTCCGCACGCGGCGATGAGTTCACCCGGCGCATCGGCGATATGACCGGCGTCTCGCCCGCAAAGGCGCGCGCGGAGGTCGAGGCGAGTATCGAACGGCTGTTCAGCTATGGGGCCTGGGCCGACAAATACGAGGGTACGATCCACGCACCGCCGTTGCGCGGCGTGGCGCTGGCCATGCATGAGCCGATCGGCGTGGTCGGGGTGGCCTGCCCGGACGAGGCCCCGTTGCTCGGCTTCATCAGCCTGGTGGCACCGTTGATTGCGATGGGCAACCGTGTCGTCACTGTGCCGAGCGAACGGCATCCGCTTGCCGCGACCGATTTCTATCAGGTGCTGGAGACGTCGGACGTGCCGGCAGGCGTCGTCAACATCGTCACCGGCGAGCGCGATGCGCTGGCAAAGGTCCTTGCCGAGCACGACGACGTCGATGGGCTCTGGGTGTTCGGCTCGCAGGAGGCCTCGACGGCCGCGGAGCGGCTGTCGGTCGGCAACCTCAAGCGCACGCTGGTCGACCACGGCCTGGCGCTCGATTGGTACGACAGGGCGGCGAGCGAAGGTCCAATCCTGCTCCGCCATGCGGTGCAGGTGAAGAACATCTGGATTCCCTACGGGGATTAAAGACGTCACCTCGTGGTGATATGGGGTGGCATCCGGACCGTCAGAGTTCGGAGGATTTGAAGACAAGAGAGGGACGCAACATGCTCAAGGGCATCAATCCACTGCTCAATGCCGACGTGCTGTATGCCTTGCGCGCAATGGGGCACGGCGACCGCCTCGTGGTGTGCGACACCAATTTCCCGGCCGACTCGATCGCGCGCCAGACCGTGTTCGGCGAGCTGCTTCGCATCGACAACGTCAGCACGGCCAAGGCGATCGAGGCCATCCTCTCGGTGATGCCGCTCGATACGTTCGTGGACGATGCCGCGATCCGCATGGAGATCGTCGGCCAGCCGCAGGAGGTGCCGCCGGTGCAGCGCGAGGTGCAGGCCGCGATCGACCGCGCCGAGGGACGCTCCTGGCCGCTGGTCGGGGTCGAGCGCCATGCCTTTTATGAGAAGGCCAAGGCAGCCTACTGCGTGATCGCCACCGGTGAGCGGCGCTTCTACGGCTGCTTCCTGTTCTCCAAGGGCGTCATCGCGCCGGACGGAGAGTAACGACCATGAGCAAGACTGGCGTCGCAGTGCTCGGCATCTTCGTCGTCGATCTGGCCTTCCGGGCCGGCAACATGCCTGCGATCGGCGAAACCATCGCCGGCTCAGGATTTGCCATGGGACCGGGCGGCAAGGGATCGAACCAGGCCGTGGCCGCGGCACGCGCGGGCGCGGACGTGACCTTCATTTCCCGGATCGGTCGCGACGCCTTCGGTGATCTCGCCATCAAGACCTGGGAAACCGAAGGCATCAAACCGCGCGTGGCCAGGGCTGCGGATGCACCGACCGGCGCCGCCTTCATCTATGTCCACGAGACGCGTGGCGACAACGCCATCATCGTGGTGAGCGGAGCGGCCGACGGCCTCAGCCCGACTGACGTCGACGCGGCGGCCGACGCGATCCGGACCAGCCGCGTCTTCGTGACCCAGCTCGAGCAACCGGTCGCGGCTGCGCAGCGCGGTCTCGAGATCGCGCGCGCCGCGGGCAGCATCACCGTATTCAACCCGGCTCCTGCGCTCAAATTCGACGATGGCCTGTTTGCCTTGTGCGACTACGTCGTTCCCAACGAGACCGAGGCCGAAGCATTGACCGGGATCGCGGTGAGTGATCTTGACGGCGCCCGCCGCGCCGGAGATGCGTTGCTGGCCAAGGGCGCGGGGACTGCACTGATCACGCTCGGCGAACGCGGGGCGCTGTTTCACGGGCGAGATCGCTCGTTGCACGTGCCGCCGTTCGCCGCCGGCAAGGTGGTCGAAACCGCGGGCGCGGGCGATGCGTTCGTCGGCGGCTTCGCAGCAGCGCTTGCGGGCGGCGCCGATCCGCTGGAAGCGGCGCGCTTCGGTTCGGCCACGGCCGGGATTTCCGTGACGCGCGCGGGAACTGCGCCTGCGATGCCGCGGCGTGCCGAGATCGAAGCCCTGTTGAAGCGATGATCTGCCCATGATGCGGAACGATCCGATCAAGCATGTCTTCATCTGGCCGGCGGTGCTCGTCGTGCTGGCGATCTCGATCTTTCCACTGATCTACTCGTTCACCACGAGCTTCCTCAGCTATCGTCTGATACCGCCGATCCCGCCGCGGGTCGTGTGGTTCGGTAACTATGCGACGCTCTTGCAGGAGCCGCGCTTCTGGAATGCGATCTTCACGACGACGCTGATCGCGTTCATCGCCGTCGGGTTGCAATATGTGATCGGGTTTGGCGTTGCACTCGCGCTGAACGCGCGCGTTCCGGGCGAGCGGCTGTTTCGCGTGGCCTTGCTGCTGCCCATGCTGCTGGCCCCGGTTGCGGTCGCCCTTGTTGCCCGCATGATCTTCAATCCGACCATGGGTCCGCTCAACCAGTTCCTGTCCATGTTTGGCCTCTCGAACCTGCCATTCCTCACCAACGGCCATTGGGCGCTCGCCTGCATCATCGCGGTTGAGATCTGGCAATGGACCCCGTTCGTCATCCTGATGATGCTGGCCGGCCTGCAAACGCTCCCCGAGGATGTCTACGAGGCGGCGGAGCTCGAGAACGCCAGCGCCTGGCAGCAGTTCTGGGGTATCACCTTTCCGATGATGCTGCCGATCTCCGCGGCGGTCGTCTTCATCCGCCTGATCGAGAGCTACAAGATCATGGACACCGTCTTCGTGATGACGGGCGGCGGGCCGGGCGTGGATACCGAGACGCTGACGCTGTTCGCCTATCAGGAGGGCTTCAAGAAGTTCAACCTCGGTTACACCTCGGCTCTCAGCTTCCTGTTCCTGATCGCGATCACGATCATCGGCGTGACCTATCTGGCGTTGCTGCGCCCGCATCTGGAGAAGCGCCGATGAGCGGGCAGGGCCTTACCGGACTGTCGAGCTGGAGCCGCCGCCTGGTCGCGGCCGGTGTCTTCGCGTGGTGCCTGATCACGGCGTTTCCGCTCTATTGGGTGGTGGTGACGGCGTTCAAGACCCCGCCGGGCGTGGTCGGCGGCCCGACCTATATTCCGTTCGTCGATTTCACGCCGACCCTGCAGCCCTTCATTGATCTCTATCAGGGTATCCGTGGCGAGTTCTTCCGGACCTTCCTGAACTCGACGATCGTCGGCCTGTCGGCCGCGGCGATCGCGACTGCCGTCGGCGCGATGGCGGCCTATGCGCTGGTGCGGTTCGAGTTCAAGGTGCGCTTTGGCGCGGGCCTGATCTTCTTCCTGCTCGCGCTCGGCGGCTATCTGCTGTTCAACAATTCGCTCGGATTCACCCGCGCGCAGGCGCTGCTGCTTGCGTTCCCGATCGCGCTTGCCGCTGCCATCCTGGCCAATCGCCTGCCGCTGCCGGGGCCGATCCTCGGCAATGAGGACATCCTGTTCTGGTTCGTCAGCCAACGCATGTTTCCGCCGATCGTCACGGCTTTCGCGTTGTATCTGCTCTACAGCGAAATCGGCCGGCTCGGCTTCCAGCTCATCGACAGCTATGTCGGCCTGACGCTGTGTTACGTCGCGTTCTCGTTGCCGATCGTGGTCTGGCTGATGCGCGACTTCTTCGAGGCCATCCCGATCGAGGTCGAGGAAGCTGCGATGGTCGACAACGTGCCGAGCTGGCGCATCTTCCTCGGCATCGTGGTGCCGATGTCGATGAACGGGCTGCTGGCGACCTTCATGATCACGCTCGCGTTCGTCTGGAACGAGTTCCTGTTCGCGCTGTTCCTGACCAATTCCAGATGGCAGACGCTGCCGATCTTGGTGGCGGGACAGAACAGCCAGCGCGGCGACGAATGGTGGGCGATCTCGGCCGCGGCGCTCGTCGCCATCATTCCGATGATGATCATGGCAGGTCTGCTCAGCCGCATGATGCGGTCGGGCCTGCTGCTCGGGGCAATCAAATAGCAAAAACTCATCTAGGGAGGACTGGACGATGTTGCGACGGACGTTTCTGATGCTGACCACCTCGCTCGCGATGGCTTGCGCTGCGAGCCAGGCGAACGCTGCCTGTAGTCCGGATTACTCCGGCGTCACCCTGACGGTGGCGTCGCAGACCGGACCGTATATCGCCTCCGCGCTCAAGCTCGGCGCGGACGAATGGACCAAGAAGACCTGCGGCAAGGTCAATGTGGTCGAGTTTCCGTGGTCGGAGCTCTACCCGAAGATTGTTACGTCGCTGACGGGATCTGACGCGACGTTCGATCTGGTCAGCTTTGCGCCGGCCTGGCTGCCCGACTTCGTCTCCTATCTCAGCGAGATGCCGAAAGAGATGCAGTCCGGCAAGGATTGGGACGACGTCGAGCCGGCCTATCGCGAGCGCCTGATGGTGTGGGAAGGCAAGATCTATTCGCAGTCGATGGACGGTGACGTTCACACATACACCTATCGCACCGACCTGTTCAGCGATCCCAAGGAGAAGGACGCCTTCAAGGCCAAGTACGGCTACGACCTGGCGCCGCCAAAGACCTGGAAGCAATATCTCGATATCGCGGAGTTCTTCCAGCGCCCCGACAAGGGTCTCTGGGGCACGGCGGAAGCTTTCCGCCGCGGCGGCCAGCAGTTCTGGTTCTTCTTCAGCCACGCGGCGGCCTACACCAACAACCCGAACTATCCGGGTGCGATGTTCTTCGACCCCGAAACGATGGACGCCCAGATCAATAATCCGGGCTGGGTGAAGGGACTGGAAGAGTACATCCGCGCTTCCAAGCTTGGCCCGCCTAATGCGCTGAACTTCTCGTTCGGCGAGGTCAATGCCGCCGTGGCCGGCGGCCAGGTGGCCGAGTCGATCGGTTGGGGCGACACCGGCGTGATCGCCGCCGATCCCAAGCAGTCGAAGATCTCCGGCAAGGTGGGCTCCGCGGTGCTGCCCGGCTCTGACGAGATCTGGAACGCCAAGACCAAGAAGTGGGACAAGTTCCCGGCGGTGCTGCCGGCACCCTTCATGGCGTTCGGCGGCTGGCAGATTGCCGTGCCGAAGGTGGGCAAGAACCAGCAGGCGGCATGGGATTTCGTCAAGACGCTGACAAGCCCCGAAGTCTCTGGCCAAGCCGCGATTACCGGCGGTACGGGTGTCAACCCATACCGCAAGTCGCACACCGCGAATCTGGAGTTGTGGAGCAAGATCTTCTCGCCGCAGGAGGCCAAGGAATATCTCGGCGCCCAGGCCGACTCTATTAACGGCAAGAACGTCGCGCTCGACATGCGACTGCCCGGCTATTTCTCCTACACCGAGGTTGTGGAGATCGAGCTCGGCAAGGCGTTGGCCGGCCAGACCACGCCGCAGGCCGCACTGGACGCGGTCGCGAAGGAATGGAATCGCCTGACCGACGAGTTCGGCCGCGCGAAGCAACTTGCCGCCTATCGCGCGGCGATGGGCCTTCCGCCCAAGAACTAACTGAAGAACTGACCTCCGCTGAGACTTCCCCGGATGATGCGTCAGCATCATCCGGGCTTTGTTGGCCGTCGATATGAGGGACGGAAAAAGGAATCCATGGCGCACGTCGAGATCGAAAACGTCAGCAAGGCATATGGGCCCTACAAGATCATCGAGGGGCTCGATCTGAACGTCGCCGACGAGGAGTTCGTCGTGCTTGTCGGCCCGTCCGGCTGCGGCAAGACCACGACGTTGCGCATGATTGCAGGGCTGGAGGCGGTCACCAGCGGAAACATCCGCATCGGCAACCGCGACGTGACGCAGCTGCGTCCGGGCTTGCGCAATTGTGCGATGGTGTTCCAGAACTATGCGCTCTACCCGCATATGACGGTCGGGGAGAACATCGGCTACGGCATGAAGGTCCGGGGCGACTCGCGCGCCGGCATCGCAAAAGCAGTCCAGGACGTGGCGCGCGTTCTCGACCTCGAGCAATATCTGGACCGCAGGCCCAAGCAACTCTCCGGCGGGCAGCGCCAGCGCGTTGCGATCGGCCGTGCCATCGTGCGCAGCCCGGACGTGTTTCTGTTCGACGAGCCGTTGTCGAACCTCGACGCCAAGCTCCGTATCGAGATGCGGACCGAGATCAAGGCGCTGCATCGCCGTCTCGCCAAGACGATCGTCTATGTCACGCACGATCAGGTCGAGGCGATGACCATGGCGGATCGTGTCGTAGTGATGAATCGCGGCCGGATCGAACAAGCGGCCGATCCGATCACGATCTACGAGAAGCCCAGCAATCTCTTCGTCGCGGGCTTCATGGGCGCACCCAGCATGAATTTCATCCATGGCGAGATTGCCGCGCGTGATGGCGCGCTGGTCTTCACCGAGCCGTCGGGGACGTCGCTAAGATTGCCGAAGTCCCGCGAGGCGGCCTATGCAGGGAGCGTCGGCAAGCCGGTTGTGCTCGGCGTGCGGCCCGACCATGTGCTTCGGCAAGATGCGCCGATGGGCTCATCCGTCCGCTTGATGGTGAAGGACGTGGAGCCGCTCGGGCCGCATACGCTCGTGATTGGAACCGTAGGCGCATTTCCGTTCACGGCTCAGATGCCGGTCGGTGTCGCTGCGGCGCCGGATCGCTTGATAGACGTCGCTCTTGATCTGGAGCGAACGCACCTGTTCGACAAGGTCTCGGGGAAGGCCATTAGTTAGCCTTCGGTTCTCGCGGGCGTCGTTTCCTTGCGTTCGCTTCAGTTCTCTGCGGGGACCTGGCGGTTCCCGCCGGGCCTCAGAGCATCGGCTCGAACTGGCAGTGCACGAGCATCTCGGAGACCGAGGCGTTGTTCGGCAGCATGAGTGCGGTTTCCACCATGCCGGCGATGTCGTCCGGCTGGCTCATCTCGTGGCGGGGGATCTCGTCGTCGTTGAGCGTCATGTCGGTGGCAACGTAGCCCGGGCAGATCACCGTTGCCCGGATGCCGGCCGCGCGTCCCTCCCGGCGAATGCCGTGGGTGAGTGCAACAATTGCGAACTTGGTCATGGCGTAGCCGACGTTGCTCCCCACGCGCTTTCCGGAGAGGGACCCCAGATTGATAACCCGGCCGTGACCGCAGACGGCCAAATGAGGGAGGGTGGCTCTGACGAGGCGCAGCGGACCCTTGACGTTGACGCGCCACATTTCATCCAGCTCGTTCTCGCCTTCGTCGGAGACACGGACCCTCGGATTGATGCCGGCGGTGTTGACGATGGCGTCGACGCCGCCCCACCGCGCAACCGTTGCGTTGACCCAGGAGCCCGGGCTCCTGGCGTCCTCGGCATCATAGCGGTGCGTCATGAGCCTCTCGCTCTCGGGGAGGCGGCTTGGATCGCGAAGCCCGGCCGATACCCGGAAGCCCGAGGCCAGGAGCCGTTCGACGACGGCGCGTCCGATGCCGCGCGAGGCCCCGGAGACCATGACGATCCGATTGCCGACTTCCAACATCCTGATCCGTCTCCCATGGGCGAGCGAAGAGCCTCGGAAAATCTAAGGGGATACGTGCGGCGACGAGTAAGAGAAATTCACTCTGCCTGCATCGGCTGTGCTTATGGCTCGCGCCCCCGACGACGTTCGGGCGGGATATTGGATGTCCTTATGAGGGCAGAACAAATCTGCTGTATGCCTGCCTCGGCCTCCGCACGTAACTTTCTGCCGCTCTGGCTGACGGCAAGAGAACCTTGCGGATGGGATTTTCGGACTATCGAACGGCGTTGGTGACGGGCGCATCCTCAGGTATCGGGGCTGCGACGGTTCGGCGCCTCCGCGCCGAGGGGCTCGAGGTGCACGCACTGGCGCGCGACGTTCGCCGGCTGGCCGGCCTGTCGGCCGAGACCGGATGTCGTACATGCGCGGTCGATGTGAACGATCTCGACGCCCTGAATCATCTTGCGAGCTCGGCCGAATTCGATGTCCTCGTCAACAATGCCGGCCAGTCGCGGCGTGGCAATATCCTGGATACGACGCCTGATGATGTCGACACCCTGGTCGACGTCAATCTGCGCGCGGTCCTGCACCTGACGCGGTTGATCGCTCCGGGCATGGCGAGGCGCAATCGCGGCCACGTGGTCAACGTCTCGTCGATCGCCGGCCACTATGCTTTCGGCGAGAATGCCACGACATTCAATTCATCCGTGGCCTATCACGCGACGAAGGCGGGCATTCATTCGCTGTCGCAGCAATTGCGCGTCGATCTTTACGGCACCTGCGTTCGCGTCACCGAAGTCTCGCCCGGGCGGGTGGCGACGAGCATCTTCCAGAACCAGAACGCCGCCGACAACCCGGATGCCCGCTTCGTCGGCGGCTTCGAGACTTTGCAGTCCGAAGACGTCGCAGATGCCATTGCGTTCGCGGTGGGGTCGCCGGCGCGGATGAACGTCGCGACGATCGAGGTCGTACCCACGTTCCAGGTCGTCGGCGAATTGCGATTTGCGAGCCGATCCGAGGCCGCACGTTTGAAAGAGATGAGAAGTGGAGCTGACAATGCCTGAACTCGCAAACCGCCTCAAAACCGTGAAGGTGTCGGCCTCGGCGGCGATGACGGACAAGGCGCGAGAGCTCCGCGCCGCGGGCGTCAAGATCGTGGGCTTGTCGTCCGGCGAGCCCGATTTTCCGACGCCGCCGCATGCGATCGAGGCTGCACATCGGGCGGCTCTTGCCGGCGATACCAAATATCCGGCGCAGCCGGGGACCGTTGCCCTGCGGACCGCCGTCCAGCGCAAGTTCAAGCGCGAGAACAATCTCGACTATGCCCTCGACGAGATCCTGATCGCCAATGGCGGCAAGCAGATCATCTTCAACGCGCTGTTCGCGACCTGCAATCCCGGCGACGAGGTCGTCATCCCGGCGCCGGGCTGGATCACCTATGCGGACATCGTTCTTCTGGCGGAGGCGACGCCCGTCGCGGTGCCGTGCCCGGAGAACAACCAGTTCAAGCTCCGTCCGGCAGACCTTGAGGCGGCGATCACGCTCAGGACGAAGTGGCTGATCCTTAATTTTCCCAACAATCCGACCGGCGCGGCATGCACCCGCGAGGAGATGCGCGCGATCGCCGACGTCATGCTGAAGCACCCTGACGTCTGGATCCTCACCGACGACATCTACGAACATCTCACCTATGACGGTTTCGAGTTCTGCACCATCGCCGAGGTTGAGCCGAAGCTGAAGAATCGCGTCGTGACCGTGAACGGCGCGTCCAAGGCCTACGCCATGACCGGCTGGCGGGTCGGCTATTGCGGCGGCCCCAAGGACCTGATCGCGGCGATGAACAATGTCCACGGTCAGGCGACCGGCGGAATCTGCACGGTGAGCCAGGCCGCGGCCGTCGCGGTCCTGGACGGGCCGCAGGACTACCTGAAGGAACGCGCTGACATTTATCGCGACCGGCGCGATCTGGTGGTCAAGCTCCTCAACCAGATTCCCGGCATCACTTGCCACAAGCCGGAGGGGGCCTTCTACGTGTTTCCCAACATCACGGGCTGCATCGGCAAGACCACGAAGGGCGGGCGACGGCTGGAAACCGATGCCGACTTCATCTCGGCGCTACTGGAGGAGCAGCATGTCGCTGCGGTACCCGGGGGCGCATACGGCATGAGCCCATATTTCCGCATTTCCTACGCGACCGATACCGAATCGCTGAAGGAAGGCTGCCGCCGTATCGCGAGCTTCTGCGAAGGCCTGCGCTGACCGGGCATCGATATGTCAGGAGGCTTGGCCCTCGGCGGAGAAGGAAAGATGCACCCGGCGGCATTCGTCGACCAAGATCGGAGCAGTATGCCGAACCAATTGTCATAATCGTTCCTAATGCCCCTAAACGAAGATGTTCTTGGTCCTGTAGGATGTCGACGCATAAGCTTTGTGCAAAGAGGGGTATTGCCTTGGTATCGCGCAGTCGAGGACGGCCAGCGATGACCACCAGCGACGATGCGGTGGCGGTCTTAGGTGTTCAAGCTCCACCGGTCACCGGGCGGGCATCGCGGTGGCGTCTGGCTCTGCCGGTCGGGCTTCTCGCCGTCCCGATGCTGGCATTCCTGACGTACTTCTTCTTCTATCCGGCGCTGGGACTGCTGTTCTCGAGCATCCAGACGCAGGACAGCCGCGGCATCATCGGCCGTCCCTTCACCCTTGCGCACTACGCCCGTCTGATCAACGTCGAGCTCTACGCCCGCGTGCTCTGGACGACGCTGCGGATCAGCATCATCACCTCCGCGCTCGCGACGGTGCTCGCCTATCCGGTTGCGCTGGTGATGGTCAAAAGCCGTCCGATGGTCACGCGCATCATCACCTTGATCGTCATCGCGCCCCTGATCGTCAGCGTGGTCGTTCGTGGATACGGCTGGCAGCTCGTGCTCCAGAACGGTCCGAAGGGCATGCTGAACTGGATCCTGATGACGCTGCATATCGTCGATGCGCCGATATCGGTCCTCTACACCGAGGTCGCCGTCGTCATTGGGTCGCTGCATGTGTTCTTCCCGATGATGGTTCTGCCGCTGGCCTCGGCGCTCGGCAAGATCGATCCCAACCTCGAAGACGCAGCCCGGATGCTGGGCGCGCCGTGGTGGAAGGTATTTCTTCGCGTGACGCTGCCGTTGAGCATGCCGGGCTTCGTGGCGGGCTTTACCCTGGTGTTCTCGCTCACCGCCGGCTCCTTCGTCATTCCAGCGATCCTGGGCGGGGCTTCGGCGGTCATGCTCGGCAATCTGATCGAGCAGCAGATCTTCGTCGTCTATGACTGGCCGTTCGGCGCCGCGATTGCCGTCGTTCTCGTCGGCCTGGTCCTCGCGGTCAACGGCGTCTCGATGTGGCTTCTGGAAGGACGGCGTCTCAGGAGGCCCGACTGATGGACGAGCGGTTTTCCGGCTTCGGCGCCTTCATCCTCTACACCATCACCGCCGGCATGATGCTGTTCATCCTGGCGCCGCTGCTCCTCGTCATGGCGGTGTCGGTTTCCGATTCCTATTTCGTGACGTTCCCGCCGCAGGGCTTCACGCTGAAATGGTATGCCAAGGTTCTCCAGGACCGCGACTTCCTCGAGGCGATGCGGCTGAGCATTCTGCTCGCGCTCGGCACGACGGCGGGCTCGCTGCTGTTCGGCGTGCCCGCGGCTTTTGCGCTGGTCCGTGGCAGGTTCTTTGGCCTGGCGGCGATCAAGGGTTTCTTGCTGTCGCCGCTGATTTTCCCGGCGCTGGTCACGGGCCTGGCGCTGCTTCAGGTCCTGACCAAGCTCGGATCGCAGGATGCGCGGCTCAACCTCCTGATCGGGCATGTGGTCGTGACGTCGCCCTATGTGATCCGCACCGTCGTCACCAGCCTCCAGCTGGTGGATGAGAACCTGGAGGATGCGGCGCGGACCCTCGGCGCAAACCGGCTGACGACATTCTGGCGCGTGACGCTGCCGCAGATCGCCTCGGGCGTCGCCGCCGGCGGGCTGTTCGCCTTCATGGTGTCCTTCGACAATTATCCGGTCACGATGTGGCTGGCGAACTCGGAATATTCGCCCGTGCCGCTCGCGCTGATGCGGCAACTGGTCAACGTCTTTGATCCTTCCGTGCCGGCGATGTCGACGATCATCATCCTGATGGCGATGGTCGGCGTGCTCCTGCTGGAGAAACTGGTCGGCCTTCGCCGCGCGCTGGCTGCCTGATGTGCATTGGTAGATGGAGATTGGACCCATGAAGCTGACACGTAGGACTCTCATTAAAGCCGGTGCATCCGCGGTAGCCTTCCCGACGATCATCAGCCGATCGTGGGCGCAGGACGCCAAGCAACTGCACGTCGGCGTCTACAACTCCGCGCTGGGCAAGTTGATCCAGAAGGAGGTCATTCCGAAATTCGAGGCCGAGTTCAAATGCCGCGTCTTCACGATCGAAGGCGCCACGCTCTCCAACATCGCCGCCCTCCGTGCCACGCGCGATACGCCGCGCTTCAGCATGATGATGATGGACGATGTCGGCATCCCCCAGGCCAAGCAGGAAGGGCTGATCGACAAGCTCGATGCCGCCAAGATTCCGAATCTTGCCAAGGTCTATCCGCGCTATCTGTTCGAAGAGGATTATGGCGTCGGCTTCTCGATCTCGAGCGCGGCCCTGTTCATCAATCCACAGGTGACGAAGCCGATCGAAAGCTACGAGCAGATCTTCGACGCAAAATACCGCAAGCAGATATTGCTCAACACGCCAAAGAACACCCAGAGCGTGCTGATGCTGATCGTGGCGACGGCGCTGACGACGGGCAAGTCGCTGAAGGAAGCGCAATATCTCGTCGATAGCGGCTGGGACAAGCTCGCGACCCTCAAGCCCAACGTCCTCACGATCTACGACAGCGAGGCGCAGGTGCTCCAGGTGGCCCAGGGCCAGGCGACGATCGGCGGTATCGAATATTCGAAGGCCATCTATCCGCACACGGCCAAGGGCATGCCGCTCGACATGACGTTCCCCAAGGAAGGCGCCTTCACCGGCATCAACAGCATGACGCTGGTCAAGAATGCGCCGGAGCCCGAGCTTGCCTGTGCCCTGATCAACCGTATTCTCGAGCCATCGGTCGCCAAGATGCTGTCCGAGCAGACGCTCAGCGCGCCGTCGGTGAGCGGCATCGACTTCAAGCCGGAGACGGCCAAGTTCCTGGCCTATCCCGACACCAAGGCCGCCGATCTCGGACTGTTCACGCCGGATTGGAAGTTCATCGTTCCACGCCGCGGCCCGTGGCTGGAGCGCTATAATCAGGTGTTCACGAGCTAGGACAGGTTGTCATGAGGTCTTCCGAAGTCAGGCTTGACCACCTGGTCAAGGAATACAACCGCACCGTTGCAGTCGACGACGTCTCGCTCACGATCGAGCCCGGCCATATGGTCGCGCTGCTCGGTCCGAGCGGATGCGGCAAGACGACCTGCTTGCGCATGATCGCCGGGCTGATCCGCCCGACATCCGGCGATGTCTTCGTCAACGACCAGAAGATGACCGGCGTTCCCGTGCATCGCCGCAATGTCGGGATGCTGTTCCAGAACTACGCGCTGTTTCCTCATCTGACCGTCGAGGAGAACATCGCCTTCGGCCTCGAGATGCGCGGGATCTCCAAGGCCGATGCCGCAAGGAAGGTCGGCGAAGCCCTCAATCTCGTCCAGCTGTCCAGCTTCGGGAAGCGCTATCCGGCGCAACTCTCAGGCGGCCAGCAGCAGCGCGTCGCATTGGGACGGGCCCTGGTGATCGAGCCGGCCATGCTGCTGCTCGACGAGCCGCTCGGGGCGCTCGACAAGGGGCTTCGCGAGAGCATGCAGGTCGAGCTGCGCGCCCTTCAGCGCAGGCTCGGTCTGACCACCGTGATGGTGACCCACGATCAGGACGAAGCCCTGACGATGGCTGACAAGATCGTGGTGATGCGCGATGGCAAGCTCGAACAGGTCGGCTCTGCGACGGAAATCTACCAGCGCCCGACCTCGAAATTCGTTGCGCAGTTCATCGGCGCGTCGAATCTGTTCGAAGGACCCGTCGAGCAGCGCAACGGGAGCGGGGCGCTCGTTCGTGTCTCGCCCGAATTGAGCCTTCAGGTCGACCAGATCCCGCAATCGGCAGGCGACGTAATGGTCTCGATCAGGCCGGAAGCGATCGTGGTCGAGCGCGTTGGCCAGAGCCCGGCGGCGCAACGCGCCAACAGCGTGATGGCGCGTGTCGACCAGGCCATCTATCGCGGGTTCGTCAGTCACTACTATCTCAAGACGCCGAGTGGCGGCCAGATCATCGTATTCGAGCAGAACCAATCGCAGCAGGCCGGTCTTCGATACGCGGTGGGCGAGGAGGTCGTGGCGCGGTGGGAATCGCCCAGCAATCACGTCATCGCGCGTCACTGAAGCAGGGGACGAGCGCGGCGTCTTGCGGGCAATCGACATCCCTTATACCCGCAGACGAACATCGTCTTGGATCGGCTTGTGTCGCTTGGCTAGATTTGATCGTGGCAGCGCCACGGGCGTTCGACCAGCGAGGCCCTTTTGTCGATTAATCAGCCCAACGCTCCCTTTGTCGGCACGATCGAGAAAAGCCCGAAGATCAGCCTGATCGGCACGCTTGCGATGCTGGTCGAGGCGCCGGGTGATTTCGACCTGGTGCAGCAAGGACGCATCTGGGCTTTTGCGGATGCGGTTTCGACCTGGCCCGACGTCCAGGAGGCCGTCATAGGCGTCACCAATGTGATGCTCGTCTTCGAGCAGCCGCCGGCGGATATCGGCATGCTCAGCGCTTCAATCGTCGAATTGTGGCATCGCGTGCCGAGTCGCAAGGCCGACGGCAAGCTCATCGAGATCCCCGTCGTCTATGGCGGGGAGCTCGGCTTCGACTTGCCGGCGGTTGCGGACCGTGCCGGATTGTCCGCGCGTGACGTCATCCGGATTCACAGTGAAGGCGAATACACCGTCTGCGCGGTCGCGAGCTCGCCGGGGTTCGGCTACCTCCACGGCCTCGATCCGCGCATCTATATGCCGCGCAAATCCGTGCCGTCGCTCAACATGCGCGCAGGTTCGGTGACGATCGGCGGAATGCAGACCGGCGTGGCGGTGCTGACAAGCCCGAACGGATGGAACGCGATCGGATGGGCCTCGGTTGCGATGTTCGATCCGAAGTCCGAGCAACCGTCGCTCATGCTCCCGGGCGACCGTGTCCGATTCAGAATCGATCGGGTCGAGCTGTGATCGAGATATTGGCCAGCCCCGCCTTCAACACCATCCAGGATCTTGGTCGCCACGGCGCGCGTCGTTTCGGTGTGAGCACGTCGGGCGCCATGGATCCGGTCGCGCTCGCCGCCGGCAACGCGCTGCTCGGCAATGACGACAATGCGGCTGGCATCGAGATCCAGACCTTTCCGTTCCGCCTGCGCTTCCAGACAGATGCCGCGTTTGCGCTCACTGGCGCGGATCACGATTCGACCCTGGCGGGGTCAACCGTCCGGCCGTGGTGGTGCATGCAGGCCAGGGCGGGCGAGGTTCTCGCGATCACCGCGCCGCGGCGTGGCGCGCGGATCTACGCGACGTTCGGCGGGGGCATCGATGTTCCGCGCGTGCTGGGCTCACGGAGCACGCATCTGCGCGGCGGCTTCGGCGGGCTTGAGGGCCGTACCTTGCAGGCCGGCGACGTCGTGCCGATCGGGTGTTCGCCGCACAGAAGCGACGGCCGCTTCGGCTTCGGCGTCGCGCCGCCGGATGTCGCGATCGCGAGCGCGGCTCCCGCGGATGACCGCGTGCTGCGGATACGTGTCCTGCGGGCCGGCGAGTATGATTTGTTTTCGGAGGCGATGCAGGCGGCGTTCTGGTCCACGACGTGGAAGATCAGCGCCCAGAGCGACAGAGGCGGCTATCGTCTCACTGGCGGCAAGCTGACATTGGACGCACCCGTCGAGATGCGCTCGCATGGCGTCGTGACTGGCGTCGTGCAGGTGCCGCCGAGCGGCGAGCCGATCATCCAGATGAGCGACGCCAACACGGCCGGTGGCTATCCGAAGATGGCAGCCGTGATCCAGGCCGATCTCTGGCGCCTCGGCCAGGCGGCGCCGGGCTCGTTCATCGCCTTCAACGAGGTGAGCTACCAGGACGCGGTCGCGGCCATGGCTCCCGTCAACGATTACCTCGCGAAGTTGCGTGCGACCGTGGATCTCTATCGAGCGCTCTAGCGCATGATCCGGAAAAGCGTGAAGCTGTTTTCCGAAAAGATCATGCTCAAGCACAAGTGGACGTCAACAATAACAAGAGCAGGGTACGAACATGAAAATCGGCATCAATTCGGACATGGGCGAAGGCTTCGGTAATTATCGCATCTGCGATGACGAGGCGCTGATGGGCATCATCTCGTCCGCCAACGTGGCGTGCGGCTTCCACGCCGGCGATCCCATCATCATGGATCGCATGGTTCGCCTGGCGAAGCAGAAGGGGGTCGAGGTCGGTGCCCATCCGGGCCTGCCCGATCTGCTCGGGTTTGGCCGCCGCGTGATCCAGATGGATGCCGCCGAGCTGGAGAAGCACATGGTCTATCAGATCGGCGCCTTGCAGGCGATCGCGGCCAATGCGGGTCACCGCGTGACTCATGTCAGCTTCCACGCGGCGATGGGCAACATGGTCAACGCCGACCCTGATATGGCCGATGTCGTCGCTCGCGCGATTGCGACCATCAATCGCGATTTCATCGTGTTCTCGCAGCCGGATGCCGCGATCGTGCACGCCGCGCGCAAGGTGGGGCTGCGTATCCTCACTCTGTTCCTGGCCGACCGCGCCTATGACGAGAACGGCCATCTGGTGTCCCGCAAGCTTCCCAACTCCGTCATCACGTCCACCGAAGCCGTGGCCGAACGGGTCAAGCGCTTTCTCGATAGTGGCACCGTGCGGACGATCGAGGGCAAGTCGATCAAGGTCGAGGCGCGCTCGATCCTGATCCACAGTGACACGCCTGGATCGGTCAACCTCGCCGGCACGGTGCGCCGCGTGATCGAGCAGGGCGGCGGCGAAGTCACGCCCGCAACGGTCCTGCTCAATTGATCGAGCTGCCCTCGGGCAACGGGCGGATGCGCGCGATCGCGGTGCCGTAGCCGACCGTTGCGCCGGGCTCCGCGATCACGGCATCGACGATGCCGGTGGCGGGCGCCACGATGGGCGCATACAGCAAGCCGATCCTGACGAGGCCGACGATCGCGCCGGCCTCGACCCGTTGACCCGGTGCGACGAACGGCCTGTCCCGCCAGGGATGGGCCGTGAGGAAATGCCCTGCGACGTCGGCTTTGGCGATAACGGAATGGTCGACAGCCGGGGTCGCAGGCATCGGTGACTCTGCCATGCGTGGGCCGGTGTCGACGACAAGCTTCAGGGATTGGCCGGGCTGCTCGATTTCGATCGTGGCGACGCCGGACCTTTCGAGGATTTGCGCGAGATGCGCGATCTCGGTCAGCTCTATCGGCATGTTCTGATCTCCTCGATAAGACGCACATGGGTCCTGAGCCGCTCGAGATACGCTGACATCTCGGCCTCGGCCGCAAGTGCATCGGCGTAAGCCGTCTGCTCGAACCGCAGCTTGCTGCCGAGCCGCGCCTGCCCGACGCGCCACAGGTCAGCCCGGATCACGGTTGCGATCTTCGGATAGCCGCCGGACGTCTGGGCGTCGCGCATCTGGATGATCGGCTGCCCGTTCGGCGGAATCTGGATCACGCCGGGCACGATGCCGTGCGAGCGCTTCTCGATCGGCGATTTCGGCTTCACGGCGGGGCCCTGCAGGCGATAGCCGTAACGGTTGCTCTGCGGCGTGATCTTCCAGCGACTGGACCAGAACAGCGCCTGCGTGGCGGCGTCGAACCCGTCATATTCGCCGGCGATCACGACCCTGACGACGGTCTCGTCTGCGGCAGCGTTCGGCCGCACCAGCGTGATCTCGGCCGGCTGGACCCCGAGATCCCCAATGATCGCGGGCGAAGCGTCGCAGGGCAGAATGTCCCCGGGCTGGAGCGGCCGTCCGTGCCAGCCGCCGAACTCGCCGCGAAACTGCGTGCTGCGGGAGCCCAGCACCATGGGCACGTCGATGCCGCCGCCGAATGCCAGATAGCTTCGTGCGCCGCGGGGCATCGCCTTGATGATCAGGATATCGCCGGCGCGGGCGTGCGAACGCCACCATGGCGGAATCGCGCGTCCTGCGATCTCGGCCTCGACATCGGCGCCGGTGAGCGCAAAGGCCAAGTCCCGGTCGAAACGAAGCTTGAACGGCAGCATCGGGATTTCGATGCCGGCCGCGTTCTCGTCGTTGCCGAGAAGGATGTTGCCGGTACGCAGGGCGACATCGTCCATCGCGCCCGACGTGCCGACCCCGAAGCGATACTGGTCGAAGCGGCCGAGATCCTGGACGCTGGCAGGCCCTGTGACTGACAGGATCTCGATCACCGGATCACCCGTTCGATCTCGAAGCGGATGGTGTCGCCCGGTGCGAGTGCGGCCGGCGTCGGCCAGGACGGATCGAAGAAGGTCCAGCTGGTATGTCCGATGGCGTGCCAACCGCTCGGTCCGGGCGAAGCGGAGACCCCGGTCTGCGATCCGCCGATCGACACTGAGCCGCCCGCGGAGCGTTGCAGCGGTGTCTGCCGTCGCGGCATGGTGATGCGCGGGTCCATGCCGCCGAGATAGCAATAGCCGGGATGGCTGCCGAGTGCGAACACCGTGTACAGCGGGGCGGCATGGATCGAGATCACGTCGTCGACGGACAGGCCGCAATGGTCGGCCACGGACTGAAGCTGCGATCCGATCTCGCCGCCATAAGTCACCGGCAGCCTGATCTCGCGGCCGCCGATCGCGAGGCCTTCTGCCGCGTCCCAGCCGTCGTTGAGCGCGGCAATCAAGGTGTCGAGCTCGCAGGGCGGCGTGTCGAAGGTCAGCATCAAGTTGGTGATGCCGGGAATGGCCTCGCGGATTCCTGGCCATTTCGATGCGGTGGCCGCCAGCGACCAGATGCGCCGCTGGTGCGGCAGGTCGAATGTGCCGGGCGCCTCGAACAGGAGGGCCGATGTGCCGAGCAGGCTGATCCGCGGCCGGTCCGGCGTCGTCATGGCGCGGCCACCCGCGCGTTCATCCAGTGTTCGAGATGATGGATGTCGTAGCCGCCGCGGCAGAACGCCGGATCGGCGAGGATCGCCTGGTGCAACGGCACGTTGGTTCGGATGCCTTCGGCGCGCAGCTCGGACAAGGCGACCCGGGCACGCGCGAGCGCTTCCTCACGGGTACTGCCATGGGCGATGAGCTTGCCGATCAGCGAGTCGTAGTGACGGGGAACGGTGGCGCCGGCGGTGATGTGCGAATCGACGCGGATGCCGATGCCGCCGGGAATGTCCCAGCGGGTCACCGTGCCGGGCGAGGGCGCGAAGGTTGAGGGGTCTTCGGCATTGATGCGGAATTCGACGGCATGGCCGACACGGGCAATGTCGCCTTGCGCAATCCCCAGCGGCTCGCCTTGCGCGATGCGGATCTGCTCTTTGACGATGTCGATCCCCGTCGTCATCTCGGTGACGGGATGCTCGACCTGGACACGCGTGTTCATCTCGATGAAGAAGAACTGCCCGTCCTCGTAGAGGAACTCGAACGTGCCGGCGCCGCGATAGCCGATCCGCCGGCACGCCTCGACGCAGCTTGTGCCGACCCGCTCGATCAGCGCGCGATCGATGCCGGGCGCGGGGGCTTCCTCGACCACCTTCTGGTTCCTGCGCTGGAGCGAGCAGTCGCGGTCGCCGAGCCAGAGATGATTGTCGTGCTGGTCGCACAGCACCTGAATCTCGATATGGCGGGGCTTTTCGAGGAATTTCTCGATGTAGACCGCTGCGTTCTTGAAGGCCTTGCTGGCTTCGGCGCGGGTCAGCGCCAGCGCCTCGTCCAGCGCGGCTTCGCTGCGCACGATCCGCATGCCGCGCCCGCCGCCGCCGCCGGCGGCCTTGATGATAACAGGATATCCGATGTCTCGGGCGATCGCGCGAACCTCGGCCGGATCATTCGGCAGGGCACTGTCCGGCCCCGGCACGCAAGGCACGCCCGCCAGTCGCATCGCGCGCTTGGCCGCGACCTTGTCGCCCATGGTCCGGATACAATCCGCCGGAGGGCCGATGAAGGTGAGGCCCGCGCGCGTAATCCGATCGGCGAACTCCGCGCTCTCCGAGAGGAAGCCGTAACCGGGATGGATCGCCTGGGCGCCACTGACCTCGGCTGCGAGCAGGATTGCCGCAATGTTGAGATAGGTGCCGCTCGCCGGCGCGGGCCCGATGCAGAGTGCCTCATCGGCGAGTGCGACATAGCGTGCGTCGCGGTCCGCCTCCGAGTGAACGACGACCGTCTTGAGGCCCATCGCCCGACAGGCGCGCTGGATGCGAAGCGCGATCTCGCCGCGATTGGCGATCAGGACCTTGTCGAACATCAGGGCGAACCCACAGCACCGATCCGGAACAGGGCTTGCCCGGCTTCGATCTCGTCACCGTTCTCCGCGAGGATGGCAAGCACGACACCGGGCGCTTCGGCGGCGATGTCGATGAAGGTCTTCATCGCTTCGATGATGCAGATCTTCTGCCCGGCCTCGATCCGCGCGCCGACCTCGACCAGGGGCGGCTCGTCCGGCGCAGCGGCCCGGTAGAAGACGCCGTGCATCGGTGCCGGCACGACGACGTCGGCGGCAGCGTCGGGAGCAGGGTTTTCCTGGTGATCGAGAGCAGGGGCCTCGACCTCAAACCCGGTTGCAGGCTGTGCCGGGGCCGCAGGCGCTCCTGCAGGCGCGCGCTTGAGGATGCGAATGCGGGTGCCATCTTGCGTGAGCTCCAGCTCCGCGATGGCGGAGCGCGTCACGAGATCGACGAGTTGTTCGATTTTGGCGAGATCCACAGTCACGCTCCGCGTTGACGGCCTGCCGAGTTCGGGGCGTTCATGCGTCACTCGGCCGGCGGCCGGCTCTTCTGTGCAAAATTGAGGCCGCCGACGACCTGCTGGGTCGGCAGGACTTCCATGAAGGCGACATTCATGCGCGCCGGTGATCCGACCGCGAATGCGATCGAATTGGCGATGTCCTCGGGCTGAAGCGCATCATAGTCGTCGAAGAAGCGACGCTTGGCTTCAGCCAGATCACCGAGCAGCCGGCCGAACACCTCGGT
This sequence comes from Bradyrhizobium sp. CCGUVB14, assembly GCF_024199935.1. Classification (NCBI taxonomy): domain Bacteria; kingdom Pseudomonadati; phylum Pseudomonadota; class Alphaproteobacteria; order Hyphomicrobiales; family Nitrobacteraceae; genus Bradyrhizobium; species Bradyrhizobium sp. CCGUVB14. Next base: position 4,132,813 of record NZ_JANADS010000001.1, read on the forward strand.
CTCGACCCGAGCTGGCGATATCTCGGTAACGCGAACCCTGGTCCCGTAGAGGTCGACGCGCAACTGCTGCGATAGCGAATGAATGCCGGCTTTGGTGGCGTGATACACGGTGTTTCCGCCGCCAAATGCGTAGTGGCCGGCGATGGAGGAGATGTTGACGACGTGGCCTCGATCACGGTGTGCCATGCCCGGCACGACCAGCCGCGTCAGATGCAGCACCGCCCGCAGATTGACGTCGATGAGCGCGTCCACGTCTTCAGGTGTCGTGTCCAGGATATTGCCGCGCCGGGATTGGCCGGCGTTGTTGACGAGGACGTCGAACTCGGCCGACTTTGCCAGGGCCGCAAGCGCATCGAGGTCGCTGATGTCGACGGCGCAGGGTCGGCATCCGGTCTCCGCAGAGAGGGCACTCAGTCGGGTGGCGTCGCGGGCCACGGCGTAGACTTCGAGCCCTTCCGCACTCAGGCGGCGAACAGTCGCAGCCCCTATTCCGGAGGATGCGCCCGTCACCAGGGCCGTCCGATAGTCCGAAAATCCCATCCGCGGGGGCTCCTCTGCTACCGTCCGACCCGCTGGTGGCGTCGGCTGCAACGCGAGCGGCGGACGAGTTCAGCACTAGCTATAGGCCCCTCAGGTTCCCAGTGGTAAGAACAATTCCTTCTGATCCCATAGCTTCAGCCTATTGCTGCTGCACTGCTTCCTGACTGGATATCCGGAGACGCCGTATTGGATACGAAACGCTTGGAGGCCTTCATCAAGGTCGTGGATCTCGGCAGCATGACGAGCGCGGCGAAGGTGCTGAATGTGGCGCAGCCGGCGCTGAGCCAGCACATCGCGAGCCTGGAGGCCGATTTCAAGTGCAAGCTGCTCGACCGCAGCGCCCGCGGGGTCAAGCCCACCGAGGCCGGACGGATCCTCTACCGCTATGCCAAGTCGATCCAGCGTCAGATCGAAGAGGCCAGGCGCACCATTCTGGACAACAAACCGGAGCTGACCGGCAACGTCACGATCGGTCTGGCCCCGCTCAGCTCGGCGGCGTTGCTGGCGACGCCGCTGCTGATGCAGGTCCGCGCACGCTATCCCGGCATCGTGCCGCACATCTACGACAGCTCCGGGATCATGCTCAGCGAGATGATGCTGAAGGGGAGCATGGACATGGCTGTCCTGTACGGCGATCGCCCGGTGACCGGCCTCGATTACAAGCCGCTAATGCGCGAGTACTTCTATCTTGTCGCGCCCCGCAGCATCTATCCGGAGCAAATGCCTCTGGAGGAGGTTTCGGCGGCCGAGGTCGCGCAATTCGACCTGCTGCTTCCGTACCGGGAATCCTTCCTGCGGCAGACGGTCGAGCGGGTCTGCGCCGAGGTGGGACTTCGCCCGCGCATCGTCGCCGAGATCCATTCCCAGTCGACCCTCTCTTCGGCCATTGCGGCCGGCGTGGGGGCGGCAGTGCTGCCCATGTCGATCGCAAAGGAGTTGCCGAACCTCGACGAGCTCTGCATTCGGCGGATCAACGCGCCGTCGGCCTCGCAGCAGATGTCGCTTTGCATTTCCGACAATGCTGCGTTGTCCGATGCTGCATTCGCCGTCTACAAGATATTGCTCGAGATCATCGTCAAGACGTGGGGGCCGTTCGATCTCCACCTCGGCTCGGCGACCGCCGTCTTGGGCGGCGCAGCGTCGGCTCTGGATGGTCCGAAGGACGAGCCATAACGAAACACGATGCGGCAATCCTAAAATCTGAATTTGCCGCCTCAAGGCGGTTGGATATGGAGGTGTAACGAAGATTGCGACCGCAAGGAGGTTATCATGGTGCACGTGATCAGGACATTCGATCGGCCCGCCGCCGAGCTTGTCGAGCGCATCAAGAAGTTTCCTCCGTCCACCCTTCATGAGGCGCAGGGTCGATTGGGCGCCCTGACATCCCGCATCAAGCCGATCTATTCCGGGATGCGCGCCTGCGGACCGGCGCTGACGGTGAGCTGCCACCCGGCCGACAACATCATGCTGATCACGGCGATTTCGCTGGCCAAGCCCGGCGACGTGCTCGTGGTGAGCGCGGGCGATCATCCCGAGCAGGGCGGCTTCGGCGAGGTGCTGGCGACGGCCTGCGTTGCCAAGGGCATCGTCGGGCTGGTCACGGATGCCGGCGTTCGCGACGGCCTTGCAGTACGCGACACCGGCTTCAACGTCTTCTCCTACGGCCTCTGCATGAAAGGGACCGTCAAGGAAACTCTCGGCACCATCAATCAGCCGATCGTCATCGGCGGCATTGCCGTCCGTCCCGGCGATATCGTCAGTGCCGATGACGACGGCGTCGTGATCGTGCCGAAGGAGAACATCGCCGACGTCTGCGCCAAGTCGGCGGCACGCGAGGACAAGGAAGCCGGCGTGATGAAGGCGCTCAAGGCCGGCGGCGACATCCTCGAACTTTCCGGCATCGGAAAGGTGCTGGAAGCCAAGGGCTGCACGTTCGGCTAAGCGGCCCGCGCCGCACATTTGCAATGATGGGAGATCAGGTGGCAGCCATTCTCGGCTCGGGCGAGCACCGCTACCGCGTCGTCGACAATTGGGCCAAGCTGCCGGATGGCTGGCAGCTCACCGACGTTGCATCCATCGCCGTCGACAGCAAGGATCGCATCTACGTCTTCAATCGCGGCGCCCATCCGATGGTGGTGTTCGACCGCGACGGCAATTTTCTGCGCAGCTGGGGCGAGGGGCTATTCTCCCGCGCGCACGGCCTGCATATCGATGCCGACGACAATCTCTACTGCACCGACGACGGCGACCACACCGTGCGAAAATGCACGACGGACGGCAAGGTGCTGCTGACGATCGGCGTCCCCGAGAAGCCTGCGCCGTTCATGAGCGGCGATCCCTTCCATCGCTGCACTCACACGGCTTTGTCGCCGCAGGGCGAGATCTACGTCTCCGACGGCTATGGCAACGCCCGCATCCATAAATTCACGCCGGACGGCAAGCTGATCAGGAGCTGGGGCGCGCCTGGCACCGATCCTGGCCAGTTCAACATCGTGCACAATATCGTCGCCGATGCCGACGGCTGGGTCTATGTCGCCGATCGCGAGAACCATCGCGTGCAGGTGTTCGACGGCAATGGAAAATACGAGACGCAGTGGAACAATCTGCACCGGCCGTGCGCACTGTGCTGTTGCGGCGGCGGCAGGAATCCCACTTTCGTCATTGGTGAGCTCGGCCCCGCCATGCCGGTCAATCGCAAGGTGCCCAATCTGGGTCCGCGGCTGTCGATCGTCGATGCCAAGGGCAAGCGCATCGCGCGGCTCGGCGGTGAGGATGGTCCCGGTCTTGCGAGTGGAAAATTCCTCGCGCCGCATGGGATCGCGCTGGACTCCAGAGGCGACATGTATGTCGGCGAGGTCGGTGTCACCGACTGGAAGACCAACTTCCCGGACGAGGACATGCCGGACGTGGTTCGCACCTCGCGCTGCCTGCAGAAGCTGGAGCGCGTAGCTGAGGTCGCTCGTTAGAAGCTACTGGCCGGCGCGCTTCCCGACGCCGGCGCAGCGCCCGCGCGATCTGTGAGAGCACTTATTCCACCGCCACGAGCGGAATCGGCAGCGCGGTGATCGACTTGATCTTCTCCATCGCGAAGCGCGAGGTGACGTTCTTGAGCGGGACGGCGTGGATCAGCTTCTTGTAGAACACGTCGTAGCTCTGCATGTCCGGGATGACCACGCGCAGCATGTAGTCGACATCGCCGGCCATCCGGTAGAACTCCATCACCTCGGGCATGGCGCTGACCGCCGCCGCGAAGCGCTTCAGCCAGGCATCGGAGTGGTCGGAGCTCTCCACGGAGACGAACACCGAGAGGCCGAGGCCGATCTTGTTCTGGTCGACCAGCGCAACGCGCTTCTGAATGACGCCATCGCCCTCGAGCCGCTGGATGCGCTTCCAGCACGGCGTGGACGACAGGCCGACCCGGTCACCGATCTCGGCCACCGAAAGCGAGGCGTCCTCCTGAAGCACCGTCAGGATCTTGCGGTCGATGGCATCGAGGCGACGGCCAGTCTCGGCGAGCTGCAGCGCAGCGTCGGTCATGTCTTGTTACCTTTATATCGGGGGAGGCGCGGGGCCGGCACTTGGGCAGAATTGTCAGCCGTGAGGCGCGAACAGGAAGATCTCGTAAAGGTCGTCCTGATTGCCGCTCTCGTCGCCGGCCTGCGGCCGCAGCGAGCGGCGAAACCATCCGCGTGCCCGTTCGAACCGGCTGGCGAAGCCGAGATGCAGCGAGACGATGTAGCTCATGTTCACTCCGGACGACATTGTAGGGCGAGAACCCGGTAACGCTATCACGGGTGACGAGACGTTGAACATCGGCAGGCCTAGGCAACGATCAGTTTGGTTGGTTCGTACTGAAGCGGTCATGTGTCCCAGCAGAAAATTCCATGGCGACGTTTCGCGGGGGACGATTTTCATGACGTCCACCTGGCGCAAAGGCGTCGGATCAGTCGTTCGCGAGCAGCGCGAGGATGTCTGCGTGCCGCAGTTGTCGTGTGGAACCGGCGTTCAACGGTCGGCGGCATGAGTCCGACGCCGCGACAAGCATGGACATGCCCATGCTGCCGAACGATGCGTAGAGCGGGTTCCGATCGGCGCGCGCGTGCAGATGCGCTCCCGTCATGAGGCCGAGCACGAACAGGAACGCGACCGTCAGGACCAGCGGCATGATCAAGGCCTCATGCCTGCCGATATGGTCCGTCACGGCTCTCGCCTCGATCGCCCGCTCTGCGGGAGAACGAAGGTTGGTCCATTCCAGGGTGAACTCGAACATGCCGGCGCCGTGCTTGCTCTGTCGCTTCCCCTCACTTCATGTAGTCGGGCAAGGTGAAGCCGTCATAGAAGCGGTCGGCCAGGATCGCCGTCTTGAACGCCGGTGATTTGTAGCCGGCGACGATGTCCTGCGCCCAGTCGGCATTTGCGTTGGCCTTCTTCACGGCGAGAACGTTGACATAGGGCGTCGTCATCTTCTCCAGCGCGAATGCGTTGGTGAGCTTCAATCCGCTGAAGATCGCGAAATTGCCCTGAACCGCGGCGAAATCGACGTCGTCGAGCGCGCGTGGCGCCTGCGCGGCTTCCGGCGGCACGATCTTGATGCCGCCCGGATTCTTGATGACGTCGAGCTCGGTGACGTCGACCGGCTTGCTGTCGCGGATCTCGATCAGGCCGAGATCGCGCAAAACCCACAGCGCGCGCTGCAGATTGACGGGATCGTTCGGCACCGCGACGCTCGAGCCCGGCTTGATCGGCGTGCCCAGCGGATGCTTCTTCGAATAGAGCCCCATCGGAGGGGTCGGGACGTGGACGATGCCGACGAGATCGGTCTTCTGCCGCTCGTTGTAGGAATCGAGGAAGATCATGTGCTGCATCACATTGGCATCGATCTCGGACTTGAACACCGCGTTGTTGGCTTCAAGGCCGGTCGAGAACTCGACATAGCGGATTTTGTAACCCTTCTTCTTCAGCTCCGGCTCGACGCCAATCTTGAATTCGTCGATGTACGGTCCCGGCACGAAGCCGACCCGGAGCTCTTGTTTTGCGGGTTGCTGTGCCAGGGCGTCTCCGGCGGCGAGAGGAGCAAGGGCCAAAAGGCCGGAGAGGAGAAACAACGCTGTCTTCATGTCTGCTTACTGGTCTCAGGTTGGAATATGAGTGCGGAAGCGGCGTCAGGCGATGGCCTTGACCGCGTTGGAGTAGATGCTGGCGGGACGTGCGAGGCCGTAATGCTCCCGCAGCGTTGTTCCGGTGTAGTCCTCGCGGATTAGGCCGCGCTTGCGCAGGATCGGAACGACCTGCTCGGCAAAGACGTCGAAGCCGCCGGGCAGCCAGGGCGGCATCACGTTGAAGCCGTCCGCCGCGCCGCCCTCGAACCAGGTCTGGATGTTGTCGGCGATCTTTTCCGGCGTGCCGGCAATGACCCAATGTCCACGCGCGCCGGCAAGCCGCTGTACCAGCTGGCGAATGGTCGGCTTCTCGCGATCGACGATGTCGACCACGAGCTTGAAGCGGCTGGCAACGCCGCGCGCGCTCGCGGTGTCGATGAGATGGCGCGGGACGGGACCATCGAGATCGTAGCCGGTGAGATCGAGGCCGATCATCTGGCGCAATTGCGTCAGGGAATATTCGGGCTGGATCAGCGCGTTGAATTCGTCCTGGAGGCGGTCCGCCTCGGCTTGCGTGCTGCCGATGAAGGGACTGATACCGGGCAGGATCTTGATCTCGTCGGGGCCTCGGTCGAAGGCGCGGGCCTGGCGCTTGATGTCAGCAAAGAACGCCTTCGCTGAATCCAGGGTTTGATGCGCGGTGAAGATCGCCTCCGCGTATCGGGCGGCGAAGGCGCGGCCGTCGTCGGAGGCGCCGGCCTGCACATAGACCGGCCGGCCCTGTGGCACGCGCGAGATGTTGAGAGGGCCACGTACGCGAAAATGCTTGCCGACATGATCGAGCGTGTGGATCTTGCTGGTATCGGCGAAGATGCCGGAGCCGGGATCGTTGACGAGCGCGTCATCCTCCCAGCTGTCCCAGAGCCGTGAGATCACGTCGAGATATTCGTGGGCACGCTCGTAGCGCTCGTGGTGCGGCGGATGTTCGGGCAACCCAAAATTCTGCGCGGCCTGGGGCGCGCTGGTGGTGACGATGTTCCAGCCGGCGCGGCCGCGGCTGAGATGGTCGAGCGATGCGAACAGGCGCGCCAGATTGTAGGGCTCTGTGTAGGTGGTGGATGCCGTCGCGATCAGGCCGATGCGTTTCGTCACGGCCGCGATGGCCGCGAGCCAGGTGATCGGCTCGAAGCGAAAGCGCTGGGCGTAGCGGACGTTGTCGGCGAGTGCCGGGCCATCGGCGAAGAAGATGGCGTCGAACTTGCTCGCCTCGGCGCGCTGCGCCAATTCCTGATAATAGGCGATGTCGAGAATGCGGTCCGGCTCAGAGCCCCTGTAGCGCCATGCGGCCTCGTGGTGGCCGCCGGGATAGATGAAGAGATTGAGAACAAGCTGCCGTTGATTGCTCATATCGAAACGCCCCGAGTTCGGCCTGCGCAAAATCTATGTCGCCGATCGCGTCATTGTCGATGGAATGGATTTGCGTTGTTGAGTGCGATGCGAGCATGAAGTTGCGGGAAAGCCGGCGAACGGAGATGGTGCGTGATGCGCCCGCCGATCTATTCGAGATGTGTATGTTCAGGACTAGCATCGCGGTGGTCGCGATGCCGTGTCCTCAGGCGAGAGTGGGTCGGCGTTTCGCCGCTGATGTTTTCGCGAATGCAACTATTCCCCGCGCCGTTCAATCTTTGGAAGCCATTTCCGAAAGCGCTGAGTTAGCATCCTCTGACTGAGTACGACGCTGCATTGATGCAGCCACTACGGAAAGATCCCGCCAGACGCGATCGCCGCCAGAGCAGACGGCGAGCGCGCAAGAGGATCGATCACCATCATCACCTGTTCTCACTCCGCCATTGCATCAGCGATCGGCGAACGGCGGAGCTTTGTCCAAATGGATCGCGGTCTCGGGGAAGATGACATGACTGACGGAATCACCATCGACAACGTCATTCCGCGCGCGGATATCGTCAAACGGTCGGCGCGGATCGGCGCAGAGATCAGGAATATCAGGCTCTCGGGCGATCTGCCGGACCAGACGATCTCCGCGATCAATCGGGTGCTGCTCGAGCACAAGGTCATCTTCCTTCGCGACCAGAACCATCTCGACGACGCCGAGCAGGAGCGCTTCGCCGTTCGTCTCGGCAAGCTGGTGCCGCATCCGACCGTCGGTGCGACGAAGGGAACGGCGTCGATCCTGGAGCTTGATTCCGGCCGGGGTGGCGGCCGGGCCGACCAGTGGCATACCGACGTCACCTTCGTCGACGCCTATCCAAAGATCTCGGTTCTGCGCGGCGTCGTGATCCCCGAGTTCGGCGGCGATACGATCTGGTCGAACACGGCTGCGTCCTATCTCGATCTGCCGGCTCCGCTTCGCAAGCTCGCGGATGAGCTGTGGGCGGTGCACAGCAATGCCTACGATTATGCGGTCAAGACCCGCGCGAGCGAAGCCGATCGCAAGCAGTTCGAGGAGGTCTTCACGGCGACCGTCTACGAGACCGAGCATCCCGTCGTTCGCGTCCATCCCGAAACCGGCGAACGGACGCTGGTTCTCGGCAACTTCGTCCAGCGCTTCGTCGGCCTGTCGAAATATGACAGCCAGAAATTGTTCGACCTGTTCCAGTCGCACATCACCGCACCCGAGAACACCGTGCGGTGGAACTGGCGGCAAGGCGACGTGGTGATCTGGGACAATCGGGCGACCCAGCACTACGCCGTGAACGACTACGGCGACCAGCATCGCGTGGTCCGGCGCGCCACCATCGATGGCGAGGTACCCGTCAGCATCGACGGCCGCAGCAGCGTGACCCGCGTCAAGGCGGCGAAGCCGCAGGCGAAGGCGGCCTGAGCAGAGCAAGGGAGCGAAGACAATGAAGATCACGATCTCTGCGTTACGTCGTTTGGTTGCCGGCCTGCGGGAAAGAAGCCGGCAGCTCGGTTTGGCCGGCCTCGGCTTGACCGCTCTCGTCGGCAGCGCCGTGGCCGAGCCACAGCTCGAAAAGTCCGAAATCTGTTACCAGGGCTGGGCCGGGCAGGTGACCTTTGTCGAACTGGCCGACGATCTCGGCTATCTCGCCCCGCTCAAGCTGAAATGGGTCGGCAACACCATCAGCGGTCCGCAGGACATCCAGACCGTCGTCACCGGCGACATCGACATCGGCGGCGCCTTCTATGGCGCGATCATCAAGCTGATCGCCGCCAAGGCGCCGATCAAGGCGGTGGTCGGCTATTACGGCTCGGACGACAACACATACAACGGCTACTACGTGAAGGAGGATAGTCCGATCAAGAGCGCGCGCGACCTGATCGGCAAGAAGGTCGCGGTCAACACGCTGGGCGCGCATCTGGAGTTCGTGCTGCGCGAATACCTCGCCCGCAACGGCTTGACGCCGGCCGAAGCCAAGCAGGTGACGCTGGTTGCGATCCCGCCGGTCACCGGCGAGCAGGCGCTGCGGCAGGGGCAGGTCGAGGTCACCACGCTCAGCGGCATCCTACGTGACAAGGCGCTGGAACGCGGCGGCCTCCGCAGGCTGTTTGCGGACTCGGACATCTTCGGAAACTTCACGGGCGGGTCCTATGTGCTGCGGGACAAGTTCATCAAGGACAACCCCAACACCTCCCACAAGCTGATCGAAGGGGTGTCCCGTGCCATCGCCTGGGCGCAGACGACGCCGCCGGAAGAGGTTCGCGCCCGGTTCGAACGCATCATCGCGGAACGCAAGCGCAACGAGGACGCCACGCCGATCAAGTACTGGAAGAGCACGGGCGTCGCGACCAAGGGCGGCGTGATCGGCGATGGCGAGCTCCAGGTCTGGATCGACTGGCTGGTCAAGGACGGGTTGCTGAAGCCGGATCAGCTCAAGCCGTCGGACATCTACACCAACGAGTTCAACTACTTCCGTCCCGGCAAGACCGCGGAGGCCAAATGACCACCGCCAAGATCAGATTCGAGCATGTGCGGAAGGAATTTCTGGTTCGCGGCAAGGACGGTGGGCCGGCGCAGAGCTTCACCGCGCTTGACGACATCACGCTCGATGTTCGGGCCGGCGAGTTTCTGGCGCTGGTTGGGCCGAGTGGCTGCGGCAAGTCGACCTTGCTCGATTTGCTCGGTGGACTGACGCTGCCCAGCAGCGGGCGCATCCTGCTCGACGGCAACGCCATCGAGGGGCCGGCACGCGATCGCGGCATCGTGTTCCAGCAATACGCGCTGTTTCCCTGGCGGACAGCTGCGCAGAACGTCGAGTTTGGGCTCGACATCGCCGGCCTGAGAGCCAGGGAGCGGCGTGAGCGAGCGCTGCACTACCTCGATCTGGTCGGGCTGTCTGGTTTTGCCGACCGCTATCCGCACGAGCTCTCCGGCGGCATGAAGCAACGCGTCGCGATCGCGCGAAGCCTCGCCTACGATCCGGAGGTGCTGCTGATGGACGAGCCGTTCGCGGCGCTCGACGCCCAGACGCGCGAAACGCTGCAAGGCGAGCTGTTGCGGATCTGGCGCAGCACCGGGAAGACCATCCTGTTCATCACCCACGGCATCGACGAAGCCGTCGTGCTCGGCCAACGCGTGGCGGTGATGACCTCGCGTCCGGGCCGCATCAAGCAGATCGTCGATATTCCCGCAGGGTTGCACAGCGAGACCGGGGACGTCCGCTCGCTGCCGGAGTTCGGCCATGTCAGGCACGAGGTGTGGTCCTTGCTGCGCGACGAAGTGTTGAAGGCGCAAGGCGCCCAGGTCCGCGCGCCGGAAGACGCGCGCGTGGCAAAGGCGAAGGAGTTGGCCCATGTCTAATCTGGAGATACTGACGCTGCTGGAGCTCGCGGAGGGGAGCCCGAAAGACCGGGCGGCGCGACGGGCCGGCGCGGTCGCCGCGGCGACGGGCGGCCTGGTGCGATGGTTCGGCGTCATAGGGCAGCGGTCTTTGCTGGTCGTGCTGTTTCTGGCGATCTGGGAGGTCGTGCCGCGGTTGGGACTGGTGGATGTGACATTCCTGCCGCCGTTCTCGGAGGTGATTGCGGCGGGCTGGCAGCTTGCTCAATCGGGAGAGCTCTACGACGATGTCGCCGCAAGCCTGTTTCGGGCGCTTGGCGGCTTCGTGATCGCAGTCGCCCTGGTGGTGCCGCTCGGCTTGGTCACCGGATGGTATGCCCGGCTCGGTGACGTCTTGAACCAGATCATCGAGATCGCGCGCAATACGGCGCCGCTGGCGTTGTTGCCGGTTTTCATCCTGCTGCTTGGGATCGGCGAGCTGTCGAAGGTGACCATGGTGATCTACAGCTGCGCCTGGCCGCTGCTGCTGAACACGATCGCTGCGGTTCGCCAGGTCGATCCGCTTCTGGTCAAATCGGCGCGGACGATGGGGGCGACGCCGAGTCAGCTATTCCGGAAAGTGATCCTGCCGGCGTCGCTGCCGACGATCTTTGTCGGCATACGCCTGGCGAGCGCCTCGGCCATGCTGGTGCTGGTGGCCTCCGAGATGGTCGGCGCGAAGTCCGGGCTCGGTTATCTCATCATCAACAGCCAGTACAGCTTCCTGATCCCGCAGATGTATTTCGGCATCCTCGCCATCACCATGATCGGCCTCGCTCTCAACGCGATCCTCGAGGCGCTGGAGCGCCGCCTGATGCGCTGGAAGGCGCCGGCAACTTAGCCCTGCTTGTTGCGGGCGGTGGCCTGCGTCACGATGCTGTTCGGCGGCACGTCCTGGGTCACCCAGACATTGCCGCCGATGGTCGAGCCCCGGCCGATCGTGATCCGGCCGAGGATCGTGGCGCCGGCATAGATCACGACGTCATCATCCACGATCGGATGCCGGGCGTCGCCCTTGATCAGATTGCCGTCGTCGTCGGTCGGGAAATGACGGGCGCCGAGCGTCACGGCCTGGTAGATGCGGACATTGTCCCCGATGATCGCGGTCTCGCCGATCACCACGCCGGTGCCGTGATCGATGAAAAAGCCGGAGCCGATCCGCGCGCCCGGATGAATGTCGATGCCGGTTCGGGTATGGGCGATCTCGGCCACCAGCCGCGCAATCAGCCGCGCGCCGAGCTGGTGGAGGATGTGCGCCAGGCGGTGATGGATGATCGCGGTCATGCCGGGATAGCCGATCAGGATCTCCGGAAAGTTCCGCGCGGCGGGGTCGCCGACGAAGGCGGCGCGGAGATCGCTGATGATCAGGCCGCGCACGTCCGCAAGCTCAGAGGCGAATTTGCGCGTCAGCTCGATCGCGTCGTCGCGCCGGAAGCCGGCCGTGAGCTCGTCGCCGATGAAGAGCGCGGCGCGGTGAACCTGGTCGCACAGGCTGTCGAGCGCGATACTGAGACGGTTACCGACGAAATAGTCGATATTCTCCCCGTCGAGATCGAACTGGCCGTAATGGCGTGGAAACAGCGCCTCGGTCAGGCCGTCCAGGATCGCCTGAAGCGCTTCACGCGACGGCGCGCGGCGAGCTTCGCCATCCCGGCGGATGCTGTGGGTCTCCTCGCGAGAAACGCGGAGTGCGGCGACGAGCTGCTCGAGCTGCCAGCGCTTCTGGGGCGGCCTGTCGAGACCCTTGTCGTCGGACGGTTCGTGAGGGAGTTCGTGCTTCATGCGGTCTCATCTGACATGTGCCAGCGGAATGCTGATCTCGGCGAGCAAATCGAGGTCGAAATCGTGTTTGATCTCGATGTACTGCCCGTTCCAGTATACCAGCCCCGACAGCTCGCGCGAGAGGTCGAAGCTCAGGAGGCTGCCGACGATGATTCCGTGAGAATAGCGCTCGATGATCTCCTCGACCTGGCATTCGACGGTCGCCAACGAGTGTCCGAGCAGCGGCACGCCCGAGGTGCCGGCAGACCAGGGCACGCCCTCGAAGCGCTGGGGCCCCTTCAGGCGGCTGTCGCTGAAGCGGTCCGCCAGCTCCTGCTGGTCGGAGCCGAGAATGTTGATGCCGAACGTGCCGAAGCGCTGGATCAGCGCAAAGGACGACGCCTGTCGGTTGACGCTGACCAGCACCCGGGGTGGGCTTGCGCTGAGCGACGTCAGGGACGTCACGGTCATCCCCGTGATGTCGTCGTCGCGGCCGGCCGTGATGATGCTGACGCCGCCGGCGAGGCGGCGCATCACGGCGCGGAACTGATGTTCGATCTCGTTGCCGTCGGTGACGAGATGGATGTCCGATCTTCCCATGTCCTGACCTCCTTGTGTCGGACGCGAGGGCGTTGTCCTGTCTAGAAGAAGCCCTTCGCCGGCAGCGGTGTGCCGCTGATCTCGTATTGGCCGATCGAGCGCGCCTTGTAAGTGGTTGGATTGTGCGAGGACAGCGTTCGCGCGTTGCGCCAGTGGCGGTCGAAATTGGTGACCTTCTTGGTCGCGGAAGCGCCGCCGACGTCGAACAGCAGGCTGCCGCCGCGGATGGCGAAATCGTCCGCGATGATCTTGGCCTTGGCCGAGAGCAGGGCGGCGGTGTGGGCCGCTTCCGCCGCATTGGCGGCACCGGCGTCGAACGCGTCAGTCGCGACGTCGAGTGCTTCGGCGGCGGCCAGCACCACGGCTTCGGCCGCGAAGGCGCCGCTGGCGATCTGGCCGACGGTCTGTTGAAGCAGGGGATCGTCGGTCGGGATCTCGGTCGGCGCGTAGTAGAAGGTGCGCTTGCGGGAATGGATGAGGGCCGTGGCGTCGCGCAGGGTCGCTCGCGCGATGCCGGCAACGACCGCAGTCAGGAACAGCTGGGCGAACGTGTTGGAGTAGGGCACGCCATAGCCGGAGTCGGGCTCGTCGAAGACCACTTCCTCGCGCCTGACTTTCACATTGTGGAAGTGGGTCGTGCCGGTCGCGGTGAGCCGCTGCCCGAGCCCGTCCCAATCGTCGACCAGCTCGATGCCCTCGCGCTTGATCGGGACGATCGTTGCGCCGGTCGCCCCCGATGGATCGGCCGCGCGGACCAGGACGTAATCCGAGTACAGCGTGCCGGTGCTGTAATATTTGGTGCCGTTCAGCAGGTAGTCGCCGCTGCCATCGGGTGTAAAGGTCGTGCCCGGCGTCACGTTGCCGACGCGGGGGCTTTCGAGTTCGGTCGTGGCAAGCCCGATGATCGCGCCTTCCGCGACCGCCCTCTGCCAGTCACGGCTCTGCTCATCCTTGGGCGTGCGCACCAGCCGCTCGACCACGCTGAAATGATTGCGCAGGATATGCGCGACATTGGCATCGGCCTCGCCGAGGCGGATGACGAAGGCGAAGAGATCGCGGATCGTGCTGCCGGCGCCGCCGGCATTCACGGGAAGCCGCAATGCGCCGAGACGGGCGCGGCGGATGAGGTCGATCACCTCGAAGGGCAGCGCGCGATCGCGTTCGCGTACGCTCGCGCCCTCTGCGATCTGGTTGAGCAGCGCCTCCAGTTCCGGCGAGCCGGTCTTGAGCGGCTCTGACGCGTTCAGGGAGGGGGCGGATACGGATTTGTTCATTGTCCTGGCCTGTTGAAGTGGTCTCAGAGCTGCGCGAGGTGATCGGTCACCTTGACCGGTTCGGGCAGAACCTTGCGGGCGACGAGCCAGTCGGCGGCCTTTTGCAGCTCGCCGACGAACTGCTCATCATTGACGGCGAAGTAGCGGTACTGGCGCTTGAGCGCGATGAATTGGTCGCGGACGGCGTCGCTGTATTTGCCGATCTTCTGCGCGATGTATTCGGCCTCCCTGGCATTCTCGGAGATCCATTTGCCTTCGGCACGAAACGCGGCGTTGACGGCGCGCACCAGCGCGGGATTGTCGGTCGCGAATTTGCGGGTGGTGAGATAGGACGTGTAATCGATCTGGAAATCGAGATCGCGTCCTTCCAGAAAAAGGTCGTGCGCCTTGTATTCGAGCCGGGCGATATCGACGCCGGGACTCCACATCGACCAGGCGTCCACCTTGCCGGAAGCAAGTGCGGGTGCCGCGTCCGGCGGATTGAGATAAACGAACTTCACCGCGGAGCGGTCGACCTTGTGCTTCTCGAGTGCTGCGACCAGTAGGAACTCGCCGAGGCCGGAGCGGTTCACCGCGACCGATTTGCCGACGAGGTCCTCGATCTTGTCGATGCCGGAGCCGTCCTTGGCGATGATCGCCGTGGTGCGTGGTTCGTAGACGACGAACTGCGTGAATACCAGCGGAGAGCCGGCGATGATCGCGGCCAGTGCCGGCGTGGTGCTGCCGCCAAAACTGAAGTCGGCGCTGCCGCCGGTCACCGCCTGCAAGGTTGGCGCATGGTTCGGGAACGGGCCAAGCCACTCGACCTTGATACCATCCTTGGCCAGGACCTTCTCGAATTCACCGCGCTCCTTGGCGATCACGTTGAGGCCGCCGAGACCCCAGGTGATGCGCACGGTGTCCGTGGTACGACCGGGGGCGGCATGGGCGAAATCGCCGATGGTCATGCCGGCAAGCGCGCCGACGCCGAAGGCTGCCGTGCCAAGGAAGCTGCGCCGGGACGGTTTGGCGATCGAGGAGCGAGACATAGGAGCCTTCCGGTAACCTAGTTGGTGGAATGAGAGTTCACGCCAAGCTCGCCGAGGAGCTCCGCGCGGGAAATCGTCGTCGATGCGTCGCGCACGGCGCGGTGCTCGAACGCAATGGCACCGTTCCGCATCACCAGGATGCGGTCGGCCAGCGCGATGGCCTCGTCGACATCGTGGGTGACCAGCAGAACGCCCGGCTGATGATTGGCGACGAGCTCGCGAACGAGCTGATGCATGCGGATGCGGCTAAGCGCATCCAGCGCGGCAAAGGGCTCGTCGAGCAACAGGAGCTCGGGTTGCTGGACCAGGGCGCGGGCAAGTGCCACACGCTGGGCCTGTCCGCCGGACAGGTTGCGCGGCCAGTCATCGAGCCGGTCGCCGAGGCCGACCTCGGTCAGCGCTTCGGCGGCGCGTTCGCGTGCATGCTGCAGCCGCAAGCCGAGCGAGACGTTGCGCCAGAGGCTGTCCCACGGCAGCAGCCGATGCTCCTGGAACACGACGGCCGGCCGGCGCGGTGCCACGATGCGCCCGGCCTGAATCGAATCGAGGCCGGCGAGCGCGCGCAGCAACGTGGTCTTGCCGCATCCGCTTTCGCCGAGCAGGGCGACGAATTCGCCGCGTTCGATCCGCAGGTTCAGCCTGTCGATGACCACGCGGCTGCCGTAGCTGCGCACGAGGTTGCTGACGACGACCGCCGGACCGGATTCGAAAGAGGTGCGCGATCGCGGCGCGACATGAATGTTCATCGCTGTGCTCCGTAATTCGGATGCCAGGCGAGCAGGCGGCGTTCGAGGAAGCGTGCGATGGCGTCGGCCGCGACGCCGATCAGTGCATAGATCACGATCGTCAGCACGATCACGTCGGTGCGCAGGAATTCACGCGCGTCCATGGCGAGAAAGCCGATGCCCGATTGCGCGCCGATGGTTTCAGCCACGACCAGCGCGA
Organism: Bradyrhizobium sp. CCGUVB14; assembly: GCF_024199935.1. Classification (NCBI taxonomy): domain Bacteria; kingdom Pseudomonadati; phylum Pseudomonadota; class Alphaproteobacteria; order Hyphomicrobiales; family Nitrobacteraceae; genus Bradyrhizobium; species Bradyrhizobium sp. CCGUVB14. The sequence goes on from NZ_JANADS010000001.1 coordinate 4,148,858, forward strand.
GCCACGCCGTCGCCAGCGCATAGCGGATGCCGGTCAGGATCGACGGCAGCGCACCGGGCAGGATGATCCGGCGGATCAGCTCGATCGAGCTCAGGCCCTGGACGCGGCCGAGCTCGAGCAGCTTCGGATCGACCTGGCGGATGCCGAGCACGGTGTTGATGTAGATCGGGAAGGTGACGCCGAGCGCGACCAGGAAGATCTTTTGCGTCTCGCCGACGCCGAGCCAGACGATGACGAGCGGCAGGACAGCCAGAAACGGCACGGCGCGGATCATCTGCACGCTGCGGTCGATCGCAGCCTCCGCGATCTTCGAGAAGCCGACAAGCGTGCCAAGTGCGGCGCCTACGACCGATCCGATCGCGAATCCCGCCGCCGCGCGCAACAGGCTGACGCCGAGATCGTTCAACAGGGTTCCGGTGGTCGCCAGCTTGAACGCGGTCCGGATCACCTTGCTTGGCGCGGGAAGTACTTGGGGCGAGAGCCATCCGGCCTGCGCCAGCCATTCCCAGACGATAACCAGCACCGCGGGTGCGAGCCACGAGAGGAGCTGGTGACCACGCGGGCCAAGCTTGATTCTGATCGAGGTCGGAGCGCGTGTGCCATCGCCTGTCTGTGACGTCGATTTGTCGTCGAGCGTCGCGCGGTCGATGTCGCTCAGTTCGATATTGCTCAAGACCCGAGACCTCGTTTCACGCACTGCAATCGACGCAGCAGGTGCGACGCCGGTGACTTGCCGTCGCCGCAAAATGTCCCATGAAATCGAGCCGACAGAAATAGAGCGGTATTTCAATTGTCGTTCGGTCCGGAGTGATCCGCTGTCGTCGCAGCGCGCATGCGCGACAAAGAAAATCTTTTGATGTCTCGTCTGCTTGATCTTGCGCCAGGCATTGGCGAGAACGCCTCAGGTCCAAGGGATTCACGGGAGAGCACGATGACGACCGCACCTCTTCGCTTCGGCATCTGGGCGCTGGTGCACGGGCCGCGTGCCGCGCATCAGGACCCGGAAGAGCCCTACGATGCATCCTGGGAGCGCAACCGGGATCTCATCCTGGCGGCCGAGGAGCTTGGCTACGATTCCACGCTGATCGCGCAGCACACGATTAACCCGCATCAGGAGGATCTCGATCAGCTCGAAGCGTGGAGCGCTGCAGCTGCAATCGCGGCGCTGACCACGCGCATCGAGATCATCGCTGCGATCAAGCCGTATCTCTATCATCCCGTGGTGCTGGCAAAGCTCGCGCTCGGGATCGAGAACATCAGCCGCGGCCGGTTTGCGATCAATCTGGTCAATGCCTGGAACCGTCCGGAGCTGGAAAAGGCAGGGATCGGCTTTCCGGAGCATGATGCGCGTTATGCCTACGGCAAGGAATGGATATCCGTGGTGTCCCGCCTGATGGAGGGTGAACGCCTCAATTTCGGCGGCGATCACTTCAGCGTCTCAGACTATGCACTGCGGCCGACCAGCCTCTACCGCAATCGCCCCCTCATCTATGTCGGCGGAGAATCCGGGCCCGCGCGTGATCTCGTCGCCGGCCAAGGCGACGTCTGGTTCATCAACGGTCAGCCGCTCGACGATGTCGCCGGCCTGATCGCGGATGTCGCGGCCCGTCCACGCGGTTCGGCGCCCGCATTGCGCTTCGGTCTGTCTGCCTTTGTCGTCGCGCGCGAGACCCGCGAGCAGGCGCAGGCCGCCTATGAGCGGCTGCTGAGCCTGGCGGCAAAGGATGCGCCGATGAAAGCCATCCAGAAGCAGAACACCGATCCGAAGGTCGTGATGATGCAGACGATGCAGAAGACGCCGCGCGTCGGTAGCAATGGCGGGACGGCCGCGGGGCTCGTCGGCAGCTACGCCGAGGTTGCGGAGCGCATCGAGGCTTTCCATGCCGCCGGCATCGAGCTGTTCATGCTGCAATTCCAGCCGTTCGAGGCCGAGATGCGGCGCTTTGCGCACGAGGTCATCCCCCGTGTGCGCGCCCGGCAATCGACCGGGCCTTCCGGGAAGCTGGCCCAGTCGCTCGGGTGAATCAGGCTGACGCGACCGCCGGCGCTCGCTTCGCGAAGCGGCTCGCGGGCCGCGGCAGACCAAGATGCTCGCGCAGCGTCGTGCCGGTGTATTCGGTCCGGAACAATCCGCGCTCTTGCAGGATGGGTACGACGCTATCGACGAAGGTCTCCAGCCCCGTGGGCAGAACGTCCGGCATCAGATTAAAACCGTCGGCGGCGCCGGCCCTGAACCAGGCCTCGATGTCGTCGGCGATCTGCTCCGGCGTGCCGACGATGATGCGATGGCCGACGCCGCCGCCGAGCGCACGGATCAATTGACGGACGGTGAGGTTGCCGCGCCGCGCGAGGTTCACCGTACCCTGGAACATGGTGTGATTGGCGTTGACAGGTAAGGGCAGAGGGTCGGGCAGGGGCTTGTCGAGCTCGAGCAGGGCGGGATCGATCTGAAGCGTGCCGGCAAGACGCGCCAGGCTGTATTCGACCGGCACCAGCTCCCAGAGTTCGTCCTGCCGCCGCTTCGCCTCGGCCTCGGTGCTGCCGATGACGGTCGCAAGTCCCGGCAGAGTGACGATGGAATCGCCGGGGCGCCCGTAAGCCGCGGCCCGCGTGCGCAGATCGCGTGCGTACGCGACGCCTTCCTCAATGCTCTGGGCGAGCGTGAACACTGCTTCTGCATAGGCCGCCGCGAAATCGCGGCCGTCACTGGAGCCGCCCGCCTGCACCGTGACTGGTCGTCCCTGCGGCGAGCGTGGCACGTTCAGGGGGCCGGCGACCGAATAATGCGGGCCGCGATGAGCGATCGGATGCACTTTCGAAACATCCACGAACCTGGCGCTCGCCTTGTCGCCGACGAAGGCGTCGTCCTCCCAGCTGTCGAACAGGGCGTGGACGACATCGGTGAATTCCTTGGCGCGCTCGTAGCGAGCCTTGTGCTCCAGGGCACCGGTGAGGCCGAAATTGCGGCTTGAGGCGGCATCCGCCGTCGTCACCGCATTCCATCCTGAGCGGCCGCCACTGGCGTGGTCGAGCGTCACGAAGCGGCGCGCAATGTTGTAGGGCTCATTATAGGTCGTGGACACCGTCCCGATCAGTCCCACGTGCGTTGTCGCGGCGGCGACCGTTGCCAGAATGATGGTCGGCTCCAGCGATGTAAACGATCGGTAGTCGATGCGATCGTTTACGGCCGGCGAGTCCGCGAGAAAGATGGCGTCAAACTTCCCGCGCTCGGCAATCTGCGCCACCCGCACATAATGACCGAGATCGAAGAAGGCGCGCGGGTCGCTGTCCGGCAGGCGCCAGGCCGATGGGTAGACGCCGGAGTGAAGCAGATTGACGTTCAGGTGCAGTTGGCGTTGCGGCATGAATTTTCCGAAAGTCGGCAGCTTGAAAGTGGCGGAGATCAAGACCCCTTCGGGGACCAGATCTTGATGGCGGTGGTGTCGATCTTCACGGGAATCAGGCCTTCGGCGTGGAATGCATCGGCGATGCGCTGCTGCTCCGACAGGCCCGGGCCGGTGACCGCGCCGACCTGATAGGAGCGATGGCTGTTGGCCTCCTCGACTGTTGCCGCATCGATGCCCCAGAGCCCGGCGAGCAATGTCGCCGCGTCCTTCGGCTGGGCCTTCACCCATTTGCCGGTCTCGGAGAGCTTTGCGAAGATCAGGTTGAGCACTTCGGCATGCTTGTCCGCATAGGCGGCCGAAGCGAGGTAATAGCGCTGATAGCTTGCAAGGCCATTGCTGCCATCCGACAGGATCCGACCCTTCGTCTGGTGCAGGGCACTGGTCAGGAACGGATCCTAGGCGACCCAGGCATCAACATTGTTGCTGACGAAGGCTGCGCGACCATCCGCCGGTGTCAAATAGGCCGGCGTGATGTCCTTGAAGCTCAGCCCCGATTTCGCCAGTGCCGCAAGCAGCAGGTAATGGCTGCCGGCGCCCTTGGTCACCGCGATCTTCTTGCCCTTGAGTTCGGCAATGGTCTTGATGGCCGAAGCTTCTGGCACCACGATTGCCTGGGCCGCCGGGGAGGCGGCCTCTTCGGCGACATAGGCGAGCTTGGCGCCGGCGGCTTGCGCAAAGATCGGCACCGTGTCGGCGACGTCAGCGCCGAAATCGATGCTGCCGATGTTGATGGCTTCCAGTAGCGGCAGGCCGCTGGTGAATTCGTGCCAGGAGATGGTGACGCCGAGTGGCGCTAGCGCCTTCTCCAGTTCCCCGTTCGTCTTCAGGATCGCCGTGAGGGTCGAGGATTTTTGATAGCCGATGCGAAGCTCCTCGGACATCGCGGGCTGAATGGAGGCCATGGCAAGGAAGCCGAGCGCAGCCGCGGCGAGGGCTCGCAGGCGGAACGTGAGGTGATGCATTTCGAATATCCGGTTCAACGTAACTACCTTGCCGTCTCGGCCTCTGTCTGGGGAGACCGGGACGAGTCACTTTGCCGGTAAACGGGTCTGCGTGGCAATTTCGCAGTCCGGCGCAGAAGGGAACGAACATGCTCTCGCGTGTTGAGAATTGAGAATGGAGTTGTCGGTGCGGAAAAGACGTTGTCGCGGTGCACTGCCTGGACGCATCCGATCAGGGTGATGAGCGAGGAACACAACGCGGCTCAGCGCAGTTCGACGCGGTACGCTTCCGTGTGGCAAAGCTTTCGCCAAAGATCAGGAAACTCGCCAGGGCGATGATCCAGACGGATAGCCCGCCATAGAGCATCACGAGCCTGAAACCATGGATCAGTGCGTCCTGCACGGCAGCATCCGCTGCCGGAAGGAGGCTCAGCTCGGGGATATCAGACAGGCGGCTGGTGCCGCCGGCGATGCGTTCCGCGAGATATTGGAGACGATCGGCATCGAGCCCACCGGGCAGCGCGCTGCGAAGCCAAGAGGAAATGCCTGCGATCAGGATGAAGCCCATCAAGGCGATGTTGATCGCCAGTGAAATCATGCGGGCGCTCATATCGATGCCCGACGCCATGCCGGCCCGTGTGCTCGACACAGCCCCCGTGGTGACGTTGGTCACGGGCGTGTTGGTGAGGGCGAGGCCTATGCCCGCAAGTAGACATCCTGGCGCCAGCGTCAGCCAGGTGACATGCTCGACGCCGCTGCCAACCCACATCGATAAGAAGCCGAGGCCGATGACGAACAGGCCGAGGGGAATGGCGATGCCGCCACCGAACCGCAGCAATATCCTTTCGCCGAGCGGCGGAATCACCAGCGTCGGGAGCGTGTAGGTCAGCAGAGCGAGACCGGCCGTGAGATTGTCGTAACCAAGCGCGCTACGAAAGAAGATCGGCAGATAGATCATGAAGGACCAGAAGCTGAAGTTCATGCCGGCCGATCCCAATAGAGCCCCTGAAAACGCGCGTATCCGGAACACCGAGAAGTCGAACATCGGCCGCGCGCGATGCAGCTCGACCAGCACGAAGGCAACGAGGCTGAGAAGGGCCGTCGCGACGATCGCCACGCCGGTCAGGCTGCCGAAGCCGAAGTCGGGGCCTTCCGTGATGTAGAAGGCGACGCAGAAGACCGACGTCGAAAGCGTCACGATGCCTGCGATGTCGAGGTGCTTTGCCTCGGGATCGCGGGACTCCCGCACGCCCGTAACGGCAAGCGCGATCGTGACGATCGCGATGAATGCGTGGATCAGGAATACCCATTGCCAGCCGGAGACCGCGACGATCGCCGCGCCGATGATCGGTCCGAAGCCAAGCCCGATGCCAAAAATGATGCCCCAGGCGGCGAAGGCGCGTGCGCGCGGTGCGCTCTCCTGAAATTGATGCGAGAGGACCGCGACTTGGCAGATCAGCATTGCGCCGCCGCTCATGCCCTGAAGGAAGCGGCTCACGATGAGCAGGAGCGCGTCCTCCGCCAGTCCGCAGATCAGCGAAGCCAGGCCGAACACGGCGATGCTGACGACGAACACCCGCTTTCGACCGTAGCGATCCGCCAGCGTCCCGGTCGCCATCAGAACGGTCGTGACCGCGATGGTGTAGGCATTCATGATCCACTGCAGTTGCTGGAAATTGGCATGCAGCACTGTCTCCAGCGTGGGAAGAATCGTCGGAACGCTAGAGATTTCCAGGCCGAACATGAGGGACGCGAGGCACGCTGCGGCCAGCGCGATCGTGTTTCGTCGTGATGGTGAGACCGTCAAGGCTGTAACCTCCAATTGTCTTGCGGATTGCCGGCGAGGGCGCGCGACGTCGCTCGCTCCGGGAAAGCATGGTGTCCCGTGCGCATGTCCGTGTCAGGCGGGGCGAACATAGGGGCCCCTTGACCACAACAAAATCCGATCAATATAGATTTCAGAGACAACAAAGCCGGATGATGCAATGCTCTCGCTCGATGTCGATGCCGTCAGAGCCTTTGTGATGGTGGCGGACCTTCACAGTTTTACGAGGGCCGCCAAAGCGCTGGGGACCACGCAAGGGGCGATCAGCGTCAAGCTGAAGCGGCTGGAAGATCGCGTCGGGCATCGATTGCTCGAACGCACGCCGCGATCGGTGCGGCTGTCGGCGCAGGGGACGGCGTTTCTGCAAGGGGCGCGGGAGCTGATCGCGGCGCACGAGCGCGCACTCGCCGGGCTCAACGCGCCGCCGCGCCATTTCGGCCTTGGTATTGCAGCGCATGTCGCGGGCCCGGAAGTCCCGGGCCTGCTGTCACGGCTGCACGCGCACGATCCGAATCTGACCATCGAGGTCCAGCTCGACAATTCGCGCAACCTTCTCGACCTGTTCGATCAGGGGCGGTTGGACGCAGCCATCGTCCAGCGCGAGGACGATCGCCGCGATGGCGAGACGCTGGCGCACGAGCGCTTCGGCTGGTTTGCAGCGCAAGGGTTCGAGCACCGGCCGGGAGAGCCTTTGCGTCTCGCCGCGCTGGCCCCGACCTGTGGTGTCCGCAATGTTGCGACACAGGCGCTGGATGCGGCCGGCATCAAATGGATCGAGGTGTTCCTGGGCGGGGGCTCCTCGGCGGTCCATGCCGCCGTCGTGGCGGGGCTTGCGATTGCGCCGCTGTCGTATCGGATCGCGCCGGCAGGCACCATCGACGTCGGCGCCAGGCTCGGGCTTCCCAGGCTGCCACCGTCCGAGGTGGTGCTTCATTCGTCCTTGACCGACCGCCGGTCGCGGGCCGCGCTGGGAGCCATCGCGGCGGCATTCCGCGAACATCGCACGCAGGCGTGAGATTCGCGCCGCTATTCGGCCGCGTCGGATTGGGCCGCGGCCATCGCAGGCAAACGCCGGAAACGCGCGCCGGGATGCGTGCCGTGCAGCCGCGGGCCGCGCCCCGGAAACAGCTTTTCGCGCAGCGTGCCGTCGCGATAGGCGGTCTTGTAGACCCCGCGCGATTGCAGCTCCGGTACCACGAGATCGACGAAGGCGTTCAGCGACTCCGGCGCGACCAGGCGGAACAGGTTGAAGCCGTCGACATCGGTCTCGTCCGCCCACGCGATCAGCTCGTCGGCGACGTCCTGCGGCGAGCCGACCACGAAGGGCGAGCGGGCGCCGGCGCGGCTGAGCTTCGCGAGGTCGCCGACCTTGACCGGCCGCTCGCTTCGCACCGTGAAATTCTCGACCATCGACTGGATGGCGTTGCTCTCGACATATTCGATCGGTTGGTCGGGCCGGTAGGTCGAGAAGTCGATGCCGGTCCAGCCCGACAACAAGGCGAGCTGGCCGGTCTGGTCGACGTGCCGCGCATAGTCCTCGAGCAGATCGTTGGCCTCGGCGCGCGTCGGCGCCACGATCACGGTCGCGCCGGCAAACATGCGGATGTCATAGGGATCGCGGCCATGGGCCTTGGCCGCCTCGCGGATCTCGCGGACTGAGCGCGCCAGGATCGGCTTGGTCTGGCCATTGAGAAAGATCGCTTCCGAATGCTGGGCCGCGAAGGCGCGACCGCGTTTCGAGGTGCCCGCCTGATACAGCAATGGCGTCCGCTGCGGCGAGGGCTCGGCGAGATGGATGCCGTCGACCTTGAAATAGGGGCCCTCGTGCAGCACGCGGTGGAGCTTTGCGGGGTCGGTGAAAATGCGCCTGTCGCGATCACGGCGGACGGCGTCGTCCTCCCAGCTTCCCTCCCACAGCTTGTAGGCCGCGGTGAGGAAGTCCTCGGCCGCGTCATAACGATCATCATGGGCGCGGCCGGCCGGAAGCCCCATGCCGCGCGCGCCGCTGTCGAGATAGCCGGTGACGATGTTCCAGCCGATCCTGCCCCTGGTCAGATGGTCGAGCGTCGAAAACGTGCGCGCCAGTTGATAGGGATGCTCGAAGGTCAGGTTCGAGGTGATGCCGAAGCCGAGGTGGCGGGTGACGAGCGCCATCGCGGACACCAGCAGTGTCGGGTCCGCGTTGGGAAGTTGCACGCCATGGTGTGCGGCAGCTTCGGCATTGCCGCCATAGACATCGTATACGCCGAACACATCCGCCAGGAAGATGCCGTCGAGCAACCCTCGTTCGGCGGTCCTGGCGTAGTCGGTCCAATATTCGAGCGTGTTGTAATCGATCGATGCGTCGCGCGGATGAGACCACAGGCCGGCCCAATTGTGGCTCGGCGCAGTCTTGTTGAAGGCGTTGAAACGCAGCTCGCGCGGTCTCGTCATGGTCGGGGCCCGATCATCAATTGCGAAGCAGATCCGCTCCGCGTGGCCATTTTTAACATTTCGCGCGAGCGAGTTTGTTTCCAATTCGGCGAAGGAGCCGAAAGAAACGCGTTACGAAGCGACGGTGACGCAGCACGCGCATCGCTATTTTCCGGACACGCTCGACAGCCGCAGAATCCGCCCGCATCATTTTCCTCGACAAGCATGGCTTGCCGCGCACGACGCGCGCTCTCGAGATGAGATAAGGGAATTGCAGATGACGTTGGAGACCCGGAACTTCGAGACGCTCGCGTTGCACGGTGGATCGTACCGCACCGACCCTGCCACCGGTGCGGTGGCGGTTCCGATCTATCAGACCACGTCATTCCAGTTCGAAAACACGGACCACGCCTCGCGCCTGTTCGCGCTCGAGCAACTCGGGCCAATCTACACCCGCATCGGCAATCCGACCCAGCAGGCTTTCGAGGACCGGCTTGCCGCACTCGAGGGCGGGGCGGCTGCCCTCGCGGTTGCCTCCGGACAGACGGCGTCAGCCTTCGCGATCTTCAACATCGCGCAGGCCGGCGACAACATCGTGTCGTCGACCGATCTCTACGGCGGGACCTGGACGCTGCTTTCGCAGACGCTGAAGCAGTTCGGCATCGAGGTCCGGTTCGTCGATCCCGCGGACCCCGAGAATTTCCGCCGCGCAACCGACGCGAAGACGCGCGCCTATTTCGGCGAGACGCTTCCCAATCCCAAGCTGAACGTATTCCCGATCAAGGAGGTCGCGGACATTGGCCGTTCGCTGGGCGTGCCGCTCATTCTCGACAATACGGCCTCGCCGCTGATCGCGCGTCCGTTCGAGCACGGCGCCGCGGTGGTGGTCTATTCAACCACCAAGTATATCGGCGGCCACGGCACCGCCATTGGCGGGGCCATCGTCGACGGCGGCAATTTCGACTGGGCCGCGCATGCGGAGCGCTTCCCGCTGCTGAACAAGCCTGACGAGGCTTATCATGGCGCGATCTGGACGGAAGCCGCGAAGCCGCTCGGCCCGATCGCCTACATCCTGCGCGCCCGCGTCAAGCTGCTGCGTGATCTCGGCGCATCGATCGCGCCGCAGAACGCGTTCCAGTTCATCCAGGGCATCGAGACCCTGCCACTGCGGATCCGGCAGCACAATGAGAACGCGGTGAAGGTCGCGAACTTTCTCGCCAAGCACGCCTCGGTCGCGAGCGTGATCTTCCCCGGACTGCAAAGCGGGGAGAACCGGCGCAGTGCGGACGCCTATCTGAAGGGCGGTTTTGGCGGGCTGGTCGGCTTCGAGCTGAAGGGGGGCGTCGAAGCCGGCCGGCGGTTCATCGACGCACTCAAGCTGTTCTATCATGTCGCCAATATCGGCGACGCGCGCTCGCTGGCCATTCATCCGGCGTCGACGACGCATCAGCAACTCACCGCGGCCGAGCAGCTCGCCGCCGGCGTCACGCCCGGCTATGTCCGCCTGTCGGTCGGGATCGAGCATCCCGACGACATTCTGGCGGATCTCGGCCAGGCGCTGGCGCATGCCGAGGCCGGCGCGCGCAAGGCGGCGTGAAACGCGTCATCCGAATTGAAACGGGAATTGGAAGTCATGAGAATCCTTCGTCTTACCGCACAAGCTGCGGGCCTTTGGCTCGCATTCACAGCGGCGGCCCTTGCCGGTGAACCGCTGAAGATCGCGACCAGCGCCGGCCCTGTCGCGCAATTGGCGTCCTTTGCCGCCAAGCTCGCCAAGGAGAAGGGGCAGGACGTCAAGATCGTGGAGCTGTCGGACTGGGTGGCGTTGAACGAAGTCGTCAACAGCGGCGACGTCGACGCCAATCTGTTCCAGCATGCGACCTACCTTGCGCTTCAGAACAAGCAGCGCGGCTTCAATCTGGTGCAGGTCGACAAGGTCGGCGTCATCGCGCCGGTCGGCCTGTTCTCGAAGAAGATCAAGACACTCGACGAGATCAAGTCGGGCGACAGCGTCGCCATTCCGAACGAGCCGCTCAACGGGGCCCGCGGTCTGATCCTGCTGGAGCGGGCCGGGCTGATCAAGCTCGCGCCCGGCAAGGGCTTTTCGGTCAGCAAGTTCGATATCACCGACAATCCCAAGAACCTCAAGATCGTCGAGCTCGACCCGGCGCAGACCTATCGTTCGCTCGACGACGTGACGCTGGCGCTCGTCAACATCACCTATCTCATTCCGGCCGGCGGCGACCCGAAATCGGCGTTGATCATCGATCGCACCGTCGACGAGGGCCTGGTGCTGCGTTTCACGGCTCGGCCAGACAAGAAGGACGATCCGCGGCTGAAAGCCTTCATCCAGGTGTTCAATTCGCCCGAGGTGAAGCAGTTCATCGAGGAGAAGCAGCCGGCGTTCATTCCGGCCGGGTTCAGCAGCTGAGAGCACGCGCGGCGCGAGGACATGACGCCATGATCTATGTCATCGACGTCGATCACATGAGCCTTGCGTTCGCGGCGAGCAGCAAGATTCAGGCGGCGGAGATTGCTGGCTCGCCGCGGTTTGCGCGCGCGATCGGTCGGTCTTGCCGGGATCGACGGGGTGCGAAGACGTCAAGCCATCAGCCGCGCGTCGCGACGGTTCGGGAGCGTGTCGCCTTCCACGATATGTCCGCCGAATTCGCCGGTGCGGCGGCGGATATCCTGGTTGCCCGCGTCGGGTAGCCGTCTCGATCAATCATATCGCTCGACTAGGAGAACATAGATCATGAAGCGTCGCTTGTTCCTCGTGATGGCCGCCGTTGCCTTGTTCACGGCGCCGGCTTCCGCGGATCAGAAGATCAAGGTCGGGATATCGGGTGGCGATTCCGAAATCGTCTGGGCCAAGGTCAAGGAGATCGCCGCCAAGGATGGCCTCGATGTCCAAGTCGTCGTCTTCAACGACTATCTGCTGCCCAATGCCGCGCTCGATGTCGGCGATCTCGACGCCAATGCCTTCCAGCACAAGCCTTTCCTGGATAACCAGATCAAGACGCGCGGATACAAGATCGTTGCCGTCGGCGAGACGATCGTCGCCCCGATCGGGCTCTATTCCCGGAAGGCGAAATCGGTTGCCGAGATCAAGGACGGTGCTTCGATCGGCATCCCGAACGATCCGTCGAATGGCGGCCGCGCCTTGCGGCTGCTTGAGGCGGAGAAGCTGATCGCGCTGAAGGACGGGGTAGGGATCCTGCCGACCGCGCTCGATGTGACCGGAAATCCCAAAAAGCTCAAGATCCGGGAGATCGACGCCGCCCAGCTGCCGCGTAGCCTGGATGACGTCGACGCCGCCGTCATCAACACGAACTACGCCGTCCCGGCGGGCCTCATCCCGGGCAAGGATTCGATCGCGATCGAGTCCTCGGTCAACAATCCCTACAACAACTTCATCGCCGTTCGCGAGAAGGACAAGGATGCTCCCTGGGTGGCGAAGCTGGTGCGCGCCTATCAGAACGATACGGTCCGCCAGCTCATCAAGGACAAATTGCCCGGACAGATCCCGGCGTTCTGAACAGATTCAATCCGGAGACGAGCGATGACGAATTCATCTGGCCGCGCCGAGAAGCTGTCGAGTTCGGCAGGATCGATCGTGTTCGACGCCGATGTGCTGGTGCTCGGTGGCGGTCCCGCCGGGACGTGGGCCGCGATCAGTGCCGCCAGGTATGGCGCACGCGTCGTGCTGGCGGACAAGGGATTTTGCGGCACGTCAGGGGCGACCGCGGCGGCCGGCACCGGCGTGTGGTACGTCGACCCCGCTCCCGAACGTCGGGAGGCGGCGATGGCCAGCCGCGAGAAGCTGGGCGGCTATCTCCAGGATCGCCGCTGGATGGCGCGGGTGCTGGACCGGACCTACGTCCAGAGCAATCAGCTTGCCGACTGGGGCTATCCTTATCCCGCCGATGACGACGGCAGGCCGCAGCGGAATTCGCTGCAGGGCCCCGAATACATGCGCCTGATGCGCAAGCGGGCCAAACAGGCCGGCGTCACCATCCTCGATCATTCGCCGGCGCTCGAGCTGCTGGTCGATAGCAGCGGCGTGGTTGCCGGCGCTGCGGGCCTGCGTCGCCAGAAAGGCGACCGCTGGGTGGTCAACGCCAAGGCCGTGGTGATCGCAACCGGCGGATGCGCATTCCTCAGCAAGACGCTGGGCTCGAATGTGCTGACCGGTGACGGCTATCTCCTTGCGGCGGAAGCGGGTGCGGAATTCACCAGCATGGAGTTCTCCAACGCCTACGCGATCTCGCCGGCCTTCGGATCGGTGACCAAGACCCTGTTCTACAGCTGGGCGAGTTTTACGGATCAGCAGGGCAGCGTCATTCCCGGAGCGTCGTCGAAGGGTGGCCGCTCGGTCATTGCGCGCGCGCTACGGCAGGGGCCTGTCTATGCCCAACTCGACCGGGCCGATGCCGAGACCCAACGGCACATGCGCGCGTCCCAGCCGAACTTCTTTCTCCCGTTCGACCGCACCGGCATCGATCCCTTCGCGCAACGTTTCCCGATCACGCTTCGCCTCGAGGGGACCGTTCGCGGGACGGGCGGTCTGCGCATCGTCGACGACAGTTGCGCGACCACCGTTCCGGGCCTCTATGCGGCAGGCGATGCTGCGACCCGCGAGCTGATCTGCGGCGGCTTCACCGGCGGCGGCAGCCACAACGCGGCCTGGGCGATGTCTTCGGGCTATTGGGCCGGCGAGGGCGCCGCCCGGTTTGCGCGTCAACTGGGCACGACGATCGGGCGTCGGGCGTTCCGACGCGGCACGGTTGGTTTGCACGCCCGCAGCGGGCCGCCGTTGCACGGCGGCGCGCTTGCGCGGAGCGTTCAGGACGAGGTGTTCCCCTACGAGCTGAATTATTTCCGCGAGGCCGGGCGACTGGGCGACTCTCTGCGTCGTCTGGATGGCCTGTGGTCCGAGGCGTCGCGCGCCGATGCGCCGGACGACCAGGAGCTGCTGCGTGGACGCGAGGCCGCTGCCATGCTTGCGACCGCGCGCTGGATGTATCGCAGCGCGCTGGCGCGCCAGGAAAGCCGGGGAATGCATCGCCGCGACGATTATCCTGAGCCGGATGATCGCTACCTGCACCTCGTGACGACCGGCGGGCTGGACGACGTCTGGACATCGACGCGTCCGCTGGCGTCTTCCCAATATTCGGAGGCCGCCGAATGATCGAGGTCATCGATACCGAGCGGTGCACGGCCTGCGACATCTGCGTCAACGTGTGCCCGACCAACGTCTTCGACAAGACCGACGGCATTCCCGTCATCGCCCGCCAGGGCGACTGCCAGACCTGCTTCCTGTGCGAGCTCTATTGTCCGGAAGATGCGCTGTTTGTTTCGCCCTTTGCCGAGGCGCCACAAGCGGTCGATGTGGCCGCACTGAAGGAAGCCGCCGTGTTGGGAAGTTATCGGCGCGCGGTCGGCTGGACCGATGAGAACCGGCACCTCCGGGCGGCCGATCGGAGCTATCGGCTGTTCGGTCATTGAAGTTTGCGCCAACCGGACCGCACGTCGGCGACGACAAGCGTGTCAGGCGGGTGCGCGAGATAACACGGAGATCATGGTGTCGTCCTCGCTCGAAGAGCTGTCGATCACGGCTGACGTGCTGATCGTCGGCGGCGGAATGGCCGGCGCATGGGCAGCGGTCTCTGCGGCGCAGGCGGGGGCGAGGGTGGTCCTGGCTGACAAGGGCTATTGCGGCACCAGTGGCGTCACCGCCGCTGCGGGGCCGGGCCATTGGTGGGTGCCGCCGGACCCTCCCACGGCGCGGGACGCCGTTGTCGCCAATCGCGTCGCCGCCGGGCTCGGCCTTGGCGAAGCTGAATGGATGTATCGCATCCTCGACCAGACCTGGCGCACGCTGCCGACGCTTGCCCCGTCCTACAAATTCGGCGTGGACGACGAGGGCAGAGTGAACTACCGCGCGGTGCGCGGGCCGGAATATATGCGGGCGCTTCGCCAGCACGTGCTGAATCACGGGGTCACTATTCTCGATCATTCGCCCGTGATCGAGCTGCTGGCACGCGCCGATGGATCGATCGGCGGTGCGCGCGGGCAGCGCCGGCAGGATGGTGGCCGCGGCTATCGGATCGAAGCGGGCGCGGTGGTGCTCGCGGCGGGCGGGACCAGTTTTCTGTCGCATCTGTTGGGATCCCGAACGAATACCGGCGACGGCTACCTCATGGCGGCCGAGGCGGGCGCGGAGCTGTCCGGCATGGAGTTCACCGCCGCCTACACCATTGCGCCGGCGCATTCCACGATGACGCGCAGCATGGCCTATGCCTTTGCGACCTACTCCGACGCCGATGGCAACGAGCTCGACCTGCCGTTTGGTCCCGATCAGACCGTCCGTCTTGCCCGGGCACTGCAGCGCGGGCCGGTCTACTGCTTGCTGGACCGTCTGCCCGACGACATCAGGGTGCGGTTGCATACGATCTCGCCGAACGTGCCGCTGGTGTTCGACCGCTGGGGCGTGGATCCCTATCGCGACCGGTTCGAAGTCACGCTGCACAATGACGGCACCATCCGTGGCATCGGCGGCGTGCGCGTGCATGATCTGGATTGCGCGACGTCGGTCCCGGGACTGTTCGTCGCCGGCGACAATGCATCGCGCGAGAAGGTCGCCGGCGCGATCTCCGGCGGCGGCAACGTCAATTCGGCATGGGCGCTGTCGTCCGGCACTTTCGCGGGCCGCGCAGCCGCGCGCGTGGCGCGCGGCACGAAAGCTCGCTTCACGGAGCTGCGGCCGCTTGGCCGGGCCGGGCTGCGCCCGCGCGGTCTGCCCAAGGCCGTTGATGTTGCGTCAGCCAGAGACGTCGTGCGCGCTCAGATGCACCCGTTCGACAAGAATCTGTTCCGCACGGAAAAAGGGCTCACGGAATCCGCGCGCGTCCTGGAAGACCTGTGGCGTGAGGTAGCGGATCACGGCCAGGACGGTTCGATCGCGCTGCGCGAAACCGCGGCGCTGCTGGCCACGGCGCGCTGGTCGGTGGCCACGGCGGCTGCGCGCAAGGAGAGCAGGGGCCTTCATCGGCGTGAGGACTATCCCGCACAGGATCCGCAATTGGCCGGTCGCCTGCTCAGCAGCGGACTGGACCAGGTCCGGGTCGCGCTCGACCGTCCATCAGCAAGCGTCCGGCCGGATCAACTCGAGGCAGTGTCATGATCGAACTCATCGTCGCGGAGCGCTGCACCGATTGCGGAGCATGCATCGAAGTCTGCCCGGCCAACGTGCTCGATCGCGGCGGCGACGGCCTGCCCATCCTCGCGCGCGTCGAGGATTGCCAGACCTGCTTCATGTGCGAGCTCTATTGCCGTGCAGATGCGATCTATGTCGCGCCCGATTGCGACCGCCGCGTCTCCGTGAGCAGGGAGGAGGTGCTGGCGTCCGGTCGTCTCGGCCAATACCGCAAGCACTCCGGCTGGGACGAATGGGCGGAGCAGTTTCCCAACGAGCAATGGCTGATGGAAACCGTGTTCCGCCGCGCCGGCGAGGCCGCGGCTCGGCCCAAAGCGCAGCAGCCCGACATCGCCGGCAGGAAATAACAGAGCCGCGTGCAGAGACGAATCCTTGCGCCTCGTCGAGACCGGTCGTCCTGTTGTTGCCCGATGCCGTTGATCTTTGAAAAGACTATCTTGCTTCCAGCGCCTAGCATGTCCGCCTCGTTACCATCATGAACGCGTGACATGAACACTCCTCGAATTGAAAGCCGGCGCGCCTCCACCAGCGTGCGATCGCCGATCATCGTCAATCAACTCGGCGCGGAGGTTCGTGCCGCGCTGGCCGAGCACTGGTCGCGTCCGCTGATCATCGATCATCCCGCCGATCGTGCGGCGTGGGAGGTCGCGCCCGAGGCCGACGTGCTGCTGACACGGCCGCTGGCGGGTTGGCAGAAGGCGCCAGCGGAGAAGCCAGCAGGCTGGCCGTTCGGCCTGCGCTGGGTCCAGACCGCATCGACGGGCGTCGATTTCTTTCCGGCATGGCTGCTCGACGGGCCCGTGGTCACGGTCGGCCGCGGCATCTCGGCCGATCCGATCGCGGAATATGTTGTCGCCGCGATCCTCGGCTTCGAGAAACGCATCCACGAGATCCGGCCGCGCAATCGTGAGCAGTGGAAGATCGCCCCGTTGGGATCGCTTAGCGGCAAGACGATCGGCATCGCGGGTTTTGGCGCGATCGGTCGTGCCGTCGCGGCGCGGGTCAAGCCGTTCGGCGTCAACATCAGGGTTCTCAGGCGGTCGGCCTGGCCATACGTTCTTCCCGGCATCCAACCCGTCGACAGCATCGAGCAACTCGTCGAGGTCTCCGATCATCTCGTCCTGGCGCTGCCGGCGACGACGAAGACGGCCCGTCTGATCAACGCCGACGTGCTGGCGCGGGCCAAGGAGTCGCTGCATCTGATCAATGTCGCGCGCGGGCGCATCATCGATCAGACCGCGCTGCTGCAAGCCCTCGACGAGGGCCGGATCGCCGGCGCCACGCTCGATGTCACGGATCCCGAACCGCCGCTGGATGGCGATCCGATCTATCACCATCCCAAGGTCGTCCTCACGCCGCACGTCTCCTGGACGGGAGGCGAGGACGTCAAACGGCTGGCCGACAAGACGCTGGTCAATCTCGATGCCTATGCGCATGGCGTGCCGATGGCCGACGTCTTCGACAAGAACCTCGAATACTAGAGAAGGAGCCGCACCCATGAACAAGGTCGTCGAAAAACCCAAAAAATACTCCCTGGTCGAGCGGACGCCGGCGGCGACGTTCGAGGAGGAGAGGCTGCACCGCAAACAGCGTCTCGCCGCGACGTTCCGGCTGTTCTCGCGCTACGGCTTCGATCAGGGTCTCGCAGGCCATGTCACCGTGCGCGATCCGGAGTTTCCGGAGCGGTTCTGGATCAACCCGTTGTCGAAGCATTTCAGCCAGATCAAGGTGTCCGATCTTCAGCTCGTCGACCACGACGGCAATATCCTGATCGGCGACAAGCCGATCAACCAGGCCGGCTTCGTGATCCACTCTGCGATCCACGCCGCGCATCCGGACGTGATCGCGGCCGCGCACACGCATTCGACCTACGGCAAGGCCTGGTCGGCGCTCGGCCGGCTGCTTGATCCGTTGACGCAGGACTCCTGCGCCTTCTACGAGGATCACGTATTGTTCGATCCGTTCTCCGGCGTCGTGCTGGAAGCGGAAGAGGGCCGCAAGATCGCGCAGGCGCTGGGGTCCAAGAAGGCCGCGATCCTGCAGAATCACGGCCTGCTCACGGTGGGACCGACCATCGAGGCCGCGGCCTGGTGGTACATCGCCATGGACAACGCCGCGCGCGCCCAGCTGCTCGCGGAGGCCGCCGGCACGCCAAAGCCGATCCCGCACGAGATCGCCAGCTTGACGTCGCGGCAGGTCGGCACCCACAAGGGCGGCTATTTCAGCTTCCAGCCGCTGTGGGACTGGATCACCGAGGCGGAGCCGGACCTGTTCAACTAGGGATACGGCGTCCGGGCCGGGCAGCTACCCGGTTCGCCGCGATTGCATCAGGCCGCGACATCGTGAGATATCACGATGCGCGGCCTGCTTCGTTCACGCAGGCCGATGCTGCAACGCTGAGGAGCAGGGCGACATGACCATTGGTCTGCCAAGCGAAGTCGAAGTCATCACGTTGTTCGTCGATGACATTGCGTCGGCGAAAGCCTTCTACGCGAAAGTGTTCGCGTCCGAGACGATCTGGGAAGATGCGGTCTCATCCGTGCTGAGATTTGGTGGACTCCTGATCAACCTGCTCGACGTGTCTCGGGCACCGCCGCTTGTCGAGCCGCTGCCTGTCGCGCAGTCCTCCGCAGGGGCGCGCGCCCTCCTGACGATCAGGGTCGCCGATATCGATCAGGTCTGCTCAGCCCTGCGGGAGATTGGCGTCGATCTGCTCAATGGCCCGATCGACCGTCCGTGGGGACGGCGAACGGCGTCCTTTGCCGACCCTTCGGGACATGTCTGGGAGATCGCGCAGCTGATTGCACGGACATAGCAGCCTGCTGGCCGGGGCGCCGTTCGCTACAGCGTCCTGCCAACACGATTGACCAGTTCGATGAACCAGCGCAGCGCCGGGTCGGTCATGGCCCGGCGGGTGTGGAGGAGGTCGATCGTGAACGCCTCCACATCGTAGGGAAGCGGAACGACGGATACGCCTGCCGGCGAGGCGAAGCGCCGGGCGATGCGTTCGGCCATGGTGGCCACGAGATCGGTGCCGGCAACCGCAAACGGCACGGCCACGACATGGGCGAGCGTGACCGCCGTGCGCCGTTTGCGGCCGTGCCGGGTCAGCGTCGTGTCGATCGCGCCCGGAAGGCCGTCTCCGCCGGCCGAAGAGAACAGGACATGCGGAAGCCGGGTGTAGTCGTCCTTGCTCAGCCGGGCCTTCCGCCTGGCGCGTCTGGCGTCGCGAATGCAGACGAAATGCTCCTCGAACAGCGTCGTCCGGGTGATGCGCGCGGAGGCGGGCAGATGGCCGCCGATCAATGCGTCGATATCGCCGTGCTCGAGGCTCGCGACGCTCAAAGCCGTGTCGATGATGGGACGCACCACGAGATCCATTCCGGGCGCTTCCCGTCGCAGTGCCGCGACCAGCGGCGGCACGACGATGAGGTCGCCATAATCGGTCACCGCAATGGACATGCGGCCGCGCGCTGTTGCCGGATCGAAAGCTGATCCGGGTGCGAGCACGCCTCTGATCTGTCCGAGTGCCTCGCTGATCGGCCGGGCCAGCGCGAGGGCCTTGGCCGTCGGCTGCATGCCCGAGGCCGAGCGCACGAACAGATCGTCGCCGAACAAGGCCCGCAGGCGGGTCAGGACGCTGCTCATGGAGGGCTGTGCGAGACCGACGCGCGCGCCGGCGCGGGTCACGCTGCGCTCCTCCATCAGCGCCTCGAAGGCGACCAGAAGGTTGAGATCGATGGAAGCCAAATTCATTTGGACAATGGTAGGCATATCTAAAATCGATTTCAAGAATGCGGCAGGGAGTGGTCTATTGGCGTGGAAGACCCTAATTGGACGAGGCGTATGCAATCCTCCCTCCTGCGCCTCATCCCGCGCGGACCGACCTTGTTGGCCCTGGGCGTCCTGCTCGGCCTGGTGTGTCCGGCGCTCGCGGATCTGGCGCGACCGCTGATGCCGGCCACGATCTTCCTGATCGTGCTCGGGACGTTGCTGCGAATCGATGGCGAGGCGGTCGTCGCGGCATTGCGCCGGCCATCGCTGTCCGTGTTGTTGCCGGCAATTGTCATGGTCGGCTGTCCGCTGATGATCGGTGCGACCGGTCGCGCCGCAGGCCTTGCTCCGGAGCTCGCGCTTGCGATCGTGCTCGCCGTCTCGGCGCCGCCGTCGAGCGGTACCGCGGCGGTGGCGCGCATGCTCGGGCTCGACGGCGCGGTGCCGCTGGTGGTGACGGTGTTGTCCATGGTGCTGGCGCCGGTCACGATCCCGCTTCTCGCCGGTTGGTTCGGCGGGCTCGAGATCAGCGCGTTCGAGCTCGCGCTGCGTCTGGCGCTGTTGATCGGGAGCGCCGAAGGCCTTGCCTTCCTGCTCCGCCGCCATGCGGCGCCGGTTCTGGCCGCCCATGGCGATGTGGTCGACGGGATCATCGTCGCCGCGCTTCTGGTCTTTGCGGTGGCGACCATGGCCGGCATTCGCGCGCAGATCGCCGCGGATGTGCAGGGTGCAACGCTGTGTGTTGCCCTTGCGTTCGCCTGCAATGTGGCCCTGCAAATTGCGGGGGCGGTGCTGCTGCCTGGAACTTTGCCCGAGCGCCTGACGGTGGGGCTGATACTCGGCAATCGCAATGTCGGGCTGGTCTGGTCGGCCCTCGGCGCTGCCGCCTCGCCACGCATGGCTCTATACTTCGCCGCGACCCAGTTCCCGATCTATATCCTGCCGCGCCTGATCGAGACCCTGATCGGCCGCGACAAACGAAAGGCCAGAGCATGACCACGTCCCGTCTCACCCGCGAACACGCGGCGCAGTTCGCCGGCATCGCCCTCGGCCATGTCGGGCGTGAATATCCCAACAATGTGGATCATGCGCTGGCTGAACCGGCCGATGCGCGCACGCCGAGCCAGCTGCATCCGATCTTTTACGGCAGCTATGACTGGCACTCCTGCGTCCACAGCTACTGGATGCTGGCACGGCTGCTGCGCCGCTTTCCCGACATCGCATCGGCATCCGCGCGTTGTTCGACGCGCAATTCGTTCCCGACAAGGTCGCCGCCGAATGCGCCTACTTTGCCCGTCCGACTGCGCGCGGCTTCAAGCGGCCCTATGGCTGGGCCTGGCTGCTGAAGCTGGCGACCGAGCTCGAACGCCAGTCCGACGATCGCTGGGCGCGCAGCCTTGCACCGCTGGCGGAGGTCATCGCGCAACGCTTTCGTGACTTTCTGCCGCGCGCGACCTATCCCGTGCGCGTCGGTACCCACTTCAACACGGCGTTCGGCTTGCGCATGGCGGCGGACTACGCCGGCCTGAAGAAGGATGAAGCACTCGCCAGGCTGCTGCGTGAAACAGCGCTGCGCTGGTATGGCGAGGATCGCGACTGTCCAGCCTGGGGTGAGCCCAGCGGCGACGATTTCCAGTCCTCCGCGCTGATCGAAGCCGAGTGCATGCGGCGCCTGATGCCGCCGGACGCATTCTTGCCGTGGTTCGACCGGTTTCTGCCGCGTCTCGCCGACCGACAGCCGGCAACGCTGTTCCGGCCTGCGACGGTGACCGATCGCTCCGATGGCAAGATCGCTCACCTCGACGGGCTCAATCTCAGCCGGGCCTGGTGCTGGCGCTCTCTCGGCGATGCCCTGCCGGGAGACGACGCGCGGCGTGCGATCGCTCATGCGGCGGCTCAGGAGCATCTGGCCGCGGGTCTTCCCCATCTCGCCAGTCACTACATGGGCGAGCACTGGCTGGCGAGCTTTGCTGTCCTTGCGCTCGATCGTGAGGAGTAAGCGCCCTCGCTCAATCTCCAGCCATGGCCAGCTGAGGGCGCAGCCGCGGCGCTTGCGCGATACCGCTGCCACCTGACGGGATCGAAGCCAGCAGGGACCGGGTATAGGACTGCCGGGGATTGTCGAAGACTTCAGTGACGGTCCCGTGTTCGACGATGCGTCCGCGGTGCATCACCGAGACGGTGTGGGCGAACTGCCGTACCAGCGCGAGATCATGGGAGACGAAGACATAGGTCAGGCCGAGATCGGCTTGCAGCGAGAGCAGGACCTCGATGATGTCGGCCTGAACGGTGACGTCGAGCGCGGACGTCGGTTCGTCGAGCACGATCACGTCAGGCTTGAGGACCAGCGACCGGGCTATCGCCACGCGCTGGCGCTGGCCACCTGACAAAGCTCCCGGCTTGCGACCGAGCAACTGCTCGCCGAGCCCGACATCGGCCAGGGCCTGGCGGACCCGTTCGTCCCGCTCCTTGCGCGATCCGATCTCGAACCGGTCGAGCGGTTCGCGAATGAGCCGCTCGATCGTCCAGGTCGGGTCGAGCGAGGTGAAGGGATTTTGGTAGATCAGTTGCAGGTGGCGCCACACCGTGCGCAGCGACTTCGGCGAACGGTTGGTCAGTCGTTCGCCGGCGACCGAGATGGTCCCGGTGTCGGGCTGCTCCAGCCCGAGCAGCAGCCGGATCGTCGTTGTCTTGCCCGAGCCCGACTCGCCCACCAGCGCATGCGTGGTGCCGGCGGGAACAGCGAACGAGACGTCATCGACGGCCGTCAGCGTCTCCCCGTCGACCGCAAAGGTTTTGGTGACGGCACGGAGCTCGATCTTCGGGGGCGC
Organism: Bradyrhizobium sp. CCGUVB14; assembly: GCF_024199935.1. NCBI lineage: Bacteria > Pseudomonadati > Pseudomonadota > Alphaproteobacteria > Hyphomicrobiales > Nitrobacteraceae > Bradyrhizobium > Bradyrhizobium sp. CCGUVB14. Next base: position 4,171,267 of record NZ_JANADS010000001.1, read on the forward strand.
GCCGGGGTTCGTCTCGCGGAAGCCCGGGTCGCGCAGCCCCGCGTAACGATCGGGGTTCAGCGCCGGCACATCGGCGTGCAGCTTCCTTGCGTAGGACGAGGCCGGCGAAGAGAACACCGTCGCGGTCTTGCCCGACTCCTGGACGATACCGTCCTTGAGCACCACCAGCGATTTGGCCCGCTCGGCGGCGATGGCCAGATCGTGGGTGATGAGCAGCAGGCCGATATTCAGCTCCTGCTGGAGCCGCGAGAGCAGGTCGAGGATCCGTTTCTGGATCGTCACGTCGAGCGCCGAGGTCGGCTCGTCCGCGACCAGCAGCGCCGGGCGAGGGAGCACTGCGAGGCCGATCAGGACGCGCTGGAGCATGCCGCCGGAGAGCTGGTGAGGATAGGAGTCATGCACGCGCTGGGGATTGTCGAGCCCGACCTGCGCGAATGTCTCCAGGATAATTTGCTTGCGGATCTTCTTGTCGGGCTCGTCCAGCAGCGCCGCCGCCTCCTGCGCCTGTGCACCGATCGTCCGCACCGGGTTGAGCGCGTTGGCGGGATCCTGGGGAACGAACCCGATGGCGCGTCCGCGCAGCGGCCGGAAGCCGCGCTCGGAGATTCCCAGCACCTCCTGACCGTCGAACACGATCCGACCGGTGGCGCGCCCGTTGCTGGGCAGCAGCCGCAGCACCGCGCGGGCGATGGTGGATTTGCCGGAACCGGACTCTCCGATGAGCGCGAGGCTCTCGCCGCGGCCCAGTTCGAATCCCGCGTCGCTCACGACCTCGTGGGGCCCGTAGGAGACCGACAGGCCATCGACCCTGAGCAGCGGAATCGAGCGCAGCGGGGTTGGCGCGATGACTTTGGTCCTGTTGAAGGTGAAGGTTAGTCCGTCTTGCGGAGCCATCGGCTGATCCTGTTCACAGAGAGCACGGTCGCGATCGTGACGAAGGCGGGCGCGTACACCAGCCACGGCCATTTGAGGTAGTCCTTGCCGATCGAGATCAGCAGGCCCCAGTCGGAGGCGGGCGGCGGGTCGCCGTAGCCGAGAAAGGCAAGACTGGCGATGACGAGGATCGAGAGACCGAATTGCAGGACTGCGAGCGGGAACACCGAGCGTGACGCGTTCGGCAGGACATGCCGCAACAGGATGTGCCAGCGCGAACCGCCGAGCAGGAATGAGGCCTCGACGAACGTCGCCTGCCGCGTCTTGATCACCTCCGAGCGCATCACCCGCGCGAACACGGCCACTGCCGAGATGCCGGTGGCGATGGCCGCGTTGGTCGTGTCGAAGCCAATCGCGGTGACGACGATGACGGCCAGCAGGAAGTTCGGGATCGCCAGCAGCACGTCGACGAGGCGGGCGAACACGATATCCACCCAGCCGCCGAAGAAGCCCGCCAGCAGCCCGATGAGCCCGCCGGTGACGGCGGCGATCGTCACGGCGATGAGGGCGCTTCGCACCGAGGACGCGGTGCCATAGACGACGCGGGTATAGAGGTCGCGGCCGAGATGATCGGTGCCGAACCAGTGCTCGGCGCCTGGTGCGAGCAGCTTGTCGGTGGGAACGCCGTTGAACGGGCTCTGGCTCGTGAACAGGCCGGGGGCGAGCGACCAGGCGATCACCAGCGCGATCACAGCGAAGGCGAGCACGACGCTGGGCGGGATGCTGAGGCTTGTCAGCCAGCCGGTCGCCGAAGCCCGTGGCGAGGAGGAGATGCTGCTCATGATGCCGCCGCCTGGGTCGCCCCGGCAGAGCTGTCCTGAGCCGTGGTCGGGCGGTGCTTCACGCCACCGATCAGCTTCACGCGCGGATCGAGCAGGGGATAGACGAGATCGGCGATCAAATTGACGAGCACGAACACCACCGCGGCCAGCGAAACGACCGCTTGCAGGACCGGCAGGTCCTGTGTGCTCACCGAACGCTGGACCAGGCTGCCGATGCCGGTGCGCCCGAACACGGTCTCGGTGATCAGCGAGCCGCCGAGCAGCTCACCGATGGTGAGCGCGACGATGGTGATGACCGGCAGCGAGGACGGCTTGAGCAAATGCTTGGCAAAGAGCCGTGCCTGGCCGAGACCGCGGCCGCGTGCGACGGCGGCGTATTCCTGGGCGGACTCGTGGTCGAGATTGGCGATCAGCACCTCCGCGATTTGCGCCGAGATGGGAATGCCGAGCGCGATCGCGGCGAAAAAGGTCGCCCAGAAGCTATTGGGATCGATCACGCGGAAAAGGCCGAGCTGGAAACCGAAGGTGTGGATCAACACCAGGCCGATCACGAAGTTGGGCACCGACAGGAACAGCGACGGAAAGCCGCGCAGCAAACCCTGGCCGAAGCGTTTGGGAACGAACTGGGTGCCGTAGGCGATCGTCACGGCGAGCAGGAGCGCGACGGCGAAGCCTGCGGATGCCAGGATCATCGTCGAGGGGAGAACCTCGGCGATCAGGGTCGTCACCGGCCGGTTGGACCGCATCGACAGGCCGAAATCGCCGGTCACGAAGTGGGACAGCGACGTCCAGAGCTGGATCGGGATCGGCTGGTCCAGACCCTGGGCGGCGATGATCTGCCTGATCTCGTCCTCGGTGAATCCGTTCTGGGGATCGCGCAGGACGTTGGTGATGGGGTCGCCGGGCAGGATGCTGACGACCACGAAGGTGAAGACATAGGCCAGCAGGATGACGACGAGCGCCTGCGCCAGGCGCTTTGCGGCATAGGACAAATAGGCATTGTTCATGCCGTCAGCTCCTACTCGCTGATCGTTGCCGTGTAATAGCTGGCATAGGCGACGCCGTTGTAGACCTCGCCCTTCAGCTTCGGCGACTGCACGTAGATGCGCTGGACGATCTGCGTGCGCGGGATGAAGTAGCCTTGCTCGAGGACATAGGTCTGCAACTCGTCGAGAAGCGGATTGCGGATCTCGGCCGAGGAGGCGCCCGCAATCCTGTCGCGCAGATCGTTGAGCTTCTTGTCGCTGTCGCCGAGCGCGAACCAGTCCTCGCCGTTATTGGCATTGGTCAGGATGCTCGCCACCGTGCCGGCGTCGATGAAGCTGCGCGTCACCTCGTAGGCGGCAACGCCGGGGCCGCCGAACCGGACCTTCTCGCCGAACGTCACGACGTCATAGGCCCGAATGGTCACCTTCCAGCCGATCTTGCCGAGTTGCTGTGCGATGAGCTCGTCGATCGCCTTCGCCGTCGCGAGGTAGGGATTGGAGTAGAGCGTCAGCGTCAGCTGCTTGCCGTCCTTGGCGCGGATGCCGCCGGCGCCTTTGGTCCAGCCGGCCTCGTCGAGCAGCTTCTCCGCCCTGGCGGGGTTGTAGGCCAGGAGGTCGCTGTGGTCGGTCGCACCGGGCACGTTGCTCTGGATGAAGGACGTCGCCAGCTTCCAGTCGGGTGTGTAGACGGTGTCGATGATCTCCTTGCGGTTGATGGCGGCCTGGAGCGCCTGGCGCACCTTCACATCGTTGTACGGCTCCAGCTTGGTGTTGACCGCAAGGCCGTTGACGAAGCCGAGATAGCGTGGGGTTGCGGTGGTGAAGCCGGCGTCCTTGAGGGACTTCAATTCCTGCGGCGAAGGGCTGTAGGCGACATCGGCCTGGCCGGACTGAACAGCGGCGACCCGCAGCGATGGCTCGGACACGATCTTGTAGGTGATCGAATCCAGATAGGCCGGGCCGGTGTGGCCGACGGCAGCCGGCCCCCAATTGTAGTCCTTGCGCTTGACCAGCTTGACGAAGTCGCCTTCCTTCCAGGACGCGACAACGTACGGTCCGCTGCCAGATGTCTTGGAGAGGTCTGCCTGCTGGGCTGCAGGTTGCGCGATGCTCTTCGGTGAGATGAGGATCGAGCCATGGTAGCCGAGCGTCGGGATGAACCCGAGCGTCGGCGCCTTGAACAAGACCTTCACGGTGGTCGCATCGACCGCCTCGGCGCGGTCGTAGGTCTTCGGGAACAGGCCAACCGGGTTGATGCCCTCGTTCTTTCGGCCGGCGTACCAGATGTCGAGATTGGCGACGACGGCGGCAGCATCGAGTGGCGTGCCGTCCGAGAAGGTCACGCCTTTCTTGAGGTGCAGGGTGAACTGGGTGGCGTCGCTGCTCTGTTCCCAGCTCTCGGCGATCCACGGACTGACCTTGCCGTCGGCATCGACGTAGACGAGCTTGTCGGTCACGTGGCCCCAGATGTGACCCTGGAAGCTGGAGATGGAGCTGTTGTTCGGAATCCAGGTGCCACCGAGCGAGTCGATCAGGAAGGTGATGTTGCCGCCATTCGGCGCAGCGCCGGCACTTCGCGCTGATGACAGGCCCGTCACGGTCGTCAAGGCGATGGCTGCCGCCACGGAAGTCGCGGCCAACAGGCGACGCCGGGAGAGCAAGAGTGAAGAGAAGCGCGCGGTCATGGATAGCCCCTGATGATTGCTAGCGTCGATCAAGGCGCCGCAGTCATGGAGCTGCGCGAAGCGATCGACATTTCCGCATAGGAGAGGCGAAACGAGCGGACCTGGCCATTCCAAATTTCGCGCGAGATCGACAACAAACGTCCCGGCGTCAGGGCAATGCGCGCGACGTCCATTTCGTCGCCGGCACGAACGCGCGCGATCGCGCTGGCCTTCCGACCGAACACGCGATTGCCGTGGGGCAACCTCGTGAGCGTCGATCCGGAAGGTGTGATTCCGGGAACCTGTCCCCGCATGGACGATTGACAGGCAATTATTACATGTCTAAAAATATGCAAATTCATATAATTCGTGAGATGCCTGAATGGACGCGCATCCGCTGAAGCTCAAGGTCAGATCGTATGCCGCGGAGACGCCGTTCATACGGAGCCTTGTGTTTGACGTGGATGGCGGCGTCGTGCCGCGATGGCAGGCAGGCGCGCATGTCCGCGTGGCGCTTCCCGATGGAGGCGACCGGCCATACTCGCTGATGGCCTTGCCGGGCCTGCCCGAGGGCGCGCTGGCGCTCGGGGTGCTGCGCGAGGAGGCGTCGACCGGCGGATCGCAGTTCATGCATGCGTTGAAGATCGGCGATGTCGTCAAGGCGAGCGCGCCGGTCAACAATTTTCATCTGCACGAGGACACAGCGCCCGCGCTGCTGTTTGCCGGCGGCATCGGCATCACGCCGATCCTGTCGATGGCGGCGGAGCTCACCGCCCGCGCTAATCCGTTTCGCCTGCACTATGCCGGCCGCGCGCAAGGACTGTTGGCGTTCGTGCCGCAGCTCCAGGAGATCTGCGCCAAAAGCCTGTCCATTCATTACGATAGCGACGAATCCCGCCTGGACATTGCGGCGGCGCTCGGCGCCGCAGCCGCAGGCTCCCACGTCTACGTCTGCGGTCCGGCGGGCATGATCGAAGCGGTGAGGGCGGCGGCGCTTGCCGGGAGCATTCCGTCGGACCGCGTGCACCACGAGCTCTTCAAGGCGGAGCAGCCGGGTTCGCCCGACAGGCCGTTCGAGGTCGAGCTCAAATCGTCGGGGCAGATCGTCAGCGTTGCGGCCGGTCAGACCATCATCCAGGCGCTGGAAGCGGCGGGGCTCGACGTGCTCTACGACTGCCAGCGCGGCGATTGCGGCATCTGCCAGTGCGGCGTGATCGAAGGGGTGCCCGACCATCGCGACGTCATTCTCAGCGACGACGAGAAGGCATCCAACAAGGTCATGCAGATCTGCGTGTCACGCGCGAAATCGGAACGTCTGGTGCTGGATCTATGAGGGAGGCGAGGCACGCCATGGCGAAATACGGACGGAATGCCCACGCGATCGCGGGATTGGTGCGCGACGCCGAAGTGCATCGCGACGTCTATGTCGACCCCGAGATCTTCGAGCTCGAGATGGAGCATCTGTTCCCGAACAGCTGGGTCTATGTCGGGCACGCGAGCCAATTGTCCAAGCCCGGCGATTTCATCACCGCCAATATCGGCCGGCAACCGGTGCTGGCGAGCCGCCATACCGACGGCTCCATCCACGTGTTCTACAATCGCTGTCCGCACAAGGGCGTGAAGATCGCGTCCGAGCCCTGCGGCAACACCGGAAAGTTCTTCCGCTGCCCCTATCACGCCTGGTCCTTCAAGACCGACGGCGCGCTGCTCGCGATCCCGCTGAAGAAGGGTTACGAAGGCACCGGCTTTGCCGACACCCAGGCAAACGGGGGACTGTCGAAAGTCAGGAACGTCGTGATCCATCGCGATTTCATCTTCGCGCGGCTCAACGATAATGGTGTGTCCTTCGAGGACTATTTCGGCGAGAGCCTCTCGACCATCGACAACATGGTCGACCGCTCGCCGGCGGGCAAGCTCGCCGTCATCGCCACGCCGATCCGTTACATGCACACCTGCAACTGGAAGATGCTGGTCGAGAACCAGACCGACACCTGCCATCCGATGGTCGCGCATGAGAGTTCGGCCGGCACCGCGGTCAAGGTCTGGAAGCGCGAGCAGGGCGATTCCACGGAGACGCCGATGGCGGTGCAGCTCTATGGTCCCTTCATGAGCCCGTACGAGTTCTACGAGCAGAGCGGCATCAGGATCTGGCCGAACGGCCATGGCCACACCGGCGTCGCCAACTCCATCCATTCCAATTACTCGGATATCCCCGGCTATCTCGACCAGATGGTCTCGGCTTACGGTGAGACGCGGGCGCACGAGATTCTCGGCGAGGTCAGGCACAACACCGTGTATTTCCCGAATATCATGGTGAAGGGTGCCGTCCAGATCCTGCGCAACTTCATCCCGATTGCGGTCGACAGGACACTGGTCGAGAGCTGGGTCTATCGTCTGGTCGGCGCGCCCGACAAGCTCTACGAGCGCGCGCTGATGTACAACCGCTTCATCAACGCGCCGACCTCGATCGTCGGCCACGACGATCTCGAGATGTACGAGCGGGCGCAGGAGGGCCTGAAGTCCAACGGCAATCAATGGGTCAATCTCCGCCGGCTCTACGAGAGCAACGAACAGCCTGACATCACGGCGGTGATCAACGGCACGTCGGAGCGCCAGATGCGCAACCAGTTTCATGCCTGGGCGAAATTCATGACCATGGACATGGACAAGCACGTCGAGGCCGCCGAATGATCACCGAAGGGACGATCACCGATCTGATCTACCGGGAGGCCGAGCTTCTCGACACGATGCAATGGCAATCGTGGCTCGATCTGTTTCACGCCGAGGGGCGCTACTGGATGCCGCTGGAATGGCAGCAGCAGGATCCGGTGCTGCAGCCGTCGTTGATGTACGAGGACCTGCTGCTTCTGAAGGTTCGGGTCGAGCGTCTGGCCGGCGAGCGGACCTTCAGCCAGAAGCCCAAGAGCCGCTGCCATCATCTGCTTCAGGCACCGCGGATCGTGGCGTGCGATCCGGCCGCGGGGGTCTTCAAGGCGCGGACCTCCTACATCTATACCGAGACGCGCGGTGACCTGCTGGAGCGCTATTCGGGGTGGGCGTCGCACGATCTCGTCCAGGTCGGCGATGCCCTCAAGATCAAGCTCAAGCGGGTCGATCTCGTCAATTTCGATGCGCCGTTCGGAAACATTCAACTCTTCATGTGAGTATGCCTTGACCGCCACCGTCTACGCCCGCTTTCATGAAACCGCGCTGCGCCGAGGCGAGGCGGGATTCCTCAACGTGCTGCCGGAGACGGCCCAGATCTACGGTATCCCGGCAGGCGAGATTCCCTATCGCGCCATGCTTGATCGCGTGGAGCGCTGGCGGGCAGCCTTTGCGAACCGGGGATACGGTGAAGGCCACCGGGTCGGGCTTCTGCTTCAGAACCGGCCGGTGTTCGTTGAGCTGTGGTTCGCGCTCAACGCGCTCGGGGTCTCCGTGGTCCCGATCAATCCGGATCTGCGGCTGAGCGAGCTCGAATACATCATCGGGCATTCCGAGATGAACGCGGCTTTCGTCGTCGCCGAGCGGCGTGATGAGGTGGAGCTGGCGGCGCGTCAGGCGGGGCGGCCGATCCCGGTCGTGACCGATCAGGACCAGGTTCCCGCGCCCTTCGGCGGTGCGCGGCCGCCGACCGTGGGAGGCGAGGCGAGCGAATGCGCGCTGCTCTATACATCCGGAACGACCGGGCAGCCCAAGGGCTGCGTGCTCACCAACACCTATTTCCTGCATTCCGGAAACTGGTATCGCGACGTCGGCGGGCTGATCGATCTCAGGGGCGACGGCGAGCGCATGATCACGCCGCTGCCGCTGTTTCACATGAACGCCATGGCAGTGTCGCTGATGGCGATGCTGTCGGTCGGCGGCAGCCTGACCATGCTCGATCGCTTCCATCCGCGCACCTGGTGGACGTCGGTGCGCGACAGCCGCGCCACCTGCCTGCATTATCTCGGCGTGATGCCCTCGATGCTGATGAGCGCGCCGGCATCGGAGCAGGACAGGGCGCACACCGTGCGCTTCGGCTTCGGCGCCGGCGTCGACAAGTTGCTGCATGCGCCGTTCGAGCAGCGCTTCGGCTTTCCGCTGCTGGAAGCCTGGGCGATGACCGAGACGGGAAGCGGCGGCGTCATCGCCGCCAATGTCGAGCCGCGCAAGATCGGCACCAGTTGTTTCGGACGCCCGGCGCCGGAGGTCGAAATTCGCATCGTCGATGACGGCGGACATGACGCGCCGGTCGGGACGCCGGGCGAGCTCCTGGTCCGGCGCGCCGGCGCTGACCCGCGCTACGGCTTCTTCCGGGAGTACCTGAAGAATCCGCAAGCCACCGACGAGGCGTGGGACGGCGGCTGGCTGCACACCGGCGATATCGTATCGCGCGATGCGGACGGCGATCTTCATTTCGTCGATCGCAAGAAGAACGTGATCCGCCGTTCCGGCGAGAACATCGCCGCGGTCGAGGTCGAATCCGTCCTCAACCGCCATCCGGCCATCCGGCAGGCCGCAGTTGCCGCGACGCCCGATCAGGTCCGCGGCGACGAGGTTGCGGCGGTCATCATCGCCGGGCAGGCGGGCGCCGACCGCGCGCTCGCCGAGGAGATCGTGCGCTGGAGCCTGGAGCAGATGGCGTATTACAAGGCGCCGGGCTGGATCTCGTTCGTCGACGGCCTGCCGCTGACCGCGACCGAGAAGATCCAGCGCGGCGGCCTGAAGGATCTTGTCGCCAAGCTGATGCGCGACGGTGCGTTCTTCGATCTGCGCGACCTCAAGAAGCGGCAGGTTTGACCATGAGCGAGATCGGCACGACACTCATCACCGGCGGCAATTCGGGGATCGGCGAGGCGCTGGCGAAAAGGCTCGTCGAGCGCGGGCAGCGTGTGGTCTCGGTGGGGCTGGAGAAGCCGGCCTGGACGCATGATCTGCTCGCGGCCTATTGCGCTGATCTGACCTCCATCGAGGAGACGCGTGCGATCGCGCAGGAAATCTGCCGCGACCATGCCGTCGATCGCCTTGTGCACAATGCGGGCGTGATCCTGCCGAACCTGCTGGCGGACGCAAAGCCGGAAGACATTGTGATGCTGGCGCAGCTGCACCTGGGCGCGCCGATGGTGCTGACCCAGGCGGCGCTGGAGGGGATGCGTTCGCGCCGCTTCGGGCGCATCGTGTTCGTCTCTTCGCGCGCCGCGATGGGCGCGGCGACGCGCTCGGCCTATTCGGCGACCAAGGCCGGCGTGCATGGCATGGCGCGGACCTGGGCGCTGGAGCTCGCCGCTGATGGTATCACCGTGAACGTCGTCGCGCCGGGGCCGATCCTGACCGACAATTTCTGGGGCATCATCCCGAAAGGCTCCGAGCAGCAGGAGCGGATGGCGCGCAACGTGCCCGTCGGCCGGCTCGGCTCGCGCGAGGATGTGGCGCACGCGATCGAATTCTTCCTCGACGAGCGCTCCGATTTCGTGACCGGACAGGTGCTCTATGTCTGCGGCGGCACCAGCCTCGTGGGCCTTGGCCCGTAGTTCCTCAGCGTTGAAGCATCACGAGATTGGTACGGAGCTTCGCCGCGGGTTCACCTCTCCCCGGCGGGGAGAGGTCGGATTGCGCAGCAATCCGGGTGAGGGGCCGCAGCGTTCGTTGGGACTGTAACCCATCACCCGGATCGCATCTGTCGATGCGATCCGACCTCTCCCTACGGGAGAGGTGTACTGAGCCTGTTGCCAGACCGATCGAACCCAAAATCATCAAGCTCTAGATCTGGTTCTGGCGGATGTTCTCGACCATCTTGGCCAGCACGCGCGCGCAGACCTCGATGTCGTCAGGCTCGATGCCCTCGATCAGCTTGTCGTAGTTATTCGCCATGATCGGCCAGATCTTGCGCAGCAGGGCCTCGCCGTCCGGCGTCAGTCCCACGACGCGGCGGCGCTGGTCTTCCTCGGCGATCTCGCGCTTGACGAGGCCGGACGACACCATGGACTCGACCATGCGGCTCGCGGTCGACTGCTCGGTCACCGCGAGGACGGCGACCTCGTTGACGGTGAGGGTCTTGTAGATGAAGAGCACCGACAGCGTCCGGAATACGACATTGTTGACGCCGTGCTCGCTCAAATCGCGGTTCTGATCGAGGTTCCAGCGATTGGCGAGCCGGTTGAACAGATACGGGATGTAGGTCTGCAGCTGGTCCCTGGTCCGCGGCGGACCCGACTTCCATCTGCTCTTGGATTCTCTGGCCATTATCTCTTGCGACTTTGCTTCTTGGTCTCGGTATGAAGTTTTGAGGAAAGGGATTTGAGCACGGACAGCGCATTGTCCAGCTCCCGGGCCGAAACGTTCTCGAGCCGTTTGGCGAGATGCTTCTTGTGGATTTCGGCTGCCTTCCTGAACAGCGCTTCGCCTTTCGGCGTCAGGCGCACGATGAAGGACCGCCGGTCCTCGCTCGACATCTCCCGGCTGATGAGGTCGTCGGCGAGAAGACGCTGCACCAGCCCCGAGACGTTGCCGCCGGTGACCTTCAGGTTTTGCGACAATTGCCCGAGCGCGAGGCCGTCCCGGGTGCGATCGAGCTGGGCCAGTACGTCGAATTTTGCGAGCGAAAGGCCGAACTCGGAGCTCAGCATCGCATTCAGCGACGCGAACAGCTCGCCATGCAGCGACAGCAATTGCAGCCAAAGCCGTGTTTCAATCTGCCCGGGGACGGGAATAATGTTCTCTTTGAGTGCTGCCGGCATTGCATGACCATCGAGGACAAAATGTCTTGTCAGTTGAGGGGATTATCGCGGGTCTTTCGCTCCGATTAGCAACTTGAGAATCGTAGTCAAGATTGATCCTGACGCCCTTGGGGGCGAACGGCAATCCGATCCAGCGCCTGCTCCGGTGGAATCATGCAAAAGTCCTGATGGTCTGGATCACGCCGTCGAGCGCCGTGCCGGCGCTGTCCTTCAGTGCGGCCTCGCGCAGGCGGCGCGCCCAGTCGGCGGCATCATCGCGTCGTTCCACCAGCTTGATCGCCGCCAGCGTCCTGTCGAATTTCGACAGGCCCCGGCTGTGGGTATCGGAATAGCCTTTCACCAGGCGTCGGCATTGCAGAATCTCGACGCCCAGCTGGTAATTGGTGCCGACCGCGTCGGTTGCGGCCTTGAGCCATCCGTCCCTGTGAGCCGTCTCGATGGCGTGACGCAGCGAGCGGCGGCGCAGGCCGCGCATCCCGCCCACGACATAGAGCACGAGGAACCAGGGCAGCGAGTAGGTCCGCACCCGGCGTCCCCGGTTGACGCGTCGATCGAGCCAGCCGAGCAGGCGCGGCTGCGCGCCAAGCCAGCGGCCAAAACCCACGGGCAGCATGCCCATGACCTCCTCCATGCGGGGATGCATGAATTCGGTGGTCTGGAGCACCTGTCCGTCCGACATCTCGAGCTCGCTCTCGATGCGCGCGCGGCGACCGGCCCGCGTCTTGAGGTCGGCGACGCGGATGACGTCGTCATAGGTCATGGCGTTGGCCAGGTATTTTGCCGCGGCTTGCGTGAAGGCATAGGCGTGCGCGCTACCGCCGGCGCTTCGGTCGGCCGCCTGCAGCGTATTCAGAATGTCGAGATATTCGCCGCCATAGGCGACGTCCTGGAAGTCGACCACCTTCCTCAAGCCCGCGCGCGCCATGCCGCGCGCCGGTTCGGGGAGCTCCTGGTTCAGTCTTGCGACGAGGCCGGCGAGATCCGGATCGAGCGTTGCGGGAGAGGGGACGTTGTCGGCCTGTCTGGCCGGCGCGGGCGCTGCAGTTCCGACGGCGCCGGTCTTGACCCGGTCGAAGGCGGCCTCGAACGTCTCGACGCTGGCCTTCGCGCCTTTGCCACCGGCGCGGATCACGTCGAGATAGCTGTCGCGGCTGAACGGCAGCACGCCGGCGGCTGCGAGCGCGCCGAACATCGCAGCCGAGATGACGCTGCCATGCGCGATCGCCAGCGCGTTCAGATCGAAGATGATCTCGGTCTTGGCGGCAACCCCGATCGCACCGGTGACGGCGCCGCCGTCGGCAATGCCATTGCCCGGCGCGATCTTCTCGCCGATCGCAAACGAGCGGTGGTTGGAGGCGATCACCGTGGTGCGATCCGGCGTCACCAGGCCGCGCAGGATGGATCGGCCGGCCTCCATGAACTCCGCCGCCATCACGACGTCGACGTCGCCGGGCGTCGGCATCAGCGACAGGATCGGCTTGCGGCCGTCCAGCGGCGGCATCGCCTCGATGTAATAGATCGTGGCGCCAGTGCGCTGGGCGACGCCGGGCACCGAGGTCGATTGCGCGATCCAGCCATGGTTCTCGGCAAGCTGGACGATCCAGTCGGTCAGCACGCCGCCGCCCTGGCCGCCCATCGCGACGATCGCGAGCGAGATCGGCCGCTCGGTCGCTTCACCCGCGGCAGGCAGGGCCAGTCGGACCGTTTCGTCCCTCATGCCAGCGCCTCGAGCGCCGGACGACGGCGGTCGCGGCGCCGCTGCAGCCAGCCGATCACCGCCATCGTGACCTCAGACTTGAACTTGTCCCAGCCGGTTGGATTGTGAATGACGTCGGCACGATAGAACGAGGGGCAGAGCGCGGCGGCCTCGGAGACCTCGCCGCAATTGCCGCAGCCGACGCAGGAATTGTCGATCGCCGCGACGGGATCGTCGCGCAAGGGATCGTCAAGCTGCTTCACCGACAGCGACGGGCAGCCGGAGAGCCGAATGCAGGCATGGTCGCCGGTGCAGACATCCTCATCGACGCCGAAGCGTTCCTTGACGGTACGGATGCCGTCCTTGATCGCCTTTGTCATCAGCGGCTTCACGCGGCGCTGCTTGTTCAGCATGCATTCGGAGGAGGCGACGATGACCTTGGGACCTTCCGCCTTGGTCGTCAGCGCTTCCTTCAGCGTGTCGCGCATCTTGCCGACATCATAGGTGCGGTCGAGCTGGCGCACCCATTGGCCGCCGATGCCCTTCACTGCCTTGACGATCGAATTGTTGGTGTCGCGCCGCTTGTTGATCGCGCGTGAGGACAGGATGTCCTGACCGCCGGTCGCCGAGGTGTAGTAATTGTCGACGATGACGAAGACGCCGTCATGCTTGTTGAACACGGCATTGCCGATGCCGCTGGTCAATCCGTTGTGCCAGAAGCCGCCGTCGCCCATCACCGCGATCGAGCGCTTGTCGGCCTTGACGTTGAAGGCCGAGGTCGAGGCCGGACCAAGGCCGAAGCCCATGGTGGTCGCGCCGATGTTGAACGGCGGCAGGATCGAGAACAGATGGCAGCCGATGTCGGCCGAGACGTGGTGCTGGCCGAGCTCTTCCTCGACGAGCTTCATGGCGGCGAAGATCGGCCGCTCCGGGCAGCCGGTGCAGAGCCCGGGCGGTCGCGCCGGCACCACCTGCTTGAGCTTCTCGACCGCCGGGTGATTGAGCACGGGCGCCGCATCCGGCGCCGGCGGCCGGTTGCCGAGCAGCCGCGGCTCCGTCTTCTCCAGAAACTCCCTGACGCCGCCGAGCAGGACCTGCGCGGTGTAGTCGCCGCCCATCGGCAGCACGTCCTTGCCATGGACGCGCGCCTGGATGTCCTTGCGGCGCAGCACCGTATTGATGGCCTGCTCCAGATATTCCGGCTGGCCTTCCTCGACGATCAGGACGGCCTCCTTGTCGAGGCAGAACTCCGCGACCTCGGTGTCGATCACGGGGTAGGTGACGTTCATGACGTAGAGCGGGATCTGCGTATTGCCATAGGCATCCGACAGCCCGAGATATTGCAGCGCGCGGATCACGTTGTTGTACATCCCGCCCTGCATGATGATGCCGACCTTGCCCTGCTTCGGCCCCATCCACTCATTCAGCTTGTTGTCGCGGACGAACCCGACAGCCGCAGGCATTCGCGTCTTGATCTTCTCCTGCTCATGCTCATAGGCCGCCGGCGGCAGCACGATGCGGTTGACGTCGCGCTTGGGATTGTTGAGCGCATCCTTGATGGTGTGCGCCGGCTTGACGTTGTCCTTGCAGACAAAGCTGCCGTGCATGTGACAGGCGCGGACGCGGACCTCGAGCATCACGGGCGTGTTCGAGAATTCCGAGAGCTCAAAACCCTTCTCGATCAGGTTGACGATGCACTCATGGTCGGGGCGCGGATCGAGCAGCCACATCTGCGACTTCATCGCAAACGCATGCGTGCGCTCCTGCATGATGGAGGAGCCTTCGCCATAGTCCTCGCCGACGATGATCATGGTGCCGCCGGTGACGCCGCCCGAGGCGAGGTTGGCCAGCGCGTCCGAGGCGACGTTGGTGCCGACGGTCGACTTCCACGCCACCGCGCCGCGCAGGGGATACATCACCGAGGCCGACAGCATGGCGGCGGCGGCGGCCTCGTTGGCGGAGCTCTGGAACACGACGCCGAGATCGTCGAGCACGTCCTTGGCGTCGGCGAGCACGTCCATCAGATGCGAGATCGGAGAGCCCTGGTAGCCGCCGACATAGGCGACGCCGGATTGCAGCAGTGCCTTGGTGATGGCGAGGATGCCTTCGCCGCGGAACGTGTCGCCATCGCCGAGCCGGAGATCCTCGACCTCGCGAGCAAAAGACCGTTCAGCCATTGCACCCTCCAGAAATATGCGTTAGCATACGTTTACATGTGAAGTAAGTCAACGCCGCGCCATGCTATCACGCCTGCGGACCTCTGCTCCGACAAGGCGGTCATGAGCCGGCGACAGGGTAGGGCCAATGCTGAAGCTGCCTCGCTTTAGAGCCGCCGCCGTCCAGGCTTCACCTGTCTATCTCGACCCGGGCGCGACCGCCGACAAGGCGGCTTCACTGGTCCGTGAAGCAGCAAGCCATGGCGCGAAGCTCGTCGCTTTCCCCGAGGTGTTCGTCCCCGGCTATCCCTACTGGAACTGGGTCACCGATCCCGTCACCGGCAGCGCGTGGTTCGAGAAGCTCGCCAAGGCGTCGGTGCTGGTGCCGGGTCCGGAGGTTGATGTTATCAGGAAGGCTGCGCGCGATGCCGGATGCTACGTCGTGCTCGGCGTCAACGAGCGCAGCCCGGTGTCGCTGGGCGCGATCTACAATACGCTTGTGTTTATCGGACCCGACGGCGCCTTGCTCGGCAAGCACCGCAAGCTGGTGCCGACCTGGGCAGAGAAGCTGACCTGGACCGGCGGTGACGGATCGAGCCTGCGCGTCTATGATACCGAGATCGGACGTCTCGGCGGTCTCGCCTGTGGCGAGAACACCAACACGCTCGCGCGCTTTGCGCTGTTGGGTCAGGGTGAGCTCGTGCATGTCGCAAGCTACATCGCGCTTCCGGTCGCGCCTCCCGACTACGACATGGCGGAGGCGATCAAGCTGCGCGCGATCGCCCATTCCTTTGAAGGCAAGATTTTCACGATCGTCTCCTGCTCGACGGTGTCGGAGGAGATCATCACAGCGATGGAGACCGTTGTCCCCGATGCGCGTGCGCGCCTGCAGCGGAAGTCGAGTGCCTTCTCCGGCATCATCGGGCCCGATGGCCGCGTGGTCGGCGATGCCCTGATCGACGACGAAGGCATCGTCTATGCCGACATCGACCTCGATCGCTGCATCCAGCCGAAGCAGATGCATGACATCGTCGGGCACTACAACCGGTTCGACATCTTTGACCTCAGGGTCAATCGGCGTGCTTTGGCACCGCTGGACCTTGCAGACGGTGAACGCGAAGCTGCAGAGCAGGGCGGCTTCACGCCGATACCACTAAGACCGGAATAGGACCTGGAGGATAGGATGCGCGAGAACGTCGTCGGCCGGGCCAATGTCGAAGACACGCCCGAGCTCAAGGCCTACTACAAGGATCTCGAAAAGTACGAAGCCGGTGCGCTGTGGACGGTCGCCAACAAGATCGAGCCGTGGGCGCCGCAATCGGCGTCGGTTCCCGTGCTCTGGCGCTACGACGATTTGCGCGAGCACGTGCTGCGCTCGGTCGAGCTGGTCTCGCCGGAGAAGGCGGGGCGGCGGGTGATCTATCTCAACAATCCCGGCCGTCGCGACGTCTCGGCCGCGGTCGGCTGGCTCTATTCGGGATTGCAGGTGATGCATCCCGGTGAAGTGGCCACCGCACACGCGCACTCGGCCTCCGCCCTGCGCTTCATCATGGAAGGAACGGGCGCCTACACCATCGTGGACGGTCACAAGATGACGCTCGGGGCGCGGGATTTCGTGCTGACGCCGAACGGCACGTGGCACGAGCATGGCGTCGAAGGCAACGGCTCCGTCTGCATCTGGCAGGACGGCCTCGACATCCCGCTCGTCAACGCGCTGGAAGCGAACTTTTTCATGGTCCATCCGAAGGTCCAGCAGGAAGAGTCCGGCTATCCCGTCGACGACATGACCAGGACATGGGGCAATCCCGGGCTTCGCCCGGCCGGCTCACAATGGTCGAAGGGCTATTCGCCGATGTTCAAGTACGAGTGGGAGCCGACTTACGAGTCTTTGCGCAAATACGCCGCCGCGACCGACGGTTCGCCCTATGACGGCATTCTCATGAACTACGTCAATCCGATCACGGGCGGACACGTGATGCAGACGATCGGCGCGAGCATGCAATTGCTGCGGCCGGGCGAGAAGACGAAGTCGCATCGCCACACCGGCAGCTTCATCTACCAGGTCGCCAAGGGCCGCGGCTATTCGGTGATCGGCGGCAAGCGCTTCGAGTGGCAGGAGCGCGACATCTTCTGCGTGCCGTCCTGGGCCTGGCACGAGCATGGCAACCTCGCGGACGGCGAGGACGCCTGCCTGTTCTGCTTCAACGATCTTCCCGTCATCGAAAGCCTCGGCTTCTACAGGGAAGAAGCCTATGGCGACAATTCCGGCCACCAGCCGGTCGCCGCCTGACGTTCGATCGCTCGCCTCCAGAATTCACCAGCAACAGCCGGATCAAGCTTCCATGCGTCTCGTGACCTACACCTTGGGCTCCAGCGGTGCCCGTCTCGGCGTTCTCGTCAATGGACTGGTCGTCGATGTCGAGCACCTCGGTGCATCCAGCGGCGTGACATGGCCGAGCGACATGCTGTCGTTCATCGACAACGGCGTGACCCTGGTGCCGGCGCTCAGGGATGCACTGGCGGAGGCCAATGGCCGCTTTCCGGCCGGCTCTGCGGTTGCGGTCGAGGATGTCAAGCTGCAGGCGCCGATCCCGCGCCCGCGGAAGAACATTTTTGGCATCGGGCTGAACTACCGAGCCCATGTCGCGGAATCGGCGAAGAGCCTCGATACGAGCCAGGACCTGCCGAAGCAGCCGGTTGTCTTCTCGAAGCCGCCGACGTCGGTGATCGGTCCCGGCGCCGCCATCCAGCACAACGCAAAAATGACGCAGCAGCTCGACTGGGAGGTCGAGCTCGCCGTCATCATCGGCAGGACCGCGACCCGCGTCGCGACGGAGAAGGCGATGGATCACGTCTTCGGCTATTCGGTGATGATCGACATTTCCGCGCGCGACAATCGCCGCGCCGGCCAGTGGATCTTCTCCAAGGGCATGGACACCTATGCGCCGTTCGGCCCTTGCATCGTGACCGCGGACGAGATTCCCGATCCGCATGATTTGCGGCTGTGGCTGACCAAGAACGGCGTCATGAAGCAGGACTCCAACACCAAATACATGATCTTCGACATTCCGGTTTTGATTGCTGACATTTCGTCGGGCATGACGCTCGAGCCTGGCGACATCATCGCGACGGGAACGCCGGAAGGCGTCGGCGCCGGCATGAGCCCACAGGAATGGCTGTGGCCGGGCGACGTGGTCGAGGCCGGGGTCGACGGTGTCGGTGTCATCCGCCATCCCGTCGTTGCGATCTGATGACGAATTTCTCGTTCGACCGCGAGCTCAGGTTCGGAGACTGCGATCCTTCGGGGATCGCGTACTTCCCGTCCTACCTCAACATCCTCAACGGTGTCGTCGAGGCGTTTTGGGCGAGGATCGGTTTTCCTTGGCCGGAATTGATCATGGTCCGGATGATCGGAACGCCGACGGTGCATCTCGCTTGCGATTTCTCCCGGCCGTCGATGTTCGGCGATCTCCTGACGTTCGACCTGCGGATCGTCCGGGTCGGGGGATCATCCCTCCATCTGGAGCATGTCATCTCCGGCGCGAACGGCATGCGCTGGCGCGCGCGCCAGATCCTGGCTGCGACGTCGCTGGTGGATCATCATGCGATCCCGTGGCCCGATGACATCAGAGCCGCGCTCATGCCGCATGTGAGTGTGGGCGAGGGCGCCGAGGGGGCGCCGGCATGATCTCGCTCTTCATGACGTTCTCTGATCCGGCAGGCGAGCGGCGGGTTCATCCCGACGAGATTGCCGCCGTGGCGGAGTCGGTCGGATCGATCCCGGAGATGACCGAGGGCTTGCTGTTCACGCCGCTCGAACAGTCAGTCGACCATCCCTACAAGGCCGACGGCTCCGGCCCCGCCTTTGCGCTTCAGCTGCGATTTCCCGACCTGTTCGCCTGCGAAGCGGCGATGGACCGCGGCGGCATCCTTGCCGGCCTCGCGACAGGTGCCGGACACGCCGGCCTCACGGGCCTCGACGTCACGCATCAGGTGATGCTGACACGCGCGTTCCCCGTCGATATCGCCGCACATCCGGCAGGAACGACAGTGCCGTGCAGCTACCTCGTGCACTATCCCGGCCCGGCCGAGGACATGAACGCCTGGAATCTGCATTATCTGGAGCACCATCCGTCGATCATGCGGACCTTCCCGAACGTCCGCCAGATCGAAATCTACACCCGCATCGATTGGGTCGATCGGCTGCCGTCGCGGCGCGTCGAGCACATGCAGCGCAACAAGCTGGTGTTCGACAGCCCGCAAGCCCTCGCGCACGCGCTCGGCTCCGACGTGATCACGCGCATGCGCGCGGATTTCGTCAAGTTCCCGCCATTCGCGGGCGGCAACAAGCATTTTCCGATGCTGACGCGGGTGGTGCGGCCCAGGCGCTAGATCGCCGAGAGCGTAAAAAACAGATCGCAATCCGAAACGGGCCACATCCGGACTCCCAAACCGCTATCGCGAGCCAATCGGCCTCGTCGACGAGCACCTCCAGCCGAAGTGGAATTCCGCGGAGAGTTTCGCTGTCTCAAGGCTGCAGGAGTGACAGAAGCCTTTGACGGTCTTGATCGCGCAAACGCTGGCATTCACGCAGCCGCTCCAGCTCCTTTTCGGCCCTCGCAGTACTCTGGCCCTCCCTTTTCAAGTCGAGAACCAGCCGCTCCTGTTCTGCAAGCCGGCGTTCACCTGCGACCACATCGCGTTCGACACGGCTCAGTTCGTCATAGATCGAGGTCCTGTCCATCGAAGCACTCCACGTGCTCGATCAACCCGATCGACGTTTCACCGTTCCTCTCGCCTGCCGTTTATTCCCGGTCGATTTGACGCGCCCGCTCAGGGCGTTCGCCGGGCTGCCGCCGGTCGCGAGGTCCGCTTGGGGCCACGAGCCGACCCTGGTCGCGGACGAACAAAGAAGCCGCCGCTGACGGCCAAACAGGGTATAATCCCAAGAAGCCGCGCTCCTTTGGAACGCCGCATCACGGCAATCATTGAGCCGGCGGGCGAAACTCCCTGGAGGAGGAATGCGATGCGCGCGATTTTGGCCTTGAGCGTTTTGATAAGCCTGTGCGGGTTCGCGAACGCGGGATCTGTGCAGCAAGGGCACCGCCGGCACGCGGCGCCTCATCCCCACCATCAGATGCAGCCATCAGGTCGAACCTCCAGTTTTGCCTATGCGCCGCGTCAACGCACCCGGTCCGCCGACCCCTGTGCCAAGCCGGAAGCGTATTTCGGCGCCTGTCAGGGTTATGCGCCGGGCGAAAAGGAGCAATTTCTCGGTAGTGTGCTCAGCCCTTATTGAAAACGCTTTGAGAGGGGCGCCTCGCGAATAGCCATTGTCCGCTTCGGGTCAGAAGCCGACGGTCGGCAGGCAGCGCGGCAAGATCAGCTTTGGGCCACAAGCCGACATCAGCGGCGACGGCACCGCGGCTCGTCTGTCAGCCCCCGGGGCCGTCCTTCATGATGTAACCCATCAGATCGTCCACGTTGTGCTCGAGATCCCGGATGATGTTCTTGACGACGTCTCCGACCGAGATGACGCCAACGACCTTGCCCGCGTCCAGCACCGGCAGGTGGCGAATACCGCGCGCAGCCATCATCGCCATGCAGGCATCCAGCGGATCGTCCGGTTTGATCGTCACCGGGTTGCCCGTCATCACCTGGCTCACCGGCGTCTGCTTCGCATCGAGCCCGGGCAGCAGCACCTTGATGGCGCAGTCACCCTGGGTCACGATACCGACCAGGATGTCGTCGTCGATGACCAGCACCGACCGGACCCGGTTGTCGCGCATCCGGTGCAAGGCTTCGATGACCATGTCGCCGGAACGGACATGGATCAGGGCGCCACTTTTCTGCGCCAGAGCGCTTTTTGCCGTGCTCATTGATCCCCCTCATGGGTCTTGTGCTGCCCCGCCTTGATGCTCCGCATTGAAGGATAGTCGAAATTACGTGCCCCGTCAGCACCGCGCCCGATGCCGCAAAGACCCCAAGTGGGTGGAGCAGAGTACCCCAGGTTCAAGGGTCCAAGTATTGGCAGCGGCTCAAGGGCTGTTATGGGGCACAATTCGACGCGGCGTCGAGCGCCCTTGGACTTCCGCTAAGACGCTATGTCCCCTCGGGGCCAATAGGCGGAAGCGGCCGCTCACAAACGGGCCGGTCTGTCGTCGTGCTCGCTGAAGGCGTCGCTGATGTTTATCAAGTTAAGCGGAACGAACGCCGGTAGGATCGATCGTCCGGTTTGAGACGACGTAGTCGATCTCTCCACGCGTAATGCCGATGTCAATCAACTCGCCGTCCGTGAGCTGGCACAACTGGGTTCGCAGCCTCTCGCGTTTGCGCCACTCACAAAACGCATCCCAATATGCTTCAAGCGGGCTGTAATAGGTCCGCCTTGCGGTTGGCGGTCCGAACTCAATGCTCCCGTGGATCGTGCTCATCGAATTGCTTCCTGGGTTGGGCAATTTCACCCAGCGAAATTTGCCAGCACGCTCGTTGGCGTGCTTAACGGCTGGCTTACATTTTTCTCACCGGCAGCTTATTCTTCGTGCGCCTGCGGCTTCGGACGTGATCCGAGAAGGAAGGGCGGTTTGCGTTACCTCTTTGAGGATTACGCATTGGATACCGACCGGCGCGAACTGCACCGCGCGACGGACGTGATTGTTGTCACGCCTCAGGTGTTCGATTTGCTTGAATACCTGATCCGAAACCGGGAGCGCGTGGTCAGCAAGGATGATCTCCTGAACGCCGTTTGGAACGGACGTATCGTTTCCGATGCCGCGCTGACGACCCGCCTGAATGCCGCTCGCAGCGCAATTGGCGACACGGGCGAAAAGCAGCGCCTGATCAAAACACTGCCGAGGAAGGGCTTCCGCTTCATTGGCGCGGTGCATCAAGACGACGGGCGCACCGTTTTGCCGAGTGGCTCGACGGCGGGCGGCGTCGTGACGCCGAACCACACTTTGACGCCGCGTCTTTCTATCGTGGTCCTGCCGTTCGTAAATATCGGCGGTGATCGGGAGCAAGACTACTTCATCGATGGCGTGACTGAGAGCTTGACCACAGACCTGTCACGCATCAACGGAGCGTTTGTGATTGCTCACAGCACCTCGTTAAAGTTCAAGGGCAAAGCCGTCGATGTAACGAAGTTGGGACGTGAGCTGAACGTCCGCTATGTGCTCGAAGGGGCGGTGCAGCGCGGCGGCAATCGTCTGCGGATCAATGTGCAATTGATCGACGCCGAAACGCGCGCCCATCTTTGGGCTGATCGGTTCGACAAACCCATGACCGATTTGCTCGAGATGCAGGATGAAATAGTCGCCAGGCTTGCCAACGCGCTGGATGCCCAACTGATTGAGGCGGAGGCGCGGCGCGCTGAGCGATCTCCACATCCCGATGCGGTAGATTTGTGCTTCCAGGGCCGCCATTCGTTGAACAAGGGACGTACGCCCGAGAACATGGCAGAAGCTCGCTGCTTTTTTGAACGCGCGTCGGCACTCGAGCCGGAGAACGTCGAAGCTCTGGTCGGCAAGGCGGAGATCGCTCTCACAACCGCCACCGCCTTCATGGTCGATGATCGGGACGCGCACCTCGCCGCCGCGGAGGCGGCGTTGCTCAAGGTCCTGTCGATGGCTCCGCGCCATGCCCGGGCCCATATGTCATTCGGCTGGATGCAATTGTTTACCAGGCGCGCCGTGGAGGCCATTGGAGAATTCGAGCGGGCGCTCGCGCTTGATCGCAATCTGGCCACTGCCCATGCTTTGACCGGATTTGCGAAAGTCTTCATCGGCCGAGGCGCGGAAAGCGAGGCTCACATCCAGCAAGCGTTTCGGCTGTCTCCCCGCGACAGCAGCGCGTACCGCTGGATGCACTGGCTTGGCGTCGTCAAATTGATCCTTGGCGCCGAAGCCGAGGCGGTTGATTGGCTGCGGCGGTGTCTTGAAGCAAACCGCAACTACCCCATTGTGCATTTCCAGCTTGCTGCTGCCCTCGCGCTCGTGGGCTCGCTGGATGAGGCGCGGGCCGCCGTGCGCGCGGGGCTTGCGCTGGATCCAGGCTTCAACATAGGTCGGACGCGAGGGCTCATGCTGAGCCGCGACCCGACATTTCGTGCCGGAAGCAGCCGTATCCGCGATGGCATGCTGATGGCCGGAGTGCCGGAGCGATGATGTCGCCTTCGGGTCATGAACTGACGCCGGGCCGGCGGCCCAACAGGCTCACCTAAGGGTCAATAACGGAAGTCGCCGCCTCATTCCGGCTGAGGGCCAAAACCGGACTCACGGCCATGCACATGCGCCGCGCGTAGCCTATTGCTGCGATCTGTTTTCAAGCAGCCGGGCGCGGACCTCTTCCGATACAAAGCGCTCCGCCCGCTGCCATGCCTCGTCATTGTCGCCGCGGAACTGGAAGTATTTCCGGAACACGACCCGCTGGGATGTTACATCGATGGCAGCAGTCCTCGCTATCTGCACCAGCGTGCTCATTTTGTGAACGATACCGATGATCAGAATCTGCGTGCCGGCCTGTGACGCCGCGCGCAGCCGATCGCGCAACGCCGGTCCGTCGGTCGGACAATTTGATGCGCAGGGCGACGGCACCAGCTCAAAACGGCGGTCTGCCGTGACGTCGTCCCGCAGCGCGGTCATGAAAGCCCGCAATCGCTCTTCATGCGCGGCCGTCTGATCGGTGGGCTCGTTCGACGTGTCGATATAAATGAAATCGTCGACGGAGACAGCCAAAGCGTGGTCGGCGGTCGCGGCAGATGCATCTGAGACGAGGTTGGATCCCAGGAATAGACCGGCTGTGGTAACAGCGTGCAAGAGGAGGCCGTGGCGCATGGCGATGACTCCGTCTCCCCTCTACTGAGGCCATCTTAGAAGATCGTTCTTTCTGCCTCCTGTCGAATTAATCCTTGGTAACGCTAGGCGCCCGCCCATGGCAGCGTTCGCAGCAGGTCAAAAGCGCCACTTTGACTTCACGGCGTTTGAGGCGCGCGGCGGCGGAGATAGGCGCCTGAAACCGACGCAAGGCCCAGCGCATAGAATGCCATCCAGAAAGCAGAGGCGCCGCGCCAGATCACGTTCGGTTCGCGGGTTTGCAATATGGCGAGGACAATACCGATCGCCCACGCGTAAGCGAAGCAGACCCAGAAGATATACTTCAGCAACGAGGGGCACCCAACAAATATCAGCTCCCAAGGATCAATTTCCTCACCCGCACCGCTACGTATCTTTCTTCCTTCCCTTTCCGAAATGTCGATGAGGATGACCGACAAAAAAGCCGGAAAGATTCCCCACGTCAGCACCGGAAACAAGGCATTGTCGCCGAGTTGGACGCTGGTGAATGACACCGCATTTACGACGATGCTGAGTGCCAGCCCGCACGCGGCGTAGAGTATTGCAAACAGCAGTAGCAGCTTGGTCATGGTGGTTCGATGAAAACGCGCGAGGCGAACGGCTTTGATGAAACGTCTTATGCGGTATTAGTCGCACCATCCATGATGCGGTTCACCCGGTCCTCTGTCCGATAGGGGTCATCAGCCGAATACACTGTGTCGGCTGCTCTTGGTCCGTTGACGGCCGAGATGCAGACTTCAAAATTGCCTGCTACCGGGGTCGGCTACGGGCCATCAGCGGACATCCACGCCTTGGCAGGCTGCACCCGGCGTTGAATTCGCTTGCGGTCGACCTCTTGTCGTCGGCAACCGCGTGCTCGTCACCTCAGGTTTGACGCGCTGTTTGCCGTCATGCCGGTTCGCGCCGGCGCGGCCACGGGGGCGAAATCCGGAGTTTGGTCGTTGCCAAGTCGTATGCCGCTATAGGCGACGAGCCCGTCGGTGGTGGCCACCGCGTCGCCACGGCGCAGCGAGCCGTCCAGCGCGAGATCAATTGGCGCTAGGCCGCCGGGATTGCGGCCATTGCAGGTGCAGTCGGCACGCAGCGCCTTCCGATACGCAAAGGCGTTCTCGCTGTCCGCATAGCGTTCGCCAGTTGCGGCATAAGCGCTGTCGATGTTGGAGCCGAAGAAGACCTTAGTCGGGCTTGTCGGACAGAAGGCTTGGCACATCTGCGCCGGCGAGGTCGCGCCGCGCATCAGCGGAAAGTATTTGCCGTCGCAGCTGCGCACGCAGAAGGCAGGCCCCGCGCTTGCGACGACCGGCCGCGGCGTCGGCGATTGCGCATTATTGTCATTGCCGAAAGACGAGGTTTGCTGCTGCTTCCGGCCGCCACCGAAGAAGAAGTCAAGCAGCCCCTCAGCCGAACTCATCTCCGGCGCCAGCGCGACGGGGCCAACGATGACGGCAGCAGCAAGCAGGCGGCGAAGCTTGCGCTGAAAAGACCACTGGGTACCTTGCTCCACCCGACGCAAAGAACCTCCTTGCAGCGCTGCGCGCTGCGCTTCCTCAACTCGCATCGTCTGCTACGCTCGCTCTATGGCGGACAGAGGGAAAGAAAAAGGCCAGAGAGCACTTCGCGCGCCACATTCTCCAACCGTCATTCTCGGCCAGTGCGCGTCGAGCACGCACGCAACGCGCGGTCGCGCGACAGTACCTGCGAGAGGATTAAGTCGATGGGTGTGATTGGCTGCCGCGAACGGCTTCGCCGGTATCTCAACCACGAAGTTATGAAACGTCATGTCTGGTGTGGCTCAGAAGCGGCGGTTGAGGCAAGCGTCGCCCGGCGTCCGGTCTACCGCCGGTAGCCGACATCACTACAGGATCGGCAAGGTTCGGCTAAGAGCCAGAAGCAGACTTCAAAATTGCCTGCTACCAGGGTCCGCTATGGGCCAAAAGCGGTCGTCAAGGCGTCCGGTGAATGATATCTGAGTTTCCCGCAGGAGCTGCGTCGTGCCTAAGTGCACTGCATCGACTACGAATGCGGGAGGACTGGTGAGCCATGGAACGACCAACAGATAGACTACCAACTGGGGGCTTTGCCCGGCTCGTCCCTGAGCTGGATGTTTTTGACTTGGGACAGAGCAAGAAGTTTTGGTGCAAGATACTTGGTTTCCAGATCGCGTATCAGCGACCGGAAAATCGCTTCGTGTACATCGAGCTACAAGGATCCCAGGTCATGCTGAAGCAACAAAATGGCAACTGGGAAACCGGGACTCTGCAAAGACCACTGGGACGCGGGATCAACTTTCAGATGTTCGTCGACTCCGTGGCACCTCTTCTCGATGCACTCAAGCATGAGAAATGGCCTCTCTTCAGAGAGTGTCATGACGCCTGGTATCGGATCGCAGGAGAGGAGCGCGGCAACAGGCAATTCTTGGTCCAAGACCCTGACGGCTACCTCCTGCGTTTCGCAGAGGATTTGGGCAAGAGATAGCCTCCTCGAACGGTGCTTTCGCAGCAGCTGCGTCGAGCGGCCCCCGTCCGCTTCGGGGCAGAAGCGGACGTCGGGCAGGCGCCACTGCACGGTCACTTCGCCTGTCGAACCGGTACCAGGCCGTGAACCCATAAACGCGCCGCGCTGACGCGTTGTCAGATAGCCCGCGCATTGTTGCTATAGCAGCGAACCGACGAAAATCTTGCACCCTGATGAGATCAGTAGCAGACTCGGTGCTCTGCAGTCGCGGGATGTCGCGACCATTATGCGTTTCGTTCTCTGATCGGACCATCATAAAGAAGGAGAACTGACACCATGCCGGACAATTCCGAAAAAGGTCTCGATCGTCGCAACCTCTTGATTGCATCTATCGCCACCGCTGGAGCCTCGGCCGCCTTCGCTGTCAACGCTAACGCTGCTGGCGAAGCGCCGGCTGCGTCGGGAGGGACCGTCTATACCGGCGATGTGATTCAGGGGAAGAAGGTCATCAGCGCGCTGGACGTCAACGACCTTGAGCCCGGGCAGAAGCATCGCTTCTATTTTCAGGGCGTGCAGATGCCTACGGGCAAACACTGGTATGTGTCGGTGGTTGTCGCGAAGGGGGGAAGGCCAGGCAAGCGCGCCCTTCTGATCAGTGGTGTGCACGGCGACGAGATGAGCTCGATCCATACGGTCATGACCGTGATGAACCAGCTCGACCCCAAAACTATGTCGGGCACGGTGATGGCGGTCACCGATGTGTCTCGCCCCGCCTTGGAAAGCATGCAGCGGCGATGGCCCAACGTGGGGTTGGGTGCCGACCTCATAGACATGAACCGAGCATGGCCGGGAGACGAAAACGGCCCCACCCCGACCAGCCGACATGCGGGGTTGCTGTTCAATCGTCTGTTGCGGCCGAACGCCGACTTCGCCATCGATTTCCACACCGGAGCAACCGGTTTTAGTGCCAGTGCCTTCAATCTCGGCGATATGAATATTCCGGAGGTCAAGGCGATGCTGGAACTCTTTCCCGTGACCCAGATCTTCAATAATCCGGTGTATCCGGTTGTTCTCCACAACGCTCTGATCGACGTGGGCATTCCTGCGTTCTGCTCGGAGATCGGCCCCGCTCGGGTACTCACTCCTGATATGATCGATCTGTTCGTTGAGGGTACGATGAACGTACTCAAACACCACGGTATCGTATCCGGCCCGATGGGCAAAACCGGCAAGGACGTGACTGTTTTCATTGGCAACAGTGGCTTCCCGATTATTGCGACCGAAGCCGGCTTCGTCGAACCGCTGGTTAAGCTTCACGACAGGGTCAGCCCTGGGCAGAAGGTCGCCGTACAGCGCAACAGCTTTGGCGAGATTGTCGCCGAATATATCAGCAGCGTCGCGGGGGAGGTCTTTGCACTGCGTACTGACGTGACATCTGAGCCCGGCAATCCTCTGCTGTTTATTCTTTTCGAGAAGCCGACGCGGGAGGGCAAGGAGTCTTATCCCGAGTAGTTCGCCCGAATACGTTTCAGAACGAATTTAACGCCTAAGGCCTCCCTTTCCTGGCGACAAAGAAGCCCAAAACGAACTTTGCGCTCCTGCTCATCTGCGTCGATTTTGCATCAGGAAAGCTTGTTGAACGGAAAGTCCGCAACGGGTCAAAGCCGGGGTTGAGACAAGCGTCGCCCGGCGTCCGCTCTACCGCCGATAGCCGACATCACCGCAGGATCAGCATGGTTCGGCTAAGGGCCAGGAGGCGACATAAGTGCGCCGGCTTTTTCGACAACGGATCTTGGACGCCGGTCCCTATTTGTTTCCAGCACGCACCTGAGCCACTACCCCGTTGACAGCTTCCACAAAAGCCATTGGCTGATCCTCCTGAATTTGATGCCCCGCTCCCGCAACAATTTCGAGCTTGGAGCTCGAAGAAATGTTGAGAGTTTCGTCTAGCATTTTTCTCCAAATGTCCTCAGCGAGATCGCGGCCTAGAAGAAGCAGCGGGAGAGAACCGAGCGAGCGCTCGGCCGAAAGCTGATCGGAGCTGATAGTGTTCATATCGAGATATTCGAGCAAGATTGCTTCAGCGAGAGCGGGCGCCTGCTGCCGCCACCAGTCAGCGCGTGAGGCCGGAAGATCGCCGGGCGGCTGGACCTGACACTGATCGGAGAGGGTGCCGGCTTGTGCAGACTTCAGGCACTCTCTTGCATGGATCAGCGCTGCGGCATCATTCTTCGCCGCTTCCGGATGCACCGACGCATAACGCGTGAACTGGTATTCGGTAGATGGGTCGACGAGGACTAAGGCTGCGACTTGGTTCAAGTGCCGGTGAGCATAAAGCCGGTCGATGAAGGCAGCATAAGAACGGCCGACGAGAATGTAGGGCGCCGGCAGTGGGGCTCTCTCCAGCAGTTGAGCGAGTTCATCAGCCTCCGTCGCCGCAGTGCGCTCGCCCGTTGAACGAGAGCTTTGACCGTAGCCGGATCGATCATAGGCGCACACACGGGTGCTTCGTGCCAGTTCCGCGTGGACGTGTCTCCAAGTCCATGCCCCATTGCCCATGCCTGCATCAAGGACAACAACCGGAGATCCTTGGCCCACGCACAACAGGTTTATCGTTCGTCCATCGGCCAATTTCACCGATCGAGAGTCTTTGAAGTAAAGGTCCCACCAAGCATGTGCAGCTGCTTCCTTGTCGAACGTTCGATTGAAAGAGGTCTGCGCTATGGCGGCAGTGGTTGAAGTTAGCCCCACGCTGCAGACCAGGGCAAAGGAAAGCGTACGTTTGGTACCCATAACGACCAATTCTTCGCGAGCGGAAGAAAAACCACGCGCTATGGTAGAGCTGCAATTTTTCGAGTCAAATTAGGTTTTCGTTAGGGAAGCCGTCGTGATGGCGTGTTCGGCCTGAGGTCTCCATAGGGTCAGAAGCGGGCATTCCCTCGCGGTCTGCACGTGGGTCCGCTGACAGCCCGGGGGCTGCCTTCTCAGCATTGGAAATGAACGTCCCTCAGGGCCCAGCGGGGCGTTACAATCCAGACGGCCTATTTTGGTTTGATGGCCTTGAGCATCGTTTCAGTGTCGGTCAGCCAGACGCTTCCGTCATTTTTCAACCGTGCCAGCACGCGCCGCATCGCGGCTGCGCCATCGGGTGTGCCAACGACAAAGGGATGGATTCCGATCACCACGGTGGTCGCCTCGCGAGCCGGATCACCGCGCGCTTCCTCGGCGAGCTCGATCACGTAATCGAGCCACAATTTCTCGATTTCGGTCGGCGACTTCATGCGCGACAGATTCTGCCCCATGTCGACCGTCACCACCGGATAGGGCAGTAACATCAGCGGTCCGTTCGGCGTGTCGAGCTGCGATACGATGTCCGAATCCATGCCATCAATGGTGTAGGTGACGCCCGCGGCAGCCATCGCCTGCATCGTGTCGGAATTGGCATAGACGCTCGGGCTCGACCAGCCGGTCGATTTCACGCCCGTCGTCGACGTGATGAGCGCGAGGGTGTCGTTGATGTAGCTTTTCTGCTCATCGACGCCACGACCGAGTGGCAGCATGTGGCTGGTGTTGTTCATGCCGTGGGCGACGATCGGCGCGTTCGGCTGAAGGCTGCGAAGCTCCTTCCATTCCGACGGATGCGCGCGCGGAAATTCTGCATTCAAGGCGATGCTGAGCGGCACATCCAGATCCCTGAAAAGGCGGGCGACGCGCAGGTTTCCCCAACTCAACGAATATTGGCGGAAGTTTTCGTTGACGAGATCCGGGCTCCGGCCGGCAAGGTCGGGGCGGTAGACCGGTCCCTGGCCAAAGCCGAACTCCTCGACAAAGAGCACGAAACTCACGGCCACTTTCTTGCCGCCGGGCCAGGCGGCGACATGGACGGGGTTGCGTGGAAATTTCGTGATCCAGTCGACCTCCTGCTGCGCCGAAACCGTTGCAGGCATCACGAGCGACAGGACGGCGGCCGTCGCAACGAGCAGTCCGAATGGGCGGGACCGGCATCGCATCATGATCGGCGGCCGTCGGTGGAGATTGGCAAGCGAGGCCTCCCAGGAATGATCTGTCGGTGCATGATCTCGTCCGTCAATCGGCGCCGGGCGCCGCGGGCCGAGACGCTTTTTCCCCGGACCGGACTTGTCCGAGACGCACGGTCTGAAGGTCGTAGATAGAGCGTTCGGCCTTAAAAAATCGTATTTGTCGCGACGGATTTCGTCGCGGCGAACGACCGGCTTGCTCCGGCTACAGGACCTTGCTCGCGCCGGGAATTTGCCGCAGCGCGCGCGTGAGCGCCCAGCTGAATGCGACTGTCAGCACGAAGCCGACGGTCGCCTTGACGATCGCCGGTAGATTGTAATCGAACAGCCAATACTGCAGCCAAAGCGCGATCGGGTAGTGCACCAGGAAGATGCCGAAGGCGTCTGCCTGCATCGGGTCGAGAAGCCTGGCGGTGCCCGATTGCTTGAACCTCTGGAAAAAAGCCAGGATGAGAAACATGATGGCCACGCTGAAGACCGTGAAGCAGGCGGCGTAAAGGCCTTCGTACCAGTCCGGCAACGGCGATGGATTGCCGAGGATTTCCCGCTTGATGTAGATCAGTCCCCAGAGCAGACAGTACGGCACGATCGCGAGCACCATCCACTCCCAGCTGACCTTTGCCATGCGGCCGTCGGCCGCGAGCAGGCCGCGGTCCATATTCGCGACGCCGATACCGGCGCCGAAAAAGAAGTAGCTGGCATAGAGCATCACCCGCCCGAGCTGCACCGAGAATGGCCCAAACTCGAACCAGGTGCTGTGTCCGTAGTGCATCAGCCCGGGAATGTAGAACGCCGCGGTCACGGCCAGCATGACGGCGAAGAAGTCGGCCGGCCGGCGGCGGCCGTGCAGGGAAAGACGATTAAGCGGGTCGAGCAGGTGGGGTCGCAGTCGAAACAGCAGGCACGCCGCCAGGTCGAAGGCGAACAGGACCCAGAGAAACCAGATCGGTCCGCTCGGCCACGGGCCCTTGGTGATCATGTTCCAGTAGTACTCCGAAAAGCCGATTTCGGGGTGTTGTCGGAGCGAGATGGCGTAGTAGGCGAGCGGGATGACCGTGAAGGCGCAGATCAAGAACGGCAGGCCGAGCCGGAGCAAGCGGTCCTGGAGATAGTTGGCCACCCCCTTACGGGCGATGCCGGACCAGGCGAACAGCCCGGACAGGAAAAAGAACATCGCCATGAAGAAACTGTCGGTGGCGAGCACGATCATGTCGAAGCCGAAGAAGTACTTCGGGTCGGTGTGGCCGAAATAGGTGTACGGAATCACGGCATGATGCAGCAACACGACCAGGGTCAAAAACGTGCGGGCCCGGTCAATCGCGGGATTGCGGGTCTTCGCTTTGGGAACCGACCGTACATCGGTCGTCATACCAACCTCGAGGGTCGTCATGATTTGCTGCTCCCATCCTCAGAACGGCGCGTTTTGCCCGCCACAGACTACGTCCTGCGCGGGCATGACCTTGACGTGGATCAATGGTAGAGCACGACTGTATCGCTGGCTGCCCGTATGGAGCGCTTCTGCGCACGGACTCAGCTGGCCAAATTCGCTGTCCAGACCTGGCCTTCTGTACTGCCGGACCGCCGTCCGCACCCTCGGCGAGCGGCGATGATGGCATCATGCCACTGTTTTGCCCGACGGATCAAGCGGATTTCGCAAAATCAGCAGTTCCTGCGACTAAACCATTGATGTCGCTGTCACCGGCTACTGTGCATGGGGTTGTTTTCGATAGTCTTGGGGCAGGGCCGCGAAAGCCCGGCCTGAACCCGATGTCAGTGTCCGCCGAGATAGGCCGTGATCAGCTTGGGATCGTGGATGAGATCCTTGGCGGGGCCGGACTGCACGATCTCGCCGGTCTCGAGCACGTAGCCGTAATCGGCCGTCTCCAGCGCGGCGCGGGCGTTCTGCTCGACCAGCAGGATCGACACGCCGAGATCGCGCAGCGATGCGATGGTGCGAAAGATCTCGCGCACGATCAGCGGCGCGAGGCCGAGGCTCGGTTCGTCCAGCATGAGCAGCTTCGGCTTGGCCATCAGCGCGCGCCCGAGTGCGAGCATCTGGCGCTCGCCGCCGGAGAGGGTGCCGGCGGCCTGGCGTTGCCGCTCCTTCAGACGGGGAAAGCGATCGTAGACCTCGCCCAGCGTCTTCTGGACGCCGGAGCGGTCGCGCAGGCTGTAGGAGCCGAGCAGAAGATTGTCGGCGACCGACATGTCGGAGAACAGCTCGCGCTTTTCCGGGACTAGGCACAGCCGGCGCTCGACGCGATCCTCGACCGACATTTTTCCGATGTCGCCGCCCTGGAACACCATGCGGCCGCGCGATGCGAGCAGCCCGATGGCCGCCATCAACAGTGTGGTCTTGCCGGCACCGTTCGGGCCGATGACGGTGACGATCTGGCCTTCTTCGATCGACAGTGAGACGTTGCGGACAGCTTCGACGTTGTCGTAGCAGACGGTCACGTCCGTCATGGAAAACATCCCGCTCACGCGACGCCTCCGAGATAGGCCTCTTGAACCCGTTCGTCGCTGCGGATCGCCGCCGGCGCGCCTTCGCAGAGTTTTGAGCCGAAATCGAGCACCACGATGCGGTCGACCAGCGACATCACGAACTCCATGTCGTGCTCGACGATCAGGATGGTCAGATGGTCCGCCCGCAGCGAGCGAAGCAGCTCCGCAAGCCGCAGCTTCTCCTGGCGGCGCAGGCCTGCTGCCGGCTCGTCCAGCACCAGCAGCGCCGGGTCGGCGGCCAGCGCACGGGCGATCTCCAGGATACGCTGGTTGCCGAGCGGCAGATTGCCTGCGAGTTCGAACGGCTTTTCACCGAGGCCGACGCGCTCGAGCTGCGTCAGGGCCTCGTGCCGCGCGCTGGCCTCCTCGCGCTGGTTGAGGCGGAAGGCGCCGGCGAACAGGCCCGTGCCGGTGCGGGCGTAGGTGCCGAGCATCACGTTTTCCAGAAGGCTCATGCGCGGCCGCAGCTTCACGTGCTGGAAGGTCCGCGCGACACCGGCCTTGGCGATGCGGGATTGCGCATCATGCGTAATGGGGCGTCCCGCAAAGACGATCTCACCCTTGTTGACCCTGAGCGCGCCGGTCAGGCAGTTGAACATCGTGCTCTTGCCGGCGCCGTTCGGGCCGATGACGGCAAGGATCTCGCCGGACCGGACCTCGAAGCTGACATTGTTGACCGCGACCAGCCCGCCGAACCGGCGCTCGGCGCCGTCGACTTTCAGAAGCAGCTCGCCCGGCGTCGGTTGGGGGCGACGCGGCAGCGGCGGCGCAGGCTGCGGCCGCTCGCGTTTGATCTTCGGCAGATAGCGCGCGACGAACGGCACGATGCCCTGCCGCGCCCATTGCAGGAACAGGATGAACAGTGCGGAGAACGCGACGATCTCGAGCTGGCCGGAGGCGCCCTTGGCGATCAGCGGCAGATAGTCCTGCACGCTGTTCTTGAGCAGGGTGACGACGGCGGCACCCACGACGCCGCCGAGCAGGCTACCGGCGCCGCCGACCATCGACATCATCAGATATTCGATGCCCATGCCGGCATCGAACGGGCCCGGGCTGATGAAGCGGCTCATATGGGCGTAGAGCCACCCCGAGAGCGAAGCCAGAAAGGCCGCGATCACGAAGGTCACGAGCTTGATCCGGAAGGCGTTGATGCCGAGGCTCTCGACCAGCGTATTGCCACCGCGGAGCGCGCGCATGGCGCGACCGAGCCTGGAGTCCAGCAGATTGTATCCGAGCAGGAGGACGGCCGCGACGATGCCCCAGATCAGGAAGTAGATCTGCGCGCTCGACACCAGCGAGACCGATCCGATGCTGATCGGCGGAATCGACGAGATGCCGTTGAAGCGGCCGAGTCCCTCGACATTGCCGAACAGGAAGCCGATGGCGAGACCCCAGGCGACGGTCGAGAGCGAGAGGAAATGCCCCTGGAGCCGCAAGGTGACGACGCCGAGGATAGCTGCGACGCAGCAGGTCAGCGCCACGCCGAAGAGGAGGCCGAGCCACGGGGAGTATCCGTTCAATGCGGAGACCCAGGCGGTCGCATAGGCCGCGACGCCCACGAACGCCGCCTGTCCGAACGACACGATGCCGCCGACGCCGGTGAGCAGCGCAAGGCCAATGGCGACCAGCGAGTAGATGCCGATATAGTTCATCAACGTGATGCTGAACGGGCTCAGCACCAGGGGGGCGAGCGCGAGGCACACCACCGCCGCCACGGCTGCAAGCTGAACGTGAAGGCGCGTCATTCCTCGATCTCCTCCTCGGAATGCAGCGAGGCGAGGGATCGCCAGATCAGGATCGGGATCAGCAGCGAGAACACGATGACGTCCTTCAGCGCGCTGCTCTCGAAGGATGCGAAGCTCTCGAGGATGCCGACGCCGACGGCGCCGATCGCAGCCCCGGGATAGCTGGTCATGCCGCCGACGATGGCGCCGACGAAGGCCTTGAGGCCGATCAGAAAGCCGGAATCGTAGAACACCGTGTTGACCGGCGCGATCAGGATTCCGGATACGCCGGCCATCAGCGATCCCAGCAGATAGGCGATCGTGCCGGCACGGGCGGGCCGTATCCCCATCAGGCGGGAGCCGGTCCGGTTCACGGCCGTGGCGCGCAGCGATTTTCCGACCAGCGTAAAGTCGAAGAAGAGATAGAGCAGGCCAGAGAAGACGAGGGCCGCAATCACGATCAGCATGGTCTGGCCCGAGACCAGCACGCCGGCGAACTCGGTCGAGAACGACGTCAGCGGTTCGGTTCTGACGCCTTCGGGGCCGAAGAAGAGCAGGCCGAGGCCCACCAGTGCGAAATGCAGCGCGACGGAGACCGTCAGCAGCAACAGCACCGTTCCGTCCGCGATGGGGCGGAAGACGATCCGGTCCAGAAGCGGCGCGATCGGCGTGATCAGCATCAGCGCAAGCACGAGCCTGACGGCAAGCGGCGGCTCGGCGCGCATCGTCAGCCAGGCGAGGCCGACGACGGCGAGCGGAAGTACGAGATAAAAAAGGAGGGCGCGCGGCAGCAGGCGAAGCTCGCCGGAGCGCAGCAGCGAGATGATCTCGATCAGGGTCGCGAGGCCGGCCAGGATGACGACGAGTGCGCCGGTTCCGGGAAAGCGCTTCGCATCGAGGGCCGCCAGCGTCAGGGCCGTGAATGCGGCGATGTCGCCAAAAGGAATGAAGATGACCCGTGTCACCGTGAAGATGAGGACGGTCCCGATCGCCACCAGCGCATAGACTGCGCCGGTGGCGATCCCGTCGATCCCAAGGATGGCTGCGATGTCGCTCGTCATTGAGACGCCGTTGCTCCTTCTGGCTGCCTGCCGCCGTCCGACTACGGCGCGTACTTCCAGGCGCCGCCGGTCAGGCGCACGACGACGAGCGAGCGCTCGTCGACGCCGGTCACGGAACCCGGCTTGAAGTTATAGACGGCATGGACGCCCGGCAGCTCCTTGGTGCTGAGGATCGCATCCCGCAGCGCGGTGCGGAATTCCGCCGTTCCGGGCTTTGCGGTCTTGAGCGCGCGCTCGGCTGCGTTGGCGAAAATCAGCCAGGCGTCGAAGGAGTAGGCGGAGAAGCCGTCGGTGGTCGGAATGTTGTGGGTCTTCTGGTAGACGTTGCGGAAATCCAGGGCGATCTTCTTGGCAAAGTGCTCGTCGGGCAGCTGCTCGGCGACGATGACGGGACCGGCGGAGACCTGAATGCCGTCGGCTGCCTTGCCGCCGACATTGACGAAGTCCGGATTGACCAGCGCCACTGTGCCGTAGGTGTTGCCCTTGAAGCCGCGGTCGGCGAGGCTAAGCAGAGGCAGCGCGCCTTGCGTCCCCGAGCCGCCGTCCAGCACGGCATCCGGCCGCGCGGCAAGCACCTTCAGGATCTGCGCGGTGACCGAGGTGTCGGTGCGGGCATATCGCTCGTTGCTCTGGATCTTGATGTCGCCGGCGGCTTCGGCTGCCTTGGCGCCGTTATAGACGAGGTCGCCCCATGCGTCGGAGAAGCCGATATAGCCGATATTCTTCATGCCATCGCGCTTCATGCGATCGGCGACGATCTTGACGAGCAGGGACGCCGGCTGCGGCACCGACACCACCCACTGCTCGGGCGTTTCCGGCAGCTTGCCGATCGGCGAGACCGCGATCATCGGCACCTTCAGCTCGCTCGCCACCGCCGCCATGGCGATGGTCGACGGTGCCGTCGCGGTGCCGATCAGGAGGTCCACCTTCTCCTCTTCCACCAGCTTGCGCGCGTTGCGGGTCGCTGCCGACGGGTCGGAGCCGTCGTCGAGCTGGATCAGGCGAATGGTTTCGCCATTGATGGTCTTCTTGTACTCATAGGCCGCATTGATGCCGCGCCCATAGGGGATTCCGATCGACGATCCGTTGCCGCTGAGCGAGGTGACGAAGCCGATGGTGATATCGGCCTGTGCAGCCGGAGCGGCGAAGATTCCGGCGACAAGTGCAAATAGGCTCAGAGTCTTGCGCATATGCGTTCTCCTCCGTTGGTGCTGGATAGGAATGCCTCGAAGCCGCCGCGCGGGGAGCCCGAGCGACGAACGAACCGGTTGAAAGCATTGCTGCGGCGCCGAAATCCGGGCGCGATCGATAGAGAGTTTGCTCGGCCGCGCGTCAGCAGCCATGGCGGTGCTTGTTGCTCGAACAACGGGCCCATCGGCAAATGCGGGCAGGCCCTTTCTGGAGCGATGAAAGGGCAGTGACGCGGCCGCGATCCTCGGCCGGCGATGCTGCCACTGCCGGCTGTTCGAGCACGGCGACTGTCCACACGATTGAGTCTCTCAAAATCGGTGCCCTGCAACATCATTGTCATGGCCACCGGTCCTTGACCGGCGAGGAATTACTTAAAGCCTAAAGTATTGCCGGTGGCGTCGTCAACACGTGTCACGGGGCTGTCAGAAAAAAATGTTGCTGCATACAATTTCGTCAGTGTGCGGCGCTTCTTCGCGGATCGAATGAACGAAAACGCCGTGCTCGCCTTGCCGCGACGGTGCCGGTCGCCAGCGCCGCCGCACGCATTTGACGGGTGAATTAGTTTATGGTTGAAATATTCATCGGCAGCCGACGACCGATCCTCCGACCACCGCTTGAGGAGAAGGACGATGCGCATCTTCTGGCAGAGCTTTGTTGATGCGAGCGTGAACGCGCCCTACATGGCGCGGCTGTCGGAATACCTGAACAACATCGCTGCATCAGGCACGACGGTTCATGTCGAGGGCATTACGCCGCCGGACCGGGAGTTCGGACGGCTTGCGGAATTGCGCTGCGCCGTCCAGGCGATCGATAACGGCATCGCGGCCGAGGAGGGCGGGTTCGACGCCTTTGTCATGGGGCATTTCCAGGATCCCGGACTCTACGAGCTGCGCTCGGCGCTCGACATTCCCGTGATCGGGACCGGCGAGGCGACGTTGCTGGCGGCCTCGCAGCTCGGCCGGCGGCTCGGCCTTGTAACGCTCGATCCCGTCTTCGAGGTCTGGCACTACGAGCAGGCCGAGCGCTACGGCCTCCGTGATCGCGTGGTCCATGTGACCGGTCTTGGCTGCAAGCCGGAGGATTTCGCCGATGCGTTCGCCGGAGACGAGGCCGCGCAAGCCCGCATGATCGAGGATTTTGTCGCGTGCGCTCTTCCGCTGGTCGAGCGCGGTGCGGACGTCGTGATCCCGGCCGGCGTGCTGCCAGGCCTCCTGATCGGGAAGGAGCATGGCCTGAAGGTCGGCCACGCGCCGGTGGTCAATTGTGCGGCGGTGGCGCTGAAGAGTGCCGAGATGTGGGTCCAGCTCCGGCGGCTCAATGGCACCGAGCCCAGCCGCGGGCCGAGCTTCAAGCGCGCCAGCGCCCAGGCGCGGGCGGATTTCCGCGCGTTGCTCGCCCGTAACGACCGTTAGTCCTGCCAGATTGTTCTTGGAGACCAAGCCATGATGACCCCCGAAAAGATCCTGTACGAGACCGAGGTGACGGCGACCGGCGGTCGGGACGGCAAGGCCGCCAGCGCCGACGGTCTTCTGTCCGTGTCGCTGTCCTTGCCGAAATCGATGGGCGGCCCCGGCGGCGAAGGAACCAATCCCGAGCAGCTCTTTGCGGCCGGCTATGCCGCGTGCTTCCTCGGCGCGGTCAAGCTCGTCGCGCGGACGCGGAAGGTGGTGCCGTCTGCCGAGCCTTCGGTGACTGCGAAGGTCGCGATGGGGCCGGTCCCCGTCGGATATGCGCTGGCTGTCGAGCTGAAAGTCAATCTGCCCGGTGTCGAGAAATCGGTGGCCGAAGAGGTCGTCGCCGGCGCACATGAGCGCTGCCCCTATTCGAACGCTACCCGTGGCAATATTGACGTGAGATTGACGGTGGTTTGAGGCGAATGAACGAGGCGGGCCGACGGTGACCAATACCTTACGCACACCGTATGATGGCGTCGTGATCGCGACGCCCGTCACGATTCCCTATGTGCGCTACTCCATCGAAAGCGCGCAATGGTGGATCGGCCGAGCGCTCAGCGCGCTCGTCGCGCAGGCCGGCATCAAGGCGTCCGATATCGATGGTCTGTGCGTCTCCAGCTTCACCATGGGCACTGACAGCGGGGTCGGGCTGACGCAGCATTTCGGTCTATGCGTCCGGTGGCTGGATACGATCCCGCTCGGTGGCGCCAGCGCCATCGCCGGCTTACGAAAGGCTGCGCGCGCGGTTCAGGCCCATGACGCCGACATCGTGGCCTGCGTGGCAGGCGACACCAACCACGTCGATTCCTTCAGGCTGACGCTCGAAAACTTTTCGCGCTTCAATCAGGATGCCGTCTACCCCTACGGCGCGGGCGGCGCCAATTCGAGCTTCGCGCTGATCGCGCGCAACTACATGCGGACTTTCGGCGTTACGCGCGAGGACGTCGGCAGGATCGCGGTCGCCCAACGCGCGAATGCCTTGCGCAACCCGCATGCGCTGATGAAGACGCCGCTGACGCTCGAGCAATATCTCGCGGCACGGCCGATTTCTGATCCGATCCACCTGTTCGATTGCGTGATGCCCTGCGCCGGTGCGGAAGCGTTTCTCGTCATGCGCGAAGAGACAGCGGCCTCGCTGAGGCTCCCGGCCGCGCGACTTCTGTCGACGATCGAACGGCACAATGCCTTCGCCGACGATCCGATGCAGGTGCGGGGCGGTTGGGCGATGGACATCGGCGAGCTCTATGCGATGGCCGGCGTGAAGCCCGATGATCTCGACGTCGTGCAGACCTATGACGACTATCCCGTCATCACGATGATGCAGTTCGAGGATCTCGGCTTCTGCAAGAAGGGGGAGGGGGCCGAGTTCGTGCGCCAGCACGATCTCACCATCGGTGGTGACTTTCCGCACAACACGTCGGGCGGACAGCTTTCGGCCGGGCAGGCCGGTGCTGCCGGCGCCTATCTCGGTCTCGTCGAGGGATTGCGGCAGGTTCTGGGGACTGCGGGCCCTACCCAGGTCGGGAATGCAAGCCTCGCCTTGGCGTCCGGGTTCGGTATGATCAACTATGACCGCGGTCTGGCCTCGGGCGCCGCGATCCTTGCAGGGCCCTCGCGATGATAGAGCCGATCAAGCCGCCCCGGCGCAAGAACCCGCTGTTGCGAACGCGGCTGCCGGCCTCGCCACCGCGACCGCGCAGCAGGACGTCGCATGGGTTCACGCGGGCGGCCGCCGAAGGCCGCTTCATGCTGCAACGCTGCGAGGCTTGCGGCTCCTTTGCTTATCCCGCGCGAGAGGCGTGTCCGTCTTGCTTGTCTGACGGCCTCGCCTTCGTCGACGCGCCACGGCGAGGCACGCTGCTCGCCGAGACAACCGCGCGGGTGCCGAGCGACGTCTACTTCCGCGAACGGGCGCCGTGGCGGATCGGCCTCGTCAGGATGGATTGCGGTCCGACGATCGTGACCCATCTCCATGCCGACTGCGCGGAGGGCGCAGCCGTCCGGATGTCGTTTCAACTCGACAAGAGCGGCCAGGCGGTGGCCTTTGCCCATCCCGAAGGGGAGACTCCCAACATGGCAGACGACAAGCAGTGGCGGGAAATGACGGCCGATCCGAAATTCCGACGCGTGCTCGTGACCAACGGCCGCACCGTGATCGGCCAGGAAGCCGTCGCGGCCTTGAAGACCGCGGGCGCCAAGACGGTGTTCGTCGGCATTGCCGAACCGTGGCGTCCGTTCGCCGGCGAAAACCTGCTTCGCGGTCAGGACGGAATCGAGATCGTGACCCTCGACGCGGCCGACGAAAAATCGGCCATTGATCTCGCGGCCGACATCGGCGGCAAGGTCGATATCCTCGTCAACACGACAGAATATGTGCGACCGGGCGGACTGCTCGACCGCAGGGGCACGAGCATCGCACGCGACGAGATCGATCAGGCCTATCTCGGCTTTATCAACCTCGCGCAGGCCTTTGGACCCGCCATGCGGATGCGCGGCGCCGACGGCATCAGCAACAGCGCCGCCTGGGTCAACATTCTCTCGGTCTATGCGTTGGCGAGTTGGCCTGCCTTTGGTGCCTACTCAGCCTCGCAAGCGGCGTGCCTGTCGCTCTCGCACTGCCTTCGTGCCGAGCTCAGGCCCGGCGGCGTCAGGGTGATGAATCTTTTCACCGGGCCCGTTGACACCGAGTGGTTCCAGACCGTGCCCCCGCCAAAGGTCGCACCGCGCGCAGTCGCGCAGGCGATCGTGTCGGGGCTCAAAGGTGGCCTCGAGGAGATGTATGTCGGAGATGTCGCCGAAGAGATCCGGCAGCGTCTCGCTGCCAATCCGAAAGCGCTCGAACGAGAGCTCGACAGGTGAAATCGGAATTTCAACCAAGCTGGAGGACGTGACGATGCAAAGCAAGAATCTCCTGGAGCTGGCGGGTGCGATTTCTTCTGGCGCGGTGCGCGTCGTCGATCTGACCTTTACGCTCAGTCCGGATTTTCCGGTCATCGTGCTGCCGCCGGAGTTCGGCCAGGCGGCGCCGGTCCGCATCCAGGAAATCTCGCGATACGACGGTCGCGGCCCGGCCTGGTACTGGAACAATGTCACCTTCGGCGAACATACCGGCACGCATTTCGATGCGCCGATCCACTGGTTCACCGGCAAGGACCTGCCGAACAATGCCGTCGACACGATGCCGGCCAAGGACATGATCGCGCCGGCCTGTGTCATCGACTGCTCGGCGCAGGCGGCCCAGGATCCCGATTTCCTGCTGACGGTTCCACTCGTCGAGGCCTGGGAGGCGAAACACGGCCGCATCCCCGAGCGGAACTGGGTGCTGCTGCGAACCGATTGGTCGAAGAAGGGTTGGCGCGACTACGCCAATCTCAGGGATGACGGCGCGCACACGCCGGGCCCGAACGCGGCCGTCATGAAGTGGCTGGTGGAAGAGCGCGGCGTCATCGGATTCGGCACCGAGACCATCGGTACGGATGCAGGGCAGGCCGGGCATTTCGAGCCGCCTTATCCGGCGCATCACTTCCTGCACGGCGCTGGCCGTTACGGCCTGCAATGCCTGTGCAATTTGGATCAGCTTCCGGCCACCGGCGCCATCATCGTCGCCTCGCCGCTGAAGATCCAGAACGGCTCCGGCAGTCCGCTTCGCGTCATCGCGCTGGTCTCGTCGACCTGAAGTGAATTCATGGCGCTTGCCAATCAGAACAAGAAATATTCGCGAAAGACAGGTGCCATGAACGTGATCAAGAGTCTGCTGGTCTCCACTGCATTGCTTCTCGTCGTCCCGCAAGCAGCGCAGGCCGAGATCCTCGTTGGATTCGTCACCGGCCTCAGCGGGCCGGTGTCGTCGATCGGAATTCCCAACGCGAAGGGGATCGCGGCGGGGCAGGCCTATATCGGCGAGATCGGCGGCGAGAAGATTCGGGTCATCCAGCTTGATGACGGCTCCGATCCGACGGCGTCTGCGCGCAACGCTCGCAAACTCGTCGAGCAGGAGAAGGTCGATGTCCTCATCGGCACGTCTGGCGCCCCGCAGACGCTCGCGATGGCGACGGCAGCAATCGAGATGAAGACTCCAATGATCGCGGTGTCGCCGATCGCGCCGGTGCCGCCCGGCGACGGCGGCCCCTGGGTCGTCCAGACGCCGCAACCAACGCCGCTGCTCGTGCAAGGCATCGTCGACCACATGAAGGCGAAGGGCCTGAAGACCGTCGCGTTCATTGGCTTCTCCGACGCGTTCGGCGACCTCATGTACAGTTCGCTCGAGCAAAGTGCGAAGGCCGCCGATATCAAGATCATCGCCAACGAACGCTACGCCCGATCGGACGCCTCGGTCACAGCCCAGGTGCTGCGCGCGCTTGCTGCACGTCCCGACGCGATCATGCTCGGCGGCACCGGGACGCCCGGCGCGTTGCCGGTCATCGCGCTGTCCGAGCGTGGGTATAAAGGGCCGCTCTACGGCAATCACGGGCTGATCAGCGCTGATTTCCTGCGTCTGGCCGGCAAGACTGCCAACGGCATCATCTGCCCGACTGGACCTGTGACCGCCGCGGAGCAACTTCCGGCCAACAATCCGATTCAGAAGGTGGCCCTGGATTTCCGTGCGGCCTTCGAGAAAGCGAACGGCGAGGCGCCGACGGATTCTTTCTCGTCCTATTCCTTCGACGGCTGGCTGGTCTTCGCCGACGCCGCCAAGCGGGCGATGGCAACCGGCGCCAAGCCCGGCTCGCCGGAATTCCGGACCGCGCTTCGTCAGGCACTGTTCGCGACGAAGGAGGTCGTCGGAACGCAGGGCGTCTACACCTATACGCCGGCGGATCGGCATGGCGTCGACGACCGCTCGCGCATCATGGTCCAGATCGAGGACGGCAAATACAAGCTGTTGCCCTG
Source organism: Bradyrhizobium sp. CCGUVB14 (assembly GCF_024199935.1). NCBI lineage: Bacteria > Pseudomonadati > Pseudomonadota > Alphaproteobacteria > Hyphomicrobiales > Nitrobacteraceae > Bradyrhizobium > Bradyrhizobium sp. CCGUVB14. The sequence continues at coordinate 4,214,368 of NZ_JANADS010000001.1, forward strand.
AGGCGGGAGCATGATGGTGACGGAGCACGGGGCACCGGCGAACACCAACGGGGCGGTTGGCCGGGAGAACGTGACACTGGCCCCGATGCGTGCGGTGACGTCGTTTCCGCCGTCGGACCGGATTCTGTCCACTATCCTCACGCGGCAGGCGGAACGCCATGGTGAGCGCGTCCTGCTGGTCGCGGGTGAGACGCGCTGGACCTTTGCGCAGACCGCGGCGATCGCGGCCGCGTCGGCCCGGGCACTCGTCGATGCCGGCATCAACCCGGGCGATCGGGTCGCGCTGATGTGCTCGAACCGTCCGGAGTTCCTGCAGGTCTATCTCGGCTGCGCGTGGCTCGGGGCCATCGCGGTCCCGATCAATACCGCGTTGCGCGGTGTCCAGCTCTCCCACATCTTCCGCAACTCGCGTCCCGCGCTGCTTGTCGTCGAGGCTCAGTTCGCGGGCGCGATCGACAGCGTGGAGGCGGGGGTCGATCTGCCGCCGCGGACCTGGATCATCGGAGCTGCCGATGAGCCAATCGATGCCAGGCTGTCCGCGTTACCGTTGCCAGCTCTCGGAGCCGCAGTCGCGGCGGGCGCTGTCCGCCCTGGCGACACCGTTGCGATCCTCTACACATCGGGGACCACCGGGCCTGCAAAGGGTGTGTGTTGTCCGCAGGCGCAATTGTTCTGGTGGGGCATCTATTCGGCGCGTGCGCTCGGCATCCGCGAGGGCGATGTGCTGTTCACGACGCTGCCCCTGTTCCACACCAATGCGCTGAATGCGTTCTATCAGGCGCTCCTGAACGGATGCACTTACGTGTTGGAGCCGAAATTCTCCGCCTCCGGCTTTTGGGCCGCCGCGCAACGGCACAATGCGACGGTCGGCTATCTGCTCGGCGCGATGGCGTCGATGCTGCTGGCGCAGCCGAAGACGGCGAACGATTCGACGCATTGTCTTCGCGTTGCGCTCGGCGGCGGAGTGCCGCCGCAGATCCACGCTCCGTTCCGCGAACGCTTTGGCGTACCGCTGGTCGACGGCTACGGGTCGACCGAAACGAACTTCGTGTTCGCCGGCACGATTCCGTCGGATCGTCCGGGCACGATGGGTTACCTTGCCGAAGGCATCGAAGCGCGGATCGTCGACGAGAATGATTCAGGTCTTCCTGATGGAGAGGCCGGCGAGCTAGTGCTTCGCGCGAGTGAACCGTTTGCTTTTGCCACCGGCTATTTTGGCATGCCGGAGAAGACGGTCGAGGCCTGGCGAAATCTGTGGTTTCACTCGGGCGATCGTGTGGTTCGGGATCCCGACGGACACTATCGCTTCATCGACCGCATGAAGGATTCGATCCGCAGGCGTGGCGAGAACGTATCCTCCTGGGAGGTCGAGCAGACCATCCAGTCCCATCCCGCGGTCGCCGCTTGCGCGATCTACCCGCTGCCGTCTGAACTGGGAGAGGACGAGGTTGCAGCGGCGATCCTGCTGGAACCGGGACAATCGCTGGAGCCTGTCGACATCGTCAGGCATTGCGAAGGACAGATCGCCTATTTCGCCATCCCGCGCTACGTGCGCATTTTGAGCCAGATGCCGCTGACGGAGAACGGCAAGATCAAGAAGGGCGTGCTGCGTGAGGCGGGCGTCACTGCGGATATTTGGGATCGCGAGGCGGCCGGAGTGAAGGTGCGACGCTGACAGTTGCGTCCGCTCAGGGTTTTTGCAGAGCGTCCCTGACAGCGCCCTTGAGCTCGTCGAGCTCGCCGATCAAGCCGTCGTACCGATCCGCGGGGAAATCCGCCAGCAACTCGGCAAGCCATGCGCCGTGGCTCTTGGCCATTCGCCTGAAGGTCTTGCGGCCTTCGACCGTCATGCAGACAATCTGCACGCGGCGGTCGAGGTTCGACGGTGTGCGGGTGATGTATCCGTCCGCGACCAGACGGTCCACGATCGGTGTGAGGTTCCCGGCCGAGACCATCAGGCGCTTGGGCAGCTCTCCCAGCACAAGCCCGCTCGGTTCGCGGTCGAGCTGAGCCAGAACATCGAAGCGGGGCATCGTGAAATCGAACTCATCGCGAAACCGGCGCCGCAGCTCCCCCTCGATCAGGGTCGTGCAGGCGAGCAGCCGGAGCCAAACCCGCGTTTGAGCCCTGTACTCGGCCTCCTGATCCACCCCATTCCTGGCTGATACAGGCGCGGACTCTTTCGCGAGTGCCAATCGAATCTCCCGGGCTTCGTAGCCTGTTGAAAGCTGACGCAGCTCTCATGGTCGATGGCAAGATAGTTCGTGCCAAAAGTAAATTCAAGGCTGAGCCCGGGCGTCCCGGAATTGGTGCAGCTCCGTATCCAATTTGCACTGTATCTCAAGATCGATGCCGGGGAGCCAAAGCCGCCGTCGAGGTCTTTGCAGAAGCCGCCTTGACAAGGCGCGCGCCAACGAAATATTTTATGCTTAAAATAATTGAGCGAAGGTTCGGCGCATGGCGTGCCCGGCGAAAGCCAGGGGATCATGCGCAGAGTTCGTATCGGCGGCGGCCCGGACGGCCGCGCAGATAGCGCAGGAGGGATCAGATGAGCTCCGTGGCAAAGGTGATCCGGCGTGAATGGCTTGACTGGCCGTTTTTCGAGCCGCGTCATCATGCGATTGGCGATGCGCTCGACCGCTTCGTGCAGTCGGGGGCCCTCGACAAGATCGATCACAGCGACGTCGATGGCGCCTGCCGCCGGCTCGTGCGGGCGATGGGCGAGGCGGGGTTGCTCGATTGCGCGGTCGCGGCTCCTGATGGCGATGCCACGACAATCGATTCCCGTTCGATCTGCCTGTCGCGCGAGTCGCTCGCCTACGCCGATGGCCTCGCCGATTTCGCCTTCGCCATGCAGGGGCTCGGTTCAGGCGCGATTGCGCTCGGCGGTTCTGCAGAGCTGCGCAAGGCCGTGCTGCCGAAAGTTCGCTCTGGCGAATGGCTCGCGGCCTTCGCACTGTCCGAGAGGGAGGCGGGATCGGACGTCGCAGCGATGTCCTGCACCGCGCGCGCCGACGGCAACGACTACGTCATCGACGGCGAGAAGACCTGGATCTCCAACGGCGGTATTGCCGACGTCTACACGCTGTTTGCGCGAACCGGCGAGGCGCCGGGCGCCCGCGGCATTTCGGCCTTTGTCGTCTTTCCGGATGATCCCGGCTTCGGCATCGCCGAGCGCATCGACGTCATCGCGCCGCATCCGCTGGCGACGTTGCGCTTCACCAATTGCCGGATCCCCGCGAGCCGTCGCCTTGGCGCGCCGGGCGGCGGATTCAAGCTCGCGATGCAGACGCTGGATATTTTCCGCGCATCGGTCGCAGCCGCAGCGCTCGGCTTTGCCCGGCGCGCGCTCGACGAAGCGCTGTGGCATGCGCGGAGCCGGCACATGTTCGGCGCGACGCTGGGGGACCTGCAACTGACCCAGGCCGCGCTCGGCGACATGGCGACCGACACCGACGCTGCCGCGCTCCTGACCTACCGCGCGGCCTGGCGCCGCGATGTCCAGAAGCTGCCGACGACGCGCGAAGCTGCAATGGCGAAGCTGACGGCCACCGAGACTGCGCAGCGCGTCATCGACCGGGCCGTCCAGATGTTCGGCGGTCGCGGTGTGCGCAAGGGCGAGATCGTCGAAAGCCTCTATCGCGAAATCCGCGCGCTACGCATCTATGAGGGCGCAACCGAGGTTCAGAAATTGATTGTCGCGCGCGACCTCTTGAAGCCGCGCTGAGGGGGCTGAGGATTCCGCATGAGCACGACGACAAAGCCGGAAGCCGGCGCGACCAGCGGTCTGCAAGTGCTTCAGCCCAGCGGCTGGCCGCAGCCGAAGGGCTATTCCAACGGTATCATGGCCGAGGGACGCCTTGTCGTGACGGGTGGTGTCGTCGGCTGGGACGTTGCAGGCCGCTTTGCCGACGGGTTTGTCGCGCAGGTCCGGCAGGCGCTCGAAAACATCGTCGCGATCCTGGCGGAGGGCGGTGCGAGACCAGAACATCTCGTGCGCCTGACCTGGTATGTCGTGGACATGGACGACTACGTGTCCAGTCTCAAAGCGCTCGGCAAGGCTTATCGCGACGTCATCGGTGTGCACTACCCGAGTATGGCGCTCGTGCAGGTCGTGCGTCTCGTCGAGACGTCTGCGCGCGTCGAGATCGAAGCGACGGCTGTCGTACCGCGCTGACGGCGGCGCGAGTTAGGCGCAGCGCCTGGCCGTTGTGACGTCCAACCGGGCGTCCTCCGGAGTGCAGCAATTCGCGTGGGATTCCCGCCCCGTGATGCTCGTAGTGCGAATCAATGATAGTATCGGCGGCATCAGTTACCGCTTACCGGCATCGTTTGGCTCAACGGTATGATCGTAGATATCTCGCGTGGCCGAATCGATGATTGCTTGCGAGCGTGATCGGAGCGGCTCCAATTAGGTTGTGAATATCGGGCAAGTGCGGATCAGCGGCGCACCCGTATCAGCATCTCGCCCAGATCATTGGCAATATTGGGAAATCGTCCGGAAATGATGGTTTGGACCGATTGCGGTCTAATCGGACGCCCAAGTTTTCGGCACAATATTCCCTTGGTTCCGCCCAATCGAACCGAAATTCCTGCCCCAAACGTAAACATACGTTCACCCGCAATGAGAGGCCGGTTGCACTCAGACTTGGAGGTGCTGGGGGCACTCACCACAAAGGGGAAGCGATTTGACGCTACACTATACCGCAGGCAACAACATCAATGCACAGGGTACCTACACGCCAGCTGCGGCAGGCTTCAACCTGGCCGACGTTTCGTCGGTCGACGAGTTGAATGCACTGCCGGCCGGTGTGAAGGGCATGGTTTACCTCGATCAAGGGGACGGCGTTACCCAGAGCTTCATCGATGCGCTGAAGCCGTACATCGGTAACTCGAAGGTCTACGCCTTCTACCTCAAGGATGAGCCGGATCCGACGGGCCAGTACAATACGCTGGTGACGGCGGCCAACCTCAAGGCAGAGTCCGATTACATCCACGCCAACTTTCCCGGCGCGAAGACCTTCATCACCATGATGAACATGGGATCTTCGGAGAACCCGACCTTCGCGAACACCTACAATCCGGCCAACACCCACATCGATCTGTTCGGCATCGATCCGTACCCGGTGCGGTCGGACATGAGCACGGTCGATTACACCATGATCGACAAGGCCGTGGCGGCCGCCGAGGCCGCGGGGATCTCGGTGGATCATATCGTCCCGGTGTTCCAGACCTTCGGTGGCGGCAACTGGGCCGATGACAGCGGTGGCCACTACGTGATGCCGACGGCCGCGCAGGAACAGACGATGCTCGCTCACTGGGCGGCGGTCGTGCCGAATCCGGCCTTCGATTACGCCTATGCGTGGGGCTCGCAAAATGGCGACACCGCACTCGAGAGCTCGTCCGCGTTGCAGAGCGTTTTCCTGCAGCACAATACCGGCACGAGCACGACCGTCGGAGGCACCACTGGAAGCACCACCGGTACCACGACCGGCAGTTCGAGCGGAACCACGACGACCGGGACCGGGTCGACAGGTGGCACGACCACCTCATCGGGTGGCACGACCACCGGTACGAGCAGCGGGACCACGTCCGGCAGTGGCACGACCACGGGCTCGACCAGCGGCAGTTCGTCCAGCGGCTCGACAACGACGACGAGTGACACCGGTCATCACCATCATCATCATGGGCTCGATTTCTCGCAGCTGACGTCCAGTTCAACGGTAACCGCATCGGCAGCTGTGGGGACGACGACGACGACGACCGCGACCGCAACGCCAAGCGTCGCAACGGACACCACCACGGATGTCGGGCCTCATCATCTGACCGATCTGATCGGCCACCACACCGACCATCACTCCTGGCACCTCTGAGTTCAGAGGATCGCCTAACTCAACAAAGACATACGCGGGGCGCGAATGCCCCGCGTATGAGAATAGCCTAGGGGACCGTTGGCGGCCGCACAGGTCGCGAGTCGGGGTGCCATTCTGCGCACTGCGGAATGTTGGAATGCGAGCGCCAGCGCTCGATCGCATGCAAATTTCAACCGCTTGCCGCTGCCCGATCAAGGGCCGCCCGGATATGCATATGTACGCTTCGGCAAAGGGCTCCGCGCTCGCGGAGGGATTTCGTCAGATACGTCCCGGCCTCCTCGCAGCCGGCGGACTATCGATATTCATAAACCTGCTGGTGTTCGTCTCTCCGCTCTACACCATGCAGATCTACGATCGCGTGTTGACCAGCCGGAACGGAATGACCCTCCTGCTGCTCTCGCTGATCGCGCTCGCGCTCTTCGTCAGCTACGCGACGCTCGAACATTTTCGCAGCCGGATCCTCGTGCAGATCGGGCTCAGGTTCGACCAGCTTCTCTCGGGAGAGGTCTTCGAGACAGCGCTCGGGCATTCCCTGGCCACGGGCAGCTCGCATCATGTCCAGCTGCTTCGCGACGTGGACACCCTGCGGGAAGTCTTGTCGGGGGGCGTGATTACGTCGCTCATGGACGTACCGTGGACGCCGATTTTCCTGGCAATATGCTTCCTGCTCCATCCCCTGATCGGCCTCGTTGCCCTGATCGGTGCGGTCATCATCCTTTTGTTGGCCTTCCTCAACGAGCGCGCCACCAAGGCGCCGCTCATTACGGCCGCGTCGAAAAATCTTCATGCGCTGGATCGATTGACATCCTCGCTCCGCAACGCCGAGGCCATCCGGGCGCTTGGCATGGGGCCTGCCGTGCGCATCGCCTGGAGCTCGACGCATGGCGAGGCACTTCTCGACGGCGCCCGTGCGGGTGAGCGCGGCGGCACGCTCCTTGCGATTTCCAAATTCCTGCGGATGGCTCTTCAGGTGTCGATCATGGGCGTGGGAGCCTATCTCGCGATCCAGCAGGAGATCTCGGGAGGCGTTCTGTTCGCGGCGTCGCTCATCATGGGACGCGCGCTCGCGCCGGTGGAAGCCGCCGTGTCGCAGTGGAAGGCCATCGTTGTCGCGCGGACATCATATGCGCGGCTCGATGCCGCGCTCCGGACCCGGGCCGCAGAGCGGCCGCCAACCCGGCTGCCCGCGCTGGCCGGTGAAGTCTCGGTCGAAGCCGTGACGGTCCTCGTACCCGGATCGCAAATGCCTGCGGTGGCAGATGTGTCGTTCCGCCTGGCGCCCGGCGAAATTGTTGCCGTCGTTGGTCAGTCCGGCTCCGGCAAATCGACGCTGGCGCGAGCATTGGTTGGTGCCTGGCCCATCGTTCGCGGTTGCGTGCGCATCGATGGCAACGACACGAGGCATTTCGATGCCAATTTCCTCGGGCAGCGCCTCGGGTATCTTCCGCAGGACGTCGAATTGTTTGCCGGCACCGTTCGCGACAATATCGCCCGGTTCCGTGATGATGCGACAGACGAAGCGGTTGTCGAGGCTGCACAACTGGCGTCCGCGCACGCCATGATCCAGCGGCTTCCGAAGGGCTATGACACCGTCATTGGCGACAATGGCGCGGGCCTTTCGGGCGGCCAGCGACAGCGTATCGGATTGGCGCGTGCGCTGTTCGGCAAGCCGGTGCTGGTCGTGCTCGACGAGCCGAATGCCAATCTGGACGGAGACGGTGACCGCGCGCTGGCCGATGCCCTCCAGGAGCTCCGGAAGCAGGGGGTGACCGTCGTGATCATCAACCATCGCCCCAATCTGCTTGCCCTCGTCGACAAGATCGTCTTCATGAACGAGGGTCGCCTTGGCCGGTTCGGCACACGCGACGAACTTCTTCCTGCGCTGCTGGGGCAGGCCGTCACGCCGATGCATCGCGAACCGCGAGTGCCGGCCGATCGCCGCCACCAGGCCGAAACTCATCATCGCGCCGACGGCGCCCCCCGCAACGTTTACCTCACGAATTCGGCGCGGCCCGCGCACGCGACGAGGCAATGATGGACGACAACATGCTGTCGCTGAAAGAGAGAAGTCTTCATATTGAATTCACGGAGCTCCTGAAGCGCTTGAACGGAAGTGACAAGCCCCAAAGGGGCAACGTCATGCGCAGCGGCATCGCCAGCTTGCGATCACAGGCAAGGCGGCTTGTTCCCCTTGCGAGGGCAGCGCGCTCGACCTTTTCGAATTGGTACGCGCGGCGAGATCAAGGCGGCACGCCTGGCGGCGACTGGCATGCCCCAGCGCGACGAGGCTTCGCCGTGGTGTTCTTCACGTTCGCCGTATTCGGCGGTTGGGCTGCGCTGGCCTCGATCGATGGTGCGGTGGTGGCCACGGGGTCGGTGGTCGTCGAGAGCGACAAGAAGGCGGTGCAGCACCTCGAGGGCGGCATCGTGCAGAGCCTGATGGTGACCGGCGACGCTCACGTCGCGGAAGGGCAGGTCTTGTTGCGGCTCGATTCAACCCAGGAACGGGCGAAACAGGAGATTGCGCGCTCGGCCGTTTATTCGGCGATCGGCGAGGAGGCACGCCTGCAGGCTGAAGCCGCGGGAAGGGACAAGATCGCGTTTCCCGCCGACCTCACCCAGAATGCTTCCGACCCAGCCGCGCAACGCGCGATGGGCGACCAGAAGCGGCGCTTTGACGAACGCCGTGCCGCGCGGAAGATCGAGATATCGATTCTTGAAGAGCGCATCGCGCAGGCGCAGCGGCAGATTCAGGGAAACGATGCGCAAAGCAAGGCGACACGGGCGCAGTACGATAGCGTGAGCCAGGAATATGCCAAGCTCAAGCCGCTCGCCGATCAGGGGATCGTTGCTTTCGCACGCGTCGCAACGCTCGAGCGCAGCAAGTCCGAGCTCGATGGCAAGATCGGCGCGTACGAGGCCGATATCGCCCGCTATGGACGCGTGATCGACGAGTCGCGGTTGCAGATCGAGCAGGTCGGACAGAAGGTCCTGGAGGAGGCGACCGGCAAGCTGACCGAGACGAGGGCGCAACTTGCCGATGCGCGCGAGAAGCTGCGGGTCGCCGATGATGTTCTGGCTCGAATGGAGGTGCGTGCGCCGCGCGCCGGACGCATCGTGAATTTGAAAGTGCACACGGTGGGAGCGGTGGTCAAGGCGGGCGACGTTCTGATGGAGGTCGTTCCCGACAACGACGTGCTCGTGGTTTCGGCGAGGGTGTCGTCCCTCGACATCAACCATGTGCAGGTCGGTCTGCCCACGGAGATCCGGCTTCCTTCGTTCAAGGCTCGCTCCACCCCGATTGCCGTGGGAGAGGTCCTCTCGATCGCGGCCGATGCCGTTCGCGATGAAGCGACGCATCAACCGTACTACGAGGTCAAGGTCTCGGTAGAGGTGGCCAAATTCCCCGAGGCGATCCGGGAAAAGCTCAAGCCCGGCATGATGGCCGACGTGCTCATCGCAACCGGGGAGCGCACCGTGCTGGCCTATCTCACGCAACCGATGACGGACGCGATACGTCGCGGCATGCGGGAGAACTAGCGCGCAGGAGGCTGGAGTGTGAGGGAGGGGGCCGATCTCTGATCAGATGGGGCGCCTGCTCACGATGCCGGCCAATTGCAGGCGGTCGCGAGCTTGCGTCGGACCGAATCCAGGCCGACGAGGTCAAACGTGTTTTCGTATGGGAGCGGCTTTCCCGCGTAGACCCTGATCAGAAGCCGGCCGCCCTCCGGCATCGCTCGGAACAGGCGAACGGCGTCACCCTGATAGGTCAGACTTCTTCCTCCCTCCGTCGTGCGCCAGCGTTCTTCGACGATTGGCTCGTCGTTGATCTGGTGCACGACTTTCACCTCGGTCTCTGGAGGCTGCTTCCAGGATGGCGAGGTGGGTATTGTCAGCTCGGTCCGACCACCGCGACAGCGGATCGCGATCGAGGAGGGCGCATCCTTCGCGGCTCGACGTCCCATCGTCTGCGCCGAGATCTGCGGCTTGTAGTCCACCGGGGAGGTCGTCTCGCTGATGATCCAGTCCCGCGCTCGCGGTAGTGCCGAAGTGGTCGGCTCTGCCTCTCCCAGCAAATCGTCGACGCATTTCAGCCGTTCCATTCCTTGGTATCGGGCACATTCCTTCAACCGGTCGGTCGCATCGCCCGCCTGTGCGAGGGTCGGCGGGCTCAGACTTGCGAGTGTCATCAAGGCTACGGCACTTAAGGGCCTCATCGCGACAGTCCAACCGTTGCGCCCGGCGAGCGATCGAGCCATTCCTGCGCGGGGCCGAAGCGGGCGAGGCTGGGAACGCCCGCGCGGAGGCTCACGTCCTTCCATTTCGGATCGAAGCCGGGTGACTGCAGCCGGTCGAGCCGGCCGAACAACTGCTCCACGAAGCGGGCCATGCGCGCGTAGCGATCGGATTGTTTCGGCCAGTTGTAGCCCGCCAGAATGGTCGGAACCGCGATGGTCGAGATGCGTTCGCCCTGCGGCACGAGGCTCGGATAGTCCGCCGAGCTGATCGCAGACGGTAGGTAGTAGTCCTCGAACCGCGAATCGTACTCCACAGGCAGGAATTTGTACCCGGGCTCCCAACGCCCCTTCAGGAAGGCATCGATCGGCTTCGACGTGATGAACACGACCGCCGCGATTTCTCCGCTCTTCATTTGCTGGAGTGCGACCTGATGGGGGATGAACATCTTCTCGACGTTTAGCCCCAGCCGGCTGAAAATCAGTGGACCGGAATAGGCAGCCGCTGTGCCTTGCGTGTTGAAATTGACCTTCTTCCCCTTGAGATCATCGAGCGACTTGATCTCGGGACGCACAAAGACGTGCAGTTCGGCCGGGAAGAGATTGAGAATGTAAACGATGCGCCGGTCAATCGACGGGACCTGGGCCTTGTACTCGTCGAGGGCGTCCGTATTGATGATCGCCGCGTCCACGCCTCGCAGGTAGAGTAGCGAATTGACGTTCTCCGTTGCGCCGGTCGTCACGATCGGGATGACGTGGAGCTTGTCTTCCTCGTTGACGACTCGGGCGATCTCCGCCGCAAGCCGAAGCGGAGCACCCTCGATGAGGCCGCCTGCAAGCCCGACGGTCCAGGCATTGATGCGCTCCTTTGCGATGACGTCGGCGTTCTTTGCCGCTGCCGGCGGAGCGGGTGGCTGTTTCGTAGACTGGGCGTTCGCCGTCATCTGCAAGCCGAGCAGCGCCGCTGCAATCGTGGACGCGAGCCTGATCATGCCCATAGGTCTGTCTCCGTCATCTAGCCATTCGAGATTGATCCGACGCTACTTCAGCGCCTTGATCCGCTCCTCCGCATCATCAATGCCGCCAGCCTTGGCCTTTTGATACAGATCGCGCGCCTTCGCCGGGTCGCCGGTTACTCCGCGGGCACGCCACGATTCCAGCACCGGCGGATCATAGGTCTCCGCGAGCATGAAGGCGGCCCGCGCGCTGCCGCGCGCAAGGGCCAGCTCGAGCAACTGGCGGGCGCTGCTGATATCGGCCTGCCGCAGCAACGCATTCGCCCGTGCAAGCAGCTTCTGTTCGTCCGCAGGGGTGCGGGACGGCGCCGGCGTCGGAAGCGGAACGGAGCGCTCTGACGCTGCGGCAACCTTGGGATCCGCCGCGGGAATACGATCCGCCGCCTGAGCCTGCGGTGTCGATCGGGCCGATTCAGGAGAGCGTTGCGGGTTGGAGGCGACAGTCCGGGGTGAATCCTGCTCGAGCGAGCGGCCCCTTGCCTCGGTGTTGGGAGCGGAATCGGCCACACGCCCCTTTTCGGTCTGTGCCGGCGGCGGGCTTGCTGACGCATTTGTTGAAGTCCGTTTTCCAATCGCCTGCTCAAGCCTGATCTTGGTTGACGCAAGCTCTCGCGCGAGAGCGTCGGCGCGCTCGTGTTCAGCAGCGAGCGCATCGTTCTGCTTCGCCGTCGTCGCGCTGAGTTCAGTAACTCTGAGGATCTCGGCATAGGCGACGACCAGGCCAGCCGAACGTTCCTCGACCTCCTTCCGAGCGGAGGCTAGTTCACGGAGGAGACCCTCACTCTTGGCCCGCTCTTTGAGCAGCTCCTTCTTGTTCGCGGCTAGTGCAGCATCGGCGGCCAGTGCGGCCTCCCGAGCGGCGAAACGCGCGTCGTCGCGCTCGCTCGTCAGCGACTTCGTTTCGCGTGCTAGCGTGTCTGCCCTATCTCGCTGCTGCCCGAGTTCGCGTTCCAGCACCTGCCTCTGCTCGGATTCGGCCGCACTGGCCTTGACGGACGCGGCTCGCGCGGCATCCAACTCGGCCTGGATGGAGCCGAGCTGCTTTGAGGCGGCGTCTGCGCGATCTCGCTGTTGCGCGAGTTCGTTTTCCGCGGCGAGAGCCCGCTCCGACTTTGCCGCGGCCGCCTTCGCAACGTCAGAGGTCTCGGCGCGAGCTGTATTGGCCGCCGCCCGCAGGGTGACCAGTTCGCTTGCGGCGGCATTAGCCCTGTCGCGTTGCAGCTTCAACTCCTGCTCCAGGGCCTGTTTCTGCGTGGCCTCGGCGGCGGCGACTTTGGAAGAGTCGGTAGCTGCGGTCCGTGCGGTTTCGAGCGCGGCCCTGAGCGAAGTCAGTTCGGTGACGGCAGCCTCGGATCCGTCGTGTTGCTGCTTCAGCTCGACTTCGAGCGCTTGCGTCCGTGCAACCTCCGAGGCGAGGGCCGTTGAGGCCTCCGTCGTGGCGCTTCGCGCGACGTCGAGATCCGATCGGAGCGATGCAAGTTCGGCCGCAGTGCTCTCTTTCCCGGCTCGCGGTTCGATGACCGGCTCTTGCTTGGGATCCAGGGAGGGGATCTGCATCGCCCTTGAAGCTGCGATCCGGGCCGCTTCGAGCTCTGCCCTGAGGAATGAGAGGTCTCGCGTGAGATTACTGACCTTGTCCCGTTCGAGCTCGAGAGCGTGGGTTTGTCGGATCCCCAGCTCAATGGCACCAAGGGCGTGCTCGCGGTCGCGCTGGGCGGCGCTAAGCTCTGCCCGGACACTCGTCAGCTCACGTGCGAGCCTGTCGGCCCGATCACGCTCCTGTTCGAGCGCCTGCTGCTGCCTGATCCGTTCGGCTTCAACTGCCGGGACGCCGAACTCGATATCATCGCGCGAACCGGCATGTGCGAACCCGACAAGCAGTGCCAGGACGAAAGTCGTCGCCGCAGCTGTTCGCGCAAGAGCGCCGCCGAGCGATCGGCCCTGCCGGACAGAACCGGGACCCCCGCTCAGCGAGACAGTCGTTTCGTGCGCAATTGCCTGTAACCCCATCGTAACAGCTCAGACTGGCTTTGGGCACCTTGCCGTACAGCGACACCAATGACATCGCCTTGGTCGGTCCCCTGTCGAGGTCGCAGGGTAGGTAGCCACAAGGAGGTAGCGGGGCGTCGCTTCGGGAATAAAGTAGATCGTCTGCGCTGCCGCTGCGCTTTCCTTGACCGGCGCAGCCTCGCGCAACAGATTGGGACGGACCAGCCGAGGCTGCGCGTGTTCCGCACAAACCAGGGGAAGACAGCATGAACAGATCAGTCATCGTTTTCGCCAGTCTGACCTTCACTGGCGCGTTTCTGGTGAACGCGATCCAGGCAGGCCAAGCCTCATCTCCGTCGGTAAATCCAAGGCTCAACGCCAACGCCAAGATGATGGCCAGTCACAAGCGTGTGCAGTCGCATCGGCTTGTCGTTCAGGTCGACGTCAATGATCCGGCGATCATGAACCTCGCGTTGAACAACGTCAGCAACACGGTTCAGCACTATTCCGAAATCGGCCAGAAGGTCGAGGTCGAACTGGTGGCGTTCGGACCAGGGTTGCACATGCTGCGAGACGATACCTCGCCGGTGAAGGCACGCATCAAGTCCATGAGCGAGACCATGCCCGAAGTCGCGTTCTCGGCATGCGGAAACACCAAGGAAAATATGGCGAAGACTGAAGCGAAGGATATCCCTCTCATTTCGCAGGCGAAGGTCACCAAATCCGGCGTGGTTCGGTTGATGGAACTGCAGGAGCAGGGCTGGAGCTACCTGCGCCCCTGAAACGGGCGGTATGCGCGCTGGCGCCGAGCGCCGGCAGGCATGAGATCTCAGACGGACGCTTTGACGCGAACCTCCGGCTTGACGCGAACATCCGGCCGCGCCGGAGCCTCGTCCTTGGCCGGAGCCTCTTCCTTGCGGTTCGACGCGAATAGCCCAAGGAACCCGGGCAGCAGCCGCAGATGCCGGAAGGTGAAGAAGGCCATGGCGATGTGCCAGATGATCAGCGCGGCTGAGCTCGCGATCGCAGCGCCGGTCAATCCAAGCCAATAGATGAATGCGATGCTGGCGAGGATGTTGAAGGCGGCACTCAGGGTCAGCAGGACGGCAGCCCCCCATTCGTGCTCGGTCATCGTCATGAGGAGCAGTAGGGATCCGAAGGCGGCTGCGACCACCTGACCCAGGAGCAGGATGCGCAGGGCGGATGCGCCGGCCACAAAATCCCTGCCGAACCAGGCCAGAAGTGGCTCGGCCACGATCGCCAGCCCGAGCGCGATGGCCACCGAGGTACAGAGGGTCCATAAAGCGGCCTTGGTCACGAGTGCCTGCAAGGTCGCGCGATCGTTCTTTGTGAAGAGGCTCGAAATGGTCGGTGCGAACAGCGTGTTGATCGCAGTGCGGGGCAATGCCACCAGGAATGCGATATTGAAGACCAGGCTGTATATTCCGGCCTCCCTGGTTTCTCCGAACCATCCGAGCAGCACCACGCCGGCGCGGTTGAGGAGGGCTTCGGCCCCGGCGATGATCATGAACGGGATGGCAGTCTGCCGCCAGGTTGCGGGGGCGTATTGAGGCTCCGCCGCCCTGATTGCGTCCGGACACAATCTCCGAACGGCTTGGCTGGCGAGCACGAGCCCGACGACGGCGCCGGCGACGCTTGCCATCATGATCCCCGGCGCCTGGATGCGTGATCCGAGGAAAAGACCGGCCACGACGACAATGATCACAAGCAATCCGTCCCGCATCACGCGGTCGGGTATCAGTGCCGGAACAACGCCGCCGAAAGCGCGGACGATCGAGCAGCGTATCCATAACAGCGCCAGAAGGGGAATGAGAACGAAGCCGACCAGAAAGGTGTTCGTCAACTCCGTCGAGAACGGCCTGGGCCAGATCTCGATAATGCATGCCCCGATGAGCGCGACCAGAAGGCTTATGCCGAGTGAACGCCGCTCCGCGTATTGGATGACGCCTCGCGCAAGGCCGCTCGCCCCCATGGTCTGATACGCGGACACGAAGCGCAAAAGTGCGATATCGAAACCGAGCGCGCAAAAATATGCGAGGATGGTTATCCACGCGATGACATAGGCGTAGACGCCGTAAGTGTGGGCGCCGACGATCCTGGCGATCAGGAGTTGCGCGCTGGCGGTTACGCCGGCGCTGGCAACATAGACTGAGAATGCTGCAGCTCCTCCGATTACCACTCGTCTGATCCGCGCGTGGCCAGCGCTCCGATCATGCATTTCCATTTTCTGTCCTTGCAGTACTGGCTTACTGAACGCTCTGAAATTCAGGTCTAAAAACGACTTAAGGAAAGTGCTTCAACAGGGAGTGGTCCGAGATGTTGGCTTCGAGAACCGCTGGTTTGACAGCGCGCTTCTGTTGCTCGGCGATGACCACAATCTGCCGTTCCAGCTGCTCGACGGCAGCGGCGAGAGATGATCGATCGAGCGACGAGATGCTCACGACGTTCCTGCCTTTCTTGCGCAGCACCTCGTGCAGGACGTCGATGATGCTGCGTGAATTGAGGCTGGTTTCCACGTCCAGCTCGAGCATCTGTTCGAACGGTCCCCCGAGACGATGTCGGTCGCGGAGCCGCTCCTCGAGCAGCTTGGTGGGTGCGTCGAGGCGGACCAGGATGTCCGGTTCGGGGACAAAATCGAGCGCATACGAGATCAGGGCTTCGTCGGCAATGCCGCAAAGCAGTGCCAGAGAGCAGATCGCCTGGACGAATGCCTGATCGAACAGGACGATGTGCGCAATGGTGGACCTGCGAAACCAGGCATGCGACAGCCTGGACATGTATTGCAGCAGTCTGAGCGAAGAGAGCGTGTTGGATGGCGGAAGTATCCTGATCAGATTCAACGCCGTCCCGAGATCGCGTGAAATCCCCCGCGGTCGGAACATCATGGAAACCAGCTCCGCCAGCGGACGCGTCAGGCGCCGCGTCGTGAAGGATATCGTTCGAAGGGCCGTCGATGGTGTGACGGTCTCGCTTGATGCGCGCTCCGCCGGCCGATGGCTGAGCACGAGGTCCACGGTGTAGTCGCGCTCGCGCAGACGTGCCGCAAGAGTACGTGCAAGAGTGGTCTTGCCGGCACCTGGAGGACCGAAAAACTCGATGATCATATCCGAACTCAGACAAATGAAATGATTGAATTGAACCGTTCCGTCGTTTGCCCTAGAGGATCCGCCATACCTCCTTCTTCACCGCGCGAATGACATCGGCTAAAGGCTGTTGGGCGTCGATCGAGACGACGCGCGCGCCGGAAAACGCCAGTCGCGGGATTGCCGCGATACGCTGCGTGATCACCGCAGGATCCATGTCGGGTTCGCGTCTGGCGCAAACCTCCGGCGGAACGACCAGCTTGATCACGATATCCGGTGGAAGGTGCTCGGCAAGCGAATAGGCTTTGGCTTCAAATCGGCGTAGCCAGGACGGAATCCCGACCAGACGCGGCATCAGCGGACCTTCGTTGAAGCCGGCGATCTCGTTCTGGGGATATCGATCCGTGACCACGACAAGTCCCCGACGGGCCCCGCGATGCGCGGCCGACAGCTTGGACCGCTTTTCGATGGCCGTGGCCGTCGCCCAGATCGCCATGAGAGCGCTGTACACGCGGCTCGGTGGTCGATCCGAGATCTTGCCATGCGATGAGCCTTTCGGCTTGGTCTTGAACAACGGCGTGATCAGGGGAACCATCAGCTTGAGCGGCCAGAGTATGAGGGAAGGGCGGCCTGCTCCGGTACCGAAGTAGATCGGAATGACGTCCATTTCCTCGCCGAGCCACTGCCGAAGTGTCGCGACAATGGTCGATTTCCCACTGCCGTCGACGCCGATGACGGCCACGACGTGCCCACCACCCGGAGCGCGTCGGCTCCAAGGCCGCGGCGCCCAGAGAAAGCGCTTGTTCAGGTACCCGGCGACGAGGTGTGTGGCGCGCGTCGCGCTTCGCAGGCCTGCCTCGAGATCGTTGTAGGTCCGGTGCGGCGCGAAGTGCTTTCGGATACGCCGCCGCAGATGACGCTGATGTTCCAGCGCCGGCTGGCAATAAAGGGCATCGGCGACTATGTCGGCCAGATCGCCGCCCAGAAGCTCGGCCGCGCGCCTTCTGAGCGCCGCGCGAGGAATCCGGCCTGCGAGGTCCGCGCGGTCAAGTGCAAATTTGCGCGTCATTGCCTGCCAGTTGCGGAGCACGACAGGATCCGTTCGCCGCAGTTCGAGGCAGCCTCGTACGATCAGCAGCAATGCCTCGTCCACGGGCTCCAGGATGCGGATCGGCAGCTCCGGATGAGCAATCGCTCGCTTCGCCAGGGCCTCTTCCCACGGCAGGTGGTAGTTCTTGAGGAGGCTGGCGCCGGCGACCAGTCGAACGTGCAGATGAACATGCACGATCCGGCCGCTCGGTTCATCATGGCCGAGATAGCTCATGACCGACGGATGGTCACGATAGGCGACGTCGGGAAAGAGCTTGAGACCGCGCTCGAGGAGGATGGCCTGAGCGCGATGCTGATCCCGTTTTGCGACGAGCAGATCGAGATCGCCGTCGCCGGTCAGGCCGCGGTGAATTCGATTGCTGCTCTTCCAGTAGACGTAGGTGATGTCGTGCCGATCAAAGTCGTGCAACACAGTGAGAATCAACTGCAGGGTGGCGCTGTCGGTGGCCGGGCCACCGGTCGGGTCTGTTCTGTGCAGGGCATCCTGTCTCATCATTCGTGCCCTTTTCCCGCGAACGATCTTGCAAGGTGCAGCGCTTGAATCCCGATCTCCTGCATCCATCGAAATGGAGAAGAGGCGATCGCGAGGAGGCGTTGACGCAGGCCGGCGCGAGGCGCCTCTGCAGCGCCGACAGAAAATTCGCTCGCATCGCCATAGCCGTATTGCGCATGCTTCTTGAGATCGACCTGTGTCGCGATGGCCGCTGCAAAGTCACCGCGATCGTTGCCGAAGCGCCCGCCGCCGCGAAGGAGATCCAGCGCATTCTGAGCGACCTCCCGTCTCGTGCTTCCCCATTTGACGACGAAGAGAAGCTTGTCGGCGATCGAGGGGAGCAATCGGGCCTCAATGGCCGCAAGCACCGGCGGACCATCGATGATCACGCAATCGTAGCGGTCGCGCAGCTGGCGAATGAGTTCGGCGATCTGTTCGACGGCGCCTATTGGGTCAAGTCGATAGCCGGGTATCCGGACGTAGTCGAAGCCGGCCTGGGGAATGTGCCGGATCGAATCCGCCAGCGATCGATGCTGCAGACCGACGATTTGGCGCTCGCCGGCGTTGTCGAATTCGGTCACGCGCATGCCTCTGTGAAGGTCGATGCCGATCAGGAGCGCACGGCGCCCAAGCAGGCCGACATAGGCCGACAGGCCCCGGGCGAGCGTGGTCTTGCCTTCGCCGGCGATGCTGGAGGTGATCAGGATCGTTTTCGCATGGCCGGGCTCAGCCAGACGTAACGTTGCGGCCGCGGACCGGAGTGCTTCCGCGTACGGCGAGAATGGCTTGACCCGAATATAATCTCCGGAGTCAGTGAGGTGGTTCGTGGGTATTTGCGGGACCAGGCCGACGCAGGAGAGGCCGAACGCGTCGGCGATTTCCTTCTCGCTGCGCAGCGTCTTGTCGAGCCGTTCCTGGACGAGGGCGATGAAGCTCCCGCAGATGAGCGAGACGATCAGGGCGGGGAGCACGAACAGGATCGGATTCGGCGAGCTGGGTCGCGACGGCGGAGAGGCGAGCGAGAGGATGCTGACGTCCGGGTTGACGAGCTCTTCCTGTTCGCGAATCTCCTTCTGGCGCTGGAGAAGACTTGCATAGAGCTGTGCGCTTGCGGCGGTTCGGCGTTCGAGTTCGCGCGGGTCGGCGCCAGGCGCCTGGTCTTCGCCGCCGGCATTGCGGCCCGCATCGGTGCGCCGCTGGATGGCCTGGTGCAGGGCCGCACTGGTCCGCTCGATGTCGGCCTTGACCGTCGCCATTCGTTCGTCGAGCCGGGCCAGTTCGCCGCGGGTGTAGGCCCGTTGCTGCTCGGCGTTGCTCTGAACGTAGAGTTCGACGATCCGGTTGACGATGTCGGCGGCCCTCTCGGGGGTCGTCCACTGGAAGGTGACGTTGATGATGCGTGAGCGGCGTTCCTGGAGAACCTGAAGGCGACGCTGGAGATCGTCGAACTGCAGGCCTGCATCGGCGCGCCTGTGATGGAAGAGCGGTCCAATCCAGATACCGAGCCGTCGCTTGAGTTCCTTCAGGCCGAATGGACCAGCCTCGCTGCTCTCGGCCTGAGCGGGTTTTGGCGCGACAGCCGGGTCCACTTCGACGCTGGATGCCAACCCGTGAAACTTTGGATCGCTCCGAAAGCTGTCGAGAACGTGGCGCAGGTGATAGGGGGACGTCAGCATGGTCACCTGAGTGTCGACGGCCTGCTGCAGCGCCTCGGGACTGAGGGGCGAGCCGCCCTGAACCTGGACGACCTGCGCGGTCGCCGTGTATTTGGGCGTGATGAGCACGCCGGCGATGCCGGCCAGCATCGCTCCCACGCCTGCGATGGTGAGGATGAACTTGCGCCGCCGGCGCAGGGTCCCGATCACCTGCTGGAAGCCGGGTTCGGATGCGGTCGTGGCCTGGTCGTCCTGCCGCGGGCCTTCGTAGTCAGGCCTTAATGGTATGCTGTCGGCGATGAGACCCGTCTTGTCCATCAATTGCATCCGTACCTCCCTGCCATCGGTCCATCCTCGCGATCAGCTCGGTCTCGAGCCCAGTTGGCTCGCGCCGTATGCGGGTCGCGGGCGTGGAAGAGAGCGGCCCCAAGCGTTCGCGAGGCGAGCATGGCCGCGCAATGCGTTGCCTCTGGCGATCGGTCGCTGCTGGCTCGCCGGCATCGGCTTTGCCACCAGGCAAACGGCGATCACAAACCAGAAGATGGGATGTCGAAGCAGGAAGGTGGCGATGGCGTAGATGCAGAGGCCGCACAGCAATGTCGGCAAGCCTGCTTCACCGGTCGCATAGGCGCACCTGAAAGCGGTTACCAGGAGCCAGACGAAGCTCAACACGACCAGGAGCCCGCCCTGGGTAAACAGGTCGAGCATCGTGTTGTGCGCCTCGAAGTTCGGTACGAACGAGGGCTTGGGGTGTTCGACAAACTCGGGATGGACCGTATCCAGCTTCCTTGCCGAGACGATTGATGTCGGAATTTCGAGATGCGGACCAGGGCCAAGGCCGAGCATGCCGGATTGGATCCCGCGCTTGATGGCCTGGCTCCAGAGCGCAAATCTTAGTTCCGTCTTCTCCTTGGTTTGCTCGGGGTTGTCGCGCGCCATCGACTTGGCGAGGTCGCCGGCTTCGACCGCAATCGAATAGGCCAGCGGCGCCATCGAAATCACGATGCCGGGCAAGGCCAGCACAACCACCCAGGCGAACGCCGAACGAAAGCTGATCTGCCGCGCTCGCGCGAACAGCCAAGTTCGGCACTTGAACGCCAGGAGCAGGGGGCCGGCCAGCACGAAAATGAGCGTAAACGAATCGCTGCCGGTGATCCGGCCCGTGTAGACGGGGATAATGGCGCAGGCGAGAGCGCCGATCCTCGAACCACGCGTGGTGGACGTTTCGGCGAGATGAATCGATAGAAATCCAAGCACCATGCAGAGGACTGCAAGTTGATGCGGATTTGACGACCAGCCTCGGAATTGATCCCACCACATCGGATCGACCGAAGGAAGATTGTAGAAGCCCCAGGCGTCGGCCAGTTGTGCGAGAATGACCGGCGTGCCGAGTCCACACAGAAGCCAGGTGATGCGACGCAGCCGGGCCTCGGGGCGCGGCCCGATCACGGTCAGGCAGCTGATGGCGGCCAACAGGGGATAGGCCATGACATCGTGCATGAACCACACGGGGTCGTGCTCGTCGCCGATGAGCTTTGCCGTCAGCGTTCCGAGGCTCTGCGCAAGGGTGAACAGCGACCAGAACAACAGGAGCCGCGACAGAGCCGGCGTCAGCACGAGGTTGGCGCGCGCCGCTTCGCGGCCGAGTATCAGGGTCACCCAGATGATCAGACAGAGTTCGCCCGGCCCGACCGGCAGGCCCGCGACCCGCAATTGGGAAGCGGGTGTCAGCAGCAGCCCAAATGCGAACAAGGTGTCCAGGATCATCTGCCCGTGTCCGTCTTTCGCGCACCGAGGCGCGAGCATGTGCCGCGCCATCGACATGCTTTCCGATTACCGCGCGGTCGACCCCTCTCCATGGCCAGCCTTCAATTCGTCCGGTTCAGAGCGATTGAGTTTTGATTGCGGCGCAAGAACACCGCCTGCAACTCCTGCGACCCCGCGAGGGCTGAATCTCCGTTCTGCGATCCCCAGCTATAGGCGAAGTCGAAGACGGGGGCCGGTATGAGCGCGTCCCAGCGCAGGAATATCTGGTGCATCTGACTTGCGCTCGGCAGCACGTATCGGCCGCCGCCGTCATCGATCCAGCGGCCGCCGCCAAAGGTCTGGTACACCGGGACCATGTTGTCGCGGGGAATTCCAGCGGCTTCGGCTGCAGCGACATAGCGATCGATCTGATGATAGTCGCAGCCGTTCAATTCGGTCCGGCACGGATAGGGATCGATCCCGAACAGATCGACATGCGAATTGGCGGGGTTGTAGGTGTCCTTGAAGGATGGCGTTCGCGACGACGTCATCGTCATGAGAAGGATGAATGTCTTCGCGCCCGGCACGTTGGCATGTATCCAGTCCGACTCGGCCTTGAGATTGTCAGCCGTGCAGAGCGAAAAATGCTTCCCGGTCGGATCCGGGTCGTCCATCAAATAGAAGCCGAACAGTTTTTCATTGCCGATGTAGGGGCTGACTGCGTCCATGAATTTCGCGTCTGCGCCGTTGCATTGGCCGATCCACACGAGGCCCCTGACGCCGTCAGGCAGAGAGTCCAATTGCGCCGGGCTGCTGACGTCGGCCAGATTGAAGCCGGCGACGGAGGGAACGTAGTTGCCGGCGGGGTCGAAGTTGCCGTTGGAGGCGAAATGCAGCGCTGCCCTGGAGCTCGCGCGCGTCGGCGCGTCGAAGGCCAGACCCTGCAGGAGTAACGCACCGGTGGCCATAAAACATGCCACCACAAACCATGCTACGTATGGAGCACGTGCAAATGTCCTTACAGGACGCCGCATGTCGCATCCTCGGTTGTCGATCCGAGCCTCTCGTTGCTGAGTGGGTTAATGGCGCGCACGGTCAATCAACGTCCTGTAGAGAGCCGCATGATCAGCGACGACGGTCGCCAGTGAGAATTCCTGCCTGACATGCTTGCCGGCACGATCGGCCATCGCGCGCCCCTTCTCTCGGTTCTCGAGCAGATAGAGGATCTTTGCGGCCAATACCGGCGGCGCGCCGGGCGGTGCCAGAAAACCATTCCAGCCGTCGCGAATGACCTCAGCGCAGCCCGGCATGGTCGTGGTCACGATGGGGGCGCCGGCGAGTGCCGCCTCGAGGAGAACGCGCGGCACGCCCTCGCGGTATTCGGTCGGAAACGCGAATACATCTGCGAGCCTGAGCAAAGCCGGGATATCCGATCTTGATCCGATCGCCTTCACATAGGGGGCATGCCGATCGATCTCGGCTTGCGAAATGGCGAGCGGGCCTTCGGACTCGCGCGGCCCGACGAGCAGGAAGCGCACATTGGGACGCACCTCGTGCACCCGCGCGGCCGCTTCGAGCAGCGCCGGAATACCCTTCTGCCTCGTCATCCGCGTCACGGTCATCACGATTTCGGCGTCGCCAAGCCCAAGTTCCTCGCGGAGCTGGGCCGGCGAAGGTCCTGACATCAGCGCGCGATCGAAACCCTCGACATCGACACCGGCGCCCCGGATCAGAACCGGCATCTTTCCCGCGATCCCGTGACGCTCGAAAAACGCGCGATCATCGCTGATTTCAAACACTGTGGCCGCAGTCGTGCGAGCCGCGAGCTTATGGAGCGCGCGATACACGGGACGCAGCGTCAGGGCGAGGGGAGATCGCGACGAGTAGAGGAAAGCACGTCCATTGATCGTGCGAACAGCCAATACGCCGGGAGCGCTTCGCGCAGCCAGAGGCAGGTAGATCGATGGCTTGGTGTCGAAGCTTTGCGCCAGATCAGGCTGTTCCTCGACGAGGATCTTCGCAAGGCTCTTGATCGACGCCAGGTCGGCGCGCGGGTTCACGAACCGGTCGAACTTGAACCCCCGATAGCGGATGCCCGCGTGTACAAAGGGCGCGGGGTCGCCGCTTCCGACCGCGGTGATGCGGAAGCCGTGGTCGCGCAGCGCGCACATAGCGGGAATCCGAAGGTGATGATCTTCGCCTCCGATGTAAAGAAGATGTGGCTGTAGCGGATCGTGCTGGTCGCTCCAGAGTCCATTTGGTTCGTCATTGAGGACGTGAGGACTGTGCATGGTCTCGCTGTCCAGCCGTGGTCTCAACATACATCCAGCTCCTGTACTCGACATCGGTGGCGTCTTGGCAAAGCCCGCCAGCCTGTCGCCAACTGAGAACCTCATCATCCGCTGGGTCGCAGCTCTCTTGAGCGGTGTGCTGCTGCCCATCCCTCGATCGAACGACGCCCGATCGAGAGCTCCGACATCCGCAGGGAAGCGCCGTTTTCACGTTGCAACCTAGAGAGTTGTCAGTGATCCACTCCTATCAACGGCGTATGCGAGAGCCTATTCGAATAAAGGGGTAATCACACGGCCGCGCGCGATCCGCTGCGGTTCGTTGCGATTTGCGATGCGGGGACTTTGAGCAGGGGTTCGTTGTCACGGTGGCGTGCTCTCGGGAAGAATTGGATCGTCGGTGTACGATGGCTGCCTGAACGGAAGCTGGACCGCACGGCGAGGGTCCTTCGATTGCGCAACGCCGAGCGAGAAGAACCGCAACGGCTGGCTTCTAGCTCCTTTGGAGTACCTCGGAGCGGGCGGCAGACCGGGACAAATTGTCCTGCCGTGCGCGTCTCCTGCCGCGACGGCAGCGCGGGCCTCTCGGGAGGCAAACATCGATGCGTACTTCGGGACTACCTATTTGGGTGTAGGGAAGCAGCGAGTGTACCGCGCATTAGCCGTACGGATGATCCGTGAGTGAGGTTAATGTCGTACCCGAAGGGCCCCTGCAGCAGTGGACAGTCGGCATTCAGAGCGGACCTGGTGCAATCGATCGCGCGATGCTGGCGGACCAGATGTGGGATGGTCGAAATATGGTGTCTCCAGGTGAATCAGGGATTTTCTCGCTCGTCCTGTTGCTCCGGCTGCACGGTATTGCAGCCGACGAGCGGCAACTCTGCCACCGATTAGGCACGCGCCAGATCGGGGTGACCGAAATGTTGCGGTGCGCCAAGGCTTTCGGCCTGAAGGCGCGCACGATGAGAACCCGCTGGGCGCGTCTTCCCCGCATCGCCTTGCCGGGTATCGCGGTGCTCAACGATGGTGGCTTCCTCCTGGTGGGCAAGGCGGACGGGGACGAGGTTTTGGTTCAGCGTCCCTCGGACCCCCGTCCGCTCAAGCTCAAGCAAGCCGAATTCGAGGCGATCTGGGACGGCCGCCTGGTCCTGATGGCGCGCCGGGCGTCGCTTTCGGATCTCTCGCGCCGGTTCGACTTCACCTGGTTTCTCGGCGCGATCCAGAAATATCGCTCCCTCCTGGGAGAGGTACTGGTCGCATCCTTCTTCCTCCAGGTATTTGCGCTCATCAGTCCGCTGTTCTTTCAAGTGGTGATCGACAAGGTCCTGGTGCATCGCGGCATCAGCACGCTGGAAGTCCTCGTGATCGGACTGGCTGCGATCGCGGTGTTCGAAGCCGTTCTGGGTAGCTTGCGCACTTACCTCTTTTCTCACACGACCAACCGTATCGACGTCGAGCTCGGTGCGCGGCTCTACCACCATCTGGTCTCGTTACCGCTGATGTATTTTCAGGCGCGGCGCGTCGGTGACTCGGTTGCCCGCGTTCAGGAGCTGGAAAATATCCGCAACTTCCTGACGAGCTCGGCGCTGACCTTCATCATCGACTTCATGTTCACCGCAGTCTTCATCGCGGTCATGTTTGTCTACTCGCCGATGCTGACGCTGATCGTGCTGGCGGCGTTCCCGTTCTACCTGGGCATTTCGGCGATTGCGACACCCCTGTTCCGGCAGCGCCTGGATGAGAAGTTTCGGCGCGGAGCAGAAAACCAGGCTTTTCTGGTCGAGAGCATAACGGGCGTGCAAACGTTGAAGGCCCTGGCCGTCGAGCCCCAGATGAACCGGCGCTGGGAAGAGCAGCTTGCCGGTTATGTGTCCGCGAGCTTCCGGGTCGTGAGCCTCGGCAATATCGCAAGCCAGGCGGTGCAATTGGTCAGTCACCTAGTCACGGTTGCCGTGCTGTTTTTCGGCGCGAAACTGGTGATCGAAGGCGGCCTGACCGTCGGTGAACTGGTGGCCTTCAACATGCTGGCCAACCGCGTGAACATGCCGGTATTGCGCATTGCCCAGATCTGGCAGGATTTCCACCAGGTTCGCCTGTCCATCGAGCGGCTAGGCGACATCCTCAATACGCGGCCGGAGCCGACCATCAGCGTGGGGCGCGCCGTGCTTCCGCCGATTCAAGGCGCCGTTACGTTCGATCACGTCGGATTTCGCTATCGCGTCGACGGACCCGAGACGTTGCGCAACGTCAGCTTCCATGTTCCGGCCGGTCAGGTGGTCGGTATTGTCGGTCCGTCCGGCTCGGGCAAGAGCACCCTGACCAAGCTCATCGAGCGACTATACGTGCCGGAAAGCGGCCGGGTTCTGGTCGATGGTGTCGATCTGGCCATGACGGATGCCGCCTGGCTGCGGCGGCAGGTGGGCGTTGTCCTGCAAGAGGACGTGCTTTTCAACCGGACCGTGGCCGAGAACATCGCGCTCGCCGATCCCGGCATGCCGATGCAGCGGATCGTCGATGCGGCCACGCTTGCCGGCGCACACGAGTTCATACTCGAGCTACCCGAAGGCTACGATACGATGGTCGGCGAGCGCGGGTGCAGCCTTTCGGGCGGCCAGCGGCAGCGCATCGCGATCGCCCGCGCCCTCGTCAATGATCCCCGAGTTTTGATTTTCGACGAGGCCACCAGCGCGCTCGACTACGAAAGCGAGCGCATCATCCAGGACAACATGCGGCGTATTTGTGAAGGGCGTACCGTTTTCATCATCGCTCACCGGCTTTCCACGGTGCGGCGCGCAAATCGCATCATCACGATCGATCACGGGCGGATCGTGGAAGACGGCACCCACGACGAGCTGATCCGCTCGAACGGGCGCTATGCGAACCTGCATTTGCTACAGGCAGGCACCCATGACGGCCGCTAGACGCATTATCCGGTTTCCCGATAACCGTCGGCGCCGCGCGGACGAGGCCGCCTTTCTCCCCGCCGCGCTGGAAGTCATGGAGAAGCCGCCGTCGCCGGTCGGCCGTGCCATCGGGTTAACCATCATCCTGCTGTTTTGCTCAGCCCTGGCCTGGGCCACGCTCTGCAGGGTCGACGTGGTTGCAACCGCGCCGGGCAAGATCGTGGTTAATGGTCGGACCAAGGTGATCCAGCCCGCCGAAACCGGGGTTGTGCGGGCAATTCATGTGCGGGACGGCGCGACGGTACGGGCCGGCGACGTGCTGATCGAGCTCGATCCGACCATCAGTGGGGCTGAGCTTGACCATGTGAAGGCCGATCTGATCGCTGCCCAGTTGGATATCGCGAGGTTGCGGGCGGCGCTGGCGCCGGGCGACCCGATCGCCGCCTTCGTCCCCCCGGTCGGGGCCAGCCCGCAGGCGATCGAACTCCATCGTCAATTCCTCGCCAGTCAGATGGCAGAGCAGGCGACCAAGCTGTCGGAGCTCGACAGGCAGTTGGCGCAGAAGAAGGCGGAGAGCGACACCATTGCGGCGACGATATCGAAGCTCGATGCGACGATCCCGCTGCTCGAGGAGCGCGTGAACGTCCGCAAATACCTTTACGACAAGGCAATCGGGTCGAAGATCACCTATCTCACCGAGGCGCAGGACCTGGTCGGCCAGCAGCATGACATTCTCGTTCAGCAGAGCCGGTTGCGCGAGGTAGAGGCGGCGACGGCAAGTCTTACGCAGGCCAGATCCAAGGCGGAAGCGGAGTTCCGCCGGACGCTCTATGATGACCTGTCCAAGGTTGAACAGCGGGCCGCGGGCCTCGCCCAGGACGCGATCAAGGCCGAGCAAAAGGCCAAGCTGCAGGTTCTGACGGCGCCTGTCGATGGCGTGGTGCAGCAATTGGCGGTACACACGATCGGCGGAGTGGTCACGCCGGCGCAAACTCTGGCGGCCGTCGTTTCGCTGAACCCGGATTTCGAGATCGAGGCAATGGTATCCAACCGCGATATCGGCTTTGTCGTCCCCGGGCAGACCGTTGCAATCAAGGTCGATACCTTCAATTTCACCCGGTACGGTCTGCTGGATGGGCGCGTGCTCAGCATTTCACGCGATGCCATCATGAGGGATCGCCGCGAGGAGGGGACGAGGGATCAACCCGGAGGCGCCGAGACCGCGTCCAGCGAGCCGAAAGGGCAGGAGCTGATCTACGCGGCCCGGGTCAGCCTCGACCGGACCACGATGATGATCGAGGGGCGGACCGTCCAATTGTCGCCTGGAATGGCGGTGACCGTCGAAATCAAGACCGGTTCGCGACGGATCATCAGCTATCTGCTTTCGCCGCTGACGCGATACAATCAGGAAATGCTGCGCGAGAGATAGGATCGGGCCGCCGGATGGATCCGGGCGGGAGCTTGATCTTGCAAGCTTGATCTTGGCGGGCTCCATCGGCGTCCAGGCACGCGGCTCAGGGCCCCGTGACGCTGGCGCCTGGCTGCATTATGGGAACAGCGCGATCCGCCCCAAGAGGGAGACGAGCTCCACCTGCCGTCGTGTCTGCGTCTTGACGAAGAGGGATGCGAGATGCGAGCGGATCGTCGCCCGGCTCAGCCGCTGGGTGCGGGAAATATCCAGCAGATTGCCACCGCGCGCCAATTCGATCGCGAGTTGGGTTTCCGCGGCCGTCAGGTTGAACAGTCGTTGCAGCGTGCGGGGTGACGGCTCCGGACGGGCATCGAGATCGAGCAGGATGACGGTGTACGTTTCGTCCGGCCAGACATTCGTCATCTGGTTCACGAGGCTCGTTATGCCTTCGTTGAAGGACGTCGCCAGCCACGACATCGAACCCGCAGGAAGTTCGACGCTCGCCCGCTTTGCGATCTCCCTTACAACGCCGTACAGCGATTTCGTACCCGCCGCGAACTCACTGTAGCGCTCCAATATGGCGCGTCCGGTCGGGCTGACCTCGACCACATGGCCCTGCTTCAGCACAACGTGTGCGCAGCCGACACGGCCTAGAGCCGCATGCAACTCGTCGCGCATATCGGACGGACTGTCCTCGGGCAGAGTGGGGGGAACACGGTTGGAGATGTTGAAAATGGTCTCCTTGGATTGGTAACGCGATGCAACCGAGCTGCTCTGGTTCAAGTTCAGCATGATGCCCCGTTCCCTCTTGCCTCAACCAAATGAATGAGCGTCCGACGATCATTCTCCAATTGCCGTACGTGTTGTAAACGTTCAATCGGTGGTAGGAGGTCAGCTTTGGGGGTAATCCGGTTGCACTTTTTGACGAAGGCAGGCGACGCCGGCCCGGCGTTCCGGGTCCGTCGATCGAGGGCTCATGTCATGGTCGATGGGAGCAGCAGCTCCGGAGCTCGGTATGCCGCCGCTCAGGCCGGTGATCTCAGGAGCCGCCCTGCTGCCGCAACGTGATTTCGATCACGTCACCCGGCTCGAGGTCGAAGTCTTCGGATGCCGTGATCTTCTCCCATTGCGGGCCGGACTTTCGGACGACGGTAACCTGGGGCCGCAGATCACCTGCTCCCGCCGGCAGTGCTGCGCTGCCGCTGACCGGCTGCAACTTTTGCCCCAGCGATCGCATTTTGATGCGCAGGTCCGTCATATGAGCATTTGAGTCTCGTAGTTCACGCAGCAGGGTTACGGTACGCAGGCTTGCCACGCGGTCGATCTGCCGGGCCGAGTCCTCGCGCTGGCGCTGAAGGCGCATGAGTTCCACCGTGGTTTGCAGCCGTCGGGTCGAGGACAGCAAAAGGGCGCGACGACTTTCGGTCACGCGTGGGCTCGGCAGCGAGCCGGAACCGAACAGCTTGACCACGCGATCGAGCTCTTCCTCATCGGCTTGCACGCCTTTCTCTTCCCCCTCCTGTTGCTTGCTGAGAGCGGCGAATTGTCCGTCCGCTTGCTTGACCGCGTCCTCCAGAAATCGGCGCTCCTTGCGGTAGTCGGTCTGCGCGGTTTTAAGCGACTCTGCCTCGGCTTGCACAATCGGAGCGATGGCAGATGCCGGCAAGGATATTTCCTGAGGTGTGGTCTGATCGAACGTGTCCTTGTTTGCCAGTTCGGCATCGATGCGAAGGACGTGGAAATACTCCTTCACGTACTCGGTGGAGAAAGACTGGTAGTCGCGCAGAAGGTCAGCCGGATCATTGGTGCCCGGCTGGTTCCGGGAGCGCAGCAGGCTATAGCCGCCGGAAACGGCGACAGCCTGGCGCACGGTCATCGATGACCTGTACGCCAATTGTCCCGGCGTGAGAACGTCGCCGGTCACGTAGATCGGTCGATACTCCACCACACTCGCGGTGACGTCTCCGGGCACGACGACGATCGCTTGCTCACGTCCGTCGGGCAAACGTTGCCGCAGGACCCTGGATTGCAGCAGTGTCTCCATCCGGCTCTGCAGCTCGGCGGTGGTCATGCCGGCGACCTCGACAGTGCCGATTCCGGGGATGGCGATTGTGCCGTCGATCTGGATCTGCGCCCTGTGGCGTTGCTCGGACGCGCCGCCGATCGATACCTCCACGGTATCGCCTGCCGCAAGGCGATACGGCGCAGCGAAGCAGGCATTGCTGACCAACAGAGCCATCGCCGTCGCGCAGGCAAGTGAGATGAGGCTGAACGTCTTCCGGGGCCTGGTGCGATCCATGGCGATCTCCTGCATTATCTGGCCACGCCTGGCACGGCGCGGCTCTCATTCCCGGCAAAGCGAGCCGTTGGCGCTCGCGATGACACCCCGGTCCCGCGAACGAAATGCCTCGCAATACGCCGGCGGTCGACCGATCTCATCATGTCATGAAATCCGCTTGCCGCCGGACTTGCTTGGCGGAGAGGCGAGCTCGCCACCAATTGACGGTTTGTTCCAGGCCATCGCGCAGCGTCACCTTCGGTGTCCAGCCGGTCGCCTTCACGAACCGGGTCGAGTCGGCGAGGAGCGCGCGCACCTCCGAGTTCGTCGGCCGCAAGCGCTTGGCGTCGTGTTCGATCGGCTTGCGACTGGCTGTCAGCTCGAGAATGACATCGATCAGCTCGCCGATGGAGATGGCGCGCTGACTGCCGGCGTTGTAGGCGTGGCCATATTCGAGGTCATCCACGAGCCCGGCCGCCATGAATGCCGCGGCGGTGTCCGTGACAAACGTCAAATCACGTACAGGCGTGGTATCGCCGACCATGATCGCGCGGCAGTCGGGATCGAGCACCTGCCGGATGATCGTGCCGATGATCGCGCGCTCGCTTTGTCGAGGTCCGAACGTGTTGAACGGCCGGAGGATCACGACGGGAAGGCCAAACGAGCGCGCGAAGGCCTCCGCCATCATATCCGCGCCGATCTTTGAAGCAGAGTAGGGCGATTGCCCCTGGAGCGGATGGGACTCGTCGATCGGCATTGTGAGCGCCGTGCCGTAGACCTCGCTCGTCGAGGTCACGACGACCCGCTCAGTGCCATGTTGGCGGGCCGCTTCGAGAACATTCAACGTGCCGAGGACGTTGGTCTCCACATAGGATTGCGGCGCAACATAGGAGTAAGGGATGGCGATCAGGGCCGCGAGATGAAAGACGAAATTCTGACCTTGGACGATGCGGCCGACAAAGGCCGCGTCGCGAATGTCTCCGCGCACCAGATTGACCGCCTGTCGGGTCGACGGCGGGAGATCGTCGAGCCAGCCATGGCTGTCGAAAGAGTTGTATTGCGCCAAGGCGGTCACGGCGGCCCCTGCCGAAACGAGCGCCTCCGTCAGATGCGAGCCGATGAAGCCGTCGGCTCCCGTCACGAGAATCTTCGCCCCTTTGTAGCTCATCGCCGTAGCCCTCTCTCACTCTGTCATTCTGATCGATGCTTCCGCCTCAACGCATTCCAGCATTCCACTGCGATGACCTGCGCGGCGCGGGCGATCCAGCCGAAATCGGATGCGAGCGTTCGGCGCGGAAAATAGGCAAGGTCGACCCTCGCCTTGGCCGGAAACAGGACCTCCCGATAAAAGTCCGGCGCCGGCGCGTCAGTCGGATACAAGCTGCTTTCGTGTCGGAACAGGACCTGACACGGGCCAAAGACGCCTGGTTTATGGTCGAGCACTTTTTCAAAGCCGTCGCGAAAGCAGTCCGAAAAGCTGAGCGACTCCGGGCGGGGTCCGACGAGAGACATATCGCCCCGCAGGACGTTCCAGAGTTGCGGCAGCTCGTCGAGCTTGGTCGCGGCGAGGATCCGGCCGACGGTCGTCATACGTTCGTCGGCCGCCAGCGTCAGAGGAGAGCCGTCGGTGCCGCAGTTCGGCCCGAACTTGCGGAATTTGTACATCCGAAATGGCTCGCCGCGCTGTCCCAGGCGTAGCTGCGTAAACAGGATCGGCCGGCCGCTCTCGAGCCAGATGACAAGCGCGACGATGACGAAGACAGGCGAAAGTAGCGTCATCGCGAGGCCGACGGTGAGCACGTCGATCGCGCGCCGAACATCCAGATGGGAGGAGCGAGACTGAGCCGCGTAGCGGCTCGCCGTCTCGGGCACCGTCATGCGACCGCTCCCATAGGGTAGTCGGCGGCGAGTGCGGCCGCCAGCGCATTCACGACCTTGTCGACGTCCAATGTCGACATTCGGGGATGCAGAGGCAGCGTCAGCTCGCGGCGCGCGAAATCCTCGGTGCGCGGGAGGGCCAGCTCCGGGTAGAGATCCCTGTAGAACGTCAGGCGATGGACGGGCGGATAGTGAACCGTGGTCTGGACGCCGCGCTTGCGAAGGCGATCGATGATGCGCTGGCGGCTCGTGGCCGGCGGCAGCACGATCGGTAGCAAGTGGTGGGTCGACGGCCAGGGAGCCTCGAATGGCACCACCACCGACGGGCAGTGCTCCGCGATGAGCTCGCGATAGGTGGCCGACAGCCGCCGTCTGCAATCGTTCCATTCCGGCAGCTTCTTCAGCTGCACGAGACCGAGCGCGGCGCGCAGTTCATCCATCCGGTAGTTGAAGCCGAGGATCGTCACGTCGTAGTCCGGACGGCGGCTGGTGAGCCGTTGCCGCGCGCCGCTCGTCATCCCGTGAGCGCGGGCCTGCCGGATGGTCTCGCGCAAGGTGCGGCTGCGCGCGATGATCGCGCCGCCCTCGGCGGTGGTCATGTTCTTGTTGCCGTAGAAACTGAATGCAGCGGCTTCGCCATAGCTGCCGACCTCGGGCAACCCGGGCGCATGAGCTGCGTCTTCGATCAGGAGCAGGCCCTTTCGGCGGGCAAAGGATTGCCAGGCGTCGCGGTGGGCCAGGTAGCCGGCAAAATGCACCAGGACGATGGCCTTGGTCCTTGACGTGCACTTCGCTTCCGCGTCGTCCAGTGACATCAACGGAACGTCCGCAGATCCGATATCGACGAAGACCGGTCGGGCGCCGACATAGAGAACGCTGTTGGCGGTCGCGACGAAGGTCAGGGACGGAACGAGGACCTCGTCTCCCGGGCCAATGCCGAGGGCATGCAGGATGAGGTGGAGAGCCGCCGTACAGGAGCCGACAGCGACGGAGTCCTCGGCCTCGTGCAAGCGGGCGAAGGCCTGCTCGAACTCGCGAACCCGGTCCCCCATGGTGACCCAGCCGCTTTCAATGACGGCGGTGAGAGCTGCCTTTTCTTCGTCCCCCAGGACCGGCTCAGATACCAAAAGCATGTGTTCGTCTCCAATCTGATGAGTGAGTTGACGCGGTGAACGCGATCCTTGCGGTCACCGCGAGAGGTCGCATCAGGCGGCGACGGAGCTGGCGAACACCGGTGACTGTTCGTCCCAAGCAACGTCCTGAGCCTTCAGGAAGTCCTCGACGCGGCCGATGTCGAGCCAGAGGCCGCTATGCTTGAACACGTTCACCGGTACTTCCTCGTTGAGCATCTGGAACATCAGATCGTCGAAGCCGAAGGGAACGCCGGACGGAATCCGTTCGAGCACGCACGGATCGATGCAGTAGATGCCCATGCTGACGAGATGCGTGAGTTCGGGCTTTTCACGGAAGCCGGTCACCCGTTCTTCCACCTCGTCGATCACGCCGAAGTCCATCTTGGTCGGGCGAATTGCGGTGGCGATCGTGAGCTTCGAGTTGCGGCGACGATGGCTGCTCACGAACTGATTGAGATTCAGATCCGTCAGCACGTCGCCGTTGAGAACCAGAAACGGCTCGTCGAGCTTGTCACGCAGCAGCGACAGCGGGCCAATGGTTCCGAGCGGCTCCATTTCCTGCGTGTAGTTGATGCGCATATTCCACTGCTCGCCGTCCCCGCAGACGCTGCGGATGAGATGGCCGAGATATCCGGTGGTGACGTAGACTTCCCTGATTCCGTTCCGCCTCAGCCATTTCAGGACGAGCTCGAGGACGGGACGCGCGCCGATCGGCATAAGTGGTTTTGGCAAAATTGATGTGTGGGGCCGCAAGCGCGTTCCTTTGCCGCCGCATTGAATAACCGCTTTCATCGAAGCCTCCGTATGGCTAGAGCTTGCAATAGATCAACTATCATCACTTTCGCCCGCGAAGTCCGATCTCAGCACGCTGGTCGGGGCTCGAGCGTTGTAGAAACGTACGCGCAATGTTTTGGCTCGTCTTCGTACGTTTGCATGAGACGATTGGGGTGGGCTGATCAGGTTCAGCTCAATCGCACTCGGATGTTGAATGCCGCAGCAGATGCGAAGGTGAATGATGCGCAGTCGCGCAGGCCCGCGCTGCTCGCGTAAATCAAGCGAAAATCATCGATAAGTGCTTAAAATAAGCTGAAATCAGTGCCGACAGACATACGCCACAGCAGCGGGGCTGCTGTGGCGTATGTGGCGTTTCGCAAGCTGTTCGACGAGTTGCCTGCCGTGGGATTAGTCCGTTATCGCTCGTTGTTTGCGACGAGGTGACAGCGCGGACTAATCCTTGTTAGCCGAGTTCATCGGCGCCGGAGCTCCGGCTCACTTGGGTTCGCAGATCGCTTCGCAAGGCGATGAGGCTCGCGGGCTGGGAAATCATCGAGGGTAGTGTGTGGCCATTTGCGGCGTGCACCAGAGTCCCGTTGTTCATTCCCCAGATCGCCGCTTGTGTCCGGTTCTGGACCCGGATCTTGCGCAGGATCGCCTTGACGTGGACTTTCACGGTTGCTTCTGCGATGTCGATCTTTCGGGCGATGCACTTGTTGGAATTGCCCTCGATCAGACACGACAGGATTGCCTTCTCGCGAGGAGAAAGGTGCGGCGCAAGCGGTGCCTGCGCTGAGGCCACGACGTCGTGCACCTCATCGCTGATTGGCGCGGCTTCGCGTTCATGATTGCCGTCAAGGGCGAATTCAAGAAATGCCGGCGGAAAGACCGTCTCGCCCAGCGTCACGAGCTCGATGGACTTCACGAATGCATCGCAAGAATTGACATTGACGAAGTAGCCGCTGGCGCCGGCACGATACGCCACGACAAGTTCGTCCTGGCGATAGTGATCGGATACGATGGCTATCCGGGCGCCAGGGCAGCGACCTTTGACGCAACGTATCTGATCCAGTGCGACATCGAAACTGTCGCCGTTGTGGATGATGAGAAACAGCAGTTGCTGTGTCTGGAGTGCGTTTGGTAATTCATCCGCACTCAAAACTGATAGCAGGATCCGGAAATTCGCTGCATGTAAGATCCGCGAAATTCCCTCTCTAACCAGAATATTCCTTCCAATAAGAACGATTTCACAAGATTGCCGCCTCCGCATTTTACCCTCCGCGACATACGCAATGATACGACTGCAATGAGAAATTGAAATGATGTGCACCAGCCTCCCCAGCCACCCTCCAACAGGCCGGCTGGTCGATCAGTTAAATCGCTTTTCTTGATCCGTTCGGCTTACCGCATTCGCGCGCTATTCAGCCTTCGATATCGCCGGTAGTTTGGGGCCCTCCAAATTTGTTAAACTTTTGTGAAGGTTAGATGCGAATTACCGATTACAATATATATCCTTAGTTATAGGTGCGGCCGGGGAAACTACGGGCGTCGCAGGGCTTGATTCACGCAATCTGAGGGTGTTGCGGGGAGGATATGTCCCTGCACATTGCCAGTTTTCCGAAGGCGTGCACCGGCCGATATGGCTCCTTATGGTTGTATGATTGAAGGAGGCGAACTAGTCTATCAGAGGTAGCCGAATGCCGGCGCTTTTGATGATTGCTGGAGCGCGTGTTCGTCGTCAACTCGCAGTGCGGCGATCGGTCACCGCAATCTTCCGGGCAGCAATTCGGCGCGGCGATCGTAAGTCTGTCGTAAGCTATCGCGTGCGAATCATGGATTGTAGAGTCCGCGCGCGTTCATTCATGGGTTGATTGATTTAAGCGTATTGCATTGCCGGGTCGCGATTTCTTGAGTTGTTGCAGATGAGATAATCCCATCAACATCAAGATGAATGGCAGCGCCTGGCGCGAGGTGTTGATGAAGGGGAGCGACTGATTAAGGAGCGCCCAATGAGTCGTACGAGCGTAGTGGTCGCAGATCGGCATCCGCTGCTGTTGCGAGGTCTTAGCGCCGTGCTTGGTGCGGAAAGCGGCTTCGATATTGTTGCGACCTGCAGCGATGCCGCGAGCTGCATCGAGGCCATTCGAACCTTGGCTCCCGATATCGCGCTTCTCGATCCAACAATTCCCGAACTGGTCGCGTTGAAGAATTCCTTTGGCGCGGCTGCAGGCAGCCGCACACGCCTGGTGCTTTATGTCCCTGCCGAAGATCGCGATCTCGTCTTGAGCGATGCGTTCGATGGTTGCAGCGTCATTCTGAAAGAGGCCTCGGCGGACGCGCTGGTGCAGTCTTTGCGGCAAATCGCGAACGGCGTAAGAATCGTGCCGCCATCTTCGACAGATCAGATTGCGCCGGCGGCTCAGGCGTCGAATTCGGAGAATGCGCTGACCGTGCTGACGGACCGAGAGCGCCAGATCATTCGTCTGGTTTCGGAAGGACTGTCAAACAAGGAGATCGGGCGCCGCCTGAACATCGCTGACGGTACAATCAAGGTCCATCTTCACCATATCTTCCAGAAGCTCGAGATCAGCAACAGGACCGCACTCGCGGCGTTGGCCATTTCGCAGAGCGACTGGGGCACCCCGGTCAAGTCAACGGAATCCG
This sequence comes from Bradyrhizobium sp. CCGUVB14, assembly GCF_024199935.1. Classification (NCBI taxonomy): domain Bacteria; kingdom Pseudomonadati; phylum Pseudomonadota; class Alphaproteobacteria; order Hyphomicrobiales; family Nitrobacteraceae; genus Bradyrhizobium; species Bradyrhizobium sp. CCGUVB14. The sequence goes on from NZ_JANADS010000001.1 coordinate 4,250,918, forward strand.
AGTAACCAAGATCACTGAAAATCCCCCTCGGGCGATCACTCCGCAGCGCGTGCGGGTCAACTGGGCCTGATCGCGCGCGCCTTGTCGAACCGGCGGGGTGGCTGCTGCCGGCTATTCCGTGACCGAGAAGTGAAGTGTGAACAAGGGCAGGCTGGTCAGCTCCGGGCTGTTGCTCACCTCGATCCGCCAGGATGGGTGCTCCTGGAATGGCCCAATGACCTCGCTGCTGAGAATCTCGCAGCTCAACTCAATGGCCGCCGACCTCGCGGCGTCGATATCCGGCAAGTTCACGCCGAGGTCGTCGGGCACTGAGCCACCATCGTGGACATGAAAGAAATAGCGAGGCATTGGCGCTCCCGTAAAACGGTTGCATCCCAGGGGGCGAACCAGACCTGACGTAGCAGTGGTGTCCCGGAATGGACCTACGACAAGGTGCCGTTACACGTCCATGATCATTGTTGGGTACCCCAAGGTCGCTCTGGATTCTCTTGGTTGACATGGACAGCTGCTTCCTGCGGACTAAGGTCGAGTGGCGCCGTGACTGCCCACTGCGGCGTGTTCAGCGGCCCCGGCTCCCCTGCTTATTAGCCCCCCGCCGGGGCCGCGATCCCCTCGCATCGACAGCACTGCGCCGGTAGGTCGTCCGGCCAATTCGATCCATCCTCGTGTGTTCGCGCATGCTGTTCGACCGACAATGATTGAATCGTTCGGTGCTGCGACGGGAAGCGCAGCTCCGACGGAGTAACCCGCGGTTGCTGCGAGCGCTCCCCCGATTCGACAACCTCATTTGTGCAATAGCAGTGTATTGGGCGTGATCACCTGCGCGTGCGTTGTCTCGATTGTCGGCGAGCTGGGAGATCTGACCGTGTGCGGAATCATCGGCATTCTAGGGCGAACGGCGGTCTCGGAGCGATTGGTCGATTCACTGAGGCGGCTCGAATATCGGGGGTATGACTCGACGGGCGTGGCAACTCTCGATGACGGTCGTCTCGAACGCCGCCGAGCCGAAGGCAAGCTCAGAAACCTGGAGGCGCGACTGCTTGCCGAGCCACTGGGCGGTGATGCCGGAATCGGTCACACGCGCTGGGCCACGCACGGCAAACCGACCGAGCACAATGCCCATCCGCATGCGACCGAGCGTGTTGCTGTGGTGCACAATGGCATCATCGAGAACTTCCGGAAACTGCGCCAGGCGCTGGAGGAGAAGGGCGCCACCTTCGCGAGCGACACCGATACGGAAGTCGTCGTACATCTCGTTCATTCGTACCTGCTGATGGGCTATTCACCTCAGGAAGCCGTGTGGGCGTCGTTGCCGCAGCTGCGCGGCGCCTTCGCGTTGGTGTTCCTTTTCAACGGATATCGCGATCTTCTGATCGGAGCACGCAGGGGGTCGCCCCTGGCGGTGGGGTATGGCAAGGGCGAGACCTATCTCGGTTCCGATGCGATTGCGCTCGCTCCCTTTGCCGACGGCATCAGCTATCTCGAGGACGGCGATTGCGTAGTGCTGTCGCGCGAGAAAGGGGTGATCCGGGACGCGAACGGCGCGATCGTTGCCCGCGAGGTGCTGAAAACGGGTGGAGCATCGTTTGTCGCCGACAAGGCCAACTATCGCCATTTCATGGCCAAGGAGATTTGCGAGCAGCCGGACGTGGTCGGCCGCACGCTCGCGCATTATGTCGATATGGGCGCCGAGCGGGCGGCGTTGCCGATCAAGCTGCCGTTCCATTTCAGCGACGTGAGGCGCGCGACGATCACGGCCTGCGGCACCGCAAGCTATGCTGGCGCCATCGCGAAATACTGGATCGAACAGCTGGCGCGTATCCCGGTCGATGTCGATATTGCCTCCGAATTCCGCTATCGCGAAGCGCCGCTGCGCAAGGGCGATCTCGCGATCTTCATCTCGCAATCGGGCGAAACCGCCGACACGCTGGCAGCACTTCGCCACGCCAAGGAGAAAGGGGCGCACACCGTCTCGGTCGTGAACGTTCCAACGTCCACCATCGCGCGCGAGAGCGAAATCGTGCTGCCGACATTGGCTGGTCCGGAAATCGGCGTTGCTTCCACCAAGGCCTTCACGTGTCAACTGACGGCGCTCGCGGCCTTCGCGGTCGCAGCCGGTGCGGCGCGCGGCGAGATCTCGGCGAGCGAGGAGAGGGGGCTGGTCAGAGAGCTGATCGAAGTGCCGCGCTTGATGGCGGCAGCTATTGCCAGCGAACCGCAGATCGAGAAGCTGGCTCGCACCATCGCGAAAACGCGGGACGTGCTTTATCTGGGCCGCGGCACCAGCTATCCGCTGGCGTTCGAAGGTGCGCTGAAGCTGAAAGAGATTTCCTACATCCACGCCGAAGGCTATGCCGCTGGCGAACTGAAGCACGGTCCGATTGCCCTGATCGATGAGAACATGCCGGTCGTGGTCATCGCGCCCTTCGACACTGTGTTCGAAAAGACCGTGTCGAACATGCAGGAGGTCGCCGCGCGCGGTGGCAGGATCATTCTGATGACGGATGCGAGGGGAGCGGCGGAGGCGGCCGTCGAGCCCGAAGCCACGATATTGCTGCCGGACATGGTGCCGACCTTCGCGCCGATCGTCTACGCCGTTCCCATCCAGTTGCTCGCCTATCATACGGCCGTGATTATGGGCACCGATGTGGACCAGCCACGCAATCTCGCGAAATCTGTGACGGTCGAATAGAGGCGAATGCCCCTTGCGTCACAGTGTCTCGCGCTCGTTGGCGCTACTGATAACACAACGAAAAAGCGGCCGACATTCGAACCCGAAGGGAGGAGTACTCCCTTTGGGTCGACAGAATAGTCGATCGTCCTGCTACAAAATTCTCAACGACACGCCGGGCAGTATCAAGCAACTGCCCGCGGCATCATTAGCGCCGAAGGCGGACGGAAGTCATCTATCTGTGGGTCCGGCATGCGCATTTGCGCATCCGGAGAGGGAAATTGGATTGCAAAGCCCCGCCAAATTTTGACTTGAGATTTTCAGAGAGTGCTGCCGCGGTCCGGCTGAATGTTCCGCGGCAGCGCGAATGTTCAGACATGTGCAGAATCGGACCGAGGGAGCATTAACGTGAGCTACTCCTCAAGCATTCAGACATCGTTCTCCGGGCCTTCGACCACCAGTACCTCCCCGCCTCACAGCGGCCTTGCCGTCGGGTCGAACTATGTCGTGATGATCGACGGATCGAGAATCGAATGGACGAACCTGACCGGCGGATCGCCGGTCCTGCAGTCGGTCTACGGCTTCTTCTCGCCGCTATCGCCGACCGGCGGCCTCTATGATCAGCGCGTCATATACGACAGCGTCAATCAGCGTTTCGTCGTGATCATGCAGTACCTGGCGCCAGGCGGGACTGCCACGAACATCGATATCGCGGTCTCCAAGGATTCCAATCCGAACGACGGCTGGTATTTCTCGCAGCTCAATACGACCGTCACGATCGGTGGCCAGACAACCGGCTCTGATCGCCCGATGTTGGCGACCGACGGTTCGAACGTCTACATCACCGCTCCACAATACAATCTCAGTGCGTCCGGTTATGCCGGTACGGAAAACTGGATCATCGGCGATACGGCCGGTGCGGGCGGCGGGATTTACGGCGGCGGCACGTTGAGCGTGACCGCGAGCGAAGTGATGCCGTCGACCCAGGGCATCTTCGCTGTGGCGTCAGGCAACGGCAAGACTTACTACGCGAGCGACTACTCCAGCGGAGGTCAGATCGTCGTTGCCTTGCAGACCTACGACAAGGCCACCAATACGTTCAGTACGACCAGCACCATCGCGCTCGGCAATATCGACCAGGGCGGCACCTACACCGCCCAGCAGCAGGGGACGACCCTTTTGCTCGACGCCGGTGATAAGCGGATTGCCAGCATGGTCTATGCCAACGGCTATCTGTATGCCGTGGCCGAGATGAAGCCGACCGGATCCAGCGTGCCGCTAGTCCATTGGTTCAAGATCGACGTCAGCAACCCCACTTCTCCGTCCCTCGTGGCGCAGGGCGACATTTCCGGCGCCGCAATCGGCACCAGTGTGGCCACGTTCAATCCATCGATCGCGGTGGACGCGGCAGGCGATGTCATCATCAATTTCACCGCCAGCGGCCCGAACATGTATCCGGCGGACTACTATGTCTTCCAGGGCGGCGGCGATCCGGTGGGCTCGTTCAGCGCCCCGGTCCTGTATCAGGCGAGTACCAGTTTCTTCAATGCGGGTGACGGGGCCAGCGTGCAGCGCTGGGGCGCCTATTCGACGGCGACGGTCGACCCGAACAATCCGAACTCGTTCTGGATCTCGAACGAATACGTCGCCAGTGGCTGGTGGCAAACGGCGGTCGCGCAGATTGCAATCCAGAACTCCGCATCGGGCCCGACGGTTTCTTCGATCGCGGCCTCGGGCACCGGCATCACCAGCGGTGCCGGCAATCTCAACGCCGGCCAGCTCGTCACGCTGACAGTCAATTTCAGCGCGGCCGTGACGGTCAACACCAGCGGCGGCACGCCGACGCTCACCCTCAACGATGGTGGCGCGGCAAGCTACACCGGCGGCTCGGGGAGCAACGCGCTCACCTTCAGCTACACGGTGGCGGCGGGCCAGAACACCGCCGACCTCATCGTCTCCGCGCTCAACCTCAACGGCGCTACGATCGCTGATGGCAGCGGCAACGCCGCCAATCTCTCGGGGGCCACCAACTACAATCCAGCCGGCGTCCTGCAGATCGACACGACGGCGCCGACGATTGCCTCGATTGTGGCCTCCGGCGCCGCCATCTCCAATGGCGGCGGAAATTTGAGCACTGGCCAGGTCGTCACATTGACCGTCAACCTCAGCGAGGCGGTGACGGTCAACACCAGCGGCGGCACGCCTTCGCTCACCCTCAACGACGGCGGTACGGCGAGTTACACCGGCGGCTCGGGGAGCACTGCGCTCACCTTCAGCTACACGGTGGCGGCAGGGCAGAATACCGCTGATCTCATCGTGTCCGCGCTCAACCTTAATGGCGGAATCATCAACGACGGGGCAGGCAACGCCGCCAACCTGTCGGGAGCTGTGAACTACAATCCGGCCGGCACCCTGCAGATCGACACGACGTCGCCGACGATTGCCTCGATCGCCGCGACCGGGACTGGCATCACCAACGGCACCGGCAGTGTGAGCACGGGTGCGGTCGTCACCTTGACGGTCAATCTCAGCGAGGCGGTGACGGTCAACACCACGGGTGGCACGCCGACGCTCACCCTCAACGACGGCGGTACGGCGAGCTACACCGGCGGCTCGGGCAGCACTGCGCTGACCTTCAGCTATACGGTTGCGGCAGGGCAGAATACCGCTGATCTCATCGTCTCCGCGCTCAACCTCAACGGCGCGACCATCAACGATGGGGCAGGCAACGCTGCCAACCTGTCGGGCGCCGCCAACTACAATCCGGCCGGCACCCTGCAGATCGACACGACGTCGCCGACGATTGCCTCGATTGCCGCGACCGGGACCGGTATCACCAACGGCACCGGCAGTGTGAGCACCGGTCAGGTCGTTACATTGACCGTCAATCTGAGCAAGGCCGTGACGGTCAACACCACCGGTGGCACGCCGACGCTCACCCTCAACGATGGTGGCACGGCGAGCTACACCGGCGGCTCGGGGAGCGTTGCGCTCACCTTCAGCTATACGGTTGCGGCGGGGCAGAACACTGCCGACCTCATCGTCTCCGCGCTGAACCTCAACGGCGCGACGATCGCCGATGGCAGCGGCAACGCCGCCAACCTGTCGGGAGCCACCAACTACAATCCGGCCGGCACCCTGCAGATCGACACGACCGCGCCGACGATTGCCTCGATTGCTGCCACCGGGACCGGCATCACCAACGGCACCGGCAGTCTGAGCACCGGTGCGGTTGTCACCTTGACGGTCAATCTCAGCGAGGCGGTGACGGTCAACACCACCGGCGGCACGCCGACGCTCACCCTCAACGATGGCGGCACGGCGAGCTACACCGGCGGCTCGGGCAGCGCTGCACTCACCTTCAGCTATACGGTTGCGGCGGGGCAGAACACTGCCGACCTCATTGTCTCCGCGCTCAGCCTCAACGGCGCAATCATCAACGATGGAGCCGGCAACGCGGCGAACCTGTCGGGAGCTGTGAACTACAATCCGGCCGGCACCCTGCAGATCGACACGACGGCGCCGACGATCGCCTCGATTGCCGCCACCGGCACCGGCGTCACCAACGGCACCGGCAGTGTGAGCACGGGTGCAGTTGTCACCTTGACGGTCAATCTCAGCGAGGCGGTGACGGTCAATACCACCAGCGGTACGCCGACGCTCACCCTCAACGATGGTGGCACGGCGAGCTATACCGGTGGCTCGGGCAGCGCTGCGCTCACCTTCAGCTACACGGTGGCGGCAGGGCAGAACACCGCCGATCTCATCGTCTCTGCGCTCAGCCTCAACGGCGCAATCATCAACGATGGGGCCGGCAATGCGGCGAACCTGTCGGGAGCTGTGAACTACAATCCGGCCGGTACCCTGCAGATCGACACGACGGCGCCGACGATTGCCTCGATTGCAGCGACAGGCGCCGGCATCACCAACGGCAGCGGCAGTGTGAGCACCGGCCAGGTCGTCACATTGACCGTCAATCTCAGCGAGGCCGTGACGGTCAACACCATCGGCGGCACGCCGACGCTCACCCTCAACGATGGCGGCACGGCGAGCTACACTGGCGGCTCGGGCAGCGCTGCGCTCACCTTCAGCTACACGGTTGCGGCGGGGCAGACCACGTCTGATCTCGCCATCTCGGCGCTCAACCTCAACGGCGCGGTCATCAGCGACGGTGCCGGCAACGCCGCCAATCTGTCGGGGGCCACCAATTACAATCCCACCGGCACCCTGCAAGTCAACGTGACCACATCATCCACCTCGAGCATCCAGACGCTGTTCGCCGGACCATCGAATACCAGCAGCTATCCCCCGCACAACGGTCTTGCCGTTGGGCCGAACTACGTCGTGATGATCGAGGGATCGAGGATTGAATGGACGAACCTGACCGGCGGATCGCCAACCTTGAAGTCGGTCTACAGCTTCTTCTCGCCACTATCGCCGACCGGCGGCCTCTATGATCAGCGCATCGCCTACGACAGCGTCAATCAGCGCTTCGTCGTGATCATGCAGTATCTGGCGCCGGGAGGGACCGCCACCGCCATCGATATTGCGGTCTCGAAGGATTCCAATCCGAACGACGGCTGGACCTTCTCGCAGCTCAATACGACCGTCACGATCAACGGTCAGTCGACCGGCTCAGATCGCCCGATGCTGGCGGTCGACGGTTCGAACGTCTACATCACGGCGCCACAGTACGGCCTCAGCGCGTCCGCTTACGCCGGCACTGAAAACTGGATCATCGGCGATACCGCCGGCGCGGGCGGTGGCATCTATGGCGGCGGCACGTTGAGCCTGACCGCAAGCGAAATCATGCCGTCGACCCAGGGCATCTTCGCCGTCGCATCCGGTAACAATGGCAAGACCTACTATGCGAGCGACTTCTCCAGCGGAGGTCAGATCGTCGTTGCCCTGCAGACCTACGACAAGGCCACCAATACGTTCAGCACCACCAGCACCGTCGCGCTCGGGAATATCGACCAGGGCGGCAGCTACACCGTCCAGCAGCAGGGGACAAGCCTCCTGCTCGACGCCGTCGACAACCGGATCGCCAGCATGGTCTATGCGAACGGCTATCTCTACGCCGTGGCCGTGATGAAGCCGAGCGGGTCGAGCGTGCCGCTGGTCCATTGGTTCAAGATCGACGTCAGCAATCCCAGCGCTCCGGCCCTTGCGGCGCAAGGCGACATCTCCGGCGCGTCGCTCGGAACCAACGTGGCAACGTTCGATCCATCCATCGCGGTGGACGCGGCGGGCGATGTCATCATCAATTTCACCGCCAGCGGTCCGAACATGTATCCGTCGGACTACTACGTCTTCCAGGCCGGCGGCGGTGCCGTAGGTTCGTTCAGCGCGCCGATCCTGTATCAGGCGAGCACCGGTTTCTTCAACTCGGGAGATGGAAACAGCACGCAGCGCTGGGGCCTCAATTCATCGGCCACGGTCGACCCGAACAATCCGAACTCGTTCTGGATATCGAACGAATACGTTGCCAGTGGCTGGTGGCAGACGGCGGTCGCTCAGATCTCCATCCAGAACTCAACGTCAACCGGTCCGACGATTGCCTCAATCGCGGCTTCCGGGGCTGGGATCACCAACGGTGCCGGCAATCTCAACGCCGGCAAGCTCGTCACGCTGACAGTCAATTTCAGCGCGGCCGTGACGGTCAACACCAGCGGCGGCACGCCGACACTCACGCTCAACGATGGCGGCACGGCGAGCTACACCGGCGGCTCGGGTGGCACTGCGCTCACCTTCAGCTACACGGTGGCGGCTGGCCAGAACACCCCAGATCTCGTCATATCGGCGCTCAACCTCAACGGCGCGAGCATCACGGATGGCAGCGGCAACGCCGCCTACCTGTCGGGCGCCTCCAACTCCAATCCGGCCGGCATCCTGCAGATCGACACGACGGCGCCGACGATTGCATCGATTGTGGCTTCCGGCAGCGGCATCACCAACGGCGGCGGTAGTGTGAGCACCGGCCAGGTCGTTACATTGACCGTCAATCTGAGCGAGGCGGTGACGGTCAACACCACCGGCGGTGCACCGACGCTCACGCTCAACGATGGCGCCACGGCAAACTACACCGGTGGCTCGGGCAGTACTGCGCTCACCTTCAGTTACACGGTCGCCGCCGGTCAGACCACATCCGACCTCGCCATCTCGGCACTCAACCTGAATGGCGCCTTCATCAGCGACAGTGCAGGCAACGCTGCCACCCTGTCGGGCGCCACCAACTATAATCCCGCCGGCATCCTGCAGGTCAACCCGACCAGCGGCGTTCCACAGTACAGCCACATCGTGGTCGTCGTTGAAGAGAACAAGGACGATGATGAAATCACCGGCAACACTGCAGAGGCGCCCTACATCAACAGCCTCATGGCCGGTGGCGCGTTGCTAACCAGTTTCTTCGCGGAGACTCATCCGAGCCAATCGAATTACTACGCCCTCTATGCCGGTTCGACATTCGGTTTCAGCGACGACGATCCTCACAGCCTTCCGGATCCTACGCTGTACACGGTGTTGCAGGGCGCGGGCCTTACCTTCAGGGGTTATGTCGACCAGACCGCAGGGGGAAGCGACCCTAACCACGACCCTTGGATTTCATTCCCCGAGGCCCGCACGGTTCAGACGAGTTTCTCCACCACCTTTCCCGCGCTTTTTCCCAACGGCAACTATTCGAGCTTGCCGACCGTTTCGTTTGTCATTCCGAGCATCGGCAACGACATGCACGACGGGACGATCCAGCAGGGTGACACATGGCTCCAGCAAAACCTGGACGCTTATGCTCAGTGGGCGCTTGCCAATAATTCGCTTCTCATCGTGACCTGGGACGAAAATGACAACGACAAAGCTCCCAATCAGATTCCAACTCTATTGTACGGTGCTAACGTCGTCCCGGGAAACTACGATACAACCTACAACCACTACAACCTTCTGAGCACGATCCTTGCGTCGTACGGCTTGACCGGCCCGAACCAGGCCGCGACAGCCGCGCCTATTCAGGTGTTCGGAAACCCCGCTGCTGGTTCCGCGCCGAGGATCGTCTCAATGGTGGTTTCTGGTACAGGAATCACCAACGCCAGCGGCGATCTCAATGCCGGCAAGCTGGTCACGCTGACGCTCAATTTCAGTGCGGTCGTAACGGTCAACACCAGTGGCGGCACGCCGACGCTCGTCCTCAACGACGGTGGCACGGCCACCTACGTTGGTGGCTCGGGCGGCACCGCACTCACCTTTAACTACGTGGTCGCGGCAGGCCAGAACACCGCCGATCTCGTCGTCTCGTCGTTCAACCTCAATGGCGCGGCCATCACCGATGGCGGCGGCAATGCCGCCAACCTGTCCGGCGCCACCAACTACAATCCCGCTGGCACCCTGCAGATCGACACGACGGCGCCGACGATCGCGATCAACACCATAGCAGGCAACGACATTGTCAACGCTACGGAAGCCTCTGCGGGCTTCACCCTCAGCGGTACAACGACTGATGCCGAGCACGCGCAGGCCGTCACCGTCAATATCCTCAACAGCGCGAGCGTGATCGTTAACTCTTATACGTCTGCGGTTAGCAGCAGCAATACATGGTCGGTCGCCGTCACGAGCGCGCAGGCCCTCGCTCTGGCTGATGGAAAGTACACCGTCACTGCCAATGTTTCGGACGCGGCGGGGAATGCGGCGCCGACCGCGACCCGTGCACTGACTATTGATGAAGACAAGGGGCCCGAGATTCCGACACTGACCATCAGCAGTACGTCGCTGACGGTCAACGCCGGAGGATCCGTGGCGTTGGGCATCACCGCGACGCCCGTCGACGCCGACGACCAACTGTCGCTGAAGATCAGCGGCTTGCCCAGTTACGAGTCGATCACGGCGCCTGCGGGAAACACTGTCACGAGCAGCCTTCAGTCCGACGGAACGTATACCTGGACCATTACCGAGGGCGCCTCCACGACAGGCCAGCCGCTCACCGGCTTGACGTTGTCGTCGAGCTATACCGGCACCGACCATCCGGTCGCAACGTTCACGGTGACGGCGAGCAACACGACGACAGGCGAAACCGGGACATCGGCGGCACAGACCATGACGGTGATCGATCCTCCGGTGGACTCGTCTGGTGGTGGCGCAGTGTCTTCACTGGCTGGTCCCGGCATCGGTTGGCCACAGGGGCATATTGACCGCCTTGCAGCGCTGATGGATCAATTCGCGGCAGCCGGCTTCCGCGGAGGCCCCTCTGGCCCAATCCCATCGGCGTTCCAACCGCAGCCAGGCCCGGAGAACCAGTTCCTGGCGGCGCCTCATTTCCACTCGTAAGACCGGAGGGATCCGGCGCGCTCGGCGCCGGGTCCGTTCGCGCCGGCGTCGGCATCGGGTGTCTCGGCAACCATGCCGTGTCCTTCATCTGCACGTCAGGATCACGATCTGTTCCGACGGGCTGATCCGTCCTGTCCGCGCGTAACCCCCTGTATCCAGGGTCGAATTTCGCGCTGTCCGAATTTGTTCTCAGGCGGCCAAACTTTGTTCATGGCCGTTGTTCATGTTGGTCACCGTATGGCCGAATTCTGTTCGTGCCTCCAATGGACTAAGCAAAAAAGACGAGCCCACCCGCTGCGCAGGGCTTTGCGACCGCAAGTGTCGTCGGTTCAGTCGGGGCGGCGATTGGCGGTCAGTTGCTGGCGATATCGCTCGGCATCCCAATTCATCAACGCGGATTCGTCGCCTTGAGTCAGGAAGCGGATCTGCGCGGCGAGAGGCACGCGGCAGGTCACCAGGGCGAGACAGCTCAGCATCGCCTCGGCGCCGGGGCTCGCATCCTTGCGCACGATGCAACCGAGGCCCGGAACAAGTAGCGCCGCCGGGGGCGGCGGCCCGTCCGCCAGCGCTGGCGATGCCGCGGCGCGCAGATCCTCGCCCCGTTCCAGAACGGGTAAGCCCGGACCGAGGAAGACCACATGATCCGGATAGAGCGAGCCACTGGTCGCAAGTGCGCGGCTGTAAGGGTCGATGGCGATGCTGTGGCAAAGCGGATCTTTGGGCAGGCGATACGCCGTGCCCGCGCATATCGACCGAAGCGCCGCCTCGTCCGCAGGGATCGTGCTTCGCGGGGCGAGGGCCAAGCGCCTCTCGACCTCGTCCACCAAGGCCTCCGCCGCGGCGCTGGTCTCGGCGCCGACCACCAGCCCGTGATTGCCGAGGACCAGTACATCCACCTTGTCCCGTGCCAGCGCGTCGTGCACGACCTTGGCCAGCGGCAGTCCCGGATGGTGATAGTCGAGCCAGCGCCAGGCCAGCCCCTCCAGTCGTTTCGCGAACTCCTCCCGCGCATCGATCCGCACCGCCCATGCAATGGTATTGACCGAATGCACATGCAGCACGACCGTGTGTGGCATCAGTGCGTGCAGCGAGGTCTCGATCGAGGCGCGCAAGGCCGTGCCGGCACCAGGGGCGAGGGGGACCCGTTCGTCGCCTTGCGCAAGCGCCGTGCGTGCCGCGCCGAGCGATACCGGCACGAAGATGTCCTTGTGCTCGGCATCCGCAAGCCAGGTGCCGGAGGCCTTCACCCAGAGCAGATCATCCTGCTTGATAGAGGAATTGCCGCCGGCGCCCTGCACCAGCAGAATGTTGCGGCCGACGCGGGCCGACATGCGGCGAAGCTCGTGGAGCAGGGCAGGTTGTTGTGGCATCGTGCGCCTCTCACCAGGCCAGATGATCCATCGCCCAGTGCGGCATCGGCACATCCGCACCAGGCGCTTCTCGCACCAATTCACCCGGGCCCGCCCGCGTCTGATCCCGATGCACGCCAGACCTGAGCAGGAGTGTCAGCATGCCCGCACGGCGCGCGCCGGCTACATCATGGTCGAGGCTGTCGCCGATCATCAGGACACGTTCGGGGGCCGGCTGCCCCAGCAATTCGAGCGCCGCCGCAAAGATGGGAGCGTGCGGCTTGCCGACATAGGCCACAAGACCACCCAATGTCTCGTAGAAGCGGGCCAGCGCACCGGGGGCCGGGATCAATCCGGAGGCGCCGAACATTGCGAGGTCGGGATTTGCGCACAGCATCGGCAGGCCGCGCGCCGACGCCTCAACGAGGCGGTCGCGCCAGTGTTCCGGCTCTGCGACGGCATCGTCGAGGCCCGCGAGCAGGATGAAGTCGGCCGTCCCGACATCGCTTACGACAGCAAGATCGAGCCCATCGACGATCGCATGGTCGCCGCCGCGTGCAATCAGCAGGCAGGTTTGGCCGAGCGCGGTAAACGGCTTCTGCGCGCGCGCTTTCAGGCCACGCCAGGTCACCTCGCCCGAGGTCAGGATGCCGTCATACGCGTCCGGTGGAAGGCCGAGCGAGGCAAGCCGCGCCGCATTGCTGCTCGCGCGCTTGCCCGAGTTCGACAGGACAACGACGCGTTTGCCGGCCTGGCGCAGCCGCGCGACGCAATCGCGCGCCGGCGGAAAGATCGCCTGGCCTTCGTGCAACGTGCCCCATTGATCGAGCAGCACGTGATCGAAGCGGTCTGCGATCGCGCGGAGACCGTCGATGTCGATCGTGTCGGACATCATGGCGGGCCTCCTCGCAAGGCCAACAGCGCAGCACCGTAGCTTGCCTCTGTCTCCTCGGCGATGGTCACGGGAACACTGAGCGCGCGTCGTCTGATCTCGGTCCATGCCGCGTTCTTCGCGCCGCCGCCGATGCTGATGACGCGCTGAAGTTTCGGCGCCCCCAGCTCCGCCAGGCGCTGATAGGCGAGGGCTTCGACCCCCGCGATACCTTCGAGAAGCGCCTGGAAGAAGCGATGGTCCTCCGCAGGACGCGGCGTGATCCTGGCCGGCAATGCCGGATCGGAGATGGGAAAGCGTTCGCCGGGCTTGGGAAGCGGATAGTAATCGAGCCCGGTCGGCGCCTCCGGCTGCAACTGCGGCGTCAGCCGCTCCATGTCGGCGGCCGTGAAATGCGACAGCAACGCGCCGCCGCCGGAATTGGAGGCGCCGCCCGCGAGCCAACGCTCGCCGAGCCGGTGCGAATAGACGCCCTGATTGGCGGCGAAGATCGGCTGCGTCGCAAGCAGCTTCACGACAAGCGTCGTGCCGAGCGAGGTGACGGCATCGCCCGGCGCGTCAGCCCGCGTCGCGATGAAGGCGGCGACGCCGTCGGTGGTGCCGGCTGCGACGAGCGCTGACGGCGACAGGCCGAGCGTCGCTGCGATCGTGGGGTCGACATTCGCAAATGGCGTGCCGGGGACCAGCACCTTCGGCAGCAGCTCGCGCCTGACGCCGAGTTCGTCGAGCCAGACCGGCCAGGCACGTGCCATGGGATCGTAGCCGAGCTTCAGGACGTTGTTCTCGTCGCTGATGCCATGATGTCCGGCGAGCCGACCGGCGATCCAGTCGGCCTGATGCACGGCAAAACGTGCCTCGCGCGCCTCGCTGCGATCAGACAAATGCAGGAGCTTCGCAAGCGCGCTACTCGCGCCGTGTGCGCCGCTGTCCGCAGGCGCGACGGCCGCAATGCGGGCCGCCTCCGTTGCCGCGCGCGCATCGTTGTACATGAGGCCCGGCGTGCAGGGCCGACCCACAGCGTCGATCATCAGGAGAGTGCCGGACGTGCCGTCAACGCAAAGGCGCTCGACCGTCCGGAGATCGATGCTGCGACCGAGCTTGCAGATCGCAACCACCGTTGCATGCCACCAGAGCTCAGGGTCCTGATCGATCGCATGACCGTCCTGTCGCGGCGGCGGCAGGGTCGCCGTTTCCATCCCAAGCAAATCGCCGCGCCCATCGACGGCGCAGGCGCGAACCCCACCGGTTCCGACGTCGATGCCGAGGAACACGCCTGCCATTCGACCTCCACAGCGTAACGACAACCGCACTGACCGTAACGCGCCGGACGATTGCACCGCAGCACGTTTGGGGGATTGACGTCCCGATCGGTCTCTGCAATTTTTTGCAAGATGTGAAGAAAATTGCAAGCGGGCTTTTCCGACGTGGCGACACCTTCCGACAGGCTGCCGATGGTTGACGGAGAAGCGTCGCTCGCGACGCGGGCGGCATGGCTGTATTTCGCCGCCGGACTGACCCAGTCGGAGGTCGCCGACCGCCTCAACATCCAGAGCACCAAGGCGCATCGGCTGATCGCACGCGCGAGCCGCGAGGGCATGATCCGCGTCTTCGTCGAAGGACCGGTGGCCGAATGCGTCGCGCTCGAGAACACGCTGACCGAGCGCTACGGCCTCGCCTTTTGCCGTGTCGCGCCCGATCTCGGGGAGGGGGACCTGCCGCTGAAGGCCCTGGCGCTCGAGGGTGCGAGCTTCCTGCGGCAGATACTCGAACGCGGCGAGCACAAGATCATCGGCGTCGGTCACGGCCGCACGCTCGCGGCCGTGGTCGAGCAATTGCCGCAGACGCCGGCGCGCGAGGTGCAATTCGTCTCGCTGCTCGGTGGTTTGACGCGGAAATTCGCCGCCAATCCATTCGATGTCATTCATCGCCTGGCGGAGCGTACGGGCGCGGAGGCTTATCTGTTGCCGGTGCCGGTGTTCGCCAATTCGGTCGCCGACCGCGCCGTGCTGATGCAGCAATACGGCATCGCCGACGTGTTTGCGCTCGCCCGCAAGGCCTCACTTCTGTTCGTCGGCATCGGACAGATTCATGCCGAGGGGTTCCTGGTCTCGAGCGGCATGATCAAGCCCGACGAGGTTGTGGAACTGAAGCGCGCGGGCGCATGCGCTGACCTGCTCGGACATTTCTTCAACGCCGACGGCGAGATGCTCGACATCGACCTGTCGGCGCGCGCCACCTCGATGGAGGCGGCGGATTTAAGGAAACATCGCATCGTCGCCGTCGGCGGCGGACTGGCCAAGGTCACGGCGCTGCGCGCCGTGCTGCGCAGCCGCCTGCTGCACGGCCTGATTATCGACGAGGCGACTGCTCAGGCCCTCGCAACCGACAAGCCGGAGGCAACAGCCGGCAAGGACAAGAACAATAAGGCCAAAAACAAGGGCCGTAAGGGAAAGTAAACGCGCACAATGGGAGGTTACAATGTTCGATCGAGAGAAGAATCTGTTCGACTCCTACGCTGCCAAACGCATCAGTCGGCGTGATCTGCTGGATGGCGCCGCCAAGCTCGGCATCGCCGGCGTAGCCGCAAACTCGGCTTATGTCTCCGCGATGTCGCGGGCCATGGCCGCAGACTTCAACTGGAAGGCCTATAGCGGCAAGAGCGTCAAGCTGCTGCTGAACAAGCATCCTTACGTCGATGCGATGATCGGCGATATCGAGGCCTTCAAGGCGCTAACCGGGATGAACGTCACCTACGACATCTTCCCGGAGGACGTCTATTTCGACAAGGTGACGGCGGCGCTGTCCTCGAAATCGGATCAGTACGATGCCTTCATGACCGGCGCTTACATGACCTGGACCTACGGTCCGGCCGGCTGGATCGAGGATCTCAACACCTACATCAAGGACCCCGCCAAGACCAACCCGGCCTTTGCCTGGGACGATGTGTTGCCCGGCCTTCGCTCCTCGACGGCATGGGACGGCGTTGCGGGCTCAGAGCTCGGTTCGGGCAAGGCCAAGCAGTGGTGCATCCCCTGGGGCTATGAGCTCAACAACATCGCTTACAATCGCAACATCTTCGACAAGGTCGGTGTCAAGCCGCCGAAGAATCTCGACGACTTGCTCGATGTCGCCGCGAAGATCACCAAGGACGCGGGCGGCCCCTATGGTGTCGGCGTTCGCGGCTCGCGCTCCTGGGCGACCATCCATCCCGGCTTCCTCTCGGCCTATTCGAATTTCGGCCAGAAGGATTTTGTGATGGACGGCGGCAAGCTGAAGGCCGCCATGAACACCAAGGCCTCGAAGGAGTTCCACGAGAAATGGGTCAAGATGATCCAGACCTCGGGCCCGAAGAACTGGTCGACCTACACCTGGTATCAGGTCGGCACGGATCTCGGCGCAGGCGCCTCCGGCATGATCTTCGACGCCGACATTCTCGGCTACTTCATGAACGGCGGCGACAACAAGGAGAAGGGCAATCTCGGTTACGCGCCCTTTGCCGCGAATCCGGCCGCCAAGGCGCCGACGCCGAACGTCTGGATCTGGTCGCTCGCAATGTCGAGCTTCTCCAAGCAGAAGGACGCGGCCTGGCTGTTCATGCAATGGGCGGCCTCAACCGAGCACGACTTGTTCGGCGCCCGCAAGATGGACTTCGTCAATCCGGTGCGCGCGTCGGTGTGGAAGGACTCCGAATTCCGCGACCGCATCGCGAAATCCTACCCGGGCTATCTCGAGCAGCATGACCTCTCGTCGCCGGGCGCCAAGATCTATTTCACGGCGCAGCCTCTGTTCTTCGACCTGACGACGGAATGGGCGGCTTCGCTCCAGAAGATGGTCGCCAAGGAGGTCAGCGTCGATGAAGGGCTGGACAAGCTCGCCGACAGTATCAACCGTCAGCTCAAGCAGGCAGGCCTCGGTTGAGACTGCCCTGGTTGAACCTGCCTTGATTGACCTTTGGCGTGGTGCCTGATTCCTCCGCACCACGCCAACCCGCCGGTTCGGAACGCCTGTCCGGTCCGGGCCGGCGGTGTTGAAGCAAACGCGTGATCCCGTATCATCATGAGCATGGCCCAGTTGTCCCAGACGAACGTGCTTCCGCGCCGCACCACGAGGCTGCGCGGGCGCCTTCTGCCCTACGTGCTGAGCCTTCCGGCGCTGCTCGTCTGCATCGCTATCCTCGTGCCCTTCGTGACGGCCGCGGTCTATTCGCTCCAGCGCTACCGGTTGAACCTGCCTTATTTGCGCGGCTTCATCGGCGTCGACAATTACATCGACTTTCTCTCCGATCCGGCCTTCTGGAATACGCTTCGCGTCTCGCTCACCTATACGGCGCTGACGGTTGTGCTCGAGCTGCTGCTCGGCCTCGGCATCGCCCTGCTGCTGCGGCGGCCGACCCGCTTTCACAATGCGGTGTCGATCGTGCTGTTGTTGCCGTTGATGACGGCGCCCGCCATCGCGGCGCTGATGTGGAAGCTGATGACAAATCCCAGCTTCGGCATCCTGTCCTATCTCATCGGCCTGCTCGGCGTGCATGACTTCAAATGGGCGTCCGATCCCTCGAGCGCGCTGTTCACGGTCGTCCTGGTCGACGTCTGGGTCTACACGCCCTTCATCATGATCCTGCTGCTGGCGGGCTTGCGCTCGCTGCCGCGGCAACCGTTCGAGGCGGCGGCGCTCGACGGCGTGCCCGCGAGCTTCGTGTTCTTCCGCATCACGCTGCCGATGCTCGCGCCTTACATCATCACGGCCTCGCTGTTTCGCCTGCTCGATTCCATCCAGCAGTTCGACATCATTTATGCGATGACGCAAGGCGGCCCCGGCGACCGGCTGATGGTGTTCCAGGTTCAGGCCTATCTCGAATTCTTTCAGTACACCAATGTCGGCCGTTCGGCGGCGCTGCTGATGATCCTCTGGCTGATCACCAACATTCTCTCGAACATCTTCATCAAGAACTGGCTGCGGCTGCGGGCACGCGCCCACGGCCACGCGTAAGAGGCGGAGAGGCGGCGATGGATCATTCCAGTCTCGCAGGGCGCATCTTCCGCGGCGTGGCGCTGGCGCTCGTGCTCGTGTTCTTCATGTTCCCGATCGTCTGGATCCTCATGATGTCGTTCCAGACCAACGAGCAGATCCTGCGAATTCCGCCGCACATCCTGTTCGAGCCGACGCTCGCGAACTACCAGGCGCTGATCTCGGGCCAGCTCCGCACCACCGCGGGCAATCTCGAGATCTCCTTCATGCGCAACCTCATGAACAGCTTTGTGCTGTCGAGCGCGGCGGTGCTCCTCGCCCTGGTGCTTGGTGTGCCCGCGGCCTATGCCTTTGCGCGGTTCAAGTTCCGGCTCGGCGAGACCATCGCATTCACGCTGCTGTCGTTCCGATTTGCGCCGCCGTTGCTCGTGTTGCTGCCGCTGTCGCTTTACTATCAGCAGCTCGGTCTCAGCGACACTTACTTTGGCATCGTCTGGGTCTACCAGCTCATTGCGCTGCCGCTGATCCTGTGGATCGTGCGCGGCTATTTCGAGGACATCAGCCCGGACATCGAGCACGCCTATCGGCTTGCGGGGCATTCCTGGCGCGAGGCCTTCACGCGTATCGCCGTGCCGCTCGCCGGCCCTGGCATCGCGGCGGCCGGCCTGCTGTCATTCATTTTCTGCTGGAACAATTTCGTGTTCGCGCTGATCCTGGCCTCGGCTGACAAGCAGCCGGTCACGGTGGGCGCGCTGGCCTTCGTCACGGCGTCCGGCATCCAGTACGGCCAGATCGCGGCCGCAATCGTGCTCTCGGTCACGCCGACCTTGCTGCTCGCGCTTTACGCGCAGCGCTATCTGGTCGAGGGGCTGTCGCTCGGTGCGGTGAAAGGCTGAAGCATGGCGCGTCTCGAACTCAATGCCGTCGGCAAGTCGTTCGGCCCGGTCCGCTGTGCCGAGGATCTGTCACTGGCGGTCGAGCCTGGCGAGATCGTCGCGGTGTTCGGGCCGTCCGGCAGCGGCAAAACCGTGCTGCTGCGGATGATCGCAGGCATGTTCGAGCCGGATGAAGGGGATATCCTGGTCGGCGGTCAGTCGATCGTGGACGCACCGCCGGAGCGGCGCGGGATCGGCATGGCATTTCAGAACTTTGCACTGTTCCCGCACATGAGCGCGCAGGACAACATTGCGAGCGGCTTGCGCGCCAAGGCGGCCGCGGGCGAGGTCGCGTCCCGGGTCAAATCGATCAGCCGGCTCCTGAAGATCGAGCACGTCCTCGGCCATAGGCCCCGTGAATTGTCGAACGGGCAGAAGCAGCGCACGGCGCTCGCGCGCGCGCTGATCGGCAATCCGGATGTGCTGCTGCTCGATGATCCCTTGCGCAACGTCGATGCAAAGCTCCGCTACGAGATGCGGCTCGAACTGCCGAGCCTGCTGCGTCGGAGCTCGGCCGCCGTTCTCTACGTCACCCAGGATTATCGCGAGGCTATGGCGATCGCAGACCGGATCGCCGTCCTGATCGACGGACGCCTGGTGCAGATCGCGCGCCCCGAGGAGATCTACGCGAAGCCCGCTTCCGTTGCCGTAGCGCGGCTGTTCGGCGATCCCAGCATCAATCTGTCCGAAGTCGAGCCAGTCGCTGCGCAGGGCTTTCTCAACGCGCAGGTCGCGGGGACCGCGGTTCGACTTGAAGCCGCCGATCGTCAGGCCGCGGATCATGGTCCGTGCTGGCTCGGCGTGCGTCCGGATGATCTCGTCATCACCCGCGAGGCGAGCGAGAACGCGATTCCTGCGCGCGTCGTTGCGATCACGCCGATGCATGAGAAAGCGGTGCTGCTGTTGCGCTTCTCCGATGGGTCCGAATGGCTCGCGGCACTGCCGCAGGACTCACCGATGGCGACCGCCGAGGACGGTATCTTCGTTCGCTTCGCGCCGGAGGCGGCTCTGCTGTTCGACCGCACGACTGGCCTGCGCGTCGGCCTGCCGCATCGGCGGCAGGCGGCATGATTGGGACGAGATGACCATGGGTATGCTCGAGATCAGGAACGTCGACAAGGTCTACCAGAGCCGCGGCAAGGCGCCGGTCCATGCCGTGCGCGCGCTCGACATGGAGGTCGGGAAGGGCGAGATCGTCGCGCTGCTGGGCTCGTCGGGCTGCGGCAAGACCTCGACCTTGCGGATGATCGCGGGCTTCGAAAGCGTCACCTCGGGGGCGATTGCGCTCGGCCAGCGGCGCATCGATGAATTGCCGCCCGCCAGGCGCAGGGTGGCGATGGCGTTCGAAGGCTATTCGCTCTACCCGCCGCTCACGGTTCGCGAGAACATCGCGTTTGCCTTGAAGGCGCAGCAGCTCTCGCATGGCGAGGTCTCGCGCCGCGTCGAGGCGATTGCGCGCCTCGTCGAGATCTCGGACATCCTGGACAGCTATCCTCGCGCGATCTCGGGAGGGCAGCAGCAGCGTGTCTCGCTGGCGCGGGCCCTGGTGCGCGATGCTGAGCTCTATCTGCTGGACGAGCCGATGGGCCAGCTTGAGCCGCAGCTCCGCGCGGTCTTGCGCGGGCGGATCAAGGGACTGCTGGCCGAGCGCGGGATGACGGCGATCTTCGTCACCCACGACCAGACCGAGGCGAGCGCGCTCGCCGATCGCATCGCGGTCATGGAAGACGGCGTGCTCCAGCAGTTCGCAAGCGAGAGGGAGCTGAAGGAGCATCCGGCGAACCTGTTCGTCGCGAGCTTCATTGGCGAACCGCCGATGAACCTGCTCGAGACGGAGGTGGCCCGCGCCGATGGCGGATTCCGCCTCTCGGTCAGCCCCGACGTTGCGTTCCAGATCGAAACACGAACACTTGGTCCGGGCGTGGACCGGGCGCTCGAGCAGAGCAAGCGCATCCGCATCGGCATCCGGCCACAGAAGATCACCGTCGGAGCCGGTGATGTCCGCGTGCGCGTCGTGTCCAATCAATGGCTGGGCGACCAGTCGCATGTCGCGGGCGAGTGCGACGGCCACCTTCTCATCGCGGTGACGCCGAGCAGGATCGCGGCGCGCCCCGGCGATATCATTCCCTTCGCGCTGGAGGCGCGGCATCTGCATCTGTTCGGTGTCGACGGCACCTGCATTCGCCACGCGGAGGCGGCTTGATCATGCGAACCTCGGCGAGCCGCGACGTCATCATCGGCATTGATGCCGGCACCTCCCTGATCAAGACGGTTGCGTTCACGCGCGAAGGCCGGCAGCTCGGCGAGTTCTCGCTGCCCAACAGCTACACGATGTCCGCCGGCGGACATGTCGAGCAGGACATGGCGCGCACATGGAAAGATACCGTTGCGGCGCTGCGCGGCCTGGTCGCTGCCGTCCCCGATCTTGCCGCGCGGCTTGCGGCCATCGCCGTCACAGGGCAGGGCGATGGCACCTGGCTGATCGACGATGATGGCCGCCCGGTCGCGCCGGCGCTGCTCTGGCTCGACTCCCGTGCCGCCGGCCTCGTTGACGACATCCGCTCCAGCGAGCGCAACGCGCCGCTCTATCGGCGGACCGGCTCGGGGCTCAATGCCTGCCAACAGGGACCGCAACTGGCCTGGCTGCAGGCGAACGCGCCGGCGAGCCTGTCACGTGCCCGCACCGCCTTCCATTGCAAGGACTGGCTCTATTTCCTGCTCACCGGCGAGCGTGCGACCGATCCGTCTGAGGCGACGTTCTCCTGTGGCGATTTCCGCAAGCGCCGCTTTGACGCGGAGGCCGCGCGCTTGATCGGCATCGCCGATTGCGCGAGCCTGTTTCCCGACGTCGTCGACGGCGTCGTGACGACGCATCCGATGAGCGCCGGCGCCGCGCGCGAGACTGGCCTGCCCGAGGCCATTCCGGTGTCGCTGGGCTATGTCGACGTGATCTGCAACGCGCTCGGGGCGGGGCTCTACGATCCGGCGCCGGACGTCGGCTGCACCATCATCGGTTCGACCGGGATGCATATGCGGTTGGCGCCGGACGTCGACGCCGTGGTCCTCAACGCCGAGGCGACCGGCTACACGATGCCGTTTCCGGTGCCCGGTCACTATGCCCAGATGCAATCCAACATGGCGGCAACGCTGAACATCGATTGGCTCCTCGATCTCGCCCGCAACTTGCTCGCTGCCGAGGGCATCGCGCGCTCGCGCGCCGATCTGATCAGGCGGCTCGACGAGCGCGTGATGGAGGCGCGGCCCGGCGAGCTCCTGTTCCATCCCTTCATCTCCGATGCCGGCGAGCGCGGGCCGTTCGTCGCACACGAGGCCTGTGCGCAATTTTTGGGTCTGCGCACCCACCATGGCTATTGGGATCTGATGCGGGCGGTGATGGAGGGACTAGCCTTTGCAGCGCGCGATTGTTACGCGGCCATGGGTGCGTTGCCGCGCGACGTGCGTATCACCGGGGGCGCTGCGCGCAGCCGGGCGCTCGGCGCAATCCTCGGCGCTGCCCTTGAATGCAATATTCGCGTTTGCAGCCGCGGCGAGGCGGGAGCCGCCGGCGCAGCGATGATCGCGGCGGTAGCGACCGGCCTCTATCCGGACATGGCGGCCTGCACGGAGGAATGGGTGCAACCCTATCTCAATACGCCGCAGTCCCCCGATGCGGAGCTCGCCGCGCATTATGCGCGGATGTTTCCGGCCTATCTGGATGCCAGGCTTGCGGCGCGACCGGTCTGGAAGCAGCTGGCTGCGTTGCGTGCGGGAGCGGGTCATGCCTGAGGTCATCGCCATCGTCGGAGACCGCTTCATGCTGCCGAGCGTCTTTGCCGAACGCATCACGGCAGCTTGCGGCAACGGCGTCGACATCCGTATCCTTGAGCAGCCCTGGCCGGACGAGCCGATGGAGCACGGCTATGCCGGGTCGAAGCTCGACGGCTTGAAGGAATTCATGGGTGACCCGGATGAGGTCGCGGCGTTCATCGGGGACGCATCGCTCCTCGTCACGCATCTCGCGCCAGTCTCGCGATCGATGCTGGAGCGTCTGCCGAATCTCAAATTCATCGCGGTCTCGCGCGGCGGTCCCGTCAATATCGACATGCAGGCTGCGCGCGACCACAAGGTGCTCGTGGTCAACACGCCCGGCCGCAACGCGAGCGCTGTGGCCGAGTTCACCATCGGTGCCATGCTCGCCGAAACCCGTCTGATCCGCAGCGGGCATGAATCCCTGCGCGGCGGAGAATGGCGCGGCGATCTCTATCGCGCCGACCGTACCGGGCGCGAGCTCGGCGAGATGACGGTCGGTATCGTCGGTTATGGCGCGATCGGCACCCGCGTCGTGAAGCTGCTCAAGGCGTTCGGCTGCCGGATCCTGGTGACCGATCCCTATGTCCAGCTCAGCGCCCAGGATCGCAATGACGGCGTCGAGCACGTTGCGCTCGCCGACCTCCTGTCGCGCGCGGATGTGATCAGCCTGCATGCACGCGTGACCGCCGAGACCACCGGCTTCATCGATCGCGCGGCGCTGGCAAGGGTCAAGCCCGGCTGTATCTTCATCAACACGGCGCGCGGGCCGCTGGTCGACTACGCGGCGCTCTTCGAGGCCCTGTCGGCAGGCCGGCTTGCCGGCGCCATGCTCGACACCTTTGCGGTCGAACCGGTGCCGCCGGACTGGCCGCTCCTGCAACTGCCGAACGTGACGCTGACGCCGCACATTGCCGGGGCCTCGTTACGCACCGTCACCATTGCCGCCGACCAGGCGGCCGAGGAGGTTCGCCGCTATCTTGTCGGCGAGCCGCCGCTCAATCCGTGCTGAAGACGAAAGGTGTTTTGCCATGACTCGTGAGGAGCGACAGTTGCGCGAGGCGATCATCGCCAAATGTCGGTGGATGAACGCATCGGGGCTCAATCAGGGGACGTCGGGCAACATCTCCGCCCGCTACAAGGACCGGATGCTGATCACGCCGTCGGCAACGCCCTATGATGCGATGAAGCCGGAGATGATCGCCTCGATGCCGCTCGAGGGTGAATATGGCAGCTGGGATGGACCTTTGCAGCCGTCGACCGAATGGCGCTTTCACCTCGACATCATGCGCGGCCGGCCCGATGTCGGAGGCGTCGTCCACACCCATTCGACCTATGCGACCGTGCTGGCCATCGCGCACAAGCCGATCCCGGCCTGCCACTATATGATGGCCGCGTTCGGCGGCAACGATGTCCGTTGCGCCGGCTATGCGCGCTACGGCACCGCGGAGCTGTCGGAGCTGGCGCTCGCTGCGCTCGAAGGCCGCAACGGCTGCCTGCTCGCCAATCACGGGATGATCGCGGTTGGTGCCAACCTCGACAAGGCGATGTGGCTTGCGGTCGAGCTCGAGACCATTGCGCGCCAATATTATCTCTCGCTCGCGCTCGGTGGGCCGCACATTCTCAGCGAAGCGGAGATCGGAGATACGGCAAAGGGATTCTCGACCTACGGCTTGCAGCAGCCGAAAGCGAAGCCGGGCAAGGCGCGCGCGCCGGCAAAGGCCGCGGCGCGGCGGCGGATCGAGAAGAAGCGCAGCAGGACGCGATGACGGAGACTGCGCCGGACACGGGCAGGGATCACGGGCTGGTCGACATCGCGATTATCGGTGGTGGCATAAACGGGGCCGGCATTGCGCGCGATGCAGCTGGTCGAGGCCTTAAGGTCCTGTTGTGCGAGAAGGGCGACTTTGCGGAAGGCACCTCGTCGCGCTCGGGCAAGCTCGTTCACGGTGGCCTGCGCTATCTCGAATATTACGAGTTTCGTCTGGTGCGCGAAGCGCTGATCGAGCGCGAGGTGCTGCTCGCGTCCGCACCTCATATCATCTGGCCGATGCGTTTCGTGTTGCCGCACTCGCCGGAGCAGCGGCCGGCCTGGCTGATCCGCACTGGGTTGTTTCTCTACGACCATCTCGGTGGCCGCAAGCGCCTGCCGTCGAGCCGGGGCCTCGACCTTGCGCATGCGCCAGAGGGCGCTCCGTTGCGCGCCGAATTTCGCCGCGGCTTTGAATATTCGGACTGTTGGGTCGACGATGCCCGGCTGGTGATCCTGAACCTGGTCGATGCCGCGCAGAACCGCGCCATCATCCTGCCGCGCACCCGTGCCGTGCAGGCACGCCGCGAGGATGACGCCTGGCTTCTCGAGATGCGGGGTGAGGACGGCCAGACGCAAGTCGTGCGGTCCCGCGCGCTAATCAACGCCGCCGGCCCCTGGGTTCAGGATGTGGTGCAGAGCGTTGCGGGCCTGAACTCCGCCCACAGCGTGCGTCTCGTCAAGGGCAGCCACATCGTGGTGCCGAAGTTCTGGAGCGGATCGCAAGCCTATCTGCTTCAGAACGAGGACCGCCGCGTGATCTTCGTCAATCCCTACGAGGACAATCTCGCGCTGATCGGCACGACCGACATTCCCTATCAAGGCAAGGCCGAGGACGCTGCGATCGGCACGGACGAGACCGCCTATCTCTTGCAGGTGCTGACCCGCTACTTCCGTACGCCGCCGCAGGAGAGCGAGATCGTGCACAGGTTTTCCGGCGTCCGGCCGCTCTATGATGACAATGCTGAAAATCCGTCGGCGGTGACGCGCGACTATGCGTTCGAAGTTCACGGTGCGGTCGATGCGCCGCCGCTGCTCTCCATCTTCGGCGGGAAGATTACGACGTACCGCAAGCTAGCCGAGCAGGCGCTCCAGCGGCTCGCGCCGTGGTTTCTGAAGATGCAGCCGGCCTGGACCGCAGGTCGCCCCCTGCCGGGCGGCGACATCGCGGGCACGTTCGATGATTTCTCGTTCGGACTGGCGCGCGACTATCCGGATCTTCCGCGAAAGTTGATTCACCACTATGCGCGTCTCTACGGGACGCGCGCGAGAGAGCTGCTGGGCTCGGCCCGCATTTCGGCCGATCTCGGTCGTCATTATGGCGGCGACTTCTATGAATGCGAAGAAATCTTCCTCCGAGAGAAAGAGTGGGCGAGCCGCGCTGACGACTTTCTCAACCGGCGCACCAAGCATGGCTTGCATCTGACATCAGCGCAGCGGGCTGCGTTCGAAGCTCGCATCTAGACAGCGCAGGCACATCCAACCGCGACGGTCGGCGATCTCCGACCGACGTCGATCATCTACTGCCTGGGATTGAGCGCGCTATTCAGGCCATCACCGATCAGGTTGAAGCCGATCACAAGGGCGATGATTGCGAGACCGGGGAAGAAGGCCATCCACGGCGCCTCGCTGAGGAACTGCCGCGCTACATCGAGCATGGAGCCCCAAGAGGGGGCCGGAGGCAATTGACCAAGACCAAGGAAGGCGAGGCTCGCCTCAGCCAGGACTGCAATCGCCATCGTGAGGGTCGCCTGGACGATCGTCGGTGCGAGCACATTGGGCAGGACCTGCCCGGTCAGAATGGCGATATGACCCAGCCCCTGAGCGCGCGCCGCCGCGATGTAGTCCTCGGTGCGGACAACCAGGGTCTCGGCGCGTGCAACGCGGACGAAGACTGGAATCGCCGAAATGCCGATCGCGATCATTGCATTCTGGAGGCTGGGACCCAGGAACGCGGCCAGCGCGATCGCGAGGACGAGAAACGGGCAGGCGAGGAGAGCATCCGCAATGCGCGAGATCGCCATGTCGGCGACACCGCCGAAATAACCTGCAATGAGACCGAACGGCAGGCCGATCAGCACCGCAACGGTCACGGAAACCATGCCGGCCGCGAGCGACGCCTGCGTTCCGAAGATGACCCGAGACAGCACATCGCGGCCGAGATCATCCGTGCCAAACCAGTGCACTGCATTGGGCGCAGCACGAATCGCCATCCAATCCGGCGTATTCGGATCGTAGGGCGAGATCCATGTTGCGAACACCGCCAGCACGACGAAGAACAGGATGATCGCGCCGCCAATCACCGCGGACGGCTCGCGCAGCAAGCGACGAAGTTCAGAGCGCCCACCTGTGCGCATTTGAGCAGGGGCTGGTGCCTCAATCGTGCTCATGACCTGAGCCTTGGATTGAGCAGCACATAGGCGACGTCGGCAATCAGGCTCATCAGAAGAAATACCGCCGCCGTACAGAGCACGACAGCCTGAACCACGGCATAATCGCGGCTGAACACGCCATCGACGACCATCTTGCCGAAACCGGGGATCGAAAAGACCTGCTCGGTCAACACTGCGCCGGCCAGTAGCTCGCCGAACTGCAACGTACCCAGCGTGACCACCGGGATGAGCGCATTCGGCAGAGCATGGCGCAGCACGATGGTGCGTTCGCGGACGCCCTTCGCGCGGGCGGTCCGAACATAGTCCTGCTTCATCGCCTCGATCATCGCGCCGCGGACATGGCGCATCATGATCGCAGCCGTGCCCGTGCCCAGCACCAAAGCGGGCATGAGCATCGAGATCAGGTTGCGGCCGATACTTTCAGACGGTGGAACGAAACCTCCCGCCGGCAACCAGCCGAGATTCACCGAGAAGAGAAGGATCAACATGATCCCCAGCCAGAAATGCGGAATGGAAAGTCCGGCCAGCCCGAAAAGACTGGCGCCATAGTCGAGTGGCGTCCCGCGCCCGAGCGCCGCGACGATCCCGATCGGCACCCCGACGAACAGCGCGACCAGCATCGACAGGATCGCGAGCTCGATGGTCACCGGCAGTTTTTCCGCCAGCATGGTGCCGATAGGCAGGCGGGTGCGGACCGACGTGCCGAAATCGCCGTGCACCAAGGCCTTCAGCCAAATGCCGTATTGCACCGGAATCGGCTCATTGAAGCGATATTTGTGCCGAAGATACTCGATGACCTCAGGATTGCGCTCTTCCCCGGCCAGCGCCAGCGCCGGGTCGCCGGGCAGCAGCTTCTGCAGACCGAACACCATCATCGACACGAGTAACAAGGTCGGCAGCAGGACGGCAAGGCGGCGCAGAAGCAGGGTCTTCATCGGAGCAGACAGGTCCTCACGTGAGGAAAGCGCGAGACGTTGCGCGTCAATTCACGGGCTTGACGCCCACCAGGCGCAAGAGCCCATCCGGCACCATGACGATGCCGCCGACCGATTTGCGAGCGGCAAAGAACCAGTTGGGGTGGTAGAGAGGAATCGACGAGAGCGCGCTCAGGTAAATATCAGTCGCTTTCGCGTAGAGGGCCTTGCGCTTGGCTTCGTCGGCCTCGCCTCGCGCCTGAGTCAGGATCGCATCGAGATCCTTGTTGCAATATTTGTTGACGTTCTGGGAGCCTGCGCAGCTGAAGAATGCGACCAGCGTGGGATCCGGGTCGGCACGGCCGCTCCAGTTGCCGATGTAGGCTTCGAAATTGCCGTTCAAGTAGCGCTCAATGGCAGTGGTTGTTTCCATGGGCAGCAGCTTCACGTCGAAGCCAGCCTCGGCCGCCATTGACTGCATGATCTGTGCAACGCGGGAATCGCCGGCAGCGTTCTCGTACTGAAGTTCGACCGGGACGCGCGTCATTCCGGCCGCTGCAATCAACGCCTTGGCTTTGGCGACGTCGCGAGCCGGCGCCTTGTGTGCGCTATCGTAGAACGGAGATGACGGAGGAATCATCTGATTGTCCGCCAGAAATTCGCCGTTGAAGGCAACGCGATTGATGACATTGCGATCGATCGCAAGCTCGAAGGCCTGTCGCAGCGTCGCGTTCTTGCCGAGTGGCGTATCGGCCTTGGCGCCCGCGCCGACATTGAACATCAGATGTGAAACTGCGAGCCCCTGGCCGGAATGAAGCGTGAGATTGGGGTCGTCGCGCACGGTCTTGAGATCGGTGGGCGCGACGCGTTCCGCGAGCTCAAGATCGCCCGCTCGTACCCGCGACAATCGCACGGTCGAGTCAGGTACGTAGTAATAGACGACCTCGTCGTAGCCGACGGCTCCCGCATTCCAGTAGCCGGGGTATTTCTTGAGGCGAATGAGGTCGCGCGACTTGCGCTCGACGAATTGATACGGACCGGCACAGACGGGTGCGGCCGCGAGCTCGCCGGCTTTCTCCGTGGCGGCCTTGGGCGACACCATCATGCCGGCGCGATCGCTGAGATTGGCAAGCAGCGGCACGAACGGTTCCGACAGGGTGAACTTGACCTTGTCCGCCGCAAGGGCCTCGACGCTCACGATCGGCGCCAGTTCGGCCTTACGCTTCGAATCCGGCATCGTTTTCATGCGCTCGATATTGAACTTGACCGCCGCCGCATCAAACGCGGTGCCATCGTGGAACGTGACGTTCTTGCGCAAGGTAAAGGTGATCGACTTGCCGTCGGCGGCCCACTCCCAGGCCTCTGCCAGCTGCGGCACGATCTTGAGGTCGGGGGAGATATCGACAAGTTTGTCGCACAGCGCCGCGAACACGAAGCGGCCGGTATAAGTGCCGCTGAGTGCGGGGTCGAGCGCATCGGGATCGTCCTGGATGCCGACTCGCAATGTCGCTGCACCGGCCGACACGAGGCCGGATCCGATCATCACAATTGCCGCCAACGCTGTGCCGATCCGCTTCATGCGAATTCCTTTCATCCAGGCTTCTCTGCCGGGGCTCTGCTGTCGAAGGGCAAGACAAGCACGCCAAACCAGATTTGTAAACGTATAGAACAAATCGACTTAGGGCTTAGAAAAAAGCAATATCACAATACCTAATATGAGCAGGAATAAGCTGCCTTAGCCCTCTTGACGGATCGTTGTGGTCGGCTTTAGTTCGGACTATTGACGAATTGGATCAGGTTCATGCCAGACGCTCCCTCGTCGCCGGTTGCGCGACAACAATCCGTGCGCCTCGTCATCGAGCGTCTGTTGCGCGATCGAGCGGTCTCGCGCGCCGAGCTCTCGCGCAGCACGGGACTGTCCAAACAGACGATTTCCGAAGTCATGCGCGACCTCGAACGCGACGGCTGGGTACGCGAGGACGGGCAGATCCAGGGCAGCGTCGGCAGAAGTGCTGTGACCTACGCGTTGCGGCCTGACGCCGCGTTCGTGCTGGGCATCGATCTTGGCGGCACGAAGCTGCACGTCGCGCTTGCCGACCTGCAAGGAAAGATCGTCGCCGAGAGCATCGAGTCGACGTCCAGCGAGGGTGGTGCTGCCGTGGTCGCTCAGATCGGGCGCATGCAAGAGTCTCTGCTCCAGCGCGCATCCGTACCCGCGCAACGTCTGCGTGGCGGCGTGATGGGAAGTCCGGGGATCATCGATCCTGCGTCCGGCAGCATCGTCTTCGCGCCCAATATTCCTGGGCTGGATAGTCTGGATGTACGCGCTGCATTGCGCGAGCGGCTCGGCATCGACGTCGCGATCGAGAACGACGTCAACCTTGCCGCGATCGGCGAGCACTGGCGCGGCAACAGCCGCAAGGCCCGCAGCTTCGCCTTCATTGCCCTCGGCACCGGTATCGGCATGGGCATCTTTTCAGACGGCTATCTCGTGCGCGGCGCGCGTGGCGCAGCCGGCGAGATCGCCTATCTGCCACTTGGAGGCGATCCCTACGATTCGCGCGGTCTTCGGTTGGGTACGCTTGAAACCGCCGTCGGCAGCGTCGGGATTGTAGAGCGCTATCTCGGACTTGGCGGCGCCCCGGGCGGCACGGTGCGTGATGTCTTCGATCGGCTCGAGACCGACGAGGCGGCACGAATAGCAATCGACGAGGTCAGCCGGACCATCGCCAGTGCGATTCTGGCCGTGCACAGCATTCTCGATTCAGAGATCATCGTTATGGGGGGCAGTATCGGCGCACGTCCCGAGTTGAAGCTGCGGATCGATGAGTATCTCGGGCGGTGCATGCGCGAGCCCGTTCGTATCGAGCTCAGCGCGCTCGGCAATCGTGCCACGCTGATCGGTGCGGTCGGCAGCGCGATAGATCTCGTGCATCGCTCGCTGTTTGGCATCGGCAGAGATGCAGGTCCCCTGGCTCTTCCCGCTGTGGCGGCGGATGTTGCGGCATGACAGAGCATCCGCCGAAAAACGATCGGAGACGGGCATGAGCTGGGGACAGCGCGATTTCATGGTGCCAGGACGCTCCCTGGCAGTCGGCGACCGGGGCATGGTCGCGGCCTCTCACCCCGCTGTTGCGTTGGCTGCGGTCGAAATCCTGCGTAGCGGTGGCAACGCCGTCGACGCCGCGATTGCTGCTATCGCTCTTCAGGGCGTCATCGATCCGCACATGACCGGCATCGGTGGCGACTGCTTTGCGATTTATGCGCCCGCCTCGGGCAAACCCGTCGCCATTAATGGTTCGGGTCGGGCGCCGGCGAAGGCAGAACTGGGCTGGTTCCGGGAAGCGGGAATGGCGTCGATCCCGGATGACTCGCCCCATGCCGTCACAATT
The DNA here is from genome assembly GCF_024199935.1 of Bradyrhizobium sp. CCGUVB14. Lineage (NCBI taxonomy): Bacteria > Pseudomonadati > Pseudomonadota > Alphaproteobacteria > Hyphomicrobiales > Nitrobacteraceae > Bradyrhizobium > Bradyrhizobium sp. CCGUVB14. The sequence goes on from NZ_JANADS010000001.1 coordinate 4,282,362, forward strand.
CCGGGGGCGGTCGATGCCTGGTGCCGGCTCTCTGCCGATTATGGCTCAAAAGGGCTGGACGAGATTTTGGCGCCCGCGATCCACGCGGCCGAGAATGGCTTTGTCGTGACTCCGCGCGCCGCCCTGGACTGGGCACGCTATGGCAATCGCATCGAACGGCATCAGACCGGTGTGCAAGTGTATCTGCCCGGCGGCGCTGCGCCCGCCGTAGGCGGCAAGCTCGGCCATCCGGCACTCGGCGCGACGTTGCGCCGGATCGCTCGCGAAGGGCGGGCTGCATTCTACGAAGGTGCCGTCGCCGAAGAGATCGTCTCAGTCTTGAAGGCGCTGGGCGGACTGATGCAGCTCGAGGATCTGGCGAGTGCCCGGTCTGACTACGTGGCGCCGATCAGCGCCGACTACCGTGATCATCAAATCTGGCAATGTCCGCCGAACGGGCAGGGCGTGGCTGCGCTATTGATCGCCCGAATCCTTGCCGGCTTCGATATGGCGGATCCCGCGCTCGGCGAGGCGGATCGCATCCATCTGCTGGCCGAGGCGACCAAGGCCGCTTACCGGCAGCGCGATGCGCTCGTCGCTGATCCGTCGTTCCGCCCGTTCGATATCAACGCACTGCTTTCCGAGGGATCAGTCGCGACCTTGCGCTCTCGCATCACGCGCGAGCGGGCGAGCGCTCCGACAGATTTCGACATGCCCGTTCATCGTGATACCGCCTACGTCGCGGTCGCCGATCGTGACGGCAACATGGTGTCTCTCATCAATTCCCTGTTCTTCGCTTTCGGAAGCGGCATCTACGCCCCTCGCGCGGGCGTGTTGCTGCAGAACCGAGGTTCGGGATTCTCGCTCGTCGACGGGCATCCCAATGCCATTGCGCCACGAAAGCGTCCCTTCCACACCATCATTCCGGGCCTGTTGGCCAGGCACGACAAGCCCGTCATGGCTTTTGGGGTGATGGGCGGGCAATATCAGGCGACGGGACATGTGCAGATCCTGAGTGGCATGCTCGACCGCGGTTTGGACATTCAACAAGCCTCGGATGCACCGCGCAGCTTTGCATTCGACGGCGCGCTGACGCTCGAGCCCACGATTCCCGGCTCTGTCGCTGACGATTTGATCGGCCGCGACCATCGCGTGGTCTGGGCCGACGAACCGCTGGGAGGCTTCCAGGCCGTGCACATCGATGCGTCCCGGGGTGTCATGTTTGGAGCGTCGGATCATCGCAAGGATGGCATCGCGCTGGCGGCGTGACCGGGACGAGGGAGAAACGCGATGTTGGATCGGACATCATGAACGACATCGTCGAACCGATCCTGTCTATCGAGCAGCTGACACTGGCGCTCCCCGCCGGCGCCGATCGTGCCTTCGCCGTCGAAGACGTCTCGCTTGCCTTGCACGCGCGGGAGATACTCTGTGTTGTCGGCGAATCCGGCTCGGGCAAATCGGTCTGCGCCTTTGCCGCGATGGGCCTGCTGCCGCAAGTTATTCGCCCGGTCGCAGGGACCATTCGGTTCGAAGGGCGCGACCTGCTGGGGCTGGCGCCGGCAGAATGGCGGACGTTGCGCGGGCGGCGTATCGCAATGATCTTCCAGGAGCCGATGACGGCGCTTAATCCTGTCATCAGGATCGGCGATCAAATCATGGAGGCATTCGAGGCGCACGAGCAGCTCACCCCGCCTGAACGGCAGGTGCGCATGCGCGCACTCCTCGAAGAAGTGGGCTTGCGCGATCTGGAGCGGATCGTCCGCAGCTATCCGCATCAATTGTCGGGCGGCCAACGGCAGCGCGCCATGATCGCCATGGCGCTGGCGCTGGAGCCGTCGGTTCTGGTGGCAGACGAGCCGACCACAGCACTTGACGTCACCACGCAAGCGCAAATCCTTCGGATCATCCGCGACATTCAACAGCGGCGCGGCATGGCGGTGCTTTTCATCACCCACGATTTCGGCGTCGTTGCCGACATCGCGGACCGCGTCGCGGTCATGGAGAAGGGGCGGCTGGTTGAACAGGGGCCGGTCGAAGACGTTCTGAGGCGCCCGCGGGATCCTTATACACGCCGGCTGCTCGCCGCCGTACCGGGTGGAGTTCCGCCAGAGCGTGCGCAAGTCAAAGACGAACCGATCGCCTGTGCCACGACCGGGCTTGCAAAGACTTATCGGGGGAGCGGGTGGTTTGGAGCGCAGACCGAGGTCGCGGCCGTCAAGGACGTGAGCTTCGAGATCCGGCGCGGCGAGACGCTCGGACTGGTCGGTGAGTCGGGCTCCGGCAAGAGCACGATCGGACGATTGGTGATGCGTCTTACCGACGCCGACGCAGGTGTGGTCCGCATCGGCGAACTTGATTTCTCAAGGGCACGCGGAGCGCATCTGCGGGCCGCTCGTAAACACATCCAAATGGTTTTCCAGGATCCGTTCGCCTCGCTCAATCCGCGTCGCCGTGTCGGCCGGATCATCGCCGACGGTCCAATTGCGCATGGCGTTCCGGCAGCACAGGCCTTCGCCCGCGCCGAGGAGCTTTTGGCCCTCGTTGGTCTCGATCCCGCCGCCGCGCGACGCTTTCCGCATGAGTTTTCCGGCGGACAGCGCCAGCGGATCGGCATTGCGCGCGCGCTGGCGCTCGACCCGGAGGTACTGGTCGCGGACGAACCTGTGTCGGCGCTCGACGTCTCGGTCCAGGCGCAGGTGCTCGCTTTGCTCGAGACGCTGAAAGAAAAGCTGCGGCTGGCGGTGCTGTTCATCACCCACGATCTCAACGTGGCGGCCCAGGTCTGCGATCGGATCGCCGTCATGCGCCTTGGTGAGATCGTCGAGATCAGGCCGACCGTTGATCTGCTCAATCGGCCGGAGCATCCCTACACGCAGGCATTGCTGGCCGCAATTCCGGGCCGGCAACGCAAGGCGCCGAACTGATCCACGCTCGTCATTGAAGGAGGTCTGATATGCAGAAGCTCACCGAACTTCCGATCCTGCGTGTCGGGCTGATCGGCAGCGGCTTTATTGCCGCATTCCATCTGCAGTCCATGCTCGGCGTACGTAATGTTAGCGTCGGCGGCGTGTACAGCCGCTCTGCTGAGCGTCGTGAGCGCATCGCGGACAAGGCGCGCAGTCTTGGCCTTGGACAGGCGCATGTGTTCGACAGCATCGAGGCGATGGCCATGTCCGGCGAGGTCGATGCGCTCTGGCTCTTGACGCCGAACGACACCCGTCTTGACATCATGCGCGAGATCCACCGTGTGACCAAGGCCGGAGCTCCTCTGCGCGCCGTTGCCTGCGAAAAGCCGCTGGCCCGCACGCTTGCCGAAGCACGGGAAATGCGCCGGCTTGCCGAAGATGCGGGCCTGCTCCACGGCTATCTGGAAAACCAGATATTTTCGACTGCGGTGATGCGCGGCAAGGACATCATCTGGCGACGCGCCGTGCCTGGGAGCGGCCGCCCTTATCTTGCTCGCGCGGCTGAGGAACATTCCGGACCGCACGAGCCATGGTTCTGGCAAGGCGATAAGCAAGGTGGCGGCGTGCTCTCCGACATGATGTGCCATTCGGTCGAGGTCGCACGGTTCATGCTGACTGCGCCCGGTGCGAAGCGCGAGTCCTTGCGGCTGGTCAGCGCCAACGCCACGACGGCCAATCTCAAATGGACACGGCCCCGCTATGCCGCCGACCTCAAGGCGCGAATGGGCATCGACTTTGCAAAGCGTCCCGTCGAGGATTTCGCGCGCGGCATCCTCACGATGGAAGATGCCGACGGGCATCAACTGATGATCGAGGCAACGACCTCATGGGCTTACGTTGGCGCCGGGCTGCGTATCCAGCTCGAGTTGCTCGGCCCTGAATACTCGATGGAGTTCTCGTCACTTTCGACTGGGCTCAAGGTCTTCCTGTCACGCACGCTTACCGGGTCGGAAGGCGAGGATCTGGTCGAGAAGCAGAATGCGGAACAAGGCCTGATGCCGGTGGTCGAGGACGAAGCTGGCATCTATGGTTACACGGACGAAAACCGTCATATGGTCGAAGCGTTCAGGCTTGGTAAGAGCCCCGCCGAGACCTTCGACGACGGAGTCGGGGTCATGGAAATGCTCATGGGACTCTATCGCTCGGCGGAACTCGGCCGGAGCGTGCATTTTCCGGATCCTGAGCTCGAGCACTACGTGCCGCTGGTGGCTCGGTGACGATGGAGCTGGGTATACGACGCGAGCGCTGATCGCTCGTTCGGGGGCTCACCGAGCGATCGTGCCGACTGCTGCCGTCCAGGCCTCGCGATAAGAATCGAGGCCGGCAATCGAAATCGCAGCGATGGGGGCCGGCTCGGCGACATGGTAAGAGGGGAGCCAGTGCGCGAGCATTGCGGCGCCGCGTGCCGTGCCGGCGGCATCTTCCGCGGCAAAGACGCGCTGCGTCGGTCGTAATGCGCCGAGCGTCTGGCAGAACGGAAGATTGCCGGCGAAGGTTCCTTCCACGATGAGATCTCCGCTGTCCGCTCCCATCCGCGTCAGCATCAGATCGCTGACCAAGGCGCAATAGAGCGTCGCAAGCGCGGTTCGATCGCGCGCTTCGACTTCCCCGTGGATCACACCCTTGGTCGTCGCATAAGGTCCGCCCTGGCCGGAGAAGCAGGGCAGAGCCATCGCGCCCGAGGCGATGACGCGCTCGATTGCGTCGAGATCGGGATTGCCGCCGCCGCCCGCGATGATGGCGTATTCGCGGCCGCCCATGAAGCGTCCGCAGGCGATGGGCCGGCCGAGCGCGTCGACGTTGGCGAGCGTGTCGTCGCGCGGATCGAGCTGATCGAGCGAAAGGCCGACACTCATCAGGATCACCCAGGTGCCTGTCGATAACACAGTGAATGGCGCCTGGCGGGAGACGAGGTAGGGCAGGAGCGATGCGTTGGAATCGTGGATACCGCAAAAGACAGGCGTTTCAGGCCCAAGCCCGGTTGCGGCGGCGATTTCAGGCCTGATCGGGCCGAGCGGATCGAAGGCACGGCGCAGCGGCGGCAGCAAGTGATCGACGTCGAGGGCTCTGACGAGGCTCGAGATTTGTCCCTGCCGCGGCATCCAGAGATCGGTATGGGCGCCGATGGTCGTGACTTCCGAGACCGCGACGCCGCTGAGGCGCCAGGTCCAGTATTGCGGATAGCCGACGAAATACCTCGCTTTGGCGAAGAGGTCCGGGCAGTGCCATTTCTGATAGGCCAGCTGCCGTCCGAGATTGAGGCCAGCGGGCAGCTTCGGCGAGAGACTCTCCGAAAAGGGGGGCCGCAGCCTCGCATACTCGGGCTCGATCGCGTCTACGCCCGTGAATTCATAGTCCATGAGCGGGGCTGCGAGTTCGCCGTCGCCGATCAAGGCGCCGGCTGCACCATGCGCGGTCGGAACGATCGCACTGATCTGATGCGTGCGTGCGGCTTCACGAAGCGCATCGAGGAAAAAGCTCCATGCGCTCTCCACGTCTTCGTGCGGATAAGGCGGTCCGGGCAAAACGCGGTTGGGCGCCGACATTTCCCAAAGGAGCCGGCCTTCGTCGAACAGGGCAAGCTTGACATTGGTCTTGCCGATGTCGAGCACCGCGACCGTCTGGCTCATCGTCAAGCTCACGGCAAAAGAACGATTTCAACAAGCGTCGCCCGGCCGCGTTCGGCGGCCGGGCGACGAGTTCAGATCAGAAATCGAAGTCCTTGATGTTCTGCTTCGTGAAGATGAACGGGGCCCCGAGCAGGATCTCGCTGCCATTGACCACGTTCAGCTTGCCGAGCTTGCCCGCGTCCACCGAGGTCGCGCCGGGCTTCAGGCTGCCGTCGACGACGGCCCGCATCACGTAGGTCGCGGCATAGCCGAGATCGACCGGGTTCCACAACACGACCGACTTGACGCAATCGGCATTGACATACGGCTTCATCGCATTGGGCGTGGCGAGGCCGACCACCGCCACCTTGCCGCAGAGCTTGGCCTTAGTCACTGCTTCCGCCGAGGCAGGCGTTGCGACCGAAGTCATGCCGAACAGCCCGGCAAGCTTGTCGCCATGCTTGTTGATGAGCGTCGTTGCCTGGTTGAAGGACAGGTTATTGTCCTCCTGCGCCTCGACCGTTTCGAGCCATGTCAGCTTGGGATGACACTTCTGAGCATAGGCCCACATCTCGGCGATCCAGCGTGCCTGGTTCGGCGTCGTGAAAGTCGAGGTGACGATCGCGAAGCTCTTGTCCTCGCCGGCCTCCTTGGCCATCGAGTCGATCATCGACTTGGCGATGCCGTTGAACTCGGCCTGGTTGACGAACCATTCGCGCGCATCCGGCGACGAGTTGGCGTCGTAGCCGACGACATGGATGCCCTTCGACAGCGCCTTCTTCAGGACCGGCGCGATCGCCACCGGATCATTGGCAGCGAAGAGAATGCCGTCGACGCCGCTGGTGATGTAGTTGTCGATGAACTTGATCTGCTCGTCGATCTTGGCCTCGGTCGGGCCGTCGGTCTTCACCGTGACATTGCCGAGCGCCTTGGCGGCGTCCTGCATACCCTTCGACGTCGCGTTGAAATAGCCGATGCCGATCAGCTTCGGTACGTCGACCAGCGTGATCGGTTTGCCGGCCTTGTCGGCAGCATTGCTTGGCCGGCCGCCGTCATAGGGCTTGGCAGCGGGAGCGGCGCTGGCCTCGCCGGCAGAACAGGCAAGGGGATTGACTGGGAGGTCGTCCGCACCGTCCCATCTCTTGTCCGCCGCAGAGGCGGTCCCCACCAGCAGCGTCGCGCCGAGGAATGCAGCAGCTAATCCGAGCTTCATTTTGTTTTCCTCCCATGTTGATGCCGCTTTTTCGCGGCCATTCACGCCATCATACGCCCTCGCGTCGCCGCTGGAGCGAACTCGCCACAAGAGTTGAAAGGATGAGGACCGTGCCGATGACGACGATCGTCGCGTCGCCCTTGACACCGGTCAGCGCCAATCCGTTTTTCAAGAGCTGGATCATCGCCAGGCCGACCACCGTGCCCCAGATCGTGCCGACGCCTCCGAATATGCTGGTGCCGCCGAGCACCACCGCCGCGATCACGTCGAGCTCATAGCCGATCCCCATGTCGGAGCGGGTCGTGGTCACGCGTGAGACGAGAACGCAAGCGGAAATGCCGGCCATGAGGCCAGATAGCGTGTAGATGATCAGTTTGACGCGATCGACCGGCAAACCGGAGAAACGCGCGGCGGTCTCGTTGCTGCCGATCGCATAGAGCGTTCGGCCGAAGGTGGTTCGGTCAAGAACGATTGCCGAGACCACGATTGCGATCAGCAAGAGCCAGAGCTGCGCCGGCACGCCGAGCAGGTTTTCCTGCCCGACAAAGTAGAACCATTCCGGGTAGCCGCGCACCGAACGCGCCTGGCTGATGCCCTCGGCGAGCCCGCGGTAGAGGGCGAGTGTCGCGATGGTCATGATCAGCGGCGGCACTTTCACTCTGGTGATGACGATCCCGTTAAGAAAGCCCGCCGTGGCGCCGACGAGCAGCGAGAAGCCAATCGCCAGCGGCAAGGGAAAGCCGAAAACCTTCCAGGAATAGCCGAGCAGGATCGCGCAGAGCCCGACGATCGAGCCGACCGAGAGATCGATGCCGCCGGTGATGATGATGAAGGTCATCGGCAGTGCGATGAGCCCAACCTCGGTCGTCAGCCTGCCTTGATTGAGCAGATTGTCGAGCGTGAGGAAGCGGCTGTTCAAGCCCCCGAGCCCGATCAGTGCAATGAGCAGGATCACCGCGAGCATGGTCTCGTGGCGCAGCAGCCACCAGGGCACGACGCGCTTGGCGGCCTGGGGGAGAGGGATCTCGCTCATGGCGCTCATGCTCCGGCTGTGCGCCGGCGCCGCAGAATGTCGGCGATCACGGTCACGAGGATGAGCACGCCCTGAACTGCGCGGATCCAGTAGGGCGAGACGTCGATGAAGACCAGCGCGCTGGCAATCTCGGCGATCAGGACGGCGGCAAGGGTCGAGCCGACCACCGTGCCGACGCCGCCGAGAATGCTGACGCCGCCGACGACGGACGCGGTGATGATCGTCAGCTCGAGATTGGGCGGCACGGTCGACTGGATGACGCGCAGTTGGGTCGCGTAGAGCAGGGCGGCGGCGCCGGCGAACAAGCCGTGCAGCGCGAAGACCATCACGACCGTGCGCGGCTGCGAAATGCCGCAGAGCCGCGCGGCTTCGGCATTGCCTCCGACGGCGTAGATCGCGCGTCCCGAGGCCGAGTAGCGCATCCACAATGCGGCCAGGAGCGTTACCAGGATCATGAGAAAAACCGGAAACGGCAGCACACCGAGTAGTTCGATATCGGCGAGATGGAAACTGTCAGGCAGATCGGTGATCCATTTGCCTCCGGTGACGCTGATCAGCCCGCCCTTGAGGATCGACAGCATGCCGAGCGTCACCACGATCGCTGGAATGCGCAGATAGGCGATGATGACGCCCTGCAACGCCATCACGACCACGCCGGCAACGAGCGCCGCCAGCCAGGCGACCACGATCGGCGCGCCGTTCACCGCCAGAGTGCCGCTGATCGTCGCCAGGACGCCGATCAGCGCGCCGACGGAAATGTCGATATTGCCGGAAATGATCACCATCGACATGCCGACCGCGGCGACGGCGATATAGGCGTTGCCCAGCAGCACGTCGGAAAGATTGCGCGCCGCCAGAAAGCGCGGATTGTAAAGGCCGACCACGATGGCGAGCCCGATCACCGCGATCGCGAGCAAAGCCTCCTGCGAGGCAAACGCCCTCAGCCTCCGCCGCGGGTCGGTCTCGGCACCGGCTAAGGTCACCGCCGTCATGCCGCCTTCTCCGCGTTTTCGTGGCTGCCCATCATCGCTGCGCCGACCGACTCCTGGGTTGCTTCTTCGCGCGAGAATTCGGCAACGATACGGCCTTCGCGCATCACGAGCACGCGGTCGCTCATGCCAAGTACCTCCGGCAGCTCGCTCGAAATCATCAGGATGGCGAGCCCCTGGGCCGCAAGCTCGCCCATCAGCCGATGGATCTCCGCCTTGGCGCCGACATCGATGCCGCGCGTCGGCTCGTCGAGGATCAACAGCTTCGGCCCGTTGGCCAGCCATTTGCCGAGCACGATCTTCTGTTGGTTGCCGCCGGAGAGCTTGCCCGCGATCTGCTCGAGCGAACTCGCCTTGACCGCAAAACGCTTGACGCCATCGCCGGCAAGCTTGCGTTCGGCTCCGCGATCGATGAAGCCGCCGAACGCGACCTTGCCAAGAGCGGCGAGGCTGAAGTTCTCGCGCACCGTCATCGGCCGCACCAGGCCCTGTGTGCCGCGATCCTCGGGAACGTAGGCGACGCCCAAAGCCCGCGCCTGGGCCGGCGAGCGAATGTCGACGCGCTGTCCGCCGATCCGGATTTCGCCGCTCTCAGCCGGCGTGACGCCGAAAATGGTTTGGGCCAACTCGCTGCGACCGGAGCCGACGAGGCCGGCAAGGCCGACGATCTCGCCGGCGCGCACCGTGAGCGAGATGCTTTTCGTCAGCGGCCGACGTTCGAGGTCCTTCACCTCGAGCACGGGCTGGCCGATCGGCACCGTGATTTTCGGGAACAGGCTTTCGATCCTGCGGCCGACCATCAATTGCACGAGCCCGGCCGCGTCGGTATCGGCGACGCGCTTGGTTGCGACATGCGCACCGTCGCGCAGCACGGTGACGCGATCGGCGATCGCAAAGATCTCATCGAGCCGATGGCTGATATAGATCACGGCCACGCCGCGGGCTTTCAGCTTGCGGACGATGTCGAACAGCCGCGTCACGTCGTACTCGGTCAGGGCCGCGGTCGGCTCGTCCATGATGAGAATGCGCGCGTCCTGCGACAGCGCGCGCAGGATTTCAACGCGCTGCCGATTACCGACGCTGAGCGAACCGACGACACGGTCGGCTTGCAGATCATGGATCTCGAGCGAAGCGAGCAGCGCGTTCGTCTTCTCATGCATCGCCCGCCAGTCGATCCGGCCGAGTCCGGCGCGCGGCGCATGCCCCATGAAGATATTCTCGGCGACCGTGAGCTCCGGAAACAGCAGCAGCTCCTGATAGATCGTGGCGATGCCGGCGCGCCTGGCATCGTCCGGCCGCGCGAGGTCGACCTGTTTGCCGTCCACCAGCACCTCGCCGCGATCGGGCGGGAATACGCCGGAGATGATCTTGATCAGCGTCGACTTGCCGGCGCCGTTCTCGCCGAGCAAGGCATGGACTTCGCCCCTGGCGGCGTCGAACGAGACGCCGGACAGCGCCCGCACACCTGGAAAGGATTTCTCGATCGCGCGCACCGACAGAAGCGGTGTTGCGGGCGTGTCGCGTTGCGGGTCCGTCGTCATGGTCACGCCGCCGCAGTGGTTTGAGAGCTGGCGTCGACGACAACGACGCGGACGTCGTGGCTGCGCAACATGTCGAGTGCGTCGCTCGGCGCATCGGAATCGGTGATCAGCGTATCGATGCGCGAGAGCGGGCAAACGACAAGGCTGCCACGCGAGACGAATTTCGATGAATCGGCGAGAACGATCAGCTTGTCGGCGCGCTTCAGCAGCTTGGATTCGGCGCGGGCGAGCAGGGGGTCGCCTTCGATCACGCCGAGTGGACCGATCGAGATCGCACTCATGAACATCCGTGTCGCCGAATAGTGCTGGATCGCATCCTCCTCAAACGGCGAGACGATCATGCCCTGTTCACGATAGACCTCGCCACCCGGCAAGGCGACGCGGCATTTCGACGTGTGGATCAGGGCGTCGGCGAGCAGATAGGAATTGGTCAATACCTTCAGGCGGCGCTCGCGCAGATACTCGCCCATCTGATACGTGGTCGTGCCGCCATTGATGATGATCGTCTCGCCATCGGCGCAGAGGGCGACGGCCGCTTTCGCGATCGCACGCTTGGCGTCGATATTGAGCGTCTGGCTGACGTCGAAGGAGCGGGTGGCAAGGGAGAGGACGTCGCCCGGTGCGTTGGCGGCTTCGGGCAACGCTTCGAGCCCGCCATGCACCCTGATCGCGACACCTTGCTCGGCGAGCCTGGCGAAATCGCGCCGTATCGAGGCTTCGGAGACGCCGGTCGCGCGACAAGCGTCGGCGATGCGCACCAGCGATCGCTCGCGCAAGAGCGCCTTGATGACCTGCCAGCGTTCCCGCTCGTGCACGTCGCCCTCCCTTTTGCTCGTAAATAGTTCACGCTCTCGACCGATGGTCAACTGGAAACCGTCACAATCAATCAATATCGCGCTGCATCAAGCATATTGCGTCGCGATGCTGAGTGTCGGTGATTGACCTTGATTGAATCCGCGGCCTAATCTGCTCGGAGATCAAGCACAGGGAGGATGCGTCATGAGCGAGGTTGCGGCCACGCCCCTGCCAAATCTATGGGACGACGCGCTCGCCTCCGGGCTCGATGAAGCCGGTCAATTGCTCTACCGCTCGAATCTGCTCGGAGCCGATCTGCGCGTCACCAATTTCGGCGGCGGCAACACCTCGGCCAAGATCGAGATGAAAGATCCGCTGACGCGCGAGAACGTCCGCGTGCTCTGGGTCAAAGGCTCTGGTGGCGACATCGGCTCGATGAAGCGCGACGGCTTTTCGACGTTGTATCTCGACAAGCTCGAGGGCCTGAAGGGCCTCTATCGCGGCCTCGCCCATGAGGACGAGATGGTCGGCTTGTTCAATCACTGCACCTTCGATCTCAATCCGCGCGCGACTTCGATCGATACGTCCTTGCACGCCTTCGTGCCGCACCGGCATGTCGATCACGTTCATGCCGATGCGGTCATCGCCATTGCTGCCTCTGAAGACGCCGAGCGTCTGACCCGCGAGGTTTTCGGCGGCAAGCTCGGCTTTCTGCCGTGGCAGCGGCCCGGCTTCGATCTCGGTTTGAAGCTCGGCGAGATGGCCGCGCGTCATCCCGACTATGTCGGCGTGGTCCTCGGCGGCCACGGGCTCTTCACCTGGGCCGAGACGTCGAAAGCCTGTTACGAGATGACCTTGCGTGTGATTCAGCAGGCCGCCGACTGGCTCGCCGCGCATGAGCGGAAGCCGGCTTTCAGCGGCGCCAAGGTCCAAGCGGCCGCGCCGGACAGGCGCCGCGCGATCGCAGCCAAGCTGATGCCGCTGATCCGCGGCAAGATCTCCACCGACGAGCGCAAGATTGGCCATTTCACCGATGCGCCGGAGGTACTGGAATTCGTCAACTCCAGCGCGCTCGCGAAGCTGGCGCCGCTCGGCACCTCCTGTCCGGATCACTTCCTTCGCACCAAGATCCGGCCGTTGCTGCTGCCCTACGATCCCGGGCGCGATAATCTTGACGAGGTGATCGCAGGCCTCGACGACGTTCTCGCGGCTTACCGGCGCGACTACACCGCCTATTACGAGCGCTGCAGACATCCGGACTCGCCGGCCATGCGCGATCCCAACGCGGTCGTGTATCTCGTGCCGGGGGTAGGCATGTTCACCTTTGCCAAGGACAAGGCGACGGCGCGCGTCGCGGCCGAGTTCTACGTCAACGCCATCAACGTCATGCGCGGCGCCTCTGGCGTCAGCGCCTATGTCGGCCTAGCCGAGCAGGAGGCCTTCAATATCGAATACTGGCTGCTGGAAGAAGCCAAGCTCCAGCGCATGCCCAAGCCGAAATCGCTCGCCGGGCGGATTGCCTATGTGACCGGCGGCGCCGGCGGCATTGGCGGGGCGACCGCGCAACGGCTGCTCGGCGAGGGCGCGTGCCTCGTCATCGCTGACATCGACGAGAAGGCGCTCAACGAGCGCGTCGCGACGATCACGAAACGCCATGGGCGGGATGCTGCGATCGGCGTGAAGCTCGATGTGACCGACGAGGCGGCGGTGGTCGCTTCGTTCGAAGAGGCCGCGCGCGCCTTTGGCGGTGTCGACATCGTCGTGTCGAATGCCGGGATCGCCTCGGCTTCGCCTGTCGAGGACACGAGCCTCGGGCTGTGGCAGAAGAATATGGATATTCTCGCCACGGGTTATTTCCTCGTCTCGCGCGAGGCATTCCGGCTGATGCAGCGCCAGAACATCGGCGGGGCCATCATCTTCGTCGCCTCGAAGAACGGTCTTGCCGCTTCGGCAGGTGCCTCGGCCTATTGCGCCGCGAAGGCGTCGGAGATCCATCTTGCCCGCTGCCTGGCGCTGGAAGGCGCGGTGCATGGCATCCGCGTCAACACGGTCAATCCCGACGCCGTGCTGCGCGGTTCCAAGATCTGGGAAGGCGAGTGGCGCCAGCAGCGTGCGGCCTCCAACAAGGTCACCGAAGACCAGCTCGAGGAAGTCTACCGCCAGCGCTCGATGCTCAAGCTGTCGGTGTTTCCCGAGGATATTGCCGAGGGCGTCTACTTCTTCGCGTCCGACCTTTCGGCCAAGTCGACCGGCAACATCCTCAATGTCGACGCCGGCAACGCCCAGGCCTTCACGCGATGAGCACGCCATTCTCGATCAGCACGGATTTCATCGCCGAGCACAATGCGCGGCTCGAAGAGGCGATCACCGAAGACTATGAGGCGCTCAAGCGCGCGCTGGGGCGGCACGGGATCGATGCGGACGCACTCGTGCAGAAGGTGATGGCCTTCGGCGTCGCCATTCCGACCTGGGGCGTCGGCACAGGGGGGACGCGATTTGCCCGCTTTCCGGGGCCGGGTGAGCCGCGCAATGTCTTTGAGAAGATCGACGATTGCGCCGTGATCCAGCGATTGGCGCGCGCGACCCCAACCATCTCGCCGCACATCCCGTGGGACAAGGTCGACGACTATGCCGCCTTGCGCGAACAGGCTGCGAGCCACGGCCTTGCCTTCGACGCAGTCAACTCGAACACTTTCCAGGATCAGCCGGGGCAAGAGCTTTCGTACAAGTTCGGCTCGCTGTCGCATACCGATGCGCGTGTGCGGGCGCAGGCCGTCGCCCACAACGTCGAATGTGTCGAGATCGGCCGCAAGCTCGGCTCGAAGGCGCTGACCGTCTGGATCGCCGACGGTTCGAACTTTGCCGGTCAGTCAAACCTGACCAGGGCGCTCGACCGCTATATCGACGCGATGCGCGAGGTCGTTGCGGCGCTGCCTTCCGATTGGCGGGTGTTCCTCGAGCACAAGCTTTTCGAGCCGGCGTTCTACTCGACCGTGATCTCGGATTGGGGCACGAGCTTTGCGGTCGCGCAGGAGCTCGGGCCCAAGGCACATTGCCTCGTCGATCTCGGCCATCACGCGCCGAACGTGAATATCGAGCAGATCGTCGCCAGGCTCGTTCGCTTCAACAAGCTCGCGGGCTTCCATTTCAACGATTCCAAGTACGGCGACGACGATCTCGACAGCGGCTCGGTCGAGCCGTTCCGGCTGTTTCTGGTTTTCAACGAGCTGATCGACGCCGAACGTCGCAAGGCGAAAGGCTTCGCGCCGGCCTACATGATCGACCAGTCGCACAATGTGACCGATCCGATCGAGAGTTTGATGCAATCGGCAATCGAGTTGCAGCGCGCCTATGCGCAGGCGCTCGTCGTCGATCGCGCAGCCCTTGAAGCGGCGCAGGAGGCCAATGATGCGCTCGGTGCCCATCTCGAATTGAAGCGCGCCTTCACCACGGACGTCTCGCCGCTCCTCGCCGTCGCCCGCATGCGGGCCGGCGGAGCGATCGCACCAATCGCGGCCTATCGCGCATCCAACTATCGGGCGCGAAAGGCGGGGGAGCGTCCCAACGTCGGCGGGACTTCGGCAGGCATCGTCTAGGAAAAAGTGATCCCTCGTTTTCGGGATGGCCGTAAAGGCAAAAACGCGTCGTCAGCCTGAGGTGCGCCGCGGTCGATTTCAAGGATCTGGCCCCCCATGGTCGCAGGCCTTCTGGCTTGTGACGGGCTGTCGCCGCGCGCGGGGCGTCGCTAACTCCGCTTGCAATGTTTAGTAAACGGTGGTTCACTAAACAAATCGAGCCTGCCGGGCCTATAGAATCCGGGTGGCGCGAGGAAACGCTAGTTTAGTTATTCAGCTCGTCATGGACTGTGTCGCTCTGCTCGAAGCATTCGAGCGGGTTGGAAAGCCGCGCCATGTCGATGGCCGGCCCACTCGGAGGGAACGTGTAATGAAACGAACGATGAAGACGTTTGTCGTGGCTTGCGGCGCCGTTGCCGCAGCGCTCAGTGTCGGAGCGGGGACCACGCCCGCGCAGGCGCAAGGCAAGACCATCACGCTGTGCTGGGCCGCCTGGGATCCGGCCAACGCGCTGGTCGAACTGTCGAAGGACTTCACCGCCAAGTCGGGCATCGGCATGAAGTTCGAATTCGTGCCGTGGACCAATTACGCCGATCGCTTCCTGAACGAACTCAATTCGCACGGCTCGCTGTGCGATCTCATCATCGGCGATTCCCAATGGATCGGCGGTGCCGCGGAGAACGGCCAGTACGTCAAGCTCAACGATTTCTTCAAGAAGGAAGGAATCAGCATGGACGACTACATGCCGGCCACGGTCGTCGGTTATTCCGAGTGGCCGAAGAACACGCCGAACTATTGGGCGCTGCCGGCGATGGGCGATGCGGTGGGCTGGACCTATCGCAAGGACTGGTTCGCACGGCCGGACGTACAGAAGGACTTCAAGGCCAAGTACGGCCGCGACATCGGCGTGCCGAAGACGCTGGATGAGCTCAAGGACATCGCGCAATTCTTCCAGGGTCGCGAGATCGACGGCAAGAAGGTCTATGGCGCCTCGATCTATACCGAGCGCGGCTCGGAAGGCATCACCATGGGCGTCTCGAACTACCTCTACGATTATGGCTTCAAATACGACGATCCGAAGAAGCCCTATGCGATGGACGGGTTCGTGAACTCGGCCAGCGCGGTGAAGGGGCTCGAAGCCTACAAGGACCTCTATAAGTGCTGCACGCCGCCCGGCGCCTCCAACTCCTACATGTCGGAAGGACTTGACGCCTTCAAGTCCGGCCAGGTCGCGCTGCAGATGAACTTCTTCGCCTTCTTCCCGGGCCTCTACAAGGACCCGAATGTCGGTGGCGACAAGATCGGCTTCTTCGTCAATCCGGCCGGTCCCGCCGGGCAGGCGACGCAGCTCGGCGGCCAGGGCATCTCGGTGGTCTCCTACTCGAAGAACCAGGCCGAGGCGCTGCAATATATCAAGTGGTTCTCCGGCGGCGACGTCCAGAAGAAGTGGTGGGCGCTCGGCGGCTATTCCTGTGCCAAGTCCGTGCTGAACGATCCGAGCTTCCCGACCAGCGCGCCCTTTGCCAAGGAGTTCCTGCAGTCGATGGGCATGGTCGTCGACTTCTGGGCCGAGCCCTCCTACGCCCAGCTGCTGCAGGCCGAGCAGAAGCGCGTGCATGACTACGTGGTGGCCGACAAGGGCACCGCACAGGAAGCGCTCGATGGTCTGGTGAAGGACTGGAAGGCGATCTTCAAGGAAGAAGGCAAGAAGTTCTGACGCGAGCCGGCCGGAGCGCGTACGCTGCGCTCCGGCCTTTCCTTCGAGACGACCGGAACCGTCGCATTGTCGACGCCCCGGGTGCCAGGATCGGTCGACGCAATGAATGAATTGAGTGCCTCTTCGCGGATCACCTATCGGGCCGTCATGGTCCGGCCAGGCATGGCGCGTCGTATCAGGGGCCTGTCGGACAGGACGCTCGCCTGGCTGTTCATCACGCCGACGATCGTGCTGCTGCTGGCGATCAACATCTTCCCGCTGCTCTGGACGATCTATCTCTCGTTCACGAACTACCGCGCCAATCGCGCCAACGTGCCGACGATTTGGCTGGGCGCCGACTGGTACCAGTCGATCCTGACCGATCCGGATATCTGGGCGGCGATGCAGGTGACAGCGCATTTCGTGATCTGGACGGTGGTGATCGAGACCGTCCTCGGATTTGGCCTTGCCTACCTCATCGACAAGAAGTTCCGCGGCCACGGGATGTGGACCACGATCATCCTGCTGCCGATGATGCTGTCGCCGGCCGTCGTCGGCAATTTCTGGACGTTCCTGTATCAGCCCCAGATCGGCTTGTTCAATTACGTGGTTGCCTTCTTCACGGGACGCGCGGCCTCATCGTTCCAGATGCTGGGCGATGTCACGCTGAGCCCCTGGGCCATCGTCATCGTCGATGCCTGGATGTGGACGCCCTATGTGATGCTGATTTGTCTTGCCGGCCTGCGTTCGATCCCGGACTACATCTACGAGGCGGCCGAGGTCGATCGCGCGTCGAAATGGCAGCAGTTCTGGTCGATCACGCTGCCGATGGCGCTGCCGTTCATCATGCTGGCGGTGCTGTTCCGCGGCATCGAAAATTTCAAGATGTTCGACATGGTCAATCTGCTCACGGGCGGCGGGCCGGGATCGACCACGGAAGTTGCCTCGATCACGCTCAAGCGTGCGGCGTTCGAGAGCTGGCGCACCGGCTATTCCTCGGCCTTCGCGATCATCCTGTTCGTGACGGTCTTCGGCCTCGCCAACATCTATGTGAAAGCGCTGAACAAGGTGAAAAGCCGATGACCTCAGCAACCACAGCCCATTCCGTCGTCGAGCCGTCGGCCACCACGCGACGCTTTGCCGGTTCACTCGTCGTGCTCTATGCCGTCATCACCATGATCCCGTTGGTCTGGATCATGCTCACCGCGTTCAAGTCGCCGGATGATGCGATCTCCTATCCGCCAAAAGTGTTGTTCAAGCCGTCGCTCGAAGGCTTCTGCAACCTGTTCACGACCCGCTCGCGCCAGACGCCGGAGTTCATCCGCTCGCTGGGACCGCCGCAGGGGATGTGCGACAGCATCGCGCGCAGCCGCAACATGGTGGTCGCGGGCCCCTCGAACTATGTGCCGCGCTTCGTCAATTCGCTGATCATCGCGTTCGGATCGACCGTACTTGCCGTCGCGCTCGGCACCTTGTCGGCCTACGGCTTCTCGCGGTTCCGCGTGCCCCTGAAGGACGATCTGCTGTTCTTCATCCTGTCGACCCGGATGATGCCGCCGATTGCGGTCGCGATCCCGATCTACCTGATGTACCGCACCATCGGATTGTCGGATACGCGACTCGGCATGATCCTGCTCTACACCTCGGTCAACGTCTCGCTCGCAGTGTGGCTGCTCAAGGGGTTCATCGACGAAATCCCGCGTGAGTACGAGGAGGCGGCGATGATCGACGGATATACCCGCTTTCAGGCCTTCGTGAAGGTGGTGCTGCCGCAGGCCACTACGGGAATCGCGGCAACCGCAATCTTCTGCCTGATCTTCGCCTGGAACGAATACGCCTTCGCGGTGCTTCTCACCTCGGGCAACGCGCAGACCGCGCCGCCCTTCATTCCGATCATCATCGGCGAGGGCGGGCAGGACTGGCCCGCAGTGGCTGCCGGCACGACGCTGTTCCTGGTGCCGATCGTGGTGTTCACGGTGCTTCTGCGCAAGCATCTGCTGCGCGGCATCACCTTTGGAGCCGTCCGCAAATGAGTATCGATGCCAGCCCATCCATCGCGCGTCGCGGTCTCGCAGACCGCATTCTGCGCCGCGGTCCGCTCGAAGCGGTGGCGACGACGATCATCGCCGCCGGTGTCGTGATGCTGATGCAGCCGTTGTCGCTGACACTGTATTCATGGTCGTTTGCGACGACCCTGTTCGGCACGGTGATGTTCACCATCGTGTCGAAGGTTCGGGAGTAGGGCGATGGCACAGATCAAGGTCGAGGCGCTCGACAAATCCTTCGGTGCGTTTCATGCGGTCAAGTCCGCCAGCTTCACGGTCGAGGACGGCCAGTTCCTCTGCCTGCTCGGACCGTCCGGCTGCGGCAAGACCACGACGCTCCGCATGATTGCCGGCCTGGAGCTGCCGACATCAGGCACCATCCGGCTCGATGGCGAAGACGTGACGATGAACCGCGCATCGGCGCGCGACATCGCCTTCGTGTTCCAGCTCTTCGCGCTCTACCCGCACATGAATGTCCGCCGCAATATCGGCTTTCCCTTGAAATGCGAAGGGATCAGTGCCGCCGAGCGCGACCGGCGGGTCGTCGAGGCCGCGCGCATCCTGCGGATCTCCCATCTCCTCGACCGCTCCGTGTCGGGCCTCGCCGGCGGCGACCGTCAGCGCGTCGCGCTTGGACGGGCGATCGTGCGCAAGCCGAAATGTTTCCTGATGGACGAGCCGCTCGGCGCGCTCGATACCGAGATGCGGGAGGCCATGATTCATGAGCTGCGGTCCCTGCATGACCGGCTGGGTGCGACGACCGTCTATGTTACGCATGACCAGCTCGAGGCCATGGCGATGGCCGACAGGATCGCGGTGATGAACAACGGCGTCGTCGAGCAGGTCGCAAGCCCGCGCGACATCTATGACCGGCCGGCTTCGCTGTTCGTCGCGGATTTCATCGGCTCGCCGCCCATGAATTTCCTCCCGTTCCGCGGAGGCCTGCAGACAGGCGCAGACGCGATTAGGCTAGGCGAGCGAGACGTTGCCATTCCAGCTGCGCGCGAGGCGATGGCGGAAAGCGAGCTCGTGCTCGGGATACGGCCAGAGCACGTGCGCTTCACCGATCGCGGCATGGTTCGCGGCGAGGTCTATGGGACGGAATATCTCGGCACGACGCAGATCGTGACCGTGACGACGCATTACGGCGCACTCAAGGCCCGCTCACCCAGCAGCAGATCGTTCCGGACCGGCGAGACTGTCGGGCTCGACTTCCGGCCCGATACGCTGTCGATCTTCGACAAGGCATCGGGCCGGGCGATTCGCACCGCGCTGCATGAAGGAGGCACGCATGGCTGAGGTCGAGATCAACGCCGTCTCCAAGGCGTTTGGCAAGACGCAAGCCTTGAGCGATCTGTCGCTGACCATTGGTGACGGCGAGTTCGTCGCGTTGCTCGGGCCGACAGGCGCTGGCAAGACCACGGCCTTGCGCTTGATTGCTGGATTGGAGCAGCCGGACAGCGGTTCGATCCGGATCGATGGGCGCGACGTGACCGGCGATGCACCGGCCGACCGCGACGTCGCCTTTGTCTTCCAGCAATATTCGCTGTATCCGCATCTGACTGTGTTCGAGAACATGGCCTTCGCGTTGCGCGCGCCGACCCGCCGCGTGCCGGAGGCGGATATCCGCGCGAAAGTGCAGGAGGTGGCGCGTCTGCTTCACATCGAAACCAAGTTGGACAACAAGGCGACGCAGCTGTCGGGCGGACAGATGCAGCGCGTCGCGATCGGTCGCGCCCTGGTGCGTTCGCCCTCGATCTATCTGATGGACGAGCCGCTCTCCTCGCTGGATGCCAAGCTTCGCGGCGAGCTGCGCCTCGAGCTCAAGCGGATCCAGGTCGATCTCGGCGCGACGATCCTCTATGTCACCCACGACCAGACCGAAGCGATGACCATGGCCTCGCGCATCGGCGTGATCGAAGGCGGACGGCTGATGCAGATCGGCACGCCGCGCGAGATCTACGAGAACCCGATCAACGCGCATGTCGCAGCAAGGCTGGGCCAGCCAACGATCAATCTGCTGCCGGCCGCCCTGTTCGGCGGTGCCCCGGCCGGCGCCGAGACGGTCGGCGCGCGGACCGAGCACCTGACGATTGCGCGCGGCGGTGGTGACGTGTCGGCGACTGTCAAGCGGGTCGAACATCTCGGCGACCAGAGCCATCTCCATCTCGACCTCGCCGGCCGGCCGGTAGTGACCCTGGCGGATCCCGAGGCGGGCTTCGGCGCCGGAGATATGGTGTCGCTCCGTCTGAACAGACCGCTGTTTTTCGATGCGATGGGCTGGAGGGTAGCGGCATGAGCCTTGATCGGGTAGCCAGAGAAAGACTGGTGCGAGCGCTCGCAGGAGCCGTGATTGAACACGCGGACGAATTGACGAGCCTTGACCAGGCGATCGGCGATGGGGATCACGGGCTGAACATGAAGCGCGGTTTCGAGGCGGTGCTGGCGACATTGCCGGGCCTTGCCGACAAGTCGCTCCCGGAGATGCTGAAGGCGATCGGAATGACCCTGGTCATGAAGGTCGGCGGCGCCTCGGGGCCGCTGGTCGGGACCTTCTTCATGGAACTGGGCAAGGCGCTTCCGGAGCAGCCGAGCCGGGCCGATCTCGTCGCGGCGACGGAGAAAGCGATCGAGGCCGTCAAGGCGCGCGGCCGTTCCGAGGCAGGGCAGAAGACGCTGCTGGATGTCCTGGTGCCGGTTCACGCCGTGTTGGCGGGAGGCGGCGATGCCAGGGCGATCGCGGCGGAGGCTGTGCAAGCGGCCGATCGTACCACGCCGATGCAAGCGATTCGCGGCCGCGCGTCGTTTCTCGGGGAACGCTCCATCGGTCATATGGATCCGGGCTCGCGCTCGGCGTCCCTTCTGATCGGCGCAGCAGTTGAGACACTGGAGTTCGAGGTCAATACATGAGCAATGTCGGAATTGTCATCGTGTCGCATTCGCCGAAGATCGCGGAAGGCGCGGCCGATATGGTGCGCCAGATGGTCGGGGATGCCGTGCCGCTGGCCTGGACCGGCGGGGATGTCGACGGTGGGCTCGGTACGAACGTTGCCGGAATTCTCGAGGCGATCGAGACGGCCTGGTCACCGGCAGGCGTCGCGATCCTCGTCGATCTCGGCGGTGCCGAGACCAATTCGGAGATGGCGGTCGAGATGCTCCCCGAAGATCGGCGCGCGCGCGTGCTGGTTTGTAATGCCCCGGTGGTCGAGGGGGCTGTGATTGCTGCGACCGAATCTTCGGGCGGCTCGTCGCTTGCCGCCGTCAAGCGCAGTGCGGAGGAATTCTATGCATGATGCCAACGCCAACCGGGCGGCCCAGACGTTTGCGCCGCTGACCGCTTCTGCGGTCCTCGTCAATCCGGTCGGCCTGCACGCGCGGCCATCGGTGAAGCTCACGCAATTGGCAAAGGGCTTTGCCGCAAAGATCGAAATCGCGCTTGCGGCCGACGGACCCTGGACCGACGCCAAGAGCCCGGTGAAGGTGATGCGTGTGAAAGCACCGCAGGGTGCAACGCTGCATTTCCGCGTCGCCGGTCCCGATGGTGACGCGGCGCTCGCGGCCATGCTGGCGCTGGTGCATGATGGTTTCGGCGAGGCGTAAAATCGTGGGCGAGATCCATCTCACCGGCCATCCTGCTTCGCCTGGCCTCGCCATCGGCCCGGTCGCCGTGCTGACGAGCGCTGTGGCGAGCAGGGTGACCAAGGGTGATCCCGCGCAGGAGGCCGCGGCGCTGAAGGCGGCGATCGATGGGGCAGCCACAGAGCTCGCCGAACTGATCGCGACGGTTCATGGCGAAGCCGCGGAGATCCTGGAATTCCAGGTCGCGATGCTCGGTGACGATGCGCTTTCGGAGGGAGCTTACGAAGCCATTGCGGGCGGCACGGCTGCCGATGAGGCTTGGTGCGCAGCGCTGGACGTGGAGATTGCGGGCTATCACGCCGCGGATGAGGAATATTTCAGGGCTCGTGCTGCCGATCTGGTCGACATTCGCGATCGCGTGCTTGCGGGTTTGAACGGCGCGGATCAGGTCGCAAGGATCTCCGGCGATTCCGTCGTCACGGGCGATGATATTTCGCCGTCGACATTCCTGGCAGTCGACTGGACCCGCGGTGGCGCCATTGCGCTCGCGAGCGGATCGCCGTCGTCGCATGTCGCGATGCTCGCGCGATCGCGCGGCGCTCCCATGGTGGTCGGATTGGGTCCATTGCCATGGAACGGACAGCCGCCGTCGCTGGCGCTTGTCGACGGCGATACCGGCACCGTGATTTTCGATCCCCAGCCCGAAACGCGCCGCCTGTTCGAGCATCGGATGGCGGCGGCGAATGCAGCGCAGATCGCTGCCGACGCGGGCCGCCTCAAGCCGGCTGTGACGGCCGACGGCCGGCGCATCGCCGTCCTTCTCAACGTCGCAGCGCCCGAAGATGTCGAAGGCCTCGATCCCGCTATTTGCGACGGCATCGGACTCGTGCGGACCGAATTTCTGTTCGAGGGATCGAGGGGCTTGCCCGGTGAGGATGCGCAATACGCGGTCTATCGACGCATTCTCGAATGGGCTGCGGGACGGCCGGTGACGATCCGCACGCTCGATGCCGGCGGTGACAAGCCAATTGCCGGCCTGACGGTCGATAGCGAGCGCAATCCGTTTCTGGGCCTGCGCGGGATCCGGCTCTCGCTTGCGCGGCCGGAGGTGTTTCGCGTGCAGTTGCGGGCGCTGTGCCGTGCGGCCGTCCATGGCACGTTGAAGGTGATGTTGCCGATGATTGCGGTCCCCGCCGAGCTCGATCGTGCCAACGCCATGCTGGATGCGGAGTTTGCGATGCTGACGGCAGAAGGCATCGCCTGCGCGCGGCCACCGCTCGGCATCATGGTCGAGGTCCCGGCGGCAGCGCTCTGCGCGGAGGATTTTGGCGCTGCATTTTATTCCATCGGGTCGAACGACCTGACCCAATATACGATGGCTGCGGCGCGCGACATCGGCGCTGTCGCCGACCTCAACGATGCCGGTCATCCCGCGGTGCTGGCGCTGATCGCGCGGACCGTCGAGGCCGGGCGCAAGCGCGGCGTCGAGGTCTCGCTCTGCGGCGATGCGGCGGCCGATACGCGCTTGACGAAAGCGCTACTGGCGACGGGCCTGACGACGCTCTCGGTCTCGCCGATTGCGGTGGCACGGCTCAAGGCTGCGATCGCCGGGGTGACCGCATGAGCGACGACGCAGGCGAGGACACAAGCCGGCCGGGCGACAGCAACGTCGCGGACTACAAACTGATCCTGCGGCGGGCCCTCGACAACCGGCCGTCCGGTACGCGGTTGAAGCTCGCGGCGGCGCTCGGCAAGAACCGCTCCTTCGTCAGCCAGATCACCAATCCGGCCTATCTGGTGCCGATTCCGGCGAAGCATGTCCCCATCATCTTCGAGGTCTGCCATCTCGCCGGTGCCGAGCGTGCGGCTTTCCTCGAAGCCTATGGTCGCGCACATCCGGGACGGTTGCGCGGCGCCCATCGCGAGGCGCGCACCCGCGTCGTGACCGTGACGGTGCCCGATCTCGGTGACGACAAGAAGAATCGCGCGCTCGAGCAGCTCATCGTCGACTTCGCTGCCCAGCTCGCACGCTACGCCGAAAGCATCGGCTGACGAATTGTGACTGCAAAAAAGATAACCGGGAGGACGCCATGAAAAAGCTGATCAACAGCACGGATGCGGTGCTCGAAGAGAGTCTCGAAGGATTGGCTGCGGCGCATGCCGATATCCTGCTGCTCGGCGGCGACAGGAAGTTCGTGCGCCGCCGTACCCTGAAGCCGGGCAAGGTCGCGCTGATCTCGGGCGGCGGCTCGGGACACGAGCCGCTCCATGCGGGCTTCGTCGGTCACGGCATGCTCGATGCCGCCTGTCCGGGCCAGGTCTTCACCTCGCCGACGCCGGATCAGATGATCGAGGCGGCCGAGGCCGTCGACACCGGGGCAGGCGTGCTCTTCATCGTCAAGAACTACGAAGGCGATGTGATGAATTTCACCATGGCCGCCGAGATGGCCGGACGCGAGATCGCCAGCGTGGTGACCAACGACGACGTCGCGGTCGAGAAGTCGACCTACACGACCGGTCGGCGCGGTGTTGCAGGCACGCTGATCGTGGAAAAGATGGTCGGTGCCGCGGCCGAAAAAGGCATGCCGCTTGCCGCGCTCAAGACGCTCGGCGATGACGTGAATCGGCGCACACGCTCGATGGGCGTGGCGCTCCTGCCGTGCACCGTTCCGGCAGCGGGCCGGCCGAATTTCACCCTGGCCGATAATGAAATGGAAATGGGGGTCGGCATTCACGGCGAGCCGGGTCGCCGCAGAGTGCCGCTGGCGTCCGCCAATGCCATCGCTGCCGAGATGCTCAATGCGATCCTGGGTGATCTTGCGCCGAGCAAGGGCAGCGAGGTTCTGCTTCTGGTCAACGGGTTCGGCGCAACGCCACTGATCGAACTCTATCTGATGGTCAATAGCGCCAAGCGCATTCTGGACGGGGCGGGGATCACGGCGACACGTTTCTTGACCGGTTCCTATGTGACGTCCCTGGATATGGCGGGTGCCTCCATCACTGTCTCAGTGCTCGATGGCCGGTCAAAAGAATTGTGGGATGCCCAGGTGCATACGGCGGCGCTACGCTGGGGTATCTGACGGACGGAAAGCTTCAATCATCCACGACGATAGGATAATCCCCAAGCTCGCCATGCGGCCGTCGGTCAAGCAGCTTGCCCCGCAGATGCCATCGGTGGAGTGTCGGCCTGAAACGCCCAGAGGAGCACCGCATGGCAATCGTTTTCATCACTGGCAGCACCGACGGGCTTGGCCGGGCGGCGGCGCAATCGCTCCTCGACCAAGGTCACCGCGTGGTGCTGCACGCACGTTCGGCCGATCGCGCCGCGGCGCTCGAAGAGCTCGCCCCTCGCGCTGAGGCTGTTGTGATCGGCGATCTCCAGAACGGCACCGAGACCAGGAGCATCGCGGATCAGGTGAACGCGATCGGGCGCATGGATGCCGTCATTCACAACGCCGGTGTCTACACGCAGCCGAATCGAGGTTCGACTCTGGAAGGCCATGCGAGCACATTGGCGATCAACACCCTTGCGCCCTACATGTTGACGGCGCTGATCGAGCGCCCCGCCAGATTGGTCTATCTCAGCAGCGGCTTGCATCGCGGCGGGGAGGGGTCGCTGAATGATCTCGACTGGACGAAGAGGTCCTGGGATGCTGCAAAGGCTTATGCCGAGAGCAAGCTTCACGTCGTTGCGCTTGCGTTCGCGCTGGCGCGACGTTGGCCGCAGGTCCTGAGCAACGCGGTTGATCCCGGCTGGGCGCGCACAAGGATGGGCGGCTCAGGCGCCCCGGTCGATATCGCGACAGGACAGAAGACACAAACCTGGTTGGCCGTAAGCAACGACCCCGCCGCGTTGGTCAGTGGTCGCTATTGGCATCATTTACAGGAGCAGCAGCCGGCCAGCGAAGCAACGGACGCCGGGTTTCAGGACGCTCTGGTCGGCAGGCTGCGCGAGCTGACTGGCGTCGCGCTGCCCGGGTCGTAGTCCTTCGCGCCCTGGGATGAATCGCCGGGACTCTTCCGCGGCGGACGCGTGCTGTCGCGCAGCATCAGCGTGGCAGGAAGATTGATGTCCTTCCGCTGCCCCGTCTTGCCGGTCGTCATCAGCGCAATTAGTTCGGCTGCGGCGGTGGCTCCGAGGTCGCGGCGGGGCTGGACGATGGTTGTCAAGGTCGGCTCGCAATAGTCGGCATAGGCAATGCCGTCAAAGCCGACGACGGAGAGATCGTCCGGGACTTGCAGGCCGGCCGCGTGCACGGTCTTGATAAGGCCGATCGCCATCTCGTCATTGGCTGCAAACAGGGCGGTGGGACGCGCCGCGGGTCCGAGCGCCAGCAGCGCCCGGCCGGCCTCGACGCCGGTACGGAAGGTGAAATCGCCGGGCAGAATCAAGTCTGCCTCAGCCGCAATACCCGCCTCGCGCAAAGCCTGACGATAGCCTTCGAAACGCTGCTGCTCGAGAATGTTGGATTTCGGTCCGGACAGATAGGCGATGCTTGTGTGTCCGAGCTCAACCAAGTGTCGCACCGCCTCGCTGGCGGTCCCGACATTGTCGATTGTGACTTGGGGGAAGCTTTCGCCGGAAATGTACTCGCAAGCGGCGACGAGCGGCACGCGCGCCTCGAGCAAGTCGCGGTCGGGGCTGCGCATCACATGGCCGCACAAGAGCAGCACGCCGTCGGCTTGGCCGGCGCAGACCAGATCAACGTAGCGCGCCTCCTTCTCCGGCGAGCCGGTTAGATTGGCGATGATGAGTCCATAACCGGCGGCCGATAGCGTATCATCGATGCCCTGCAGGACCTCAGCGAAGAAGGGGTTGGCGATGTCGGGCACCGCCACCAGCACGACCATGGTCTTTCGGGCGCGCAGGTTCCTTGCGGAAATGTTGGGCGCGTAGCCGGTCTCGCGCACCGCGGCGAGCACGCGTGTGCGGGTTTCCTCAATCACGACCTCGGGGCGCGCCAGCGTCCGGCTGACGGTCGCAACCGAAACTCCTGCCAGTCGCGCGACATCGGCGATCTTGGTGGCCTTTGGGCGCGTCGTTCTGCTTCGTTTTGCCATGGAAAGGCTCGTCCTCTCGGAGGCGCAACGGCGCTTGCAAAAGCCAGGAGTTCTGCTAGCCTTCATGTAATCGATTACATTCGGTAAAGCAATGAGCCCTTAAAGGCCGAAAGCCGAATGCAAAGCCTGCAAAGGCAGATCAGGGAGGGAATGATGAAGCGCACGCTGTTCGCATCAGTGGCGATTGCCGCCATTGCCTTGGCTGGAGCGCCGGTCTCGGCAGAAGAGATGAAGGCCGAGGTGATTCATTGGTGGACCTCCGGTGGAGAGGCCGCCGCGGTGAAGGTGTTCGCCGATCAGTTCACCAAGGCCGGTGGGACGTGGGTCGATAGCGCCGTGGCCGGCGCCGCCAACGCGCGAAACGCCGCGATCAGCCGCACCGTTGCCGGCAATCCTCCGACTGCGATGCAGCTCAACACCGGCAAGCAGTTTGATGAACTGGTGGAAGGCGATCTGCTTGCCGATGTCGATGCGGTCGCGACTGAGGGCAATTGGAGGGGTGTCATGCCTGCCGCGATCGTTGCCGCGGCAACTCGCAACGGCAAGATGTATGCGGTGCCGATCAACATCCACGGTCAGAATTGGCTCTGGTACAACAAGACCGTGCTGGCCTCCGTTGGCGCTGCCGAGCCGAAGACCTGGACTGACGCTCTCGCCATTCTCGACAAGCTTAAGGCCGACGGAAAGGTGATCCCGCTGGCCTTCTCGGGTCAGAAGAACTGGGAGCAAAACCTGTTCAATGCGGTCATGATCGGCGTTGGTGGCGCACAGATGTGGACCGGCATCCTCGGCAAGCGCGACGTCTCGCTGGCGGGGAGCCCCGAATTCAAGGCGGTCGCCGTCACCTACAAGAAGCTCAAGGACTATGTCGATGCCGGCGCGCCCGGCCGCAACTGGAATGACGCGACCAATCTCGTCATCCAGGGCAAGGCCGGAATGCAGATCATGGGCGACTGGGCCAAGGGCGAATTCGTTGCGGCGGGCAAGGTCGCCGACAAGGACTATGGCTGCACGGTGCTATCCAATGGCAGCGGCGGCTACGTGATGGGCGGCGACGTGTTCGTCTTCCCGAAGGCGAAGGATTCATCCACGACCAAGGCGCAGATGACCTTGGCGAGACTGATGCTGACGCCCGAGACCCAGATCCAATTCGCGCTGAAGAAGGGCTCGATTCCCGTACGTAGCGATGTCGATACATCTGCACTCGACGCTTGCGCCCAGAAGGGTATGCGCTATGTCGCAGACAAAGCCCAGCAAATGCCGTCCGGCGACATGCTGGCACCGCCGGCGACGATCGGTGCGCTGCAGGATGCCATCTCGCAATATTGGAACACCAATATGAGTGCCGATGAATTTTCAGCCAAGGTCGTAGCGGTGCTGAAGTCCCAGGAGTGATGTCACCAAAGGCGGCCGGCGAACTGTCGGTCGCCCTTACTCCCCGTCGACTTCTCTTCAATCCGGCGATGTCATGCGTCTTGCGCTGAGTTCCCGACTGTCCGCGATCTCCGCGCTCTTGCCGGCGCTGGTGGTGATGTTCGTCGTCTATATCGGCGCCACCAGCTGGACCGTCTGGATGTCGCTGACCAACTCGCGCATGCTGCCGAACAGCAATTTCGTCGGGCTCCGCCAATATCAGCTGTTGCTCGGCAACGACCGCTGGATCACCTCGGTCCACAACATCGTCATCTACGGTGTGCTGTTCGTTTCCCTCACGCTTCTGATCGGCTTCCTGCTGGCGGTTGCGATCGATCAGCGGGTGCGCGCCGAAGATACGATCCGTTCGATCTATCTCTATCCCTATTCGATGTCATTCGTGGTTACGGGGTTGGTCTGGCAATGGCTGCTCAACCCCACGCTCGGCATCCAGCATGTGTTGCGCAGCTGGGGCTTCGAAGGCGCCACCTTCGACTGGATTGTACGGCCGGAGACCGCAATCTATTGCCTGGTCATTGCCGGCGTCTGGCAGGCTTCGGGGCTGGTGATGGCGATCATGCTCGCCGGCCTGCGCGGCGTCGACGACGAAATCTGGAAGGCGGCGCGGGTCGACGGCCTGCCGAAATGGCGGGTCTATGTGTCGATCATCATCCCGATGATGGGTGCCAGCTTTGCGACTGCCGCGGTGCTGCTCTCGACGGGCGTGGTGCGCCTCTACGATCTCTCGGTCGCGATGACCAATGGCGGGCCGGGCATCGCCTCGGAGGTGCCGGCAAAATTCGTCATGGATCATCTGTTCGAGCGCGCCAACATCGGACTTGCGACGGCGGCAGCGACCACCATGCTGATTACGGTGATCGCGGTGGTCGCTCCCTATCTTTACTGGCGCGCGCGCAAGGGAGAGATGCGATGACCGCCTTGGTGCAGCCTTTGTCCGCGGCGCGGCGGAGCAAGCGCATGACCCCGGCGCGCTGGGGCCTGTATGCCTTTATCTTCATTACCGCGCTCTACTTCCTGCTTCCGCTCTATGTGATGGTAGTCACGTCGTTGAAGCCGATGGTCGAGATCCGACAGGGCAATTTGTTGGCCTTGCCCGCAGCTCCCAGCATCGACGCATGGGTCAAGGCCTGGAGTTCGGCTTGCACGGGTCTGACCTGCCAAGGTATCAAGATCGGCTTTCTCAATTCGCTGCGTATCCTGGTGCCGTCGGTTGTCCTCTCCATCCTGGTCGGCTCGCTCACCGGTTATGCGCTGTCGCTATGGCGTGTGCGCGGCGCCAACGTGCTGTTCGGTGCGATGATGGTGGTCGCCTTCATTCCCTATCAGGTGTTCATCTATCCTTTGGTTCGCGTGTTCTCCTTCGCCGGACTCGGGCAATCGCTCTCAACCATCGTGATGATTCACACGATCTTCGGCCTTCCCACCATGACGCTGCTGTTCCGCAATTATTTTGCATCGTTGCCGGTCGAGTTGTTCAAGGCCGCCCGTGTCGACGGCGCCGGCTTCTATCAGATCTATGCGCGGATCATGATGCCGATGGCCACCCCCATGATCGTGGTCGCGGTGATCCTGCAGACCACCGGAATTTGGAACGATTTCATCCTGGGGCTTGTCTTCGCCGGCCGCGACAATCTGCCGATGACGGTTCAGCTCAACAACATCGTCAACTCGACGCAAGGCGAGCGCGCCTACAATGTCGACATGGCTGCGACGCTGCTGACCGCGCTGTTGCCGCTCGTTGTCTATTTCGGTTCCGGTCGGTGGTTCGTGCGCGGCATTGCCGCCGGTGCCGTGAAAGGCTGACGCAGCATGCAGAAATCGGACGTCGATATCAGAGGCCTGCAGATCGGCTTTGGCGGCCTGAAGGTGCTGGAGAATCTCAATCTCCATGTCGGCGAGTCCGAATTCCTCGTGCTGCTCGGGCCCTCCGGCTGCGGCAAGTCGACATTGCTCAATGCGATCGCCGGGCTGATCGAGGCCAAGGGTGGCGAGATCCATATCGGCGGCCGGGATGTCACATGGGCAGAGCCGAAGGATCGCGGCATCGCAATGGTGTTCCAGAGCTACGCGCTCTATCCACGCATGAGCGTGCGCCGGAACATGTCGTTCGGGCTGACGGTCGCGGGCACGCCGCGAGACGAGATCGAGCGCCGCGTCGGAGAGGCCGCGCAGATCCTGCGGCTCACCAATCTTCTCGACCGCCGTCCCAGCGAGCTTTCCGGCGGGCAGCGCCAGCGTGTCGCAATCGGGCGAGCGCTGGTGCGCCATGCGGGCGTCTATCTGTTTGACGAGCCGCTCTCCAATCTCGACGCCCAGCTGCGTGCCGAGCTCAGAGTCGAGATCAAGCGGCTGCACGCACGGCTGGGTGCCACGATGATCTACGTGACGCACGATCAGATCGAGGCGCTGACGCTGGCGGACCGGATCGCGGTGATGCAGGGTGGCGTGATCCAGCAGCTCGATACGCCGAGGAAGATCTATCGCGAACCCGTGAACCGCTTCGTCGCTTCTTTCGTCGGCTCACCGGCGATGAACTTCATTCCCGGCCGGCTCGCGTGTGGCAGCGAGCTCGCGTTTGTCGTCGGCGCAAACCGGATCGGTCTGAACGGCTATGCCTTGCATAGCCAGACGACCGACGCGCCGGCCGTTCTCGGCATCCGGCCCGAGCACATCGAACTGACGGCGTCCAGCGATCCATCCTCGGTGTCCGCGCGCGTCGAAATGGTCGAGCCGATGGGTGCCGACACATTGATCTGGTGCCGCCTTGCTGATGGCGCCGCCTTCTCCTTCCGCCATGATGCGGACGCGCCAATGCGTGTGGGGGACACGTTGACCGTCCGCTTCCCCGTCGACGCCATGTCGCTGTTCGATGAGACGAGCGGCCAGCGCCTTTAACAGGCTGCTGAAAAAGTCGCTTCGCGCGACGCGCGGATTGTGATTCCCTGCATTTGCTTGATTCCTTGGGGCTGGGGATTGCGATGCGCGGGGCAGATCAGCGGTCGGAAGGCATATTCAGCTACGTGCGATTGGAGCAGCGTGTTCCGGCGGATCATCCGCTGCGTGCGATCCGCGACCTGGTCGACGCTGCGCTGAAAGAGTTGTCGCGCGATTTTAGCAGGCTTTACTCGCGCGAAGGTCGGCCGTCGATCCCGCCGGAGCGGCTTTTGCGAGCGCTGCTGCTGCAAGCCTTCTATACGGTGCGTTCGGAACGGCAGTTGATGGAGCAGCTCGACTATAATCTGCTGTTTCGCTGGTTCGTCGGTCTTTCGATGGATGACGCGGTGTGGAATCCGACCGTGTTCTGCAAGAACAGGGATCGGCTGCTCGACGGCGACATCGCCGCCAAGTTCTTCGTCGCCGTGCTGAACCTGCCGCAGGTGCGAGGACTGCTGTCCAGCGAGCACTTTTCGGTTGACGGTACGCTGATCGAGGCCTGGGCCAGCATGAAGAGCTTCGTGCCGAAGGACGCTGGCGATCCGCCCGCGGGAAAGGATCGCGGCTCCCGCAATGCCGAGCGCGACTTCCATGGCGAGAAGCGCAAGAACGCCACGCATTCCTCGACGACGGACCCCGACGCCCGCCTGTTCCGCAAGGGTGCTGGCAAGGAGGCCAAGCTCTGCCACATGGGGCATCTGATGACGGAGAATCGCAACGGACTCATCGTCGATGCGCGGTTGACCGAGGCCAACGGCACCGCCGAGCGCGCGACTGCGCTCGACATGATCGAGGACAATGCCCGGCCCGGTAGCACGGTCGGCGGCGACAAGAACTACGACACTGCCGACTTCGTCGCCGGCTGCCGCGAGCGCGGCTGCACGCCGCATGTCTCGCAGAACGACACCAACCGCCGCTCGGCGATCGACGCGCGCACCACCCGCCATCCCGGCTATCGGATCAGCACCATCAAACGCAAGCTGATCGAGGAGCCGTTCGGGTGGATCAAGACGGTTGGCGGCCTGCGCAAGACGCGCCATCGCGGCCGCGGCCTGGTCGAGTGGTTCTTCGTGTTCACCGCCGCAGCCTACAACCTCGTTCGCATCCCAAAGCTGCTGGCCGCGACGGGATGAATCCGTCTGGAGCGTCAAAAATGAGCCACCAACCCCACCTATACAGCGCATGCGGAGCTCATCGAGGCCCATCGCTGGCTTCGTTTTCAAGCCGCATATTACGAAAATCATCATCCAAGGCATCTTTTTCAGCAGCCTGTTAAATCCTTACCAGCAGAAAGCGAGACATGACCAAGCCGATCGACCGTTTCTCCATCCAGCTTTATTCAGCCCGCTCCATCGCCTCACTCGAGGCACAATTCGCCCTGCTGTCCAGCCTCGGCTACACGATGGTCGAACCTTGGGGCGGCCTGTTCAACGATCCCGAGACGCTGAGGAGGCTTCTTGAGGTCCACGGGATGATCGCGCCGAGTGCCCATGTTGGCCTCGACCGCTTGCGTGAGGATGCGGTTGGCACGGTGAGGATGTGCAAGGGGCTGGGCATCGAGACCATCTTTGCGCCGGCCCCGCCGCTGGGCGAGCGTGAGGGAGGCGAAAAGGAATGGCGCAGCATCGGGCGCGAGCTTGCCGACATCGGAAAGGTGGTGACCGGCGAGGGGCTCAAATTCGGCTGGCACAATCATCATTGGGAGTATGGCCGCAGCGAAAGCGGCAAGACCTATCTCGAATGCCTGTTCGAGGAGGCTCCCGATCTGGTCTGGGAGGCCGATCTCGCCTGGATCGTGCGCGGCGGCGGGAATCCGGTTGCCGAGATCAAGAAACATGCGCCGCGGTTGGTCGCGTGTCACATCAAGGATCTTGCGCCGTCGGGGCAGTGCACCGATGAGGACGGATGGGCCGATCCCGGGCACGGCATCATGGACTGGCCGGCGCTGTGCGCGGCGATGAAAGATGCCAAGGTCTCCCTGTTCGTCGCTGAGCACGACAAGCCGAACGACGTCGCCCGCTTCGCGCGGCGGGCGCGTGAGACCGTGTCGTCATGGACGTGACGGGGAGGGGATCATGAGCACGCTCGGAGTTGGCATCGTCGGGTGCGGCAACATCTCGACGATCTACATGCAGAACATGCCGAAATTTCGCGATCTCAGGCTCATCGCTTGCGCGGATATTCGGCCTGAAGCCGCGCAAGCCCAGGCAGCGCAGTTCGGTATCGAGGCCTTATCGATCGACGCGCTGTTGGCGCGTCCCGACATCCGGATCGTCGTGAACCTGACCACGCCGGACGCACATTTTGCGATAAGCCACGCTGCGTTGACCGCGGACAAGAACGTATTCGGCGAGAAGCCGATCACGATCGAGGCCAACGACGCTGCGACCTTGGTCGCGGAGGCGGCGCGCCGCGGCCTGAAGCTCGGCTGCGCGCCGGATACTTTTCTTGGCGGCGGTGGACGGATTGCGCGCGAGTTTATCGATACGGGTCGGATCGGCAGGGTGCTCTACGGTACCTGCTTTCTGATGTCGCATGGCATGGAGCACTGGCACCCCGATCCGACCTTCTTCTTCAAACGTGGCGGCGGGCCGATCCTCGACATGGGGCCCTATTACCTTGCAGCGCTGATCAACCTGTTGGGTCCGGTCGCACGGGTGCAGGGGCGTGCGAGCTCCGGCTTTGCTTCGCGACTCGTCACCTCGAAGGGGCCGATGAACGGCAAGACCATCGCGGTTGAAACCCCGACGACGGTCATGTCGCTGCTGCATTTCGAATCGGGTGCCGACATCATCTTTGCAATGAGCTGGGACGTCTGGAAACACGGACATCCGCCGATCGAACTCTACGGCACCGAGGGTTCGCTGCGTGTGCCGGACCCCAACTTCTTCGGCGGCGCGGTGCAATACACCGAGAAGGGTGGCGACTGGATCTCTGTCACAGCGGACGACCGGCCGTTCGGCAAGCCCAACTGGCGCTCGCCGAATTGGGCCGATCACATACCGAACCAGGCTAACTATCGTTGCCTGGGCGTCGCCGAACTCGCAAGTGCAGTGCTAAACGACACGCCACACCGCGCCTCCGGCGCGCTGGCGAGCCACGCGCTGGAGGTGAAGCACGCGATCCTCAAGGCCAGCGTCGAGGGTGGAGAGATTGTGGTGCACTCGCGCGTAGAGCGACCGGCGCCGCTGTCCGATGTCGATGCGATGGCATTGTGGGCCGAGGAGACGTTCTGACACAGGACAGCCCCCCCAGAGCTGACCGCTCCGTGTGGGCGTTAGGATGAAGTGCCCGCTCTGTCGGCGGGAACCAGCACGGGCAAGCGAAGTTTGGTGGGGGGGATCGAGTTCAGCAGGCGCGTGATGCCAAAGCATCCCGGATACAAGGACGCATTCGATGAAGATGATCAAGGGACCGGCGATATTTCTCGCTCAGTTCGCCGCCGACGCAGCGCCGTTCAATTCTCTCGATTCGATCTGCGGATGGGCAGCCTCGCTCGGCTACGAGGGGGTTCAGATTCCGAGTTGGGATGGGCGGCTTTTCGATCTGAAGAATGCCTCGGAGTCGCAGGACTACGCCGACGAGGTGAAGGGGATTGCGGCCCGCCACGGGCTTACGATCACCGAACTCTCGACCCATCTGCAGGGCCAGCTCGTTGCCGTTCACCCAGCCTATGACGCGGCATTCGACGGCTTTGCCGCTCCGGAGGTGCGTGGCAACGCCAAGGCGCGCACGGAGTGGGCCGTCGACCAGGTCAAGCGCGCGATCCTGGCCTCCAGCCGGCTCGGGCTCACTGCACAAGCGACCTTCTCCGGTGCGCTTGCTTGGCCCTATGTCTACCCTTGGCCGCAGCGACCGGCCGGCCTCATCGAGGCCGCCTTCGACGAGCTTGCCAGGCGCTGGCGGCCGATCCTCGATTATGCCGACGAGCACGGTGTTGATCTCGCCTATGAGATTCATCCTGGTGAGGACCTTCACGACGGCATCTCCTACGAGATGTTTCTCGAGCGGGTGAACGGCCACAAGCGCGCGAACCTGCTCTATGATCCGTCGCACTTCGTTCTGCAGCAGCTCGATTATCTCGACTACATCGACATCTACCACGAGCGCATCAAGGCGTTCCACGTCAAGGACGCCGAGTTCAACCCCACCGGCCGCCAGGGAGTCTATGGCGGCTTCCAGAGTTGGGTCGACCGTGCCGGCCGCTTTCGATCGCTCGGCGACGGTCAGGTCGATTTCGGCGCCATCTTCTCGAAGCTCACGCAATACGATTACGGCAGCTGGGCCGTGCTCGAATGGGAGTGTGCACTGAAGCATCCCGAGCAAGGTGCCCGCGAAGGTGCCGAATTCATCAAGAGCCATATCATCCGCGTTACGGAGAAAGCCTTCGACGATTTCGCGGGTGCCGGCACCGACGACGCAGCGAACCGCAAGATGCTCGGCCTCTCATGAGCGAGGACAAGACATGACCATCGACGCAAGCAACGAAGCCGGCAATCGCGGTCGTATCCGGCTCGGCATGGTCGGCGGCGGCCAGGGAGCCTTCATCGGCGCAGTCCATCGCATTGCCGCGCGCATCGACGACCAGTTCGAGCTCGTGGCCGGTGCGCTTTCCTCGGATCCGGTCCGGGCCAAAGCCTCCGCACAGGAGCTCGGCATCGCCGACGACCGCGCCTACGGCTCGTTCGAGGAGATGGCGAAGGCGGAAGCCGCTCGTGCGGACGGTATCGAGGCGGTCTCGATCGTGACACCCAACCACATGCACAGTCCGGTCGCGAAAGCCTTCCTGGAAGCCGGAATTCACGTCATTTGCGACAAGCCGTTGACGACGACCGTCACGGAAGCCGAGGAGCTCGTGGCGTTGGTCAGGAAGACGGGCAGGGTATTCGCGGTCACGCACAATTACACGGGTTATCCCATGGTCCGGCAGGCTCGGGCCATGGTCGCGAATGGCGAGCTCGGTGAGGTCAGGCTCGTCCAGGCTGAATATCTCCAGGATTGGCTGACGGAGCGGTTGGAGGCGAGCGGCCAGAAGCAGGCGGCATGGCGCACGGACCCGGCTCGGTCCGGCGCCGGCGGATGTATCGGCGACATCGGCACCCACGCCTATAATCTCGCCTGCTTCGTCACCGGCCTCGAGCTCGACGAACTGCTCGCCCAATTATCCACCTTCGTCGAGGGCCGGCGCCTCGACGATGATGTTCAGATCCTTCTCAAGTGGAAAGGTGGAGCCAGGGGCATGCTGTGGGCGAGCCAGGTCGCCGTCGGCAATGAGAATGGGCTCACGCTGCGCGTCTACGGCAGCAAGGGTGGCCTCGAATGGGCGCAGGAGAATCCGAACCAGCTATGGTTCACGCCTTACGGCCAGCCGAAGCGGCTCGTGACACGTGGCGGCAGCGGCGCTTTGCAAGAGGCGGCCCGCGTCACCCGCATCCCCTCCGGTCATCCCGAGGGCTACCTCGAAGGTTTCGCAACCATCTACGCCGAGGCCGCGCGTGCCATCCGCGCGGCACGCGCCGGTGACAAGCTGGATCCCCAGGTGATTTTCCCGACCGTAGAGGATGGCCTCGCAGGTGTGAAATTTATCGATGCTGCCCTGAGATCCTCCGCATGCAAAGGCACCTGGGTTCGAATCATGTAACTGTCGGCGCGTCTGTGATGAGGCAATCGGTCACGTGATCGTCCAATCGCGATGACGCGCTCGATCTCCACCCAAATTTCGGATTGCCGGCCCCGACCTACATGCCGGCGTACGCTCCCCATCCGCCCTACTGACCGACGATGGCGTTGATCTCCTCCTCGAGGAGGGCGCCATAACGCTCGATGACGCCGGGCCCGACCTTGGCGCAGAGCAGCGTGAAGCTGAGCGCTGCGCCCGGCTTTTCTCCCGGCGTCATGATCGGCATGCCCACACCGGCAATTCCCGGAATGAGCTCGCCCATATCCACCGCGTAGCCCCGCCGGCGGGTATCGGCGATCAACTGCCGAACCTTGTCCTCGGTGAGGTTGCGATAGGATGCGTAGCGCCCCAGATTGGCGCGGATGATGTAATCCTGCTCGTCCTCGTCGAGGAATGCGAGCATCGCGATCGCGCCGGGGCCGACGCCGAGGGGCACGAAGCCGCCGATCGATCCCGTCAGCGTCGGCACGATGCATTCGCCGTCGCGCCGGTCGAGGCAGACTGAATCGTGATTGAAGCGGGCCATGAGATGGGTCGTGTCACCGGTGCGCCGCCTCAGCCGGGTCAGCGCGACCTCGCAGCGGCTGATGATTCCGGGGCCGCGGGCCGCGCGCACGCCGTAGATCGCCATGCGCGCACCCAACCGGTAGCGCCGTTTCTTGTCGTCGCGCGCGAGTAGCTTGTGGCCGACCAGCGTGTTGAGGATGCGGTGACAGGTGGCGGTGTTGAGCCCCGAGCGTGCCGCCAATTGTTTCAACGACAGGCCGTCGACTCCGCCATCGGCGACGAGATCCAGCAGGAC
Source organism: Bradyrhizobium sp. CCGUVB14 (assembly GCF_024199935.1). Classification (NCBI taxonomy): domain Bacteria; kingdom Pseudomonadati; phylum Pseudomonadota; class Alphaproteobacteria; order Hyphomicrobiales; family Nitrobacteraceae; genus Bradyrhizobium; species Bradyrhizobium sp. CCGUVB14. The sequence goes on from NZ_JANADS010000001.1 coordinate 4,320,296, forward strand.
GACAGTCCTGTCGAGCAGTTGGGCTCCACCGGAGGGTGGCTGTGCGGTGGGACGCATAAATTCTCATAATATGAAAAAAATGCCGCTGGCAACTTGTCTAATGAAAAATATCAGCCTCCAATGATGAAAATTAGGTCGCTTGAGAAAGGTGCATATTCTTTGAGCGACCCGATTTCTGCATTCGCACAAAGCTGACGGGCTGACGCGGCGCTGCGGCAACAGCGCCCGAAGGCCCTGATTTATCCAGAGGAACAGGATGACAGGCTTCAATAGGATGATGGGCGTTTCTGCCCTCGCGCTCGCGACCTTCTTCGTTGCTGGCGCCGCCGTGGCGGGGACGCTCGAGAACGTCAAGGCACGCGGCAAGCTGATCGTCGGCGTGAAGAATGACTACGTGCCCTACGGCTATCTGAACGACAAGGGCGAAGTCGTCGGCTTTGAAGTCTCGCTCGCCAAGTACGTCGCCAAGGAGCTCCTCGGCTCCGAGGACAAGATCGAGCTCGTGCCGGTCATCGCTGCCAATCGTATCGATTTTCTGACCGCCGGCCGTATCGATGCGATCTTCGCCACGCTCGGCGTCACGGCCGAGCGTGCCAAGGTCATCGACTTCACGACGGAATATGTTTCCGCCGCCGGCCCATCGGTGCTGATGGCCAAGGAGACCACGATCTCGAAGTGGGAAGAGCTGAAAGGCAAGTCGGTCTGCGGCATTCAGGGCTCCTACTACAACAAGAAGATGACTGAGGAGTTCGGGATCACGCTCGTCGCCTTCAAGACGCAGCCGGAAGCCTATCGCGCGCTGAAGGACAATCGCTGCATCGGCTTTGTCTTCGACGACATGACGCTTCAGCAGAAGCTCAAGGAAGCCGACTGGACGGGCTACAAGATCGCCGTTGCACCCTATGAATTCCAGCCGATGGCCGGTGGCGTCCGCAAGGACGACGCTGAGTTCCGTCAGGCCGTCGACAAGGCCATCGGCAAGGCCGAGGCGGAAGGTAAGCTGATTGCGTGGGAGACCGAGTTCGGCATGCCGCACTCCGACTACATCGCTGCGCGGGCAAAGGCTGCTTCCGCGAAGTAGAACCGACGGACACGGAGCAGCAGCCCTTGTTAGGTCTCGATTATTCCTGGCTCGCGGATCCGGCGTACCAGCGATGGCTGCTGATCGGTGTCGTCAACACGCTGAAGCTGGCGGCGCTCTCGTCGAGCGCTGCCATCCTCATCGGCATGCTCGGAGCTCTCGGCTTCACCTTGAGGATATTCTGGCTCGACGCCCTGATTGAGCTGTTCGTCGAGGTGTTTCGCAACACGCCGCCGCTGCTACAGATGCTCTTTGCCTATTTCACGCTCTCGACCCTCGGTCTCAAGGTGACCGATCCGTCGACCGGGCTGTCGGTGCCGCTGCTCAGCGCGTTTGCTTGCGCTGCGATCTCGCTCAGTCTGTTCGGCGGCGCACTGGCCATCGAAGCCTTTCGCTCAGGGATCGAAACCATGCCGCGGTCGATCGTCGATGCGGCGCGGTCACTCGGGTACGGCCGATGGGCCCGCTTCTGGCGCATCGAGGCGCCGATCGCGACCCGCATCTGCCTGCCGGGGCTGACGAACATCCTGACCAATCTCTTCAAGACGACGTCGCAGGCGTCCGTCATCACCGTGCCGGAGCTGATGTACTACGCCGGGCAGATCTACAATGACACGTTTCGCACGCTGGAGGTCATGATCCTCGTGCTCCTCATCTATGTGGTGCTGGTGTCAATTCTCACATTCGCGATGGCGAGGCTCGAGGCTTTCATGGCCTTCCCTGGATATGGACGGGGGCTTTGATGACGGGTTTCGTGCTCCACTACGAGGACAAGAAGCGCGCCGTCCAGTTGCTGATCGCTCTTGGCGTGGCGGTCTGGATCGCTGTCGATGCCGCGACGGGCGGCTCGGTGTACTGGACCCGAGTGCTGGTGCGGCTTTCGCTGCTTCTGACCGGCTCAGCAAGCGGTTGGCCGGTCACCGGCGGCTTTGTCCTCAATATTCTCCTCTCGATCGCTTCCATGGCACTGGCGACCGCGCTCGGCACGATCATGGGTCTTGGGACGCTTGCGCGGGTCGGATTGATCCGAGTCCCGTCTCTTCTGCTGGTGAACTTCCTGCGCAATTCACCCTGGCTCGTTCTGCTCTTTGCAACGCTCTATTTCCTGCCTTTCGAGATACGCGTCTTCGGCGCGACCATTCCATTCCCGCCATTCGTGAAAGCCGTGATCGGCCTCGCTTTGCCGACGGCGGCGAATTTCTCCGAGGTCATCCGCGGCGCGGTCCAGTCCGTTCACAGCGGGCAATGGGAGGCGGCACGTTCGCTCGGCTACAACACTTTCCAGATCTATCGCCACGTGATCATGCCGCAGGCGATGCGGCGCATGATCCCGGGCTGGATGAATCTCTACGCACTATTGATGATTGCGACCGCGCTCGCGACCGTCACCGGCATCCAAGACGTCCTGACGATCCTCAACACCCTGCTCGCCATGGAGAATGAGCGGGTGATCGTCTATTTCTACCTGACCATCCTCTTCCTGTTCATCGCCTACTGCTATCCGATCGCGGCCATTGCGCGCCGGCTCGAACGTGCCGTGAAGGGAGACAGCCTGTGAGCCGCACCGAAGCGCTGATCGAGCTCGACAACGTCCGCAAGTCCTTCGGCGACTTCGAGGTTCTCAAGGGCATCTCGATGTTCGTGCAGAAAGGCGAGGCCGTCTGCATCATCGGTCCCTCCGGATCGGGCAAGTCCACCATCCTGCGCTGCATCAACGGGCTGTTTCCCATCGACGAAGGCTTTATTCGCGTCGGGGCGCATCGCGTGCACGAACTGAAGTCCGACAAGGCGATGCGGGCGTTGCGCCATCAGGTCGCGATGGTGTTCCAGCAGTACAACCTGTTTCCGCATCGCACGGCGCTGCAAAACATCATGATGGCGCCCATCCAGGTGCTCGGACACGACCGCGCCGAAGTCGAGGAGCGCGCCCGTAAGCTCCTGAAGAAGGTGCGGCTCTCCGAGAAAGCCGACAGCTTTCCGGGGCAACTTTCCGGCGGGCAGCAGCAGCGCGTGGCGATCGCGCGCGCGCTCGCGATGCAGCCGGAGGTGATCCTGTTCGACGAGGTGACGGCGGCGCTGGACCCTGAAACGGTGAAGGACGTGCTCTTCGCCATCCGCGAACTGGTGGAGGAAGGTCTTACCTGCATCCTGGTGACGCACGAGATGAAGTTTGCCCGGGAGGTCTCGCAGCGTGTCTGCTTCACCGATCATGGCCTGATCGTGGAGAGCGCGCCGCCTGCAGAACTCTTCGACAATCCGCAAGATCCGCGCACGCGCGAATTCCTCGGTCAGGTTCTCTGATCGCGCCGTCCCACGTTCAAAGAAAGACAAGCCGGAAAGGCTCGATCCATCATGCCCCGTTTTGACGATATCTATGCCAAGGACTTCAAGGAGGCGCCTTACTGGTGGGAGGCTGCCGAACCGGAAACCGATCTCGATCCCTTGCCGGAACGCGCCGATGTCGTGGTCATTGGCTCGGGCTATGCGGGGCTGAACGCGGCGACTCATCTGGCGCGCGCCGGGCGCTCGGTCGTCGTCATTGACGGCGACCGGATCGGGGAGGGCGCCTCGACGCGGTCGGGCGGCATGGTGTCGAGCGGTCAGAAGCTGGTGGTGAGTGGCGCGATCAAGGGGATCGACTCCGTGCTGTTCTCGCGCCTGATCGGCGAAAGCAATGAGAGCTTCGACTATCTGAAGATGCTGGTCGAGACGGAGAGGCTGGATGCCGGCCTCGCGCTCACCGGACGTTTTTTCGGCGCTCACGCGGCGGGCAACTACGAAACCCTGAAGCGGCATGGCGCGCTTCTGGCGGAAAAGACCGGCGTCACAGTGCATTTTCTCGATCGCGCGCATCAGCGGGCCGCAATCGGTTCGGACTATTATCACGGTGGCATGGTGATCGACCAATATGGCGGTCTGCACCCGGGCAAGTATCACAAGGCGCTGCGCGACCGGGCGCGCGCCGCCGGCGTCGTGCTGCGCTCGCATGCGCGTGCGGGCATGGTGCAGGACGGAGTGGGCGGGGAGAAGATCGTGCCGACCGCGCGGGGCAGCATCCGGGCCGCGCACGTCGTCGCAACCACCAACGGCTATACCGGGGCGGCTGCGACGCCGGGGCTCGCCAGCCGCATCGTGCCGGTCAAGAGCTATCAGATCGCTACCGAGCCGCTGCCGGCTGATCTGCTGGCCGAGCTGATTCCGCACGCCCGCATGGTGTCCGATACGCGTCGTGACCTGATCTATACAAGGCCGTCGCCCGACGGGACGCGACTTCTGTTCGGTTCGCGCCCGGGCATCTTCGACATGCCGGACAAGCTTGCCGCCAGGCGGCTCTACATGCGCATGTTGACCATCTGGCCGCAACTTGCGGGCGTGAAGATCACGCATGCGTGGAGCGGGCGTGTGGCGATGACGGTCGACAAGCTCGCGCATCTTGGGGCGCGCGACGGCACGGACTTCGCAGTCGGCTGCAACGGCAACGGCGTCGCGCTGATGACCTATCTCGGCTATCAGACGGCGCGGAAAATTCTCGGCGAGCAGAACATGCCGTCAGCCTTTGATCGGGACACATTCACCGCCGTGCCCTTCTACGCGGGCAGGCCGTGGTTCCTGCCGCTGTTTGCAGGCTGGTATCGCCTGCGCGATTTCCTCGATCGTCCGCGAGGCTGAATTGGAGCAGCCCGCTATTCCGGTCGGCCCGGAAGAGGATACGGCGACGAACGCCTGAAGGAGGACGATTTGTCCAGAATAATTCCCGATCTCGTCGTCACGCCGCAGGAGCTACCCGCGAAGGTGGACGTCGTCGTCATCGGCGGAGGCATCATCGGCGTCTCGACGGCGCTCTCGCTGGCCGAGCGCGGCGTCAGCGTGGCCTTGTGTGAAAAGGGTTTGATCGGAGCGGAGCAGTCGTCGCGAAACTGGGGCTGGGTCCGCCAGATGGGGCGCGATCCGGCCGAGTTGCCGCTTGCTATCGAAAGTCTCCGGCTCTGGCGTGGCATGAACGCGCGCATCGCCGGCGAAACGGGCTTTCGGCAGACGGGCATCGCCTACCTCTGCGACACCGATGCCGATGTCGCGACGTACGAGGAGTGGCTCAAGCATGCCGTCCCGTTGGGTCTCGATTCCCGCCTCGTTAGCGGCGAGGCGCTGAAGACGCTCATCCCCGGAGCGGCGAAGCCGTTCCGCGCCGCGTTGCACACGCCGAGCGACGGCAAGGCCGAGCCCTTTATCGCAGTCCCGGCGATGGCGCGGGCCGCGGCCGCCAAAGGCGCGCAAATCCTCACCAATTGCGCGGTCCGCTCCGTCGAGCGATCGGGCGGCCGGGTGAGCGGCTGTGTGACCGAGCGCGGTGAGATTCGCTGCTCCTCCGTGGTTCTTGCGGGAGGAGCCTGGTCGCGCTTGTTTGCTGGCAACATCGGCATCGATCTTCCGGTCCTGAAGATCCTCGGCAGCGTCGTCCGCCTGTCCTCCGTCGACGGCGTTCCGGATTTCGCAGTTGGTGCGGGCAACTTCGCTTTCCGTCGCCGTCTGGACGGCGGGTTCACCGTCGCTCAGCGCAACGCAAATGTTGCGCCGATCACGCCGGATAGCTTTCGCTTGTTCTGCGACTATACGCCGACGCTCATCAAGAGCTGGAACGAGCTGACACTTCGCATCAGCGGTCAGTTTTTTCGCGAGCTGTCGATAGCGCGAAGCTGGCAGAGCGACGAAGTTACGCCTTTCGAACAGGTCCGCATTCTCGATCCCGATCCATCGTGGCGATTCGTTCGAGGCGGCGTTCGCCATCTGCGCGAGGCGTTCCCGGCGTTCGGCGACGCCAAGATAACAAAGGTGTGGGCCGGCTTGATGGACGTTACGCCGGATGCCGTTCCGGTCATGGCGCCGGTCGGCTCCGTTCCCGGCTTCTATCTCGCCACAGGTTTCTCCGGTCACGGGTTCGGTATCGGCCCGGGCGCCGGCGCGTTGATGGCCGACCTGGTTACGGGATCGACGGCTTGCGTCGATCCGGCTCCATTCCGGATCGAGCGATTCAAGCGGTTGAAAAAGGTTGCTTGATTTGAGCCATTTGGGTCCGTCGATCGCGGATCGCGACGACCATACAATGGTCAAGCCTCCAGACTCGACCCCGGAGAGCACGCCATGATCGGGCAAGCAGATTTCGTTGTCGTCGATCTTGGCGCGATGGGCAGTTCCATCCTTTATCAATTGGCCAAGCGCGGTGCGCATGCGATCGGAATCGATCGTTTCGCGCCGCCTGGCGCGGGACCGACCGTCAGGAAGCGAAATTCTTTCTGTTGAAAGTGGTGCATGCTTGGGCAATGTATCGCAATGACCTGAGCGGGATAGCTCGGATGCGGTACCGCGGGCTGCGCGAGCTGAAAATCAAGATCAAGCTGTTGAATTTACAAAGGTTAAAGTTCTCCGTGGCCCCCATGATGGATTGGAGCGAGAGTTCAAGTTTTTCAATTGGTTGGAAGGTAGCGTGTGCACAGTGTGTGCACCGGAAGATCAAGAAAAATCCATCAAGAGCAAGTGGTGGATCGTCGTTCTTTGGTAATGTGAGGTCCGCGTAAATTCGTTGAAGTGCCGGACCAGAGGGGCGGGCGGCTTGGCAGCGCCCACTGGGGCGAAGCAAGACACGAGGCCCGACTGAACTGCGATGGCAATATACCCAGGCTCTCTGCGGTGCCCCTCAAGTCTTCCTCGGAACGCTTGCTGTTACGTCCTCAGGCGGAATGCCCACGATCCTCCCATAAAGGACCGGATCAGTCGCGCCCTCGGTATTAATCAGGAAGACACTCGCATCTGGGCCGAGTCCGATTTCCGCACGTAGCGCCGGATCACCCGCCACCTTTGCCAATCCAGCGAGACCGACGCCGCCGCTTTCGCCGGCGACGATCGCCGGATCGCCGTCGACGGGATGCGCGAGATACTTCATCGTCGCGATCGCCTCGTCGTCCTCAACGGTCATGAAAGCATCTGCAACTCGGGCGAGAATTCGCCAGGCAACGAGGGATGGCTCGTAGCATTCGAGCATCGCCATGACCGTCGGCTTGTCATGCGGAATCTTCACGATGTGGCCGGCCTTGGCACTCTCAAAAAGGCAGGCGGCTCGCGCCGGGTCCACCACAGTGAGGAAGGGTCTGTCATTTCCGAAGACGAGCGCAAAATGTGCGGCAACCGCTGCGGCAATTCCGCCGACGCCAGCCTGAATAAACACATGAGTTGGAGGTTTGGGTAGTGCGGCAAGCGCCTCACGCAGTAGCGCTGTATAGCCCTGCATGACAAGGTGCGGGATGCGTTCGTAACCAGGCCACGACGTGTCGGAAACCACGATCCAGCCCCGCTCGTTGGCGACACTCGAAGCCGTCGCAACGGAATCATCGTAGTTGCCCTCAACGCGCTCGATGCGAGCACCATAGCGGGCGATCGCTCGGCATCGCTCCTCACTAACGCCCGCATGGACAAAGATGACGCAGTTTGCGCGAACCAGTTGCGCGCCTTGTGCGACCGACCGGCCGTGGTTGCCGTCCGTAGCACAGGTCACCGTTAGTCCCGCGGCGACTGCGGCCACCTCAGGTGAGCGCCACTCGGAAACGTCGACCGGACGGCCGAGTTGTTTCGACGCCAACTCGAGGACAAGCTGGATGACGGCATAAGCTCCTCCGAGCGCTTTGAAGCTGCCGAGACCAAGGCGATGTCCCTCGTCCTTGAGGTATATGGACTCGACACCCAAGCGACGCGCAAGAGCCGGAAGTGAAGCCAGTGGGGTCGGGGTCGCCCCCTCTCGATGTTGAAGAAAGCGCTCCACCGCTTGAGCCGCCTCAATGCCGAGAGCGTCGGCATCGGAAGGATCGAGCGCAGAACGATATTCACTGAGAGTATTGCGGAGCAACATGGCGTCATCTTCCGTTGAGCGAGTTCATCTTAGATACCGTCCTCAATGCGATCACGGCGCTACAAATTCACCCGGATATCGCAGATTTCCCTCTCGCTCACCCCGTCAAATGAGCGTTTCGCGTTGGCGATGTTCGATGCGTGCGTCGGGTCAAGCGTTGAGCCGTTCTACTCATTGGCTCAGCTTCCTCGCGACGTCGAGAAGGACGTTAGCGCCCGCGATCAGCTCATGATCGGCCGTGAACTCTGCGGGGTTATGACTAATCCCGCCCTTTGACGGCACGAATATCATTGCCGCCGGGGCAACGCGCGCGATCATTTGCGCGTCATGACCTGCGCCTGACGTCATTCGCCGGCAGAGCAGCTGCCGCTGGCCAGCGGACTCCTCAACGGCGCTCACAATTTCAGGCGCGAATATCACCGGCTTAAAGCGAGCCAAACGCTCGATCTTTACCTCATAGCCTTCGACGACAAGTCCGTCCAAGAACCTCTGAAGCGCCGCCTCCTGAGATCTCAGCCGATCCTCGTCGGGATTCCTCAAGTCGACAGTGAAGACAGCGGCTGAAGGAATCACATTGATCGCGTTCGGTTCGAACCGGATGGTGCCGACCGTCGCCACGGCGTCCTGCGTTCTTCGCGCCAGGTCATCAAGGAAGGCGATAACTCGTCCCGCTGCAACACCTGCATCGCGACGCATCACCATGGGCGTGGTTCCTGCGTGGTTTGCCGTGCCCGCTATTGACACCCTCTGCCACGAAATGCCTTGGAGATTTTCGACGGCACCGATAGGCAGGCCTTCGGCTTCCAAGACAGGGCCTTGTTCTATGTGAAGTTCGATGTAAGCATGGGGGCGCAGGAATCCCGGTTCTCGGGATCCGGCATAGCCGATGCGAGCAAGCTCCGCACCAAGGGTGGTTCCGTCGGTCCCGATGGCAGCCAGAGCATCGTCGGTAGCGAGTCCCCCTGCCGCGACGAGGCTGCCCATCATGTCAGGAGCGAAGCGTACGCCCTCTTCATTGGTGTAGGCGACTACGGCGAGAGGCCGGGCCGGTCGAAGGCTCGCTTGCTGCATTGCTTCGATCACTGCCAATCCCGCCAGCACGCCGAAGCAGCCATCGTAGATGCCGGCATCGATGACCGTATCGATATGGGATCCCATTACGACCGGCTCACCTGAAGCATCTTCCGGCTCCCAGATGCCATAGATGTTACCAATGCGGTCGACTTCGATCCGCAAGCCCGCCTGCTTCAACCATTCACAAAGAAGGTCTCGCCCCTCGCGGTCGGCATCGGTGCCGGCAACACGGCAGAGGCGACCGGCTTCGTCTCGGCCGATCCCGCCCAGTTCTTTGATACGCTCGATCAGGCGAGTTGCGTTAATCGCAATAGTCATTGCCACCCTTCCACCTTCCATGAGGCCGCCTTCAGGCTGGTTTGTCAGCTGCTGCGACCCGTTTTAATCGTCAGATCTGATCGTTCGTCATGCCTCTGGTAGTCGACGCCGCGTGATTGCGACATGGAGCTTGGTGCCGGTAAGAAGCGCCTCGTCGTTGAAGTCGTAGCTTGGGTTGTGCAAGGGAGCAGAGCTCGTGCCATTGCCTATGAACAGAAAGCAGCCCGGCACGTGCGCCAGAAACCGTGCGAAGTCTTCCGATCCAGTCATAGGTTCATGTGCGGTCGCGACATTCTCTGGCGGTGCGACGGTATGTGCAGCGGCAAACGCTTCCTCGACGAGGGCAGGGTCGTTCAGGAGCGGCACAAACTCGCGCGTATATGTAACCTCGACGGAAAGATTGTAGGTGCGGGCGGTTCCTTCAGCAATCGCACGCATCTGGGCCTCGATCTCCGCGCTGACTTCGGGGCGGAAGCTGCGTGCATCGCCCAGGATTCGTGCTAGTCCTGGCAGCACGTTCCGGGTACCGTCGGTAATGAGCTCGGTCACCGAGACAACACCGATATCGGTCGGGCTCAGCCGCCGCGACACTATCGACTGAATATTCATGACGGTCGCGCACGCGGCCACAAGGGTCTCCTTGCCATGATGAGGACGGGCGGCGTGGCTGCCGATACCCTTCAGTACAATTTCGAAGTTGTCCTCTGCCGACATGATGGGCCCAACACGGGTTTGCACGTGGCCGACCGCAAGACCTGGCATATTATGGAGGCCATAGATTTCCTCAAACGGAAACCGTTCCATCAAACCGTTGTCGAGCATCGCGAGTGCCCCTCGACCCCATTCCTCGGCGGGTTGGAAGACAAAACGCACGGTGCCATCGAACCCACCTTCTTCGGACAGAAGCTTGGCGGCGCCAAGAAGCATCGCGGTATGACCATCATGACCGCACGCGTGCATAACACCGGGATTGAGTGACCGATGGCCAATCCCTCCTTGCTCAGAGATGCGTAGTGCGTCCATGTCGGCGCGCAGCGCGATGCAGCGATTGCCCGTTCCGCGCCTCAGCGTGCCAACCACTCCCGTACCGCCGACCCCCTCAGTAACGTCGTCTAAACCAAATTCGCGGAGCTTTGCTGCCACGAAAGCTGCAGTGCGGCGCTCCTCGAACCCGAATTCTGGATGCCGGTGGAGATCCCGTCTCCACTCCGTCATTTCGCGGTCCAGCGTCGCGAAGTCGGTCATTGGCTTGCCTCCTTGGAATGTGCGTGCATACGTGTTGAGACCTGCGTTGGATCACCGCCGAGAGGTATTCCGGGTGGAGATCCACCCGGAAAGTGATCATCGTGAAATGCATCTCGTTGAGATCAACGCATCGGCGGGGCGTATTGCGCGCCGCCATCTTTCACGAGGCGGTTGATGCCGCGGGGAATGCCCAGTGGTACAATATTGCGATCCCAGATCTCGGCGAAGTTGCCGACCGCCTTAACTGCGTTCACAGCCCACTGGGTGTCCAAGCGCAAAGTCGCACCGAGATCGTTCGTCTCGCCCATGAAACGCTGAATTTGGGGATTAGCGCTCTTACGGAACGTTTCTATATTTGATTGGGTAATGCCGAACTCCTCGGCGGTGAGCAGCGCGACATGCGTCCATCGGACGATGTCGAAAAAGCGTTGGTCACCTTTGCGGACGAAGATTCCGAGAGGCTCTTTCGAGATGATTTCGGGGAGCACGACATAGTTGTCACCCGCGGGACCCAGCGTCGCCTTGAACGAACCCAGTTGCGCACTGTCATTCGTGTAGGCGTCGCAGCGGTCGCTCATCAGCGCGTCGCGGATCTGTTCTAGCTTCTCAATGACAACAGGTTTTAGTTCAAGCTTATTGGCTCGAAAATAGTCGACGAGGTTCACCTCGCCGGTCGAGCCAGGCTCCACACAGACGGATGCGCCGTTGAGATCCAGCGCGCTTTTTGCGCCAATGCTTTTCTTTACGAGAAAACCTTGGCCATCGTAGAAGTAGACTGCAGCGACCTCCAGACCGAGACTGGCCTCACGGGTGAGAGTCCAGGTCGTATATCGCGCAATGAGGTCGACTTCGCCAGACTGCAGTGCGGGGAAGCGTGTAAGACTAGTCAAAGAAGTGAAGCGCGCCTTCGCGGGATCGCCGAAGATTGCGGCTGCGACGGAACGGCAGAGATCAACATCGAGCCCCTGCATGACGCCCTTGCTGTCGGCGAAACTAAAGCCGGGCTTGTCCCCCGAGATGCCACAGATCAGATATCCGCGGGCCCTGATGGCACCGAGCGTGTCTACCGTACTGGTCGCTGCGGGGGAGTTCTGTGCCTGAGCTTGAGCGGCCAACGGCGCGATCGCGAACGCTGCTGCGCAGATCGTCGTACGCAGGGCACGGCGCAACACGTCGTGGCGTTTCGCGAGCGTCGAACAGTACAAATCCGAATGTCTCATGGGTGCAGTCCTCCTTAAAAGGCAGTGTGGTTGCTCGCGTTGATCTTTCCCGGTCTCTTCATCTTAGGACGGGATCTGTGCTGGCTGGGCGACGGGACGTCTTTCGATCGGGCGAGTTGCGTCAATCGCAGGAGTAATTGCCATCCATCCATAGAGCCGCCTCCGGGACCAGCCCCTCGGCGAACCGCAGCCTCCCGCTCTGTCAATCGATCCATCGGCTCGGAATTTCCCGAGTTGGCACATCGGAAGATCAGTGTTGTCTAAGAACTTGACCTAAGAATAGCTTGAGCCGATCGCTCTTTGGTTGGCCAAACACCGCCTGCGGACTTCCGGATTCGACGATCTGGCCGTGGTCCATGAACACGACGCGATCGGCTACTTCGCGAGCAAATCCCATTTCATGGGTGACGCAAATCATCGTCATGCCATCCCTGGCGAGCGAAACCATCGTATCGAGCACCTCTTTGACCATCTCCGGATCGAGAGCCGACGTTGGTTCGTCGAACAGTATGATCTTGGGCTTCATGCATAGGGCGCGGGCGATGGCGACGCGCTGTTGCTGTCCGCCCGAAAGTTGTCCCGGGAACTTATTGGCTTGATCGGGAATGCGGACGCGCTCCAGGTAGGCTCTAGCTTGCGCATCGGCGTCTGCACGAGCGACGCCGCGCACGAGCATAGGTGCAATCGTGCAGTTTTCGAGAACGGTCAGATGCGGGAATAAATTGAAGCTTTGGAACACCATCCCGACCTCCCGGCGAACGGCATCCAGATGGGCGATGTTGTGGTCGACCTGTATGCCGTCCACGACAATCGTGCCCTGCTGATGTTCCTCAAGATTGTTGATACAGCGGATAAGCGTGGACTTCCCCGAGCCTGAAGGCCCGCAGATCACGACTCGTTCGCCGGCCGCCACATCGAGATCGACGTCGCGAAGTACGTGCAAGCTGCCGTACCACTTGTTGACCTTCTGTATCGAAACGGCAGTTGCCTTCGTTGTCGGGTCAGTTTCGGCGATCACTGGTTGGATCACTTGAAGTCCCTTTCCTCGTATCTGGCTCTTGCGCGTGGATGACGATCAAGATGCCTTTTGGGTGATCAATGATCAGCGGTGTCTTTGCATGCTGAGGCCGAATTCCAGCCATTGGCTGTATCGCGACATTGCAAAGCAGAAGACAAAGTAGATCAGGCCGGCAAAGATGTAGGTCTCCACGCCAAATCCCTGCCAGGCTGGTTCGGCAACGGCGACCTGTGCCGAGTGCAGAAGGTCGTATAGGCCGATGATCAGGACCAGAGAGGTGTCCTTGAAAAAGCCGATGAAGTTGTTGACGAGCGGCGGAATGACTGTCCGCAAGGCTTGCGGAAGCACAATCCGCCTTGAACTCTGCCAATAGGAAAGCCCCAATACATATGCGGCCTCGTACTGCCCTTTCGGAAGCGCTTGCAGGCCGCCGCGCACGACTTCCGCCAGATACGCAGCGAAGAAGAGGATGATGGCGATCTGGGCTCGCACAAGTTTGTCGAGATTGACGCCTTCCGGCATCAACAGCGGAAACATGACACTTGCCATGAAAAGAAGGGTGATCAGAGGGACGCCGCGAATGACTTCGACGTGGGCCACGCAGAGCCACTTGATGAATGGGAGATCCGAGCGTCGGCCAAGGGCTACGAAGACTGACAACGGAAACGCGATCGCGACTCCGATGGTCGCAATGATAAGCGTAAGCGCCAGGCCGCCCCAGTTCGCCTGGGAGACGAATGTGAGCCCGAATACGCCGCCCCACATGAGCAGTCCTATCAGGAGGAGGGTGAGGCCCCACAGTGCTGCGAGTTCGATGCGCCAGAATCGCTTCATCGCAGACACGACAAACAATCCAACGAAAAGGGCAATGACGATCGCCGGCCGCCAATGCTGCTCGAAGGGGTATGTACCGAACAGGATGAAGCGGTACTTCTCCCGGATTACTGCCCAGCAAGCTCCGCTTCCCAGCGCTCTACAGCTATCGGTGATGGGGCCCTGTGGACCGGCTGGAACACTCCACACGGCGTCAAGAAAAGCCCATTGGAACAGCGAGATTCCGAACTTCGCCATGGCCATCAGCAAGACCAGTGTCGTGAGCGAGGAAAGCCACGAGTAGAAGAGGTTCTCCCGCGCCCAAGCGAAGAAGCCGCCACCGATCAATTCAGGGCGTTCGCGCGCTTCAATGAGCGTCGGATTGACGATGTGTTCAACCAAAGCAACCATGGTCAGCGCTCCACCAACGCCACACGGGCGTTGTAGATGTTCATCAGAAGACTGATAGAAAGACTGATCGTTAAATAGACGCCCATGATGACGCCCACGAGCTCGATGGACTGGCCTGTCTGATTCATCGAGGTTGTCGCGACGGACACAATGTCCTGGTAGCCGATCGCGACGGCGAGGGAGGAGCCTTTGGTCACATTGAGATATTGGCTGGTCAACGGAGGCACAATGACGCGCAAGGCCTGCGGAAATACGATCCAAGTCAGAATGTTTTTCGGATGGAGCCCGAGGGCGCGAGCCGCTTCGTGCTGCCCGCGGCCTACCGATTCCAGTCCCGATCGGACGATTTCGGCAATGAACGCGGCGTTGTAAACGACGAGACCGACGAGAAGCGCGAAGAATTCGGGGGAAACGGTCGCGCCGCCGCGAATATTGAAGCCTTTCGGCTGAGGCATATCGAGAGTCACAGATGCGCCGAGCGAGAATCCGACGACGAGCGGGATGGCGACCAGAAGGGTGATGGCTACCGGCCAGAACGACCTTGCGCGGCCATCATCCAGTTGCTTGCGGGACGTTCTCTTTGCGTACAGCGTCGTTGCCAGAAGGCCGAGAACAAAGGCGAACAGTGTCCAACCATGCGCGGCTTGCCAATCCACGACGGGAGAGCTTAATCCGCGATTCGACAGAAAAACGCCGGCGACGGGATTTAGAGCCTGCCGGACGGGCGGCAGCTTCTGGAGGATGGTGTACCAAAGAAAGAGCTGGAGCAGGAGCGGGACGTCCCGGAATAGATCGACGTAAATGGAAGAAAGCTTGGCGAGCAGCCAGTTCTTCGAAATGCGTGCGACGCCGATTGCGGTGCCGAGAATGGTCGCAAGGATGATGCTCCAGAACGCGACCGACAGCGTATTCAGGGTCCCTACGAGAAGCGCGCGGAAATAGCTGTCTGCCGGCGTGTAAGCGATCAAGTGTTCGGCAATAGGCAAACCCGCTTCGCGAGTAAGGAAGCCGAATCCTGATGAGATGTTGCGCGCTGCAAGATTGTGGTGGAGATTTCCGGCGAGCCAGAAGACAGCTCCAAACAAGGCGAGCGCAGCGAGCGCTTGCCAAACGAATCTACGAACGGCGACGTTCGAAACAAGTGAGCCCAGCATTGTTGCTCGACGAGTGTGCGTTTGTATGCCGTCGTTGGGTGTCGTCATGTCGCTCTGCCACGAACTTCCATGAGTGGGTTGGAATAGGGGTGCATTTCCGGATCGCAAGGCGAGAGGACCCGGAAGACCGTCTTCTCGGGCCTGCATCAACGCATCGGAGGAGCGTATTGAATGCCACCATCCTTCGCGAGGCGGTTTGCGCCGCGCTGAATACCCAGGCTGGCGATGGTGCGGTCCCACAGCTCGGCGGTATTGCCGACGGCCTTGACGACATTAACGGCCCATTGTGCATCCAGCCCAAGAGCGGCGCCTAGATCGCCGGTCTCGCCCACGAAACGCTGATTCTGTGGGTCTCGTGTCTTCCGGAAGGTGTCGATATTGGTTTTGGCGATGCCGCTTTCCTCGGCGGTCAGCATGGCGATGTAAGTCCAGCGAACGATGTCAAAGAACCGTTGGTCGCCCTTGCGGACGAAAGTTCCGAGCGGTTCCTTTGATATGATGTCGGGAAGAAGAATGTATTCGTCGCCGGCTGGGCCCATCGAAAGTTTCAGGGAGCCGAGTAGCGAGGAATCGTTCGTATAGGCGTCACATCGGTTGTTTGCCAACGCATCGCGGACCTGTTCGACCTTTTCGATGACGATGGGCTTCAGTGCGAGATTGTGGGTCCGGAAGAAGTCGACCATGTTGGCTTCGCTTGTCGAGCCCTGCGTCACGCAGACGGTAGCGCCATCGAGCTCCAGCGCGCTCTTTACGCCCAGGCTTTTCTTCACCATGAACCCCTGGCCGTCATAGAAATAGACCGAGGCGACGTCGAGACCCAAGCTGGCTTCGCGAGTGAGCGTCCACGTGGTGAAGCGAGCCAACATGTCGACTTCGCCGGATTGGAGAGCGGGAAAGCGCGTCAAGCTGGTGAGGGTGGTGAAGCGAATCTTTTCCGGATCACCGAAGATCGCGGCTGCGACCGAGCGGCAGATGTCCGCATCCAGCCCTTGCATCACACCTTTGCTGTCCGGGAAGCTGAAGCCGGGTCGATCGCCTGCGACGCCGCAGATGAAATATCCGCGGGCCTTGATGGCTCCAAGTGTGTCGACCTTGTCTGAGGCAGAGGTACTCTGACCGCTCTGGGTTTGCGCTTGGGCGCCAAGTGGAGCGATTGCCATCGCTGCTACCAGCGTCGCCGCGCCGAGCGCGACCGCCAGTTTTGAGTGCGGCCTGCCTGCGCGCGTGATGGCGTATCCAAAAGTCACCATGGTCGTTCCTTCCCTGTCGAATGCGATGCGTTTGATTTTCTTGGGTGCGCCTAATGGCATCACCGTTCTTCTACGAAAGCCGAGCGAGGAGCGGCTACAGTCAGGCCGCCGCCGATGCGACTGGTTGCCCGTCTCGGATTGCCGCCTCTCCGAGATCCCAGAACAGGCCCGTCATGATTTGCATTCCTTCCTCCGCCACGCTGACGAGCATGTGCTCGTCCGGTGCATGCTGGGAGCAGGAAGGATAGGAGTGCGGGATCCAGAGGGTCGGCATGCCGATGATCTCGGCAAAGACCTCGTTTGGCAGCGATCCACCAAAGTTGGGCAACAAAGATGCCTCGCGACCGAGCGTCGTTTCCATCGACGAGAGGGCGAACTGAACCCAGCCGTTGTCGAGGTTGGTCCGGGTCGCAAGATAGAAGTCTTCCTTGATTTCCTCGAACTTCACGTCGGAGAACCCTCGCGCATCAAGATGCGCGCGCAACGCGGGAAGCACTTTCTCCGGATCGACGCCAACGACGTAACGCAGTTGACATGTTGCTTGAGCGGTCCCCGGCACGGCATTGACGGGGGCATCAGGCCGACCGCAAAGGAAGGCTAGGACCTCGAAATTGCACCAGCCATAGACTTGTTCCGCGCCCGCCAAGCCCGGCTCACCCCAGTTGTCGTCAATCGCCGGATCATCGGGGCCTGTTTCGAGGACGATTTTTTTCAGGGCTGCGCGGACCTCGGGCGGCATGCGATGCGGTATCCATTCCGGGATCGCGATGCGGCCGGTCGGATCGGTGATGGTGGCGATCGCATGGGCAAGCCTGATGCCGGGATTGACGAGCAGGCCACCCCAGTTTCCGGAATGATATGCTCCTTCGCGGATCTCGCAGGTCAGACGAAAGCCAACGCTGCCTCGACCACCGAGAAACAGGGTCGGTGCACCTGCCGCCAAACGGGGGCCGTCGGAAGCGATAAGACAGTCTGACTTGAGCAGATCGCGATGGTTTCTCGCGAGTTCGGCGAGCCCGAGCGAACCAGTCTCTTCGCCCATCTCGATGAGCACCTTGGTGTTGAACCCAAGCCGGCCGCGTCTGTCCAGCACGATGCGCAAGGCAGCCAGGTTGATCGAGTGTTGACCCTTGTTGTCCGCAGTGCCGCGGCCGTAGATGCGTCCGCCGGCTTCATCCAGTATCCAGGGATCGCGGCCGTCCTTCCAATCGCCACTCATGCCCCACAGAACGTCGCCGTGGCCGTAGATCAGAATGGTGGGGCGTCTCGGATCTTCGATCCGCTCGGCATACATAGCCGGCAGACGCTGCTCGACCGGGTTTTCGATGACCCGGCATGAAAAGCCCATCCGCTCCAGGAGCGGACGCATTTCCTTGTTCAAGTAGTGAAGGTGATCGTCGCGGCTGTCCGTTCGAGGGCTTTCGCTACGGATGGCAATGCGAGGGGCCATCTCGGCCGTGAAGTCGCCGTCAACGACATAGCGTCGCGCGGCGGCAATCGCATCTTCCCTCGTGGCCGGCTGGGCAACGCTAGACATCAGAGCTCCGGAAAGGAAAAATCGCCGACTGCGAGCACAGGTCGCCGCTCCCGTGTCGCGGTTCTTGTCCCTCAAGAAATTGCATATTCGGATATGATCAGTATTGCGGCGTCGCCGAGTTGTGCGCTCGGATTCAAGCTGCCGAATGCAATCTTCCCTCGATTTCTCGGGGTTGGCCGAACGAATTGTGGTGGTTCACTCGAAATAGTTCGGAGCAACATTTCGAGGGGAGTGCCGCAAGCTCCGGTCGGGGGTGTCGAGGAAAAGGGGAGCAGCGAGAGGACCGAGATGCGGGGATTCTCGTCGAAAAGATATTGCGCGCGGGCTCAAAAAAGCTTTTAGCTTGAGAGGCTTACTGGACGATGGAGGCGTTGATGCTGAAGAAGCTCGGGGTGCACGACCTCGATCAATATGATCTAGCAATCCTCGAAATTCTTCAGCGCGACAACACGACTCCGCAGCGCACTGTCGGAGACATGGTCAATCTGTCCGCTGCGGCCGTTCAACGCCGGATCAGCAGGCTTCAGAAGGGCGGTGTCATCGAAAGCAACGTCGCCATCCTGGATCCGGAGACCGTGGGTCTACCGATCACGATCCTCGTGGAAGTGCACATCGAGAGCGAGCGTCTTGATCTACTCGAGGCTGCGAAGAAGGCATTCATTGCAACCCCGGAAGTCCAGCAATGCTACTACATCACTGGCGACATGGATTTCTTGTTGGTGATCACTATCGCTTCGATGCGAGATTACGAAGACCTTACCAAGCGGTTGTTTTTCGAGAATCACAACGTCAAGCATTTCAAGACGATGGTGGTCATGGATCGCGTGAAAGCGTCGATGGGCCTAAAATTGCCCACGGAAAAAACGACTAAATAGGTCGCGCGCTTCGATCAATCGTCCATCGCCATCGACAAAGTTTCCGCATTCGTCTCCGTGACAGAACGGCATCTCGCAAGGCGGCTTTGTGACTTGCGGCCCCAACCTGCAACATTCTTGCAAAATGGGAGAGCATTTAGACGCGTTTCTCGCCGTCAACCGCAGTATTGATAGGGCCCAAGCTCAGTTTTCTGGGAAGCTGCGTTCGACTCGCTATCTCCCAAACTTGCCGGGGCTGTTGCCCCGGCGTTTTTTGTTAACCCGCGGCTGCGCTGAGATCATTCGAATCGGAGTTGAGATCCGAGGGAGGTGAGATCGGCAAAATTGCGAAACGTACGGTGCTGGTACTGACATGAGAGATTTCCAGTCGCCAGGACGTTCCGAAGCATTCGGCGTCAACGGTATGGCCGCGACCACGCACCCGCTAGCCACGCTGGCTGCCATCGACGTGCTGCGCGAAGGCGGAAACGCCATAGATGCAGCCGTGGCGGCCGGAGCGATGCTTGCTGTCGTTGAGCCAACCCAGACGGGCGTGGGTGGGGACTGCTTCGTTCTTCTGAAGCGGGAAGGGCAGCCGGTCATAGCTCTCAACGGATCCGGAGCCGCGCCATCAGCGGCGAGTGTCGAACGGCTCGCAGAAGCCGGCGTGACGACACTCGACCCCGAGAGTGCGCACACAGTTACTGTTCCAGGTGCCGTACGGACATGGGCTCGCCTGGCAGAAGATCACGGAACACTTGATCTCGCGCGACTACTCGCACCTGCGATCGCCGCCGCGGAGAATGGCTATCCCGTCGCTGAGCGGCTCGCGAGGGACTGGGCGAGGCACATGCCGAAGCTCTCTCGCCTTGCTGCGACGACTTCCGTCTTTCTTCACCGCGGCGAAGCGCCGGCTCCTGGCGATTTGCACGCGCAGCCAATGCTGGCTCGCACCCTTCGAGATGTCGCCAGACAAGGGGCGGACGTGTTTTACGAGGGATGGATTGCTGAAAGCATCGTAAAGGCGCTGCGTTCGCTCGGCGGTTTTCACACCGTCGAGGACTTCGCCGCGTTCCGGCCGCGTTACGAGAAGCCGATATCAGCGTCCTACCGTGGTTTTGAACTGTGGGAGTGTCCGCCGAATGGCTCAGGCGTTGCCGCTCTGGCCATGGCAAGTCTGCTCGACCGTTACAATGTCGCGGACTTTGCTCCCGTGTCGGTGGAGCGCTATCATCTCCTGGCCGAGATCGCCCGCATTGGCTATGCGGAGCGCGACGCCTTTGTCGGCGATCCCGATGCCGGGCATGTGCCGGTCGAGCGCATGACCTCGTCAGCTCGTGCCGACATCCTCGCTCGCCGGATATCGCCGAGCGGGCGGCTGACTGACGTCACGCCGATCACCATGCCGGAACACAAAGACACGGTGTTCCTGTCCGTCGTTGACAAAGATCGCACCGCAGTTTCGTTTATCAACTCGATCTTTGACGATTTCGGCAGCGGCATCGTGGCACCCGAATGTGGGGTCCTGCTGCACAACCGCGGCTTCGGCTTTGTGCTCGAGCCCGGCCATCCCAACGTTCTTGCTGGTGGCAAGCGGCCAATGCACACCATCCTGCCTGCGATGCTGACGCGAGGCGGCGAATGCGTGCTGTCGTTCGGTGTGACAGGGGGGCATTTCCAGCCGATTGGACAGATTCAGGTGCTGTCGAACCTTCTTGATCACAGAATGTCAGTGCAAGAAGCGATCGACCAACCGCGTATCTTCGCACGCGGCGACGTGCTGGACGTCGAAGCGACTGTTCCGGCTAAGATCGTCGAGGGGCTTCGTGCGTTGGGGCATCTTCCTACGCGAGCGTCAAATCCACTCGGAACTGCCCAGGCGATATGGATCGACCGTAAACGTGGCCTTCTCAGAGGTGGGGCTGATCCCCGACGGGATGGCATCGCCCTTGGTTATTGAGATCAGCTGTCGAAAGTTCTCATTCCATTGCTGGTCAAGCGGGGAGTGTGGCGAGCCCTGGCCGACGTCCTGCTCACTGTCGCAAGCGCTAGGGGCGATGAAGCGCTTCCTCCATGGGCGCGGTAACTCGGCCATGCTCGCCCAATTTATACTCAATCAGCAAACTGAGTATAACGCCAGTCTGATGCAGCTTTAGATATCATTGTATTTCCGACGCCAATCTTGCGATCCGCGCGTGCACACGGCTTTTCGTGTGCGCGACGTGTGCACCGAGAATCCGAATTCGTGGTTTCCGCTTCCAATCAAGGCCCAAATGAGCCTAGAAGGGCCAGGCTGCGGAAACGTAGGCGAGCTGAATTTCTCAGTCGGTCCAATAACACATAGGACTGACTGCGACTAAAATAACTTAGCAATATGAACAACTTACGCTGGAAATTTTCTTGTGCCCCGATGATGGATTGGACCGACCGGCATTGCCGGGTGTTCCACCGACATCTGACACGGCGGGGGTTGCTCTATACGGAGATGTTGACCACCGGCGCCATCATTCACGGCGACCGCGAGCGGCTGCTTGGCTTCGACGCGACCGAGCATCCGGTGGCGCTACAGCTTGGCGGCTCGGATCCGCGCGATCTCGCTGAAGCCGCGCGGATCGGCGAGGGGTTTGGCTATGACGAGATCAATCTCAATATCGGCTGCCCGTCCGATCGCGTGAAGGATGGACGCTTCGGTGCCTGTCTGATGGCGGAGCCGGAGCTCGTCGCGCGATGTGTCGCGGCGATGAAGCGCGCAGTCTCAATTCCCGTCACGGTGAAATGCCGCATTGGCATCGACGACCAGGATCCCGAAGTCGCGCTCGATACGTTGGCGCGCGCGGTGGTCGCTGCAGGCTGCGACGCGCTGATCGTGCACGCCCGGAAGGCTTGGCTGAACGGTCTGTCGCCGAAAGAGAATCGCGACATCCCGCCGCTCGATTACGACCGCGTCTATCGGCTCAAGCGCGCGATGCCTGAAGTGCCCATCATCATCAATGGCGGCATTCTGAGCATCGAGGAAGCGAAAGCGCATCTTGCGCATGTCGACGGCGTGATGCTCGGCCGTGCCGCCTATCAGGAGCCGTGGCGGCTGCTCTCGGTCGATCCCGAGATGTTCGGTGAGGCGGCGCCGCACGCGACCATGCAGGACGCGTTCGAGGCGATGATCCCCTATATCGAGGCGCAGCTCGCGCGCGGCACGCGGCTGCATGCTATGACGCGCCACTTCGTCGGTGCGTTCCACGCCGTGCCCGGCGCGCGCGCCTTCCGCCGTCATCTCGCTGAGCACGGCGTGAAGCCAGGCGCCGGCGTCGACGTCTTGCGTGATGCGATCGCGCGTGTTGGTGCACGCGCGCCGGCGGAGGCTGCCTAGCCGCGAGAAAGAGCCGGATCTCAGGATCCGGCTCTCTCTTGATTACGCTCAGCGGAACAGGTCGAAGTGATAGTTCACGCCGACGCGGAAGCTGTGGAATTTCGCAGCGTTCCAGTCCGGCAGGTTGTCATGCTTGAACTCGGTGTAGAGATACTCGGCCTTGGCCGACCATTTTGGCAGGAACGCCCATTCCACGCCGCCGCCCGCGGTCCAGCCCATCTTCATCTTGTTGATCGGGCCGTCCTTCAATTCGCCGGTGGCAAGACCTGCGGTCCCGAAGAACAGCAGCCGTGAATCCATTGTCGCGATGCCGGCACGTGCGCGGCCGGTCATGTACCAGGGCAGGCTGACCGCGGCGCTGTTGATTGCGTCGAGGTTCTTGATGTCTCCACCTTCGAAATCGTTCTCGATGCCGACCACGAACATCGGCGAGAGCTGGTAGTTGTAGCCGATCTGTACGCCGCCGAACGCGCCCTTGACCTTGCCGCCGCTCACCCCGACGAGATTGTTGAAGGCGTTGTCGCCGCTCTCGGCGTAGCCGGCATTGAGACCGGCATAGAGACCGGTCCAGGAATAGACAGTCTGCGGCGCCGTGTAGGCCGGTGCGGCGTAACGCGGCGACAGATCGGCCGCGCTCGCGCTGCTTGCGGCGAACGCCGCGACAAAGGGCAGGGCGCGCATTGCGCGACGTAAGGCGGCTCTGGCAGTCATCACTCTCAATCTCCCACTTGGCCGCCTCCGTCACGCGAGAAGCGGCGCTCGTCCAACCCCGATCCGGGAATGCGTCTCTTATAAACCGACTGGGCGGTTTGTAAATGCCGGAAATGCCACAGCCGGGATCGTTCGGTGGACGGATGACCAATTTGCCGAAGTGACCGTGCGCGGACGGAGAGCGCCGCCCTTAGCAGGCTGCTGAAAAAGATGCCTTGGATGATGATTTTCGTAATATGCGGCTTGAAAACGAAGCCAGCGATGGGCCTCGATGAGCTCCGCATGCGCTGTATAGGTGGGGTTGGTGGCTCATTTTTGACGCTCCAGACGGATTCATCCCGTCGCGGCCAGCAGCTTTGGGATGCGAACGAGGTTGTAGGCTGCGGCGGTGAACACGAAGAACCACTCGACCAGGCCGCGGCCGCGATGGCGCGTCTTGCGCAGGCCGCCAACCGTCTTGATCCACCCGAACGGCTCCTCGATCAGCTTGCGTTTGATGGTGCTGATCCGATAGCCGGGATGGCGGGTGGTGCGCGCGTCGATCGCCGAGCGGCGGTTGGTGTCGTTCTGCGAGACATGCGGCGTGCAGCCGCGCTCGCGGCAGCCGGC
Organism: Bradyrhizobium sp. CCGUVB14; assembly: GCF_024199935.1. NCBI lineage: Bacteria > Pseudomonadati > Pseudomonadota > Alphaproteobacteria > Hyphomicrobiales > Nitrobacteraceae > Bradyrhizobium > Bradyrhizobium sp. CCGUVB14. Next base: position 4,343,856 of record NZ_JANADS010000001.1, read on the forward strand.
GACGAAGTCGGCAGTGTCGTAGTTCTTGTCGCCGCCGACCGTGCTACCGGGCCGGGCATTGTCCTCGATCATGTCGAGCGCAGTCGCGCGCTCGGCGGTGCCGTTGGCCTCGGTCAACCGCGCATCGACGATGAGTCCGTTGCGATTCTCCGTCATCAGATGCCCCATGTGGCAGAGCTTGGCCTCCTTGCCAGCACCCTTGCGGAACAGGCGGGCGTCGGGGTCCGTCGTCGAGGAATGCGTGGCGTTCTTGCGCTTCTCGCCATGGAAGTCGCGCTCGGCATTGCGGGAGCCGCGATCCTTTCCCGCGGGCGGATCGCCAGCGTCCTTCGGCACGAAGCTCTTCATGCTGGCCCAGGCCTCGATCAGCGTACCGTCAACCGAAAAGTGCTCGCTGGACAGCAGTCCTCGCACCTGCGGCAGGTTCAGCACGGCGACGAAGAACTTGGCGGCGATGTCGCCGTCGAGCAGCCGATCCCTGTTCTTGCAGAACACGGTCGGATTCCACACCGCGTCATCCATCGAAAGACCGACGAACCAGCGAAACAGCAGATTATAGTCGAGCTGCTCCATCAACTGCCGTTCCGAACGCACCGTATAGAAGGCTTGCAGCAGCAGCGCTCGCAAAAGCCGCTCCGGCGGGATCGACGGCCGACCTTCGCGCGAGTAAAGCCTGCTAAAATCGCGCGACAACTCTTTCAGCGCAGCGTCGACCAGGTCGCGGATCGCACGCAGCGGATGATCCGCCGGAACACGCTGCTCCAATCGCACGTAGCTGAATATGCCTTCCGACCGCTGATCTGCCCCGCGCATCGCAATCCCCAGCCCCAAGGAATCAAGCAAATGCAGGGAATCACAATCCGCGCGTCGCGCGAAGCGACTTTTTCAGCAGCCTGTTAGTCGACAGCCGTGCGCGAACGGCGGTGGCTGCTCTGGAGCTCCGGATAGCCGGTCAGCATCAGCGTGTCGGACCGCACGCCCCAGCTCTCCAGGCGATCGAGGAAGCTCATGCCGAGCAGGTTGGTCTTCATCAGGCCGCGCGGCACGACGAGGGCCGGCACGGATTTCTCGACGAGATGGCCGACTGCGAGCCGGTCGAGCGTCAGCCGCGCCGCCTTGGTGTGGCCGCCGGCGGTTTCGAGGTCGACGTCATATTCGAGCATCTCGAGCGGCAGCCCGATCGCCTTCGCGGTTTCCCAGGTCAGCACCACGGAGGTGGCGCCGGTATCGATCACCATGGGTGCTGCGACGCCATTGATCTTGGCGCGCAGTGCGAACTCGCCGCCCTGGCCGCGCTGGATCTGCACGGCGGGGGCGGGCACGGCCATCTGCGCGCGAAAAATGTGCGAGACCTTGTGGCTTGCGCGTGCGATCTGGTCGGGATCACCATAGGCGACCACGGCGCCGGCCGTGGCGGCGAGCATGATGAGAACGAGCAGGAAGCGGGTCATCGCGCGCCTCCGACGGCGCGCTGGCCGGTCAGGCCCGTTTCGACGATCCCGCGATCTGCTGCAAGCCGGCCTCCGCCATGCGCGTGGGCAGCAGCGCCATCAGCGCGAGCCGTTCGGTACTCTCCATGGCGTGCCAGCGCGCGATCTCCGGCAAGGTCCGGCCGCAGCCGAAGCACAGCTTGGTCTTGGGATCGATCATGCAGACGGCGACGCACGGCGTTTCTTTGGTCATCCGGACATAGTGGGGGATTGGCGGGCCTGTCTGCAAGCATGACGTTAAGAGCCCGTGCCCGCACTCATGATCGGCTTGTGGCGCGGCCTGCGCTTCTCGTCGGGCACCATGGAACTCTCCGGCTGCAGCGGCGGCGCCTCCTCCGACAGCGGCGCGAGCGCGCTCATCACGCGCTCCGGTGGGAAGGTGACGATCACCTCGGTGCCGATGCGCAGTTTCGACTTCAGCGTGAACGTGCCGCCGTGCAGGTCGATCAGGTTCTTGGCGATGGGCAGGCCGAGGCCCGCGCCCTGTTCGGCCGATTTGATCGAGTTGGAGCCCTGGCCAAACGAGGCGAGCACGACCGGGATCTCGTCCTCGGGGATGCCGGGTCCGGAGTCCTTCACCGACAGATACTGCCCGCCCGAAGCGGTCCAGCCGGCCTTGAGCCAGATCTCGCCGCCTTGCGGGGTAAACTTGATCGAGTTGGAAAGCAGGTTGAGCACGACCTGACGGATCGCGCGCTCGTCGGCCCAGAGCCGCGGCATGGCCTGCTCGAACACCTCGTGGATGGTGATGCCGCGGCTGGAGGCGCGCAGCTTCATCAGATGGTGGCAGTCGGCGACGATCCCGACCAGCGACACTGCCTCCTCGTTCAATTCGTAGCGGCCGGCCTCGATCCGTGACAGATCGAGGATTTCGTTGATGAGATTGAGCAGGTGTACACCGGAATTATGGATGTCCGCCGAATATTCCTTGTAGACCGGCACCGCATGCGCGCCAAAAATCTCGCTCTTCATCACCTCGGAGAAGCCGAGGATGGCGTTGAGCGGCGTGCGCAGCTCGTGGCTCATCTGCGCGAGGAAGCGCGATTTGGCGACATTGGCGGATTCGGCGCGGTGCCGCGCCTCGTCCGAGATCGCCTTGGCCTGTTCGAGCTCGCCGATCAGCGCGTCCTTCTCGGCGCGTGCCTCGAGCGTGGCGAAGGTCGAGGAGTGCAGGCGATGTGCCAGCAGCACGAAATAGCCTTCGGCTCCGAGTGCGAGCGCAGCCAGGATATAATTGTCGAGCGAACCGCTCATCGCAAAGCTCAACGCCATCGCGACCGCAACCGGTGCTGTGGCGGCGAGCGCTGCGATCGGCAGATTGGCAGCCAGCATGCTCGACACTGCGATCACCAGCAGCATCAGGAACATCATCAGCGTTTCCGTGACCATGTCGAGCACGGGATGAATCAGGATCGCCATCCAGCACAGGCCGTACAGCAAATCGAGCACCACAAAGCGTGTCCGCCAGGTGCGCGTCGCCGCTGGTGAGGCAGGCTCGGCCAGGAAGCGGCGGCAGCTGCGGATCATGGCCGCGTGAAGGCAGATCATGCCGGCGGTCCAGGCCGCGGCCGGGATCGGCTGCATCCACAGCCCGAACAGCACACCGGTGGCGACCACCAGCAGCATCACGACATAGGAGGCGGACAGGCGCGTCTGCGCATATTGGCGCAGCATCTCGGCGTCGAAGGCCGGCCGGGTTCCGCTGGTCGACGTTAACTTATCGCGCGCCTCGCGCACCCGCTGCGACGCAGCCCTTCGGCTGCTCGCCGACGGAGCGCTGATTGGTTCGGCCGGAAGCTGCACAACTTCAGGCTTTTCAGCGGGGTTACTCATCAAGCAACAACGATTCCTGCCCGCGTCGGACGCGGGACTTCTGCATTGTCTATCTCTGGCAAGAAATCCTTAAGAGGTGACTTAAGGAGCTAAAGAATTACGTTAACCGGGCGTTAATTTTGATCCGGCTGCCGCCGCTCAGTGCAGCCACGCGTGCTGTGCGACATAGACCACGGCGCCGGCCAGATAGCCCGCAAGCGCGGGCACGGCGATGCGGCGGGCGTACCAGAGGAACTCGATCCGCTCGAGCCCCATGGCGGCCACGCCTGCGGCCGAGCCGATGATCAGGATCGAGCCACCGGTGCCGGCGCAATAGGCGATGAACTCCCAGAGGAAGCTGTCGGGCGGGTAGTGGCCGAGGTCATACATGCCCATGGTCGCGGCGACCAGCGGCACGTTGTCGACGATGGCGCTGAGCAGGCCGAGCACGACGACGATGACGTCCTGGCGGCCGATGGTCGTCTCCAGCCATCGGGCCAGCATTGTCAGGAGGCCGGCATGTTCGAGGCAGGCGACCGCCAGCAGAATTCCGACGAAGAACACGATCGAACCCATGTCGATCCGGGTCAGCGCGTGCGCGAGCGAGAGGGGACGACGCACATGCTCGTCCTTGTCGCGATGAACGAGCTCTCCGACGAGCCAGACGATGCCGAGGCCGAGCAGCACGCCCATGAAGGGCGGCAGATGCGTGACCGTCTTGAAGGCCGGCACCGCGATCAGCACGCCGAGCCCGAGGTAGAACATCAGATTGCGCTCGAACCGGTCGACGGCGAGCAATTCGTTGTCTCTTGGCGGCGCCGCGATGGTCTTGCCTCTGAGCGACAGGCTGATGAAAGCCAGCGGCACCAGCAAATTGACCAGTGAGGGCAGGAACACCGCACGCATGATGTTCAACGGCGTGATCTGTCCACCGATCCACAGCATGGTCGTGGTGACGTCGCCGATCACGGTCCATGCGCCGCCGGCATTGGCGGCGATGACGATGAGGGAGGCGAACAGCAGGCGATCGTCGCGCCTCGCAATGAGACGCTGGATCAGCGAGACCATGACGATGGTGGTCGTCAGATTGTCCAGGATCGCGCTGAGGAAGAACGCCACGAAGCCGACCAGCCACATGAGCGTGACCTGGCTCGTGGTGTTGATGCGCGAGGTGATGACCTCGAAACCGTCATGGGCGTCGATCACCTCGACGATGGTCATCGCGCCGATCAGGAAGAACACGATCTGCGCGGTGGCGACGACGGCTTCGTCGAGCTGATGGCTGACCAGCGCGTGATCGCCGATCGTGACCGCGTAAATCGTCCAGAGCAGTCCCGCGCCGACCAGCGCGGTCGCGGTCTTGTTGATCCCGAGGGGGTGCTCGAACGCGATCGCCGCATAGGTCAGGATGAAGATGGCGGCGATCGCGGTCAGCAAGGCAGTATCAGGTCAGCGATTGAGGCGCGCCAGCAGGCTCGACGTATCCCAGCGCTTGCCGCCCATCTTCTCGACCTCGGCGTAGAACTGGTCGACCAGCGCGGTGACAGGCAGATTGGCGCCGTTGCGGCGGGCCTCAGCCAGCGCGATCGAGAGGTCCTTGCGCATCCATTCGACCGCGAAGCCGAAATCGTACTTGTTCTCGTTCATGGTCTTGTAGCGGTTCTCCATCTGCCAGGACTGCGCTGCGCCCTTGGAAATGGTTTCGATCACCGCGGCGACGTCGAGGCCACTCTTCTTGGCGAAGTGGATACCCTCGGAGAGGCCCTGCACGAGGCCGGCGATGCAGATCTGGTTGACCATCTTGGTCAGTTGCCCGGAGCCGGCGGGCCCGAGCAGCTTGCACATCCGAGCATAGGCGCCCGTGATGATCGGCTCAGCGCCGGCATAAACATCCTGCGCGCCGCCGCACATCACCGTTAGCACGCCGTTCTCCGCGCCGGCCTGACCGCCGGAGACGGGGGCGTCGATGAACTTGAAGCCGGCCTTGGTCGCAGCCGCATCGAGCTCGCGCGCAACCTCGGCGGAAGCGGTGGTGTGGTCGACGAAGGTCGCGCCCTTCTTCATGCCGGCAAAGGCGCCGTCGGCACCGATCGTGACCGCGCGCAGGTCGTTGTCGTTGCCGACGCAGCACATCACGAAGTCCTGGCCTTCGGCTGCGGCCTTCGGGGTCGCCGCGGTCTTGCCGCCGAACTTGTCCGCCCACTCCTTCGCCTTGGCGGCGGTGCGGTTGTAGACGGTGACCTCATGGCCCCCTTTTTTCACGAGGTGTCCGGCCATGGGGAAGCCCATCACGCCGAGACCGAGGAAAGCGACTTTAGCCATGTGTGTGTCCGTAGCTTGAGTTTTACGGTTGCAGCCGGGCGAGGGGCGCCAGCCGGGGGTCCTTGAGGTTCCGCGCCAGGGCGGACCGGGCGCACCATAAACCGTTGCGGCCGGAGGGCAACGGCTTCGTTTGGCGGCCTCCTGTGCTAGGATGCAGGGACTAAGGACTTCAACAAGGACTTCAAAACAAGGGAGCGAAAAGCATGGGCGGCGTGAGCGTTGGCGTCCTCGATCATTTCAACATCCGAACCCGGAATCTGGCCGAGACGGTCCGCTTCTACGAGGACGTGCTGGGCCTGGAAAAAGGCGCCCGGCCGAATTTCGCCTTCCCGGGGGCCTGGATGTACAGCGAGGGCAAGGCGGTGGTGCACCTCGTCGATATTTCCCCGACCCCCGAGCCGCAAAAGCCGGATTCCGGCGTGGTCCACCACGTCGCTTTCGTCAGCCGGGGCTTCGACGGCATGAAGCAGCGCCTGGCCTCCAAGGGCATGAAATTCGATAGCCGCCAGGTGCCGGGCGGCGACCTCTGGCAGATCTTCGTCCACGACCCCAACGGGGTCATGATCGAGCTCAATTACGAGGCGGCCCAGGAGCAGGGGGCAGCACCTGCCGAGATGGCTGACGATATCGGCAAGCAGTAGCCTTTTGGCCGTTTCCGCTCTAATGGGGCATCTTGAATTTCTAGGAGATGCGCTTTGAGCGTGACGCAGCAACAGGTTCTCGACAGCCTCGCCAGGATCAAGTCGCCCCGCGGGGTCGCGCTCACCAATGCCAATGTGCTGAGCGCGATCAGCGCCTCCGACGGCAAGGTGTTCTTCTCGATCAATGTCGATGCCGCCGAGGCGCGGGCCTGGGAATCCGTCCGCGCCGAAGCCGAGGCTGCCGTGCGCGGCATTCCCGGCGTCACCACCGTGATGGTCGCCCTGACCGCCGAGCGCAAGGCCGGCGCAGCACCGCCGCCACCCCCGCAACCGAGCCGCGGCACGCCCGGCGTGCAGCCGGTCCATGCCCACAAGCCGCCGCCGCAGGGCGGTGCCCAATCGCCGATGGCACGGCAGTCCGAGATTCCGGGCGTCGCCGCCGTGATCGCGGTGGCCTCCGGCAAGGGCGGCGTCGGCAAATCGACCACCGCGCTCAATCTGGCACTCGGCCTGCGCGATCTCGGCCTCAAGGTCGGGCTGCTCGATGCCGACATCTACGGGCCCTCGGTGCCGCGGCTGACCGGCCTGCACGAGAAGCCGGAACTGGACGGCGAGCGAAAAATGATTCCGCTCCGGCGCTTCGGCCTCGCCATCATGTCGATCGGCTTCCTGGTCGAGGAAGAGACCGCGATGATCTGGCGCGGCCCGATGGTGATGTCGGCGGTGACGCAGATGCTGCGCGACGTCGCCTGGGGCACGCTCGACGTGCTCGTCGTCGACATGCCGCCGGGCACCGGCGATGCCCAGCTCACGCTGGCGCAGAACGTGCCGCTGAAGGGGGCCGTGATCGTCTCGACCCCGCAGGACCTGTCCCTGATCGACGCGCGGCGTGGGCTCGCCATGTTCAAGAAGGTCAACGTGCCCGTGCTCGGCATCGTCGAGAACATGAGCTACTTCCAGTGCCCGCATTGCGGCACGAAATCCGACATCTTCGGCCATGGCGGGGCGCGCCACGAGGCCGAGAAGCTCCAGGTACCGTTCCTGGGCGAGATCCCGCTGCATATGGCGATTCGTGCCACCTCGGACGCCGGCAATCCCGTCGTCGACAGCGAGCCGGACGGCCCCCATGCGGCGATCTATCGCGCCATCGCGGGACAGGTCCGGGACCAGCTCAAGGGCGTCATCGCGGCCGCTTAAGCCTGAAGTCAGGGGACATGCGACTTTGGTCGCCCCCCGTCATGTCATTGTCGCGTTCCGCGGAAGTAGCTTCCGTGTTAAACGCCACGGCAGCGAAGCCCCTTCGGTTCGACGCGGTCCACGTCGCGTCGCCGGAATGAGCGGCAGCCAAGAGGAAGTTCGGGGAAACGCCCCAGCAAGGAGAGACCTGAAGATGAAGCGTCGTGATTTCCTGAAAGTGTCGGCAGCAGGTGCGGCGGCAACCGCCGCGGTGGCCTCGCCGGCGATTGCGCAGTCCTCGCCCGAGATCAAGTGGCGCATGACTTCGAGCTTCCCGAAGTCGCTCGACACCATCTATGGCGGCGGCGAGCAGGTGGCGAAGTACGTCGCCGAGATGACCGACAACAAGTTCCAGATCCAGGTGTTCGCTGCCGGCGAAATCGTCCCCGGCCTGCAGGCCCTCGATGCGACCTCGAACGGCACGGTCGAGATGTGCCACACCGTCTCCTACTACTACGTCGGCAAGGACCCGACCTGGGCGATCTACGCCTCGGTGCCGTTCGGCCTCAACGCGCGCCAGCAGAACTCCTGGTGGTACCAGGGCGGCGGCGAGCAGCTCGGCAACGAGTTCTTCAAGAAGTCGAACGTGATCGGCTTCCCCTGCGGCAACACCGGCACCCAGATGGGCGGCTGGTTCCGCAAGGAGATCAAGACCGTTGCGGATCTCTCGGGCCTGAAGATGCGCATCGGCGGCATCGCCGGCCAGGTGCTCCAGAAGGTCGGCGTGGTGCCGCAGCAGCTCGCCGGCGGCGACATCTATCCGGCGCTGGAAAAGGGCACCATCGACGCGGCCGAGTGGGTCGGCCCCTACGATGACGAGAAGCTCGGCTTCGCCAAGGTCGCGAAGTACTACTACTATCCGGGCTTCTGGGAAGGCGGTCCGACCGTCCACGCCTTCACCAACCTCGACAAGTGGAATTCGCTGCCGAAGAACTACCAGGCGATCCTCACCAACGCGATGGCCAACGCCAACACCTGGATGGCCGCGCGTTACGACATGCAGAACCCGGCGGCGCTGAAGCGTTTGGTCGCCGGCGGCACCCAGCTCCGTCCCTTCACCAACGAAGTGCTCGAGGCCTGCCTCAAGGCGACCAACGAGCTGTGGGGCGAGATCTCGGCCAAGAACGCCGACTTCAAGAAGTCGATCGACGCCATGCAGGCCTACCGCTCCGACGAATATCTGTGGTGGCAGGTCGCCGAATACACCTACGACAGCTTCATGATCCGCTCGCGCACCCGCGGCTGATCTTCGAGCACACTGTCAGACCGAATGGCCCGGCCTCGCTCGCGAGGCCGGGCTTTTTCTTTGGCGGCGCATCGGGCGCCGAACAGGAAATCCGCAAAACAACCCCATGCACAGTAGAGGCCGGGAACGACGTCGTCTCGCGGTTCGCGACGGCTCGCCCAACCGTCATTGCGAACGGATGGAGTTGCGCTTGACCCGTCGGGCAAAACAGTGGCAAAAGGTGATGATCGAATAATCCGAAATTGGCGCGTGTCGCTGCGGAGTTTTCATCAACAATGAACATCAGCTTCCGTCGCGCCGAATGGGCCGATCTTCCGGCCATCGTCGCGCTTCTGGCAGACGACGTCCTGGGGCAACAGCGGGAGGATTCGAGCTCGCCGACAAACCCGTGCTACGTCGATGCGTTCAAGGCCATCCTTGCCGATGCCAATCAGTTCCAGGCGGTGGCGATCTTGAACAACGAGGTGATCGGCACCTTGCAATTGACCTTCATCCCGGGGCTGGCCCGGAAAGGCGCTTGGCGCGGACAGATCGAAGCGGTGAGGATCGCTGCGGCCCACCGGGGAACAGGCGCTGGGCAGCAAATGTTTGAATGGGCCATCGGCGAATGCAAAGCCAGAGGCTGCGATCTCGTCCAGCTGACGACCGACAAGACGCGCCCGGATGCACATCGCTTCTACGAAAGGCTGGGATTTGTCGGCAGCCACATCGGCTACAAGCTGGTGCTGGGTTGACGATCAGCTTCGATCCGGATGAGATTCAAGGCGCGCTGCGCAAGGCATGGTCGCTGTCGACGGCGAGCAAGAGGATTGGTACGTGCCATACTGGGTCAAACGAATTCATCTCAAGTCAGGAGAGATCTTGACTGAGAGGGAGCTTGGCGCCGACGAAAACTATTCTTCGGACGCGGTGCCCGTCGTGGGCGACGTGATCAATGTTCGCTGTCGCGACAGGGCTTTCGACGCGAAAATCGTTTGGGGCCATTGGCCCGGAAGAACTCATGCCGCCGGGACAGTTGTACCGCTACGCGTGGAAGAAATTTAGTCGTCGTAGGATGGGTAGAGCGAAGCGAAACCCATCATCCCGCCCCAGATCGCTGGCATCGTTGTCGATTGGGTGGATCGCCGATGGGTTTCGCTTCGCTCTACCCATCCTACGGGCTTCTACGAAGGGATTTGTCGGCAGCCACATCGGCTACAAGCTGGCGCTATAGCCGGGATCGGAATCTCGCACCGCAGCAGTCTTCGGCCACGTCGCGATTGTGCTATCGTTTCGGTCAGAGGGGCCGCCCAGGCCGTCGGGTTTGCCATGACCATTCGCGGTGCTCGCCTTGGCCGGCGAGGTGACCATCGAGTGAGGCGCCGGGAGTTCGTTACGCTCCTCGCTGGTTCGGCGACTGCGCTTGCACTGTCGCGCACCGGACACGCGCAGCCAGGGCGCATGCGGCGGGTCGGCATTCTCCTGGGTTGGGATGAAAATAATGCTTCATCAAAGTTCCTTTTCTCCAGGTTGACGCAGCGGCTTCGCGAGTTGGGTTGGCGAGAAGAGAGCAACATCCGGCTCGACGTTCGCTGGGCTGCAGGAAATGTGGATCGGATGCGGGTCCAGGCGAAAGAGCTGGTTGAACTCGGACCCGACTTGATCGTCACATGCACGACCCCGGCAACCGCTGCACTCCTCCGAGAGACTCGGACGCTGCCGGTCGTCTTTGTCATCGTGTCTGATCCGATAGGTGCCGGGTTCGTCGCGAGCCTTTCCCGTCCTGGCGCGAATATCACGGGCTTCATCAACCTGGAGCCGACCATGGGCGGCAAATGGCTTGAGCTTCTCAAGGAGATCGCGCCTCGCGTGATGCGGGTCGCAATCATGTTCAATCCGGATACCGCCCCCTCAGGCGGATCATATTTCCTTCCTTCGTTCGAAGCTGCCGCACGCTCAGTCGGCGTCGAGGCGATGAAATCGCCGGTTCGCAGTGAGGGGGACATCGAAAGAACGATTGCGATGCTTGGACAGGAGCCAAGCGGAGGACTCGTTGTCCAATCGGATGGATTTATGCTGGCTCATCGTGCAAATGTCATATCGCTTTCGGTGCAACATCATGTTCCCGCGGTTTCAGATCGAACGCTACCGACCGAGCAAGGCGGGCTGCTCTCGTATGGCCCCGTCGACGAGGATCTGTTTGCTGGGGCGGCCGTCTACGTCGATCGCATTCTCCATGGCACGAAACCGGCAGAGCTTCCGGTGCAGGTGCCGACCAAATTCGAGCTCAGATTGAATCTCAAGACGGCAAGGGCGCTCGGCCTTACGATCCCGCCGTCAATTCTTGGCCGCGCCGACGAGGTCATCGAGTGACACCAGACCAAATCGGCCGGCCCCGAGCAGGCCGGAATTTTTTCCTCGCCGCGATGCGATCACGATGGCATTCGCTCCGGCCTTGCGCCATGCTGCCCTCCAAGCCTCGGCAAGAAGGCTCACAATCATCATTCATCAGGGCAGGAAACCATGAAGAGACGAGACTTCATCAAGGTCACAGGACTGGCTGCGGCCGGCGCGGCCACGCTCGCTTCTCCCGCGATCGCGCAGTCGATGCCGGAGATCAAATGGCGCATGCCGACGAGCTGGCCGAAATCGCTCGATACGCTGTTCGGCGGCGCCGAGATGATGTGCAAGATGGTCGCGGAGGCGACCGACAACAAGTTTCAGATCCAGATCTTTGCGGCCGGTGAGATCGTGCCGGGCCTGCAGGTGCTGGACGCCGTGCAGAACGCCACCTGCGAGATCGGCCACACTGCGTCCTACTATTATTTCGGAAAGGACCCGACCTTCACCTTCGGCTCGTCGGTGCCGTTCGGTCCGAACATGCGTATCAACCAGGCCTGGTACATGCTGGGCGGCGGGCGCGAGATTCTCAACGACTTCTACAAGAGCTACAACGTCGTCTCGCTGCTTGCCGGCAATACCGGTTGCCAGATGGGCGGCTGGTTCAGGAAAGAGGTCAACACGCCGGATGATCTCAGGGGCATGAAATTCCGCATCGGCGGCTTTGCCGGCCGTGTGCTCCAGAAGCTCGGTACGGTGCCGCAGCAGCTTGCCGGCGGCGACATCTATCCGGCGCTGGAGAAGGGCACCATCGACGCCGCCGAATGGGTCGGCCCCTATGACGACGAGAAGCTCGGCTTCTACAAGATCGCGCCGCACTACTACTATCCCGGCTGGTGGGAGGGCGGCCCGATGCTGCTCGCCTTCGTCAACCTCGACAAATGGAACGCGCTGCCGAAATATTACCAGAGCGTGCTGGCGCAGGCCGGGCACTACGCCAACAATTACATGATGGCGCGCTACGACCAGGCCAATCCGCTGGCGCTGAAGAAGCTGCTCGCCAACGGCACCAAGCTGCACGCCTTCTCGCCGCCGATCATGGATGCCTGCCACAAGGCCGCGAAAGAGCTGCACGATGAGGTCTCGGCGACCAATCCCAACTTCAAGAAGGTCTACGAGTCCCTCACCAAATTCTCCAACGACAGCTATGCCTGGTTTCAGGTCGGCGAGGTCGGCTACGACATCTTCATGGCGCGTCACTCGCAGAGCTGAGCGCGAACATCTGGCGAATGCAGGTCCCGGTGCGAAGGCTCCGGGGCCTGCAGCGATCGTTGGGAGTGACAATGAGCCTCGATGCCGATGAGATTCAAAGCGCGCTGCGCAAGGCGTGGTCGTTGTCGACGGCGAGCCAATGGACGGCGGATCATCCCGCGGCAGGGCAGTGCAACGTCACGGCGCTGCTCGTTCATGAACTCTTCGGCGGTGACCTGCTGAAAACGCCGCTGCCGGCCGGCGATCATTTCTACAACCGGATCGAAGGCCGACGATATGACTTCACGGCCAGCCAGTTCGCTCAGCCGATCATTTACACGGACCTGCCGACGGATCGGGCCGAGGCGGAGCAGGGCGCAACGAACGAGCAACTGGCTGCACTCAGAGCTGCTTTTCACGAGCACTGGGCCGGTTCCTAGGCCGTGTACCCATAACCCGGCGGTGTGACGCGCTCGCATCCGTCGCGAAGCGCGAGCGCTGCTCGCAGCCACTTCAATTCGTCGTGGTCTTGCTGCCGCGCATGGACACGAGCTTGTCCTCACGAAATCCGAGAATGAGCCAAGCGGTCTCATCGAAACCGTCTGCGAGCTTTCCCGCGTGAGAATACACGATCTGAGCAGCTTGCGACTTCGACGGCGGTCCCAACGCCGTGATGACCTCCTGACGCGACATACCCAAATGCAGCTTGCTGTCGAAGACGACGGGCGCGAACTTCTCCGGGATGATGGCGCAATCGGCCGAGGTCCCGGCGTCTTTCTCGGTGAGCTCTTCAACGATCTCCGTGACGAGATGGTCCGGACCGCCGATCTCTCCGCTGGACACCACCCATAATCGATGCTGCGCGCGCCTATAACACAGCCAATAGATGCTACCTCCAGCGTCGCCCTGGTGTTGGATGGTCCCTTCGCCCACGGCTTTACGGACCGCGTCGAGCCGCGTCTCTTCGAAGCGGCCGGCGAATGCGCCTAGCGAAAAGCGGGTCGCCAATCTCTTCACGACCGTCGGCGGCACGCGCTCGAGCGCATGGTCGTCGATTGGCGGCGGCGGTGTCTGCGCGGAGCAGTCGCCCGCGGGGATCGCGAAAAGGAGAAGCAGCAGGAAGAGCGTCTTGCAACCATCAACTCCGAATTGCTTTACATTGGAGATTGAGCGCTGCTGGAACAGCTCCTTTCCTTTGGCAAGGATGGCGCCAACATCGAGGTCTTTGACGCACCCGGCTGCTCTGTCCGCCAGTCCTTTATATATTTCTCGCCTCAGCAAGTCGCGCCCAGGCGCCGAGAGTGCGGGCGTCAGTTTCCGGGTGTCGGACACGTCAGTCTATCTCCTGCGATGAAGAACAGCACAACATATCATAGCTGACGTGTGGAGGAGCCTGCCCACCAGCAACCGCCCCGGAACAAATTCAGCTCGGGATTGCATTAATCAAGTGGCGTGCCAAGGCCGCTCGGCAATATGACCGTGATAACGTTCTGTCCTTCCTCGGGGTGGCGCGAGATGTGTCCTCTCCCGTGCGTATCCTCGACGAGAACAAATTTTCCCGCCGGGAGGCATCTCACCTGTCCATCGCTCGTTTCAAATTCCACTTGGCCATCCAGCCATATGGCGAGGAGTCGATCCGGCGGCGTGTGAAAGCCGGCTTCGCGTACCCCAGCGGGGATGTGAGCGAAACGGATGCGTGACGCTGGGTAGTAAGCCGAAAGTTCAAACGGCGCTTCGTTGGGAAACGCCGGCTTCATCGTCATTGCGATATCGACTTCTCCAAAATGGGATTCCCCGTCAGGCGTTGCATATATGCGCAGGCACCTCATCCCGGCCTCCATCGCTCCGTCTAGGTTACGCGGTTGCGTCGATCGCTGCGAAGAGCTTCTGCCATGACCTGATCCCTGTCCCGGTCATCCCAGAGCGAGCCGACGTCCTCGAAAAGGATCGCAATCGCAGTTCGTAGGATGGGTAGAGCGTTAGCGAAACCCATCATCTCTTCCAGAGACCAAAGCGATGGGTTTCGCTTCGCTCTACCCATCCTACCAGCAACCGCCCCGGAACGAATTCAGCTCGGGATTACACTGAGATCGGGTCTGCGAGCAGCCGGGTTTAGGCTCGACGATATTGCTCCGAGATCAATGTTATTATTGTACTGAGGCATGGATCGGAGCATATTCCGGGCAATCAGTGAATTGACCCGGTTTCGCCCGGGAACTGCAGAGCCCACGACCATGCACCTCAGTTATTTCGACCTGTTTCTCGCCTTCATCGGATTGACGTTCGGCGTGCCGTCAGCACTGCCTCGCGTGTTTTTCCGGAGCGAGGACACGTCGCGCCGCAAGACTTCATAGAGGGCGGATTGCCTGGTGGTCGCGGAGACGAATATGGATCTGACGGCCACCACTATCCTCATCGCCTTCGCCGGCGTATTCCTGATCTGCTTCATGAAGGGCGCCTTCGGCGGCGGCTTCTCCATCGTCGGGATTCCGTTGCTGTCCTTCGTCATGGACCCGGTCACGGCCGGCGGCCTGCTGGCGCCGCTGTTCATCGCGATGGATTTGTTCGCGCTGCGCTACTGGAAGCCCTCGACCTGGTCGAAGCCCGACCTCGTGCTGCTGTTGCCGGGGCTCGTGATCGGCATCGGTCTCGGCTATCTGCTGTTTCGCGTGCTGGATCACCGTGCCGTCGCGATCGTGATGGCGATCGTGACCTTGATCTTCGTCGGCCTCTGGTTCTTTGGCGACACGAAGGTGATCATACGTCCGCGTTCGACGCCGAAGGCGATCGCAGCCGGTCTCGGCTCCGGTGTCACGACGATGGTCGCGCATTCCGGCGGACCGCCGCTTGCGATGTATCTGCTGCCGCTCGGCCTCAGCAAGGAGATCTATGCGGGAACGACGAGCCTGTTCTTCACCGTCGGCAATGCGACCAAGGCGGTGCCGTGGCTGCTGCTGACGCGCCCGTCGGGCAACGAATGGATCGTGATGGCGGTTTGCCTGCTCGCCATTCCCTCGGGCGTCTGGCTAGGCTGGCGCCTGCACGGACGGCTCGACCAGCAGCAGGTTTTCCGCGCTTGCTACGGCCTGCTGGTCGTCACGGCGGTGAAGCTGCTGTGGGATGGCGTGTCAGGCTATCTGGCGTAGGCTGCGTGCCTGCATTGTTCGTCAGTCCTTCAGATGCTCCCGGAAGAACGCCAGCGCCGCCGCGTTGAAGGCGTTGTGGAAGCCGAGGCGGTCGAAGCCGGCCCTGTCGGTGCAGATGTTGGGACGCTTCTGCGCCAGCTCCGGCGTGCAGGGCGGAAGAAATGCGTAGTGACCGGCATTCGCCACGAGATGGTAGTCGGGCTTGGCCGGCAGATCGCGCATGATCGTTGAGACATAATCCAGCGTGACTTCGCCGCCCGTTCTGTCCTCTCCACTCAGCGCCGAAGCCCACAGCTGGATCGGGATTTTCACGTCCTTCAAGCCATCAGGGGCGAACAACGGACCGAACGCGGGGTCGGCAATGACGAGGGCCCTGACGCGCGGGTCATGCGTGAATGCCGGCGCCGGAATCTCGCCTTTGCGCAGCTCCGCACAGCTGGGGTTTCGAGAACTCTCCGGACACAGGGCGATCATCTTTCGCAGATCGGGATTGCCGCCGGCGACGACCAGGCCGGTGTAGCCGCCCCGCGAGAAACCGAAGAAGCCGATATGTCCGGGGTCGAGCTTTGCATGATCAGGCCATGCATCGAGCATGTAGTCGATCACGCGCTTGATGTCGGCCGGACGCTCCGTGAAGGCGGCGAGCGTGTCCGCGCGGCTCATGTCGCCGCCTCCGGTATCGACGGGATGACTGAGCGCCACAACGACGAAACCGTTGTCCGCGAGCACTTCTGCGGTGTCGTGATGACCGGGGAAGCTTCCGCCATAGCCATGCGAGATCACGATCAGCGCCAGCTTGTCGCCCGATATCGCGCAGTTCTGCGTCGCGGGCAGGGTCATCGTGCGGAGTTTCACTTCGCCGACCGGCTCCCGGCAGGGCGACCACACGGCCGCCTCGATCTGCGGAAAGCCGGCCTCGGCCGGCACGGTGAGGAATCGAAAGCCGGCTGCGTGGGCCAATGTTGTCGTTAGACAAAGGGCGGAGGCGAGCGTGAACTTCCGGATGCGCATGCGTTGTTCCCGCGGTCGATCTCGTTGTGAGGCAGATGTAGGATGGGTAGAGCGCAGCGAAACCCATCATTTTTCCTTGCGGTGATCAAGCGATGGGTTTCGCTTCGCTCTACCCATCCTACGGGCTTGGCCCGCTACTCGCATCACCGTGACAACAACGTTGCCTCGCTGACCTTCATGACCGGAGCAGGCTTGTCCGCAAACACACATTCGCGCCAGACGGGTGTTTTGCACTCGGCCGGCCAGCTGCCTCCGAGCGCCATGAACAGGGCGGCGGTGTCGGACAGGCGGGTCGCTTCCGCCTGGACGCGGGTGATGGCCGCGTTGAAATAAGCCTGCTGCGCGTTCAGCACCGTGACCTGGGTGATCTGTCCCAGCACGAGCTGCTTCTGCACGATGTCGAGGCTCGCCTTCGCCGCGGTCTCGGCCTTGATCGCTGCCTGCACCGCGCGGGCGTCGGCCTGCAGGGAACGCAGCGCGTCGGCGACGTTCTGCAGCGCCGTGATCACGGCCTGGCGATATTGCGCCTCGGCCTCGTCGAGGGCTGCTTCCGCGGCCTTCTGCTTGTGATAGAGCGTGAGCCCGTCGAACAGCGGCTGCGTCGCGCTCGCGGCGACCGTGTAGAACAGCGTGCCTTGCGTGAACAACTGCGACGCCTTGAAGGCGCTGGTGCCGGGATTTCCCGTCAGCGTCAGGTTAGGCAGCCGCGCCGCAATGGCAACGCCGACCTGGGCGCTCGCCGAATGCAGATTGGCTTCCGCCGCACGCACGTCCGGCCGTTGCGCGACCAGCGTGCTCGGCAGGCTCACCGGCAGGTTGGCAGGCAAGGTGAGGTGGCGGAGATCGAATTTCTGCAACACCTCGTCGGCGGAGAACTGCCCGGCGAGCGCGGTGAGGAGGTCGCGCTGCACGGCGAGCTGCTTCTCCAGCGGCGGCAGGGTCTGCTCGGCCTGCGCCAGCGCCGTTTCCTGCGTCAGCACGTCGACCTGGGCGGCCTGGCCCGCCTCGAACTGGGTCTTGAGGATGCCGAGGATGTCGCGCTCGATCTTGACGATGCGTTCGGTCGCCGCGATCTGGCCGCGCAGCGAGGCCTCCTGGATGGCGGCGGTGACGACGTTGGCGGTGAGCGTGACGTAGGCGGCCTCGAGCTGGTACTGCGCCTGCTCGGTCTGGGCGTCGAGGCTCTCGACGGCGCGGATGTTCTGGCCCCAGATATCGGGCACGAAGCTGATGTTGAGCTGTGCGGTGTGCAGCGTGTAGCGCGACTGCGGCGAGTCCACCGGGTTAGACGTCGCCATGTTGGAGATCTGCTGGTCGGACGGCGTGTAGTTGACGCCGATTTGCGGAAAGAACAGGCCGCGTTGCGCCAGCGCATTGAAATTGGCGACGCGGATCGCGGCCTCCGCCGATTGCAGCGACGGATTGTGCTCGACCGACAGGCGGATCAGCTCGTTCAGCGGCTGCGACCGGAACGCCGCCCACCAGCGCGGCGGGATGTCGGCGCCATTGACGAATTGCTGCCGCGGCACGCGCGGGCCCTCGGCATCGACCCGGGGCGAGGCGAGCGGCTCCGGCGTGTAGCGGGACACGGCGGGCGCCGGCGGCGTCTCGAAGTTCGGGCCCACCGCGCAGCTGGCGAGCAGGACGCTCGCGGCGCTGGCGAGAAGTGATTTGCGAGCCGCTCGGCTGATCATCACGCAACGCATCCTAATGGGCCACTTCCGGCGGCGAGGCCGCCGCGCTGTCCTCGTGTGCCGGCGTTCTCTCGCGCGACAGAAAGACCTTGCGCAGCGCCGGCGCGACCACGAGCAGCAGCAACGGACCGATGAACATGCCGCCGACGACAACTGTTGCCAGCGGCCGTTGCACCTGGCTGCCGATGCCGTGGGACAACGCCGCCGGGAACAGGCCGACGCCGGCGGAGAGCGCGGTCATCAGCATCGGCCGCATGCGCTGCTCGGCACCGTGGAAGACGGCTTCCGCGATGCTCATGCCGGAGGCGCGCAGCTCGCGGAAATAGGTAATGTTGAGAATGCCGTCCATCACCGCGACGCCGAACAGCGAGATGAAGCCGATCGCCGCCGAGATGCTGAAATCGAGGCCGGCGAGATAGAGCGCGATCAGCCCGCCGCCGACCGCGAAGGGAATGCCGGCGAGCGCCAGCAGGCTGTCGCGCACCGAATTGAACAGGCTGTAGAGCAGCACGAAGATCAGCAGCAACGTCACCGGCACCACGACCATCAGGCGTGCCTTCGCGGCCTCCAGATTGTCGAACTCGCCGGACCAGATGATGCGGTAGCCCGGTGGAAGCTGGACCTTGTCCGCGACGCGGGCTTGCGCCTCCGCCACGGTGCCGCCGAGATCGCGGCCGCGCACGCTGAACTTGATCGGGATGTAGCGCTGGCTGCGCTCGCGGTAGATGAACAGCGCACCGGTGTCGAGCGTGATGTCGGCGAGCTCGCTCAGGGGGATATAGGCGTTGGTGCCTGATGGCGTCGAATAGGCGACCTTGAGATCGCGCACGGCGTCGATGCTCTGGCGGAACTTTGGATCGAGCCGGACCGCGACCGCAAAGGAGCGGTCGCCCTCCAGCACGTTGGTCGCGATGGTGCCGCCGAGCGCGGCCTGCACCACCGCGGTGATGTCGCCGGTGTTGAGGCCATAACGGGCAGCTTTCTCTCTGATAATCTTGATGTCGAGATTGGGCTGGCCGACCAGATGGAAAACGCCGAGATCGGCGACGCCGCGGACGTCGCGCATGACGTCCATGATCTTGGTCGCGATCTGCTCGAGCACATCGAGGTTCGGACCGATCACCTTGACCGAATTGGCGCCCTTCACGCCGGACAGGGCTTCTTCGATGTTGTCCTGGATGTATTGGGAGAAGTTGAAGGTGACGCCAGGCAATTCCTCGTCGAACTCCTTCTGCAGCTCCTCGGTGAGCTTCTCCTTGGTCAGGCCCTTCGGCCATTCGTCGAACGGCTTGATCGGCGCGAACAGCTCGACATTGGAGAAGGGCGAGGCGTCGCTGCCGTTGTCGGGCCGGCCGTGCTGCGAGACCACGGTGATGATCTCGGGATGACGAAGCAGGATGTCGCGCATCTTCCGCGTCGCCTCGGTGCCGGCGTCGAGCGAGATGGTCGGCGGCATCGAGGCGCGGATCCAGAAATTGCCTTCCTCCAGCGCCGGCAGGAATTCGCTGCCGAGCCGGCTTGCCGCAAGCGTCGAGATCGCGAGGAAGATCCCGCCCGCGATCAAGGCGAGCTTCACGCTGCCCAGCGCCCAGCGCAGCACCGGCGTGTAGGCGCGGCGCAGGCACCGCACGATCGCCGTCTCGGTCTCCTCGATGTGCTCCGGCAGCAGCAGTGACGCCAGCACCGGGGTCACCGTGAAGGTCGCCAGAAGCGCGCCGGCGAGCGCATAGCCATAGGTGCGGGCCATCGGTCCGAAGATCTGGCCCTCGACGCCCTGCATCGTGAACAGCGGCACGAAGGCGGTCACCGTGATCGCGGCGGTGAAGAACACCGCCTTGTCGACCTGCAAGGCGCTGACGAAGATCATCCTGAGCCGTTCGGTCCAGCGCGCCATGGTCAGCTGGCCGTGGGTGGGGGCGGTCGGATCGGCGCCCCAATAGCCTTCGGCGAGATTTTGCAGGACGCGCGCGCGACTGTCCGGGCTCGACTGGAAGTTTCGAAAGATGTTCTCCATCATGATCACGGCGGAATCGACGATGATGCCGAAATCGACCGCGCCGAGCGACAGCAGATTGGCGTCCTCGCCCTGGAGCACCAGGATGATGATGGCGAAAAACAGCGCGAAAGGAATGTTGGCGGAGACGATCAGCGCGCTGCGGAGGTCACCGAGGAACACCCACTGGATGATGAACACCAAGAGGCAGCCGAACACGAGGTTGTGCAGCACCGTGTGGGTGGTGACGCCGACCAGCGAGGAGCGGTCGTAATAGGGCACGACCTTGACGCCCGGCGGCAGCGTGCCGTCGCTGTTGATCTTGGCGACCTCTTCCTCGACCTTCGGGATGATCTCGTTGGTGTGCTGGGTGCGGCCCATGACGACGATCGCGGCGGCGATGTCGTCCTGCTTGTCCTTGCCGGCGATACCGAGCCGCGGCACGAAGCCCACCGAGACCTTTGCGACGTCCTTGATCTGGATCGGCAGGCCGTTCGACTGGGTCAGCACGATGTTCTCGATATCGGTGACCTTGTAGCCCTTGGTGACGTCGTCGGCGCCGCCAGAATCGATCAGGCCGATGCCGCGGATGTTGACGGATTGCTGGCCGATCGCGATCTCGCGGCCGCCGACATTGACGTTGGCGTTGCCGAGCGCGGTGACGAGCTGCGGCACGGTGATGTTGTAGACCTCGAGCTTTTGCAGGTCGGCATCGACGTTGAACTGCTTCGTGGTGCCGCCCCACGAGTTGATCTGCACCACACCCGGCAGCGTCATCAGGCGGCGGGTGACGACATAGTCCTGCAGCGTGCGAAGGTTGGTGAGGCCGAAATTCGGCGGGCCGACCAGCTGGTAACGGTAGATCTCGCCGACCAGGCTCGACTGCTGGATGGTCGGGACCTGGTTGCCCGGCAGCGTGATGTTCTGCTGGATGCTGTTGGCGGCCTGGGTCAGCGCGAAATAATAGTCGACGCCATAGCGGAAGGTGACGCGGACGAAGGACAGGCCGTAGAACGAGGTCGAGCGGATGTTGACCACGCCCGGCGTCGGGTAGAGCCCGACCTCCATCGGGATGGTGTAGTACTTCTCCATCTCCTCGGCCGAGAGCCCCGGCGCCTGGGCCGTGATCTCCAGGATGACCGGCGCAGGATTGGGATAGGCTTCGATGTTCAGCTTGCTGAAGGCGGCCAGTCCCGCCGCGCAGAACACGACGAGGCCGAGCACGATGATCGCGCCGCGGGTGAGGCCGAAGGTGAGGATGCTTTTGACCACGATCTCTTGACTCAGAACCGGCGCGCCGGGGCGATCGACGCCTCGATCAGCCCGTGACCGCGGTAGCGAATTTGTTCGAGAGGAAGATCGCGCCGCTCGAAGCCACCAGCTCGCCGGGCCTCAGCCCGTCGAGGATCTGGTACCAGCCGTCCTGCGCGATGCCGACCGTGATGCTGCGCCGTTCGAAGCGGTGGCGGTCGGGCGTCACCCACACCGTCATGGTGCCGTCGCCCTCGCGCACCACGGCGTCCGCAGGCACGGCGACGGACTGTTTCGGTCCCTCGGTCTCGATCGAGAAGCCGGCCAGCATGCCGGCGCGCAGCTTGTGGGCGGGATCGTCGATCACGGAGCGGACCAATTGGCGGTGGGTCGTGGGATCGATGTTCAGCCCGAGCGTCGTCACGTGGCCGCGAAACACCTCGCCGGGATAAGCGGGGACACTGACGGCGACGGACTGGCCGATGCGGTAGGACGGCGCGTCGGTCTCGATGACGTTGGCGACCATCCACATCGTCGAGAGATCGGCGAGCGAGTAGGGCGCCGGCGCATTGCCGGGCTGGACGTAGAGACCGGGTGCGGCGTTGCGCGTGACGATCTGGCCCGCGATCGGGCTCGGCACGATCAGGATGGAATCGACCTTGCGATCGGCGACGATGCGATCGATCTCCTCGTCGGTCTTGCCGAAGATGCGCACGGCGTCGCGCGCCGCCTTGTAATTGCCTTCGGCCGTCTGCTGGTCGGAGATCGCCTGGTCGACGTCCTTCTGCGCGCCGCCGCCGGTCTTCAAGAGCTGCTTCACGCGCGTCAGCGTGCGGCCCTGCAGCTCCAGCACGCCGGCCGCGGCCAGCAGCGTGGATTCGGCCTGCAGCAGATCGGGGCTGTCGATGGTGAACAGCGTCGCGCCTTTGGCGACGGTGTCCCCGACGTTGAAGAAGGTGTTGACGATCTTGCCGGGATTTGGCGTGAACACCTGCACCAGCATGTTCTGGTTGAAGTCGATCGAGCCGACGGCCTGCTTGACGACGCGGAAGGCGCGCGGCTCGGCGGCGAGCACCTTGAACGCGTCGGCCTGCTTGTCGGTCATGGTGATGGTCTGCTGCGCGATATCGACGTCGCTGGCGGCTGCCGGCTGCTCCGCCTTGACGGAGCGCAATTCGCCGGTGTGCGTCAAAAACCAGGCGCCGCCGGCGATGGCGGCCATTGCCGCAATGCTCGCCGTCATGCCCGCATGCTTGATGCGAAATGCCATCACAGAGCCCCGTTTGATCCGCTTCGGATGTCCGTGCTCTCGATCGGCTGGACCACTGCGCAATGCGCGCGGCGTGAAGCGATCGCGGCGGACGGAATCTTGTTAGCAAGCCCAACTGACGTCAACCTGACAGTGCGATCGCACCGTGGTTGCCCCACGCCAGTACTAGCGATCCGCTCATCTGGTTTCGATAGAAGGAACGGGGGATATAAATACAGAAATGATAGCGCCGGACGCGCGCCGATGCCCGATTGAACAAAAGCCGGTCGATTGCACAGCGCCGCTGCCTGCGCCGCCATCATGCGGTGGCGTGGATCGGTCGTTGATCCGCGGCCGATCACATCGCGTTGAAGTGGTCGGCCTCTTGCGTTCCCGGACGCGGCAACGGTCAGGTCCGATCGCGCGTCCGCCAGACGAAGATGACGAAAATGGCGACAACGACGGCGCCGGCGAGCATCCAGTACTGGCCTTCGAAACCGAAAATACTGAATTTCTGAACGAGGAAGTCCACCGCATCCGCCCCTTTGTTGTGCAAGGTAGGCGGTTTGCGCGGGGAAATATATTATTTCTTTACAGGCGTGGCGCCGCGCCGTGCATCGGTGATCTGCGTGTCCGGGAAGGGGCCGGCATCAGCCGACCCGATCGGCGACGGGCACGGGATCGAAGCGGTTCTGAAGCCGGTAACCGACGCCGGATTCCGTGATCAACAGGCGGGGCTGGTTCGGGTCGCTCTCGATCTTCTGGCGCAGCTTGCGCACGAGAATGCGCAGGTACTGGATGTTATCACGCTGATTGCCGCTCCAGATCTCCTTGAGCAGCTGGTCGTGGGTGACGACGAGGCCGACATGCATGGCGAGCACGTGCAGCAGCCGGTATTCCTTCCGCGTCAGGCGAACCAGGCTCTGGTTCAGCGACACCGTGCGCGTCACGAGGTCGACCGAGAGCGGGCCGGCGACGACGACCGGATTTTCCGTCGCCGATTTGAAATAGCGCCGCAGCGCGGCTTCACTGCGTGCGAGAAGCTCGGCCATGCCGAACGGCTTGACGACATAGTCGTCGGCGCCGGCCTGCAGCAGCCGCACCTTGTCGTCTTCGCCCGCGGCGACGGAGAGAATGATGATCGGGATGTTCGACCAGGCGCGGATCCGTTCGAGCACCTCGGCGCCGTGAAGGTCCGGCAGCGCCAGGTCGAGAACGATAAGGTCCGGCGCGCTGAACGTCGCGATCTTCAGGGCTTCGGTCGCGTTCTCGGCCTCGAGCACGACAAAGCCGTTGAGCTCGAAACCGGCGCGCAGGAAGCGCCTGATCTTCGGCTCATCGTCGATCAGGAGGACCACGTTTGCCGGCTTACTCATGGAAGGCCATCGTTTTGGGGAGAGGATGCGGTGGCGGGCAGGGCGATGGTGACGACGGTCCCTTGCCCCTGTCCCCGGCTCTGAACCGAGATCGTTCCGCCATGTGCGTGCACAAAGGTCGATGCGATCCAGAAGCCGAGGCCGGAGCCGGGCACGGAGGCCTGGTGCCGCGCCCCGCGAAACGACCGGCGCCCGAGCTTTCCCTGCTCGTCCAGGGTGATGCCGACGCCCTGGTCGGAGACGCGGATGATCAGGCGGTCCGGCTCCGACCTGACGTCGACGGATATGGTCGAGCCGGATGGCGAATATTTCGCGGCGTTCTCGAGGATCTGGCCGCAGGCTTCCTCGATCAATCCGGAATCGAGATGGAGCAGCGGCAAATCATCGGCAAAGGTGATTTCAATCCGGTGCGCACCGAGCCGGCGTCCGCGCCGTCTGGCTGCGCCATTCACGATATCCCTCGGGTCGGCCCATTCGAGGCGCGGGCTCAGCCCGCCTGCGGTGACGCGGGTCGCGCTCAGGAGGTTTCTGATATAGCCGTCGAGCTGGGCCGTCTCATCGGAGATCGCGTCGACCAGCGCGCGCATGCGGGCGTCGCTGCGGATCGCGGGAATCGAATCCAGAACGCTTGCCGATCCCTGGATCGCGGCGAGCGGCGAGCAGAGTTCGTGAGACAGCGTGCCGTGGAAGGCGTCCCGCAGCAATTGTCCCTGCAGGTGCAGCCGCGCGCTCTCCATGGCCTTGCCGATGTCCAGACGTTGCAGCGTCAGGGCCGTCTCATCGAGAATGGCCTCGATCCGGCGCGTCCGGGTCGCGATCGCCTGTTGCGGGCCCTGTCCGATATTGACCGCGATGACGCCGTGAATGATGTCATCCGATGAGATCGCGCGGAGCAGCCAGAGTTCTCGTCTGTTCTCGTCCACGATCGTTCGCGACATCGGCCCGACGCCGGAATTCATGTCGGCGGCACCCGATTGCACCATGGGTGGTGCGAAGTGGGTGTCCGGCGGCTCGATATGGCCATCGGACGTCGTCACGAAGAAGGTGGCGGGGTGGCCGAACGCGTGCGCGTGGTGCTGCTGGATGGCCGCGATGAGATCGGCGATGGTGAAGCAGGACGCGAGCCTCCGCGAGAAATCGTAGAGCGCGTGCATCTCCTTTTCGCTGCGGCGGAGCCGCTCGGTCTCCTGCCGCAGCCGCGAGGCCAAATTGCTGCTGACCGGCGACACGATCAGGAACAACAGCAGATCGACCGCTTCCTGCGGATCATCGACGCGGAAACTGTAGAACGGAGCAAAGAAGAAGAAGTCCGCGGCCGCCATCGCCGCGACCGACGCGACCATTGCGGGCCAGATGCCCCATCGCGTCGCCGCGAAGATCACCGGGATGAGATAGGCGATCGGCACCAGGCTGGTGGCAACGTGTCGGCTGAATGCGAGAAGAGGTGCCGTGAACAGGGCAACAGCAAGGACTGAAAGCAGGAGCGGGGACACCGTACGCCAAAGCGCGCGCGGCCGTTCATGCTCGTCCGCAGCTGTGAGCCGGCTAGCGCCAACGTCGGGTCTGGTCGCCCGCATGTTCGCCGTTGAAGACATGCGGCCAAGTGGGAGATCTACTATCAAAGTACGTGCGTGCCCTCAGGGTAGGACATCAGTGATCGATGCGTGCGCTTATCAGCGCCCCACAGCGGATCACGTCAGGGTGCAAATTCCCCCTTGATGTCGTCAACTTCCCCAGCAGGTCGACGATGGGCCGGATTGGCGTAGAAAATCTATGCCGTTGAATGCCGACGGATATATAAAAGTAATAGCCGTTCAGTTCCGTAGATCTACGGAGTCGAGCAGCATGCTTGCATATTGAAGAGCGCGCCGCTCGCCCGACAACTCGGGTCGCGACGCGTGATACAGGCCTGGCTCGTCACGCGGCCGGCTCGTCGGAGGGGCGAGCGTGGCGATGGCGGCCGCGCTGATCTGCTTCGGCGGATAGAGATAGAAGTCCATCAGCGGCATGTGTGGCCCGTGGGCGTTGCGCTGGAGCACGTCGCGCGCCGCCTCGCCGGCGACCGGATAGATTGCGTGCCAGCCGGCAAAGCTGCTGGCCAGGATCTCCAGCGCGAGAATTGTGGTCGCGATCTGGACGAAGCCTTCATTGGCCTTCTTGGCGCTGCGCGTGGTGGAGGCCTTGCGCAGCACTTGCCGAAGCTCCTTATGGCGTTCGATCAGCGGGCCCATGCGAAACTGCCAGAGCATGTTTGGCAGCGACGCGTAGCCGTGAACCTCATGATACGATTCGATCAGGCTGCGGCATTGCCCCGTCAACGTGCGGGGCAGAAAAGTCAGATCGAATCCGGCATCGTCCCGCAAAGAGCTGGCTTCGGCGCGTGCCGAACGGGTCACGGTGTCCATGGTCGAACCTCGCTGAGCAGAGTCTTCTCTGTGCGCAGAGATTAGCGAGTCCGGGCATAACTCTTCGATCGACAATCCGGCGCTTGAGCGTAGCAAAAAAATATCCGCAGCGCGCTGCGCGAGTGCTTCTGCGCGCAAGTCGAGCAGGCACTTCGGCTGACTATGACAGAAATGACACAGCCCGCATGAAACGTTTGCGCCGCGGTATCGTTCGTCTGCGAAATCTCCATGATTTCGCCGACGCTTTGGGCAAACCGCGCGTGCAATTGATGAGTCCGCATGCAAGCGGCGTACAGATGCGCCGTTGCGCTATTTTATTTTAACGAACGCTCGCGGCAAACCGTATCGCCTTTTTCTGCGCCCCGCACGAAGGATGACACCGAGCTTAACGAAACCGAAAGAACGCCTTGAAGGCGTCGGTATCAACCGTTTGGGGCAAGATGATGAGAAAGTATCTTTTGGCAGGCGCATCGCTGGTCGCGATGATGGGGATGGGCGGCGCTGCCAATGCGGCCGACACGCTTCCGCCGGCAGGCAATACGTTCTGCGATCCGTACAAGAACTATGGCTGTCTTGATTCCTATCTCGGCAGCGACTTCTTCACCCGGTTCATCAACTACTACCGGCTCGAATGGGGACATGACGGAGCACCGTCTGATCCCAAGGCGCCGCCGTCGCGTCGCGACGGCTGGCCGACGACGCCGCAGAGCACGCCGCCGATGCCGTTTACCGAATGGCCGTATGGTGGTTCGACGAGCATCGGCGTGACGCGGCCAAGCTCCATCGACAGTCCGCTGATGAATGCACTAGGCAACACGAAACTCGGCGAGGCGATGAGCGACTCGCACATCCAGGTCTATGGCTGGGTCAATGCTGGCGGCAACCTCAGCAGCAACACGGTGCGCGGCGGCAATTCGCCGGCTGCGTACGACTACAACCCGAACACCGTGCAGCTGGATCAGGCCGTGCTCTACATCGAGCGCCTGCCGGACACGGTCCAGAAGGATCATATCGACTGGGGTTTCCGTCTCGCGCCGATATATGGCGAGAACTATCGCTACACCACGGCCTACGGCCTGTGGAGCAACCAACTCCTGAACCAGAACAGGAACTACGGTTACGATCTGCCGATGGCCTACGGCGAGGTCTTCATTCCCTGGCTCGCCGATGGTCTTCTCGTTCGCTTCGGCCGCTTCATTTCGATTCCCGACATCGAAGCGCAGCTCGCGCCGAACAACTACATGTATACGCACTCGATGACATATACGTTCGACAACTACACTAACACGGGCGTTCAGACCACGCTGGCCGTCAACAAGAACTGGATGGTGCAGGTGGGTCTTTCGGTCGGCAGCGACACCATGCCGTGGAATGCTGGCGCGAAAATCGCCAATCCGTCTCCGAACCCGCTCTTTCCCAACAGTACCATGCTGAAGGATCCCGGTGCGATCCCGAGTGTTACGGCAGGCGTGCGGTGGACCAGTGATTCCGGCAATGACAGCGTCTACGTCGTCGCAGACGCTATCAACAGCGGAACATGGGGCTACAACAACCTGCAATGGTACGGCCTGACGGCCTATCATAAGTTCAACGACCAGTGGCACATCTCGTTCGAGACGTACAATCTGCACCAGAACAATGTGCTGAACGCCAACAATCCTGCTGCGATAGCCGCGTACCTCGCGGGCGGCACACCGTTCTCTCCGCAATACGTGCCGTTCAACGCGCCAGGGCTCGCCCAGTGCAACAGCGCGGCCGTATTCGCCTGTACGGCCTCGGTGCAAACCTATCTCGCCTATTTGAATTACAAGGCGTCGCCTCTCGACAACATCTCCTACCGGATCGAGTTTTACGACGACAAGCAGGGCCAACGCACAGGCGTCAAGACGCGTTACGTCGAGACCGGTCTCGGCTGGCAGCACTGGTTCTCGCCGCAGATCGAGATCCGGCCCGAAGTCTCCTACTACAGGTCGCTGGATGCCAACGCGTTCAACGGCAATGCGAATCTCGGCATCGCTCCGACCAAGAACTACGCCCTGATCGGCTCGGCCGACATCATCATCCACTTCTGATGACGGGGCGACCCCGGCGGCGTGCCTGCTGCCGGGGTCTTCGGACAAATTCGACAGGGGTTCTCACCATGAAAAAGCTTCTTCTCACCACGGCGTCGCTCTGCGCGATCGGCCTCGCTACTCCGGCGCTCGCAGCGGACCTTCCGATTTACGGCAAGGCGCCGGCCGCCGTCTCGCCCGTCTATGACTGGTCCGGCTTCTATGTCGGCGTGTTTGGCGGTGGCGGCTACGGCAACCACAATCTGAACAACGCGACCGGCCCGGCCGGTTTTGCCAACTTCACCGCCAATTACGACTCCAAGGGCGGTCTTGGCGGCGGCGAGATCGGCTATCAATGGCAGAGCGGCCAAATCGTGTTCGGCGTCGAGGCCGACGCGTTTGGCGCCGATATCAAGGGCAGCGACAGTTTTGCGCTCGGCTGGGACGACGCGACCAAGCTCGGCTGGGGCGGTACGCTGCGGGCGCGCGGCGGCATCGCGGTCGATCGGCTGTTGCTGTTCTTCACGGGTGGTTGGGCCTATGGCGAGCTGACCCACACCAACACCAATCCAGGCTTTGGCGTCGACACGTTCAAGGCGACGCGCAGCGGCCTGGCTGCCGGCGGCGGCATCGCCTATGCGATCACCGACAATCTGATTGGGAAGTTCGAGTATCGCTATCTCGATCTCGGCACTTTCCACCGCGACGCGCCGACCAACGGTGCGCTGCCTTATACGGTCGCCAACACCTATTCGGTCGTGACACTCGGACTCGACTTCAAGTTCGGTGGCAACCCGGTCGTTGCCAAGTACTGACACGCCCAGGGGGAGGACAACATGACCGCTAAACGGCCGGCTCGGATTGTCGCGACGATGATCATTCTGGCAGGGCTCGGCGCTTGCCTTGCCGGTTGCGTGAGCGATCTCGGCGCGACCGCGGTAGGTTCATCCGATACTCACCAGATGCGCTATTACGGAGGGCCAAAATATCCGATGTGGCCGAGTCAATGAACAGTCCTGTCCGGCCCCGGTCGCGGGGCCGGGCGAGGGCATTACCGCACCAGATCCAGCGCCAGTGCGGGATGACCTCCCGGCATGACCGAGCCCAAGAGGGTCTTGGCCAACGGCATTCCGGCATCGGAGGATGTCAGCACGACGATCGCATCGCGTGACTGAAGGTTGGCCATGGCGAGCGCGCGAAATCCGGGATTGCTGCCCCAGTGCCAAATCGCGACCGGATGGTCCTTTTCCTCGAGTCCCCACCCAAGCCCCCAGGAAAGACGTGGTGCGGGAAGTTTCCGCGGATCGCGCGTGATCGACGAGAGCAATTGTTCGTCGTTGAGGACTGTGGCCATGAAGCGGGCATAGTCGTTCGCCGTGGTGTAGAGGGAGCTGGCGGCAATCTCGTAGGGAAAACGGAGCTGGCGGGGCGAGCCCGCAACGAGCTGTGTTTGGATCGCCGGCGTCAGTTTGAATGCGGTGTTGGTCAATCCAATCGGTGCAAACAGCTCCTGCTCCGCCAACTGCTGCAGCGGCCGGCCGGTCAGGGTTTCCAGCATGCGTTGCAGCAGCACGTAGCCTTCGCCGGAATATTGCCAGCGCGTGCCTGGAGCAGAAGTCTGGGTCAATGGCCCATCGGAAGCCCAATTGGGAAACCCGGCGCCATGGGACAGCAGCAAGCGCGGCGTCACGGTGCGCAAGACGTCGACCGCTACCGTGTCGACGATCGGAGCGGCCTTCAGAGCGAAGAGGTTTTGGCGGTGTTGATATCCGTCAGGAAATATCTCGCTGAGCGGACGGTCCAGCGAGAGTTCTCCTCGCCGCGCCAACCGGAGCACGACGTAGGCGACAACCGGCTTCGACAGCGACGCCGCTTGAAAGACAGCATCGGATCCGGGATCCGTACCACAGCCGGAGGCCGACAGCGCGCGCGCCTCGTGCCCATTTCTCAACATGGTGGCGGACACGGCGCAGACGTGTCCCTCGGACGCCAGCCTCGCCACCTGATCATCAAGATCGTCGGCATGGCCACGACCGGCCAGCGCCAAGGTTGCGCAAGAAGCCAACAGAAACCCGCGTCGATCCATGGGACCCTTCCGTTTCCGGCAGATGAGTTCGTCGCGTGCCGGGTCGTTCCGGCACCGTATCGCATTCGAATTGCGCCATCCTGGTGACCGATCCTGCAGCGATTGTCGTTCGGTGGATGTTCGCGTTTACCAAGCTTACGTGGATCTGACAGCGAAGGCCTGATGCCCCCAGGCCGGCGCGCATTCGCTTTTTGCTGGCGAACCCGGCCGAATGGTGGAAAAAGCAGCGATATGATCTCAATCGCTGTGGCGGCGGCCCACCGGCGGAATATCGAGCGTCAAGCAATGCGCCTTCTGATCGTCGAGGACAATGCCGAGCTGTCGCGGCTCGTGGCCAGCGGGCTGGCGGCGGCCGGCTACGAGAGCGATATCGTGGGCAGCACCGAGGAGGCGCGCGAGGCGGTGCACAATGTCAATTATGCCGCGATGATCCTCGATCTCGGCCTGCCCGACGGCGATGGCCTGTCGGTATTGCGCGAACTGCGGCGGCAGATGGAACCGCTGCCGGTGCTGGTGTTGACCGCGCGCGGCGGCGTGCAGGACCGCGTCAACGGCCTGCGCAGCGGCGCCGACGATTACCTGGCGAAGCCGTTCGCGATGGAGGAGCTGGTGGCACGGCTGGAGGCGATCCTGCGCCGTCCGGGCCAGCTGCTCGGCCGCTCGCTGCGGCTCGCCAATCTCGTCTACGACACCGAAAGCCGCCAGATCTTCATCGACGACAAGCCGCGGATCATCTCGTCGCGCGAGACCTCGGTGCTGGAGATCCTGCTGCGCCGGCAGGGGCGGGTGGTGCCGAAGAAGAACGTCGAAGATCACATCTTCGGCCTCGAGGGCGAGGTCGCATCCAACGCGGTCGAGGTGTACGTCTCCCGGTTGCGCAAGCAACTCACCGAACATGGCGCCAAGGTCGTGATCCACACCATCCGCGGCGTCGGCTACATGATGGCCGAGGAGAAATAGCGTGGGCGCCGCCGGGTCATTCGCCAGGCCGTCGTTCAAATCGCTGATCTCGCGCATCGTGTTCTTGCACATCATCGCGATCGCGGTGGTCGCGATCTTCCTGCCGCTGGTGTTGTTCTGGCTGTTGAACTCCGAGATCGACCAGCTGCATCGCGCCGCGATGCGGGCCCAGGCCGAGACCCTGGCCGAGCGCATCGCGGTCCAGCCCGACGGCAAGGTGACGTTCAATCTGCCCGACAGCCTGCGCGGTCTCTATTCGGAAGCCTATGGCCGCTACCAGTACGACATCCGCGATGCCGACGGACGCCTGCTGTTCTCGTCGCACAAGAAGACCGGTAGCGTCGAATCGGAGTCGATCTCGGGCGCCGACGTGACCCAGACGATCGGCGACACCACCGTCCGCATTCAGGTGGCGGAAGACCTGTCGCATCGCGACGTCATCACCGACGACATCGTGTCCAACTTCTTCCGCCGGGTCGGGTGGATCACCATTCCCATCCTCCTGATCCTGCTCGCCATCGACATCTTCATCTTCCGCCGCGCGATCGCGCCGCTCTGGATGGCCTCGGAGGAGGCCAGCAATATCGGCCCGTCGCGCACCGACATCCGGTTGCCGACGGAGCAGATTCCGCGCGAGATCATGCCGCTCGTCACCGCCGTCAACCAGGCGCTGGATCGTCTCGAGGACGGTTTTCGCGTGCAGCGCCAGTTCACGGCCGATGCCGCCCATCAACTGCGCACGCCGCTCGCGATCCTGCGCACGCGGATCGAGACGCTCGGCGACGGCGCGGCGAAGCAGGCGCTGCATGACGATATCGCGGGCATGAGCCGGATCGTCGCCCAGCTCCTGGAGATCGCCGAGCTCGACACGCTGGTGCTCGATCCCGGCGAGACGGCGGATTTGCGCGCCGTGTGCGCCGAGGTGGTCGGCGCGATCGCACCGTTCGCGATCGCCCAGCACAAGGACATCGCGCTCCGGGGCGCCGACGCGCCGGTGATGATCCACGGCAATTCCGAGATGCTCCAGCGCGCGGTCTTCAACCTCGCCGAAAACGCCATCAAGTTCACCGCGAAGGAGACGTCGGTGGACGTCGAGGTCGGCGACGATGGCTCTGTGCGCGTGCGCGATTGCGGTCCGGGCGTCACGGAAGCCGAACGCGAGCTGATCTTCCAGCGCTTCTGGCGCAGGGATCGCCAGCGCAGCGACGGCGCGGGCCTCGGCCTTTCGATCGTGCGCGGCGTCGCCGACGATCACGACGCGACAGTCGCAGTGGACAATCTCCCCGGCGGCGGCGCCGAGTTCACGCTGCGGTTCAGGCTGGCGGACAAGGCCGTCTCAGCGCCCGCCTAGAGCGGAACGCATTATCCGACACATACGCGTGCAACCGCGCCAGCCCTTCCGGCAAACGGAAGCAGGGGACATGGAGCTCGCCGCTCCGTGGGATCGCCCTCGCATTTTGCGAGAAGCGCGACGAGATCCTGTGCTCGCCTCTTCCAGACGTCATGAAGTCGTGCCATTCTAGATTGTGGGTTAGCTTGGCGCAACTAGAACAAAAACAATTGGGGTAGGCAGATCATGCATCGTCAATCTCTCATCGGCGCGGTCGCAGGTGTTCTTGTCACGGCTGCTGGTAGCCCCGCGATGGCGACGCAGTGCACAGGCTTGCAATCGCTCGCGCTTGAGCAGACCACCATCACGTCGGCGACCGATGTCATTTCCGGCACTTTCGCCATTCCGGGCACCAACCCGGTGCAGTACCTCACGGGATTGCCGACGTTTTGTCGCGTCACGGCGACGATCGCGCCCACGACCGACTCGTCGATCAAGATCGAGGTCTGGTTGCCGGAGAGCACATGGGGTGGGCGATTTCTCGGTCTTGGAAGTGGCGGGTTCGGCGGCTTCTTCGACTACGGCGCTCTCGCCTTGCGTCTCAAGGCCGGATACGCGGTCGCCAACACCGGTCTCGGCACCGGGGTCTCGGGGTGCACCAACAATTTCTGCGGATCCAACGGCAATCAGGGCAACGCGCTTGCGATCTCGTTGGGGGAGCCGGCCAACCCGACCACTGGTCTTTATGGGCACCCGGAACGGATCACGGATTTCGGTCATCGGGCGATCCACTTGATGACGGTGCAGGGCAAGGCGATCACCGCAGCGTTCTATCAACGAAACGCCGACAAGAGCTATTTCTTCGGTTGCTCGACCGGCGGCCAGAACGCGTTGATGGAAGCGCAGCGCTATCCAGATGACTACGACGGCATCGTGGCCGGCGCGGCGCCCTTCAACCGCTCACGATCGTATGGATCAACGCCTTACGGGTGGCAGGTCGCGCATGCGAAATCCCGGAAGACTCATGCAGACCGGCCAGATGTCATTGATCAACAAGGCGGTCCTGGCGCAGTGCGCCGGCCGGGATGGTGGAGTCAAGACCGACCAATTCTTGTCGGATCCGCGCGACTGCCACTTCGATCCAAAAGTCCTGCAATGTACGGGCGGCAACCTCCCGCCTGCGTGCCTGACCGCCGAGCAGGTCACGAGGATGCAGAGTTACTACGCCGGCGTCATCGACCCCGTAAATGGCGACGTGGTCTTTCCTGCGTATTCGCGCGGCACCGAGATTGAAGACATCAACGCTCTCGGCATCATGGCAAAGCAGCAGCTTCCGGAGCCGCTCGCTGACGGCCCCTTGTATTGGGTGTTCGGTCCAAGCTTCGGCCAGCCGGGCAGCGCCATCAATTACACGAATTTCGACATCCACCGCGATCTCAAAGCTGTGGACGACCAGCTCGCCGAGCCGATGAACGCCAACAGTACCGATCTCAGCGCGTTCCGCGCCCATGGCGGCAAGCTGATCATGTACCATGGTTGGGCGGACCAGGGTGTCGCCTCGCAAGTCAGCATCAACTATTTCAATGCGCTTGTGGAGCACGACAGGCACGATTTCGAACATTCGCGGCATGGCGCCGAGGAGGTACGGTTCGATGAGAGGGACCGCAGGCGATCCGCGCTGGAGAGGACCCAGAGCTATGCCCGGCTCTACATGGTCCCCGGCATGCATCATTGCACTGGCGGACCCGGTCCCAACTCCTTCGTTCTGCTTCCATCGCTCGTGAATTGGGTCGAGAACGGCACGGCGCCGGATGCGGTCACCGCGACCAAATATGTCGATGACACTCCGCCCAACGTTCAGATGACGCGACCGCTTTGCGTGTTCCCGAAGATCGCGAGGTACAATGGAAGCGGCAGTACCAACGATGCGGCGAGCTTCACGTGCGTCCGCGGCGAGCATGAGTTCAACCAGAAGCCGGCACCGCAGTACGGGCCGTGACCACGACAGCGCCGAGAGGGGACGATGAAAGGACTCTCTTCGCTACCGTCGCGCTGAGTTGCCAATCGAGCTTTATCGCGACGCGCTCGTCGCCGCCGGCTCCAATACCGGATCGGTCGAGGACTCGCGCACGACGAGCTCGCACTGAAAAAGACTGGGCTTGCCGGCCTGCGGCATCTCGCCGAGGCCAAGCAGCGAGGAGACTGCCGCGTTCGCAATCTGCGCCATCGGCTGGACGATCGTCGTGAGGCGTGGCGTGATGAGGTTTGACAGCGGAATGCCGTCAAAGCCCACGACGGACAGGCCCGCCGGAATGGGAATGCCGAGATCGTTGGCTGCGCGCAGGCAACCAATGGCCTGCTGGTCGGAGCTGGCAAAGATTGCGGTCGGACGCTCGGCTCTTGGCCTCGCGAGCAGGAAGGTGCCGGCGGTACGGCCGCTCTCATAGTCGAAGGCCGCGTTGACGAAGAGCGGTTCGATCTTCGCGCCCTTGGGCGCACGAAGCGTGCGCATGACGTCGAGATATCCCTGCAGACGATCGTCGGCGGGGCGCGAGCCGGACGGGCCGGCGATGCAGGCAATGCGGCGATGCCCGAGCTTGGCGAGGTAGTCCACTGCGACGCGCGCGCCGCCGCGGTGATCCGCTGCGACACCGGGATGATCGGGGAGGAGGCGGTCCACCGTGATCAGCGGCAGTCCCTTGGGCGCCTTGATGGCGTGAGGGCTGTTGCAGGGAACAATGATGATGCCGTCGACCTTGCGCCCGGCGAGCTGCGCCAGCCGATCCGCCTCCTTTGCGGCATCGTCGAACGAGCTCATGAAGATGACGTTGTGACCGCGATCGGCCGCGGCGCGTTCGGCGCATTGCACGAGCTCGGCGAAGAACGGATTGGTCAGGTCCGGAATGACGATGCCGATCAGCCGGCTGACCTTGCTGCGCATGCTGCGGGCGAAGGGGTCGGGCCGGTAGCCGAGCTCGTGGATCACGGCCTTGACGCGCGCGCGCACCTCCGGAGTCACCGATGGATGCTCGTTGAGCACGCGCGAGACCGTGCCCACGGCGACCCCGGCGCGCTCGGCAACGTCCTTGATTCCACGCTTTGCCATCAGGCCTCAGTGATTAGCGTGCCGGACGGACGATCAGCAACCGGCGCTTTTCCAACGCGCTGCTCCGGAAGCGTTCCAAGCGTCCGACCAGCGGTTGGTCAGTCTTCCTGTCCATTTGGAAACGGTTCATCACTATATCGATGAACTGCTTGGGGGCAAAGGGGTGAGAAGGCGCGGTGGACTCGATCCGGTTGCTCGAATACCGCGTCAAATGCAGTGCGAAATGGTCGGTTCGCGCGTGCACAAACGCTGGTGGCTTGAAACCCGCTTCCAGTTCTGATACCCCAAATTTGGAAACGTTTCATCGCGTCGCCACAATGGCCGGCACAAGAAAACGTTCAACAGGGAGGTGGAAATGGCGAACTCGACGCGCAAATCCGGAATCAGCCGCCGTCAGATCGTTCTGGCCGGCGCAGCAGGTACGATCACCATCATGTCCGGCGTTCGCCCGACATTTGCCGACGGCAAGCCGAAGGTCGGCCTGGTCATGAAGTCGCTCTCCAACGAATTCTTCAAGCAGATGCAGGCCGGCGCGGACAAGTTCGCCGCCGAGAACAAGGACAAGTTCGACTTCAAGGCCGTCGGCATGAAGGACGAGCGCGACTTCGCCGCCCAGGTCGACGCGGTCGAGAACTTCGTCACCCAGAAGTACGACATCATCGTCGTTGCTCCTGCCGACTCCAAAGCGATGGCGACGCCGCTCGCCAAGGCCATCAAGGCCGGCATCACCGTCGTTAATATCGACGTGCCGCTCGATGCAGGCGCCAAGAAGGCCGCGGGCATCGATCTCGCCTTTTTCGGTCCCGACAACCAGGCCGGCGCCAAGCTGGCCGGCGATGCGCTTGCCAAGGCGCTCGGCGCGGGCGGCAAGGTCGTCATCCTCGAGGGCAATCCCGAGGCCGATAACGGCAAGCAGCGCAAGCAGGGCTTCATGGAGTCGATCGCCGAAGGCAAGCTCCAGCTCCTCGACAGCAAGACGGCGCATTGGGAGACCGAGGAAGCCAACACGCTGATGACGAACTTCCTGACCAAATATCAGGACATCCAGGGCGTGATGGCCGCCAACGACTCGATGGCGCTCGGCGTCGTCAAGGCGCTCGATGCGACCGGCAAGAGCGGCAAGATCAAGGTCGTCGGCTTCGACAACATTCCGCCGGTGCAGCCCCTGATCAAGAGCGGCAAGATGCTTGCGACGGTCGAGCAGTTCGGTGCCCAGATGGCCGTCAACGGCATCAAATACGGTCTGCGCCAGCTCGCCGGCGAGAAGTTCTCGGGCTGGATCAAGACCGACGTCAAGCTGGTCGAGGCCAAGGACCTCGCATAGCTCGGTCGTTCGCTTCTGTGATCTGATCCATCGGGACGCCTGCATCTTGCCGGCGTCCCGATTTTGGCGAAGATCATCTTCGCAAGCTTATCTTTGACCGCGACGGAGAGCGCGCCCTCATGCAAGGCGATGAGTTGAGCCGTCCTCGCGCCGAGCAGATTGCGGAGGCCGAGAGCCCGATTCTCAAGCTGCAATCGGTCGGCAAGCGCTTTCCCGGCGTCGTGGCGCTGCGCGACGTCTCCTTCGAGATCGGGCGTGGCTCGGGACACGTGCTGCTCGGCGAGAATGGCGCCGGCAAGTCCACCCTCATCAACCTGCTCGGTGGTGTGTTGCAACCGGATGACGGATCGATCTGGTTCGATGGCGCACCCTACCGCCCGACTTCGCCGATCGAGGCCTTCACGGCCGGGATTCGCGTCGTGCACCAGGAACTGCATCTGCTGTCCAACCTTTCGGTGGCGGAGAATCTGCTGTTCGAGCAGCTGCCGAGCCGGCGGGGCCTCGTCAATTTCCGCGACATGAACAGGCGCGCGGCGGAGCTGCTTGCAGAAGTCGGCCTCGACGTTTCGCCGACGATGGAGGTCGGCCGTCTCGGCGTCGCGCAGATGCAATTGGTCGAGATCGCCAAAGCGCTTTGCCACGAGAGCAAGCTGCTCGTGCTCGACGAGCCCACGGCGACGCTCACCGTTCGCGAGGTCGATCGTCTGTTCGCGATCCTGCATCGTCTGAAAGCCAAGGGCGTGACCACGCTCTACATTTCGCATCGGCTCGAGGAGATCTACGAGGTCGGAGATCAGGTGACGGTGCTGCGCGACGGGGCGCACGTGACCACGCGTCCGCTTGCGGGCCTCGATATCCCCGACATCGTGAAGCTCATGGTTGGGCGAACCATCACCGGTGAGGCTCCTATCGATATGGATGCACCTTTCGGCGATGAAGCGCTCGGGGTGAGCGAGCTGAAGCTGACCGACGACAGCCCAGCGATTTCGTTTTCGCTTCGCAAAGGCGAGATCGTCGGCATCGCCGGGCTCGTGGGATCCGGCCGCACCGAAATGGTTCGCGCGCTGTTCGGCGCCGACCCGAAGGCCGCCGGCACGATCCGGATCGACGGCCGGGAGGTCGACATCGCCTCGCCGAAAGACGCGGTGGCGCACGGGCTGTGCCTTGCGACCGAGGACCGGAAGGGGCAGGGGCTGCTGCTTGAGATGAGCTGCGCCGAGAACATGACCATCACCGACCTCTTGCGGGTGTCGTGGCGCGGGCTGCTCCAGCGCAGCCAAGAGAATGGCGTCGCGCAGCGGCTGGTGAAGGAGTTGCGGGTCAAGACGCCGTCGATCCACCAGGCGGTCCGGACTTTCTCGGGCGGCAACCAGCAGAAGGTCGTGATCGCGAAGTGGCTGTTCCGCGGGCCCAAGACGCTGATCTTCGACGAGCCCACGCGCGGCATCGATGTCGGCGCCAAGGCCGAGATCTATGAGCTGCTCGGCAAGCTCGCGCTCGAAGGCAAGAGCATCCTGGTGGTTTCGTCCGATCTGCCCGAGCTGATGGCGATCTGCCACCGGATCCTGGTGTTCTCGAAGGGACAGATCACCGGGGAGGTGCCGCGCGCCGAGTTCGACGAGCACCGCATTCTTTCTCTCGCCTATCAGGAGTACAGCCGTGTCCGAGCAAGTTGAGCGCGCCACCGAGCGTAAGGCGCGCGTCAAATGGGACAATCTGCTGCGCATCTCGATGCGCGAGGCGGGCGTCACGGTCGCGCTCGTGCTGATCGTTCTGTTCTTCTGCGCGACCGCGCCTTATTTTGCGACGAGCGGCAACTTCCTCAAGATCTTCGTTCAGATCGCGATCAATACCGTGCTTGCCGCCGGCATGACCTTCGTCATCCTGACCGGCGGCATCGACTTGTCGGTCGGCTCGGTGCTGGCCCTGTGTACGGTCGTCGGCGCGACGATCATGACGGACGAGCGCCTTGCGGCGGGCACCTCGATCGCGCTCGCCTTCGTCGCGTGTCTCGGAACGGGCGCGATCTGCGGCGCCATCAACGGCTGGGTGTGCGAACGGTGGAAACTGCCGTCCTTCATCGTCACGCTCGGCATGCTCAACATCGCCAGCGGTCTCGCGCGCGTCGTCTCGAATAACTCCACCATCACGGGATTGCCGCAGCCCTTTGTCGAGTTCGGTAACATGATCTTCTTCGGCGTGTTCCCGTCGATCTTCGTGATCGCGCTCGGTGTCGTGCTGATCGGCTGGTTCATCCTGCGCTTTACGGTGTTCGGCCGTTTCATCTTCGCCATCGGTACCAACGAGGAGGCGGTGCGCCTGTCCGGCCACAATCCGAGTGCGATCAAGATCGCCGCCTTCACGATCTCGGGCCTCACCGCCGGCACGGCTGCGATGGTCTATCTGCTCCGGCTCAACGTCGGCAGCCCGATTGCCGGCATCGGCTATGAGCTGAACGCGATCGCGGCCGTCATCATCGGCGGCACGAGCCTCTCGGGCGGCAAGGGCTCGATCATCGGCACGCTGGTCGGCGCCTGCATTCTTCAGGTGCTGTCGACAGGTCTTCAGCTTCTCGGCGCCGAAGACAACGTCAAGCCCATCGTGATCGGCGCCGTCATCGTGCTCGCGGTGATCCTCGATACCTATCGCAACAAATTCCTGCGCGCGATGGAGAGCCGCAGGTCGGACGGGTAAGGGCCGCTGGCTACTTCAGCTTGCCGGTCGACAGATCCATGATCATGCGCGTGGTCAGGTAGAGGCGCGGCACGATGGTGTCGAGCTTCACGTATTCGGCGTCGTTGGAATGCGCGCCGAAACCAGACAGGCCCATGCCTTCGACCACGGCGCCCTTGGTCTTGAGCGCGGCAAACGCGGCGTCGGTGCCGCCGCCGGTCGCCTTCTCGTCGACCTTCAGCGGCATTCCGAGCTCCTGATAGATCGTCTTGCCGTAGCCGGCCACGCGACGCGAAGCGTCGTTGGCCTCGAGCGGCGGACGGCGCACCTCGAACTTCAGCTCGACCTTGGAGTCGGGCAGCAGGCGATTCTTGATCTTGTCCTGCAGCGCCTTCTCCAGCTCGTCGAAATCCGACACTTTGAGCGCGCGCGCATCGGCCTGCGCCGTGGCCTCGGCAGGGATCACGTTGCGGTTGGTGCCGGCCTTGGACACCGTCCAGTTCAGCTTCAGGCCCTGCTCGGGCTTTGACAGATCCTTCATCTGCAGCACCTGATGCGAGAGCTCGTAGAGCGCGTTGATGCCGCCCTCGGGCCGCGCGCCGGCATGCGAGGACTTGCCGGTCACCGTGAGATAGGCCGAGCCGATGCCGCTGGTGGCGAGCCGCAGCGTGCCGTCGGTGCCGCCGCCCTCGAACGAGAACACGACATCCTGATCGGCGGCGAATTTGGTGATGGTGCTGCGCCAGCCGGGCGAGGAGATCTCCTCGTCGCCATTGGTGAGCACGGTCAGCGTGCCGTATTCCCTGAAGTTCAGTTTCTGCAGCATCGCCACGGTGTGGAGGATGAGCGCGACGCCCTGCTTGTCGTCGGCAATGCCGAGGCCGTAGGCCTTGTCGCCGTCGATGCGAAACGGCTGATCCTTCAGCATGCCCTTCAGGTACACGGTGTCCATATGGGCGATCAGCATGATCTTCCTGGTGCCGGTGCCCTTGAAGGTGGCGTGCACGGCCGGGCCGATCTTGTCCGGCGTGTCGTCGAGACGATAGATGTCGGTGGGCTGCAGGATCTCAACCGTGCCGCCAAGCTGCTTGAGCTGGTCGGCCACGCGGCCTGCGATCACGTTCAGGCCCTCGACATCCCTGCTGCCGGTTTCGATGTTGACGAGGTCGCGCAACGTGTCGAGCAGCGGCTGCTGCTCCTTCTGCGCCAGCGCCTGGACGTCGGCCATCGGCTCGGCGTGCGCCACAGCACAGGCGAGCCAGAGCGAGGCGATGAACGTGCCAGCGAACGATGGGGCAAGGAGCGATCGGGACATGCGCGACGGACCATTGGTTGGATGATGGCCCGGTATGCCTCCGTTTCCGGCGCTTGTCACGCGACAGTTACGCTGCACCCCTCGCCGTGTGGGTGAGGGGGATCGCGTCGACAGACACTACTCGGTACGCGACGATCCGTCCTGCGCTCACGGCGGCAGGAGTTCCGCTGCCTGATCAAGCTGGTCAACCGACGCAGCTTCGCTTGGCCGCTCGAATACGAAGCGCGAGATCGTTGATATCGTGGCGCTAGCACTGCCGTCCTGGCCGATAAGGATGAGCCCGGCTCCGCCATTGGCGACGTTCAGAATGATCTCCTCGCCGATCCAGGTCTTGATCGGGTCCATTCCAATGACGAGAAACTCACCCATGGGCTGGTCAAGATATTGAAGCCGCAGTTGCGGGCCGATCTCTGCTGCGGCAATCCCCAAACCGAGCCGTTTCGCGCGCGCGTAAATTGCGGCCAGGGTCACAGGGTCCGTACCAAAGCCAAGCGCGGCCGCCGACACGGTGACGAGATCCACTTCCTTCCTTCTGGAACTGACGGTGAAGGTCGGCCGGGCCATGATTTCCGTCGCTGATCCTCCCACATGGCAGCCGATTGCATCCAGCGCGTTACGAAGGGCGAGCGGACTTGAAAAATTGCCGACAGTGATC
Source organism: Bradyrhizobium sp. CCGUVB14 (assembly GCF_024199935.1). NCBI lineage: Bacteria > Pseudomonadati > Pseudomonadota > Alphaproteobacteria > Hyphomicrobiales > Nitrobacteraceae > Bradyrhizobium > Bradyrhizobium sp. CCGUVB14. Next base: position 4,385,798 of record NZ_JANADS010000001.1, read on the forward strand.
CGCTTCCACACCGGGAGATCGGCAACGGATCTGACCGGGCTGATCGGCGCATAACTCGGGGGTGCCGCCTTCAGCTTCAATTGGTTTTGCAACACATCTCGCGCGCTGCATTGCGCGTCAGCTTTGGTCGCGAACTGGAATAGGCACAGCGCGCAGAATATCGCGGTCAGGAGCGGGCAGCGACGATGAGCTGCGGCTGTCGAAGAATGTTGCCGTGATCGGCAGTCAACGTCCTGATGAGAACCTTGGTCCATGGCAACCTCGCTTGCATGAGGTGCGGACAAAATGAATCAACGTGTTTTTCAATTTCTGGTCGGCCGGTCCGCGTCGTAACGGATCCCTCAAAAGGGGATGCGAGCTTAAATCCGGCGGCGGAGCGTGAACATTGGAAACTGCGGGGTGCGACGAATGTATCAAGGCAAGTCTGCTGACGGGACTCGCACGATAACGGTGCGCGAGCACCGATCTATCGCGGATCGCGCACCCTTTGATCGTGCTCGTGCGCAGTTCAATTCCAGCGCGATAGCCGATGCCGAACTGCGTCCTCCAAAACGGTGGCCCAAGGTGGCCAGCGCACCTTGGGTCCACAACGCGAGAAGGGGGAGGGCAGTCGCGTCCGCGTCGACTATTTCTGCGGCGGGCCGAGATCCAGCGGCGGCAAGTCGATCTGCGGCACCTCGATCTTGACCTTGTCGAGGTCGACATTGACCGGCTTATCCAGGAGGCCCGTCACCGTGATCGGGAAGGCGATCACGATCAGCACCATGATCATCTGCAGGCCGATCCAGGGCATCGCGCCCCAATAGATGTCCGAGCTCTTCACTTCCTTCGGCGCCACGCCGCGCAGATAGAACAGCGCGAAGCCGAACGGCGGATGCAGGAACGAGGTCTGCATGTTGACGCAGAGCATGACGCCGAACCAGATCAGCGCCGGTCCGTCGCCGACGACGGGTCCGAGGATCTTCTGCGCGATCGGCGCGATCATCGGCAGGATGATGAAGGCGATCTCGAAGAAGTCGAGGAAGAACGCCAGAAAGAAGATGAAGAGGTTGATGAAGATCAGGAAGCCCCAGACGCCGCCGGGCAGCGAGGTCAGGAGATGCTCGAGCCAGACGCCGCCGGAGACGCCGAGGAACACCACCGAGAAGCAGGTCGAGCCGATCAGGATGAAGGTGACCATGCAGGTGAGGCGCATGGTGGATTCGTAGCCCTGCTTGATGAGGTCGCGCAGGTCGGGAATGCGGGCGGCCGAGATGCAGATCCAGGCCACCGCCAGATAGGTCAGGGCGAAGGCGATCTTGAAGATCAGGTTCTCGGTGAACAGCATCGCGACGATGGTGCCGATGCCGGCGGCGATCACGCCGACGATCAGGACCATGCGGTCGGTCGAGGTGAAGTCCTTGTGGTGGATCGCGGCGAGCACGATGGCGCCGACTGCGCCCATCGCGCCGGCTTCCGTCGGCGTCGCGAGGCCCATCATCATGGTGCCGAGCACAACGAAGATCAGCACGGCCGAGGGGATGATGCCCATCAGGCACTTCTTCCACAGCGCCCAGCCGGTCAGCGTGCGCGCTTCCAGCGGGACCGGCGGCACGTGTTCCGGCTTGATCAGGCCGAGAATGAAGGTGTAGCCGGCGAACAGCATGATCTGGAACACCGAGGGGCCCCAGGCGCCGAGATACATGTCACCGACCGACTTGCCGAGCTGGTCGGCGAGCACGATCAGCACCAGCGAGGGCGGCACCAGCTGCGTGATGGTGCCGGAGGCCGCCAGCACGCCGGTGATGTAGCGCATGTTGTAGCCGTAGCGGATCATCACAGGCATCGAGATCAGCGCCATGGCGATGACCTGCGCCGCGACCGTGCCGGTGATGGCGCCGAGGATGAAGCCGACGATGATGACGGAATAGCCGAGACCGCCGCGGACCGGGCCGAACAACTGGCCCATCGAATCCAGCATGTCCTCGGCCAGGCCGCATCTCTCCAATATCGCGCCCATGAAGGTGAAGAACGGGATCGCGAGCAGCAGCTCGTTGGAGAGCACACTGCCGAACACGCGGCCGGGGATCGCCTGGAGGAAGTTGAGGTCGAAGAAACCGAGATGGATGGCGAGGAAGCCGAAGGAGAGGCCGACCGCCGCGAGCGTGAACGCGACCGGGAAGCCGAGCAGCATCACCAGAACCAGGCCGCCGAACATCAGCGGCGGCATCATCTCCAGCGTGATCATTGAGTCGGCCTCTCGTACTTGGCGTCGATCGTCACATAGCCCTGGAGAGCCGCGATACGCTTGATGACTTCGGAAACTCCCTGCAATGCCAGCATCACGAAGCCGGCGGGGATCACGAATTTGATGGGCCAGCGGATCAGGCCGCCGGCATTGCCCGACATCTCGCCGACGTCATAGGCCTGCATGAAGAACGGCCAGGACAGGTAGGCGAGCAGGAGGCAGGAGGGGATCAGGAAGAACAGCGTGCCGATCAGGTCGAGCCAGATCTGGCCGCGCTCGGACAGCATCAGATACATGATCTCGACGCGGACATGCTCGTTGCGCTTGAAGGTGTAGGACGCGCCGAACATCACCAGGATCGCGAACATGTACCATTGCAGCTCCAGCCACCCGTTCGACGAGTAGCTGAAGGCGTAGCGGATCATGGCGTTGGCCGCGCTGACCAGACAGGCGAGAAGCACGAGCAGGTTACAGACGTACCCAATCTTCTCATTGAGGGCGTCGATGGCGTTGCTCACCGCCAGCAATGGACGCATTTTACCTTCTCTCCGTCGCGGCCTAACACTTTGGCAGGAGGCTTCAGCGCGCAAATCTCGGCCCGCGTGCGCAAAGCACGCGATCGCACGGATCACAGTCCGAGAACGATTGCGGCGTCAGTCCTCCCCTCGTGCCTTGCCGTCTTGACCGCGACCGCCAACGGAGCGGGCCGGCTTATTGCTGCCGGGCAAGCAAAGGCGAGGGCACCAAACCAGCGGGCTTGTGCGCCGTCAATCGGAAAATGGGCAAATTGACGGCGGGTCAAAAGCTTAAGGCGGCGGCGGACGATTCTGAAAGGCCTTCATCCGGCCGATCAAGAACCGGAGCAGCTGGCTGGCCGCGTTCGGCAACTCGCGACCCAGGCGGGTGATGATGTGCGCCTCCGCCGACGCGAGCAGCGCATTTTCGACCGGAATGGCAACGAGCGATCCGTCCTCCAGATCGGCCGCAACCGAGAAGGCCGGAAGCAAGGTCACACCCAGGTCGGAGCGAACGAAATGTCTCAGGATGCTGATCGAGGTCGTGGTCAGCTTGGGTGAGAGCCCGATCTTCTCGGACGTCTCGGCCATCGTGAGCAACTGGCGCGTGCCGTAGCCCGCATGCATGATCCCGAGCGTGTGTTTGGCGATCTCGCGGAGCTTGACCGCGCGGCGGAGCTTCGCGAGCGGATGGTCAGGGCGCGCGATCAGGCAAATCGGCTGGCGGATCGCGGCGCAGGAGCGGATCCGTGGATCCTGGGGCGGGTGATAGACCAGCCCGATGTGGCAGTGATCGTCCGCGATGGCGCGGATGACCTCGCTGGTGCCCGCGAGTTCCAGCGAAATGGTCAGGCGCGGATGGCGGCGCCAGAATTCGCCGAGCGAGCCGCCCATGAGATCGGCGACAAAGCCCTCGCCCAGCACGAGGTCTATGTGACCGCGATGCAGGCCCTGGAGCTCCCGCAACCGGGCCAGGGTGTCGTCCCGGTCGACCGTGTGACGGCGATAGTGCTCGATCAGCAGCTCTCCGGCTTCGGTCGGCCGTACCCCGCGGCTGTGCCGGTCGAGCAGGGCGGCGTCGAGCTCTTGCTCCAGCAGGGCGATCTGGCGACTCACCACGGACGGGTTCACGCCGAGCGCGTCGGCGGCGGCGCGTACGGCGCCGTAGCGCGCGGCCTCGGCCAGGTAGCGAAGCCGGTTCTCGTCGATTGGATTGATCATGGCCGGGTTACTCCTGCCAAAGTGTTGCCTATGAGGCAACATTAGGCAACCGCGCCGCTGATGCCCGGGCCGGCCCCGGATCCCTATGATTTCCCGGCAATCTGAGGCGAGGGACAGGGACATGGCAGTCGTTGGCGTCGTTGGGCTCGGGAATATGGGGCGCGGCATGGCGCTCTCGCTCAAGCGAGCCGGGCATGACGTGCTCGGGACCGATGCCTCGGCAGCGGCCCGCAGCGCGATCGCAGCGGAGGGCGTCGCGGTTTTCGAAGGCGTCGGACCACTCTGCGCCCGCGCGGATCTGCTGGTCCTCTCCTTGCCGACCGCCGAGATCGTCGAAGCCGTGGTGGCCGGCCCGGGCGGCGTCATCGCCCATGCGAGGCCGGGCCTGCGCGTGGTCGACACCTCGACCTCCCATCCCGACACGACCCGCCGGCTCGCCGCTTCTCTTGCCGCGCAGGGCATGGCGATGATCGATGCGCCGGTCAGCGGCGGTCCGAAGGGCGCGATCACCGCGACCATGACCATGGTGATCGGCGGTGCGGATGATGATGTCGCCGCGGTCGAACCGATCCTCAGCGACATGAGCGCCAAGCGGGTCCATGTCGGATCGGTCGGCGCCGGGCACGTCTCCAAGATCATCAACAACCTGCTCTGCGCGGCACATCTACTGACCGCGGCCGAAGCGATGCGCATCGCGCGCGACGCCGAGGTCGATCCGGCCCGGCTGCTCGAAGGCCTCAATGCCGGCTCCGGCCGATCCGGTGTCACGCTGGTCAATCTGCCGACATGGATCCTGAACGGCGCCTTCGATTCCGGCTTCACCATGGCGCTGATGCGCAAGGATGTCCGCCTGGCCACTCAACTCATCGCCAAGCTCGCGCTCGATCTGCCGATCGCGCAGGAAACCGCGCGGATCTGGTCGGAGAGCGCCGGCTCGATCGGCGATGGCGAAGACTTCAACAGGATCGTCGAGCTGCAGCTCGGCAGGATGTGAGCGATACCATGCCCCCCTTCATCGACACGCGGCTGCGCGATGCGCTCACCCCATTCTGGCCTGACTGCGCGGCGATCGGATCTCACGTCGCGGGCCGTATCGCTCTCGGTGCGGGCGCGCTCATCACGATCGACGATCCCGCAACGGGTGCGCCGCTCTATGCCTATCATGATGCCGGCGAGGCCGTGGTCGCCGAGGCGACAAAAGCGGCCGTCGCGGCACAAGGTGCCTGGACTCGGATGACCGGCGCGGGCCGCGGCCGCGTCATGCAGGCGATCGCGCGCGCAATTCAGGGCAAGGCGGAAGAGCTGGCGCGCCTGGAGTCGCTGTCGGCCGGCAAGCCGATCCGCGATACCCGCGTCGAGGTCGCCAAGGTCGCCGAGATGTTCGAGTACTATGCCGGCTGGGCCGACAAATTCCATGGCGACGTGATCCCGGTGCCGTCGAGCCATCTCAACTACACCAGGCGCGAGCCCGTCGGAATCGTCCTGCAGATCACGCCCTGGAACGCCCCGATCTTCACCTGCGGCTGGCAGGTCGCGCCCGCCATCGCGATGGGCAACGGCGTGCTGCTGAAACCTTCGGAGCTGACGCCGCTGACCTCGATGGCGCTTGCGCTTCTCGCCGAGCAGGCGGGGCTTCCGGTCGGTCTCGTCAACGTGCTCGCAGGCTACGGCCACACGACGGGGCAGGCTGCGCTTGGCCAGCCGGCGGTGAAGAAAGTGGTGTTCGTGGGGTCGGTGCCGACGGGCCGGCTGATCGCGGAAGCAGCCGCCAAGCGGCTGCTGCCCTGCGTGCTCGAGCTCGGTGGCAAGTCCGCCAACATCGTGTTCGCCGATGCCGACCTTGCACGCGCGGCGGTCGGTGCGCAGTCGGCGATCTTCGCCGGCGCCGGGCAGAGCTGCGTCGCCGGCTCGCGGCTGCTGATCGAGCGCTCCGTCTACGATCGCTTCGTCAAGATGGTCGCGGATGGCGCCGCGCGGCTGAAAGTCGGTGTACCCGATGCGGCGGATACCGAGGTCGGGCCGATCAACAACGCCCGGCAATACTCCCGCGTGCTCGCGATGGTGAAGCAGGGCCTCGCAGAAGGCGCGACGCTTGCGACCGGCACCGACGGGAGCACGAAGCAGGGCGGCTTCTTCGTCGCTCCGACCGTGTTGCGCGACGTCAGCAACGGCATGGCGGTCGCGCGCGACGAGATTTTTGGACCGGTCGTTGCCGCGATCCCGTTCGACACCGAGCAAGAAGCGATCGCGCTCGCCAACGACAGCGATTTTGGTCTGGCCGGCGCGGTGTGGACGGGCAATGTCGCGCGCGCGCATCGGGTCGCGGCGCAAGTCAGGGCCGGGACGTTCTGGATCAACGCCTACAAGACGATCAGCGTCGCATCGCCCTTCGGCGGCTTCGGCATGAGCGGCTATGGCCGTTCGAGCGGCGTCGAGACTCTCTTCGAGTACACCCAGGTCAAGAGCGTCTGGGTCGAGACCGCGGCCGAGCCCGCTGTGGGCTTCGGCTATGCACCGGGCGTGCGGGAGTGACGCCTGCAAGACATTCATCTCATCGTGGAACGGGGGCTTCGCATGAGCAACGTCACATCGGCATCGCCAACCGCAGTCGATGCAAATCGGTCGGGCCTGCCAAAGGTCTTCGTCGGCGTCTTCGTCACCGTCCTGCTCGCTGAATTGATCGGCGCGGTCGCAGTCCCACTCGGCGGGACCTACAAGGTCGTGCTGTTGCCGTTGCTCTGGGCGCTGCTCCTTGGCGCGGCCTGGGGTCTTGCGAGCCCGCGTCTTCCGGCCGTGGTGCGGTTCGAGCTGGGGACCCAGACGATCGCAGCGGCCGCGCTCCAGCCGGCCTTGCTTCTGTTTGTCGCCAAGCTCGGATTGCTGGTCGGCGGATCGCTGCCGAAAATCCTGACCGCCGGCTGGGCGCTGGTGTTCCAGGAGTTCGGGCATTTTTTCGGCACGATGGTGTTCGGCCTGCCGGTAGCCCTGCTGCTCGGCATCAAGCGAGAAGCGATCGGCGCAACCTTTTCGGTCGGGCGCGAGCCGAGCCTCGCTATCATCGGCGAAAAGTACGGGATGAACAGCGCCGAGGGGCGTGGTGTCCTCGCCGAATACATGACCGGCACGATCTTTGGCGCCGTCTTCATCGCAATCTTCGCGGGTGTCATCACCGGTCTTGGCATCTTCGATCCGCTCGCCCTCGCCATGGGCGCCGGCGTCGGCTCAGGCAGCATGATGGCGGCCGCGTCCGGTGCGATTGCAGCTCAACAGAGTGCTGATCTTGCCAAGGATATCGCTGCCTTCGCCGCGGCGAGCAATCTGATCACTACGACCATTGGCACTTACTTCACGCTGTTTCTGTCGCTGCCTTTCACGGTCTGGGCGTACGGCGTGCTCGAGCCGATCCTTGGTCGCGGCCGCGAGGCCACCTCGGAGGAATTGACGTCGCCGGCCGCCGCCGACGCGACGCTTGCGCATCAAAAGACGGCGGACGTGTCGGCAATCGAGCGCTTCTCGATCTGGATCGTGAGCACGCTTATTGCCCTGATCGGCAATTACATTGCCTACAAGACTGTGCCGGACGCCTCGGTTCTCGCCGGCGCCGCGATCATCGTGGCGGCCGTGATGATCGGTCACCTCGTCTACCTGCTCACGAAGGGCTGGGTGCCGGCCGTGGTCTGGGTATCCCTTGTTGCGATGGCCCTGACCAATCCTGCCATGCCGTTTGCTGCCGAGATCGCAGCCATGACCGGCAAGATCAACTTTCTCGCGCTCGCGACGCCGCTCCTGGCGTTTGCGGGTCTATCCATCGCCAAGGACATGCCGGCGTTTCGATCGCTCGGCTGGCGGATCGTCGTTGTCTCGCTGATGGCGAATGCGGGTACGTTCCTGGGCGCGACGATCATCGCCCAGTTCTTCATGCACAAGCCGGCCTGATCGTTCTCGGTCGTCCTAGCCGCCGGTCACGCTCATGTGCCTGGAGACGCTCGGGCGGTCGTGGCGGCGGTCGATGATGAAATCGTGGCCCTTGGGCTTCAGCCCGATGGCGCGGTCGATCGCAGCCGCCAGCAGCGTGTCGTCATCAGATGCACGGAGCGGCTTGCGCAGATCCGAGGCATCCTCATGGCCGAGGCAGGTGTGCAGCGTGCCCGTGCAGGTGACACGCACCCGGTTGCAGGATTCGCAGAAATTATGAGTCATCGGCGTGATGAAGCCGAGCTTGCCGCCGGTCTCGGCAACGCTGACATAGCGCGCCGGCCCGCCGGTGCTCTCGGCGAGATCCGTCAGCGTGAACTGCTGAGCGAGCCGCGCGCGCACCAGTGACAGCGGCAGGTACTGGTCGATGCGGCCTGAACCGATCTCGCCCATCGGCATCACCTCGATCAAGGTCAGCCCCATGTTCTTGCCATGAGCCCAGCGCATCAGATCGGGAAGCTCGTCCTCGTTGAGGTTCTTCAGCGCCACCGCGTTGATCTTCACCGCGAGCCCTGCAGCGCGCGCCGCCTCGATGCCTTCCAGTACCTTGTCGATCTCGCCCCAGCGCGTGATCTCGCGAAATTTCTTGGGATCGAGCGTGTCGAGCGAGACGTTGATGCGGCGGACGCCGCAATCGGCAAGCTCCTTGGCATGTTTTGCGAGTTGCGTGCCGTTGGTGGTCAGCGTCAACTCACCCAGCGCGCCGCTCGTCAGATGGCGCGACAGCGAGCGTACCAGCGACATCACGTTGCGCCGGACCAACGGCTCGCCGCCGGTGAGCCGCAGCTTCTTCACGCCCTTGGCGATGAAGGCGGAACAGAGCCGGTCGAGTTCCTCGAGCGTCAGCAGGTCGGCCTTGGGCAGGAACGTCATGTCTTCCGACATGCAATAGAAGCAGCGCAGATCGCAGCGATCGGTCACGGACACGCGCAGATAGGAGATGGTCCGTCCGAACGGATCGGTCATCGCACTCGACAGCGCGGCGAGAGGGCTCGCGATAGGTCCGTTCATACCAAATGCCTTGTCACTTACGGCGACGGGCGCACCTTTGCTTCAGCGGTGCTTGAGACGCAATCTAAGCATCGGACGCGGCTGAGACAATCGGGTGGTATACGTAGATTAGCGCTTGGATTAGCGCTTGCCCGCGTTCGGATCGGGGAACGCAGAACCGGCTGCGGGCGCTGCAGCATCGGCCGGCGCCGCGTCGGGTGCGGCTGTGGCCGGTTTCGGCTTCTTCAGCCGGTGCGGCTTCTTCTTTACGGGCTTGGGCGGCACCGCCGGCTGAAGCTCCGCGAACACCGGGTTCGGATCGGTGGTCACCGTAGCGGGCGTGGTGAAATCGCCGGGATTCTTGATCACGTTCACCGGCACGCTGGTCGGCTGGTACTTGTTGAGGACGTAGTCGACCGTGAAGGGAGCCTCCGGCGCGGGAACCGAGACGGAGCAGGGGGTCTTGCAGCCCGGACCGAGCGAGGTTTTGGCGTCGGCGCCCGGAGGATTGGATTCGAGCCGGACCTGGACGGTCGGCGGCGCCGATTTGAACATGTCCCAAGACATCGAGGAGCAGCCGCCAAGGCTCGCTCCCGCTAGCGCAATCGCGATGACACGACGCATGACCATCCACTTCTACTGCGACGAACCGCCACATAACCCCGCGCGGACCTTATGAGCGTCGCCTGGGGCAAGCAACCGGCGGACTGCGCATAGTTAATAGATGGTTAACGCAGGGTTCCGTGGAATAACGCAGCCATGTCAGGGCCTTGCGCGGGGGCTAGGCCGTCATCAGGCTGTTTGCGGCAGCCGGCAGGTCGCGCATGTGATGGATCAGACGGTCCGGCTTCAGATCGGCGATCGGCACGTCCGTGTAGCCGAAACTGACCCCGATCACCGGCACCCCGGCGCGACGGGCCACGCCGACATCGGTTCCGGCGTCGCCGACCATGATGCTGGCTTTGACCTCACCGCCGGCGCGCGCCACGGTCTCGCGGAAAATGGTCGGATCGGGCTTCTGGACGCCAAAAGTGTCCGCGCCGCAGATCGCCGCGAACCGGCGGCTCAGGTCGAGCTGGTCCAGGAGCCGCTTCGACAGCCATTCCAGCTTGTTCGTGCAGACAGCGAGACGATGGCCCTGCGCCGAGAACAGGTCGAGCGCCTCCAGGAGCCCCTCGAAGGGGCGCGATTCGACCGCGATATTGTCGGCGTAATAGGCGATGAAATCCGCCGTCATCCGGTCCATGTCGGCCGGCGTGACCGTGCGGCCCTCGGCCTCCAGGCCTCGCTCGATCAGCTTGCGGGCGCCGGCGCCGATCATGTTGCGGGCCGAGGCCACCGGCACGGGAGGCAGGCCTTCGCGGTCGAGCACGTAATTCAGCGCGGTGATCAGGTCGGGCGCCGTATCCACAAGCGTGCCGTCGAGATCGAAGACGAGAGTGTAGGGGGAGGTCTTTTGGGAGGAGGTCATGGTCCAAGCGCTACCGGCCCGGCCGTACCGGTGCAAGGGGCGGGGCTATAAGATCGGCTTATAGACCTGTTCCCGGACCCTGTTCTCCGGGGAAAAACGAGGCTACATAGGCCCGCCGCAACCGACGAGACCTGCGGCACCCCTGACTTGAGAGGCGGCCCGGACGTGAACATGGACCAGTTGAAGCGGCAGGCTGCGGCGCGCGCGCTGGAAGAGGTGCGTGACGGCATGCAGCTCGGCCTCGGGACCGGTTCGACGGCCAAGCACTTCGTCGAGCTGCTGGGCGAACGCGTCGCCGCCGGCCTCAAGGTGATCGGCGTGCCGACGTCCGAGGCGACGCGCGCCGATGCGGAGCGCTGCGGCGTGAAGCTGACCACGCTCGATGAGATCGACCATCTCGACATGACTATCGACGGCGCTGACGAGATCGATCCCGAGCTCAATTTGATCAAGGGCGGCGGTGGTGCGCTGCTGCGTGAGAAGATCGTCGCGGCCGCGTCGGATCGCATGATCGTGATTGCCGACGACACCAAATGGGTGCCGACGCTCGGCCGCTTTCCGCTGCCGGTCGAGGTCATCCCGTTCGGGCTCGGCGCGACCCGTCGCGCGATCGAGAAGGCATTTGCGGAATGCGGCGTTTCCGGGCAAATGGCGGTCCGCAAGGCCAAAGGCGGGGTCAAGGATGGCCACGTTTTCGTCACCGATGGTGGCCACTGGATCGTCGATGCCGAACTCGGACGTATTGCGGATCCGCCCCGTCTTGCCAAGGCGTTGAGCGCGATCCCCGGCGTGGTCGAGCATGGGTTGTTTATCGGCTTGGCCAGCTCCGCCGTTTTGGCGGGTGGCGAGGGAATTCGCGTGATTGAACGGCGAAAGCCGAAAGGAGACTGGAAATGAAGAGCGCTTTGAAGATCGTGCCCGCTGCGTGCCTCGCCTTCGTGCTGGCACTGGGGGCGGTGCCGGCGGCCGCGCAGCAGCCGGCAGCTCCCACTCCGGGCGCGATTGCGGCGGCGAGGGAGATTTTGACCCTGAAGAACGCCAGCGCGATGTACGCCGGCGCGGTGCCCGGCATGGTCGAGAAGGTCAAGTCCACGCTGATCGGCCAGAACCTCAACTACCAGAAGGATCTCAACGAGCTCGCCCCGGTCATCGCCAAGCAGCTTGCCGGTCGCGAGCAGGAGATCGGCGAGGGCATGGTCGGGGTCTATGCCGGTGAGTTCACCGAGCAGGAGCTGAAGGATCTCGTCACGTTCTACAAATCGCCGCTCGGCCAGAAGCTGATCACCAATGAGCCCAAGGCCATCAGCCTCAGCATGCAGGTCATGAACGATTGGGCGCGGAACTTCTCCGAGGTCGTCGCGAGCGCCTTCCGCGCCGAGATGAAGAAGCGTGGCAAGGACATGTAACAGCACCTATCTGAGAGGGTAGCTGATCAGGAAGCCCCAAAGCCCGTCGCGGTTTGGGTTGAAGAGGTCGGAGTGGACAATGGCTGAATTCGACGTCGACCTCTTTGTCATCGGTGGCGGTTCGGGCGGCGTGCGTGCCGCCCGCATCGCGGCCGGATACGGTGCCCGCGTCATGATCGCGGAAGAGTACCGCATGGGCGGCACCTGCGTGATCCGCGGCTGCGTGCCGAAGAAGCTGTTCGTGATCGGCTCGCATTTCCGTCACGAGCTCGAAGACGCCGCCGGCTTCGGCTGGACCGTTCCGCCCGCGACCTTCGATTGGCCGACGCTGATCGCCAACAAGGACAAGGAGATCGCGCGGCTGGAAGCGGCCTACACGACGAATGTCGAGAAGTCCGGCGCGCAAGTCATCAAGAGCCGCGCGGTGATCGAGGACCGGCATACGGTTCGACTGCTCGCGGATGACAAGAAGATCACTGCAAAGTACATCCTCATCGCCACCGGCGGCGCGCCCAATCATGGCGCCGCGATTCCCGGCATCGAGCATGTGATCTCGTCCAACGAGGCGTTTCACCTGAAGAAGCTGCCGAGGCGGATCGTGATCCAGGGCGGCGGCTACATCGCGCTGGAGTTCGCCGGCATCTTCGCCGGCTTCGGCTCCGACGTCACCGTGATCTATCGCGGCGACAACATCCTGCGCGGCTTCGACGAGGACGTCCGTGCCCACGTCCGAGCTGAGATGGAGAAGCAGGGCATCACCATCCTCACCGGCTGCACGGTGAACAAGGTCGATCGCCATGTGGATCGCAATGGCGAGGAATTCACCACACATCTGTCGAACGGATCGAGCCTCGCGTCCGACCAGGTGATGTTCGCGATCGGCCGTCATCCATCCGTGGCCAATCTCGGCCTGGAGAAGGCCGGCGTCGCCATCAATCCGAAGAACGGCGGCATCGCGGTCGATCATTTCTCGAAGAGCTCGGTCGACAGCATCTACGCGATCGGCGACGTCACCCATCGCCACAATCTGACGCCGGTCGCGATCCGCGAGGGCCACGCATTCGCCGATACCGTGTTCGGCAAGCGTACGGTGCAGGTCGATCACTCCTACATCCCGACTGCGGTGTTTTCGCAGCCGGAGGTCGGCACCGTCGGCCTGACCGAAACCGAAGCGCGCGCGCAGTTCAGCCACGTCGACATCTACAAGACGTCGTTCCGTCCGATCAAGGCGACGATGTCCGGCCGCGATACCCGCGTGCTGATGAAGCTCGTCGTCGACGGCTCGACCGACCGCGTGCTCGGCTGCCACATCGTCGGCGATTGCGCCGCCGAGGTGACGCAAGTGGTCGCGATCGCGGTGAAGATGAAGGCGACGAAGGCCGATTTCGACGCGACCATCGCGCTGCATCCGACCGCGGCCGAAGAGCTGGTGACGATGCGCACCCCGACCGCGCGCCACGTGCGCCAGGCGGCGGAGTAGGGCGTACCCAAGCGCTTCTCACCGACGGGGAGCCGCGAGCGGCTCCCCGCTGTTTTCACGGCGCTCAGAAGTCGAACGTCATACCAGTCGTGACGGCTTCCGCCTTGTTGCCGGAGACGACGTTGTTGTTGGCGTCGCGCCCGCAGACGGCGTAGCCGTGTCCGCTGGCACCGAGGCAGTAATGCGCGCCCGGTCCGTTGCGCAGATAGCTGCCCACCATGTACCAGCTCACGAACGGGCTGAAGTGATACTTCACGCCGATGGCGTACTGATCGGCGCTGGAGTCGACTGTGTTGAGCGCGAAATCGGCCGCGCCTGCGGGCGCGGAGACTGCGACCCCGGGCGTGGGATAGGCGTTCAGGACGCCCGTGCCCGGTGAGCCCGGTGAGGCATTGGCGTGAGCCCAGGACGCGCTGACGTCCCATTTGTCGACCGTCTGGGTCGCGCTCAGGAAGTAGCCGTCGCGCGAACGCTCGTTGAAGGCAGCCACCGTATTCTGACGACGCATGATCTCGTAGATGCCGTAGAGCTGGAGGCTGCCGATCACGTCGTTGAACTTGTAGCCCGCACCGACCTTTGCGGCCCACTCGTTGGCGATACCGACCGCGCCCGGCGGTACCGTGAGAACGGTGCCGTTGCTCAAGGGCGTCACCGCCTCGTCGCCGGTACGGTTGGTGCCCTCGTGCAGCTCGTAAGCGGCGACGCCGGTGAAGCCGCCTTGATTGTAGGTCAGCGAGGCGCTGTAGAGGTTGCCGTATGAGCCGTCGGTGCAGCCTTCCGGCGCCGATGTCAGCGGGAAGCCCGAGCCGCTGCCGCGCGATGATGTCGCCGGGCAGTTGAAATCGCCAAGCGCATAGTCGCTGTTGTCCTTTGCGGTGTTCTGTCCCGGCGAGACCATGAGCGTGGCCTGGAAGCCGTTCCAGATCGGCGATTCATACCAGATCGCATGACTGGCGCGCCAATCGAACTCGGCGCGGAGATCGCCGCCGGTGTTACCCATGATCGAGTTGTAGTCGCCGAGCGTGGCCGAGAACGGATCGAACTTTGCCGTCGCCTTCTTGTAGGGCGTGTCTGCCTTGCCGGCCTTGATCGTACCCCACGGGCTCTCCATGCCGAGGAAGCTGTCGCGCGTGCCGAACGCCGCGCGCTCGGTCGGTACGGCTGCGACCTCGACGAGGGACTCGAACTGCGCGACGGCCGCCCATCCGGGATAGCCATAGGGATCGAGATTGTGCCGCGCGCGAACGCCGAAATAGGTGAGGTTGCTGGAGACGCCGAACTTCGTGCCCTGGTCGTAGACGCCGGGATTGAAGACGTCACCCGAGAGATCGACATGGCCGTAGAGCGTCACGGTGGTGTTGTCGATGAATGGATTGGCGCCGGGCGCCTTGCTGTAGAGCGGAGCGCCACCGATGCTGACGACGGTGTGCTCGGGCGCCGGCGCGGGTGAGGGCGCGACCGCCGCGTGCAGAACCGGATTGCCCTTCGGCGAAGCCGGGGCGACGGCCGTCACCGCGGCTTTCAACTCGCCCATGTGATTGACGCGTTCGCGTAGCTGCGCGTTCTCCTTCGCGAGCTTCGTGTTGCTGCGCTCAAGCGCGTCGAGGCGCGCAATGACATCATCTATAGTTGCTGCTCTGATTGAATGTATACTTGTGGTTGCGCAAAGGGCCGCAAAGCCTGTGCCGAGCAGAAAGGCCTTCTTCATTGGTTTCCCCTCTATCGCCGCAGGCTCTCAATGGGCCCGGGATAAAGTGGAAGGTAATGTATACCAGATACGGCATACAATACGCCTGGTGTGATGCTACTCACTTTCTGGGCTGAGTGTGTCCAAACAGCAACTATTCCCAGCAAAGCGTGTCGCGCGGCGATCTGCCGCATTGCGTCGCACCCAGCCTGTTCCGGTGGAAAAAGCGAGCGGCGTCCGAGGCTTGCTTCAATGGCCCCACGGCGGTTGGCCGCGCCCAAGACGCTCGGCGATATCGGTCTGAAACAACGGCGGTCCGAACGCGAACCACTCATCGGCGACCTGGTAGACGAGCAGCCGTCTGTTCTCGGCGCAAAACCGTGTCAGCCAGTCCAGTGCCTTCTTCTTCGGCCGCTCACCGACCGGCACCACGACGTCGACCGGCAGGCCGCGCCAGAAGAAGTTGGCGGCCAGCATGATCATGCTGGATTGATCCGGCCGCATCCAATCCGGCAACGGGCTCGACGCGACCAGCCAGCCGCAGACGAATTCGCGGCACGGATGCTGCGGGCGTTCGGGATAGATCGAACATCGATGTGCGACGCTGAATGGGCATGGTTGCCCCCTGTGCACCTTGTGGCCGCGCACCTCGATCTGCAGCCAGCCATCGCAGCAGGCGCTGCAGCTTCCGCAGGTTCTGGTGATGTCGGGGCTCACGGGCGAAGCTGGTGCTCCAGGCGCATCTCGATCGCCTATGAACTACCAGCACCATTTGCGGACGGGCAAGATCTTCAGTGCACAAGATCTTCAGGGGACACGACCTGCGGCGGACGAGGCCGGGTTGGTTGGCGGCGGGCCTCGCGACTAGACGTACAAATATCCGACCGGCCTGCCTTCGGTGCGCAGCGGACGAATGTCCTTCTGCGTGATGATCTGGCTGGCCAAGCCGTCGATCTCGTCGCGCTGTGTCGGTGTCCAGCTGCGAAGATCGTTCATGCCCTTGAGCAGGCCGAGCCGGAGCACCTGCGTGTTTTCGCCGACGCCAGTGAGGCTGATCGAGCCCTTGCCCGCCGTCACGACATCGCCGGCTGCGAGCTCAAAGCTTTCGCCGGACGTCTTCTTGAACTCGGCCGTGCCGCGAATGACGCGGTAGATCACGACCTCGCCCTTGCCAAGGCAGTCGGCGTCGGCGGCGATCGAGGCGCTCTTCGGCAGCAGCGAGTGGCCAGGCGGATCGGTCGCGATGATGTGGCCGGTGACGAGATGGCCGCTTGGAATCTCGATCCCGATATCGCGGACGTAGACCGGCAGCGCCGATTTGACGGGGCCGTCGACGAGCGGCCTGAACAGCGCATCCAGTGCCAGCGGATCCTGAAGCCAGAAGCCGGCATCGGCGGGACGATCGTGTAGCGGATGGCTCCACGCCACGCGCGGCGTCTCGGCTTCGTTGATCTGATCCGGGCCGACGATGGTCGGATTCGGAAAGGTGGTGGGATCGGTGATGAAGGCTTCGAGGAATTTGCCGGAATAGCCCATCGAGATCGGATCCGGCACCACCGTCTGCGGCGTCTTCAAATTCTCTTCGGTCGACAGCCCCGACCATGTGTAGAACAGCTGGCGATGCACGATCGCGCTTTGCAGCATCACCGCGCCAGGGCCGACATTGTAGAAGCGTCCGTCATAGTCGAAGGTGAAGGCGCCCGAGGTGACCAGCACGAGCTGAAAGCCGCCCGGCGGCAGATGCAGATGGAAATCGGTAGGGCCGGTGTCGGGCCGATAGATCGGCAGGTTGGTCGCGACTTCGTGCAGCAGGAAGGTTTCGTTGTTGGCGTGAAAGCCTTCGTTGGCGCGGTTGTAGAGCGCTTGCGGACGATAGGTCGCTTCGAACTTCGCATTTTTGTCGCGATCGATCGCGACGAAATCCTGGGTGTTGAGACGGAGCCGCGCGCCGTTCGGATGGGTGAGGCCGGTGGTTTTGAGATCGCCCGCAGCATGCACGTTCATGACGTTCTCCGCTCTGCGCCATTGCCAGCTTGCAATGTCATTGCGAATTTTGGGCCAGTTGGTTTGCGGAGCAGCAAACGGGCCCGGCGCGGTGGCGCGGCGAGCAAAAATCCGGTGGCTGCGCCGCGGGTTAGATCGTCCGCTCGCTCCGATCACGCGACGCCGCGCCAAGGCCGGCGATTGCGAGACGGCAACGTTTTTTGTCTAATTTGTCGGCAAGCCTCGCCAGCGCGCGTGCACGCGGCGATTGACAAGATGTTCATGTTTTGTTCTTATGCTGCGACCGAGATGGAGGCAGCCATGGACAACCGCATCAACGACATCCGCAGAACGATCAGGGCGCTCCGCGTCAGCATGCGCGAAGCCGAAGCGATCATGCATGAACAGATCAACCGCGACGAGGACTGCAGTTTCGTCGCGCAGGAAGTCATCAAGATGCGCTCGGTCATGAGCGAACTGGTGAAGGAGCGGACCGCGCTCGGCGACAACGAGCCGATCGTCGTGAGCAGCTTCTTCATCCCGCGGCGAAGGCCGACGCGAAAGCCGGTCGCTGCTGCTGCCCCGACCATTGCCTCGGTGTTCCGTCCACGCCTGGTGGCGAGGGTTTGACGGCGAGGGGGCTCAATCAAAGGAGTGAGGCGCGGCCCGATCCGGTTTGCCGGCCGGGCTGTCCGCCCACTTCGCCATCTCCATGGTCCGCGCATCGACGCCCTCGCACCAGAAGCAGCTCGGCGTTGTCAGGCCCTTCGCGGACAGGATCGGGACCAGGCTGTGGCCGCAACCGGCGCACCAGGTGATGTCAGTCATTCATTCCCCTACGGCGTAGCAAGTTCGGAAGGAGATCTTGTCGTTGGCGAAGCTTGTGCGGGCGCTATGACGGCGCTGGCGCGCGCTGTCCGGTGTCGGTGCGCGTCTCCGATATCGTCGATGCCGCAATCCATCGCGACGCGGCCGTGATGTCGTCGCCATTTTCGCGATAGGCGCGCAGCTGGAATTCAGCCGAGCTTCCGCGCGCCACGATGGTGCGGCAGTGCTCGACCTCGGCGCTGCATTCCAGCGCGGCGGCATCCTCGGTGATGTCGTCGATGATTCGCGCAAGCCACTCCGAGATCGTCACCGGCCCGTCTTGTGACGCAAAGATGCAGTCGGTGCCGTAGCGCTGGGCGCGCCATTTGTTCTCCACCGCAATCGCGCGCTCGACCGCGCTCACTTGCTTCGACAGATGCGGCCTCAGATAGAGGTGCCGCGTCAGGCAGCGGTACAGCGAGGCGACGGCAATGGCGTCGTCGACGATGGTGCAGGTGTCCGGCGCGCGAAGCTCCAGCGTCGGGTGCTTCATGGAGGGGCGCATCGCCCACCAGATGTGGCTCTCATCGGGGATCACGCCGGAACGCTGCAGCGCGCCGACATAATCGTCGTAATCGCGCCTGCTCTCGAACAGCTCGGGTAGACCGGTGCGCGGAAGCTCCGAATAGGCGGCGAGCCGGTAGCCCTTCAATCCCGTCTTGTGGGAATTCCAGAACGGCGAGGACGCCGACAGCGCGATGAACAGCGGCAGATGCGGCAGCATCGCCCGCATCACCGCCATCCGCTTCTCCGGATCGGGCAGTTGCACATGCACATGCATGCCGCACATCATGTTGCGGTGGCCGATGCTGCGCAGGTCCTCGATCATCTCCTCGTAGCGCGGCTTCGGGCTCGGCTGCGACATGCGCCAGATCGCAGTCGGATGCGTACCGCAGGCCATGATGACAAAGCCATATTGCGCGGCGACGTTGGCGACCTCGCGGCGCAGGAACCTCAGCTCTTCCCGCGCGTCATTGACATCGACATGGACGTTGGTGGCGACCTCGAGCTGGGATTGCAGCATCTCGCGCATGGCCTGGCCGCCGGTCGACCAGTTCGCCGATTCGAACAGCTCGTTGGGAGTCTGGATCGCGACCTCGAGGGTGCGGCGATCGGCGAGGAAATATTCCTCTTCGATGCCGAAGGAATATTCGGCCGTCTTGCCGCGCCCGCCGGCAGAACGGATCACGAGATGCTGCTTGTCGTCGGAAGTATCCAGTCGCAGCAGTTTCAAAACGTCCGAAGCAAATGTCATGGGCCACCCGGCAGTGGTATTACCTGCCGGCGATAATCCTCCTGGCCGGGGCGGGTTCCGCCTCGGTCCCACCGGAAATTGCAAGCTCGAACGGAACAATTTTCACGTGGTCTGACGCGCGCGCGATCAGCGCGTGGTTCGGCGGCACCTCGGTCCAGCCGGTTTCCTTGTCGAACGGCTCGGACACGACGACGACCTGGCCGTCGCCGGCCTCGCGATAATAGAGCGTGTTGGCGGCGTCGTTGACGGCGACGCGAAACCCGTAGAGATCGCGTCCGTTGGCGATCGCGCTGGTGAAGCGCAGCCGTTCGCGCAGCTGGCCTTCGTTGACGAGACCGACGAGCGATTGCAGCACGGCGCGCGTTGCGCCGAGCGGATCGGCGTCGAGACCGGCACCCATCATGGCGAGGAACACGGCCTCCGAGTCGGTCGTTCCCAGCCGCGACGGATAATAAGCATCGGGGATCAGCGCCTCGACCTTGCGTCGCAGCCGGTTCCAGCTGCCGACAAAACCGTTGTGCATGAACATCCATTGGCCGCAGGCAAAGGGATGGCAGTTCTGCCGCGTCACCGCGGTGCCGGTGGCGGCGCGCACATGGGCAAAGAACAGATGCGAGCGCAGATGGCGGCAGAGGTAGCGCAGATTCTCATCCGACCAGGCCGGCCGCGTCTCGCGATAAAGGCCGGGCTCGGGATGCTCGCCATACCAGCCGAGACCAAAGCCGTCGCCATTCGATCCTGCCGTCGACTGCAGCGAGCGGATGCTCTGCGCGATCAGCGAATGCTCGGGCTCGGTGACGTAGGGTTCGAACGAGGTCGTCTCGCCCCGGTATGCGATCCAGCGGCACATGAGGTTCCCGTGCGGCAAAGTGTCGTGAGGTGCACCAACGATCCTCACCACGTGAGGGTTCCAGCCATTTGGTCGAGGCCGACGCGCACGGAGCAGGGTTGCCTTCATCGCCTCGCTGTGTAGAACACCTCTCAGGGTGCTCGCTGCATTGGGCAGCGACAGGTCAAGCGATGGTCGGGCCGCCACGCAGGATGCGTGCGCCCCATGAATGATCAACTGCCAAGCAGGCACCTGCCCAAATCACCGTTTTTCGTCGCGCGAGCGCTGAATACGCTCCAGCATTTCCTGCATGTCGAGGCCGTGAGCGGCATCGTTCTGCTGGTGGCTGTGGCTGCCGCATTGCTCTGGGCCAACTCATCCTTCGCTCATTGGTATCACGACATCTGGAACCAGCCAGTCACGCTTCGGCTCGGGGACTTCGCTTTCGTCAGGTCCCTGCATTTCTGGATCAACGATGCGTTGATGACGGTGTTCTTCCTGGTCGTCGGCATGGAGATCCGCCGCGAGATCCATGAGGGAGCGCTGAGCAGGTTCGATCAGGCCATTTTGCCGGTTCTGGCGGCCGTCGGCGGTGTGGTCGTTCCAGCGCTGATCTATTTGAGCTTCAACACCGTCACAGGGCGTAGCCAGGGCTGGGCTATCCCGACCGCGACGGACATCGCCTTTGCGGTCGGCGTACTCGCACTGTTGGGACGATCAATTCCTGTCAATGTCCGGGTCTTCCTTCTGGCCCTGGCCATCATCGACGATATCATTGCAGTGCTCGTCATCGCACTGTTCTACACGAGCAGTCTCGATCTCAACGGCTTCATGGTCGCTTCGTTCGGCGTGCTCATGGCGCTGGGGTTTCAGCGGTTCGGATTCAACTCCGCATTTGCTTATGTCGTGCCGGCCTTCATCGTCTGGGCGGGCTTCCTCACGGCGGGCGTCCATCCGACGCTCGCCGGCGTTGTGCTGGGCCTGATCACGCCGGTCCGTTCGGCCGCGCCCGAGATCGTGCCGCCCGTCATCCGCGTTGAAACGGCACTGCATCCCTGGGTCGCTTATACCATCATGCCGCTGTTCGCGCTGGCCAATGCTGGAGTCGACCTTAGAAACACGGCGTTCACCGGCGGCGCGCAGTTCGTGACGCTCGGCGTTGCGCTTGCGCTGTGCGCAGGAAAGCCGATCGGCGTGATCGGTGCGACCTGGCTCGCGGTGCGCACCGGATGGTGCCGACTGGCGCCGGGCGTGTCATGGTCCGGCATCTGCCTCATCGGGCTTCTGGCCGGCATCGGTTTCACCATGTCGATTTTCATCGCCATGCTCGCGTTCACCGATGAGAGGTTTCTGGATGCCGCGAAATTCGGCGTCCTGCTCGGCTCGCTCATCTCGGTGACCCTCGGCCTCGGATGGGGCGCGGAATACGCCCATCGGCACCGCGAGCAGGGCGATCATTGAAGCCGCCCACGCCAGCACTTCAGGTCGGCAGCGGGATCAGGGGCGCGACCTCGCGGTCGTCATGGTTCTCGCTCGCCGCAAGACCTTGCGCGACGCCGACGCGATCGGCCTCGGGCCGGTTCTGGCTCATCTTGCGCTTGCCTTCGAAGCGCACCACGGGGATGCGCACGCCGACGATTCCGCGCAGCTGCGCGGCGATGAAGTCCGCGGGGGCATCACTGACCGCCCACGGCTTTGCACGCGCGCCTTCGTGCTTTCTGGTCAACCGCGTCACGACCTCGAGCAGGCGCTCAGGGTCCTGGAAGAATTCCACCGGGCCATAGGCATGCACGGCGATGTAATTCCAGGTCGGCACGACCTTTTCGGTTTCCTGCTTGGTGGCGTACCAGGACGGCGTCACATAGGCGTCGGGACCCGAGAAGATCGCGAGCGCATCGCCGATCGGCGCCAGCTTCCATTGCGGGTTGGCCTTCGCCACATGCCCGTACAGCACGCCATGCTCGCCCTCGCTCTCGTCGAGGAAGAGCGGCAAGGGGGTTGCGACCGGACCTTCGGTGGTGGCGGTGACGAGGCTGGCGAGGCGGGCGGCGCGGATGGTTGCGCGGATGCTCTCTATGTCGTCGTCCTTGAAGGCGGGGGGAATGTACATGGCGTGTCTCCGTTCTCGCCCCGGAGATAGCCGCAATCTGGACTATAAGAAACTGCCAGTTTTATATAATTTGATCAGTCCAGTTCAGCGACCGCCTGTGCCAGCAGCTTGCAGCCCCGCTCGATCTGCGCGGTTTCCAGCGCCGAATAGCCCATGACGAGGCCGACCGACTTCCGCGCTCGGGGACCGGCGAATAGCGCGGAGACCGGATAGATGCCGACGCCCTTGGCGCGGGCGGCCTCGATCAGCGCGCCCTCATGCTTTTGCGGCAGGCTGTCGAACCACGCCACCACGTGCAGGCCGGCGGCGGTGCCCTCGACCCTGACACGATCGCCGAAGCGGCGGTGAAGGGCGGCAAGCAGCGCCTGCTGGCGCTCGGCGTTGCGCCGGTGCACGCGCCTGACGTGACTGTCATAGGCGCCGCTCTCCAGCATCGCCGCGAGTGCCTCCTGCTCGATCAGCGGCGTGTGCCGGTCCATGATCTGCTTGGCGGCGGCGAACAGGGATCGCAAGCCCGGCGGCACCACGAGATAGCCGATCCGCAAGGTCGGTGAGAGCGTCTTGGAGACGGTACCGAGATAGATCACGTTGTCGCGGCCTTCCAGCGCATGCAGCGGCGGGATCGGCTTGGTGTCGTAGCGATACTCGCTGTCGTAATCGTCCTCGATCACGTAAGCGTCGTTCGCTCTCGCCCAGGCGAGCAATTGGTGCCGGCGTCCGATCGGCATCACGCCGCCGAGCGGGTATTGATGCGACGGCGTCACATAGGCGAGGCGGGCGGCGATGCCGTCGAGCCGCACGGTCTGGAGGCCCGCGGCGGCGCCCGTCGCAGCAAATGTGTGCCGTGCCATCTGGTAGCCGGGATCCTCCATGATGAAGCGGTCGCCGGCATCGAGCAGCAGGCGCGCGCAGATATCGAGACCCTGCTGCGAGCCGTTGACGACGACGATCTGGTCGACCTCGCTGCGGATGCTGCGCGATCGCCAGAGATAGCCCTGAAGCGCGGTCCTCAGCCGCAGTGACCCGCTGGGGTCGTCATAGGCGAGCCGCTCGGGCTTGCGCGCCATTGCAGCCGTCACGGCTTTCTTCCATGCGAGCACCGGGAAGTCCGACGGCGACAACTCGCCATAGCGGAAGTTGGCGACGAGCCCGCGTGGCGGCTCGTTCCAGCGCGGCGGGTCCTGGCGCAATCGCTCGCCGAATGCGGACAGCCGCACCTTGCGCGTCGATGGCCGCGACGTCGCGCGGGCGCGTCCACGCTCCACCACGGCGCGCGCGACGCGCGGCCGGGCGCCAGGACGCGTCTCGATAAATCCTTCCGCCGTGAGCTGCTCATAGGCGATCGTGACGGTCGAGCGGGCCACGCCCATCTCACTGGCCAGCGCCCGCGACGACGGCAACAGGCCATCAGCGCCGTAGACCAGCGACATGATCTGATCGCGCAAGGCCTCGTAGATCTGGCGAGCGCCCATGCGGCCGGCGCGGCGGTCGGGATTGGTTCTCTTCTGCATCATCCACATTCCAGGCCGGCACTTGCTGCGGACCGGCGAGCTTGGAATGTGTTTCTAGCCCTGTTCGCCGAGCGTTTCGGCGTAAGTTTTGCCGTAGGGATAAAAATGTTCCTTGCGGCCCTGATCCCATTGCGCCTTGAAGCCGGGCGCCGTGATGTCCCAATCCGGGCGGCAGATCTTGCTGACGGCCCGGAGATCTCCGCGGAGCTCCTCGACGGTCGGGCGCCCGAAGAACCAGTAGCCGTTGTAGATCTTGTGAATGCGCAAGCCGGGCTCCAGCACGATGACATGCGGAATCATCGGATTGTGCACGGGGTCGGTATATTCGGCGATGTCGAGATCCTTCTGAACGATGCGCCGTGAGTCCGAGAGGAACGGCCAATGCGCGCCGACGCCGCTGCGATATTCGTTGGTCTGGGTGATGTTGTCGGTGGTGATCGTCACCAGTCGGCAATAGCCCACCTCCATCTCGCGATGAAGTTGCAGCAGCCCCTCGGCCTGGCGGCGGTCCTTCGGACAGAAGCCGCCGCGGCCGAGAACGACGACCATCGGATCGATGCCCTGCAGCTCTGAGAGCTTGCGGTGCTTGCCGGTGTGATCGCTCAGCTCGTAATCCGGAAAGGTCGCTCCCGGCACCATGTCAGTTCGCATAGGACTCTCCCATGTTCTAGAGATCGATCACGATGTCGCCTTGCGGGCGTGCGCAGCAGATCAGGACATTTCCGTCCGCCGGTGCGTCGAGCGGATCGGGCTGATAGCTGACCTCGCCGGCGACGAGCCCGCTTTCGCAGTTGTGGCACACGCCCGTCCGGCACGACCAGCGCACGGGGACGTCGCAGGCTTCAGCCAGTTCGAGCAGGCTGGCGTAGGATGGTCCCCAGCAGACATTGAGGCCGCTGCGGGCAAAGGACACCATGGGTCCCGGGCCCGGTACGCCCAGCGGCAGATGCGCGGACCTGTTCGGTGAAGCTGCGATGCCGGGCGTCAACGCGGGCTTGGCGCCGAACAATTCGGTGTGGATGCGATCGGGTGCCACGCCCCATGCGTGGAGGGCGGTCGTGAGGTCGCTGATGAACGCGGCCGGTCCGCAGAGATAGAAGTCGCCATCCTGGGGTACGTTGATGGTCTGGAGCAGCTGCCGGTCCAGATGTCCGGTGCTGTCAAAATCGACCGCGGGGCGATCGCCGGGATCGGGCCTGCTGTAGCAGACATGGCTGTGATGGTGAGGAAGCCTGCCCAGCAGTTCGCGCACCTCGGCGGCGAAGGCATGCTCGCGGCCGTTACGGCTGCCGTGCAGCCACCAGACCTCCCGTGTCGTTCCTTCCGCCGCGAGCGCGTGGAGCATCGCGAGAACCGGCGTTACGCCGATGCCGGCGCTCAGCAGGACAATTGGCCGCGTGCCCTGATGCAGCGTGAAGCTGCCGCGCGGCGCACCGAGCTGGACGATGTCGCCGGGTTTGAGCTCGTCGGCGACGTACCTGCTGGCGATGCCGTGTGCCTCGCGTTTGATGCTGAGACGATAGGACCCCGCATCGGCGCGGCGCGACAGCGAATAGCTGCGCGTCATCGCAGGCGTGGCGGAAGGTCCGAGCCGCATGATGACGAACTGGCCGGGCAGGGCCGCGACCCCCGGATGTCCGTCCGCCGGTTCGAGGATCAGCGACGTCACGTTGTCGGTTTCGGCGATCTTGCGCGCGACGCGATACGGTCGGAAGCCGCGCCAGGCGGGAGATGGGCTTGCCGCCGGACCAAGCCCGGCATTGCCTGTCGCCGGATTGTCCTTCTGCGCGAGCATGGCTGCGAAGGAACGATGCCAGCCGCGGCTCAGCGCCGGGATTTTGAGCGCGCGCTCCAGGTGCTCGCGCGGGTGAGGGGGCAAATAGAGCAGCGTGTTGATCTCGAACACGCTCATGCTCTCAGGGCCGCTGGCGACCCGCGTAATCTCATCGCCTGCCTCGACGTCACCTTCCTCGATCACACGAAAATAGAATCCGGGCCGGCCGTGCTTGACCAGCAGCGCGGCCATGTCCGGCTCCTCCATGCGAATGCCGAGCCGGTAGCAGGTGACGCGCGGCTGCGTCACCTCGAACACGGCCGAGCCGATCCTGTAACGATCTCCGATGCAGACCTCCGCGTCGGCGAGGCCCTCGACGGTGAAGTTCTCGCCGAATTGACCAGGAACGAAGTTCGATCGACCGAGATGCTCCTGCCAATAGCGATAGGACGCGTCCTGATAGACATACACGGCGCGCTGCTCGCCGCCGTGACCCGCAATGTCGCCCTGGCCATCGCCGTCGATGTTGAGCCGCCGCACTCGGCGCGGGCCTTCGACAGGGGCTTTCCAGATGCCGGTATGGACCGTCCTGCCTTGCCAGGCGATGTCGCGCGGCAGGCCGACATTGACGGACAGCAAACGTGCCATGTCTGTTCTCCCTGCGACCCGCGCTCCGGCGGATTCCGGATCGCGACAACGCTAATCTGCATCCCGGCCGGCTTTTTGGCGCGTTAGGCGTTGTTAGACGTTGCGAGGCCGGCTTGCCGCCGGCTGCCCACGTTCCGATCTAGGCAAGACCGAAACCGCAAGGCGGGAGATCGAGATGGATGACCAGGCCAAATTGGCGGCGCTGCAGCGCCACTGGGAGGCGTCGGATGCGAACGATTTCGAGGCCGAGCATGACATCTACCGCGACGACGCCGTGCTCGACTATCCGCAGTCCGGCGAGCGCATCCGCGGCCGACGGAACATCCAGCAGAGCCGCTTGGTGCAGCCGAACCAGAAGCGCTTCACGGTGCGGCGGATTATCGGTGGCGGCGATCTCTGGGTGAGCGAATTCGTCCTGACCTATGACGGGGTGCCGTCCTACGTCGTCAGCATCATGGAATTCCGCGACGGATTGGTGGCGCACGAAACGCAATATTTTGGTGACCGGTTCGATCCGTCACCATCGCGCGCGCATCTCGTGGAGGTCGTTGGTTAGGAGCGACGCTCTCGCCTGCACGCGTAACGGCGGCACGCACGGAACCCCGATGCGGCGGCTGGTCGCACGCGTCTCGTCTTGATTCCGGCTCATCCGGCTTTATGTCTGGGGAGAACAAGAATCCGGGCCCCTCTGGCGAGGACGCTGACAATGTCAGCAAAACCTCGCGATGTCGGATGACCTGTCCCGCGCGAATGCGATGGATCGGCCGATCGTCGGGCCTTCTTACGTTCCCTCCGACCAATCGTCCCCATCCGTAGCTCCGCGCGGCCATTTCGCAAGATTGAGGAGCGACGATGTCTGGCGCCAATAATTCCAATCCGATCGAACTCGAGATCACCGAGCCGCGCAGCTTTAGCGAGCAGGCTGCGGTGGCGCTGGTGATCGCCGGCGCACTGGTTGCCGTGGCCGACCGGCGCGTGTCGCCGGTCGAGCGCGACGAGGTGATCCGCTTCATCAGGGAACGCGGATTGGCGCCGCATATCAGCGAGGAGCGCCTGTTTGCGATGTTCGACGAGCTCGCTGAACGGCTCGAAGAGCCTGATTTCGCCAATGTGGTGATCGACACCCTGCGGCCGGTCTCGGACCTGCCGCTGTCGTCCCATCTCATCGAGCTGTCGGAGCGCGTCGCGGCCGCGGACGAGGACGTGCATCCGCACGAGGTGCAGGCGATCAAGCTGTTGCGCCTGCTGACGCTGGTGCTGCCGCGCGCGAAGCCGGTCGGGGCGGCTGCGGTCGGCGCCGCCGCGAAGGCGTGAGCATGAGCGCAGCGTCGGACGAGCAAAAGACGAGGTCCGCGGACGCCACCGGTCAACCGGCCGGTGGCGACCCGCGGCTTGACGCGCTCGTTCATCGGCTGCCGCCGCGCCTTGCCAGCACCGTGGACTATCTCCTGCAACCGTCCAGCCGCTGGGTCCGGATTCCCTCGGGCGCGCTGCTCGTCGTCGGTGGCGTGCTGTCCTTCCTGCCGGTTCTCGGCATCTGGATGCTGCCACTCGGCCTCGCGCTGCTCGCCGAGGACGTACCGGCGCTGCGTGCGTCCCGCTCAAAGGTCTTCGATTGGATCGAGCGCCGCAAACCGCACTGGCTGGATCCGTCAGTTTCGAAAAATGATCAGTCATGATTGAATTCATCACCGCCGAAGCGCTGACCGCGCTGCTCCAGGTCGTCCTGATCGACCTCGTGCTCGCCGGCGACAATGCCGTCGTCATCGGTCTCGCCGCTGCAGGCCTCCCGGCCGATCAGCGCCGCCGTGCCATCGTCGTCGGCATCGTGGCCGCGACCGCGCTGCGCATCGTCTTCGCCGGCGTCGCAACCCAGTTGCTGCAAGTGATCGGCCTGCTGCTCGCCGGCGGTGTGCTGTTGCTGTGGGTGTGCTGGAAGATGTGGCGCGAGCTGCGTGAGCAGGCCGCGCATGCGAACGAGCTTGCCTTCAGCCATGGCGGCGGAGCGACCAGCGCGGCTGCGCCGCGGAAAACGTTCAAGCAGGCTGCCTTGCAGATCGTTGCCGCCGACGTCTCGATGTCGCTCGACAACGTGCTCGCGGTCGCGGGCGCGGCGCGCGAGCACCCCTACATCCTCGTCTTCGGCCTGGTCCTGTCAGTCGCGCTGATGGGCGTCGCGGCCGATCTGCTCGGCCGCGTGCTCCAGAAGCAGCGCTGGATCGCCTATGTCGGCCTTGCCATCATCGTCTACGTCGCCTTCGAGATGATCTATCGCGGCTCGCTCGAGCTCGCGCCTGTCATCGCGAGCCTCTAAGTCCTGCCTTCCTGAAGTCCTGCCTACGTTTTCCTGGAGTGATCGATGTCGTCTGAACCCAAAGCACCTTTGGCTGCGCGTGCGCCGCAGCCGCCGATCGGCCTGTTTCCGCGGCTGATCTTCGGCTCGCGCTGGCTGCAATTGCCGCTCTATGTCGGCCTCATCGTCGCGCAGGCCGTTTACGTGCTGCTGTTCCTGAAAGAGCTCTGGCACCTGGTCGCGCACTCCTTCGACGCCAGCGAGCAGCAGATCATGCTGGTCGTGCTCGGCCTGATCGACGTCGTCATGATCTCGAACCTGCTCGTCATGGTGATCGTCGGCGGTTACGAGACCTTCGTCTCCCGCCTGAACCTGCGCGGCCATCCCGACGAGCCGGAATGGCTGAGCCATGTCAACGCCAGCGTGCTCAAGATCAAGCTCGCGATGGCGATCGTCGGCATCTCCTCGATCTCGCTGCTCAGGACCTTCATCGAGGCCGGCAATCTCGGCACCACGCGCAGCAATTTCACCGAGACCGGCGTGATGTGGCAGGTGCTGATCCACCTGACCTTCATCATCTCGGCGATCGGCATCGCCTGGGTCGACCGCCTCAGCGAAAACGGACATCGCAAGGAGAACGGTCACGCCTAAGCGCGAGCCGCTCGCTCAGGCGCCGACGGCAAAATGAAGCGGTCGCCGTCCGCGCGCCAGCGTCTCGGACGGTGCTTCGCCGAAGGCCTGCTTGTAGCCCCTCGAGAAATCGCCGAGGTGCCAGAAGCCGTTGCCGAGCGCTGCGGCCTTCACCGTCAATCCGTCGCCTCCGGTCATGAGCTGGATGCGAACGGCCCACAGGCGCCTGAGACGCAGATAGTGATGCAGGCTGACGCCGTGCACCGCTTGCGTCGCGACCTGGAGCGTGCGCGCGGACACGCCAAGCGCAGCTGCGAGGTCGTCGCTGTAGAGCGGCTTGCTACCGAACAGTTCGACGACCTCGTCGAGCTGCGCAATCAGCTTGCGGTGCCGGTCGAACGAACCGGGACGGGCGGTGCGGGCCTCGGCCGGCACCAGGACAGCGTCGAGGCCTGCGAGCAGCGTTTCCTGGATCGGACGGTTGAGCGCCTCGAATTGACGCGGCGAACCGCATGCCGAAGCCAGCGAGAACATCTCCAGGAAAATGGCGCGCAAGCGTGCCATCGGATCGTCCTGCGTGCGGACATAGGCGAGGCCGGAGTTGAAATCCGCCCAGCCGCGATGCCGCATGTCCGAGTTGAAGCGCAGCATGACATAGGTGTTGGGTTGCTGCTCCATCGACTCCACCGGCGCCTTGCCGCGCATCACGGCGATGGTCGAACTGTCGACCTCGCCGCCGTTGGTGATGGCGTGAAAGGAAAGGGGCACAACGAGGCCGATGCCGGTGTCCGTCCCGATCTCGGCTTCGTAGCGTCGCGCAAACGCGCGCTGAAGTACGAACAGCCCGTTCTGGAGCGGCAGGATTGCGCGCGACAGCGAGAACTCGCGCGGCCGAAGCGGCGTGCTGGTGCCGAGGCCGAGTACCTCGTTGGCACGAAACTCGCTGAAATCCGAGAAGCGCTCGATTTTCAGGACTCGCGAAGGCTTCAGCCGATTGACCGGCATGTCGATGTCCCAGGGGCCACAGCTGTCGGGGTGGAACCGAAACAATTACCAGACGGCCAACTGCTGTTCATATCCCGGAAACTACTGCCATTTCAGCGGCGATTCCTATTACGCGTGATCGCAGGGGACGCATGCAGATCACGCGATGTGCGGACAGGCCGCATTCTCCCGCCGTTCGCGCTCGCCCAGTTCACGGACGATCTCCTGCAGGAACGACTCCGTGAAAGCGGGCAGGGTGCGCTCGGCGCGGACATAGATGCCGAGATCCGACCACACCGGGCTGCCCGCATTGTCGAGCGGCAGGAACACGAGCTGTGCGTCGCGCGACAGCCGGCCGATGCCGAGCTGGGTCTGGAAGGCGACACCGACGCCGCGCGCGGCGAGCTCGCGCATCAGGTCGATCGAGTTGGCTTGAATCGCCGGCTCCGGCGTCTCGGAGAGCTGCGCGATCAAGGGCTGCAGCAAATGGTAGATCGACAGCTCCGGCAGCGCGTGAATGACGGGGAAGGCGAGACACTGCTCCAGCGTGACCGTCTTGCGGCGCGCCAGCGGATGCTCGCGCGCGACGAGCGCGCCGAGGCGGAACCGCTTCAGCGCGACCTGCCGCAGGTCGGGCGGATGCCTGAGCGCGATGGCGATGCCGATATCGGCCTCACCCCGGCGGAGCGCCTCGAGCACGTCGGATGATCCCATGACTTCTGCGGTGAAGCTGACGCGCCGGGCACGGGTCCGGTGCGAGGCGATCAGATCCGGCAACACCGACTCGGTGAGGGACTCGATGCAGGCGATGCTGACGCTGCCGTGCCAGGCGCCGGACAGGGACTCTACGTCCGAGCGGAAGCGGTCGAGGTCCTGAAGCACGTTCATGACGTGGCGGGCGAGCATCTCGCCGACCGTCGTCAGGGTCAGGCCGCGCGCATTCCGCTCGAACAAGGGTGATCCAACCTCTTGTTCAAGCTTGAGAATTTGGCGACTGACCGCTGATGAGGCGATGTTCAGGAGGCGTGCCGCGGCGCGGATCGAGCCGGTGCGGCGGACGGCATGGAAGTACTGGATGGACGGTGAGTGAAAGCGCATGGGCAGACTATAGCTGTTGCCGAAACGGCAGCAACATGTACGAAATTCTCTGCCTTTTGAGAGCGCCGGTTTCACCCTAATGTCACGTGCTGACGGGCCTGCCGGGCCCGCGCAGCGACGCGCCCGCAACGATGCGGCTGGGGATTTTGGGGTGAACGAGATGATCGCTGGCGAGCTGGAGCACGGGCGCGACACCCGTCTCGTCGACCGCCGCCGCGCCGCCGCCTATGTCGGCGTGACCGCCGGCCGCTTCGAGCAGCTGGTGCGCGACAATGTCGTGCCGCCGCCGGTCATGGTCGACAACAAGCGGCGCTGGCCGATCGCGTTGCTCGATGACGCCAGGGAAGCTGTCGGCAGCAGCATGCCGTCGCAGCCCGCGGAGTGCGCCGATGTCGAGGCGCGCCCCTGCGATCGCGACAATGTGCCGTCTTCGCGTGAGCTGCCCGATCAAGCCTGGTTCGAGCAGCGCGCGAGCTTCGTGCAGCGCGTCCGCCGTTCGCTGCTCTCGGGCAACGAGATCCGGCTGCTGCGCGAGTTCAAGCTGCTCAGGCAGAACCAGATCAGCATGTACGGTTATTACGGCAGCTTCGAAGCGCTGATGGTGCGCGGCTATATCGTCGAGACCGACCGCAAGCCGCCATCGAGCCGTCCGCTGGTGAGCTATCGCCTGACGGCGCAGGGCGAGCAGGTGATCGCGGCGCTGAAGGACGAATAGCAGGTCGCAATGATCGCGCCGCTCAGACGCGCTCGATGATCAAATCGAGCCCGAGGCGCACGAGCATGCGCTGAAAATCCGCAAGATCATAACCCTCGCCCTCTGAAACCAGGGTCCGGAAGGCGCCGGAGCCGGGAGTCGTGTAGGAGCCAACCGCCGCGACGATGTCGTCGGCCGGATCGAGAAACCGCAGGCGCGGCCCGGCCTGCTCGAAATAGCGCAATAGCCAGGGCAGATGCGTGGACGACAACGTCGCCACATCCGTGTCTGGATGGAGCGTGACGAGCTTGGCGCGCACGGCGGCCAGCGTTGTCTCTGGGTCGGTCAGAAACTTGCCGTTCTCGACAAGCTCGACCAGATCCGACGCGCTGACGAGGTCGACGTTGCCTTGCCCGGCGGATTCGCGCGCGACATAGCCGCGGATTTCAGAGCTCGAGATCAATGACGCGACGCCCAGCACGGCGATCCGTTTCGTGACGGAAGTCTCGAGCGCGCGCCGGACGGGTGGAAACACGCCGATGATCGGCGTCGGGCTCCAATCCTTGAGATCGTCGAGGACCATGACCGAAGGCGCATTGGAAGCGATCACGATTGCTGCCGGGCCGAAACTCTCCAGGCGTTCGATCGTCCGTCGCATCACGGCGAGCAGCTCGGTCCGGCCCTTGCCGCCGTAGGGAAGCTGGCGCGATCGGCGAAGTAGAGCACATCCTGACCGGGAAACCGGTCCGCGATCTTGCGCGCGATGGCGTAGCTGCCGATCCCGGCATCGAAGACCGCGATGAGCCGGTTCAGGGTGACATTGTTCACGATGCAGCACGCCGAGCTGATGAAGGACGCGACGTCTCTGCATCAGCCACACGCCGATGTAAACCCACACCAGGCTGCGGATTATTTCACTTTAAAATTTCACAAACCGTCGGATGCTCATCGAGCATCGGTGCGGCATCCTGCGTCGAGACAGCCTGCCACCAAGCGTCCAGCGCGTCGTGATCGCAACCGAGCTTGACGCTCATGCCGCCGGCGAACTTGATCCAGTCGGCGAAGTGGTCTCTGCCGACCGCGATCACCACGGGGATGTCGGCATCGAGCGCGCGCTCGATCAGATAGGACAGGCCCTTGCCGTCGCGCTCGCGCTTGCCAAAGCGGTTGATGATGACGAGGTCGGCGCCATGCGAGAGCGCTTCCGCGATCCGCGTCCCCGCATTTTGCAGCCGTGCCAAATCGAGGCGGCAGCCTTGTGCCGCCGGGTCGAAATCCTGCGCGAGCAGCAACTTTTCGCCGCTGTGAAGCAGGATGGCCGAGAGGCTGGAATCGGCGCATTGGCCGGCCTGCACCATGCCGACGACGCGATGGCCGCGCCTCATCAGATCGGCGGCGAAGCTGCGCAAGACGGCGTCGGGGTCCTGATCGGGCGCGTAAACGAGGGCGGCGAGGTCGCATTGCGCATCGAACATGGTCCGCCTCCGTTTCCATCACAAATGAGGAAGGGGCCGCGGCGGTTCCGCCGCGGCCCCCGGTTTTTGGATCAGGCCGCGGGCGGGCCGTTGATGATCTGGAGCTGGGTGAATTCGGCGAGGCCTTCCTCTGCGAACTCGGTACCGATGCCCGACTGCTTGGCGCCGCCGAACGGGATGTGCGGGGCCATGTCGAGATGCTTGTTGATCCAGACCGTGCCGGACTCGAGCTGCGTTGCCACCTCGTGGGCGCGCTTGATGTCGGACGACCAGACCGAGGCGCCGAGGCCGTAGGTCGTCGCGTTGGCGCGGCGGATCACGTCATCCTTGTCGGAATATTTGATCAGCGGCAGCACCGGTCCGAACTGCTCCTCGTCGACCAGCTTCGAGCCTTCCTTGATGTCGCGCACGATGGTCGGCTCGATGAAATAGCCGGGACGGTCCATCGCGGCGCCGCCGGCGACCACCTTGCCGTTCTTGTGCGCGTCCTCGAGGAACGTCTTCACCTTCTCGTACTGCATCTTGTTCTGCAGCGGCCCGAGCTTGGTGCCCTGCTTGGAACCGTCGTCGACGACCGTGCTCTTGGCGATCGCGACCAGCTCGTCGCAGAGCTCGTCATAGACGGACTCGTGCACATAGAGCCGCTTGATGGCGAGGCAGACCTGGCCGGAGTTCTGGAACGCGCCTTCGAAGATGCCGGGTGCGACCTTCTTCGGGTCGACGTCGTCGAGCACGATGCCGGCGTCGTTGCCGCCGAGCTCGAGCGTGATGCGCTTGAGCGTCTGCGCAGCACTCGCCATCACCTTCTGGCCGGTGGCCGTCGAGCCGGTGAAGGAGATCTTGCGGATGTCGGGATGCTTGGTCATCTCGCCGCCGAGATCGTTGGCGTCGGTAATGAAGTTGAGCACGCCCTTCGGCACCACGTCCTTGATCAGCTCGGCGAAGCGCAGGGAGGAGAGCGGCGTGGTCGGCGCGGGCTTCACGATCAGGGTGTTGCCGGCGATCAGTGCGGAGGGCAGCTTGAAGGCGAGGATCAGGAGGGGATAGTTCCAGGGGATGATGGCGCCGACGACGCCGAGCGGGCGGCGATAGGCTTCCACCTTGCGGTCGCCGGAATTCTCGATGACCTTCATCGGCAGATCGAGCGAGCCGAGATAGCGGAAGAAGGCGGCCATGCCGAGCACTTCGCCGGTGGCATCCGCGAGCGGCTTGCCCTGTTCGGCGGTGAGCAGGCGCGCGAGCTCGCCGGAGTTGGCCTCGATCACGTCGGCCATCTTCATCACGACCTTGCGGCGGTCCTCCATCGAGGTCGCGGACCAGGCCGGGAAGGCAGCCTTCGCGGCGGCAACGGCCGTATCAAGCTGCGACTTCGAGGCGCGAGGACATTGTGCCACCACCTCTTCGGTCGCGGGATTGAGAACCGGCATCGTCATGTCGCCGGGCACCATTTTGCCGTCGATGAGAAGATTGAAGTCACTCATAGGCTTTTCGCTCCCTTGCAGAACGGGCCGTTCGGGCCTCGCTATATCGAACTATATATCACGATCCGGCCGAACGGGCCATGGCGGCCGGTTCGATCAAATCCAGAAAAGCAGGCTGGACGCGGGTGGACATATCGATATATCGTGACGGATATAGCGAACTGCGTTCCGGGACTGGCGATGGAAATCAAGGTGAGGCAGCTCACGACCTGCGAGGTGGCGGCCGACGGCGGCGCGATCTCGCTGGGCTTCGAGGACGTGACGGGGAGTACCGCAGCCGTCAGCGTCTCGCTCAACCAGGTCGGTGCCCTCATCATGACGCTGCCCGGCCTGCTCGAGGCGGCCCTGAAGGCCCGCTACGGCGACCAGAGCCTGCGCTATGCCTATCCGCTGGCATCCTGGGCGATCGAACAGTCGACCGACACGACCCAGCGCATCATCACGCTTCAGACCGAGGACGGCTTCAAGGTCCGCTTCTCGATCCCCAAGGACGAGCAGAGCCTGCTCGGCGAAGCGCTGACGCAGCCGATGCCGGACATGTCGGTGCGGCCGAACTAGGGCTCGCTGACCTGGAAGAGCGGTTGTTCTGCTAGCCTGCTCGTCAGTGCGCGCAGCCTGGGCATGAGAACATCGGTATCGATGCCGCGTGCACGCGCGAGCCGTTCCGCGACAACGGCGGTCACATCGGCCTGGGTGAGACGCTCGAGCAACAAATACGGCTGCTTCGGCTCTATCATGGCTGCGACCGCGTTGAGCGCATTGGCGGCCTGGGCCATGCAGTCGTCGATCCACGGCTGATGCACCTTGTCCGGCGGACGTTGGTTGCCCTCATAGGCCGCGTGAAGGCACTTCTCGCACGCGCCCATCATCATGGCCGCGACCTTCAAGACGGCGCGGCGATCGGTGCCATGGCGCGGCGTGAGCGGCTGGTCGCCACCGTAGGCTTCATCGAGGTGATCAATGATCGCGTCGCTATCGATCAACGTCTCCCCACTGTCGAGCACGAGCGCCGGAATACGGCCAAGCGGATTGCGTGCCCTGACCTCTGCGCGGTCGCCGAAGCCGGACAGTGCGCGCTGCTCAAACGGAACGCCGTAAATATTGAGCGTGATCGCAACGCGTCGCGTAAACGGTGAACGATTGACCCCGATCAGCAGCATTGCGCGATCCCAACCATTGGTTCACGACTTGCGCGAGCGGGCGATGTCGCTCTTCAGCGCTTCCAGATCCTTGTGCACCGCGCGGGCGGCGTCGCGCTCGATCTTGCGGTAGCGCGCAACGAGCTTTTCGCCGAACGGAGTCAGCATTGCGCCGCCGCCGTTCTTGCCGCCGGCCTGCGGCTCGACCGCGGGATGTCCACAGATCCGGTTGATCTCGTCGACGAGATCCCAGGCGCGCTTGTAGGACATGTCCATGGCGCGGCCGGCCCCGGAGATCGAGCCTTGCTCGCGGATCTGCTCCAGAAGCTCGATCTTGCCGGGCCCGATCCGGTCCTCGCCGTCGAGGTCGATGCGAAGGCTCAGCTGGGGAAGGGATTTGGCGCTCGCGCGCGACATGACCGGCTCTCTTGAATGACTCTAAACAGAGAGTGCCACTCTTGCCCACGGTGGACAAGGTGAAGGCGCCGGATTTCCCAGAAGATAGAGCTTTGTCGAGGTCCGGAGAGCACGGGCCTCAGCCCGTGCCCTCGTAGATGGCTGCGCCTTACTCCGCGGGGCTCCCGACCACCGCGCCCTGACTGACGTCCTCGCGGGCGAGGATCACCAGGAGGCCGACGATGACGAGTTCGACAACCGCGAAGGCGATGAAGGCGCCGGTGAACGAGCTCCCGGAGGCGTTGATGATGGCACCCATCATCCAGGGCGCCACGAACGCCGAGAAGATGCCAAACACCTCGGCGTATCCGATCGCGGCCGGCGCCAGCGCGTCGGAGTACTTTTCGCTGAGCAGGGCGAAGATCGCGCCGCCGCCGAGCAGCGCGATGCCGCTGAGCGCCGCAAACAGCACCAGCATCGGAAACGACATCGGAGTAACCACGCTCCACAGGAACATCAGCGCCGTCAGGAAGGCGAGACATGCGGTGAGCTTGATCATGAAAGGCTTGCCGAGCCGATCGGACATGTAGCCGCCAATCACCAGGAACAGCACCTGCGACAGCCCCATGACGGTGCCGATGATTGCGCCGGCCTCCGGGGGCATATGCTGCACGGTGATGAAAGCCGGCACCACCCAGGTGGCGGTACCGGCGATCGCGAAGGTGCAGGCCACGATGCCGAAGCCGCCGACCGCGATCCATTTCGAGCGGAATATCTCGCCGAGCGGCAGGTGCTGCTGCGGTGTTTCGTTGCCCCAGGTGAAACCGTCGAGGCCAAGCTCGCGCGGATTGTTGCGGACGACGAGTGCATCGACGGCCGCGACCAGCAGCGTGCCGATGGCCAGCACGGCGAAGAAAGTTCGCCAACCGGTCGCGATCGTCAGGGGGATGCCGAGCGCGAAATCCATGGTGATGGCGAGGCTGTAGGCGGCGAGGATGATGCCGACCACCGAGCCGCGCCGGCTTTGCGGAAACCAGCCGAAGATCAGCTTCATGTTGCCGATGAAGATGCCGGCGTCAAAGAAGCCGATCACGAGCCGGAGTATCACGAGCTGCGTGTAACTCTGCACGAACACCTGAAGCACCATGCCGATTCCGGTGCCCGCAAGCCCGATCAGCAGCATGTTGCGCGCCGTCATCGACCGGCTGACCGGCGACCACACCACCATGCCGATGCCGTAAGTCAGCGCAAAGATGCCTTGCGCAAGCCCGGCCTCAGCGGGATTGAGCTTGAGGCTCTCGGAGACGAAAGGCAGGACCGCCGCGAAGGCATACCAGTCCGCGGCGAGAAATATCTCGCAGAGGATGGCCAGCGCCAGCATGCCCTTTTGCCACCGGGCTATCCGACGGCGGTCGCTCTCGGAGATGGTCGTCCAAGTCGTTGTCAGCGTGGTCATCATCGGTTCTCGCGGTTTGCGTGGCGGTCGAATCGGCACTGCGTCAGGCAGGCGGCGGCAGGAAATTCACCTCGTGCTCGGCGGCACGTCGCACCACCTCCTGCGGATCGGGGAGATTGTGGATGCGTTCGAACAGCTCCTTGAGCGACCGCGTCGGTGCGACCCAGAACAGGCTGGTGGCGGTTTCGCCCGATTTGTTGAAGATGCCGTGGGGGACGCCCTTGGGCATGCGCACGAGGTCGCCGGCTTTGGCCACAAACTCCTTGCCGTCGAGCCAGAGGTCGTAGCGGCCGCTCAGCACATAGACGAACTCATCCTGGGTCGGATGGATGTGCGGCGGCACGAAGGTGCCGTCCGGAAAAACGGCATGCCAGGCCATCGACGCTTCGGAATGCTGCTTCAGCGTGTAGGTCTGGCCCAGAATGTTCCAGACGACATTGCCAAAGCCTTCCTTGGCAGGGGTTACGCCCGGAGGCATCTCGATCATGGTGCTGTCCTTTGGTGTGTGCGGGATCATTCGGCGAGGAAGTCGGTGACGTGGTGCGCGGAGGACGGCGTTTCCTCGAACACGAGATGTCCGGTCGCGGGCACCAGCACCACGCGTGCGTTGGGGAGTCCTGCTTTCCAGGCCTCTGCCTGGGCGGTCGGACGCAGGCGATCGGCGGCCCCCCACAGCACGAGCGTCGGCATCGCGATCCGATGCAGCCAGTGCGCGAGCTTGGGATTGCCCTGCGGCTCGCTGCGGATCAGCTTGGCAAAGCCAGTGACCTCGCGTCCGAGCCGGGCGTCGAAAGCCGGGTCGGGCGCCTTGGGGAAATAACGGAGTGCCGCGGCCGGATCGTGCGCGAGATAGGCGGGCAATTCTTGCGGCGCGATCTCGAACAATCCCGGTGCAGGCGCGCTTCCGACCACAAGACCGGCGGGTGCAACCAGCACCAGCTTGCGGATCCGATGCGGCTGACGGATCGCGAACTCCGCGGCAAGCCATCCGCCGAGCGAGAACCCGGCGAGGTCGAATTGCTTAAGGCCAAGCTTGTCGAACAGATCCATGTAGTGAAGGACGTGATCCTCGACGGTGTCGATCGTCTCGGCGTCATCGGAGTCGCCGAAGCCCGCGTGATAGGGGATGATGACGGTGTGCCGTTTCGCCCAAACACGCGCCATCTCGAAGCCGGTGAAGGTGCCGGTGCCGTGCAGGAACACGAGTGCCGGGCCGCTCCCGATGCTGTGGACGACGGTGCGCACGCCGTTGATCGTATAGTCCGCGCGCGAGAAGCCGGCGAGATCGGGTGACGGTCTGGGGGTATCAAGCATGGTTGTCTCCGGTTGACGTCGGAAGGGCCGGGGGGTGGTGGGTCATGCGGCAGCCGCCTGACGACCGCTGAGAAGCGAGGCGAATTGCTCGACGGCGTTGGCGATCCGCGCGGCTGTCATTGGTGCCAGCGGCTCGCCTGGCGCGATCTCGCCGCTGCTGGCGTAGATCGCCGTCGAAACGGTGCAGGCTTCGAAGAAGCCGAACAGGGGGCGGAGCTGGTGCTCGACCACCAGCGAGTGGCGCAGGCCGCCGCCGACGGCGGTCAGCAGTACCGGGCGGTTGCGCAGCGCGCTCGGTTCGATCAGGTCGAAGACGTGCTTGAACAATCCGGGATAGGATCCCTGGAACACCGGGCACCCGATCACGAGGCCGTCGGCCTGCTCGATGGCCTCGACGACGGTGCGCGCGCTGTCATCGAGTGCGGTCCGGGTGAAGCCGGCGATGCCGCAACCGGCATCGACGAGATCGAGGACCTCGGTGTTCAGTCCATGCTGCGCCTGAAGGTCGGCGGCGACGGCCTCGACCAGAATGCGCGACTTCGCCGGGCGCCAGCTGTTGCCGCAGAAGCCAACGATGCGGGATGTCCTCACCTCGACGCCCTCGTGTGATCGCCTGCTCAGCCCGTCACCCCGAACACTGTCCATTGCGCGCCAGGGCCGGGGAGGCCGAGCAGCGCGCGGCCGCACTCCTCGACGATCTGGTCGGCCATCAGGATGTGCTGCGTGCCCGAATGAATGTCGCGATAGAACCGCTGCATCGGCGTGTTGTGCAGCGAGGCACCGCGGGCGGCGCGATGTGCGAAGGTCGCGACATCGGACAGAACGTCGTGGACGTGGCGCAGCGACAGCTTGATCATCGTCATCTGGTCCAGCGAGGGAGATTCACCGCCGGCGCAAGTCTCCGAGACGTCTTTCCAGGTTTCGTGGACCAGCGCACGCGCGGCGCGGAAGCGAGCTTCGGCCTGCGCGAACTGAAACTTGAAGCTCGCGCTGTCACGCGACTTGCCGAATGGATCCTGGCGCTGGACGATTACCTTGACGAGCTCGTCGAGCATGCGGCGGCCGACGCCGACGGCCCAGGCGGAATGCGCCCAGGCGCTGTAGCCCGCCAGTCCCAGCGCACCCTGCACACCACCGCGGCGCGGCGCGCCAATGTCGAAATCGTAGGTCATGTGCGTGGGGACGAACAGCTCGTCGCCCTCGCTCAAGGTGTAGTCGAAGCTTCCGGTCGCGCGCAGGCCGAGCACGTCCCAATTGCCCATCAGCTTGATGGTCGCGCGCGGATGGTGTGTGACCACGATCTTGGGCTGGCCGTTGGGGCCGAAGATCATGTCCTTGCCGGAGGCGTCGGTGACGAAGCAGCCGGAATGGACCCACTCGGCGTGCTGAATGCCGCTGCCATACGCCCAGTTGCCGCGGATCATGTAGCCGCCGTCGATCGGCCGGGCGAAGCCGCGCGGCACGCCGTTGCCGGCAATCGTGATGTCGGGCCCGCCCGCGAAGACCTTCTTGATGCCTTCGTCCTCGATGTAGATGGCGAGCGTCGTGCCTTCCATATTGTTGCCGATGACGCACCAGCCGGCCGAGGCGTGTGCGTAAGCAAGCCGCTCGATGACGGTCATGGCTTCGTAAGGCAGAAGCTCGGCGCCGCCGACCTCTTTCGGGAATAGCATGGTGTAGATGCCGGCCTTGCGCAGCGCGGCCACGACATCGTCGGTCAGATAGCCCTGTGCCTCGGCCTCCGCGGCCCTGGATTCGACCAGCGGCAGCAGCGCGTCGAGGCGCGCATGGAACTCAGCCACCGTCGGGGTCGCGGAAGGTTTGACTGCGAGTTGCACGGAAGGGCTCATGATCGGTGTCTCCAGGTCGGTCTGTCAGCCGGTCTGTTGGTGCTTCGCAGCAAGGCTGCCGTGCGCGAAGATCTGGGTCGGACGGGACAGTCGCAGGCAACACTTCGCCTGCACGCGCCAATGTCAGTTGGCGCGCGACGATCGGCTCGCGTTGCTGTCGAGATGTCCCCACCGGAACCGCGCGTCGTGACGCGATC
Organism: Bradyrhizobium sp. CCGUVB14; assembly: GCF_024199935.1. Classification (NCBI taxonomy): domain Bacteria; kingdom Pseudomonadati; phylum Pseudomonadota; class Alphaproteobacteria; order Hyphomicrobiales; family Nitrobacteraceae; genus Bradyrhizobium; species Bradyrhizobium sp. CCGUVB14. The sequence goes on from NZ_JANADS010000001.1 coordinate 4,426,754, forward strand.
CCGATGGCCAGGATGCTAGAGACGAGGCGGCCAAGCCAGCAATCCCCCATCATGGGGGGATCGGCCATTGTGCTCTGCCGCAAAGCTGGGCCGGGAGAGCAGCGCGTTGCCGCTTCTTTTCGCTTGACCAAAGATCAGGCAAGGCAGAAATTTTAAGCCTATAATAATCGGCAATGACATGCGTGTGTCCGGGGGACGTCGCGTTCGCGAGGAGTGGCGGTGAGAGCCGAGCAGGAGCATTTGGATGGTCTGCCCGAGCGCCAGCTCGCAGATCGGCTGATGTCCATCGCCGAGAGCTGCTCGGTGCGTGCGCTTGGCGTCGCCTGCTGCTCGGCGATCACGGAAATGACGGGGTCGCCGACCGTCGGCCTCTATCTGCTCGACGGGCTCGAGCCGGAACTGGTCTACAGCCAGCACGTCGCGGAAGGCTTGCTCGACAATTACAGGGCCGGCTTTTGGAAGCATGACCCCGTGCTCGACTGCATCATGACCCGAGGCCGCGCGGTCGACGGCGAAACGGTGATCGGTCCACAGCAATGGCGGCACAGTCCGTCCTTCGAGATGCTGCACGAGTGGGGTTTTGCATACAACATGGGCGGCCCATTGTGGTGCGGGCAGAAGATCGTCGGCGTGCTGTTTACCGCGACGACCGACACGGACGCGCCGTACACGATGCGGTCACGGCAGCGCATGGAGATGCTGTGCCGGGCCGGCTCGCTGGCTTTGACCAACATGACGAACGCGGGCGCGATCGACGCCCATCGTGCCGCGACCCGGGTTCGTGAGCCGGCCGCGACGCTTTCGCTCCCGCCAAGGTCTGCGGACGTCGCCATCCGGGTCTGCCGCGGCCAGACCAACAAGGAAATCGCCCGCGAGATGGGAATTTCCGACCAGACGGTGAAGGAGCACGTTGCCAATTTGTGCCGACGCTTCGGCGTGCACAATCGAACCGAGCTCGCGGCCTGCCTGCTGAGCCCGGGCACCCGGCAATAACCTGTCGCGCCGGGTCAGATCCGGTTGACGATCAGCTTGAGCGAGCCGGCGAAGGTCGGCTGCTGCCGATAGGACCCGTGCCGCGCATCCCAGCGGCCGGTAGCCAGATCGCTGCCGAGCCGCTGCTCGAAGCGCCGGACGACATCGTCGGCGACAAAGCTCCAGGCCGAGCAGGCGAGCCGCGCGGCCGGATCGAGCAGCATTTCGGGCCGGCCGTAATAGGCCTCATTGAAACCATCGGTGCAGTCGAGCGGAATCGGCACGGGCACGACGTCCGTCGTGCCGCCGAGAGCCGTTGCGATGTCCTTGATCCCCGGATAGCGCACGGCCTCGACCGCGATGACCTCCGGGCAATAGGCGTTGAGCCAGAAGCGATCGAGTTCGTCGGGATCGCAGGTCATGATCGCGATCGGACCGCGCGTCACCCGCCGCATCTCGCGCAGGCCCGCGTTGAGGTTCTTCCACTGATGCACCGAGAAGGTCGACATCGCGGCAGCGAACGTCGCGTCCTCGAAGGGAAGCTTTTCCGCGACCGCATCGATCGCAGCAGGGAGATGCGCCGGCCGCTGCGCCCGCATCGATTGCGACGGCTCGACCGGTGTAACGGTGCGGCCGACCGGCTCGTAGGAGCCGGCGCCTGCGCCGACATTGAGGACCGTGCCGGCCTCGCCGAGTGAAGCGTCGATCATCTCGGCGATGCGCGGATCGGGCCTGCGAAAATTCGCGTAGCCCTGGCCGATCGTGCCGTAATTGGCGTCGCCGGCGCTGCCGTCCTGGTGGCGTGGCGCGTTGTCTTGTAGCGCGTTGTCCTGCATGAGGTCTCCTACAACGTCTTGTGCGACACGTTCTTGACGACGGTGTAGCACCGCAGGCCCTCGGTGCCACCTTCGCGGCCGTAGCCGCTGTCCTTGACCCCGCCGAACGGGGTCTCCGCGACCGAGGCGACGAAATGGTTGATGGAGAGGTTGCCGACCTCAACGCTTTCGGCGAGGCGTTCGGCATTGCCGGCCGACTTCGTGAAGGCGTAGGCGGCAAGACCATAGGGAAGGGCGTTGGCCTTTTCGATCGCCTCGTCCAGCGTCTTCACCGGATTGACCAGTGCAAGCGGCCCGAACGGCTCCTCGTTCATGGCGCGGGCATCGTCGGGCAGGTCGGCGATCACCGTGAGCGGGAAGAAATAGCCGCGATTGCCGATGCGCTGCCCGCCGGCGAGCACGCGCGCGCCCTTGTCCCTGGCATCGCTGACCAGCGTCTCCATCGCGTCGATGCGGCGCGCATTGGCGAGCGGCCCGAGCTGCGTCGAAGGATCGAGGCCGTTGCCGACCTTGAGCTGGCTGGCGCGCTCTGCAAAGGATTGCGCGAACTGCTCGTAGATCTTTTCCTGCACGAAGAAGCGCGTCGGCGAGACGCAGACCTGGCCGGCGTTGCGCGACTTGCCGATCACGGACGCAGCCGCAGTCGCGGCCGGGTCGACGTCGTCGCAGACGATCACCGGTGCATGGCCGCCGAGCTCCATGATCGCGGGCTTCATGTGCCTTCCGGCCATCTCGGCGAGATGCTTGCCGACGGGGATCGAGCCGGTGAAAGTGACGAGGCGGATGCGCCACTGCGGGATCAGGTAGTCGGAGATTTCCGCGGGATTGCCGAACACCAGGTTGAGCACACCGGGGGGCAGGCCCGCATCATGGAACGCGCGCACCAGCTGGAATGCGCCGGCCGGAGTTTCCTCCGAGGCCTTCAGGATGATCGAGCAGCCGGCGGAGAGGGCGCCCGCGACCTTTCGGGCCGGCGAGCTCATCGGGAAGTTCCACGGCTAGAACGCAGCGACCGGGCCGATCGGCTGGCGCAGCACGGTGTGGCGCATGCCGGGCTCACTGGGGATGATGCGGCCGTAGAGCCGCAGGCCTTCGGTCGCATCCCACTCGATGATGTCGGAGCCGCGCAGGATTTCGAGCCTTGCCTGCTCGATCGGCTTGCCCTGTTCGAGCGTCATCGCGGCGGCCATCACATCGACGCGCTCGCGGATGAGGGCGGCGGCCTTCAGGATGATCTGCGCGCGCTTGGCGGGCGCGGTGTTGCGCCAGATCTTGAAGCCTTTCTCGGCGGCGGCGAGCGCGTCGTCGAGGTCGGCTCTGGTCGCGGTCGGGACGGTGCCGAGCACGCTTTCATCGGCGGGATTGATGATCGGCTGGCCGCTTGCGCGCTTCCATTGTCCATCGATGTAGAGTTCGATCAGAGGATATTCCGCCATTGTTCTTTACCTTGCTTGTGCGGTTCTGCTTACAGCGTCCTTGTGCGCGAGCTGGTTCAACCAACTCGTGAAGATGCGATCGGCCTGTCGTGCGACGATCTTCGAATATTCTGCCGTCCTTGCCCGAAGCTCCGGTACCGAAATTCTCGCGGAGGCGAGCTCGACGGCATGGCCGACGTACCATTCCTCGAGCTGCCGCGGATCGGCTTCGAGGTGAAACTGCAGTGCGAGCGCATTGTTTCCGAACTCGAACGCCTGGTTTTCGTAGTTTTCGTTCGAGGCGAGCCTCGCTGCATGATCGGGAAGATCGAAGGTGTCGCCGTGCCAGTGCAGGACCGGTGTGCCCTCCGCCAGCGGCGTCAGGCAGGAGGCGCGGCCGGTGTCCGATAATGTCAGCGATCCCCAGCCGATCTCCTTCACATTACCGGCATGGACGCGGGCCCCGAGCGCCTTCGCCATCAGCTGTGCGCCGAGGCAAATGCCGAGCGTCGGCAGGCCTTGGGCAAGGCGGCGCTCCAGCAGGTCAATTTCCCTTGTGATAAACGGATAGCTGTCGGTCTCATAGACGCCGATCGGGCCGCCGAGCACGATCAGGAGGTCGGCATCCCCGATCGAGGGGTGGCTGAGATCGTCGACCGGCGCTTCGCAGAACGAGACGTTCCAGCCCTCGCGTTCCATGATCGGTGCAAGCAGGCCGAGATCCTCGAAGGCCACATGACGGAGCGCGACGGCAGATCGGCGGCGTTGGAACATCCACAAAACCCTGTTGTGCGGGGTCTTTCGACGGCATCCGCTATATTCGAAGTGATATAACGGATGTCAGGCCTCGTCCAGACGGTTCCGGGCCGGATCCGCCGCAGGCATGCCCTGCATGCGGCATCAGCGTGCGGAGTGCATCTCCAGGAAGGCTTTTACGCCGGAGACCTCGCCCGTATCGGACAGGGTGTAACCGGGCAGGGCGGCGACCGCCGCCTGGAAATCGTGACCGCGGATGATGTCGAGGATACGTCGCATCGGCTCTGTCTCCAGGAAGGCGCGTTTGCAGACGAAGAAATAGTCCTCGGTGAGAACCCGGATGAAATCGAGGCCGAACTGACGTGCGGCGGCCTCGACGCCGAAGGTGACATCGGCCATGCCGCTGGCGACGTAGGCTGCGACCGCCGCATGGGTGAACTCGATCTGCTGCGCGCCGTTGATCCTGCCCTGGTCGATACCTTGCACGGTGAGCAGGCGGTCGAACAGGAGACGCGTGCCGGAATCGTGATCGCGGTTGACGAAGCGCACCTTCGGTCCGGTCAAATCGCGCAGCGAGGCGATCCGCAGCGGATTGCCGCGCGCGACCATCAGCCCCATCTCGCGCGTGACGAAATTGATGACGCGGTCCTCGCGCGGATCGAGCCATTCGCGGGCCGCGTTGATGCCTTGGGCGCGCAGCTCGCCGCGCGGCAGATGCAGGCCGGAGAGATCGCAAGCGCCCTGCGCCAGCGAGACCAGCGAATGCTGGTTGCTGACATAGCGCAGGTCGACGCCGATGCCGGGCTCCCGGTCGAGGAACTCGCGCAGCTTTGCAACTGCAAAGCCGTGGCTCGCATGGACGCGGATCACGGAGGGCCGCTGCTCGAGGAACGGCTTGATCTCGCTCGCCAGCTCCTGCGCCAGGTTTTCAAGCTGCGGCCCGAGCCGCGCCTGCATGCGCTCGCCGGCCCACACCAGCCGCTCGCCGAATGGCGTGAGCTTCGAGCCCTTGCCGCGCTGGGTTTCGACGAGGGGCGTTCCGAAGAACTCCGACCATTGCTCGATCAGATTCCAGACATGCCGGTAGGACAGCTGCGCGTCGCTGGCTGCGCTCGTGATCTTCCCGGTCTTCCGGATCTCGTTGAGCACGCCCAGCATGACGACGGCGGTGCGTGGGCTGCCCTCGTGGCGAAACCGCCAGACGGCCTCGATTTCGATCTGAAGCATCGCTTTCCTTATGAAATAGACTTCATATATTGTGCGTCCAATTGCACTTCATATCATATTTACTCCAGCCAATAGACGCCTAATCTGGTATACCAGAACAGGAGGAAATATGATGTCTGTTGCATATGACTTTGCGCACTCGCCGGCCACCGAGTTCATGGCCCGGCCGCAGCATCTGCTCATCGACGGCCGCCGCGTGACCGCGAGCTCCGGCCGCACCTTCAAATCCCTCAACCCCGCCACCGGGCAGGTCATCGCCACCATCGCCGAGGGCGGCGAGGCCGACGTCGAGATCGCCGTGGCGGCTGCGCGCCGGGCGTTCGAAGGCCCGTGGCGCACCATGCGTGCCTCCGAGCGTGGCCAGATCCTGATGCGCTGGGCCGACCTGCTGAAGCGCAACGCCGACGAGATCATCGAGCTCGAATCGATCGATGCCGGCAAGCCGATCTCGGCGACGATGCGCCAGGACTTCCCGGCCGCCGTCGACACGCTGACCTACTATGCAGGCTGGGCCGACAAGATCAGCGGCGATGTCGTGCCGGTGCGCGACGATGCCCTGACGTACACCATGCGCGAGCCGGTCGGCGTGGTCGCGGCGATCGTTCCCTGGAATTTCCCGCTGATGATCGGCATGTGGAAGTTGGCGCCGGCGCTGGCCTGCGGCTGCACCATCGTGATGAAGCCGGCCGAACTGACCTCGCTGTCGGCACTGCGTATCGCGGAGCTCGCGCTCGAAGCGGGCCTGCCGGCAGGCGTGTTCAACGTCGTCACCGGTCCCGGTCGCGTCGTCGGTGACGCGCTGGTCAATCACGCGGATGTCGACAAGGTCACCTTCACCGGCTCGCCCGGCGTGGGCCGCGGAATCATGAAGGGCGCGGCCAGCAACTTCAAGCGCGTCTCGCTCGAGCTCGGCGGCAAGTCGGCCAACGTGATTTTCGACGATGCCGATCTCGAAGCGGCGTCGAAGGCTGCGGCCTCCGGCATCTTCTTCAATGCCGGCCAGGTCTGCTCGGCCGGCTCCCGCGTGCTGGTGCAGGAGAAGGCGTATGACGAAGTCGTCGAACGCCTCGCCGCGCGCGCGAAGTCGATCAAAATGGGCGATCCGCTCGACCGCAAGACAGCGCTCGGGCCTGTCATCTCCGAGAAGCAGATGAAGTCGATCCTCGATTATGTCGACATCGGCCAGAAAGAAGGCGCGAGGCTCGTCACCGGTGGCGAGAAGGTCGGCGAGCGCGGCTATTTCATCAGCCCCGCGGTGTTCGCCGATGTCGCGCACGAGATGCGGATCTCGCAGGAGGAAATCTTCGGCCCCGTCGTCAGCGTCATCAAGTTCAAGGACGAGGCTGATGCTTTACGGATCGCTAACGGCACGGCCTACAGCCTCGCCGCGGGCGTCTGGAGCCGCGATGTCGGCAAGCTGCAGCGTTTTGCCAAGCGGGCACGCGCCGGCACGGTCTGGATGAATACGTATGGCTACACCGACGTGCGCTTGCCCTGGGGCGGCGAGCGCGACTCCGGCCTCGGCCGCGAGCACGGCACCGCAGCACTCGACAATTTCACCGAGCCCAAGGCTATCTGGATGAATTTGGCCGTCTGATACCTCCCGAGCGGCCAATCCTGGAGCCCGCCTGATCCGCCCGATCAGGCGGGCTCTCTCTTTGAGAGATCGATAAAATTGTCTGCAACCCGCTCAGCGGCGGCAAACCCTGCGGACAAGAAGGCTGTGGTCTTAAACCTCGGCTTTGGAACCGGCGTGCATCCTCACCGCAAAAGGTTGGGGCATTTCGTATGTCAATTTTCAAGGAGATCGTCGCGGCGATTGCGGGAGTCTACGCACTCCTGTTCGTCTGCGACGCATTGTTCGGCGTCGGCGAGACGCGTTTCGACGATTCCTATTACAGCGCCAGCTTCTACGCGCCGAAGCCGAAGGAATTCCGCTTCGCCAGCGATACGCCGCCGGCGACCCGCGTCAGCGAAGCCTTCGCGCAGTTCTCGGCGGCCGAGGCCAAGCCGAACAAGCGCTACTCGTCGCTGACGACGATCATTCGCTAACCGGTGCGGCCGCGGGGTGCCCGCGGCCGGCCTCATAGGGATCGCGCGCTCACATCGGGAAGGCGCGCTGCCCCCGCTGGACTGTGATCCACTTGACCTCGGTCATCTCCTCCATCGAGAAGCGGCCGCCTTCGCGACCGAAGCCGCTGTTCTTGACGCCGCCGAAGGGCGCGTGCGGCTCGTCCGATACGGTGCAGTCGTTGAGATGGACCATTCCTGAATCCAGGCCGAAGGCGAGATCGAGCGCCTTCTGCATGTCGTTGGTGATGACGCCGGCCGACAGGCCGTAGTCCGTGTTGTTGGCGATCTCAAGCGCTTCCTCGGCGCTCTTGATCTTGATGATCGAGGTTACCGGACCAAAGCTCTCCTCGTGGAAGATGCGCATGTCAGGCGTGATGCCGCTCAGCACGGTCGGCCAGTAATACTGATCCTTGTGCGTGGCGCCGCAGAGCAGCTTTGCGCCCTTGGCGACGGCGTCCTCGACGTGACCGTCGATCACGGCGCATTGGGTACCGCGGATCAGCGGGCCGATCACGGTGTCGGGCTCGCGGGGATCGCCGACCTTCAGGCTCTTGGCGACCGCGGTAAAGCGCTCGCAGAAGGCGTCGAAGATCGGCTCCTCGACCAGGATGCGGGAGTTGGCCATGCAGACCTGGCCCTGGTGGAAGAAGATGCCGAAGGCGGCCGCCTTCACCGCATAGTCGACGTCGGCATCTCCGAGCACGATCAGCGGGCTCTTGCCGCCCATTTCCAGCGTGAAACGTTTGAGGGTCTTGGCGGCTTCCACGGCGAGATGCCGGCCGGTCTGGGTCGAGCCGGTGAAGGTGATCATGCGCACGCGCGGGTCGGCGAAGATGGTGGCGCCGATCTCGGAGGCCGGACCGGGGATGACGTTGAGCAGGCCCTTCGGCAATCCGGCTTCGTCGAACACTTCGGCGATCTTCAGGCCCGTGACCGGCGTCAGCTCCGAAGGCTTCAGCACAAAACCATTGCCGGCGGCGAGCGCCATGACGACCTTCTTCATCGCGAGCAGGAAGGGCGCGTTGAACGGCGCGATGCCGGCGATGACGCCGAGCGGTTGCCGCACGGTGAAGCCGAACTGGCCGGGCGCGGTCAGGGGCATCGTTTCGCCGGGCGAGCGCCGCATCTCGGCCGCGGCCGTCCGCAGCAGGTCGAAGCAGTAGCCGACCTCGAAGCCGGATTTGCCGGCGATCGAGCCGGATTCGGCGATCAGGACGTCGGTGATCTCCTGGGCCTTGGCGGCCAGCACGTCGGCCGCCTTGAAGAACACCGCCTCGCGCGCGCTGACGGGCAGGCCGGCCCAGCCCTTGTAGGCGCCGTGCGCCGCCGCAATCGCGCGCTCGGTTTCGGCCTTGCCCGCTTGCTGGACGCGAGCGAACAGTTCTCCGGTGGCGGGGTTCATGCTGTCGGTGGACTCGTTGCGCAGCGATCGGGTCCACTCGCCATCGATGTAGAGATTGTAATGCGGCGTTCCGTTGACGATCTCGAACGATTTGCTCATGCGATCCTCCAGGAGATACCCAAATGGGATGCTCAAAAATTCGGCGGTCGCGATGCTGCATCGCGCAGGCGTTGCCTGTCTTGACAGGAGCGCGGACGGAGTTGGCCGAAACGCAGGTCTGCGTCGACAACGAACCGGGGCTGTGATTTGCTACCACACGTCTTGCACCTCGATCGTCCGGCCGATGCCGGGGAGGGGATGTGGTTGGAGCGGCCGCGATAACTCGAAGCCTCCTCAGCACCCGTTCGGTGCCGGAGTCGGATCGTCTCGCGTTCTGGCATGACGTGGTGTGCCGCACCATTGCTGGTATCGAAGCCAAGGCGCTTGTCGACGGCAGGCCCTACGCTGGATCGATCCGTACCCAGTCCATACCGCTGGCGCATTTGCCAAACTTCGACCTGATTGAGGTCGAGGCCGATCCGCAGCTCGTGACACGGACGAAGGCCCTGATTGATCGGAGCGAATGCACCTGGCTCCTGATGATCCAGGAGGAGGGCGTCTGCGAGATCGTGCAGGGGAATCGGCGGACGATGCTTGAGCCCGGCGACATCGGGCTGCTGGACACATCTCGGCCTTATCAGGTGATGTTTCCGCAAGCTTTCCGGCAAAGCATCTTGCGGATGCCGGAGCCGCTGTTCCGCGATATCGCGCCGCGCGGCAACGACCTTGCCGGCTTCGCGCTTCCGGGCCGCCAGCCTCTGACCGCGATCGCGCGGCAGAACCTGCTCTCGTTCGAACGCTGCGCCGGCATGATCGAACCCGCGTTCCTGCCGGCCGCGGCCAATTGCGCGATCGATCATCTGTCCCTGGCGATGCGCGCGACATTGCGCGGTGACGACGCCTGTCGAACGATCGCGCCGGATCATGTCGTTCGCGCCGATGCCTGGATCGCGCGCAATCTGCATGATGCCGAGTTGTCGGTCGAGGACGTTGCAAGATCGGTCGGGCTGTCGCCGGGCCATTTGCAGCAGCTGTTTCGCTCGGCCATGGGGGTGACGGTGGCCGACGCCATCCGCGACCGCCGGCTTGCGAACTGCCGCAAGGCGCTCGCGGATCCGAGCCTTGCCGATCAGAGCATCACCGATATCGCGTTCCGTTGGGGCTTCTCGGAGTCGAGCAGCTTCAGCCGCGCCTTCCGCCGCGCCTTCGGCATCAGCCCACGGCAGTTTCGAAAAGAGTGTCGCGCCGGCCTCCCGCGCTTGTCGTGATTACGCCGCCCGCGCCGGTGGCCCAGCGGCTTCCAACTCCGCCACTTCCTCGTCAGTGAAGACGCGGCTGCGGGTGAGAAACCGCACGCCCTCCGGCGCCTCGGCCGAAAAGCCCGAGCCGCGGCCGGGCACGACGTCGATGATGAGCTGGGTGTGTTGCCAATATTCGAACTGGGCGGCACCGATATAGAACTCGCAATCGGCGATCTTGCCGAGCAGCACGTCCTGGGGGCCGACGCGGAAATCCCCGACCGGATAGCACATCGGCGCCGAGCCGTCGCAGCAGCCGCCGGACTGGTGGAACATCAGCCCGCCGTGCTGGGCCTTGAGACGTTCGACGATCTCCACCGCCTTTGGCGTGATCTCGACCCGATTGACCATGATCTGTCCTCGTAAAAAAGTGGCGCAGGCATGGAGGGGGCCATGCCTGCGTTAAGTTTTCTGTTTGAACATGATCTTTCCGGAAAAACCGCTCCGCACTTTTCCGGATCATGCTCTGCGGCGAACGATCAGAAGAAGCCGAGGGCCTTGGTCGAGTAGCTGACCAGGACGTTCTTGGTCTGCTGGTAGTGGTCCAGCATCATCTTGTGGGTCTCGCGCCCGATGCCCGACTGCTTGTAACCGCCGAACGCCGCATGCGCGGGGTAGGCGTGGTAGCAATTGGTCCAGACGCGGCCGGCCTGGATGGCGCGGCCGAACCGATAGGCGCGGTTGCCGTTGCGGGTCCATACGCCGGCGCCGAGGCCATAGAGCGTGTCGTTGGCGATCGCGAGCGCGTCCTCCTCGTTCTTGAACTTCGTGACCGACACGACCGGCCCGAAGATCTCCTCCTGGAAGATGCGCATCTTGTTGTTGCCCTCGAAAATCGTCGGCTCGACGTAATAGCCTTCGGCGAGCTCACCCTCCATCTTGGCCCGCTTGCCGCCGGTCAGCACTTTCGCGCCTTCCTGCTTGCCGATGTCGAGATAGGACAGGATCTTCTCGAGCTGGTCGTTCGAGGCTTGCGCGCCGATCATGGTCGAAGCGTCGAGCGGGTGGCCCTGCTTGATCTTCTTGGTCCGCGCGACCGCCTTCTCCATGAACTTGTCGTAGATCGATTCCTGCACCAGCACGCGGCTCGGACAGGTGCAGACCTCGCCCTGGTTGAGCGCGAACATCGCAAAGCCCTCCAGCGCCTTGTCGAGGAAATCGTCGTCGGTCTCGGCGACGTCGGCGAAGAAGATGTTCGGCGACTTGCCGCCGAGCTCCAGCGTCACCGGAATGAGATTGTCGGACGCGTATTGCATGATCATGCGGCCCGTCGTGGTCTCGCCGGTGAAGGCGATCTTGGCGATCCGCTTGTTCTGCGCCAGCGGCTTGCCGGCCTCGATGCCGAACCCGTTGACGACGTTGATGACGCCGGGCGGCAGGATGTCCGCGATCAGCTCCATCACGGCGAGGATGCCGAGCGGGGTCTGTTCGGCGGGCTTCAGCACCACGCAATTGCCGGCGGCAAGGGCAGGGGCGAGCTTCCAGGTCGCCATCAGGATCGGGAAGTTCCAGGGAATGATCTGGCCGACGACGCCGAGCGGCTCGTGATAGTGATAGGCGACGATGTCGTGGTCGATCTCGGAGATACCGCCTTCCTGCGCGCGCACGACGCTGGCGAAATAGCGCCAGTGGTCGACGACCAGCGGCATGTCGGCATGGGTGGTCTCGCGGATCGGCTTGCCGTTGTCGAAAGTCTCGATCAGCGCCAGCAGGTCGAGATTTGACTCAAGCTTGTCGGCGATCTTGTTCAGGATGCGCGAGCGCTCCTGCACCGAGGTCTTGCCCCAGGATTCCTTCGCCTTGTGCGCGGCGTCGAGCGCCAGCTCGATGTCGGCGGCGGTCGAGCGGGGCACCGAGCAGAGCTTCTTGCCGGTGATCGGGCTCGGATTGTCAAAGTACTTGCCTTCCACCGGAGCGACCCATTTGCCGCCGATGAAATTGTCGTAGCGTTCGCGGATGAGGAGCGTTTTCGAAACCTGGTCGAGCGCTTGCTGGAACATGGCATTTCCTCCGTGGATTGATCGGCGTCTTTGCGCCTTGGATCTTGCGGTCTCGCGCGTCGTCGAACAGGCGCTCCGATTGCGGCGGAGCACGCAGCGCAAAACAAGCCGGTCCGGAGCGTTCGCCGCTCCGGCAACGAGGGGAGATGTCAGATCATCCCGGCGAAACCACGCGAAGTCTGCGCCGGACCGAATGGTTCGTCAACGCTATATCCGATCAAATATGGCGTGCTGTCGCGCGGTATGAACGCGCAGCGCGATTTGCTGCGCTGCGCGTTCGGTAATGCGCTACTTCGGCAATGCGATCGGCTTGAGTGTGAACGGGCCGGGATCCTTGCTCTTGTTCTCGCCGATGACGTAGGACAGCTTGCCCTCCGCGACCCATCCGGTATCGCCGACCTGGGTGACCGAAACCGGCTCAGCGAGGCCGTCCTTGATCACCTCGACCTGTGCCGCGTCGCCGCTCACCGTGATCTTGTCGAGCCGGCCGGCGCCCTCGATCAGCAGGAAGCCATTGCCGAATGCGCGCAGCGCATCGGCATGGTCGAGCGTGCTTGATGGCTTCAGCTCGGTGATGGCGCCGGCCTTGCCGTCCTTGACCGCGATCCGGAACAATTTTCCAGGGATGAAGGTCGTCACATAGAGATTGCCGTCGGAACCGACGGCAATGCCGTCGAGGCCGACGCCGTCCTTGGCCGGCGCCAGCGCCGGATCCGTTGCCCAGACCTCGAGCGCAGTCGCGCCGGACTTGAGGCTATAGACGTAAGGCGCGAAGGAGTCGCTGATGTAGGCCGTCCCGTCGCTTCCGATCGCGATGTCGTTGCAGAAGGATTTGTCGTCCTTGAGCGCGAAGCTCCCCTTTGGCGCGCCGGTACGCAGGTCGAACGTCTTGAGGAACGCGCCCTTGCCGCTGCCGGGACTCGGAACGCCCATGCCGGAGAGGTCGTTCGAGCAGACGTAAAGTGTGCCGCTCCTCTCGTCGGCAAGCACTCCGAGGGTGGAGCGGCTGCCGCTGGCGCCGGGCGAGATGAAGGCGTCGACCTTGCCGGTCGGGGTCACCCGCGTCACGCCGCCATGATTGAAGCTGCCGACATAGAGCGCGCCGTCGCTGGTCGATGACACGCTTTCCGGAAAGCTCTTCTCGGGCAGGGTGACTGCCGCGCTTTGTGCCTGGGCAAGGCCTGTGCTGAATACGCTGGATGCGAGGATAGCGGCGGCCGCACCGAGCGTGCGACCGGTCGTGAGCGTTTCTCCCTGCCTGCGCGAACGCAAGGCATTGTCGTATTTTTTCATGATTGCGATTCCTGACGAATAAGAAGGGACTATTCTTCAGAGGCGAGCTTTGTCGGCCGTTTTGTCGCGTGCAGCTGGCGGATCCTTTTGCTCCTCCCCGGTCCGCCTTGCCGCAATCGATATATACCAGTAAATATAGCGAGACGAAGGCCGACGACCGGAAGAGCAGAGGATCCCACGATGTCTCGTCACGTTGTGCCGATGGGCGAAGACAGCCGCAGCGTCGATGCGCCCCGCAGGTGCTTGAGTTGTAACGGGATCATCGCAGGCCTCGCGGATCAGGATCTCGGGATTGGCCTCGACATCAAGCTCGGTCTGGTCTCGGACGAATGCGCGTTGATCTGCAACGCGTGCACCGCAAAATTGATCGAGGCAGGACCTCCGGCCGGAAGGCCCGTCACGCGGCGGAGGTAAGCTCGTGGTCGAAGCGGCTCGATAGGACAAAGGACAAAGCGTGAAGCAAGGACAGGCAACGCCTTCGGAGCGGCGCATGGCGCTGGTCGAGGCGGAGAAACGCGCGGAGACGCTCTTTGACGAGATCGAAGGGCGCAACCTGATCCGGCCGGGCCGGACCGAACGCGAGATCGAGCAGGAGATTTATCAAATCGCCCTGGACCGGTTCGGCGTCGAGAAGCATTGGCACAAGCGCATCGTGAGGGCCGGAGAGAACACCTTGACCCTGGCCGCGGACAATCCGCCGGTCCGGGAGATCGACGCCGACGACATCGTCTATGTCGACCTGGGCCCGGTGTTCGAGGATTGGGAAGCGGACCTCGGACGTACGTATGTGTTGGGCAATCATCCCGGCGGGCCGCTGGTCGCCGCGCTCCCGGTCGTGTTCGACCGGATCCAGGCCCACTATCACGCCTCCCCGGATATGACGGGCGAGGGTCTCTACGCGTTTGCGCAGAAGGCGGCCGAGGAGGCGGGATGGCGGTTTGGCGGTGTCATCGCCGGCCATCTCGTCAGTGAGTTCGCGCATGCGCACATCCCCGGCGACAAGAACCTCAATCGTATCATGCCCGGAAATGACAAGCGGATGCGCGATCCTGATGAGCTCGGTAGGGAGCGGCACTGGATTCTGGAGGTCCATCTGGTCGAGCCGAACGGCTCCTATGGTGGATTTTACGAGCGGCTGCTCTAGAACGGTGGCGCGCCGGTCAGTCCAAGAAGAAGGTCAATCCATGCGAGCCTCACGCTCCGTCGTCTCTGCGTTCCTCCTCGCGATCAGTGTCTCCTCGGCCAGCGCCGAGCCAGCTCGCGTTTATGCGGCCGGCAGCCTGGTTGCTCCGCTGAAGCAGGCGATCAAGGCGGCCGGCCTCGACGCCTCGCAAATCGCCGATCCCGTCTTCGGCCCGTCGGGCGGCCTGCGCGAGCGGATCGAGAAGGGGGAGGCCGCCGATCTTTTTCTGTCGGCCGATACGGCGCATCCGCGCACGCTGGCAGCCGAGCGGCCTCAGGCATTGATGATCCCGTTTGCGCGCAACAATCTCTGCCTGTTCGGCCGCGAGGCGGTGGGGCTGACCGAGGCCAATGCACTCGAGACGATGCTGGACCCCAAGATGCGTCTGGCAACGTCGACGCCGATCGTCGATCCCGGTGGAGACTATGCCTTTGCGGTGTTCAAGCGGGCGGAGACAGTCCGTGCCGGCGCTGAGGCTGTGCTCAGCCAGAAGGCCCTGAAGCTGATCGGAGGCCCGGGCGCCATGAAGCCGCTCGAGGGGCACTCGCCGGCCGCCAGCATCTTCCTTGCCGACAAGGCCGATCTCCTGCTGGTCTATTGCAGCGGTCAGCAGCAGACGTTGCGCGAGGTTCCCGGCTTGAAGGTGTCGCGGCTGCCGCCGGAGATCGATGTTGTCGCGACCTATGGACTGGTGCTGCTTACGGACAATCCGGCCGCTGCGCGGCTTGCGCTGTTCCTGCTGTCGGACAAGGGGCAGGGCATTGTTGCCGAAAACGGTCTTGTGAAGATCGCTCCTTCCGAGCGGTGATAAGAGCAGACTCATGATCCTCTATCTGCTGGCCTATCTCGGTGGCGTCCTGACCATCGTGAGCCCCTGCATCCTCCCGGTCATCCCCTTCGTGCTGGCGCGCGCCGATCGTCCGTTCCTGCGGAACGGCCTGCCGATGCTGATCGGCATGTCGCTCGCGTTTGCCGTCGTCGCGACGTTGGCGTCGGTCGCGGGAGGCTGGGTCGTCTCCGCCAACCAATATGGACGTGGCGCCGCGCTGGTCCTGCTCGCCTTGTTCGGCCTGACATTGGTGTTTCCGGAACTGGCCGACCGCCTGATGCGACCGCTGGTGGCCGTTGGTGCGCGGATGTCGCAATCGGCGAGTGAGCCGGGCGAGGACAGCCTCGTCGCGCCGTTCTTGCTCGGAATTGCCACCGGCTTTCTCTGGGCGCCTTGTGCGGGTCCGGTGCTGGGCCTGATCCTGACCGGCGCCGCGCTTCAGGGCGCCAACGCCGGAACCGCGCTGTTGCTTCTGGTCTATGCGGCGGGCGCCGCAACCTCGCTGGCGCTGGCTTTGCTGGTCGGCGGTCGCGTCTTCGCCGCGATGAAGCGCTCGATCGGCGCCGGCGAATGGATCAGGCGGGGCGTCGGCGTGGCCGTGCTCGCGGCTGTCATCGCCATCTCGCTCGGCCTCGACACCGGCTTCCTCACCAACCTCTCGGTCGGCAGCACGACGTCGCTGGAGCAGGCGCTACTCGACAGATTGCATCCGAACGCGAAGACCGCGATGACTGATACGTCGATGCAGGCGAAGCCGGGCGGCGAGAACGCGTCGGATATGCTCATGGTCGAGGATCTCGATCCCAAGCTCGCCGGTGCGCAGGAGTGGCTGAACTCGCCGCCGCTGACCTTCGAGGCGCTGAAAGGCAAGGTCGTCCTCGTCGACTTCTGGACCTATTCCTGCATCAACTGCCTGCGCTCGATCCCCTATGTCCGCGCCTGGGCGGAGAAATATCGCGACCGCGGCCTCGTGGTGATCGGCGTGCACGCGCCCGAATTCGCCTTCGAGCGCAATGTCGCCAACGTCAAGAATGCGGTGTCGACGTTGAAGATCGGCTATCCCGTCGCGATCGACAATGACTACAAGATCTGGCGCTCGTTCGAGAACCAGTACTGGCCGGCGCATTACTTCATCGATGCCAACGGCAAGGTCCGTCACCATCATTATGGTGAAGGCGAATACGCGGAGTCCGAGCGCGTCATCCAGACGCTGCTTGCGGAAGCCGGCAACAAGAACGTCCCGTCCGACATCGTCGCGGTCAAGGCATCGGGCGCGGAGGCGGCGGCCTCTGATGGCGCCGATGTCAAATCGCCCGAGACCTATGTCGGCTATGATCGCAGCGAGAATTTCGTCTCACCCGGCGGTGTGGCGAAGGACGAGAGCCACGTCTATGCTGCGGGCGAGCCGCAGCTCAACGACTGGTCGCTCACCGGCCATTGGACGGTCGGCCCCGAGCGGGCGCAGTTGAACGCGGCCGATGGCAGCATCGTCTATCGCTTCCATGCGCGCGACCTGCACCTGGTGCTCGGTCCCGCCACCGAAGGCGCCAGCATCCGCTTCCGCATCACCATCGATGGCAAGCCACCCGGCGCCGCGCATGGCATGGACGCGGATACCGAGGGCAATGGCGTGGTGACGACGCAGCGGCTCTATCAGCTCGTCCGCACGCCGGACACGGTCGCCGACCACACCTTCGAAATCCGCTTCCTCGATCCCGGCGTCCAGGCCTACGCCTTTACGTTCGGCTGAGCGAGTGGTCGCCGGGATGCTGTCCCGCGCGTTGCGGGATCAGCAGCAGGCAGACCACCATGAACACCGCGATCACGGCCGAGGCCAGTGGCCGGCTCAGGGCAAGTCCGCCGTGATCGAGCGGCTTGTCGAGGAAGTCGCCGACGGTCGCCCCCAGCGGTCGCGTCAGGATGAACGCGGCCCAGAACAGCGTGACGCGTGAGACGCGAGTCCAGAAGTAAAGTGCTGCGATGACGGCCAGGCCGCTCGCGAAGATCAGTGCGCCGCCGCGATAGCCCATGTCGCCGGTGTCGGCGATCCAGTCGCCGAGCGCGGTGCCGAGCGTCTGCGAGAAGGTGATGGCGCCCCAATAGAAGGCCTCGACCCGTGGTGTGCTGACGCTGTTGACCGAGATCGTTCCTTCGGTGCGATACCAGAGGCCGAGCACCAGCACGAGGCAGGCGAGAAGGAGCGTGGAGCCGCCGGTATAGCCGATGCCGAGCGAGCGGTCGGCGAAATCGGCCATCGTGGTGCCAAAGGTGGTCGAGGCCACGATGGTCGCCCAATACAGCGCCGGATTGAATTTGCGTGCACGGATTTGTGCGGCGACCAGGACGATCATCGCCGCCAGGAACAGGCCTGTGCCGGCGAGGTAGCCCCAGTTCAGCGTCATCGTGACGGTGTCGCCGCCAGTCTCGCCCAGCGTCGTGGCGGCGATCTTGATGATCCAGAAGCCGAGCGTGACCTCGGGGACCTTGCTTTCGCTGAGGAGGCTGCTCTTTGCGTAATCTTGCATGGTATTTCCTCGTTGTCGCCTCACGCCTTGGCGACGCTATCCATGATCGCGAGCAGATCGGTGATCGCCTGCTTGCATTTTGCGGCATCCGGCGTGCCCGCGCGCAACGCCTCCAGCGCGCGATCGATTGCCTTGTCGACCGTGTGCCAGTCGGCCGCCGCGCGCGGCTTCAATCCGGCTTCGGCCTCGTCCCATCTGGTCTCGAGGTCCTTGATCCTTGTCTTGGCACCGGGCAGGTCGCCCTTGTCGACCAGGGCTGCAACATCGACGACGATGCTGCGGAATGGGGTGAGGTCGCCGAGCTTTGCGGTCGCGGCCTCCGCGAGCGGGACGAAGGTGAAGTGCTGGCTCGCATTCATGTTTGGTTCGCCGGAGAAGGTCGTCACGAGGCAAACGGCAAGCACGGGGATGAGTTTCATCGGTCTCTCCTGGTGTCGCTCCTGCGTCGTGCAGGACGCGTTGAAAGCTGTGATTGGGTTACTGCGCCGGGCCGGCCCGGCGCGCGCCTTCGCCCTCGAACGTCACCCAGGCAACGAGGCCGACGATCACGGTGAGGAAGACGATGCTGGTTTGGATCGTGCCGAGGCCCATGCCGCCATACTCGTGCGACTGCGACAGCAGATCGCCGAGCGATGCGCCGAGCGGACGGGTGAGGATGTAGGCGAGCCAGAACGTGAGGACGGGATTGCCGCCGATAGCGTAAGCCAATGCGACCGCGACGATCAGCGCGCCGAAGGCGACGACGCCGAGCTGGAAACCAAGGCCGAGTGCTTCGGTCGCGAGATCGCCGGCGGCAGTGCCGAGTGCGAAGGTGAAGAGAATCGCAAGCCAGTAGAATAACTCGCGCCGTGTCGAGACGATGCTGTGGATCGACAGCGTGCGCTCGATGCCGTACCAGACCGCAAATGTTGCGGCGAGCGCGGCGGCGAACGCGGCGGTGCTGACATAGAGGCTGATCTCGAGCTTGTCGGTCAGGAGATCGGTGAGCTGGGTGCCGACGATGCTGACGAGGACGACGGTGAGCCAGTAGATCCACGGCACGTAGGCGCGGCGATTGAGTTGCGCGAGGAGTGCGGCAACCAGCAGGCCCGTCATGCAGATCGCGGTCACGCTCGCGCCGAGGCCGACATGCACCGCAAGATAGTCGGCGCCGGTCTCGCCGACCGTGGTCGAGAGGATCTTGATGATCCAGAAGATCGCGGTGACCTCCGGAACCTTGTTCAGCATCTGCCTTGCGCCAAAGCCTGAATATTGCGACACGCCCAAATCTCCCGAAGCCGAAGCGATGCCCGACCGTCGCGCAGGCGACTTAGGCCCGGCTTAGGGGTGGGAATTTTTCGAGCAGGGTGATCTTCGCCGCAATTTGGGCCCGCTGAAGCGTCCTAACTCTGCCCTAAGTCGGAATGGGCATGATTTTGACGGCCGGATGGCCTGGCGATTTTGAGGATCGAATCTTGCGGGTTTTGCTGATCGAGGACGACAGGATGGTCGGAGCTGCCGTCGAACAGGCGCTGAGAGACGCCGCCTACGCCGTCGACTGGGTCAGGGATGGCGAGACCGCGTTGCTCGCCGCGGCAAGCGAGTCCTACGAGGTGCTGCTGCTCGATCTCGGTCTGCCGAATGCCGATGGTCGCGATATCTTGCGGCGACTGCGTGCGGATGGCCGCAAGCTTCCCGTCATCATCGTGACGGCGCGCGATGCACTCGACGACAGGATCGAGGGGCTCGATCTCGGCGCGGACGATTACCTGGTCAAGCCGTTCGAGATCCGCGAGCTGCTGGCGCGGATGCGCGCGGTGACGCGCCGCGAAGGCAGTGGTGCGCCTGCAGTGCTTGGCAACGGCAAGCTCAGTCTCGATCCCGCGACCCGCGAGGCTTCGCTGTACGGCCAGACGTCCGTTCTGACCGCGCGCGAGTTCGCTCTGCTCCAGGCCTTGTTGGCGCGGCCCGGTACGATCCTGTCGCGGAGCGAGCTCGAGCGGCAGCTCTACGGCTGGAACGAGGAAGTCGAAAGCAATGCGGTCGAATTTCTGATCCACACCATCCGCAAGAAGCTCGGCACGGAGGCGATCCGTAACGTGCGCGGCATGGGATGGATGGTGGATCGCGCGCCATGATCAAGTCCTTGCGCGGCCGGCTGTTCATCAGCTTGACGGCGATTGTCCTGCTGACCGGTCTGGTCGGCGGCGTATTTGCACACCGGTGGGCATTCGACGAAGCCATCGAGACGCAGGACTCCGTCCTGATCCAGATCGCGGGTCTGGTTCAAGGCGGCGGTCTCACGGGAACTCAGGACCTCCATGGGGTCGATAAGGACTCCGAAGTCTGGTTGATGGAGTTGGGCAAGACGCCGCAAGGCACGCAAGAGGAGCGTCAGTTGTGGCGGCTTCAGGACGGGATGCGCGACGCGACGCGAAAGGGAAAGCCGGTCCGCGTGGTGCTGCGGACGCGGTCCGACGGCAGCCGCTTTGCAGTGGCGCAGAGCACGGGCGTTCGTGATGAGATCGCGGGCGACATGGCGTTCCGTACCGTACTGCCGATTGCGGCGCTCATCCCCTGCCTGATGCTGGTGATCGCCTTCGTCATCGCGCGATCGTTGCGCCCGATGGTGCGTCTGGCAGGCGATCTCGATGCCAGGCGCGCCGATGACATGACCGCGCTCCCGCTTCACGACCTCCCGAGCGAACTCAACCCGTTCGTATCCTCGATCAACGGCTTGTTGCGCCGCGTGCACGACATGATGGAGCAGCAGCGCAGGTTCATCGCCGATGCTGCGCACGAGCTGCGGACACCGCTGACGGCACTGAGCCTGCAGGCGGAGAATCTCGATCAGGTCGAACTGCCGCCTGCGGCGCGCGAACGGCTTGCGGCGCTCCGGCAGGGCATGCGCCGCAGCAAGCATCTCCTGGAGCAATTGCTGGCGCTGGCACGGCACGATGCAACGCCTTCCGATCGCGCCCAAAGCGAGGTCGTGGAGCTCGATCGCATCGCGAGAGGCGTGATTGCCGATCTGTTGCGGGACGCGATCAGCCGTGGCGTCGATCTCGGCTTCGCACGAGCCGAGCCTGTACCGGTGCGGGGCGAGCCCGTCATGCTCACCGCCATGATCCGAAATCTCATCGACAACGCGCTCCGGTTCGCGCCGGAAGGTGGCAGGATCGATGTGGCGATCTACCAGGACGGTGCGACGGGTGTGCTTCAAATCGAGGACACCGGGCCCGGCGTTTCAGCCGACGAGATCGATCGGATCTTCGAGCCGTTTTTCCGGGGGCAGCGTCCGGAGGGTGAGGGCGCGGGCCTGGGCCTCGCGATCGTGAAACGGATCGTCGATCGGCTCGGTGGGTCGATTGAAGCCGTGAACATGACGGAGGCCGGGCGAACCGGATTGCGTGTCGTCGTCAAATTGCCGGCGGCAACCGTCTGACCCTCACTCGCCCTGGATCCATTCCGCCACGCCGCGCCACAGCGTGTCGCGGTGCTCGGGGCGGAAGAAGCCGAAATGGCCGATCGCCTTAGCGCCGACGTCGGACGGCTTCACCGTCAGCACCTCCGGCTTGATTGCCGTGAAGCCGGACGCGAGCAGCTCTACCGCCGGCCGCGTTGCCCAGGGATCGTCGGAGAAGCAGAGCGCGCGCAGCTCGCCCTTGAACTTTGCAAAATTCTCCAGCGCCGGCAGCTTGGAATCGAACAGGTAGCGCGGGCTTGAGACCCAATCGGCCCATTGCAGGAAGACGCCCTTGGGCAAATCCTCGCCGATGCCGACCCAGCCCGGCGCATAGCCGAGCGCGTGGACCAGCGGCACGCCGACGCAATTCATGAAGGCGAAGACGCGGTATTTCTCCGGCGACGTCATCAGCCGCCAGGTCGCGGCCTGCGAGGCCACGAACGCGGCGCGCGAAATCTCGCTGTTGTTGTCGATCAGCCCGAGCGCCTGGCCGCCGAAGGAGTGACCGACATAGGCAAGCGGCAGGCCATGATAGCGCTCGCGCATCCAGCGCACCGCGGCGGTGACGTCCTGCGCGGCCCAGTCGGACATCGAGGCCTTGAAGCCGACCAGCGATTTCGGCTGGTTGTAGCCGACCATCGCCGGCTGCCGGGAGTCGCCGATGCCGCGATAGTCGTAAGTGAGCACCGCGCAGCCGCGATGGGCGAGATAGGAGGCAAAGCCGCGATAGATCCTTCGCGGGACGGCGGTCGCCGAGTTGATCAGGACGGCATGCCGCTTGGCGCCACGCGGCAGGAACAGGGTGCCGGTCAGCGCATACCCGTCGGTCGCCGGGAAGCTGATCTCGTCGATGAAAACGTCGTCCAGTGGCGCGTCCATGGGTGGAAGCTGTCTTGCCGGTTTCCTCTGCCACCCCCAGCAAATGCGAATTCAGCTTTTCCCGCAAGGGTTTGCGTCGCAAAATGGATTTACAACTGGCGGTGTCGCTTTAGCCTGTGTATAAGGCGGCCCTCGCAACCCACAGATCAGGTTGCACTTTTTTGCTTCACGGAGAGATTGCGATGTCCGAGCGGTGGACGCCCGAGTCCTGGCGCAGCAAGCCGGTGCTACAGGTGCCCGATTATCCCGACGCCAAGGCCCTGGCCGACGTCGAGGCGCAGCTTGCAACCTTTCCGCCGCTGGTGTTTGCCGGCGAGGCGCGCAATCTGAAGAAGGCGCTGGCCCGTGTCGCGGCCGGCGACGCCTTCCTGTTGCAGGGCGGCGATTGCGCCGAGAGCTTTGCCGAGCACGGCGCCAACAACATCCGCGATTTCTTCCGCGTGCTGCTGCAGATGGCGGTGGTGCTGACCTATGCCGGCGCGGTGCCGGTGGTGAAGGTCGGCCGCATCGCCGGCCAGTTTGCAAAGCCGCGCTCGTCGCCGACCGAGAAGCTCAACGGCGTCGAGCTGCCGAGCTATCGCGGCGACATCGTCAACGACATCGCCTTCACCAAGGAAGCGCGCGTGCCGGATCCGCAGCGCCAGCTGATGGCCTATCGCCAGTCGGCCGCGACGCTGAACCTGCTCCGCGCGTTTGCGACCGGCGGCTTCGCCAATCTCGGCAGCGTGCATCAGTGGATGCTCGGCTTCCTCAAGGATAGTCCGCAGTCCCGTCGCTACAAGGAATTGGCCGATCGCATCTCGGACGCGCTCAACTTCATGCGCGCCTGCGGCCTCGATCTCGAGAGCCATCCGGAGCTGCGCGCCACCGATTTCTACACCAGCCATGAAGCGCTGCTGCTCGGCTACGAGCAGGCCATGACCCGCGTCGATTCCACGACCGGCGACTGGTACGCGACCTCGGGCCACATGATCTGGATCGGCGACCGCACCCGCCAGCTCGATCACGGCCATGTCGAATATTTCCGCGGCATCAAGAACCCGATCGGCTTGAAGTGCGGTCCGTCGCTGAAGCCGGACGAGCTGTTGAAGCTGATCGACGTGCTCAACCCCGACAACGAGCCGGGCCGGTTGACGCTGATCAACCGCTTCGGCTCCGACAAGGTCGCCGACCATCTGCCGGGCCTGATCCGCGCCGTGAAGCGCGAGGGCAAGGTGGTGGTCTGGTCGTGCGATCCCATGCACGGCAACACCATTACCTCGACCACGGGCTACAAGACGCGGCCGTTCGATCGCGTGCTGTCGGAAGTGAAGTCGTTCTTCACCATCCACGCCGCGGAAGGGACGCATGCCGGCGGCGTGCATCTGGAGATGACCGGCCAGGACGTCACCGAATGTATCGGCGGCGCCCGCGCCATCACGGACGAGGATCTCAACGACCGCTACCACACGGTCTGCGATCCCCGCCTCAATGCCGAGCAATCCATCGACATGGCCTTCCTGGTCGCCGAACTGCTGAAGCAGGAACGCGCCGGCAAGGTCAGGCCGATGCCGGCCGCGGCGGGGCTCTAAGACCTTGCTGCGGATCTGGAAGGCCACGATCAATTCCCGCAACGGTCTGGCCTTTGCGTTCCGCTCGGAACAGGCCGTCCGCGAGGAGATTTTTGCGCTGATCCTGTCGCTGCCGGTGGCGTGGTTCGTCGCCGCCAGCGCGACGCGCGCGGTCGAGCTGGTTTGCTCGGTCGCCTTCGTGCTGGTGGTCGAGTTGCTCAACACCGCGATCGAGAAGCTCGCCGACCGCCTGACCATGGATCACGACAAGCAGATCGGGCGGGTCAAGGACATGGGCTCGGCCGCGGTTGGCGTTGCGCTGCTGATGGCCGGCGCGTTCTGGATCATCGCGATCATCGAACGTCTGGGGTTCCTCTAGCTGGACGAGGCGGCCATGACCGAACGTCTCAACGCATTCGCGGTCACGCTCGCCCAGCTCAATCCGACCATGGGCGATATCGAGGGCAATGCCGCGAAGGTTCGCTCGGCACGCGCGCGAGCCATCGCCGATGGCGCCGATCTCGTACTGTTCCCGGAATTGTTCATCGCCGGCTATCCGCCGGAAGATCTGGTGCAGAAGCCCGCGTTCCAGGCCGCCTGCCGTTCGGCAATCGAAGCGCTCGCGCGTGAGACCGCTGACGGCGGCCCGGCGTTGCTGGTCGGCACGCCCTGGGTCGAGGATGGCAGGCTCTACAATGCCTGTGCGCTGCTCGACGGCGGCCGCATCGCCGGCTTGCGCTTCAAATGCAATCTGCCGAACTACGGCGTGTTCGACGAGAAGCGGTTGTTTGCGCGCGGGCCGGCGGCAGGCCCCGTCACCGTGCGCGGCGTGCGGATCGGCGTGCCGATCTGCGAGGACATCTGGCTGGAAGAGTCCGAGGACTACGAGAACGTGGTCGAGACGCTGGCCGAGACCGGCGCCGAGATCATTCTGGTGCCGAACGGCTCGCCCTATGCCCGCGACAAGAACGATGTGCGTCTGTCGGTGGCGGTCGCGCGGGTCACCGAGAGCGGCTTGCCGCTGGTCTATCTCAACCAGGTCTGCGGTCAGGACGAACTCGTGTTCGACGGCGCGTCGTTCGCGCTCAACGGCGATCTTTCGCTCGCCGCGCAACTGCCGGCGTTCGAGGAGAACGTCACGACGTTGCGCTTCATCAGAAACGGCGGCGATTGGCGTTGCACGGGTCCGATCGTGGAGCAGCCCGAGGGCGACAAGGCCGACTATGCGGCCTGCGTCCTCGGCTTGCGCGACTACGTCAGCAAGAACGGTTTTCCCGGCGTGCTGCTCGGCATCTCCGGCGGCATCGATTCCGCACTCTGCGCGGCGATCGCGGTCGATGCGCTCGGCGCCGACCAGGTACACGGCGTGATGCTGCCTTATCGCTACACGGCGGCACACTCGATTGCCGACGCGGGCGAGCTCGCCGGCCATCTCGGCATCCGCTACGAGGTGTTGCCGATCGCGGAAGCGGTGGGCGGGTTCGAAACCATCCTGTCCGGCATCTTCAAGAACCTGCCGCCCGATATCACCGAGGAAAACCTCCAGGCCCGCACCCGCGGCACGCTGTTGATGGCGATCTCCAACAAGACCGGGCTGATGGTTGTGACGACAGGCAACAAGTCGGAAATGTCGGTCGGCTACGCCACGCTCTATGGCGACATGAACGGCGGCTTCAACCCGATCAAGGATATCTACAAGACGCAGGTGTTCCGGCTGGCGACCCTGCGCAATGCATGGAAGCCCGACGGCGCGCTGGGACCCGCGGGCGAGGTGATCCCGCCCGATATCATCACGCGCCCACCGACGGCGGAGCTGCGTGAGAACCAGACCGATCAGGACTCACTGCCGGCCTACGAGGTGCTCGATGCGATCCTCGAGCGTCTGGTCGAACGCGAGGAGCCGCTCGACCAGATCATCGCCGCTGGCTTCGACCGCGAGACGGTGACCCGCATCGACCATCTCCTCAACGTCGCCGAATACAAGCGCCGCCAGGCCGCGCCCGGCGTGAAGGTGACGCGGAAGAATTTCGGCCGCGACCGCCGCTATCCCATCACCAACCGCTTCCGCGACCGGGGCGAGACATTGCCCGCGCCCGACGAGACCCTGGTCTCGCGCGGCAGCAAGGCATCGATCGACGCGTTCGAGGGGTAGGGTAGGCTGACCTTTGCGGTACCTCTCGTACTGCGGGCGAGATGGGCGCCATTGCGCCCTCGCCCCTTGCGGGAGAGGGCAGCACGGTCGTCGAAACGAATTCAGTCGGGTGAGGGGTTCTATCCGCGTACTCTCATGTACACATGCGAGCGCGGATAGAACCCCTCATCCGGCGCCATAGCCGATGCGTAGCATCGGCGTTCTCAAGAACGGCGGCCGAAGGCCGCCTTTGCCACCTTCTCCCGCAAGGGGAGAAGGGAAGTAAGAAACCTTACTTCTGCTGCTGCGGCAGGAAGCTGGGTCCGACCGAGCGGATCGGCTTGTTCTCCGACGCGGCCGTGGTGCTCGTCTCCGCAGGCGGCGTCGCGGCCGGTGCCGTCGCCGTCGTCGGCGCGGGAGCCGCGCCCTTCTTGGCGTTCGCGGGCGCGCCCTTGGTGAGCTGCCGCTGCTGCATCTTCTTGGCGCTCTCCTCGGTGACGATGATGTCGCCCTGCTGCTCGACGGCCGCCTTGTCATCGGCCGATTTCAGCGCGTCGGCCCAGGTCTGGCCCGCCGCTTTGCAAGAGCAGGACGGGTTGAACTCGCTGCGGAATTTGAAGGCGGTCGGCAGCGCCGTGTAGGGCTGGCCGCTGATGGACACCGCCGAGCTCATGTCCTCGCCGGGATTGCGGTGGGCATAGAGCACGGCTTCGGCCGCCGGGCACAGCGCCTTGCAGGTCTTCTCGTCGTCGGGGAAGCGCGCCGGCACGGTCGCAAACGAGATCGGGAAATAGGCGCCGTCACAGGTGCGCACGCACACGGTGCGATAGGTGCCGGACTGCGGGCCGCCGAGATCGGCGGGTGGCGCGCCCGGCGGATTGTTGGGGTTGTTGCCGCCGTTGAACAGATTGCTCAGGAAGTTGCCGCCCTGCGACTGCGCGGCGTTGGCGTATTGCGGGCCGCAATTGTTCTGCGCGAGCGCAATTAGCACCGAGCGGCGCTGGCTGTCGCGTTCGGGGCTGCCGCCGCCGGGACCGCCACCGCGCAGGCGTTCGAGATTGCCGGTGATCTGGTCCAGATTGGCGCGCATCTGCTGGATCTGGGTGTTGACCGGGCCGCATTGCGCCGACTGGCCGTTGAAGAGCGAGAAGAAGCCGGAGGAATCGCAGCCCATGCGCTTGGCCTGCATGGTGACGCGATCGAGCTCGGCTTGCTGGCGGGTCTGGGAATCCTGGTAGCGGCGGATCTGGTCGTCGCGCGCAGGATCGCTGCTGCCGCCGCGGTCGAGCGCGGCGAGCTGTCCTTCCAGCCGCACGCACATCGGGTTCGGTCCGAGACCGCCTTGGGCGGGCGGAGGCGGCGGTGCGCCGAGCGGGCCGGCCTGGGCAAAGGCATCAGTGGCGAGCACGACGCTGAGAAGCACGGTGCAGGCAAGCAGGGAGCGGGGACGGGACAGAGACAAAAATTCAGGCATATCCGCCATTCTAGCGATGTCATGGCCCCAAGTGACTTCCAATGTGATTTGGGGGGCCGAAGCGCGCCCTCCAATAGCCGCTTCCTGCGGCATCGTCACGTCGTTTCAGGGGCCGCAAACGGGTCCTAAAGTCCGCCAGTTCCGAGCGAATTCAGCGCTGGCAGGTGATTGCGACATATTCGTCGCAATGGCCATGGGAGCAGTTTGCGCCGGATTTGGGGACAGACCCGGTAATTTCATCGGGATCGACCCGGCGGTAGGCCGATGCCTGCGCAAAGTCCCGTGACTGACAATAGGTGCGGGCGACCTGCGCACCGCATTTCTCGCCCTTGGCCAGGCATTGGTCGACGCCGTAGCCGTCGGCCTGGTTGGCGATGATGAAGACGCGGGTCTCGGCGAAGGCGCTGGATGCCGCAAGGATGGAGGCGCAGGAAATGAGCGCGAGCAGGGACCGCATGAAAACACCTTGGGGCAAAAGGAGGAGCTGCCGGTTCCAGAATGGGCTCAAATGGTTAAGGATCATGAACCATCAGGGCGGGCGGCCGCGCATTGCGGAGATAAACCGGCAATTTCGCGGCTCTCTTGACGAAAGGGCGCCTCATAGCCCATATGTCGCCGCATGAACGGTCTCCTCGCCATCTGCATTATTTGCCGCGAGATTACGAGCTAGCGATTCGCTGGCTGGAGCCGTCTTTTCTCAACCACATTGAGAGCACTGGACGCCCGGCCAACAGCCGACGGGTGTCCATATGGAATTGCGTCTTTACGATACGCTGAGCCGGGAAAAGCGCACCTTCATGCCGCTCGATGCGAAGAACGTCCGCATGTATGTCTGCGGACCGACCGTCTATGACTTCGCCCATATCGGCAATGCGCGGCCGGTGATCGTGTTCGACGTGCTGTTTCGGCTGCTCCGCCATCTCTATGGCGAGGCGCACGTCAAATATGTCCGCAACATCACCGACGTCGACGACAAGATCAACGACCGCGCCGCGCGGGATTTTCCGGGGCTGCCGCTGAACGAGGCGATCCGCAAGGTCACCGAGCAGACCGGCAAGCAGTTTCACGCTGACGTCGACGCGCTCGGCGCGCTGCGGCCGAGCGTCGAGCCGCGCGCGACCGAGCACATCGGCGAGATGCGCGAGATCATCGAACGGCTGATCAAGGGCGGGTTCGCCTACGCCGCCGAGGACCACGTGCTGTTCTCGCCGCAGGCGATGAACGCGGCCAACTCCACGCTGCCGCGCTATGGCGCGCTGTCGAAGCGGTCGCTCGACGAAATGATCGCCGGCGCGCGCGTCGACGTCGCGCCCTACAAAAAGGATTCGACCGACTTCGTGCTGTGGAAGCCGTCGAAGCCCGGCGAGCCGTCCTGGCCGTCGCCGGCCGGGATCAAGGCCGAGGGACGCCCGGGCTGGCACATCGAGTGCTCGGCCATGGCCTGGAAGCATCTCGGCGAACAGTTCGACATCCATGGCGGCGGTATCGATCTCGTGTTTCCGCATCACGAGAACGAGGTCGCCCAGACCTGCTGCGCCTTCCACCAGCAGCGCATGGCGAATTACTGGATGCACAACGGCTTCCTGCAGGTCGAGAGCGAGAAGATGTCGAAGAGCCTCGGCAACTTCATCACCATCCACGAGCTGCTCGCGGACTGGCCGGGCGAGGTGCTTCGCCTCAACATGCTGAAGACGCATTACACGTCGCCGATCGACTGGACCATGAAGTCGCTGGAGGGGAGCGCCAAGACGCTCAACGACTGGTATCGCTTTGCGGCCGATGTCGCGCCGTCAAAGCCGGCGGCGTCCGTGGTCGAGGCCCTGCTCGACGACCTCAACACGCCGCAGGCGATCGCGGCGCTGCATGGTCTGCGCAATTCGTCCGATGCGGCCGGTCTTTCGGCGTCGCTGCGTCTGCTCGGCTTCCTGTCGGAGAGCGTCGCGCAGTGGGAAGGCCGCAAGCGGCAGGCGAGCGGCGTCGACGCCGGCGAGATTGATCGCCTGATTGCGGAGCGTACGGCAGCGCGTGCGCGCAAGGACTTCAAGGAATCCGATCGTATCCGTGATGAGCTCGCAGCCAAGGGCGTCGTGATCAAGGATGGCAAGGATGCCGACGGCAAGCCGGTGACGACCTGGGAGCTCGCGTGATGGCACAAGCGCATCCCAAGCCCGGCTTGCGGCCGTTTTTGCCGGCCGACGTGCCGATGCTGGCCGCGATCTACGTCGCCAGCATCCAGGAGCTGACCGGCGACGACTACAGCGAGGCGCAGCAGGAAGCCTGGATGGAGGCGGCCGAAACCGAGGAGTTCGGCAAGCGGCTCACCTCCGACCTGACGCTGATCGCCACGCTGGACGGCTCGCCCGTCGGCTTCGCCTCGCTGCGCGGCGCAGATCACATCCGCATGCTCTACGTGCATCCGGCCGTCAGCCGGCAGGGCATCGCGACCATGCTGATCGACGCGCTGGAAAAGCTCGCCGGCGGCCGTGGCGCTGCGGCGCTCACGGTCGATGCCAGCGACACCGCGCAAAATTTCTTCGCCAAACGCGGCTACACGGCCCAGCAGCGCAACAGCGTCACCATCAATGACGAATGGCTCGCCAACACCACCATGAAGAAGACGCTCGGAGCGCAACAATGAGCAAGGAGCGCCTTTATCTGTTCGACACCACGCTGCGCGACGGCGCGCAGACCAACGGCGTCGATTTCACGCTGACCGACAAGCAGGTGATCGCGGCGATGCTCGACGAGCTCGGCATCGACTATGTCGAGGGCGGCTATCCCGGCGCCAATCCGCTCGACACCGAATTCTTTGGCGCTAAGCCGAAGCTAAACCACGCGCGTTTCACCGCCTTCGGCATGACCCGGCGGGCAGGGCGCTCGGTCTCCAACGATCCCGGCGTCGCCGGGCTTCTGGAAGCCAAGGCCGACGCGATCTGCTTCGTCGCAAAGTCCTCCGCCTATCAGGTGCGCGTCGCACTGGAGACGACGAAAGAGGAAAACCTCGCCTCGATCCGCGACAGTGTCGCGGCCGCAAAGGCAGCCGGCCGCGAGGTCATGCTCGACTGCGAGCATTTCTTCGACGGCTACAAGGAAGATGCGAGCTTTGCGCTCGCCTGTGCCAAGGCCGCCTATGAGGCCGGCGCACGCTGGGTGGTGTTGTGCGACACCAATGGCGGCACCATGCCCAACGAGGTCGAGGCCATCGTCACCGAGGTCACGAAGCACATCCCCGGCGATCACGTCGGCATCCACGCTCATAACGACACCGAGCAGGCGGTGGCCAACTCGCTCGCCGCGGTTCGCGCCGGGGCGCGGCAGATCCAGGGCACGCTGAACGGCCTCGGCGAGCGCTGCGGCAACGCCAATCTCTGCTCGCTGATCCCGACGCTGAAATTGAAGAAGGAGTTTTCGGACGCCTTCGAGATCAGCGTCACACCGGAGAAGCTGGCGACACTGGTCAAGGTCTCGCGCACGCTCGACGACATGCTCAACCGCGTGCCGAACCGGCACGCGGCTTACGTCGGGGAGAGCGCTTTCGTCACCAAGACAGGCATTCACGCCTCCGCGGTGATGAAGGATCCGCAGACCTATGAGCACGTCTTGCCGGAGACCGTCGGCAATCACCGCAAGGTGCTGGTCTCGGACCAAGCCGGCCGCTCCAACGTCATCGCCGAGCTCGACCGCGCCGGCATCGCCTATGAGAAGAGCGATCCGAAGCTGACCCGGCTGGTCGAGGAATTGAAGGAGCGGGAGGCGCAGGGCTACGCCTATGAATCGGCCAACGCCTCGTTCGATCTCCTGGCGCGCCGCACGCTCGGCAAGGTGCCGCATTATTTCGAGGTCGAGCAGTTCGACGTCAATGTCGAGCAGCGCTACAACGCCCTTGGTGAGCGCGTCACTGTCGCGTTGGCCGTGGTGAAGGTCGACGTCGCCGGCGAGCATCTGATCTCGGCCGCCGAGGGCAACGGCCCCGTCAACGCGCTCGACGTCGCGCTGCGCAAGGACCTCGGCAAGTATCAGAAGTACATCGAGGGCCTGACGCTGATCGACTACCGCGTCCGTATCCTCAACGGCGGCACCGGCGCGGTCACGCGCGTCCTGATCGAGAGCGAGGACGAGAACGGCGATCGCTGGACCACGGTCGGCGTGTCCCCGAACATCATCGACGCCTCGTTCCAGGCGCTGATGGATTCGGTGATCTACAAGCTCGTGAAGTCGGGCGCGCCGGCGTAGGATCCACGACGACTGTCATACCCCGCGAAAGCGGGGTGTCCAGTACGCCGTGGCTTCTCGGTCGCTCTCGGGCGTCTCGGAATACTGGATCGCCCGGTCGAGCGGGGCGATGACAGTGGAGGGTGAGGAGAGGGCAGGGCAATGATCGACCACATCTCCGTCGGCGTCAGCGAGCTCGAACGCTCCGCAAAGTTCTACGAGGCCACGCTCGCCGCCCTCGGGCTCACGCGCCTCGTCACGCGGCCGCGCACGGTCGGCTTCGGCAAGTCCTATCCGGAGTTCTGGATCAATCTGCGCGAGGCCATGCCGCATGTAGCCCCGGAGAGCGGCGTGCACATCTGCCTGCGGGCGAAGACAACGGCTGAGGTCGATGCTTTTCATGCCGCTGCGCTTGTGAGCGGCGGCGCCTCGGATGGCGCACCGGGTATTCGCCCGCACGATCGCGTGCGTTACTACGCGGCCTTTGTCGTCGACCCTGACGGCAACAGGATCGAAGCGGTGACGTTTCCGCAGGAGTAAAACGCTCTTACAGCTTGCGCGCCACGTCGGGTGCGAGCTGCTTTTCCGTCTCGGCGATCTGGGCCACGGCGGATTTCAGCTTCGGCAAGATGTCCTCGACGCGATCGGCCTTGAGGATGTCGACCGAAAGGCCGGCGCGGATGAACTCGGTCTGGCGCATGTGCGACAGCAGCGAGAACAGCGGCTCCCAGAAATTGTCGATGTTGGCGAGCAGCACCGGCTTGGCGTGACGGCCAAGCTGCTTCCAGGTCAATTGCTCGACCAGCTCCTCCAGCGTGCCGACGCCGCCCGGCAGCGCCACGAAGGCGTCGGAGCGCTCGAACATCAGCCGCTTGCGCTCGTGCATGTCGGGGGTGACGATCATTTCCTGCACGCGGGTCAGCGCGTTCTCGCGCTTCCGCAGGAACTCGGGAATGATGCCGGTGACGGTGCCGCCGTGATCGAGCACGGAGGTCGCGACCGAGCCCATCAGGCCGAGCGAGCCGCCGCCATAGACGAGGCGGATGTTGTTCTCGGCGAGCGCCTTGCCGAACGCCTTGGCGCCTTCGGTGAAGTGGGGATTGGTTCCGGGACCGGAGCCGCAATAGACACAGACGGTTTTGATCGTGCTCATTGGTACCATGATGCATTGCAGCGAAGGGGCGTCAAGTCCAATCGGTGATTCGGGACACCCGGAAATCTACCGGTAAATGGCGACAAACAATCGAGGATTCGCCATCTGGCGGGGTGCGCTGGCCCCCGGAAGCTTCTATATGACGAGCGAAAACAGTTAATCGCAACGCGCCCGCATCCGGCGGCCTCCAGGTTTCTTGATGAGCCCACCTCTGCCAGACGTCCCCGATGTACCCGAGCCTGCCGGCGGACCGCTCGAGCGGGCCACCCTGATGGGCACGCTGGCGCATCTGTGGCCCTATATCTGGCCGGGCGACCGTTACGACCTGAAGATGCGCGTAGTCTGGTCGATGGTGCTGCTGCTCGCCGCCAAGCTGATCACGCTGACGGTGCCGTTCAGCTTCAAATGGGCAACCGACGCGCTCACCGGCGCCAACACCGCGCCGGTGCAGGCCGCCAACTGGCATCTCTGGGTGGTCGCGTCGCCGCTGCTCCTGACCGCGAGCTACGGCGTCATGCGCATCGTGATGGCGGTGCTGACGCAATGGCGCGACGGCATCTTTGCGCGCGTCGCCATGCACGCGGTGCGCAAGCTCGCGACCATCACCTTCGTCCACATGCACGAGCTGTCGCTGCGCTTTCATCTCGAGCGCAAGACCGGCGGCCTGACGCGCGTGCTCGAGCGCGGCCGCGAGGGCATCGAGGTCATCGTGCGCATGGTGATCCTGCAGCTGATCCCGACCATCGTCGAGGTCACGCTCTTGA
The DNA here is from genome assembly GCF_024199935.1 of Bradyrhizobium sp. CCGUVB14. Lineage (NCBI taxonomy): Bacteria > Pseudomonadati > Pseudomonadota > Alphaproteobacteria > Hyphomicrobiales > Nitrobacteraceae > Bradyrhizobium > Bradyrhizobium sp. CCGUVB14. Next base: position 4,460,210 of record NZ_JANADS010000001.1, read on the forward strand.
TGGCCGTGCTGCTCTGGCAGTTCGACTGGCGCTACGTGGCCGCGACGCTGATCACCGTCACGGTCTACATGTACTACACCTACATCGCGACCGAGTGGCGGATCGGCATCCGCCGCAAGATGAACGATTCCGACACCGAGGCGAACACCAAGGCGATCGACTCGCTGCTCAACTACGAGACGGTCAAATATTTCAGCGCCGAGGCCCGCGAAGCGCAGCGCTACGACAAGTCCGTCGCGCGCTACGAGGAAGCGAGCATCCACACCTACACCTCACTCGCGGTGCTCAACACCGGGCAGGCCGTGATCTTCACGCTGGGCCTGACCGCAACCATGCTGATGTGCGCGATCGGCGTGCGCAACGGCACCAACACGGTCGGCGATTTCGTGCTGGTCAATGCGATGATGATCCAGCTCTACCAGCCCCTGAACTTCATGGGCATGGTCTATCGCGAGATCAAGCAGGCGATCATCGACATCGAGAAGATGTTCGGCGTGATCGGTCGCGAGGCCGAGATCAAGGATGAACCCGGCGCGCAGCCGCTGACCGTCTCCGCCGGTACCGTGCGCTTCGAGGACGTCCGCTTTGCCTATGAGCCGACGCGGCCGATCCTGAAAGGCATCAGCTTCGAGGTGCCGGCCGGCAAGACGGTGGCGATCGTCGGCCCGTCAGGTGCCGGCAAGTCGACCATCTCGCGGCTGCTGTTCCGCCTCTACGACGTCTCCGGCGGCAAGATCCTGATCGACGGCCAGGACATCCGCGAGGTCACGCAGGCGAGCTTGCGCGCCTCGATCGGCATGGTGCCGCAGGACACGGTGCTATTCAACGACACCATCCGCTACAACATCCGCTACGGCCGCTGGGACGCCAGCGACGAGGAGGTCGAGGAGGCGGCGCGGCTGGCGCAGATCGACCATTTCATCCGCCTGGCCCCGATGGGCTACGAGACCCAGGTCGGCGAGCGCGGCCTGAAACTGTCCGGCGGCGAAAAGCAGCGCGTCGCAATCGCGCGCACAGTGCTGAAGGCGCCGCCGATCCTGGTTCTGGACGAGGCGACCTCGGCGCTCGACACCCATACCGAGCACGAGATCCAGGGCGCGCTCGACCGCGTGGCGAAGAACCGCACCTCGCTGGTGATCGCCCACCGGCTCTCGACCATTGTCGGTGCCGACGAGATCATCGTGCTGGACCAGGGCCGCATCGCCGAGCGCGGCACCCATGCCAGCCTGCTCGCACAGGGCGGTCTTTACGCCAGCATGTGGAACAGGCAGCGTGAGGCCGAGGCCGCACGCGAGAAACTGGCCCGGATGGCCGACAGCAGCGAGGCGCCCAACCGGGAGCCGCCGCCGGTCGAGGACGCCCTCACGGCGCAAGCGGCCGCGGAGTGAGCTTGTCTCCGGTCCCAACTCTGGCCTAAACAGGCCCACCGCGCGAGACGACCCGCGCCATCAACCCCTGAGCGGCAGATAGCGATGTCCATTCTCGATTCGATCCAGCGTCAGATCCCGCCGATCCACAAGGAGGGCTATCCCTTCATCGGCGGCTTTGCGCTGGCAAGCCTCGTCCTGTTCTGGCTGTGGTCGCCGCTGGGGTGGATCGGCACCATCATCACCGTGTGGTGCGCGCTGTTCTTCCGTGATCCCGTGCGCGTGACGCCGGTGCGCGACGGGCTCGTGGTGTCGCCCGCCGACGGCCGCGTCTCGATGATCACCATGGCGCTACCGCCGGCCGAGCTCGGGCTCGGCGACCGGCCGCTGCCGCGCATTTCGGTGTTCATGAGCGTGTTCAACTGCCATGTGAACCGCGCGCCCGTAGCGGGCAGGGTGGATCGCATCGCCTATCGGCCCGGCCTGTTCATCAATGCCGAGCTCGACAAGGCGAGCGAGGACAATGAGCGCAATTCGCTTGTCATCTCGACGCCGCAGGGCCGCATTGGCGTGATCCAGATCGCGGGCCTGGTCGCAAAACGCATCGTCTGCTTCGTCAAGGAAGGGCAGGCGATCGGCGCTGGTGAGCGGTTCGGCCTGATCCGGTTCGGCTCGCGGCTCGACGTCTACCTGCCGGTCGGCACCAAGGCGCTGGTCTCGGAAGGGCAGACCGCGATCGCCGGCGAGACCATCCTGGCTGATCTGACCGGTGACGACCCCGGTCGCGCCTATCGCGCCAATTAACCATCGGGCCGCTGTCGGGGGCCTTCCGCCGCAATGGCGGAAGGGAGCACGGCTTGCTATATCTCGCCTGCAGGTGAGGACGCGCCAATGACGCCCTACGACTACAGAGATCCCGATGTTCGCCGCCGGCGGTTCCGCCCGATCCCGGTGCGGATGCTGGTGCCCAACGTCATCACGTTGCTGGCGATCTGCGCCGGCCTGACCTCGATCCGGCTCTCGATCGAGGGGCGGATATCGCTCGCCGTCTACGCCATCGTGTTCGCGGCCGCGCTCGACGGCATCGACGGCCGCGTCGCGCGCCTGATCAAGGGCCAGTCGAAATTCGGCGCCGAGCTCGACAGTCTCGCCGATTTCGTCAATTTCGGCGTCGCGCCCGGCCTGATGCTGTACTTCTGGCAGCTGCACGAGCTCGGCAATGCCGGCTGGATCGCCGCCATGGTGTTTGCGATCTCCGGCGGCCTGCGGCTCGCGCGCTTCAACGCCACCATGGACGATCCGAACAAGCCGGCTTTCGCCGCCAATTTCTTCACCGGCGTGCCCGCGCCGGCCGGCGCCATCACGGTGCTGCTGCCGATCTACGTGGCCTTCCTCGAGCTTGGCCGCGCGCCCGCGGCATTGACCGCCGCCTATACGCTGCTGATCGCCTTCCTGATGGTCTCGCGACTGCCGGTGTTCTCCGGCAAGACCAAGCGGATGCGCGTGCCGCCTGAGCTCGTGCTGCCGGCGTTCGTCGCGGTGATCGTCTTCATCGCAATCTTGATTGCCTATCCCTGGCACGTGCTCACGGCGGGCACGGTGCTTTATCTGCTCGGCCTGCCACTCGGCTACAAATCCTACCGCGATCAGGCCCGCGCGACGGAAGCCGTGGCGCCCGCGGGCGGCGAGGTCTCGTCGCCGCCGTCGGCGCCGACAATGGCCAGCCTGTCCGAACCGCCGCATGACGACGACCGGCCCGGACGGCTGCACTGAGCGATCGCACGCGGATATCTGCCATGAGAGCGCCTGAGTTGGGTTGAGGCCCGATCTCGGCTATATCGCCCTGTGCCGGCGGCACCGCGCCAACAGCGGCCGCCAATCTGGGAGATAACGCCGTGACGAATTCTGCGACCGGGCCGCTGCCCGCTTCCGTCCTCGAAGCGCTGGGCCGCTATGACACGCCGACGATCTGCAACGCCATGGAGATCGTGGCGCCCGAGCGCCGCCTGATCGGCTACACCACCAAGCAGCTGGTCTGCCCGTTCCCGGATCTGCCGCCGATCGTCGGCTACGCCCGCACCGTCGCGATCCGCTCGGTGTTGAAATCGTCGCTGCCGGCCGAAGAACAGTCGAAGCGCCGTATCGAATATTACGAATATGTCGGCACCGGCCACGGTCCGCGCATCTCGGTGATCCAGGACATCGACGGTCCCTACGTCGGCTACGGTGCGTTCTGGGGCGAGGTGCAGAGCAACGTGCACAAGGCGCTCGGCTGCCTCGGCGTCATCACCGACGGCTCGATCCGCGACATTCCGCAATGGGCCCCGGGCTTCCAGGCGCTGGCCGGCTCGATCGGCCCGTCGCATGCATGGGTGCATGCCGAGAGCTTTGGCGGCGAGGTACGCGTCGCCGGCATGACCGTGAAGTCGGACGATCTGATCCACGCCGACCAGCATGGTGCCATCGTGATCCCGCTCGACATCGCCGCGAAGCTCCCCGAGGCCGCCGAGCTCTGCGGCCGCCGCGAGACGCCGATCCTCGAGATCGCGCGCAGCCCGGACTTCTCGCTGGAGAAGCTCAAGGCCGCGCTGAAGCGCTCGGCGGAGATCCACTAATCTCGGGCTAGCACCATGGACACCATGGACATGCGCGGCAAGACGGTTCTGATCACGGGCTCGACCGATGGTGTCGGGCGCTATGTCGCGAACCGCCTTGCCGCCGAGGGTGCGCATGTTCTGATCCATGGCCGCGACGCGGTGCGGGCAAAAGCGCTGATCGACGAGATCGTGAGGGCCGGCCATACGGCGCCGATTTTCTATCAGGCAGATCTGTCGTCGATGGCTGGCACGCGCGAGCTCGCCGCGGCCGTGACGCGGGATCATCAACGCCTCGATGTTTTCGTCAGCAATGCCGGCATCGGCTCGCATTGCGACGGGCCGCAGCGCCAGGAGAGCCGCGACGGTCATGAGCTGCGCTTTGCCGTGAACTATCTCTCGGGCTTTCTGCTGGTCCATCTGCTGCTGCCGTTGCTGAAGGCCGCCGCGCCGTCGCGCATCGTCAATGTCGCCTCGCTCGGCCAGCATCCGATCGACTTCGACGACGTCATGATCACGAAAGGCTACAGCGGCTCGCGCGCCTATGCGCAGAGCAAGCTGTCGCAGATCATGTTCACGATCGATCTCGCGGCCGAGCTCAGGGATGCCGGCATCACCGCGAATTCGTTGCATCCGGCGACCTACATGAACACGACGATGGTGCGCGCCGGCGGCATCACGCCGATGTCGACGGTGGAGCAGGGTGGTGCTGCGATCCTGCATCTCGTCCAGGGCGACGATGTCGCAGGCAAGAGCGGCCTGTTCTTCAACGGCATGAACGAGGCGCGCGCCAATCCGCAGGCCTATGATGCCGATGCGCGCAAGCGCCTGCGCGCGCTCAGCCGGGAGCTGACGGGACTGTCGTCCTGACCCGCCTCATTTATGGTTAGCAAAGCGTTGAGATTGATGTCGCGGAACGGCAAAGCCGCCGTTTGTTCAGCGCGTCGCGCCGCTCCGTCGCATCGGCTGAACTTAACCTTTACGCGGCTTTAAGGGCGGCGCTCTAGGGTTTTCGATGCGGTTCGGGGTTGGACCGCGCCACCGGCCAGGATGGCCGTTGTTGCGTTCGCTTTGGAGTCTCCCATGGATATCATGACGGGCGCCGGTCTTGTGGCCGGTTTGGTCGTTATCGCCACGATGGTGTTTCTGGGCGGCGACCTCGGCATGTTCATGAGCGACCATGCTGCGATCATCATCTTCGGCGGCTCGGCCGCCGCGACCATGATCCGCTTTCCGCTGTCGGCGCTGGCGCACGGCCTGCCGCTCGGCATGAAGTTCGCGTTCACGATGAGCCGGCTGTCGGCGCACGACCTGGTCGACGAGCTCGCCCGCATCGCCGAGATCGCCCGCAAGCAGGGTCCGGTCGGCCTGGAAAAGGTCGAGACCGACGAGCCCTTCCTCGCCAAGGGCATCCGCTACGTCGCCGACGGCTACGACCTCGATTTCATCAGGGACAATCTGGAACGCGACCGCGACAATTTCCTTTTGCACCTCAACGAAGGCAGCAAGATCTACCGCGCCGTCGGCGATTGCGCCCCCGCGTTCGGCATGATCGGAACGCTGATCGGTATGGTGCAGATGTTCTCGAACATGTCGGATCCCTCGAAGCTCGGCCCGTTCATGGCGACCGCTCTGCTCGCAACTCTCTACGGTGCGTTGGTCGCGAACCTGCTCTGCCTGCCGATCGCCGACAAGCTGCATGGCAAGCTGATCGACGAGGAAACCAATCGTACGCTGATCATCGACGGCATTCTGATGATCCGAGACTCCAAGAGCCCGACTTTGGTGCGCGAAATGCTGCTGGCCTATCTGCCCGAGAAGCACCGCCACGCCGAAGGCGAGCCGGTTCCGGCGTAACGCCGCCGGACGCCGGGGATCTGACCGATGGCAAAGAAAAAGCGCGAGGAAGCACACGGCGGCCACGGCTGGTTCGTGACGTTCGCGGACCTGATGGCGTTGCTGCTGGCGTTCTTCGTGATGCTGGTCGCGTTCTCCACACAGGACGCCAACAAGCTGAAGATCGTCGCAGGCTCCATGCGCGAGGCCTTCGGCGTCCAGAGCGAAGCGCGCTACGCCGGTATCATCGAATCCGACGGCCTGCCGACCCGCGCGCGGCTGAAGAACGTCGACCACATCCAGCCCGAGGAGTCCTCCAACACGCCGACGCCGGACCAGGAGGATCGCGACAAGACGTCCGGCGCCAAGATCAAGGTCGACCGCAACTTCGCGCTCGCCGCTGCCTCGCTGCGCCAGGCGTTGCAGGACATGCCCGAACTGACCGAGATGTCCAAGCACATCATGTTCGAGGAGACCAAGCAGGGCCTCAATCTCGAGATCGTCGACCAGGACGGCCGCTCGATGTTCGCGGACGGCTCCAAGGTGCCCTACGACCGCACCCGCCGCCTGATCGAGAAGCTCGCGATCCCGCTGAAGGCAACCCCGCTGCGCGTCTCCATCGCCGGCCACACCGCGGCCGGCTTCGTGCCGACCCGCAGCGATTACGGCGCCTTCGACCTCTCGGCCGACCGCGCCAATGCCGTGCGCCAGATCCTCGAGCGCGAGGGCTTGCCGCCGTCCCACATCTTCGCCGTCTCCGGCAAGGCGGACACGCAGCCGCTATTCCCGGATGATCCGTCGCTCGCCGCGAACCGCCGCGTCACCATTACCCTGATGCGTGAAGATCCGCCGCTGCCGCCGAACTTGAAGCCCTAAATCCCTTGCGCTACCATTTTACCTGAGGCTATTCGTCGCGAAGGCGACGAACGTGGCCGCGCCGTCACAGCATGTCGCGCAGCGCCTGCTATGGTGGTGGGCCGATTGACAGGCGCGCCGGAAGCGTCAAAAGGCGCCGGATCAATTCCAGGGACGAAGCGTTTTCCACCTTCATGACGGCGAGCATCACATCGACTGAGACCCAGGATGGGCCGGTCACCTCCGGTTTTTGGTCCCTTACGCTCGGGAGCATCGGTGTCGTTTTCGGCGACATCGGCACCTCGCCGCTTTACGCGTTCCACGAGGCGGTCAGGGGCGCGGCCCATGGCGAGCCGGTGACGCGGATCATGGTGCTCGGCGTGCTCTCGCTGATCCTCTGGGCGCTGCTGATCGTCGTCACCGCCAAATACGTGCTGCTGCTGCTGCGCGCCGACAACAACGGGGAGGGCGGCACGCTCTCGCTGATGGCGCTCGGCCAACGCGCGCTGGGGCGGCGGAGCTGGTTTCTGCTCGCGCTCGGTGTGGTCGGCGCGTCGATGTTCATCGGCGATTCCATGATCACGCCGGCGATCTCGGTGCTGTCGGCGGTCGACGGCCTCAAGCTCGCGACGCCGGCATTCGAGCATTATGTCGTGCCGCTGACGGTGCTGATCCTGGTGCTGCTGTTCGCGGTCCAGAGCAAGGGGACCGCGCTGGTGGCCTCGGCCTTCGGGCCGGTGATGGTGGTCTGGTTCACGGTTCTGGCAGTGCTGGGCGTCATTCACATCGCCGACGATCCGTCGGTGCTGGCCGCGATCAATCCCTACTATGCGTTCCAATTCCTGCTCTCGCACGGCACGATCGGCCTGGTAACGCTCGGCGCGGTCTTCCTCGCCGTGACCGGCGGCGAGGCGCTGTATGCCGACCTCGGCCATTTCGGCCGCAAGCCGATCCAGTCGGCCTGGATGTTCTTCGTGCTGCCGGCGCTGCTGATCAATTATTTCGGGCAGGGGGCGCTGGTGCTGTCCGATCCAAGCGCGATCGAGCACTCCTTCTATCGCATGGTGCCCGAGCACCTCGTGCTGCCGCTGGTCGGTCTTGCAACGGCCGCGACCGTCATCGCCAGCCAGGCGGTGATCACCGGCGCCTATTCGCTGGTCTATCAGGCGGTGCAGCTCGGCCTCTTGCCGCGTTTCGAGGTGCGCTACACCTCCGAAACCCACGCCGGCCAGATTTATCTGCCGCGTGTCAACCGGCTGCTGCTGATCGGCGTGATGCTGCTGGTGCTGTTGTTCCACACGCCCAGCAATCTGGCTTCGGCCTACGGCATTGCGGTCTCCACCACCATGGTCGCCGACGGCATCATGGGCTTCGTGGTGATCTGGAAATTGTGGAACTGGAAGGCTGCGACCGCGGCGGTCGTGATCCTGCCCTTCGTCATGGTCGACATGACCTTCTTCAGTGCCAATCTGCTGAAGCTGCTCGAAGGCGCCTGGGTGCCGCTGCTGTTCGGCGCGGCGATGGCGGGGACGATCTGGACCTGGAGGCGGGGCTCGGGGATCCTGATCCAGAAGACGCGCCGGATCGAGGTGCCGCTCGACGATCTGATCCGCAGCCTGGAGAAGCGGCCGCCGCACATCGTCAAGGGCACGGCGGTGTTCTTGACTAGCGATCCCGCCTTCGTGCCGACCGCCCTGTTGCACAATCTCAAGCACAACAAGGTACTGCACGAGCACAACGTGATCCTGACCATCGAGACCGCGCACACGCCGCGGGTCGATCTCTCCGAGCGCTTCAAGATGGAGAAGATCAGCGAGAAGTTCTCCAAGGTCCGCTTGCGCTTTGGCTACATGGAGCAGCCGAACGTGCCCAAGGCGCTCGCGATCGCGCGCAAGCAGGGCTGGCAGTTCGACATCATGTCGACGTCGTTCTTCGTGTCGCGGCGCTCGCTGAAGGCGTCGGCGCAGTCGGGCATGCCGCTCTGGCAAGACCACCTGTTCATCGCGCTCAGCCGCTCGGCCAATGACGCCACCGACTATTTCCAGATTCCGACGGGGCGGGTGGTTGAAGTCGGAACCCAAGTCACCATCTGAAACCTCCATCGGGACGCAATTGACGGACCTATGCGGATTTTGCATGCCAAGGGCCCAGAATCGGGCTAGGCTATGCCGGCAGCGCAGGACTATAAGCCGCGCGCTCTCTTCCGCCGTTGTGCAGTGAAGCATTTAGAGGCCACTAGGCTCTCCCATGACAAGTGACGTAGCAGTTCCCGCCCCGGAAACGGCGGCGGCCAACGGGCATGGCGATGCCCACACCACCGCCGGCTTCGGCGCGCTGACGCTCGGCAGTATCGGCGTGGTGTATGGCGACATCGGCACCAGCCCGCTCTACGCGTTCCGCGAGGCGGTGATGGCGGCCTCAGGCGCGGAAGGCGCGCCGACGCCGGCGGCCGTTCTCGGCGTGGTGTCGCTGATCCTGTGGGCGCTGATCGTTGTGGTGACGCTCAAATACGTCGTCATCCTGCTCCGCGCCGACAACAACGGCGAGGGCGGCACGCTGGCCCTGATGGCGCTGGCCCAGCGCGCGGTCGGCACCGGCGGGGCGACCATCGTCTTGCTCGGCATCATCTCCGGCGCCCTGTTCTACGGCGACGCCGTGATCACGCCGGCAGTCTCGGTGCTGTCGGCCTTGGAGGGTATGAAGGACGTCACGCTGCGGTTCGAGCCCTACATCGTTCCGCTGACGGTGGTGATCCTGGTGTTCCTGTTTGCCGTGCAGTCGCGCGGCACCGCCCGCGTTGCGGCGTTCTTCGGACCCGTGATGTGCGTCTGGTTTGCGGTGATTGCGATCGCCGCGATCCATCCGATCATCGCGCAGCCGCAGGTGCTGCTGGCGCTGAACCCATTCTACGCCGTGTCCTTCATGTTCCACCACGGCATCATCGGCTTCGTGACGCTGGGTGCCGTGTTCCTGGCCGTGACCGGCGCCGAGGCGCTCTATGCCGACCTCGGCCATTTCGGCAAGCGGCCGATCCAGACCGCCTGGCTGTTCATCGTGCTGCCGTCGCTGGCGCTGAACTATCTGGGGCAGGGCGCCCTCGTCCTCGGCGAGCCCGGCGCGATCGAGAGCCCGTTCTTCCAGCTGTTCCCGCAAGGCATCTTCCGCGGCTGCATGGTCGTGCTGGCCACGGCTGCCACCGTGATCGCGAGCCAGGCCGTCATCACCGGCGCCTATTCGCTGACGCGCCAGGCGATCCAGCTCGGGCTGCTGCCCCGATTCGAAATTCGCCATACCTCTGAAGCCCATTCCGGCCAGATCTTCATCCCGCGCATCAACCAGCTGCTGCTGGTCGCGGTGATCATGATGGTGCTGCTGTTCCGCTCGTCCAGCGCGCTCGCCTCGGCCTACGGCATCTCCGTGACCGGCACGATGGTCGTCACCGGCTTGATGGGCTTTGTCGTGATCTGGAAGGCCTGGAAGTGGTCGCCGCTGTGGGCGGCCGCCCTGATCGCGCCGTTCCTGTTCCTCGACCTGACCTTCCTGGCCGCCAATTTGCTCAAGGTGTTTGAGGGCGGCTGGGTGCCGCTCGCGCTCGGCTCGCTCATGATCATCATGATGTACACATGGCGGCGCGGCAGCCGGCTGCTGTTCGAGAAGTCGCGCAAGCTGGAATTCCCGCTGGCCGACCTCGTGGCGATGCTGGAGAAGCGCCCGCCGCAGCGGGTGCCCGGCACGGCCGTGTTCCTGACCAGCGATCCCCTGAGCGCGCCGACGGCGCTGATGCATAGTCTGAAACACTACAAAGTGCTTCACGAGAAGAATGTCATTCTCACCATCGAGACCGCGCAGACCCCGCGGATCGATCCGGCCGAGCGGGTGAAGCTGGAGCAGATCTCACCGACGTTCTCCAAGGTGACGCTGAAGTTCGGCTTCATGGAATCGCCCAACGTGCCGAAGGCGCTGGCGATCGCCCGCAAGCTCGGCTGGCAGTTCGACATCATGTCGACCTCGTTCTTCCTGTCGCGGAGGGCGCTCAAGCCCGCCGCCCATTCGGGGATGCCGCGCTGGCAGGATAGGCTGTTCATCTCGCTCAGCCGCTCCGCCAACGACGCCACCGACTATTTCCAGATCCCCTCTGGCCGCGTGGTCGAGGTCGGTACGCAGGTGACGATCTAGCGCCGGATTCAAAGCGCACTTCAAGTCGCTGCGATTTAGCTTTAACTTGCGCAAGGCAGCTCAAGCCTTTGTAGCGCTTGATTTTCGCATGCCGAGAGGCGAGGTTGCCGCCGGCCGGGATCGCCCCGGCGGGCGCGCCCTGCGACGTTGGAGGATGATGTGGCAAATCAAGTACAGGATCTGACCCCCGAGGAAGTGTCCAAGGGTGTCGCGGAGGGCCGCTATCTGCTCGTCGACGTCCGTGAGCCGAACGAGGTCGAGGCCGAGGCCTACCCTTACGGCGTGGTCGTGCCGCTCTCGACCTTCGATCCCAAGGCAATCCCGGATCCGCAAGGCAAGGAGGTCGTGTTCGCCTGCCGTTCGGGCAAGCGCTCGGTGACCGCCTCGCTCGCGGCGCAAGAGGCGGGCCTGCCTTACGACAAGCATCTGGCCGGCGGCATGCTCGGCTGGAAGGCGGCGGGTCTTCCCAGCAAGGTCGGTGGCTAGCCCGGCGATGACGACCAAGAGCTCCTCGCTGAACAAGGTCTTCGCCGACCTTCCCGTCACCATCTTCGAGGCGATGTCGCAGGCCGCGCGCGACAACAACGCCATCAATCTCGGCCAGGGCTTCCCTGACGATCCCGGCCCCGAGGACATCCGCCGCGCCGCCGCCGACGCCTCGCTCAACGGCTACAACCAGTATCCGTCGATGATGGGCATCCCGGAACTGCGCCAGGCGATCGCGACCCATTACGGCCACTGGCACGACCTCAAGCTCGATCCGATGAGCGAGGTGATGGTGACCTCCGGCGGCACCGAGGCGCTGACCTCGGCGATCCTGTCGGTGGTGCAGCCCGGCGACGAGGTGGTCTGCTTCCAGCCGGTCTATGATTCCTACCTGCCGATCATCCGCCAGGCCGGCGGCATTCCGCGGCTCGTACGTCTTGAGCCTCCGCATTGGCGGCTGAATGAGGACATGCTGAAAAGCGTCTTCAATTCAAAGACCAAGGCGGTGCTGTTCAACAATCCTCTGAATCCGTCCGCGGTGGTCTATCCACGCGAGGACCTTGAGCTGCTGGCGCGCTACTGCCAGGAGTTCGACGTCATCGCGATCTGCGACGAGGTCTGGGAGCACGTCACCTTCGACGAGCACAAGCACATCCCGCTGATTACCATCCCCGGCATGCGCGACCGCACCATCAAGGTCGGCTCGGCCGGCAAGATCTTCTCGCTGACCGGTTGGAAGATCGGCTTCGTCTGCGCCGCGCCGCCGCTGTTGCGCGTCGCGGCCAAGGTGCACCAGTTCCTGACCTTCACCACCGCGCCGAACCTGCAGGCCGCCGTTGCCTACGGCCTCGGCAAGCCGGACGAGTACTTCCTGTCGATGCGGAAGGATCTGACCCGGAGCAGGGACCGCCTGACCAAGGGGCTGGAGAGCCTCGGCTTCCCCGTGCTGAAGTCGCAGGGCACCTACTTCCTCACCGTCGACCTGTCGCCGCTCGGGCTCAACGAGAGCGATGCCGAGTTCTGCTGGCGCATCGTCAAGGACTACAAGGTCGCGGCGATCCCGGTCTCGGCGTTCTACGAGCAGGACCCCGTGACCTCGGTGGTCCGCTTCTGCTTCGCCAAGAAGGACCAGACGCTCGACACCGCGCTGGAGCGGCTGTCGGACGCGATACGCGGACGCAAGAGGTCAACCTGAGATGACGAACGTCAGCCGCTCCAGGCTTTGCCTTGGTTTTGCAATCGCCGCAGCGCTGACGTTGATGTCGCCTCCCGCAGGGGCCGAGGAGCGCGTCGTCAACTTCTACAACTGGTCGAACTACATGGCGCCCGACGTCCTCGAGGCCTTCACCAAGGAGACCGGCATCAAGGTGGTCTACGACACCTTCGACGCCAACGAGACGCTGGAGACGCGCCTGATGGCCGGCAAGTCCGGCTACGACGTCGTGGTGCCCACCGCCTATTTCCTGCAGCGCCAGATCAAGGCGAACATCTTCCAGAAGCTCGACAAGTCGAAGCTGCCGAACCTTAGCCATGCCTGGCCGATGGTGACCAAGAATCTTTCGACCTACGATCCCGGCAACGACTTTGCCGCGAACTACATGTGGGGCACGACGGGCATCGGCTACAACGTCGCCAAGCTGAAGCAGATCCTCGGACCCGACGCGAAGATCGACAGCTGGGACATCGTCTTCAAGCCGGAGAACCTGGCAAAATTCAAAGACTGCGGCGTGCACATGCTCGACTCCGCCGACGACATCTTTCCGGCGGCGCTGAACTATCTCGGGCTCGATCCGAACTCGACCAAGCAGGCCGACCTCGAAAAGGCCGCCGATGTCGTCGCAAAGGTCCGACCGTTCGTACGAAAATTTCACTCCTCCGAATATCTGAGCGCGCTCGCGACCGGCGAGATCTGCTTCGTGGTCGGCTGGTCCGGCGACATCATGCAGGCCCGCGCGCGCGCGGCGGAAGCCAAAAGCGGCGTCGAGATCGGCTACGCGATCCCGAAGGAGGGCGCGCAGATGTTCTTCGACAATCTCGCGATCCCCGCGGATGCCAAGAACGTCAAGGAAGCCTACGAGCTGATCAACTATCTCTATCGGCCCGACGTCGCCGCCAAGAACTCGGACTTCCTGTCCTACGCCAACGGCAATCTCGCCAGCCAGAAGCTGGTCGACCCGAAGATCCTGGGTGACAAGAACATCTATCCGGACGACACCACGCTCGCAAAGCTGTTCGTCATCACCGCCCGCGATCCCGCCACCCAGCGGATCATCAACCGGCTCTGGACCAAGGTGAAGACGGGGCGCTAGGCGTTGCGGCGACCGCTCCGCAACGCGATTCCGCAAAACAACCCCATGCACAGTAGAACCGCGGCGTGCGAGTTGCCGGTCATTTGACACGTCGGGCAAAACAGGAGCAGAACAATATCCTGCCGCCTGCCGAGCCCAGCACGATGATGTTCATTGTCGGCATTGCGGAAAGCTGATAACGCTGACGGCCTCGCGTGACTGGCGACATCGGATGGAGCACCATCGGGAAGCGCGGGGCATCTGCCGCTCGCCTGGGCGATTGGGGGCAACCCCGATCAAAATGCTTCATCTGGAGCTGCCCATGCTGACGTCAATCAAAATCACCGGACTTCAGACTTACGGCTATCACGGCCTGTTCGAGGAAGAGCGAACGCTCGGACAAAAGTTCAGTTTTGATATTTTTGCCGATCTGCAGGAGGTCCGGACCCACCTTAGCGACGATCTGGATTCGTCGGTGCGGTATGACGCCGTGGTGGATGAGGCGGTGCAGATCGCAGCGTCCGGCAAATTCCAGACCCTGGAAGCCCTCGGCGAGACGATCGCTGCAGGACTGCTGCGACGCTTCGACATGATGGATAGCGTGACGGTCGCCGTTGCGAAATCGTCGCCGCCGATTGCTCATGCGATCAACCAGGTCGGCGTCCAGGTCAGTCTTCGCCGCGCCGAGCTCGCCGGCGCCTGACGTTCCTCAGCAATCCAAGGTGGGCTTCCAGCCCGCGGTCTCATAAGACCCGGGCGGCGAGGCCCACTCACGCTATTACGTTCTCCGGATCTAAGCAAAAAGGCTCCGAACAATGCCTTCCTACCACGCGTAACGCACCATGCCCTTGCCGGCGTAGGAGCGCGTGACGCTGGAGAACTCGCCCTCGAAGCTTGCCGCCGCTGACCAGCCGTTGAGCCACTTCATCTCGGCAGAGGCGGTGGTGAGGGCGGAGTCGGCGGCTGGTCGTGCACCGCCGACGACGAAGCTCGTGCCGGGCAGCGCCTGGAACGTCGCGGCGACGGTGCGATCCGGATTGAAATCGTGCGCCCAGGCAGCGCGGCCGCGCAGCGTGAGGATGCCGTCCGGCAGGGCAAAGGATTTGTCGGTGCGCAAGCCAAGCTCACTGCGCGTGGCGGTCACGCTCTTGGCCGCGTAGGCGAGGGCGAAATTGTTGTTTCCGGAGACGACGGATTCCGCATACGCGGGCAGGTCGAACCTCGTGACCTGGCCTGCAGCATAGGGCGTGAGGCCAACGCCACTGGTCCAGGGTGCGATGAAGCGATAACCGCCCTCGATGCGGCCGCTCCACGCATTGGCGTTGAACTCGGCGCGCAGGCGATCGATGCCGGCGGCCGTCACGGTGCGATCGGTGGTGACATCCTGCCAGCCATAGGCGAGCGCGCCGGTGATGTAGGCCGCGCCCACATTGTGGCGCAGGAAGGCGCCGGCCTGGAACAGATCCGAGCGGCCCCCGCCGAGCCCGCTCACGTTGAAGCTGGTGCCGCCGCCGGCGAGCGCGAAGCCGACGATGGTGTTCGGCGAGATGCGGTAGTCGGCGCCGACGGCGGTGCCGTAGAGGCTGCTCGTTGTGTTGTTCGAGCCCAGCACTGCATTGCCGCTGGTGCTCTGCGAGCCGCCAAAGGCCGCGGCCCAGACGTTCCAGCGCTGATCGAAGGCAAGCTGCTCCGGGGCCTTGCGGGGTATGCTGGCAAACGCATCACGCGCATCGCCGCTGCGCGCGACGTCTGCGAGCGAGGCGCTTTCCTCTGCGAAGGGCACCGCGCTGGCGCCGCCGGTGCCGCCATCGCGCCCGGCTGCGAACGGATCGGTCAGCAATCCCATGAACTGGCTCATGGCGCCGAACGTGGTCTGCTGCGATCCCGTCGCGCCCTGGCCCGCAAGCTGGGTCAGGCCGTTTGTGGAGCGCGCGACAAAGGCTGCGTTGATGCCGCCATTGGCGTCGAAGAAGTTTTGCAGCGTGGTCGCGATCGTCTTCTGGTTGGTGTTGAGGTCGGTCCGGGTGCCATAGTCGAGCGCGAAATTCAGATAGGCATGGGTGGCATCATAGCTGAGGCTCGCAGCAAAACCGGCCGGTACGCCTGTTGCCGCGAGGCTGGTGAACGTCCCGGTTCGGCCGCCGCTCGCCGATACGATGGTATATTGCTTTTGAACCGTGCTGCCGGGCGCCACACTCACACCGACGCCGCCGTTGAGCGATGCCGTGCCGGAGACGTTGACCGACGTCGCCGCGTTCGTGTTGACCGTCACGAGATACAACGCGCCCGATTGGAAGGCGAGATTGCCCGCGACTGTCAACCGTGAGCCCGGCGTGCCGTTGCCGGCGAGCAGGATGCCGCCGCTGGCGATCAACGTATTGCCGACGGTGCCTGCGCCGGAGAGTGCACCGCCGGCGTTCACCGTGGTCTGGCTCGAGGATGCGATCGAGCCGTCGACCTGAAGCAGGCCACCGTTCACGACGGTGGTGCCGGTATAGGTGTTGGCGCCGGACAGCGTCAGCGTGCCGCTGCCAGTCTTCTCCAGATTGGCCGGACCCGCCGCGCCGCAGCCGCACGATGGGTCGGGATTGAGATTGGCGATCACGCCGCTGACCGTCGTCGAGAGGCTGTTGCTGCCGACCACTAGCGTGTTGCCGCCCCCGATGTAGTAGAAGCCGGAGCCGGCGATCGAGCCGGCCGTGATCCGGCCGTCGCCGTTCGTGCCGCTGCTCTGGCTGAAGTCGACATAGCCGGTGCCGTCGGCGATGAATTGCGCGTTGCCGCCGGTTGCATTGTTGTAGAAGCTTGTCGAGCCGCCGGAAGTGTTGGTGATGACGGCGTTGCCTGCAGTCGAAGAGAGCTGAAACCAGGTCGTGCCATCATCACTGTTCGTGATCGTCGCTCCGGCCGCCGACGACTGATCATTAAACACGGTGTTGCCACTGAAGGTGTTGATGATGGTGGCAGTCCCGGCATTGGTCGCCGCGTTAAACGCGGTGTAGCCATGGATGTTGTTGATCTTGGCGTTGCCGGCGCTGCTGGTATCGGTGCCCCCGAACGTGCCGAAGGTCACGCTGCCAGTGTAATTATCGTTGGTCGCGTTGCTGAAATAGTTGTTGATCGTGGCGTTCCCGGCGCTGCTCGCGTTAAGGAAGGAGACACCACCCTTGTTGGTGATGGTCATCGTGCCCGCGGTCGTCGTGCCGGAGAACTCCGTCTCGCTGTTATTGGCCAGAGCCGTGATCGCCGAGGTATCGGCGTTGCGGATATAGAAGTAGGCGTTGTTGGTGACCTGGCCGGTGATGGACGCGGTGTGGGTGGCATCGCCAAGCACCAGGTTCCCGAGGCTGATTGTGGTGCCACCTGTGTAGGTGTTGGCACCGAGGAACACCACTTGGCTGAAATTGAACGAAGTATCCGCGATTATCAGCTTGCCGGCGCCGGTGCCGTCGGTGATGTTGCCGGAGATCGTCAACGTCTTGCCTTTGGCGTCGAGGAGGCTGCCGCTGGTGGACTGATCGATTTTGAAATTGTTGGCGAAGGTCACGTCGCTTGTGCCGCTGGTCTGGATCCAGACGTTTTGCAAGGTGACCGTACCGGTGCCGAACGCGCTGCCGTTGGTCACCACCACCTTGCCGCTGGCAAAGTTGATGACGCCGACTATTGTGGTGCCGCCGGAATAGGTGTTGGTGCCGGACAGGATCACGTTCCCGTTGGTGGTCTTGAGCAGCAGGCTGCCCGATTGTCCTGCCGCGTCGGCGATGTTGCCGGAATAGGTGAGGGTGTATCCGTTGGAATCGATCGTGGCGCCGGTCGCGTTGATCTGCGTGGCATTGGCGATGGTGTAGTTGCCGCCGGCCTGCAGCGTGCCGCCGTCGAAGGTCAGCGTGCCCGTGCCGATCGCCGACGAGGTGATCGCGCCAGGCGTACCCACCGTATCGACGCCGATTTGCAGCACGCTGCTGCCGCCGGCGACCCCGCAGGCGGTGCCGCAGATCGTTGTGCCGCCGGTGTAGGTATTGGCGCCGGACAGCACCAGCGTGCCGCCGCCATCGAGCACGATATCGCCGGCGCCGCCGATCGGCCCGGACATCGTGTTGGTGTTGCCGGCCGGAACGGTGATGCTTTGAGCGAGGGCCGGCGTGGCCAGCAATGCAGCCATCAATACGATCGCGGCGAAGCCGATGTGCCGTCTACCACTCATAACGCACCATGCCCTTGCCGGTGTAGGTCTGCGTGCTCTGCGAGAACTCGCCCTCGACCATGCCTGCGAGCGACAGGCCATTGCGCCATTTCATCTCGGCGCGGCTGCCGACCAGCGCGGAGTCCGCAGCCGGCTGCGCGCCGCCGACGGTGAAGGCGGCGCCGGGCAGCGTCTGGAAGGCTGCATTGACGAAGCGGTTGGTGTTGGTGTCGTGGGCCCAGGCGAGGCGGCCGCGTAGCGTGAGCACGCCGTCGTTGACCAGGATACGCTGGTCGGTGCGGGCGCCGAGTTCGGTGCGGACATTGGTGGTGTCCTGCGAGGTGTAGGACAGTGCGAACTGGTTGCTGCCGACGAGCGCGGTCTCGCCGTAGCCGGGGAGATGGAAGGTTGTCGCCTGCACCGCCGCGTAGGGCGTGACGCCAAAGCTGGAGGCGGGGATCGGTGCGAAGCGCCGGCCGGTTTCGAGGCGGCCTGAGAAGGTGCTCGCCTTGAAGTTCGCGGTGAGCTTGTCCGTGCCTGACACCGTCACGGTGCGATCGGTGGTGACGTCCTGCCAGCCATAGGCGAAGGCCGCGGAAATGTAGGCCGGGCCGAAACTGTGGCGGGTATAGAGGCCGGCCTGGAACAGATCGGCGCGGCCGCTGCCGAGGTTGTCGGACAGCGAAAAATTGTAGCCGGCGCCGCCGAGCGCGAGGCCGAGCAGCGTGTTTGGAGAGACGCGATAATCGGCGCCGACCACGGTGCCGTAGATGCGGCTGGTGGTGGTGCTCGACCCTGATGCCGCGTTGCCGTTCAGCGTGCTGGCGCCGCCATAGCCGGAGGCCCACACGCCCCAGCGGCGGTCGATGACATCTGCGCTCGCCTCGCGCGGCGTCACCGCGGCATAGGCCTCGCGCACCCTGGTGTCGCGCGGGCTTGTGGCGGCGTAGCCCAGCGTCCCGCCGTCACCGGCCGCGCCGCGCTCGCCGTCGGTGCCGCCGCCAAGCGGATCGAGCATGTTGACGAACTGCTGCGCCGCGCTGAACGCGCCCTGCGTGCTGGCCGCGCCGGGCTGGCCGGAGACCTGGCCGAGCGCGTGGTTGAGCTGCGGGTTGCCCATGTTGAGCAGCGCGTCGAAGCCGGCCGGCGGCGTTGCGCCGCCCTCGACCGCCTTGTTGATGGCGCCAGCGACGCTGCTCTGGTTGGCGCCCGTGCCTGCCGGCAGCACGATCGTGCCGGGATCGAGCACGAGATAGACGTTGTTGGCGTCGTAAGTCAGGTGCGGGTTGCGCGCGCCGGGGGAGAAGCTGCTGCTGGTGATCCCGGCGAACTGCGTGCCGCCGAACCCGCCGGTCGCGTTCAGGATGGTGTAGGTCTGCGCGCGGAAGCTGCCGGCCAAGGCGATCGCCTGCACGATGGCGCCCGTGAGTGTCGCCGTCCCCGTGACATTGGTGCGATCGGCGGCTGTCGGCGAGGCCTCTATTTGGTAGAAGCTGCCCGCCGTGAACGTCAGGTTGCCGCTCACCGTCAGCGTGCCGATGGAGTTGCCGGGCGCAAGCGCGCCGCCGCTTGCAATCATGGTGTTGCCGACGATGCCGGTGCCGCCGAGCGCGCCGCCGCTGTTCACGGTGACGCCGCTCGACGCCGTGATATCGCCGTTCACCGCCAGCGTGCCGCCATCGATCGTTGTCGCGCCGGTGTAGGTGTTGACGCCCGACAGGGTCTGCCGCCCCGTACCGACCTTCACCAGTGAGGCGCCGGTGCCGCCGCCCGATCCGCCGTCAGCGAGCACGCCGGTGACATTGGCCGACAGATTGTCGCTGCCAATCGTCAACTGCTTGCCGCCAAGCTCGAACGTACCGCTTCCGGCGAGCGAGCCGGCGGTGAGCTTGTTGTCGCCATTGGGGCCGGTGCTCATCGAGAGGTCGAAGACGGCGCTGGATGTGGCGTTGGAGAGCTGCGCGTTGCCGGGCGTCGAATTGCCGTCGAACAGCACATTGCCGCTGTTGGTGATGACGGCGTTGCCGGCCGTGGCATTGCCGCTGAACACCAGCGTGCCTGCGGAAACCGTGGCGCCGGAAAAAGTTTCCGCGCCGGTCAGGGTCAGCGTGCCGGCGCCGGACTTGGTCAGCCTGCCGCCGCTGAGATCCTGGCTGAGCACGAAATTGTTGGTTGCGTCCGCAATGTCGAATGTGCCGCCGCCGGCGCCCAGATTGATGCTGCGTGCGGTGGTGTTGAATGTCGTGCCTGATATTTGGAGGGTGCCGCCGTTGAAGGTCAGGCCGCCCGCGAGGTCGCCGAGATTGGCGTCCGAGGCGACGCTGACCGTTCCGCCGGCAAAGGTGGTGCCACCGGTATAAGTGTTGGCGCCCGTTAGCGTCAGCGTGCCGGTGCCGATCTTCACCAGCGAGCCGCCGACGCCGCCGAAGTTGCCACCGTCCACGATCACGCCGCTGACGGTGGTCGACAGATTGTTTCCGCCGACCGTCAGCGCATTGGCGCCGAGGTAGAAGGTGCCGTTGCCGGCGATCGAGCCGGCGCTGAGCTTGTTGTCGCCGTTCGGGCCGGAGCTGCCGGAAAAATCGAACACGGCGTTCGGGTCGTTGTTGATGAGCTGCGCATTGCCCGCGGTCGCGTTGCCCGCGAAATAAGTGTTTCCGACGGAACCGAAGAGCCCGTTGCCGTTGTTGGTGATGACGGCATTGCCGGCCGTGCTGGTGCCGTCGAAGAATATATTATAGGCGTTGTTGATGGTCGCGCTGCTCGCCGTGCTGGCGCCATAAAAAAACATCGCGAAATTATTGGTAATGGTTGCGCTTGCTGCGGTACTCGAGGCGCTGAAGGTCAACACGCCGTTGTTGGTAATGGCTGCGTTTCCCGCCGTGCTGGTTTGGTTGAAATCGATTGAGTTGGTGTTGGTGATGCCAGCATGACCGGCCGTGCTCGAACCGTAGAAGTAGAACTGCCCGCCGTTGTTGATCGTCGCGCTGCCAGCGGTGCTGGTGTCGTAGAATAACGCGCTGTTGGTGCTTGCAAGGGTGATGGTGGCGCTGCCGGCCGTGCTGGTGCCGTGGAAACTCAACGAGCCGGCATAGCCGTTGAGGCTGATGGTGGCGCTGCCAGCCGTGCTCGAATTGTAGAAGCCGATGATGGTGCGGTCGCCGCCGGTGATGCTGGCGTTTCCGGCCGTGCTCGAGTCGTAGAAGCCGATCTGGCCATAGGTGTTGTTGGTGATGGCGGCACTGCCCGCCGTGCTCGTGCCGTAGAATATCAAGCTGCCGCTGTTGGTGATGGTGGCGCTGCCGGCCGTGCCGGTGTCGCGGAAAGACGTAAGGCCGTTGTTGGTGATGCCAGCGCTGCCCGCCGTGCTCGAGTTGTTGAAGGCCAGGATGTTGTTGTTGGTGATGCTGGCACTGTCAGCCGTGCTGCGGTCGTAGAAGTTGACGGTGCCGGTGTTCGCGATGCTGGCCGAGCCAGCGCTGTTTGCGTTTTGGAAGATCGTGGTTCCGTCGTTGGAGATGCCAGTGATGCCGCTGGTGTCTGCGTTGACGACGCTAAACCTGCCGCTGGCGCCAACGTTGACGGTCCCCACAATGGCGCCGACGCCGCTGGCACTGCCGAGCTGTAACGTGCCGCCATTGATCGTGGTGCCGCCGGTATAGGTGTTCGCTCCCGACAGCGTCAGCGTGCCGGTGCCGGTCTTCACCAGTGAACCGCCGGTCGCGCCCGCCGCGGAGCAGGTCGGGCTCGTGCCGCAGTCGCTGATCACGCCGCTCACTTCGGTGCTCTGATTGTTGCCGCCGACAGTGAGCTCGCGTGCGCCCAGAAAGAAATTGCCCGCGCCCGCAATCGAGCCGGCGCTGAGCTTGCCGTCCCCGGCAGGGCCCGTGGATGCGGAAAAATCGACGGTGCCGGCAGTGTTGATGATGGCAGCGTTGCCGGCCGTGCTGGTGCCGGAGAAACTCAGATGGCTGTTCGTATTGTTGATGATGGTCGCGTCACCAGCCGTGCTGGCGCCGGAAAAATTCATGCCACCGTTGTTGGTGATGGTCGCGCTGCCCGCTGTACTGCTGTCCTTGAAGGACAGGTGCATGTTGTTGGTGATGGTGGCGCTGCCCGCCGAGCTCGTGTTGTTGAAGAACAGCCACCCTCCATCATCGCCATTGTAATTGACGGTGATGTGGGCGTTGCCAGCCGTGCTGGCGTCGTAGAAATTCACGCTGCCGTAGGTCGTGATGGTCGAGGTGCCCGCCGTGCTGGTGTTATAGAAATTCACCGCGCTGGTGGCATTGTCGTTGTTGATGGTGGCGCCGCCGGCCGAGCTGGCGTTGAGGAAATTGATGCTTCCGTCGACGGCGTTGATGGTGGCGCTGCCGCCATTGATGACGATGCCGGCGCCGTTGAAATTCAGGATCTGGCCGTTGGCGAAGGTGTAATTTCCGGCCCCGGCGTTGAACGTCCAGCCGCCGACGTCGGTCGTGTTGGCTTGGTCATTGGATGGAATCGAGAGGCTGGTGGTGCTCGACGCGCCGAAGAAGGCGGTGCCCGATGGCACCGTGCCGGAGCTCCAGTTGGTGCCGCGGTCATATTTGTTGGTGCCGGGCGAGGCGAGCCAGGTTGCATCCTGCGCGCGGGCAGGGGTGGCCGGCAGCGTCCACGCCAAGGCCAGCGCCGACGATGTCAGCAGCGCGGCCCGCAGGCGGCGGGTCGCTTTGAAACAATCTTTCCCCGTCCTCACCACGTCCCCCGGCACTCGCGAGTCCTCGACGGGATTCATCGCACTGGGGTGGGAGTGGTGTCCTGATAAGGGGTTGGCTCATTTCTGAAGCTTTCTGATATTTACGTTTCAGGGAGACTTTTCGGGCTTTTTCGACACAGTTGCCCTATCCGCCACGGCCTCCGCCGCGAGCGATGGCCCGGCCGCAATCGCGGGCTGCACCTCGGCATGAGCCGCGCTCACCTCGGCCTCGGTCTCGACCTCCGCCGCCAGCAGGTAGCCGCCGCCGGAGGCGAGCTTGATCAGCTGCCGCCGCTCGTCGCCGAGCGCGGTGCGAAGCTCGCGAATGCACTGGAACAGGCTGTCCTCGCCGACATGCACGTTCGGCCAGACCGCCTCCATCAGCTCCTGCTTGCTCAGCACCCGGCCGCCGCTGGTCGCGAACAACCGCAGCATCTCGAAGGTCTTGGGCCGGAGCTTGATTGCAACGCCATCGGCTGAGCACAGCTCCGCGCGCTGCTGATCCAGCTTGAAGCCGGCGAAACGAAGCAACTGATCCCCCCAAGCCTCTCTCTGGCCGGCGCGGCACCGGCACGGCGCTCTGTCTTCAATCTGCGCAACCCGGCCGTGATCGGCGCTGTGGCCGCGTTCTGCGTCATCATCATCGGGCTCGCGGTCGCAGCCCCGGTGCTGAAGCCCGATTTCCTGTTCAAGCGCACGCCGCCGCGGATCGCCGTGACGGCCATCGTTGACGAGAGCAACGATCCGCGCGGAGCGACGATGGCGGCTGACGCCACCGGCCGCCTCACCGATGGCTTTGCCAAGATCCAGAACATCAGCGTGGTCGCGCCGCGCGCGACGGCGGGTGTCGAGAGCGCAAATGCGGTGACCGCAGCGCCCGACTACGAGATTCGCGGCGAGCTGCAGCGCGGCGATCAGTCCTGGACCTTGCGGGCCCGCATCCTCAAGACCGGCAGCGGCGAGGTTCAGGCGGTCGCCGCCGCGTCGGTCAGCGGCGAGGAGGCGGATGCACAAATCCAGCAGTCGCGGCTCGTCGCCGGCGTCGGGCATGTGCTGGCGCGCCGCCTCAACGAGTTGCTGGAGCCCAGCGCCACACCGTCCGCAAACCGGAAAGCATCCACGGGCGGCGACAGGGTCGCGGTCGAGCAGGCGCTCGCCTCGATCAACCAGACCACGCGCGAGCGCTTCGGTGCGGCGCAGACCATGCTGCAGAAGGCGCTGGACGAAGACCCTGACAATGTCGATCTCGCCGTCGCGCTGGCCTCGCTGCAGATGCGCGGCATCCAGATGGTGTGGTTCAGCCCGGACGAAGCCGCGACCGTCGAGACGAAGGCCAATGCGACGCTCGAGCGCGCGTTGCGGGCCAAGCCGAATTCGATTCCCGTGCTCGAGGCCACTTGCCGCTTCCTCAGCGCGACCAATCATTTCGTCGAAAGTCTCGTCACCTGCGCCAAGGCCTTGAGCTTCGATCCGTGGGACGGCTCCGCGCTGTATCTGGTCGGCCTCGGGCAGATGTTTCTCGGCCGCTTCGACGATGCGCTCGCAACGTTCCGGCAAGCCGATCGCTACGATACGCCGCCGGCCTCACGCTGGACCTGGCTGCTCGGCGCGGGCGTGACCAATCTTCTGATGGAGCGCAACGAGGACGCGGTGTCCTGGCTGCAACGCTCGATCGCCATCACGCCGGCGACCGGCCGCTCGCACTTGATCCTCGCCGCCGCCTATCAGAGAACGGGCCGGGTCGCAGAGGCGAGGGCGGCGATCGAGGAGGGGCTGAGGCTGCGCCCCGGTACGACCAAGCTCAGCGTTTGGCCGCCGAGGAAGAACATGAGTCCCATCTATGTCGTCGCGGGCGATCGGCTCGTTCAGTCCATGGTCGACGCAGGATTGCCGGAGCAGTAGGGGCGCGTTGGTCGTCATGCCCGGGCCTGTCCCGGGCATCCACGCCCTACCGCCACCGCCGATGCAGCCAGAGCCACTGCTCGGGATGCTCGCGCACCCAGCCTTCCACCACATTGGTGATCGCCTGGGTCGTGCCCTGGATGTCGATCTTGCCGTCGGCGTCGCGGACCGGCGGAATCTCTTCCGTCAGTTCGGCGCGGAAGCGAAAGCCGGGCAAGCGGATGATGCGCACGCCGTGAATCGGGCACTCGACCTGGCGCAACAGGCGCGCCAGCATCGGGTTGGCGCGGGTCTTGCGGCCGAAGAAGGTGACCTCGACGCCACCCGTGAGATACTGGTCGATCAGCATGGCGACGTGCTTGCCGTCCTGCAGCGCCTGCGCAAGCCGCAGCGGCGCATCGCGCCCCGCCGGGATCAGCGTGCCCATGTTGACCTGGCGCATCTCCTGGATGATGCGGTCGGCGGAGGCGATGTTCGGCCGGCGGTAGAGGATCGCGGCATCGAGCCCGTGCGCGGGCGCAGCGAGCGCGGGCAATTCCCAGTTGGCCAGATGCGAGGCGAAGATCAGCGCCGGCTTGCCGTCGTCCCTGATCTGGTCGTACAGCTCGATGGTGCGCGGCAGCAGCTCGATCCGGCTGTTTTCCGGATGGGCGCGATCGTAGTCCCAGACATGATCGATATGGGCGAACTCGGCGCCGACGCGGCCGAGATTGTCCCACACGCCCATCAGGATCTGCTCGATCTCCTCCGGCGACTTCTCCGGAAACGCCGCGGTGAGATTGGCGCGGCCGATGCGGTGCTCGCGCAGGCGCGGGCCGATCTTCTGGGTGACGCGCGCGAAAAAGTCCGAGGTCTTGACCGGATCGAAATAGCGCGTGGTCTTCAGCATGCCGACGGTGGCGGCGCCGATCAGGCTGCCACCGATCGATTTGGCTGCATTCCGCGCGCGAATCTTCGTGCTGAGGGAAAGCAGCGCCATGCGTCCGGTCAGGCCGGTTCGCGGGTCAGGATCAGCGAGGCGTTCTGGCCGCCGAAGCCGAACGAGTTCGACATCACCGCAGTGACGCGGGCGTCGCGCGCCTTGTTGCCGACGACGTCGAACAGGATCGTGGGATCCGGATTGTCGTAGTTGATGGTCGGCGGAATGCGCTGATGCTCGAGCGTGAGCAGCGAGAAGATCGCCTCGACCGCGCCCGCGGCCGAGATGGTGTGGCCGACCATCGACTTGTTGGAGGTGACCGGGATCTTCTGCAGGAGATCGCCGAACACGGCCGATGTCGTGTTGTACTCCATCTTGTCGTTCTCGGGCGTCGCGGTGCCGTGCGCGTTGATGTGGTCGATCTGGTCCGGCGTCATGCCGGCATCGGCCAGCGTCTTGTTCATGCAGCCGATGATCGGCTTGCCGTCGGGCGACGAGCGGGTGCGATGGAAGGAATCAGTGAGCTCGCCGCAGCCGGCGATCACGCCGAGGATCTTTGCGCCACGCGCGGTCGCCGCTTCGTAGCTCTCCAGCACCAGGGCGCCAGCGCCTTCGGCCATGACAAAGCCGTCGCGGTTCTTGGAGAAGGGACGGGAGGCCGCCTGCGGCGGATCGTTCTGGGTCGACAGCGCCGACAGCAGCGAGAAGCGCACCAGCGCTTCCGGATTCACGGTGCCGTCGGTGGCGACGCACAGCGCGGCATCGGTCTCACCGCGACGGATCGCTTCGACGCCGAGCTGGATCGAGGTGGCTCCGGACGCGCACGCCGTCGACAGCGAGATCGGCGAGCCCTTGGTGCCGAAGGTCTCGGCGAGGTGGGCTGCCACCGAGCCGAACATGAAGCGGTGATGATAGGCGTTGTACTTGCCGCCGCCGGAGATGCGCAGCAGATCGTCATAGTTGAAGTCGGGCGCGCCGACGGCGCGGCCGAGCTCGCGGCGCTGCGGCCATTCGACTTCGACCGGCGCGACCGCGAGGAAGAGGGGACCCGGAAAATCGCCCTTGGCGCCGATGCCGGCCTGCTCAAGGGCTTCCTGGGTGACGAGCTCAGCCATCCGCTCGGACAGGCCGGTGGAGGAGAACGGATCGACGCTGACGAAGTCGACCGTGCCGGCCATCGTGGTCTTCAGGCCGTCGATCGGAAAGCGCGTGATGGTGCGGATGCCGGATTCGCCGGCGACGAGCTTCGACCAATTGTCGGCCTTGCCGGCGCCGAGCGAGGTCGTGATGCCCATGCCGGTAACGACGACAACGGGACGCCCGAGTTTGTCGCGTGGTGCAGTCATGTCGATCGTCCCCCGATAGAACTAGTCAATCGCCTCGACCAGCGCCATGCCTTCGCCGCGCCAGTGTCCGGCTCCCACCACAACGATCTGGGTGGGCGCACCCTGCATTTCAACCTCGGTCCCGGTCGAATCGTTCGGCGGGAACAGCGCGCCGCGCGAGATCGAGAGCGCCGCAAGCGCAATGCCGAGCGGGAATTGGGTTTCCATGGTGTGGCCGAACATCGTGCCGGTCGCACGCACCGGGAAATCGCCGTGCTTCTTCAGGAAGCCGCGCTCCTCCGACGTCGCCGGCTCCGCGCCGGTCGCGCCCGAGATGATCGCGCCCTTGCCGTCGCGCTTGGGCAGCTTGTCCCAAAGCTTCTCCAGCGTCGCTTCCATGTCGCCGGATTGCTTGCGGCGGGCGAGATCCGTCACCACGCTCGACAGTTTTGCGTACGGTTTGGCGCCACGCGCTTCAGCGTGCGCCTTCGATTCCAGCACCAGGAAGGCGCCGGCCGAGCCGAGCGCGAAGCCGGCGTGGTCCTTGCGCGCCCACACCGGAGCGAACTTGTCCTTCAGATTGAAGTCACCGAATTCGTAGAGGACCATGAGGTCCTTGCGCTCGCCATTGTGGGAGCCGCCGACCAGCGCGATGTCGCTCTCGCCCGAGGCGATGCGCGACAGCGCGATGCGGGCGGCATCGGCGCCTGCGACCTCTTCGCCCATGAAGGTGCGCGAGGTGCCGCCGAGACCGTTGACGATGGCAATGTTGCCGGCGAGCAGATTGGAGAGCTGCGCCAGGAACAGCGTCGGGCGGAGATCGCTCATCAGCCGCTCGTTGAGGAAGCCCGGCGCATTGGCGCCCTTGGCCTCGGCGGTGAGCACGCCGGTGTCGACGTTGAGGTCGCGCTCGCCGCCGCCGGCGGCGACCACCATGTCGATTTTCGACAGGATGTCCTTGTTGCCCTTGATGCCGGCCGAGTCGAGCGCCAGGCCCGCGGCGTAGACGCCGATGCGCTGCCAGGCTTCCATCTGGCGCTGGTCGCCCTTCTTGGGGATCTGGCTGTCGAAGGTAACAGGCAGCAGCGGGTGCACGATGAAGGGCGCAAAGCCCTTTTCGTCGACATTGATGCGCTTCTCGGACAGCGCGGCCCAATTGGCGTCGAGACCCTCGCCGAGCGAGGTGGCAAGACCAATGCCGGTGATCCAGACTTCCGTCTGGCCCGGCTTCGAAGCGGTGTCAGTCATGGCGAGACGGCCTGTTGCGGAAAGCCGACGCGGGCTGCGACCGCGTCCATGTATCCGCGCATATCCGCATTGGGGAACGGAATCAGCGTGAAGGTGAGGGTCGAATTCGCACGCAGCTTGCCGCCGACCCTGATCTTGGCCTCGGTCATCGCATAGCCCGAGCCCTCATGGGCCACGCTCGCCTCGAGGGTCATCAGGTCGCCCGGAAACACCGAACCGCGCACCTTGGCTTCCTTCACCGCGGCGAGAATCGGCATGCGCTCGAACTTCAAGACGCCAAGCAGGAGAAAGCCCGAGGCCTGCGCCATCGATTCGATCAGCAGCACGCCGGGCATCAAGGGATAGCCCGGGAAGTGCCCCTCGAAGACAGTGCTCTCCTGGGGAACCTGGGCCTCGACGACGATCGTCTTCTCGTCGACCTTGAGGTCGACGATGCGATCGATCATGTGGAAGTATTCGAGTTGCATGACCGCCCGATTAGGCGCTCGCGCCCTTGGCGGCAACCAGTTCGTCGATGCGCGCGCACAGGTTCTTCAGCACGAAATACTGCTCGGTGGTCGCCTTGCCGTCGTTGACTTCCTGGGTCCACTTTTCCAGCGGCAGCTTGATGCCGAACTGCTTGTCGATCGCGAACGCGATGTCCAGGAAATCGAGGCTGTCGATACCGAGGTCGTCGATGGCATGGCTATCCGGCGTGATCGTGTCGCGCGGGATGTCGCAGGTTTCAGCGATGATCGTAGCGACCTGATCGAATGTGGAAGACATCACTAAGCCTTTGATATATTGCTGGTATTTGTCAGATATCCCAGAGTGGCACGGTGGGTGGGCGTCGCGCCCCGAATGACGCCCTCTAACCCCCCTCTGGACGGGTCGGAAGCCCGTATATCGGAGCGCCGCCCTGAGTTCAATGGAGCCGGACAGGGGTGGGGACAGGCCTGGGGATGCCGGTCCGGAGCCGTTTCCGCCGGGGACGGTGCTTCGGGGGCCGGGCCTAGATGTGCGGGGTCGTGATCTTGACGCAGTCCCGGCGGCCCATCATCACGCAATCCTGGGTCCGGCGGAGGTCGGCGATGCTGACGGCGAGCCAGATCCCGATCGCGGTCAGCGCGATGGTGAAGGCGAGCGCCGCGATGTTGGCGAGCATGCGGTGGCGGAAGTCGTCCGGCTGCTCGCGCGGTTGCTCGTAGCGGGACAGGTCCAGCGGTTCGGGGGCCGCATGCACGTGCAGCGGCTGGACCACGCCACTGCCGCGGTGGACCACCGGGGAAGGCGTCGTGCGCGGCCTGAACTGGAGCACCCTGTGCTCGTCGTCCGAGGTTATGGGCCGCTGGGATTTCATGGGGCGGGGATTACTCCGAAGCAGCGATTTTTAGATAGCATAGGCGACACAGGGGTTGCAGAAAATCTTCTCACCGCGCACGTGCATTGCGCATTCGCATTATCATCGTCTGAGCATTTTTCGCCCGCCGTCTTCCGCGCCGCGAACGAGCGTCGGAGCGGCTTGTCATCCCGGTGTCAGGGCCGCGGGTTGCGCTGCAACAATCGCTTGGACAATGGCGCCTGGCGCTGCGAACGCATGTTGCCGCCGCAGGGCCCATGGCATAATCGGGAACCCTGACCAGCCTTCGCAACCACAAGCTTTGGCAACCAACCGAGAGGCCTCGATCATGACCCCCAACGCACGCGAGCCGAGAGTGCACCCGGTGCCGATCCTGTCGCTTCGACCAACGCAGATGACGGTCGGCATGCGCGAGGTCAAGGAGAAGCGCAAGCGCTGGCGCGAGCACGACAAGAAGAAGCAGTCCGATCTGCTCGGCACCCATATGATCCCCGTCGTCTACGGACCCGACGGACGTTACTACGTGATCGACCATCACCATCTCGGCCGCGCGCTGCACGACGAGGGCATCAAGCAGGTGCTGGTGACGGTTGTCGGCGATCTCCGCATGGTCGAGCGCGAGGCGTTCTGGGGCGTGATGGACAACAAGCGCTGGGTCTATCCTTACGACAGCAAGGGCGAGCGTCGCCCCTTCCGCGATCTGCCGAAATCGGTCGTCGACCTCAAGGACGATCCGTTCCGCAGCCTTGCCGGCGAGCTCCGCCGCATGGGCGGCTTCGCCAAGGACACCACGCCGTTCTCCGAATTTCTGTGGGCCGATTTCCTGCGCCGCAAGCTGACGCGCAAGGCGGTCGATGCCAATTTCGACAAGGCGCTGGAGAAGGCCTTGGCCGCGGCCAAGAGCAAGGACGCAGTCTATCTGCCCGGCTGGTGCGGCCCGGCATCGGACGATTGAGGCGCGCCCGCTTGCATCAGTCGCGCTGGAAGATCTTGGCGCCGGGGTAGACACGCCGGGCGTAAGTGACGACCAGCGCGCGGTCCTGGGTTTCCAGGAAGGGCGTGCGGATCCGACTCGATCCGACGATGAGGTGCCACAGACCATTGAGCCTTTCGATGACGATTTTCATCTGACTATTCCTCGAACACTCCGAAATCGAGCAAATGCTGCTCGTCGCGGCCGTCTTGCGATTCATGATCGTGATCGCGGGCGTGAAATTCCCCGCTCGTGCTGGCCGCAAAACGACAGCGATACTTATGAGTTGGTTACGACTTGCGGTCCGGTAAGCCGAATCCGATCACAGCCGCTTGAGCGAAATCATTTTCCGCGCCGACGAAACCGTCCTGAAACAGAGCCATCCCATCAATAGGGGTATCGAGCTCACACAGGAGGCGAACATGCGCCGTATGGTTTTCGCAATTGCCTTGCTCGCGGTGGCTTCGGTCGGAATCTCGGCTTCGTTTGCCGCAGTCCACCAGGCCAGGACACTGACCTTCGCGGAGCGCTTCGCGCCGGCGCTTCCGCTGATGGACAAGCACTAGCATTGGCGTGCTTTGCGGCCTCGGGCCGCGCCGACTACTTCGGAGCCTGTGGAGCGGGTGAGGATAACGCGCGCTCCATCTCGGAGGCGGCTTCGCCGTCGCGGACCTTCTGCAACATCGCGTGACGCTCTGCGCCGGGCGGCAGTTTCTTTGCCGCGGCACGCGCGTCCTGTGTGAACTTGTCCAGGCGTTCCTGAAGGGACAGGGCGGGACGCGTTCGGTTGCGCTTTTTGGTCATGGTTTGCCCTTTCGAGCGCCAAGCCAACCATGTGCAGCCAATTCGCGTCCTTAACTTTTGTTGGAACCTGGCTGGTGGATTGCGGGTTTTTATCCCGACGGCGCTGAGGCGCCATGAGTTCCATCTCCACGACCGGAGCAAACGACGTGCCCAGCGACGCGATCCGCGCGGCGCTCATCAAGCGCCTGCGCATCTCGTCCGCGATCGCGGACGAGGATATCAGCGAAATCGAAGCCCTTCCGATTTCGGTGCGGCAGTACCCCGCCGAAACGGCGGTGGTGCGCGACGGCGAGCGCGCGACCGACTGCTGCCTGATCGCCGACGGATTCTGCGCGCGTTCCAAGACGATCGCAAACGGCAAGCGGCAGATCCTTTCGCTCCACATCCCCGGCGAGATTCCGGACCTGATGAGCCTGTTCCTGCACGTGATGGACCATGATTTGTCGACGCTGACGCCGGCGACGCTCGGCTTCATCAGCCACGAGACGCTGCAAAAGCTGCATCGTCGCAGGCCTGTCGTCGCCGAGCTGTTCTGGCGCGACACGCTGATCGATGCCGCGATGTTTCGCGAATGGATCGTCAATGTCGGCCAGCGTCCTGCGCCGGCGCGGCTCGCCCATGTCATGATCGAATTGCGCGAGCGCCTGAGGATCATCGGGCGCGTCGACGGGGCAAGTTTCGAGATGCCGCTAACCCAGGAGCAGATCGGCGAGGCGCTCGGGATTACCGCAGTTCACGCCAACCGCGTCATCAAGCAATTGCGCCAGGAAGGGATCGTCGAGTTCCATCGGGGCCACGCCACCGTGCTCGACGAACGGAAACTTTTGGAACTCGCCGATTTCGACGACCGTTATTTGCACCAGTCGCCAACCCTTTGAGGCGCCGATGCCCCGATTTCATTTCGACATCCACGAGAACGGCCGCTTCATTCGCGATGAGACCGGGCAGGACTTCGCCAACGCGGAAGGCGCGCGCAAGGAGGCGGTGCTCACCGGCGTGTCCATAGCTCGCGACGCGTTCGTTGCCGGCACGGCCCATCATGTCGTCGTGGATGTCCGGGAAAGCCAGCACGACCCGTGTCTCAAGGTATCGATCACGCTCGAGGTCGAGGAGGCCTGAAGCAGTGCTACGCCTGCCGCTGGCTCCAGTAGTCGTCCAGCGTCGGCGTCTCCATGTCGAAACGATCGCGAATGGTCGCGCAGGTGCTGCCGCCGAGCCTGGCGATGGCATCGAGCCTGGCAGGGTCGATGTGCAGGCGTTCGGCGTCGACGACGTCTGAATGGTAATGCGCGAACAGAATCTCGCCCATGATGATCTGACGCGATTTGCCGAGTTCGAGCGTGATATGGCGGCGGCATTCGAACGCGGCCGGCGCTTCCTTGATCCAGGGCGACGCCACGGTCTTGCCCGGCATGGCGGTTAGCCCAGCGGCCTTCAACTCGTCATGCTCCGGCGCGAACGGCACGGCGCAGACATGCATCGCCTCGGCAATCGCGTGCGAGACGATGTTGACGGTGAAGACCTCGGTCAGGCGGATGTTGAGACCGGTGTCCTTGAACCGCATGTCCGGATGGTTCTCGACGCCGAGCGCGAGGATCGGCGGATCGGCCGACAGGCAATTGAAGAAGCTGAATGGCGCTGCGTTGATCTTCCCTGCGGGATCAACCGTCGTCACCAGCGCGATCGGCCGCGGTACGACGGTGCCGATCAGCAGCTTGTACTTGTCGCGCGCCGATAGCTCGCGGAAGTCGAATGTGACGTCGTCGGGAGTGTGAGCACTGCTGTCCATCATGTCTCTCAGGTCGGAACGGTCGTCGAGCCAGCGACCACCGCGAAATTTGTCGAGGCAATTATCAGCGCTTCAGACCAATTTGCGAGCGGAAGATTTGAGCAAGGGGCGCTACGTTTGCCTGTGATCCCCGTGCTGCTCGTCCTTGCCGCCGAGCATTCGGTGCACCCAGTGCTCGATCCGGCGGCCGATCGTGAGCACAGCGAAGGCCAGCGCCAACGCGACCACAACGATCCTCCATTGTCCGGCGCCGCAGACGACGCCGAGGCACGCGGCAAGGAACGTGCAGGCCGCACTGGTCAGACCGCGGACGCGAAATCGATCACTCTCGTGGACGATCACGCCGGCGCCGAGGAAGCCAATGCCGGTGAGGATGCCCTGGATGACCCGGCTCGTCGCATCGGCAACTCTGCTGGGCTCGGCGAGCTGCAACGCGAGCAGGACTATGGTCGCGGTGGAGAGGCCGACGATACCGAGCGTCTTCAACCCGATCGGATTGCCATGCAGATCGCGGTTGAGCCCGATCGCGCTGCCGGCAAGCGTCGCGACACCGAGGCGCAGCAGGATTTCTGTCCAGTCGAGCTCCGTCATGTCTTGGGCAGTCGTCCCATCAGGTAGAATTCGTCATTCGGCCGCATGCCGGTGAAATTCGCCAGACGATTCGACAGCGCGAAGAAGGCCGCGATCGCCGCGATGTCCCAGATATCGTCGTCGCTGAAGCCGTGCGGGGCGAGGCTTGCGAAATCCTCCTCGGATATCCGTTGCGCGTCGGCCGAGATCTTCATCGCGAAATCGAGCATCGCCTTTTGCCGCGGCGTGATGTCGGCCTTGCGGTAATTGATCGCGACCTGGTCGGCAATCAGCGGATTCTTGGCGCGGATGCGCAGGATCGCGCCATGGGCGATCACGCAATATTGGCACTGGTTGGCTGCCGAAGTCGCCACCACGATCATCTCGCGCTCGGCCTTGGTGAGGCCGCTGTCCTTCTCCATCAGCGCGTCGTGATAGGCGAAGAAGGCGCGGAACTCATCGGGCCGGTAGGCCAGCGTCAGAAACACGTTGGGTACGAAGCCGCTCTTCTCCTGCACGGCGAGGAGACGGGTGCGGATGTCGTCAGGGAGCGTGTCGAGAGCGGGTGCGGGGAAGCGTTGCGCGGGCTTTGTCATGGGCATGGATTCCGGCTTGGGGCCGGCAACCATAGTCGATGCGGGAGGCCGCCTCAATGTGCTGTTCTCGTGCCCCGGACGCAGCGCAGCGCTCCTTCAGCGGTGCGCTGCAGAGCCGGGACCCATGTCTCCGAGAGTTCAGTGTGCGTGGTGTGGGTCCCGGTTCTGCGCAGCAGCGTTGCACGCTGCAGCGCGTCCGGGACACGAGAGCTACCGCAGCGGCTTCTTCAGCAGCGAGAAGCGGTCCGGATCGAGGCCCATCGAGGGCTGCAGCATCGGTGTCTCGGCCGGCGCCAGCGTCTTGGCCGTCGGCGCCTGGAACACCGGGTCGTTCGGGACGTCGCGCTGCGAGGTCGCGCCGCGCCAGCGCTCGAGCACCGCGCCGACGAAATGCATGTCGTGACCCGACGTGATCGACGGCACGCTCGCGATGGTGGCTTCGCCGCGCGGCAGTTGGTGCGGCGGCACCTCCTTGAAGCGCAACCGCGTCGGCAGTGCGACGCCTTCGCCGAACGCCAGCACCTCGCGGGTGCCGAGCGAGGGCACGAAGGACAGCAGGTTCGCGGCCGCATCCGACACCGCGGCGCGCAGCAGCGCCTGGTCGCGATCGTTGGCAAGACGCATCGTGAACAGCGTGTTGCACTGGGAGATGATGGTGGCGTCGAGCTCGGCGGGACGCTGCGTGATCAGGCCGAGATAGACGCCGTATTT
This sequence comes from Bradyrhizobium sp. CCGUVB14, assembly GCF_024199935.1. Lineage (NCBI taxonomy): Bacteria > Pseudomonadati > Pseudomonadota > Alphaproteobacteria > Hyphomicrobiales > Nitrobacteraceae > Bradyrhizobium > Bradyrhizobium sp. CCGUVB14. The sequence continues at coordinate 4,494,909 of NZ_JANADS010000001.1, forward strand.
ACGGCCTTCCTTGGCAATGCGCGAGACGGCCTTGCGGGTCGGACCGAAGCCGATATTGCGGTCGGCGGAAGCGTAACGGTGCGCTTCCTCGCAGACGAACAGCATCGGCGAGACGCCGTCGCTCCACAGGCCGAAATCGAACGCCATGCGGCAAAGCACCGAGACGACGGAATCGATGACCTCCGCCGGGAATCCGGCGAGCTGCATCACCGTCATCGGCTTGCCGTTGGCAGGCAGGCGGAACAGATGGCTGATCACCTCGGCCATGGTGTCGCCGCCGACATTGGCGTTGTCGAACATGAAGGCGTAGCGCGGGTCGTTCTTCACGGCTTCGATGCGCGAGATCAGCTTGTGATAGATGATGCGCGAAGAGCGGTTCTCCAGCTTGCCCATGCGCTCGTCGATCAGCGAGATCAGATCGACCAGACGATACGGCACCGGCGTATCGACGGTGAAGCCGATCTGCTTGGGATCGACGCGTTTCAGGCCGAGCCGATCGGTGTTCTGGTATTGCGTGTAGATGCCCTTGGCCATCGGGATGACTTCGGCGAGGACGTCGAGCTCCTCCGGCACGCCGGCGCGGCCGCCGAACAGCACGTCGACGATTTCCTCGAAATTGAACAGCCAGAACGGCAGCTTCAGGTTTCGCGGGTTGAGCACCAGCGCGCGGTCGCCAAAGCAGCGGCCGTATTCGTTGTGCACGTCGAGCAGGAAGATGCGCAGGTTGGGCCGCGCTTTCAGGATCTCGTTGAGCAGCAGCGACACGCCGGTCGATTTACCGACGCCGGTCGACCCCAGCACCGCAAAGTGCTTGGAGAGCATTTCCTCGATATCGACATAGGCGACGACGGAACGGTCCTGCTGGAGGAAGCCGACATTGATCTGGTCCGAGCCGGTCGGCGCGTAGATGGTACGCAGCTCCTGGCTGGTGATCAGGTCGACCGCATCGCCGATGGTGGGATAGTTGGTGACGCCGCGCTGGAATTTGGCCTTGTCGGCGGCATTGAGGATCTCGCCGAGCAGGTCGACCGAGGCGATGGCGATGTAGTCGGGGCTCGACAAGTTCTCGCAGGACACCTCGGTGATCATGGCGACGATGACCGAGCTGGCGCAGCGGATGCTGACGAAGCGGCCGACGGTGGCCCGAACCTCCGAGACCGGCATCTGGCTTGCCGCCAGAAGCCCGACCCGGGCGAGCGATCCGCGTACCGAAATGACGCGTCCAAAGGAAGTCACGATGGATGAACCTGGAAAGTCCGAGGAGTTTGCCCCTGACTATGCGAGGTGGGGCTGCACAAACGGTTAAACGGCAGGCGCGGCAGCTTCGTTAAATGTGCCGAAATTCGGCAGGCTGGATTGTACCTAATGCATACTTGGGCACGGAATCGGCCGGAAAATGCTGCTTTGTTGGGCTCTTGCGCCGAAATTCGATTAAGGAAGATTTTACCATTCGGGCAGTCCGTCGGCCGTTCGGGGGACCGCCGTTCATCGATGGGAACGAGGTCCACGCCGCTGGCGCCACGCGTTGATTTGTTGACGGGACCTAATCATTTGTACATTAGTACAAATGAGCCCGTGGCCGAGTGCCGTCCGGGCGCACCCATCAAGATTGCGCCCTGCGCCCGATTGCGCGATGCCCGTGAACCGGATCGCCACGCTTCTGGAGGAAGCCCATGCAGCCCGAACCGATCCTCGATCTCGCCCATCTCGGCCACATGGAACTGCTGACGCCGAAGCCCGACGAGAGCCTGAAATTCTTCGTCGATGTCATGGGCATGACAGTCAGCGGACAGAAGGGCGAGTCCGTCTACCTGCGCGGCTGGGACGATTACGAGCGCTATTCGCTCAAGCTGACGGCGTCGAAGACCTCGGGCATGGAGCACATGGCGTTGCGCGCGCGCAGCCAGCAGGCGCTGGAGCGCCGCGTCGCCGCGTTGAAGGGCTCGGGCTTCGACATCGGCTGGATCGACGGCGACATGGGGCAGGGGCCGACCTTCCGCTGCCGCGACCCCGATGGCCACATCGTCGAGCTCTATTACGAGACCGAATGGTATCAGGCACCGCCGGAGCTCAAACCTGCGCTCAAGAACCAGGCACAGCGTTTTCCAGCGCGCGGCGTCAATGTCCGCCGTCTCGACCACCTCAACTGCCTCGCCGTCGACATCAAGGCCAACCGCGAGTTCTTCGAGAATTATCTCGGCTGCCGCCTCACCGAACAGATCGTGCTCAATGACGGCCGCGAAGCTGCGATGTGGCTGACGATGTCGAACAAGAGCTACGACTTCGCCTATTCGCTCGACCATTCCGGCACGCGAGGCCGTTTCCACCACGTCACCTACGCGCTCGACAGCCGCGAGGAGATTCTCCGCGCTGCAGACATCTTCCTGGAGAACGGGGTGCACATCGAGACCGGCCCGCACAAGCACGCGATCCAGCAGACCTTCTTCCTCTATGTCTACGAGCCCGGCGGCAACCGCGTCGAAGTCGCCAACGCCGGCGCCCGCCTCATCCTCGCACCGGACTGGAAGCCGATCGTGTGGACGGAAGAAGAGCGCAAGAAGGGCCAGGCCTGGGGGTTGAAGACCATCGAATCCTTCCACACCCACGGCACGCCGCCGGTGGACGCGAAGAAGCACGGGTGAGCTAAAGCATGTGCGCCAGGCGGGCTCTGAGCAAGCGCCTCGTCCTTCGAGACGGCTGCTTCGCAGTCTCCTCAGCGACTGTGTTCTTCGTCAAGCGGGTTGCCATGGTTTTCGATCCCTGAGCATGGCGTTGAGGATGGTGAGGAGCTTGCGGGCGACCGCGATGAGGGCGACCATTTTCGGCTTACCGGCGCTCACGAGGTGACGGTAGAAAAGCTTGAGCTGCGGGTGGCATCGGATCGCCGAGAGGGCAGCCATGTAGAGGGCCGCCCGCAAGGCAGTTCGTCCACCGCCGATCTTGCTCCTGCCTTTCCATCGGCCGGACTGGCGAACGAAGGGAGCAAGGCCGGCAAGGCTTGCGATCTGACGCCGGTTGAGGGTGCCGAGTTCGGGCACCTCGGCAAGGAAGGTGCGTGCGAGTGTATTGCCGACCCCCGGGAAGGTGATCAGCAAATCTTCTTGGTCCCGCCAGGCCGGCGAGCCCCGTACCAGCGTGTCGATGTCGTTGTCGATGTCCGGCAGCTCCTTCTCGAGGACCTTGATGTGGCGGGCAAGGCTCTTGCGGACGCGAACATTCTCCACCCGCTTCTCGCGCTGGCGTTCGGCGACGATCATCTCGATGATCTGCCGGCGTCGGGCAACCAGTTCGGCCAGCAAGCGAGCTTGCTCGTCCGGGACGGGACGCAGGGCGGGCTTCACCGCCTCAACGAACCGTGCGATCACCGCGGCATCGATCGGATCGGACTTGGCGCGCTGGCCAATCGCCTGCGCGAAGTGCCGGATCTGGGCCGGATTGATGACCGCCAGCGGCAACTGGGCGCCGGCCAGTGCTGCCGCGACCACCGTCTCGAAGCCGCCAGTCGCCTCCAGCCCAATCAGGCTCGGCGAACAGGCCGCAAGCCGCGCAACAAGATCTTCCAAGCCCTTGCCGTCGCGCGCCACGGCAAACACTTCTCCGCTCGGACGCATATGAACATCCAACCGGTCCTTAGATACATCTATGCCAACATAGATCGCGTCCATCTGCACCCATCCTTGCGCAACCGGGCTCGCCAGGCGGCCCTCGCGACTGTTCGGGTTCGATGGAACAACGGACGGGGCGCCGCGCTGAGGCACGGGCTTCATAGCCCTTGGATGAAGCGGTCTCCCGTCCGTTACCGCACCGGCTATCTTAGCCGATCTGGCGCGATCTGACTTACAAGGATGAGGCTAACGGGCAGCTTTGCCTTGTTGAACTGCCGCCACGCACTCCGCCCCTCATCCTGAGGGCCCGCCGCAGGCGGGCGTCTCGAAGGATGGCCGCGGGCGAGCTTCCAGCCACCGCTTTCTGCTTTAATGCGCCGACGATCGCACGCGTGCGATCGTCTCGCGGACGCCGGTCCAGGCCGGCTTGTCCGGCGCAAACTGCCCGCGCAGGAAGCCGACGAGCGCCTCGACCTGCGCGTCGCTCATGCTATTCCCAAAGGCGGGCATGTAGCCGAGATCGCTGGAGGCGGGCTCGGCGATGCCGTGCAGGATCACCTGCACGAGATTGTCCGGCGTCATGCCGTGCAGATTGCTGTTGAGCGCGAGCGAGGGACGGCTGCCGAACAGCGGCAGGCCGCCGACCTCGTGGCACACCGCGCAGGCGCCCTGATAGAGCCGCGCGCCGGTCGAGGACGCGACGGTGACTTGCGTTGTGCTCTCGAGCTTCGCCGCAAGCGCGGGCGCGTCCGCCGCGGTGTCGTTGAACGAGCCGAGATAGACCGCCATCGCGCGGATGTCGGGATCGGGCAGCGCTTTGAGATCCCGGACGATCGGTGCCATCGGGCCGGCAGCGACGCCGTGATAACGCGAATATCCGGTACGCAAATAGGCGAACAGCTCGTCCTCGCTCCATGGGATTGGAGCCTGCGATAGCGACGTCAGCGGCGGCGCCTCCCAGCCCTCGGCAAAGCCGCCGGCGAGATAGGCGTTACGCTGCTCGGCGCCAAGCGCATTGCGCGGTGAATGGCAGGCGCTGCAATGGCCGAGGCTCTCGACCAGATAGGCGCCGCGATTCCATGCTTCCGATTTGGCGGGATCGGGCTTGAACTCCGTGGTCTGGTGGAACAGCGCATTCCAGCCCGCGAGCAGCGGACGAAGGTTGAATGGGAAGGTGAGCGTGTTCGCAGGGGCCGTTGCGCGCACCGAGGGCTGCGCCATCAGATAGGCGTAGAGCGCCTGCATGTCGGCATCATCAGTCTTCGAAAAGTGCGTGTACGGGAAGGCGGGATAGAGTTGCCGTCCGTCGCGATGCAGCCCCTCGCGCATCGCGCGCTCGAAGGCGGGATAGGACCAGGCGCCGATGCCGGTCTCGACGTCGGGCGTGATGTTGGTGCTGTAGATGGTGCCGAACGGCGTCGGAAGCGCGCGGCCGCCGGCGTTGAGCACGCCGCCGAGGCTGGTGTGGCATTCCGCGCAATTGCCGAGCGCTGCGAGCTGCTGACCGCGGGCGATCGTCGCGGCGGAATAGACCGATGCATCGGGCCGCGCGATCGGCGCGATGGCCCGCCCTGGCAGCAGCGCCGTGCCGATGCCGATCGCGGCGGTGCAGACGGCCGCGATCGTCGCGAAAATTCCGGCGCGCTTGGCGAAGGGATTCTCCCAGATGCGCGACGGTTTTGGCGCCGTGGTGGGCGCGGGCAGGGCCTGAGGTGTGGGCGACGCCTCACCGTGCAACCCCTTCAGGATGCGCTCCGGCGTGAACGGCGGCTCGCGAAAGCGCACGCCGGTGGCATCGAAGATCGCGTTCGCGATTGCCGCCGCGCTCGGCACCGAGGCCGACTCGCCGACGCCGAGCGGTGGCTGGTCCTGTCGCGGCAGCATCAGCACGTCGATCTTCGGCACGTCGGGGAAGGGGATGATCGGATAGGCGCCCCATTCCCGCGCCGCCACTGCGCCGCGCTCGAACGAGACCTCCTCCATCAGCGCGCGGCTGGTGGACTGGATGACGTTGCCGTGGATCTGGTGGCGCACGCCGTCCGGATTGATCATCAGGCCGGAATCCTGTCCCGCGACGACGCGGGTGACGCTGACTTCGCCGGTGGACTTGTTCACCGCGACGTCGGCAACCCAGGCCGACCACGCCGCGCCATAGCCGGGAAACTTGCTGTGGACATAGAGCGCATAGGCAAAGCCGCGGCCGTGGACGATATCGCCGTCCTTCTCCTCGCGCACCGGACGCGGCGTCCAGCCGGCGCGTTCGGCCACCGCGTTGACGAGATCGACCGCGCGCTGGTCCTTCAGGTAACGCAGCCGATATTCGATGGGATCGACGCCGGCCTCGGTCGCTGCCTCGTCGATATAGGATTCATGCGCAAAGGTGTTCGGCAGCGCCGAGACGCCGCGAAACCAGGACGCGCGCACGATCGGCGCCATGTCGTGGGCGACGACGCGCATGTGGTCGTAGTCGTAAGGCGGGATCGCGGTGCGATCGCCCATCTGGAGCACGGTGGGCTCGGATGGAATTCGTCCCGTAAGCAGCAGCGCGAGCGTTGGTGCCGCGTTCGAGGGATAGCGCGTGGCGAGATCGTAGCCGGCAATGCCGCCTTGAGCGTCGAGGCCGCCATTGACATCGATGAGCTGCGCGGTGCCCTTCGGCTCCCAGGCGTGCTCCTGCTCGCGCGTCAACTGCACGCGCACGGGGCGGCCGACGGCACGCGACAGCAGCAGTGCGTCGGCGGTGACGTCGTCGGCGCAGTTGCGGCCGTAGCAGCCGGCGGCCTCGAGCCGGATCACCTCGACCTCGCTCTCGGGACGTTCGATCAGCAGCGCGAGATCGGCGCGCAGCACGTGCGGGTTCTGCGTGCCCGACCAGACCCGGACATTGCCGTCCTGGAAGTCGGCGACCGCGCAGGACGGACCGATCGAGGCGTGCATCTGATACGGCCAGACGTAAGTGCGCTGCATCGGCTTGGCAGCGCCGGCGATCGCCGCATCGACGTCGCCCTTGTCGATCAGCGTGCGCGGCGTCGACGGATGGGCGCGCAGCGCGGTCTCGACATCGGCGAGATCGGCGAGCTCAGGCGTCGGCTTCCAGCTCACCGCGAGCCGCTCGGCCGCGCGAATCGCGTTCTCCTCGCGCTCGGCGACCACGCCGACGAAATCGCCGATTCGGACCACGGCGACGAGGCCGGGAATATCGCGCACTGAGGATTCATCGACCGCGATCAGGCTGGTGCCGACGAAGGGGCCGGCATCGACGCCCGAATAGGGCGGCCGCACCACGCGGCCGTGCAGCATGCCGGGCAGGCGGATATCGTGCACGAAGGTCAGCTCACCCGTCGCCTTGGCAGGAAGGTCGACGCGCGGCATCGATCGGCCGACGATGGCGTAATCGGCGACCGCCTTGACGGCGACATCATCGGCAAGCTCGAGGCGAACGGTTTCGCCGCCGATCAGTTCGCCGTAGCTGACGCTGCGATTATGGCCGCGGACGAGGCCGTCCTCGATCGTCAGCTCTTCGGCCGGCAGCTCCAGCCGTTCGGCCGCGCGCGCGATCAAGAAGTGCCGCGCTTGTGCCGCGGCCTTGCGCAAGGGAACGGCCGTGATCTGGATGGTCTCGCTCGCAATCGTCGCGCCCTGGTTCGGCACCACTGCGGTGTCGCCGAGAACCACGACGACGCGCGCAAACGAGACGTCGAGCTCTTCGGCGACGATCTGGCCGAGTGCGGTGCGGATTCCGGTGCCGAGATCGACGTGGCCGTTATAGGCCGTGACCGATCCATCGGCGGTGATGCGGACGAAGGTTTCGGATGTGACCTCGTCCACCGTGCGGACGACGACGAGCGAGCCGCGCTCAGCTCCGTTCGGATGCGGGGAGGACATCAATCACGGGCCTCGGCGAGCTGGCCCGATGCGCGCATCACGGCGCGCAGGATTTCGACATGGGTGCCGCAGCGGCAGAGATTGTAGCGCAGCGCGGCGAGCGCTTCCTGCTCGGTCGGCTGCGGGTTGATCGCAAGCAGCGCCTTGGTGGTCATGATCATGCCGTTGAGGCAGTAGCCGCATTGCGCAGCCTGCTCGGCGATGAAGGCCTGCTGCACGACATCAGGCTTGTCGCGCGTGCCGAGCCCTTCGAGCGTCACGATGTCGCGTCCGGCGCAGCCGCTGATCGGAATCACGCAAGCGCGCGCGGCCGTGCCGTCGATCAGGACAGTACAGGTGCCGCATTCACCCAGGCCGCAACCGTATTTCGGGCCGTTGAGTCCGAGATCATTGCGCAGCACATAGAGCAGCGGCGTCTGGCGCTCCGCCGCGACGTCGTGGATCCTGCCGTTCACGGTGAGGCGGATCGGTGCCTGCGTCATCCTCGTTCCCAAACCCTGCGATCGCAAAAATTCCAGATCGCTTGAAATCTACGTCGCGACGATACCGTTTGTACACAAACGTGCAAGCGGCCATGCCGCAGTGCAGCGCAACTGCCCGCTTTGTGGACAAAGCCGGGAGGCAAATGAGGTTTTATTCGGCAGGCGCGGCTTTTCGCGCGCGGCGCCGCTTGACAGCTATCAGGACCGCGCGCAACATCGTTCGTATACGAATGATAACCGCAATGTCTGCTGGCTTCGACATGGTGATGGAAACAACGAGCGCTGCCGTCGACAAGATCCGCTGCGATGCCTGTCCGGTGATGTGCTACATCAAGCCGGGCGCGGCGGGCGCCTGCGACCGCTATGCCAACCACGACGGCAAGCTTGTCCGCGTCGATCCGCACATCATTCTCGAACGCACGGTGTCGCAGGGCGGCAAGCTGGTGCCGTTCAGCCGCACCGAAGACTGGGACGGCAAGCTCGTCCATGAGCCCTCGACCTTCGTCACCGCGATCGGCGCGGGCACGACCTATCCCGACTACAAGCCGGCGCCCTTCATCGTCTCTTCCGAGGTCGACGGCGTCGACATGGTGACCGTCGTCACCGAGGGCATCTTCTCCTATTGCGGCATCAAGGTGAAGATCGACACCGACCGCTATCTCGGCCCGGAGACCGCGACCGTGCGGGCGCAGGGCGAGGCGGTCGGCCATGTCACCACCAGCGAATACGGCTCGCAGATGCTGTCGCTCGGCGGCGTGCATCATCTGACCGGCGGCTCCAAGAAGGAGGGCCGCGTCACCTGCGACACGCTGATGGATCTCGCTAATTGCAAGGCGGTGGAGCTCACCATCGACGGCGGCGCCAGCGTGGTGGTGCAGGCCGGCCAGCCGCCGATCGTCAACGGCGTCAAAGAAGAGCGCATGCGCGTCGGCTGCGGCTCGGCGACCATCGGCATGTTCGCCAAGCAATGGCACGGCAAGGTCGACGAAGTCGTGGTGGTCGACGACCATATCACCGGCGTGCTCAGCGAGCATCAGGCCGGCAAGCTGCTCGACATCGCCGACACCGGCATCAAGATGAAGGGGCGGCGCTCGACGCCCGGCCGCTATTTCCAGGTCGCCGATCCCGGCACGGGCTGGGGCGGCACTGACATCTCCGATCCGCTGGCGATCCTCGGGCCGTTCGACGCCAAGGAGGCCAAACCCGGCCTCTCGATGCTGATGGTGTCCACGACCGGCGAGCACTCCTCCTACTATGTGCTCGACGAAGCCTTGAAGCCGGTCGAGACGGAGATGCCCGCCGACCTGAAATTCTCGGTCGAGCGCATTCAGGAAAATTGCGAGCCGGCGCTGTGCACGGTGCTGTTCATGGCCGGTGCCGGCGGTTCGTTGCGCGCCGGCGTCACCGACAATCCGGTGCGGTTGACGCGCTCGGTGAAGGACGCGCTGACGCGCGTCACCAGCGGCGGCGCCCCGGTCTATGTCTGGCCCGGCGGCGGCATCACCTACATGGTCGACGTGACCCAGATGCCTGCAGGCGCATTCGGTTATGTGCCGACGCCGGCGCTGGTTGCGCCGATCGAATTCACGATGAAATTGACCGACTATGCCGCGCTCGGCGGCCATATGGATTACGTGAAGCCACTGTCGGAGGTGAGGGACGGCGATGATGTCCGTCAGTTGCCCTGGCAGAACCCGATTCCGGGACGGCGGGCATGACACGGCTCCCGCAAATCGCATTGCTGTCTGATGGCCGGCGGCTGCATTTGCAGGATGGACCGATTGATCTGATCGTCGAGGCGAAGGGGCGCAAGCACGAGGTGCGCGCGGCTTACGAGGCTGCAGTGCGCCGCTTCACCGGTCTGCTCGACGAGCTCTGTGTGGAACTGCCGGAGCTACGGGCGGCTGCTGGTGAGCAGACTTCGCTGAAGCGTGTCGTCGCGCGCCGCATGCACGCCGCTGTCGCGCCTTATGCCGCCGATGGCTTCATCACGCCGATGGCCGCGGTGGCGGGCAGCGTGGCCGAAGAGATTCTCGGCGCGATGCTGGACGCTGCGTCGCTCGACCGGGTCTACGTCAACAATGGCGGCGACATCGCGCTGCATCTCGGCGAAGGCGAGCATTTTTCCGTGGGGCTGATGGACCGGCCCGACCGCGACGGCGTGATGCGCGCCATGAGGGTCGATGCGGATGATCCGGTGCGTGGCATCGCGACCAGCGGGCGGCATGGCCGCAGCTTTTCACTCGGCATCGCCGATGCGGTGACGGTGCTGGCGGCGACGGCCTCGCAGGCCGATGCAGCCGCGACTGTGATCGCCAACGCCGTCGATCTGCCCGGGCATCCCGCCATCATCCGCCAACCCGCAAACGAGCTTCAGCCCGACAGCGATCTCGGTGCGCGTCTCGTCACCCGCGATGTCGATGAATTGTCGCAAGAAGAGATCGCCAAGGCGCTGGAATCTGGCGCGGAATGTGCACGGCAATTATTCGATCGCGGACTGATCGAGGGGGCCGTGCTGCGGCTTTGTGGTGATATGCTTGTCATCGGAACCAAGGATATAGAAGAGCAACGACCGCGCCCGCTTGTGCTGGAGAACGCAGTCTGTGCCTGAACAGGGAAGCGAAACATGAGCGCGATCATCCGCAAGATCGTCACCGTCGTCGAAGAGACGCAGATGGAGATGGGCCGCCAGGTCTCGCCGCCGACCCGGCGCGCGGCCGCGATCGCCGTGATCGAAAATCCCTTTGCCGGAAAATATGTCGAGGACCTTTCGCCGCTGATCGCGATCGGCGAGGAGCTTGGTGATCTCCTGGCGAAGCGCGCGGTCGCCGCACTGGGCATCGATGGTGCGAAGGCGCAGAGCTACGGCAAGGCCGCCGCCGTCGGCGAGAACGGCGAGCTGGAACATGCGGCCGCCATTCTCCACCCCAAGATGGGCGCACCGGTGCGCAAGGTCCTGACCAAGGGTGCAGCGCTAATTCCGTCGTCGAAGAAGCGCAGCGGCCCCGGCACGACGCTGGACATTCCGCTCGGCCACAAGGACGCGGCCTTCGTGCGCAGTCATTTCGACGGCATGGAAGTGCAGATCAACGACGCGCCGCGCGCCAACGAGATCATGGTTGCGGTTGCCGTCACCGACAGCGGTCGTCCGCTGCCGCGCGTCGGCGGGCTGACGGTCGCGGAGATCAAGGGTGAAGACGGTTTGAAATAAGGGACGGTTCGGAGCGGCGGGCACAGCTTCTCCGGCATGATCGTGGTCGAGAGATAAAGTTCAAAACTGGAGGTTGGGATGCGAGCAAGAAACTATTTTGTCGGCGCGGCCTTTGCGCTTCTGGCTGCCGGCATGGGTCATTCTGCCATGGCAGAGGACATCAAGATCGGCGAGATCAACAGCTACTCGCTGCTGCCGTCCTTCACCGAGCCCTACCGCAAGGGCTGGCAGCTCGCCGTCGAAGAGATCAACGCGGCCGGCGGCATCAACGGCAAGAAGCTCGTCGTCGTCTCCAAGGACGACGGCGGCAAGCCGGCGGATGCGCAGACCGCGGCCAATGAGCTCGTCTCCAGCGAAGGCGTCGCGATGCTCACGGGCACGTTCCTGTCCAACATCGGTCTCGCCGTCTCTGACTTCGCCAACCAGAAGAAGGTGTTCTTCCTCGCGGCCGAGCCGCTGACGGATGCCGTGACCTGGGCGAAGGGCAACAAGTACACCTTCCGCCTGCGTCCCTCCAACTACATGCAAGCCGCGATGCTGGTGGAAGCCGCCAGCAAGCTGCCCGCAAAACGCTGGGCGACCATCGCGCCGAACTATGAGTACGGCCAGTCGGCCGTCGCGGTGTTCAAGAAGCTGATGTCGGAGAAGCGCCCCGACATCCAGTGGGTCGACGAGCAGTGGCCGCCGCAGGGCAAGATCGACGCGGGTCCGGTGGTGCAGGCCGTGGCGCAGGCCAATCCGGAAGCCATCCTCAACGTCACCTTCGGTCCCGACCTCGTCAAGCTCGTGCGCGAGGGCAACACCCGCGGCCTGTTCAAGGGACGCGAGGTCGTATCGTTCCTGACCGGTGAGCCGGAATATCTCGATCCGCTCAAGGACGAGACGCCCGATGGCTGGATCGTGACCGGCTATCCCTGGTACTCGATCAAGACGCCCGAGCACGACGCGTTCCTGAAGGCTTACCAGGCCAAGTACAACGACTATCCGCGCCTCGGCTCGATCGTCGGCTACCAGACCATCAAGGCGGCTGCCGCCATCCTGGCCAAGGCCGGCTCGACCGACACCGACAAGATGATCGCAGCCGCTGAAGGCCTGTCGATGCCGTCGCCGTTCGGCGAGATCACCTTCCGCAAGATCGACCACCAGTCGACGCTGGGCGCCTTCGTCGGCAAGACCGCGCAGAAGGACGGCAAGGGCGTGATGGTCGACTTCTCCTACAAGAAGGGCTCGGACTATCTTCCGAGCGATGCCGAAGTCGAGAAGCTGCGGCCGAAGGATTGATGCGTCTTCACTTCTCCCTCTCCCCGCCCTTCGCGGGGAGAGGGTAGGGGTGAGGGGCTCTCTCCACGCTCCGCGATGGTGGAGAGAGCCCCTCACCCGGATCGCAAGGGCGATCCGACCTCTCCCCGCAAGAGCGGGGAGAGGTGAAATTCAGACCTAACCCGGACCGCCGATGGCCTTTTACGTCGTACAGTTTCTGACCGGTCTCGCCAGCGCAGCGTCGCTGTTTCTGGTGGCCTCGGGCCTGTCGATCATCTTTGGCGTGACGCGGATCGTGAATTTCGCGCATGGCGCCTTCTACATGATCGGCGCCTACATCGCCTTCACGCTGACCGAGCGCTTCTCCGGTGCGTTCGGTTTCTGGGGCGGGGTGGTGTTGGCGGCGCTCGCGGTGGCGCTGATCGGCGTTCTCGTCGAAATGGTGCTGCTGCGGCGGATCTATCATGCCCCCGAACTGTTCCAGCTGCTCGGCACATTCGGCCTGACCCTGATGGTCGAAGATCTCGTGGTGCTGATCTGGGGTCCCGACGATCTCGTCGGCCGCCGTGCGCCCGGCTTCAAGGGTGCAGTCGATTTCTTCGGCCAGAACATCCCGAGCTACGATCTGTTCCTGATCGCGCTCGGGCCTGTCGTGCTCGGCATTCTCTGGCTGCTGTTCCAGCGCACGCGCTGGGGCGTGCTGGTGCGCGCCGCGACGCAGGACCGTGACATGGTCGCGGCGCTCGGCGTCAACCAGAAATGGCTGTTCACGAGCGTGTTCGCCGTCGGCGTCTTCCTGGCGGCGCTCGGCGGCGCACTCCAGATCCCGCGCGATGCCGTGCATCACGCCATGGATCTGCGCATCATCGTCGAGGTCTTCGTCGTCGTCGTCATCGGCGGCCTCGGCAGTATCGTCGGCGCGTTCGTCGCGGCCGTGCTGGTCTCCGAGCTGAACGCCTTCGGTATCCTCATCTTCCCGAAGATCTCCATCATCCTGGTCTTCCTGGTGATGGCTGTGGTGCTGATCGTCCGTCCCTGGGGCCTGTTCGGCAAGCCGGAGGCGGCCGCGCGCAAGACGCCGGGTCTCACCGTCAATCCCTGGCGGCCGCTGACGTCGAACGAGCGGCTCGCCTCGCTGGCAGCACTGGTGGTCGCGGCCATGCTACCGCTGTTCGCCGGCAATTACGCGCTGACCGTCGGCTCGGAGATCGCGATCTTCGTGATCTTCGCCGTCAGCCTGCATTTCCTGATGTCGGTCGGCGGCCTCGCGTCCTTTGGCCACGCGGCCTATTTCGGCCTCGGCGCCTATGGCGTCGCCTTCCTTGCCAAGATGGCGGGGCTGCCGATGATCGTTTGCCTCTTGCTGGGACCGCTGCTCGGCTGCATGGGGGCTGCCGTGTTCGGCTTCTTCGCCGTGCAGCTCTCCGGCGTCTATTTTGCGATGCTGACGCTGGCCTTCGCGCAGATCGTGTGGTCGATCGCGTTCCAGTGGGTCAGCGTGACCGGCGGTGACAACGGCATTCTCGGTGTCTGGCCTGCGAGCTGGGCGGCGAGCCCGTCGCATTTCTACTGGCTCGCGCTCGGCGTCGCGGCGCTCGTGACCGTAGCGCTGCGGATCGCGGTGTTCTCGCCATTCGGCTATGCGCTCCGCGCCACGCGCGACTCGCTGCTGCGCAGCGAAGCGGTCGGCATCAATGCCAAGCGGATCCAGTGGACCGCGTTCGTCATCGCGGGCACCACGGCCGGCATCGGCGGTGCGCTGTTCGCCTATCTCAAGGGCAGCGTCTTCCCCGACAATCTCGGCATCTCGCTCTCGGTCGATGCGCTGGTCATGGTGCTGCTCGGCGGCGTCGAGACGGTGTCGGGCGGGGTGATCGGCGCCATCGTCTACAAGGCGCTCAACATCTGGCTGGTCAGCCAGACCGATCTGTCAAAGCTCGTGCTCGGCGGCTTCATCGTGCTGATCGTGGTCGTCTTCCCCAAGGGCATCGTCGGCATGCTGGAGATGCTGGCGCAGCGCCGCAGGAAGTCATCGCCGCCGGGATCGTCCCTGCTGGCCAAGCCGATCGAGTCCGCCGAATGAGCGTCGCACCCCCACTTCTCGCGGTCGAAGGCCTGACCAAATCCTACGGCGGCATCCACGCCGTGCGCGGCGTCTCGTTCTCGCTGCGCGCCGGCGAGATCCTGGCGCTGATCGGCCCGAACGGTGCAGGCAAGAGCACGTGCTTCGACATGCTCAACGGCCAGAACCGGCCCGATACCGGCCATGTCCGCCTGCTGGGTGAAGAGACCACCGGCAAGAAGCCGCGCGAGATCTGGCGGCTCGGCGTTGGACGCACCTTCCAGATCACGGCGACGTTCGCCACCATGACCGTGCGCGAGAACGTCCAGGTCGCGCTGATCTCGCACGGCAAGCAGCTGTTCAATCTCTGGGGCTCGGCGCCGAATGTCGACCGCGGCGAGGCCGGCCGTCTGCTCGAGCTCGTCGGCATGGGCGGCTATGCCGATCGTCCCTGCGGCGAGCTTGCCTATGGCGACCTCAAGCGGCTCGAGCTCGCGGTGGCGCTCGCCAACGATCCAAAACTGCTCTTGATGGACGAGCCGACCGCGGGCATGGCGCCGCGCGAGCGTGTCGAGCTGATGCGGCTCACCGCGCAGATCGCGCGGGAAAAATCGATCGGCGTGCTCTTCACCGAGCACGACATGGACGTGGTGTTCGAGCATGCCGACCGCATCATCGTGCTGAATCGGGGGACGCTGATTGCCGAAGGCTCGCCGGCCGAGGTGCGCGGCAATCCGCAGGTGCAGGCGATCTATCTCGGCGAGGGTCTGCTTTACGAGGGCGGCCATCGCGAAGGGGCCTCGGCATGAAGCTCACGGTGCAAGACCTCAACAGTCATTACGGCCCCGCGCATATCCTGTTCGACATCGGCTTCGAGGTCGGCGAGGGCGAGGTGGTGGCGCTGCTCGGGCGCAATGGCGCCGGCAAGTCGACGACCTTTCGTTCGATCGTCGGCCTCGTCGCGCAGCGAACCGGCCGGATCATGTTCGAAGGCAAGGACGTCTCGGCGAAGCCGACGCACGAGATCGTGCGTGAGGGGCTCGGCTATGTGCCGGAGGAGCGCCGCATCTTCACCGATCTGACGGTGGAGGAGAACCTCGAGGTCGGCCGCCAGCCCAAGCGACCGAATGCACCTCACTGGGATCGCGAAAAGCTCTTCACGCTGTTTCCGAACCTCGGCGAGATGAAGAATCGCCCGGGCGGCCGCATGAGCGGCGGTGAGCAGCAGATGCTGACGATCGCGCGCACGCTGATGGGCAATCCGTCGCTGGTGCTGCTGGACGAGCCCTCGGAAGGCCTGTCGCCAAAAATCGTGGAGCAGATGGTCGATGCCATCCTGACCATGAAGAAGGAAGGCGTCAGCATCGTCGTTTCCGAGCAGAATCTGCACTTCGCGCGGTTGATCTCCGATCGCGCCTATATCATCGAGCGCGGCCGCATCTGTTTTGGCGGGACCATGGCCGAGCTCGACGCGCGTCCGGATATCCGCGACGCGCATCTGTCGTTGTAAGGGCAAGGGAAGGGCAGCGCAGGGATGGCGAGGAGCGTCACGGCGAAGAAGAGCGTCAGGCAGGGCAAGCCGCCTTACGTGCTCGACGAACAGGTCGGCTTCATCCTGCGCCAGGTCTGGCAGCGCCACAGCTCGATCTTCTCGCGCGACATCGGCACCAATCTGACGCCGACGCAGTGGGCCGCGCTGTCGAAGCTCGCCGAGACCGGGCCGTGCTCGCAGAACCAGCTCGGGCGGCTGACCGCGATGGACGTTGCCACCATCAAGGGCGTGATCGACCGCCTGACGGCGCGTGGCCTGACCGAGACCAGCCAGGATCCCGAGGACGGGCGGCGCCTCTTGGTGAGCCTGACGCGCGCCGGTCAGCAGCTCGCGGAAAAGCTCGCGCCGAACGCGATTGCGATCACCCGCGAGACGCTCGCCCCGCTCGATGCGAAAGAGCGCGAGCTGCTGATGGCGCTGCTGAACAAGCTGCGGTGAATCCCGCTCTTTCACCGTCACCCTGAGGTGGCCGCTTCTTCAGCGGCCCTCGAAGGGCGACGGCCCGACTGCAGCTCCGCCGTTCATCCTTCGAGGCTCGCGCGCGGCGCTGTCGCGCCGTGCACTCGCACCTCAGGATGACGGGTCGAGAGCTTTTTGGCGGCTCTACTTCGCCACGATCTCCGGCACCCTTCCGGCCGGCGGCGTATTGCGGCTGCGCTGCGTGCGCACGATGCCGTCGATGATGGTCATGCCGATGCCGGGGAGGTCGCCGAGCTGGACGCTCTCCAGAATGGTCTTGCCGGGCGAGTGCTGCGCCTTGTCCATGATCACGAAGTCGGCGGAGCGGCCGACTTCAATGAGGCCGCAATCGAGTTGCCGCATCCGCGCGGTGTTGCCGGTGGCGAGGCAAAAGGCGATCTCGGCCGGAAGGTCGCCGAGCGAGGACAGCATCGAGACCATGCGCAGGATGCCGAGCGGCTGCACGCCGGAGCCGGCGGGCGCGTCGGTGCCGAGGATGACGCGATGCAGGTCGCCCATCTCGCGCGCGATGCGCAGCGTGAACAGCGCCGAGCGCTCATTGCCGTTATGCACGAGCTCGAGGCCGCGCTTGCAGCCCTCGCAGATGCAGCGGATCTGATCATCGGGGAGCGCCGTGTGGCCGCCGTTGATATGGCCGACCACGTCGGTGTCGGCCTCCAGCACCACGTCCTTGTCGATCAGGCCGGAGCCGGGAATCGAGGGGCCGCCGGTGTGGATCGTGCTCTGGATGCCGTATTTGCGGGCCCAGCCGACCATCTTTCGTGCGGTGGGGCCGTCCTTGACGCCGCCAAGGCCGACTTCGCCGAGCAGCTTGACGCCAGCCGCGGCCAGCTCCTTGAAATCCTCCTCGACCATCTCGCATTCGATCACGGGGGCGCCGGCGTGAACCTTCACGCCGCCGGGGCGCAGATTCCAGAACGCGCGCTGGGCGAAGATCGCCATGGCCTTCAGCCCGACGACGTCGCGCGGGCGGCCGGGCATGTGCACCTCGCCGGCGGAGATCATCGTGGTGACGCCGCCGTGGAGGTTGCTGTCGATCCAGCCGATCTGGTTCTGGCGCGGCGTCCAGTCGCCCGCGACGGGATGGACGTGGCTGTCGATCAGGCCCGGTGCGACCGTGGTGCCGTTGGCCTCGACGATGGTGGTGGCGTCGTCGGTGTTGAGGTCCTTGAAGCGGCCAATCGCGGTGATCTTGCCGTTCTCGGCGACGATGGTGTCGCCATCCAGGATCGGCTTTTCCATCGCGCCGGACAGGATCAGGCCGATATTGCGGATCACGAGCTTCGAGGGTCCGGTGGCCTGGGGTGCGTCATGCGCCATGGAAGGGGCTCCTTATTCCTAACTGCAACGCTTTCGATCTTGGGCAGCCTTGACCGCGGGATCAAGCAGGATTATTCATTAGTATACGAATGATCGTGTACAAACGACGCATAGCTGCCGGCCTCGGAACCGCAATTGACGCGACAGGGAAGCTGAGATGAGCAATTTCAATCAGGAAAGCGTTTTGAGCGTCCACCACTGGACCGACACGCTGTTCTCCTTCAAGACCACCCGCAGCCCGACCTTCCGTTTCCGCAACGGCGAGTTCACCATGATCGGGCTCAAGGTCGGCGAGAAGCCG
Organism: Bradyrhizobium sp. CCGUVB14; assembly: GCF_024199935.1. Classification (NCBI taxonomy): domain Bacteria; kingdom Pseudomonadati; phylum Pseudomonadota; class Alphaproteobacteria; order Hyphomicrobiales; family Nitrobacteraceae; genus Bradyrhizobium; species Bradyrhizobium sp. CCGUVB14. The sequence continues at coordinate 4,513,067 of NZ_JANADS010000001.1, forward strand.
TTGCTGCGGGCCTACAGCGTCGCCAGCGCCAATTACGAGGACACGCTTGAATTCTTCTCGATCAAGGTGCCGGACGGCCCGCTGACCTCGCGGCTCCAGCACCTGAAGCAAGGCGACGAGATCATCGTCAGCCGCAAGGCCACCGGCACGCTGGTCATCGACAATCTGGAAGCGGGCCGCAACCTCTACCTCATCGGCACCGGCACCGGCCTCGCGCCGTTCCTGAGCGTGATCAAGGACCCCGAGACCTACGAGCGGTTCGAGAAGGTCGTGCTGCTGCACGGCTGCCGTCATGTGAAGGAACTCGCCTATGGCGAGATGATCACCGAGCACCTGCCGAAGGACGAGATGCTCGGCGAGTACATCCAGAACCAGCTGATCTACTACCCGACCGTGACCCGCGATCCCTTCCGCAACCGCGGCCGCATCACCGACCTCATCACCTCCGGCAAGCTGTTCGACGATATCGGCCTGCCGGCGATCGAGGCGGCCCATGACCGTGTCATGATCTGCGGCAGCCCGGCGCTGGTGGCGGACACCCGCGTGCTGCTCGGCGAGCGCGGTTTCGTCGAGGGCAACCATGGCGAGCCCGCACAGTTCGTGGTCGAAAAGGCCTTCGCCGAGCGCTAAGCCGGGACTACCCGCACAATAACACCGTATTTTCGCCGCGGCGGGGGCGTTGCCCCGCCGATTCGGCGCTTGATACACTGTGGGAACGAATCAGCGGAGTTCCCACATGGTTGCGGACAGCGACAGCAACATCGCCTGGCACCGGGTTCAGTTGAAGAAGAACCGCGCCGAGTTGAAGGCGCTCGAGACCGCGCGCTTCACGATGGGCGAGATCGCGTCCTCGAAGCGCGACGGCCAGACCCAGAAGGCGATCGGAGATCTCAAGCGCAAGATCGCGCAGTCCGAGCGCGCGATTGCCGATCACGACAAGCGTACGCGCCGTCCGCTCGGCACCGACATGCAAAGCCTGAGCAATGGCAGCTGGAGCCATTGGGACGCCTACACCAACCAGCAGCAGCGCAAGGCCGGCCCGCGCACACCGGGGCGGGGCTAGATCCGCTGGCGCAGGCAGGGCCGGTTCCAGCCCTTGCGCCTGCGGCGTCGCTCACCATCTGGTTGAGGCGCCACCAACCACTCCGGTGATCCCATGGCACCGCGCCTCGATTTCACCAGCGAGGCTTTCTTTCGCGACCCGCCCAAGGCCATCGCGGCCTTGCGGGCGGCCGGCCCTGTCGTCGCGACGCGCTTTCCCCTTGTCGGCGACGTCTGGATCACCACCACCCACGATGCGACCGCAGAGGTGCTGAAGGACAGCACGATCTTCACGCTGCGCAAGGAAGACGGCGAAGTCGCCGGCCTGCGCTGGTGGATGCCGGGGCTGGTCAGGACTATCGCCAACAACATGCTGACGATGGACGAGCCGGATCACACGCGGCTGCGCAGCATTGTCGACGAAGCCTTTCGCCGCCGCGCCATCGTTGCGATGGAGCCGCGCATCCGCGCCATCGCGGATGGCTTGGCCGATGAGCTGTTTGCGAAAGGCAGCCCGGCCGATCTCGTCCAGAGCTATGCGCGCATTCTGCCGCTTTCGGTGATCTCCGAGCTGCTCGGCCTGCCCATGACCGATCGCCCGCGCTTCATCGCCTGGGCCAATGCGATGTCGTCACTGACGAACGTGGTCAGCTTCTTTCGCCTGCTGCTCGCGTTCCGCAAGATGCGCTTCTATCTCGAACAGCAGTTGCAGATCGCGCGCGAGCGGGGCGGCGAGGGCCTGATCGCCGAGCTGGTCCAGGTCGAGCGCGAAGGCGGCGAGATCACGCCGGACGAAATGGTCTCCATGGTGTTCCTGTTGCTCGCGGCGGGCTCGGAGACCACCACGCATCTCATCAGCGGCTCGGTCTACGAGCTGCTCAGGAATCCGGATCTGCGCGACTGGCTGGAGGAGGATTGGAGCCGTGCCGGGCTGGCGGTGGAAGAATTCTTGCGTTTCGTCTCGCCGGTGCAGTTCTCGAAGCCGCGCTATGTGCGGCGGGATGTCGAGCTCGGTGGCGTGCGCCTGAAGAAAGGCGACCGCGTCATGGTGATGCTCGCGGCGGCCAACATGGACCCGGCGGTGCATGACCAGCCGGAGCGGCTCGACCTCGCGCGAAAACCCAACCGGCACATCTCCTTCGGCACTGGAATTCATTTCTGCCTCGGCCATCAACTGGCGCGGATCGAAGGCGCGTGCGCGCTGCAAGCGTTGTTCACGCGCTGGCCACGGCTTGGTCTCGCTGTCGATCCATCGCAGATCCAATGGCGCAAGCGGCCGGGGCTCCGCGCAATCGCAAAGCTGCCCGTTGTGGCCGACGGCGGCGAGCGGCGTCAGCCCGTCGATTTCCGTGATGCGACCAGATCGCGCTCCCAGCCGAATACCGAGCGGCCGTCGAGATCGGGCGAGGCGGCGCGTTCGCCCTCGATGTAGGCCTCAACCGACGGCCCGGTTGCCGTCCGCTCCAGCCGTCGCGCCTGGTCGTCGAGCCGCCTGATCGCCTGCATCTCCTCTTCGCGTCCGAGTTTGGCGCCCTGGATCGCGCCCTTCAGCACGCGGATGGTCTCGTCATAGACCTTGATCGGGACGGGGTAGGGATGCCGGTCCTTGCCGCCATGGGCGAGCGAGAAGCGCGCCGGATCGTTGAAGCGATAGGGGGCGCCGTGCACGACTTCGGCGACCATCGCCAGCGACCGCACGGTGCGCGCGCCGACGCCCGGCGTCAGCAGCAGCTCGGGGAAGTCGACCGGGCCGCGCTCGGCGGCGGCTGCCAGCGTGCCATGCAGGCGGCGCGCGAACACGTCCTTCGGCCGGACGTCATGATGGGCGGGCATGATCAGATGCGGCAGCATCGCTTGCGCCGGTTCGGGCGCAGTGCCGGTGAGCCGCTCGAATTCGGTGAGGATGCGATCGGGGCCGAGATCGCTGAGCAGGTCGAGCTGCGCATTGCGCGAGACATCGGCGCGATGGTCGGTGAGATTGACGATCTCGCCTTGCTGCGGGCCGTCGATCGCGCTGTGGGGCGCGTCGACAAAACTCTTCAGCGCCTCGGAGTGCCAGTGATAGCGGCGCGCCTGCCGCTTGTCGCCGTTCATGCCCTGCTGCACCACCGTCCACTTGCCGTCGGCGGTGACGAAGAAGCCGTGGAGATAGAGATCAAAGCCGTCCTGCACGGCGGCGCTATCGACCTTGGCCACCAGACGGCTGGCGCGCGTGAGGCTGACCCCGTCGAAGCCGACGCGGTCGCCGAGCTGCAACAGCTCATCCGGCGTCTTGCGCGAATGCTGGCCGCGGCCGCCGCAGACATAGATGCCCAGTTCGTCCTGGAGCGGGCCGAGCCCGCGCTTCAGCGCGCCGATCACGGAGGTCGTGATACCGGAGGAGTGCCAGTCCATCCCCATCACGGCACCGAACGACTGGAACCAGAAGGGATGCGAGAGCCGCTGCATGAATGCATCGCGGCCGTAGTGATGCACGATCGCCTGCGTCACGATCGCTCCCAGCGAGGCCATACGGCTCGCCAGCCATGGCGGAACCCGCCCGGTGTGGAGAGGAAGATCGGCGCTGCCGGTTCGTCTGGTCATGGCTATCACTGATAGCCGAATTCGAAACCGCGCGCACTAGAGCGGTTTCCACTTTATGTGAATCGGAAGGGTACAGGGGATTCCCTCGGTCGCGCAAATCAGATTCGATTGCTCTGGCTTTAACGACGGGGCGAGCGATGGCGAAGGGATATTCGAAAGACCTGAGAGTGCGTGCGGTGGCACTTGTCGAAGACGGCGAGAGCAGACGGGAAGCCGCGCGCGTGCTCGGTCTCAGCGCCTCGACCGCGATCCGCTGGATCGAGCGCTGGACGAGGACGGGCAGTGTGGCGGCATTGCCCGGCACGGGCCAGAGCCGCTCTCCGCTCGAGGCGCATCGCCAGTGGCTGCTCAATCTCATCGCCGCGGAGCCGGACTTGACACTCGAAGAGATTCGCGCGCGGCTCAAGTCCGAGAAGCGGCTGAAAGTCGGGACGACATCGGTCTGGCGCTTCTACGAACGCCACGACATCACGTTCAAAAAAAACTCTGCACGCCGCTGAACAGGATCGCTCCGATGTCGCTGCCGCGCGCGCCGAGCTGAAGGCCGAGCAATCCAAGCTTGAAGCGCCGCGCCTCGTGTTCATCGACGAGACGGCGGTCACGACGAAGATGGTACGGCATTACGGCCGCTCACCGCGTGGCGAGCGTCTCGTTGCGAGCGTGCCGCACGGCCACTGGAAGACGCTGACACTCGTTGCCGCGCTGCGCATCGATGGCTTGACGGCGCCGTATGTCTTCGACGGGGCGATGGACGGGCCGTCATTCCTCGCTTATGTCGAGCAGATCCTCGCGCCGACGCTGCGCAAAAGAGACATCGTCTTCATGGACAATCTGCGTACCCACAAGATCGACGGCGTTCGCCAGGCGATCGAAGCGGTCGGCGCCAAGGTGCGCTATTTGCCGGCCTACTCGCCCGATCTCAACCCGATCGAAATGGCATTCTCGAAGCTGAAGACCGCGCTGCGCAAGGGCGCGGCACGCACCGTCAAGGCGCTCATGAAACTGATCGGCAAGCTCATGAAGACATTTGCGCCCGACCAGTGCGACAACTACTTTCGACATGCAGGATACGGGGCCTGATCCACATCAAGCGGAAAATGCTCTAGTCGCGCGCAGGCTCCAGCGTCGTCAGCAGCTTGTGCAGCAATCGCGTTGCGCGTTCGACATCGGCTTCGGAAAGCCCGCCGAGAACCATCCTCTCGCCCGTTTGCAGAACCTCCGCCATGACGCGCTCGGCGAGCGTTCGCCCCTTGGCGGTCAGTCGCACCGGCTTGCTGCGCTTGTCGGCGGCGTCCTCCGCGCGGGTGATGAGGCCGCGCTGCTGCAGGGCGTTGAGCACCTTGGTCAGTCCGCCCGATGAAATCAGGATCGCCGGATAGAGCTCGGTCGGGATCATCTCATGGGGCGGAGCGGCGCCGCGCAGCGTGATCAGCACCTCGAACTCCATGAACGACAGATCATGCGCGGCGATCTGCTCGGCCACGCCGTCGCGCATCAGGCTGTTCAGGCGATAGACCCGCACCAACATCTCGCCGACCGGCGTGACGGATTCCGGCCAATGCTTCTTCTTGAGGGCGAGGAGCTTGTCCGCGGGATAGCGCGGTTCGGTCATGGGCCCGTGTCCTTACGTAAAGTTCATCCGTGGATGTCTTGCTAGAAAGATATTTGCGTAATATATCTTTCTAGGAAGATAATTGGTCGAGAACGAGCCGCCGTGCTGGACGCCAGCGCGCGAGCAGGAGAGCTGTTGCCAAATGGAGACTGCGATGATGACGCGATACCTGATACTGGCTCTGACGGCGGCGGCGATCCTTGCGTCGCCGGCTACCTGGGCCGCGAGCGGCCGGACCAAGACGGGCGTTGCTGCCCGGACCGCGACCAAGCAAGCCTCGGCACGGCAGGCCTTCGGCGCCGTGCCGGCGAGCACCGCGGCGAATTCCGCAGACGGGGCGGTCGTTGCTCGTCCGCCGGCCCAGCCGGGCGCCTGGTAGATTTTCCTGAGCGGATGGTGACATCGTCCGAGCGCCTCACGGCATCGTTAGCGGCAAATAGCTTGCTGGCAAGATACCTGCGGCCTACATCGCGATGCAAGACGCGCGTCGGACACCATTCGCCTGAAAGGGCATACCCATGAATCATTCCGTGGCTGAGATCACCACCGAGCGGGCGAGCATCTATCTGCAGCAGCTCTGCAAGCATTTCGCTCACAAGCTTGCGGTCGAGTTCACGCCGGAGCAGGGCACGATCCCGTTTTCGATGGGGACGTGCCGGTTGCAAGCTGCGGGCGACAAGCTCACGCTGAAGGCGGAGGCCGAGAACGCGGACCTCCTCGTCCAGGTCGAGGGCGTTGTCGAGCGGCATCTCGTCCGCTTCGCCTTCCGCGATCCGCCGGAAATCGTCTGGCGGACTGCGGAGAAGGCGGCGAATTGAGGTCTATTCGCGCGTCGCCCTGGTTGCGCCGCGCAAGCCCGCCTGCTGCTGAATCGCGTCGAGTGCGCCCGACGACTGCTCGTCTGCCACAAAGCGGTTGAGCAGGGGAAGGGCGGCCTCGCGTCCCTTGGGGACTGCGATGGCCATGTGCTCCGCACCCCAATTGCCGTCCAGGATTTTTGCGCCCGGCATCTGGTCGGACATTTCGAACAGCGTCGGCTTGTTGGTGGCGTAGAGATCGATCTCGCCGTGGCCGAACATGGCGATGGCGACCTTGACGCTTTCGGCGGGAACGATGGTTGCGTTCCTGAACTTCGTCGGCAGGGTGCGCTCGGAGGTCGAGCCCTTGGTGACGCCGATCTTCACGCCCGGCTTGTCGATATCCTCGACCTTGCCGATCGGCGAATTCGCGGGAACGAGAAAGCCGAGCTCGATCGCCAGCACGGGCCGGCTGAAGCTGACCTCATTGGCGCGGGCCGGGGTGGCGTTGGTCACGGTGAAGTCGACCTGGCCGTCGTGGATCGCGGTGACGATATCGGCGACGCGCTGAAACCTGACGTAGTCGATTGCGACGCCGAGCCGCTTCGCCAGCTCGCCGCCGAGGTCGTAGGCGAGGCCGTGCGGCTTGCCGGCCGCGTCTGTCACCATCGAGGTCGGGCTGCCCGGATAGATGCCGACGCGCAAGGTGCCGCTCGGCGCCAGCAGTTTTGCTTCCCCGTCGGCGCGCGCGGGCGTGCCCACCAGGCTGACCAATGCGAAGGCGAGCAGGGTGCCGTGCGTGATACGCTCAAATGTGGTCCTCATGTGCAGGACCTCACTGCGCGCGGATGTCGGCAGCCTTCAGCACCGGCTCCCATTTGGTCGCCTCGGCGTGCATGTAGGCATCGAAATCCTTGGCGGAGGAGCCGACGGGGGCTGCGCCGATCTTGCCGAGCGTGGAGAGCACGTTCGGATCCCTTAGCGCCGCCTTCAGATCGGTCTCGAGTTTTGCCACGATCTCCGGCGGCATTTTTGCGGGTCCAAGCACGCCCCACCAGACCGAGACGTCGTAGCCGGGTACGCCGGACTCGGCGACGGTCGGGACGTCAGGCAGTGCCTTGGAACGCTCGGCCGAGGTCACTGCGAGCGCGCGCACCGGGCCGCCTTCGAGCTGGCCGATCGCCTCCGCGAGCGGATTGATGCTGAGCGGGATCTCGCCCGCGATGACAGCGGTCAGCGCCGGCGCGCCGCCCTTATAGGGGATTGCGACGATCTTGGTCCCCGACATGTATTTCAGAAGCTCGCCGGCGAGATGCGCCGAGGTGCCGTTGCCGGACATGCCGTAGGACAGCTTGTCCGGATCCTTCTTTGCCGCGGCCAGGAGATCGCCGAGCGACTTGTAGGGGCTGTCCTTGGCCACCACGATCGCAAGCGGCGAGGAGGCGACTTCGCTGATCGCAGTAAAGTCCTTGAACGTGTCGTAGGGCACGCTCGGATAGATGAACTGGTTCAGCGGATGGCCGCTGGCGACAAGGATCAACGTATAACCGTCGGGCGCGGCCTGCGTCAGCGCTTGCGAGGCGACGATGCCGCCCGCGCCGGGGCGGTTGTCGACCACGGGCTGCTGGCCCCAGGTCTTTGCGAGTGCCTGGCCGAGCGTGCGGGCCAGCACGTCGACCGCGCCGCCGGCGGCATAGGGCACGAGGATGTGGACCGGCTTGCTCGGATAATTATCGGCGGCCTGCGCGACGCCGCTCGCGAGCAGCAGACCGGCGCCGAGCATCAAAGCGCCGATCTTCGTGTTCAAACCCAGCATACTTCAGCACTCCCTAGGGGCATTCGCGTCCGTGCGGTGGATCTTCCGAGCCGCTGCCGGACGTTGCCTGTGGTTTTTGTTGACGAGACCTGATCTTTTGTACGATAGTACAAATCACATGGTACGCAAGCCCACCAGCAAGGAAACGGCCCGCAAGCCGAACATGCGCGAGGCGATCCTCGCCGCGGCCGAGGAGCTGTTCGCCACCAACGGCTTCAACGCCGTCTCGGTGCGCGACATCGCACAGGCCGCGGGGGCCAATCCCGGCAGCGTGACCTACCACTTCAAGACCAAGGACGGTCTGCTGCTGGAGATCTACCGGCGCCATTGCGGGCCGATGAACCTCCGCCGCTCGGAGCTGCTCGCCGCCGCCAAGCGCGTGCGCGATCTGCAGGACCGGCTCGAAGCGGTGGTGCGGGCCTATGTGGTGCCGGCCTTCACCTCCGGCAGCGATCTCGCCGGCGGCGGGGCGCGTTTCACGCGGCTGCGCGCCGTGATGTCGGCCGAGGGCAACGAGGTCGCGCGAAAAATCATCGCGCAGACGTTTGACGATACCAGCCACGCCTTCATCGACGCGATCCACGACAGCCTGCCGCACATTCCGCGCACCGACATCGTCTGGCGCAGCCACTTCCTGCTCGGCGCACTTTATTATTCGCTGGTGACGCCGGATCGTGTCTCGCGCCTGTCGCGCGGCGAGGCCGACGGCAGCGATCCCGCCAATGCCATCGAGCAATTGGTGCAGGCTACTGTTGCGGCGTTTCAGGCGCCGGCCCTGGATCAGGCCGCGCCGGCGCGGCGGCGGACTGTTGCAAGCAGCAAGACTTGAAAGAAATCGCCCGAGGGGAGGCGCGTAACAGCGCTTCCGCTCGCAAGCGGACATGTGATGGGGTGTTTTGGGAAATGAACAGGCGGGAGTGCTTGCATCTCTTGACCGGGCTGGCCGGTGCCGCGCTCGCGGGCGAAGCGCGTGCGCAAGGCGCCGAGCCCAAAGCTGAACCCAAGGCGATGCCGACGATCACGCCGCCGGATCCAAATCCCAAGACACCCTCGTTCAAGCTGCCGCCGAAATCCTGCGACAGCCATACCCACATCTTTGGGCCGGCGTCCCGTTATCCCTTCTCTTCGAGCCGCCCCTACAACACCGCCGATGCCCCGCTGGAGACGTTCCGCAGTGTGCACGAGGCAATCGGCGTCGAGCGCTGTGTGATCGTGAATGCCACGGTGCACGGCACCGACAATCGCGTTGTCACCGATGCGATCGCGCAGAGCGAAGGTGCCTACAAGGGCATCGCCAATGTCAGCGACGAGATCAGCGAGATGGAGCTGGCGGCGCTCGACAAGGGCGGTATCTGCGGCTGCCGCTTTGCCTTCCTCAAGCGCCTCGGCGGCGTCGGCGACATGAACAAGTTCCAGCGCATCGTGCATCGCGTCGCCGAGCTCGGCTGGCATATCGACGTCTATTTCGAGCCGGGTACGATCGCCGAATTCGCGCCGATCCTGACCGCGCTGCCGGCGCCTTACGTGATCGATCACATGGGCACGGTGCAGGCCGCGAAGGGGCTCGACGATCCCGGCTTCACGGCGCTGCTCGATCTCCAGAAGAAGGACGAGAAGTGCTGGGTCAAGATCACCGGCCTCGAACGTGCTTCTGCCGCCGGCAAGCCCTTCCACGACGCCGTGCCGTTCGCGAAGGCGCTGATCGACAACGCGCCCGACCGCGTCATCTGGGGCACCGACTGGCCGCATCCCAACGTCAAGATCATGCCCAATGACGGCGAGATCGTCGATTTGATTCCTCTCTTCGCGCCGGACAAGGCGATCCAGCAGAAGCTGCTGGTCGACAATCCCGCACGCCTGTTCAAGTTCAGCTGATGAATATGATGTACACGCCGACCATTCCACCGCCCGATCCGAACACCCGCACGCCGAAGTTCAAGCTGCCAAAGCTGTCCTGCGACGCGCATTGCCATATCTTCGGTCCCGGCGCGAAATATCCCTATTCGCCCGACCGCTCCTACACGCCGCCGGATGCGCCGCTTGAAGACTTCAAGGCACTGCACGCCAAGCTTGGCGTGGAGCGCGCGGTCATCGTCAATGCCAGCGTGCACGGCGTCGACAACACGGTCGCGCTCGACGCCATTGCGCAGAGCAACGGTGCCTATCGTGCAGTCGCCAATATCGACGATACGATCACGGAGCAGGGGCTTCGCGTGCTGCACGAGGGCGGCTTCCGCGGCTGCCGCTTCAATTTCGTCCGGCATCTCGGCGGCGTCCCCGACAAGCGCGTGTTCAACCGCATCATCGCCATGGTCGCGCCGCTCGGCTGGCACATCGACCTGCATTTCGATGCGATCGATCTGCCCGAATATGCCGACATGCTGACAAGGCTGCCGCTAAGCTACACCATCGACCATATGGGACGGGTCAAGGCCTCCGACGGGCTCGACCAGTTGCCGTTCAGGATCCTGATCGAGCTGATGCAGCGTGACGAAAAATGCTGGGTCAAGATCTGCGGCTCGGAGCGGGTCTCGACCGCCGGCCCGCCCTTCACCGATGCAGTGCCTTTCGCGCGAAGGATCGTCGAGACCGCGCCCGATCGCATCATCTGGGGCACCGATTGGCCGCATCCCAACGTCAAGGTGATGCCGAATGATGGCGATCTCGTCGATTTGATCCCGCTGTTTGCGCCGGAGCCGGAGTTCCAGCAGAAGATTCTGGTCGATAATCCCGCGCGCCTGTTTGGATTCGACGAATGACCGCGATGGCGATCGACAAGCCGCGCGGGCGCGCCTGGTGGAAGGAGCTCTGGATCCAGGTGCTCATCGCCATGGCGGCCGGCATCGCGCTTGGCATCGTCAATCCGGAAGCCGGCGCGAAGATGCAGCCGCTCGGGGACGCCTTCATCAAGGCGATCCGGATGCTGATCGCGCCGATCATCTTCTGCACCGTCGTCCATGGCATCGCCCATATGGCGGACATGGCGCGGGTGGGCCGCGTCGCCGTCAAGGCCATCATCTATTTCGAAATCATGACCACGATCGCGCTGATCATCGGTCTCATCGCGGTCAATGTGCTCAAGCCCGGGGCCGGCATGAACATCGATCCCGCCGGCATCAATGCGAGCGCGGTCGAGCCCTACGTCAAGCAGACCGCCGTGATCGGCTTCGTGCCGTTCCTGATGAACATCGTGCCCGCGACTTTCATCGGCGCCTTTGCCGAGGGCAACATCCTCCAGGTGCTGTTCATTTCGGTGCTTTGCGGCTTTGCGCTGGTGCAACTCGGCGAACGCGCCGCGCCGCTGGTTCACTTGATCGACATCGCCGCCAAGATGGTGTTCGCCGTGGTCGGCTTCGTGATGTGGGCGGCGCCGATCGGCGCGTTTGGCGCGATCGCCTTTACCGTCGGTAAATTCGGCGTGGGATCGCTGGCCTCGCTCGGCAAGCTGCTGGGTGGGTTCTACCTTACTTGCGTCATCTTCATCATCGTGGCGCTCGGTCCCGTCGCGCGGCTCTGCGGTTTCTCGCTGCTCAAGCTGATCCGCTACATCTGGGAGGAGCTGCTGATCTGCATCGCCACCACATCGTCCGAGACGGTGTTGCCGCGGATGCTGACCAAGCTGGAGAAAGCGGGCTGCGAGAAAAGCGTGGTCGGGCTGGTGATCCCGACCGGCTATTCCTTCAATCTCGATGGGACCTGCCTCTACCTTGCCGCCGCCTCGGTGTTCCTGGCGCAGGCGACCAACACGCCGTTCGGGCTCGCCGAGCAGATCGAGCTGCTGCTGATCCTGCTCGTGACCTCCAAGGGCGCGGCGGGCATCGCGGGCGCGGCCTTCGTCGTGCTGGCGGCGACGCTGTCGGCCACCGGCGCCATTCCCGTGACCAGCGTCGCGCTGGTGCTCGGCATCCATCGCCTGATGTCGCAGGGGCTGACGCCGACCAATCTGATCGGGAACGCGGTCGCGACCATCGCGATTGCCAAATGGGAAGGCGCGCTCGACGGCGAGCGCTTGAAGCGTGTGCTCGACGGCGAGGAACCCGCGGCTGCCGCGGCCTGATGAAATTGCTGCCGGCATGACGCCGGCAGCCTATGATGTTGACGAACGAAAGAGGGGAGTTCTCCCATGAAAACAGGTCTCGTGGTTACCGCCCATCCCGGCGATTTCGTCTGGCGCGCCGGTGGCGCCATCGCGCTGCATGCGAAGAAGGGCTATCGCATGAAGATCGTCTGCATGTCCTTCGGCGAGCGCGGTGAGAGCCAGTTCGCATGGAAGGAGAAGGGCGCGACGCTGGAATCGGTCAAGGCCGGCCGCAAGGACGAGGCGGAGCGGGCGGCAAAGCTGCTGGGCGCCGAAATCGAGTTCTTCGACTGCGGCGACTATCCGCTGAAGCTGACCGAGGCGCATTTCGACCGCATGGTCGACATCTACCGCGAGCTCAATCCGAGCTTCGTGCTGACCCACGCGCTGGAAGATCCATACAATTTCGACCATCCGAACGCGGCGCATTTCGCCCAGGAGACCCGCGTCGTCGCGCAGGCCATGGGGCACAAGCCCGGTGCGCAGTACAAATATTCCGCGCCGCCGGTGTTCCTGTTCGAGCCGCACCAGCCGGAGCAGTGCAACTACAAGCCGGACCTGCTGCTCAAGATCGACGAAGTCTGGAAGGAGAAGTACGAGGCGTTCCAGATCCTCGCCGCGCAAAAGCACCTCTGGGGCTATTACGAGCGCGTCGCGCTCAATCGCGGTATCCAGGGCAGCCGTAACACCGGCGTGCCCATGACTTATGGCGAGGCCTACCAGCGCCTGTTCCCGACGGTTGCGGAGGAGCTGGCATGAAGCCCGTCGTCGTTCGCAACATCAAGCGTGCCGATCCCGCTGGCATGGCGGAGTACGGCGTCTCGACCGTGCACGAGGCCTATGGCCGCGTCGGCCTGATGAAGCCTTATCTGCGGCCCGTCTGGGCGGGCGCGTCGATCGCAGGGCCCGCCGTCACCGTACTGGCGCAACCCGGCGACAACTGGATGATCCATGTCGCGGTCGAACAGTGCAAGACGGGCGATATCCTCGTCGTCGGCTGCACCACCGACAATACCGATGGCATGTTCGGCGAACTGCTGGCGACCTCGTTGCAGGCGCGGGGCGTGCAGGGGCTGATCATCGATGCCGGCTGCCGCGACGTCAAAGCGCTGCACGAGATGAATTTTCCGGTGTGGTCGCGCGCAGTCTCGGCCAAGGGCACGGTCAAGGCCACGCTCGGCTCGGTCAACGTCCCCGTCGTCTGCGCCGGCGTCAATGTCGATCCCGGCGACATCATCGTCGCGGATGACGACGGCGTCGTCGTGGTACCGAAACGATATGCCGTCGAGGTCGCGGAGAAGGCGAAGAAGCGCAGCGCCGACGAGGGCGGGAAGCGCAAGCGCCTCGGCTCGGGTGAACTCGGCCTCGACATGTACAACATGCGCGAGGCGCTGGCGAAGGCGGGGCTGGTCTACGTCGACAACCCCGAAGACGTCTGAAGCGAAGGGAAGCCTGCGGATGGATCGTCTCAAGCTGAAGGCCGTGCTCGGCAGTCACCCTCACGTCAAGGCGGTGAAGAGCGGCGAACTCCGCTCCGACCTGTTTGACCTCGACTTCATCGAGTACACGCCGACCAACGCGGCGTTCAAGCCGATGGTGCGCGAGCAGGCGTTTGACGTCTGCGAGATGGCGATCGTCACCTATCTGATGGCGAAGGCGCACGGCAAGCCGCTGGTGCTGCTGCCGGCGACCATGATGGGCCGTTTCCAGCATACCCACGCGCTGTACAATCCCGCGAAGGGGACGCTCGGACCGTCCGATCTCGAGGGCAAGCGCGTCGGCATCCGCTCGTTCACGACGACGACCGGCGCCTGGATCAGGGGCATCCTCGCCAACGACTATGGCGTCAATCTCGACAAGATCCGCTGGGTGACGTTCGAGGATCCGCACGTTGCCGAATATGTCGACACCACCGAGCGCGCGCCAAAGGACAAGAAGGTCCTGCAGATGCTGCTCGACGGCGAGGTCGACGCCGTTCTCGGCGAGACCTCCGATAATCCCAAGCTGAAGTCGCTCTTCCCCGATCCCGCCGCGGAGGCCGCGACATGGTATGCGCGTCGCGGCGTGGTGCCGGTCAATCATCTCGTGGTCGTGACCGAGAGCCTCGCGAAATCGCGCCCCGATGTGGTCACAGGCGTCTATGATCTGCTCAAGCGGAACAAGGAACAGATGGGGCCTGCGGCGACGCCCGACTTTGTGCCGTTCGGGATCGAGGCCAATAGAAAGCCGTTGGAGCTGATCGTCGACTACGCATTCCAGCAGGCGCTGATTCCACGCCGCTATGCAGTCGAAGACCTGTTCGACCCGACGACACGAGGACTGATCTGATGGCAGATCCGAAGCGGTGGCAGATCGGGCTGGTTGGCTACGGCGAGGTCGGCCGGATCCTGGCCGAGGATCTGCGCCAGCAGGACATCAGGGTCGCTGCGTATGACATCAAGCTCGGCAGCGAGCAGGCCGCTGCGCTAAAGGAGCATGCGGCGAAGTTCGGCGTGGCGCTCGCGGCGTCTCATGCGGAGCTGACCGCAAAATCCGATTTCATCATCTCGGCCGTCACCGCGAGCCAGGCCGTCCCGGTCGCAAAGGCCTGCGCGGCGGCGATCAACCAGGGCACCTGGTTTCTCGACTTCAACTCGGCCTCGCCGGGCGCCAAGCAGCGCGCGGCAGCATTGATCGATGGCGCGGCCGGGCGCTACGTCGAGGGCGCCGTGATGACCTCGGTGCCGCCTTATCGGATCAAGGTGCCGCTGCTGCTCGGCGGTCCCGGCGCGAAGGAGCTCGAGCCGTTGCTGAACGCGATTGGTTTCGCAGCGAAGGTTGCGAGCGACAAGCTCGGTGTGTCCTCGGCCGTGAAGATGTGCCGCAGCATCATGATCAAGGGCCTCGAGGCCATGGTCATCGAAAGCTTCACCACCGCGCGCGCCTATGGTGTCGAGGATGCGGTGCTGGCGTCGCTCACGGAAACCTTTCCCGCGATTAATTGGGAGAAGCAGGGCGCCTATTTCTTCCAGCGCGTGATCGAGCACGGCCGCCGGCGCGCCGAAGAGGTGCGCGAGGTCGCGGAGACCGTGCGCAAGGCGGGGCTGACGCCGTGGTCGGCGCAGGGGACGGCCGAGCGTCAGGCCTGGGTCGCCGATCTCGCCGACGAGGGCCTGTTCGGAGTGAAGGGAACGAAGGAATTTGCGCGGAGCGCGGATTGGCGCACCGAGGCGGATCGAATTCTGGCGAAGATCAAACGTTAGAGCCGAGTACGGCGCTCAGCTCAGAACTTTGCCGCCATCGCGCTAGCCAGAGATCTCGTCGCGAGCGGCCTCGATCAAGTCGATCAGGCTCGTAGCTTCGCGGACGACGTCCTTGGGGCGCTCGGTCCTGAACTCGGTCAGGATCATGCGTATGCACTTGTCGGCGGTGTCGAGCGTCCACAGCGCGCGGGCCATGTCGTTCTGCGAATGGATGGCCGAGATGTCGAGACCCGACAGGACTTCACCGATGCCATTGAGTCGCTTGACGGCGGTTTCGGCGGGCGTATTGGCCCGAATAGACTGATAATCAATGCTGCTGAATGCGCTGAACATATCCATAACTTCCCCAGAGAACGCAGACGGTCAGTGCGCACGTCCCAGTATGGTTAGTGCCGCCTTTCCCGCAATGCGTTGGGCTACGGTCCGGGATTCTACCGGGTTCGGATTCGGCGGAAACCGGCGGTAAAATCGGATCGGAAAGGTACGATGATCAGCGATTTTTCGCGACAACCACACCGTTAGACGCCACGAGCATACCTGCCTTGTAAACAGCGCGGCCCTGCGGCACTGCGACGACAGCCTCCGGAACGTGTTCCGCATTCAGCGTCACGAAGTCCGCCTTGGCGCCGACGCGCAGGCCGTAGCCCTCGAGCCGCAACGCCTTGGCACCGGCCGCGGTGACGACATCGAAAGCGACGCGCAATTCCTCGTCGATGTTGAAGCCCGAGCGATAGCCGAGCGTGGTCGCCCGGCGCAGCATGTTGCCGTCGCCATAGGGCCACCAGGAATCGCGGATGTTGTCGTTGCCGCTGAACACGGTGACGCCGGCGTTGCGCAGCGCCAGGATCGGCGGGAAGGCGCGGGCGCCCGGTGCATTCGTCATGATCGCGACGCCGGAACGGGCGAGGATGTCGGCGACCGTCTTGAGCTGATCCGCGGAGATATCGCCGAGCCCATAGGCGTGGCTGATGGCAACATGGCCTTCCATGCCGAGCGCACGCGTGCGCTCCGCGATCTGCTCGATCTCGAAGGCGCCGAGCGTGCCCATGTCGTGCAGGTGAATGTCGACGTCCACGCCGTGCTTGCTGGCGACGCCGAACACCACGTCGAGATGCTTCTCGACATCGCGATCGAAACTCGCGGGATCGAGCCCGCCCACGAGGTTCGCGCCGAGGCCGATGGCTTCGTCCAGCAGTTGCGGTGTGCCCGGGCTCGCCAGGATGCCGCTTTGAGGGAACGCGACGAGCTGGATATCGATCAGGTCGCGATATTCCTCGCGCACGCGCAAGATCGTCTCCAGCGATTTCAGGCCGACCGAGCCGTCGACCATGACGTGGCTGCGCATCTGCGTTGAGCCATGGGCGATGCAGAGATCGAGCTGGTTGCGCGCCCGCACGTCCATCGGCGCCGCCTCCGCCATGTTCTGGGCCTGGAAGGCCACGCGTTCGTGCACGTTGAAGCCATTGGTGCATGGCTTGTGCGGGCGCCAGGCGTCGCCATAGAAGCTGGTGTCGAGATGAATGTGGCCTTCGACGAAGCCGGGAACGACGAGGGCGTTGCCGAGGTCGATCGTCTCGCCATCGCCCGTGGGCGCGTCAGGGGGCATGATCGCGGCGATGCGCCCGTCCTTGACCGCGATGTGATGGCGAGCCCCGCCGTCGAAGCGGGCGTTCAGGAAGATCTTGTCGAAGGCCATCCGGTTGCTCCGTTGGTCGATTGGAGTTGCACGAGCGGTTCAGTTTGTCGGCTTAAACAGTGTCGCTCGCTTCCGCTCAAAGGTCTGCCGCCCGTTCTTGAACCCCATCAGGATATCCGGCAGCTCGGCGATGGCGAAGCGGCTATCCTGCGTGTCGAGCACGACGAGATCGGCGGGCTTGCCGACCGCGATCCCGTAATCCCCGAGGTTCATCAGCCGCGCCGGTAGTTCGGTGACGAGATCAAGGCAGGTATCGAAATCGCCGACGGCGGCGTGGGCGACATTGGCGTAAAAGTTCGCCATCCGCAGCAGCGAGGCATCGCCGAACGGCGTGAAGGGATTGAGCACGTTGTTGGTCGCGACCGAGCAGACGATACCGTCGCGCGCGAGCTTGTGCGCGAGCGTCAGCCCGCGCGGCGCGTTGTGGGTGGCATCGCGTCCCATCAAATAGAGATCGGTCGCGGGCAGCACGGTGACGGCAACACCGGCCTTTGCCAATTGCGCGATGGCAGCCTTCAGCCGTTCCGGCGGCAAGGCCGAGAGTTTCGTAACATGCCCGATCGCGACGCGACCACCATAGTTGCGCTGTTCGGTCTGCCGGCAGACCTCGTCGAGATGCGACCAGGACGGATCGAGGTCGAAGTCGAGATGGAGATCGACGTCGAGGTCGAATTGCCGGGCGAGGTCGAAGATGCGCGCGAGATGCGCGTTCGGATCGGTGTCCGTATAAGGGCAGCCGCCGATCGCATCGGCTCCCTCGCGCAAGGCCTGAACCAGCAGCTCTTCAGCCCCGGGATCGTTGGTCAGGCCTTCCTGCGGGAAGACGCAAAGCGACAGATCGATCGCCCAGGCGTAATCGCGCTTGAGCCTCTTGACCGCTTCGAAGCTGCGCAGACCGATGCGCGGGTCGATCTCGACATGGGTACGCATCCGCGTCGTGCCGTGGACGATGGCGCGCTCGAGCACCTTTGCGCCGCGTGCATAGACATCGTCGACGCCGAAATCCCGCTTCATCGCCGAAACGGCACGGATGGCATCACTGAGCGTGCCGTGGATGTGCCCGCAGCGTTCGAGCAGGCACGCCTTGTCGAGATGGATGTGGGTGTCGACGAAGCCGGGCAGGGCCAGCCGCCCCCCGACATCGACCTCGACCGCCTCGCAGGCCAGCCTGGGTTCGATTGCGGCAATACGTCCGCTCTTCACGCCAATATCGACGGGCGCAGGGGATGATCGCAACAGGGCGTTGCGGAAGATCATGTCGAAGGCGGTCTGCACGGTCATGGCGAGGAATCTGGCTGGAGAACCTATGGTAGTCGGCGAGGTCGCGCCTGTGCAGCAATGTAGCGGAGACCAAGGGCCAGCCGCCATATCGAAAGCTGTGATAGCTGATAGACGCAGGCTGGTCTGGCGGCAGGCCTGCGCCTGGGCTATCAACCTCTCGATTGCGCCCGGCATGGAGGCGCAACCCGCTTTCAGGAGCCCCCGATGCGTCTACCCGCCGTTCTCTTGGCCTTCACTTGTCTTGCCGGTGCAGCGTCCGCCGAAGATCTGTCGGGCACGCTCCAGAAGGTCAAGGAGACCAAGAAGATCACGCTGGGCTATCAGGAAGCCTCCGTGCCCTTCAGCTATCTCGACGGCAACCAGAAGCCGGTGGGCTTCGCCATGGATATCTGCCTCAAGATCGTCGACGCCGTGAAGAAGCAGCTTGGCATGCCCGACATTGCCGTCGACACTGTCGCCGTGACGTCGTCGAACCGCATCCCGTTGATGGTGAACGGGACGCTCGACCTGCACTGCTCGGCGACCACCAACAATGCCGACCGCCAGAAGCAGGTCGCCTTCACCAACACGCACTTCCTCAGCGCGACGCGCTTTGCGGCCAAGAAGGCCGCCAAGATCAACACCATCGACGATCTCAAGGGCAAGGCCGTGACCGCGGTCGCAGGCTCGGTCAATCTGAACCAGCTCGCCAAGGTCAATACCGAACGCAATCTCGGCATCAGAATCATGCCGGCCGTGGATCAGGCCGAGGCGTTCCTGCTGCTCGAGACCGACCGCGCGCAGGCCTACGCACTCGACGACGTCCAGCTCGCCGTCGCCATTGCACGCTCGAAGGAGCCGGCCCTGTTCATGATCAGCGAAGAGACGTTTGCGAAGGCCGAGCCCTTCGGGATCATGCTGCGGCGGGAGGACGCGCCGTTCAAGGCGCTGGCCGATCGCGCCACCGCGGAGCTCTATGCGAGCCCGGAGATCGAGGTGCTCTACAGGAAGTGGCTGGAATCCCCGACGCCGCCGAACGGCATCAACTACAATGTTCCGATGTCGACGGCCTTGCGCAATGCCTTCAAGAACCCGAGCTCGAGCGCCGATCCGGACGTGTATCTGGTGAAGTGAGGCGAGGGCGCTAGCGCGTCCGCGGCGTGTCGAGCAGCCGGCCGGCGAGCGCCGCACCGACCACCGCGATCGCGGCCATCGCTAGCGCCCACGAGACGAACAACCGGTGACCAATCAGCGCGCCGCTCAGAAGCGGGGCGCTGATATTTGCACCCGACATCAGCGACTGGTTGAGGCCCATGATCATGCCCTGGCGGTTGATCGCGGTCGACCGCGACAATTCCGCCGTCAGCGTGCTGCGGGCGAACATGGTGCCGACGATGATCAGCGTCAGATAGAGAGCGAGCAGGCTGATGTTGCTCCCGGCGGCGAGGCCGGCAAATCCAAGGCCCATGCAGGCGAACGCCGCCATCACGATGCTGCGGTCGGAGGCGACGAGGTTCGCACGCGTGATCAGCAGGCCCTGGACCACCATGTTGATGAAGCCGGCATAGGCGAACATCCAGCCGAGCTCGCGTGCGCCGAAGGGATGGCCGTCCCAGGAGAACCGCGCCGACAGGAACAGGCCGATCTGCGACAGGAACATCGAGTTGACGAAGAAGAACACGATCAGCAGGCCGAGCAGGCGCCAGGCGTAGCGCATGCCGAACAGGCTGCGGGTCAGCGTCGGCTCGGGCACGCGATGCTGGTAGAGCGGTTCGGACGCCGGATGGTCGGGCGGAAGCAGGGCGATCGTTGCGAGAATGCTGATGAGCGAGAGCGCGGCCGCGGCCCACACCGGTGCGGTCTGGCCGTAATGGACGAGGAAGCTCGACAGCGCAGGTCCCAGCAGCAGCCCGGTTCCGATCGCGCCGCTGGTCATGCCGAGCGCCTGCTTGCGCGTCGCCGGTGCGCTATGCTCGGCGGCATAGGCATGCGCGACCGAGATGTTGCCTGAGGTCAGGCCATCGATGATGCGGGCCAGGAACACCAGCGTCAGGTTGCCGGCCAGCGCGAGCAGGACAAATCCGATCAGGGTCCCGATCTGGCTGATGACGAGAACCTTCCGCCGTCCGTAGCGGTCGGACAGAATGCCGACCACGGGACCGGCGATCAGCTGGCAAACGGCATAGACCGAGATCAGTGCGCCGACCAGGAACGGCGTGGCGCCGAGCCGCTGCGAATAGAACGGCAGCAGCGGCAGGATGATGCCCATCCCCGTGGCATCCACGGCTACGACGACGAAGGTCGGGACCAGCGACAGCGCGCTCTCGCCCGCGATCGCCTGCCGTGCCTCTGCCGTGGAACCCGGGCCCATATCGCGTTGTCCTCGTTCGCGTTTGCGTGATCGATCCCGATACGCAGGATTATATAGTTGCAGGCTAATAGTTCGTGTCCTATCTAATTTGCATGGCACCCTCGCAAGGCTATATCCACGGCGAAATCGGCCGGCTCATCACGCGCCTTGCCCGCATCTGGCGGCGCGAGTCGGATCAGGCGCTGTCCGATCATGGCCTGTCCTATGCGACGGCGATCCCGCTGCTGGTGCTGTCGCGGCAGGGAGAGACCGTCCGTCAGGGCGTCCTGGCCGACGAGCTCGGCATCGAGGGGCCCTCGCTGGTGCGGCTGATCGATCTGCTCCAGGCCGAGGGACTGGTGGAGCGGCGCGAGGACCCGACCGACCGGCGTGCCAAAACGCTCCATCTGACGAAAGCGGGCGAGGCCAAGGTCGAGGAGACCAACCGGATCTTGCGGCGCGTACGGGCGAGCCTGCTGAAAGATATCCCGCCGGAGGAACTTGCGATAACCTTCGAGACGCTCCAGCGCATCGAGCGGCGGGCCAGCCTGCTTGAGGCAAAGGCGCTTCCAGAGGCGAAATAGTCATGCGCGCGGAAGAGCCGTTCCTGGTCCGCCATGCGGACCTCATTTTTGCATTGAAGACGTTTGCCGCGTCGATGCTGGCGCTGGTCATTGCGCTTGCGATGGACCTGCCGCGGCCGTATTGGGCGATGGCCACCGTCTACATCACCTCGCAACCGCTTGCCGGCGCGACCAGCTCGAAGGCCTTCTTCCGCGTGATGGGTACGCTGGTCGGCGCGACCATGACGGTCGCGCTGGTGCCGAACCTCATCAACGCGCCCGAGCTGTTGTGCCTCGCCATCGCGCTCTGGGTCGGGCTCTGCCTGTATCTCTCGCTGCTCGACGGTACGCCACGCAGCTACGTCTTCATGCTGGCCGGATACACCGTCGCGCTGATCGGCTTTCCCTCGGTGTCTGAGCCCGGAGCGATCTTCGACACTGCGGTGGCAAGGCTCGAGGAAATCTCGCTCGGCATCATCTGCGCCAGCCTGGTCTCGACCATCGTGTTTCCCCGCAGCGTCGCGCCCGCGGTCGCCGGCCGTGTCGACACCTGGCTCCTGGATGCACGCCGCCTCAGTCAGGTCGTCCTGCTGCGCGAGGGCACCAACGAAACCCGCCGCGGCAAGCGTCTCAAGCTTGCGACCGATATCGTCGAGATCGACACGCTCTCCACCCATCTCGCCTATGACCGGCTGACCGATCGCAACGCGGTGACCGGCCTCGGCGAAATCCGGCTGCGCATGCTGATGCTGCTGCCCGTGATCGCCTCGCTGGAGGATCGGCTGGCGGCGCTCGGGGAGGAGGCCCTGCGCCGGCAACCCGAACTGAAGCGATTGCTGGAGGATCTGGCGCAATGGATCGTCAGCGACGTCGGCGCACGGCAGCCGGCCGAGCGGAGTCGCGCCATGATCGCCGAGCGGCAGGCCGTGCTCGATGACAGCGCGTCCTGGGAGCGGATCATCATCACGAGCTTGCTGTCGCGACTGCGCGAGCTCGTCGATCTCTCGCGCGACTGCCGCGAGCTGAGCAAGGCGATCGCCGAGAATCGCAACGTCTCGACGCTCGATCTGGCCTTCCATTCCGAAGCCGGCGCCGCGCCGGTACGTCACCGGGATCGCGGACTAGCGCTGTGGTCGGCGGCCGGCGCGGCCGTGGCGATCCTGATCTGCTGCGCGTTCTGGATCGGCACGGGCTGGCCCGACGGCGCCTCGGCACCGATGATGGCGGCGGTCGCCTGTTCGTTCTTCGCAGCCCAGGACGAGCCGGCGCGCTTCATCCGCAGCTTCGGGCTGTGGTCTCTGGTCGCCATCGTGGTGGTCGCGATCTATCTGTTCGCGCTGGTGCCTGCGATCTCCCATATCGAGGTTCTGGTCGTCGCGCTGGCGCCGACCTTCCTGCTCTATGGCTTCCTGATCGCGCGGCCGGCAACGGCGGGCACCGGCATGGCGCTCGCGGCCAACACCGCAACGCTGCTTGCGCTGCAATCGACCTACATCGCGGATTTCGCCTCCTACGCCAATTCCGCCGTCGCTTTCTTCGTCGGCGTCCTCATCGCCGAGATCGTGACGCGGATCGCGCGCGGGGTGGGCGCAGAGTGGATTGCCAATCGTCTGGTGCTGTCGAGCTGGATCACCATCGCGGTCGCTGCCGAGCGGCGGGGAAAACGCGACCGCGCGGAGTTCGCCGGCCTCATGCTGCACCGGCTCGGGCTGCTGGTGCAGCGCATCGCCTTCCTGTCCGAGAGCGATCGGCGCGACGCCGACAGCCTCGTGCAGCTCCGCATCGGCATCAACATCATCGATTTGCGCCGTGCGCGCTACGGGCTTGGGGTATCGACGATCTCGGTGATCGACGACATGCTCGACCAGCTAGCTATCGCCTGCCGCAGCTATGCGGGCGGAGGAATGCCGCGCGAACTCCTGACCAGCGTCGACCGGGCGCTGGCCCAGGCGGTGAAGGATCCCAATGATAGCGCGCGGGAAGATGCGCTGATCGGCCTCGTCGGCATCCGCCGTGGCCTGTTCCCGGACGCGCCGGCCTATCGGCCGCGCGCAGATGCGAGTGTGGCGGCATGAGATACGTGATCGACATCTATGGCGTGCTCGTGCCGGCGCTCCTGCTCTGGATCATCGTTGCCTATGTGCTGAGTGCGATTCTGCGCCGGCTGATGCAGCGCTTCGACCTCTACCGGCTGGTCTGGCACCGCGCACTGTTCGATTTCGCGATTTTCGTCTGCCTTCTCGGCGGCGTCGTCTATCTCTCGGAGTATCTCTCATGAAGGGGAATTTTGCTTGGATCGGCCGGCTTGCGGTCACGGTCATCGTGGTCGTCGTGGCGCTCGGCGTGGGTCGCGAGCTCTGGGTCTATTACATGGAGTCGCCGTGGACGCGTGACGGCCGTGTGCGCGCCGACGTGGTGCAGGTCGCGCCTGACGTCTCCGGCTTCGTCACCGATGTGCTCGTCAAGGACAACCAGAAGGTCCATCGCGGCGATGTGCTGTTCAAGATCGACCGCGACCGGTTCGCGTTGGCGCTGCGGCAGGCTGACGCGTCGGTGGCGGGTCATCAGGCGACGCTCGATCAGGCCAATGCCGATTTGAAGCGCTACAGCACCCTGACGACCGATGCCGTCTCGCAACAGAAACAGGAGCAGGTGCTGGCGACCCAGCTTCAGGCCAAGGCGGCCTTCGATGCGGCGGTTGCCGACCGCGCGGTCGCCCAGCTCAATCTCGATCGCAGCGAGGTCCGGGCGTCCGTGAACGGCGTGATCACCAACATGGATCTGCGGCCCGGCGCTTACGTCACCGCCGGGAAGGGCGTGATGGCGCTGGTCGACAGCGACACGCTGCACGTGGAAGGCTATTTCGAGGAGACGAAGCTCGCGCGCATCCGCGTGGGCGACAAGGTGCAGGTTCGCCTGATGGGCGAGAAGGGCACGCTCTCAGGTCATGTCGAGAGCATCGCCGCCGGCATCGAGGATCGCGACCGCGCCGAGGGCGCAAGCCTGCTCGCCAACGTCAACCCGACCTTCAGCTGGGTGCGGCTCGCCCAGCGCGTGCCGGTGCGCATCGCGCTGGATCCGGTGCCTGATGGGATGTCGCTGGTCGCCGGACGTTCGGCCACCGTGGAGGTATTGGACTAACGCAGCGAGCAGATGATCACGCTTGGCTTGGGGAAAACCGGCAACAAGCGTTTCAATGCCAGATCGTAAGGCTGATCCTGACGCGCGTGTATGAGTCGGGGATCTGTATGGGCGTTTGGTTTTTAGTCCTAGCAGCCTGCGTCGTCGGCGCGTTGCTCGTTCTGGCGTTCTGCCGATAGTGCCGACAGCGGATGCATTTGTTGCTGCGAAGCATCAGCGAGCCGCGGAATGGCGGTTCCAGATCGATGGTTTTTGACTGTGCATGGATGAGCGCGTTCACTTCCGGGATTGGAGGCGGACGTGAGCTGGTTGTTTGTGTTTTTCATTGCCGCGAGTGCAGTCGTTCTGATCGCCCATGCGATTGACGCGATGCGTTCTTGAATTTGCCTGTGTCTCGGTGTCGTCGGTAGCTCGGTAAGCGCCGAAAAGAGCCGAGGGGGCGAGCGTCAATTTGAGGAACCTGGCCCTGCGGGCCAAGTTTGTCACAGCAGGAGGAATACGATCATGCTTGCGTTCTATCTGCCGATCATCATTTTCGGAGCGATGCTCGAAGCGATTTCAGGCCGGAAAGTATCGCCGCCAAGCGACGACTAGTCGCCGATCCTGTTGCGCCGGCTCCAGTGCTGACGCGCCAACATCCGGCTAGATATTCGAGTACTTCTTCAGCTCGAACCGCGCGATCTGATTCCGGTGCACTTCGTCCGGCCCATCCGCGAGGCGCAGCAGGCGCGCGGTGGCGTAGGCCTGGGTCAGGCCAAAATCGTTCGAGGTGCCGCCGCCGCCGTGGGCCTGGATCGCCCAGTCGATGATCTGGCAGGCCATGTTGGGCACGGCGACCTTGATCATCGCGATCTCGGCCTTCGCGACCTTGTTGCCGACGGTGTCCATCGCGTAAGCCGCGTTCAGCGTCAGCAGCCGGGCCTGTTCGATCATGATGCGGGCTTCGGCAATGCGCTCCTGGGTTACCGTCTGCTCCGAGACCGGCTTGCCGAAGGCGACGCGGCTGCGCACGCGCCGGCACATCTTTTCCAGCGTGCGTTCGGCAAGTCCGATCAGCCGCATGCAATGATGGATGCGGCCGCCGGGTCCGAGGCGGCCCTGCGCGATCTCGAAACCGCGGCCTTCGCCGAGCAGCATGTTCTCCTTGGGGACCCGCACATTGGTGAAGATCACCTCCGAGGCGCGGTCGGGTACGCCATAGAAGCCGAACACGGGCAGGGGCCGCTTGACCTCGACGCCGGGCGTGTCCATCGGCACCAGGATCATCGATTGCTGCTTGTGGCGATCGGCATTGTCAGGATCGGTCTTGCCCATGAAGATGCAGATCTTGCAGCGCGGGTCGGTCGCGTTGGTCGTGTACCATTTGCGCCCGTTGATGACGTAATGGTCGCCGTCGCGCACGATCGAGCTTTCGATGTTGGTCGCGTCGGATGAGGCGACCGCAGGCTCGGTCATGGCGAAGCAGGAGCGGATTTCGCCTGCGAGCAGCGGCTTCAGCCAGCGCTCCTTGTCCTTCTCCGTACCGTAGCGCTCCAGCACTTCCATGTTGCCGGTGTCGGGCGCCGAGCAGTTGAACACCTCCGGCGCCAGATGCGAGCGGCCCATGACCTCGCAGAGCGGGGCATATTCGAGATTGGTGAGGCCCGCGCCGTGGCTGGACTCCGGCAGGAACAGGTTCCAGAGGCCCTCGGCGCGCGCGAGCGGCTTCAGCTCCTCGACGACTGGATAGACCTTCCACGGCCCAAGCTCTTCCGCCTCGCGATAAAATCGCTCCTCGTTCGGGTAGATGTGCCGGTCCATGAAACTCTCGAGCTTGCGCTTGAGCTCGACGACTTTTGGCGACATCGGGTAGAGCATGCTGGACCTCCTCAGGCGTCGGGCTAGTCGATCTCGAGATATTCCGGGTCGGCGAGTTTCGGGAACGGCGCGGCCGGCAGCGTCTGGTACCAGAACGCCACGGACGCGATGTCGTCCTGCAGCGGGAGGTATTTCGCCTCCTTGAGTCCCGTCCGCCAGCCCAGCGCCTGGATGGTGACGCGAAGGTCGCTCTGGAAGCGGATGGGATCGGGGATGTGCCAGCGATACATGCCGAAGCGCTGCTGCGATTTGTAGACGCCGTCGGGACGGATCACCTGCGGCAGGCCGGCATAGGGCGTGGTGAATTCCTGGTAGCGCGATTGCTGCACGGCGCCGCGACCGGAATGGGCCACATAGGGATCGAAATTATACGCACCGCAGAAATAATCCTCGGTGCCGGTGCCGCAAATGGTCGGGAATTCACCGTCGCCGTCGATGAAGAACTTGATCTCGCCTTCGCCCCACCAGCCGTTGTTGTTGACGCCCCAGGCCATGTAGGTGCCGATATACTGGCCGCGCCCGCTGACGCCGTCGAGGATGGTGTAGATCTCCTTGTAGGGCAGCGGATTGGTGCGGCGGAATTGCGCGTGGAAATAGGCGCAGTCCTCGGGCACTTCGGTCAGCGTGTAGTTGATCTGGTAGTAGACGGTCAGCGCTTCCTCGCTGCGGTTCTCCATCGTGAAGCGTGCGCGCTTCCGGAAGGGCATTTCCCAATAGCAGTTGAATGCGCGGCCTGGATTGACGCAGACGGCGAGCGACGTCACCTGCGCAAACTCCTCCCATCCGCAGGCGAAGAAGTCGCCGGCGGGGCATTCGACGCTCGGATGCTCCTGGCCGTCCCAGTAGACCCGCAGGATCGAATGGCGCAGCCGTCCCCGCGCCAGCGTCATCCAGATCTGCTGGATGGCGCCCTGGCCCTCGATATCGGCAAGTGTGAACGTCGTCCCGGGCTCGATCACGACAAAGGGCGAAACCTTCCAGCCCTGCCCAAGGTCACGGGCCTGAGGCGCCGCGGGCCCGTCGACGGACATGCCGCCCTTGCCCTTTTCGCCAGTGAAATTCTCGGGGCTGATCGAACGCGTCTGTGCGTTCGACAGGCGCGACAGATTGCCGAGATGCAGGCCCAATCCGGAAAACGCCATGATGTCCTCAATCAGGGGTTAGCGATGCCTCGGATATATCGCCGGCGAATCTACCAAAAGATGAAGATGATCGCGCAATGAGAGGGGCCAAACCTACCCGACGCGGTACGCCTTGAATTTCTCGCGCAGCGCAGATTTGAGCACCTTGCCGGTGCCGGTCATCGGGAATTCGTCGAGGAATTCGACCGCATCCGGCATCCACCAGCTCGCGATCCTGGGACGCATATGGTCGAGCAGGGTCTTGCCGTCGACGGTCGCGCCCTTCTTGCGGACGACCAGAAGCAGGGGGCGCTCCTGCCATTTTTCGTGCGCAATGGCGACCACGGCGGCCTGCAGCACATCGGGATGGGACAGGGCGATGTCCTCGAGCTGGATCGAGGAGATCCATTCGCCGCCGGATTTGATCACGTCCTTGGAGCGGTCGGTCAGCGTGACGTGGCCCTGCGGATCGATCACGGCCATGTCGCCGGTGATCAGCCAGCCGTCGCGATCGAGGCCTTCCTCCAGCTTCATGTAGCCGGAGGCGACCCAGGGGGCCGCGGGCGCGCAGATGGCCGACCGTCTTGCCGTCGCGCGGCAGCTCAACGCCGCCATCATCGACGATACGCAAGGCGGTGCCGAAGCAGGCGCGGCCAGAGACCTGGCGTCGATCGAATTTTTCGGTGTCGCTGAGATGCTCCGACCCGGGCCGCAAGCCCGGCATCGAACAACCCAGGGCCTCAGTCATGCCCCACGCCTGGATATAGTCGACGGCGTAGTCACGTTTGAGCTTCTCGACCATCGCGCGCGGTGGTGCCGAGCCCGACGACAGCGTTGCACGTAGCGTCGAAAACTTGTTGCCGGTGCGGCCGAGCCAGTCGAGCAGGATCAGCCAGAAACTCGGCACGCCCGCGGACAGCGTCACTTTCTCGCCATCGAGCAGCTCGTAGAGTTTTTCGGGCTCGTAATTGCGGCCGGGCAACACCAGCTTCGAACCGGTATAGGGCGCCGTGAACGGCATGTTCCAGCCATTGCCGTGAAACAGCGGCGCCATCGGCATCATCACCTCGCGCACGCCTTCGACATGCCCGGTGAGGAAGTCGAAGCTGCAACACGTCATGGTCTGCAGGATCGCGGCGCGGTGCGAATAGATCACGCCCTTGGGATTGCCCGTCGTGCCCGAGGTGTAGCAGATGGTGGAGGCGGATTTCTCGTCGAACAGCGGCCAGGCGAAACCTGTATCGCTCTCCTTGTCGAGAAGCTCCTCGTAGCAATGCACGTTCGCAAGCTTCGTCTCCGGCATGCGCTCGCGCGACGACATGACCACGTAGGCTTCGATCGTCGTCAGCTGCGGCGCGATCGCCTCGACAATCGGCAGCGTGGCGCGGTCGACGAAGAGGACGCGATCTTCGGCGTGATTGATGATGTAGACGAGCTGTTCGGGAAACAGCCGCGGATTGACGGTGTGCAGCACGTAGCCCATGCCGGGCGCGGCGTAGAACATCTCGAAATGGCGATGGGTATTCCAGGCCAGCGTCCCGACGCGATCGCCTTGCTTCATGCCGAGCCGCCTGAGCGCCAGCGCCATGCGCTTGATGCGCGGATGGGCGTCTGCATAGGTATAGCGATGGATATCGCCCTCGATTTCGCGCGCGACGATCTCGGCCTCGCCGTGATAGTCGGCGGCATACTGGATCAGGCCACTGATCAGCAGCGGCATGTCCATCATCAATCCCTGCATTGTCCCCTCCGGATCGCCAGTGACGTTCTGAAATGACGTCGTTGCGTGGCATAGGCGTGTGATTTGCACGGAAGGTTAGCGGAACGTCCCGCGGCGTTCACGCAAAAAGCGAGGGATGAGATTGCATGCGTCACTTTTTCGGGGCTAACGTGCGATGAGCTGTCGGCGAAGCTGCGTTCGCCGTGGAGGAAATCGATGTCAGCGGAAAGACACAAGACCGGTACAACCGGCGAATCTACGGTCGACATTGCCGCACTCCGCGCGCGCTATCGCGATGAGCGCGACCTGCGTCTGCGCAGCGAAGGCAAGGCACAATATGTCGAGGTGACAGGCGATTTCGGTCGTTACCTCGACGATCCCTGGGCCGATCCCGGATTTGCGCGCGAGCCCGTCAGCGAAGAGACCGAGGTCGTCATCGTGGGCGGCGGCTTCGGCGGCTTGCTGTGTGGCGCACGTCTGCGTGCGGCCGGCATCACTGATTTCCGCATCGTGGAAAAGGCGGCCGATTTCGGCGGCACCTGGTACTGGAATCGCTATCCTGGTGCGTCCTGCGATACCGAGAGCTACATCTATCTACCGCTGCTGGAAGAGACCGGCTACATGCCGGTGCGCAAATATGCGCGTGCGCCGGAGATCTACGAACACTCGCGCCGCATCGGCCGTCACTTCGGCCTCTACGAGCGCGCGCTGTTTCAGACCGTCATCTCGCGCATGACGTGGCAGGAGCAGGAGGCACGCTGGCTGGTCGAGACCGATCGCGGCGATCGCATCCGCGCACGCTTCGTCATCCTTGCCGGCGGTCCGCTCAGCCGGCCGAAGCTGCCCGGCATTCCCGGCATCGAAAGCTTCAAGGGCCACAGCTTTCACACCAGCCGCTGGGACTATTCCTACACCGGCGGCACCGCGGAGGGCGGTCTCGATGGTCTCGCCGACAAGCGCGTCGGCATCATCGGCACCGGCGCCACCGCCGTGCAGTGCGTGCCGCATCTCGGCCGCTCGGCAAAGGAGCTTTTCGTGTTCCAGCGCACCCCATCGGCGATCGGCGTGCGCGACGACCGGCCGACGGATCAATCCTGGGCTGAAGGCCTGAAACCCGGCTGGCAGCGCGAGCGGATGGACAATTTCACCGCCGTGATTTCGGGCGAGCCGTTCGAGCAGGATCTCGTGCAGGACGGCTGGACCGGCCTGCTCGGCGAGATCTTGCTGGCGCCGCGTCGTCAGCCACAACCGGTGACCTCGATGGAAGAGGCGCTGAAGGTGATCGAGCAGGCCGACTATCGCAAGATGGAGGAGATCCGGGCCCGCGTCGACGCCGTGGTCAAGGACGAGGCAGCCGCCGCAGCGCTAAAACCCTGGTACAAGGCGTTCTGCAAGCGGCCGTGCTTTCACGACGAATATCTCGACACGTTCAATCGCGCCAACGTGCATCTCGTCGACACCGGGGGCAGGGGCGTCGATCGCATCACCGAGAATGCGGTCGTCGTCGACGGCAAGGCCTACGAGCTGGACTGCCTGATCTATGCCAGCGGTTTCGAGGTCGGCACCGACTATGCGCGGCGCATGGGCTTCGAGATCTATGGCCGCGACGGCGTCAGCCTGTCCGAGCGCTGGCGCGATGGCGTCAAGACGATGCACGGCTTCTACAGCCGAGGCTTTCCGAACTGCTTCCTGATCGTGACGGTGCAGGCCGGCCAGAGCGCCAATTTTCCGCACATCATCGACGAGCAATCGCAGCACATCGCCTATATCATCGATCAGGCGCGCAAGCGCGGTGCGAGGACGCTGGAGCCGACGCTCGCCGCCGAGAATGCCTGGGTCGACGAAGTGGTGAAGGCCGCGGTCGGCCGCCAGACCTACCTCGCCGAATGCACGCCGGGCTATTACAACAATGAAGGGGTGTTCGATCCGATCGCGGCGCGCAACAGCCAGTATTGGCGCGGGCCGATGGCCTTCCTCCGGCTGCTCGCCAAATGGCGGAAGGAAGGCGGCCTGGACGGATTGGAATTGACCTATGGAGCGGACGCGAAGACCGACGGCGCCCAGGTCCCGGCATGATCCCGGCTCCCACAGGTGCGACGCGGCTTTACGTCATCGTCGGCGATCCCATCGCCCAGGTGCGTTCACCTGCGGGAGTCTCGGCCGAGTTCGCGGCGCGCGGCCATGACGGGATCCTCGTTCCGGTTCAGGTTGCGACCGCTGATCTGCCGGAGTTTCTCTCGGTGGCGGGCCGATTGATGAACCTCGACGGCATCGTCGTGACCATTCCACACAAATTCGCCTGCTACCAGGCCTGCGCCAGTACGACGGAACGTGCGCACTTCCTGCGCACCGTCAATTTGATGCGCCGGCGTGCCGACGGTTCATGGCACGGCGACATGGTGGACGGTCTCGGCTTCGTCGGCGCCGCGCGGGCGAAGGGGATCGATCCCCGCGGCATGCGGGCGCTGCTGGTCGGCGCGGGCGGTGCCGGTTCGGCCATCGCGCTCGCCTTGGTCGAGGCCGGCGTCGGCGAACTGGCAATTCACGACAGCGCGGCCGAGCGCCGCGACACGCTGATCGGCCGGCTCAACGGGCTCGGCAAAGCGCCCGTGCGGGCAGGCACTGTCGATCCCGCAGGTTTCGACTTCGTCGCCAATGCTACACCCGCCGGGATGAAGCAGGGCGATCCGCTGCCGGTCGATGTCACGCGGCTGGCGCCGTCGGCCTATTGCGGCTGCGTGATCACCAAGCCCGAAATCTCGCCCTTCATCGCAGCGGCACGGGCGCTCGGCTGCGTGACGGCGACCGGCACCGACATGTACCGGCAACACCAGGGCATCATGGTGGATTTCCTGCTCGGGATCGATGGCGATTGATAAGCCTTTGATTCATGTCAAGCGCATTGCTTGCATTGATTGCATCGGTCGGGGCTTGAGCGGGCGCGGCTGGCGTAGGATCATGCCCGCGCGCGAGCCGGTCGCGTAAAGTCGAAGGAAGGGACCACGGAATGATCAAGGGCAGGGCCGTTGCGACGGCGACGATTGGCGCGGCCGCGCTGCTGTTGTCCCTGGCTTCTGCGGCCCATGCCGCGCAATGCGGCAACGGACCCGGCGGCTTCGAGGCCTGGAAGCGGGAGTTCAGCGCGGAGGCGCAGGGCAAGGGCATCGGCCAGACCGCGATCTCGGCGCTGATGCAGACCAATTACGCCAGCGCGACCATCGGCGCCGATCGCAG
Organism: Bradyrhizobium sp. CCGUVB14; assembly: GCF_024199935.1. NCBI lineage: Bacteria > Pseudomonadati > Pseudomonadota > Alphaproteobacteria > Hyphomicrobiales > Nitrobacteraceae > Bradyrhizobium > Bradyrhizobium sp. CCGUVB14. The sequence continues at coordinate 4,545,178 of NZ_JANADS010000001.1, forward strand.
CCAGCACAGTTTTTCACTGTCGCTCGACCAGTTTCTGGCCAAGCGCGGTGCCACCACGATCGTCGCGCGCGGCCGGTCGCTGAAGCAGTCGCAGGCGGCGATGTTCGCCTCGATCGAGCAGCGCTACGGCGTGCCACCGGGGCCGTTGATCGCGATCTGGGGCATGGAGACCGGTTTCGGCAGCCAGCGCGGCAACCAGAACATGCTCTCGTCGATCGCGACGCTCGCCTATGACTGCCGCCGTCCCGAATTCTTCACCGAGCAGCTCTATGCAGCGCTGAAGCTGGTCGACCGTGGCGTGCTGTCGGGATCCACCCGCGGCTCCATGCATGGCGAGGTTGGCCAGACCCAGTTCATGCCCAAGAACATCCTGGCCTACGGCACCGGCAATCTCGAGGTCGCCGCCAACGCGCTGAGCTCGACCGCGAACTTCCTCAAGGCCAATGGCTGGCGTGCGGGAGCCGGCTACCAGCCGGGTGAGCCGAATTTCGCCGCCATCCAGGCCTGGAACGCGGCAGGCGTCTATCAGAAGGCCATCGCACTAATGGGACGTCAGATCGACGGGGGAGGCGGGGCGGCAGCAGCGCGTTGAGGGTACTCCGCAAGGCGTGACCTGCTTAAGAGAGAAAGTTGTTGCTTTCAGGAACCGACGGCATGAGGTTTGCTTAGATCAAGTTCAGGGCTGGGCATGAGGAGAACTCAACATGGCTACCCAGATCGTGATGGACCAGACCGGCGATACACGCCACGAGTTTGATCCTGAAAATGCCGAAGCGTTGGCGCGGGCCGAACAACGCTTTCGGGAGCTGACGGGTGCGGGCTTTACCGCCGCGTACCGGACCGGGCCCGGCGAAGTCACGCGTATCAAATCGTTCGACCCGACCGCGCAGGAAACGCTGTTCTATCCCCGCCTGGTCGGCGGTTGATCTGAACGGCCGATGATCGCGGTCTTCAGGCTTCGCGCGCCCGCGCGAGCGCGTTTGCACGCGCTCCGCGAGCTCTACCGGCGCTTCTTCGGCGAGAACACGCCCGAGGCGCGCGGGCGGCGGCTGCTGGCCGAATGGCTGTCTGAAGAGCAGCGCGCACAGTTCGAGCAGCACCGGCATTTCGATGTCATCGGTTGCGACAGCGGCAAGCGCTATCGCATCCACTACGGCACCGCCGCCAACGTCCACGAGGTCGACAATGCCGGAAATGCGACGATGGGGTGGTGCTTCGTCCCGTCAGGCTTCCTGGTGCCGGGCGACGTGATGCTGGCGCAGAAGATCGCGCTCGAGACGGACGAGAAAGGCGCGCTGGCGCTGGCGAACCGGTTTCCGCCGACAACGCATTCCGAGCATTTTTACCGGCGGCCGTTCTAGCTTTCAAAACCGGCGCGACGCCCTAGTAGTGCGAGGTGCGGTAGGCATCCAACGCATGCGCAGCGAACACGCCGATTGCGCAGAGGGCAAGCAAGGCTGAGATCAGCTCGATCATGACGCACGTCCCTGTATGATTTTGATAACCAGTAAAGCGGCCATCTGTTTCAGGCGTGTTTCGTCGATTTGGGAAAGGGGTTTCGCGGGGAACCCGGGGCTGGCCTGCGAGCGGTCAAACCGCTACATGCGACACGCGTCCATTTCCCTGGTCGTGTGCATCGCGCGCGGTCACCCATATTTCGAGGCAAAATCATGGCACAGGTCGCCTGGTTCGACGATCTCACCGTCGGCATGCGTTTCAAATCCCCCGAGGTCGAGGTCACCGAGGCCGACATCAAGCGGTTTGCCGCCGAGTTCGATCCGCAGCCGATGCATCTGGACCACGAGGCCGCCAAGCAGACCCTGTTCAACGGCCTGGCTGCGTCGGGATGGCACACTGCGGCGATCGCCATGAACCTCGCGATCCAGACCCGTCCGTTCGGCCCGCATCCGCTGATCGGCGCCGGCGTCGACGGACTGCGCTGGACCATCCCGGTGCGGCCGAATGACCGCCTGCATCTGGTCGGCGAGGTCATGAGCCTGACGCCGTCGAAGTCGAAGCCGCAGGGCATCGCGCTGGTCAAATGGACCATGTTCAACCAGAACGGCGAGGAGGTTTACACCTTCACACCGATCGCGATCGTGCCGCGGCGCGCCTAGCGCGGCCGGATCGAGCCGGTTGAAACTCTTGCGGCTTGCGGAGAGAGATGGTCAGCTTGAGCAGGGGAATTGCTGGAGGCTGACATGAAACGATCTCTTCTTGCCGCCGCAGTGCTGGCCGGCGCCTTGAGCGCCGGGCCTGCCGCCGCGCAACAGTCCAAGGTCGGCGACTGGACCATCGAGAAGCGCACCCAGGACACCCATTGCAACGCGAGCCGCGGCTACAAGGACAAGGACGACGAGAACCGCGATTACGTCATCGTCATCACCTATTCCGACAAGGCCATCGTGATCGTAATGATCTATGACGGCTGGGAGTGGGACAAGGTTGGCGAGATCCTGAAGGCCGACGTCGGCACCGACGATGCCGACATCATGTCGAAGGCGAAGTGGGAGGTCATGGACAAGACCACCGTGCGCGGCATTTTCGAGTATGATCAATCGATCATGGATCGCCTGTCGAAAGCCAAGCGCCTCACGCTCGATTTCGAGGACGATGACGACGACAGCATCGAGATGCAGATTCCGCGCGCCGGCGAGGCGCTCGCCGCGCTGAAATTCTGCGAGGAGAACCGGAAATAAAGTGCCGCGCGCCCTGGGCGCGGCTGATTGAGCAAGCGGTGAGCGGGCACGTGATGCCCGGCACACAGCCCGCCGGCTGTTCGCATTTATCCTAGTCTTTGGCGAAAACGTCCAAGCCGCACCCTGCGGTTGACGTTACGCAAGGACGATGTTCGAGATTCCAGCATTTTTTTCTGACGTTTTCTCGTCGTCGACCACGGCGATCGGCCGGTCCGTCTTCATCGTCAGCCTCCAGACCGCATTGCTCCGCCGATGACGATCCTCGAGGCCAGCAGGTTCTCCTCGCTCGTCGGCGAGATCTACGATGCGGCGGTCGATCCTGCACAGCGAAGCGCCGCCCTGGAACAGGTTGCCGGCTTTGTCGGCGGTTCGGCCGTGACCATTCTGTCGCGGGACGCCGCCAGGCTCTCGATCGAAATCCACCAGCACTATGGAACTGAGTCCCGCTTCCGCGAACTCTATCGCGACCGCTATGTCGAGCTCGATCCCTTGCTCGATCGCCATCTCGAACTGCCCGTCGAACGGACCATCGGCGTGGCCGACGTCATGCCCTATTCGGACTTCGTGGCCACGAGCTTCTATCGCGAGTGGGTGGAACCGCAGGGCGCCGTCGACCTCGCGACCGTCACGCTGGAGCGATCGCATGCGCGCACCACGATCCTGCAGGTCATGCGCGGCCGGTCACGCGGAACCGTCGATGACGCGATGCGCGAGCGCATGCGGTTGCTCGCGCCGCACATCCAGCGCTCGCGCGTCATGGGTCGGCAGATCAGGGCGCGCTCCCACACCGTGGCCGACCTCGCGGAGGTCCTCGACGCCTTGAGCACGGCGATCTGCCTGTTCGATGCGGATGGACGTGTCGTTCATGCCAACGCATCGTGTCGGCAAATGCTCGCCGACGGAAATCTGCTCGCGATCGTCGGCGATCGCATCGTCGCGCGTAACACCCAGGCCGACAAAATATTCCGCGGTCTCTTTGATGGCGTCGCCGGCGGCGGAACCGGTTCCGCCGATCGCCGCAGGATCGAGCTGATGACGTCGGCCGACGGTCAGCACTATCTGGCCTACGCGTTTTCGCTGACGCCCCAGCGTAGCCTGCATCGCGATGCCGCAGCCACGGTGCTGTTCCTGCAAAAAGCCTCGATGGTGCCCCAGCTTGCAACGGATGCGATCGCTGCAGCATTCCGGCTGACACCGTCTGAAATGCGCGTGCTGATGGCCATCGTCGAGCTTGGCGGAGTTCCCGACATCGCGGCAAAGCTCGGAATTGCCGAGACGACGGTGAAGACGCATCTCGGCCGCCTGTTCGAGAAGACCGGCGCCGGCAGGCAGGCCGACCTCGTGAAGATCGCGGCGGGCTTTGCCGCTCCATTCGTGCAGCCGATCGGCCCGGACGACACCGTGTGATCCAATTCACATCGCGGCCTGCGAAATTGCGCGATCTCAATCCAATGTGAAGACCAGGCGACACTCGTCCTCCGAACGTATGACGCTTGTCATCTGACATTTTCGTATAGCCATTTTCTGACATGCGAGAGGCAATGCGCGCCATCACAACAATGCGCGGCACCGGATACGAGTGCAGGAAACAACAGCGCGTGGCCGAGCCTGCTCGTCGATTGGAGGGATTGCAGTGAGCAGCAATAATGATGTTTCCGTTCTCAAAGTCTCATCGAGCGACATTCCAGAAAGCGAACGCGTCACCACGCTGCGCGATTTCTACTGCCGCGGCACAGCGAAGGCAGAGCTAGAAATTCGCGATGGCGAACCGATCATCGCAAATCTCACGGCGCATTCGCTGCCCGACGCGCACTTGCTCCTCGGTACGCTGTTTGGTGCCAAGCTCGTTCGTTCCCGGCAGCTCGTCGTCGACGACGGCGACGACAGTCTTGCGTTCGTGTTCAATCGCTCGGGAACCATCGGGGTCACGGGGCGGGGACGGGATCTGCTGCTCGGTCCCGGAGACGCGGTGCTGGCCAGCGCCGAGGACGCCACGACTTTCGAACGATTCGTGGAAGGAGACTGCTTCTCGCTGCGGGTGCCGCGGCGGGTGCTCGCGCCGATCATCATGGACGTCGATGACGCCGTGATGCGCGTTATCAGGGACCGGCAGGCCGAGATCAGGGTGCTGGTCGACTACGCCGCCTCGCTGGTGCGGGAGCACGCATTGGCGACGCCTGCATTGCGCGAGCTCGGCGCCGGGCATTTGCACGATCTGCTGGCGCTCGTGCTCGGTCCAACCGACGACATCAGGGAAAGCGCCGGCCGGCGCGGCGCGAAGGCCGCCCGCCTGCGCAAGGCCAAATTCCTGATCGTCAACAATTGCTGGCGGCAGGACATCTCGGTCGCGGGCGTCGCGCAGGAGCTCGGCGTCACGCCGCGCTACCTCCAGCGCCTGTTCGAGGCCGACGGCAGGACGTTTTCCTCGTTCCTGATCGAGCAACGCCTGAAGCGTGCCCATCGCATGTTGCGGGAACCGGAATTCGCCGAGCGTCCGGTCTCCTCGATCGCATACGACGTCGGCTTCGGCGATCTCTCCTACTTCAACCGATCTTTCCGGCGGGCCTACGGGGCCACGCCGAGCGATGTCAGGAGCGGCGCGGCGGAGTGATCGTATCCGCTGGGCATTTGAGCGGCCCGCCGATTTTTAGGCCGGGCCGGGAATTTTTCACATGATCCTTGATCGTGAAATCATGGCTATCGCGCGATTATTGAAACGTAGTGCCGTTGTCGCGAGCGTGCTCTGTGGAGCGTCGGCTTTGGCGGGGACGCCGGACGAGATCAGGGTTCCCGGAGAGATTCCGGGCACCGTCCTCCATGCCGAAGGCGCGCAGATTTACGAGTGCCGGCGCGACCCCACAAATCAGTTGGTCTGGCAGGTGCGGGAGCCGACCGCGACGCTGATCGATCGCGGCAAGTCCGTCGGGCGCCACTCGGCTGCACAGCATTGGGACACCGTCGATGCCAGCACGCTGATGTGGGAGCACAAGGACGGCAGCTTTGTGATGGCGAAGATTGTCGCCCAGGCGGCAGGCCGCAGCGCCGACGATCTGCCGTGGCTCAAATTCGGAGTGATCACACAGAGCGGCGACGGCCTGTTTTTCGGCGCCAGCCACGTGCAGCGCATCAACACGCAAGGTGGCGTGCTCCGGGGCACGTGTCAGCAGGCGGGGACCTATCGCAGCGTGCCGTATTCCGCCGATTACGTGTTCTGGCGCGTGGAGTAGAGATGCGCCGTTTCTTCTTCGACCTCCTGGTCGGCAATGTCGTCAAGATCGATCCGGGTGGCATGGTGTTCGAGCATGCGAGAGCGACCTTCGCGGTCGCCGACGAGATGGCAAATCACCTCTTCGTCTGGCGCGATGATCTGCGCGATTGCGATGCCTGGATCCGCGTCAGGGACGATGGCGGCCGCGAGATCTATCGCGCCGCGGTCTGGGCCGAGAGTGCCGAGAAGGCGGGCTGGGACCAGGCGTGAGCCTGTGGGCAGTGTCACAAGTCTGCACCAGTGCTTGCGAAAGAGCGTCAGTTCGCTCTGAGCCGAACCTCGGTCGCGTCCGTCCAAGTCGGATGTTGACTGTCCTCCTACCTTAGCGATCAGCGATTCACGTTCGCTGCGCCGGCCTCCTTCGAAGGGAGGAGGCTGGTTGCAATAGGTCTGCACGCCCACTGGGCGGAAGGCCTCGCTTGGGGAATGAAGATGAAACGAAGGCTTCTCGCAACCGTCAACCGCCGCCTGCTGCGGGTCCCGGCATCAGCACTTCTGCTGGCGCCGTGGATCATGACCGGGCGCGCCGAAGCTGCGTGCACGCCGCCGTCGCCGGTCAACAACACGACTATTACCTGTTCCGGCACGACGACCAACGCCAACGGTACGATCGGCTATGGATCGGCCACCGACACCGGCAACACCATCAACGTGACGTCCGGCTCGTTCCTGAACGGCACGACCTCCGGCATCACGCTCAACCAGGGCTCGATCAACAATGCTGGCGCCATCCTGGGCGGGACCGCAGCGTCGAATGGCGCCACCGGAATTGCTGCCTTGGGCGACCTCGATCTGAAGAACACCGGAGATCGCGTTCAGGCATTCGGGACCAACGCTGTTGGGGTCAATAGCCTCGGTACGGTGAATGTGAAAACTGAGAATTCAGGAAGCATCTACGCGATCGCCGCAGGCGGCATCGCGATCCAGGCAAACGTCGTCAACCTGTCCACCAGTCAAAATGGCCAGGTTCAGGGCGACCGGTTTGGAATCACCGCAACGACGGCTACGACGGTCGACAACAATGGTACGATCTCCGCAGGGGCAATCAACGGCATCGCGATCAATACATCCGGTACCGCTGTCGTCAACAACACCAACGGCATCACCGGAGCTATCGCAATTCGCGCGGAAACAGTGACTCTCGGTAACACCGGCACCATCCGAGCCGGTGCGGCCGGCATCTCCTTCACGAGCATGGCGACGATCACCAACAATAGCGCCGGCGAGATCGAAGCGGACGGCGTCGCAATATCTGGCCCAGGCACTGCGACGGTCGTCAACTCCGGCGAGATTTCTGGGCTCTTGGGCGGAAGCCAGGCCATCGCGGCGAATATCGTTGTTGTGTCCTCGAACACCGGCCGTATAGAGGCCGGAGCGCAGGGCGTTCTTGCCAACACTGCAACCGTCAGGAACGACAGCGCCGGAATCATACAGGCAGACGACGTCAATGGGGCCGCGATCAATGCGATCGTCGCGACCGTCTCCAATGCGGGACAGATCCTCGCATTGAGCGCGGGCGGCGTCGGTATTTTGGCCGGAACAGTGAATGTGACTGACAACACCGGCACGATCACGGGTGAGGCCAACGCGATCCGATCGCCGTCGGGTTCGGTCACCGTCAACAACAACGGCGGCAAGATTCAGTCCACGAATATCAATTCCATCGCGGTGTTTGCAGGAGCGGACGCAACCGTCAGCAATAGCGGCACGATCAAGGGGGGCTCGAACGGTGGAAAGGCGATCCGCGCTACTAACAATGCGACGGTCGAGAATCTGTCGGGAGGACTCATCTCCGGAGGGCAATTCGGCATCAGTGCGCACAACATCGTGCTGAGCAATGCCGGTGTGGTCGAAGGATCGGGCGGTAACGCCGTCGACGCCACCACGGCGGATGTCCGAAATTCAGGCATTCTGCGGACGTCGACCTTTTACGCCATTTCGGCGACGAGCACTCTGACCGTTGTCAATTCGGGGGCGATCACTGGAGGATCGGCTGGTATCAGCGCTGGCGGGCAGGCGGATATCGCCAATTCGGGGCTCATCACCGGAAGGTCAGGGATCGTCGCCTCGAGCACGCTCAGCCTGACGAACATGGCCGGTGGCAGCATCGCGGGCACAGACCAGGCTGTGCTCGCGCGTGACGCCGCCACGATCGTCAACGCCGGCACGATAACCGCAACGTCCGGCGTGGCGATCCGGCTGTCGAACGCGGCCGATACGCTGACGCTGCTGCCGGGTTCGAAGATCAACGGTGTGGTCGATTTCGGCTTCGGCAATGACGTCGTCAACGTCAACCTCGCGCCGAGCAGCAAAGTGTCGTCCTTGGCGAGCGTCGAGTTGCCGACCTTCAACCGCTTTGCCGGCACCATCAACATCATCACGTCGGGCGGCGGCTTCAATGGCCCCTCGGTCGTCTCCGGCACGACGCTCGCAACCCTCGATCCAACCGCGCTGGCGCAGACCGACCGTACGCTGATGGATTTTACAGGCGGCGTGTCCTCGCTGGTGCAGGGCCGCCTCAATGGCGGCACCGCGCCGGCAGGCAGCAACATGATGGCAATGGCCTACTCGCCCGAAACCGCGCAGGCGGGACCCTTCACCAAGGCGCCGAAGAGTCTGTGGACCGATCCGGCGCCGATCACGGTGTGGGCCAACAGCTTTGGTGGCCAGCGCATCCAGGACGAGACCGCCGCAACGCTGCGCGCGACCTCGACGGCCTGGGGTGGCGCTATCGGCATCGATCGCAAAGTGCAGCCGAACTGGCTGGTCGGCGCGTTCCTCGGCGGCGGGCAGGGCGGCCTCTCGGTCGATCTCAACTCGCAGTCGGTGGACACCAATTATGTGTTCGCGGGTGCCTACAGCCGCTTCGAATGGGCCGCGCAATTCTTCGACTTCACCATCCAGGGCGGCAATGCCGACAACAAATCGCGGCGGCTGGTGCTCAACAATGCCGTGGCCGACGGCATGGAGACGGCGACCGCAAGCTATCGCGGCTGGTACATCAGCCCCGAGCTCGCCTATGGCTACAAGCTCGACATCGGCAATGGCTACCTTCTGACGCCGACAGCGCGGTTGCGCTACGTCGCCGGCCGGTTCGACGGCTATAGCGAGACCGGCTCCGCGCAGGGGCTATCGGTCGGCAGCCGCACGCTCCAGGATATCGAAGAACGCGGAGAGGTCGATCTCTCCCGGGTGACGCGCTTCGACAGCGGCGAGCTCAAGGCCAACATCCACGGCGGCGTGATCGCGCTCCAGCGCGTGGGCGACACCGGCATCAACACGGTGCTGCTCGGCCAAAATCTGGCCTTCGTGACGCCGGGCAGAAGCAGCACCGTCGGCGCGGTGGCGGGCTTCGGCCTCGACTATCGCACCACGACCAACGTCTCCGTGTTCGGCGCGGTCGAGGGCATGGTGATGTCCGACCAGAGTAGCACTGGAACCGCAAGAGGGGGCCTCCGCGTCGCGTTCTGAGCCGGCATCAGCCCTGGCGGCCTGAACGCGATGCCCGCCGGCCGGGCTCCATCCGCCCGGCCGGCACCATCCTCCGATCGGAGGATGAGGAGGTGCCCCGATCGTGATATTGTGCCCGGCATTGTTCATCCAAAGCCATTCAACGCCATGCCGAGAGCTCGGAAGCTGCCCGATCTGGTCGAGTCCATCTACGATGCCGGTCTCGACCCCTCGCTCTGGAACGACGTCGTCGTGGGTATCCGCGATTTCGTCGGTGGCCAGGCCTGTGGGCTGTTTTCGAAGGATTCGATCAGCAAGTTCGGTGTCACGCACTATTATTGCGGAGCCGATCCGCACTACATCCAGCTGTATTCCGAGACCCACTCCAAGTTCGATCCGCTGGCGATCCTGCCGCCACACGGCCAGATCGTCAGCATCCCCGATCTCGTCAATTTCGACGAATATCGCCGCGGGCGTTTCTATCAGGAGTGGATGCAGCCGCAGGGCTCTCACGATGCCGCCAATGTCGTGCTCGAGAAATCGAACGCGCACTGCCCGGTGATGATGACGGTGCTCTCGGGCCGGCGCATGGTCGACGCCGGAATGAAGCACCGGATGTCTCTGATCGTGCCGCACGCCAGCCGCGCGCTGCTCGTCAACCGGGCGATCAACTCGAAGTTGACGCTGGCCACGGCACTCGCGGATGTCCTGGACAATCTCTCATCCGGCATTTTCCTGCTCGATTCCTGCTGCCACCTGGTGCACGCCAATGCGAGCGGTTACGCGCTGCTCGAAGCCGGCGACGCGGTCCGCATCGTTGCCGGCCAGCTCATGACCAGCGGCACCGAGGCCAATCAGACGCTGCGGGATGCTTTTGCGGCCTGCGGCGATGCCGCCTCGCTTCTCGCGGGAGGGCATGCGATTCCGTTGCTTTCGCCGAAGGGCGAGCGCTACGTCGCGCATATCCTGCCGCTGTCGTCCGTGCTGCGGAACGGCAGCGAGCGTTCGTCCGATGCCGTCGGCGCGGTGCTGCTGCGCAAGGTCACGCTTGGCGGGCACGCCTACGGCGAGCTGATCGCGCGGACCTTCGATCTGACGCCGGCGGAACTGCGCGTGTTCCTGTCGATTGTCGAGGTCGGCGGCGTTCCGGAGACGTCCGTCGCGCTCGGTATAGCCGAGACGACGGTGAAGACGCATCTGCATCGCGTGTTCGCCAAGACGGGCGTCGCGCGTCAAGCGGATCTCGTCAAGCTCGCGGCCGGATTCTCCAATCCACTTGTCAACTAGCCGGTTATTTGGCGCGAAACCGTTGAACCTATCGGTGTCTCGGCCGACTCCATAGAAAAGCCGCAGGGCATCAACGTCTCAAATCCGCGCTGGACTATTGGCTTCAATGCAGCTGACCGCAGAACATTCCGAGTTGATCGAGAGCATCTATGACGCCGGACTCAATCCTGAGTTGTGGTCCGATGTCGTCGTCATGCTCAACGGATTTTTCGGCAGCCGGGCCTGCGGCCTGATTTCAAAGGACAAGGTCAGTAAATCCGGATCGACGCATTATTATTGCGGAGTCGATCCGCACTTCATCCAGCTCTATGCCGACGAATACGCGCAGCATGACCCTCTCGCCAGGCTGCCGCGCTATGGCGAGGTGCGTAACATCCCCGACCTCGTGAATTTCGACGAATATCGGCGCGGGCGCTTTTATCAGGAATGGTTGCGCCCCCAAGGCTGTGCCGACGTCGCGAATGTGGTGCTGGAACAGGCGAGTTCGCCGTGTCCGATGCTGATGACGGTGATTCCGGGCAGGGAGATGCTGGACGCGAAGATGCGTGCGCGCATGCAGCTCATCGTTCCACATGCCAGCCGCGCCTTGATGATCAACCGCGCGGTCGAGCGGAAGCAGCAGAAGGCCATCGCGCTTGCCGATGTCGTGGATCAATTGAGTGCCGGCGTGATCCTGCTCGATGCCGCCTGCAACATCGTCTACAGCAATCCGGCGGCCGCCGCGATCCTGGACGAGGACGACTTCTTGCGGTCAGTCAATGGCCGCCTGCTGGCGAGATCGCCCGACGCGAACGCGGCGCTGCGCAACGTCTTTCGTGACGAAGCGGAGGTCGCCGCAGCAGCTGCGGCGGACCGCAATATTCTGCTGACATCGAGCGACGGATCGCATCACGTCGCCCATGTGGTCGCGCTGCCCTCGCTTCTGCGCGAGGGGAATGTGGGGCGTGCCGGTGGTGCCATCGGCGCCCTGTTCGTCTGGAAGGCGAAGCTCGATGCGCGCTCCTGCGCCGGGCTGCTCGACCGTACGTTCGAGCTGACGCCTGCGGAGCTCAGGGTTCTGCAGTCCATTGTCGAAATCGGCGGCGTGCCGGAGACGGCCGACGCGCTCGGTATAGCCGAGACGACGGTGAAGACGCATCTGCATCGCGTGTTCGCCAAGACCGGTACGAGCCGCCAGGCCGACCTCGTCAAGCTCGCGGCAGGTTTTGCCAACCCTCTGGTGCACTGACGCATCGTCAGCGCTGAACAAAGCATCGGCACCGCGCCCGCAATTTCATCATCAGATTGTTATCGCGCGTCATTCGTTTGGGTGACGCGATTTGCTGCGTTCTCTCCTACGAGAGCACACACGCGTTCTTGTTCGTCGCGTGCGATTCGTGTGTGAAGCAACTCACAGTGGTTCAGGGTGAATTCCATCAATCTCGCTTTCAGGTTGAGAGGAGATCGTCATGCGAACAACGGCACGGAGCCTTGTCGGGAAGTTCCACGACGCCGTCGATCGCATGGTCGCAGCGCTGCATCAGCAGCGTGCCATCGAAGCCCGGCGCGTATTGCAGCGCTACCGCCACCTGCTGGAAACGCAGCACGAAACATTGCCTTTGAATGACGCCGATTTTGTCTGCAGCGAAGAGGAATTTTCAGAAAATGCCGATCAATCTGATGCGCGCGAGCGCGGAGTCAGTCACGCGGGTCTCGCGCGCGCGTAACGGCAACATCGTTGCAGTGGCGCTCACCGCCGCGCTCATCGTCCTTCAACTGGCAGGGCTCATCATGCTGGAACGATCGCATGCACATGCGATGCAGGTGTCGTTTCCGCGCGAGCCTGCAAGCTGCGGAGAAAGCGCCGCCGCACCGGTCTCGCAGATCCCCTATGATTGAGTGGAGGGCAGACCGTGCCTGACATTACGACACTGCTGCTCCTCAGCACCGCCGTATTCGCCGGAGCGTTCGTCTCAGGGCTCTCGGGATTTGCATTCTCGGCCGTGGCGGGCGCGATCCTGTTGCGGGTCTTCCAGCCGCTGGAGGCCGTGCCGCTGATGATGGCCTGCAGCATCGGCGTGCAGGCGACCAATCTGTGGGCGCTCCGGCGCAGCATCCGCTGGGAGGGGAGCCTGTTCCTGATCATCGGTGGGCTGATCGGCGTTCCCATTGCGGTATCGCTGTTGCAGTCGACCGACACGCATCTGCTTCGGCGCGGCTTTGGTGTCGTTGTTGCGCTCTATGCCGCCTATATGCTGCTGCGGCCGACGCTGGTGACGGCCGGTGAGGCGGTCGGCCGGCACTGGGTTGCGTTGATCGGCTTCGGAGGAGGGCTCGTCGGCGGGCTCACCGCGATGCCCGGCGCGATTCCGACGATCTGGTGCGACATGCGTGGCATGCCCAAGAGCGAGCAGCGCGGGCTGGTCCAGCCGTTCATCGCCGCGATGCAGGTCTTTGCGATCATCCTGCTGGTCGGGCATCAGGATCTGTCGTCAAAGGTCTTCGTCGATCTCGCGGTCAGCCTGCCTGCGCTGTTCGCGGGATCCGCGCTCGGTGTGATTGCCTTTCACCGGGTGAACGAGACGGTCTTTCGCAAGACCGTGCTCGTTCTGTTGCTGATATCGGGGATTTCCCTGATCTAGTGGCCAGGGACTTCTTGGTTAAGGCCCTGAACCGGAGCCGCGCTGATGTCGCTGCCGTGATGCACCAGCGGCTTCATGCCGGTGACGGTCCGCAGCAGCACATAAAACACGGGCGTCAGGAACAGGCCGAACACGGTGACGCCGATCATGCCGGAGAACACGGCAACGCCCATGGCGCGTCGCATCTCCGAGCCGGCGCCGGTCGAGAGCACCAGCGGCAGCACACCCATGATGAAGGCCATCGACGTCATCAGGATCGGACGCAACCGCAGCCGGCTCGCCTCGATCGCGGCCCGGATCGGCGTGCGACCTGCAAATTCGAGCTCGCGCGCGAATTCGACGATCAGGATCGCGTTCTTGGCAGAGAGACCCACGAGAACGATAAGTCCGATCTGGGTGAAGACGTTGTTGTCGCCCTTCGAGAGCCAGACGCCGAACATCGCGGCCAGCAGACCCATTGGCACGATCATGATGATCGAAAGCGGCAGGGTCAGGCTCTCATAAAGCGCCGCCAGCACCAGGAACACCAGCAGGATCGCCAGCGGGAACACCCAGAGCCCGGAATTGCCGGCGATGAACTCCTGATAGGTCAGGTCGGTCCATTCGAAGGCAAATCCCGGCGGCAGCGTCTCCGCCGCGATCCGCGTCGCAGCCTCCTGCGCCTGGCCGGAGGAGAAGCCGGGGGCGGCAGCCGCGTTGATGTCGGACGACAGGAAGCCGTTGTAGCGGATCGCGCGCTCAGGGCCCGCGCTCTGGCGGATCGTGAGCAGCGCCGATAGCGGCACCATGTCGCCCGAGGATGAGCGCACCTTCAGCTGCCTGATGTCGTCGGCGCGTGCGCGGAACGGCGCGTCGGCTTGGACATAGACAGAGTAGGTGCGGCCAAACTTGTTGAAGTCGTTGACGTAGTAGGACCCGAGGTAGATCTGCAGCGTGTTGAACACCTCGGTCACGGGCACGCCGAGCTGCAGCGCCTTGGTTCGGTCGATGTCGGCGAACAGCTGGGGCACGTTGACCTGGAAGCTCGAGAACACGCCGGCGATCTCCGGCGCCTTCTGCATCGCCGCCATGAACGCCTTGGTCGCCTCGTTCAGCGCCTCATAACCGAGACCGGCGCGATCCTCGATCTGGAGCTTGAAGCCGCCGATGGTGCCGAGGCCGTTGACCGGCGGCGGCGGGAACATGGCGATGAAGGCTTCCTGGATGCCGGAGTATTTCTTGTTCAGGTCGGCGGCGATGGCATTGCCGCTCAATGCCGGGCCCTTGCGCTCGTCGAACGGTTTCAGCGTCGAGAACACGATGCCGGCGTTGGAGGAGTTGGTGAAGCCGGAGATCGACAAGCCCGGGAAGGCCACAGAACTCTCGACACCGGGCTGGGTCAGCGCGATGTCGCTCATCTTGCGGATCACTTCTTCGGTGCGGTCGAGCGTTGCTCCGTCGGGCAGCCGCGAGAAGCCGACCAGATATTGCTTGTCCTGGCCCGGCACAAAGCCGCTCGGCACCTGCTGGAACAGGAAGGCGGTCAGACCGACCAGGACCACATAGAGCCCCATCACCGCGGCCTTGCCGGAGATCACCTTGGTGACGGTGCCGCTGTAGCTCTCGGAGGAGTAGGTGAAGGCGCGGTTGAAGCGGCGGAAGAACCAGCCGAGGCCCTTTTCCATGATGATCGTCAGGCGATCCTTGGGCTCGTTATGACCTTTGAGCAGCAGGGCCGACAGGGCAGGCGACAGCGTCAACGAGTTGACGGCCGAGATCACCGTCGAGATCGCGATCGTCAGCGCGAACTGCTTGTAGAACTGCCCGGTGAGGCCGGAGATGAAGGCCAGCGGCACGAACACCGCGATCAGCACCATCGCGATGGCGATGATCGGCCCGGACACCTCGCGCATCGCCTGATAGGTGGCGTCGCGCGGCGACAGCCCGCCCTCGATGTTGCGCTCGACATTCTCGACCACGACGATGGCGTCGTCGACGACGATGCCGATGGCGAGCACGAGGCCGAACAGGCTGAGCGCGTTGATGGAGAAGCCGAACACATGCATCACCGCAAACGTGCCGACGATCGAGACCGGCACGGCGAGCAACGGAATGATGGAAGCGCGCCAGGTCTGCAGGAACAGGATCACGACCAGCACCACCAGCGCGATCGCCTCGAGCAGCGTGTGGATCACGGCCTCGATCGACGAGCGCACGAACTGGGTGGGATCGTAGACGATCTGGTAGGACACGCCCTCCGGCATGTTCTTCTTGATCTCGGCCATGGTGGCGCGGACGTGGTCGGAAATCTCCAGCGCGTTGGAGCCGGGCGCCTGGAAGATCGGGATCGCAACCGCCTGCTTGTTGTCGAGCAGCGAGCGCAGGCCGTATTCGGATGCGCCGAGCTCGATGCGCGCGACATCGCGCAAGCGTACGACTTCGCCGCGGGTGCCGGTCTTGACCACGATGTCGCCGAACTGTTCTTCGTTGGCCAGACGTCCCTCGGCGTTGACCGAGAGCTGCAGGTCGATGCCCTTGACGTTGGGGGAGGAGCCGACCACGCCGGCGGCTGCCTCGACGTTCTGCGCCTGGATCGCCTTGACGATGTCGCTGGCGGTCAGCCCATGCTCGGCCGCCTTCTGGGGATCGACCCAGACCCGCATCGAATAGTCGCCGGCACCGTAAAGCTGGACGTCACCGACGCCGTCGATCCGCGCCAGGCGGTCCTTGACGTTGAGCACCGCATAGTTGCGCAGATACGTCATGTCGTAGCGGTTGTTGGGCGACAACAGATGCACGACCATGGTGAGGTCGGGCGACGACTTCTTGGTGATGATGCCGAGCTGGCGCACCACCGCCGGCAGGCGGGGCTCGGCCTGCTGCACGCGGTTCTGCACCAGCTGTGTTGCCTTGTCGGGATCGGTGCCGAGGCGGAACGTCACCGTCAGCGTCATGGCGCCGTCGGTGGTTGCTTGGCTCGACATGTACAGCATGCCTTCGACGCCGTTGATCTGCTCCTCGATGGGCGTGGCCACCGTTTCCGCGATCACCTTGGGATTGGCGCCGGGGTAGGTCGCGCGCACCAGGACGGAGGGCGGCACCACATCCGGATATTCGGAGATCGGCATCGCGAACAGCGAGATCAGGCCGGCGAGGAAAATCAGCACCGACAGCACGCCGGCGAAAATCGGACGATCAATGAAGAACTTCGAGAGATTCATGGCTTTGCCCCTGCGCGAGAGACAGCTCTCCCGTTCCCCGGAACGCGGGTAAATGCCCACGTCCGGGAAGCGAGATGCGATGTCGTGGTCGTTATGACGTCGTCCTTCCGGGCGTCCGGCCCGGAACGAGGTAACTAGCGTTGCACCACGTCCTGGTTGCTGTGGTTGGAGGCCTGCTGCCCACGCGCACCCATCGTTGCCACCTCGGTCTTGAGGAGAGCGCCCGGACGCACGCGCTGCAGGCCGTTGACGACGATGCGATCGCCGGTTTTGAGGCCCGCTGTCACGATGCGCAGTCCGTCGACCGAGCCGCCAAGCGTGATCGGCCGGTAGACCGCACGGCTGTCATCACCAACCGCCATCACGAACTTCTTGTCCTGGTCGGTGCCGATCGCACGCTCGTCGATCATCACCAGCGACTGCTGTTTCGGCTGCCCCATCCGCACGCGGGCGAACTGGCCGGGAATGAGACGCCCGTCCTCGTTCTGGAATACCGCGCGGACACGGATCGTGCCGCTCTGGCCGTTGACCTGGTTGTCGATGAGCTGGATATGGCCTTTGGCCGAGAGGCCGCCGGAGGTCGCCATCTCGACCGGAATCTGGTCGAGATTGCCGCGCTTGCCGGTGCTGTCTGCGATCGAGTTCAGTGCGCGCAGCACGACCTCTTCATCCGCATCGAAGGACGCGTAGATCGGATTGACCGAGACCAGCGAGGTCAGCACCGGGGAGGCGGTGCCGGCGGCGACGAGATTGCCGACGGTGATCTCGAACTTGCCGACGCGGCCGTCCACGGGCGCGCGCACCTCGGTGTAGTCGAGATTGAGCTTTGCGGTCTGGAGCGTCGCTTCGGCCGCCTTCACGTTGGCGATGGCTTCGCGGTTGGCGTTGTCGCGCTGGTCGTAGTCACGCCGCGTGACGACGGCATTGCCGACCAGCTGTGCGCCGCGCTCGAGTTCGCTCTGGGTGAACACCACGCGCGCCTTCGCGGCCTCGAGCTGTGCGTTGGCCTTGTCGACCTCGGCCTCGTAAGGCGACGGGTCGATCTTGAATAGGACGTCACCGGCCTTCACCAGCGCGCCCTCGGTAAAATTGGTCGACAGGATCGCGCCGGCCACGCGCGGTCGAAGTTCGACCCGATTGATGGCCTCTAACCGGCCGGAGAAATCGTCCCACAGCACGGTCTGCTTTGGTTCGATCATCGCGACCGTCACGGAGACGGCCTGCTCAGCGGCGGCCGCCGTTGCGGTCGCTTGCGCGGCACGGAAATAGTGGCCGGTCGCGATCGAGCCGGCTACCGCGAGGGCGCCCACGATCGCGACACCGCCGAGAAGACGGCGGACACGGCCAGGGCGAGAGGTGTTTTGGGAGGGGGGCATTTGCGCGCTCCAGAAATGTAGTGTTCACTACAGATGTGGAGCTGGATATCGCAGCGCAAGATACTTATGTACCGTCACTAAGAAAATTGTAGCCGCTTACCGCAAGAATTGGAAGGCGGAAGAGAAAAGAAAGACAGAACAAATAGATAGGGTCGAGCGTTAAGTTGATGGACGACGCTGATTCCTGAGGAGACAGGCACATGGGCATGGGACGCCCCCGCGAATTCGACGCCGAAGTGGCGTTGGATCAGGCGATGGAAGTGTTTTGGCGCCATGGCTATGAGGGCGCCACGATTGCCCAGCTGACGGAGGCGATGGGCATCAACCCGCCGAGCCTCTACGCGTGCTTTGGTAACAAGGAAGGCCTGCTGAAGGCCGCGCTCGACCGTTACACCAAATTGCGCGGCGCCTGGATGGACGAGGTGGTGGCCGCACCGACCGCCCGCGATGTCGCCGAGCGGATGCTGATGGGCATCGCCGAGAAGCAGACCGATCCCGCCAATCCACCCGGCTGCCTGCTCGTGCAAGGTGGCATCGCCACGGGCACTGGCTCCGAAAACGTCCCCTTCGAACTCGCCGCGCGCCGCGCCCAGAACGAGGACCAGCTCCGCGACCGTTTTGTGCGCGCCAAGGCCGAAGGCGATCTCAAGCCGACGTCAGATCCCGCCGCGCTTGCGCGCTATGTGTCGGCCGTGTCGGTCGGCATGGGTGTGATGGCCTCCTCAGGCTCGGATCGCGAAGCGCTACGGCAGGTTGCGACCGTGGCCGTGCAGGCGGTCGAGGCCCAGTCGACCGACAGAACGCAATAACGTCGTCGACCTTCGTTAGCTCGCGGGCAGCGACGGCGGCGGCACGAAGCCGCCGAACTCGCGCTCGATCAGCCCCGCCAGCGCAATCGTCGTACGGTCTTCCAGATACGGCCCGATGATCTGGACGCCCACCGGCAGGCCCGAAGTCGTGCGCTCGATTGGCACGGCGGTGGCCGGCAACCCGCAGGTCGAGGCAGGGTCGGCCCAGATGAAGCACGCATCAGAGTAGTTATAGAGCTTGCCATCGATATCCAGCTGCCGCGCGTCGAACGGCTCCGAATGGTCGTGCGGAAAGGCCGGCACGGCGGCGGCGGGGTAGATCACCGCGTCGAACTCGCGGAACAGCTCATGCCACTTTTGCTGCAGTTGCAGGCGCGCCGCATCGGCCGTCAGCCACTCACGATGGATCATGCCCCAGCCGCGTGCGCGCTCGGCCTGCAGGCTGCGGTCGTCGGGCGCGAGTGCTGCTGCCAATCCTTGCGCTTCTGCGAGGGCGGCCGGCGTGAGGCGCGGACTTCTCGCTGCGTTCAACAGCTTCATGTAGAGCCGTGCGGAATCCGCGAGGTCAGGCAGCGCCGCACTGGCGCGCGCGACCCGCGCGCCCGACTTGCCGAGCCGGTCCGCCAACCGTCCAATCGCTGAACGTACGGCGTCTCCCGTCGGCATCAACGGATGCGTGTCAATCACGAGGATTCTGAAATCCTTGAGCTGGTCATGACGCGGAGCAGGCAGCGCGAGGCGATAGCCGATGCCATCGCGCATTTCATCGGGGCCGGCGATCACGTCGAGCGACAACGCGAGGTCCGAGGCCGTGCGCGCCATCGGCCCGACGACCGCCAGATCGCCCTGGCCCGGGACGGGCGTGGCCGGCGGCAAACTATATCCGCGCAGCGGCACCAGGCCGAGGCTCGGCTTGTGTCCGAACACACCGCAGAAATGCGCCGGCACCCGGATCGAGCCGCCGATGTCCGAGCCGATCGAGAGCGGACCGAAGCCCGCGGCCAGTGCCGCGCCGCATCCGCCCGAGGAGCCGCCGGGGGACCGGCCGAGGTCCCACGGGTTGTGCGTCGCCCCGTAGATCTCGTTGTAGCTCTGGAAATCCCGCAAGCCGATCGGGATGTTGGTCTTGCCGATGATGATGGCGCCGGCCGCTTTCAAGCGCGCGACCAGAACAGCATCTTCGGCCGGTCGAAAATCCCTGAAATGCGGAAAGCCCCATGTCGTCGGCAGGCCGGCGACATTGAACGGTTCCTTCAAGGTCACGGGGATACCGAGCAGCGGCTTCCGCTCGCCGCGGCCAAGCGCAGCATCGGCGGCGTGCGCAGCGTCTCTGGCGCGATCGAAATCCCGAACGATGATCGCGTTGATCGGCCCGTCCAGCGCCTCGATGCGCGCAATCGTATGTTCGAGCAATTCCGACGCGGAGATCTTGCGCGCGTGCAGGGCGCCGAGGAGTGCGCCGATCGAGCCGTAGTTCAAGTCAGCGGCATCTGCGGTCATCACGAACTCCCTTGCATCTTATCGTGTCGGCGAGCCGATCCGGGTATCAAGCATGCAATTCCGCAAGAGAGATGAGGAGGCGATGTAACGGGAACCAGATCTGCCCGCCGATCGGGGCAGGAGACGTTCGAATCTGAAATTTTGCGTGGATGGCCGGGACAAGCCCGGCCATGACGCCGTGGAGTGAGTCAGGAGGCTTCCTTGAGCACCGGCGCAGCGGAGTCCTCGGCCTTCAGCTCCTCGAGACTGCGATGCCGCGGCTCGATGCCGAGCCCCCAGACCGTGATGATCTGGACCACCAGGAGGCCGATCATCAGCGCCATCACGCCGGCAACCCCACGCGTCTCGAACAGCGAGACGACGAGGAACGGCGTGACGATCGTGGCGCCGCGTCCCAGCGTGTTGACAATGCCCGACGCGCGCAGGCGGACCTCGGTCGGAAACAGTTCGGGGATGTAGATGCCGAACAGAAGCGCGACCAGGACGTAGATCGGCACCGTCAGCGCGAAGCCCACGGCCGGCAGCAGGATCGGATCCGAGATCATGGGGTAGAGGATGCCGAGCGCCACCGTGATCAGCGATGCGCCGATGATGGTCGGCTTGCGGCCCCAGCGGTCCGCGGTCAACGCGCCGATCGCCGAGCCGATCGGGGCGCCGAGCGCCATCAGCAGCGAATAACCGAACGACGTCGCGATCGAGAGGCCCTGCTTGACGAAGAACACGGGCAGCCAGGTCACGAAACCGTAGAGCAGGGTGTTGATCGTGATCAGGCAGACCGAGCCGACGATCATCCGAGACAGCAAGGGCGCGGTGAACAGCGTGCCGAGATCGGCCGCGACCGGAGCCGATGTGATGGGCGCGGGAGCAGGCAAGGGCTGGCCCTGCGCCGCTTCCTTCTCGATCGCCTGCATCAGCGCTTCCGCCTCCGCCGTGCGCCCGACAGCTTCGAGCCAGCGCGGCGATTCCGGCAGCGACTTGCGCATGTACCAGACGACGAGCGCGCCGATGCCGCCGAGCACGAACATCGAGCGCCAGCCGTATTGCGGCACCAGCACGGAGGCGACCAGCAGTGCCACTGGCAATCCGGTGACGACGCATACAGTGGTGAAGCCGAGCCATTTGCCGCGGGTGCGGGCAGGCACGAACTCCGTCATCGTCGAATAGCCGACGACGTTCTCCGCCCCCAAGCCGACGCCCATCACGAAGCGGCAGGCAATCAGGAAGGCCATGTTCGGCGAGAACGCGGCGGCCAATGAGGCAACGCCGAAAAGCAGCAAATTGAATTGATAGGTAAAGCGGCGTCCGTAGCGATCGCCGAGAAAGCCGGTGCCGAACGACCCCAGCATCATGCCGACGAAGGTCGCGGAGATGAAGGCCGCGTTCTGGGCAAGTGTCGAAAAGCCTGATTTCAGCGTTACGCTGAGCACGGTGCCGGCGATGTAGATGTCGAAACCGTCGAAGAACATGCCGATGCCGATCAGCAGCATGATGCGGCGGTGGAATGGCCCGATCGGCAGCCGATCGAGACGGCTGCCTGCGTTCACCGATGTCGACATGTACGCTCTCCCTTGACTGTCGTTCTGGTTGATGCGGCCCGCCTTCTGTGGGCGGTCAGCCGCTTCCGGTCTCTGCTAGTTCAATCGTTTCTGGTTGGCCGTGTCGCGATACCAGTCGAACGGCTGCTCATGCGTCGCGACCATCACGCTCTTGGTGTTGAAATGGTCGTCAAAGCTCTCGGTGCCGCATTCGCGGCCGATGCCGGAATCGTCGACGCCGCCCCAGGGCGAGGCCGGATCGAGCCGGTGGTGATCGTTGACCCAGACGATGCCGGCCTTGACCGACGCGGCGACGCGGTGCGCGCGGGCGACATCCCGGGTGCGGATCGCCGCGGCAAGACCGAATGGGGAGTCGTTCGCGAGCCGCAACGCGTCGGCCTCGTCCTTGAACGGCGTTACCGACGTGAACGGACCGAACACTTCCTCCTGGAAGATGCGCATGTCGGAGGTGACGTCGGCGAACACCGTCGGCTCGACGAAATAGCCGTTGTCATGGCCCGGCACCTTTGCGGCAACACCGCCGGTGACGAGACGTGCGCCGTCCGCGTGGCCATAGCCCGCATAGGCGAGAACGCGGTCGCGCTGCCGCGCCGAAATCACGGGGCCGAGCTGCGTGCTGGCATCGAAGGGATCGCCGATACGGATCGTGCGGGTCTTGGCCTGCAGCTTCTCGACGAACTCATCGTAGATCGAGGCCTGAACGATATGGCGCGAGGCGCAGACGCAGGTCTGGCCGGCGCCGATGAAGGCGCCGAATGCGGCATAGTTGACGGCGCGATCGACGTCGAAATCGTCGAACACCATCACCGGCGTCTTGCCGCCGAGCTCCATGGTCTGATGCGCGAACACCTTCGCCGCCGCGCTGCCGGCGATGCGGCCGGCCTCGGTCCCGCCGGTGAGCACCAGCTTGTTGATGTCGCCATGTTCGGCCAGCATCTTGCCGGCGCTCTGGCCCAACCCAAGCACAATGTTGAAGACGCCGGGCGGCAGGCCCGCTTCGGTGAAGATCTGCGCCAGCTTCAACGTCGTCAGCGGCGTGTATTCGGACGGCTTGACCACGGTGACGCATCCGGTCGCCAGCACCACGGCGAGCGACTTGCACAGGATCATCAGCGGGTGATTGAACGGGGTGCAATTCGCGACGACGCCGATCGGCGTGCGGAGCGTATAGTTCAAATATGCGCCTTCGACCGGGATCACGGAGTCGCGTCGCGACAACGCAAGGCCGGCGAAATAACGGAAGAAGTCGGGCAGGCGGGAGAGCTGCGCGCGGGTCTCGTTGATCGGGCGGCCGTTGTTGAGGGTCTCGAGCCGGTACAGGCTGTCGAGATTGGCCTCGAACGCATCGGCGAGCTTGTTGACCAGCCTGGCCCGCATGCGCGTGTCCATGCCGCCCCAGGCCTTGCCTTCGAACGCGGCGCGCGCGCTTTTCATGGCGCGGTCGATGTCCTCGGCGGTGGAGTTGGGAATGCGGGCGATCACGTCGCCGGTTGCGGGGTTGCGAACATCGAGCATCGCGCCGTTGCCGGCTTCGACCTCACGTCCATCGATGAAATTGCCGTGGCTTTCGACGTCGATCGACGCGGGTTTCGACGGAACGTTCATGATGACCTCTCCTCGACGATGACGGCGTTACGCTTGAGCGCCGGCAGGACGCGTTTTTCGGTGGCCCCGATGTGGGCCTTGATGATGCGCGCCGCGGTTCGTGTTTCGCGGCTCTGCATGGCGTCGATCAGGGCGACGTGCTCGGCGACAAGCTTTGTCGGGTCGTGGCCCTTCAGGTTGGAAATGCTGACCCGGACCAGCCGATCGGCCTGACCGATCAGATCGCACAGCGCGGTCGCCATGCGGCGATTGCCGGACGCATGCGCCAGCGCGGTGTGGAAGCCGCGATTATAGGCGATGAAGTCTTCGTGGTTGCCGGCGAAGCGGCGGAATTCGTCGAGCGATTTCAGCACGCTGTCGGGGGCGCTCTCGATCGCCTCGGCAACGCAGGCCGGCTCCAGCGCAAGACGGAAGCGCAAGAGATCGCGGGCGTCGGACAGCGAGATCGGCGTGACCCGATAGCCCTGGCGCGGCTGCACGGTGACGAGGTGCTCGCGCTGCAGTCTTAAGAGCGCGTCCCGCACAGGCTGGCGGCTCACCTCGTAGCGTTCGGCCAGGTCCTGCTCGCGCATTTCATCGCCCGGAGCCAGGCGACAAGCTAAAATATCAGCTCTCAGAAGGTCATAGATATTTTCGCGCAAAAGCATGGAATTTGGATTCTCCTTGGCCATAATCTCTCAGTCCTGATATTTCACGTCAAGCTCCAAATGCTTGAAATCCCGTCGAATTGATTTATCAATCGGACCGATGAGGCACGCGGTCACGCGTGTTCCGAGCGACGCAGCCGAGGAAAGACCGACATGGACAGGCTTTTTGCCAACGGGACCGTCAACGTCGCGCAATCGGGCGAGGGGCCGCCGCTCTTTCTCTTTCACTCGTTGTTGTCGGATCGCGCGAGCTTCGACGCGATTGTGCCTGAGCTCGCGCCGTCCTTCCGGACCATCGTGCCGGAGCTCCCGGGGTTCGGCCGGTCACGCGCCGTAGCAGGCGGTCTTGCTGCGGTCGCCGACCGGATGGCCGAGGCCGTGCGGGATGCTGCGGGCGGCGCGCCGGCGATCGTGCTCGGCAATGGTTATGGCGGGTTCGTCGCCTTGCAGATGGCGATCCGGCATCCCGAGATCGCGAGCAGGCTCATCCTCGCCGACAGCGGTGCGGCGTTCTCCGAGCCCGGCCGCGAGGCGTTTCGCAACATGGCGAGGGTGTCGCGGGAGAAGGGACTGGAGGCCATCACCGACGTCGCGATGCGGCGCCTGTTCGCGCCCGAGTTTCAGGAGCAGCAGCCCGACCTGATGAAGGACCGTCGTGCAGCTTTTCTGCGAACGGATCCCAATGTGTTTCGCGCGGCCTGCGATGCCCTGGCGAGCCTCGATCTCCGCGCCGAACTTGCCGGCGTGAAAGTTCCGGTTCTTGTGATGGTCGGCGAGCATGACGAGGCAACGCCTCCGCCGATGTCGCATGAGTTGGCCGCGGGACTTCCGCACGCCGAACTCAAGATCCTCGCGGGTTGCGCCCACGTGCCGCAGCTGCAATCGCCGCGACAGTTTCTCGACGCCATGAAGGGGTTTCTGCTCTGAGCTCGCAGGCCGTATAAGGATGGATCGGCCCTGCGACTCGCACCAGAGTAGGCAATGTTCGCCCTGACATTTCTCGGGACCTCGGCCAGCGTGCCATCCGCGGAACGCAACCATCCGGCGCTTCTGCTGGAGGCCGCGGGCCATCGCATGCTGATCGATTGCGGCGAAGGCACGCAGCGCCAGCTGCTGCGAAGCGGTGCGGGCTTTCGGCGGCTCGATCGCATTCTGCTGACACACGGCCATCTCGATCACGTGCTCGGCATCCCCGGCCTGTTCTCGACATTGGGGCTGCGGCAGACCTCCGATGTCATGGCCATCCATGGCGGGCCGGGCACGCTCGACACCGTCATCCGCATGCTTGCAGGGCTGTGGGGGGAGGGGCGCGCGCCGATCTCCGTGCAGTTCGCGCCGCTGTCGGAAGGCCCCGTCGTCGACGCCGGCGACTTCAGCATCGGCTGCTTTCCGGTCCGTCATCGCAACACCGACAGTTTCGGCTTCGTTTTTGAAAGCCCTGCGCGGCGTCATCTCTTGTCAGATCGCCTCTCGGCGCTCGGTGTGCCCGACGGTCCCGTGCGCGGCGAGCTTGCCGCAGGTCGACCGGTCACGATTGAAGGGGGCCGGACGATCCATCCGGAGGATGTTCTGGGTCCGCCGGGTGGGGCCAGGAAGCTGGTCGTGATCGGCGACACCGAGACCACCGAGGGGCTTTCGACACATGCCGCGGATGCGGACCTGCTGGTGATCGAGGCGACGTTCCTGGATCGGGATGCGCCGACGGCGCGAGATTACGGCCATCTCACCGCAGCGGAGGCGGCTCGGTTCGCGGCCGCGAATAACGTCCGGCAGCTCGTGCTGACCCATCTGTCGGGCCGCTATGAGGACGGAGAGATCCTGGCCGAGGCGGCAAAGATCTTTCCGAACGTCCGGATCGCCGCAGACTTCGATCGCATCGCTGTTTAGGCGGTGCGTTGCACGGCCATTAATCTTACCTGTCAAGGTTGACGCGACTTCATTCCCGCAGCCGCGCGCCGGCGCGGTATTTTCGCGAGATCAGAAATCAGCTTGTATTGAGAGTATCATGTCTCGTTCCGTTGAATTGATCGTTGAGGGCTATGTGCGGCTGAACGATCGCCATGCTCTGGAGGATATTTTGGCGCATCGCCAGGATCTGCTGCGTCAGCTGGTGGCTGTGACTGGCGTCGACCCGCAGCACTCCATCGCGCAGGTGAACGAGGAAATCACCATCATCGAAGCCGGACTTGCCACGCTCGTCCCGGAATAGCCATCTTCAGAGACCGCGCTTCGGCCGACAGCGCACTCAGCTCAACAGGCCCGACTTGATCGCGAGGCCCTGCACCTTGCCCGTCAGCAGCGTCAGCTTCGGCAGCGCCTGGTCGCGAAAGGTCGGCATGTCCATGCGCATTGCATCCACGGTGACGCTCAATCCCGCGATCACAAAACCCTGGGCGTCGAGGATCGGCGTCGCCAGCGTGCGCAGGCCATAGGCGTTCTCGCCGTCGGAGACGGCATGGCCTTTCTTCTTCACCTGGTCCAGCCGGGCGAGCAGGGCATCGAGATCGGTCAGCGTTCGCTCCGACAGCTTGACGCGGGGGCGTGACTCCAGCCGCGCGATCTGCTCGTCACGCTGAAGATGCGCCAGCATGGCATGGCCGAGCGCGGCGCTATAGGCGGGGATGCGCGAGCCGGGCCGGCGATCCATCTTGTAGCGGTCGAGGCCCGCACTGGCGCGCGCAAGATAAATCACGTCGCCGCCGTCGAGGATGCCAAGCGAGGCCGCATCGCCGACCTCGGGCACGAGATCGTGCAGCAGCGGCTCGACGAGGGCACGCAACGATCCGTGCGACAGCACGGTGTAGCCGAGGTCGAGACAGGCGACGCCGAGACGGAACCGGCGGCTCTGTGGCACGGCCTGGAGATAGCCGAGTTCGATCAGGGTCTGGATCAGCCGGAATGCCGTGCCGCGATCGAGCTCGGCGCGTGCGGCGACTTCGCTCAACGTCAGCTCGAAGGCCTCGCTGGTGAAACTCTTGAGCACGGCAAAGGCCTTGCCGACGGACGCGACATAGTTCTTGGGATTTTTATCCTTGGGATTCTTATCCCTAGGGTTTTTCGGTGTAGCTTCCGGTGCGCGCTTCGCCGGCTTCTTTTCGACCTTGGCCATGCTTGTATGCCCTGCCATGACAGCCACAGCCCTTGACGCGGCGGCAGCCTGATCTTACCAACAGGTCAGATTATAACAAATGTTCGCATTCCGAACAACATCGATCTGACGATCGGAGGAAGCTTTGTCGACATCATCTCTGCACCCCCAGCCCTTGCACCCACATGGCGTGTTCTCCGCCGCGCTGACGCCGCTCGATGCCGAGCTCGCGCCCGATCATGCGCGCTTCATCGCGCATTGCCGTTACCTGCTGGACGAAGGCTGCGATGCCATCGCGATGCTTGGCACGACGGGGGAGGCGAACTCCTTCTCGGTCTCCGAGCGCACCGCGCTGCTGGAGGCCGTGATCGCCGGCGGCATCAAGCCGAACCAGCTGCTGCCGGGCACCGGCGTTGCTGCATTCACCGAGACCATCGCGCTGACGCGCCATGCACTGTCGGTCGGCGTCGATACCGTGGTGATGCTGCCGCCGTTCTACTACAAGAACGTCAGCGATGATGGCGTCTATGCCGCCTACAACGAGATCATCCAGCGCATCGGCGATAAGCGCCTCAGGATCGTGCTCTATCACATCCCGCAGATGTCGATGCAGCCGATCTCGCACGCGCTGATCGAGCGGCTGCGCACGGCCTATCCGTCGACCATCGTCGGCATCAAGGATTCCTCGGGCGACTTCGCCAACATGACCGCGATGGTCGAGCGGTTCCCCGGCTTTTCGGTGCTGACCGGCGCCGACCCGCTGCTGCTGCCGCTGCTGCGCAAGGGTGGCGCTGGCTGCATCACGGCGACCTCGAACCTCATCGCGCGCGATCTCGCCTATGTCTTCAAGCATTTCCGCGACAGCGACGACGACGCCAAGCTCGCGGCTGCGCAGGCGCGCATCGTGAAGGCGCGCGAGCTGGTCTCGCGCTTCGCGCAGATGCCGTCCCTGAAGGCCCTGATGGCCGAGCGCACCGGTCACGCCGGCTGGCAGCGCCTGCGGCCGCCGCTGGAGACCTTGCCGGCAGCTCAAGTGAAAGAGCTGCTCGCGAATGCCGCGGCATTCGCGACGGCTGCCTAAGGCGGACGCGGACGGCGAGGCGATCCGATGTCCGACTCTTTCCAGGACGCGCTGACCGGGCTCGCCGCCATCGTCGGCGACAAGCACGTCATTGCGTCCGGGTCTGACCAGGAGCCCTATGTGGTGGACTGGCGCGGGCGTTATCGCGGCCGCGCGGTTGCGGTGGTGAAGCCCGGTTCGACCGCCGAGGTCGCGTCCGTGGTCAGATATTGCGCCGGGATGCAGCTCGCGATCGTGCCGCAAGGCGGCAACACCGGGATGTGCGGGGCTGCGACGCCGGATGATGCTGCCGGCAACGTCGTGATCCGGCTGGATCGCATGCGCACCGTGCGCGATGTCAGCCCGCTCGCCAACACCATCACGGTGGAGGCCGGCTGCATCCTCGCCGAGGTGCAGAGTGCGGCCCGCGACGTCGATCGCTATTTTCCCTTGAGCCTGGGTGCCGAGGGCTCCTGCCAGATCGGCGGCAACATCTCGACCAATGCCGGCGGCACCGCCGTGCTGCGCTACGGGCCGACGCGCGATCTCGTGCTCGGCCTGGAGGTCGTGCTGCCCGACGGGCGCGTCTTCAACGGCCTGCGCGCGCTGCGCAAGGACAACACCGGCTATGCGCTCAAGCAGCTCTTCATCGGCGCGGAAGGCACGCTCGGCATCGTCACCGCGGCGGTGCTGAAACTTTTCGCGTCGCCGCGCAGTTCGGCATTGGCGCTGTTGAAACTGCAAGGCGTCGAGCAGGCGCTCGAGATCATGGCGCGCCTGCGCGGTGCGGTCGGCGACCGGCTCGGCAGCCTCGAGATCATGTCGCGGTCCCAAATCGAGGCCATCGCCGCGACCGTGCCGCACGTCACCATTCCCTTCGTGCTGACGACACCTTGGTATCTGATCGTCGAGCTGACTGACACGCTCGCGGGCGTCGACCTCAACGAACCTCTTGCGGCGGTGCTTGCCGATGCGATGGAAGCAGGGCTCGCGGAGGACGCGATCCTGGCCTCGAACCTTGCGCAGGCGAAGGCGATCTGGGCCGTCAGGCACAGCGTGTCGGAAGGCAACAAGCGCAGCGGCTATGTGGTGTCGCACGACAGCGTGGTTCCGCTGGAGCGCCAGGCGGCCTTCGTCGCCAATGTCGAGGCCCGGATCAAGGCGGCCGTTCCGCATGCGAACGTCGTGATGCATGGCCATATCGGCGACGGCAATATCCATGTCATCGCGCTGATCGATCGCGCGCGTTGCCAGGATCCGGCCGCGACCGCGGCGCTGGTGGCTGAGATCAACGAGATCGTCGATGACGAGACTGCGGCGCAGGGCGGGGCCATCAGCGCCGAGCACGGCATCGGCATCACCAATCGCGGCCGGCTCGCCCGCGTCGCCGATCCCTTGGACATCGAGCTGATGCGCGGCATCAAGCAATTGCTCGATCCGCAGGGCTTGATGAATCCCGGCAAGATCTTTGGCGCGGGAGCGGCATGACGATGACCAGCGTCCGCCTGCTTGCCGACGATTTGACCGGCGCGCTCGACACCGCGGCGGAGTTCGTTGGCCTGTGCGGACCGTTCGATGTCATCTGGAAGGATACGGCGTCGGGTTCCCCGAGCCTCGCCATCGACAGCGGCACGAGGGAACGTTCGAAGGCCGAAAGCGTCGCGATCGTCGGCCGGCTGGCACCGCTGCTGCGCGACGGCACGATCGCCTACAAGAAAGTGGACAGCCTGCTGCGTGGCGCATGGGCAGCCGAGCTCGGTGCCTGCCTGGGCACCGGCCACTGGGCGTCCTGCGTGGTGGCGCCTGCCTTCGACTATCAGGGACGCCGCACCGTCGATGCCCAGCAATATGCGCGCACGGTGGATGGCGACTGGCATCGCGTCGGCGACAATCTACTGGATCAGCTGAGACAGGATGGCATCGCGGCGCAGCGCGGCAACGCCGACACGCTGGCGCAAGGCGGCGTTCAGGTCTTCGACGCCGAGAGCGACGTCGATCTCGATCGCGTCGTCGAGATGGCGCGGCGAATGCCCGGGCCGGTGCTGTGGTGCGGAAGTGGCGGGCTGGCCGGTGCCCTCGCGCGGGGCCAACGCGCAGATGCGCTTTCGAAATTGAAGCGCCCGGTGCTGGGCCTGTTCGGCTCGGACCAGGCCGCCACCGCCTCCCAGCTGGATGCATGTGGCGACGCCACTGTTGCGCTTGGCGAAGGTGAGGGCCGCGCTATCGTTCAACGCAAGCTGGCCGATGCCGGCGTGGCGCTGGTGAAATTCTCGCTGGCCGAAGGGCTGTCGCGCGCCGACGCTGCGCAACGGATCGCGCGCGAGCTGACGGCGTTGGTCACGGCGCTCGATCCGCCGGGAACCCTGATCGTTGCTGGCGGAGAGACGCTGAAGGCCGTATGCCTTGCCCTCGGCGCGCACGCGCTGCAGGTGACAGGGCGGATCGTGCCGGGCTTGCCGCGCTCGACGCTGCAAGGCGGCCGCTGGGCCGGCGTCGATGTCGTCTCGAAATCCGGAGCCTTCGGTGCGCGCGATCTCTGGCGCGATCTGCTCCGGGACAATCATTTGCTCAATCAGGGGAGTCCGACATGACCTCTCGTCATCTTGCCATCACCATGGGCGATCCCGCGGGGATCGGACCGGAGATTATCGTCAAGGCTTGTGTGGGATTGAAGGAGCGGATCGCGCGCGGCGATCTGCGCCTGCTGATCATCGGCAGCGGCGCGGCGCTGGACGGTGCGAAGGCCGCGCTCGGCAGCGACGTTGCGATCCCGCAAGTGACCGCGGATGATCGCGACTGGCCGAACCTCTGCTATTTGCAGGCCGACGTCGAGGGCGACCCGATCAAGCCCGGCGTGCTCAGTGCCGATGGCGGCCGCTTTGCATATAAGGCGATCGAGCAGGGCGTGCGCCTGACCCAGGCAGGCCGAACCGGAGCCATCGTAACCGCGCCGCTGAACAAGGAAGCCCTCAACAAGGCCGGCTATCATTTCCCCGGCCATACCGAGATGCTGGCGCATCTCACCGGCGTGCGCGGCTCGGTGATGCTGCTCGCTCACGGCAACATGCGTGTCAGCCATGTCTCGACCCATGTGGCGCTGGAGGATGTGCCGAAGCGTCTGACGCCGGAGCGGCTGCGCATGGTGATCGATCTCACCAATGATGCGCTGCTGCGGCTCGGCATTGCCAAGCCGAAGATCGCGATCGCCGCGCTCAATCCGCATGCCGGCGAGGGTGGCCTGTTCGGCCGTCAGGATATCGACGTCTCCGCGCCGACGATCGCGAAGGCGGTCGCCGACGGTCTCGACGTCGTTGGCCCGGTGCCCGGCGACACCATCTTCGTGAAGCTGCGCGCCGGCCAGTACGACGCGGCGGTCGCGATGTATCACGATCAGGGGCACATTCCGGTCAAGCTGCTCGGCTTCCAGGTCGATCCCGCGACGGGCCGCTGGCAGGAACTCTCCGGCGTCAACATCACGCTGGGTCTGCCGATCATCCGCACCTCCGTCGACCACGGCACCGCCTTCGACATCGCCGGCAAGGGCATTGCGAACGAGCACAGCCTGATCGAGGCCATCGATTATGCCGAGCGGCTGTCCGCAGGCAGCACCGCATCCAAGTCCTGAGATCGAGCCCACGATGACCAACGCCTTCACGCCCATCGAAATCCTCCGCCCCACCATCCTGGAGTTCGGCAACGGCACCATCACCGCTGCAGCGCGCTTCGCCGAGCGGATCGGTGCCAAGCGGCCGCTGGTGATCTCCGATCCCTTCAACGCGCGCCGCGTCGACATGCTGGCGCTGCCGGGCGCCGTCAAAGTGTTCGGCGAGGTCAAGCCGGAGCCGGATCTGCCCAATCTCGAAAAGGCGGTCGCGATGGCGAAAGAAGCCAAGCCCGATCTCGTCGTCGGCTTCGGCGGCGGCAGCGCGATGGATCTCGCCAAGCTGGTCGCGGTGATGTGCACGTCTGAGGTGCCCTTTGCCGACATCGTCGGGCCGGAGAAGGTCGCCGGCCGCAGCGTCGCGCTGATGCAGATCCCGACCACGTCCGGTACCGGCAGCGAGGCCGGCACCCGCGCGCTGGTCACCGATCCCGTCAGCCAGAACAAGCAGGCGGTGCAGAGCCGTTTCATGCTGGCCGATATCGCCATCGTCGATCCCGATCTGACGATGACCGTGCCGAAGGAGATCACGGCTGCCACCGGCGTCGATGCGCTGGCGCATTGCGTGGAGGCCTACACCAGCCGCAAGGCGCACCCGACGATCGATCTCTACGCGCTCGAAGGCGCGCGGCTGGTCGGGCGTTATCTCAAGCGCGCGGTGGCCGATGGCGGCGATCGCGAGGCCCGTGCCGGTCTGTCGCTGGCTTCGCTCTATGGCGGCTATTGCCTGGGGCCGGTGAA
The DNA here is from genome assembly GCF_024199935.1 of Bradyrhizobium sp. CCGUVB14. NCBI lineage: Bacteria > Pseudomonadati > Pseudomonadota > Alphaproteobacteria > Hyphomicrobiales > Nitrobacteraceae > Bradyrhizobium > Bradyrhizobium sp. CCGUVB14. The sequence continues at coordinate 4,577,746 of NZ_JANADS010000001.1, forward strand.
CACCACTGCCGGCCATGCCGTGGCCTATCCGCTCGGCACGCGTCATCACATTGCCCACGGTCTCGCCTGCGCGATGATCTTCCCGCACACGCTGGCGTTCAACATGCCGGCGGTGGAGGCGAAGACGGTCGCGGTGCTCGGAGCGCTCGGTCTGCCGGAGCAGAACGATCCGAAGCTTGCATTCGATGCGACCTACGCCTTCTGCAAGAACCTCGGTGTGGAGATGCGGCTGTCGGCGCTTGGCGTGCCAAAGGACGATCTCGGCATGATGGCCGACGAGGCGCACGCCATTCGCCGCCTGCTCGACAACAATCCGCGCGATTTGGGACGGGATGCGATCCTCAACATGTACGAGGTCGCGTTCTAGCCATCTCCGCCGTGCGCGGCGCTCAATCAATAACATTGAAAAAAGTAGAGGAAACTTCGATGAGATCGATCTGGCTTGGTCTTGCCTCGGCAATCCTGCTGGCGATGTCGCCGGCGAGAGCGCAGGACGGCTATCCGTCCAAGCAGGTGACGGTGATCGTGCCCTTCGCCGCCGGCGGCACCGCTGACATCTTCGCGCGCATGGTGTCCAACCATTTGCAGATGAAGCTCGGCAAGCCGTTCGTGGTCGAGAATGTCGGCGGCGCCGGCTCGATCCTCGGCGTGACGCGGCTGGCGAAGTCGGCCCCCGATGGCATCACGATCGGTCTTGCCAGCACCTCGGCGCTCGCGATCAATCCGTCGCTGTACGGGCCGAAGCTCAGCTACCAGCCGGACAGGGATCTCGCGCCGGTCGCCCAGATCAGCGTCGTGCCCAACGTGCTCGTCGTCAATCCCGACAAGATCAAGGCGCGGACCGTGCCGGAGCTGATCGCCTATCTGAAGGCGAACCCGGACAAGGTCTCGTTCGGCTCGGCCGGCGTCGGCACCTCGCAGCATCTCGCAGGCGAATTGTTTCAGCAGATGACCGGCACCAAGATGGTGCACGTGCCCTACAAGGGCTCGAGCCAGATGCTGACGGACCTGTTGAGCGGCCAGATCGATCTCGCCTTCGACAACGTGCCGCTGCTGCTGCCGCAGGTGAAGACCGGCCAGCTCGCGATGCTGGCAACCGCAACGCCGAAGCGCGCCGCCTTCGATCCGGAGGTGCCGGCCGTGGCCGAATTCCTCCCCGGCTTCGAGGCGGTCGCCTGGCACGGCTTCTTCGTTCCGGCCAGCACGCCGAAGCCGATCATCGAAAAGCTCTCGGCCGAGATCCGCGCCTACATGCAGCAGCCTGACACGGTGCAGAAGATGGCCGAGCTCGGCGCCACCGCAGTCGCCGTCGATTCCGAGCCGTTCGCCGCCTACATCGCCTCCGAGACCGAGCGGTGGAAGAAGGTGATCGAGGCCGCGAACATCAAGATGGAGTAGGGGACGATCCGTCCACCGCAGCGCTTGCCAGTCCGGGGACGAGCAGGTAGAAGGCTGCACGCCTGAGCCGTGATTTGCGCAGACCGCGCTTCCGGCCACAGTCGGACAGATCAGTAAGATATTGAATTTGTTCGACTATTCCGTTGGGGAATGGTGTAACGGTAGCACAACAGACTCTGACTCTGTTTGTCTTGGTTCGAATCCAGGTTCCCCAGCCATTCAAGGCGCCTCCCACAGGCCTGAATTGCCTCTGACCCGGCCGTCTGCCGTGCCCGGCTCGCGACGGTTTGCCTCATCCCGACTTCGCCATCGCGTGTCGGATCGGTGTGCGTCCGATCGTCCTTGGGGCACATAACCCAAGGAGATCCGAGATGCCCTATGTCGATGGTTTCGTGCTGGCGGTGCGCAAGGACAAGATCGAGGCCTACAAGGCGCTGGCCCGCACGGCTTGCGAGGTGTGGATGGAGCACGGCGCGCTCGACTATGTCGAATGCATCGGCGATGACGTGCCTTATGGCGAGCTCACATCCTTTCCGCGCGCGGTGATGGCGACGGAGGATGAGGTCGTGGTGTTCTCGTGGATCGTCTACCGCGATCGCGCGAGCCGCGATGCCGTCAACGCCAAGGTGATGGCCGATCCGCGGCTGAAGGGCTCCGACATGCCGTTCGACGGCAAGCGCATGATCTATGGCGGCTTCACGACGCTGCTTCAGGCACGTGATGAGCGGGATTCAGCGACGCAATAGACTTTGCGCCGGCTAGGAAATCCCCGTGATGTCGCTGAGCTGCGACGCCAACGCCGGCGTACAGCCCAGGATCGGATTGCCCTTGCTGATGCCGTCTCCGGCGAAGAAGTCGTTGACCCAGCCACCGGCCTCGCCGACGATCACAATGCCGGCGGCGACGTCCCAGGCGTTGATGTGCAGCTCGGCATAGGCGTCGGTGCGCCCGTTCGCGACATGACAGAGGCCCAGCGTGCCTGAACTCCCGCGCTTGATCGAGCAGCCGGCGGAATAACCGCGGCCGATCATGTCGAGATAGCGCTGCGAGGGTATGCGGGCCGACCAACCCAGTTCGACATAAGCGCGGCGGATGTCATCGGCGCCTGAGACGGCGATCGGCTGCCCGTTGAGCGTCGCACCCTGGCCACGTTGCGCGACATAGAGCTCGTCCAGCGCCGGTGCCGCGACGATGCCGATCGTCGGCTCGCGGTTCAGCAGGAAGCCGATGGAGATGCACCAGTTGCGATCGCCGCGCGCAAAGTTCGAGGTGCCGTCGATCGGATCGAGGATCCAGACCGCATCGCTGGCCTCGCCGCCGCCTTCCTCGCCGATCACGGTGTCGCCAGGGAAAAGCTCTCTGAGCCGTGCGCGCAAAAAATCCTCGACGGCGCCGTCGGCGACGGTGAGCCAATCCTGCGCCCCCTTCATCGTGACGCCGAGGCTTTCCTTGCGGCCGAAATAGTCGAGCGCCATGCGTCCCGCCTCGGCGACGAGGCCCTGCGCCGCGTAGCGCCGCAGCATGAGCTCGGCGGGGGTCATGGTCAGGTGGCCCCGATCGCGACAGAGCGACCGGTGCGGGCCGATTCGGTTGCTGCGTCGGCCAGCATCTGGGCGCGCAGTCCGTCGAGACCGGTCGGAGAGGGCGCTGCCTTGCTGGCGCAAGCATCGATGAAGGCCGCGAGTTCGACGCGATATGCGGCGGCATAGCGTTCGAGGAAGAAGTTCTGCACCGGATCGGCGCGGAAGCCTGCGCCGGTGGCGATCTCGACGGTTGTCTCGTGGATGTTGCCGGCCCTCAGCATTCCCTTCGAGCCATGCACCTCCACGCGCTGGTCGTAGCCGTAAGTGGCGCGGCGCGAATTCGAGATCTGCGCGATGCGTCCGCTCGCCGTCTTCATCAGCACCGCGGCGGTATCGACGTCGCCGGCCTCACCGATGGCCTTGTCCACCAGCGCCGAGCCGAGCGCGAAGACCTCGACCGGCTCCTCCGCCAGCAGGAAGCGCGCCATGTCGAAATCATGGATCATCATGTCGCGGAAGAGACCGCCCGAGCGTTTCACATACTCGACCGGCGGCGGTCCGGGATCGCGCGAAATGATGTTGACGATCTCGATCTCTCCGGCCTCGCCCTGGCGCAGCCGTTTCTCCAAAGCCGCGAAGTTCGGATCGAAGCGGCGATTGAAGCCGATCATCAGCGGCTTGCCTGTCTTCTCGACCGTGGCGAGACAGCGGCGAATGCGTCCCGAATCGAGGTCGACCGGCTTCTCGCAGAACACAGCCTTGCCGGCCGAGACGGCGGCCTCGATGAGGTCGGCATGCGTGTCGGTCGGCGTGCAGATCAGGATAGCGTCGATGCCGGAATCGCTCAGGATCGCGTCGGTGTCGGCCGCTTTCGCGCCTGCAGCCTGCGCCAGCGAGGACGCGGCCTCGCGCGAGGCGTCGGCCACCGCGACGAGCTTTGCATCGCCGCGCGCGGCGACATTAAGGCCGTGAATGCGCCCGATCCTGCCGGCGCCAAGAAGTCCAAACCGCATTGTCATCATCATGTCCGTCTAAGACGGAAGCGCTCCCTCGGGTGGCATATTTTGTTTGTCTTGCTTGACTATTGGATTAAGCATTCCATTCTCTGCGCCGCCTAGTCAAGGTCGGAGCGTGCGCTTCTCGATGTCGTCAACCGCGTCACGGCATCGTGTCAGATTGGACGACGACGAAGGCGCGGTCGGCGCGATGATGGAACAATTTCCGCCAGCTTGCCCAAGCCGGGTGGCGCGGTTGAGTGGGAGCGAGTAATGGCGACGATCAGGCTGACCATGGCGCAGGCGCTCGTCGCCGCGATGGCTGCGCAGCGAACGGTGATCGACGGGCAGGACCAGCCGCTCTTCGCCGGTGTCTGGGCGATCTTCGGGCATGGCAATGTCGCGGGTCTCGGCGAGGCGTTGTATGCCGCGCGCGACCGTCTGCCGACCTTGCGCGCGCACAACGAGCAGGCGATGGCACATGCCGCGATCGCCTTCGCCAAGGCCTCGCGCCGCCGGCGCATGATGGCGGTCACGAGCTCGATCGGGCCAGGCGCGACCAACATGGTGACGGCCGCAGCCGTTGCTCACGTCAATCGCCTGCCGGTGTTACTGCTGCCGGGCGATGTCTTCGCCGGCCGTCGCCCCGATCCCGTGCTGCAGCAGATCGAGGATTTTGGTGACGGGACTGTCTCCGCCAATGACTGCTTCCGGCCGGTCTCGCGCTATTTCGACCGCATCACCCGGCCCGAGCAGATCATGCCCGCCTTCGAGCGTGCGATGCAGGTCCTGACGGATCCTGCCGAATGTGGGCCCGTGACGCTCGCGCTCTGCCAGGACGTGCAGACGGAAGCCTTCGACTATCCCGACTGGTTCTTCGCCGAGCGCGTCTGGCAGCCGCGCCGGGCGCGAGCCGACGAGACGCAAATGGCGCAGGCCGCAGCGCTGCTCAAAGCCGCGAAACGCCCGCTCGTCGTCGCCGGCGGTGGCGTCCTCTACAGCGAGGCGGAAGGCGAACTCGCAGCCTTCTGCACAGCGCACGGCATCCCGGTGGCGGAAACGCAGGCCGGCAAGAGCGCGCTGCCTCACGACCATCCGCTCAATCTCGGCGCGATCGGCGTGACCGGCACGGGCGCGGCCAACGATGCGGCGCGGCAGGCCGATCTCGTCCTTGCGATCGGCACGCGCTTGCAGGATTTCACCACAGGTTCGCGCTCGCTCTTCGCCGACCCGGCCTGCCGGATCGTCGGTCTCAATACGCAGCCCTTTGATGCCGGAAAACATCGTGCGCAGCCACTGGTCGCCGATGCCAAGGTCGGGCTGGCGGAGCTTGGCGCCGCACTTCAGGGCTGGGCGGCGCCTGCCGGTTGGACCGGCCACGCCAAAAGCGGCCGCACGGCTTGGCTCGAAACAGCAGCGCGCTACCTAGCTGCCGGCAACGAAGCCTTGCCGAGCGATGCGCAGGTCATCGGTGCCGTTCAGCGTCGCAGCCGGCCCAGCGATGTCGTGCTTTGCGCGGCCGGTGGCTTGCCTGGCGAGCTGCACAAGCTCTGGCAGGCGAGCGCGCCCGGCGGCTACCACATGGAATACGGCTATTCCTGCATGGGCTACGAGATCGCCGGCGGTCTTGGCGTCAAGCTCGCCGATCCCGCGCGCGACGTCATCGTGATGGTCGGCGACGGCTCTTATCTGATGATGAACTCCGAGATCGCGACGTCGGTGATGCTCGGTGTCAAGCTCATCATCGTCGTGCTCGACAACCGCGGCTTCGGCTGCATCAACCGGCTCCAGAACGCGACCGGCGGTGCCCCCTTCAACAACCTCCTGCGCGACGCCCGTCACGAGACGCTGCCCGCGATCGATTTCGCCGCCCACGCCGCCGCGATGGGGGCGAACGCGCGCAAGGTCGCGAGCATTGGTGAATTGGAAGTGGCCTTCGACGAGGCGCGCCGCCATGATCGGACCAGCATCATCGTGATCGACACCGACCCGATGCCCTCGACCGATGCCGGCGGCCATTGGTGGGACGTGGCGGTGCCGGAGGTTTCGGGACGCACCGAGGTCGAAGCCGCAAGGCGCAACTATGTCGAGGCGCTCGTGCGCCGCAAATACTGATCAAGCGAGGACGACATGCCTATCCGTATCGGCGCCAACCCCATCGGCTGGTCGAACGACGATCTGCAGGAGATAGGCGGCGAGACGTCGCTCGAGACCTGCCTCGCCGAAGCGCGTGAGGCGGGCTTCGAGGGCATGGAGCTGGGCCACAAATTTCCGCGCGAGCCGCAGGCGCTGAAGGCTGCGCTCGCGCCGTTCGGCATGGCCTGCATCTCCGGCTGGTATTCGGCCGAACTTCTGCGGCGCGATGCCGATGAGGAGATGCGGCACCTGCGTCCGCATCTCGATCTGCTGAAGGCGATGGGATCGACCGTGTTGGTCTTCGCCGAGACCTCGAATGCGATCCATGGTGATCGCAGCAAGCCGCTATCGCAGCGTCCGGTCATGAAGGCGGGCGACTGGGCGGAGTTCGGCCGCCGCATGACGGATGTCGCGGAGCGTACGCTCGCCGAGGGCGTCAGGCTGGTCTACCACCATCACATCGGCACCATCGTGGAAAGCGCCGATGATATCGATGCCTTCATGGCGGCGACTGGTGATGCTGCTCATCTCCTGCTCGACACCGGTCACGCCACGTGGGGCGGCGCCGACCCGGCCGCGCTGGCCCGGCGTTATCGCACCCGGATCAGCCATGTCCACGCCAAGGACGTGCGCCGGGCGGTGATGGAGCAGGCGCGCCGCGAGGATTGGAGTTTTCTCGATGCGGTGCTGGGGCAGGGCAGCGAGCTCGGCGTCTACACAGTCCCCGGCGACGGCATGGTCGATTACCCCTCCGTGTTCCGCGAGCTGCCGGGCTATTCCGGTTGGGTTGTCGTTGAGGCGGAGCAGGATCCGCGGAAGGCGCACCCGCTGACCTATGCCAGGAAGGGGATCGCCCATCTGAAGACGAGCTTGAAGGAGGCCGGGCTCACCTAGGCAGCAAGCGCGCCGCAGCGGTTGCGCGCGCCTCCCGGACCCGCGCCATCGGTGCTTCCTTGTGCAACATCGTCGCAATCCGTTTCACCTTGCCGGTACTCCGCTGGCATGCCATCCTCTCGCCGCCAGGAATAATCAAACGGAAGCGGGCGCCCGCCACAGCTTCCAAAAAACCTTGGTTGGGGAAACCCTTTGGGAGGTCTGATTTCATGACATTGAAGCACGTCACGGGGCTGCTTTGCGCGGCCGCGATGTCCCTTGTGCTCGCGGCCGGCGTGCGCGCCGAGGACAAGGTGGTCAAGATCGGCGTCATCATGCCGATGTCCGGCGGCACCGCCTCGATCGGCGCGCATGCCAAGGCGGCCATCGAAGTCGCCATGGACATCATCAATAACGCACATCCCGAGCTCGGCAATCTGCCGCTGGCCAAGAACGCCGGCCTTGCCGGCCTCGGCGGCGCCAAGATCGAGGCGGTCTTCGCCGACAACCAGGGCAACCCGGCGACGGGACAGAACCAGGCGCTGCGCCTGATCACGGAAGACAAGGTCGCGGCCGTGTTCGGCTCGTATCAGTCCGGCGTGACGCTGACATCGAGCGCCATCGCCGAGAAATACGGCATTCCCTTCCTCAATTCGGAATCGGTAGCCGCCAATCTCACCGAGCGGGGCTTCAAATGGTTCTTCCGGACCACGCCGATCGCGACGGATTTCGCCAAGATCTACGTTGATTTCCTTGCCGACATGAAGGCCACCGGCGCCAAGACCGACGCGATCGCGCTGGTCCACGACAACACCGAATACGGCACCTCGGTCGCCAATACGATCAGCGCCGCCTTCAAGGAGAAAGGGCAGCCGGTCGCGCTCGACGTCGCCTATCCCGTCAATGCCACCGACGTGCAGGGCCAGGTGCTCCAGCTCAAGGACAAGAAGCCCGACGTGATCATCATGATCAGCTACACGTCGGATGCGATCCTGTTCGCCAAGACCATGCAGTCGCTCGACTACAAGCCGGCGATCCTGCTCGCCGACGACGCCGGCTATTCCGACCCGTCCTTCATCAAGGCGGTGGGCAAGATCTCGCAGGGCGTCTTCAACCGCTCGTCCTGGGTCGTCGGGCCGCCGGGCTCGGCGTCGGCCGTCATCGCCGACATGTACAAGAAGAAGAGCGGCGAGGAGATGGACGACACGGTCGCTCGCCAGATGCAGGGCTTCTTCGTGCTCGCCGACGCCATCGATCGCGCCCGCGCGACCGATCCGGCCAAGGTGCAGGCCGCGTTGAAGGCGACGGAGCTGAAGGCCGACCAGCTCATGATCGGCTACAAGGGCGTGAAGTTCGACGACAAGGGCCAGAACATCCTGGCGTCCGGCGCGATCATCCAGCTTCAGGACGGTGAGAACTACGTCTCGGTGTGGCCGAAGACCAACGCCGAGAAGCCGCCCGTGCTGCCCTACAAGGGCTGGTGAAAATTGTTGAAGGCGGGGCCGCGCGTCCCGCCTTTCCCAAACTGATTTGATCAGAGCAACGCGGCTCATGTCCTTTGTCCTCGTGCAGGTGATTGTCGGCGGGCTTCTGCTTGGCGCCGTCTACGCCCTGTTTTCCTCGGGCCTCACGCTGGTGTGGGGCATGATGAACATCGTCAATTTCGCGCATGGCGATTTCGTCATGCTCGGCATGTATGTCGCCTATGTCGTCTACACCCTGATGGGAGGCGGGCCGATCCTGGGGGCGCCGCTCGCAACGCTGGTGCTCGCAACCGTCGGCGTCGTCGTCTACTTCGCGCTGATCCGCGACATCATGAAGGGGCCGATGCTGGCGCAGATCCTCGGCACCTTCGGCCTCGCGCTGCTGCTGCGCTATTCCGTGTTCTGGTGGTTCGGCGCCAACTTCCTGTCGATGCCGCCGAACATCGTCGGCGGCACCTATGCGTTTGCGGGCTTGCGCATCGAGGCCTCGCGGCTGCTGGCCGGTGTGGTCGCGCTGCTGGTGACGCTCGGCCTGCATCTGTTGCTGACGCGCACCTCGCTCGGCTCGAAAATGCTGGCGGTGGCGGAGGACCAGACCGCGGCGCAGCTGATGGGGATCAGGCCCGACACCATGCAGGCGATCGCCTGGGCGATCGCGGCCGGTGCCACCGGCCTTGCCGGCGCGCTGATCGCGAACTTCTTCTACATCGTGCCGACCGTCGGCGAGACGCTCGGCATCGTCGCCTTCGTCACGGTCTCGCTTGGCGGTTTCGGCAGCGTGCCCGGCGCGCTGGTTGCGGGCCTGTTGATCGGCGTGATCGAGTCACTGTCCGGCTATCTGATCGGTGCGGTGTACAAGGACATCGTCGTCTATGTCCTGTTCCTGTTCTTCCTCTGGTTCCGGCCGCAGGGCCTGATGGGGAAGATGTGATGCGGCGCCTGATCTGGCTCTCGATCGTCGTCGCGGTTGCGATCGCCTATCCACTGCTGTTGTCTTCGCCGTTCCAGCAGCGCCTTGGCGCGCTGGTGCTGCTCTACGCGATCGCTGCGTCGGCCTGGAACATCGTCGGCGGCTATGCCGGCCAGGTCTCGGTCGGGCATGTCGTGTTCTTCGGCTGCGGGGCCTATGCCGCGATGGGGTCCTACGCCAAGTTCGGATTGTCGCCGTTGCTCGGAATTCCGGGCGGCATTGTCATCGCGGTCGCGCTTGCCGCGATCATCGGCGTGCCGACGCTGCGGCTGTCGGGCCATTACTTCAGCATGGCGACGATCGCCGTCGCCGAGACCGTGCGATTGATCGTCACCAACACCGATTGGCTGGGAGCGGCGGTCGGCCTCTCGGGCCCGACCGTGCCGCGCAACATCTTCGATCTCTCGTTCCTGTCGTCTCTGCCATATTACTATCTCTTCCTCGTCATCCTCGCGATCACGCTGTTCATCACCTGGTGGATGACCAACAGCCGGATGGGATTTTATCTACGCGCAATCAAGGATTCCGAACGTGCCGCGCGCTCGCTCGGTGCACCCGCCAGCCGCACCAAGCTTTACGCCTATATGATGAGCGCGGCATTCACCAGCGTCGCCGGCGCGCTCTATGCGATGATGTTCGGCTTTGTCGATCCCGAGTCAGGCCTCGGCATCCTGATCTCGGTGAAGATCCTGATCATGGCAGCACTTGGCGGGGCAGGGCTGCTGTTCGGGCCATTGGTGGGCGCGGCGATCCTGGTGCCGCTGGAAGAGATCTCCAACAGCTGGCTCGGCGGCAAGGGGGCGGGCCTCACCTTCGTGGTCTATGGCGCGATCATCGTGCTGATCGCACGCTTCCAGCCCGGTGGATTGCTCAGCCTGTTCACGCGGCGCAGGAAGTCAACATCCGACACGGGAGCCAGCCATGCTCCTTGAAGCACGCGGAATCACCAAGGCGTTCGGCAGCTTCAAGGCGGTGGACGATGCCTCCGTGACGCTGGAGCAGGGCGACATTCTCGGCCTGATCGGCCCGAACGGCGCGGGTAAGTCGACCTTCTTCAATTGCCTGACCGGCGATCTCAAGACCACCTCCGGCCGCGTGTTGTTCGAAGGACGCGACATCACCGATGTCACGCCGGAACTGCGCGCCGGCCTCGGGCTCGCCCGCACCTTCCAGGTGCCGCAGACGTTCGAGGGCATGACGGTGCTGGAAAACGTCATGATCGGTGCATTCCTGCGCACCGCGCAGCGCAAGGAAGCCGAGACCAAGGCGCGTGCCGTGCTGGAACGGGTGGGCATGAGCCGGCTTGCGGATGCACCGGCGCGCTCGCTCGGCACGCCGGGCCGCAAGCGGCTGGAGATCGCCCGCGCTCTTGCGACCGAGCCAAAGGTGTTGCTGCTCGATGAGGCCATGGCCGGCCTCAACGCGCATGAGGTGAAGCTTGCGATCGATCTCGTCCGCGACATCCATCGCTCCGGCATCACGCTCGTCATCGTCGAGCACATCATGGAGGTGATCATGTCGCTCGCGAGCCGGGTGATGGTGTTTCACCAGGGCAAGGAGATTGCCCGTGGCTCGCCGCGCGAGGTTACCTCGAACCCGGCCGTGATCGAGGCCTATCTCGGCAAACGTGCGGCGAAGGCGGCCGCCGGCCATACGCCGGTCGAGCTGATGGGCGGGCCGGACCTATGAGCGGACCGTTGCTCAGGATCGAGCACCTCGAGGTGCGCTATGGCGACCTCATCGGCGTCTCCGACGTGTCACTGGAGGTGCCTGAGGGCAGCGTCGTCGCGCTGCTCGGCTCCAATGGCGGCGGCAAGACCACGACGCTGAACGCGATCGCCGGCCTTATCCCCGTGCATTCCGGCACGATCAGCTTTCGCGGCGAGGAGATCGCCGGCCAGAGGGCCTTTGCGATCGTGCGCAAGGGGCTGGCGCTGTCGCCGGAGGGCTGGCGGCTGTTCGTGCAGCAGAGCGTCGAGAACAACCTCATGCTCGGCGCGACGCCGCTGCACGACAGATCGCGCCAGGCCGAACTGCTCGAACGCGTCTACGAGATATTTCCGCGGCTGAAGGAACGCCGCAACCAGCGCGCCGGCACCATGTCCGGCGGCGAGCGGCAGATGCTCGCGGTCGGCCGGGCGCTGATGAGCGACCCGAAGCTGTTGATGCTGGACGAGCCATCGCTTGGCCTTGCACCGGCGGTGGTCGAGTCTATGTACGAAACGTTTGGTCGTCTGCATCGCGAAGGCCTGACCATCCTGCTCGCCGAGCAATCGATCGAGCTCGCACTGGAAGTCTCGGACTTCGCCACCGTCCTCCAGGTTGGCAAGAGCGTGCTGTCCGGTACCGCCGCGGCATTGGCCGAGGACCCGCAGGTGCAGAAGGCCTATTTGGGCGTGGACTGATCGATCTCTGCCTGCAGCAGCAGCAACAGGCAGCCTGCAAGCCGCGTCTCGATCTCTTTCGACCGAAGCGACAGCGGTCCGGGATCGTTGAGGATCGCGTTCACCAGCGTGCCCAGCACCACCTGGAAGCCGAACGCGATGGCGCGGGTCTTGGCGGCCGCGCGGCCCTTGCCCATGGCCGGCAGCAGGAGAGGGGTGGCACGCGCGGTGGTGGCCTTGGCCAGTGCCTTGAATGGCGTCCATTTGTCCGGACGGGTGTCGTCATGCTGCAGCGCTGCACGCAGCACGCCCTCGTGGTGGCGCATCCAGGCGATGATGCCGCTGACGACGATATGGCAGAGCTTGTCGAGATTGGTCTCGGGCGACGGCCGCCTGATTTCGCCGAGCCGCTGCTCGCCGTCGCGTGCGGCCAGCGCCATCAGCGCGTTGAAATAGGCCTCCTTGCTCTCGAAGCGGCTGTAGAAGGCGCCGACCGTGGCGTCGACTTCAGTGCAGAGCGCCTCGATCGAGAGCTCGGCCAGGCTTCGCGTCCGCAGCATATCGGCGCCGGCCCGCAGCAGCGCGAGCGTCGTCTCGCGGCTGCGTCTCTGGCGTGACGGGGCGACGCCCGGCAGGTCGAAATCGCGGGAGCCAGGCGCCTCGGAAAATGGTCGCGTTCGTGCTTGCATCCGCCCCAGATCATAATCATAATTCGGATTATAATTTAGATTGAGACGAGCCGCGGGTCAACCGCGACGGCCGGGAGAGGGAGCAACAGATGAGCGCAGGCAGCGGCACGCCGTTTCGCGGCACCGTCGGCAAGACGGTTGCGGAGTCGAAACCCTGGTGGCCGGAGGCCGTGAAGCCGCCCGCGGGCGCGCCGAACATTCTCGTCGTGCTGTTCGACGATGTCGGCTTCTCTGACTTCGGCTGCTACGGCTCGAGCATCAAGACGCCGACCATCGATCGGCTCGCTGCGGAGGGGCTGCGCTACTCGGGTTTCCACACCACTGCAATGTGCTCGACGACGCGCGCCGCGCTGCTCACCGGGCGCAACCATCATTCGGTCGGCGTCGGGTGCCTCGCCAATTTCGACTCCGGTTATCCCGGCTATCGCGGCAAGATCGCGCGCGAGGCGGGGACGCTGGCCGAAATGCTGCGCGTGCACGGCTATCGCAACTACATGGTCGGCAAATGGCACGTCACGCCGCTGACAGAAAGCGGGGCGACCGGCCCATTCGACGGCTGGCCGCTCGGGCGCGGCTTCGACCGCTTCTACGGCTTCCTCGACGCCGAGACCGACCAATATGCGCCCGAGCTCGTCTCCGACAACACGCACATCGATCCTCCCGGCACCTACGCCGACGGCTATCATCTGACCGAAGACCTGATCGACCAGGCGATCCGCTTCATCGGCGATCACCATGCCGACCGGCCCGATATCCCCTGGCTGACCTGGGTCGCACTCGGCGCCTGCCATGCGCCGCACCAGGCGCCGGCCGACATCATCCGCAGCTACGATCCCGAATTCGTGCACGGCTGGGATGTCGAGCGCGAGCGGCGGCTGGCGCGCCAGAAGGCGATGGGACTGGTGCCGCAGGAGACGCGGATGCCTGATCGCAATGACGGCGTGAAGGCCTGGGAGGATCACTCCATCGACGAGCGTCGTGTGTTCACGCGGCTACAGGCGGCCTTCGCCGGCATGCTTGACCATTCCGACCGACATCTCGCGCGCCTTGTTTCATTCCTGGAGACGGCTGACATTCGCGACAACACGATCATCATCGTGATGTCCGACAACGGCGCGAGCCAGGAGGGCGGCCCGCTCGGTTTCGTCAACGCGATGGGACCGTTCAATTTCAAGCCGGAGCCGATTCCCGAGAAGCTCGCCCGCATCGACGAGATCGGCGGACCCGACACCCACAGCAATTTCCCCCATGGCTGGGCCATGGCCTCCAACACGCCGCTGCGCCGCTACAAGCAGAACACCCATGGTGGCGGCATCCGCGATCCCTTCGTCATCAACTGGCCGAAACGGATTGCAGCCAAAGGCGAGCTGCGGCACCAGTTCGTGCACGCCTGCGACCTGACGCCGACGCTGCTCGAGTTGATCGGGATCGGCGCGCCATCCGAGATCGCCGGCTGCCCGCAGATGCCGCTCGAAGGCGAGAGCTTTGCGCGCTCGATCACGGATGCGTCCGCGCCTTCAAAACGCTCGCCGCAATATTTCGAGATGTTCGGTCATCGCGGGCTCTGGCAAGGCGGCTGGAAGGCGGTCGCCTACCATCCGCCCGGCACGCCGTTCGAGAAAGACAAATGGGAGCTGTTCCATCTCGACCGCGATTTCTCCGAGACCGACGATCTTGCGACGAAAGAGCCTGAGCGGCTGGCGCAGATGATCGCGATATGGTGGGGCGAGGCCGAGAAGCATAACGTGCTGCCGCTCGACGACCGTTTCGGGCCGCGCTTTGCCGAGAACGCCGCGCGCTTCCACGGCGCGCGCCACCACTTCGTCTTCCATCACGGCATGGGCCACGTGCCGACCGACGTCGCGCCCGATGTGCGCAGCCGCAGCTACATGATCGAGGCGCATGTCGAGATCGGCGACGCGGGCGCCGATGGCGTGCTGATCTCGCATGGCGATGCGACATCGGGCTACAGCCTTTATGTCAAGGACGGCCATCTCGTGCACGACCTCAACATCGGCGGCAGCCATCAGATCGTGCGCTCCGACCGCCAGGTGCCCTCCGGTGCGCGTCGGCTGGGCGTTCATGTCGAGCGTCTCGTCCGCACGGAGCCGCCCGCCAAGGGCTCGCGCACCGGTGTCACCGACTACACGTTGTTGATCGACGGCGAGAAGGCCGGCTCGCTGCAGACCCAGCTCGGCTTCCATACGCTGATCTCGTGGTCGGGCCTCGACATCGGCCGCGACCGCGGCAGCCCGGTGTCGCACTACGAGGCGCCGTTCGAGTTTGAGGGAAAACTGCTGCGCGTCACCGTCACCATGCACAACGACCAGACGCTCGACGGCGAGGCCGTCGGCAATGCGCAGATGGCGCGGCAGTAAGCGCGAGCCGCAGACGGGTCGCTACGGCTTGGCTGGGGGCGGCTGCAGCGGTCCAATCGCGAAAGGGGCGTCCGTGTTGCGTTCGCGCGTCGTGCGAATGCGCTTCACATCGGAGGTGGACGACGATTTGCCGGCATTGGGCGTCTGCGAGAAATTGCCGTCGGTCTGGTCGTTGCGTGGCCGCACCCTCGCATCATGGACGGTCGGCTCGGCCGTTGGCGTCGGGGGCGACTGCAATTGGGCCTGTGCGCGTGTGGCGGCGCCGATCACCCCAATGATGGCGATCAAGACAGCAAGCCGATCGAGGTCCGACTTTCTTCGCGTCATGCTCCGCCGCCGTTGCCGGAACACCCGGCTGCGGCACCAGCGTAATCCAGCACAGGCGGCTCGGGAAGCCGCCCGGTGCAGCCGCCGACGTCTGCGGACCTACTTGATCTTGTCGTAAGCGGCCGCGAAGTCGTTCAGCGGCATCGGGATCGCGATCGTTTCCTTCGCCATGTTCTGGAAGGAGACCTTCAATTGCTTGCCCGACTTCAGGCTCGCAAGCAGGTCGGGCGCGATCGGCGTCGAGGCGTAGCAGCCGCGGTTCTCGCAGGTCTGGATCTGGAGATCGACCGTCTTGCCCTCGTCGACCTGGAGCTTGGCGCCGACCGGCAGGTTGAGGCCGAGCGGCAGCTGGAGCAGGGCGACCGGCGTGCGGGTATCGGGCGCGATGCGGATGTTGATCAGGACGATGGTCTGGCCGGTCTTGGTCAGGACCGCGTTCTGCTCGATCGCGCATTCGAGCGGCGCGTCGCGGCTCGCGCTGGTGCAGCGTGCGATCCAGCCGGGCTGCGCCGGAGCGCCTTCAGCGGCCTGCGGCTGGGTCGGTGCGGGCGAGGGCGCCGCCTGCGCGGCCGGGGTTGGGGACGCTGCGTTCTTCTTGGCGCCCTGCTGGGCATACGCGGCACCCGTGGACAACAGGGCAGCGGCGGCGAGAGCGACAAGTCTGGATTGCATGGGCATGGCGAGACCGCGTTGGCGTGAACCGAGGGCCTCGCTGTAGCGTCGCGGAAGCCGCGGCGCAAGCTTACTCGGCGGCTTCCTTGACGGTGCCGTGCCCGGTCGCCTCGTGCCCGTCGTCCTCGGCCGAGTGGCTCTTGAACAGGTTCGAGAACTTGTCGAGATAGAGGTAGACGACCGGCGTGGTGAACAGCGTCAGCGCCTGGCTGACGATGAGGCCGCCGACCATGGCGTAGCCGAGCGGCTGGCGGATCTCGGCGCCGGTGCCGTGGCCGAGCATCAGCGGCACGCCGCCGAGAAGTGCGGCCATCGTGGTCATCATGATCGGGCGGAAGCGCAGCAGCGCGGCCTGGCGGATCGATTGCTCCGGCGTCTTGCCGTCGCGTTCGGCGGCGATGGCGAAATCGACCATCATGATGCCGTTCTTCTTCACGATGCCGATCAGCAGGATGACGCCGATCAAGGCAATGAGGCTGAACTCGAAGCCCGCCGCCATCAGGATCGCGAGCGCACCGACGCCGGCCGAGGGCAGGGTCGACAGAATCGTGATCGGGTGGATGTAGCTCTCGTAGAGGATGCCGAGGATCAGATAGACCACGACCAGCGCCGCGAGGATCAGGAGCGGAACGGTGCCGAGCGATTGCTGGAACGCCTGCGCCGTGCCCTGGAAGCTCGAATTCAGCGTTGCCGGCGCGCCCATGTCGGCCATCGCCTTCTGGACGGCTTCGGTGGCCTGGCCGAGCGCAACGCCCTGCGCGAGGTTGAAGCTGATCGTGATCGCCGGGAACTGGCCCTGATGGCTGATCGAGAGCGACCGGACCGGATCGGTGGTCCAGGTCGCAAAGGTCGACAGCGGCACCTGGTCGCCGGTCAGCGGCGATTTCAGATAGAGCTTGTTCAGCGAATCCAGATTGCCCTGCATCTCCGGCAGGATTTCCAGGATCACGTGATAGCTGTTGAGCTGCGTGAAGTACTGCGCGACCTGACGCTGGCCGAACGCATCATACAGCGTGTCGTCGATCAGCTGCGGCTGGATGCCGTAGCGCGAGGCGGTGTCGCGGTTGATCTTGAGCTGGACCGTGGTGCCCTGGGTCTGCTGGTCGGTCGCGACGTCGCGCAGCTCCGGCAGCGTCTGCATCTTGGCGAGAATCTTCGGCGCCCACGAATTGAGCTCGCCGAGATCGGCGTCCTGCAGGGTGAACTCGAACTGCGTACGGGTCGGGCGGCCACCGAGGCGGACGTCCTGGGCCGCCTGCATATAAAGGCGGGCGCCGGACACCTTCTCGAGCTTGGGACGCAGCCGCGCGATGATCTGTTGCGCAGATGCGTCGCGCTCGTTGCGCGGCTTCAGCGTGATGAACATGTTGCCGTTATTGCCGGCGCGGCCGCTGCCGCCGATGTTCATTGCCACCGATGCGATATCGTGATCCTCCATCACGATCTTGCCGAGCTCGACCTGACGGCGCTGCATCTCGGCGAAGGAGATGTCCTGGGAGGCTTCCGAGGTCGCGGTGATCAGGCCGACGTCCTGTTGCGGGAAGAAGCCCTTCGGGATCAGGATGAAGAGATAGACCGACAGACCGAGCGTGGCGAAGAAGATGACGAGCGTGGTGCGCCGCCAGGCCATGGCGTGGTCGAGCACGTATTCATACCCGCGCAGCAGAGCGTCGAACGCGTTCTCGCTCCACTGGTAGAACTTGCCGTGGGTGACCTCGCTGTGGGAACGCAGGAAGCGCGAGGCCATCATCGGGGTCAGGGTCAGCGACACGAACATCGAGACGAAGATCGTCATCGCCAGCACGACCGCGAACTCGCGGAACAGGCGGCCGATGATGCCGCCCATCAGCAGCAGCGGGATCAGCACCGCGACCAGCGAGATCGAGATCGACACGATGGTGAAGCCGATTTCCTTGGAACCCCTGAAGGCGGCGGCGAGCGGCTTCTCGCCTTCCTCGATGTAGCGCGTGATGTTCTCGAGCATCACGATGGCGTCGTCGACGACGAAGCCGACCGCGATGGTGAGGGCCATCAGCGACAGATTGTCGAGCGAATAGCCGAACACCCACATCAGCGCGCAGGCGCCTAACAGCGCCAGTGGAACCGTGATGGTCGGAATCACCGTGGCCCAGAAGCTGCGCAGGAAGACGAAGATGACCATGACCACCAGCGCAATGGTCAGGAGCAGCGTGAACTGCACGTCCTCGACCGCGGCGCGGATGGTGGTGGTGCGGTCACTGATGACCTCGATCTTGACCGCGGGCGGGATCGCCGCGACGAGGCGGGGCAGGGTCGCCTTGATCCGGTCGACGGTCTCGATGACGTTGGCGCCCGGCTGCTTGAACACGACCAGGAACACGCCGCGTTTGCCGTTGGCCCAGGCCGCCTGCTTGGCGTCTTCAGGACCGGTCACCGCCTGACCGATGTCCTTGATCCGCAGGGGACCGCCGTTGCGGTAGGCGATAATGACGTCGTTCCAGTCCTTGGACTGCAACAATTGGTCGTTGGCGTAGATCGTGTAGGCGCGCTTCTCACCGTCGATATTGCCCTTGGGGCTGTCGACGGTGGTGATGCCGATCGCGCTGCGCACATCCTCGAGCGACAGGCCCTTGGCCACGAGTTTCGCCGGATCGATCTGGACGCGAACCGAGGGCTTCTGCTGGCCGCCGATGAACACCTGCGCCACGCCGGAGATCTGGCTGATCTGCTGGGCGAGCTGGGCGTCAATCGAATCGCTGACGGTGGTCAGCGGCAGCGTGTCCGACGTCGCCGACAGCAGCAGGATCGGCGAGTCCGCCGGGTTCACCTTGCGGTAGGTCGGCGGCGAGGGCAGGTTCTTCGGCAACTGGCCGCTGGCGGCGTTGATGGCGCCCTGCACGTCGTTGGCGGCGCCGTCGATGCTGCGGTTGAGGTCGAACTGGATGGTGATCGACGCCGTGC
This sequence comes from Bradyrhizobium sp. CCGUVB14, assembly GCF_024199935.1. Taxonomy (NCBI): domain Bacteria; kingdom Pseudomonadati; phylum Pseudomonadota; class Alphaproteobacteria; order Hyphomicrobiales; family Nitrobacteraceae; genus Bradyrhizobium; species Bradyrhizobium sp. CCGUVB14. The sequence continues at coordinate 4,596,515 of NZ_JANADS010000001.1, forward strand.
CCAGATAGCTCGTCGAGGTCATCTGCGCGATGCCGGGAATCTGGGCGAACTGGCGCTCCAGCGGCTGCGCGACCGACGAGGCCATCGTCTCCGGGCTGCCGCCCGGCAGATTGGCCGTGATCTGGATGGTCGGGAAGTCCACCTGCGGCAGCGGTGCGACCGGCAGCAGCGGATAGGCGACGAGACCGACAAAAAGAATGCCGGCCATCAGCAACGATGTGCCGATGGGATAACGGATGAAAGGTGCCGAAATCCCGCCTTCGGTCATTCCTGCTGAACCTTGCTTTTCTGAACCGGATCCGAACTCGCCACGGCCGTCGAAACGAGGCTGCCGGGCTGCACCTTATACTGACCGCCGGTGATGACTTGCTGACCGGGGCTCAAACCTTCCTCGACGACCGAACGTCCGTCGATGGAGTAATTCACCTTGATCTTGCGTGCCTCGGCCTTGTTGTCCTGGCCGACGGTATAGGCGTAGAGGCCGTTGGTTGAATGCAGGACCGCGTCATCGGGGACGATGGTCGCATCCTTCAGGGTCCGCACCAACAGGCGTGTCGACACCGATTGCCCCGGCCACAGCGTGTGTTCCTTGTTGGCGAACACCGCCTTGAGCCGAATAGTCCCGCTGGTCGTATCAACCTGGTTGTTGATGACGGCGAGCTTGCCCTCGGCCAGCGTCTTCTTGCCGTCGGTGGTGAACGCGATCACCTTGAGCTCGCCGGACTTCTGGCCCTCGCTGATATAAGGCAGCTGGTCTTCCGGCGCGGTGAAGATCACCGTGATCGGCTCGACCTGCGCGATGGTGACGACGCCGGTCTGGCTAGAAGCGTTGACGATGTTGCCGATGTCGACCTGGCGCAGGCCGGCGACGCCGGTGATCGGCGACTTGACCTGGGTATAGTCGAGCTGGGTCTGGGCGTTGGCGATCGCGGCTTCGTCGGCGGCGATCTGGGCGGTGAGCTGGGCAACGGTGGAGCGTTGCGTGTCGGTCTGTTGCCGCGTCGCGAATTCACCGAGCTTGGTGTAGCGCTGCAGATCGAGATTGGCGTTGGCGAGATTGGCCTCGTCCTGCGCCTTCTTGGCCTTGGCCTGATCGAGGGCGGCCTGGAACGGGCGCGGATCGATCTCGACCAGGAGATCGCCTTGGTTGACCATTTGACCTTCGGTGAAGGCGATCTTGTCGATCTGGCCGTCCACCCGGGTCCGGACTTGTACGGTGTTGAAGCCTTGCACCGTGCCGAGGCCGGTCAGGTAGACCGGGAAGTCCGCCTTCTGGACCGGCGCAACGCTGACGGGGACGGCGGGTGCCCGCGGCGGGCCCTTCTGCGCGGTCTGGGCTTTCCCGGCCTCAGGGCCTGAGAAACGCTGCCAGCCGTAATAGCCGCCACCGGCCACAGCTGCGATGATGACAATCCACAGGATCGGCCGTGACTTTTTCATATCTATTTGTATCGGCTTGTATGCCCAAAGGAACGACTTCAGCGCCAGCAACAAGTTCCCGGCGCTGTTGTATAATACACGCCAAGTTCCAGTGTAAACAGCACTATCGGCTGGGAATCCTAAACAATTGGAAAGCTTTGCACCCCGTAGGCAACCGGGTGGCGAAGCGGTGTGCAGTGCTGCATTTTCCCGATGCGAACCGACAAAGTGCAAAAGTTGGGCAGTGCTCGCGGACCGCGTGAGCGGCCAACCATGCGCGCGTGGCGCTGTACGCGGCTGGCCGCATCGTCGATGTTTCGGATTGATCGCAGTTAGGATGGTTCTAAACCGGCGGCATGCCGTTGCGGTTGTCAGGAAAATCAGTGTCGTTCATATCGGCCCGCCACAACGGGAGCACATGATGGACGAGCTGAACGGCAAGCTGATCGCGTGTCAGATCTTGATCACGGGGTTGATCGCGCGCGTCGCCAACGAGCAGCGTGATCCCTTGCGCTTCCTCACCGACTTTCGCGACGAGATCAAAGCCGTCGTCAACGGCATCAACATCGCCGGCATGGACAACTCCGATCGTGTGCGCGCGACCGCGCAGCGCACCGTCGACGAATTGTTCTCGTTGATGAAGCCGCCGAGCAGCGACTGACGGCTGCGCAAAATGATGCGCGAAGACAAGCGCCGTCGTTTCCGATTGCTTCAATATGTCGCGCGACATTTCATCGTTTCGGATTCGAAATTTTAGAATCGATTTGAACTAGAGCGATTCAAGTGGTCGCGCGCGTCTCCTCGCATTGACCTGATTTTTCGTGATCGATAGCACCGCCTCATCGTTCGTCGCGCATGTCGCGGATCGACGAATATAAATTGGGGTGCGTTGGAATGGGGCTGGCGGTGGCTCCGCGATCGTTGCGTGCGATCGCGGCAAGGAATTCGTTTGAACTCGATGGCAATTCCGGCAAGGCGGTGTCCGCCGTCGCCGGCCTGATTGCAGTGGCGTCGGTCTCGGGCGGCGCACAAGCGCAGCAGTCGAGCCTGCCGCCGGTGAATGTCGATGCGCCGGTCGAGCGTTCGCGCCCGGCAGCCTCCAAGCCGACGCCGGAGCAGGTCCGTGCGCGCAACGCGCTTCGCCGCGCCGCGCAGCGCCAGCAGGCGCAGCAGCAGGCCGCCGCCGCGGCACCGGCTCCGGCCGGTGCAGTGGATCGCAATCCCTATGCCGATCCGGCTGCGCCCTACAAGGTCGACCACGTCCAGGCCTCCGGCAAGTTTCCCGAGCCGATGCTGAACACGCCGAAGACGATCACGGTGCTGAGCAAGGAAGTGCTCGAGGATAAGAATGCGACGACGCTGAAGGAAATCGGGCGCTCGACCGCCGGCGTGACGCTGGGGTCGGGCGAGGGCGGCAACGCCTTCGGCGACCGCTTCTTCATCCGCGGCTTCGACGCGCGCAACGACGTCTTCATCGACGGCATCCGCGATCCCGCCGTGTCGATCCGCGAGAACTTCTTCACCGAGCAGATCGAGATCCTGCGCGGACCGGCATCGTCCTATGCCGGCCGCGGCACCGCAGGCGGCGCCATCAACATCGTCACCAAGCAGGCCGGCGACGTCAATTTCAAGCGGATGGATACCGAGTTCGGCACCGACCGGACCAAGCGGGTCACGCTCGACGTCAACCAGGTCGTCGATCCGACCTTCTCGGTGCGCACCGGCGGCCTGTTCCAGGACGCCAATGTCGCCGGCCGCAACTACGTGACCGACGATCGCTGGGGCACGTTCCTGTCGACCAAGTACACCCCGACCAACGACATCAAGATCACGACGAACTACGTCCACACCGATCTCAGCGGTCTGCCGGATTTCGGCGTGCCCTATTACAAGCAGGGCAACGTGCCGGTGACGTCGGCCGGCATTCCGCGCGGGACCTGGTACGGCTTCCTCAACCGCGACTTCCAGACCGCGCGACAGGATTTCGGTACCGGGACGGCGGAGTACAAGGTCAACGAAGCCATCACGCTGACCAGCAAGGTGCGCGGCGAGCATTCGCTGCTGAACTATATCGGCACGCTGCCGCAGAACCCGGTGACGACCAGCCCGAATCCGCTGCTCTGGACCACGACGGCGAGTGCGCAGAGCCGCTACCAGACGGTGGACGTGTGGGCCAACCAGAACGAGGCCACGTTCAAGCTCGACACCGGCGGGATCAAGCACACCGCGGTGTTCGGCGTCGAATACACCAACGAGAACATCTCGATCGATCGTTACTCGGGTCTTGCATCGGAGCTGGCCGGCTCCGGCTTCACGAGCAACGGGGCTCTCTCGGGGATCAATCTCTACAACCCTCAGTCCACTTACGTCGGTGGCTTCGGCACACCGACGCTGACGGGCAATCCAACGCGCTATGGCGTCAACACCAGCAGCGTCTACGTCATGGACACGGCGAACTGGCAGGACACCGTCATCGTCAACGGTGGCATCCGCTACGACGGCTACAACATGAGCTCGTCGACCAATGCGGCCTATCTGAAAATGAACTCCGATCTGGTCAACTATAACGTCGGCCTGGTCTACAAGCCGATGTCGATCGGCAGCATCTATGCGGCCTACGCGACCTCGGCCAATCCGTTCGGCTCGGAGCTCGACGCGACCGGCACCGATTACGGTGGCGTTCCCGCCAACACGACCGTTCTGCTCGGGCCCGAGCGCAACAAGGCGGCGGAGGTCGGCACCAAGTGGGAGCTCGCCGATCGTCACCTGCTGGTCTCTGCGGCGCTGTTCCAGACCACGAAGGACAATGCGCGCGAGAACAACGCCGCGGGCTTGCTCACCTCGGGCGCGGCCTACCGCATCCAGGGCATCGACATCGAGGCCGAGGGCAAGATCACCGATCGCTGGAGCATCTTCGGCGGCCTGGTGCTGATGCAGTCCAAGGTCACGCAGAGCAACATCGCCTCCAACCTGGGCCTGCAGCTCGCCAACGTCGCCCACCAGTCGTTCAGCATGCTGACCAAGTACAAGTTCGACGGCGATTGGGAAGTCGGCGGGCAGGCGGTGTATCGCTCCAAGGTCTATGGCGGCACGTTCGCGGCCAACACCGGCAACGAGCTGCCGAGCTACTGGCGCTTCGATGCGTTCGTCGAGAAGAAGATCGACAAGAACTGGACCATGAAGTTCTACGCCCAGAACCTCACCAACAAGCTCTACTACGACACACTCTATCGCAGCGCCGTGCCGTTCGTCGCGGTCGCGCCGGGGCGGGCGTTCTACATCGTCACGACGGCCAAGTTCTGATGACGTTCTGATTGCGCCCGTTCCAAAACCGGGATGCCTGCCACGGCAGGCGTCCCTGCGCTCCTGCAATCGACCACGATGCGCGCCATCCGCAACTTGGTACCAGTTTAGAACGCTTACAAACTTCAGTTTAGAACGGTTCAAACTGAAGTGCGTGAGCAAGTTTAGAATCGCTATGAAGTGGCTGGTTTGTTGCCCAGTGTTGCCGTGATCGCGTTGACCCCCCTGAACACGCTCGGTAGCACCAATGCGTCGCGTTGTCGCAACGCGACTATTGGAAGCAGAAGCACTGTGGGGCGTGTGATGGGCATGACTAAAACACCGAGGTCGTTGCGTTCGGTCGCGGTTCGGAAATCATTGGGCAGCAATCTCGATGGCGCGACCGGCAAGACCGTGTCTGCCGTCGCGAGCCTGATTGCGGCCGCGTCCGTCTCGACCGGCGCGCAGGCACAACAATCGACGCTGCCCCCCGTCAACGTCGATGCCCCGAAGGAACGTCCGCGCTCCACCGCTGCAAAGCCGACACCCGATCAGGTCCGCGCCCGCAATGCGCTGCGTCGCGCCGCGCAACGCCAGCAGGCAGCGACGGCCCCGGTCGTTGATGCGGCCGGGCCGGCGCCCGATCGCAATCCCTATGCGGACCCGGCTGCGCCGTACAAGGTCGATCACGTCCAGGCCGGCGGCAAGTTTCCCGAGAAGCTGGTCGATACACCGAAGTCGATCACGGTGCTCAGCAAGGAAGTGCTCGAGGACAAGAATGCCACGACGCTGAAGCAGGCGATTTTGAGCACCGCCGGCGTGACCCTGGGCACGGGCGAGGGCGGCAACGCCTTCGGCGATCGCTTCTTCATCCGCGGCTTCGATGCTCGCAACGACGTCTTCATCGACGGCGTGCGTGATTCCGGCGTCAGCGTGCGTGAAAACTTCTTCACCGAGCAGGTCGAGATCCTGCGCGGACCCGGCTCGACCTTTGCGGGCCGCGGCGTTGCCGGCGGTGCGATTAACATCGTCACCAAGCAGGCGACGACCGAGAAGAGCTTCTACAACATGGACACTACGTTCGGCACCGACAAGACCAAGCGCGTGGTGCTCGACGTCAATCAGGTGATCGATCCGAGTTGGTCTGTGCGTGCGGGCGGCATGTTTCAGGACGCGGGCGTTGCCGGGCGCGATTACGTCAAGGACAATCGCGACGGCGCGTTTGTCGCCACGACCTGGAAGCCGATCGATGCGGTCAAAATCCAGGCGAACTACATTCACACCGAACTGACCGGCCTGCCGGACTTCGGCGTGCCGTACTACCGGCCGAGCACGGCGAGCACAGCCGGCGGCCCGTTCCCCGACTTCGGATCGAACAGAAACGCCTGGTATGGCTTCGTCAATCGCGATTTCTTCCGAACGGGTCAGGACATCGGCACTCTCAATGCCGAAGTGCAGATCACGCCAGACCTGTTGCTCACCAACAAGTTTCGGGATTCTTATTCCACCCAGAACTACATTGGCACGCTTCCGGAAGGTCCGGTTCTAGCTACCCCGTTGTCGGCCTCGACGCTCAGCGCCAATCCGCAGAGCCGTTTCCAGACCACGAACGTGATCGCCAACCAGACCGAGGCGACTTACAAGTTTAGTGACGGTGCTGGATTCAAGCACACGGCTCTGGCCGGTTTCGAATACGACAACGAGAGATTATCCATCGACAAATATACCGGTCTCAGCTCCGAAGCTCTACCCGGAGGTTTCAGCGGGTCGGGATCGTTGTCCGGCGTGAGCGTCTTCAATCCGCAGTTCACGAATCTTCCGTTCGGAATTCCCGGGGGCCTGTCGGGTCTGCCCACCAAGGTCACCATCGACACCAAGAGTGTCTACGTGATGGACAGCGCGAACTACAACGACCAGCTGATCCTGAACGGCGGCTTTCGCTATGATGATTACAACATCAAGGCGACCGGATATGGCACCGTTGGGGGTGTGGCAAACGTCTTTGGCCAGCAGCAGCAAGAATACTTGATGCCGAATTTCAACCTCGGCCTCACGTTGAAGCCGCTGCCGAACGGGAGCGTCTACGTCGCTTATGCCACCTCGTCGAACCCTGTCGGTGCCGAATTCGACGGCACCAGCGTTCAGTATGGTGGCTTGGCTCCATCCCTGAACGGCAATCCCAACCAGATATTCGGGCCCGAAAAGAACAAGGCGATCGAGCTCGGCACAAAATGGGAGCTGTTCAACCGGCATTTGCTACTGACCGCTGCGCTGTTCCAGACGGAGAAGGACAACGCGCGTGAATCCCGCAACATAGCTGGGGCCGGGGGGAGCATCGTGTCCCTCATTACCGCGGGCGCGGCCTATCGCATTCGCGGCATCGACCTCGGCGTCGGCGGCAAGATCACCGACAAATGGAGCGTCTTCGGCGGCTTGGTGTTGATGCAATCGGAGGTCACCAAGTCGCTGATCCCGCCGGCGAACACGACCCTGTACACCACGAACGTCGGCCTGCCGCTCTCGAATGTCGCGCACCAGTCGTTCAGCATGCTTTCGAAGTACCAGATCAACGACGTCTGGGAGCTTGGCGGCCAGGCGGTGTACCGTTCGAAGATCTACGGCGGCACGTTCCTCGCGGCCAACCAGGGCACATCGATCCCGAGCTACTGGCGGTTCGATATGTTCGCCGAAGCGAAGATCGACAAGCACTGGCAGGTGAAGCTGTTCGTCAACAACATCTTCGACAAGCGCTACTACGACGCGCTGTACCAGAGCGCCGCGCCCTTCGTGCTGGAAGCACCGGGACGCGCTGCTTATGTGGTCCTTTCGGCGCGCTACTGATGGAGAAATAACGAGGTGCCATGCTGACATGCATAGACGGCGTCCTGAGCAAGGAAGATGTGGCGGATTTCCGCCGCATCATGGACGCCAGTGAATGGGAAGACGGCCGTTCCACCGCGGGCGCGCAGTCAGCAATGGTCAAGCGCAACGAGCAGTTGCCGCCGGATAGCGAGGTCGCGCGCAAGCTCGGCCATCGCATCATCTCGGCGTTGACGGCGAACCCGCGATTTCTGGCAGCCGCGATCCCGCTCCAGATCTTCCCGCCGCTGTTCAACCGCTATGCGGCGGACAGCGGCCACCATTTCGGCCTGCATGTCGACAACGCCATCCGCGGCGACCGGCTGACCGGCCTTCGCATCCGCACGGATTTGTCGGTCACGCTGTTCCTCAGCGAGCCCGAGGATTACGACGGTGGCGAACTTGTGATCGAGGACACCTACGGCTCGCACGAAGTCAAGTTGCCAGCCGGGGACTGCGTGCTCTATCCCTCGACCAGCCTGCATCTGGTCACGCCGGTGACCAGGGGGGCGCGGGTTGCGTCTTTCTTCTGGCTCCAGAGCATGATACGGGACGATCAAGCTCGCAGCATGATCTTTGATCTCGACACCGCCATTCAGGCGCTGGTGGCACGGCTCGGGCGTGACGATCCCGAAACGGTCAAATTGACGGGTATCTATCACAACCTCATTCGCTACTGGGCCGAAGTATGAAGATCACATCTTTCCAAGCAAGCCTCGCTGCAGCCGTGCTGCTGACGGCCACCTGGCTCGCAGCTCCTGTTTCTGCCCAGACACAAACCCAGCCGGCCGCGCCGGCACGGCCCGTTGCGGCGCCGGCACCCGTGGCGGCTCAGCCGGCTCCGGCTGCTCCCGCAGTTGCGGCACAGCCGAATGTTGCGGCGCCCGCGCCGTCGACGGCCGCGCCCGCGGTGGCTGCGCCCGCGGCCGCCGCGCCCAGCGCGACCGAGGCTACCATCGCCCCCGCATCCGAGGCGGCGCCGAAGGCCGGCATCGCGCCGGCCATGAAGGAATTGTCGCCCTGGGTGATGTTCATGTCGGCGGACATCATCGTGAAGGCGGTGATGATCGGGCTTGCCTTCGCCTCGCTCGTGACCTGGACCGTCTTCATCGCGAAGTCGATCGAACTGTCGGTCGCGTCCGCCAAGCTCCGGTCGGCCTTGAAGAAGATCGCCGAGGTTCGCTCGCTTGCGGAAGCCCAGATGGCGCTCGGCACCAAGCAGGGTATCCTGCCGTCCTTCCTGGCGGCCGCGCTGCGCGAGGCGCGGATGTCGGCGGGCCTCTCCAGCGACACCGGTATCAAGGAGCGCGCGGCCTCGAGCTTCGCCGAGATCGTGCGTGCTGAACAGCGCCGCATCCGCATCGGCATGGGCTTCCTCGCCACCATCGGCTCGACGTCGCCCTTCGTCGGCCTGTTCGGTACCGTCTGGGGCATCATGAACAGCTTCATCGGCATCTCGAAGTCGCAGACGACGAACCTCGCCGTCGTCGCTCCCGGTATCGCCGAGGCACTGCTCGCGACCGCCATCGGCCTCGTCGCGGCGATCCCGGCCGTCATCATCTACAATCACTTCTCGCGCGTCACGAAGGGCTATCTCGAGCTCGTCAGCCGCGCCTCGGGAGCGGCGGCGCGGCTGTTGTCGCGCGATCTCGATCGCAGCCACGGCAGCGCACATTCGCGCGCGGCGGAGTAGGCCATGGCTGTCTCGCTCACCGACAACGATGACGACGACGACTTCTCGGAAACGCATGACATCAACGTCACGCCGTTCATCGACGTCATCCTGGTGCTGCTGATCATCTTCATGGTCGCAGCCCCCTTGTCGACGGTCGATCTGCCGATCGACCTGCCGACCTCGAGCGCGACGCCGCAGAAGAAGCCGGACAAGCCGACCTATGTCAGCATCAAGCCCGATCTGACGCTCGCGATCGGCGAAAACGCGGTCAAGCGGACCGACCTCGTCAGTTCGCTCGACGCCATCGCCGACATGAGCAAGGACAAATACGTGTTCCTGCGCGCCGACAAGGCCGTGCCTTACGGCGAGTTGATGGGCGTCATGGAAATCCTGCGGTCCGGCGGCTATTCTCGGATCAAGCTGGTGGCGCTCGAAGCACCTCCTGCGGCGGCTGGGCCGGCGCAGGGGGCGGTCCAACCCTAACGGCAGCGCGATGTCCGACCCTGTAATCGACGCAAAACCATCCCGGCGGCTCTGGATTCTGGCCGCGATCGCCGCGATTGGCCTGCATCTCGGCGGGGCTGCGCTGGCGCTCGCCAACCTTCGTGCCGACGACGGCGACGATGGCCTCGGCGCCAACGGCGCGGAATACGCCGTCGAGATGACCTCGCCGAAGCTGCCCGAGACGGATCTGCCTCCCGGCCCGGATAGCGAAGCCTCGCAGTATCAGCCGCAGCAGATGCAGCAGCAGGCCGAGGTTCACGAGACCGATCTGCCGAAGGAAATACCTCAGGAGGCCGAAGACCCGGACCGCCTCGTCACCGAGAACGACTCCAAGAAGCCGGTCGAGGACACCACGAAAGTGGCCAAGGTCGAAACCCAGGCCGTCGAGGAGATGCCGAACGCCCAGGAATCGGCGAGGCAGGCGCTAAACGAAGACGCGCGCGAGGACGAGAAGGCGGCTGCCCCCAACCAGGGCATCGGCAAGGACCTTCGCAAGCTGACGGCCGAGTGGGGCAAGCGGATCAGCGCCTATTTCGAGCTGCACAAGCGCTATCCCAAGGACAAGAGCAAGACGACGACGGTCAAGCTCAGCCTGGTCCTGAACCGACGCGGCAATGTCGTGTCAGTCGACGTGGCCGAGTCCTCCGGCGATCCCGCCTTCGACAGCGAGGCCATCTCCATGGTGCGCCGCTCGGATCCCGTGCCGGTCCCGCCGGCCGACCTGACGGACGATCAGTTCGCCTTCAGCCTGCCGGTGAATTTCAAGAAGCCGTCGAAATAACCTTCAGCGCCAGTAGAACTTGATCGAGACGTAGACCACGACCAGGCAGGCGAAGATCAGCGCCACCGGGAGGGGGCGCTTCTCGGTTCCACCGAACATCGCCGCTCCGAACATGGCGGCCTTCTTCGGCTTGGGGGCCGGGCGCCGGAAGGCGGTAACATTGTCCGCCACCGGCTCAGCCGGCCGCGAGCGGACGTCGGGCGGGTTCCCGGCGCCACCCATCTCCAGATAGTAGGATTTGTAGACCTCGGCGATGGTGGCTTCGGCCGCCTCGCCCTCGCTCATCCGCTCCAGCAGCTTCTTGTAGCCGTCGAGGAAGCCCTGTGCGTCCGCAGGCAGCGCCGACAACCCATTCAGCTTGGCCATCATCTTCCAGGTGGCGAAATCGGCGCGGGCACGGGTGTCGGCGCGTCGCGCGATCAGCATATCGGCAGCTTTGACCAAGTTGGCCTCTAGCCCTTCGGCTTTGTCTTCAAGTGCAGGATCTTCAAGTCCGGGATCTTCAAGTGCATGGTCTTGAAGGGAGTGTCTTCAACTACGCATTGCCGGTAGCGAAGAGAACAGCTTGAATCACATAACCGGTCAACGTTCGCAGTATTGCTGAAATAACATCAAGATTTAGACCGAACTGGGAACCCGCAAGCGGCAGCAGGATCAGAAGCGCGATCAGGATCATCATGCCGTACGGCTCGAGCCGTGACAGCGGCAGGGCAAGCGGCCGGGGCAACAGCCCGACCGCGACCCGTCCGCCGTCCAGCGGCGGGATCGGCATCATGTTGAAGACCGCCAGCACGGCGTTGATCAGCAGCGCATTCTTGAGGTTGTCGAAGATCCATTGCGCCGAACTGGCGGGCGCCAGGGGCAGGGCGTGCAGGGCGAGGCCCGCGACCAGCGCCAGCAGGATGTTGGTGACGGGGCCGGCCAGGGCGACCCAGACCATGTCCAGCTTCGGATTGTTGAGGTTGCGAAAGTTCACCGGCACCGGCTTGGCGTAGCCGAACAGGAACGGCGAATGCGCAAACAGCAGCATCGCCGGCAGAATCAGCGTGCCGAACGGGTCGATATGGCGCAGCGGATTGAAGCTGACGCGGCCGAGCTGCCAGGCGGTGTTGTCGCCGAGGCGGTGCGCGACGAAGCCGTGCGCCGCCTCGTGGAAAGTGATGGCAAGCACCAGCGGCAGCACCCACACCGAGAGGTCATAGAGGGAAATGTTCAATTTGCATCTCGTCCGGTCTTGCTCGTCGCCTTGCAGACGACCTGGCCAGACCGGCGGTGCAGCAACGCTTCGGCTCAAGATAGGATGGCCGGTTCCGAAATACCACGCTGCAAATGATCGGCAAGCCGGGCCGCCGGGCGCGGCAGGTTGCGCGCGCGGTGGATGCGGATGTCGGCCGCGGGAAGCGGCGGCAGGCCGTCGCGTGCGCCGAGAGCGCGGAGCCGAGGCGGCAGGATGCCGGCCTTCACCACGGTAATCGCAAGGCCCTCCGCCGCGATCGATTCCACCGCCGCCAGCGTCCGGCTGACGAAGGCGAGCCGCCACCGCCGGCCGGCGCGATCGAGCGCGTCTGCGGCCCATTGGCGAAACAGGCAACCGGGCGGGTACAGCGCGACGGGCAGAGTGTCCTCCGCCGTGGCGCGGCAGGCGGCGGCCGCCGCCCAGACGGCCTGCTCGCGCCGCAACAACTCGCCGTCGCCACGCCCTTGCGGATGCATGGCGATGACGAGGTCATAGGCTTCGCCGAGCCGGGCCGGCATGGTCGCGGTCAGCCCGGTCTCGATCTCGACCCGCACCGCCGGATGCTCCCTGGCGAAGCTCGCCAGCAGGGGCGGAATGACGATCGTGCCATAATCGTCCATCACGCCGAGGCGGATGACGGCTTCCGGCTTGCGTGCGCGTAACGCGCCGATTGCTTCGGCATGGAGAGCAAGGATGCGCCGCGCATAGGCCCGCAACTCGTCGCCCGCGGCGGTCGGCACGATTCCGGCCCGATTGCGCTGAAACAGCTTTGCGCCGAGCCGCTCCTCGAGGCGCCTGACCTGCACGCTCACCGCCGACTGGGTGCGGTTGAGCTGATCGGCCGCGCGCGTGAACGAGCGATGCTCGGCGACGGCGAGAAAAGCCCTCAGCAGATCGGGATCGAGATCGGGCACGGTCATGATGGAACGTTATCCCAGCATGACGGAAATTCCATTCCCAGTTTGGGCACGGCCCGTATGCTCTTCGTCAAGGCGTTCGACGGGAGGGATTGTGGGCGAGATTCTTGGCGTTCTGGCTGCGGTGCTATCGAGTGCGCTCGGCGGCACCTCGATCGGTGCGACGCGCTATCTCGTTGGCAGCATCGATCCGCTGGCGATCGGCTCGTTCCGGTTCGGGATCGGCTTTCTGCTGCTGCTGCCGCTGACATGGCTGCGTGGCGATCGCCGGCCGGCGCGGGGCGACTGGGCTGTTGCGATCGGGCTCGGCATCCTCTTCTTCGCGCTGTTTCCGATCCTGTTCAACGCATCGCTGATCTTCACGACAGCCGCGCGCGGCGCGCTCGCGCTGTCGACATTGCCGCTGTTGACACTCGTGATCGGCGCCGCGCTCGGCAGCGAGGCGCTGAGCTGGCGCAAATCGATCGGCGTCGTGGTGGCAACATCAGGCGTTGCCGTCGCGCTGCTCACGGACCTCAACGCGGCGCCATCGGGCGCCTGGCGCGGCGATCTCCTGATGATGGCGGCTGCGCTGTGCATGGCGCTGTACGGCATCTGGTCGCGGCCGTTGATCCGGCGCTCCAGCCCGATCGCCTTCACCACCATGAGCATGGCAGCGGGCGCCGTCTGCCTTGTCCTGCTCTCGTGTTTCCGCGGCAGTTTTGCGCCCGTCGCAAATTTCGGCACGCCGCAATGGCTCGCCGCGCTTTACCTCGGCGCCTTCGGCGCGGCGCTGACCTTCTATCTCTGGGCCTTCGCGCTGGAGCGGACGACGCCGACGCGCGTCGCGATCTCGGTGACGGTCAATCCAATCACGGCGTCACTGGTTGGCGCCTTCCTGCTGAACGAGCCGCTGCGCTGGAATCTCGCCGCCGGCATCGTCGCGGTGTTTGCGGGAATCTGGCTGGCCACGACCACAGGACGGCGCGTTGAGACCGCCAGCTTGCCTGCTTCAAGCCGGCCCTGACCTTACGCCGGGATCGTCCTCTCATATTGCTTGAGGCCATCGTCGAGCTTCAGCCAGGCGAGCTTTTCCGAGACCCAGATGTGCTCGGTCGGCGCGAAGGCGTTGCGGTCGTCGAAGGTCGCGAGCGCCACGCCGGCCAGCGTGCCGTTGCGCCGCCAGGAGAACAGCCGGGTGCCGCAATTCTTGCAGAACACGCGCTCGATGGCCTCGGACGATGCGTAACGGCCGGTGTCGCCCTCGACCGTCAGCGCTTTCTGGTCGAACTGGGCACGAACGAAGTAAGGCGAGCCCATCGCCTTCTGGCACATGCGGCAATGGCAGATGCGCACATTCAGCGGCTCGCCCTCCGCCTTGAACCGCACTGCGCCGCACAGGCATCCACCTTCTCTAATCATGCCACCCGCCATTCGCTGACTTGCCGCGCCATATTCCAGTTGAGCTCATCGAGTTCGTCATCCATCTTGGTGTTCGGCCGGCTGACGTTGGTGAAGGCGGCCCAGCAGAAGCCGCCATGGGTTCTGACCGCAATGGTGCTGGTGCCGGGCAGGCTGCCATTGTGCCACCAATTGCCTGAACTGTTGATGCAGAATCCCTTGGCATAGTCCGGGCTATAGCTCGGTGCCGTGGTCATGACCTGGATGGTGCGCGGCCGCAGGATGTTCGCCGGCCGCGCATAGCCGTCGACGTGCATCAGGAACTGCACGAGGTCGGTCGGCGTCGCGATCCAGCCGCCATGGGAATCCATGCGGCGGACGTTCATCTCGTAGGGACTTTCGACCTTGCAGTAATAGGCGACTTCGCCGGCCTGGCGCTGGTCGCTTGTGTTGCCGGCGATCGTCATGTCGGTGATGCCGCAACGGCCAAGTACCTCGGCGCGGACATGTTCGGCATAGCGCTGGCCGGTGAGCTTCTCGATCACGCGGCCCAGCACGCAATAGCCGAAATTCGAGTAGGCGTAGTGCTGGCCCGGCGGACGGTCGAGCGGCCGATTGGCCAGCGTCCAGGTGATCAGCTGCGCGTGATCCATGTGCGGATGCGTGAACATGGGATCGCGGTTGTCGTTGGTCCAGCCGCCGCCGGTATGCGTCAGGAGATGCTCGAGCGTGATCTGGTCGATGCCGGGCGAGTAGGGCGGCGCGCCGTAATCGGTGCCGAGCAGCGCGCCGGGGCCGAACACGCGGTCGGTGAGCTTGACGCGGTTCTCCTCGATCAGCCGAAACAGCGTGACCGAGGTGATCATCTTGCTGACGCTGGCGATGCGAAACAGATGCTGCGGCGTCGTTGCTTCATTCTGCTCGCGATCGGCGACGCCGAACGCGGCCTGGTGGACGATCGCACCCGCATAGCCGATCGCAAAGGAGAGCCCCGGCACGTCGAACTTGCCCATGAAGCTCTGCGCCAGCCGGCCCATCGCCGCGCGTTCGGCCGGCGAGGGCGGGCGGATGCTCGGCGGGTTGGGCGCGAGCTGCGCCAGCGCGCGTTGCGACAGCAGCGGCAGCGCGCCCGCGCCGGCTGCGAACTTCACAAAATCCCGACGCCCAAGCTGCATGGTCCGCCTCCCTGGACGGACCATCACGCTCTCAATAGGTCGCCCGTCCCCCGGAAATATCAAAGACCGCGCCAGTGGAGAAGGCACAATCTTCGGATGCAAGCCACGCGGCCATCGCGGCGAGCTCTTCCACCAGGACGAAGCGGGCTTTGGGGATTTTCGACAGCATGAAATCGATATGTTGCTGCGTCATCTGGTCGAAGATCGCGGTCTTTGCCGCCGCCGGCGTCACGGCATTCACGAGAATGTCATGGGCGGCGAGCTCCTTGCCGAGCGACTTCGTCAGCGCGATCAGGCCGGCCTTCGACGCCGAATAGTGCGAGGCGTTCGGATTGCCTTCCTTGCCGGCGATCGAGGCGATGTTCACGATCCGCCCGTATTTCTGCTTGAGCATCACGGGCACGACCGCCTTGCAGACGATGAAGGGGCCGTCGAGGTTGATGCGCAGCACCTTGCGCCATTCCTCGAGATCGGTCTCCCACACCGGCTTGTTGACGCCGGCGATGCCGGCATTGTTGACGAGGATGTCGATCTTGCCGAAGGCGGCAAGCGTGGCATCGCGCGCCTGCTCGACGCCTGCGGTGTCAGTGACGTCGACCTTGACGACGCGGACGCTGTCGCCGATCTCCTTCGCCGTCTTCTCGGCCAGCGCGGCATCGAAATCCCAGATCGCGACCTTGGCGCCGGAGGCGACGAAGCGCTCGGTGATCGCGCGGCCAAAACCCTGCGCGCCGCCCGTGACGACGGCGACGCGGCCCTGGAGATCAATCTTGTTCATGAGATGTGATCCCTGTGGGCGTCAGAGCATGTAGCCGCCGTCGACGACGAGATCGACGCCGGTGGTGAAGGCGCTCTCGTCGCTGCCGAGATAGATCGCCATGTTGGCGATTTCGTCGGCGGTGCCGAGCCGGCCCATCTTCTGGCGGGAGATGAACATCTCCTTGCCCTGCGGTCCCTGGGCCGCGGCGCGATCGAGCATCGAGGGGGTCTCGACCGTGCCGGGGCAGATCGAGTTGCAGCGGATGCCCTTGGTGATGAAGTCGAGCGCGACCGCGCGGGTCAGCAGCGACACAGCGGCCTTCGAGGAGCTGTAGACGTAGCGGTTCGCCGGCGGCCGCAGCGCCGCGCAGGACGAGATGTTGACGATGCTGCCGCCGCCGCCCGCGAGCATGTCGGGCAGGAACGCCCTGATGGTCCGGTGCATCGACTTGACGTTGAGGTCGAACGAGAAATCGAAATCCTCCTCCGAGCACTCCAGGATGGTGCCGTGATGCACGAAGCCGGCGGCGTTGAGCAGGATGTCGATCTTGCCGATGCGCTTGGCGAAGGCGTTGACGTCGGCGGTGTTGCGGACGTCGAGCTTTGCGACCTCGGCGATGCCTTCCTTGGTCAGGCCCCCGATGCCGGCCTCGTTGATGTCGGTGGCGATGACGGTTGCGCCTTCACGCGCGAATGCGAGGGCGCATGCGCGCCCGATGCCTGCCGCTGCAGCCGTGATGACGGCGCGCTTACCCTTGAGGCGGTCTGCCATGTTCTTGTTCTCCTCACCTTGAAAATTTGACTGTTGGTTTCTCGTCATTGCGAGCGAAGCGAAGCAATCCAGATTCTTGCCGCGGGGGCAGTCTGGATTGCTTCGTCGCTACGCTCCTCGCAATGACGGTGTCGCTGTCAGTGATTATCCCGCGGCACGCCAAACGCGGCGGCGACGTTCTGGTAGCGCGTGGCGAGCTCCATGCAGGCGCCGGTCGATTGCTGGCCGACGGTGTTGCGATAGATCTCCTGCCAGGGCGTCTGGTTCGCCGGGTGCTTGAAGCCGCCGCTGGCCTTCAGCTCGGCGTGGCGCTTCTTCAACTCGTCGTCCGAGATCAGGATGTTGGCGCTGCCCTTGTTGAGGTCGATGCGGACCTTGTCGCCGGTCTTGAGGATCGCAAGGCCGCCATTGGCGGCGGCTTCCGGCGAGGCGTTCAGGATCGACGGCGAGCCCGACGTGCCGGACTGGCGACCGTCCCCGATGCAGGGCAGGGACAGGATGCCGCGTTTGATCAGGGCGGCCGGCGGCTGCATGTTCACGACCTCGGCGCCGCCGGGATAGCCGATCGGGCCGGTGCCGCGGATGAACAGCACGCAGTGCTCGTCGATGTCGAGCGAAGCGTCATCGATCCGCTCGTGATAGTCCTCCGGACCCTCGAACACGATCGCGCGGCCCTCGAAGGCATTCAGATCCTTCGGGTTGACGAGATAGCGGTCGCGGAATTCCTTGGAGATCACGGAGGTCTTCATGATCGCGGAATCGAACAGATTGCCCTTCAGCACCAGGAAGCCGGCGTCCTTCACCAGCGGCTTGTCATAAGCCCAGATCACGTCGTTGTCGGGCTTCGGCGCATCCTTGCAGTTCTCGCCGATGCCGCGGCCGTTCACCGTGACCGCGTCCTCATGGATGCGCTTGTGCTTCATCAATTCGCGCACCACGGCCGGCACGCCGCCGGCGCGGTGGAATTCCTCGCCGAGATAGAAGCCGGCCGGCTGCATGTTGACCAGCAGCGGCACGTCATGGCCGAACTTCTGCCAGTCATCGATCGACAGCTCCACGCCGATATGGCGGGCCAGCGCATTGATGTGGATCGGCGCGTTGGTCGAGCCGCCGATCGCCGAATTGATCACGATGCAGTTTTCGAACGCCTTGCGGGTCAGGATGTCCGAGGGCTTGAGGTCTTCCCAGACCATCTCGACGGCGCGCTTGCCCGTCTCGTAGGCGATCTGGCCGCGTTCGCGGTAGGGGGCCGGAATCGCCGAGCAACCCGGCAGCGAGAAGCCGAGCGCTTCGGCAAGGCCGTTCATGGTCGAGGCCGTGCCCATGGTGTTGCAATGGCCGACCGAAGGCGCCGAGGACGCCACGATCTCCATGAACTCTTCATAGTCGATCTCGCCTGCGGCGAGCCGCTCGCGCGACTTCCAGACGATGGTGCCGGAGCCGGTGCGCTCACCGGCATGCCAGCCGTTGAGCATCGGGCCGCCTGACAGCACGATCGCGGGCAGGTTCACGGTCGCCGCCGCCATCATCAGGGCGGGCGTGGTCTTGTCGCAGCCGGTGGTCAGCACCACGCCGTCGAGCGGATAGCCGTAGAGGATCTCGACCAGGCCGAGATAGGCGAGGTTGCGGTCGAGCGCCGCGGTCGGGCGCTTGCCGGTCTCCTGGATCGGGTGGGTCGGGAATTCCATCGCAATGCCGCCGGCCTCGCGGATGCCTTCGCGGACGCGATGGGCGAGCTCGATATGATGGCGGTTGCAGGGGGAGAGGTCGTTGCCGGTCTGGGCGATGCCGATGATCGGCTTGCCGGACTGCAGCTCGGCGCGGGTGAGGCCGTAGTTCAGATAGCGCTCCATGTAGAGCGCGGTCATGCCCGGATTATGCGGGTTGTTGAACCAGTCCTGCGAGCGAAGGTGGCGGCGGGTGCCGTTACCGGCGGGCGCATGCCCATTGGTTGGCTTTTTTGTCATTGGATTCTCCTTCAATGCAAACGCACGGGCCGGCGTCCGGGATGCCGATCGGTGCGATGCCCGGCAGCGCGAGCATGTCGTGACGGCCCGCCTGCTGGCGAACGTTTCCTGATGGCAGCGATACTACTCATGGGTCGTTGGTAACGCTATCATTTTGTACGGCTGGCGCCCATTCCGGCGTGTGCGGGCCGGCCGCGAGCCGCTGCGTCTGCGAACTCTGCCGCTCGATCACGGTAAAGCCGAGATCGAGCACGGGCTCCTCGGGACGCTTGCCTTCGATCGCCTCGATCAGCATCGCGGCAGCAGCGCTGCCCATTTCGTAGCGGTTGGTCCGGACGCTCGTCAGCGTCGGCACCGAGGAGGCCATGAATTCGAGGTCGTTGAACCCGACGATCGCGATCTGATCGGGGACTGCGATGTCCCGTCGGCGGCATTCGAACAGCACGCCGAGCGCGAGGTCGTCATTGGCGCAGAACACCGAGTCGATGCCGGGCTCGCGCGCGAGAAGATCGGCGAACAGCGCACCGCCGAGCGTGACCGAGGTCGGCGTCGCCGTCGTCACGATCAGTCTTTGGTCGAACAGGCCGGCGTCCTTCATGGCCGCGACGTAGCCGTCGAGCCGGCGCTGCACCCGCGGGTCCATGCGCGCGCCGACAAAGCCGATCCTGCGGTGGCCCTGCGCGAACAAATGAGCAATCGCCGCGCGCGCTGCATCATAATGGGAAAAGCCGATCATCATGTCGACCGGGTTGGGCCCGATCTCCATGATCTGCACGATCGGGCAGTCGGCCGCCTCCAGCATCGCGCGCGATTCCGTGGTCTGGTCGATGCCCGTGACGATCAGTCCCGCCGGCTTCTGCGCCAGAAACAGGCGCAACAGTTTCTCCTCCTGGAGGATGCTGTAACGCGTGTTGGATAGCTGGATCGAGTAACGGCTGCTTTCGGAGGCGTCATAGATGCCGCGCAGCACGTCGGAGAACACGTTGTTGGTCAGTGACGGAATCAAGACACCGATCACCTCGGTGCGCTGCGAGGCCAGCGCGCGTGCCGCAAGGTTGGGCACATAGCCGAGCTCCCGGGCCGCGCTTTCGACCCGCGTCCGCTTGGCGACCGACAGCGCCTCGGGATTGCGGAAGAAGCGGGAGGCCGTAATGGGGCTGACGCCGGCGAGCTCGGCGACTTCCGCCAACCGAATCTTGCCCGACTTGGTGCGCTTTCGTCCCATTTGTTGCTCTTATCACAGCCACTCCCGCAAACAAAGGATCGTTGACAGCGCTACCAGCAACGACTAACCAAAGACAAATTGCCAAAGCCGCACAAACTGCCGACAATGTCGCCTGTTAAGAGGGGCTTCGGGTCGGCGAAGTTCAGAGAAAACAAGACGGTGGCGGCGCCACAGTTGCGTCGTCTAAGTCGGAGGAGGGAGCCTAGATGTCGTCTGTGCAAATCCGCGACGTGCGGAAATCGTTCGGCAATTTTGAAGTCCTGCACGGCGTCTCGATTCCGATCGAGGACGGCCAGTTCGTCGTCCTGGTTGGCCCTTCCGGCTGCGGCAAGTCGACGCTTCTGCGCATGCTCGCAGGCCTCGAGAACATCACCTCCGGCACGATCTCGATCGGCGACCGCGTCGTCAACAATGTCCAGCCCAAGGAGCGGGACATTGCGATGGTGTTCCAGAACTACGCGCTCTACCCGCACATGACGGTCGGCGAAAACATGGGCTTCTCGCTGAAGCTGCGTAACGCCGGCTCCGACGAGATCAACAAGCGCGTCAAGCGCGCTGCCGAAATCCTCGCACTGACGCCGTTGCTCGAGCGCTACCCGCGTCAGCTCTCCGGCGGCCAGCGCCAACGCGTCGCCATGGGCCGCGCCATCGTGCGCGATCCCCAGGTGTTCCTGTTCGACGAGCCCTTGTCGAACCTCGACGCCAAGCTGCGCGTCGCCATGCGCACCGAGATCAAGGAGCTGCACCAGCGGCTCAAGACCACGACCGTCTACGTCACCCACGACCAGATCGAGGCCATGACCATGGCCGACAAGATCGTCGTGATGCATGACGGCATCGTCGAGCAGATGGGCACGCCGCTCGAGCTCTACGACAAGCCGGAAAACCAGTTCGTCGCCGGTTTCATCGGCTCGCCCGCGATGAACTTCCTGAAGGGGCATGTCCGCGTCAACGGCGTTGCGACCTTCGAGGGACCGAACGGCGTCAGGCTGCCGCTCAAGAGCGCGCCGGCGGGCTCCGATGGCAAGCCTGTGGTCTATGGCGTCCGTCCCGAGCATTTCACCATCGCCGATGACGGTGCCGACGCCGAGATCGTCGTGGTCGAGCCGACCGGTTCGGAGACGCAGGTGTTTGCGAAGGTCGGTGGCGAGCAGGTCGTCGCGGTTTTCCGCGAGCGTCACCAGTTCAACCCGGGCGACAAGGTCAAGCTGAAGCCCGATCCGGCCCTAGTGCATCTGTTCGACGAGGCGACCGGCAAGCGCATGTAGCGGCGTTTCGTGACGTAAGACGACTAAATACAAAATATAAAATTCAGGGAGAGAACGATGAGCCATTTCGACAGGCGTAGTGTGCTTAAAGCCAGCCTGGGCGGCGCAGCTTTGCTCGCTGGCCCAGGGATCGTCCCGGTGCGTGCTGCGGAGTGGACCAACACGCCGGAGCCGAACGCCTCCATTCGCGTGCTGCGCTGGAAGCAGTTCATCCAGGCTGAGTTCGACAAGTTCGCCGAGCAGACCAAGAAGTTCTCCGAAAAGACCGGCATCAAGGTCAAGCTCGAGGCCGAGAGCTGGGAAGACATCCGCCCGAAGGCCGCGGTCGCCGCTAATGTCGGCGCCGGTCCGGATCTCATCGTCGGCACGCTCGACGATCCCTTCAAATTCCCCGAGAAGCTGATCGACGTGACCGACGTCGCCGACTATCTCGGCAAGCAATATGGCGGCTGGTATCCGGTCGCCGAGCGCTACGGCAAGAAGGGCAACAACTGGATCGCCATCCCGCAGGGCGCGACCGGCGGCTGCCTCAACTACCGCATCAGCCACGTGAAGGCCGCGGGCTTCGAGGAATTCCCCAAAGACACCGACGGCTTCCTCAAGCTGTGCCAGGCGCTGAAGAAGAACAACACGCCGGCGGGCTTCGCGCTCGGCCATGCCACGGGCGACGCCAACGGCTGGTGCCAGTGGGCGCTGTGGGCGTTCGGCGGCAAGGTCGTCAACGACAAGAACGAGGTCGTGATCGACTCGCCGGAGACGATCGCCGCGATCGAATACGTCAAGCAGCTCTATGCGACGTTCATTCCGGGCGTGCTGTCTTGGAACGACTCGAACAACAACAAGGCGTTCCTCAACGGCGAACTCAGCCTCACCCTGAACGGCATCTCGATCTGGACCGTCGGCAAGAACTCGACCGATCCGAAGCAGCAGGAGATCGCCAAGGACATGAACCACGCGCCGATGCCGATCGGCCCTGTGGGCGTGTCGACCGAGCAGCAGAACGTCCTGGTCTACTACGGCTACAAGCACTCGAAGTATCCGAAGGCGGTCAAGGAGTTCATCAAGTTCATGATGGACAAGGAGAACTACGACGCGTGGGAGGTGGCCTCCAACGGCTACGTCTCGCCGCCGCTCCCGGCCTATAACGACAACCCGGTCTGGACCTCCGATCCCAAGATCACGCCGTATCGCGACTGCCTGAAGCGCTGCCGCGACAACGGCTATGCCGGCGATCTCGGCTACGCCTCGGCCGCCGTCATGGGCGACTTCGTGGTGGTGGACATGTTCGCGGAAGCCGCATCCGGCTCGGCCACGCCGCAGGAAGCAGCCAAGCGCGCTGCCGAGCGTGCCAAGCGCTACTACCAGGTCTGATCAGCCACAGGCGGCGGCGTCCGGTTTGCTGGGCGCCGCCGTTGTCGTTCTTTGAGGGGAGTCCGACATGGCCGTTATCGCCGAGCCCGCCGCTGCGGAAGTCAAGCGCAGCAGCTTGTGGAGCAGGGCGTTCGAAAGCCGGCATTTTCTCGGCGCCATGTTCATGGTGCCGGCGATCGCGATCCTGATCCTGTTTCTGGCTTATCCGCTCGCGCTCGGATTCTGGCTCGGCATGACCGACACCAAGATCGGCGGCGTCGGTCGTTACATCGGCTTCCAGAACTTCGTCTCGCTGTCCAAGGACAGCGTGTTCTGGCTGTCGGTGTTCAACACCATTTTCTACACGGTGTTCGCGAGCATCGTGAAATTCGCGGTCGGACTTTACCTGGCCCTGCTGCTCAACGAGCGGCTGCCGTTCAAGTCGATGGTCCGCGCCATCGTGCTGTTGCCCTTCGTGGTGCCGACCGTGCTGTCGGCGATCGCGTTCTGGTGGATCTATGACAGCCAGTTCTCGATCATCTCCTGGGTGCTGATCAAGGCGGGCCTGTTGACCCACTACATCGACTTCCTCGGCGATCCCTGGAATGCGCGCTGGTCGGTGGTGCTCGCCAACATCTGGCGCGGCGTCCCCTTCGTGGCCATCACGCTGCTGGCGGGATTGCAGACGATCTCGCCGTCGCTTTACGAGGCCGCCAATCTCGATGGCGCCACCAACCTGCAGCGCTTCCGCCACATCACGCTGCCGATGCTGTCGCCGATCATCGCGGTGGTGATGACGTTCTCGGTGCTGATGACGTTCACCGACTTCCAGCTGATCTACACCATCACGCGCGGTGGCCCGATCAACGCGACCCATCTGATGGCGACGCTGTCGTTCCAGCGCGCCATCACCGGCGGCAATCTCGGCGAGGGCGCGGCGATCTCGAACGCGATGATCCCGTTCCTGGTCGCGGCAATCCTGTTGAGCTTCTTCGGGCTTCAGCGCTCCCGTTGGCAGCAGGGCGGGAGGGACTGACCATGACCACCGTGGACGACCAAAGCGTCGGAATGGACTATCTGGAAAGCTTTCCGCGGAAGTTCCTCCGCGTCTACCTTCCGCTCGGCCTGATCATCGTCTTCCTGCTGTTCCCGTTCTACTGGATGGCGGTGACGACGTTCAAGCCGGACGCGGAGATGTACGACTATGAGAAGTACAATCCGTTCCTGATTGCGCATCCGACGCTGGAGCACATCAAGAAGCTGTTCTTCGACACGGACTATCCGTTGTGGATGTGGAACACCGTCATCGTCTCGGTGTCCTCGACCTTCATCTCGCTGTTCGCCAGCGTCTGCGCGGCCTATGCGATCGAGCGCCTCCGCTACAAGGGCTCGCGCTATGTCGGCCTTGCGATCTTCCTCGGCTATCTCGTCCCGCCCTCGATCCTGTTCATTCCGCTGGCGGCGATCGTGTTCCAGCTCGGCCTGTTCGACGGCAATCTGGCGCTGATCCTGACCTATCCAACCTTCCTGATCCCGTTCTGCACCTGGCTCCTGATGGGCTATTTCCGCACCATCCCGTACGAGCTTGAGGAATGCGCGCTGATCGACGGGGCGACGCGGCTGCAGATCCTGACCAAGATCACGCTGCCGCTGTCGCTGCCGGGGGTGATCTCGGCGGGCATCTTCGCCTTCACGTTGTCCTGGAACGAGTTCATCTACGCGCTGACCTTCATCTCCTCGTCCGAGAACAAGACGATTCCGGTCGGCGCCATCACCGAGCTCGTCAATGGCGACGTCTACCATTGGGGCGCCCTGATGGCGGCGGCCCTGACCGGCTCGGTCCCCGTAGTTATCCTTTATTCCTTCTTCGTAGAGTACTATGTGTCGGCGATGACCGGCGCCGTGAAGGAATGATCGCGGGGCCTGCCTGAGAACGCGTCAGTAGATCAAGGGCGGCGCGTTCCGGCCAATAAGAAGGAGTAGGCTCTTGCACATTCTGGTTCTGGGTGCTGCCGGCATGGTCGGCCGCAAATTGTGTGAACGTCTCTTGCGCGACGGCCGGCTCGGCAAGAGCGACATCACCAAGCTGACCATGCACGACGTGGTCGAGCCCAAGAAGCCGGAGAAGGCCGGTTTCCCCGTCGAGACCGTCTCGGGCGATTTCGCCGTGCCGGGCGCTGCCGAAAAGCTGATCGCCGGCCGTCCCGACGTGATCTTCCATCTCGCCGCGATCGTCTCGGGCGAGGCCGAGCTCGATTTCGACAAGGGCTACCGCATCAATCTCGACGGCACGCGGATGCTGCTTGACGCTGTCAGGCTCGTCGGCGGCGGCTACAAGCCCCGCGTCGTGTTCACGTCCTCGATCGCGGTGTTCGGCGCGCCGTTCCCGGATGCGATCGGCGACGAGTTCTTCCACACGCCGCTGCTCAGCTACGGCACCCAGAAGGCGATCGGCGAGCTGCTGCTGGCGGATTATTCGCGCCGCGGCTTCCTCGACGGCATCGGCATTCGCCTGCCGACCATCTGCATCCGTCCCGGCCTGCCCAACAAAGCGGCATCGGGCTTCTTCTCCAATATCCTGCGCGAACCGCTCGCCGGCAAGGAAGCGGTTCTCCCGGTCTCCGAGGACGTCCGCCACTGGCACGCCACGCCGCGCTCGGCCGTCGGCTTCCTGCTTCATGCCGGCACCATGGACCTCGCCAAGGTCGGTCCGCGTCGCAACCTGACCATGCCGGGCTTCTCGGCCACGGTCGGCGAGCAGATCGCCGCGCTCAGGCGGGTCGCGGGCGACAAGGTCGCCGCGCGCATCAAGCATGAGCTCGATCCGTTCATCGTCGGCATCGTCGGTGGTTGGCCGCGCAATTTCGAGGCGAAGCGGGCGCGCGAGCTCGGCTTCACCACCGAAGAGAAGAGCTTCGACGATATCATCCGGATCCACATCGACGACGAGCTTGGCGGCAATTTCGTCGCCTGATCGTTGGAGATGAACAGCGTGGACATGACGATGGCGAGCGTTGCTTGCATCGGTGAATGCATGGTCGAGCTCCGGCAGGCTCAAGGTGGACAGTCCACCGGTCAGTCTGCCGGGCAGGGTGGTGGCCTGTTCTCGCGCGGCTTCGGCGGCGATACCCTCAACACGGCGGTCTATCTGGCGCGGCTCGAGATCAAGGTCGACTATCTCACCGCGCTCGGCGACGACGGCATGAGCGAGGAGATGATCACGGCCTGGAATGCCGAGGGCGTCGGCACGCGGCGCGTGGTGCGGCTGCCGGGCAAGCTGCCCGGCCTCTACATGATCCAGCTCGATGCCAACGGCGAGCGCCAGTTCTTTCACTGGCGCGACAGTGCGGCGGCGCGGCAGCTGATGAGCCTGCCGGAGACCGACGAGCTGCTCAACTCGCTGATGAGCTACGACATCGTCTATCTCTCGGCGATCACGCTCTCGATCTACGACGCCTCGGGGCGCGACCGCCTGTTCGCGGCGATCAAGCGCGCCCGGCTGCTCGGCACCCGCTTCGTGTTCGACACGAATTTTCGCGCACGCGGTTGGCCCGACCGCGACGTCGCGCGCGAGGTGTTTGCCGCGGCGTTTGCCGCCGCCGACATCGTGCTGACCTCGACCGAGGATCTGCTCGCGCTCTATCCCGGCGAAAGCCGTGAACAGCTGATGGCGCGCATCCCGACGCCCGAGCTGGTGTTCCGCCTGGCCGAGCCCGTCAGCATGCTGCGCTTTCCCGGGGCGACCTATGAGGTCCACGCCGAACCAATGACCAAGCCGGTCGTTGACACCACGGCGGCCGGGGACAGCTTTGCCGCGGCCTATATCGCGGCCCGGCTCGGCGGTTCCGATCCGGTCGAGGCCGCCCAGGCCGGGCATCGCCTCGCCAGCCTCGTGATCTGCTATCCCGGCGCCATCATTCCGGGCTATGCCATGCCGCCGAAGAAGCGGCACCGGCCGGCGACCACGCGTCAAGCGACCAAGTGAAACGAAAAGATCCCAGAGATGCCCACGACCGCCCAACAGAACCACCTCGTCGCGCTGTTCAAGGCCGCGACCGTCATTCCCGTCCTGACCATCGACCGCATTCAGGATGCCGTGCCGTTGGCGCAAGCCCTCGTGGCCGGCGGCGTTCGCACGCTGGAGGTGACCCTGCGCACCCCCATCGCGATCGAGGCGGCGCGGGCGATCATGTCCGAAGTCCCCGACGCGGTCGTCGGCATCGGCACCATCCTCAATCCGGCCGACTTCACCCGTGTGGAGAAGATCGGCGTCGCCTTCGGCATCAGCCCGGGCCTGACCCCCGATCTCCTCAAGGCCGCCGCGCACAGCTCCTTGCCCTTTGCGCCCGGCATCGCCACGGCGTCCGAGCTGATGATGGCGCTGTCGCATGGATTCGACGTCGCAAAATTCTTTCCGGCGGAGCAGGCCGGCGGCATCAAGGGGCTGCGCTCGCTCGGTGGGCCGTTCCCGAACGTTCGGTTCTGCCCGACCGGCGGGGTCGGTGAGGCCAATGCGGCGACCTGGCTCGCCGAGCCCAATGTCGTCGCGGTCGGCGGTTCCTGGCTGTGCCCGACAGCCGAGATCAAGGCCGGGAACTGGGCTGGCATAACTGCCATCTGCCAGCGCACCCTCCAGGCCCTTAAACCTGCGTGAAGTCTTGCCATCCCTGGGCTAAGACTTAGGTCAGGATAAGACTTGGGTCAGCAAGAGACCGCCAGGGAGAAAAGACCATGACCGCCAGCATCGTCGGATGGGCGCATACGCCGTTCGGCAAGTTCGACACCGAAACCGTCGAAAGCCTCGTCACTCGCGTCGCCAACGAGGCGATGGCCGATGCCGGCATTTCGGCCTCCGATGTCGACGAGATCGTGCTCGGCCATTTCAACGCCGGCTTCTCGGCGCAGGATTTTACCGCCTCGCTGGTGCTCCAGGCCGACCCGAAGCTGCGTTTCAAGCCGGCCACCCGGGTCGAAAATGCCTGCGCGACCGGATCGGCCGCAGTGCACCAGGGCCTGCGCGCGATTGCCGCGGGCGCGGCCAAGATCGTGCTGGTTGTCGGCGTCGAGCAGATGACCCGCACCCCGGGTCCGGAGATCGGCAAGAACCTGCTCAAGGCGTCCTATCTGCCCGAGGACGGCGACACCGTCGGCGGCTTCGCCGGCGTGTTCGGCAAGATCGCCAGCTCCTATTTCCAGAAATACGGCGACCAGTCCGATGCGCTGGCGCTGATCGCGGCCAAGAACCACAAGAACGGCGTCGCCAATCCCTTCGCCCAGATGCGCAAGGACTTTGGCTTCGACTTCTGCCGCGCCGAGAGCGAGAAGAATCCGTATGTCGCCGGCCCCCTGAAGCGCACCGACTGCTCGCTCGTCTCCGACGGCGCGGCCGCGCTGGTGCTGGCCGATGCCGAGACCGCCAAGGGCATGGGCAAGTCGATCGGCTTCCGCGCCACCGCGCACGCCCAGGACTTTTTGCCGATGTCCAAGCGCGACATCCTCCAGTTCGAAGGCTGCACGGTCGCCTGGCAGCGCGCGCTGGAGCAGGCCGGCGTGACGCTCAACGATCTCTCCTTCGTCGAGACCCATGACTGCTTCACCGTCGCCGAGCTGATCGAGTACGAAGCGATGGGCCTGACGCCGAAGGGGCAGGGTGCCCGCGCCATCAAGGAAGGCTGGACCCTCAAGGACGGCAAGCTGCCGGTCAATCCGTCCGGCGGGCTGAAGGCCAAGGGCCATCCGATCGGCGCCACCGGCGTCTCCATGCACGTGATGACCGCGATGCAGCTCGCAGGCCAGGCGCCAGAGGGCATGCAGCTCAAGAACGCCAAGCTCGGCGGCATCTTCAACATGGGCGGCGCCGCCGTCGCCAACTACGTCTCGGTCCTCGAACCTCTGAAGTAGCCAGTCCCGTAGGGTGGGCAAAGGCGCGCAAGCCCCTTGCCCACCATTTCCTTGCGTTAGATCATGGTGGGCACGTTGCGCTTTGCCCACCCTACGGCTCCTGATTGATTTGAGAGAAAGCTATCATGAGCAATGCCTACGAAGATTCACTCTCTATTGAAGCCCTCAACGATCGCATCGCGATCCTCGAAGACAATATCCGCCAGCTGATCGAGCAGGCTGCGGCCGCCTCGGGCGAGCAGAACGAGTCGCGCATCGCCGACCGCATCAACCAGCAGAACGACGAGCTCGATCGCCTCATGAAAATCCGCGAATCCCGCCAGAAGAAATAGCGGCCGCACCGCGCATGCGGCCATACCCCGGCCGCCCTTGCGCGTGCGCTGCTGCTGCCTTTAGCTGGACCGAAATCGCGGGGCCGCGCCTGTAGCGTTTTCGAGCGAAGTGGATACCGGTTCGCATAAAGAAAACGCGTCAAAACAGGAATCCATAGCCTGCGCAATCGGGAGCGAACGAATGGGGCCGCTGAAGGGCATCAAGGTCGTCGACATGACCACCGTGCTGATGGGGCCTTATGCGACCCAGATGCTCGGCGATTACGGTGCCGACGTGATTAAGGTGGAATCGCTCGACGGCGACGTCACCCGCCTGATCGGCCCGATGCGGCATGCCGGCATGGGCCCGGTGTTTCTCAACACCAACCGTAGCAAGCGCTCGATCTGCCTCGACCTGAAGAAGCCTGCGGGACGCGAGGCCGTGCTGCGGCTGCTGAAGGATGCCGACGTTCTCGTCTACAACGTCCGCCCGCAGGCGATGGCGCGGCTTCAGCTTGGTTATGACGTCGTCTCCGCGATCAACCCGCGCCTCGTCTATGCCGGCGTGTTCGGCTTCGGTCAGGACGGGCCCTATGCCGCAAAACCCGCCTATGACGATCTGATCCAGGGCGCCACCGCGCTCCCCGCCCTGATGGCGCAGACCGGCGACGGCGTGCCGCGCTACGTGCCGAACGCGCTGGTCGACCGCATCGTCGGCCTCACCGCCGTCGGCGCGATCTGCGCCAGCCTCGTGCATCGCGATCGCACCGGCTACGGCCAGCGCGTCGACATCCCGATGTTCGAGACCATGGCCGGCTTCGTCATGGGCGACCACATGGGCGGGCTCACCTTTGAGCCGCCGCTCGACAAGGGTGGCTATGCCCGGCATCTCTCGCGCGACCGCAGGCCGTACAAGACCTCCGACGGTTATCTCAGCGTCATCGTCTACAACGACAAGCAGTGGGAGAACTTCTTCAAGGCCACGGGGCGCGACGACCTGCGCGCCGATCCCAAATTCGCAACCTTCGCCGGCCGTGCCGCCAACATCGACGTCGTCTATGCCGAGCTCGCGCGCATCTTCGAGACGCGCACCACGGCCGAGTGGATCGAGCTGCTGACCAAGGCCGACGTGCCCGTGATGCCGATGCATGACCTCGCGTCGATCCTGCACGACCAGCATCTGGAGGCGACGGGCTTCTTCCCGGTTGTCGACCATCCGACCGAAGGCCCGATCCGCAGCATGAAGGTGACGGCCACCTGGTCGGAGACCGAGGCCGAGCCTGTCAGGCTCGCCCCACGCCTCAACGAGCATGGCGCGGAGATCCTGCGCGAGATCGGCTACTCCGCCGACGACATCGCCGCCATGGTTCGCGATGGCGTCACGCGCTTGGCGCCGGAGTAGGAGGGCATCATGAGCTTCATCACCGGTGTCGGCCTCACGTCCTACGGCAAGCACGAAGGCTCGTCCTCGCTCGACCTGATGAGCAAGGCTGCGCAATCCGCGCTCGACGATGCCGGGCTGAAGCGGGCCGAGATCGATGGCATCCTCTGCGGCTACTCAACGGTGTCGCCGCACATCATGCTGGCGACGGTGTTCGCTGAACATTTTGGCATCCGCCCGTCCTATGCGCACGCCGTGCAGGTCGGCGGCGCCACCGGACTTGCGATGACGATGCTCGCCCATCATCTCGTTGACGCCGGCGTCTGCCGCAACGTGCTCGTTGTCGGCGGCGAGAACCGCCTGACCGGGCAGAGCCGCGATGCCTCGATCCAGGCGCTGGCGCAGGTCGGTCATCCCGACTACGAGGTGCCGCTGGGCCCGACCATTCCCGCCTATTACGGTCTCGTCGCCACACGCTACATGCATGAATACGGCGTCACCGAACAGGATCTCGCCGAATTCGCCGTGCTGATGCGCGCGCATGCCTGCGCGCATCCCGGCGCGCAATTCCACGATCCCATCACGGTCGCCGACGTCATGGCCTCGAAGCCGGTGGCGATGCCGCTCAAGCTGCTCGACTGCTGCCCGGTGTCTGACGGCGGCGCGGCCTTCGTCATCAGCCGGGAGCGGACCGGGGAGGCGGGCGTACGCATTCGCGGCTGCGCCCAGGCGCATACCCATCAGCATGTCACCGCTGCGCCGGCGTTGAGCGAGCTCGGCGCCGAAATCTCCATCGCGCGCGCCAGGGAGGCCTCCGGCCTTGCGATCTCCGACGTGCGTTACGCCGCGATCTACGACAGTTTTACCATTACGCTCGCGATGCTGCTGGAAGACCTCGGCCTGGCCGGCCGCGGCGAGGCGGCGGCACGCGTGCGCTCAGGGCATTTTGGCCGTGACGGCGCGATGCCGCTCAACACCCATGGCGGCCTCCTGAGTTACGGCCATTGCGGCGTCGGCGGTGCCATGGCGCATCTGGTCGAGGCGCATCTGCAGATGACGGGACGGGCGGCGAATCGCCAGGTTCGCGATGCCTCGATTGCGCTGCTGCACGGCGACGGCGGCGTGCTGTCGTCCCATGTCAGCATGTTTCTGGAGCAGGTGCGATGAGCGAGCGAATCGCGGACTGGACCAAGGGCGAAGAGGCCATCACCTTTCAGACCTGCAGCGCATGCGGCCATGTGCAATATTTCCACCGCGCCTTTTGCGCGGCCTGCGGTGCGTCAGACCTGCACGAAGCGCGTGCCAGCGGCAAGGGCGGGGTCTACGCGACCTCGCTGGTCTGCCGCGCCGCCACGCCCGAGACGCGGGCGCACGTGCCCTACAACATCCTGCTGGTCGATTGCGCCGAGGGATTTCGCATGATGGCTCATGGCGAGAATGATCTTGCCATTGGCGACGAGGTGATCGCGGGCTTCAAGCCGTTTGCGGGTAAGCTCGTGCCGTTCTTTGCGAAGAAGGCGTAGTGGGCTTCGTCATTCGGGGGCGGTCCAAGGGACCGAGCCTGGAACGGGTATTCTGGGCCTGGCCTGTGCGAGGGCCACCCCGGAATGACGAAAACTGGAAAACGCGAACGCAACGCCCGTAAAGCTAACTCAACGCCCGTAGAATAATATGCTGGCGATGACGAGCATCGCCATCACCGCCAGCATATGCGCGAGCGCTTCCGAGGCCGCCCCCTTGGTGGCTTCCTTCATGCCGTTTTCTCCCTAGACTTGGGCGTGACTCATCGTGTGCGCTACTCGCGCACCCGACGGCCAATTATTTTACTCGGAACACCCCACTTCGAGTATTCGCCGCAATCAAGTCCCCACGCGGCGAATATCGACTGTGCCAAGGTCGATCAGCAATGCGGCGGCATTTTGACTCGATGATGTTGCTCCTGCGGTCTCGCTGCGCAGAGTTTGAGGAACCTTTCCTCGACCGCGACAAGTCTCATCGAATTTTCTTGGAAGAGTTCCCGGACGATTTCGGTGTGGCCATCGATTTGGCCTTCGAAGCCACCATCAGCGCATCCCTGATATTGCTGAGGTGACGTGTCATCGCCTGGCTCGCCTTGCGAGCGCTCCTCGCTTGAACGGCTTCGAATATGGCTTCGTGATCCCTGAGCCACATGGGACGATAATCCTCCATCTGCATGTGGTTGTGAATCTCCTGCCAGATGCCGGACTCGGTTTGCGCACGCCACAAGGAGTCGCTGATCGACACCAGTGCTCCGTTTCCCGTCGCCTCGGCCAGCACCATGTGGAAGCGGTGGTCCGACGTGTCGGCCTCGCGTCCCTGCGCGTGTTCCCAGCGCATCATGGCGAGTGCTTCGGCAAGCTGCACGAAGGTGGCCTCCGAGGCGCGCTGCGCCGCGATCGCCGCGATCTGCGGCTCGATGAGCTGACGCGCTTCCAGATTCTCGAACGGCCCAAAGCCTTCGAGCACATGCACGTCAGGCGCCTCCTGACGACTGATGACATAGACGCCGCTATTGCTGCGGACCTTCAGCATCCCGGCCATCGCGAGCGACAGGATGGCCTCGCGCACCGTCGGGCGTGACACGCCAAAAGTCTTCGCGAGATCGCGCTCGGCCGGCAGGCGCTGGCCGATGCGGTAACTCGTCTGGATCATTGCAGCAATGCGCCGCGCGACGATCTCGAAGCTGCGTTCAGGTTTGGTTGGAGGGTCGTGCAACATCTTCGTGCTCATCAGCTGTTTTTTTGAGTTTGACAAGCTGCCGCGCGAAAGCCAAGCTGGTCAGACCAATTTGGCCTGACCAATTTGGGTCGAACCGACGCCGGATCTGCATCACCGGCGGGAAGACGGAGCAACCGCGCGTGTCCGACCGAAGACTGAATTCAGCCGAGGCGCGCGACATCGCGTTCCATCTGCACTCGCAGACCAATCCTCTGCATCATGCAGAAATCGGACCGCTGATCATGACGCGCGGCGAGGGCGTCCATGTCTATGACGCAAGCGGCAAGCGTTATCTGGAAGCGATGGCCGGGCTCTGGTGCACCTCGCTCGGCTTTTCCGAGGCGCGGCTGAAGGCGGCCGCAGCTGCGGCCTACGACAAGTTTGGATTCTATCACAGCTTCAATCACAAGACGCCCGACAACACGATCGACCTCGCCGAGAAGCTGGTTGAGATCTCGCCGATCCCGGATGCGCAGGCCTATTTCGCCACCTCGGGCTCGGAAGCCACCGAGACGATGGTGAAGCTCGCCTGGGTCTATCACGCGGTCCATGGCAAGCCGGGGAAGCGCAAGATCATCGCTCGCGACCGCGGGTTCCATGGCTCGACGATCGTCGCGGCCTCGATGTGCGGTCTGCCCCGCATGCACCGCGAATTCGGCCTTCCGCTCGACGGCTTCCTGCATACGCATTGCCCGGATGCCTATCGCGGCACCAGGCCTGGCGAGAGCGAGGCGGCGTTCGTCGCTCGCCTTGCGGCCGATCTCGAAGCGCTGATCACGGCCGAGGGACCCGATACGATCGCCGCCTTCATCGCCGAGCCGATCAACGCCGGCGGCGGCATCGTCGTGCCGCCGAAGGGATATTTCGCTGCGATCGAGGCGGTGCTGCGCCGTCACGACATCCTGGTGCTTGGCGACGAAGTGGTCTGCGGCTTCGGCCGCACCGGCAACTGGTTCGGCTGCGAGACGGTCGGCATGAAGCCGGACATGGTGGCGCTCGCCAAAGGCATCACCTCGTCCTACTTCCCGATGTCAGCCGTGTTGCTCGGACGTCCGATCCGGGACGCGCTTGCCGAAATGAACAAGGGCGGCGAGCTGTTCGGACACGGCTTCACCAATTCCGGGCATCCGGTCGGCGCGGCCATCGCGCTCGAGACGCTGAAGATCTATCACGAGATGGACGTCGTGCCGCATGTCCGTCGCATGGGCGGCAGGCTCCGTGCCGGGCTGGAGCAGATCGCGCGGGATTCGCGCATCGTCGGCCAGGTTCGCGGCGAAGGATTGATGATCGGGGTCGAGCTGGTCGCTGACCCCGCGACGCGGCGGGCGTTCGATCCGGCGTTGAAGGTCGGCGCGATGTTCGATGCGCTTGCGATCGAGAATGGCCTGATCATCCGCGCAATGGGCGATACGATCGGGTTCTGTCCGCCGCTCATCATCGACGAAGCCGGGGTCGACGAAGCGCTCGACCTGTTCGCGCGGACCTTGTCCGGCGCCGAAGCCAAGCTTGCCGAGAACCGTCCATCTTCGTAATCCGTTGAGGAGACAAAAACATGCGTCGTCGAGACCTGCTCCGATCCACACTGGGCGCCGGTCTCGGCGTCGCCCTGGGTTCGACCCTTCCGATGCCGCGGCTGGCCCGCGCGCAGGGCTCGCGCGTGCTGCGCTTCGTGCCGCAGGCCGATGCGGCCATTCTCGATCCGATGATCACCACCGGCCTGGTCAACCGGAATCATGGCTTCCTGATCTGGGATACCCTCTACGGCGTCGACGAGAAATTCCAGGTTCAGCCGCAGATGGTCGCGGGCCACACCGTCGAGAACGACGGCAAGCTCTGGACGATGACCTTGCGCGACGGCTTGAAATTCCACGACGGCGAGCCGGTGCGCGGGCGCGACGTAGTGGCGAGCCTGAAGCGCTGGGCCTCGCGCGATGCGTTCGGCAATTCGCTCTTCAATCTGGTCGATGAGGTCTCCGCGCCTGACGACAAGACCGTGCGCTGGCGGCTCAAGTCGCCGTTTCCGCTGCTGCCGGAGGCGCTCGGCAAGGTCGGTGCCATCATTGCCTTCATCATGCCGGAGCGTCTGGCGCAGACCGACAGCGTCACGCCGGTCAAGGAGCTGATCGGCTCCGGTCCGTTCAAATTCCAGGCCGATCAGCACGTGCCCGGCGCGCGTCTCGTTTACTCGCGTTTCGACGGCTATGTGCCGCGTCCCGAGGGGACGCCGAGCCTCCTTGCAGGTCCGAAGGTCGCTTATTTCGACCGGGTCGAGTGGCAGGTCATCCCGGATCCCGCGACGGCCGCGGCCGCGCTTCAGCAGGGCGAGATCGACTGGTGGGATCAGCCCATCGTCGACTTGTTGCAGAAGCTGAAGGCGAACAAGGCGCTCAATGTCGAACTGCTCGATCCCATCGGCAATGTCGGCGTGCTGCGCTTCAACCATACGCAGCCGCCCTTCGACAACCCGGCCATCCGCCGCGCCGTGCTCTCCGCCATCAGCCAGAAGGAGTTCATGTCCGCGGTTGCGGGAGACGATACCAGCCTCTGGCGCGACAAGGTCGGCTTCTTCGCGCCCGGTGGCGCCATGGCAAACGATGCCGGCATGGACGCGCTGAATGGTCCGCGGGACATCGCCGCCGCCGCCAAGGCGATCAAGGATGCCGGCTACAAGGGTGAGAAAGTACTGTTGATGGCGCCGGGCGATTTCCCCGTCATCGGACAGATGAGCGAGGTCGCCGCCGATCTGTTCCGCAAGCTCGGCTTCAATCTCGATTACGTCATGACGGACTGGGGCTCGATGCTGCGCCGCATGGGCAACCGCGAGACGCCGGACAAGGGCGGATACAGCGCCTTCTGCACCTATTCCGCCGGCGTCACGCAACTGAATCCGTCGGCCCACAACTTCATCCGCGGCAGCGGTGACAAGGCGACCTTCGGCTGGGCCAGGAGCGAGAAGCTGGAGCAGCTCCGGGATTCCTGGTTCGCAGCGCCCGATGCCGCCGCGCAGGCCAAGATCGGCATCGAGATGCAGAAGCAGTGCTTTGTCGATGTTCCCTATGTGCCGCTTGGTGTCTTCTATCAGCCGACCGCGTACAAGAAGAGCATCACCGGCATGCTCAAGGGCCTGCCGTTGTTCTGGAACGTGCGCGGCGCCTGAAGAAGGATTTTCGATGCTCCCAATCACCGGCTATGCGGACCGCTGGAGCGTGCGCCCCGGCGACGACATCAAGTTCATGATCGCGGTCAAAGGCGGCGGGCGCTATTCGGCGCGGATCGCACGGATCATCTGCGGCGACCCGAATCCCAAGGGGCCCGGCTATCGCGAGATTCCGGTGAAGTGGAATCTCGAAGGCCAGCACGACGGGATCGAGCAGACCATCGCCAAGGGCTCATGGGTCGATGTATCCGCGCTGACTTTGCCGGCAGGTCCGGTCGCCTTTGCCGCGACCGTCTGGCCGACCTTGCTCGCCGCGGGCAAGCAGGCCGTGCTGAATTTTGCGGGCGCCGGCGGCTCGCTGACGCTCGGCGTCGGTGAAAGGGGTGCTTTCGCCCGGCATGTGACCGGTGAGGGCACCGTCGAGGTCGAGACCGGTATCGCGCTCACCGAGCGTGCCTGGCACGATATCGCCTGCCTGTTCGATCCCGCGACCGGATCGCTGGCGATTGCGCAGGCGCCACGCAAGATCAGGCTCGACCGCGACGAGCGCGCGACGAAAACGCTGAGCGCGCCAAAGGCCGCGTTGGCCGGCACGGGCGCGGCGGCAATCGCCGCGGAGCGCGGAAGCCGGGGCGCAGTCCACCACTTCAATGGCAAGATCGAGCGGCCGCGCATCACCGATGGCAGCACCGGTCTTGACGGCGTCATCGCCGCGCAAGCCTCTGGCGCGGCGGCCCCGGCCATCGCCGAATGGGATTTTTCGATCGGCATTCCGACCGACACGGCGACGGATATCGGCGCAGCCAAGGCGCACGGTACCTGCATCAATTTGCCGACGCGCGCGATGACGGGCTCGCGCTGGACTGGCGGAGTGACGCATCGCTGGACGGAAG
This sequence comes from Bradyrhizobium sp. CCGUVB14, assembly GCF_024199935.1. NCBI lineage: Bacteria > Pseudomonadati > Pseudomonadota > Alphaproteobacteria > Hyphomicrobiales > Nitrobacteraceae > Bradyrhizobium > Bradyrhizobium sp. CCGUVB14. The sequence goes on from NZ_JANADS010000001.1 coordinate 4,633,467, forward strand.
AGCCAAAACTCTGGGGCGCGATCCATTTCCACGATGATGATATCGGCGATTCCGGCTGGCAGCCGTCGCTGAGCTTCACCGTGCCGGAGGATTGGACGAGCGGCGTCTATGCGCTGCACCTCGAAAAGGACGGCGCGCGCGACAACATCGTCTTCTATGTCCGCGCCAAAATACCGGGATCGCAGGCCAAGGTGGCGTTCCTCGCGCCGACCTTCAGTTACACCGTCTACAGCCAGTATCAGAAGAAGGGCAGGCAAGCTCTGATCACGGAGCGCTCGCTGGCCTGGGGCGCGCTGGCGCAGGCGCCGGACGGCCATCCGGAATACGGCGTCTCGCCCTACAATTTCCATTCGGACGGCAGCGGCGTGGTGATGTCGACCATGCGCCGGCCGCTGATCGACAAGCGCGTCAACCAGATCCACCTGGTCGATCCCAGCGATGACGGTTCCGGCCTCTACTGGATCGCCGCCGACAGCGCCATCACCGATCTCTTGACCCGCAAGGGCATCGACTTCGAAGTCATCACCGATCACGACGTCCATGCCGAAGGCGTCGATCTGCTGTCGAAATATTCGGTCGTCCTGACCGGCCAGCATCCGGAATATCATACGCACGAGACGCTCGATGCGCTCGGTGGCTATATCGGCAATGGCGGCCGCTTCATGTATCTCGGCGGCAACGGCTTCTACTGGAAAGTGGTGCCGCACGCGACAGGCACCTGGGCTTTCGAGCTGCGGCGCGCCGAGGGCGGCATCCGACTCTGGGAAACGCTGCCCGGCGAGAGCTATCATGCGTTCGATGGGTCCTATGGTGGCCTCTGGCGACGGCTTGGCCGGCCGCCGCAGGCGCTGGTCGGTGTCGGCTTCAGCACGCAAGGGGAATACAAGGGGTTCCCCTACACCTTCCTCGACGGCATTCTCGATCCCCGCGTCGCGTTCATGCGCGAGGGGATCGAGGAACTGGCGAGCCCCGGTGCCAGGCTTGGCGAGCGCGGCTTCATGGGCGGAGGCGCGGCCGGTCACGAGCTCGACCGTGCGGACACGCGCCTCGGCACGCCGCATCATGCGATCATCATCGGCCGCGCTGTGCTCGATGATCCGACCTATCAGCCCGTCAACGAAGAGCGCTACGACCATACCTGGCCGGCGTCGCGCGAGGACATCATCCGCTCCGACCTGACCTTCTTCGAAACGCCGAATGGCGGCGCGGTCTTTTCGGTCGGCTCGATGAATTTCATCGGCGCATTGCCGGTCGACGGCTACGCCAACGTGGCGGCCCTGCTGGTGACCAACATCGTCAGGCGCTTTGCCGATCCGACGGCATTTCCGGAGCCGAAGTCCTCCGCATGATGTTGCTCTTGCGTCGGGGCAAGAATAGTCTTGGGTCGTCCAAAAAACGACAACAAGACCCAAGGTGATCATGGCCCGCATCGACTACAGCGACCCGTCCAAGGCGTCCGACCGCACTCGCGAAATCCTCGACAAGAACCGCAATGCCAACATCTTCCGCATGATGTCGCATTCGCCGAGCTATTTTGAACAGTATTGCCGCCTCGGCGGCGCCATCCGCCACAAGGGCGAGCTCGATCCCATCGTGCGCGAGCTCGCGATCACGCGCACCGGCATTCTGTGCGAGGCGCCCTACGAGATCGTCGCGCACAAGCGCATCGGCAAGAACGTCGGCGTCACCGACGCGCAGAACGAGGCGCTGGAGAATTGGCAGGCTGCGACCTGTTTCGACGAGACGCAGCGCGCCGCGCTCGCCTTCACCGACGAGATCGTGAAGCTGAGGAAGCCGACGGATGCGACCTTCAAGGCGATTGCCGCAAAGCTGACGCCGGCAGCGCTCATCGAGCTGCAGCTCTCGGTCGGCTTCTACATCATGACGTCGAAGTTCCTGGAGACGTTCGAGATCGATCTCCAACCCGTCACCGAGGTGGTGGGCTGATCCACAGCGAGGCTTGCGAGGGATGGTCATGACGATCGATGAATATGCGGCCTGGGCTGCGACCGTTGCGAAAGTCGATGAGCATCCTTCGAACGAACGGCTGTCCTATCTCGGGCTCGGCCTCGCCGGTGAATCCGGCGAGGTCGCCGAGCACATCAAGAAGCTGCTGCGCGACGACTGGCTCGACAAGGCGGGGCTAATCGAAGAGCTCGGCGATGTCATCTACTACTGGGCCTGCCTGTGCGCCGCGACCGGCCAGCAGCCGTCCGAATTGCTGAAGGCCAGCGCGGCCAAGATCAAGCGACGTATCAGCGAGGCGGCGAGCCGATAGGCGATCGCTTACGTCGACGTCAGAATATCGACCTTGGTGTTGGCGACGATCAGGCGATCGGCCAGGAGCTGCGCCAGGTTGCGCATGATGCGCTCGGAGGCACGCGGGTGCTGCCGGCGAAAACGCTCGAAATCCCTGAGCGACACTTCGAACGCGGTCGCCGCCATGTCCGCGAACACGTCGGCGGAGCGGGCGGTCTCGATCAGTGCCATCTCGCCGAAGGCCATGCCGGCGGTCAGCGTCGCAAGCCTGACGCCATCGGGCAGGGTGACATGCACGGCGCCGCTGCGCAGGAAGAACAGGGCGTCGGCAGGATCGCCTGCGGTGAGGATCTTTGCACCGGAGTGATAGGTTTTGATCGTGCAGATCGAGGCGAGGTCCGTCAGCTCCTCGGCGCTGAGGCCGTCGAGCAGCGGCTGTTCGGACAGCTCGGTGGTCTCGTGGAAATCGATCGAACCGCCATAGCGATAGACGATCTGGTCTTCGGCCCATTCGATCGCGGTATCGAGCAGGTAGAAATCGCGAACGTTCTTCAGCTCCGCGGTCCATTCCCGCAAGCTGTCCCATTCCTTGGAGGCGCGACGGACGCCGGAAATCACCACGGTGACGTTCAGCGCGGCGAGCTGCTCGAAGGCTTCGGCCACAAGGCGTGCGCCGGCCCGCGTGGTGGAGGTGACGCGGTGAAGATCGAAGATCACGAACTGCGGCCGCGGTCGATCGGCCAGCCGGCGCGAGACATAGTCGACCGCCGAGAGCGACAGCGTGCCAACCAGCTCGATGACCCGCACGGCCTCTTCATGCGCGGCGAGGATGTCGCGCTCCTGCTGGCGGCGGACGCGGCGTGACGGGCTCTTGCCGATGTCGTAGTCAGCAATGACGGCGTTGCGGGCGTCATCGCTGCGGTTGAGCATGTGCAAATCGTAGTGCGAGGACAGCGCCTCGCAGACCTTGATGCCGCGCACGCTGTTGCCGTGCTTGTCGAGCCTTGGCGAATAGCTGCCGAGCCCGAGGCGGGCGGGAAGCGCGGCCAGGATGCCGCCGCCGACGCCGCTCTTGGCGGGGATGCCGATCCGGTAGATCCACTCGCCGGCGTAATCGTACATGCCCGACGAGGTCATCACCGACAACGTCCGCGAGATCGCATACGGCGTCAGCACCTGTTCGCCGGTGACCGGATTGACGCCGCGATTGGCGAGCGTCGCGGCCATGATCGCGATGTCGCGCGCGGTGACCAGCACCGCGCATTGGCGGAAATAGACGTCGAGCACGCCGGCGACATTGTCCGAGATCACCGCATTGGTCTTGAGCAGATAGCCGATGGCGCGGTTGCGGTCGCCGGTCTGACTTTCGGACGTGTAGACCGCTTCGTCGACGGCGAGGTCGCGTCCCGCAAAGCGGCTGAGGGCGAGCCGGATCTGCTCGAAAGCATCAGCGCCCTTGCTCGCATGGATCAGTCCGGTGCAGGCGATCGCGCCGGCATTGACCATCGGGTTGAACGGATGATTCTCCGCATTGAGCCGGATCGAGTTGAAGGGATCGCCCGAGGGCTCGACGCCGATCGCGCTTTCGACCTTGCCCGCACCCAGAAGATCCAGCGCCAGCGCGAACACGAACGGCTTTGACATCGACTGGATGGTGAAGGGCACCCTGGAGTCGCCCACTTCATAGACATGGCCGTCGAGCGTGGCGAGGCTGATGCCGAAATAGGCAGGGTCGGCCTTGCTCAGCTCGGGAATATAATCCGCAACTGTGCCAGAGGTCTCCGCGGAGAACTCATTCAGGCATGTGTCGAGAAACCGCAGCAGCGGCGGCTTCGAGCGGGTCCAGGCGGCGGCGGGCGGCGGTTGCGCTATCATCGCCACCCTTGTGCAACGCAATCCTGACATGCGCAACCCGTTCGGCTCTGTTGTAACGCCCGAACGCAAGACGCCGCGCGCGATTGCATCATGATCTGTTTCAGATTGTCGCAGATCCGAAGCCGCCGAGAAACTGCAACGGAAACTGCAACGAACCTGCGGCGGCGCGTGCTCAGCTCGCGACGATCGCGATCGCTTGGCCTTCGGCGACAAGGTCATCGATCTTCACGAGCAGTGATTTGAGCGTGCCGGCCGCAGGCGAGGACACCGGGATCTCCATCTTCATGGCCTCGACGATCACAACGTCTTCGCCATCCGCGACGGTTCCTCCAACTTGCACGGGCGTTGCGCAGATACGTCCCGCAACTTCAGTGACGATCTTTATTTCTGGCATGCCATCGCCTTTTTGTTGTCGTCGCAAAATGCCTGAGGTAGCGTCTTTCACAAGTGGAATTTAATTCCGCAGAGCGGAACAAACGGTAGGGATCATGGGACGACGTTCGGAGCGGTTGAGTAGGCAAGGTGCACTCGCTGGCGATGCCGGTGAAGGTGATGTCATCCAGGTGGTGTCGCGCGCGTTCGACGTGTTGCGATGCTTCGAGGGCCACGATAGCAGGCTCGGCAATCTCGAGATTTCAAATCGCTGCGGCCTGCCGCGTTCCACCGTGTCGCGGCTCACGCACACGCTGACGCGCATGGGGCAGCTGGTTTACCTGCCGCGCGACCAGAAATATCGCATCGGGCCGAGTGCGGTGGCGATGAGCGCCTCGATGATGAAGGGCGCGCAGCTGCGCAGCATGATCCGCCAGCGGCTGCAGGAAGTCGCCGACCAATTGCCTGGCACCGTCGGCTTCGTCGTGCCCGATCGCTTCCATCTCGTCTATCTCCAGTTCGCGCGCTCGGCCTCTGCGCTCGGTCTGCACGAGGGCACAGGCAGCCGCATCTCGATGGCCTCGACCGCTGCGGGCGCGGCCTATACCGCGGCCTTGTCGCCGGAAGTCGGCGATGCCTACATCGCCGAAATGGAGCGCGAAGCGCCCGAGGCGGCGAAGATCCTCAGGCCCCGCATCGAGGCCAACCGGCAATCGCTGCGCGAGCGCGGCTATGTCACGGCCTGCGGCCTGTGGAGCCCGCACATCAATGGCCTGGCGGTGCCGATCTGGTCGCCGCAGTACCAGACCTTCGTGGTCGTCACGATCGGCCTTCTCTCGGCGATGTTTGACGAGCAGCGTCTCCACGCCGAAGTCGCGCCGGTGATGGTCGCGCTCGGCCGTTCGCTCGGCAGCCTGATGGAGGGCGCGGAAGGCGACGCCTTCAACAACCGCATCTCGCGCAAACCGGTCGCAATGGCCGTGCACAACAATAACAAGCCGATCAATTCGGAGGGAGTGAATGAATTGGAAGCCGGAACTCGACGAGCTCGCCCGGCGCGAAGCCTTCGCGCGGGAGATGGGCGGCGTTGACAAGGTCAAGCGACAGCATGACCAGGGCCGGCTGACTGTTCGGGAACGCATCGACAAACTGATCGACAAGGGCAGCTTCCACGAGATCGGTGCCGTTTCCGGCATCGGTGAGTACGATCCCAAAGGCGAGCTGAAGACCGTGACGCCGGCGAACTGCGTGTTCGGCCGCGCGCGCGTCGACGGCCGCACCGTGGTTGTCGTCGGCGACGATTTCACGGTGCGCGGCGGCTCGGCGGATGCGTCGATCTCGGCAAAGCCCTTGATGGCGGAGGAGATGGCGCACGACCTCCGTCTACCCATCGTGCGCATCATCGAGGGCTCCGGCGGCGGCGGCTCGGTCAAGACCATCGAGACCAAGGGCGCGGCGAACCTGCCGGGTGGCATCGGCGGCACGCGCTGGTATCGCTTCACGACGGAGAACTTGTCGCGCGTTCCGGTGGTCGCGCTGGGCCTCGGCTCGGTTGCGGGCCTCGGCGCTGCGCGTCTGGCCGCCAGCCACTATTCCATCATGACGCGGAAGTCCGCGATGTTCGTCGCCGGTCCGCCGGTGGTGAAGGCGCTTGGGCAGAACCTCTCGAAAGAAGAACTCGGCGGCGCGGATATCCAGACCCGCGCCGGCGCGGTCGATCATGCCGTCGACACCGAGGAGGAGGCTTTTGCCTGCGCGCGGCGCTTCCTCTCGTATTTGCCGTCATCGGTTTACGAGCTGCCGCCGACCTTGCCCTGCATCGACAATCCGGAGCGCAGCGAAGAGGCGCTGATGAATGCGGTGCCGCGCAACCGCAAGCAGGTCTACAAGATGCGGCCGATCATCGAGCAGGTCGTCGACAAGGGCTCGTTCTTCGAGGTCGCTTCCAATTTCGGCAAGCCGATCATCGTGGGCCTCGCGCGGCTCGAGGGTAGGGCGGTGATGCTGCTCGCCAGCGACAGCTTTCACTATGGCGGCTCCTGGACGGCGGATGCCTGCCAGAAGGTGGTGCGCTGGGTCGACTTCGCCGAGACCTTCCATCTGCCGATCGTCTATCTCATGGATTGCCCCGGCTTCATGATCGGTCTCGATGCCGAGAAGGCGGCGACCATCCGCCACGGCGTGCGCGCCATGGCCGCGGTCAACCAGACCACCGTGCCCTGGTGCACCGTGATCCTGCGCAATGCCTTCGGCGTCGCCGGCGTCGTGCATCAGCCGGCCGACCGCTTCTCGATCCGTTACGCCTGGCCGTCGGCCTATTGGGGCTCGCTGCCGCTCGAAGGCGGCATCGAGGCCGCCTACCGCGCCGACATCGACGCGGCCGAGGACAAGGAAGCCAAGCTCAACGAGATCCAGGAACGGCTCAACAAGCTGCGCTCGCCGTTCCGCTCGGCCGAAAAATTCTGGGTCGAGGAGATCATCGATCCGCGCAAGACCCGCTCGCTGCTGTGCGAGTTCGCGCGGCTGGCCGAGCCGTTGCGAAAAGCAGGGCCGCCGGAGAACATGACGATCCGGCCCTAACGTCCCGCCGTCATTGCCAGCGTCCTGTCCGCGCAAGCTCGGAGAGCCAAGGCGGAAGCGCCGCAATTGATCCTCTCACCGCGGACACGTCTGGATTGCGTCGTCGCAATCGGGGCGAGCGGGAACACATCCGAGGCGACGGCGCCCAAATCCGGCCATCTTTCGCCGCGCTTCAGGCCCATTTCGGTCAAACCGATATCTGTAGCTCGTCGCCGGGGCAGGGCCCTCCAACCGGAGTCCTGCAATGATGAAGTTAGTAATTTCTGCGTGTTTTTTAATTGCAGTTAGTTCAGTTGCTTCGGAAGCGCGGCCCTCGCGCAATCTTCAAGCGCCCGGGTGCAACATCACCATGCCCTGCGACTTCTCGTATCCGCAGGCGCGACGCGAGCGGGCTCCCCGCCAGGCATTGCAAGCCTATCGGGCAACCCAAATGACGATGACTGACGCGGGAAGCCGCGCCACGACAATCAGCGTGTCCGGTGGCGATCGCGTCATTGGCGGTCGTCCGGCCGGGTGTCCCTCGTCCTTCTGCGGTTGTGGCGCGGCGCTGCGCGTGTTCGGCCGTATCGTGCCGGAATTGAACCTCGCGGCCAATTGGCTGCGTTTCCCGCGGACGGCGCCGGCGCCGGGAATGGTTGCGGCGCGCCGCGGGCACGTCTTCGTTCTGGAGCAGCATCTCAGCGGCGACATGTGGATGGCCTATGACGCCAATTCGGGCGGTCACGCCACGCGCATGCATGCACGTTCATTGCGGGGCTACACCATCGTCAACCCGCGCGCTTGAGACGACGGGGAGGGTGCTCGGACGTCATCACACCCGCAGCACCTTCCCCGGATTCATGATGTTCTGCGGGTCGAGCGCGCGCTTGATGGTGCGCATGATGTCGAGCTCGGTCTTCGAGCGGTAATGGCTGAGCTCGTCGAGCTTCTCGATGCCGATGCCATGCTCCGCCGAGATCGAGCCGCCCATCGAGGCGATGATATCGTTGACGGCCCGCGTGATCGCGGCGGTGTATTGGTTCAGCGTCTGCTGATCCATGCCCTTCGGCCCCATGAACGAGAAGTGCAGATTGCCGTCGCCGATATGCCCCAGAGGATAGGGGCGAATGCTCGGGAGAATATCGAGTACGGCCTTGAGCCCCTTGTCGATGAACTCCGGAATTTTTGAGATCGCCACCGACATGTCGTAGCTGATCCCCGGTCCTTCGGCGCGCGAGGCCTCGGCCATGGCTTCCCGGATGCGCCACATGTTGCGCGACTGGCTGACGGTCTGCGCGATCACCGCGTCGATCACGCGACCGGCCTCGAGCTGGTCGGCGAGAAACTGCTCGAGCTTCTCCGACATGCCGGTGGCCCCGTCCTGCCGGGGGCGCGAGGACGACCATTCGAGCAGCAGGTACCATTGCGTATCCGCCTTGAGCGGGTCCTGGACGCCGGGAATGTGGCGCATTACGAGGTCGACGGCCGCGCGGCTCAAGAGCTCGCAGGACCCGACATTGTCCTCGGAGGCCGCATGCGCTTCGGAGAGGATCTCCAGCGCCGCGCGCGGATCGCGGACCGCCAGCCACGCCGTGGCGACGTCCTTCGGCGCCGGCCATAGCTTGAGGACGGCCTTGGTGATGATGCCGAGCGTGCCCTCGGCGCCCATGAAGAGGTGCTTGAGGTCGTAGCCGGTGTTGTCCTTCTTCAGCGCACGCAGTCCGTTCCAGACGTCGCCGTTGGGCAGGACGACCTCGAGACCGAACACGAGGTTGCGCGCGTTGCCGTAGCGCAGCACCTGCACGCCGCCGGCGTTGGTCGAGAGATTGCCGCCGATCATGCAGGAGCCCTCGGCGCCAAGGCTCAGCGGCAGAAACCTGTCGTGCCTGGCCGCGGTCTCCTGCAGCATCTGCAAGACGCAGCCGGCCTCCACCGTCATCGCATAGCCGACGGGATCGACGTCCAGCACGCGGTTCATCCGGCCGAGCGACAGCACGATGCCGGTATGGGCGGGCCAGGGCGTGGCGGCGCCCATCAGCCCGGTGTTGCCGCCCTGTGGCACGATCGCGACGCCGTGGTCGTGGCATAGCCGGACCACTTTCGAGACCTCCTCGGTGCTGCCGGGACGTATGACGGCCCCGGCGCCGCCCACCAGCAGCCCCCGCCAGTCCGTGACGAACGGCTGCTTGGCGTGCTCGTCTTCGATAAATCCCTTCTCGCCGACGATCGCGCGCAGGGCGTCGCGTAGCTCTGCGGTCACAGGTGCGGTCGGAATGGCGGGTACGGGTGACGGGAAGGCAGTCGGCATTTTGTTTCCCCTGGCGCATCTTGGTGTGCACTGCGCGCGCGAAGCGCTTTAAGGGCATTGTCCACGTTTGGGCCGCGAAGTCTAACGGCAATATCGGTCACACCGGGACAATCTTGGCAACATCTCCAAACATGTTCGCCAACATCTTGCGGCTGTCTCGTCCTAGGAGGGGCCCCGACCCCGCAAGCAGGATTGGCAGATGCGATTGAAACCTTCGGCGACACGTCTTGGCGCAGGCGTGGCCTGCCTGATGCTCGCAAGCATCACATCGGCGCACGCAGAGCCGGTGTTCGACAGCCTCGGCGGCACATGGTCGGGCACCGGTTCGATGAAGCCATCGGACGGCCCGCGTGAGAAGGTGCGCTGCAAGGTGGCGTACGACATCACCAAGCCAGGACGTTCCGTAAGCCTCGACCTGCGCTGCGCGAGCGATGCGTACAAGATGGTCCTGTCCGCGAACATCGATCAAAACGGGACCGAGCTGTCCGGAAACTGGTTCGAGCACGAGTATCGGCAGGGCGGCAAGGTCACCGGCACCAACAAGGACGGCTTGATCGAGGCGCGCATCGAAGGAAACACCGTGGCCGCGCTGGTGACGATCCAGACCAAGGCCAATCATCAGTCGTTCCTGATGGAGGCACCGGGGTCCTGGATGTCGGAAGTCGCGATCGAACTGAACAAGGACGTGAAGTGACGGTGCGCGCATCACGGGCCGTCAGGCATTTGCTCACCGCGATATTCTTTCTCGCTTCCATCGGTCAACCTCGCGCACAAATCCCCCCCGGAGGCGGGACGCCGCCGCGCGCGGATCCTCTTCCTGACGGGCCGCCGATCTGGGACTACGACCACGACGGCACCTACACCTGCGATGAATGGAAGCGATACATGGACCAGCTGTTCCGGCTGGCCGACAAGAACCGCGACGGCTTTCTGAGCGCGTCGGAATTCCCCGTCATCCGACGCGCCGAGCGGAGTTTCGCCCAGGCGGAGCTCGGCTATTTCGACGACAACGGCGACGGCAAGGTGAGCCGCTCCGAGCTCGTGGACAAGCCAAGCCGCTTCATCGGCCAGTACGACGCGAACGCGGACTGCAAGGTCACGGCTGCAGAACTGAAAGGCGGCTCATCGCCGCCGTCTGACGGCGGCGGACGGCGCGGGCGCGGTGGTGGCGGGCCGGGCGGGGCGGGAGGCCTGGGGCCGAAGTTCTAGCGCATCGATTTGCGGCCGTTGACGACGGGCGCAAGTGAACATTGATCTGGATCAAGCGGAATTCCGCGCAGCCCATTTTGGTACAGGTTGCGCCTGCTGGCCACGTCGATGGTTGAGACCGACGAGAGGAACGTGCAAAACTGTTCCTGATCGTGGAAGGGGACGCCGGGAGGAGGGCGGGATGTATCTGCGGCGCCGTACAGTTGCGTCTTTGCATGTCGCTGCTGTCGCGTTGACGGTTCTGGCCTCCGCCTCCTGCACGTTGCGCCCCCTGCAAGGCGTGCTGATCCCGAGTAGCGAGGCCGTTGAAGCAACCTCCCGAGTCCCGATCCTGATCGGAACAACGCGCACGCGATCCGGCAGCGATCCCGGCGAGATGTTCAGCCGCGAGCAGTCCGGCGAGATGGCGTTCGCAGAAGTGATCGTGTCGATTCCGCCGGACGGATCGCGCACGGTGGGTGAAATCCAGTGGCCGCTCTCGCCCCCCGGCGATCCGCGCAAGGAGTTCGTCACGGCATCGGCGGGCTATCTGGATCGCGCCGGATTCAACGCTGCCATGACCAACGCGGTAAAGGCCAGGCATCTCAACAAGGCGATGGTCTTCGTTCACGGCTTCAACAACCGTTTTGACGACGCGGTGTACCGCTACGCCCAGTTCGTTCATGACGGCCGGATTCCCGTCATTCCCATCCTGTTTTCGTGGCCATCGCAGGGCGCCGGAAACCTCGGCTCCTACGAATACGACCGCAAGGTCGCGGGACAATCGGGTGCGGCGCTGGCAGCACTGGTCGACAGCGTGAACGCCAATCCGGCGATCAAGGAGATCACGTTCGTCTGCCACTCCATGGGCTGCCTGGTGACGCTCGATGCGCTGCGGAACAGGGCACAGCACGGTGGACCGCCCTCGAAGCTGAAGAATGTCGCGCTTGTCGCGCCCGACATCGGCTTTGACGAGTTCATCAGCCAGATCAGTGCGGCGGGACCGCGGCGTCCCCGCATCGGGCTGTTCCTGTCTCAGGATGATGTTGCTCTGAAAATATCGAGGTCCCTTGCCGGAGGAACAGCCCGTCTCGGCGAATTCAATCCGCAGGACGAGCCGTACAGAAGTGCGCTTGCGCAGCAGAAGATCGCGGTGTTCGACCTGACGCACCTGGGCGGCGATGATGCGCACTCCAGAGCCTTCGAGGACGTGACCTCCGTCATGGGAATGATCAGGCAGAGGCTCGCCCAGGGCCAGCAGCTCGGCGAGGACGCGTCGCGAATGGCCTCGCGCTAGAGTTAGGTTTTTCCTGTTAGGTCGCTGCGCGAGCAGGTGCTGGCCTGCGCGTCTGACTGCGGGGTCACGTTCACTTGAACACGATCATCTTCTCCGCGGTCATCTCGTGCATCGTATAAGGGATGCCTCCAACGCCGTGGCCCGATACGCGACGACCCGCGAAGGGCATCCAGTCGGTGCGGAAGGCCGTGTGATCGTTGATCATCACTGCCGCCGCATCGAGGCGCTCCGCCGCATCGAGGGCCGTGGCGAGATCGCGCGTGAAGATCGCGGACTGGAACGAGACCGGAAGTGAATTGGCTTCTGCGATCGCATCGTCGATGCGATCGAACGGATAGACGCAGGTCACCGGCCCGAAGACTTCCAGGGTGGAGACTTTTGCGTCGCGCGGTGGCGAGACGAGAATCGATGGTTTGAGGGTCGTCTCGCTCAGCCGTCCGCCGCCGATCTGGCGCGTTCCGCGAGAGGTGGCCTCCGCGATCCAACCTTCGACACGCTCGACCTCCCGCGGGGTGATCAGCGGTCCGACCTCTGTCTCGGGACGCGTCGGATCTCCCACCTTCAGGGCCTCGACCCTTGCCGTCATTCGGTCGATGAATTCCTTCTGAAGCGATGAATGCACGTAGATCCGCTGGACCGATACGCAGACCTGGCCGGCGTGGTAATATCCACCCTTGACGACCGGCTCGATGATCTTCTCGAGATCGGCGCTGCGGTCGATGATGAGGGGAGCGACGCCGCCGTGCTCCAGCGCGCAGCGCGCACCGGGTGTGATGACCGATCGCAGGTGCCAGCCGACACGCGCCGATCCGATGAAGCTGAGGAAGGCGACGCGCGGGTCGGTCGCAAATTTTTCCGGAAGGCTTTGATCTTCCGGGAGGAACGTCTGGACCCAGCCTTCGGGCATGCCGGCCTTGTGAACAAGCTTCACCAGTTCCACGCAGCACAGAGGCGTCGTGCCCGCAGGCTTCACGATCACCGGGCAACCGGTCGCAATCGCCGGCGCGACCTGGTGAACGATCAGGTTGAGGGGATGATTGAAGGCGGAGATTGCCGCGACGATGCCGATCGGCTCCTTGATGGTCCAGGCCCGGCGGCTGTCGCTTGCGGGCGTCAGGCCCATGGGGATCTCGACCCCGGCGCGGGTTCGCAGAAAATCCGCCGCCGAGCGGATGCCGTCGATCGCCCGGTCGGTCTCGATCAATGCGTCCGTGAGCGGCTTTCCGCCCTCCCGTGCGATCAGAATGCCGAAATCCTGCCGCTTCTCGGCAACGAGATCGGCGAGCTTGTGGAGGATGGCGATCCGCTGATGGGTTTTCAGCCAGGCCTTTCGGTCCGCGAGCAGCTTTCGCGCGGTCTCGAACTTCGCGTCCAATGCGGCAGCGTCGTCACTGGCGAGCTCGGTGATCTCTTTTCGGTCGAAGGCCTGTACGACTTGAATCATGATTGTCTCCCGCGCATCGACGAGGTCAGCGGCATTACGAAGCTGGCGGCACAGAGGATCGTGACTGTCTGCACCGCGCGGATTGACCTTGCCGTCTGACGCTCTCAACGCTCAATGTACGGCGCCGGGCGCAAGCTCGCCACGTCGCGCGTTGGCGCAGAGCGGATCTGTCGTGCGATTTTGCAATGATGATATTGTGCAGGTGTTTTGCCCGACGTGTCAAACGACGAGTCAAACCGCGTGCCGGGGGGCTAGTCGTCGCGAATCTAAATTCTTGAACGATCTCTACTGTGCATGGGGTTGTTTTCGACGTTTTGTCGAGAGCGCCCGTCAGGCGCTCTCCGTCTCCCGGTGCACGTCGTGCACGACGAGCCCCATGCCTTCGTCGGGCATCTTGATCCAGTCGCGGCGCTTCAGTGTGCGCTTGGTGTCCTCGTAGCCGCTTGTCCAATGCTCGCGCATCGAGGTGCCCGAGAATTCGTGGTCCTTGGCGTCGCCCTCATAGGCCTTCTGCTGGTAGATCAGGTGCAGGATCGCGATCTCCGGCATGCGGCGCAGGCTCGATTTCAGCTGGCGGTCCTCGTCGGAGAGCTGCTCGTCCGGAATCTTCGCCAAGGCCTTGTAGAGCAGCACCTTGAGATTATGCGTGCGGCGATAGACGTCGGTGTTGTGACGGGTGCGCGAGGAATACATGATGTCCTTGTGGCGGGCCATCACGTCCTGGATCGAGCGCGGCAGCACACCGCGCGCGCTGAACAGGTCGACCTGGAACACCAGCGAATTGATCGCGTCCTCCTGGTCGAGCAGGTGCTGCAGCGGCGTGTTGGAGACGATGCCGCCGTCCCAGAAATGATCGGTGCCGATCCGCACCATCGGCAGCGCCGGGGGCAGGGCGCCGGAAGCCATGATGTGCTCCGGCTCGATCTCGTCATGGGCGTTGTCGAAATAGATGAAGTTGCCGGAGAGCACGTTCACCGCGCCGACCGCGAAGCGGATCTTCTTTTCGTTGATGAGGTCGAAATCGACGAGCTCGAGCAGGGTCGCCTTCAGCGCGGCCGTGTCGTAGTAGCTGGTCGCGGTCTTGGCGCCGACCGGGCTGAACCAGGGATTGACCTGGTGCGGCGTGAAGAAGCCGGGTTGGCCCATCGCCGATGTCATCCAGGAGCTGTAGAGGTTGCGCCACTGGCGGAAGATGTCGCCGTCCGGCGTGTAGTGCCAGATCTTGCGGTTGGTGATGCGCTCCCAGAAAATGCGCAGCGCTTCGAGCCGCTTCTCCGGTTTGTTGCCGGCGATGATGGACGAGTTGATCGCGCCGATCGAGACGCCGGTGACCCAGTCGGGCTCGATGCCGGCCTCGTGCAGCGCCTGGTAGACGCCGGCCTGGTAGGCGCCGAGCGCGCCGCCGCCCTGCAGGACCAGCGCGACGCGATCGCAGCGTTCGGGCCGCCAGCCCCGCGCGGGCGGCTGATGGGTCTGATGTGTCGGTTGCGACGTGCGAGCGTCCATGGCGATGCCTCCAGCCTTCACCGGACGATTGCGGCCGGTGGTGACGGCGTGATGACAAAGCAGGCCGATGCCGCCTTTGCATGCAGGTCAACCGCGACGGGAATGGCGGGAGGTCGTGTCCCTGACGGAAATCGGTCACATCGCAGTCAATGACGGCAGCTAGCAATCTGCGTGAAGTCGGAACTTGCCGGATCACCAGAGGAGACAGCGATGCGCAGGGAAGACGTGCTGAGGCTTCCGTCCATGCCGGCCGCCGGGCCGAGCTATCCGGCCGGCCCGTACCGCTTCGTCAACCGCGAATTCCTGGTGATCACCTACGAGACCGACCCGGACCTGATCCGTGCCGGCCTGCCTGAGCCGCTGGAGCCGATCGACCAGCCGATCGTGCACTACGAATGGATCAAGATGCCGGACTCCTCCGGCTTCGGCAGCTACACCGAATCCGGCCTCGTGATCCCGGCGCGGCTGCACGGCGAGGAGGTCAACTTCGTCTCGCAGATGTATCTCGATGATGATCCGCCGATTGCGGCGGGCCGTGAGATCTGGGGCTTCCCGAAGAAGTACGCCCACCCGAAACTCGAGATCGTCAAGGATACACTGACGGGCACGCTTGAATATGCCGGCCAGCTCGTCGCCATGGGCACGATGGGCTACAAGCACGAGAGCATGGCCGGCAACGGCGATCTCACCCGCGCCACGCTGTCGAAGACGCAAATCAATCTGAAGATGATCCCCGGCGTCGACGGCCATCTCGAGGTCTGCCAACTCGTCGCGATCAACCTGATCGACATCGTGCCGAAGGGGTCCTGGATGGGACCCGGCCGGCTGCATCTGGTGCCGCACGTCAACGCGCCGGTTGCGGATTTCCCGGTCCGCCGCTGCATCGGCGCGCATCACTACATCGCCGACCTGACACTGCCGTTCGGCCGCGTCGTGCACGATTACATCAAGGAAGCCCAGGCCGCGACGGGGCTCGCCGCGGAATAGGGCGGCGCGCCATCATCAAACTGTAACACTGGCGTAATTGACTGCACGGAGGACCCGGAGGAGGCCAATAACGGCCCCCCGGGATTGGGCTGCAATGATATGGGGTCAGCATGGCCGAGCCGGCAATGCTTGTCAGCGCGACATCGGGTGTCGCGCCTGTCATTCCTGGACTGGTGTGGGCGTTTCGTTTGCATGGCGACGGCAGCGCTGAGGCGCTGCCGATCGACCAGCCGATCGAGTTCAGCCATGATGGCCGACTCTGGCTGCATTTCAATTTGACAGATGGTCGCGTGCGGCCGTGGATCGCAGCATCACAGCTGCCGCCGCTTGCGCGCGATCTCTTGCTGTCGAGCGACACGTTCCAGCAGCTTCACGTCATCGACCATTGCGTCTACGGCGTGTTCTCCGATCTGGTTCGCGACATCGATGCTGCAACGGAAGAGACCGCGTTCCTGCGCTTCGCCATGACCGAGCATCTCCTGGTCTCCGGCCGTCACCAGGCGCTTTGCTCGGCGGATGCGACGCGCCGCGTGCTCGAAGGCGGCTACCGCGTCGACAACGTCGCCCATCTCCTGGAAAAGATCGTCGACGAGGTCGCCGACACGCTCGATCGGATGGCCGACAAGCTCGGCCAGGAAATCGACGGCATCGAGGAACGCATCCTCGCCGACGAAGCCAAGCCGGAGATGCGCCGCACGCTTGGTCGGTTGCGCCGGACCTGCGTCCGCCTGCACCGCCAGCTGACGGGATTGCGCGTGCTGTTCCACCGGCTCGACCAGAAGAACACCGATCATCTGTCGCCGGGGCTTCGTATTCAGGCCGGCAAGCTCGCCCAGCGGCTCGACGGGCTCGACCACGACATCGTCGAGTTGCGCGAGCGCAGCCGCCTGCTCGAGGAGGAGCTGCGCTTCAAGAACGAGGAGGAGAGCAACCGCCACCTCCACACGCTCTCGATCGTGACGACGCTGCTGCTGCCGCCGACGCTGATCACGGGCATCTTCGGTATGAACACCAAGGGCCTGCCGCTCACCGACGTGGACGAGGGCTTTCTCTGGGCGGCGGCGCTCATGGTGAGCTCGATCGGCCTTGCCTATCTGTTCATGCGGCGCACCGGCATCTTCAAGAAATAGCGCAGGCCAGCCGGTGTCGGCCGTGAATGCGATTGCCCCAACATTGGCGTTGCGACGCTCGCTCGTGATCGCCGTGGTGCTGTTCGCGAGCACCAGCGCATTCGCCGGCGCCAAGGACGAGAGCGCCGCCGACTGGCTGTTCCCGAAATGGTTCAACGAATGGCATGACGGGCTCGCCAACAAGGGACTGAATTTCGGCGCGACCTACATTGCCGACAATATCGGCAATGTCTCGGGCGGGGTCTCGCGCGGCGCCATCCATTTCGGCCGGCTCGATCTGTCGGTCGATGCCGATCTCGACAAGCTCGTCGGCTGGACCGGCGGACGCTTCTACGCCAACGGCTACATCATCTACGGTCGCGGGCTCAGCCGGAACTACATCCAGAATCTCGCCACCATCAGCGAGATCGAGGCGCTGCCAGATCAGCGGCTTTACAACGCCTATTTCGAGCAGAGCTTCTTCAACGACCGCTTGAACATCAGGGCCGGCCAGCAGGCGGCCGACGTCGAGTTCTTCGACAGCCAGACCGACGACCTCTTCATCAACGGCACCTTCGGCTGGCCCGCCATCAAGGCGACCAATTTGCCGGCCGGCGGCCCGGCGCCGCCGATCGCGGTGCCCGGTATTCGGCTCAAGGCTCAGGTCGCGGACAACGTCACCGTCTTCGGTGCCGTGTTCAACGGCAATCCGGCCGCCCCCGGCGACGGTGATCCGCAGACGCGTGACAATCACGGCCTCGCATTTCGTGTCAATGATCCGCCGTGGGTCATCGGGCAGGTCCATTTCGACTATCACGTCGACATCGGCGCAAGCACGCTTGCCGGCAACGTCACGCCCGGCGGCTGGTATCATTTCGGCGACTTCGACAGCCAGCGCTTCACCGCGGACGGCTTTTCGCTCGCAGACCCGACCGGATCCGGTATTCCCGCGAAGCTTCGCGGCAATTACGGAATCTACGCGGTCGTCGAGCAGGCGCTCTGGCGGCCGCCGGGGACGGAAATCGAAAAGACCGTGTCGGCCTCGATACCCGGCGTTACCGCGTTCGGCCGCATCGCCTACAGCCCGCCGGATCGCAATTTGATCGATCTCTATGTTGACGGCGGCGTCGGCTTTGTCGGCTTTACGCCCGGTCGTCCGCTCGATCGGTTCGGCATCGGGCTTGCTTACATGCGGATCTCGGGGGCGGCCCGGAGCCTCGATGTCGACACGCAGATCTTCAGCGGGATCCAGAGCCCGGTACGCAGCAGCGAGGGCCTGCTTGAAATCATCTATGAGGCGCACATCAAGCCGGGCTGGCTGATCGCGCCTTACTTCCAATATGTGCGCAGGCCGTCCGGGGGCATTCCGAACCCGAACGATCCGACCGGCGTGTCGCGGATCGGTGACGCCGCCGTGTTCGGCGTCACCACCACGCTCCGGTACTAGGCCATCGCCGGCTTTGCTTGCGGTTTTGGCTGCCGCGACAGCGCCAGCACGATCAGCGAGGCGAACACGCAGAGTGCGCCGGCCACGAAGAAGGCGGGCAGGTAGCTCTGCAGCAGCGTCCGCGACAGGCCCGCGCCGAAGGCGGCGGTGCCGGCGCCGAGCTGGTGGCCGGCGAAGATCCAGCCGAACACCAGATTAGCGCGTTCGGGTCCGAATTTCTGCGCGGTCAGCCGCACCGTCGGCGGCACGGTGGCGATCCAGTCGAGACCGTAGAACATCGCGAAGATCGACAGGCCGTAGAACGAGAAATCGCTGAACGGCAGGAAGATCAGCGAGAGCCCGCGCAGACCGTAGTACCAGAACAGCAGGTAGCGATTGTCATAGCGGTCCGACAGCCAGCCCGACATGATAGTGCCGAAGAAATCGAAGATGCCCATCGCCGCCAGCAGGCTCGCCGCCTGCACCTGCGGGATGCCGAAGTCGAGGCACATCGGAATCAGATGCACCTGCACGAGCCCGTTGGTCGAGGCGCCGCAAACGAAGAAGGTCGCAAACAGGATCCAGAACGCGCTCGACTTCGAGGCGTCGCGCAGCGTGCCGAGCGCCACGCCCGTGATCGAGCCGTGGTTCACCGGCGGCGCGGGCAGGGGCTCGGTGCCTTCGTCGCCGAACGGACGCAGGCCCAGATCGCTCGGCCGGTCGCGCATGATGAGCAGGACCGCCGCTGCGGAAACGCCGAGCATGATACAGACGAAACCGAGCGCCAGGCGCCAGCCGTAACGCTCGGTCATGCTTGCCAGCAGCGGCAGGAACACGAGTTGGCCGGTGGCGACGCTCGCGGTCATGATGCCGACGACGAGGCCACGCCGCGCTGCGAACCAGCGCGTCGCGATGGTGGCGCCGAGCACCAGTGCGGTCATGCCGGTGCCGATGCCGATCACCACGCCCCACAGTGCCACGAGCTGCCAGACCTGTGTCATGCCGAGCGAGGCCACCAGCGCCGAGACGACGATGAGCTGTGCGGTCAGCGTGACATTGCGCAGGCCGTAGCGGTTGAGGAGGGCGGCTGCGAACGGTGCCATCAATCCAAACAGGATGAAGCGGATTGAAAGCGCAGATGAGATCTCCGCCGTGCTCCAGCCGAACTCCTTCTGCAAGGGAACGATGAACACGCCGGGCGCGCCGACCGTGCCGGCGCTGATCAGAGCGGCGAAGAAGGTCACGCCGACCATCACCCAACCGTAGTGGATGTTGCGACGGCCGAGCGCGGCCGAAAGCCAGTTCGAGATCATTGCCCCTCAATCCAGGTTGGCGGGCTCCGGGACGCCCGCGTCATTGTTGCAGTCTGGCACGGAAACGGGAAGTCTGAAATGACAGACTTCCCTCAATTCAGGACGTCGCGGCAGCTAGTGCGCGAGACGCTCCACCGCGATCGCGGTGGCTTCGCCGCCGCCGATACAGAGTGCCGCGACGCCGCGCTTGAGGTTGTTGGCCTCGAGCGCATGCAACAGCGTCACGATCAGTCGGGCGCCGGTGGCACCGATGGGATGACCGAGTGCGCAGGCGCCGCCATTGATGTTCAGCTTCTCGCGGGGAATGCCGAGATCGCGCTGCGCCGCCATCGCGACGACAGCGAACGCTTCGTTGATC
The DNA here is from genome assembly GCF_024199935.1 of Bradyrhizobium sp. CCGUVB14. NCBI lineage: Bacteria > Pseudomonadati > Pseudomonadota > Alphaproteobacteria > Hyphomicrobiales > Nitrobacteraceae > Bradyrhizobium > Bradyrhizobium sp. CCGUVB14. The sequence continues at coordinate 4,653,468 of NZ_JANADS010000001.1, forward strand.
TCGAACAGGTCGACGTCACCGGCGCTCCAGCCGACCTTGTCGAGCAGCTTGCGGATCGCCGGGATCGGCGCCGTGGTGAACCATTGCGGCTCCTGGCTATGCGTGGCATGGCCCTTGATCTCGGCGAGTGCAGGCAGCCCGTTACGATCGGCAAGCGAGCGCTTGGTCAGGACCAGCGCGGCGGCGCCATCGGCGTTTGCGGAGGAGGCTGCGGGCGTGATCGTGCCATTGGCGCGGAACGCCGGCTTCAGTCCGGGAATTTTGGCGGGATCCACCTTCAGCGGATGCTCGTCATTGGCGACGATGCGCGGCCCCGCCTTCTCGGTCAGTGTGATCGGCGCGATCTCGACCTTGAATGCGCCGCCCTCGACCGCCTTGCGGGCGCGGCTCAGCGTCTCCATCGCATAGGCATCCTGGTCCTTGCGGGTGAACTGATAGGCTTCCGCGGTGGCCTCGCCGAAGTCGCCCATGGAGCGGCCGGTCTCGTAGGCATCCTCGAGCCCGTCCATCATCATGTGATCGATGATGCGGTCATGACCGGCGCGATAGCCGCCGCGCGCCTTCGCCAGCAGATACGGCGCGTTGCTCATGCTCTCCATGCCGCCGGAGACGACGATCTCGGCCGAGCCGGCGCGGATGATGTCGTGCGCCAGCATGGTGGCCTTCATGCCGGAGCCGCAGACCTTGTTGACGGTGGTCGCGCCGGTGGCATCGGGCAGGCCGGCGCCACGTGCCGCCTGGCGCGCGGGCGCCTGGCCCTGGCCGGCCGGCAGCACGCAGCCCATGAAGACCTCGTCGACCTTCTCGGGCGCGAGCTTGGCGCGTTCCAGCGCCGCATTGATCACGTGCGATCCGAGCTTATGCGCTGCGAGCGGCGACAATTCGCCCATGAAGCGGCCGAGCGGGGTGCGGGCGGCGGAGACGATGACGACGGGATCGGCTGCTTCGGCCATGACAAGACTCCCTGGCGATGACAAGTGAGATTATGATCATCATATGATGCGGCGCAAAAAATGCAACCGCGCCCGGCATGAGAAATTGTCGTGGTTCGGATGAGATTCCCTCAAGTCGTCCCGGCAGAGGCCGGGACCCATACTCCGCAGCGAGTGTTAATGAGGCGAGATGGTAACTCGGAGTCTTCGTCAGATTGAATTCGGTGGTTATGGGTCCCGGCCTTCGCCGGGACGACACCGATGACAGGTCACCGCTTCCGGTTCACGAACGCCTGCATCAGTCGCGTCGGCTCGTCGGTCAGGAATGACTCGCCGAAGACCTTGACGCTGAGGTTCACCGACTCCGTCAGCGGCAGTTCCTCCCACTGTCGCAGCAATGCCTTCTGCGACCGCAGCGCTTCGGGGCCGCATTCGAGCAGCGCGTGCACGAGGTGCTCGATCTCGGCATCCAGTCCGCCGGCCGGCGCGATCTTGTCGATCAGGCCCCAGGCCAGCGCCGTCGGCGCGTCGATGTTTTCAGCGGTCATCACCAGCCAGCGCGCGCGGGCCCAGCCGATCAGGCGTGGCAGCAGGGCGGCGTGGATGACCGAGGGGATGCCGACGCGAACCTCGGGCATGCCGAAATGCGCATCATGTGCGGCGATACGGAAGTCGCAGGCGGCAGCCACTTCGAGCCCGCCGCCAAGGCACCAGCCGGGCATGCGTGCGATCACGGGGGCAGGGAATTGGCGTACGGCTTCGCAGAGGTCGCGCAGGCGGCTGATGAACGCCTCGGCCGATTTCTGGTCGAGCTTCGCCATCTCCTTGATGTCGGCGCCCCCGATCATGCTCTTTTCGCTTTGGCCGCGCAGGACCACGGCTCGAATGCTGCGATCAGTGGCGAGTTGTTGCAGGCCTTCGCGCACCGCATCGGTCACGGGCGAGCCCAGAATGTTGAGCGATCCGGCATTGCAGATCGCGACATGGACGACGCCGCGCGCATCGCGCGTCACGCCGCAGTGATTGTTGAGCATTTCCATCGTGGCATCTCGAAGGTTTCGTGGACAGGCGCGAGGCGCACCGGTCGGAATTACTTCCGGGCCGAAATGCCTCCCTTGTCAAGCGGCGGGGACGGAGTTGCCAGCGGGAAGTCCGCAGCATAGTATGATGATGATCATACAAAGAGGCCGCCCATGACCGATTCCGCTCAACTCGACCTGTTTTCGCCAGCGCAGCGCCGCGAGCGCTTGGTGGACTGGCAGGTGCCTGCGCCCGTTGCAAAAGTGGCGATGGGCTTGTCCGGCATCGACGCCATGTTGGGCATCCGTGATGGCCGACTGCCCTCGCCGCCGTTTGCAAAGCTGATCGGCTTCGTCATGGCCGTGGTCGAGCCGGGCCGGATCGTGATGGAACTGGAGCCGCGCGAGGATCTCGAAAATACCATCGGCCTGCTGCATGGGGCGACCGCTGCGGCGCTCCTCGACACCGCCATGGGCTGCGCGATTTCGACGCGGCTGGAGGCAGGGCAGGGGTCGGTTACCCTCGACCTGAAGATGACCTTCCTGCGTCCGCTCTCGGTCCGCTCGGGACTGATCTCGGCCGAAGGCAAGATCATCAAGCTGGGGCGGCAGACGAGCTACACCGAAGGCTTCGTGCGCGACGGCAAGGGCGCCCTCGCAGTCCATGCAACTGCAACCTTTTCCATGATCGGCAACAATTTTACCGGGAATTAATGCGCCGCTGGACCGATATCCGTGTTATGAGATGACCTCCGACATCCAATGAGAGCCGCATGCGCTATTCTCGGGAACACAAGCAGGAAACCCACGATCGCATCGTGAAGAAGGCCTCGGTGCGACTGCGCGAAAAGGGGGCCCACGGCATCGGTGTTGCCGACCTCATGAAAGAGGCGGGCCTGACCCATGGCGGCTTCTACGCCCATTTCGATTCCCGCGAGGCGCTGGTAATCGAGGCGTTCGCCTACGCCATGGACCGCTCGATGGAGCACTGGCGCAAGCAATCCGATCAGGTCGCGCCCGAGAAGCAGCTCGCCCAGATCGTCGACACTTATCTTTCGGCGCTCCACCGCGACAATCCCGGCCATGGCTGCTCGATCCCCGCGCTCGGCGCCGAGATCGCCCGCGAGAGTCCGAAGACGCGAAAGGCCTTTTCCGGCAAGCTCGACGAGATGGTCGAGATGATGACCGATTTCATCCCCAATTTGCCGCGCAAGGCCGCGCGCAAACAGGCGATCGCCACGCTGGCCACGATGGCCGGCACCATGCTGCTGGCGCGCATTGCGGGCTCCAGTGAGCTGTCGGATGAGGTGTTGAAGGCGGGCAAGGACAGCGCGCTGGAGGGCGCGCGCCGTGAGCCTGCGAAGTCTGCACCGGCGAGGAAGAAGCAGAACTAGGCGAGATACCGTAGGGTGGGCAAAGCGGAGCGTGCCCACCATCTGTCGCCGCTCGAGAAAGATCGTGGGCACGGCGCTGGCGCGCCTTTGCCCACCCTACGAGAGCGGTGTTTTATCGCCCCGCAAACAGCGCCCGCTCGCGCTCCACGATCTCGCCGATGTAATCCGCCACCGCCCGGATCCGCGCGAGATCCTTGCTGTCGGCGTGCATCAGCATCCAGAACGTCCGCGTGATCGAGATCTCTTCCGGCAGCACCGCGACAAGCTGCGGATAGTCGCTCGCCATGAAATGCGGCAGCACCGCGATGCCGAAGCCTGACAGCGTCGCATTGAGTTGCGCGATCAGATTGGCGCTGCGGAAGCGCGCGGAGATGCGCGGCGACACCTGCGGCAGATAGTCGAGCTCCGGCGTGAACAGGAGCTCCTCAATGTAGCCGACGAAACGATGCTGCGGCAGCACCTCGCGCGAGGCGATCTTCGGGAAGCGATCGAGATAGGCGGGGGCGGCATAGAGCCCAAGGCGATAATCCAGCAGCTTGCGGCCGACGATGCGGCCTTCCTTCGGCATGGTCAGGCTGATTGCGATATCAGCCTCGCGCTTGGAGAGACTGAACAGTCGCGCGGTGGCTACAAGTTGCAGATCGAGGTCAGGATATCGGTCGGCAAAAGGCGCGAGCCGCGGTGCCAGGAAAGCGGTGCCGAACCCGTCGGGCGCACCGATCCGCACCGTGCCGGTCAGCCGCGCCACCGAGCCGCCAACCTGCTCCTGGTTGGCGACGATGGTGGATTCCATCGCCTCGGCGCTGTCGGCGACGCGCTGGCCGGCCTCGGTGAGGAGGTAGCCGGTCTTGCGGCGGTCAAATAGCTTGGCCGAGAGGTGCTTTTCCAACCGGTCGACGCGACGGATCACCGTGGCGTGGTCCACGCCAAGCTGTTTTGCCGCAGCCGACACCGAGCCGCCCCGCACGATGGCCAGCACGAAGCGGAAGTCGTCCCAATCGATGTGACCTTGATCCAGCATTTTCGCACATCTATGGTGCATTATCTCAGACTTGAATCCTATAAAATGCAGGTCGATAGGATTTGTCAAAGCTATCAGACCGGGACCTAAGGAGTTCATTCCATGCGCGCAGTCGGACATTTCATCGGTGGCAAGGAGGTCAAGGGCACCTCGGGCCGCACGGCCGACGTTTTCGAGCCGATGACGGGCGACGTCCAGGCCAAGGTTGCGCTGGCGTCGAAGGCTGAAGTCCGCGCCGCCGTGGAAAATGCCCGCGCAGCACAGCCCGAGTGGGCTGCGACCAATCCGCAGCGCCGCGCCCGCGTCATGACGAAATTCGTCGAGCTGGTGCAGCGCGACTACGACAAGCTCGCCGAGTTGCTCGCGCGCGAGCACGGCAAGACCGTGCCCGACGCCAAGGGTGACATCCAGCGCGGCCTCGAAGTCGCCGAGTTCGCCTGCGGCATCCCTCATCTGATGAAGGGCGAGTACACCGAAGGCGCCGGTCCCGGCATCGACATCTACTCGCTGCGCCAGCCGCTCGGCGTCGTCGCCGGCATCACGCCGTTCAATTTTCCGGCGATGATCCCGATGTGGAAATTCGCGCCCGCGATCGCCTGCGGCAACGCCTTCATCCTCAAGCCGTCCGAGCGTGATCCCGGCGTGCCGATGAAGCTGGCCGAGCTGATGATCGAAGCGGGCCTGCCGGCCGGCATCCTCAACGTTGTCAACGGCGACAAGGAAGCGGTCGACGCCATCCTCGACGATCCCGATATCAAGGCCGTCGGCTTCGTCGGCTCCACGCCGATCGCGCAGTACATCTATGAGCGCGCCGCCCAGACCGGCAAGCGCTGCCAATGCTTCGGCGGTGCCAAGAACCACGCCATCATCATGCCGGACGCCGACATGGATCAGGCGGTCGACGCGCTGATCGGCGCCGGCTACGGCTCGGCCGGCGAGCGCTGCATGGCGGTTTCGGTCGCCGTGCCCGTCGGCAAGACCACCGCGGACCGCCTCATGGAAAAGCTGATCCCGCGCGTCGAGTCGCTCAAGATCGGCACCTCGATCGATCCGTCCGCCGATTACGGTCCGTTGGTGACGCGCGAAGCGGTGGAGAAGGTCAAGGGCTACATCGATATCGGCCTCAAGGAGGGCGCGACGCTCGCCGTCGACGGCCGCGGCTTCAAGATGCAGGGCTACGAGAAGGGCTTTTATCTCGGTGGTTCGCTGTTCGACAACGTCACCAAGGACATGCGGATCTACAAGGAAGAGATCTTCGGCCCCGTTCTCTCGGTCGTGCGCGCACACGACTACAAGGAAGCGCTGGCGCTGCCGTCCGACCATGACTACGGCAACGGCGTTGCCATTTTCACCCGCGACGGCGACGCTGCCCGCGACTTCGCAGCCAAGGTCAATGTCGGCATGGTCGGCATCAACGTGCCGATCCCGGTGCCGATCGCCTATTACACCTTCGGCGGCTGGAAGAAGTCCGGCTTCGGCGATCTCAACCAGCACGGCCCGGACTCGATCCGCTTCTACACCAAGACCAAGACGGTGACTTCGCGCTGGCCATCCGGCGTCAAGGAAGGTGCGGAGTTCTCGATCCCGACGATGAAGTAACTCAAGCAGCGCGAGCTCGACATGCAGTTCGCCCTGAATGAGGATCAAGTCGCGGTTCGCGATATGGCGTTGGCGTTTGCGGCTTCGAGGATCGCGCCGCACGCGCTGCGCTGGGACGAGGAGAAGCATTTCCCCGTCGACGTGATGCGCGAAGCCGCCACGCTCGGCATGGGCGGCATCTACATCCGCGAGGATGTGGGTGGCTCTGCCATGACGCGGTTCGACGCGGCGCTGATTTTTGAGGCGCTGGCGACGGGCTGTCCGACGACCTCGGCCTTCATCTCCATCCACAACATGGCGTCCTGGATGATCGATGCGTTCGGCAGCGACACTCAGCGCCACACATGGTTGCCGAAGCTATGCACCATGGAGCTGATCGCGAGCTATTGCCTGACCGAGCCGGGCGCCGGCTCCGATGCAGCAGCGCTCCGCACCCGCGCGGTGCGCGAGGGCGACCACTATGTTCTCAACGGCCAGAAGCAGTTCATCTCCGGTGCCGGCGGCACCGATCTCCTGGTTGCAATGGTCCGCACTGGCGGCGACGGCCCCGGCGGCATCTCGACCCTCGTCATCGACGGCAAGACGCCGGGCGTGTCCTTCGGCGCCAATGAGCGCAAGATGGGCTGGAACGCGCAGCCGACCCGCGCGGTGATGTTCGAGAACGCCCGCGTGCCGGTCGCTAATCGCTTGAGCGAGGAGGGCGTCGGCTTCAAGATCGCGATGGCGGGCCTCGACGGCGGCCGCCTCAACATCACGGCGTGTTCTCTTGGTGGTGCCCAATCGGCGCTCGACAAAGCGCGGGCCTACATGAAGGAGCGCAAGGCGTTCGGAAAGCGGCTCGACGAATTCCAGGCCCTGCAATTCAAGCTCGCTGACATGGCGATCGAGCTCGAGGCCGCACGCACATTCCTGTGGCGTGCTGCGGCGGCGCTCGACCGCAAAGATCCCGACGCCACCATGCTGTGTGCAATGGCAAAGCGCTTCGGCACCGATGCCGGTTTCGAGGTCGCCAACCACGCGCTGCAGCTTCACGGCGGCTACGGCTACCTCAGCGAATACGGCATCGAGAAGATCGTGCGCGATCTGCGCGTGCACCAGATCCTCGAAGGCACCAACGAAATCATGCGGCTGATCGTGGCGCGCAAATTGATCGAGGGCGCGCGATGAGTTCGGTGGAAGAGGGCGACCTGATCGTTCGCCGCGAGGGCGCGGCGGGCGTGATCCGGCTCAATCGTCCGAAGGCGATCAACGCCATGACGCTAGAGATGTCCGAGGGCATCGACGCGGCGCTGGATCGCTTCGAGACCGATCCTGAAGTCGCATTGATCATTCTGGAAGGCTCTGGCGAACGCGGCCTCTGCGCCGGCGGCGACATCCGCGGCCTCTGGGAGAGCTCGCGCGAAGGCGGCGACCTCGGCGCCCGGTTCTGGCGCCAGGAATACGTCATGAATGCGCGGATCGCGAAGTACCCCAAATCCTATGTCGCGTTCATGGACGGCCTCGTGATGGGGGGCGGCGTCGGGCTTTCGGGCCACGCCAGCCATCGTGTCGTCACTGATCGTACCAAGCTCGCGATGCCCGAGGTCGGGCTCGGCTTCTTCCCCGATGTCGGCGGCACCTGGCTGTTGTCGCGCTCGCCCGGCGAGATCGGCACCTATTTTGGTTTGACCGGCCAGACCATGAACGGGCCTGACGCGATCCACGCCAAGTTTGCGGATGCCGTGGTACCGGCGGCCAAATGGCCGGCGCTGCGCGAGGCGCTGACCAAGGTTCGCGCCGGCGTCACAGCGGCGGATGTCACCAAGCTCATCAACGGCTTTGCGACTGGTGAAACCGCTGGGCCGGTTGCGGCAAAGGAGCCGGTTATCGACGCCTTGTTCGGCTTCGACCGCATGGAAGACATCTTCGCGGCCCTGAAGCGTGACGGCTCCGAGTTCGCGCTGGCGACGCTCAAGACACTGAATGAAAAATCGCCGCGCGGCATGGTGGTGACGCTGAAGCTGCTGCGGCTCGCGCGCACCGCATCGAGCCTGGAGGAATGCCTGGTGCGCGAATATCGCGCCGCGCTGGAGGTGTTCCGCAGCGACGATTTCCGCGAGGGCGTGCGCGCGGCCGTGATCGACAAGGACCGCAATCCGAGCTGGTCGCCGCCGCGGATCGAGGACGTGACGCCGCAAATGCTGGCGCCGTATCTCGCGGAGATCGGCGTCGACGAGCTGAAGTTCAACTAACAACGCTACAAGCGGAGGAAACGACAATGGCCACGATCGCATTCATCGGTCTCGGCAACATGGGCGGCCCGATGGCCGCCAATCTGGTCAAGGCCGGCCACAAGGTGGTGGCGTTCGACCTCGTCGAAGCCTCCCGCAATCAGGCCAAGGCCGATGGAGCCGGGATCGCCGACAGTGCGTCGGGCGCAGTGAAGGGCGCTGACATCGTCGTTACGATGCTGCCCGCAGGCAAGCACGTGCTCGGCGTCTGGAACGAGGTGGTGCCCGCCATGGCCAAAGGCGCGCTGATCATCGACTCGTCCACCATCGACGTCGAAAGCGCGCGCCAGGCGCATGCGCTTGCCGCCAAGCACGGCGTGCTCTCGGTCGACGCACCGGTCTCCGGCGGCACCGGCGGCGCCAAGGGCGCAACGCTCACTTTCATGTGCGGCGGCGAGGAGGGCGCCTTCGCGGCGGCAAAGCCCGTGCTGGAGAAGATGGGCAAGAAGATCGTGCATTGCGGCGGCGCCGGCGCGGGCCAAGCCGCAAAGATCTGCAACAACATGATCCTCGGCATTTCCATGATCGCGGTGAGCGAAGCCTTTGCGCTCGGAGAAAAGCTCGGGCTTTCACACCAGGCGCTGTTCGACGTCGCCTCGACCTCGTCGGGCCAGTGCTGGTCGCTCACGACCTATTGCCCGGTTCCGGGTCCGGTTCCGACCTCGCCGGCCAACAACGATTACAAGCCCGGTTTCGCCTCGGCGCTGATGGTGAAGGACCTGACCCTGGCGCAGGACGCCGCGAAGGCCGCAGGCGCCGCGACGCCGCTCGGCCAGCATGCGCAGGAGATTTACCAGGCCTTCGACAAGGCGGGGCAGGGCGGGGTGGATTTTTCCGGAATTATCAAGCACGTTAGGGAGCTAGCCGGGAAAACTTAATGACGACATTTCAGGAAGCGCGTGCGTTTCTTCTTGCTCATCGCACTGATTACGAGACAGCGGTCAGAGATTTCCGCTGGCCCGATCCGGTTCCCTTCAACTGGGCACTCGACTGGTTCGACGAGCTGGCGAAAGATGCGGAAGCCAAGGACAGGCCTGCGCTCTGGATTGTCGATGCTGCACAGGACAAGCAGACAAAGCTGTCCTTCGCAGCGCTCTCACAGCGCTCGAACCAGGTCGCCAACTTCCTCCGCGCACAGGGCCTGAAGCGCGGCGATCACCTCCTGCTGCTGCTCGGCAACGTGGTTCCGCTGTGGGAGACGATGCTGGCGGCGATCAAGCTCGGCGTCGTTGTGATTCCCGCGACCACGCTGCTCACGGCCGAGGAGTTGCGCGACCGGCTCGATCGCGGCAAGGCGAAGGCGGTGGTGGCCGCCGAAGATCAGGTCACGAAATTCGCAAGCCTCGGTGCGGAGAACATCGTGCGCATCGTGGTCGGCGCCGCTTCCGAAGGCTGGCTTGCCTATGACGAGACGGCGAAAGCTTCTGAGAGTCTTGTGCCGGACGGCCCGACCCGCGCCGACGACCCGATGCTGCTCTATTTCACCTCGGGCACGACGGCAAAACCAAAGCTCGTGCTGCACAGCCAGCGCAGCTATCCGGTCGGCCATCTCTCGACCATGTACTGGATCGGGCTGAAGCCCGGCGACGTCCATCTCAACATCTCGTCACCCGGCTGGGCCAAGCATGCCTGGAGCTGCTTCTTCGCGCCGTGGAATGCGGGTGCCACCGTGTTCGTGGTCAATCAGCCGCGCTTCGATGCCAAGGGCCTGCTCGCCACCATCGGCCGCTGCGGCGTCACCACGCTGTGCGCGCCGCCGACGGTGTGGCGGCTGTTCATCCAGGAGAACCTTTCGGCCTTCAAGGTCGCCTTGCGCGAAGTCTGCGGCGCCGGCGAGCCGCTCAATCCGGAAGTGATCGACCAGGTGCAGGCCGCCTGGGGCCTCACCATCCGCGACGGCTATGGCCAGACCGAAACCACCGCGCTGGCCGGCAACTCGCCGGGGCAAAAGATCAAGATCGGCTCGATGGGCCGCCCGCTGCCGGGCTATCGTGTGCAGGTCAGCGACGCCGACGGCCATCCGGCCAAGGAAGGCGAGGTGGCACTGCTGCTCGGCGCCGACCGTCCGGCGGGTCTGATGCAAGGCTATCAGGGCGACGACGGCAAGCTCTCGGGCGCCGAAGGCGAGATCTATCGCAGCGGCGACGTCGTATTCGCCGACGAGGATGGCTATCTCACCTTCGTCGGCCGCTCCGACGACGTGTTCAAATCATCGGACTATCGCATCAGCCCGTTCGAGCTGGAGAGCGTGCTGCTCGAGCATGAACTCGTTGCGGAAGCCGCTGTGGTGCCGAGCCCGGATCCGATCCGGCTCGCGATCCCCAAGGCCTTCGTGCTGCTGACCTCGGGCGCGGAGCGGACGCCGGAGACGGCGCTCTCGATTTTCAAGCACCTGCACACGCGGCTTGCGCCGTTCAAGCGTATCCGTCGCCTCGAAATCGTCACCGAACTGCCGAAGACGATCTCTGGCAAAATCCGCCGCGTGCAGCTACGACGGCTCGAACGCGACGATGATCGCAACGATCCGCTGCGCGGCCGGGAATTCCGCGAGGAGGATTTTCCCGAGCTGCCGAAAACAAGAAGTGAGACCTGAAGAGACATGAACGAAATCTGGAAGAAGCCGCCGATCACGCTGGAGGCCTATCAGGCCCTGGTCGGTAAGGAGATCGGCGTATCGTCCTGGCACCTGATCGACCAGCCCCGCATCGACACCTACGCCGACGTCACCGAGGATCACCAGTTCATCCATGTCGACCCCGAGAGGGCTAAGGCGGAGACGGCGTTCGGCACCACCATCGCGCACGGCTTCCTGACGATGTCGATGCTGTCGGTGATGTCCTACGAAGTGATGCCGGCGATCGCGGGCACCACGATGGGCGTCAACTACGGCTTCGACAAGCTGCGCTTCATCTCGCCGGTGCGCTCGGGCAAGCGCGTTCGCGGCCGCTTCGTGCTGGCGGAAGCCAAGCTGCGCAAGCCAAACGAATTGCAGTCGCGGACCAATGTGACGGTCGAGATCGAAGGCGAGGACAAGCCCGCGTTGGTCGCGGACTGGCTCGGCCTGATCTATTTCGCCTGAGCCCAGCCCTCAGGGCCGGGCTTGACCCGGCCAGGCATCGCTGCTCAAAAGCCTCTCGGTTTTCAGAGATGGCCGGGTCGAGTCTGGTCATGACGACTAACATCCAGGAATCATACTCATGGCAATCAGGTTCGACGGACGCGTCGCTATCGTCACCGGCGCGGGCAATGGTCTCGGCAAGGCGCATGCGCTGGGCCTGGCGAGCCGCGGGGCGAAAGTCGTGGTCAACGATTTCGGCGGCGCGCGCGACGGCACCGGCGCCTCGCTCTCGCCGGCTGAGGCCGTGGTCGAGGAGATCCGCAAGGCCGGCGGCACCGCGATGGCCGACGGCGCCGACGTCTCCAATTTCGAGCAAGTCACCGCCATGGTCGAGCGCGCCACCAAGGAGTGGGGCAGCGTCGACATCATGTGCGCCAATGCCGGCATCCTGCGCGACAAGTCGTTCGGCAAGATGGAAGCCGCCGATTTCCAGAAGGTGCTCGACGTGCACCTCGTCGGCACCTTCTATTGCTGCAAGGCGGTCTGGGCCGGCATGCGCGACCGCAATTACGGCCGCATCGTGCTGACCACCTCGTCCTCCGGCCTCTACGGCAATTTCGGCCAGGCCAATTACGGCGCCGCGAAGTCGGGCATGGTCGGGCTGATGAATGTGCTCGCGGAAGAAGGCCGCAAGACCAACATCCGCGTCAACATGATCTCGCCGACCGCGGCGACCCGCATGACCGAAGAGCTGCTGCCGCCGCAGGCGCTGCAACTGATGAAGCCGAACGCGATCACGCCAGCGGTCGAGTACATGCTGAGCGAGGACGCGCCGACCCGCACCATCATGGGGGCCGGCGCCGGCTCCTTCGCGGTGATCAAGATTGTGGAGAGCGAAGGCATCAACCTTCCGGAATCCGAATGGACCCCCGACGCCGTCGCCGCCCATTTCGCTGAGATCAGCGACATGTCGAAGGCCAAGGCGTTGACCGGCGCGTTCGAGCAGACGCAGAAATATGTGGCGCAGGCCGCGGCACGGGCGGGCATCAAGCTCTAATTCTCTGTCATTCCGGGGCGCCCGAAGGGCGAGCCCGGAATCCATCGTGCCACCGACTCTGCCGCCCAATGGATTCCGGGCTCGCGCTGCGCGCGCCCCGGAATCACACTGTTTGTGGCGCGATAATCTGGTCTTAAACTCCCGCCATGACTTCATCCGAGACGAACATCGCTGTCATCGGCGCCGGTCCCGCGGGCTTGATGGCGGCGGAGGTGCTGGCGCAGGGCGGCGCCCGCGTCACGGTCTATGACGCCATGCCGTCGGCGGGCCGCAAGTTTCTGATGGCCGGCCGAGGCGGCCTCAATCTCACCCATAGCGAGCCGCTCACGGATTTCCTCCCCCGCTACCGCGAGGCGATGCCGCACTTGCGCGCCGCGGTTGAGGCGTTTCCGCCCGATGCGCTGCGCGATTGGAGCGCAGCTCTGGGGCAACTGACGTTCGTCGGCAGCAGCGGCCGGGTGTTTCCAAAGACGTTCAAGGCCTCGCCCTTGCTGCGCGCCTGGCTGCGGCGGCTCGATGCGGCCGGCGTGCAATTTGCGTTTCGCCATCGCTGGACCGGGTGGGACGAGCAGGGTCGGCTCCAATTCCAGGCACCCAACGGTCCGCTTGCCATCGCCCCGAGCGCAACCGTGCTCGCACTCGGTGGCGCGAGCTGGCCGAGGCTCGGCTCGGATGGCGCCTGGGCCGGATATCTCGCCGCGAAGGGCGTTGCCATCTCCAGGCTCAGGCCGGCCAATTCCGGCTTCACGGTTGCATGGTCCGATGTGTTTCGGGACCGATTCGAGGGCCAGCCTCTGAAGGGCGTGACGCTGACGGTCGGCGCGCACACGGTTCGGGGCGAAGCCATGATCACGCGCAGCGGCATCGAGGGCGGCGCGATCTACGCGCTGTCGGCGGAGCTGCGCGAGGCGGTGTTGGGGATCGGGCAGGCGACGCTGACGATCGCCTTGCGGCCCGATCTCGACAAGGCGGCACTGACCACGCGCCTGTCGGGCACGCGCGGCAAGCAATCGCTGGCGAACTTTCTGCGCAAGGCGGCGCAAGTGTCGCCGGTCGGTATCGGCCTGATGCAGGAAGCGGCCATTGCGGCCGGCCGGCCACTGGCGGCGTTGTCGCCGGTGGAGCTTGCGCATCTGGTGAACGCAATCCCGGTTCAGCTCACCGGCGTGGCGCCGATCGAGCGCGCGATCTCCACCGCGGGCGGGATCGCCTTCGACGAGCTCGACGACCACTTCATGCTGCGCAAGCTCCCCGGCGTGTTCGCTGCCGGCGAGATGCTGGACTGGGAAGCGCCGACCGGCGGTTATCTGCTGCAGGCCTCGTTCGCGACCGGCGCTGCCGCGGGCAGCGGCGTGTTGCGATGGCTCGCGTCATCCTGATCACGACGTGCCGGTCCGGGTCAAAAGATCGGTGAGAAGGCCGAGCACGCCAAAGCTCGCCGCGACCACACAGACCGCGCTCCAGCCGCCATAGCTCCAGGCTAGCGAGGCCGCGGCGGAGCCGACCCCACCGCCGACAAAGAACAGCGCAACGAACAGGCCGTTGATGCGGCCGCGCGCCTCCGGCCGCAACAGATTGACGGCGCGGCGGCCCAGCGTCTGGTCGGCGGTGATACCGATATCGAGCAGGATGGTGCCGAGGCTCAACACCAGGAGAGCCGCGATACGGGACTCGATCGCGCCCGCCCAGGCGCAGAGCGCGAGCGAGCCGATGATGCACAGATGTGCGGCGAAGAACAGCGGGCGTGCCCAGCCCTTGTCGCCCCAGCGACCGGCGAGCGGTGTCGCCGCGGCGCCCGCGACGCCGATCAGTGCGAAAGCGGCAATGCCCTTGGCATCGAGCGTGAACGGGACCTCCGGCAGGCGCAGCGCGACCGCGGACCAGAACGCGGTGAAAGACGCCATGACCAGGGACGCAGTCCAGGCCCGCACGCGCAGCACGGGTTCTTCCCGCAACAGTTTCGGGAACGAGCGGAGCAGATCGCCGTAGCCGACGCGGGCCGCCGGTTGCAGCATCGGCAGGTAGCGGCCGAGCGCACCGGCGAGCAGCGCCATCAGGATGGCCGAGGCGAGGTAATAGGCACGCCAGCTCCAGAGATCTGCGATCAGGCTCGCGGCAGGCCGCGACAACAGGATACCGATCATCAGCCCGCTCATGACTTCGCCAATGGCCTGGCCGCGGCGCTCGGGCGCGACCATCGAGGCCACGAGCGGAACCATCATCTGGATCGCCGCGCAGGACGCGCCGAGGACGAAGGTTGCGAGCAGCAGCAGCACTGGCGTCGGCGCGAGTGCAGTTGCCAGCGCCGCGAGGATGGCGCAGCCGAGCGTGCGCAGGATCAGGCGGCGGTTCTCGACGAGATCGACCAGCGGCACCAGCAACAGCAGGCCGAGCGCATAGCCGAGCAGGGTGAGCGTGCTGACGAGGCCGGCCTGCCAGGCGGTCATGGCCAGCGACTGGCCGATCAGTCCAACGAGAATCTGCGGCGCGAACAAATTGGTGACGACGACGCCAGTGGTGATGGCGCCGAGCCAGATCAGCGATCGCTCGGCGAGTTTCTTCGGGGATACGAGCTTGGTGGTTTCGGAGATGGTCATGGGACCTCGCGGCTGAATGCGGGTCCCCTTTAAGCGGGACGATCAGTATGCTACAATTGAATTAAGTCTATAAAGAATATGCGAGTTACTTATGAATACCCATGACCTCGTCGCGTTCGTTGCTGTGGTCGAGACCGGATCAATCGTTGCCGCCTCGACGCGCCTCAACCTCACTCAGCCTGGCGTGACCCGGCGCATCCAGAATCTCGAGGAGATGCTGGGAGCGCAGTTGTTGGACCGCCTGTCGAAACCGTTGAAGCCCACGGCCGCAGGCCACGAGGCCTATGAGCAGGGTCGGCGCCTGCTCAGGATGCTGGATGATCTCAAGGCCCGCGTCGCCAAGGATGGCGTGGTGCGCGGTGAGTTCCGGCTCGGCCTCACGCCGTTTCTCTCGGAGGCCGGACTCAGCGGGCCGCTCGATGCGGTGCGTGCCGAGTTTCCGGCGCTGAGCGTGCGCGTCGTCTCCGGCTGGTCGCCCAATCAGGTCGAGCGGGTCAGCCGCAACGAACTGGATGCGGCCGCGATCTGCCTGCCCGACGGGGCCACGCCGCCCGCCGATCTCGTCGCCGACGATCTCGGTTCGCAGCCGGTCGTGTTCGTCGTTGCGCGCGAGATGAAGATCCCGCGCACCGTCGACCTCGAGCGCCTGTCGCAGCTCTCATGGGTGATCAACCAGGACGGCTGCGGATTTCGCGACACGCTCAAGCGTCGCTTCGATGCCGAGCATCTGCCGTTCACCGTCGCCGTGGAAGCGCTCGACAGCGAGCTTCGGCTCTCGCTGGTGTCACGCGGCCTTGGCGTCGGGCTGGTCACGCCGCTTGCGCTGAAGCGCAGCGTGTTTCGCGACAAGCTCAAGCCGGTCGCCGCGCGCGACTTCAATCCCGCGGTGCGCGCATGGCTCGTGCATCGTCCGCCGGCGGGGCGGTTGACCCGCCCGATCAATCTGTTTCGCGAGGGGCTCGACCGGGAGCTTCAGGCTCTCATTCGCGCCTAGCGCAGCTTGCCCCGTGCGGCCACCGGCAGCGTGCCGATGATCTCGTCGCCGCGGACCATCACCACCTCGTCCATCATGTTGACGACGACGCAAACATGATTGGGCACGATGCGGACGACGTCGCCGACGTTCGGGCGGGTGTTGCTGCGGGAGAGGTCGAGGAAGCCGTGCTCCTCGGCGAACTTTGCGATCTTTGCTTCGGGGTGCTCGAGGATCAGGCCGTGGCCGTCGAGGCCGCCGGTGTCCGTCGTCAGCGTCTTCGAGCCGGCGTCCAGAATGCCGCGCTCGGGTGCGGCGCGGCTCACCACCGTCGAATAGATGTGCAGGGCGCAATCGTCCCAGGTGGCGGAGCCGGCGGCGACCTGCATGCGGTCGTTGTAGATGTAGGTGCCGAAGCGATGCTCGGTGCCGCCCTTGAGCTTGCCGATGTTGACGAGATTTGGCGTGCCGCCGGTCGAGACGATCCTGGCATCGAGCCCGTGCGCCCGCACGCCGGCGAGCGCCTCGTCGAAGAATTTCTGCGCATCGCCCCAGCCGGTCTCGGTCGGGTAGAGCATGAAGCCGGCAAACTGCAGTCCCTTGGACGCGGCGATCTCGCGTGCCAGCGCGATCGCCTCCGCCGGCGTCTCGACGCCCGCGCGCTTGCGGCCGGTATCGCATTCGACCACGACCGAGAGCGGGCGGCCCGAAGCCGCGGCCGCTTTCGGCAGGCCGGCAACGACGGTCGAATTGTCGGCGGCGACCGTCATGTTGGTCTTGGCATTCAGCGCGCCGAGCCGCGCCATCTTTTCTTCGCCCAGCAGATTGTAGCTGATCAGGATGTCATCAATGCCGGCATTGGCCATGATCTCGGCCTCGCCGATCTTCTGGCAGGTGATACCCTTGGCGCCGGCCGCGACCTGCATCTTCGCAATGGTGGGATTCTTGTGCGTCTTGATGTGCGGGCGGTTGGCGACGCCGGCGTCGTCGCAGGCCTTCTGGATCCGCGCGATGTTGCGCTCGACCTTGTCCATGTCGATGACGGCACAGGGCGTGCCATATTCGCGGGCGATTTTGGCGGCGAGGGGAGTGGTCATGTGATCTCTCTATTTCCGGCCCTGTGGGATGGGTAGAGCGAAGCGAAACCCATCAGAACCAATTCGCGTTAGGCGATGGGTTTCGCTGCGCTCTACCCATCCTACGATATCCATGATCAGGCTTGCTCGATTTCTTCACGCAACATTTCGAGCTCCAGCCAGCGCTCTTCGGCGCTTGACAATTCGTCGTGCGCCTTGGCGATGGCGGCGGAGGTGTCGTCGAATTTCTTGCGATCCTTGGCATAAAGATTGGGATCGTCGAGCACACGCTGCAGCTTGGCAATATCGGCGTGCAACGTTTCCATCTTCTTCGGCAGCGTTTCCAGCGCGTGTTTCTCGTTGAAGCTCAGCTTCCGCTTGGACGTGGAGGCGGGAGCGGCAGTGCGCTCCTCTTTCCTCTCCGCAGGCGCCGACGTCTTCGCGGTGTCGCGCTTCAAATCCGCGCCGCGCTGCGCCAGCATGTCGCTATAGCCGCCGGCATATTCGATCCACTTGCCGTTGCCCTCGGGCGCGATCACGGAGGTGACGACGCGGTCGAGGAAGTCGCGGTCATGGCTGATCAGGATGACCGTGCCCTCGTAGTCGCCGAGCATGTCTTCGAGCACGTCGAGCGTCTCGAGGTCGAGATCGTTGGTCGGCTCGTCCAGCACCAGCAGGTTCGATGGTTTTGCCAGCGCGCGCGCCAGCATCAGTCGGCCGCGCTCGCCGCCTGACAACACCTCAACGGGCGTGCCGCGCTGCTCCTGCGCGAACAGGAAGTCCTTCATGTAGCCGACGACATGCTTGGGCTTGCCGCCGACCATGATCTGGTCGCCGCGACCACCGGTCAGCGCCTCGGCCAGCGTCGATTTCGGATCGAGGCTTTCGCGATGCTGATCAAGTGTGGCGGTCTCGAGGTTGGCGCCGAGCCGCACGATGCCGGTGTCAGGCTCGCCGCCGCCGGTCAGCAGATTGACCAGCGTGGTCTTGCCGGCGCCGTTCGGGCCGATGATGCCGAGCCGGTCGCCGCGCTGGATTCGGGTCGAGAAATTGTCCACGATCACGCGGTCGCCAAAGGCCTTGCTGATGCCCTTGGCCTCGATCACCAGCTTGCCGGATTGCTCCGCCTCGGCTGCGGCGAGACTGGCGGTGCCGGCCGTGCCGCGATAATTGCGACGCTGGTCGCGCAGTGTGTGCAGATTGGCGAGCCGCTTGACGTTGCGCTTGCGGCGGCCGGAAACGCCGTGCCGCAGCCAGTGCTCCTCGTCGACGATCTTGCGGTCGAGCTTGTGCTGGTCGCGCTCTTCTTCCGCCAGCACCTCGTCACGCCAGGTCTCGAACGAAGCGAAGCCGCGGTCGATCTGCTTGATCTTGCCGCGGTCGAGCCAGGCGGTCGAACGGGAGAGATTGGTCAGGAAGCGGCGGTCGTGGCTGATGATGACGAGCGCGCTGCGGCGACCGTCGAGCTCCTTTTCCAGCCATTCGATGGTGGAGAGATCGAGATGGTTGGTCGGCTCGTCCAGCAGCAGGATATCCGGCGAGGGCGCCAGCACACGCGCCAGCGCCGCGCGGCGGGCCTCGCCGCCGGAGACGTTGGCCGGGTTCTCGTCGCCGGTCAGCCCGAGCTGCTCGACCAGATAGCGCGCCTGGTATGGATCGTCGCCGGGCGCGAGCCCGGCCTCGACATAGGCCAGTAGGGTCCTGTGCTCGCCGAAATCAGGCTCCTGCGGCAAATAGCGAACCGTCGCGCCGGGCTGCACGAATCGTGTGCCGCCGTCGGGCTCGACGGTGCCGGCCGCGATCTTCAGCAGTGTTGACTTGCCGGAGCCGTTGCGGCCGATCAGGCAGACACGTTCGGATGGCGCGACATTGAGCTCGACGCCCGACAGCAGCGGCGTGCCGCCAAAGGTCAGCTTGATGTCTTTGAGTTGGATCAGCGGCGGCGCCATGACTAACCTTGGCTCGTGGCGGCGTGGTCGGCACGACGGCGCTGGATGCGGCGTAGCGTCTGGTCGAGCGCCGAGAGGAAGGCGGAGCGGTCGCGCGGGGAGAACGAGCGCGGGCCACCGGTGACTTCGCCGGCCGAGCGCAGATCCGTCATGAGATTGCGCACCGCCAGCGTCATCCCGATCGACTCCTCCGTGAACGGCTTGCCGTTCGGCGCGATCACGTCGGCGCCGGCCTTGACGCAGCGGCTCGCCAGCGGAATGTCGGAGGTGATGACGACGTCGCCGGGCCTCGCACGCTCCGCGATCCAGTCGTCGGCCGCGTCCATCCCGGCGCCCGCGGCGATGCGCTCGATGAGGGGATCGTGCGGCACGCGAATAAAATTGCCGGCGACCACGCTCACGGGCACGCCGTGGCGAAGCGCCACGCGGTAGATTTCGTCTTTCACCGGGCAGGCGTCGGCGTCGACATAGATGCGGGTGGGGGTGTCGGTCATTCGCCGCGTGGTACCCCATTCGGGCCCCAAAGGCGAGGGGATTGACCCCAGTTCCGCAAGGCCTACGATCGGCCCTGAAAGAACAAAAACAGAGGGAAAAGCCCGCCATGCCGAACCGGCTCGAAACCTACCGCGTCGCGGCTTACAACACCGCCAAACAGTCCGAAAACAAGATGCACGACGACACGGTGGCGCGCCGCTTCGGCTTTTCCGGTGGCCTCGTCCCGGGCGTCGACGTCTTCGCCTACATGATGCACGTGCCGGTGGCGCGCTGGGGCCGCGATTTCCTCGCGCGCGGGCTGGTCGAGGCGCGCTTCATCAAGCCGGTCTATGATGGTGAGACCGCCGATGTCGACGCGACCGAGCACAACGGCCTGCTCACGATCGAGGTGTTCAGCCGCACTGAACTCTGCGCCACAGGGACGGCGTCGCTGCCGGCGGCAGCGCCAGCGGTGTCATTGCACGATTACGTCGAGGTGCCCGCGGTGGCTGAGCGCCGGCCGGTCAGCCCTGATATCTTCGAGGTCGGCAAATGGCTCGGCACAACGCCGCGCCGCTGGGCCGGGCAGGACGCGACCGACTATCTCGCCGATGTCAGAGAGGCCGATCCGATTTTCGTGCGCGAGGGGCTCGGGCATCCCGGCCTGATCCAGCGCGTCATGAACCGCGTGTTGGTGGACAATACGATCCTCGGCCCCTGGATCCATGTCGGCAGCCGCATGCAGCTCCTGTCGCCCGCGCGCATCGGCGACGAGATCGTGGCGCGGGCGAAGGTCTCGGCGAATTACGAGAAGAAGGGCCATCGCTTCGTCGAGTTCGACGCGCTTGTCGTCGCCAACGGCACAACGCCGCTGGCGCACTGCCAGCACACCGCGATCTACCAGCCGCGGGAGCAGGCGGCGGCGTAGCGGGCAAACTGGTCGCCTCAAAGGGTGGTGTCATGCCCCGCGAAGGCGGGGCATCCAGTACGCCGCGGCCTATCCGTCAATCACCACTGTCTCGGAGTACTGGATCGCCCGGTCCTGATGCGCAATTGCGCATAAGGCCGGGCGATGACAGCATTGTTGTGGAGGCGGCGTGGCTACAACTACGACGCCGCCCCCTTCGCGTCCTGGATCGCGCGCCACACCCGCTCCGGCGTCAGCGGCATGTCGATGTGCTTGATGCCGTAGTCCGACAGCGCATCGACCACCGCGTTCACCACCGTCGACAGGCTGCCGGCACAGCCGGCTTCGCCGCAGCCCTTGGTACCGAGGGGATTGCTCTTGGCCGGCACTGGGTGATCGCCGACCTCCATGAACGGCACGTCCTCGGCGCGGGGCAGCGCGTAGTCCATCAGCGAGCCTGTGATTGGCTGGCCGCTCTCGTCGTAGCGGACGTGTTCCATCAGCGCCTGACCGATGCCCTGGACGACGCCGCCGTGGAGCTGGCCGGCGACCAGCATCGGGTTGATCACGGTGCCGAAGTCGTTCACCGCGCTGTAGCGCACGATCTGCACCACGCCCGTATCCGGATCGACCTCGACCTCGGCGACATGGCAGCCGTTCGGGAACGCCGAGGCGACCGGATCGCTGGTGTGATCGACGTCGAGACTGTCAGGCACGCCATCCGGGACCTTGCCGTCATGCAGCTTCTTGGCAAGCTCCATGATGTCGATGCTGCGGTCGGTGCCGGCGATGGTGAAGGCGCCGTCGGCGAATTCGATGTCGGCTTCCGAGGCCTCCAGCATGTGCGCGGCGGCGCGCTTGCCCTTTTCGATGACGAGCTTTGCCGCCCCGACGATGGCCTGGCCGCTCGCCGTAATCGAGCGCGAGCCGCCGGTGCCGTTGCCGGTATGGACGATGTCGCTGTCGCCCTGCACGAGCTGCACGCTCTCGAAGGGCACACCGAGCTGCGCGCTCAGCACCTGCGCGAACGGCGTCGCGTGGCCCTGGCCGTAGTCGAGCGTGCCGGTGATGAGCTGGACCGAGCCATCCGGATCGAACACGATCTTGCCGAGCTCGGGGCTCGGCGGCGCGGTGACCTCGAGATAGGAGCCGACGGCGATGCCGCGCAGCTTGCCGGCCTTCTTGCTCTCTTTCTTGCGCTTGGCGAAATTCTCGTGGTCGGAGATTTCGAGCGCCTTGGTGAACACAGCCTGGAAGTCGCCACTGTCATAGGTGACGCCCGAGGAGGCCGGGAACGGCATCTGGTTCGGCTTGATGAAGTTGCGCTTGCGCATCGTCAGCCGGTTGATGCCCATCTCGTCGGCGGCGCGGTCGATCAACCGCTCCATGTAGTAGTTGGCTTCGGGACGGCCGGCGCCACGATAGGCGCCCATCAGCGTGGTGTTGGTCAGCACCGTCTTGATGTCGACGCCCATCAGCGGCGTGCGGTAGACGCTGGAAAAGTTCTTGCCGGTGTTGAGCGAGAGCGGGCCGGGCGCAACGCCGGTGATGTAGGCGCCGAGATTGCCGTAGCCGGAGAGCTTTGCCGCGAGGAAGTGACCCTCGGCATCGAGCGCGAGCTCGGCATGGATGCGCTGCGCGCGGCCGTGGCTGTCGGAGAGGAAGCTGGTGGAGCGCTCGTCGAGCCACTTCACCGGACGTCCCAGCGCCTTCGCCGCGTACAGGATGCACATGTATTCGGGATAGTTGACGTTCTTCATGCCGAAGGAGCCGCCGACATTGGCGGTGAGGATGCGCACCTTCTCGTTCGGCACCTTCAGATTCTTGGCGAGGTTGGCGCGGTTGCCCGCGACGCCCTGCGTCGGCATCTGGATGGTGTAGCGCTCGGTCGCCTTGTCGTAGGAGGCAAGACCGACGCGCGGCTCCATCGAGACCACGGCAACGCGGGTGTTCTCGATATCGACCTTGGTCACATGGGCGGCGCTGGCGAACGCGGCGTTCACCTTCTCCATGTCGCCATAATGATAGTCGAGCGCGACGTTGTTCGGGATGTGGTCGTAAAGCTGCGGCGCGCCGGGCTTGGTGGCTTCCTCCGGATCGGTCACGGCCGGCAGCGGCTCGATATCGAGCTCGACGGCTTCAGCCGCGTCGCGCGCCTGCGCCAACGTCTCGGCCACCACGAAGGCGACGGGGTCGCCGACGAAGCGGACCTTGTCGGTTGCCAGCGGCTGGCGGTTGGTCTGGAGCAGGGGCGAGCCGTCGCGGTTCTTCAGCGGCAGGCCGCAGGTGAAGGGACCGTAGCCGGCCGCGTCGAGGTCCTTGCCGGTCCATACGCCCAGCACGCCCGGCATTGCCCTCGCGGCCTCGGTGCCGATGCCGCGGAGGATGCCGTGGGCATGGGTTGAGCGGACGACCACGCAATGGGCCTGGCCGGGCAGGTTGAAATCGTCGGTGTAGCGGCCCTTGCCGCGCACCAGCGTGTCGTCTTCCTTGCGGCGGACCGGCTGACCAACGCCGTATTTTTGCAGTGCAATAGCGTTTTCGAGCGTCGAGGATTTCGTGTGTTCTTGCATGGAAATGACCTGAAAAGCCGGCAATTGCGCGTTTTGTGGGCGCCTGGGGGGACCGGACCCCATTGAAATAACCCACCGACCCGTTCACGACAACGCACGAATGGGCATGGTCCCATGTGATGCGTTGTTGCGCATACCCGCCGCGCTGCTAATGTTTCAGGCGAAAAATCAATTCCAGACCGGCCCGACCGGCCGCGGAAAGACAGTTTGTATGAATGACCACACGCGGCTCCGCGACGGCCATGGGCCGCACGGTGAGCTCGAGGGGTCGATGGCGGCGGTGGCGTTGGCCCCCGAACCGGCCGTCCCCGCGCAAGCGGGAACCGGCGTCTACGCGGCGCTGGACCTCGGCACCAACAATTGCAGGCTTCTGATCGCCTGTCCGACCCACGACGGCTTTCGCGTGGTCGATTCCTTCTCGCGCATCATCCGGCTCGGCGAGGGCGTCTCGGCGACCGGCTCGATCAGCGAGGCCGCGATCGATCGCGCCATCGCCGCGCTCAGTATCTGCCGGGACAAGATCAACCTGCGCAAGGCCAAGCGGCTGCGGCTGATCGCCACCGAAGCCTGCCGCGCGGCCTCGAACGCGGAAGGTTTCCGCAGTCGCGTCGCGGCCGAGACAGGCATCGAGCTCGAGGTCATCGACCGCGAGACCGAAGCCTCGCTCGCCATGCTCGGCTGCTCGCCGCTGGTCGATCCGAAGGGACGCGGTGCCATCCTGTTCGATATCGGCGGCGGCTCGACCGAGCTGGTGCGGATCGAGCGCGATCCCGCCAATCCGGAGCCGCGCATCAAGGCCTGGATGTCGATCCCGTTGGGCGTCGTGACGCTGGCCGAGCAGTTCGGCGGCCGCGACGTGACGCCGGAGATTTATGCTGCGATGGAGCAGGAGGTCGCTAACCATGTCGCGCCGTTCGCGGAACAACATGGCCGCGATCTCGCCGACATGCATCTGCTCGGCACCTCAGGCACCGTGACCACGCTCGCCGGCATCCATCTCAATCTCGCGCGTTACGACCGCCGCCGCATCGACAGTATCTGGATGAACGATACCGACATCACCGCGACCATCAACAAGCTGCTCGGCATGAGCTACGAGGATCGCGCCAACAACAATTGCATCAGCGTCGAGCGCGCCGATCTGGTGCTGGCCGGCTGCGCCATCCTCGATGCGATCCGCCGTTCTTTCCCGCTGCCGCGCCTGCGCGTCGCCGACCGTGGCCTGCGCGAGGGCATGCTGGTCGAGATGATGCGCGAGGACGGCGCGCTCAGGAGCTGGTGAGATGGCGAAAGACACCACCGGCCGCTTGCACGTCCAGGTCAAGACCGGCGGCAAGCGCAAATTGTCGTCAAAGCTCTGGCTGGAGCGGCAGCTCAACGATCCCTATGTCGCCAAGGCCAAGGCGGCGGGCTATCGCTCGCGCGCCGCGTTCAAGCTGCTCGAGATCGACGACAAGTTTCGCCTGTTGAAGCCCGGCATGGCCGTGGTCGATCTCGGCGCGGCGCCCGGCGGCTGGAGCCAGATCGCGGCCAAGCGCGTCGGCTCGGTCGACGGCAAGGGCAAGGTCGTCGCGATCGACCTCCTGGAGATGCCGGAGATCCCCGGTGTCGACTTCGCGCAGCTCGATTTCATGGACAACGACGCACCCAACAAGCTGACCACGATGCTGGGTGGCGGCGCCGATATCGTGATGTCCGACATGGCCGCCAACACCACAGGCCACCGCAAGACCGACCAGCTCCGCATCGTCGGCCTGGTCGAGACGGCGGCGGCGTTTGCCTGCGACGTGCTCAAGCCGGGCGGCACGTTCCTGGCCAAGACGTTCCAGAGCGGCGCTGACGCCGATCTGCTCGCCCAGCTCAAGCGCGACTTTGCGACGGTACGTCACGTGAAGCCCGCGGCGAGCCGTCAGGATTCCTCGGAGCGCTACGTGCTCGCGACCGGATTTCGGGGCGAGGCGAAAGCGTAGACGCATACTTCTCCGTCATTGCGAGGAGCGAAGCGACGAAGCAATCCAGTCTGCTCCCGCGGAAGGATTCTGGATTGCTTCGCTGCGCTCGCAATGACGGGAGGGACTAGCCCAGCCGCTGATCCCGCATGTCCTGCGTGTCTTCCGTCGCGACCTTGACGGCGGCGGTCGCCGCGCTCTTGGCTGCGCCCTTGCGGCTTGCGATCTCCACCGCCTTGCGGCCCGAGATCTCGTGGCCGGCATCGGCGGGCATCTGCCAGAAGAACCAGCTCGAGACCGCCGAGGTCAGCCCCACCACGATGAAGGCCGGCGCGAACACGGTGGCGTTGAGCTCGCTGACATGGCTGAGCCACATCGTGGTCTCGACCGAGGCGGCACCGACCGCGACGCCGGCGGAGACCGCGAGTTGCTGGTTGACGCTGACCAGCGTCGTGGCGCGGCTCATCTGCGCGCTCTCGACGTCGGCATAGGCGACCGTGTTGATCGCGGTGAACTCGAGCGAACGGAAGAAGCCGCCGACCACCAGGATCACCAGGATGATCAGCAGCGGCGTCGTCACCGTGAACAGCGCGCAGACGCCGAGGAAGAATGCGCTGATGATGGCGTTCACCGTCATCAGGTTGCGGAAACCGAAGGTGCGGATGATCCGCGCGGCCAGCGTCTTCATGCCCATCGCGCCGAGCGAGGAGCCGAAGGTGACGAGGCCGGAATGGAATGGCGACAGCCCAAAGCCGATCTGCATCAACAGCGGCAGGAGGAAGGGCAGGGCGCCGATGCCGAGCCGGAACAGGAAACCGCCGAGCACGGCCGCGCGCAGCGTTGGCAGGTTCAGCAGCGAAAAGTCCAGCACCGGCGATCCCGTCCGCCGGGCATGGATGACGTAGAGCGTCATCGAGATCGCGCCGCCCGCGACCAGGGCCGCCACGATGCTCCAGGGCAGCAGGTTGAGGCCGGCCACCGACAGGCCGAACGCGATGCCGGCAAGCCCGATGCCCGCCAGCACCATGCCGTAGAGATCGAACGGCTCGCGATTCTCGCTCTTGATCGGATCGATGAACTTCAGCGCCATGAAGATGCCGAGCAACCCGATCGGAATGTTGATCAGGAAGATCCAGTGCCATGAGGCGTAGGTGGTGATGAAGCCGCCGAGCGGCGGGCCGATCACCGGACCGATCAAGGCAGGGACCGTCACCCAGGCCATCGCGTTGACCAGCGCGCTCTTGTCGACAGAGCGCAGCAGCACGAGACGCCCGACCGGCGTCATCATCGCGCCGCCCATGCCCTGGAGGATGCGCGCGAACACGAAGTCGGTGACCGAGGTCGAGAGCGCGCAGCCGACCGAGCCGACCATGAACACGCCGACCGCGATCGCGAACACCAGACGCGCGCCGAACCTGTCGGCGGTCCAGCCGCTCGCCGGGATGAACACCGCGAGCGACAGGAGGTAGGACGTGATCGCGAGCTTCAGCGTCAGCGGGCTGGAGCCGATATCGGCCGCGATCGCCGGCAGCGAGGTGGCGATCACCGTGGAGTCCATGTTCTCCATGAAGAGCGCAGTGGCCACGATCAGCGGGATGATGCGTTGCTTGTCGACCATGACGGATTGTTAATGAAAATCAGAAGAATGGGTGGACTTGCGGCTTATCACCGCCGCGCGGCCGGGACCATTGCGGATCAACGCATAGCACCTAAATCCTGCGCTCCTTCCTCCGTCATTCCGGGGCTCGCGCCTTCGTCGTGCCCCCCGGAATGACGGAGGGTGGGCCGCGGCCGGGCTATCCCCGCCGAATTTACGTAAAAAGCCTGTGCATGGCTGGCCAGCGGTCCGATTTACTTTGATTCGTCGCGCGGCCGTGCTATCGACCCGCGTCAACCCCACCGATGGGCTCCGATTCTCCGGCGATGCCGCAAGGCACGCCGAGGGCGGCGCTCATCCATACTTATTTGCGGCACGGCCGCGGAAGGAGTTGGCACATGGCCACGGTACAACAAGGCATTCGCGAAGCCTTTACGTTCGACGACGTGCTGTTGAGGCCGGGCCTGTCGGACGTCATGCCGGGCGAAGTCGACATCCGCTCCCGCGTCACCCGCGCCATTCCGCTCAACATCCCGATCATGGCCTCCGCCATGGACACCGTCACCGAGGCCCGCATGGCGATCGCCATGGCGCAGGCCGGCGGCCTCGGCGTCATCCACCGCAATTTCGATCCCGAAGGGCAGGCTGCCCAGGTGCGGCAGGTCAAGCGCTACGAGTCGGGCATGGTGGTGAACCCGCTCACCATCAGCCCCGAGGCCACGCTTGACGAAGCGCTCAAGCTGATGAGCGATCACGGCATCTCCGGCATTCCCGTCGTCACCGGCGCCGGCAAGAACACGCCAGGCAAGCTGGTCGGCATCCTCACCAACCGCGACGTGCGGTTTGCCACCGACCGCCGGCAAAAAGTCTCCGAGCTGATGACGCATGAGAAGCTCGTCACGGTGCGCGAGAATGTCAGCCAGGACGAGGCGCGCCGGATGCTGCACCAGCACCGGATCGAGAAGCTGCTCGTGGTCGATGAGCAATATCGCTGCGTCGGCCTGATCACCGTGAAGGACATGGAGAAGGCGGTCGCCCATCCGCTCGCCTGCAAGGACGCGCAGGGGCGCCTGCGCGTTGCCGCGGCCACCACCGTCGGTGACACCGGCTTCGAGCGCACCGAGCGGCTGATCGATGCCGGTGTCGACCTCGTCGTCGTCGACACCGCGCACGGCCACTCCCGCCACGTGTTGCACGCCGTCAATCGCATCAAGCGTCTCTCCAACTCCGTGCAGGTCGTCGCCGGCAACGTCGCGACCGCAGAGGGGACGCAGGCGCTGATCGATGCGGGCGCGGATTGCATCAAGGTCGGCATCGGCCCGGGCTCGATCTGCACCACGCGCATCGTCGCCGGCGTCGGCGTGCCGCAGCTCACCGCGATCATGGATGCGGTGGAGGCTGCCAAAAAGTCGGACATCCCCGTCATCGCCGACGGCGGCATCAAGTTCTCCGGCGATCTCGCCAAGGCGCTCGCCGCCGGTGCTGACATCGCGATGGTCGGCTCGCTGCTCGCCGGCACCGACGAGACCCCCGGCGAAGTCTTCTTGTGGCAGGGCCGTTCCTACAAGGCCTATCGCGGCATGGGCTCGGTCGGCGCGATGGCGCGGGGATCTGCCGACCGCTACTTCCAGCAGGACATCAAGGACGCGCTCAAGCTCGTCCCTGAAGGCATCGAGGGCCAGGTGCCCTACAAGGGCCCGGTCGGCAACGTCATGCACCAGCTCGCCGGTGGCCTCCGTGCCGCAATGGGCTATGTCGGCGCAAAGGACATGAAGGAGCTGCACGAGAAAGCGAACTTCGTCCGCATCACCGGCGCGGGCCTGCGCGAAAGCCACGTCCACGACGTGACGATTACCCGCGAAGCCCCGAACTATCCGGGTGGCGGTTAGTTCGCGCGACCCAAGGTCATGTGCTGATCGTTGTCAGCGATGCGATCGGCGGCGCGGAGTGATCCAGCGCCGCCGCGTCCGGTCTTTTGCTGTTGTTCAACGACCAGATAAGCGCGACTGGCGTCCCCAGGATCGACCACCACGCTTGGCCGTCGAGGCCGACCCAGCTGTTGACGGGTATGCCGGCCAGGCAGAGCAGGGACGTTATGAAGGCAAGGAAATTCAACAGGAATATAAACAAGACACAGGGATGATTGAGAAAGAGTGCGATCCATGTTGGCGAGAGGATCAGCACGAAACCTGCAAGATAGTGGACCGCTTCACGAAAATTAGGAGGGGCGTCCGAGAGCCACGCAGTGAGCACGGGGCCGATCACAAAGATGAGGATCGGCAAGGAAGCCAGGGCGGCCGTTACTTTCCATGCCGTGCTCTTCGGGGCCGCGAGACCCATTTGCCCGATCTGCTGCCTCAGCGATGCCATTCCCTGTCCAATTGTCATTTGCCTATCGCGGTGCCCGGCAGAGGCGAAGCGATCTCCCTGGTACAGCCTAAACTGGTGAGCTGATCGCGGCCTTAATCCGGCACATAAAATTCTACGGGGTCGGGCGACGACAGCGAGTGCGCGGCTCCACCGCTTTTGTATTGACGCGCCTCAATCCCTCCGCTTCCGTCCGCGTCGAAAGACAAAACGGAGGAAGCCATCATGTCTCAAGGCAAACGCATTGTTCTCGCCGCGCGTCCCGTCGGTGAGCCCAAATCATCCGATTTTCGCCTGGAGGAATTCGCAGTGCCGACGCCGGGTGCGGGCGAGGTGCTGCTGCGCACGGTCTGGCTGTCGCTCGATCCCTATATGCGCGGCCGCATGAGCGAGGGGCCGTCCTATGCTGCGCCGGTGCCGGTCGGTGGCGTGATGGAGGGCGAGGCGGTCAGCGAGGTCGCTGCCTCCAACAATCCTGATTTCGCAAAAGGCGACATCGTGCGCATCCGCTCGGGCTGGCAGACGCACGCGATCTCGAACGGCAAAGGTCTCATCAAGGTCGATCCCAAGCTCGGTCCGATTTCGACCTCGATCGGTGTGCTCGGCATGCCCGGCATGACCGCCTATACGGGTCTGCTCGACATCGGCAAGCCGCAACAAGGCGAGACCGTCGTCGTCGCCGGCGCTTCCGGCGCCGTCGGCTCGGCCGTGGGGCAGATCGCGAAGATCAAGGGCGCACGCGCGGTCGGTATTGCCGGCGGTAAGGACAAGTGCGACTACGTGGTGAAGGAGCTCGGTTTCGATGCCTGCATCGATCACCGTGATCCTGATCTCGCCGCGAAGCTGAAGGACGCCTGCCCGAAGGGGATCGACGTCTATTTCGAGAATGTCGGCGGCGCGGTGTTCGAGGCGGTCTTCCCGCTGCTCAATCAATTCGCGCGCGTGCCGGTGTGCGGCCTGATCGCCCATTACAATGATACGGAGTCGAAGCCGCCGAAATGGGCCGCAAGCCTGATGCGCGCAACGCTGACCAAGCGGCTTACCTTCCGCGGCTTCATCGTCTCCGACTTCGCCTCGCGCCATGGCGACTTCCTGCGCGACATGTCCGGCTGGGTCCGCGACGGCAAGGTGAAGTACAAGGAGTTCGTCACCGAGGGTCTGGAGAGCGCCCCGGGCGCCTTCATCGGGCTGCTGAAGGGCGCCAATTTCGGCAAGCAGCTGGTCCGGGTCGGGCCAGATAAGGCCTAACAGAGGGGCCTGGAGCGCCTCCTGTCGGCCTGGAGCGTCTCGTAGTTGCACCGGTGTCACACCCCCTGACACCGGTGGTTAACAAAGCGTTACCAATTAGCAACACTTGCCCGCAAAAACCCGTATGTGTGACCGAGGGTTCATTGACGTCCGGGCGAAGGCATTGAATCATCGCGCATATTTAGGGTGTTGCGATGTTAGAGATTGGTATTTTCTGCGTAATCCTTTTGGCTGCCGGCTATTGGGTGGCCATGTATGTCATGGGCCGCCATGACGATGTCATCCATGGCAAGTTCGTGCACAGCGAGGACGAGGCTGCGTTCACGCAGGCCCCGATGCCGGCGCCGCCACCATTCCCGAAGCGTCCGGTCAAGGCGGCGCAGTCCGCTCATGTCCAGCCTGCCAAGGCTCAGCCCGAGATGGCTGAGGCCAGGCCGGTCAGCAGTGCCGCGCTGGAATCCCTGCTCGCTGCGATCCAGCAGGACCTCAAGAGCGTCGCCTGAATCAGACGCTGCCGCGCTCGACCAGGAACAGATCGACGGCGAGCCGCTGCGCAGCGAGTGGCGTGCCGGACAGGCGCGCCAGAAGCAGTTCTCCCGCAATACGCCCGACCGCCGCGGCATCGAACGAGATCGTCGTGAGGCCGGGCGTGATCTGGTCGGCAACGTCGTTGTCGCCGAAGCCGAGCACGGCGAGATCGCGTGGCACCGACAGGCCGCGGCCGCGAGCCTCGATCAGTGCGCCGGTCGCCAGCAGGTCGTTGGCGCAGAACACGGCATCGATGCGGTCGCCGCGGTCGAGCAGGGTGGTGAAGGCCGCGCGGCCGTCGACGAGGCCCGTGATCTCGCCGACGCCGATCTCGTGGACGATCTCGAGCCCAAGCCCGGCTGCGGCCGCGCGAAATCCATCGCGGCGAAGCGCGCCGCGGCCGCTGGTGCGACCGATGAAGGCGACGCGGCGATGTCCGGCATCAGCCAGGCGACGCGCTGCCATCGCGCCGGCATCCGCATTCGGCAGGCCGACCAGCATGTCGATGGGATCGCGCGGATAGGCCCAGGTCTCGATCACGGGAATGCCGAGCTCGAGCAACGCGGCGCGATTCTCCTCGAGCTCGATCACGCCCGTGAACATCACCGCCGCAGGCCGGATGCCGCGCAGCGACTGGATCATCGCGACCTCCTTGGCATAGGAGTAGGAGGTCTGGCCGACCAGCACCTCAAAGCCCTCCGGCTCGAGCGTGGCGGCGAGGCTGCGGACCGCGAGGCCGAACTGCTGGCTCAGAATGTTCGAGACAAAGGCCACGACCACGTTCGATCGGCCTGAGCGCAGCGCGCGCGCATGCGGGTTGGAGGCGTAGCCGGTCGCCTCGATCACTTCGAGGATGCGCTCGCGGGTGTCGCGATTGACCTTTTCGGGATGGCGCAGCACCCGCGACACCGTGATCGGCGACACGCCGGCGCGCTCCGCCACCTCCTCGATGCGCGGCGGCCGTCCGGTCGCATTGCTGCGGCCGGGCGGCGCCGGAATGCGCACCACATCGTCATAGGTCGGCTTTGCCGGATCGGTCATCGATTCCCGAAGTTAGTCGAAGTCGGTGGCTCTCCAAAGCTCAGCGCGCCACCTCGTCGCGCGATAGCGCGCGGCCGACCTGGACCAGGCAGTCGCCGCTCTGGCTGTCGGTGTGCAGGCGCTGCGAGATCACGATGCCGTCGGCAGGGAAGCGGAGCACCTCTTCCGCCAGCTCCGGTCGCTCGAAATCATGATACCAGCCGGCGATGTCACCCGCCTTGACCCGTGCGCCGACCGTGACGGCCGGCTCGAACCAGCCGCGGCGTGTCGCGAACACGGCCTGCGCGTGGCTTTGCAGCGCCAGCAATTCGGTGGCGCGTTCGACCGGCGCGTGAGGTCCCAATACCGGCGCCTGAACCAGGCCGAGCGCGAGCAGCAGGCGATCGACGGCGCGCGCAGTCAGCGCCATCGTCTGCGGCGTGACAGTGCCGCCGCCGCCGAATTCACCCGACAGCCCGATCGCGCCGGCGCGCGCGGCTGCGGCCATCGAAGTCGGTGCGGCCGCGCCGTTCTCGGCGACGAAGGCGAAGGGCATGCCGAGCCCTTCCATCAGCCGCAGCGCGTGGGCGAACATCTCGGGCGGTCCCTGCCGCTCGATCAACGCGCAAGGCACGTGCGTCATCGACGTGCCGCCGGAATGGATGTCGAAGACGAATTGGTGACGCGGAAAGAGCTCGTGCTCGAGGAAGTGGGCAAGCCGGAACGTCGGCGTGCCCGCGGCATCGCCTGGGAAGGCGCGGTTGAGATTGCCCTCGTCGAGCGGCGAGCGCCGCCGCGCCGCCATGACCGCAGGCCAATTGGCAAACGGAAGAATGGTGATCTCGCCCTTGATGGCTTTCGCATCGAGCCGGCGATACAGCCGTGTCAGCGTGATCTCGCCCTCGTACTCGTCGCCGTGATTGCCGGCCATCAGCAGCAGTTTCGGGCCGGCGCCGTTCTTGATCCGGAAGATCGGGATCTTGAGCTGGTAGTAGGGAGAGCGATCGATCGAGAAGGGAATGCCGAGATGGCCGGACCATTTCTGGTCCTTCTCGAAATCGATCTCGTGGAAAAGTCCGGTATGCATGGGAGGCCTCAGGGCCGCGCCGTCGCCGACGCCGGCCGAAGGTTGAGAGAAGTGCCGTTCAGAGCAGGGCGACCGCGGTCATCTCGACGCGCAAATCGGGATCGGCGAGGCGGGCCTCGACGCAGGCGCGCGCCGGCGGATTGGCTGGATCGATCCAGGAATCGTAGACCGAGTTCATGGAGTCGAAGTCGATGATGTGCGGCAGAAAGACGTTGACCGCGATCAGCCTGGAGCGGTCGGTGCCGGCTTCCTTCAGCAGCGCGTCGATCTTGGCGAGCACCTGCTGGGTCTGCGACACGATGCCTGCCTTGCGGTCATCCGCGACTTGACCTGCGATGTGCACCATGCCGCCGGCGGCGACAGCCTGGCTCATGCGCGAGCCGACGACATAACGTTTGATCATTTCGAATTCTCCTCGTGAAAGCGGCCCCCGCGCACACCGCGGGAGCCGTTGCGTTCTTACAGCGTCGGCAGCGTCTGTTCTTCCTTGAACCACTTCAGTTGCAGCGCGCCGAGCTTGCCGCTGAGCTTGTTGGTGAAGATGTCGGTGTTGATCCAGTTGAGCAGGTTCTGCTCGCCCTGACGGACGCCGACATGGGCTGGCGACTGACGGATCAGGAATTTCAGCTCGACCTCCTTGGTCGGGTTCTGCTCCTGCACCTTGATCGCGATGGCGCTGTTCTCGGCGAAGGTATCGGCTTGTCCCGCGAGGAACGCGGCGAGCGCGGCCGGCGTGTCCTCGAAGCGCACCAGCTTGACCTTGGGCGCGTTGTCGGTGAGCCAGACGTCGAGCGTCGTGCCCTTGGCGACCGCGACGGTGCGCCCCTCCAGATTGTCGGGCTTCTTGCCGGTGGCGGCCGGAATCGACTTGGCACCATAGACGCCGAGATTCACCACCGCATAGGGCTGCGAGAACATCACCTGCTGGGCGCGCTCGGGCGTGGCGCCGAGGCCCGCGATCAGGATGTCGATCTTGTCCGAGAGCAGGCTCGGGATGCGTGCCGCGCCCGTCACCGGGACCAGTTCGAGCTTCACGCCCATGTCGGCGGCAATCAGCCGCGCGAGGTCGGCGTCGAGGCCCGCGATCTCGCCCTTATCGTCCTTGAAGCCCCAGGGGGCGGCATCGGTGAGGATGCCGACGCGGAGCTTGCCGGAGCCGAGTACGTCCTGGAGCTTGTCGGCTTGCGCTAGGGTCGGTACCGCGAGAACGGCGAGAGCCGTGGCTGCGATCGCAAAGAGGGACTTCAGTGGTCTCATGACGGTCTCCTGGTGGCGGATGGGTTGATGTTCATTTCGACGAGGCGATGAAGCTTGCGAGCTCTGATGTCTCGGGGTTGGCGAACAGTTTTGCCGGCGGTCCCTGTTCCCAGACGCGGCCCTGGTGCATGAAGACGATGCGGTTGGCGACGTTGCGGGCAAAGCCCATCTCATGCGTGACCAGGATCATGGTCATGCCTTGCCTGGCCATCGCCTCCATCACCTTCAAGACTTCACCGACAAGCTCGGGGTCGAGCGCGGAGGTCACCTCGTCGAACAACATGAGGTGAGGGGCCATGGCGAGGCAGCGTGCGATCGCGACGCGCTGCTGCTGGCCGCCGGAGAGCTGCTCGGGCCAGGCGTCGATCTTGTCGGCGAGGCCGACGCGGGTCAGCACGTCCTGCGCCAGCGCACGTGCTTTCGCTTTGTCGGTGCGGCCGGTGAGCAGTGGGGCGAGCGTGATGTTGCGCTCGACCTTCAGATGCGGAAACAGGTTGAAGGCCTGGAACACAATGCCGACGCGCTGACGAAACTTCTTCAGGTCGGGCATTTTGGCGTGGACCCTCTCGCCCTCGACGCGGATCTCGCCGGAATCGACGCTCTCCAGTGCGTTGATGCAGCGGAGCAGCGTCGACTTGCCCGAGCCCGAGCGGCCGATGATCGTGACGATCTCGCCTTCCTCGACATCGAGCGAGACGCCCTTGAGCACCTCGACCTTGCCGAATGTCTTGTGCACGTCGCGGATTTCAACGAGAGCCATCGAGGCGGGCCTCCAAGGAGCGGGACCAGAGCGTGAGCGGCAGGCACAGCGCAAAGTAGATCGCGGCGACGAGCGCGTAGGTGAGCAGCGGCTGGAACGTCGCCGCGCTCACCACTTGTCCGGCGCGGGCAAGCTCGACGAAGCCGACGATCGAGGCGAGCGAGGTGCCCTTGATCAGCTGCACCAGGAAACCGACGGTCGGCGGCAGCGACAGCCGCAGCGCCTGCGGCGCGATGATGTGGCGGAACTGCTGCCAGGCGGAGAGGCCGAGGCAGGCACCGGCCTCCCATTGCGCCTGCTTCACCGCCTCGAGGCCGCCGCGCCAGATCTCGCCGAGGAAGGCGGCGGTGTAGAGCGTGTAGGCGACGGTGACCGCGACGATCGCGGGCACCTGGATGCCGAGGAAAACCGGCATGCCGAAATAGAAGAAGAACAACAGCCCGAGCAGCGGCACGCTCTGGATCACCTGGATCAGCGCCGCCATCGTCCAGCGCAGGCCGTTGAAGCGGCTGATGCGCCCGAGCGCGAGGCCGAGCGCCAACGGCGCACCGAACGTGAGCGCGAGTGCGACCAGCGCGACGGTCCAGCGCAGGGCCGAAAACAGCGAGACGAAATCGATGAGGGTGAAGGATCGCATCGCTTCGTCCCTACCTTCGCCGCGGCCAGCGGAAGGCGGCCGCCGCGATGATGGCGAACAGCGCCTTGAACGCCATCGCCATCGCGAAATAGACCACGCAGATCACCGCGTAGACCTCGAAGCTGCGATAGGTGCGGCTCTCGATGAAGCCGGCGACATGAAACAGCTCGTCGGCGGCGACCTGCGAGGCGAGCGAGGTGCCGAGCAGCAGCAGGACGAACTGGCTGGTCACGGCCGGATAGGCGTTGCGCAGGGCCGGCGGCAACACGATGTGGCGGAACACCTGCCAGCCGGACAGCCCGAGGCATTGCCCCGCTTCGACCTGGCTTCGCGGAATGGAGTCGAGCCCCGAGCGGATGATCTCGACAGAATAGGCACCGAAATAGAGCGAGAGGGCGACCGCGGCGGATTCGAAGGCCGGGAGCTTCAGGCCGAAGGTCGGCAGCACGAAAAAGATGATGAAGATCTGGATCAGCGACGGCGTGTTGCGGAATAGCTCGATGTAACCGCGCACCAGCCAGCGCAGCGCTGCGATGCGACCCTTCAGTGCAACCGCGCCGGCAATGCCGATCAGCAGCCCAGCGACCGCCGCGATCGTCGTCAGCTCGAGCGTGACGATGGCCCCGTCGATGAGCTGGTTCTGATAGCGCCAGAGCGGGAGGAAGTTCATGAGCCGCTCAGCCGAACTGGGTGGGAAGTGCGCGCGTCACGGTGCCGGCGGCATCGACGCCAAAAATCACGCGCCAGCGATCGAGGCAGGTGCAGGGATGCGAGATGCCGAAGGCGATGACGTCTCCGACGTCGAGCGGGCAACCGGGCGCGATGGACAGGAACGCATGCTGGTCGTTGAGGCGCGTGACTGACACGCTTGCGGCAAGTCCTTTCTGTTCGACGCCGTCGCGAAAGATGTGCAACGGCTGCGGCAGTCCCTGATCGAACGAGGCGTCGCGCATGCCGAAGCCGGCAATCGCAAGCCCGGCTTCGGGGCGCGACAGGACCTCGGCCCAGAGCGTCAGCGCGGGACGAAAGCTTTCCGCCGCGGAGTGGTGCGTGCCGTCGATGACGAGACCACCGCGCCGGTCGAGCTCGGCGAAGGCGCGGGCATAGATGCCGTGATCGGCAAAGAACAACGCACCGGAGCGCAGGACGACGGTCGCGTGGCCATCAGCCTGCGCGGCTGGTGCGAGCGCGCGGGCCACGACATCGAAATAGGCGGACCCGCCGGCGCTGAGGAGCAGCGGCAGGCGCGGGGCGGCGGCGCGGACCATGGCGAACGCCGCGATGGTGCGCTCCATCAGCGCTGCAATCGCCTGCATGGTCGCGTCGGCATCGGGTGTCGCGACCGCGCCTTCGTAAGCAGCGACGCCACCGAGCACGAGGCGGTCGGCGGCGAGCACCGCGGCAATCGTTGCCTCGACCGCGATGCGATCGCGCGCGCCGGCACGGCCTGCGCCGAGCTCGATCAGCACCGAGAGCTCGTCCCGGTCGGCGACGCGCGCCGCCTCGGCCAGCGCTGCGACCGCGGCCGGTGAATCGGCGAAAGCGTGAAGCTCGACATCTGGATAGGCGCTCAGCAGCGCGCCGAGCCGCCGGCCGGCCGCGAGCCCGCCGATTTCGTTGGCCAGCAGCAGCCGCCGCTCGCCATGGCCAAGCAGCACGGCGGCCTGCTGGATATTGGCAACGGTGGTGCCCCAGGCGCCGGCCTCGCGCAGCGAGCGTGCGAGTTCCGGCGACATCGGCGTCTTGGCGTGGGGCGCAACGGCAACGCCGGCGCTCCGGCACCAACGCAGGAAGAGGTCGCGATTGGCGGCGAATGCGGTCTCATCGAGCGTGAGGGCGGGCAGCGCGAGGTCGCCCCGTGCCGGCAGCCAGCCTTGGCTGCCAACGTCCTCGGTAGCGAGGCCATCGACCACGGGAATGCCCCGCGTTGTCGTGGACAGGCGCTGGTTATCCCACCGGGACAAAAACTGCATCGTTACTCCCTCGCGCGGCTCTTGACCGTTGAAGGGAACGATATGCGTCTATGACAACGTTGTCATTAGCCAAAATCAAGCATTCCAAGGCCAAATTTGGAGCAGGGAGGTAATTAGGTAAAGCGGCGTGCCCGCGCGTTGAGCTAGTGCTCGCCGCCCATCTGGGCGAACAGCTCTTCGATATCGACGTCGACCTGGCCGGCGGCGCGGACGTGGCGGACTTCGAAGCTATCGGGAGCGAAGCGGTACTCGACGAGGCCGGTCTCCTTGATTGCGATCCGGTCCTGCCGGGCGTCGTTGATCTTGAAGCCCGCCGACGGGGCCCAGACGTGGCGCGTGTGGCGGAACGTGAAGTCGCGACGCTGGTGCACGTGACCGCTCGCGATCAGGCGGAGATCGACATTCGCAAACATCTCGATCAGCCGCGCGCGCGCCGGCTGCGGCACGTAGCGGATCGAGGTCTCAGGTGTTTCCGGGTCGTCGGGCAGGTTGAGAAACAGCGGCTTGTGGATGAACAGCGCGACCGGTTTGCCGTTCACGCGCGAAATGTCTGAAGCGAGCCAGTCGAACTGCTCGGCCTCGAACGCGAGCCCTGAATTCATCGCGAGCGAGTTGAGACCGATGAAGCGCCAGCCCGCGGCCTCGAACGACCAATGATCCTCGCCGATGATGTCGCGGAACTGCTGGCGGTGCGCTTCCGCGATCGGCGGCTTGGGCGCAGGCCCGATCGCGGTCGGGTTGTCGCCGATGTCGTGATTGCCCGGAACATAGCGGCAGTCGACGGGCAGCGCGTCGTGCAGGCCCTTTGCAAACTGCATATCGTCGCGGCTCGTCGGACCGTCGAAGGACACATCGCCGGTGTTGATGACGAGATCAGGCCTGTCAGCATCGATATGCTCGGTGACGCGATGGAAGTTCGCGATCAGGCCGGGAAAGCGCCGGCCGAGATGCGTGTCGGAAATCTGGGTGAGGCGAAATTCGGACATGGGCGAAGTATCGCCCGCGCAAACGTCGGAGCGATGACGCGTGCGCAAAACCTGCGATCGAACAAAGTTTAAAGCACGCGATAGCGGATCGTGTAATCGTCCTGCGGGGCGACGGCGCCTGCAAGCGGCGAGGCGATGCGGTCGGCGAGATGCCAGGGGCCGAACTGCTCGGTGCGATGCGGCTCGGCGGGCAGGCGCAGTCGGAATTCGAACGTGCCCTTGCCGGGCAGGTTCACGACCAGCATCCGGTCGGCGGTGCGATGGTTGAGCGCGACCGCGCCGCGCAGCAATGCGCGTCCGTCGGCGAGATCGCTGACGCCGCCGACCAGAGCGAGGGTCTGGTTGCGGTCGGTGTGCAATTCGATCTGGGTGTCGGCGGTGACCGCCGCGAGCGTTTCCCGCGGCATGCGGATCTCGAACTCGACCGCGGGCTTGGACGGGTTGAGGCCGAGATAGGCGAGCGCGGCGTGGCGCATATCGTAGGCGGCGAAGGCGAGCAGGGCGACAGCGGCGAGCACGGCCAGTCCGTGCCTGACGACATCGCGCCAGGTCCGGTATCCCAGGCGGAAATACACCGTCATCGCCAGCGCGACCGCGAGTGCCGCTGCGATGCCGGCCAGCGCCGACATCCAGATGCCGAACTGGCCGTCGGCGGATTCGGTCCAAAGGCTGGGCAGGGTGTTCATGCTGCTCTCTTGGCGCTCTCTCGCCGGGCTCGAGGGGGGCAAAAATCGCTTTAAAGATCGGCAGTTGGTCGCAGATGCAGGAACGCCGGTTCAACTGGTTGATTGTCAGCGCCAGAAGTCGCGGCTAATGACGGTCTGCGGCACGCCGCCTCACGGGAAAGTTCCGATGTCTGTTCAAATGGTCCTGCTGCCGGTCTTCGTGCAGGTCGGCCTCACCTTCGCGCTCCTGCTCGGCATGGTGTTCGGGCGCCGGAATGCGCTGGTCTCGGGCGAGACCAAGATCCGCGACATCGCTCTCGGCGAGCCGAACTGGCCGAAGGGCGCCACCCAGGTCGCCAATTGCTATCGCAACCAATTCGAGCTGCCGGTGCTGTTCTATGCGCTGATCGCGCTGGCGCTGCCGCTCCGCCATGCCGATCTCTTCATCGTGCTGATGTCCTGGGTGTTCGTGGTGACGCGCTTCGCCCATGCCGGCGTGTTCGTGACCTCGAACGATCTCGGCCGGCGCTCGTCGGTCTGGCTCGCCGGCGTGCTGGTGCTGCTGGCGATGTGGATCTACTTCGCACTCAAAATTCTGTTGCTGATCTGACCCGCGCATGATCCGGAAAAGTGGCCACCGGTTTTCCGACAAGTTCATGCGCAATAACAAACCCTTAGCTCGACTTTGGCCGATTTATGCGGCGTAGGCGAGCGCGTTCTCCATCCGGCGCCAGATATGGCGCGGAATTTCTATACTGTTCCGGCGCGGCCGGGACATGAAAGAAATCTGATGAGCCCATATTTGGCGTCGGACGGATGCGATCGCATCGCTAAAGGTCAGCGCGGCTTTTGGATACCAAGCCGCGGTTCTGGGCTTGAGCTTTTGTGCCTTGGCGAGGTCGTGGGTCCATAGCGTGACGATGGAGTAGAGGCCGAGCAAGATCGGGGTAGTGCGCAGAATGGCTTTGTCCGACCATTGGCGCTGGGTCTCGACACCGAGGTGAGCGCGAACTTCCTCGAAGGTGACTTCGACCTGCCAGCGACTGACGAACCAGGCGAGGATGTCGCGGGGAAGAGCGTTGAGATCGGTCGCCAGGAAGGCCTGCGGGTCGAACTCGCCGGTTGGGTCGCGGACGAGAAGCCAGCGGATCGGTACCGGCGGAACGCCGCCGCGATACCACAGCGCGGTGCCGGTTGCGATCTCGACAATGCGATTGGTTCGGCCGTACCAGAGACTGACCCGGTAGCGCGTCCAGGACACGTTGCGATCCTTGAGGATGGCAGAGAGTTTTTTGTGGGGCTTACCTCGGATTGGAGGGCGGCCACGACCTTTGCGCTTTGGTCGGGGAAATTCGAACAGGTTGGCATCGAGGCGCAGGCGGGTGACAATGCAGACATGCTTGCGCACTGCGGCAAGGAACTCGATGGCCGCAAAGGCGCTGTCGGCGACCAGGACAATATATCGATCGGGCAGCCAACGATGGATTTGCCAAGCAGCCTGGCGGGCCCAATCGAGCAGCGTCTTGGGCGAGCGCGATTTGCCGTCATAGAAGCGTTTGGAGGGGGCGAGCAGTGTGAGGAAGGGCAGCGCCATGATGCGATCGGCCCACGGCACGCGCACCAACAACATGGCGGAAAGCCAGCGCAGACCGCTGGCTTTGACGAAGTGCCCCTTGGAGGAGCGCACCGGGTCGCGATAGATGCCGCGGGCGCTGATCTTGGGTCCCCAGCGTCGCTCGATGGTGTCATCGAGCCCGATCACCACTGGCTCGCCGGCCGCCACGAAGACCTTGATCAGCAGGAGCAGCAGGCGGCCTGCCGCGGCCCGCGACGACCACGCCGCCCGGTTGAGGACGCGATGGAAAGTACAGAAATCGGGATCGCGCTCTCGCCCGAGGATGCGCAGCGCCGCCGTGACAGTGCGCCGGCCGGGCGCCAGGATAACGCCGGCGAGCAGCATCAGAACATTCGGCCAGGTAGGACGCGTGAACAGATCGGTGAAGACTGCAAGCCGGGCCGCAAAACGCGGCGGCAGCGGATCGCAAGAGCGGGGAAGAAGACGGGCGTGTTGCATCCCATCGGTAGAATCGGCATGTTGAATCGCAGCAACCTCGTCCAGCTGCGACAAATTGAATCGGCAAACCGATCCACTCTGGCCCGCGCGGCACCGATCGAGCACATTGAGCGCTATGGCAAAATCCGACCCAACGCTTGCCCAGATTGCTGCTCAGTTCACGCATCACGACATAGAAAAGAGCCGTAGCGGTTATTTAGTTATCAACCGTCGGACTTCAAATCCGGTCGCACGGCTGCGCCCCATTCCAGATACCGATCGCTTCGAGCTCTTCTACTGGTCGAACGTGAAGGGGCGCTGGACAACGTTTGGCAATATGGGGCGCATGAAACTCATGCTCACGAGCGCTCATGAAATCGTCGAGAACGATCCCATGTTCAGGGGTCCG
This sequence comes from Bradyrhizobium sp. CCGUVB14, assembly GCF_024199935.1. Classification (NCBI taxonomy): domain Bacteria; kingdom Pseudomonadati; phylum Pseudomonadota; class Alphaproteobacteria; order Hyphomicrobiales; family Nitrobacteraceae; genus Bradyrhizobium; species Bradyrhizobium sp. CCGUVB14. Next base: position 4,694,903 of record NZ_JANADS010000001.1, read on the forward strand.
CGTACCCCATGAACGAGTTCAAAATTGGCCAAAGTCAAGCTTAGAGCGCGATCTTAAAATCGCGCCGTCGGACCTGATCTGAAAGATTCAAATGACTCCCGCTGCCCGGCTGTCCGCAGCCATCGAACTGATCGACACCATCGAACGCGACCGCGTGCCCGCGGCGAAAGCGCTGAAGGAGTGGGGCACCGCGCACCGCTTTGCCGGCTCCGGCGACCGCGCTGCCATTGCCGGCCTGGTCTGGGACGTGCTGCGCCGGTTTTCCTCCAGCGCGTTCCTGATGGGCTCCGATTCGGCCCGCGCGCGGCTGATCGGCATGCTCCGCCTCGAGCGGAACATGGACACCGCCACCATGGCTGCCTTGTTCGACGGCAGCCGGTTTGCACCTGAGCCGCTGACGGCGGCTGAGGAGGCCGCACTTGCCTCGCGGTCCCTGAAAGATGCGCCCGCCGCGATCGCCGGCGACTACCCCGAATGGCTGGATTCCCATCTCGCCAAGGTGTTCGGCGAGGACCGCGCGGCGGAGGCCGTGGCGATGGCGAGCCGGGCGCCGCTCGACCTGCGCGTCAACACGCTAAAATCCAATCGCGACAAGGTGCTGAAGGCGCTTGCTCATCTTCATGCGAAACCGACGCAATGGTCGCCAAATGGCCTGCGCATCGAGCTTTCGGCCGATGCGCGCAACCCGGGCATCCAGGCGGAAGAGGATTTCATCAAGGGCGGCGTTGAAGTGCAGGACGAAGGATCGCAGCTTGCGGCCCTTCTCACCGCGGCAAAACCGGGCGAGCAGGTGATCGATCTCTGCGCCGGCGCCGGCGGCAAGACGCTGGCGCTCGCAGCCATGATGCAGGGCAAAGGCCGGCTGATCGCGACCGACAGCGACAAGCGTCAGCTCGCACCGATCCACGAGCGCCTGTCGCGCGCCGGCGTCCACAATGCCGATGTCCGCACGCCCAAGGGCGAGGCCGATCCGCTCGCCGATATCCGCGCGACCGCCGACCTCATCGTCATCGACGCGCCGTGTACGGGAACCGGAACCTGGCGTCGCAATCCCGATGCCAAATGGCGGATGCGCCCGGGCGCGCTGGAGATTCGCTTGAAGGACCAGGCCGAGGTGCTGGAGCGCGCCGCGCCGCTGGTGAAGGCCGGCGGCCGCATCGCCTACATCACCTGCTCGGTCTTGCCTGAGGAAAACGGCGAGCAGGTGAGGGCCTTCGTCGCGAAGCATCCGGACTTCGCGGTGGTGCCGCCGGAGCAGACCGCGAGCGTGCTCTGGGACAAGGCCGAGGCATTTGGGCAAGCCGCGCTGCAGTCGGACGAGGGCTGGCTGATGACGCCAAGGCGGACCGGGACGGACGGGTTCTTCGTGTCCGTTCTGAAAAAGGGCGGCTGATCTTGCTCGCCCGTCATTCCGGGGCGCCCGAAGCGCGAGCCCGGAATCCATCGGGCGGCGGATTCCGCGGATCAATGGATTCCGGGCTCTCGCTTCGCGAGCCCCGGAATGACAGCGCAAACAAAAACCCCGCGAACCGGAAGCCCGGTCGCGGGGTCTCTGAACTCAACGATCTGCCGGTACGTCCGTGGTCAGATCGCGAATGTCGCGGTCAACTAGCCGGCGCGGAGGTTGTCGGCCGAGGACTTACCGCTGCGGCGGTCCGCAACGATGTCGAAGGAGACCTTCTGGCCCTCGTTGAGGGTGCTCAGACCAGCGCGCTCAACGGCGCTGATGTGAACGAAGACGTCCTTTGCGCCGTCATCCGGCTGGATGAAGCCGAAGCCCTTTTGGTTGTTGAACCACTTCACGGTGCCCATTGCCATAGTCATTTCCTTTCAATTGACGATGCACTCAGGGGGACAAATGCACATTGCTGCGCCCATCATCCCGGTTGGTCGATTTTGGAGAAATACCTGAAACGTGCTCGCCCATTGAAATGAGACGGAGCGGCCCAGTCGTTCGGCCAAGGATCGATGTTCACAATCTAGCGATTTTTTGGGGCAACTTCAAGGCGGCACGCGCCCACAGCGAGCGCCGCGCAGTTTGCTATTTTGCGCTGCACACCGAGCGGTTCCGTCAGTCCACGATGAAGAGGGTAGCGCCCGTCGCCGTCGATGAGCGGTGCGCGGCGTCGCCGAAATCCGAGACCTGGTAGCTCATGCCCGGCGTCAGCTTGAACTTGCGTCCGTCGCGCAGCTCGCTGTCGAGTTCGCCCGCCAGCACGTACAGCACGTGGCCGCGGTCGCACCAATGATCGGCGAGATAGCCCGGCGAATACTCCACCATCCGCACCCGGAGATCGCCGATGTTGAGCGTGCGCCACAGCGCCTGCCCGGTCTCGCCGGGATGCGTGGTGGCCTCGACCTTGCTCCAGTCGGTGACGGTGAAGGGCGAGGTGGGGAGTTTCATGGTGGGGTCCTTGTGTAGTGGTGATCGTGCCTCACACGCGCTGTCATCGCCCGACTTGATCGGGCGATCCAGTATTCCAGAGGCCGCGATGTGATGCGGAGATGCTGCGGCGTACTGGATGCCCCGGTCAAGCCGGGGCATGACAGTTGTGGACGATGCGACAGCCCTCAATGCGGCAAATGGTTCGCCGATCCCTGCACGATCAGCCCCGCATCATTCACCCGCAGATATTCGCAGATGCGCTTGCCCCGCTCGTTCTCGTAAAACACCACCACGCTATCCGGGCTCACGAACACGTCGATCAGCGAAAAGTGCAGGTTCGGGATCAACCCGAGTGCCTTGCTCCAATAAGCGCGCAACGCATCCTTGCCGCGCACGGTGCCGCTGGCGTCAAATCCCATCACCGGGATCCGGTCCGAGGTCATCACGACGGCGTCGTCGTAAAGCGTGAGCACCCGCTCGAGATCGCGGGCATTCCAGGCCTCGACCCAGGTCCGGCCGAGCGCGGCAAGCGTTGATGGCGGATGGTGCTGTGACATGGGCGGTCTCCCTGATCGGCCCCTCTGTGACGTGGGGGCACATATAGGTCAATAATACTTACCTATTTTGATTTGTCCATGCCCAAAGAAGAATGTGGGCGCGCGGCCCGCGTGGTTGCGGGCAGGGGCGTGGTCGCGTATCTGCTGGCCATGACAGCAGCACAGAACGACCGCTCCGCGTCGGCGCCCTCCGTGGCCTCGGCGCACGACAAGATTCTCATCGTCGACTTCGGCAGCCAGGTGACGCAGCTGATTGCGCGTCGCGTGCGCGAGGACGGCGTTTATTGCGAGATCGTCCCGTTCAACAAGGCCGAAGAAGCCTTCAAGGAGATGAAGCCGAAAGCGGTGATTCTCTCCGGGGGCCCGGAGTCGGTGCATGAGGCAGGCTCGCCCCGCGCCCCGCAGCTGATCTTCGCCTCCGGCGTGCCCGTGATGGGCATCTGCTACGGCCAGATGACCATGGCGGCCCAGCTCGGCGGCGAGGTCGAGGGCGGCCATCACCGTGAATTCGGCCGCGCCGATGTCGAGGTGAAAGCCGACAGCCAGCTGTTCGAGGACGTCTGGTCATCGGGCAGCAAGAACCAGGTCTGGATGAGCCATGGCGACCGCATCACCAAGATGCCGCCGGGCTTCAGCGTTGCCGGCACCTCGCCGAACGCGCCCTTCGCGATCATCCAGGACGAGAAGCGCAAGTACTACGGCCTGATGTTCCACCCCGAAGTGGTGCACACGCCCGACGGCGCAAAGCTGATCCGCAACTTCGTGCGCAAGATCGCCGGCCTCACCGGCGACTGGACCATGCGCGCCTTCCGCGAGGAAGAGATCGCAAAGATCCGCGCCCAGGTCGGCAAGGGCAAGGTGATCTGCGGCCTCTCCGGCGGCGTCGATTCAGCCGTCGCGGCCGTGCTGATTCATGAAGCCATTGGCGACCAGCTCACCTGCGTGTTCGTCGATCACGGCATGCTGCGCCTTGATGAGGCCAAGACTGTCGTCGACCTGTTCCGCCACCACTACAACATTCCGCTCGTGCACGTGGATGCCTCAAAACAGTTTTTGGGCGAGCTCGAAGGCGTCACCGATCCCGAGAAGAAGCGCAAGACCATTGGCCGGCTCTTCATCGAGGTGTTCGAGCAGGAAGCCAAGAAGCTCGGCGGCGCCGACTTCCTGGCGCAGGGCACGCTCTATCCCGATGTGATCGAGAGCGTCTCCTTCACCGGCGGCCCCTCGGTGACGATCAAGTCGCACCACAATGTCGGTGGTCTGCCCGAGCGCATGAACATGAAGCTCGTCGAGCCCTTGCGCGAGTTGTTCAAGGACGAGGTGCGCAAGCTCGGCTACGAGCTCGGCCTGCCCGAGATCTTCGTCGGCCGTCACCCGTTCCCGGGCCCGGGCCTCGCCATCCGCTGCCCCGGCGACATCACCCGCGATAAGCTCGACATCCTGCGCAAGGCCGATGCCGTCTACATCGACCAGATCCGCAAGCACGGCCTCTACGACGACATCTGGCAGGCTTTTGCGGTGCTGCTCCCGGTGAAGACGGTGGGCGTCATGGGCGACGGCCGCACCTACGACTACGTCGTGGGCCTCCGCGCCGTCACCTCCACCGACGGCATGACCGCGGACTTCTACCAGTTCGACATGAAGTTCCTGGGCGAGACCGCCACGCGCATCATCAACGAGGTGAAGGGCGTGAACCGGGTGGTGTACGACGTGACCAGCAAGCCGCCGGGGACGATTGAGTGGGAGTAGGGGGCGGCTAGCTGTCGTCCGACTAAGGCCGGAATTCCAGCTTTGCTCCACCAGTCCTAAGAGATCTGACAATGTCGATAGGAGCGGAAGGGTTGCATGGGGGAGGACGACAAGAAGAAGGAATTCGCTGAACGGGTGTGGCGACACTTTCAGGAGATCACGCCTCAACTGAACAAAGAATTGGCGATGATAGCGGGGCTGTCATGGGTAGACACTCCGAGCTTCCTGCTGATCGAATACGACTCGCAGCTCTTTAGCGATGAATTTGCTGTGTCACTGTGGGCGATGGATGCAGATGGCGAACCTGTTGATCGGGACGGGCATTCGTTTCTGGAGGGCGGGACGGTCGTAGTTCCCGCCGAAATTTATGATGATGAGAGATACGACGCGATTGAGCCGTGGGATACAGCTTCAGAGCTTTTGGAGCAGTGGTTCGCCCAAGCGTGGCGTGCCCATGGGCACAAGACGCTCCCAGCCTATATCGGCCACCACGACAGCTATTTTAAGACTGATCTGGCCACCGGCGGAAAGGTGAATTGGGACAGCATCGTAGCGCGAGCACAGGCTGGGCTCGCCTCGTAGTCCTAGCGAAACCTAATCGACGCGTAAGTGCCCAGCGCCTGTGTCGGATGTGTCTCATGCACGCACGTGCTACCTCAGCATCATCTCTCTGGAGCCAGTGTTGATGTCCGTCCCGCCCGCCAATCCCACCTCCACCGACCCCGAAGCTCTCGGCTGGATGTGCGGCTTCCCACCGTCCCCCGATCGCCTCGTCACCTTCCAGAACGGCTCGTTCCGCAATTTCCCTGAACTCCGCTGGGCCTGGAGCAACATCCGCCAGTTGGTGCCGACGGTGAATGTCTGGCGCGGGGCGGGGCCTGCCTCCGTGCTGCCGTGTGCGGAGCAGGACATCGGCGCGGTCGCCTCGACCACGATGGACGGGCGTCCCATGACGTTCGCGAAGATGCTGGAAGAAACCTACACCGACGGCATCGCGGTGTTGCATCGGGGCAAGCTGATCTATGAGCGCTATTTCGGCGCGTTGAAGCCGCACAAGCCGCATATCGCGATGTCCGTGACGAAGTCGTTCACCGGTACGCTCGCGGGCATCTTGATCGCCGAGGGCAAGATCGATCCGCAGGCGCCTGTGACCGACTACGTGCCGGAGCTGAAGGCGAGCGCATTTGGTGATGCGCGCGTGCACGAGGCCATGGATATGACCACCGGGCTCGCATACACCGAAGTCTACACCGACAAGAATTCGCACGTCTGGGGCTTGCGCCGCGCCAACGGCATGGCGCCGATTCCGCCGGACTATGACGGCGCCACCAACATTTTCGATTTCCTCATTGCGCAGACGAAGCAGGGCGAGCACGGCAAGGCGTTTGCCTACAAGACCGTCAATTCCGACGTGCTGGCCTGGATCATCAGGCGCGCCAGCGGCATGACGCTGTCCGACCTGCTGTCTGAACGCATCTGGCAGCCGATGGGCGCGGAGGAGGACGCGCATTATCACGTCGATCGCATCGGCACCGAGAGCGGCGGGGGTGGCCTGTCCACCACGCTGCGCGATCTCGCCCGCTTCGGCGAGACCATTCGCAATCACGGTCGCTTCAACGGCCGCCAGATCGTGCCGTCGCAGGTGGTCGAGGACATCGCACGCGGCGGCGACCCCGAAAAGTTCAAGCCGGCCGGCTACACCACGCTGCCCGGCGCGTCCTACCGGAATCAATGGTGGGTGACGCACAACGCCCACGGCGCCTGTATGGCGCGCGGCGTTCACGGCCAGGGCATCTACATCGATCCCAAGGCCGAGATGGTGATCGCGCGCTACGCCTCGCACCCCATGGCAGGCAACGCCGCCAACGATCCCGCGACGCTGCCGGCGTATATGGCGCTGGCGAAGGAATTGATGGCGGGCGGGTAGGCCTCTTGTAGGATGGGTAGAGCGAAGCGAAACCCATCATCGCGCCTCCATTAAGAACGCGATGGGTTTCGCTTCGCTCTACCCATCCTACAGGTTTCAGCCAAACCGCAAGATCGGTCGAGCACGTCACGCCCATCTTCGCCTAACTCAATCCGCCACGGAGGAGGGACGATGACGGCGGCATTGCAAAACTACCAAGCCCGGATGCGGCGGGTGCTGGATCATATTGACCGGCATCTCGACGAAGATCTGGACCTGGACAGCTTGAGCGCTGTCGCGGCGTTCTCGAAGTTTCATTTCCACCGGCAGTTCACGGCGACCTTCGGGCTCTCCGTGCATCGCTATGTCCAGCTCGCCCGTCTGAAGCGCGCGTCGCATCAGTTGGCCTACAATGACGCTCTTGATGTCACCGACATCGCGATGGATGCCGGCTACGACGCGCCTGACGCCTTCGCCCGCGCCTTTCGGCAACGGTTCGGGCAATCGCCGTCGTCGTTCCGGAAATCGCCGGACTGGGAGCCGTGGCTTGCGGCCTTCGGGCCTCTCGACAACGCGAGGAGCAAGCTCATGCAGAAGAATTTTACCACTGACGACGTGACGATCCGCGATGTGCACCCCACGCGTGTCGCGATCTTGGAGCATCGGGGAAGTCCTGAGACGCTTGGTGACACGATCCGGCGGTTCATCGCGTGGCGCAAGGCCGCGTGCCTGCACCCCAGGACCAGTCCGACCTTCAATGTCTGGCACTCCGAGGGGCGTCCGGTGCAGCAGGACGAATATAGCATCGACCTCTGCGTCGGGACCGACCAGCCGATCGAGCCGAATGGCGAAGAGATCAAGGCCGGCGAGATTCCCGGCGGACGCTGCGCGGTGCTGCGCGTCGTCGGCTTCACCGACAATCTGGAGCCCGCCGCGCTCTATCTCTATCGCGACTGGCTTCCAGCCAGCGGCGAGGAAGCGCGCGACTTCCCGATCTACTGCCAGCGGCTCAGCCTGTTCCCGGAGGTGCCGGAGCATGAGGCCATGGCGGACGTTTTCCTGCCGTTGAAGTAGTCGCTCGGATGGCGTGTAGGACGGATTGCGCTTGCGCTCATCCGCCCTACGCCTGTCGCATCCCCGTGAAGAAGTCCACCAGGCCGAACGGCGCGCGTTCGCCGAGGCAGAGCTCCAGGATTTCATGCGCGCCGATTGCGGCAGAGCGGCTGCGCGGGAACAGCGCGGCTTCGTAAGTCGCTAATGCCGCTTCGATGTCGTCGGGGTAGGCAGCGATGGCCTTGCCAAGCTCGGCGCCATCGAGCATCGCGAGGTTTGCGCCGTCGCCGGCCGGCGGCATCAAATGCGCGGCATCGCCGAGCAGCGTCACTCCACCCTCACGCTCCCAGCGATGGTCGTTGGGTAGCGCGTGGAGCATGCGCAGCACCAGCGGCGTGTCGGCGTCGGTGATCAGCGCCGTGAGCCCCGGCGCCCAGCCGGCGAATTCGGTCGCGATGCGTGCCGTTGCAGTGGGGACATCGGTGAAGTCGATCGCGGAAAACCATTCGGCGGAACGGTTCAGCGCGATATAGGCGTGAAGCGCGCTGTCCGGCTCGCGGTGCGCGAAAATGCCTTTGCCGGGCGCGTTCGCGAACAGCGCACCGCCGCCGACAGCCTCGGCCGCAGCACGATGCCGCGCGTCCGCATCATGCAGATAAGTCTCGATGAAGGACGTTCCGACATATTTGGGCGTCGCATCCGACAGCAGCGGTCGCACCTTTGACCACGCCCCGTCGGCGCCAACGAGAAGTTCGGTGCTGACGCCAAAACCGTCGGCGAATGTCAGCTCATGCCGCCCGGCACCGCGTGCAACCACGCCCGCAAGCTTCTTGTCCCATCGGATCGTCTCGGCGGGCAGGGAGTCCAGAAGGATGCGCCGCAGCGCGCCGCGACGCACCTCAGGTCGCCCGCCCGTGCCGTCGTCGGGCTCGTCGAGCAACACCTTGCCATTCTGGTCGAGAACGCGCGAGGCCTGGCCGCCCTCATGGATGAGCGCGCGGAATTCCTCGAACAAGCCAGCCGCCTTGAGTGCGAGCTGTCCGCTGTCGTCGTGGATGTCGAGCATGCCGCCTTGCGTCCGCGCCATCGCCGACGCTTCGGCCTCGTAGACGGTGACGGGAATGCCATGCAGGTGAAGTACGCGGGCGAGGGTGAGGCCGCCGAGGCCTGCACCGACAATCGTAACCGGAGGCGTCATCGGGTTCTTTACCAATGTGAATGGAACGTTGTTCCATAGCATTGGAACGACGTTCCAGTCATGTCAAGATGGCGACCATGGCGAAGAAGACCAACCGGATTGAGCGGCGCACCGATGCGCTCACGCGGGAGCGGATCGTCGCGGCCGCAATCGAGATCCTGGACAGCGGCGGCGAGGGCGCGCTGACCGTCCGCGCGCTCGCGGCGCATCTGGCAACCGGAAGCGGGGCGATCTATTGGCACGTGGCCGACAAGGGCGAGCTGCTTGCGGCCGCGACTGACGAGGTCATCGCGCGTGTCATGTCCGAGCTGCCCGGCGGCACCAGGCCGCGCGAGGCGATCCGTGCGGTCGCACTCGGCGTATTCGACGCGATCGATGTCCACCCCTGGGTCGGCGCGCAGCTGTTTCGCGAGCCGTGGCGGCCGGCGATGCTGGACATCATCGAGAGCGTCGGCGGACGGCTCCAGGCGCTCGGCGTGCCCAAGGCTGCGCAGTTCGATTCCGCATCGGCGCTGGTGCACTACATCCTCGGGGTCGCCGGACAGAACGCCGCGAACGCCCGCGTTCATGCCCCCGATACGGATCGATCGGCCTTTCTTGCATCCGTCGCGGCGCAGTGGGAGGCGCTCGATTCCGCAAAATATCCATTCGTGCGGCAGATGGCGACGCAGCTCCGCGACCACGACGACCGCGCGCAGTTCTTGGCCGGCATCGATCTGATCCTGGCGGGGATCGGTACGTTAGGTAGGGCGGATTAGCGAAGCGTAATCCGCCATCTTGGAGCGGCGCATAAACATGGCGGATTACGCCTTTGGCTAATCCGCCCTACGGAACCGTTCACCCCCGCGCCATCTTCTCGAATTTCTTCACCAGCCGCTCGCGCTTGAGCCGCGACAGCCGCTGGATCCAGAACATCCCGTCGAGCTGGTCGATCTCGTGCTGATGGCAGACGGCGCGCAAGGCCTCGGACTCCTCGCTTTGCGCGTTGCCGTCGAGATCCCAGTAGCCGATCCGCACCCGGGCGTGGCGCTGCACCTCGTCATTGACGCCGGGCATCGAGACGCTGCCTTCCTTGTGCAGGATCATCTCGGGCGAGGCCCATTCGATCACGGGATTGACGTAGGTCTGCGGGCCCACCTTGGCGTCGAGCTCGAGCACGACGATGCGCAAGGGCACGCCGATATGCGGCGCCGTGATGCCGATGCCGGGCGCGGCGCGCATCGTCTCCAGCAGATCGGCTGCGAGCTCGCGCAAGCCATCGTCGAAGGCGGTGACGGGCCGCGCGGGCATGGCGAGGCGGCGGTCGGGGTAGCGAACGATCGGACGAATGGTCATTTGAGGCTCCTACCACTCACGGGGGAGTGAAGCACCCCGGTTCTTGACGATCTACCAACTGGTAGGTAGTCAAGGGTCATGACCAATGTTTCCTCGACCGCCGACGACATCCTGGCTTGCGCCCGCACGTTGATCATCGCGGGCGGCTACAACGGCTTCAGCTATGCCGACGTCGCCGACATCGTCGGCATCCGCAAGCCGAGCATCCACCACCATTTCGCCAGCAAGGTCGATCTGGTCCGCACCCTGGTGTCGCGCTATCGCGAGGAGGCCGAAGCAGGGCTGGCGGCGCTCGAGCGCAATGTTCCGGACCCGCGCGAGCAGCTCAAAAGCTACGTGGCGTATTGGGAAGCGTGCATCGGCGATGCAACGGCGCCCTTCTGCGTCTGCGCGCTGCTGGCCAGCGAGCTCCCGATCCTGCCGGAGGAGGTGGCGCTCGAAGTCCGCTCGCATTTCCGCTCGCTGGCGTCCTGGCTGACGTCGGTGATGGAGCGCGGCAAGCGGAAGGGGCAGCTGAAACTCTCCGGCGCGGCCCGGGTCGAGGCTGAAGGGTTCATGGCGACCATTCATGGCGCGATGCTATCGGCACGTGCCTATGGCGATCCCAGGATGTTCGGTGTGATCACCGCGCCGCTGCTGGAGCGGCTCTCCACGAAGCACTGAGGACATCGACGAGACGACAGCGGCGCCCGCAGGCATCGGGGCGGAGCGTCTTGCGCGTAAAACTACCAACTAGTAGGTAAGGGGTGAAAGCAATGGCTCATCTTCAAACGGATCTCGTTCGTGACGATCGCGAGCAATGGCTCAAGCAATATTACTTCCTCCGCGCGGCCTTCTCCGTTGCCTGGGTCGTTGCCGCGATTGCCGTCGCATCGTCGTCTTCGGCGATCGCCGGCGCGTTGCTCGTGCTCTATCCGGCGTGGGACGCCGCGGCCAATTTCGTGGACGCTCTGCGCAGCGGCGGGCTCGCGCAAAATCGTACGCAGGCGCTGAACGTTGCGGTCAGCCTCGCGACATCAGTCGCGGTCATCGTGGCCCTGCAAACGAGCATGAACGGGGTGCTCGGCGTCTTCGGCGCCTGGGCGATCCTGTCCGGCTTGCTCCAGCTGGGGACCGCGGTCCGGCGCTGGAAAAGTTTTGGCGCGCAATGGGCCATGGTGCTCAGCGGCGGTCAGTCGGCGCTCGCCGGCAGCTTCTTCATCTTTCAGGCGACGACGCCGATGTCGCCGTCGATCGCAAACGTCGCGGGCTATGCCGGCGTCGGTGCGCTCTACTTCCTGGTCTCGGCCGTATGGCTCACCGTCGGCGACTGGCGCAGGCGTACCAGGCGGATGCAGCAGGGGTGATGCGATCGAATGGTCAAATCCCGCGCTAGCTCTTTTGGATCAGCTCACGCCCGATACGCTTCGGCGGTTCGCTCCGCAGCACGATCGCCGTCGTGACCGAACCATATCGGGCAATCGCATCGACGATACTCTCGAGCTCCGCCGGCGAGGGCACCATCACCTTGAGGTGAAAGCAATCCTCGCCGGTCAACCTCAGGACCTCGATGATCTCAGGCATCTCCGCAAACTGCTTCAGGCAGGCCTTGATGTGCTCATGCGTCGTCCGCAGCCGGATGATGGCCATCATGTGGAGGCCGACCGCGGCCGGATCGATGACGGCGCGATAGGCCTTGATGATCCCGCGCTCCTCCAGCCGCTTCAGCCGTTCCGAGGTGGCCGGCTGGGACAGGCCGACCTTTCTGCCCAATTCCGAGACGCTGATGCGGCCATCGTCCTGCAGCGTTTCGATGATCGCGACATCGGTCGGATCGAGAACGGGATGAAACTCTTGGCTTCGCGTCATGACCTCTAATCTATCGGAATTGCGCTTCGCTTTCCGATGAATGCCAATTCCGTTTGCGCTTGTAAATCGCCATGCTCCGCGCCAGCGTGATGAAAGACGAGAGGTGAGGCGTGACGGAATTCATTCATTTGCCGGGCATTGGCAACTCCGGCGAAGCCCATTGGCAAAGCCGTTGGGAGCTGGCTGATCCTGCGATCCGCCGTTTCGCTCCGGCCAATTGGGAGCAACCTGATCTGGTCGACTGGATCGCGGCCCTGGATCGGGCCGTCGGCGCGGCGACAAGGCCGCCGGTGCTCGTGGCTCACAGCCTGGCCTGCCTGCTCGTTGCGCATTGGCAAAAACAGATGTCCGCGCCGGTGAAGGGAGCGCTTCTGGTTGCCGTTCCCGATCCGCGGTCTCCGGCGTTTCCTGTCGAGGCCGCCGCGTTCGCATCCGTACCGGAAGAGCGTCTTCGTTTTCCCTCGTTGATCGTGGCCAGCAGCAACGACCCTTACGCGTCGCTGCCATACGTGGAAGCAAGAGCAGGGCAGTGGGGCAGCGATCTCGTCAACATCGGCGCGAGGGGCCACATCAATGGCGGGAGCAATCTCGGCGACTGGCCGGAAGGGCGTCAGATACTCATGGAATTTGATGCGCGGATCTAGATGAGGGGCAGGTCAATCTGTGTCGTTTCATACGGTGCTTCAGTCGATCAGCATTGCAGCCGAACCGCGGGATGTGTGGGCGGCCCTGACCGGTCGCGATGCCGGGGACCAATGGCGCAATGCCCACTTTAGGACCGGTTGGCAGACCGGCGACCTGATCGAGATCGAGGCGATCATCGGACCGAGACGTTATCGGGACAAAGGGCAGGTCGTTCAGGTCCAGCCGCACGCGCTGCTGCAATACACCTATTGGTCCAGCGTGTCCGGTCTGCCGGATCGTGCGGAATGCTATTCGACCGTCACCATGACGCTCGAGTCCAAGCAGGGTGACGAGGGCGCGGAGACGATCTTGACGGTGGAACAGAGCGTGCCACCATCATCGGTGCGGAAGGGGCCGGGCTGGGAAATCGGCGAGGAGTCCGGGGCGAAGCATGTCGCTTTCTATTGGCGAGTGACCCTTCCGGTCCTCAAGCGCGTCGTGGAGGAAGCGCGGGGGGGCGCCGTGATCCGATGCTGCTGGATCGAATGGATCGCCAGGTGGCTCGCTTTCGCAAAAGGCACTTCCTGTAAGTTCTCGGCTTACCTGTGCGGATAGGGCGTGCCGTCCTTATGCACGAACCGTCCATCGGAATTGGCGCTCATCATGTCGATGTCGGAGCAGGTCGTGAGGTCCTCGGGCGCACGCGAGCCCACCTCGAGATAGACGGCAATCGCGTCCGACCGGTTGATCATGTGATGGCCGTTGCCGCTGCCTTTCGGGAAGGCCGCGCAGTCGCCGGCGCGCAGCACCGTTTCGCATTCGTCTTCGACGAGGGTCACTTCGCCTTCGAGCACATAGACGAATTCGTCCTCATGCGAATGCCAATGCCGCTGGCTCGACCAGTTGCCAGGCGGCAGTCGCATCAGATTGACGCCGAAATCGGAAAGGCCCCCGGCATTGCCGAGCCGCTTGCGGATGCGCTCCGCACAAGGGGCGTCGAAGGGTGCGGGATAACCGGAGCCCTTGCGGGCCGGAACGGCGGCGACGTCGATTTTCGGCATGCATGACTTCCTGACATCTGCTGCCAGCACATAGGCAGCGTGCGCGGGGCGCACCAGAGGCATCCGCCGCGGAACCATGCGCTGTCGGCAGTCGTGATAGCTTGCGAAATAAAGTAGGGTCGCCCTGTCTGCTTTCCCCATTTCCATTCGTCTTCCACCCAGACAGACCTGACGGGAGACAAAAATGACTTCTTCCTCTTATCGCTGGGTGATCGTCGCCGCCGGCGGCCTGCTTGGCTGCGTCGCGATCGGCGGCATGTTTTCGCTGCCGGTGTTCCTGCAGCCGATCGCCAAGGACACCGGCTGGTCGGTGACCGGCATTTCCAGCGCGATGACGATCGGTTTTCTGGCGATGGCCTTCACGAGCATGGCCTGGGGCTCGTTGACGGATAAGTTTGGTCCGCTGCCGGTGGTGCTGACGGGATCGGTCGTGTTGGCGCTGAGCCTGTTCGCCGCGAGCCACGCGACCTCGCTGATCGCGTTCCAGTTCGTGTTCGGCCTTTTGGTCGGCGCTTCCTGCGCCGCGATCTTCGCGCCGATGATGGCGACCGTCACCGGCTGGTTCGACACCCATCGCGGCCTTGCGGTCTCGCTGGTGTCGGCCGGCATGGGCGTGGCGCCGATGACGATGGCGCCGCTCGCGGCATGGCTCGTGTCCAACCACGACTGGCGCACCGCGATGCAGATCGTGTCGCTGGTGGTCGCCGTCATCATGATCCCGGTCGCGCTTTTGGTCCGCCGTCCGCCGGCGCTTGCGCATCCGCCGGTCGGCGCAGCGGGGCCGGGTGGACCGCAATCCGAGATGACGGTGGGCGAAGCGCTGCGTTCGCCGCAATTCCTGATCCTGATCGCGACCAATTTCTTCTGCTGCGCCACGCATTCCGGTCCGATCATTCACACCGTCAGCTATGCCGTCAGTTGCGGCATCCCGCTGATCTCGGCGGTGACGATCTACAGTGTCGAGGGACTGGCTGGTCTCGGCGGCCGTATCGCATTCGGCCTGATGGGCGATCGCCTGGGCGCCAAGCGTGTGCTGGTCGGCGGCCTGCTCGCGCAAGCCTTCGGCGCGCTCGCCTATGTCTTCGCCCATGAGCTTACGACTTTCTACATGGTCGCGACCGTCTTCGGCTTCATCTATGCCGGCACCATGCCGCTCTATGCGGTGATCATCCGCGAGAACTTTCCGCTCAAGATGATGGGCACCGTGATCGGCGGCACCGCGATGGCCGGTAGTCTCGGCATGGCAACGGGCCCGCTCGCCGGCGGCATGATCTACGACGCGTTTTCCAGCTACGCCTGGCTCTATATCGGCTCCTGGGCGATGGGTCTCGGCGCGTTCCTGATGGCGATGACGTTCCGGCCCTTTCCGAAGCCGCAAAGCGAGCCCGCGCCGGCGCCGGTGGCGGCCTGAGCGGATCGAGGCGCAGCCTCAGAGCTGCGCCTCGATGGCCGCCTTGTCGACGAGCGACCACACCTGCCGGATCCTTCCGTCGTCGAATTCGTAGAACACGTTTTCGCAGAAGGAGACGCGCTTGCCGTTGACGGCAAGTCCGAGGAAGTTTCCGACCGGCTTGCAATCGAATTTCAACCGGCTGGCAATGCGCGGTGGTTCGGAGATCAGAAGCCTGATGTTGAAATGCAGATCCGGGATCTCGCGAAAATCCCGCTCCAGCATGGCGCGATAACCCGCCAGCCCGAGGGGCCATGCGTTGTGGGTGACCTCGTCATGGACGAATTGCCCGAGTGCAGGCCAATCCTGCCGGTTCAGGCAGGCGATGTAGTCGCGATAGATGTCGGCGAGTTCGACTGGCGTCATGGCGATGCTCCTGCGGCTCCGGGCCTAACGCGGGAGCAGGGGAATCGGCGTGCCGCTCACAAGGGTTTTTCGAAGAACAGATCTGGATACGGGTCGTCGTTGAAGCGCGGGATTTCGCGCCAGCCGGTGGTGCGGTAGAGCTGGCCGGCCTCGGGGAGCGCGCTGTTGGTGTCGAGCCGCAGCAGCGCGATGCCGAGCGTGCGCGCGGTATCCTCGGCGGCATCCATCAGGCGCTTGCCGAGGCCCAATCCGCGCGCGGAAGAGGCGACCCACAGCCGCTTGATCTCGGCATAGCCATGATCGGTTCCCTTCAACCCGACGCAGCCGATCGGTAACGTATCCGACATGGCGACGATGAAGCTGCCGCGGGGCCGGCGCATGTCCTTGGCATCGGGGTCGCGCGACAGCGAGACGTCAAATCCCTGTTTGAAGCGGCGCCCGAGCTCGGCATAATATTCCCTGAGGCAATAGCGCGCCTCGTCGCTGCGCGGATCCATCTCGGCAAGCGCGATACGGTCGCGCGTCAGCGCAGACGCAATCAGATCCATCGCCGCGAGCAGTGCTTCGCGCTGCCCATTGCGGGCGAGAAAGCCTTCGGCCTGCGTGTTGGACAGCGCTTCATAGGCTGCGAATTCGCGCTTGCCGGCGCGGGTAAGGCTGGCCACGCGGCGCCGCGCATCGTCCTCGTGCGGATGTGTTTCGATCAGGCCTTCATCTTCCAGGCTGCGCAACAGCCGGCTCATCAGCCCGGAATCGAGGCCGAGATAGTCGCGGGCCTCGCCGAGGTCGGAGCGTCCCTGTCCGATCGCATTGAGCACGCGCGCCGCGCCCAGCGGCCGGCCGCGCCCGAGGAATGAATTGTCGAGCGCGCCGACGGCGGAAGTCACGGCACGGTTGAAGCGGCGGACGCGGGAGACGGGATCGAGCATTATCTGACTTTAGTCAGATATCACGCCTTGGTCAATCGTGTTCACTTCGCGATCGTCAGCAGCGGCTTGTCCTTTTCGACGATATAGGTCGCAAGCTCGCTCGCGGACACGTCGCCGGCGTTCTTCGCGGCATGAATCGTTCCGGCAGGGATGAAGAGGACATCGCCGGTCTTCAACGTCACCGGCGGTTTACCGTCGAGGTCGTATTCGATGGAGCCGGCCAGCACATAGATGATCTCTTCGCCCGGATGGCTGTGCCGGCCAAACGCGACGCCCGGGGCGAGATCGACACGCACCTGGACGGCCTCGCGGCCGGGCGCGCTGAGATCGTGACGCTGCAGGTCGGTGCGGGTAACGCCGGCCGGCTGGGCCGCCGCGGCCGGCAGCGTGACGAGGTTGGTCGCGAGTACGGCTGCACTCGCCAGCACGCGCACGGTTCGCAGGAAAGAGTTGGTCATGGTCGGCTCCCGGATTGATGATCCGCGCCGCGCGCCCGGCCGTTCTTCGGCCGGGCCGCGTCGGGGTGTGTCAGACGAGGGTGGTGGTCACTTCGATGTTGCCGTGGACGGCCTTGGAGTACGGGCAGATGCCGTGCGCGGCCTCGATCAACTCCTGCGAAACTGCGCGATCTACGCCGGGGACGCTGACGTCGAGACGTGCGCGCAGGAAGAAGGCGCCGTTTGCGTTGTTCAGGTCGATCGCGGTGTCGACCGAGGGCTCTTCCGGCAGCTTGACCCTACGCTGGGCGGCGGCGAGGCCGATGGCGCCGAGATAGCAGGCCGACCAGGCGGCGGCGAACAGGTTCTCGGCAGCGGGGTGCGGCTGCGGCAGTTTGATGTCGAGTTGGCCGTCCTGCGAGCGCGCAGCGCCCTGATGACCTGCGGTGACGTGGGTCTTGCCGGTGAAGAGAACCTTTGCAGCGGTGGTCATGGCGATCGTCCTTTCCATTTTGATCGTGTCCGATCCAATCGGATACGATGCGAAATAAACCTCGCGCGTCCGCCGGTCAAGCTCTTCCGATTTAATCGGATGCGATTTATATGGATTGCGGATCACGAATTGCGGAGGTTCCAATGGCCCGTTCCCCCAAAACCGCCGATAAAGGCCGAAAACTCTCGAATTTCCTGTGCTTTGCCGTCTATTCGGCCAATCTGGCCTTCGGTCGTGCCTACAAGCCGCTGCTGGATAAGGTCGGCCTGACCTACACCCAGTACATCGCCATGGTGGCGCTATCGGACGAGGATGAGCTGACGGTCAGCGCGCTCGGCGAAAAACTGTTTCTGGAATCCAACACGCTGACGCCGATCCTGAAAAAGCTGGAGCAGGTGGGCTTCATCAAGCGCCACCGCGATCCCGCGGATGAGCGGCAAGTGCGGGTCAGCCTGACCCCGACCGGAAGGAAGCTGATCGAGCAGGATCTCGGCGAATCCGTGGTCGATGCGACGGGCCTGGGCGACGAATTTCCGGTGGTGCAGAAGACCGTAAGCCGGCTGCGCGACAATTTGCTGCGCAACACGCAGGCGGGCAGCGCGAATAAGCGTTAATCGAAACCGCGACCCGGATCTGATGTCAAAGTCGGAGGCGATGTTCGCCTCCGACGCAAGTATTAAGGACGAGCGCGCCGCATTCTAGATGCAGGTCACCTGCGGAATCATCCACGTCGCAACGGTCTGCCAGAGGCCGTCGTCGCGGCGCCGTTGATGAGAGACGAAGTCGGTACCGTCGTCGTGTACGAATTCGTAGCGATGGTTTTTCGTGGATGCGGTGTTGGGCTTGGCCATGGAAATCTCCATCAGAGAGAACCTTTCATCTTAGCTAGGTGCGGTGCAGTAGCGCGCCAATAGGAGGACGATCGTCATATCATCACGTTGCGGAGAGTGGCGGCGCTTCGCGCGGGCCGCCTGTGCCGGGATCGGCCGATCGCTCCGCGTGCGATCATCCCGCGGCTCTTGCCATCACCTGGCGGCTATGTTGAACAATCGGCCATGGACCGCTTCGAGACCATGCGCCTGTTCGTCCGCCTCGTGGAAAGGCGAAGTTTCACCGCTGCTGCGGCCGATCTCGGCCTGCCGCGCTCCACCGCAAGCGAAGTCCTGCGCGGCCTCGAGGCGCATCTCGGCGTGCGCCTGCTCGAACGCACCACGCGACATGTCACGCCGACGCTCGACGGCGAGGAGTATTATCGCCGCTGCGTCGCGATCCTGGCGGAGGTCGAGGAGGCGGAGAGCGCGATGCGCGACGCCCAGCCGCGCGGCCTGTTGCGGTTCGATGCGCATCCGCTGCTGACGCGCACCTTCATTCTGCCGAACCTGCCTGAATTCTTGGCGCGCCATCCGTTGATCGAGCTGCAGATCGGGCAGGGCGATCGCCTCGTCGATCTCGTGCGCGAGGGCGTCGACTGCGTCATCCGGTCCGGCCAGCCCGAAGACAGCGGCATGATCCAGCGCCGTCTCGGCTCGATTGCGGAGGTAACGGTGGCGAGCCCCGCCTATCTCGCCGCGCACGGCACGCCCGCGTCGCCGGATGCGCTCGACGGCCACCAGATGGTCGGCTTCATCTCGTCGCGAACCGGCGACGTGCTGCCGCTCGAGTTTTCCGTGGGCGGTGCCCTTCGCGAGATCGTGCTGCCGAGCCGGATCAGGGTGAACAATTCAGACACGATGGCGGATCTGGCGCGGCTCGGCTTCGGGCTGGCGCAGGCGCCGCGCTATCGTTTCGAAGATGATCTCGCCCGCGGCGCGCTGGTCGAAGTGCTGCCGAACCATCCACCATCACCGACGCCGCTGTCGGCGCTCTATCCGCAGAACCGCCAGCTCACGCTGCGCCTGCGCGTCTTCCTCGACTGGGTGGGACGCATTTTTGGCGAGGCCAAGCTCTAGTCCAGCCCCAGCGCCTTCCGCGATTTGCGTGTGAGCCTTGCCACGATCAGGGCGTGGGCCTGCGCGAGATAGGCCGTCAGCTCCGCATCGGGCAACGCGTTGTTGCTCACCAACTGCACCCATTTGGCCCGTGCCAGATAGGGCGCCGGCCGCGCGACACCGTGCTCGATCAGCATCGCATAGGCCATATCAGCGGTCTTGAACATGTAGCTTGCGGTAAAGCCGCCGCTCAGCGCGAACATCTTGCCGCCGACCTTGAACACGGAGGTGCCTTCCCACTGCACCACTTTGGTGGCAGCGGGCAGGCGCAGGCAACGGGCCTCGAAGGTCTTGGGAGTCATGCGATTGCAATAGCGGACATCGGCGCACCTTTGTGGCAGCATGCATGTTCCAACCGAGGATGGAATGCCATGTCGCGCGTTTCGATCAAGACCAGGGACGATCTGCCGGAAGCACTGCGCCCCCTGTGGGACAAGATGACGACCTATGGTGCGTTCGAGAACCAGGCCGGTGTGATGGCGCATCGCGCGCCGATCTTCAAGCACATGTGGTCGCTGCTGGTCGATCTCGCCAGCGAAGGCATGGTCTCGAAGCGCCATCTCGAGCTGGCGCTGGTCACGGTGTCGCTGCTCAACAAGTGCGATTACTGCGTTTCCCACCACGCGCCAAAACTCGCGGTGCAGGGCGTGTCAGAGGAGGGGGCCGCGCGCCTCATCGACTACAAGGATCACCCCGAACTCGATGAACGCGACAAGCTGGTCGTCGAATACGCCATTGCCGTCACCAACAACTGGAACAGGACGCGCGACGAGATCTTTGCCAGTCTGCGCATGCACTTCTCGGAAGCGCAGATCGTCGAGCTGACCTGGCGCATCGCGCTGTGCGGCGCCTTCAATCGCTTCAACGACATCCTCCAGCTCGAGGTCGAGCAGGGCGTTCCCCATAGCGAGGCTGCCGAGTAGCGGCCGGCGGCTGCGGCTTCCGGCCGACGATTGATCACGGACCCGTGATTTGCGCTTCGACTATCGCAAACTATATCGTAAGATATGTTTTGAGAAGGAGACGTAAGATATGTTCGGTAAACACCGAGACCACAGAGACTTTCACTTTGGGCACTTCGCCCACTTCGCCATGGGCCGGCATGGCGGGCGGCATCGCTTCGGCCGCGGCGGGCATGGCTTTTTCGGGCGCGGCGGCGACGAGTTTCCGGGCGCACGGCGGCTGTCCTCGCAGGACCTTCAGCTCGTGATCCTGGCGCTGCTCGCCGAAAAGCCCGCGCATGGCTACGAGCTGATCAAGATCATCGAGGAGCGTTCGGAGGGGTTTTATACGCCGAGCCCCGGCGTGATCTATCCAGCGCTGACCTATCTCGAGGAGGTCGGCCACACCAGCGTCGCCCAGGATGGCGGCAGAAAACTCTACAGCATCACGCCGCAGGGTGAGGCCTATCTCGCCGAGCAGCGTTGGACCGCTGATGCGATCCTCCAGGCGCTGTCACGGATCGGGCGCCGCATGGACGAGGTGCGCGAGGCCTTTGCCGGCGTCAGCGATCTCGATGCCGATGCCTCCGACGAGCTGCATCGGGCCCGCCACAACCTCAAGCGCGCGCTGCGTTCCAGGCACGGCAGCGACTCCGCCGAGGCGCGTCGCATCGCCGGCATCCTGGAGCGTGCAGCCGCGGAAATTCTCGGCAAGTGACGAGGAAAGCGGGACATGACTGATCAGCCGCCCAGCCCGATCCGAGATCCGCGCGTCAACGCCGTGATCGCGCGCCTGCAAGGCGCGCGGCAGCGGCCCTCCGGCGGCGGACCGCGCAGTTCTTTCAACAGCCGCGATCCCCACGCTTATGCCGAGCAGGGCTTTTCGATCCATCCCGAGCAAGGCGAGTTGATCTACCTGCTGTGCCGCGGCCTGCGCGCCACGCGCGTGGCGGAATTCGCGACCTCGGTCGGCATGTCGACACTCTATTTCGCCGCCGCCTTGCGCGACAATGGCGGCGGGAAGGTGATCGGCTCGGAGATCGTGCCAGCCAAGGTCGAGGCCGCCAGGCGTAACCTCGCTGAGGCGGGGTTGGCCGACTATGCCGAGATCCGCGAAGGCGACGCCCGCAAGACGCTGCGCGATCTCGGCGGCCCGGTCGATTTCGTCCTGATTGACGGATGGCCGGGCGAGGGTGGTCCCTCGCTTGCGCGCGAAGTGATCGAGATCGTTGCGCCGCAGCTGCTCGTAGGCGGCTATGTCATGAACGACAATGCCGAACCCGATTATCTCGCCTTCATCCGCGATCCCCAAAACGGCTTCGTGTCGATGACGCTGCCGCTCAAGGGCGGCACGGAGCTAAGCCTGAAGGTGAGGTGAGGTCCTCCGCCCACAATACCTTCCGTTGGTGTGCCATCGTTGAACGATGGTCTCGTGCCACGGGCGCAGCAACGCCAAGAGGCGTTGCTGCGCCATGAGAGCGATGGATACGAAGAAAATTCGTGCGCCCTGACAAGCCAGCTGCATTGTGAGTTGTGCCTGAACGCCACGCGGTTACGATGCGTGCCGAGTTCCTGCGGTGTGCAGGAGCGGACATCGTCACTGGAGAGGCGACATGAGCGAGCAGGAACGCAAAGTCAAAGGATCGGACCTGTTCGTCGCGGCGCTCGAGAACGAAGGCGTCGACCGAATTTTTGGTGTGCCTGGCGAGGAAAACCTCGACCTCGTCGAATCGCTGCGCACCTCGAAGATCGAGCTGGTCCTGACTCGCCACGAGCAAGCGGCCGCCTTCATGGCAGCGACCCACGGCCGGTTGACCGGCAAGCCCGGCGTCTGCCTCTCCACGCTTGGCCCGGGCGCGCTCAACCTGTCGACCGGTGCCGCCTATGCGCATCTCGGCGGGATGCCGATGATCCTCATCACCGGGCAGAAGCCGATCATGAGCAGTCGGCAGGCACGCTTCCAGATCGTGGACGTGGTTGCGACCATGAAGCCGCTGACGAAACTGTCGCGGCAGATCGTCAGCGCCTCCTCGATTCCGACCGTGGTCCGCGATGCCTTCCGCGTGGCGATGGAGGAGCGGCCGGGTCCGGTGCATCTGGAATTGCCCGAGGACATCGCGGGTGATGAGGTGGCTGCTACCCCGGTGATTCCGATTCATCCGATCGAAATCCCCGTTGCGCACCGCGCTGCGCTCGACCGTGCCGCCGAGATGATCCTGGCCGCCAAGCGCCCACTGGTGATGATGGGCGCTGCGACCAGCCGGCCGCACTCGACCCACGGCATCGCCAGCTTCGTGCGGCGGACCGGCATTCCCTTCTTCACCACGCAGATGGGGAAGGGCACCGTGCCCGGCGGCACCAATCTCTACATGGGCACCGCGGCACTGTCAGAGCGCGACTATGTCCATGATGCGATCGACGCCGCCGACCTGATCGTGGCGATCGGCCATGATCCGATCGAGAAGCCCCCCTTCATCATGGGGCCGTCGGGCCCGAAGGTCATTCACGTCAGCTACACGTCGGCGAGCGTCGAGCTCGTCTATTTTCCCGACGCCGAGGTCATTGGCGACGTCGGCCCGAGCCTGGAGCTCCTGGCCGACCGGCTCGAGGGCAAGCTGCCCCAGGCAGCGGCGCTGCTGCCGTTGCGCGAGGAGATCCTCAACCACATCGCCGACCGCGCTACCGAGACGCGCTGGCCGCCGACGCCGCAGCGCATCGTGCACGACATCCGCCAGGTCATCCCCGAGAACGGCATCGTCGCGCTCGACAACGGCATGTACAAGATCTGGTTCGCGCGCAACTACCGTACCCGCGTCGCCAACACGCTGCTGCTCGACAACGCGCTGGCGACGATGGGTGCCGGCCTGCCGTCGGCGATGATGGCCGCGATGCTCTATCCCGATCGCCGCGTGCTCGCGGTCGCCGGCGACGGCGGCTTCATGATGAACAGCCAGGAGATGGAAACCGCCGTCCGCCTCAAGCTCAATCTGGTCGTGCTGGTGCTTGAGGACAACGCCTACGGCATGATCCGCTGGAAACAGGCCGTCGACCATTTCGCCGATTACGGCATGACCTTCGGCAATCCCGACTTTGCGCTTTACGCCAAGGCCTATGGTGCCAAGGGCCACCGCATCGCCAGCATCGACAGCTTCGGTCCGACGCTCGATGCCGCCTTCAAGGAGGGCGGCGTGCATTTGGTCGTGATTCCGATCGATTATTCGGAGAACGTGCGGGTGCTGGTCGACGAGCTGCGCGCGCGGCAGAAATAGGAGAGCGGGGCCTGCATGGTTCGAGACGCCCGCTTTCAGCGGGCTCCTCACCATGAGGAATTAGCATCTCGCCGCATATCCGGACCTCATCCTGAGGAGCCCGCAAAGCGGGCGTCTCGAAGGATGGCCACATCGGGATGATCTCGGCCCGATTTACGGCTCGGTGAATACCAGCCATTCCTTGATATATATCGTTCTACGATATATTGGCAGGCGCGAAGCATCCTCCCGACAAGAGACATCCATGCGCCAGACCCCCGACATGACCGGCGGCCTCCCGCGGCCTCGCGGCAAGCCCGGAGATTTTACCGCCGACCGCCGCGTGCTGGTCCTGATCGGCATGGCGCTGCTGGTCGGCAGCATCAGTGCCGGGGCTGCTTGGGTGCTGCTGAAGCTGATCGCGCTGGTGACCAATCTGGTCTGGTTCGGCCATGTCAGCGCCGAGAATGTCTCGCTGGCCAATGCCCATCCGGGGATCTGGATGGTGCTGGCGCCGGCGCTGGGCGGTCTCGTGATCGGGTTGATGGCGCGGTTCGGCTCGGAGAAGATCCGCGGCCACGGTATTCCCGAGGCGATCGAGGCGATCCTGATCGGTGGCAGCCGCATGCAGCCGAAGGTCGCGATCCTGAAGCCGTTGTCCTCCGCGGTGTCGATCGGCAGCGGCGGTCCGTTCGGCGCCGAGGGACCGATCATCATGACGGGCGGCGCGATCGGATCGATCTTCGCCCAGTGCTTTCATCTCACCGCCGCCGAGCGCAAGACGCTGCTGGTCGCGGGCGCGGCCGCCGGCATGACGGCGATCTTCGGCACGCCGATCGCGGCGGTGCTGCTCGCGGTCGAGCTGCTGCTGTTCGAATGGAAGCCGCGCAGCTTCCTGCCTGTGGTGACGGGGGCGGTGATCTCGGCGGCGTGGCGCCCGCTGCTGTTCGGGACCGGACCGCTGTTTCCGTTCGCGGAGCGGCCGGATCTGCCCTGGTGGGGCCTCGTGGCTGCGATCGGCGTCGGCATCGTCGCCGGCCTGCAATCCGGGCTGATGACGCGGCTGCTCTACGCGATCGAAGACCTGTTCGACCATCTGCCGGTGCACTGGATGTGGTGGCCGATGCTCGGCGGCCTCGTCGTCGGCCTTGGCGGGCTGATCGATCCCCGCGCGCTCGGCGTCGGCTACGACGTCATTGCCGATCTGTTGTCCGGCCACATGGTGCGCGACGAGGCGATCCGGTTGCTGCTGGTGAAATCCGCGATCTGGGTGATCGCGCTCAGTTCGGGCACCTCGGGCGGCGTGCTGGCGCCGCTGCTGATCCTGGGCGGCACGGCCGGCTGGTTGGAGGGATTGGCGCTGCCGGGTGGCGCATCATTCTGGGCGCTGGTCGGCATGGCCGCGATGATGGGTGGCACGATGCGCTCGCCGCTCACCGGCGTGATGTTCGCGATCGAGCTGACCGGCAATATCGACATGCTGCTGCCGCTGCTGGCGGCGACCGGCGCGGCGCACGCCGTCACTGTGCTTTTGCTCAAACGCTCGATCCTGACCGAGAAGATCGCGCGCCGCGGCCAACACATCACGCGCGAATACGCGATCGATCCGTTCGAGCTGATTCGCACGGCCGATGTCATGGTCACCAAGGTCGACACGCTGCCGGTCGACATGTCCATCGATGCGGCGGTTGCTTTCTTCACCTCGGATCAGCGCCGTCACAAATCCTATCCCGTCGTCGCCGCCGATGGACGGCTGAACGGCATGGTGACCCGCGCCGACGTGCTGCGCTGGCGCACCGAGGGTGATCATCAGGCGGCGACGCTCGACGACGTCGTGTCGGATACTTCGGTCGTGGTGGCTCATCCCGACGACGTGCTGGGGCGGGTCGCCGATCTCATGGTCGCCTCCGACCTCGGGCGGCTGCCGGTGGTCGATCGTGCGAGCCATCGCGTGGTCGGCCTGGTCGCTCGCAAGGATTTGCTGAGAATTCGCGCGGTCGTGAACGCGCAGGAGGAGGACCGCAACGCATATTTCCTGCGCGAAAAGGCGCTTGTGCCGGAGGCGCGGATCGCGGAAGGTCAGCCCCTCTGAACTCCAGCACCGGCAGGAATGAACATGACTCGCGTTCGCTGTATCACCGAGATGGGCATGGGCGTCGACGTTCACGGCAGGGACGCCACCAAGGCAGCGAAGCGGGCGGTGTCGGATGCGATCCGGCACTCGAGCCTCGGCTTCTTCCGGATGATCGACAAGACCGCGAACGACATGTTCGTCGACGTCACCATCGGCGTGCCCAATCCCGAGGCCGTCGACAAGGAGGCGGTCGCGAAGGAGCTTCCCTACGGCACCGTGACCGTCACCGCGGTCAAGGGCGGGCTGGAGATTCCCTCGGCCACGGAAGTGGCCAATGATCCCATCCTGATCGCCAACGCCGCCGTCATCGTCAGCTTCGACAAGGACTAGGCCGGTGTCCGACAGCGATGTGCGGCTCCTGGACCGTCCGATCTGGAGCGCACTGACGACGAGCCATCGGCATCTGGCCGAAGGCGGGCCGCGCGCGCTGCGCTATCCCCTGGACATGACGCCGTTCGCCGACATGGTCGACATGTCGGCGGCAAGCTTTGCCGCGCTCGGTGATCTCATGTCCGGCTCACAAGTTGCCGCGCTGTTCACGCCTGATACGGTCGATGTTCCCGCGGGCTTCAAGGTCGTGTTGGCCGAAACCGGCGAGCAGATGATCGGCTCGCCCGCGGATAGCCCGTTGCGCGATGCCGAGATCGTCACGCTTGGTGCGGCCGACGTTCCCGCGATGATGGCGCTCACCGCGCTGACCAAGCCCGGGCCGTTTGCATTGCGAACGCATGAGCTCGGGACGTTCCTCGGCATCCGCGTCGACGGCGAGCTGGTCGCGATGACGGGCGAGCGGATGAAACCGGGGAAGTTCGTCGAGATGACCGCGGTCTGCGTTCATCCCGACTATCGCGGGCGCGGCTATGCGCAGGCGCTGCTCGCCGCGGTCGCGCGCCAGATCGAGGCGCGCGGCGAGATTCCGTTCCTGCACGTATTCTCCCACAACACGTCCGCCATCGCGCTCTATCAGCGCCAGGGCATGCACATCCGCCGTCGTCTGCACGTCACGGCGTTCATGAAGCAGGAATGACGGCCCGGCGGCCTGCGCCGGGCCGCGCATCCTAGGTCGTGTAGTCGACGAGCAGCGCGCTCGATGCGTTGGAGGACGCCGAGTTGCCGTTGGAGCCATAGGATGTCGACTGGCTGGTTGCGTTCTGGAGCAGCGAGATCAACTCCTTCATCAGCTCTGCGGTGGTGGCCGAAGACGAGCTGGACGAGGAATCGGACGACGAGGTCGAGTCGGTGCTGCCAGTGCTGCTCGTGCTCGACGAATCGCTGCTGCCATCGGGCGGTGGCGGCGGTCCGCCGGCGCCATTGGCGCTGCCGGAGAAGGTGTTGGCGAACACGTTCTTCAGCTCACTGGCCTGGTCGCTGGTCAGCTTGCCGCTCGACACCTCGTTCTGGATGAGGTCGTCGATCTTGGACTGCATCTCGTCGGCCGAGGGCGGCGACGAGGAGCTGGCGCTGGATGCGCTGCTCTTCATCGCCGAGTCGATATCGTCGAGCGCGGACGACAGTGCGGATTCATCGCTCGACGAGATGGTGCCCGCCGAGACTTCCTTGGTGAGCTCGCTCTTAAGGCGGTCGAGTGGGGAGTAGGAATTGGTGGTCGTTGCGGAGATCGAGGTCATTGCCGGTCACCCTTGATGAAATTGAAGATACGCTGAACATGGGTGTGAGGCTAAAGGTCGCGCGCTTAATGAGATCTTGCCGTAGGGATTGCTGGCGTTTTCGTTGTGTTGCTCGCGCCGAGGCGAACATGCGGTGAAACAAAAATGCGGGTGTTGACGGCGCCGGCCGCGCCTTGCGCGAACAGGCTTCCCCGCGGCCGATTCGTTGCTATATCCATCGCCATCATCTCGGGAAGGGACCGGTTTATGGATGCCAGAACGACAGATTTTTCCGCCGCGCGGACAGCGATGCAGCGCTACGTCGATCAGGAGATCGTCCCCGGCATGTCCTGGGCAGTGCTGCGCGGGCGCGAGGTGGTCGATCAGCAATGCGTCGGCTTTGCCGATCGCGAGGCGAAGACGGCGCTCCGGCCGGACCATATCTTTCGCGCGTTCTCCAACACCAAGATCTTCGTCACCTCCGCGATCATGCTGCTGGTCGAAGAGGGCCGCATCGGGCTCGATGATCCAATCGAGAAATTCCTGCCGCAGCTTGGCAATCGCAAGGTGCTGAAGCAGGGGGCTTCGAGCCTCGCCGATGCGGAGCCGGCGAAGAGCCCGATCACGATCCGGCACCTCCTGACCCACACCTCGGGCCTCAGCTACGGCATCTTCGATCCCGGCACCGTGCTGTTCAAGGGCTACAACGATGCGCGCGTGCTCAATCCGTTGACGCCTCTGACCGACATGATCGACAAGCTTGCCGATCTGCCGCTGTCCTACCATCCCGGTACCAGCTGGGAATATTCGGTGGCGACCGACGTGCTCGGTCGCGTCGTCGAGGTCGTCTCGGGAAAACCCCTCGACGCCTTCTTCAAGGCACGCATCTTCGATCCGCTCGGCATGACCGATACCGGCTTCTCGGTGCCCGAAGCGCAGCAGGGGAGGCTGGTCGCGCACTATACCGGTGCCGACGTGCTCGATCCGACCAAGCCGGGCCTCACCCGCGCCGACGATCTGCCTTACCCGCAGGCCTATCGACGGCCGTTCCCGCGGCTGTCGGGCGGTGGCGGGCTGGTCTCGACCCTGCCGGACATGCTCTCGCTGGTGCGTGCGCTGGTGCCCGGACCGGAGGCGCTGCTGAAGCCTGAGACGCTGCGGCAGATGATGACCAACCAGTTGCCGGCGGGCCAGACCATCCGATTTGCCAATCTCGGGCCGATGCCGGGCAAGGGCTTTGGCCTCGGGGGTGCCGTGACCTTCGCGCCGACGCAGTTCGATCCTCCGAATTCCACAGGCGAATTCCAGTGGGGCGGTCTTGCCGGCACCCATTGGTGGATCTGCCCTGAGGTCAACACCGCCGGCGTCCTGATGGCGCAGCGCCACATGGGCTTCTGGAATCCGTTCTTCTTCGAGTTCAAGCGCCTGGCCTACCAGGCGGTCGGAGGCTGACCGCAAAAAAATTGCAAGCAGCCGCGAATCCTTTTGCGCGATCGCGCCCTCTTCACGGTCGAGGCATTCCGTCTCGGCTCGTGTTGGAGGATGTGATGGCATTTTACAGGAAGAATATCGGCGGCCTGCACCAGGCGGTGCGGGTGGTCGCCGGAATCGCCGTAGCAATCGCGGCATTGGTTCATCTCACCGGTGCGCCGGCATGGCTGGTCGCGCTCGGCGGCGCCGGCTTCGCGCTGACCGGCCTCGTCGGCTATTGCCCGATGTGCGCGATGGCCGGCATCGGCAGGGGAGGCGTGTCGTGAGTGCTGCGGCGATCTCTTCAAACCTGTTCGAGGCGGCCCGGCTCGGCGATCCCCAGGCGATCGCGGTTCTGCTCGAGACGGCACAGCCGGATATCCGCCGTTACGCACGCGCGACCTGCCGCAATTCCGCGGACGCCGAGGACGCGGCGCAGGAAGCGTTGTGGATCCTGAGCCGGCATGTCGGCGCGATCCGTTCACTGCTCGCATTTTCGGCGTGGCTGTTCAGCGTGGTCCGGCGCGAATGCCTGCGCCTCGCGCGCAAGGCGGGCTTGGCCCCGTCGATCGACGAGAGCCAGGCGGAGGCCGCGCTGCTGTCGCGCCCAGAGGCCGATCTGCGGCTCGACGTGGCCGCGGCCTTCGAGGCGCTGCCGCTGCATTACCGCGATGTCGCGCTGATGCGCGACGTCAAGGAAATGACCATCGATGAAATCGCCGAGGCGCTCGGCGCAACGCGACAGACCGTGAAAGCGCGCCTGCATCGTGCCCGCGCCCTGATGCGCGAATATCTGACGAGGTGAGCCATGACCGAATATCAAACCCCCGACGATCTGAAGTCGATCCCGGCCTTCGTCGCGCTGGCGCCAATCGAGGCCAATGCGTTCCTCGCGTTCAACCACGCGGTCGAGCGCCACGACGGATTGATTCCGCCGAAATATCGCGAGCTGATCTCGCTCGCCGTCGCGCTCACCACGCAATGTGCCTATTGTCTCGATGTGCATGCGGCGCAGGCCGCGAAAGCCGGTGCCTCGCGTGAGGAGGTGGCGGAAGCCGCGCTGATCGCAGCCGCCGTGCGCGCCGGCGGCACGCTCGGCCATGCGCTGCTGGCACAACGGCTGTTCGAGCGGCATCGGGGCGCTGGATGAGCGAGCATTGGTGGAAGGCGGGACCGGACGCGTGAACAACTATCTCGGTCTCGACGGATTTCGTTTCGGCTGGGTCGCCGCGTGGATCGATGATCGCGGCGATCACGGCTTCGATTATTCGCCGGGCCTCACGCGCCTGCTCGCGATGCCGCATGCGCGTACGATGATCGATATGCCGATCGGGTTGAAGCCGACCGGCTATCGAACATGCGATCTGCGTGCACGCGAAATGGTGGGCCCGGCGGTGTTTCTCGGGGCCCGCCGCGATCTCTGGTTATTTTCCGACATGGCGTCGGCCAATCGGCATTATTGGGAGCACGAAGGCAAGGGCAGGGGTGTCTCGGCGCAGCTCTGGAACATCAGGGACAAGATCAGGGACGTCGACGCGATCATGACGCCGCCGCGGCAAGCGACAATCGGCGAAGCGCATCCGGAGTTGATTTTCTGGAATCTCTCAGGGCGTATCCGGCTTGCGAGGAAGGCATCGGCGCAAGGCCGCGAGCAACGCATCGCGCTGCTGGCGCAGCGCGGCTTCACGCGCTTGCCGAAATGGCTGACGCAGCGGCACGGCACCGGCATTGGCCGCGACGATCTCATCGATGCCTGCGCCTGCGCGGTCGCGGCGCGGGACAGCAGGCAGCGCGTCGGCGGGGATGAGATCGATCCGCGCGGGCTGCGCATGGAGATCAATTACTGAGGGCGCCGGGCTGCAGGCCAACCCGGGAAAAACAGGCAAATTATTTGAACCATGGAGGAACTGGCGATTGCCGGCGCGCGTTCCCCGTGCGAACCGAATTGAGAGAAGCCCGTGCGATGAATGATGCCAGCCAGTTCGCGACAGCGATGCTCGCGCTCGTTTTCACCGGAGCATTGCTCGTCACCGGGCAGCTCTTCATCGAGCAGCGCGCCCAGCGCGAAGCGCTCTACGCCACCAATCATTTGCTGCGGCCGTTGTAGTTTGACTGAATGACCCGGCCTTGCGCCGTTCGATGGCTCGCCTAGATTAAGCGCCATCTCACGCATGAAGCCGGGGTTCCGATGTCTGATTTGTCCGCCTTTCCGATCACCAAGCGCTGGCCTGCCAAGCATCCGGAGTTGCTCCAGCTCTATTCGCTGCCGACGCCGAACGGCGTCAAGGTTTCGATCATGCTGGAGGAGATCGGGCTGCCTTACGAGGTTCATCTCGTCGACTTCGGCAAGGACGACCAGAAGACGCCGGAATTCCTCTCGCTCAATCCCAATGGCAAGATCCCGGCGATCCTCGATCCCAACGGTCCCGGCGGCAGGCCGCTGCCGCTGTTCGAGTCCGGTGCGATTCTGCAATATCTCGCGGAGAAGACCGGCAAGCTGCTGCCGCAGGACGCCGCCCGGCGCTACCAGGCGATCCAGTGGGTGCACTTCCAGATGGGCGGCATCGGGCCGATGTTCGGCCAGGTCGGCTTCTTCAACAAATTCGCCGGCAAGGATTTTGAGGACAAGCGCCCGCTGGAGCGTTACGTGGGCGAGTCCAAGCGCCTGCTCGGCGTGATGGAGACGCATCTCACCGGACGGCAATGGTTCATGGATGACGACTACACCATCGCCGACATCTCCATGCTTGGCTGGGTACGCAACCTCATCGGCTTTTACGGTGCCGGCGATCTCGTCGCATTCAGCCAATTCAAGTCGGTCGCGGCCTGGCTTGAGCGCGGGCTGGCCCGTCCGGCCGTTGAGCGCGGATTGAATATTCCGAAGCGGCCTTGAAGCTAGCCCAGCGCCTTGTAGGTCATGTAGAGCGCCATCAGTACGACGAGGGCGATCATCGTTTGGCGCAGCACCGCCTTGCTGACGCCGTTCGCCGCCCGTGCGCCGAGATCGGTGCCGACCCAGAGGCCGGCGATAATGCCGATGATGGCCGGCCAGCCGACCATCAGTCCCTTGCTCCAGTAGATCCAGGCGGCCGGAATGTTGGTCGGGATCACCGAGAAGATGAGGCTGATGAGTTGGGCCTGATGCTGCGGCACGCGCAGGCCCGCGGCGAGGCCGACCGTGATCGCAAGTCCGCCGCCGATGCCCATGAAACCGGAGGAGAAGCCGGCAAGCACGCCGATGAGCAGCAGGGGGAGCCAGGGCAGGTGGTCCTGATCAGCGGTGGGGCTGCTACCGTCCTTGCGGTCACGACGCAGGATCAGAAGCGCGATGAGAGCGACCAGGTAGGCGACGTAGGTCCATTGCAGCACCGCGTCGGAGACGGCGGCCGCGGCGTAGCCGCCGCCCGCGCCGCCGATCAGAAATCCGACGCCGATCCAGACAATCCACAGCAACGGGCTGTGATTGCCGCTTTGCCAGTAACGACGTACGCCGGCGAGACCTGTCGGCGGGACTTGCGTGATCAGCGAGGTTCCTTGGGCGACGTGCTGCTCGGCGCCGAGCAGCAGCACCGTGAAGATGACGAGGCCGCCGCCCGGGCTCGTGCCCATGAAGCCCGAGGTCAGTCCGCCGATGAGACCGACGCCGGCACCGGCGAGGAGGTCGTGGATTGCCGACATCGTTCACGTCCTCGTTCGTCGCTTGATGTCGGGCTTGGCCGTACGAAAGCCATCGATCACGCCGGTCACAGTCGCCATGCAGGCGGCGACGTCAAAATCCTCGCCCCAGCATTTTTGCAGCACAAAGCCCTGGAAGATCGCCACCAGCACGCGCGAGATCGCATCGGCGCCGAGATCGTGCTTGATCAGGCCGTCGTGCTGGCCGCGTTCGACCAGCGCCACGATCAGCGCGCGCGGCATGTCGATGCCTTCGACAACGCTGGTGCGGACGCGGCGGTTGCGCAGCGCCTCGGCCCAGCCATGGATGCCGACGCGGCGCCGCGCTTCGCCGGCGGGATCGGTCAGCCACTGCGCGTAGACGCGCACCAGTGCGTGCAATCCTTCGATCGGATCGCCCGATCCTTGCGCGACCGAGTTGAGGACGGCCTCGCGGCGATGCCGGTCGTCGGCCAGCGCCTCGATCAGATCGTCCTTGCTCTGGAAGTAGAGATAGACCGCGCCGTGGCTCAGGCCGGACCGCTTGACGATATCGGCCATGCCGGTCTGGTGAAATCCGTCTTCGGAGAAGCAGGCGAGCGCGGCTTCGAGGATCTGCTGGCGCCGGTCTTCACGCTTCTTGTCGCTGATCTTGGGCATCCGTCCCGTCCGTAAATAACTGACCGTGCGATCGTTTTAGGAGGCAGCCAGAAATGGCTCCCACGAAGCTTACCTTAATAAAAAACGATCAGTCAGTCATTTTTAATGGCAAAGCGGTTTCCGGTCAAGTCCGGGCGATTGAGCCGAAGAAACCGGACGAGATCTGAGAGAGTCCGCGAAGGCGATTCCGCTAGAACAGTCGCCCGCCGTTCGGCACCGGCTTGCTCGGCTGCATCAGCACGACCTTGCCGTCGGCATCGGGGAAGCCGAGCGTCAGCACCTCCGAGACGACAGGCCCGATCTGGCGCGGCGGGAAATTGACGACGGCCGCGACCTGCTGTCCGACCAACGTCTCGAGCGGATGGTTCTCGGTGATCTGCGCCGAGCTCTTGCGCACGCCGATGGCCGGGCCGAAGTCGATCCACAGCCGCCAGGCCGGCTTGCGCGCCTCGGGAAACGGCTTTGCGTCGACGATGGTGCCGACGCGGATATCGACCGCGAGGAACGTGTTGAAGTCGATGGTCGGCGAGGCGGATGCCGCGGGATCGTGGGTCACGTGCATGATGTGTCCGTTCGGAAGAGGTCGAAAGCGTCTTTGGCAATATTGTCGCGCGAACCGGAGTTTCGTACAACGCCACAGCACGTCACGACGCATGCGCGAGGATCGTCTTGCCCAACATCATCTACGGCATCAAGAACTGCGACACCATGAAGAAGGCGCGCGCCTGGCTTGACGGTCACGGCGTCGCCTACGAGTTCCACGACTACAAGGCCGCCGGCGTCGAGAAGGACAAGCTCAAGCAATGGAGCGACAAGGTCGGCTGGGAGACGTTGCTCAATCGCGCCGGCACCACCTTCAAGAAGTTGCCGGACGCAGACAAGGAAGGTCTGACGGAGAAGAAGGCCCTGGCCTTGATGCTAGCGCAACCATCGATGATCAAGCGGCCGGTGCTCGACATCGGCGGCAAGCTGCTGGTCGGCTTCAAGCCTGATATCTACGACAAGGAAGTCGGCGCCAAATCGCGTAAAAGCTAATTCAGCTCGATGATTTCGGTGGTGATATCAGGACCGCCGGGCTGATCGGCGAATTCGACGACGTCAGCAGCGACGATGCGTCCGGGGGCGCGGTGAAACAGTTCGCGGTCGATCACCGTGCGCAGTTTCGGCCGCGGCAGCGCGTCATTTCCGCGCAGCAGATTCTTGATCTCGAAGCCGCCGTCCTCGCAGAAGGTCTTGAGCGAAGCGATGACGTGACTGACCTTGTCGTCGGTCAGGAAGGGCAGCAGCAGCCGTTCGTAGGCGACGATGCGGCCGTAGATGTCGTCGACCTCGGCAACGCTGTAGACCGGAAGGCCGCGGGCGACGCATTCGTGGTAGACCGGCATGACGAAGGGCGCGAGCCGCGGCCCGACATAATCCTCCAGCAGGATTCCCTTGCCGGTATGGCCATAAGCGCGCGAAATCCGTGTGCCCTCGCTCTGAATGGTCAGGCGCGGGGTCGCCGGCGAATTGTCCACCGTGTAGTAGATGAGATCGGACAGCTCCTCCTCGAGTCGCGCGGGCTGATACTCCCAGATCGCCGGCGCAGCCTGCTGGCGCGCATAAAGTCGCAGCCACGTGTTGAGCAGGTCACGCTGCTTGATCGATTTGACGACGGACGGAGCGGCGCTGGCGAAATCCAAAACAATATTCCCGGCGAATGAAACCCGCACATGATCGCCACGGTGGGGAAATTTTTGATGAAGGCTGGCGCGCGGGACCAAAGACCGTTAACGACGGCTTGATGACCGGTGTCTTGCGAACCGGACGGCCGGCAGGCGCAACATCACAAAACCTCCAACTAAGGGAGCATAAGACTCCCGGCCGGAGGCCTGACCTGCTCAGCTTTCCGCCTTGCCTAACCCCCGTCACCTCCGGCATATTCCGCGCCCGGAGGCGGCGTTCCGGGAAGGCTCCAAGGCCTCCGGAAAGCCGAAGTCACAAGGACAGCCACGCGTATTGCGCGGGCAGGGGGAAATCTGTTTGGCCGATGAGTTCATTCTCGAAACGGAAGGCTTGACCAAGGAGTTCGCGGGCTTCTTCGCCGTCCGCGACGTTGCGCTCAAGGTCCGCCGTGGGAGTATTCACGCGTTGATCGGCCCGAACGGCGCCGGCAAGACGACGTGCTTCAATCTTCTGACCAAGTTCCTCAAACCGTCTGCCGGAAAAATCCTGTACAAGGGACAGGACATCACCGCGATGGCACCCGCCGATGTTGCGCGCCTGGGGCTGGTGCGTTCGTTCCAGATCTCGGCGGTGTTTCCGCACCTGACCGCGCTGGAAAACGTCCGTGTTGCGCTCCAGCGTCAGCACGGCAGCTCGTTTGATTTCTGGCGTTCGAAATCGGTGCTCAACCGTTTCAACAACCGCGCGCTGGAATTGTTGAACGATGTTGGCCTCAGCGAATTTGCCAATACGCCGGCGGTCGAGATGCCCTACGGGCGCAAGCGCGCGCTCGAGATCGCGACCACGCTGGCGCTCGATCCGGAGATGATGCTGCTGGACGAGCCGATGGCCGGCATGGGCCACGAGGACATCGACAAGATCGCAGCGCTGATCAAGCGTATCTCGGCGAAGTACACCATCCTGATGGTCGAGCACAATTTGAGCGTCGTGGCCAATCTCTCCGATATCATCACCGTGCTGACGCGCGGGCAGGTGCTCGCCCAGGGCAATTACGCCGATCTCACCAAGGACGAGCGCGTCAAGGAAGCCTATCTGGGAGCCGGTCATGCCTGAGACTGCGATGGCCGAAGCTCCGGCGAAGGCCGCAACCGGCGGTAACATCCTCCAGGTCCGGAACTTGGAGGCCTGGTACGGCGAATCCCACATCCTGCACGGGATCAATTTCGACGTGAACGCGGGCGAGGTCGTCACGCTGCTGGGGCGCAACGGCGCCGGCAAGACCACCACGCTGAAGTCGATCATGGGCATCATCGGCAAGCGTGCCGGCTCGATCAAATTCAACAACCAGGACATCATCCGCGCGACCTCCGACAAGATCGCGCGGATGGGCATCGCGTTCTGCCCGGAAGAGCGGGGGATTTTCTCCAGTCTCGACGTGCGGGAGAATTTATTGCTGCCGCCGGTGGTGCGCCCGGGCGGACTGCCGCTCGAACAGATCTTCGATCTGTTTCCGAACCTGAAGGAGCGGCTCAACAGCCAGGGTACCAAGCTGTCCGGCGGCGAGCAGCAGATGCTCGCGATCGCGCGCATCCTGCGCACCGGCGCCAGCTTCCTGATGCTCGACGAGCCGACCGAAGGTCTTGCGCCTGTCATCATTCAGCAGATCGGTCACACCATTGCGCGGCTGAAGAAGGAAGGTTTCACGATCCTTCTGGTCGAGCAGAACTTCCGGTTCGCATCCACCGTTGCCGACCGCTATTACGTCGTCGAGCACGGCAAGATCATTGACGGATTTTCCAATGCGGAGCTTGCCGCCAACATGGACAAGCTCCACACCTATCTCGGCGTCTAGTCCGGCCAGAGGTCGGACGGTCACGAGAAGATTCACGAGGGAAGTAGCATGAAAAAGTCGATTGCATCGTTGTTGCTCGGCACGGCGTTGGCCGTTACCACCGCTGGCGCGGCTTTCGCGCAGGACAAGACGGTCAAGATCGGCGCGCTGTCCGATCAGTCCGGTCTCTATGCGGACCTCGGTGGGCCCGGCTCGACGCTCGCAGCCCAGATGGCGGTGGAAGATTCCGGCCTCGCCGCGAAGGGCTGGAAGATCGACATCATCTCGGGCGATCACCAGAACAAGCCGGATATCGGCACCGCCATCGCAAGGCAGTGGTTCGACGTCGATAAGGTCGACATCATCGTCGACGTGCCGAATTCCGGCGTGGCGCTCGCGGTCAACAACGTCGTGAAGGAAAAGAACGGCGTCTATATCAATTCGGGCGCGGCGACCTCCGATCTCACCAACGCGCAGTGCTCGCCTAACACCGTGCACTGGACCTACGACACCTACATGCTGGCCCACACCACGGGCCAGGCCCTGGTGAAGGCCGGTGGCGACACCTGGTTCTTCCTGACCGCGGACTACGCCTTCGGTGCGGCGCTCGAGCGCGACACCACCGCCGTCATCACCGCCAACGGCGGCAAGGTCGTCGGCGGCGTCAAGCATCCGCTCAACACGCCGGACTTCTCGTCCTTCCTGCTGCAGGCGCAGGCCTCCAAGGCCAAGATCATCGGCCTTGCCAATGCCGGCGGCGACACCACCAATACGATCAAGCAGGCGGCCGAGTTCGGCATCGTCAAGGGCGGTCAGAAGCTCGCGGCGCTGCTCTTGTTCCTCACCGACGTCAAGGCGATCGGCCTGGAGACCGCGCAGGGCCTGAACTTCACCGAGACCTTCTACTGGGACATGAACGACCAGACCCGGGCTTTCTCCAAGCGGTTCTCGGAGAAAATGAAGAACGGCGCGATGCCGACCATGGTGCAGGCGGGTGTCTATGCGGGCGTGCGCCACTATCTCAAGGCGCTGGACGGGTTCGGCGGCAATCCTCATGATGGCGTCAAGGTCGTCGAGAAGATGAAGTCGATGCCGACGGAAGACGATCTGTTCGGCAAGGGCGAGATCCAGCCCAACGGCCGCACCATCCACAACGCCTATCTGTTCGAGGTGAAGAAGCCCTCCGAGTCCAAGGGACCGTGGGACTTCTACAAGCTCGTCGGCACGGTGCCGGGCGATCAGGCCTTCACGCCGCTCTCCGAGAGCAAGTGCGCGCTGCTTAAGAAGTGAGACCAACAGCCCGCCGGCGATGACCGGCGGGCGCTACTTTGGGAACGCCGAAGGGACTGGGTGCTGGATCGATGCAGGCTCTCTACGCACAGCTACTGGTGGGACTGATCAACGGCTCGTTCTACGCGCTGCTCAGTCTCGGGCTCGCCGTCATCTTCGGCATGCTCAACATCATCAATTTCGCCCATGGCGCGCTCTACATGATGGGCGCCTTCGTCGCCTATTTCCTGCTGAACCTCGGTGGCATCAGTTACTGGTGGGCGCTGCTGTTCGCGCCGATCATCGTCGGCATCTTCGGCATGATCCTGGAACGGACCATGCTGAAATTCCTGACCGGGCTCGACCATCTCTATGGTCTGCTGCTGACCTTTGGCATCGCGCTGATCGTGCAGGGTGTGTTCCAGAATTTTTTCGGGTCCTCCGGCCTGCCTTATGCCATTCCGGATCAGCTCAAGGGCGGCATGAATCTCGGCTTCATGTTCCTGCCGATCTATCGCGGCTGGGTGGTCATCTTCTCGCTGGTGGTGTGTCTTGCGACCTGGTTCCTGATCGAGAAGACGCGGCTCGGCGCTTATCTGCGCGCGGCCACTGAAAACCCGACGCTCGTGCGCGCCTTCGGAATCAACGTGCCGCGCATGATCACGCTGACTTACGGATTGGGCGTCGGCCTGGCCGCGCTCGCTGGCGTGCTCTCGGCGCCGATCAACCAGGTGCGGCCGCTGATGGGCGCCGACCTCATCATCGTCGTGTTCGCGGTGGTGGTGATCGGCGGCATGGGATCGATCATGGGCTCCATCATCACCGGCTTCGCGCTCGGTGTGATCGAGGGCCTGACCAAATATTTCTACCCCGAGGCCTCCAACACCGTCGTGTTCGTGCTGATGGTGCTGGTGCTCTTGGTGAAGCCAACGGGATTGACGGGAAGGGCAGCCTGACATGACAGCCTTGACGGACGACACGCTGCCGGTAGCTCCGCGGGCGATGCGCGACGAGATGATCGTCTTCGTGGTGATGGCGCTGCTGCTGGCCTCGGTGCCTTTCAGCGGCATCTATCCGTTCTTCGTGATGCAGGCGCTGTGCTTTGCGCTGCTTGCCTGCGCCTTCAATCTCTTGATCGGCTATGGCGGCCTGTTGTCGTTTGGCCATGCGATGTTCATGGGCACCGCGGGCTATTGCAGCGCGCACGCGCTGAAAGTATGGGCGCTGCCGCCTGAACTCGGCATCCTCGTCGGCATAGCCGCCGCGTTCGGGCTGTCGCTCATCACCGGCTACATCTCGATCCGCCGCCAGGGCATCTATTTCTCGATGATCACGCTGGCGCTGTCGCAGTTGCTGTACTTCATCTATCTGCAGGCGCCGTTCACCCATGGCGAGGACGGCATCCAGGGCATTCCGCAGGGGCACATGTTCGGTGTGCTCGATCTGTCGAAGCCGACCGTGCTCTACTACGTCGTGCTGGTCGGCTTCCTCGCGGGCTTCCTGCTGATCTATCG
Organism: Bradyrhizobium sp. CCGUVB14; assembly: GCF_024199935.1. Classification (NCBI taxonomy): domain Bacteria; kingdom Pseudomonadati; phylum Pseudomonadota; class Alphaproteobacteria; order Hyphomicrobiales; family Nitrobacteraceae; genus Bradyrhizobium; species Bradyrhizobium sp. CCGUVB14. Next base: position 4,734,276 of record NZ_JANADS010000001.1, read on the forward strand.
CATCATCAACTCGCCGTTCGGCGAGGTCCTGAAGTCGATCCGTGAGAACGAGCCGCGCGCCATCTCGCTCGGCTACAGGACCGATCAGTACAAGTTCCTGGCGTTTGTCCTGTCGGGGACGCTGGCGGGCTTTGCCGGCGCGCTGAAAGTGTTCGTGGCGCAGAATGCCTCGCTCACCGACGTGCACTGGTCGATGTCGGGCGAAGTCGTGCTGATGACGCTGGTTGGCGGTCTCGGTACCGTCTTCGGTCCCGTTGTCGGCGCCTTCGCGATCATCGCCATGCAGCAATATCTGGCCGGATTCGGCCAGTGGGTGACGGTGATCCAGGGCTCGATCTTCGTGATCTGCGTGCTCACCTTCCGCCGTGGTGTCGTCGGCGAATTTGCCCATTACTTCCGGCGGTCGCTCTAAATCATTGATATCGCACCAATTCCGTTGGTGCGTAAATCCGGTGGATGATCCGGCTCCGCGGGCGTGAGATGACACGCGCGCGGAACGAAAATGGTCTATGACAGTTTTGTGACGATCCGTTCGGGTCGGGCCATGTCCAGCCGGTAGACTATACCCATGATGCGATGGTTTCGTGCTTTCCTGCCCAAGGAAGAACGGTTCTTTGACCTGTTCGACCGCCACGCCCAAACCGTGATCCAGGGCGCGATCGCGCTTCAGGGCGTGTTGAACGGCGGCGAGGAGACGCCGGTCTACTGTCAGCGTGTCAACCAGTTCGAGAACGATGCCGACAACATCACCCGTGAGGTGCTGACGGCGGTGCGCCGCACGTTCATCACGCCGTTCGACCGCGGCGACATCAAGAACCTCATTACCTCGATGGACGATGCCATCGACCAGATGCAGCAGACCGCCAAAGCCGTGATGCTGTTCGAGGTCCGCACCTTCGAGCCGCCCATGCGCGAGATCGGTGCACTCCTGATCGAGTGCGCCAATCTGGTCGGACGTGCGCTGCCGCTGATGCAGTCGATCGGGCCCAACGTCGCGATGCTGACCGCGATCACCGAAGAGCTGACCAAGCTCGAAGGCCGCGTCGACGACCTCCATGACATCGGGCTGAAGGAGCTGTTCCTCAAGCACCGCGACGGCAGCGCGATGGACTTCATCGTCGGCGTCGAAATCTACGACCACCTCGAAAAGGTGGCCGATCGCTTCGACGACGTCGCGAACGAGATCAACAGCATCGTCATCGAGCAAGTTTAGGGCAGGGGCCGCGCCGTGGATGCTGCGTTGGGTCTTCCCGTCCTGGTCGGATTGATTGCCGTCGCGCTGCTGTTCGACTTCCTGAACGGCCTGCACGATGCCGCCAACTCGATCGCGACCATCGTTTCGACCCGCGTTCTGCGGCCGCAATTCGCGGTGTTCTGGGCTGCGTTCTTCAATTTCGTCGCCTTCATGGTGTTCGGCCTGCACGTCGCGCAGACCATCGGCACCGGTATCATCGACCCCGCAATTGTCGATGCCCAGGTGATCTTTGCAGCGCTTGTCGGCGCCATCGTCTGGAATCTCGTGACCTGGGCGCTCGGCATCCCGTCTTCCTCGTCGCATGCGCTGATCGGCGGGCTCGTCGGCGGCGGCATGGCCAAGGCCGGAATCTCGGCGGCGGTCTGGAGCGGGCTGACCAAGGCGGTCCTGGCGATCGTGCTGTCGCCGCTGGTCGGCTTCCTGCTCGCGATGATGCTGGTTGCGGTCGTATCCTGGCTCTCGGTGCGCTCGACGCCGTTCGCGGTCGACCGCGCCTTCCGCATCCTGCAATTCGCCTCCGCCTCGCTCTATTCGCTCGGGCACGGCGGCAATGATGCGCAGAAGACGATGGGCATCATTGCCGTGCTGCTCTATTCGCAGGGCCATCTCGGCGGCGAATTCACGGTGCCGTTCTGGGTGGTGCTCTCCTGCCAGTCGGCGATGGCGCTGGGCACGTTGATGGGCGGCTGGCGTATCGTCCGCACCATGGGGCTGCGCATCACCAAGCTGACGCCGATGCAGGGTTTTTGCGCCGAGACCGGCGGGGCGGCGACCCTGTTCATAGCCACCTTCCTCGGCGTTCCCGTCTCGACCACCCACACCATCACCGGCGCCATTGTCGGCGTCGGCGCCGCGCGGCGCGTCTCGGCCGTACGCTGGAACGTGGCAAGCTCGATCGTCTATGCCTGGGTGATCACGATCCCGGCCTCGGCCATCGTCGCAGCACTCTCCTGGTGGGCGGTCCAGCTCTTCCTCAGGTAACGAATTTGAGCCCCGCGATGCCCGCGACGATCAGGGCGATGCTGGCGAGCCGGAAGGCTGTGGCGGGCTCGCCGAACAGGATGATGCCGAGCGTCGCGGTGCCGACCGCACCGATCCCGGTCCAGACCGCATAGGCGGTTCCGACCGGCAGCGACTTGAGCGCCAAACCGAGCAGGATCACGCTGCCGGCCATGGCCGCGAGCGTGATGACGGACGGAACTAGCCTGGTAAAGCCCTCGGTATATTTCAGGCCAATCGCCCAGGTGATCTCGAGAAGACCGGCGACGAACAGGATGCTCCAGGCCATGACGACCCTCCATTCAAGGCAGGGTCGTCCCCGCAGGCTGTTATGCTGATGAGCAGGAAGGTCGTCCTCCCGGAAGCCGATATGGGGCTGGCCGAAGGGCTCCGCAATCACCAAATGAGGCTTGATTGGGCCCATTTTCCCTGCCAAACGCTCCCGCCATGTCCGACATCGCCACCACAGCCGAATCGCCGGCCCGTTCCCCGCTTGCCGCAGAAGTGTCGCGGCGTCGCACGTTTGCGATCATTTCGCACCCTGACGCCGGCAAGACCACGCTGACCGAGAAGCTGCTGCTGTTCGGCGGCGCCATCAATCTGGCCGGGCAGGTCAAGGCCAAGGGCGAACGGCGCAACACCCGCTCGGACTGGATGAAGATCGAGCGCGAGCGCGGCATCTCGGTCGTGACCTCGGTCATGACCTTCGAGTTTGAAGGCCTGGTCTTCAACCTCCTGGACACGCCCGGCCACGAAGACTTTTCGGAAGACACCTATCGTACGCTCACGGCGGTCGATTCCGCCGTCATGGTGATCGACGCGGCCAAGGGCATCGAGGCGCGGACGCGCAAGCTGTTCGAGGTGTGTCGTCTGCGCGACATCCCGATCATCACCTTCATCAATAAAATGGATCGCGAGAGCCGCGACGTTTTCGAGCTGCTCGACGAGATCGAAAAGACACTGGCGCTCGACACCACGCCGATGACCTGGCCGGTCGGCCGCGGCCGCGACTTCCTCGGCACCTACGACGTCGTCAATGGCGGCGTACGCCTGCTCGAGGGCGGCGGCGCCAAGACGGGCGCTGCGCAGCAGATCGAGATCGCCGAGCTCGCCAAGCTCAATGCGAATCTCGACGTCTCCGGGGTGAAGGACGAACTCGAGCTCGTGACCGAGGCTTCAAAACCGTTCGAGCTCGACGCGTTTCGCGAGGGCCATCTGACGCCGGTTTATTTCGGCAGCGCGCTGCGCAATTTCGGCGTCGGCGATCTCCTGGAAGGCCTCGGCAAGTTCGCGCCCGAACCGCGTGCGCAGGACAGCGACCAGCGCAAGGTCGAAGCCACCGACCCGCGCATGAGCGCCTTCGTGTTCAAGATCCAGGCCAACATGGATCCGAACCACCGCGACCGCATCGCGTTTGCGCGGCTGTGCTCAGGCAAGCTCAGCCGCGGCATGAAGGCGAAGCTGGTGCGCACCGGCAAGAGCATGCCGCTGTCGAGCCCGCAATTCTTCTTTGCCCAGGACCGTTCGGTGGCGGACGAGGCCTTTGCAGGCGACGTCGTTGGCATTCCCAATCACGGCACGCTGCGCATCGGCGACACGCTGACCGAGGGCGAGGATTTCAACTTCGTTGGTGTGCCGAGCTTCGCGCCCGAAATCGTTCGCCGGGTGCGTCTCACCGACGCGATGAAGGCGAAGAAGCTGAAGGAAGCGCTTCAGCAGATGTCGGAAGAGGGCGTCGTGCAGGTGTTCCGTCCGCGCGACGGCGCACCGGCGCTGGTCGGCGTGGTCGGCGCGCTGCAGCTCGACGTGCTCAAGGCACGGCTCGAGGCGGAATACTCGCTGCCAGTCGAGTTCGAGGTCAGCGAGTTCCAGCTCGCGCGCTGGGTCTCCTCGGAGGACCGCAAGAAGCTCGACACCTTCATTGCTTCCAACACCTCCAGCATCGCCGACGACGTCGATGGCGATCCCGTGTATCTGGCACGGAACGAGTTCTATCTCGGCTACACCAGGGAACGCGCCGAGGGGATCGAGTTCACCAACGTCAAGGACGTCAAGAAGAAGGGGTAGGGCGCACCCCGGCGGCTTAAGCGCGAGCATGTGAACGCGCGCGGGCTTGACGCTTGCTGCGGCGGTGCCACGTTGGTCTACATGATATCGCGAGCGCGCATCATGTGGCGTGGCATCCTCATCTTTCTCCTTCTGGCGATCTCAACCGTCGCGGTCGACGCGCAGCGCCGGCAGATCAATCCGATCCCGTTTGCGCACGAGCCGTGCAGTGTGCTCGACGGCCGTCCCTGCACGCCGTCCTATTGCAGCCCGCTCGATCACGGGCCCTGCATTCCCGAGATGGACTATCCCTACGGGCAGAACCTCCAGCTCACGATCGAGAGCGTCCCGTCAGAGGCTGATCGGGCCAAGTACCAGAAGCCGGATCACGATCTCGATACGATCGGCGACCTCTTTGCCGAGCTGCGCACCTGCTGGTCGCCGCCATCGGATAATGCCCGCGCGGGCATGCAGATGGCGGTGCGTTTCAGCTTTAACAAGACCGGGGGGCTGATCGGCCCGCCGCGCCTGACATATGCGACCGCAGGTGTTCCGGCGGACACAAGAACGGCCTATCTCAACGCGATCAATTCATCGCTGAACGCCTGCCTGCCGTTGAACTTCACCAGCGGCCTCGGCGGTGCCCTGGCCGGGCGTCCGATCGCGATCCGCTATGTCGATAATCGAGAGACTGGCAAGTAGCGCATCAGTTGCGACCGGCGGCCGATCGGTGATACGCCATGGGCGGGGGCGCTGGTTGAGGGGAGGATGTCGTGGGTCTGCTGGTCATGATCCTGGGGCTGGTGCTGTTTTTCGCCGCCCATGTTTTCACAACGAAACGAGAGGCACGCGCGCAGGCGATCGCGCGGCTGGGTGAGGGGACCTACAAGATCCTCTATTCGGTCGTCTCGCTCGCGGGGCTGGCGCTGATCGTCTGGGGCTTTGGCCATTATCGCGCGACCGGCTGGATCGATGTCTGGTATCCGCCGAAGGCGATGAAGCACATCACGGTCGCGCTGATGCTGCCTGCCGTCATCCTGGTGGTCGCGTCATATTTGCGGGGCCGCATCTATGCGACGCTGAAGCATCCGATGCTCGCCGGCATCAAGCTGTGGGCGGCGGCCCATCTGCTCGCCAATGGCGATCTCGGCTCCATCATCCTGTTCGGCTCGTTTCTGGGGTGGGGGGTCTATGATCGCATTTCGCTCAAGCATCGCAAGGATCCCGGTGGCCCGCCGATCCCGGTGGGCGGCGTTACCAACGATCTGATCGCTGTTGCGGTCGGTATCGTCGCCTATCTGGCGCTGGCGTTTGCGTTCCACCCTGTTGTGATCGGCGTTCCCGTCATGGGCGGCTAGCCGATCGGCGCAAGACATCATCTCCGTACTCATGTGCGGAAGGTGACAAAAGCAACAAGACGAGGACCCTCCGATGGACTGGTCGCAATCTCAGATTCCGCCGATGCGGTTCGAGGCGCGTTTTGGCGATCGGGTGGTCCCGGCCTTCACCGACCGGCCGGCTAGTCTCTGGGCGATGATCGCGGAGGCTGCCGCGCGCAACGGCGATGGCGAAGCGCTGGTCTGCGGTGACGTTCGCCTCAGCTGGCGACAGGCGGTGGAGCAGGCCGCGCGGATTGCATCGGGCTTTCGCAAGCTCGGCCTGCAGCGCGGCGACCGCGTCGCGATCCTGCTCGGCAACCGCATCGAATTTCCGCTGCTGCTGTTTGCCGCCGCGCATGAGGGGCTGGTCACCGTGCTGCTCAGCACGCGCCAGCAGAAGCCGGAGATCGCCTATGTTCTCACCGATTGCGGCGCCAAGATCCTGATCCACGAAGCCGGTCTCGCCGCGCGGTTGCCCGACGCACAGGATGTGCCTGATGTCGTCCATCGCGTCGCCGTCGACAATGATCCGCAATTGTCGCGCTTCGCGGTGCTCGCCGACAACGCACAGGCCATAGCACCGGTCGAAGTGAACGAGGAGGATACCGCGATGATCCTCTACACCTCGGGCACCACGGGCAAGCCGAAGGGCGCGATGCTCGCCCATTGCAACATCGTGCATTCCTCGATGGTGTTCGTGTCCTGCCTGCAATTGACGAAGGTCGACCGCTCGATCGCAGCCGTCCCGCTCGGCCATGTCACGGGTGTCGTCGCCAACATCACGACCATGATCTGCTGCGGCGGCGCGCTGATCATCATGCCGGAGTTCAAGGCTACCGATTATCTCAAGCTCGCGGCGCGCGAGCGCGTCACCTACACGGTGATGGTGCCGGCGATGTACAATCTCTGCCTGCTCCAGCCGGATTTCGACAGCTATGATCTCTCGAGCTGGCGCATCGGTGGTTTCGGCGGCGCGCCGATGCCGGTTGCGACGATCGAGAAGCTCAAGGCGACGATCCCGGGCCTGAAGCTCGCGAACTGCTACGGTGCGACCGAGACCACGTCGCCGTCCACCATCATGCCGGGCGAGCTGACGGAGAGCCATATCGACAGCGTTGGCCTGCCGTGTCCCGGCGCGCGGATCATCGCGATGGGGACCGAGGGACGCGAGCTGCCGCCCGGCGAGATCGGCGAGCTCTGGATCCAGAGCGCCTCCGTCATCAAGGGCTACTGGAACAACCCGAAGGCGACAGCGGAAAGTTTCACTGCCGGCTTTTGGCATTCGGGCGATCTCGGCTCGGTCGACGCCGAAGGGTTCGTCCGTGTCTTCGACCGGCAGAAGGACATGATCAATCGCGGCGGCCTCAAGATCTATTCGGCCGAGGTCGAATCCGTGCTGGCTGGCCACCCGGCCGTGGTCGAGAGTGCGATCATCGCCAAGCCATGCCCGGTGCTCGGCGAACGCGTCCACGCGGTCGTGGTCACCCGCGTCCAGGTCGGCACCGACGACTTGAAGGCCTGGTGCGCCGAGCGCCTGTCCGACTACAAGGTGCCGGAGACCATGACGGTCACCGCGGAGCCCCTCCCGCGCAACGCCAACGGCAAGGTGGTGAAACGCCAGCTGCGGGAGCTGCTGGTTGGGGCCTGAATGGAGGCGGGTGGGGTACCGGGATATCCCGGATCGCGTGTTAACGCCTTGATCGGCCTTGCTTTGCCTTGCCACCGCCATATCGATAGGGTATCGCCGCCGCCACGTGGGGACGGGCTTTAGACGCGCACGATCTGGCGCGCGCTCCCGGCCGGGCATGGGATTAGCATAAGTGTCTGAATTATTTGACGAAGTCGACGAGGAAGTACGTCGCGAGCAGCTCAAAAAGCTGTGGGACAAATATTCGCTCTACTTCATCGCCCTGATGGTGCTGGTCGTGGCGGCCGTGGGCGGCTGGCGCGGCTACCAGTATCTCGAGGCCAAGAAGGCCGCCGAGGCCGGCGCGACCTTCGAGAAGGCCGTGGAGCTGTCGGAGCAGGGCAAGCACGCGGAGGCCGAGACGGCCTTTGCTGACCTCGCTGCCAAGGCTCCGTCCGGCTACCGCACCCTGGCGCGGCTCCGGGCCGCAGCCGAGGCCTCGGCCCGCGATCCCAAGGCCGCCGCCAAGATGTATGACGACATCGCCGCCGACAGCGGCGTCGGCAGCGAATGGCGGGATCTTGCCAAGATTGGCGCGGCCGGCCTGCTGGTGGACAGCGCGAGCTACGCCGACATCCAGCAGCGGCTGGAAACCTCTGCCGAGCCCAGATCGACCTTCCGCCACAGCGCCCGCGAATTGCTGGCGCTGTCGGCCTGGCGCAACAATGACATGACCGCGGCACGCAAATGGGTCGACGCGATCGCCGAGGACGGCGAATCGCCGCCGGGCCTGCGCTCGCGCGCGGAAGCGCTTCAGGCCTTGCTGCCGCCCGTCGCCAAGAGCTGAGCCGACGGTCCCGAGAGCCCAGACGAGATTCTGATATGCGCCGCACGCCACGTTTGATCGCAGCCGCCGTTCTGATCGCCTTCACGGGCGTCCTGGGCGGTTGCTCCAGCTTCGATCCGAGCGATCTCCTGGACTTCCTCGACACCAAGAAGAAGTTGCCGGGCGAGCGCAAGCCGGTGTTCCCCGAGGGCGTGCCAGGTCTGGAGCAGGGCGTGCCGAAGGACATGTACAAGGGCGCGCAGCAACAGCAGGATCCGAACGCGCCTGCCGTCGCGGCGTTGCCCGCCGAGCCGCCGCCGGCTGAGACCGCCAAATCGTCGAAATCCGCCAAGGGCAAGAAGACCAAGCAGCCGGCCGCGACGGCAGCCGCACCGGCTGAAGCGCCGGCCGGTGAGGTTGACGGCGAGGCCCAGCCCGAGGCCGCACCGGCGCCGGCCGCTCCGCCGCCCAAGCAGAAGATCGTCCGCAAGCGCACCACCGCGCCGCCGCCGGATCAATCCGCACAGCAGCCGGCGCAATCGGCGCAGACCACCCAGCAACAGCAGACGCAGGGAGCCTTCCCGGCGCCGATGCCCAGCGGCAGTTTCTCGCGCTGATATTTTTCACCGATTTGACAGGCGCTATCTCGACGGCGCACGAATGACTGATGTCCTTTACGATCGCCATCATCGGCCGGCCCAATGTCGGCAAGTCGACGCTGTTCAACCGCTTGGTGGGACAGAAGCTCGCGCTTGTCGATGATTTGCCAGGCGTCACCCGCGACCGCCGTGAGGGCGAGGCCAGGCTCGGCGATCTCGAATTCACCATCATCGACACCGCAGGCCTCGACGAGGGCGCCAAGGGCTCGCTGACGGCGAGGATGCAGGAGCAGACCGAGGCGGCGATCGCCCAGGCCGATGCACTGTTCTTCGTGATCGATGCCCGCATCGGCCTCACGCCGACAGATCGCGCCTTCGCCGATTTCGCCCGCAAGGCCAACAAGCCGGTGCTGCTGGTCGCCAACAAGAGCGAGGGCAAGCATGGCGATGCCGGCGCGATGGAGTCCTTTGCGCTTGGTCTCGGCGATCCCATCCAGATCTCGGCCGAACACGGCGAGGGCATGGGCGAGCTTTACGACGAACTCGCCAAGCTGATGCCGGAGCCCGTCGACGAGGATGAGGCCGAGGACGACGAACCGCTGACCGAGGAAGAGGCCGCGACGCGCCCGATCCGGGTTGCCATCGTCGGTCGTCCCAATGCCGGCAAGTCGACGCTGATCAATCATCTGCTCGGCGAGGAGCGCCTGCTGACGAGCCCGGAGGCCGGCACCACGCGCGATTCCATCGCGGTCGAGATCAACTGGAAGGGCCGCGATTTTCGCGTGTTCGACACCGCAGGCCTTCGCCGGCGCTCGCGCATCGAGGAGAAGCTGGAGAAGCTCTCGGTGGCCGATGCGCTGCGCGCCGTGCGCTTCGCCGAAGTCGTCGTGATGATGATGGACTCGCAGAACCGCTTCGAGGAGCAGGATCTGCGCATCACCGATCTGATCGAACGCGAGGGCCGCGCGGTCGTGCTCGCCGTCAACAAATGGGACCTGATGGAGACCAAGGGCGGCGGCGCGATTTCGGGTCTGCGCCGCGACGCCGATCATTGGCTGCCGCAGCTCAAGGGCGTGCCGATCGTCGCCGTCTCCGGCCTGATGGGCGAGGGCATCGATCGCCTGATGCAGGCGATCCAGGACGCCTACGCGCTCTGGAACAGGCGCGTGCCGACCTCCGCGCTCAATCGCTGGTTCGAGCAGGCGATCCAGGCCAATCCGCCGCCCGCGGTGTCCGGCCGCCGGCTGAAGCTGAACTACATCACCCAGACCAAGGCGCGCCCGCCGAGCTTCGTGCTGTTCTGCTCGCGCGCGGACGCGGTGCCGCAGTCTTACCTGCGCTATCTCGTCAACTCGATGCGTGAGGCCTTCGATCTGCCGGGCACGCCGGTGCGCATCACATTGCGCGAAAAGGCCAATCCCTTCGCGCACAAGCGCAAGCGGCCGTCGTGAGCGGCGAGGCCGGCGAGGCGATAGCGCAAGGCGCTGCGCCGGTCCGGCGCGGGGCGGTCGCCTTCATCTTCGTCACCATCCTGCTCGACATGCTCGCGCTCGGCGTGATCATGCCGATCCTGCCCAAGCTGATCGAGAGTTTTGTAGGCAACGACACCGCGCATGCAGCCCGCATCTTCGGCCTGTTCGGCACGGCCTGGGCGCTGATGCAGTTCGTATTCTCTCCGCTGCTCGGCGCGCTGTCGGACCGCTTCGGGCGCCGGCCGGTGGTGCTGCTGTCGAATTTCGGGCTCGCCGCCGACTACGTGCTGATGGCGCTCGCGCCGTTGCTGACCTGGCTGTTCGTCGGCCGCGTGATCTCCGGCATCACCTCGGCCAGCATCTCGACCGCCTTCGCCTATATCGCCGACATCACGCCGCCGGAGCGGCGCGCGGCGGTGTTCGGTAAGATCGGTGCCGCGTTCGGTGCAGGATTCATCCTGGGGCCGGCAGTAGGCGGCCTGCTCGGCGATATCGATCCACGATTGCCGTTCTGGGCGGCGGCAGGCTTGAGCTTTGCAAATGCACTCTATGGCCTGCTGATCCTGCCGGAATCGCTGGCGCCGGAGAAGCGCGCCTCGTTCCGCTGGAGGAGCGCCAATCCGGTCGGCGCGTTGCACCTCTTGAGTTCAAGCGCCGGGCTGGCGGCGCTGTCGGTCGTCAATTTCATCGCTCAGGTGGCGCATGTCGTGCTGCCATCGACCTTCGTGCTCTATGCGACCTATCGCTACGGGTGGGATTCAAAGACCGTCGGACTGACGCTGGCGATGGTGGGCGTCTGCGCCATGGTGGTGCAGGGGCTCGCCATCGGTCCCATCGTGCGCCTGCTCGGCGAACGCAACGCGACGTTGATGGGCCTGTGCTGTGGCGCGATCGGCTTCGTGATCCTGGGTGCGGCTCCGACCGGACCGCTCTCCTGGCTCGGCATTCCCGTGCTGTCTCTCTGGGGTATCTCCGGCGCTGCGATGCAGTCGCTGATGACGCGGCTGGTCGCGCCGGATCAGCAGGGCCAGTTGCAGGGCGCGACCTCGAGCGTGCAGAGCGTGGCGCAGCTCGTCGGTCCCTTCCTGTTCACGCTGACGTTTTCGTATTTCATCGGCGGCAGCGCGCCGTTGCATCTGCCCGGCGCACCGTTCCTGCTCGCAGCCACGTTGATGGTGATTTGCGTAGCCATCGCGGTGCGGACGCTGGCAGCAACGAAGACGGTCTCGTAGGGTGGGCAAAGCGCAGCGTGCCCACCGCTACTTCGATCGTGGAGAGATGGTGGGCACGGCGCTTTCGCGCCTTTGCCCACCCTACGGCAGTGTTGACTGGCTTACTTCTTCACCAGCGGACACTCGCTGTCCTTGAGCGGCTTGGCCGCGTCTTCCGCCGAGATGGTCGAGACCAGCTTGTAATAGTCCCACGGGCCCTTCGACTCCTCCGGCTTCTTCACCTCGAACAGGTAGGCCGGGATGATGCGGCGGCCGTCCTCGCGGAGCGGACCCTTGCCGAACAGCGGATCGTCGGTCGGGATTTCCTTCATCTTGGCGACGACCTTGGCGCCGTCATGTGGATTGCCGCCGAGCGCCTCGAGCGCCTTGAGGTAGTGTATCACGCCGGCATAGTTGCCGGCCTGCGTCATCGACGGCATCGCCTTGTTGGCGGTCTTTTCCTGGAAGCGCTTTGACCAGGTGCGCGTGGCATCGTTGAGGTCCCAGTAGAAGGACTCGGTGAAGGTCAGGCCGTGCGCGGTCTTCAGGCCGAGCGAGTGGACGTCGTTGATGAAGAGCAGCAGCGCTGCGAGCTTCTGGCCGCCCTCGACGATGCCGAATTCGGCCGCCTGCTTGATCGAGTTGGTGGTGTCGCCGCCGGCGTTGGCAAGCCCGACGATCTTCGCCTTCGAGTTCTGCGCCTGCAGCAGGAAGGACGAGAAGTCGGAGGTGTTGAGCGGATGCTTGACGCCGCCGAGCACCTTGCCGCCGTTCGCGGTCACGACCGCGCTGGTGTCACGCTCGAGCGCGGCGCCGAAGGCGTAGTCGGCGGTCAGGAAGAACCAGGTATCGCCGCCGGCCTTGGTCAGCGCCTTGCCGGTGCCGGTGGCAAGCATGTAGGTGTCGTAAGTGTAGGAGATGGTGTTGGCGTTGCAGGCCTTGCCGGTCAGGTCGGCGCTGGCGCCGCCATTGTTGAGCAGGACGACGTTCTTTTCCTTGGCGACGTTGCTGACCGCCAGCGCCACGCCGGAGTTCGGCGTGTCGGTGATCATGTCGACCTTCTGGGTGTCGATCCACTGCCGCGCGATGTTGACGCCGACGTCAGGCTTGTTCTGGTGGTCGCCGCTGACGACCTCGATTTTCCAACCCTTCGCGGCGAGGCCGGAATCCTCGACCGCCATCTTCACCGCCACGACGGAGCCGGGACCGCCGATATCGGCGTAGAGGCTGGACATGTCGTTGAGCACGCCGATCGTGACGGTCTTGTCCTGGGCGTAGGCTGATGATGCAAATCCGAAAGCGGCGCAGGCCAGAAGGGCCGCAGTGCGGCGCGCGAACGTCGTCGTCATAAAAGGTTTCCTCCGGTGTCAAATATTCGGACGGCCCTCTTGCGGAGCCTTGTTCCGGCAAATTCCGTAGCCTGTCCCAGGGACGGCGGCAATGCGCCTAAAGCCGGATGACACTGCGTCGTAGCGTCATCCGTCGGTTAACTTTTGGGCAAAATGCGTTGAGGCGCTATTTCAGCGCGTCCGAAATCAGCTTGAATTTCTGGATGCGCTTGCCCTCGACCTCGCCGGTATAAACGTTCCCCTTGGCGTCGACGGCCATGGCGTGGAGCAGTTCGAACTGACCGGCGTTGCGGCCGCTGTGGCCGAAGGTGCCGACCACGCTGCCGTCGTCACGTTTGATGACGCGGATCTCGTTGTTGGTGCCGTCGGCATTCAACAGGTAGGTCTGCTTTGGATCGGGCCACAGCGCCAGATCGAACACTGCGCCGTCACCACGGCTATCCTTCTCGTAGACCGACTCCTTCACGAAGGTGCCGTCCTTCTTGAAGACCTCGATACGGTTCTGGCTGCGGTCGCAGACATAGACGAGGCCGTCATTGGCGATCTTGATGCAGTGGACGGGATTGCCGAACTGCTCCTGTGCCGTGGCGCTCGGATCGTAAGGCGGTTGCTTGTCGTCGTTCGGGGCCTTGCCGTGGCCACCCCAATGCCGCTTGTAGGCGAGCGTGGTGGCGTCGAACACGATGACGCGGCGATTGCCGTAGCCGTCGGCGATGTAGAGTTCGTTGGCCTCCTTGTCGATCGCGATCTCCGCCGGACGACCGAGCTGCGTCGTGTCGTTGCTGTTGGTGCGCGGCGCGATCTTGCCGATCTGGCCGAGATATTTGCCGTCGAGCGTGAATTTCAGGATCGCACTGTCATTGTCGGCATTGCCGCCGATCCAGACGAAGCCACGCTCGTCGACCTCGATGCCGTGCTCGCGGCCGACCCATTCATAGCCGTCGCCGGGCCCGCCCCAGGACCGCAGCAGATTGCCGTCGACGTCGAATTCCAGCACGGGCGGTGCGGGCACGCAGCATTTTGCCCGCGGCGGATTGAGGGTCGCGGCCTTCTCGCCGTCGATCAGCGAGCGGGGACGGTGGATCACCCAGATGTGCCCCTGCCAGTCCACGGTGATCCCGCCGATCTGGCCGATAATCCAGTTGTTCGGAAGCTGCTTCGGCCAGGACGCATCGACCGCGAAGGTCGGGACGTCGCCGGCCGCGGCGACGTTCGGAAGCGCGAAGGCGATAGCTGCAATCAGGATGGAGACGGCGTGAGAGACGCGTGCGAGCGCACGGTAAAAGCCTGCGCGATCATGCCATGACGCCATGGCGACCTCCCTTTTTTGGCTTGCGGCTTGCTGCCGCTTGAGCGCGCGCAGTCAATCGCGGGGAGGTGCTTGAGTCAATCAGGCCGGCGCGCGGAAGCCCATCAGGCTGCGGGTCTTGTAGTCGTAGAACTTGCCGGTCTCGATCCAGTCGGGCGCGCACAGCGGGACGATGAACTCGGCGACCTGCTCGGGCGTGTCCAGCGTCGCCGGGTCTTCGCCCGGCATCAGGGTTGCGCGCATGCGGGTGCGGATCGGGCCCGGATTGAACAGGTTGACGCGCAGGGGTGTGTTCGCAGTCTCCTGCGCCCAGGCGCGTGCCAGCGTCTCCAGCGCGGCCTTGGAGGCAGCGTAGGGGCTGACATAGGCGGTGGCCTTGTTGGCGGCGCCAGACGTGATGAACACGGCGCGGCCGGCGTCGGATTGTTTGAGCAGCGGCTCCATGCAGCGGATCAGCTGGAAGTTCGCGGAGACGTTGACGGCCATGACGTCGTTGAACGTCTTGAGCTCGATATGGCCGACCGGCGAGGAGGGGCCGAGCACGCCGGCATTGCCGACGAGAATGTCGAGCTTGCCATAGCGCTCGTGCAGGCCGGCGCCCAGCCGCGCGATACCGTCGGAATCGGTGAGGTTCAGCGGCACCAGCGTGGCACCGTTGCCGCCTATTTTGCGGATCTCGTCGTCGAGCTCCTCGAGCCCGCCCTGCGTGCGCGCGGTGGCAACAATGTGCGCACCGGCCTTCGCCAGCGCGAGTGCCGTGGCAAAGCCGATGCCGCGCGAGGCGCCGGTGACGAGAGCGATGCGGTTAGCGAGAGGCTTGGTCATGGCGGGGTTTTACAGGCGTGGATGGCTGGGACAAGCCCGGCCGAGACGGAATTTGGATCCTAGACCCTAGCTGCCGCCGCCTTGGAGCATGTTGTCGCTATTGCTTCCGTTTCCCGAACTATCGGGCGTCACCTTCATACCCTGCCTGAAGGCGAAGGCGATGAAGCCGACCAGCAGCGTCCCATAGAGAACGGCGAAGGTCAGCTGCATCGGCGTGGCCTCGTGTTAGCTCGCCTCCGCCAGCAGCGACAGCTGCCGCGGTTGCGGCTCGGTCTGGGTCTGGTCGGTGAGGTGGGTCGGATAGACGCCCGTGAAGCAGTGATCCGCAAACTTCGGATTGGCGGGGTCGCGGCCGGGTTCGCCCATCGCGCGGTACATGCCGTCGATCGACAGGAAGGCGAGCGAGTCGGCGCCGATGAGCTCGCGCATCTCCTCGAGCGAATGCGTCGCGGCCAAGAGGCCGCCGCGGTCGGGCAGATCGATGCCGTAATAATCGGGATAGAGGATCGGCGGCGAGGCGAGGCGGAAGTGCACTTCCTTGGCGCCGGCATCGCGCATCATGCGCACGATCTTCTTCGACGTGGTGCCGCGCACCAGGGAGTCGTCGATCAGGATGATGCGCTTGCCTTCGATCGCGGCACGGTTCGCCGAGTGCTTCATGCGCACGCCGGATTCGCGGATCGCCTGCGTCGGCTGGATGAAGGTGCGGCCGACATAATGGTTGCGGATGATGCCGAGCTCGAACGGCACGCCCGAATGCTGGCTGTAGCCGACCGCGGCGGGCACGCCGGAATCCGGCACCGGCACCACGACGTCGACAGGCACATGGCTCTCGCGCGCGAGCTGAGCGCCGAAGGCCTTGCGCACCTCGTAGACCGAGCGGCCGTGGACGATGGAGTCAGGACGCGAGAAATAGATGTATTCGAAGATGCAGGGGCGCGGCGCCATCGGCGGGAACGGCTTGTGGATGTCCTGGCCGTGCTCGTCGAACACGATGACTTCGCCGGGCTCGATGTCGCGGACGAAGCGCGCGCCGATGATGTCGAGGGCGCAGGTCTCCGACGTCAGGATCGGGCAGCCGTCGAGTTCGCCGAGCACCAGCGGGCGGATGCCGCGCGGATCGCGCGCGCCGACCAGCTTCTTGTTGGTGAGCGAGACCAGCGCATAGGCGCCTTCGATCTCGCGCAGCGCGTCGATATAGCGCTCGATGAAGCGGCTGCGCCGGGAGCGCGCCACCAGGTGCAGGATCACCTCGGTGTCGGAGGTCGACTGCATCATCGCGCCGTTCTTGACGAGCTCGCGGCGCAGCGTCAGGCCGTTGGAGAGGTTGCCGTTGTGGGCGACCGCGAGGCCGCCGGCATTGAGCTCGGCGAACAGCGGCTGCACGTTGCGCAGGATGGTGGCGCCGGTCGTGGCGTAGCGGACGTGGCCGACCGCCATGGTGCCGGGCAGGCGGTCGATCACCTCGCGGCGGGAGAAGGTGTCGCCGACGAGGCCGAGGCGGCGTTCGCTGTGGAAGCGGCTGCCGTCGTAGGAGACGATGCCGGCGGCTTCCTGGCCGCGGTGTTGAAGTGCATGGAGGCCGAGCGCCGTGATGGCGGCAGCTTCAGGATGTCCATAGATGCCGAATACGCCGCATTCCTCGCGGACCGTATCTCCGTCCAGGTCGTCCTGAAGCTCTAGCGCGGCGGAGCCGGGATCGAGTTCAGTGTGGGCGTCCTGGTCAGGGTGTCGCATCTCGTCCGCGCCTCTCTTTAGGGCTCAATCAACGCGCCGCAGGTTTCTCGATCAGCTTCTTGAGGCTGTCACGAGCAGGTTTACTGTAACCGTCGCCAGTGCCCGAAGGCTGCTGTTCGGTATCAGCTTGATCATCATCTGGTTTGTTTTTCTTGAATCTCTTCAAGATGGTGTTCTCGGGGTCATCCGGCAAGAGGGACATCAGCCAATCCCCGGTTCCCTGGAGCACCACACGGGATTTTGCCCCCGAGACCCAGTCCGGGCGTTGCTTGTCCGGCACCAGCCAGGTGAAGAACAGGAAGGCCACCACGACGATCAAGAGCCCGCGAGCCAGCCCGAACAGGAACCCGAGGGTGCGGTCCAGCGCGCCAATGCGCGAATCCAGGATCATGTCGGAGATTCGGACCGTGATCACGGAGACCACGACCAGGGTACCGACGAACACACCGGCGACCACGACCACGCTGGCGACGGTGTCGTTGTTGAAATAGGTCTTGGCGGTCGGCAGCAGCTTGGAGAACGAGTACAGCGTCACGATCGCCGCCGTGCCCCAGGCTGCGATCGACAGGATTTCGCGCATGAAGCCGCGGACCATCGCGAGCAGGCCCGAGATCAGCATCACACCGAGCAGGATCAGGTCGAGGAGTGTAACTGGCATCGGCTGGTCTGGTCCGCTCGTACTCTCAAAGGGTGCTCAGCGAATCGGTGTTTGGCCGCCGCCCTAACTGAAGGCCAGACGACGTTCCCGGCAAGGCCGTAACCACGCAATCCCGTGCTGCTTTTGTGACGGCTGTATAGCGGCGGGGACGCTTGACGTCACCTCCGGCTACCCCTCTCCGCGGCGGAATCTTGCCGGTGTGGCATTTTTCTCCGCAGGCGGGTTCTGATCGCCGCGGCGGGAGCCCTTGGCGGCGATTTCAGCGACCAGCGTGGTGAGGCTGTTGACTGCGTTCAGGGTCAGCCCGGCGTCGCCGCCGGCCTCACCGCCGCGGGCCGATTCGGGCAGCACGGCGCGCTTGAAGCCGAGCTTGACCGCTTCCTTGAGCCGGGCCGGGGTCTGCGCCACCGGGCGGATGACGCCGGAGAGCGAAATTTCGCCGAAATAGACCGCATCGGTGGGTAACTGCGCATTAACCAGGGAGGACACCAGCGCGGCCGCAGCCGCCATATCGGCCGCCGGCTCGTGGATGCGCAGGCCACCCGCGACGTTCAGATAGACGTCGTGGCCCGACAGCTTGACCCCGCAATGGGCTTCCAGCACCGCCAGCACCATCGAGAGCCGGCTCTGGTCCCAGCCGACCACGGCGCGACGCGGGGTGCCGAGCGAGGTCGGCGCCACCAATGCCTGCAATTCGACCAGAACGGGCCGCGTGCCCTCGATGCCCGCGAAGACTGCGGTGCCGGGGGTGCCGAGGTCACGCTCGGACAGGAACAGCTCGGAAGGGTTGGTGACCTCGCGCAGGCCGAGGCCGGTCATCTCGAACACGCCGATCTCGTCGGTCGGACCGAAGCGGTTCTTGACGGCGCGCAGGATGCGGAATTGCTGCGAGCCTTCGCCCTCGAACGACATCACGGCATCGACCATGTGCTCGACCACGCGAGGGCCCGCGATCTGGCCGTCCTTGGTGACGTGGCCGACCAGGATGATGGCCGCACCGGTCTTCTTGGCGAACCGAATGAGGGCCTGCGCCGAAGCGCGCACCTGGGTGACCGTGCCGGGCGCGGATTCCACCGTGTCGGTCCACATCGTCTGGATCGAGTCGATCACGATCAGCCGCGGGACGGCGCCCTCCGACAATGTCGAGACGATGTCCTCGACCGAGGTCTCGGCCGCGAGCTGCACCGGTGCATCCGACAGCCCGAGCCGTTCGGCGCGCAGCCGCACCTGGGCGATGGCTTCTTCGCCGGAGATGTAGACGATGCGGTGGCCGGCGCGCGCCATCAGGCTGGTCGCCTGCGTCAGCAGCGTCGATTTGCCGATGCCGGGATCGCCGCCGACCAGCAGCACCGAGCCGCGCACGAAGCCGCCGCCGGTGACGCGGTCGAGCTCGGTCATCCCCGAGGACAGGCGCGGCGCGTCAGGGCTTTTGCCCGCGAGGCTCTCCAGCGCAAACGTGCGGCCCTTGCGCTTGGAGCGGATCGAGACCGGGACGCTGCCGGTCGCATCCTCCTCGGCCAGCGTATTCCACTCGCCGCAGGACTCGCACTTGCCCTGCCAGCGGTTATAGGCCGCGCCGCAGTTCTGGCAGACGAAGGAAAGCGTGTTCTTGGCCATGGGATGGTGAGTCGGAGGTTTCAGATTTGCTGATAGCACGGAACGGCGGGTTGTGCGGGCGCCCGTGAGCGCTCCAATTAGCCCAATTCCGTGCAGCCGATACACCCTTTGTTAGCTCTACGCCGCCGCGCCGCGCCGGACTTTGCCAAATGTTAGCGGACGCGGGTCCAGTTTCGGAACAAGACGGGGTGGCTAAAAAGAATGACGGCAGTCCTACGGATATTGCTCGCTGTGAGCATGGCCCTTGGCGTTCTCGCGCCAGCCGGCCACGCTGTTGCGGCTGACGCAAAACCCCTCAACATCGTTTTCGTGAGCCCGGGCAAGATCGGTGAGGTCTACTGGGACATGGTCGCGCAGACCATGCAGGCCGCCGGCCGCAAGCTCGACGCCAATGTCGAGGTGCTGAGCAGCGAGCGCAATTACCGCACCATGCAGGAGCTCGGCCTCGGCGTGGTCGCGCGCGCCGACAAGCCCGACTTCCTCATTCTCTCGAACGAGGAATCCGCCGCCGTTCCGATCCTGGAGGCGGCCGAGGTCGTGGGCGTGAAAACGCTGCTGCTGTCGAATACGCTGATCGGCGAGGATGCGCTGCGTCTCGGACCGCCGCGCAGCAAGCTCAAGACCTGGCTCGGCGACATCACGACCGATCTGACGACCGCGGGCGCGCGCATGGCCAATGCGTTGATAGACGCGGCGCGTCACGAAAAATGGCAAAGCCCCGATGGCAAAATCCATCTTCTCGGGATCGGCGGTGACGAGATCACGCCGGCCTCGATTGCCCGCAATGCCGGTCTCCAACTCGCAGTCGCGGCCGCGCCCGACGTCGTCGTGGACCGGATGCTGTTTGCCAATTGGACGCAGTCGGAAGCGGAACAGGTCGCGGCCAACTATCTGAGCTGGGCCTCGCGCAAGGGCATCCGTCCCGCTGGAATCTGGGCCGGCAACGATCCGATGGCCCTCGGTGCGCTCAAGGCGGCTGCCGCCGCGGGACTTGAGCCCGGCCAGAATATCCAGGTCGTCGGCCTGAACTGGTCGGAGGACGCGCTGCGCGAAATCAAGGCCGGTCGTCTGCTGCTGACCGATGGCGGCCATTTCCTGCTCGGCGGCTGGTCGATCGTGCTGCTGCGCGACTATGCCGACGGTTGCGACTTCGCAGCCAGCTCGCCGCACATCGAGGTCAAGACGTCGGCGATCACGCGCGATAATCTCGCCTCCGTCGCCGCGCTGATCAAGACCCGGGCCTTCGACCGGATCGACTTCGCGCGGTTCAAGGCAAGGCCGGGACGTTGCGGCCAATACGATTTCTCGCTGGATGCGCTGATTTCGTCGCTGTCGCCCCCAAGCGCCGCCGGTGAATGATGCAGGACGCTGACGGCATGAACGCTCCGACCAGGCCGGCTGCATCGCGCTCCGTCGTCCGCGCGATGATCTGGGCCACCGTGCCGGTGCTGCTGTTGGTGCAGCTGCTGGCGTCGGCCGGCGTCGAGGTCTCGAGCTTCTGGTCGCAGATCCGGCAGCTCGATGCCCGCATTGCCCGCGTCGCCGAGAGCCGCGCCGAGCTGATCGCCGAGCCGCTCTGGAAGATGCGCTACGACCAGGTCACCGGCGTGCTCAACGAGATCATGCACGACGAGACCATCGCGGCTGCCGCCGTCTACGACGACACCGGCGTCGTGATCGCCCGCGTGGTGGCGCGGCCCGCGGTCCAGGCGCTCACCGAGGTCTCGCGCCCGATTGCCTACCGCAACGGCAACATCGCCGTTCAGGCCGGCCGCATCGTGATCGCCTATTCCTATGCGACGCTCTATGTGGACACCGGCAGCCGGCTGGGACTGCTTCTCGTCGTCGGCCTCCTCGGTACGCTTGCGACCGTGATCGCGATGCGGATCTCTGCGAACATCTTCATCGGCAAGCCGCTGGCCGCGATGATGTCGGCGATCCAGCGCAGCAAGCAGGACGGCCGCGCCTATCCGGCCGACGTCAAATCGTCGAACGAATTCGGCCAGCTCGCGAGCGCCTTCAACGCGATGCAGCACACGACGTCGGGCGCGCTCGACCGGCTCGGCCACATGGCCGCGCACGATCCGCTCACGGGCCTGCCCAACCGCCGCTCACTGTCCGAGCGCCTCGTGACCTTGAGCAGGGATGCCGGTTCGCCGGACGCGCTGATTGCCTTCTCCTTCATCGATCTCGACGATTTCAAGGGCATCAACGACACCTTCGGTCACGATGCCGGCGACAAGTTCCTGGTTCATATCTCCGAACGGCTTCGTGACACGGTCGAACCGGAAGATTGGGTCGCGCGGCTCGGCGGCGACGAGTTCGTGGTCATTCGTCCGGAAGTCAGCAATGAAGCGGCCGCGCAGGCCTTCGCGCGGCAAGTGCTGGACGCCATTTCTGAACCGATCCTGCTGCATGACAAGCAGGTCGTGCCGCGCGCCAGCATCGGCCTTGCCGTGCGCCGCGCCGGTGACCCTGAATTGTCCCACTTGCCGGCGCTCGCCGACATCGCGCTCTACCACGCCAAGAGCAAGGCGCCCGGCACCGTCGCGGTGCTCGACGAAGCGCTCCAGCGCGACTATCGCCGCCGCAGGGATCTCGAGCTTGCGATCCCGACAGGCTTTGCCGAGCAGCAATTCGAGGTCTGGTATCAAAGCCAGGTCGATCTGGTGACCCAGGACGTCATCGGCCTGGAGGCGCTCATTCGCTGGCGTCATCCCGAGCATGGCGTGATCGGTCCCGGTGAATTCCTGCCGCTGATCGAGCGCAGCGGCAACAATGCGCGGCTGACACGCTACGTGCTGACCGACGCCTGCCGCGCGCTGCAACGCCTGGCGGCCGTGGGCAGGCCGCAGATCCGGATTGCGATCAATCTGCCCCCATCCGAATTGGCCGACCATTCGCTCGCCGCCGAGCTGCGCGAGACGTGCGAGCGGCTCGGCGTCGCGGCGTCATCACTCGAGCTCGAGATCACCGAGGGGTCGCTGATCAACAACATCGCCAGCGCATCCGAGACGCTGCGCCGGCTGCGGCGCCTCGGCGCCACCATTGCGCTCGACGATTTCGGCACGGGCTATAGCTCGCTCGCCCATCTGCGTCGGTTTCCGCTCGACAAGGTCAAGATCGACAAGGCCTTCATCCGCGAAATCCCCGAAAGTGCCGAGGACAAGGCGATCGTCGGCGTGATCGCCTCACTCGCGGAGACGCTGGGGCTCACCTTGGTCGCGGAAGGCATCGAACGGGCTGAGCAGGCGCAGGCCATGCGCGAGATGGGCGTGAGGCTCGGCCAGGGTTTTCTGTATCACAAGCCGCAGCCGCTCGATGCCGTGCTGGGGGGCCTTGCGGAAACCGGCGGTGGCGAGGATCGTCTGCTCGCAGACAGCCCGCCAATCGCGCCGGAATTCGCCGCCTGAGCGGTACGGCTAGGGCTGCGTCGCGTTCCATAGCATCGAGAGCCCGGCTGCGATCATGATCGCATCCATCACCATGCGGAACATCTCGGGTTTCAGGTGCATCACGAAGCGCTTGGCGACGAAAGCGCCGGCCATCAGCGAGGAGCCTGCGATCAGGCCCTTGATGAAGACGTCCTGCGTCAGCGCTCCGAAGCGTTCGAACGTCACGGATTTGGCGAAGTAGAGCCCAAGCGAGGCGGCGGCTTCGGTGGCGAGAAAGGCGCCTTTGGACAAGCCATAGAACAGGAACAGCGGCACGCTGAGCGGTCCTGTCGAGACCACGATGCCGGTGAGATAACCGATGACGGCGCCGCCGATCGCCAGATGCCAGAGATTGGCCTTGAGGTCGTGGCGCGCCAGCCAGTGCCGCACCGGCACCATCGCGATGAGGAAGACGCCGATGGCAAGATCGACGGCGTGGGAGGGCAGGGCGAGCAGCGTCCGCGCGCCCAGCGCCGCGGCCGGAATGCCAGTGACGGAATAGGCCAGGCAGGCCCGCCAGTCGACTTCTCGCCACCACGCCAGAATGCGCGAAAAGTTTGCCATGACGGAAGCGACCGCCATGATCGGCACGGCCTCCTTCGGCCCGTAGGCATAGACCAGCACGGGCATCAGCATGATCGACGAGCCCGTGCCGACGATGCCGGAAATGGTGCCTGCGATCAGGCCGACGCTGAGGACGAAGAGAAAAGCCAAGGGCGGGCTCCGGGAATCGGCAGAGTTTAGCCGGAGGAAGGGGAGCGCGCGAATGGGGTTACCGGCCCGCCCGTAGTTAACCGCCGGTGTCGCGCCCGCCGCCAATCCGACCGGTTCCCGGGCCTGATCCTTAGAATTTGAAGCGTATTGATCGGAGCGTCGCTCAAAGAATTTGAGGTCCATGATGCCTGACCACCATTCCTTCTCCGCGCTCGACCGTCATGCGGTGCTCGGCGGATCCGACAACGGCTTTCCCTGGTACGCGGGTGCGATGCTTGCGGTCGAGGCGAGCGAAGTGGTGCGGCTCCGCTGCGAGAAGCTCAGCCATGGCGATGAGGCTGCCGGGCAGGAAGCCGTGCTGATGGTCAGCGAGAAGGTCGCGGCCGCCTTCGAAGCGTTGGCGTGCCTGCTCGCGGGCGCAACGCCTGCGGCGGTGGTTCAGCGCTATCGCGAGCATGTGGCCGCCAACGCCAAGCGCCTGTCTGCGAATTGAGACGTCGCGCGGCATCCGCGTGACGGCTCATCGGTCGCCATGAACCCGCCGCGCGGTGGGGGCGACAGACGGTGGATGATGCCGCGCCAGCTCCTGTAGCAATTCCAAGTTCGTTCGCCGACAGACGCGTGCGCCTGGCACCCAAACTGTCGGAGACCAATGTGAGTGACATCAAGCGGCGAGATTGGGCAGCCCGGACCATTGCATTGCTGGCGGTGGTCGTTGTCCTCGCGGGAGCCCTGCTGCTGTTCAATGCGCCGAACCGCGAACGCCGGACCGCGATCACGACGAGTTGCAGTCAATTCGGGGCCGATGCCCACAAACTGTTCGGCAAAGGTGATACTGCCGTCCTGAGCGCGTCGTTCGCGGCCGGCGACAACGTGCATCTGGCGATCGATTTCAAGGGCGTCGGTTATGTCTGGGAACTGACCGGCGTGTTGGCGACGGCCAAGAAGGATGTGACCGGCTCCGGCTCGTTCACCACGGTCACCAAGTCCAAATCGACGTCGACCGCGGCCAATTCCGGCACATCGACCATTTCGCATGGCGAGATCAATGGCTTTGCCACCTTGGATGTGGCGAGCGACATCATTGCGGCCGGGGAAGGCGGGATCGTCATCACCAACACCAACAGTTTGCCGCCGTTCGCGCTGCCGAGGGTCGCGAGCGCAAGCTGCGAGGCCTCGAAAGGGCCGGTCCAACTCTCGGTTCATGCGACGACAAAGTGAGACAGGCCAGTTCTCCCGCTGCTGACAGCATGTTGGCAGCAGGGGCGGGCTATGACCATCTCCTGACAAAACGGGGAGCGGATCATGCCGGTCGAGGCAAGCTGTCATTGCGGTGAGACGGTGTTCGAGGTGACAGAGGCGCCTTCGAGCGTGACGCGCTGCACCTGCTCGCTCTGCACCAAGCGCGGCGCACTGTGGGCCTATTACACGCCGGCGCAGTTTCGCCTGCTGTCGCCCGCCGACAACGTCGCGACCTATCTCTGGGGCAGCCGCACCGTCAAACATCACTATTGCGCGAATTGCGGCTGCGGCACCTATTCGGAGTCGCCGGACTGGTCGAATGGCAAGCCCGATTTCGACAATCCCAAGGTCGCAGTGAATGCGCGCTTGTTCGACGATTTCGACCTGGAGGCCGTGCCGGTCAACATGATCGACGGCAAGAATCTATGGTGAGCAGGCGGCCTCCCGCATATCTGCTCGCACGCCCATCCTCTTGAGGCTCTTTTGAAAAGCTGATTTGGTTCCGGCCCAATAAAAAGGGGAGGAAGCCATGATGCGTCTTTTTGCGCGAGTGATGCTCGCAATGTGTCTGGCCGTTGCAGCCGGCTTCAATGCGCAAGCGCAAACCAAACCGAAGGTCACGACGCTCGGACCCGACTTTCCGAAGGCCGCATTGTTCGTCGGCAATAGCTTTTTCTACTACAACAACGGCATGCCCGGGCATCTCTCCTTCATGGAGCGGGCCGCGGATGAGGCCAACAAGGCGGCCTATCGCAACACCATGGCCACCATCGGCGGCTCCGGGCTCGACTGGCACGACATGGACAATCTGCTGCGTCCGGGCGGTCTCGGCGCCTATTCCTTCGACGATCACAACGTCGTCGTCTTCAACAAGCCCGGCAAGCAGTTCGATGCCGTCGTGATGATGGATTGCAGTCAGTGCCCGATCCATCCGCAGCTGAAGGACGCCTTCACCACCTTCGCCAAGAAGGACAGCGAGATCGTTCGCGCTCACGACATGCGGCCGGTGCTGTTCATGTCCTGGGCCTATCTCGACAAGCCGGAAATGACCGAAGCGCTGGCCGAGGCCTATACGATTGCCGGCAATGCGAACAATGCGCTCGTGATTCCCGCAGGGCTCGCCTTCGCGCGCGTCCGCAAGCTGCAGCCGGAGCTCAATCTCTATGCGCCGGACAAGCGTCACCCGAGCCCCGCCGGCACCTATCTCGCGACCTGTGTCACGCTGGCTGCGTTGACCGGCCGCTCGCCCATCGGCAATTCCTACACGATGGGGATCGATCCGGAGACGGTGCAACTGCTGCAGAAGGCGGCGTGGGACACGGTGCAGGAGTATTACGGACGGTGATCTGGCACGGTCTCGTAGGGTGGGCAAAGGCGTACTTGCGCCGTGCCCACCATCTGCTTCCGTAGACGAATTGCGTGGGCACGCTTCGCTTTGCCCACCCTACGAGACCATCGCTTACTTCAACACCACCCACGCCGGCGCATGATCGCTCGCACCATCCTCGCCACGAACCGTCTTGTCGACGCCGGCCTTCGCCAGACGCGAGACGAGGGTAGGGCTGAGCAGCAGATGGTCGAGCCGTAAGCCCGCATCGCGCGGCCAGCGGTTTCGCTTGTAGTCCCAGAAGGTGTAGATGCGTTTGTCTCCGTGCAGCTCGCGGATCGCATCGCACCAGCCTTGCTCGACCAGCGAGGCGAACGCCGCACGGCTTTTCGGCTGGATCAGCGCATCCTTGTCCCATGAGCGCGTCGGATAGATGTCGATCTCATCAGGCGCGACGTTGAAGTCGCCGGCGAGCACGACAGGCAGATCCTGCTTGAGGAAGGTTTTGGCGTGGCGCTTCAGCCGCGCGAACCAGTCGAGCTTGTAGTCGAATTTCGGCCCGGGCTGCGGATTGCCGTTCGGCAAGTAGATGCTGGTGACGATGACGCCGCGCACGGCGGCCTCGATGTAGCGCGCTTCGTGGTCGTCGGGCCGCCCCGGTAGCCGGTCGCGCGTGAGCACCGGTTCGGCGTTGCGGGCGAGGATGGCGACGCCGTTCCAGGTCTTCTGTCCGCGCCAGACTGCGCCGTAGCCGGCCTTTTCGATCGCGGCCGCCGGAAATTCGCCATCACTTGCCTTCAACTCTTGGAGTGCAACGACATCCGGCTTCGCCGCGCGCATCCATGCGAGCAGGTTGGGCAGGCGGCGGTTGATGTTGTTGATGTTGAATGTCGCAATCTTCATGTAGAGCTGATCGCCTCGTACGTCCCGACACCGGAGATACAATGACCAAGTTGAGCTTTGCCGCTATTGCATTCGTCGTCGCGTTTTCCGGAGCCGCTTCGGCACAATCGGCCGATCCGCGCGGCGCCTGCAAGGCGGATTACGACAAATTCTGCGCCGGCATCGCGCCCGGTGGTGGCAAGATCGTCGCCTGCCTCAACGCCAAGCGCGACCAGCTCAGCGCGACCTGCAAGGCGGCGCTGGATAGCCGGAAGAAGTAAGAGGCGTCTTAGCTCGGCAGCGGCGGCGGAGCCGCTGGCTGCTCGAGTGGCGGCGGGGCGGGCGGCTGTTCCGTCGCCAGCGCAGGCTCCGGCTCCGGTTTTGCGAGCGGCTCCACGACATCGCCGCCTTTGTAGACGCGCGCGTAGCGGTGGCCGAGGCTGGTCAGCACCTCGTAACCGATCGTGCCGAAATGGTGGGCGAGCTCGTCGACGGTGATGCCCTCGCCGAGCAGCGTCACCATGTGGCCGCGCCGCGCCGCGTTCGGCGGCAGATCGGTGATGTCGATCGCGATCAGGTCCATCGAGACGCGGCCCGCCACCGGGCAGCGCTTGCCGGCAACGATTACCTCGGCGCCGCGGGTGCCGTCATTGGAGCTTGCAGCGCGGAAATAGCCGTCGGCGTAACCGACCGCGATGATCGCGAGCTTGGTCGGCCGACGCGCGGACCAGGTGCCGCCGTAACCGACGGTCTCGCCGCGCTCGATGTTGCGGATCTGCACGATGCGCGCCTTGAGATCGACCACGGGCTGCATCGGATTGTCGGCCTCCGGGGTCGGATTGACGCCGTAGAGCGCTGCGCCCGGCCGCACCAGGTCGAACTGGAAGGGCGCGCCGAGAAAGATGCCCGAGGAGTTGGAGAGCGCCGCCGGCACGCCGGAGAATTCGCTGGCGATGCCGCGGAAGGCAGCGAGCTGCTTGGCGTTGACGGGGCTGTTGAGCTGCTCGGCCGAGACCAGATGGCTCATCACCAGCGTGATGCCGTGATCGCCGGCATTGATGCGGGGAATGATGGCCTGCGCTTCCGCGAGCGTCAGCCCGAGCCGGTTCATGCCGGTGTCGATGTGAACAGCGGCGCCCCCGGACCAGCCGGTGCGGCGGCAGAACACGTCCCATTCGGCGAGCTCGTTGAGGTCGCCGATCACGGGACGGCAGTTGATCTTGGCGTAGTGCTCGCCGGTGTTCTGGAAATAGCCGCCGAGCACGTAGATGGCCGCGTCCGGCACCGCCGCGCGGGCGGTGCGTGCCTCCTCGATGGTGGCGACGAAGAAGGTCTTGCAGCCGGCCTTGTTCAGCGCCTGCGCGACCTGCGCGGTGCCGCAGCCGTAAGCGTCGGCCTTGATCACCGCCGAGCACTCGGCCGGCACGGCGGTCTTCTCGAGCTTGCGCCAGTTGGCGATGATGGCGTCGAGATCGACGGTGAGCACGCCGCCGAAGGCAGCGAGCGCGGCAGCCTGATTGGCCTCCGCGGAGAGAAGGCCGGATTGCTGGATCATGTTCGGGTCGGACGCCATTGTCATGACGCCGTTTTACGCAAGAGGCTGGTCCGGTTCAAGGAACTCAGTAATCGTTGCTGCTGCGAGCCGGCAGTTGACTGTCCGGCGCGAGGTCGCCGAACCGCGTGACGGAAGCTTCGAACGCCAGATCGACGGTTCCTGTCGGGCCGTGGCGCTGCTTGCCGATGATGACTTCGGCCTTTCCGTGCGCCAGACTCATGTCAAGCTGCCACTTCTCGTGTTCAGGCGTGCCCGGGCGCGGCTCCTTCATGGCGAGGTAATATTCCTCGCGATAGACGAACAGCACGACGTCGGCGTCCTGCTCGATTGATCCGGATTCACGCAAGTCGGAGAGCTGCGGTCGCTTGTCGTCGCGGGATTCCACCTGACGCGAGAGCTGCGACAGCGCGATGACGGGGACGTTGAGTTCCTTCGCCAGCGCCTTCAGGCTCGTCGTGATCTCCGTGATTTCCTGCACGCGGCTGTCGCTGGCGCGCTTGCCCGAGCCGGAGAGCAGCTGGATGTAGTCGATCACAAGCAGGTCGAGGCCCTTCTGTCGCTTCAGCCGCCGCGCGCGCGCCATCAGCTGCGCGATCGACAGGCCGCCCGTCGCGTCGACATAGAAGGGCAGCGACTGCAGCTCGATTGAGACCTCCCGGATCTTGTCAAAATCGGCTTCCGAGATGCCGCCGCGGCGGATGTGGGAAGAGGGAATGCCGGTGCGCTCGGCCACGATACGCGTGGCGAGCTGGTCGGACGACATTTCGCAGGAGAAGAAGCCGATCACGCCGCCATTGGCGGCCTTCATGGTGCCGTCGGCCTGAAGCTCGCCGACATAGGCCTTGGCGACGTTGTAGGCGATGTTGGTCGCCAGCGACGTCTTGCCCATGCCCGGGCGTCCGGCCACGATGATGAGGTCGGAGTGCTGCAGGCCGCCCATCTTGGTGTCGAGGTCGCGCATGCCGGTCGAGATGCCGGACAGCTTTCCGTCGCGCTGGAACGCCTTTGCCGCGAGATCGACCGCGATCGCCAACGCCTGCGAGAATTTCTGGAAGCCACCGTCGTAACGGCCGGACTCGGCGAGCTCGTAAAGGCGGCGCTCGGCGTCCTCGATCTGCGCGCGCGGTGCGAAATCGACCGGCGCGTCATAGGCGACATTGACCATGTCTTCGCCGATGCCGATGAGGTCGCGACGCAGTGCAAGATCGTAGATCGTGCGCCCATAGTCCTGGGCGTTGATGATGGTGGTCGCCTCGGCCGCGAGCCGCGCCAGATATTGGCCGATGGTCATGCCGCCGACGTCGGTGTCGGCGGGCAGGAACGTCTTCAGCGTCACGGGCGTGGCGATCTTGCCCATCCGGATCAGGCTGCCGGCGGTCTCGAAGATGGTCTGGTGCAGCGGCTCGAAATAGTGCTTCGGCTCCAGGAAGTCGGAGACCCGATAGAAGGCGTCGTTGTTGACCAGAATCGCGCCCAGAAGGCTCTGTTCCGCCTCGATATTATGCGGCGCGCTCCGATAAGCGGGAGTTCCGGGCTCGGGCGCGAGTTTGAGGACGTTCGAATCAGTCAGGGCCATGGTCGAGCGATAGCAATTTTCTTGGGCGGATGCGGGGCCGGGATAAAGCGCCGACGCAGCCCGAAGCGGAAGCAAAAGCTCGTCGCTATCAACCGATCATTAAAAATGGTGGATGATTAGCAGTCGCAGCAAGCGCCGCGCTTGACGGATTTTCGCGGAACTCGCCCGGCGCTGGACGTGGCCGCGGCCGCATCACGGAAAAATCCGGATGCCGTGAACCTTATGGATTGAGGCGCAGACGTATCGAAGAGCGCGCGAAATGACGCACGCTGGCCGCTTTCGGCGCGGGTTTCAGACCAGCAGGAGGTAGACCAGCGCAACCAGGGCCGCGCCGACGCCGGTGGCGATCAGGGCGTAATCGGTGCGGAGGTCGTCCTGCACGTCGAATGAGGTTTGGGTCTCTTTGCTCATGGCGACGATCTAGGCCAGGACCAAACAGACTTATGTGAAGCAGATCACATCTCTCCGGATTCTTTCGGGGTACCTCGGGAACAGGACTGGCGGGTAGGGGATTGTCTCCCATAACCTGCCAATAGGGAGACGAGGCAAGCCATGCGGCCAGAACGGCAGCTACAGGTTTGGCGAAGCGAGGCTGGTAGTCGGCTTTGGCTGTCCGGGCTGATCGCGGCCATGGAGCACGCCGCGCGGCCCGAGCAGCGGCGACTGCCTGTCGCGCCCGAAACCCTCGCGGAATTGCGCGCCCAGCTAGCGTTACCGACTTCTTGCCGGATCCCGCCGATTTCGACCCTGTGTCATTAGAATTCATTCACCAGCAAGCTTCAGCTTGGACCTGGCGCCGCCTTCGCGGGCGCGCAGCCGGGCTTCCTCATGCGCGATATCGTCGCGCGTGATCGGGACCACGCCCTGACGCTTGGTGAGCTGAAGCTGGAAGTTCATCATGCCCTGCTTCCGGAACGTCATCTCGCAGGCGGCGAGATAAAACTCCCACATCAGCGCGAAGCGCTCGTCATAGAGCTGCACGGCCTCCTCGCGCCGGGCCGTGAAACCTTCCCGCCAGGCCTTCAGCGTCTCGCGCCGGTCTTGGCGAACTGTGCGTCGTCGAGGGTTGTTTCCGGTGTCTCGAAGTAGACGCAGCTATTTGCTTGTCGGCGTCGAGAAATCATAGAGCCGCACATCGAGATCGTAGTGATGTGTGACATTGCTGCGCGATCGCGCCCGCGGATTGAACTGTCTGAGGTGCCGGACGAGATTGAGCAGGATCGCGAGAGCATCAGCTATGTTGCCGCGCTCGACGACAAACTCGCCGCTCATAGAGGCCTCGCCAAGAACCCCCGTAACAAGCGGTCCATGGGCACCAACCTCTCGAGCGAACCCGAAAAGATGCGACGACCCGGCCGTCACACCGATGCTTGGACGACACGTTGGTTCCAATGCGTTCGCATGGACGTCCAGGCAGCCTATTCCCGCCCAGCTATTGCGTTGTGTTCAAACCCGATATTCGAAAATCGCGTGTTCACATGCTTGTTGAGTGCGCTTCCATTCGCAGCGCAATCGGCTAAAAGGTGACCCGCCGCCGCGCCGAATGCCGGCCGTATCTGTCGGATTTCAATGGAGATGATGGGAATGTCGAGCCGAGCGCTCAGCCTCGCCACGGTGCTGTTTCTGATCGGCTTCGGCGCCTCCGATGCCGTTCTGGCGCAGGCGACGAACCTCGAGGCCGGCAAGGCCCCATCCCAGCTTTTCGCGCAGACCTGCAACGCCTGCCATAAGAGCCCGCGAGGGCTGTTGAAGACGGTCGCGCCGGGCTCGCTGCCGGGCTTCCTGCGGCAGCACTACACTACCAGCCCCGACATGGCCGGCGTGCTCGCCTCCTACCTCATCTCCAATGGTGCCACCGATACCCGCTATCAGGCCAAGGACGGGAAGGACGGCAAGGAGAAGAAGGACGGCGCCAAGGAGAAGGACGCCAATACGGCTCCGGGGCAATCGCCTGAGCACCAGGGCCGACGCCAGCGCTCGCAGGAGGCCGCAAGGCCCGAGGGCGAGGGTGCCGCTGGCCCGGCGCCTGAAGGCCGCCAGAAGCGCGCGGCGCGGCCGAGCGAAGAGGGCGCCAAGGAAGGTGTCAAGGAAGGCGCAAAGCCCGAGGCCGCCACCGAACAGCCGCCCGAAGGTCGCAAGGGCAAGCGGATGAGCAAGCGCGGCAAGCCGGAAACGGAAGACGCAGCCGCGCCGAAGGTTGAGCCCAAGGTCGATTCCAAGACTGAGCCCAAAGCCGAACCCAAGGCCGAACCCAAGAGCGAGAGCGCCAAGGTCGATTCTGGTCGGGACGAATCCAAGCCCGACAGCGGCAAGCCGGCTGAGAAGCCTGCAGAGGCCAAGCCGGAAAGCGCCAAGGTCGAGCCGAGCAGCAGCGAGACGCCGGCTCTGCGCCCCGATCCAGTGCCGCAGGTCACACCGGCCCCGCCGGCGGCTGCCAAGCCGGCTGAACCGGCCGCGCCCAAGCCGGCAGAAGCGGCCGTCTCCAAACCGGCCGAGCCCGCGCCCAGCGCCGAACCAGCGGCCAAGCCGTCAGAGCCGGCACCGTCTGCGCCCGCCGCGGCCGCGTCGCCCGCGCCCGCCGAGTCCTCCGGTCCGCCGGCGCCGCCGATCTCGCGCTAAGCCGACAATCCTGCCGATCTGCGAAGGCCGCGCCCAGCGCGGCCTTCGCGTCGTCTTGACCATCATTAGAGTTACGCTCTAGAGTAATACTCTAGGAGGCGGCGATGTCATCCGGCGTTCGCGACGATCTATTGGCTGCGGGGCTCGCGGTGTTCGACCGGTCGGGCTTCGAGGGCGCGACGGTGGCCGCCATCCGCGCCAAGGCCCGTGCCTCCAATGGCAGCTTCTTTCATGTGTTCGGCTCCAAGAAGGAGCTTGCCGGTGCGCTGTTCCTGGACGTGCTGCGGCACTATCACGCCGCGATGCTCGCCGCGCTCGATCAGGCGCTCGAAGCGGAGCAGGGCATCGATCGCCTGATCCGCGCCCATCTCGACTGGGTCGTGCTGAGCCGCCGCGAGGCGCGCTATCTTTTCGAGATCTCGCGCAGCGAATGGGGCGAGGACATCCGCGACGCCCAGCGCGCGCAGAATGCACGGCTCGCCGAAGGCATCGAGCGCTGGCGCGCGCCGCTGGTCGCAAGCGGCGAGCTTCTGCCGATGACATCCGTGATGTTCGTCAGTCAGCTGATCGGCCCTGCGCAGATCTTCTGCCGGGCCTTTCTCTCCGGGCGCGATCGCGCCGATCCGCGCGGCGAGGCCGACACGCTGATCGCCTGCGCCATCCGCGCGCTGGTGCCGCCCGGGCGCGTCAACACCAAGCAAGGAGTGGCGACATGAGCAACGAAGCCGATCCCGAGTTCGTGGCCGTAGCCGAGCGCATCCACGCCAATGTCGGCCGGCAGGGCTTCATGAACCTCGTCGGTGCCGAGCTGTCGGACTTGTCGCGGGGCACTTGCACGATTGCGGTCGAGCGTCGGCCGGAGCTGTTGCAGCAGCACGGCTTCTTCCACGGCGGTGTCACGGCCTTCCTGGTCGACAATGCCACGACCATTGCGGCGGCGACCTCGCGCGGACAGTCGGCGCTGACGGCGGAATACAAGCTCAATCTGTTGTCGCCCGCGGTCGGAGACAAGCTGATCTGCCGCGCAAGGGTGATCAAGCCGGGCCGTCAGGTCTCCGTGGTCGCGGCAGACGTGTTCTGCGTCAGCGACGGTGTCGAGAAGCACACGGCAACGGCACTCGCCTCGATCGCGATGCTGAGCGAGGATGTCGCGTCCAAAACGAAAAGCCCGGCTGCCTGAGGCAGCCGGGCTTCGTAGCCCTGCTTCGTAGCCTTGCGCGAGCGCGAGGCTTACTTCTCGGTCTCTTCCGCAGCCGGGGCCGGCTCGGCGTCGTCGTGCTGGGCTTCCGGATCGAAGAACTCGCCGGCGGCGGCAATCGCCTCGGCGGCCGCGTCGCGGTCCTCGTTGCGGGTCGAGATGTCCTCGCCGCGGTTGATGCGCTCGGCCTCGTCCTGGCTGCGCGCAACCGTGACGGTGACCTCGACCTCGACCTCGGGGTGAACCGCGACCGTGATCGAGTGCTTGCCGATGGTCTTGATCGGTGCGTCGAGCTGCACCTGGGGACGCTCGAGGGCAACGCCGTCGGCCTCGAACGCCGTAACGACGTCACGCACCGTGACCGAGCCGAACAGCTGGCCGGCTTCGGACGCCTGACGGATCACGATGATGTTCTTGCCCTGGATCTTCTCGGCGACCTTGGACGCCTCGCCCTTCGAGGCAAGGTTGCGGGCTTCGAGGTCGGCCTTCATTCCGTCGTACTTGGCGCGGTTGTCGGCGGTGGCGCGCAGCGCCTTGCCGCGCTTGAGCAGGAAATTGCGGGCATAACCGTCGCGAACCTTCACGACTTCGCCCATCTGGCCGAGCTTGCTCACGCGTTCCAGCAAAATGACTTCCATATTCGTTCTCCTTTGAGGTGCTCTGGTTTTCAGTTTTCGGGTTGGACTTAAGTTGTCGGCAATGGCGGCGGTTGCCGGTTGCGCAGGAAGCGCTCGCGGAAGCCGAACACGGCGTCCGCGAGCCCAAGGGCGGTCAGCAGGATGAGGCTCACGCTGAACATGAAAACGATGGCGTAGGCGGTGGCGAGCCAAATTCCGCGATTGGCGAGGTCGCGCGTGATGGTGTGCAGAACGGCAAAGCCGACCAGCGCATAGGCCATCATCAGGACGGTCGTGACGACGACGGCGAGAATGCCGGTCATTCCGCCGGAGAAGCTGAACGCGAGCGCGACACAGAGGGCCACCAGCGTCATTGGCGGCAAGCTCGTGCTGCTGAGGTCCGGCCACGGCCGATGCAGCCGGCCTGAAACAGCCGCGACCTTGGCGGCAAGCCAGAGATTCAAGGTCAGCGTCGCCATCTGCGACGCCGCGACCAGAACCGGAATGACCGCGACCATCAGGCCGACGCGCGGATCGCTCTCCGTAACGGTCGTCTCGCTCACCATTGAAAGAATCTTGGCGAAGCCACGCCGCATCGCATCGCTGATGGCCGAGGCATCGCTTCCCAGCGAATACAGCGATCCCGCGGTCAGCAGCGTCGCCAGCGCCGCAATCCAGAGCAGGATGCGCCCAAGCGGGTACCATTCGACCTGGGGCGAAGCCGCATCCTGGCCCGCGATGCCGCCGGCGATCGGCCTGCCCAGCATGGCGAGATGGCCAAGCCACCAGGCCGGCAGCGCGAATGCGAGACCGTAACCGAGGGCGAGGGGCGGGCTGAGCGCGCCGGCAATGACGAGCGTCGCGATGAGGCCGCCGAGGGCGCCGCACAGCGGCCCCCAGGCGATTGCGGCGAGCATGAGCGGCAGCGGAGCAAGATAAACCAGGACGAGCGAGATCAGTGCGCCCGACACGATCGAGGCGAAC
This sequence comes from Bradyrhizobium sp. CCGUVB14, assembly GCF_024199935.1. Classification (NCBI taxonomy): domain Bacteria; kingdom Pseudomonadati; phylum Pseudomonadota; class Alphaproteobacteria; order Hyphomicrobiales; family Nitrobacteraceae; genus Bradyrhizobium; species Bradyrhizobium sp. CCGUVB14. The sequence goes on from NZ_JANADS010000001.1 coordinate 4,769,333, forward strand.
ATCAGGGCCGACGCAGCGCCGGCGATCAGGGCTATCAGTCCAAATACCATCATCAGCTGTCCCGCTCCCTTCGAGCGGTTAGAGGCGCTTTGCCCCAACCATCGGCGACCGGAGGACCCGGAAGCCTTATGAGTTCAGAAAGTCGCGACCGGCGGCGTGATCGCCGCCGGTCGAATTCGTCTTAGCGAATGACGTAGGGCAGCAGGCCCAGGAACCGCGCGCGCTTGATGGCGCGGGCAAGCTCACGCTGCTTCTTCGCGGACACGGCGGTGATGCGGCTCGGCACGATCTTGCCGCGCTCGGAGACGTAACGCATCAGCAGCTTGGAGTCCTTGTAGTCGATCTTCGGAGCATTGGCGCCCGTGAACGGGCAGCTCTTACGACGACGGAAAAACGGGCGGCGTGCACCAGCTTCAGCCATTGGTCTTACTCCCCATCCGTCGTGGTTTCAGCTTCGTCACGCGGACGGCGCGGGCCGCGATCACCGCGGAAGCCACCACCGTCACGATCGCCGCCACGGAAACCGCCTTCACGGTCGCCACGGAAACCGCCGCCGCCTTCACGGTCGCGGAAGCCGCCGCCACGGTCGTCACGCTCGCGATCGCGGTCAGCCTTGCGCATCATCGCGGACGGGCCTTCCTCGAGCTCTTCGACGCGGACGCTGAGATAGCGGATCACGTCTTCGCTGATGCGCTCCTGGCGCTCGATCTCGGCGATCGCCGCGGAGGGCGCGTCGATGTTGAGCAGCACGAAGTGCGCCTTGCGGTTCTTGTTCATGCGGTAGGTGAGGGAGCGAACGCCCCAATTCTCGGTCTTGGTGACCTTGCCGCCGAGACCCTCGACGATTCCGGTCATCTGCGCAGTCAGCTCTTCGACCTGCTGCGTGCTCGCGTCTTGGCGCGCGAGAAAAACATGCTCATAGAGAGCCATAGTCGTCCTTTCCTCGTGTTAGCGCATTGCCCGGCGTCAAGCCCTTAAGAGACCTTCGGAAAGGACTCTGGGATTAAGCTCAGAAGGCGGAAACACGGGACGACGGGCCGACTGGCCCTGCCACACCAAAATCACGAATGATTTGCTGAGACCGTCCGTTCAGCTCCCGGCCGGGGTCTGCGGATGCGCGCGTTATACGGATTTTGGCCGGCTTGGCAAGGTTGGAGGCCGCATTTTCGGCCCGGATCGCCCGGTGCGGGTGGTGGGGCCGGTCCTCCTATACCACATCCGTCTTGATTTATTTGTTTGTATGTCATACAAATAAATCAGGGAGAGGATCCGATGGTGGAAAAATCGGCCCAGGAGCCGTTCGGAGAGCCGTTTGAGGCGGCTGGCGACCCCAAGCATGCGGCGCGGGCGACGCGCTCGGCCGGGCGCAAGATGCGGTCGCTGCTGCTGGACGCGGCAAGCCCGCTATTCCGGGAGCGGGGGCTGTCGGGCACCGCGATCACCGATATCGCAGCAGCGGCCAACGCGTTCCCGAGCCAGATCACCTATTACTTCCGCACCAAGGAAGCGCTGTTCGTCGAATGCGCCTGCCGCGAACTTTTGTATCTGGCGCGCGCGACCGAGCAGGCGGCGCTGCAGGCGCGTACGCCGCGGGACTACACCCACGCGCTGGCCGAGACCGTGACGGCGAGCGATTCGATCGCCTTCTTCGCGGAAGCGTTGACCCTGACGCGGCGGCGCCAGGATCTGGCGCCTTTGGTCGAGCGCACCATCGAGCGCCTGCACAGTGAGGGCGCACGCGCTTATGCAGGCCAGGTGGCGCGTCATGGCTGGCGCTCGCTGCGCGCGCCCGACGAAAGCTCGCGGCGGTTCTGGGCGGTTGCGATCGGCGTCATTCTCGAAGGCTACGCCATGGGCCGCTCGCCCGAGGCACTCTGCGAAGAGATGCTGCGCGTGCTCGGCGAGCAGGCCAAATCCAGCGCTGACACTGCGCGCCTGCGTCTCGTCGACGAGCGCGGCGCATCAAGCAATTCGAACGAGGAGGGGTAGGTCATGACGGCGCTTCGCATGCGTGCCCGCGATTTCCTGACCGACGATCAACTGGCCGACGTGCGCCAGCGCGTGACCTGGAAGGGCGTCGCGATGATCGCGCACGCCTGGGCGCTGATCATTGGCGCAATCGCCCTGGTCGCCTGGTGGCCCAATCCGATCACCTACGTTCTCGCCGTCGCCATCATCGGTTCGCGTCAGCTCGGGCTCGCAATCCTGATGCATGACGGCGCGCATGGCTGCCTGTCCGCGGACGAGAAGACCAATCTCGCGCTGAGCCAGTGGTTTTGCGCCTATCCGCTCTTTGCCGAGACACGCAGTTATCGGCGCTATCACTTGCAGCATCATGCACGCACCCAGCAGGAGGATGATCCCGATCTGGTGCTGTCGGCGCCGTTTCCGATCACCAGGCTGAGCTATCGCCGCAAGTTCATTCGCGACATCACCGGGCAGACCGGGTACCAGCAGCGCAAGGCGCAATTGCTCAACGCGCTCGGTCCGAAGGACTGGCCGTGGCGGCAGCGCGCCGGGCATTTCTGGGAGAAGCTCGGCCCGCAATGCCTCGTCAACGCCGCGATGTTCGCAAGCCTCGCTGCGGCCGGTGTGTGGTGGGCCTATCCGCTGCTCTGGCTGGTGCCGCTACTGACCTGGATGATGGTCATCACGCGCATCCGCAACATCGCCGAGCACGCCGTCGTGCCCGACAGCAGCGATCCCTTGCGCAACACCCGCACCACGCATGCCAATGTCCTCGAGCGCCTGTTCATCGCGCCGTATTACGTGAACTACCACCTCGAGCATCATCTGCTGTTCTACGTGCCCTGCTACAATCTGCCGAAGGTGCATCGCCTGCTCAGCGAGAGCCGGCATGCCGAGCGGATGGAGGTTCAGCCGGGCTACGCAGCCGTGCTGCGGCTCGCCACGGCGAAGCCGAACCGGGATGACCGGCCGGGCCAACTGGTCAGCAATGCGCGCCGTGCGCAAGCCGGCGCCGAGGTCGGTGCGGACCAGAAGGCCGGCGGGTTTTGACAGGCCGAATCCCCAGTTCAATGCAGGCCGAAGCTCCTATCTTGGCTTGACATTCCGGCCCCGGACAGTGTCTACGGCCCCTTTCGGAGCATGGTCGGGAACCAAGGCTCGGGCCGGACGTCATCGGCTGCGGGTTCTCGAACCACACGGCTCGAGCGATCCAGGGAGCGCCGATGACGGCAGCATTCACATTTCCGGGGCAGGGTTCCCAGGCAGTCGGTATGGGCAAGGCTTTGGCCGACGCCTTTCCGGCGGCGCGTGCCGTGTTCGACGAAGTCGATGCCGCGCTTGGAGAGAAGCTGACAGCCACGATCTGGGATGGCCCGGCCGAAACCCTTCAGCTCACCGAGAACGCCCAGCCGGCCCTGATGGCCGTGTCTGTGGCCACTCTGCGGGTGCTGGAGGCTGAAGCCGGGTTTTCCGTGGGGCGGGACGCGGCGTTCGTTGCCGGTCACTCGCTCGGCGAATATTCGGCGCTGGCGGCCGCCGGCAGCCTGACGATCTCGGACACCGCACGGCTGCTTCGCACCCGCGGTCTCGCAATGCAAAAAGCGGTGCCGGTCGGCGCCGGCGCGATGGCCGCGCTGCTCGGCCTCGATTACGACGCAGCCATGGAGGTCGCCAGGGAGGCGGCCCAAGGGCAGGTCTGTCAGGCGGCCAATGACAATGGTGGCGGCCAGGTGGTCGTCTCCGGCGACAAGGCCGCGGTCGACCGCGCCGTCGAGATCGCCAAGACCAAGGGCGCCAAGCGCGCCATGTTGCTGCCGGTGTCCGCACCGTTTCACTGCAAGCTGATGCAGCCCGCCGCCGACGCGATGGCCGAGGCGCTGTCCAAGGTCACGATCAAGGCGCCGGCTGCGCGGCTGGTGTCGAACGTGCTGGCGAGCGCCATCACCGATCCCGACGAGATCCGCCGCCGCCTGGTCGAGCAGGTCACCGGCACGGTGCGCTGGCGCGAGTCGGTTGCCTATATGGCAGGGCAGGGCGTCACCCGTTTCTTCGAGATCGGCGCGGGCAAGGTGCTGACGGGACTCGTCAAGCGCATCGCCGACGGCGCCGTCGGCGTTGCCGTGGGTGGTCCGAACGACATTGCCGCCGCCAAGGATGCATTGGCCGCTGCGAAGCAGGCTTGAGTTTACGCACGATCTTTCCGGAAAACCGCTGCACACTTTTCCGGATCGTGCTTTGGAGGAGTTTTCGATGTTCGATCTGACTGGCAAGAAGGCGCTCGTCACCGGCGCGACCGGCGGCATCGGCGGCGCGATCGCGCAGGCGCTGCATGCGCAGGGCGCGACCGTCGCGATCTCGGGAACGCGCAAGGACGTGCTGGATGAGCTGGCCGGCAAGCTCGGCGAGCGCACCCATGTGCTGCCCTGCAATCTCTCCAAGGCCGACGAGGTCGAGGCGCTGGTGCCGGCTGCGGAAGCTGCGATGGGCCAGGTCGACATTCTCGTCGCCAACGCCGGCATCACGCGTGACAATCTGTTCGTGCAGCTCCGCGACGAGGATTGGGAGGAGGTCATCAACATCAATTTGACTTCGACCTTCCGCCTGGCGCGTGCCGCCACCAAGTTGATGATGCGCAAGCGCTTCGGCCGCATCATCGCCATCACCTCGGTGGTCGGCGTCACCGGCAATCCAGGGCAGGGCAACTACACCGCGTCGAAGGCCGGCCTGATCGGCATGATCAAGACGCTGGGCGCCGAATACGCCAAGCGCGGCGTGACCGCGAATTGCATCGCACCCGGCTTCATCAAGACGCCGATGACGGATGCGCTCAACGACAAGCAGCGCGAGACGATTCTGACCAAGGTTCCGGCCAACCGCCTGGGGACGCCCGAGGACATTGCGGCGGCCGCGGTCTACCTGAGTTCGAACGAAGCGGCCTACGTCACCGGCCAGACCATCCACGTCAACGGCGGCATGGCCATGATCTGAGACGTCGTTCCGCACTGCCCACATGGGTGGGGCAGGATGCGGCAAACGGCCGTTTTCGGAGCGAATTGAGGCGTGTAGTCAAGGCAGTTGAAGTATGATAACCGGACCTTCAACGGATGGGCAAAGAACGCCATTGCAGGTTTTTGAAACCCTGTATATTGGCGATGCGGAGCCTTGGCCGTCATTCGCCGGGCCTCTACCGGTTAAGGTGGGGCCAAATCAAAGTTCGTAAGCGAAGGCAGTCAACGACCACGACGGCTCGTATCGTCCCGGGGGGTCGGGTCTACAGGGAACAACACGAGGTTATGCAATGAGTGACATTGGCGAGCGGGTTAAGAAGATCGTGGTCGAACACCTTGGTGTTGAACCCGAGAAGGTTGTCGACGCAGCGAGCTTCATCGATGACCTCGGCGCCGACAGTCTGGACACCGTCGAACTGGTGATGGCGTTCGAAGAAGAATTCGGGTGCGAGATTCCGGACGACGCCGCGGAGACGATTCTCACCGTCGGCGACGCCACGAAGTTTCTCGAGAAGAACGCGAAGAGCTAAGGCTCTTCATTTCGCGGGGACAACATTGAAACCGGACGGGCCGCTTTGCAGCGGTCAGCCGGTTTCTTGTTATTGGCCGTGAATCTTTCGATGCGGAGTTTTCGGATATGAGGCGGGTTGTCGTCACTGGTCTCGGCATGGTGTCGCCACTCGGTTGCGGCGTCGAGCCGACCTGGAAACGCATCCTCAACGGCGAAAGCGGTGCGCGCAGGATCGAGAGCTTCGATGTCTCCGATCTGCAGACCAAATACGCCTGCACGGTCGTGCGCGGCGACGGCAGCAACGACACCTTCAATCCCGACAAGTGGATGGAGCCGAAGGACCAGCGCAAGGTCGACGACTTCATCATCTTCGGCATGGCCGCGGCCGGTCAGGCGCTCGACGATGCGAACTGGCATCCCGAGACCGAAGAGGACAAGTGCGCGACCGGCACCATGATCGGCTCGGGCATCGGCGGCCTCAACGGCATCGCCGACACCGCGATTCTCCTGAAGGAGCGCGGGCCGCGCCGGGTGTCGCCGTTCTTCATTCCGGGCCGCCTGATCAATCTCGCATCCGGCTACGTCTCGATCGCGCACGGCCTGAAGGGACCGAACCATTCGGTGGTCACGGCCTGCTCGACCGGTGCCCATGCCGTTGGCGACGCCGCCCGCCTGATCGCGCTCGGCGATGCCGACGTGATGGTCGCCGGTGGCGCGGAGTCGCCGATCAGCCGCATCGGTATTGCCGGCTTCAACGCCGCACGCGCGCTGTCGACCGGCTTCAACGACACGCCCGAGAAGGCCTCGCGCCCCTACGACAAGGATCGCGACGGTTTCGTCATGGGCGAGGGCGCCGGCGTCCTCGTCCTGGAGGAGCTCGAGCACGCCCAGCGCCGCGGCGCCAGGATCTACGCCGAGGTGATCGGCTACGGTCTGTCGGGCGATGCCTATCACATTACGTCGCCGTCGCCCGATGGCGATGGCGGCTTCCGCAGCATGTCGGCCGCGCTCAAGCGCGCCGGCCTTACCGCATCCGACCTCGACTACATCAACGCCCACGGCACCTCGACGCCGCTCGGCGACGAGATCGAGCTCGGCGCGGTGGAGCGCCTGCTCGGCAATGCCGCCTCCAAGGTTGCGATGTCCTCGACCAAATCGTCGACCGGCCATCTGCTCGGCGCGGCCGGCGCGATCGAGGCGATCTTCGCGATCCTCGCGATTCGCGATAACATCGTCCCGCCGACCATCAACCTGGACCATCCGTCGGTGGAGACCGCAATCGATCTCGTGCCGCACAAGGCGAAGCAGCGCGAGGTGAATGTCGCGTTGTCGAATTCTTTTGGTTTCGGCGGTACCAATGCCTCGGTCATCGTCCGGCGCCTGACCCATTAGTTTGTGTTTGCGACGAATCCACCGTTTTGCCGTATTCGGCGATAGTCATGTCTGTGGGCGTGTGCATTTGGCTCGGCAAGCGATTGTCAGGCTGCGATTGAACCGGCAGGATTCAGGTTGCTTCGATGAGTGAAAGGCCGCCCATTTCGCCCCGGAGTCCGCGGGCAGCGCTCGAGCCCGAGCAGGTCCCGCCGCCGCCGAGGCGTTCGGAGCGGGCCCGCAATCCCTTTGTCGTGGTCGGCAACGCCATCATCACCCTGCTGCTGATCGCCATGCTCGGCGCCGGCGGCGCCTATTATTACGGCCGGCAGGTGCTCGAGGCGCCGGGGCCGCTGAAGGAAGACAAGATCGTCAACATCCCGCAGCGTGCGGGCAAGCGCGACATCGCCGAGACCCTGAACAAGGAAAGCGTCACCGACGTCAATCCCTGGGTGTTCATTGCCGCGGTGGCTGCGCTGAAGGCGAGCTCGGACCTGAAGCCGGGTGAATATTCGTTCCAGAAGAACGCATCCCTGCGCGACGTCATCGCCACCATCGTCGAGGGCAAGGTGGTGCAGCATTCCGTCACGATTCCGGAAGGCCTGACCTCCGAGCAGATCGTGGCACGGCTGTCCGATAACGACATCTTCACCGGCAGCGTGCGCGAATTGCCGCGTGAAGGCACGCTGCTGCCCGAGACCTACAAGTTCCCGCGCGGGACCCCGCGCGACCAGGTGATCCAGCGCATGCAGCAGGCGCACAAGCGCGTGCTCGCGGAGATCTGGGAGCGCCGCAGCCAGGACCTTCCGGTCAAGACGCCGGAGCAGCTCGAGACACTCGCCTCGATCGTCGAGAAGGAGACCGGCAAGCCGGACGAGCGTAGCCGGGTCGCGGCCGTGTTCGTCAATCGGCTGAAGCAGAAGATCAAGCTGCAGTCCGATCCGACCATCATCTACGGCCTCGTCGGCGGCAAGGGCACGCTGGGGCGCCCGATCAAGCGCAGCGAGATCACGCAGCCTTCGCCCTACAACACCTATGTGATTGAGGGACTGCCGCCGGGCCCGATCGCCAACCCCGGCCGCGCCTCGCTGGAGGCGGCCGCCAACCCGGCCCGCACCCGCGATCTCTTCTTCGTCGCGGACGGAAGCGGCGGGCACGCCTTTACCGAGACCTACGACGCGCACCAGAAGAACGTCGCCAAGCTGCGCGCGATGGAGAAGCAGATCCAGAACGACACGGTCGAGCCTGCCGAGGACGCACCTGCGCCGGCCGCCGCGGCGCCTGCGGCTGCCGATACGGCGCCGACCGCGACCACGCCCAAGCCGACCCAGCAGAAGAAGCCGCCGGCGCGGCCCGCCACCACTCCCGCGCCCGCGCGGCAGGGCGCCGTGCAGCCGTCGCCGCCGGTCATCCAGCGCTAGGGCTGGTCCAGCCTCAGTCGTTGCGCAGACCTGCCTACGGGACTTTGCGGATTCCACTTTCCCGCAAAATAGTCTTAAGATTCGCGTGGCCTGATGGCCTCGCGAATCCCATGTTTGTCGGAGAATTTGACCTGATGGCGCTGTCGTCCATGACCGGCTTTGCCCGAAGCCACGGCGCAAGCGGGCCGTATACGTTCGAATGGGAATTGAAGTCGGTCAACGCCAAGGGCTTTGACTTGCGGGTGCGGCTGCCGCAGGGGTTCGACGAGCTCGAGGCCTACGCCAAGAAGCGCGCCGGCGAGCTGCTCTCGCGCGGCACCGTCTACGCCAACCTCAACGTCAAGCGCGCCAATGCCGCCGCCACCGTCCGCGTCAATGAGGACGTGCTCAACGCCGTGCTGAAGGCGGCCTCCGTCATCGCCGGCAAGGTCGACGCGGTCGCGCCTAGCGTCGACGGCCTGCTCGCCATCAAGGGCGTCGTCGAGGTCGCCGAGCCCGAGGGCGACGAGGAGGAGGACAAGGCCGCACGCGCTGCCGCGGCCGACGCCTTCGACAAGGCGCTCGACGAACTCGTCGCGATGCGCAAGCGCGAGGGCACCTCGCTCGGCCAGATCCTGACCCAGCGGGTCGACGAGGTCGAGCAGCTGGCGAAGAGGGCGGAAGCCGCACCGGGGCGCAAGCCCGAGGCGATCAAGGCGAAGCTCGCCGAGCAGATCGCCGCGCTGCTGGACACGTCCGACCGTTTCGATTCCGACCGCCTGATGCAGGAGGCGATCCTGATCGCGACCAAGGCCGACATCCGCGAGGAGCTCGACCGCATCGCCTCCCACATCGCACAGGCGCGCGAGCTGATCGGCAAGGGTGGTCCGATCGGGCGCAAGCTCGATTTCCTGGCGCAGGAGTTTCACCGCGAGGTCAACACCTGCTGCTCGAAGTCGAACGACATCGAGCTGACCAATACCGGGCTCGCCATGAAGAACGTGGTCGAGCAATTTCGCGAGCAGGTCCAGAATCTGGAGTGATCGATGACGACGGGCGGTCACGGAACTGACGGTGTCGAGCGGCGTGGGCTGATGTTTGTGCTGTCCTCGCCATCGGGCGCGGGCAAGACGACGCTGTCGCGTCTGCTGATCGACCGCATGCCCGGTCTGCGCATGTCGGTGTCGGCGACGACGCGGTCGATGCGGCCCGGCGAGGTCGACGGCCGCGACTATCTGTTCGTCGACAAGCCCAGGTTCGACGCCATGGTGAAGGGCGATGAGCTGCTGGAATGGGCCACCGTGTTCGACAACAGCTACGGCACGCCGCGCGCGCCCGTCGAGGCCGCGCTGTCGGCGGGGCAGGACGTGCTGTTCGACATCGACTGGCAGGGCACGCAGCAGTTGCGCGAAAAGGCGCGCGCGGACGTCGTCAGCGTCTTCATCCTGCCGCCGTCAGCCGGCGATCTCGAGAAGCGATTGCATTCGCGCGCGCAGGATTCGGACGAGGTGATCCGCAAGCGGATGAGCCGCGCCAGCCACGAGATGAGCCACTGGGCCGAGTATGATTACATCGTCATCAACCACAATGTTGATGACGCCTTCGCCGAGGTACAGTCGATCCTGAAGGCCGAGCGCCTCAAGCGCGAGCGGCGGACTGGCCTCGTGAGCTTCGTGCGAGGGCTGCAAGGTCAGCTTCAAGGCTAGCAGGGAAGGCTTCAGGGCGAGGCTGCGTCAGCCGCGGCCCTTCCGTCGCCAGCCGCTCCAGCATCGCCGTGATGATATCGATGTCGGCGGCGCTGGCCGCTTCACGCGCATGTTCGTCATGCGCGTCCGCGTTGTGCTCTGCCGGCTCTTCGCGGTGGGCGGCGTCGGCGGCGAGCTGCGGCGCCGCGGGCTCGATCTCGAACTCGCCGTCGAAATAGTCGATCCCGGTCTCGTCAGGCTTTGTCTCGTCAGGCTCTGCTGTCGCAACCTCAACGGAACGGCCCTGCGCAGCGATCCGGCCGATGGCGCTTGAGAATGCGGCGATCTGCGGGGCTTCCGCACGCATGGCGTCGAAGTCCACCGGGAGCGGCCGTACGACGCGCGGCGCCGGCTCGGTATGCCAGGGCGCACGGCTGTCGGCGTCATCCTGCCGATGGTCCCAGTTCACGCGGCGATCGGCCGCCCGGGCGCGCGCGCGTCGACCGGCGAAGCGATAAATCACGCTGGCGAGGAGGCCGGCGAGCGTCAGCGCGCCGCCGATGACGAGCAGCAGCATCTGCACCGATCCGGTCGGCTTGTCGGCGGGGGCCTCTGCCGCGGCGAGCGTTACCGGGGAGGCGGCTGGCTTCGCACTCGGCTGTACCGACGCTGCTGCAGGTGCGGCAGCGGTTGCAACTGATGGCTGCGGTGCGGGCGAAGCGAGGGCGGCGTCGGGCCAACGCGTGGCGACGGAGGGCTGCGCCGCATTGGCATCACTGGCGCCGGGAGCCTGCGGCGTGGCGGCTGCGGCTGACGCCGGCGCGTTCGCGGCGGGGTTGGTTTGCTGTGCAATGTATTCGGCATGCGCATTTTGCACCGATGACGGCGCGGCTGGAGCTGCACTCGGCGTGTCGGTCGTCGCCTGCGCGCTCTGTATGGGCTTGGCACCTTCCTTGGCACCGTCCTTGGTACCTTCGGCACGCAGATACCAGCATTGCCGCTTGGTCCCGCGCTCGACGCGATAGAACCAGTGCTGCCCCTGCGGCGCGACACCCTTTGGTGAGGCGACGCAATCGCTCGCGGCATTCGCCGTGCTTGCGCTCGCGGCATTCGCCGGGCTTGCGGCGCTGGGTGTGCTTGCGGCGCTGGATGTGCTTGGCGCGTTCTGTGAAACGGCAGCCAGCGGCGCGCCGGCAATGATGCTGCCGACTAGCGCGGACATGAACTTTGCGGTGCGGTTGCCCATCCTGGTCTCCCGTTTACGCATGACGCAACTCGTTACCTTCCCTTTCTCAACAAAGAGTTAGGTGGCAATGAGCCGCAAATCCGGAGAGGATGTGGCTTGAATCGGGCCTGCGCGGCGTTCGTTCCGCCGCGAATTCAGGCTTTTTGCCGGCGCTATTGCTTGCTCGCGGTCCAGGTTCCCGAGCAGCCGTCGGAGCGGCGGAACGTGCCGGAACCGCTGCGTCCCGAAAGGTGGCCAGCGCCGGTATAGGTGATGCCGCCTTCACCCTGTCCGAACGTGTGCACCGATCCATTCGCGCTGACGGTCCCGCTGACGCCTTGGCCGATCACGCGGCCCGAGGTCACGACGGTCGCGCCGCTGGACGTGCCGCCACAGCCGACACTGGTGACAGCCCAGGCACCGTCGAAGCTACCACCGCCACCGCCACCACCGCTGCGCCGAGACGACGAGCGTTGTTCGTCAGCGGCCGGCTTGCTTCGGCGTTCCGAGGGCGCGGGTTCGGCGGAACGGCCTGAAGGGCTATCCTGGCGCGAGCCGGACAGCGATTTTTCGTCGTTGCCGATCGAGCCGCCGGCGCTGCCGGATTGCGCAAATGCTGACGGAGCGGCGAGGGCGAGGAGAAGTGTGGCGAGGGCAAAATGGCGGCGTGCGGTGTTCGACATGAGCCAGAAATCCATCATCACGAAAAATCGGCGATAAAATCAACGACCGGAGCCGTCGGCACAAACGCTTCCAATAATGCGGCAAGCTTTGCCAGCCTTGCCGCATTCGTCAAGCGCGGCGTCCTTCGCGCGCTGCACGCTGTCGCGCTGGACCAGCGACCACGACTTGTCCGAGATCGCGAAAGCGCCGCAGCTTTTGCCGTAGAAGGAAAGCTCGATCGGGCACTTCGCGCCGGCGCAATTGCCGCGCGCATCCGCCACCGCCGCGCGCCGTGAGGCATGGTTCCACGAGATGCCCCATTTGTTGCCGTCAGGGCCGTAGACGATCGAACCCCATGGCTTGAGATCCTCCATCTTGCGCATCCGCAGCAGCAGGCCTTCGGTCGGCTCGCCCGTCGGCGGCATCGAAATCCGCTGCTGCAGCTTTGTGATGGCGCGCGTGAGCCCGTCGGGCGTGTCGGGATCGAAATTGAGCTCGTAGAGCCGCTCGTTCAATTCGCTGAGCAGCGCGGCGTCGCGCAACGGCACACGGTCGGGATCGGCGCGCAGCCGATCCGCCGGCAGCGGATCGGGCTGCATCGCCGCGACCTGCGGCGGCGCTGTTTGCGTCGGGGGGACGAAGTAGAAGGTGCCGTCGATCGGCGAGGACGACACCCAGGGCTGCTGCGCGCCCGAGGTGGCGCGCTTCACGGCCAGCCCCACCTGGTTGAAGGTCTGGAACACGTCGAGGCCGGCGGTGCGGACCGTCGCGGCCAGCGCCTTGGTGTAGGGACTGTGGCCGTCGCTACCATCCTGCGCGACATTGCCGGGCTGTGTCGCGTAGGAGATCAACGTGCCTTCAGGCGCGCGCATTTGCGCAAGACCGCCGTCCGAGGATCGAAGGCCGCGCGAGCCAAAGGGGTTGTTGCGGCAGGCATCGAGGATGACGAGGTTGAGCCGCGTGCCCGAGCCCTGCATCTGCCGCAGCACCAGATTGACGTCGGTCATCTGGAAATCGACGTCGGCCTCGCGCGTCGGATTGGCGCCGACCGGCACGAGATAATTCGAGCCCGCGACCTGCACGCCGTGGCCGGCATAATAGAACAGCGCGACATCGGCGCCCTGGACCTGCCGGCCAAAGCTTTGCACGGCGATGTCCATCGCGGCCTTGTCGAGATCGAGCTGGGCGCGGCCGCCGACGAGGGTAAAGCCGAGCGTGCCGAGCGTCTCCGCCATCAGGCTCGCGTCCTTGGACGGATTGTCGAGCGGCGTGATGTTCTTGTAGGCGGAGTTGCCGACCACCAGCGCGATGCGCTTCTCGGCCGATGCCGGTCGGAGCGCGACGGCGAGCGTCACCGCGACGAGTGCTGCCAGCACCAAGACGCGATTGAAAATCCTCGCGTGCATCAAAAAACCCCCAAAGCAATGGCGTCAATCTACCAGCCGGACGCGCCAGCGAAAAGCGGTGCGACGTTCTGTGCAGGGACATGTGGCGGGCAGCAGGGAAGGCCGGGCGCCGGCGGCACCCGGAATCCACGCGCAAAATTCGGTAAAGTGGAATATTTGCGAGCGGTGGTTGGCGGCGAACCTTTGCCCGGACTTGCGCTGATGCGACGAAGCAATCCAGACCGCCGCGGCGGAGAGATTCTGGATTGCTTCGCAACATTCGCAATGACGGAAAGAGCCGCTCCTAATCCCGCGACATCGCCCGAGAGGCTTCCTTCTCCAAGTCATGATAGACTTCGGGACTGACGTCGACGCCCACGCCGAGGATAGAGCCGCCCTTGAACGTGCCTGGCGATTTGTACTCCTGGCTGACGGCATCGCCGCTGTCATAGCCGACGCAAAGGCCGTCGCCGGCAAGGGTGAATTTCCCCGATTGTGTGCGCATGTCGCCTTGGGCGACGGACTGCCCGTTGACATAGAGCGTCGTCTTGCCGACGGATTCACCCTTCGGGCCCGCCTTGTCGCGGACGAACTCCATGCCAAGCGTGTACTTGCCCGGCTTGAGCTCGCCGGAGACGAAGCGTTGCTCCGGCTTGATGCCCAGGAAATTGTACACGTAGTTCAGCTTGCGATCCTTGATGAACAGGCTGTGCCCGCCGAAGCGGGAGCCGTGCGCAAAGATCACCCCTGTTGCATCGAGATCGCTGATCTCGACATCGGCGACGATCTTGTAGGAGCGGCCGCGCACATTGACGGCAACGCCTTCCGGGACCGGCGAGGTGCCGGGATAATAGACGTAACGCGTGCGGGGCTTTTCCTCGCTTGGCCGTTCGATGCCGAGCAACTCGGCCGGAGTCCGGTCGTCGAGTGGCAGCACGAAATTCTTGTCCGCCTCTTCGAACCAGGCCTTGATGAGACTTTTCAGTTTGTCAGGATACTGCTTGGCGACGTTGACCGATTCCGATCGATCGACGTCGACATGATAGAGCTCCCAATCGTCCTGGTCGAAATGCCCCTTGCCGGTGAGGGGCGCGTGCAGGGCCGCGGCCTTCCAGCCGTCCTCCCAGATGCCGCGGGTGCCGAGCATGGCGTAATATTGCCGCTTCTTCTGCGTGGGCGCGTCCTTGGCGTCGAAGCTGTAGCGCATCGATACCCCCGACATCGGATATTGCTCGACGCCGCGGAACACCTTCGGCATGTCGAGCCCGCAGACATCGAGGATGGTCGGAACGATATCGGTCGAGTGGTGATATTGGTCGCGGATCTCGCCCTTGGCCTTGATCCCCTTCGGCCAGGAGATCACGAGGGGGCAGCAGGTGCCGCCGGCATATTCGGAATAGCGCTTGAACATCTGGAACGGGGTCGAGAACGCCGTCGCCCATCCGGTCGGGTAGTGGTTGTAGGTCTCGACGCTGCCGAGCACATCGAGATATCTCATATTCTCGGCCATCTCGTCCGGATAGTTGTTGAAGAACTTGTTCTCGTTGACCGAGCCGTTCGGGCTGCCTTCGCCGGATGCGCCATTGTCGGCGCAGTAAAACACCAGCGTATTGTCGAGCTGACCGCTCTTCTGGAGATAGTCGATCAGCCGCCCGATCTGCACGTCGGTGTATTCCGAGAAACCGGCATAGACCTCGGCCATGCGCGCGAACAGTTTCTTCTCGTCGGCGCTGAGCGAACTCCACGGGCGCACCGCGTCGAGCTGGTTCGCGACGTTCTGCGGCAGCGGATTGATCTGCGTGAGCTTGGTATCCTTCGGCAGCAATCCTTTCGCGATCATGCGCGGCAACACCCAGTCGCGATAGGCTTCATAGCCATCGTCGAACTTGCCCTTGTACTTGTCGACATACTCCTTGGGGGCATGATGCGGGGCGTGGTTGGCGCCAGGACAAAGCCACATGAACCACGGCTTCGACGGATTGCTGGCCTTCTGGTCGCGGATCATCTGGAGCGCGTTCTCGACCAGATCGCGGGAGAGGTGATAGCCCTCCTCGGGTGAATAAGGTGCGTCGACGAACTTGTTGTCCTCGGTCAGATCGGGAAACCACTGGTTGGTCTCACCACCGAGAAAGCCATAGTAGCGATCGAACCCTTTCTGCAGCGGCCATTGCGAACGGGTCGCGCCGGCGGCGATGTCCTGCTCCGGCACGTTGTGATTCTTGCCGAGCCAGAACGTGCTCCAGCCGGCGCCCTGGAGCACCTGGCCGATGGTGGCGCATTCGTCCGGGATCCGTCCGCTCCAGCCCGGGAAACCCTGGGCGGCTTCCGTGATGCACGAATTGCCGTTGAGATGGTGGTTGCGGCCGGTCAGGAATGTCGAGCGGGTCGGCGAGCACAGCGCGGTGGTGTGCCATTGCGAATACATCAGGCCATTGTCGGCAAGCTTCTGCAGCGTCGGCATGTTGATGCCGCCGCCGAACGGAGACCAGGCCGCCAGGCCGGTGTCGTCGTAGAGGATCACCAGAATGTTCGGCGAACCCTCGGGCGCGCGTGCCGGCGTGAAGGGACCCCAGTCCGGTGTCGAATCGCGCGAGTCCAGCTTGATGACGCCATTGAAGCCCTTCTTCGTCAGCGCGCCGGGCGTTGTGGATGGCGTGGCCGTCGCTCCCTGCGCCGAGGCCGGAGCGGTTGTCCCGGGCGCTGCGGACAATGCAGCGACGGCTCCGATCGCCGTCGATCCGAGCAGGACATTCCGCCGGTTGATGGCGGACGCTTCGTTCGTGGTCTTCTGATCGGGGGAGGAATTGATGTTTTTGGGAGCGCCGTTACTCATGGTGGTCTCCGTGTTGCTAAACGACCCCGGATGCGCTCGCTTGCACGCAAGCTGATCGCGAAGGTCAAGCCATGCAGGCGCGTGTTTGCGTCAACGCGATTGGTTGCGATGACGTCAAACTGACGAAGAGCAGCACCTTGCGAAAACTCGTGACCCGCAATCTGTCGCGAGAGGCTAGTCGCTGGAGCGAGGGGAGATTAGCTCAAGGCTGCGGGGATAACATGTGCACTTTGTGCCAATGGCTGCAGCCGTGAAAGCAAGTACCTCTTGCCTTGAGATGATCTCGAGGCGGGAGCCTATTTCCACACCCGCGCCAACATCAGCGCGAGACATCCCAACGCTGCGCTGATGAGACACACCATCGCGTAGGATTGCGCGAACAGACCGGACTCGATGAAGACGCGGCACGCCAAGGCGAGGCAAATGGCTGCGAGCAGCAGGCAGGCGGAGCCCGCCGCGATCGACAGATATCGTATCGCGGTCGCGACTGGCCTTGCGGATGATCTTGCGGGTGATGCGGGATCGTTCATGGGGAATAACAGCAACGCCTCCGGCGCGGCAGCATCAGTTGCGTGCGCAGCAATCGACCACCGTGCGCCAGATGCGCTGGATCTCGACTGACCTCTGGAGTTCGATCACGTGGTTCTCGCTCGCGTGGCGGGATGTCGGGACGGGGTGAAGTTCGCGCGGTGCGATCCAACGCTCCGAGATCGGATCGTACCATTTGCCGAGATTGACCAAGCTCGTGTCTCCTGTCGTCGCTTCTCCCCCTGTGGTTTCCTGTTCGCCAACGCGCTGGACGCGCCGCGTGTTCCAAAATCCAGGTCTGAAGTGATAGGGAACGATGCCGCGAGGAGCGTCAGTGCTTCGAACTGTCTTGCTCGGGAGAAGACGATCCGCCGGTCGAACTCTGGCCTTCTCGCGCCCGGAGCTCTTTCGGGGTCGTCTCGAGGGATCGCTCGTCGCTCGCCGGTTCGGCGTACTGCCGCTGCTTGCGGTATTTGCCGATCATCCGCTTGATGTCGTCGACGGCCTCCAGCAGAGGCGGCGTCAGCGAGAACAGCGCACCCATCGCAACGGCGATGATGGTGTGCCGCAGCGAGACCTTTTCGTCCTCATCGTAAACGTAGGCATTTTGGCCGATCGGGACGGGCGCGAGCCCGCTCGACGCGCGAGGCTCACTCGATTTCCGTGGCTTGCGCGGCGGGACCATGATCACGACGAACAGGACGTTGATCAGGATCCAGATGCCCAGAATGATAAGAAAGGTCCGCATTCCACTCAAAACCAAAGGTGATGCAATGTGCTGCCGGCTTATGCGGGTATTGAACGGCTGTTCGCATCCTAATGCAAGTTGTGCTTTGGTGTGACGCAAGTTTCGGGGTGTAGCCGGCTATCGAAATTCGGCAAGTCGGGCCGGGTCCACCCCCGGAACCGGGGCGGCGGCGGACGTTAACGTTCTGCCGACGCGTTAACGAAACCGCCGGGTCACCATCGCCAGCACGAACACCGGCTCGGTGCCGTCGAACACGCTGAGCGTCCAGCTGTCGCCGGGACGCAGCGCATGCTCGACGTCGCGGGAGAGGCGGACGGCTTCGCGCCAGGCGGCCTCGTCGTCGGTGAGCGCCTCGCCTGTGGTGTCGATGTGAGGTTGCTGGCCTTCGAAATGGAAAAAGTACCGCGGCATGTCCCGGCAATGCGGGCCAGTCGAATATGTTCCGACGCGCGCGGATCGGCCGCTCCGTCAGGAGTGACCCAGCACTTCGCGGAAATGCTTCTTCACCGTGACGTTGCAGGCGCAGGCGCTCGCCTGCAGCGCCGGTCCGTCGAGGATCAGGATGGCGCCGCGGCGCGTTGCGAGGATGCGCCTTGCCTTCAGCATCTGGATGACGCGGCTGGCATAGCTGCGGGAGACCCCGAGCATGCCGGCGAGCTGCTCGTGGGTGAGGGGAATCTCGTCGCCGCCGAGGTGCTCCTGCGCCGCGAGGATCCATTTCGCGGCGCGCTGCTCGATCGAATGCGCGGCGTTGCAGGCCGCGGTCTGCAGCAGCTGCGCAAGCTGGCAGGCGGCGTAGCGCGCGAACAGATCGTGCAGGCTCGCCGATCTCTGCTGCGCCTGTTCGAACGCGCGCAGCGGCAGGCGGAGCACCGAGCCGCCCACCTTCACGACGATGCGGGCATAGGCCAGCGACGGGCCGCGTCCGGCGGGGAGACCGACCGCACCCTCGCGTCCGACCAGCAGGCTTTCGACCTCGCGATCGTCCTCGACCGGTACCGCGAACGACACGAACGTGGGGCCGCACGGGAAGTGGACGGCGCCGATGCTGTCGCCGGCATGATGCAGGATGTGGTTCGAAGCCAGCTCGACCGATTGCAAATGAGGAGCAAGCAGCTCGAAATCGTGGGCATTGAGCTTCTGGAGGAGCTCGTTCTTGGGCCGGCCGGTCACACTGATTCTCTTGCCTGCCGGGAATCGGCACCGGGGAGAACCCTACGTTTCCCGGCAGAAACCGACGGTTCCAAAGTGCACACAAGGGGTTACGGGAAATCGAAAAAATGGCGCCGAACGCGGAAGAGCCTCCTGCGTTGCACGGGCGCCACGCCTCGAACTTTGTTCTTGGCCGGAGAACTACGGAATTTCGAAATGGAGCGGACGCTCTGTTCAGGAGTGAACACAAGGTACCGCCGCCGGGCCGGCGGGGCCAAGGGCATCACGTGCCGTTGCCGTCAGCCCAAGCGGGCCGCGCGCGCAGCCGACAGGCGGTTCTGATGCCTGTAGGTGTCGATCGCCCTGTTGGCGAGCATCAGCGGCCGGCGCTCGCCGGTTTTCAGCTGTGCTTCAATCGCATCGAGAATGATGTTGGCGGAATTGTCGGGCGGGCCGAGCTCGCCGCTCTTCTCGAGGAAGCTCCAGGCGATGAAGAATGCGCTCTCGACGGTGCAGCGGATGGTCATGCGCTGCCAACGCGGTGCGGCCGCAGCCGTTCCGAGCGTCGGGCTTCGTACCAAGGCCTATTCTAAAGGTGCGCGCTACTTCAGCGACGAGCTGATCGAACCGAACTTCAGCTTCAGCGTCGAGCCGAGATTGTTGACCACCGCGATGATGGCCAGCGCGATGCCGGCGGCAATCAGACCGTACTCGATCGCAGTCGCGCCGGATTCGTCGGCCAGGAAACGGCGAATGGTCTGCATGCTCACACCAGAATTCCGAAATGGAATGGTGAGGATTATAGTCGTCAGCGTGCAGGTTCCCCTATTTGGAACCGGGCCTTTCGTGAATTCCGGGTTAATCGCGCAAACGAAAGCGGCGGCGAGACGCTTGTCCCGCCGCCGATCGAAACTCAGTTCTTCAGCACGATGCGGCCGACCACGTGGCCTGCGCGCAGCTCGTCGATCCATTTCTGGACATCGCCCATCGGCTCTTCGCGCATCGGCGTCTGCTTGATCTTGCCGGCGCGGGCGAGCGCCATCAGCTCATGCGCCTCCGCGAGCGTGCCGACCATGAAACCTTCGACGGTGAGGCGTTTGTAGACCCATTGCACCATCGGCAGCGTGAACTGGCCGCCCATCAGGCCGGACACCACGACCTTGCCGCCGCGCGCCGCAACCGCGACCGCGAACGCCATCGACTTCTCGTTGCCGGCGAAATCGACGACCTCGTCGAAACCGCCGTCGGTCTCCTTCAGGATGCGCTTGATCACGTCGGGCTCGGACGGATCGTGGGCATTGGCTGCGCCGTTCTTCAGCGCGGTCTCGCGCGCGGCCGGCGAGAGATCGGCGACCGTGATCGGCTGCTTGAACATCGCTTGCGCGAACGACAGGCCCATCATGCCGACGCCGCCGAGACCGATCAGCAGCAGATTGCGTTGACGCGGACGGTCGACCAGGCGTTTGAGCGCGCCGTATGCGGTGACGCCGGAGCACATCAGGGTGGCGGCCTGGTTGACGGGCAGGGGATCGTAGTCGAGCAGATATTTTGCGTCGGGCACCAGCACGTGGGTGGCGAAGCCGCCGTCGATGGAGACGCCGAGGAAGCGCTGCTTGGCGCAGAGGTTCTCGTCGCCGTTCTTGCAGTCGCGGCACTGGCCGCAGCCGATCCAGGGAAACACCGCCTTTTTGCTGCCGACGAGACCTGCCGGCACGTCGGGGCCGACTTCGTCGACGACGCCGGCGATCTCGTGGCCGAGCGTGAAGGGCAGCGTCATGCCGCGCGTGGTGTCGAGCTTCTTGCCGCCGCCGAGATCGGCATAGCCGTCCTGGATGTGCAGATCGGAATGGCAGAGGCCGCAGCGTTCGATGCGCACCAGCACTTCGGCGCCTTGCGGCTTGGGCGTATCGACGATGGTCTCGCACAGGGGCGCATCGAACTTGACCAGCGACTGCCGACGCATCAACGCCATTTTCTTTCCTCCGGAATTTCCATTCTCACGTTTCGGCTCGTATATCGGCCAATTCACGCGCCATGGCAACAAAGCCGGAGATGGGAATGGTCTCGGCACGCCGCGTCGCATCGACGCCGGCGGCTGCCGCAAGTCGCGCGGGATCGACACCGAGCGATTTCAGGCTTTGGCGCAGCATTTTCCGGCGCTGGCCGAACGCCGCGGCCGCGACCTGTTCGAGCATCTTGCGATCGCAGGGCAGAGGCTTCGCGCGCGGCACCAGACGCACGACGGAGGACGTGACTTTCGGCGGCGGCACGAAGGCGGACGGCGAAATGTCGAACAGGATTTTGGTCTCGCAGCGCCAGTTGGCGAGCACGCCGAGGCGGCCATACGCCTCCTCGTCCTCGCGCGCGACGATGCGCTCGCCGACCTCGCGCTGAAACATCAGCACCATCATGTCGAACCAGGGCGGCCAGGGCTCGGTGGTGAGCCAGTTGATCAGGAGCTGGGTCGCGATGTTGTAGGGCAGATTGGCGACGATCTTCGCGCGCTCGCCTGCCAGCAGCGGGCGCGGATCGAACGTCATGGCATCGCCATGCACGATCTCGAGCCGGCCGGGATAGCGCGCGGAAATATCGTTCAGCGCCGGGATCGCGCGCTCGTCGTGCTCGATCGCGATGACGCGTCTGGCGCCGAGCGCGAGCAACGCACGTGTCAGTCCGCCCGGGCCCGGGCCGATCTCGACGATGGTGCTGTCGTCCAGCGGCGCTGCTGCGCGCGCGATGCGCGCGGTGAGATTGAGGTCGAGCAGAAAGTTCTGGCCCAGCGACTTGCGGGCGGACAGCGCGTGCTGGCGAATGACCTCGCGAAGCGGCGGGAGGTCGTCGATCGCGCTCATCAGCTGTTTGCAGCCGCCATGCGGCTGGCAAGCTTGAGCGCGGCGATCAGGCTGGCCGGATTGGCCTTGCCGGTGCCGGCGATGTCGAAGGCGGTGCCGTGATCGGGCGAGGTGCGGATGAAGGGCAGGCCGAGCGTGACATTGACGGCGTCGTCGAACGCCACCGTCTTGATCGGGATCAGCGCCTGGTCGTGATACATGCAGACCGCGCAGTCATAGGTGTTGCGCGCGGCCTCGTGGAACATGGTGTCGGCGGGGAGCGGTCCCCTGGCGTCGACGCCGTCATTGCGCAGGAGCTTGAGCGCCGGCGCAATCACGGTCTGCTCCTCATGGCCGAGCGAGCCGTCCTCGCCGGCATGCGGGTTGAGGCCGGAGACCGCGATGCGGGGACGGGCGATGCCGAAGCGGGATTTCAGCTCGGTCGCAACGATGCGCACGGTCGAGACGATGAGCTCGCTGGTAAGCTGGGCGAGCGCGTCCCGCACGGACACGTGGATCGTCACCGGCACCACGGCGAGCCGCGGCGACCACAGCATCATCACCGGCTGCGGCACGCGGCCATCGAGGCTCGCAAGCTCGGCAAGGAATTCGGTGTGGCCGGGATGACGGAAGCCCGCGCGGTAAAGCACGCTCTTGGCGATCGGGTTGGTGACGACGGCGCTGGCGTGGCCGGCGCGGACGTCGTCGACCGCCTGGCGGATCGAGGCAAGCGCTGCCGGTGCGCTCGATGCGTCGGGCTTGCCGGGCGCAGCGGTCGCTCGCTCGCCGGTCGCGACCACGGGCAGGGCGTCCGCAAAGGCAGTCTCGGCGTCGCCCGGCTTCACCGCGGCGATCCTGATATCGGCGCCGAGCGCCTTGGCGCGCTGCGCGATCAGCGCCTCATCGCCGAGCAAATAGAAGGCGGGAAGGTCGAGCTCGCGGCGCCTGAGCCAGGCCGCGATGGTGATGTCGGGGCCGATGCCGGCGGGCTCTCCGAGCGTCAGTGCAAGGGGCTTTGCGGGAGCGGCCATCAGCGGTTGCGATATTCGATCATCGCCGCCTTGCGGAGCTCGTCGAGATAGGCCCGCTGGGTCTTCTCGTACTTTTCAATATACATCTTCTCGCGGATCTCGCGCTTCTTCGGCGTATCGATCGTGGTCGGCTTGCGCGCGCAAAGCACGACCATCTCGATGCCGGCCTTGGTCACTTCAGGGGCCGTGAGGTGACCGATCGCGGTGTCGTCGAGAACCTTGCGGAGTGCCTCCGGCAAGTCGGCCGTGGTCTTGGTGACGGTGTCGCGGATGGTAGCGTTCGGCGTCGAACGGAACAGCGAATTGGCTTCCTCGCAGCTTCCGACACGCGAGCGATACTGCTCGGCTTCCTTCATCCGCGTCTCCTGGAAAGCGGCGGACGAGCCGCGCGGCACGATCAGCACGATCGGCTGCATCTTGTATTCGGTGCCCTCGATCTGCAGCTTCTCGTCGCCGCCTTCGCGCACCTTGTCGGCGACGTCCTTCTCGCCGACGATCAGCTTCTCCTTGAAGCGGCCGCGCACGAGGCTGGTCCAGACCATCTCGGCCTTCATGCGGTTCTTGAGCGCTTCGGGGCGCACGCCCTTGGTCTCGAGCGATTTGCTGAGCTGATCGATCGAGATGCGCATGCGCTGCGCCATGCCCTCGTAGGATCCGTTGACGTCGGATGCGGTGGGGTCGACGCCGTATTTCTTGCCTTCCTTCAGCTTGATCTTGTCGTCGATCAACGTGTTGATGATGTCCTGCCGGTTCTGCGGCTTCTGCGTCGTCAGCGTCTCGAGCTTGGTGCGCTGCTCGATGTCGAAATCGGTGATGGGGTCGCCGTTGACCATGACGACGATGTTCTGCGCATGCGCAGGGGCGCCGGCGAGAATCAGTGCGGAGGCCAGCACAGCGCCCAGCACGAAGAGGGGGAGACGGAAGACAGGCAATCGGGTGGTCATATTTGTCGCTCGCATGTCAGCCGCAATGATCCCGCGAGAGGGAACAAGCGGCCGGCAATTCAAACGGGTTCACTGGTAGCCGGCGGATGAGCTGGACCCGGTCGAGGTCGCCAGCGTGCGCAGGCCGATCTGGAACATGAACGCGTGGCTCAGCACGGGCGGCGTGGTGCCCGCGGAATAGCTATACGAAGTTACATAGTTCGCCGCCAGCACGAAGCAATCGTCGACATAGCCGGCGCCGAGCACATATTGGTTGATCTTGTTGGCCTCGAGGTCCCAGCGCGCCGAGCCCGTCACCACCCAATTGGTCGCGACCTTGATCGAGCCGGTCGTCAGGATGCCCTCGCGGCGGGTCAGGTAGCCGAGTTCCGGCTGCGGCGCGTAATTGCCGTACATCACGCTGACCGACCAGCGATTGAAGTTGGCGCGGCCTTCCGCCTCGAAGCGCTGGATGTTCCAGGTCTGCTCGTCCATGCGGGAGCGGACGCTGAACGTATAGGTGCTGTTCGGCGAGTAGGCGGCGCTCGCCACGTAATCCGAACGCGGCTTGTCGAGGCCGGAATTGATGCCGGTGTTGATGGAGTCCTGCACCGCGAAGGAGTTCATGCCGAACAGCTGGTAGGACTGGCCGAACAGCACCTTGACGGCGCCGCCCTTGTCGAACTGCGTGGTCGCCTGCACGCCGACATTGGCGCGGCCGCCGCCTTCGACGCGGTCGTAGCCGGAGAACTTGTCGACGCTGAACAGGTTCGAGGCGTCGAACACCATGCTCTGCGCATCCTCGTTCGGGAGCTTGCCGGCGTAGGTCTCGTTCGGGCGGATGATGATCTGCGCGATCGGCTCGATGGTGGTCGAGCCCCAGGGCTGAACGTTGATGAAGGGATAGCGATATTCGAGGCCGACGGTCGGCATCAGGCGGAACGCCTGGGTGTTGCCGACGGGCAGGTAGTTCGACACGCCCGGCTGGTTGGAGACGTCGGAATTGATCGCGTCGGCGCGCAGGATCGCGAACGGCGTCCAGATCTCGCCGAACGGATCGGTGAAGGACTTGCGCCACTGCGCCTCCGCCGTCAGGCGGGTGTAGGTGCCGGGGAAGCCGCGCAGCAGGCACTGCGACGGTGTGCGCGCGAGCGGATCGGCCGAGGTCGTCGTGCACAGGCCGTTGGTGTTGGCCGTCGTCGTGATCGGATCGAACGCCGCGTCGTTACGCGTCAGATTGACGAAGTTGGTCTTGTAGGAGACCTCGCCGCCGAAGATCGGATAGTTGAGCACGTTCGAGTAGTCGATCACGGGATAGACGACCGGGACCTGCTGCTGGTTACCCGAGAAGCTCGTCCAGTACATCGTGCGCGCGTCGAAGAAGCTGCGGTTGCCGACGCCGGTCAGATAGAGCTGCGACAGCGCATCCGTCGGCAGGTTCAGGAACGAACCGAGCGGATCGCGATAGGCCGACAGGCGGTAGTCCGACATGAAATAGTAGTCGGAGAGCAGGACGCCGTCCCAGCCCCAGACCCATTTGTCGTTCAGCGCGAACTGGCCCTTGGTCTCGATGCCGCCGCGGAACTGACGATCGCCCGGCTGGCCGGCGAAATTGCCGGGGTTGAGCTGGTCGATGCCGTAGACGCGAACCTGGTAGGCACCGTCCAGCAGGCGCTGGCGGAACTCGGCCTGGAACAGCACGCCCTGCTTGGAGGTGATGCGCGGGCTGAAGGTCGCGTCCATGTCGGGCGCGATCGCCCAGTAGAACGGGACTTCGACGCCGTAGCCGAACGCCGTGTAGGAGGTGAAGCCCGGCATCAGGAAGCCGGTCTTGCGCTTCACGGTCGGATCGGGCGTCGAGAAATAGGGCATGTAGGCGAGCGGCACGCCGAAGAACTCGAGCTGCGCCGTCTCGAAATACAGCATCTTCTCCTGCTGGTCGTGGATGATGCGGGCACCCTTGACCTGCCAGAGCGGGGGCTTCTTCGGATCGTCCTTACACGGCGCGCAGGCCGTGTAGACGCCGTTCTCGAACACCGTGTAGTTGCCGCTCGAGCGGTCGGCGCGGGTCGCGGCCATGCGGGTCTGGTCGGCGGTGTCCACGCGCAGCGAATCGACGAAACCGTCGCGGTAGTCGTCGGAGAGATCCAGGATCTCGGCATAGGTGATCTTGCCGTCGGCATCCGTCATGCGGATGTTGCCTTCGGCATGGAGCCGCTTGGTCTTCTGGTCGTAGATGACCCGGTCGGCCTCGACGCTGGTGCCGTTGTAGAACAGCTGGACGTTGCCGACCGCCGAGACGCGCGAATTGTTGTAGTCGTAATCGACCTCGGTGGCCTGCACGAGCATCTGCCCGTCATTGGCGGCCTTCGGCGGCTTCGGACGCGGCGGCAGCGGATTGTAGGTGTAGCTCTGGGCGGCAGCCGGCGTCACCGCGGCAAGATCGATCATGCCGGCGAACGATGCGGTCGCGATCAGGGCGAGGACGAGCCTGCGGACAGCCAAGCCGTATCCGTTCGCGCGCACGGGGGTGCGCAACGTCGAATCAGACACAAGTCCTCTGCGGACGGCAGTCACTAACCGTCCTCCTGGTACAACAAGGCCAAAAAGCCGGTGAGGCCGCCCACCACTACGGGCAACCACGCCGCAGCGATCGGATGCATCAACTCAGCCTTGCTCAAGTCTTCAGTCACTTTCGACAAAACGTAGAGCAGAAAGCCTGCGCCCACGCCACTCAAAACCATCTTCTGTACGCCGCCCATCCGGAAGAAGCGCAGCGACACTGAAGCCGCGAGCATCACCATGGCGGCGAGCAAAAACGGCTGTGCCAGCAGCTTGTGATACTGGAGTCGATATCCGGCTGTCGCGAACCCCGAGCTCTCCGATGAGCGGATGTAGCTCGGTAGTTGCCAAAAGGACACAGTCTCGGGTGTGGAAAAGCTGTTGCGGACCTGCGCTTCGGTCAACGTCGTCGGAATCTCGAGGCTGGCTTGGTCGACCGGCGGGGCGTCGAGCGAGAAGCGGCGCACGCCCTTGAACAGCCAGTGGCCGGCCTCGAGCGTCGCCTCGCGCGCCTCGACCCGCTCCTTGAAGTGCTGCTCTGTATCAAACCGGAACAGGGTCAACCCGGTCAGCCGGACGCCCTGCTGTTCGCTGCGCGCGGCGTTGATGATGGTCTGACCGTCGCTGGTCACCTGGTTGAGCCAGAAGCCCGAGGCGTCCTGAATGCCGCCGCCGGGCGCCGAGCCGAACAGCTCTGCTTCCATGCGCTTGGACAGCTCGCGCAGGTTCGCCGACATCGGATTGTAGGCGACAGTGGCGATCACGCCGATCAGAAGCGCGCTGCCGAGCGCGGGCGAGATGAACTGCCAGGCCGAGATGCCGGCGGCGCGCGCCACCACGAGCTCGAGCCGGCGGGAGAGGGCGAGATAGCAGGTCATGGCGCCGATCAGCATGCAGAACGGTGTCAGCTTCTCCAGCAATTGCGGCACCCGGAACAGCGAGGTCTCGGCCACCATGATCGCCGACGCCGACGCAAGCCCTGAGGTCTTGCGCACCATCTCGATGTAGTCGACCAGCACCAGCAGCAGGAAGATGCTCGCGAACACGCCGAGTGCGGCGACCACGAAGCGGCCGGCGAAATAGCGCCCGAGCGTGTTGGTGAGCATGCTCATGCGGCGGCCGGCCGTCCGAACAGCCGCGCGATCCGCGCGTTCGATTTGTTGATGGCTTCCATCAGGCCCGGCGGCGGCTCGACCACGATGCCGCCGATGACCATCCACAGCCCGACGGCGATCGCCCCGAGCACCATCACGTACTGGGCCAGCACCGGGCCGGACGATTTCACGGCCATGACCGAGCAGGCGAAGCCGGCCATGCGCAGGCCGAACACGGCGAGGATCGAGGAGCCGATCGAGAAGTTGCGGCTCTGGCGGGTGGTGCGCGGCGCCCCCAGGAAGGCGAAGGTCAAGACGGCAAAGGCGAACGGATAGATCGGCGCCAGCAGGCTGTCATGCAGCGCCGAGCGGAACTGTCCGGGGATTTGCTTGTAGACCGGGTCGTCCTCGGACGGCGAGAACAGCTCCCACAGATAGCGCTCGCGGATGCCGAGGGTGACGTCGTGGCCCTGGTTGCCGAACTTCGACATGTCGAAGCCGTAGCGGCCGAAGGCCACCAGCGCAGGATCGCGCTTGCCCGCTTCGAAACGCTGCAGATTGCCGTCCTTGAGCACCAGGAACGATCCGTTCTCGTTCTTCACGACCTCGCCGTGTTCGGCCACGATCGAGACGCGCTCATTGGGATCGCGGCGGTCGTCGATGAAGATGCCGGCGAGGATGCCGCCGGGCAGCCGCTCGCGAATCCGGATCGTGAGGTTCTTGTCGAGCTGGGCGAAGCGACCGGGCTGCAGGATGTTGGTGAGCACGTCGGCGGTGATCTCGGCATCCCACTGCTTGATCCGCCGCATGCCGTCGGGCGCGAGATAGGCGGCGATGAAGGCGACCAGCAGCGCCACCACGCAGGTGGCGTAGAAGAACGGATAGAACAGCCGGAACGGCGAGAAGCCGGCGGCATTCATCACGATGATCTCGGAATCGGTGGCGAGCTTGTTCAACGTGTGCGAGATCGCGATCATCAGCGCGATCGGCGAGATGATCAGCACCAGCGCCGGGATCACGAGGCTGGTGATGCCGAGGAAGGTCATGATGGTCTGACCCTGGCTCGTCATCAGGTCGATGCCGCGCAACGCCTGCGTAATCCAGATCACGCCGGTGAGGCTGACCAGGACGAGCGCAAACGACGCCAGCGTCGTGCGGAAAATATACCTGTCGATTGACCCCATGCGCTACCGCACGAATCCCACCAAAGCCCCAACGCGCACCGGACTTCCTTCTGTCCAACCAATCCCCGCGATGGGATCCCCAAGGTCGGACAGCCAGCTCTTCCGGAGCCTCACTTTCTCACTACCATCCCTTTGATCCGTCAACAAAATGGCTGACCCATGGCGCCCTCAATATATGGTTAATATTTCCCTCGTTGTGGCGTCCCGGCCACGGGCGGTGCTTGGCAGCGACCGCGCTTCTCGCCCATAGTGGGGCGAGACGAGTGAATCGCCGTTCAGGTCTGGCCTTCCGTTGGACCCGCTGATCGGTAAAAGCCCCATGCTTTCGAGGAGTTACCCATGTCCGATGCCATCAAGGTCGGCTTCGTCCCGTTGACCAGTGCCGCCCGTGGCATCCTGATCGTGTTCTGTGACGATGACCTAAAGGTCGGCCCGGCGACGGCCAAGGCGCTCGGCGGGGCTGCCGAGATCGTGAAGCGGGCGGCGGCTGCCGCCTCATTCAAGGGCAAAACCGGCGCCGCCCTGGACATCCTGGCGCCCGAGGGTCTGAAGGTCGAGCGCCTGATCGTGATCGGGACCGGCAAGACATCGAGCCTCAAGGGCAACGACTTCCTCAAATTCGGCGGCATCGCCGCCGGCAAGCTCAAGGCGGGAACGACCGCCATGACCATCATGGCGGAACTGGCGACCGGCGCCATGACCGGCGAGCAGGCGGTCGCGATCGCGTCCGGCCTGCGGCTGCGCGCCTACAAGTTCGACCGCTACAAGACCAAAAAGAAGGACGGCGAGGAGGGCGCGCTCCGCGCTGACGTCTCGCTGGCGGTCGGCGATGCCGCCGCGGCGAAGAAGACCTTTGCCTCGGCCGGTGCGGTCGTCGACGGCGTCATCATCGCGCGCGATCTCGTCAACGAGCCGCCGAACGTGCTCTTCCCCGAGGAGTTCGCGCGCCGTGCCGGTCAGCTGCGCAAGCTCGGAGTCAAGATCGAGGTGCTCGACGTCAAGGCGATGCAGAAGCTCGGCATGGGCGCGCTGCTCGGCGTCGGCCAGGGCTCGGCGCGTCCGAGCCGCACCGTGATCATGCGCTGGGACGGCGGCAAGAAGGGCGAGGCGCCGGTCGCCTTCGTCGGCAAGGGCGTCTGCTTCGACACCGGCGGCATCTCGATCAAGCCGGCCGGCAGCATGGAGGACATGAAGGGCGATATGGGTGGAGCGGCCTGCGTCGTCGGCCTGATGCATGCGCTCGCGGCGCGCAAAGCCAAGGTCAACGTGGTCGGCGCCATCGGCCTCGTCGAGAACATGCCCGACGGCAACGCGCAGCGGCCGGGCGACATCGTGACCTCGATGTCGGGCCAGACCATCGAGATCATCAACACCGACGCGGAGGGCCGTCTCGTGCTGGCCGACGTGCTCTGGTACGTGGCCAAGAAGGCCAAGCCAAAATTCATGGTCGACCTTGCGACCCTGACCGGCGCGATCGTGGTCGCGCTCGGCACCGATCATGCCGGCATGTTCTCCAACAATGACGAGCTCGCCGAGCGCCTGCTCGCCGCAGGCATCGAGAGCGGCGAGAAGGTCTGGCGCCTGCCGCTCGGCCCCGAATACGACAAGCTGATCGATTCCCAGTTCGCCGACATGAAGAACACCGGCGGCCGTCACGGCGGCTCGATCACCGCGGCGCAGTTCCTGCAGCGCTTCGTCGACGGCACGCCCTGGGCGCATCTCGACATCGCCGGCACCGCAATGGGCGCGCCCAAGACCGACATCAACCAGAGCTGGGGGTCGGGCTACGGCGTCCGGTTGCTCGATCGCCTGGTGGCGGATCATTACGAGCGCAAATAACGCGAGATGACTGAAGTCCTGTTCTACCATCTGCAAAACATGACGGTTGAGAACGTGTTGCCGCCGCTTCTCGAGAAATCGCTCGAGCGCGGCTGGCGCGTCGTGGTGCAGTCGACCTCGCCGGAGCGCGCCGATGCGCTCGACGCGCATCTGTGGACCTATCGCGACGATTCCTTCCTGCCGCACGCGACATGGCGGGTGAACGATGTGGCCGAGCAGCCGATCGTGCTGGCGATCGAGGCGGATAACCCGAACGGCGCCAATGTCCGGTTCCTCGTGGATAATGCCGCGCTGCCCCAGGATGCGGACGCCTATGAACGCATGGTGTTGCTGTTCAACGGCGACGATCCGGATGCGCTCGCGGCGGCCCGCAGCACCTGGACCGATTGCAAGACGCGCGGATTTGAGGTCACCTATTGGCAGGCGGACGAACGGGGCCGGTGGCAGCGTCGGAATTAGCGACCCCGCGCAATTAATGATAATTTGGACTTTCTCGGGCAGACTGGTTTCGGCCACCTTCGTGCCGCAAAGTGATGTTGGTACAATCGCTTAGGGCCGCTCCTTGACGTGGGGAATTTAGTTTATCGTGCGACATCAAAAGCTTCCAAAGTCGCTCATAGTTGTGTTGGCCGCTGTCGCGCCGCTGATGGCGGGCTGCTCGGGCGCAACCGACATGCTGGCGTCCGCCAAGGACGCCGAGTGGTTCAACAAGCCGAGCCGCCTGTTC